>NZ_CP017450.1:0-4800000 GCF_001753185.1 Klebsiella sp. LTGPAF-6F
TGAGCACTGATAATAAGCAATCGCTGCCGGCAATAACGCTGGCGGCAATCGGCGTGGTATACGGCGATATCGGCACCAGTCCACTGTATACACTTCGTGAATGTCTGTCAGGTCAGTTTGGCTTTGGCGTTGAGCGTGATGCTGTTTTTGGCTTCCTGTCGCTCATTTTTTGGCTATTAATTCTTACCGTTTCACTCAAATACATCACCTTCGTGATGCGGGCAGATAACGCCGGTGAAGGCGGGATCCTGACGTTAATGTCGCTGGCGGGGCGAAACACCTCCGCGCGCGCCACGTCCATCCTGGTGATCCTTGGGCTTATCGGCGGCAGCTTCTTTTATGGCGAGGTGGTCATTACCCCTGCCATCTCGGTGATGTCGGCGATAGAAGGTCTGGAAATTATCGCTCCCGACCTGGATACCTGGGTTGTGCCCATATCCATCATTGTCCTGACGCTGCTATTTGCCATTCAAAAGCACGGTACCAGCATGGTGGGTAAGCTGTTCGCGCCGATTATGCTGATCTGGTTCCTGCTGCTGGCGGTACTGGGCGCGCGCAGTATTTTCGCTAACCCTGAAGTGCTGCAGGCGTTGAACCCTTACTGGGCGGTTCATTTCTTCCTCGAATATAAAACCGTCTCGTTTGTGGCGCTGGGGGCGGTGGTGCTGTCGATTACCGGCGTGGAAGCGCTGTATGCCGACATGGGGCATTTCGGCAAATTGCCGATTCGCCTGGCCTGGTTTTCGGTCGTGCTGCCTTCGCTGGTACTGAACTACTTTGGTCAGGGGGCGCTGCTGCTTAAACATCCGGAAGCGATTAAAAACCCGTTCTTTCTGCTGGCGCCGGAGTGGGCGCTGATCCCAATGCTGATCATTGCCGCCCTGGCGACGGTTATCGCTTCCCAGGCGGTTATCTCCGGCGTCTTCTCTCTGACTCGCCAGGCCGTGCGTCTGGGGTACCTGTCGCCGATGCGTATTATTCACACCTCGGAAATGGAGTCCGGGCAGATTTACATCCCGTTTATCAACTGGCTGCTCTATATCTCGGTGGTCATCGTTATTGTTAATTTTGAGCACTCCTCGAATCTGGCGGCGGCATACGGTATTGCGGTGACGGGAACGATGGTGCTGACCACCATTCTGTTCACGACGGTGGCGCGGCAAAACTGGCACTGGAATAAGTTTATTGTGGCGCTGCTGCTGGTTGCCTTTATGTGCATTGATATCCCGCTCTTCTCCGCGAACCTCGATAAAATCGTCTCCGGCGGCTGGCTGCCTCTGACCCTCGGTCTGGTGATGTTTACCATCATGACCACCTGGAAAAGCGAGCGTTTCCGCCTTCTGCGTCGGATGCATGAGCACGGTAATTCTCTGGAGGCGATGATCTCTTCTCTTGAAAAATCGCCGCCGGTTCGCGTGCCGGGTACCGCTGTTTATATGTCCCGTGCGCTGAACGTGATTCCTTTCGCGCTGTTGCACAACCTGAAGCATAACAAGGTGCTGCACGAGCGGGTGATTTTGCTCACGCTGCGTACCGAAGACGCGCCGTACGTACATAACGTTCGTCGCGTGCAGATTGAACAGATATCGCCGTCGTTCTGGCGCGTCGTTGCCAGCTACGGCTGGCGCGAAACGCCGAACGTCGAAGAGGTTTTCCACCGCTGCGGGCTGGAAGGCCTGAGCTGCCGGATGATGGAGACCTCCTTCTTTATGTCGCATGAGTCGTTGATCATCGGCAAGCGGCCGTGGTATCTGCGCCTGCGCGGCAAGCTGTATCTGCTGCTGCAGCGCAACGCCCTGCGGGCGCCGGACCAGTTCGAAATCCCGCCTAACCGGGTTATTGAGCTCGGCACCCAGGTTGAGATCTGATTCGCTAAGGCCCTTCTTGATGAAGGGCTTTTTTGTTTTATCTGCTCGCTTCAGACTTATCTCGCTGCTGCGTTGCGAAACGTTTCGATGACGATCACAATTCTCACATCTGGTGATGGTTTTCTGTTCTCTTATTGCTAATACTTATACCAGCGAAACGTTTCGCTAATGGAGCAAAAGAGAAAATGAAAAAAGGTACCGTCCTCAATGCTGATATCTCGTCGGTCATCTCCCGTCTGGGGCATACCGATACGCTGGTTGTTTGCGACGCTGGTTTACCGGTTCCCCGCAGCAGCGCGCGTATTGATATGGCGTTAACCCACGGGGTTCCCTCCTTTATGCAGGTTCTGGAGGTGGTGACGAGCGAAATGCAGGTTGAAGCGGCTATCCTGGCGGAAGAGATTAAAACCCTTAATCCGCAGCTCCATGCGACGTTGCTCACTCACCTTGAGCAGCTGCAGCAGCACCAGGGAAACACCATTGAAATTCGTTACACCAGTCATGAGCAGTTTAAAAAAGAAACCGCAGACAGTCAGGCGGTGATTCGCAGCGGGGAGTGTTCCCCGTATGCGAACGTTATTCTCTGTGCCGGCGTGACGTTCTGAGGTCGCCGATATGGAAGCCTTATTGCAACTAAAAGGGATCGATAAAGCGTTCCCTGGCGTCAAGGCGCTCTCCGGCGCCTCGCTAAATGTCTATCCAGGCCGCGTGATGGCGCTGGTCGGGGAGAACGGTGCCGGCAAGTCCACCATGATGAAGGTGCTGACCGGTATCTACTCCCGCGATGCCGGTTCGCTGCTGTGGTTGGGGAAAGAGACCACCTTCAACGGACCTAAATCTTCTCAGGAAGCCGGAATCGGCATCATTCACCAGGAACTCAACCTGATCCCCCAGCTGACGATCGCCGAGAATATTTTCCTCGGTCGTGAGTTTGTGAATCGCTTTGGCAAAATTGACTGGAAAACGATGTATGCCGAAGCTGACAAGCTATTGGCAAAGCTGAACTTACGCTTCAACAGCCAAAAGCTGGTGGGCGATTTGTCGATCGGCGATCAGCAGATGGTCGAGATCGCTAAAGTGCTGAGCTTTGAGTCGAAGGTCATCATTATGGATGAGCCCACCGACGCGCTAACCGACACCGAGACCGAATCCCTGTTCCGCGTGATCCGCGAACTGAAATCGCAGGGGCGCGGTATTGTCTATATCTCTCACCGTATGAAAGAGATCTTCGAAATTTGCGATGACGTCACGGTCTTCCGCGATGGGCAGTTTATCGCCGAGCGCGAAGTGGCCAGCCTGGATGAAGATCTGCTGATTGAGATGATGGTCGGCCGCAAGCTGGAGGATCAGTATCCGCATCTGGACAAAGCCCCGGGCGCGGTTCGCCTTAAGGTCGACAACTTGTGCGGCTCAGGGGTGGAGAACGTCTCCTTTATTCTGCGCCAGGGCGAGATCCTCGGCGTTGCCGGGCTGATGGGCGCCGGACGAACCGAACTGATGAAGGTGCTCTACGGTGCGCTGCCGCGCAGCAGCGGATCGGTTACCCTGGATGGGCATGAGGTCATTACGCGTTCTCCGCAGGATGGCCTGGCCAACGGCATTGTTTATATCTCCGAAGACCGCAAGCGCGATGGTTTAGTGCTCGGCATGTCGGTTAAAGAGAATATGTCGCTCACCGCGCTGCGTTACTTCAGCCGCAGCGGCGGTAGCCTGAAGCATAAAGATGAACAGCAGGCGGTAGGTGATTTTATCCGCCTGTTTAATGTGAAAACGCCGTCGATGGAGCAGGCTATCGGGCTGCTATCGGGCGGTAACCAGCAGAAGGTGGCGATTGCCCGCGGCTTGATGACCCGTCCGAAGGTGCTGATCCTTGATGAACCGACCCGCGGCGTCGACGTCGGGGCGAAGAAAGAGATCTACCAGCTGATTAACCAGTTTAAAGCCGAAGGCCTGAGCATCATTCTGGTCTCTTCGGAGATGCCGGAAGTGCTGGGCATGAGCGATCGCATCATGGTGATGCATGAAGGGCACCTCGGCGGTGAATTCACACGCGAGCATGCCACCCAGGAAGTATTGATGGCTGCCGCTGTGGGCAAGCTTAACCGTGTGAATCAGGAGTAAAAAAGATGAATAACCCGGCTGTTTCTGGTCGTCGCTACTTCACAAAAGCGTGGCTGATGGAGCAAAAATCGCTGATTGCCCTGCTGGTGCTGATTGCGATTGTCTCGACCATGAGCCCCAACTTTTTTACCGTGAATAACCTGTTCAATATTCTGCAGCAGACTTCAGTTAACGCCATTATGGCGGTCGGGATGACGCTGGTTATCCTGACTTCGGGCATCGACCTGTCCGTCGGTTCCCTGCTGGCGCTGACCGGCGCGGTGGCGGCTTCCATTGTCGGGATTGAGGTCAACGCGCTGGTGGCGGTGGCCGCTGCGCTGGCGTTAGGTGCGGCAATTGGCGCCGTGACCGGCGTGATCGTGGCGAAAGGGCGCGTACAGGCATTTATCGCCACGCTGGTCATGATGCTGCTGCTGCGCGGCGTGACGATGGTGTATACCAACGGCAGCCCGGTAAACACCGGCTTTACCGACAACGCCGATCTGTTTGGCTGGTTCGGGATTGGCCGTCCGCTGGGGATCCCAACGCCGGTGTGGATTATGGCGATCGTCTTCCTGGCCGCCTGGTACATGCTGCACCATACCCGCCTGGGTCGTTATATCTACGCGCTCGGCGGCAACGAAGCGGCAACGCGTCTTTCCGGCATCAGCGTGAATAAAGTTAAAATCATCGTCTATTCTTTGTGCGGCATGCTGGCCTCGCTGGCCGGCATTATTGAGGTCGCGCGTCTCTCTTCCGCGCAGCCGACGGCGGGCACCGGATATGAACTGGATGCGATTGCGGCGGTGGTGCTCGGCGGTACCAGCCTTGCGGGCGGTAAAGGCCGTATTGTCGGGACGCTGATTGGCGCGTTGATTCTTGGATTTCTGAACAACGGACTGAATTTATTAGGCGTTTCATCCTATTACCAGATGATCGTGAAAGCGGTGGTTATTTTGCTGGCGGTACTGGTAGATAACAAGAAGCAGTAACTGATAACTCTACAGGACATCTTAACTATGAATATGAAAAAACTGGCGACCCTGGTCTCTGCTGTAGCGTTAAGTGCGACCGTAAGCGCAAACGCGATGGCGAAAGACACTATCGCTCTGGTTATCTCAACCCTTAACAACCCGTTCTTTGTCTCGCTGAAGGATGGCGCGCAAAAAGAAGCGGACAAACTGGGCTATAACCTGGTGGTTCTGGACTCTCAGAATAACCCGGCCAAAGAGCTGGCTAACGTGCAGGATTTAACCGTTCGTGGTACTAAACTGCTGCTGATCAACCCAACGGATTCCGATGCGGTGGGTAACGCCGTGAAGCTGGCTAACCAGGCGAAAATTCCGGTTATCACCCTCGACCGTCAGGCGTCAAAAGGCGACGTGGTGAGCCATATCGCGTCTGATAACGTGCTGGGCGGTAAGATGGCCGGTGACTATATCGCGAAGAAAGTCGGTGAAAGCGCGAAGATCATTGAACTACAGGGCATTGCCGGGACGTCCGCGGCGCGCGAGCGTGGCGAAGGTTTCCAGCAGGCCGTTGCTGCGCATAAGTTTAACGTTCTGGCCAGCCAGCCGGCAGATTTTGACCGTACCAAGGGCCTGAACGTCATGCAGAACCTGCTGACGGCGCATCCTGATGTACAGGCCGTATTCGCCCAAAACGATGAAATGGCGCTGGGCGCGCTGCGTGCCCTGCAAACGGCAGGCAAATCTGATGTGATGGTTGTTGGATTTGACGGCACACCGGATGGCGAAAAAGCGGTAAATAGTGGCAAACTGGCAGCGACCATCGCCCAGTTACCGGAGCAGATCGGCGTGAAAGGCGTTGAGACAGCCGATAAAGTGCTGAAGGGCGAAAAAGTGGAAACCAGCTATCCGGTTGAGTTGAAACTGGTCATTAAGCAATAATGTGCGATTCGGATCGGTGACGGTCCGAGGGACAACATAATAAAGAAAAGCAGGGCATGCGCCACCGGATTCCGGTGGCGCGCTTTCCGGGAATATTGATTATGAAAACCGCAGGCAAACTTGTCGTCCTTGGCAGTATCAACGCCGATCACATCCTGAATCTTGACGCCTTCCCAACGCCGGGTGAAACCGTTACCGGTCATCACTATCAGGTCGCTTTTGGCGGTAAGGGCGCAAACCAGGCGGTTGCTGCCGGGCGCAGCGGAGCTAATATCGCCTTTATCGCCTGTACCGGCGATGACGATATTGGCGAACGCGTTCGTCGTCAGCTGGAAAGCGATAATATCGACGTCGCGCCGGTCAGGGCCGTTGCCGGAGAATCAACCGGCGTGGCGCTGATTTTTGTTAACGCTGAAGGTGAGAATACTATCGGTATTCATGCTGGCGCTAACGCCGCGCTCAGCGTGGCTCAGGTTGATGCGGAAAAAGAGCGTATTGCCGGCGCGCAGGCGCTGCTGATGCAGCTGGAATCGCCGCTGGAAAGCGTACTGGCCGCGGCGAAAATCGCTCACCAGAATCAAACCTCAGTTATCCTCAATCCGGCGCCGGCACGTGAATTGCCCGATGAACTGCTCACACTGGTGGATATCATTACCCCTAACGAGACCGAAGCGGAAAAGCTCACCGGCGTTCGCGTAGAAAGCGACGATGATGCGGCAAAAGCCGCCAAAGTGCTCCATGATAAAGGTATTGGTACGGTGATCATTACGCTTGGCAGCCGTGGCGTATGGGCCAGCAGCGAAGGTGAAGGTCGTCGGGTTCCCGGTTTTAAAGTGCAGGCGGTTGATACCATCGCCGCTGGCGATACCTTTAATGGTGCGCTGGTCACCGCGCTGCTTGAAGGTAGCGAACTGGCGCAGGCGATTCGTTTTGCCCATGCCGCCGCCGCTATCGCCGTCACCCGCAAAGGGGCTCAGCCCTCCGTGCCCTGGCGAAAAGAAATAGACGAATTTTTACGTCAACAGGGGTAACGATTGGCTACCATGAAGGATGTAGCCCGCATTGCGGGCGTTTCCACTTCGACGGTTTCTCATGTCATCAACAAAGATCGTTTCGTTAGCGAAGCTATTACCGCTAAAGTCGACGCCGCGATTAAGAGCCTGAACTATGCACCGTCCGCGCTGGCGCGCAGCCTCAAATTAAATCAAACCCGCACCATAGGCATGCTCATTACCGCCAGTACCAATCCGTTTTACTCGGAGCTGGTGCGCGGCGTGGAGCGCAGCTGCTTTGAACGGGGTTATAGCCTTGTGCTATGTAATACCGAAGGCGATGAACAGCGGATGAACCGTAATCTGGAGACGCTGATGCAAAAGCGCGTCGATGGTTTACTGCTGCTGTGCACTGAAACGCATCAACCTTCGCCGGAGATTATGCAGCGCTACCCTTCTGTACCGACGGTGATGATGGACTGGGCGCCGTTCGACGGCGATAGCGATCTGATTCAGGATAACTCTCTACTGGGCGGCGATATGGCGACGCAGTATCTGATCGACCAGGGCTATACGCGGATTGCCTGTATTGCGGGTCCGCTGGATAAAACTCCTGCTCGACTGCGCCTGGAGGGATATCAGGAAGCGATGGCCCGAGCCGGACTCACGGTACCTGAAGGATATGTGATTAGCAGCGATTTTGAGTTTGGCGGCGGTTTCAGCGCCATGCAGAAGCTGCTCATGCTGCCAGCGCTGCCGCAGGCGGTGTTTATCGGTAACGATGCGATGGCGGTAGGCGCCTATCAGGCCCTTTATCAGAGCGGTCTGCGTATCCCACAGGATATGGCGCTGGTAGGCTATGACGACATTGAACTGGCGCGCTATATGACGCCGCCGTTAACCACAATTCATCAACCGAAAGATGAACTGGGCGAGCTGGCCATCGATGTGCTGATTCACCGTATGGCCGACCCGGGACAAAAACAGCAGCGCGTACAGTTAACCCCCGAGCTGGTGGTTCGCGGCTCAGCCTAACGCTTGTGCCGCTCCTTAATCAGGTTGCGGCCATCTTTTGCTCTTAATAAGGTAAATACCAGCGCCGATACCACGGTGATAACCCCCATGGTAATAAAGGTGTAGTGAAACTGCTCGATGGTATTTGCGCTATCGAATCCTTCATAAAACCGCAGCACCGCCGCGCTAACGGCGACCCCGAGACTGATCGATAGCTGCTGCGTCACGGCCAACATGCTGTTGCCGCTGCTGGCGTTTTCATCGGTTAAATCGGCGAGCGTGATGGTGTTCATGGAGGTGAACTGGGTGGACATTGCCATTCCCAGAATGAAGAGCGGCAGCAGCAGCATCCAGATCGACATATCCGGCGATTGCAGCGAAAACTGAGCGATCATCAGGCCAATAAATATCGTGACCCCAACCAGCGTTTTACGGTAACCAAACCAGCGAAGAATCTGGGTGACGGTTGATTTCGCAATAATCGAACCGATAGCCGTAGGCGCTATCATGCAGCCGGCGACGATCGCCGGATAACCGAAGCCAACCTGTAACATCAGCGGCATCAGGAACGGAACGCAACCGGTACCCAGGCGCGTGGCCAGGTTTCCCGCAATCCCGACAGAGAAAGTATGCGTCTTAAATAAAGAAAGCGAAATGAGCGGCGTGGGATGGCGGCGAGCGTGACGAATATAGGCCCACAGTAAAACGATGCTCAGGGCGATAACCGCCAGAGCCATCCATGTGGCGACAATTTTCTCGCCAAACAGCTCGATTCCGCTGGAAAACAGAACCAGGCTCAGGCCAAACAGGATAAAACCGAGCGTGTCGAAGCGGCGCCGTGGCGTGGTGAAATCCGGCATATACTTGCGGGCATACACGATCCCGATAATACCGATGGGAATATTAATCAGGAAAATCCAGTGCCAGCTGGCCCAGGTCACCAGTACGCCGCCGAGCACGGGACCGAGGATAGGGCCGACCAGTCCAGGCATCGTGACGAAGTTGAGCACCGGCAGCAGTTCGCTGCGCGGATAGGCGCGCAGTAGCGCCAGCCTGGCTACCGGCATCATCATGGCCCCGCCGATGCCCTGAATGACGCGGAAGATAACCAGTTCCATCAGGGAGTTGGAAAGCGCGCAGGCCAGGGAACCGAGGGTAAACAGGCTGACGGCGATGATAAACACTTTTCGCGTGCCGAAGCGGTCGGCCAGCCAACCGCTGACCGGGATAAGCATGGCCACCGTCAGCGTATAGCTGATAATGGCCGACTGCATCGCTAGCGGTGAACGGTTGAGGCTATGAGCGATAGCGGGAAGGGCTGTATTCAGAATGGTGGCGTCGAGCGCCTGCATAAAAAAAGCCATCGCTGCGATCCATGGCAGCCCGGCCATACTGCGGGCTTTCTTTTTGGTCATTCGATACCCTTGCTATTTGTCGGAATGGTTGGGAGCGCTCAACAACGCCTGGCAGGCGCTCAGCGCCCGCAAGCCGTCGCTATCCAGAATGGCATCAACGATTGCCTGGTGCAGATCCAGTTTCACCACTTCATTCTGCGTAATCGACGTGAAGTAGGTGTGATAGACAGAATGAAATAAAGAAGCGAAAGAGATCAGGAAAGGGTTGCCGCTCATTTCATATATATGTTCATGCCAGGCCATATCGACTTCAATCCAGCGTTCGCGCTGAAAGTTCCTCTTCAGCTCAACCATCTCCTCCATCAAAGCGTTGAGCTGGGCTTTTTGCTCCGGCGTCCCTGAGGTTGACGCCAGAAAACAGGCTTGAGGTTCCAGACTGCCGCGCATCACGAGGAAATGGCTGACAACATCGGAGAAGTTATCTTCTGTTAACCACCAGGCCAGGAGTTCTTTATCGAGAAAGTTCCAGCTGCTGCGTGGCATCACCCGCGTTCCGATGCGCGGTCGTGGTAAAAGCATGCCTTTTGCCGCTAGCGTCTTCACTGCTTCACGCACGGCGGTGCGGCTCACGCCAAACTGCTCGCCCAGTTCCATCTCGCCTGGAAGGATACTTTCTGGCTGATATTCACCGGTCAAAATTTTTTGAGCCAGCTTCTCCGCTAATACCCAGGAGATATTCTTTTGTGCCGCCAACTGCTGTGTGCTTAAAGACATACGTGCCGTTCCTTTCTCTTTTTTACCTTACCAGTATGCCATCTGGCGGCTTACTTCGTTGGTTAAAACGGCAAAACGCCGGTTTTTTGCTACATTACGCGCCGTAATGATGAAAAAAGAGGCGGTTAAAAAGTTTTTTGCATTTAGCCCTTGTCACTTCGGAATAACTCCCTATAATGCGCCTCCACTGACACGGAACAACGGCTTACAGCCCGCCGGGTCAGCGGGATTCAGCGATGAATACCGGCAGAGAAAAGCGGAATTAAACGCTTGACTCTGAATGAGGAAAGCGTAATATACGCCACCTCGCAACGGTGAGCGAAAGCCGCGTTGCACTGCTCTTTAACAATTTATCAGACAATCTGTGTGGGCACTCAAAGTGACATGGATTCTTAACGTCGCAAGACGAAAAATGAATACCAAGTCTCAAAGAGTGAACACGTAATTCATTACGAAGTTTAATTCTACGAGCATCAAACTTAAATTGAAGAGTTTGATCATGGCTCAGATTGAACGCTGGCGGCAGGCCTAACACATGCAAGTCGAACGGTAGCACAGAGAGCTTGCTCTCGGGTGACGAGTGGCGGACGGGTGAGTAATGTCTGGGAAACTGCCTGATGGAGGGGGATAACTACTGGAAACGGTAGCTAATACCGCATAACGTCGCAAGACCAAAGAGGGGGACCTTCGGGCCTCTTGCCATCAGATGTGCCCAGATGGGATTAGCTGGTAGGTGGGGTAACGGCTCACCTAGGCGACGATCCCTAGCTGGTCTGAGAGGATGACCAGCCACACTGGAACTGAGACACGGTCCAGACTCCTACGGGAGGCAGCAGTGGGGAATATTGCACAATGGGCGCAAGCCTGATGCAGCCATGCCGCGTGTATGAAGAAGGCCTTCGGGTTGTAAAGTACTTTCAGCGGGGAGGAAGGTGTTGAGATTAATAACCTCAGCAATTGACGTTACCCGCAGAAGAAGCACCGGCTAACTCCGTGCCAGCAGCCGCGGTAATACGGAGGGTGCAAGCGTTAATCGGAATTACTGGGCGTAAAGCGCACGCAGGCGGTCTGTCAAGTCGGATGTGAAATCCCCGGGCTCAACCTGGGAACTGCATTCGAAACTGGCAGGCTGGAGTCTTGTAGAGGGGGTAGAATTCCAGGTGTAGCGGTGAAATGCGTAGAGATCTGGAGGAATACCGGTGGCGAAGGCGGCCCCCTGGACAAAGACTGACGCTCAGGTGCGAAAGCGTGGGGAGCAAACAGGATTAGATACCCTGGTAGTCCACGCTGTAAACGATGTCGACTTGGAGGTTGTTCCCTTGAGGAGTGGCTTCCGGAGCTAACGCGTTAAGTCGACCGCCTGGGGAGTACGGCCGCAAGGTTAAAACTCAAATGAATTGACGGGGGCCCGCACAAGCGGTGGAGCATGTGGTTTAATTCGATGCAACGCGAAGAACCTTACCTACTCTTGACATCCAGAGAACTTAGCAGAGATGCTTTGGTGCCTTCGGGAACTCTGAGACAGGTGCTGCATGGCTGTCGTCAGCTCGTGTTGTGAAATGTTGGGTTAAGTCCCGCAACGAGCGCAACCCTTATCCTTTGTTGCCAGCGGTCCGGCCGGGAACTCAAAGGAGACTGCCAGTGATAAACTGGAGGAAGGTGGGGATGACGTCAAGTCATCATGGCCCTTACGAGTAGGGCTACACACGTGCTACAATGGCATATACAAAGAGAAGCGACCTCGCGAGAGCAAGCGGACCTCATAAAGTATGTCGTAGTCCGGATTGGAGTCTGCAACTCGACTCCATGAAGTCGGAATCGCTAGTAATCGTGGATCAGAATGCCACGGTGAATACGTTCCCGGGCCTTGTACACACCGCCCGTCACACCATGGGAGTGGGTTGCAAAAGAAGTAGGTAGCTTAACCTTCGGGAGGGCGCTTACCACTTTGTGATTCATGACTGGGGTGAAGTCGTAACAAGGTAACCGTAGGGGAACCTGCGGTTGGATCACCTCCTTACCTTAAAGAACCTGCCTTTGTAGTGTCCACACAGATTGTCTGATGAATGATGAATTTCAAAATGTACTGTGAAGTGCATTGTGAAATTTTGCTCTTTAAAAATCTGGATCAAGCTGAAAATTGAAACGACACACTGTTCAAGTGTGTTCGAGTCTCTCAAATTTTCGCGACACGACGATGTTTTACGAAACATCTTCGGGTTGTGAGGTTAAGCGACTAAGCGTACACGGTGGATGCCCTGGCAGTCAGAGGCGATGAAGGACGTGCTAATCTGCGAAAAGCGTCGGTAAGGTGATATGAACCGTTACAGCCGGCGATGTCCGAATGGGGAAACCCAGTGCAATTCGTTGCACTATCGTTTGATGAATACATAGTCAAACGAGGCGAACCGGGGGAACTGAAACATCTAAGTACCCCGAGGAAAAGAAATCAACCGAGATTCCCCAGTAGCGGCGAGCGAACGGGGAGCAGCCCGGAGTCTGAATCAGCTTGTGTGTTAGTGGAAGCGTCTGGAAAGTCGCAGGGTACAGGGTGATACTCCCGTACACTAAAACGCACAGGCTGTGAACTCGAAGAGTAGGGCGGGACACGTGGTATCCTGTCTGAATATGGGGGGACCATCCTCCAAGGCTAAATACTCCTGACTGACCGATAGTGAACCAGTACCGTGAGGGAAAGGCGAAAAGAACCCCGGCGAGGGGAGTGAAAAAGAACCTGAAACCGTGTACGTACAAGCAGTAGGAGCCCACTGGTTGGGTGACTGCGTACCTTTTGTATAATGGGTCAGCGACTTATATTCTGTAGCAAGGTTAACCGTATAGGGGAGCCGCAGGGAAACCGAGTCTTAACTGGGCGTTAAGTTGCAGGGTATAGACCCGAAACCCGGTGATCTAGCCATGGGCAGGTTGAAGGTTGGGTAACACTAACTGGAGGACCGAACCGACTAATGTTGAAAAATTAGCGGATGACTTGTGGCTGGGGGTGAAAGGCCAATCAAACCGGGAGATAGCTGGTTCTCCCCGAAAGCTATTTAGGTAGCGCCTCGTGAACTCATCTTCGGGGTAGAGCACTGTTTCGGCTAGGGGGTCATCCCGACTTACCAACCCGATGCAAACTACGAATACCGAAGAATGTTATCACGGGAGACACACGGCGGGTGCTAACGTCCGTCGTGAAGAGGGAAACAACCCAGACCGCCAGCTAAGGTCCCAAAGTCATGGTTAAGTGGGAAACGATGTGGGAAGGCCCAGACAGCCAGGATGTTGGCTTAGAAGCAGCCATCATTTAAAGAAAGCGTAATAGCTCACTGGTCGAGTCGGCCTGCGCGGAAGATGTAACGGGGCTAAACCATGCACCGAAGCTGCGGCAGCGACACTATGTGTTGTTGGGTAGGGGAGCGTTCTGTAAGCCGTTGAAGGTGGCCTGTGAGGGTTGCTGGAGGTATCAGAAGTGCGAATGCTGACATAAGTAACGATAATGCGGGTGAAAAACCCGCACGCCGGAAGACCAAGGGTTCCTGTCCAACGTTAATCGGGGCAGGGTGAGTCGACCCCTAAGGCGAGGCCGAAAGGCGTAGTCGATGGGAAACAGGTTAATATTCCTGTACTCGGTGTTACTGCGAAGGGGGGACGGAGAAGGCTATGTTGGCCGGGCGACGGTTGTCCCGGTTTAAGCATGTAGGCGGATGTTCCAGGTAAATCCGGAACGTTATCAACGCTGAGGTGTGATGACGAGGCACTACGGTGCTGAAGTGACAAATGCCCTGCTTCCAGGAAAAGCCTCTAAGCATCAGGTAACATCAAATCGTACCCCAAACCGACACAGGTGGTCAGGTAGAGAATACCAAGGCGCTTGAGAGAACTCGGGTGAAGGAACTAGGCAAAATGGTGCCGTAACTTCGGGAGAAGGCACGCTGATGGTAAGTGAAGTGACTTGCTCATGGAGCTGAAATCAGTCGAAGATACCAGCTGGCTGCAACTGTTTATTAAAAACACAGCACTGTGCAAACACGAAAGTGGACGTATACGGTGTGACGCCTGCCCGGTGCCGGAAGGTTAATTGATGGGGTTATCCTCACGGAGAAGCTCTTGATCGAAGCCCCGGTAAACGGCGGCCGTAACTATAACGGTCCTAAGGTAGCGAAATTCCTTGTCGGGTAAGTTCCGACCTGCACGAATGGCGTAATGATGGCCAGGCTGTCTCCACCCGAGACTCAGTGAAATTGAACTCGCTGTGAAGATGCAGTGTACCCGCGGCAAGACGGAAAGACCCCGTGAACCTTTACTATAGCTTGACACTGAACACTGGTCCTTGATGTGTAGGATAGGTGGGAGGCTTTGAAGTGTGGACGCCAGTCTGCATGGAGCCATCCTTGAAATACCACCCTTTAATGGCTGGTGTTCTAACGTGGGCCCGTAATCCGGGTTGCGGACAGTGTCTGGTGGGTAGTTTGACTGGGGCGGTCTCCTCCTAAAGAGTAACGGAGGAGCACGAAGGTCAGCTAATCCTGGTCGGACATCAGGAGGTTAGTGCAATGGCATAAGCTGGCTTGACTGCGAGCGTGACGGCGCGAGCAGGTGCGAAAGCAGGTCATAGTGATCCGGTGGTTCTGAATGGAAGGGCCATCGCTCAACGGATAAAAGGTACTCCGGGGATAACAGGCTGATACCGCCCAAGAGTTCATATCGACGGCGGTGTTTGGCACCTCGATGTCGGCTCATCACATCCTGGGGCTGAAGTAGGTCCCAAGGGTATGGCTGTTCGCCATTTAAAGTGGTACGCGAGCTGGGTTTAGAACGTCGTGAGACAGTTCGGTCCCTATCTGCCGTGGGCGCTGGAGAATTGAGGGGGGCTGCTCCTAGTACGAGAGGACCGGAGTGGACGCATCACTGGTGTTCGGGTTGTCATGCCAATGGCATTGCCCGGTAGCTAAATGCGGAAGAGATAAGTGCTGAAAGCATCTAAGCACGAAACTTGCCCCGAGATGAGTTCTCCCTGACCCTTTAAGGGTCCTGAAGGAACGTTGAAGACGACGACGTTGATAGGCCGGGTGTGTAAGCGCAGCGATGCGTTGAGCTAACCGGTACTAATGAACCGTGAGGCTTAACCTTACAACGCCGAAGATGTTTTGGCGATTTGAGAAGACAACAATTTCAGCTTAGATTACAGATTTTCGGGAACGAAAGATTTTACGCTGAGGCAAGGCGGCAAATGAAGTAAAGGAAGGAGCATACTGTAGTATGTGACTGACTTTACGAATGCAGCCAACGCAGCATCGGTGTAAAAGATTCGTTTCTGACAACAGAATTTGCCTGGCGGCGACAGCGCGGTGGTCCCACCTGACCCCATGCCGAACTCAGAAGTGAAACGCCGTAGCGCCGATGGTAGTGTGGGGTCTCCCCATGTGAGAGTAGGGAACTGCCAGGCATCAAACAAGTGAAGAGCCCATCCTGACGGATGGGCTTTTTGCGTTTTTGTCGCCTGAAACTATCAGCAGATGCCTTCAGAAGGCGCGATCATGGCTATATCTCTGCAATAACTATCGGTCCTCGTTAAACCCCTTTAACCACTGCATAATAAAAGCGGCTATTTGCGGGACATCATTTAAATCTAACAATGGAAGCGACGTCTCGACCGGCGTATCGCTGGCTATGGCAATCACGTCATCGTCATAAACTAATTCTTCAATGCTATGTCCGCTGTTTTGCCGAAAAAGCAGGATTTTGGGCACAGCTTCATGCTTAAAACCCTCAACCAGGACTAAATCTAACGTTGATGCATCCATTCGGCTAACCAGCCATTCCAGATCCAGCGGAGGCTCTTCGGGTGTTTCCGTCATTAATGCCCAACGCTGGGAGCTGGCGACAATCGTCTGAGCCGCTCCGGCTTTACGCAGTTCATAGCTGTCTTTACCGGGCTTATCCACGTCCATATCATGATGAGTATGTTTAATTAGCCCTGGCCGTAAGCCTTCCGCGCGCAGTGCCGGAATCAGCGACTTCAGTAGGGTGGTTTTACCTGTACCGCTCCAGGCTGCGATGGCTAAAAGCGGGATCATGATGGCACCTGCATACGTTGCAAATCGTCGAGAGTATTGACGTTAATAAATGCTGATTTTACATCGCTAAAATCGACGCTATGACCGCCAATTTTGCGCAGAAATACCATTACCCGTCTTTCTCCTGCCGCCAGATACGTTTCTAGTTCGCCGATCGCCTCGCGATTCACCAGAGCAATGGCCGGATGGTCACGTTCACCATCGTGTACCCAAACGGCTGGAGAGGATTTTCTCTGCTGTATTAAGCGCGTCGCCAGAAATGATGGGATAAATGGCGTATCACAGGGACAAAACAGAAACCACTCGCCCTCAACCTGATGCATTACGGAAAGCATGCCGGCCAACGGCCCGGGAAAGTCGTTCAGAGAGTCGGTAATAATCGGGTAGCCGCTGCTTCGCCAGCAATCAAGATTGCGGTTAGCGCTAATTACCAGCTTTGTAACCTGCGGCTGCAGCGCATCGGCGACATGACGCCACAGGGCTTTACCTTTCAGCAGCTGTAATCCTTTATCTATTCCTCCCATGCGTGAGCCTCTTCCTCCCGCCAGCACGACGCCGGTTATGACCTTGCCCTGCATATTAATATCGCCTCTTTCATTGTGGGATTGTCCCTGCTAACGTATTCCTATCAAGAGTAAGGAGCATTGCTATGAAATGTAAACGTCTGAATGAAGTCATTGAACTCCTCCAGCCAGCCTGGCAGAAAGAACCCGAGCTGAATTTAATGCAATTTTTGCAAAAACTGGCGAAAGAGGCCGGATACACCGGTGAGTTGAACGATCTCTCCGACGATATTCTGATTTATCATCTGAAGATGCGCGACTCGGCAAAAGAAGCTGTTATTCCCGGGATTCAGAAAGATTATGAAGAAGATTTTAAAACCGCGCTGCTACGCGCTCGCGGCGTGATTAAAGAGTAAAAGGTTGTAAGCGCTGCCGCGGAATCGGCAATGAGATGATATCCTGTATCATTCGTACGATTATCGGATGTCAGGATGCACGATAAGGCTTTCACTTTTCAGACGCTTCACCCGGATACCATCATTGATGGCTTATTTGATCTGGGAATGCGGGTGGACTCCGGTCTCACACCGCTTAATAGCTATGAGAACCGGGTTTACCAGTTTCAGGACGAAGATCGTCGCCGCTATGTGGTGAAGTTCTATCGTCCTGAGCGTTGGTCAGCCCAACAAATCCTCGAAGAACATCAGTTTTCCCTCCAGCTCGTGCAGGACGAAGTCCCTGTAGCGGCGCCGTTGTCGTTTAACGACAGTACCCTTCATCAGCATCAGGGATTCTTTTTCGCCGTATTCCCAAGCCTGGGTGGACGTCAGTTTGAGGCGGATAACCTCGATCAGATGGAATGGGTTGGGCGCTACCTTGGCCGTCTGCATCAAACTGGACGCAAACAGCGTTTTGTCGCGCGTCCGGAGATAGGGACGAATGAGTATCTTCTTGAGCCACGCCAGGTCTTTGAGCTTTCCCCGCTGATACCTGCAGGTCTGAAAGAGGCTTTTCTCAGCGCTACCGATAAGCTGATTGATGCGGTAATGGCGCAATGGCACGGACGCGCCAGTATTTTACGGTTACACGGTGATTGCCATGCGGGAAACATCCTCTGGCGCGATGGGCCACTGTTTGTTGATTTAGATGATTCACGTAATGGACCTGCTATCCAGGATCTGTGGATGTTGTTGAACGGCGATAAAGCCGAACAACGGATGCAGCTTGAGATGATCATTGAAGCGTATGAAGAGTTCAGCGCTTTCAATACCGATGAAATTGCCCTCATCGAACCTTTACGTGCAATGCGGTTAGTTTATTATCTGGCGTGGTTATTAAGGCGCTGGGAAGATCCCGCTTTTCCTAAAAACTTCCCGTGGTTAACCGGGGAAGATTACTGGCGCGGGCAGACAACAACTTTTCTTGAGCAGGTAAAGGTTCTGCAGGAACCGCCTCTTCAGTTAACGCCAATGTATTAATGTGATATATCCAGGAGAGAATTAATCATGAAAAAAATTTGGCTGGCGCTGGCTGGTATGATTCTGGCTTTCAGTGCATCCGCTGCCCAGATCACCGACGGTAAGCAGTATATTACCCTCGATAAGCCCGTTGCCGGTGAGCCGCAGGTGCTCGAGTTTTTCTCGTTCTACTGCCCGCATTGCTATCAGTTTGAGGAAGTTCTTCATGTATCAGATAACGTGAAGAAAAAGCTGCCTGAAGGCGTAAAAATGACGAAATACCACGTTGAGTTCCTGGGTCCGTTAGGCAAGGATCTGACTCAGGCGTGGGCCGTTGCGATGGCGCTGGGCGTGGAAGATAAAATCACCGTGCCGATGTTTGAAGCGGTACAGAAAAACCAGACCGTCCAGACCGTGGCCGATATCCGTAAGGTCTTCGTTGACGCCGGCGTTAAAGGTGAAGATTACGATGCAGCCTGGAACAGCTTCGTGGTGAAATCCCTGGTGGCTCAGCAAGAGAAAGCCGCCGCTGATTTCCAGCTGCAGGGCGTGCCGGCTATGTACGTTAACGGTAAATACCAGCTAAACCCGCAGGGTATGGATACCAGCAACATGGACGCATTTGTTGCCCAGTATGCCGATACCGTTAAGCAGCTCGTTGAGAAGAAATAAAAAATAAACGCCGGTTACTGACCGGCGTTTTTCTTTTCTGCGCCCACAATTATTTCTCTGCCTGCTGCATTATTTCCGTTAGCTGCCGATCTTTCTCTTCCCAAAGCCTGTTTAGCCAGCGCTGAAAGCGTCGCTTAAAGTTTTTGTCATTTACATAATCGCCGTGCAGCTCTTCCATCACAGGTTCAAGACTGACTCGCACCACAACCCGCGTTAATCGGCCGCTCAGCATGTCATAAAACGGCTTTTGGTTGTTTTCCGGATAGCATAACGTGACGTTCAAAAGCTTATCAAACTGCGAGCCGAGCACGTTTAATGCCATGGCAATACCCGCAGCCTTTGGCGATAACAGATTCTGGTAAGGCGAACGGGTCTGCTGTTGCTTTTCTTCCGTGAAACGAGAGCCTTCGACAAAGTTAACAATCGTTGTTGGATGCGCGCGGAATTTCTCGCAGGAGCGGCGAGTGGTTTCAACATCTTTGCCCCGGCGTTCTGGATGGCGGAGTAAATAGCCTCGGGAATAGCGGCGCATAAAAGGCATATCCAGCGCCCAGCAGGCCAGCCCAATAAACGGCACCCAGGCGAGCTGTTGCTTGAGGAAATATTTATTCATCGGGATATGTTTGCGAAACAGCACGCAAAGCACCACGATATCTGCCCAGCTATGGTGGTTGCTGATGAGCAGATACCAGTTTTTCTTATTCAGGCCATCCAGGCCCTGTACATCCCATTTAAGCCAGGGATTAAGACGCAGCAGCAGAGCCAGCCCTTCACACCAGCAGTACATCATGAAATTGCAAAAAATGGATATCGAGCGCCAGACCGCAGGAATAGGCACAAGAAGTTTAATCAGCCCGGCGACGATGATTGGCACCGAGCAGATTATGGTGACTATGATAGTCAGGGCGATACTCAGCGGGAGCGTTATCGCGGCGAGTAATCTCGACATAGTTAATTTATTCAGAAAGTTAGGCTGACAAAGAACGCGTTTAAACGGCGCAAGAGGCTGATTTTACCAGAAAATAGCGTAAATAACGGGTCTTACCAGAACAGAAAAATTTTCGGATCTTATATCCACATGGAACATTGAGTCGCCATGGTGTTATTAAAGCAAATTATGAGTGTATAACTTAATGATAAATATGAAATAATTTGTTTATGGATGATTTAATTAACGATTGTTTGGCTGTCGTTATAAAAATATTCACAAAGTTATCCACAGGATAGCCCATAACGCGATCGAAAGGATCGCAGAATCTTTTCGACGAAATGCGGGAAAAATTCAGGATTTAATGCCCGTCTGTGGCATCCTTTACCGATAATCTGATAAACAGGCACGGAAATTATGGTTCAGATCCCAGAAAACCCTCTCATCCTCGTTGACGGCTCCTCTTACCTTTATCGGGCATATCACGCGTTCCCCCCGCTGACGAATAGCGCTGGTGAACCGACAGGCGCAATGTATGGCGTGCTGAATATGCTGCGAAGCCTGATCCTGCAGTATCAACCGACCCACGCTGTCGTCGTGTTTGATGCCAAGGGGAAGACTTTCCGTGATGAACTGTTTGAGCACTATAAATCTCATCGCCCGCCGATGCCGGACGATCTGCGTGCGCAGATCGAGCCGCTGCATGCCATGGTAAAAGCGATGGGCCTGCCGCTAATGGCTGTTCCTGGCGTAGAAGCCGATGATGTCATCGGTACCCTGGCGCGTGAAGCTGAAAAGGTCGGGCGTCCGGTACTGATTAGCACCGGCGATAAAGATATGGCCCAGCTGGTTACGCCGGGTATTACGCTGATTAACACCATGACCAACACTATCCTTGGCCCCGATGAAGTGGTGACGAAATACGGCGTACCACCGGAGCTGATCATCGATTTTCTGGCCCTGATGGGAGATTCATCGGACAATATTCCCGGCGTACCTGGCGTGGGAGAAAAGACTGCGCAGGCGTTACTGCAGGGGCTGGGGGGTCTTGATGCGTTATATGCTGAGCCTGAAAAAATCGCCGGGCTGACCTTCCGCGGCGCAAAAACGATGGCCGCAAAGCTGGAACAGAATAAAGAGGTGGCATACCTCTCTTATCAGCTGGCGACGATCAAAACGGACGTTGAGCTGGAGCTGGGCTGTGAAGATTTGCTGGTTGCGCAACCCGTCGCTGATGAACTGCTCACGCTGTTTAAAAAATATGAATTCAAACGCTGGATCACCGATGTAGAGTCCGGCAAGTGGATGCAGGCAAAAGGCGCTAAGCCTGCGGCGAAGGCGGTTGTAGCGGTGACTGACGTGGCCGATGCGGAGGAGGAAACCGCGACGGCGCTCTCTTCTGAAAATTATGTCACGATCCTTGATGAAGAAACGTTGTTGACCTGGATTGAGAGCCTGAAGAAAGCGCCGCTTTTTGCCTTTGATACCGAAACTGACAGCCTCGATAACGTATCCGCCAATATGGTTGGCTTATCCTTCGCCATTGAGCCTGGCGTTGCGGCCTATGTACCGGTTGCCCATGATTATCTGGATGCACCGGATCAGATCCCGCGCGACCGTGTCCTTGAGCTGCTGAAACCGCTACTGGAAGATGACAAGGTTCTGAAGGTTGGGCAAAACCTCAAATATGACCGCGGTATCCTGGCTAACTACGGCATTGAACTGCGCGGTATTGCCTTTGATACCATGCTGGAATCCTACATTCTTGACAGCGTGGCGGGCCGCCATGATATGGATAGCCTCTCCGATCGCTGGCTGAAGCACAAAACCATTACCTTTGAAGAGATTGCGGGTAAAGGTAAAAACCAGCTCACATTCAATCAGATCGCGCTGGAAGAAGCGGGCCGCTACGCGGCGGAAGATGCCGATGTCACGCTGCAGCTGCACCTCAAAATGTGGCCTGAACTTCAGCAAAATGAAGGCCCGCTGAACGTCTTTAAAAATATTGAAATGCCGCTGGTGCCGGTGCTATCCCGCGTGGAGCGTAACGGGGTGAAGATTGATCCGGCCGTGCTGCATGCGCATTCTCAGGAGATAGCCAAACGCCTGATTGAGCTGGAGAAGAAGGCGTATGATATCGCGGGTGAGGAGTTTAACCTCTCTTCGCCGAAGCAGCTGCAAACCATCCTGTTTGAAAAACAAGGTATTAAGCCGCTGAAGAAAACCCCGGGCGGCGCGCCGTCTACCTCGGAAGAGGTGCTGGAAGAGCTGGCGCTGGACTATCCGCTGCCGAAAGTCATCCTCGAGTATCGTGGTCTGGCAAAACTCAAATCCACCTATACCGATAAGCTGCCGCTGATGATCAGCCCGAAAACGGGCCGGGTTCACACCTCTTATCACCAGGCGGTTACGGCAACGGGACGTTTGTCGTCTACAGACCCGAACCTGCAGAACATTCCGGTGCGCAACGAAGAAGGGCGGCGTATCCGTCAGGCGTTTATTGCTCCGGAAGATTATCTCATTGTCTCTGCCGACTACTCGCAAATTGAACTGCGCATCATGGCGCATCTTTCCCGCGACAAGGGCCTGCTGACCGCGTTTGCGGAAGGGAAGGATATCCACCGCGCGACGGCGGCAGAGGTCTTTGGTTTGCCGCTGGAGAGCGTCAGCAGCGAACAGCGCCGCAGCGCGAAGGCGATCAACTTCGGCCTGATTTACGGCATGAGCGCATTCGGCCTTGCGCGCCAGCTCAATATTCCACGCAAAGAAGCGCAAAAGTATATGGATCTCTACTTTGAGCGCTATCCGGGCGTGCTGGAGTATATGGAGCGCACCCGCACCCAGGCCAAAGAGCAGGGGTATGTTGAAACGCTTGATGGCCGTCGTCTCTACCTGCCGGACATCAAATCCAGCAACGGCGCGCGCCGCGCCGGTGCCGAGCGTGCGGCGATCAATGCGCCGATGCAGGGAACCGCTGCCGACATTATTAAGCGCGCGATGATCGCCGTAGATAGCTGGTTATTAAGCGAAAAACCGCGCGTGCGGATGATTATGCAGGTACACGATGAACTGGTCTTTGAAGTGCATAAAGACGACCTTGAGGCGGTTGCGAAAAAGATCCACGAACTGATGGAAAGCAGCACGACGCTGGCGGTTCCGCTGCTGGTGGAAGTGGGGAGTGGAGAAAACTGGGATCAAGCGCACTAAGTATTCGGTAAGGAAGGTCATTTCTTGTAAGTGAGTAACATAACTTATCGCATTTTGTGATGATCATTTGAATTTGCTATGTAAAGAGTGAAAAAAAACTACAAAAAATGCTTTATCCGTAACCGAAAGAAGAGTAGAGTTAAAGACGTAGGGTACAGAGGTAAGATGTTCTATCTTTCAGACCTTTTACTTCACGTAATCGGATTTGGCTGAATATTTTAGCCGCCCCGGTCATAAATGACCGGGGCGTTTTTTATTGCGCGAAAGAAAATTTTTTGCGTATCGATGCTGATGAGGCGGGCTACCCGGATAGAGCCTCACGCGACGCTATCCGGAGAAGTTAGCGAGATTATTCGCCGTCTTCAGAGGCTTCCTGAGGAGGGATATCGTTATACCAGCTATCCAGCTTCTGCCGTAGTTTATCCACGCCCTGCTTCTTCAGGGAAGAAAACGCTTCGACCTGCACATCTCCGTTAAAGGCGGTGACCGCTTCACGAACCATGGCGATCTGCGCTTTTCGCGCGCCGCTGGCCAGCTTATCGGCTTTGGTTAGCAGCACCAGTACCGGGATATCGCTTTCCACCGCCCATTGGATCATCTGCTGATCGAGATCTTTAAGCGGATGACGAATATCCATCAACACAACCAGCCCTTTCAGACAGAGGCGTTTCTCCAGATATTCACCCAGCGCGCGCTGCCACTTGATTTTCATCTCTTCCGGAACCTGGGCATATCCATAGCCCGGCAGGTCGACCAGGCGCTTGCCTTCAGCGACTTCAAACAGGTTAATAAGCTGCGTACGGCCTGGCGTCTTCGAAGTACGCGCGAGGCTTTTCTGGTTAGTCAGCGTGTTCAGCGCGCTGGATTTCCCGGCGTTAGAGCGGCCAGCAAAGGCCACTTCAATACCGGTATCGGCAGGAAGATGGCGGATATCTGGCGCGCTAGTGACAAAATGCGTCAGTTGATAATTCCAGTTGGTCAAGACGGTCGTCTCCGTTAAATCAGGCTTTGATGGGGATTATACCTGAACAACAGAAAAAGGCTGTTTTTACCGCACCTCATCGCTGTAAGTTAAAACCACAGTCTTTGTGAGACATTGGCTATTGGTTATATGCGAAATTCATGAGAAAAGTCTGATTAAAAATGATACAAAGTTATATAAATCATTACGTTAAAATGAAAGAAAATTCTGAAACTCGTTTTTTTTCTGTACAGTCGGTTGTAGGTTTCCCGCAAACCAGTAAAGTAGCGGTCAAGGGCGAGGATGCTAACAGGATTATGACTCAGGATGAGGAGTCAGGAAGCGCCAGGAGGCGAAGACTACGGATTGTCAGGATGACAAACGTCTGGAGACGTTTTAAAAGGAAATGGATGTAACAGGGATCGTTGGTAGCTAAAGGAAAGACAGGGTGTGTCGTTAGCTAACATGGAAAGTAGAAGCCCATTAAGGGTTATCAGTGCGGAAAAAGGCGACAGAGTAATCTGTCGCCTTTTTTCTTTGCTTGCTTTCTGCTAGATTCCGCCTCAATTCTATACTGAAGAAAACGGCCTGAAGATTACACAACATGAAAAAACCGACATCCGTACCTCGCGGTAAAAAAAATCGCAAAACGCGTGAAGAATTGAACCAGGAAGCCCGCGAGCGCAAGCATCAGAAGAAGCATCGCGGCCACGCGGCAGGAAGTCGTGTGACCGGCGGCGACACCGCTTCAGCAGGTAAAAAACAAGGTCAGCAGCAAGATCCCCGAATTGGCAGTAAAAAACCAATCCCGCTGGGCGTAACTGAAAATGCTCCGGCGATTAAGCAGCATAAACCAAAGAGCGAGAAACCTATGCTTTCACCGCAGGCTGAGCTGGATTTGCTGGAGAACGATGAGCGCCTGGACGCGCTGCTGGAACGTCTGGAAGAGGGCGGTACCCTTAATGCTGAAGAGCAGGCCTGGGTTGACGCCAAGCTGGATCGTATTGATGAGCTGATGCAGCAGCTGGGCCTCTCATACGATGATGACGAAGATGAAGAAGAGGAAGAGCGCAAAGAAGATATGATGCGCCTGCTGAAGGGTGGAAACTAACGTTTGCACCCCATCGGATTCCCGGTCCTGCTTATAACCCTTCTGGTTATATGTTATCTGCTGTGGTTATTCGTTAAACTACGACGGTTGTCGCGGCGTCAGAAATGGCTGCGCAACCGGCTCATTACCCGAGGTGCGGTTGGGCCGGGGCGGCGTACCCGCCGACGGTACCATCGGAAGGAGTGAGCATGTCTGTGCAGTTAATCGACTGGGATCTGGCCCTGATCCAGAAATATAACTATTCCGGGCCGCGTTATACTTCGTATCCCACCGCGCTGGAGTTTTCTCCAGAATTTGGCGCCGCTGAATTTGATGCGGCGGTAGCCCGCTATCCGCAGCGTCCCCTCTCGCTGTACGTGCATATCCCGTTTTGCCATAAACTCTGCTATTTCTGCGGCTGCAACAAAATCGTCACCCGTCAGCAGCATAAGGCCGACCAGTATCTGGATGTGCTTGAGCAGGAGATTATTCATCGCGCGCCGCTTTTTGCTGGCCGCAAAGTTAGTCAGCTGCACTGGGGGGGCGGTACGCCAACCTATTTAAACAAGGCGCAAATTAGTCGTCTGATGGGGCTGCTGCGTACCCATTTCAATTTTAACGCGGATGCAGAGATCTCCATTGAGGTTGATCCGCGCGAAATCGAACTCGATGTCCTGGATCATTTACGCCTCGAAGGCTTTAATCGCCTGAGTATGGGCGTGCAGGACTTCAACAAAGAAGTGCAGCGCCTGGTGAACCGCGAGCAGGATGAAGCGTTTATCTTCGCGCTACTCAACCACGCGCGCGATATCGGCTTTACCTCTACCAATATCGACCTGATTTACGGTCTGCCGAAGCAAACGCCGCAGAGCTTCGCGTATACGCTACAGAAAGTGGCGGAGCTCAACCCCGATCGTCTGAGCGTATTCAACTATGCGCATCTGCCAACGCTCTTTGCTGCGCAGCGCAAAATCAAAGACGCCGATCTGCCTTCTGCAGAACAGAAGCTGGACATTCTTCAGGAGACGATTGTTTCGCTGACGGCCGCGGGATATCAGTTTATCGGCATGGACCACTTTGCCCGTCCGGATGATGAGCTGGCGATAGCCCAGCGTGAAGGTATCCTGCATCGTAACTTCCAGGGGTATACCACCCAGGGAGACACCGATCTGCTGGGGATGGGCGTCTCGGCGATCAGCATGATTGGCGATTGCTATGCGCAGAACCAGAAAGAGCTGAAGCAGTATTATCAGCAGGTTGATGAAACCGGAACGGCGCTGTGGCGCGGTATTGCGTTGACGCGCGATGACTGCATTCGTCGCGACGTGATTAAGGCGCTAATTTGTCACTTCCGTCTCGACTTCGCTGCGGTAGAAGCGCAGTGGGATCTTACCTTCGATAGCTACTTTGCCGACGATATGAAATTGCTGGCGCCGCTGGCCAAAGATGGGCTGGTGGATGTGGATGAGAAGGGCATTCAGGTGACGCCGAAAGGCCGGCTGCTGATACGCAATATCTGCATGTGTTTTGATACGTATCTGCGCCAGAAAGCGCGGATGCAGCAGTTTTCCCGCGTGATATAAAGCATACCCCCACTCCAGGAAGGAGCGGGGGTATTATCAGCTAAACAGCCCAACCATCGCCGCGCACAGAACGGCAGCTACCGCCGTCTGCGGCGTATGACCCGCTGCAACACCGCTCGATATAATATTAATAAATGATTCAAGCATGATTTCTCCCCCGTCTTTCCGGGCAAGATCATACTCAACGCATGGCAACAGTAAAGTACAAAATAGCAGCAGTTTGCGCTGGATGACTATTTTTTACTCGCCGCCGCGCTGTTACTCCATTCCCAACTCTTTTAGCTTACGCGTCAGGGTATTACGACCCCAGCCCAGCAGGCGAGCCGCCTCTTGTTTATGCCCCTGCGTGTGGCGTAACGCGGTGGTCAGCAGCGTGCGCTCCATCTCCGGCTGCGCTTCCGAGAGCAGGTTTTGATGACCGGAACGCAAAGCGCGATCGGCCCATTGCCCCAGCAGCGTGGCCCAGCTATCCGGCAGCATTTGCGTCGGGTTATCCGGTATCGCCGTTTCAAACAGCTCGTTGGGAAGATCCTGCGTCAGAACCTCCTGACCTGCGGCCATTACCGTCAGCCAGCGACAGGTGTTTTCCAACTGACGTACGTTGCCCGGCCATGCCAGTCGGGTTAACGCCATCTCCGTCTCCGGATGCAGCTGTTTGGCCTCGACGCCCAGCTCACGGGCGGCGATTTGCAGGAAATGTCTCGCCAGTCGCGGAATATCTTCCCGACGCTCGCGCAGCGGCGGCAGATGGACGCGAATCACGTTCAGGCGGTGGAATAAATCCTCGCGGAATTTTCCTTCCTGGACGCGCAGCTCAAGGTTCTGGTGGGTGGCGGCAATAATGCGTACATCCACCTTCACCGGCGCATAGCCCCCCACGCGATAAAACTGGCCATCGGCCAGTACGCGCAGCAGACGAGTCTGTACGTCCAGCGGCATATCGCCGATCTCGTCGAGGAACAGCGTGCCGCCGTCTGCCTGCTCGAATCGCCCCTGGCGCACGGTATTGGCGCCGGTAAAGGCCCCTTTCTCGTGGCCAAACAGTTCTGACTCAATCAGATCTTTCGGAATAGCCGCCATATTTAGCGCGATAAACGGCGCCTTGGCGCGCGGGCTGTGGCGGTGGAGAGCGTGGGCAACCAGCTCTTTACCGGTACCGGACTCGCCGTTGATCAGTACGCTGATTGATGAACGCGACAGGCGGCCGATAATGCGGAAGACGTCCTGCATGGCCGGCGCTTCGCCGATGATATCGGCCGTTGGGCTATTAATCGGCGCATTACGCGGCTGCTGCTGTTCCTGGTAATGGCTAATGGCACGATCAACCAGCGCCACCGCTTCATCGATATCAAACGGTTTCGGCAGATAATCAAAGGCGCCCTGCTGATAGGCGCTGACCGCCGCGTCAAGATCCGAATGCGCCGTCATTATGATGACCGGGAGCATTGGATGGCGCTGTTTAATTTGCTTTAGCAGCGCCAGTCCATCCATTCCCGGCATGCGGATATCAGACAGCAGCACATCCGGGGTTTTGGTCGTGAGGGCATCAAGCACCTCGTTGCCGCTTTCAAACGTTGTACAACTTAAGCCTGCCCCGGTGAGCGCGCGTTCAAGCACCCAACGGATGGAGCTATCGTCGTCAACGATCCATGCTATCCCTCGTTGCATAAACACCTCTACTTCCGAATAGGCAGGTACACCGAGAATTCGGTATGCCCTGGCCAACTGGTAAATTCAATTTTGCCGGAGTGCTGATCGATAAGGCTGCGGGCGATAGACAGCCCGAGTCCGGTGCCGCCTTCGCGCCCGCTCACCATCGGATAAAACAGCGTATCCTGTAAGTGAGACGGTATTCCCGGGCCGTTATCTTCAACGTCGATACGCGCAGCGAGGCGGTAGCGCACGCCGTGCAGGGTTAACTGAAAGGCCGTACGGGTGCGCAGAGTGATTTCGCCGCCCTCCGGTCCCAGAGCCTGCAGCGCATTTCGGACGATATTCAGCAGCACCTGTTCAATTTGGTCCGGGTCGTGCGGCAGTTCTGGCAGGCTGGGGTCATAGTCGCGAACCAGCTTGACGTTATCCGGCAGCTCCATCGACACAAGCTTTACCACCCGCTCAGCGACCTTGTGGATGCTTTCTGTTACGTGCATTCCGGGATGCTGTGGTCCCAGCAGACGGTCAACCAGATTTCTTAACCGATCGGCCTGTTCAATAATGACTTTGGTATATTCCATCAGCGCAGGATCGGGCAGCGCTTTGCTCAGCAGCTGTGCCGCGCCGCGCAGACCGCCCAGCGGATTTTTAATCTCGTGGGCCAGGCCACGCACTAAGTCGCGAGCGGCAATCTGCTGTGCGTGCTGTAGCTGCTCCTGGCTCAGACGGCGCTGATTATCCATCGGCGCCATTTCCAGCAGGATATAGCCTTCAGGCAGGCGTTGCGCCGTCAGGGAAAGGATGTGCGAGCGGCCATCAATGACCAGCGTCACTTCGTTATCGGTAAACCCTTGACCCGCAGCGAGGCTCTCCTGCATGAGGCCGATATTCAGCGAGAAATAGCTCAACAGCTCCGGCAGCGGCGTGCCGAATAATTTACGCGAACTTTGCGCCAGCAGCTGCTGCGCCGCCGGGTTCGCGTAATGCACCGCCAGGTCGTCATCGACCAGTAAGATACTGTTGATTAAAGAGTTAAGGATCTGCCCAGCATCGGGCAGTGTGCCTGTTGCCATTCGACAGTCTCCTGAAAATGAGTGCACTATTTTAGTGCAGTATAGCTTTTTATGTATAAAAAGCTCATGAGATCAGCGTGTTGGTGGAGAAAAAAGCCCATCCTGAGATGGGCTGAAAGTTTCCACGGCAACAAAACATCCTTGGTATCCCACGCCACAACACGGAATACCGCGGATTTACAGCAAAATTAGACGCTGTAGTACAGCTCGAACTCAACCGGGTGCGGAGTCATACGTACGCGGTCGTTTTCTTCAATACGCAGGGCGATGTAAGCATCGATAGCGTCGTTGGTGAATACGCCACCGGCGGTCAGGAATTCACGGTCTGCGTCCAGCGCGTTCAGTGCTTCTTCCAGAGAACCTGCAACCTGTGGGATCTCTTTCGCTTCTTCCGGCGGCAGATCGTACAGGTTTTTATCCATGGCTTCGCCCGGATGGATTTTGTTCTTGATACCGTCAAGGCCAGCCATCAGCAGCGCAGCGAAGCACAGGTACGGGTTAGCCGCCGGGTCCGGGAAGCGAACTTCGATACGGCGCGCTTTCGGAGAGGTGACAACCGGAATACGGATAGACGCGGAACGGTTACGGGCAGAGTAAGCCAGCATAACCGGCGCTTCGTAACCCGGGACCAGACGCTTGTAGGAGTTGGTGGTCGGGTTAGCCAGGGCATTAATCGCTTTAGCGTGTTTGATAACGCCGCCGATGTAGTACAGCGCTTGTTCAGACAGGCCTGCGTATTTGTCGCCAGAGAACAGGTTTACGCCGTTCTTGGAGAGGGACATGTGGCAGTGCATACCGGAACCGTTATCGCCAAACATCGGTTTTGGCATAAAGGTCGCGGTTTTGCCGAAACGGTGTGCGACGTTGTGCACAACGTATTTGTAAATCTGAATTTCGTCCGCTTTTTTGGTCATGGTGTTAAAGCGGGTAGCGATTTCGTTCTGACCCGCAGTCGCCACTTCGTGGTGGTGAGCTTCAACAACCAGGCCCATCTCTTCCATGATCATACACATGGTGGAGCGGATATCCTGAGAGGAGTCTACCGGCGGAACCGGGAAGTAACCGCCTTTCACGCCCGGACGGTGGCCTTTGTTGCCGCCTTCGTATTTGGTGGAGGAGTTCCATGCGCCTTCGATATCATCGATAGCAACGTGGGAACCGGAGATGGACGCACCAAAACGGATGTCGTCGAACAGGAAGAATTCTGGTTCTGGCCCGAACAGTACGGTGTCAGCCAGGCCGGTAGAGCGCAGATACTCTTCAGCGCGCTTAGCAATGGAGCGCGGGTCACGGTCATAGCCCTGCAGCGTGCCGGGTTCCAGGATGTCGCAGCGGATGATCAGCGTCGGTTCTTCATAGAACGGATCGATCAGCGCGGTGGTTGCATCCGGCATCAGGACCATGTCGGATTCGTTAATACCTTTCCAGCCGCCAATCGAGGAGCCATCAAACATTTTGCCTTCTTCGAAGAATTCGGCATTTACCTGATGAGAAGGAATAGTAACGTGCTGTTCTTTACCTTTGGTATCGGTGAAGCGCAGATCGACAAACTTCACTTCATGCTCGTTCAGCATCGTCAAAACGTGTTCAGCGGACATACTTAAACTCTCCCGGATTGGTCATTGTCGTCGTGGAAACGAAAACTTTTTAACTACGAAAAGTGGCGTTGTTGCCTTAAAAAATATAAAGCGAAATCTGTGCCAACTTTTAAATTGCCCCCAAAAGGCGTTATCATGCACATCATCGTGCAAAAGGGCTGCACCAAAATGAATGCATTGCACCAATATAGTGCATTTGTGTGAACATTGGGCACTTATTTGGTGCAATTGACCTTTAATAACCCTTTTAACGCTCCGTGAAAGCGATCACAAAGAATCTCTGCAATACTTGTTTGCGGAGGATGTTTGTGATCCTGTTTTGTACTGCGATTAATCCGTGTACAATAACGCGCTATTTCTAATGCCTGAGGCAAAGTTGTGATCGAAAATTTGCGTAATATCGCCATCATCGCGCACGTTGACCATGGTAAAACTACCCTGGTTGATAAGCTGCTACAGCAATCCGGTACGTTCGACGCGCGTGCCGAAACTCAAGAGCGAGTGATGGACTCCAACGATTTGGAGAAAGAGCGCGGGATTACCATCCTGGCTAAAAACACCGCTATCAAATGGAATGACTACCGTATCAACATCGTTGATACCCCAGGGCACGCCGACTTCGGTGGTGAAGTTGAACGTGTCATGTCCATGGTTGATTCCGTTCTGTTGGTCGTTGATGCAATGGATGGTCCGATGCCGCAAACGCGCTTCGTGACCAAAAAAGCCTTTGCTCATGGCCTGAAGCCAATTGTTGTTATCAACAAAGTTGACCGTCCGGGCGCGCGTCCTGACTGGGTTGTCGATCAGGTATTCGACCTGTTCGTTAACCTCGACGCTACCGACGAGCAGCTGGACTTCCCTATCGTTTACGCTTCTGCGCTGAACGGTATCGCGGGTCTGGATCACGAAGATATGGCTGAAGACATGACGCCGCTGTATCAAACCATCGTCGATCGCGTACCGGCGCCGAACGTTGACCTTGATGGCCCGCTGCAGATGCAAATCTCCCAGCTGGACTACAACAACTACGTTGGCGTCATCGGCATCGGCCGCATCAAGCGCGGTAAAGTGAAGCCGAACCAGCAGGTCACTATCATTGATAGCGAAGGCAAAACCCGTAACGGTAAAGTCGGTAAAGTTCTGACCCATCTGGGCCTTGAGCGTATCGAGAGCGACGTCGCAGAAGCTGGCGATATTATCGCGATCACCGGTCTGGGCGAACTGAACATCTCTGACACCATCTGCGATACGCAGAATGTTGAAGCGCTGCCGGCGCTGTCCGTTGATGAGCCGACCGTCTCTATGTTCTTCTGCGTTAACACCTCGCCGTTCTGTGGTAAAGAAGGTAAGTACGTTACCTCTCGTCAGATCCTTGACCGCCTGAACAAAGAGCTGGTACATAACGTCGCGCTGCGCGTTGAAGAAACGCCGGATGCAGACGCATTCCGCGTTTCTGGCCGTGGTGAACTGCACCTGTCCGTTCTTATCGAGAACATGCGTCGTGAAGGTTTCGAAATGGCGGTTTCCCGTCCGAAAGTTATCTTCCGCGAAATCGATGGCCGTAAGCAAGAGCCGTTCGAAAACGTCACGCTGGACGTTGAAGAGCAGCACCAGGGTTCTGTGATGCAGGCGCTGGGTGAGCGTAAAGGCGATCTGAAAAACATGAATCCAGATGGCAAAGGCCGCGTACGTCTCGACTACGTGATCCCAAGCCGTGGTCTGATCGGCTTCCGTTCAGAATTCATGACCATGACCTCCGGTACCGGTCTGCTGTACTCCACCTTCAGCCACTACGACGACGTTCGTGCGGGTGATGTGGGTCAGCGTCAGAACGGCGTTCTGATCTCCAACGGCCAGGGTAAAGCGGTTGCGTTCGCACTGTTCAGCCTGCAGGATCGCGGTAAGCTGTTCCTGGGCCACGGCGCAGAAGTTTACGAAGGCCAGATTATCGGTATTCACAGTCGTTCTAACGACCTGACGGTAAACTGCCTGACCGGTAAGAAACTGACCAACATGCGTGCGTCCGGTACTGACGAAGCAACGGTTCTGGTTCCGCCGGTTAAGATGACCCTGGAGCAGGCTCTGGAGTTCATCGATGACGACGAACTGGTAGAAGTCACCCCGACTTCTGTCCGTATCCGTAAACGTCACCTGACCGAGAACGACCGTAAACGCGCGATGCGCGGTGCGAAAGAAGATTAATTAACGCTTCTTTCCGCTATCTGAACCCTGCCTCAATGGCAGGGTTTCTTTTTTGTACAAAGCCCTGCCGCCCGTAGTCAAACTCCCCCTTTCCCGCTACAGTTAATTTTCCACGGTGCAAAAGGAGAGGACCATGCTCTATATCTTTGATTTAGGTAATGTGATTGTCGATATTGACTTCAACCGGGTGCTCGGGACGTGGAGTGATTTAACGCGCATTCCCCTTGCGACGCTGCAGCAGCATTTCACCATGGGCGAAGCGTTCCACCAGCATGAGCGCGGTGAAATCAGCGACGAAGATTTTGCGGCGGCGATGTGCCATGAAATGAACATGTCGCTAAGCTACGAGCAGTTCTCCCACGGCTGGCAGGCGGTTTTCGTTGCCCTGCGCCCGGAGGTTATCGCGATTATGCAAAAATTACGCGAGCAGGGGCATCGCGTTGTGGTTCTGTCCAACACGAACCGTTTGCATACGACTTTCTGGCCGGATGAGTACCCTGATATACGCGCCGTTGCTGACCATATCTATCTTTCTCAAGAGATGGGGATGCGTAAACCGGAAGCGCGGATCTATCAGAGCGTCCTCGACGCTGAAGGTTTCGCCGCTGACGATACGGTCTTCTTCGATGATAACGCGGACAATATCGCCGGAGCTAGCCAGCTGGGCATAACCAGTATTCTGGTAACCGGGAAGGAAACCATCCCCAACTACTTTGCTAAACAGCTATGCTAAAAACCGTTCATCAAAAAACAACGCGCCATCTGCGGCCGCTGGTCGCCTGGCTAAAGCTGTTATGGCGGCGTATTGATGAAGATAATATGACGACCCTGGCAGGCAATCTTGCCTACGTGTCGTTACTCTCCCTTGTGCCGCTGATTGCCGTCGTGTTCGCGCTGTTCGCGGCATTTCCGATGTTTTCTGATGTCAGTATTCAGATTCGCCACTTTATTTTCGCCAATTTCATTCCGGCAACCGGAGATGTCATTCAGGGCTATATTGAGCAGTTTGTCGCCAACTCCAGCCGGATGACCGCCGTGGGCGCTTTCGGCCTGATTGTGACATCTCTGCTGCTGATGTATTCGATTGATAGCGCGTTGAACACCATCTGGCGCAGTACCCGAACCCGGCCCAAAACCTACTCCTTTGCGGTTTATTGGATGATCCTTACCCTGGGGCCGCTGCTGGCGGGGGCCAGCCTGGCGATCAGCTCCTATCTTCTGTCGTTACGCTGGGCCAGCGACCTGAATAGCGTGATTGACGATGTGCTGCGTATTTTTCCGCTCATTTTATCCTGGGTGGCATTCTGGCTGCTTTACAGCATTGTGCCGACGGCCGAGGTGCGTAACCGCGATGCGATAATCGGTTCCCTGGTCGCGGCGCTGCTCTTTGAGGCGGGTAAGAAAGCTTTTGCTTTATATATCACCGCGTTCCCGTCATATCAGCTGATTTATGGCGTGCTTGCCGTGGTGCCTATTTTGTTTGTCTGGGTGTACTGGACGTGGTGTATCGTCTTGCTTGGCGCTGAAATTACTGTCACTCTCGGTGAATACCGCAAACTGAAAAAAGAAGAAACAGAACAATCATGATTGCATTAATTCAACGCGTATCCCGAGCTAGCGTTACCGTGGAGGGTGAAGTGACGGGCGAAATCGGCCCCGGGCTTCTGGTGCTGTTAGGCGTCGAGAGAGACGATGATGAGCAAAAGGCGAACCGCCTGTGCGAGCGCGTGCTGGGGTACCGTATTTTTAGCGATGCTGAAGGCAAAATGAATCTGAACGTGCAGCAGGCTGGCGGCAGCGTGCTGGTGGTTTCGCAGTTTACGCTGGCAGCCGATACTGAACGCGGGATGCGTCCTGGTTTTTCGAAAGGGGCTGCACCGGATAAAGCGGAAGCGCTGTACGAGTATTTCGTTGAGCGCTGCCGCCAGCAGCAAATGAATACGCAGACTGGGAGATTTGCTGCCGATATGCAGGTTTCTCTGGTGAATGATGGTCCCGTGACCTTTTGGTTGCAGGTATGAGCCAGCTTCCGGGCAGGCTGCGGGTAACAAAAGAGAGTACAGCTATGTATCACCTTCGTGTACCGCAAACAGAAGAAGAGTTAGAGAGCTACTACCAGTTCCGCTGGGAGATGCTGCGTAAGCCGCTGCATCAGCCGAAAGGGTCCGAGCGCGATGCGTGGGATGCGATGGCGCACCATCAAATGGTGGTCGATGAAGAGGGCAATCTGGTTGCCGTCGGGCGGCTGTATGTGAATGCGGAAAACGAAGCTTCTATCCGTTTTATGGCCGTCCATCCGTCAGTACAGGATAAAGGGCTGGGAACCCTGATGGCGATGACGCTGGAGTCCGTCGCCCGTCAGGAAGGCGTTAAGCGCGTGACCTGTAGCGCCCGCGAAGATGCGGTGGAGTTCTTCGCTAAGCTCGGTTTTGTGAACCAGGGCGAAATCACGACGCCGACGACCACGCCGATCCGTCATTTTCTGATGATTAAGCCGATAGCCTCGCTGGACGATATTTTACATCGCGGCGACTGGTGCGCTCAGCTGCAGCAGGCCTGGTATCAGCATATCCCTCTCAGCGAGAAAATGGGCGTGCGCATTCAGCAGTATACCGGGCAAAAGTTTATCACCACCATGCCGGAAGCCGGTAACCAGAACCCGCACCATACGCTGTTCGCCGGCAGCCTGTTTTCTCAGGCAACGTTAACCGGCTGGGGGCTTATCTGGCTGATGCTGCGCGAGCGGCATCTTGGCGGCACAATTATTCTTGCCGATGCGCATATCCGCTACAGTCAGCCTATTAGCGGACGCCCCAGCGCCGTTGCCGATCTTGGCTCGTTAAGCGGCGATCTTGACCGGCTGGCGCGAGGCCGCAAAGCGCGCGTTCAGCTGCAGGTTGAGCTATTTGGCGACGAGCGGCTGGGCGCGGTTTTTGAGGGTATCTATATTGTTCTTCCCGCGAAACCGTTCGGCCCCTATGAAGAGGGCGGTAACGAAGAGGAGTAGTCTCCCTTTACGCTTAACTATCGGCCTGGTGTTTTAACCCGCCAGGCGATATCTCTCATCGCGCTGCCTGCCGCCGGGCTGATGCCGCCCAGCTGAAAGAAGCCGTGAATCACCCCGAGATAACGCTGACAGGTGCAGTCAACGCCCTGTTCAAGCAGGCGCTGGTAAAGCGCTTCGCCTTCATCACGCAGAGGGTCGTATTCCGCAGTCAGAATATGCACCGGCGGTAAGCCGTGAAAGTCTTTACGCCACAGCGGGCTGGCTTCCGGATGGTGGAGCGCCGTCGCGGCAAGGTACATTTCATAGCCGCTGAGCAGGGTATCTTCGGTGATGATGTAATCTTTACCGTTATCGATATAGCTCTTCATGCTGGCGGTGGCGTCCAGCATCGGGTAAATCAAAACCAGCTGCGCGGGTTGCCAGGCCTGCGCCGTTTTGAGCCGCAGGGCGGTCACTAATGCCAGGTGTCCCCCGGCGCTGTCGCCAGCCAGCGTAATACGGGAAGCGTCGATGCCTAACTGCTCCGCGCGGCGGTGAATAATCAGCGCGCCTCTCTCCGCATCGTCATGGGCGGCAGGGAAAGTATGCTCCGGCGCCAGCCGGTATTGCACGGCGATAACGCGGCAGCCGCTGTGGTATGCCAGCTGGCGGAGCTGATGGTCATGCGTGGCGAAACCGCCGCTGATAAAGCAGCCACCGTGGAAATAGATAATGGCAGGCAGTGCGCCGGAAGCGTTAAGGGGAGAGACAACGCGAAATGCCATGCCGTCGAGCTCGATATCTTCTACCTGAACGCGCTTTTCCTGTTCCCCAGCCAGTACCGTACTGGCGAGATAGCCGCGTCTCCGGTCATCAATATTCTGTTCGCGCGATGAGGGGCGGCCCGCATTGATAAATTCCCGCACCAGCTCTGCGATACCCTTTTCAAGCGCCATTTTTATTCCCTTAAGCTGTTTGGATATACAGTGTTATAGCCTGATTGTGAGCAAAAGAAAACCAGGGATTTTCGTCGGGAAGTGATTCTGGAAAGCGGCTCGCAAAACCAAAGATTTTGCCGGCATACCGGGGTGTTTACGCCATTATCAATGGTAAGCCGGGCAGCAGGCGCCGCCCGACATGATGCCTGCCGTTATTCCCCTTCGCCAGGGAACAGGAACGGGTTGATGGAGCTGCGGGCGAAGCCCTCTTGTTCCATCCGTGCGTCCAGTACCAGCGAGGCGAGGTCGTCGGCTACGGCCTCCACTTTTGGGTCTTTTTCCTGATAGAGAATCTTCAGGTAGGTACCGCAGTCGCCGCAGGTTTCGGCTTTAATCGCCGACTGCTCGTTATCCAGTGACCAGTAGTGCAGATCGCGCGTTTGTTCGCAGTTGCTGCACTTCACGCGCACCACGTGCCATTCAGTTTCGCACAGGTTGCAGTGCAGATAGCGCAGGCCCTGTGTGGTACCAATTTGCACCATGCTGGAGACCGGCATCGAGCCGCAAACCGGGCAGAAGTGACGCTGTTCACCATATTCAGCGCGGGCTTTTCCGGGGATCAGGCTGGCCATCTGCGCCCAATAGAGCGAAAGCGCGGCCCAGATAAACGGCGCCTTATCGCTGCTGACAGAGGCAAAATCGGACGCAAACAGCGCGCTTGCCATCAGTTCCAGCTCCTGCTCTGAGGCTTTTTCCAGATTCTCGATGACCGCCAGCGCCGGGCCGCTCATCTCCGGCTTCAGTTCGGCAATCAGCGAATGCAGCAGCTTGTGCCAGTGCTTATCGCGCGGCAAAACGTGGATATCCAGCGGCGGTTTACCCTGGTCGTTCGCTTCTTTGATGCGCGCGGTGAGATCCATCTGCAGTGGATGGTCGTACAGCACCACTTCCTGCGCGTGGGCGATAAGCGCGGCAAAGCGCAGGTAATCACCCAGCGGGTTATTTTCAGCCAGTTCGCGCAGGCGTTCGGCGCGACGGTTATATAAATTTTTGAGCCGGGGAAACAACAGCGGCGGGATCATATCCGTCGCGCGTTTCTCGCTCTTTTCCAGCTCATCTTGCGGGATGATACGAATGCTCATTCAGTCACTTCCTGGTTTCAGCAGATTCGGCGATGGTCGCGTCCGCTCTGCGATTTGGCGGGCATCATGCGCCCGCTCTGGTGATGTCATTAATGATAACCGCAATCGGCATACGGGATATAGCCACGACATCGCAATGTGTGCGCTACGATACCTGATATCGATACCCCCGACTATGCACCGTTAGGATTAGCTGCCCTGCGCCATGGCTTGAGCGAAACGGGAAAGGTGCCGCTCACGCCTGCGGCGCACTCTGGCTAACGTTGTAAAAACAGCGCGTTATCCGCAAAAAAATGGCGTCGATATACGACGCCATTTCAGAGACGAACAACGCGCTCGGGCCTACGATTGGCGCTTATCCTGCTTTTCGCGGACTTCACGATACCAGCGCGGGTGATGTTTCTTCGCCCAGGTCTTCGTGACCCAGCCTTCCACCATCGCGGTAATGGTGCCCTTCACCCACAGCGCAGCGTAAATATGCACCATGATCACTACAATCAGCGCCACCGCAGAGAAGGAGTGCAGCATCAGCGCGAAGCGGATAACCGGGATGGAGAAGGCCGGCGCAAAGTACGGACGCCAGATGATCACGCCGCTCACCAGCAGCAGCACCAGCAAGATAATCGCCGCCCAGAACACGCATTTCTGGCCGAAGTTATAGCGCCCGGTGTCGCCCACTTCCTCGTTGACGACAATCTTGCGAATATTTTTCGCCCAGAAAATATCGTCCCGGTTGATCAGGTTGTGGTGCCAGTAGCGGAAGAACATGATGATGAACGAAGCAAACATAATCACGCCCACGAACGGGTGCAGAATACGCGCCAGCTGCGGGGTGCCCATGATTTGCATCAGCCAGTTGAAGGACGGGAAGAAAAAGCCCAGCCCGCTCACCGCCGCCAGCACGAAGCAGAAGGCGGTGACCCAGTGGTTAATTCGCTCCGGCGCGGTGTAGCGCACGATGGTGTCACGTCTTTTCATTTGCGCACCTCGTCTTTCTCTTCATCCAGATTGTCCTCTTCCTCTTCCGCGCGGTTCGGGCCGACGCCGACGTAGTGGAAGATGCTGGCGGCGAAGGTGGCCGCAAAGCCGACCGCCGCGAGAGGCTTCCAGATCCCTTTCCAGAACTTAACCGTGGCGCTGATTTCCGGGTTCTCCGGCAGGCCGTGGTACAGATTCGGCTTGTCGGCGTGGTGCAGCACGTACATCACGTGCGTGCCGCCAACGCCTGCCGGATCGTACAGGCCCGCGTTGTCGTAGCCGCGGGTTTTCAGCTCGGCGACGCGCTCGCCCGCCAGCGTTTTCATATCCTCTTTGGAGCCAAAGTGGATAGCGCCGGTCGGGCAGGTTTTCACGCACGCCGGCTCCTGGCCAACGTTAACGCGGTCCACGCACAGCGTACATTTGTAGACGCGGTTATCTTCCGGGTTCAGGCGCGGCACGTTGAACGGGCAGCCGGCGATGCAGTAGCCGCAGCCGATGCACTGCTCGGACTGGAAGTCGACGATGCCGTTGGCGTACTGAATGATTGCCCCTTCCGCCGGGCAGGCCTTCAGGCAGCCCGGGTCGGCGCAGTGCATACAGCCATCCTTACGGATGAGCCACTCCAGTTTGTCGTTCTGCTCCACTTCCGAGAAGCGCATCACGGTCCAGGATTTGGCGGTCAGGTCGGCGGGGTTATCGTACACCCCGACGTTGTGACCGACTTCATCCCGGATGTCGTTCCACTCGGAACAGGCCACCTGGCAGGCTTTACAGCCGATACAGGTGGTGACGTCGATAAGCTTCGCCACCTCTTCCTGATGGTCCCGCGCGCGGGGCGCGGGGGTGAAGCCGTTAGTCGCGGAACGACGGATAATGTCTTGCGATTGATAAGCCATAATTCGTCTCCGTTACGCCTTTTCCACGTTCACGAGGAAAGCCTTGAACTCCGGCGTCTGCGTGTTCGCATCACCGACAAACGGCGTCAGGGTATTGGCGATAAACCCTTTCTTCGCCACGCCTTCGTAGCCCCAGTGAATCGGAATACCGATAGTATCGATATCCTTACCGTCCGCTTTCAGCGTGCGAATACGCTTGGTCACCACCGCCTTGGCTTTGATATAGCCGCGGTTAGAGGAGACCTTCACGGTATCGCCATGGGCGATGCCGAGCTTATTCGCCAGCTTCTCGCCGATCTCCACGAACTGTTCCGGCTGCGCGATGGCGTTAAGCAGCGCGTGCTTGGTCCAGTAGTGGAAGTGCTCGGTCAGGCGGTAAGTGGTACCGACGTAAGGGAATTTCTCCGCTTTGCCCATCTGCTCAAGGTCGCCTTTAAAGACGCGAGCGGCCGGGTTAGAGACCACGTTCGGGTGCAGCGGGTTGGTGCCCAGCGGCGTTTCAAACGGCTCGTAGTGTTCCGGGAACGGCCCTTCCGCCATCTTATCGATAGCGAACAGACGCCCCATCCCTTCCGGCTGCATGATAAACGGCCCGACATCGCTGTCCGGCGCCGCGGCGCTGTAGTCTGGAATATCCACGCCGCCCCACTTCGCGCCGTCCCATTTCAGGAGCTGGCGCTTCGGATCCCACGGTTTACCCTGCGGGTCCGCGGAGGCGCGGTTATACAGAATGCGGCGGTTAAGCGGCCACGCCCATGCCCAGCCCAGCGTATTGCCGAGGCCCGATGGATCGGCGTTATCGCGACGCGCCATCTGGTTGCCGTCAGGCGTCCAGCTACCGGCGAAGATCCAGCAGCCGCTGGAAGTTGTGCCGTCGTCACGCAGCTGCGCAAACGAGCTGAGCTGCTGGCCTTTCTTGACGATCACCGCCCCAGTTGCCGGGTCGGTAATATCTGCCAGCGCCTTGCCGTTGCTCTCCATTGCCACTTCTTCCGACGCTGGTTCATGCGGCGTGGCGTAGTTCCACGTCATGTTCAGCACCGGTTCCGGCGCCGGTCCGCCCTGTTCGGCGTACATCTTGCGCAGGCGTAAGAAGATACCGGCGAGGATCTCACCGTCGGTGGTCGCAATCCCCGGGGCGTCCGCGCCTTTCCAGTGCCACTGCAGCCAGCGGCCGGAGTTAACGATAGAACCGTTCTCTTCGGCGAAGCAGGTGGACGGCAGGCGGAACACTTCGGTCTGGATTTTCGCCGGATCGACGTCGTTCGACTCCCCGTGGTTTTGCCAGAAGGTGGAGGTTTCGGTGTTGAGCGGGTCGATGGTCACCAGGAACTTAAGCTTCGACAGCGACGCGACAACCTTGTTTTTGTTCGGGAACGACGCTACCGGGTTGAAGCCCTGGCAGATATAGCCGTTCACTTTGCCCTGGTTCATCATCTCGAAATATTGCAGGACGTCGTAGCCCTTATCCCACTTCGGTAGCCAGTCAAAGCCCCAGCTGTTTTCCGCCGTGGCTTTATCGCCAAAGAAGGCCTTCATCATAGAGACGAAGAATTTCGGGTAATTACCCCAGTAGTTCACCTGGTCCTTCAACAGCGGTTTCGGCGTGTTGGCGGCGAGGTAGGTTTGCAGGTCAGTCTGTTTCTCGCTCGGCAGCGTCATATAGCCAGGCAGGCTCTGCGACAGCAGCCCCAGGTCGGTAAGACCCTGAATATTGGAGTGGCCGCGCAGGGCGTTTACGCCGCCGCCCGCCATGCCCATATTGCCGAGCAGCAGCTGGATCATCGCCATGGTGCGGATGTTCTGCGCGCCGATGGAGTGCTGCGTCCAGCCCAGCGCGTAGAGGAACGAGGCGGTTTTATCGTGCGCGCTGGTTTCCGCGATGTACTCGCAGACTTTGAGGAAGTCGGCTTTTGGCGTTCCGCAGATGTTTTCGACAACTTCCGGCGTATAGCGGGAAACGTGCTGCTTCAGCAGGTTCCAGACGCAGCGCGGATGCTGCAGCGTGGTATCGCGTTTGGCAAAGCCGTTCTCATCCAGCTCATAGTTCCAGGACGTTTTATCGTACTTGCGTGCTTCGGCGTCGTAGCCGCTGAACAGACCGTCTTCAAAGCTGTAATCCTCACGCACGATCAGGCTGGCGTTGGTGTAAGCCTCGGTATATTCACGGTTAATTTTTTCGTTGTTCAACAGGTACAGGATGACGCCTGACAGGAAGGTAATGTCAGTACCGGAACGAATTGGGGTATAGAAATCAGCTACCGCCGCGGTACGCGTAAAGCGCGGATCGATCACAATCAGCTTCGCGCCGTTGCGAATCTTGGCTTCCATCGCCCAGCGGAATCCAACCGGGTGAGCTTCAGCGGCGTTGCCGCCCATCACCACGACGAGATTGGCGTTCTTGATGTCGACCCAGTGGTTGGTCATCGCACCGCGACCAAATGTTGGAGCAAGACTTGCTACCGTTGGTCCGTGTCAGACGCGCGCCTGGTTGTCGACCGCGAGCATACCGAGCGCGCGGGTAAATTTCTGGGTTAAATAACCGGTTTCGTTACTGGAGGCGGAGGCGCACAGCATACCGGTGGTCAGCCAGCGGTTGACGGTGGTGCCTTCGCTATTCTGCGCGACAAAGTTGGCGTCGCGGTCCTCTTTCATCAGCTTAGCGATGCGATCGAACGCTTCATCCCAGCTGATTTTCTGCCATTTATCAGAGCCTGGCGCACGGTATTCCGGAAATTTCAGGCGACTTTCGGAATGGATAAAGTCCACCAGACCGGCCCCTTTAGGGCAGAGCGCGCCACGGTTGACCGGATGGTCCGGGTCACCTTCGATATGGAAGATAGACGCTTTGGCATTTTTTGCGCCGTCGCCGAGGCTGTACATTAACAGCCCGCAGCCAACGGAACAGTAAGTGCAGGTGTTACGGGTTTCGCGGGTGCGCAGCAGCTTGTACTGCCGTGTTTCCGCGAGCGCTAAACCGGGCGCAAAGCCCAGCGCCGCTGCCGTGGTTCCTGCCATACCGCCAGCGCAGATCTTAAAGAACTGCCTTCTGCTGACCTGCATGGTTCGCTCCTTGTTTCGACATTGTCACGTATAGTTATTTGCTTTGCGGTAAGGGCCGCAAAGGTTCAGAATTGGGGGTAATTTCCCTCGTTCCCGAAGGGATATAAACAGAATACCACATTGTGTGTATGCCTGTTCCAATACGGTTAAGACAAAGTGAACAAGAAGCCTCTTGAACAAATCGAAAATGTGACAGATATCACAGGTTATCGCCAGGTATCGCTCTGGAAGCGCCAAAATTTGCAACATCCTCAGCCAGACGAGTTAGCTGAAGAGGTACCCGTTGCGCTGGTTTATAATGGCATCTCGCACGTGGTGATGATGGCGACGCCGAAAGACCTGATGCAGTTCGCCGTCGGCTTTTCCTTATCCGAAGGGATTATCGAAAACCGGGGCGAGATTTATGGTATGGACGTCGTTCAGGCCTGTAACGGCCTGGAAGTGCAAATCGAACTCTCCAGCCGCCGCTTTATGGGGCTGAAAGAGCGCCGTCGCGCGCTGGCCGGACGCACCGGCTGCGGCGTATGCGGCGTTGAGCAGCTCAACGATATCGGGAAGCCCGTGCAGCCGCTGCCCTTTACCCAGACGTTCGATCTGGCGAATCTCGATCGCGCGCTGGCGCACCTGCATGATTTTCAGCCGATAGGCCGCCTTACCGGCTGTACTCACGCCGCGGCCTGGGTAAGTCCTTCCGGCGAGCTCGCGGGCGGCCATGAAGACGTGGGTCGCCACGTGGCGCTGGACAAGCTCCTGGGACACCGCGCGGAATCAGAAGGTGCCTGGCAGAACGGCGCGGCGCTGGTCTCCAGCCGCGCCAGCTATGAAATGGTGCAGAAGGCGGCCATGTGCGGGGTGGAAATCCTCTTTGCGGTCTCTGCCGCGACTACGCTGGCGGTTGACGTCGCCGGGCGCTGCAACCTGACGCTGGTGGGATTCTGCAAGCCGGGCAGGGCGACCGTTTACACACATCCGCAGCGGTTAATCGCGGGTTAAATTTAAGTCAGTTTTTTTGAATGATGACAACAAATCCTTCCGCTTTTTGTTTGGCGATGTGAGGGCTACTATTTATCACATCAAGGCACGGCGCCTTATTCAAACAACTAACGTAAAGGGTTTATATCATGAAAAGCATCAAAACTTTTGTCGCAGTTATCGCTCTGGCCGCTTCTTTTGGTTCTTTCGCTGCGGAAACCGTGACCGCGACCGCCGCAACGATGGACGGTGCGGAAGCGAAAATCGCCGCTCAGGCCCAGGCCGCTGGCGCTTCATCTTACAAAATTACCGAAGCGTTTACCGGTAACCGCGTGCACATGACTGCGGAACTGAATAAATAAGCGTAAAGCTACTGTCGAAAGAGCGCCCTGGGGGCGCTTTTTTTGTGTCTGAAGGTATGCTTATTTCATTGTTAATTAAGTCTTTTTATCCGGTGGTCCGCTTATTGCAACACGATGAACAGTCGACAATAAAAGGTCCCCCACTATGCCGCTGTTCTATCAAAACCCCGTGATTCATGCCGATTACGCCGATCCCGATGTCATTCGCACAGGCGATGATTTCTGGATGGTGGCTTCCAGTTTCCATCAATTGCCCGGCTTACCGCTTCTCCACTCTCGCGATCTCATCCACTGGCAAATCGTTAACCATATTGTTAAACGCCTGCCTTCGCCTGAATACGATAGCGTTCAGCCGGGAAAGGGGATTTGGGCGCCCTCCATTCGTTTCCATGGGGGCCTGTTCTGGGTTTTCTACAGTTTGCCCGACGAGGGTATTTTTGTTTCCCACGCCCGGGATCCGCGAGGCGAGTGGAGCGAACCCTATTGCCTGAACGCTTCCCCCGGCTGGATAGACCCTTGTCCGTTCTGGGACGATGATGGACGAGCCTGGCTGATTCACGCTTTCGCTTTCAGCCGCAGCGGGGTGAAAAACAAGCTGCAGATTTTTGAAATGGCGCCGGATGCATCCCGGCTGTTGGATAACGGCCGGATCGTTGTTGACGGAACGCCCTCGCATCCCACTCTGGAAGGCCCCAAATTATATAAACGCAACGGCGAATACTGGATATTCGCTCCGGCCGGAGGCGTCAAGCGAGGCTGGCAAACGGTCATGCGCGCCCCGACGCTATCTGGTCCATGGCAAAGTCGCGATGTTCTGCATCAGGGAGATTCACCGATAAATGGCCCTCATCAGGGGGCGTGGGTTGAACTTGAGAACGGTGAAAACTGGTTTTTCCACTTTCAGGATAAAGGCGTGTACGGCCGCATAGTGCATCTTCAGCCGCTGAGCTGGCGGGCTGACGGCTGGCCGCAAATTGGGCAACGCCTTGACGATCACGGTAAGGGGCAGCCCGTAAGCCTGCATCGCTTACCCGCGCTGCCTCTTGCTCCATGTTGTTTGCAGACCAGCGACGATTTCCCGTGCGGCCAGCCCGGCCTTCAATGGCAATGGCAGGCAAACCCCCAGCGCCGCTGGCTAATGCCGCATGCGCAAGGGCTACGCTTGCGCTGCGCGCCGACCGCTTCCGATATCAGCCTGTATCGTTTACCTCAATTGCTGCTGCAAAAATTTCCCGCTGAACGTTTTCACGTGCAGACAGCGGTTCATCCGATGTTTTCTCAGGATGGCGATGAAGCGGGAGTCGCGATTTACGGCCAACGCTTTGCCGCACTGCGCGTGAGGTACTGCGCGCCGAATCTTCAGCTATCGCTGTGCCACGGATGGATAGACGATCGCGGTGAAACGCATCAAGAATCCATCGAACTTGAGGCGATCGCCGCTTGCAACGAGATTGCGCTGGGGTTCCAGGTGGACTACGACGGGATAGTCCGCTTTCGTTATCGGCTTACGCAGCGTGAATGGCAGCAGGTGACGCCGTCGTTTTCCGCCGGTGCGGGAAAATGGATCGGCGCGCGTATGGGCATTTACGCGCGTGGCGCGCATGAAAACGCCGGCGGCAGCGCCGTTTTCTCTCCGTTTATCGTGCGTTTGCAGTAAGCCTGACGGCGATATGAGAAGGGCAGCTTCGCTGCCCTTGCGGGGTTTAATCGAAGTAATAGCGAATGCCGAGGCGGAATCTCACCTGATCGTCGTGATTCTGATCCTGATCGAGCCAGGCCACTTCCGCATAGGGAAGCCAGTGTTTATCGACGCGGTAGCGCGCCACAATGCTTGGTTCCCAGTGAGTTTTCTGCCCGTTAGAGGCATTGAAGTCGTTTGTGTTGACGAAGAACTCCGGGTTGAACTGAAGCCACAGTTTCTCAGTCGCCTGGTAATTAAGGTACAGGTCGAACTGATGGCTGTCGTTGTAATCCATATAGCCGTTGTAATCGCGATCTTTATGGGTCATATGGTTATAGCGGTAGCGGCTGCTAAAACTTAAAGATTTACTGATTTTATAATCGAGGCTGATATAAGGTGCCAGCTTCGTTCCTTTACTATCAATATCGGTTAATCCGCCCGGCGTCAGCGTCCATTTTTCATTAAGCGGGATCGGATACCAGCCTTCAAACTCCTGAAAGGAGCTTTTCATTTGATTAAAATCTTGTCCGAGGTCGTACATGGCGGAGGCCAGAACACCGGCGCCATTATCAAATATATGACCCAGGCCTATTTTATACTGATTTTTCTCAGAAGCCGTAGTATGCGCGTAGCGATTATCAACCCAGGTTGCCGCGGCAAGCGTATTTAGCGTAAAACAGGACAGCGGGATGCCGATCAATAGCGTGCGTAATGTTTTCATTTTAATTCCTGTAGGATTTATTAAGTGCCATAATTTCTGGAGAGAAATAAAAGACACTTATTAAATAGCAATTGCTGTGCCAGAATATAAAGTTCTTAAAATACATGACGTTGCTTTAATGTGTTGAGCGTTAATTCGACGCTGACTGATTTTTTATTTGCGTCGATACATATCACGAGTAAGAGGACGGCTCCCTTTTATTAAAGGGAGCCAGGAGATGGGTTAAATTATGCCAATACCCGCAGCGGCAAAGCCGAAGACAATTAGCATAATTAACACCTTATTGGGGCTGACCTTTTTATTGAGCAGCTTCAGGCAGCCCAGGACTAAAAGCAGAGGAATTAACCCGACGCAAATTTTGTCGAGGATCTCCTGCAGTACAAAGGGCTGCCCGGCGATGGTGGTTTTAAAGGTGGTGGTAAACTTCACCATGCTGGCGCTCATCGCCCCCACCATCATTAAACCCATAATTGATGAGGCTTTGGTGATACAGCTCAGCAGCCCGGACTGCGTCGCTTCGGCGATATACTTCGAGCCTAAACGGTAACCCATGACGCCGCCGTAATAGCGCAGCAGATAGCTGGGAATATTGTAAATCAGCAAGAACAGCAGCGGCCCCAGTGGATTACCCTGCGACGCCAGGCCAATGGCAATCCCGGTGGCGATAATACGCAGCACGCCGTAGAAGAAGGAATCACCGACCCCGGCAAATGGCCCCATTAAGGCCACTTTGATGCCGTTAATACTGGAGGTATCAAAGTTCGGGTTGGCGGCGTTCTCTTTTTCCATCGACAGCGTCAGGCCCATAATAAAGGGCGCCAGATGCTGGTTGGTATTGAAGAACTGGCTGTTTCGCTTAAGCGACTCAAGATAACGGTGCGGGTCGTTGGCGTAGATTTTCTTCAGCATTGGCGCCAGCGCCCAGCCGTAGCTTAATCCCTCCATACGGGTGAAGTTCATCGACCCCAGCAGCGGAAACTGGCGGATAAAAAGCTGACGAAAAAGCTTTTTCTCGCTTTTATCATCGGCGTAAGCGCTAACGCTTTGTGTCTGGATATCAGTCATTGAAGAACCCATCCTTATCGTCAACTGAGGCGGACGCGGCCGCCGTTGCCGTTTGTTTATTCGCTTTAAGCTGATTGAATTCGTTAAAGCACAGATAGACCGCTACCGAGGCTGCAATAATCGCAATCCCCATAATCGGCAATTGCAGATAGGCCGCCATCGCGAAACCGATAAAGAAGAAGGCGGCGATGTTACGGTTCCACAGCGCCTTCAGCAGAATAGCGAACCCAAGCGCCGGAAGAATGCCGCCAACCGCCGTCATGCCGCGCATGACCGTACCCGGAATGCTCTCGACCAGGCTGCGGATGACCTCGGTGCCGAAGAGCACGCCAAAAAAGGCGATCAGGGCGAAGGGGATGCCGTAAAAGAAGGTCATACCGAGCGTCAAACCCAGCGCCGCACGGTCACGCCCCTGTTCCAGTAGCGCATCGTATTTTTCAACCAGAGCGGTATAGACCAGCTTCAGCACCTGATAAACAAAGACCGCCAGCAGGCTGATAGGCAGCGCCAGCGCAACGGCCACCGGCGGCTCAGCGTGGGTCAGAATCGTAAAAGCGGTTGCCAGTACTGACCCCACCGCAAGGTCGGCAGGAACCGAGCCGCCGATGGTGATGGTGCCAAGGAAAATCAGCTCCAGCGTGGCGCCGATAATAATGCCCTGTTGCAGGTCTCCCAGCGCCAGCCCCACCAGCGCGCCGCAGATGAGCGGACGTTCAATCAGCGGTTGACCCAGCGTATGGTCGGCGGTTTTCACCAGAAACATAATGACAGCAACAAGAATTGCGGAAGTTAACATAGCGACCTCGCTTAACTGGCGGCGTTATCCAGCATCTCAATCAGGTTTTTCACCGGATGAGATGGCAGGACCTGATATTCAACGGCAACGCCGCGGTCGGCGATAGCGTGGAAATCCGCCACATCTTCCGGCGTCACGTAGACGGTATCGCTAATGCGCTTTTTCGCCGCCAGGTTGTCGGTGATGCGCCCAAAGTTAGCGACGTTCAGCGTTTTTATCCCCGGCGCCTGTTCGACGAGCCGACGGGCGTCGGCGGCATTGTTAACGGTCACCATAATTTTCATGGCTTCCGAACGCGGGTCGTTAAGCACATCGCCCGCGTCCTTCACCGCCATAATGGCGCACTTTGCGGTATCGGGAGCCGCCATGCGCAGCGACATTTTCTGCACTTCGTTATTCACGATCTGGTCATTGGCGACCAGGATGCGGTTCACGCCCAGATGCTTGGTCCAGACCACGGCAACCTGTCCGTGGATTAAACGATCGTCAATACGTACTAAAGAAATCATGGTGTAGCTCCAGTTAGCAAAAGTAGGGTGTCCAGACGCGGGAAAGGCGAACCAGGGCTTCGAAATAGAAGTAATCGCCCCAGAGGTTAGGTTCGTTAATGCCCATATTGCGGCCAAAGTTATAAACGCCTTCGCGCAGCAGGCCGTCCTGCGCGTGGGCAAAGTAGCGCTCGCGTAAATTGCGCATCATCAGTTCGATAGCGTTGCCGTAGGCCGGACGCAGCGGGTCGGTGAGCGGTAATAGCTTCAGCAGTTCCGCCAGACCGCAGGCCGCGATCGCTGCCGCAGAGGTATCCCGGTACTGGTTATCTTCGGCGGTAAAAATCAGATCCCAGTAGCAGACAAAATCTTCCGGTAAGCGGTTAAGAAAATAGTGCGCCAGCCGGCGGGAGAGCTCGGGCTGCCAGGCATCGCCGGTGTGGGCGTATCCCAGCGCGAAACCATAAATTCCCCACGCCTGGCCGCGCGCCCAGCAGGAGCTGTCGCTGAATCCCTGGTGCGTATCGCCGCGCAGCGACTTGCCGTTATGAATATCCATATAAAATGTATGGAAAGTAGATGCGTCTTCACGCACCAGATAGCGTGCCGCCTGCGCCAGATGACGGCTGGCGGCCTCGCGCCACCGTTGATTTCCGGTTTCGTTGGCGGCCCAAAATAGCAGCGGAACATTGAGATTGCAGTCGATGATCATCCGCCCCTGGCGCGCCGGGTCGTTTAAATCTCCCCAGGCCTGAATGACGCCCGCCGTGGCGTTAAAGCGGCGATAGAGCAGCTCGGCCGCGCGCAGGGCGAGTTCGCGTGCGCGCAGGTTGCCGGTGAGCTTCCAGGCGTTAACACAGGAGAGGAGATAGAGAAAGCCCAGGTCGTGGGTATCCACTTTAATCTGCTTATCGAGACGTTCTTCAAAGCTATCGAGCAGGCTTTCCGCCACCGCCCGATATTTATCATCGCCGGTGACCTCCCAGGCGAGCCACAGCATGCCGGTCCAGAATCCCTCGGTCCAGTCGACTTTCTCCACGCTTTCATAGCGGCCCCGTGTCGCACTGGCGGCGGGAAAGGTTGCCGTAAAGCGCGGCAGCATGGCGTCGAGCTGCGTCAGCACTTCGCCGATTGCCGCGTTAAGCCAGGTATGATTTAACCTCGGCTGCGGCGAGAGATAGCGCGCATCAAGCGCTTCGAGTGCGATAGTCACGGGTTTCCCTCTTCGGCAAAAAAATCATCAATATTGTCCTGCGTTTTGTGCTGCGCAGCCTGGCGCGCCGCGATGATTTCCGGCAGCTGATTCATGTACTGCATCGCCCCGCTGGCGGCGGCGACGGCATCCTGAAGCCGCTGCGCGGTTTCAACGTGTTCCGACATGCAAAACTCCATCAGCATAATCAGGCTGGCGCCGCTGATGACGTGCGCGTGGGGATATTTGACCATCATCTGTACGGCGGTATTGTTGACGCTCCCGCCGGGCATATCGGTAAACAGCACCAGCTCATTGCCGCGACCGGCCGCCTGCCGGGCGATAGCGTCAAAGCGGATGGCCAGTTCAGCCGTTGACTCAATTTCACCGCAGTAGGCGCAGACGGGCGTGACGCCATGGTCGTCGCCAATCAGCAGATTTAATGCCGACACTATCCCTTCTGCGTAGCGGCCATGGGTTGCGATGTACATCTCTCGCATTGCATATTCCTTCATCTTTTCAGGTATCTGAAAATGAAATAGCAATCAGCGTGCCATGTTTTTATATGTATGTTTTTAAATGATAAAAACGGATTTTTGGACGCTTTTTGCAGTGTTGAATGGGCAGTTTATTCAGTGTCGACAGGTTTGCCAGCCGACGCTGGCAACGGGGGGTTAATGGTCGGGGTCAAAGGCGATCCACGGCTCCATGATTTCATAAATCATCAGCACTTCGGTAAGCGGCAGGGTGATATTATATTTGCGGTTCAGGGCCTGGAAAAAGGTGTCGTGGACGGCGACAAACGCCTGCTGCGCCAGCGTCAGCTCCGCCTCTTCCCGGTGGCGCACGCCGTTGTTGACCATTACCCGCTCGATCATCAGGGCGATATGCATAAACAGATTGATGCGCAGATAGCTTTCAAAATGGATTTTGTAGAAGGCTTCATACTGCTTAATGACCGCTTCGACTTCATCAATAATCACCACCGGATTGAGGAAGTTAAGGCGGCTGGCGACGCCTTCGACGGTAAACAGCTTGACCACTTCATCAATCATGGGCTCCAGGCCGCCTTCCATCAGCAGGCCGTTGAAGTAGTCGCGTTTTAACACCCGCGTCTTTTCTTTAATCAGCTGCTCTACGCTAAGTAGCGGAATATACCCGGCTTCCAGATCGGTGGTGGTAATGATCAACCGCGTGCCGTTCAGCGCCGGGTCGGCGTGGGCGATTTTCCACTTCAGGTCGTCATACTCCATCGTAATAATGTCGATCTCCTCCTGTGCCAGGAAGCGCTGAACGATATCCTTCAGCTTGCGGGAGATCCCTTCGCCGGAGATGCAGGAGATAATGATTTTATTGCCCGGCAACACGCCCGCGTAGTAGCGCGTTTCCACCTCGTACGCGCCTTTGGCGCTCTCAATAATCGCCTCCATCGACAGCTTATCCTGAATTTTGGCCGCAATATCCAGCGCCATGGCCGTACTGACGTTGTTGATAACCAACAGTTCGCCGTGCAGGTGGAGCTTAATCTCTTCGTAGATCTCTTTTAGCGACCCCATATCCACCAGAATAATCAGCCCCGCGCCTTGTTTAAGGCGGGAAACGTGGGCAATCAGCAGGTCGATGATCTCTCTGGTGGACGTCGCGTTCGCCATGTCGAAGGCTTTAAAGTAGTAGCCGCCGGTGAGCTGGTTGGCGATCCCGGCGATGCTCGACGCCGTGGCGCGACCGTGGGACACGATAATGCCCAGAATCGGATCGTCTTCGCCGGCGAGGGTGTGAAAAGCGCAGCTTAGCAGCGGCTGAAGCAGGGGGAGCGGCTGCCGGGTGACATGTTTGCTCAGCAAAGCGAGGCACTCTTCGGCCAGCAGCCGTGCCTTAGCGGAAACATAATCGGAAATGGTTTGCAGTTCGCCTGGGTCGAGCGCCTCCTCCGGAGCATGCAGCGCATAGCTCAGGCAGAGCCAGACCGCCTTGCGGATCTCCGGGCTACAGGAGATGCCGGTCAGGCTCTCCAGCTCCTCCAGCGCGTGAATGGTGTTCTGCCAGATATAGCCGGTGTACAGCGACTCGGCGGAGACCGCGCCGCTGACGGTAGTCAGCAGCTGTTCTACTTTGCGATTCAGCAACAGCACGTTACCGCTGTGGCAAAAGTCGCGAAAAATCACCTCATCGCGCATCGCTTTGGGCAGCAGCTGGCTGACATTCAGCGCATCTTCATGCGCGCTGGCGGCAATACGGATTATTTCACCGCCGGACGCCGGGCCGCGTAGCGTGATGACGTCAGCCTCACGATTCTCGCTCCAGGCGCTGGCGCACATCACTTTAATCTGATTTTTTAACTCGCCAATATTGCCGCGCACCGGGGAGGTGACCAGCTGATGCATCAGCTGATTATCGAGATGGATATCCCGACGCAGGCTGCGCGCTTCCTGCTGCAAAAAGTGGCTGACCTGAGTGACGCGCTCGGTCAGCGGGCGCGAAATATAGTTGGGCAGCGTGACGCGCACCGGGATGCGGCGACGGAAGGTGTTAAGCAGGACGGTATCGATATTTTCCGTGGTGGCGAAGATAAAGCGCAGCGACGCCGGATGGCGCGTACGGTTATCGCCAAGACGGTAGAAATATCCTTTATCCATATACAGAAACAGTTTTTCCTGGTTCTCTGCCGAGAGACGATGCACTTCATCGAGAAACAGAAATCCGCCATCGGCGTCATCAAAGGCGCCGCGTTTCTCGCGGTCAGCGCCGGTGAAAGCGCCGCGGGTATAGCCGAAAAGGGTTGCCGAAAGCAGCTCCGGATTGTTGGCGTAATCGGCGCAGTTAAGCTCAACGAAGGGTTTGTCCGCTGCGATAACCCCGCGCTCGAGAGCGTACTGATAAATCAGCATCGCCAGATGGCTTTTGCCGACGCCGCTCTCCCCGGAGAGCAGGACAGGCAAACCGTCACCGGGATAGTCCACCGCCGAGCGGCACAGCGCGACGGCGTCGGCCAGGCTCCCGTGCGCGCCAATCAGCGGCTGAAAGGCGTCGTGCTTTTTCGACACTATGCGAGATGGCTGAGTCTTTTCCCCACCGTTTTGCTGCACATAGAAGCGCACCGGACGGGTGTTTTCTTTACGCAGGTAACCGTCATCGCACAGCCTGTTGAGGTAATGGCTGATAACGCTGCGGTTAACCTGCATAAAGTCCGCACAGTCCTGAGCCGTGAATCCTGCGGGTTTCCGTGCGTAGTGGGTGACTATTTTCTGGAATAATTTTTCTTTTGCCGACAGCGCCATTCTTCAATACCCCGGATAGAGTAGAAAATAGCGTCGATTTAATTTCGACACTAGACACTACTGCTTTTATTAGACACTGAGTACTTTCTACGGCATTAGATAAAAATGAAACCATGTTTTGATTAGAATGTGATGGAGATCGCCACAGATTTTATAGGATGTAAAAGCAGGCGACGCACTTGCGAACGCCAGAAGAGCGCTGTTGCCCGAACCGCGTGATACGCGAGTCGTGAACCTTCCTGACGCAAAAAAATGCGCTATTTATCACATTTCTGCTTTTTCATCATCGCTGAGTTTATGGGAGAAAACAGGCAGCCCACCCGCGCAATTATCGCTTCAAGCAACTTAATGATCTTAAAGAAAATAAAAAGATAATTGTTAAGACGATCTCATTTTATAAAAGAGATATGCATCACAAAAAATGAGGAAATAAACCCACTGTCAATATTAGGCTCGGAGGAATTTATCAGCATATTGTGATCTCTATTGCAAATAACGGTCTTGAACTCAGGGAAAAATGTGGGCAAGCAAAGCAACGGAGACAGGCAATGAAAATTGGCATGGTTATTAGCGGCGGCGATGTTTCTGGAATTAATAATTTTATATTCCAGATAGCCAGACTGGCGAGTGCCGATATCACCCTTTTTAATGGCGGAATACCCGGACTGCTGGATAAAAATCATCACGAGGTCGCCTGGCGCGATCTGGTTGATTTCTCCATTGCCTCTATTCCGATCATCACCTCCGGGCGAACCAGCCGCAGGCTGCTGCGCAGTGAATATGAAACCATAGCTAAAAAAATTAAATCACTGCGCATTGATGTGCTGATTATGGCCGGCGGCGACGGCAGCCTGCAGTTTCTCAATACGCTGAGCGAATTTGATATTAACTGCTTTGGCGTCGGGATGACTATCGATAATGATGTGTACGGCAGCGATTATACCATTGGTTTTTCCACCGCCTGCGAGCAGATTATTAAGGAAGTTTCCCGGTTAAGAAATACCGGAAGAGCATTACCGGGCCGCGTCTTTATGGTCGAAATATTAGGAGGCTATTGTGGAGAGTTAACGCTGCAATCCGCGATTAAATCGAATGCTGATATCGCCCTGATTCCGGAATCGCAGATGCCGTTAGAAACGCTGGCCGAGCGGGTGAAGCATAAGCTGACACAGCAGAACAGCGTGGTGATCCTGTGCTCTGAAGGCTACACCAGGGAGTACTCCCCCGGCTTTCAGGGGGCTATTGATACCATGATTAAGCAGCTTGAACCGCAAATTGGCGTGCGTATTCGTAAAACCATCGTAGGCTACGGTTTGCGCAATGGCGATCCGACCTGCGAAGAAATTTACCAGGGCACGATTATGGCCAGTGAAGTGGTTCGCTGTATTCAGTCAGGGATGAAAAATAAAGCCATCATAATTAATTCAAGCAACAAACCTATTCCGATTGATTTAGTTAGTATGAAAAAACGTCTGGTCGACACTGAAGGACATCATTATAAACTTGCCAAACAACTCAATATTATTTGAGGAGACCCTACATGCTGAAAATTCTATGCGTATGTGGCTGCGGCCTCGGTTCAAGCTTTGCCATTGAAATGACGGCGAAGGCGGTTTTAAAGAAGCTGGAGATTCCCGCACAGATTGAACATACCACTATTTCCGAAGCCGGGGCGTTTAAATCAGATATGATTCTGACGCAAAAAACCTTCGCCGATATATTAACGGCGGATGCCAGCGCGGAGGAAATTAAACGCGTGGTGGTACTGCATAAGCTCACGGATAAAGATGAGATTGAAGCTAAGATCGTCGCATTCTTAAAAGAGCGTAACCTGAAGGTAGCGGACTATGAATAGCTTTGTAGAGTTTATCGTTAAAGATTTACTCGGCCAGGCTTCAATATTAATTGCATTTATTGCGATGCTGGGCCTCATTCTGCAAAAAAAATCAGCGGGCAAAACGGCGGAGGGGACGTTTAAAACGCTGCTCGGTTTCTTAATTATGATGGCCGGCATCAACATTATTGTCGCCACGCTAACGTTCCTTAACGATATCTTCACGCAGGGATTCGGCATGAAAGGCTACATTACCGATGTCGCCGCCATCGCCGGATTAGCCAACCGTGAATTAGGTTCCGAAGTCGCGCTGACCCTGATGGTGATTTTTGCCGTCAACATCATTATCGCCCGCCTGACGCCGCTAAAATATATCTTTCTGACCGGCCAGGCGCTGCTGTGGATGGCGACCATCGGCGCGGTGATTGGCTATAAAGCCGGGCTGACCGGACTGCCGTTGATTTTAACCGGCGGTATTTTCGGCGGCGTGATGGCGGTACTGATGCCCGCCCTGGCGCAGCCGGTCGTCAGGCGCATCACCGGTTCCGATGACGTGGCGCTGGGGCATTTCTGCACTATCGGCTATCTGGTGCAGGCGGCGGTGGCTAAAGTGGTGGGTAAAGGTTCCCGCTCAACGGAAGATCTTGAATTACCGGATAACTTTAAGTTCCTCCAGGACACCTATCTCGCGATGGCGGTGGTGATGGTGCCGATGTATCTCATTCCCGCGGTTGCGGCGGGCCCGGAATATATCGCTCAGTTCTCCAACGGCATTAACTACCTGATGTACGCCTTTATGCAGTCCATTCAGTTTGTGGCGGGAGTATTCGTTCTCTACAGCGGCGTGCGCCTGTTGCTCAACGAGCTGGTGCCGGCATTTCGCGGGATTGCGATGCGCATTGTCCCGGACGCTAAGCCTGCGCTCGATTGCCCGGTGCTGTTCCCGTATGCGCCCAATGCGGTGATCGTCGGCTTCCTGGCGACGACCGTCGGCTCCATCATCGGCATGCTGGTGTTCCCGATGTTTGGCCTGGCGATGATCCTGCCCGGTCTGTTAACCAACTTTTTTGCCGGCGGTACGGCGGGCGTCTTCGGTAACGCGCTGGGCGGCCGCCGCGGGGCGATGATTGGCGGCGTCATTCACGGCCTGTTTATCACCTTCCTGCCCGCCATTTTGGTACCGATGCTGGAAAGCTACGGTTTTACCGGCGTCACCTTCAGCGATTCGGACGTGATTAGTTCCGGTCTGGTATTAGGCCACGCCTTCCAGAACAACTGGCTTTTTGTCGCCTTGTTCATTGTTTTTGTTGCCGCACTGGCATGGTTCGTAAACGGTAAATCAGCGAAGCCGAAAGGGGAAAATGTTCATGAGTCTGTATAACTTCAACGCTATTCTGAAAATTGCGCAGGAAAGAGATTTTAAAGCCATTGGCTCATTTAATTTGCACTGTATTGAAATGCTGCCCGCCTTTTTTAAAGCGGCGCAACAAAGCGATAGCCCATTAATGATTCAAATCTCTACCGGGACGGCGGAATATCTCGGCTATCGTTTACTGGTGGATGCGGTTCGTTCATTAGCGGAAAGTGAAAACGTGCCGACCTGCCTGCACCTGGATCACTGCTCTGATATCAGCGCCATTGAAACGGCCATGGATGCCGGATTTTCATCGGTGATGTACGACGGCTCCCATCTGGATCTGGAAGAGAATATTGGCAATACCCGCATCGTGGTGGAAATGGCGCGCCCGCGGAATATCACGGTAGAAGGCGAGCTGGGGGCGATCGGCGGATCGGAAGATGGCAAAGCCGTGGCCGCGGAGGATATCTGCTTCACCACGGTGGAGGACGCCAAACGCTTTGTGGAGGAGACGCAGGTGGATATGCTGGCGGTCTCCGTGGGCACGGTGCACGGCCTGTATACCGGTAAGGCGCAAATTCAGCACCAGCGGCTGAAAGAGATTAGCGCCGCGACCGGCGTGCCGTTAGTGCTGCACGGCGGCACCGGCGTCAGCGATGAAGATATGCGCCTGGCCGTCACTGAAGGTATCAACAAGGTGAACGTCGGCACTGAAATGAATGTGCAGTGGGTCGATCAATGTAAAAGCACGTTTGAAAAAGGCAAAGTGAACGACAGCGTGCGCAAATTTTTAATTCCGGCGAATAACGCGGTCACCCATGTATTAATGGAAAAAATCGCTCTGTTTAAATAAACGCATATTTTTAAACCGTATTCCGTTGCCCTGCTGTCCGTCGGGGAGGAGCTCGCTATGTTTGAATCTTTGAAAACGCTGTGGAAAAAAGAGAATCAACCCCCGCAGGATTATGACGAACAGTCTCGCCAGCTGGCGGGGGAAATTGCCAGGCTGGAAGGCGAGTTACGGGGCAACCCGGCTAATGGCGAAGTGCAGAAAGCATTAATGCTGATATATAACCGGGCGCTGTCGGTCTATGCCAAAAGTCATACGCATCGCGAGGAAATCGATGCGCTTTTTATGCGCATTGATGAGTTACGTAACATTATTCGCCATAATATATAGGAAGTGATAATGACGATAAAAGAACTGCTGATTGAGGCCGATGCTATTCAGGTCGGCGTCACGGAGTCCGACTGGCAGAAGGTGATCCAGCTGGCGGCCAGCCCGCTGGTTGCAAAAGGCTATATCTCGGCAGATTACGGCCAGGCGGTGATCGATAATACCCTGCATCATGGCGCCTATTACGTGTTTGATGAAGGTGTCGCCATCCCTCACGCCAGGCCGGAATGTGGCGTCAAACGCAACTGCTTCAGCCTTGTGGTGTTGAATAAGCCGATTCAATTTGCCGATAGCGAGAAGGCGGATATCGTCATTATGTTCGGCGCGCAGGACAGCAATGCCCATATTGAAGAGGGGATTCGGGCGATTGTCGCTCTGCTTGATAATAACGAGACCATGGCGAAGCTGCGGGCCGCCAGCAGCAGAGAGGAGGTCGTCGCGTTGTTATGAACAGACATCTCACACCCGGCTGCAAAACGGTGATTTTAATTAACGGCATTCCCGCATCGGGTAAAAGCACCGTCACCCGGCAGCTATCGGCAGCGTTTAATCTGCCGCATCTGACCATAGACGGTATTAAAGAGCCGTTTATGGCGTGCTTTACCGGGATCGACCGGACCTTCAACCGGCAGCTGGGCTGCGCCGCGTATGAAGTCATCTGGTCGATCGTCGGCCAGTCGCCGGCAGGCTGTATCTGGCTCATTGACGCCTGGTTTGGCTTTCAACCGCGCGACACGCTACAGCAGCTGCTGCAACGCGCGGGCGTAGAGAAAGTGCTGGAGGTCTGGAACCACATCTCGCCTGAGCTTGCGGTGTCGCGCTATGCCAGCCGGTTGCAGGATCGTAAGCCGGGGCACCCGGGCGAGGAGTATCTTCCGGAACTGGCGCAGCTGGCGCAGCAGGCGGAACCGATGCGGCTGGGGCCGGTGTTCACCGTGGATCAGCACAAGCCGCTGGATATGGCGTCCGCTACCCGTTGGATCGAAGCACAAATAGCGTAAGCCCTTAAGGGCAGCTGCCCGGCGGCGCTTCGCTGGCACGGCCTACAATTGCATAACAATATGATGTTTCGCGTTTCGTAGGCCGGATCAGGCGACGCCCGCCATCCGCAGCAGCGCCGTCGCCACGGCGGCGGCGATAATCACCACGATCAGCGGCATCTTACGCCAGGCGAGGAACACCGCCAGGCCCACGCCCAGCACCCGCGCCATCCCGGCAAAATGTTCGCCTTCGTAAAAGGTGGTCGCCAGCGCCACGGAAAAGAGCAGCACCGTCGCCGCATCGGAGAGCAGGGCCTGGGCGCGCTCGGAAAACGCCAGCCGGCTGCCGAGCTTCGCCCCGCCTAAACGCATTAAGTAGGTGCCCAGCGACAGAATCGCAATACCGGCGATAAATAGCGTCATATTGCCCATTATTTTTTCCTCGTCAGCAGGCCAAACAGCGACAGCAAAACCGGCAGGCCAACCGGTGCGAAAGGAACGGCGGCCAGCGACAGGGCCGCTCCGCTGCAGGCGCGGATCAGGGTGGTGCGGTTTTTAAAGGCCGGCACCACCAGCGCCAGCAGAATCGCCGGGAATACCGCATCGAGGCCAATGGTTTCCGGGGCCGGGAGCAGTTTGCCGACCCCCGCGCCCAGGAGCGCCCCCAACGGCCAGATCAGCGCCACGCCCAGGCCGCACAGCCAGTAGGCGGCCCGCCGCTGCTCGGGGGTTTTCTGCGACAGACCAAACACCACGCTTTCATCGTTCATAATATGGCAGCCGAGGAAGCTGGCGGCGCGCTGGCCGACCAGGTCGCGAACCGTCACGCCGAAGGGAATATGCCGCGCGTTGACCAGCAAACCGGCCGCCGCTGCCGCCAGCGGGTTGCCGCCGCTGGCGACAATGCCGATAAACATAAACTCTGAGGCTCCCGCCAGGACGCAAACCGAAAGCACAAAGGGGACCCAAATCGGGAAGCCGTAGGCGACGGCCAGCGAACCGTAGGACATCCCGACGATGCCTACCGCGAGGCAGACTAAAACAATTGCTCTGAGGGTGTCGCCTTTAAGCGTGGCGAAGTGTTGTTTCATACTCTTTAGCCATATCGAACGAATTTCCATTATAATGAACGCAACAGAATCGCATTTCAAGACGAACGAAACGTTCGTTATAAAAAACACGGAGGGCTGTATGACTCAGCCAATTAGCCTGATTGCCAAAAGCCTGGTGCGGGAACGCGCGCGCACCGGTCTTTCCCTTGCCGAAGTTGCGCGACGGGCGGGAATCGCCAAATCAACGTTATCGCAGCTGGAGTCCGGCAACGGTAACCCGAGCCTGGAAACCCTCTGGGCGCTGTGCGTGGCCCTCGATATTCCCTTTGCCCGGCTGCTGGAGCCGCAGGTGAATACCACCCAGGTGATCCGCCGCGGCGAGGGAACGAAAGTGATCGCCGAGCAGGCAAACTATCAGGCGATTTTACTGGCCGCCTGCCCGCCGGGCGCGCGGCGCGATATCTATCTCCTGCTGACCCAGCCGGGCGCGGACCGCATTTCCCACCCTCATCCGCCGGGTTCGGTGGAGCATATTATTGTCACCCAGGGGCGCGCGCGCGTCGGCCTGACGGAAGCGCCGGAAGAGCTGGGGGAGGGAGATTACATCTGCTATCCCGCCGATCGGGAGCACGTTTTCCAGGCGCTGGAGCCGGATACCCAGGCGCTGCTGGTCGCCGAGCAGAACTAGTCAGGCCCGACACTGGGCCTTCGGTGTGCCAAAAACAGGCGTCAGATAAAAGGGATTGTCAGGCGCGCGCGTTATGATTGATATCGCCATCGGCCGTTTTCTGCAGGGCAATAGCGATAGGGCAGGAGAGGTCGAGCTGCCGGGGATGATAGCCGCGCTGCAGCAGCCAGAACCACTCGCCTCCGGCCGCTGGCTCCAGCCCCATATCGGTAAAACCTGCTCGCCGCAGCCTGGGTCGTAGCGACATCAGCGCGCCATCCACGCGCGCCCGGATATAAATCAGTTTACGGGCCGGCAGTCGGGAAATCTCGTCGACCATCTGTTGCGTTGATATATTCATCGTGACGTCCACCCGATCATCACAAAGGGCAATTTCAACGGGGGCTGCACAAGTTTCCCTGGCGGGCGGGATCTGCGCCGCGCCAAATTTTTCCTTTAGCAAGTTTATCCAACCATCATCACGGCTATCATCCGCGGTGAGCGGGACGGGGCGTGGCTGCAAGGGTAATACGCCGAGGATAATGCTTTCACGCAGGCCGGATTGAAAGGGGGAGGGGACGTAATCTCTGAGCAACCCCGTTGAGTAAAAGCCCAGCCTCTGCGCCAGGCGCTGCGAGTGTGGATGGCTGGATACCATTTTGATGGTTAGCGTGCCCAGGCCAAGCCTGCTTGCGGCAAGACGCAAATATTCCCCCAGTTGGGTGGCTACGCCCCGGTTTCTGAAGGCGGGGTGCACCGCGAACATGGCCAGTTCGGCCGTCTGCTTATCCGCGTGGTGCCGCCATAAGGCGGCATGCCCGATGATGATGCCATTCTGTTCGGCTATCGCGCTGTGCCATTCGTCCCGGGCGTTGCGCCAGCCAATCAGGCTGGGCATATAGATATCAGGATAGACATAGCGATCGCCGTAAACCGTGCGAAATAAGGCGCTGATGCCTTCGCCGTCTTGTCGCTGGAACGCTCTGATTTCAATCATTTCACCGCCTCCTGCGCGAGGTAGGCGCGTTTGTCGATCACCCGCTGCAGCTTACCTGTTCGGGTATTGCGGATAAGTTCCGCCTGGCTGCACCAGTGAACCTGAACGCACAGCTGGCCGGCAGCCTGTAGTTCTGCGAGAGCGTGATCCCTGGCGAGTAATTGACCGCAAAGCCTGTCGGCCTGCTGCCGGGTACCGGAAAAGGCGATACGTAAGCTCAAACGATCCCGGTTATCGGCGTGCTCCAGCATCAGCTGCCACTGCTGATGCCCCATCTCTTCCGTAATAAGGGCCGCTATTTCATCAGGAAACAGCGAGGCGTAACCTACCCGCAAGCGGTGCCCGAGGCTACTGCGTCCCTGCAAAATAAACTTGCGATGTTTGCTTCCCGGAGGTTCACGCCAGGCGGCCAAATCGCCTACCGGATAGCGAATCAGCGGCATCAGCGTGCGCGTAAGGCTGGTGACCACCAGCATTCCGGAACGATTGATTTCGTCGATCGGCTCGCCCGTCGCTTCATCAATAATTTCCACGATAGTTTCGGGTTCAAAGACCCGATGCTCGTCCGCCAGGCAATCCGGCGTGCTGAGTCCGATAAGCCCGGCATCCACGCAGGCGCAGCCGATAGAAGCAATACGGGCGTTGGGAAAGGCGGATTTCAGCAGCTGTAGCTGTTCAGTAAAAAGACTCTCGCTGCCGTAAAGGATGGTCTCGATACCGGGCAGACAGCGGTTTTTTCCAGCGAGCTCTGCCGCATATTGCAGCAGCATCGCCGGGACGCCCACCAGTACGTTGATATCGTGCTGGACGATCTGTTCGGTGAGGGTCTGCGGTTCAAGCGATCCGGTGAAAGGGTACTCACATACCGGTATCGACATGTGCGAAAGCGCGCCGTGGATAAATAAGAAGCTCGCGTACAAATCACCGGCGAAAAATAAATTTGCCACGCGCGCGCCTGGCTTGAGCTGGCTGGAGAGGCTGCGGCCAAAACTGGTGACGAACGCACGCCACTCCTGGCGGGAAAAAACCGACAGCTTGCCGCCGCCGGTGGTACCGCCGGTCTTAAAGACAATACCGTCCTCCACCGGCCCGGTGAGGACGGGCCAGTTTTTCAGGCCCTGGCTCCCCTCCCAGTAGCGTTCGGGATTAATAAGCGGCAGGTCCTTCAGCTGCCAGCCGCGGGTGGCGAGATGGCGATAGTGTTCGGCATAGAAAGGCGAGCGGCAGCGAACCCTCTCGACAAGCTGTTCGAGACCCGGTGGGCTTACGGCCACTTCTTCCGTTTGGGTGGATTGCGGATCAAGGCGACCCATCATCTTTGCTGTTGTCATATTCAAATATCCTTATTGTGAGCCGATCGGCGGGAGTGCGCTCAACGGCGTTTATCAATGACCAGCGGCGTCTTGCCGCTTTGCGGATGCCGTTCAAATTCGCTGAACGGGCGGCTGGTCACGGCTAACTCCAGCAAATGGGCGTCCAATGCCATTTTGAGCTCAGGGTCGGTGCAGACCCGCTGTTTGACGGTATCAATATTGCCGTCGGTGAAGATGTTGATGCATTCGAGCCCGCTGCGCGGGTTATGTTGAAGAATCAATTGAACAGGGGCAGCGGCGAGCGTTGCCAGCCGCTGGGGCTGAATAAACATCGTGCCGATACGCACCAGGCTGCCGTGGCGACCTAAAAGTTCAAAGCGGGGGCTGGGGGCGCCGCAGGGGCATTCGCCCGGCAGCCAACGGCCCATATCGCCGATGTCATAACGAATAACCTTCTGACCTTCGCGGGCCGTCGAGGTAAAGAGCAGGCGGCCGGCATCGCCGGGCGCGACGGGCCGATCGTCGAGCGGGTCGACAATCTCCAGCCATTGAATATCCGTCATCAGGTGAAACACGCCATCCGGGCAATGCGTACAGGCATGTCCCAGCGGCCCGGCATCAACCGAACCATACAGCGCCGAGCGAATGGTTTTCACCCCGAAACCATGAATATAGTCACGCTGGGCGACGCCCATATGTTCGCCGCCCAGCAGCAGTTTCTGAATACCGCCGTAGTCGCGCAGAATGGCCTCTTCTCGCGTAAAGAGCTGATACAGCGTGCTTGGCATACCAATGAGCGTGGTAACGCCCTGATTCACAATAGTTCGGGCGATCTCGTGATAGTCATCATCATGGGGGCCGCCCATGGGAAGATGGGTCACTTCAAGCATTTCCAGTAGGGTGAAGAAGCTGAGTAAACCACCGTAGAGATTGCCCGCGTACATCAGATTGAGCACTTTGTCGTGGGCGGGATCCAGCCCGGCGGCGAACATGCCTGCGGCGGCGGCCTGCATCTGGCGGCGATAGTCGCGATAGGTAAACCCGGCGAGTTTAGGCACGCCGCTGCTGCCGCCGCTGCGAAAGAAAAGCTGGGCGCTGGGCCGCATCGCGTGCTGTAAGAATGCCGTTTTATCCATAATCGGCTGCTGCGCCGTCAGCATCGGCGGCGGCGGGTTCGGATCGAGCGTGGCCTGCTGCGGCAGGACATCGGCATCCAGCGTCACGGTGACGCGACGAGCCAGCTGGCTTAAGGCGTAAACGCCGTCATGCGGTTCGCCGTGATAGCCGTCATGCATTTTACCGACGGGGGTAATTCGATTGACGCCGGCTGCCAGCAGCAGTTGGCTGAGGGGGATTCTGTCCCGATCGGCGACAACCAGCCCGCAGGTTTGCAGGTGGGTTCGCCAGGGGCGCAGCGTTTGCATCACTTTATTTTGCGGTAGCGGCCGCAGCAGGACGGTTCGGAACAGCGGTGAAGGCGTTATGGCCGAGGTGTGTTGCTGAATGATGCGCCAGCCGTCTCCTGCCAGCAGAGCGTTGTCAGCCCCGGCAAATACGGCGTCCAGCTGCGCGAAGGCGACGGCGCGGGTGATATCCGCCGCCGCCTTTTCATCGGGCATTAACGGTTGCCACCGTGCGTGACGGCGCCGCATGGCCTCTGCCAGTCTTCCGCCAATATCCTGCAATACCGCCGAATCATCGCTATCAACAAAAACGATTTGCGGGCTGGAACAGGCCTGCTGGTCAAAACAGCAAACGTCATCCGCCAGCGCGAGAAGGCTTTCTTCATTAACGGCATCCGGTTGTAGCCAGGCAAAGCTGATTTTATGTCCCCAGGGGATCCAGCGACACCCGCCAGGGAGCTGTTGACGAATCGCCTCGAGGGCGGTATCGCCACCCCAGGCCGATATACCATCGGCGTGGGTAAGCAGCAGGGAAAGGCGCGTGGTTTCGACGGGAACCACGGCGACGAAGTTAGCCAGCTGGTCCGTTAAATCGCAGCGGATAAACGCCCGTAGCAGATCGATTGTCATTCCTTGTTCGCTGGCGCTTGGGCGCAGCCAGTTAATATTCCCGACCAGCAGGCTCTCTATTATTGCGAAGAAGGGAAGCAGTTCCGCATTGGCTGGGGTGACATGCACCACGACGCCCAAAGGACGCCAGCCTTCAAACTGCGGTTCACGGTAGTTAATGCGGCGCACGGAAAAGGGGTTATCCCCCAGCTCATGCTCGAGCTTTTGGCGCAGCGCGTCAGGTTGGCAAAACTTTCTCACCTCTTCCCGATAAGCCGGGCCCAGTTGGGGAAGGAAAGCGTGGTCTTTTAGCTGTTCGATAAAACGCCCGGCGCAGGCAAGCACGGTTTCCGGACGCGGCGGTTGGCCCAGCGCGCTATCCAGCCCGCTCGTCAACATGGCGATGGCCTCTTCTGGCGTGAGCGAGGAATAGTTTTTTCCCTGAATGAAATACATATTAATTTCCCTTAATCAGTTCTGACGCCGCCAGTGCGCAGCTACGTGCTTTGCTATGGCTGGCCCGGCCCAGCAGCTCAAACCAATCGGTTGTCACACCGCATCCGCACTCTTCGGCGCGGTGCAATTGTGCTAGATCGCTCATGACCACGCTGTGCGCAGGGCAGGAGGTGATATAAGGCGACACAAACTGTATAAAACCGCGCTGCCCATAATCTTTCACCGCCAGAGAGGAGGTATCGCGGATCCAGGCGCGGGAATAAACGGGAATATGGAAATGGTGATGCGCGCATTCAATGTAGGGCACGCAGTGCTCCACGGAACCATAGCCGTCGCGGCATCGGCTATCGGGGATCCCGAGCTGTTGGGTCAGCCGCGCATAGAACGCGGATTTAGGGATTTCACGGTCGGCATGCGTTTTCCAGCCGCCGCCGAAAAAGGCCAGCGATTGATGATGAAGCTGGAGCGGCGGTAGCTGCATTTCTCGCATCCGTTCAAGTATGAACCACATAAATGCCGGGAAACCCAGGATTCGTACCGGTAACCCCTCTTCAGCAAACTCCTGTAAAGCGCGAATCACGCCGAAAGGGTCGAACTCATGCCCGCTCCCGGTGTGACGCAGCGCGTAAACGGCGCGTTTGACCGGCGCGTATTTACACAAGAACTGGTCGGTAAAAGAGGTGCCAAGCGTGATGATATCGGCGGGTTCGTAGCTGAGGAGCAGGTAGTTGCAGGGCGCATCGGGCGTTTCCCAGCCATAATGGCGAAAAATGCGATCGACCATTCCCTGGGCGGCTCCGATACTGCGCGCATCATAGCGCATTCGACTTTTCTGCCCGCTGGTACCGGAAGAGGTGAGTTCAAGCGCATCCTCACCGGAGCGGCCGATCGGCAGATTCTGTTTGAAATAGTCGGCAAAGATCGGCGGCAGCTGCGACCACGAATCTATATTGGCCGCATCTGCTGGAATATTGTGGCGGGCCAGCCACTGGCGGTAGCCCGGCGTATTCATAACATGAAATGCAACGATTTCACGCATGGCTTCATCAAAGAGCCGTTGTGAATCGCTATCTTCATGATAAGGGCTGTCGAGTGCGCAGAGGGCATCGACGCAGGATAAAGTGTCCATTTTATTAATCCTTAATAAAAAGTCGTCCGTGAGTGATTAATGGCCTGAAGCTGTTATTTTCGTTTTACTCCTCTTCTGCCTGGTGAATATATTAACGATAATGAATAATGCTGCCAGCATCGGAATAGTGGCCGCGATAATATATGCGCTGAGGCTGTCGCCGGCGCCCAATCCGGCCATTAGCGCCCCCCCGAGGCTAAAAATAGCGACGGAAATCATGCCTATCATTGCCGATACTGAACCTTTTCCATGCTCGCTGGAAAATAACGTGAGGCGATACAGCGTGGCGTTGCAAATGCCCAGGCCAAAAGCATAAATAGCCATGCCGATAATCAGCGCAATAATATTTTGCCATATTAGCGTCATGACCAGCGCCAGCATTATGCCGATAAATACGGGAGAGAGTGAAAAGTATAATAACTGCTCCGGCTTAAATTTTTCAGCGGTAACGTTAAGGACAATATTCCCCGCAATCAACGCCGCAAAAACAGGTAATTGCCATAGCGCGTACTCCAGCATACTCATTTGCAGATGATGCACCAGCAGCAGCGGGGAGAGCGCGATCCACGCCATCAGCGGCAGCCCGACGAGGCCAAGCGCAACGCTGCCGGATATACAGCGTGGGTTCCTAAGCAAATCGCCATAAGCGCGCGCGAGGGTTTTTACCTCGAGCGGCTGACATTCAATTTTACTGCCATCCTGGCGTACGACGCCGATCGTCTCCGGCATCCAGCGTAGCAAACCGAACCAGGTGAGCGCCGCCATCAGCGCGATAGCAATAAAAAGCGTGCGCCATGACAGGTATGCAAGCACAACGCTACCGACCAAAGGGCCAAACAGCGGCGACAGCAGCGCGATATTGGCAAACAGGGCAATTAAGCGGATCGCATCCGATTCGTTGAATGCTTCCTGCAGGGCCGGATAGCTCACCACCACCACAAACCCCAAACCTATTCCCTGAATAAACCGCAGGAGAGTAAAAACCTGGATATTGTCTACCCATGGCGTGGCCAGGCAGGAAACAGAAAAAAGCGCACAGCCGATGAGTAATAAAGGCCTGCGGCCAAATCTATCCGACGCCGGTCCAATAAGCCACTGAAAGCTGACGCCGCCAAGTAAATAGGCATTAAGTGACCACGGTACGTAATGCGGTTGAGCATTTAAATCTTTAATAACCGTTAGCATTCCCGGCATTACTACATCGCTGGCGACATAAGTTAACAGCTCGAATGTTGAAAGAAATAAACAGAAAAATAAAGCGTGCCGTGAAGAAACAGGCAGTAGTGAGTTATACATAAAACCCTGTTATTAACATATTCCATTATTTTGCTTTTATATCACTCCCTCTTTTTAAAAACTTTTATCAAGTGATTCTTAGTTGATAAATATCAATGAACAGACCGTGTTCATGTTTGTTTTAACTGCGAATTATAATTCCGATACATACTTCATATTTTAATTAAAAATAAATCGAATGATTTATGGGGATTAAATGTGCGTTTTCCAGACGCTGCGTTATTTTTCCAGGGTTGAGCGATGAAGTCATTCATCTATCAACCATATGATTTGTATAGGGTAAACCTGTCGGATTCAAATATATTCAGCTTGGTGAATCACAGCGCATCTTCGTCTCTTTCTTATGGGGAAGGGGGCGTTTAATTTACCGCCACATTGAATAAACGGTCTTGCTGCCTCTCATTTCGTTGTGACGTATCATCAGGCGCCGAGGGCCGCGGTGTTCAGGTATTGCCGCGCGGCGTCGCTCTTGCTGGACGCCATGCCCGTATTGCGGGACACTAGCCGCATTCTCCCGCGAAGACAGGGATACTTATGTCGCTGAAAGCCATTGCTAAAGAACTTGGGATCTCGGTAACGACCGTCAGCCGTGCGCTAAACGGCTATGATGACGTGTCGCAGGAGACGCGCGCCCGTGTGGAGGCCGAAGCCCAGCGCCGTGGATATCGGCCAAATACTTTCGCCCGCCGCCTGAAAATGGGCAAAATCGACGCCGTTGGCCTCGTTTTCCCCGTGCGTCCCGCGCCGTTGAATAACAACGTCTTTCTCGAAATGGTGGGAGAAATCAGTCACGAGCTGGCGCGCTATGAGATTGATTTACTGCTGATTGCCGACGATGAGCAGGCCGATAAGCACGGCTATATGCGTATGGTGCAGAGTCGTCGCGTCGATGCGCTGATCGTGGCCCATACTCTGGACGACGACCCGCGCCTGATTCAGCTGCTCTCTTCCGGCTTTCCTTTTCTCGCCCTGGGGCGCAGCCGCCTGCCGCAGCCCTACGCCTGGTTTGATTTCGATAACCAGGCGGGAACGTACCGCGCCACCCGTCATCTGATTAGCCAGGGGCATCAGCGCATCGCGCTGCTGAGCGAAAATAACAATCAGGCGTTTATTACCCAGCGCCGCAACGGTTACCTGCAGGCGCTGCGCGAAGCGGGCCTGGCGGAAACCTGGCTGCGCAGCGTACCGCCCACCCGCCGCGGCGGGTTTCAGGCAACGATGGAACTGCTGCGCTTGCCTGAACCGCCAACGGCGATTGTCACCGATTGCAACACCCACGGCGACGGCGCGGCGATGGCCCTGGCTCAGCTCGGACGCCTCACCGGCGCCGATCGCGTCTCGCTGGTGGTTTACGACGGCTTGCCGCAGGACAGCATCATCGAAACCCCGGTGGGCGCGGTGGTTCAGTCCACCCGGCAGGGCGTGGGCCGCCAGATTGCCACCATGGTCCGCCGCTTAATCGCCGGCGAGGATCTGGCCTCTCTCCAGGTGCTCTGGCAGCCTGAATTTATTCCTGGCGAAACCGCCTGATTCCCCTCCCGTCAGATTAATTTCCTGAACTCGATCACGGATCCGAAACGTTTTGGTTGGCATCCGAAACGTTTCGGATCAACAGTAAGGCATTCCTTGTTGTGGAGATGTCTCATGTCTGATTCGATTTTACGTCTGCAAAGCGCAGCGGCTGATGTGGTGATCAAAACCCGTCCGTTCGCCGAAATTATCTACTGGGGGCCGCATTTAAGCCACTTTACGCCGCAGGATGCGGCCAGCATCGCCCGCCCGGTGGCCAATGGCCGCCTCGACGTCGATTCCCCGGTGACCTTAATGGCCGAACTGGGCCACGGCCTGTTTGGCGCGCCGGGCATTGAAGGCCACCGCCAGGGGCTGGATGCCTCACCGATGTTTACCACGACCGAGGTGGTGCAGGATGGGCAGAATTTAACTCTTCTCAGCGAAGACGCGCAGGCGGGCCTGCGGCTGTGCAGTGAAATTCAGCTTGATAGCAGCGGCGTGCTCAGCGTTCGTCATGGTTTAACCAACCTGCGCCCGCAGCCGTGGCAGGTGGACCGCCTGGCGGTCACGCTGCCGGTCGCCGAGCGCGCCCGCGAAGTCATGGCCTTTCATGGCCGCTGGATCCGCGAATTCCAGCCCCATCGTCTGACCCTTGAACACGACAGCTTTGTGCTGGAAAACCGTCGTGGGCGCACTTCTCACGAACATTTTCCGGCGCTGATTACCGGCAGCCGCGCTTTTAGCGAGATGCAGGGCGAAGTGTGGGGCGTGCATCTGGGCTGGAGCGGTAACCACCGCCTGCGGGCGGAAGTGAAAACCGACGGTCGCCGCTACCTGCAGGCGGAAGCGCTCTATCTGGCGGGAGAAATGGCGCTGGCGGAAGGGGAAACGCTGTGGACGCCGAACCTCTACGCCAGCTATTCGGCGCAGGGGCTGAACGGCATGAGCCAGCAGTTCCACCGCTATCTGCGCGAACAGATTATTCGCTTCCCGGACAACAAACCGCGTCCGGTGCATCTCAATACCTGGGAAGGGATCTATTTCGACCACGACCCGCAGTACATCATGCGCATGGCGGATGAGGCGGCGGAGCTGGGCGTGGAGCGCTTTATCATTGATGACGGCTGGTTTAAAGGGCGCAACGACGACTGGGCGGCGCTCGGCGACTGGTATCTTGATGAGGAAAAATATCCTGACGGTCTGACGCCGGTTATCGACCACGTGAAGTCGCTGGGGATGGAGTTCGGCATTTGGGTTGAGCCAGAGATGATCAACCCGAACTCCGATCTCTACCGCGCCCATCCCGACTGGCTGCTGGCGCTGCCGGGCTATACGCCGATCCCCGGGCGTCATCAGTTTGTCCTGAACCTGAATATCCCCGAAGCCTTTGATTATCTGCTGGAACGGATGAGCTGGCTGCTGGGCGACCACGCGGTGGACTATGTGAAGTGGGATATGAATCGCGAGCTGGTGCAGCCTGCCCATAACGGCAAAGCCGCCGCCGATGCGCAAACTCGCCAGTTCTATCGCCTGCTGGATACGCTGGTGGCCCGCTTCCCGCATATTGAATTTGAATCCTGCTCCTCCGGCGGCGGGCGTATCGATTATGAAGTGCTGAAGCGCAGCCATCGCTTCTGGGCTTCCGACAATAACGATGCTCTTGAGCGCAACACCATCCAGCGCGGCATGAGCTACTTCTTCCCGCCGGAAGTAATGGGCGCGCACATCGGCAACCGCCGCTGCCACGCCACCTTCCGCCAGCACAGCATTGCGTTTCGCGGCCTGACGGCGCTGTTCGGTCATATGGGGCTTGAGCTGGATCCGGTGACCGCCGATGAGCAGGAGCGCGCGGGCTATCGCAAATACGCGGCGCTGCATAAGCAGTGGCGCGATGTCATTCATCACGGCGCGCAGTGGCGTATCGATATGCCGGACGCCACTACCCTCGCGCACGGCGTGGTGAGCGAGGATCGGCATCGGGCGATTTTCCTCGTCAGCCAGCTGGCGATGCCGGACTACACCCTGATGGCGCCGCTGCGCGTGGCGGGGCTGGAAGCGGGCGCCCGTTATGAGGTGACGCTGCTCGACCATCCCGATATTCAGATTACGGGAGAGGGCGGCCATACCATGCGTAAGCTGCCGGAATGGATGACGACGCCGCAGACCGTCAGCGGTGAGTGGTTGCAACAGGCGGGGCTGGCGCTGCCAGTCCTCGATCCGGAAAGCGCCATTTTGATTGGCCTGCAACGCGTGTAATGACGACGGGCCGCGCGTCGGCCCTTTTTGAGGAATACACCATGAACCCGACCGTCTGTACCCATAAAAACAACCCCAATTTCTGGATTTTCGGGCTGTTCTTCTTTCTCTATTTTTTCATCATGGCCACTTGCTTTCCGTTTCTGCCGATCTGGCTATCGGACGTCATCGGCCTGAATAAAACCGAGACCGGCATTGTTTTCTCCAGCCTGTCGCTGTTTGCCATCTGTTTTCAGCCGATACTGGGCGTGATCTCCGATAAGCTGGGGCTGAAAAAGCATCTGATGTGGATCGTGACGGTGCTGCTGGTGCTGATCGCGCCCTTTTTCCTGTACGTTTTTGCACCGCTGCTGAAAACCAATATCTGGCTCGGCGCGCTGAGCGGCGGGGCCTACATCGGCTTTGTGTTCTCTGCCGGCGCCGGGGCAATGGAAGCCTATATTGAACGCGTGAGCCGCAACAGCGGGTTTGAGTACGGCAAAGCGCGGACTTTTGGCTGCCTCGGCTGGGCGCTGTGCGCCACCACGGCGGGGATGCTGTTCAGCGTTAACCCCGAGTGGGTGTTCTGGATGGGGTCGGCCGCCGCGCTGGTACTGGTCGTGCTGGTGGCCATTGCGAAACCGCAGGCCAGCCAGACCGCACAGGTGATGGATTCTTTAGGTGCAAATCGCCCGGCGGTGGATTTAAAAACTGCCGTGGGCATGTTCCGCCAGCGCAAAATGTGGATGTTTATTCTGTACGTCATCGGCGTCGCCTGCGTCTATGACGTTTTCGATCAGCAGTTCGCCACCTTCTTTAAATCCTTCTTTGCTACCCCGGAATCGGGCACCCGCGCCTTCGGTTTTGCGACCACCGCCGGGGAAATATGCAACGCGATTATTATGTTCAGCTCGCCGTGGATTATTAACCGCATCGGCGCGAAGAATACCCTGCTGATTGCCGGCATGGTGATGGCGGCACGGATGATCGGGTCATCGTTCGCCACGACGGCCGCTGAAGTGGTGGCGCTGAAAATGCTCCATGCGCTGGAAGTCCCGTTCCTGCTGGTAGGCGCGTTTAAATATATTACCGGCGTGTTTGACGTTCGCCTGTCGGCGACGATTTACCTGGTTGGCTTCCAGTTTTCCAAACAGGTGGCGGCGATCTTCCTCTCCGCATTTGCCGGGAATATGTATGACCGTATCGGTTTCCAGGATACCTATATGATCCTTGGCGGCATTGCGCTGAGCGTCACGCTAATCTCCGCCTTTACCTTATCGGGTAAGGCAACGTCGGAAAAGATGAGCGATAGCGCGATGACGGTTTAGAAAACAGTCCGATAATTCACAAGGATATGATTGATAAATGAGGAAATATTGACCATGGATATGAAGGAAAGAATGAACAGCGGCGAGCTTTATCTTGATTCAGGATATGAATTACCGCAGCAGCGGCTGATGGGCAAGGCGCGAGCTTACGAATACAACCACTCGCACCCCTTTAATCAGGAATTAAGAAACGACATTATTCAGCGGATGTTCGCTGCCGTGGGCGAGCAGTGCTGGATAGAGCCTCCGATTCATGTGGCCTACGGTACCCACACCACCATTGGCGATAATTTTTACGCGAACTTCAACCTGACGCTGGTCGATGATGCCGACATTATCATCGGCAATAACGTGATGTTTGCGCCCAACGTGACCATTTCCACCGCCGGCCATCCGATTCATCCGGATCTGCGCCATACCCAGCAGCAGTTCTCTCAGCCGGTGATAATTGAAGACGGCGTATGGTTAGGAACCGGGGTGATTATCAACCCAGGCGTCACCATCGGAAAAAACTCGGTCATTGGCGCCGGCAGCGTGGTGAACCGTTCCATACCGGCGAACGTGGTCGCCGCTGGGGTCCCCTGCCGGGTATTAAGAGCGATCGCCGACAGCGATAAAAAGAAGTTTCAGCTGTTTACAGCGTAAATTGTCGCGGTGCCGGGCGGGCGCTTCATGCCCCCTCCCGGGTAGACATCGCGCAATCTGCCTGCGGGGACGCATTTCCGCCGGGACATCATGATGCTTTTGCCTGACTATTCATTGCCCAGGCATTTCTCGCGTTACGCTGAATGCTAATTTTTCGTGAAACTTAGCCCCTTCCATCATAATCAGACAAACGTTTGCCATCGTTATTTTCTCGTTTTTTTTATTCATTTCCTCAGCCTTTTTCAGCTGAGGAGGACAAGCGTTAATATGCTTTTTCAGCGCCTTTTTAATTATCATTTTAGCCATTATTTTTTATGATAATGTGATTTTTTATAGCGTTTTTATGTGGTTTTTATGTGAATAAATTTATAGTTCATGAGTAGAAAAAGTAATGGTTTTTCCCTTGGGTAGGGTATTTTATCCATGCAGAAAATGAGAGTTTTTATGCTGATATATCAGTAGGATATGACTAGTGTAAAAAACGCAAAATGAAATTAACCTGTTGAGTTATAATGATATTTTAATTTTTTTTATTTCCTCGATTTTTGGTGCTAGTATTTTAATTAAGTAATGTCGTAGGCTAAATATGAGAATAAATAATGTTTATTATCGATGATGATTTTGATCGTGGCTCCTTACGTTCCTTTTCGTTTGGCCGTAATACCAAGCCCGCGTTAGCGATTCAGCGTATTTTGCAGGCGCTGCTGCCCGTGAGCACACCGCTTGAGCTGCAGCCGGACGAGCGATTTGAATTTTGCGATACTGAAAATAACGCGAATATATTCCTCCTGCTCGAGGGGACCGGCGTGGTTTGCCATAGTGAAAATAATATGGCGATAACCACGCTATTTTCCCCCTCGGTACTGGGGCTGATTGATGGATATAGTACCTTTTACGACGTAGAGGCCAGGCCGAAGCATTTTTTCTCTGCGGAAACATCTTGCTCTGGTCAATTGGTTCCGCTTGCTAAGTTTGTAGAGATTATGGACGAGCAAAATCTCTGGCATGATATCGCCCGGATTCTGGCCCATCGGTTATTGGTCATGGCCATCCGCGAGAAGGAGTTTATTGGCGTGGAATCATTCATCATGATCCGGACGTTGATTCTGGAACTCGGCTCCTATCCTGAGGAATATCGCGAGCAAATCAACGTGCTCAATTTTATCCAGCGGCGCACCAATCTTTCCCGCAGCGGAATACTGTACGTCCTGTCTGAACTGCGCAAGGGGGAGTACATCAGCGTCCATCGAGGCGTGCTGAAGGGAATTAATAAACGAATTCCTATCGATTTTTAAATAAGTCCATAACAATATATTAACAACAACGCCTGTTTTTTAGACGCACCAGCTCTTTGAATTATTAACATCATGATTTTTATACGTAATTATCATTATTGACTTGCATCATTTTCGAATGTCCAGTTTTGGACGAAAAAATTGATTTAGATTAATAAAATTCTCTGTAAGAATTATTCCCAGGACAACACGGAGTGTCTTCTTATATTTAAACCGTCTTTTTTATCGCCGCAGGGAACGTTCCCTGGGAATGACTTCGGCCATAAAAAAATAAGCGGTAATGAATGAGGGAATACAAAATTAATTTAATGTGTATGGATTAAAAATGAAAAAAGCATTTATGGTAAAAAGCGTCGTTCTGGCAATGGTTATGGCTGGCGGTATCTCTTCTGCAATGGCTGCTTTACCAACCAGCGGTTCTTCTACCACCGTTCAGGGCGGCACCGTTGAGTTTAAAGGCTCTGTTGTCGATGCGGCCTGTGCGGTAACCGCAGATACCAGCAACCAGATTGTGAACATGGGTCAGGTTCGTCTGGCTGCCCTCACCGGTAAAGACTCCGTTGCTAACCAGAAAACCCCGTTCAGCATCAAGCTGGCTGACTGTGATACCACCGTCGCTTCTCAGGCATCTGTGACCTTCGACGGCAACGCGGCGGCGGGTGAAGCTGGCGTGCTGGACAACACCTCTGGCGCGGGTAGCGCGGCGGGCGTGGGCATCCAGATTTATGACAAAGACGGCTCTGCGCTGGATCTGGGCACCGCGTCTCAGGCTGTTACGCTGATCGACGGCGACAACACCCTGAACTTCTCCGCTGACTACTACCAGACTGCGGATACCGCGACTGCCGGTAGCGTGGACACCACTGCCACGTTTAACGTGACTTACCAGTAAGGTCGCGTCAGTCATTTTCATTTAGGGATCCTGTGCCAGGGACGGCGGCTGTGTCATTGAAAGGAGTAGATATGAATTTCACTACACAACGGCTGAAGGCGTTTTCCCTCGCGGGGGCGTTTTTGTTTCCCGCTCTGGCACAGGCGGGCAACCACCACGTGGTAACGGTAAAGGGCGGCGACGTTGAGTTTCAGGGCGCCGTGGTCAATGCCGCCTGCGCGGTGGATGCCGGTAGCGAGGATTTAACCGTTGAGATGGGGCAGGTGCGCTCCAATGAATTTCATGGGCTGGGAAGCTGGACAGATCCGCAGGCGTTTACCATTACGCTGAAGGATTGCGATACCACGGTAAGCCAGCAAGTCAGCGTGGCCTTTCGCGGCCTGACGGATGGCAAAGATCCGGGGGTACTGGCGGTGACCGACGGTGCGCAGAGCGCGCAGGGCGTCGGGTTAGGCATTTTTGATAATCAGGGAAATCAAATTATCCCGAACACGCAGCCGATGAATTTTACCGCTATTCAGGACAATACGACCGTACTCAATTTTGTCGCCAAATATCGCGCGACCTCGAGAACCGTCGTGGCAGGGGATGCAAACGCACAAACCTGGTTCACGTTAACCTATTTGTAATTTCCTGATGCCGTCCGCGGCAAATCTTTATTGTGAAAGGCACTTTATGTCCGTTATTTCTTTTTCCCGCCTGTCTCTGGTGGCGCTGGCCTTAGCCGGTGCCGGTCTGGCCGTGCCCGCGGCGCAGGCGCAAACCGAAGCGCAGGCGCACGCCGCGGCGAACGGCGGGGTATCACTAGGTTCCACCCGCGTCATCTATCCGCAGGGCAATAATCAGGTCTCACTGGCGGTGAATAATACCGACCCGAAGGCCACCTTTTTAATTCAGTCATGGGTGGAAAACGCCAGCGAAAGCAAAAGCAGCGATTTTGTCATCACCCCGCCGCTGTTTGTGATGAAGCCGCAGAAAGAAAATACGCTGCGCATTATGTACGTCGGGCCGAATAATCTGCCTACGGATCGCGAAAGCCTCTACTGGGTTAACGTCAAAGCGATTCCCTCGGCGGCAAAAGACACCAAAGGGAAAAATACCCTGCAGATCGCGGTGCTGAGCCGGATTAAACTTTTTGTTCGCCCGAAAAATCTGCCAATGGCCTCGATTGATGCGCCGGCGAAGCTGCGCTTCCACGAAAGCGGTAATACCCTGACGGTGAAAAATCCCACGCCCTATTATATGACGCTGGTACAGATTCACGCCGGTACCGCAACGTTACCGACGACAATGGTGGCGCCGATGTCGCAGGCGGATTTAAAACTGCCGGCGAACGCGCAGGGAAATATCACCTTCCAGACCATTAATGATTACGGGGCAAACTCGCCCGAACAGAAAGCCATAATAGAATAATAAACAGGTCGGCAAAATAATGACGTTAAAAATAAAATATATCACCCTCGCGGTGATGCAGGTTCTATTTGCCCGGCGTCGGGTATACCGTATTATTTTGCCGGCAACCTTATCGGCAATACCGTTATCCGCGCTGGCGGATAACTATTTTAACCCTGCGTTTTTATCGGACGATCCTAACGCGGTGGCCGATCTTTCGCATTTCGAAAAGGGCGATAGCCAGGCCCCCGGTAAATATCACGTTGATATTTATCTGAATAAGCAGCTGGTCTCCACGGAAGACGTGAACTTTAAAGCGACAAAAGGCGGCCAGGATGATACCGGGCTGGCGCCGTGCTTTACCACCGGGCGCCTGGAACAGATGGGGGTCAATACCAAAGCCTTCCCGGACCTGGCGAAGCTGGCGCCGGAGCAGTGCGTGCCCTTTGCCGCCATACCGGAAGCTACCACCGAATTCGACTTTGAGCATCAGCAGCTGAACATCAGCGTGCCGCAGGCGGCGCTAAAGCAGAGCGCGCGCGGTTATATCCCCCCGGAAGAGTGGGATCAGGGGATCAACGCGCTGCTGCTGAACTATGACTTCACCGGCGGCAACAGCGGCGGTGATAGCAAAGAAGACAGCTACTATCTCAACCTGCAAAGCGGCCTGAACCTCGGCGCCTGGCGCCTGCGCGACTACTCCACCTGGAACTACACCAGCGGCGAGGGCGACACGCAGAACAAGTGGGAGCATATCAGCACCTACGTCGAGCGCACGATCGCGCCGCTGAAGGCGGAGCTTACGCTGGGGGAAAGCTACACCCCGTCGGACGTTTTCGACAGCCTCGGCTTTCGCGGCGTCCAGATTGCCTCCGATGACAACATGCTGCCGGACAGCCTGAAAGGCTTTGCGCCGACGGTCCGCGGTATCGCGAAGAGCAACGCCAGGGTCACCATCAAGCAGAACGGCTACGTTATCTACCAGACCTACGTCTCGCCGGGCGCCTTCGCCATTAACGATCTCTACCCGACCTCGTCGAGCGGCGACCTGCAGGTGACGGTAAAAGAGAGCGACGGTAGCGAAAATACCTTTACCGTGCCGTACTCCGCGGTGCCGCTGCTGCAGCGCGAAGGACGACTGAAATACGCCCTGACCGCCGGTAAATACCGCAGCACCAACGATGATCAGGATGAGGTCAATTTCGCCCAGGGAACGGCGATCTATGGTTTGCCGCATGGTTTCACCCTTTACGGCGGTTCGCAGGTCAGCAACGACTACCACGCCTTCGCGCTGGGCGCCGGGCTGAACATGGGGGATTTCGGCGCGATCTCCGCCGATATCACCCAGGCCAACAGCACCCTCGCCGACGGCAGCCAGCACGACGGCCAGTCGGTACGCTTCCTGTACGCTAAGGCGCTGAACGATCTCGGCACTAACTTCCAGCTGCTGGGCTACCGCTACTCGACGGAGGGGTTCTACACCCTCGACGAGACGACGTATAAAAACATGAGCGGCTATACCGGCGACAATGAGTGGAAGGATGAGGATCACGACGGCAAGCAGGATAAGCCGGTGTGGACCGATTACTACGATCTCTACTACACCAAAAAAGGCAAAGCGCAGCTCAATATCTCGCAGCAGGTCGGCAAAATCGGCTCGATTTTTGTCACCGGCTCCGAGCAGACCTACTGGCACACCGATGAGAAAGATCGCATGTTGCAGGTGGGCTATAACGGCAGCTGGAACGGCATCTCCTATAGCCTGACGTGGAACTATGACAAGTCGCCGGGGGAAGAGGAGGCGGATCAGATCTACGCCTTTAATATTTCGCTGCCGATTGGCCAGTGGCTCTCCAGCAACCATAGCGCGGATATCTACCGTTCGGCCAATACCACCAATATGAGCTTCGGCACCACCACCGACCAGCACGGTAAGACCACCGGGACCACCGGCATCAACGGGACGCTGCTGGCGGATAACAACCTGAGCTATAACGTGCAGGAGAGCGACGGCAACCACGGCACCAGCAACAGCGGCAACGCTAACATGAGCTATCGGGGCACCTACGGTAACCTGCAGGCCGGCTACAACTACAGCGACGGCTACCATCAGGTGAACTACGGGGTGAGCGGCGGCGTGGTGGTCCACCGCAACGGCGTCACCCTTAGCCAGCCGCTCGGCGACACCAACATTCTGGTGAAAGCGCCGGGGGCGGCCGGCGTCGAGCTGGAAAACGCCACCGGGGTGAAAACCGACTGGCGCGGCTACGCGGTGATCCCGTACGCCACCACCTATCGCCAGAACCGCGTAGCGCTGAATACCAACTCCATGGGGCAGAACGTCGATATTGAAGACGCGGTCACCAACGTGGTGCCGACCCAGGGGGCGCTGGTGCGCGCCGAATTTAACGCCCACGTCGGAGTGCGCGCGCTGATGACCCTGATGCATAACGGTAAGCCGGTGCCGTTTGGCGCCACGGTCAGCCAGAAAGCGGGTAACAGCACCATCGTCGGCGACGACGGCCAGGCCTACCTCGCCGGGCTGCCGCTGAACGGCATGCTGGAAGTGCAGTGGGGCGAGAGCGCCGGACAGCACTGCATGGTGAAATATCAACTTCCGGAAAGCGCGAAGCAGCAGCCGGTGAATAAATTAAGTGAAAGGTGCCAGTAATGAAGTTATTTTCGCGGTTGTTTTTAATTCTGGGTATTACACTCGCCGGATGGTCATCGGTGGCGTGGGGTTATACGGGATGGTGTACTGCTGTAAATGGTACCCAGACATTTACGTACAATTTTGGCTCGATGAGTATTACTGATGCATCTCAAAATGTGGCAGGTAAAACATTCCTTGATGCATATACTTGGAACCTAGGTACAACGTTTAACGATTCTTGTGATGCCGATCCATCTATCGCAAATCCGCTTTTTTATTATTCAGCATCTACAGATTTACCTTTAGGACATAATGATGGTAGTTATCAATTTTATAAAATAAATGATTACCTTGAGGTAGCGACATCTGTTTGGCTTGCGGGTACAACAAATACGTATGTAGCAACCCCATGGATAGATATCACATCAGGAGCAGCTTGTGATTGCAGCACTTACGGTACTCAACACTCTGTGGGAACTGGTAGTCAAGGAAAATTATCTCTTTATATCTCTAAACCTTTTGTTGGGACTGTAACTATACCTACGGTTAATGTTGTAAATACCTATATTTCTACAGTTAAGGGAAGTTATTCACCAGAACCAATGTCATCAGTATATATCTCTGGCCAGGTCATTGTCCCCCAAACCTGCTCCGTTAACGCCGGGCAAATCGTGACCGTTGATTTTGGCTCATTTATGTCGGGCGAATTTAAAAATAAAGGCCAGATGCCCGCCGGCTATACGCCGAAAACCATCACCGTGCCGATTAAATGTAACGGGATGGATGCTAATGCCAGCTTAACCCTGCGCTTCCAGGCGGATGCTTCGGCGGATGAACCGGCGGCGATTAAGACCAGCAACGACGATGTCGGCGTGCAGATCACCGATGACAGCGGCAAGGTGATTGAGCCGAACAGCGGCCTGATCCCGTTCCAGCTGGACGACAACCTGCAGGCGACGGTGACCTTCCACGCCGCGCCGATTAGTACCACCGGAAATGCCCCGGCAGAGGGGACCTTTTCGGCGACGGCCTATATTCGCGTTGACTTCGCCTGAGGAAAAAAGATGAAAGCGGCAAAAAAACTCGTTCCCCTGCTGCTGGCGCTCGCGGGTATGCATAGCGCTATCGCCGATGATATTGATAGCGGCCAGGTCGAGCTGGATATGACCGGTACAATCGTCGCGGAAAGCTGCGATATCGACACCGCCAGCCAGAACCAGACTATCCATATCGGCGATTTCAGCGCCGGGATATTTAAAAACGTCGGCGATACCTCGGAGTGGAAGCAGTTTGATATCAAATTAAATAACTGCACCTCGGCGATCAGCCAGTCGACGGTGGCGTTCAGCGGCACGTCGGACGGCAGCGACCCATCGCTGTTAGCCCTCTCCGATACCTCCGGCGGCGGCGGAATGGCCAGCGGCGTGGCGATTGAGCTGCTGGACAGCAGTATGAACACCATTGCGATCAACAGTACCGATAACGCATACCCGATTACCCAGGGAAATAACGACCTGACGTTTCGCCTGCGCTATAAAGCTACCGCGGTGCCGGTCACGCCCGGCAACGCCTCTTCGGTACTCTATTTTGATGTGAGCTATCAATAATGAAAAAGACGATCCTGCTGTTATCGCTATCCGGCTTGTCCTGCTCAGCGCTGGCCCACGACGGCACCGTAAACATTACCGGCACGATCCAGGGAAACACCTGTACCGTGACCACCGATACCGCGAATCAGCAGGTGACCCTGGGCGACATTGCGGCGAAACAGTTTACCGCAGCCGGCAGCGCCTCCCAGCCGGTGGCGTTCACCATCGGGCTGGAAAACTGCGGCAGCGCGGCGTCGGCGGTCTCATTAACCTTTACCGGCGAGGCGGATACGACCAACAGCGCCCTGCTGGCGTTAACCAGCCAGGCGGGCAGCGCCGCGGGCGTCGGGGTGGCGATCTTAGACAGCCAGCGTACGCTGGTGCCGCTGAACAGCGCCAGCCGCCAGTATACGCTCGACCCGCAGCAAACCAGCCAGAACCTCACCTTTTACGGTGAGATGGTAGCGACGAGCAGCCCGGTTACCGCCGGCAGCGTTGACGCCACGACCACCTTTAGCCTGACCTATCAGTAGCCTGTCCATGTTGAGAAAAATCGCTGTACTGCTGGCGCTCAGCGCCTTATCCCTTCAGGCGCAGGCGGGCGTGGTGATCGGGGGGACCCGCTTTATTTATAATGAGGGTAAGCCGTCGATATCGTTCCGGGTGATCAATCAATCGCCCTCGCGCTACTTGATTCTGAGCAAAATCGTTGCCGATGGCGACCCGCACGCGGCGGTGCCTTTTGTGGCGACGCCCCCGGTCTTTGCGCTAAACGGCCATAAAGAAAATGAAATTCGCGTGATGTACACCAGCGGCCAGCTGCCGGCGGACCGCGAAAGTCTGTTTTGGGTCACGGTGGCCAATATCCCTCAGGCCGACAGTCAGCAGCAGAATACCCTGCAGATTGCGGTGCGCAGCCGCATGAAGCTGTTCTATCGCCCGAAAGGCGTACAAGGGGATTCACAGCAGGCTTATCGCCAGCTGACCTGGCGGCGCGAGGGTAAAACGGTAACGGTGCAGAACCCGACGCCGTTTTACGTCACGCTGCTGAATATGCAGGCCAACGGCCAGAGTATCGCCGGGGCCGGGATGGTCGCGCCGCTTTCCAGCCGCTCGGTGGCGTGGTGTCCGGCGCAGGGCGGCTGCGCGCTGCAGTGGCAGACCCTTAACGACTATGGTCGGGCCATGCCAGCCATGCATATTTCGCCCGATGCGCAGGCCAGGAAGGGGCAATAAGATGCAAACAAAACTCGGGGAGGCGCCGGTAACGGCGGCCTCCCGCTGGCTCCTTATGATGCTGGCGCTGATCCTGCTTGGCGTTATGCATATTGTCCTGCCCAGCACCGGCGGCAGCGGCGCCGATTTACCGGAACCGCTGCTGGTCTGGTGCGTGCTGCTGGTCGCGATGGTCGGCTGCGCCTGGTTTTTGCGGCATCAGAGACTGCGCAGCAGCCCGTTCCTGCGCGGCATGGCGCTGGCGGCGTTACTGCTGACGCTGCCCCTGCTCTGGAGCCCCTCCGCCGACTGGCGGCTGGACGCCTTCCCGCGCCTGGCGGGCCTGTGGGCGGGCGTGGCGTTTTATTATCTGCTGCTGAATTGTCGGCTCACGCCGCGTCAGCAGCAGACCGTACTATGGCTGATCGTCGCCGCCACCCTGATTCAGGCGGTCTATGCGCTGGTGGGTATCGGTCATCCGGCGTGGCTGCCGCTGCCGGCGCAGGCGGCGCAGCGCCAGGCCGGTCAGTTCGCGATCGGCGTTTTTCTGCAACGCAACGTCACCGGCTCCTTTATTGCCACCGGCGCCGCGGTGCTGCTGTGGCTGGCGGCCGACGCCCGCTTTGTCTGCCGCAGCGTCGCGAGGGAGAGATATCGTCAGTGGGGAAGCGCGCTCGGGCTCGGGCTGCTCTACGCCACGCTGACCCTGCTGAAATCCCGCACCGGATGGCTGGGCGGCGTGGTCTGCTGGCTGATGATGGTGACCATTTTTTGCTTCTCGCCGTTACGCCGCTCCGCCGCGCGCGGGGCACGCTGGCGTGTCGTACTGGCGCCGGTGGCCGGCGTGCTGCTGGGGCTTGCCCTGCTATCGGTCTCGTTACTCAACGCCCTGCATGAACATGACGGCTCGAATCTTGAGCGGGTTTTTATTCTGCAGCAGACCTGGAAAATGATACTGCAGCATCCGATCGTCGGCTGGGGCTACGGGGGATACGCCTGGTCCTTTGCCCATTTCGTGGCCGATAGCGTCCCGCCGTTGTCCCGCCGGGTCCCGGGGTTAACCTATCCGCATAATGACCTGCTGTTCTGGTGGGTCGAGGGCGGAGCGGTCGCCCTGCTCGGGCTGCTGGTGCTGGGGGTTAGCGGATTCAGGCTACTGCTGCGCCGCCCCGGCGTACGGCAGCTGGCGCTGCTGGCCTGCCTGATGCCCATTTTGCTGCACACGCAGCTGGAGTATCCGCTGTATCAATCGCCGGTACACTGGTTGCTCGTTCTTATCCTGGTCAACCTGGCCGATCGCTGTCCGACCGGCGAACAGGCGCCGCTGTCCGCATTCACCGCTCCCTCCACGCGGCCGGTGCCCTGCGCGCTGATGATCCTGGCCTGCTACGGCGCGCTGCTCACCGGCTGCGCCTTCTGGCAGGGGCACTATCTGACCGCTTTTCAGCAGTCGCCGCAGCGTTTTGCCAGCCGCGTACTGCGGCTGCATGACATCGGCATCGGCAGCGAAAGGCTGCGTAAAGATCGGGCGCTCAGCTATATCATCCGCTATCAGTCGAGCGCTAACGTCGAGGACCTGGAGGCTTTCAACCAGCTCGGCAGGCGCTGGATTGCGGTGTGGAACGACGCCGATATGTACAACAATCTTATTAACGTCGAGCGGTATCTTGGGCAACAGAAAAATGCCCGGGCTTTGCGCGAGGAGGCCCGGCGGCTCTATCCTGAGGACCGGCGTTTTTCATCGTAGTGCCGATGCCGGTTATGACCGCGGGCTCAGCGTCGCAGAGGCAGCTGAGCCTTTTTACGTATATTGCCGGTCGGGGCTGAAAAAGCATTGATCGAATATAATTAGCAGTGTAATTATCTCCTGTGGTTTGAAATTGATTTCAAAAATGCCCAACACAGGAGTGTTACCCCATGGACGCACGTCAATGCACTGCCGCAGCGGTTTTACTTCTCGCCTGCACTTCTTCTTTTTGCTACGCCGGCCATACCGGAAAAGTCCGCTTCATTGGCACCGTTGTGGAGTCGGGATGCTGGAACACGCCCGGCCAAAATGAATTATTCTGTTATCGCGATAAGACCATTTCTCATTATTCCGCGGCGCACGTCAGCAGCGTTTCGCTGGATGTCAGTAATGCGGTGGTGCAAAAAACATTTCTTGATAAACAAAAGCAGCTTGAACAGTTAACGATTAATTACTATTAAGTTTAATGACATTTAAATATCTTCAGCTCATTGGGTTGAAGATATTTATCTCGTCAGAAAATTAAGATGTTAGCAAGAAATTACATAATTTTATTATTCTTACAATCTACGACCACTTTATCGCTGCGAATTTATTGAATCACCACATATTCCTCTATACTATTCCTCATATGTTTTACGCAGAAAAGAAATAATATATGGCTAAGGTGGTTTTATTTCCGCAGATCGCTTCTTCGCTGGAGTGGTTAAAAGGGCATGGCGATACAATTCTTCAGTATGGCTGGAACGTGATTGCCGCTTGTATTCTCTTTTTTATCGGCCGGGTTGTCTCAACCTTATTATCTAAAGGTATCGAGAAAATACTTCTGCGGCGCAGGGTAGATATTACCGTTATCCATTTCTTTGCCGCCCTGGTACGCTATATCACGCTGGCGTTTGCGGCTATCGCCGCGCTTGGCCGCTTAGGCATAGAAACGTCCTCAATTATTGCGGTTATCGGCGCGGCGGGGCTGGCGGTGGGGCTTGCGCTGCAGGGATCTCTATCAAACTTTGCCGCTGGCGTACTGCTAGTCACGCTACGTCCTTTCCGGGCCGGAAACCTGGTGCAGATCGGGGCCATTACCGGAGTGGTGGAATCCGTACATATATTTTCTACCACCTTGCTCACCGCGGATAATAAAGACGTGGTGATCCCGAACGGCAAAATTATCGCCGACAGCATCGTTAACTATTCGCGCCATCCATTTCGGCGTATCGATTTGATGATTAGCGTCGGCTACGATAGCCGGATTGCGGAAGTGAAGCGCGTTATTCTGGCGGTCATCGATGCTGACAGACGCATCGATCGGCAGCGTGACACCACCGTTCGTCTGGCCGAACTTGGCGCCTCGTCACTTAATTTTACCGTGCGCGTGTGGGTGAAAAACACCCATTACTGGGATACCTATTACGATCTGCTGGAGAATATTAAAGAGGCGCTGGACGAACATCATATTGCGATTCCTTATCCGCAGATGGATATTCGCGTGGCCGGCACCGTACCAACGTTATCCTGATGGCTGAGATGATATGAATCCGAAAGTGATGGGTTGTATGGCTGTCTGTTTTCTGCTGACGGGCTGCGGCAGCGTCATGGGAAGAACCACTCTGGCGGAGGGCGAAACGTGGTATCCAGGGGTTAAAACGGATATCGCGGTGATCCGCGGTGACAGCGAGTATGATTATAATTATCTTCAGGGCACATTATGGACCCTGGATACGCCGCTGTCGTTTATTGGTGATACGCTGATGCTGCCGGTTGATTATTTCCACGGCCCTTGGTTAATTCACTCTGCAAAATAAAATATATTATAAGATGGTGTTTATTCATTATGAGTTCTATTTTACATGTGGCCGTAATGTCTCCAAATCGTTATTTCTGCCTGGGGCTGAATAGCCTGCATGAACAAAAGGCGATGCCCGCTATTCAGCTGCACTTTTGTCACGACCTGAAGTCCTTAAAAGCATTAATGGAGAGCGTTACGCTCTCCGGCGTGCTAATGGAAACGTTTGGTGAAGGAGAGAACATCTACGATGCGTTTGTTTTTGGCGATTATCTAAAAAGGCAGGCCAGAGACATCGCCGTGTTTGTTTTTCGCTCATTCTGGAGCAATCTTTCTGATTTGCCGCATTATGCGCGCTATCATGTTTCCTCAACTGAAGATGAAATATGGGAATATTTGAAATTAATACTGAGGGGCTATCAGCGAAATAATTATATCTCCCGCTGGGAGACCCTGCTGACCCATAAAGAGTATCAAGTGATCAGAATGCTGTGCTGCGGAAAGCAGTATCATCACATAGGGAAATCACTGGGTATTACGATTAAAACCGTGAGCACGCATAAAATCAAAGCGCTGAAAAAACTCGGCGCGCCCAGCATGTCATCTTTAATTCTACAATTTAAACGCTAATGGTCGCGTACGGCGTAGCAGGCTGCCGTGGCCGGGCGTGCATAGACCATCCGCGGATCCCCGCATGCTGCGTATTTATCGCGCCAGCCAACGCCATCCCGCAGCAATAGCATAATCTCTTATTCTCCCTTCCTGTATTCTGCTTTCCTGTTGATGGTGCTCGTAATATATTCTCGCCTGGTTTTAATAAAAACCCATAATAGGGCTATGAAATTGCGAAGGCTAAACGTGATTCCATGTAACAAAGCAACATGTGAACTGGCTTACATTTTCAACCGCGCTCGCCATTTATAGTGAGCGCCAGTGTTAGGGGGCGTATTCAATCATCATGGCATCCATTAAAGACGTAGCGAAAAGAGCGGGGGTCTCGACGGCGACCGTATCGCGAGTGCTCAACAATCATCCCAGCGTCGTGCCGGAAACGCGGCAGGCGGTGCGTGATGCGATGGATTACCTCTGCTATGTCCCCAGCAAGAGTTCGTTTCAGCTTAGCGGGAAATGTTCAGGGCTGATTGGTGTGGTTTTGCCTAATCTGGTGAATCCTCACTTCTGCGAACTGTTGGCGACGGTAGAAGAAGAGGCCCGGTATATCGGCAAATCGGTGATCGTTAAAACGCATCAGAACCAGCCGCAGCAGGATAAACATATTATTCAGACCTTAGTGGGGATGGGCATTGACAGCTTGCTATGGGTGCCGACAGAAGCTGAAGCCGAACTTTCAGAATGGTTAAGTATTACCCGGATCCCGGTTGCCGTTGTCACTCAGGTGTCCCGGTTCTTTAATTCCGTATCGATTAACCAGGATCGGGGGGCGGAAAGTATTGCGGAACATTTTATTCATACGGGCCATCTTTCATTTGGCTTTGTTGCCCAGGAAGGGGTGGATAGCCGCAAGGTCTCGTCGTACAGCAAAAAAATAGCGAGTCACGGTTTAAAGCTTGCGAAAGATAATTCGTTCTGGATAGCCAAAGGCGAGGGTGAAAAGATATCAGGCCATATTAGTATTCTTGATGACATTATCGAGAAACTCAGCGAGCCGACGCGAACCTGTACATGTCTGTTAGTGTATAACGACATTGCGGCAAACTATATTATCGATGGGCTAAAAGAAAAGAGCATCTCCGTTCCTGAAGATATTGCGATTGCCAGCTTTGATAATACCCTGCTGGCGCAAACTAAAAAAATCACCAGCGTTGCACAGCCGGTAAATGAAATTGCTCACCTCGCGTTTCAGATGGTGAAATATCAACAGCAGCCGGACAGTATTGAAATGCACGAAATTGTCTCGCGGTTAATTATCCGTGAGAGCAGCGTAAAAATTAATATTACTTCCCTGTAAGGGATTTATGTTTAGAAATGGCGCGACAATTTGCGCCATGGGCTCCTTTTAACAAAAAATAGGTATATTTATGTCTGCTACCGCAATGGAAAAGCCAAGCGCTTATGAAAAGCTGGGGCTGAGGGAGAAGATCGGCTACGGCATGGGTGACGCTGGTTCAGGAATGATATGGAGCGTACTGGCGCTCTATCTGACGTGGTTTTATACCGATGTATATGGCCTGAACGCCGGGGTGGTGGGCACATTATTCCTGGTTATCCGCATCTTTGACGCTTTTAGCGATCCGCTGATGGGGGCCATCTGCGACCGCACCGTCTCGCGCTGGGGTAAATTCCGCCCATGGTTATTATGGATGGCGTTTCCGTTTGGTCTGGGCGCGGTACTGATGTTCACGACCCCAGAGCTCAGCATGAACGGCAAGATTATCTATGCCTGGGTTACCTATCTGGTCATGTCGCTGATTTATACCGCGATTAATATTCCCTATTGCTCGGTCGGCGGCGTCATTACGCTCAATCAGAAAGAGCGCATGGGCTGCCTGTCGTGGCGCTTTTTCCTTAATGGCCTGGCAACATTAATTATCTCCTCCTCTATTCTGCCGTTAACGGACTGGCTGGGTAACGGCGATCGTGCGTCCGGTTTCCAGCTAACCATGATCATTATGGGCGGTGCGGCAACGCTGATGTTCCTGTTCTGCTTTTCCAGCATTAAAGAGCGGGTGGTATCGGTTAAGCAAAACGAGTCGTTGAAGAAAGACCTGCGGGATATTATCAAAAACGATCAGTGGCTCTTGATGATCACTATTACCTTCCTGAACGTTTTCCCGGCATTTATCCGCGGCGGCGTCACTATCTATTATGCTACTTACGTCATGAAAGAGTCGGTCGGATTTATTACCTTCTTTATGGCGCTGGGCGTGGCCTGTAATATGCTGGGCAGCGTGCTTGCCAAACCGCTGACCGATCGCTTTGATAAGCTGGCGCTGTTCCGCATTATTAATATTATTCTCGGCATTCTCTCATTTGCGCTGTGGTTTGTTGATCCGCAATCCCTGACCCCGCTGATGACGCTATTCATCATTATTAACGTTCTGCATTTAATTCAGTCTGGCCCCATTTTGTGGGCGATGATGTCCGATGTCGATGACTACGGCGACTGGAAATTTGGTAAACGCCTGACCGGCATCTCCTTCGCGGGAAACCTGTTTATGCTCAAAATGGGGCTGGCGGTCGCCGGCGCTATCGTCGCCTGGATTCTGGCGTTTACCGGCTATGTCGCGAATGAGCCGCAGCAAAATTCGCAGACGATTCAAGGCATTATCATGATGTTCTCACTGCTGCCGATGGTGAGTTATTTCATCAGCGCGTATCTGGTGCGCTACTTCAAGCTGAATAACGCGTTCCTTGAGAAAATCAAAACGGATCTTGCAAAACGTGAGCTGGAAAAAGGTCGCGGTCAACCACAGGAGGTTCAGGATGTCCCTGTCATTTAATATTAAACAAGGTCAGCGCATTGATTTGTGGCTGAAAGCGTCCGAACCGGCGGCGCAACCCCTGTTTTCTATTCGCGTGAACGGTCAGGTTGTATTTAAGATTCAGGAGGCGCCGCGCTACTTCCAGTATTTTACCTGGACCTCGTTTCAGGACGGCGTTGCCACCCTGGAGTGGCTGCCGGAATATAGCGAGATATCGCTTTGTTACACCTGGCATCCGGATTCACTGCGCGCGCGCGGCGTCACCTTTATCGCGACAGCCGGGCAGGATTTGCGCCTGATGAGCGGTCAGGATGTTGCTGACGAGTATCTGCGGGAGCCGCTGCGCCCGGCATTGCATTTCTCGCCGCGTACCGGCTGGATGAACGATCCTAACGGGCTGCACTATAAGAACGGCGAGTGGCATCTGTTTTACCAGTATCATCCGCACTCCAGCCAATGGGGCCCCATGCACTGGAATCATGCGGTGAGCCGCGATCTGTATCACTGGCGGCATTATCCGGTTTTCCTCCAGCCGGAGCAGAATCTTTCCGCGCTGGGCGCGACGGGCGGCGCGTTTTCCGGCAGCGCGTATATTGATAAACAAGGAAAAACCCGCTTCTGGTATACCGAACGGCTCCCGGCTTACGATCTGTATCGCGGCTACCGGGAAGTGCAGAAAATGGCCGTTGCGCACGACGACTACGATAAGCCGGAATGGGTGAAAACCGTCTTAACCGACCTGCCTGCGGGCGTGGACTGCGATTTCCGCGATCCAAAAGTGTGGTACGAAGAGGCCGATGCCACCTTTTATATGATCCTCGGCGCGTCGGTAAACGGCGATCCGGCGATGCTGCTCTTTCACTCTGCGGATAGTGAACGCTGGACGTTCCATCATGTGCTGTATGTCGCTCCCGGCTATTTTCGCGAAAACGGCGGTCGCTGCGTCGAATGCCCGGATTTCTTCTGCCTGGATGGCGTATGGGTATTAATTATCGGCGTCGTTGGCTACAAGGAGCCGACAACCGGGCGGCATAATTTGCTTTTTGCCCAGACCGGTACTTTCCGGAACGGCTATTTCACGCCGTCCGAGCAGCCGCTACAGACTTTAGATTTCGGTACGGATTTCTACGCCCTGCAAACCTGGGGTGAGGACGACCGAAGAATCGGTTTTGCCTGGTTATATAACTGGGCGACGCAGAAACCGGTGGATTCCGCTTACTCGGGGGAAATGTCGCTCCCGCGTCGCTTTCATCTCAATGCGCAGCAGCGGCTATGCATGATGCCGGAGCTGCCGCCGGAATCATTGGTCGTCAGCCGCCATGCGCTGGATGACGGTGATATCTGGGTTAATGAGAAAGGCTGTAAAGCCGGCATTGTAACCTTTATGCCTGCCGGTGGTTTCCGTTTGACGTTAACGGGCGATAGCGGTCAGCAAATCATCCTCGAACAGGAGGGTAAAAATCTGACGCTATATGAAAAAGGCCGGGACGATGGGCGTTACCGCGCGCCGGTGCCCAGCGTCAGCGACGTCACGCTGTGTTTTGATGCCGGGATTGTTGAGGTCTTCGCAAATCAGGGCAGCGTATGCGGTACGCGACGCTATTACTCATGCAGTCAGCTCACCCGGATCCAGCTCTCCGGCGCGCCGGCACAGCTTACGCAATATCGCTCGACGTATTCGCAGGAATAAGCAAAGTCAAATTTAAGCGTTGATGTTCGATTTCTTATTATCATTAGAGGCGGTTTTTCATGGTACGTAAAAATTATTATGATGTTACGCAGTGGCACGTCGGCAACCCGTATGAGGATATTGGCGAAGTCATTAACAGTATTCTCGCCGATATTAAATCCAGGCAAACTGAAACCGATATAAACGACGGGGGTAAACCGGGCGCCGCGATTTATATTCCGCCCGGCGATTATCATCTGAAGACGCAGGTCTTAATTGATATCAGTTATTTAAAAATTATGGGTTCCGGGCATGGTTTTGTCTCCTCGAGCATTCGCTTTAATACGCCGGCGGACGAGTGGGCGAATTTGCACGATATATGGCCGGGCGGGAGCCGTATTCTGGTCGATCTCTGCCCGCAGCCCGGCGATGAAGAACACGCTGGCGCTGCATTTTACGTGAAACGCAGCGGGGCGCCGCGTATCAGTTCGGTGGCGTTCGAAAACTTCTGTATTGATGGTTTGCACTTTGTTGATGATGGGCTGGGAAACAACGACCCGGAAAATAGCTATACGAACGGCAAAACCGGGATTTATATCGCCAGCGCGCAGGATGCTTTCCGCATTACCGGGATGGGATTTATCTATCTGGAGCATGGCCTCACCGCGTACAATAGCGATGCAATGGCGATCCATAATAACTTTATCGCCGAATGCGGTAACTGTATCGAGCTGCGTGGCGCCGGGCAGGCTTCAAAAATAACCGATAACCTGATTGGCGCGGGCTATAAAGGCTATTCTATTTATGCCGAAAATTTTGGTGGGCTATTAATTTCTACCAACAATATCTTCCCGCGCGGCGCAAGCAGCGTTCACTTATCGGGCGTGGTCCGCTCTAGGGAAGGTGCGAATAAGCAGGTCATTTCTTCCCAAGCTGACTCGCTGATTAAAATTTCGCGGATCTGGGCCGATTTTTTTCCCGCAAACACATCGAATCAGCCTATTTAGGCTATTTTTTCCACCATTTCTGGCGTTATTTCCGGTTTTTACTGAGATCTCTCCCACTGACGTATCATTTGGTCCACCCGAAACAGGTTGGCCAGGGTGAATAACATCGCCAGTTGGTTATCGTTTTTCAGCAGCCCCTTGTATCTGGCTTTCACGAAGCCGAACTGCCGCTTGATGATGCGAAACGGGTGCTCCACCTTGGCACGGATGCTGGCTTTCATGTATTCGATGTTGATGGCCGTTTTGTTCTTGCGCGGATGCTGCTTCAAGGTTTTTACCCTGCCGGGACGCCCGGCGATCAGCCAGTCCACATCCACCTCGGCCAGCTCCTCGCGCTGTGGCGCTCCTTGGTAGCCGGCATCGGCTGAGACAAATTGCTCCTCTCCATGAAGCAGATTACCCAGCTGATTGAGGTCATGCTCGTTGGCCGCGGTGGTGACCAGGCTGTGGGTCAGGCCACTCTTGGCATCGACACCAATGTGGGCCTTCATGCCAAAGTGCCACTGATTGCCTTTCTTGGTCTGATGCATCTCCGGATCGCGTTGCTGCTCTTTGTTCTTGGTCGAGCTGGGTGCCTCAATGATGGTGGCATCGACCAAGGTGCCTTGAGTCATCATGACGCCTGCTTCGGCCAGCCAGCGATTGATGGTCTTGAACAATTGGCGGGCCAGTTGATGCTGCTCCAGCAGGTGGCGGAAATTCATGATGGTGGTGCGGTCCGGCAGGGCGCTATCCAGGGATAATCGGGCAAACAGGCGCATGGAGGCGATTTCGTACAGGGCATCTTCCATGGCACCGTCGCTCAGGTTGTACCAATGCTGCATGCAGTGAATACGCAGCATGGTCTCCAGCGGATAGGGCCGTCGGCCATTGCCCGCCTTGGGATAAAACGGCTCGATGACAGCGGTCATATTCTGCCATGGCAGAATCTGCTCCATGCGGGAGAGGAAAATCTCTTTTCGGGTCTGACGGCGCTTAGTGCTGAATTCACTATCGGCGAAGGTGAGTTGATGGCTCATGATGTCCCTCTGGGATGCGCTCCGGATGAATATGATGATCTCATATCAGGAACTTGTTCGCACCTTCCCCAGTATCTCAAGCCGCAGGGAATAAAACCGGTCATCATCCGCCTTGTTTCCGGCAAAGGGAATTATATTGCGAATAACCATATCGTGGCGACCACGGAGACGTCAGCGGCGCAGGCGCAGCCCTCCGAAGAGGATGCCTGCTTTGCGGCGCAGGTCAGCGCTTTGCTGACGACGGCCAGGTTAAAAGAACTTGATGCGGTCGCCGTGCAGGTAGAAAAAGAATCCGCGCAAAACACGATACTTGATAGCGGCAGTGACGCACAGGTGGTCATAGACCGAGCGCGTAATGCCTTCAGGGCAACTCCGGTTGCTGGAAATTAATATTCACTCTGTTTGTTAATCTGTATAGCGAATGACGTTATTTAAGGAGGCAGATTACACGTTATTTCATTCATTCTTCTGCTAAATAAAAATCAAAATATAAAAGGTGAATATTTTTATTCACCTTATCCCACCTATTACCTCTGGGAAAATAAAAATGAATAAAACAACATTATCAATAGCGCTAGGCTTGTGTTTAATAACGGGATCGGCGGTCGGGAAAAATAATCAACTGACGCTGGAACAACGAATGGAACAGCTTGAAGCGCGGCTTGCCGCCGCGGAAAGCCGGGCGACGGTAGCGGAAGGCCAGGTGCGGGATTTACAGGCGAAGCAGAATGCCGCGATTCAGGCGGCGCAAACCCGTGTGCCGGTAAACAGCGCGGCGGCAACCGCGGAGAGTAAAAAGAATCTTAGCGTCCCGGAGCTGAAATTATCCGGCTATGGCGATCTGAAAATCTACGGCGACGTGGAGTTCAACATGGACGCGGAAAGCAAACACGGCCTGCTGGCGATGACCAACGCCGATGTTGGCAGCGATCCCACCTACGATAAGTGGGATTTAAACGGCCGTATCCTGCTCGGCTTCGACGGTATCCGCAAAACGGATAACGGCTATTTTGCCGGTTTCTCTGTCCAGCCGCTGGCGGATATGACCGGCTCGATGAACCTCGACGACGCGGTTTTCTTCTTTGGTCAGGAGAACGACTGGAAGGTGAAAGTGGGGCGCTTTGAAGCGTACGATATGTTCCCGCTGAATCAGGACACCTTCGTCGAGCACTCCGGTAATACCGCCAACGACCTCTACAGCGACGGCCATGGCTATATCTATATGATGAAAGAGGGTCGCGGCCGCTCTGACGCAGGCGGCAACTTCCTGCTGAGCAAGCAGCTTGATAACTGGTATTTTGAGCTCAACACCCTGCTGGAAGACGGTACGTCGCTGTACGACAACGATGGCTACCATGGTCGCGATATGGAGCAGAAAAAGAACGTCGCCTATTTGCGCCCGGTGGTGTCATGGGCGAAAGACGAATTTTCCGTTGCCGCGGCCATGGAAGCGAACGTGGTGCAGAACGCCTACGGCTATAAAGATGCCCAGGGCAACTTTATCGATCAGTCGGGGCGCACCGGCTATGGCCTGACCATGACCTGGAACGGCCTGAAGCGCGACCCGGAGGGCGGGGTGGTGGTGAATCTGAATACCGCTTATATGGACGCCAGCAACGAACAGGATTTTACCGCCGGGGTGAACGCGCTGTGGCGGCGCTTCGAGCTGGGATATATCTACGCGCATAACAAAATCAGCGATTATGCCGGGGTGATTTGCGAGAACGACTGCTGGATTAAGGATGAAGGCACCTACAATATTCATACCTTCCACGCGTCGTATCAAATTCCGAACGTGATGAATATGCAGAACTTTAATATCTATCTCGGCGCCTATTACTCCATTCTCGACAGCGACGAGAAGCTGAGCCAGGGGGATGATGACGATCGCTACGGCGCGCGGGTGCGCTTTAAGTACTTCTTCTAAGCGCTTGCAACGGCTGCCCCGCTCAGCACAACGGGGCAGCCATAGTTTTACTCCAGATAAAACACCTCTTTAAGCTCCGCGCTCACCGGACTGTTGTCCGGATTGGCAGGCATCACATCGCGCATATGCTGCCACCAGCGCTGGCACACCTCGGTCCCGGCGACGGCGTCCCAGCGCGCTTCGGATTCAATCTCCACCGTGGCGAACAGCAGATGGCGCTCTTTATCGAGATAAATCGCGTAGTGGTGCGCGCCGTGGGCTTTCAGCACCGCTTCCAGTTCCGGCCAGATGGGGTTATGACGGCGCTGATACTCTTCATGCGCGTCCGGGTTTACCTGCATCACGAAAGCTTTGCGGATCATAATGCCTCCAGATAGAGTTCGCGGACTTCATCGCGGCTGGCGGTGCGCGGATTGCACGGTGCGCACGGGTCGGCCAGCGCTTTATCCAGCCAGCCTTCAATATCGGCTTTGCTGACGCCAAGCTGGCTGAAGCCTTGCGGAATGCCGACGCGTTTGCTTAGCGCGCGGATGGCGTTGATGGCCTCCATGCTGGCCGCTTCATCGCTCATACCGCGGGTATCGACGCCCATCGCCTGCGCCACGCGCGCGAAGCGGGCAACCGCGTTCGGGCGATTAAAGTTTTCGATGATCGGCAGCAGGATGGCGTTGCACACGCCGTGCGGCAGGTTGTGGGTAGCGCCCGGCTGATGAGCCAGCGCGTGCACCAGACCAAGACCGGCGCTGTTAAACGCCATGCCCGCCAGATACTGGCCAAACGCCATCTGCTCGCGGGCTTCAAGATTGTGTCCGTCGTCCACGGCTTGCGGCAGCCATTGGTTGATCAGGCGAATCGCTTCCAGGGCATTGGCATCGGTCAGCGGGTGCGCGCCAACGGAAACAAAGGCTTCAATGGCGTGGGTCAGCGCGTCCATGCCGGTGGCGGCGGTAATGGACGGCGGGATATCCAGCATCACGCTGGCGTCATCGACGGCGATATCGGGAATGATATTGGGATCGATAATCACCTCTTTTACCTGGCGCTCGGCGTCGATAATAACCGCGTTGCTGGTCATCTCCGCCGCGGTGCCGGCGGTCGTGTTGATGGCCACCAGCGGCACGCCGGCGTTTTTCACTTTGCCGACGCCGGAATAGGCGGTCGATGGCCCCGGGTTGGCGGTGAGGATTTTTATCGCTTTGGCGGTATCAATCGGGCTGCCGCCGCCGAAGGCGATAAGGTAATCACATCCGGCCTCCCGATACTCCGCGTAGCCTTTTTGCACCAGCGCTTCCGTTGGGTTAGGGAACACCTCGTCAAACAGATGGTAAGACATCTGCTGTTCATCCAGGGCGGTAAACAGGCTGTCGAGCAGCCCCAGCTTCACCAGCTGGCCGTCGGTGACGATCAGCGCTTTGCCCCAGCGTTTACCCGCCACCAGCTTGACCATATCGCCGATTGCGCCCGCGCCATGGAGGCTGATTTTGGGCAGTGCCAACATAAAACTCATGATAATTCTCCTTAATGTTGATTTTGGGTAATCCGTTTCCCTTCACCCGCCCCCGGGTCGCGGCTGGCGCCTTACCCGGACTACACGTACCGGTCAGATTAGGGTGAAGGGGAAATTAAATTCGTCTTCGCTGCATCATCCGCCGGGTAATAATCGGCAGCGAGATCACCACGATCAGCATCGCGCCGATGATGATCGACATCACGATCCCCGGCACGTTGAGCAGGCTCAGGCCAAACGTCACCAGCCCCATCAGGAAGGCGGCGATAATCACCCCCACCATGCTGCCGGAGCCGCCGAGAATATTGACGCCGCCGAGCACCGCCATCGTGACGACCGCCAGCTCCCAGCCCATCGCCAGCGTCGGGCGGGTGCTGCCGAGCCTCGAGGTCAGCAGGACCGCCGCCAGCCCGGCCATCAGCCCGACCAGCGCGAACAGCACCAGATTGTGGCGCTTGACGTTGATTCCGGAGAACCAGGCTCCGGTCGGGTTATTGCCGATGGCGTAGGTCCGGCGACCAAAGTTGGTTTTATGCAGCAGGAAGGTAAAGGCGGCGGCGAGGAGGATAAACAGCGCGAACTCAAAAGAGAGCGCCCCCCACACGTAGCCCTGGCCGAACCAGGCGAAGCTGTCCGGGTAGTGATTGAGCGCCTTGTCGCCCAGCAGAATGTAGGTTATTCCGCGATACAGGCTCATGGTGCCGATGGTGATCACAATCGACGACAGGTTAAAGCGCGTCACCAGGATACCGTTGAACAGGCCGCACAGCAGCCCCACGCCCAGCCCGACGGCCACCAGCAGCGGCGTATCCATACCCGCCGCCGCGCAGAAGCCCATCGCCGTTGAGCTCAGCGCCATCGTCGAGGCTACCGAAAGGTCGATCTCTCTGGCGATAATCAGCATCGCCATCGGCAGCACGATGATCGCTTTTTCGGTAAAGTTAAACGTGGCGTCCGACAGGTTCCAGATATTAAGGAACCAGGGTGACGCCAGGGCGTTAACCACGAATACCGCCAGGGTTACCGCCAGCAGAAACCCTTCCCAGCACAGCAAGCGGCGCAGCGGCGACGGCGCGGCCGGGGCGCTTTTCATCTCTTCAGACATCATTATTTTGCTCATGATTTCACCGCCTGTTTCTGCCGCGCCAGCGCCGCGTTGCGCAGGATTAATCGTCCGCTACCTTTATTACCGCGTTCGTTAAGCAGCACCGCAATGACGATCACCGCGCCGGAAATGGCCATTTGCCAGAACGGCGAAATGCCAATCACCGGCAGCGCGTTATTGATAACGCCGAGGAACAGCGCGCCGCATAGGCAGCCGAGCACGCGACCGGTTCCGCCCATGGTGCTGATGCCGCCGATGACGCAGGCGGCGACCACCTGCAGTTCAAAACCGTTGGCGACATCGACATAAGCGACGGCGAAGCGCGAGATCCACAGATAGCCGCAGAACCCGGCCAGCGCGCCAGAGAGGCAGAAGCTGACAAACTGCATTTTCCCGGCGTTAATCCCGGTGTAGTACGCCGCCGTCGCGTTGCCGCCCGCGGTGTACAAGGCCCGGCCGGTGCGGCTGTAGCGGAGGAAATAGCCCACCAGCAGCAGCGCGGCGATGGCGCACCAGCTCAGCAGCGGCAGCCCCAGCAGCGAGGCGCGCGGCAGGCCGAGAAAATCGGCGCTCATCTGGTGCGAGTTGACCCAGCCGCCGTTGGAAAGCAGAAAGATAATCCCGCGATAAATACTCATGGTGCCCAGCGTGACCACGATGGCCGGAATGCCGAGCCGCCAGACCAGCAGGCCGTTAATCATCCCCATCAGCAGGCCAAGCAGGGTCGCCAGCGCCAGCAGCGCCGCCACCGGGATACCCGGATAGTGGGCGTTGAGCAGCGCGACGATCATCCCGGTCAGCGCCAGATTGGCGGCCATCGACAGATCGATGCCTTTGGTGAGCAGCACCATCATCTGGCCGAGGGCGAGGACGATCAGAATGGCGGTGTCGTTAAACATCTCCACCAGATTGCCCGGCGAGACGAACGACGGCGCCCGGCTGCCGATAGCGCCGATCAGCAAAACGATCGCCGCCGCCAGCAGCGCTTCGCGGTGTTTAAGCAGTTGTTTACCCATTACGCTGCCTCCCGACCGGCGCCGCTGGCGGCGCTGACGATGGTTTCCGCCGTCGCTTCACCGGCGCGATACTCGGCCACCATCAGCCCTTCGTGCATCACGATAATCCGGTCGGCCATGCCCATCACTTCCGGCAGCTCCGAAGAGACCATAATGACCGCCAGCCCCTGGCTGACCAGCTCGGACATAAACTGGTGCACCGCCGCTTTGGAGCCGATATCGATGCCTTTAGTCGGTTCGTCAAGGATAATCACCTCGGGATGGGTCGCCAGCCATTTGCCGATCACCACTTTTTGCTGATTGCCGCCGGAAAGGGTTTCCACCGCCTGCCGCCAGCTAAAGGCCTTAACCTGCAGGCGCGAGGCGTACTCGTCCGCCAGCCGCCATTCGCGGGCGTCGTTAAGCACGCCGCCGGGGTTCAGTTTGCTGAGCTGCGGCAGGCTGATGTTCTGGGCGATCGGCAGGGCGATAATTGCTCCCTGCTTCTGCCGCTCTTCCGGCACGCAGACGATACCGGCGCCGATCGCGTCGGCCGGCTGGCGAAAGCGCATCGGTTTTCCCTTCAGCACGATATCGCCGGAAGAGGGATGCGAGACCCCGGAGAGCGCCTGCATCAGCTCGGTGCGCCCGGCGCCCACCAGCCCGTAAAAGCCAAGGATCTCCCCTTTGCGCAGGCTGAAGCTGATATGGGCGAACTCGGTGGGGTGGCAGAGGTCTTTCACCTCCAGCACCGTTTCCCCTGGGATACAATCGACTTTCGGGTAGGTTTGGGTAATCGCGCGGCCCACCATCATCGCCACCATCCGCTCTTCGGTGATGTCGTTGATCGCACCGGAGCTGACGTACACGCCGTCGCGCAGAATGGTGTAGTAGTCCGCCAGCTCGAAAATCTCATCGAACTTATGCGAGATAAACAGGATCGCTTTGCCGTCCTGCTTCAGGCGCTCAACGATCTGATAGAACTCCAGAATTTCATGCTGCGAGAGCGCGGCGGTCGGCTCATCGAGGATTACCACCTGAGCTTCAAAGGAGAGCGCCCGGGCGATGGCGACCATATGGCGCTGGGCGATACTGAGGGTTTTCAGCGTCGCGCGCGGGTCAATCTGTACCTCGAGGCGGGTGAGAATTTCGCTGGCTTTGCGGTGCATGGCGGGCCAGTCGAGCTTCTTCAGCAGGCCGCGATGCAGATACTGGCCGACGAAGATATTTTCGGTGACCGAGAGTTCGTCGAACAGCACGGTTTCCTGATGAATCGCGGTGATCCCAACTTTATGCGCCGACTCCGGGTTCGGCAGTTGGATAGGGATCGCTTTATAGAGAATCTCGCCCTCTTCGGGCTGATAAATGCCGGTCATCACTTTGACCAGCGTCGATTTCCCCGCGCCGTTTTCGCCGATTAAAGCGGTCACTTTGCCGGGCCAGAGATCGAGCTGTACGTTTTCAAGGGCGCGCACACCGGGAAAAATCTTGGTGATGCCCTTCAGCGACAGCAGTGGGGTGGATGCTGACATGATAGTTCTCCGTAAAATCACCCCTCACCCTAACCCTCTCCCCAAAGGGGCGAGGGAACCGTTCAGTGCTCGCTGGCAGCAGTGCGCAGAGGGCCTGACTTTCTCCCTCTCTTTTTGGAAGAGGGCCGGAGTGAGGAAACAGGGTTAGAAAATTTTCGAGAACTTATCGATGTTGCTCGCATCGTAGACGAACGGTTCGGCCATCGCGCCGCTACCGTCGGCGTCCAGCTTCACTTTGCCCAGCTTGCCCATATTGGCTTCGGTTTTGGTCGCCGTGCCTTTGACTAAATCGTCGGCCAGATACGTGGCGGCGTAGCCAAGGTCAATCGGGTTCCAGATGGCGAAGCTTTTGCTGGCGCCGGACTTAATCGCCCCCGCCATTTCCGACGGCAGCCCCAGCCCGGTGACGTAGACCTTGCCAATTTTTCCCTGATCTTTCACCGCCTGCGCGGCGGCCACGATCCCTACCGACGAAGGCGAAACAATCACTTTCAGGTCAGGGTATGACTTCAGCAGGCCCACCGCTTCGCGATAGCTTTTATCCGACAGATCGTCACCGTAGGCGACGGTCACCAGATTGACGGACGGATACTGCGGCAGCACCTTTTTCATCTCCTCAATCCAGATGTTCTGGTTGGTGGAGGTTGGGGTGGCGCTTAAAATCGCCACATCGCCTTTTTCCACTTTCAGCGCCTTCAGCGCATCGGCGGCGAGCTTAACGTTGGTTTCGCCAATCAGCGCGTTATTGGACGGGTTAAGATGGATCTGGCGGCCCGCCGGCGCGACGCCGGAGTCCCAGGAGACCACCTTAATGCCGCGCTGCATCGCTTTTTTCAGTACCGGCACCACGGCGTCGGGATCGTTAGCGGAAATGGCGATCGCATCCACCCCCTGGGCGATCAAACCATTCAGCACTTCGATCTGCGCTTCGGCGGTGGTGGTGGTCGGGCCGGTATAGATCACTTTGACATCGCCTAACTCTTTGGCCGCTTCCTGCGCGCCGACGTTCGCTGCTTCGAAGAATCCATTTCCCAGTGATTTCGCCACGAGGGCGATTTTGACTTCGGCTAAAGCGGAACCGGACAACGCCAGGATGGCAACGGTGAGGATCAAGCTTGTGTTTGTTTTCATTGCTTTTACTCCACATGAGTTAGTTTGTAGGGTTTGCAGGTGATTTTTTCGCCCCGTCTCGGTGAGCGGGGCGCGATGTTGTTATGGATAAAGGTCTAACGCGGACTGCAGGGGTTGAACGTTGAAGCGTTTGCCAAGGGCGACCAGCTCTTCGCGGGTGATGGTTTGTTTCATTCCGCCCATTGAGTAAACTTTCACCAGCACCTCGGCGGATTTCTCAGCGGTATCGATCAGGCCGAAGGTTTCGTCCAGATTGGGGCCGCTGCCGAAAACGCCGTGGAACGGCCACAGCACCAGCGAATGTTTCTGCATCGCCTCGGCGGTGGCCTGGCCGATTTCGTCGGTGCCCGGCACCATCCACGGCAGGATGCCGACGCCGTCCGGGAAGACCACCAGGCATTCGGTACTCCCTTCCCACAGCTTGCGGGTAAACAGATCGCTGCTGTTCTCCAGCACGTAGGTCAGGGCGATCAGATTGGTGGCGTGGCAGTGCATGATCACCCGGTCTTTACCGTTGGTCAGCCGGATGCGCTCGCTGTGCGACAGGAAGTGCGCCGGCAGCTCGGATGTTGGTACCGCATCGTTGGTCAGGCCCCAAAGAATATGGTATCCCGCGCCGTCGCTGTCGACTTTCACCACCCCGAGGTTCGCCGCCGGGTCGAGCTGGACGTTACGGAAGAATTTACCGGAACCGGTGACGATAAACGGCTGGTTAGCCAGCGTCGGCATCGGCTGGCTCAGGGCGATATAGCGCGGTTTAGCGTGGAAATCCGCCGCGTAGGGTTCGATATCCGCTTCGTCGAGGCGTAGCGTCAGGTTGCCGCCGTTGCGCTCGTCCCAGCCTTTCAGCCAGGCGTCAGAAGTGGCTTTAATCATGCCCTGGACGAACCAGGCGTCGATAATGGTCTGCATAGTCTTGTCTTTCCTGTTGATTCGGCGCGGGGTTGGCCCCTCGCCCTGAATATGTGCGAGCCCCCGGATTGCGCCGTAAACGGCTTATCCGGGCTACCGGTTTGTAGCCCGGCCGCGACCCGGGGAACGTCCGGGCTTTACCCGCGCTGGCTCAGAACCGCATTCTCATAAGCGCGTACGTTATCCAGCCACTGGCTGCCTGCCGGCGTATCGTGACGCTGACAGTACATCTCCCAGATGGCCTGCCACGGCAGGCACTTCTGCTCTTCCAGCAGCGCCAGGCGGGCGGTGTAATCGCCGTCGAGCTCCAGCTGACGCAGCTGCCCGGTCGGTTCCAGCAGGGCGCGCAGCAGGGCTTTCTTCATATTGCGGGTACCAATCACCCACGCCGCGATGCGGTTAATCGAAGCGTCGAAGAAATCGAGACCGATATGCACGCGGTCGAACAGATCGTGACGGATGATTTCGCTGGCGATGGCCTGGGTTTCGTCATCCAGCAGCACCACGTGGTCGCTGTCCCAGCGTACCGGACGGCTGACGTGCAGCAGCAGACGCGGGATATAGAGCATGGCGGCGGAGATTTTGTCGGAGATGACCTCCGTCGGGTGGAAGTGGCCGGCATCCAGGCACAGGGCGGTCTGGCGGCTGGTGGCGTAGCCCATATAGAACTCATTGGAGCCGACGGTGTAGCTTTCCGCGCCGATACCGAACAGTTTGCTCTCGACGGCATCAATGTGGTGCGCCGGGTCCAGCTTCTCGCTGATCACTTCATCGAGCGCGTTCAGCAGGCGCTGGCGCGGCGCGAAGCGGTCAACGGTAATATCCTTCATGCCGTCCGGGATCCAGATATTCATTACCGACGGCGTGCCCAGCTGCTCGCCGAAGTAAGCGGAAATACGGCGGCTGGCCTTGCAGTGATCGATCCAGAACTGGCGGATTTCATCGTTGGCGTGCGACAGCGTAAAGCCGTCAGCGCTTAGCGGATGCGAGAAGCAGGAGGGGTTAAAATCGAGCCCCAGCTTGTTGGCTTTCGCCCACTCAACCCAGTTTTTAAAGTGCTCCGGCTTAATTTCATTGCGCGGCACCGGCGCGTCGGATTCGAGATAGAGCGCGTGCAGGTTCAGGCGTTTTGGCCCGGGGATCAGGCTCAGCGCCTGCTCAAGGTCGGCGCGCAGCTCGCTGGCGTTACGCGCTTTACCCGGGTAGTTGCCGGTGGCCTGAATACCGCCGGTCAGGCTTCCTTCCGGGTTTTCGAAACCGACGACGTCATCGCCCTGCCAGCAGTGCATGGAAACGGGCAGGCGATCCAGCTGGCGCAAGGCCTCCTCGACGTCCACGCCGACGCTGGCGTAGCGCTGTTTGGCAATTTCCCAGGCTTGTTCAAGTTGAGTGGTCATGCGCAAAGCTCCTTGGTCTGTTGTGGCTGAAACTGCGCGACGAAGCGGGCAATTTCACTTTCAGGATTGGGGGTAAAGGTGGTGAGGGCGTAGTTTTGCCGCACCACCTGACGGAATTCATCGACGTTGTGCAGCTCGTCCAGGGTCATCAGCTGAATGCCGATATTGCCCAGGGTGGAGGCCTCAATCGGGCCGGCGGTCACGGTGATGCCGCAGGCGTCGGCGCACAGCTGGTTGAGCAGTTCGTTCTGGCAGCCGCCGCCGACAATATGCAGCTGGCTGAACGGCTGACCGCGCAGCGCCGCCAGCTCGTTAAGCACCCGGGCATAGAGCAGCGCCAGGCTGTCAAAAATACAGCGCGCCAGCTCGGCGTCGGTATCGGGAACCGGCTGCCCGGCTTCGCGGCAGGCGGCCTGGATTTCCGCGCTCATGTTGTCCGGGTTGATAAAGCGGTCATCGTTGCAGTCAATGACGAAGCGGCAGGCCGGAAGCGCAGCGGTACGCGCGATCAGCGCCGGCAGGTCGCCGACGTTTTGCTCCTTGAGCACCCGCTGCAGCAGCCACAGGCCCATAATATTTTTCAGCACCCGATAGCGGCCTTCGGCACCGCCTTCGTTGGTGATATTGGCCCTTAGCGCCGCATCGCTGGTGCAGGGGGTTTTGCTTTCAAAGCCCATCAGCGACCAGGTGCCGGAAGAGAGATACGCGGCATTTTTGCTGGCCAGCGGCGAGGCGATAACCGCGCTGGCGGTATCGTGGCTGGCGACGGCGACCACCGGGATGTTATTGCCCTGCGGGCAAATCCAGTGGCCAATAACGTTGCCGGGATGGGTCGGCGTTCCGAACCAGTCGCGCGGCGCGCCGCTCCAGTTCAGCAGATCTTCGTCCCAGCTATCGCTGTTGATGTTGACCAGCTGCGTGGTGGTGGCGTTGGTGTATTCCCAGTTCATGTTGCCGGTCAGGCGGAAGCTAAAGTAGTCCGGGATCAGCAGCGCGTGCGCGGCCTGGCTGACCAGCTCCGGCTGCTGTTCAACCAGCGCGCGCAGCTGATAAAGGGTATTAAACGGCAGAAACTGAATACCGCTGCGGCGGTAGATCTCCGCCCGGCCCAGCTGCTCTTCGGCATGGCGCATCAGGCCCTGGGTGCGGGAGTCGCGATAGGAAACCGGCAGGCCGACGCGCTGACCCGCTTTATCCAGCAGGACATAATCCACGCCCCAGGTATCGATGCCGATGCTGTCGATCAGGATGCCCTGTTCGCAGACCTTCTCCAGACCGCGGCAAATTTCCCCTTCCAGGCTATCGAGATCCCAACAGTCGAAGCCATCCACCTTTTGCAGGCTATTGGTAAAACGGTGAATTTCACGCAGCGCCAGCGTTTGCTGGCCGGGCTGATAACCGGCGAGCATCACCCGCCCGCTGGAGGCGCCTAAATCGACGGCGACACAATGACGAAAACTCATGGGAAGATCCTTGTGAAAATCATTGCATGCAGTCTAAAAAAGTCGCGTCGGGCTCACCTTCTTGTTACTGACAGGGAAAATTGGCCGCTGGCAAGAAAGCAAAGGTGACCGTGAGGGAGGTCACAGTTTCGTTTTCTCCGCGCTGGGGTGAGGGATGTGATGTTGTCCGCAGTTCCCGATCTTTCCCGTCATTTCTTGAAAAAGCGGCAGGCTTTACGAATTTTGCGGTCAAAAATTGAAGGCCGGATCGCCGACCCTTAATTACTATTTGCTCCACTGATTGATAACTTTTCTCATCTCGAGGAGCGGCTATGACTATGTTGCACAGTGTGGATTTCTTTAAGTCCGGCGTTTCAGCTGTCGCCATTGAGCCGCGGCTCCCGCAATCCGCTTTTCCTGAGCATCACCATGATTTTCATGAGATTGTTATTGTGGAGCACGGCACCGGGATTCACGTTTTCAACGGCCAGCCCTACACCATCAGCGGCGGCTCGGTCTGCTTTATCCGCGATCACGATCGCCATCTCTACGAGCACACGGATAATTTATGCCTGACTAACGTGCTCTATCGCGCGCCGGACGCGTTTCGCTTTTTGTCCGGCCTGAACGCGCTGTTGCCGCAGGAGCAGGAAGGGAACTACCTCTCGCACTGGCGGGTGAATCAGAATGCGTTGCAGCAGGTGCGCCAGATTGTGGAGCAGATGGAGAACGTTGGCGCGGATGCGGATATGCACGCCATCGCCAGCCGCGAGATTTTATTTATGCAGCTGCTGGTGCACCTGCGTAAAAGCAGCCTCGCCGAAGGGGCCGCCAACAACGACGCGCGGCTCAACCATTTGATGGCCTGGCTGGAAGACCATTTTGCCGAAGATATCTGCTGGGAAGAGGTGGCGGCGCGCTTTTCGCTCTCCTTGCGAACCCTGCATCGTCAGTTAAAACAGCAAACCGGGCTGACGCCGCAGCGCTATCTGAATCGGGTGCGGTTGATGAAAGCGCGCCATCTGCTGCGCCATAGCGATGATAGCGTGACCGATATCGCCTATCGCTGCGGATTCGGCGACAGTAACCACTTTTCGACGCTTTTCCGCCGCGAGTTTGACTGGTCTCCGCGCGATATTCGCCAGGGGCGCGACGCCATTCTTCAGTAACGGGAGAGCAGTCAACGTTTTGACAGACATAAACGCGAATAATGAAACGTTATTCACGTCCGGAGTTGATGTCGTGGCAGGTCAGCTGATTCTTCGCAAAGATGAATTTTTTGCCTCTCCCGCTCAGGCGGTGGCGGTGGCGGATCGCTATCCGCAAAACGTCTTCGCCGAGCACACCCATGAGTTCTGTGAACTGGTGCTGGTGTGGCGGGGTAACGGCCTGCACGTCCTGAACGATCGCCCGTGGCGCATTACCCGCGGCGATCTGTTCTATATCCGCGCGGAAGATAAACACTCCTACGCCTCGGTGAACGATCTCGTCCTGCAAAACGTCATTTATTGCCCGGACCGGCTGCGGCTTAACTTTGACTGGGCGGCGCACATTCCCGGCCTGTTCGGCACCCCGTGGGTTCCGCACTGGCGGATTGGCAGCAGCGGCATGGCCCAGGTCAGGCAGGTGATTACCCAGCTGGAGCATGAAAGTAGCCGCAGCGATGCGCAGGCCAATAATATGGCCGAACTGCTGTTTGCGCAGCTGGCGCTTATTCTTCAGCGCTATCGCTACGCCACCGATAATTTGGCGGCAACCCAAAGCGAAGCGCTGCTCGATAAGCTGCTCACCGAGCTGGCGGGCAGCCTCAATCGTCCTTTCTTTCTTGACCGTTTTTGCGAGCGCGAAGGGTGCAGCGAACGCGCGCTGCGCCAGCAGTTTCGTCAGCAGACGGGGATGACCATCAACCACTACCTGCGCCAGCTGCGCATCTGTCACGCGCAGTATCTGCTGCAGCATACCGAACGGCTGATTGGTGAAGTGGCGATGCAGTGCGGGTTTGAAGACAGCAACTACTTTTCGGTGGTGTTTAACCGCGAGATAGGCATGACGCCGGGGCAGTGGCGGCAGCGCAGTCGCACCGCCGCCTGACGACGCTAGTTCGCCATTCCCAGACCAACGATATTGGCGGCGATAATAATTACCACGCAGCCGAGGCTGAGGACGCCCACCGGACGACGACCGGCGTTGTTCCACTCTTTCAGTATCAGACCCACCAGGCCGCCGCACAGCACGTAGAAGCTCATATGCAGCATCCAGCTCATATAGTCGTACTGCGCCGGAATGCTGGCGTGGCCCCAGGCGTAGAAAAAGAACTGCAGATACCACATCAGGCCGCCTAACGCCGAAAGCAGGATATTGCTGATGATGAGCGGTTTTGCCAGCGAGAAGTCGGCTTTTATCGACAGGTTTTTTACTTTTGCCAGACGGATAAAGCAGAAGCCGAGGTTGACCAGCGCGCCGCCGCCCATGATCACCACATAGCTTGGCAGCGCGGTGTAGAGCGGATCAACGCCGAGCGCGGCGGCGGCTTCATGCATCGGCTTGGCGGCGTTCATGGCGAACGACATACCGGCCGAGAAGATGCCGCACATCACCGCCAGCAGCAGCCCCTTTTTCAGGTTGAAGTCTTCGGCTTTGATGCCCATTTTGCGCTCTTTCAGCTGGCCTGCGCGGGTGACGATACCCACGCCAATCACCGCGACCAGCACGCCGAGCAGCGTCATCTGGCCGCCTTTAGTGTTAATGAGAACATCAAACTGACCGTTAAGAATCGGCGTCATTAACGTGCCGACAATCAGCGTGATACCAATGGCGATGCCGATCCCCATCGACATCCCCAGGTAACGCATCGTCAGGCCGTAGTTGATATTACCGATACCCCACATGGCGCCGAACAGGAAAACGGGCAGCAGAGTGGAGGCGTTAAAAGAACCGTAATAGGCCCAGAAATCGGGCAGCAGCATGGCGCTGATGGCCCAGGGGAGGATCAGCCAGGAGACAATACCGCCGATAGACCACATGGTTTCCCAGGACCAATGTTTAACTTTCTTGAACGGGGCATAGAAACAGGCTGCACTGGCCGCACCTATCAAATGCCAAAAAATACCCATCGTAATCGCGTGATTCATTGATTTTATCCTCATCTATTTTTTATCGGATAAATCTTCTTCCGACCCGATGAGTGTAAAAATCGGTCAGTTTTTCCGCCTTTAAGCTGTTGCCACCCGAAGCCTGAACCTGGCAACCAAAAACTTAATTAGTTGTTCTGTATCACAAAACGACATCTATTACCCGTTGTTATAACCTTATTAAAAATACGGCATTGATAAGCGTTTTCAATATCATTTAATTAACTATAATGAACCAACTGCTTACGCGGCATTAACACTTTCCGCCGCTCGACAATAATGGAGATGATTATGAGTTATACACTGCCTGCCCTGCCGTACGCTTATGACGCCCTGGAACCGCATTTTGACAAGCAGACGATGGAAATCCATCACACTAAACACCACCAGACCTACGTAAATAACGCTAACGCAGCGCTGGAAAGCCTGCCTGAATTCGCGAGCCTGTCCGCAGAAGAGCTGATTACCAAACTGGATCAGCTGCCGGCAGACAAAAAAACCGTGCTGCGTAACAACGCAGGCGGCCACGCTAACCACAGCCTGTTCTGGAAAGGCCTGAAAACCGGTACCACCCTGCAGGGCGACCTGAAAGCGGCTATCGAGCGTGATTTCGGTTCCGTTGACAACTTCAAAGCGGAATTTGAAAAAGCGGCGGCGACCCGTTTCGGCTCCGGCTGGGCGTGGCTGGTGCTGAAAGGCGACAAGCTGGCGGTGGTTTCTACCGCTAACCAGGACTCCCCGCTGATGGGCGAAGCGATCTCCGGCGCTTCCGGCTTCCCGATTATCGGCCTGGACGTGTGGGAACACGCTTACTACCTGAAATTCCAGAACCGCCGCCCGGACTACATCAAAGCGTTCTGGGACGTGGTGAACTGGGACGAAGCCGCAGCGCGTTTTGCCGCCAAAAAATAAGGTTGCATTGTGCTGAGCGAGAAGCGAGTCTGATGACTCGCTTTTTTTATATCCGCAGCAAAGGAGCAGCGATGCACTATCCGGTGAATGTCTTTGTGGGCAAGGTAAGGGATTATGACGGCAGCCGTCCAAGCGCCATCGGTAAAATTCAGGTCGATGGTGAACTGACCCTCGGCGATTTGGGGCTGGAGGGCGATGAGCAGGCGGAGAAGAAAATTCACGGCGGGCCGGACCGCGCGCTGTGCCACTATCCCCGTGAACACTACGCCCACTGGGCCCGTGAGCTTCCGCAGCAGGCGGATCTTTTCTGCGCCCCGGCGTTTGGCGAAAATCTCTCGACCGAAGGGCTGACCGAAAAAAACGTCTACATTGGCGATATCTTCCGCTGGGGAGAAGCGCTGATTCAGGTCACCCAGCCGCGATCGCCGTGCTTCAAGCTCAACTATCACTTTGCCGTCAGCGATATGGCGCAGCTTATGCAAAACAGCGGCAAAACCGGCTGGCTGTATCGGGTGGTGGCGGGCGGGCAGGTGTCCAGCGATGCGCCGCTGGCGCTGGTTTCCCGGCTCAGCGACGTGAGCGTTCACGAAGCGGGCGCCATCGCCTGGCAGATGCCGTTTGATGATGAGCAGTACCACCGTCTGCTCTCCGCGGCGGGGCTGTCGGTAAGCTGGAGCCGTACCATGCAGAAACGGCGCCTGAGCGGGAAGATCGAAAATAATTCGCGGAGATTGTGGGGGAAATAGCGCTTCCGTGCGCGTTCCCGGATGGCGGCGCGTTGCGCCTTACCCGGGCTACCCGTTTTGAACCCGGCCCGGTGAAGCCAGGCCGGGAAGATCAGGTGCGCTTGTACAGCGGCAGCCAGAGGGTTAAGCGCAGGCCGCCCAGCGGGCTGTCGTCGGCCTTCACCCAACCGCGATGCTGTTGAATCGCCGCCTCGACAATCGCCAGCCCCAGGCCGGTACCGCCAGACTCGCGGTCGCGCGCCTCATCGGTACGGTAGAACGGACGGAAAATCTGCTCGCGATCCTCCGGACTCACGCCCGGGCCGTCATCATCGACGTTCACCGTGATGCCGTCTTTATCCACTGAGAAGCTTACCGAAATTTTAGTATGCGAGTAGCGCAGCGCGTTACGCACGATATTCTCCAGCGCGCTTTCCAGCGCATTGGGGTTACCGTACAGCGGCCACGGCCCCGGCGGATACTCGACGGTGAACGATTTCCCCATCTGTTCGGCTTCAAAGGCGGCGTTATCCAGCACCTCGCCCCACAGCTGGTTGGCTTTCACCGTTTCGCTGACCAGCGCGGTTTTCGCCTGATTGCGCGACATCACCAGCAGGTCGTTGATCATGCTATCCAGCCGGTGCGCTTCCATCTCAATACGCTCCAGCTCTTTGCTTTCCCCGCTGCGGCGGCGCAGCAATGCGGTGCCTAACTGCAGGCGGGTCAGCGGCGTGCGTAGTTCGTGCGAGATATCGGACAGCAGACGATGCTGGCTGGACATCATGCGCTCCAGCGCGGTCACCATCTGGTTAAAACTGGTCCCGGCGGCTAAAAACTCCTGCGGACCGGCTTCCAGTTCCGGATGCTGACGCAGGTTGCCCTGGGCGACTTCATCGGCGGCATTTTTGAGCTTACGCGCGGGTTTCGCCAGGCTCCACGCCAGCCATAGCAGCAGCGGGGCGCTGACTAACATCGTGACGATCAGCAGCAGTAGCGGCCGGTCGAACAGCAGATTGATGAAGTCTGATTGTGACGTATTGGCAGGACGAATCAGATAGAGCTGGTAGTTATCTTCTCCATCCCTGACGGAAAAAGGCCCGACCATTTCCAGACGACCATAGCGCTTTTTCTGCGGATGGTCGGCGTTATCCGCCTGGCCGATAAAGTTGCGGATAATCTGCATTTCGTTGCGTTCGGCACCGATAACGCGACCTTCGCTGGTGACCAGCAGCAAACGCTGGCCCGGCGGAGCCCACTTATCGATGGCGCGAAACAGACGACGCCACCACATCAGGTCGTTTGGCAGATCGTTCGCCAGTTCGGCCTCGACGTGCTGTTCAATCATGATGCCCTGACGTTGCTCGCTCTCCAGCAGCTCGGTCATCTGGCGCGAGTCCAGCTTAGGCAGCATCAGAACCAGCATCAACACCAGCGCCAGCGTGAGCCAGAAAATAGCGAAGATGCGTGCGGTTAAACTTCCAATCATGAAGCCGATACCATCAGATAGCCGCGTCCGCGCAGGGTTTTAAACCACGGATGGCCGTCTTTGCGCTCCGGCAGCTTGCGCCGCAGGTTGGAGATGTGCATATCGATCGCGCGATCGAATGGCGTCAGGCGTTTACCCAGCACTTCCTGGCTAAGATGCTCACGCGATACCACCTGGCCAAGATGCTGCGCCAGAAGATAGAGCAGGGTGAACTCGGTGCCGGTCAGCTCCAGGGTCAGACCATCGAAGCTGGCTTCCTGGCGGCCGGGGTTAAGGCTTAGCGCATCCACTTCCAGCGTCGGTGAACCGGCTTCGGTTGTCTGCTGCTGCTCGCTCCAGTGCGACCGGCGCAGAATCGCGCGTATACGCGCCACCAGCTCACGATCGTTGAACGGCTTAGGCAAATAATCGTCCGCGCCCAGCTCGAGGCCGAGAACGCGATCCAGCTCGCTCCCGCGGGCCGTTAGCATGATAACCGGGGTCTGGTGTGTCTGACGCAACTCTTTGAGCGTGTCGATACCGTTTTTCTTCGGCATCATCACATCAAGCAAAAGTAAATCGATGCTGTCGTCCAGAAGGGCCAGCGCCTGTTCCCCATCATGGGCGACGAGCACATTAAAACCTTCCATATCGAGCAGCTCTTTTAACAGGGAGGTGAGCTCCCGGTCATCATCTACTAACAGGATTTTATTCATTGTTTAAATACCTCCGAGGCAGAAATTACGTCATCAAGGCTCGCTAATCCATGACTTTACGTTGTTTTACACCCCCTGACGCATGTTTGCAGCCTGCATCGTAAACTCTCTATCGTTGAATCGCGACACAAACGTTTTGGGAGTATGTGATGCGCAATGTTATCGCTGCCGTCATGGCCTCAACGCTGGCGCTAAGTGCATATAGCCAAGCCGCTGAAGTCGTCACCAGCGTTAACTGGCTTCCCGGAGACGAAGGGGTCCAGCGCAGCAGCCAGAGCCATATGTTTGACGGCATAAGTTTAACTGAACACCAACGGCAACAGTTACGAGATCTTATGCAGCGGGCACGCCACGACAGGCCACCCGTTAATGTTAGCGAAATGGAGACAATGCATCGCCTTGTCACCGCAGAAAATTTTGATGAAAACGCTGTACGCGCTCAGGCAGATAAGATGGCGCAGGAACAGGTTGCCCGCCAGGTTGAAATGGCAAAAGTTCGCAACCAGATGTATCACCTGCTAACGCCAGAGCAGCAAGCGGTTTTAAACGCTAAGCACCAGCAACGAATGGATCAGTTGCGTGAGGTTGCACGGATGCAAAAAGGCTCAGCGATGATGCTTTCGAGTAGTAGCAATACCCTGCAACCCCAGTAACAACCCTGTTTTCCTTGCCATAGACACCATCCCTGTCTTCCCCCACATGATGTGGGGGTTTTTTTTGCCCGTTATTCAGCGCCCTCCTGGCTCCCCGTCCCGGTAAAAGATCGGGTTATACTAAGCGCATCGCGAAGTAAGGAGCGTTTATGAATCAATCTTATGGGCAGCTGGTGAGCCGCGCGGCGATTGCGGCGACGGTGATGGCCTCTGCGTTACTTTTGATCAAGATTTTTGCATGGTGGTATACCGGGTCTGTGAGTATTCTGGCGGCGCTGGTTGATTCACTGGTGGATATCGCCGCCTCGTTGACCAACCTGCTGGTGGTGCGTTATTCGCTGCAGCCTGCCGATGAAGAACATACCTTTGGCCATGGTAAAGCGGAATCGTTGGCCGCGCTGGCGCAAAGTATGTTTGTCTCCGGCTCGGCGCTGTTTCTGTTCTTGACCGGTATTGATCATCTCGTTCGTCCTGAGCCGATGAATGCGGCGGGCGTAGGGATGGTGGTGACGCTGATTGCGCTGGTCAGCACGCTGCTGCTGGTCACGTTCCAGCGCTGGGTCGTAAGAAAAACACAAAGTCAGGCGGTACGGGCGGATATGCTTCATTATCAGTCTGATGTTATGATGAACGGCGCAATTCTGGTGGCGCTGGCCCTCTCCTGGTACGGCTGGCACCGTGCTGATGCGCTGTTTGCATTAGGTATAGGCGTCTATATTTTATATAGCGCGCTGCGCATGGCTTATGACGCCGTTCAGTCGTTGTTAGACCGTGCGCTTCCTGATGAGGAACGCCAGGAAATTATCAATATCGTGACCGCGTGGCCAGGCGTCAGCGGGGCGCACGATCTACGAACGCGGCAGTCAGGGCCGACTCGCTTTATTCAGATTCATTTGGAAATGGAAGATAACCTCCCGCTTGTTCAGGCACACGTGATTGCCGACCAGGTGGAGCAGGCGCTGTTGCTCCGTTTTCCCGGGTCCGATGTCATTATCCACCAGGACCCCTGCTCTGTGGTGCCGTTAGGGCGGCAGGGTGTTTTATGATCTTTAGGTTATAGTCTGTAAACTCGATGTAAAAGTGTGGGGCGGATCGGCATTTTTTGTATAAATTACCGCCATTTGGTCTGACCTGAATCAATTCAGCCAGAAGCGTTTGATATACTATTGCAATTATCGTTGTGCACTCCTCGTGAGGGGCGCTTCAGGCAACAGGATTATTTTTTGCTTCCTAAGTTCAGAGGTAGTCATGATTAAGAAAATCGGTGTGTTGACAAGTGGCGGTGATGCCCCGGGCATGAACGCAGCAATTCGTGGCGTTGTGCGTGCGGCATTAACGGAAGGTCTGGAAGTTTTTGGAATCTATGACGGTTACCTCGGCCTGTATGAAGATCGTATGGTTCAGCTCGACCGCTACAGCGTTTCCGACATGATCAACCGCGGCGGCACCTTCCTGGGGTCGGCGCGTTTTCCAGAATTCCGCGAAGAACATATTCGCGCCGTCGCGATTGAAAATATGAGAAAGCGCGGCCTGGATGCGCTGGTGGTTATCGGTGGTGACGGTTCCTATATGGGCGCCGTGCGTCTGACTGAGATGGGCTTCCCCTGCATCGGTCTGCCGGGCACCATCGACAACGATATTAAAGGCACCGACTATACCATCGGCTTCTTTACCGCATTGAGCACCGTGGTAGAGGCCATTGACCGCCTGCGTGACACCTCTTCCTCCCACCAGCGTATTTCCGTTGTTGAAGTGATGGGCCGCTACTGCGGCGATCTGACCCTGGCGGCAGCTATCTCCGGCGGCTGTGAGTTCATCATGGTGCCTGAGGTTGAATACACGCGCGACGACCTGGTTTCAGAAATTAAGGCGGGTATCGCGAAAGGCAAAAAACACGCGATTGTGGCGATTACCGAGCATATGTGCGACGTCGACGAGCTGGCTCACTACATCGAGAAAGAGACCGGCCGTGAAACGCGTGCCACCGTACTGGGCCACATTCAGCGCGGCGGCTCTCCGGTTCCTTATGACCGTATTCTGGCATCCCGCATGGGCGCGTACGCGATTGACCTGCTGCTGCAGGGCTTCGGCGGCCGCTGCGTCGGTATTCAGAACGAGAAGCTGGTTCACCACGACATTATCGACGCTATCGAAAACATGAAGCGTCCGTTCAAAAGCGACTGGCTGGATTGCGCTAAGAAACTGTACTAAGCCTCCGGCGGAAATAAAAAGGCCTTCTCAGAGAGAAGGCCTTTTTTATGGGCGGGACGCTACTCGATATCCAGGGCATCCTCGGAGAGGATAATCCCGGTATTATCGGCGTAGAGATGGTCGCCGGAAAAGAAGGTGACGCCGCCGAAGTTGACGCGCACGTCGCTTTCGCCGATACCTTCACCTGCGGCCCCTACGGGGATGGCCGCCAGCGCCTGGATGCCGATATCCAGCTCTTCCAGATCGTCAACCTGACGCACAGCGCCATAGACGACCAGCCCTTCCCACTCGTTTTGTACGGCCAGACGCGCCAGGTCAGCGTCAATCAATGCGCGTCGAACGGAACCACCGCCGTCAACCAACAGGACATGGCCACGGCCGTTCTGTTCGAGCATATCGTAGAGCAACCCGTTATCCTCGAAACATTTTACCGTGATGATTTGTCCACCAAACGACGAGCGCCCCCCAAAGTTGGAGAACAGAGGTTCCACGACGTTGACATCCTCCTGGTAGATGTCACAAAGCTCGGAAGTATCGTATTTCATAGGCTTAACGTTCAGTTGCTGCGAGAATTTTCAGTATATCGCGTGAATCGTACTGTTGGCAAAATCATCAATTGTTAATTGATATTTGTCAGTTAACCCACAAGCCGGCTGCAAATAATTCCGATAACAAACAGCAGGTTGGTCAGCAGCGCCCCTTTAACCGTTCTTTCGAGCATTGGACGCATGGCGACAGGGTCGCGTTCGCGCATCACATAACGCGCCTGTTTGACCAGCAGCGGCGTTGCCAGCAGGAACAGCCAACCCCACGGATTATGCAGCGAGAGAAGGTTAAACAGCGCCAGGCACAGCGGCGCGCCAAACAGCAGGCAGGCGTGGTAGCGGCGAGCGTTAACCGGCCCCAGGCGCACGGCGAGGGTGTTTTTACCGTTTTCACGATCGCTGTTGATATCACGCAGGTTGTTAATATTCAGCACCGCCGTTGCCAGCAGGCCGCAGGCGGTGGCGGGTAAGAAAATAACCGCTTCAACGCTGTGCGCCTGGAGGTACCAGCTCCCGACCACGCTAAGCCAGCCGAAGAACACCAGCACGGAGATATCGCCAAGGCCGATGTAGCCGTAAGGACGAGTGCCGACGGTGTAGGTAATGGCGGCCACGATCGATAGCCCGCCAAGCACCATAAAACCGATAAAATCGGCCATGGTTTGCCAGGCCAGGAACAGCAGCGCCAGGCCAGAAAGGCAAATCAGCGCTACGGTGAGTATCAACGCGCGTTTCATCTGCGCCTGGGTAATTGCCCCTTTCTGCATCCCGCGCAGGGGGCCGATACGGTCAGGTTTATCGCTGCCTTTTACCGCGTCGCCATAATCGTTGGCCAGATTGGAGAGGATTTGTAATAAACCGGCGGTGATGATGGCCAGCAGGGCAACCCAGGGATCGAAGCTGCCCTGATGCCAGGCAAGCGCGGAGCCGACAATAATGGCGGCAAAGGCCAGAGGTAACGTTTTGGGGCGCAGGCTTTCCAGCCAGGCCTGGGTGCGAGTGATAGCGTGTTCGGTCATAAGTCCCGGCCAATAAAAAATGGGGCTCTACCCTTCATACTTCAAGCTGCAGATGCGTTGGCGACGCGCATTCACCCCAGGCACTGCCGGGATAAATGAGGGCCCTCAGCCAACGGCTGCCTTCCCACAACTCGAATTATTTAGGGTATCTATAGCCCCATCTATAGTGATGAAAATATATTGAACCGGATTATAAGATAAAACGGCTCAGGTCTTCATCTGCCACCAGAACATCCAGATGCTTACCGACATATTCCGCATCGATGGTGACGGTTTGGCCATTCATTTCGCTGGCATCGTAGGAGATGTCTTCGATCAGACGCTCCAGTACGGTATGCAGACGACGCGCACCGATGTTCTCGGTGGTCTCGTTGACCTGCCACGCGGCCTGAGCGATACGCTTGATGCCATCTTCCGTGAACTCGATATTGACGCCTTCGGTGGCCATCAGCGCTTTATACTGCACGGTGATGGACGCGTTCGGCTCGGTCAGGATGCGCTCGAAGTCGTGGGTGGTGAGCGCTTTCAGCTCAACGCGAATCGGCAGACGACCCTGCAGCTCCGGGATTAAGTCAGACGGGCTGGCTACCTGGAACGCGCCGGAAGCGATAAACAGAATATGATCGGTTTTCACCATGCCGTGCTTGGTGGAGACGGTGCAGCCTTCAACCAGCGGCAGCAGATCGCGCTGTACGCCTTCGCGGGATACGTCCGGGCCGGAGGAGTTGCCGCCGCGCTTACAGATTTTATCGATTTCGTCGATAAACACGATACCGTGCTGCTCAACGGCGTCGATGGCATCCTGCTTCAGCTCTTCCGGGTTGACCAGCTTCGCCGCTTCTTCTTCAATCAGCAGCTTCATCGCGTCTTTAATTTTCAGCTTACGCGGTTTTTGCTTCTGGCCGCCCAGGTTCTGGAACATGGACTGCAGCTGGCTGGTCATCTCTTCCATGCCCGGAGGGGACATGATTTCAACGCCCATCGGCGCAGCAGCGAGATCGATCTCAATCTCTTTATCATCGAGCTGACCTTCGCGCAGTTTTTTACGGAAAGACTGACGCGCGGCGGACGGTTCCTGAGGCTGTTCAGCCTGGCCCCAGTTGTTTTTCGCCGGCGGGATCAGCACGTCAAGGATGCGCTCTTCCGCCAGTTCTTCCGCACGATAGCGGTTTTTGTCGATGGACTGCATGCGCACCATTTTGATCGCCGCATCGGTCAGATCGCGGATGATGGAGTCCACTTCTTTACCAACATAGCCCACTTCGGTGAATTTCGTCGCTTCAACTTTGATGAACGGCGCGTTGGCAAGCTTTGCCAGACGACGGGCGATTTCCGTTTTACCGACGCCGGTCGGGCCGATCATCAGAATGTTTTTGGGCGTGACTTCGTGACGCAGCTCTTCGTTGAGCTGCATACGACGCCAGCGGTTACGCAGAGCGATGGCGACGGAGCGCTTGGCTGCGTCCTGGCCGATAATGTGTTTGTCCAGTTCGCTGACAATTTCGCGTGGGGTCATTTCAGACATGGGAGATCCTTACGCTTTAGACGGTAATTCTTCGATGGTATGGAAGTGGTTGGTATAAATGCAGATATCACCTGCAATATTCAACGCTTTCTCTGCGATATCGCGTGCGCCCATATCGGTATTTTCCAGCAGGGCGCGAGCCGCGGCCTGGGCGTAAGGACCGCCGGAGCCGATAGCAATCAAATCGTTTTCTGGCTGCACCACGTCACCGTTACCGGTGATGATAAGCGATGCGTTTTCGTCAGCCACGGCCAGCAGCGCTTCCAGCTTGCGCAGCATGCGGTCGGTACGCCAGTCTTTCGCCAGCTCAACGGCGGCCTTTACCAGGTGGCCCTGATGCATTTCCAGCTTACGTTCAAACAGTTCGAACAGCGTGAAGGCGTCAGCGGTGCCGCCCGCAAAGCCGGCGATCACTTTGTCGTTGTACAGGCGGCGCACTTTTTTGACGTTGCCTTTCATTACGGTGTTGCCCAGCGTGGCCTGGCCATCACCGGCAATAACGACATGGCCGTTACGGCGAACACTTACAATTGTAGTCACGAGCAGACCCCTTGGTTGCAAAAGCGGAATAGGGGCCCCGCGGTTACGCGGGGCAGAATGCAATTATAGATGGGGGGGATTTTGAGGGTTTCAACCCCTGGCGGCGAGACGAATGCAGTTTGCGTGTCCGGCCATTTTCAGCCGTTCAATCATATTGCTGGCGTTTTCTTTGCCTTTCAGCGGCCCAATTACCACGCGGTTCCAGCCGTTATTGGTGGTGATATGCGAGGCGAAGCCTTCAAACGCCAGCTGCGCGCGCACGGTTTCCGCCTGCTCAGCGCCTTTGAAGGAGCCGCACTGGATCATCCAGCTGCGATCGTCTTTTTTCTCCGCGGCGGCGGTTTTTGGCGCCTCTTCAACGCGGGTTACCGGCGCGGCGGCCTGGGTTTTAGGCTGCGCGGTACTGGTATGCGCCGGAGTTTGCAGCAGATCCTGATACGGCTGCTGGTTCGACGCCGTTTGCTTCGGCGGCTGCTGCACCGGTTTCGGCTGCTCGACGGCCCGCGGCTGGGTTCGCGGTTGCTGTACCTGCGTCTGTGTCTGCTGCTGCACCTGCGCGAGCTGCTGCTGCTGAACTAAACGCTGACGCTGCAGGGTCTGCTGGCGCTGCGCCGGGGTTTGTTCATTCCACGGCACTTCGGTCAGCTGCGTAGGCTGCTGACGCATATCGGCCTGCATTTGCGCCAACAGCTGGCGCTGCTCGTCCGTCAGCTGCTCCGGCTTCATAACTTCGCCGCCTGCCGTGGGTTCCGTAGGCGCACGAACGCCGGGCTGACGGCTCTCCAGCTCTTTAATATAGCGCCAGCGCTCTTCCGGCTTCGGCGGGAGGCCGTTGCCAGCGGCCTGGCGATTTTGCAGCGCTTCAGCCTCTTCTTTCTTGTGGTGCGTGATGAAGTACAGTCCACCGATAAAGGCCACCAGCACTGCCGCAGCGATCGCCACCATAGTCGGTGAAACCGCCGAAAGGCCGCCTTGCTTGTTCCTTGAGCTTCGGGTATTGCTCTTTTTGCGCCGCGAAGAAGCCGGTTGGCTGCGGCGTACATAATCTCGTTGTGCCACTATCGTTTCGCTGTCTTATTCGTTTTTCAGCCCGCCATGTTACTTAAGCGGCGGGCCTTTGACCAGAAGGGCAGGCCCGAAAGCCTGAAGGTTATGTTCGGATTTTTCGCGTACTGCCGCGAACGATAAGCTCGCAGTCGAGTAATCGTGAACCGCTGCTGACGCTGTGACCGTGCAGTTGATCCAATAAAAGCAGCATCGCTTCGCGGCCAATATCAAAACGTGGTTGCGCGACGGTCGTCAATGGCGGATCGCAAAATTCAGACAAAGAGATGTTATCGAAACCAATAATAGACAGATCTTCAGGAACTTTCAGGCCGCGACGTTTCGCCAGCGATAATGCCCCCAGCGCCATAATATCGCTATGGCAGAAAACAGCCGTCGGCGGTACCGGCAGCGCCAGCAGCTGTTCGAGGGCGTTGGCGCCGGCTTCATAGGTAAAATTGCCGCGGGCGATATAGTGCGGATCGACGGTTATCCCGCTACGACGCAGCGCCTGGACATAGCCCTGCAGGCGATAATGGCACAGCGGCATCTCTTCCGGGCCGGCGATACAGCCGATGCGGCGATGCCCCAGCTCGTGCAGATAGTTAACGGCGTTAAAGGCGGCGGTGAGGTTATCGATATGCACCGTCGGCAGCTCAAGCTCGGGAGCGAATTCATTGGCCATGACCATCGGCGGCAGATTGCGCTGCTCCTCTACGCCCGCATCGAAGGGCAAACGGGAGCCAAGCAGCAGCATACCGTCGATCTGCTTGGTAATGATCAGGTCGATAAAGGTCTTTTCCTGACGGTTCTGGTGGGCGCAATCGCCAATCAGCACCAGGTACTCCTGTTCCGCCGCGGTGACTTCAATACCGCGAATGATCTCGCTGAAAAAGGGGTCGCAGATATCCGGCACAATCACCAGAATGGTGCGTGACTCGTTGCGCTTCATATTGCGCCCGAGCGATTGCGGTAAATAGCCGACTTCCAGCGCGGCCTGCTCGACCCGGTTACGGGTGCTCTGCGAAACCTTATCGGGATTCATTAACGCTCGGGATACGGTTGCCGTGGAAACGTTTGCCTTTTGGGCAACGTCTTTCATAGTGGCGGCAACGACCTGTTTTTTGGGCTTCACCTGATTTCTCCTCGCTGACTGGCGCAGACACATCCCTGGCGTTCTGACATCAGCAACATTTTTAACAGATAGTACATCCAGAGAGTTACAGAATTTTCATGAAAAACGTGACGATGGTTGAATTTTTCGATCCGCCTCGCAAGAGAAGCCTTAACCTTCAATAGGATCGACGTCCAGAACCCATTTCACTTTTCGCGCTTCCGGCAGCGTGTTAATCAACGCCAGCGTTCCGCTGACGATATGCTGTAGCTGAACGCGCGACGGATGCTGGAGGAGAATTTGCCAGCGCCAGCGGCCGCCACGCTTTGGCGCCAGCGCCGGAACCGGCCCGAGCACCCACAGTTTCTTATCGGCCAGCGGGCTGGCCTGCAGCAGGTTGCGCAGCTGTTGTAAAAAAAGCGGCGCCTGCTGGTTGTTATGATCCTCGGCGCGAATCAGCACGTGGCTGGTCCACGGCGGCAGCTGCATGCTTTGCCGTTCCGCCAGCGCCTGCTCGGCAAACGCGTCGTATCCTTTATAAAGCAGCGTTTGCAACAGCGGGTGTTCCGGGTGGTGGGTTTGCAGGATCACCTCGCCCTGTTTGCCCGCCCGGCCTGCGCGGCCTGAAACCTGCGTGTAGAGCTGAGCGAAGCGCTCCGCCGAGCGGAAATCGGCGGAAAACAGCGCGCCGTCAACGTCCAGCAGGGAAACCAGGGTGACAGCCGGGAAGTGGTGCCCCTTCGCCAGCATTTGGGTGCCGATAAGAATGCGCGCGCCGCCGCGATTGACGTCGGCAAGATATTGCTCAAGCGCGCCTTTGCGGCTGGTGGTATCCCGGTCGATACGGGAAATCGGGATATCGGGAAACAGCGGTCCCAGCGCCTGCTCAAGCTGTTCGGTCCCCAAACCTACCGGTACCAGATGCGTTGAGCCGCAGGAGGGGCACTGGCGCGGAATCGGGCGCTGGCTGTCGCAGTGGTGGCAGCGCAGATGATGCTGAGCCTGGTGCAGCGTGTAGTAGCTGTCGCAGCGCGGACACTCCGCTATCCAGCCGCAGTCGTGGCACAGCAGCGCTGGCGCGAAGCCGCGGCGGTTCAAAAACAGAATCACCTGGTTATCGGCCTGCAGATGCTGGCGCATGCGGCCAATGAGCGCCGGAGACAGTCCGGCCTGCAGCTGCTGGCCCTTTAAATCCAGAACGTGCTGCTGAGCCGGGCGCGCATTGCCCGCTCGTTTGGTGAGCTTCAGCTGGCGATACTTGCCCTGGCGGACGTTATGAAGCGTCTCCAGCGCCGGGGTCGCCGAGCCGAGGATAATTGGAATTTGTTCGCTGTGGGCGCGCCAGACCGCCAGATCGCGGGCGTGATAGCGCCAGCCTTCCTGCTGTTTATAAGAGCTGTCGTGCTCTTCATCGATGACGATGACCCCGAGGTCTTTAAAAGGGGTAAATAGCGACGAGCGGGTACCGATAACAATCGCCGCTTCGCCGTTTTTGGCTTTTAGCCACGCGGAGAGGCGTTCGCTGTCGTTCAGTCCGGAGTGCAGCACTTCCACCGGGGCGCTAAAGCGGTGGCGGAAACGGGCGATAGTCTGCGGCGTCAGGCCGATCTCCGGCACCATCACCAGCGCCTGGCGCCCCTGCGCCAGTACGTTTTCAAGGACGCTCAGATACACTTCCGTTTTGCCCGAACCGGTGATCCCGGCCAGCAGCCAGGCGGAAAAGCTGTCCGAGGCGCTGTGAATCGCGCCCACGGCGGTGGCCTGTTCGGTATTGAGCCGCAGGCGCTCGCCGGGTACCGAGAAGCCCGTGCGCCAGTCGGCGATCGCGGGCGCTTCGCTGGCGAGTTCGGCCAGGCCTTTACCCCGCAGCGCCTGCAGGGCGGCGTCGTTAAATTCGAGTTCGGCAACCTGATGGCGCCAGATCTTGCCCTGACGCAGCGCAGCCAGCGCCTGCTGCTGTTTCGGTGAGCGCTTAAGGCTGTTGATATCAACCGCTTGCCCCTGTTCGGTGGCAAACCAGTACCACATTGGCGCCGCGCTGGCGGGCTTCCCCTGGCGCAGCACGATCGGTAGCGCGTGAAACAGCACATCGCCGATGGGATGATGGTAGTAATCCGCCGCCCACAGCAGCAGCCGCCAGACCGAAGCGGAGAAGACCGGCTCGGCGTCGAGGGCTTCGGCCACCGGCTTAAGTTCGTCGAGCGGCAGTTCGCTGCGCTCACTGACCGCCGTTACGATACCTATCCGCTCCTGCTTGCCGAACGGAACGCGCACGCGACAGCCCGCTTTGACCGGCATACCTTCAGGCAGCAAATAGTCAAAAGTGCGGGGCAGCGGAACGGGCAGGGCAACGTGAGCGACGGGCATTTAATCTTCCTGACTTGAAATCTGGCGGGTTAGTATACACATTGTGATAAGGGCTCGCGGATCAGTTTGCATATGCTGGTCAAATTCTGTATGATTCGCCGCCTTTGATGCGCTTTGTGCGACATCAAAATCTATTACCCGGTAGTGTAATCGCTCCGGGAATTATTAACATCGCGTGGTGTCTGGCGTTAGGGCTGGAAGAGCGACGCGGCCTTAACTGAGGTTCTCCCATGAAAAAAGATATTCATCCGAAATACGAAGAAGTTACTGCTTCCTGCTCTTGCGGTAACGTCATGAAAATCCGTTCTACCGTAGGTCACGACCTGAACCTCGACGTGTGCGGTAAATGCCACCCGTTCTACACTGGCAAACAGCGTGATGTTGCTACCGGTGGCCGTGTTGACCGCTTCAACAAGCGCTTCAGCGTACCGGGTACCAGCAAGTAATTTGCTGAAGAAGCCGCCTCAGGGCGGCTTTTTTGTTTCTCTTGCGCTAAACGCGAGAAAAAAGGGCAGAAGATTTCTTCTGCCCTTTTTTATGGTTTTAGTATTCCCACGTATCCGGGTCGATGCCCAGTTCGCGCATAATCTCTTTCGCCGCTTCCGGGATTTCATCGCTGCGCTCTTTACGCAGGTCTTCATCGTTAGGCAACGGTTGACCGGTAAAGGCATGCAGGAACGCTTCGCACAGCAGTTCGCTGTTAGTCGCGTGCCGCAGGTTATTCACCTGACGACGCGTGCGTTCATCGGTGAGGATTTTTAACACCTTCAGAGGAATGGAAACCGTAATTTTTTTTACTTGCTCACTCTTCTTACCGTGCTCAGCGTATGGGCTGATATATTCGCCGCTCCATTCAGCCATGAGTTACCTTTAATCCTCTATTCATTAGTTAAGGGCCTGAACGCGAGTCCTGGCCATAATTGCGCGTAGTTTACCGTAGAGGGGCGCGTCTGGCACCAAACAAGCCGCTACGGATGTGCGCTAATGCATATAATTTTAACGGCTATTTCCAGTTTGCTCAATCTATACGCAAAGAAGTTTAGATGTCCAGATGTATTGACGTCTATTATAACAATGATTACTCTGAAGCCTGACTTTTCACCGACTCAGCCCAGGAACTCCCCAACATGACGCGTAAACAGGCCACCATCGCAGTGCGTAGCGGTTTAAATGACGACGAGCAGTACGGTTGCGTTGTCCCGCCCATTCATCTCTCCAGCACCTATAATTTCACCGGATTTAACGAACCTCGCGCCCACGACTACTCTCGTCGCGGTAACCCGACCCGTGATGTGGTGCAGCGTGCGCTGGCGGAGCTGGAGGGCGGCGCGGGGGCGGTTCTGACCAATACCGGCATGTCGGCCATTTTGCTGGTCACCACCGTATTTCTGAAACCGGGCGATCTGCTGGTGGCGCCGCACGACTGCTACGGCGGCAGCTACCGCCTGTTTGACAGCCTGGCGAAGCGCGGCTGCTATCGCGTGCTGTTTGTCGATCAAAACGACGAGCAGGCGCTGAGCGCCGCGCTGGCGGAAAAACCGAAGCTGGTTCTGGTCGAAAGCCCAAGTAATCCATTGCTGAGAGTTGTGGATATTGCGAAAATCTGCGGTCTGGCGCGTGAGGCCGGAGCGGTCAGCGTGGTTGATAACACCTTCCTGAGCCCGGCTTTGCAGAATCCGCTGGCGCTGGGCGCCGATCTGGTGTTGCATTCGTGCACTAAATATTTGAACGGCCACTCTGACGTCGTGGCCGGGGTGGTGATCGCTAAAGATCCGGCGACCGTCACCGAACTGGCATGGTGGGCGAATAATATCGGCGTTACCGGTGGAGCGTTTGATAGCTATCTGCTGCTGCGCGGCTTACGTACGCTCTCTCCGCGTATGGAAGTGGCGCAGCGTAACGCGCTGGCGATTGTCGACTATCTGAAATCCCAGCCGCTGGTGAAAAAACTGTACCATCCGTCCCTGCCGGAAAACCAGGGGCATGAGATTGCGGCGCGTCAGCAAAAAGGTTTTGGGGCGATGTTAAGCTTCGAACTGGATGGCGATGAGCAGACGCTGCGTCGTTTCCTGAGCGGGTTATCGCTGTTTACGCTGGCGGAATCGCTGGGCGGCGTGGAAAGTCTGATTTCCCACGCAGCGACGATGACCCATGCGGGCATGGCGCCTGAGGCGCGTGCGGCCGCCGGGATCTCAGAAACGCTTCTGCGTATTTCGACCGGTATTGAAGATGGTGAAGATTTAATTGCCGACCTGGAAAATGGCTTCCGGGCAGCAAACGAGGAATAAACATGAGTGTGATTGCGCAGGCAGGGGCGAAGGGTCGTCAGCTGCACAAATTTGGTGGGAGTAGTTTAGCGGATGCGAAATGTTACCTGCGCGTCGCGGGTATTATGACGGAGTATTCGCAGGCGGGCGACATGATGGTCGTCTCTGCCGCCGGCAGTACCACCAACCAGTTGATCAGCTGGCTGAAGCTCAGCCAGACCGATCGCCTTTCTGCGCATCAGGTGCAACAATCGCTCCGTCGTTATCAGATGGAGCTCATCTCCGGACTGCTGTCACCAGACGCTGCCGACACGCTGATTGCCATCTTTATTCAGGATCTTGAGCGCCTTGCCGGGCTGCTTGACGGCGGCGTCACCGACGCGGTATACGCCGAAGTCGTCGGTCACGGCGAAGTCTGGTCGGCCCGCCTGATGGCGGCGGTGCTGAACCATCTTGGCGTAGAAGCCGCCTGGCTGGATGCGCGTAGCTTCCTGCGCGCCGAGCGCTCCGCGCAGCCGCAGGTGGATGAAGGCTTATCCTATCCGCTTTTGCAGCAGCTGATAGCGCAGCACCCGAACAAGCGTCTGGTTGTGACCGGCTTTATTTCGCGTAACAACGCCGGGGAAACCGTCCTGCTGGGACGTAACGGTTCCGACTATTCCGCCACCCAAATCGGCGCCCTGGCCGGGGCGTCTCGCGTCACTATCTGGAGCGACGTGGCCGGGGTCTACAGCGCGGATCCGCGTAAAGTGAAAGACGCCTGCCTGCTGCCGCTGCTGCGCCTGGATGAAGCCAGCGAACTGGCCCGCCTGGCGGCGCCGGTGCTGCATGCCCGTACGCTGCAGCCGGTCTCCGGCAGCGATATCGATTTACAATTACGCTGTAGCTACACCCCGGATCAGGGCTCAACGCGCATCGAACGCGTGCTGGCTTCCGGTACCGGGGCGCGTATCGTGACCAGCCATGATGATGTCTGCCTGATTGAGTTCCAGGTACCCGGCGGTCAGGATTTCAAACTGGCGCATAAGGAGCTGGACGCTATTTTAAAACGCGCCCAGCTGCGTCCGCTGGCGGTTGGCGTACACGCCGACCGTAAGCTGCTGCAGTTCTGCTACACCTCTGAAGTGGCCGACGGCGCGCTGAAGCTGCTGGACGAAGCGGGGCTGCCGGGCGAGCTGCGCCTGCGTCAGAAACTGGCGCTGGTGGCGATGGTTGGCGCTGGCGTGACCCGCAATCCGCTGCACTGCCACCGTTTCTGGCAGCAGCTGAAAGGTCAGCCGGTAGAGTTTACCTGGCAATCAGAAGAGGGCATCAGCCTGGTCGCGGTGCTGCGCGCCGGGCCGACGGAAAGCCTTATTCAGGGGCTGCATCAGTCGTTGTTCCGCGCGGAAAAACGCATTGGCCTGGTGCTGTTTGGCAAAGGTAATATCGGGTCCCGCTGGCTGGAGCTGTTCGCTCGCGAGCAGACCACGCTTTCCGCCCGCACCGGGTTTGAATTCATCCTTGCCGGGGTCGTGGATAGTCGCCGTAGCCTGCTTAATTACGAAGGCCTTGACGCCAGTCGCGCGCTGGCTTTCTTTAATGATGAGGCCGTTGAGCAGGATGAAGAGTCGCTGTTCCTGTGGATGCGCGCGCATCCGTACGATGATTTAGTGGTGCTGGACGTAACCGCCAGCGCGCAGCTGGCCGACCAGTACCTCGATTTCGCCAGCCATGGTTTCCACGTTATCAGCGCGAATAAGCTGGCTGGCGCCAGCAGCAGCAGTAAGTATCGCCAGATCCACGACGCGTTCGAGAAGACCGGGCGCCACTGGCTGTACAACGCCACCGTCGGCGCCGGTTTACCGGTCAACCATACGGTGCGCGATTTGATTGATAGCGGCGATACCATTCTGGCGCTGAGCGGTATTTTCTCCGGCACCCTCTCATGGCTGTTCCTGCAGTTTGACGGCACCGTGCCGTTTACAGACCTCGTCGATCAGGCCTGGCAGCAGGGGCTGACGGAACCGGACCCGCGCGTCGATCTCTCCGGGAAAGACGTCATGCGCAAGCTGGTGATCCTGGCCCGTGAGGCGGGTTACAACATCGAGCCGGACCAGGTGCGCGTTGAGTCGCTGGTGCCCGCCCACTGCGAAGAGGGGTCTGTCGATCACTTCTTCGAGAACGGCGAAGCGCTGAACGAGCAGATGCTGCAGCGTCTGGAAGCGGCGCGCGAAATGGGCCTGGTGCTGCGCTACGTCGCGCGCTTTGACGCTAACGGTAAAGCCCGCGTCGGCGTTGAAGCGGTGCGCGAAGAGCATCCGCTGGCGGCGCTGCTGCCGTGTGATAACGTCTTTGCTATCGAGAGCCGCTGGTATCGCGATAACCCGCTGGTGATCCGCGGTCCGGGCGCCGGTCGTGATGTGACCGCCGGGGCGATTCAGTCGGATATCAACCGTCTGGCGCAGCTGCTGTAGCCATAAATCAAAGACCAGGCAACGCCTGGTCTTTTTACCTTAGTGCGCCGCGAAGACTTCTTTGGCGGCAAACAGGCCATTCAGGGCCGCCGGGAATCCGGCATAGACCGCCATCTGCATGATCACTTCCGTAATCTCTTCCTGCGTCAGCCCGACATTTAACCCGGCGGCAATATGCACTTTTAGCTGCGGCGCGGCGTTACCGAGCGCCGTGAGCGCGGCGATAGTGGCAATTTCACGGCTGCGTAAATCGAGTCCTGGCCTGGCGTAAATATCGCCGAAGGGGAACTCAATCAGATAGCGGGCAAAATCGGGGGCGATATCCTTCAGGCTGTTGACGACGGCGTCGCCGCCTTTGCCGTCCACGCGCTGTAGCATTTCTCGTCCGATGGTATAACGTTCGCTGGTCATGGCTTTTCCTCAGTGTGATGATGCGTAATGAGGAAGGTTAGGGAAGTTTTCCTGACTTGAGTAATACCCTTTTCGTGATACCTTTTCAGTATGACAAATTCACGTTTACACACTCTGGATATTCGCCTGCTGCGCTACTTTGCGGTGGTGGCGGAGGAAAATAACATCAGCCGGGCCGCGCAGCGGCTATTTATTTCGCAGCCGCCGCTGAGCCGTCATATTCGCCATCTGGAAACGCAGCTGGGGGTAACGCTATTCTTGCGGCATACCAAAGGTCTGATCCTTACCGACGAGGGAAGACGGGTGCTGGATATCATTCGGCCTCTACTGGCGCTTCAGGATCGCACCCTGGCGGCGTTGAGCCAGCTCTCTGCGCCCGCGCAGCAGCCTCTGCGTCTGGGGTTGACCACCGCCTTTGAGCAAGGCATTTTCGCCGCCGCGGAATCCGCTCTGGGTGAGTACACCAGCGCGTTGCACATCACTCGTCAGTCATCACCGGCGTTGGCCCAACTGGTGCGAAAGGGCAAGCTCGATGCGGCACTGGTGGCGCTGCCGCTGAATACCGAGGGGCTTCACCTGCATCCTTTGTCTTACCAGGAGCCGCTTATCGCGGCGCTACCCGCATCCTGGCCGGAGGCCGCCAGGGCGGAGCTGACGTTAAGCGCACTCAATCATCGGCCGCTGTTCTGGTTTAAACGCGAGCGTAATCCCGATTTCTTTGACTATACGCGACGTATTTTTGACCGGGCAGGCTATGTGCCCACCTACGTGGAGGAGCCTGCCGAGCATGATGTTCTGCTGGCGCGGATTGCGCGCGGAGAAGGCCTGATCCTCCTGCCGGCCTCTTTTTCCGCGATTCAGCGGCAGGGGGTCGTCTTTTGTCCTTTGCAGGATGCCAGCCAGCAGCTTCCGCTTAGGCTGGGAATGGTGACGTTGCGCGCAAATGAGAGGGTCCGGGAAAGGGTAACAGCAGTCGTTGAAAAATCATTGTCTTAGCGAAAAAGAGATGAATTAATTTCATCCTGGCTGAATATTCCTCACTGTTTACGCTGATTTTTCTATTGACGCGGATGCCCTTTTCCGTCATTTTTACATCTGGACGTCTAAACGTATAGAAGTTCGCGACACAACAAACAATAAAATGCGATTGATGAGGTAAGGTATGAGCTTTTTTCACGCCAATCAGCGGGAAGCCCTGAATCAGAGCCTGGCGGAAGTGCAGGGCCAGATTAACGTCTCCTTTGAATTCTTTCCGCCGCGTACCAGTGAAATGGAGCAAACCCTCTGGAAATCCATCGATCGCCTGAGCAGCCTGAAGCCGAAGTTTGTCTCCGTGACCTACGGCGCTAACTCCGGTGAACGTGACCGCACCCATAGCATTATCAAAGGTATTAAAGAGCGTACCGGTCTGGAAGCCGCCCCGCATCTGACCTGTATCGATGCCAGCCGCGATGAGCTGCGTACCATTGCTAAAGATTACTGGGATAGCGGAATTCGCCATATCGTTGCGCTGCGTGGCGACCTGCCGCCTGGCAGCGGTAAGCCGGATATGTACGCGGCCGACCTGGTGACTCTGCTGAAAGAGGTCGGGGACTTTGATATTTCCGTTGCGGCTTATCCGGAAGTCCATCCGGAAGCCAAAAGCGCGCAGGCCGATCTGCTTAACCTGAAACGTAAGGTCGAGGCCGGAGCAAATCGCGCGATTACCCAGTTTTTCTTTGATGTTGAAAGCTACCTGCGTTTTCGCGACCGCTGCGTCTCGGCGGGTATCGATGTCGAAATCATTCCGGGTATTCTGCCGGTCTCTAACTTTAAGCAGGCGAAAAAGTTTGCCGATATGACCAACGTGCGTATCCCGACGTGGATGGCGAAAATGTTCGAAGGTCTGGACAATGACGCCGAAACCCGCCAGCTGGTGGGGGCGAACATCGCCATGGATATGGTGAAGATTCTCAGCCGCGAAGGGGTGAAGGATTTCCATTTCTATACCCTGAACCGCGCGGAAATGAGCTACGCGATTTGCCACACTTTAGGCGTGCGCCCGGCGTAAGCAGGCTTCAGATTTCCCCGTCCTTCTCTTCTCTCTGCGGCGTCAAAACATCTTCGGCGCCGCTTGTTCTGGTTATTTCCTTAAAACATCTTTACGGGCGGTAAAACGGGGCACCTGCGCCATCAGAGGTGACTATCCGCCAGCAGCAGCGGTACGTTTTGCGTTTGCATCAGAGAGAGGATATCGGGGGAGAGGCCGGTCTGGCTGATAACGAGGTCAAGGTCTGCCAGGCGGGCATGGCCTGCAAGGAACGTTTGACCAAATTTACTGCTGTCCGCCAGCAGGATTTTTTGCCGCCCGGCGCGCATCAGCGCTTGTTTGACGTGGGCATTGGTCATTTCAGGAACCGTCAGCTCTCCAAGATCGTTGACGCCCTGAGTGCTGAGGAAGACTTTGTCGGCGTGGATATGACGAAAGAAGTCGGCGGTACTGAAAGAGACCATTCCCTGGCTGGCGTCTTCATATTCACCGGGCGCGACGATCAACTTGATATTTTTTCTTCCTTTCAGGAGATTAACCACCGGAATGGAGTTGGTTATCACCATGATTTTCTTATCGAAAATAAAATGAGCGAGCGCCAGCGGCGTGGTGCCGCAGTCGATAATAATCGTGTCTCCATCTTCAACCTGCTCGGCGGCTTTCTGGCCAATCAGGTGCTTATCATCGGCTATTTGTATCGATTGCAGCTGAAAGCCGGGCTCGACGCTGGCGCCGCGGGTTAAGTAGGCTCCACCGTAGGTTGTTTTTACAATGCCTTGTTTTTCAAAGAAAGAGAGATCGCGACGGATGGTCATTTTGGTGACGCCGAACTTTTCGGCGAGGTCATTGACGACGACTTTTTTGTCCTGTTGCAAAATGGCGTAAATGCTCATTCTTCGATTTGATGACTGCATATCTACGATTCACCCAAAGGAAAATCGCACTATAAAATACATCGTTTTGGCGGGCAATGGCGGGCGAAAAGAACATACCCGCCTGCTGGCGGGTATGTCGCGAGGGGTTATTCCCACTCTTGCAGGAAGCGTTGACCGTACTGGTCGGCCACCAGAAGCGCGGCATAGACCTGATCCGGCGTCGCGCCGCCGGGCATATTGTGGATGGTTTCACCTTCCGCGCAGGCGGCTTCCGCCACGGTACGCATTTTGCCCGGGATATCGACTTTAATATCCAGCTGCGCCAGGGTGATAGGCAGCCCGACGCTATGGCACAGCGCCGCTACGGTTTCGATCTCTTCCACCGGCGCGTTTTCCAGTACCAGCTGCGTAAGCGTACCGAAAGCCACTTTTTCACCATGATAGTAGTGGTGAGCGTCCGGAATAGCGGTTAGACCGTTATGGATAGCGTGCGCAGCCGCCAGGCCGCCGCTTTCAAAGCCGACGCCGCTCAGATAGGTGTTGGCTTCAATCACCCGTTCCAGCGCCGGCGTCACCACGTGCTGCTCCGTCGCCAGCATCGCTTTTTCGCCCTCTTCAACCAGCGTGTTGTAGCACAGTTCAGCCAGCGCCAGCGCCGCCTGGGTGCATTTTCCGCCCGCCATGGTGGTCGCGCCGCTGCGGGAGCAGGCACGCGCTTCAAACCAGGTCGCCAGCGCATCACCGATACCGGCTGCCAGCAGGCGCGCCGGGGCGCCAGCAACGATTTGCGTATCGACAATGACCATGTTCGGGTTGCGCGGCAGCATCAGGTAGCTATCAAACTCGCCGTCATCGGTATAGATGACCGAGAGCGCGCTGCACGGCGCGTCGGTGGAGGCAATCGTCGGGGCAATAACCACCGGCAGATTCATAAAGTGTGCTAATGCTTTTGCGGTATCCAGCGTCTTGCCGCCGCCGATACCCAGCACGGCGGTGCAGCGGGCGGAACCGGCAATATCACGCAAGCGGTTGATTTCGTTATGTGAGCATTCGCCGCCAAACGGTGCGATTTCGCCAGCCAGCCCCGCATCCGCCAGGCTTTTACGCAGTTTTTCTTCGGCAAAACCGAGTACGAATTTATCGCCCACGATGAGCCAGCGTTCTGCCAGCGGCTTTAGGTATCCACCAAGGCGGGTAATGACGTCCGCGCCCTGAATGTACTTACCGGGTGATTGAATAATGCGATCCATTTCTATTCCTCCTGGATGACCGTGATGCCACCCTCTGGGCAGCTCGCCGATCGGGTTACAGGTTTAGCGTTCCAAAGGCGTTATTCCAGTCCTGCTCAAACTTCTCAATAGCTGACTCTACCGCAGGGGTACCGAGCATTTGTTGCGCTACATCTAACGGAAGGGTGATCGCTTCGCAGCCTGCTAACAGGCAATCCAGCGCCTGGCGCGGCGTCTTAAAGCTGGCGGCCAGCACTTTGCTTTCCGGCGCATGCAGCTCCAGCAGGGACTGTAGCTCCTGGACCATGCGGATGCCGTCACCGCCCTGGGCGTCGACGCGGTTGACGTACGGCGCCACATATTTTGCCCCGGCCAGCGCGGCCAGCAGGCCCTGAGATGCGCTGTATACCGCTGTACCCAGCGTGGGGATACCTTCTTTTTTCAACAGCTTGATAGCGGCAAGGCCTTCGGCGGTGACCGGAATTTTTACCACGATACCGGGGACGGCGTTGCTCAGGCGTTTGGCTTCTTCCACCATGCCCTGCGCGTCGCGGCTCATGGTCTGGGCGAACAGAATACCTTCCGGACCGACGGCTTTTTGCAGGCGCGGAAGAACATCCCAAACCGGCGTTTTACCGGCTGCGATAATGCTCGGGTTGGTGGTCACGCCTGCCAGCGGGTAGATGCGCGCCAGGCGTTCAACTTCTGCTACGTTTGCGGTGTCCAGATAGAGTTCCATGATGCTTTCCTCAATGCTTAATACGGTAGTGTCGTTGAGGAAAGAATACGGCTTTCACGCGAAGGGTCGCCAGATGACAAATTTGCCAAAAACTGGATAAATGTACGCATTGCGGTTAAGGATGATTTAGATCACATTTATCCCGCAACCCGGATTAAAATGGGAAAACAAGAACGCACAAAAGTCAGGTTTAACACACAAAAATCTAGTTTTTTAGCGAAGCCGTTTTTTCCGTCAGCTGGCTGTGATACTGACGGCGATACTCCGACGGCGAGCGCTCGGTGTTTTTGCGAAACAGGCGGCAGAAGTAGTTGCTGTCGGCGAAACCACAGGCGTGGGCGATATCTTTCACTTTCATATCGTGGCCTTTTAACAGCATTCTGGCCTGCTCCAGACGGATGTGATTCAGGTATTCGTTAAAGCCCATTGGCCCGCATTTCTGGAACAAATGGGAAAGATAGTTTGGTGAGAGATAAAACGCCTGCGCCACCGACTCGCGGGTTAACGGGTCGGCAAAATGGGTATCAATATGTTTACGAATCGCTTCAAAAAGCGCCTGGCTGCGCGATGACGTTTGTACCTGGCTGCCCAGCAGATCGGCACAGTGGCTGAGCAGGCTGGTGACAATACAGCGGGCCGTGTGCTGTTCCTGCGGCTGCATCTGCATTTCATTCAGCGCCTGCAGCAGAAACGATCCAACCCGGGGGCCGCGGCGAGGAACCTGCTGTTTATCCAGCACGTTAAGCGCGCTGCCGTCCCAGTGGCGTAGGACGAATTCCAGCTGCTGCTTACCAAACAAGACAGTTAACAGCGTGGAGGGCATCAGCCACTGCGGGTCATTCCATCCGCCTGCGGGGACGTACAGCACATCGTGCGGCGTCAGCTGCGCCTGGTCGGCCTTAATCGCCGGATCGCGAAGCTGGCCCGCAAGCATGATTTCGAGGCGCGGAAAATCGACGCTTAGCGCTTTCTCAGAAGCCGGCCTGGATTCTGTGGAAAAGTGGACTTTGCCGATTACCGCCGGGCCTTTAATAAAAGAATCAATGGCCTGATTAATGTCGCTATCCATTCTCTCTCCGCGTTGCGCGATCCCGTTTCATCATACCTAACAAACTGGCAGAGGGAAAAGCCGCGCGATTTTTCTGCGAAGAGAGTTGTAAGATTTGATTGATATGTTATATCGTAACATATTATTGCAAACCTTAACTCAGGAGAGAGTGATGACCCGAAAGATTTCCGCACTTATGCTTGGTATTAGCCTGGTACTGGCGAACAGTCAGGCGGTTGCCCACGGCCACCATAGCCATGGCCCGGCGCTGACCGAAGCGGAGCAGAAGGCGAGTGAAGGCATTTTTGCCGACCAGGACGTAAAGGACAGGGCGCTGAGCGACTGGGAGGGTATCTGGCAGTCGGTTAATCCCTATCTGCTGAACGGCGATTTAGATGCCGTGCTGGAGCAGAAGGCCAAAAAAGCCGGTAAAAGCGTGGCGGAATATCGGGAGTATTATAAGAAGGGCTACGCTACCGATGTGGAGCAGATTGGTATCGAAGATAACGTCATGGAGTTTCACGTCGGGAAAACCGTCAACGCCTGCCGGTACGCCTATTCCGGCTACAAAATCCTGACCTACGCATCCGGTAAAAAAGGCGTGCGCTACTTGTTCGAATGCCAGCAGGCGGATTCAAAAGCGCCGAAGTTTGTTCAGTTTAGCGATCACACCATCGCGCCGCGCAAGTCCCAACATTTCCATATCTTTATGGGCAATGAGTCCCAGGAAGCGCTGCTGAAAGAGATGGATAACTGGCCAACCTACTATCCTTATGCCCTGCATAAAGAGCAGATTGTCGACGAAATGCTGCACCACTAAAAAAAGCTCCGGTAAACGCGATGCTTACCGGAGCTATGGTTTTTAACCCGGCTCGCGCTACGCTTAGCCGGGCTACAGGTTTCTCAAGGCGAACTAGCCGGTGTTACGCATGCCTGCCGCAACGCCTGCGATGGTGACCATCAGCGCTTGCTCAACGCGCGGGTCCGGTTTTTCACCTTTCTCTTCCGCCAGACGTGAACGATGGAGCAGCTCGGCCTGGAGCACGTTCAGCGGGTCGGTATAGATATTACGTAGCTGGATGGACTCCGCGATCCACGGCAGGTCGGCCATCAGGTGGGAGTCGTTGGCGATTGCCAGTACCACGTTGATATCGGCGGACAGCAGTTCACGCAGCTCTTCGCCCAGCTTCCACAGTTCCGGTTTCACCAGACGCTGATCGTAATATTCCGCCAGCCACAGGTCGGCTTTTGAGTAGACCATTTCCAGCATGCCGAGGCGGGTAGAGAAGAACGGCCAGTCGCGGCACATGCTTTCCAGCTCGCTCTGCTTGCCGCCTTCAACGACTTTTTGCAGCGCGGCGCCGGCGCCCAGCCAGGCTGGCAGCATCAGGCGGTTTTGCGTCCACGCAAAGATCCACGGAATGGCGCGCAGCGACTCGACGCCGCCGGTCGGGCGACGTTTGGCCGGACGCGAGCCCAGCGGCAGTTTGCCCAGCTCCTGCTCCGGCGTTGCGGAACGGAAGTAAGGAACAAAATCTTTATTTTCACGCACGTAGCCGCGATACATCTCGCAGGAGACGTCGGACAGCTCGGCCATGATGTCGCGCCATTGCGCTTTTGGCTCCGGCGGCGGCAGCAGGTTGGCTTCCAGAATCGCGCTGGTGTAGAGCGACAGGCTGCTGATGGTGACTTCCGGCAGGCCGTATTTAAAGCGGATCATCTCGCCCTGTTCGGTAACGCGCAGGCCGCCTTTCAGGCTTCCCGGAGGCTGAGAGAGCAGGGCCGCGTGCGCCGGCGCGCCGCCGCGGCCGATAGAACCGCCGCGACCGTGGAACAGCGTCAGCTCAATGCCGGCTTTTTCACAGGTCTTAATTAACGCGTCCTGCGCCTGATACTGCGCCCAGGAGGCGGCCATCACGCCCGCATCTTTCGCCGAGTCGGAATAGCCGATCATGACCATCTGCTTGCCCTGGATAAAGCCGCGATACCAGTCGATATTCAGCAGCTGGGTCATAACGTCGTCGGCGTTATTCAGGTCGTCCAGCGTTTCGAACAGCGGGGCGACCGGCAGCGCGAAGCCGATGCCGGCCTCTTTCAACAGCAGATGCACGGCCAGGACGTCTGACGGCGTTTTGGCCATCGAAATCACGTAGGCCGCAATAGAGCCGCGCGGCGCTTCGGAGATGACTTTGCACGTCTCGAGCACTTCGCGCGTTTCTTCGCTTGGCTCCCACTGGCGCGGCAGCAGAGGACGCTTGGAGTTCAGTTCGCGGATCAGGAAGGCCTGTTTATCGGCTTCTGACCAGCTTTCATAGTCGCCGATGCCAAGATAGCGGGTCATTTCGCCCAGCGCTTCGGTGTGGCGGGTGCTTTCCTGACGGATATCGATACGCACCAGCGGTACGCCAAAGGCTTTTACGCGGCGCAGAGTATCGAGCAGCTCGCCGTTGGCGATAATGCCCATACCGCAGGCTTGTAGCGACTGGTAACAGGCGTAAAGCGGTTCCCACAGCTGCTCGTTTTGCGTGATAAGGCCCGCCGGTTTCGGCAGTTTCTGTCCTTTCAAGCGCGCTTCCAGCCAGGCCTGGGTCTCCATCAGCTGCGTGCGCAGTTTTTTCATCAGGTAACGATAGGGTTCCTGAGCGCCTTCCGCGCCTGCCAGCTCACGCAGCTCGTCGGTGCACTCAACCATCGACAGCTCGGAAATCAGCAGCTGGACATCTTTCAGGAACAGATCGGTTGCCTTCCAGCGGCTGAGCAGCAGGACGTGGCGGGTAATGTCGGCGGTCACGTTCGGGTTGCCGTCGCGGTCGCCGCCCATCCAGGACGTAAAGCGAACCGGAACAAAATCGACCGGCAGCCGATAGTTCAGGTTATCTTCCAGCTGTTCATTCAGCTCGCGCAGGTAGTTCGGTACGCCTTCCCACAGGCTATTTTCGACAACCGCGAAGCCCCATTTGGCTTCATCCACCGGGGTAGGGCGATGCTTGCGGATTTCATCGGTGTGCCACGACTGGGCAATCAGCTGGCGCAGACGGCGCATGACCTGATGACGTTCATAGTCCGCAATGTCGTTGTTATCGAGCTGCTTCAGGCAGCTGTTGATCTCGCCCATCTTGTGGATCAGCGTACGACGCGTGATTTCGGTCGGATGCGCGGTCAGCACCAGCTCCAACGACAGGGATTCAACGGCTTGTTTAATAATCGTTTCGTTGAGATTGGGTTGCTCTTTGAGCTTTCTCAGGGTGCGGGCAATCACTTCCGGATTACTGGCCGCTTCGCCTTTTGGCGAAATGCTGTGGTATTGCTCAGCGGTATTCGCCAGGTTCAGAAACTGGCTAAAGGCGCGCGCCACCGGCAGCAGCTCGTCGTTGGACAAGTTTTGCAGCGTGGTGAGCAGCTCCTGGCGGTTGGCTTCATTGCCAGCGCGAGAAGATTTGGACAACTTACGGATAGTTTCGACACGATCAAGAATGTTTTCTCCCAGCGCATCCTTGATGGTGTCGCCCAGCACCTTACCGAGCATACTGACATTACTACGCAAAGCGGAATATTGTTCGTTCATGTTACCCCAGACACCCCATCTCATTTTATTTTGTTATATCCGGCGCTCGATAATTTGAGCAGTGGATAAGCAACCGTCTTTATAAAGCCACGTAAAAACCCCCACGTCAATTGTTGCGAAATCGCTTCAGCAAACGAATAAATGGCGGCAATTTGCGAAATTTAACTCGGAGGTCGCTTGATAAGCGTTGCTTATGAAAATGTGATAATTGTCACCCTCTCGCGCCGATAAAATCGCACGAGAGAATGGGTATTTAATGCCAGCAAAAATGGTGAACCACCTGAGTGATGAGCTCGCGGGTCGGCTTAATAAAGCGCGTTTCCAGGTACTCATCCGGCTGGTGGGCCTGGTTGATAGAGCCCGGGCCTAACACCAGCGTTGGGCAGAGGGTCTGAATAAACGGCGCTTCGGTACAGTAGTTGACCACGTCGGTTTGCGCGCCGAGGAGTTTTTCGACGACCTCAACCAGCTTATGGTCCGGCGGACATTCGTAACCGGGGATCGGCGGATGCAGTTCAGCAACGGTCAGGCGACCAGGCCAACGCTCGCTCACCGGCGCCAGCGCTTCGTTAAGGAGCCCGTTGAGATCGTTGAGCGTCATTCCGGGCAGCGGACGAATATCCATATGCAGTTCGCAGCAGGCGCAAATGCGGTTGGAGGCATCGCCGCCGTGAATTGCCCCGAGGTTAAGTGTGGGATACGGGACGGTAAACGCGGCGTAGTGATAACGCTCTTTTAAATCGTCGCGCAGCTGCATGATGCGGCCAATGGCGTCGTGCATCAGTTCAATCGCGTTGACGCCGCGTGCCGGGTCGCTGGAGTGGCCCGACTGCCCCTGAATGCGAACCGCGTTGGACATGTGGCCTTTGTGCGCGCGTATCGGCTGCAGCGACGTGGGCTCGCCGATAATGGCGCAGTCCGGTCGCAGCTGGGTCGTCTCGGCGAAGTAGCGGGCACCGGCCATGCTGGTCTCTTCATCGGCCGTCGCCAGAATATAGAGCGGCTTTTTCAGCTGAGTGACGTCAACGTCGCGCAGGGCGTCGAGAATAAAAGCGAAGAAGCCTTTCATATCCGCGGTGCCGAGACCGTACAGCTTATTGTCGTGCTCGGTCAGGGTAAAAGGGTCGCGGGTCCAGCGGCCATCATCAAACGGGACGGTATCGGTGTGCCCGGCAAGCAGCAGGCCGCCAGCGCCGTGGCCGCTGCTGGCCAGCAGGTTGAATTTATTACGCGTGTCCGGGACTGGCTGAACTTCAACATTAAAGCCGATATCGCGGAACCAGCCTGCCAGTAAATTGATTAAAGACTCATTGCTTTGATCCAGCGCCTCTTCGGTTGCGCTGATGGAAGGTGTGGCGATCAGCGCGCGGTAAATCTCGATAAAGGGCGGTAATTTGTTTTTCATTGTTGACACACCTCGGGTCGTGATAGTATCAATATTCATGCATTATTTGTGAATAAAAATACATTATCGTTGAGCGTAAGAAAACCCATCGAATGTAAGGATGATGCTCTTACGGCTCAACAGGGTGGGGAAGGCAACGGTCTTCCAGGGCAAATATACGTAAGCAAGAAGGTGAAGAGCCCCAATGTTGAACACGCTGATTGTGGGCGCCAGCGGTTATGCCGGCGCAGAGCTAGTGGCCTATGTAAATCGCCATCCTCATATGACCATAACCGCATTGACGGTCTCCGCGCAAAGCAATGATGCGGGAAAATTAGTTTCCGATTTGCATCCGCAGCTGAAAGGCATTGTCGATCTGCCGCTGCAGCCGATGTCCGATATCAGCGAGTTTAGCGCCGGAGTCGATGTCGTTTTTCTGGCTACCGCGCACGAGGTAAGCCATGATCTGGCGCCGCAGTTCCTCGCCGCTGGCTGCGTCGTGTTCGATCTCTCCGGGGCGTTCCGCGTTAATGACGGCGCCTTCTATGAAAAATATTACGGTTTCACTCATCAGCACCCTGCACTGCTGGAGCAGGCGGTTTACGGCCTGGCCGAGTGGAGCGTCGAAAAGCTAAAAGAAGCCAATCTGATCGCCGTACCGGGCTGCTACCCGACGGCGGCTCAGCTATCGTTAAAACCGCTGATCGACGCGGGGCTGCTGGATCTTAACCAGTGGCCGGTGATCAACGCGACCAGCGGGGTCAGCGGCGCCGGGCGTAAAGCCTCTATCGGCAATAGCTTCTGCGAAGTCAGCCTGCAACCTTACGGCGTTTTCAACCACCGTCATCACCCGGAAATTTCAACCCACCTGGGCGCGGACGTTATTTTTACTCCGCATCTGGGCAATTTTAAGCGTGGGATTCTGGAAACCATTACCTGCCGTCTGAAGCCCGGCGTGAGCAAAGAGCAGGTGGCGGCGGTATTCCAGCAGGCCTATGCGGATAAGCCGCTGGTACGTTTATACGATAAAGGTGTCCCTGCATTGAAAAATGTCGTGGGTCTGCCATTCTGTGATATCGGTTTTGCGGTCCAGGATGAACATATCATCGTGGTGGCGGCGGAAGATAACCTGCTGAAAGGCGCGGCCGCGCAGGCCGTGCAGTGCGCAAATATTCGTTTCGGCTTCGCTGAGACGCAGTCTCTTATTTAAGGTGTGATGATGAATCCTTTAATTATCAAACTTGGCGGCGTCCTGCTGGACAGCGAAGAAGCGCTTGAGCGCCTGTTTACGGCACTGGTGAACTACCGCGAATCCCATCATCGCCCGCTGATTATTGTGCACGGCGGCGGCTGCGTGGTGGATGAACTCATGAAGCAGCTCAACCTGCCGGTGAACAAGAAAAACGGTCTGCGGGTCACGCCGGCGGATCAGATCGACATTATTACCGGCGCGCTGGCGGGAACCGCCAACAAAACGCTGCTGGCGTGGGCGAAGAAGCACGGCCTGGCTGCCGTTGGGCTATTCCTTGGCGATGGCGATAGCGTCAAAGTGACGCAGCTTGATGAAGAGCTGGGTCATGTCGGATTCGCTCAGCCGGGTTCTCCGGCGCTGATTAACACGCTGCTGGCGGGCGGATATATGCCGGTCGTTAGCTCCATCGGCGTCACCGATGAAGGCGAGTTGATGAACGTCAACGCCGACCAAGCGGCGACCGCGCTGGCGGCAACGCTCGGCGCAGACCTGATTCTGCTGTCTGACGTAAGCGGCATTCTCGATGGTAAAGGGCAGCGCATCGCGGAAATGACCGCCGAGAAGGCTGAACAGCTGATCGAGCAGGGCATTATCACCGACGGCATGATCGTCAAAGTGAATGCGGCCCTGGACGCGGCGCGGACATTAGGCCGCCCGGTCGATATCGCCTCCTGGCGCCACGCGGAGCAGCTCCCTGCGCTGTTTAACGGTACGCCGATCGGCACGCGTATACTGGCATAATCAATTTATCATTTTGTCGGCCCGGTAAGCGTAGCGCCGCCGGGCAATAAAATTCAAAGATATTAAGGAAGCATGTTATGGCACTTTGGGGTGGGCGTTTTACTCAGGCAGCGGATCAGCGGTTCAAGCAGTTCAACGACTCTTTGCGCTTTGACTATCGCCTGGCGGAGCAGGATATCGTTGGCTCTGTTGCCTGGTCCAAAGCGCTGGTGACGGTGGGCGTACTGTCCGCCGATGAGCAGCTACAGCTGGAAGAGGCGCTGAACGTTCTGCTGGAAGACGTGCGGGCTAACCCGCAGCAGATACTTGAAAGCGATGCGGAAGATATTCATAGCTGGGTGGAAGGTAAGCTGATCGACAAGGTCGGCCAGCTGGGCAAAAAGCTGCACACCGGGCGTAGCCGTAATGACCAGGTGGCGACCGACCTGAAGCTGTGGTGCAAAGACACCGTGATGGAACTGCTGTCGGCGAATCGTCAGCTACAAAGCGCGCTGGTTGAGACGGCGGAGAATAATCAGGACGCCGTTATGCCGGGCTATACCCACCTGCAGCGCGCGCAGCCGGTGACGTTTGCCCACTGGTGTCTGGCCTATGTCGAAATGCTGGCGCGTGATGAAAGCCGCCTGCAGGATGCGCTTAAACGTCTGGACGTCAGCCCGCTGGGCTGCGGAGCGCTGGCGGGTACCGCCTATGAAATCGATCGTGAACAGCTTGCCGGCTGGCTGGGCTTCGCATCGGCGACCCGCAATAGCCTGGACAGCGTGTCCGATCGCGATCACGTACTGGAACTGCTGTCCGATGCCTCAATCGGTATGGTCCACCTGTCGCGTTTTGCTGAAGATCTGATCTTCTTCAATACCGGCGAAGCGGGCTTTGTTGAGCTTTCTGACCGCGTGACTTCTGGCTCATCCCTGATGCCGCAGAAGAAAAATCCGGATGCGCTGGAGCTGATCCGCGGTAAATGCGGCCGCGTGCAGGGTGCGCTGACCGGCATGATGATGACCCTCAAAGGGCTACCGCTGGCCTACAACAAAGATATGCAGGAAGATAAAGAAGGCCTGTTTGACGCGCTTGATACCTGGCTCGACTGCCTGCATATGGCGGCACTGGTGCTCGACGGTATTCAGGTAAAACGCCCGCGTTGTGAAGAAGCCGCGCAGCAGGGTTACGCCAATGCCACCGAACTGGCGGATTACCTGGTTGCCAAAGGCGTACCGTTCCGTGAAGCGCACCATATTGTCGGTGAAGCGGTAGTGGAAGCCATTGCCCAGGGCAAGCCGCTGGAGGATCTGCCTCTGGCCGATTTGCAGAAATTTAGCCCCGTGATTGCGGATGACGTCTATCCGATTCTGGCGCTGCAGTCGTGTCTGGATAAGCGTGCGGCTAAAGGTGGCGTTTCTCCTCAGCAGGTGGCTCAGGCGATTGCCGACGCTAAACAGCGTCTGGTGTGATCCGCCTGCGGGGCTGCTTTTAAGGCGGTAAATAAACGAAGCTCGGGTAACTCCGGGCTTTTTTATGCAAAAAAAAGCGGACACAAGGTCCGCAAAAGTTCACGTTGGCTTTAGTTATCCGGGTAGAGAGGTGATGAGAAAGCTCAATGATTTTCTGAAGTTTTCCTCATTTATGGGTTTATTATTGAACAGAAACCTTGATAGGGATAATCGTTCGTTGCTATTCTATCTATCGCCATGGACTATCGTGGCGATGGAGGATGAATAATGAATATTCGCGATCTTGAATATCTGGTAGCGCTAGCCGAACACCGCCACTTCCGCCGTGCGGCGGATTCTTGCCACGTCAGCCAACCGACGCTCAGCGGGCAAATCCGTAAGCTGGAGGATGAACTCGGCGTGATGTTGCTGGAGCGCACCAGCCGTAAGGTTCTGTTCACCCAGGCAGGGCTGCTGCTGGTGGATCAGGCGCGTACCGTGCTACGAGAAGTCAAAGTGCTTAAGGAAATGGCGAGCCAGCAGGGAGAGACCATGTCCGGGCCGCTGCATATTGGACTGATCCCGACGATTGGCCCTTATCTGTTGCCGCTGATTATCCCGATGCTGCACCAGACCTTTCCCAAGCTGGAAATGTATCTGCATGAAGCACAAACCCATCAGCTTTTAGCGCAGCTTGATAGCGGTAAGCTCGACTGCGCGATTCTGGCGCTGGTCAAAGAGAGTGAAGCGTTTATTGAGGTGCCGCTGTTTGATGAGCCCATGATGCTGGCTATCTACGAAGATCACCCGTGGGCGAACCGCGAGTGCGTGCCGATGTCGGACCTGGCCGGTGAAAAGCTGCTGATGCTGGAAGATGGGCACTGCCTGCGCGATCAGGCGATGGGCTTTTGCTTTGAAGCGGGCGCCGATGAAGATACCCATTTCCGGGCGACGAGCCTCGAAACGCTGCGTAACATGGTGGCTGCCGGTAGCGGCATCACGCTGTTGCCAGCCCTGGCCGTACCGCAGGAGAGAAAGCGCGATGGCGTGGTCTATGTGCCCTGCATCAAGCCGGAGCCGAGACGTACCGTGGGGCTGGTTTATCGTCCGGGTTCGCCGCTGCGTAGCCGCTATGAACATCTGGCGGAGGCCATCCGCGGTAAGATGGATGGCCATTTCGACGCCGCGTTAAAACAGGCGGTTTAAGCCATTTAACGCCGCGACCCGATAGGCTTCCGCCATCGTCGGATAGTTAAAGGTGGTGTTAACGAAGTACTCAATGGTGTTACCACCGCCTTTCTGCTCCATTATCGCCTGGCCGATGTGAATAATTTCGGCCGCGCGCTCGCCAAAGCAGTGAATCCCGAGGATCTCTTTCGTTTCGCGATGAAAGAGGATCTTCAGCGTACCGACGCTCATACCGACGATCTGCGCCCGGGCCAGATGTTTGAACTGCGCGCGACCCACCTCGTAAGGCACCTTCATTGCCGTCAGCTGCTGCTCGGTTTTACCGACGGAGCTGATTTCCGGAATGGTGTAAATCCCGGTAGGGATATCCTCAATCAGGTGCGCCGATGCCTCGCCTTTTACCAGCGCCTGGGCAGCGATGCGGCCCTGGTCGTAGGCGGCGGAGGCCAGGCTTGGATAGCCAATCACATCGCCGACGGCATAAATATGCGGCAGGGCGGTTTGATACATGCTGTTGACCTTCAGCTGGCCGCGGCTGTCGGTTTGCAGACCGATATTTTCCAGCGCCAGTGAGTCGGTGTTCCCGGTGCGGCCGTTAGCGTACAGCAGGCAGTCCGCTTTGAGCTTTTTGCCGGATTTCAGATGCATGATGACGCCGTCATCAACGCCCTCAATCTTTTCGTACTCTTCATTGTGGCGAATGACCACGCCGCTGTTCCAGAAATGATAGGAGAGCGAGTCGGACATCTCCTGATCGAGAAACGCCAGCAGACGATCGCGGGTGTTGATCAGATCCACTTTGACCTCCATTCCCCGGAAGATCGACGCATATTCGCAGCCGATCACCCCGGCACCGTAGATGATCACATGGCGCGGTTCGTGATGCAGGCTGAGAATCGAGTCGCTGTCATAAATGCGCGGATGATGGAAGTCAACGTCTGCCGGATGGTACGGGCGTGAACCGCAGGCAATCACGAATTTTTCCGCCGTCACCGTTTCCACGGTACCGTCGTGGCACTCCAGCGCGATAGTGTGTTCATCAACAAAATGGGCATTGCCCTGCAGGATTTCGCAGTGGTTACGCTCATAGAAACCCTGACGCATATGGGTTTGCTGGTTAATGACGCTGTCGGCATGGTTCAGGATGTCGGCGAAGGAAGAACGAAGAAGACGGGAATGGTCGCTGTAGAGGGGATTTTGGTTAAACTCGATAATACGGCTGACGGCATGGCGGAGGGCTTTTGACGGGATGGTACCCCAGTGGGTACAACCGCCGCCGACGTTATGGTAGCGCTCAATGACGGCAACGCGTGCTCCCTGTTTCACCAGCCCCATGGCGGCGCCTTCTCCGCCAGGACCGGAACCAATCACAATTGCATCATAATCCCAAGAGTGTGACATGGCATTACTCACCTGTTTTATACATAAAATAAACACGATGATAACATTCGCCGCGCTTTAACCCAATTATCGTTGTGCTTTTTTGCGGCATAAAAGCAGAAACAGCTCGTAAACAATCATTCACAATCCAGTGTAAACCGATTAGTTCTAATCTCTGGTATAGTGCCGGAAGGGCTTATGGAAGGATTCAGACAACGTGATGGGCGTAAGAGCGCAACAAAAAGAAAAAACCCGGCGTTCGCTGGTGGAAGCGGCATTCAGTCAGCTGAGTGCTGAGCGCAGTTTTGCCAGCTTGAGCCTGCGCGAAGTGGCGCGGGAAGCGGGGATCGCCCCGACGTCCTTCTATCGTCATTTTCGCGATGTCGATGAGCTGGGTCTGACCATGGTGGATGAAAGCGGGCTCATGCTGCGTCAGCTGATGCGCCAGGCGCGCCAGCGTATCGCTAAAGGCGGCAGCGTCATTCGTACCTCTGTTTCCACCTTTATGGAATTCATTGGCAACAACCCGAACGCCTTCCGCCTGCTGCTGCGGGAACGCTCCGGTACCTCCGCGGCGTTTCGTGCCGCCGTGGCGCGTGAAATTCAGCATTTTATCGCGGAACTTGCCGACTATTTAGAAATCGAAAACCATATGCCGCGCGCCTTTACCGAAGCGCAGGCTGAAGCTATGGTCACCATCGTATTTAGCGCTGGCGCCGAGGCTCTCGATGTGGGCCCGGAGCAGCGTCGACAGCTGGAAGAACGCCTGGTGCTGCAGCTCAGAATGATCTCGAAAGGCGCGTATTACTGGTATCGCCGTGAACAAGAAAAAATATCAAATCATTCCGAATAACGTGAAGGACGAGCAATGAAACACTCAGTACAAGATAGAGGTACGCTGCTGCTGGCGCTGATCGCAGGTTTATCCATTAATGGTACCTTCGCCGCGCTGTTCAGCTCCATTGTCCCTTTTTCCATCTTCCCCATTTTGTCGTTGGTGCTGACGGTTTACTGCCTGCATCAGCGCTATCAGAATCGTAGTATGCCCGTGGGTTTGCCGGGGCTCGCCGCTGCCTGTTTTATTCTCGGGGTGCTGGTTTACAGTACCGTCGTGCGCGCGGAATACCCGGACATCGGATCTAACTTCTTCCCGGCGGTTCTGTCGGTGATTATGGTGTTCTGGATTGGCTACAGGTTACGCAACCGCAAGAACGCGGTCGCTGAATAATCTCTCACCCGGCAGCAGCGTTGTTGCCGGGTTTTCTCGCGCAGCTTTACTTCTTCGTTAGCAGCACGCCGCATTCCATATGATGGGTATAGGGGAACTGGTCGAATAGCGCCAGGCGCGCGATCTCGTGGGTCTCACTGAGCGTTTCCAGGTTCTGGCATAGGGTCTCCGGATTGCAGGAGATATAGAGAATACGCGGATACGCCTGCACCATTTTCTCCGTTTCGCTATCCAGCCCGCTGCGCGGCGGATCGACGAAAATCGTCTCGCACTGATAGCTCTTCAGGTCGATTCCCTGCAGGCGGTTAAACTCCCGCACGCCGTTCATCGCCTGGGTAAACTCTTCCGCCGACATGCGGATAATCTGCACGTTATCAATGTGGTTCGCTGCAATATTGTATTGCGCCGCCGCGACGGACGGTTTGGCGATTTCCGTTGCCAGCACGCGTTCGAAATTACGCGCCAGCGCCAGCGAAAAGTTGCCGTTGCCGCAGTACAGCTCAAGCAGGTCGCCGGTTGCGCCTTTAGTGGCGTCGATAGCCCACTCCAGCATCTGAATGTTCATCGCCGCATTTGGCTGGGTGAAGCTATTCTCAACCTGACGATAGATCATTTCACGCCCGCCAACCGGCAAGCGTTCATCGATATAGTCTTGATCCAGCTCGATTTTAGTTTTCGTGGCGCGGCCAATCAGGTGCACATTCAGATTTTGCGCCCGCAGCGCATCGCGCAAGCGCGCCGCCTGCTGACGCCATTCATCGTCGAGCTTTTTATGATACAGCAGCGATATCACGGCCTGGTTGCTCAGGGTGGTGAGATAATCCACCTGAAACAGTTTGTGGCGCAGTACCGGGTTATCGCGTACGCCCTCAATCACCGCGGCCATCAGCTGATTAATCAGCTCGCTGGCGGCCGGGAAAGTCTCGACGCGGATCCGGGATTTGGTCTGCTGGTCGAACATAATGTGGTACAGATCGTCGCCATCGTGCCACAGGCGAAACTCTGCGCGCATGCGGTAGTGGCTGACCGGCGAACGAAACACTTCCGGAACCGGGGCGCTAAAAGGCGCCATCATTTTCTGCAAACGGACGACTTTTTCTGCCAGCTGCGCTTCATATTGTTCGGTAGGAAGGTGTTCGGGGGTCATGATGCATCCTGAATAAAATAAGTACGCGGGGATTGTAGGGAAAGCGCCGGGGATGTCCAGCCCTGATGATATAAGGAAATATAACGGTAGAAGTCTGGACATCTATATGTTTCTGATTATAGCATCGTGCTACCGGTCCTATGAGTTAATAGGGAATCCAGTGTAAATCTGGAGCTGACGCGCAGCGGTAAGGAAAAGTGGGATGAGCGCATTATGCAGACACTGCGGCTATTTAGCGGGAAGTCCTCGTCCATTAAACACTCCAAGCCCGAAGACCTGCCGGAATACGTCGCATTTGGTTTCTATCATCGCGTGCTACTGATAGAGCCGGCGGCATCCTTTGTTTATTACGGATGCTTTAAAAATGATTAAAAAAGCTTCGCTGATGACGGCGCTCTCCGTCACGGCATTTTCCGGCTGGGCGCAGGACAGCAATTCAGATACGTTAGTGGTCACAGCAAACCGTTTTCAACAGCCGGTCAATACGGTTCTTGCGCCGACCGATGTGGTTACCCGGGAAGATATCGATCGCTGGCAGGCGAAAGATTTAAACGATGTGATGCGCCGATTGCCTGGCGTGGACGTCGCACAAAATGGTGGCATGGGTCAATCCTCCTCTCTTTTTATCCGTGGTACTGAAGCCAAACAAGTTCTGGTGCTGGTTGACGGCGTTCCCATGGCCCGACCGGGTATTACAAATAACCCCGATCTGAACCAGATCCCTTTGTCGCTGGTGCAGCGCGTCGAATATATCCGCGGCCCGCGTTCAGCGATTTATGGTTCCGGGGCAATGGGCGGCGTGATTAACGTCATTACGCATTCCGATAAAGAACAATCCAAAATTACCGCTGGGGTAGGATCGAAAGGCTACCAACAATATGACGGTACCCTGCGCCATCGCTTTGGCGATACGGTGGCGACGGTTGCGGGTTCTTATGAGGGTAATAAAGGCTTTAACGTTCAGCCCGATTCAACCTGGGATCACGACGGCGATCGCGACGGTTTTCGTAATAAAACGTTTTGGGGCAGCCTCGAGCATAAATTTAACGAGAATGTTGACGGTTTCTTCCGCGGACACAGCTACACCAACAACTCTGATTACGATCTGGGAAGCCCGCCGTATAGCCCGGCCTACAGCGCCGATGAAAGCCAGCTCTATAACCAGAGCTGGGATGCGGGGCTGAACTTTAATTCCGGAATTTATTCCTCCCAGCTCATCGCCAGCTATCAGAAGATAAAGGACTACAACTACAGCAGTATTTATGGCCGCTATAATGATGGGACGACGCTCGACAGGATGACGCAGCGTAACCTGCAATGGGGGCAATAACGTTATTGTCGGTCATGGCTCTGTCAGCGCAGGGGGTGGACTGGCAGCAGCAGCGGTTAACTTCATCAGATACGGCGATGTCGGATACCTACAAACGTGACAATACGGGACTGTACCTGACGGGCCAGCAGCAAGTTGGCGACGTGACCCTCGAAGCGTCCGGACGTGAAGACCACGATGAGCAGTTTGGCTGGCACGGTACCTGGCAGACTACTGCAGGCTGGGAGTTTGTCGAAAATTATCGCCTGACTCTCGGCTACGGTACCGGCTTCCTCGCGCCTTCTTTAGGGCAACAGTTTGGCTCCACCCGATTTGGTATCAACGCGAATCCTAATCTGAAACCTGAAGAGTCGAAACAGTGGGAAGCTGGGCTGGAAGGGCTTACCGGTCCCGTGGACTGGCGCTTGTCCGCGTACCATTACAAAATTACTAACCTGATTACCTATTATTCCGATCCTGTTACCTATGACGGGGAGTACGACAATATCAATGCCGCGACGATTAAAGGCGTGGAATGGACGGGAAGTATCGATACCGGTATTTTCAGCCATCGCGTAACGTTGCAGTATGTCGATCCGCGCAACGATGATAACGGTGAAGTGCTGGCCCGACGTTCTAAACGACAGGCAAAGTATCAGCTGGACTGGTCCGTGTTTGATGTCGATATGGATGTGTCCTGGCAGTATTATGGGAAGCGTTACGATAACAACACCTCCCAGTACAACAATACGCAAAGAATTTTGCCGAGCTACAGCACGGTAGACGTTTCTGCATCGTATCCGATCACCGATCGCCTGACAGTTCGTGGTAAAATAGCTAACCTGTTCGATAAAGATTACGAGACAGCTTATGGCTACCAAACTGCAGGACGAGAATACTACTTGTCTGGCAGCTACACCTTCTGATCCACGTCCCACCGTGCTGGTGTTTGATTCCGGCGTCGGTGGGCTGTCGGTTTACAATGAGATTCGGCAGCTTCTGCCGAATCTGCATTATATCTACGCTTTCGACAACGTTGCTTTCCCCTACGGCGAGAAGAGTGAAGAGTTTATTGTTGAACGCGTCCTGGAGATTGTGACTGCGGTTCAGCAGAGTTACCCTCTGGCGCTGGCCGTTATTGCCTGTAACACCGCAAGTACCGTTTCCCTCCCCGCCTTACGCGATAAATTCGCCTTTCCGGTTGTCGGCGTCGTTCCGGCGATAAAACCGGCGGCCCGCTTAACGGCGAATGGCGTTGTTGGCCTGCTGGCGACGCGCGGAACGGTAAAACGCCCTTATACGCGCGAACTGATCTCCCGTTTTGCGAATGAATGCAAAATCGAAATGCTGGGGTCGGCAGAGCTGGTAGAACTGGCAGAGGCCAAACTGCACGGTGAGCCGGTCCCGCTGGATGAACTGCGGCGCATCCTGCGTCCCTGGCTACGAATGCAGGAACCACCTGATACGGTTGTGCTGGGGTGTACGCATTTCCCTCTAATACAAGACGAGCTGCAGCAGGTTCTGCCGGAAGGGACGAGAATGATCGACTCCGGAGCGGCGATTGCGCGTCGCACCGCCTGGCTATTAGAGCACGAAGCACCTGACGCAAAATCGAGTGATGCTAATATTGCGTACTGTATGGCGCTGACGCCTGAAACTGAGCAGCTTTTGAGCGTTTTGCGGCGCTATGGCTTCGAGTCGCTGGAAAAACTGGCGCTTTCATAGCGTTTTGCACAAAAAAGAGACGGTTGAAAGATTTTTTGAAAACAGGGCTTGTCAACGTCTCAGAACTCCCTATAATGCGCCTCCACTGACACGGAACAACGGCTTACAGCCCGCCGGGTCAGCGGGATTCAGCGATGAATACCGGCAGAGAAAAGCGAAAATAATCGCTTGACTCTGAATGAGGAAAACGTATTATACGGGACCTCGCGACAGAGCGCTGAAGCGCGTCGCAACTGCTCTTTAACAATTTATCAGACAATCTGTGTGGGCACTCAAAGTGACATGGATTCTTAACGTCGCAAGACGAAAAATGAATACCAAGTCTCTGAGTGAACATACGTAATTCATTACGAAGTTTAATTCACGAGCATCAAACTTAAATTGAAGAGTTTGATCATGGCTCAGATTGAACGCTGGCGGCAGGCCTAACACATGCAAGTCGAACGGTAGCACAGAGAGCTTGCTCTCGGGTGACGAGTGGCGGACGGGTGAGTAATGTCTGGGAAACTGCCTGATGGAGGGGGATAACTACTGGAAACGGTAGCTAATACCGCATAACGTCGCAAGACCAAAGAGGGGACCTTCGGGCCTCTTGCCATCAGATGTGCCCAGATGGGATTAGCTAGTAGGTGGGGTAACGGCTCACCTAGGCGACGATCCCTAGCTGGTCTGAGAGGATGACCAGCCACACTGGAACTGAGACACGGTCCAGACTCCTACGGGAGGCAGCAGTGGGGAATATTGCACAATGGGCGCAAGCCTGATGCAGCCATGCCGCGTGTATGAAGAAGGCCTTCGGGTTGTAAAGTACTTTCAGCGGGGAGGAAGGCGATAAGGTTAATAACCTTGTCGATTGACGTTACCCGCAGAAGAAGCACCGGCTAACTCCGTGCCAGCAGCCGCGGTAATACGGAGGGTGCAAGCGTTAATCGGAATTACTGGGCGTAAAGCGCACGCAGGCGGTCTGTCAAGTCGGATGTGAAATCCCCGGGCTCAACCTGGGAACTGCATTCGAAACTGGCAGGCTGGAGTCTTGTAGAGGGGGGTAGAATTCCAGGTGTAGCGGTGAAATGCGTAGAGATCTGGAGGAATACCGGTGGCGAAGGCGGCCCCCTGGACAAAGACTGACGCTCAGGTGCGAAAGCGTGGGGAGCAAACAGGATTAGATACCCTGGTAGTCCACGCTGTAAACGATGTCGACTTGGAGGTTGTTCCCTTGAGGAGTGGCTTCCGGAGCTAACGCGTTAAGTCGACCGCCTGGGGAGTACGGCCGCAAGGTTAAAACTCAAATGAATTGACGGGGGCCCGCACAAGCGGTGGAGCATGTGGTTTAATTCGATGCAACGCGAAGAACCTTACCTACTCTTGACATCCACGGAACTTAGCAGAGATGCTTTGGTGCCTTCGGGAACCGTGAGACAGGTGCTGCATGGCTGTCGTCAGCTCGTGTTGTGAAATGTTGGGTTAAGTCCCGCAACGAGCGCAACCCTTATCCTTTGTTGCCAGCGGTCCGGCCGGGAACTCAAAGGAGACTGCCAGTGATAAACTGGAGGAAGGTGGGGATGACGTCAAGTCATCATGGCCCTTACGAGTAGGGCTACACACGTGCTACAATGGCATATACAAAGAGAAGCGACCTCGCGAGAGCAAGCGGACCTCATAAAGTATGTCGTAGTCCGGATTGGAGTCTGCAACTCGACTCCATGAAGTCGGAATCGCTAGTAATCGTGGATCAGAATGCCACGGTGAATACGTTCCCGGGCCTTGTACACACCGCCCGTCACACCATGGGAGTGGGTTGCAAAAGAAGTAGGTAGCTTAACCTTCGGGAGGGCGCTTACCACTTTGTGATTCATGACTGGGGTGAAGTCGTAACAAGGTAACCGTAGGGGAACCTGCGGTTGGATCACCTCCTTACCTTAAAGAACCTGCCTTTGTAGTGCTCACACAGATTGTCTGATGAAAATGTAGCAGTAAAAAATCTCTGCAGGCTTGTAGCTCAGGTGGTTAGAGCGCACCCCTGATAAGGGTGAGGTCGGTGGTTCAAGTCCACTCAGGCCTACCAAATTCGCTCCCGTGCTGCGTTGTGAAATAACTCGCATACTTCAGTATGCTTCGTTCTTACACGCCTTGCCCGGAATCGAATTACGGTAAATGAGATTAACTACGATGGGCTATAGCTCAGCTGGGAGAGCGCCTGCTTTGCACGCAGGAGGTCTGCGGTTCGATCCCGCATAGCTCCACCATCTTTACTGCACAACACAAGAAAACTTCAGAGTGTACCTGAAAAGGTTCACTGCGAAGTTTTGCTCTTTAAAAATCTGGATCAAGCTGAAAATTGAAACGACACACAGTTAATGTGTGTTCGAGTCTCTCAAATTTTCGCGACACGACGATGTTTTACGAAACATCTTCGGGTTGTGAGGTTAAGCGACTAAGCGTACACGGTGGATGCCCTGGCAGTCAGAGGCGATGAAGGACGTGCTAATCTGCGAAAAGCGTCGGTAAGGTGATATGAACCGTTACAGCCGGCGATGTCCGAATGGGGAAACCCAGTGCAATTCGTTGCACTATCGTTAACTGAATACATAGGTTAACGAGGCGAACCGGGGGAACTGAAACATCTAAGTACCCGAGGAAAAGAAATCAACCGAGATTCCCCCAGTAGCGGCGAGCGAACGGGGAGCAGCCCGGAGTCTGAATCAGCTTGTGTGTTAGTGGAAGCGTCTGGAAAGTCGCAGGGTACAGGGTGATACTCCCGTACACTAAAACGCACAGGTTGTGAACTCGAAGAGTAGGGCGGGACACGTGGTATCCTGTCTGAATATGGGGGGACCATCCTCCAAGGCTAAATACTCCTGACTGACCGATAGTGAACCAGTACCGTGAGGGAAAGGCGAAAAGAACCCCGGCGAGGGGAGTGAAAAAGAACCTGAAACCGTGTACGTACAAGCAGTAGGAGCCCACTGGTTGGGTGACTGCGTACCTTTTGTATAATGGGTCAGCGACTTATATTCTGTAGCAAGGTTAACCGTATAGGGGAGCCGCAGGGAAACCGAGTCTTAACTGGGCGTTAAGTTGCAGGGTATAGACCCGAAACCCGGTGATCTAGCCATGGGCAGGTTGAAGGTTGGGTAACACTAACTGGAGGACCGAACCGACTAATGTTGAAAAATTAGCGGATGACTTGTGGCTGGGGGTGAAAGGCCAATCAAACCGGGAGATAGCTGGTTCTCCCCGAAAGCTATTTAGGTAGCGCCTCGTGAATTCATCTTCGGGGTAGAGCACTGTTTCGGCTAGGGGTCATCCCGACTTACCAACCCGATGCAAACTACGAATACCGAAGAATGTTATCACGGGAGACACACGGCGGGTGCTAACGTCCGTCGTGAAGAGGGAAACAACCCAGACCGCCAGCTAAGGTCCCAAAGTCATGGTTAAGTGGGAAACGATGTGGGAAGGCCCAGACAGCCAGGATGTTGGCTTAGAAGCAGCCATCATTTAAAGAAAGCGTAATAGCTCACTGGTCGAGTCGGCCTGCGCGGAAGATGTAACGGGGCTAAACCATGCACCGAAGCTGCGGCAGCGACACTATGTGTTGTTGGGTAGGGGAGCGTTCTGTAAGCCGTTGAAGGTGGCCTGTGAGGGTTGCTGGAGGTATCAGAAGTGCGAATGCTGACATAAGTAACGATAATGCGGGTGAAAAACCCGCACGCCGGAAGACCAAGGGTTCCTGTCCAACGTTAATCGGGGCAGGGTGAGTCGACCCCTAAGGCGAGGCCGAAAGGCGTAGTCGATGGGAAACAGGTTAATATTCCTGTACTCGGTGTTACTGCGAAGGGGGGACGGAGAAGGCTATGTTGGCCGGGCGACGGTTGTCCCGGTTTAAGCATGTAGGCGGATGTTCCAGGTAAATCCGGAACGTTATCAACGCTGAGGTGTGATGACGAGGCACTACGGTGCTGAAGTGACAAATGCCCTGCTTCCAGGAAAAGCCTCTAAGCATCAGGTAACATCAAATCGTACCCCAAACCGACACAGGTGGTCAGGTAGAGAATACCAAGGCGCTTGAGAGAACTCGGGTGAAGGAACTAGGCAAAATGGTGCCGTAACTTCGGGAGAAGGCACGCTGATGGTAAGTGAAGTGACTTGCTCATGGAGCTGAAATCAGTCGAAGATACCAGCTGGCTGCAACTGTTTATTAAAAACACAGCACTGTGCAAACACGAAAGTGGACGTATACGGTGTGACGCCTGCCCGGTGCCGGAAGGTTAATTGATGGGGTTATCCTCACGGAGAAGCTCTTGATCGAAGCCCCGGTAAACGGCGGCCGTAACTATAACGGTCCTAAGGTAGCGAAATTCCTTGTCGGGTAAGTTCCGACCTGCACGAATGGCGTAATGATGGCCAGGCTGTCTCCACCCGAGACTCAGTGAAATTGAACTCGCTGTGAAGATGCAGTGTACCCGCGGCAAGACGGAAAGACCCCGTGAACCTTTACTATAGCTTGACACTGAACACTGGTCCTTGATGTGTAGGATAGGTGGGAGGCTTTGAAGTGTGGACGCCAGTCTGCATGGAGCCATCCTTGAAATACCACCCTTTAATGGCTGGTGTTCTAACGTGGGCCCGTAATCCGGGTTGCGGACAGTGTCTGGTGGGTAGTTTGACTGGGGCGGTCTCCTCCTAAAGAGTAACGGAGGAGCACGAAGGTCAGCTAATCCTGGTCGGACATCAGGAGGTTAGTGCAATGGCATAAGCTGGCTTGACTGCGAGCGTGACGGCGCGAGCAGGTGCGAAAGCAGGTCATAGTGATCCGGTGGTTCTGAATGGAAGGGCCATCGCTCAACGGATAAAAGGTACTCCGGGATAACAGGCTGATACCGCCCAAGAGTTCATATCGACGGCGGTGTTTGGCACCTCGATGTCGGCTCATCACATCCTGGGGCTGAAGTAGGTCCCAAGGGTATGGCTGTTCGCCATTTAAAGTGGTACGCGAGCTGGGTTTAGAACGTCGTGAGACAGTTCGGTCCCTATCTGCCGTGGGCGCTGGAGAATTGAGGGGGGCTGCTCCTAGTACGAGAGGACCGGAGTGGACGCATCACTGGTGTTCGGGTTGTCATGCCAATGGCATTGCCCGGTAGCTAAATGCGGAAGAGATAAGTGCTGAAAGCATCTAAGCACGAAACTTGCCCCGAGATGAGTTCTCCCTGACCCTTTAAGGGTCCTGAAGGAACGTTGAAGACGACGACGTTGATAGGCCGGGTGTGTAAGCGCAGCGATGCGTTGAGCTAACCGGTACTAATGAACCGTGAGGCTTAACCTTACAACGCCGAAGATGTTTTGGCGGATTGAGAGATTTTCAGCTTAGATTCAGAGTTGAGTACGCAATAATTTGCGCAGCAGCAAGGCGACAAGCGAAGGAAAGGAAGGAGCATACTGAGGTATGTGACTGACTTTACGAGCGCGGGCAACGCAGCTGATGCGATAAAGAATTGCGTACTGAGCACAAAGAATTTGCCTGGCGGCGACAGCGCGGTGGTCCCACCTGACCCCATGCCGAACTCAGAAGTGAAACGCCGTAGCGCCGATGGTAGTGTGGGGTCTCCCCATGTGAGAGTAGGGAACTGCCAGGCATCAAATTAAGTAGTAAGCCGGTGCATAAATCCGGTGGTTACAGAAGTATTCGGTGGAGCGGTAGTTCAGTCGGTTAGAATACCTGCCTGTCACGCAGGGGGTCGCGGGTTCGAGTCCCGTCCGTTCCGCCACTTATTAAAAGATTAAGCCTGCTGATTAAGCAGGCTTAATGATAAGAAACTTTAGGGGCGTAGCTCAGTTGGTAGAGCACCGGTCTCCAAAACCGGGTGTCGCGAGTTCGAGTCTCTCCGCCCCTGCCATATATAATCCTTTGCTCAGGCAAAGGATTTTTTTTGCTTTAAATTTCCCGCCAATCGTCCTCCATCCCTGGAGGAGTGCGTTTATCCCAATATATTGTGCTTCAGGATCTCCCGAATCTGCGCTTGTTTATCGCTGTTCTGTAGCCAAATCGCATAGAGAGGCCTTGAAAGAGTCGCACTGTCGGTAACCGTATGCAGATTATTTTTCCCCTGTGCCCAGAGCACGGGCAGCCATGTACAGCCCTTAAGCGCGCTGAGCTGTTGGTAAGCTAACTCGGCAGAACTGGTGGTCAGCAGAGGAATATCATCATTTCCGATCAATCCCGCTTCGTTTTGTTGGAAATCGGGCCCCCATTCCAGGCGTAAATAATTCAATTCATTTGTGTATTTAGCCGGAGAGGCACAATAAAGCGCCAGGGTAAAATTACCCAGCAACTGGCTGCTTAGTTCATCCATCTTCGGCGATTCTGTCGTGATCAAGAGATCAAGCTGACGTTCGTGCAGCTGTTTGACCAGCGATTGCCGCTGCGCAATCCGCGCCTCAAACTGTAGGTTATAGGGCTCTGTATAGAGCTTTCCCAGCCATCCATTAAGCAGGCATTCCCACAGAGAAGCGCTGGCACCGATCGAAAATTCATTATGGCGGGAAGCATTCGCGACCTCCTTGCGCGCAGCTTGCCAGGTATTCATCAGGGTTTCGGCGTAGGGTAGCAGTTTCTCTCCGGCTGAGGTCAGACGGATATTATTACGATGACGGGTAAAAAGATTTACCCCCAGCTGGTTCTCCAGCTGACGAATACGAAAGCTAACTGCTGACTGCGTCAGATAAAGCGCCTCTGCGGCTCGGCCAAAGTGGCGAGTTCTGCTCACCTCAAGGAAAGTCTTGAGCAATTCCGTATCCACACTCTTCTCCGCAAAATTATTTGTCGTGATGATTTAAATGTTTTGTTTGACGCTCTGTCAAGCGTAACTAATACTCCGCGCCATAATTAGCTCGGCCAAAGAATCAGGAGCGTGTAGGATGGCGGAAAGCTTTACGACAACTAATCGTTTTTTCGACAATAAAAATTATCCGCGCGGGTTTTCCCGTCATGGAGATTTCACCATCAAAGAGGCGCAACTGCTGGAACGTCATGGTTATGCCTTTAATGAACTCGAACTAGGTAAACGCGAGCCTGTCACCGACGATGAAAAACAGTTTGTTTCGGTATGCCGTGGTGAACGTGAGCCCGCAACGGAAGCAGAACGCGTCTGGATTAAGTACATGGCGCGCATTAAGCGTCCGAAGCGTTTCCATACCCTGTCCGGCGGCAAGCCGCAGGTGGAAGGTACGGAAGATTACACAGAAAGCGATGATTAAGAAAAAGGGCGTAAGCCCTTTTTTTACGCCATCATTTTTTGTAGATGGCTCAACATTCTGTCTATTGCCCGATAGCCGAGAGCCTCCTGTAAATGATGGCGTTCGATGCGTTCGACAGCCTCAATATCGGCAATAGTTCGGGACACTTTAATCAGGCGCTGCCAGGCGCGGATTGAAAGCCCGAGCTGTATTAGCGTCTGCTCCAGCCAGACAGCATCATCTTTATGAAGCCGGCAGCAGATTTTCATCTCATCATTTCCCAGATGCGCGTTAAGTTTTTTCTGCCGCGATAGCTGCCTTTCGCGTGCGGCCAGAACACGTTGGCGTACGCAGGCGCTACTTTCCTCTTCGTTTGTTCCCTGGCTGAGCACCCCCGGCGGCGGAAGTGGGATCTCCAGGGAGAGATCGAATCGGTCAAGAAACGGGCCGGATAAACGACCTAGGTAGCGTAGCGTCTGTTCAGGTGAAGCGCGATTATGCTGGCCCTGATAGTGCCCTGTCGGGCTGGGATTCATTGCTGCAATAAGCTGGAAACGGGCTGGATAATCGATTTTGGCGCGCGTGCGTGAGATATGGATAACCCCTGACTCAATGGGTTCGCGTAACGCATCCAGCACCCTGCGTTCGAATTCAGGCAGCTCATCCAGGAACAGGACTCCGTTATGGGCAAGGGAGATCTCTCCCGGTGCCGGAATTGAGCCTCCGCCCACCATGGCCGCCAGGGAGGAGCTATGATGCGGGGCACGAAAGGGCCTGCGGCGCCAATTTTTCATGGCATGCCTGGAATCGACCAGGCTAAGTATTGCCGCGCTTTCCAGCGCTTCCTGATTACTCAGCGGCGGCAGTAGTCCCGGTAATCGACTGGCGAGCATCGTTTTTCCTGTGCCGGGCGGGCCTATCATCAGCAGGTTGTGACCACCTGCAGCGATGATTTCCAGCGCTCGTTTCCCCTGCCGTTGGCCAATAACATCACGCAGATCAACCGATGTTTCATCCGTATATTCCCCTTCTGGAAGGGGGTTAGCCAGGGCATGTCGACCTTCGAGAAAAGCGCAGACTTCCTGGAGATCGGTGGCGATAAGGCAGTCACTGCCGCCGATTAACCCCACCTCTGGAGAATTCTCATTAGAGATAACAATCTTCCGCCCCGCTTTTATGGCCTCCATGGCGCTGGATATGGCCCCAGGAACGCCACGCAGAGCGCCTGTAAGCGCCAGCTCGCCGACAAACTCATATTGATTTAGCCTGGGGGCCTTTAGCTGCTCTGAGGCCACCAGAAGCGCGAGAGCGATAGGTAAATCATATCTTCCCCCTTCTTTTGGCAGATCGGCCGGGGCCAGATTGATGGTGATTTTTTTCGCCGGATAAGCGTAGCCGCTGTTGATAATCGCACTACGTACCCGGTCACGCGCTTCTCTAACCGTTGTTTCAGGCAGTCCTACCATTGTCAGGCCTGGGAGCCCGTTGCTGATATGAACTTCAACCGTGATAAGCGGGGCACCGATCCCGAGAGCGGCGCGGGTGTAAACAATGGCGAGTGACATAACACCTCCTGAGAACCAGGATTATGTCGGCGATTTGCTGTTGAGTAATTCGGCAATATTAAATTCTGCATGCTTGCTCCCAGCCAATTTCCCGGCAATTTCCGCTTTGCACTGATGTTGGATGCTGGCTCGTAAAATGCTGTCATCAGGCAACAAGATGAAAAAGTGCTGTGGAGCACGCCACAAATTGAAATATTTTCATTTCATATTTTTCCCATTAAAAACAATTGTTTTTTCTTAAATGGTTAGCAAGGTAAGTAATGAGGTCATAAAAAAATCTTGTGTTTAACACGAAGTCTGTGGTACCTCTTTAGGTATTCCTTCGAACATGAAGCCAGAAAGAACATAAAATGACAGCCCTTCTACGAGTGATTAGCCTGGTCGTGATTAGCGTGGTGGTGATTATTATCCCACCGTGCGGGGCTGCACTTGGACGAGGAAAGGCTTAAAAAACAAGCCTTAACGAACTAAGACCCCCGCACCGAAAGGTCCGGGGGTTTTTTTATAACTTAAAAACAGAAAAGAGGAGCAGACGATGGCTGGTAGCATAAAATTCTGTTTCTCTCGATCTACGACGGGGAAGTAACTATGAATGGGGCGCGGTGGGTAGTACATGCTTTGCGAGCACAGGGAGTCGATACCGTTTTTGGCTATCCGGGTGGAGCAATTATGCCGGTTTACGATGCATTGTATGACGGCGGCGTGGAACACCTACTGTGCCGGCATGAACAGGGCGCGGCTATGGCGGCTATCGGCTATGCCAGGGCTACCGGCAAAACCGGGGTGTGTATCGCCACTTCGGGGCCTGGCGCAACCAACCTGATCACCGGCCTCGCCGACGCGCTGCTTGATTCCGTTCCCGTTGTTGCTATCACCGGCCAGGTTGCTGCCCCGTTCATTGGTACTGATGCATTCCAGGAAGTGGATGTTCTCGGATTATCGCTGGCATGCACTAAGCATAGTTTTCTGGTGCAGTCGCTGGAAGAGCTGCCGCGCGTCATTGCTGAAGCTTTCCACGTGGCAAACTCCGGGCGTCCCGGTCCCGTGCTGGTCGATATCCCAAAAGACATCCAGCTGGCTCAGGGCGATCTCGATCCGCATTTTTCCATGGTAGCCGACGACGTTGATTTTCCATATGCGGATATCGAATACGCTTTGCAGATGCTGGCTCAGTCGCAGAAGCCGATGTTATACGTTGGTGGCGGCGTGGGGATGGCGCAGGCGGTACCGGCGCTGCGCGAATTTCTTGCCGTTACGCAAATGCCCGTGACGTCCACCCTGAAAGGGCTGGGAGCGGTAGCGGCGGATTATCCCTACTATCTGGGCATGCTGGGGATGCACGGTACTAAAGCGGCCAACCTTGCAGTACAGGAATGTGACCTGCTGATCGCGGTAGGCGCCCGTTTTGACGATCGCGTCACCGGCAAGCTGAATACGTTTGCCCCGCACGCCAAAGTCATCCATATGGATATCGATCCGGCTGAACTGAACAAGCTCCGTCAGGCACATATCGGCCTGACCGGTGATTTGAATGTGATGCTGCCCGCGCTGCAGCAGCCGCTGTCTATCGACGCCTGGCGCCAACGTAATGCGCAGCTGCGCGCCGAGCATGCCTGGCGTTACGACCATCCGGGAGACGCTATCTATGCCCCGCTGCTGCTGAAGCAGCTTTCCGATCGCAAACCCGCAGACTGCGTCGTGACAACCGATGTGGGCCAGCATCAGATGTGGTCAGCGCAGCATATGACCTATACGCGCCCGGAGAATTTCATCACTTCCAGCGGATTAGGCACTATGGGTTTCGGCTTGCCCGCAGCGGTAGGCGCGCAGGTGGCCCGTCCAGACGATACGGTTATCTGTATCTCCGGTGACGGCTCCTTCATGATGAACGTGCAGGAGCTGGGCACCGTAAAACGCAAGCAGCTGCCGCTGAAGATAGTCTTACTGGACAACCAGCGTTTAGGAATGGTTCGACAATGGCAACAGCTGTTTTTTCAGGAACGTTATAGCGAAACCACCCTTACCGATAACCCCGATTTCCTTACTCTGGCCAGCGCCTTCGGCATCCCTGGTCAACACATCACCCGTAAAGACCAGGTTGAAGCGGCACTCGACACCATGCTTTCGAGCCAGGGGCCTTACCTGCTTCATGTCTCAATCGACGAACTTGAGAACGTCTGGCCGTTGGTGCCGCCCGGTGCCAGTAATGCAGAAATGCTGGAGAAATTATCATGATGCAACATCAGGTCGCCTTGCAGGCTCGCTTTAATCCAGAAACCTTAGAACGCGTGCTGCGCGTCGTGCGCCATCGCGGGTTCCAGATTTGCGCGATGAATATGGCAACCGCCGCCGATGCCCGGAATATTAATATTGAACTGACCGTTGCCAGCCAGCGGCCCGTCGAATTACTGTTTAGTCAATTAAGCAAACTGGTGGACGTCGCCTGCGTCGAGATCCAGCAACCTACATCACAACAAATTCGCGCCTGAGCGCAAAGGAAGAACAATGACGACGAAAAAAGCTGATTACATTTGGTTCAATGGTGAGATGGTTCCGTGGGGCGAGGCGAAGGTTCACGTGATGTCCCATGCGCTGCACTACGGGACTTCCGTATTTGAAGGCATCCGTTGCTACGACTCTCACAAGGGACCGGTGGTGTTCCGTCACCGTGAACATATGCAGCGTTTGCATGACTCAGCAAAAATCTATCGTTTCCCGGTTTCTCAGAGCGTTGATGAGCTGATGGAAGCCTGCCGTGAAGTCATTCGTAAAAACAGTCTGACCAGCGCCTATATCCGCCCGTTAGTTTTTGTCGGCGACGTGGGCATGGGCGTCAACCCGCCTCCGGGCTATAGCACTGACGTGATCATCGCGGCGTTCCCGTGGGGCGCCTACCTGGGTGCCGAAGCGCTGGATCAGGGGATCGATGCGATGGTTTCTTCCTGGAATCGCGCAGCGCCGAACACCATTCCGACCGCGGCCAAAGCCGGCGGTAACTATCTCTCTTCGCTGCTGGTCGGCAGCGAAGCGCGTCGTCATGGCTATCAGGAAGGTATCGCGCTGGACGTGAACGGCTATATCTCTGAAGGCGCCGGTGAAAACCTGTTTGAAGTGAAGGATGGCGTGCTGTTTACCCCGCCGTTCACCTCCTCCGCGCTGCCGGGCATCACCCGCGACGCGATCATCAAGCTGGCGAAAGAGCTGGGTCTGGAAGTGCGCGAACAGGTATTGTCCCGCGAGTCCCTGTACCTGGCCGACGAAGTATTTATGTCCGGCACGGCTGCAGAGATTACGCCGGTGCGCAGCGTTGATGGTATTCAGGTGGGCGAAGGCCGCTGCGGCCCGGTCACCAAACGCATTCAGCAAGCATTCTTTGGCCTCTTCACCGGTGAAACCGAGGATAAATGGGGCTGGTTGGATCAGGTTAATAACTAAGTATAAAAAGATGGGGCGGCACGCAACGCCCCATTTAACAGACACTGGGAGTAACTAAAGCATGCCTAAGTACCGTTCCGCCACAACCACTCACGGCCGTAATATGGCGGGTGCCCGCGCGCTGTGGCGCGCCACTGGAATGACCGACGATGATTTCGGTAAGCCGATTATCGCCGTGGTGAACTCTTTCACCCAGTTCGTGCCGGGCCACGTTCACCTGCGCGATCTCGGCAAACTGGTTGCTGAGCAAATCGAAGCCGCTGGCGGCGTCGCTAAAGAATTCAACACCATTGCGGTGGATGATGGGATCGCGATGGGGCACGGGGGTATGCTTTATTCACTGCCATCCCGCGAACTGATCGCCGACTCGGTTGAGTATATGGTTAACGCCCACTGTGCTGATGCAATGGTCTGTATCTCCAACTGCGACAAAATCACCCCGGGGATGTTAATGGCGTCTCTGCGCCTGAATATTCCGGTCATTTTTGTTTCCGGCGGTCCGATGGAAGCCGGGAAAACTAAACTGTCCGATCAAATCATTAAACTCGACCTCGTTGACGCGATGATTCAGGGCGCTGACCCGAAAGTCTCCGACGATCAGAGTCATCAGGTTGAGCGTTCCGCCTGCCCGACGTGCGGCTCTTGTTCGGGAATGTTCACCGCGAACTCCATGAACTGCCTGACCGAAGCGCTGGGCCTGTCGCAGCCGGGCAACGGCTCGCTGCTGGCGACTCACGCCGATCGTAAACAGCTGTTCCTCAATGCGGGCTCACGTATCGTTGAGCTGACTAAACGCTATTACGAGCAGGACGATGCCTCTGCGCTGCCGCGTAATATCGCCAATAAGGCGGCGTTTGAAAACGCCATGACGCTGGATATCGCCATGGGCGGTTCCACCAATACCGTACTGCATCTGCTGGCGGCGGCGCAGGAAGCGGAAATCGACTTCACCATGAGCGATATCGATAAACTTTCCCGCAAAGTGCCGCAGCTGTGTAAGGTCGCGCCAAGTACGCAGAAATATCATATGGAAGACGTGCATCGCGCGGGCGGCGTATTGGGTATTTTAGGTGAACTGGATCGTGCCGGGCTGCTGAACCGCGATGTGAAAAACGTGCTTGGTTTGTCCCTGCCGCAGACGCTGGAGCAGTACGATATCACCGTCACGCAGGATGAAGCGGTTAAGAAGATGTTCCGCGCTGGCCCTGCGGGTATCCGCACAACGCAGGCTTTCTCTCAGAACTGCCGTTGGGACACCCTGGATGACGATCGCGCAGAAGGCTGTATCCGCTCGCTGGAACATGCTTACAGCAAGGACGGCGGTCTGGCGGTTCTGTACGGCAACTTTGCCGAGAACGGCTGTATCGTGAAAACCGCCGGCGTTGACGACAGCATCCTCAAATTTACCGGCCCGGCGAAGGTATACGAAAGCCAGGACGCGGCTGTGGATGCGATCCTAGGCGGCAAGGTGGTCGCCGGTGACGTAGTCGTCATCCGCTATGAAGGGCCGAAAGGCGGGCCGGGGATGCAGGAGATGCTCTACCCGACGACCTTCCTGAAATCAATGGGCCTGGGTAAAGCCTGTGCGCTGATTACCGACGGGCGCTTCTCCGGCGGTACTTCAGGTCTCTCTATTGGTCACGTTTCTCCGGAAGCGGCCAGCGGTGGCAATATCGCGATCATTGAAGATGGCGACATGATTGCTATCGATATCCCGAACCGCGGTATTCAGCTGCAGCTAAGCGATGCCGAGATTGCGGCACGCCGCGAAGCTCAGGAAGCGCGCGGTGATAAAGCATGGACGCCGAAAGATCGCGAGCGTCAGGTTTCCTTTGCCCTTCGCGCCTATGCCAGCCTGGCAACCAGCGCCGACAAAGGCGCGGTGCGCGATAAATCGAAACTTGGGGGTTAATGATGGCCGAGTCTCAACCCCTGTCCGCCGCCCCCGAGGGGGCGGAATACCTCAGAGCGGTACTGCGCGCGCCGGTATACGAAGCCGCGCAGATCACGCCGCTGCAAAAAATGGAAAAGCTCTCGTCGCGCCTCGATAACGTTGTGCTGGTGAAGCGTGAAGACCGTCAGCCGGTGCACAGCTTTAAGCTGCGCGGAGCCTACGCGATGATGGCGGGCCTGACGGAAGAGCAAAAATCGCATGGCGTGATTACCGCTTCGGCGGGTAATCATGCGCAGGGCGTGGCTTTCTCGGCATCTCGCCTGGGCGTGAAGGCGCTCATCGTCATGCCAACCGCCACCGCGGATATCAAAGTTGATGCGGTGCGCGGCTTCGGCGGTGAAGTGCTGCTGCACGGCGCGAATTTCGATGAAGCCAAAGCCAAAGCCATCGAGCTGGCGCAGCAGCAGGGGTTCACCTGGGTTCCGCCCTTCGACCATCCGATGGTGATTGCCGGGCAGGGGACGCTGGCGCTGGAGCTGCTGCAGCAGGATGCCCATATCGATCGCGTATTTGTCCCGGTCGGCGGCGGCGGTCTCGCGGCCGGCGTAGCGGTGCTGATCAAACAGCTGATGCCGCAGATTAAAGTCATTGCGGTTGAGGCCGAGGATTCTGCCTGTCTGAAAGCCGCGCTGGATGCGGGTCATCCGGTCGATTTACCCCGCGTTGGGCTTTTTGCAGAAGGCGTGGCGGTGAAACGCATCGGCGATGAGACTTTCCGTCTCTGCCAGGAGTATCTCGACGACATCGTTACCGTCGATAGCGATGCCATCTGCGCGGCGATGAAAGACCTGTTTGAAGATGTGCGTGCGGTAGCAGAACCTTCCGGGGCGCTGGCGCTGGCGGGGATGAAAAAATATATCGCTCAGCATAATATTCGCGGCGAACGCCTGGCGCACGTACTTTCGGGCGCGAACGTCAACTTCCACGGCCTGCGCTACGTTTCCGAACGCTGCGAGCTGGGGGAACAGCGCGAAGCGCTGCTGGCGGTCACCATTCCGGAAGAGAAGGGCAGCTTCCTCAAGTTCTGCCAGCTGCTGGGCGGCCGTTCGGTGACCGAGTTCAACTACCGCTTCGCGGATGCGAAAAATGCCTGCATTTTTGTCGGCGTGCGCCTGAGCCGGGGGCTGGAAGAGCGGAAAGAGATCCTCAACCTGCTGCACGACGGTGGCTACAGCGTAGTGGATCTCTCCGACGATGAAATGGCCAAGCTACACGTGCGCTACATGGTCGGCGGGCGTCCGTCTCAGCCGCTGCAGGAGCGTTTGTTCAGCTTCGAGTTTCCGGAATCGCCCGGCGCGCTGCTGAAGTTCCTGCATACGCTGGGCACCCACTGGAACATCTCTCTGTTCCACTATCGCAGTCACGGTACCGATTACGGCCGCGTGCTGGCGGCATTCGAACTGGGCGATCACGAGCCTGACTTCGAAACCCGCTTGCATGAGCTGGGCTACGATTGCCATGATGAGAGCAATAATCCAGCGTTCAGGTTCTTCCTCGCCGGTTAAGAAGCGCTGTGCTTGTCAGGCCTGTGGTCGGGCTGCAGGCCTGAGCAGGCCCGGCATTAGTGGCCAGGCAGCAAATTCCAGAACGCATTAATCAGCGGCTCATGCAGCCGCTTTTTTGGCGCGCAGACGCCCAGCTCAAACGGGGTTTTCTCGTCGCTACGCTCCAGAATCATCACGCGATTGCGCACTGGCTCAGGGCTGTTTTCCAGCACCACCTCCGGCAGCAGCGCGACGCCGCAGCCGAGCGCCACCATGGAGACCATGGCTTCATGCCCGCCCACCGTGGCGTAAATTGACGGATTACTGATTTTATGGCGGCGAAACCATAGCTCAATGCGGCGACGCACGGGCCCCTGGTCGGCCATAATAAAGGGTACCGTTGCCCAGTCAGGCTTCTCCACTGAGACCTGGTTACGAACCGGACAAGGCAGCGCCGGGGCGATCAGCACCACCGCCAGATTCTCCAGCATGGAAAAAGCCACCGCGCCGGGCAGCGTTTCCGGTTTTCCGGCAATCGCCAGATCGGCCTCACCCGTCACCACTTTTTCCATCGCATCAGCGGCATCGCCGGTGGTGAGCTTTATTTCCACCGAGGGATGCTCGGCGCGGAAACGATCGAGAATCGGCGGCAGATGACTGTAGGCGGCGGTCACCGAACAGAAGATATGCAGTTCGCCCGACAGCGACGGACCTTGCTGATCGATAGTGTGGCGCAGCTGCTGATACTGCAACAGCGTCTGCTGGGCAAAGGTGCGGAGCTCTTCTCCCGCTTCGGTAAGCGTTACCGTGCGGTTATCGCGGACAAACAGCGGCTGCCCGAGGTCTTCTTCCAGGCGCTGAATTTGTCGGGAAAGCGTGGAGGGGCTGACGTGCATCGCCCGCGCGCTGCGGCCAAAATGGCGGCTTTCAGCCAGATGCAGGAAGGTTTTCAGATCGCGTAAATCCACCGGCGGCACTCCACGATTTTACATTGCAGAAATTGCAACGTGACGTTGTGAATATATCAATTTCCGCAATAAATTTCCTGTTGTAATGTGGGTACATTCTCGCTGAAACGCGAACCGAACAAAATAAGACACACAACATCACGAGGTATCACCATGGCTAACTACTTTAATACACTGAACCTGCGCCAGCAGCTGGCGCAGCTGGGCAAATGTCGCTTTATGGGTCGCGACGAATTCGCCGATGGCGCAAGCTACCTTCAGGGTAAAAAAGTGGTCATCGTCGGCTGTGGCGCTCAGGGCCTGAACCAGGGTCTGAACATGCGCGACTCCGGTCTGGATATCTCCTACGCGCTGCGTAAAGAAGCGATTGCCGAAAAGCGCGCATCATGGCGCAAAGCAACCGAAAACGGCTTCAAGGTGGGTACCTACGAAGAGCTGATCCCGCAGGCCGATCTGGTGGTTAACCTGACGCCGGACAAACAGCACTCTGACGTTGTACGTTCCGTTCAGCCGCTGATGAAAGACGGCGCGGCGCTGGGCTACTCTCACGGCTTCAACATCGTGGAAGTTGGCGAGCAGATCCGTAAAGATATCACCGTCGTGATGGTGGCGCCGAAGTGCCCGGGTACCGAAGTACGTGAAGAGTACAAACGCGGTTTCGGCGTTCCGACCCTGATCGCGGTTCACCCGGAAAACGATCCGAAAGGCGAAGGTATGGCCATCGCTAAAGCCTGGGCTGCGGCGACCGGCGGTCACCGTGCGGGCGTGCTGGAATCGTCCTTCGTTGCCGAAGTGAAATCCGACCTGATGGGCGAGCAGACCATCCTCTGCGGTATGCTGCAGGCCGGTTCTCTGCTGTGCTTCGATAAGCTGGTGGAAGAGGGTACCGACCCGGCATACGCCGAAAAACTGATTCAGTTCGGCTGGGAAACCATCACCGAAGCGCTGAAGCAGGGCGGTATCACTCTGATGATGGATCGCCTGTCTAACCCGGCTAAGCTGCGTGCTTACGCGCTGTCCGAACAGCTGAAAGAAATTATGGCGCCGCTGTTCCAGAAGCATATGGATGACATCATCTCCGGTGAATTCTCCTCCGGCATGATGGCTGACTGGGCCAACGACGATAAAAAACTGCTGACCTGGCGTGAAGAGACCGGCAAAACCGCGTTCGAAACCGCACCGCAGTTTGAAGGTAAAATTGGCGAGCAGGAGTACTTCGATAAAGGCGTTCTGATGATCGCAATGGTGAAAGCGGGCGTTGAGCTGGCGTTTGAAACCATGGTGGATTCCGGCATCATCGAAGAGTCCGCTTACTACGAATCACTGCACGAGCTGCCGCTGATCGCCAACACCATCGCTCGTAAGCGTCTGTACGAAATGAACGTGGTTATCTCCGATACCGCTGAATACGGTAACTACCTGTTCTCTTACGCTTGCGTACCGCTGCTGAAAGAGTTCATGACCACCCTGCAGACCGGCGACCTGGGCAAAGCGATTGCCGAAGGCGCGGTAGACAACGCTCAGCTGCGCGACGTGAACGAAGCTATTCGCAGCCACGCTATCGAGCAGGTTGGTAAGAAACTGCGCGGCTATATGACCGACATGAAACGCATTGCGGTAGCGGGCTAATTCCCCGTCGTCTTTCAACTTGCAGATGCGTTGGCTGCGTTCGTACACCCCAGTCACATAGTTATCTATGCTCCTGGGGCTGTACTCACTTGCCGCCTTCCTGCAAGCTGAAATCCTTAGGGGAAAGCTGTGAGATAAAAAACCGGTGCAAATAAGACACCGGTTTTTTTATTTGCGGTACAGCACCTTGATGATGTGATAACCAAACTGGGTGTGCAGCGGGCCGGTTGGCTCCAGCTCCGGGCAGGAGAAGACGACTTTATCAAACGCCGGCACCATCTGACCCTGGCGGAATTCACCTAAATCGCCGCCGCGTTTGCCTGACGGGCAGATCGAGTGCTTCTTCGCCAGTTTGCCGAAATCGGCGCCGTTTTTAATTTGCTCCAGAAGATCCAGTGCCAGCTGCTCTTCTTTAACCAGAATATGCAGTGCTGCTGCCGTTTTTGCCATGATCGTACCTTGAGTGAGTGGGGGACAAACCAGGGCGCAATAGTAGCATGGGCTAGCGGCGATACAGCACCTTAATGATGTGGTAGCCGAACTTGGTTTTGACCGGTCCATATGGCTTTAGCAGCGGGCAGCTGAAGACCGCTTTATCGAACGGCCCGACCATAACGCCTTGATTAAACTCCCCGAGATCGCCGCCGTTGCGTCCGGATGGGCACTTTGAATAGCGCTTTGCCAGATGAACGAAGCTCACGCCACGTTCCAGTTTGGCGAGGATCTCTTGCGCCAGCTTCTCTTCTTTTACCAGGATATGCAGGGCTGCTGCGCTCTTTGCCATTATTTTGCTCTCATGTCTCAAAGATATCCCGTTACTTTACCATCCGCTTTGGTCGTGGACCTATACTCTTCGCCATCGCGGGACAGGTGTCTCGCCTGATAGACGGAAGCGGGAGATGGGCAACACTTTTCTTCGGCATTTTCCTTCTGGCCGGGGACAGCCGTCCTGTCCTTATCGTCGTGGAGCGAGATAACATGGATACAATGAAAAAACCTGAATTTTCAGTCGGCTGGCTTTCCGGGCTGAGCGAGATTGTGCGCGATCCGCTGCTCTATGAATTACTGAAATATTGTCCTCTGGAGATCATGCGGCGCTGGCGCTTCGAAGACATTCCGCGCGGTGATTTTATCTGCCGACAGGGGGAAGTGTGCCAGCGTTTTTCGCTGATTATCGCCGGTGAGGTAGACGTTTTCTATGAGGCTGAAGACGGGCGCCGCTACCGCCAGGCCCGCTACCGTAAAGGCGACATGGTGGGCGAACTCGAGATCTTTGAGTCGCGTCATTACATCTGCTCGGTGGTGGCGGTGGACCATGTGCAGCTCCTGAGCCTGTCGCAGGAACATTTCTGCCGCTGGCTGGCGCTGGATAACCACTTTAACCAGCGGATGCTGCGCTTCTTTAGCCAGCAATATTATCAGCTATCGAAAAAGGCCAGCAGCGACAATCTCTACTCGCTGCATCAGCGGGTGTGTCAGGCGCTATGGCTGCGTTATCAACAGGATGGCGCGAATGAAATCTTGCTGGATAAGCAGAATCTCAGTCAGGAGTTCGCGGCGACGACCCGCAGCATTAACCGTATTTTGCATGACCTGAAAGCGCTACAGATTATTGATACCGATGGTGAACGCATTGTGTTGTTAGCTCCTGAAAAACTGAAGCAGGAGGCTGATATCGGATAACCGCAAGAGAAGGAGGCGGGAGAATGTCGCTGCAACCCCATATCCAGTTAAGCAAAGAGATGACCGGCGCGCGGTACGCGCTGCTGCCGGGCGACCCGCAGCGGGTCGACCGCATCGTCAATTTTCTTGATAATCCACAGCGGCTCGGTCAGAACCGGGAGTTTCGCGCCGCGCGCGGCTGGTATCAGGGCATCGAGATTTTGGTGCTCTCCACCGGTATCGGCGGACCCTCCACGGCGATCGCCATTGAAGAACTGCGCCAGATTGGCGTAACAACCCTGATTCGTATCGGCAGCTGCGGCGCATTGCAGGATAATCTTGCGCTCGGCGATGTGATTATCGCTCACGCTGCGGTGATGGATGATGGTACCAGCCGAACCTATGCGCCGGCGGGCTATCCGGCCTGCGCCGACCCGCTGCTGACCTGGGAACTGGTGGCGCAGGCGCGGCAAATGAACATCCCCGCCGCGTGCGGGCTGGTGCGCAGCCACGACAGTTTCTATACCGATCGTGAGGCGGAACTGGATGCGCAGTGGTCGGCGCGAGGCGTTCTGGGTGCTGATATGGAGAGCGCCGCTCTGATGACTATCGGCGCGCTGCGCGGCCTACGTACGGCATCATTACTCAACGTGGTTGTTGCCCACAACGGTTGCCTGGATAGCAGCATCAATGATTATGTCCAGCAGGAGGCGCTGTGCCAGCAGGGCGAAGAACGGCAAATTACCCTGGCGCTGCGCGCCATTTATTCCGCTAGCCAGCAAGGAGGTCTGTGATGGACTTTTTTAGCATTAACAATGTGATGGTCAACATTCCTCTCGGCGAAGGCGGCTATGCGCTATCGTGGATTGAGGCTATCGGTACCGTATTCGGCCTGCTGTGCATCTGGTGCGCCAGCCGGGAAAAAATCATCAACTATCTGTTTGGCCTGATTAACGTCACGCTGTTTGCGGCGATCTTTTTCCAGATCCAGCTCTATGCCAGCCTGCTGCTGCAGGTCTTTTTCTTCGCTGCTAATATTTACGGCTGGTACGCGTGGAGCCGGCAAAACGAGGCGCAGGAGGCCGCGCTCAAGGTACGCTGGCTTTCCCGTCAGCAAACGCTGGCGCTGGGCGGCGTCTGCGCGGTGGCGATTGTGCTGATGACGCTGTTTATCGATCCGGTGTTCGCGACGCTCACTCGTATCATGATTGCTCTGCTGCAAACGTTCGGTATGCAGGTCGCGATGCCCGACCTCCAGCCCGACGCCTTCCCGTTCTGGGATTCCACCATGCTGGTGTTGTCGATTGCCGCCATGGTGCTGATGACGCGTAAATTCGTCGAAAACTGGCTGCTGTGGGTGGTTATCGACGTGATTAGCGTAGTTATCTACGCGGTACAGGGCGTTTACGCCATGTCGCTTGAGTATGTCCTGCTGACGGCGATCGCGGTAATGGGCTCATACAGCTGGATCAAGAGCGCACAGCGTAACGGCTATACGCCGCTTGCCGAGGCCGCATCCTGATTAACCGATTTCCAGGCTGCCTGAATGGGCAGCCTGTTGCTCTCTGTGCCCCTCTTTCTGCTACAATCCCCACCCCGTTCGAAGATTGAGCAAAAGACTCCCATGCGTTTAAATCCTGGCCAACAACAAGCCGTCGAATTCGTTACCGGACCGTGCCTGGTGCTGGCGGGTGCCGGTTCCGGTAAGACCCGCGTGATTACCAATAAAATCGCCCACCTGATCCGCGGCTGCGGCTATCAGGCGCGTCATATCGCGGCGGTCACCTTTACCAACAAGGCGGCGCGGGAAATGAAAGAGCGCGTCGGGCAAACGCTGGGACGCAAAGAGGCGCGCGGCCTGATGATTTCCACCTTCCACACGCTGGGGCTGGATATCATCAAACGCGAATACGCCGCGTTAGGGATGAAATCAAACTTCTCGCTGTTCGACGATACCGACCAGGTGGCGCTGTTAAAAGAGCTCACCGAAGGGCTGATCGAAGACGATAAAGTGGTGCTTCAGCAGCTGATCTCGACGATCTCCAACTGGAAAAACGATCTGCAAACCCCTGCCCAGGCCGCCGCTCGGGCGAAAGGGGAGCGGGATCGGATCTTTGCTCACTGCTACGGGCTGTACGACGCGCACATGAAAGCCTGCAACGTACTCGACTTTGACGATCTGATCCTGCTGCCAACGCTGCTGCTGCAGCGTAACGAAGAGGTGCGGGAGCGCTGGCAGAATAAGATTCGCTATCTGCTGGTGGATGAATACCAGGACACCAACACCAGCCAGTACGAGCTGGTGAAACTGCTGGTGGGGCAGCGGGCGCGCTTTACCGTGGTCGGCGATGACGATCAGTCGATCTACTCCTGGCGCGGCGCGCGGCCGCAGAACCTGGTCCTGCTAAGCCAGGATTTCCCGGCGCTGCAGGTGATCAAGCTGGAGCAAAACTACCGTTCTTCCGGGCGCATCCTGAAGGCGGCTAACATTCTGATTGCCAATAACCCACACGTTTTCGAGAAGCGTCTGTTTTCCGAACTGGGCTATGGCGTAGAGCTGAAGGTGCTCTCTGCTAATAACGAAGACCATGAGGCGGAGCGCGTTGCCGGTGAACTGATCGCGCATCACTTTATTAATAAAACCGCCTATAAGGACTACGCGATTCTGTATCGCGGCAACCATCAGTCGCGGGTTTTTGAAAAGATGCTGATGCAGAACCGCATCCCGTACAAAATTTCCGGCGGCACGTCGTTCTTTTCCCGCCCGGAAATTAAAGACCTGCTGGCCTATCTGCGCGTGCTGACTAATCCCGATGATGACAGCGCTTTCATGCGCATCGTTAATACGCCAAAGCGTGAAATCGGTTCGGCGACGTTGAAAAAGCTGGGTGAATGGGCGATGGGGCGCAATAAAAGCATGTTTACCGCCAGCTTCGATATGGGCCTGACCCAGACCCTGAACGGGCGCGGCTATGAGTCTTTGACCCGCTTTACCCACTGGCTGCGGGAGATCCAGCAGCTTTCAGAGCGTGAACCGATTGCCGCCGTCCGCGATCTGATCCGCGGCGTGGATTATGAATCCTGGCTCTATGAGACCTCGCCCAGCCCGAAAGCCGCCGAAATGCGGATGAAAAACGTCAATACGCTGTTCACGTGGATGACTGAAATGCTCGAAGGCAGCGAGATCGATGAACCGATGACGCTCACTCAGGTCGTTACCCGCTTTACCCTGCGCGATATGATGGAGCGCGGCGAGTCGGATGAGGAGACGGATCAGGTGCAGCTGATGACGCTTCACGCGTCAAAGGGGCTGGAATTCCCATATGTCTACCTGGTTGGTATGGAAGAGGGGCTGCTGCCGCACCAGAGCAGCATTGATGAAGACAACGTCGATGAAGAGCGCCGTCTTGCCTACGTAGGTATCACCCGCGCGCAGAAAGAACTGACTTTTACCCTGTGCAAAGAGCGCCGTCAGTACGGCGAGCTGGTGCGACCGGAGCCGAGCCGTTTTCTGCTGGAACTGCCGCAGGACGACCTGATTTGGGAACAGGAGCGCAAAGTGATTTCGCCGGAAGAGCGCATGCATAAAGGCCAGGCGAACGTCGCCAACATCCGGGCGATGCTGGCGAAAGCGCGTAAATAGCGGCTAGCGGCTGTTTTGCTGTTGAATCTGGAACTGACGTAGCGCTTTGCGACCGGGTGCGCCGTCTGAACCGGGTTGACTGACGACAATGGCCGCCACTTCATTGCCCAGCCGCGTTGCCTGCTGCAAATCCATTCCACAGGCCAGCCCGGCGATCGTACCGGCACAGTGGCTGTCTCCTGCGGCAATCGTGTCGTGGACCTTCACGCGGCAGGCCGGAATATGCTGCGGTGCTGCGTCAGGTTCAACCACCCATGCGCCATCCTTATCAAACCGACAGATCGCCCGAATATGCCAGTCGCTGGCGAGCCGTGAGGCGGCATCAAGGGTTGCGCTATCCAAATCGTATAAACGCGCGCACAGCACGCTGAGTTCATCGCGATTCAGGGTGAGCAGGGGGCGTTTGCGCAGCAGCGCCTGGATAAAGTGAATATCCAGGCCGCACAGACGCGGGCCAAAATCGACGAACAGCGTTTTATCTTCCGTCTGGGCAAGGATCCACTGGCGCAGCGCTTCGCTGGCCAGTTCGTAGCCCGAGACGTAAATAATCGCCTCCTTCGGCAGCGGTATTTGCGCTAATAGTTCATCAGTCCAGTGCTGTTCGCAGCCCTCAATGGTGATAAACGTCCGCTCTTTGCTGGCTTCGACAAGAGCCAGACACCAGCCGTTATCGTGGGTGGGATGGCGCAAGAGGACGGGCAAGTTTTCCAGCGCCATTTTTTGCGCAACGGCCTGCCCCCAATCGCCATTGCCTACCGGTATGGCGTTAATGGGAAACAGTTCGAGGCGCGAGAGCGCGCGGGCGACGTTGAACGCGCAGCCGCCAATCTGCCGTCCGCCGTCACGGGCGGAGACATCGCTACCGCTTTGCGGCAGCGCATCGAGATGGAGAATAATGTCGCCAAAAGCGGCGCCGATAACCACGATTGGCCGCTGAGGCGATAGCAGGTCAGCGCTGATTGTCACGGCAGGCCCCCTTTCTCGTTCCGAAGGCGAGATACAGCGCCAGGCTCAGAATAAAAGAGACGAATAACCCGAGGCTGGAGTCCGCGAAAATACCGACCGCGAAAGGTCCGTCGATAAAACCGGTTTTAGAGACCATCAATCCTGCCAGCGCACCGACAATCCAGCAGCCCAGCGCGGTACGGTTTGCGCCGCTCTCCCTGAATAAATCAGCTTCAGGATATCCGGCACGGCGGCGCAGCCGATAAAAATCGACCATAAAGATGGCGGCCCAGGCGGCCAGAAATACGCCGCAGAAAATCAAAAACGCGATGAACGGCCCGAGAAAATCTTTCGAGACAAACAGCACGTAGAGGGCAATCCCCAGCACCAGCACGGCGTCGAGGGCCACGGCGGAACGCTGCTGTAGCTTAATCCCCATGCTTAACAGGTTAAGGCTGGCGGAATAGAGGCTCAACACGGCGATGGTCACGACCCCGGCGGTAGCCGCGGCCAGATAGGGGATTGCCATCCACGAAGGCAGCAGTTTACCGATCGCTGAAATGGGGTTCTCGCTGGAGGCCAGATCGGGGATCTGCGCGGTAAGCAGTATTCCGGTGAGCATCAGCAACAGCAGGGGGAGGGCGGCGCCGCTGACCACGGCGAGAAAAATAGGCTTTTCCCCGGAGTCAGGGCGCTGATCGCGGCTATAGTCGGCGCCGGCGATAGCCCAGCTGATGCCGGTGCCCGCGGCAATAATAGACACGGCCGGCAGAAAGCCGGTCAGCCAGCTGCCTGAAGGCAGCGCAAGGATGGCCTGCCAGTCCGCGGTGAAGAGTAAATAGATCACCACCAGCAGCGTCATGGCGCCAAAGATCCGGGTGATCCATTTTTGCATCATCAGCACGGCGTTTTGCCCGAGCACGCTGACCAGTACGGTCAGCCCGCCAAACAAGAAAAGCGACAGCGCGGTGGTGGTCAGACTCTCTTCAAAACCCATGGCGGCAAACAGCGCGACGAGGGTGAGCGTGCCGGTAATGATATTGACCGCTTCCCAGCCCATCAAATTCACCCAACAGAAGCTGGTGGGGGCGATATTACCGCGTTTGCCAAAAATGACGCGGGAGAGGGTTAGCGTCGTCGTACGACCAATTTTCCCGGCGATGCTGGTGATGCCGACCAGCGCAAAGGAGGCGACGCCCGCCACGGCGGCAAGAATCGCCTGCCAGAATGAGAGGCCGAACGACACAATCACCGCGCCGTAAACGACGCCAAGAATGCCAATATTCGCGGCGCACCAGACGAAAAACAGCTGGACCGGTTTCTGGGTCTGGTGGACCGGGGGGACCAGACCGATCCCTAATTCTGCCATTCCGGGATCTGCCGCCTGGATATTTCCATCGTATGAAGCTTTGCTGTCCATAGTGATACCCTCTGTGAATTATGCGAAGCGGTAGCCTGCAAGCCGCTGTGCGTAAGGCGCGAAGTCGATGCTGTTGGCCTGCTTAATCCGTTGTATATGTTCTTCAGGAAAAGCCTCTATGCCATGAAGCGCGCCGCAGATGGCGGTGGCCATCGCGCCAATGGTGTCGGTGTCGCCGCCTAAATTGGCTGCCAGCATAGCGCATTTCATAGGCTGCGTTTTTGCCAGCTCAACCAGAGCAATCGCTGCGGGGACGGACTCGATAATATCCATACCGGCGCCGATGTCCTCATAAATCCGTTCAATACCCGTCAGATGGTCAGTCTCCCCGCCGATCGTTTCCAGCGCCAGGTGGATACGGTTTCCCAGTAGTGGACTAAAAGTGGACTCATAATGGCGCTGCGTCTCATTGGCGAGCGACGCCAGCTCCGTTTTGATTAACGGCCATTCGGCCCCTTCAATGGCGCGGCCGATCGCCCAGGCAATGACCACCGCGCCGGCGATAGCGATGTCTGATTTATGCGTCGGCAGGCAGGATAGCCGCACTTGCTCAATGAAAAACGTTCTGTCCCCGGTGGGCAGTAGACAGCCCATCGGCGCCACGCGCATTGCCGCGCCGTTGGTTACGCCGTTGGCCGCGATCTCCTCCAGCGGCTGCCCCTGCTCAAGCGCGATCAGGGAAGCCTTCGAGGTCGGGCCAAGAATATTTTTTTCAAAGGCCTGACAGCGTCTGGCCCACAGCAGAATATGCCTGGCGATGACCAGTGGATCGGTCACGCCGTTGGTTTCATTCAGGGCATCCATGAGTGCGATGCACTGATGGGTATCATCGGTGAACTCAGCGGCGCGAAATTCGCAGGCCGCAATATTCTCTTTCGGTCCGGGGAGGAAGCGCTCAATCCAGCCAAAATGGTTAATAATTCGGCGCTTAGGCCACAGTTCGGAAGGCATACCCATCGCATCACCGATGGCTTGCCCATAAAGGCAGCCGAGGATGCGGTTTTCGGTGGTATAGGTAGGGTGAATAGCAGACATCATCGGCTCCCTGGAAGAAATGAATAAAAGTTATACTAAAAGTAGATCCAGATTAAGTCCAGTTAAAGTCCTTTGTGGCCATGCTGTGATCGAAGACGCATTCTGAAAGAAAAGTGAGAAGCTAAAAAAGGGTGGGGAGACGTTATGAGGGGGCTATTGATTCCAGTATGGATCCACTATGATAAATCCACTGCCACTGAATTCCGGAAGACTACGACATTATGCCGCAATCGCTGCTTGAGTATATAAAAGGGCGTCTGAATGCAGAGGCTCCCGCGCCGCTTTATATTCAACTTAAACAAGCTATTGAAGCGGCAATGACCGAGCGGTTGCTGACGCACGGCAGCATCCTGCCTTCCGAACGCAAAATGTCGCAGACGCTTGAGCTATCGCGCGTGACGGTCGTGAAGGCGCTTGATGCGCTGCTGGAGGCCGGGCTGGTTATTAAACGCCACGGAAAAGGGACTGAGGTGAATCTGCCGGTAAGCTATAACCTTGCCAGCGGCGGATTTTCTGCCCAGCTACAAAATTCAGGCACGGTGTCCAACCGATGGCTGGTGAGGGAAAAGCTGGCGGCGGATGATTTTCTGGCCCGTGAGCTGGAGATCGCGGTCGGCGATCGGGTGGCGAAAATCAAACGCGTCCGTCTGGTCGATGCCCTCCCGGTGTCTATCGAAACCATGTTTATCCCCGAGCGTTTCTTACCCCGCCCGGATCTACTTGAAGGTTCGCTGTACGCGCACTGGGCGGAAAATGATATTTATCCCGATCTTCAGGATTACTCACTGACGGTGCATATTCCTTCGGCGGAAGAGCTGAATTTGCTCGACCTGCCGCAAGGCGTGCCATTGATGAAAATTACGCTGAAAAGCCGCAATGCTCAGGGAGAGGTGCTTGAGTACGGAACCGCATTCTGCCTGAGCAATTACTTTAATTTTGATTTCAGAGTGAAGCTGCAATAAGCGCTTTGGCATGGCCGGTGTATAAAACCCGCCATCGCTTTATGCGAGAGCGGATCGTAGCCGACTACTGCTCGTTAAGCCGCAGCGGCCAGTGAACGTAGCTCTGCCACTGGCACTCCTGTTCGACCATTTCCCGGCCCAGCGGATGATTCTCCAGCCAGCCCTGCGGCAGCGTTAACGTCAAATTTTCATCTTCGGCAGCCAGCGTAAGCATCGGCAGCAGATCGTCGCGTCGGCGGCTGGCAAACAGAATCGCCAGACGCAGCAGACGGCACATATGCTCCGCGACTCTCGGAGGCACCGCGTTTTGTTGATGAATGGATGAAAGGTCGACGGCGTTGGTTTGGTTTAACAGCAGCGTCGCCAGCAGCTTCTTTTGTGCGGGGGTAAAGCCGGGCAGGTCAAGATTGCGCACCAGCCAGGCGGCGTGCAGGGGGGCCTGCTTGTACTCCACGCTCAGACCAATTTCATGCAGCTGGCAGGCACTTTGCAGCAAATCGAAGCATAGTGGCTCAATTTCCCAGCTGTTTTCCACCTGATGAACGAAATGGGCGGCCAGTTGGGCAACGCGCTGTGCCTGTTCGGTATCAACCAGAAACCGGCGCTGAATATTGCGTAAGGTACGACTGCGAATATCCTGATCGATTGACAGGTGCAGCATGCCGTAGACCAGACCTTCACGCAGCGCGCCGCCGGCGAGCGTCATACACTGAATATTCAGCTCGCTGAAGATGGCCATAAGAATCGCCAGCCCGCTGGGAAAGACGAGCGCCCGTTCAAGCGTCAGGCCTTCGATCTCCAGCTCTTCCAGACGACCGCACTGAATCGCGCGCTGTTTGAGCTGCTGTAGCTTGGCTAAGGTGATGCGTTCATCCATCCCCTGCGCCATCATGATTTCCTGTAACGCCTGAACCGTACCGGATGCCCCGACGCACACTTTCCAGCCGTGATAGCGCAGCACATCGGCGACGGGACGCAAAACTTCACGCGCGGCGGTTTCGGCCTGGTCAAAGTTCTCTTTGGTCAGGCTGCGATCGGCAAAGTAGCGTTCCAGCCAGGTCACGCAGCCCATGGACAGGCTGAAAAGCGAGGTGGTTTGCGCGCCGGTACCGGTAACCAGTTCGGTGCTGGCGCCGCCAATATCCACGACCAGACGCTGATCTGCGCCGCCTGTTGTATGCGCAACGCCCTGATAAATCAGGCGCGCTTCCTCTTCACCGCTGATAACCTGAACCGCGCAGCCGAGGATTTCCCGCGCTTTCTCCAGAAACTCACCGGCGTTAACCGCCAGGCGCAGCGTCGCTGTGGCGACCACGCGGATTTGCGTCGGGGGGATATCCTGCAAACGCTCGGCAAACAGGCGTAAACATTGCCAGCCGCGCTCCATGGCTTCCGCCGAGAGCGTATTGTCGCCGCTGAGGCCAGCGGCCAGACGGACCTTGCGTTTGATACGACTCAGGGTCTGGATGCTTCCGGCAACCTCGCGTACAACCAACATATGAAAGCTATTGGAGCCAAGATCGATAGCGGCATAGAGCGAGGTGGAGCTCATACACTTCATCCTTCAAGTTGCCTCTGTGTTGGCTGCGTTCTCTTACCCGAATCACTTACCAGCGTCAGCTCGCCGCGATTCGCTTTCCTGCGGCCTTGATGCAACTTGAATGATTTTGTGTATGGCATAGTGCTTTAACCTGAACGACGACGATTACGTGGCGGACCGTTACGACGCGGGCCGTTGCCCGGGCGCGGGCGCGTAAGACGTAGCGGTCTGGGCAGTTCAGTCATCAGCGCGTCCGAATTGTATTTGCTGACCGGAATTGAATGGCCGATATAGGTTTCAATTGCCGGCAGATTCAGCGCGTACTCTTCACAGGCCAGGCTGATGGAGTGACCGCTGGCGCCAGCGCGGCCGGTACGGCCAATACGGTGAACGTAGTCTTCGCAATCGTCCGGCAGGTCGTAGTTAAAGACGTGCGTAACGGCCGGAATATGCAGACCGCGGGCGGCAACGTCGGTTGCGACCAGAATGTCGATATCGCCGCGGGTAAATTCATCGAGAATGCGCAGGCGTTTTTTCTGCGCAACGTCGCCGGTTAACAGACCAACGCGATGGCCGTCCGCCGCCAGGTGACCCCAGATATCTTCACAACGATGTTTGGTGTTGGCGAAAATAATCGCGCGATCCGGCCACTCTTCTTCCAGCAGCGTCTGCAGCAGGCGCATTTTTTCTTCGTTGGAAGGATAGAACAGCTCTTCTTTAATACGGTGGCCCGTTTTCTGCTCAGGCTCAACTTCGACGTACTCGGCGTTGTTCATTTGTTCGAACGCCAGTTCACGGACGCGATAAGAAAGGGTAGCAGAGAACAGCATGTTCAGGCGCTGATTCGCTGGCGGCATACGGCGGAACAGCCAACGGATATCTTTAATAAAGCCGAGATCGTACATGCGATCGGCTTCGTCAAGCACGACAACCTGAATGGCGCCGAGGTTAATATGGTTCTGTTTGGCGTAGTCGATAAGGCGACCGGTGGTACCGATCAGAATATCCACGCCGCTTTCCAGCACTTTCAGCTGCTTATCGTAGCCGTCGCCGCCGTAAGCCAGGCCGAGTTTCAGACCGGTAGCCTGCGCCAGCGGTTCGGCGTCAGCGTGGATCTGAACCGCCAGTTCACGCGTCGGCGCCATGATCAGCGCGCGCGGCTGGTTGACCTGGCGGTCAGCGATCGCCGGGTGAGTGAGAAGATAATGAAACGTTGACGTCAGAAACGCCATCGTTTTACCGGTACCGGTTTGCGCCTGCCCGGCGACATCGCGACCTTCCAGCGTAAGCGGGAGGGCGAGTGCCTGAATGGGTGTACAATTATGAAACCCTTTCTTTTCAAGGGCTTCAATCACTGCCGGGTGCAGGGCGAAGTCGGAAAACTTCTGTTCTGTTAAATGTGTTTTGCTCATAGTGTGGTAGAATATCAGCTAACTATTGCATTAAGAAAGCGTATCCGGTGAAATAACGTCAACCTTTCGTTGGCTATGTATGAAATTATTCAAGGTGCGTCTGCGGCAACTGAACGAATCTTCGAAAGCTTAGACTACTAAGCGAGGCGAGGGTGACAAATCTGCGATAAGCCGGTTTGAACGCTGGTTGCTTTATCTTTTGCGGGGCAAAGTTCATGATGGGCATTGTGATGCAGAGAGATAAAAGAGGCATTCTGAAGAACAGCGTGCATAACGTAGCATCGACACGTCGTTGATGGCCGCGACACCAACACACCAGGCTTATTCCTGTGGAGTTAAATATGAGCGATAAAATTATTCACCTGACTGACGACAGTTTTGACACGGACGTACTCAAGGCTGACGGGCTAACCCTCGTCGATTTCTGGGCAGAGTGGTGTGGTCCGTGCAAAATGATCGCCCCGATTCTGGATGAGATCGCTGAAGAGTATCAGGGCAAACTGACCATTGCGAAACTGAACATCGATCAGAACCCGGGTACTGCGCCGAAATACGGCATTCGCGGCATCCCGACCCTGCTGCTGTTCAAAAATGGCGAAGTGGCAGCGACCAAAGTTGGCGCGCTGTCCAAAGGCCAGCTGAAAGAGTTCCTCGACGCCAACCTGGCGTAAGCGGCTTGTTCTCCCGGCGTCCAGCGTCCAATTTTTTGCGGATCTCTGGACGCCCGGCGAGAGTCGTGCTAAGTTAATCTCAGACTTCGTTTTAAACATACCTTTGTTTGAATCTTGTTTTACCCAAAGCGTCCCGCAAAAATGCGCGTGAGGCTTATAATCCGGGCTTATCACTCATTCCGTTTAGTCGTTTCAGTTCTGCGTTCTTTCCTGTGACCAGGCAACGTACAGACACGAGATGAAGGCCGTTAACAGGCATGGATATTCCTGCCATACCATTCACAACATTAAGTTCGAGAATTACCCCGAGTTTAAGAACCCACACCATTATGAATCTTACCGAATTAAAGAATACGCCGGTTTCTGAGCTGATTACTCTCGGCGAAAATATGGGGCTGGAAAACCTGGCCCGTATGCGTAAGCAGGATATTATTTTTGCCATCCTCAAGCAGCATTCGAAGAGTGGCGAGGATATCTTTGGCGATGGCGTACTGGAGATACTGCAGGATGGATTTGGTTTCCTCCGTTCAGCAGACAGCTCCTACCTCGCCGGTCCCGACGACATCTACGTATCCCCCAGCCAAATCCGCCGCTTCAACCTCCGCACTGGTGACACCATTTCCGGTAAGATTCGTCCTCCTAAAGAGGGTGAGCGTTACTTTGCGTTGTTGAAAGTTAACGAAGTTAACTACGATAAGCCGGAAAACGCGCGTAACAAGATTCTGTTCGAGAACTTAACCCCTCTGCACGCAAATTCACGTCTGCGTATGGAGCGTGGTAACGGCTCAACGGAAGACTTAACCGCTCGCGTCCTGGATCTGGCATCGCCGATCGGCCGCGGTCAGCGTGGTCTGATTGTTGCGCCGCCGAAGGCCGGTAAAACCATGCTGCTGCAGAACATCGCACAGAGCATTGCGTACAACCATCCTGATTGCGTTCTGATGGTACTGCTGATCGACGAACGTCCGGAAGAAGTGACCGAGATGCAGCGTCTGGTTAAAGGCGAAGTTGTCGCTTCTACCTTTGACGAGCCGGCATCTCGCCACGTTCAGGTTGCCGAGATGGTTATCGAGAAAGCGAAGCGTCTGGTTGAGCATAAGAAAGACGTTATCATTCTGCTCGACTCCATTACCCGTCTGGCGCGTGCCTACAACACCGTCGTCCCGGCTTCCGGTAAAGTGTTGACCGGTGGTGTGGACGCCAACGCCCTGCATCGTCCGAAGCGTTTCTTCGGTGCCGCGCGTAACGTGGAAGAGGGCGGCAGCCTGACGATTATCGCTACGGCGCTGATCGATACCGGTTCTAAAATGGACGAAGTTATCTACGAAGAGTTTAAAGGCACCGGTAACATGGAGCTTCACCTCTCTCGTAAGATCGCAGAAAAACGCGTCTTCCCGGCTATCGACTACAACCGTTCCGGTACCCGTAAAGAAGAGCTGCTCACCACTCAGGAAGAGCTGCAGAAGATGTGGATCCTGCGTAAAATCATTCACCCGATGGGTGAGATTGACGCGATGGAATTCCTCATCAATAAACTGGCGATGACCAAAACTAACGATGACTTCTTCGATATGATGAAGCGCTCGTAAACTAAAAACGCCAGAGAACGCCACGCTATTGCGTGGCGTTTTGTTTTCCGGGTTTGTATGATCCAGGAAGGGAAAACAAAATGGGTCTTAACGTATGATATGCGCAGGATGATGGCAGGCAGAGACGGCTTTAACAGTCTAAAATTTCTACAATAAATTTGTAATGTTCTGCTTTGCCCCTTCTGGAGTTGAGGCATCATCGTTATACTTCCCGGATTAACTATGCTGAGAGCACATGCGTTGTGAATTTACTCACTGCTATTACTGAATTAATCAGTATTTTCTTATTCACCACCCTGTTTATATTTATCGCTCGCAAGGCGGCAAAAAGAGTTGGGCTGGTGGATAAACCTAACTATCGCAAACGGCATCAGGGTTTGATTCCGTTAGTCGGTGGTATTTCAGTTTTCGCAGGTATTTGTTTTACGTTTGCTATCGCCGATTATTACATTCCCCACGCTCGGTTATACCTGGGATGTGCCGGGGTGCTCGTGCTGGTCGGTGCGCTGGACGACCGCTTTGATATCAGCGTAAAAATTCGCGCGGTAATTCAAGCCGCTATCGCCGTCATTATGATGATGGTGGGTAATCTTCATCTTAGTAGCCTCGGTTTTATATTCGGCTCATGGGAGCTGGTGCTCGGCCCCTTTGGCTTCTTCCTCACGCTGTTCGCCGTCTGGGCGGCGATCAACGCCTTCAATATGGTTGATGGTATCGATGGGCTGCTTGGCGGTCTGTCGTCAGTCTCTTTTGCGGCAACGGGCATTATCCTGTGGTTTGATGGCCAGTACAGCCTGGCGATGTGGTGTTTTGCGATGATCGCCGCCATTTTGCCCTATATTTTACTTAACCTCGGTGCGCTTGGCCGTCGCTATAAGGTCTTTATGGGTGATGCCGGCAGCACCATGATTGGCTTCACTATCATCTGGATCCTGCTGGAGACCACGCAGGGAAAAACGCATCCTATCAGCCCGGTCACGGCGCTGTGGATTATCGCTATTCCGTTGATGGATATGGTGGCGATTATGTACCGTCGCCTGCGCAAAGGGATGAGTCCATTCTCCCCGGACCGTCAGCATATTCATCATTTAATCATGCGCGCCGGGTTTACTTCCCGTCAGGCGTTTGTGCTGATCACCCTGGCCGCCGCGCTGCTGGCCCTGGTTGGCGTGGTGGCGGAATACACCCGCATTGTTCCTGAATGGGTGATGTTAATACTCTTTTTGTTAGCCTTTTTTCTTTATGGCTACTGCATTAAACGCGCCTGGAAAGTGGCGCGCATGGTTAAGCGCATTAGACGCAGAATACGGCGACACAGCGGCAATAATCCAAATTAACCAAGTCAATCTGGGGACGTGATGACTCAACCATTACCGGGAGCACAAACAGTGAACGTTGAGAACGAGCTGGATATTCGCGGGCTGTTTCGCGCCTTATGGGCCGGAAAAAGCTGGATAGCAGGTATCGCAGTGCTCTTTGCACTGATTGTTCTGGTTTATACCTTTTTTGCTCGTCAGGAGTGGAGCGCGACGGCGATTACCGACCGACCGACGGTGAACATGCTGGGGGGATACTATTCACAACAGCAGTTCTTACGCAATCTCGATATCAAGGCCAATCTCGTCTCTGTCGATCAGCCTTCGGTCATGGACGAAGCATATAAAGAGTTCATCATGCAGCAGGCGTCGTGGGATACCCGCCGCGACTTCTGGTTGCAAACGGACTACTACAAGCAGCGCCAGTCGGGTAACGCTCGCGCCGATGCCGCGCTGTTGGATGACCTGATTAACGATATCCAGTTCATGCCCGGCGATGCGCTAAAAAGCATCAACGATAGCGTGAAGCTGACGGCAGAAACCGCGCCTGATGCCAACAATCTGCTGCGCCAGTATGTGGCTTTCGCCAGCCAGCGTGCGGCAGGGCATCTGAATGATGAGCTCAAAGGCGCCTGGGCCGCGCGTACCGTACAGATGAAAGCGCAGGTGAAGCGCCAGGAAGAGGTGGCGCGAGAGATTTTCAATCGCCGCATGCACAGCGTGGAACAGGCGCTGAAAGTCGCGCAGCAGCACAACATCTCCCGCAGCGAAACCGATATTCCACCAGACCAGCTGCCGGATTCCGAGCTGTTTTTACTGGGGCGGCCAATGCTGCAGGCCCGGCTGGAAAATCTGCAGGCGGTGGGGCCGCAGTACGATCTTGATTATGACCAAAGCCGCGCCATGTTAACGACGTTGAACGTGGGGCCGACCCTGGACCCGCGTTTTCAGACTTACAGGTATTTGCGAACGCCTGAAGAACCGGTAAAACGCGATAGCCCGCGCCGCGTGTTTCTGATGGTGATGTGGGGGATTGTGGGCGCGCTCATCGGCGCAGGCGTTGCGTTATCGCGTCGCCGTGTCCAGTGAATGCGGCCTGTGGTGAAGGACATGTCGCCTTCATCGCCTAATCGAAGAGAATCGATGTGAAAGTACTAACGGTATTTGGCACGAGACCAGAAGCTATCAAGATGGCGCCTCTGGTTCATGCGCTGGCAAAGGATCCTCATTTTGAGGCGAAAGTTTGCGTGACCGCGCAGCATCGGGAGATGCTCGATCAGGTGTTGAAACTTTTTTCTATTGTTCCGGAATACGACCTCAATATTATGCAGCCGGGTCAGGGATTGACGGAGATTACCTGTCGCATCCTTGAAGGTTTAAAGCCGGTGCTGGAGTCGTTTAAACCAGACGTGGTGCTGGTGCATGGCGATACCACCACGACGATGGCGGCAAGCCTGGCCGCTTTCTATCAGCGGATCCCGGTAGGACACGTGGAAGCCGGGCTGCGCACGGGCGATCTGAGCTCGCCGTGGCCGGAAGAGGGGAACCGTACGTTGACCGGGCATCTGGCGACGTACCACTTTGCGCCGACGGAAACCTCAAGGCAGAACCTGCTGCGGGAAAACATCGCCGACAATCGGATCACGGTAACCGGAAATACGGTTATTGACGCGCTATTCTGGGTGCGCGACCGGGTTTTGAGCGATGAAGCCCTGCACAACGAGCTGACTCAGCGTTATCCCTTCCTCGCCAACGGCAAGAAGATGATTCTGGTCACCGGACACCGTCGGGAAAGCTTTGGCCGCGGTTTCGAGCAAATCTGCCATGCGCTGGCGGAGATCGCCGCGAACAATCCGGACGTACAGATCGTCTATCCGGTGCATTTGAATCCGAACGTCAGCGAACCGGTGAAGCGCATTCTCGGCCACGTTGAGAACGTCATACTTATTGAGCCGCAGGATTATTTGCCGTTTGTCTGGCTGATGAACCGCGCGTGGTTGATCCTGACCGATTCCGGCGGTATCCAGGAAGAGGCGCCCTCGCTCGGGAAACCGGTGCTGGTGATGCGTGAAATGACCGAGCGCCCGGAGGCGGTCAGCGCGGGCACCGTGTGCCTGGTGGGTACCGATAGCCAGCGCATCGTCAATGAGGTCACGCGCCTGCTGCAAGATGAGTCCGCGTATCAGGCCATGAGCCGGGCGCATAACCCGTATGGCGATGGACATGCGTGTCATCGTATTTTGTCTGCACTTAAAAATAATCAGGTAACGCTATGAATTTTTCTACCATTTCAGTGATTGGCCTTGGATATATTGGCCTGCCAACCGCTGCCGCGTTCGCCTCCCGGCAAAAGCGGGTGGTCGGCGTTGATATCAATCAACACGCCGTGGAGACCATTAACCGTGGTGAAATTCATATCGTGGAGCCGGATCTGGCGAGCGTCGTCAAAACGGCGGTCGAGCAGGGCTACCTGAGCGCCACTACCGCTCCGGTAGAAGCCGACGCTTACCTGATTGCGGTGCCGACGCCGTTTAAAGACCTGCATGAACCCGATATGGTTTTCGTCGAGTCGGCGGCGAAATCTATCGCACCGACGCTGAAGAAAGGGTCGCTGGTTATCCTTGAGTCCACCTCGCCGGTGGGTTCAACCGAGCAGATGGCGGGCTGGCTGGCGGAAATGCGCCCCGATCTGAGCTTCCCGCAGCAGGTTGGCGAAGCGGCGGACGTCAATATCGCCTACTGTCCGGAGCGCGTGTTGCCGGGGCAGGTGATGGTTGAGCTGATTAAAAACGATCGCGTGATTGGCGGCATGTCGCCGGTTTGCTCAGCCCGCGCCAGCGAGCTGTATAAAATTTTCCTCGAAGGCGAATGCGTGGTGACCAACTCGCGCACCGCCGAAATGTGCAAGCTGACTGAAAACAGCTTCCGCGACGTTAATATCGCTTTTGCCAATGAACTTTCGCTAATTTGCGCCGATCAGGGGATCAACGTCTGGGAACTGATTCGTCTGGCGAATCGTCATCCGCGCGTCAATATCCTCCAGCCGGGGCCGGGCGTTGGCGGCCACTGCATCGCGGTCGACCCGTGGTTTATCGTGGCGCAAAACCCGCAGCAGGCGCGGCTTATCCGGACCGCGCGTGAAGTCAACGACCACAAACCAGAATGGGTGATCGATCAGGTCAAAGCGCGGGTCGCCGACTGCCTCGCCGCCAGCAACAAACGCGCCAGCGAGCTAAAAATCGCCTGTTTTGGCCTGGCGTTTAAGCCGAATATTGATGACCTGCGCGAAAGCCCGGCCATGGCCATTGCCGCGCAGATCGCCCGCTGGCACGGCGGCGAAACCCTGGTCGTTGAGCCAAATATTCATCAGCTGCCGAAAAAGCTCGACGGACTGTGCGCTCTGGCGTCGCTGGACGAGGCGCTGGCGAGCGCCGATGTGCTGGTGATGCTGGTCGATCATAAAGAATTTAAAGCGGTCGGCGGGGATAGCGTTAGCCAGCAGTTTATCGTCGATACCAAAGGGGTGTGGCGGTGAGAGGGCGTCTGGTAAAAGATGAAAGCGTTCGCAGCTTCGCGCGCTTTCATCGTGACCAAAACTTAACAGATCTATTTTATGTTCGCCCGCGCCAGTATTGAGCCCCTTGAGTGGGAAAACCGCTTCTTCGGCGTCAATAGCGCCATTCTCCGCTTTGGCGACGATGCGCCGCCGCTGACGGTGCAAGCGCTGGCGGGATGGTCGCGGGTGCAGGCGAAAGTTGCGGCGGATGATACCGCGCGCCTGGATGCGCTGCAGGCATTAGGCTTCCGGCTGGTGGAGGGCGAGGTCGATCTTGCGCTTCCGCCCGCGGCTTCTGATGATATCGGCGCCGAGCCGGCGACCGAGGTGGATATCCCCCGGCTGCGCGAACTGGCGGCGCTGGCCTTTGCGCAGAGCCGTTTTCGCGCCCCCTGGTACGCCGACGATGCCAGCGGTCGTTTCTATGCCCAGTGGATTGAAAATGCGGTGCGCGGTACCTTCGATCACCAGTGTCTGGTGCTTCGCGCCCCTGACGGCGATATCCGCGCGTTTGTCTCCCTGCGCCAGCTCAGCGAGCGCGAGGCGAGGATTGGCCTGCTGGCCGGACGCGGCGCCGGAGCGGAATTAATGCAGGCGGCGCAGCGCTGGGCCGCGCTGCGCGAGCTGACGACACTGCGGGTGGCGACCCAGATGGGCAACACCGCCGCGCTTAAACGTTACATTCTTAGCGGTGCCAATGTCGAAAGCACCGCGTACTGGTTATACAGGTGACATGATGATTCCATTTAACGCGCCGCCGGTGGTGGGTACCGAGCTTGATTATATGCAGTCCGCGATGGGGAGCGGCAAGCTGTGCGGCGATGGCGGTTTTACCCGCCGCTGCCAGCAGTGGATGGAGCAGCGTTTCGGCACCGCGAAAGCGCTGCTGACGCCGTCCTGCACCGCTTCGCTGGAAATGGCGGCGCTGCTGCTGGATATTCAGCCGGGCGATGAAGTGATTATGCCGAGCTATACCTTCGTCTCCACCGCCAACGCCTTTGTGCTGCGCGGCGCGAAAATCGTCTTCGTTGATATTCGTCGCGATACCATGAATATCGATGAAACGCTGATTGAAGCGGCCATCACCGAGAAAACCCGCGCGATTGTACCGGTCCACTACGCCGGCGTGGCCTGCGAGATGGACACCATTATGGCTATCGCCAGCAAGCATAATCTGTTTGTGGTGGAGGATGCCGCTCAGGGCGTGATGTCGACCTATAAAGGCCGGGCGCTCGGCACTATCGGCCATATTGGCTGCTTCAGCTTCCATGAAACCAAAAACTACACCGCGGGCGGTGAAGGCGGCGCAACGCTGATTAACGATCGCACGCTGATAGAGCGCGCGGAGATCATTCGTGAAAAAGGCACCAACCGCAGCCAATTTTTCCGTGGCCTGGTGGATAAATATACGTGGCGCGATATCGGCTCCAGCTACCTGATGTCCGATTTACAGGCGGCCTATCTGTGGGCGCAGCTGGAAGCGGCGGAGCGGATTAACCAGCAGCGTCTGGCGCTGTGGCAGAACTACTACGACGCCCTGCTGCCGCTGGCGCGCGCCGGGCGTATCGATCTGCCCATCGTGCCTGCCGACTGCGGGCAAAATGCGCATATGTTCTATATCAAGCTGCGCGATATTGACGATCGCAGCAAGCTGATCGCCTGGCTGAAAGAGGCGGAAATTCTGGCGGTATTCCACTATATCCCGCTGCACAGCTGCCCGGCCGGGGAGAACTTCGGCGAGTTCCACGGGACGGATCGCTACACGACCCAAGAGAGCGAACGCCTGCTGCGCCTGCCGTTATTCTACAATTTGTCGAACGTTAACCAGCGCACGGTAATTAACTCGCTGCTGAGCTATTTCTCCTGATATGTCGCTGGCAAAAGCGTCTCTGTGGACCGCGGCGTCCACGCTGGTCAAAATCGGCGCCGGTCTGCTGGTGGTAAAACTGCTGGCCGTGTCGTTCGGCCCGGCTGGCGTGGGGCAGGCGGGTAACTTCCGCCAGCTGGTGACCGTGCTTGGCGTGCTGGCGGGGGCCGGGATATTCAACGGCGTCACGAAGCTGGTGGCGCAGCATCATGACGATCGCCGGCAGTTGAACAACGTCGTTGGCACCGCTTCAGCGATGGTACTCGGTTTCTCCACCCTGCTGGCGCTGATCTTCCTGCTGGCGGCCGCGCCAATAAGCCAGGGGCTATTCGGTCATCAACATTACCAGAATCTGGTACGGCTGGTGGCGCTGGTGCAGATGGGGATTGCCTGGGCGAATTTCCTGTTAGCGCTGATGAAAGGCTTTCGCGATGCGGCGGGTAATGCGCTGTCGCTTATCGCCGGGAGCCTGATTGGCGTGGCGGCGTACTATGCCTGCTACCGTTTTGGCGGCTATCAGGGCGCATTGCTGGGGCTGGCGCTGGTGCCGGCGCTGGTGGTGGTGCCGGCGGCTATCGTACTGTGGCGTCGCGGCAATATTCCGCTAAGCGCGCTGCGCCCGCGCTGGGACAACGGCCTGGCGGGGCAGCTGTCGAAATTTACCCTGATGGCGCTGATTACCTCGGTGACGCTGCCGGTCGCCTACGTGATGATGCGTAACCTGCTGGCGGCCCACTATGGCTGGGACGCGGTGGGGATCTGGCAAGGGGTGAGCAGCATCTCCGACGCCTATTTGCAGTTTATTACCGCGTCATTTAGCGTTTATCTTTTACCAACGCTGTCCCGTCTGACGGCGAAAGCGGATATCACCCGCGAGATTGGCAAATCGTTAAAATTTGTCCTCCCGGCGGTGGCGGCAGCGAGCTTAACGGTGTGGCTGCTGCGTGATTTCGCTATCTGGCTACTTTTTTCCGACCGCTTTACGGCGATGCGCGATCTGTTTGCCTGGCAGCTGGTGGGCGATGTGTTAAAGGTCGGGGCTTATGTTTATGGCTATCTGGTGATCGCCAAAGCCTCGCTGCGTTTTTATATTCTGACGGAAATCAGCCAGTTCACGCTGTTGACCGCATTCTCGCACTGGCTTATCCCGGCGCACGGCGCAATCGGCGCGGCGCAGGCGTATATGGCTACCTATATTGTTTATTTCGCCCTCTGCAGCGGCGTGTTTTTACTTTGGCGTAAACGGGCATGACAGCACTGATACATGTACTGGGATCGGATATCCCGCACCACAACCAGACCGTGCTGCGGTTCTTTAATGATGAGCTGGCCGTGGATGACGAACAGGCTCGCCTGTTTATGGTCGTCGGTGATGCGACAGAAATTTGCGCCGCTTATCCCGCACTCTCCATTCGCTGCTATCCGGGGAAAAAGTCGCTGGCAAAGGCGGTTATCGCGCTGGCAAAGGCGAACCGGCAGCAGCGCTTTTTCTTTCACGGCCAGTTTAATACCGGCCTGTGGCTGGCGCTGCTCAGCGGCGGGATCCGCCCGACGCAGTTTAACTGGCATATCTGGGGAGCGGATCTGTACGAGAACTCCGCCAGCCTGAAGTTTCGCCTGTTTTATCCCCTGCGGCGCCTGGCGCAGGGCCGGGTAGGTCGCGTGTTTGCGACCAGGGGCGATCTGAGCTGGTTCGCCGCCCGCCATTCTGGCGTAGCGGGAGAGCTGCTCTACTTTCCGACCCGCATGGATCCGGCGCTGAATTCGCTCGCCGATAGCGCGCCGCGCGGCGACACGCTGACTATCCTGGTGGGTAATTCCGGCGACCGTAGCAACGAGCATATCGCGGCGCTGCGTGCGATTCGCCAGCAGTTTGGCGATACGGTTAACGTTGTCGTGCCGATGGGTTATCCGGCAAATAATGGCGACTACATCAACGAAGTCCGCGCGGCCGGCGCGGAGCTGTTCAGCCCGCAGCATTTCCAGGTATTGAGCGACAAGCTGGCGTTTGATGACTACCTTGCCCTGCTGCGCCGCTGCGATCTTGGCTACTTCCTGTTTGCCCGCCAGCAGGGTATCGGCACGCTGTGCCTGCTGATTCAGGCGGGGATCCCCTGCGTGCTGAACCGGGAGAATCCCTTCTGGCAGGATATGTCGGAGCAGCATATTCCGGTACTCTTTACCAGCGATGCGCTGGATGTGAGCGTTGTGCGTGAAGCGCAGCGCCAGCTGGCCGGTGTGGATAAAAATCAAATCGCCTTTTTCCGGCCGAATTACCTGACGGGCTGGCGACGAGCGTTGCGAATTGCTGCGGGGGTGGACGCATGACATTAATGCAATTTAGCGGGCTGCTGCTGGTCTGGCTGCTGTCGACGCTATTTATCGCCACCGCCACGTACTTTGAATTTCGTCGCGTACGCTTCAACTTCAACGTCTTTTTCTCGCTGCTGTATCTGCTGACGTTTTTCTTTGGCTTCCCGCTGACCAGTATTCTGGTGTTCCGCTTTGACGTCGCGGTCGCCCCGCCGGAAATTCTGCTGCAAACCCTGCTGGTTTCCGTCTGCTTTTATGCGGTTTATTACGTGACTTATAAAACGCGGCTACGGTCGGCGACGCACGGTCATCCGCATCGTCCGCTGTTTACGATGAATCGCGTGGAGACCCACCTCACCTGGGGCATTTTGCTGGGGCTGGCGCTGCTTTGCGTCGGCATCTTCTTTGCGCATAACGGCTTCTTGTTATTCAAGCTCAACTCCTACAGCCAGATCTTCTCCAGCGAAGTCTCCGGCGTGGCGCTAAAGCGCTTCTTCTACTTTTTCATCCCGGCAATGCTGGTGGTCTATTTTCTGCGTCAGGATTATAAAGCGTGGATATTCTTCCTTGTCAGCACCGTCGCCTTTGGCCTGCTGACCTACGCCATCGTTGGCGGCACCCGGGCGAATATCATCATCGCGTTTGCCATCTTCCTGTTTATCGGCATCATTCGCGGCTGGATCAGCCTGTGGATGCTAGCGGCGGCGGGCGTGCTGGGCATCGTCGGTATGTTCTGGCTGGCCCTGAAGCGCTATGGCATGAACGTCAGCGGCGATGAGGCGTTTTATACTTTCCTCTATCTGACCCGCGACACCTTCTCGCCGTGGGAGAATCTGGCCCTGCTGCTGCAAAATTACGACAAGATTGAGTTCCAGGGGCTGGCGCCAATCATCCGGGATTTTTACGTCTTTATCCCCAGCTGGTTGTGGCACGGTCGTCCGACAATGGTGCTCAATACCGCGAACTATTTCACCTGGGAAGTATTGAATAATCATTCTGGTCTGGCGATTTCGCCGACCCTGATTGGCTCGCTGGTGGTGATGGGCGGCGTCTGGTTCGTCCCGCTGGGCGCGGTGGCGGTTGGGCTGATTATTAAATGGTTTGACTGGCTGTACGAGCTTGGCAACCGGGAAACGAACCGCTATAAAGCGGCGATTCTGCACAGTTTCTGTTTTGGCGCTATCTTCAACATGATCGTGCTGGCGCGTGAAGGGCTGGATTCATTTGGCTCTCGCGTGGTTTTTTTCCTCGTTATCTTTGGGATCTGCCTGCTGGCGGCAAAACTGCTGTACTGGTTCCTTGATAGCGTGGGGCTGATTCACCGGCGGGCCAAACCGCTGACGCAACCTCAAGTCTGATAAGGGTGTACATGACTGAGACCACATCCGCGCCGTTGTACCTGCTGAGAGGGCTACAACTCATTGGTTGGCGCGATATGCAACACGCTCTGGATTATCTGTACGCCGATGGTGAGATCCGCACGGGAACGCTGGTGGCGATTAATGCAGAGAAGATGCTGGCGGTAGAAGACAGCCCCGAAGTCCGGGCGCTGATTGAAGCGGCAGAATTCAAATACGCTGATGGCATCAGCGTAGTACGTTCATTACGTAAAAAATACCCTCAGGCTCAGGTGTCGCGCGTCGCCGGCGCCGATTTATGGGAAGCCCTGATGGCGCGCGCAGGCGCTCAGGGAACGCCGGTATTTTTGATCGGCGGCAAGCCTGAGGTGCTGGCGCAGACGGAGCAGCAGCTTCGCCAGCGCTGGAACGTGAATATCGTTGGAAGCCAGGATGGCTATTTTGCCGCTGACCAGCGTCAGGCGCTATTTGAGCGTATCCGCGATAGCGGGGCGAAAATCGTCACGGTGGCGATGGGCTCGCCGCGTCAGGAGATCCTGATGCGCGACTGTCGGGACGTTTATCCGCAGGCGCTGTATATGGGCGTGGGCGGCACCTACGATGTCTTTACCGGCCACGTCCAGCGGGCGCCGAAGTTCTGGCAGGACCTGGGTCTGGAGTGGTTCTATCGCCTGGTTTCGCAGCCGAGCCGCATAAAAAGGCAGGCGCGCCTGCTGCGCTATTTACGCTGGCATTACACCGATAAGCTGTGACATTCCACTGCAAGCGGGCGGGTTTACCTGGGTATTCTGTGTAATGTCTTCACTCGCCTGATACTTTATTTGCCATTTCCCTCAAATTCATTAACCATTCGCATGCTTAAAACGCGACGGTCAGTTTACCGTCGCGCAGGCAGGGCTATTTATTCAATAAAAATAACCGGCATAGACACATCCCGGTTGGGATGCGCTTAAACCCGGAGCAGGGCAAACACAAGAGGCTATATGACTGAGAAAAAAGCGGAACTTCAGCGGGGACTGGAGGCGCGGCACATTGAGCTAATCGCTCTTGGTGGGACAATTGGCGTCGGGTTATTTATGGGCGCGGCCAGTACGCTGAAGTGGGCCGGACCTTCGGTTCTGCTGGCGTATATTATCGCCGGGCTCTTTGTCTTCTTCATCATGCGTTCGATGGGCGAAATGCTGTTCCTCGAACCGGTAACCGGATCGTTCGCCGTTTACGCACACCGCTATATGAGCCCATTTTTCGGCTATCTCACCGCCTGGTCCTACTGGTTTATGTGGATGGCGGTCGGGATATCGGAGATTACGGCTATCGGGGTTTATGTGCAGTTCTGGTTCCCGGATATGGCGCAGTGGATACCGGCGCTGATTGCCGTCGGGCTGGTGGCGCTGGCAAACCTCGCGGCGGTACGGCTGTACGGCGAAATTGAATTCTGGTTTGCCATGATTAAGGTCACCACCATTATTGTGATGATCGTGGTGGGGCTGGGCGTTATTTTCTTTGGCTTTGGCAACGGCGGGCACGCCATTGGCTTTGGCAATCTGACCGAGCACGGTGGCTTCTTCGCCGGCGGCTGGAAGGGCTTCCTGACGGCGCTGTGCATCGTGGTCGCGTCTTATCAGGGCGTCGAGCTTATCGGGATTACCGCCGGTGAAGCGAAGAATCCGCAGGTTACGCTGCGTAGCGCGGTTGGCAAGGTACTGTGGCGAATCCTGATTTTCTATGTCGGGGCGATTTTTGTGATCGTCACTATTTTCCCGTGGGATCAAATTGGCTCCAACGGCAGTCCGTTCGTACTGACCTTTGCCAAAATCGGCATCACCGCGGCGGCGGGCATTATCAACTTTGTGGTGCTCACGGCGGCGCTTTCCGGCTGTAACAGCGGCATGTACAGCTGCGGCCGCATGCTCTACGCGCTGGCAAAAAACCGTCAGCTGCCCGCGGCCATCGCCAAAGTTTCGCGCAACGGCGTGCCGTCAGCGGGCGTGGCGCTGTCGATCCTGATTCTGCTGGTCGGCTCGTGCCTGAACTACATTATCCCTAATCCACAGCGAGTTTTCGTCTACGTCTACAGCGCCAGCGTGCTGCCGGGGATGGTGCCGTGGTTTGTGATTCTGATTAGCCAGCTGCGTTTTCGTCTCGTGCATAAAGAAGCAATGGCCAGCCATCCGTTTCGCTCGCTGCTGTTCCCGTGGGCGAACTATTTGACCATGGCGTTCCTGATTTGCGTGCTGATAGGGATGGGATTTAACGACGATACGCGTATGTCGCTCTTTGTCGGAATGATTTTCCTCGCCGCCGTAACGCTTATTTATAAGGTATTTGGCCTTGGCCGACGCGGAAATGTTGATAATGTGGCGCAATAAGCAACAAAACGCACAAAGCATGAGCAAACAATAATTTTCTTTAAAAAGGCACTAGACAGCGGGGGAGGAAGTCCGTATTATCCGACCCCGCAACGGCGCTAAGCGCCCGTAGCTCAGCTGGATAGAGCGCTGCCCTCCGGAGGCAGAGGTCTCAGGTTCGAATCCTGTCGGGCGCACCATTTACCCGGTGCTGGAGCTGCGGTGGTTTCAATACCGCGTAAAAGATTTGCAGTGGTGGCTATAGCTCAGTTGGTAGAGCCCTGGATTGTGATTCCAGTTGTCGTGGGTTCGAATCCCATTAGCCACCCCATTATTTAGAAAGTTGTGATATTGCGAAGGTGGCGGAATTGGTAGACGCGCTAGCTTCAGGTGTTAGTGTTCTTACGGACGTGGGGGTTCAAGTCCCCCCCCTCGCACCACGACTTTATAAAGAATTGAACTAAAAATTCAAAAAAGCAGTACATCGGCGAGTAGCGCAGCTTGGTAGCGCAACTGGTTTGGGACCAGTGGGTCGGAGGTTCGAATCCTCTCTCGCCGACCAATTTTGAACCCCGCTTCGGCGGGGTTTTTTGTTTTCCGCGTCTGCAAAAACGTTCCTATCTCCCTGATATCGCAAAAAATATCTCGCTAATCAGCATGCGATTTATTGTCCAGAATAGTCCCAATTCCTTGTGCGGATAGATGCATTTTCTACCGATCCTGTGCGATAATAAACGGGTAGATGCTCATTCCATCTCTTATGTTCGCCTTAGTGCCTCATAAACTCAGGAATGATGCAGAGCCGTTTTACGGTGCTTATCGTCCACTGACAGATGTCGCATTTTATATGCTAAATCATTCATGATGTGTCGAGACGGCCAGCACGGGAATCTCCAGGAGCTTACAAAGGTAAGTGACTGGGGTGAGCGTGTGCAGCCAACGAAGAGACAGCGTGAAGGATGAAGCCATATAGCCTCATCAAACACCATGGACACTACGTTGAGTGAAGCACCCAATTTGTTGTCAAACAGACCTGTTTTAACGCCTGCCCTGGTTTCAGAGCAGGCGTTTTTTTCTTTTCAGGGATAGAGAAACGCTCAGGCGGGAAGAGAAGAGATTCTCGCCCCCGATGGAGGCGAGAAGGGCATTACTGCTGCGGGTTGTTTTGCAGGGTTAACAGCAGGCCGTCGCGACGCATCGTCGCCGCTTCTTCCGGCTGATGCAGGCGGTCAAGAGTATCGGCCAGCCACGCGTAGTCAAACGCATCCGGGCGCTGCTTGAGCGCTGCGCGGAACGCGATGCTGGCTTCCTGCCACTCGCCGTGACGCATGAGCGATTGTCCCAGCGTACTCCACAGCAGCGGACGGTCGCCGACCGTTTTGATCTGCTGGCGCAGCACCTTTTCCAGCTGTTCCGGATTATTCGTTTTCAGCCGCGGGATCGGCATCACCAGACGATCGTCGTAGTGCTTTTTCAGACCTTCGATAATAATCTGCTGCGCGGTATCATGGTCGTCGCTTTCGATAAGGCGATTAGCCATTGCCACCTGTAGCGCCACCTGGCTGCGGGTTTTTCGGTTCTGGCTTTTCCACCAGTCGCGCAGACCTTCGCTGCCGCCGTCGGCCAGCGTTTTATCCATCAGGCCAATCCACGCCAGCTGTTCCAGTTCGGCACGGTGCTCTTCATCGCTGACGTTGGCTTTCGCCATTGATGGAATGATATCCAGCAGCGAATTCCAGGCGCCGGTACGAATGTAGGCCTGCTCGGCGAGGCGCAGGACCTCCGGATGACGCGGCGTGATCTCCAGCAGCTTGTCGATGCCGTGGCGGGCGGCGTGGTTTTCATTACGCGCCAGCTGCAGGCGTACGCGGGTGATTTCGACAGGTATCAGGTCGTCGCCGGCGAGCTCTGTCGCGCGCTCCAGATGCTGGTTGGCGCGGGCTTCATCGCCACGCTGCTGGGCGGCTTCTGCCGCCAGCAGGTAGTTCACAACGGGCTGCTCAGCGTGATCGGCATTTTTCGCCATCAGCTTCTCAACCTGCTGATAATCGCCCTCCGCCAGCTTCAGCAGCGCCTGCTCGGTTTGCTTACGCGCGCGGCGACGCTTGCGGCCCACGAACCAGCCGCGGGTATGTGCGCCGGTGCGGAAAATGCGCCGCAGCAGCCACTCAATGGCAAACAGCACTACCATGGTGAGGATCATGATGATCGCTAACCCGGTGACGCTGGTTTCAATGTTGTAATTATCGGTCTGGATCAGGACGTAGCCCTGATGACCCGCGATCATCGGACCGACCACGATCCCGGCAAGCAGCAGCGCGAAGAGTAAGAGAATTTTCAACATGCGTTACTCTCCTTGTGGCGCAGGCGTTGGCGCGTGGGCAGCAGGTGCCGGCGCGGGAGCCGGGGCGCTGGCCTGGGTTTCAGCCGGCTGCGCCATCAGATTACGTACCCGCGTTTGCATCAGTTTCTCAAGCAGCGCCTGGCTCTGCAGGCTCTCCGGTACGTTCATGGTGATGCTTTGCTGGCTGAGCTTATCCACGTCCTCAAGGAAGGCTTTGGTGGTGGCATCTTCAGTGTCGTAGTAAGCACGAACCCACGTCGAGACGTTATCCAGCGCCTGTTTGTAGGTTTCTTCCTGATGACGCGGAACCGCCTGCGCCGCGACCAGCAGCCGGGAGCGGATGTTTTCGCGCAGATAGACGTCCTGGTTTGGCGCCAGCAGCGGCACGGCGGTCTCATCGCGGCGGCGAACGGTAATAAAGCTGTCCATAAAGTTCTGCCAGCTTTTTTGCAGGTTTACCCGCCACTCGCTAATGGAGCTGGATAGCTCATCGCTATCGGAATCCATCGGGGTATCATCGTCGTTGTTGTCCGCCAGGCGTAAATTATCGATCTGGTTGGCGAGCTGGTTCACTTTCAGAATGATGCCGTCGTAGTCGACCTGACTCACGGCGGAAAGCGAAGCAATATCGTCGGTAATGGCGCGACGGGCGGAAATCAGGCTCGGATCGTTCATATCGGCGAGGCTGGCATCGGCGCTTTTCAGCAGCGCGGCGGCGGTCGTCACGTCCTGATCGCTCCACAGCTTACGTCCGGCCAGTTTTACGAGGAAATCAGCCTGCGCGAGCAGCCAGGTTTTTGCATCGCTGCCGGAAATGACCGCGACCTTCTCCTGCACTTCTTCCAGCTTCTTCGCCAGAGAATCCTGCTGACGCTGCGCTTCCGTCAGCTGGTCGGCCTGCTGCTTGATGATGCCTTCAAGCTCGCTTTTTTGGCTCTCCTGCGCTTTTTGCAGCGCGGCGATCTGGCTGGATAGCCCGGCGCTGGCTTCGCTCTGGCGGGTTGCCTGGGTCTTCGTCAGACCATAAAGGCCTACGCCAGCGGCGAGGGCGATAGCGATAGCTATAGCGCTCAGGGCGAGGCTGGTTTTACTGCCGCCGTTTTTCTTTTCGACATTCTTCTCTGGCTGTGGCGTCGTTTCCACGGCCTCCCTGGTCTCTTCAACCACGGCGGATTGATTCTGTTGTTCCGTCATTATGGCTTCCAATGTTGAGAGTTATTGTAATGCGCGTAGCAGCGCATCGTTGTCGGCGCTATCGGCAACCTGGATATCCTGCCAGCCCAATTCCCTGGCCTGCTCGGCCAGACGTTCACTGACAACGAAAATGCGACAGCTCAGGAGCCAACGTTCGCGATACCACTGTGGTATTAGCGTCCAGAGCTGCTGCAGCATCTCGCCGCTGGTGATGACCAGCGTCGAAACCCCGCGAGACTGCCAGCGCATTGCTTCTTCTGCGCCATCGTAGTGCCTTGCACTACGTTGATAACATTCACAAAAAGTGACATCAGCGCCGCGTTCGCGAAGCGTGTCACCGAGTAATTCCCGCCCGCCGTTGCCGCGCAGGATGAGCGCTTTTTTCCCCGCAATGTTTTGTAATTCAGGTAATTGTAGCAAGACTTCGCTGATTTCCCGATCTAACGGGTAGCGAACTTGTCGATTACTGACCTTATGCAGGGCCAGCGCGGTGGTGCGGCCAATGGCAAAATAGTCGGGCGCCGTGGGCCAGCGCAGCCCCTGCTGCTGGAGGCGAGCGTGGGCAAACTCGACGGCATGCTGAGATAGCGCGAAGAGTAAATCGCCTGCGGCGAGGCTTGCCAGCTGGCCGCCCAGCTCAGGGAGCTGACGGCCCGGGGTAAACTCAATGAGCGGAAAGCTCCAGGCCACGCGTCCCAGCGCGCGCAGGCGGCTGACTAACTCTTCGCCTTGCGGCAGCGGACGGGTAACCAGAATGCTCATTGAGGCGCTTCTCCTGCGTAGACGACGGCGAGAATGTCGCGAGCGCCGTTATCCAGAAGTTCTTCGGCAAGGGCGACGCCCAGCCTTTCGGCATCTTCCGGGCGACCGCGCCGCTCGCCGCGTACCGTGTGTGAGCCATCCGGCGCGCCAACCAGCGCGCGCAGCCATAGCTCACCGTCGATCAGTTCGGCATAGCTGCCGATAGGCACCTGACAGCCGCCTTCAAGCCGGGTGTTCATCGCCCGTTCAGCGCGGACGCGGATGGCCGTTTCCGTATGATTCAGCGGGGCCAGCAGCGTTTTGGTCCATTCGTCGTCAAGGCGACACTCAATGCCGACCGCGCCCTGGCCGACGGCGGGCAGAGATTGCTCCGGGGACAGCGGTTGACGAATACGCGCCTCAAGGTTCAGGCGCTTAAGTCCTGCGGCGGCCAGAATAATGGCGTCGTACTCGCCGCTATCAAGCTTGCCCAGACGCGTGCCAACGTTGCCGCGCAGGGAGCGGATCGTGAGATCCGGCCGCGCGGCGGCCAGCTGACACTGACGGCGTAAACTTGAGGTGCCAACGATGCTGCCGTGGGGGAGTTCATCAATGGAAGCGTAGTGATTCGAGACAAAGGCGTCGCGCGGATCTTCGCGTTCACAGATGGTCACCAGCCCCAGCCCTTCGGGAAACTCCACCGGCACGTCCTTCATAGAATGGACGGCAATGTCGGCGCGACCTTCCAGCATGGCCAGCTCTAACTCTTTCACAAAGAGGCCCTTACCGCCCACTTTTGCAAGGGGCGTATCAAGGATCACGTCGCCGCGGGTGACCATAGGCACCAGCTCAACGGAAAGCCCCGGATGACAGGACTCCAGGCGCTCTTTCACATAATGTGCCTGCCATAGCGCAAGCGGGCTTTGCCGTGTGGCAATTCTCAAAACTTTGTCTAACATGCTTGTTACCGTCATAGTCGACCACTAACCATCCTAACATTGTTGTCTTAGGGATGTTAGTTTTGTGGGGTTAAGGGTCGCGGCCATTTTTTTAGCCTTTCATGCGTTTGCGGGTTGCCGCAAACGTAGTGAAGAATTTACACGTAGTAAAGGGTGCTACACTTGTATGTAGCTCATCTTTCTTTACGGTCAATCAGCAAGGTGTTAGATTGATCACGTTTTAAACCATTTGTCAGTCAGCAGTTCATCACAACCACACCGACGACGAATGGTGACGGTTTTTGTTGAAATACTGAAACTCTCCGTACTATTGTACGTCGGGTTTTTGAACATCAGGCGATATGTCTTGTACCTCTATATTGAGACACTGAAACAGAGACTGGATGCCATCAACCAATTGCGCGTGGATCGCGCCCTTGCTGCCATGGGACCCGCTTTCCAGCAGGTTTACAGTCTACTGCCGACATTACTACATTATCATCATCCGCTGATGCCGGGTTACCTTGACGGTAACGTTCCCCGTGGCATTTGCCTCTACACGCCTGATGAAACCCAACGTCACTATCTTGATGAACTCGAGCTCAACCGTGGAATGCTGGCCAAAGAGCCGCCGAAAGGCGAGCTGCCGATCACCGGCCTTTACTCTATGGGCAGTACTTCTTCCGTCGGCCAAAGCTGCTCTTCCGACCTGGATATCTGGGTTTGCCACCAATCATGGCTGGATAGCGAAGAGCGCCAGCTGCTGCAGCGCAAATGTAGCCTGCTCGAGAGCTGGGCGGCGTCGCTGGGCGTTGAGGTCAGCTTCTTCCTGATCGACGAAAACCGCTTCCGCCATAACGAAAGCGGCAGCCTGGGCGGTGAAGACTGCGGCTCAACTCAACACATCCTGCTGCTGGATGAGTTTTACCGTACCGCGGTGCGCCTTGCCGGGAAACGTATTCTGTGGAATATGGTGCCGTGCGATGAAGAAGAGCATTACGACGATTACGTGATGAGCCTCTACGCGCAGGGCGTGCTGACGCCGAACGAATGGCTGGATCTCGGCGGCCTGAGCTCCCTCTCGGCAGAAGAGTACTTCGGCGCCAGCCTGTGGCAGCTGTATAAAAGTATCGACTCGCCCTATAAGGCCGTGCTGAAGACGCTGCTGCTGGAAGCGTACTCCTGGGAGTACCCCAACAACCGTCTGCTGGCGAAAGATATCAAGCAGCGCCTGCATGATGGTGAAATTGTCTCGTTTGGCCTTGACCCTTACTGCATGATGCTGGAGCGCGTCACGCTCTATCTGCAGGCCATCGAAGATGAAACGCGCCTCGATCTGGTGCGTCGATGTTTCTATTTAAAAGTGTGCGAGAAGCTGAGCCGCGAGCGCGCCTGCGTCGGCTGGCGCCGTGAAGTCGTCAGCCACCTGGTGAAAGAGTGGGGCTGGGATGAAAAGCGTCTGATGATGCTCGATAACCGGGCCAACTGGAAGATTGACGAAGTCCGTAAAGCGCACAACGAACTGCTTGATGCGATGATGCAGAGCTATCGCAACCTGATTCGCTTTGCGCGCCGTAATAACCTGAGCGTTTCCGCCAGCCCGCAGGATATTGGCGTGCTGACGCGTAAGCTGTACGCCGCCTTTGAAGCGCTGCCGGGGAAAGTGACCCTGGTAAACCCGCAAATTTCGCCGGATCTGTCTGAGCCGAATCTGACTTTCATCCACGTGCCGCCGGGCCGTGCCAACCGTACCGGCTGGTATGTCTATAACCGCGCGCCGGACATGGAATCGATCATCAGCCATCAGCCGCTGGAATATAACCGTTATCTTAATAAGCTGGTGGCCTGGGCCTGGTTTAACGGCCTGCTGACGTCACGCACACGCCTGTTTATTAAGGGCAACGGGATTGTCGACCTGGCGAAACTGCAGGAGATGGTGGCCGATGTGGCGCATCACTTCCCGCTGCGCCTGCCGTCTCCGACGCCGAAAGCGCTGTATAGCCCCTGCGAAATTCGCCACCTGGCGATTATCGTCAACCTCGAATATGACCCGACGGCGGCCTTCCGCAATCAGGTGGTGCATTTCGACTTCCGCAAGCTGGATGTTTTCAGCTTCGGCGAAGAGCAAAAGTGCCTGATTGGCAGCATCGATCTGCTGTACCGCAACTCGTGGAACGAGGTGCGTACGCTGCACTTTAACGGCGAGCAGGCGATGATCGAAGCGCTGAAAACCATTCTTGGCAAGATGCACCAGGACGCCGCGCCGCCGGATAGCGTGGAAGTTTTCTGCTATAGCCAGCATCTGCGCGGCCTGATCCGCACTCGCGTGCAGCAGCTGGTGTCTGAATGCGTTGAGCTGCGTCTTTCCAGCACCCGTCAGGATACCGGCCGTTTTAAAGCGCTACGTGTTTCCGGGCAGACCTGGGGACTCTTCTTCGAGCGTCTTAACGTCTCGGTACAGAAGCTGGAAAACGCCATCGAATTCTACGGCGCGATTTCGCATAACAAACTGCACGGCCTGTCGGTGCAGGTGGAAACCAACCACGTCAGGCTGCCGCAGGTGGTGGATGGTTTTGCCAGCGAAGGGATTATTCAGTTCTTCTTTGAAGATGCGGATAACGATAACGGATTTAACATCTATATCCTTGATGAGAGCAACCGCGCCGAGGTGTATCACCACTGCGAAGGCAGCAAAGAAGAGCTGGTACGCGACGTCAGCCGCTTCTACTCTTCGTCGCATGACCGCTTTACCTACGGCTCCAGCTTTATCAACTTTAACCTGCCGCAGTTTTATCAAATCGTCGACGTCGACGGCCGCGAACAGGTGATCCCGTTCCGCAGCCAGGTGATTGCCGCGGCCACCCTTGCTGCAGGTGAGGATTCCGCGACATCATCGATGTTGCAGCACTACTCATGACCCGCCGCGTAGACCTGTCATTCGGCGCAGGTAAATTTCCCGGGGGCGCTTCGCTTGCCCGGGCTTCGGGGTGATATGGGTTTTGTCGCCCGGATACGGCGTTAGCCGCAATCCGGGGAACTCGAGTCACGCGCGTTTAGCGAAAACTCACCGCTTCACCGGCCTGCGCGGTCGCCGCCTGTTCCAGCAGATCCCAGAAGGTTTCGCCGCTGCGGTCGCATACCCACTCGTCGCCTTTCAGGTCGAAATGGTAGCCGCCTTGTTTTGTCGCCAGCCATACCTGGTGCAGCGGCTCCTGGCGGTTGATAATAATTTTGCTGCCGTTTTCAAAGCTGATAGTCAGCACGCCGCCGTTGATTTCGCAGTCGATATCGCTGTCTCCATCCCAGTCGTCGAGACGCTCTTCGATGGTCATCCACAGGGTATCGGCCAGGCGATGGAATTCACTGTCGTTCATGGTTCTTTCCCGCTTTTTTGATCGTGGCGGCAGTATAGCGCAATCTACGATGACTTCGGCAGATGGCGAAGGCGGATCAGCAGTAGAGACGTCACGATCGCCATCGCCAGCAACCCGTAACGCGCGCTCAGCATCCGGCTCTGTTGATAATGCTGAAGAAGGCCAGAGAGATCGCCGGGTGCCAGGTTTTGTGTCTGGATAAGCTGATGGAAAGTCCGATCGCTCGTCCAGGGGATAAACGTGAGATGGCCGATGGCCTGTCGGGCGGCCAGGTCCATTGCCGGGTCGTGCTGTACCTGATATTTCATCAGGAAGGTCAACACCGTGAGCATGACGGTACTGATTAACGCCATTCCTAATGCCTGCCCGATATCGCGCGAGGCGGCCTGAACGCCGCCGGACTGTTCGGCGTGCCGATTCCCTGCGCCAGTGGTGACCAGTATCGGGGCATTGGCCGCGATGGTGCCCATCCCCGCGCCGATTAAACAAAGCCCTGACGCCATCAGTACAGGGGTAAACCCCGTTACGTGCAGCGCCGCGGCGGCGACCAGAGCGCCGGCGATTCCCGCCGTCAGCCCCATCTGGCACTGGCGGCGAGGGTTTCGCTGCTGAATAAACAGCGGCAGGCCCAGCGAACAGGCGGCGAGACATATCGCAAAAGGGAGTATCAGCAGCCCTGTTTCCATCGCCGATACGCTTTTAACAATCTGCGCAAAACTCACCACGGTAAAAATAGCCGAACTGTAGGCAAAAAATATCCAACCGGTGAGATAGAGCCCGTGGCGCACCAGGCGGGTTTTCAGGAAAACCGCGGGGAGCAGAGCGTGGCCGGTGGTGGCTTCAAAATGACGTTCCCAGCGCAGCATCATCATCAGCACCATCAGGCCGCAGAGAATAACGAAAGGGGCGGGGCTCAGGCCGAGAACGCTCACTGCCGGGTCGAAGGGCATAACCAGCCCCCAGACCGGGATGCGCAGAATACCGAAAATCGTCAGGAACAGCCCCAGGGTGCCTAACAGAAAGCCCAGGGTATCGAAGGCGATAGCGGCGCGTTTGTTTTCTGATGCCGGGATGATGACGGAGCAGAGCAGGATAAGCAGCGCCAGCAGGCCAAGCGAGGCAAACGCGATGCGCCAGCCGACGTGGTCCAGCAAATATCCGCATACAATTGGACCACAGGCGAATGAAATGCCGCTGGAGGCACCCAGCGCGCCAAAGGCGGCAACCCGTCGTCGCTGCTGATACAGGGCAGAGATCAGGCCAAAAACGGCGGGGATCATCAGGCTACCGCCTATCCCGGCGGTCAGACGCGCGCCCCAGGTAAAGAGCGCGATCGATGGCGAAAAAAAGGCGCAGGCTTCGGCGAGGATAAAAATCAGGCAGCCGATGCGAAACAGCATCCGCCAACCCCAGATACACCCCAGCATTCCGCCTGCCACCATAAACGTGCCCGCAACCAACGGATACATGGTATTCGCTGTACTGACCTGCCCAAGCGTGGCGTGCAGATCGTTCATTAGCGCCTGCGTGGCGATACTTAACGTCACGTTATCGGCGGAAGCCAGAAACTGTGCGCAGCATAAGACAACCAAAGGTAACCAGTTTGTCGGTGTAGGGTTGGTGGTCACAGCGTGTTCCTTTTTGATAGAAACGACAAAACGCGCCCTTCCTCGCGGGAGGGGCGCGTTATTGTTAGTTATCTTTCGATCTTAACTCAGATTTTCGACTTCTTCGCACGCGGCTCTTCTCCTGCTGCGTCATCAGAACCCCTGGCGCGGACGGGAAGATTGCGCGTCCCGAATAAAAACAGCAGCGTCATGACCGCGGTGGCGACCATACCCGCTCGCGTGGCTTTCAGGCGGGCGGTTTTATAGACCTGGTTGAGTTCCGTTACATCCTTCTGATTCACGCCCTGGTCCAGCATCAGCGTTGAGAAACCCGTATCGCTGAGATAAGGAATAACGGAGAGATTTGCCACCTTCTGCTGTGTATCCTGGCTTAGCGAAGCGTCGTGGCTGGCCATATCCTGTACCGTCATGGTGACCGCCGTCAGCATCACCATACCGCAAACCGCTACGCCGATTGCCTGGCCGACGTTACGCGAAGTCGCCTGCACGCCGCCGGACTGCTGCGCATCGCGCGCCGGCAGGGCGCTGGTAACAATATAGCTGGAATAGGCGGAAACGATGCCCATACTGATGCCAATCAGACACATCCCTACCGGCACGATCATGCTGAAATCGGACGGGCCGAAGCCGAAGATGCACAACACGGAGCCCAGCGTGCCGATGAGCAGCGCGCTCTGGCACATCCGTTTCGGATTCGCGTTTTTCCAGACGATCGGCAGCCCCAGCGAAAAGACCACGACGCCCAGCGCAAACGGCAGAATGAGCAAGCCGGTTTCAATACCGTTCAGCCCGGCAACCACCTGTACAAAGCTCACGGTCACAAAAATACCGGAACCGTAGGCGAGGAAGATAAACGCCGTCAGATAGAGACCGTTACGCACCTGCGGCGTTGCGAGGAACGACAGCGGGATCAGCGCGCTGCCGGTGGTGGCTTCGCGATGGCGCTCCCACTTCAGCATAATCGCCAGCACGATCAGGCCAAACAGGACGAGGAACGGCGCCGGGCTAAGACCCATGACGGTGAACGGCGCGTTAAACGGCGTAAACAGACCCCAGCTCGAGACTTTCAGGAAGCCGAGGATCACGCTGAACAGGCCGATAACGGTCAGGACGACGCCCGGCAGATCGAACACCACTTTGCGTTCAGGTTTTGCCGGCGTAGGGACGAGGAAAGAGCCGCTGAAGATCACGATGCACAGGCCGGCGATAGCGGCAAACGCCGCACGCCAGCCGAAATGGTCAACCAGCAGGCCGCAAATCAACGGACCGGCGGCGAAGGAGACGCCGCTTGCCGCGCCGATAGCGCCAAAGGCGATCGCCTGCTGGCGGCCTTTATAGTTACTGGCGATAAGCCCCAGCACCGAAGGGATCATAAAGCTTCCGCCAATACCGGAAAGCAGACGGGCGCCGTAGGTGAAGACCAGCATGTTCGGTGAGAAATAAGCGGTCAGCTCGGCAAGAAACAGCAGCGCGCAGCCGATGCGGAAGGTTTTCTTCCAGCCGACGATAAGCCCGGCCATCCCGGCGGCGACCATCAGAGAGCCCGCGGCCAGCGAATACATCGCGTTGGCGATGCTGATGAGATCCATTGACGCGTGCAGGTCTTTGACCAGCGCGCCGGTAGCGATGCTCAGCGTGGCATTATCGCCGGATGTCGAAAGCTGAGCGAGGCACAGTACCAGCAGCGGCAACCATTTCATCGCCGTATCGGCGGCCGCGTTGCGCGACATGCCGGGAGAGTTAATTACTGAATTTGTCGTCATGATCGTGTTCTGTGGTTAATTTCAGGCAATCTACACATCGTCCTTCTAGCTGCCTCTGTGCTGGCTGCCTGCGTTCACCCCGGTCGCTTACTGTAGTAAGTGACCGGGGATTCTCTCAGGTGCCGCCTTGATGCAACGTGAATGATTTTGTGCAATAGCTATCCGCCCGACGTCGCCGCCGGGTGGATAATGTTCGCAACAGGATTACTGGATTTGCTGTTTCTTACCGCCCAGCACGGTGCCCCAGACCTTCACATCTTTAAGCTGAACCGGCTCGATGGCCTGCGGATCGTCTTCCAGCACGGTGAAGTCGGCGTATTTACCGCATTCGATGCTGCCGATCAGATGGTCCATTTTCATGGTCCATGCCGCGCCGAGGGTCATCGCGTGCAGCGCTTGATCGACGGAGATTTTTTCCGCTTCGCCCAGTACGCGCCCGGATGCCGTCAGGCGGTTCACCGCGCACCAGCCGGTGAACAGCGGGTTGATGGGGGTGATGCCGCAATCGCTGTGGAAGGCGAAAGGAATACCGTGGCGCACCGCGCTGCCGCAGGCGTCCATACGCATTGCGCGCTCCGGGCCCATGGTTTGGCTGTAGTGCTGATCGCCCCAGTAATAGACGTGGTTGCTGAAAAAGTTCACGCCCATACCCATCTCTTTGATGCGTTTGAACTGATCTTCACGCAGCATCTGCGCGTGCTGCATCACCGCGCGGTGGTTCACTGCCGGAATACGATTCAGGGTTTTCTCGACGGCTTTAATGAACGCTTCCGAGGCCTCGTCGCCGTTACAGTGGCAGTGAACCTGGTAGCCGCGGGACATGATGTCGTAGACCTGCTGCTCCACCTCTTCCGGCGTGGCGTTCCACGCGCCGTTGTGGCCATCCAGATAATAGAAGGGCTCCAGCATCCGTCCTGACCCACCCTGGATAGAGCCGTCGAGGAAGATTTTCATCGGGCCGAAGTGCATTTTTTCGTGCCCGTGACGCATAACGTCCGGGGCGAAATCCAGCGCTTCCTGGAAGGGTTTTTTGACGAAAGGAGGGCCGTAGGCCACCAGCAGACGAATCGGGAAGTCCTCTTCACGGGTCATGCGGATGTAGTTGGTCATCAGCTCGGGATTGCTGAAATCGGTCAGACCCATATCGGCTGCGCTGGTACAGCCTGCGCGAAACGCTTCCTGGCCGAAATTGGCGATGGCGATTTCGGTGGTGAGTTCGTCCCAGAAACCATATTTATTCAGGATTGGCCCCATGGCGGCGAACTCCACCAGCTCGCCGTGCAGCGTACCGTCCTGATTTTTCACCACGCCTTCAATCTGGCAATCGTCAAATATTCCGCAGTCGTGCAGCGCGGCGGTATTGGCGCCCATCAGGTGGATGCTCATATGGATAACCGCGACCGGACGGGTGGTTGAGACGCGGTCCAGATGTTCGCGGCCCAGCTTTTCGCTGCCGAAATAAATGGGATCAACGCCCCATGCGATCAGCGGCGCGTGCGGATCGGTCATCTCACGTTCCACCGCCTGCAGCGCGCTGACGACGTCGTCAAAAGAGCGGCAGCCTTTCCAGACTTTACCGGTATGGTCCGGGCGATCGTAGTAACCCACATAGGGGAATTGCCACATACCGCCGCCGGTGACGTGCGAGTGGGCTTCAATCAGGCCGGGCATTAACACTTTATCGGCAAAGGTCTCGTCCAGCTGGTATTCGCCAAAGCCGGTGAGTTCTTCAAGCGTGCCGGTGCCTAAAATACGGTCGCCGCGCACCGCAACATGGGTGGTCTCCGGGCGGTTCGGGCACATCGTAATGATTTTTTTAGCGGCAAAAATCGTGATTTCTGATGCTGACATAGTAGGCTCAATCATTGAGGGTTCAGAGAGCGATGAAAGGCGTCGCTTTCATCATGAGTATTAATGCGCCTATGCTAATTGTCATATTGGATGTATAACAGGACCAAAAACCCACGATATTAAGGTGCCAATTTGTCGGTTGCTCTGCCTTTTGATTTAACGGGTATAAAGCTGGATGCTGGCAGAAAGCGTAGCGAGCAGCTTTATCGCGCCCTGAGAGAGAAGATGGTGAATACGCCCGGTCTTCACGGGGCTAAACTACCCGCGACGCGTGAGCTGGCGCGGCTGCTGGGGGTTTCTCGCAATACGGTGGTCTCGGTCTACGAGCGTTTATATGCCGACGATTTGATTGAAACCCGACAGGGCGACGGCACCTATATACGTTATCGCGGGCAGGAGGTTGACGAAGGCCCCGACGTCCCTGAAATTCCTGCCTTACGCGTCGACTCGCGCCTGCCGCTGACGGCGCGGTTTAATCGCCATTTTGTGCACGATGGCCCGCCGAAGGCTTTTCGCATCGGCATGCCCGCGATTGACCATTTCCCGTTTGATACCTGGTCGCGCCTGCAAAACCGCTTCTGGCGGCGGCGACCCATTGCGCAAATGGGTTACGGCGTTCCGGCGGGCGATTTACAGCTGCGCGAGCTTATCGCCAGCTATCTGCATACCTCGCGCGGCCTGAAGTGCGATCCGGCGCAGGTGATTATTACCCTTGGCGCACAACAGGCGATAATGCTCTGTTCCGCGCTGCTGCTGCGCGTCGGGCAGGACGTCATTATGGAAAACCCCTGCCACTGGGCGGCGGCGGGCGTATTCTCCTGCCTTGGTTTGAATATTAAAGCGATTAACGTTGATGATGAGGGGCTTCAGACGGCGCAGTTGACGGATTATCCCGACGCCCGGATGGTCTACGTGAGCCCGTCATGCCAGTACCCGACGGGCGCGACGCTCTCACTATCGCGGCGGATGACGCTGCTGGAGTGGGCCAGAAAGCATCAGGCGTGGATTATGGAGGATGATTACGACGGCGAGTATCGCTATAACGGCACGCCGCTGATGCCGCTCGCCGCGCTGGATAACCGCCATCGGGTGATTTATATCGGTTCGTTTTCCAAAGTGATGTATCCCGCGCTACGCCTGGGCTACATGGTGGTTCCGCAACAGCTGGTGGAACCGCTGAACCTGCTGCGTACGCTATCCACCCGCCAGCCGCCAATGAACGACCAGCAGGTGATGGCGAGCTTTATTTCGGAGGGGCATTTCCAGCCCCATATCCGGCGAATGCGCAGAATCAGTAAAAGCCGTCGCGATCTGCTGCTGGCGGAGTGGAATCAGCATCTGAGCCATATTGGCGTGATGCCGGAAGTGGCCTCGGGGCTACATGCGGCGATTACGCTGGATGATGCTGAAACAGAAACCCGTCTCGTTAGCCAGGCCCAGGCGGCAGGCGTGGAAATTACGCCGCTGAGCGCATTGTGGATCCCCGGTACGCCTGAAAGCCGCCATCATTACGGCGTGGTGCTGGGATTTGCCGGCGTGATGGAAGCGGATATTGTGCAGTCGATACAAGCGCTAAAAAAATGCTGGCAGTGACCCTGCTAAAATAAATACTCAGCGTATATCTACCAACGCGTTTGCGCTGTAACCCTGGTGGAAAGCCGCTTTTCAGATGTCATAAAGCTGCCCTAAACGCTTGCTTTTACGTCTTCTCCTGCGATGATAGAAAACAGAAAGAATGAATTACGGGCTACTATCTATGAAAAACGTTTTCCCAGCGCTTGCCGTTTTATTTGCGGTCCTCAGCCTCACCGGCTGTGGTCTGAAAGGGCCGCTCTATTTCCCGCCAGCGGATAAAACGGCGCCTCCGCCGACTAAACCGGTTGATAGCGGTATCCAGAGCTCTACGCCGGATCGTAACGATCGCGGTGATAGCGGTGGTCCGACCCAGGTGAATTACTGACAGTTCCGCGCTGCTGGAGTAGATGATGCAGTTCTCTAAAATGCATGGCCTTGGCAATGACTTTATGGTTGTTGACGCGGTAACTCAGAATGTTTTTTTCTCACCGGAACTGATTCGTCGTCTGGCGGATCGGCATCTTGGCGTGGGCTTCGATCAGCTGCTGGTGGTTGAGCCGCCCTACGATCCGGAGCTCGACTTCCACTATCGCATCTTCAATGCCGACGGTAGCGAGGTGGCGCAATGCGGCAACGGCGCGCGCTGTTTCGCCCGCTTTGTGCGCCTGAAAGGCCTGACCAATAAACGTGACATCCGCGTCAGTACCTCGAACGGCCGTATGGTATTAAGCGTAACGGAAGACGATCTGGTGCGCGTGAATATGGGTGAGCCAAACTTCGAACCGTCGCAGGTGCCGTTCCGCGCCAACAAAGCGGAAAAGACCTATATCATGCGCGCCGCTGAACAGACAGTATTGTGCGGCGTGGTGTCCATGGGCAACCCGCACTGCGTTATCCAGGTCGATGATGTGGAAACCGCGACGGTGGAAACGCTCGGCCCGGTGATGGAAAACCACGAGCGCTTCCCGGAGCGGGCGAACATCGGCTTTATGCAGGTGGTCAGCCGCTCCCATATTCGCCTGCGCGTGTATGAACGCGGCGCGGGTGAAACGCAGGCCTGCGGCAGCGGCGCCTGCGCGGCGGCGGCAGTCGGTATCCAGCAGGGGTTACTGGGCGAGGAGGTCCGCGTGGAATTACCCGGCGGGCGTCTTGATATCGCCTGGAAAGGTCCGGGCCAACCGCTGTATATGACTGGCCCGGCGGCACATGTCTATGACGGATTTATTCATTTATGAAACAAGTCGGGGAAGAACAGCAGGAACTCGCCAGCGAGCTGAACGATCGCGCAGTGGTGGACTATCTGTTGCAACATCCTGAATTCTTTATTCGTAATGCGGCGCTGGTGGAGCATATGTCGGTGCCGCATCCGGTACGTGGTTCGGTCTCGCTGGTGGAATGGCACATGGCGCGGGCGCGGAACCATATCAACGTGCTGGAAGAGAATATGACGCTGCTGATGGCCCAGGCGACGGCTAACGAAAGCCTGTTTCAGCGCCTGTTTGATCTCCAGACGCGGCTGGCGGCGGCCGATAGCCTTGATGAAATGCTGAACCGCTTTCATCGCTGGGCGCGCGAGCTGGGCCTGGCGGGCGCCACGGTGCGCCTGTTTCCCGACAGTTGGCGGCTCGGCGCGCCCTCCAAATTCACTCATCTGGCGATAAGCCGTCAGGCGTTTGAGCCGATTCGCATTCAGCGTCTTGGGCAACAGCGCCATTATCTTGGCCCATTAAACGGCCCGGAACTGCTGGTGGTGCTGCCGGAAGCAAAAGCCGTGGGTTCGGTGGCGATGTCGCTGCTGGGGGGAGATGAAGCGCCCGGCGTGATGCTGTTCAGCAGTCGCGACCCTCAGCACTATCAGCAAGGTCAGGGAACGCAGCTTTTGCATGAAATTGCGTCGATGCTCCCGGGGTTGCTGGAGCGCTGGATCGAGCGCGCATGACCGACTCGCCGCTGTTTACGCCCGTAGAACGCTTTTTACGCTATCTCGGCGTGGAGCGTCAGCTGAGCCCGATAACGCTGCTGAACTACCGCCGCCAGCTCGAGACGCTTATCGCGCTGGCGGATAGCGCCGGGCTGAAAAGCTGGCAGCAGTGCGATGCTGCCCAGGTCCGTAGCCTGGCGGTGCGCAGCCGTCGCCAGGGGCTGGGGCCAGCCAGCCTGGCTTTACGTCTCTCCGCCTTACGCAGCTTCTTTGACTGGCTGGTGAGCCAGGGCGAACTGGCCGCGAATCCGGCGAAGGGGATTTCGGCGCCGAAAACACCGCGCCATTTACCAAAAAATATCGACGTCGACGACGTTAACCGACTGCTGGATATCGATCTTAACGATCCGCTGGCGGTACGCGACCGGGCGATGCTGGAAGTGATGTACGGCGCGGGACTGCGTCTCTCGGAGCTGGTGAATCTCGACATTAAGCACCTCGATCTGGAATCCGGCGAGGTGTGGGTGATGGGCAAAGGCAGCAAAGAGCGCCGCCTGCCGATTGGCCGCAACGCGGTGGTGTGGATTGAGCACTGGCTCGACCTGCGCGGCCTGTTCGGCGCTGATGAAGACGCCCTGTTCTTATCAAAGCTGGGTAAGCGAATTTCCGCGCGTAACGTGCAAAAGCGCTTTGCCGAATGGGGCATTAAGCAGGGCCTCAACAGCCACGTGCATCCGCATAAGCTGCGCCACTCTTTCGCGACCCATATGCTGGAGTCGAGCGGCGATCTGCGCGGGGTGCAGGAGCTGCTGGGTCATGCGAATCTGTCCACCACTCAAATTTATACCCATCTTGATTTTCAACACCTTGCGTCGGTGTACGATGCGGCGCATCCGCGCGCCAAACGGGGGAAATAATGCGTTTTTACCGACCTCTGGGCCAGATTTCAGCACTGACATTTGACCTGGACGATACCCTTTATGACAACCGTCCGGTGATTGACCGAACGCTGCATGAGTCGCTGAGCTTTGTGCGCAGCTACCACCCGTCGCTGAGTCAATTTGACGCCAGCGAACTCAACCGGCTGCGCCAGACGCTGCTGGCGTCAGAGCCGGAAATTTACCACGATGTCACCGAGTGGCGCCGCCGCGCGCTGGAGCTGGGGATGATCAACGCCGGGCTTTCTGCGGCGCTGGCGAAAACGGGGGCCGAGGAAGCGATGGCGAACTTCGCCCACTGGCGCAGCCTGATCGATGTCCCGCAGGAGACGCACGATACGCTGGCGCAGCTGGCGGAAAAGTGGCCGCTGGTGGCCATTACCAACGGTAATGCCCAGCCGGAGCTTTTTGGCCTGAGCGACTACTTCCGCTTCGTGCTGCGCGCCGGTCCGGACGGGCGCTCTAAGCCTTTTGCCGATATGTATCATCTCGCAGCCGAGCGGCTGGCGCTGCCGCTGGGGCAGATTCTGCACGTCGGGGACGATCTGACGACCGACGTGGCGGGCTCCATTCGCTGCGGCATGCAGGCCTGTTGGATCAAACCGCAGGGCGCCGACCTGATGCGCACCGCCGACAGCCGCCTGTTACCGCACATCGAAATTTCACGGTTGGCATCTCTGACCTCGCTGATATAATCGTCAGTAGTTCTGTATAAATTAACAGTAGCCCGGTGGACTGAACGTTGCCGGGCGTCTCATTTCCGGCGGTGCCAATGGACGTTTCTTATCTGCTCGACAGCCTTAATGACAAACAGCGTGAAGCCGTTGCGGCATCACGTACTAACATGCTGGTTCTGGCAGGCGCGGGCAGCGGTAAGACGCGCGTACTGGTACACCGCATCGCCTGGCTGCTGAGCGTTGAGCACTGTTCCCCTTACTCCATTATGGCGGTGACCTTTACCAACAAAGCGGCGGCGGAAATGCGCCATCGTATTGGCCAACTGATGGGTACCACCCAGGGCGGTATGTGGGTCGGCACTTTCCACGGGCTGGCGCACCGGCTGCTGCGCGCTCATCACCTTGACGCCAACCTGCCGCAGGACTTCCAGATCCTCGACAGCGAAGACCAGCTGCGCCTGCTCAAGCGTCTGATTAAGGCGATGAATCTCGATGAGAAGCAGTGGCCGCCGCGTCAGGCGATGTGGTACATCAACGGCCAGAAAGATGAAGGGCTGCGCCCGCACCATATACAGAGCTACGGTAACCCGGTTGAGCAGACCTGGCAGAAAGTTTATCAGGCCTACCAGGAGGCCTGCGATCGGGCGGGGCTGGTGGATTTCGCCGAACTGCTGCTGCGCGCCCACGAACTGTGGCTCAACAAGCCGCACATTCTTCAGCACTACCGCGAGCGCTTTACCAATATCCTGGTGGACGAATTTCAGGATACCAACAACATTCAGTACGCGTGGATCCGCCTGCTGGCGGGCGATACCGGCAAGGTGATGATCGTCGGCGATGACGATCAGTCCATTTACGGCTGGCGCGGCGCGCAGGTGGAGAACATCCAGCGCTTCCTCAACGATTTCCCCGGCGCGGAAACTATCCGCCTCGAGCAAAACTATCGCTCGACCAGCAATATCCTCAGCGCGGCCAACGCCCTGATTGAAAACAACAGCGGGCGCCTGGGGAAAAAGCTGTGGACCGACGGTGCCGACGGCGAGCCGATTTCGCTCTACTGCGCGTTTAACGATCTTGATGAGGCGCGCTTTGTCGTCAACCGCATCAAAACCTGGCAGGAAAACGGCGGGGCGCTGGAGCAGTGCGCGATTCTGTATCGCAGCAACGCCCAGTCGCGCGTGCTGGAAGAGGCGCTGCTGCAGGCCAGCATGCCGTATCGTATTTATGGCGGCATGCGCTTCTTCGAACGCCAGGAGATCAAAGATGCGCTCTCCTATCTGCGCCTGATCGCCAATCGTAATGACGACGCGGCCTTTGAGCGCGTGGTGAATACCCCGACGCGCGGTATCGGCGATCGCACGCTGGACGTGGTGCGCCAGACCTCGCGCGACCGTCAGCTGACGCTGTGGCAGGCCTGTCGCGAGCTGTTAAAAGATAAAGTGCTTGCCGGACGCGCCGCCAGCGCCCTGCAGCGTTTTATGGAGCTCATTGACGCCCTGGCGCAGGAAACCGCCGATATGCCGCTGCACGTGCAGACCGATCGGGTGATTAAAGACTCCGGCCTGCGCATGATGTACGAGCAGGAGAAAGGCGAGAAAGGCCAGACGCGCATTGAAAACTTAGAGGAGCTGGTGACGGCAACGCGCCAGTTCAGCTACAACGAAGAAGATGAAGATTTGATGCCGCTGCAGGCGTTCCTCTCGCATGCGGCGCTGGAAGCGGGAGAAGGGCAGGCGGATACCTGGCAGGATGCGGTACAGCTGATGACCCTGCACTCGGCGAAAGGGCTGGAGTTCCCGCAGGTCTTTATCGTCGGCGTGGAAGAGGGGATGTTCCCGAGCCAGATGGCGCTTGATGAGGGCGGCCGCCTGGAAGAAGAACGCCGTCTGGCCTACGTCGGCGTCACCCGCGCGATGCAGAAGCTCACGCTGACCTATGCGGAAACCCGCCGCCTGTATGGCAAAGAGGTTTATCACCGCCCGTCGCGCTTTATCGGCGAGCTGCCGGAGTCGTGCGTGGAAGAGGTGCGGCTGCGCGCCACGGTGAGCCGTCCGGTCAGCCATCAGCGGATGGGGACGCCGATGGCGGAAAACGACACCGGCTATAAGCTGGGCCAGCGCGTGCGCCATGCCAAGTTTGGCGAAGGCACGATCGTGAACCTCGAAGGCAGCGGCGAACACAGCCGCCTGCAGGTTGCGTTTCAGGGGCAGGGGATTAAATGGCTGGTCGCGGCGTATGCCCGGCTTGAAACAGTGTAACAGTAAGAAAAGTATCATTATTTTGTAATATTCTGCTACCTTTATACGTTAAGGAGCTTGATTTGCTCTTTAGCGTTCCGTTGCGTGTTGACGCCGTTTTTGCGCTGGCGTAACATGCGCGCACGATTACGCTAAGAGGACATTCGCCTTGGACACACCCAGTAGATGCTGGCTCAATTTCCTGCCCATCAGGAACAACTCCTAAGGCTATCCTCTTATGCTGATAGCCTTAGCGGTTGTCGGCGACCCGTTCTATTCCCGTCGCTCTGAGTCAGGCTTAATGGTCTGAAACCCAAATTGTTTCTGTGTGCCCACCGAACTGTCCGATAATTTTTTGCATTGGGAGTCCCGGTCATGCTGAGCGCATTTCAACTGGAAAACAATCGTTTAACGCGTCTGGAAGCCGACGAGATCAAGCACCTCGCCAGTTCGGTGTGGGTCGATCTGGTCGAGCCTGACGACGATGAACGAAGCCGCGTGCAAACGGAATTGGGCCAGAACCTGGCGACGCGCCCGGAGCTGGAAGACATCGAAGCGTCAGCGCGTTTCTTTGAGGATGAAGACGGCCTGCATATCCACTCATTTTTCTTTTTTGAAGATGCAGAGGATCACGCCGGTAACTCTACCGTAGCGTTTACTATCCGCGAAGGGCGTCTGTTCACCCTGCGCGAACGGGAGCTGCCCGCTTTCCGCCTGTATCGCATGCGCGCCCGCAGCCAGTCGATGGTGGACGGCAACGCTTACGAGCTGCTGCTGGACCTGTTCGAAACCAAAATCGAGCAGCTGGCGGATGAAATTGAAAACATCTATAGCGACCTGGAAAAGCTCAGCCGGGTGATCATGGAAGGTCGTCAGGGCGATGATTACGACGAGGCGCTCTCGACGCTGGCGGAGCAGGAAGATATCGGCTGGAAAGTCCGCCTGTGTCTGATGGATACCCAGCGCGCGCTGAACTTCCTCGTGCGCAAAGCCCGCCTTCCGGCCGGTCAGCTGGAGCAGGCGCGTGAGATCCTGCGCGACATCGAATCCCTGCTGCCGCACAACGAATCGCTGTTCCAGAAGGTTAACTTCCTGATGCAGGCGGCGATGGGTTTTATCAACATCGAGCAGAACCGCATCATCAAGATCTTCTCGGTGGTCTCCGTGGTGTTCCTGCCGCCGACGCTGGTGGCTTCCAGCTATGGCATGAACTTTGAGTTTATGCCTGAACTGCACTGGAGCTTTGGCTATCCCGGCGCGATTGTCTTTATGATGCTCGCTGGCCTGGCGCCCTATCTGTACTTTAAGCGTAAAAACTGGCTGTAAAAAAAGGAGCTTCGGCTCCTTTTCTGCGTACCAGCTTGGCTTTATGCCCTGCGCGTACGGCGTATTGTGTAAACCGCATCCATCACGAAAATCGCCAGCGCCACCCAGATAAAGGCGAAGGTTACCATTTTATCCGCGCCCGGCACTTCGCCGTAGAAGGTTACCGCCAGCAGGAACATCAGCGTCGGGCCGATATACTGGAAAAATCCCAGCGTGGAGAGGCGCAGACGCGTCGCCGCGCCGGTAAAGCACAGCAGCGGGATGGTGGTGACCACGCCCGCCGCCATCAGCAGCAGGTTCAGCGACCACGGATTCTGCCCCATGTGGCTGGTCGGGCTATCGGCAATACCAAACAGATAAATCGCAGCGACCGGCAGCAGCCAGAGCGTCTCAAACAGCATCCCGGTTTGCGCATCCACGGCGATCTTTTTACGCAGCAGGCCGTAAAAAGCGAAGCTGAACGCCAGGCCCAGCGCGATAATCGGCAGCGAGCCGAAGGTCCAGAGCTGTACCAGCACGCCGCAGGCGGCCAGCAGCACCGCCAGCCACTGCATCCGGCGAAAGCGCTCCCCGAGGAAGATCATCCCCAGCAGAATATTCACCAGCGGATTGATAAAATAGCCCAGGCTGGCTTCCAGCATATGATGGTTATTCACCGCCCAGATAAACAGCAGCCAGTTGCCGCCCACCAGCACCGCAGAGAGCGCCAGCAGGAACACCTTTTTCGGCGTTTTCAGCAGCCTTTTGACCTGCGGCCACTGACGGCTGATGCTGATCAGCGCGACCATGAAAAAGAAGGACCAGATCACGCGGTGAGTCAGAATTTCATCGGCGGGAACATAGTAGATAAGCTTGAAGTACGCCGGCGCGATACCCCAGATAAAATAGGCGGCCAGGGCCAGAAGAATCCCCACCCGCGTTTGTTTAGCGTCCATCGGTACAAATCCATTGCCAAAGAGAGAGATGTTACTCGATTTAGGCCGATCAACCCACCATATACGTCGCCGTGGCGCTGGCGATATACACCTGCTCTTCGTTATGCAGCTCGACGCGGGCCACCGCCACTTTATTACCGGCGCGCAGCAGGCTGCTGGTAGCGGTAAAGCGTTCCCCGCGGCCCGGACGCAGGTAGTCGACGCGCAGATCGATAGTGCCCATCCGCGACAGGCGCTGGCGCAGCTCTTCTTCATTGATGGTGTCGTGGCGAGTCAGCGTGCTGCCGACGCATACCAGCCCCGCAGCGACGTCCAGCGCTGAGGCGATCACGCCGCCATGTAAAATGCTCTGCGCCCAGTTGCCCACCATCATCGGCTGATTGTTGAAACTCAGCTGGGCAAACTCCTTTTCATAGCGCTCCAGCTCCAGCCCTAAGGCACGATTAAACGGCATATGGTAGACGAAGATCTCTCCCACCAGCTTCAGGGCGGCGGCGGCGGTCAGTTCAGACATAACAACACTTCCATAAGTTAATGAAATGTTGATTTTATGCTTCTAAAATATTGATTTCTACTTTAAGAACGGATAACAGGTCAGATGCCGCATAAATAGGTAGAATGCTGCCTGGGTTAAACAGAAATAATAAATATCCATCCAGGAGAACAGCAATGCGTATCTCTTTGGCCTGCCTGCTGGCGCTTGTTGCGCTTCCGGCCGGCGTTCTGGCGCAGGACGCGCCGGTGAATAAACAGGTCCACGACGCTCCGGTCGTTCGCGGGAGCATTATCGCCAACCTGTTACAGGACCATGATAATCCGTTCCTGCTCTATCCCTACGAGAGCAACTATCTGCTCTATACGTGGACCAGCGATCTCAATAAAGAAGCGATTCGTAGCTACGACTGGGCCGAAAATGCGCGTAAAGATGAAGTGAAGTTCCAGCTCAGCCTGGCGTTTCCGCTGTGGCGAGGGATCCTCGGCGAGAATTCGCTGCTGGGCGCTTCTTATACGCAAAAATCCTGGTGGCAGCTCTCCAACAGCAAAGAGTCCGCGCCGTTTCGCGAAACCAACTATGAGCCGCAGCTGTTCCTCGGGTTTGTGACCGATTACTCGTTCGCCGGCTGGACGCTGCGCGACGTTGAGATGGGTTATAACCACGACTCTAACGGCCGTTCCGATCCCACCTCCCGCAGCTGGAACCGCCTCTATACCCGGCTGATGGCGCAAAACGGCAACTGGCTGGTTGAGGTGAAGCCCTGGTACGTGATTGGCAGCACCGACGATAATCCGGATATCACCAAATATATGGGGTATTACCGGCTGAAAGTGGGCTATCAGCTGGGCGACGCCATCCTCAGCGCCCAGGGGCAATATAACTGGAATACCGGCTACGGCGGCGCCGAGCTTGGGGTGAGCTATCCGATCACCAAACACGTGCGCGTCTATACTCAGGTCTATAGCGGTTATGGCGAGTCGCTCATCGATTATAACTTCAATCAGACCCGCGTCGGCGTCGGGCTGATGCTCAACGATCTGTTTTAATCGTTGCACTCTGGCTCTCAGGCGCTGAAAATAGCGCCTGTTTTCTTTTCAGGCATATGGGGTCAACGTGGCGCAGGCGGAAGTATTGAATCAGGAATCGCTGGCTAAGCAGGTTTTACAAGAGACCTTCGGCTACCAGCAGTTTCGCCCGGGCCAGGAAACTATCATTGATACGGCGTTGGCCGGGCGCGATTGCCTGGTGGTGATGCCAACCGGCGGCGGCAAGTCGCTGTGTTATCAGGTTCCGGCGCTGGTACTGGGCGGTCTCACCGTCGTGGTGTCGCCGCTTATTTCCTTGATGAAGGACCAGGTCGATCAGCTGCTGGCTAACGGCGTGGCGGCGGCGTGCCTGAACTCAACCCAGAGCCGGGAGCAGCAGCAGGATGTGATGGCCGGCTGCCGCAGCGGGCAGATTCGCCTGCTGTATATCGCCCCGGAGCGCCTGATGCTGGATAACTTCCTTGAGCATCTTACGCACTGGAATCTGTCGATGGTGGCGGTGGACGAGGCGCACTGTATTTCCCAGTGGGGGCACGATTTCCGTCCGGAATACGCCGCGTTAGGGCAGCTGCGCCAGCGGATACCGCAAATCCCGTTTATGGCGCTGACCGCCACCGCCGATGACACGACGCGTCGCGACATTGTTCGCCTGCTGGATCTAAACGACCCGCTCATTCAGGTCAGCAGCTTCGACCGACCCAACATCCGCTATATGCTGATGGAGAAGTTTAAGCCGCTGGATCAGCTGATGCGCTACGTGCAGGACCAGCGCGGTAAGTCGGGTATTATCTACTGCAATAGCCGCTCAAAAGTGGAAGACACCGCCGCTCGCCTGCAAAGCCGCGGCATCAGCGCCGCGGCCTATCACGCCGGGCTGGAAAACCATATCCGCGCCGACGTGCAGGAGAAATTCCAGCGCGACGACCTGCAAATCGTGGTGGCGACGGTAGCCTTCGGTATGGGTATCAACAAACCGAACGTCCGTTTTGTGGTGCATTTCGATATCCCCCGCAATATTGAATCCTATTACCAGGAGACCGGCCGCGCCGGGCGCGATGGGCTGCCTGCCGAGGCGATGCTGTTTTACGATCCGGCGGATATGGCGTGGCTCCGACGCTGCCTTGAGGAGAAACCCGCCGGGCCGCTGCAGGACATTGAACGCCATAAGCTCAACGCGATGGGGGCCTTTGCCGAAGCGCAAACCTGCCGCCGTCTGGTGCTGCTCAACTACTTTGGCGAGGGGCGCCAGGAGCCCTGCGGCAACTGCGATATCTGCCTCGATCCGCCGAAACAGTACGACGGTTTAATGGACGCGCGTAAGGCGCTGTCGACGATTTACCGCGTCAATCAGCGCTTTGGTATGGGCTACGTGGTGGAAGTGCTGCGCGGCGCCAATAACCAGCGTATTCGCGATATGGGGCACGACAAGCTGCCGGTCTACGGCATTGGGCGCGAACAGAGCCACGAGCATTGGGTCAGCGTGATCCGTCAGCTTATTCATTTAGGCCTGGTTACGCAGAATATAGCCCAGCACTCTGCGCTACAGCTTACCGAGGCCGCGCGTCCGGTCCTGCGCGGCGACGTGACGCTACAGCTTGCCGTGCCGCGTATTGTGGCGCTGAAGCCGAAAGCGATGCAGAAATCCTTTGGCGGTAATTACGATCGCAAGCTGTTCGCCAAGCTGCGCAAACTGCGTAAGGCGATTGCCGACGAAGAGAATATCCCGCCCTACGTGGTGTTTAACGATGCGACGCTAATTGAAATGGCCGAGCAAACGCCGCTGACGGCCGGGGAGATGCTCAGCGTCAACGGCGTTGGCACGCGTAAGCTCGAGCGTTTTGGTAAAGAGTTTATGGCCCTGATCCGCGCGCACGTGGATGGCGATGATGAGTAGTCAGCCAGACGAAAAAGTGTAAATATAGTTTTCGTCCTGACTATTTCCCTGCGAGTTAATTATGTTGACGCTTTTTTTCACCGTGGTGCTGGTGCATATCATTGCGCTGATGAGTCCTGGCCCGGACTTCTTCTTTGTTTCACAAACCGCCGTTAGCCGCTCCCGCAAAGAGGCGATGATGGGCGTGCTGGGGATCACCTGCGGAGTAATGGTATGGGCGGGCGTAGCGCTGCTCGGCCTGAACCTGATTATCGAGAAGATGGCCTGGCTGCATACCATTATTATGGTCGGCGGCGGCCTGTATCTGTGCTGGATGGGCTTCCAGATGCTGCGCGGCGCGCTGAAAAAAAGCGAAGCGGCAGCGGCGGTAGAGCCTCAGGTCGAACTGGCGCGCAGCGGCCGGAGCTTCCTGAAAGGGCTGCTGACCAATCTGGCTAACCCAAAAGCGATTATCTATTTTGGCTCCGTGTTCTCGCTGTTTGTCGGCGACAGCGTCAGTTCCGGCGCGCGCTGGGGGATTTTCCTGCTGATTGTTCTGGAGACGCTGGCCTGGTTTACGGTGGTCGCCAGCCTGTTCGCCCTACCGGGCATGCGCCGCGGCTATCAGCGGATGGCGAAGTGGATCGACGGCATTGCCGGTACTCTGTTTGCCGGGTTTGGTATTCACCTGATTATTTCGCGCTAAGCGTTCTGCGGCCCGCCCAAGGGTTATGGGCGGGCCGGATATTAATGACGCAGCTGCTGCAAATCGTCGGACGTCAGACCGGTCATTTCCATAACCGCAGTAGTATCAATGCCCCGCTCGAGCATGGCCTTTGCAACGTTAAGAAGCGCAGCGCGTTTACCCTCTTTTATGCCTTCCTTAATGCCCTTCTGCATACCTTCCTCAAGCCACTTTTCTGCCAGAGTCATCAGTACACCTCCATGTTGCGGCACCCGCTGTGCCAGCTCATATAATAGCGGCCGAACATCCTGCTCTTCTCCCCCCTGGGCCATATATTTTATCAGTACGGTAATTTGCTGTTTATCTATACATCAGGCGTGGCGCGCGGAGGCCAGCAGGGCGCCGACCAGCATAAACAGCGATCCAAAAACCTTGTTTAGCGCCTTCATCTGTTTGGGCCCTTTGATCCACGCGGCGATGCGCTGCGCCAGCGTGGCGTAGCCAATCATCACGATAATATCGACCACGATGGTGGTGACTCCGAGCACGAGGTACTGCATCACCTGGGGCTGGTGCGGTACGATAAACTGCGGGAAGAGCGCGGCGAGGAACACGATGCTTTTTGGGTTGGTCAGGTTGACGAACACCGCGCGCTTAAAGAGTTTGCCGCGGCTCTGCGCTTGCGCAAGGGTATTCAGATCGAGAGAACCCGCGGCTCGCCACTGCTGAATGCCGAGCCAGATAAGATAAGCGGCGCCCGCCCATTTCAGGATTTCAAAGGCCAACAGCGAACGGGAAAAAAGCGTACCCAGGCCAACGCCCACCAGCACGATATGAATGCCGAGCCCGGTCTGTAGCCCGGCAATAGAAGCCGCCGCGCCGCGATAACCGTGGTTGATTGAGGTGGTCATGGTATTTATCGCCCCGGATCCCGGCGACAGGCTGAGAATAAGAGATGTCAGCAGATAGGCAAACCACCACTCGAACGTCATGAGAAACTCCCTGATTGTCTGTTTTTATGCCACAATACGCTATTGTGTAAGCATTGTGTGATGCACGATAAAAAAACGATTTTCAGCGGTTATCAGGGGTGTAAGCCCGATGTTTTTGCAGCAAAAGGACTGGGAAACACGAGAAAACGCGTTTGCGGCCTTTACCATGGGGCCACTGACCGATTTCTGGCGTCAGCGGGAAGAGGCTGAATTTACGGGCGTGGATAACGTTCCGGTGCGCTTTGTTCGCTTCTGCGCCAAAAGTCATGACCGGGTCGTGGTTATTTGTCCGGGTCGCATTGAAAGCTACGTTAAGTACGCCGAACTGGCTTACGATCTTTTCCGCAGCGGTTTTGACGTGATGATTATCGATCATCGCGGCCAGGGGCGCTCCGGACGCATGCTTTCAGATACCCACCGCGGGCACGTCGTTAATTTCAGCGATTACGTCGACGATCTCGCCGCGTTCTGGCAGCAGCAGGTGGCGCCCGGACGCTGGCGGAAACGGTTTATACTGGCCCACTCCATGGGCGGCGCCATTGCGACGCTATTTTTGCAGCGCTACCACCAGCATTGCGACGCGATGGCGCTCTGTGCGCCGATGTTCGGCATCGTTATGCGCCTGCCTGACTGGATGGTGCGCCATATTCTCGATTGGGCTGAGGGCCATCAGCGCATTCGTGAAGAGTATGCCCTCGGTACCGGCCGCTGGCGGGCGCTGCCCTTTGCGGTTAACGTACTGACGCACAGCCGTCAACGCTATCGCCGCAACCTGCGCTTTTACGCCGATGAGCCGCAGCTGCGGGTCGGCGGGCCGACGTTCCACTGGGTGCGCGAGGGGATCCTCGCCGGCGAAGAGGTGCTGGCCGGTGCGGAGAAAGACGTCACGCCAACATTATTGCTCCAGGCGGAAGAAGAGCGGGTGGTCGATAACCGTATGCACGATCGCTACTGTGAACTTCGCGCCGCTGGCGGTCATCCCTGTGAAGGGGATAAGCCGTTTGTCATAGAAGGGGCATACCATGAGATCCTTTTTGAAAAGGACGCAATGCGCTCGGTCGCGCTAAACGCTATCGTCGATTTTTTTGGTCGACACACTTAATCCGGCGAAACGCTCGTCGCCCTGCTTAGAGGTTAAAATTTTTATGTACCAGGTTGTTGCGTCTGATTTAGATGGCACGCTGCTTTCTCCCGATCACTGCTTAACTCCCTACGCCAAAGAGACGCTGAAGCTGCTTACCGCACGCGGTATCAACTTCGTGTTCGCGACCGGCCGCCACTACATCGATGTTGGGCAAATTCGCGATAATCTCGGCATTAAATCCTATATGATCACCTCGAACGGCGCTCGCGTGCACGATAGCGAAGGGAAGCAGATCTTCGCCCACAACCTTGACCGCGATATCGCCGCCGACCTGTTCGAAATGATGCGTAACGATCCGGCGATTGTGACCAACGTCTATCGTGAAGATGAGTGGTATATGAATCGCCATCGTCCGGAAGAGATGCGCTTCTTCAAAGAGGCGGTGTTTAACTACAAGCTGTACGAGCCGGGCGAGCTGGATCCTGAAGGGATCAGCAAAGTCTTTTTCACCTGCGATAATCATGAGCATCTGCTGCCGCTGGAGCAGGCGATCAACGCCCGCTGGGGCGATCGGGTGAACGTGAGCTTCTCTACCGTTACCTGCCTCGAAGTGATGGCGGGCGGCGTGTCGAAAGGGCATGCGCTGGAGGCCGTGGCGAAAATGCTCGGCTATAGCCTGAAAGAGTGTATCGCCTTCGGCGACGGTATGAACGATGCGGAAATGCTGTCAATGGCGGGCAAGGGCTGCATTATGGCCAACGCGCACCAGCGGCTGAAAGACCTGCATCCTGAGCTGGAAGTGATCGGCAGCAACGTCGATGACGCCGTTCCCCACTACCTGCGTAAACTCTATCTTGACTAAAAAAGATTGACGATTGTTTAATTAATGAGCAGTCGTCAACCTGTCACTTCGCTACAATGCGTGTTCTTTACTCTATGAGACATTCATTGTGGCGCTACTGATTATCACCACCATTCTGTGGGCCTTTTCCTTTAGCCTGTATGGCGAATACCTGGCAGGCCACGTCGACAGCTATTTTGCGGTGCTGGCGCGCGTTGGCCTGGCGGCGCTGGTGTTTTTGCCCTTCCTGCGCACCCGCGGGCAGAGCCTGTCAACCATCGGCCTGTATATGCTGGTGGGGGCGATGCAGCTCGGCATTATGTATATGCTGAGTTTCCAGGCCTATCTGTACCTGACGGTATCGGAGCTTCTGCTGTTTACCGTCCTGACGCCGCTCTATATCACGCTGATTTACGATGTGATGAGCCGCCGTCGCCTGCGCTGGGGCTACGCCTGTAGCGCGCTGCTGGCGGTAATCGGCGCGGGCATCATCCGTTATGACCAGGTGACCAACCATTTCTGGACCGGTTTGATCCTGGTTCAACTCTCCAACATCAGCTTCGCGATTGGCATGGTGGGATATAAGCGCCTGATGGAAACGCGTCCGATGCCGCAGCATAACGCCTTCGCCTGGTTCTACATCGGGGCGTTTCTGGTGGCGGCGGTTGCCTGGTCGATGCTGGGTAACGCGCAGAAAATGCCGCAAACTTCGCTACAGTGGGGCATCCTGGCCTTTCTTGGCGTGGCGGCATCCGGGATTGGTTACTTTATGTGGAACTACGGCGCCACCCAGGTGGATGCCGGTACGCTCGGCATCATGAACAATATGCACGTGCCTGCCGGGCTGCTGGTGAACCTGGCCATCTGGCAGACGCAGCCCCGCTGGCCGAGCTTTATTATTGGCGCTCTGGTGATCCTGGCCTCGCTATGGGTCCATCGACGTTGGGTCGCTCCGCACTCCGCACAAACGGTAAATGATCGCAAGCGTGGTTCCGCGCTGAGCGAATAAACGCCTCGGTAACCGGCTGGCGCTGCTCGCCGTCGCGCACCGCGGCGTACAGTCGGCTCCACAGTCCCTCGCCCAGGGTTTTGGTCACCACCAGGCCCTGGCGCTCAAAGCTTTCCACGACCCAGTGCGGCAGGGCGGCGATGCCCATTCGCGCCGCCACCATCTGAATTAACAACAGCGTATTGTCGACGCTCTTCAGCTGCGGGCTAATCCCGGCAGGCTGCAGGAAGTGACGCCAGATATCCAGACGTGCGCGCTGGACCGGATAAATCAGCAGCATTTCGGTCGCTAAATCCTCGGGCGCGATGCGCGCCTTTGTCGCCAGCGGATGATCCGGCGCCATCACCAGGCGTACTTCGAAATCAAACATTGGCGAATAGTGCAGTCCGCTGCGCGGCAGGATATCGGAGGTCATCACCAGATCCAGCTCGCCCTGCTGCAGGCCCGGCTGTGGGTCGAAGATCACCCCGGACTGAAAGTCCACCTCCACATGCGGCCAGCGGGCGCGGAAACTCTCCAGCGCCGGCGTGAGCCACTGAATACAGCTATGGCATTCGATGGCGATACGCAGCCGGGTTTGCTGCGGCTCATTGCAATCCTGCAGGGCGCGGCTGATTTGCGGCAGGACCTGATTGGCCAGCTGCAGCAGGATCTCTCCCTGCGGAGTAAAGCGCAGCGGCTGACTTTTACGTACAAACAGACGGAAGCCGAGGCGCTGTTCCAGATCGCTGAACTGGTGGGACAAGGCGGATTGGGTCTGGTGCAGGGCCGCCGCCGCGCCTGCCAGAGAGCCGCTATTCCGCAACGCCTGGAGCGTTTTCAGGTGTTTAATTTCGATCATGAAAGTCCTTCACTTCGGCATGAATAATTTGCGCTTGAGGAATATACAGTAACTGCCAATTATGGATGTGTAAACATCTGGACGTCTAAATCCTTTATCTTTCGAATTTATGGCAGCGTTGGCTGCACTTCCTCACCCCAGTCACTTACTTCAGTAAGCTCCTGGGGATGAGCAAGTTTGCCGCCTTCCCTAAATCCGAAATCTTTCGGATTGCAATTATGAGGCTCAAAAAATGACAATTATTAACCACACCCTCGGTTTCCCTCGCGTTGGCCTGCGCCGCGAGCTGAAGAAAGCGCAAGAAAGCTACTGGGCGGGCAATACCAGCCGCGAAGAATTGCTGGCCGTTGGCCGCGAACTGCGCGCTCGCCACTGGGAACAGCAGAAGCAGGCGGGCATTGACCTGCTACCGGTGGGCGATTTCGCCTGGTACGACCATGTTCTGACCACTAGCCTGTGGCTTGGCAACGTGCCGGCTCGTCATCAGAACAAAGACGGCTCCGTTGATATCGATACCCTTTTTCGCATAGGCCGCGGCCGCGCGCCGACCGGCGAACCGGCCGCGGCGGCGGAAATGACCAAATGGTTTAACACTAACTACCACTACATGGTGCCGGAATTTGTGAAGGGCCAGCGGTTCAAACTGAGCTGGACCCAGCTGCTGGATGAGGTGGACGAAGCGCTGGCGCTGGGCCACAAGGTGAAGCCCGTTCTACTTGGGCCGGTCACCTACCTGTGGCTCGGTAAGGTGAAAGGCGAGCCGTTCGACCGCCTGAGCCTGCTGAACGATATTCTGCCTGTTTACCAGCAGGTGCTGACTGAACTGGCAAAACGCGGCGTTGAGTGGGTGCAGATTGATGAACCGGCGCTGGTGCTCGAGCTGCCGCAGGCGTGGCTGGATGCCTTCAAACCGGCTTACGCGGCCCTTAGCGGTCAGCTTAAGCTGCTGCTGACTACCTACTTTGAAGGCATTACCGATAACCTCGACACCATTACCGCACTGCCGGTACAGGGCCTGCATGTGGATCTGGTCCACGGCCAGGACGATGTCGCCGAACTGCATAAGCGCCTGCCTGCCGACTGGCTGCTCTCCGCGGGGCTGATCAACGGCCGCAACGTCTGGCGCGCCGATCTGAGCGAGAAATACGCGCAGGTTAAAGATATCGTCGGCAAACGTGAACTGTGGGTAGCCTCTTCCTGCTCCCTGCTGCACAGCCCGATCGATCTGAACGTGGAAACGCGGCTCGATGCCGAAGTGAAGAGCTGGTTTGCCTTCGCCCTGCAAAAATGCCGGGAGCTGGCGCTGCTGCGCGATGCGCTGAACAGCGGCGACACCGCGGCGATTGCTGACTGGAGCGCGCCGATCCAGGCACGTCGCCAGTCAACCCGCGTGCACAACGCTGCGGTAGAGAAGCGTCTGGCGGCCATTACCGTTCAGGACAGCCAGCGTCAAAGCGTCTACGAAGTTCGCGCCGAAGCGCAGCGCGCCCGCTTTAAGCTGCCGGCCTGGCCAACCACCACCATCGGCTCCTTCCCCCAGACCACCGAGATCCGCGGCCTGCGTCTGGACTTCAAAAAGGGCAATCTCGATGCTAACCGCTACCGCACCGGCATCGCCGAACACATTAAGCAGGCGATCGTTGAGCAGGAGCGACTGGGGCTGGACGTGCTGGTACACGGTGAAGCCGAGCGTAACGATATGGTGGAATACTTCGGCGAACACCTGGACGGCTTTATTTTCACGCAGAACGGCTGGGTACAGAGCTACGGCTCCCGCTGCGTCAAACCGCCGGTGGTCGTCGGAGATATCAGCCGCCCGGAGGCGATCACCGTCGAGTGGGCAAAATACGCTCAGTCCCTGACCGACAAACCGGTAAAAGGCATGCTGACCGGCCCGGTGACCATTCTTTGCTGGTCCTTCCCGCGTGAGGACGTCAGCCGTGAAACGATTGCGAAACAGATAGCCCTCGCGCTGCGCGATGAAGTGGCGGATCTGGAAGCCGCCGGTATCGGTATCATCCAGATCGACGAACCGGCCCTGCGGGAAGGCCTGCCGCTGAAGCGTAGCGACTGGGATGCGTATCTGGCATGGGGGGTGGAAGCTTTCCGTATCAATGCTGCGGTGGCGAAAGACGACACGCAGATCCACACCCATATGTGCTATTGCGAGTTCAACGACATCATGGATTCCATCGCCGCGCTGGATGCGGACGTGATTACCATCGAAACCTCGCGCTCTGATATGGAGCTGCTGGAGTCGTTCGAAGCGTTCGACTACCCGAATGAAATCGGGCCGGGCGTGTACGACATTCACTCCCCGAACGTGCCGAGCGTGGAGTGGATTGAAGCGCTGCTGGAAAAAGCCGCGCAGCGTATCCCGGCAGAGCGCCTGTGGGTGAACCCGGACTGCGGCCTGAAAACCCGCGGCTGGACGGAAACGCGCGCCGCGCTGGCCAACATGGTCAAGGCCGCGCAAAACCTGCGCCAGGCGTAATATAAATCACACTTGTGGGAGGCCCCGGCCTCCTTTTTTGGTTTCTTCTCTTCGCTGGCAAAACCGAATGTGAAGAACTGTTCGGCGTGAGGCGGCAGCGTCTGGACAACGTCCACCCGCTCCCGGCTGTTGCTCAGGACGGATGTCTTTGACTACAGTTAAGCGTTCCCTGAACCGAAGCTGTGATAACTCTCCTGAGGTGAAAGATGATTGAACACCACGATCAAAAAGGGTATTTGCGTTTTGCCATTAATCTGGGTAATCCGGTGCTTACGACACTGCTGCCGGATGGCTCTCCGGGGGGGATTACCGTCGAGCTGGCAAAGAAACTGGCTGCAGAGAGCCAGCGCGAAGCGCGGTTTGTGACCTGGCCGACGGCCGGGCAGGTAGTTGACGCGGCGCTGCAGGATCAATGGGATATCGCCTTTCTGGCTATCGACCCGGCGCGGGAAGATAAGCTTCGCTTTACGCCATCCTACGTCACTATCGAAAGCTCGCTGATGGTGAAAAAAGAGAGCCAGATTCAATCGGTTCAGGAGATGGACCGCGCAGGCGTGGTGATTAACGTGGGCAAAGGCGCGGCCTACGAGCTGTATCTGATTCGCACGCTGCAGCATGCAACGATGCGCCAGTACGCCACCTCACAGGAGGCTATTCAGGCATTTATCAACGGCGAAGGCGATTGGGTGGCCGGTATTCGCCAGCCTCTGGAGAAAGCCGCGCAGGAGAATCCGCAGTTTCGCGTTCTGCCCGACAGCTTTAGCCAGATACACCAGGCGATATGCGTACCGCGCAATGCGACGCAGCACTATGAATTTATTTGCCGCCGCCTCTCTTCCTGGATAGCGGACGGTACTATTGCCGGGATGGTGAGCCGCCATATCGGCAATAGCTGATCGTTAACCGCGCTTACCGCCATACTGCGCAAACCAGGCCAGCATCCGCTGCCAGCCGTCTTTTGCCGACTCTTCATGATAGCTGGCGCGATAGTCGGCATTAAAAGCGTGGTCGGCGTGCGGGTAAACCACGATTTCCGCCGTGGCGTTGGCCGCCCGCAGCGCCTGACGCATCGTTTCCATCGTGTCCTGCGGGATGCTGTCATCTTTCGCGCCATAAAGCCCTAACACCGGCGCGTTAAGATCGACGGCAATATCGACCGGATGCTTCGGCGAATTCAGCGTTTTCTCGCCTACCAGCTTGCCGTACCAGGCGACGGCGGCTTTTAACTGCGGATTATGCGCAGCGTACAGCCAGGTAATACGCCCGCCCCAGCAGAAGCCGGTAATCAGCAAGCGATGAGCATCGCCGCCGTGGCGGTAGGCCCAGCTGGCCACGTGATCGAGGTCGGCCAGCACCTGAGAATCCGGCACCTTTTTGACCAGTCCCTGGAACAGAGAAGGGATGTCGCTGTAATCATTAGGATCGCCCTGGCGGAAATAGAGCTCCGGTGCGATAGCCAGATACCCCTCCTTTGCCAGACGGCGGCAGATATCGCGGATATGTTCATGCACGCCGAAAATTTCCTGGACCACGATAACGACCGGCAGCGGACCGTCGACGCCGCGCGGGCGAGCATGGAACGCCGGCATGTTATCTCCCTGTGAAGGGATGGATGTCTCCCCGGAGACGATGTTCTCATCTGATGTGTGAACGGCAGTTGAGGCGTGCGGCGTGGCTGCAGGTGCAAAGCCGGTTTGCTTAATTGTCGTCATGGTATTCTCCGTACCCTCAATTTATTAGCGCATCAATAACTATAGCTGCTCTGGACAGGACGTTAATCAAACACAGTGCCCGAAACAGGCTATCTTTTGTTCAGGCTTCTGCGATTTAGCTTGTTAATGTGATGTATATCACTCTTTTATGGAAAGTTATTGCAATGAATTTCATTCATGGTGATTGTGGTCACAAAATTGAGCCGACAGCTTCTGTAAAGTACCGTTTTGCTTCTGCTGATAATTCGACCCACAGAGGAGTTTTTTATGTCCAAGTCTGATGTTTTTCATCTCGGCCTCACCAAAAACGATTTACAAGGGGCTACGCTGGCTATCGTCCCTGGCGATCCGGAGCGTGTGGAAAAGATCGCCGCGCTGATGGATAAGCCGGTTAAGCTGGCATCTCACCGTGAATTCACCACCTGGCGCGCTGAGCTGGATGGTAAAGCAGTGATTGTCTGCTCTACCGGTATCGGCGGCCCATCGACCTCTATCGCCGTGGAAGAGCTGGCCCAACTGGGCATCCGTACCTTCCTGCGCATCGGTACCACCGGCGCCATTCAGCCGCATATTAATGTCGGCGACGTTCTGGTGACGACCGCGTCCGTCCGTCTGGACGGCGCAAGCCTGCACTTTGCGCCAATGGAGTTCCCGGCGGTGGCTGACTTTGAATGTACTACCGCGCTGGTTGAAGCGGCGAAGTCTATCGGCGCGACCACCCATATCGGTGTCACCGCCTCTTCCGACACCTTCTATCCGGGCCAGGAACGTTACGATACCTTCTCCGGCCGCGTTGTTAGCCGTTTTAAAGGCTCGATGGAAGAGTGGCAGGCGATGGGCGTGATGAACTATGAAATGGAATCCGCCACGCTGCTGACGATGTGCGCCAGCCAGGGCCTGCGCGCCGGGATGGTTGCCGGAGTTATCGTCAACCGTACCCAGCAGGAAATTCCGAACGCGGAAACCATGAAGCAAACCGAAAGCCACGCGGTGAAAATTGTCGTGGAAGCGGCGCGCCGCCTGCTGTAGTTACCCTTTCTTCTGCCAGGGGTCGGACTCTCCGGCCCTTCTTTTTTGCGTAGCGCCTCGCAGGAAAACCCTTTCAAACTGGACGTTTGTACAGCACAATTCTATTTTGTGCCGTAAGTCGTTGCCGCAGGGGGCTTTGTGGATATCTCAATTATTATTAGCGCCGTTGTGGCGCTGGCCGTCGGGCTGATTGTCGGCTGGCTGGCGACCAAAGCGCACGCCGATCAAATTCGCGCCGATCTTATCGATGAGCGGCGCGAGCTGGATATTGAGCTGAGCGCGGCCCGCCAATGTCTGGTGCAGGAGTCACACTGGCGAGAAGAGTGTGAACTGCTCAATAACGAACTGCGCAGCCTGCGCGATATCAACGCCTCGCTGGAAGCCGATCTTCGCGAAGTGACCACCCGACTTGAATCCACTCAGCTGCATGCGGAAGACAAAATTCGCCAGATGGTTAACAGCGAGCAGCGTCTTAGCGAACAGTTTGAGAATCTGGCAAATCGCATTTTTGAGCACAGCAACCGGCGGGTGGATGAGCAGAATCGCCAGAGCCTGCACGGCCTGCTGACGCCGCTTCGCGAACAGCTGGATGGCTTTCGTCGGCAGGTGCAGGATAGCTTTGGCCAGGAAGCGCGGGAGCGCCATACTCTGGCCCATGAAATCCGCAATCTTCAGCAGCTGAATGCGCAAATGGCCCAGGAGGCGCTAAACCTGACGCGCGCGCTCAAAGGCGATAACAAAACCCAGGGCAACTGGGGCGAGGTGGTGTTGACCCGCGTGCTGGAAGCGTCCGGACTGCGGGAAGGATATGAATATCAGACCCAGGTCAGCATCGAAACGGACAATCGCGCGCGGATGCAGCCCGATGTGATTGTCCGTTTACCGCAGGGGAAAGACGTGGTGATCGATGCCAAGATGACCCTGGTGGCCTATGAGCGCTATTTCAACGCCGAAGATGATTACACCCGTGAAGCGGCGCTGCAGGAGCATATCGCTTCGGTACGCAACCATATGCGCCTGCTGGGGCGTAAAGACTACCAGCAGCTGCCGGGGCTGCGTTCGCTCGACTACGTTCTGATGTTTATCCCGGTAGAACCCGCCTTCCTGCTGGCTATCGATCGTCAGCCGGAACTCATTAGCGAAGCGCTGAAGAACAACATCATGCTGGTGAGCCCAACCACGCTGCTGGTGGCGCTGCGGACTATCGCCAATCTTTGGCGCTATGAGCATCAGGGCCGTAACGCGCAGAAAATTGCCGAAAGAGCGGGGCGGCTGTATGACAAGATGCGCCTGTTTGTCGATGATATGTCCGCCATCGGGCAGGGCCTGGATAAAGCTCAGGATAACTACCGCCAGGCGATGAAAAAGCTCGCCTCCGGACGAGGTAACCTGCTGGTACAGGCGGAATCATTCCGTGAGCTGGGCGTGGAGGTTAAGCGTGAGATTAATCCTGAGTTAGTTGAACAGGCGACGGCCCAGGATGAAGAATACCGCCTTGCGCAGGGGGGTAACCCGCCGGAAGATAACGATATTTTATCCGATCCTACGGCTACTGCCATGTTTGGGGGCGGCTCCCGGCCACGTTGAAGCGTATGGGAAGTGCGCTAAACCTGTTACACTCAACGAACATTTTCTTGATAAGCAAGCAGGCATTGAGATGGTTGAGGATTCACAAGAAACGACGCATTTTGGCTTTCAGACTGTCGCCAAAGAGCAGAAAGCTGACATGGTGGCGCATGTATTTCATTCTGTGGCCGCAAAATATGACGTAATGAACGACCTGATGTCGTTCGGTATTCATCGTTTGTGGAAGCGTTTCACCATCGACTGCAGCGGCGTCCGCCGCGGGCAAACCGTATTGGATCTGGCTGGTGGTACCGGCGATCTGACGGCGAAATTCTCTCGCCTGGTGGGTGAAACCGGCCGCGTGATGCTGGCGGACATCAACGACTCTATGCTGAAAATGGGCCGCGAAAAGCTGCGTAACATTGGTATTGTCGGCAACGTGGAATACGTCCAGGCAAACGCTGAAGCGCTGCCTTTTGCAGACAACACCTTTGATTGCATTACGATTTCTTTCGGTCTGCGTAACGTGACCGACAAAGAAAAAGCGCTGCGCTCAATGTATCGCGTACTAAAGCCGGGCGGCCGCCTGCTGGTGCTGGAATTCTCAAAACCGATTATTGAGCCGCTCAGTAAAGCCTACGACGCCTATTCCTTCCATATCCTGCCGCGCGTGGGAGAGCTGGTTGCTAAAGATGCCGAAAGCTATCGTTATCTTGCTGAATCTATTCGAATGCATCCCGATCAGGACACGCTGAAAGGCATGATGCAGGACGCAGGGTTTGAAAGCGTCGACTACTACAACCTGACGGCAGGTATCGTTGCGCTACACCGCGGATATAAGTTCTGACAGGAGGGACGCTATGCCTTTCAAACCACTGGTTACCGCCGGTCTTGAGACGGTCCTTAACACCTTCCTCTGGCGCGATCGGGCGCTGAAACCCGCGCGCCAGCGCCTGCTGGGGAAAGTGCTGCGCATCGAGCTGCAAGAGCTTTCCGATCCTGTGGTGCTGGTTTTTAGCGAACGTCAGCTGGACGTGCTGGGCGCGTGGGAAGGTGAGGCTGACTGCACCGTACGTACCCGCCTTAGCGTGCTTCCGCAATTGCGCAATCGCCAGCAGCTTACCGCGCTGATTCGCAGCGGCGATCTTGAAGTGCAGGGCGACCTGCAGGTGGTGCAAAATACCGTCACGCTGTGCGATCTGGCAGAGTTCGATCCGGCTGAACTGCTCGCCCCGTATACCGGTGATGTGGTTGCGGAAGGCTTTAGTAAAGTATTCCGCGGCGGCGCTCGCTTTCTTCTGCATGGCGCTCAACGCCAGCAGCGCTATGTCGCGGAAGCGATTACCGAAGAGTGGCGCCTGGCGCCGGGGCCGCTGGAGCTGGCCTGGTTTGCAGAGGAAACCGCTGCGGTAGAACGAACCCTGGCCGCGCTGGAAAAACGGCTGGACACGCTGGAGGGCAAATGACGCCAGGAGAATTACGGCGCCTGTATTTTATCGTCCACACCTTTTTGAGCTACGGGCTTGATGAGCTCATTCCCAAAATGCGTATCACGCTGCCGCTGCGAATCTGGCGGCGGATGCTGTTCTGGATGCCCAACCGCCATAAAGATCGTCCTCTTGGCGAGCGACTCCGCCTCGCATTACAGGAGCTGGGGCCGGTGTGGATCAAGTTTGGCCAGATGCTCTCGACCCGTCGCGACCTGTTTCCGCCGCACATTGCCGATCAGCTGGCCATGCTGCAGGATCGCGTCGCGCCCTTTGACGGTCTGCAGGCCAAAAAGCAGATTGAGCAAGCCATGGGCGGCCTGCCGGTAGAAGCCTGGTTTGATGACTTCTCTGTTGAACCGCTCGCTTCCGCTTCTATTGCCCAGGTGCATACCGCGCGTCTGAAAGAGAACGGCAAAGAGGTGGTCATTAAGGTGATCCGCCCGGATATCGTGCCGGTTATCAAAGCGGATATGAAGCTCATCTACCGTCTTGCCCGCTGGGTGCCGCGTCTGTTACCGGACGGCCGTCGCCTTCGCCCGCAGGAAGTGGTTCGCGAATATGAAAAAACGCTGCTGGATGAGCTCAACCTGCTGCGTGAATCGGCTAACGCTATCCAGCTTCGCCGCAACTTCGACGAGAGCCCAATGCTTTATGTCCCGGAAGTTTATTCGGACTACTGTAGCGAAGGCATGATGGTGATGGAGCGGATTTACGGGATCCCGGTGTCCGACGTCACCGCGCTGGAAGCGCAGGGAACTAACATGAAGCTGCTGGCCGAGCGTGGCGTGCAGGTCTTCTTTACGCAGGTTTTCCGCGACAGCTTCTTCCATGCCGACATGCATCCGGGCAATATTTTTGTCAGCCGTAATCATCCGGAAGATCCTCAGTACATTGGTATTGACTGCGGTATCGTCGGTTCGCTGAACAAAGAAGATAAGCGCTATCTGGCGGAGAACTTCATTGCCTTCTTCAACCGCGATTATCGCAAAGTTGCGGAGCTGCACGTTGATTCCGGCTGGGTTCCCGCGGATACCAACGTCGAAGAGTTCGAGTTTGCTATTCGTACCGTCTGCGAGCCTATCTTTGAAAAACCGCTGGCGGAAATCTCGTTTGGCCACGTGTTGTTGAACCTGTTTAATACGGCGCGACGTTTCAATATGGAAGTGCAGCCGCAGCTGGTTCTGCTGCAGAAGACATTACTTTACGTAGAAGGTGTAGGTCGCCAGCTCTATCCTCAGTTAGACTTGTGGAAAACGGCGAAACCGTTCCTTGAGTCGTGGATCAAAGATCAGGTGGGCATTCCGGCTCTGGTGCGGGCGTTTAAAGAAAAAGCGCCGTTCTGGATCGAAAGAATGCCGGAAATACCTGAGCTGGTGTACCAGAGCCTGCAGCAAAGCAAGCAGCTGCAGAATAGCGTCGATACCATCGTGCGCGACATCCAGGTGCGGCACGTGCGCCAGGGTCAGTCCCGCTATTTGTTCGGTATAGGCGCGGTTTTATTACTGAGTGGTACGCTGCTATTCATTCATCGTCCCGAGTGGGGCATGATGCCAGGCTGGCTGATGGCCGCTGGGGTCGTAACCTGGCTTATCGGCTGGCGAAAGACGAACTGACGGCGGCCGCCTTTATCACTGCGCATAATGTGTATAATGCGTCCTAATAATTCATCATCTGTCATAGGGGAATGTGTATGGGTGGTATCAGTATTTGGCAGTTACTCATTGTTGTCGTCATTGTGGTTCTGCTTTTTGGGACAAAAAAGCTGAGCTCGCTCGGTTCAGATTTAGGGGCGTCGATCAAAGGCTTTAAAAAGGCCATGAGCGACGAAGAGAAATCGGAAAAATCCGCGCCGGATGCAGATTTCGCGGCGAAGACCCTTGCTGATAAGCCGGATGATGCAAAGAAAGACGAGACTAAACGCCACGACAAAGAGCAGGTGTAATTCGTGTTCGATATCGGTTTTAGTGAGCTGCTGCTGGTATTCGTGATTGGCCTCATCGTTCTGGGGCCACAGCGACTACCGGTAGCGGTAAAGACGGTGGTGAGCTGGATCCGCACGCTGCGGTCGCTTGCGGCTACCGTACAAAATGAAATTACCCAGGAATTAAAACTGCAGGAGTTTCAGGAAAGCCTTAAAAAGGTGGAAAAGGCCAGCCTGGACAACCTGACGCCCGAGCTAAAAGCTTCAATGGATGAACTGCGTGAAGCGGCTGAATCTATGAAGCGATCCTACTCCGCCCACGATCCTGAAAAAGCCAGCGACGAAGCCAATACCATTCACAACCCGGTCGTAAAAGGGAGTGAAGAGCAGCGCAAGGACGTGACGCCAGCGACGGCTGAACATCAGGCCAGTGCGCCAGAGCATGCGCCTGACTCCGTGTCTGAAGAACTCCCCGCTTCGCAGAGTGAAATCCCGGCAGCGAAAGTGAAAGCTGCCGTGTCGGCTTCCGATTCCTCCTCCCCCGTACCGAGTGATAAACAGTAAAAATGGGCGTAGACGATACTCAACCGCTAATTACGCATCTGATTGAGCTGCGCAAGCGCTTGATCAACAGCATTCTTGCGATTCTGGTGATTTTCCTGGCGTTAGTCTATTTCGCCAACGATATCTATCAGCTGGTTTCCGCGCCGCTGATTCGGCAGATGCCGGTCGGTGCGACCATGATCGCCACGGATGTGGCCTCGCCTTTCTTCACGCCGATCAAGCTGACCTTTATGGTATCGATAATTTTGTCGGTCCCGGTCATTTTGTATCAGGTCTGGGCCTTTGTGGCGCCAGCGCTGTATAAGCATGAACGTCGGCTGGTTATGCCGCTGCTGGTCTCCAGTACGCTGCTGTTCTATATCGGCATGGCCTTTGCCTACTTCGTCGTTTTCCCGCTGGCGTTTGGTTTTCTGACCCACGCGGCGCCGGAAGGCGTACAGGTCTCTACCGATATTCGCAGCTACCTCGACTTTGTGATGGCGCTGTTTATCGCCTTTGGCGTCTCATTCGAGGTTCCGGTGGCCATCGTCCTGCTGTGCTGGATGGGCGTCACCACGCCGGACGACCTGCGTAAGAAACGCCCCTACGTACTGGTTGGCGCATTCGTTGTCGGGATGCTGCTGACCCCGCCGGACGTGTTCTCGCAAACCCTGCTGGCGATTCCGATGTACTGTTTGTTTGAGGTCGGGGTCTTCTTCGCGCGGTTCTACACCGGTAAACGCCTGACGCGTGATGAGGATGCCGCTGCCGAAGAGGCGCAGGGCAAAGAAGAATAACGCTCAACCGCCCGCCAGGGCGGTTGCCGTATGGGAGCGATGATGTTTGATATCGGCGTAAATCTGACCAGTTCGCAGTTTTCCCGCGATCGCGACGAGGTGGTTTCCCGGGCCCGGGGGGCGGGCGTCAGCGGGATGCTATTGACGGGAACCAACCTGCATGAAAGCGCGCAGGCTCAGCAGCTGGCGCGCCGTTATTCCGGGTGCTGGTCAACGGCCGGCGTTCATCCCCACGACAGTCGCAGCTGGACGGACTCGGCGGCGGCAGCGGTCTATGCGCTGGCTCGCGAGCCGGAAGTCGTTGCGGTGGGTGAGTGCGGGCTGGATTTCAACCGCAATTTTTCGACGCCTCAGGAGCAAGAAGCGGCGTTTAGCGCTCAGCTGGCGCTGGCCGCGGAGCTGTCGATGCCGGTATTTCTGCACTGCCGCGATGCACACGAGCGCTTCCTGGCCCTGCTGGTGCCCTGGCTTGATAAGCTCCCGGGGGCCGTTGTGCATTGTTTTACCGGTAGCCGCGAAGAGATGCGCGAATGCGTGGAGCACGGTTTATTTATTGGTATCACCGGCTGGGTATGCGATGAGCGTCGGGGGCTGGAGCTGCGAGAGCTGCTGGTCGATATTCCGGCAGAGCGCCTGCTGATTGAGACCGATGCGCCGTACCTGTTGCCGCGAGATATGCTGCCAAAACCCGCTTCTCGCCGCAATGAGCCCGCCTACCTGCCGCATATTCTGACCCGCATCGCGCAATGGCGTGGGGAGGAGGCGCAATGGCTGGAAGACGTGACTGATGCTAACGTCAGAAGACTTTTTGGCGTGGCTTTTTAAGCGCCGTCAGATTTTATAAAAGTCAGTATTTTTAACGCTCTGGAGCACCTGCTTGTTAAGCAGATTCAGCAGCAGCATCGAGCGGGCTTCGCCGTCCGGTTCGGTAAAAATAGCCTGCAGACCCTCAAAAGCGCCATCGGTAATCAGCACGCTGTCGCCTTCGTGCGGCGTTTCAGGATCGGTGATGCCTTCCGGTTTGTAGATGGAAAGCTGATGAATGACGGCAGATGGCACGATAGCGGGCAGCGCGCCGAAACGCACAAAACTGTTCACGCCGCGCGTGGCGCTGATGGTAGTGGTATGAATCACTTCCGGGTCGAACTCGATAAACAGATAATTTGGGAACAGGGGCTCGCTGACCGTCGTGCGTTTACCGCGGACGATTTTTTCCAGCTCGATCGTTGGCATCAGGCAATTGACGGCCTGCCGTTCAAGGTGTTCCTGGGCTCGTTCAAGCTGCCCACGTTTGCAATAAAGTAAGTACCAGGCTTGCATAATGACTCTTTCCAATGCTACTAGCTGCAAGCATAACAAAAGCCCGGTACGATCGCGAAATCATTGCGGGTGAAAACTAAATTTCAGCGTTCTTTCACGCTAATTTAACAAAAATACAGCATAGCTCCGGCGAACGCCGTATAATCACCCGCCTGTATAGAGGTCAATAACAACTCCATGAAATACCACGATCTACGCGAATTTCTGACATTACTGGAGCAGCAGGGGGAATTGAAACGGATCTCCCTGCCGGTCGATCCTCACCTGGAAATCACCGAAATTGCCGACCGCACTTTGCGAGCTGGCGGTCCGGCGCTGCTATTCGAAAATCCCAAGGGCTACGCCATGCCGGTGCTGTGTAATCTTTTCGGCACGCCGCGGCGAGTCGCGCTGGGGATGGGGCAGGAGGATGTCAGTTCTCTGCGGGAAGTGGGTAAGCTTCTGGCATTCCTGAAAGAGCCGGAACCCCCAAAAGGTTTCCGCGATCTGTTTGATAAGCTGCCGCAGTTCAAACAGGTGCTGAATATGCCGACTAAGCGTCTGCGCGGAGCGCCGTGCCAGCAGAAAATCATTCAGGGTGATGAAGTTGATTTGACCCGTATCCCGATCATGACCTGCTGGCCGGAAGATGCCGCGCCGCTGATCACCTGGGGTCTGACGGTGACCCGCGGCCCGCATAAAGAGCGGCAGAATCTGGGCATTTATCGCCAGCAGCTGATTGGCAAGAACAAGCTGATTATGCGCTGGCTATCGCATCGCGGCGGCGCGCTGGACTTCCAGGAGTGGTGCGCGGCGCGTCCTGGCGAGCGTTTCCCGGTCTCCGTCGCGCTGGGCGCCGATCCGGCAACCATTCTCGGGGCGGTGACTCCGGTTCCGGATACCCTTTCCGAATATGCTTTTGCCGGGCTACTGCGCGGCACCAAAACCGAAGTCGTGAAGTGCATCTCTAACGATCTTGAGGTGCCCGCCAGCGCGGAGATCGTGCTGGAAGGGTATATTGAAGCCGGAGAAATGGCGCCGGAAGGCCCCTATGGCGACCATACTGGCTACTACAATGAAGTGGATAACTTCCCGGTCTTTACCGTTACCCACATTACTCAGCGTGAAGATGCCATCTATCACTCGACCTATACCGGGCGTCCGCCGGATGAGCCTGCGGTACTGGGCGTTGCGCTGAACGAAGTGTTCGTCCCCATTCTGCAAAAGCAGTTTCCTGAAATCGTGGATTTCTATTTGCCGCCTGAAGGCTGTTCCTATCGCCTGGCGGTCGTCACGATGAAGAAGCAGTACGCCGGTCACGCGAAACGCGTCATGATGGGCGTCTGGTCGTTCCTCCGCCAGTTCATGTACACCAAGTTCGTTATTGTCTGCGATGACGATGTCAACGCGCGCGACTGGAATGATGTGATTTGGGCGATTACTACCCGTATGGACCCGGCGCGTGATACGGTACTGGTAGAAAATACGCCAATTGATTATCTGGATTTTGCCTCACCGGTTTCCGGTTTGGGTTCAAAAATGGGGCTGGATGCCACAAATAAATGGCCTGGAGAGACCCAGCGCGAGTGGGGTCGTCCGATCAAGAAAGATCCTGAGGTGACGGCGCGCGTCGACGCCATCTGGGATGAACTGGCTATCTTCAAATAACAGTAAGCGGGGCTACGCCGCTGTTTTGCACAATAGACCCGACAGAGGGGACGCATGACAACCTTAAGCTGTAAAGTGACCTCAGTGGAGGCGATTACCGATACTGTGTATCGCGTTCGATTAGTGCCGGAAGCGGCGTTTTCCTTCCGTGCCGGTCAGTATCTGATGGTCGTGATGGACGAACGCGATAAGCGCCCATTCTCGATGGCCTCCACGCCGTCGGAACAGGAGTTTATCGAGCTGCATATCGGTGCATCTGAACTGAACCTGTATGCGATGGCGGTGATGGATCGAATCCTGAAAGAGCGTCAAATCGAGGTCGATATGCCGCATGGCGAAGCCTGGCTGCGCGATGATGAAGAACGTCCTCTGATTTTAATCGCCGGGGGAACGGGCTTCTCTTACGTGCGTTCGATTCTGCTCACCGCGCTGGCGCGCAATCCGAATCGCGATATCGCCATCTACTGGGGCGGGCGCGAAGCGAAACATCTCTATGACCTGGCCGAGCTCGAAGCGTTAAGCCTGCAGCATCCGGGCCTGCGCGTCGAACCCGTTGTTGAGCAGCCTGACGCCGAGTGGCGTGGCCGTACCGGAACCGTACTCACGGCGGTTCTGCAGGATTACGGTACGCTGGGCGAGCATGATATCTATATCGCTGGCCGCTTCGAGATGGCGAAAATTGCCCGCGACCTGTTCTGCAACGAGCGCGGCGCGCGCGAAGATCGCCTGTTTGGCGATGCCTTTGCGTTTATCTGATAGCCGCTCTGCCGGCATCCGGGCTTTTGGCCCGGATGCTGTTGTTACCGGGCATCGCTGAAGTAAACGTACAGCGGTCGTTCGTTTTCCAGCAAACAGAGCATTTTCCCTACCGGGTTCCCTTCTTTTTCCAGCGTGGCGGTTAGCTGCGTCGCGATATGCTGGCTGCCTATCTTCTCATCATAGCGTTCGGTAGTGATATCGGTGACGGTCAGATCCTTGAACCGCTCGCTTTGCGGATCCTGCGCCATTTTACCGATCCCCCATGAGAGGCAGGCCTGAGCGTTATCCTGTTCGCTGGCGAGCGCTGCGGCAGGGAACGTCGTTAGCAAAAAAATGATGGGGATTATTTTCATGACTCTTCATTATCCTTAATGAGCGTGACGTATCCGGTGATAATAACCGAATAGCGGAAATAAAAAACCCGCCCCTGACAGGCGGGAAGAACGGCAACTAAACCTTCTCCCGTTATCATTCACGCTGCCTCTTTGTTGGCTGCCCTCGCTCACCCCGGTCACCGAGTTCTCTATGCTCCCGGGGATTTGCTCGGCTGCCGCCGCGATGCCGCGCGAATGATTCAGGGGGTTAACGCTTTGCTTAAACCCGCTCGAATACCGTCGCGATACCCTGACCTAAACCAATACACATCGTCGCCAGGCCGAACTGCGCGTCTTTGCGTTCCATATGGTTGATCAATGTGGTGCTAATGCGCGCGCCGGAACAGCCGAGCGGATGACCCAGGGCGATCGCGCCGCCGTTGAGGTTGATCTTCTCGTCGATCTGTTCCATCAGCCCCAGATCTTTAATGCACGGCAGGATCTGCGCGGCAAAAGCTTCGTTCATTTCGAACACATCGATATCGCTGGTGGAGAGCCCGGCTTTTTTCAGCGCCAGTTTTGACGCGGGAACCGGACCATAGCCCATTATTGACGGGTCGCAGCCGACGACAGCCATCGAACGCACGCGAGCGCGGGGCTTCAGGCCCAGCTCGCGGGCGCGGCTTTCGCTCATTAACAGCATGGCTGCGGCGCCATCGGAGAGGGCGGATGAGGTTCCCGCCGTCACGGTTCCGGTTACCGGATCGAAAGCGGGTCTAAGCGCGGCCAGCGCTTCAACCGTTGTCTCCGGGCGAATCACTTCGTCGTAGCTGTAAGACTTCAGCACGCCGTCGGCGTCGTGACCGCCTGTCGGGACAATTTCCGCTTTGAATGCGCCGGATTGCGTCGCGGCCCAGGCGCGGGCGTGGGAGCGAGCCGCAAACTGGTCCTGCATCTCGCGGCTGATGCCGTGCAGGCGCGCCAGCATTTCTGCCGTCAGCCCCATCATTCCGGCGGCTTTGGCGACGTTACGGCTCAGGCCCGGATGGAAATCTACGCCGTGGCTCATCGGGACGTGGCCCATATGCTCTACGCCGCCAATCAGGCATACGCTGGCGTCGCCGGTCATGATCATGCGTGCCGCGTCGTGAAGCGCCTGCATGGAAGAACCGCACAGCCGATTGACCGTGGTGGCGGGTACCGAATGCGGGATTTCCGCCAGCAGCGCCGCGTTGCGGGCAATATTGAAGCCCTGTTCCAGCGTCTGCTGAACGCAGCCCCAGTAAATATCGTCAATCGTGCTGGCTTCAAGGGATGGGTTGCGTGAAAGCAGGCTACGCATCAGGTGCGCGGAGAGATCTTCCGCGCGCACGTGGCGAAAGGCGCCACCCTTCGAACGGCCCATCGGGGTACGAACTGCATCGACAATGACAACCTGTTCCATTGTGACTCCTTAAGCCTTTTTCAGGTCGCCTGGCGCACGGGCAGGCTCAACTGGTGGATAGTACGGTTCGTTATGACGCGCTTTGCTGCGCAATCCTTCCGGCACGTCGTATAGCGGGCCGAGATGCTGATACTGCTGGGCCATATCGAGATATTTTGCGCTACCGAGCGTATCCAGCCAGCGGAACGCGCCGCCGTGGAACGGAGGGAAGCCCAGGCCATAAACCAGCGCCATATCGGCTTCTGCCGGGCTGGCGATAATGCCCTCTTCGAGACAGCGCACCACTTCATTAACCATGGGGATCATCATGCGGGCGATAATCTCTTCATCGCTGAAATCACGCTTCGGCTGGCTAACTTCCGCCAGCAGGCTATCGACTGCGGCATCCTCTTCCTTCTTCGGTTTACCTTTACTGTCTTCTTTGTAGCGCCAGAAGCCGAGGCCATTTTTCTGGCCGAAACGGTTAGCGTCGAACAGCGCATCGATCGCATCGCGATAATCTTTCTGCATCCGCTGCGGGAAGCCCGCCGCCATGACCGCCTGCGCGTGATGCGCGGTATCAATGCCAACGACGTCCAGCAGATAGGCCGGGCCCATCGGCCAGCCAAACTGCTTCTCCATCACTTTATCGACTTTGCGGAAGTCCGCGCCGTCGCGCAGCAGCTGGCTGAAACCGGCGAAGTAGGGGAACAGCACGCGGTTAACAAAGAAACCGGGGCAGTCGTTGACCACAATCGGCGTTTTGCCCATTTTGCTGGCCCAGGCGACCACTTTCGCAATGGTTTCGTCCGAGCTTTTTTCGCCGCGAACGATCTCGACCAGCGGCATCCGGTGCACCGGGTTAAAGAAGTGCATACCACAGAAGTTTTCCGGGCGCTTCAGTACGCTGGCCAACTCGCTGATGGGAATGGTGGAGGTATTCGAAGCCAGCACGGTATCCGGGCGGACTTTGTCTTCCGTTTCCGCCAGCACCGCTTTTTTCACTTTCGGATTCTCAACAACGGCTTCGACCACGACGTCCACGCGTTCAAAGCCGGCGTAATCCAGGGTTGGCTGAATAGTAGAAATGACGCCAGCCATCTTAAGACCGTCGATTTTGCCGCGCTCAAGCTGTTTATTCAGCAGCTTGGCCGCTTCGGTCATGCCCAGCGTCAGCGATTTGTCGTTGATATCTTTCATGACCACCGGCACGCCTTTCCAGGCTGACTGGTATGCAATGCCGCCGCCCATAATCCCCGCGCCCAGCACGGCCGCGTGTTTTGGCGTGTCGATATCTTTCGTCAGCTTCTTCGCTTTTGCTTTGACGTACTGATCGTTAAGGAAGATACCTACCAGCGCACGCGCCTCGTTGGTATGCGCCAGCGGGACGAAACTTTTATTTTCCAGATCCAGCGCTTCTTCGCGGCCAAAGCGGGCGGCGGCTTCGATGGTTTTAACGGCGGTAATCGGGGCCGGGTAGTGCTTCCCGGCGGTTTGCGCCACCATGCCTTTGGCGATGGTAAAACTCATCGCGGCTTCAATTTTACTCAGATGCAGCGGCTCCAGCTTCGGCTGGCGCTTCGCCTTCCAGTCCAGGTCGCCTTTAATAGCCTGACGCAGAATCGCGACCGCGCCATCGATCAGTTTTTCATGCTTAACCACGCCATCGACGAGGCCGATTTTTAAGGCCTGTTCGGCGCCAACGTCTTTGCCGGCGGCAATGATTTCCAGCGCGCTGTCCGCGCCAAGCATCCGCGGCATCCGCACCGAGCCGCCAAAGCCCGGCATGATGCCCAGCTTCGTTTCCGGCAGACCAATGCGCAGATCCGGCGTCGCCAGGCGATAATCGGTCGCCAGCACGCATTCGCAGCCGCCGCCCAACGCATAGCCGTTGACGGCGGAGATGGTCGGAACCGGCAAATCTTCCAGGCGATTAAATACGCTATTAGCGAAATGCAGCCACTGGCTGAGCTGTTCTTCGGGAACCAGGAACAGAGAAAGAAATTCGGTGATATCCGCGCCGACAATAAAAGCGGCTTTCTCGGAGCGTAGCAGCAGCCCTTGCAGATCTTTTTGTTTTTCGAGTACGTCCAGCGCTTCACCGAGGCTGGCTACGGTTGCGGTATCGAGCTTGTTGACCGAGCCGGGGGCATCAAATACCAGTTCGGCAATGCCGTCTTCCCGCCAGTCGAGGTACAGGGTGTCGCCTTTGTAGAGCATGTCAGTCTCCTGAATCCAGCAATATGATCTGGTCGTACCAGATGAGACGGAGTGTGGATTTTATGTTAAGAAATTGCAAATAAGACTTTAAATAAATGCTGGTCGGATCACACCCGGCAGAGATCACCCCGTTTGAGGTCATTGTGCTAAGATGCGAAGCATCACGATCTCATAAAATCAAAGGATAAATGATGGAATCCCTTGCAGGTCTCTATAAAAATCATATCGTTACCTTACAAGAACGCACCCGCGATGTTCTGGCCCGCTTTAAGCTGGATGCCCTGCTGATCCACTCCGGTGAACTGGTCAACGTCTTCCTTGACGATCATCCGTATCCGTTCAAGGTCAATCCCCAGTTCAAAGCCTGGGTGCCGGTTACGCAGGTCCCTAACTGCTGGCTGCTGGTGGACGGCGTCAATAAACCCAAACTGTGGTTCTATCTGCCGGTCGACTACTGGCATAACGTGGAACCGCTGCCGACCTCATTCTGGACCGAAGAGGTGGATGTGATTGCCCTGCCGAAAGCAGATGGTATCGGCAGCCAACTGCCTGCCGCGCGCGGCAATATTGCCTATATCGGGCCGGTGCCGGAACGTGCGTTGGGGTTAGATATCGCGGCGGATAAAATCAACCCAAAAGGGGCGATCGATTATCTGCACTACTATCGTTCTTATAAAACTGACTATGAGCTGGCCTGCATGCGCGAAGCGCAGAAGTCGGCGGTTAACGGTCATCAGGCCGCTCATGAAGCGTTCCTCTCCGGGATGAGCGAGTTTGATATCAACCAGGCCTATCTGACCGCGACCGGCCATCGCGACACCGATGTACCGTACAGCAACATTGTGGCGCTGAACGAACATGCCTCCGTGCTGCATTATACGAAGCTGGATCATCGCGCGCCGGCGGAATTGCGCAGCTTCCTGCTGGATGCGGGCGCGGAATATAACGGCTATGCGGCGGATCTGACGCGTACCTGGGCGGCGCATGGCGATAGTGACTATGCTCAACTGATTAAAGACGTTAATGAGGAACAGCTGGCGCTGATTAGCACCATGAAGGCGGGCGTGAGCTACGTGGATTATCATGTCCAGTTCCATCAGCGTATTGCCAAACTGCTGCGCAAACATCAGATAGTCAAAGATATGAGCGAAGAAGCGATGGTGGAAAACGATCTGACCGGACCGTTTATGCCGCACGGCATTGGTCATCCTTTAGGTCTGCAGGTTCATGATGTCGCGGGTTTTATGCAGGATGATTCGGGTACCCATCTGGCCGCGCCGGCAAAATATCCTTACCTGCGCTGCACGCGCGTACTGCAGCCGCGGATGGTATTGACGATTGAACCGGGCATCTATTTTATTGAATCGCTGCTGGCGCCGTGGCGCGAAGGGCAGTTCAGCAAACACTTCAACTGGCAGAAAATTGAAGCGCTGAAACCGTTTGGCGGTATTCGTATTGAAGACAACGTCGTGATCCACGAAAACAGTATTGAAAACATGACGCGCGATCTGAAACTGGCGTAATGGAAAGCTGGTTGATACCGGCCGCGCCGGCCACCTTTGTGGAAGAGATCAAAAAGAGCCGCTTTATCACGCTGTTGGCGCACACCGACGGCGTAGCGGCGGCAAAGGCGTTTGTCGAGTCAGTCAGGGCGGATCACCCGGATGCCCGTCACCACTGCGTGGCGTGGGTCGCCGGGCCTCCGAATGACTCGCAGCAGCTGGGGTTTTCCGACGATGGCGAACCGGCGGGGACGGCGGGTAAACCGATGCTGGCGCAGCTGATGGGTAGCGGCGTCGGCGAGATAACCGCTGTCGTCGTGCGCTACTACGGTGGTATTCTGCTGGGCACCGGCGGCCTGGTCAAAGCGTACGGCGGCGGTGTGCACCAGGCGCTTGCGCTGCTGACAACACAGCGCAAGACGCCGCTGACCGCGTATACTTTGCAGTGTGAATACGGGCAGTTGGCCGGGATTGAAACGCTGTTGGCTCAGTTCTCAGGGAAAATTGTCGAAAGCGAATATCAAGCGTCTGTTCAGCTGCGCGTGGCGCTTCCTCAGGCTGAAGTGGCGCTATTTTCAGCAAAACTGGCTGATTTTAGTCGCGGTTCGTTGCAATTACTGAAGATTGACGAATAATCCCCACCTGATTTTTTTGCATATCAAAGGAAGCGCCAGAGATGCATTTTCGCGCGATAACCCGAATCGTTGGACTGCTGGTCATTTTGTTTTCGGGGACAATGATCCTCCCGGGATTAATAGCCCTGATATATCGCGATGGTGCGGGGCGGGCGTTTACCCAGACCTTTTTCGTTGCCCTGGCGATCGGCTCGCTGCTGTGGTGGCCCAACCGTCGTGAGAAGGGTGAACTGAAATCCCGCGAAGGGTTTCTCATCGTCGTGCTGTTCTGGACGGTGCTCGGAAGCGTCGGTTCGCTGCCCTTTATCTTCTCTGAACAGCCCAACCTGAGCATTACGGATGCCTTCTTTGAATCCTTCTCGGGTCTGACAACGACCGGGGCAACGACGCTGGTTGGGTTAGATTCGTTACCCCACGCCATTCTTTTCTATCGTCAGATGCTGCAATGGTTTGGCGGGATGGGGATCATCGTGCTGGCGGTAGCGATACTGCCGATACTGGGCGTCGGGGGGATGCAGCTGTATCGGGCGGAAATGCCCGGGCCGCTGAAAGATAACAAGATGCGGCCGCGCATTGCTGAGACGGCGAAAACGCTGTGGCTTATCTATGTCTTACTGACGGTGGCCTGTGCGCTGGCGCTGTGGTTTGCCGGCATGCCGGCGTTCGACGCCATCGGGCACAGCTTCTCGACGATTGCGATTGGCGGATTCTCCACCCATGACGCCAGCGTGGGCTACTTTAATAGCCCAACGATTAACTCCATTATTGCGATTTTCTTGCTGATATCGGGCTGTAACTACGGCCTGCACTTTTCATTACTCAGCGGGCGCAGCCTGAAAGTGTACTGGCGCGATCCCGAATTCCGCATGTTCATCGGCGTGCAGCTCACGCTGGTGGTGGTATGTACCCTGGTGCTGTGGCTGCATGACGTCTACAGTTCGGCGCTCATGACGGTGAATCAGGCGTTCTTTCAGGTTGTATCGATGGCGACAACGGCGGGCTTCACGACCGACAGCATTGCGCGCTGGCCGCTATTTTTGCCGGTCCTCCTCCTCTGTTCGGCTTTTATCGGCGGCTGTGCCGGGTCGACAGGCGGTGGTTTGAAGGTTATCCGTATTCTTCTGCTTTTCAAGCAGGGTAACCGTGAGCTTAAACGGCTGGTACATCCTAACGCGGTATACAGTATTAAACTGGGGAACCGCGCGCTGCCGGAACGTATCCTGGAAGCCGTCTGGGGATTCTTCTCCGCCTATGCGCTAGTGTTTATCATTAGTATGCTGGTGATTATCGCCACCGGCGTGGATGATTTCTCGGCCTTTGCTTCGGTCGTTGCGACGCTGAATAACCTTGGCCCTGGGCTGGGTGTTGTGGCGGATAACTTTGCGACGATGAACCCTGTCGCAAAATGGATCTTGATTGCTAATATGCTGTTTGGTCGTCTGGAAGTGTTCACCTTGCTGGTGCTATTTACTCCGACTTTCTGGCGCGAATAACAGGAGTGCCTGTGAAAACTTTGATTCTCTTTTCTACCCGCGACGGACAGACGCGTGAAATCGCCTCCTATCTGGCATCTGAATTAAAAGAGCAGGGGATTGATGCGGACACGATCGATCTCAACCGCACCAATGAAGTGGAGTGGCCCTTATACGATCGTGTCGTCATCGGCGCATCAATCCGCTATGGTCATTTTCATCCCGCCTTAGAACGGTTTGTAAAAACGCATCTTCAGTCGCTGCAGGCGCTACCGGGCGCCTTTTTCTCGGTCAACCTCGTCGCGCGTAAGCCAGAAAAACGAACGCCGCAGACCAACAGCTACACCCGCAAGTTTCTGCTTAACTCGCCGTGGCAGCCGCAGCACTGCGCGGTGTTTGCCGGCGCGCTCCGCTATCCACGCTATCGTTGGTACGATCGGTTTATGATTCGCCTTATTATGAAGATGACCGGCGGCGAAACGGATGTCAGTAAAGAAGTGGTGTATACCGACTGGCAGCAGGTGGGCAGATTTGCGCGGGAAATTGCGCAAATGACCAGCAAATAGCGCGTTAAACCATCCTGGTGATGGAAAGTTGAGCGAACGAAAAGTTTTTTGAAATTTCCCCTTGTCACTTCGGAATTACTCCCTATAATGCGCTCCCACTGACACGGAACAACGGCTTACAGCCCGCCGGGTCAGCGGGATTCAGCGATGAATACCGGCAGAGAAAAGCGAAAATAATCGCTTGACTCTGAATGAGGAAAACGTATTATACGGGACCTCGCGACGGTGAGCGAAAGCCGCGTTGCACTGCTCTTTAACAATTTATCAGACAATCTGTGTGGGCACTCAAAGTGACATGGATTCTTAACGTCGCAAGACGAAAAATGAATACCAAGTCTCAAAGAGTGAACACGTAATTCATTACGAAGTTTAATTCTACGAGCATCAAACTTAAATTGAAGAGTTTGATCATGGCTCAGATTGAACGCTGGCGGCAGGCCTAACACATGCAAGTCGAACGGTAGCACAGAGAGCTTGCTCTCGGGTGACGAGTGGCGGACGGGTGAGTAATGTCTGGGAAACTGCCTGATGGAGGGGGATAACTACTGGAAACGGTAGCTAATACCGCATAACGTCGCAAGACCAAAGAGGGGGACCTTCGGGCCTCTTGCCATCAGATGTGCCCAGATGGGATTAGCTGGTAGGTGGGGTAACGGCTCACCTAGGCGACGATCCCTAGCTGGTCTGAGAGGATGACCAGCCACACTGGAACTGAGACACGGTCCAGACTCCTACGGGAGGCAGCAGTGGGGAATATTGCACAATGGGCGCAAGCCTGATGCAGCCATGCCGCGTGTATGAAGAAGGCCTTCGGGTTGTAAAGTACTTTCAGCGGGGAGGAAGGTGTTGAGGTTAATAACCTCAGCAATTGACGTTACCCGCAGAAGAAGCACCGGCTAACTCCGTGCCAGCAGCCGCGGTAATACGGAGGGTGCAAGCGTTAATCGGAATTACTGGGCGTAAAGCGCACGCAGGCGGTCTGTCAAGTCGGATGTGAAATCCCCGGGCTCAACCTGGGAATTGCATTCGAAACTGGCAGGCTGGAGTCTTGTAGAGGGGGTAGAATTCCAGGTGTAGCGGTGAAATGCGTAGAGATCTGGAGGAATACCGGTGGCGAAGGCGGCCCCCTGGACAAAGACTGACGCTCAGGTGCGAAAGCGTGGGGAGCAAACAGGATTAGATACCCTGGTAGTCCACGCTGTAAACGATGTCGACTTGGAGGTTGTTCCCTTGAGGAGTGGCTTCCGGAGCTAACGCGTTAAGTCGACCGCCTGGGGAGTACGGCCGCAAGGTTAAAACTCAAATGAATTGACGGGGGCCCGCACAAGCGGTGGAGCATGTGGTTTAATTCGATGCAACGCGAAGAACCTTACCTACTCTTGACATCCACGGAACTTAGCAGAGATGCTTTGGTGCCTTCGGGAACCGTGAGACAGGTGCTGCATGGCTGTCGTCAGCTCGTGTTGTGAAATGTTGGGTTAAGTCCCGCAACGAGCGCAACCCTTATCCTTTGTTGCCAGCGGTTAGGCCGGGAACTCAAAGGAGACTGCCAGTGATAAACTGGAGGAAGGTGGGGATGACGTCAAGTCATCATGGCCCTTACGAGTAGGGCTACACACGTGCTACAATGGCATATACAAAGAGAAGCGACCTCGCGAGAGCAAGCGGACCTCATAAAGTATGTCGTAGTCCGGATTGGAGTCTGCAACTCGACTCCATGAAGTCGGAATCGCTAGTAATCGTGGATCAGAATGCCACGGTGAATACGTTCCCGGGCCTTGTACACACCGCCCGTCACACCATGGGAGTGGGTTGCAAAAGAAGTAGGTAGCTTAACCTTCGGGAGGGCGCTTACCACTTTGTGATTCATGACTGGGGTGAAGTCGTAACAAGGTAACCGTAGGGGAACCTGCGGTTGGATCACCTCCTTACCTTAAAGAACCTGCCTTTGTAGTGCTCACACAGATTGTCTGATGAAAATGTAGCAGTAAAAAATCTCTGCAGGCTTGTAGCTCAGGTGGTTAGAGCGCACCCCTGATAAGGGTGAGGTCGGTGGTTCAAGTCCACTCAGGCCTACCAAATTCGCTCCCGTGCTGCGTTGTGAAATAACTCGCATACTTCAGTATGCTTCGTTCTTACACGCCTTGCCCGGAATCGAATTACGGTAAATGAGATTAACTACGATGGGGCTATAGCTCAGCTGGGAGAGCGCCTGCTTTGCACGCAGGAGGTCTGCGGTTCGATCCCGCATAGCTCCACCATCTTTACTGCACAACACAAGAAAACTTCAGAGTGTACCTGAAAAGGTTCACTGCGAAGTTTTGCTCTTTAAAAATCTGGATCAAGCTGAAAATTGAAACGACACACAGTTAATGTGTGTTCGAGTCTCTCAAATTTTCGCGACACGACGATGTTTTACGAAACATCTTCGGGTTGTGAGGTTAAGCGACTAAGCGTACACGGTGGATGCCCTGGCAGTCAGAGGCGATGAAGGACGTGCTAATCTGCGAAAAGCGTCGGTAAGGTGATATGAACCGTTACAGCCGGCGATGTCCGAATGGGGAAACCCAGTGCAATTCGTTGCACTATCGTTAACTGAATACATAGGTTAACGAGGCGAACCGGGGGAACTGAAACATCTAAGTACCCCGAGGAAAAGAAATCAACCGAGATTCCCCAGTAGCGGCGAGCGAACGGGGAGCAGCCCGGAGTCTGAATCAGCTTGTGTGTTAGTGGAAGCGTCTGGAAAGTCGCAGGGTACAGGGTGATACTCCCGTACACTAAAACGCACAGGTTGTGAACTCGAAGAGTAGGGCGGGACACGTGGTATCCTGTCTGAATATGGGGGACCATCCTCCAAGGCTAAATACTCCTGACTGACCGATAGTGAACCAGTACCGTGAGGGAAAGGCGAAAAGAACCCCGGCGAGGGGAGTGAAAAAGAACCTGAAACCGTGTACGTACAAGCAGTAGGAGCCCACTGGTTGGGTGACTGCGTACCTTTTGTATAATGGGTCAGCGACTTATATTCTGTAGCAAGGTTAACCGTATAGGGGAGCCGCAGGGAAACCGAGTCTTAACTGGGCGTTAAGTTGCAGGGTATAGACCCGAAACCCGGTGATCTAGCCATGGGCAGGTTGAAGGTTGGGTAACACTAACTGGAGGACCGAACCGACTAATGTTGAAAAATTAGCGGATGACTTGTGGCTGGGGGTGAAAGGCCAATCAAACCGGGAGATAGCTGGTTCTCCCCGAAAGCTATTTAGGTAGCGCCTCGTGAATTCATCTTCGGGGGTAGAGCACTGTTTCGGCTAGGGGGTCATCCCGACTTACCAACCCGATGCAAACTACGAATACCGAAGAATGTTATCACGGGAGACACACGGCGGGTGCTAACGTCCGTCGTGAAGAGGGAAACAACCCAGACCGCCAGCTAAGGTCCCAAAGTCATGGTTAAGTGGGAAACGATGTGGGAAGGCCCAGACAGCCAGGATGTTGGCTTAGAAGCAGCCATCATTTAAAGAAAGCGTAATAGCTCACTGGTCGAGTCGGCCTGCGCGGAAGATGTAACGGGGCTAAACCATGCACCGAAGCTGCGGCAGCGACACTATGTGTTGTTGGGTAGGGGAGCGTTCTGTAAGCCGTTGAAGGTGGCCTGTGAGGGTTGCTGGAGGTATCAGAAGTGCGAATGCTGACATAAGTAACGATAATGCGGGTGAAAAACCCGCACGCCGGAAGACCAAGGGTTCCTGTCCAACGTTAATCGGGGCAGGGTGAGTCGACCCCTAAGGCGAGGCCGAAAGGCGTAGTCGATGGGAAACAGGTTAATATTCCTGTACTCGGTGTTACTGCGAAGGGGGGACGGAGAAGGCTATGTTGGCCGGGCGACGGTTGTCCCGGTTTAAGCATGTAGGCGGATGTTCCAGGTAAATCCGGAACGTTATCAACGCTGAGGTGTGATGACGAGGCACTACGGTGCTGAAGTGACAAATGCCCTGCTTCCAGGAAAAGCCTCTAAGCATCAGGTAACATCAAATCGTACCCCAAACCGACACAGGTGGTCAGGTAGAGAATACCAAGGCGCTTGAGAGAACTCGGGTGAAGGAACTAGGCAAAATGGTGCCGTAACTTCGGGAGAAGGCACGCTGATGGTAAGTGAAGTGACTTGCTCATGGAGCTGAAATCAGTCGAAGATACCAGCTGGCTGCAACTGTTTATTAAAAACACAGCACTGTGCAAACACGAAAGTGGACGTATACGGTGTGACGCCTGCCCGGTGCCGGAAGGTTAATTGATGGGGTTATCCTCACGGAGAAGCTCTTGATCGAAGCCCCGGTAAACGGCGGCCGTAACTATAACGGTCCTAAGGTAGCGAAATTCCTTGTCGGGTAAGTTCCGACCTGCACGAATGGCGTAATGATGGCCAGGCTGTCTCCACCCGAGACTCAGTGAAATTGAACTCGCTGTGAAGATGCAGTGTACCCGCGGCAAGACGGAAAGACCCCGTGAACCTTTACTATAGCTTGACACTGAACACTGGTCCTTGATGTGTAGGATAGGTGGGAGGCTTTGAAGTGTGGACGCCAGTCTGCATGGAGCCATCCTTGAAATACCACCCTTTAATGGCTGGTGTTCTAACGTGGGCCCGTAATCCGGGTTGCGGACAGTGTCTGGTGGGTAGTTTGACTGGGGCGGTCTCCTCCTAAAGAGTAACGGAGGAGCACGAAGGTCAGCTAATCCTGGTCGGACATCAGGAGGTTAGTGCAATGGCATAAGCTGGCTTGACTGCGAGCGTGACGGCGCGAGCAGGTGCGAAAGCAGGTCATAGTGATCCGGTGGTTCTGAATGGAAGGGCCATCGCTCAACGGATAAAAGGTACTCCGGGGATAACAGGCTGATACCGCCCAAGAGTTCATATCGACGGCGGTGTTTGGCACCTCGATGTCGGCTCATCACATCCTGGGGCTGAAGTAGGTCCCAAGGGTATGGCTGTTCGCCATTTAAAGTGGTACGCGAGCTGGGTTTAGAACGTCGTGAGACAGTTCGGTCCCTATCTGCCGTGGGCGCTGGAGAATTGAGGGGGGCTGCTCCTAGTACGAGAGGACCGGAGTGGACGCATCACTGGTGTTCGGGTTGTCATGCCAATGGCATTGCCCGGTAGCTAAATGCGGAAGAGATAAGTGCTGAAAGCATCTAAGCACGAAACTTGCCCCGAGATGAGTTCTCCCTGACCCTTTAAGGGTCCTGAAGGAACGTTGAAGACGACGACGTTGATAGGCCGGGTGTGTAAGCGCAGCGATGCGTTGAGCTAACCGGTACTAATGAACCGTGAGGCTTAACCTTACAACGCCGAAGATGTTTTGGCGATTTGAGAAGACAACAATTTCAGCTTAGATTACAGATTTTCGGGAACGAAAGATTTTACGCTGAGGCAAGGCGGCAAATGAAGTAAAGGAAGGAGCATACTGTAGTATGTGACTGACTTTACGAATGCAGCCAACGCAGCATCGGTGTAAAAGATTCGTTTCTGACAACAGAATTTGCCTGGCGGCGACAGCGCGGTGGTCCCACCTGACCCCATGCCGAACTCAGAAGTGAAACGCCGTAGCGCCGATGGTAGTGTGGGGTCTCCCCATGTGAGAGTAGGGAACTGCCAGGCATCAAACAAGTGAAGAGCCCATCCTGACGGATGGGCTTTTTGCGTTTTTGTCGTTTAAAATTGCCAGATTTTAGGCACGCCATGGTACCTGCTCCCCCTGACAATCAGGCAAGCCTTCCCTCACTATATACGGTAAACTAATGCAGATTTTGCATCTGGAAGCCATTATGAGCCACTCACTTAAGCCCTGGAACACCTTCGGTATTGACCGTTCTGCCAAAGCGATTGTACGCGCCGAAACTGAAAAACAGCTACTGGATGCCTGGCAAAATGCCACCGCAGAGCGCCAGCCAACCCTGATCCTTGGTGAAGGAAGCAATGTTCTGTTCCTGAAGGATTATTCCGGTACGGTCATTATCAACCGTATTATGGGGATAGAAGTGAGTGAAACACCTGGCGCGTGGCATTTGCATGTTGGTGCAGGAGAAAACTGGCATCAGCTGGTCCAGTTTGCGTTAAATAACGGAATGCCGGGCCTGGAAAATCTTGCTTTGATTCCTGGCTGCGCCGGCTCCTCGCCGATTCAAAATATTGGTGCTTACGGCGTTGAATTACAGAAGGTTTGCCGGTACGTCGACTGCATTGAGTTGGTCACGGGTGTGAAACAGCGTCTTTCCGCTGCTGAATGTCGCTTTGGCTACCGGGACAGTATTTTTAAACATGAATATCAGGACCGCTACGCCATTGTGGCGGTTGGTTTGACGTTGCCAAAAGCCTGGCAACCCGTTTTGACCTACGGTGATTTAACCCGGCTCGATCCGCAAACCGTTACCCCGCAGCAGGTATTTGACGCCGTCTGTCATATGCGCATGACCAAACTCCCCGATCCAAAAGTGAATGGAAATGCGGGGAGCTTCTTTAAGAACCCGGTCGTTAGCGCGGACAAGGCGCAAGCGCTGCTGGCGACCTATCCGGGCATCCCTCACTACCCTCAGCCGGATGGCAGTATGAAACTTGCCGCCGGCTGGCTTATCGATCAATGCCAGCTTAAAGGTAAAGTGATGGGTGGCGCAGCGGTGCATAGCCAGCAGGCGCTGGTATTGATCAATCAGCATCAGGCAACCAGTGAAGACGTGGTTGAGCTGGCTCATTACGTACGCCAGCAGGTTGGTGAGAAGTTTAATATCTGGTTACAGCCGGAAGTGCGCTTTATCGGTGAAACGGGAGAAGTTAATGCCGAGGAGACCATCGCATGAAAGACTACACCGTTCCTTTGACGCTAATATCGATCCTGGCCGACGCTGAATTTCACTCAGGTGAACAGCTTGGCGAGCGTTTAGGGATGAGTCGGGCAGCAATCAACAAGCATATTCAAACGTTACGCGATTGGGGAGTCGACGTATTTACCGTACCGGGTAAAGGCTACAGTCTCCCTGAGCCTATCCAGCTTCTGGATGAAGAGCAGATCGCCAGGCAGATCGAGCATGGCCGGGTAACCGTACTACCGGTGATTGATTCCACGAACCAGTATCTTCTGGACAGACTTAGCGAACTGCAATCGGGTGATGCCTGCGTGGCTGAGTATCAGCAGGCAGGTCGCGGCCGCCGCGGGCGCAAGTGGTTCTCGCCGTTTGGTTCTAACCTTTACCTTTCAATGTACTGGCGACTGGAGCAGGGCCCTGCTGCGGCTATAGGCTTGAGTCTGGTCATTGGGATCGTCATTGCCGAGGTGCTGCAAAGCCTGGGGGCGGATAAAGTTCGGGTGAAATGGCCAAACGATCTCTATTTACAGGATCGGAAGTTGTCCGGGATCCTGGTGGAACTGACGGGGAAAACCGGCGATGCTGCGCAGATAGTCAGCGGCGCGGGGATTAACCTCATGATGCGCCGGGTGGAATCTGATGTTGTCAATCAGGGTTGGATCAGCCTCCAGGAGGCAGGGATCTCTATCGATCGTAATACGTTAGCGGCTTGTCTGATTAAAGAGCTGCGGGCAGGATTTAAACTTTTTGAGAATGAAGGTCTGGCACCCTATCTCACCCGCTGGGAAAAGCTCGATAACTTTATTAATCGACCGGTTAAACTTATTATTGGCGATAAAGAGATCTTTGGTATTTCGCGAGGTATTGATGCTCAAGGCGCATTATTACTGGAGCAGGACGGGATGGTAAAACCCTGGATTGGCGGTGAGATATCATTGCGCAGCGCTGAATAAAAAAAGGGGAGCTAACGCTCCCTTTTTTATTTTCTTAAACGCACCTGATTCACAGAGTGGTTTGCGCTTTTGGTCATTATAAGGCTGGCTCGCTCACGGGTTGGTAGAATGTTCTCTTTTAAATTCAAAAGATTAATCTCATTCCACAGCGATGTGGCAATATCAATTGCTTCATCTTTAGACAGCTGAGCATAGCTATGAAAATAGGAGTCCGGGTCGGTAAACGCGCCTTCGCGGAATTTCAGAAAACGATTGATATACCAGTTTTTTAGCAGTTCTTCAGGCGCATCGACGTAAATTGAAAAATCAACGAAGTCCGAAACAAATACATGATGCGGATCGTGTGGATAATCCATGCCGCTCTGCAGAACATTTAAACCCTCAAGAATTAATATATCAGGCTGCGTGACGGTTTTATCCCCATCAGGAATGACGTCGTAAATCAGATGTGAATAGACCGGCGCCGTAGCGTCAGGAACGCCGGATTTCAGGTCTGAGACGAATTTAACCAAGCGATGCATGTCATAAGACTGCGGGAAGCCCTTCTTCTTCATCAGGCCGCGTTCTTTCAATACCGCGTTAGGATGCAGAAAACCATCTGTCGTGATTAATTCTACATGTCGATGTTCAGGCCAGCGGCTCAGCAATGCTTGCAGCACGCGCGCGGTAGTGCTCTTCCCGACCGCCACGCTACCCGCAATGCTAATGATGTAAGGAATACGTTGGCCGTTGGTGCCAAGGAATTGTTCCAGTACAGCCTGGCGGCGCAGATTAGAGCTGATATAGAAATTGAGTAAACGCGACAGCGGCAAATAAATTTCCGCTACTTCTTCCAGGGAAAGATCTTCGTTGATGCCTTTTAACCGCGTGATTTCTTCTTCTGTTAGCGTCATCGGAACGGAATCACGAAGCGCAGCCCATTGGTCGCGGTTAAATTGTAGATACGGTGTCATTAACGTTTGCTCTTTTAGGCTCATAAGCATGCTCTTGCAACCGCCGAATTACATGAAGGCGGGGTGCTTCACACTAGTTAATCAGGACAATGGGCAGGAGGGTAACACCAGATTGCGAGGAATAATAAGAAAAAAACTCATTGAATGATGCTTTCTAAAGGTAGCATCACAGAGATGAATGGTTTGGTAAGGGGATATAAAGTTCTCAGCAGAGACCCGTGGGTTATTCATTGAATCGGGTGGTCAGGTGATGGGGTATCGATGCCGCTTTAGCGACATCACTCTACTTTTTGCCCTCCTCGGCAACCCTGTCCGTGAGGATGATTGGCGTATTTTTGTCCTGCTCTGTTTGAAATTACACCATTTTTTCTCGTTTGAGCACAAAATGTGAGCAATAGAACATTTTCTGCAATTTTTTAGTTGCATGAACTCGCAGGTCTCCCTAGAATGCGCGCTACTTGATGCCGACTTAGCTCAGTAGGTAGAGCAACTGACTTGTAATCAGTAGGTCACCAGTTCGATTCCGGTAGTCGGCACCATCAAGTGCCTGGTGGGGTTCCCGAGCGGCCAAAGGGAGCAGACTGTAAATCTGCCGTCATCGACTTCGAAGGTTCGAATCCTTCCCCCACCACCATCTTTCGGCAACGCTTTGCGGAGCCAGAGTTGATTGGTTAAACTGGTCAGCTCAAACAAAAAAAGAGACGCTTCTCTTTTTTTTGTTATAGAAAGAACTGGGTAGCCGAGTTTCAGGATGCGGGCATCGTATAATGGCTATTACCTCAGCCTTCCAAGCTGATGATGCGGGTTCGATTCCCGCTGCCCGCTCCAAACGTGCTGATATGGCTCAGTTGGTAGAGCGCACCCTTGGTAAGGGTGAGGTCCCCAGTTCGACTCTGGGTATCAGCACCACTTCTTTATCTCTCCTCCCCTGTTTCTCTCTTGTTTATTGCATTCAACAAGTCGGGCATGTTGCCCGGTTGATGTGGTGATATCACCGATTTATCCGTGTCTTAGAGGGACAATCGATGTCTAAAGAAAAGTTTGAACGTACAAAACCGCACGTTAACGTCGGTACTATCGGCCACGTTGACCATGGTAAAACAACGCTGACCGCTGCAATCACTACCGTTCTGGCTAAAACCTACGGTGGTTCTGCTCGCGCATTCGACCAGATCGATAACGCGCCGGAAGAAAAAGCTCGTGGTATCACCATCAACACTTCTCACGTTGAATATGACACCCCGACTCGCCACTACGCGCACGTAGACTGCCCGGGCCACGCCGACTATGTTAAAAACATGATCACCGGTGCTGCGCAGATGGATGGCGCGATCCTGGTTGTTGCTGCGACTGACGGCCCGATGCCGCAGACTCGTGAGCACATCCTGCTGGGTCGTCAGGTAGGCGTTCCGTACATCATCGTGTTCCTGAACAAATGCGACATGGTTGATGACGAAGAGCTGCTGGAACTGGTTGAAATGGAAGTTCGTGAACTTCTGTCTCAGTACGATTTCCCGGGCGACGACACTCCGATCGTTCGCGGTTCCGCTCTGAAAGCGCTGGAAGGTGACGCAGACTGGGAAGCGAAAATTATCGAACTGGCTGGCTACCTGGATTCTTACATCCCGGAACCAGAGCGTGCGATTGACAAGCCGTTCCTGCTGCCGATCGAAGACGTATTCTCCATCTCCGGTCGTGGTACCGTTGTTACCGGTCGTGTAGAGCGCGGTATCATCAAAGTTGGCGAAGAAGTTGAAATCGTTGGTATCAAAGAGACTGCGAAGTCTACCTGTACTGGCGTTGAAATGTTCCGCAAACTGCTGGACGAAGGCCGTGCTGGTGAGAACGTTGGTGTTCTGCTGCGTGGTATCAAACGTGAAGAAATCGAACGTGGTCAGGTACTGGCTAAGCCGGGTTCTATCAAGCCGCACACCAAGTTCGAATCTGAAGTGTACATTCTGTCCAAAGACGAAGGCGGCCGTCATACTCCGTTCTTCAAAGGCTACCGTCCGCAGTTCTACTTCCGTACAACTGACGTGACTGGCACCATCGAACTGCCGGAAGGCGTAGAGATGGTAATGCCGGGCGACAACATCAAAATGGTTGTTACCCTGATCCACCCGATCGCGATGGACGACGGTCTGCGTTTCGCAATCCGTGAAGGTGGCCGTACCGTTGGCGCGGGCGTGGTTGCTAAAGTTCTCGGCTAATCGCTGATAACATTTGACGCAATGCGCAATAAAAGGGCATCATTTGATGCCCTTTTTGCACGCTTTCACACCAGAACCTGGCTCATCAGTGATTTTTTGGGTCATAATCATTGCTGAGACAGGCTCTGAAGAGGGCGTTAAGTCCGAAACGCAGCAGAGCATTTCGGTTTGGTCGCCTCGCATTTCATGCGGGGTGAAGTTATTTGTCTGAATTCTTGTGACAGGTTGGTTTATGAGTGCGAATACCGAAGCTCAAGGGAGCGGGCGCGGCCTCGAAGCGATGAAGTGGACAATCGTAGTCGTGCTGCTGGTTGTGGCCATCGTCGGCAACTTCCTTTATCGTGACATTATGCTGGCAGTGCGTGCGCTGGCTGTAGTGATTCTGATCGCTGCAGCGGGCGGTGTCGCGCTGTTAACGACAAAAGGTAAGGCGACAGTCGCCTTCGCTCGTGAAGCGAGAACCGAAGTCCGCAAGGTGATCTGGCCGACTCGCCAGGAAACGTTGCATACCACGCTGATTGTTGCCGCAGTGACTGCCGTAATGTCACTGATCCTGTGGGGACTGGATGGTATTCTGGTTCGCCTGGTATCCTTTATCACTGGCCTGAGGTTCTGAGATGTCTGAAGCTCCTAAAAAACGCTGGTACGTCGTTCAGGCGTTTTCCGGTTTTGAAGGTCGCGTAGCTACCTCGTTGCGTGAACATATCAAATTACACAATATGGAAGAGTTGTTTGGCGAAGTCATGGTGCCGACCGAAGAAGTGGTCGAAATCCGCGGCGGCCAGCGTCGTAAAAGCGAACGCAAATTCTTCCCGGGCTACGTGCTGGTCCAGATGGTGATGAACGACGCGAGCTGGCACCTGGTGCGCAGCGTACCGCGTGTGATGGGTTTCATCGGCGGTACATCTGACCGTCCGGCACCGATCAGCGACAAAGAAGTCGACGCGATCATGAACCGTCTGCAGCAGGTTGGCGATAAGCCGCGGCCGAAAACGCTGTTTGAGCCGGGTGAAATGGTTCGCGTTAGCGACGGTCCATTTGCCGACTTTAACGGTGTGGTTGAAGAAGTGGACTACGAGAAGTCTCGTCTGAAAGTGTCCGTTTCTATCTTTGGTCGTGCGACGCCGGTTGAGCTGGACTTCGCTCAGGTAGAAAAAGCCTAACAGCCGATCAAAAAAGCAACGTTTTAATCGTTGCATGAGGCGCGGAATTGACATACAATTTCGCGCCTTTTGTTTTTATGGGTCTGATTCCCATAAAGCGATATTTATCACGGGGAGCCTTTTTAGGCGCTACACCCAAACGAGGAAATTTACATGGCTAAGAAAGTACAAGCCTATGTCAAGCTGCAGGTTGCAGCTGGTATGGCAAACCCGAGTCCACCGGTTGGTCCAGCACTGGGTCAGCAGGGTGTGAACATCATGGAATTCTGCAAAGCGTTCAACGCAAAAACTGAATCCCTGGAAAAAGGTCTGCCGATCCCGGTTGTTATTACCGTTTACGCTGACCGTTCTTTCACCTTCGTTACCAAAACTCCGCCGGCAGCAGTTCTGCTGAAAAAAGCGGCTGGTATCAAGTCTGGTTCCGGTAAACCGAACAAAGACAAAGTAGGTAAAATTTCCCGCGCTCAGCTGCAGGAAATCGCGCAGACCAAAGCTGCCGACATGACTGGTTCCGACATTGAAGCGATGACTCGCTCCATTGAAGGTACTGCACGTTCCATGGGCCTGGTAGTGGAGGACTAAGAAATGGCTAAACTGACCAAGCGCATGTCCGTGATTCGTGACAAAGTTGATGCGACCAAACAGTACGACATCAACGAAGCCATCTCTCTGCTGAAAGAACTGGCTACTGCTAAGTTCGTTGAAAGCGTTGATGTTGCCGTTAACCTCGGCATCGACGCGCGTAAATCTGACCAGAACGTCCGCGGCGCGACCGTACTGCCGCACGGTACTGGCCGTTCAGTTCGCGTAGCCGTATTTGCCCAGGGCCCGAACGCTGAAGCAGCTAAAGCTGCTGGCGCAGAGCTGGTAGGTATGGAAGATCTGGCTGACCAGATCAAAAAAGGCGAAATGAACTTTGACGTTGTTATTGCTTCCCCGGATGCAATGCGCGTTGTTGGCCAGCTGGGCCAGGTTCTGGGTCCGCGCGGCCTGATGCCAAACCCGAAAGTGGGTACCGTAACGCCGAACGTTGCTGAAGCGGTTAAGAACGCTAAAGCAGGTCAGGTTCGTTACCGTAACGACAAAAACGGCATCATCCACACCACCATCGGTAAAGTGGATTTTGACGCTGATAAACTGAAAGAAAACCTGGAAGCTCTGCTGGTTGCGCTGAAAAAAGCAAAACCGACTCAAGCTAAAGGCGTGTACATCAAGAAAATCAGCATCTCCACCACCATGGGTGCTGGCGTTGCCGTTGATCAGGCTGGTCTGAGCGCATCTGCGAACTAAGATTAGCTTTACGTGGGCGGTGGTTTTGTCTACAATTCTACCCCCACGATTCTGTTGAAATATAACAGAGCACTATGCGAGTCATTTGAATTGCAGCAAGGCAGCAAGTGAGTGAATCACCAGGAGCATAGTTAACTATGTGACTGGTGTGAACGAGCGCAGCTAACACAGCTGCGGTTCAAAGGACGAAGTCATAGAAAGAATTTGTTCGTTGGAGCCTGGCCTATCCAGGCCTCCGTCGAAGACCGCAGGTGTTTCGCAAGAGACTTAATGCCCTGCGTAGACGGTGACAGAACGCTAAGATTATTTTTGGATACTCTGGCTTGTTTCTGCTCACCGTATTAAGACGCTCTTCTCTTTGAGTCGAGTGAAGTGAGTTCCGGAGCATGAGCTCTGGCAAACATCCAGGAGCAAAGCTAATGGCTTTAAATCTTCAAGACAAACAAGCGATTGTTGCTGAAGTCAGCGAAGTAGCCAAAGGCGCGCTGTCTGCAGTAGTTGCGGATTCCCGTGGCGTGACTGTAGACAAAATGACTGAACTGCGTAAAGCAGGTCGTGAAGCTGGCGTATACATGCGTGTTGTTCGTAACACCCTGCTGCGCCGCGTCGTTGAAGGTACTCCTTTCGAGTGCCTGAAAGACACGTTTGTTGGTCCGACCCTGATTGCATACTCTATGGAACACCCGGGCGCTGCCGCTCGTCTGTTCAAAGAGTTCGCGAAAGCGAATGCAAAATTTGAGGTCAAAGCCGCAGCCTTTGAAGGTGAGCTGATCCCGGCGTCGCAAATCGACCGCCTGGCAACTCTGCCGACCTACGAAGAAGCAATTGCACGCCTGATGGCAACCATGAAAGAAGCTTCGGCTGGCAAACTGGTTCGCACTCTGGCTGCTGTACGCGATGCGAAAGAAGCTGCTTAATCGCAGTTGTCTTTGTAAAGCATTCGCTTACGTATAAACTTATTCTGATATTCAGGAACAATTTAAATGTCTATCACTAAAGATCAAATCATTGAAGCAGTATCCGCTATGTCCGTAATGGACGTTGTTGAGCTGATCTCTGCAATGGAAGAAAAATTCGGTGTTTCCGCTGCTGCTGCTGTAGCTGTAGCTGCTGGCCCGGTTGAAGCTGCTGAAGAAAAAACTGAATTCGACGTAATTCTGAAAGGTATCGGCGCTAACAAAGTTGCCGTTATCAAAGCAGTACGTGGCGCAACTGGCCTGGGTCTGAAAGAAGCTAAAGACCTGGTAGAATCTGCTCCGGCCGCTCTGAAAGAAGGCGTGAGCAAAGATGACGCTGAAGCACTGAAAAAATCTCTGGAAGAAGCTGGCGCTGAAGTTGAAGTTAAATAAGCCAACCTTTCCGGTTGCAGCCTGAGAAATCAGGCTGATGGCTGGTGACTTTTTAGTCACCAGCCTTTTTGCGCTGTAAGGCGCCAGTAGAATTTCACACTGTTTGACTACTGGTTGTCCTGACAATGCTTGTTTCTATAGACGACTTAATATACTGCGACAGGTTAGGGCTCCTGAGCTGTGTAAATCGCAATGAAATGGTTTAAGCGTGATAGAAACAGGTATTGCGGAAAGTGTTCCATTTTCCGGTCAACAAAATAGTGTTGCATAAAAAACTGCCTTATGTGGGCAGATGGGTCGACTTGTCAGCGAGCTGAGGAACCCTATGGTTTACTCCTATACCGAGAAAAAACGTATTCGTAAGGATTTTGGTAAACGTCCGCAGGTTCTGGACATACCTTATCTCCTTTCTATCCAGCTTGACTCGTTTCAGAAGTTCATCGAGCAAGATCCTGAAGGGCAGTATGGTCTGGAAGCAGCTTTCCGTTCCGTATTCCCGATCAAAAGCTACAGCGGTAACTCTGAGCTGCAGTACGTCAGCTACCGTTTGGGCGAACCGGTTTTTGACGTTAAAGAATGTCAGATCCGTGGCGTGACCTACTCGGCACCGCTGCGCGTCAAACTGCGTCTGGTGATCTACGAGCGCGAAGCGCCGGAAGGCACCGTTAAAGACATTAAAGAACAAGAAGTCTACATGGGCGAAATTCCGCTCATGACCGACAACGGTACCTTCGTTATCAACGGTACCGAGCGCGTTATCGTTTCTCAGCTGCACCGTAGCCCGGGCGTCTTCTTTGACAGTGACAAAGGTAAGACCCACTCTTCCGGTAAGGTCCTGTATAACGCACGTATCATTCCTTACCGTGGCTCCTGGCTGGACTTCGAGTTCGACCCGAAAGACAACCTGTTTGTCCGTATCGACCGTCGTCGTAAGCTGCCGGCTACCATCATCCTGCGCGCGCTGAATTACACCACTGAGCAGATCCTTGACCTGTTCTTCGAGAAAGTGGTCTTTGAAATTCGCGATAACAAGCTGCAGATGGAACTGGTACCGGAGCGTCTGCGCGGCGAAACGGCCTCCTTCGACATCGAAGCGAACGGCAAAGTGTACGTTGAGAAAGGGCGTCGCATCACCGCACGTCACATTCGCCAGCTGGAAAAAGACGATATCAAACATATCGAAGTTCCGGTTGAGTACATCGCTGGCAAAGTTGCCTCTAAAGACTATGTTGACGAATCTACTGGCGAGCTGATCTGCCCGGCGAACATGGAGCTGAGCCTGGATCTGCTGGCCAAGCTGAGCCAGTCTGGCCATAAGCGTATCGAAACGCTGTTCACCAACGATCTGGATCACGGTCCGTACATCTCTGAGACTGTACGCGTCGACCCGACCAACGACCGTCTGAGCGCGCTGGTAGAAATCTACCGCATGATGCGCCCTGGTGAGCCGCCGACTCGTGAAGCGGCTGAAAGCCTGTTCGAGAACCTGTTCTTCTCCGAAGACCGCTACGATCTGTCCGCGGTAGGTCGTATGAAGTTCAACCGTTCTCTGCTGCGCGACGAAATCGAAGGTTCCGGTATCCTGAGCAAAGAAGACATCATCGAAGTGATGAAGAAGCTCATCGATATCCGTAACGGTAAAGGCGAAGTCGATGATATCGACCACCTCGGCAACCGTCGTATCCGTTCCGTTGGCGAAATGGCGGAAAACCAGTTCCGCGTTGGCCTGGTCCGCGTAGAGCGTGCGGTGAAAGAGCGTCTGTCTCTGGGCGATCTGGATACCCTGATGCCTCAGGATATGATCAACGCCAAGCCGATTTCTGCGGCAGTGAAAGAGTTCTTTGGCTCCAGCCAGCTGTCTCAGTTTATGGACCAGAACAACCCGCTGTCTGAGATTACGCACAAACGTCGTATCTCTGCACTCGGCCCGGGCGGTCTGACCCGTGAACGCGCAGGCTTTGAAGTTCGAGACGTACACCCGACCCACTACGGTCGCGTATGTCCAATCGAAACGCCTGAAGGTCCGAACATCGGTCTGATCAACTCCCTGTCCGTGTACGCACAGACGAACGAATACGGTTTCCTCGAGACCCCGTACCGTAAAGTGACTGACGGTGTTGTAACCGACGAAATTCATTACCTGTCTGCTATCGAAGAAGGCAACTACGTTATTGCTCAGGCGAACTCCAACCTGGATGACGAAGGCCACTTTGTAGAAGATCTGGTTACCTGCCGTAGTAAAGGCGAATCCAGCTTGTTCAGCCGCGACCAGGTTGACTACATGGACGTATCCACCCAGCAGGTGGTATCCGTCGGTGCGTCCCTGATCCCGTTCCTGGAACACGATGACGCCAACCGTGCATTGATGGGTGCGAACATGCAACGTCAGGCCGTTCCGACTCTGCGCGCTGATAAGCCGCTGGTTGGTACCGGTATGGAACGTGCTGTTGCCGTTGACTCCGGTGTAACTGCGGTCGCTAAACGTGGCGGTACCGTTCAGTACGTGGATGCTTCCCGTATCGTTATCAAAGTTAACGAAGACGAGATGTACCCGGGCGAAGCAGGTATCGACATCTATAACCTGACCAAGTACACCCGTTCTAACCAGAACACCTGCATCAACCAGATGCCGTGTGTCTCTCTGGGTGAGCCGATTGAGCGCGGTGACGTGCTGGCTGACGGCCCGTCTACCGACCTCGGTGAACTGGCGCTCGGCCAGAACATGCGCGTCGCGTTCATGCCGTGGAACGGTTACAACTTCGAAGACTCCATCCTCGTTTCCGAGCGTGTTGTCCAGGAAGACCGTTTTACCACCATCCACATTCAGGAACTGGCGTGCGTGTCTCGTGACACCAAGCTGGGGCCGGAAGAGATCACCGCCGACATCCCGAACGTGGGTGAAGCTGCGCTCTCTAAACTGGATGAATCCGGTATCGTTTATATCGGCGCGGAAGTGACCGGTGGCGATATTCTGGTTGGTAAGGTAACGCCGAAAGGTGAAACCCAGCTGACGCCGGAAGAGAAACTGCTGCGTGCGATCTTCGGTGAGAAGGCGTCTGACGTTAAAGACTCTTCCCTGCGCGTACCAAACGGTGTCTCCGGTACCATTATCGACGTTCAGGTCTTTACCCGCGACGGCGTAGAAAAAGACAAACGTGCGCTGGAAATTGAAGAGATGCAGCTCAAACAGGCGAAGAAAGACCTGTCTGAAGAACTGCAGATCCTCGAAGCTGGCCTGTTTGGTCGTATCTACGCGGTGCTGGTCTCCGGCGGTATCGAAGCTGAGAAGCTCGATAAGCTGCCGCGCGATCGCTGGCTGGAACTGGGCCTGACCGACGAAGAGAAACAGAATCAGCTGGAACAGCTGGCTGAGCAGTACGACGAACTGAAACACGAGTTCGAGAAAAAACTCGAAGCGAAACGCCGCAAAATCACTCAGGGCGACGATCTGGCACCGGGCGTGCTGAAGATTGTCAAAGTGTATCTGGCCGTTAAACGTCAGATTCAGCCTGGTGACAAAATGGCAGGCCGTCACGGTAACAAGGGTGTTATCTCTAAGATCAACCCGATCGAAGATATGCCTTACGATGAAAACGGCACGCCGGTTGACATCGTACTGAACCCGCTGGGCGTACCGTCTCGTATGAACATCGGTCAGATCCTGGAAACTCACCTGGGTATGGCTGCGAAAGGTATTGGCGAGAAAATCAACGCCATGCTGAAACAGCAGCAGGAAGTCGCCAAACTGCGCGAATTCATCCAGCGTGCCTACGATCTGGGTACCGACGTGCGTCAGAAGGTTGATCTGAATACCTTCACTGACGAAGAAGTTATGCGTCTCGCTGAAAACCTGAAAAAAGGTATGCCGATCGCAACGCCGGTCTTCGACGGTGCGAAAGAGTCTGAAATCAAGGAACTGTTACAGCTTGGTGGCCTGCCGACTTCCGGCCAGATCACCCTGTTCGACGGTCGTACCGGTGAGCAATTCGAGCGCCAGGTTACCGTTGGCTACATGTACATGCTGAAACTGAACCACCTGGTTGATGACAAGATGCATGCGCGTTCTACCGGTTCTTACAGCCTGGTTACTCAGCAGCCGCTGGGTGGTAAGGCGCAGTTCGGTGGTCAGCGCTTCGGGGAGATGGAAGTGTGGGCGCTGGAAGCATATGGCGCAGCATACACCCTGCAGGAAATGCTCACCGTTAAGTCTGATGACGTGAACGGCCGTACTAAGATGTATAAGAACATCGTGGACGGCAACCATCAGATGGAACCGGGCATGCCGGAATCCTTCAACGTACTGTTGAAAGAGATTCGCTCGCTGGGCATCAACATCGAACTGGAAGACGAGTAACTCTCGCTCAAACAGGTCACTGGTGCCGGGGTAAGACCCGGCGCCAGATTGTGCTAACTCCGACGGGAGCAAATCCGTGAAAGACTTATTAAAGTTTCTGAAAGCGCAAACTAAAACCGAAGAGTTTGATGCGATCAAAATTGCTCTGGCATCGCCAGACATGATCCGTTCATGGTCTTTTGGTGAAGTTAAAAAGCCGGAAACCATTAACTACCGTACGTTCAAACCTGAGCGTGACGGCCTTTTCTGTGCGCGTATTTTCGGGCCAGTAAAAGACTACGAGTGCCTGTGCGGTAAGTACAAGCGCCTGAAACACCGCGGTGTGATCTGTGAGAAGTGCGGCGTTGAAGTGACCCAGACTAAAGTGCGCCGTGAGCGTATGGGCCACATCGAGCTGGCGTCTCCGACCGCCCACATCTGGTTCCTGAAGTCTCTGCCGTCCCGTATCGGCCTGCTGCTCGATATGCCGCTGCGCGATATCGAACGCGTGCTGTACTTCGAATCCTATGTGGTTATCGAAGGCGGTATGACCAACCTGGAACGCCAGCAGATCCTGACTGAAGAACAGTATCTGGACGCGCTGGAAGAGTTCGGTGACGAATTTGACGCGAAGATGGGTGCGGAAGCTATCCAGGCCCTGCTGAAGAGCATGGATCTGGAGCAAGAGTGTGAAACTCTGCGCGAAGAGCTGAACGAAACCAACTCCGAAACCAAGCGTAAGAAGCTGACCAAGCGTATCAAACTGCTGGAAGCGTTCGTCCAGTCTGGCAACAAGCCGGAGTGGATGATCCTGACCGTTCTGCCGGTTCTGCCGCCAGATCTGCGTCCGCTGGTTCCGCTGGATGGCGGTCGTTTCGCGACTTCTGACCTGAACGATCTGTATCGTCGCGTCATTAACCGTAACAACCGTCTGAAACGTCTGCTGGATCTGGCTGCGCCGGACATCATCGTACGCAACGAAAAACGTATGCTGCAGGAAGCGGTCGACGCCCTGCTGGATAACGGTCGTCGCGGTCGTGCGATCACCGGTTCTAACAAACGTCCTCTGAAATCTTTGGCCGATATGATCAAAGGTAAGCAGGGTCGTTTCCGTCAGAACCTGCTCGGTAAGCGCGTTGACTACTCCGGTCGTTCTGTAATCACCGTAGGTCCATACCTGCGTCTGCATCAGTGCGGTCTGCCGAAGAAAATGGCGCTGGAGCTGTTCAAACCGTTCATCTACGGCAAGCTGGAACTGCGTGGCCTCGCCACCACCATTAAAGCCGCTAAGAAAATGGTTGAGCGTGAAGAAGCTGTCGTTTGGGATATCCTGGACGAAGTGATCCGCGAACACCCGGTACTGCTGAACCGTGCACCAACCCTGCACCGTTTGGGTATCCAGGCATTTGAGCCGGTACTGATCGAAGGTAAAGCTATTCAGCTGCACCCGCTGGTTTGTGCGGCATACAACGCCGACTTCGATGGTGACCAGATGGCTGTTCACGTACCGCTGACGCTGGAAGCCCAGCTCGAAGCGCGTGCGCTGATGATGTCTACCAACAACATCCTGTCTCCGGCGAACGGCGAACCAATCATCGTTCCGTCTCAGGACGTTGTACTGGGTCTGTACTACATGACCCGTGACTGTGTTAACGCCAAAGGCGAAGGCATGGTGCTGACTGGCCCGAAAGAAGCTGAGCGTATTTATCGCGCTGGCCTGGCCTCTCTGCATGCGCGCGTTAAAGTGCGTATCACTGAATACGAAAAAGATGCTAACGGCGAATTCGTTGCGAAAACCAGCCTGAAAGACACGACTATCGGCCGTGCCATTCTGTGGATGATCGTACCGAAAGGTCTGCCTTTCTCCATCGTCAACCAGGCGCTGGGTAAGAAAGCGATCTCCAAAATGCTGAACACCTGCTACCGTATTCTGGGCCTGAAACCGACCGTTATTTTTGCGGACCAGACGATGTACACCGGCTTTGCTTATGCAGCGCGCTCAGGTGCATCCGTTGGTATCGATGACATGGTCATCCCGGAGAAAAAATACGAGATCATCAGCGAAGCGGAAGCGGAAGTTGCTGAGATTCAGGAGCAGTTCCAGTCGGGTCTGGTTACCGCTGGCGAACGCTACAACAAAGTTATCGATATCTGGGCCGCGGCGAACGATCGTGTATCCAAAGCGATGATGGACAACCTGCAAACTGAAACCGTTATTAACCGTAACGGCGAAGAAGAGCAGCAGGTCTCCTTCAACAGCATTTACATGATGGCCGACTCCGGTGCGCGTGGTTCTGCTGCACAGATTCGTCAGCTTGCCGGTATGCGTGGTCTGATGGCGAAGCCGGATGGCTCCATCATCGAAACGCCAATCACCGCGAACTTCCGTGAAGGTCTGAACGTACTCCAGTACTTCATCTCCACGCACGGTGCGCGTAAAGGTCTGGCGGATACCGCACTGAAAACGGCGAACTCCGGTTACCTGACTCGTCGTCTGGTTGACGTTGCGCAGGACCTGGTCGTGACTGAAGACGACTGTGGCACCCTGGAAGGCATCACCATGACCCCGGTTATCGAGGGTGGCGATGTTAAAGAGCCGCTGCGCGATCGCGTACTGGGTCGTGTGACCGCTGAAGACGTTCTGAAGCCGGGTACGGCGGACATTCTGGTTCCACGCAACACGCTGCTGCACGAGCACTGGTGCGATCTGCTGGAAGAGAACTCCGTTGACTCCGTCAAAGTGCGTTCCGTTGTATCCTGTGACACCGACTTTGGTGTATGTGCGCACTGCTACGGTCGTGACCTGGCGCGTGGCCACATCATCAACAAAGGTGAGGCTATCGGCGTTATCGCGGCACAGTCCATCGGTGAGCCGGGTACACAGCTGACGATGCGTACGTTCCACATCGGTGGTGCGGCATCTCGTGCGGCTGCTGAGTCCAGCATCCAGGTGAAAAACAAAGGTAGCATCCGTCTGAGCAACGCGAAGTCGGTTGTGAACTCCAGCGGTAAGCTGGTTATTACTTCCCGTAATACCGAGCTGAAGCTGATCGACGAATTCGGTCGTACCAAAGAGAGCTATAAAGTGCCTTACGGCTCCGTTATGGCGAAAGGTGATGGCGAGCAGGTTGCCGGCGGTGAAACCGTAGCAAACTGGGATCCGCACACCATGCCGGTTATCACCGAAGTGAGTGGTTTTGTCCGCTTCACTGACATGATTGACGGCCAGACCATTACTCGTCAGACCGACGAGCTGACCGGTCTGTCTTCTCTGGTGGTTCTGGATTCTGCAGAGCGTACCACTGGCGGTAAAGATCTGCGTCCGGCGCTGAAAATCGTTGATGCTCAGGGCAATGACGTTCTGATCCCGGGTACCGATATGCCTGCGCAGTACTTCCTGCCGGGTAAAGCGATTGTTCAGCTGGAAGATGGCGTCCAGATCAGCTCTGGTGACACCCTGGCGCGTGTACCGCAGGAATCCGGCGGTACCAAGGACATCACCGGTGGTCTGCCGCGCGTTGCCGACCTGTTCGAAGCGCGTCGTCCGAAAGAGCCGGCAATCCTGGCTGAAATCAGCGGCATCATTTCCTTCGGTAAAGAAACCAAAGGGAAACGTCGTCTGGTTATCACCCCGGTAGACGGTAGCGATCCGTACGAAGAGATGATTCCTAAGTGGCGTCAGCTCAACGTGTTCGAAGGTGAACGCGTAGAACGTGGTGACGTGGTTTCCGACGGTCCGGAAGCGCCGCACGACATTCTGCGTCTGCGTGGCGTGCATGCTGTGACTCGTTACATTGTTAACGAAGTTCAGGACGTATACCGTCTGCAGGGCGTTAAGATTAACGATAAGCACATCGAAGTTATCGTTCGTCAGATGCTGCGTAAAGCGACCATCGAAAGCGCCGGTAGCTCCGACTTCCTGGAAGGCGAACAGGTTGAATACTCTCGCGTTAAGATTGCTAACCGCGATCTGGAAGCGAACGGCAAAGTGGGTGCAACATTCTCCCGCGATCTGCTGGGTATCACCAAAGCGTCCCTGGCAACCGAATCGTTCATCTCTGCCGCATCGTTCCAGGAGACCACCCGTGTCCTGACCGAAGCAGCCGTTGCGGGTAAACGCGACGAACTGCGTGGCCTGAAAGAGAACGTTATCGTGGGTCGTCTGATCCCGGCCGGTACCGGTTATGCGTACCACCAGGATCGTATGCGCCGTCGCGCAGCGGGCGAACTGCCAGCAGCGCCGCAGGTCAGCGTGGAAGAAGCTTCTGCTAACCTGGCAGAACTGCTGAACGCGGGTCTGAGCGGTTCTGACAACGATTAATCGTTGATTCGCTAAAGGCTCAAAAAGCCAGTCAGGTCACCTGACTGGCTTTTTTATTGCCTGCCAGTTTATTGTTGCCGTTTATCCCGTCTACTTTTTTATTACATTTTATTGATGTAATAGCTGCAATTAATTAGCAAATATAAACCACTCCTATAATGATTTATTTCCATGACTGTTTTTCATCCTCAATGAAAGGGTGAAAATTCTACGCGTGTCAAAAAATAAGCACCGCAAACGCTATATAGTCAAAAAACTAAAATAATCATGTGATTACTTTCCCGGTTCTTTTCGGTTTACCGCAGCCGAGGGGATTGTTACGCCTGTTAAAAGGCGATGGAGGAGGTGAACTAATAAAAACAAAGCGGAGAGTATTGTCGTTATTTAATGGATAGCTTCTGGGGGATGTATGGAATTTGCTATACAACTTATCATTATCTTAATTTGTTTGTTCTATGGTGCGAGAAAGGGCGGCATTGCGCTCGGTCTTTTAGGCGGCATTGGGCTAGTTATCCTGGTCTTTGTTTTTCACCTGAAGCCTGGAAAACCGCCCGTCGATGTCATGCTGGTTATTATCGCCGTCGTGGCGGCATCGGCGACGCTGCAGGCTTCCGGTGGTTTAGACGTGATGCTGCAGATTGCCGAGAAACTCCTGCGGCGAAACCCGAAATATGTCTCGATCGTCGCGCCATTCGTCACCTGTACGCTGACGATTCTTTGCGGCACGGGGCACGTGGTATATACCATTCTGCCGATTATTTATGATGTCGCCATCAAAAATAACATCCGTCCGGAGCGACCCATGGCCGCCAGCTCGATCGGCGCACAGATGGGGATTATCGCCAGCCCGGTTTCCGTGGCGGTCGTCTCGCTGGTGGCAATGCTTGGCAACTTTACCTTTAACGGCAAGCACCTTGAATTTCTCGACCTGCTGGCGATAACCATTCCGTCCACGCTGCTGGGGATTCTGGCCATTGGTATCTTCAGCTGGTTTCGCGGCAAAGACCTCGATAAAGACGAAACCTTCCAGGCCTTTATTGCGGTACCGGAAAACCGTCACTACGTGTACGGGGACACGGCCACGCTGCTGGATAGAAAGCTTCCGACCAGCAACTGGATTGCGATGTGGATTTTTCTGGCCTCAATCGCGGTTGTCGCCCTGCTCGGCGCCTTCTCCGAACTGCGTCCGGCATTCGACGGTAAGCCGCTGTCGATGGTGCTGGTGATCCAGATGTTTATGCTGCTCTCCGGGGCGCTCATCATCATCATTACGAAAACGAATCCGGCTTCGATCTCCAAAAATGAGGTGTTCCGTTCCGGGATGATCGCTATCGTTGCCGTGTACGGCATCGCGTGGATGGCGGAAACGATGTTCGGCGCGCACATGACCGAGATTAAAGGCGTGCTCGGGGAGATGGTGAAGGAGTACCCGTGGGCCTACGCTATCGTTCTGCTGCTGGTATCGAAGTTTGTTAACTCCCAGGCGGCTGCGCTGGCGGCGATCGTCCCGGTGGCGTTGGCGATTGGCGTCGATCCGGCCTACATCGTCGCTTCCGCGCCCGCCTGCTACGGCTATTACATTCTGCCGACCTACCCAAGCGATCTGGCGGCGATTCAGTTCGACCGCTCAGGTACTACGCATATCGGCCGCTTTGTGATTAACCATAGCTTTATTCTGCCAGGGCTCATTGGCGTCAGCGTCTCATGCGTCTTTGGCTGGGTATTTGCAGCGATGTACGGATTTCTTTAAGAGGATACGGGCGCCGGTAGCGGCGCCTGTTAAGTCGTTGACGTTATTGTGCGAGCGGAATTCGGCGATAGAGCTCAATCATGTCGGTAGCCAGATCCTGAATGACCATCGCGTTCATCAGGTGGTCCTGAGAGTGTACGGTAATCAGGTTAACCGGAAGCTTGCCGCTGCCTTCATCCATGCCAATCAGCTGGGTCTGGATTTTATGCGCATGCTTGACGAATTCATGGGATTCCGCCATTGCCTGTTCGGCCGCAGCAAAATCGCCTTTACGCGCCAGCTGCAGAGCGGTTAACGCCGAGCTGCGCGCAGAACCGGCGTTAACCAGCAGCTCCATGATGATCGTTTCTAAATCTTCCATCTCTTACTCCATCAGCTTCAGGGCTTTATCAAGCACGGCATCGCCTTTCATCATGCCGTAATCCATCATATCGATGACGGCGACTTTTTTACCAAACGGGTCGGCCATTGCCTGTAGCTTGGCCTGCTCGTACTTCACCTGAGGGCCGAGCAGGATAATATCGGCAGCGGCAAGATTATCTTTAAACTCGGCAACCGGTACGGCTTTGATGGAGACTTCCACGCCTTTTTGTTGCGCAGCGGCCTGCATACGTTGAACCAGCATGCTGGTGGACATTCCTGCGGCACAGCATAAAACGATATTCTTCATAATTGTTGGCCCTTATGTTCCTTGATGTACCATCTTTATCGCGGGCAGGCGGGCGGGACAACCGCTTTACGGTGATTGTGTGTAAGTCATCACAAAATAATGAAACCGGTTTCGGTTCTGGGGGAGAAAACGCTAAAAGCCGCGTCCGACAGGCCTGAAACGGAGGGCTCTGTTAAGCGCGGACGATGCGATTCTTGCCGAGCTGCTTGGCTTTATACAGCGCTTCATCAACGCGCACGACAAGCTGCTCCAGGGGCTCCATATTCCATTCGCCGAGACCTGCGCTGAAGGTGACCGTTAGCCCTTCTTCACGCCAGGAGCGCTGCGCAACGCGGGCCCGCCAGCTCTCCAGCAGCATCAGGGCGTCATCGCTATGTCCGGTGGTAAAGATCGCCGCAAACTCTTCGCCGCCGTAGCGGTAAAGCGAAATTTGCCGGGGCTGGAGGATTTGCAGCCCTTCCCGGGCGACATTGCGCAGCACGATATCGCCGTTGAGGTGACCCCAGGTGTCGTTTATCGTTTTGAAGTTATCAATATCAACCAGCGCAAGAGAGAAGGGCTGATGATCGTTCATCAGCGCGGCGATATCGCTGTCAAAGGCGCGGCGGTTCTTGCAGCCGGTTAGCGCGTCGATGGTCGCCTGGCGAACGTAGGTTAACTCGCGCTGCTTATTGCTCTCGATGGCTTTGCTGAGCATCGCTTCCAGCCGCGGGGCGCGCTGAACATCCCCGGTTTTAATCGCATTGATGATGTTCATCAACACCGTACGTGAAGCATGGCGCAGATACAGTCCAAACAGCACGATAACGATCGCGGCCAGGGCAAAGCTCCAGGCGACGATATCCGTTTCATGGCGCGTTAAGTTGACCAGCGTCGAGTTATCGACCCGATAAATAACAAACCAGTCGGGGTTGGTAAAGGAGTAGTAATAGTACCAGGTGTCCGTATTGGTGTCGTACAGCTGGCCTTCGCCGCTGGTCATTCTGTCCATCAAGGCTTCACTGACGTAGGGTTTAAACAAAGCGCCGGGATCGGGATGGAGAACGACTTTACCATCGCGTTGCACCACAAAAAACTCCCCCTGGACGGGTGCAACCATCTGCCGTAACGCGTAGCCCATTGAGGTGAGATCGAGATGAAACGCGAGACTGCCCTTTAGCCGTCCCTCTGGAGAAATTATGGGTTTGTAGACGGTAATCGTCGGGTGATGAGTGAAGTAGTCGTTGTACGGGCTGGTATACCGACTGAAGGTACTGGCTTCCGCTTGCTTAATAAACCACGGCCTTGTTTTGGCATCGAAGGACTGGCTGTCTTCGGTTTCCAGAACCTCGGGCGCGCGCAGATAGTGCCCATTGGTATCCGCCAGCGAGATGGACGAAACGGTCTGCATCATATTTTGCAACTGCATAAGCTGCATCAACCCTTTTTCCGGATTGACGTTAACCGCCTCATTCAGCGCATCGTTGCGGGCAAAGAAAGTGGCGGCACGGGTGAGGATAAAGTCGTTGCCCTGCAGCAGCGTCTCCGTGTAGTTGGTCGCCATATTGTGGGTAAAATTGCGATTAATATGATGATAATCTTCGAGAAAATCATTCCTCTGCGTCGTCGTGGCAAACACCGCTATCAGCAAGAAGCTGAATAAAATACCTGCAAATCCGATGATAATCGGCGTGGTGAAAGAGAGCTTTCTATTATGACGAGCCATGAGTCGTAAATCGTTCCAGAAGCGTTAAACCGTGGGTGGAGACGCAGGTTTAGCCAGCATGCCTGCTGAGCGAATCAGATAAAACTCCGGTAATTATAACGCTGACGTTGTGATATGGACTGATTAATATTCGATATTGATGGAATTACCGTTGCCGCAAAGAGGCGGGAGCAGGGCGAAAAGGAGGAAGAGTGAATATTCGCCCTGGCCAGCGTCCGCTGCTGACAGGGGCAGAATAGAGAAACGGGAACAGGGCCACAATCTCCCGTTTCTCTTATTACGATCGTGCATGAAGAACGTTTAAGAAATTACATTCGTTATCATGACGATTGGGAGGCGCGTCCCAGCCAGCTGTCCCAATCCTTCCATACCGGCTGTAGACCGCTGGCCACCAGCGCGCTGGCGACCTCTTCCGGGCGGCGGTCATCGTGAGGCGCGAACTGCTCCAGCTCCGGATGGTTATCGGCATACCCGCCGGGCTGGGTTTTCGAAAAGGCGCTGACGTTGTTGATGGCCAGCGGGATCACCCGATCGCGGAACCAGGGGGATTCGCGGGTGGAGAGCGAGAGTTCCACTTCCGGAGCCAGCAGGCGGAAAGCGCAAATAGTTTGCACCAGCTGCCGTTCATCCATTAATGAGGCGGGCTCGATACCTCCCGCGCAAGGCCGCAGTCGTGGGAAGGAGATGGAGTAGCGGCTGCGCCAGTAATGCTGCTGGAGCCACAGCAGATGCTCCGCCACCATAAAGCAGTCCACCCGCCAGCTGTCGGAAAGGCCAATAAGTGCGCCAAGGCCAATTTTATCAATCCCCGCCTGCCCAAGCCTGTCCGGCGTATCCAGCCGCCAGAAGAAGTCCTGCTTTTTCCCTTTCAGATGGTGTTTCGCATACATGCTTTCATGATAGGTCTCCTGATAGACCATCACCCCGTCCAGACCGAGGGTTTTCAGCTCGGCGTACTCTTCCATCGCCAGCGGCTGGACCTCCATATGCAGCGAGGCGAACTGGCGGCGAATCGCGGGCAGATGTTGACGAAAGTAGTCCATGCCGACCTTGCCCTGATGTTCGCCGGTCACCAGCAGCAGATGCTCAAAGCCCATTTCGCGGATCGCCGCGCATTCACGGGCTATTTCCGCCTCATCCAGAGTCTTGCGCTTGATGCGGTTACTCATTGAGAAACCGCAGTAGGTACAGTCGTTGGCGCAGAGATTAGAGAGATACAGCGGGACATAAAAGCTGACGGTATTACCAAAACGCTGGCGAGTCAGGCGCTGAGCGCGCTGGGCCAGAGGCTCCAGATAGTCCGCGGCGGCGGGGGAGAGCAGGGCCATCATATCGTCGCGGCTGAGCTGTTTGGCTGCCAGGGCGCGTTCAACGTCGGCGGGAGTTTTCCCGTTGATTCGCAGGCGAATATCATCCCAGTCCAGCTGCCGCCAACGGTCAGTGAAGGTGTTCATATCCGCGCCTCCAGAAAGCCGGTCAGCGGGCTGGTGGCCTGCGCCTGCGCGCTGCGCGCGCCCGGGCCTGCCTGTCGGGCCAGCAAGCCGGCATCGATTGCTAAACGGAAGGCCCGCGCCATGGTTACCGGATCGTCGGCAACGGCGATGGCGGTATTCACCAGTACCGCGTCAGCGCCCATTTCCAGCGCCTGTGCCGCGTGACTCGGCACGCCAATACCCGCGTCAACGACTACCGGCACCGTGGCCTGCGCGATAATAATCTCCAGCATTGCTTTGGTTTCCAGTCCCTGATTGGAGCCGATGGGCGCGCCGAGCGGCATCACCGCCGCGCAGCCCGCTTCTTCGAGGCGCTTGCACAGCACCGGGTCGGCGCCGCAGTAGGGCAGCACCACGAAGCCTTCCCGTACCAGAATCTCCGCCGCTTTCAGCGTTTCGATCGGGTCGGGGAGCAGCCAGCGGGCGTCCGGGTGAATTTCCAGCTTTAGCCAGTGGGTGCCCAGCGCTTCCCGCGCCAGACGGGCGGCAAATACCGCCTCTTCCGCCGTTTTAGCGCCGGAGGTGTTGGGCAGCAGGCTAACGCCGGCCGCCAGCAGCGGCGCGAGGATCGCGTCATTATGCTGACGGAGATCGACGCGCTTCATCGCCAGCGTCACCAGCTGGCTGCCGGAGGCGCGAATGGCCTCCACCATGACGTCGGGGGCGGCGAATTTACCGGTGCCGGTGAAAAGATGTGACTCAAAGGTTTTATCCGCAATACGTAACATGTCAGCCTCCAGCGATAACCTGAAAAAGCAGGATTTGATCGCCTTCCTGTAAGAGATGATCTTGCCACCGTTCACGCGGCAGGATGCGTTGATTGAGCGCCAGCGCGACGCCCGGCTGCTGCTGTTCCAGCTGCGTGAGCAGATCGGCGACGGAGGTCGCTTCGGCGCACTGCAACGGTTCATCGTTAAACCATATCCGCATGCTGCCCTCCGCATACCGGACAGCCCTGAGCCCGCTGGAGCGCGAGAGTGCGCCAGCTGCTGGTTCGGGCATCGAACAGGCGCAGCGTGTTCCGCGGGGCCATCATGCCGGCGAGCAGCTTGATGGCCTCCAGCGCCTGTAGGGTACCCATCATGCCAACCACCGGACCAATGATGCCCGCCGTGCGGCAGTTGCGTTCGGGTTCGTTAGCATCCGGCCACAGACAGCGATAACAGCCCTGCTCCCACGGCGGCGTCAGTACCATCAGCTGCCCCCCAAGCCCGACGGCGCTGGCGGTAATCAGCGGCGTTTTAAGCGCGACGCAGGCGGCGTTGATCGCCTGACGAGTCGCCATGTTATCGGTGCAATCCAGTACCACATCGGCCTTCGCCACTTCATCCCGCAGGGCCTTTCCGCCTAACCGCTGCTTCAGCGCAATCAGTTCAATCTGCGGATTTAACTGAGCCAGCCGGGCCCTGGCGGCCGTGGTTTTAGGCTGAGCGATATCCTCGCTGGTGAACAAAATTTGTCGCTGCAGGTTACTGACGTGCACGTCGTCGTCATCGACCAGCACCAGCGTGCCGACGCCAGCGCCGGCAAGATAGAGCGCGGCGGGAGAGCCCAGCCCGCCGAGACCCACGATCAATACCCGGCTGGCCAGCAGCTTTTGCTGGCCTTCAATGGCGATATCCTCCAGCAGCAGCTGGCGGCTATAGCGCATAAAATCGCTGTCATTCATCACCGGCTCCCGCTATCTCGAGCAGCCGGGCCGTTGCCTGTCGCCAGTCGGCCGCCTGAGTAATGGCGCTGACCACCGCAACGCTGCCGACGCCGGTCGCCAGTACCGCCGGGGCGCGCTCAAGGCTGATGCCGCCAATCGCCACGGTTGGATAATCCCCGAGTCGCTGAATATGCTGCGCCAGCTGATCCAGCCCCTGAGGGGCGGAAGGCATCTGCTTGGTTTGCGTTGGAAAAACGTGCCCAAGCGCGATGTAAGAGGGACGCGCCGCCAGCGCGATATCAATTTCCATATCATCATGCGTCGAAACGCCAAGGCGCAGCCCGGCGTTGCGGATGGCGCTGAGGTCGGTCGTTTCCAGATCCTCCTGGCCTAAATGCACGCCGTAAGCCTGATGTTTGATGGCCAGGCGCCAGTAATCGTTAATAAACAGCCGCGCATGGTATTTGCGTCCCAGGGCGATAGCGGCAACGACATGCTCTTCAACTTCACTATCGCGTTTATCCTTGATGCGCAGCTGGAGAGTGCGAACGCCCGCGGCCAGCAGGCGTTCGATCCACGTGACGCTATCGACGACCGGATAGAGCCCTAAACGGAAAGGGACGGATGGAAAATCGGGTTGATACATCAGGCTTCCTCCTTACGTAGATAGATTTCACTGCCGCGGGCGCGGAAGTTATCCGACATATCGGCCATCCCCACTTCGATGGTCTGCGCGGCGGCGTAGTCGCGAACTTCCTGGCTTATCTTCATTGAGCAGAATTTAGGGCCGCACATGGAGCAGAAGTGGGCCACTTTGCCTGACTCCTGCGGCAGGGTTTCGTCGTGGTAAGCGCGCGCGGTGAACGGGTCGAGCGCCAGATTAAACTGATCTTCCCAGCGGAACTCGAAGCGCGCTTTCGACATGGCGTTATCGCGGATCTGCGCGCCGGGATGGCCTTTGGCGAGATCGGCGGCGTGGGCGGCAATTTTGTAGGTAATCAGGCCCTGCTTAACGTCTTCTTTATTCGGCAGGCCGAGGTGCTCTTTTGGCGTCACGTAGCAGAGCATCGCGCAGCCGAACCAGCCGATCATGGCGGCGCCAATTCCCGAGGTGAAATGGTCATAGCCCGGCGCGATATCGGTGGTTAGCGGCCCTAAGGTGTAGAACGGCGCTTCGTGGCAGTGCTCCAGCTCTTCGGTCATATTGCGCTGAATCATCTGCATCGGCACGTGGCCCGGGCCTTCGATCATCACCTGTACGTCATACTCCCAGGCGATTTTGGTCAGTTCGCCCAGGGTGTGCAGTTCGGCGAACTGCGCTTCGTCGTTGGCATCCTGAATCGAGCCGGGACGCAGGCCGTCGCCCAATGACAGCGAGACGTCATAGGCGGCGCAGATTTCGCAGATTTCGCGGAAATGCTGGTAGAGGAAATTCTCTTTGTGATGGGACAGGCACCATTTCGCCATGATTGAGCCGCCGCGGGAGACGATGCCGGTCAGGCGCCTGGCGGTCATCGGCACGTAGCGCAGCAGCACGCCCGCATGGATGGTGAAGTAGTCCACCCCCTGTTCCGCCTGCTCGAGCAGCGTATCGCGGAAGGCTTCCCAGGTGAGATCTTCGGCGATCCCGTTGACCTTCTCCAGAGCCTGGTAGATCGGCACCGTACCGATCGGTACCGGACTATTGCGCAGGATCCACTCGCGGGTCTCGTGAATATAGCGGCCGGTGGAGAGGTCCATGACCGTATCCGCTCCCCAGCGCGTCGCCCACACCAGCTTCTCGACCTCTTCTTCAATCGACGAGGTGACCGCCGAGTTGCCGATATTGGCGTTAACCTTCACGAGGAAGTTGCGGCCAATAATCATCGGTTCGGATTCCGGATGATTAATATTGGCCGGGATAATCGCGCGCCCGGCGGCGACTTCAGCCCGCACAAACTCCGGGGTGATATTCTCCGGCAGCCGCGCGCCAAACCCAACGCCCGGATGCTGCTGGCGCAGCACTTCGCCACGAATACGCTCGCGGCCCATATTCTCGCGAATGGCGATGAACTCCATTTCCGGGGTGACAATCCCCTGACGGGCGTAGTGCAGCTGCGTCACGCATTTCCCGACGATGGCGCGCCTGGGCGTGAGCAGGCCGGTAAAGCGCAGTTCGTTGAGGCCATCATCCGCCAGCCGCTCTCTGGTATAGGCCGAGCTGCGATCGCTGAGTGCTTCGCAGTCGCGGCGCGTATCAATCCACGGCTGACGCAGTTTTGCCAGACCCTGCTGAACGTTAATCGCGACGTGCGGATCGCCATAGGGGCCGGAGGTGTCATAGACCGGAATAGCTTCGTTCGCTTCGTACTGAGGATTATCTTTGCTGCCGCCGATAAGCGTCGGGCTCAGCTGAATTTCGCGCATCGGTACGCGAATATCTTCCTGCGAACCGGGGATATAGATGCGCTGCGAATTGGGAAATGCGGTACCTTCCAGGGTGTCGATAAAGCGCTGGGCGCGTTCGCGTTGCTCTCGACGCGTGAGTTTGGTTGTAGACATAGCTCATTCCAGTTAAACAGGATATGGCTTGCCAGACGACGGATGGAGTAACAGATGCGATCGGCCCTGAAGAGGCTGATGCTAAACGCAGTTTACTCTTGTTCCCTTCGCAGGTATTAGCCTGATCAGGTTCCGCGGATCCCGAATTAACGGTCTCAGCCTTTTCCAGTGTGGAAAATGGGCACTCCGACAAGATGACATCCCCTCTCCGTGAGGGGGAATGTATGTAAACTACGCGTTAATGGCTCACAACTCAAGCGGTCGGCGCGATATTGTCGCTGACGTTGTCTTTGCGGCTGTGGGCGACGGCGAGGGCGATCAGATTATCTTCCAGCGCAAAGCGCGCTTCCAGCGCTTCGCCGATATCCGACAGCGCCTGCTGGAACTCAAGGTAGTTATCGTGATCGATGGCGTTTTCGAGGCAGGAGTCGTAATAATCCATGATCTGCTGGGTATTGGCCTGCAGCTGTGGATAAATCTTAGTGGCGGCTAAAAGTGGCGTATCGCCTTCCAATTCGCCGATAAAGCGTTCATAAATATTAAAATGGCCGGAGGAGAGGTAGTCCACCAGGCTTTGACAAAAATCATCCAGCGCTTTCTCATTAAGCCGCATAAATGATTCTTTGCCGGGCTTCAGGCCAACCAGGTTGTAGTAAGCCACAAGCAAATGCTTACGTACTTGTAGCCAGCGATCGACCAGTTTATTGCTGCCTCCAACACGTTCCGTCAGGTTTTCCAGCTGGTTTAACATGGTTGACTCCGCAAGGTTTTAAGAGAAATACGTTGCTCACCAAAATGTAAATTTAATGTTAAAAGTGCCAGTAAAATAAAGGTAGTGCAATAGATATGGATCGTATTATTGAAAAATTAGATCGCGGCTGGTGGATCGTCAGCCACGAACAGAAATTATGGTTGCCCGACGGAGAATTGCCCTACGGCGAAGCGGTAAATTTTAATCTTGCGGGGCAGCCCGCGCTGCGAATCGGAGAATGGCAGGGCGATCCGGTGTGGCTGGTCCGCCAGGATCGCCGGCATGAGATGGGATCGCTGCGTCAGGTGCTCGATCAGGATGCTGGCCTTTTTCAACTGGCGGGGCGCGGGATCCAGCTGGCGGAGTTCTACCGATCGCATAAATTCTGCGGCTACTGCGGTCATCCTATGCACCCCAGCAAAACCGAGTGGGCAATGCTGTGCAGCCACTGCCGCGAACGCTACTACCCGCAAATCGCCCCGTGCATTATCGTCGCCATCCGTCGGGATGATTCTATCCTGCTGGCGCAGCATACTCGCCATCGCAACGGCGTGCATACGGTGCTGGCCGGGTTTGTCGAAGTCGGCGAAACCCTGGAGCAGACCGTTGCCCGCGAGGTGATGGAGGAGAGCGGCATTAAGGTGAAAAACCTGCGCTACGTGACCTCTCAGCCTTGGCCGTTCCCGCAATCGCTGATGACCGCGTTTATGGCCGAGTACGATAGCGGCGAGATTGTCATCGACAAGAAAGAGCTGCTGGAGGCGGGATGGTATCGCTATGACAATCTGCCGCTTTTGCCGCCGCCGGGCACCGTGGCGCGCCGTCTGATTGAAGATACCGTGGCGATGTGTCGGGCAGAGTATGAGTGACATGTTACATACACTTTATCCTTCAAATTGCCTCTTTGTTGGCTGCTTTCACTTACCCCAGTCACTTACTTGAGTAAGCTCCTGGGGTTCATTCAATTGCCGCCTCGATCCACTTTGAATGATTTTGTGTATAAACTTGGCGCATCAACGCTAAAGGAATGTAAAAATGACCGAACTGAAGAACGATCGCTACCTGCGCGCGCTGCTACGCCAGCCGGTTGATGTCACCCCGGTATGGATGATGCGACAGGCGGGCCGCTATTTACCGGAATATAAGGCCACCCGCGCCGAGGCGGGCGATTTTATGTCGCTGTGTAAAAACGCCGAGCTTGCCTGTGAAGTGACGCTGCAGCCGCTGCGCCGCTATAAGCTGGATGCGGCTATCCTCTTCTCGGACATTCTCACCATCCCGGATGCGATGGGGCTGGGGCTCTATTTCGAAGCCGGGGAGGGCCCGCGTTTTACCTCACCCATTACCGGCAAAGCGGATGTCGATAAATTACCCGTACCCGACCCGGAAGATGAGCTTGGCTACGTGATGAACGCCGTGCGCACCATCCGCCGTGAGCTGAAGGGAGAAGTGCCGCTGATTGGCTTTTCCGGCAGCCCGTGGACGCTGGCGACCTACATGGTGGAAGGCGGCAGCAGCAAAGCGTTTACGGTGATCAAAAAGATGATGTACGCCGAGCCGCAGGCCCTGCATGCGCTGCTCGATAAGCTGGCGAAAAGCGTCACGCTGTATCTGAATGCGCAAATCAAAGCGGGCGCGCAGTCGGTGATGATTTTTGATACCTGGGGCGGGGTGCTGACCGGCCGGGATTATCAGCAGTTCTCGCTCTATTACATGCATAAAATCGTTGATGGGCTGCTGCGTGAGAACGATGGCCGCCGCGTGCCGGTGACGCTGTTTACCAAAGGCGGCGGGCAGTGGCTGGAAGCGATGGCGGAAACCGGCTGCGATGCGCTGGGACTCGACTGGACGACCGATATCGCCGATGCGCGGCGTCGCGTCGGCCATAAAGTCGCCCTGCAGGGCAATATGGATCCCTCGATGCTGTATGCCCCTCCGGCGCGCATCGAAGAAGAGGTGGCGACCATTCTTGCCGGGTTTGGCCAGGGCGAAGGCCATGTCTTTAACCTCGGGCACGGCATTCATCAGGACGTCGACCCGGAACATGCTGGCGTATTTGTGGAGGCAGTGCACCGGTTGTCGGCGCCATACCACCGTTAAGGAGTGAATATGGATTTGTCATCGCTACGCACCCAGCAGCTCAGCCTGGCGGCATCGGTTGAACGAGGCGATCGGCTGGACCAGGATCCGCCGACGCTGATCGGCGGAGCGGATGTTGGATTTGAGCAAGAGGGAGAGGTGACCCGGGCGGCGATGGTGCTGCTGAGCTATCCGTCCCTGGAGCTGGTGGAGTATCAGGTCGCGCGCGTCGCGACCACGATGCCCTATATCCCCGGCTTCCTCTCCTTTCGCGAAACCCCCGCGCTGCTGGCGGCCTGGGAGCAGCTTTCGCAGAAGCCAAATCTCTTATTTGTTGATGGCCACGGTATTTCCCACCCGCGCCGCCTCGGCGTCGCCAGCCATTTTGGTCTGCTGGTGGATGTGCCGACCATCGGTGTGGCGAAAAAACGGCTGTGCGGTAAGTTCGAGCCGCTGGGCGATGAGCCCGGCGCGCTGGCGCCGTTGTTAGATAAAGGCGAGCAGCTGGCGTGGGTTTTGCGCAGTAAAACGCGCTGTAATCCCCTGTTTGTGAGTACCGGGCACCGCGTGGGCCTGGATAGCGCGCTAATGTGGGTGGAGCGCTGCCTGAAAGGCTACCGCCTGCCTGAACCGACGCGCTGGGCTGATGCCGTGGCGTCCCGGCGTCCGGCGTTTGTGCGTTGGCAAGCAAATCACGACTGATTCAGGTACACTGCGGCTAATTTCTGACTTCGAGATTTCATCATGTTACAAAACCCGATTCATCTGCGTCTGGAGAAGCTGGAAAGCTGGCAGCACGTGACCTTTATGGCCTGCCTGTGCGAGCGGATGTACCCCAACTACGCCATGTTCTGTCAGCAAACTGAGTTCGCCGATGGCCAGCTTTATCGCCGTATTCTCGATCTGATCTGGGAAACGCTGACGGTAAAAGATGCGAAGGTGAATTTCGACAGCCAGCTGGAAAAGCTGGAAGAGGCGATTCCGGCCGCTGATGATTACGACCTGTACGGCGTCTATCCGGCCATTGATGCCTGCGTGGCCTTGAGTGAGCTGATTCATTCGCGGCTGAGCGGCGAAACGCTCGAACATGCTATTGAAGTCAGCAAGAGCTCGATCACCACCGTTGCGATGCTGGAAATGACCCAGGCTGGTCGCGAAATGACCGACGAAGAGCTCAAAGAAAACCCGGCTGTCGAACAGGAATGGGATATTCAGTGGGAAATTTTCCGTCTTCTGGCCGACTGCGAAGAACGCGATATTGAACTGATCAAAGGGCTGCGTGCAGACCTTCGCGAGGCCGGTGAGAGCAATATTGGTATAAATTTTCAGCAATGAGACCAGAAAACGTGATTTACCGCCTGAATTGTAGCGTCTGAAGGCTTCCATTCCGCCCCCCGTCTGGTCTACATTTGGGGGGCGAAAAAACGTGGCTATCGGTGCGTGTATGCAGGAGAGTGCTTTTCAGGCATTTCCGTCGCACTCGATGCTTAGCAAGCGATAAACACATTGTAAGGATAACTTATGAACAAGACTCAACTGATTGATGTAATTGCGGACAAAGCTGACCTGTCCAAAGCACAGGCGAAAGCTGCCCTGGAATCTACCCTGGCTGCAATTACCGAGTCTCTGAAAGAAGGTGATGCTGTTCAACTGGTTGGTTTCGGTACCTTCAAAGTGAACCACCGCGCTGAGCGTACTGGCCGCAACCCGCAGACCGGTAATGAAATCAAAATCGCCGCAGCAAACGTACCGGCATTTGTTTCTGGTAAAGCTCTGAAAGACGCAGTTAAGTAAGACCGCGTGGCAGTGTACAGTTTTATCGAAGGGGCTTGTCGGCCCCTTTTGTCTACCTGGCGCCGCACGCTGGCGCTGGTAGGCGTATTGCTGCTCACTGCCTGCAGCCATGATTCCTCTCTCCCGCCGTTTACCGCCAGCGGATATGCGGATAACCAGGGGGCGATGCGTATCTGGCGCAAAGATTCTAACGGCGAGGTCCATCTCCTTGCCGCCTTCAGTCCATGGCGTCATGGTAATACTTCGACCAGCGAGTACCGCTGGCAGGATGGCCAGCTCGCGCTGATTGAACTCAACGTCTACGGTAAACCGCCGGAACATATTCGCGCCCGGTTTGATGCGCAGGGCGAACTCAGCTTTATGCAGCGTGAAATCGATGGGCAGAAGCAGCAGCTTTCCAGCGATCAGGTCGCGCTATACCGCTATCGCGCTGAGCAAATACGCCAGACCAGCGACGCTCTGCGTCAGGGACGCGTTATGCTGCGCCAGGGGCGCTGGCATGCCAACAGGACGGTGACCACCTGTGAAGGTCAGACCGTGAAGCCTGACCTCGATACGCAGGCGCTGGCGCATATTGAGCGACGCCAGAATCACTCATCCATTGAGGTCAGCGTGGCGTGGCTGGAAGCGCCTGAAGGCTCTCAGCTGCTGCTGGTGGCAAACGAAGATTTCTGCACCTGGCAGCCGACCGAAAAAAGCTTCTGAGCCTTACCAGTGGCTCATCTCCATATGACCGCGGCCTCCGCCGCAGCTCCCTGGTCCCATACCCACACCGCGAGAAATACCCGCCTGCGCTAACGCGAGATCGAACTTCACCCGCTGCTGGGCCAGCTGTTGACCGAGAACCTCCATCTCCTGGGCAATGGATTCGACTTTCGCGCTGTCAGGCTTATCCGCGGTTAACAGCGCATGGTATTCGTAGCGTTTTGATTGAAGCTGCTGACGCAAAACGCGGGTTTGTTCATAGAAATCGTTATGCAGCTTCTGGGCAGTGGCCTGCTGATCGGCGGTGAGCTGGCTGTAGCCCTGGGGGCCCATTCCGCTGCCGTTATTCCAGTGGTGCCTTGCCCAGGCTGAACTGCTGCCGAAAGTCAGCGCGGCGAGGGCAATCAGCGTCAGCGTCATTTTTTTGTTCCGTTTCATAGTTTATTCTCCTGGCTTATGGTTACTCAATGATTTGCATCTTCTGTGCCAGAATGGAAAGGCCGCAGGATATCGGGCATTGAGCGCCTTCCAGCCAGACGAGAGCGAGTAAAAATGACTCGCGGTCAAGGAGGCTGTGGGTCATTTTTACTCGATTGCCTTCCCGGTTTGCGCCTGAGAAGCGGTTAGACGGGACGGAAAAATGGCATGATTTCTGCTGAGCGATACGGTGTCTGAGGAAAGGGAGTTGTCATGAACGCGATGCGGTTGTCTAAGGATTCCGTCGCCGTCTGGCTGAGCTGGTTGTTAACCGGCCTTATCTTGCTGCTGGTGTGCCTGTTCTCTGCGTTAATCGTGCGTGATTATGGCCGTGAAAATGAAGCCGCGCGCCAGACTATCCAGGAAAAAGGCAGCGTGCTGATTCGCGCCCTTGAGTCCGGCGCCCGGGTGGGCATGGGAATGCGTATGCATCATTCCCAACTGCAGGCGTTGCTGGAGGAGATGGCCTGGCAGCCTGGCGTGCTGTGGTTCGCTGTGACGGATGAGAGCGGTAAAATCATTGCCCATAGCGACCCGCGGCGGGTTGGTGAGTCGCTCTATCCTGCCAGCACTCTGCGTGAGCTGAATATTGGGAGCGAGGAGCGCTGGCGCCGGCTCGAAAAACCGGAACCGGCGCTGGAGATTTATCGTCAATTTCGCCCGCTTAACGGCGGCGGGCATCATATGCGCATGATGATGCGTCGCGAAGCTGCCGGGCTACGTACCCAGGCTCCCCAGGTTATTTTTATTGCTTTTGATACCCGCGAGCTGGATGCCGACCATGCCCGTAGCCTGCGTAATATGGTTATCATGCTCTGCGCGGCGGGCGTAGTGATGGCGGCAACGTTGCTGGCGCAGTTCTGGTTCCGCCGCTATCAACGTTCGCGCAAGCAGCTGCAGGAGGCGACGGCGCGTAAAGAAAAGCTGGTGGCGCTTGGTCATCTGGCCGCGGGCGTCGCCCATGAGATCCGCAACCCGCTGTCATCTATAAAAGGGCTGGCAAAGTATTTTGCCGAGCGAACCCCAGCCGATGGCGAAGCGCATCAGCTGGCCCAGGTGATGGCGAAGGAAGCCGATCGCCTGAACAGGGTCGTCAGCGAGCTGCTGGAACTGGTGCGTCCGGCGCATTTAACGTATCAATCGGTTGATTTGAATGACGTGATTACGCACTCGCTTCAGCTAATTAGCCAGGATGCCGCCAGCCGGGCAATAACGCTCGCGTTCACCGCGCAGCCCGCGCTATGCCGCATTCAGGCCGATCCGGATCGTTTGAAACAGGTGCTGCTGAACCTTTATCTCAATGCCGTCCACGCTATTGGCCGCGATGGCGTGATTACGGTGGCGGTGAGGGAATGCGGCGACGGGCGAGTAAAGGTGAGCGTTGCGGACAGCGGCAAGGGGATGACGGCGGAACAGCTACAGGCCATTTTTACTCCGTACTTCACGACCAAGGCCGACGGCACCGGGCTGGGCCTGGCGGTGGTGCAGAACATTGTCGAGCAGCACGGTGGAACGATTCACGCCGAGAGCGCCCCCGGCGAAGGCGCGCTATTTACTCTCTATTTGCCGGTCAACGGGCAACAAAAGGATGAACAAGGATGAGTGGCGAGCAGATCGATATTCTGGTGGTGGACGATGATATCAGCCACTGCACTATCTTACAGGCGCTGTTGCGGGGCTGGGGATACCGGGTTGCGCTGGCCTACAACGGTGTACAGGCGCTGGAACAGGTGCGCCAGACGGTGTTTGATCTGGTGCTTTGCGATATCCGCATGGCCGAGATGGACGGCATCGAAACGCTGAAAGAGATCAAAACCTGGAATCCGTCGATTCCGGTATTGATCATGACCGCATACTCCAGCGTCGATACCGCAGTAGAGGCGCTGAAATCCGGTGCGCTGGACTACCTTATCAAGCCGCTGGACTTTGACAAGCTGCAGCAGACGCTGTCTGAGGCGTTGGCCCATACGCGGCTGAGCGAGTCACCCGTCGCGGGTAGTCCCCCCGCGGCCCAGTTTGGCATGGTGGGCGATAGCCCGGCGATGCGGGCGCTGTTGAATAATATTGCCCTGGTTGCCCCCTCCGATGCGACGGTATTAATTCACGGCGAGTCGGGCACCGGGAAAGAGCTGGTCGCGCGGGCGCTGCACGCCAGCAGCGCCCGCAGCCGCAGGCCGCTGGTGATCCTCAACTGTGCCGCACTCAACGAGTCGTTGCTGGAGTCGGAGCTGTTTGGTCACGAGAAAGGCGCCTTTACCGGCGCGGACAAACGGCGAGAAGGGCGTTTTGTTGAAGCGGACGGCGGTACGCTCTTTCTCGATGAGATTGGCGATATTTCACCGCTGATGCAGGTGCGCCTGCTGCGGGCGATTCAGGAGCGTGAAGTGCAGCGCGTGGGCAGCAATCAGACCCTTTCGGTCGATGTACGGCTAATTGCCGCCACCCACCGGGATTTAGCTGAAGAGGTCAGCGCCGGATGTTTTCGTCAGGATCTCTACTATCGCCTGAACGTCGTGACTATCGATATGCCGCCGCTGCGTCAGCGCAAGGAGGATATCCCTCAGCTGGCGCGCTATTTCCTGCAGCGTTATGCCGAGCGTAACCGCAAAGCGGTGCAGGGGTTTACGCCGCAGGCGATGGACTTACTGATTCACTACGCATGGCCGGGGAATATTCGCGAACTGGAAAATGCGGTAGAGCGGGCGGTGGTCCTGCTGACCGGAGAGTATATCTCGGAACGCGAGCTGCCGCTGGCGATTGCCGGTACGTCGGTTTCGGACGCGCCGCACGGTGAGGATATTATTCAGCCGCTGGTGGAAGTCGAGAAAGAAGCGATCCTGGTGGCGCTCGAAAAAACGGGCGGCAACAAAACTGAAGCCGCCCGTCAGCTGGGCATTACGCGCAAAACGCTGCTGGCAAAGCTCAGCCGTTAGCTGTTTTGCTCACGTTCAATAGCGCGCCAGCCGATGTCGTTACGGCTAAAGCTGCCGTCCCAGCGGATATCGCTCATCAGGGCGTAAGCGCGCTTTTGCGCTTCAGCGACGGTGTGACCCAGCGCGGTAGCGCAGAGCACCCGGCCGCCGCTGGTCAGCACGCGATCGTCATCAGCGAGTCTGGTACCGGCGTGGAAGACCTTGCCGTCAGCCGCTTCTTCCAGCGGCAGGCCGTGGATCTCATCACCGGTGCTGTAGTTGCCCGGATAGCCACCGGCGGCGATCACGACGCCCAGCGAGGCGCGTTCGTCCCACTCGGAGGTTTTCTCATTCAGCTTGCCGTCGCAGGCGGCGAGGCACAGATCTACCAGATCCGATTTCATGCGCAGCATGATCGGCTGGGTTTCCGGATCGCCAAAGCGGCAGTTGAACTCGATAACCTTCGGGTTTCCCTGTTTATCGATCATCAGGCCCGCATAGAGGAAACCGGTGTAGGTGTTCCCTTCCGCTGCCATACCTTTTACGGTTGGCCAGATAATGCGTTCCATGGTGCGCTGGTGAACCTCATCGGTTACCACCGGCGCCGGTGAGTAAGCGCCCATACCGCCCGTGTTTGGGCCGGTATCGCCATTGCCCACGCGTTTGTGATCCTGGCTGGTGGCCATCGGCAGGACGTGCTCGCCGTCGACCATCACAATAAAGCTCGCCTCTTCGCCGTCGAGGAACTCTTCAATGACGATGCGGTGTCCGGCGTCGCCAAAGGCGTTACCTGCCAGCATGTCGTGAACGGCGGCTTCCGCTTCTTCCAGCGTCATGGCGACAATCACGCCCTTGCCAGCGGCCAGGCCGTCGGCCTTGATGACGATCGGCGCGCCTTTCTCACGCAGGTACGCCAGCGCGGGCTCGACTTCGGTGAAGTTCTGGTATTCCGCCGTCGGGATGTTATGACGCGCGAGGAAATCTTTGGTGAAGGCTTTGGAGCCTTCAAGCTGCGCCGCGCCTTCCGTTGGGCCGAAGATTTTCAGCCCTGCGGCACGGAACGCATCGACAACGCCAATTACCAGCGGCGCTTCCGGGCCAACGATGGTCAGGTCAATCTTCTCGCTCTGCGCAAAGCTCAGCAGCGCCGGAATATCGGTGACGCCGATAGCCACGTTCTGCAGCGCCGGTTCCAGCGCGGTGCCCGCGTTACCCGGGGCGACAAAAACGGTATCAACCTGCGGTGACTGTGCGGCTTTCCAGGCCAGCGCGTGTTCGCGTCCGCCGTTGCCAATAACTAATACTTTCATCGTCTGCTCCGTGAATTAATGGCGGAAGTGGCGCATGTCGGTGAAGATCATCGCGATGCCGTGCTCATCGGCGGCGGCAATCACCTCTTCGTCGCGAATAGAACCACCGGGCTGAATGACGCAGCTCACGCCAACGGCAGCAGCGGCATCAATACCGTCGCGGAACGGGAAGAAGGCGTCAGAGGCCATCGCCGAACCTTTCACTTCCAGACCTTCATCACCGGCTTTAATCCCGGCGATTTTGGCGGAGTAAACGCGGCTCATCTGGCCTGCGCCTATCCCGATGGTCATATTCTCTTTGGCGTACACAATGGCGTTGGATTTAACGAATTTCGCCACTTTCCAGCAGAACAGCGCATCGCGCAGCTCCTGCTCGGTCGGCTGGCGTTTGGAAACCACGCGCAGTTCGCCTTCCGTAACCATACCCAGATCGCGATCCTGAACCAGCAGGCCGCCGTTAACGCGTTTGAAGTCCAGACCCGGTACGCGCTGCGTCCACTGACCGCAGGTCAGGACGCGGACATTCTGTTTCGCGGCAGTGATCTTCAGGGCTTCTTCCGTCGCAGACGGCGCGATGATCACTTCAACAAACTGGCGGGAGATGATCGCCTGCGCGGTTTCGGCATCCAGTTCGCGGTTAAAGGCGATAATGCCGCCGAAGGCAGAGGTCGGGTCAGTTTTGTACGCGCGGTCGTAGGCGTCCAGAATAGAGGTGCTTACCGCTACGCCACATGGGTTGGCGTGCTTCACAATAACGCAGGCCGGCTCGCTGAATTCTTTGACGCATTCCAGCGCGGCATCGGTGTCAGCGATGTTGTTATAGGAGAGCGCTTTACCCTGAACCTGCTGTGCAGTGGCGACAGAGGCTTCTTTGACTTCTTCTTCTATATAGAAGGCCGCCTGCTGGTGGCTGTTTTCACCATAGCGCATATCCTGCTTCTTAACGAAGTTCAGATTCAGGGTGCGCGGGAAGCGACCCGCGGCTTCTTTGCTCTCGCCGTGATAGGCCGGAACCATGCTGCCGAAGTAGTTGGCAATCATGCTGTCGTAGGCGGCGGTGTGTTCGAATGCCTTAATGGCGAGGTCGAAGCGGGTGTCGAGGGTCAGGGAGCCTTCGTTGGCATCCATCTCTTTAATAATGGCATCGTAGTCGCTGCTCTTCACCACGATGGCGACGTCTTTATGGTTCTTCGCCGCTGAGCGAACCATGGTTGGGCCGCCGATATCAATGTTTTCTACCGCATCTTCCAGCGAGCAGCCCTCGCGGGCAACGGTTTGAGCAAACGGATACAGGTTAACCACCACCATATCAATAGGCGCGATACCGTGTTGTTCCATAATACCGTCATCCTGGCCACGGCGACCGAGAATACCGCCGTGAACTTTCGGATGCAGGGTCTTCACGCGTCCGTCCATCATTTCCGGGAAACCGGTGTAGTCAGAGACTTCGGTAACCGGCAGACCTTTCTCAGCCAGCAGGCGTGCGGTACCACCCGTAGACAGTAGCTCGACATTACGAGCGGAAAGCGCCTGCGCGAATTCGACGATACCGGCTTTGTCAGAAACACTGAGCAGGGCGCGGCGGACTGGACGACGTTGTTGCATGGTATTAAATCCCCAGGATTTGAATATTACAGAGAGCGTTAGGTGAATTTTTGTCTAAAAACTCACCTAACGCACCCAACCGGGCATCCTTGTTATAGCGCGGCATTGTAACGAAAACGTTTGCGCAACGCTCGCGAATTTTTATCTTTCTCTTTTTATCCCAGGATCGCGCCCTATAGAGAGAAGAGAGCGGGCCTTTATGAGAGGGTATCGGCCGCCACCTGTGGATAATTCTGTGCGTAACAGGGTATAAAGCGGGGTTTTGCTGGGGAATGCAGCAGTCAGTCATTTTTCTGCAATTTTACTATTGCGGATGCTCGGGAACTCCCTATAATGCGCCTCCATCGACACGGCAGATGTGAATCACTTCACAAACAACCGGGTCGGTTGAAGAGAAAAAATCCTGAAATAACGGGTTGACTCTGAAAGAGGAAAGCGTAATATACGCCACCTCGTAACGGTGAGCGAAAGCCGCGTTGCACTGCTCTTTAACAATTTATCAGACAATCTGTGTGGGCACTCAAAGTGACATGGATTCTTAACGTCGCAAGACGAAAAATGAATACCAAGTCTCAAAGAGTGAACACGTAATTCATTACGAAGTTTAATTCTACGAGCATCAAACTTAAATTGAAGAGTTTGATCATGGCTCAGATTGAACGCTGGCGGCAGGCCTAACACATGCAAGTCGAACGGTAGCACAGAGAGCTTGCTCTCGGGTGACGAGTGGCGGACGGGTGAGTAATGTCTGGGAAACTGCCTGATGGAGGGGGATAACTACTGGAAACGGTAGCTAATACCGCATAACGTCGCAAGACCAAAGAGGGGGACCTTCGGGCCTCTTGCCATCAGATGTGCCCAGATGGGATTAGCTGGTAGGTGGGGTAACGGCTCACCTAGGCGACGATCCCTAGCTGGTCTGAGAGGATGACCAGCCACACTGGAACTGAGACACGGTCCAGACTCCTACGGGAGGCAGCAGTGGGGAATATTGCACAATGGGCGCAAGCCTGATGCAGCCATGCCGCGTGTATGAAGAAGGCCTTCGGGTTGTAAAGTACTTTCAGCGGGGAGGAAGGTGTTGAGATTAATAACCTCAGCAATTGACGTTACCCGCAGAAGAAGCACCGGCTAACTCCGTGCCAGCAGCCGCGGTAATACGGAGGGTGCAAGCGTTAATCGGAATTACTGGGCGTAAAGCGCACGCAGGCGGTCTGTCAAGTCGGATGTGAAATCCCCGGGCTCAACCTGGGAACTGCATTCGAAACTGGCAGGCTGGAGTCTTGTAGAGGGGGGTAGAATTCCAGGTGTAGCGGTGAAATGCGTAGAGATCTGGAGGAATACCGGTGGCGAAGGCGGCCCCCTGGACAAAGACTGACGCTCAGGTGCGAAAGCGTGGGGAGCAAACAGGATTAGATACCCTGGTAGTCCACGCTGTAAACGATGTCGACTTGGAGGTTGTTCCCTTGAGGAGTGGCTTCCGGAGCTAACGCGTTAAGTCGACCGCCTGGGGAGTACGGCCGCAAGGTTAAAACTCAAATGAATTGACGGGGGCCCGCACAAGCGGTGGAGCATGTGGTTTAATTCGATGCAACGCGAAGAACCTTACCTACTCTTGACATCCAGAGAACTTAGCAGAGATGCTTTGGTGCCTTCGGGAACTCTGAGACAGGTGCTGCATGGCTGTCGTCAGCTCGTGTTGTGAAATGTTGGGTTAAGTCCCGCAACGAGCGCAACCCTTATCCTTTGTTGCCAGCGGTCCGGCCGGGAACTCAAAGGAGACTGCCAGTGATAAACTGGAGGAAGGTGGGGATGACGTCAAGTCATCATGGCCCTTACGAGTAGGGCTACACACGTGCTACAATGGCATATACAAAGAGAAGCGACCTCGCGAGAGCAAGCGGACCTCATAAAGTATGTCGTAGTCCGGATTGGAGTCTGCAACTCGACTCCATGAAGTCGGAATCGCTAGTAATCGTGGATCAGAATGCCACGGTGAATACGTTCCCGGGCCTTGTACACACCGCCCGTCACACCATGGGAGTGGGTTGCAAAAGAAGTAGGTAGCTTAACCTTCGGGAGGGCGCTTACCACTTTGTGATTCATGACTGGGGTGAAGTCGTAACAAGGTAACCGTAGGGGAACCTGCGGTTGGATCACCTCCTTACCTTAAAGAACCTGCCTTTGTAGTGCTCACACAGATTGTCTGATAGATGTAAAGAAGCAAGACGGCTGCGAAGTCGCGACACCTCGTGTCCCCTTCGTCTAGCGGTTAGGACTCCGCCCTTTCACGGCGGCAACAGGGGTTCGAATCCCCTAGGGACGCCACTTGCTGGCTGTGAGTGAAAGGCACAACCAACCGATATCTCAAAACTCATCTTCGGGTGACGTTTGAGATATTTGCTCTTTAAAATCTGGATCAAGCTGAAAATTGAAACGACACACAGTTAATGTGTGTTCGAGTCTCTCAAATTTTCGCGACACGATGATGTTTTACGAAACATCTTCGGGTTGTGAGGTTAAGCGACTAAGCGTACACGGTGGATGCCCTGGCAGTCAGAGGCGATGAAGGACGTGCTAATCTGCGAAAAGCGTCGGTAAGTGATATGAACCGTTACAGCCGGCGATGTCCGAATGGGGAAACCCAGTGCAATTCGTTGCACTATCGTTAACTGAATACATAGGTTAACGAGGCGAACCGGGGGAACTGAAACATCTAAGTACCCCGAGGAAAAGAAATCAACCGAGATTCCCCCAGTAGCGGCGAGCGAACGGGGAGCAGCCCGGAGTCTGAATCAGCTTGTGTGTTAGTGGAAGCGTCTGGAAAGTCGCAGGGTACAGGGTGATACTCCCGTACACTAAAACACACAGGTTGTGAACTCGAAGAGTAGGGCGGGACACGTGGTATCCTGTCTGAATATGGGGGACCATCCTCCAAGGCTAAATACTCCTGACTGACCGATAGTGAACCAGTACCGTGAGGGAAAGGCGAAAAGAACCCCGGCGAGGGGAGTGAAAAAGAACCTGAAACCGTGTACGTACAAGCAGTAGGAGCCCACTGGTTGGGTGACTGCGTACCTTTTGTATAATGGGTCAGCGACTTATATTCTGTAGCAAGGTTAACCGTATAGGGGAGCCGCAGGGAAACCGAGTCTTAACTGGGCGTTAAGTTGCAGGGTATAGACCCGAAACCCGGTGATCTAGCCATGGGCAGGTTGAAGGTTGGGTAACACTAACTGGAGGACCGAACCGACTAATGTTGAAAAATTAGCGGATGACTTGTGGCTGGGGGTGAAAGGCCAATCAAACCGGGAGATAGCTGGTTCTCCCCGAAAGCTATTTAGGTAGCGCCTCGTGAACTCATCTTCGGGGTAGAGCACTGTTTCGGCTAGGGGGTCATCCCGACTTACCAACCCGATGCAAACTACGAATACCGAAGAATGTTATCACGGGAGACACACGGCGGGTGCTAACGTCCGTCGTGAAGAGGGAAACAACCCAGACCGCCAGCTAAGGTCCCAAAGTCATGGTTAAGTGGGAAACGATGTGGGAAGGCCCAGACAGCCAGGATGTTGGCTTAGAAGCAGCCATCATTTAAAGAAAGCGTAATAGCTCACTGGTCGAGTCGGCCTGCGCGGAAGATGTAACGGGGCTAAACCATGCACCGAAGCTGCGGCAGCGACACTATGTGTTGTTGGGTAGGGGAGCGTTCTGTAAGCCGTTGAAGGTGGCCTGTGAGGGTTGCTGGAGGTATCAGAAGTGCGAATGCTGACATAAGTAACGATAATGCGGGTGAAAAACCCGCACGCCGGAAGACCAAGGGTTCCTGTCCAACGTTAATCGGGGCAGGGTGAGTCGACCCCTAAGGCGAGGCCGAAAGGCGTAGTCGATGGGAAACAGGTTAATATTCCTGTACTCGGTGTTACTGCGAAGGGGGACGGAGAAGGCTATGTTGGCCGGGCGACGGTTGTCCCGGTTTAAGCATGTAGGCGGATGTTCCAGGTAAATCCGGAACGTCACTAACGCTGAGGTGTGATGACGAGGCACTACGGTGCTGAAGTGACAAATGCCCTGCTTCCAGGAAAAGCCTCTAAGCATCAGGTAACATCAAATCGTACCCCAAACCGACACAGGTGGTCAGGTAGAGAATACCAAGGCGCTTGAGAGAACTCGGGTGAAGGAACTAGGCAAAATGGTGCCGTAACTTCGGGAGAAGGCACGCTGATGGTAGGTGAAGCGACTTGCTCGTGGAGCTGAAATCAGTCGAAGATACCAGCTGGCTGCAACTGTTTATTAAAAACACAGCACTGTGCAAACACGAAAGTGGACGTATACGGTGTGACGCCTGCCCGGTGCCGGAAGGTTAATTGATGGGGTTATCCTCACGGAGAAGCTCTTGATCGAAGCCCCGGTAAACGGCGGCCGTAACTATAACGGTCCTAAGGTAGCGAAATTCCTTGTCGGGTAAGTTCCGACCTGCACGAATGGCGTAATGATGGCCAGGCTGTCTCCACCCGAGACTCAGTGAAATTGAACTCGCTGTGAAGATGCAGTGTACCCGCGGCAAGACGGAAAGACCCCGTGAACCTTTACTATAGCTTGACACTGAACACTGGTCCTTGATGTGTAGGATAGGTGGGAGGCTTTGAAGTGTGGACGCCAGTCTGCATGGAGCCATCCTTGAAATACCACCCTTTAATGGCTGGTGTTCTAACGTGGGCCCGTAATCCGGGTTGCGGACAGTGTCTGGTGGGTAGTTTGACTGGGGCGGTCTCCTCCTAAAGAGTAACGGAGGAGCACGAAGGTCAGCTAATCCTGGTCGGACATCAGGAGGTTAGTGCAATGGCATAAGCTGGCTTGACTGCGAGCGTGACGGCGCGAGCAGGTGCGAAAGCAGGTCATAGTGATCCGGTGGTTCTGAATGGAAGGGCCATCGCTCAACGGATAAAAGGTACTCCGGGATAACAGGCTGATACCGCCCAAGAGTTCATATCGACGGCGGTGTTTGGCACCTCGATGTCGGCTCATCACATCCTGGGGCTGAAGTAGGTCCCAAGGGTATGGCTGTTCGCCATTTAAAGTGGTACGCGAGCTGGGTTTAGAACGTCGTGAGACAGTTCGGTCCCTATCTGCCGTGGGCGCTGGAGAATTGAGGGGGCTGCTCCTAGTACGAGAGGACCGGAGTGGACGCATCACTGGTGTTCGGGTTGTCATGCCAATGGCATTGCCCGGTAGCTAAATGCGGAAGAGATAAGTGCTGAAAGCATCTAAGCACGAAACTTGCCCCGAGATGAGTTCTCCCTGACCCTTTAAGGGTCCTGAAGGAACGTTGAAGACGACGACGTTGATAGGCCGGGTGTGTAAGCGCAGCGATGCGTTGAGCTAACCGGTACTAATGAACCGTGAGGCTTAACCTTACAACGCCGAAGATGTTTTGGCGGATTGAGAGATTTTCAGCTTAGATTACAGATTTTCGGGAACGAAAGATTTTACGCTGAGGCAAGGCGGCAAATGAAGTAAAGGAAGGAGCATACTGTAGTATGTGACTGACTTTACGAATGCAGCCAACGCAGCATCGGTGTAAAAGATTCGTTTCTGACAACAGAATTTGCCTGGCGGCACTAGCGCGGTGGTCCCACCTGACCCCATGCCGAACTCAGAAGTGAAACGCCGTAGCGCCGATGGTAGTGTGGGGTCTCCCCATGTGAGAGTAGGGAACTGCCAGGCATCAAACAAGTGAAGAGCCCATCCTGACGGATGGGCTTTTTGCGTTTTTGTCGTCTGAACCGACCGGACATCGGTTACCCTTATCCAGTCTTACTTCATTACTCATGTACCAAATTCAATAACGGATAGGGTTTTCCAAGATCGTCCGTCTCAGAACGGCCTGTCACCTTAAAGCCCATCTTCTTATAAAATCCGACCGCTTGTTCATTCTGCTCATTAACGTTGGTCGTCAGTTTGGGCGCTAACGTCAGCGCGTGTTCAATCAACAGCTTACCCACGCCGCAGCCGCGGACCGTAGGGTCAACGAATAGCGCATCCATATGTTCCCCCGTAAGTAGCATAAAGGCGACCGGCTCGTCTTTCTCCGTCACCGCGACCCACAGCGGCGCTTCGGGTAAAAACGCGCTCACCAGATCTTCCAGTTCCGCTCTATACTCTTTTGATAAAAAATCGTGCGTTGCATCGACCGACCGACGCCAGATCGCAATCAGTTTTTTCCCTTCATCATGCCGTGAACGGCGGATACTAATAACCATATTTGCTCCTTTTCTTTGTTCTTATATTCTAACTCAAATGTCTCCGTGAAATTTTCTCACCCTGCACCTGCAGGCTCGACATTCACCTTATTCCTGGGTATCTTCAGCTGTCTGGATGTCTAAACGTTTATACGTATGCTATGAGGTAATAAAGTTATGCCAATTCGGGTGCAGGACGAGCTACCGGCCGTCAATTTCTTGCGTAATGAAAACGTCTTTGTGATGACGACAACTCGCGCGACGACTCAGGAAATCCGCCCGCTGAAGGTGCTCATCCTTAATCTGATGCCGAAGAAAATCGAGACTGAGAATCAGTTTTTGCGACTGCTTTCCAACTCTCCTCTGCAGCTTGATATCCAGCTGCTGCGCATCGATGCCCGCGAATCACGTAATACGCCGGCGGAACACCTGAACAACTTCTACTGCAACTTTGAAGATATTTGCGATCAGAACTTTGATGGCCTGATTGTTACCGGTGCACCTTTAGGTTTGGTTGAATTTAATGACGTTGCCTACTGGCCGCAGATAAAACAGGTGCTGGAATGGGCTAAAGATCATGTTACCTCAACGCTGTTTGTCTGTTGGGCGGTACAGGCAGCCCTCAATATCCTCTACGGTATCCCTAAACAGACCCGCTCTGAGAAGATTTCCGGGGTCTACGAACACCATATCCTGCAACCTCATGCCTTGTTAACCCGCGGCTTTGACGATAGCTTTCTGGCCCCGCACTCGCGCTATGCCGATTTCCCGGCGGCGCTGATACGCGACTACACCGACCTCGAGATCCTGGCGGAGACGGAAGAAGGGGACGCCTACCTGTTTGCCAGCAAAGATAAGCGCATCGCCTTCGTGACCGGTCACCCGGAATATGACGCGAACACCCTGGCCAGCGAGTTCTTCCGCGATGTGGAAGCGGGTCTCGATCCGCAGGTTCCACATAATTATTTCCCGCAGAACGATCCGCAGAACAAACCGCGCGCCACCTGGCGAAGCCATGGCAATTTGCTGTTTATCAACTGGCTGAATTATTACGTCTACCAGATCACGCCATACGATCTACGCCATATGAATCCGACTCTGGATTAATCTTCTACACAACGCGATCCTAAAGCGTTTCAGCATTTTGCCTCTGGCACCTTCGGGTGCCTTTTTTATTTCCGAAACGCAGCTCATATTGTAATTAAACTTTATTTATATTGTTATCAATAGGTTAAATGATAATTAAATTAAAAATGGAAATTGTTTTTGATTTTGAAAAATAAATGCGTAGTCTTAATTGTGCTGAACGAAAACTACACAACGATCTTACGTTCGCGCCAACTGGATCAACCAAGAGGAGCAGCACATGACGCAGCAGGCGACAATCACTGACGAACTGGCTTTTAGCCAGCCATATGGCGACCAGGAGAAGCAAATCTTAACGCCTGAGGCCGTAGAATTTCTGACCGAGCTGGTGCGCCGCTTTACGCCTGAGCGCAATAAACTCCTGGCCGCGCGTATCCAGCAGCAGCAGGCAATTGATAACGGTAAGCTTCCAGATTTTATTTCGGAAACAGCTTCCATTCGCAACGGTGATTGGACGATCCGCGGTATCCCGGACGATTTGCAGGATCGGCGGGTAGAAATTACCGGTCCGGTAGAGCGCAAGATGGTCATCAATGCGCTCAATGCGAATGTAAAAGTCTTTATGGCGGATTTCGAAGACTCACTGGCGCCCGAATGGAGCAAAGTCATTGATGGGCAAATTAACCTGCGCGATGCGGTTAACGGCACCATCAGCTACACCAATGAAGCCGGCAAGATTTATCAGCTGAAGCCGAACCCGGCGCTGCTGATCTGCCGCGTGCGCGGTCTGCATCTGCCGGAAAAACACGTGACGTGGCGCAGGGAAGCGATTCCCGGCAGTCTGTTCGACTTCGCCCTCTATTTCTTCCACAACTACAAAGCGTTACTGGAAAAAGGCAGCGGCCCCTATTTCTATCTGCCGAAGACTCAGGCCTGGCAGGAAGCCGCGTGGTGGAGTGAAGTATTTAGCTTTACGGAAGACCGTTTTGAGCTGCCGCGCGGCACCATCAAAGCCACGCTGCTGATCGAAACGCTGCCCGCCGTATTCCAGATGGACGAAATTCTGCACGCCCTGCGCGACCATATTGTGGGTCTGAACTGCGGGCGCTGGGACTACATCTTCAGCTATATCAAAACGCTGAAGAATCATCCGGATCGCGTTCTGCCGGACCGTCAGGTGGTGACGATGGACAAGCCTTTCCTCAGCGCCTACTCGCGATTGTTGATTAAGACCTGCCACAGGCGCGGCGCGTTTGCGATGGGCGGCATGGCGGCCTTTATTCCGAGCAAAGATGCCGAGCTAAACAACCAGGTGCTGAACAAGGTAAAAGCGGACAAATCGCTGGAGGCGAATAACGGTCATGACGGTACCTGGATCGCGCATCCCGGGCTGGCTGACACCGCGATGGCCGTCTTTAACGGCGAACTGGGCGAGAACAAAAATCAGCTGTCCGTTACCCGCGAAGACGATGCGCCGATTACCGCTGAACAGCTGCTGGCCCCCTGCGAGGGCGAACGAACCGAAGAGGGCATGCGCGCCAACATTCGCGTGGCGGTGCAGTATATCGAGGCGTGGATTTCCGGCAACGGCTGCGTACCGATTTATGGCCTGATGGAAGATGCGGCGACGGCGGAAATCTCCCGTACCTCTATCTGGCAATGGATCCACCATGAGAAAACCCTCAGTAACGGCACACCGGTTACCAAAGCGCTGTTCCGCCAGTGGCTGGCTGAAGAGATGCGGGTGATTCAGGACGAACTGGGCGAACACCGCTACAGCAGCGGACGTTTTGACGAGGCCGCGCGCCTGATGGAACAGATCACCACCTCCGACGAGCTGATCGATTTCTTAACCCTGCCGGGCTACCGCCTTCTGGCCTAATTCACCACACAACAATATGGAGCATCTGCACATGAAAACCCGTACCCAACAAATCGAAGAATTAAACAAAGATTGGACGAATCCGCGCTGGGAAGGCATTACTCGCCCATACAGCGCCGAAGATGTGGTGAAGCTGCGCGGCTCGGTCAACCCGGAATGTACTCTGGCGCAGCTGGGCGCGGCAAAGATGTGGCGACTGCTGCACGGGGAAGCGAAAAAAGGCTACGTCAACAGCCTGGGCGCGCTGACCGGCGGTCAGGCGCTGCAGCAGGCGAAAGCGGGCATTGAAGCGATTTATCTTTCCGGCTGGCAGGTCGCAGCGGACGCCAACCTGGCCTCCAGCATGTATCCGGATCAATCGCTCTATCCGGCGAACTCGGTACCGGCCGTGGTCGATCGGATCAACAACAGCTTCCGCCGCGCGGATCAGATCCAGTGGTCTGCGGGCATTGAGCCGAACGATCCGCGTTATACCGATTATTTCCTGCCGATCGTCGCCGATGCGGAAGCGGGGTTTGGCGGCGTGCTTAATGCGTTTGAGCTGATGAAATCGATGATTGAGGCCGGTGCAGCGGCCGTACACTTCGAAGACCAGCTGGCATCGGTGAAAAAATGCGGCCATATGGGCGGCAAAGTGCTGGTTCCCACGCAAGAGGCGATTCAGAAACTGGTCGCCGCGCGTCTGGCGGCGGACGTCATGGGTGTGCCGACGCTGGTGATCGCTCGCACTGACGCCGATGCGGCGGATTTAATTACCTCAGACTGCGATCCTTACGATCGCCAGTTCATTACCGGCGACCGTACCAGCGAAGGTTTCTTCCGTACCCATGCCGGTATCGAACAGGCCATCAGCCGCGGGCTGGCCTACGCGCCCTATGCCGACCTGGTGTGGTGTGAGACCTCTACCCCGGACCTTGAGCTGGCGAAGCGCTTTGCCGACGCGATCCACGCGAAATATCCCGGCAAACTGCTGGCCTACAACTGCTCGCCGTCGTTTAACTGGCAGAAAAAGCTGGATGATAAAACCATTGCCAGCTTCCAGCAGCAGCTGTCGGATATGGGCTACAAGTATCAGTTCATCACCCTGGCCGGTATTCACAGCATGTGGTTCAACATGTTCGACCTGGCCCACGCCTACGCCCAGGGCGAGGGGATGAAGCACTACGTTGAGAAGGTCCAGCAGCCGGAGTTCGCGGCGGCTAAAGATGGCTACACCTTTGTCTCTCATCAGCAGGAGGTCGGCACCGGCTACTTCGATAAGGTCACCACCATTATCCAGGGCGGAGCCTCATCAGTCACGGCGTTAACCGGCTCTACAGAAGAAGATCAGTTCTGATAATTTCCCCCTCTCCCTCTCTCCGGGGGAGAGGGATGGGTGAGGGGGAAGAGATGACGCGTGGCCTGGAATTATTGATTGCTCAAACTATTTTGCAGGGTTTTGACGCCCAGTACGGTCGTTTTCTTGAAGTGACTTCCGGCGCCCAGCAGCGCTTTGAACAGGCTGACTGGCATGCCGTCCAGCAGGCGATGAAGCAGCGTATTCATCTCTACGATCACCATGTCGGCCTGGTCGTCGAGCAGCTGCGCTGCATTACCGATGGTAAAAATACCGATACCGATTTTTTGCTGCGGGTAAAAGAACACTATACCCACCTGCTGCCGGATTACCCTCGTTTCGAAATTGCGGAGAGCTTTTTCAATTCCGTTTATTGCCGGTTGTTTGACCACCGCTCGCTGACTCCCGAGCGGCTTTTTATTTTCAGCTCTCAACCAGAGCGGCGCTTACGCGCCATCCCGCGCCCGCTGGCCAAAGATTTCTTCCCCGAGCGCGGCTGGGACACGCTATTACGCAAAGTGTTATCCGATCTTCCTCTCCGTCTGCCGTGGCAAAACAGCGCGCGCGATATCGGTTATATCACCGCTTGCCTGCAGGAGGCGCTCGGCAGCGAGCTGCTTTCCCGCTCGCACCTGCAGGTGGCGAATGAACTGTTTTACCGCAATAAGGCGGCCTGGCTGGTAGGCAAACTGGTTACGCCGATGGCGACGCTGCCTTTTCTTCTGCCAATCCATCGCACCGATGAAGGCGAATTGTTTGTCGATGCCTGTCTGACGACGCATGCCGAAGCCAGCATCGTTTTTGGCTTCGCCCGCTCCTATTTTATGGTTTACGCGCCGCTACCCGGCGCGCTGGTCGAGTGGCTGCGCGAGATTCTCCCGGGGAAAACCACCGCTGAACTGTACATGGCGATTGGCTGCCAGAAGCATGCGAAAACCGAGAGCTATCGGGAATACCTGCACTATATTTCCCGCAGCGATGAGCAATTTATTGAAGCGCCGGGGATTCGCGGCATGGTGATGCTGGTGTTTACTTTGCCGGGATTTGATCGGGTATTTAAAGTCATCAAGGACCGCTTTGCGCCGCAGAAAGAGATGACCGCCGCCCACGTGCGCGCCTGCTATCAGCTGGTCAAAGAGCACGACCGCGTGGGAAGGATGGCCGATACCCAGGAGTTTGAGAACTTCGTCCTGGAGAAACGGCAAATTGCGCCCGAACTAATGGCCCTGTTACAAACCGAAGCCGGAGCGAAAATTACCGATCTCGGCGATCGGATTGCGATCAGCCATCTTTATATCGAGCGGCGGATGGTGCCGCTGAATATCTGGCTGGAGCAGGTGGACGGTCCGGCGCTGCGCGATGCGGTAGAGGAGTACGGCAACGCCATTCGTCAGCTGGCCGCCGCCAACATTTTCCCCGGCGATATGCTATTTAAAAACTTTGGCGTCACGCGTCACGGCCGGGTGGTGTTCTACGATTACGATGAAATTTGCTATATGACGGAGGTGAATTTCCGCGAGATCCCGCCGGCGCGCTACCCGGAGGATGAACTCGCCAGCGAGCCCTGGTATAGCGTCTCGCCTGGCGATGTTTTCCCGGAAGAGTTTCGCCACTGGCTGTGCGCTGACCCGCGCATCGGACCGCTATTTGAAGAGATGCACGCCGACCTGCTGCGCGCCGACTACTGGCGGGAGCTGCAAACGCGTATCCGCAACGGCCACGTGGAAGACGTCTACGCCTATCGCCGCCGTCAGCGTTTTAGCGTGCGCTACGGCGACCTGAAGCAGGCGGGATAGCCGATGGCCTGCTTCAGGCTGCTTCGATAACGGCAAATTCTTCGTACACCAGCTCCATATCCGGCGCCCAGGTGCCTTCGCGTTCAAAGAATGCCTGATGCGCCGATTGCCAGTAAGCGAGGCTCAAATCACCTTCGCCCTCCAGCGCGGCGAGCTCAGGGCTCATTTCGTTAAAACGAATGAGCCTGAGGGTCAGGGTGCGTATCACGCAGACGGCTTTCCCTTTGCCGTCCAGCACAATGTGATACGCCCCCGGCGTCACGGGCGGCTGCTCCTGCTGATAGCTGGTAAGCGAGCCGCAGGTGCCGCGCTTCTTCCCGGCGATAACCAGGGCAGCCAGCTCGTCGGCCAGCGCCGGTGAATCGCCGAAAGACCAGCAGAAAGCAGAAGGGTATTTATCCTGCCAGTAGGATTTCAGATCGCTCATTTAGCGCACTCCGCCGTAGGCCAGCGTCACTTCTTTCGCCGCCTTAATCACCATCGCGCCGAACTCGGTCACGCGGTCATCGGTAATACGGGAAATGGGCCCGGAAATGGAGATGGCGGCGAACGGCTCACGATGTTCATCATAAATGCACGACGCTACGCAGCGCAGGCCCAGCGCGTGTTCTTCGTCATCAAACGAGTAGCCGCGCTTACGCGTCTGGGCCAGGTCCTCTTTCAGATGTACCGGTGATACCAGGGTGGCATGGGTATAAGCGTGCAGACCTTGACGGTGCAGCAGGCCGGTAACCTGCTCTTCGCTTAGCTGCGACAGAAACGCCTTTCCGGCGCCGGAAGCGTGCATCGGCAGCTTACCGCCAATCGGTGCCGACATACGCATCAGCTGCGTACACTGCACCTGATCGATAATAATCGCCTGATGATCGCTCTGGTCAAGCACCGCGAGGTTAACCGTTTCACCGGAATCTTCCATCAGCTGACGCAAAATCGGATGGACGATCGCCAACAGATTACGGCTTTGCAGGAAGCTGCTGCCGACGACGAAAGCATGGGCGCCCACCGACCAGTGGCCCAGCTCACCGACCTGACGAACAAAACCCAGCTGCTGCATGGTCGTCAGCAGGCGGTGAGTCGTGGAGTTAGGCAGGCCGGCCTGCTGGGCCAGTTCGGTCAGCGCCACGCTGCCGTGGGATTCAGCAATCCATTCGAGCAGCTTCAGTCCGCGGGTCAGGGACTGAACTTGCCCGCCGGCCGGAGCGGCGGCGGGGGAGGCAGGTTTTCTGCCGCGTTTTGCGGGAGCGGGGGTCGCCATCGCGAACTCCTTTTTTCTGTATCGTGGAAATGATTTTCGTTTTATTTGGCGATAATGCAATCACTACCCGACTGATCGGATGAGTGAAGCTGAACATGTCTCATCTTGCCCGCTGTTCTCTTTTCCACCCCTTCGGTTTGTGCCAGTATGGTCTGTTGAGTTTTTTCGGTCTGGTTGAGCGTTGTCGGGAGCGAGTGTGAGCAGCAAAGTTGAGCAACTGCATCAGCAGTTAAAAGCACGTATTTTGGTTCTGGATGGGGGCATGGGCACCATGATCCAGAGCTACCGTCTGAGTGAGCAGGACTTTCGCGGCGAGCGCTTTGCCGACTGGCCGTGCGACCTGAAGGGCAACAACGACCTGCTGGTTCTCAGCAAGCCGGATGTGATAACCGCTATCCACGATGCCTATTTTGCGGCCGGGGCGGATATCATTGAAACCAACACCTTTAACTCGACGACCATCGCGATGGCGGATTACCAGATGGAATCCCTGTCGGCGGAAATCAACTTTGTGGCGGCGAAACTGGCCCGCGCCAGCGCCGATGCCTGGACCGCACGCACGCCGGAAAAACCGCGCTACGTCGCAGGGGTCCTCGGCCCGACTAACCGCACTGCGTCCATTTCTCCCGACGTCAACGACCCGGCCTTCCGCAACATCACCTTTGACGGGCTGGTGGAAGCCTACCGTGAATCCACCAAAGCGCTGGTGGAAGGCGGGGCGGATCTGATTCTGATTGAGACTGTGTTCGATACCCTCAACGCCAAAGCGGCGATTTTTGCGGTTAAAGAGGAGTTTGAAGCGCTGGGGGTCGATCTGCCGATTATGATCTCCGGCACCATCACCGATGCCTCCGGGCGCACGCTGTCCGGCCAGACCACCGAAGCCTTTTATAACTCGCTGCGCCACGCCGATGCGCTGACGTTTGGCCTCAACTGCGCCCTGGGGCCGGATGAGCTGCGTCAGTACGTGCAGGAGCTGTCGCGTATCGCCGAATGCTACGTTACCGCCCACCCGAACGCCGGTCTGCCGAACGCCTTTGGCGAATACGACCTCGACGCCGACACGATGGCGGCGCAAATTCGCGAATGGGCTGAGGCCGGATTCCTGAATATTGTCGGCGGCTGCTGCGGTACCACGCCGGAACATATCGCCGCCATGAGCCGCGCGGTGGCCGGCCTGCCGCCGCGCCAGCTGCCGGAAATCCCCGTCGCCTGTCGTCTTTCCGGCCTTGAGCCGCTGAATATCGGCGATGACAGCCTGTTTGTGAACGTCGGCGAACGCACCAACGTTACCGGCTCGGCGAAATTCAAGCGCCTGATTAAAGAAGAAAAATATAACGAAGCGCTGGATGTGGCGCGCCAGCAGGTGGAAAGCGGCGCGCAGATTATCGATATCAATATGGATGAGGGGATGCTCGACGCCGAAGCGGCAATGACGCGTTTCCTCAACCTGATCGCCGGTGAGCCGGATATCGCCCGCGTGCCGATTATGATCGACTCCTCCAAATGGGAGGTCATCGAAAAGGGCCTGAAGTGTATTCAGGGTAAAGGCATCGTTAACTCCATCTCGATGAAAGAGGGCGTTGAGCCGTTTATCCAGCATGCGAAAAAGGTGCGCCGCTACGGGGCCGCCGTCGTGGTGATGGCCTTTGATGAAGTGGGCCAGGCCGATACCCGCGAGCGGAAAATTGAAATTTGCCGCCGGGCGTACAAAATTCTCACCGAAGAGGTGGGCTTCCCGCCGGAAGATATCATCTTTGACCCGAATATTTTCGCCGTGGCGACCGGGATTGAAGAGCACAACAACTATGCCCAGGACTTTATCGGCGCCTGCGAAGATATCAAACGCGAACTGCCGCACGCGCTGATCTCCGGCGGCGTCTCTAACGTGTCGTTCTCCTTCCGCGGCAACGACCCGGTGCGCGAGGCGATTCACGCGGTATTCCTCTACTACGCTATCCGCAACGGCATGGACATGGGCATCGTTAACGCCGGCCAGCTGGCGATTTACGACGACCTTCCCGCCGAGCTGCGCGATGCGGTTGAAGATGTGATTCTGAACCGCCGCGATGACGGCACTGAACGTCTGCTCGATCTGGCGGAAAAGTATCGCGGCAGCAAAACCGACGATACCGCTAACGCTCAGCAGGCGGAATGGCGCAGCTGGGACGTCAAAAAACGCCTCGAATACTCGCTGGTTAAAGGCATTACCGAATTTATCGAGCTCGATACCGAAGAAGCCCGCCAGCAGGCCGCGCGTCCGATTGAGGTTATCGAAGGGCCGCTGATGGACGGCATGAACGTGGTCGGCGACCTGTTCGGTGAAGGGAAAATGTTCCTGCCGCAGGTGGTGAAATCCGCCCGCGTCATGAAGCAGGCGGTGGCCTACCTCGAACCTTATATTGAGGCCAGCAAAGAGAAAGGTTCCAGCAACGGCAAGATGGTCATCGCCACCGTGAAGGGTGACGTTCACGACATCGGCAAGAATATTGTCGGCGTGGTGCTGCAGTGTAACAACTACGAAATCGTCGATCTTGGCGTGATGGTGCCTGCGGATAAAATCCTGAAAACCGCCCGCGAGGTTAACGCCGACCTGATTGGCCTCTCCGGGCTGATTACGCCGTCGCTGGATGAGATGGTCAACGTGGCGAAGGAGATGGAGCGTCAGGGCTTTACTATTCCGCTGCTGATTGGCGGCGCAACCACCTCGAAAGCGCACACGGCGGTGAAAATCGAGCAGAACTACAGCGGGCCGACGGTCTACGTGCAGAACGCCTCGCGCACCGTTGGCGTGGTCGCCGCGCTGCTGTCCGATAGCCAGCGCGATGATTTTGTCGCCCGTACCCGCAAAGAGTACGAAACGGTACGTATTCAGCACGGGCGTAAAAAGCCGCGCACCCCGCCGGTCACGCTGGAGGCCGCGCGCGATAACGACCTGGCCTTTGACTGGGCAAGCTACACCCCGCCGGTGGCCCATCGTCTGGGCGTGCATGAGGTTGAGGCCAGTATCGAAACCCTGCGTAACTATATCGACTGGACGCCGTTTTTTATGACCTGGTCGCTGGCCGGTAAGTATCCGCGCATTCTGGAAGATGAAGTGGTCGGCGAAGAGGCGCAGCGCCTGTTCAAAGACGCCAACGAACTGCTGGATAAGCTCAGCGCCGGGAAGGCCCTGAATCCGCGCGGCGTGGTGGGGCTGTTCCCGGCTAACCGCGTCGGCGACGATGTTGAAATCTATCGCGATGAAACCCGGACTCACGTGCTGACGGTGGGGCATCATCTGCGCCAGCAGACGGAGAAAGTCGGCTTTGCCAACTACTGCCTGGCGGATTTTGTCGCGCCGAAGCTGTCGGGGAAGGCGGACTATATCGGCGCCTTTGCGGTGACCGGCGGCCTTGAGGAAGACGCGCTGGCCGACGCCTACGAAGCGCAGCACGATGACTACAACAAGATTATGGTGAAGGCGATTGCCGACCGCCTGGCGGAAGCCTTTGCCGAGTATCTGCATGAGCGGGTGCGTAAGGTTTACTGGGGTTATGCGGCGAACGAAAACCTCAGCAACGAGGAGCTGATCCGCGAGAACTACCAGGGAATTCGCCCGGCGCCGGGCTATCCGGCCTGCCCGGAGCACACCGAAAAGGCGACGATCTGGGAACTGCTGGAGGTGGAAAAACGCACCGGCATGAAGCTGACGGAATCTTTTGCCATGTGGCCCGGCGCGTCGGTTTCCGGCTGGTACTTCAGCCATCCGGACAGCAAATACTTCGCGGTAGCGCAAATTCAGCGGGACCAGGTGGAAGACTATGCGTTGCGTAAGGGGATGAGCGTAGCGGAAGTGGAGCGCTGGCTGGCGCCGAACCTCGGTTACGATGCCGACTGATCCACCAAACCGTTATCTTTCCTTACAACTAACAGGGCGCTCAACGAGCGCCCTGTCTCTTTATTGTGCGTAAACCCTTATACTGAAGGAAGCTTGCGATCGTTGCCGTCGGATAAGCGAAGCGCTATCCGGCCTGTAACGGTTTATGAGTTTCGGGAACGAATAAATATAAGGAGAAGCTGATTCCGTGTTAACTCTGCTACACCTGTTGTCCGCCGTCGCCCTACTGGTGTGGGGCACCCATATCGTCCGTACCGGCGTAATGCGCGTCTACGGCGCTCGTCTGCGAAGCGTACTCAGCAGCAGCGTGGAGAAAAAACCGCTCGCCTTCTGCGCGGGGATCGGCGTTACCGCGCTGGTGCAGAGCAGCAACGCCACCACCATGCTGGTCACCTCTTTTGTCGCCCAGGATCTGGTGGCGCTGGCCCCTGCGCTGGTGATGGTGCTGGGCGCTGACGTCGGTACCGCGCTGATGGCGAGGGTGCTGACCTTCGATCTGTCCTGGCTTTCGCCGCTGCTGATTTTTATCGGCGTGATTTTCTTCCTTGGGCGCAAGCAAACGCGCGCGGGCCAGCTCGGGCGCGTGGGGATCGGTCTGGGCTTGATTCTGCTGGCGCTGGAGCTGATCGTTCAGGCGGTGCATCCCATCACCCAGGCTAACGGCGTGCAGGTGATTTTTGCCTCGTTGACCGGCGATATTATGCTGGATGCGCTGATCGGCGCGGTGTTTGCCATCATCAGCTATTCAAGCCTGGCAGCGGTGCTGCTGACCGCAACGTTAACCGCCACCGGCGTGATTTCGTTTCCGGTGGCGCTGTGCCTGGTGATCGGCGCCAACCTCGGATCCGGGCTGCTGGCCATGCTAAACAACAGCGGCGCTAATGCCGCCGCGCGCCGCGTGGCGCTCGGCAGCCTGCTGTTTAAGCTGGTGGGTAGCCTGATTATCCTGCCGTTTGTGCATCTGTTGGCAAACGTCATGGATGAGCTTCCGCTGCAAAAATCCGAACTGGTTATCTATTTCCACGTCTTCTACAACCTGATCCGCTGTATAGCCATGGTGCCGTTTGCCGGCCCCATGGCTAACCTCTGTAAGCGTCTGATTCGCGATGAGCCCGAGCTGGACGCGCGGCTGAAGCCGAAGCATCTTGATACTTCGGCTCTGGATACGCCCGCCCTGGCGCTGGCCAATGCTGCCCGCGAAACCCTGCGTATTGGCGATGCCATGGAGCAGATGCTGGAAAGCCTGCATAAAGTGATGCACGGCGAGCCGCGTGAGGAGAAAGAGCTGCGGCGGATGGCGGACGATATCAACGTACTTTACACCGCCATTAAGCTCTATCTGGCGCGGATGCCGAAAGAGGAGCTGGCGGATGAGGAGTCCCGCCGCTGGGCGGAAATTATCGAAATGGCGCTTAACCTCGAGCAGGCTTCGGATATCGTCGAAAGAATGGGCAGCGAGATCGCCGATAAATCGCTGGCCGCGCGGCGCGCGTTCTCCATGGAGGGATTAAAAGAGCTGGATGCCCTCTACGAGCAGCTGCTCAGCAATCTGCAGCTGGCGATGTCGGTCTTCTTCTCCAGCGACGTGCCGAGCGCCCGCCGCCTGCGCCGCAGCAAGCATCGTTTTCGTATCATGAACCGTCGTTACTCGCATGCCCACGTTGACCGCCTGCATCAGCAAAACGTGCAGAGTATTGAGACCAGTACGCTGCACCTGGCGCTGCTGGGCGATATGAAGCGTCTGAATTCACTTTTCTGCTCGGTGGCCTATAGCGTGATGGAGCAGCCGGATGAGGACGATGAGCGCGATGAGTATTAAGCGCTGATGTGCCGCCAGACATCCCCGGCTCGCGCTGCGCTTAGCCGGGCTACAGGTATACCGCGGTCTGCGGGATGGTAGCCCGGACAGATGCGCAGCATCGCCTCCGGGGAATTATGCCACTCTGCGCTTTGCTCCCGGGGGCGGCGCAGAGCGCCTTGCCCGGGCTACGAGATCTCCACCGTCTGCGGGATGGTAGCCCGGACAGATGCGCAGCATCGCCTCCGGGGAATTATGCCGCTCTGCGCTTTGCTCCCGGGGACGGCACAGAGCGCCTTGCCCGGGCTACGAGTTCTCCACCGTCTGCGGGATGGTAGCCCGGACAGGCGCGCAGCGCCGCCTCCGGGAAACGTGCGCACGGGGTTTAGAAACGATGACCGGCGTTGAGGGTCACCGCGTCTTCTCCGGCTCTGAATACCAGCGTTGGATTCGGGCCGCCAAGGGTAGCGTGGCCCTGCGTCACCTGTATCCAGTTGCCTTCCGGCAGGCCGATAATCGTCAGCTCCGGCGCAACCACCAGCAGCTCGCGGATCCGCTGTTCGCGGGTCTCGCCTTTATGGCCTTCCGGCAGCGCGTTGGTGAAATGCGGGTTAATTTGCAGCGGGAACAGCCCCAGCGCAGCAAAACCGTTAGGGTCGACAATCGGCATATCGTTAGTGGTGCGAATCGTCGGGCAGGCCAGGTTAGCGCCCGCGCTCCAGCCGATATACAGCGCCCCGCGCTTCACCACATCCACCATCGGCGCCAGCAGGCCGCGTTCGCGGCACTCTTTCAGCAACTGAAAGGTATTGCCGCCGCCGACGATAACTATCTCCGCATTCTCAATCGCCGACACCGGGTCCGCGACGCTGTGAATACCGGTAACCGTAACGCCCATTGGGCTGAAGACGGCGGCGGTTTTCGCGGTGTAATCATCCCAGGTTTGCGTCACCCCGGCAAAAGGGATGAATACCGCAGAACGGCGGCCATTTAGCTGCCCGGCAATGGTCGGCAGCGCATGTTCCAGCCAGGCTTTGCCCGGCAGCGTTGAGTTACTCAATAGCAGCAGTTCCATTATTTCTCCATTTGACCAGATGATTATTCGGGCAGAGATGTTATCACAGGATATCTCACCGCTTGCTGACGTGGCTCACGCTGGGACGCGCTGAGCAAAGCGGAGCGGTGATTATTGGCGCAGCGACTCTCTGAATTAATCTGGAAAGCGCCTCGCAGACTGACTCTACCGGGCGTGACAGGTTAGCGGGAACCGCTTAGTTTTACGTTGATGATTCACAGGCAAAGGAATAGAAAATGCTCGTTTATTACGCTAATCTGAGGCATGTCATGCGCATTACCATGGGGGCTATCATGCGCACTACGTCGAACGTTAAAAAATCAGTCAATGTCTCGCTTTCGCCTGAAATCCTGGAAGAGGCGCGTAAGCTTAAAATCAACATTTCGGCGGTTTTAACGGAAGCTTTACTTGAGAAATTTCGTGAGCACAAACGTGAAGAGTGGTTACGAGACAATAAGAAATCGATCGATACGATTAACCAATGGGTAGAAGAAAACGGTTCGTTTAGTGATTTTCAAAGGCCGTTCTGATGGAACAATATTGCGCTTATGAGAATACGGGAAGCGGTAAAAAGGTTTTCCCTTATTTAATCAACCTGCAGCATCCGGTCGCGAATGTCCTGAAGCATATCCTGGTTGCCCCTGTGATAGAACAAAACCAACTACCTGATACCCAGCCTCCGACCAAAATTTGTCCCGTGATTACGATTGCCGGTCAAACTTATATTGTGATGACGCATATGATGGCGGGTTTACCGCAGAAAGAACTGGGCAAGCGGGTTGCTGATTTGACGGCGGACAGGGCTGCGCTGCGCGATGCAATCGCCTTTCTGATCAACGGTTATTAGAGCGCCCTCCCTGGCGCTCTCCGTTTTGCCCTTATCCTCTGGCAAAGGCCGCGGCTTCAGCGACCAGCGCCGCGTCCGGACGCACGCCGGTGTAGAGCGCAAACTGCTCCACCGCTTGTAGGGCAATCACCTCCGCGCCGCTGATAACGCGCTTGTCCAGCCTCTGCGCCAGCTTGATGAGCGGGGTTTCCGGCGGCAGAGCGACCACGTCAAATATCACGTCGGCCCGTTCCACCATCGTCGGGCTAAAGGCCAGAGTTTCGCTTTCCGCGCCGCCCGCCATGCCGAGCGGCGTGACGTTAACCAGAATATCCGCCGCGATTCCCTCCGGCCTGGGCTGCCACTGAAAACCGTACTGCTTTGCCAGCGCCAGGCCGCGCTCGCGATGGCGGGCGGCGATAATCACATCGCGGAAACCGGCATCGCGGAAGGCGGCGATGACCGCTTTGCCCATTCCGCCGCTGCCCTGGATCATCACTTTGGCTGAGGAATCGAGCTGATAGCTGTCAATCAGGCTTTTCACCGCGATATAGTCGGTATTCAGCCCGGTCAGCCTGCCGTCGTCGTTGACGATGGTGTTGACCGAATCAATCGCCTTTGCCGAAGGGTCAAGCGCGTCAAGATACGCTATGCAGCTCTCTTTAAACGGCATTGAGACCGCGCAGCCGCGAATGCCTAATGCGCGCACGCCGTTTACCGCCGCGGCTATATCCTGGGTCGTAAACGCTTTATAGATATAGTTCAGCCCCAGCTTTTCATACAGGTAGTTATGAAAGCGGGTGCCGAAGTTACCCGGGCGACCGGCCAGCGACATGCACAGCCGCGTATCGCGATCAATCATGAGTAATATCCTCCGCGTGGGCCAGCAGGTACTCTTCCGCCTCTTTTGACCAGATACCGTGGTGACGTTCCATAATCGCCGCCAGCTGCGGGTCGCTAATGTTTCCCAGCGGCGTAAGCGGAATGTTTTTTCCGGTATAAACCAGCTTCTTACCGCCGCCTACCGCCGGTAAATCCAGGGTGGTCTCGCCCGCCGCGTTCAGCCCCAGAATATGAGTCACCACCTTCGCGGTCTGCACCTTTTTCTCCTGCATCAGCGCTACGGCGGCGCGCATATCATCGGTATTGCCGCCGGAGGTGCCCACGTAGTGGGTGAAGGCGTAATGCACATCGTAAAAATTGATCGGTGCGCTGAACTGCTTATCCTGCGGGCCGGCGAAAAAGTTCAGGCAGCCGTCCGGGGCCAGCAGCGAGGATGCCAGGGTGATGAGCTGTTCGTTAGGGACGAAGACGAAGATATCGTCAAAGCCGTGGCCGCCGGAGAGCGCCATCAGCGTTTCGCGGCTGGCGTCGCGCCCATCCAGATAGTGAATCAACGTTTGCGGCTCGGAGGGATAGTGCTGGCGCGCATAGCTGAGCTTTGGCTTATTGGTGTCGGTGACCACCAGCAGCGCCGGGTTGATCGGGCCATGCAGCGCGTAGTCGATGGCCAGCAGGCCCATCGGGCCGGTGCCGCCGAGGATCAGCGTGCGCCCCTGCGGACGAATGCCCATCACATGGTTATAGCTGCCTTCCTGCAGATGATAGTTAGCGTTGAAGGCGCCAATCACGCAGGAAAGCGGCTCCACCAGCGAGCCTTCAAACCAGGTATCGCCTTCCCAGGAAAGCAAACAATCCTGTTCCATCACCTCGTTGGGGATCACCACGTGGGTGGCTTCGCCGCCGATCCATGGAAAAGAATAACCGGGGCAGTCCGGGCGATCCGGCAGCTGTAGGTTGGCCTGAATCACATAGCGCTGGCCGGCGTGAAACTTGTGCTGCCATTTTTTGCCGACGGCGATAATCTCCCCGCAGAACTCATGGCCGATAATGATTGGGTTGGTCGCCACATCGTCAGGCACCTTTTTGTGGTCCTCGCCCTGGTTCGCCTCTTTCCACGAGGAGAGGCACAGGCTGTCGGTGACCACCCGGGCGAGAATTTCATCATCCTGCATCGCCGGGAGTTCGAAGGTTTCCAGGCGCAGATCGCGTTTGCCGTAGAGCCGCAGGGCTGTTGTTGTTTGCATGTTTACCACCTCATCCCCTTCATCTTTCGCATGACGGCTGCGAAATCTTTTGGGTCTAACTTGTTGAAGTAGCCCCGGCATCGCCGGGGCGGAAAAATCAGGACAGGAAGCCCAGCGCGTTACCGATAATCCCCAAACCGAAGAGGGCGAAAATCAGCCATACCGGGTTCACTTTCTTATTGAGCAGGCGCACCATCAGCAGCGTCAGGCCCAGAGCCAGCAGGCCGGGGCAAAGCTGATCGAGGATGTTTTGTACGGTCATGGTGACGGTTGAGCCGTCAGCGCCCGGGGTTTGCGAGACCACCAGCGGGACGTTGATGGTGGTCCACTTGGTGACCAGTACGCCCATCACAAACAGGCCAAGAATGGAGGCGCCTTCGGTCAGTTTTTGCAGCAGGTTGCCGCCCATATCGCTGACGATATTGACCCCTTTACGGAAGCCAAGCTGTAGCCCGTACCACTTCATCGCCAGACGTACCGCGTTGAAAATAAAGAAGAACAGCAGCGGTCCAAGAATATTGCCGGAGAGCGCCAGCGAGGCGCCGAGGGCGGCGGTAATCGGCCGCAGCGTGCCCCATACCAGCGGGTCGCCCACGCCTGCCAGCGGCCCCATCAGGCCAACTTTGATCCCGTTGATGGCGCCATCGTCGATAGCGGCGCCGTTGGCCCGGGCTTCCTCCATCGCGGCGGTGACGCCAATCACCGGCCCGCAGACTGCCGGAGTGGTGTTGAAGAACACCAGATGACGCTTCAGCGCGGCGACCTGATCCTCCTTCAGCGGGTAGAGGCGCTTGATGGCCGGGATCATGTCGTAGCAGAAGCCAAGCCCGTGAATACGTTCGAAGTTGAATGACGCCTGCTGCAGGTTGGAGCGCAGAAACATGCTCACCAGGTCGCCTTGGGTAATTTTTCTCTGTTCCATGTTGGGCTCCATCAGTCGTCAAGCTGGTCAAGGGCAGTGGAAGAGGTGGCGGCGGCCTGCGGTTCGGGTTTACGCCACTGCGGATTAAGCTGGATATAAATCAGCGCGATGATGACCCCGACGCCGCCGAAGGCTAGCAGGCTAAAGTCGAGGTAGCCGCCCGCGAGGAAGCCGAGGAAGAAGAAGGGCATCAGATACTTCACGCCCATCATGCGCAGCACCATGGCGTAGCCGACCACCACGATAAAACCGCCGGCGATTTGCAGACCGCGGGTGACGAAGTCCGGAATGGCGTTGAGCATATTGCTGACCATATCCGCGCTGACAAACAGAGAAACGATGAGTGCGGGAATGGCGACGCGCAGCGCCTGAACGCCCAGCGCCGACACGTGCAGCAGATCGATTGTTCTGAAGCGCGCCTCTTCCGCGGCCTTATCCGCCGCGTGCTGGAACACCACGGTAATGGTGCGGGCGAACACGGTGAGCACCTGACCTGCGGCAGCGACCGGCAGCGCAATCGCTATTCCGGTAGCGATGCTTTGCTGGCCCACGATCACCAGGATGGCGGAGATAATGCTGGCTAACGCCGAATCCGGAGACTGCGCCGCGCCGACGTTCATCCAGCCGAGCGCGATCAGCTCCAGCGTCCCGCCGAGCATAATCCCGGTTTTTAGATCGCCGAGAATTAAGCCAATCACGGTACAGGCGATTAATGGGCGGTGCGTCTGGAATTCATCCAGCACGCTGCCCATCCCGGCAATACAGGAAAAAATAAATATGGCGATTATTTGTAGGGTACTTATTTCCATAATTTGTCACCTTGAGGGTATAGAAATCCCTGCCTTTTACGGCATTTACACGATGTTCTTCAGGCTGCCTCTTTGTTGACTGCATTCTCTCGCCCCAGTCGCATAGTAATCTATGCTGCTGGTGACTCGCTCATTTGCCGCCGCGATACATCCAGAATGACAGTGTGTAATAAAAGGCGCGTTTTATTATTCTGTAACGGACTGCTCTGCTATTTTATCGAGAATATTAACCGACGGATCTGAAGCCACGACGCGTAAATCAAGCTTAACGCCCAGAGTATCTAACTGCTGAAAGGCATTAATATCCGTTGCGTCTAATGACACCGCTTTGGTTAACTGTTTTTTACCCGGTCGCCAGGCCATGCCGCCAATATTTAGCGTGGCTATTTTGACGCCCTGCTGCACCATGGTTAATACGTCCTGCGGATTAGTGAATAAATAAAAAACCGTTTCGTCCTGATATTGCGGGTTGTGATAAACGGCGACGGCTTTCTCGATATTCACCACATTGACCTTCATGCCCGGCGGCGCGGCCTGGCGAAGCAGCGTGCGGCGAACGTCGTCGTTATACACGTCGTCATTACAGATAATGATGCGCTGGGCGTTGGCCACTTTTGACCAAACGGTGGTGACCTGGCCGTGAATCAGGCGGTCATCAATGCGTGCGAGCGTAATGTTCATCAGAAATCCTCCTCAACGGTTTCCGGCTGCCGCCAGGTGACGCAGCACTGGCTGGCGATGGTCTCAAGATGTTGGCACAGTGCTTCTGCATTCATCGTTTGCTGGTTATCGACCAGCTCCAGAGCCAGCGGTAGCGACAGGCCGCTGATGACCCGAAGCTGCGGGTTGCGCATCGCCAGGCCGGCGGCGGCGTTCCACGGGCTGCCGCACTGTAGATCGACGGCGATGAGCCACTCCTCCTCTTTGTGAGTACTTACCAACTTTTCAAGCTTATCGGCGATATCGCCCGCGTTTTCCCCCGGTACAAACGCCACGGCGCTGACGTGGACATCGCCGTAAACCATGCGCACCGAGTCGAGCATGGCGCAGGCCAGCTGACCGTGAGCGCAGAAGATGACGTTAACCATGTTTCCCCCTTAGCCGCGCGTTTTGCCGCCCGCAATGTTAGTGGTTACTCCGGTAATGTAGCTGGCGCGCTCTGAGAGCAGATAGCAAACAAAATCAGCAACTTCGCTGAGACGGCCGGAGCGACCAACAGGAATCGCATTTTTGCTATAGCCTTCGCGCAGCTGTTCGACGGTGATATTGCGGGTCCAGGCCAGCGCTTCTTCATATTCCGGCGTACGCAGCCCGGTTTTTTCCAGAATGCCCGGCGCGACGCCTACGACGCGAATACCGTGCTTGCCCAGCTCTTTCGACCAGGAGCGGGTAAAGCTGTTCAGCGCGGCTTTGGTCGCGGCGTAGCAGCTCTGGCCTTCAGAGCCTTCGAGACCGCTTTCTGACGAGACGTTAACAATCACGCCGCTGCGCTGTTTAACCATCTGGCGCGCCACCGCCTGCGACATCAGGAACACGCCTTTCTGGTTGATATTGACCATTTTTTCGAATGCCGCTTCATTTAATTCATAGCGACCGGACGGCGCTTTCTCATCCACTAATAAACGCGGGAAGTTGACGCCGGCGTTATTGACTAAACCATCAATGCGGCCAAAGCGCTGAATAATACTCTCGACGGTTTTATTCACTTCGCTGGCGCTGGAAATATCGGTTGGCCAGAAATTATAATTATCGCGATTCTGATGTTTGTCGCCGCCGTGAATATCGCTCATCTGCACGTTTGCGCCCTGGGATAATAACTCATCGACAATCGCCAGGCCGATTCCTGATGCGCCGCCGGTCACGATAATTATTTTGTCTTTTAAATTTAACCATGTATTCATTATCGACTCCTGTTTCTTTAGATAAAGGGATCCCCCGCAGCAGCGCTGCGTGAAATCATATTCTTGACATTTACTTCAGTAATGACTCAGCGGTTTCTCGATTCGTCACCAGACAATTAATGTAATGACCGTTTAAGGCGCCAAGAATCCCGGCGTATTTCTCCTCGCCCATGGCGATACCCACCGAGTAGCGCGCCTGCTTGAGTTTCGCCATCTCGATAGAGAGCGTTTTTTCGCTCATGGCGGTTTCGACCAGCGCGCCATCAATGTTGTAAAAACGCGAACAGATATCGCCGGCGACCTGGCGAGCGTTGAGATCGTCGCTCTCTTCACTGCCGTAAAATGCATGCCAGTTGGCGCCGTCGCGGATCGCCGGAGAACCAATGCCCACCAGCGCGACGTCCAGGTTATCCCAGTAGGAGGCAATCGTTTTAAAATGCCGGGACTGCATAATACCGTTGCGAATTAATGTGTTATCCAGCAGTGCCGGGAAATCAGCGAGATGAGATTCCGCTTTCAGCTTCGCCGCTGCGCCGTAGGTCAGCGTATTCACGTGGTAACGACTTTCCAGTTTTCCGGAGGGGCCGCCGATAATCGGCACGCAGATAACCTGACGGGACTGGCTGGCCTGCGGCAGATTCTCCACCAGCGCGCGCACCGCCCGACCCCAGGAGAAGCCGACGATATCGCCCGGCTCCAGCAGCCTGTCGACCAATTGCGCGCCATGCAGGCCGATAAGATTGAGCTGATCCTCCTCCAGCAGTGAGTCGCAGGCCGCCACCACCGCCTCTTTGAGACCGAATTTTTGTTTTAGCTGCTGCTCAAGCCACAGATTTTCGTTGTAGTCGTAGTTGATGGCGATAGTGACGATGCCCTGCTCGCGGCCGCGCTTCAGCAGACGGCTGATAGTGGTGCGGTATATCCCCAGCTCGCGGGCAATCTGCGCCTGGGTCATATCCTGCTCATAGTAGAGCTGGGCGATTTTCACGATCAGACGAATATCGTCGCTGTTTTCCATCGTCACTGTCGGCTCCTGCACATTTGTGCAAATGGGAGAGTTGCTGTCATGATCTGATATAACCCCATCAGCGACCCGCTTCAAAGAAATTTTCCTCTATTTCATGATGATGTTCCGACCGTTTCTGTTGCACATTTGCGTTGCTTACCGGTGGTTTATGGCACCTTTGTGCCGGACGTGATAAGAGCCTGATTCTGCTTTGTTTCGCCGGGCAAAGTTGCCGGGCTTTCATGGGCACACTTTTGTGTTGAAAGGCGGAGCAGATCACATTTAGCGGCAGGCGACGAGAGCGCGATTCTTTTTTATCGCCCATAAGGTAGGGTATATTTCGCTTTTACAGGAGATTTTATGCTGCCCGACTCATCAACCCGACTCAATAAATACATCAGCGAAAGCGGAATTTGCTCGCGTCGTGAAGCCGATCGCTTTATCGAACAAGGCAACGTTTTTATCAACGGCAAGCGCGCTACCATCGGCGACCAGGTTAAAGCGGGCGACGTGGTAAAGGTCAATGGCCGGTTGATTGAGCCGCGCGAAGCGGACGATCTGGTCCTGATTGCGCTGAATAAACCGGTTGGCATCGTCAGCACCACCGAAGACGGCGAGCGCGACAATATTGTGGATTTCGTTAACCACAGTAAACGCGTTTTCCCCATCGGTCGCCTGGATAAAGACTCCCAGGGGCTGATCTTTCTGACCAACCATGGCGATCTGGTGAATAAAATCCTGCGCGCCGGTAACGATCACGAAAAAGAGTATCTGGTCACCGTTGATAAGCTGATAACCGATGAGTTTATCCGCGGCATGGGGGCGGGCGTACCGATTCTCGGCACGGTGACGAAGAAGTGCAAAGTGAAAAAAGAAGCGCCGTTTGTGTTCCGCATTACCCTGGTGCAGGGGCTGAATCGCCAGATCCGCCGGATGTGCGAACACTTTGGCTATGAAGTGACGAAGCTTGAGCGGACGCGGATCATGAACGTCAGCCTGACGGGGATCCCGCTGGGAGAGTGGCGCGATCTGACCGACGATGAGCTGATCGATCTTTTCAAACTGATTGAAAACTCGTCTTCAGAAGCGAAACCGAAGGCAAAAGCGAAGCCGAAAACGGCCGGCATCAAGCGTCCCGTCGTGGCGATTGAAAAAACCAGCGACAAGTCTTCCCGCCCGGCGTCGAACGGCAAACGCTTTACCGCGCCGGGGCGCAAGAAGAAAGGGCGTTAACGTCTGCCGCGCGTCGGGGTATTTGCCGACCAGGAAAACGAGGCCTCTGCGTCTGGTTTATAAGCCTGCTTTTTCTTCAGCTGGCGGGCTTTCTTAGCCTCGGCCTCGCGCAGGGCCATCAGTTTATCGATGTACTCTTTTTTCACGCTATTGGTTTCCGCGTTGGTCAGCGGACGGCCATGGGCGATGCGCGCGCGGTCTAGCAGGGTTTTCAGTTCGCGCTGTTCGCGCTCGGTCATCTCTTTTTGCGTGATGCGGGGGAGTGCCATAGTGGTGCCCTCAATTAGCCTGTGGTTTCAGTGTACGGTATTGGGGCTGACGTCTCACGGTAAATTGTTGTGCCTCGCAGAAAATCCCGGAGGCGGCGCTGCGCACCTGTCCGGGCTACAAAACCCGCAAGCTGCACGGACCGTAGCCCGGCTAAGCGCAGCGCAAGCCGGGAAAATTACGGGTTATTCGCGCTCTTTTACCGTTTACGCGGTTTGTCGGCGATAGGCTTCCCTGACCAGTAGCCGGCCAGCAGCGAGCCGGACAGGTTGTGCCAGACTGAGAACAGCGCGCCGGGCAGCGCGGCCAGCGGGCCAAAGTAGATTTTCCCCAGCGCGGCGGCAAGTCCGGAGTTCTGCATTCCCACCTCGATCGCCAGCGTGCGGCAGGTGGATTCGTCAAAGCCAAACAGCCGTCCGCCCCAGTAGCCGCCGAGCAGGCCGATGGTGTTATGCAGGATGACGGCGATAATCACCACAAAGCCTACGGAAGCGATATGCGATGCGGAACCGGCCACCACGGCGCAGATAATCGCCAGAATGCAGACCATCGAAAAGGCCGGCAGGAACGGCTCCACCGCCTTCACCACTTTCGGTAGCAGATGGTGCACTACCAGCCCCAGCGCAATCGGGATCACCACGATTTGCAGAATGCTGAGCAGCATCCCCATCACGTCCACCTGAATATGCGCATCCACGTACAGACGCGTCAGCAGCGGGGTGGCGACCACGCCAACCAGCGTGGAAACCGATGAGATGGTGACTGAGAGCGCGACGTCGCCTTTTGCCAGAAAGATCATCACGTTGGATGCCGTACCGCTGGCGACGCTGCCGACCAGCACCATCCCGGCGGAGAGCTCGGGCGGCATGTGAAAAATCAGCGCCAGCAGCCAGGCGGCGAGCGGCATCACCAGGTAGTGGAGAAAAATGCCTGCGGCGACCGGCGCGGGGCGGGAAAGCACGCGCTTAAAATCGTCGACTTTCAGATGCACGCCCATGCCGAACATAATCAGCATCAGCAGCGTCGGGACCCACGGGCCAACGGGGGTAAAAGTGGATGGCGTGTAATAGGCGATAACCGAGAGCAGCAGCGCCCATAATGGGAACAGCCGCGTAAGCGTGGCGAGCATGTTGTTTTCCTTGCACGTAAGTTGTGTTTGCTTGTTATAGACCGGCCGGGATCGAGCCCGGCCATCGCTATTGTTTATCGTGCTAAGACATATTATTCAAACAAATTATGCTCATGTTCCGCTGCGGATAAGCTCCCAGCTGAGTCCGAAGCGCGCTAAATATTTGCGCAAGCGGTCGGCATCGTTAGGGTTGGCCTTTTTTTGCCGGGAGACGGCGAACAGCTCGCGTCCGGCTTCGGAGAGCGAAACGCTGCGCTGGCAGACCTCCAGCACCGTTTCCAGCTGGCGGCGATCGAACAGATCGATTTCCATTGCAATATCAGGAGAAGATGTCGTGAGCTGCCAGCTCTCTTTCAGCAGCATTATCTCCTCTTCCGCAACGGCCAGCGTAATGCGCCCCTGCTCGGCCAGGGTCGCCATACGCGCCACGGAGGAGCCTAGCTCGCGGAAATTGCCGCGCCATTGCGCCTGCGGCGAGCAGGCAAAGGCCAGATAGCGTTCGCGGGCGTCTTTATCAAAGCGGATCTGCGTCTGCCGCTCGTTGGCCAGTCGCCGTAATTCATACTCCACGTTCGGCGCAATATCTTCCCGCCGCTGCGCCAGGCCGGGGAGGGCAAAGCGCCACATATTGATGCGCGCATAAAGATCTTCGCGAAAGCGCCCCTCCGCTACCCACTGCTGCATATCGCGATGGGTGCCGGCGATCAGCTGGAAGTCGCTGTGCACCTCTTTATCCGAGCCAAACGGGAAAAAGGTTTTTTCTTCGATGGCCTTCAGCAGCATAGCCTGCTCATCCAGCCCCAGCTCGGCGATTTCATCGAGAAACAGCACGCCGCCGTCGGCTTCGCGTAATAGCCCGGCGCGAGGCGTAACCGCGCCGGTAAACGCGCCTTTGACATGTCCAAACAGCGTGGACATGGCGTTATCACCGCGCAGCGTGGCGCAGTTTACCGCCATGAATTTTCCCGCCACCCGATGGCGCGACTGACGAAGCTGAAAAATACGTTTGGCGAGGACGGACTTCCCGGCGCCCGTTGGGCCGGTCAGCAGGATCGGATCGGTCGATCGGATCGCCACGCGCTCAATACGATCGATAAGCGCGTTGAACGTCGCATTACGCGTCTCGATACCCGCCTTCAGGAAGGAGACGGACTGCTGCTGCTCGCGCTGAAAGCGGCTGGTGAGCGCGGCGTAGCGGCTTAAGTCCAGATCGATCACCGAGTAAATACCGGCGGCGACGGCGTCATCCGCTGCGCCTTTCGGCGCAGGGCTGGTCTGCAGCAGGCTGGCGGGGAGATAGCGCGCTTCGGTCAGCAGGAACCAGCAGATCTGCGCCACGTGGGTCCCGGTGGTGATATGCACCAGATACTCTTCGTTTTCGGTATCAAAGCGATAGCGGTTGGCGAAGTCGAGAAACGCCGCGTAGACCTCTTCAAAATCCCACGGATCGTTTATCTCAATCGTATGCGGGCGCACTTCGGTATGCGGCGAAAGCTGGGCGACATCGTCAATCAGCTTTTGCGCCATATTTTCATCACGCGGCTGGTGGAGAAGCTCCAGCCTGTCGACAGGAAAATCGGCCTGCTGGCATAGCCCAACGGTAGGCCGCCATTTTTTAAAGCGATTCGCCCGCTTGCCGCGTTTGTCCAGCACCGTTCCGAGGACGCCAATGACCACTCGCCGCTTTTTCATGTTTATCCCAAAAGATAAGTTTCGATATTTAAAGATAAAAAAACCTGCTGCCGGCGGCAAGCGCTATCGTTTGAATTAAAAATAAAAACGTTATTAATCAATTCATTGAAAAATAACTCTCGCATTTTTTATTGTTGGCACGCAACTGGCAATATCCCTTCCGTCACGACGCTGAAAACGCAGGGGGTTAAACCTCGCCGGCACGCCAGGAACGGTACAGGCCGTTTTTCGGGCGCGTTCCGTCAGCCGATGACCACCAATGGGTTCGATTCCCGATTTCATCTCCAATGAAAACTGGTCGTTAATCATAGAAATAACGCGGGGTGATGCGCAGTCAGCACGCCCCACAGCAGGCCGCCGGTAAAGGCGCCGTGCCGCAGGCAAAAGGGAGTTCCCCTGCGGCTTCGCCCCTGCACCCGCGCCTGATTTTGCTAAGGAACAAAAAATGACGAAGAAAATCACGATACGTAAAGGTCAGCTTGGCCTTTTATCCCGTCAGGGTGACTACTATCAGGTTCTGGAAGCGGGCGAGCATCGCCTGCCGTGGTTCAACGTCCCCGAAGTGCTGATCGTTAACCGGGACGGCAGCGAAGTGCCGGAGGCGCTGGCGGAGTATTTACGACGCTTTCAGCCGGAATGGATTGAACGCTACTGCCTGGCGGCGGATTTGACGGATGTCGAGGCCGGGGCGCTGTATGCCAACGGTGTGCTGCAGGAAATTTTACCCCCTTCGACGCGCCGACTGTACTGGTCCGCCGGTGATGAAATTCAGCTGCTACGTATCGATACCCGGCAGGTTGCGGTTCCGGCTGACATTATGAATGCGGTGCTGCAGCCGCGACGTCACGGGGCGGTAAAAGGCCGCGAAGCGATCCTCACCGTATCGGTGCCGGCGTGGCACGTCGGGGTGCTGAAAATCGACGGCGAGACACAATCGCTGCTGCAGCCTGGCCTGAGCGCGTACTGGAAGGTCAATCACCTGGTGGAAGCTGAAGTGGTTGATACCCGCCTGCAGGTGCTGGAGGTTGGCGGCCAGGAGATTCTGACCAAAGATAAAGTGAACCTGCGTTTAAATCTGGCGGCGAACTGGCGCTACAGCGATGTACTGCAGGCGTTTGGACAGCTGACGAAGCCGCTGGACCATCTGTATCGCGAGCTGCAGTTTGCGCTGCGTGAAGCCGTCGGAACGCGAACGCTGGATGAGCTGCTGGAAGATAAGAAAATCATTGATGAGGTCGTGAGCGCGCAGGTCACCGAGCGCATGGCGGCATTTGGTATCGACGTCGCGTCGCTTGGCGTGAAGGATATTGTGCTGCCCGGCGACATGAAAGCCATTTTGTCGCAGCTGGTGGAGGCGGAGAAATCGGCGCAGGCGAACGTGATCCGCCGGCGTGAAGAGACCGCGGCGACGCGCTCGCTGCTCAACACCGCGAAGGTGATGGAGAACAACCCGGTCGCGCTGCGCTTAAAAGAGCTGGAAACGCTGGAAAGAGTGGCGGAGCGCATCGATAAAATCTCGGTCTTCGGCGGCCTGGACCAGGTGCTGCATGGCCTGGTGAATCTAAAAGGATAATGAAAATGACGTATCACGCTGTAAGCGCCGCCATGCGCCATAAGGTGCGGCGGCAGTTAAAAGAGGTGGAGCAGCGCTAGGGCGTCAGAGTGCTCTACGCCTGCGAATCCGGCAGCCGGGGCTGGGGCTTTGCCTCGCCGGACAGCGATTATGATGTGCGGTTTCTCTACGTTCACCCGCTGGAGTGGTACCTGCGGGTGGAGCCCCCGCGCGATGTTATTGAGCTGCCCATCGACGATGAGCTGGACGTCTGCGGCTGGGAGTGGCGCAAGGCGCTGGGTCTGCTGAAAGGGGCGAACCCGACGCTGATCGAATGGCTGGATTCACCGGTGGTGTATCAGCAGGATGACGCAACGGTTCAGGCGCTGAAGAAAGTAATACCGCATTGGTTTTCTCCGGTTCGCGCCCGCTGGCATTACTATTCGATGGCCCGTAAAAATTTTCGCGGCTATCTGCAAGGCGAACGGGTGCGGCTGAAAAAGTACTTTTACGTACTGCGCCCGCTGCTGGCCGTCCGCTGGGTTGAGGCGGGAAAAGGCGTGCCGCCGATGCGCTTTGATGAACTGCTGGCAGGAAGCGAGCTGGCAGCGGGTCTACGTGCGGAAATAGACGAGCTGCTGGAACGTAAACAGCGCGCAGGAGAGGCGGAAAACGGCCCGCGTCGACCGCTGCTGCATGCGTTTATTCAGTCCGAGCTGCTCAGAGGCGCAATCCCGCCAGCGCTGCCTGAGAGCCGGAGCGGTGATGTCAGGGAGTTGAACAGATTGCTGATGACCACGGTGATGGGAAACTAAAAATGGCCCGGCAGAAATGGCGGGCCATTTTATTCGCTATTACTCGAACAGATTATGATGCAGCTTCTGCACCACTTTTTCGGCATCCGCACCCGGGACCAGGAAGCACAGGTTATGGCTGGATGCGCCGTAGCAAATCATACGAATATTAAACGGGTCCAGTACGCCAAACACCTCTTTACCGACGCCGCACGCCTTCGACAGTTCATTACCAATGATGGCGACCAGCGCCAGATCCTGCTCGACCTCAACGCGGCACAGAGAGGAAAGTTCGGTCAACAGTCCCTGGGTGAGCAGGGTATCGCCAGCCGACGTCGAACCGGTGGTATCCATGGTTAGCGCCACGCTCACTTCCGACGTGGTGATCAGATCGACGGAGATACTGTGACGGGCCAGAATACTGAATACCTCGGCCAGAAAACCGCGTGAGTGCAGCATATTCAGGCTGTGCAGGGTTAGCAGCGTCTGCTTGCGGCGCAGCGCCAGCGCGCGGAACAGCGGCGGGTTTTCGGTGTTTTTGCACACCAACGTGCCGCCGGCTTTCGGCTCTTTGCTGGAGCCGACGAATACCGGAATATCGCTGCGCACGGCGGGGAGCAGGGTAGCCGGATGCAGGACCTTCGCGCCAAAGGTCGCCATTTCCGCCGCTTCTTCAAAAGCGATAACGTCAATGCGTTTGGCCGCCGGGGCGACGCGCGGGTCGGTGGTATAGATACCCGGAACATCGGTCCAGATGTCGACGCGGGTGGCGTTTAGCGCTTCGCCGAGTAGCGCGGCGGTATAGTCGCTGCCGCCGCGGCCAAGCGTGGTGGTGCGGCCTTTGGCTTCGCTGCCAATAAAGCCCTGGGTGATCACCACGCCTTCCGCAAGACGCGGGGCCAGCAGCTGCTGGGTTAATTCAGATAAGGCGGCAATATCCGGTTCCGCGCGGCCAAAGCGGTCGTTGGTGCGCATAATTTTGCGCACGTCGAACCACTGGGCGGCGATACCGCGCTCGCGCAGGATCTCGACAAACAGCAGAGTAGACATCAGTTCGCCGTGGCTGACCAGTTCGTCGGTTAACGCGGTTGAACTGGCCAGGGAGGCGGCTTCCGCCAGGGTGGTGATGTTTTCCAGCAGGCGCTCAATTTCATCGCGAATAACGTTGGGATAGCGCAGACGCTCCAGAATATTGAACTGGATTTGACGCATGGCATCGAGCTTCGCGAAACGTTCGCCGGGTTCCAGCCCTTCCGCTAAGGCGACCAGCAGGTTGGTCACCCCCGCTGAGGCGGAAAGCACCACCACGCGGGTATTGGCGTCCAGCAGCGCGACGTCCACGCTACGGTTCATGGCATCAAAATCGGCAACGCTGGTGCCGCCGAACTTGGCTACAACTAAGTCTGTCATAACAACCTCGTGTCAGGGGGCCTGACTTATTAAAACGATTCCAGAAAACCAATCCTGGCGGGGCTGGACGCAACCGGATTGCAATAAAATGTCTTAATAAGCCAGGCCAAATTATTCAGCCATGGCACAAGGGAAGAGCGAAAAACAGGGTGGGCGCAGAGCGATAAACAAACTACGATGTCACCCAGAAGTGCTCCACCTTGTAGACCCGCTTGCCGATGCTGTGCATCAGACGGCGAGTATGAAACGCCCGACTGCGAACGTTTCTGGTGACAACCCAGGGGATTCAGCCCCTGTGGCCGGTGATGAGCGTAACCAGACGCTTATTCACCTCGGCGTTGCTCCCCCTCACGTATTTTCCCCGGACTGGCTCCTCCAATACGGTTACCTGGGCAACGCACCTCTTCTGGCAATTACCGACGTCTTTCACTTTGCCAGGGGGACGCGGGACATTATACCCCCCTGCAATACCCTTTCGCTGTAGCGTGAAATGCGCGATCCATACCTACCTACGTATATGTAGGTACTGCCGTTATATAAAGGCTTCAGGCGAAGTATGTCAACGTCAGGGTTATGCGGATTTTTCATGCGCGAGTCGCTGACAGAAAAAAGCCTTATGATGTCTATACTATGAGGGGCGATTTGCGCCAAATTGGCTCTAATCCTGACGCGTATCATCGGCATAACACAAAAATCATCACAATTTTTCGTCACCGGCGCTACAATCGACCGCAGTCACAATTCTCAAATCAGAAGAGTATTGCTAATGAAAAACATCAACCCAACGCAGACCTCTGCCTGGCAGGCATTACAGAAACACTTTGATGAAATGAAAGACGTTACCATCGCGGATCTGTTCGCGAAAGATAGCGATCGTTTCTCTAAATTCTCCGCCACGTTCGACGATCTGATGCTGGTGGATTTTTCCAAAAACCGCATCACCGAAGAGACGTTAGCAAAACTGCAGGACCTGGCCAAAGAGACCTTCCTGGCAGACGCCATTAAATCCATGTTCTCCGGCGAGAAGATTAACCGCACGGAAGACCGCGCGGTGCTGCACGTTGCGCTGCGTAACCGCAGCAATACTCCGATTCTGGTTGATGGCAAAGACGTGATGCCGGAAGTGAACGCCGTGCTTGAGAAGATGAAAACCTTCTCCGAAGCCATTATCTCCGGCAGCTGGAAAGGCTACACCGGTAAAGCGATTACCGACGTCGTCAACATCGGTATCGGCGGCTCCGACCTCGGCCCGTTCATGGTGACCGAAGCGCTGCGCCCGTACAAAAATCACCTGAATATGCATTTTGTTTCTAACGTCGATGGTACCCACATTGCCGAAGTGCTGAAAACGGTGAACCCGGAAACTACCCTGTTCCTGGTCGCGTCGAAAACCTTTACTACTCAGGAAACCATGACCAACGCCCACAGCGCGCGCGACTGGTTCCTGGCGACCGCCGGCGATGAGAAGCACGTCGCAAAACACTTTGCCGCGCTCTCGACCAACGGTAAAGCGGTTGGCGAGTTCGGTATTGATACCGCCAATATGTTTGAGTTCTGGGACTGGGTTGGCGGCCGTTACTCTCTGTGGTCAGCCATCGGCCTGTCCATCATCCTGTCCGTGGGCTTCGACAACTTTGTTGAGCTGCTCTCCGGCGCGCACGCGATGGACAAACACTTCTCCACCACGCCGGCTGAGAAAAACCTGCCGGTGCTGCTGGCGCTGATCGGTATCTGGTACAACAACTTCTTCGGCGCTGAAACCGAAGCGATTCTGCCGTACGACCAGTATATGCACCGTTTTGCCGCCTACTTCCAGCAGGGCAACATGGAATCCAACGGTAAATACGTTGACCGTAACGGCAACGCCGTGGATTACCAGACTGGCCCAATCATCTGGGGCGAGCCGGGTACCAACGGTCAGCACGCGTTCTACCAGCTGATTCACCAGGGGACCAAAATGGTGCCTTGCGACTTTATCGCGCCGGCGATTACGCATAACCCGCTGTCCGATCACCATCCGAAGCTGCTGTCCAACTTCTTTGCGCAGACCGAAGCGCTGGCGTTTGGTAAATCCCGCGAAGTGGTTGAGCAGGAATATCGCGATCAGGGTAAAGATCCGGCGACCCTGGAACACGTGGTGCCGTTCAAAGTGTTTGAAGGCAACCGCCCCACCAACTCTATTCTGCTGCGTGAAATTACGCCGTTCAGCCTGGGCGCGCTGATTGCCCTGTATGAGCACAAAATCTTCACCCAGGGCGTGATTATGAATATCTTCACCTTCGACCAGTGGGGCGTTGAGCTGGGCAAACAGCTGGCTAACCGCATCCTGCCGGAGCTGAAAGATGGTTCCGAAGTGAGCAGCCACGACAGCTCCACTAACGGCCTGATTAACCGCTATAAATCCTGGCGCGCATAATCGCTAAAACGTTCGCAATGCCGGCCCATGTGGCCGGCATTTTTGTTATAGCCGCCGCAGCAGCTTTGCCGGGTTCCCGGCCCACACGCCTTTCTCCGTAATGGATTTGGTCACCACGCTGCCCGCGCCAATCACGACTCCATCGCAGATGCTGACCGCCAGAATGGTTGCGCCGCTGCCGATAGACACATCGTTGCCAATCACAATTCTTCCCCAGCTCTCGCGGTCGGCGTTGGGCTTTCCCTCGCGGAACATATCGTTGGCGAACATCACGCCGTGGCCGATAAAACAGCGCTCGCCAATGGTCACGTACTCGCAGATAAAGGTGTGGGACTGAATTTTGCTGTCGTTGCCGATACGGGTATGGCCCTGAATCTCCACAAATGGCCCGACGAAGACGTTATCGCCAAGCGTGCAGTCGTAGAGGTTGGCGGGCTGGTAAATCACCACGTTTTCGCCGCTGGCGACGTTGCGAATGGCGGTTTCACGAAGGGTATGCATGCTGCCTCTCAGATTGGTTTAGCCAGAATATGGAGTGTGCTTTCCTGGGTTGCAGAATGAAATGCCACATCCTTCACGTGCTGCATCCCCTGACGTTCATAAAAACGGCGGGCACCGGTATTCGCGGCGAGCACTTCCAGCCATAGCCAGCTTTCACCGGTCTCTTTCGCTCGCTTCTCGACGGCGCGAAAAATCTGCTCGCCGTAGCGATGCCCGGTAGCGTCAGGTAATAGATAGAGTTTATGCAATAGCGTACCCGTTGGGCCTTCGGGGTTGATATCCTGGCGGCAGGCATATTTAGCAAAGCCAATTGGCTCCTCTGCCTCAGCAATCAACCAGCAGCACTGCGGATCGGCCAGGCTGTGCGCCAGCGCGGCCATGGAATACTCTTGCTGCAGGTAGTGCTCCATTTCATCGGCGCTATGCCAGAGGTGGGCAAAGTGGTGGCGATAGCTGGCATTGGCCATTTCGTTGAGTAAAGCCGCATCTTCCGGACGTGCAAGACGAATCTTTAGCATTCTGCGTTCCTCGCAAAGAAGTGGCGATATTTTGCCCGTAAAGTTCGCTGCGGGTAAACCTCAAAAGTGGGGGGATAAGAAGTGGCCGGAGGAGGGCCTCCGGCTGGGGATCAGGCGACGGCGATGGCTTCGATCTCAATGCCCGCATCTTTAGGCAGTCTGGCGACTTCAACGCAGGAACGGGCCGGAAAGGCCGCGTTGTGTTCGGTGAAGAACGCTTCATACACCGCGTTGATGGTGGCGAAGTCGTTCAGATCCTTGACGAAGACCATCGTCTTAACGATGTTTTTCACCTGCAAACCCGCCGCTTCAACGATAGCCTTAACGTTATCCAGCGACTGTCGCGTCTGCTGAGCGATGTCGTCAGACATGGTGCCGTCCTGCGGATTGACCGGGAGCTGCCCTGAGGTCATCGTCATGGTACCCAGGTTTACTCCCTGAACATACGGGCCAATGGCGGCAGGCGCAGCGGCGGTGGTAATTATCATTCTGTTGATTCCTTCTGATAGGTGGTTACATGAAATAGTTGAGCAAAACCAGTGAACCGACGCCGCTGACGACGACCCAGACAAGGCCCAGGCGGAAGCTGGCGAGCGTGCAGATAATCGCGGCGATCACCTTCGGGTTTTTCAAATCGAACTCCATGCTGGAGTTCACGCTCAGGATCTGAATCGTGATGATGGCCGGCAGCACGGTTACCGGCACAAAACGCAGCGTCTTGCTGACCCGGCTCGACATCTGAATCTTCCCGGCGAGGCCAATGAACGAGAAGCGAATAAGAAAGGTCACGGCGGCCATGCCCAGCGTCAGGGCGATAAAAAAGCTATTACTCATTTTCCAGCGCTCCTTCGAGAGAGAGTTTGTCAGCGGCCTGCGCCTGTTTACGCTCTTCGGCGAGATCGACGCTCAGGCCCGCCATTACGCCCAGTACGGACGCGACGACGATACCTAACGAGTAGGGCAGTACGACCAAAAGTACCCCGGATACGGCAGCAACAACGGCGGCGACGGTGCAGGCCTGGCTTTTGATTTGTGGGACCACGATGGCGATAAATGCGGCGACCATCGCGAAGTCCAGACCATATTTTTCAATGTGCGGAAAAGAGGCGCCAACCAGAGCGCCAAGGAAATCGGCCAGCACCCAGGCGAACCAAAACGTCAGCATTGCTGAAAAATAGAAAAGATATTTATCTTTTTTATTCTCCTCCATCTCTTTCACCGTCGTGGCGTACACTTCATCGGTCAGGGCATACGCCATAAAGCATTTTTTAAAGAAGGAGGCTTCGCGTACCGTACTGGAAATAGAGGCGCTATAAAGCACATGGCGAAGATTAATAATCAGCGTGGTGAATATAATCACCCCAAGGCTCGCTCCGGTTTTTAGCATATTTAACGCCAGCATTTGTGCCGAACCGGCGATGACAATCGTCGACCATGCCGTACTTTGCCAGATACTCATCCCGGCGCTAACGCTTAGCGCGCCGACAATAAATGAAAACGGAAAGTCGCCGATGCACAGGGGAAGTATGGCGCTCATACCCCGTAGAATCACTTTTTTGTTCATAAACAATACCTGTTGTATTCAGGAGATTAATTATTTGTGTAAGGTACATTAAAACGCTAATTAATGATTACTTTGCTACCATAATGTTGATGATTTCTTTATCGGTATAGGCCATAGGCTTAATTACCAGACGGCAGAGATTATTAATAGTCTGCTCAACGTCAGCGCAAACAATGCCGTCATTAGAGCCAGCGCAGCTATTTTGCATCGCCATCAGTACGGCCTTAAAGGCGCTGGAAACCACGGACGACACTTTCATTGCGCAGCTATTAGAGGCGCCATCACAAATCATGCCGGTAATATCGCTGATCATATTAATAATAGCGGTATTAATTGTTTGCAGGTCACGGGTAAATAACCACGCCATGCCGGCCGCGGCGCCCATCGCTGCCGTGGACGCCGCGCATAGCGCGGAGAGACGCGTATAGCGGGAGTGGATCGATATGGCGGTCAGGTGGGAGAGCGCCAGCGCCCGCGCGAGGGTCTCTTCATCGGCGTTAAGATGCTCCGCGACCGTCACTACCGGCATGGTGGCGGCGATACCCTGGTTACCGGAACCAAAGTTAGACATCGCGACGACGGGGGCTCCGCCCATTCGCGCGTCGGATGCGGCGACGGTATTGATGATGACTTTACTCAGCAGGTCGTTGCTGAGCAGGCCATTTTTTACCGCATCAGAGAAGGTGCCGTTGATGTTCAAGCCGTATTTTTTGCTTTTACCTTCTTCCGCCAGAGCCGAATTGAGCCGGGCGGCTTCGAGAATAAATGCGATGTCGGCGAATTCGACCTCGCTAATAAAATCAAAGGCCTCGGAAAGCGAAAAGGTGGCTAATGTTTCCTGCTGCGTTACCGTACTCTGTTTGTCCGCCAGCACCTGCGCTTCGCCATTAATATACAGCTCAACGATATTGGTATGCGTGCCCTTGACCACCACGCGGCAGCTCTTTTCGCCGCCCGTTAGCGTCAGATCCAGATGAATAAAATCAGGGGTGTCTTGCACGCTAATATTGACCTGGCCAGCGGCAATTAACTTCTGGGCTAATTCAACATGCCGTTCGGTAATTCCCTCCAGCGTTTTTAAACCTTTATCCGCATCGCCACCAAATGCGCCGATCGCGGCTGCGAGCGCCACCCCGCTGACGGAAGTGCCCGGAATAGTTACGCCCATCGCATTCTTGTACAGGTTCGCAGAAATAAAACCGCTAATATTTTGACAAGCCGTATCTAAATGTTTCGCTGCGTAAGCTGCGGTAAAAGAAATAGCAACGGGTTCCGTACAGCCTAATGCCGGAGCCACTTCTTTTTTTAGCCAGTTTATAAGCAGGGATGAGTGTTCAGTAATCATGTTTTATATCGTTCCGCTAACGAGGGTTTATTAATCTGCGAGTATGCTAAGTCAATTTCTAAGGAAAAACTTACTCTAATGCGGGCGTAATTTATGCCTGAAAGAGAAAAATATTCGCTTATTACAATATTGTAAAATTGTGATCTTATTATGGTTAATTAACTGATTTGACGGGTATTTATATTCTGTTTTTTGAACATAAAAAGGGATTTAGTTAACTACCTCACAGCGTTGCCGAAAGTAAAAATTTCTCTTTTTACGTATTTCGTCGGAGATGAGAAAGGCAAGCAGTGGAAAGAAGGGACTTACAAATGTAGATCTGGATCACATTTTTGCGTTATACAGGTCACAGGAAATCATGATGATGAGGTGTACCTATGCCGCCGGTTTATCGTCCGTTGGTGAGTTTTATTGCAACCGCAATGCAAACCGTTTTGAATCTTGGCCTGCTGTGCCTGGGGGTCATTCTGATCGTATTTCTGGGAAAGGAGACGCTGCATCTGGCGCATGTCCTGTTCACCCCGGAGCCTGTCAGCAAGTACAAGCTGGTGGAAGGGCTGGTGGTCTACTTCCTCTATTTCGAGTTTATCGCGCTGATAGTGAAGTACTTTGAGTCGGGATTTCACTTCCCGCTGCGCTACTTTGTCTATATCGGCATCACCGCAATCGTCCGCCTGATCATTATCGATCATGAGTCGCCTATGGCGGTGCTGATTTACTCCGCGGCGATCCTGATTCTGGTGATAACGCTCTGGCTGTGTAACTCCAACCGTCTGAAGCGCGAATAAAAAAAAGCGGCCTCCAGGGCCGCTGACCAACAGTCACAAATAGAATTTATGTAGGGTCCAGTTGAGGATAGCAGTGGCATTTGCCTTACTTTTTCAGCTGAGGGCGACGGCGGTAATACCCGGTTGGGGTCGCGTATTACCGCTAAACCGCCGGCCCTCATCTGAAATTTGGGGCGGGTGTTACAAAAAAATTAACCTTTCACTCCGCCAGCCGTCAGGCCGTTAACCAACCAGCGCTGGGCCAGCAGGAACACCACGGTAATCGGAATGGCGGAAAGCACCGCCGCGGCGGCAAAGTCGCCCCACAGATAGTTCTGCGGGTTGAGATACTGTTGCATTCCGACCGCAAGGGTATAGCTGTTTACGTCGCGCAGCAGCAGGGAGGCCACCGGCACTTCGGTAATCGCCGCGATGAACGACAGAATAAACACCACCGCCAGAATCGGTACCGACAGCGGGAGCAGCACGAGGCGGAAAGCCTGCCATGGGGTCGCACCGTCCAGCGCCGCCGCTTCTTCCAGCGAGCCGTCGATGGTTTCGAAGTAACCTTTGATCGTCCAGACGTGCAGCGCGATACCGCCCATGTAGGCGAAGATGACGCCGCCGTGGGTATTCAGGCCGACGAACGGCACGTACTGGCCGAGACGGTCAAACAGGGCATACAGCGCGACCAGCGACAGCACCGCGGGGAACATCTGGAAAATCAGCATCCCTTTCAGCAGCGTTGCTTTACCCGGGAAGCGCATGCGGGCAAAAGCGTAAGCGCAGGTGGTAGAGAGCGCGACGATGCCAATGGCGGTAATGCCTGCCACCTTGATGGAGTTCCACAGCCACAGCAGCACCGGGAAGGGGGGCGGCGTGACGCGACCATCAGCGTGTTCGACGCTGAAGCCGAGCGCCAGCCGCCAGTGCTCCCAGGAGATACTTTCGGGGATCAGGCTACCGGTGGCGAAGTTCCCTTCGCGCAGAGAGATAGCGATGACCATCAGCAGCGGGAACATAATCGCCGCGATAAAAATCAGCAGCAGGAGGTGCGTCGTGAACAGGCGCAGCTTCTGAGATTTGGGTTGAACCATAGCCATAATCGTTATCTCCCTTAATCAAACTTCATACGTGTGGCTTTCAGGTTAACAATCGCCAGGGCGCCTACCAGCAGGAAGATCAGCGTGGCGATAGCCGCCGCGAGGCCGAAGTCCTGACCGCCGCCGCCTTCAAAGGCGATACGGTAGGTATAGCTCACCAGCAGGTCGGTGTAGCCCGCCGGCGTGGTGGTGCCGAGCCGGTCCGGCCCGCCGTTGGTCAACAGCTGAATCAGCACGAAGTTGTTAAAGTTAAAGGCGAAGCTGGCGATCATCAGCGGCGTCAGCGGCTTGATCAGCAGCGGCAGCGTAATTTTGAAGAAGTTCTGGAACGGCGTAGCGCCATCCATTGCCGAGGCTTCATATAAATCGTCAGGAATCGCTTTCAGCAGGCCCATGCACAGGATCATCATGTACGGATAGCCCAGCCAGGTGTTGACGATGATAATCATGGTACGCGCGGTGGTCGGGTCGCTAAACCAGGCCGGCTTGATGCCGAACAGCGCGCTGAGCATCATGTTGATCTCACCAAAGCTCTGGTTGAACAACCCTTTGAAAATCAGAATCGAGATAAACGACGGTACGGCGTAAGGCAGAATCAGCAGTACGCGGTAAATCGCTTTACCTTTCAGGGCTTCCCACTGGACGAGACAGGCGAGCACCATGCCGACCGCAACGGTGAGAATCACGGTCAGAACGGAGAACACCACCGTCCAGACGAAAATCGCGAAGAACGGTTTCTGGATGCCTTCATCCTGGAACACGCGAGTGAAGTTATCCCAGCCGATGGTCACGGTGTAGCCCGGGCTGAGCTTTTCGCTGCCCCAGCTACCGTCGGCGTTGATCGCCTGATAGAAACCGACCTCGGCGTTCGGACGGTATTTCACGCCGCTCTGGTTGTTGGTCAGCGTGCCGTCACTGGCCAGCGCGTACAGCGGCTGGGTACCGGAGAACTGACGCAGGGAGCTCATAATGACTTTGCTTTCATCCGGCAACACGGCGGTCAGCTGGTTCAGGGCGGTACGGTTTTGCGTAATCACGCGCAGCGTGGCGCGCTCGCCTTCCGGCAGGGCGTCTGCCTCTTTTAAGGCCAGCTTCTGTTCGCCGCCGAATTTAAAGGCGTCGGAAAGATAGTTTTTGCCGCTTTCGCCGTCGGTCAGCGCCAGCTTCCACTCATCTCCCGCCGGATAAAGCGCGAAGTTGTAGGATTTCCCCGCCTGGAAGGAGCGGTCCATCAGCACCTGTTGGGCGCGTTCGAAGGTCAGCTGGTTAGTGCTGCTGTAGTTGGTGAAAGCGATAGCGATAGTGCAGATCAGCGGGAACAGGACGAACAGCCCCATCCCGGCGAGACCCGGATAGACATAGCGCCAGGCGTAGGCCTTGCGATTGGAAAAAATATACAGGCCAACCGAGCTCAAAATCAGCGTCATGATGGCAAACAGGTACTCCCCCTGGGCGTACATCAAAACAACAAGGTAACCCACCAGCAGGCACAGCAAGCCGATCACAGACCATGTGAGCTGCGGGCTTTGCCACCAGTGCTTCTTTTTCACGACATCCATGGGGATCATCCTCTTTACACTTTATCCTTCGCGCTACCTCTTTGTTGGCTGCGGATGCGCACCCCAGTCACTTACTGATGTAAGCTCCTGGGGATTTGCATCCTTGCCGCCTCGATGTAGCGCGAATGATTTCGCGTAACAACGTATTCAACAAACCTTATTCCCTAAGAAATAAGGGAAACCGTATTACTTGGTGATACGAGCCTGTGCGTCTTTCAGCGCCGCATCGACGGTCTGGCGACCGCTAGCTGCGTTGATCACTGCGGTACGAACGGCATACCAGAAGGCGGACATCTGCGGAATATTCGGCATGATTTCACCTTTCTGGGCGTTAGCCATGGTGGCGGCGATACGCGGATCTTTTTCCAGTTTTTCCTGGAAGGATTTCAGCGCGACCGCGCCCAGCGGTTTGTCCTTGTTCACTTCATCCAGACCCTGATCGGTCATCAGGTAGTTTTCGAGGAACTCTTTCGCCAGTTCTTTGTTCGGGCTGGCGGCGTTAATACCGGCGCTCAGTACGCCAACGAACGGTTTAGACGGGTTGCCTTTGAAGGTCGGCAGCAGGGTAACGCCGTAGTTAACCTTGCTCTTATCGATGTTAGACCACGCCCACGGACCGTTGATGGTCATCGCGGTTTCGCCTTTGTTGAATGCCGCTTCCGCGATGGAGTAGTCGGTGTCGGCGTTCATATGTTTGTTCTTGATAAGGTCGACCAGGAAGGTCAGGCCCGCTTTCGCGCCAGCGCTATCCACGCCTACGTCTTTCACGTCGTACTTGCCGTTTTCAAACTTGAACGCATAACCGCCGTCGGCGGCGATCAGCGGCCAGGTGAAGTACGGTTCTTGCAGGTTGAACATCAGCGCGCTCTTACCTTTCGCTTTCAGTTCTTTATCCAGCGCCGGGATCTCTTCCCAGGTTTTCGGCGGGTTTGGCACCAGGTCTTTGTTATAGATCAGCGACAGCGCTTCAACGGCAACCGGGTAGGCAATCAGCTTGCCGTTATAGCGAACCGCATCCCAGGTGAACGGATAGAGTTTGTCCTGGAACGCTTTATCCGGGGTGATTTCCGCCAGCAGGCCGGACTGCGCGTAGCCGCCAAAACGGTCGTGAGCCCAGAAGATGATGTCAGGGCCGTCGCCGGTCGCGGCAACCTGCGGGAATTTCTCTTCCAGCTTATCCGGATGCTCTACGGAGACTTTAATGCCGGTGTCTTTTTCAAACTTTTTACCCACTTCAGCGAGGCCGTTGTAGCCTTTGTCGCCGTTAATCCAGATAACCAGCTTACCTTCTTCGATTTTTGCGAGGGCAGAGGCGGAAAACATCATCGTGGTCAATGCAGACAGCGCGAGGATGCGAGCGCCAGTTTTGATTTTCATATACCCGTCCTATTTGGTGATGTGCTCGTGGATACACTTGAGTGGCTTAACGGTGATGAGTTTCCTTTTTTAACAACCTCTTTCCATCCTCCCCATGTCTACGCCCCATCCCCCGATAGTGTGATCTCCATTACAGAAATGCCGGTTATGAGTCCTGGAGCACATAAAAAGGCGGCCAATTTTGCAGGCTACATCACGAAATCGACGTCCGTCCGTCCCCCCCGGCGGCGAGACGCAATCTCTCATCCTCCCGCCTCCTCCCCCATAAAAAAGCCGGGGGGTGGAGGATTTACCCTATTTATGAATGCCGCATAGTCAGCCCATCTTGAATGTGTCGTTAAGTGACAGGTTGTAACGAAGGGAGAAGGGCATGGCGAGCGTACAGCTGCGAAATGTAACGAAAGCCTGGGGTGACGTAGTGGTATCGAAAGATATCAATCTCGAGATCCAGGATGGGGAGTTCGTCGTGTTTGTTGGGCCATCAGGCTGCGGCAAATCCACCCTGCTGCGTATGATTGCCGGGCTGGAAACGGTGACCAGCGGCGATCTGCTGATTGGCGATACCCGAATGAATGATGTCCCGCCCGCCGAGCGCGGTATCGGGATGGTGTTTCAGTCTTATGCGCTTTACCCCCACCTTTCCGTCGCGGAAAACATGTCTTTTGGCCTGAAGCTGGCCGGCGCCAAAAAAGAGCTGATTAACCAGCGCGTGACTCAGGTGGCGGAAGTTCTTCAGCTGGCCCATCTGCTGGAGCGCAAACCGAAAGCGCTTTCCGGCGGTCAGCGTCAGCGCGTGGCGATTGGCCGTACTCTGGTGGCTGAACCGCGCGTGTTCCTGCTGGATGAACCGCTCTCTAACCTCGATGCCGCGCTGCGCGTGCAGATGCGCATTGAGATTTCCCGTCTGCATAAGCGTCTTGGCCGCACGATGATTTACGTGACCCACGACCAGGTCGAAGCGATGACCCTGGCCGACAAGATTGTGGTGCTGGACGCCGGTCGCGTCGCGCAGGTCGGGAAGCCTCTCGAACTCTATCACTACCCGGCGGATCGTTTCGTCGCGGGCTTTATTGGCTCGCCGAAGATGAATTTCCTGCCGGTGAAAGTCACCGCTACCGCCATTGAGCAGGTGCAGGTGGAGCTGCCAAACCGTCAGCAGGTCTGGCTGCCGGTGGACAGCGCCCGCGTTCAGGTCGGCGCCAACATGTCCTTAGGGATTCGCCCGGAACATCTGCTGCCCAGCGATATCGCCGACGTCACCCTTGAAGGTGAAGTTCAGGTGGTCGAACAGCTCGGCCACGAAACGCAAATTCATATCCAGATCCCATCCATCCGTCAAAACCTGGTTTACCGCCAGAACGACGTGGTGCTGGTAGAAGAGGGAGCCACATTCGCCATCGGTTTGCCGCCGGAGCGCTGCCATTTATTCCGTGAGGATGGCACCGCTTGTCGTCGGCTGCATAAAGAGCCGGGCGTGTAAGGCTTCTAACTAAAAAAAAACACAAAACCATTCGCGCTGCATCGAGGCGGCAAGGGAATGAATCCCTGGGAGCGTACAAAAGTACGTGACCAGGGTGAGTGAGCGCAGCCAACAAAGAGGCAGCCCGAAGGGTGAAGTGTTCAAAGAAAAGCAATGATCTCAGGAGATAGAATGATGATTACTCTGCGCAAACTTCCACTGGCGGTCGCCGTTGCGGCAGGCGTTATGTCTGCTCAGGCGCTGGCCGTTGATTTCCACGGCTACGCTCGTTCTGGTATCGGCTGGACCGGCAGCGGCGGTGAGCAACAGTGCTTCAAAGCCACGGGCGCTCAAAGCAAATACCGTCTTGGCAACGAATGTGAAACCTATGCGGAACTGAAGCTGGGCCAGGAGTTGTGGAAAGAAGGTGATAAGAGTTTTTATTTCGATACTAACGTCGCTTATTCCGTAAATCAGGAAGATGACTGGGAAAGTACCTCTCCGGCGTTTCGTGAAGCTAACATCCAGGGTAAAAACCTGATTGACTGGTTGCCGGGTTCTACCCTGTGGGCCGGTAAGCGCTTCTACCAGCGTCATGACGTTCACATGATCGACTTCTACTACTGGGATATCTCCGGCCCGGGTGCGGGTCTGGAAAACGTTGACCTTGGCTTCGGTAAACTCTCTCTGGCAGCCACGCGTAACTCAGAAAGCGGCGGTTCTTACACTTTCTCCAGCGATGACACCAAGAAATTTGCTGCTAAAACCGCAAACGACGTCTTTGACGTGCGTCTGGCCGGTATGGAAATCAACCCGGGCGGCGTACTGGAGTTAGGCGTGGATTATGGCCGCGCTAACCCGCAGGACGATTACCGTCTGGTTGATGGCGCATCAAAAGACGGCTGGATGTTCACCGGTGAACATACTCAGTCTATCTGGGGCGGCTTCAACAAGTTTGTTGTTCAGTATGCGACCGACTCGATGACCTCCTGGAACAGCGGTCACTCCCAGGGAACCAGCATCGATAACAACGGCAGCATGATCCGCGTTCTGGATCACGGCGCGATGGACTTCAACGATGACTGGGGCCTGATGTACGTTGCGATGTACCAGGACGTGGATCTGGACAGCAACAACGGTTCTACCTGGTACACCGTCGGTGTTCGTCCGATGTACAAATGGACGCCGATCATGAGCACCCAGCTGGAAGTCGGTTACGACAACGTGAAATCCCAGCGCACCAGCGAAAACAACAACCAGTACAAAATTACCCTGGCTCAGCAATGGCAGGCGGGTAACAGCGTCTGGTCTCGCCCGGCAATCCGTATTTTCGCGACCTACGCAAAATGGGATGAGAACTGGGGCTACAGCAACACCTCCGGTCTGCAGACTAAAGACGGCAGCGGTAACGGGGTTTACACCTCCAGCCGCGGTAACGATAGCGAAGTGACCTTCGGTGCGCAGATGGAAGTTTGGTGGTAACACCGCCGTAATCATGTAGTGACACGGAGGGGCTCTGCCCCTCCTGATTCTTCAGGATTAGCGCGCTATTGCCTGGCCACCGCTAAACCTACGCTATCCGAGGTGAGAACAATGAAAATGAAGAAAACTCTCGTCGCCCTGTGTTTATCCGCAGGAATGTTGGCATGCGCGCCGGGAATGAGCCTTGCCGACGTCAACTTTGTCCCGCAAAACACCAGCGCAGCGCCCGCCATCCCCGGTGCTGCCCTGCAGCAGCTCGTCTGGACGCCAGTCGATCAATCTAAAACGCAGACCGTTGATTTACTCACGGGCGGCCAGCGCCTGGATGTTGCCGGTATCTCCGGCCCGGTTGCGGCCTGGAGCGTTCCGGCGAATATTGGCGAACTGACCCTGACGCTCACGAGCGAAGTGAATAAGCAAAAACAGATTTTTGCGCCGAACGTGCTGATTCTCGATCAGAATATGACGCCATCCGCGTTCTTCCCCAGCAGCTATTTTACCTATCAGCAGCCCGGCGTAATGACCGCGGATCGGCTTGAAGGCGTCATGCGCCTGACCCCGGCGCTGGGGCAGCAGAAGCTTTACGTGCTGGTCTTTACGACGGAAAAAGATTTACAACAAACCACGACTCTGCTGGATCCGGCGAAAGCTTACGCTAAAGGCGCGGGCAATGCCGTGCCGGATATTCCAGACCCGATTGCCCGCCACACCACCGATGGCGTGCTGAAGCTAAAAGTCAAAACCAATAGCGGCTCCAGCGTGCTGGTTGGTCCGCTGTTTGGCTCTTCCGGCAATGGCCCGGTGACCGTCGGCAATACCGCCGCGCCGGTTGTCGCGCCGGCCCCGGCTCCGGCGGCGAAAAGCGAACCGATGCTTGATGACACCGAAACCTATTTCAACAACGGCATTAAGCAGGCGGTTGCGAAAGGCGATATCGATAAAGCCCTGAAATTGATGAACGAAGCTGAACGTCTTGGCTCGAAATCTGCTCGTTCCACCTTTATCAGCAGTGTAAAAGGCAAGGGGTGACCGTCTCCCCGCAATGCTGATGTTTAGGCACAGCCTTTAGGTGCGTCCGTCAGGGCGCACTTTTTTTTAGCGCGCCGCAGCCTCTGTTGCACGGCTGTTGCGCGGATGATCGTATATTGACGTTTGCCCGCCCCCGATGCCCCATTCTGCGATACAATACCTTTACGTTATGTACCGGAGATTCAGGCATGCCACATCCTGCGCTTACGCAACTGCGTGCGCTGCATTATTTTGCCGCTATGCCCCCGCTGGATGCGCATCTGCGCGACTGGCTATTGCTGGAAGACTCAATGACCAAACGCTTTGAGCAGCAGGGGAAGAAAGTCAGCGTCATCATGGTTAACGAAGGTTTTGTTGGACGCGACGCGCTGGCCGGTGAGGCGCCCCTGTTACCGAGCGAACCCCGCTACTGGCTGCGGGAAATCATTCTTTGCGCCAACGGTGAACCCTGGCTGGCCGGGCGCACGATAGTGCCCGAATCAACGCTGAGCGGCCCCGAACTGGCGCTGCAACAGCTGGGGCAAACGCCGTTGGGCCGCTATCTCTTCACGTCATCGACGCTAACCCGTGATTTTATTGAAATTGGTCGTCATGCAGAGCTGTGGGGGCGTCGTTCCCGCCTCCGGTTGAGCGGCAAACCGCTGCTGCTGACGGAACTGTTTTTGCCTGCATCGCCGTTGTATTAAGAGGAAAATGAAATGGAGTGGAGTCTGACGCAGAACAAGCTGCTGGCGTTTCACCGCCTGATGCGTACTGACAAACCGATTGGCGCGCTGCTGCTGCTGTGGCCGACGCTGTGGGCGCTGTGGGTGGCGACGCCGGGGATACCGCCGCTATGGATCCTCGCCGTTTTTGTCGCCGGCGTCTGGCTGATGCGCGCCGCAGGCTGCGTGGTCAACGACTATGCCGATCGCAAGTTTGACGGCCACGTCAAACGGACGGCCCACCGCCCGTTGCCGAGCGGCGACGTTAGCGAAAAGGAGGCGCGGACGCTGTTTGTCGTGCTGGTGCTGCTTTCGTTTCTGCTGGTGTTGACCCTGAACACCATGACCATTCTGCTGTCGGTAGCGGCGCTGGCGCTGGCATGGGTATATCCGTTTATGAAGCGCTATACCCACCTGCCTCAGGTCGTGCTGGGCGCGGCGTTCGGCTGGTCGATCCCGATGGCCTTTTCGGCGGTCAGCGAATCGCTGCCGCTGAGCTGCTGGCTGATGTTCCTCGCCAATATCCTGTGGGCGGTGGCCTACGATACCCAGTATGCGATGGTCGATCGTGATGATGACGTCAAAATCGGTATCAAATCGACGGCGATTCTCTTTGGCGACAACGATCGCTTAATCATCGGTATTTTACAGGTGGCGGTACTGGGTCTGATGGCCGCGGTAGGCTGGCTGAGCGGGCTGGGTTGGGAGTATTACTGGTCGTTGTTTATCGCCGCGGCGCTGTTTGCCTGGCAGCAGAAGCTGATATTTAAACGCGAACGCGATGCCTGCTTTAAGGCGTTTATGAACAATAACTACGTGGGGCTGGTGCTATTTCTCGGCCTGGCGATGGGATATATGCAGTAGCGCTGTGGGTTTCCCGGCTTGCGGCGTAAACGCCTTAGCCGGGCTACAAAACCGCAGGGTCCGGTAGCCCGGCGCAGGCCGGGACATCTCTTTAAGCGTTACGCTTCATCCTGGGTAACGCTTTCAATCGTTAATCGCACATCCGAAGTAATCAGATCCGCCAGCATGCGGTAGATCTTCAACGTCTCTTCCGGCTCGGCGTCCCCGGTATCGCTGATATAGCCTTCGTCACGCAGGGTCAACACCAGCGTGCTGAACACCGCCTTATCGAAGAACTCCGGCGCGTTGATGCCGTGCAGAACGGACAGGCGCTGCGCCACGGTGCGGCTCTCTTTCTCCAGCGAACTGCGGTTGATTGACGGGTTGGCGCTCAGCAGCCAGAAGGTAATGGCGTAGCGCTGCAGCGTTTCGCGCGCGCCTGCGGCCAGCAGCTGCAGAGAACGGGCATGAGACGGATTGACGCTCACCTCATCGTCGTTCAGGGCGATGAGGCCCTGACGCTGCATCTCAGCGATCAGCGCATCGACGACGCCCGCCAGCTCCGATTTTTCCCAGCGCAGGAACAGCTCGGCCTTCAGGAACGGATAGAACATCTCGACGTGACGCAGGATTTCGGCGCGGGTAATACGACGATGCTGAGTGACGATGGCGGCTAACAGCGACGGCATCACCAGCATATGGGCGATGTTGTTGCGGTAGTAGGTCATCAGCACGGCCTGCTCGCGCGGCAGAATGATGATATCGCCAATGGTATCTTTCTCGACTTCGAACTTGTTCATCTGCAGCGCGTGGTCAATCAGCTCGCTGGCCGAAGCCGCAGGCGTGGTCGCATCCGCTGAATATGGCACGTTGCGCAGCAGGGCGAGATAGCACTCCAGCTGCTCGGTGAGCTGCTCGCGGGTCAGTGAACGCTGACGCGATGCCAGCAGCGCGGTACAGCACAGGTTCATGGCGTTAGCCGCGCCGGCATTATTGATGCGCACCATCAGATCCGAGGCGATATTATTCACCGTCGGGGTCAGCCAGGAAGGGCGAACCGCTTCGATAGGGTCGATAGACTCGCGCCAGTCCGGCACATGCTGGTTCAGATAGGCCATCAGCGGCAGGGGTTCGCCGAAGTTAACGTAGCCCTGGCCGAGATTTCGCAGCTTGCTCAAGCCGCGCAGCATCTGCGGCAGGCTCTCTTTCTCTTTCGTCGCACCGCGTAGCTCTTTGGCGTAGGTACCAACCTCCATCACGTGCTCGTAGCCGATGTAAATCGGCACCAGGGTGATGGGGCGATTACCGCCGCGCAGCATCGCCTGAATGGTCATCGACAGGGTGCCGGTTTTCGGATCCAGCAGGCGTCCGGTACGCGAACGCCCGCCTTCAACGAAATACTCCACCGAATAGCCGCGGCTGAACAGCTCGCCCAGATATTCGCGGAATACGGTTGAGTAAAGCTTATTGCCCTTGAACGTGCGGCGAATAAAGAACGCGCCGCCGCGACGGAAGATCGGACCGGCGGGCCAGAAGTTCAGGTTGATACCGGCGGCGATATGCGGCGGCACCAGGCCCTGATGATAAATGACGTAAGAGAGCAGCAGATAGTCCATATGGCTGCGGTGGCACGGGACATAAACGATCTCGTGGCCTTCATGCGCCAGCTGGCGCACGCGCTCGGCGTTATGCACGTTAATGCCCTGATACAGCCGGTTCCAGGTAAAGCCCAGCACGCGGTCGGTCAGGCGAATCATCTCATAGGAGAAGTTTGCGGCGATCTCTTCCATCAGGGCGATAGCGTTTTGCTGCGCCTTTTCATGAGAAATTTTCTTGCTGCGCGCTTCGTCTTCTACCGCACGGGCAATGGCTTTCGAGGCCAGCAGTTTATTAAACAGATCCTGGCGCGCGGGCAGGCGCGGGCCGACCGCCGCCAGACGCTGACGGGCGAAGTGCATGCGCGCCACGCGGGCCAGCTTCTGGGCGATGGTTTTATCGGTACCGTGTTCGTCCGCCATCTTACGCAGCGAGACCGAAGGCGAGAAACGGACAAAGCTGTCGCGGCCCAGCCACAGAACGGCGAAGAATTTCTGAATGCCGTTGAGCATGCGCAGCGGCGGGTTCACCTCGCCTTTTTCACGCCCCGGCGCGCGACCGAACATCACCGAAACCGGCACCATCTGCACGTCAAGATCGGGATGGTTGCGGTGCAAATCCAGATAGTCGTGAAAGAGCTTGATAGACTCTTCTTTCGGCGTGTAATAGGTAAACACGCGCGGTCCGCCGTGGATAAATACGTAGCGCGGAAGCAGGCCGCCGTCGATCTCGAGCGGCTCCAGCGGGTCCGGTAACTCATGTTCCAGACATTGCGCGCGCAGCGTCAGCAGGTCCGCCTTCGAATTGTAGGGCAGAACATACATAATGGGACGCGAGGTATCCAGGCCTAATTCCTGAGCAGGTTGTGCCGGAATCGACTTGCTTTTTACCAGCGCCCTTAATGGTAAATTCAGTAATTTATAGTAAATTCGTTGCCAGCCAGACATAGACGATGTGAAGCCTCTGGTTAATCATGCAAATGCGCCGCAAGAATAACAGAAAGTGCGCAAAATTTCCGTTGTAACGCGGCAAACGCGTACACTCATTGACGTCATTTACATAAAAAGGTTTGTTTGATGGCCAATAATACCACTGGGTTAACCCGAATTATTAAAGCGGCAGGGTATTCCTGGAAAGGATTCCGGGCGGCGTGGGTCAACGAGGCCGCCTTTCGTCAGGAAGGCATCGCGGCCGTTGTTGCCGTGGCGATCGCCTGCTGGTTAGACGTCGATGCCATCACCCGGGTGCTGTTGATTAGCTCGGTCCTGCTAGTGATGATAGTTGAAATTATCAATAGCGCGATTGAGGCGGTTGTTGACCGTATTGGCCCTGAACATCACGAGCTGTCGGGGCGAGCGAAAGACATGGGATCGGCGGCGGTATTGCTGGCGATTATCATCGCGCTGATCGCGTGGGGAACGCTTTTATGGGCAAACTACCGCTAACGCCTGGCGTAGCGGCTCGCAAAACGGAAAGAAACTCCTGATTTTTGTGTGAAATGTGGTTCCAAAATCACCGTTAGCTGTATATACTCACAGCATAACTGTATATACACCCAGGGGGCGGAATGAAAGCGTTAACGACCAGGCAGCAAGAGGTGTTTGATCTCATTCGGGATCATATCAGCCAGACGGGCATGCCGCCGACGCGTGCGGAGATTGCTCAGCGCTTGGGGTTCCGTTCCCCAAACGCGGCGGAAGAACACCTGAAAGCGCTGGCGCGTAAAGGCGCAATCGAGATCGTTTCCGGCGCCTCCCGCGGTATTCGTCTGCTGACGGAAGAAGAAACGGGTCTGCCGCTTATTGGCCGCGTCGCGGCGGGTGAGCCGCTGCTGGCCCAGCAGCACATTGAAGGTCACTATCAGGTCGATCCGGCTATGTTTAAGCCGAATGCCGATTTTCTGCTGCGCGTTAGCGGTATGTCGATGAAAGACATCGGTATTCTTGATGGCGACCTGCTGGCCGTCCATAAAACGCAGGATGTGCGCAATGGCCAGGTGGTTGTGGCGCGCATCGACGAAGAAGTTACCGTGAAGCGACTGAAAAAGCAGGGTAACGTCGTTGAACTGCTGCCGGAAAACAGCGAATTCTCGCCGATCGTGGTGGACCTTCGCGAGCAAAGCTTCACTATTGAAGGCCTGGCCGTTGGCGTTATCCGCAACGGCAACTGGCAGTAATCTCTTCACCTCGCGGCATCATCACCTGATGCATGATGCTGCGCCGTTTTTCCTCATTTGGGCTCTTTCTCCATGCTTTTTAACGCCGCCGACAAAGCCCTGTGGCGCTTAGCGCTGCCCATGATCTTCTCCAATATCACCGTTCCGCTGCTGGGGCTGGTGGATACCGCCGTTATTGGCCATCTCGACAGCCCGGTTTATCTGGGGGGCGTGGCGGTTGGCGCAACGGCGACCAGCTTCCTCTTTATGCTGCTGTTGTTCCTGCGAATGAGTACCACCGGACTGACGGCGCAGGCGTTTGGCGCAAAAGATCCGCAGCGGCTGGCGCGTGCGCTGGTGCAGCCGCTGGGTCTGGCGCTGGCCGCCGGGGCGGCGATTGTGCTCTTACGGATGCCGTTAATCGACCTGGCGCTGCATATCGTCGGCGGTAGCGAAGCCGTGCTCGAACAGGCCAGACGCTTCCTGGAGCTCCGCTGGCTAAGCGCGCCGGCATCGCTGGCGAATCTGGTCCTGCTGGGCTGGCTGCTGGGCGTGCAGTACGCCAGAGCGCCGGTGATCCTGCTGGTAGTCGGCAACGTCCTCAATATTGTGCTCGATTTATGGCTGGTGATGGGCCTGCATATGAACGTGCAGGGGGCGGCGCTGGCGACGGTCACCGCAGAATACGTCACTTTCTTTATTGGCCTGCTGATGGCGAGACGCGTGCTGGCGCTGCGCGGCGTTTCCGTGTCGATGCTGAAAAACGCCTGGCGCGGCGATATACGCCGCCTGCTGGCGCTGAATCGCGACATCATGCTGCGCTCGCTGCTGCTACAGCTCTGCTTCGGGGCGGTGACGGTATTTGGCGCCCGCCTCGGTGCCGATATCGTCGCGGTCAATGCGGTCCTCATGACGATGCTGACCTTTACCGCCTATGCGCTGGACGGTTTTGCCTACGCCGTTGAGGCGCACTCCGGGCAGGCCTACGGCGCGTGCGACGACAGCCAGCTGCTTGCCGTCTGGCACGCGGCCTGCCGCCAGTCAGGGATGGTGGCGCTGGCGTTTGCGCTGATTTACGGCCTTGCCGGTGAGCAGATTATCGCTTTGCTGACCTCGCTGCCTTCGCTGCAGCAGCTGGCTGACCGCTACCTGGTCTGGCAGATGATACTGCCGGTCATTGGCGTCTGGTGCTATCTGCTGGACGGCATGTTTATCGGCGCGACGCGGGGGGCGGAGATGCGCAACAGCATGGCGGTAGCGGCGGCGGGGTTTGCCCTGACGCTGCTGACGGTACCGACGCTCGGCAACCACGGACTGTGGCTGGCGCTGACGGCCTTTCTCGCTCTGCGCGGCGTTTCTCTGGCGGTTATCTGGCGGCGCCACTGGCAGCGCGGAACCTGGTTTTCGTAATGCATTTGGTGCATATGATGGTTAAAGATTCCGAATAATAAATCTTACTCAGAATACTCATCTATAGTTAAGTCATGTCCGGCACACAGCGGGCTGTTCATTCACCGAACGATAACCGAACGATGAGGAATGCATGATGAATAAAGACGAAATCGGCGGTAACTGGAAACAGTTCAAAGGTAAAGCGAAAGAAAAATGGGGCAAGCTGACCGACGATGACATGACCGTCATTGAAGGCAAACGCGACCAGCTGGTGGGCAGAATTCAGGAACGTTACGGTTACGCCAAAGACCAGGCAGAGAAAGAAGTGACCGACTGGGAAACCAAAAACGACTATCGCTGGTAGCGAAAACGCCGTGTTTTAACCCACCGTTATTGCCTACACCCTTGATTCCCGCTGCGGCTAACGCCTCAGCGGGCTTTCTTTTTGATCTGGATGGTATGGTCGTGGTGGCAGTGGCCCGGCGTACTGCAGGATTCAACCTCGACGCAGGCGGCGCACAGGCCGTGAGCCTCAATGACGTTGTGGCGCAGGGCGAATCCCATTCTTGCCGCCAGCGTATGCATAATATCTTCGACGCCTTCCGCACACTCTTCTTTGACGCCGCCGCAGCGGTCGCAGATAAACATCGCCGAGCTGTGGGTCGGCTGATCGAAAAGGTGACACAGCACGTAGCTATTGGTGGATTCCACCTTATGCACGAACCCTTGCTCGAGTAAAAACTCCAGCGCCCGGTACACCGTCGGCGGTTTCGCCTGAGGCTCTTTTTCACGAAGGAGATCGAGCAGGTCGTAGGCGCTGATTGCCCCTTGCTGCAGGCTCATCAAACGCAATACTTCAAGGCGCTGCGGGGTCAGGCGCACGCCACGCTGCGCGCACAGCTTTTCAGCATGCGCTAACATTTGTTGCGAAGTGGTCTTATCCATGAGCGTCCTCTGGTTGCGTGAATCTGAAACTGTTACTTTATCACGATACCGGTAAAACGCCGAGACCCGGCGGACTATACCCGTCACACTTCACGTTACCTGCGCGCTGGCTGCGCCAGTTCGTCCCAGCCGCGCTCCTGGGGTCGCTCAACCTTGCCACCTTATGCTATACCTGATGCATCTCATTTTCGGGAGAAAACGATGAAACGACCTGACTGCATTCGACACTGGCGTGAACTGGAAGGCGTGGATGATTCCACCTACCCCGACAGTACTGAGCTTTTCTCCATCGGCGCGCCGCTGGCGCGGGGCCTGCGGCTGAATCGCCTGGGGATCCACCATGAGCGTCTACCGCCCGGACGCCGAACCTCTTATCCGCATGCGGAGAGCGACGAAGAAGAGTTTATCTACGTGCTGGAAGGCTATCCGGAAGTGTGGATTAACGGCTACCTCTGGAAGCTGGAGCCGGGGGATAGCGTCGGCTTTCCTGCCGGAACCGGCATTTGCCACACCTTCCTCAATAACACCGAGCAGGAGGTTCGCCTGTTAGTCGTTGGCGAGGCAAACAAGAAATTTAATCGCATCTACTACCCGCTTAACCCCGGCTATGCCGCCACGCGTCAGGATCGCTGGGTTGACCATCCGCCGCAGTTTTTTGGCCCTCACGACGGCAAGCCGCGGAAAATATAGCGTTTATTGCGGGATAAAAAAGGTGAGCGCTGACGCTATGCCTCAGTGGTTTATCTTTGTGCTATAGTAGCGCCCCTTTTTACCCGGATGCTTATTTATTCGCCATGATGTCAGACTCAACGCCTACTGCTTTCGCCGCTCACCGTTTTTCCATCGCGCCGATGCTCGACTGGACCGACAGACACTGCCGTTATTTTCTGCGTCAGCTGTCGCGCCACACGCTGCTGTATACCGAAATGGTGACCACCGGTGCGATTATTCACGGCAAGGGCGACTATCTGGCCTACAGCGAAGAAGAGCATCCGGTCGCCCTGCAGCTCGGCGGCAGCGATCCGGCTGCGCTGGCGCACTGCGCGAAGCTGGCGCAGGCGCGCGGCTACGATGAAATTAACCTGAACGTTGGCTGCCCGTCCGATCGCGTGCAGAACGGTATGTTTGGCGCCTGCCTGATGGGGAACGCGCAGCTGGTGGCAGACTGTATTAAAGCCATGCGCGACGTCGTGTCGATCCCGGTCACGGTGAAAACCCGTATCGGCATTGACGACCAGGACAGCTACGGGTTTCTGTGTGATTTTATCGAAACGGTATCCGTGAAAGGCGAGTGCGAGATGTTTATCATCCACGCGCGCAAAGCGTGGCTTTCGGGGCTAAGCCCCAAAGAGAACCGCGAGATCCCGCCGCTTGACTATCCGCGCGTTTACCAGCTGAAGCGTGATTTTCCGCATCTGACCATGGCGATTAACGGCGGCATTAAGTCGCTGGAAGAAGCAAAACAACATCTTGCGCATATGGACGGCGTGATGGTGGGCCGTGAAGCCTATCAGAATCCAGGCATACTGGCGTCGGTGGATCGGGAAATTTTCGGCGTGGAAGGCATCGATGCTGACCCGGTTTCCGTGGTCCGGGCGATGTATCCCTATATCGAACGCGAGCTTAGCAACGGTACTTATCTGGGGCACGTAACGCGCCATATGCTCGGGCTGTTTCAGGGGATCCCCGGGGCGCGCCAGTGGCGTCGCTATCTGAGCGAAAATGCGCATAAAGCCGGGGCGGACATCAACGTGCTGGAACAGGCGCTGAAACTGGTTGCCGACAAGCGTTAGTTTTTCACTAAAACCTGGTCAAATTCACCACGCCCTGTACGTATCGTGCCGGGCGTTTTTGTTATTATTCAATATGTTATATTTGGCACGATTTTTGTAATATCCGCTAAGGTAGATAAAATTTCTTTAGGGGAAAGACGATGCTGGAACTCTTATTCGTTATTGGCTTTTTTGTCATGTTATTGGTCACCGGCATTTCACTGCTGGGTATTATTGCCGCGATTGTTGTCGCGACCGCGCTGATGTTTGTCGGCGGTCTGTTTGCGTTAATGATTAAACTGCTGCCGTGGCTGCTGCTGGCCGTTGTTGTGGTTTGGGTGATTCGGGCGATAAAATCACCAACCGACAACCGTTATCGCGCTAATAACCGCTGGCGCTACTAAGGTATTGAGCGGTATGTCACAACCTGAAGATTTTTGCATAAAACAGCGTAGGCTTTGCTTATTAAATCTGTCACTATTAGCGGGTTAACGAATTCATCGTGCTGTACCCTACATACAGCCGAACAAAAAAAGTAAGGGCTTCCCATGTGGAAGCCCTAAACTTTTCTTCTTTTCCCGTCATACTTCAGGCTACAGGGGCGTTGGTTGCTTGCATTCACCCCGGTCACTTACTGTTGTAAGCTCCTGGGGATTCATTCACTTACCATCTTCCTGTAGCCCGAATTATTTAGGGAAAAGCCATTACTATGGCAAGAGCAAACTTGAACCCTGCGTCGCCCGGCTTTCCAGCACCTCATGCGCGCGTCTGGCGTCGGTTAACGCATATTTTTGGCTCTCCGCGACATCCACTTTTATCACGCCGCTGGCGATCAGCGAAAACAGTTCGTTGCTGGCTTCCGTCAGCTCTTCACGCGTGGTGATATAGCCCTGCAGAGAAGGGCGGGTGACGTACAGCGAACCTTTTTGGTTGAGGATCCCGAGATTGACACCGGTCACCGGGCCGGAGGAGTTGCCGAAGCTCACCATCAGCCCCCGACGCTGCAGGCAGTCAAGGGAGGCTTCCCAGGTATCTTTCCCGACGGAATCGTAAACCACGTGGACTTTCTTACCGTCGGTGATCTCTTTCAGGCGCTCGACGATATTCTCTTCGCGATAGTTAATGATCTGCCAGGCGCCGGCCTGTTTGGCGCGTTCAGCTTTTTGCGCGCTGCCGACGGTACCGATCAGCTTCGCGCCCAGCGCTTTGGCCCACTGACAGGCGATGAGCCCGACGCCGCCGGCCGCCGCATGAAACAAGAACGGCTCGCCCGCTTTGATCTCGTAGGTTTTCCGCAGCAGGTAATAGACCGTGAGCCCTTTCAGGAATGAGGCCGCCGCCTGCTCGAAAGAGATCGCGTCCGGCAAGATGGCGGCCTTATCCGCGGGCACGTTGTGGACGGTGCTATAGGCTCCCAGCGCCGATTGCGCGTAGACCACCCGATCGCCGGCTTTGATATGTTTCACCCCGCTGCCGACTTTGCTTACTACGCCAGCGGCTTCGGTACCCAGACCGCTCGGCAATGACGGGGGCGGGTAGAGGCCGCTGCGGATATAGGTATCAATGTAGTTAATGCCGATGGCCTTATTCTCTACCTGAATTTCGTGCTCTGCGGGATCTTTCGGCGTGAACTCCAGCGCTTGCAGAACATCAGGCCCTCCGTGCTGGTGAAATTCAATTCGTGTTGCCATGCTTCCTCCAGAAATGTGGTAATCTTTCGACCCATTCACTATCTCGGTAACTCCATTCACTATGGCAGGAAATAAACCCTTCAACAAACCACAGACTGAACCCCGCGAGCGTGATTATCAGCTCGATGGGTTGAAGGTCCCGCCGCACTCGATTGAAGCGGAACAGTCGGTGTTGGGCGGTTTAATGCTGGATAACGAACGCTGGGACGACGTTGCCGAGCGGGTTGTTTCGGAAGATTTTTATACCCGTCCGCATCGCCATATTTTCACCGAAATGGCGCGCCTGCAGGAATCGGGCAGCCCGATTGACCTGATTACGCTCGCCGAATCGCTGGAGCGTCAGGGGCAGCTGGACAGCGTCGGCGGCTTCGCCTACCTGGCGGAATTATCGAAAAATACGCCAAGTGCGGCGAACATCAGCGCTTATGCCGATATCGTCCGCGAACGTGCGGTAGTACGCGAAATGATCTCCGTGGCGAATGAAATCGCCGAGGCCGGTTTCGATCCCCAGGGCCGCACCAGCGAAGATCTGCTCGACCTCGCCGAATCCCGGGTGTTTAAAATTGCCGAAAGCCGCGCGAATAAAGACGAGGGGCCGAAGAATATCGCCGACGTGCTCGACGCTACCGTGGCGCGTATTGAACAGCTCTTCCAGCAGCCGCATGACGGCGTGACCGGGGTTAACACCGGCTATGACGATCTCAATAAAAAAACCGCCGGTCTTCAGCCGTCGGACCTGATTATCGTCGCCGCGCGTCCGTCAATGGGTAAGACGACTTTTGCGATGAACCTCGTGGAAAACGCGGCGATGCTGCAGGATAAGCCGGTACTCATCTTCAGTCTCGAGATGCCTTCGGAGCAGATTATGATGCGTTCTCTGGCCTCGCTGTCGCGCGTTGACCAGACCCGCATTCGTACCGGCCAGCTGGATGATGAAGACTGGGCGCGCATTTCCGGCACCATGGGAATTCTGCTGGAAAAACGTAATATCTATATTGATGACTCCTCCGGCCTGACGCCAACCGAAGTGCGCTCCCGCGCGCGGCGTATCGCCCGCGAGCACGGCGGCATCGGTCTTATTATGATCGACTACCTGCAGCTGATGCGCGTGCCGTCGCTCTCCGATAACCGTACGCTGGAAATCGCCGAAATTTCCCGCTCGCTCAAGGCGCTGGCGAAGGAGCTGCAGGTGCCGGTGGTGGCGCTGTCGCAGCTTAACCGCTCGCTGGAACAGCGCGCGGATAAGCGCCCGGTCAACTCCGACCTGCGTGAGTCCGGCTCCATCGAGCAGGACGCCGACTTAATCATGTTTATCTACCGTGATGAGGTTTATCACGAAAACAGTGACTTAAAAGGCATCGCTGAAATTATTATTGGTAAACAGCGTAACGGCCCTATCGGGACGGTGCGCCTGACGTTTAACGGTCAGTGGTCGCGTTTTGATAATTATGCTGGGCCACAATACGACGACGAATAAATCTCCGTCATCCTTCATGCCGCAGGTGCGTTGACTACGCCTGTTCACCCCGGTCACTTAGTTTACTAAGCTCCCGGGGATTCTCAGGCTTGTCGCCTTCCTGCAACACGAAGGATTTAGGAGATTCTTTTATTAAGGAATTCAAATGCAAGCGGCAACTGTAATCATTAACCGCCGCGCTCTGCGACACAACCTGCAACGTCTGCGTGAACTGGCGCCCGCCAGCAAACTGGTTGCGGTGGTGAAAGCGAACGCCTACGGACACGGTCTTCTTGAGACCGCGCGAACGCTCCCGGACGCCGATGCTTTTGGCGTCGCCCGTCTTGAAGAAGCCCTGCGCCTGCGCGCGGGCGGTATCCCCCAGCCGATCCTGCTGCTGGAGGGATTCTTTGAGGCCGCCGACCTGCCGGTGATCTCCGCCCAGCGCCTGCATACGGCGGTACACAGCCCGGAGCAGCTGGCTGCGCTGGAGGAAGCGGATTTACCCGAGCCGGTAACCGTATGGATGAAGCTGGACACCGGGATGCATCGATTAGGCGTTCTGCCCGAACAGGCCGAAGCCTTTTATCAGCGCCTGAGCCAGTGTAAAAACGTCCGCCAGCCGGTCAATATCGTGAGCCATTTTGCCCGTGCGGATGAGCCTGAGTGCGGCGCGACCGAACGTCAGCTGGATATCTTTACCACCTTCACGGAAGGGAAGCCGGGGCTGCGCTCAATCGCTGCATCCGGCGGTATATTGCTATGGCCGCAGTCGCACTTCGACTGGGCGCGTCCGGGGATTATTCTCTACGGCGTATCGCCGCTCGACGGTGGATCCACCGGCGCGGATTTTGGCTGCCAGCCGGTGATGTCTCTGACCTCCAGCCTGATCGCGGTCCGCGAGCATAAAGCCGGCGAGCCGGTGGGCTACGGCGGAACCTGGATCAGCGAGCGTGATACGCGTTTAGGCGTTGTGGCGATGGGCTACGGTGACGGCTATCCGCGCGCCGCGCCGTCCGGCACGCCGGTACTGGTTAACGGCCGGGAAGTGCCGATTGTCGGACGCGTAGCGATGGATATGATTTGCGTCGATCTCGGGCCTGAAGCACAGGACCACGCTGGCGACGCGGTCGTGCTGTGGGGCGAAGGCCTCCCCGTCGAGCGGATTGCCGAAATTACAAAAGTAAGTGCTTACGAACTTATTACGCGCCTGACTTCACGGGTATCCATGAAGTACGTGGATTAATGTCAGCCAGCGCGCTTTCCCCCGGTGGCGGCTGACGCCTCATCGGGGCTACGGGCCGGTAGCCCGGATAAGGCGGTTTAAGCCGCCATCCGGGATGGGCGTTCACGTTGTTGCGTCAAATCCAGCCCGTTCTGTTTTATCCGCCAACATCCCCTCGACCTTCTTTCACATCCAGTTTATTGTGTTATAACGAGCCCATGTAAACCTGGAGAAACATCGCGTGTTTCAGAAAGTTGACGCCTACGCTGGCGACCCCATTCTCTCCCTGATGGAGCGTTTTAAAGACGATCCGCGTAGTGACAAAGTAAATCTCAGCATCGGTCTTTATTACAACGAAGACGGCATCATTCCGCAGCTGAAGGCGGTTGCCGAAGCGGAAGCACGTCTTAGCGCCCAGCCGCACGGCGCCTCAATCTATTTACCGATGGAAGGGCTGAACACCTATCGCCACGCGATTGCGTCGCTGCTGTTCGGGGCCGATCATCCGGTACTGGCGCAGCATCGCGTAGCCTCTATTCAGACGCTGGGCGGCTCCGGAGCGCTGAAAGTCGGCGCAGACTTCCTGAAACGCTACTTCCCAGGCTCGCGCGTATGGGTCAGCGACCCGACGTGGGAAAACCACATCGCTATATTTGAAGGGGCTGGATTCGAAGTAAGTACTTACCCTTGGTTTGATGATAAAACCAATGGCGTGCGTTTCGCGGCTTTCCTTGAAAAACTCAATACGCTACCGGAACGCGACATCGTGCTGCTGCATCCCTGCTGCCATAACCCAACGGGAGCCGATCTTACCAACGCTCAGTGGGATCAAGTAGTTGAGGTGCTGAAAGCGCGTAATTTGATTCCTTTCCTCGACATCGCCTATCAGGGCTTTGGCGCCGGCATGGAAGAGGATGCCTACGCTATCCGCGCCATAGCGAACGCCGGGATGCCCATGCTGGTCAGCAACTCGTTCTCGAAAATCTTCTCCCTGTACGGTGAGCGCGTTGGCGGGCTGTCGATCGTCTGTGAAGATACTGAAACCGCGGGGCGCGTACTGGGGCAATTAAAAGCGACCGTGCGTCGCAACTACTCCAGCCCGCCGAACTTTGGCGCGCAGGTGGTTGCGGCGGTGTTGGGCGACAGCGCGCTGAAAGCCTCATGGCTGGCGGAAGTGGAAGGAATGCGCACCCGTATTCTGGCCATGCGTCAGGAGCTGGTTGATGTGCTGAAAGAGACGGTTCCGGGCGGTGATTTTGACTATCTGCTCAAGCAGCGCGGCATGTTTAGCTATACCGGTTTCAGCGCGGCCCAGGTTGACCGCCTGCGCGATGAGTTTGGCGTCTACCTGATTGCCAGCGGCCGCATGTGCGTCGCGGGGCTGAATGCAGGAAACGTGCGCCGCGTAGCGCAGGCGTTTGCTGCGGTAATATAAGTTCTTCCTGACCTTTTGCCCGCGCCAAATCATGACGCGGGCAATTCGCTTCCCGAAGTGTGATCATTCTCTTTTTATATGACATCAGAGCAGAAAAACCTTCCTATCCGCCTTCGCGGGGGGTAAGGTCTGGGTGCATTAATAAGCGTACACATTATTGAAAATTATAACGATTCGATTATTTAGGGAAAAATATGCGCAAGATCACCCTGGCCTTTGGGGCCGTCTGCTTACTGTTCACGCTAAATAGCTCCGTCGTTGCTCGCGCCTCCACACCGCAGCCGCTGTGGACGGGCACCAATATGGCGAAACTCGCCGAACAGGCGCCGATCCATTGGGTTTCCGTCGCCCAGATTGAAAATAGCCTGCTGGGACGCCAGCCGATGGCCGTCGGTTTTGATATTGATGATACCGTCCTGTTCTCCAGCCCGGGCTTCTGGCGCGGGCAGAAAACCTATTCCCCCGGCAGCGATGATTACCTGAAAAATCCGGAGTTCTGGGAAAAAATGAACAACGGCTGGGATGAATTCAGCATGCCGAAAGAGGTGGCGCGCCAGCTGATTGCGATGCACGTAAAGCGCGGCGATAGCATCTATTTCGTTACCGGCCGTAGCCAGACCAAAACCGAAACGGTATCAAAAACCCTGCAGGATGATTTTCTCATCCCGGCGGCGAATATGAACCCGGTTATTTTTGCCGGCGATAAACCTGGCCAGAACACCAAAACGCAGTGGCTGCAGGAGAAAGGGATCAAAGTTTTCTACGGCGATTCAGATAACGATATCTCCGCTGCCCGCGAGGTGGGCGCGCGCGGGATCCGTATCTTGCGGGCCTCAAACTCTTCCTATAAGCCGCTGCCGATGGCGGGCGCTCAGGGTGAAGAGGTCATTGTGAATTCAGAATATTAAGCTGCCCGCCGGCTTAATCATCAATCGCTAAAACGGCAGCCGGCACGCTGCCGTTTTTTTGTGCAAAATAGCGTGCCAAAGGTTTTACCTTTTCGCTTATTGCTGCACACTTAGGAAGGTTCATTAGTAAAAGGAGTGGTTTATGTGGCATCAGCAAACCCTGACGTTAGGCCCGAAAGCACGGGGCTTCCATCTGGTCACTGATGAAATTCTCGGGCAAATCCGCGAAATATCGCGGGTGAAAACTGGCCTGCTGCATTTGCTGCTCCAGCATACATCTGCTTCCCTGACGCTAAACGAAAACTGCGATCCGACCGTTCGCTTCGATATGGAGCAGCATTTTCTGCACGCCGTACCGGATAACGCGCCGTATGAACACGATTATGAAGGTCCTGATGACATGCCCTCGCACATTAAGTCGTCGATGCTGGGCGTATCGCTGATGCTGCCCGTACGGGATGGCAGCGTCAGGCTGGGGACCTGGCAGGGGATCTGGCTCGGGGAGCATCGTATTCATGGCGGATCGCGCCATATCATCGCGACGCTAATGGGGGAATAAAAATGACAATTTCGGATTTATTGCAGTACTGCATGGCAAAGCCGGGCGCCGAACAAAGCGTACATAGCGACTGGAAAGCGACGCAGATCAAAGCGGCGGACGTCCTGTTTGCGATGGTAAAAGAGGTTGAGGACAACCGGCCAGCGGTATCGTTAAAGACCAGCCCTGAGCTTGCGGAACTGTTGAGGCAGCAGCATCGCGATGTTCGCCCCAGCAAACATCTCAATAAAGCCCACTGGAGTACGGTGTTTCTTGACGGCTCCCTGCCTGATTCACAAATTTATTATCTGGTGGATGCTTCCTACCAGCAGGCGCTTGATTCGCTTTCCGAGGCTAAGCGTAAGCTGTTGCCATAGCGCTAAATTCTGCCCAGCAGCGCCAGCAGGGTCACATCAAACAGACGAAGCAGCGTGGACTGCAGATGCGCCTGCATGGCGATCTGTTCGTTGTTGGCGCGAATGCTGGCAATATCGCGCTGCCCTTGCAGGAGCAGAATGAGGTCGTCCTGACTTAACCAGCCGCGCGCTTTCTCCTGTAACGCCTGAAGCATGAGCATCCCGGCGTCGCGAATGTCGCTGTCTTCATCATTTACAATCGCGTGCATAAGCTGCAACCACTCTGCCGTATTCACGCCGGCGCCGGCCAGCTGGGCGCTTAACTCTTCTATGGTGGACATGCTTATTTCCCTGAACGCTGTTGTTCGCCGTTGATGGCCTGCTGGTAAAGTTTTTCCGTCTGTTGCGCCAGAATTCCGGCCTCGAAAGGCGTCAGCGCTCTCTCCTGGGGGACGACGCGCCGGTACAGCCGCTGATAATTTTTCTCCAGCACGTGAAGATTACTCTGCCGTAGCGCGTCGCTATCGCTTAACGCCAGGCTGAATAGCGGGCGAATCTGGCGATCCTCGTAACTGAGCAAGCGTTGGTCGAGTGGCGCTGCCGCCGCGTCGCTGATGAACTGCAGATGAAGCTGTTCCAGCATCAGCAACTGCTGATGAGCCGTGCTGCTGTAGCCGTCTATCCAGCTGCAGGCGGTCAGCGCGAATAACGCCGCGACGAGCGTAAATCGATAAAGTCCGTGCTTTAAGTACATGATGCATCCTGCAATTTATGGCGGTGGTGCTATCTGATGACAGATGCCGTCCGGCCGCAAATCACAAAATATCAGCGGGAGAAAATGAGAGGAAATGAGGCCTCTTCCCGGGACGGGAAGAGGCAGATGAGATTACTTCAGCATGGGCTTGAGGAAGCGAGCCGTATAGGAGGCCTCGCACTCGGCGACCGTTTCCGGCGTACCGGAAACGAGAATCTCTCCGCCGCCGCTTCCGCCTTCCGGCCCAAGGTCAACGATCCAGTCAGCCGTCTTGATGACATCCAGGTTGTGCTCAATCACCACGATGGTATTCCCCTGGTCGCGCAGCTGGTGCAGAACCTCCAGCAACTGCTGAATATCGGCAAAGTGCAGACCGGTGGTCGGCTCATCAAGGATATACAGCGTTTGCCCTGTACCGCGTTTGGACAGCTCGCGCGCCAGCTTGACGCGCTGGGCCTCGCCGCCGGAAAGCGTGGTAGCCGACTGACCAAGGCGAATATAGGTCAGACCGACGTCCATCAGCGTTTGCAGCTTACGCGCCAGCGCCGGAACCGCATCGAAGAACTCACGCGCTTCTTCAATGGTCATATCCAGCACTTCATGAATCGTTTTGCCTTTGTACTTAATCTCCAGCGTTTCGCGGTTATAGCGTTTGCCTTTGCACTGGTCGCACGGTACGTAGATATCCGGCAGGAAGTGCATCTCGACTTTGATCACGCCATCGCCCTGGCAGGCTTCACAGCGACCGCCGCGCACGTTAAAACTGAATCGGCCGGGCGTGTAGCCACGCGAACGTGATTCAGGTACGCCGGCAAACAGTTCACGGACCGGCGTAAAGACGCCGGTGTAGGTTGCGGGGTTAGAACGCGGCGTACGGCCGATGGGGCTCTGGTCGATATCGATCACTTTGTCGAAATGTTCCAGCCCCTGCACGTCGCGGTAAGGTGCCGGTTCCGCGATGGTGGCACCGTTGAGCTGACGCTGGGCAATCGGGAACAGCGTGTCGTTGATCAGCGTGGATTTACCCGACCCGGAAACGCCGGTGATACAGGTGAAGAGGCCCACCGGCAGCGTCAGCGTCACGTCTTTCAGGTTGTTGCCGCGCGCGCCGGACAGCTTCAGCACTTTCTCCGGATTGGCGGGTACGCGCTGTTTCGGCACTTCGATTTTACGCTTGCCGCTCATGAACTGGCCGGTCAGCGATTCCGGCACCGCCATAATATCTTCCAGCTTGCCTTCAGCCACGACCTGACCGCCGTGTACCCCAGCCCCCGGACCGATATCGATAACGTGGTCGGCGGCGCGAATGGCGTCTTCATCGTGCTCAACGACAATCACGGTGTTGCCGAGGTTTCGCAGGTGGATCAGCGTGCCCAGCAGGCGTTCGTTATCGCGCTGGTGCAGGCCGATAGAGGGCTCATCCAGTACGTACATGACGCCGACCAGGCCTGCGCCGATCTGGCTGGCGAGGCGGATACGCTGCGCTTCGCCGCCGGAAAGGGTTTCCGCCGAACGGGAGAGCGTCAGGTAGTTCAGACCGACGTTGACGAGGAATTTCAGGCGATCGCCAATCTCTTTCAGTACTTTTTCAGCAATTTGCGCACGCTGGCCGGAGAGCTTCAGGTTGTTGAAGAAGTCCATCGCGTGGCCGATGCTCATATCCGAGATGGTCGGCAGCGGGGTATTCTCCACAAACACGTGCCGCGCTTCGCGCTTCAGGCGGGTCCCTTCACAGCTGGTGCAGGGACGGTTGCTGATGAATTTCGCTAACTCTTCACGTACTGCGCTGGATTCCGTCTCTTTATAACGGCGCTCCATATTATGCAGCACGCCTTCGAACGGATGGCGGCGCACCGAGGTATCGCCGCGATCGTTCATATATTTGAATTCAATATTCTCTTTGCCTGAGCCGTACAGAACCACTTTTTGTACGCTGCTATTCAGCGTGCCCCAGGGCGCCTCCACATCGAATTCATAATGTTCCGCCAGCGACTTCAGCATCTGAAAGTAGTAAAAATTGCGCCGATCCCAGCCGCGAATCGCCCCGCCAGCCAGCGACAGCTCTGGGTTCTGAATGACGCGTTCCGGATCGAAATACTGCTGGACGCCGAGACCATCGCAGGTCGGGCAAGCGCCAGCCGGGTTGTTGAAGGAGAACAGGCGCGGTTCCAGTTCGCGCATGCTGTAGCCGCAAATCGGGCAGGCGAAGTTGGCGGAAAATAGCAGTTCTTCGGCTTTCGGATCGTCCATATTGGCGACGATGGCGGTACCGCCCGACAGCTCCAGCGCGGTTTCAAAAGACTCGGCCAGGCGCGTGCTGAGATCGTCGCGCACCTTGAAGCGGTCAATCACCACTTCAATGGTGTGTTTCTTCTGCAGCTCCAGCTTCGGCGGATCGGAGAGATCGCAGACCTCGCCGTCGATCCTCGCGCGGATGTAGCCCTGCCCGGCGAGATTTTCCAGCGTTTTGTTATGCTCGCCTTTGCGCTCTTTAATGATCGGCGCCAGCAGCATCAGGCGCTGGCCTTCTGGCTGGGAGAGCACGTTATCGACCATCTGGCTCACGGTTTGCGCCGCCAGCGGAACGTCGTGATCCGGGCAGCGCGGCTCGCCGACGCGCGCGTACAGCAGACGCAGGTAGTCGTGAATTTCGGTAATGGTGCCTACCGTTGAACGGGGGTTGTGGGACGTTGATTTCTGTTCAATGGAAATCGCCGGCGACAGCCCTTCAATATGGTCGACGTCGGGCTTCTCCATCAGCGACAGGAACTGCCGCGCGTAGGCGGAGAGCGACTCAACGTAGCGACGCTGCCCTTCGGCATACAACGTGTCGAAAGCCAGTGAGGATTTGCCTGAACCCGAAAGCCCGGTGACGACAATGAGTTTGTCGCGCGGGATGACGAGGTTGATATTTTTGAGATTGTGGGTGCGGGCGCCCCGAACTTCGATCTTATCCATTCACCTTTCCCGGTAGATACGCGGATTGCCTGGTTTGTTAGAAGGACAAACGGCAGAAACGGCTAATTATGACACAATTTAACCTGTTTGAATATACAGTATTGGAATGCATTTTCCGGTGGGATGTGTAAAAATGTCGCACCGCGAGAGTTATCTGGAACCTACTTCCCAGCTATCAACATAGTACCTGGAAATGGTACACTCGCGCGTTTACACTATTAAGAAACGCATTCAGGAGACACAAACATGGCCAGCAGAGGCGTAAACAAGGTGATTCTCGTCGGTAATCTGGGCCAGGACCCGGAAGTACGCTACATGCCGAGTGGTGGCGCAGTTGCCAACATTACGCTGGCTACTTCCGAATCCTGGCGTGATAAAGCGACCGGTGAGATGAAAGAGCAGACCGAATGGCACCGCGTTGTGCTGTTCGGCAAACTGGCGGAAGTGGCCGGCGAGTATCTGCGTAAAGGTTCTCAGGTCTATATTGAAGGCCAGCTGCGTACCCGTAAATGGACTGACCAATCCGGTCAGGAAAAATACACCACCGAGGTTGTCGTTAACGTTGGCGGCACGATGCAAATGCTCGGCGGTCGTCAGCAGGGCGCGGGCGCCCCGGCAGGCGGTGGTCAGCAGCAGGGCGGTTGGGGCCAGCCTCAGCAGCCGCAGGGCGGAAACCAGTTCAGCGGCGGCGCGCAGTCTCGTCCGCAGCAGCAGGCGCCAGCTGCCCCTTCCAATGAGCCGCCGATGGACTTTGATGACGATATTCCGTTCTAACGAAGCGTTAGCGTCGTAAAGTCATCTCTGAAAAAGCCCCTGTTCGGGGCTTTTTCTATTTTGTCACCCAGGCCATCTGCGCTATTTCACTGCGTGGCAGGTGCGGCAGGTGCGGCAGGTGCGGCAGGTGCGGCAGGTGCGGCAGGTGCGGCAGGTGCGGCAGGTGCGGCAGGTGCGGCAGGTGCGGCAGGCATCCCCACTGTCGGCACGACCTGATTTTTGGAGGCCGTCGTTGCCTGCTGTTTACGCGCCATTTCATCCACGATCAGCCGGTAAGCGATGTAATACTTATAGATATTGCTGACATAGCTTACGGTCTCGGAGCCGATCTTCTCGGCGGCCAGATACTCCACGTTGCCAAACCAGACGTTCGGATCAAAACCGCGCTTTTTGGTATCCGCCCGCAGCCGGGCGATGCGCGCGGGACCCGCGTTATAAGAAGCGAATGAGAACAGCGCCTTATCAAGCTGGGTCATCGGTTCATCGCCATAGTAGCGGTCTATCATCCAGCGCATATATTTCACCCCGGCATGAATATTGGGGTCGAGCTGCTTAATATCACCGACCTTCAGCTCCTTGCCGGTGCTCGGCATTACCTGCATAACGCCAATTGCGCCGACGTGGCTACGCACCGACTGATTTAGCCGCGATTCCTGATAGCCCTGCGCGGCCATCAGCAGCCAGTCAACATCGTAGCGATCGCCATATTTGCGGAAGATCTCCACCATGGTCAGAAATTTACGCTGCTCTTTTTGCGCCGCCGCGTTTTTAACGTATCTGGCATCCTTCAGGTAGCGCAGCAGAATCGTATTACCCAGCTTGCTGCCCTGACGATTCTTGTTGATGAATTCATTAAGCAAGGCCAGCAGCTGCGGGCTATTGTTGCGTACCGCCCAGCCGATATTGCCTTCGTTGCGCAGAATGATGTTCTGATGAACCTGAATGTTGGGGAAGACCTGTTTCCAGAACAGAGCCTTGTGGCGGTCGACGACGGTCAATGGAATCAGGCCCGCGTTAAGCATCTCTATTAGATCTTCATCCTCCAGCGCTTCGGGCGCCGGTTCGATAGTGATGGGGGGCAGTGATTGCTGGGCAAAGCGCGCGTTGAGCGCGACCAGGCTCTCGTAATAGCTCGATGAGGTACGCACAAAGACCGTTTTACCGGAAAGCTGCTGCAGATTTTCCACTTTGGGCGAGCCGGGGCCGGAAAGAAGCAGCTCCTGAACGTGAGAGTAGATTGGCGCGGTAAAGGTCATCTCCTGCTGGCGAGCGGGGGTAATCGTCAGGTTAGCGGCGATAATATCCCCCTTACCGGCGTTAAGCGCGCTGATGAGCTGGTCGCGGGCAATCGGAACAAAGATGATACGGACCTTAAGATGACGATGTTTGAGCTTTTTCTCCTTCATCAGGCTTTGATTGAGGCTTCGCTCAAACTCCATAAAAATATCGTGCGTAGCGCCGCGCTGCGTCCCTTTGTTAATAAAGAAAAAGGTTTTGCTGAAGGTGGTTAATACGCGAATGGTTCGCCGGTCGAACATACCCGGTAAATCTCCCTTCCATGGCTGCAGCATATCGTCAACGTTGACTTCCAGGGCCTCGCGCTCCTCGGGTTCTGACAGTTTATTCTCTGTGGCGGCGTAAACGGATGTGAAGCATAGCAGGGCGGCAAGGCATGCAAGTCCGCCGACAAGGTATCGATAGAACGACGACGTATTCATGGCGCGGTGCTCCGCAGGGGGATTTCCTTATTTTAGTCAATTTCTGGCCGTTAGCATGCCCGGCGATCGAGAATGTCGGCCGGTTAATCAGCTATTTTATTAATTAACAGGCTCAGTATTTATAGTGGAATAATAAACAAATAGATATCGGTAATTATGGAGAGAATATGCTCAGATTGTGTTTTTTTAGTGTGGATATATTTTGATTATTTAAAGTACAAATAAGGGGTAAACGTAAATAATTATTTCATCTTTTTGTTTTTATTGAGTTATTTAAAATTATTGCTGTGATGCATAATTATCCACTTGATAATAAATCTCATTTCTAATAACGTTGTGTGGCACAATACTCCTATTACTGCTGTTCGGCGAATGCTATCAAAGAATAGCGCGGTGCGTTTATTTCTTCATTTTTGCCAGAGTAATAAATCTATTTTGGTCGCTCATTATTTATTGCTATCCCTATTTAAACGGGAGGGCCTGACTACGCCAAAAAAAGAGATGTTACGCCAGGCATGGAAGACATGACCGGTGTTTATCTGGCGGATGAAGAAGGCGTGCCCCGACGGCTAAAAAGAAAAACAGGGCATATTCCATGAAATACGATTCACACTACTCGCTGGCCGTGCTGATCCCGATGGCCATCTGGGGAGGGATGCTGCCGGCACAGGCCGCTGACAGCAACACGCCAGACGATACGAAGAAATCCGAAACGGCTACGGCAAATGATGACGAAACCATGGTGGTCACCGCGGCGGCGCAGACGCTGCAAGCGCCCGGCGTATCGACCATCACCGCTGAGGAGATCCGTAAACATCCGCCCGCGCGCGATGTCTCCGAGCTGATTCGTACCCAGCCCGGCGTCAACCTCACCGGCAACTCCACCAGCGGCCAGCGCGGTAATAACCGCCAGGTCGATATTCGCGGCATGGGGCCGGAGAACACGCTGATTCTGGTGGATGGTAAACCGGTGACCAGCCGTAATTCCGTGCGCTATGGCTGGCGCGGCGACCGCGATACGCGCGGGGATACCAGCTGGGTACCGGCGGAAATGATCGACCATATCGACGTGATTCGCGGCCCTGCGGCGGCCCGCTACGGTAATGGTGCGATGGGCGGGGTGGTAAATATCGTCACCAAACCGGCCACCAGCGAATGGCATGGATCATGGAATACCTATATGAACGCCCCCCAGCACCGTAAAGAGGGCGCGACGAAGCGGACAAACTTCAGCCTCAACGGCCCGCTATCGGATGAGGTCAGCTTTAATTTATGGGGAAATCTGAGCAAAACGCAGGCCGATGCCCAGGATATTAATTCCGGTCACGAAGCGGCGCGAACCGGTAGCTATGCGGGATCGTATCCGGCTGGACGCGAAGGCGTAGTGAATAAAGATATCCACGGTAAGCTGCGCTGGGAATTTGCGCCGATGCAGGCGCTGGAGTTTGAAACCGGCTACAGCCGCCAGGGCAACCTGTATGCAGGCGATACCCAGAATACCAATACCAGCACGCTGGTGAAAAGTATGTACGGTAAAGAGACCAACCGCCTCTATCGTCAGACTTATGGCGTCACGTGGACCGGCGGCTGGGATAACGGCGTGACCAGCAATACTTACGCGCAGTATGAGCACACCCGTAACTCGCGTATGAACGAGGGGCTGGCGGGGGGAACGGAGGGGATCTTCTCCAGCAGCGAATTCTCCGATATCGACCTGTCGGATGTGCTGCTGCACAGCGAGGTGAATATTCCGTTTACCCTGGGATTCGAGCAGAATCTGACGCTGGGTACCGAGTGGAACCAGCAGCGGATGAAAGATGGCGTATCGACCACCCAGTCGCTCTCTTATGGCTCCATTGACGGTATGTCGGCAACCGGGCGTAGCCCCTATTCCAGCGCCGAGATTTTCTCGCTGTTTACCGAAGATAATATCGCGCTGACCGAGAGCACCATGCTGACGCCGGCTCTGCGCTTCGACCATCACAGCATCGTTGGCAATAACTGGAGCCCATCGCTGAACCTCTCGCAGGGGCTGTCGGATGACTGGACGCTGAAGCTGGGCATCGCCCGCGCCTATAAAGCGCCAAACCTTTATCAGCTCAACCCGAACTATATTCTCTACAGCAACGGCCAGGGCTGCTATGCCAGCAGCTCAGCCTGTTACCTGATGGGGAACAGCGATCTGAAGGCGGAAACCAGCGTTAATAAAGAGATTGGCCTTGAGTATAAGCACAACGGCTATCAGGCGGGGCTGACCTGGTTCCGTAACGACTATCATAACAAGATTGAATCGGGCTACTCGGCGGTGGGAACGGCCAGCAACGGCACGACCAATATTTATCAATGGGAAAACGTACCGAAGGCGCTGGTTGAAGGGCTGGAAGGCTCATTAAACCTGCCGGTAAGCGAAACGGTCAACTGGAGCAACAACCTGACGTGGATGCTGCAGAGTAAGAACAAGACCACCGGCGATCGCCTGTCGGTGATCCCGCAGTTCACCCTTAATTCGACCGTCAGCTGGCAGGTACGCGACGATCTTTCGCTGCAGAGTACTTTCACCTGGTATGGTCGGCAAAAACCTAAGCGCTTCAACTATAAGGGCGAGGCGGTATCCGGCAGCGAGCTGAATGAAGTGAGCCCGTACAGCATCGTCGGGCTCAGCGCGACCTGGGATGTGAATAAAAACCTGAGCCTGACCAGCGGCGTGGATAACCTGTTCGATATTCGCCACTACCGCGCCGGTAACGCGCAGACGACGGGGAATTCGACGACCGGCGCCTATCTGTATGGCGCGGGCGCGGAGACCTATAATGAATCGGGTCGGACGTTTTATGTCAGCGTGAATACGCACTTCTGATTATCTACTCAAACACCCGCCGGGATAGTGAACTATTCCGGCTTTTTATTTTTTATGTCGGGGAAAAAGGCCGGAGATATAAATGATGACAAAATCTCCACGGCTTCTACACAATTAACTCAACTTAGCAGTTTACACTGTTTCCTGTTGATCGGGTCTGCTTGATCCCGGAAACGATTAACGATGGCATCCTGCCATTTCCATTCTAACGTTGTGTTCCTCTTCCCCCTTCCATTCCCAACCGCAGCAATGCGGAGGAGGGGGATCCCCTATCCGGAGATACACAGGATTTTGCGAAACTGGCCAGGCGTAATCGCATAGTATCTTTTAAAGGTACGGTTAAAGGCGCTGATATCTTCATAGCCCGCCATAATACAAATATCAACGATGCGAAAAGCCGGTTTAACCTTTAATAAATCAAGGGCTAATTGCATCCGCTGTTGGCGAATATAGGCCATTGGCGACATATTAAAATAGTGACGAAACAGGCGAAAAAGATGCCATTCAGAATAGCCGGAAAAGAGGCTCAGCGCCCGCATGGTGAGCCTCTTTTCAAGATTGTTTTTTATCCATTGCACCAGCTCGCTAAGCACTGAACGCTGAATTTCATTTCGTGGCATGATATCTACTCATTTCATTATAATGGCAATCTGGCTGCATAATTTATTCACTATCTCTTCATTTTATCTACGGGGTTATAGGTTAGTTTGTGGCTGTTCCTGGTTTATCCCAGAGAGCATCATTCCTAACAAGATCTTTTTCCCCCTTTCAACCAATGAGAAAGGGGGCTTTTTGTTTTTTTAATTAAAAAACAAAAGATGTTGAATTTTAATGTTGTCAGGAAATGCTTATCTGACTGGGTGGGAGAAGGAAAGTTCCATTAAAAAATAATTTTTTCACCATTCTCATATATCCATTTTTTCTCCATTTTCTCGTCATAATTGCGTGCAATTCTGCGCCTCGTTCAGGTTATTTAAAACGGCGTCAGAATCTGTCTGGCGCAATGAGCTGCATTATTCCCAGCAGGTATCTGCTATTGCCAAATATCTTTTAGACGACACCTCCATGCTAAAAAAAACGAGTCTCATCGCCGGTCTATTGATTTCCCCTTTAACGCTTTACGCATCAACCGCCTATACGGTAGATGACATTCGTTTCGAAGGGCTACAGCGCGTTACCGTTGGCGCTGCGCTACTGAGCATGCCTGTTCATACGGGAGAAGAGGTTTCTAACGAGGATATCAGTGATTCGGTCCGCGCCCTGTACGCCAGCGGCAACTTTGAGAACGTGCAGATCCTGCGCGATGGCAGCACGCTGGTGGTGCAGGTCACAGAGCGGCCAACCATCGCTAAAATCAGCTTTTCCGGGAATAAATCCGTTAAGGATGATGCCCTCAAGGAGAATCTGGCCGCCAGCGGTATTGAAGAAGGCAGCGCGCTGGATCGCAATGCGCTCACGGAAATAGAAAAGGGGCTCCAGGATTTCTATTACAGCGTCGGGAAATATAGCGCTCAGGTCCATGCTGTCGTCACGCCGCTACCGCGTAATCGCGTTGATTTAACCTTTGTCTTTCAGGAGGGGGTATCGGCAAAAATTGCGCAAATTAATATTATTGGCAACCAGGCCTTTAGCGCAGAAACATTGCTGGACCAGCTGCAGCTTCGCGACAGCGTTCCGTGGTGGAACGTGATTGGCGATAAGAAATACCAAAAGCAAAAGATGGCGGCGGATCTTGAGACCATCCGTAGCTATTATCTCGATCGCGGCTACGCGCGTTTTACCATTAACTCCAGTCAGGTCAGTATTACCCCGGATAAAAAATCGCTGTATATCACGATCAATCTTACCGAAGGCGATCGTTATAACGTGGCCAGTACGGTCGTGACCGGCGACATGGCGCAGCATAACCAGGAAATTGAAGCGCTGGTGAAGCCTTTAGCGGGGAAATGGTACAGCGGCGCGGAAATCACGGCGGCTGAGAACAGCATTAAGACGCTGCTGGGAAAATACGGCTATGCCTGGCCGCAGGTTAATACCGCGCCGGATATTGATGAGACGAAAAAAAACGTCGTTTTGCATATTAACGTCAATGCCGGACGCCGTTATTCGGTTCGTCAGATTCGCTTTGAGGGTAACGATACTTCCCGCGATGCGGTGCTGCGTCGCGAAATGCGCCAGATGGAAGGCGCGTGGCTGAATGATGAGAAGGTCGAGCAGGGAAAAACGCGGCTGGATCGTACCGGATTTTTTGAAACCGTCGACAAGCAGATCGTTCCGGTAAGCGGTAGCCAGGATCAGGTGGACGTGGTCTATAAGGTGAAGGAGCGCAATACCGGCTCCTTTAACGTTGGTCTGGGCTTTGGTACCGACAGCGGCGTGAGCTACCAGCTCGGCGTCACTCAGGATAACTGGCTGGGGACCGGCAATAGCGTCAGCTTCAACGGCACGCGCAACAGCTACCAGTCCTATATTGAGCTGGGAGCGACGAACCCTTACTTCACCGTGGATGGCGTCAGCCTCGGCGGCAAAATTTTCTACAACAGCTACGACGCCTCGGATGCCGATTCCGGAAGCTACAACCAGCAAAGCTACGGCGTTGGCAGTACGCTGGGATTCCCGATTAGCGAGAATAACGCTCTCAACCTTGGCCTGGACTATGTCCATAACCGCCTGACCAATATGGAGCCGGAGCTCACCACCTGGAGCTATCTTAACTCCCGGGGCATCTATCCTGACGTCGTCACCAAAGACGGCGACAGCGGTGCGACCTATAGCGCCAATGACTATTTTGCCAGCGTTGGCTGGAGCTATAACAACCTCGATCGCGGTTTCTTCCCGCGCGCGGGAAATAAAAGCAGCCTGACCGCCAAGGTTACCGTACCCGGTTCGGATAACAGCTATTATAAAGTGACTTTCGATACCACCCAATATATGCCGCTGGCCGAGAGCAAAAGCTGGGTATGGATGGAGCACCTGCGCGCGGGCTATGCCGATGGGCTGAACGGCAAATCGGTGCCGTTTTACGATAACTTTTATGCCGGCGGATCGTCGTCGGTTCGCGGTTTTTCGTCGAATACGATTGGCCCAAAAGCGGCTTATTATCGTTGTAATGGTTCTGAAAGCAGCTACAGCACCTGTCCGCTGGACTCATCATCCGATGCGGTTGGCGGTAACGCGATGGCGGTGCTGAACAGCGAGTTTATTGTGCCGACGCCGTTTGTGAATGACAAATATGCCGACAGCCTGCGAACGTCGCTATTCCTCGACGCCGGTACGGTATGGAGCACCTCCTGGCAAAATACCGGCCAGACGCTGGCGGCCGGGATCCCGGACTATGGCGATCCGTCACATATCCGGATGTCTGCCGGGATTGCGGTGCAGTGGATGTCGCCACTGGGCCCGCTGGTGTTCTCCTGGGCCGAACCCTTTAAAAAATACGATGGTGATAAAGCCGAGCAGTTCCAGTTTAATATTGGTAAAACCTGGTAATCCTGCTGCTTATTATTTGAAGGAGAGCTCGGTTATTTGTGGTAAATGCTAAAAATAGTACCGCAGGCTACCGCTGTGGGTAGCCTGTAATTAATTGTCAGTATATTCTTATTTATGTATATTCCTGCGGGGAACGCTTCTGGCTATTATGGTTAACCATTCATTATTAGAACACTATATTTAAGGTAAGCCTTATTGAGTACGGGTGGTATTGAGTATTGTCTGATATCACATTATTAATCGATAACCTTGCGGTTAGCTATCATGGATGCTATCACTATATAGAGTCATTTATCAGCAATGCCAGCAAGGATAAAAAATGAAATGGACTATTCATAATACGCTTGTCTGCCCGTATTCCGGCGTGGCTTTTTCTTCGATTTCCAGCCTGCGGTTTTTAAAGTTTATTCTTTGGTATGAAGCCGACATTTTATTACTGCCGGGAGAGTCGATGAAGCTCTACTCGTCCAGCGTGTTAATTAACGAGCAATATCATGCGGTAAAGGTTTATAACATCACGCGATACGATGAAGCCCAGTGGGAGAAACTGCGGGAGCGGCCTTCTTGTCCGTACCAATCTACCGCCACGACGGCAAACGCCTGTTCTTACCAGGCGCACTGCGCAATAAAACGCTGCCCGAACAACTTTCCTCGCGGGCTACCGGGTAGTCGTCCGTCGGCCAGCGGAAGCGTTATAACCAGACCATAATGGTGTCATCGCTGCGGTGTATATCGGTGATGGGTTTAGGCTGTCGCAGAGGGGGAAATCGCGGGTGGCGGTGCTGCGCACCTGTCCGGGCAACCGGTTCACCGCCGTCTGGTGGTCCGGTCAGCGACATCGGCGCCCGGATAAGGCGGGCCGACATCAGGTCATCATCATCGGCCATTCTGGCGGAGTCTGGCTCATGACTTCAATCATCACGTCCTTGATATTGCCCCAGATTTTCGCCACGTCCAGCAGCGTAATGCCTAACAGACCGGTGGCGAACCAGCAGGCTGCGGCCAGGCCCATACAGCTACAAATCACCGCTAAACCGGCATAATCGCTTTTACGTAGCTGAATGTTCAACGAGCTGGCCAGAAACATCAGCACTGCGCTCACGAGTGGCCAGCGCAAAAGCACGACACTGGTAGTAATGGAAGCCATCAACCTATCCTCAACGAAATTTGGGAGCCTTTGACAACCGGATGAGACTGACGATGGAACGGCGCTCTGGCTATCTTCAGGCAAACAAGATCGTAATGAAACAACGTTTTTGTTTCATCAGCTAATGTGAACTATATCACACTTGTTCTTTTATTCACCAGCCAAAAATGGTGTTTTCTTGCGCTTATTAGCCATGTAAATAGCAGGGTTAATAAGGGGGGTGTGGGGCTTTCTTGCAATGTGAAGGTTGATTATAAGGGATTATCGGCGGTTTTGGTTTTTTAATAAGGTTTATGTTCTGCGGATTTTATTACTTATTCTGGCTAATTATACGGATAAACCGAATGACATACTGGAGCTAATCTCATTATGTTGAGAATGTTTCTCCAGTGGTCCTATAAGCCAGTATTATTCATAATTCATCGTCATGAGGTTTTTACGTCAAAGCGTGGGTTGCTGAGATGCTCCGTTCATATCACAGTAAGCAGAGTCATCGGGGCTGTTCACCTTGATTAAGGCGTATCGCATGGATAAAAAGCGGAAATGAATCATAGCGCGCCGCATAAGGCGTTGAGAATATTTGGCATCGTGCTGGTCATTCTGCTGCCGGTGCTGCTGGCGTTGTGGTTTGCGCAAATTCGCGCCAAAGCGGAAACCGCCGATCAGCTGAGGCTGTTTTCTCGACTGGCGCTGCAAAAAACGGAGATGGTGATTCGTGAAGCCGACGAAGCGCGCGATAAAGCCCGCTTGTATCAGGGAGCGATATGTTCACCACAGCATCAGCAATATTTGCTCGGTATTGTTCGCGGCCTGCTCTATATCGACGATTTAATCTACGCCAACGGCACCCATTTCTTCTGCTCCACTTCGGTTCGCCGCCAGACGGGGTGGCAAATTCCGGCCGCAACCTATACCAAAAAGCCGGATGTCGCGATTTACTACTACCGCGAGACCCCTTTCTACCCTGGCTATGCGATGAACTATATGCAGCGCGGCAACTATGTGGTGGTGGTTAATCCGCTCTCATACAGCGCGTTGATCACCAGCGACCGCGACCTCGCCTGGGGCGTTTTTGATACCAAAACCCACCAGTTTTTTTCCGTCAGCAAGAATGCCGATCCCGATGAGCTGCATCGCCTGATTCGCGCTGAAGCGTCTTTATTTCACCAGGATGGCCGCGTTTATACCATCGCCCATTCCACCGTTCGCCCGATAGCCGTCATTATGTCCACTTCGCGCGTCAGCTATTATCAGAATTTTTATAATCAGGTGACCCTGACGCTACCGCTGGGGCTGATTTGCAGCGTATTGCTCCTGCTGGTGTGGTCGCGCACCCGTCAGCAGTACCACTCTCCGCGGAAGATGCTGCAGCGCGCGTTAAACCGTCGTCAGCTGTGCCTTCACTATCAACCGGTTATCGATATTAAAAATAACCGCTGCGTCGGTACCGAAGCATTATTGCGCTGGCCTGGCTTTGATGGGCCGGTGATGAGTCCGGCGGAGTTCATTCCGATGGCGGAAAATGAAGGGATGATCGCCCAGGTCACCGACTATGTCATCGATGAGGTATTTTCCGACCTGGGCGAGTTTCTGGCGCGGCAACCGCATCTGTACGTGGCGATTAACCTCTCCGCTTCCGATTTCCATTCCGCGCGCTTGATTGAGCACATCAACGAGAAGATCCAGCGCTACGCGGTCAAGGCGGAACAAATCAAAATCGAAGTGACCGAACGCGGGTTTATCGACGTGGCGAAAACGACGCCGGTGATCCAGGCGTTCCGCGATGCGGGATATGAAATCGCCATCGATGATTTCGGCACCGGCTACTCCAACCTGCACAATCTTCATGCGCTCAACGTCGACGTTCTGAAGATTGATAAATCTTTTGTCGACATGCTGACGAGCAATACCACCAGCCACCTGATTGCCGAGCATATTATCCAGATGGCAAACAGCCTGCATTTAAAAATCGTGGCTGAAGGCGTCGAAACGGCAGAGCAGGTAGCCTGGCTCCAGCAACGCGGCGTACAGTACTGCCAGGGGTGGCACTTTGCGAAAGCGATGCCGCCGCAGGAGTTCATGCTGTGGCTGGCGAATGAGCGCACCTGCCTCAGCCCCTATCAGCCGCGCTATCAGGCAGAAATTTGATGGCGATAGGCGGTCGGCGTTCGGTCAAATTCGCGACGGAACACCCGCGAAAAGGTTTGCTGCGACACGTAGCCGAGATCCATCGCGATATCAAAAATAGGGCGCTGGGTGGTTCTTAGCGCTTCTGCGGCGAGCAGCAGGCGGCGCTGGCGAATGTAATCGCCCAGCGTTTGATGCATCACGGCGCGGAACATCCGCTGCAGATACCATTTCGAGTATCCCGATTTTCTGGCGACTATATCAATGTTAAGTGGTTGATCGATATGTTCATCAATCCATTCAATAAGCGTTTGGATAATATCCTGATGGGACATAAAGCGGCCTCTCTCAATTCTCGATTCGTCGTTTTGTCTGCGGGCGAGTATAATTCCTCAAGTTAACTTGAGGTAAAGCGCTTTATGGAAAAGAAATCACCCCGCATCAAAATGCTGCTGACGCCCGGCGAAGTGGCAAAACGAACCGGCGTGGCCGTCTCCGCGCTGCACTTTTATGAAAGTAAAGGGCTGATCCACAGCCAGCGCAACGCGGGCAATCAGCGGCGCTACCGGCGCGACGTCCTGCGCGCGGTGGCGATCATTAAGATTGCGCAACGCATTGGTATTCCGCTGGCGACCATCGGCGACGCGTTCGGCGTACTGCCGGAAGGGCATAACCTCAGCGCCAAAGAGTGGAAGATGCTGTCGTCCCAGTGGCGGGAGGAGCTGGACCGGCGCATTCATACCCTGACCGCGCTGCGCGATCAGCTCGATGGCTGTATCGGCTGCGGCTGTCTGTCGCGCCGCGACTGCCCGTTACGCAACCCGGGCGATAAGCTGGGTGAAGAGGGGACCGGCGCGCGATTGCTGGAGGATGACTAAAAAACTAAAGCGCCACAACAGGGCGCTTTAGTTGTTTTCCGGTCTTGGTCTTTCGCACTATCCCGCTGGTACGCAGGAGGGTTTCCCCCGACGTCGGCTCACCTCAGTATTGCGCAATCTTTGATGGAGGTTCCGGTTTGCGCCGACAATTTAAGTGTGGCTCTTTTCTCTGAATTTGCCTCTTCAGTTTGCCGAAAAATTCCCGGCATCCGCCGCCTGTTCCTATAGTTAATTTGAACAAACAGCGGGAGAGGCCCATGTTAACGGTACATCATCTCAATCAGTCACGATCGCAGCGCGTGTTATGGGCGCTGGAAGAGCTGCAGCTGCCTTATCAGGTTGTCTCTTATCAGCGTGGCAAGGATATGCTCGCACCGGCGGAATTAAAAAGCGTTCATCCGCTGGGTAAATCGCCGGTGGTTGAGGATAACGGCCACATTCTGGCGGAGTCCGGCGCCATTCTGGAATATTTACAGGAAACCTATGATAGCGCCCGGCGCTTAAAACCTGAGTCGGTGGAAGATAAGCTGCAATATCGCTTTTGGCTGCACTACGCCGAGGGGTCGCTGATGCCCCTGCTGCTGATGAAGCTGGTGTTTGCCAGCCTGGGCAAACCGCCGGTGCCGTTTGGTATGCGCACGCTGGGTAATGCGTTGGGCAAGGGGGTACAGAAGGCCTGGCTTAACCGCCAGGTGGACACCCATGCCCGCTTTATTGAAGCGCACCTTTCCCGCCAGCGCTGGTTTGCCGGCGCTGAGCTGAGTATGGCCGATATTCAGATGAGCTTTCCCGCGATGGCGCTGCTGGCGCGCGGCGGCGTGGAGAATTTACCCCATCTGACGCAGTGGGTTCAGCGCGTGGAGCAGCGCCCGGCCTGGCAAAAAGCGGTTGAGCGCGGGGGGCCGTTCACCTTACCCGGCGAATAAACTATTACTAAAGCCGATGACCGGGGAAAATTGCTATCAGCGCAATACAAAAATGTTACCGGATTGCGCATGGACGATAACGTTTGCGCATCGGCTGGTTATTTCCTGAACGTCATAAGCGAAATTTAGCGAAATACGACAAACTTCAGTTGAAAAGGCCCGTCTAAAGGCTGGATAATCGTTTGCCTTTTTATTTTGCTCATCATTTCCTCTGCTGGCAGAGGGGAGCAAAGTCATTCTTCACACCGTACTGTATGCGCGGAGTTAAACGTTTGCTTTTTCGCGGCCCCTGGCGCTGCGATTAGCACAAGGAGATCGCGTTTAGCTGGCAGTGGATGGTCCACCACGCATTCGGACGAACGATAAAAATTCTCAGGGGAAGTTTTCTATGTCTACGCCTTCAGCGCGTACCGGCGGTTCATTGGACGCCTGGTTTAAAATTTCTGCTCGCGGCAGCACCGTGCGTCAGGAAATCGTTGCCGGTCTTACCACCTTCCTGGCGATGGTTTACTCCGTCATCGTGGTGCCGGGTATGCTCGGCAAAGCGGGTTTTCCACCGGCTGCGGTATTTGTTTCCACCTGTCTGGTTGCCGGCGTCGGCTCGCTGGTGATGGGGCTGTGGGCGAACCTGCCGCTGGCGATTGGCTGCGCCATCTCGCTGACCGCGTTTACCGCCTTTAGCCTGGTACTGGGTCAACAGATCAGCATTCCGGTCGCGCTGGGCGCGGTGTTCCTGATGGGTGTCCTGTTCACCGTGATCTCCGCGACCGGCATTCGTAGCTGGATCCTGCGTAACCTGCCGCAGGGCGTGGCGCACGGTACGGGGATTGGTATCGGTCTGTTCCTGCTGCTGATTGCCGCCAACGGCGTGGGCCTGGTTATCAAAAATCCGCTGGATGGTCTGCCGGTGGCGCTGGGTAATTTTGATAGCTTCCCGGTGATTATGTCGCTGGTCGGGCTGGCGGTGATTATCGGCCTCGAAAAACTGAAAGTGCCGGGCGGTATCCTGCTGACGATTATCGGCATCTCAATTATCGGCCTGATCTTCGATCCTAACGTTCACTTCTCCGGTATCTTCGCCATGCCGTCGCTGAGCGACGATAAAGGCAACTCGCTGATCGGTAGCCTGGATATCGTGGGCGCGCTGAACCCGGTGGTGCTGCCAAGCGTGCTTGCGCTGGTGATGACCGCGGTGTTTGACGCCACCGGAACCATCCGCGCGGTGGCCGGCCAGGCGAACCTGCTGGATAAAGACGGGCAGATTATTAACGGCGGCAAAGCGCTGACCACCGACTCCCTGAGCAGCGTCTTCTCCGGCCTGGTCGGGGCGGCGCCGGCGGCGGTGTATATCGAATCCGCTGCCGGTACGGCGGCGGGCGGCAAAACCGGTCTGACGGCAGTGACCGTCGGCGTGCTGTTCCTGCTGATCCTGTTCCTCTCTCCGCTCTCGTATCTGGTGCCGGCTTATGCCACCGCGCCGGCGCTGATGTACGTCGGCCTGCTGATGCTGAGCAACGTGGCGAAAATCGATTTCAACGATTTCGTCGACGCGATGGCGGGCCTGATTACCGCGGTCTTTATCGTGCTGACCTGCAACATCGTGACCGGCATCATGATCGGCTTTGCGTCGCTGGTGATCGGTCGTCTGGTGTCCGGCGAATGGCGTAAGCTAAACCTGGGTACGGTGATCATCGCCGCGGCGCTGGTTATCTTCTACGCCGGCGGTTGGGCGATTTAACTTTTCCTGCTAACAACGGGCGGCTTTGGCCGCCCGTTTAATTTTTAAGCCACATCCTGTTTCCTTTTGCGTTAATCTGAGTAGCGTATTATGCCGAGACATGACGCCTCAGATGTAAAAAAAAGACACGCAGCAAACAGGGAACACATGGAAATATTCTTTACCATACTCATCATGACCCTCGTGGTCTCTCTCTCCGGGGTGGTTACACGCGTACTGCCCTTTCAGGTCCCACTCCCCTTAATCCAAATTGCCATCGGCGCGCTGTTGGCCTGGCCTACCTTCGGATTGCACGTTGAATTCGACCCCGAACTCTTTCTGGTTCTGTTCATTCCGCCGCTGCTTTTTGCCGATGGCTGGAAGACGCCAACCCGTGAGTTCATTGAGCATGGACGAGAAATTTTCGGCCTGGCGCTGGCGCTGGTGGTGGTAACGGTGGTCGGTATTGGCTACCTCATCTACTGGATCGTGCCGGGTATTCCGCTGATTCCGGCTTTTGCTCTGGCGGCGGTTCTGTCGCCAACGGATGCCGTGGCGCTGTCGGGAATTGTCGGCGAAGGGCGCATTCCGAAAAAAATAATGGGGATTTTGCAGGGCGAAGCGCTGATGAACGATGCCTCCGGCCTGGTCTCCCTGAAGTTTGCCGTTGCGGTGGCGATGGGCACCATGGTCTTTACCGTCGGCGGCGCGACGGTGGAGTTCTTCAAGGTGGCGGTCGGCGGTATTCTCGCGGGCTTTGTGGTCAGTTGGCTGTACGGGCGCTCGATGCGCTTCCTCAGCCGCTGGGGCGGCGATGAACCGGCAACGCAAATTGTGCTGCTGTTCCTGCTGCCGTTCGCCTCTTATCTGATCGCGGAGCATATCGGCTTTTCCGGGATCCTGGCGGCGGTCGCCGCGGGGATGACCATTACGCGTTCCGGGGTGATGCGCAGCGCGCCGCTGGCGATGCGCCTGCGCGCCAACAGCACCTGGGCGATGCTGGAGTTCGTGTTTAACGGCATGGTCTTCCTGCTGTTGGGCCTGCAGCTGCCGGACATCCTTTCCAGCTCGCTGGTGGCTGCAGAAGCGGATCCCAACGTCGAAACCTGGATGCTGTTTACCGATATCGTCCTGATTTATGCCGCCCTGATGCTGGTGCGTTTTGGCTGGCTGTGGACGATGCGCAAACTGAGCCAGCGTTTCCTGAAAAAGAAACCGATGGAGTTCGGCTCCTGGACCACGCGCGAGCTGCTGATCTCCTCCGTCGCCGGCGTTCGCGGGGCGATTACCCTTGCCGGTGTACTGTCTATTCCTCTGCTGCTACCGGACGGCAACGTCTTCCCGGCGCGCTATGAGCTGGTGTTCCTCGCCGCCGGGGTGATTCTGTTCTCACTGTTCGTCGGCGTGATTGTGCTGCCGATTCTGCTGCGCCATATCGAGTCGACCGACCATGTCCAGCAGCGCAAAGAGGAGCGTCTGGCGCGGGCCGCCACGGCGGATGTGGCGATTGTCGCGATTCAGAAAATGGAAGAGCGTCTGGCTGCGGATACCAAAGAGAATATTGATAATCAGCTGCTGACCGAGGTCAGTTCGCGGGTGATTGGTAACCTGCGTCGTCGCGTCGATGGCCGCAACGATGTTGAAACGTCGATGCTGGAGGAGAGCCTCGAACGCCGGTTCCGCCTGGCGGCGCTGCGTTCCGAACGCGGTGAGCTGTACCACCTGCGCGCCACCCGGCAGATCAGCAACGAGACGCTGCAGAAGCTGCTGCACGACCTCGATCTGCTGGAAGCGCTGCTTATCGAAGATCAGTAACGCCGTACCTGTTCCCCGGGTCAGGCGTTGACGCCGCGGCCCGGGGACTTACTTCAGCCAGAACGCCTTGCTGCACTCCAGCCACGCTCGCGCGCTGTGCGACAGATAAACGCCTTCCCGCCAAATCATCCCCAGCTCCCAGCGCAGATCGCTCTGCAACGGCATCCAGCAAAAGCTCTGCGGGTCGAGGCGCTGGCAAATCGGCTCCGGCAAAATCGCGATGCCAATCCCCGCCTGGACCATGGCGGCCAGAAAATCCCACTGCCCGCTGCGCACGGCGATGCGCGGCTTAACTTCATGCTGAGCAAACAGCCGCATCAGCTGCTGGCTGAGGGCGAAATCCTCGTTGTAAATCACCAGCGGATGCGCGGCGAGCGCCTGCGGCGACAATGAGCTGAGGCCCTCCCATTGTGCCGTTCTCGGCGTCAGTACGCAGAGCGGATGGCTGAACAGAGATAGCGTCGTCAGACCGCTGGCCTCATCAACCGGAAGCGCCGTCATGGCTAAATCCAGTTCGCCGTTGCTGACCGCCTGCTGCACGGTCAATCCGCCAAACTCGGAGATTTTCAACTCGATACCCGCATAGCGCTGGCGAAAGCGGCTAATCGGCTCGGCCATCAGCATGCCGACCATCGGCGGGATCCCGAGACGCAGTACGCCTTTGTGCAGATGATTAATATCGCTCAGCTCCGACTCCAGCTGGTGAAATTCGCCAAGAATGGCCTGCCCGCGCTCGAAAACCACGCGTCCGGTATCGGTCAGCAGCAGCCTGCGACCGTCGCGGATCAGCAGCGTGCAGTTCAGCTCATCTTCAAGGTTTTTAAGCATCTTGCTGATGGTGGGCTGCGTGACGAAAAGTTTCTCCGCCGCGCGGGTAAAGCTTTGCTGGCGAACCACTTCGACAAAATAACGCAGCGTTCGGATATCCATAATTATTCCCTGAGACTATACCTGTGATGATTTTAATTCATTTCTGCCGCGCCGGGCGGCTCTCTATACTGCACGCCTGTCTTCTTTTTCAGGAATACCGCTCATGGCCTTTGCGCCAGCTCGCGTGACGCCCTTCGTTATGCAACGTCTTCAGGTACCGGTTCAGGTCCTGATCTACGCCGGACTGTTCGTCTGCGCTGAATATTTAGTTAACTGGCTGCACCTGCCGCTTCCGGCGAATCTGGTCGGCATGCTGATGATGCTGGCGCTGATCGTCTGCCGGGTAATTCCTTTAAACTGGGTACGCGCCGGAGCCCGCTGGCTGCTGGCTGAGATGCTGCTGTTTTTCGTACCGGCGGTGGTGGCGGTCGTCAACTACGCGCAGCTGCTGATGGTCGATGGCTGGCGTATCTTTCTGGTGATTGGCTTGAGCACTACGATGGTGTTGGGCGCCACGGCATGGGTGGTTGATAAAGTGTATCGCTATGAAGTCAGCAGGATGAAACATGAGTGATTTTCAGCTGAGCCTCCTGTGCCTTCTTGTCACGCTGGGACTCTATTTTGCCAACAAGCGGCTTTATCGCCGCTTCCATAAACTGCCGCTGATGCCGCTGGTTTTCACCCCGATCCTGTTGGTCATGATGCTGGTATTCGGCCATATCTCTTATCAACGCTATATGGGGGAGACCCACTGGCTGCTGTGGCTGCTGGGCCCGGCGACGATCGCCTTTGCCGTGCCGGTATACGACAACCTGGCGATTATTAAGCGCCACTGGATGTCGCTGACGGCTGGCGTCACTACCGCCTCGGTTGTCGCGGTGACCAGTTCGGTGTGGCTGGCGCGATTATTTACCTTGCCTGATGAGATCCAGCGCAGCCTGGCGGTACGCTCCGTTACCACCCCCTTTGCGCTGGCGGCAGCCAAACCGCTGGGCGGCCAGCCAGATTTAGTCGCTCTGTTTGTCGTGGTCACCGGGGTATTCGGGATGGCGGTAGGGGATGTACTGTTTCTGCGTCTTTCTATTCGCGAGGGAATGGCAAAAGGGGCCGGATTGGGTGCGGCATCGCACGGCGCCGGCACCGCACGATCCTACGAGCTTGGCCCTCAGGAGGGCGTGGTCGCCAGCCTGGTGATGATGCTATCCGGAGTGGTGATGGTGCTGACCGCGCCGCTGGTGAGATGGGTCATGTTCTGAACCATTTTTTATTAGTGAACGCATACTCGCTAAGGTAATTTTTCCATATCTCACGACTATTTATATTCCTATAAATAGTCGTTTCATCTTATCGATATGAGCGGTTAATTAAATATTCGTATGTGTAGGATAATCCGATGATGTCTTAGGTGATATCCTTATTTGCCTTCCTGCTTAAATTGTAATTAAATGTTTCTGATTGAGGTGGGTTTAATATTTAAGAGAAATATAAATATAAGGAATAATGTTTTTGTGAATGTTTTTATGTTTAACGTTATGATTTTATGTGGTTATTTATGATGTATATCTTGTATTGATTGGTTCATAACTATTATTCATTTGAGATAATTCATATGCGCTTGTTGAGTATTTTCTCTATTTTAGATATCTTACTTACGTGAGCTTCTATTATTGAATGGATTCATGTGGAAATTAAGCTCTTGTATTTATAGGTTAGTCATCTTAAATGCAGATTATTCACTCCCCATGCACCTTATCAGCTTATACCTTCGCTGATGTCTGGCTTCATTCTCTAATAAAAGCCATAAAACAATTGATGGATTGATTGTTAATCTTAATAAACAGGGGAATACCAATGAACTTCAGTACCAAAACGCTTGCCAAAATATTAGCCTTATCTGCCGGCTGCTCTCTGGTTACTCTGGCTCAGGCCGCGAATACCATTACTTTTACCGGTAAGGTCTCAGATACCACTTGTACAGCGACTATCGATAATGGCGTTTCGTCTATTGAGATGGGGACCTCCTCAGTCGCCGATCTGGATACGAATACCTACGGGGCGGCGAAGAGCTTTTCTTTCACTTTAACCGGATGCCCTAAGACCACAGAAGGCGGTAACGCCTTGGCCAGAGTGACGTTTGGTGGCGAAGCGGACACGACGAATAGCGATTACTTCAAAAACCAGGCGGCGGAATCACCCGCTACCGGCGTTGCGGTGGCGATTTTTGATAATAAGGGTGCCCTGCTTAAGAACAATACTGAAGGTGCGGATGTGGATATTTCCTCCGGTGCCGCGACGATTCCTTTTACCGTTAAACTGGCTAAATCTGGTACGGCTACTCCCACCAAGGGAGCGGTGCAGACAACCGTAACTTACAACGTTACCTATTATTAATTCAGCATTAGATAAAAGGGAAAGCTTCTGCTTTCCCTCACTGGACACTACCATGAAAAAATTAGCTTACTTTATCTGTTTTTGTTCCTGCCTGTCTGTCGCGCAGGCCAGCGTGGTGGTGGGCGGTACGCGAGTGATATTCGATGGTACGCAAAAGGCAGCGACGGTATCTGTGCAAAATAAAGATAACGTTACAAATATTGTCCAGTCCTGGATCGCAGTTGTGGATGAGGCATCACCAGCAAAAGATTCCTTTATTACCACCCCTCCGCTGTTTCGCCTGAAGGCTGGCGAACAAGGGTTTGTCCGAATCCTCCGCTCAGGTAAACCGCTGCCCGAAGAGCGAGAGTCGATGTTTTGGCTGAATATTAAAGGTATTCCCGCTATGGATAGCGCGCCGGACAAAAACATGGTGCAGTTTGCCATTAACTCGCGGATTAAACTTATTTTTCGACCAGCGGCATTAAAAAATGCCATACCGGAAAAGTTTGCCGAAAAACTGCAGTGGTCTGCTGAAGGCAGAGATATTAAAGTTAAAAACCCCTCGCCATTATATATGAACTTTTCTGATATTACGGTTAATGGTAAGTCAGTTCCTGAAGCATGGTTTGTTGCGCCTTTTTCAACCATAAAAATACCGGTAGCAAACACATCTTCACCAGGGAAAAAGAAAATCACATGGAGCGTGATCAATGACTATGGAATGCCGGGACCAAAATATACCGCCATCATTCAATAACGTTGGACAGAATTTTACATTCCTGTTGAAACGTGGCTACGTTGCCATTATTTCCTGCTTTATCACTATTCCGTTACCCGCTATCGCAGGTGAGTATTTCAATCCTCACCTGCTGGAGGTCAATGAAACCGGTACAACGGCCGTCGACCTGAGCTATATTTCCCAGGAAACCGTCCCGCCGGGGGAATATAACCTTGATGTTTATATTAACGACGAATTTATTGCTTCCGAATCAATCAGCTTCACGCAACAGAGTGAAGATCGTGACGCTTCTGCACCCTGTATCAGCGTCGCGCAGCTGAAAGCGTGGTCAATCAAAACGGAAAATTACCCCGAGCTTACGGCCGCGGGTTCCCGTTGTGCCAGGCTTTCAGCGATCCCTGGTTGGGGAACCACGGTATTACTTTCGCAACAGCGCGTAGATTTTAACGTGCCTCAGGTCGCGGTAATGCATCATCCGCGAGGATATATCCCTGAAAGCCGGTGGCAGCAGGGTATTACCGCGGGGCTACTTAACTATAATCTCTCGGGGCAAAAGACCGATCCGCGGCACGGCGGCGAAGCGACGTCCAGCCAGTTTGTGAGCCTGCAGCCGGGTTTAAACGTCGGGCCGTGGCGTTTACGGAACTACAGTACCCTCAACCATAATGATGACGGCAACCAGTGGGACTCGGTCTACAGCTATATTTCACGTGATATCCAGGCCCTGAAAGGCCAGATGATCCTCGGCCAGACCTATACGTCATCAAGCGTGTTCGACAGTATTAGCTTCACCGGGCTACAGCTGAACTCAGATAAAGAGATGCTACCGGATAGCTTGAACGGCTTTGCACCGGTCATTAAAGGCATCGCCCGTACCACCGCCGACGTGACGGTCTATCAGAACGGATACAGCATTTATAAAACAACTGTTCCCCCTGGCGCGTTTGAGATAAACGATCTTTACCCAACCGGGAGCGCGGGCGATCTGAATGTGACGGTGAAAGAATCCGATGGCAGTGAACAGAGCTTTGTGGTGCCTTTTGCTTCGCTGGCGATTTTGCAGCGCGAGGGCCAGATAGATTACGCCCTGAGCAGCGGTAAAACGCGATCGGGGAGTTCTGGCGGCAAAGAATATAATTTCCTGCAATCTAACATTGCCTGGGGGGCATCGAGCAACGTCACGCTGTATAGCGGTTTTCAGCAGCTGGAGAATAAATACAGTAACTTTCTCCTCGGTGCCGGATTTAACCTTGGCACGATCGGCGCGCTCTCCTTTGATGCATCCCAGTCGCGGGCGGATATAAAAGAGACGCCAACGTCGGAGCATACGTCATCCAGCGAAGGGCAATCTTATCGCGTGCGCTTTAGTAAAGATATTCCGCAGACGGGAACCAACTTCTCCGTCGCCGGGTATCGTTATTCAACCCATGGCTATTATTCGCTGCAAAATTTTATTGATAGGTCGAATGCGCATAGCGGGTGCTGTTCCTCAACGGGGCGGACTAAAGATCGTTTTGACGCTTCAGCTTCTCAGATTCTCGCAGGGTATGGTTCACTCTCCCTCTCACTGGTCAGCGAATCTTATTGGGATAATTCACGTATGGAGTCGTTGGGCGTGAGCTATAGCAACTCCCTTGGCCGCATTTCCTATTTCGTTAACTACTCCTATAGCCGAAATGTCCAGAGTTCAGGCCAGAATAGCGATAGTTCACAGACCAGCGATAATCTTATTTCACTCACGGTGAGCGTACCCTTTGGTGCGGATATCTCGGCCAGCTACAATATGAACAGCAGCCGGATGGGCGACACCACCCATAGTCTGGGTTTAAGCGGTTCGGCTTTTGCGGACCGTTCTCTGAACTGGAATATGCAGGAGGGTTACAATGCCAGCGATAAAAAGACTTCCGGCAACGTCAATCTAAACTATCAGGGTTCAAAAGGTGAAGTCACCGCGGGATACGGGTATGACAGCTATAGCGCCCACTATAATTACTCGCTACGCGGTGGGATGCTCGCCCATTCCAGCGGTATAACGCTGTCACGCTATCTGGGCGAAAGCGTTGCGCTGGTTGAAGCGCCTGGCGTCAGCAATATTGCGGTGCGCGGACAGACTAACGTGATGACCGACTCTGCCGGATACGCCGTTGTACCCTTCGTACGACCCTACCATGAAAATAATCTCTCTCTTGATGAACAGCAGGTCTCGGGAGCGGAAATCGATAATATTGCCAAAACGGTGGTCCCGACGCGCAATGCGATTGTAAAAGTTAAATATGATACCTGGATTGGCTATAAAGCGATGATGACCCTGCGGTTTAATAATAAAGAAGTCCCTTTTGGCGCCGTTATTACATTAGATGATAAAAGCGCGGATCGTAAAGAAAAACGCAGCGCTATCGTGGGCGATTCCGGACAGGCCTATTTGGCTGGGCTACCTGAAAAAGGCCGGTTATATGTGAAATGGGGTGGTGGCCAGAATAGCCAATGCTATGTTGACTATGATTTATCAGATAATAAATCGGTCGATGATATCATTTTTTATGCAGCGGATTGCCGATGATGGATAACAGGATGATTGCCTTGATACATACATTAAAAATGGAATTGATGAGGAGAAATAATGGCGGGCGATTAATGAAATCGTACGGGGTATTTATTATCACTATCGGCCTTGCATTGATCTTTGTAAGGCCAGCCTGGGCTTATGATGCCAATAGTACTGTTAATTTCAATATCACCGGTAAGATTGAAGAGCCCGTATGTGAAGTGTCGGTAAAGCCCTCCAGCGCGATCGATCTGGGAACGGTTTCCTTTCAACGTCTGACCGGTAAACCAGGCGCGAGTAGTGATGCCACGGCTGTTGCCATTGCTTTTGAACATTGCTCAACGGGTATGACCTCGGTGACGATAACATTTAACGGTAATTCATTTAATAGTACCTATACAAGTATTTATGAGAGTGAGCTAATTGATGGCGCAAAGAATGTGGGGTTACAGCTGCTAAGCGCTGTGGATCAGAAAAACCTTGGGCCAAACGATACGTATACCTATGCCCTCACTGATGGCGCTGAACATGCTTTTAATATGATCGCCAGAATGTATACGCCTAACGGAAAAATAACGGCGGGGAAGGTGGCTTATACCGTTACTTTCGACGTGACCTATAAATAATAGTACGCATAAAGACATATAAATGGAGTTAGCATGAAACGTGTTTTTTTACTGCTGCTACTGTGGCTGTTTCCAGTTTGTAGTTGGGCCTGCAATTACTATATAAATGGCGGGGATATCACCATTGCCAACCTGCCGCCAAGAATATTGCTTAGCGCGGATAACTATACGGCCGGAACCATTCTCTATGACTCCGGGAAAATAACCGGGCCACAAACTTCGATGAATAATTGTAATGGTAGTATTTACGCACAGTTTAAATGGGAATCCACAATGGTGGGTTCTCAGACCAGCGATCATATCTATACGACTTCAGTGCCGGGGATCGGTATCAGAATAAAAGTGTGGCTTAATGTCACGGGGCAAATGGACGGTTACAGTACTCAAATTAAACCTGACTATAGCGAACATTATATAGGGGATGCAGATTATCTATTGGGGCAGGGGAGCTTCTTTAATTATTATAACCACTCTAACTATAATCCTGCCTATCAATTGCAATTGATCGCCACTGGCGGCGCTATCGCCAGCGGTAGTGCTCTGACCTTGGGTAACCCAACCTCAACGGTATCCATCAAAGATGGTGATGGCACGATGGCAGCTTCCAGTTTGCGCGTCACTGGCACCACGCAAATCCAGCTGGTGCCGATGGGGTGCAATGTTGATGTGACCAGTCTGGTGTTTCAGATGGGTAACGTCAGCGCCTCTGAATTTAATAAGGCGACAAAAGTCGGTTCTGCACAACAAAATCTGACGCTGACTTGCGAACCAGGAACGAATGTCACAATGAAGGTCTCTGCCTCTCCAGCCCAGGGAGATAATCCAGACAATAGCGTGATATCCCTGGGATGGGCTCCTGATGCGGCAACAGGTGTCGGCGTGCAATTGAATCTTAATGGAAAGGCATTACCCTTGAATGCTGATCTCACATTGTTTTCATCCAGCAGAACGACAGTTTTGAATTCGGGTGCAGAGGCCAGTTACGGTGTATTCAGCAATCCGGACAACCCAGGAGGGGCTTCAGGTACAGAGATACTTTCCTTTACGACTAACTATTATAAAACCGGTTCCGATGTGAAGGCCGGGCAGGCGAATGCCAGCGGAACCTTGAACTTTACCTACAATTAACCTACATGCCGCGGGTTGCTTCCCCGGCCTTCTGACCGGGGTACGGGCAATCATTAATGCGCCTGGCCTTTCTCGATGCCGATACCGGTCTGCGAACGGATAAACTGGGCGCGGAACAGCTCGCGTTCGCGCGCGCCTTCCGCGGAGCTATCGGTGGCGGAGAAGAACCAGATACCGATAAAGGCCACGGCGATAGAGAACAGCGCCGGATATTCATACGGGAATATCGCCTTTTCGTGACCGAGGATCTGCACCCAGATGGTCGGGCCGAGGATCATCAGAATCACCGCGGTCAGCAGACCCAGCCAGCCGCCAATCATCGCCCCGCGGGTGGTCAGCTTCGACCAGTACATCGACAGCAGGATAATCGGGAAGTTACAGCTGGCGGCGATGGAGAACGCGAGGCCGACCATAAAGGCGATGTTCTGATTCTCGAACAGGATGCCCAGCATAATCGCCACCACGCCGAGGATCAGCACGGTAATCTTCGACACCTTCAGCTCCTGACGCTCGGTCGCTCCTTTACGGAACACGTTCGCATACAGGTCGTGAGAGACCGCCGACGCGCCCGCCAGCGTTAATCCTGCGACCACCGCCAGAATAGTGGCGAAGGCCACGGCGGAGATAAAGCCGAGGAACAGATTACCGCCGACCGCGTCCGCCAGATGCACCGCCGCCATATTGTTACCGCCGATAAGCTGACCGGCCGCGTCTTTGAACGCCGGATTCGCCCCCACCAGCATGATGGCGCCGAAGCCGATGATAAAGGTCAGAATATAGAAGTAGCCCATAAAGCCGGTGGCGTAGAACACGCTCTTACGCGCTTCTTTGGCGTCGCTCACGGTGAAGAAACGCATCAGAATATGCGGCAGACCCGCGGTGCCGAACATCAGCCCGAGGCCGAGCGACAGCGCCGATATCGGGTCTTTCACCAGTCCGCCTGGGCTCATTATCGCCGAGCCTTTCGGGTGGACCGCCATCGCTTCGGTGAACAGATTATTGAAGCTGAAGCCGACGTGCTTCATCACCATAAAGGCCATAAAGCTGGCGCCGAACAGCAGCAGGACCGCTTTGATAATCTGCACCCAGGTGGTGGCGAGCATGCCGCCAAAGAGGACGTAAAGCACCATCAGCACGCCGACCAGCACCACCGCAACGTGGTAGTTGAGGCCGAACAGCAGCTGGATAAGCTTACCCGCACCGACCATCTGGGCTATCAAATAGAGCGCCACCACCACCAGCGAACCGCAGGCGGAGAGGGTGCGGATCGGCCCCTGCTTAAGACGATAGGACGCTACGTCGGCAAACGTGTAGCGCCCGAGGTTACGCAGGCGTTCGGCGATAAGAAACAGAATAATCGGCCAGCCGACGAGGAAACCGAGCGAGTAGATCAGCCCATCGTAGCCGGAGGTGTAAACCAGCGCGGAAATGCCGAGGAACGAGGCCGCCGACATAAAATCGCCGGCAATCGCCAACCCGTTCTGGAAACCGGTGATATTGCCGCCCGCGGTGTAGTAATCGCTGCGCGAACGTACGCGTTTTGAGGCCCACCAGGTGATATAGAGCGTCAGGGCGACGAAAATCAGGAACATGATAATCGCCTGCCAGTTGGTCGGCTGGCGCTGTACCGCGCCGGTGAGAGCATCTGCGGCATTGACGGTCAACGGGAGCGTGGCGGCGAGCGCCGTCAGGACTTTCTTCATGATGCTTTAACCTCGCTGAGAATGCTTTTCGTCATCCGATCAAATTCACCATTTGCCCGCCAGACGTATATTCCGGTTAAGACGAAAGAGATAACGATCACGCCGATACCAATCGGAATTCCCCGGGTGACGCTGGTTCCCGCATGCAGCGGCGTGCCCAGCCAGCCGGGGGCGAAGGCGATAAGCAGAATAAAGCCCACATAAATCACCAGCATAATCAGTGACAGGATGGCGGCAAACCTTTGCCGGGCTGCAACAAGCTCCTTAAAATGCGCACTATTTTCTATCCGCTGACAAATCTGTTCGTTCATCGTAGCGTCTCCAGAGGTTCCCTTTCGTCATTCACGCGCCGGTCGTCGGCAACACTCATCCGCCCGGCAGTTAACTGTCGGGAATCAGCCTGTTTACCGCTTTCCTGCTACCTGAAATCCTTGGGGAGTCGTAATTATATCCTCTCCCCTGGTGGGGAGAGGGTGTAGGGGATCGTTGGTTTACGATGGCATAGCGATGGCCTGCTTCTCTTCGAGCAGTTTTTCCACCACGCCAGGATCGGCAAGCGTTGAGGTATCGCCGAGGTTACTGGTATCGCCCGCGGCAATTTTGCGCAGAATGCGGCGCATGATTTTGCCCGAACGGGTTTTCGGTAACGAATCGGTCCAGTGCAGCACGTCCGGCGTCGCCAGCGGGCCAATCTCTTTACGTACCCAGTTGCGCACCTCGGCGTACAGCTCCGGCGTCGGCTCTTCGCCATGGTTGAGGGTCACGTAGGCGTAGATGGCCTGGCCTTTAATGTTATGCGGAATGCCGACCACCGCCGCTTCGGCGATTTTCGGATGCGACACCAGCGCCGATTCAATTTCGGCGGTACCCAGACGGTGGCCGGAAACGTTCAGCACGTCATCGACGCGGCCGGTGATCCAGTAGTAGCCATCTTCGTCACGGCGCGCGCCGTCGCCGCTGAAGTACATATTTTTAAAGGTGGAGAAGTAGGTTTGTTCGAAGCGTTCGTGGTCGCCAAACAGCGTGCGCGCCTGGCCCGGCCAGGAATCGGCGATCGCCAGGTTCCCCTCGGTCGCGCCTTCAAGCAGCGTGCCTTCGTTATCCACCAGCACCGGCTGGACGCCGAAGAAGGGACGCGTGGCGGAACCGGCCTTCAACTCGATGGCGCCGGGCAGCGGGGTGATCATAAAGCCGCCGGTTTCGGTCTGCCACCAGGTGTCCATCACCGGGCACTTCTCGTTGCCGATCTTCTTCCAGTACCACTCCCAGGCTTCCGGGTTAATCGGTTCGCCGACGGAGCCGAGAATGCGCAGGGAAGAGCGGTCGGTGCCTTCGATGGCCTTATCGCCCTCCGCCATCAGCGCGCGGATCGCCGTAGGGGCGGTATAAAGAATGTTGACCTGATGCTTATCGACCACCTGGCACATACGCGCCGGGGTCGGCCAGTTCGGTACCCCTTCGAACATCAGCGTCGTCGCGCCGCAGGCCAGCGGGCCGTAGAGCAGGTAGCTATGGCCGGTGACCCAACCGACGTCGGCGGTGCACCAGTAGATGTCGCCCGGATGATAGTCGAACACGTATTTAAAGGTTGACGCCGCATAGACCAGGTAGCCGCCGGTGGTGTGCAGCACGCCTTTTGGCTTACCGGTCGAACCGGAGGTATAAAGGATAAACAGCGGATCTTCGGCGTTCATCTCTTCGGGCTGGTGTTCCGCGCTGGCTTTCTCGATCAGATCGCTCCACCACAGATCGCGGCCTTCCTGCCAGTCGATTTTGCCGCCGGTACGTTTGAACACCACCACGTTTTCGATGCTCTTCACGTGCGGATTTTTTAGCGCGTCGTCGACGTTCTTCTTCAGCGGGATCGCGCGACCGGCGCGCAGCCCTTCATCCGAGGTGATCACCAGGCGAGAGTTGGAATCGATGATACGGCCGGCGACCGCCTCCGGCGAGAAGCCGCCGAAAATGACCGAATGGATAGCGCCGATGCGCGCGCAGGCCAGCATGGCCACCGCCGCTTCCGGCACCATCGGCATATAGATAGCCACGACATCGCCCTTTTTAATGCCCAGATCGAGCAGAACGTTGGCAAAGCGGCAGACATCGCGATGAAGCTCGCGATAAGTGATGTTTTTGCTCTGGCTGGCATCGTCGCCTTCCCAGATGATGGCCGTCTGGTCGCCGCGCTCCGCCAGATGGCGATCGAGGCAGTTAGCGGCGAGGTTCAGCGTACCGTCTTCATACCACTTAATGGAAATATTGCCCGGCGCGAACGAGGTGTTTTTCACGCGCGTATAGGGTTTTATCCAGTCAAGGATTTTGCCCTGCTCGCCCCAGAAGGCGTCAGGTTCGGTGACGGACTGCTGATACTGCGCCTGGTACTGTTCCGGGTTAATCAGGCAACGTTCCGCAATATTAGCGGGAATAGAGTGTGTATGTATTTGGCTCATGGCTTTTTTTCTCCTGTAGGTTGTTAAATATATGTCAAATAAACGTTAATAGTAGGGGCTTTGGCGGCTTTGTTTGCTATTTGGGGGGCAGATCACGCAATAATTAAATTGAATGAAAAGCAATCAAATGAAACTTTGATATGAAATAATTTCTGAATTGAATTTATAGAAAATGAATATATTAAATATTTTTTATAACAAATACTTATGCAACATAAGGTGGGGATATTAGCGGGTTTATGCATAAAACCAGAGTAAACCGCTGTTCTTAAAGACTTGCGCAGCATGCCGTGCAAATGATACTGATATTGCGCGTTAAATAACCCTATAAAGCAACGCAACACAATTCATACCCCTTTCAGTGGGTGCCATTACCTCCCGGAATGGCGCTTTTCATCGAGGAAGTCTGTAGTGAAGAAAAAAACAAAAGTCAGCCTGGCCTGGCAAATTTTGCTGGCTCTGGTGCTGGGCATACTTCTGGGCAGTTACCTGCATTACCATGCCGAAAGCCGTGACTGGTTAATCTCAAACCTGCTGACCCCGGCAGGCGATATCTTTATCCATCTGATTAAAATGATCGTCGTACCGATCGTCATCTCGACCCTGGTGGTCGGTATTGCGGGCGTGGGCGATGCGAAGCAGCTGGGCCGTATCGGCGCGAAGACCATTATCTATTTTGAAGTGATCACCACGGTGGCGATCGTGCTGGGGATTACCCTGGCTAACGTCTTCCAGCCGGGGAGCGGAATCGATATGTCGCAGCTGGCGGCGGTGGATATTTCGAAATATCAAAACACCACGGCGGAAGTGCAGAGCCACGCGCATGGCCTGATGGGCACGATCCTCTCGCTGGTCCCGACCAATATCGTGGCCTCGATGGCGAAAGGCGACATGCTGCCGATCATCTTCTTCTCGGTGCTGTTTGGTCTGGGCCTCTCCTCGCTGCCCGCCACCCACCGCGAACCGCTGGTAACGGTGTTCCGCTCTATCTCTGAAACCATGTTCAAAGTGACGCACATGGTCATGCGCTATGCGCCGGTGGGCGTGTTCGCGCTGATTTCGGTGACCGTGGCGACCTTCGGCTTCGCCTCGCTGTGGCCGCTGGCGAAGCTGGTGATTCTGGTTTATTTCGCCATTCTGTTCTTTGCGCTGGTGGTATTAGGCATCGTGGCGCGGGTGTGCGGACTGAGCATCTGGACCCTGATCCGCATTCTGAAGGATGAGCTGATTCTGGCCTACTCTACCGCCAGCTCCGAGAGCGTGCTGCCGCGGATTATTGAGAAGATGGAAGCCTATGGCGCGCCGGCGTCAATCACCAGCTTCGTGGTGCCGACCGGCTACTCCTTTAACCTCGATGGCTCAACGCTGTATCAGAGCATTGCGGCGATCTTTATTGCCCAGCTGTACGGTATCGACCTCTCCATCTGGCAGGAAATTACCCTTGTGCTGACGCTGATGGTGACGTCGAAAGGGATTGCCGGCGTACCGGGCGTCTCCTTCGTGGTGCTGCTGGCGACGCTGGGCAGCGTGGGCATTCCGCTGGAAGGTCTGGCGTTTATCGCCGGCGTTGACCGTATCCTCGATATGGCGCGTACCGCGCTGAACGTGGTGGGCAACGCGCTGGCGGTGCTGGTTATCGCCAAATGGGAACACAAGTTTGACCGCAAAAAAGCGCTGGCGTACGAGCGTGAAGTGCTGGGAAAATTTGATAAAACGGCGCAATAAAACAGCAAGCCCGGTGACATCGCACCGGGCTTTTTCTTATCTTTTACTGATCCTGTCGAACTCTTCACAGCCGGTATCAAACCCCTCCTGACAGCTGACGTTGAGCCAGTGCAGCGCTTTCTGCTTGTTGGGTTCGATAAAGCCTTTTTCCCCCTGCTGGAAAAGCATCCCGGCCCAGTATTCAGCGTAGCCGGTGCGGGAGAGGGCAGAGCTCTCTTTAAAATACTGCGTCGCCTTTACGTCATCTTCCGGGGGATGAACGCCGCTGGCGTAGATCAGCCCCAGCAGCATCTGGGCGTCGACGGCTGAATCGCTTTCCGGATCCTGGGCGGCATGCTGTAGCAGGGAGATGGCGTGCGGATAGTTCGGCGTACCGGCCTGCTGGTTCACCAGCACCCGGGCGAGGACAATTTCTCCCGCCCTGCTGCCGGTCTGCACCGACTTTTCCGCCAGCGCTTTCGCCTGGCGGTAGTCGGCCTGCTGCGGATTGCGGATTTTGAGCTGAGCCAGCAGCGCCAGCGCATCGCCGTCGCCCTTGTCTGCCGCTTTCTGCGCCCAGTATTCAGCCTGCGGAAAATCGCCGAAGCTGACGTAAGTGTCGGCCAGGTAGTACTGCGCGCGCGGGTCGCCCGCTTCGGCCAGCGGTTTGTACTGGCTGCCGGGTTCCATGGCGCCTGCGGCGACGCTTGCCATCACCAGCAGTAAATAGAGGTATTTCATTTTTTATTATCGGTAGAGGACATAGCGAGCAGTATAAAGGCAGGTGAAGGAGAAGAAAACGACGGGAACGAGTGGGGGATACTCATGGTTTATCCGAATAATCGTGCCGTCTGTTTCCCCGGGGGCGGCGCTGACGCGCCTTGCCCGGGCTACGGATTGTGTAGCCCGGACAGGTGCGAAGCACCGCCTCCGGGGAGGCGGCCTGATTAGCCCATCGCGCTTTCGCGCAGGCGGGTTTTAAGCTTATTGTACTCGTCAATCACGTACTGCTCGGCGGCCCGCTGGTCGGCAATCGGCTCAACGTTGACGGCGCAGTACTTATACTCCGGCGTTTTGGTTATCGGGCTCAGGTTCTCGGAAACCAGCTCGTTACAGGCGCCAATCCACCACTGGTAGGTCATATAGACCGCCCCTTTATTTGGACGATCGCTGACCTGCGCGCGGGTGATAATACGGCCCTTACGCGAGTTCACCCACACCAGCGCCTCATCCTCAATGCCCAGACGTTCGGCATCGGCGGTATTGATCTGCGCATAGCCCGGTTCATCCGCCAGCGCGGCCAGCGCCGCACAGTTGCCGGTCATCGAACGGCACGAGTAGTGGCCGACTTCGCGCACCGTCGACAGCACCATCGGGTATTCGTCGGTGAGTTTGTCAATCGGCGCGACCCAGTCGCAGGTGAAGAACTGCGCCAGACCGTTCGGGGTATCGAACTTCTCTTTAAACAGATAAGAGGTCCCCTGGTCGGCGTCGGACTCATCGCGGCACGGCCACATGACGTAGCCCAGCTCGCCCATTTTCTCGTAGGTGGCGCCGTAGAAATCCGGGCACAGATGACGCAACTCGTCCCAGATTTCCTGAGTGTTGTTGTAGTGCATCTTGTAGCCCATCCGGGTGGCGATTTCGCTGATGATCTGCCAGTCGGTTTTCAGGTCCCACTTCGGCTCTACCGCTTTAAAGAAGCGCTGGAAGCCGCGGTCCGCTGCGGTATAAACGCCTTCGTGCTCGCCCCACGAGGTGGAGGGCAGGATAACGTCGGCCGCTGAGGCGGTTTTGGTCATGAAAATATCCTGGACGATAACCAGTTCCAGATCGTCGAAAGCCTTACGCACGGCGGACAGCTCGGCGTCGGTCTGGAGCGGATCTTCCCCCATGATGTATGCCGCCCGCACTTCGCCATGCGCCGCGCGGTGCGGCAGCTCGCTGATGCGGTAGCCGGTGTGCGCCGGCAGGCTGTCGACGCCCCAGGCTTTGGCGAACTTCTCGCGGTTTTCCGGGAATTTAACGTACTGATAGCCCGGATAGGTATCCGGCAGCGCGCCCATGTCGCAGGCGCCCTGAACGTTGTTCTGGCCGCGCACCGGGTTGACGCCGACGCTCGGCTTGCCGAGGTTGCCGGTGAGGATCGCCAGGCTGGTCAGCGAACGTACGGTCTCCACGCCCTGGTAGAACTGGGTGACGCCCATGCCCCACAGGATGGCGGCGGATTTCGCGCTGGCGTACATGCGGGCGCAGGCGCGGATCTCCTGGGCACTCACGCCGGTAATCTCTTCCACCGACTCCGGCGTATAGCCTTCGACGATTTTGCGATACTCTTCGAAGCCTTCGGAACGGCTGGCGACGAAGGATTTATCGTAGAGATCCTCTTCGATGATCACGTGCCCGATAGCGTTGAGCAGCGCGATATTCGAGCCGTTCTTCAGCGCAATGTGCATATCGGCGATGCGCGCGGTTTCGATTTTACGCGGATCGCAGACGATGATTTTCGCCCCATTACGTTTGGCGTTAATCACATGATTCGCCACAATAGGGTGTGAATCTGCCGGGTTATACCCGAAGATAAACACGAGATCGGTGTTGTCGATCTCGGTGATGGCATTACTCATAGCGCCGTTACCGACCGATTGGTGCAGACCTGCAACCGATGGGCCGTGTCAGACGCGAGCGCAGCAGTCGACGTTATTGGTACCAATAACGGCGCGCGCGAATTTTTGCATCACATAGTTGGTTTCGTTACCCGTCCCGCGGGACGAACCGGTAGTCTGAATCGCGTCCGGGCCATACTTCTCTTTAATGGCGCTGAGGCGAGTGGCGACGTAATCGAGCGCCTCATCCCAGGAGACGGATTCCAGTTTGCCGCCGCGCTGGCGACGGATCATCGGGGTTTTCAGGCGCGGGGTAAGGATCTGGGTATCGTTAATGAAGTCCCAGCCATAATAGCCTTTCAGACACAGGGTTCCCTGGTTGGTTTTCCCCTGTGCCGCCTCCGCCCGAACGATTTTGCCGTTATCGACCACCAGGTTGATTTTGCAACCTGATGCGCAATACGGGCAAACCGTGACGACTTTTTTCATCGGTCTTGCTCCAGTTAATCAATTGGCGCATACGCGCTATCGCGCCGTCACTATGCATCTTCTATGCCATGTTTTCACTGTGGGTATTGACTGATGATACGTCGTTTTTTTGGGCGAAATGCTGACGAAAAACAGGCTATCGTCAGTTTTGACGTGTCGACGCGGGCGCCTGTGACGCGGCCGGGTAGCCCGGCCAGGCGCGCAGCACCGCCGCCGGGGGGGAAGAGGCAGGTCCGGGTTATTGGCGTTACCTCGGCTAGCTTAAATACCGGCTTCTCGCCAGCGCCGCCGCGCCCTGAGCGCCGTTAAACGCGGAAGAGGAGGCGGCGATAAAGCGTACGGCCTGATACGGCAGCGGACGGCGGACGTAGGTTTTGACCATGGCGATGACGGCTTCACGCGGGAAGGCGGGCATATCCATTACTCCGCCGCCGAGGATCACCGCATCGGGGTCGAACAGGTTGATGCTGGTGGCGATGGCGCGGGCGGCGTGGTTTAGCAGCTGCTGCACAAACGGCTCCCGCGCGGCGTGAACGAACAGCTCGCCCAGTTCATAGGCGCGCGGCTGCTGTTCATACCAGCGCTTTAGCGCAATTCCGGAGCAGACGGTTTCCAGACAGGCGGGGTTGCCGCAGGCGCAGGTGAGGGCGTCATCCCCTTGCGGAATATGTCCCAGCTCGCCCGCCACGCCGTGGGCGCCGGTCCACGGTCCGCCGTTCAGCCAGACCGCGAAGCCCATACCGGTGCCAAGATAGGCCGCCAGCACCTCCTGCTCCTGCAGGCCGTTCTGCTGCACATCAAAAGAGAGCTGCAGATTCACATCGCGGGAAAACTCCACCGGGCAGCCCAGCGCCGCTTCCAGCCGGTCGGCCAGGTTATACAGGTCGGCGGCGGCCAGCGGCAGATTGGGCGTTGAGATAATCGTCCGCTTGTCTTTTGCCACCAGCGCCGGAAACCCCATCACCAGCCCGCAGCAGTGGGCGTCGTGCTGGGTCAGCTGCTGCTGCAGCAGGTTTTTAATACCGTTGACCAGGCCGTCGGCGCTAATCACGTCGGCGGTGCGCCGCTTTTCGCAGTGCAGCGCTTCGCCCTGCGCCGTTTGCAGGCAAAGCCGGATATGGGTCGCGCCCATATCTACGCCCGCGACGACGTTACGCTGTTTTTGCATGAGGCAGTACCTCGCGTTTTGCCGTCAGGATCTGCTCTGCCATGATCTGCCACGCGTCTTCTATCTTATCGGCGTGATTGAAGAGGCCTGAGGTGCCGACGATAAAGACGTCCGCGCCCGCCGCCATCAGTTTTTGATAGGTGGCTTTATTGCAGGAGCCGTCGATTTCGATCTCGTAGCTCAGCCCCTCTCGCTCGCGCCAGGCTTTCAGTTCGGCGATTTTTTCCAGCATCTCCGGGATAAACGGCTGCCCGGCGAAGCCAGGATCGACGGTCATCACCGTGATTTTGTCGGCTTTATGAATGTAGTACTTCATGGTCTCAACCGGGGTTTCCGGGTTAAGGATCAGTCCGACCTTCATGCCGTGGCGACGGATCTCTTCGATCAGGCGGAAGGCCTGGCCATTAATCGTTTCCGGATGCAGGGTGATAAAATCCGCCCCCGCCTGCGCCAGCTGGCTAATGTAGTCCTGCGGGCGGGTGACCATCAGATGGCAGTCCAGCGGTTTGCTGGCCAGCTTTTTGACCTGGCTGACGAAAAACGGCGACAGGGTCAGGTTTGGTACAAAATGACCGTCCATAATGTCGATGTGAAAATAGTCTGCGTGCTGGTCGATAAACTCGATCTGTTCTTTGAATTTCAGCAGATCCATACACATTAAAGAGGGAGCAATTTTCATGATAAATTCCTTACTTACTGATAAGACGGTCGAGGGCGACAGCCGCGATGATTAATCCGCCCATTACCACCAGCTGGTAGTAGGTTTGTACTTGCAGGATGTTCAGTCCGTTGTTGATAGTGCCGATAATCAGGCCGCCGATGACCACCGAGAAGATGCGTCCTTTACCGCCGAAGAAGCTGGTGCCGCCAATGATGGCGCTGGCGATGGCGTAGGTTTCAAAGCCCATGCCGGCCAGCGGTTCCGCCGCCCCGAGGCGGGCGGTGGAGACCACGCCCGCCAGCCCGGCGCAAACGCCGGAAATGATGAACACCAGCAGCATGTGGAACTTGACGTCGATGCCGGAGTAGAAAGCGGAGTGCTTGTTACCGCCCAGCGCGTAGATGTTGCGGCCCACGCGCATACGGGTGGTCAGGAACCACAGGATCACCGCCACAATCAGCGAGAAGATCACCGGAACCGGAATGCCCAGCGGCGTGGCGGCGAAAAAGTTAACGAAATCAAACGAAAACCCGTACACCGAATTGGCATCAGAGATCACCAGCGTAATACCGCGGAAGATGGCGTTGGTGCCGAGGGTAATAATGAACGGATGCAGGCCGGTCCAGTTGACCAGGCAGCCGTTGATGGCCCCCAGCGCGCCGCCGACCAGCACGCCGCCAATCAGCGCCGCGAGGAACGGGTCGACGCCCGCCAGCATCAGCTTCGCGGTGACCATCCCGGAGAGCGCGAGGATCGCCCCGACCGACAGGTCGATCCCGGCGACGAGGATCGCGAAGAACTCGCCCATGCCGATCAGGACGGTGACCGAGCTCTGGACGAAGATCTGCGTAATATTGTTGGTCGTCAGGAAGTACTCTGACGACAGGGTGCCGAAGATGGCGACGATGATGGCGAGAATAAAAAAGGTGCCGTATTTATCCCAGAACAGCGCGAAGTTAAACGGTTTTTTCTCGCCCATTTCGCCTTTCACTCTTGTGGTAGTGCCCATGCCATAATCTCCTCTTCGCTCATGTCGTCGCGATTGGTCAGGATTTGCGTCAGTCGCCCTTCGCAGAACACGGCAATGCGGTCGCAGACGGCGATAATTTCAGGTAGTTCGGACGACACCATCAGGATGACTTTTCCGTCATCGGCCAGCTGGCGCATCACTTTATAAATTTCGGCTTTTGCGCCCACGTCGATACCGCGCGTCGGCTCGTCAAAAATGATCACTTCGGGGTTGCAGCATAGCCATTTGGAAATCAGCACCTTCTGCTGGTTGCCGCCGGAGAGCTCGGTGATGTTCTGATCGACCGAATGGCACTTCAGCGCCAGCAGCTTGCGCTGCTCCTCCGCCGTTCTGCGTTCGTCGCCTTCGCGGAACAGCCCCATGGCCCCTTTGTAGCCGCCGCGCTTCAGGCTCTGGCTGACCGCCATATTCTGGGCGATGGAAAAATTGGGGAAAAAGCCGTTTTCCCGGCGGCTTTCGGTGATATACCCCATGCCTTTCTTTAAGGCGTCGAGCGGCGAGCGGGGCGAGATCGCCTTGCCGTTGAGGTATATTTCACCGCTGCTACGCTTATCGACTCCAAACAGGCAGTCCATCAGCTCGGTGCGCCCGGAGCCGACCAGCCCGGCAAAACCGAGAATTTCGCCGCGATTCACGCTAAATGAGATATCGCGTACCTTTTTCTTGTCATGGCTGGTGACGTTTTTCACTTCGAACACCGTCTCGCGGGCGATGTTGCCGGTGCTCTCTTTCATGGCGTTGAAGCGGTTTTGCAGCTCGCGGCCGACCATCAGGCGTACGATGTCGTCGTTATTCACTTCGCTGACCTTCCCGCTGCAGACGCTGCTGCCGTCTTTCATCACCGTGTAGCGGTCGCAGATGCGGCGTATTTCCGCCAGCTTGTGCGAGATATAAACAATGGCGGTGCCCTCTTTACGCAGCTGGTTCATGATCAGGAACAGATAGTCCACCTCTTTATTGGTCAGCGAGGAGGTCGGTTCATCCATGATCAGCACTTTAGCGTCGAGCATCAGCGTCTTGGCGATCTCCAGCATCTGCTTGTGGCTGATGGAGAGATTCGCCACCTTTTCGTCTAAATCGATCTTCAGCCCGACGCGCAGCAGCATCATCGCCGCCCGTACGCGCATTTCCTTCCAGTCGATAACGTTGACGCCGCAGACTTTTTTCGTCAGATGGCGGCCAATATATAAATTCTCCAGCACCGTTAATTCATCAATGACGCTGAGCTCCTGATAAATAATTCCAATGCCGAGCTGGGCCGCTAATTTATGATCAAGCTTGTGGTAGTTAACGTTATTAATCGTAATGGTGCCTTTGGTCGGTTCATGTATTCCCGACAATACTTTCATCAGCGTTGATTTACCGGCACCGTTTTCCCCTAGTAACGCATGTATTTCATGGGGGTAAATAGTTAAATCAACCGATTTTAATGCGTGAACCGGGCCAAAGGATTTGCCGATCCCCGCCATTGAAATATATGGCGTGAGCATAGAAAATTTCCTTTATTACCGCTGCGTGATTTCCCCTCTTCCAAAGAAAGAGGGGATGCACAGACCTATTTCGTCACCAGAATGGAATCCACCAGCGTAAACTGCGGGGCTTTATCCAGCGGGATGACTTTGCCGCTCTTCTCGGCGTCGACCATCAGCTTAAGACCCGTAGCGCCAATATCCGCCGGGTTCTGCGCGATAGTGGCGGTCATTTGCCCGGCTTCGACCATTTTGCGCGCTTCCGGAATACCGTCGGTACCCACCACCAGCACCTTGCCGGTTTTGCCGGCGTTCGCGACGGCCTGGGCGACGCCCATTGCCATGGTGTCGTTGGCGCAGTAAATCGCTTTAACGTTCGGGTTACGCTGCAGCACGTTCGTGGCGACGTCCAGCGCTTTGATGCGGTCCCAGTCGGCAGGCTGGCTGGCCACCAGCTTGATCTGGCTCGCTTTTTTGAAGGCTTCGGTGGCGCCGCTGCGGCGAGCTTCGCCGGAGGCGTTACCGGCTTTGCCTTCGATAATAGCGACTTCGCCGCCTTCCGCGCCGAGCTTGTCGATGATAAATTCCGCGCCTTTTGCCCCCACCGCCACGTTATCGGTGGTGACAAAACCTTCGACGTTGCCGCCGGCTTTCTTCAGGTTATCCATATCGATTTTTTCATCGAGGTTGACCAGAAAGATGCCCTTTTTCCACGCTTTGGCCACCGGCATGACCAGGTTTACCGAGGAGAGCGGCGCAAAGGCGATACCTTTGTAGTTTTTATTGCTCAGGTCTTCAAACAGCTGCAGCTGCGACTGAAAATCCCCTTCGGAAGGAGAGGCAAAAATATCGACGCTTACGCCTAGCGTTTTGGCTTCGTCCTCAATACCCTTTTTCATATCCACCCAAAATGGATTGGATAAGGTTTTTAATACCACAGCATAATCGGCGGCGGCAAAGGCGCTGGTGGATAACATTACGCCCATGAGCGTGCCGCTGAAAAGTTTCAGATATTTATTCATGGCAGTATTCTCAGTGTAGGATACAGTTATATTGATCCCACCAGTGTGGGATCGGTTTTTTATTTAAGCGCGCCGGGTGAAAAGAAATTAACAATCGCGCCAGTTTTTTGCATATTTAAATTCGCTTGCTCAATGTTGAGCTGTGCAACGGAAACAAAAAACGCATCTAATAATGTGAGTTGTAATATACGCGCTGAGGCGTTACGCCCTAATAAAGGCGTCTCTGGTGCTGGCGAACAAATAATAAAATCAGCTAACTTGGCAATCGGCGAATGGTAGCTATGGGTGATACAGATAATTTTCGCCCCGTTCTTTTTCGCCAGCTCCACCGCTGATTTGATATCGCTGGTGCGCCCGGAGTGCGAGACCACCAGCACGACATCGCCTTCCTTCAGCAGCGAGGCGGACATCATCATGATATGCGCGTCCGGGTAGGCCTGGCAGCGCACGCCGATGCGTAAAAACTTATGCTGCACGTCGGCGCAGATGGCGTTGGAGCCGCCCGCGCCGTACAGGTCGCGCTGGTTGGCCTGGGCAAAAAAGCGCGCCGCGCGGTGAATTTCGTCGACGTTCACGATCGACTGGCCTTCCATAATGGTGCGCAGGGTGATGTTGAACACCTTATTCACCACATCCTGCGGCGCATCATCAAAGGAGAGCTCGGTCGGTAACACCTGTTCAGACTGCGAAAAGTAGGCCTCCAGCGCGCTGCGCAGGTTACGAAAACCGCTAAACCCCAGCAGCTTAGAAACCTTAACGATCATGGCTTCTGATACCGACAGCGCTTCCGCGACGTCCTTGATTGCCGGCGCATCGCTGAGATTGCCGGGGGTAAGCAACCATTCGACGATACGGCTCTCGTTTTCGGTCATCCCTTCCTGCTTCATGCGAAGCCAGGGGGCAAGGCCGATGCCGTTAGGGAGCGAACTGGATTCTGTCTGACTCATCGCTTTCTCATTGTCCATAAAATGAAGACGACACTATATCACCACAGGCGAAACAAAAAAGATACTACCAACTTCACAAAATTATATTTTTTATAAAGTTATGTTTATCGTGAAGTTTTGTTAATGTTGATTTTATTTTAATTTCTTATAAATTCATTATAAATCAGTTCGTTATTGTTTTATTTTGGTTCTTTTTTTGCAAGGTGAAAACCAAGTTAAATAACGCTTTTGTCTTGATTTGTAAAATTTACCCGTGTAGAAAGGAGCCTGATGATGCTGTTTTCAGCGTTTCCTGGGGCATTTTTAGGCGTTTAAATCACAACGCCAGTCATCCTTGTAAAGTTAACAACAGGCGAGGCTAAGTATGAAAAGGATTGCATTTGGCTGCGATCACGTCGGGATTATCCTGAAAGACGATATTCTTGCGCATCTGCGCCAGCGCGGCATTGACGTCGTAGATAAAGGCGCATGGTCCACGGAACGTACCGACTATCCGCGCTATGCCAGCGCCGTCGCTCAGGCCGTTGCCGCCGGCGAGGTCGACGGCGGGATCCTGATCTGCGGCACCGGCGTCGGCATCTCTATCGCCGCCAATAAGCACCCGGGTATTCGTGCGGTGGTGTGCAGCGAGCCCTACTCGGCGCAGCTTTCACGACAGCATAACGACACCAATATTCTGGCCTTTGGCGCGCGGGTGATCGGCCTTGAACTGGCGAAAATGATCGTCGATGCCTGGCTGGCTGCCGAATTTGAGGGCGGGCGACATCAGGGGCGAGTGGACGCCATCGGCGCGATTGAACAGCAGCGGATTTGAGATTCCTCCGCTACTCCCGGCGATAGCCCTTGATTAACGTAGAGCCAGCCCCCCGATGAGACTGGCTTTATGAAACGTTACTCTACCGCTTTGCTTATCTGCACCTTGTCCCTCGCCGGCCAGCTGGCGCACGCCGATATGATTGACGACGCGATCGGCAATATTCAGCAGGCCATTAATGATGCTTATCATCCGGGCGATAGCCGGTCTGACGATGATGACTATGATGATGGGCGCTATCAGGACAGCCGCCAGCAGAGCGCCGATCGCCAGCGGCAGTATGACGATCGGCGGCGGCAGCTTGAGGATCGCCGACGCGAACTTGACGAGCGCCAGCGCCAGCTTGATCGGGACCGCCGTCAGTTGGAAAGCGACCAGCGCAAGCTGGATGATGATTATTGATACGGCACGACCCGCGGCTTTCGCCGCGCCCGCTTAATCCAGCGCTATCTCCATGCCGTCAAATCCCGCTTCAAATCCCGCCGGTAGAGCATTCTCCATCATCCACGCATCGAAGCGGTGGCTGATATGGGTGAGGATCACCCGCGGGCAGCCGATGACCTGGTTAATGGCCCGCACGGTGTTCAGGTCGCAGTGGTTGCGCGGCGGCTGCGGGCGCGGCTCGTGGCTACAGTCGATAATGATAAGCTGCGGCTGGTTATTCAGCAGGAACTTCAGCGTTTTCTCCGGCAGCGCGGCGGTATCGGATAGCCAGGCGACCCGGCTGTGTGCCGACTCCAGCAGATAGCCAAACGTGAGCCTTGAGTGGTTCAGCGGCAGCGGCGTAACGCGCAATCCCTGAAGTTCAAATCTTACAAAGGGTTCGACGGTATGGCTGAAATCCAGCAGGCCCGGATGCTTAAACAGATCATCGCAGCCCTGTTCATCCGGGGGGCCGTATACCGCAATAGGTTCGCCCACGCCCCAGCGCAGCGGGAACAGGCCTTGAACGTGATCCATATGATAATGGGTGAGCAGAAACTGCTGAAAGCTGCCGGCGGGCCACTGCGTCATCAGATCCGGTAGCCCGGCATCGAGCAGGGTCACCGCGTTGTTGAATTTGACGACCGCGCTACAGGGACGGCGACGATGCGCTTCGTCGACGCGGGCGCGGCGGCAGGCGGGGCAGTCGCAGCCGAAAACCGGTACCAGCTGCGCGCCGCCGGTGCCGGTTAAGCGGATAGTCAGGCTCATCTCTTCTCCTCGCGTTCAGGCAGTCTGCTGTTCGCGCCGGTTGCCGTGAATACGAATCAGCGAAACCAGGGCATCCACCGACTGGCTAAGTCGGCCATCGTTATTCAGCGTCAGACACTCGTTCGGCGTATAGCGCGCCGCGCGCGCCAGGCGCTGGGCGATTTCCGTCTCGTTCTCCCGTCCGCGCTGCTCCAGGCGCTGTCGCAGCACCGCCGGAGAAACCTGCAGACAGATGGGCAGCAGCGCGTCGGCATAGCGCGCCTGCGCCTGCGGCAGATGGGCGCGTGAACCGTTAGCGACCACGTCGAACCCGGCGTGCAGCCACAGGTCAATCTCGATGCCAATGCCATAGTAATTGTTGTTAGCATACCAGCTAAGAGCAAACAGATGCTGTTCGGCGCGGGTAAAAAACTCATGTTCGCTGAGGGCGATATGGTTTTCACAGCCCGCGTTGTGTGGACGGGTTATGTAGCGGTGCGCCACCAGCAGCTGCGGATGCTCCCGCTGGCGCAGAGCCGCCAGCAGGCTGTCTTTGCCGGAGCCGGAGGGGCCGACCAGCCAAATCAGTTTCCCTGTCATCAGAAGACCCTCTTGCCTTGCCGCCAGACGTGATCGATATGGATATGCTCGCCGTGACGGCGCGCCAGCACCAGGTCCGCCCGCTTACCTTCGGCAATCGCCCCGCGGTCGTGCAGCCCCAGCGCCTGGGCCGGGTTTTTGCTCACCAGACGAATGGCCTGCGCGAGGGTAAAGGCGTTGCCCTCGTCGTCGGCGATGCGAAAAGCGGCATCCAGCAGGCTGGCGGGATAATAGTCGGAGGAGAGAATGTCCAGCAGGCCGCTGGCCGCCAGATGGTGGGCGGCGACGTTCCCCGAGTGCGAGCCGCCGCGTACGATATTCGGCGCGCCCATCAGAACGTTCATCCCGTGCTGGCGCGACGCCTGCGCTGCGGCGATCGTGGTGGGAAATTCGGCGATGACGCTGCCAAGCTGGCGCGATTCGAGCACATGTTCGCAGGTGGCGTCATCGTGGCTGGCCAGCGCGATATTCCGTTCGCGACAGATGGCGGCGATGCGCTGCCGGTTAGGCTGAGACCAGGCCGCCGCCAGAGCCATCTGCTCCTCTTCGAATTTGTCCATCTCTTCGTTGGTCAGGTGATATTTGCCCTGATAGTAGTCGCGGTATTTGCTGCGGTCGGCATACTGGCGCTGGCCAGGGGAGTGATCCATCAGGGAGACCATGCTCACCGGCTCGCGGCCAACCAGCTTCTCAAACAGCGGCAGGGTGGTGTGATGCGGCAGTTCGCAGCGCAGATGCAGCCGATGTTCAGCGCGGTTGAGGCCGCGCTTCTGCGTCTCTTCCACGGCGTTGATCATTTTTTCGAGATTTTCCAGGCGATCGCCGCCGTCGCGCACATCGCCAATCGCCACGGCATCCAGCACGGTGGTGATGCCGCTGGCGACCATCAGCGCGTCGTGGCTGCTCATCGCCGAGTGGGCGGGCCAGTCCACTTTCGGTCGCGGGGTGAAAAACTTGTCCAGGTTGTCGGTATGCAGCTCGATAAGCCCCGGCAGCAGCCAGCCGCCCTCACCGTCGATGGCCTCCGCCAGTCGGCTCTGGCTTTCGGCAAAGGCCGAAATTCTGCCGTCCTGCACTTCCAGCGAGCCGTTAATCACCTCGTCTTCGAGGATCAGCTTTACATTATTGATAATCATGCTGAAATCCCCATCGGGTGCAGACGGTCGGCGACCTGGTTGCGCGTGGCCTCGTCGTGAAAAATACCGACGATCGCCGCGCCGCGGGCTTTGGCTTCATGGATCAGTTCCACCACCGCGGCGCTATTTTTGCCGTCCAGCGAGGCGGTGGGTTCGTCGAGAAGCAAAATCGGGTAGTCGACCGCGAAGCCGCGGGCGATGTTAACCCGCTGCTGTTCGCCGCCGGAAAAGGTCGAGGGGGCGAGGTGCCACAGGCGTTCGGGTACGTTCAGCCGCGTTAGCAGGCGGGCGGCTTTCGCGGCGCTCTCTTCGCGCGGGATGCCCAGCTCGAGCAGCGGCTGCATCACTACGTCGAGGGCGGAAATGCGCGGGATCACCCGCAGAAACTGGCTGACCCAGCCAATGGTGGTTTTGCGCACTTCCAGCACTTTACGCGGCGTGGCGGTGACCAGGTCCACCCATTCATCGCCGTGGCGAATATGAATGTGGCCGCTATCGGGGAGATAGTTGGCGTACAGCGAACGCAGCAGGGTCGATTTTCCGCTACCGGAATGGCCGTGCAGCACCACGCATTCACCGGCATTCACGGTCAGCGAGGCGTCGGCGAGTACCGGCAGACGGACGCCGTGCTGCTGGTGCAGAACAAAGGTTTTATGGATGTTTTCAACGCGGATGGCGTTCATTTTTAGCCTCATCGTGCCTGAATTTCCCCGGATCGCGGCGTGAACGCCTTATCCGGGCTACCTGATGCATTAACTCACGAAGCGCGACCGGGGAGTCCCGGAGGCGGCGCGTTGCGCCTGTCCGGGCTACCGGCTTGCAGACGGCCCGGGATCCGTAGCCCCGGTAAGCGCAGCGCCACCGGGGAGTGGACATTCACTCAGTTCTGCAACACCGACGACACCAGCAGCTGGGTATAGGGGTGATGGGGATCGTCGAGCACCCGGTCGGTTAAGCCGCTTTCGACTACCTGGCCCTGCTTCATCACCAGCAGACGGTTAGCCAGCAGGCGGGCGACGCCGAGGTCGTGGGTCACAATCACCACCGCCAGGTTCAGCTCGACGACCAGGCCGCGCAGCAGATCGAGCAGGCGCGCCTGCACCGATACGTCCAGCCCGCCGGTAGGCTCATCCATAAACACCAGCCTCGGCTGCGTCACCAGATTGCGGGCGATTTGCAGGCGCTGCTGCATCCCGCCGGAAAAGGTGGTGGGCAGGTCGTCAATGCGCGAAGGCGGGATCTCCACCTCCTGCAGCCACTGCCCGGCGGTGGCGCGAATATTGCCGTAGTGACGGGACCCGGTGGCCATCAGGCGTTCGCCGATATTGCCGCCGGCCGAGACCTGGCGGCGCAGGCCGTCCATCGGATGCTGATGCACCACGCCCCATTCGGTGCGCAGCAGACGTCGGCGCTCCGCTTCGCTCATGGCGTATAGCGAGCGCTGTTGATACAGCACTTCTCCCTGCTGCGGGGCCAGGCGGGCGGAGATCGCTTTCAGCAGCGTGGTTTTTCCGGAGCCGGATTCGCCGACGATACCCAGCACCTCTCCCGGCCACAGCTCAAACGAGACGTCGCTGAAGCCTTTGCCCGGCGCGTAGAGGTGGGTCAGGTTGTTCACCGCCAGTAACGGATGACTCATTTTTTCTGCTCCTCGCTCTGTTGGCGGCAATAGTCGGTATCGGAGCAGACAAACATTCGTTTGCCGCTGTCGTCGAGCACCACTTCATCAAGATAGCTATGGCGAGATCCGCAGATGGCGCAGGGTTCATCCCACTCCTGAACGGTAAACGGATGATCGTCGAAATCGAGGCTCTCAACCGGGGTATACGGCGGTACCGCGTAGATGCGTTTTTCGCGTCCGGCGCCGAACAGCTGTAGCGCAGGCATCATATGCATCTTCGGATTATCGAATTTTGGAATCGGCGACGGATCCATCACGTAGCGGCCGTTGACCTTCACCGGGTAGGCGTAGGTGGTGGCGATATGGCCGAAGCGGGCAATATCTTCGTACAGCTTCACCTGCATCACGCCGTACTCCTCCAGCGCGTGCATGGTGCGGGTTTCGGTTTCGCGCGGCTCGATAAAGCGCAGCGGCTCCGGGATCGGCACCTGGAAGATCAGGATCTGATCGTCAGTCAGCGGCGTTTCCGGGATCCGGTGGCGGGTCTGGATCAGCGTGGCGTCTTCGGTGCGCTCGGTGGTCGCGACGCCGGTCACGCGTTTGAAAAACTGACGAATCGATACCGCGTTGGTGGTGTCGTCGGCGCCCTGATCGATCACCTTCAGGACGTCATTTTCCCCGATGATGCTGGCGGTAAGCTGGATACCGCCGGTTCCCCACCCGTAGGGCATAGGCATCTCGCGACCGCCGAAGGGCACCTGGTAGCCGGGGATGGCCACCGCTTTCAGGATGGCGCGGCGGATCATGCGTTTGGTTTGCTCGTCGAGATAAGCAAAGTTATAGCCGGTCAGTGCGTTAGCCACGTTGATTCTCCCGTTGCAGGCGTTTAAGCAGCGCCAGTTCGGCCTGGAAATCGACATAGTGGGGAAGTTTAAGGTGCGAAACGAAACCGGCGGCCTCGACGTTATCGGCATGGGCCAGCACAAACTCTTCATCCTGGGCAGGGCCCTCCACCTCTTCGCCGTACTCCGGCGCCTGGAGCGCGCGGTCAACCAGCGCCATCGCCATCGCTTTGCGCTCGCTCATGCCGAACGTCAGGCCGTAGCCGCGGGTAAAGTGCGGCGGTTCATCCTGAGGGTCGACAAAGCCGTTGACCATCTCGCATTCGGTCATCAGCAGTTCGCCGATAGTGACGGTGAAGCCCAGCTCTTCGGGTGCGATCTCCACCGCGACGTAGCCGCTGCGAATTTCACCGGCAAACGGATGGTTGCGTCCGTAGCCGCGCTGGGTGGAGTAGGCCAGCGCCAGCAGGTAGCCCTCGTCGCCGCGCACCAGCTGCTGCAGGCGCGAAGAGCGCGAACAGGGATAAACCGGCGGATGGCGGGTGATATCGTCGGGCTGCGCGTCGGTATCCCGCTCCGCCTTCGCCAGCCCCTGCTGGACGAGCAGATTAAAGACGTGCGGCGTGGCTTCCTGCGGTGCGCTATCGGTCGCCAGCGGCGGCGTTTCGCCGTTGGCCAGCAGGGTAAAATCGAGCAGACGGTGGGTGTAATCGTAGGTCGGGCCGAGCATCTGGCCGCCGGGGATATCTTTATAGACCGCCGAGATACGGCGCTCAAGGCGCATACCGGCGGTGTCGACAGGCTCGCTGACCGCCAGCCTTTGCAGGGTGGTGCGATAAGCGCGCAGCAGAAAAATCGCTTCGACGCTGTCGCCGCTGGCCTGCTTCAGCGCCAGCGCCGCCAGCTCCCGGTCGGCGATGCCGCCTTCGGTCATGACCCGGTCCACCGCCAGATTAAGCTGTTGGCTAATCTGATCAACGCTGATTTCAGGAAGCCGTCCCTCGCCTCGGCGTTTCTGTTCCTGTAGGGCGTGAGCGGCGACGATCGCCTTCTCGCCGCCTTTGACGGCTACGTACATTAGCAGACCTCGACGTGAGTGGTGCGCGGAATCGCCAGCAGGCGTTCGCCGCAGGTGAGGATCAGATCGATTCCCAGCGGGAACGGATGCGGACGCTCGGTCAATTCTTCAATAATGCATTCCGGCAGCTGCGGGGCGATCATTCGCTCTTCGGCGATCCCCGCGCCGGTCAGCCGCAGCATCCGGCCGCCACTCAGGCTGGCAAGCTGAACCACCAGCGTGACGCCGGTTTCCGGGGCGACGACGGTACCGGCGGAAAGCACGTTCAGCTGCTCGGCGCTGATGCTGTCGCTGGCGACGGCGAAGGTCGCCTGCTGCGGCTGCTCAACCAGCGGCGCGCCGGTATGAAAGCGCAGATTCTGGCCGACAAGATCGTTATGCAGCGCGGGAGCGAGCCAGACCGGCGTGTCGTGATCCACCAGCGTCAGCAGCAGGCTGGTGGAGGCGACGTTCAGCGGCTGCCAGCCGTGCTGAAGCTGCTGGAGGGAGACAATCACTCCTGGCTCGCTCATCGCCTTCAGCAGGCGGCGGAAACTGTGCTGGGCATCCTGCACAGCCAGGGTAAAGGCGGGTTGTAATGTCATGCGTTATCTCCGCGAACCAGAGTAAAGAAGTCGACCCGGCTGGCGTTGACTTCGGCGCGTCGGGCTTCAATGCGCGCGCTGCGTTGTTCTTCCAGCGGGGTTATCAGGGTTTCCATCAGGGTGTGAAAATGGTGTGGCGACTGCATCAGGGCATCAATGGCCGCGCAGCGTTCAGCGTGCGGGCGGTCGCGGCCCAGAATCCAGCTATAGCCGAGGGTGCCGTCGGCCAGGCGAATGGCGGCGCGGGTTAAGGTGGCGTCTCCGGCGAAGAATCGGTCGCCGATGCCGCCCATACGCGCTTGCAGCTGCACCAGCCCGGTCTCCGGGGCGCGAATCAGCTCATACTGCGGCGCGAGCTGCAGCGTCTGCATCCGCGCCGCCAGTTCTTGTGGTTCACTGTGGGCCAGCACGGACATCCAGCGCTGGCGGGTTGCGGTATCAAAGTGCATTCAGTGCTCCATGGTGAATTCAATCATGTCGGCGCGGGTCAGGCTGACGGAGTACTCCGTCGCGCTCTGCTCGCCCTGGCGATGATTCAGGGTGCGCACGCACAGCAGCGGCGCCATGTTGGGAATGCCGAGAATATTGCTCTCTTTGGCCTGCGCGCGTCGGGCGCTGATTTTGGTGCGCACGCGGGTCAGTTCGATATCAAGCCGATCGCGCAGCAGGTCATGGAGAGAGCCGTGGGTAAAGGTTTGTAGAACCGGCCACAGCTGCAGGTCGGTAAAGTAGTGGTCGATCAGACACAGGGCGACGCCGTTCACGCGGCGCAGGGTGCGCAGGTGAATGACGTTATCGCCTTCACTGATAGCAAACGCCTCGGCAACGTGGCTGCTGGCCGGACGCACCACCGACAGCAGCTTCTCGCTGGTTGGGTGGCTGCCCTGTTCGAGAAGATTCTGGCTAAAGCGGGCCTGGGCGTTGAGCGGATAATCTATCGGGCGCATCAGCACCAGCACGCCGACGCCCTGACGGCGCTGGACCCAGCCGCGTTCGACGAGCTGATCGATGGCCCGGCGCAGGGTGTGGCGGTTAACCTCAAAGCGGGACGCCAGCTGCTGCTCGGCGGGCAGATAGTCGCCGCAGCGGTAATGATGGCGAAGCTCTTGCTCCAGTTTGGCGGCAATTTCCTGATATCGCGTTGGATAACTGGTCGGATGTCTGGATAAGTACATGTCAATCGAGCCTCACTAAGGACAAGGAAGTATTTCCCTCTGAGCGTGGGCCGATCCTGACGGTTTTTTGTTACATTTCGGTTAACTCATGATGACCGGGGGATGAAGAGTTGATGCCGGTGGAATGACAGGAGAAGGGGGAGTGAATGCACAGATGCCCTCACTCCCCCCTCTCTCCCTTTCGGGGGGAGCACAGGGTGAGGGGAAAAGGCCAGCGTTAAGGCTCTTTCACCACGTTGACCATCCACGGGACGCCAAAGCGGTCGATAACTTTACCGAAGCCGTGCGCCCAGAAGGTTTCCTGCCAGGCCATCTCAATCTGCCCGCCGTCGGCGAGGCCGTCAAACCAGCGTTTACCCTCAATAACATCCTGCGAGTCCAGCACGACGGTAAATCCGGCGTAGCGCTCCATGTTGCTGGAGGGGCTGTCGCTGAGCATCAGGATACTATCGGCAATGCGCAGGCTGGCGTGCGCGATACCGTCGGCAGCCAGATGCTGGCCGGAAGGGCAGCCATCTTCGGCGTCCTGCGTATTCTGCGGCATTTCACCCCAGGTGATTTTGTGGATGAGCTCCGCGCCCAGCGCCTGCTGGTAGAAAGCGATGGCGGCAGCGCAGTTGCCGCTAAAAGCGATATAGGGACTTAAGGGCATAACCATTACCTCAGGTAACGAATATTCCATTAAGCGTAGAAGGGGATTGCAGAATTAAGCCAGGCGGCAGCGAGGGATTCCGGGAGGCCACGGGAAAATATATTTCCCCCCGACAACGGGCGTCGGGGGAATAAAATCAGTTCTTTTTAACAAATTCGGATTTTAGCTTCATCGGGCCAAAACCATCTATTTTACAGTCAATATTATGATCGCCTTCAACCAGGCGGATATTCTTCACTTTAGTGCCGATTTTTAGCATCGAAGAGCTGCCTTTAACCTTCAGATCTTTTACCACGGTGACGCTGTCGCCGTCGGCGAGTAAATTACCGTTGGCGTCTTTGACCACCAGCGCGTCGTTATCGTCCGCAGGCTCGGCATTGTTCCATTCGTGGGCGCATTCCGGGCAGATAAACATGCCGCCGTCTTCATAAGTGTATTCAGAATGGCATTTTGGGCAGTGTGGCAGTTGCATGACGTTCCTCGCGATTACTGGGTAAAACAGGACGTTGGTCCTTTAAATGGCGGCTGATAGCCGAAAGTAATGCTGATTATAGCGCAATCCCGCACTTTTGTCGGGCCTTTTTTATGACTTATCGCAGCGGAGAAAGAGGATATATATCGTGAGGCCTGGCGGGCTTATTTTCATAAAAAGCGCAGGATATTTGCGGAAATGTATCGCTAAGTTCCAATATTCATTGAACTTATTGCTTTTGGATGACTCTGTTTAAGGGTAGGTAAATTTTTGTGAAGTTGATCCCAAATTTAAACGCTGTTAGGGTAAAAAGGCGAGAACGCAAATTCACTACACTTATTAGCGGTACCGCTTATTTCATTATGGCCAGAGCAGGCGTCAACAGGTTCGGTTGTACGGACTGTCAGCAGACAGTGCAGGCAAACCTGCTACGCTTGAAATGTGGAGCACAGCAATTCGCCGCTCCCAACGCATGACGCGAATGACCTTGTCATTCGGCGGAGATTCGTGCGCTCAAGGCGAGAGCAAAAGAGGATAATTATGCTTAAAAGGAAAAAAGTAAAACCCATCACGCTTCGGGATGTGACCATCATTGATGATAGCAAACTGAAGAAAGCGATTACCGCAGCGTCGCTGGGTAACGCGATGGAATGGTTCGATTTTGGGGTATATGGTTTTGTTGCATATGCGCTTGGTAAGGTCTTTTTCCCCGATGCCAACCCCAGCGTGCAGATGATTGCCGCGCTCGGTACTTTCTCGGTTCCCTTCTTAATTCGTCCATTAGGCGGCCTGTTCTTCGGGATGCTGGGCGATAAATACGGTCGACAAAAGATTCTGGCGATAACCATCGTTATCATGTCGATAAGTACATTCTGTATCGGCCTTATTCCGTCGTATGCCACGATTGGTATCTGGGCGCCGATCCTGCTGCTGCTGTGTAAAATGGCGCAGGGCTTCTCGGTGGGCGGCGAATATACCGGTGCCTCTATCTTTGTTGCAGAGTACTCGCCTGACCGTAAACGCGGCTTTATGGGCAGCTGGCTGGACTTCGGTTCGATAGCCGGTTTTGTCATGGGCGCGGGCGTAGTCGTGCTGATTTCCAGCGTGGTGGGCGAAGAGAACTTCCTCGACTGGGGCTGGCGTATTCCGTTCTTCCTGGCGCTGCCGTTAGGGATTATCGGACTTTATCTGCGTCATGCGCTGGAAGAGACGCCGGCGTTCCAGCAGCACGTTGATAAAATGGAGCAGGGCGACCGCGAGGGCCTGCAGGATGGGCCGAAAGTCTCTTTCAAAGAGATTGCGACCAAACACTGGCGTAGCCTGCTAACCTGTATCGGTCTGGTGATTTCCACCAACGTGACCTACTACATGTTGCTGACCTACATGCCGAGCTACCTGTCGCATAACCTGCACTATTCTGAAGACCACGGGGTGCTGATCATCATCGCCATCATGGTCGGGATGCTGTTCGTTCAGCCGGTTATCGGTATGCTCAGCGACCGTTTTGGCCGTCGTCCGTTCATCCTGATTGGTAGCGTGGCGCTGTTCGGGCTGTCGATTCCGGCCTTTATCATGATTAACAGTAACGTCCTTGGCCTGATTTTCGCCGGTCTGCTGTTGCTGGCGGTGGTGCTGAACTGCTTTATCGGGGTGATGGCCTCGTCGCTGCCGGCGATGTTCCCGACCCACATCCGCTTTAGCGCCCTGGCCAGCGCCTTTAACATCTCGGTGCTGATTGCCGGTCTGACGCCGACTCTGGCGGCGTGGCTGGTGGAAAGCACGCAGAACCTGATGATGCCGGCTTACTATCTGATGGTGGTGGCGTTGATTGGTCTGATTACCGGCCTGTCGATGAAAGAGACCGCCAATCGTCCGCTGAAAGGGGCGACGCCAGCGGCTTCGGATATTCAGGAAGCGAAAGAAATTCTCGGCGAGCACTACGATAACATCGAACATAAAATCGAAGATATCGATCAGGAAATCGCCGACCTGCAGGAAAAACGTTCTCGTCTGGTGCAGCAGCATCCGCGCATCAACGACTAAATCGTTTTGCCAGTAATTCATGCCGCCGCGGGCTTCCCCCGGCGGCATTTTTTATGTCCTGAGCGGCTACGGGCTTGAGGTCATTCGCGGACCGCCCAGGCCCGGTAAGGACCGGGCGGTGCCACAGGAAGAGAGCGGGCTACGGCTTAGCTATGGGTCAGAAAGCGCGCCAGCCGCTGCTGCAGAATTTGATTTTCGCGGCTCAGGCGCGCGTTCTCGTCCAGCAGCGTTAAGGCCACAGCGATGCCCGGCCAGTCCAGCTCCAGCTCTTTGCGCAGGCGTACGGCGCGGTGAACGATGGTCACCGCGCTATCGTCAAACAGCCAGTTTTCCCGCTGCGGCTGGCGCGGCTCGATCATGCCGAGGCCAACAATCTCGTTAAGCTCCTCTTCGGAAAGGCCGGTGTGGAGACAAAACTCGGTAATCGTGAACGTCACTGTTATCTTAGCCATCAGGCTTTCCCCCATGTCTTACGCGGCTCGAAGCTGGATTGTGCATCCGCCAGCTGCTGCCAGAGCTCACGGCTCTTCTCATCTGGTTTTGGCGGCATGACGATTTTTATCACCGCATACAGGTCGCCGGTGGTGGTTTTGCTGGTCAGCCCTTTGCCCTTCACCCGCAGCCGCTGACCGGCCTGGCTGCCCGGCGGAATGGTCAGCAGGATGCTCTCTTTCAGCGTCGGGATAGTGACCCTGGTGCCTAGCGCTGCTTCCCACGGCGCCAGCGGCAGGACGATTTCAAGGTTGTGTCCGACGATATCAAACAGCGGATGCGGGGCGATATGAATCACCAGCCACAGGTCGCCGTTAGGGCCGCCATTTTCGCCGGGGGTGCCCTGGCCTTTCAGGCGGATCCGCTGGCCGTCGACGACGCCCGCGGGAATTTTCACGTTCAGGGTTTTCGGCGTTTCGCTTTCGACCATGCCAAAGACGTTATAAACCGGCAGCTTATAGCTGATGGTGCGCGTCTGCTCGGCCAGGGTCTCCTCAAGGAATACCGCGACTTCTATCTCTAAGTCATGACCGCGGACGCCGTGCTGGCGGCGGCTATGGTGCGCCTGCTGGCCAAACATGGAGGAGAAGATGTCGTCGAAGTCCTGCTGGCTATAGCTCTGCTCGTGGGAATGCTGCTGCTGACGGCCAAACTGCGGATCGTTACGGTGCTGCCAGAGCTGGTCGTATTCGGCGCGGCGCTGGTCATCTTTAAGCACTTCCCAGGCTTCGGCGAGATCTTTGAATTTGGCTTCGGCATCGTTTTCTTTGCTGACATCGGGGTGGTATTTACGTGCCAGACGGCGATAGGCGGTCTTAATGGTTTTCAGATCGTCCGTTGGCTGAACCCCTAAAATGGCATAATAATCCTTTAATTCCATGATGTTATCTCATTTATGCGCAATATTATGGTTACAGATCCCTGGATCAGGTGTCTTTACTAAGCGTAGGGCAAATGAGGGCGGATGTGGGGGAAAAATGGCGCAAACTTGACGCCGTCGGGATTGACGGCGGCCAAGCGTGAACGCCAGCTATTCGCTGGAGCGCCTGCGGTTTCTGCGCAACCCTTCCAGCAGCACAAGGGCAGCGCCAATGGCTCCGCCCATCACGGGGAGCGCGGCGGGCGCGTTGGGGAACAGATGAACGATGGTCACATCGGTCACCATCATGGAACCGGCTATCCAGCCGATGAGCGCACCGCCCAGCATCACCACGGACGGGAAGCGGTTGAGGATAGCCAGCACCAGCTTGCTGCCGAGGACGATAATCGGAATGCTGATCAATACGCCCAGCGCGACCAGAAGCAGATGGCCTTTTCCGGCGGCGGCCACCGCCAGCACGTTATCCAGCGACATTATGACATCGGCAACGGTAATGGTGACCGCGGTACGCCACAGGCTGCTGGAGCTGCTGACATCATTCTCTTCTTCCTGATTGGTCACCAGCTTGATGCCAATCCACAGTAGCATCAGCGCGCCGACCACTTTAAGCCACGGCAATGAGAGTAAATAGATCGCAATAGCTAAAAGCAGCACGCGCGCCGCTATTGCGCCGGCGGTACCGATGATAATCGCTTTGGTACGCTGCTGAGGCGGCAGTTTACGGCAGGCCATCGCGATCACCACCGCGTTGTCGCCACCCAATAACAGATCGATAGCAATAATTTGCAGCAGAATAACCGCCACGTCCCACTGACTGAAAAACGCATTCATACCCAACTCATCGAACCAAAAAAGAGAACCTACGGAAAAACGCAGGGGCGAAGCGTACTCTCGTTAGGGCACTCTGGCCACCTTACAGAGAGACCGCGCGCAGCGAGTGATTGAAAAATATCGTTACCAATCATTGCATGGTCCGGCAATGATTCGCAGGCAAAGGATGATATTTTGTTCGTAGAAATACATCTGCCGTTCACCTATCGCAAGGACTAACTACATGCCCGGCCATAAGAATTTACTCACATTTGCCTTTATCGGCGCTACCCTGTTTCCGCTTATGGCGACCGCTGCTGATGCGCCGACTTTTACGCCTGAACAAGAGGCCCGTATTGGCAAAATCGCCGCGGATTACTTAGTCGCGCATCCGGAAGTGCTGCTGCAGGCCAGCCAGAAGCTACAGCAAATTCAGCAACAGCAGCAGGCCAGCGCCGCGACCCAGGCGGTACTGAAGAATGCGGCCGCGCTGACCCAGGATAAAAATACGCCAACCTACGGCCCGAAAGAGGGCAAAGTTACGGTCATTGAATTCTTTGATTATCAGTGCGTTTACTGCAGTCGTCTGGCGCCGGTAATGGAGCAGGTGATTAAAGAGAACCCGCAGACCCGCTTTGCCTTTAAAGAGTGGCCGATCTTTGGCAGCCGTTGGGAAACCTCGCTTGAAGCGGCCAAAACCGGCCTGCAGATTTATCAGCAGAAGGGCGCAGAGGCTTATCTGACCTACCATAACGGGATCTATTCCACCGGACATAACGAAGGCAAGCTGACGGCTGCCGACATCCAGCAGCAGGCGAAGAAAGTGAATTTCGACGCGAAGAAAGCGGCGGACGTTGAGCCGGTACTGGAAAGCACCAATCAGCTGGCGCAGGAAATTGGCCTGAGCGGGACGCCGGGCGTTATCGTGATGCCGACTACCGGCGCCACGGAAGCGACGATCACCGTATTCCCGGGGCTGGCGGATAAAGCCTCGCTGGATGCGGCGATCAAGAAAGCGGGCGGCTGATAATCAACGCGTCCGCCGGACGGCGGGCGCGATTTAGCGATGACAGCAGCGCTGCAGCATCGACATAATCACCTGAAAAAGCTCATCTTTAGCCTGCTGCTCCGTGATGACGCCGTTCACTACCGCGGCCGATAGCCCGTCGGCGGAGCCGAGCATGGCGAGAATGGCCGCCTCGCTGAGATTCTCACTCTCGCAAAGCGGCGAAAAATAGTCCCGACATTTTCCGGTAAAGGTGGCGATGCACTCTTGTTTGATCTTCTCCAGCTCTGGCGTCCCGGCCAGCGCGGCCATGACGCTGGGCATCTCGCGCCCCTGAAGCAGCACGCACTCGATATAGGCGTTGGCGATCGCCGAGGCCAGCTTCTCCGCATTCGGTTCGGTATTGCGCAGTATCTCATCCATTCGCGCCGTCTGGCGTTGGTCGTATTCGCGATAAAGCATCGCGAAAAGCCCTGAACGGCTGTCAAAGTGATCGTAAACCACGGGTTTAGTCACGCCCGCCTGCGTCGCCAGATAACCCAACGTCAGAGCATCGGTCCCTTCTTGCCGAATAATATGCCAGGCGACATCAATCAGCTGCTTGCGCCGCTCTTCTCGCGTTAAACGCTGACGTACGAGTGGTTCAGACATGGAAACATTCTCCCGTTGACATACTAATATACTAAAGGTAACTTACTAATAGTAGGTTACTGTTGGTATATAAGACTACGTCCAATATCGTTATAGCGCAACTGGGGTATCCGTCATGCATGCATTAATCGTGGTTTCTCATCCTCTCAAGACGTCGCTGACTCACAGCGTAGCGACGGCGATTGCGCAAGGAATTGCCGAATCCGGCCCGCAGCATACGGCTGACATAGCGGATTTAACGCAGGAAGGCTTTAACCCGGTATTTGCCGAGCCGGATATCGCCGCATTTCTGCAAACCGGCGACACGCCGCCCGACGTGATGGCCGAGCAGGCCAGAATTGATAACGCCGACGCGCTGGTGCTGGTTTTTCCCGTTTACTGGTGGTCGATGCCTGGGCTGTTAAAGGGCTGGGTTGACCGCGTGTTTTCAAACGGCTGGGCCTATGAGGAGACCGCCGACGGCGATGTCGTGAAGAAGCTGGGCCGCCTGCGGGTGCATCTGGTGGCATTAGGCGCAGCGAGTCAACAAACGTATGACAAGCACGGGTTTACCGATGCTTTTCATGCGCAGATTGTCCACGGGATTTTTGATTACTGCGGGGCGACGGTAGCCAGTTCGCAGATGCTGCTGTTGCCTGACCTGAAAACGGCGGAGGCGCATCTGGAGGCGGGGCGCCAGCTGGGAAGAAAGATGTTTGTCTGAGGCTCGCTTCGCTCCCGAGCCTGGGTTTCCGCCGGGCGGCTTTATCCGGGCCCGGCCTGAAAAAAAATATTATCAATGGCTTATGTGCATCATATCGGTACAGAACGCGCGATAATCCCACGAGGGGGCGTCATGCTGATATGCCATGTTTTCATCGCGTTATGTTGCCCTGCGCGGACGGCATCTGACGACATTTTTGGTGTTAGCCAGAGGTACCTTATTGTATAATCCTTCGGTTCCCCTTCTGGAAAATAATGATGAATAAATTACAGCGTTTCGAAAGTCTCGGTGATAATTGTGAGTTTGCTTTCTTTCTCAGAGAGTCAGGTTATGATGAAGGCAGCTTGTTTCGTTGGACTTTAATAAAAAACTATCATGCTCTTCTAAAACTAATAGAATCTGATTTTGCTGGTTTGTATGTCTATGAAAACCTGACCCCATCCTGGCAGGATATGGTGCTTGATCAGCAGTATGATATTTGTTTTCATACTGAAATGTATAGCGATAATAAAAATGATAGCTGGGTCTGGCGTTATTCTGCACAGGAAAATGATCTTATTTATAAAAAAGAAGTAGAGAAGATTACTTACCTGATAAGCAAATTTAAGAAAAGCCTTGTTGATGACAATAAAATTTTTGTCGTAAAAAGCAATGGCAATAATCTTGATGATATAGTATCCGCTTTAGCAAAAGAGTTTAAGAAGCACGGTAACAGTAAAATACTTTACGTGAAAAGTAACGTTGAAACTTCAGCTCCAGGTGAAATCAAGAAAGTGACTGATAATCTTTTTATTGGTGCAATCGATAGATTTGCCGACTATAGCCGGGCAAATGAATACTCGCGTGAAGGCTGGCAGGCAATAATTGATAATGCTGTAAAGATTATGTGAATTTTTAGCAGCGTATTAATATACGCTGCATTTTTTAGCTGGTAGTAATAAAGCACGTTTTTGGGTAATGATTTAACAGCGAGTAATTATAAACGGCTTCATTCTTGTAGTATGAGTTAGGGTAGAAATTGACTTCTTTTCCCAGCAGGGAGGCTAAAATTGCCACATGAAGTCTGTCGGTATTTACAACTTTATACTCTTCAAGAAAGTTGATCATGCAGCGGGTAGAGTTTCGTGCCAGAAATTCATTATCCCAATAGTCGCCATTCCACGTGAGCGAAATATCATGATTGTTTTCTTTATGTTCTCCTGTCAGAGACTCTGAATCTGTTCTGAAACAGTTTGCCTGTTGTTTATAGGCAGGTTTAAGAGACAGGTACTGGCTAAGATCGAGATAAAATGCCATGTCATCAGCAATGAATACGTTCTTATTTGGCTCATAGCTGAGAGATTTTATATAATCGAAAGTGGTATTTTCTCGGCAAAAGACAACTAACTTATCTATATTATTAGTGAATAAATCGCTATACCCTCTGATGGTCGAAGGCATAATGATCGTTTTGTGAAATTTGTGAATATTACTTTGAATAAAATCGCGGCCCTCAGCATACAGTCCTTCTATGAGGTTTCCTCCGCCACCAAAAATTAAAATATCAGTATCAGCGCTGTAGCGCTCATCGGCCCTGTAAGGAACATAGGTAAGCGCATTTCGTTCGAAAAAATCGTACGTTGCCGATGCAATCACGCCATCACCCGCGTTACCGGGGTTTGCCTTATAGACAAATCGATGAGATGGATGATAGGATTTTAGAAATAAATCAAATTTTAACTCTGCACTGGTCATTTTTTATCCTGTTTAACAGAAGCTATTGATTGCTATCTTAATATTACTTCAACTCACTCATTATTATAGAAAAGTCTAGGTTACTAAGGAAAGATCACAATGAAAAAAGTTCTTATAATGACGCCGGACATAGAGGGGCCTGTCCGTAACGGCGGCATTGGTACTGCTTTCACTGCCCTTGCCACTACTTTGGCAAAAAAGGGTTATGATGTCGATGTATTGTATACATGTGGTGACTATTCGGAGTCTTCTGCATCAACTTTTAGCGATTGGTCACGTATTTATAGCACCTTTGGTATTAATCTGCTAAGTACCGGTCTGGTAAAAGAGATTAATATTGATGCGCCTTATTTTAGAAGAAAAAGTTACTCAATTTTACTCTGGCTGAAAGAAAATAATGTCTACGACACTATTATTTCTTGTGAGTGGCAGGCAGATCTGTATTACGCTTTATTAAGTAAAAAGAATGGCACTGATTTTGAAAATACAAAATTCATTGTCAATACTCATAGCTCAACATTATGGGCTGATGAAGGTAATTACCAGCTTCCATATGATCAGAATCATCTTGAACTCTATTATATGGAGAAAATGGTTGTTGAGATGGCTGATGAAGTCGTTAGTCCTTCTCAGTATTTAATTGACTGGATGTTGAGTAAACACTGGAATGTTCCTGAAGAACGCCACGTCATTTTAAATTGCGAGCCATTTCAAGGGTTTGAGACGAGAAGTGATGTTGCAGTTAAAACAAATGAAACACCCGCTTCAGGCGTTGAGCTTGTATTTTTCGGCCGACTTGAAACCCGTAAAGGGCTCGATATCTTCCTGCGCGCATTAAGAAAGCTCTCTGACGAAGACAAAGAGACGATCTCTGGCGTGACCTTCCTCGGGAAGAATGTCACGCTGGGTAAAATTGATTCCTTTACCTATATCATGAACCAGACCAAAAATCTGGGTCTGGCAGTCAATATCATCAGCGATTACGATCGTACTAATGCTAATGAATATATAAAAAGAAAAAATGTATTAGTCATCATCCCATCGCTCGTTGAAAACTCTCCGTATACAGTTTATGAGTGCCTGGTTAATAACGTTAACTTCCTCGCCTCAAACGTCGGAGGAATTCCAGAACTGATTCCGCAAGAGCATCATGCTGAGGTTCTGTTTACCCCAACGCCGGTTGATTTGTACGGTAAAATCCACTATCGCTTAAAGAATATAAATATCAAGCCTGGGCTGGTTGAGTCACAGGAAAATATCCAGGCAGCGTGGTTTGCCGCTATTGAGCGAAAAGATAACAGCGTCTTCAAAAAAATAGATGAATTGAATCGCCCGTTAGTTAGCGTGTGTATCACTCATTTCGATCGCCACCATTTGCTCCAGCAGGCACTTGCCTCAATTAAAACGCAGACGTATCAAAATATTGAAGTCATTTTAGTTGATGATGGAAGTACAAAAGAAGAATCTCATCGTTATTTGAACCTTATCGAGAACGATTTTAACGCTCGAGGCTGGAAAATCATCCGTAGTTCTAATAACTACCTGGGCGCAGCGCGAAATTTGGCTGCGCGACACGCCTCCGGTGAATATCTGATGTTTATGGACGATGATAATGTCGCTAAACCTTTTGAGGTTGAGACATTTGTCACGGCAGCATTAAACTCCGGGGCCGATGTGTTAACCACCCCAAGCGATCTTATTTTTGGTGAAGAGTTCCCTTCTCCGTTCCGTAAAATGACGCACTGCTGGCTGCCGTTAGGCCCGGATTTAAATATCGCCAGCTTTAGCAACTGCTTTGGCGATGCTAATGCCCTTATTCGCAAAGAAGCTTTCGACAATATCGGTGGCTTTACTGAAGATTATGGTTTAGGCCATGAAGATTGGGAGTTTTTTGCGAAAGTCTCCTTACAAGGCTATAAATTGCAGCTCGTTCCTGAACCGCTGTTTTGGTACAGAGTAGCAAACTCCGGAATGTTGTTAAGCGGAAATAAGAGCAAAAATAACTATCGTAGTTTCCGTCCATTTATGGATGAAAATGTGAAATATAATTATGCGATGGGGTTGATTCCTGCTTACCTCGAAAAAATTCATGAACTGGAGAGCGAGGTGAGCCGACTGCGTAGCATCAATGGCGGCCACTCTGTCAGCAATGAACTGCAGCTTTTAAATCATAAGATTGATGGTCTTATTTCCCAGCAAAGAGATGGCTGGGCCCATGACCGCTTTAATGCCCTTTATGAAGCCATTCACGTTCAGGGCGCCAACAGAGGCAGAAGTCTGGTTCGTCGGGTGGGCAGAAAAGTTAAATCCCTGTTGAAATAGCAGCGTCCGCGGAGCTCGAAAGGGCTCCGCAAAAAAGAGTTTTAATGAAGTTTAATTGTTCGACGCACTCAGCTCACCCCGCAGGCGTTGAACAGCGCGCTTGCCGCGCTGGCCCCGAAGGGGTGAGCCGCTGTGCGGCGAATAATCGAACGGAGTTCGATGAAGAGTCCGGCCGCAGAAAAGCAAAAACCCAGCCATAGGCTGGGTTCTCTGAATAGTGGTGCCCGGACTCGGACTAACGCCGCAGGCGTTGAACAGCGCGCTTGCCGCGCTGGCCCCGAAGGGGTGAGCCGCTGTGCGGCGAATAATCGAACGGAGTTCGATGGAGAGTCCGGCCGCAGAAAAGCAAAAACCCAGCCATAGGCTGGGTTCTCTGAATAAGTGGTGCCCGGACTCGGAATCGAACCAAGGACACGGGGATTTTCAATCCCCGTGTTTTTGGAAAGCAGTGAAGTGAGCAATCGTTCTCATCTGAATAATGTTATTCAGGTGACGAAATGCATTCAAAAACGAAAGTTGTACCCGTAGTTTCTACCAAAGGTGGCGAGGGGAAATCAACCCAGGCCGCTAATCTCGGTGGTTTTCTCGCCGATGCAGGCATAAAAACCCTTATTATTGACGGCGACCATGCTCAGCCTACCGCCAGCAGTATCTACCCGTTAGCATATGAAGCACCCTGCGGCCTATACGAACTGCTCATGCAGACCGTAGACCTATCAAAAGCTGAAAATATTATTTCCCGCACCACGATCGATAACCTTGATGTCATCGTCTCCAATGACCCTCGAAACCTTTTACCTACCTATATGCTCAATGTTCCTGACGGACGCGTGCGTCTTCGTAATGCACTGTCAAATCAGGTTTTCAGTCAGTATGACGTCATTTTGATTGATTCACAGGGTTCACGTTCAGTGATGTCCGAACTGATTATTCTGGCCGCTACCGGCGAAATGATTGGGATGGTTAAACCTGTTCTGCCGGATGTTCGTGAATTTATGCGTGGAACTGTAGCTCTGATGGAAGAACTGATCCCGTATATGGCTTTTGGTATCAGTCTCCCACGCATACATATGCTGGTTAATTGTATGGATTATACGCTGCTCGCGAAAACCACAGTTGAACAGGCCGAAAACATCATAGTAAGCGGCGATTACAGTCAGCATGCAGATAAGATCGTCATCGATATGCTCCAGACCCGCATTTATGACCTGGACGTTTATAAGCAGGGGCATGCAGCAGGTCAGCCAGTGCACCGCCTTGAGAAGAAAACCAGCCGTAAAAGCGATTCCGCATTTGATTCTATGCATGGCCTCGCCTGCGAACTGTTCCCTGAATGGGTAAGCCTTTTCGATACGCTGGCAAAGGGAGGTGAGCGTGTCTGACGATCGCAGAAATATACCGGGGATTTATTCCCCTGATGCTGAACAGTCTGTCATCGGGGGTCTTATGCTGGATAACGACCGCTGGGATGAAGTGGCACTCCGTCTGAGTGCTGATGATTTTTTCCAGAAAGTCCATAAAGTTATCTATCAGGAAATGACCCGTCTGGTTGCGGCAGGAAAGCCGCTTGACCTGATTACGCTCTCGGAGAGTATCGAAAGTCGCGGTAAAGATGCCCTTGAACAACTAGGTGGTTTTGCCTACCTGGCTGAGCTCAGTAAAAACACCCCGAGTGCGGCAAATATCGTTGCGTACTGTGACATTGTGGCCAGAACCAGCCGGGCAAGGCAACTGGCCTCCATTGGCGCTGAAATCACCGAATCAGTCAGGACACCTGGCACCGATATTGACAGGGTGATGGAGACCGCCGAGCAGAAAATTACCCGTCTGGCAGAGCGCGCTGAACCAGAGCAGGGCGTCACGCTGCTTGAAGGGATGGAAAGGCTGCTGCCAGAACTGGAGCGGCGATGCAATGTGCCTGACGGTATTACCGGTACGCCAACAGGTTTTGAAGAACTTGATGCCATGACCAGTGGTCTCCAGGCGGGTGACCTGGTACTTATTGCGGCTCGTCCCTCGATGGGGAAAACAGCGCTTCTCATTAGCCTGCTACTGAACTCATTGATGAAAAAATCCGGCTCAAAGGGGCAGCTTTACAGTATGGAGCAACCCACCGAACAGATCCTGATGCGTATGCTCGCGTCGCTTGGCAGTATTGACCTCACGCATCTTAAAAGCGGGCTGATGGATGATGAGGACTGGGCTCGTGCAACAGACGCGTCGGCATTGCTGATGGGTGATCTCAACGACAGTCTCATCATTGATGATACCGGCTCACTGACGCCGGCGATGCTGCGTATCCGCGCCCGGCGCAATGCCCGCCGCTACGGTCACCCGTCGATTATCGGGCTCGATTACCTGCAACTGATGCGGTGCCCGGATCAGGAAAACCGCACGCAGGAAATTGCGGAAATCTCCAGGTCACTAAAAGCGCTGGCCAAAGAGATGATGTGTCCGGTGGTGGCACTGTCACAGCTGAACCGCCAGCTTGAAAGCCGCGCGGATAAGCGCCCCAACAACGGTGATTTACGTGATTCCGGTGCCCTGGAGCAGGACGCTGACGTCATCGTCTTTATTTATCGCGATGAGGTCTATCACGAAAACACCGAGGATAAAGGGATTGCTGAAATCATTATCAGTAAACAGCGCCAGGGACCCACGGGGACGATCCGCCTGCAGTATGAAGGTCGTTTTACCCGTTTTTCTGACGTCGCGGGCCGACCGGGGAGGAGCGCATGAGCAACGTCCGTAATCTTAATCTTGGCGCGGCCATGCTGCAGCGCGGCAAAACCCCGGCTCAGGGTGATGCGGTTCCCGCCGCAGTCCCCCTGCCAGTCAGCGAGATGGCAATGGTCCTCACTCTTGACCAACTGCGCCCTAATCCGGACAACCCCCGCAAGAGCCGTAACCCACATTTCGATGAAATCAAGGCTTCCATCAGGGCCTGTGGGTTGGTCCAGGTACCGAAAGTGACACGCGATCCGGACGGCGAAGACGTTTACATTTTCAGCGACGGGGGTAACACCCGGTATCAGATCCTCTGCGAACTGTGGCAGGAGACTGGTGATGAGCGTTTCTATCGCGTTCACACTATTTTTAAACCCTGGCCAGGACGGTTGAAATGTCTGGTCGGGCACCTGGCAGAAAACGAAGTCAGAGGAGACCTGAGTTACATAGATAAAGCGTTTGGTGTACACAGTGCCAGAGCCATTCAGGAAGAGCTGATGGGACGTCCAGTGACTCTGCGAGAACTATCCGATCTTTTAAACCTTGAAGGCTATCCTATTGACTATTCAACCATCAGTAGGATGGAGGATACCATAAAATATCTCTGGCCCTGCATCCCGAACTTGCTCAACAGTGGTCTGGCACGTCTGCAGGTGCTGTCACTGCTGCGCATTCGTTCCCAGGCAGGAAAGGTCTGGTCGCAGTTCGCACATGAGTCCTCCCCGCAGTGTTCGTTCGATCAGGTCTTTGAGGCGAGTTGCCAGGGGTTTGACGATCCTGACAGTTATGCATATGAGACATTCCGTGATGAGTTTATCGGTCAGCTGGTTAAGGCGCTGCCACATCCCAGCCTGAACTATGACCGCTGGATGATTGAACTGGACCCCCGCGAGCAGAAACGCCGTGAGCAGTTTGGTGAGCCGCCTCCGCTGCCCGTACTGACGCCACCACAGGAAAAAGCGGCAGGTCGTGAACCCCCGGAGCCGCAGGTGACTGTCCTGCCTCCGGATACTGCATCTGAAACGCCGGTCACGGGACTGCGCAGCGGCACGCTGACCACACCCGGACGCCCTGAGCCGGCACCGGAACTGCCCGCAGATGCTGAATTGCCTGTGAACGCACTGATGACCGCCGGCAGTGAACCACGTCGTGAAGTACAGAATGATCTGTTTGGCGGACGGCCGGTCATTTCTGGCGAAACGGCTGACCCTGACAGCATTTCTCTCCCTGATTTCAGCCCGGACACACTGATGTCAGCATTTGGCGAGGAGAATGCGTCCCCGGCTGCGTCCGTCAGTTCGGTCGCCTTTGCCGCAACCGGACTTGAGCCCGTCAGTGATATCTGGCACATCCCGGCCCTCCAGGATGATATTGAGCACCTGCAGGATATGGCTTACCGGCTTGTCTTCGAGATTGCTGAGGCGATGGGCTGCGCGGACAATGTGCGGGAGGATAAAAACCCTCAGTCAGCAGGCTTTGCCGTCTCCGAAACCGGCAGCGAATTTGTCCTCTTCCTGGCGGGCCTGTCCGGCTCGCTCCCCAACAGGCAGTTCAATATGTTTATGTTCTGCCTGAATTTCTTCGGTTCTCAGTCACCGGCTGACATGGCCGTATTCGACGATATCACGGTCGTGAAAACAATGCGCCTTATCCGCGTTATCCGCCGTCTGCGTGAACTGCAGCGACTCGCTGCGAAAGGAGGGGAAAATGTCTGATGATCTGAATGATGAAATGGCCCAGGCCAGTACAGCTCTGTTCATCCAGCACGGCATCGATGCCATCCGGGCAAAGGTAAACTCTGCAACACCGTCAAAAGCGTTCTGCGAATGCTGCGGTGCGGCTATTCCGGTTGCCCGTCAGCTTGCGGTTCCGGGCGTGGAGCTCTGTGCCGGTTGCCAGGAGGTAAAAGAGATGAAAAACCGTCACCGGGCCGACGGTGGCAGGGGGATGCGCCATGTCGGATAACGCAAAAATCACTGCCCGTATCCGGCGCCTGATGGCGCTGGGCACCCGCAACAGCAACCCGCATGAAGCCGCGCGTGCGGTGGCGCTGGCACAGCGGCTGATGCAGCGCCACGGGCTGACGCCGGACATGCTTTCCCTCAGTGATGTCAGTGAGTCAGTCTGTTTCAGCCTGACCAGTGATGCAGAAAAGGTGCCGGCCTGGCTGAGCTCGCTGGCAACCGTGGTCTGTATGGCCACGGGCTGCCGTTGCTGGTTTGGCTGGCATGTTCATGTCAGTCCACAGGGCGTGAGCAGCGTGCGCCGTTCACTGCACTTTTATGGATTCAGCGAACGACCGGAGGTGGCGCTCTACATCTATACCGTTCTCCAGCGGCAGTTGCGTGCCGCCACAGACGCACATATGTCCGGGTATCGCACGCGCCGCATTCTTCTGCGCACGCGCCGTCGCCGGGCAGACCAGTTCCGCGAGGGCTGGGTATCCGGCGTCTGGCAGGTGTTGCAGTCCTTTGCACCCTCGGGGGAAGAGAACGCCGTACTGCAGCGCTGGCTGGTCCGGCGTCATGCAGGCGAGCCGCTGGAAGATATGGCGGTCCGGTCTGCAGGCAAATGCCGGGGTGACAGAACGGCCCGGGTGGCCGGTTTTTTCGCAGGTCGCGATATCGACCTCCATCATGGTCTCAGTGGCGCACAGGCTTCCCGGCAGATAACGGCGGGAGGGCATGCACATGACTGACGTTCTTTTATGGAGTGCCTGCCTGTCGGGCTGGCTTTTTGATGTTCTGCTCATCGCTGACCGGGCGATATCAGGAGGTGGCCTGTGAGCCAGCATAATCTTTCTCAGGCCACCACGGCCATTCTGTCCTCACTGCTGATGGACGTCAAAAACGGCAATATCCGCCGCTGTGAGTCACTGGGTATGTCGGTCGAGGAAATCCGTGCGCTGAGTCATCTGAGCCTTGATGAACTGCATTACCTCAGCCAGTCACATGTTTCCGTTCTCGATGTCACCCTGAACCATGAAAACTTCTGGCTGATGCTGAATCAGGCCCGCAATGAGCAGAAGCGCTTCATGATGATTGACCGCGCACTGGAGCTCGGCGGTTCGATGGAGCTGATTGACCGGTATTTTGGTCTGTCTCCTTCGGAGGTGAGCGCCCGCCGCCGTCTGATGGGCATTGAATCCCGGCAGGGCCGAACCCAGGCCCTGACAGAGCCACAGGACGCCGCGCTCTGGGCCGAGTGGAAAGCGGCAGGGTTGTCATCACCGGACTCCCATCAGGCGCTGGAGGCGATGATGCTGGCGGCCGAGCAACTGGGGCTTTCACTGACGGCCGTATGGAGCCGGGTCTGCCAGTGGTGTCGGGAGGCGAATGCCGCAGGCCGCCGGGCTGAAATACCTGTGCGTAAGGAGGCGTGATGGAAATGGGTGATTTCTCCCCCCGGCAGCAGGTGTCACCGGCAGTACGCCGCCGCGCGCAGCAGCTGTTCCGCGCTGCCTGCGGTGGACAGAAGGTGTTCCGCCGGCTGACCATGAACGGCTACCTCAAGATAGACGTGGGGCCGTTCTGGCGCATTCTCAGTAAGGATGGCTGCCGGCAGTGGTGGCTGATGGACCATGAGACCTACAACCGTGAAATACGGCGGTAACGGACTGCCGCTGATGACCAGACAGTGCCGGGTTTATCCCGGCACTGTGCTGTCTCAGGCTGAAGAGGAGAGCATAAAATGACCATTCCCGCCGACAGCATCGTGGCGCACACGCTCGCCAGAATGCAGCAGAATCTTGAGCGGCGCACCGATACCGGCGATGTCAGCCAGGAGCGCAGCGGGCTGCTGTTCATGGGCAACGTGCACGATGCGTTCCCGCGCAGGCTGTTTCTGGATACACGCCTTTCACCGCTGGATAAAACCGCCTGGGTAATGATAAGGCTTTATGCCCAGCAGAACGAAGGGGCCATCTTCCCGACCTACGATGAGCTGCAGGTTCAGCTTGCCTCCGCGCATTCAGAGAAGGCATCGAGGGATACGGTCAGCCGCGTCCTGCTGATGCTGCGCCTGACCGGCTGGCTCAGCCTGTGTAAGCGGGTACGCGATGACCGCGGGCGTGTGCGGGGCAACATTTACGCGCAGCATGACGAGCCGCTGGGTTACCGTGACGCCGAAACCTTCGATCCGGGCTGGCTTAAGCTGGTTGAAGAGAGTTGCCTTAGCCGTAATAAAGCTGTCCGCATGACCGCGCTGGCCGTGGTGAATGACATACTTCAGGACCCCGGAATGCGTCACCGTCACAGTCGCCTGGCCCTTATCGAAAGTCGCCTGAGCGCGCCGTCCACACCCAGGCAGATGGTCAGTCATCGCCGGGCAGTGAACCGGAGTCCGGAATCCGGACTCAGTCAAAAAAGCACCAAAAACATCCCGGAATCACTGAGTCCGGAAAACGGACTCAGTACCCCGTCAGTGGATAAAACACAGAGTCCGGAATCAGGACTCAGTCTGAAATCAACGAGTTACACCGGAGTCCGGAATCCGGACTGTAACGTACGTTCTTTCACACAGAGTGTGAATAAAAAAACGTACGTACCGGGCGGGGAACATTTTCTGCCTGACGATTTTGTGAACGGACTGAACAGCGATGACCGGCAGATGCTGACCACACAGATGGCCTCACTGCCTGAGGCGGTGGCAAAGACGCTGGCTGACATGCTGCGTGAGCAACTGCGGCTTGGCAGGCTGAATAACCCGGTGGGCTGGCTGTTCACGATGCTGCGGCGTGCCCGCAGCGGTGAGCTGAACCTGCCGGAAGCAGCAGCACCTGCCCCTGCCGGCTCCGGCAGCAACAATCCACCGACAACCGGTACGCGTGCTGTACCGGCGGCGATCATCCCCGTGCAGCCTGCCAGACGGCCTTCCCGCGATGAGGTCAGGGCGATGATCGAGAGCATACGACAGAATGTTGGCAGATAAATCACTGGTTAAAATTTGAGCTTGTTGCCACTGGCAACAAGTATGTTTTTTGAGCGATTCATGACAGGCATGCTAAAAGTGGTCCTTAGCTTTGATTAAAAAGTGACCTTGTTGCCAGTGGCAACAAGATTAAAAAACGTACAAAGGATAATTTCCTGTCGCTGATTATGAGTTTCACATTGTTGGTCATGCGTGTGATTCAGGACTATGCGAGCTCTTCTTAACTGAATACAGGTGACGACAACGATGGCAGATAAACAGGTAACAAAGACAGGCTCGCTTCAGTCAGAAATGACAATTGCGCTCCATACCAATTATGCAATTGGTTTGTGGCTGGGTCGCAAACGGGAGAAACAGGAAGACAATACTCCTGTTAAACACGGCATCATCGGGATGCCTCAGTTCTTCGTGCGTGCAACACTGATTAACCAGGACTCCCTGAATAATAATCCGTGGGCAGATGAAGCCATGTACCGTCTGGAGGAAAAGCTGAGATCTGCAACAGAGACGATGACCGGGCTTATTAAGCAACTGGATGAAGAGATGAGTATGCTTCCAGCAGGTATTACGCTGACAGAAGTTACTTCGGTCGAACCACTCGATATTCATGTGTTTACGCGTACTCCTCTGGGATACCGGTGTGTGTTTCTGCTGGTCGGGTTTGACCAGTTTGCCAAGAAGGTTCTTCAGGCGTCACATTACGGGCTGATTACCCGTAATGGCCGGGATAATTATCTCAGTGAAGGTGGGCGACTTTTGCGTCAGATTTACGGGACGGTTCTTTCTTACCGCAGGGTGGATGCGACACGCCTGGATGCAGCAGAGAATAATGAAGTCTGGCAGAAGGCCTGTCAGGAAGCGGGTGAGCCCGATCGTGCCGTGCTGCTCGGAGAAAAACGTTCCGCATTTTCCCCTCCAGTTAATGAAGCGAGCGTGAACCTGCTGCGCCTGCGTTATCAGACAGTCTGAGTAGCCGGAGGCTGGTCATGCGGCTATTTATCTGTGAAAAACCCTCGCAGGGGCGCGATCTGGCCGGGGTTCTCGGTGCCACCCGGCGCGGTGACGGCTTTCTGACCGGCAGCGGAGTCACCGTCACCTGGGCAGTGGGGCACCTGCTGGAAACCGCACCGCCCGAGGCGTACGGTCAGCAATACGGTAAACCGTGGTCACTTTCGGCACTGCCGATCCTGCCTGCCCCCTGGCGGGTTGTGGTCAAAAAAGAGACGCAGGATCAGTTCAAAGTCATCGAGCGGCTGCTGCGACAGGTTGACGATGTGGTTATTGCCACTGATGCAGATCGGGAGGGGGAGGTCATTGCGCGTGAGCTGCTGGAATACTGCCGCTGGGAAGGTCCGGTGCAGCGGCTCTGGCTGTCTGCGCTGGATGAACTCAGTATCCGCGCGGCGCTTCAGGACCTGCGTCCCGGTCAGGCCACGCTCGGGATGTATCACGCCGGACTGGGGCGTGCCCGGGCCGACTGGCTGATAGGTATGAACCTCTCCCGTCTTTATACCCTGCGCGCAGCGGAGTCCGGTTTTGATGGCGTGGTCTCCGTGGGGCGTGTTCAGACGCCAACGCTGGCGCTGGTTGTCCGACGGGACCGGGAAATCGCAGCATTTGTGCCGAAACCGTTCTGGCAGGTTAAAGCGCTTATTTCCGCCGGTGACCTCACCTTTCCGGCGCAGTGGGTGCCGGCGAAGGTGTATACCGACGAGGAAAAGCGCTGTGTTCACCAGAACATCGCGCAGCAGGTGGCACAGCTCTGCCGGCAGACAGGTCACGCCGTGGTGACCGAATGTGACACTAAGCGTGAAAAAGCCGCCGCGCCACTGGCGTTTTCCCTCGGGTCCCTGCAGCAGGCCTGTGGCAGGCTGTGGGATATGTCCCCGCAGCAGGTGCTTGATACTGCCCAGAGCCTGTATGAAAAGCACAAGGCCACGACCTACCCCCGTACCGACTGCGGTTACCTGCCGGAATCGATGCGGGAGGAGATTTCCGGTGTGCTTGATGCCATCGGCCGTACCGACCCGGAATGTGCGCCGGTGCTGGCTCGCCTCGACAGAACATTTGTCTCGCGCATCTGGAACGACAAAAAAATTACGGCACACCACGGCATTATCCCCACCCGCAATGCGTTTCAGCTGTCCGCGCTGACGGAGACCGAGCGTAACGTCTATATGCTCATCCGCCGTAACTATCTGGCCCAGTTCCTCCCCCTGCATGAGTCCGATTTCACACGGCTGCAGTTCGACACTGGCGGGCAGCTGTTCCGTGCCACCGGGCGAACGGAGGTGATAAAGGGCTGGAAGGTTCTGTTTGAGAACGCTGGTGATAATGAAGTTGATGACGGCGATGAAGCAGACATTGCCCTGCCGCCGCTGGCGCAGAATGACCGCTGCGCGGTGACGGGGGCTGAGGTGGTGCAACTGATGACCCGTCCGCCGGCGCACTATACCTTTGCCACGCTGATTGGCGCCATGATGAACGCGGCAGCATTTGTCACCGACGTCGCGCTGCGCAAGGTGCTGAAAGACAACGCGGGACTGGGCACCGAAGCCACCCGCGCCGGTATTGTTGAGCAACTGCTGAACCGTCACTTTATCGTGCGTAAAGGCAGTAAAATCATGGCGACCGAACTGGGTGCCGATGTGATTGATGCCCTGCCGCCGCAACTGACCGAACCGGGCATGACGGCGCTGTGGGAACAGGCGCTGGATGAGGTCGCCGCCGGGCGTATGTCACTCGACGACTTCCTGCAGCGGCAGACTGGCTGGACGCGTAACCTGGTCAGTCAGGGCACACAGCAGCAGGTGCGTATCCGGGTTCCGCCCACGCCCGCCTGCCCGCTCTGCGGGGGAAAAACCCGTCTGCGCAGGGGAGAGAAAGGGGAATTCTGGAGCTGCCAGCGCTGGCCGGAATGCAAAGGTGTCATCAACATCGGGGGCACCAGAAAGAAACGACCGCGCAGGGCTAAGTCTCCTGAATCAAAGAAGAATTAATCCTCTGTATCCGATTGCGGGGCGTTGTGGGCTCTGCTATTGTGACCCCGGCTCTGAAGCCGCACCCCGTGACTGCGGGTTTCGTCAGCATCTAATGCATGTGCTGCCGGAATACAGTCTGGCCGGCCCCGTCCACACCTGAACGGGAGACGGTAAGGCACAAAAACTCCGTGAAACCTGTGCCGGGCCCTTTCAGCCAGCGGAGCCACTGCGATAAGCAGGTTTACCTCAGGTCGATGGTGCAGACCTCAGAAGGCGGTGTCGCACGGCACCGCTTTTTTTATTTTTGTGTGCTGATGATTTTTTGCACGCTGCGGCGTTGACATCCGTGGCGTCTGAATGAATGATAAAGAGGCTAATCGTTGTCGTTCCGACAACTGCCAATGCCTGGGTGATTTGAGACAGGCGCCTTCGGGTAATCACATGCCAATGCCACATTAACCTGAGAGTGGCGCCTTCGGGTGGTTCAAACCTGTTTAACCTTTGCAAACAGGGACCTGATAACCAGGTTAAGGTCCATTTCACCATTACAGCCAGTCGGCAAACCTTGCTGACCTCCCTGCGGGAAACACTTCCCGTACGGGACAGATGTTTCTCCGCAACCCGTTCAGTTTTACTCCGGAGAAACCATCATGACTGCAACTACCACTACCCCTGCTTCAACCGGCTCTGCTTCTGCCTCCCAGAAAAAAGAGTTTTTCAACCTCAACGTCAATGGTATCGGGTATCTCAGCTCGATACGCCGTGTACAGGGTGGTAATGGTGAATTCACCTGCGCCGTTATCAATGCCCTCACCGGTCCGACAGACAATGCATCTTATACCCGTTTCGATGTCACCATCGCGGGTGCGGAGACCACCAAACTCATCAACCGCTGTCAGAAAGCCGTTGATGAAGAAGAAAAAGTGCTGATTGGCTTTGTGCTGAGCGGGCTGAAAGCCGATGTGTTTACCCTGCAGACGGGTGATCACGCCGGTGAAAGTCGCCCTTCCCTGAAAGCCCGCCTGATTAAGGTGGAGTTTATCAAGAAAGGTCAGGACGTCGTTTATCAGGCACCCAATGCTTCCCAGACGCCGGAATCCGGTTCATCGGCTCAGAAAGAGTACGATCCGAATTCGTTCTAAGCGTCACGGACACACCACCGGAACACACCCCGGTGGGTGTGCTCCTCTCAACACCATTCTTAAGAGGAAATCATTATGTCCGCACGCGGCGTCAACAAAGTCATCCTGGTCGGTCATCTCGGTCAGGACCCTGAAGTTCGTTACATGCCTGACAGTACGGCCGTGACCACGCTTTCTGTGGCCACGTCGGAAACCTGGCGTGATAAACAGACCGGTGAAAACCGTGAAAATACCGAATGGCATCGTGTCGTGCTGTTTGGCAAGCTGGCCGAAGTGGCCGGTGAATACCTGAGAAAGGGTTCACAGGTGTATATCGAAGGTCAGTTGCGCACCCGCAAGTGGACCGATACCAATGGTATTGAACGCTGGACGACAGAAGTCCGTGTGGGCGTTAACGGAACGATGCAGATGCTGGGCGGTGGCCGTAATAACAGCACCAACACCAGTGGAAATAATGCGCAGTCAGGTCAGCAGGGCGGCTGGGGCCAGCCTCAGCAACCGCAGCAGACACCGTCAGCGCCACAAAATCCGCAAAATGAACCTCCGATGGATTTTGACGATGATATACCGTTCTGAAAATTTCATAACGGATTCATATAATTATATACCCTCATGCGCCAGTTCAGTCTGGCGCTTTCTTTTTCAGCTTCAGCTGAATAACTATGTATAGCAATCTGCTACCATTCAGACTATCCTGTGTGTATAGCAATTTGTTACCAAGAGGAAGAATTATGCAAACTCCAGTCCGTAAATCCGTCCGTGACAAGCAAATCAATATCCGCGCCACGGATGAAGAACGTGCGGTGATTGATTACGCTGCGAGTCTGGTTAATAAAAACCGTACTGATTTCATCATTGAAAGGGCTGTGCATGAGGCCCAGAACATCATTCTGGACCAGCGTGTGTTCGTTCTTGATGATGCCCGTTACCAGGCGTTCATCAGGCAGCTTGAAGCCCCTGTGCAGAATGTTGAAGGTCGTCAGCGACTGATGGATGTAAAACCTGAATGGAAATAAATGTCACTGCGCCTGCTTTACTGACAGAGGAGCATGTTCTTCATTCGTTCGATTGCGGGAATGCGGTACTTGATGACTGGCTTCGCCGGCGTGCGTTGAAGAATCAGCATCTTAATGCTTCCCGGACATTCGTCATCTGTCCTGAAGGTACTGCGTGTGTAGTGGGTTATTATTCCCTTGCGACGGGCTCAGTTAGTCATGTCGACTTGAGTCGTAGTCTGCGACAGAATATGCCCGATCCCGTACCGGTTGTTTTGCTGGGCCGCCTTGCAGTCGATGTATCCACTCAGGGCAATAACTTCGGGAAATGGTTGCTGAATGATGCTGTGATGCGCGTATCGAATCTGGCGGATCAGGTCGGCATCAAGGCTATCATGGTGCATGCAATTGATGAGCGGGCTAAAGCGTTCTATGAATACTTTGGTTTTGTGCAGTCACCGGTTGCGGCTAACACGCTTTTCTACAAAATATAATGGTCTCATGCAGGTATTCATCTGTAGAACACATGGACCTGAAATCACATTCAACGCCGGTTCTCCGGCGTTTTTTCTTATCTGATTAAAGTGAAGGGCTTAGTCAGCTGATTAAGCCTGACTGGCTCTGCAATGTTTTTCTTCAGTTTCCGGAAAGAGTTTCGCATTGCCCGCTTTTTCATCCCCGCCAGAATAGCACTCCTGATTAAGACTAATCCTGGGGTGAATCCTGATGGCAGTACCTTCCAGACGTGTGGCAACGGGCGCTGCCCTCCTCGCCTGTTCAGTTATACAGGCGGGCTGCAGCAGCGCCGTTTCTGATCCCGCGCCCTTTGCAAACGGCCGCTATCAGCAGCCCACCCGCTTCGATGATATTTACCGCAACCGGGCCCCCGACGTGGTTCGCTATGACCGTTATACGCTGGTCAGCACGCGCCCGGACGATGCACAGCGCGATCCACTCAATCAGATTGTCGATATCACCATGCCGGCGCAACTGGTCAAAACGGTCGGTGAGGGCTTTCGCTATCTGCTGCTGGAGTCCGGATATTCACTGTGCTCAGCCACAACCTCCGCATTTTCAGAACTTCTTAGCCGTCCACTGCCGGCCGTTCAGCGTGATATCGGTCCGGTCCGGCTCAGTGAAGCCCTGCAGATTGTGGCCGGCCCGGCCTGGCGACTGAAGGTGGATGACGTTAACCGTGAAATTTGCTTTGAACTGCGGGACCAGTATCGCAGCTTCGCCGCACCGTTGCCGGCTCCGGTCTCACTGGTGTCACAGCATGCACCCGTCAGTCTCCCCCGGTCATACAGCCAGCCCGGACTGGCGGGGCCGCCGGCACTGTCAATGCTGTGCCGCGTAATCCCTTTACCGGTGATACGAGTATCAACAGCACCCCGGGGACCCTGCAAAAACCGGTACTTACGGCGCAGAACCAGTCCGTCCCGTCACCGGTACTGACAGTGGCGAAGACACCTGCAGCACAGAAGTCTGCTGCGCTGTCGCCAGCCGGGCGCCCGCCGGTGCCACCACCTGCAGCTGCACCGAAAGCGGCCTCATCTCAGAAAACCCCTGTTACAGCCGTTCATCCGGTTACCGTACAGCCAGCTACAGTGAACGCTGCCCGGCAGACTGTGCCCGTCCGGCCCGTCACCTCACTGCCGCCGGCTCCCCCCGTCTCCGGTCAGACCGCTTCTTCATATATACCGGGGGCGCCGGTCACTCCTCAGCCAGTTGGCCAGACGTGGCGTGCCGAACCGGGTTCCACACTGAAAGAGACCCTGACGGGCTGGGCATCAAAGGCGACGTGCAGCAATGGCGGAAACTGGGTGGTCATCTGGCCGGTATCACTGGATTACCGCATTGATGCGCCTCTGGTGTTTCACGGCAACTTCGAATCCGTCCTGGTACAGGTCTTTGATCTCTACCGCAAAGCGGAAAAACCGCTGTTTGCCGAGGCTAACCGCATTCAGTGCCTGATTTCGGTGAGCGATACCCCGACGGGCGGAGGGCACTGATATGGGCTATGCGCTGCCCGTCTTTGTTTTCTGTCTGGTCATTGCGCTGATGGCCGGCGATGCGCAGCGTCACTCCGCTGAACACGTCCGGCTGTCGCTGCAGCAGACCCTGCCTGACCAGCTTGCCACCGACATGCTGCGCACCGCGGATGCGGTGAACAACTGGCGCCACGGCCGGACGGTCGCTGACGGCACGGTGACACCTGCACAGGCCGGCATCGTCCCCGCGCCTGACAGCCGTATTCAGACCGTGATTCAGGGGGGACGCCTCTGGGTCTGGGTTCCCGCCACTGATGGCGTGTATGCGGCACTGCGTACGCAGTCCGTGACCTCGGCACTGGCGCTGACCGTCAGCGGCGGGCGGCTGCGGATGGCGGACGGCACCGATATGAACCTGTCCCTGCCGTCCGGCGTGACGGAGGGCAGCATTGTTTACCTCAACTAACCTCATCAGGGAGCTGCCGATGCCGCGTTTACCTTTCTGCCTGACAGCGCTGGTCGCCGCGCTGGCGCTGTCATCATGTTCGCTGAATGAAATCAGCAAAATGGACAAGGAGGCCTCGGGGCAGGCCGATACCGCTCAGCGCGTACTGCAGAGTCGCCAGACCCTGACTCAGCCCACCGTTGTCTGGTCCGATAAACCCTGGGTGAACCTGCAGCCGGTCACGCCGGTCATCTCCACGCCGGATGAGAAGAACCTGCCCGCCTGCCAGATTACGATTAACCGGCCGGAGGGGATTTCGCTGCCGGAGCTGGGGCAGCGTATCACCGCGCTCTGCGGCATCCGCGTTTCCATCACGCCGGATGCCTTTGCCGCACTGAGCAGCATTTCCACCGGCAGCGTGGTGACGTCGCAAATGAACGGTCAGTTGCCGGCACCGGATGATAATGGCCGCGTACCTTTGTCACAGATGGGCACCACGTCTGCGCAGCCCGTCTCCGTTCAGTCATCTCCTTCGCTTATCCGGGGCCTGAAATATCAGGGCGATATCCGCGGGCTGCTGGATATGGCAGCGAGTGGTCTGGGACTGTCATGGCGCATCGACAGCAGCGGCGTGTATTTCTACCAGCAGGATACGCGTACCTTTCAGCTCGTCATCCTCAACACGAAGGTGAACAGCAGTGCCTCCATCAACTCCGGCTCCGGTAATCAACTTGGCAGCGGTGGCGGTACATCCGGGGGGACCACCGGCGACATCAGCTCGAACCAGAAGACCGACTATGGCATGAACAGCGACCTGTACGATGACATCAAAAAAACGGTTGAGCAGATGGTGACGCCAAAATCCGGCCGCTTCTGGCTGTCGTCTGCCACCGGTACGCTCAGCGTAACGGATACACCCGATGTTCTGAATCGTATCGGTCGCTATATCGAATACCAGAACAAGGTTCTGAGCCGTCAGGTCCAGCTTAATATCCAGATTGTCAGCGTCAACCAGACGCGTAACGAGCAGATGGGACTGGACTGGGGACTGGTCTATAAATCGCTGCAGAACGTGGGTGCCAGCCTGACCGGCTCAATGGCGAACGCCTCCTCATCCGCCGCCAGCGCCGGTATCTCCATTCTTGATACGGCCAGCGGCAATGCCGCTAAATTCTCCGGCTCCAGCCTGCTCATTCATGCCCTGTCTGAGCAGGGCAACGTCAGCATGGCGCTGAACCAGACCGACCCGACCGCCAACCTGACGCCGGTGGCCTATCAGCTCTCGAAATCCACCGGGATGCTGACCAGCTCCAGCTCGACGGCCACCGCCAACGTGGGGGTGACGTCAACGATGACCACGACCAACGTCACCACCGGTCTGTTCATGACCATGCTGCCCTTCATTCAGGAAAACGGTGATGTGCAGCTGCAGTTTGCCTTCAGTTATACCAGCCCGCCGGATATCAAAAGCTTTGTCAGCCGGGACGGTAATACCCGCAATGATACCGCAGACACCTCTACCGAAGGGCTCGCCCGTAAGGTCAACCTGCGCTCGGGCCAGACGCTGGTCCTGACCGGTTCTGAACAGCAGAACGTCTCGGCGGATAAGCAGGGCACCTTTACGCCGGGCAACTTTATCCTGGGCGGCGGTCAGACCGGCTCGCGGGGCCGTACCACGCTCGTCATCATGATCACCCCTGTTCTGCTGAGGTAACGATGTCATCACAGAAAAAAACAGCACGCCGCACCGGTATTCGTCTCACACACCACCGGCGCGACTGGATGGCCGGTCTTCACTGGGCGCCGCAGCACAGTGTACTCAGTGTTCGTCTGCGGGGCAGGGCCTCGCCGGACACCCACTGCGTGACGGCCGGCAGAGGCAGCGCTTCCATGGCGGGCGTTGTCTCCCCGGGACGCGTGCGTCACCGCCTTTATGCCCTTGCCGTGGCTTTTCAGTTGTCCGAAGGCGGTAATGCCTGGGGTATTTACCGTCTGAGCCGCGATGAAGACCTGTGGGTGTTCTTTGCCGCCAGTGGGGGGCAGCTTTCCGTGATGGGCGACGTGACCGGCACGCGGGCATTCATTGAGTCAGCCGCACAGAATTTTCTGCGCTTTAACGATGCCGATGCGCCGGGCCTGCGCTGTGCGGCCACGGCTGAGGATGGCCGCGATGCCACCACGCTCACGGACAGGCTGAGTGGTGCACAGCTCAGGCGCTGCCGCCTGCGAAAACGCCTGGCACCAATGTCGCTCATCCTGCCGGCTGTCGTGCTCACCCTGGCGACGGCTGCCGGCGTTTACTGGCACGATACCGTGCAGCAGCAGGCAGACCGGGATAAGGCGATGGAGGCTTCTCGCTCCCGTGTGGCGCCGAAAAACGATAAACCTGCCCTCCCGGCCCGTGCACCGCACCCGTGGGCCTCACAGCCTCCGGTGTCAGTGCTGCTCAGCAACTGCTGGCTGACGCGGGAGCCGGTCTTTGCCTCGGTGGCCGGCTGGCGTTTTACCGACGGTGAGTGTGTGCCGGAAGGACTGCGGCTGCGCTTTGTCGCCACCCCCGGCTCAACAGTGGAAGACTTCTCCCGCCGCGCCCGTGAACTGCTGGGGCATGCGGCCGTTTTTAACCTGCAGGAAGGCGGGAAAAATGGTGATGTTTTCATTCCATTCCGTAAATACCTCGCAGGCGAGTACACCGATGAAGCGCTGCCGGGTGCCGAGGCGCAACTGATGCGGTTTATCTCTCACCTGCAGCGCCGCAACCTGGACGTGAAATTCACGGAGGTGAAGCCGCCTGCCGTCGCGCCGGGTCAGGAAAAAAACACGCCCGTCCAGGACTGGCGGGAATTCACCTTCTCCGTCAGCTCGCGTCTGCAGCCTGAGCGCCTGCTGCAGGATTTTGATGCCGCCGGGCTTCGCCTGACCAGCGTGTCCATCACCATGAGCCCGCAGGGGCAGTTCGGATACACCATGAAGGGGAGCATTTATGCGCAGAATTAATCCCGCCCGGACGGGGCTGCTGCTGTCCGTTCTGCTCAGCGGGCCCGCGCTGTCAGCCACCACCGCCGATGCGCTGCCACCGAACGTCACCCTCGGGGAACTGGAAGCCACACAGGCCAGGAACCTGATTCTGGAGCAGAAAGTCCAGACCGCCCGTCTGGAACAGCAGCTGCGCGAAAGCCAGTCCGGGCAGAGTACCGACCGTAATTATCTGGCGACATCCCTGCAACCGTCAGCCCCGCTCATGACGCAACCCGTCCCGTCACAAACGGCCGCGACGTCTGGCACGGAGAAGCGTGCCGGCAGTGTGCGCCTGCAGGAGATTTACGGTCGCGGCACACAGCTGCGCGCCCGCATTGTGCTGCCGGACGGGGGCGTCACCGAGGTGGCGAAAGGTGACCAGATCCCCGGCACTGCTAAACGGGTCACGGAGGTCACGTCCACGCTCGTGCGCCTCAGTGACAATTCTGAACTTTCCTTCTGAGGCAATGATGACGCCCGATAAAGACATTATGGATTTTGTGTTTGCCGAACAGCATCCGTCCGGCGGCGTGACGCTGCTTATCGACGGTAACCGGCGAAAAGAACCGGCCATACAGCGCTGGGTGATGGATGTCACCCGCGAGTATCCGACGGCAAAGACCGAGTTTGTGACGCTGAGCGAGCTGAACCGCCGGCGTGAAGTGGCAGAGCGTCAGGGGCTGGCCCTGTCCCGGAGCGTCAGTGAAAGTGATCTGAACAGTCGCGATATCAGCGTATCGCAGGATAAGGTCATCAGTTATATGAAACTGGGAAACGAGTTCAGTGCGTCTGATATCCATATTGAAATCAGCGCCGACCGTAAGCTCAGCATCGTCCAGTTGCGCATTCACGGCGAGCTGGAAGTGGTGGATGAAGTGAAAGATGTGGAGGGGATGACACTGGCCTCCACCTCCTATCTTTCCATGTGCGACGTGCGCGAGCAGTCATTTTTTGCCGGCCGCGAGCAGTCAGGGCGCATCGATGCGAAGTTTGCCCGCCGTGCCGGTCTGTATGGCGCCCGCTATGAACACCGTCCCACGCCCGACGGGCTTATTGTGGTCATGCGACTCATTCCTGATGACGGCGATAACATTCCCGGGCTGCCGCAACTGGGTTTTCTGCCGGAGCAGATAACGCTCATTATGCAGATCCTGCGCCTGCCGGAAGGCATGGTGCTGCTGACCGGGCCTACCGGTTCCGGCAAAAGCGCCACGCTGCGTGTGTTCAGCGATATCTGGCTGAAACTGACCGGCGGGAAAAAGCGCCTGCTGACGCTGGAAAACCCGCCCGAGGGGCGTATTCCCGGCGCCATCCAGACGCCGGTCATGCCGGCTGACAACTCGCCGGAAGCCATCAGCCGCGCCTGGAGTAACGCCAATGCCTCCGCGCTGCGTCTCGATCCGGATGCCATCCTGAACGGCGAAATGCGTGACCTGTATTCCCTCATCGCCGCCATTTACGCCAGTGAAACCGGCCACGCGCTGTTCTCGACCCTGCATACCCAGAGTCCCATCGGTTCCCTGCGCCGTATGGAGCACTTCGGCATTGACCGCCACCTTCTGGCGGATGCCGCACTCATTACCGGCCTGATAGGCCAGCGTCTGGTGCCGCTGCTGTGTGAAAAATGCCGTATTCCCTGGCAGGTGAAAGCGCCTGAGCTTGACGGCGAAACGCGCGCGCGCCTGGAAAAATACTGCACCGTGGAGGGGGTATGCGACACCGGCAAACTCTTCTTCCGTAATCACGAGGGCTGTTCTCACTGCCAGAAAACGGTGCCGCTGACCGGCCGCATCGTCAGCCGCGGCGTAACCGGTCGCACGGCCATTGCCGAGGTTGTCCGCACAGATGCCCGACTGATGCAGCTCTGGTTGTCTCACGGCCCGGCCGTTGCCCGTCAGTACTGGGTAAACCAGGGGGGTATCACCCGCCGTATGCATCTGCTGCGTTATCTCGCGCAGGGGCGCGTTGATCCGGTGGAAGGCGATCTTATCTGTCCGCTGGACGAGGACGACATCATGCAGTGTGAGGTGCCAAATGTCGGTTAAGACCCGTTTTTCGCCTGAGCGTGACATGTCGCTGGCGGAAATGCTGCGGTATCGCCTGGTCAGGGCAACGTTTACCGGGCAGTATCGCCAGCCGTTTTACGAAACCCTGCGCTTTCTGCTGGAAAACCGCAAAGCACTGGAAGAGGCGCTGGCCATGATTGGTGAGGTGCATACCGACTTTGGCCGGCGCTGGCACCCCTATTATGAACTGGTGCAGGACTGTCTTGAGGGTGTGAAAGACAACCGCGAGGGCCGCTCCCTTAAGGATGTACTGGCTGCCTGGGCACCTTATGAAGAGGCGGCGCTTATCAGCGCCGGTATGGAAACCGGCAATATTCCCGGTGCGCTGATGCAGGCTGACAAGCTGATTGTCGCCCGCCGGCTCATCCTCGGTCAGGTGGTTTTTGCCTCGGTCTTTCCGTCAGCGCTGGCCCTGCTGAGCGCGGGGCTGCTGCTGGCCAACAACATGGCACTGGTGCCCACCCTGAGCAAAATGTCTGACCCTGCACGCTGGACCGGTGCACTCGGGCTGATGAACGGGGTGGCTCAGTGGACCGACAGGTGGGGTGTGACCGCAGCAGGGGCCACCGTCGGGGGCGTCATTCTGGCGTTCTGGTCACTGCCGCGCTGGCGAGGCCGGCTGCGTCGTGTTGCCGATTTTCTGATGCCCTGGTCGGTTTACCAGGATCTGCAGGGGGCAGTGTTCCTGATGAATATCGGTGCCCTGCTGGGGGCTGGCGTGCAGGAGCTTAAGGCGCTGCAGATCCTCAACGAGTTCGCTCCGCCCTGGCTGCAGGAGCGTATCGAAGCGGCAATGGAGTGTATGAGCGACGGTGACTCGCTGGGCATGGCGCTGCGCCAGAGCGGTTACGACTTCCCCAGCCGCGAGGCGGTCAACTACCTCTCGCTGCTGGATAAGGGCAACAGCGCTGCGTCACTCATTACTAACTATGCCGACCGCTGGCTCGAACAGGCGCTGACGCGTGTGGCCCGGCGGGCAAACGTCACCAAACTCTTTTCTCTCGTTCTGATTATGAGTTTCTTCTTACTCATCCTGCTGATGGTGATGCAGATTCAGGACATGAACACCTTCAACATACATTAAGGAACGACTATGTCATCTCAGACATCACATTATCACCAGCGCCAGCCAGACCGGGGCTGGGGTATCCTTGAGCACGGCAGCATTGCCCTGTTTACGGTTATCGTCATCTGCATTGTCGGGGCGCTTGTCTGGGGGCTCTCTGGCAAAAAGTCTGTTGCGGTGGAAACCTCAAATATCCAGACCGTTGTGACCAATGCCCAGCAACTCAAGCAGACCCAGGGCGGGTATAACTTTACCAGCGGCACCACGATGACCGGCACGCTGATTCAGCAGGGAGGCGCGCCAAAAGCTGGCTGGACGATTCAGGGGACGGCCAGTTCCGGCACGGGGACGATGTGGAACAGCTACGGTGGCCAGGTTGTCATGGCACCTGTGGCATCAAACGGATTCAATAATGGTTTCTCCGTCACCACGCAGAAAGTGCCGCAGGCCGACTGTATCTCCATTGCCACCCAGCTCGGCTCCGGTGGCGCATTCAGTGCCATCAGCATCAACAGCACCGATTACAGCGACGGTCTGGTCAGCGCCGAAGATGCCGGCAAAGCCTGTACCGCTGACACCGGTATGACGGGTAACAACACCCTGGTCTTCACGCACAACGGCTGATGACATGCTGCGCCTGACAGTCCTCCTGCTGTTTATCCTGCTCAGCCCCCGCGCGGGGGCATTCTGCTTTGACGCAGCCGGGGCAAAGTACCACATCGATCCGCTGCTGATTCAGGCCATTGCCACCGGCGAAAGCAGTCTGCGCCCGGGGATTACGAATGTTAACCGCGATAAAAAGACCGGGCGTGCGCTCAGCACTGATTACGGGCTGATGCAGGTCAACTCCTCGCACATCCCGGCGCTGATGGCTCAGGGGGTTATCCGCAGCCCGCAGGATCTGCTGACCCGTCCCTGTCTCAATGTGCAGATTGGCACCTGGATTCTGGCGAAACATTTTCAGGTATGCGGTATCAGCTGGAACTGTCTGGGTTCTTACAACGCCGGGTTTCGTCAGGATCGCCATGAAACGCGCGAATCCTACGCTAACCGGATTTATGCCATTTACCGGCGCCTTTTACTGAAAGAGCGGGGGATCAGACTGTGACGCTGCTGACGCTGAGTATGCCGTGGCCAACGCTTGGCATCCTTTTTCCCCTTAGTCTCGGTTTGTTTAATGTTATGGCGATCCTCGTGCGTATTAACCTGGTGATATCGGGGCACCGGAACGGGGGCAGTTCTCCTGTGCGTCCGGCGATAGTCTGGCTGTATGCCGCTGCTGTCAGTGTCATGCTGCTGGCGCCTGCACCGGCGATACTCCGCCTTCTGTCCTTTTTCCTCAGCCTGTTTCTTTTCAGAATGACGCTGACCGATGCGCTGACGGGACTGCTCCCCCGCGAAATGACGGTGAGCTGTCTGACTGCGGGTCTTGCTGCCGCACTTCTGCACCCGGGGTTTACGGAACATCTCCTTTCTGCGGTCACCGCGATGTTGATATTTGGTGGCTGGCGATATGGCTCAACGAAGATTCAGGGGCGCGAGTGTCTGGGGCTTGGCGATGTGTGGCTGGCCGGTGCCATTGCCGCATGGCTCGGTGGAGCCAGCGGGCTTTATGCCCTGCTGACCGGTGTGATGTTCTTTGTCCTGTGGCAGTTAACGGTGCGTCGCATCCGCGAGGGCGGGCCGATGGGCCCCTGGCTGTGTGCCGGTGCGATGTCAGTGACACTGCTTAAACTTTATCAGCCACTTATTACATGGTGATACCAGTGAACGTAACAAAAACAACCGATCGTGGCTGGGCTATTCTCAGCACAGGTGCGGCTTTAGTGATCCTGCTGCTGGTCAGCGTATGGGGATATTCGCTTATCAGCGACTGGATGCAGAGACGGACCTGGATGAACACCTCCGCGCAGGTGTCCCGCTTCACGCAGGCCGTAAAGAGTTATACCGGGCGTTATTACGATACGTTACTCGCCAGTGCCACCACCACCGCGCCGGTCATTGTGACCCCCGCTATGCTGAAAAATACCGGTTTTCTGGAGCAGGGCTTCAGTGAGACCACCATTGACGGTCAGGCTTATTCCGCTGCGGTGATACGCAATGCCACCAACACCGACCAGCTGCAGGCGATGATTTACACGCAGAACGGATCTGCGCTGCCGTTTCTCGCGCTGCGTCAGATATCAATGGATATCTCTGCCGGCATGGGGGGCTACATCTGGACGTCCGGTATCGCCACCGGTGCAATGGGGAGCTGGACTGTTCCTCTCGCACAGTTTGGTGTCAGCAGCACGCAGGGGCATATTGCCACACTGCTGACTGCGGATGAACTGGGGGTGGCACGCGGTGAAAGTGACCGGCTTTACCGTTTTTCGGTCACCGGTAAGCCCGATCTCAACACCATGCATACCAGCATCGATATGGGCGGCAACAACCTCAACAATACCGGAACCGTCAATGCCGTAACGGGGACGTTCAGCGGCAACGTGACCGCCGGTGGCAATATGACGGCAAACGGCACGGTAACGGGACAGAACGTCGCTGCAGGGACAAATGTCACCGCCGGCAATACCATTACAGCCAGTAACGATATCCGTTCGAATAATGGCTGGTTCATTACTCGGGACGGGAAAGGCTGGCTGGATGAAACACATGGCGGTGGTTTTTATATGTCCGATAATGACTGGGTACGGGTTGTTAATAACAAGAATATTTACACCGCCGGTCAGGTTCGCGGTGGTAGCGTACGGGCAGATGGTCGTCTGTCCACCGGTGAGGTTCTGCAGCTCGATGGGGTGAACACAGCGGGTGCAACTTGTTCACCAAACGGGCTTGTAAGCCGTGATGCGTCTGGCGCAATACTTTCCTGTCAATCCGGTGTGTGGACCAAACAGTCAAATTCATGGTACGAATACATTCCGGTGCTATAGGCATTACGGCTGTATGTCCTTTCGTATGTTGGGGATGCTTACTGGAATTGCGCGAAAATCTAGCATGATCCATTCTACTGCCGACCATATACCTGGATGGCCATAGATACACCTGCCAGTCAAACTATGTAATCCGTGCGATTAGGTTCATCTCCGGTTCAAGTGGTAGGAAATATGGCGGTGTAGATTGAAGTCACTGCAAACGGACGGCGTAACAACGGACGTTATCGTAAGTGCAGTATTCACCATCCTGAACCGAGTACCCACATTACATCATGACTGAATTATCCATGCCATCCATATATTCCCCGTTGAATGTCATGTGGATTGGTGGCAACAGTGCATCGCCACAACATACGAAAGGACAGTACGGCGTAATGTATGCACCGGAATGTATTCGATAACCATGATGACTTTTGCCAACACCGGATTACAGTAATTGACAGCGAGCAATTCATGTCCAACACCGGATTGACAGGAAGATAATTTACCTTGAGCAATAAGCTACTGCTGCAAGACATTGACCATTATTATTCCCCCCTCCAGTGACTATCCGCCATGTATTGGCGCTACCAGGGATACTTTGGTCGGGAGAGTTATGACCGTCATTTCCAGACCATCCGGTTAAAGTCCAACCGCCAGAAATGACTCGCATCCCATTAGGGCAAACAGCAGTTGATAATGTATTTGCTCCGCATGCGCTATTCCCCTGTACCATTTGGAATCCCCCAAGACTGGTGCTTTGCCACACACCGGATTGACAGTGATGTCTGACCAGTGTGATATCTTTCCTGATTTTTCAGGGGAATAGGATGGCGGTCAGGAATCGGATAAAAAAAATGCCACTGGCAAAAGCACTGGATAAATATTTCAGTGCGGTCTCTGTCCACAAACGTGGTCATCTTCAGGAGTTTTACCGCATCAACGTTATCAAGCGTTCAACGCTGTCACTGAAGTGCATGGATGAGATTACCTCCGTGGATATCGCTGATTACCGTGATATGAGGCTGAATACGGTGAGCGACCGTACAGGTCGTACTGTGAGTCCCAATACGGTCAGGCTTGAACTGGCCTTACTTTCGGCGCTGTATAATCTTGCGCGTATCGAATGGGGAACCTGCTCACACAATCCCGTCGAACACGTCCGTAAACCTGCGGCGTCCCCCGGGCGTACGCGCCGGCTGACCTCCACCGAAGAGCGCCGGATTGCGCGCGCCCTCCGCCAGAAAAATCCACAGCTTCTCGCCATTTTTCATCTGGCGCTGGAAACAGCCATGCGTCAGGGAGAAATTCTGTCCCTGCGCTGGGAATATGTGGATCTTCATCTGGGTATTGCTCACCTGCCGCTCACGAAAAATGGCACCGCCCGTGATGTGCCTTTGTCATGGAAAGCACGACAGGTTCTGAAAGAGTTTGCGGGGCCGGTGACGGGGCCGGTTTTTGATTACACCTCAAATGGTTTTAAAAGCGCATGGCGGGTTCTTCTGGCTGAGCTGGAGATACATGATCTCCATTTTCACGATCTGCGTCATGAAGCGGTCAGCCGCTTGTTCGAGCTCGGGACGCTGAATGTCATGGAGGTGGCGGCGATCTCAGGCCATAAGAGTATGAATATGCTGAAACGGTATACACACCTTCGGGCCTCTCAGCTGGTCAGCAAACTGGATGCCCGACGCCGTCAGGCACAGAAGCTGGCAACGTTATTTGTTCCCTATCCGGCAGAGATTTCAGAATCCGGCGGCCTGTTCCGGGTGCAGTTCAGTGACCTGGAGCACACGGCTATTACCGCAGTAAATCGTGATGAAGCCCTGGCAAATGCAGCTTCACATCTTCTGCGAATTCAGGCTCTGGCAGCGCGAGCCGGTAAAAGGCTTCCTCCACCGGGTGAAATTGGCGTCCGGGAAGCTCACCGCGTACTGATTAATCCCTTCCATAAAGGGGGAGAGGCAGCAGGCACTGATAACGGAACTTAATCGGTGATCCCCTCCCCGGAATAATTTTAAAAAATGGCTGATGAGTTAATCATCGCCATTCACGGCGTGTTTTAGCACCTTATGGCCGTTCTGCTGTGCAGCCATAAGGAATCCCTGTATGTCACTCAGTCATGCCTCGCCCGATGAACTGCTCCCTGAAGCTCCTGAGCATCAGGTCAGTGCGCCGGAGGTGCAGTCCGCTGCTGCGGTTAAGCCACGTATCCGGCTTCCGTTCAGCCCCCGAAAAATTCTTCAGACTGGCAGCATCATTTTGCTGACTGTCAGTCTGACGGGTTCCCTGATCGCGCTGGTTGTCATGGGGCGTCAGGTTTCAGACCTGACAATACGTGTTAACACACTCGATGCGGCATTTCGCAGCGGCCAGATAGGCCAGCTCACCTCAAATATTTCAGCGATGGAAGCGCGCCTGAAGACGCTCGAACAGCAGGCGGCCACGCTTGCCTCACTTCCTGCTGCTATGCAGTCGGCCGATGAGCAGCAGAGCGCCCTGAGAACATCCGTCAGCCAGCTTCAGGAGGCCGGCAACGACAACACCCGGGCGGTGACTCAGTTGCAGTCACGCGTGGGCTCTCTTGAACACGATGTACAGCAGTCCCGGGCCGAGCTTGATGAGATTAACCGTAAGGCGGAACTCACGCAGAAAACGCCGGCGCCTGAAAAGCCCCGGACCAGCACTGGTGCAGTGCCCCCCCGGGTGGGCGCCGCTGTAAAAAAGACTGACCGGTCAGCCAGGCGTACGGTGACGCCGGCTGCACCGTTTGTGCTGACCGGCATTGAACGCCGTGGTGGTCAGACCTTCGCCGTCGTCATTCCCCGCGGTGTCTCGCAGATATCGGCCATGCGCCTGCTCTCACCGGGGGATGCCATGCTGGGCTGGACGCTGCGCTCAACGGAGGGCAGCGGTGCTGCTGTCTTTCTGGTAAACGGCCGCGAACACCGGATTCAGGTTGAATAAACGGAGATAACGCTTTGATGAAAAAAACACTGATGGCCTCACTGTTTCTGGTGCCGCTCATGACCTCCGCTGCCACGGTCAGGACATCCTCCGCGCAGAGCAGCATATCCACATCGCAGGAGTCCTCCACCGGCGTGCTGAGTGCGCAGCAGCAGGCGCAGCAGTGGGGACTGTCTGACAGCGACTGGAGCCGTTATCAGACCCTGATGGAGGGGGATCGCGGCATTATGTCACCGGGCCTTGACCCGCTGACGGCGCTGGGTGTGGAAACCGATAACAGTGCTGAACGCCGTCGCCTGGCTGAACTCTGGGTGAGGCACGAATACCAGCGAAGCGAAAAGGAGCTGGCCTTTCAGCGCGAAATCAATGCTGCCTGGCTGCGACTGTATCCGGAGACGCTGGCCGTCAACATGGGCAGCAATGCGGCGGGTATCGCGCACGACACACAGGGGCGTCTCGCCCTGTTTGTGAAAGAGAACTGCTCGCGTTGCGATGCGCGTCTGGCGGCCGTGCTCGCCGACGACCGTCCCGTCGATATTTATCTGGTCGGCGGAAACAGCGATGAGGCCATCCGTACCTGGGCCATCCGTCACAACATCCCGGTGGAAAAAGTCCGCAGCCGCCAGATAACGCTCAACCACGACGGTGGCCTGTGGCTGCGCTACGGGCAGGGCCAGATGCCGGTGATTCTGCAGCAGGGGGAAAACGGATGGCAGCTCGCCGCATTCTGATGCTGGGTGCCGGGATTCTGTTTGCAACAGCGGCGTCCGGCGCCACAGACCTGCAGGTTATTCCTGATGCGTACCGGCAGATAGCCGCCGCTGAGCGGGTGCCGGCGGAGTCACTGTATTCGCTGGCAATGGCCGAAAGCACCCGCAAAACTGCCTGGGGTGCGAAGCCGTGGCCGTGGACCATTAACGTCGCAGGCAGGGGTTACCATTACAGCACGCGTGAAGAGGCCTTCACGGCGCTGCTCGGGTTTATGCAGCGCTGGCCGCTGAAAAATATTGATGTCGGTGTGGCCCAGGTGAACCTGGGCTGGAACGGGCATTTTTTCCCGACATACCGTGATGCGTTTGATCCGTACACCAATCTTCGCGCAGCGGCCCGTATCCTGCGGGCCTGCTATGACGCCCGCCCCGGCAGCTGGCTTCGTGCGGCGGGCTGCTACCACCATCCGTCAGGCGGTGCGCACGCGGCAACCTATATGGCCATTGTGCGACGCAAGCTCAGTCAGATAGCCATGACCGGTACACCGGCGGCCGTCGGTCAGCCCGGGTTACTGGCCCGAAATTCTCTTTCCTGGATTGAACCGCAATGAAAAATACGCTTCGTTATACCCTTGTTTTCACGCTTTTTTCAGGGCTGCTGACCAGTGCCTTTAGTGCCTCTGCCACGCTGACCGTGGTGGGCGACCTCGGCGGTGAATCCACAGGACCGCTGTTTGACGCCATCAATGCCGGTCCGGGTCAGTCTGCAACGGAGTCGCCCGTTCTCCCGCCACCGCCGGCATCGCTTTCCCTGTCCGACATGCTGCCGGTCAGCACGCCTGAAATGTCACCAGGCGCTGTCGCCGCCCGGCCGCTGAATCTTCCCGGCATGCCGCCGGTGTTTGTACTGGGTGACGATGCGTCTTCCCGTCATTGGCTCACGCACCACGCCACCACGCTCAGCCGCATGCAGGCAACCGGCATGGTTATCAGTGTCAGGGATGAGCAGGGATTAAACGCACTGCGTCAGCTGGCGCCGGGGGTGGCAATGGTGCCTGTCAGCGGCGGTGACCTGGCCCGTCGCCTGGCACTGACGCATTATCCTGCCCTCATCACCGCAACGGGGATATCACAGTGATGCCGGCCTCCCTTATCGCTGAGTTGCTGAACCCGCACAGGGGACTGTCTGTCCTGGCAATGACGGGGGCGGTAGTGCTGGCATTCCTGGCATTAAAACCGCGCACTGTCAGTCAGCGCCGCCATCGTCGCTATCAGAAACAGGCCGCACGGGCGCTGCTTCGCCTGCCACAGCTGCGCGACGAGGCGGCAAGGATGGCCTGGTTGCGTAAGATGAACCCGTATGTGTTCGAGGAAATGCTGCTGACGGCACTTTCCCGGCAGGGCCTGCGCATACAGCGTAACGCCCGTTACAGCGGTGATAACGGCGCAGACGGTCAGGTCTGGATCAACGGTCGTCGCTGGCTGATTCAGGCCAAACGTTACAGCGCCACCATCAGTGCCGCGCATGTTTCGGTATTCGGGTTACTGACAGAGCGCGAGGGGTGTCCGGGGCTGTTCGTTCACACCGGCCGGACCGGCGAGGTCAGCCGGGAAGCCTTTCGCCGCTATGACGGCATCATCCTTATCAGCGGGCAGCGCCTGCTCTGGCTGCTGTCCGGTGACCGGCGCTGGATGGACACACTGACCAGACCGCCACACCGCTCCCTCACCCCACAAAGTCAACGTAAAGAACCGGCACCATCCCCCGTCATCCGCGATTAAGAAGGAACATTGCCATGCCCAGAATGCTGTATTCCCTGACAGACCGCATCGTCGACCTGGTTACCTCTCAGGCGGCAAAAACGGCCCCGATGGTCATTTTCGTCCTCGTGCAGTGTGTGCTCAGAATATGTATTCTGCGTCCCCTCATTATCTTTTGCTGCATGGTACTCGCGGTACTGATCGCCGTGCCTGTTGCGGTTTTTATCAGTCCGTCGTTCACCCCGGATGTGCTGGCTCAGGGCCTCTTACGGGTGATTCACCTGCTCCCCGGGGCGTATACCCCGCTGTGCGTAGCCGGTGCACTGTCTGAACTGGTTTACCTGATTCGCCGTTTTACGGTTCTCCCTGATTTCTGGCCGGATAATGCGGCTCAGCGAAAAGGGAGATAAGCGATGAGTGATTTTCTGGCGAGAACGGATGCTAACCCGCCACACTGGGCGGGGGAGGTTATCGGCAAATGGGATGACCATAAGTTGCGCCTGTACGGTGGTTTTCTCCGCCGGCATTACTGGACCGATCAGGGCAGTATTAATGTGTTCTGCATAAAAGGCACCGACCATCCTGACTATCAGGGGCTGACCTGGCATGAGTTTCTGCACCGGGGTAAACGCATGGACCGGAACATTCCGATGCTGGAGCGTAATCCGGGTTACTACCTGGAGACTGACCGTAAAAAACCTTCCATGTATTACAACAGCTATGACGGTATTGACTGGTATATCGGTGCTGACGGCAATCACCGCAGCGGTCTGGCACGGTTTCTGTTTCATGAGCGGGAAATGGCGTATCTGCATGGCGTGCATCTGAACCATTATGAGTTCGATGAACCCCTGCTGGCCGTGTATCTGGCCCTTCGTGAGGAACTGAGCCAGCATGCGGCACAGGGCTTTCACATGGACCTGAATGTCAACCGCGTTCATCGCGCCCGGGAGGATACCGCAGGCTGGAAAACCGATATCTATTCCACGTCGCTGTATTTCAGTGTGGGGTCATGGTGCAGGGAACACGCTGACAACCTGGACATCAGCGCACTGGCTGCACCGCGTGATTTTTCGTGTCCGGATGAGGGATGGCAATTGCTTGTGTCTCTGATGGCATGGCGGGATAAGCGTACTGCAACAAAACGTCCCGGATTTTTCAGCCGGCTGACCAGCAGGGGGCGTATATGAGCGATCGCTATGTGATGGAATCCCTGCTGCGCCCGGCTGTGGAACTGTATTCCGCAACGGTTGCGGCCAGTGCGACCTGTATCTGCCTGACCGCCCCGTGGGCGGTGGCACTCTCGCCTTCTGTCAGTTGGGTGACGGCCGCCGGTTTCGGCGTTCTGGCCCTGAAGCGCACCCGCGAGGGCATGAAAATTCTGCGCTACCGGCAGAATATCCGCCGTCTTCCCCGTTATGTACTGACCAGCGAACAGATACCGGTCAGCCGGCGCCATCTGTTTCTGGGGAAAGGTTTTCAGTGGTCTGTGCGTCATACCCAGCGGCTGATTGAGGCGCGTCGGCCGGAGTGCGAAATCTATGTGCAGCCCTCCGTGCTGTACCGCATGGCGCGTGAGATGGAAAAGAAGATGGAGTACAGCCTCCCCTGGCTGTGCCGGCTGACCTGCACGGATTCGGCGCTGAACCCTTTTCGCCCTTTACCCCCGGTCGGCGGCAGCCCGGTGTATCACGGTGTCGAGCCTGATGAGACTACGGTGACCTACGATCTCGGCGAACGCGTCGGGCATATGCTCGTTATCGGCACGACCCGCGTGGGCAAGACCCGACTGGCGGAACTGCTTATCACCCAGGATATCCGCCGCACAAACGCCGCCGGTGAACACGAGGTGGTCATTGTGTTTGACCCTAAAGGGGACGCGGACCTGCTCCGGCGGATGTACGCAGAGTCGCACCGCGCGGGGCGTCAGGATAACTTCTGGGTGTTCCACCTCGGCTGGCCCGATATCAGCGCCCGGTATAACGCCGTCGGACGGTTCAGCCGTATCTCCGAGGTGGCCTCCCGCGTGGCCGGTCAGCTCTCGGGGGAAGGTAACTCCGCGGCCTTCCGTGAATTTGCCTGGCGGTTCGTCAATATCATCACCCGCGCGCTGGTCGCCCTCGGACAACGCCCGGACTACGGCCTCATTCTGCGGTATGTCACCAATATCGGTGAGCTGTATGAGACTTACGTGGATAACTTGCTGAGCGAAAAGGCGCCGCAGCTGATGAATACAACGGAAGCCATGATGCAGAGCGGGATCAGCGATAAGGACCTGCCGCGTCATCTCCAGGGACGGCCTAACGGCGTGAAAATCTGGGTGTCAGAGCAGGTGCTCGGCAGCCCGGAGGGGAAAAAACTCTGGGACCCGGTGCTGGACGGCCTGCGCAGCGCGGTGCAGTACGATCGCACCTACTTCGATAAAATTGTGGCATCCCTGTTACCACTACTGGAGAAACTCACTACCGGCAAAACGGCCGCGCTTCTCGCCCCAGACTACACCGACCTGGACGATCCGCGTCCGATTCTCGACTGGCACAATATCATCAAGTCCCGAGGCGTGGTATACGTGGGCCTCGATGCACTCTCCGACCCGGTGGTGGCCGCCGCCGTTGGAAACAGCATGTTCGCAGACCTCGTGTCTGAGGGAGGCCACATCTATAAGTTCGGTCTCGGTGATGAGGAAGAGGGGAAATCCGCAAAGGTGGCCATCAACCTTCACTGCGATGAGTTTAACGAGCTGATGGGGGATGAATTTATCCCGCTTATTAACAAAGGCGGTGGTGCCGGTTTTCAGGTGACGGCTTACACCCAGACGCTTTCTGACATCGAGGCCCGCATCGGCAGTACGGCCAAAGCGAACCAGGTGGTGGGTAACTTCAACACTCTGGTGATGCTGCGCGTGCGCGAGAAAAACACCGCCATGCTGCTCACCGATCAGCTCCCGGAAGTGGATGTCTACCAGAAAACACTGACATCGGGTGTCACCGACGTCTCGCGTCCCGGGGAAGGCACGGATTTTAACAGCAACGTTAACGACCAGGTGAGTCTGGTAAAAGTGCCGATGATAAGACCTGCTGACATCATCAATCTGCCGAAAGGCCAGGCCTTTGCACTGCTGGAAGGGGGAAGACTGTGGAAAATCCGTATGCCGTTGCCGGCGGATAACAACGACCCACATATGCCGGCCAGCCTGAAGCATCTGGCTGACAGCATGGAGAAAAACTACCACACCGGTGAAACCTGGTGGACCGGTGGTGACATAACGTATGCAGGAGGGCCGGATGCCACAGCAGGACAGTGAGAACGGGCAGCGCAGCGCGACGCCCCGACAGCGACAGTCCGGTCCGATTGGCCTGCTGCTCTGGGATTTCCCGATGGGCCTTATCGGTGTGTTGCTCGGTTCACTCCTGGTCAGCCTGCTTATCGAGTATGTCTGTATTGCGCTGTTGTGGCCGGAAGAAGGCGCGGCCCACAGCTATCAGGTGATGGTGGCAGAAAGCCACTGGCTCTCGGAAGGGTATACGCGCAGTCTGCTGATGGCCGCCCCGGTTGAGACAGTCAGCCGGTGGGTGCACGTTGCCTGGCAGTGGCTGTTTGTGGATAGCGGGTTCAGTGGCTGGCTGCAGTCATTTAAATCCCTGAGCGAAAAAGGTAGCGGGCTTATTCCGGCGCTGAACGGAATCGGAGCCACGCTTGTGAGCTGGCTGGGTGTGTACCTTCAGGCCACGGTCTGGGTCACGCTGATATTCTTCATCCGGGTAATGATCCTGTTTCTCAGCCTGCCGCTGTTCGCGCTGGTTGTCATCACGGGCGTGGTGGACGGGCTGGTCAGACGTGACCTGCGTCGCTACGGCGCGGGGTATGAATCGAGCTTTGTGTATCACCATGCCAAACGCTTTATCAAACCCGCCCTGTATGGCCCCTGCATGCTCTATCTGGCCTGGCCAACTGCGGTGTGGCCGAATCTGCTGTTGCTGCCATCAGCCTTGCTGGTCGGTGGTGTGCTCGCCGTGGTGACCGGCTCGTTCAAAAAATACCTCTAGAAAGTCGCCCGCAGTACCGTTTTCGGGATGATGCCCGGAAGCCCGCAGCTGGTGCGGGCTTTTTTTTGATCTTGACTCAAAACGGTAGCTGATTCAGCAGGCATACTCAGGCATTAATTTTCGCTGACACATAAAGAATTTCCTGCTGTAAGACAGGCTGCTTTGCGTCACTCTGCCGACGACCCGTTAACCGGAGAGCCGCAGAATGCCTCATACCCGAATCCTCACAGCCCTGCTGATGGCCGTCCTGCCCGCGCTGCAGTGCCACGCTTCAGAGAAAGATGAACTCGCGCTGGTCATGCGCCAGCTCGACCAGGTGCAGGCCGGGCTGGACCGCGCCCGCGTGGTGGCGAACCAGACCCAGGATGCCCGCTTTTACTTCGATTATCAGCAGGCGACGCGCGATATCACCACCATGAAGCAGGGGATCTCAACCTATCTTGAACCCTCCCGCGCGCAGCCTGCGTCACCGTCGTCTTCTGTCACCGGACAGTACCGCGCACAGGCACCGGCATGGCGATGAACGGTGCACAGCTTAATGGCTGGAGCGCCGGCACCGGCAGCAGCCTCACGCCTTCGCAACTGAACACGCTCATCCTCGGCACGCTCGCAGTCGTCATTCTCCTGTTCAGCGCCTGGGCGCTGGTTCAGGCCTATCGCGGGGTTGCCTCGAAATCCGTGACATTTCGTCAGTTCAATGAGCTTGCCGTGCGACTGATCGTGCTTTACCTGGCAATGCTGTTTCTGTTTTTCCACTGAAAGGACCATATCAATGATATCCACATTACTCAGGCGTTACCGGGCTATCCGGGCCCGTGCAAAACACATACTGCTGACAGGGCTATTTTTTACCGGTAATGCCCTGGCCGACCTTCCTCCCATTGAACAACCCACGACTGGCGGCGGTGGCGGGACGTACAACATCATGATGGGTTACGCAAAAATGGGCGGTCTCGCACTCGGACTGCTTGTCAGCGTGGGAGCATTTCTGGCCGTGGCGCATGCTGTCATCACGTCTTTCCATGATATCCGCAAGGGAAAAGGCTCCTGGACGGAATTCCTGCTTTACGGTGTGGTGGGCATCATTCTTATCCTTGTAGTTATTTTTCTGGCGACCAAAGCGTCAGACATTCTGTAAGGAGACTCTATGGCCGTCATCGATTTCCTTCCTGACCGTCTGAACAACCCGCCTGTGGTGTGGAAAGGTTTCACGTCCGGTGAATTTCTTCTGGCGGCCATCACCGGCGTCATTGCCGGTATTCCGCTGGCGGTGCCGCTGGCTCTGGTACCTTTTATCGGCTGGCTGGCCTTTCCCACCTGTATGCTGCTGATGCCGATGTTCGTCATCTTCTTCGGCGGGGGCTGGATTGCGGGTTACAAGCGCGGTAAGCCGGAGAATTATATCTGGCAACGCCTGGAGGAAATCCGCTGTCGTACCGGTCTGTCCCGTGCCCTGATCCTCAACAGCCGGGCATGGGAGATGAAACGTACCACAGCGATAAAACGCGGAGGTCTGTCATGAGTCGTTTCCGCAATGGCATGACCGCGCGGGATAATCATATTTTCTCCCTGCGCATCGCCTGTGCGCTGCTGTTCGCTGGCATGCTGATGGCCGGTATTGGCTGGATGCGTGCACCGTCAGAACTTACCATCCACAATCCGCCGGATCTGCGTTCAGGCAGCACCCGTAAATGGTGGGAAGTGCCGCCTTCCACCGTGTACAGCTTTGCCTTCTATATCTTTCAGCAGCTCAATTCCTGGCCAAAGAACGGCGAGGTGGATTATCCGGCAAAAATTGCCCAGATGAGTCCTTACCTGACGCCGTCCTGCCAGGATTTTCTCAATAAAGACGCGGAGATGCGTAAAAACAGCGACGAGCTCCGGGACCGCGTGCGCGTGGTGTATGAGATCCCGCGCCGTGGCTACAGCAGCCGCAGCGTCACCATTCTCGATCAGGACCACTGGATAGCACAGCTCGATCTGGTGGCGGATGAGTATTACCACACTGAGCCGGTAAAACGTGCGCTGGTCCGCTATCCGCTGAAAGTGGTGCGCTGGGAGGGTGATCCGGAACGCAATCCCTTCGGACTTGCTCTGGACTGTTATGCGGCCACCCCGCAGCGGCTGGAGGCCGTCACGCTGCCTGAGCCGGAGAAAAAGTGATGAAGAACCCGTTAAAAAAATGCCGTCTGCTCCTGCTCGCCGGACTGATCCTGTCGGGCGCGGCAGACGCTGTGGAGCTGATGAAATGGGAACGTATCCCGCTGCAGGTTCCCCTGACGGTGGGTCAGGAGCGTATCGTTTTTGTGAATAAAAACGTGCGTGTCGGCTTTCCACCCGCGCTTAACAATAAGCTGCGTATTCAGAGCACCGGCGGCGTGGTGTATCTCGATGCGAGTGAGGCGTTTCCGGTGACGCGGCTTGAGCTGCAGAACAAGGAAAACGGGGAAATTATTCTGCTCGATGTATCAGCCGCACCGGGAAAAACCACGCGTGAACCCGTGAAAATTGTCTATGACGGCGAAGTGGCCACCGCAACCGCCAGTGACAGGCAGTCCGTCAGCAGCGAGGGTGACAGCACCGGCCGCAGTGCTCAACAGGCTGATACGGAAACCACAAAGCCGGACCGTAAGCCCGCGAAACTGAATGCACCGCTGCCGGTGGTCCTGACCCGCTATGCGGCCCAGAACATGTACGGTCCGTTGCGTACGGTTGAACCGGTGCCGGGTATCAGCCCGGTGTCACTGAAGCTGCCTTCCGTCATCACCACACTGATGCCTGCTGAACCGGTCACCGTCACGCCGATGGCCGCCTGGAGTCTGCAGGGCAGCAGCGTCGTCGCGCTGCAGGTCCGTAACCGTTCTGCCGGAAAGGTCATTCTTGATCCCCGCGCGCTGGAAGGTCAGTTTACCACGGCCACCTTCCAGCACCGCTGGCTGGGGCGCGCAGGCACACCGGAGGATACAACGGTCCTCTATCTGGTGACGCCCGGACGCCCGGAGGGTGCCTTCATTGCTGAGCCACCCTCGCTGCAGCCCGCTGACGGACATAAACGGAGAGCGAAAAAATGAAGGCACCCTCCTCAAATCTTCTCGTGAAAGTCGCCGTTCCGGTGGTACTGGCCAGCGCGGTGGTGGTGGGCGTGAAATCCTGCTCAGGGGGGGGGGAATCAGACGGCTGCACCACATACCGCCAGCAATGTTGCGCTGAAGGACCTGTCGCCGGAAGATCTCAAAGCGCTGGGTATTGAAGGTGACACGCCGCAGGACACACTGCGCACGGTGGTGGGAAATTTCCGCAAAGTGCAGGACCGTCTCGATACGCTCGCGGACGATAACAAAAAGCTCAGCGACGAAAATAAAGCCCTGAAAACCACCAACAGCAATGTGGACACGCAGATTAATCAGGCAGTAAGCAATGCCCGTGCCGAGGAGGCGCAGAAACGCCAGCAGCTCAGTGCAGAGGTCACCGATCTCAGTACCCAGGTCAAACAGCTGATGGATCAGTTGCGCAATGGCGGTGCCGGCACGGAATCCGGAAAAAACAGCGGCTCCGGCAGTGATATTCCGATCGGGCTGGGCTATGACAGTGGGCTGAACAGCGGCGCCGCCGGCGTATCGTCTTCCGCTGATGGACTTCATTGGGTGGAGCCAAAAGACGGTGTCCCCGTTGATGCCAGCGGCCGGCCGGTGACCGACAGCAACAAGAATAACGCCACAGGCTTCTCGTTTGCCACGTCGTTTGCTGATACAGCTGATGCCGGTAAACAGGCCGTCGGCAACACCACAGCAGCGGTACAGACGCAGCTTACGGATGCACAGAAGGCCACCGACCCGGTGTACACGCTGCCGGAGAATTCCACCCTCGTTGGCAGTCGCGCGATGACCGCACTCCTGGGGCGCATCCCCGTGGATGGTAAAGTGACCGACCCCTATCCCTTTAAGGTGATGATTGGCAAAGACAACCTGACGGCAAACGGCATCGAGTTGCCTGACGTGCAGGGGGCCATTGTTTCCGGCACGGCGACGGGCGACTGGACGCTGTCATGCGTGCGGGGCTCCATTACCAGCATCACTTTTGTCTTCAGCGACGGCACGGTCAGGACGCTGCCTTCGCCTGACGGACAGGGGCAGAACGGAAACAGCAGTAATCAGAACAGTCAGGGCGGTAATAGCAGCAGTATTGGCTGGTTGTCCGATGATAACGGTATTCCCTGCATCTCCGGGACGCGCAAGAGCAATGCTTCGACCTATCTGCCGACCATCGCCGCACTTGCGGCCGCCAGTGCGGCGGGTGATGCCGTGGCGGAAAACCAGAGTACCGGCCAGACCAACGCTTACGGTGGCGTGACCTCAACGCTCACCGGTAATGCCGGTCAGGCCGTACTGGGTAAAGCGCTCTCCGGCGGCATGCGTGAGACCGTTGACTGGGTGAAGGCCCGCTATGGCCAGACGTTTGATGCCATCTACGTGCCGCCGGGTCAGACAGTGGCTTTGCATATCACGCGCCAGCTGGCCATCGATTACGAGGAAAAAGGCCGCAGGGTTAAATACGATTTCAGCCTGGCCGGCAGCGGCACGGGCATGGACTGACGGAGAGACTGATGCAAAATGATATCCCTGGACGCCCTTCTAAGAGTCAAGCTGTTATCGGGATACTGTTGATCCGCCTGTTTTGATTGCGCAGTAACGTGTAAACTTCGCGGGAGATATATCGCTTTAGACAGCGTATCGCTTCCATTTTTGTATGTCCTTCGGCTACACGCCTGGCGACATATTCCTTTGTTTTTGCGTCAGTTCGTAAGCGTCCGATGGCGATGATGTGAAGTGCACTATTTGCAGCACGATCTCCACCACGATTAAGTCGGTAACGGTTCGTTTTTCCAGAAGAAACGGGGACCGGGCTGACACCACACAGTGCCGCAAATCCTGATTCTGATCTTAACCGTTGAGGATTGTCTCCGGCAGTGATCAGCAACTGTGAAGCGCTTTCGTATCCGATAGCATTACGTTTAATCAGCTCAGGTGCCAACTCGTCGACAATTGCCGCAATCATGACATCCAGATCAGCGATTTCGTCATGTAACTCGAGATAGCGTCGGGCAAGGGACTTTAATGAAATGCGATAAACGTTGGTTACATTGCGGTATTCACTGGCATCAGGTCTCCAGGAACCCAGGGTCCTGATGAGCTGCATGCGCGTCATATTTCTGAGCTGTTCACGTAATTCATCCGGGCAGAGATAATATTTGAATGGATAATCTGGAGAGCGACTCTGCGGGCTGATATTGCTGTTTTTCGGCAAGTTTTTAATACCCGCAGGGACTCAATCATGCCATCACGCGTTTTGGGAGTAACTGTCCTGATGCCTGAGAATGCTGCATGAGCGGCACATTCAGCATCAATTGTGTCACTTTTACCCCGTTTGCGTCGCTCCATCCGGTCTGGAGCAGTCACCTCAAGAACTTCTAACCCGGCGTTCTGAAAATAACGAAGCAAACCGGAACCATAGGTACCTGTGCACTCAACACCAATTCGCTTTAATGTCCCAAACGAGGTCATCCATGCCAGCATCTGCCGGTAACCTTGTCGTGTTGTGGAGAAATACTGAGTCCCAAGGACTTTATTGTTCTGATCTACGACAGCGGCAACGTGCAAATCTTTATGTGTATCCACGCCACCCACAACGGCAGCTTCGGTAACTTTATCAACCATGACAGAGCTCCTGTGAGGAAACAGAGTTGAATCTCCAGACAGATAACCCGGACAGGACAGTAACGAGACAAGCCGTCAGGCCCTTCTTGAGTCACGCGCATCGGTGAGGAGATGCCTCGCATGAAGGCGCTTCCGGCAACCGACGGGTCCAGGGCAGGACACAAAAGGTCGATCGCTGTGTGAGTCAGGATGCGGGAAGGTCTTCACTGCATCAGTAATCACACCAATCTGGTTAAACGGCAAACTAAGTGGTGGTAAAGACTGACATCGGCATTATTACTATACCGCTGTGATGAGGTGGCGCAGTCTGCGTCCCGTCACGCTTTTCCTGACCGGAGCCGTGGCACTGCTGCTTGCCGGCTGCAGCACATCAAAAGATGAGATGCTCCCGCCGGGTGACAGCACCATGCTGGAACTGTGGAATGATGGTGCTTCAGCCACCCATGCAACCGGTGAGAGCCGGACCACCCTGCGCCGTCCGGTTACGGACAGTGAGCGGGTTATTTCACGGCAGACCCGGGACAGCTACAGCCGCACCCAGGAGAATGAAATCCAGCAGACGTTTCCGCGCCTGCCCAACCCCGACCTGGTGATGTACGTCTTCCCGCATCTGGCCGACGGCAACACGCCGGTGCCCGGTTACAGCACCGTATTTCCCTTCTACAGCCAGGTACAGTACGCGCTGCCCGGCGAGCGCACGGAGGATTTGTAATGGCCTTTTCACTTTTCCGTCGCAGGGCTGAAGCGCAGGAAGCACACCAGTACGGTGACGGGCCGTTTTCTGTTAACGGCCATGAACCCCTGACGCGCGAGGGACGTCTGACCCGCAGCGAGGAAGCGAAGCTGTATGAGACGGCTCCGTCCATCATCGATCACATTCCCTGGGGGGAATATCTCCCTGAACATCAGTGCATCCTGCTTGATGACGGCGTGTCGGTCGGGGCAGTTTACGAAATCATCCCGGTGGGCACCGAGGGGCGTCCGGATTCCCGCCTGGAGGAAATTCGCGACGTGGTCGAAAACGCCCTGCAGGACAGTCTTCCGGAGCTGGATACACATCAGTGGGTGGTGCAGTTCTACTGTCAGGACGAGTCTGACCTGATGGTGTATATGGATAAGATCCGGGGGTATGTTAAGCCCCGGGCGCAGGGCACCGACTTCACCGACGCCTGGCTGAGGGAACAGGCCCGTCATCTGCAGAATGTGGCCACTGAAAAAGGCCTGTTTGTCGATGAGGCCGTCACCGGTGCGCCGTGGCGCGGTCAGATACGTCGTACGCGTATGGTCATCTACCGCTGGGTGGAGTCACCGTATCGTGACCCGATGGCCCCCGAGGTGCTGCTGAAGCAGGTCTGCGATCGCCTGACGGCCGCCATGAGCGGTGCCGGTATTCAGTGCCAGCGCCAGAACGGCGAGCAGATCCACAGCTGGCTGCTGCGCTGGTTCAACCCTGAACCAACGTGGGTGGATAAGGCCACACTGTATCGCTGTGCCAGACATACTGACGACGCTCCTGGCGAACTGCCGTTGCTGAATGATTTCAGTGAAAGCCTGTGGTTCACCCGCCCCCGCAGTGATGCGGAGAAAGGCGTATGGTGGTTTGATGACGTGGCGCACAGGGCGGTGCCGGTGGCTCGTCTGCGCAGCGCACCCACCACGGGGCACCTGACCGGCGAGGTCCGCCGTGGCGATAATATCAACGCCATTATGGACCTGCTGCCGGAAGGTACGGTGCTTGTCATGACGCTGGTTATCCATCCGCAGGACAAGCTGGAGGAAAACTTTGCCCGGCTGAGTCGTGACTCGATGGGGGAGAACGTGGATTCGCTGCGTGCCCGGGAGGATGCGGCCACCGCCCGCACTTACCTGGGTAATAAGCATAAACTGTATCGCGCGGCCATTACCCTGCTGATTAAAGCCCGCGACCTGCCTTCACTGGACAGTCGCTATCTCGACCTCAGCAGTAAGCTACTGAACTGCGGGCTGGAGCCGGTAAACCCGGAGCATGATATCGGGCCGCTCAGCACCTACATGCGTGCATTACCCATGTGCTTTAATCCGGAGCAGGACCGGCACAACTGGTATACCCGTCTGATGTTCGTGCAGCATTTTGCCTGCCTGGCGCCGGTGTACGGGCGTGATACCGGCACCGGCAACCCGGGCTTTACCTTTTTTAACCGGGGCGGTGGTCCGCTGTCCGTCGATCCCCTCAACAAAAATGACCGTACGCAGAACGCCCACCTCCTGCTGTTTGGGCCGACCGGTGCAGGTAAATCGGCTACCGCACTTGATAAGCTGGCACAAATGATAGCCATTTACCGTTCACGTATCTTTTTACTGGAGGCGGGTAACAGCTTCGGGCTGGCCGGAGACTACTTTGAGTCCCTGGGACTCACCGTTCATCGTGTCAGCATCAAGCCCGGTAAGGCCATCTCGCTGGCGCCGTTCGGTGATTCGCATCTGCTGATGCAGGAAAAACCGGATGAACTCATTATCAGTGAAGACGCCCTGCCGGATATTGATGACGATGAGGACAAGGATGAAAAACGTGATGTGCTGGGTGAGATGGAGATTGCAGCACGCCTGATGATTACCGGCGGCGAGCCAGCGGAGGAGCAGAGAATGACGCGCGCCGATCGCGGGATGATCCGGGAAGCCATCATGATCGCTGCGCGGAGTACGTTTGAGGCCGGACGGCAGATGTTGCCTGAAGATCTGATGTTTGCGCTGCAGGGCATCGCCCGGGATGCCGGGATGGGTGAGGACGGGCGCGAAAGGCGTACGGCCGCGCGCCGGGCCCGTGCTGAGGAAATGTCGGAAGCGCTACGGATGTTTACCGAAGGCTTTGAAGGTGAGCTGTTTAACCGTCCGGGTACGCCGTGGCCGGAGGCTGATGTGACCATCGTTGACCTTGGTACGCTGGCGCGCGAAGGCTATGAGGCGCAGATGGCCGTTGCGGTGATTTCCCTGCTCAACACCATCAACAATATTGCTGAGCGCGAGCAGTACAGTGACCGGGATATTATCGTGTCGATCGATGAGGCGCATATCGTGACCGCAAATCCCCTGATGGGGCCTTATGCCACCAAGATTGTGAAAATGTGGCGTAAGCTGGGTGCCTGGCTCTGGCTGTTCACGCAGAACCTGGCCGACTTTCCGGATACGGCCAAAAAGATGCTCAATATGGCGGAGTGGTGGATTTGTCTGGTGATGCCCCCTGATGAAGTGGAGCAGATAGCGCGTTTTAAAACGCTGAACAGTGAACAGAAGGCGATGCTGTTGTCTGCCACCAAACTTCCTAAAAAATATACGGAAGGCGTTATTTTGTCACGTAAGGTGCAGGCCCTGTTCCGTGCCGTGCCCCCGAGCCTCTACCTTGCTCTGGGTATGACAGAAAAAGAAGAGAAAGCTGAAAGACGCCTCATTATGAATGAATTACAGTGCAGTGAACTTGAGGCTGCGTTTCATGTTGCGCGCCGGCTTGATGAAAATCGCGGACTGAGTATCTGACAGGGGAATTCATGAAGAAACTGACTATGGCACCGCCGATGGTCGTTGCGGACAAAGCGCTGATTGCGTCTGTCATTTTTACCGTACCGCCGCAGGGTATGGCCTCGATAGGGCAGTCTGACAGCGTGTCGCTTGATACGCTGCTGCGGGAAATACTGAAACGTCTGAAAACACCGTTTTTGCTGTCGGTTTACCCGCACCGTGTTGGCCGTCGCAGTTGCGTGGCGGTACACCTGACGGATGAGAATGAAAAAAAACTGGATATCCTGATCACTGTGACTGGCAATACGCTGTGGCCCGGTGAAGCGGAGTTCAGAAATGGCCTGCGCTGGAATGTCTGCGTACCCGACGCCACCGACCTGCTGTGGGTACTGAAGGAGATTGACAGAGTTACGGGCGGGGAAATCTGCAGTTAACAGGACCTGCGTGTTTGTCGGACAGCGCAGTCTGCTGTCTGACAAATACGCAGGCTGCGGGTGCGGGCGGCAAAGAGCCCGCGTTGATTTGCCTTTCAGTCCTTCGGGAATATCGTGTCTGAAACATTACAGTCTGCCTCTTCGATGCCAGTCCCGAGTTGTCAGTAGCCATTGTTGTAGCGACTCTGCATTTTATACAGGCGTCGTGTTTCATTTCGTCGTCCGTCCGGTGCTATGTTTGCGCCCATACTGATGCAGTGTTCCCTGCGACGGGCAATGGCTTCCCGTACGGCATCGTCGTCCGACAGGTCCATCACAGCCAGCCACCGGCGGGCGGCACGGCGCCACTGCCCCCGGTGTTCCAGACTTTCAGCAATACTGTCTTTCAGTTCCATATATCTCCATCGCCAGGCAGTCATGACATTGCCGGCTATTCTTCCACAGACGCAATCACAGTTCTTTATTTAACCCTCAGCGCGCTTACGGAAAATGGCATCTGAACCCCCATATCGGAGACTTCTGATGCGCTATCCCTTTGAACTCGATCCACAGATTATCCATCACATTATTTACAGCCAGGCCGGTTCCATCGGCAAGGCCGTGATAGAACTCATCATGAACAGCGTCGATGCCGGCGCCGGCGCGGTGATTATCGATATTACCCCGGAAGGCTTCTCCTGCCGGGATGATGGCCGGGGTTTTGCGTCATACGATGATGTTAAGCGCTACTTTGGCCGGTTCGGCACCCCGCACCAGGAGGGCGATGCCACTTACGGCCGTTTCCGGCTCGGGCGGGGGCAGATTATGGCACATGCCCGGACGCTGTGGCGTTCGCAGCGATGGCAGATGTCCGTTGATACGCGTGAAATGGGGTATCACTATGATCTGGAAGAACTGACTCAGCCGATTCAGGGATGCATCATCAGCGGTGAATGGTATGAGCCGCTCACCAGCCAGGAGCGTATGTCCTGCCTCCAGGAAATCCGCGACCTGGTACGCTATACGCCCGTCACGGTACATCTCAACGGCACCATCATTACCCGGAATCCGGCGCTGGAAAAGTGGGATATGGAGGACGATGAGGCCTGGTATCGCCTGCGCGAAGACGGTGCCGTATCCATTTACAATCAGGGCGTCCTGGTACGACATGACCCGGCTCATATCTGGGGCGTGGGTGGCCTTGTCGTCAGTAAAAAGCCGCTCGCGCTGAACGTCTCACGCACCGAAATCCTGCGCAAGACCTGCCCTGTGTGGGCATCGATTGCGGCCCGGTTTGGCCGGCTTGCTGCCACTTTTTCTGACAATCAGGGTAAGCACCGTAAAACGGAAGCCCGGCGGGAGAAAACGGCGCGATCGCTGCTGTCAGGCGAGGGAGACATGCAGAGTCTTTTCAATGGTGAGGAGGTCATCACCCTGCTGCCCGGAAAGCAGCATGTTACGCTGGAGCACTTCATCCGCAAATGCTGCCATTACCCCTCTGCGGTGGATAAAAACTGTTTCACTCTCATCCGTTATGCCGGTGATGTGCCCCGGGGAGAACTCATTGCCCGTGCGGGGATCGCACCCGTGGTGCATCCGGTCACGCTTTCCCGCTTTGGCTGTTATGAGCCGGAAGAGTTTATGGAGTGCCTGAGCCGTGTCCGGGAAAACCTCATGGCGTACAGGGAACCCCTGCCCCGGGAGCAGCGATGGGGTTCCGGCTGGCTGTCAGAACTGGCGCTCGTTGATTTTGAGACGCTCAGCACAAACTTTATCGACAGCACGCAGATGGTCAGTGAGAAACAACTGGATAAGGAGACACGGCGGGCGTGGACGGCGCTGCGATGGTGTCTGGCCCGGTATGCTGCCGTCTGTTCGGGGGGGGAGGCGGGTTATCAGTCACGTTCTTACGGCGGCAAATGCTTCCAGATCCTGCTGGGTGAGTCCACGTCGTCCGATGCCTGGACGGACGGTGAAACCTATATTGCCTACAACATTGATATCGTGCGCCGGCTGAAGCCTGATGCGCTGCGTACCGCCAGCCTGTTGTTCAGCCTGACGGAACATGAGGTGGCGCATGAGGGTGACAGTCTGGACTGTGGCCATGATGAGGCCTTTTACCAGCGGTTTCATGACATCAGTACCCTGTGCGCCCCCGACAGGCAGCGTTATATGCACGTCTGGCTGATGAAATACACCACCAGTCTGGAAGCGGAGAGCAAGCGTGCCAAAGGCACAGCATGGCGGGAACGTTACCTGACCGAGCGAGCCAGTACCGGCCGGGAGAAAAAGGGGCTTCCCGGTGTCATCAGCCATGAAGGCATTGAGGACGCTGTGAACGCACCGGCTGAGCCGGAAGATGTAGCCCGGCTCAGCTTTCTCAACCTGCAGTTGAACGGTGCGGGCACGGTAGCACCGGCGGAGACCGACTGGAATAGTGTGGTGGCCGCGGGTATTGAGCAGACCCGGGTAAATCAGGACATACGTGGCCAACAAAAGAAACTACTGGAGGAATGGTACGCTTCAGATAAAGATGAGACCGATATCCTGACGGATGAGCAACAGGCAGATGAAGCCGAAGAGCAGATGTGGCTGGAGTCCCGTAAATTGCATTACCTGTCCATTTTACCCGGGGCGACTGAGGAAAATCTGCATGACAGGGCTGTGGCATTTCTTGCTTATATGACCGATTCAGAAGAGGAGGAACTGGCCGCCTGGGCCATGCGGGCCTGGGAAAACAGTGACCAGTGGTATGCCAGAAATACCCTGTCGTGCAGTGAGGCTGATTTCCTGTATGAGCAGGATTTTGATCAGCCACTTGGGGAAAATGTCCCGGCAGACTGGCTTCCGTTTATGCAGGAGGGCGAAACCCGATGGAGCATTGAGCGTAACGCGGCAGCGGCCGGGTTTATCCGGGAAATGGATTATCTGGAGTGGCGTCGCGACAGCGCCATCGATGACATTCCCTGACTGTGCATAATACAGGGTTTGTCAGCCGACCGGGTGGTGTGGATTTTGCTTTCTGTCAACCAGTCATACGGATAATAAATTATCGGCACCGGGCTCAGAGTTAATTACTGACCAGCTGTATCATTGACCGCACCCTGAGCGGGTTACTCACTCAGGGAGTGTTCTCCATGAAATTACCTGTCTGCTGCCTCGCAGCACTTTTCCTTACCGCCGGCGTCCGTGCCGGCACCGTCATTTATACCGACAGTACCCACCCGGTCACGGGCAACCCCGGTCCTGAAGTGACCGTCGTTCTGCTCGATGCCCCTGACCGGCTGCAGGCGCAGCTGTTCGGGCCGCTCCCGGCAGACCCGGCGCAGGCTGAGCAGCAGGCGCGGACGGTTATCGGTTCACCGGATTTTCAGCGACGCCAGCAGGACCTTGCCGGGGCTTATGCCGGCCTCACGCGTGCCTGGTCGCTGGGTCTTGAGAAATACCCCGCGGTGGTGTTTGACGATAAGTGGGTGGTTTACGGCACCTCTGACGTCGACGTTGCCACACAGAAGCTGAACGTATGGAAGGAGAAGGCACAGTGAAAATGTCTTTCTCCCGCCCGCGCCGGCTGGCGCTGGCCACGTTAATGGTCTGCACGGGCACGATGGCCAGCGTCAATACCGCCAGCCTGCTCTCCAGTGCCACCAGTCCGGACTGTATCAGCTGGCGCATCAGCGGCATCTGTTACTGGCTGTTCTGCACGCCGTTCGGCTGCTCGGTGAAAACCTCCGTGAAGGTCACGCATTTTATTCCTGAAGCCGTGGTTTCGGCCTACCTCAGCCCGGGTGCCAATCCGTGGACCGAAATGTCGGCTGTCAGCAGCCTGGCCGACAGCACCGAAAGCACGCTGCTCGGTAGTGCTGCAGGTGTGGCCACCGGCGGTGGCCGTCAGGAGATGAAAGCCCCGGGTGAGCGCAAGCAGAACCTGCACTTTTACTATGGCGATGCGTATGGACATCCGGCCACCAGACTTATTGGCGGGATGGTCCCGGGTTATTCGTGCGACAGTGCCGCCACGCCCTTTATGCCGTACTTCACAAGTGCTCTCGATGCACTGGCCTGGCGCACCGGCGTGCCGGAATCACTCTACCCGGAGGCGCTTATCCCCGGACAGCGTGAAATCGGCAGTACCATCGGCGGCAATATGTGGGGCAACGTCTACCCCCGCAGCGGCTTTGTGACCCAGACCGACAGCTACAAATCGGCGGCCATGGTGGTGCAGCGCGTGGCTGACATCATTACCCGCCAGGGACAACTGCATGTTTACAGCCCGCTCACCGGCCAGCGTTCGCCGGGGTACTGGCCACCCGACCCCGTGCAGGAAAACACCGGTACGAAAAATCACAAGTGGCAGCGTCTTTCCCCACAGCTGTCGCAGAGCTGCGCGGTGTTCCCGGACACCGGTGGACAGGAGGCTCAGGACGGCAACTACGCCTGGGCACTGTGGCAACCGTACAGTTGTTGCAAGCGACGCGGGCAGACTTTTCTTTACAGCACCGATTTCTCATGAGGACTATGCAGATGAAACAACAGTATCCGCAGCGGCTGCGCCGCCCCCTGGCGACACTGGCACTTTTCGCCGCTCTTTCCCTGCCTGCACTGGCCGTGAATACATCGCTTTCGTCCGATGGCGCCTCGGTCAGCGGTGCCATCAATGACGGTCTTTTTTACTCCATTGGTGGCGGTTCAGTGATTTCCCCGCCGCCGAGCCGCAGCAATATGTCGCGACTCGGGCTGAACGACGGCTGGAGCAGTGACCTCATGTGCGGCAACTTCGACCTGAAAACCACTGTAGGCAACCAGCTTAACGGTATCACCAGTGGGTTTAAGGACCTGATGGGTAACGTGATTCAGGGGGCGACCGGGGCGGTCATGAGCATGCCGGCGATGGCCATTCAGCGCGCCAACCCGGGTCTGTATGAAATGCTCACCAACGGGGTGCTTCAGGCGGGGCTCAGTTACGACAAAGCCCTGCTGAACTGCCAGAATATGTCGAAAAAACTCGCCGATTACACTGTGGGCAGCAAGTGGCAGCAGGCTGCTGTATCTGAGGAGTACAAGGATATCGTGGCGTCCAGCGGCGGGGATGCGGTCTCCAGCGACCAGCAATTGCAGAAGGCCACCGGTGAAGAAGGTGTCACCTGGGTCGGCGGCCAGAAGCGCGGTGGTAAGGGGCAGCAGGCCATCCAGCCCACCCGGGACCTGGCGAAAGCCGGTTATAACATGATGAACAGCCTGCCGGTGACCAGCAACAGCAGCGTGGGCTCCGCCAGCTGCAATGGCACGGCCTGTCAGCGATGGCCATCGTCCGATGATGCAGCCGCCGCGGTGGTGAAAGTGCTGGGTGACCGCTCCATCCGTACCTGCCGTGAGACCAGTGAATGCACCAGTGGTGGCACGGACAATCAGCCCGGGAGTACTGTTGCCGGCACCGGTTTCTCGCCGGTGCTGGAGGATGCAACGAAAACCAACCTGGAACAACTGGATAAGCTGGTCGGCGGCCAGATCCAGCCCACCGCGGAAAATCTGGGGGCGCTCAAAACCGGCAGTCTGGTGGTGACACGCGGCGTCATTCAGTCGCTGCGCGATGACCCCGATAAAGCCGCTCTGGTGCAGCGTCTGGCGGGTGAGCTGGCGATGGCCGACACCGTCGAGACCGCGCTCACCATGCGCCGCATGCTGACCACCGGTGAGTCTGAACCGAATGCCGCCGAGCAGCCAGAGGCGATTGCCGAGGGTGACCGCCGCATCGATGCCCTGGACCGGGAACTGAATGCCCTGCGTAACGAGATGGAGCTGCGTAAGGCCATCAGTAACAACAGCCTGCTCACCACGCTGGAACGTCAGGGTGCCCGTAACCAGGATAACCAGCTGCAGCAGAAAGCCGGCAACCAGGACCAGGGCTTCAGCCAGATGAACCAGACGCAATCCTCAGGAGCAAAGTGATATGAAGCGCTCTTTTCTTCGCGGTCGTACGGGCCGCATTGTCCTGATGATTGCCGCCTTACTGCTTATAACCGTGGCCATGTTCGCACTGGCCTCTGTGTTTATGGCGTATGACCCGGATGGCCACCTGACCCGTCGCTGGCTGCATGACAGCCGCTGGGCACTGTTTACCTGGCGGCTGCTCATGTATGCCGGCATCGCGGTAGTCTGGCGGATGAAGGTCCGGCCGCAGATGCTGGCGCGCTGGCCGGAGGTCCGGGCTCGCCTGCCGCGCACGGAACTGCTCGGCGTACTGTTTATTGCGGCCACGGAGTGCGTGGCCTGGGCAGGTGTGGCGTGAGGAGGAGGGGACAATGACTGCGAACAGTTTTCTGGAGTATTTTCTCATCCTGTTCGGCTGGGTGATGAACAACGCCATGTGGACCATCCTCGGCAGCACGGGGCTGTTCGCCCTGCCGCTGGTCTTTAAGGTGATGGGTGTGTGGCTGAAGGTCCGGGAGGAAGGGGCAGACGAAGGCAACAAAGGGTTGCTGGCACTGCCCCGTATCGAGCATGCGCTTTACGTGTCGTTTGTGGTGATGTTGTTCTGCTGCATTCCGCTGCTGCCGGTGGATATCAGTACCATTAAATTCGACAGTTCCCGGGCAAAACAGTGCGGTGTCAGTGTTCCCACGCCGCAGAACTCCGGTTACAGCGGACTGGTGAACGACTTTGACGGCCGCACGGCTGAGGTGCCCATCTGGTGGTATCTGCTGCACATGATTTCGAAAGGCACCACGCAGGCGATGATTGCGTCCATCCCGTGCGGTACGGAGCTGCGCCAGATGCGGTTTGACGTGCAGAACACGAAGCTGCGTGACCCGGTATTGCTGCAGGAGGTGCAGGATTTTGCGAACCAGTGTTACTCGCGGGCGTACTTTCGTCTCAAGAACAGCAACAGCCAGCTCAGCGATGCTACCATTAACTCGGTGGGCTGGATTGGCAGCGACTATTTTCTGAATACGTCCGGCTATTACGATTATTACACCGCCACCACACCGAGGGGCCAGTGGCCTTATGACAGCACGCGCGACAGCGGTTATCCGGATACCGGGCAGGGAGGCTATCCCACCTGTAAAACGTGGTGGTCAGATGGCTCGTCCGGGCTGCGCAAGCGGGTACTGGCCAGCTTTGGTGACAACACGCGTAAGGAGATGCAGCGATCATTCCCGGGGACGCAGTGGGAAGAGGTCGCCCTGCGCTGGCTGGTCAGTCCGCGTAATGCCGGCCTCTCCGGAGACGGAACGACGTATGCCGTGGGAAGTTCTGATAACGTGACCGGCGTGGTCGGTAATATGACACGACTGACGTCCACTATCGGGCTGGGCCTCAAGCAGGCGGAAGCGCTGCCGGGATTTGATGCGCTGAAACAGGCGCTTCCGATGATTCAGGCGCTGCTGCAGATGATGATTATTACGGTAATACCGGTCCTGATGATGTTCAGTGCCTATGAGCCCAAAACGGTGGTGACGATATCATTTGCGCTGTTTGCGTTGCAGTTCATCACGTTCTGGTGGGAACTGGCCGGGTGGCTCGATGACCTATGAGACGACAATAACTCAGTCCGCCTGGTGCTGATTATTCTGGCCGGTTTTGTAATCTGAATGTCATGTACATGCTCCAACAGGAAATGGCGTGACGCTCAATACTTCTCAGGTCAGTTACTACATGACTCAACGTAAAAAAGGGGCAACCCAGCATATCTCGGCCATGAAGGCCGGTATCTCTGTCCGATCTGGTCGCCGGATCGAGAAAGATCAGTGGTCGAAAGCCGGTGAACGCCACTGGCGAACGCGTAAAGATCCACTTGAAGCTGTGTGGGACAGCGAGCTTGTCCCTTTACTGAAAGAAAGGCCTGCTCTGATGCCAACCACGTTGCTGGAAATGCTACAGGATAAATATCCTGGTCAGTACCCCAACAACCTCCGCAGGACAATGCAGCGGCGGGTCCGTGAATGGAAGTTGCAATATGGTGCGGAGCAGGAGGTCATGTTCCGCCAGCGGCATCAACCCGGGTTGCGTGGTCTGTCTGACTTTACTGAGCTGAAAGGCGTAGTTGTCACCATCGCCGGTAAGTTGTTGGCGCATAAGCTGTATCACTTCCGCCTTGAGTGGAGCCACTGGAGCTGGATGCGGGTTGTGCTGGGTGGGGAGAGCTTCTCTGCCCTGGCTGAAGGGTTGCAGGAGGCGCTCGGTCAGTTAGGCGGCGTGCCGTCAGAGCACAAAACTGACAGCCTGCGGGCCGCGTGGAAACACCGGGGTGAAGACGGTCAACGGGAACTGACAGAGCGTTATGCCGAGCTCTGCCGGCACTACGGTATGCAGGGCGTGCACAATAATGCCGGACGGGGCCATGAAAACGGTTCGGTGGAGAGCGCTCACGGGCATCTGAAACGGCGGATCCGCCAGGCGCTGATACTACGCGGTAGCAACGACTTCAGTACGCTTGAAGAATACCAGGCCTTCATCACTCAGCAGGTCATGCGGCATAACCGCAATAATCAGGATCTGGTTAAAGAAGAGCAGCCTCATCTGAAGCCGCTGCCGCTTCGTCGCAGCGCCGACTATGACGAACTGACGGTGAGGGTCAGTAGCAGCAGTACCATCAACGTCAGGCACGTCATCTACAGCGTCCCTTCCCGGCTGGTTGGCCAGCTTCTGCGGGTCCGGTTATGGGATGACCGTCTGAGTTGTTACGTTGGCAGTAACGAAGTCATGAACTGTCCCCGGGTCAGACCCGAAAAAGGCAAGACGCGGGCACGGCGAATCGACTTCCGGCATGTGATCGACAGCCTGGCAAAAAAGCCCGGGGCGTTCTGCCATGCGACACTGAGAAACGACATCCTGCCGGATGATGAATGGCGAAAACTATGGCGCCGTCTGTGCAACCACCTGGAGCCCGAAATGGCTGGCAGACTGATGGTACACGCACTGAAACTGGCTGCGGGGTATGACGATATCTCGGTCGTGGCACGCGGGATGGAGCAGATGCTGAATACCCCAGGCGAACTGGATCTGAACCGGTTGATGCGGTTCCTGGGAATAAAGGAAAAAGAGCTACCGCCCGTCAGTGTCGTTCAGCATAACCTGAGCAGTTATGAGCAGTTGCTGCGTGGAAAAGGAGGTCTGCAGTGAGCAATATCCATCACCTGGAACGCAGCCTGCGAAAACTGCGCCTGACACGCGTTGGCGCGGAATGGCATGCGCTGGAAAAACGTGCGCTGGCAGAGGGGTGGACCCCGTCACGCTATCTGCTGACGCTGTGTAATGAAGAACTGCTGTGGCGTGAAAGCGAAAAGCTGCGCCGCTATAAAAAGGAAGCCCGGTTGCCGGTCGCGAAAACCCTGGGTGAATATGACTTCGCCCAGGTGCCGGAGCTGAATGCAGCTCAGTTCCGGCAGCTCTGCGAAACGACAGACTGGGTTGATGCAGGTGAAAACGTCCTGCTGTTCGGCGCCAGCGGGCTGGGGAAAAGCCATCTGGCGGCAGCGATCGTGGATGGCGTTGTAGGTCAGGGCTACCGGGCCCGGTTCTACAGCGCGGGAGAGCTGTTGCAGGAACTGCGTAAAGCCAGAGCTCAGCTGAAACTGAATGAGCTGTTACTGAAACTGGATCGCTATCGGGTGATAGTGGTGGATGACCTCGGTTATGTCAAACGCGACAACGCGGAAACCGGTGTGCTGTTCGAGTTAATCGCTCATCGCTATGAACGAGGGAGTCTGGTGATCACCAGTAACCATCCGTTCAGCACATGGGGCAGCATCTTCGTGGATGAGACGATGGCAGTAGCGGCGGCCGACAGGCTGATCCACCACGGATATATGTTCGAACTGAAGGGAGAAAGCTACAGGAAAAAGACGGCAAAGGCAGTAACCAGCGCGACTTAACGTCGCACTAAAGGATGCGGCCAGAATAGTTGGCGCCAGTCGGCAAAACTAGTTGACGTCTAATAATGACCGTCTGATCACCATCCTCTACGATAATATGGCCCAGCAGGGACTGGCCAGTTCTGTACCTTTTGCGAATTTTATCAGCTCAACCAACGACGGCTGGATCATGAATCTGGTGCTGGGAATGATGTATGTGGTTTTCCCGGTGTTCTGGATTGGCATGCTTAGTTGGATTGGCGTTAATTTGGGAACTGCAATATCGACAGGTTTGGAAAAAGGTGGTTCTTTGCCACAGAAGGCTGGTGCAGAGGCGGGTAGAGATGCCCAGAAGATTGCTACAGATAAAGCCGGAGGTGCTTTAAAAGGGGGACTTAAGCTTAAATAGAAGCATTTATAAGATGAACTGCATGTTGCTTAGAACGCGCAGTTCATCTGTTATGAGCCTGTACATAAATTTGTGTAATTGCCTGATTTTGATATGTTCAATTCAACATCAAAGGCAGGTTACTTTATGGACGAAAAACAGTTGCAGGCTCTGGCTAATGAACTGGCCAAAAATCTCAAAACTCCCGACGATCTTAGCCAGTTCGATCGTCTGCTGAAGAAAATCAGCGTTGAGGCGGCTCTCAATGCTGAGATGTCTCACCATCTGGGGTACGATAAAAATCAGCCTAAACCGGGCTCCAATACCCGCAACGGCTACTCAACAAAGACCGTAGCGACTGCGGATGGTCCACTTGAACTGCGTACTCCCCGGGATCGCGAAGCCACCTTTGAGCCTCAGTTGCTGAAGAAAAACCAGACCCGCATCACCGGGATGGATAATCAGATTTTATCCCTGTACGCCAAAGGGATGACCACCCGCGAGATAGCGACTGCATTCAAAGAGATGTACGACGCGGATGTCTCGCCAGCGCTGGTCTCAAAAGTCACTGACGCCGTCATGGAGCAGGTTGTTGAGTGGCAAAACCGGCCACTGGATGCAATCTATCCTATTGTTTACCTTGACTGTATTGTCCTTAAGGTCCGGCAGGACAGTCGCGTCATCAATAAATCCGTGTTCCTGGCGTTGGGCATCAACATCGAAGGCCAGAAGGAACTGCTGGTATGTGGCTGGCCGAAAATGAAGGCGCGAAGTTCTGGCTGAATGTGCTGACAGAACTGAAGAATCGCGGCCTGAACGACATCCTCATCGCCTGTGTCGACGGACTGAAAGGCTTCCCGGACGCCATAAACGCGGTATATCCGGAGGCCCGCATCCAGCTGTGCATCGTACATATGGTGCGCAACAGCCTGCGGTTCGTCTCCTGGAAAGATTACAAGGCCGTTACCCGCGATTTGAAGGCGATTTACCAGGCGCCGACGGAAGAAGCAGGTCTGCAGGCGCTGGAAGCGTTCGCCAGCGCCTGGGACAGCCGCTATCCGCAGATAAGCCGGAGCTGGACGGCAAACTGGGTGAACCTTGCGACGTTCTTCGCCTACCCGGCAGATATCCGCAAAGTCATCTACACGACCAACGCCATTGAGTCACTGAACAGCGTGATCAGGCATGCGATCAAAAAGCGCAAGGTGTTCCCGACGGATGAGTCAGTGAAAAAGGTCGTGTGGCTGGCAATCCAGGCCGCCTCACAAAAATGGACGATGCCGCTGAGGGACTGGCGCATGGCAATGAGCCGTTTTATCATCGAGTTCGGTGACCGCCTGAGCGGTCACTTCTGAGAAAAGGCATTTACACAGAATGGTGTACAGGCTCTCTGTTATCATTCCATTGTCTATCTTGACTTTCCCAATCTTCTCTTTCTGCATCCCAGCTTTCACTCCACTCTTCATTTTGTTTTTTACGTTCTGGAGTAATAATCATAAGATCTGCTATACCAGCCAGCACAGCAGTTCCACATGCATTGGTTGCACTGGAGAACTCAAGCGGTTCTGGTTTCTTCCTCTGCAACTTTGACTCATCACAAACAATATTACGGCGTTTATTGGCGAACCGGGCAAATGTGCTGGCGATATCATCAGCACGGAATCCATCTTTGCTCATATTTACCTCCACCTATTTAGCCATTGGTTATCATTATTTAAACGAACCCTGATTAATTCTACACCAGGTAATTCATTAATAAAGCGGTAAGTGAGAATTTCAGCTAGCATGGGCGAAGCGGTGAGGGACGGCGATTTTTTCCGCCCTCACAACCGAGATTTCCAGCGCTGACCGATTAGCAGTGGGAAAACTTATCACAGCATTCCGTACTTCTGTTCGCGGGCTTCAAAGGCCTGACGCCCACCTTCTAATACGTCGCAGATGGCCTTACGCATGCTGTTTTTCTGCCCGTGGTCGCCGTGCTCAAGTGCGCCGCTGCGGTAGCTGATCACTTCATCTTCATTGCTGGCCACAATTACCTGTTCGGCGTCACAGTTCACCACCAGATTGGCATTATGTGTCACGATGATGACTTGCCGGTAAAGTTTGATTTTGCGGAAAAGCGGAACAAGCTGGCGCATGATAAAGTCATTATCAAGGTCGTCCTCTGGCTGATCGAAAACAAATGGAGAACCAAACGCATCGGTCGCCAACTTCAGGCAAACGTAGAACGTTCCGCGCTGTCCAGCCGACAGCTTCTCAACCGTTTTTCCTTTGTATTCAAACTCGGCCCTCACCGTCAGATAGCTGCTGATGTGTTCGGGGCTGCAGAGGAAGCGCTGCAGGGCGTAGGGTCCCTGATTGTTGAAATACTCGGACCTCCAAAGAAAGGCCTCAAGCGTAATCTTATTTCCGGGTTCCTCGGGAAGCTCGATGATGGCATCACCCCGGACAAGTGCCACAAAATCATCAATGCTCCTTACGCCGAGAACCTGAGTTAGCTTTTCTGTGCCAGACTGCTCGCCTGCAGTCCGGAACCGTCCGCGGTTAAGTCGCTCAAGTATTCCATTATAGAACCTAGCGGTGTCAAAGTGAGGCTGTCCGTAAATACGTATATCGGTCAGGATCTCTTTTATCAGTTCCTGCTGGTCAGGCTTAAGATGTGGTTTTTCCGCTAGTGCGGCAAAGCAGGAGTCGATAGCCGTTTTCTGCTCCAGAAGCTGACGGACATAAGTCTCCACCAAGTTTCCCCTCTGCCGGACGTCATTGTTGTACTGTGTAATACGCTGCTGAATTTCTCCATGTCTGAGCTGCGCTTGCTGAATTTCCCGCTGATAGCCTTGAATTTTGTCGAGCACGCCAGTGATGTCCTGTTCAATACCCTGCTCCCGGAATTCAGCAGTTATTCGCAGATTGTCCTCTCCGGTCTCCATCAGTTGAGTCTGTAGCGCTTCCATATAGGCTTTGACTCTAGCCATCAGCTCTGACAGATCTAGCGGTGGCACGGGAACCACGCCGGCGGAAACCGTATTCATCTCGGTCAGGCGGCTATTCAGTGATGTTTCTGCGGCTGTAGCCTCCCGCAGAAAAGCATTTCCTGCATTGATGCCTCGCGTCAGTGCGGTGGCTCGTAGACTGTTTGCCCGAAATCGTTCAATCAGTGCTTTGTTCTTTTCACTAGTGAGTGTGTTTATCTTATCCTGGGCGACCTTGATAACTTCGTCCTGATACCCGGGCGTATTGATATAGTACTGGCGCTCATCCTGGGCCACATAGTATTCGCGGAACGTTTGGAAGGCGTTCAGGTTTTCACCCAGCCCTCTACGCTGTTCGTCCGCAACCTCGCAGTCGGCCAGCCGAAGCATTTTTTTGATCTCATCGCTGATAAGGCCGGGTTGCTGGCATAGGGTTTTGATTTCCCCCTGCGAAACGTGCAGATAGTCATAGCTGTCAGTGCGAGTATCAAAAAGCGTCTTTTCACCGTTTGTCTTATCCAGCTCTATTGACAGATGTTCAACGTTGACCTCACGTTCTTCAATGCCGTACGCTGTGGCGCCGGCAAAGCGGGAGCGCAGCGCGTCAAGAAGAAGGCTCTTACCTGTACCCCTCCCGCCGATTATGGCCACCATGTCTTGATTCAGAGGAATACTCTGTTTTTTAAACCGGATTGCTTGCCCGTCGAAAATTGTGCCTTCAACAGCAATATGGCTGAAATGTACTTTTGGGGGCCTTTGCGCCAGCCAGTCCGCGCCCAACTGCAGGCGAGCTTCTGGTTCCAGCAATGCCTGACGGAGACCCTCAAATGTTGGCTTCGCCTTAACCCATGTGTAAGCGCGGCCAATGTGTTCTGCCCGATGAGCGTCCGAGCAGTGAAAAACTGGTTTAAGCGAGGCTCCCGGATAGCGCGTTGTCGTTAAGAAGTAATCTCTATCGTTGGGGTCCCCAAAAATAATATGTCCCTGACGATCAATTTCAGTAGCAATCGCTGCTGAACGCCCGGTTGCACCCGGACGGTAGCCGCCGTAACCATTCGGGCAGACGGCTACGATATAATCGATAAAAGGTCTCAGCGCTGACGAAAGATGTTCGAGCAGATCACTGAGGTTAACCACGATGGTATCCACGTTATGCCCGCTATCACGTACGCTGCTTTCACAAGCGTATACTTTTTTCCCACTATCATCGGTCAGCTTCAGAGGAAGTCTGGAAAGTATCTCGTTTATTTTTGAGGTACTGAGCTTGTCGGAGAACAAAACGTGCACATTGATAAACGCTTCGTCTTTATTCTGTTGATCGAGACGAAACTCGACGTTGCCAAGCACTGTAATATTAAGACCCTGCCGGCCAATTTCACTCCGGATAATCTCCAGTTCATTTTCCTGGAAATAAAAATAGTTGGTCAGGCCTATCAGGGACAGTTGTTGCTCTCCCAGCTTTCTGACGTAGGTCTCTATATCACAGTTATCGGCGTATACATTGGCAAGCCAAGTCATCGGACTGTGAATGTGCAGGTCCCATTTATTCCATTCAGAGCCTTTCATTCGCTGCAGTTCCCCTCTATTCGGGATTAATCTCATTGAGATAATAATGAGAGCGTTTTGAGCTTGCCATGTTTTTGAGCAATTATTAGCATCAGGGTGTCGGGGAAGTCATACACACTTACAGAGACAGAGGAATAAATGGGATGAAATCGGCCAGAGAAACTGCTGTTGAACTGGCAGCGCTCCTGACTCTCTGTCAGACGCTTCAGTCTGAAAAAAACGGGGTGGGGCGCCACGCGCCGAGCGTGTTTGCCAGCGACCATGAAACGTTTTCGGAGCGAATTGTAGAGGCGTGTATGTATACGAAAATGCTCAATTATCTGCTCCCCATGCACAGCCAGTTGGTCACGGTGGGAGATGAAATGGAACGACAGAGTAAAATCCGGGTAAACGCTAGTGAAAGTTATGCACGAGTCGCCTTGGATCATCTGCTGGCGCAGTATCTGCCCGGTCAGTCCCGGATAAATGACTGTGTGGCAGCTTTGCCGGCATTTTCTGTCCCACTGATGTAAAACTTCCTCATCCTGAGGTGACCATCGACTGGTCGGCCGTGCTGGCATTACGTCACACTGTTTAGCTAATAAAAGCGCGAGGAATATCTAGCCATTTCGTTGTCTAAGAAGGTGAGAGCATTTCACGTTTCATCTGCCGTTCAAGCGCTATTCACACTTCCCTAACCCGGAATGGTTGATCCCGTCCAGCACTTTCATCAGTTCATCGCTGTTCGCGCGTGGCTGTATCCGGATAAAATATTTACTTATAGGGGTGATAAGCATTTCGCTATGTCTGAGGTGTTTTCCATGAAGTACGCTTGTGCTCTTATTCAGCAGGGAGTTACACAGATGGAAATAACTGAAGCAGATGAAAGACATATCTCCGCGATTCAGCAGATATACGCCTGGCATGTATTGCATGGCACAGCCACTTTTGAAACAGAGCCACCCGATGTGGCAGAAATGACCGCCCGGCAAAAAAATATACATGCTGCCGGACTCCCGTGGTTTGTCGCGACAGAGAATGGAGAGGTTCTGGGTTATTGTTACCTTTCACTTTACCGTGAAAGATGCGCATACCGATTCACTCTGGAAGATTCCGTATACATAGCCCCTGCATTTCAGGGGCGAGGGATCGGAACGTTGTTATTGTCACGTGTAGTGGCATGGGCAGAGGAACATGGTTTTCGCCAGCTTATCGCCGTAGTGGGTAACAGTGAAAATATCGCCTCTCTTTCACTGCACCGTTCCGCAGGCTTCAGGCATACGGGGACACTTAAATCCGTGGGGTTTAAGCATGGTCGCTGGCTTGATACAGTAATACTGCAACGCACTCTTGGTGCCGGTGATGTTACACTTCCGGACATACCCACTGGCTGAGGCTCTTCTCTACATCCGGGAGGGCTATTACGGGGCGTGCCTTCCCCGAAAGAAATCAGATATCTCCCGTAAATCTTAAGCACTATATGCTGCGCTGGTTTACCCTCCCGGAAAGTGCAGAGGCACTTTCCTTACGTTCACTGTAGCGGTCAACCAGGTAGGCAGTTCTCCCCCGGGTAAGCAACGTAAACTTCATCAGCTCTTCCATCACATCCACGATCCTGTCGTAATAGGCTGAGGGCTTCATCCTGCCTTCTTCATCAAATTCCTGCCAGGCTTTGGCGACTGACGACTGATTGGGAATGGTGATCATACGCATCCAGCGTCCTAAAATACGCATCTGGTTAACCGCGTTAAAGGACTGGGAGCCACCGCTGACCTGCATCACCGCCAGCGTTTTCCCCTGCGATGGGCGTACAGCCCCTTCGCTCAGTGGGAGCCAGTCTATCTGTGCTTTCATAATCCCGGTCATCGCCCCATGACGTTCAGGGGAGCACCACACCATTCCTTCTGACCATCGCACCAGTTCACGTAGCTCGGCAACTTTTGGGTGGGTATCCGGAGCATCATCTGGCAGGGGAAGCCCGGAAGGATTAAAAATACGGACTTCAGCGCCCATGGCGGTGAGCAGGCGTGCTCCTTCCTCCGTAGTCAGGCGGCTGTATGAACGTTCACGTACAGATCCATAAAGCATCAAAATACGTGGTGCATGCCCGGGCGTTTCAGATAAAGGTTTGCCAGTGAAGTCCGGAGTATCGAAAATGTCAGGGATGATATTTGGCAGGCTGTCATTTAATTCGTTCATTGCAGGCTTTACTCACAGGTTGATGTATTGTTAAAACACTGGCTGCGCTGCCCATGCAACACTCATCCAGCAAAAATCTGACAATCTGGGTCAGTTGTTCATACTGCGGCTGGCAGTACAGGGGGACGGCCCTGCCTTTCCTGACGTATGAGCCTCACTGACTCCCTGAAAGGGCAGAGTGAAGAATCTGCTGTTGCCGGGCGTTTGAAAAATACAGTTCAGGGGCCATCAGGGTACAAATTTGCCCCCTGATGGATAATTTTTCGACGGGAAGGTCTGCCAGCACATTACGGCATTGTTACTGGTAGCCGTATCGCTTACAAAGATAATTGACCTGTACCGGCGAAGTCAGTGATTTTGGCCTGATTAGCTGGACCTGTTTTTTCACCTGAGCAGGCTGATAACCTGACTCGAGCATCAGAACAGCGGCCATCATGCCTGTCCGGCCAGAACCACCATGACAATGGATAACCAGCGTCCCGCCAGACCGGACTAAAGCCAGCAGGCTCTTTTTCTCTCGGGCAAATGCCTGTTCAAATGGTTCTTCAGGTGCACAGCTGTCTTGCACGGGGAGGTGAAACCAGTCCATATGAAGGTCAGCGCACAGTGACGGAAGTGCATCAGCCTGATTTTCACTGAGTTCAGCCAGCGTCATCATCGTGATAACAGCCTGCGCACCGGCTTCTTTTAAGGATTTTAATGAATCAGCAAGGGACACCCCTCTGGTTCCCGGGCAGGGGGTAAATATCAGCCTGGCACCATTGTCCAGGGTGAGAATATCAAACGGATGAAACATCAATAAAGACTCCATACTTATTGTTATTAATCTGGTTAACGTTATGCCTTTACCCCATCCATGCTGGCTGTATCAACAGGGATAACGTCCTCAGGACATCGTCAGGGTTTGTAAGAAAGGGTGGCCGGGCGGTACCGGATTAATGTTCGTCAGATCCGGTATTACCCATTGCCTGCAGCTGCTTCTGTAATGAAAGCCGATCGATTTTATCCAGGGGAAGGCTCAGAAACAGCCGGATGCGCGTGGCAATCTGTTTTTCAACCTCCACAAAGGCGTGGTATTTCTCCGTATCGGTTCCCGCTGCTAAAGCCGGATCCCGGAAACCCCAGTGGGCTGTTATGGGGCTGCCCGGGAACACCGGACATCCTTCTCCCGCCATCCGGTCACACAGCGTAAAAATGAAATCCATTTGCGGGGCATCAGGATGCCGAAAGTTTTGCAGGTGTTTGCTTTTCAGGGATTCAGTGCTGAATCCCTGATCGTTAAGTACCCTGAGCGTCAGCGGGTGAGGTGAACTGGCCGGTTGAGTGCCGGCGCTGAATGCCCGGAATTTTCCCCCGCCAAGCTGGTTCATCAGCACTTCCGCAAACAGGCTCCGTGCCGAATTCCCTGAACACAGGAACAGGACATTGTATGTTTTACTCATCATCGCGGCTTACCTTCTGTCAGGCCGGAAAGGTATGATCGGGCTGCTCAGGTGCTGACAGCCCGACCACTGGGATTACTTCACGACACGCTGCCCCTGGGCATCAATCACCTGTTCGCCGTCCTCTTTGCTGAACGCTCCCTTTTGTGCATCCGGCAGAATATCCAGCACCACCTCAGACGGACGGCACAGCCGGGTACCCAGAGGGGTGACCACAACAGGACGATTGATCAGGATGGGATGCTGCAGCATAAAATCAATCAGCTCATCGTCACTCCATTTGTCCTCTGCCAGGCCCAGTTGCTCATAAGGCTCCACATTTTTACGCAGCAGGTCACGCACGCAGATCCCCATATCAGCGATAAGTGTGACCAGCTCAGCGCGGGCCGGCGGCGTCTCAAGGTATAAAATGACCGTGGGTTCCACACCACTGTTGCGGATCAATTCGAGGGTATTGCGGGACGTCCCGCAGGCCGGGTTATGATAAATCGTAATTGCGCTCATAAATCACTCTCTTAGGGTTTGACGGGCGCAGGTCAGTGACGACCAGTGCCGGGTTAATCAGAACGAAACGGATAAACGTAATGCCAGAGCAACCAGCGTCACAAACAGCACGGGCAGGGTCATTACGATGCCGACCCGGAAGTAATATCCCCAGGTGATCCGGATATCTTTCTGCGCCAGCACATGTAACCACAGCAGGGTGGCCAGACTGCCGATAGGGGTGATTTTGGGCCCCAGGTCGCTGCCAATGACATTGGCGTAAATCATGGCCTCTTTAATCACTCCGGTCGCGGTACTGCCATCGATAGACAGTGCTCCTACCAGGACGGTTGGCATGTTATTCATGATCGAGGAGAGGAAGGCGGTCAGGAAGCCCGTGCCCAGCGTGGCCGCCCACAGGCCCTGGCTGGCGAACTGATTAAGCACAGCAGACAGGTAGTCAGTCAGTCCGGCATTACGCAGTCCGTAGACCACCAGATACATGCCCAGGGAGAAAATCACAATCTGCCAGGGGGCTCCGCGAAGCACCTTTCCGGTATTAATCGCATGTCCTTTTTTGGCGACCAGAAACAGGATGAGTGCGCCGACGGCGGCAACTGCACTGACGGGGATCCCCAGGGGTTCAAGCCCAAAGAATCCGAGCAGTAAAAGAGCCAGAATCCCCCAGCCTGTCCGGAAGGTATTCCGATCGCGGATAGCCTCTTCCGGCGCTTTAAGGCGCGAAATTTCATAGGTCGCGGGAATATCCTTCCGGAAATACAGATGCAGCATCACCAGTGTGGCAATAATGGCCGCGATATCAACCGGCACCATAACGGACGCATATTCATTGAACCCGAGCTTAAAGAAATCCGCCGAGACGATGTTCACCAGGTTCGAAACGATGAGTGGCAGGCTGGCGGAGTCTGCGATAAATCCTGCCGCCATAACGAACGCCAGCGTGGTGCCTTTACTGAATCCCAGTGCGAGCAACATGGCGATAACGATAGGTGTCAGGATGAGCGCCGCACCGTCGTTGGCAAACAGCGCCGCTACCGCAGCACCCAGTAAAACAATCCAGGAAAACAGCCATCGTCCGCGGCCGTTACCCCAGCGTGCGACGTGCAGAGCTGCCCATTCAAAGAAACCTGATTCGTCGAGTAACAGACTGATAATAATGACCGCAATGAACGCAGCCGTCGCATTCCAGACAATATGCCAGACGGCCGGAATATCACCGGGGTGAACCACACCAGTAATCAGTGCGAGTAAGGCCCCGAGCATCGCGCTCCAGCCTATTCCCAGCCCCCGGGGTTGCCAGATGACCAGTACAATGGTCAGAATAAAAATAGCTGCAGCCAGCCACATAAAGCCTCCTGTCGGGCAGGACTCTTCCTGCCCGTATTTATTATTTTCCTGCCTGACGGGTAAGACGTTTGAGTTGTTCAATACCTGTCGGCTCTTCCTGCTGCAGAGGGATCAGCGCCATGCGTGAGGCCAGCTCCGTCCTGACCTTATTGATCTGAGCAGCTTCGTGTGCAGCCCTTGTTAATAACAGCGGTGACGTTGTTTCTGTTGCGACCAGACTGTTATTGATGAGCCATGCCCAGGGTTCAATACCGGCCCGACGTAAATCCTCCTGTAAACCGGCAGCTTCGAGAACAGGAGTGGTTTCAGGCAGGGTTACGAGCATGATTTTGGTTCGCTCAGGATCCTGCAACTGCATCATTGGCGTCAGATAATGCCCTTTTTCGCCCATTCGTTTTACCACTTCACGATGGTAGGCTCCCGTGGCATCCAGCAGTAACAGGGTGTGGCCTGTCGGGGCGGTATCCATGACCACAAAACGTTTCCCGGCCTCCCTGATCACACGGGAAAATGCCTGGAATACCGCGATTTCCTCCGTGCAGGGGGAACGTAAATCTTCTTCCAGTAACGCCCGTCCCTGTGGGTCCAGCTCCTTTCCTTTGGTGGCAAGAACATGTTCCCGGTAACGCGCAGTCTCGGCATGCGGATCGATACGACTGACCTGGAGATGAGGCAGTTGTCCGTTAAGCGTGCTTTCAAGGTGTGCTGCGGGATCCGATGTGGTGAGATGGACATCAAACCCTTTATCAGCGAGGGCCACGGCCACAGCGGCGGCCAGCGTTGTTTTTCCCACGCCGCCTTTGCCCATCAGCATCACCAGACCATGTCCGCCACGGGCAATATCATCAATCAGCATTTCCAGGGACGGTACGGAGAGAGGCTCTGACACGGGTTTCGCTGCGGGCAGTGAGCATGGCTTATTTTCTCCCGTCAGCAAACGGCGAAGCGCCGTCACGCCAACCAGGTTTTCCTGCTGAAGGCTTAACCTGTCCGTCGGAAGCGATGCAAGCACCTGCGGCATGTGAGAAAGAATACGTTGTTCACGCTGATACAGTGCGCTGGCAAGACTGTCCTCTGAGGCTTCTCCGGCAGGCATGATCCCGTTTATGACCAGGTACTGGTGCTTGAGACCGACATGCAACAGTTCATCATGCGTGCGGGCAACTTCAGCCAGCGTTGACTGCTGAGCGCGGGCGACCAGGATTAACCGTGTCTTTTCCCCGTCTGCCAGCACCGATAATGCATGCGAGTAACGTTCCCGCTGTTTTTCCAGTCCGGCCAGCGGCCCAAGGCAGGATGCACCGTCAGGATTCGTCTCGATAAAACTGCTCCAGGCACCTGGCAGCTGTAGCAGACGAATGGTATGCCCTGTAGGGGCGGTATCAAAAATCACATGGTCAAAATCATTCAGTAACGCGTCGTCGGTCAGCAGCCCGGTGAACTCATCAAAGGCGGCAATTTCTGTTGTGCAGGCACCGGACAACTGTTCTTCAATGCTGCGGACGACATCTTCGGGCAAAATCCCTTTAACCGGATCAACGATGCGGGCACGATACTGTTGCGCCGCCGCCTGCGGATCGATTTCCAGCGCAGTGAGTCCGGGTACGTCAGAGATGACCGTCAGGGTGTTACCAATCTGCTGCCCGAAGACCTGGCCCACATTGGACGCGGGATCGGTACTGACCAGCAGGATGCGTTTGCCCTCATCAGCCAGACGAATAGCGGTTGCGCAGGAAAGCGAGGTTTTTCCGACGCCTCCTTTCCCCGTAAAAAAGAGAAACTTCGGGATAGTGTTGAGATAATTCATCATAAGCTCCTGTCCGGTTGGGTTCAGCAACATGACGTGTTGCCGCCACAGCAGCTTTTCCCCGGTGCCATGCCTGTTTTCTCCTGATTAAGCCCAAACCAGCGAGCCAGATCCTGCCGTGTCGGATAGCGACCAGACAGGACAAACTCGCCATCCAGCAAAATTAACGGCAGGCTTTCAGCACCGGAGCGCTCAAGAAAGGCTTTAACTGACGGATTCTCAGCAAATGCCAGAGGTTGCTGCGACAGGTTAAAACGTTCCACCGACACACCCTGCTGTTTCAGCCACGTGACGTCTGCGGAAAATGACACCAGAGCCTGGTCCACTTCCGTCCCGCACACACCCGAACTGCAGCAAAGTGCCGGGTCATACACTGACAGTGTTTTCATTCTCTATTCCTTCAGGTTTCCGTTAAAAAATGGTTTCACCGATCCGGTTCAGTTCAGCCTGAAGACGCTCCTCAGGGCCCGACAGGACTGATGGCGCAAGCAACAGAAAGGCTTCAATCCGGCGACGAAGAATATGCCAGGCCTGTTCGAAAGCGGCATCGATCTCCTCATCACTTCCTGTAGTCTTATCAGGATCCTCGACTCCCCAGTGTGCCCTCACCGCCGGAGCCAGATACGCAGGACAGGTTTCACCCGCCGCATTCCCGCACACCGTGATCACCACATCCGGGGTCACAGGGAGGTTGTTCCACGATTTGCTGTAATACCCATCCGTGGGTATCCCTTCTTTCCTGAGAAGAGCAAGAGCGCGGGGATGGACTTCACCTTTAGGCTGACTGCCTGCGCTGAAGGCGTGGTGCGCTTCCGGTGAAAGCGCATTAAACGTCGCTTCGGCCAGAATGGAACGACAGGAATTACCGGTACACAGAAAAAGAATATTCATAACATCACCATATAAATTCGTTAAAACATATATGTATGGATAAATTTTTTAATTTGTTAAAGACAAACCGCTCTGCCGCCGGTTGTGGCGCTGTTGCGGGCAATCCGCCCGGCCAGAAGCGAAATATCCTCTTTCTGACTGAGATAAGCCTGTTCAATGACAGCTGCCGCCCAGGCGGGCATATGCGCTGAAAGCCGGTAGTGGATCCATTTGCCTTCGCGGCGGTCAATAAGCAGTCCACTTTCCCGTAGCATGGAGAGATGGCGGGATATTTTGGGCTGAGATTCCTCAAGCGTTCCGCAAAGCTCACAAACACAGAGTTCTCCTGACGCCCTGAGTAACAGAACGATTTTCAGGCGAGTTTCATCCGAGAGATTCTTGAAAAGCTGAAGCGCAGTAATCGGGGCCATAAATACTCCGGGGTTTTATTAGACTTCATCTTAGTCTTCGCTGTATTGATGTCAATAACATATTCGATTTAATGAATATGAATGACTATAATCAATAAGACTGAGCAAGGGAGGTCACAATGCGTATCGAAAAAGTCACTGGCTGGCTATTCAGGCTGATCCCGGAACGCGTTTTTGACGCGTTATCCGGGATCGTATGTGCGGAAATGGATGGTATTGCGCGTGACCGTCTGCCGGAACAGACTGAGCGGAAGGCCACACTCCCTGCAGCAGGGCAAGAGCGGCGAAAAAGAAATAACTGACCGGATGCTGTCAGCCCGTCACATCGTCGGGCCCCCTGAATTGACCTCAGTCTGCCGTGAGGCCCTCAGGCGAATCCGACAGCATCTCTCCGGCAATTACGGACATATCAAGAGAACGCTTTAATGGTGCAACCGACAGGCTCACTACCTTGCCTGATGAAGGCATGGAAGATGCATGAACACGAACTTTATTGCTGGTTACTCAGACAAACGGGTAATCAGGCTGATACTGATGATCTGATACAGGAAACCTTCCTCCGGGCAATACGTCAACAGAGAAAATTCTGTTCCATTGTAAATACAAGAGCCTGGCTGTTTGAGGTTGCCCGGCATCTGGTTATTGATAAAAGCCGGCGGCAGCGCCCATATCAGCCTCTCCACGATGGTGTATGCATACAGGATAATGCCCCTGAAACTGTCGATTCACTCGCTGAATGTCTGCCCCGTATACTGGATAAAATGACAGAGGATGATCGAACTATCCTTACTCTTTGCGATCTGGAAGGGATGAAACAGGCCGATTTTGCAGACCGAAGCGGTCTCACGCTTGCTGCAACCAAATCGAGATTATTACGGGCGAGAGAGAGATTGCATAAGAAACTCTCCAGTGATTGTCAGGTCAGACTGGATGAGTATGGTCGGGTATGTTGTTTTACTCCCCGATGAAGACTTCCGGACTCAGAAAGAAACTATTTCTGTTGCACTGCATATGTATATTGCACAGGTGGTTACGTTATCAGAATAGAGAATGTAGCGAAATCCTGCTCAGGTTAACATTTCTCAGCAAGGGAAATTAAATCGAGAAAACCGGCATCCTTTTCTGTTAAACAGCGTCTTCCAAAGTAACAACCATCGTGAGGCCTGTTCGTTATGTTCCAGATTTTCACAGATTTTGCCACCTGGCTGGTCTATCAACGACTTAATCTGAGTCCTGCCACCAAACTGGGGGATGCGCTCCATTTTTTTGTCGAAGACGTGAGCAAGATTTTCGTTCTGTTGCTGGTCTTGATCTACTTCGTAGCCATGTTACGGGCATCGCTGGATGTCGGGAGGGTAAGAGATTATCTTGCAGGTAAACATCGGGGGGTGGGGTATTTACTGGGATCCTGCTTCGGTGCCATTACCCCGTTCTGCTCCTGCTCAAGTATCCCGGTATTTCTGGGATTTACTTCGGCTGGTATTCCCCTCGGAATTACCATGGCCTTTCTCATCACCTCCCCACTTATCAATGAAGTCGCCGTCCTGCTTCTGGTCAGCCTGCTCGGATGGAGGTTCACGCTCATTTATATTGTTGTCGGAATGGCTGTTGGTATAGCTGGCGGTGCTTTTCTTGATCGGATTAAGGCCGAACGCTGGTTAGCCGACTTTGCCGCTGACGCCCTCAGAGACGGGCAGCAACATCAAACTGCTGTGATCCGACAATCTACCGGGACACCGCATATGTCTCTCTCAAAGCGACATGCCTTTGCTAAAGATGAAACGCTCACCATTTTTAAACGTGTCTGGCTCTGGGTCATTCTCGGTGTAGGACTTGGCGCTGCACTGCATGGATTTGTGCCGGACGGATGGATCGCATCGCATCTTGGTGCCGGTCAGTGGTGGAGCGTTCCGGTAGCCGTACTGGTTGGCATACCACTCTATTCCAATGCGACCGGTGTGATCCCCGTGATGGAAAGCCTGATTACTAACGGCCTGCCAGTGGGTACAGCACTGGCTTTTTGCATGAGCACTGTCGCAGTCAGCTTCCCTGAGTTCGTTCTGCTCAAACAAGTGATGAAGTGGCAATTACTCTGCATCCTGCTGTTGCTGTTGTTGACCTCATTCACACTGGTTGGCTGGGTTTTTAACGTCGTATTCCCGCTGGTTTCCTGAGGAGGATTATAAAATGAAGCATGTAAAAGTACTGGGTACAGGTTGTTCCAGTTGTAAAACAACCATCCGGCTTATCCAGCAAGTAGCTGATGAGCGAGGCGTCGCTATTCAGCTTGAAAAAGTGGAGTCACTACCTGAAATAATGAAATACAAAGTGATGTCGACACCGGCAGTCGTCATTAATGACATCGTTGTACACGCCGGAGGAATACCGTCAAAAGACATTATCGAAAGCTGGCTCTGATCTGCAGGATGTGAACCCTGCAGATCAGAGAGAGATGTAAAGATCAGGCCCGGAGCTTATGTCTTCACCTCCGGGTCGCTCTAACGCAGCAGATAAAATTCAAACTCTGATTATTCGTTCAAACTCTGACGCTCCGCTTCAAGCCCTAGGATCCGGAGGCACATCTGCTCAATAAGCTCAGGAGTAAACGTTTTTTTAAAACGAGCGATGACTTCAGCGTCAGTGTCATCCATATATTTTAAGGGCTTCTTAAATGCCATGATGCTAAGCCGGGCAAGCGCCAGAAGTTCAGCAGTCATAAGGGCTTTCTGCATATTGTCGCCTTTCCTTCCCGATTCAGGGTTCTAATAACCATCTGGAATTAAGCGTTCCCGGAGTTTCCTCCGGGTGTCGGCTTATCTGAGCATTAACAGGGGGACACGGGTCTGTTCGATCATCGCAGTGGTGTTACTGCCGATGAAAAAACGTCGCAGGGAAGAGTGGCCATATGCACCCATGACAATCAGATCCACATTGTTGTCTGAGGCGTAACGGCAGAGCGCCTCCGGTACCGAACGCCCTTCAGCTAACCGGGATATCGCACTGATACCTGAGGTCTGCAGACTACGCCGCGCCTCTTCGAGAGTATGAGCATCTCCGTTAACCATAACGACATGGCACTCCATTCCTAACAGCAGGGGACTGAGCGTAAGACGACGCAGGTTTCTCCGGCTTTCCTCGCTGCCATCAAACGCAAACATGGCTTTTGAAGGGGGAGTAAAAGTTTCCGGTACAATCAATACCGGCTTTTTCTGCAGGCGGATAATACTCTCCAGATTACTGCCAACCGGGTTCTGTGTCCCCCGGCGCCCGAGTATCATCAGGCGAATATCCTTCAGATCAGCCAGGATGATATCCAGTGCTCCATGTTTCTGAAGTTGCTGAACATCCGGGATACCGATCTGGCTGAGCAGTTCCGCGCATCCGGCAAGAATGGCGCGTCCCTGAGTCATCAACAGGCGGTTGCGCTCCCCTTCTATCCGGACAAGCTCCTGCGTCAGTTGCTCCCGGCTGTCAATACCGATAGCCCCTGTCAGGTCCGAAACAGCCGGTTGTTCGTTTTTTTCCAGCACATGCAGCAGGGCAAGAGGAACGTCAAGCTTTCCTGCAACCCAGGCCGCATATTCACACACAGCGCGTGTAGATGACGATCCATCCACGCAGGCAATAATGGTGTTGTTCATATCATTAATTCCTGACATTAATGACCTCCCATCAGTTTTTCGACTTCTTCGGGTTTATCGTGAACACCAAAGCGATCAACGATAGTACGGGTTGCTTCGTTCATCCCGCGGATCTCAACTTCAGTTCCTTCTCTGCGGAATTTAATCACCACCTTATCCAGTGCGCTGACAGACGTGATATCCCAGAAATGGGCTTGCGCAACATCAATGACAACTTTCTCTACCGCTTCGCGAAAATCAAAATACGCCATAAAGCGGTCGGCGGAGGCAAAAAACACCTGTCCGGTGACCTTATAGAACCGGGTATCCTTCTTCAGTTCTGAAGAGACAACCAGAAAACGCGCCACTTTAGTGGCAAAATTCAGGGAAGCGATCAGGACACCAGTCAGTACCCCGAATGCCAGATTATGAGTGGCCACCACCACCACGACCGTTGCCAGCATCACCACGCTGGTAGAAATTGGATGGCTTTTAAGATCTGCAACTGAACGCCATGAAAAGGTACCAATCGAAACCATGATCATCACGGCGACCAGTGCGGCCATAGGGATTTGGGAGACCAGGTCCCTGAGGAATACCACCATGCACAGCAGGACCACACCGGCAGTAAGGGTGGAAAGGCGGCCCCGCCCGCCAGATTTTACGTTAATAACGGATTGTCCAATCATTGCACAGCCCGCCATTCCCCCGATAAAGGGTGTGCAGATATTGGCGATGCCCTGAGCCTTGCATTCCCTGTTTTTGTCACTGGGTGTATCCGTCATATCGTCCACAATAGTGGCCGTCATCATTGATTCCAGTAACCCTACAACGGCGAGGCCTGCGGAGTACGGGAGAATAATCAGGAGGGTATCGAGATTCAGCGGGATATCTGGCAACAGGAAGACCGGCAGACTGTCAGGCAGTTTGCCCATATCCCCGACAGTACGAACGTCCAGATGTAACCACATGGCAATCGCCGTCAGCACCACGATACAGACAAGGGGTGAGGGGATTGTTTTATTCAGATACGGGAAAAGGTAGATGATGGCGAGACCACCTGCTGTCATGGCATAAACATGCCAGGTCACATTGGTGAGTTCAGGTAGCTGCGCCATGAAAATCAGGATCGCGAGTGCATTAACGAATCCGGTCACCACGGAGCGTGAGACGAAGCGCATAAGCCCGCCGAGCTTCAGATAGCCAGCTATCAGCTGGAATACGCCGGTCAGTATGGAGGCCGCCAGTAAGTACTGCAGACCATGGTCTTTCACCAGGGTCACCATCAGGAGCGCCATTGCCCCCGTGGATGAAGATATCATCGCCGGGCGACCACCAAAGAAGGCCATAACCAGCGGGATACAGAAGGCGGAGTAAAGTCCCACCTGAGGATCAACACCGGCAATAATGGAAAAGGCGATCGCTTCAGGAATGAGTGCGAGCGCGACAACAATACCAGCCAGCACGTCACCACGGACGTTACCCAGCCAGTCCCTACGCGTCGAGGACAGCAACATAGTAATTTCTCAATTTTTAGATGGAGTTAGCCCCGGAGGACATAAGTTTCAAATACGATAAAACACATCCGCAGACGGGATGTTATTGCGTGCGTTCTGAGGCTCGCTCAGTACGGCGGAGGAAGGAAAAACTCAGGGTGGCGTAATGCGCATGATCAGCAGGTAAATCCTCGAAAGCAGGTACTCAGCCCTTAGTGAACAGAATAAGCCAGCGTAATGTACTTTAGTGCTGACCACATGCTCTGCAGGATGCAGAGTCTCTCTACTATAAACGAAAATACAACACGATCAATGCACAGGCTCCGTATGGGCAGTTCAGGCACCAGAATATGACTGTCGGTGATCAAGGTAACCGCATGCATGTCTTGATATCAGAACGATTACGTTTCCAGAACATACCCTACGCTGATTAAAAAGCGGTCTTACCGAATGGAAGGGACTTCCCCTGATTATGCGCCTGATTAACTCTTGTGCAATCATGGGGTACACATCGTCCCGGAGGAATTCGTTATGACTATCACGACTGTCGGTATCGATCTTGCTAAAAATGTGTTTGCTGTTCACGGTGTTGATCAAAATGGTAGAACTGTTCTGGTTAAGCCTAAAGTATCGCGTGCTGCACTTCCTGAGTTAATTGCAAGTTTGCCTCCCTGTGTTATCGGGATGGAAGCATGCTCCGGGGCTCACTACTGGGCAAGATTGTTTCGGCAGTATGGTCATGAGCCACGTCTGATGGCTGCTAAGTTTGTATCGCCTTATCGTATGGCCGGAAAATCAGGAAAAATGATGCAGCTGATGCTCAGGCTATCTGTGAAGCTGTTCGTCGTCCGCATATGCGGTTCGTACCAGTGAAAGACGAAAGCCAGCAGGCCATGCAGTGTTTACATCGTACCCGTCAGGGTTTTATCGAAGAGAAAACAGCAACGTATAATCGTCTGCGAGGATTGATATCTGAATTCGGTGTCATCGCGCCACAAAGTGCTGATGCCCTGCGCCACATGGTTTCTGTGCAGAAGAGCTCTTTACCGCTTCAGGTTCAGCAATGTGTTGATGATTTGATGGAACACGTTGATCGCATTGAAGCTAACATCACTGAATATGACCGAATTTTGTCCCACATAGCCAAAACAGATCATCGCAGTCAGCGGCTGATGGAGCTAAAGGGCGTTGGTCCCACAACGGCCTGTGCACTGGTCGCCAGTATCGGTAATGCACATGATTTTAAAAATGGACGTCAACTGGCAGCCTGGCTGGGGCTGACGCCATCACAATACAGCAGCGGGGGAAAGTCGAAACTCGGCAGGATCACAAAAGCCGGTGATTCGTATCTGCGAACGCTTCTGGTTCAGGGGGCTCGTTCAGTGCTTATTGGCGCCGGGAAAAGGACTGACTCATTCAGCCGTTGGGTTTGTATGTTGGTTGAGCGCAGAGGGTACTGGCGGGCTGTTGTGGCCATCGCCGCCAAAAATGCGCGGCTGTGTTGGGCATCACTACATTACGGTGATGATTTCCGGCTGTACTCAGTCAACTAAAGCTCGAAGCTGTATAACCATCTGACCTGCAATTCGTTGATGATAAAGGGTTAGACCCCGTGAGGCCTATCTGGCTATTGTACAGGATATACGTATCCGCTTAACGAACAAGAACCTCACGCGCGTCTTTCATCAGGGCCCGAATCGATGACGATTCATCATGGCCGTTTATAGTACCGCAGTCTCTCCCCTTTATTTTTACTGAAGAGCAGACAGAAACCATAAATACCGGCTTTGACATGCCGGGGAAGTCCTTATAGTACAATAATTTTCTATATCTAAACTGCCCCCTGTAACATCGACCTTTTCCCGCAGGGTTGAAAAATCTCCCTCAGATGGCCAGTTACAGGGGATATCGCGGACTTTTGCTATTAATTAAACCTGTCGCGATGCTGTCAGAACTTACAATGTGACAGAGAGACACAGCGAGTGAAGAGGGAAATCATTTTGACGCTTTTCGAGCTACGAGTGGTGCTAACCGGAATATTACCCCCTGATTTTTCAGGAGGACGTTATTTTTCTGTGATGTGAATCTAATCTATTTTTAACAGATATCCTTCCCGTGGTCTTCTCAGGATAATCGCATGAAAAATGTACTTGTTTTCTTTAACTCTCAACCCGCTGAATTAGTAAAAACCCTGAGGGAAGTCAATATCATCAGGCGCGTATACCCGAACGGGGAAGAAGCTCATCTCAAAATCATGCTTTCCGGCATGCACTCCGTTGGACGAAAGAAATGTGAGATTTTCATAGCATCAGACAGAGACCTGAAGCATGACGAAATTATAACTGCTGCGAATACTCTGCTGTGAACTGAACCTTTATCGTATCAGGGGATTTACAGCTACGGATACGATGAATTTTCGTTAAGATATCCGAAAACTCCGGATGTCTCAGACTGCAAGCGTTGAACTCTGATGTCAGCACTTTAATTGAGTCACAGATAGTATCCGCGTTCCTTCCCTTCATCTTCCCCTGCTCTGCTACACACTTACAGACTCAAGGGCAAAGCAAAAAAATCCTCCGCCGGTGAGCAGAGTATATTGCATATGCCACTTTACGAGTGTATATATGGCATATGCCAATAAGGAGCCTTCATGCCAAGACCCAGAATTCCCCGTAACATTTGTGGCCGCCCTGCGGATACCTGTTTTAAGCCCAATGCGCGACCGATGAGCCAGCTTGAACATGTTCATTTAAAAGAAGATGAGTTTGAAGCGTTACGACTGGTCGATTTACTGGGCATGCAACAGCAGGAAGCGGCTGTTGCAATGGGGGTTTCAAGGCAGACACTGGCCAATGTCCTGAAAGCAGCCCGTTTTAAGGTTGTGGACTGTCTCACTCAGGGCAAGGCCTTAATAATGCACTCTGAAAGGGAAGGAGTTACACAAGATGATCACAGCCATTCCAGTGAATGACGACCGGGTAGCGAATCATTTTACCAAAGCGAGTCACCTTGTTTTTGTGGATAAGCGCGGTGCGGAACTCAGCCGGACAGAGAATCCCGCGCTGGGCGCAGATTGTTCAGGTAAACGGAAGCTGGTTGACCTTCTGGTTCAACAACAGGTCAGCCGCGTTGTGGTCCGTAACATCGGGGAACGGATGCTGGGTAAATTACTGGGGCATCAGATCGCGGTGTACCAGACTGACTGTGGCCGTCGTTTGTTCACTGAACTATGTGATCCGGATACCCGTGTACTGACTGAACTGAATAAGCCGGAGCAGGGACGCCAGTCCCTTAACCATGAGGCGAAGGGGAAAAAATGCTGTCACTCTGACGGGAACACAGCAGAAAATGCGTGCCTGCGGGGTCATCAGCATCATCACGGAAACGGGCGCTGTTGCCATTCCTGAGTTTATTTCATCACGGGTGGTGATTTTTATCCGACCCGTATTGTGTATAAACCAGGAGCCGGAATGTGTGGAGGAGGCAGTAATGACTGCCGGGTATGAGAACCCCATCTGACTGAATTCCGGATGCCTCCCGTCAGTACAACCGGACACTGAACAGAAACAGATGAATTGTTATCTTAATGCCAGAAAGGCCCATACCTGTTGTATGGCCTGTGGTTCCCGCGACAACAACCCTGATTCGGTGAGCTTAATGTTTTCAGAACACCCGAATGGTTCTGTATGTGCGAACTACACGGCCGATCACAGGCATCAGGGCTATACGGGTCTTTTACATGGAGGAATGACGAGTACCCTGCTGGATGCAGCAATGACTCATTGTTTGTTCATGCAGGGTGTGCAGGCCCTGACGGCTGAACTGACGGTCAGATTCATTTCACCCGTTTGTACCGGGGAAAAACTGATGGTATGTGCCAGACTGCTTGGGCAACGCAGGGGGATTTACCAGCTCGAAGCATGGCTGACAAAGGGACAGCAGAAAGTGGCACGTGCCACGGCGAAATTCATTGTCCCGTCGCAGGATATTGCTCTGGCACATCGCTAGTGTGACAGACGACAGGTGTACCTGGTTATTATAAAAATTTGAGGCTGTTTTGCCCAGACCGGAAAGAATAATGGCACATCGTATATCCCACTGAAACAATGTAAGAGGTAGTTATGAGTAAACAAATCATTGATATTGGTATTGCTGAATCATCCCGAGTGGAGATTGCAGACGGCCTGGCCCGGCTTCTTGCTGACACCTATACCCTGTATATAAAAACACATTACTATCACTGGAATGTAACTGGCCCCATGTTTAACAGCTTACATTTAATGTTTGAAAATCAATACAATGAGCTGGCCACTGCCGTTGATGATATCGCTGAACGTATACGCTCGCTCGGATGCTTCGCGCCCGGCACATATCATGAATTTTCACGTTTAACAGCGGTTAATGAAGACAAGGATATTCCGGCAGCAAAAAACATGATTGAAAATCTTGTCCAGGGCCAGGAGACCGTGGTTAAAACTGCACGCTCTTTATTCCCGGTCGTTAATAATGCGAATGATGAAGCCACAGCAGATCTGCTTACACAACGTATCCAGTTGCATGAGAAAACTGCCTGGATGTTGCGTAGCCTGCTTGAATAATGTAACCCGGTGGTAGCAGAAAAAACGGTTTATCAGCCACAGGCCATTGCTGACAGTGCAGTATCATCCTTGATCTCGTGGCTTTTTTTCTGAAAAAAACATTAAAAATCAATAATATAACCAGTTGTTGCGTGAGCGATAAATACAGTCCGGACAGGCATCAGCGGCGGGTATATCCGCACCACTGCCGCTTTCCCGTTACAGTATCGCAGGCTCCGGCCAGGCACGGGGAAGGCGCTGCACAGCCTGAACAGGGTTAATGATCCACTGATAAAACGGTTTGCGGTGAAAGCAGGATCACATTATTCGTTGTTATGGCTTTCTTTACCGGTGTCTTCCTGCGGGCAGTAGAGATCATATAAGGTATTTAACAACGTCATGATACGGTTATCCCCGATACGGTAATATACCATTTTACCTGCCCGTCGGGTCTCGACCAGCTTCAGGCGGCGCATGACACCCAGCTGCTGAGACAGGGTCGGCTGAGTGATACCGACCGCCGCTTCCAGCTCGGTCACATTCGCTTCCCCCTGGCTTAACTGACACATCAACAATAGCCGGTCGCTGTTGGCCAGTCCCCGTAAGACATCTGCTGCCCCCAGGGCTGCATTTTTCATATCGGTCTGACGTTTTGTGTCTTCATTCATGCGCATTGCTGATTTCTCACATTATGTATTTTTATATAATATAGTTTAGTATACTAATGGCGCTATGATTTTGCCACCGTGTTCGTCAGGTCTGCAGCGTCTTGCTGGCCCGGGTGAATGATTATATCTGGCAGGAATTTTTGCCCCCAGTAAACGGAGAGGATTTAATGAAAATAGTGATTGTTGGTGGTGTCGCCGGCGGCGCATCCGCTGCAGCCAGGGCACGTCGATTGTCAGAAGATGTCAGCATTGTTGTGCTTGAGCGGGGAAGCAATGTCTCCTTCGCCAACTGTGGATTGCCTTACCATATAGGCGGGAAAATTCCGTTACGGCAGTCACTTATTCTCAAAACCCCGGAGGATTTTAAATCCCGTTTTAACATAGACGTCCGTATATATCATGAAGTGACCTCAGTAGACCCGGTGAATAAAACGGTAACGGTTAAGAATCTGACCTCAGGGGAGGTCTATAGCGAAGAGTGGGATCGTTTGCTCCTCAGTACCGGCGCCGCTCCGGTTGTCCCCCCTTTGCCCGGGCTACAGGAAGAGGGGGTCTTTACGCTGCGAAATCTTACTGACATGGATGCTATCCAGGCGTGGATTGAGCAACATAACGTCGCTCACACCACGCTTGTCGGCGGGGGATTTATCGGGCTCGAAGTGATGGAGGCACTGAGCGAAAGAGGGATCAGTGTGACCCTGCTGGAGATGGGGGAACAGGTTATGGCTCCGGTTGATCCTGAAATGGCATCGGCCCTGCATCAGGAAATCAGGAGTCATGGCGTGGATCTGCGTCTCAGAACGGCACTCAACGAGGTACTGCGGACAGAAACGGGATTCCGCGTTGCACTTTCTGACGGTGAGTTTCTGCAAACCGACATGGTTATTCTCGCCATCGGGGTAAAACCTGAGAATACCCTTGCCACAGGAGCCGGGCTCGCAGTGGGGAAACGGGGAGGCATCAGTGTCAATGCCTGTATGCAGACCAGTATCCCTGACATCTACGCCGTGGGGGATGCTGTTGAAACTCCTGACCTTGTCTTTCAGGAACCCGCTAATGTTCCTCTGGCAGGGCCAGCCAACCGCCAGGGACGTATTGCTGCTGATAACATGCTTGAACGTCACAGCCTTTACCATGGCAGTCAGGGTACATCCATTTGTAAGGTATTTTCGCTGAGTATTGGCAGTGTCGGTGCGAATGAAAAACAGTTGAAAGCCCATGGTACCCGATACGAGAAGGTTTACGTCCATGCCGCTGATCATGCCAGTTACTACCCGGGAGCAACGATGATCAGTCTGAAACTGCTGTTCAGCCCTGACACCGGTAAAATTCTCGGAGCCCAGGCGTCAGGAAAAAAAGGGGTAGATAAACGCATCGATGTCCTGGCTGTCGCACAGCGCGCGGGGCTTACCGTCAACGATCTCGAGCATCTTGAGCTTACTTATGCTCCTCCTTTTAACAGTGCAAGGGACGTTGTTAACCAGGCTGGAATGGTGGCGGCAAATGTAATTAAAGGAGATACGGTCATCTGTCATGCCAGCGATGTGTTACAACGGGAACCGGGCAGTTATTGTTTCCTTGATATTCGCTCTCCTGCAGAACTGAAACAATTTGGTGAATATCCTGATGCACTATCCATCCCTCTGGATTCCCTGCGGGAGAATCTTGAAAAATTACCTAAAGATAAAGAGATTTTTATCGGGTGTCAGAGTGGCCTGCGCGGGCATGTGGCATACCGTATTCTGCAGGCTCACGGCTTCCGGGCATATAATCTGAGCGGTGGTTTTATAACCTGGAAAGCGGTTATGGCGTCGATGAATAAATAACAGATGACGTGCCATCTATATGGCACGTCATCTTTCCGTATTCTCAGCATTTGTTACATCTCAACGCTGACGCGGGAGCAACATGATAAGCGCCCCAGTCAACGCAGACAGAACTGATCCCACCAGTACGCCGACTTTCACTTCATCTATGAGTAACTGGCTTTCCGCAAATGCAAGGTTGCCAATGAAAAGGCTCATGGTAAAACCAATTCCACACAGAACAGAGACGCCGTATATCTGCAGCCACGAGCTGTTTTTCGGTTTTTGGGCCAGCCCCAGACCGACAGCGAGCAGCGAAAGGCCAAAAACGCCCACCTGCTTACCCAGGAAGAGTCCCGTGGCCACACCAACTGGCACGGGTGACAGAAGATCCTCTGCGGTCAGGCCTGTGAGCGATACGCCTGCATTCGCGAAACCAAACACCGGCAGAATAAGGAAAACCACCCACGGCTCAAGACCATGTTCAAGTCGCTCCAGCGGTGAACCGGAAGTGCTGTCTGTTTTCAGCGGGATGAAGAGGGCCACCAGAATACCAGCCACCGTAGCATGAACCCCCGACTGCAGCATAAAAAACCACATCAGGCAGCCTGCAACGAGGTAGGGAAGCAGTCGCTTCAGGCCAGCTCTGTTCATCATGAACATCATCAGTGCGGTTACCATAGCGCCGCCCAGCATCATGAGTGAAATATGACTGGTATAAAAAATTGCAATAATCGCTACGGCTCCCATGTCATCAAGGATGGCCAGGGCAGAGAGAAAAATCTTCAGCGACGCCGGAACCCTCCTTCCCAGCAAAGTCAGCACACCGAGCGCGAACGCAATGTCCGTCGCAGCCGGGATGGCCCATCCGCGAAGCGTTTCTGCATTGCTGGCATTAAACCCGGCATAAATCAGTGCCGGCACGGCAACGCCTCCCAGCGCCGCAAAACCCGGTAGGGCGCGCTGGCTCCATGTTGCCAGTTGACCAACGAGAAGCTCCCGCTTAATCTCGAGACCGACAAAGAGAAAAAAGATGGCCATCAGCCCGTCGTTGACCCAGTGCTCCGTGGAAAGCCCGACAGTTTTGTATTTCAGCAGTGATTCATATCCCTCAAGCAGGGGAGAGTTGGCCACCACGATGGCTGCTACAGACGCGAGGATCAGTATAATACCGCCCGCCGCCGGCGAGCTGATAAACCCTCTGACAACTCCGTTAAGCTTTTTTTTATTTGCGCTCATGGAATGTGTCGCCTCCTTTCAGAAAGTTGATACCTGGCTGTTTCTTACTGACAGAAATACGGAAAACGTGGATCTGTCCCTGAAGACACCTGGCGGATGACATTCTCAGGCTTGCTTGCATGACATAATTCACCTGAAGTGATTGATAATAAACTATTTTATCACAAGCGTTAACCTGAGCCGTTGTAATGCGCGTAAATTCCGGTAAATGCCGTACACCTTACCGTCTTCAGTTATGCGCATCCATGGGCACAAGAAAAAGCATTGGCCTGCTGACTTTCCAGAGGCGTTGATCTATGATGTTTTTAAAGGTGATGGCGTTCCACCTTTCCCAACCGCCCCGTCCGGGGCTGATGACGCCTGATATGACTCTTGATTTTCAGGAGGTATGTCAGGCCGTCGATAAATCCTTCCGGCCTGTGTACTTCCCTTAACGGGGATACATCTTTGATTAATGTTTTTGGTCATCTTAACCCTGACAGCGACGCTGTCTGCACCGCAGCCGTGACGGCGGGCTGGCTCAACCGGTGTAACCGTCCTGCCCGTGCCTGGCGGCCCGGTGAAGCGAATCCTGAGACACGCTATATTTTTGAAGCTGCCGGGCTCTCCCTGCCGCCCCTGCTGGATATTCCACTGAAAGGTGAACCGGTATGGCTGGTCGATTTTACCGAACCGGCACAGGGGCCTGCTGATCTCCTCCAGAGCAATATCATCGGGATTATCGACCATCACCGGCTTGGCGGTCTGGTCACGCAACTGCCGCCGGAGGTCTGGATAAAACCGGCAGGCAGCAGCGCGACAGTACTCTGGCTGCTGATGGATGCAGAAATGCGCCGCACGATGCCCCCGACTCACGCAACCCTGCTTCTTGGCGCGCTGCTCAGCGACACCATTAATCTGTGCTCACCCACCACGACGGAAGACGATATCCGTACAGCCACTGAACTCTGCGTCCTGTCGGGGATAAAACGCAGGGCATTTGCTCATGGGCTCATGACCGCCAAAACCGACATCAGCGGACAGTCAGCAGAGCAGCTTCTGAATAAAGACCTGAAGGCCTTTTCGCTCGCTGGCACGGATGTGCGTATCGCACAACTGGAGGTCAACTCACCTGAACAGGTCGCTCCCCTACTGGATGAACTGCAAAATGCGATGGCGCAGATGGCGGTGACAACCGGAGCCGGACTTATCGTGCTGATGGTGACTGATATCCAGGAATGCTTTTCAACACTGTATTTCGCCGGGCCGGAGAGTGGCAACATAACATCATGCTCCGTACCGGGCATGGTCAGCCGGAAGAAACAGCTTCTGCCCTGGCTGGAGCACTTCCTCAGTCAAAGCCGGAGACAGCCATGAAAATCTACACACATGCACTTGTTCTTGTTCAGGGGAAAGAGGATGGCGTTACCCTTCTCGCACTGGCGGCAACGCTATCCCGCCTGCTGCAAATGAAAATCACTCTTGCTCATATCTGCAATGACTATCGGGAGATGAACTACGTATCGGACGGCCTGATGGACGATGCCGTATCAAAAGATGTTGTTCAGGTGAAGGCGCTGTTCAGTGAACTGACGTCCTCTGTGGCCGAACACGTTGACGCACGTGAACTGGTCACCATGCGGCGTTTTGAAGATGTACAGAAATGCATCACCGACACCGGTGTGGACCTGGTGATTGCAGGTCACCGTAATCGTTTTATGGGGGCGCTGACATCCCGTTCTGCTGAATACATTAACCATCTTAACGTCGACGTTCTGATTAAACACATTCCAAACTGAACCACTGGAGATTTATATGAGCTTTATACTGGAAAAAGTTACTGCCCGTGAAATTCTCGACTCTCGCGGTAATCCCACTGTTGAAGTGGACGCTTTTACTTCTGACGGAATGATGGCCCGGGCATCGGTACCGTCTGGCGCCAGCACCGGCTCACGCGAGGCGACCGAACGCCGTGATGGCGATGCCACTCGTTTTGGCGGGAAAGGGGTCCGTGATGCCGTTAAGGCCGTGGATACAGAAATCTGCGACACCGTCAGGGGAACAGATGTGCGGGAGCAGCGGCGACTGGATAATCTGATGCGGGAGCTGGACGGCACTGAGAACAAAAGTCGGCTCGGCGCCAATGCCATTCTGGGTGTTTCTCTGGCGGTGGCCAGACTGGCTGCTCAGGTCACCCGTCAGCCGCTTTACCGCTATCTTGGAGGGCTTAATGCCAGCCTTCTGCCCGTTCCGTGCATGAATATTATTAACGGTGGCGTTCATGCCCGTGGTCAGGGCGCCGATTTTCAGGAATTCATGATAGCGCCGCACGGTGCGCCAACGCTGGCAGAGGCCGTTCGTCAGGGCAGCGAGGTCTATCAGGCTCTGCGCCAGATCCTTCTGTCCCGTAACCTCTCCGCCGCGGTGGGTGATGAAGGGGGATTTGCCCCGGCCGTCTCCTCGAACCGTGAGCCGCTGGAATTCATTGTCCAGGCAATTGAGAAAGCCGGTTACCGGCCGGGGGAAGATATCAGTATCTGTATGGACCCGGCATCCAGCGAATTTTACCGCGACGGGAAATATCACCTTCGCACCGAAAGCAGCGCCCTGAGCTCTGAAGAGATGACGGATTATTATGGTGAACTGATGAACCAGTTCCCCATTGTCCTGCTTGAAGACGGACTCGCCGAGGATGACTGGGCTGGCTGGAAATACCTGCATAATAAACTGGGCGGCCGTACCGAACTGGTCGGTGATGACCTTTTCGTAACGAATGTGAAGTATATCCGCCGGGGTATTGAAGAAAAGCTGGCCAGCGCGGCGCTCATCAAACTCAACCAGATTGGCACACTGAGCGAGACGTTCGACGCGGTTTCACTGTGTCATGAACACGGATGGGGCGCTTTTATTTCGCACCGCAGCGGTGAAACTATGGACACATTTATCGCCGACATGACGGTGGCATTGCGGGCGGGGCATCTGAAAACCGGCGCGCCCTGCCGTGGTGAACGTATTGAAAAATACAATCAACTTATGCGCATTGAGCAGGATCTGGGCAGTGAAGCCCGTTATGCGGGTATCAAGGCATTTGTTCGCCGGGGTTGACCGAAATCATAACGGCATCTGAAGGATGTATGCCGGTTAAATCCGGCATACATCCTGGTTTCGAAATTATATTCATCTGAGATGGGGAGTCGGGCATTGGGTCAGTTGTCAGCAATTATGATTGGCGGGGCTGTGGGGTGTGTCATTCGCTGGTTTTTTGGGGTTAAGCTCAACAGTTTCTTTCCTTCACTTCCGCCCGGAACGCTGGTGGTTAACCTGCTGGGGGCTTTTATCATCGGTGCCGCAATGGCCTATTTTATGCGCAACCCTCAGTTGGATCCTGCCTGGAAACTGCTGATCGTTACCGGTCTGTGTGGTGGGCTTACCACCTTTTCAACATTCTCTGTAGAGGTCTTCACATTATTGCAGGTGGGAAATTACTTGTGGGCCCTCACTTCCGTACTGGTGCACGTGGTAGGGTCGCTGCTCATGACCGCGGCGGGTTTTTACCTGATAACATTACTTGCATAAAACTTACAATGCAGCTCTGGTCAAGTTACAGATTTGACCTGCTCTGCACTGAATACTAGGTCTGCCGGACAGGGCTGAGGGAGAATGGCTTCCTGCCGGCTTTAACGATGATTACCCGTTCAGGTAGAACATAAAAATATGCCCCTTTAGAGCGAAAGGCGGACGCCAGTAACGCTGAAACAAGAAACGATAACGGGTTAAATGTTTAGCGCCTCGCAAAGGATTCAAATGTTTTGATGGCCTGCTTCAGCCAGTCGGGAAAGTTTGCTCTGTACCACCATGTCAGTTGTAAAAAATGATGAAGCCTAAGAAAGAAAAAGCTTTCCAGTAGGCACCGTAAACAGAGATGAAACCGGAGAGGGTAATATCATGATTACAAAAATTCTGATTGCCTATGATGGTTCGGAGTCTGCAAAAGAGGCTATGGATTTCGCCTTTGAACTTGCTCATCATTTTAACAGCGAATTGTATGTTATGGCTGTTTGTCACTTAACTGAGTTTGGCGGTGAGGTTGAGATGCTGGATTTTGTGAGTCGGACACAATCCTACTTCTATCAGAGGATGAGAAATCTGAGGAAACAGTATCCGGAAATGAAAAAAAAACCTCGATTACATATTGCCACAGGGCATCCGGCAGAACAGATTCTGCATTATGCCGATGGTCATGGTATCGATCATATTGTGGTCGGTCACAGAGGAAAAAAACAGTTTTCTCAGTGGTTGTTGGGTTCAGTTGCTCGACAGGTGGTGGACCATGCCCCTTGCCCGGTAACAGTTACCCGTAAATGAGACTATTTTCATTGGATGGTACGCAACAGATCTATTTCCTTTTGTTTTTTTTACGAGAAGTTCGGTTCAGTGACCATAGCGAGAAAGCAAAAACACAAATCAGGCCCAGTGAAAGGAGAATTAACGTCGTTATTAAATAATCCATGATAGCCTCCATTTTTATACTGTGACCATTTTAGCATGTCATGCAATTTAATATGTGAATGTAAATGATTTTTATATTCAATAGATAATATGGCAATAAAGTCAGTCTGGAGAAAAGATGGAATTTATAAGCATATTGTATGCCACACTCGACGGAAACCGTCAGCATACACTCAGAAAAAATGAACCTGCATGTTTTGCTGATTTAAACCTTGATAAAGTTATCACTTCGATAACTCATGGTCGGGAAGTGTATAATATTAAACCATTTTTTTATTCACCATTAGAATATCTTGACGATATCTACTATCGGCAGGGTATAATTCAGGATGTTGGAAATGAAAATCTCTATAGTGCTATAAAGGAATTCTCATCTGACATGCAGAAAATTAGAGAGATTTCAGGGGAAAAGGAGTACCGGTACTATCATTATCAGCAAAGACGCTGGGAACTTGAGTGTATACTACTTTATTGTCAGTCGGTTACAAAACTTCGGGAGCATTTAAGCTCGTTGTTACTTGGGTCGTCCGGTATGACAAATTTTAGAAATTATCTTTCCGGGTACATTGATAGTGAGAATTTTAAAAGTTTATCCGCAATGGCAAACCGGATAAAAGATAATCTTGAGGGAATTCGCTATAATCTCAGAATTAAAGGTGACACAATCAATGTGGAACACCATGCAGATGAAATAAACTATAGCGATAAGATTATTAATGTTTTCTCAAAATTCAAACAACGTGATGTAACGGTTAAACTTGATTTTAAGAGTCATGACACTGTCATGACTAATGTTGAAGCCAGAATTCTGGAGTGCGTTGCCAGACTTTTTCCGTCTGTTTTTTCTGAGCTCGATACATTTATTGAAACCAGAAGCGATTATCAGAGTCATACACTGAACATTTTTGAACGTGAAATCCAGTTTTATCTGGCCAGCATCGAATATTTCCGCAACTTTCAGAACGCCGGATTATCATTTTGTATTCCTGAGATAAATGTTAATAATAAAAATATAACAGTCACCAACGGATTTGATCTGGCTCTTGCTTATTCACTTCTGAAGAAAAAAGAGAATGTAGTATGTAATGATTTTCAGTTGCGGGAATGTGAACGCATTTTAGTTGTTTCTGGCCCTAATCAGGGAGGGAAAACCACATTTGCCAGAATGATCGGACAGTTGCACTATCTGGCTTTGCTGGGGCTATACGTTCCCGCAGAGGATGCGAATTTGTTTCTGGTCGATAATATTTTTACTCATTTTGAAAAAAGCGAAAATATTCATAATCTTAGGGGTAAATTGTATGACGACCTTGTACGGATCAAATCTATACTTGATGTGGCTACATCAAAAAGCCTTATTATCATGAATGAGATTTTTACCTCAACAACTTCACACGACGCGTTATACCTTGGAACCCAAATTATTAAAAAAATAGTGATGCTGGATGCACTTTGTGTATGTGTGACTTTTATCGATGAACTCACCAGACTGGATCGGGCTATCGTCAGTATGATGAGTACGGTGGAAAATGATGAAAGGGCTTCACGAACCTACAGGATTGCCAGAAAACCTTCGGATGGCGTGGCGTGGTCAGCGACATTGGTTCAGAAGTATGGTCTGACATATGAAAAAATAAAAGGGGAGGTGAATGGATGAACGTATATCTGATGTATAAAGATGCTGATTTTGTTTTGGATGATATTTTCCCGGATAATTTCAATATCCAGGTGAGAGATCTGGGGTTGGATGTATTATTCCAGAGTCTTTCTGCTGGGGATGAGTTTTTATATTCAGTGGTCAAAAAAGCCTGTTCTCAGTCGCTTGCTGACGTTCCGTGTATTGAGTACAGACAGGCTATTTTGCGTGACTGTCTTTATAACTCAAATATTATCAGGGAATTTTATCAGGCGGTTCTTGAGTGCCTGACGATGGAGAAAGAAAAACTTCACTACATTGTATTTGGTCATTCCCCCTCAGCAATGCTTCATCAGTCAATTTCCTTCACTAGATTTTTCCTTGAAAATTTAAAGAAAGTCAGAGCTATTGCTGAAAAAAATATTTATTTTTTTGAGTCATCCGGAATGACTCGCCTCCTGAAGATGATTATCCAGGAACTGAATGAGGATTATCTGAGGGGTATAGAAGAACATCTTAAACAGATGGACTTCAAAAGAGGCGTATTAATGAGTGCCAAGCTTGGTCCGGGAAGTCGTGGAGACGAGTATATTCTCAGAGAACCCAACTCGCCGGATAAGTGCTGGTTCAGGCGCATTTTCTCAAGGAGACCTGAACATTACTCGGTTCAAATAGCCCCTCGTGATGAAAATGGCTTCAGAGCACTTAGCGATTTACGGGATGAGGGACTGGTACTGGTTGCTAGTGCAATGGCGCAGTCTACAGAGCATTTACGGAATTTTTTCAAATCACTGCGTGCAGAGCTAGGATTTTATGTGTGCTGTATTAACCTTGCTGAAGAATTAAATAAACGCAATTTACCCCAGTGTTTCCCTGTTCCTGTATATAAACGAGAGCGTCGTCTGGTTTTTGAATCGTTGTATGATGTTTGTCTGGGGCTTACATCAGACAAGAATATCGTCGGCAATACATTAAAGACTGATAATAAAAACACATTCATTATTACCGGTGCAAATCAGGGCGGGAAGTCTACCTTTTTACGTAGTATTGGACTGGCACAGATAATGATGCAAAGTGGAATGTTTGTCGTGGCTGAGTATTTCTGTACCGATATTTGCGGTCAAATCTTTACTCACTATAAGTGTGAAGAGGATAGCTCTATGGTTAGTGGAAAACTGGATGAAGAGCTCCTGCGTATGCGCGATATCGTTGATCTTCTGGAACAAGACGATCTTGTCCTGTTCAATGAGTCGTTTTCAGCGACCAACAGCCGGGAAGGGGCTGATATTATCAGGGGGATTGTGATGGCGCTTGCAGAGAGCAGGGTAAAAATTTTTTTTGTTACCCATTGTTCAGAGTTTGCCTGCGCGTTTTATCAGGAATTCCATCCAGATACCGAATATCTGTGTGCTGAAAGACGAGACGATGGTGAAAGGACGTTCAGGATCGAGGAGGGAGCACCGATGGATACTAGCTTTGGTGAAGACTTATATCAGGCGGTTTTTACATCTGATGAGCTTGCATGATCCTCTGTTCCTGATAAAAACAGAACAGGGATGTGTTTTTAAAGCATTGCCATCATTAAATGGCCAGCCGCTTTCATCAGTAGTGAATCGATAGAATGGTGTTATTAATAAAAGAATTGCTGTTCTGATTAAATGCCTCGTCTTCAGAAGGAAAAGTGGAGAGCATTGTCATACCACCATACAATCCAGTGGTAACATAAAAACTCCACACTGGGGCACGGTGGAACGGTCCGGCAACATATGGACACATACTAGTGATACACAGATAATCATTGCTAATAATGAATTATAAATAAAACACTTAAACCCACAGAATATCGTAACTTACTCCAGTATATAGCGACCACTGATGGTTTTGTCTTCGCTCATTTCATAAAGGACTGGGACACCCGTAGGGATATGCAGATCCATTACATTATTTTCGTCTGTCTGCTCAAGGTACATTGTCAGAGCCCGAAGCATATTGGCATGGCCGATCAGTAATAATGTTTCTCCGCTGACGACGCGGGGAGCGATGACATGCTGCCAGTAAGGTATAACTCTTCGTAGTGCCATCTCAAGACTTTCACCTTTTGGGAGATCTGACAGAGCAATATGGTGATAGCGGGCTTCGCGATGGAGAAGTTGTGGGGCTGCCGCAAGCAAAGGCGGAATACCTCGGTAACTTTTTCGCCAGTGATACACCAGTTCCTCGCCCATTTGTTGTGCCGCTTCATCTTTCCTCATCCCTTGCAGGGCGCCATAATGACGTTCATTCAACCGCCAGGTTTTACTCACTGGCAGCCATAACAGGTTCAGTGTCTCCATTATCAACCAAAGTGAATGTATTGCCCGGTTGAGAACAGATGTACAGGCTGAATCTATCTGTATACCAGCCTGTTTTATGAGCCTGGCTGCATGTCGGGCTTCTTCTTCTCCTCTCCTGGTCAGCGTAACGTCTGTCCATCCTGTAAAACGATTTTGCTGATTCCATTCACTTTCGCCATGTCGGAGCAAAATTATTTTTCCCATGACCCAGAACCCGTTGTTGTTAATAGTACGTATCAATAAATTGCCAGGGTTTTCCTGGCATCCACGTTTAATAACCTTTTTTTTTCGATGTTCTGCTGAGAAAATGGCGGACCAGCAAATGGCTGCTACTCCCGATGAAAAGGGCAATAGCGATTGCCACGTAATCATCAGGAAGTGCGGAAAAAAATACATCTGAGATTAGGAAAACCAGACAAGTTGTCAGTATTCCGATGACCGTTGATAGTAAGAGTATTTTAGGATTCACAGAGGACCTCCTTATAGCCCCCAGATCGAAGGTATGGGGTAGGTACAGGACTGGCTTTTTTAAAGGCTGGCTTACCGATAAAGACTGCCGCCTCACCCATAGCGTTTTCAATACGCTTCAACTGATTGTATTTTTCAATGCGCTCTCTGCCGCAGGGGGCACCAGTTTTTAGACGACTGTAACGAAGTTCGCAAACGAATGCGTCATTATTCAGGTCCGAAATTTCACGTAATGTGGTGATGGTTTCTTGATTCTTCGTGGTCGAGCAGGTGAATTTTCCTGGACGATAATGGGGGGCTGGTCCGCCGATGTGGTTAAGCGGGTCGGCCGAAGCTGGAACACTACAGACAGTGTAGCGCAGCCCAATAACATGAATGAAAAGAGAACATTTTGACAAGGGCGTTTTGTGGAATGAGAAGAAATTGTCTGAATTTCGCATAGAAACACCTGACATACATGCTTAAAAGGAAACAGCGATATTGTATATCAGGCGTCATCATCCAGTTTGAAAGTACTGGCGGTTGGGAAAGGTGGAGCACCATCACCTTATGGATTGAGCTTAAATGAGACTTTCTCTGAAATCAATATTTATTACGGCATGCCATATCAGCGATGTGTTACAACGGGAAACAGGCAGGTATTGTTAACTTGATATTCGCTCTCCCGCAGAACGAAAAAAAATTGGTGAATATCCTGATGAGTTATCCATTCGCGGACGAAAATCATCATTCACCTTTCGCCCCTGTCGGAGGTGGTGCAGCAGTGTCTGTTCCCGGATGTGGTCTGGCGTAACCAGCCCCGTGCGGAAAAACGCGTGAATCTGCGCTAGCACAAGGTACAGCGGAAGGAAGATAAACGCTGGTGCCATGAGGCCATGCTGCATCAGAGCCTGGTCGCGCGGGCTGATCTGAGTGTTCAGTCGCCGGAAATGGTGGGAGCATAGTATTCGCGCTGGTCGGACGAACTGGCATCGATGTTCTGGCAGTGGCGCAGGCGCTTTCCCTCGCTGGCGGAACTCAGGTGGCACCAGGACGCGGTGGAGGAGTAGCCTGACGGCCAGCGTGCGGCTGACCGCTGGCGCGTGCCCTCCAAGCTGAACCAGCTTGGAGGGCATATGATACATATGGAACTGGCAGACATTGCCCGTCGCTGGTCGCTTCGCACCGAAAGCAGGGGCGGTCAGTGGGCAATGTTGCCTTTATCGAAGTCGGCGCGTTAAGGGAAAACGAACAGGCAGACGCATGGGGCTGCCGGCGGGGATTCAAAGCGGCCAGCGTGGTGGTGTAGGTGAAAGTGTCACGGGCAGATTTTCTGCGTGACCGGCTGAAACCCCACAGGGCAGTGGGGGGATGGGCGATTTTTGTTATTTTCTGTGTCTGGAGGATGTCATTACCATTGATGAACTTCCCGACCGCTGGGGGCTACTCTGGGTGAATGAAAGGAGGCGCATCACAGGGCCAACTCTATGTCTCGACAACATCAGAGTAGCAGTTTACCCGCCGTAAGGCAGGAGAAGAGGCTTTGCGTTGACACGAACAACTGGGAACAGATCACTGATGTAAATATTATCAGCGAGTATACTATGAATGAAAATGATCTTCATGTGGCTGCGTAACGCTATGGTTTATCGACAAGGTTATAGACTGGAAAAAAGCCCATTAGTTGCTCTGTATTTTGCTACAGAAAAAATTCAGATGAGCTAACTGATGCTGCTGCTTTCATGACTTGGGATGTTCCAGATAGTAAATTAGATGTAATGCAAAGTTCGAAATTTCTTGGAGTAATTCAAGTAGAGCGAAATTTTTGCTAAGAAGTGTATTATAAAAGCTGTCATTTTTATGGGGTGAATTATGAAAATTATATCGCTGACCCTTTTGATGTGGTTCTTTTAAAAAGATTGATGACTATCTTGAAAATGTAAATTTCTCTTAATTTATTATAATTTAAGGTTGGGCTAAAATAAAATAAAAACTTTAATTTTTTTATTTGAAGATATTGGGTCTCAGTGTGTCTGAAATAAATTTCTTGAAGCCTTTTCTTTAATCTTTGAAATTGTTCTAGGGCGAAATGGGCTCCAACTGCAGCGGAAATTAAGATAATGTCGACATGTTTAATGAACATCAAGCTATAATAAAACAACTACCTATAAATCAATGAGTGAAAAATCAGGGGTGTATCGCTATTTTTAAATGGGATTAATGATGAGGCTTATCCTGCGAACCTTTTTGATACAATATCGCAAATCGATGGGGTAAGCCTTTCAGATTTAAAGGGGAAATTCATGGTTATTAAAAATAGTTATTCCTAAAGAAAAAATTGATGAAGTTCGGGAGGATTGAATTTATATAGTTTGACTAAAGAATTTATTTATCCTGAGATAATGTATTTCACCGAGTACATGCAAGACAAAATAGTCTCAAGATATCGAATCCGAACGTAAACTGCTCCTTCATGATTTAATTTCGGAACATACTAACTTTGCTTTTTGCTGTTGTAACCTTGATAAAGGATCGCACTCTGATCTAACATGGCTCCGTTATACCGTTGCGTAAAGCAACATGCCAATGTCCCTGCAATCTGAGAGGGACGCCTTCGGGTGATTGCTTGCCAAAACCGTCATGACCTGAGAGACGGAGCCTTCGGGCGGTAACTCCGTTTAACCTTTGAAAACGGAGGTCGTATAGCGACGAAGGTCCTTTTACTTACAATGCCTGTTTATGGCCTTTTCATCTCAATGGTGGTTCTCGCCAACGTTTCCTCTTTCGTTCAGACGCTGAATTCCGGTTGCAAACTTTGCGGCGTGGGTATGACCATTTGAAACATTTGGGCATCTTCCACGACTGCATTGAGAGCAGAGGAGCGCGGCGTCACTTGCGTTCGAGTGAAACGAGTACCAAGTGACGCGCGCAGCGCACTACGTCTCAACCCACGTACGACGTGGTTTTCAACGTTTTCGTACCAACTGAACAACACGTAACTAAGGGTTTTACGACCTTAAAGACGTCCTCTCATACGTTTTAACGCAAATTAACCAACGTCCTTCAACACGCTTATGCGTCAGGACTTCACTTCATTTAAGGAGAAATCGGCACGACATCGATGGCGACACCGGCGAGCAGCTGGTGTGTGGAGGCAGTCTGATGAATATCAGCCCGGCGAAAGCCGCGAACAGGTCAGAGACCTGGGGAGCCTTGCAATAACTCAACATTTCGCCGCCCCGATGCACAGATGTCTGCCGAGTCGCAGGAAGCGCAACCGTAACCGTGCCATCGGGGTGAAATACCATCGTCTGTAACTTCAGTGCAGCCGGTGACAAAGCTTTTCCGTTCACTCAGACGGAAAAGCTCTGTCACCTTTTTATGAGGAGAAGCTGTAATGGCTAAATTGAATAAAAATTTGAAAACACTTGCCAGACAGGCAGGTGGAAGTTTTAAGACTGTTGCCGATCGGATGAAAATAGCCGACAGATTTGCTGCCCGGTTGCAAAGTCTTAATATTCAGATTAGGGACATTAAAAATATTAAAACAGGGCATGTTGAATTATATGTTCGCAGCCGTCTTGCGGAAGACATATCAAAACGCACCCTGCAAAATGAAATGTCCGCCATTCGTTCTTTGTTACGTGTTGCGGGAAAAACGTTTATGGCCGATCCGTCTCACGAAAAACTGAGCAATGAAGCATTGAACATCTCCGGAACAAGTCGTGATGGAACAAAAGTGGCCATCACCGATGAACATCTTGATTCTGTACTTTCGTTAGTTAAGGAGAAAGATGAAGGCGTGGCTGTTGCCATTCAACTCTCTCGTCTCCTCGGTTTACGAACAGAGGAAACGATCCAGTCGGTTAAATCACTTTCGACATGGAAAAAGGCTTTGCAGAACGGAGAGAATAAAATCAGAGTGGTTTTTGGGACGAAAGGTGGAAGGCCCAGGGACACGACAATTATTAAGCGTGAAGAGACATTAAAATTATTATCTTCCGCTTTGAAGTACACAGCAGAACATAATGGAAAACTCATCGATAAACCTTCCTTACACCTTGCCATTGAGCGATACAGAAATATCGTACGTGAAGCGGGAATGGTTGGAGAGTTTGCTCCTCATAGCCTCAGGTACGCTTATACACAAGATGTGATCGGATTATATTTAGAACACGGCTTCAGTGTAAAAGAAGCTCAGGCTCTTGCTTCTATGGATTTAGGTCACGGTGATGGTCGTGGACATTATGTAGCGAGGATTTATAGCAAGACAAAATCATAGCAGCCAACGTGTTGAACGCTATCACTAAGTTTTATTGAAATTAAATTATTCTCACTCATTGATGGCAGGGGTTATGATGAATGTACTTAAAGTATCCAGGTTAGTTAAAGTGGCTAATAGGGCTTCATTTTTTGATTTTATTTCACTCGTATCAGAAATTGAAGGGCGTTTGAAATTGTTGCATGCATACTCCATTCTCTTTGCCATCGATGGTAAGGGTGATAGTTACTTCTCTTTTGAGCATGTTTCCCGGACTACTTTTTTAGTTACTGAAAGATTAATGGAATATAAACTTCTTGGACTGATTCCTGATCATAGAGTTAAGTGCCTTGATGATATTTTTGAGCAATGTAAACAGGTACTGGGTGATAAAAAGTGGAACATGGCAGTGACAGGTGGGACAGTAGTTGCTCAGGATGTACTTGACACATATGCAGAAACTTTTCTCACCACCTATGTTGAAGAGTCCGATACCCGCTTCTTAAAGGATTTTGTTCAATGGTACTTAAGTACCTGTTGAACAATCATCAAGCCTGTCGTACGATAATTTTGCTAACCGTTGTCATCACGACAACTGCCAATGTTCGGTGGATTTGAGACGAACGCCTTCGGGTAATCCATGCCAATGCCACCACAACCTGAGAGGTGGCGCCTTCGGGTGGTTCAAACCTGTTTAACCTTTGCAAACAGGGACCTGATAACCAGGTTAAGGTCCATTCAACTTATTCTTCCAGATTTTTCATCCCACGGGACAACGCTTCCCGTATCGGGTGGTCGTTTCCCTTTTTTATTCAGGAAATGCCGCCATGACCTTTCTTCATATTGTTTACTTTGTTGCTGTTTTTGCCGATCGCTTTGTGTGCTTCATTGCACCAAAAACGCTGATTGCTGAATGGTTTTTCTGGTTCACCGGTGATGCGAAGTCATTACTGCTTGTTGTTCGTGAGCTGGAGCTTGCCCGTTCATATCAGAAGGACGAAGCATCAGTGTTGCTGACGGAATTCTCGGTCTACCATGCCGCCTTTTTCTTCGGAGAACGCGAGTATTACGGACTAAAGGTTCGCTGGCCACGCTGGTTCATCAACCGCCTTCATTTTACCGGGATGCAGCTCGACGCCACGCAGTGGCAGGAAGGCTGTCAGAATGGATTCAGCGACGCAGCCGCACTGGAGTCCAGGGCGACTGCTCATTGCTGATAACGCTGTACATTTCACTCACTTCTCCCACAGGACTCCGCTCCCGACAGGGCAGGGTTCCACGTTTTATAAGGAACCTTTGATGACTGCTTTTGCTATTACTGTTGATGTCCTTGCTGCCAGCATCCATTCAAAGACCGGGTTCATTTCGGTGATGTCGGAGATTGAAGGGCTGTTACAGAGCGCTACAGCGCTGAACATTTGCGGCATCCCGGACAGCATCGATCTGGATGGTTTTCCGGAACGCTGCAGCCAGACAATCCACCTTGCCAGTGTTGTTGGTGAGGCCCAGGAAATGAATCTGATTCCAGACTCTCTTCGTCAGTTTGTCGATGATGTTGTCCTGACGGGAAAACGCTTCGACGCTGAAGGCGACACTAACGCATGGTGCTACGGTTTTAAGCTGGGCACCGAACGTGGACTGGCTAACTGGTCCGGCGTTTAACGACAATATCTGATTTTTTACGACGGATATTCGATTACTGATAACTCACCCATGCGGGGATAACCCCCCGCATAGCGGTGAAGGTGTCTCCGCCTTAACCAACGGAGACATACCATGAGTATAATGCTCATCCTTGCATCAAAAGCGGCTTCAGCTCTGGCGCACGTTTCTGAGTCACTTAATCAACGTAAGAAAGAATGGTTCACCAATCAGTCGGGGCACAGCAGCTTCCGGCCGGAAGTGATCCCGGATGGTAACGGATTCACAGCCATAATTTCCCGACGAACCGGTTACAGTCCGAAAGACTGGACCTATCAACGTTGTGCAACCGCAGGACGGTTTGCCTCCTCGCGTCAGGCAATGAATGCTGGTCGCCGGATGGCGCAGCAGCTGGCTGATTTACGTTACCGTTTTGACTGATACAACACACTGACCTCCCCCAGGGATCTTCCCTGCGGGAGGTACTGGCGGGCATGGCTTCATTTTATTCTGAGGTATTCAACATGACCGTATTTAATGACATCGCTTTTGACAGATCTTACGCACCTCAGGGAATGCATGAACTGTGGCAGGGGCAACGCTCGCTTTCCCGTTTCATCGCTTATGTTGCGGAATTAGAGGGTGAACTCCTGGCAATACGTGCATTCCGGCGCTGCGCTATCCCTGACCTGACGGGCAGCTACGGCGTTCCGGTACGCACATTCCGGCTTGTTTCGATTGCCCGGCTTATTGGGTACGCCTGTATGACCGGGGCATTTACTGACGGTTTATTCGAAAAGTACATTGCCGGGCTGATCCTTCTCGGAGAACAGATTGCCCCCCGGGCCTGGAATTTTGGGTTTAGTGAGGGGCAGATGCACTTTGATGAGATGCGCTCTGACGATGAAGCCAGTGAGGAACAACGGGCTGTATTCTGTGCGAGTGCAGACTATATAGCCTGATTTCTGAAGCGAAAGCGGCTCCCGAGAGAAGCTTTCTCAGTTAAACAAACACTTTCCGGAGGGACCTTCCCTCCCGGGGAAGTTTCCTCCTCCTTTCCCCGGAGGAAATATGATCCGCTTTACTTCTGATGAACTACGTCCGCTGTTTACACAGAATCTGGGTATGCAGCGCCCGCTGATACTTGAAAAGAAACTGGGCATTTATCTTCGTGTACCGGATGACAGACGTCCGGGGGAGTGGCTGAAAGCCTGGGCTGCAGGCTGCAATCCGTTAAAAGATGCAGACTGGTTCACACTTGTCGACACGCTCATACCCGAACATGAGTTTTCTTTTCAGACATTTATGGCACAGAGCATGTTTGATGCCGTGCTGAACGACCATCACGACCTGCTCATGAAGCCTGTTATCAGTAAGCTGAATAACGCGCTGACACTTCACAAGGGAACGAGACCACCCATGAAGGTATATGTGCCGGTGGGCGAATATCGCTACCGGATACAGTGGCTTTATGAGCAGTCCTTACGCCACTTCCATGCCTGTGTGGGTGATGCTGAACGTCTCAGCTGGCGTTCGCAGGCATTGCATGTGCTGGATCAGGTGATACGCCTGGACTCGAAACGGGCGAAACCCGCCGACCGGGAGAGGTTTGACCGGGCGGTCGAGAGCGTACGTGACCGTATCCGTTCGGTGATGTCCGACGGCTCCTTACGTTATTACTGATTTTTCCACGCACCGGTGGCGCATCGTCCGCCACCGGGCAGGGATGCGCCCCGCACTCAGAGGCAGCATCCCATGAAGATAACCACCGGCCGGCGTAAACCGGCGGCAGTACAGACCCCCGACCTGTATCAGCAGGTCACTGACAAAATCATTCTGGCGCTCGAAAACGGCGTACCGCCCTGGCGGCGCCCCTGGCGTTCGGCTCAGAACGTGCATGGAGGCAGTCTGCCGGTCAATGCCGTCACCGGCCGCGCCTACAGTGGCATTAATGTACCACTGCTGTGGATGGCCGCTGAAGAACACGGGTACACGTCCGACCGCTGGCTGACTTTCCGGCAGGCGAAAGCCGTCGGCGGTTATGTCAGGAAGAATGAGACCAGCGCGCTGGCCATCATCTACAAACCGTTTGAGAAACAGGCCCGCGACAGCAGCGATAACCTGTTGTATCGCGACGGTGAACCGGTCATGGAGCAACTGGCCATGCTGAAGCAGTTGCAGTTGTTCAATGTTGCCCAGTGCGACGGCCTTCCCGAATCCGTACAGGGTGAACAGCCCAACACGGTGGAGGCAGAGCCGCCCTCTGAACTCAGTGCAGCTCAACTGCAGCAGGTGCAGCAGATACTCAGCACAACCGGCGTCGGCTGTGACCATCGCCGGCAGGACCGCGCATTTTACCGTCCGGGTGCCGACCGCATTGTGATGCCGACGGCATCGCAGTTCCGGACGGAAGCGGATTACTGGTCCACGCTGTTGCACGAACTGGTACATGCCACCGGCCACAGCAGCCGCCTGAACCGGGAAGGTATTACCTCATCATCGCGTAAGTTCGGTGATCCGGTTTACGCCTTCGAAGAGCTGATAGCGGAAACCGGAAGTGCCTTTCTCTGTGTGGAGCTCGGCATTACCGGCGACGTGCAGCACGAAAGCTATCTGGCCGGCTGGCTGAAAGCCCTTCGTGAAGACAAAAGAGCGATTTTCCGTGCCTGCCGGTTTGCCCGGGAAGCGTCGGAATATTTACTTGCCCCCCTGAACCGGAACACGGAACAGGCGGCATAAACTGACCCGGCGGCTGCGGCCGCCATCATCCCCCTGGGGGCATCTTCCTCAGGGAGATGCCCTCTTTTCGTTTTAACCGACAAGAGGAGTTTCACAATGTTCTCATGGTGCCAAAACCGTCTGGAGATCACCGGTAAATCAGTCTGTCTCGATGTGATGCAGCCCTGGATTGCCGGCACGGAAAAACCGCTTTACCGGCATGCCATCCGGCAGGCGATAAAGCTGTTCCTCGCCGGCTGTGCCGGCATACTGAAGCCCGTCAGGGCGGTGGATTACGCACCGTATCCTATGCTGACCGCATCCGGTACAGGCGCGCAGACCTCACCCAACCAGGCCTTCCAGCATTTTATCGAGCTGCTGGAGCAGAATGCGTGGCTTGACAGCAAGACGCTCTCCCGTATGGAGAAAATCTGGCTGCAGTCCGGCATCGATGCACTGAAATGGGAAGCCATTCCCTTTGCAGCGCGGCAGATAATGGCGCAGCTGATGGCCGTGCACTATGCCGACTGGTTCGGCGTTGCCGGTGCCGGTGGTCAGTTTGATCCGCAGGAGCGCTGGGAGTCGCTGAGCATCATGCCGGAGACGACCTGCCCCTGTGACATGCTGATGGTGATGCCGTCACGTCTGGCCTCCGAGCTCAACGGCGAAGGTGGTCTTTTCACCGGGCTCTGTATAACGTCCGAACTCTATATGCAGCTCTTTGGCATGGAGTTTCCGGCGGGCCATCAGGCCAGCTGGAGCAGGGATGACGTGGGGTCACTGACGCTGAGCTTTGCATCTCCCTGGTATCCGCCGTCAGGTGAGGTTATGGGGATAATGTCGCAGATGTTTGACTGTGAAATCCGGCACTACTGGATTTCACCGGATGCCGGCACGTCAGGGTTCAACTGCTTTGATCGGGGGGACCACGTTGACAGTGGTCCGTACCAGGCAGAAGCGCTGCGGCAGTCAGCATCCGGCGACGGTGCACGCATGTATCTGGTGACACCCGAAACGGCTGCGGTTCCTGCAACCACCGCAGCGCACTACGGCAGCATCCGCGCATAACATTCACTTAACGTCGGTTTATCCGGCTCCTCTGACCGGTCACAGCGAAAGCTGTGGCCGTTTTTCACCCTGAAGGGAACACCGTTTCCCTCCGGGCGCGTGTTCTCTTTCCGGAAGGGAGCACATATGAAAAGCGTCATCAACCACGAAAAAGCCTTTCTCTCACTCTTCAGCCAGACTGCACGGTACCATCACCGGCATCAGGTATTTGAAGACTTTGTCAGCTGCAGTGTGATCGCACTGCAGAACAGCCTTCAGTTCTGTGACAAACGGGAAGAAAAGTACATGCGTATTGTCGGCCGTTACGAAAAAACGGACATCTCCCGTATGGCGCAGCTACTGGCCCATGTGACCAACGGGCTGGATGAGACGCCCGGCGATTTTCTTGGCCGCGTTTTTATGCAGCTTGAACTGGGTGATAAATACCGTGGTCAGTTTTTCACGCCGTGGAATATCGGTCTGATGATGGCCAGAATGCAGCTCGGTAACGTCGAAGATAATTTTAGGGACAAGCCGTTTATCACGCTTTCCGAACCTGCCTGCGGCGCCGGCTGTATGGCTCTGGCATTTGCCTTTGTTCTGCGTGAGGCTGGCTATTCTCCTCACCGGTATCTGTGGGTCTCTGCTCAGGATATCGATCCGCTGGCGGCCGGTATGGCGTATATCCAGCTTTCGCTGTCTGGTGTGCCGGGGGAGGTGGTGATCGGCAACTCACTAAACGATGAGCGCCGGCGAATACTTCACACGCCCGCGCATTACATGGGGAACTGGAGTTTCCTGCTGCAGACGAGAATGAATGCAGCCGTTGCATGAAAGCTCATACTGAACAAAAGGCCACGAATCATTGTGGCCTTTTCTTTTCACATATCTGAAAAGTTATCGAAGATTCCGGATAAAAAAACGAGGATTAATGGGATAATATAGCTGCCAAGAAAACCAAGACGAAAAAAGTCAACGTAATTGTCGGTGAATGGTTTCGTATCCCACATTACGAATGCATCCAGAGTTGCTACACATGCCACTAAAATATAGCCAGCAACGGGACTGAATAGCTTCATAAGAAGTACAGGCCATTTTTCAGCATTCTCACACAAATAGAGCGCAAACCCAGATATCCATACAAATGTTAACAGGATAGTAACCCGCCAGCTTATGTATTCCGGCGGGAATATATTTCTTTTCATCATGACATACCAAAATAGTAACTCCGTGCCATATATGGCTAATGGGATCGCAAGTAAAAATAATCTTGAAAATCTGATGTTAATTTTCATTCTGTAGCCTTTTAACCCAGGTCATCGTAGAACGGGTCTACAATATAAGAACCATGCTTACCGGCGACGGCTCCTGGTTTTGTCTGTAAAGCAAAAATAAATATTCGCAGCGGGATTTCTCTTCTCAGCAGAAGTCTGGTCAGCCTGAAGGTATAAATAAGGTGGTGGTAATACTTCATACCTGTATTTTCGCCTCCTGCTGTTGATAGTGTTCAAACCAGAACACCACCGGCTTATCGACGATCTCTACCAGGCCAAAGCGCTCTGCGGTGCGGAAATTGACGCTATATGTTCGGGCGCGCTCTACCTGCTGGCTGATTTCTTTTCTCATTCCTTCAACGCTAAATGCCCCCTTGAACAGGTTGCACGGTGCGCAGGCGGGAAACAGGTTTTCTATTGTGTGCAGATCTGGATGCAAGACTTTACCAGTGTTTCTGGCAACATGCGTTACTCCGCTTCCAACTGGTGCCAGCACATATTCAAAATCGCGGCGCACAGGTTCAACGTGATCTGCATGCCAGCCTTTTTCAGGGAGAAAGCAGCCACAATACGCACAGCGCCCGCCGAACTTCATGCGCAGCTCTGCCCGCTGCGCTTTTGTGATTTTGTTCTTTGGCCTGGAGAAACGACCGTCCGGAACTTCCGCTTTAGGCAGGTGCTTCGGCAAATCAGGCAGTTCAATCATCATGCCTTCACGATTTTTAACCCTGGGCATACCTGTTCCCCCATTTCCAGATTGAGATTGATGCCAGCGGCAGACAGTACGAAATCGCCGAAATCCGTGGTGAAGCTGATGCGCCCCGAACGTCGTAATAACCCGATTTTTTCAAGCCGTTTCACCTGTTCTTTCTCAAGGTCATGGCCACCTGATTCCGGGTCATCACAGCACTCAGCAAAGCGGTTCAGCGCTGTAATATCATCGTCAGAAACGAATGATCGCCACGGCTCCGTATTAATGCTCACCGTGCGAGTTTTCAGAATGGTGTCTGCGATTTGAGAATACTCAGAGCGACGTTGTTCGTTGTACTGTAAACGTGCATGCCATCCCATCAGGTAAAATGCATAGAATGTCCCGTTCTCCCCGGTTTTCCAGTGTTCAGTAGGGAGGTCTTTCTTGATTGCACGCCATGCCCACTCCCGGCAGTAGTCTGCGTCAGTGGTCTCTTTGAAGTCGAACGGCGCAACCGGGCGGGCTTCTAGATCGGCGATGCGTTGGCGCAGTTGAGAATTATCGGTTTTGTCAGCTTCGCGCCCTGCAAGCAGCGATGCGATGATGTTTAATTCGTCGTTATTCACTAATGCCATAAACTCACTGGTGGCATTATCCCATGCAGTCAGCGCTTCATAATTTGTGGGATTGTTTCGGTGATCTGCGAATGTTGAAAGGTATTTCTTCGCCGCCAGTGTCAACATGTCGTTATTCATACTGCATCGCCTTTTCTGTAGGTTATGATTTTGATATCGAGAGTTTTGCTGTACGGGTTGATTTCAATCGCACGGGTCATCGCCTCCAGGCTGAGTGATGGAGTAAGTCCACCGATACCGCTTCCCAGTAAAGGAAAAGCAACAGAGTGAAATCCCTTCACGGCGGCGAGGTTCAGGGCCGCATCTGTGCAGCAATGGACGATTGATTCCGAGCTGCACCAGAACATATTCAGTGCGGCTGCATGAATGATGGGTGTTTTAAGTTTACCGCCATCAGTCAGGCAGACCGTTCCCGGGCGCATCACACCTGTTCGGGCGAGTTGTCGGAACGGCTCCGGCCCTGCCAGCTGTTTCAGTCTGCCGGAGACCCCCTTAGGCCAGAGCAGCCACCAGGGTATAAAATTCATATTCCAGGCATTGATCAGACAATCAGCTTCCTGTTCGAAGAGATCACCTGGCAGGACGGTAAGTGTCATTCTTCATCTCCGTCAGGATATATTACTGCACCGGGAAGACTTTCCGGCTCAGGGACGATATCGGTATCGGAAATGCTTTGCAGATAGCGCAGCGCTTCTTCTGCTGTTGAGAATTCAGTAATGTTGCTGCGACTCATATAGCTGTCAGTGGTAATTCCGTATTTTCCCGTTCCTGTATTAAAAACGAAGTTGTGGCAACAATTGTCAGTCGGGACGTTATAGACAATCATTGTTTTTTCGTTATTGTGGTCGGTCCGCAAATATTGCATAACGAATTCAACCATGCGGATATTTTGATACAGTTCGTGTTCTGATGTTGTGGTAAAACCAACAGAGAAGGCGCCCTGATTAGTATGGCAATTATACATCCCGCCCGCGTGAAGGCCTTTTTCCCTGACCCATTTTTCTTTGTATTCATACATTGCCGGTGAGGGATTAACGAGGTCAAAAATAACCTGCCAGTTCGGTATATCTCCCCATGACGCAATCAGCAGTTCGTCACGTTCATTTTGCAGCTGAGCAAGGTTATCCTCTGCAATTTCAAGATTGCGTTCCGCACGTTTAACGGAGCGCTCCCGGCGTGCCACAATATTCTGCGCTTCTGCAATCCGTTCGTGGATGGCATTGAGTTGTGTCTGTAACTGAACCATGATGTGACCTCTTATTTATTTGAGAGAGCCGCTAGCGACATCCGGGATCTGCTTCCACAAACGTGATGTCCAGGTTTTTTTAAGATGCTCCGGATTGGAAGATATATAGGTTGCTGTAATAAAGCTCTCTTTACTGTTCCCCCGAACATCGAGCGTCAGGCGGTCATTTTCGGCCCAGTTCCGGCTCATGCGATAGTAGTTGCCCGGCTGCGCCTCCCAACTGGTGCCTTCTGAGATCGCCGATGCTGACCAGCCTGCATTTCCCTGACCGCTGTTATGTGCAGCAGCGACATCAATGTCCGATACAAACCCGTAATGCTGTTTCAGACGCATGGCTACAGTTTCAGCTGGAATCGGTATAGGGCCATAAAACTGGCCGACGTAATTACGTTGGTTCGGTTCAGCACTGTTTTGTGTCTGCTGCTGACTCACAGGGTTGATAAGCGATGTCAGCCTGCTGAGGCTGAGGTCGTTTAAGGGGGAACTGCCGCTACAGCCGGTCAGCGTTAATAAAAGAGTCGTCAGAGAGACAACGGAGAACATTTTTATCATGGTATTACCCTTTTGACGTCTTCAGGAAGTGAAATCCCGGGGCTTATCCTCTGTTGCCCCGGTCTTGTTGAATCAGAAGGTGAACTGCATCTGGGCGACTGCACCGTAGGTACGATCGGTGCCGGCAATGCCCGTGATGTCCAGATGGACCACATCAAAAGGCGAGAAACCGAGCCCGGCCGTGAAGGCGGAGCCATCGTTCGAAATGATGTTCTGGCGGTAACCTGCACGAACCTGCATCCAGCTCCACGCATTCAGCTCGACGCCAGCGCTTGCAAACTGACGCTTTTTGTCGGTATCGAAACGGCTGGCTTCAGTCAGGTCGACATCGAGCGCCGTTGTGATAAAACCGCTGTGCCATGCAGCTCCGGCCGTAGCCTGCGGCTTAACTTTGAATGTCCCGGTCGAGCCATTTACCGGTTTGGTCTCAACGGAACGGGGAATGACGTTCAGGACTGCCAGACCCAGAGTCCAGTTGTCAGTCAGATCCGTTGCCAGTCCCAGGTCAGCGTTAAAACCCGTTTTTGTGTTGCGGTAATCGCCGGAATGGATATCGCTCTTATCGAAATCGCGAACGGAGACATTGTAGTTAAACAGGTCAATACGCTGATATTTCGGGGTGATGCCCAGGGACCATCTCTGACCGGCAGTTTCAAACTCATGTGCCATTGCTACCCCGACATCGGTGATAACGGCTGCACGGCCATAAGCTTTCGAGGTCAGGGAATTCTTGTCTACAGCGGATGGAGGGATGTCGCCATCAGCCACCTTATCGAGATAATCCAGGTCATGGTCACTGACTTTACCCTCAACAGACACTGTCCCCCAGGACTTCACGACTACCGCAAAAGGCAGGGTCTGATTTGGCACGGTTGCCACTACAGAGGCACCGACCTGACCATTGGCATGAGTATCTTTCAGATCCTGCAGTTTATTTTTAAGTGCCGCTGCGCTTTCGCTGACACCGGACTGGCTGTCGGCGGCTGCATCAAAACGGTCCCACAGGTCTTTCACATCATCCGCTTTGTCCACCGTGTTATCGGGATCAGAGACTTGCGCGCCGACAGACGGCAGCACCAGGCTGAAATAATCGGTTGGTCCAAAATGCGTCAACAGCGCCGGGTTGGACAGCGCCGCGGTACCGTAGTGTGCTGATGCCACGCCGGTGCCCCCCATTGCGTCCCCCCGTGCTTCCATCCAGCCTGTGGCTGCATAGACTGACGGCACCGCAGAAACCAGCAGGGCAACAGAAATGCAGCGTGTAATCATTGAAACTGAAGCTTTCATCATTTATTTCCTTTTCTCATTTATGGTGTTTAAGGCAAAAGAATCCCCTGACGCTGGCGCGCCAGTTAAAACGGGCTATTCAGTGAATTCAGATGGAACGGGTTGAAATAATGTCTTCCGCTATCTTTCTCCATTCATCATTTATAAAATTATCCGGATTAAGGAAAGGCTCCCTTTCTTCAGTGCTCCAGATCCTTTGGGTATATTTTCCGTGAGAATCGTGGAAGGGTTTTTGTATTTCCCTTAATGCTGCCGGCGGAAGTACTTCCCCGGATATCATTGAATCCAGAATGTTCCCTGAATCAATAAAGGTATCGACAAGGGAGAGGACTTCGGCTTTAAACAGCAATCCGCACAGGGCCAGGAATAAAGTAAATTGTTTCCCTGACTCACCGGATACTGAACAACGGCCAGCACATTCCACAACACGGAACCTTGTGTCGTTAATGGTTGTGTACCGGCGAATAAACAGGAAAATATCATCCTGCTCTTTTTTTCGAATAAAAAAGAGATCCGGCCGGGCGATAAAATCTTCCGGATTGATTTCCTGAATTCTGCACGTTAATAACCGGGATGCATCGAGCCAGTCAGGAAATACGGTAATCCGGACCGGAGGGACGATTTTGCCCGAGAGCCACCCGGTACTGACATAAAACCATTCAGACAATTTTTCCAGCAGGGGCGGGGTCATGTAACCGAGCGTTCTTTCCCGGTTTTCCAGCACACCCAGGCTCATGTTCCAGTCCGCAAGCAGATGGGCCACCTCCGGAGATGACAGATTGTATTCGTCCATCAACAGCCAGAAACGTTCAGGGATGCGGGTAACGGCGGCCTGATGCGGTGTGAGGGTTTCACGCATGACGCCTTCAATCATAATATTCACGAGAGCCGCAGCCGAGATACCCAGACGACCTGACATGAGGATGATAAAATCCCCCACAGCAGGTTTGAAACGGATGGCCATCGGGTTACCGGATGTTTTCTTTCCGTCGGACATTGCGGCGGTCAGCTGCAGCAATTCGTCGTCCCGTTCAAGGGCGATCCTTGCCAGCAGGGATGTCATATTCAGATGCTTCATAAAAAGTCCTGGTGTTGGCTAACAGTCTAATTTTCATCGGTTTATTTATATGTATCCGGTGTGAATACGTTACGCCGCGAAAATGCGGATGTATAACGGATAAAATCGATCGTTCAGATCGAATACATGCATGTATCCAGTGTGAAACGGCGCGCAGACTGTTGACAGGGGAAATTATTTTTCCGTGTTTAAAGATTTTCGCCGGAGGACCAGCACGGGCCAGTCCCTGCGGAAGTCCGTGCGCCAGCGCCACTGCCGGAAAAGGATTTCGAGCTGCATCAGTGCTCTTTTCCAGGGAGTAAAAGGAATCTGATAAATACGGCTGCGGACCGTGAGTCCATATTCCGTGGTGTGGGCCAGTAGCCTGCGGGCACGTATACCGGTCAGCAGGTGCGATGAGATGATAACGGTGCGGTGTGTTTCCAGTGCCTGACAGGTTGAGGCGTTCACGTTCTGCCAGAACAGACAGACACGCGACGGCGTCAGGTCGGTGGTGGGCTGCCAGGGGGCCAGGTGAACCCATGCCCGCTTTCCGTGCTGGCTTATCAGCGTCATCTTCGGCCTGAAACGACGCTCTGCCCATGCGAGCGGGCGCAGCAGGAAGGGGAGGCCGGACAGCAGCACCCAGACCAGATAAAAACCGGAGCAGGGAACGCCGCCGGTGATCTCCAGACCCATCACGCCGGACAAACCCAGCCATAGCAGGAAAAAAGAAAAAACACAGGCTTGCTGCATGAACAGACTCCCGATAACGGTGTTAACAGAGGCGTGCAGGAGAGCACTCCTCCTCTGGTCCCGGCACCCTGAAAATCTGAAACCACTTCTGAATATTTTCACAAGCAGGATTTCTGTCAGGGGCGGTTCAGGGTTTCCGGTTGCAATTATCAGGGGGGCTTTTAGCGTAGCGTCATTTTCAGCAGGCATATTCCGGCGGAGGTGATGGTGCGTGGACTTAACTGGTTAACAGGCAGGAGCAGACAGGAAAAACGGCCCGGAGAGAGGCTACCGGCGGGTGCCACGCCGTCCCGGACTGTTGCTGATGATGGCTGGCGCCCTGCTCAGACGGGCAGATCACTGCTGCAGGCAGACGAATACCGTCGCCTTATCCGGGTGCTGACAGAGAACAGCCCGCTGTCGCAGCAGGTCACGGAAGCTTGGTGGCTCAGGCCACTGGAGGAGATGGCGGGACGGGTGCAGGCCTGCCCGGGGGCCTGGTCTGGGCCGTTCTCCGGACCGGGAGGGTTTAATGAACTCAGCCTGAACGTAGCCACACGTGCGGTGAGGCTGGTACGTGGCATGATGCTGCCACCGGGTGCCACGCCTGAAGAGCAGGCAGAGCAGATGCCCGGCTGGGTCTGTGCAGCGTACTGGGCCGGGCTGTTCCATCACCTGCCCTGGCTGATGCAGGTGGAGGGGGCGCTGAAAAGCGGACGTGTCTGGTATCCGGGGCTGAGTGTGCCCGGAGAACCGTGGCGGGTCAGGCCGGCCGGTGAACCTCCGGGGGCGACGGGCAGTGTATATGTGGCGTTCAGGCTCCTGCCTGAGGCCGCTCTGCTGTGGCTTCAGCGCTGGCCTGTGCTGTCTGATACGCTGCTGCTGTTTCTTTCCGGACGTCGTGCGGAAGCCGGGATTCTGAACAGTATTGTGAACGATGCGCTGCGCAGCTGCGGTCTCTCTGATACGGCCGTTATGTCCGGGCAGCCACCAGACCCGGTCTCCCTTGTGACAGTTGTGCCTGTCACTGGTCATACCTTCCCTAAATTATATGAGACTGATTCTATCCCATTGTCCAGTAACGATAATTCTCCGGATGTTTCAGTGCCAATTAAAACCGGAGATATGACCTACAGTTTCAGTCAGGACGGAGAGAAAACGTCCGTTAATACTGTCCCTTCAGCACTGGTACTGGAATCAGCACTTTCAACACATGAACCGCTGCTTTCAGCAGAAAATGATATCAGCAGGGATGAGGAAGGTGGGGCGCAGGTATCCACGGAGAACCTGCTGTCATTGCTGGACCTGATGGCAGAAGGGAAAAGCTCTGTGGTAACGGAAAATGTACCTGCAGATAGTGCTGATAGCCCTCCGGCCACGGAGCTTCCGCCCGGTACGCACCCTTCGCATGAGGAGGGGATGGACAAGGAAGAGCAGGCCGGCGCGTTATTTCTGGAGTGGGTCAGGGACAGCGTTGAGGACGGCACGCTCAGCGTCAATGAAAAGGACAGCATTCTGCACGTTCTGGCGCAGTTTGTATTCATGGTGTCACCGGCCTGTTTTTACCGTCACACCTCTACAGCGGAAGGGAGTGTTACCGACAAGGACAGGCTGCAGAAAAGTTTTGAGGCGCTGAACGTACACCATTCACGAAATGGTAAGGGGTTATTCCATTACCATCAATACGACACGCCGGATAAAAGCGGTCGTTTTACCAAAGTGTCAGGCTACATGATTAACGCTGACATTATTTTTAAAAAAGGGAGCTGTCTCACGGACAGTATATGGCTTTCAGCGAAGAAATAATTTGCTGAGGTTAAGTTAATATTACGAGGTCATTATGGCAGACATTGTGACGTTTGAAAAAATTCTCGATGACTATTTTTTTAATAAAGTTCTTCGTCGTGCAACAGAATGGAGTTACCGAAAGGTGGTGAGAACTTTCCTTGAATTTTACGGAGAAGATATTCTTCCGGAAAATGTGACGCGAATGGATGTTCTGAAATGGAGACGGTATGTTCTGAATGAACAGATGTCCAGTAAGCGGACATGGAATAACAAGGTTGCCCACATGCGGGCAGTATTTAATCATGCCATCACGAATAAACTTATTTCAGCCAGAGAGAATCCTTTTAACCAGGTGATTGTTAAACCCGATATTAAACGAAAAAAAACACTATCCGGGGAGCAGATGAAGAAAATTGATTTAATCATGGAAAGGAAAATTGAGCTGGAGCAGATGGGCGTTCACGATCCGCGGCCAAATGCCCTTGAACCCGCCTGGTTCTGGATGACGGTCATTGAGACACTGAAGTTCACCGGTATGCGCCAGAATCAGCTGCTGCATATACGACTTTGTGATGTGGACCTGAAACTGGGCATCATTGAATTACAGGCTGAAGGTTCTAAAAACCACCGGGAGCATCGCGTGCCGATCACAGCGCGGCTGAGACCGCGTCTTGAGCAACTGTATCTTATGTCTGTACAGAAGGGATCCAAAAAAGGGGAGCAGTTATTCAACATCAACCGGTTTACACCCAAAAAGAAAAGAATTATTCGGGCTAAAAACATGGATCACCTACCGATGAGGGCCTTCTTCAGAAGACTGTCCAGGGAGTGTCAGTGTGATATCAGCCCGCACCGGTTCAGGCATACGATAGCCACAGACCTGATGAAACGCCCGGAGAGAAGCCTGAATGATGTCCAGATGCTGCTCGGTCATTCCAGCGTAGCGGTGACCCTGGAATATGTGGAAGCAAACATGGATAACCTGAGGCGAAATCTTGAAGCCGCATATGCAGCTTAGGAGTAATCCTAAGTCAAATTCATAAGGATTTGATATCTAAACGGGAAAAATCGCGGGTTTTCCTTTACAGATCGTTGACAGAGCAGCGCTGAGAAGGTAAATACCTGTAACTGAAATTGTTGGGATGTGAGAAATCCGGAGGATGCGACCAACATCCTCCGGATTCTTAATCCCTAAACCCTCAGGTGCAGAACGACTTTGCCTCATCCTGCACGATGATGGGGCCGGGACTTTGTCTTGCCCGTTAAGGATCTCATCTCTTAACGGACAGGCTCTGAAGAAGTGGTGCCCGGACTCGGAATCGAACCAAGGACACGGGGATTTTCAATCCTCTCGTCGTTAGCAAGTTAATATATCGCAGTGTGTAAATAGTACCGTAGACCCTGTACGCATCGAATAATTTATTCGAGTGTACACATGGAAAATATCGTTACTAAAGCCACTGAAGCTCCTGTCAGTACCCGGCCGCAAATCGTCCCTATGGTCTCAACCAAAGGCGGCGAAGGAAAATCGACGCAAAGTGCCAACCTCGCCGGTTTTCTGGCGGATGCGGGTAAAAAGACTCTCCTCATTGATGGTGACCACTCTCAACCTACCGCAAGTAGTATATTCGCCCTGGAATACGAGGCACCCAGCGGCCTGTACGAATTGTTGATGAAGTCAGTCGATCTCAATCAGCCTGAGCATATCGTTTCACGGTCAGTCATCCCAAATCTGGACATTATTGTTTCTAACGATCCGCATGACCGCCTGTCTTCTGCCATGCTTCACGCGCCTGATGGTCGTATGCGTTTGCGCAATGTGCTGCAGCACCCTTTGTTTCAGGGCTATGACGTCATTATCATCGATTCTAAAGGCGCGGCTTCAGTGATGCTGGAGCTTATCTTACTTGCCAGCACTGAATTTTCGGTAGGTGTTATCAAACCTATATTACCGGATACTCGTGAGTTCCTGCGTGGCACCCTGGGGTTGATGGAAGGGCTATTACCGCTGACCTGCTACGGGATTTCATTACCACACATTCGTATTCTGACCAACTGCATGGAGTTCACGAACCTTGACCAGCAAACGCTGGAAAGCTTGAACAACATTATCACCAATGGTCTATATCCCCGGGCAGACGCATTCAACGTTTCTCTCCTTAATACCCTGATCCCAAAATTAGAAATCTACAAAATGGGGCACGCCTGCGGCCAGCCGGTTCACCGTCTTGAAAGAACGACGACACGCACATCCACTCAGGCCGCTGCCGTTACTATGCATCATCTGGCCTGCGAGTTGTTTCCGTATTGGAAGCCTGACTTTGACGCACTTCTGATGGGAAACAAGGAGGTGCTGGCATGAGCAAAAATAACCAAAACCGGTTGTGGCGTGCCGTTGCCAGCAGTACCGATCCTCTTCGCTTATGTGAAGAGATTTTTGCGTTTGTTGACGCTCCCGACTACGAAACCGCCAAAGAGTTGTTATACCAGCGATTGTCTTTGGAATGGGGTGTTTCCCGCGGATTTATTGATTTCTATAACCTTGATGGCGAAGAAGAACTCCGCGAGCAGGCGTTGGGCGCGCTTTCTTCCCCTGGAGCTCCTCTGCTGGAAATCGGCTGGAGCCATCAAGCTGGAGGGGGAGCAATCTATGATAATGCCCCCCTAATCCTGGTCGCCTCAGCGGCGCTACGCGCAATATTAACCACAGCGCTTCATGAGATTGGCGCCTTATCGGTAGCGGTTGAACAGGAAGCCACCTGTGTCGGGTGTGGTTGTACAGACAGCCATGCCTGTGTCGACGAAAACCGAAACGTTTGTTACTGGCTCAAAGTCAACCGCGAAGCAGGGTTGGGTGTGTGTTCGTCCTGTGATTTTTTTCTGAACCATCCACTCACTGATGATCATGACTAAGGGGCGAGCCATGTCAGAACAAACCGTAAACGTACCTTATTCCGCTGATGCCGAGCAAGCAGTGATCGGCGGGTTGATGTTGGATAACGATCGCTGGGATGATGTGCTGCCGCTGATCCGGGATACCGATTTTTATCTGCCTGCACACCGCCGGATTTTTCAGGCGATGGGGCAACTTATGGCCAGCCAGCAGCCAATCGATCTGATTACTTTATCCGATTCGTTGGAGCAAAACACAGCTCTTGAATCGGTTGGTGGATTTGCCTATCTGGCTGAAATGGCGAAAAACACGCCGAGTGCGGCCAACATTGTCGCTTATGCCAATATTGTTGCTGAGCGCAGCAGGCTGCGTGGACTTCTCCAGTTAGGGTGTGAATTAAGCGCCGAAGCAGTCGTTCCCCGTGCCGATGTGGCCGTACTGACCGAACGGGCGGAACAGCAATTGTTCCAACTGTCAGAACAGACACAAACACAGCAAAACGTGAGTCTGATTGCCGGTCTTGAATCGCTGGCCAGTCATTTGGAAATGGTTAACGGTGGTAATGGCATTACCGGAACGCCGACCAGTTTCGCCAGACTGGATGCGATTACCTGTGGCTTGCAGAGCGGCGACCTCATTTTACTCGCTGCACGCCCTTCCATGGGGAAAACCTCTCTGGGCCTCTCATTCTGCGCCGGCGCCCTTCGGGACTCCTGCAAGCCGGCATTCTGTTTTAGCCTTGAGATGCCGCGAGCTCAGTTGCTGCAACGACTTGTTTCGATGCTGGGACGGGTAGCGTTAGCGCGGCTGCGCAGTGGTCAACTGGATGATGAAGACTGGGCGCGGATCAGCCAGGCTGTCGCGGAAATGACGCCCTGGGAAGATCGCTTAATCATTGATGATGAAAGTTACCAGACGCCGGCCTTGCTGCGTTCACGCGCACGACGCTATACCCGCCTTTATGGCAGGCCGGGCCTAATCATGGTGGACTATCTGCAACTGATGCGTTGCCCAGGTCAGGAAAACCGCACTCAGGAAATCTCTGAGATCTCACGGAGTCTTAAAGCGCTGGCCAAAGAGCTGGACTGCCCGGTAGTAGCGTTGTCTCAACTGAACCGTCAATTGGAGAGCCGGGCGGATAAACGTCCATTTAACGGCGACCTTCGTGATTCTGGCGCGCTGGAGCAGGATGCTGATGTCATTGCTTTTGTTTACCGCGACGAGGTGTATGACGCCGATACGCAGGATGTGGGTATTGCCGAAATCATCATTGGCAAACAGCGCCAGGGGGCTACTGGCACCATCCGCGTTAAGTTTGAAGGGCAATATACCGCTTTCAGCGATCTCCCTGACGGGCAATATGCTGGCGCAGGGAGGGCATGAGCATGGCGCGTTCAAAAAAGAAGATACTCGATCTGAGCAGCGCATTATTGCAACAGGGTAAAACTGCGTTGGCCACACAACCTGAAACAACCTCAGTCACCCCGCTTCCTGTTAGTGAAATGCCGTTGGTGCTGACTTTGGACGAACTGGCACCAAATCCTGATAACCCACGGACTTCCCGTAACCCTAAATATGAGGAAATCAAAGCCTCAATCCAGGCTCGAGGGCTGGATACTGTGCCGAAAGTTACCCGGGATCCGGAAGCTGGCTCGACTGTCTATATCTTCAGTGATGGCGGCAATACCCGATATCAGATTCTGTGCGAACTATGGCAAGAAACCGGAGAAGAGCGTTTCTATCGTTTTCCTTGCTTGTTCAAGCCATGGCCGGGGCGCTTGTCCTGTGTCATTGGGCACTTGGCCGAAAATGACGTTCGTGGTGACTTGAGTTTCATTGAGAAAGCACTGGGTATCAGAAAGGCACGTTCCATTTATGAAGAGCAATTGGGGAAATATGTCACTCTTAGAGAGCTTTCTTCATTACTTGCTGCAGAAGGCTATCCGGTGCATTTCTCGGGGATCAGTCGCATGGAAGATACGGTGAAGTATCTTTATCCATCCATGCCTACACTACTAGAGTCAGGGCTAGGCGCACCGCAAATCAGGCAGTTGCTTTCCCTGCGTAGTGACGCTGAAAAAACCTGGAAACTTTTTGCTAATGATGTTTCCACAACGCGCTCTTTTTATGAAGTATTTGCTGCCGTTTGCCGTCATTTCGACGCTCCCGAAATGTATTCACTGGATATGTTCCGTGACGAGCTGATTGGTGCTCTCGTAGAAGCACTGCCACATCCCTCACTTAACTATGACCGTTGGTTACTGGAGCTCGATCCAAAGGAGCAAAATCGGCGTAAGCATTTGGGGGAACCAACATCATTATCGCAATCTTTAGAAATTGATGGTTCCTTGCCGCCAGAGGGATTTCCTGAGGAGAAAAGCAGTCAATTATCGACGGGCGCAGCTGAACATCTGGGCGATCAGAATATTGCGCCGACAGCCCTGGCCAGCGCCTTGTTTGATTCAGATAGCAAGCAGGACAACACTTCGGAGGAACAGCAGGAAGAGAAACCGGCTCCTTCTTTCAATACGACGCGTGTAGAGACCCAGCCTGATTTATACGGTGCGCCGGCGATACTCTCTGGTGAAACCGGAAGTGCCTCAGGGAGTGCCCCCTTACCGGACAACGATGAGGTATTAACGCGTTCTCCATTCCAGCCCCCGAACTTGGTCATGGATCCACAACAAGATAATACCGAACATTCTGAGGTTGCTTTTGCTGAAGTAGGTCTGGAGCCTGTCGGCACTATCTGGGCCATTCCAACACTGCAGGATGATATTGAACATCTGCAGGTAATGACGTTCCGTCTGGCTTTCGATCTGGCCGAAATCGCGGGGTGCGAAGCTGAAATCAAAGCTGACAGATCCGGATTGTACGCGGCCGGCTATGCGCTGGCCGATCTGCATCTGGCGGCCGGGTGTATTGAACGACCCTCCCCTTTTACTGTTTTTCTGCTTTCTCTTGCCGGCGCCGACAACATCGACCATGACGGTTGTTCACTGGGTGATGTGTTAATCGGAACGGAGAGGGCTGCTGACTTACCGCTGCTTGACGACATTCACGCTGTCAAGCTGATGCGGCTTATCCGGGTTATGCGTCGTCTGCGCGAGCTGCAGCGTGGCGTACCTGCAACGGAGGATAATAGCTGATGAGTTCTTCGCAACGACAAGAACGCCTGGTGAAACTGGTTCGTAAACTTCTTGAGCTGGCTCGTAGCAACAGCAATGCTCATGAGGCTGGTCTGGCGTTGGCCCGGGCGCAAAAACTGATGGAAAAATACGGTATCAGTGAGCTGGATGCGAGCCTTTCATCAATACAGCAGGCCCCAAGTCAGGGAGCGCCGTCAGAGGCTAAGAGCAAACTCCCCGAGTGGATGTCCAGTCTGGCATGGGCCGTTTGCCATGCCTTTGGGTGTCGCCTGTATTTCTCCTGGCGAGAAACCCCGTCCGGGTATCGCCGTAATGTGACGCTCTATGGCTTTAGCGAACGCCCGGCTGTTGCCGCTTATGCGTTTGATGTGCTTAGCCGTCAGCTGAAAGATGCCACTTCAGCCTATTTGAAAACCCAGAACAAGCGTTTGAAACTGACTACGCGCCGTGCGCGAGCTGAGCAGTTTCGGGCCGGATGGGTTCTGGGCGTTCGGCAGGTCATTACAACGTTTCGGGTTTCTGAACAGGAGCACCAGTTGATGGTGTCATGGATGGAGAATCAGAGAATGGGCGAGTTACAAACACGCGCACTCAAGACATGTCGCGGTGACGATATTGCCCGACGGCAGGGGTATGAGGCCGGACAGAACGCCCGGTTGCATCACGGTGTGCAGGGCGCCGGGCCTGTCGCGCTTGGTCATCGGCGGGAGGTTCAGTGATGTGCATTCAATTATCGCCAACGGGTAACCTTTCCCTGGCTCCTGTTTTTCTGACCTGCTTATCTTACCGCTTTATTTTTTTGCCATTCACTGCTTTGAGCCCGGTGGCTGAATATCTGGAGGGGAACCAACGATGAGTAACAGCTTATCTCAGGCGACCAACAGCTTGTTAACGCAGTTGGTTATGGAGTTGAAGTCCGGCTATATACGCCGTTGTGAGTCTCTGGGACTGACCACAGAGGAAATGCAACTGCTGCATGGCTTAACTGTTGAAGATCTGCATTATCTGCTGAACAGCCCGGTATCGGTACTGACATTTCAAATCCACCATGAAAACTTCTCATTGATGCTGCAGCATGCGCGTCGCGAGCAACAACGCATGCAACGTATTGACCGTGCCCTGGCGCTGGGTGGTTCTATTGAGATGATGCAGCACTATTTTGGGTTGACGACGGTTGAAGTCGCCGCGCGTCGACGTATGACCGGTATCAGTATCCGCCAGGGGCGTTGCGCCGCACTCAGTGATGAAGAAAATGCGACGCTGTGGCGCCAGTGGCAAAAGGCTGGCATTGACGATCCCTCAAGCGCGGATGGTCTGGATGTCATGATGCTGGCCGCCGAGCAAATGGATGTGTCACTCACGGCTGTGTGGCACGCGGTACGCGGCTTCGATGTACCTCATACCAACACGGCCAAAAAAGCGATTCAGGCGGTCCGTAATCATGCCGAGAGAGGAACGGTGAGGAGGCCGGCATGAAGCCAATGATCTTGATGCCCGGTTTACAGGTCCCTCGTTCTGCGCCGCCATCTTGCCAGAAAAAAGCGAAAGCGCTGGTTCAGCAGTTTCGCCGCGGCGAGCGAAATTACAAAAATATCCATGTAAAAGGTAAGCACGCCCCCGGGCGTGCCTGGATAAAGATTAATGTCGGGGCCACCTGGCGGCTATTAAGCCGTAACAGTGGCGCAGACTGGGAGTTACTCACCCACGAACGCTACAACAATGAAATTTGGAAGTGACGACATTCACCCTGTGCCTGGGTACCGGGTACAGGACTGAGTGCCTTTAGCCATATGCAGCATTGCCTGCACGATTACCGTTTGACTCCTTCGCCATATTGGTTGGCGCAGGGCGCGTGATTAAGGATCCGCTAAATCCATGACTACAACTCGAATACCTGATGATAGCCTGATCTCCTTTACACTGGCGCAAATGAATGCCCGAATGGCGGAGCGAATAAGCGCGGAAAAACACACGGGTAGCGCCGATGTTACGAATCTGCGTAGTGGCCTGCTCTATATGGGCAATGTGCATGATTCCATACCCCGCCGATTATTGTTGGACACGCGTTTATCGCCACTGGATAAAACGGCGTGGATAATGATCCGTCTGTATGCGCAACAGAATCAGGGGGCCGTATTCCCGACTTATGATGAATTACAGTTGCAGCTTGCTTCTCCATTTAACGGCAAAGCATCCCGTGAGACCGTTAGTCGCGTTTTGTTGATGTTACGCCTTACCGGCTGGCTCAGCCTGTGTCGCCGTGTGCGTGACGATAAAGGTCGTGTGCGGGGAAACATCTATGCGCAACACGATGAACCATTATCAGCCCGTGATGCCGAGACATTAGATCCGACCTGGCTTGATACGCTGGCTGCGGCCTGTGAGCATAAAAACCGTACGGTGAATCAAACGGCCTGGTCAGTGTTGTCCGATATCCAAGATGACCCGACAATGCGTCATCAGCATTCTCAGATGGCAGCTATCGTTGAACGACTGGGGTCGCCGCAAACGCCTCAGCAGATGGTGAACCGCGTGTCCCTCAGGGAGCATCTTTCCCATGGTTCTATAACCGAACCCGGTAATAATCCTCCCGGTTCGGATGCCGAACCCAGTCAATTTAAGCGCAGTTCGGATACCGAACTCAGTCATGAAACGGGTAATGAAATACAGAGTTCGTTTTCCGAACTCATTCTGGAATCAGTTACTTACAAGGATTCAACCAAACCGAACTGTAACGTACGTAATTTCACACACAGTGTGAATAAAAAAACGTACGTACCAGAACTACCAGCCGAACTGCAACGCAGCATGGCTGAGGATGACCGCAGGCAGATCACCGCTCAGCTTTGCGCACTGCCTGCTGAAGCTGCCCGGCAAGTGCTGGATAGCCTTGTTCAGACGATGGCCCGAGGCAATCTGAATAACCCGACAGCCTGGCTGCTGACGGTGATAAAACGCGCCCGGAATGGCGAATTGTTCACAGCAGGAAAATCTTCCCACCCGGCCAAACCCGAAGCAATGCGTTCGGCGCCCATGTCAACATCAACGCAACCCGTTCGTCCTCAAGCAGCCTCACGGGAACATGTCAGTGGTGTTGTGGCCAAATTACGTCAGGAAATGGCACGAGCCAAAATCAGAAAGTGATTGGGTTTTGGTTCGTTTGTATGAAAAATGACCTTGTTGGCAGTACCAACAAGATTAAAAAATGAGCACTGCACTTTTTAGACTTTATCTTCACGAATCGACGAGGGATTAGATGTCCCTTGATAGAGGAAACCAGAAGTAGTGGCATTTTACTAAAAATTGGTTGAGTTGCCTGTTTTTTAGTAATATGGTTAGTAAATGGCTTACTAATAACCATACTAGTTCCAACATGAGCAGGAGTAAATTATGGACATACCAACCCATCTATCTCATCGGCCAGTTGTCAAACTGGAGAACTACTCCGCCATAGACGGACAGTATAAAAATAACACTGACGCCGAGGGGCTTTCTATCGGGATAGCACAATGGAGTGAACCTGATTCCCCTGAGTTGTCTGCCAAGGTCTGGCGATACACCGGAATGAAATGGTCAAGGCAGTCAGAAGAGCTTCCTGTCCATCGCGTTTTGGATCTGGCGAACTTAATTTGTGCTGCTCTAAGCTATGTTCGAACAGGAGTATTGCCAGTTGATAAGAGGTTTAGGATCACTCTGGCCAACAACCCGGAACTTATCAGTACAATGAAGGCTTGTCTGGAGAAGGATAGTGAAAACATTGATACTTCACTTTCACGATTGGCGGAGAGTTTGAAGGCGATTCTTCCGGAATAGACCGACGGGATCTATTTTCTCTCAGAACGAGAAAAGCCACCCTAAGGTGGCTTTTCCGAACTAACTTATACGCACGGGTCCGAAGAAATCCGCGCCTTGATGTAGAAAATCTATCAGCATTCGACGCGCACGTCAACTTTGTTCCAACCTAAGAGCCTGGGAGGGCAGAATGCAGTTGGAAGATTATATCTCAGCCGAGCGGCTAAAAATTTACGCCGATGTGCTGAAACTTAAGCCTGGTGAAGAGCTGGGAGGATATAACTGGAACAAGGTGATTGCCAGTGCAATGCAGCCACTTATGCATTGCCTTGAGGTGACGCTGCGCAATGCCATCGATCACAGCATTCGCCATCATCCTATGCCTGGGGCTGTGGGACATTGGCGCACAGATGCCAACTGGATCTTTGATTTGCCTCGTTATATCGGTGATAAGGTTTGGATTCGTCAGGGAAAACGATTTAAGAAAGATGCCTGTGGTCAGACTATTCGTTATAACGGAAAGCCGGTTTATGAGAAAACAGCCTGGGAAGAAGATTGTATCCGCAAGGTATCAAAGCGGATCAGAGATGCGGGCAAAAAACCCACTGCGGAACGGGTGATTTCTGGACTGGATTTTGGTTTCTGGACCAATTTCCTGACGCGCAATTATAATGAACCCCGAAACCGTTCGCTGCTGTGGCCTCAGTTGCTACCGGAGGTTTTTCCTGGTGCGCCTGCCGGTACGGGGCGTCATATTCTGGAAAAAAAATTTACTCGTATCCGCGATCTGCGTAATCGTCTTGCTCACCATGAAGCCATCTGGAAATTTCAGGAAGAAAATCCAGTGACCGGTGCGCCAGATTATAACCGGCCGGTGTATGGATTGAATGCCTCACTACAACTGCTACGTAGGGCCTGGAACGATATGCTGGAGGCACTGTACTGGCTCAGTCCGGCACGGCATTCCGCATTCCTGGCTGAAGGTCACCATATTCGTTTTGAAGCGCTGGCTACTCAGGACGGTCTGTTTAGTTTCACCAGTCGTGAGCAACTGGTGAACGGCCTGAATATCAGACGCAGTAAAGAAGTCAGAAAATTGCTGCGGGGGCTTAGCCAGCAAAAGATCGTAAGACTGACAAATCGTACACGTATCATTGCCATTATTGGACCTGACTTCATCCGTATGTGAGCTCAGATCCTGCTTTTGGCGGCTATTTCACCAGGCTGTGGAGAATCCCTGTTCTTTCAGCCTCTGCCTGGTACGTTTTACATAGCTGGCATCAATCATTTCGTCCGGTGGTAGATCGCGGATGATATTACTCAGGGTTGCAAGGGCGCTGTCTGACATCCTGAAGCTTGGAGGCAATCCGAAACAGGAGCCATCCTTGATATCATTTAGCCTGTCAAAGAGCCCCCTAAAAAAGTCAGTAAGCGAACTGCGTTTTGCTCCGATAATGGCTGCTGTTGCTTCATCAGCGTACTTAATTTCGGTGTTATCTTCTCCCAGGGCGTGCAGTAAACCCGCCATGTCAGGCCAGTACTTCAGATCATAATGATTTAGAAGATTCAACTGTGGCTGAATGTTTGAACGGTAAAGTCCGTTATCCTTTCCCGCTTTGTCGATGAAGTCCGTTAGTCTGACCATGTTGTCGATATAGAAATGACCACTCCGGTTCAGTACTTCCGAACGACGCTCAAGTAACTCGGCAAGCTTGATGCTCATTACCACTATATTTTCATTGATCTCCAGTAGCTCTTTATGGTCAGCGCGTAACGTGGCATGTCGATCTTCGGTACTGAAGCCACCGGCAAAGACGCACTGTTCCAGCAGAATCCAAAGCCGAGTGCCGTTGATTTCTCGCTCAGCGAGTTCTACATACACCGGCTTCATTTCTTCGTGTCGTTCAATTAGACGTTCAAATACAGGCCATGTTGAATTCCAGGCAGGATAGGGTTCGTCTCGCCAGTGCCGTAGTTTTTCTGTCAGTATTTGTAGCCCCTGTGCTGCAGCAGCATCGTATTTTTCAGTCATTGAGGTTCTCTAGTGAATTGTCGGTTACGGTTCATTATTCCCTGAATAATACGGTGTGTCGGTACCTCGAGACATTTAATTCAGTACTCTTCGGGTACCAACCTATCATCTCTGACTCAGGCAGGAACAGCGTGAGTCAACAGGCCGAAGCAATAGAGTAGATGCACAGGCTTTGCCGGGCTGCTACTGCAGGATACTGTACCTAACACGTATCTTGTATTACTCAGGATATTTATTTGTGGTTAAAAAGCGAGCTTGTTGGCAGTGCCAACAAGATTAAAAAATGAACACCCCACCTTTTACACTTTCTCTTCACAAACCAAAAAGAGTTTTGAATTGCTGCTTTCGGGCTCTGCCGAGACTATTTCAAGCCAAACATACTCTCAGCAGACAGAAGGATGCTCAACATGGCAGATACAGCAAACAATTCTCCGGACACTCCCGCACGGGGAAAGGCGGGGGCACTGAAGTCGACTTTAACCGTCCAGCTACATACCCAATATGCAATCCTTTTATGGGAAGGCCGTCAACGTCAGAAAGAGTCAAAAAAACCTCAAATAGTTAGCATGCCCCAGGTCATCGCCAGAGCAGGTAAAATCAATGCCGATTCGGATAGTGACAACCCGTACGCCGACGACGCGATGTTGTTGTTGGAGCAGGCGATAGAGCGAGGAACCGCACGGTTACAAAAGGCGGTTGCTGAGCTTGAAAAAACCTTATCCGATTTGCCGGGTCAGATCACGATGTCCGATGTTTACTCCGTTTCGCCTTTGAATATCGGTGTATTCAGCCGAACCCCCCTGGGCTACCGTTGTGTCTGGTTACTGGTTGGTTTCGATCAGCTTGCGATGAAAGCTTTCCAAGCCTGGCATTACGGTTTGATTTCACGTCAGAAACGCGATGATTTGCTGAGTAAGGGAGGGCACTGGGTTCGGCAGGTATACGGGGTGGTACAACAATATCATTCTGTCAGCGTGACCCGCGATGATATTCGTCTGCAAACGCCAGCCGGTCTTGAGGCTATCAAACGGTTAGGTGAACCGGATGCAGATATATTAACGGGTGTGAAACGTTCAACGTTCTCCCCGCCGTTACGTAATCCTGTCACTGTCTCCGCTGATTCTTCCACTGATAAAGGAGGCAATGCATGAGCCCTTACAAGAAAGCGTTAATGCCTGCTCTATTTTGCACGGCGCTGATTTTAAGCGGTTGCGCCGGTAGCGACCTCGTTGCGTGGAATCAAAAAATCAGTGATGCCGCCCATTCGCTGGCCGGCGGCAGTGCCAATAGCGCTAATGACAGTGACATGCCATGGATGACCAAAGCCGGAAACACCGGCCCGCGTCAAAATGTGCTCCATGTTTATACCCTTCCCGTGGATGTTGATACCGCCGCGGCCCGCCTCAAAAGTCATTATCAGTTTATCTCTTCAGATGAGCTGGAAAGTTTGCGTAAGCGTGATCAGTACGGTGACTGGAGTGCCGGCTCTGTTGATGAAGCTCACTCCGTATGGTCAGCGGTAAAGGGCGGCTACTATAAAATGGGGCAGGAATGGAAAGGAAGCGATCGCCTGGTGCTGGAAATTGAGAAATCCGGTGCCGGCAGTCGTTTGAAGGTGACTTACAGTTCCCCGGATAGTTCGCACCTGACCGATGCGTATTTGGGGCGCTTAATGAAGCAGCTGCAGCAGGTTGCTAACGGTCAGGTGAGCTGACTGGAGGCGATCAGATGCAACTCTATCTCTGTGAGAAACCGTCCCAGGGTAAGGATATTGGCGCCATCCTTGGAGCGACCCAACGTAAGCAGGGTTATCTTGCCGGTCCAGGAGTCATTGTTACCTGGGCTATAGGGCATCTATTAGAGCAGGCTCAACCTGAGACCTACGGTGAACAGTACGGCAACCCATGGCGCGAGTCCGTACTGCCCATCGTGCCGACGCAGTGGAAAATGACCATTAAAAAAGATACGGCGGATCAGTTTGCCGTTGTCAGGTCACTTCTGAAGCAAGTGGACTCCGTGGTCATCGCCACTGATGCCGATCGGGAAGGCGAGGTCATCGCCCGCGAGCTGCTGGAGTATTGTCACTTTACGGGGGCCGTACAGCGGCTCTGGTTATCCGCGCTGGATGAGTCGAGTATTCGCCAGGCTCTGGCGAATAAGCTGCCTGGTGAAAAGACTGCGGCGCTTTACCATGCCGGCATGGCGCGAGCGCGGGCTGACTGGATGACGGGAATGAACCTGACCCGGCTTTATACCCTGAAAGCCCGGGAACAAGGGTATGGCGAGGTCTTGTCGATCGGCCGGGTGCAGACGCCCGCGTTGGCGCTGGTCGTGAACCGTGACCGTGAAATTGCCAATTTTGTGTCAAAACCGCACTGGCAGGTACAGGCTACGTTGCAGAAAGAGGGGATCAATTTCCCTGCCAACTGGGTGCCCGCCGCCAACTACTGTGACGAGGAGAAACGTTGTATTCAGCAAAATGTGGCGCAGGCCGTGGTGCAGCTTTGCCAGCAAACGGGGAGTGCCCTGGTTCTTGATGTGGGGACGGAGCGTAAGAAAACGTCAGCTCCTCTGGCCTTTGATCTGGGTACACTGCAACAGGCCTGCTCTCGCCAATGGGGAATGAGCGCAAACCAGGTATTGAGCATTGCTCAATCGTTGTATGAAACCCATAAAGCGACAACCTATCCTCGCACCGATTGCGGTTATCTGCCGACGTCAATGCGTGAAGAAATCCCACAGATCTTCAATGCCATTACGCGAACGGATCCCACACTGAGTGCGGCAGTGGCTAAACTCGATACAGGTTTTGTTTCACGGATCTGGAACGATAAGAAAATCACCGCTCACCACGGTATTATTCCTACAAAACAGCCATTCGACCTGAGTAAGTTGTCTGCGGATGAACTCAGGGTCTACCAACTGATACGCCAGCATTACCTGGCGCAGTTCCTGCCGCTCCATGAGGTCGATGTAACTGAAGCAACCTTCAATATTAGCGGCCAACTGTTTCGCACCCGCGGCAAGGTTGAGATCGTAGCTGGCTGGAAAGCGTTGTTTCAGCATGAAAGCAGTGAATCGAAGGAGGACGACGATGATGAGGCCCGTCTCCCGACGCTTGTTAAAGGACAGTCTTGTGCCGTAGCCGGCGCAGAGCTTAAGACCCTGCAAACAAAGCCGCCGGCGCACTTCACTGATGGAACATTGATTGCGGCGATGAAAAATGCAGCCGCATTCGTCAGCGATCCTCAACTTAAGAAAATTTTGAAAGAGAATGCCGGATTGGGGACTGAAGCGACGCGGGCCGCTATCCTGGAAACGCTATTCAAGCGGGGATACCTGGAGAAAAAGGGTAAATTCTTGTTCTCCACACCGATTGCTGGCGAGTTGATTGATGCCCTGCCGGCAGCGCTGACAAACCCGGGTATGACGGCGCTATGGGAACAGGCGTTGGATGAGATTGCCCAGGGGCAGATGACGCTGGAAACGTTTATGTCGCGGCAGGCGCAGTGGACGGGGCATCTGGTCGAGAAAGGTAAAACGCAGGCGGTGAAGTTCACTGCGCCGCCGTCTCCTCCTTGCCCTGTCTGTGGTGGAGCGATGCGCCGGCGTGCGGGCAAGAAAGGCAGTGGCTCTTTTTGGGGATGTATCAATTACCCAACCTGCCAGGGCATTGTCAATATTGGGGCTAAAACCAACCGTAACGGTAAGCGATATAAAGGGAAACCAGCGGCTAAAAATAAAGCAACCTCACCGGAGTAAGAGATTGTCTGATGTATATGGCGGAAACTTTTGCTAAGGTGAACTGGCTTTGATGCAGGGTACCCCGTGACTGCGGTGGTAGGAAAATTCTTCCATGGTTTTTTCTACTTCAGTCCGGTCAGCGGCCTCCACACTCAGGTTGGTTGACAAGGCGCATGCGACTCCGTGAAAAAAGCGCCGGGACACTAGGTTCCTCCCCGGAGTCTGTTTGATTATATGAAAGGTTAAGGTACCGACCCAAGGGCGTTGATTTTCGGATCAACGCCGTTTTTATTTTTATCGCCCGCAAAACTTATTATTAACGTTGACACCCACATAACTTGCATTAAAAATGAACAGGCTTACTCGTTGTCTTCGGACAACCAGCCAATGCCTCAGCACTCTGTGAGAGGCGCCTTCGGGTGAGTGCCAACCAATGTTTCAGCGGTCTGTGAGAAACACCTTCGGGTGATCGCGAATATCCTTGTAGCCTGAAAGAGGATGCCCTTGTGGTGGTAACTCCGTTTAACCTTTGAGAACGGGGATCGCTCAACAGTGATGAAGGTCCATTTCACAATCCAGACTGTCTGCATTGACGTACGACTTTGCAGACTCCCGACGGGAAACACTTTTCCCGTCGGGGAAGGTGTCTTTCTCCGTCACCGAATCTACACTCCATGGAGAAAACATCATGTCTCAAGCGCAAAACACGTCCAACAAAACTGAATATTTCAACCTGACCATTAAAGGGATGGGGTATCTCAGCAATGTTCGCCAGGTCAATGGCCCTAACGGTACCTTTATCAGCTGTGTCATCAACGGACTTTCTGGTCCTACTGATAACGCCAGTTATACGCGTTTCGATGTCACGGTCGCCGGTAAAGAAGCCAGCAGCCTAATCAATCGTTGTCAAAAGTCGGTTGATGAAGACAAAAAAGTCCTGATTGGGTTTGTGCTCAGCAACCTGAAAACGGACATTTTTACGCTCAACAGCGGTGAACATGCCGGTGAACAGCGTGTCAGTCTGAAAGCCCGCCTGATCAAGGTCGATTGGATCAAAATCGGCCAGGAGAAGGTTTATCAGGCTGAGAAATCCGACTCCACGCCGCCTCAGCAAGGTTCTGCTCAGCAACAATACGCAGAAAACTCCTTCTGATAACGCCCTCTACGCCCCGCATGTTCTCGGGGCGTTTTCCCCTTTCTTATTCCCTATGAGGATTCGATTATGGCGTCTCGCGGTGTAAATAAAGTCATTCTTGTCGGTTTTCTTGGTCAGGATCCTGAAATCCGTTACCTGCCAGCCGGTAGTGCAGTAGCAACATTGTCACTGGCCACTTCCGAAACCTGGCGTGATAAACAATCTGGTGAGCAGAAGGAAAAAACGGAATGGCACCGTGTTGTGCTGTTCGGCAAACTGGCTGACATTGCCGGTGAGTACCTGCGCAAAGGCTCACAGGTCTATATCGAAGGCCAGCTCCAGACTCGTAAATGGCAGGATCAGAGTGGTCAGGACCGCTATTCAACCGAAGTCGTGGTCAGTATGGGGGGAACGATGCAGATGTTGGGCGGTCGTTCCCAGTCTGCAAACTCTGGTCAACGTGCTCAGGGAGGATGGGGACAGCCCCAGAAGCCAACGCACAGCGGTTCCGCGCCTCAACAGCCTCAATCCCAATCAGGAGGAAATGAGCCGCCGATGGATTTTGAAGATGATATTCCGTTTCTCGGGTTTGGTTACGGAATAGCGAAGTCAGCCATTCATGCTTTATAAGAAAGGCTGTGTGATATACTTCGACATACGATTTATCTGCTCGTATGTTTTTTATTAACTAACCGGAGGCTCCCATGGGAACTCGTTATGATACTGACGTGGTAGCCTGGGCGAATGAACAGGCTGCGTTACTACGTGCCGGTAAACTCAGTCAGCTCGATATTGAAAACATTGCCGAGGAGATAGAAGACGTGGGTAAAAGTGAAAAACGCGAACTGGCCAGCCGGATGGCGGTTTTACTTGCTCACCTTCTCAAATGGCAATTTCAACCCACTCATCGTGGTGCGAGCTGGGAATTGACGATTAAGGGGCAACGAGGCTTGATTGAACGCCGCCTTAAGAAAACGCCAAGCCTGAAAGTGACTCTGGCCGATCAGGAATGGTTGGAAGATACCTGGTTTGATGCGCTGGCTATAGCATCAAAAGAAACAGGCATCGGTTTGGAAAAACTTCCGGCTTCATGCATTTGGACAACAGAACAAATTATGAACCCGGATTTCTACCCTGAGTCATAAATAGAGTTATCTGGATTTCATCATCAACGCTGACCTTCTGGTTGGCGTTTTTTTTTGTTTTGCAAAAAGAGTTGTTAATTGAGGGCCGTGAGCGGTAACCGCACAGTGACACCTGTCAATTGTAACTGAACAGGAAACCATCCGGATGAAAAAAACACTCGTCATCACTTCCCTGGCGGCCATCATGCTGACAGGGTGCGCCCCCCGGCAACCTCTGCAACAACGTGATGTATCATCAGTCACGCCGTCTGTCACCGTTACCCGTAATGTGCAACCGGTTAGCCCGGACGTTTATGCCCGGGCGCCGGAAGTGGTTCGTTATGACCGCTACTTACTGGTCAGCACCGATCCTGCTTCCGTCCAGCGCGATCCGCTCTCCCAGATTATCGATATTCGCATCCCGGCGTCGGTTAAACCGACGGTGGCGGATGCCTTGCGTTATGCCCTGCGCCAGTCGGGATACTCGCTGTGCGCCACGGGGCCGGCAAACGGTGTGCTGTACCGGCAGGCTCTGCCGGCTGTTCAGTACCAATTGGGGCCAATGCGTTTACGTACCACGTTGCAGGTACTGGCGGGGCCCGCGTGGCAGCTTGAAGTGGACGATGTACAGCGTGTCGTTTGCCACAGCCTGCGCGAAGGGTACCAGTTGCCGGCCACGCAGCTGCCGCCGGCGACGGTTGTATCTGCCCCGATCAGCGCACCGGCGACGTCTATTGCTCCGCCGCCAGTAAAACCCGTACCGGTAACGGGAGGATGGCTGAAAAAATGACAGTACCAAACGAACAAATGCCCCAGATGACCGCGCCTCAAAAAGGTCTCCTTCGCAGCAAAACATTCTGGGAGCTCACTGGAAGCGCATTGATTGTCCTCATGATGGGCATGGCCGGCAGTCATGCGCTTAAGGGCGTTAATCAACGCGTTGCACAACTGGAGCAGGCTCAGAGAAACCTGTCGCCACAAGACGATGTGGCGTCTTTGCGCAATACGTTCGGGGCGCAACAGCAGCAAGTAGCCATGCTGGAAAGCCGCCAGGCGCAATTCGAGACGAAACTTGCGGCAATCATCAATAACGCAGTATCGCCGCAGCAGTTGCAGGCGCAACTGGAGGCCCAGCAAGCAGATTTGAACGCTTTGAAAGATGACCTCGCCGCATATAAAAAGTCGGCGTCATTAGCCCCAACACCAACGACTGATACCCCGGCAAGCTCAACTGGTGCATCGACAAAGCCATCAACATCCGTCCCCGCAGCGCCGTCTGCGACGGCCAAAATCACCCCAAAGTATCCGGCTACGCCGATTAAATCTCCTGCACGAGAAGCAGTACGCGTGGCGCGCAAAGCGCCTTTTGTGCTGACGGGTATTGAGCGGCGAGGTACTGCCGCATTCGCCGCTGTGGCACCGCAGGGGTTCAGTGATTTATCCCAGGTGTGTTTAATCAGCGAGGGGGAATCAGTATCAGGATGGCAGTTGGTCAGCGCCGGGGTTGGCCAGGCTACATTCCGCGTAAATGGCCGTCTGCAGACGCTCAACGTGCAGTGAGGAATGTTAGATGAGACAAAAAAACACGTTTTTTATCCTGTCGGTACTGTTCCTGACCTGTGGTTCTGCCCACGCCAGGATCCAGACTGTAAACAGTCAGGGGCAGGACGTTTCCAGGCAGGAAACCGCACAGAGCACTTCTCAGGATCTTCAAAAACAGGCCAGCGAGTGGGGGCTGAAGGTTGAGGATTACCAGCGATACCAACAATTAATGGATGGCCCCCGCGGTATGCAGTCACCCGGGCTCGATCCATTAACGGCGTTGGGCATTGAGGCGAGAACTGACGCTGAACGAAAAAAATATGCCGAACAATGGGTCAGACAGGAATTCATCCGTACCGAGAAAGAATTGAAGTTCCAGCGTGAGGTGGATGCTGCCTGGCAGCGACTGGGAGTTTTGCCGGTCAATATGGGGAATGCTGCGGGGATTGCGCATGATACCGGCGGCCGTCTGGCCCTGTTTGTTAAGGCCAAAGATTGCGCCCAATGCGATGCGCGTCTGGCGGCAGTTCTGGCGGACAACCGACCTGTCGATATTTACCTGGTCGACAGCCAGGGTAATGACAGTTTTCTGCGTGACTGGGCCAGGGCGCACCACATCCCCGTTGATAAGGTTCGCGCGCGCCAAATTACGCTCAATCATGACGGTGGCCGCTGGATGAAATTCGGCAACGGCCTGATGCCGGTTGTGTTGCAACAGGGGGAAAACGGATGGACTATCGCCGCGTTCTGACCCTGACGCTGTTAGTGGGATGTGGGGTGCCGGTTTGCGGACAGGCCGCTACGGCACAAGAGATCCCGGTCGGTTACCGCGAAGTGGCTATGCGCCACGGGGTGCCGGCGGAATCGCTCTATTCGGTGGCGCTGGCTGAAACCTCGATGGCGCCCAAACGCATTTCTTCTGTTACCCGGGGTGCTGGCCAGCCTCCTTCGGTAGAACGTCCCTGGCCATGGACCATTAATGTGGCCGGGAAAGGTTACCGATATGCCAGCCGTCTGCAAGCCTGGGAAGCCCTGCAGAATTTCCTGAAAACGCATCCGCGTAAACGCATTGATGTCGGCATTGCCCAGGTAAATCTGGGCTGGAATGGGCATCACTTTGTTTCGACCTGGGAGGCATTTGACCCTTATACCAACCTCAACGCTGCCGCGAGCATTCTGCGAGAGTGCTATGACCGTAATCCGGGGAGTTGGCTGGCGGCTGCCGGCTGCTATCACCATCCTGCCGGCGGCGCCCCTGCCGCCCGTTACAAATCCATCGTGAAGACCAAGTTGGCACGGATTAACGGCGGAACGACGTCTCCAGGCATCGTGCCCCGTACGACGCCAATGGTGATACAGACCGCGACATTGACCTGGATAGAACCACGGAGCCAATAATTATGCGTAAAGTGAATTTTTTGTTGTTCGGCTTGTACCTGGTAACGGCCACCGCGTTAGCGAATTTGAACGTCATTGTCGATGTAGGGGGCGATAATGCCGCACCCTATTTTGAGGGGATCAATCGCCAGGACGTGCGCCCTTCCCCCCCAGTAGAACCGCCACTCCCGTTGTCTGCACCTGAAACGGAAACGACGATGTTGCCAGTGAGCACGCCGGAGCTGACCCCGGGGAGCGTCGCCTCACGACCGCTGAATCTACCTGGCATCGGCGCCTTATTTATTGTGGGGGATGATGACGCCTCCCGTGCCTGGCTGCAGGCAAATGCGAAAAGCCTGAAGTCCCGGCGTGCCGCCGGATTGGTGGTGAACGTCAGCCACTTTCCTGGGCTTCAGTCACTGCGTGAAATGGCCCCCGGAGTGCCTATGGTGCCGGCTTCAGGCAGTGAGCTGGCGCGCCGTCTGCAGTTCAGCCATTACCCGGTACTTATCACAGACACCGGATTATCGCAGCAGGTTACCCCATGATGCCCGTGCAGCATCTGGTTGCCGCTCTGTTGGCGAGCCCATTGCTTTCAGCCCTGCTGATTGGGCTGTTTATCGGCACGATGGCCATCCTAAATCTGCGAGGACGTGAGACGGCATCCAAACGGCGTCATCGGCGGTATCGTGCTACAGCTGAACGGCTGATTCAGCGGTTCCCGCAATTATCAGGGGATGCGCAGCGCCTGGCTTACCTGCGAAAAATCAACCCTTATGTTTTTGAGGAGTTGTTATTACTTGCCTTTGAACGCCAGGGATGCCCGATTATCCGCAATGCCTCCTACAGCGGTGATGGTGGGTTGGATGGCCAGGTGTTTATCGACGGCCAGCGTTATCTTATCCAGGCCAAACGCTATGGTAAGACGATTACTCCTGGGCATATTCAGCATTTTGGGGCGTTGTTGTTACGTGAGCGCTGTGTCGGCTTTTTTATCCATACCGGGCGTACGGGAGAACTCAGCCGGTCGTTGCTGCGTGCGCATCCGCAAATCCAACTTATTAGCGGACAACGCCTGCTGGATCTGCTGAATGGCAAAGCGTCCTGGTTCCCCTATTCAAAATCTCAACGGAGTAAATCCGATGCATCTTCCGTTTAATCTGTTGCCGGCAACGTGCCGGCATGTGTTGCATTTCGCCTTTCGTATGAAGGTGCTTTGGCCAGGGTTGTCATAGGGGAAAAGCAATGAGTAATCGCCATGTAATGGAAGCGTTGTTGCGTCCTGCAGTGGAACTCAACACGGCAATCGTCGCCGGCGCCGCGTCTGGGATTTGTTTTGTGGCGCCCTGGTCGGTGGCATTGGCACCGTCAGTCAGTTATGTCACCGCCAGTGGCTTCGCCGTTCTGTCGGTTATTCGGGCTCGTCAGGGCATGAAAGTGATCCGTTACCGCCGTAATCTGCGCCGCTTACCCCGTTATGTCATGACCAGCGCGCAGATCCCTGTCAGCCGGCAACGGCTTTTTCTTGGCAAAGGTTTTCGCTGGCAACAGAAACATACCCAACGCTTGATGGATACGCGCCGACCGGAGGTAGAGAAGTATGTCCTCCCGCCAAAACTTTACCAGATGGCACGGCGTCTGGAACTGCAAACTGAATACAACATGCCGTGGTTGTCCCAGTTGCTGCGAACCGATTCGCCGCTGAATCCGGTCCGGCCTTTGCCGCCAGTGGGGGGCAATCCGGCAATCCATGGCATTGAGCCGGATGAGCTCGACGTCTCGATGCCGCTCGGTGAACGTGTCGGCCACTCCCTGGTACTGGGCACGACGCGAGTCGGCAAAACCCGTCTGGCTGAACTGCTGATCTCTCAGGATATCCGCCGTGGCGATATCACCATCGTGTTCGATCCAAAAGGCGATGCGGACCTGTTACGGCGGGTCTGGGCTGAGGCCCACCGCGCCGGTCGGGGGGATGAGTTGTATATATTTCATCTTGGGTGGCCGGATATCTCTGCACGTTATAACGCAGTTGGCAGGTTTGAGCGTGTTTCGGAAGTGGCGGGCCGAATTTCCGGGCAGTTAAGTGGCGAGGGGAACAGTGCCGCGTTCCGCGAGTTTGCCTGGCGGTTCGTCAATATCGTTGCCCGCGCTCTGGTTGCCCTGGGCCAACGCCCGGACTACACCCTCATTACCCGCTATGTGAACAATATCAATGAGCTTTATGAAACCTATGCACATAAGGTTATCGGGGAGCGTATGCCAGTGCTACAGCAGCAGATCGAGAACAACCTGAAAGTGCTGACGGAGGATGATGTGCCGCGCAATATGCAGGGTCAGCCAAACGCGATAAAAATCATGGCGGTCGAAATGGCGTTGAGCTCTGACATTGGTAAGCAACTGTATGATCCCATCCTGGATGGTTTGCGCTCGGCCGTGCGTTATGACCGCACTTACTTTGACAAAATCGTCGCTTCATTACTGCCGTTGCTAGAGAAGCTGACGACCGGAAAAACAGCTGAATTGTTGGCGCCAGATTATACGAACATGGCCGATCCGCGGCCTATTTTTGACTGGGAGCAGGTCATCCGCAAGCGCGGCATTGTGTATGTCGGATTGGATGCGTTGTCCGATGGCGTTGTGGCCTCAGCTGTCGGTAACAGCATGTTCGCTGATCTGGTATCCGTGGCCGGCCATATCTATAAACACGGTATGCATGGCGGACTGCCAACCCGAGCCGACGGCAAGCTGCCGATAAACCTACACTGTGACGAGTTTAATGAATTGATGGGGGAAGAGTTCATTCCGCTAATCAATAAGGGCGGCGGCGCCGGCATTCAGGTGACAGCCTATACGCAAACCGAGTCAGACATCGAGGCCCGTATCGGCAGTGCGGCCAAAGCGGCTCAGGTCACCGGTAACTTCAATACTTTGATTATGTTGCGCGTGCGTGAGCAGCGGACGGCTCAGTTACTGACATCACAATTGCCGGAGGTGGAGGTTTATACCAAAACCCTGGTATCCGGTCATGCAGATACCGCCGATGTTGAGAAAGGGCAGGATTTTACTTCCAGCACCCAGGATCGTGTCAGCACAGTGAAGACACCGTTACTGGCGCCAGCTGATGTGATCAATCTGCCGAAAGGCCAGGCGTTTGCCCTGCTGGAAGGCGGGCAGTTATGGAAAATCCGCATGCCATTGCCCAGCGGTGACGGTGATGATGCACTGATGCCCGCTAATCTGCAGAAAATTGCCGAGGAGATGAGGCGTAACTACCGGACTAGCGAGTCCTGGTGGTCGGCGAGCCAGATCATGCCGGATACGGTAGGGAGAATGCATGTCGCAAACGGATAATACTCAGCCACAGCATCCTGTACCACCGCGAAAACACGGATTGATTTACAACGTGCTGTGGGGCTGGCCCTGGACATTGATTGGGATGTTCCTGGCTTCGCTCTTTGTGAGTCTGGTGATCGAATATGTCGGAATGGTGTTCTTCTGGCCGGAGCTCGGGGCGTCGCACAGCGAGGCGGTGATGCATACGGAAATAGGGTATTTGTCATCGGAGTTTACCCGCAGCCTGCTGTTGTCGGAACCGTCGGTCACCCTGGTTCGCTGGATCAGCGCGGCCTATCAGTGGGCATTTGTCGACAGCGGCTTTCTGGCGTGGATCCATCGCGCTTATGAGACGCAAGCGCACAGTCAGAATGAGATAGCCAGAGAACTGAACAGTTGGAGTGGGCAACTGGCTCATTCATTACAGGACTTCTTGTTGGCGGGCATGTATGTCACGGTGATAGCCCTAATTCGGGTCACAATTCTGGTGCTGTCTATTCCGCTGTTTGTGTTGGTGGTGCTGGTCGCATTGACCGAAGGTATGGGGCGGCGTGATATTCGGCGTTACGGCGCCGGGTATGAGTCGAGTTTTGTGTATCACCATGCTAAAAGGATGGTGAAACCCGCCGTTTATATCCCCTGCATGCTGTATCTGTCCTGGCCAACGGCTGTGTATCCTAACTTGCTGCTGTTACCGGCGGCGATTCTGTTGGGGATCGCGGTGACTGTTACCACAGCATCTTTCAAAAAATATCTCTGATCTCAGGCTGTTATTCGTGCTGGATGGAGGCGTACAAAACTTGCTTTTGTGCGCCTCCGTCAGCAGACAAGCCGCGATCAGCGGCGCGTCAGTGGTAATTTCACAACATAGATTGTATTACGCCATATAGAACGCCAATTATCCCGACCCCACCCGATATGTAGCTGAACCGTCTTAATCTGTTTTCACGCCGTTGCCGGGTTATGAAGAGATCTTTCAAACTGGCTGCTAATTGGTTGATCTGATGTTCGCTTTCTGGCGTTTGTTTTCGGATTACTTCAAGGTTAGCTCTTATGTCCTTGGGTAGTTCAATCAGTCCTTCTTGTTCCTCGTACCAATTGATGATGTCTCTTAGGGTATTCGTATGGTTATCACCCCTAGTTTTTTTTAGCTCTTCTTCGAATAAATTTTTTAAAACTAGGTTGAGTGAGCTATAGCTTATATATTTTTTATTCAAGAATATGTGTAAGTCTTCATTTTTTAATTTATTGTTTTGTATGGCTATTCTTATGATTCTACGATAGCGAAGAGTTGTTATATACCAACCGATGAAGATGATAATCCCCGATGCCACCACAGCGAAGGCTATCGGCATAACGCTATATAAAAGAACTACTGCAATATCATTGATTTCTTTCAGTGTCATTTCCTTGCTTCTCCTTTTGCTAAACAGTGAAAAGTATACTTCTGCTGATTCATATCAGTTGGTGCTTTTCCCGAAAATTATCAAAAAACCATAAAGATTTAACCGCTGACCTTCTCCGCCTTATACCGCACCCTGACAGCACCCTAAATCACTAAGGAGTGCTCGTATGCCTATCCCCGTTGTAACCCGACGTATTAACGCCAGCTGTTTGCTGGGCCTGACACTTCTGGCCGCTTTGCCATCGCAGGCATCTGAAAAGGATGAGTTGGCTTCTGCCCAACGCATGTTGATTCAGGTGCAGTCGGCGCTGGAACGTGCCCGTGTCGCCGCTGTTCAGGCGGATCCGTCAGAACAAGGCCGTTTTTACTTTGACTATCAACGCGCCACGTCCGACCTCAATACCATCAACTCCGGTATCGATCGTTATCTGGAACCGTCCCGGGCGCAACCACGTGATGTTGGCGCCGTCGCCGGCAATTACCGCCGGGAGCGTCCCTGATGGCCATGAGTAGCGCACAGGAGCAGGCCTTCAACGCCGCCAGCGGCGGGGTTGAAATCAATATCCTTTCGTTGATTTGCATCGGCGGGTTACTTGCGACGCTGTTCGTGTGGGCGGCCTGGGCATTGGTTGATGTCTGGCAAGGGTGGAGTAACGAGAACGTGCGTAATAGCGCGCTGATTCATTTCGGCGTCAGGCTCGTTCTTTTGTTGGTTATCTCAACCTGGATGTTCGCCAGTTGAATGTGTTGTTTTTTTATCGTAAAAGGAATCTCTTATGAACGCTGTTGTAGGTCTTTTTCGTCATCTCTCCGCGCGACTGGCGGTGGCTACGTCACTGTTGTATGCCGCTGTCCAGCCGGCACAGGCCGCATTACCCACTGTTGAAGCACCGTCTACCGGCAGTGGCGGTGGTCTGATGTCAACCATCAAAGGCTACTTCCAGGATGGGATTGTCGTCATTGGCCTGGTTGCCGCTGCGGTGGCCTTCCTTATCGTCGCCAATGCGGCCATTCACACCTTTGCGGAAGTTCGTGACGGTAAATCGACCTGGGCCAAATTTGGCGCCATCGTTCTGGTCGGTGTCGTGTTGTTGGTCATTGTTATCTGGCTGGTTGGCAAATCTGCCGAAATTCTGTTCTGAGGTCGCAGACCATGCAGACTATCCGTTTTTTACCCGATCGTCTCAATGCTGAACCGGTGGTTTTCCGGGGCTTTACCACCCCGGAGATGGGGCTAGCGGCGTTGGCCGGAGTGGGACTGGGTCTGCTTGTGTCGCTGCCGTTTCTTCCGCTTGCCGGTTGGGTTGTTGTCCCCACCGGTATGCTGGTGACGCCACTCCTCGTCATCTGGTTTGGTGGCAGCCGGCTGACGCGCCTCAAGCGCGGTAAACCGGAGAACTATATCTGGCAGCGTCTCGAGGAGCGTAAACGTCGCATAGGGTGGGGTGACCCCACCCTCATTATCGACAAACAGGGCTGGTCGTTGCGACGCAGCCGAGTGGTTAAGAGGTCAACATGAGCCGTTTCCGTCATGCGGTAAAAAACCGTGACCAGCATATTCTCACGTTGCGTATAGCCTGCGGCGTGCTGGTCTTCTTCGTTCTGGTGACCAGCGTCGGCTGGATGCGGGCACCGGATAATCTCACCATCCATAACCCTCCTGATTTGCGCAGCGGCTCTACCCGCGCCTGGTGGGAAATACCGCCATCCACGGTGTACAGCTTCGCGTTCTATATTTTCCAGCAACTCAATGCCTGGCCGAAAAACGGCGAAGTAGATTACCCGGCAAAAATTAACACGCTCTCTGCCTACCTGACGCCATCGTGCGAACGTTTCCTGCAGGCGGATGCGAAAAAACGCAGTGATAACGGCGAGCTGACCGGCAGGACGCGTGTGGTGTTCGAAATCCCGGAGCATGGCTACAACGGGCGCTATAACCAGGATCCGGTTACGGTCGATGGTCGGGACAACTGGGTTGTGCGTCTTGACCTGGTGGCCGATGAGTCGTTTGCCGGGGAGCCGGTGAAGCGGGCGCTGACGCGCTATCCGCTGAAAATTGTTCGCTGGGAAGGCGATCCGGAACGTAATGAGTTTGGTATGGCACTGGATTGCTACGACGGTATCCCACAGCGCCTGGCTGTCGCACCGCAAGAACCCACGCCGGAGAAAAAAGGAGTGTTCCAATGATCAACGTACGTGTATTGGCGCTTGCCCTTGGTTTATTACCGCTGACGGCGACGTTTACCGCACCGGCTGCCCATGCGGATGAGTTGATGAAGTGGGAGCGTATTCCTCTGCCAATCCCGCTGGCCGTGGGTAAGGAGCGGGTATTGTTCGTCGATAAAAATGTGCGCGTTGGTTTCCCGCCGGCGCTGAACGATAAGTTACGAGTGCAAAGCAGCGGTGGTGCGGTATATCTGAAAGCCGATAGCGCCTTCCCGCAAACCCGGCTGCAGTTGCAGGACGTGGAGAGTGGTGAATTCATTCTCCTTGATGTCACTGCCGCAGAAAATGGTCCCACTGAGCCGGTGCGTCTTGTTTACAGCGGCGATGTAACGTCGGTCAGCAGTGATAAAGACAATGCCGTCGCCACTGGCGAAGAAAGTTCGACTCCCGGCGCTGATAACGGTACCCAGACGAAACGCAAGCCGGTGAAATATAACGCCCCGCTTCCGATTGTGCTGACACGCTATGCGGCGCAAAGCCTGTACGGCCCGGTGCGAACGGTTGAAGCGGTACCAGGTATTCATCCGGTTAACCCCCACTTGCCAAAACGTATCACCACGCTGTACCCGTCAGAGCCTGTGGCGGTCACGCCGCTGGGAGGATGGGGGATCGGCCGTCGCAATGTCGTCGCGCTCAAGGTGCAAAACACCGCCAGCCGCAAGATCGTCCTGGATCCACGCAATCTGCAGGGACAGTTTGTGACGGCGACATTCCAGCATCGCTTCCTCGGTCCGGTCGGCACGCCGGAGGACACGACTACGCTGTATCTGGTCACGGCCGGACGTCCGGACGGCGCTTTTGTTGCAGAACCGAACGTTGTGCGTAAAGCGGTAAAGAAAGGAGGTGAGCATGGCGAGCGTTAAATCCAATATGCTGCCGAAGGTGATTGTGGTCGGGGTGTTGGCTGCTGTGATTGTTGTCGGGCTGAAAAGCTGCGGTGGTAACAAATCACCCGAAAAAAACCAGCACGATCAAAGTGTGCTGGCCAACTTATCTCCAGAAGAACTGCATGCGCTGGGGGTTGAAGGCGATACCCCGGAGGACACGCTACGCACCCTGGTCGGTACGTTACGCACAACGCGTACTCAGCAGGCGGAGTTGCAGAAAAATATCGATAATGTCCTGAAAGAAAATGAGGAATTGCGCAAGCGTAATCAGAACGTTTCGGGTCAGGTGAGCGAGGCGGTTGCCGGGTTCCAGAAACAGGCTCAGCAACGTCAGCAGCAGCTCCAGCAGGAGCAGCAGACGCTGACGGGTAAAATTCAGAGTCTGACCGATCAGTTGGCCAACAATAAGGATAAGAAGAAAAACGACTCAGATATCCCGTTAGGCCTGGGGCTGGACGGAATGGGCACCAGTGATGGGCGCGCCGCACCTGGACAGGACGGCCTGATGTGGGTGAACCCCAAAGATCAGAAAGAACCCGATCCGCGCAATACCAACAGTGCGAAAGAAGGGCCTCAGTTCCCGACGTCTTTCCTGGCTGACAATGCGTTAACCCGGCAAAAAGCCGCGTATGAGCAGCAGGTGAAGGGCCACACCCATGAAAAAGGGGAGGAGGAGAACGATGAGCCGGTATATACCCTGCCGGAGAATGCCACATTGGTGGGTAGCCGCGCGATGACCGCACTGTTGGGGCGGGTGCCAATCAACGGTACGGTCACCGACCCCTATCCGTTTAAATTGCTTATTGGTAAAGATAACCTGACGGCCAACGGCATTGAACTGCCGGACGTCGAAGGTGCTGTCGTATCAGGCACCGCCAGCGGTGACTGGACGCTTTCCTGTGTGCGAGGCCAGGTCAACAGCATTACGTTTGTCTTTGCTGATGGCACGATTCGTACGTTGCCGAAAGCCAACGCCAATTCCAATGCCGGCAGCGGTAACAGTGGTGGCAACGGCAAGGACGTGAGCACCAATGCCGGCATTGGCTGGATTTCTGATGACAATGGTATCCCGTGTATTGGTGGCGAACGTAAGTCCAATGCCTCGACCTACCTGCCGACCATTGCTGCCCTTTCCGGCGCCAGCGCCGCCGGTGATGCATTTAGCCAGGGGCAGTACACCACGCAAAATAACGTCAACGGTATCACCTCCACCATGACGGGCAGTGCCGGCCAGGCTGTTCTGGGCAAGGCGCTGTCCGGCAGTATGAAAGAAACGGCTGACTGGGTGCGTGAGCGTTACGGGATGATGTTTGATGCCATTTATGTGCCGCCGGGTCAGAAGCTGGCGATCCATATTACCCGTCAACTGGCGATCGATTTTGAGACCCAGGGGCGCAAGGTGCGTTATGACGACTTCAGTCTGCCTGGCGCAGACGGTAGCACTGGCGGATTGGACTGATACAGGGGAACCTTCCATGAAAATGAAAAAAACAACAAGGGCGGTGATGGCCGCTATTTTGGTGAGCGCACTGCTGAGCGGCTGCTCTACGTCGAAAGAGGAAATGCTGCCGGCAGGCGACAGCACGATGCTGGAATTGTGGCAGGGGGAGGACGGTAGTGGCTCCACGCGCCATGCGGTGGCCGCCCGGGACAGCCTGCGACGTCCGCTTACTGAGAATGAGCAACAGGCCAGCCTAGCAGACGATCGCAGCTACAGCCGCACCCAGGAAAGTGAAATCAGCCAGCAGTTCCCGCGTCTGCCTAATCCTGATCTTGTGATGTATGTGTTTCCGCATCTCGCTGACGGCAATACCCCGGTGCCGGGTTACAGTACGGTGTTTCCGTTCTACAGCCAGGTGCAATATGCAATGCCCGGTGAGCGAACGGAGGCCTACTGATGCGATTCCCTCTGTTTGATAAAAAGCGCCTGATACGAAAAAGTCCGTCGCTTCCCGCTGATGATACGACCGGCCAGCTCACTTCCGCTGAGGAAGGTGTTTCCCTGATCGTTGCCGGGCGAGAGGCGCTGACGCGCCCGGGAAAAATGACGATTGATGATGAAAAACAGTTGTATCACGCCAATCCATCCATCATTGATTACCTGCCCTGGGCAGAATTTTTGGATCGCGAGCAATGTATTTTGCTCGATGACGGCGTTTCCGTGGGCGCGGTATTTGATGTCACGCCTGTGGCGACAGAAGGGCGTACTGATGACCGTCTTGAGCAGATGCGCGATACGGTTGAGGATGCGCTGCAGGATTCGTTCGATGAACATGACGAAAACCCCTGGGTGGTACAATTTTTCTGCCAGGATGAAAACAATGTCGAGGCCTATATCGACCGGCTCAGAGCCTACGTAAAACCCCATGCACAGGGAAGTAAATTGTCCGAGTCCTGGCTAAGAGAGACAGAGCGACATCTGCGTGGGATTGCCCGTCCGGAGGGGCTGTTTAAAGATACGCTTATCACCGATCAGCCATGGCGGGGCCAGCAGCGGCGCACCCGCATGGTGATCTATCGCTGGATTGGAAAGAATAACGCGGATCCTATGCCGCCAATCGCGATGCTCGACCAGGCCTGTGAACGTGTCACCGGCGCTCTCGCCGGCGCTGGCGTCATCTGCGTGCGTCAGAACGGGGCGCAGGTACATGACTGGTTACTGCGTCATTTTAATCCGAGCCCGGACTGGGTGAATAAAGAGACCCTGTACCGGGACGCTGCCTATTTTGACCGTCGTGATACACCGGATGGCGAGATGCCGGTAATGAACGATTTCGCTGAAACATTGTGGTTTACCCCGCCCCGGTCCGATCCGGACAACGGTGTCTGGTGGTTCGATAATCAGGCGCATTGCGCCATTCCGGTCGAGAAACTGCGCCGCCCGCCGGAGCCGGGCACGATCACCGGGGAAATGAAACGCGGTGAGAAAAAAATCAATGCGCTGATGGATTTGTTCCCGGAAGGGACGATGGTGTGTATAACCATTGTGGTGCAGCCGCAGGATACGCTGGAGAACGATTTCAACAAGCTGTCCAAGAATGCCGTCGGCGAAAATACCGAGTCCGGGCGTGTGCGCCAGGATGTGGCACAGGTGAAGGAATACCTGGGTAATCGCCACAAATTGTACCGCGCCGGCATCACGTTCCTGCTGCGAGCCGGCGACCTGAATGCACTCAACCACAAACGCGTGGAACTGACTAACGTGTTGCTCGGCGCCGGCCTGCAGCCCATTCGTCCCGAATTTGACGTGGCGCCCCTCAATACCTATTTGCGGGCGTTGCCGATGTGTTTTAACCCGGAGACGGACAAAAAACACTGGTATACCCGCTTGACCTGGGTACAACACCTGGCCGGCTTGTTGCCGGTAACCGGGCGTGAGACCGGTACCGGCAACCCAGGGATGAGTTTTTTCAACCGTGGCGGCGATACGCTGACGGTCGACCCGCTGAACAAGCACGATCGTAGTCAGAATGCGCACATGCTGTATTTCGGCCCGACCGGCGCCGGGAAATCCGCGACGTTGTGCGCGGTAATGTCTCAATTGATGGCGATACACCGCCCACGGTTGTTTATTGCGGAAGCGGGCAACAGTTTTGGGCTGCTCGCCGATTATTATGAAAACCAGGGGCTCAGCGTCAATAAAGTGAGCATCAAGCCGGGTAGCGGCGTGTCACTGCCGCCGTTCACCTATGCACATAAGTTGGTTGAAGAAACCGCCTTGAATCTGGATGAGAACGACCTGCCAGATCTTGATGCTGACGATGAAGATGAGGACAAACGTGATTACCTGGGGGAAATGGAAATTTCGGCGCGCATGATGATCACCGGTGGGGATGAGAAGGAAGAGGCTGAACTGAAACGCGCCGACCGCGCGATGATCCGTGAAGCCCTGCTGATGGCGGCACGTCAGACGTATGAAGAGGAGCGTCAAATGTTGCCGACCGACCTGCAGAAGGCGCTGTATGACATCTCCAAAGATGACGGCAACGATGTGCGTAATGCGCAACGGCGGGCAAAAGCCGCCGAAATGGCGGAATCGCTGGGGATGTTCACACAGACAGGCAGCTTTGAAGCCGAACTGTTCAATCGTGAAGGCAGCCTGTGGCCGGAGGCGGATGTGACGCTGATCGACCTGGGTCACCTGGCGCGGGAAGGCTATGAAGCACAAATGGCGCTAACCATGGTGAGTCTGACCAACACCATCAACAACATTGCCGAACGCGACCAGTACTCGGAGCGGGATATCGTGTTTGCCGTGGATGAAGCGCACATCGTGACGGTGAACCCGCTGTTGGCGCCGTACATGACCAAAATCGTCAAAATGTGGCGTAAACTCGGCGCCTGGCTGTGGCTGGCCACGCAGAACCTGAAGGACTTTCCGGACATCGCCGAGAAGATGCTGAACATGGCGGAATGGTGGGTTTGTCTGACGATGCCCCCGGAAGAGGTCAACGATATCGCCCGATTCAAGGCGCTGACTGATGAACAAAAGGCGGTATTGCTGTCCGCCAGTAAACTGTCCGGCTGCTATACCGAAGGGGTGATACTGTCGAAAAAAGTGGAGGCGCTGTTCCGGGCCGTACCGCCCAGCCTGTACCTGGCACTGGGTATGACCGAAAAAGAGGAAAAAGCGGAGCGTCGCGCGCTGATGCAAAAATTTGGCTGTAGTGAGCTGGAAGCCGCCCGCAAGGTGGCGCAAAAGCTTGACCGCCTGCGTGGTTTGCTGACAGACGAGGGGGAAGAAGCTGCATGATGACACTGAAATACCCCGCCCTCGCGGTTCGTTCGCATAACCAGTATCGGGAGCCGTCTCTATTTACCCTGCCGCCACAGGGGCTGGCCAGTATCAGTGAAACCGATGCCCGCGCGCTGGATGTATTTTGTCAGGCTATCCGCGATCGGCTCTCGGGGCCAGTCTCATTGACCGCGCACCCTCATCGGATTGGAAGCCGCACCAGTGTGGCGCTGCATCTGGAAGGCCGTCTGGGGCGGTGCATCAATGTCCTGATAACGGTGACTGGCAATACCTTGTGGCCACAGCCTGAGGAATACGGTCATCCACGCTGGTACATCACCGTCCCGGACGCGGCCGACGTGGTGTATCTGCTGCTCCATCTGAGTGATATGTGCGAGCGATTTCAGGTGAATTAATACTTGATAGCGATTTGAATGTTATAACGTTCGCTGCACCGGCCTGATGGCCGGTTTTTTACTGGCGATGTCCCGCAGTGGCGGGCATCGGCTTTCCATCAGTAGAGGAGTAGAGAGCATCGCTTGTTGTTGAATCGGCTCCCTGATTTGGATACGATGTTAATACCGCCTGTGATACCCGCAGAGGTGCTAGATTTAGGCACTGAGAAGGATATCTTGAACATGAATTCAGAGCGCTAAAGGGCAAAGAATGGCACTTCGTATGTCGAAAAATAGGGGTTATTAACATTGGTAAGATTATAATGGGACCATGCAAAAAGTATCAGAGCGATGTAACACAAGGCATAGAAAATTCGAAAATTAGTTATTTTTATTGAAAAGAGGATTTGCCTTACTAAAGCAAGGCCACCTTTAGGCAGCCTTTTATCTTACTTATGAATATTCATTAAACTGTCAAATAGTTTTTTGGTTAACTCTTTTTCCGCTCGTGCTTGGATTTGAGCCATACCATTTCGGAAGAGTTTTAACTTACCGCTAAATTCTTGGTCATGAATAGTGCATGTCAATCGATCAAGCCTCATTTTTTTGTGAATAAGCTCATCTTTGAAATATTTCTTAAGATCGCTGGTGCTATTAATTTGCATCTTGGCAAGAGCAAATTCAGCAACTTGAATTTGAGATACATCTAGTTGCACTATATTAAGTGTTAACTCTGTGTTTAAAGAACTGAACCATGTGAACGGGTCAATCTCAATATCTTCTAAGCTGGTGCCAAGACCAAGGTTCTTTACCAGTGCCTGCGCAAATGGTTTAAGTGTTCTTGGTGGATTATCAAGAAGTAAAACTGGGGCGTATTGTTCGTCAAAACTGAAAGACGTTACTCTATATTCAATGCGTTCAACAGCGGTACTGTTGCCGTATAGATTACTTATTCTGTCTTCGCTTATTATCTTTTCGATGAAGCGAGCGTGAAAATGAGAAGCTCGTGATTTATCAAATATAAACCCTTTCCCTTTCTCTTCAGTAAAAGGATCACTCATGAGTTTTTCAAGTGTTTCACTAGTAGTGAAACGATTGTTTAGTATAATCCATTTAACTTTTTTCATGCTCTTCCACCTTTTTACCCGTCACGATATTATAGGCGTTTGCTGCGGACTGTTCAATTAGTAAGCTAATTTTCTTCTTTTCAATTTCATTTGCTGTACGAATGGTAACATTGTATTCACTACCTTTTTGGTTATTGATTCCTTTAATTTGATAGGAAAAATCAGAGCAGTTTTCTGAATCCTTAAAGAAAGCTTCAACCAAAATTCTATCTCCTATTCCGCTTTTAGGTTTAGCAGACCAAGCAATTCTCCCGATATAGTATCCTTTGTTGTGTAGTTGGGTGAAAATAGCAGAACTATTAACAGAATCACCTTTTAGAACAGCTTTTTTTACGAATCCTGTCTCGATTTCTTCTTCTTCCTCGTCATCACCTTTGCTTGTTGAACGGTTAAGCTCTACATTAGTAACGTCGTCAATTTCATATCCACTCAATCCGCCCATAACCTCTTGAAAAAACTGACTTCTTAGCGCTGGTGTAGGAATTGCCTCTAAAGAAATTTCAAACTTTTCAATATCAACGGATTTAATCTTTGACAACTCTTTTTGTAATAGTGTTATTACATCTTTAGCCTTTTGGTTCTGAGGCATACGAATATCAACATTATCGCTATTTACTGTAAGATCAATCTTGATGTTGCGATTGTCTATCTGACGCAATGCTGTTCTGGACAAGTCTACTTCTTGGTAGGTTACCTCGATTGCTAAAGACCCATCTTTTTTCGCAGTGATTTTTACGGTTTCACCAGATCCGGTGGCTAACTTTTTCTTAACTAACTCTGCTGCTGTTTTTAATTCTGTCTGAGAGGATGATGCTTGAAGCTTGACGCTAGTTATACTCTCTCTTTTATCATAAGTTTGTACAAGTTCCTTAATTGAATCTAGATCACTATATCCCTGAGGTAGTTTGCAAACCTCTTCAATTAATTCCTCCTTTGTTAATTCTTGAGAAACAATAATACCTTTCCGTAGTAATATCTCGCGTAATCTTACGATGGTAATTCTTTTATGATGAAGTGCGTCATATATATTTTTGTCAGTAGCGAAATAAATATTCATATTATTCATCAGCGTTGCTCCATGCCTATAGCTTCAAGACTGTATTGAATTACCATTGCAGCTGTTTTTTCGAACGTAACTTTTGAAAACAAACGTTCACTTTCACCTGATAGCCAATGAGTACTATATTTTTGTTTTGCTCTTTCAAAGTGATGAATGGCGTCTTCATGCGGATTTATATGACAATGTCTAATTTTTATTCTTTTTACATCAATCAGTATTTGATAATTAGAAAGCATGTCAAGGAAGTAGATGAACTCATCTTCACTATTTCCTGGTTGATTATAATAAATTACGTAACCACTATCTTTTTTTTCGCCCATCCAGTCGAATTCTTTATGCTTTATTATTATGAATGGTGATGTTAAAACCTCAACAGTAGCTGCAGTCTTGTTGTTGATAGGATGCTTTATCCTAGTGAGTGCTAAGTCTGGGTAATAGAAATAGTACAAATCGGGTTGAGGCAAAGCCCCGGACCCAATAAGCATTTTAATATCTGATGCTATATTGATCATATCGGAGATTTTGAATGGATCTAAAAGGTGTAATTTTATGTTTGGAGGGCGTTTTATTAGTTCAGGGTCGACTTTTTTCATAACGGAGGAATAAAAATCCTTGTCGTAAAGGTTGTCATGATTATAGAGAAATAATAAACCTCGAACTTTGTAACCTAATGACTCATCCCGCACATATCGTTTACACCACTGCTGGCTAATGTTGGCGCATTCTGTAGCGAGAGCTAAAGAAGAAAGTGCACCTTCTACCATCCCTTTGCCGATACTACTTTGGGCATAGCTTTTGAGGTCTGTGTTCAAGTACACAATCTCTTCTTCATAGGGATCGGTATAGTAAAACACCACATCGCTAGGATGTGTTTTTTTGTCATGAGCCTCTAGGTCGCAATCCCAGTTCATATCTTGACTAGTTGCTCGTTGCCATTTGAAAATTTTAAAAATATCTTGGGTTATCTTATTTGCAACATGCTGTATTGAAGAAGTCTCTCCGCCCATTTTCAACATTCCTGTTTAGTGTGTAGATAAAAATCTGACTCAAAAATCATTCAACGATTAGAATTACATCATATTTTGTAAGTATGTCTAGTGTGAATGAATTTGCATGTGGGTTATTGTGATTACCGTGGTATTAAAACGAACGCAAGGCATGGTGTTGTAAGTGTAAGTATCCCTGAAATCCGCACCATTTTTAGAGAGTGGATTACGCTACCTTGGAAGCGAGCATGGAGATCCATGGGCCTGAGCCCATTCCTGATGGTTTCAGGACTTAGTGAACTTCCGCTTCGCTCATAGCCGACCCGACTGCTGGTAGCTTCGTGTCAAAAGCGCACAATATTAATACTATGGATCGTTAATAAATGGGTGGGCAGGTTATAGATTCACATTCTAAATATTGACTCAATGTGATTATTAATCATGATAAATACTTTTGGCATAAAAACGGTTTTATCGTTTGATGCCAAAAAATTTTCTCAATCCAATAAAGACTTCTTTGCTGCCTTTCTGAGCTCCCCATAGCACCCTGTGTGAATTCTATCCATGCAGGAGTGTAGACCATGAAAATCAGCACGTTGCTGACGTTGTTCCCACTGCTGATGCCGGCATCGGTGCTTGCCGGCACAGTGCTCTATACCGATTCCCTCCATCCCCCTACGAATAGCGATGCGTCTGTCGCCGTTATTTATCTTGACGGCCCGGACCAACTGCAGGCGCAAATCTTTGGCGAGCTGTCTTCCGAGCCCGCTCTGGCAGAGCGCCAGGCGAAAGCGGTATTTCAGTCCCCACAATGGCAGGCGCAGGAAGAACAACTGGCGACGGTTTACCGTGCCGTTGTTCGCGCCTGGGAACAGGGGGTGAAAAAGGTACCGGCGGTGGTGTTTGATGATCGGGACGTGGTGTATGGCACGGCCGATATTGCACGCGCCAGGGCGCTGCGCATCCAGGCTCAGGGAGGGCAGTGATATGCAATTTAATCATCTCCATTTGATATCCGGGCAACGGTCAAATCAACCACGCTTTAACCTCAAGTCTCTCAGTGTGGTCATCATGCTATCCGCAGCCAGCGTGCCTGCCGTTAATGCTTCGCTGAACAGCGCCCAGATTATTGCCAGCGCCGTATCACAGCCCTGCATCAGTTGGCACGTGTCCGGTATTTGTTACTGGCTGCTGTGTACGCCATTTAGCTGTAAGGTGCGAACCTCCGTCAAGGTGACCCACTTTATTCCGGAAGCCGTTGTGTCTTCTTATAACGCCCCTGGCGGCAATCCGTGGCAGGAAATGGCCGTCGTCAGCCAGACCTCCGGCGGGCTGGAGAACACCGTCACCAGCGCGGTAAGTGGCTTGTCTGCCGGCGGCGGCAACAATGAGCAAAAAACACCGGGGCAACGTAAAACCAACCTGCATTTCAAGTATGCCGATGCCATTGGCCATCCGGCGACGTCATTAATCGGCGGCAGTATCCCTGGCTATTCGTGCAACAGTGCGGCGACGCCGTTCGTTCCCTATTTTCTCAGCACGCTGGATAGCCTGGTATGGCGTACCGGCATGCCGGAATCATTGTATCCAGAAGCTCTGGTCCCCGGGCAACGCGAGGTCGGCAGTCAGGCTGCCAGCAACATGTGGGGGAACGTCTATCCCCGCTCGGGATTCGTGACGCAGGTTGATGATGACAAGGCCGGTGCTCTGGTGGCACAGCGGGTGGCCGACATTATCACCCGTTCGGGGCAACCCCATGTTTACCAGTCCCTGGTTGGCCAACGCTCCGCTGGCTACTGGCCGCCGGATGCCGTCCAGGAAAACACCGGTACCCAAAACCACAAATGGCAGCGTCTTTCCCCGCAGCTCAGCCAGTCCTGCGCCGTGTTTCCGGACGGAGACCACACGTCCGCGACTGATGCCAATGCCGCTTTTGCCCTGTGGCAACCCTACAGTTGCTGCCAGCGACGCGGCCAGACGTTCCTGTACAGCACGAATTTTTGATGAGGTAACGAATAATGCGGAAAAAGGAAAAAAATCAGTTTTCCAGGAAGCGATACCGCGCTCTGTCTTTGATGGTGACCGGAGGTCTGCTCATGACCGCCACTACGGGCAGTATGAACGTATTCGCTGATGATAATGACACGTTGTTCGGGGTGTCATTACCTCAGGTAAATGAAAGCAATATGGGCTATGGACTGAACTCCAGCGGTGCCGTTTCGGACAAATTGTTCTACTCCCTGGGCGGTGGCTCGGTGATTTCGCAGCCGGCGACGCGCAGCAATATGCAGCGTCTCGGAATGAACCTGGGTTGGAGCTCGGATTTGATGTGCGGCAACTTTGACCTGAAGACCACGGTCGGCAACCAGCTTAACGGCGTGACCTCCGGTTTCAAGAACCTGATGAGTGAGGTTATCCAGGGGGCAACGGGTGCGGTGGCCAGCTTGCCGGCGATGATTATCCAGCGCGCCAACCCGGGTTTGTATGAAATGCTCACCAACGGGGTATTACAGGGTGGTGTCGCGTTCGATAAGGCTCAGTTGAATTGTCAGAACCTCTCCAAACGCATGATGGACATGGCCGATACCGGTAGCTGGAGCCAGGCGGCCGCGATGGAAGAAGCCAAAAGCCTGGTCAACGGTGGTGATGCGGATGCTGTACGTTCAATGAACGCCACCGAAAAGGTAACCGGGGAATCCGGGCAGACCTGGATCGGCGGCCAGAAGCGCGGCGGTGCCGGGCAACCCTCTATCAAGCCGACGCATGACCTGGCCGCAGCCGGCTACAACATGATGAACGGGCAGGCCGTAACGAGTACCTCCAGCGTCACGGGCAGCAGTTGCACCGGCGGGGCCTGCGCCAAATATGCTAATAGCGAAGAAGCGGCTGCCGCGGTCGTGAAGGTGCTGGGGGATGCCTCGCTGCGTACCTGCAAAGACGCCAACGCATGCACCAGTGGTGACAGCGCGGAACAGCCGGGCAGCACCGTGGCCGGCACCGGATTTGCGCCGATGCTGGAAGAAGCCACTAAAACCAATAATGAGCAGTTGGCCAAACTGGTTAACGGAACAGAAAAGCCCAATGCGACCAACCTGGCAAAGCTCAAAACCGGCAGCCTGGCGGTCACCGCCGGCGTTATCAAAGCACTGCAGAGAGATCCGGATAATGCGGCGTTAGTCGGCCGTCTGGCCAGCGAACTGGCGATGGCGGATACCATCGAAACTGCCTTCATCATGCGCCGCATGATCACCACCGGGATGTCGGAGCCGAACGCAGCCGCATTGAAAACCGCCATGGAGGAAGGTGGGCGTCGTATCGAGGCGCTGGACAGAGAAATTGCCGCACTGAAAAACGAGATGGAAATGAAACGTGAAATCTCCCGTAACGCGGTGTTGACCATCATTGAGCGTGAGAACAACCGCGTCGAAACCAACCCGCAGCGCCAGTCTACCGACAGTCTGGATACCAAATTTAATCGGCTGGCCGTGCCGGAAAGCGACCAGTAGCCGAGGGGATACATTGTGATGAACGAAACAAAGAAGAATACGTTGTCGCCCCGACGGGACGGAAAATTCAGCCACCGGGCAAAGCATGTTCTGCAACTGCTGGGCACGATAGTGGCCATGATGGCGATTGCCCTGGTGATAGCGCACTGGGGCATTAATCACCCAACAGATAGCGCCGCGTTGCGAAACTGGATGCAAAGCACTCGTTACGGCTGGCTGGTCTGGCGTTTGGCGCTTTACGCCGCGCTGGCCTGGGGATTTTGGAAAATCTGTCATTCTCCGGGCTGCAAACCGGCATACAGGGGGCCTCTGAAACGTATGGCGATCGCATGCGCGTTGTTCGCGCTGGTCTGCGAATACTCCCTCTTTGGCGGAGGGTTGCCGTTATGATGACCAACAGCTATCTCGAATACTTCCTGACGCTGCTCGGTTGGCTGATCAACAATGGCTTGTGGGAGTTGCTGGTCAGCACTGGATTATTCGTGCTGCCGTTACTGTTCAGGGTTGTCGGCATCTGGCTGAAAGTACGTGAAGAAGGCGATGACGAAGGTAACAAAGGGATGCTGTCCCTGCCGCGCATCGAGAACCTGCTTTATGTCGCTTTCTTTGTGATGCTCGCCTGCTGCTTGCCGCTGATCAATGTCAGCCTGGACACGATCAAATATGACAGCAGCCGGGCATCGACCTGTGGTACCTGGACACCGAAAAAACCGGCGGACACCGGGTATGCCAATATTGTATCGAGCATGAATGGCCAGGCGGCGAAGGTGCCGGTGTGGTGGTTGGTGGTGCATAAGCTCTCCAAAGGGATCACCCAGGCGGCGGTGGCCAGCATTCCGTGCCGACCGGATTTGCGGCAGGTGCGTTTTGAGGTTCAGCATAGCCGGGTGAACAATCCGGCTCTGGCCAGAGAACTGCAGGACTTTACCAATGATTGTTATTCTCTGGCGCTTTACACCTGGCAGAACCGTGACCAGGGGCAGACAACGGATAAAGCCACATTGCGTGATATTGAATGGCTGGGCTCCGGTACATTCCTGAATGGGGGCTATTACGCGAACCTGCAGTCAAAAATGCCGCGGGCAAGTTTTCCCTGGAACGATTCACGGGACAGTGGCCGGCCGAACACCGGCCGTGGCGGATATCCGACCTGCAGCGAATGGTGGTCAACGGCCGATACTGGCCTGCAAGCCCGTGTATTGAAGCAGGTTGATCCTGACGTCATGTTGAGGATGTCTGCGGCCGTTAAGATGATCGGAGAATCCACGGCCGATTATAAAGAAATGGTGGTTCGTTGGCTGGTGAGCCCGCAGAGCCTGACCGTGTCACAGGGAGGGCATGCCTATGCCGGTTACGGTGGTAATGCGGATTTTACTAATGATAACGCCATGACTCGCCTGGCCGCCCTTGGTGGCACATCGTTGGGAAGCCTGGCCGCTTTCCCTGCGTTCGATGCTATGCGTCAGGCTTTATCCATGGTGCAGGCTGTGCTGTTGATGGCTATCTATGTGATGCTCCCGTTAATCCTGGCGTTTGCGGCGTATGAGTACAAGACCGTGATTACGGTGACGTTTGTGCTCTTCGCACTTAACTTCCTGACTTTCTGGTGGGAGTTGGCGCGTTGGCTGGACAGTTGGCTTATGGAAGCGCTCTACAGTTCAAGCACACACGATCGCTGGAACCTCGCCGGATTTCAGAACACGACAGACGATATCATCATGAACCTGGTGATGGGGACGATGTTTATTGTGCTGCCGATGGTTTGGCTTGGCGCGCTTTCTTGGGCGGGCGTGAGTGCAGGGCAAGCAATTGGTAATGCGATCAATGCAGGTTCAAAGACGGCTCATGACACAGGTGGGCAAGGTGTTGATTCTTTGAAAAGATCAGTCAGATTATAACTTATAAGTTTATGACTAAGAGGGGATACAAATTGTCTCTTCTTAGTCTTCATCTTGGTCGATTCTATAAGATCCGCAATACAATCCGTAACCCTGATCGCCATTCCTAAACTCTGTCAAAGGTTCATTGCTAGTGCTGGAATCAAGGTGAGCTACGTCATGTCCCTGATGGTTTGCCTGACCGATTTGCTGAATGGTAAAAGTAATTGCGCAGATGAAAAGAAGGCAACCTGCAATGACTACACTGCCCATCAAGATTGCAGTGAGCAACCCCAGCAGTGCAACGATAATGGGAGCATGTCCTATCCATGACGGGAGATGCTTTTTATTGGCCCAGGCTACACAGCGTTTATCCCAGTGCAAAACACTACCTTTTACTTTCTTCCAAAGCCGCGCAATGCGGGCTCCGCGCTGGTAAGCGTGCTGTTGTCCTGTCTTACTCATAAATCCTCCTAGACTTGGCGCAGGTGCAAATATTAAGCAATCCTGGATTGAATAACAACCGGTTGCTATTTGCTCAGTTCTGGTTTCAAGAGTCTAGACCTCTCTTTCATTATAATGATGGTTCTTTGAACTCATGGTTAGGTTTTAGAGAAAAAATCCATAGGGGAAGGTCTTCTCCATAGTAATCAGGTGGGATTTTTACTGAGAAAAGACTAGGGTCGAGATTGGTATCTAAGGCAATAACGCTTTTTTCATATATAGTTTTCTCATTAAATTCAGTCGTTATCATACTGCTCAGAGTGCCTATCATATTAAAGCCTTGTTCTTCATCTTCCTCTGGGCTGAATTCGTATCGAATACTCCTGAATTTATCATCACCAGAAATAATGTTAGGTTCACCACAGTTCCAATCTCCGAATCTAATGAGATAATAAGCAATTTTCTTATCTAACTCATTTGTTATTTCTTTACCGTCACAATAGAGTTTAACTCCACCTATTATGAATTTAATTTCATTGTCTTTTCGTGTGACCTCTTGGTTTGAATCAGAAATTAATTCGATTGATAGCGCAGGTTTTGTCCCAATCGATAGATCACCTAATATTGCCATCTCATTTTTTGCCATTGCGCTAATAATAGATGTTTCGTATTTTTTATCTCGTTCTATTAATGACTGTTTATTAACTAATACCCAACGATTTAATAGGCGAAAATAAATTGCGTAATATATGGGGATCCCATGCATGTCTGCGTAATTTTCGACTTTGTTAAGATACTCTTTGTTAAAGTTATAGATTGCCTTGGGGTTTGTTAGGTTACAGTTCTTTACCTCAAAAAAAATCTGCCTGCCATCATTTAGAATAATTTTATAATCAGGGAGAGTGATGTCTGGTACAGCGGATATCGTCTCTCCAGCATCTTCCTGTTTTATTATTTTGCATTTCCCTAATGCAGCTGCGATATGCTTAAATAGAGCCTCGACTCTTTTTCCATGAATAAGCGTTTTGTTTTCGCAAGATGATTTAAGCGATTTTTTTTATTCGCTGAGTGAAATCTTCAATGTCTTGTTCTACCATGAGCTTGTAATCATAGTTCATGCTAAATGCTGTAAATAGATCGAGTGTTTCAAATTTTTCTGGATTTCGCTTTAATCTTTTCATTTTTCATTCCATTTTTTATCTCAGTAGATTTTAGCTGATTCTATGAAATAAATAAAATATGTATTGAACTGACTATGGTTCCCACCAGATTTGACGATGGTCACTGTGATCGCTTACCCTATCCGTGTTGTAGCGTCGTCCCCGGACGACCATCCAATGCCTCAGCGCTCTGTGAGAGGCGCCTTCGGGTGAGTGCCATCCAATGTTTCAGCGATCTGTGAGAAACGCCTTCGGGTGATCGCAAAATCCTCCTGGCCTGGAAGAGGATGCCTTAATGGCGGTAACTCCGTTTACCCTTTGAGAACGGAGATCACGACAGTGATGAAGGTTCATTAATGACTAATCTGTTCCCGTTCAGGGACAGTTTCTCACACCATAAACGTATGTATTTACGTCTCTTAGCAGAGAAGCTCGTCACGACGCGTTTCACTGTTTCAACGCTTTGATTATTTTATCTTTTATGACGTCTCGCTGACGAGGCAACCTTTGAACGAACGTATAAAGCCAATGGGTACATTTGGCTGCTTGCGTGAGTCTCATTGGGAGCAGAGGAGCGCGCGTCACTTGTGAAGTGGCGAAGACACTACCAAGTGACGCGCGCAGCGTACAACGTCTCAACCCACGTACGACGTGGTTTTCAACGTTTTAGTACCATCTGACCAACACGTAGTCCGTGTCGGTACGGTCTTAAACTTACATTCACTTCAACGTAACTACGACGGAAACAACCGTTTTGAACGTTTCATTATCTATAAGGAGGAAATCGACTCGGTATCGATGGCGACACTACGAACAGTAGTGTTGGAGGCGGCTTGACGAATGTCAGCTCTGCATAAGCAGCAAACAGGTCAGAGACCTGAGGTGCCTCGCAAGAACTCAACATTTCGCCGCCCCGATGCACAGATACCAGTCGAGACGCAGGAAGCGCAAAAGTAACCGTGTCGTCGGGGTTGAAATGTGGAATACCGATTTGCCTGCTTTTGCGAAAGTTGGGGGATGTGTGTTTCTTATGGAGATATTGCGATGTCCAGATTCAGTAAACAACTCGGCAAACAGCTTGTCACACTTGCCCGCCAGGGACGGGGGAGTTTTAAAACCGTTGCTGATCGTTCCAGAATTGCCGACCGTTTTTCTGAGCGCCTGGCAAAGTTAAATATTCAGATCAGGGATGTAAAACACATCAAGACGTCTCACATTGAGAAATATATTCATAGTCGTCAGGCTGAGAATATATCGCTTCGCACGTTGCAAAATGAAATGTCAGCGGTACGTTCAATCATGACTGCGGCAGGTAAAAATAAGCTGGCTGACCCAAATCATGAAAAACTGAGTAACCAGGCTTTGGGTATTTCAGGCGCAAACCGTGATGGAACAAAAAATCCAATAACGGATGAAAAGTTGGCGGCTGTCATAAATCATTCATTAAAAAAGGACGAGGGCGTTGCAATAGCCGTTCAATTGTCTCGTTATTTAGGTTTGAGAACCGAAGAAACCGTTCAATCGGCAAAGTCGTTAAAAACGTGGAAGCAGTCTTTGATTAATGGCAATGAACGTGTTCGGGTTGTTTTCGGAACCAAAGGTGGACGTCCACGGGAGACAACCGTTTTCAATCGAGAGAAAGTTTTATCTATCTTAGATGTGGCGATAAAATACTGTGATAAAAATAATGGGAAGCTGATTGATAAGCCATCTTTACACACTGCAATTGAACGTTACCGAAATATCGTTCGTGAGGCGGGGATGGTCGGTAAAGATGCTCCTCATAGTTTACGTTATGCATATTCACGCGATGCTGTAAATTTTCATGTTAAAAATGGAATGAGCCGGGCAGAGGCTGAAGCATTAGTATCCATGGATTTGGGGCACGGCGATGGACGAGGGCGTTATATCAAACAGGTTTATTTTAGAGGTGATGTGGATTAAATACACTGCAACTACTATGTTAACAGTTAATCAATTCAGATTGTTTTATGTCAATAACATATGATGAATGCGTGTGTGAAGGTATTTTTTTGAGTTATTAATTTATTTTAAAATTTTCGCCGCAGCTCACTCAGGGCTGCGGCTTTTTTATTTCTTTACCTTGTCGATAAATCGATTTAACACCTTAAATAGGATGAGCGTGATCTATTATTTTGAAGTGAAATGCGATTTTATGTAACAGCATTATCTTGCCGAAGATAATCAAACGCGGTATCTTTTACTCGCACCGGAAAAATCAGGTGCCGGGAGTGCTGTTAGAGGACGGTGGGAGTAATCCCGCCTCCTACTCGATTGTCGCCTGTGCTGGCCAAGAACACTTAACAACGTCTCCATTAATGCTGGATAGGATCAGATTGAGATTTTTGGCCAGTTCATGAGCCAGAGCCGGCAACTTTTTTCGTCCATAAATCAACCTGTTTTCGATGTTGGATTGAAGATATCAATATCAGGCAATTACACAAATCCATGTACAGGCTACAGTACGGTATTTCTAACACTCACAAAAATTGTTCGCTATCGAATCATCTGGAGTTAAACAACTTTTGTGGAATTATTTCTTCTTCTCTAAATGAGCCTCAGGTTCAAGCCAAGTTGATTTAAAATCAAACCAACCAAGGTTATTAAGATGGATATCCTGTGCTTGTTCTGGTCCTTTAAGTCGCATCCAGTGATGGAATAATGGTTGTAACCAGCCGGAATCCGTAACCTTAGAAACTAACGTCTCGGCATTTAATGTTTCATTACGCCAGCTTTGCATCCACTCTTCTAGCTGAGCTTGGTTGCCGCCAGAAATCGATTGGCGCAATAGCGGAGAACCCAGTAGCCAGATGCCAACATGCCACTCTTCCGGCACTGCGAAGTTAGCTGTACCCAACCAGAGGTCGGTTTTTGCATCACCGTTTTCCCAGCGTTCGTAATCCAGTTCTATCCCTTCAAGGTGTACGTTCTGTTCTGCCAGCAATAACTGCATTATGCGAAATAACATCGGAAATTCGGGATGCTGCGAATGATAAGCAAGACGTAGTGTCGCCGGGGGCTGTTGAGCGATAAAAGGGGAACGTTTCTCACCATCGCTCATACTGTGAAACCAGTTTGGCAGCATACTTCCTGTTGGCACCCAAAAATGACGAATTGACTCGATTAGTTTTTGGCCTATCGCATATGGGCTGAGGACATGACGCAACCAGCGCCGCTGTTCGATAGTATGCCAGTGTGGTGAGCGACTATCACACAGCAGGAAGTATCCGCCTCGTTCGAGAAACATTTCACGGAAAAAATCTGTCGGCTTACCGGTAAGATTGGCGGCAAGTCCTGAAACGTAAGCTTCATCGCTAATGCTGGAACTCAACCATGTCGTCGTCTCATGGCTATTACCGTGCGCCATATGGCTTTCATTACCCGGCTCATTATGTTGCGAGGTCAGCTCCGGCCAGATAAACACCTCAATTTCATCCAGCAACCCACGCAGGCCAAAATAGTTATCAAATGCATTCATTTTCAAATGCCAGTCATCATTTTCAATGACAGCATACGGTCCGGTGCCAATGGGCCGAGCAGCGAATTCGCCGTGCTGGGGGTGATCGGAGGGGAGTATCATCGCGTCAATGTCACTCAGCAGCAATGGCAGGCGGTTATCCGGTTGTGATAACGTTATCTCTATGCTAAGCGGCCCGGTAGCTTGAACCTGTCGTAAATGTGAAAATAATGCCAGGCGGGAGCAACGTGTTAGTGAAGCGCTGACATCATGACTACAAAGTTCCCGGCCATCGTGAAATTGCACCGCCGGGCGGAGATAAAAACGCCAGTGTAATGCATCGATGCGTCGCCAGTGGTGCGCCAGGTCGGCTACCACTTCCCCATTTTCCTCGTTTATCCTTGTCAGACCATTAAAAATCTGTCGAACCAGATGCATCTCCGATCGACGTAGCGCTGTTCCCGGATAAAGATTCGGCATTGTTCGGTAGTAGGGGATACGCAGTGTCTGACAATCCGCACGAATGCTATACCCCAATTTGGCCTTTAGTAGCTGAGTGATCAGTTGCTTATCTCCAGCGAGGAGATCAATGGCCTCGCTGAAACGTCCTGAATCGAGCAGGTGTTCTGCTTTTTCGCTTTGCAATTGATGCGGGCTGTATTTCAGTTGCAACCGGGAACGTTGTCCTCGACCAGGCTTGGCCAGCCAGTCAATCCAGCCAGCAGCCTGCATCTGTATCAGCAGGTTTCGCATATGTCGTTTCGTGCAATACAGCACATCCGCCAGTTCTTGCGACGTTGTGTCTACGCGGGCTTTACCAAAAAACTGAAAGAGTTTCAGGTATTGTTGTTCGAGGCGTCTCGTTTTCATAAAAGATGAAGTCATTTTTCTGAAAGTTAGCAGTTTATTATTACACTGTTTAACCGATAATGTGCTTAACGGCAAGGATAAGTATGAGAGGGATCTGATGCCGGTGTTGTTTTTTTGCATATATTTAATGCTGTTCAATAGGATATTGAATATTAATCGGTGATTTTCATTATATTTTAACTTGGTTTTTTTGAGCTATTGATATTAATTTTGATTATTTTTTGTATATCTTATTAATTTCTCAAGAGGCATTCCATGACCAAAGAATTGAATAAAGACACCAAAGTTTGTATGTCGTTAGCAGCTCGACCTAGCAACTTTGGCACACGTTTCCATAATTATTTATATGACGAACTGGGGCTTGACTACATTTACAAAGCCTTTACCACGACAGATTTACCGGCCGCCATTGGCGGTGTGCGTGCTCTGGGTATTCGAGGGTGCGGAATTTCCATGCCTTTTAAGGAAGCCTGTATTCCATTGGTGGATGAACTCGATGTTTCGGCGAAAGCGATTAACTCCATTAACACGGTTGTGAATACCGATGGGTATCTGAAGGCTTACAATACCGACTATATAGCCATTGCGACATTACTGAAAAATTACCAGGTGCCTACCGATAGCGTGTTTGCACTGCGTGGTAGTGGTGGTATGGCGAAAGCCGTTTCTTGCGCATTAAAAGACGCTGGTTTTCGTAAAGGATATATCGTCGCCATTAATGAAGATTCCGGAAAGAAACTTGCGAAATTGTATGGTTATGATTGGCGGCCAAATACGGAGGATATTCAGGCCGATCTGTTGATTAATGCTACGCCAATAGGCATGGCGGGAGGAAGCGATGCTAATAAACTTGCCTACAGCGAATCAGAGATTAATGATGCCCGTATTATTTTTGATGTCGTTGCTTTACCCTCAATTACCCCACTGATTCGTTACGCTAAAGATGCAAATAAAACGGTGATAACAGGATCGGAGGTTTTTGCGATTCAGGCGGTGGAACAATTCTTCCTGTATACTGGGGTTCGCCCTGATGATGAGTTGTTCCGGAAAGCATCCATTTATTCTCGTCAATAAAAATCTATTTCTATCGATCCAACATAATTCGAGTTGCAGGCGTGTCGCCCGTACTCAATAATCCGAATCACCTACCTGATTAAATGTATCGCGAACTCTTTATTTTCCATGTTATTCGCTGTTATGGCCCCACGCCTGCGGGGCCTGTATTTCGAATTATTAAGGGATAAAGGGTAAACCTTAGCGCCTATCCCAGTCGGCGTTACCGGCGCAGTCAGTTTGGACACGCAGCGAGCGCAGCCATGAGCGCATTGCGTGCCGGCCCCGGTTCTTGTTCAGTTGATTGTGCGGTGACGATGTTGAGTCGAGGCAAATGGTTGCTACCATCCCAGCGCTCAATATCCAGAACAGATAAACGGCCTGCGGCGATGTCCGCCGCGACAAGTGGCTCGGGCATACTGCCCCAGCCCAGCCCTTCACAAATGAGTCCTCGCTTAGTCGCCAAATCGGTAACTCGCCAACTGTCTAGCGCGGCAATGCCATATTCTTGACTCCCGGCCACCTCACCGAGTGACGTTAGCACGATCTGTAATTCTTTGCGAAGTATGTCCCCCGTAATCGGCCCTTTGATCAGCGCGAGTGGGTGCATGGGGGCGGCGACGGCCACCAAATCCATAGTTGACAGGTAGTTTCGAACGAGCTTGCTGGGCAAATTAACCTCGGGAAGTACCGCGAGATCCAATGTCCCTGCAATTAATGATTCCGCCAACCCAAATGACGCCCGTGTAATGCGCAGAGAAACCGTCGGGAATTCAGCGCGAAACGCGGAAAAAATCGGCGCAAGTTGTGCTATGGGCACCATATCTGACAGCCCAAAACGGACTTCAGACTCCATCCCCTGAACGATTGCCTTAGCCTGACTTCGCAGCGTATTAACATCGGTAAGGATACGTCGTGCTCGTGGCAGTAATGCTTTGCCCATGGGCGTCAGCGCGGGGCGATAGGCCCCGCGGTCGAACAAGGGCGTGCCAATCTGCTCCTCCAGCTTTTGGATTGTGTAAGTGACGGCAGACTGGGTTCGGCTTAGGGCCCGCGAAGCACCTGAAAAGCTGTGTTCATCTACGGTTGTTGTAAACACTAATAACTGGTCAAGAGTCAGGGCATTCATGTACATCAGACCATCTCCACAACTGAAAATAAGAATATAATAATATTTGAATATGTTTATAAGAACAATCACGGTTTCTTTTATGGTGTTGGTGATTTACGCTGAAAGTCGGTATGTCATCGGAGATGAAATGTATGAGTACGCATGAATTAAACTCAGCGTCTCGGCCCCAGGCAAACAAACTGCTTAGGGTTGGGCTCTGGATTGCGCAAAGTGCGCTTTTTATCGTTTTTATCCTGTCTGGTTATCTAAAACTGACAACACCGATCCCACAATTGTCAGGGATGATGCCCTGGACGGGAGAGCTTTCTGAAACATTTGTCCGCTTTATCGGTTTCGTCGATCTGGCTGGTGGTCTCGGTATTCTGCTGCCGGCATTGACACGTATCCTGCCAGGATTGGGGGTGGCGGCCGCGGCGGGGATTACGGTATTGCAAGTGTTCGCAATTATTTTCCATCTATTTCGCGGTGAATATATGGTACTTCCGCTCAATCTTGTGCTGTTGCCATTAGCGATTTTTGTTTTGTGGGGGCGAGTATGCAAGGCCCCAGTAACCGCACGTTGAATGATCAACCCTGTTCACCTCAACTATCCGGAGATAAGACTATGACTATCCTACATATCGACTCAAGCATTACCGGGGAACACTCCGTTAGCCGTCAGCTTTCTGCAACGGCGCTTGCAAAAATCTCGGCCTCTCGGCCGGAAAAAAAAGTAGTGTACCGGGATCTTGCCGCCACACCGCTTGAACACTACCGCATAACAGATAAACCCGGACAAGAAACGCAAGAATCCGTGTTAAGCGGCGCTATCCTTGATGAATTTCTGGACGCTGATACGGTAATAATCGGTGCGCCACTTTATAACTTCACCATTTCCAGCCAGCTAAAGGCTTGGGTCGATCGGCTTGTTATCGCCGGTATTACTTTTAACCTGGATAATCAGGGGAATTCGGTCGGTCTTGTCGGGGATAAACGTGTGATTATTCTGTTGTCGCGTGGTTCTGTTTACCAGCCGGGTGCACCATGGGCGCAATTCGAACATGCTGAAACATATCTGAAGGCGATATTTGGCTTTATCGGCATTCAACCCACGGTGATCGTGGCGGAGGGGACTGCCTTTGGCCCTGAAAGCCGCGCGAAGGCGATTTCGGCTGCCGAATCGGTTATTGCCGCTATTTCATAAAAATAGAGCGACCATAAGCAGGTTGCCAATTTTTTCAAGCCTTATGGAGAGAAGCGCTTTTGCATTGCTTTTCTCTTGGGAGAAGCGGAAATATATTGCTTTATATATCGTAAATAATTCAACCACAGGACAAAAACGCCAGCGCGTTTTTGAACAGCGCCAGCGCTGACCCGTAGGGACGAGTCACAAAGCCAATGCACCTGCTATAAATAAATCCGCCTTCAAAAAGGCGGATTTATACCGTTATGATGATTTGTTTATACGAACAAACATCGATAAACGGGCCGGTGATTGCGCTGTTGCGGTTAAGGGGGGATTAACGCGCGCTGTTTCTACGCAAACAAAGGTTTTATAGCCATCATCCGCCATATCACCGATTGTTTTTGCTGCGTTCTCACCGGTATTCCATACAACTATATCGCTGGCGTTGTGGTGGTGAACCTCGATAGAGCGTTGCAGTACCGGATCATTAATCACACTAACAGCCTGTGGCTGAGTGTAAATACGATCGGTGAGATCGGTGAACTCGACATCCCCGTGCTGGACGGATACTTTGTCCTGATTAACTCTATCAATGAATTGGTCGCCCAGACCCTTGATACTTACCTTGCCAATATCGCCGATTTGGAAGTAAGTATGTAATGCGCTGGTTATTTTGTAATCCCCTTGGGCCTCCAATTCGACATGACACTCTTTACCGAGTTTAAAACGTGCGATAAGTGTGAATTTGTGAGGCCAGGATGCTCTGGTTTCCTCTGTGTCGCGTAACGTGAATACCAGCTCAACGCCTCGTTCATCTTCACTATGAGATGTAAACTCCCACGGGAGTATACGTGCAAGGCCATGGTTAGGTTTGGCAAACGAGCCAAACCATGGAAAACAGATGGGGATACCGCCACGAATAGCCACTTTATCAGCAAAGGCAGTCTTATCGCTTAGCCAAAAAACAGGCTCTTCGCCTACAGGTTGCCAGCTCAACAGATGCGCCCCTTGCAATGCCACGGCGGCACGAACCTGCGGATGCTCAACAACGATTACTGGCAGTTGGACTAACTGCCGTTGGCTGATGGTTGATGTGAATGCTTTCGTTTTGGGAAGATTGAAAATTCTGTCATTCATGATACTGCCTATTTAGTTTAGTTTGATTATTAATCAGTGAATTAAAATGATCTGGCTGTTGTTAAACTATCATCTAACTTATTTATTTAATTGTGATGGATGTCACAATTAAATATTCATCATATTTATGCCCCGGACTGCACGGCTCGCGTCTTGAGGCGTGCCTGGATGATGTTCTTTTACTGAAAATCCGGCTTTGCCACGCAACATCAATTTGTACTTCATTTCAGGTGATTCGCCCTGCGCCTGCCGGTCTTTTAGGGAGCGTTCGCCCCCTCATCCTGAACGCTGCCATATCCTGAACACTGCCATACTTCGCATGACCGCCTAACAATTTTTTTCAGTGGGAAATTTATTTTTTGCTTTTTATATTTCATTTTGTGATGTTGGGCACCTTTTGCTGTTTTTTATTAGTGTAATTTTTCAATCGAACTGAAATATTTGTGTGTGATGGTGAAAGATAAGGGGATTGAAATGATCGAAGTAATTACCCATGGAGCCGAATGGTTTATCGGGCTTTTTCAGAAGGGGGGAGAGGTGTTTGTCGGCATGGTGACAGGTATCCTTCCCTTACTTATCAGTCTGTTAGTTATTATGAATGCTTTGATCGTTTTTGTTGGCCAGAAACGAATTGAGGCTCTGGCGCAACGTTGCGCCGGCAATCCGGTCTCGCGCTATCTGTTTCTGCCTGTTATTGGGACCTTCGTTTTCTGTAATCCGATGACGTTGAGTCTGGGACGATTCATGCCTGAGAAGTATAAGCCTAGCTATTACGCCTCGGCATCCTACAGCTGCCATTCAATGAATGGATTGTTCCCGCACATCAATCCGGGTGAGTTGTTTGTTTATCTGGGTATTGCCAATGGCCTTACCACGCTGAACCTCCCGCTGGGGCCATTGGCCGTCAGCTATCTGTTGGTTGGTATGGTGATGAACTTTTTCCGGGGTTGGGTGACCGATCTCACGACAACCATTTTCGAAAGAAAAATGCGTATACAACTTGACCGTCAGGTTCGTTTATAAGAGCGGAGTGCATGATGTCTAACACGATTGAAATTCATAAAGGGGAAAGTGGCTGGGGCGGGCCGCTGTTTCTAAAACCAGAATCAGGTAAAAAAATTGTTTACATCACTGCAGGTACCAGGCCGGCGATTGTTGATAGGTTGAAAGAACTGACTGGCTGGGAAGCTGTCGACGGGTTTAAAGAGGGTGAACCGCCAGCAGAAGAAATTGGTGTTGCAGTTATCGACTGTGGCGGCACGCTTCGCTGCGGTCTATATCCTAAACGCCGGATCCCGACTATCAACATTCATGCGACAGGCAAATCCGGACCGTTGGCGCAGTTTATTACGGAAGATATTTATGTTTCCGGCGTTAAAGTCGGCGACATCCGTTCAGTAGAACAGGGAGATACTGCCGCGCCTAACGTATCACCATCCACCGCCCCTTCTCAGGTATCAACTGAGCCACAGCCGCAAAAAAACGCCCCAGGAGCAGACGACGCTGACAATAAAAAGCGTGATTACGATACAACCAAAAAAATCACTGAGCAGAGTGATGGCCTCTTGGCCAAGGTCGGTATGGGAATGGGCTCGGTGGTCGCCGTCTTCTTTCAGGCTGGACGGGAAACCATTGATACCGTTATCAAAACCATTCTGCCGTTTATGGCGTTTGTCTCAGCCCTTATTGGCATCATCATGGCTTCTGGGTTGGGTGATTTTATCGCACACGGCCTAACACCTTTAGCTAACAGCCCTATCGGCTTGGTCACTCTGGCCCTGATATGTTCTTTCCCGTTACTCTCGCCATTTTTGGGGCCAGGCGCAGTCATTGCGCAGGTTATCGGTGTATTGGTGGGCGTGCAGATTGGTCAGGGCACCATTCCGCCGCATCTGGCACTGCCAGCGCTGTTTGCCATCAATTCCCAGGCTTCATGTGACTTTATTCCTGTCGGGTTATCTCTGGCTGAAGCGCGCCAGGATACGGTTCGGGTGGGTGTGCCTTCCGTTCTGGTTGGGCGATTTCTTACCGGTGCACCAGCTGTCCTTTTGGCCTGGGCTGCGTCCGGATTCATTTATCAGTAATTAACGGAAATATGCATGAGAACAATTTACGAGTCTACATTCGTTTCTACTGGGGCAAATGCGGCTGAATCACTTGAGGATAATTTCATTATTACCTTTGGCGAAGGCGCCCCAGCAGAAGTAGCTGAATACTGCTTTATCCACCACCCTGAAATTAATCTGACGGAGGCTTTGCTACCTGGTTCTGTGATCACAATTGGGGAGTATCGCTGGTCTGTAACTGCGGTTGGGTCGGTAGCGGAAACAAACCTGCGGGAGCTTGGGCATATCACGATACGGTTCGACGGCGCCAAAGAGGCAGAATTTCCGGGGACAGTTCACGTCGAAGGCCCTACGCCTAACGTTATTGAGCACGGACAGAAGTTTCGAGTATTAAGTAAGTAATTAATCAGGAGAGAAAAATGGAACAGATTGCTGTAGTTGTCGGAGGTGGGCAAACACTGGGGGCTTTCCTTTGTAAAGGTCTTGCAGACGCGGGTTATAAAGTGGCAGTCGCAGACCTTAATGGCGGCAATGCCGAGGCAGTAGCGGCAGAGATTAACCAATCGCATGGAAAAGGACATGCGGCTGGATTCCAGGTGAACGCGGCTGATGAAGATAGCGTCATTTCTCTGGCGAAAGCTGTTGATGAAACATTTGGGCGTACTGATTTGCTTGTTTACAGCGCGGGTACTGCGAAAGCTGCGCCGATCACTCAATTCAAACTGAGCGATTTCAACCTGTCGCTCAATGTGAATCTGGTGGGTTATTTCCTGTGCGCCAGAGAGTTTTCAAAACTGATGATTCGCGATAAAGCCGCGGGGAGAATCATTCAGATCAACTCTAAATCCGGCAAGGTGGGCAGTAAGCATAACTCTGGTTACAGTGCGGCCAAATTCGGCGGTGTGGGGCTGACTCAGTCGTTAGCATTGGATTTGGCGGAGTACGGTATCACCGTTCATTCCCTGATGCTGGGTAATTTGCTCAAGTCACCAATGTTCCAGTCATTGCTCCCACAATATGCGGAAAAACTGGGTATCAGGGAAGATCAGGTCGAACAATATTACATTGATAAGGTTCCATTGAAGCGTGGATGTGATTATCAGGATGTGTTGGATACGTTGCTGTTTTATGCCAGTGATAAGGCTTCATATTGCACAGGCCAATCGATCAATATAACCGGTGGTCAGGTTATGTTTTAACCATTCGGCCTCATGCGATTGCATGGGGCCGGTTCTCTAACAAGGTGTAATGCATGAGTTCTGTAACATTGCTAATTTGTATTGCCATCGTTGCATGGCTGGGGCAAATCCTTTTGGGGTGGTGGCAAATCAGGCGATTTAATCAGGCGCTGAATAGCCTTTATTGCCAGGGGCGCGTGGGTATTGGCCGTTCTACCGGTCGTTTCAGATCGCGTGTAATAATGGCATTATCCTTTGATGAAGATGGGCATGTGTCTGATGGGTTTATGCTAAGGGGTCTTACCGTTTTCGCTCGACCAGTTAGATTGACTCAGGTCATCGGTCTGCATAAAAATGCCCTTGAGCCCAAAGTGATTTTCCCTCATCAACATGCATGCCAAACCGCCCTGAATTTGGCGATTCAACCTCAATTATGATATCTTTCATTGTATAAGAAAAATATTTCGAAGTTTGTTATATTTTTTTCAAAAAAGGTAAGGGTATTTATAATTGGATGATGAAATGTGATGAAACCTAAGCAGCGGCAGTCAGCAATTCTGGAATATTTACATCACAATGGAAAAACTTCTGTTGAGATATTGTCCAATCATTTTGGGACTACAGGAACGACTATCCGTAAGGATTTAACGTTACTGGAAACTGCGGGCATGGTGTTGAGGACCTATGGCGGGGTAATGCTCAGCCGAGACGAGGGAGATCAACCCATCCATCGTAAAACTCATATCAACCCGGATCAAAAGAAGTGGATTGCCCGACATGCTGTTTCGCTGATAAACGATGGTGATTCACTGATTTTTGATACAGGAAGTACGGTCTTGCGTATGGTGCCTTGTCTATCTCAGTTCAACAATATTACGGTAATGACCAACAGTTTAACCATCGTTAATGAACTCGTTGAGCTGAATAATGATCAGGTGATCCTGATGCCCGGGGGGACATACCGTAAAAATTCTGCATCCTTTCACGGCTGTCTTGCAGAGGCTGCTTTTTCCCAATTCAGTTTTGATAAATTATTCATCGGTGCCGACGGCGTAGACTTAAATGCAGGCGTCACGACATTCAATGAAGCCTATGCAGTAAGCCAGGCCATGTGCCATTCGGCTAAGCAGATTATTTTACTGGTAGACTCATCAAAGTTCGGTCGTAAAAGCCCCAATATTGTATGCCAACTGAGCGCTGTGGATATATTAATCACCGATTCAGGTATTTCTGTAAATTATCTCAATGCATTACGTGAAAACGGCATAGAGGTCGTGATTGTAGGAAGTAATGAAGATGAGTAAATCTTTTTTAGCCTTTGCCCGGGAAACGATGGCGATTGAGATCGCTGAAGCGCAAAAAATGCTCCAACGTCTGGATGACTCTATCGTCAGGGCGTGTGAAATACTGATGCAGTGCAAAGGGAAAGTTATTGTGTCTGGTATGGGAAAGTCAGGTCATATTGGCAAAAAAATATCAGCTTCATTGGCCAGTACAGGAACACCCGCCTTTTTTGTACATCCGGCAGAAGCATTGCATGGTGATCTTGGCATGATTTCGGCCCCGGATGTGGTTATTTTTATTTCGTATTCAGGGCGCGCCCGCGAGCTCGACACATTATTGCCATTATTAAGCGAGGCTCATATTCCTGTCATTGCCATAACTGGAAATCGAACGTCTCCAATGGCGCAGTCGGCAACCTGCGTTTTGGATATAGGCGTAGAACGGGAAGCCTGCCCATTAGGATTGGCACCCACATCCAGTGCTGTAAATACACTACTTATGGGGGATGCGTTGGCCATGGCCCTGATGCGGTATCGTGGATTTAGTCCTGAGCAATTTGCTCGTTCACATCCTGGTGGCAGTTTAGGCGCACGCTTACTCAACCGTGTACATCATTTGATGCGCACCGGTGAGAGGTTACCTAAAGTTCATCTGGATAGTACGGTGATGGAAGGGATGCTGGAGCTCAGCAGAACTGGGTTGGGGCTGGTGGTAGTATGCGATAATAATGATTTAGTCGCTGGCGTTTTTACTGACGGAGACCTCCGAAGGTGGATGGTAAAAGGATTGAGCCTTGATGCGCCGATTATTAAGGCGATTAGCCGTCCAGGCTACCAATTACCTGAAGAATGGTCTGTGGGCACCGCATTGGATGCGCTGCACAAAAACCACATAAACGCCGCACCAGTTGTTAATGCCGAGGGAAAGGTAGTCGGTGCTATCAACCTTCATGATTTACATCAGAAATATATAGCTTAGTTATTTTGGCGATAGATAACATGATAATGTCGCTGTTTAATTGCTTATCTTTATGAGGGTGTTGCGAAAGTGATGTGATAATTTAAATTAGAAAACATGGAGTAAAAATGAAAAGTATATTAATTGTTATTTCCGTTTTTATAGCTACAATAATTTGTATTGCACTACTCTCCCCCTGGCCATTTGCTATTGGCACTTTGGCAGCCTGGGTGACAACGGGTTCTTTTTTTATTCAAGTCCTGCATATTTTAAAAAATAAGGATACTACAGGTATATCTCTGGGGATGTATGCGTCACTTTTCTTTGGTGTGACGTGCTGGGCATTTTATGGTATTAAAATTGGTGACTGGTTATTGATTGTCGCCAACGTCATTACCATGTTATTGGCTTCTTCTGTTATTTTCTTGAAGTTATATCACGAAAGAAAATCCTCTTTTTTTAAACGCTTAAGTAAGAAAAGCTCTAGAATTAAAATAAATTCAGAAAAGTGAGAAGCGAATTTTTTCTTGAGGGGTAATGTAGGTAAAGAAAAATAGTAATGTCATGTTTTTATAACATAGGTATGGTTGAAATTACTGCCATGACATTGCTTATTTTTCCTTGCTTATCTTGATACTCTTCCTCTTAGGAATATATGAAGACTAAGGTGAGAGAGTGAATGTTTAATGTTCTTTCTAGGTAAGAAAAATCCATTGGCGCACGGCATTGTTTACGGCAGAGACTCGGCTTTGAGGGCTCTTTTTTCAGGATATTCGCGGTACTCTGTCTCAGTCAGGCAAGATTCTCTGTGCCGCGATAAATCGCGGCAACGATCTTCCCCCATAACTAAATAGCTGTTCCGAATAGTAGATCACTTCAAGGGAACTCAGCCCGGATTGTGCGATCTGATCAATCGCCAAATATCCCAAATCACTAACCGGACTGAGCGATGCCGATCATAGCACCAATCCCCCGTAGCGAACGACGCCTGATGCAGAAAGCTATCCATAAAACGCGCGATAAAAATCATGCCCGCAGACTGACCGCCATGCTGATGCTGCACCGTGGGGACCGTATCAGCAATGTTGCCAGAACGCTTTGTTGCGCCCGTTCGTCAATCGGCCGCTGGATTTACTGGCTCACCCTGTACGGCATTGAGGGCCTGAAATCTTTGCCGCCCGGTCGTGGACGTCGCTGGCCGTTTGAACAGATCTGCAAGCTGTTACTCCAGCTCGTAAAACGTTCCCCGGAAGACTTTGGCTATCAGCGCTCACGCTGGAGTACGGAACTGCTGACGATAAAAATCAATGAGATAACCGGTTGCCAGCTACATGCCTCTACGGTTCGCCGCTGGTTGCCGTTAGCCGGTCTGGTGTGGCGAAGAGCTGCACCAACGCTGCGTATCCGTGATCCGCACAAAGAGGAAAAAATGGCGGCCATCCAGGACGCGCTGGAGAAATGCAGTTCAGAAAATCCCGTGTTCTACGAGGACGAAGTGGATATCCACCTGAACCCAAAAATCGGCGCGGACTGGCAGGTATGCGGGCAGCAAAAACGAGTGGTAACACCGGGGCAGAATGAAAAATATTATCTGGCAGGCGCGTTGCACAGCGGCACAGGAAAAGTCAGTTATGTGGGCGGTAGCAGCAAAGCTTCGTCTTTGTTTATTAGCCTGTTAAAGCATCTGAAGGCGACGTACCGATGGGCAAAAACGATAACGCTCATCGTGGACAATTACGTTATCCACAAAAGCCGGGAAACACAGCGCTGGCTGAAGGAAAACCCGAAGTTCAGGGTGATTTATCAGCCGGTTTACTCACCTTGGGTGAATCATGTTGAACGGCTATGGCAGGCGCTTCACGACACGATAACACGTAACCATCAGTGCCGTTCGATGTGGAAACTGTTGAAAAAAGTTCGCCATTTTATGGAAACCGTCAGTCCGTTCCCGGGAGGAAACCATGGACTGGCAAAAGTGTAGCGGTATTAGGAACAGCTATTTAGTACCCACTGTAATTAGTTTTCTCTGAACTAGAGAACCCTAAGCGTCGGTGAAGAACGCTCAGTATCCAGTGCCATCGAACTAATGTAGTAACATATCCGGTAACTTATAGCTATCTCTATGCTCTTCTGGCCCGGTCAGTCGGGAAGCACCAAAGGACCCGCATCCAAGACGTGATATTTCCGGTACTCAATATGACCTTTTTGTTATTCCGTACCCTTCGGGTCGCCGCTGTTCCGGACTCGTATTTACGTAATCGACTGATCTTATACACTATTGGTTAACACGGAACTAAGTGAGTAAACTATCAACCAGGAGTGGCAGATCGTGGTAGACAAATGTGTCATGCGTCAGTTTTTGAAAGGACCAACATGATTTGACGGAAGCAGATAGGTAAAATGTTGCTGTACATTAGGAAATGTAGTACTGGTGATAAAATAAATCTGTATATGACCTTTGCGGTTCGATTTTATATGACTTTTCAGGATAAAATACCTCTACTGGTGCAATGAAAGTAATTCAGAGTGAAATAAGGATGAAAAAAATGAAAGCATTACTCCTTGAACGAGCCGAAAAAATTAGTATCCGAGAATGTCAGTTTGATGAGTCGCTGGGCGACAACAATGTAAAGATCAAAATTCATTCAGTCGGTATTTGTGGTAGTGACATACACTATTATCAGCATGGTCGTATCGGACCCTTTGTTGTTGAGACTCCTATGGTACTTGGGCACGAAGCTTCCGGCGTCGTATTGGCTGTGGGAAAAAATGTGCGTCACCTGAAAGTGGGAGATCGTGTTTGTATGGAGCCTGGCATTCCCGATATGGAATCTACCCAGACACGCGCTGGCATTTATAATTTGGATCCGTCCGTACGGTTTTGGGCTACCCCACCTGTTCATGGTTGCTTGCGCGAAACGGTTATTCATCCCGCCGCTTTTACCTTCAAATTGCCTGATAATGTCAGTTTTTCTGAAGGTGCCATGGTGGAGCCGCTGGCAATTGGTATGCAGGCTGCGACTAAAGCAGGCATTAAGCCCGGTGATATCGCTCTTGTCATCGGGGCAGGCACTATCGGTATTGTAACTGCATTAGCTGCTTTGGCCGGTGGTTGTTCAGACGTTATTATCTGTGATCTGTTTGATGATAAATTGAAGATAGCGGCAAGCTATGATGGCCTTCAAGCAGTGAACAGCCAATCGGGAAAACTTGCGGAAAAAGTCGCGGAACTGACTAGTGGCACAGGTGTTGATCTGGTTTTTGAATGTAGTGGGGCTAAATCAGCTATTGCAGGAATTGCTGAGCATATGGCTCCAGGTGGCACAGCTGTACTGGTGGGTATGCCAGTAGATGCGGCTCCGCTAGATATCGTGGCGGCACAGGCTAAAGAGATAACATTTAAAACGGTTTTTCGCTATGCCAACATGTATCCTCGTACTTTGCGATTGTTGAGTTCAGGTAAACTGTGTGTGCAACCCCTGATTTCTCACACCTATAAATTTTCTGACAGTGTAGCAGCTTTTGAAAGAGCGGCATCAGGTCAACCTGCGGATATTAAGATTATGATTGAAATGGAGTGATCCATTTCGTTCATAGTAGTCATCCGGTAAAAACATTATATACGGAAATACTGAGTAAGAGCTGAAAATTACCCAGTAAAAGGATTATTGGGTAATTGGAGTTATACAATGATTATAGTTGCATTAGGTTGGCCGAATGCAACTATTCTCGCTACGTATATATGTAATTAAGTAGGGTGCATGTAACAATATTGATTTTATTAGAGGTGGTGGATACCGTATTTTTCATGGTTGTTAGTATTATAAATAAGCTGAGCCTTCCCCGCTAATCCCTCGAGCTAAGCCAAGATTTATTCAACTGATAGTATGCCTGGGTTATTATTCATCCTCCGCTACCTTGAGTCGTCCTCGATGAAATAAATTAATATTTTACTAAGATGGAAATATTTATTAGTTGATGAACAACGCAGTTTATCCATTTTAGCGAAAATATTAACAAATGCAGATTATTGAGTGAATGGATTGAGCACCGTATGTCGTCGCTGAGGGGAAATTACGCCTCAGTTATTGCTATTTGGCGCCATAAAAATTTCTTTGACCACTTTCTGACTTGAATACGGACAATTTTGTCCATATGATGCATGAAGTCTCATTTTTAGAAGAGAATAGCGATTGATATGGTCCAGGTAGCCAAACCCCGCCGGGATGTCGCGCGTCATCGAAAGATGTTGCTTGATGCGGCCTCGCGCATTTTTTCCGAACGGGGCGTACACGTTCCGCTCGAAGCGGTCGTCGAGGCGTCTGGCGTCGGGCGCGCGACACTCTATCGTCATTTCCCCGATCGCAAGACGCTGCTGCTGGCGTTGTTCGATCGCGATATCGCGCCGGTTCTGAATGCGGGCGAAGGGCTGCCCCCGGGCGAAGCATTGATCGCCATGCTCACCGAAATGGGGCGCGTCACGCGCAAGAAACCTATCCTTGAAGATGCGTGGCGCGCCATCGCCATGCTCCACCCGGAAATGCAGACGCGTCAGCGCGATCTGCTGGCGCGCTTTGAACAGCCATTGGCGGACGCCATCGCGGCGGGTCAGGTGCGGGCCGATTTGACGCTTGATGACGTCATCAGTATTGGCCGCATGGTAACGGCCGGCAATCGTTATGCTCAGGGCGATGAGCTTGCCGGAGAGCGCATACTGGATATTATGCTGAACGGTATTCGGAGGCGCGACTGATGAGCCAGCGGCGTCTGGGAGATATCATCGGCGAGGTGCCGGACTGGAAGCCTCATGAGCGCCCGGCGATCCCAGGCACGCCGTCCACACCCGACTTTCCCGCTCGTACCCGTCTCTGGTACGGTCTCTCCGCTTTGCTGTTGGGGCTGACCGGCGGCTTCGGGACGGCTCTGGTGGGGGTCAACCTGACGGCCATTCAGGGGGAGCTTGGTCTCGATCCCAGAGAGGCGACCTGGCTGAGCTGCATCTATGCCATGTTCAACATTTCTATGAACCTGTTGCTGATCAAATATCGGCAGCAGTTCGGGCTGACCGCCTTCACCAAAGTGTTTATGCTGGTTTACGCCGTGGCCGCCGTGGGGCATCTGATGACGGACACCTTTGCCGGGGCGCTAGCCATGCGCGCCGTCAGCGGGGTGGCCGGCGCTGCCCTGGGCGCGCTGGCGGTGATGTACATGGCGCAGGCGCTGCCCGCCCGCTTCCGTTTGCAGACGATTATTCTGGGCATCGGCGTTTCCCAGCTTACCATGCCGCTGGCGTGGATCATTTCGCCCTCTCTGCTCGATTTCGGTAGTTGGCAGAGCCTCTACGCGCTGGAGGCCGGTTTCGCCGTCGCTTCGCTGGCGGTGGTGTATGTCTTGCCGTTGCCGCCCGGTATTCGGGTTCATTCATTTGAATGGAGGGATCTCGTCAGTTTCCTTCTGCTGGCGCCGGGCTTCGCCTTGCTGGTGGCGGTCGTGGCGCAGGGACGCAGCTACTGGTGGTTCGACGCGCCATGGCAGGGCTGGGCGCTGGCCGGCGCGGTGACCTTGCTGATCGCCGGCGGTATCCATGAGCACCGCCGGGCTAATCCTTTGATCGATACACGCTGGATTGTCAGCGCCAACTTCCTGAATTTCGCCTTTTCGATGCTTTTGGTGCGCATGTTGCTTAGCGAGCAGCCCTTTGGTTCGACCGGATTGTTGATGGCGCTGGGATTCGGTCCGGAACAGATGCGCGATCTCTATGTCGTGGTTCTGGCCGCGACGGTTGCGGGCGTGCTGGTCGGCGCTTTTAGTTTGTTGATTTCAAACAAGCTGATCGTTCCCCAATTGCTGTTGTCGCTGGCCCTGATTGCGATCGGCGCATTCATGGACGCGCGCGCGACGATAGCGACGCATCCCATCAATCTCTACGTCAGCCAGGCTTTGCTCAGCTTTTCGGGGGCGATGTTCATGGGCGCGGCGGTCATCATTGGCATCGGCCACTTGATGGCCAGGGGATTACAGTCGGTCATTACTTTCGCCGTGGTGTTTGGCGTCACTCAAATCCTGGGCGGCCAACTCGGTGCCGCAATTCTGTCGACATTTCAATCAGTCCGCGTCCAGCATCATCTATCCTACCTGAGTGAGGGTGCCGCGACGAGCGACGTACAGACTGCGCTGGCGCTACAGGCCTATGGCGGCGTTTCCGGACTAAACCAGCAAGTTACGCTGCAAGCCAACGTGCTTGCGTTTAACGATGTTTTCATGCTGATCGGCGCCATCGCCGTGCTTCAGCTTTTGATGAACATCGCCGATACGGTCCGTCAGGCCATTAAAGCCAAAGACCAACCAGCCGAACGCAGCGACGCAAGCGCTGCGGCCACTTAACGGATGCCCTTTATATGAGCACGACCAAGCCTCCCGCGCAGCCTGCCGCAGGCGACAAGCGCCCAGATCATATTCAGCAGCCGGAGGATGAAGGCCTGTCCACGGCGGGCGAATCAACGCCGGAACAGCCGGAGCCCGAGAAGACGCTGCGGCTGCGCACTACTCTGTCCATCGGCGTACTGGCCGTCGCAGCGGTACTGCTGATCCTGTTCGCATGGCGGTTGCCGCCGTTCTCCTCGCCTTATGAACGTACTGAAAACGCGTATATACGTGGACAGGTCACGCTGATTTCCCCGCAGGTCAGCGGTTATGTGGCTGAGGTGCTGGCCGCCGATTTCCAGTATGTTGCCGCTGGTCAGCCGCTGTTCCGTATTGACGACCGCATTTATCGCCAACGGCTGGCGCAGGCCCGCGCCAGCCTCGCGGCAAGCCAGGCGGATCTCGCCAACTCGGCGCAGGCGGGGGCATCCAGCCGCGCCAATGTCGGTTCCCGCGAAGCCGAGCTGGCGTCTGCTCGCGCACAACGGGTACGAGCGGAAGCCGATATGGCACGCGTGGCCGAGCTGGCCGCCGATGGATCTTTGTCCATTCGCGAGCGTGATCAAGCCGAAGCGGCCAGGCGCGCGGCACTCGCCACCGTTAAGCAGGCTGAAGCCGCGCTTGAAGTGGCGCGCCAGGATGTGCGTGCGGTGGAGGTTTCGCGTCTGGGGCTGGAGGCGGCCGTCGAGTCTGCCGAAGCGGCGGTCAGACTGGCGCAGATCGATCTGGACAACACGGTTGTCACGGCACCTGAAGACGGGCAATTGAGCCAGGTCGGCTCCCGGCGAGGTCAGTATGTTACGGCAGGAACCCAATTGGTCTCCCTGGTGCCGCCGAGATTATGGGTCATCGCCAGTTTTAAGGAGCGGCAGGCCGGGCGCATGCAGGCAGGCCTGGTCGCGGTGTTGACCGTGGACGCCCTGGGCGACCAGCGATTCACCGGCCGGGTGCAACAGATCTCGCCCGCCACCGGCTCGGAGTTCTCGGTGCTTCCGGCTCAAAACGCCACAGGCAACTTCACGAAAGTGGCGCAGCGTTTGCCAGTACGTATTGAGCTTGATGATGGGCAGGAAGGGCTGAAGAATTTACGTCCGGGGATGTCTGTCGTCGCGCGAGTCGACATGCGCACGGGTGAAGGCGAAGAAAGGGAGAACCGCTGATGCGTCCGCTGTCTATTGGCATCATAGCGCTGGCTCTCACGGCCTGCGCGACGTCCTCTCCGCCGTCGCCGAATGACTTGCCGCCTGCCCCGCCAACGCATTGGCGGGCGGATACGGCAGGAACGAGTAGCGTACAGACCGGCTGGTGGCGTGCGTTTGGCGACCCACACCTGGAGAGCGCGATTGAGCGTGCATTGGCAAGCAATACCGACCTGGCCGCCGCCGAAGCACGCCTGCGCGAGGCTGAAGCCCTGGCGACCCAGGCACGGTCGGCCTTGTTTCCTTCGCTAACGGCTGCGGTCGCCGCGCAGAATGCTCGTGCTCTGAACGCGTCGGGTCAGGCATCCAGAAGCGCTAACGTTCAGCCGCAGTTGCAGGCCGCCTATGAGGTCGATCTGTGGGGACGCCTGCGGGCCGCCAACGATGCGGCGCGCGCCAGTCTTCAGGCTAGTCGGTATGCCCGTGACGCCGCCGCGCTATCGGTGGCGGCCGCGACAGCGCGCGCCTATGTTCAACTGATGTCACTTGATGCGCAACTGGCGATCGCGCGTGACACGCTGATTTCGCGCGATCAGGCGCTGCGCGTCGCTACACGACGTACGCAAGCGGGCCATACGTCTCGGTTGGAGCAGGCGCAAGCCGAGGTGGAGCAACGTACCGCCGCCCGGCGCGTTCCTGCGCTGGAGCTGGCCGTGCGGCAACAGGAGAATGCGTTAAGGTTGCTTACCGGCGATTTGCCTGGCCCGGTAAAACGCGGCCGTTTCGATGCCGCGACCATTCCTGAACCGGTGCCGGGCCTGCCGTCCTCGTTGCTGGCGCGCCGCCCTGATATTGCCCAGGCTGAAGCGGAACTGGCGTCGGCGGATGCGACCTTCGCGTCCAATCGCGCGGCCTTGCTGCCGCAAGTGAGTCTCACTGCATCGGTCGGCCGCTTGTTCGTCGAGCGTATCGATCCGGTTAACGTCTGGAGTCTCGGCGGCAGTCTGCTGGCACCGCTATTTGACGGCGGTCTACGTGCGGCGCAGGCGGATGCGGCGCAGGCGCGTCGCGATCAGGCCGCGCTGGCCTATCGCGCGGTGGTGTTGAACGCTTTTTTGGAAACTGAAAATGCATTGGAAGGCGTGGTTCGGCTGGAACGTCAGGCCATTGAGGCAAGTGCGCAGCGGACTGCGGTCACGGAGGCGCTGAAGTATGCCCGCAACCGTTACCGGGCGGGTTATGCCTCCTATCTAGAAGAGTTGGACGCACAGCGCGGGTTGCTGAATGCGGAAGTTGAACTGGTTCAACTGCGTGAAAGCCGTTTGCTCAATGCAATCGCGCTTTATCAGGCGCTCGGAGGCGGCTGGTCAACAGACTGAAGCGGATTAATCGCAAAGCGATTGCTATTCTTTTTGGGAATGTGAATTCCCCTTAAAGGTTAAGCTTGATAACCCCGGTCGGTCGGCGCTTTCACAGCTTACAGTTGGCAGTTTCTGATTAAGCCTCACAGCACGCTTTTACGTAATAATTCGTGGCTACGTTATCCCCGTCTGTGCGATAAAATTACTTTTCGGCTCACCGTCGGGAAGAGAACGCCTGGTGAAACTGCTGCTCTCTTCGCTTTTACTACATCTACAGGCTAAAACAATCACAGGAACAGCCTTGTGGGCATTGATGCTATGATCGGCATCGCTCAGTCCGGTTGCTGATAGGGTGGGTTTGTCGATTGATCAGATTACGCAATCTAAAATAGCCCTAATGGGATAGGCTCTAAGCTGGGTACCCCAAAAGTGATCTACTACTATTCCGCGGCACTATTTAAACAACATAGACATGGGTTATATGTCCAGGCTCGAGTAGCATGTAGAATTTTTTCCGCACGCTAAGCATGGTACAATTCTTGCTCATATTGCAATTGCAACGCAACTAGCTTAAATAAAATAGACCAAACAATGGCGCTGTCGGCGATAATTTTATACCAGAAGCTATTTTGAACTGTTCGCCCGTAGGGCGCGTATATTTAGTTAATTAGGCCTCAGATGGATATAATTACACTTTGCAAAGGGCACGGCCTCCGGATGACGGGGCCTCGACGTGTCATCATGAAAGTGCTCGCGGAATCGGATGATCATCCTGATGCGATAGAATTGCACCGCCGAGTGACAAAAATCGATCCGGGTATTGCAATCGCGACCGTTTACCGAACGTTGAAGTTGCTTGAAGAGAAGGGAATTCTGGAAAGGCATACGTTCGGGGATGGCCCTGCGCGCTTCGAAAGTTCGGATCACGAGCATCATGACCACTTTATTAATGTCGAGACCGGGGATGTGATTGAGTTTCGCTCCGATGAGATCGAACGTCTGCAGGAAGAGATTGCCCGCCAACATGGTTTTTCGATTGTTAGCCACAGGTTTGAAATCTACGTCAAGCCATTAGGGCAAGGCGGTAAGAAAAAAACATCGCCAAACAGGAATAATTAGTTTGCCCTTTGTCACACCGTTGCGCTGTCGGATCGTTGCCCTATTCTGCCAGCCTGTATTTCTCGCTTTCCCTGTTAGAGGTCTTCTTTCATAGGGCCCACCCGGCTACTCCCGCCGGGTGGGGTGAAGCCTCATACTGCCTGCGATGATGATTCGAATCGGGCTGCCTTACGAGTAGCATAGATAAAAGCCAGCACAAAGCTGATCGCCAGTAGCAACACAATAGTTGGCGCTGGCGCGCTGTCGATAAAGAACGAAACATAAACGCCAACGAAAGAACCGAAGACAGCGATAACCACTGACAGGATTAACATGGTGTTGAACTTTTTCGTCAGCAGGAAGGCAATGGCTCCCGGCGCAATCAACATGGCGATGGAAAGGATGATGCCAACGGCCTGTAAAGCGCCGACAATAGTCATCGATATAAGCGCGAGCAAACCGTAATGCAGAAAATTGACGCGAAGCCCGACAGCCCTTGCCTGCGCAGGATCAAAGGCATGTAACAGAAAGTCCCGCCACTTCACGCCAATAACCCCTGCCGTTATCACTGCGATTAATGCAGCCTCACCGATATCAATCCCGGAAACACCAAGCATGTCGCCAAACAGGATGTGATCGAGATGAACCGACGACTGGATCTTGACATAAAGAACCAACCCCAGGCCAAACATGCCGGAGAAGACGATCCCCATGACTGTATCTTGCTTGATACGGCTGTTGTCCTTCAGAAAACCGGTGGCGATAGCGCAAAACATGCCAGCCACGAAAGCGCCGATCGCAAAAGGTATGCCGATGATATAAGCGATCACCACGCCTGGGAAAACGGCATGACTGATAGCATCCCCCATAAGCGACCATCCTTTCAGCACCAGAAAACAGGACAGGAGCGCCATAGGCACGGCGACCAACGTTGAGATCACCAATGCATTGACCATGAAGCCGAACTGAAAGGGGGAGATGAGTATGTCGACAATATTCATCGCGCTGCCTCCAATGCTTTAGTGGCTCGTCGGTGAGCCGCTAGCATGCCATGTCGGGGCGCCAGAAAGAATGCAATAAGGAAGATTGCCGTTTGCAGAACGACGATAATGCCACCGGTCGCGCCATCAAGGAAATAGCTCGCATAAGCGCCAACAAAACTGGTGACCGTGCCAATGACGACGGCGATGATAAGAAGCCTCGGGAAGCGGTCAGTCAGCAAATAGGCTGTCGCGCCGGGCGTCACCACCATACAGATAACGAGGAACGCGCCGACCGTCTGCAATGCAGCAACCGTGGACGCAGACAACAGAGTGAAAAACATAATCTTGAGCGCGATCGGATTAAGCCCGATCGAACGTGCGTGCTTTTCATCGAAGAACGTAACCATGAGATCTTTCCACTTGACGAACAATATAACGAGGGAAACGATACCTATGATTGCAAGCTGAAGCGTATCCTCCGGTGTGATAGCGAGAATATTGCCCAGCACGATGGTCTGAATATTTACCGCTGTCGGCCGTAGGGAAACCATGAACAGACCGAGTCCGAAGAAGGAAGAGAAAATCAGGCCGATGACTGCATCTTCCTTCAATTTTGTGCGTTGATTGAGGAACAGCATCGCAGCGGCGGCCAACCCGCCAGAAAAAAAGGCGCCGATCGAAAAAGGCAGCCCGAGCATATAAGCGCCCGCGACCCCCGGAACGATAGAATGTGACAGCGCATCGCCAATCAGCGACCAACCTTTGAGCATCAGATAGCAAGAGAGGAAAGCACAGACGCCGCCAACCAATGCTGAAACCCACATGGCATTGAGCATATAGTGGTAAGCAAAGGGCTCAAGCAGATTGGCGATCATTTTTGGCTCCCGGTGCGTTCTTTCGATACGATGCTTTTTACTTTTCCTCCAGAGAGCACCAGTGGCCGCTCATCGTCGCTAAAAACGCTGGCGGATGTCAGTTTGCCTTCATGCGTTTCATTAAGTACGAAGTGGCGCAATACGCCGCCAAAAGTCTTTTCCAGGTTTTCCTGTGTAAACGTATCCCCGGTCAGACCATAGGCAAGTACCGTACTGTTGATCAGAACCGTACGATCGCAGAATTCCGGCACCGAACCAAGGTTGTGCGTGGAAACCAACATAACCCGGCCTTCATCCCGTAACTCACACAGCAGCTTGATAATCTGGTCTTCAGTCTTGACGTCGACGCCAGTAAAAGGTTCGTCAAGCAGAATGACCTGGCCATCCTGCGCCAACGCGCGGGCAAGAAAGACGCGCTTTTTCTGCCCCCCGGATAACTCACCAATTTGGCGCTTGCGAAATTCGCTCATGCCGACGCGGGAAAGTGCGGTATCAACGGCCTCACGATCGACGCGTGCTGGGATACGCATCATTCCCATATGGCCGTAACGCCCCATCATCACAACATCCTCGACGAGCACCGGAAAGTTCCAGTCGACCTCTTCGGCCTGAGGAACATAAGCGACCAGATTCTGGCGTAGCGCCACCTTAACCGGCATACCGAGAACGCTGATATCGCCTTTGGCGAGACGCACAAACCCCATAATCGCCTTGAATAACGTCGACTTGCCTGAACCATTGACCCCAACAAGCGCCGTGATCGTACCTGTTGGAATATGGAAGACGGCATCACGAAGGGCGGTGTGCCCGTTGCGATATGTGACTGTAGCGTTCATCACCGAAATACCCGTTCGCGCCTCCGATGACGCGGAACTGTCCTCCGATGACGCGGAACTGTCGAGAACGTTGCGCTGTTTCATTATCTAGATAATCCTTCAGCCAAGCCTTTTGCCACAGTGTCGGATGTGACACGGAGCAGATCAAGATATGTCGGCACAGGGCCATCGGGCTCACTCAGCGAATCAACATAGATAATGCCGCCATAATGCGCACCAGTTTCCCTTGCCACTTGTCGCGCAGGCTTGTTGGAGACGGTGCTTTCACTAAAGACCACCGGGATCTTGTTAGCCCTAACGGCGTCTATCACCTTACGCACCTGTTGTGGTGTACCTTGCTGATCGGCATTAATTGGCCACAGGTAAAGCTCCTTAAGGCCGAAATCACGCGCCAGATAAGAGAAAGCGCCTTCGCTCGATACCAACCAACGTTTGTCTTCAGGGATTTGTTCAAGGCTCTTACGAATCGGTGCGATCGTGGATTTTATCTTCGCTTTGTAGGCCTCGGCATTCGCTTTATAGGTTTCGGCATTCGCCGGATCATACTTCACGAAAGCATCACGGATATTATCGACATAAATGAGCGCGTTTTCTGGCGACATCCAGGCATGTGGATTGGGTTTACCTTCATAAGGGCCTTCTGATATGCCCATTGGTTTGATACCGTCAGAGACCACAACGCCGGGAACATTACGCAAATTACTGAAGAATTTTTCGAACCAAACCTCAAGATTAAGCCCATTCCAGAGAATAAGCTGCGCCCCTTGCGCCCGCTGAATGTCGCCCGGCGTCGGTGAATAGTTGTGGATTTCAGCCCCCGGTTTGGTAATCGATTCAACAATAGCAGCATCACCAGCCACATTCTGTGCCATGTCGGCGATCACCGTGAATGTCGTAACGGCCTTGAACTTTTCCTGGGCAGCGACCGGTGACGTGGTAATAACCATAGCGCTCATTATTCCGGCCAGAGCGAATGATTTTACTCTATTGAACATAAATACCCCTTTAGCGCATATGCATCTGAATTGCATTATCGGCGGATGGTTTCTCGAATTTATCTTCGGAATAGTTCGCAGCCTTGCTGCCCATTTGTTCATCTATATTATGCAATTAAGAATGAATTGCAACAGCAACTCATCAAAAGAGATCAAAGAAGCAGCATGTCCTTTGTTATCAAGGATATGGTTCAAGAACGGCGTGTCGCATGACCTTGATCTCGTCGGAGTGATCCTACCGATGAATACATGAATAGTGGACACGCTGTGAAGTGCGTAAAGTCATTAATAGATGGACCATGACGCAAGCAAAACCCGTGGAAAAGGCATACCGTAACAAATACACGCCGGAGTTCCGTCAACTGGCGAGCTTTGCTTTCATCGCCTGTATAAGCTCCGGGCTTGCAGGCGTGTCGCGCTCTGACGACCTTTCGCTGATGGCGATGCAGGGCAGCGCTACGGCGGCATTGCGCTTCGACGATGTCGTACTGGAGAAGGACAATGTGATCCATCCTGCCGCCCGGACTTTTTTTCCAGCCGTGCACCCGCGTTTTCTCAGTTTGCAGTGTAGTATGGCGCTGGGATTGATCGAACGTATCCTTGACGAGTGCCGCGACAGATTAAGTGACGGCCATGTGCTCAGCCAGTTTCAAGGCTTCATCGCGAAACTCCGGCGTATGCTGCTTACGGGGTTTCTTGCTGGTTGATGTCGGTTTTGTCATGAGTCACCTCTGGTTGAGAGTTTACTCACTTAATCGCGTGTCTACTATTGCTGGGTAAGTTCAGTATCGTTGACACTGGCGCAGTGGGCAGAAGAACATGGGGTGATACTGGAATTTATAAAACCGGGTAAGCCGACGCAAAATGCTTTTATTGAACGTTTTAACCGTACGTACCGAACAGAAACACTGGATTTTTATCTGTTCAGGACACTGAATGAAGCAAGGGAAATCACGGAGCGCTGGCTGTATGAATATAACAGCGAGCGTCCCCATGAATCCCTGAATAATCTGACGCCGGAAGAGTACCGGCTGATGGCTGAAAGCCAGGAAATCTCAAAAAGTGCATGGAACTAAAGCAGGTATGCTTACAAGAGCGTTTCGTAGGTTTAAAGGTATGACGCCAACAGAATATCGCAAACAAATGAGGGTAAGAGTAGTGTTGTAAACATGGAGGGTTAGGGATAAGGCCCACGTTTACTGGATGAACGTAGCCGCCGCAGGTCGCACAGGGCTGCGGCTTTTTATCGCTTCTGATTTGTCGGTAAATCGTCTTGACAGAGCCATCATGTGGTCTGAAAATGAACAGGCTTACTTGTTGTCTTAGGACAACCAGCCAATGCCTCAGCACTCTGTGAGAGGCGCCTTCGGGTGAGTGCCAACCAATGTTTCAGCGATCTGTGAGAAACGCCTTCGGGCGATCGCGAATATCCTTGTAGCCTGAAAGAGGATGCCCTTGTGGTGGTAACTCCGTTTACCCTTTGAGAACGGAGATCACTTAACGGTGATGAAGGTTCATTAAGACTCCAGCTATCAACCAGTGGTCTGTACCTCTGGTTATGCCTTCCTGATTTAGCTGACTTACCCATCGGAAAACGCTTTTTCGGTTAGGTCGTCATTGTCTCATTCACCCATAGTTCGTCTATTCAATGGATATGGACGATTAATCACCATCAGCCAGTCTGCTTTGCAGTTGGCTTACCCATCGGGAAATACCTTCCCGATGGGACGGGTGTTTCCCGTTTTTACAGGAGAAATACCATGCATACCTTTTCACTGCGTTACTTGCGTCCAACTTTTCGCGTCACCGAAAAATTGCGTTCGCTCTGGTGCCAAATAAATCCGGTTCTGGAAGGCGTAATTGAAGGTGAGTGGAAACATACCGCTATGGGAGATCTGAGCTTTAGGGCCAGAGCTTTCCCACTGCCATCTGGTGGTTGGGGGGCGTCAATCATCTCTCGTTCCGGATTCCATGCCGGGAAGTACAGTTTTTCTATCCGACCGTTGACAGCAGGAGCGGCTTCAGTCGTATTTCGTACTCAAAGGGAGGCAATGGCGGCGGCAATGATTCTGGCCGAACATCTTGCTTCACTTCGTTACCATTACCATTAAAGCGTTTGGTTTTCTGTAACGACTGACCCAGACGGGGATTTATTCCCGTCCGGGGGATAAATCCCCCTTCATTTCTTTCTGGAGGATTTATTCATGAGCTCGTTATCTTTCAACCCCACTGTTGAACCCATCGCTTACACCATTGAACAGGTGAATACTGTTGCCCCTCACGACTGGCAAAATTTTGTGCTGGCAGTGACGGATACATTTTGGAGATTACCCTCTATTTTGCGTCCGTATGATGAGCAGCATAGGGCACTGACTGATGCTTCTGGTCTGTTCCCTGACTCTGGCGTTCTGGTCTTTTCTGGCGAAACTGATGCTGAACACCGACCGGATGTCATCACTGTCGAACGTATACGTAGCAACAACACACTTTGCGTTCAGGAATTTACCCCACAGCATCAACCCTATGATTTTTTTAGTCGGCTTGTCATGGTGCTGTTGCACAGTCTCTGCCCGAATAATTTTCGGGTGCATTCCTCTGCCGGCGAAGCCAGTTGGTCTATGCCGTTACGTTGGCTGAACCGGAATCTGGGCTGGCCTGTGTTATCGGCTCCTCTTTCACCGTCTTCCGTAACAGTGATGGCGGGTTCTGTAGACGAGCTTTTACTTACTTTTCTTTCCGATCCGAAACGTTCTCTGAATAAAGACGATTGGCGGATCCTGACTGAAGCCGAGCATCACTTGTATCAACTAAAAGCGGAAAATTTTTACGAATACTGATGACCTTACGGTTTTGAGCTAAAGAACCCTGCGCCTTTAAGGCGTTAATCCCCGGAGGGAGCTTTCCTTCCCGGGAAGCTGTCTCCGTTATTGAAGGAGACAAACATGTTGCATTTTAACCCTGCGGAATTGCGTCCGGTCGTCGAGGAAACGTTGGCCAACCAGTGTGAGTTGTTGTTGGTCAAAGATCAGGGGATTTACCTGATGTCGGCGGAGGGAGAGTGGCGAAAAGATGGCCATATCAAGCATCTGGTTTATGCGGATGGCTGCCATCCTGAGAAGGATGAGGACTGGTACGATACTGCCTGTGAATTTGCCGGCGGTGATGACTTTTGCGAGCACCTCAAACTGGATGCAAAGGCTGCTGAACGAATACTTTCTGAAAGCAATCAGTTACGGATACATTTACTCAAAGAGGAACTCATCATTCATGTTGCTCCTGTTGAGTGGGTATGCGTTGCAGATTACCGTCGAATGGCTGCGCGTCTGCTGCAACAGGCTAACACCCATTATCCGGCATGTGTCGGTAAATCGTTACTGAAACGCTGGCGTAACAGCGCCATCAACCTGCTGGGAACGGCTTGCTACACCGCTTGCAAACGGACTAAACCGCGCGATCGGGAAGAGTTCCAGGCCGCTTTCGGGTTACTGAAACAGCGCATTGACTCGGTCAACACACAAGAGGCGATACGTTACCCCGCTTGCTAACCCTTTTTCTGTCCCCCGGGGCGTATTCTTCGCCACTTGGGGAGGAATGCGCCTTTTTTTATGAGGAGCACTCCATGAAAAAAACATCACGTCAGTTCACTCAATCTCGTGGCGACCGTCCGGATCTGTATCAGCAGGTGACGGACAAAATTATTGTGGCCATTGAGAATGGAACCTTGCCCTGGCGTAAGCCATGGCGAACCAATAAGCCCCGTATTTCTCCGAATGCCGCCATGCCGTGCAACGGCATGACCGGTTATCTCTACAGCGGCGTCAATGTATTGCTGTTATGGATAGCTGCAGCTGAGAAGGGCTATGAGGCTAATCGCTGGTTAACCTACAAACAGGCGCAAGCCGTTGGCGGCCATATGCGCGCAGGCGAGACCGCGACACTGGCCGTGGTATTCAAACCCTGGGATAAACAGGTGGAGGATACCGACGGTAAGCCGCAACTGGACGACGACGGGAACCCGCTGAAAATGCGAATACCCATGCTGAAACCCCTGTATCTGTTTAATGTCGCCCAGTGTGATGACCTCCCAGATAGCGTTGTCGGCGAACCGCCGGCAGATGCCCCGGAACAGGATGTCACGCGGGTTGATGAGAAAATTCAGGAACAGGTTAATACGATGGTTGAAGCCTGTAGCGTTCAATTTGACCGGATTTACCAGGACAAGGCGTTTTACTCACCGGGCCGCGACCAGATTGTTTTGCCGCAGGTTCGGCAGTTTCGAACCGAGGCGGACTACTGGTCAACGTTGCTGCATGAACTGGTACACAGTACCGGTCATGCCAAACGGCTTAATCGTGAGGGGATCGCCTTAACTTCGCGCCGGTTCGGCGATCCGCTTTATGCGTTTGAAGAACTGGTGGCCGAGCTGGGCAGCGCTTTTTTATGTGCGCAGTTGGGGATCTTCGGTCATGTCCAGCACGACAGTTACCTTGAGTCCTGGCTTAAGGTGCTGCATGAGGATAAACGTGCGATTTTTCGTGCCAGCAAACAGGCAAGGGAGGCATCCGAGTTTCTGTTAACGCCTCTGGCTGAAGCAGAAATGGGGACGACTGAATCCGCAGTGGCGGCATGAGAGAGGCATCATGATGAATCATGAACAACAAATCTGGCAATCCACTGCCGGCATGCTTCTGGCCAAATACTTTGGCCTGACGTTAAACGATACCGAGCTGTGTGAAGATGATTGCGTTATTGCTTTAGAGGAGGCCGGGATACAGCCATTTGAGGCGATCAACACCCTGGTGGACAAGTACCACCTTGAACGCATTGATTCCACTGACTATCAACCACTATCACCGTATATCCGTGAAGCCGACGAGTTGAAGGTTATCCTGGAGGCAGAAGAAGAATACAGCTAACAGAGAGGAAGGCGTAATCAGTCTGACTGTCATGATTTAACACCTGACCCATAGGGGGAGACATTCCCCCTATGGGGGAAACTCCCTCTTTTTCTTGTAAAGAAGAGGAGAACTACCATGTCGAACTGGTGCAACAATCGTTTGATTATCACTGGCCAATCCGTGTTTGTGGATGAGGTGCAAAAATGGGTCAATGGCCATGTGGTGCCTGATTATCGTCATGCCATTTTGCAGAGCTGCCGCCTGTTTTTGGCAGGTTGCGCCGGAATATTGAAGCCGGCGACGGTAAAGCCCGGTATCTATGTACCCTATCCAGGATTACTGGCGCATCCTGGCGTGGCATCGCCGCAGAATCTGGCCTTTGAACAATGGATTGGGTTGCTGAAAGCGGATGTGTCGTTAACGACTGAAAACATTCGACTGATTGAACGTCTTTACCGACAGTCAGGCATTGATGCGGTGAAGTGGGAAAATATCCCGGCCATGGCGCAGGCTCGTATTGCGGATGTACTCACCCGTCAGTATGCGGACTGGTTTGGCATCGTCGGCGTCAGCCCCGTCATTGATGCCGGCAATTGCTGGGAACGTCTAGGCATGATGCCCGAGTATACCGCCCCGTGCGATATGCTGATGCTGATACCGACACGTTTGGCCACTGAACTGAATGGTTCAGGGGATCTGTTGCGGGACGTGCCGACAACACCCGGGCTTTACGGCCGCCAGTACGGGGTTGAATGGCCATGTGGGCATAACGTTGGTTGCGTTCGTGACGGTATCAACACGTTAACGGTGCATTTCGACTCTCCGTGGTATCCGCCGGAAGGCGAAGTTATCGGGGTATTATCAGAGCAGTTCAGTTGCCAGGTCGAGCATGCCTGGTTTATGCCGGATGCGGAACGCAGTGGTTATGACTGTTACGACCGTGGCGAACATGTCGATGGCGGACGAATAGAGCCTGAGGATGAGGTTGTGTACCTGACCTACGCAGACAAGGATTCAGTGCCGCTTTCGTCAAATGCAACTGCCAGTTAACCGCTGTCTTTGCGTTTAAATTAACCTGTGGCCACCGCTGACAACGGTGGCCTTTTTACCCGTTGGGGAACATTGTTTCCCTGACGGGATACGTGTTCCCTTTTTTGTGGAGAGCACGTATGAACGGCGTTATTAACCATGAAAAGGCTTTTGTTTCTCTTTTTAACCAGACGGCGCGATACCATAAGCGGCACAAGGTATTCGAAGATTTTGTCAGCTGCAGCGTGATTGCGCTGGAGAACCGTCTTTGCTTCAGCCAAAAGCGGGAGGACAAATATATGCGAATAATCAGTGGCTATGAAAAAACGGATGTGAATCGTCTGGCGCAACTGCTTGCCCATGTGGTTAACGGCTTGCAAACAGGGTTCTGTGACTTCCTCGGCCGGGTGTTTATGCAGTTGGAACTGGGCGACAAATACCGCGGCCAGTTTTTTACGCCGTGGGAAATTTCACTCATGATGGCAAAAATACAGCTGGGCGATGTGAATAAGGTGTTTAAACAGCGCCCCTTTATCACGCTCAGCGAGCCTGCATGCGGAGCGGGTTGCATGGTATTAGCCTATGCCGATGTTCTTAACCAGGCAGGTTACGCTTCGCACCGTTACCTGTGGGTTTCCGCGACGGATGTTGATCCACTGGCGGCTGGAATGGCCTATATACAGTTGTCACTTTGTGGCGTAGCGGGTGAAGTCGTGATTGGGAACAGCCTTAACGATGAACGTCGTCGGATCCTCTACACGCCCGGCCATTATCTGGGGAACTGGGCACATCGGTTACAGTCAAGACGGGAAAGTATTGCCTGACTCCGGGCAATAAACGCTGTCTTTGTGCCGGCCTGTTGGCCGGTTTTTTTTATTTTAGACCGTATTGTTTCGTCTTTCTTATCATGTGGTTAACCCGTATTTTCGGTCAGGCGCTGTCGTAGCATTAAATCTGTCTGAAAATAATCTTTTCTTTCCGGGAAAAGGTTTTTCTGTGGCGAACGTTGTAACGACCCGCGCAGCATAACGCCGGTCATGATTTTACGGAGTGCTGCTGATGTCCTATTCTGATACGCCTGAACAGGCCGCCGTCATCGGCTGGTCCGGACACCGCCTGGTGGTCAGGGCCTTTGCCGGCACAGGCAAAACCTCGACCCTGGTGCGTTTTGCGTTGGCCAACCCTGAAAGCAGGATGCTCTATCTCGCCTATAATCGGTCGGTCAGGGATGAAGCCGAGCAAAAATTCCCGTTCAACGTGGAATGCAAAACATCACATCAATTGGCCTGGCCTAATTTTGGCCGTCACTACCAACACCGGCTGACCGGGAATCTGCGCATCACCGACGTTGCCCGGCAGCTCAATACCCGCCACTGGCCGCTGGCACGAGCGGCTATCACCACTTTCAATGCCTTCCTCTGCAGTAGCGATACCGAGTTTGGGCATCAACACTTACCGGACAACGAGGCACGCAGTGGATTGTCCGCCGGAAAAATACTGGCCGCAGCGCAACAGCTCTGGCATGAATCAGCCCGCCAGGACGGGATATTTCCTGTCACCCATGACGTCTATCTTAAACTGTACCAGCTCTCCCGGCCCGATTTCTCGACGCGCTGGCATACCGTGCTGTTCGATGAAGGGCAGGATGCAAACCCGGTCACCCAGTCGCTGGTACTGACACAGCGCTGCAACGTGGTGCTGGTCGGCGATCGTCATCAACAGATTTACCGGTTTCGCGGCGCCGAAAATGCGCTCGATGCGCCGCAACTGGCTGACGCGGATCAATTGTGCCTGACCCACAGTTTTCGTTTTGGCCCGGCGGTGGCTGGCGTGGCAAATATGCTGCTGGCCCGTCAGGGAGAAACGCTGGCCGTGGTGGGTAATGGGGGCAGTGATAACGTTGTGGCACATTTGCCCAAAGACGCCGGGCAGGAGCATGTCGCCATATTGAGCCGGACCGTTGCCGGCGTCATCGGTGCGGCGCTGCAGGCCAGCCTGGCTGGGAAAAAAGTGTATTGGGTGGGCGGCATCGCCGGCTACAAAACGGAAGAAATGGAGGATTTGTACTGGTTCTCGGCCGATATGCCGGAACGCATGCAATCGCCACAGCTGGCACGGGAATATCGCCACTTTGACGAGTTTGAAGCCGTGGCCAGAGCCACCAAAGATGCCGACATGAATCAGGCATTGCGGTTGCTTGATCGGTATTTCCCCCTGCCACAAAAGCTACAGGTGATGCGTGAGCATGCGGTGACGAATGAAAATCAGGCCCAGGTCACCGTTTCAACGGCTCATCGCAGCAAGGGGCTGGAGTGGCCGGTGGTGGTGCTGGATGAGGATTTTGCCGATATTACCGATCCGTTGATGGCGGAGTGCGAACGTACCGATGAAACCAATTTGCTGTATGTGGCGGTGACGCGCGCCCGGCAAACGCTGGTGATCAATACGTTGCTGCAGGCGCTTATGGCCGAAGAGCGTGATACCTCCGGGGAGACGTCATGCTGAAAGCCATCAGGGCGTTACTGGTTGGCAGCCGGGCGGCACCGGCAAAATCTGTGCTTCAGTCTTCATCTCCGGCATGCCCCGCAGGCTATTTTATGCCGGTATCCGCCGGACAACTGTTGAACCCGGTATCCCGCAAACAATGCCTGCAACAGCTATGGGAAAGCAGTGCATTACCTGGAGACCTCTACAGGCAATTTTATCTGCAGCCCCTAGAGCATTTGGTAACGCTGATGCAATTGTTGCCAGCGACGCAACAAGGGGAGTATGCCGGAGAGGGCGGGCTGGCGGAGGTCACCCTGCAGACGACGACGTTTGCCGTACGCCTGGCCAGGGGGCATATGCTTCCCCCCGGTGCCGCGCCGGAAGATCAGTCCGCCCAGAATGTACTGTGGAATGCCGTCATTTTTTACGCCGCCCTTTGTCGTTACCTGCCAGTCCTCAGCCAAATTGAAGGCGAACTGCTGAGCGGCCGGCCCTGGTTGCCCGGCATCACCGTACCGGGTGAACCATACCGTTTTCGTTTCAGGGTTAAGCCGCCTGAGCCGGTACTGACGGCAAGTCAGAGTGCGTTGATCGCCGCACGCCTGGTGCCGTCGGATGCCATTGCCTGGCTGTCGACGCTGCCGGCCGCCGCCCAGGCACTTATGATGATTGTTGCACATCAGCCCAGCCCATTACCGGTGATTGATGAGATTGTCCGGGAAGCCGTTCGGCAGGCGCGGGGGGAGAGTCTGTTGCCTGCCTTACCGTCGGGGAGCGTGGCTATCGTTTCACCGGTACCGCTGCAAACGGTCACTGCCGCTGTCGGGCCATTGGCCCCGGCGGAGGATTTGCAAAGCGCGGCCAGTACTTTACCTGCGGTTGAAGCGCCGTCAGTGGAAAGCGAGCCTGCGGCAGAGGTGAGCAAAACGCCCACAGCCGATGTGTTGCTGAGCTCCGCACTGGATGAACCCGTCAATGACAAACCGCTGGCTGAAATGGTTGTGGCGCCTGAACCGGTTGCCGGCACTGAAGAGGATATGGCGACCTTGTTGTCACTGATGGCAGTAAAGGTGTCTGCACCGGTGCACCCAAAAAATCAGGAAGAGGTTCCTCCGCCTAAAGATAGCCACGCCCCGGTGCCGGATATGCCTGACGTAACGGAAAAATTAGCTGACTTGCTCGATCAAACAGCCAAGCCTGAAATTGAACCGCTACCGCCAGCCGAGCCCCTGGACATTGCTGAGGTCTCTGGTGGGGAAACGCTCGCACCAGAGGAGCAAATGCTGCCGTTTGGTGGCCCGCCCTCAGAAAATAAACCGGGAGAACATTTTTGGAAATGGTTAAGTGAAGGGCTTAATTCAGGCGAGATCGAGGTCAACACGGCAGGGGCGAGAGTCCATTTTGTTTCTGGTTTTGTTTTTATCACCGTACCCGGTATTTTTTATCTTTATCTGAAACAGCAAGGACTGGATGGCAATCAGCGCGAAGCCCTCCAGGAGGACTTTGAACGTCTGGAAAAACACCGTCGGGTCAAAGAGAAACGTTTTTATTTCGCTCATCTGTATGAAAGCACCGATGGCTCGGGCCCTTATAAACGAACTAAAGGCTACCTCATTAAAGCGAGTTTGCTCTTTCGCGGAAAAAATGTACCTGACGATAGCAAGATGCTGGTTATCCCCTGACTGGAATTATCTGTGCTATGGGGAGCCGGGCGTTCGCTGTATGTCTGTTAAACAAGAGGGGTGTCAATCATGAATAAGGAACGGTTAATGAGCTGGGATGCATTGCTTGATGAATACTTTTTCTCTAAACCATTGCGACCGGATACTGAAAATAGCTATCGGCGCGTGGTCGCGGTGTTTCGGAAATTCATCGACCATGACAGGTTGCCTGACGAAGTGACTCACCGTGACTTGCTTTTATGGCGCAGGGACATGCTTGGAAGAGGTTTAACGACCAGCACCTGGAATAATAAGGTGCGTCATTTACGGGCGCTTTACAACCAGGGGATCAAGAAAAAATGGCTCATTATCGGGGAGAATCCGCTCAACGAAACACAGGTGCCATTAGGAAGCAAACGCAAGAAAATCCTGAGTCGTGACCAACTGGTCAGGGTGAACCTGGTTCTGGGGCAATTTGAAGTAAGAGAAAAGCGCCAGGAGAAGAAAGGCCGGCCTTGCGCACTCTATCCGGTGTGGTATTGGCGGACAGTGATTGATGTGTTGCGTTCGACCGGTATGCGGCAAAACCAGTTGTTGCACATACGTCTGATGGACGTCGATCTAGAAGCCAATGCCATTCTGCTGTGCAGAGAGGGAAGTAAAACCTATCGCGAGTGGCGGGTTCCTGTCGTCAGTTTTGTCCGCGAGCGTATGCGGATACTGGTTGAGCGCGCTATATCGCAAGGCGCCGAACGTGAAAGCTACCTGTTTGATGTGGCAAGATTCCTGAACCCATTAGGCGAAGTGGGTCCCGAACCGGCGATACAGCCTGTTCGTTCGTTTTTCACCAGACTGACAAAGGAGTGTGGTTTTAAGGTAAGCCCGCACCGATTCAGGCATACCCTGGCGACGGAAATGATGAAGTCGCCCGATCGCAATCTGGCGCTGGTCAAAGGGCTGCTGGGGCATCGGAGCGTCAGTACCACAATGGAATACGTCGAGTTGGATTTGGCGATCACCGGTCAGGCACTAGAGGAGGAATTGTCGCTGTATATGGATGTCATTCCGGCGGGCGAGGTAGAAACCAGTCACGCCTTGACATAACTTTAACGAACTGTAAGAATTGCCAGTGCTCAAGAAAAGGACGCCTGCTGACACAGGCATCCTTTTTGAGAGGAACCTAATCATTAACATCGAGTGTACAAGGTCTTAGAAAACACTACGAGATTAACTTGCCGGTTCCATTTTTTCCGCCCGTCAAAGGATTTATCCTCTAACCAGCGTGCTTTGATGCAGAATTAGTGGTGCCCGGACTCGGAATCGAACCAAGGACACGGGGATTTTCAATCCCCTGCTCTACCGACTGAGCTATCCGGGCAACGGGGCGCATTAAACCGTAATCCGTACGCGGCGTCAATCAAATTTCTCGATTTATCTACCGGTTGCTTAAGTTTGCGGCAATTCTGCACCTGAAGACGCTTTTTTGCTGAAAATTACATCATACCGTTGTCGCCTTCACGGATTTTCCAGCCGCTGGTCACCGAGATAGCGCGGCGTAATCCGGAGATCGCGTAGTCGCCAACAATGTCTTCGTCATCGCGCGGCGAGCTGATCGTGATTTCCGCATCGACGCCGTGACGATAGGCGCCGTGGTGGCTAAAGATGGTGCCGATAAAACATTTATCGCTCAGCCAGACCGGGATATATGCCACGGTTTCATAGATATAGTTCGACGCTACCCCGCTGTAGTAGTTTTCCGCGTCGTCGGATGATGTGCCCGGAGGAATAGGGCAAATTGGCGCGTCATTGTCGCTCTGTGGCTTATCCTTGAGCAGGCTGCTCTGCATCACTTCCAGCGACTTCAGCAGGTCTGACTTCTCCCGCTCATTCAGCGCGGGCGTCAGAGGCTGGTCTTTTTCCGGCGAGCGAATGTCGTTAAGGGTGTAGCGATAGCGGATTGTCACTGCCGGCGTACTGCCTGAGGGGCCAAACGGGCGCAACAGATAAAGATTGTCTTCGCCAAACTGGCCGTTGTACCAGAGTGCGTAAACCTGGCCGTTAATGCGCACCCAGTGACTCCACTGGTTGGCGCCGCGGCCGTTGAGAGAATAGAGCGCGCCCGGAACGCCTGCGTCAAAATCATCGCCATTGCCGCTATCATCGCTGTTAACCGCAGCAAAAGCGTCGTCGCTGCGTTTTAGTATCCCGGTATAGCTAAAGAGTCCGGTGCCGCCAACGTAGCTGTCGATAATTAAATCGCGTTTACCGTCACCGTCGAGGTCGACCAGCGTAAAGCTCACTTTACCGTTTTCGGAGTCGGCGCTGATATCGGACTGGAGAAACGCCTGCCACTCATCATCGCTGATATCGGCGGACGGTTTCGTCGTCGATACCAGAGAGTCGTCCGCGTAGGTCAGCGTAAAATGGCTGACGTTCCCGCTGAGGGGGAACTGCTCGGCGATATTATTCAGATCCAGTTCAGGATTGGCCTTCTGCTCCTTTAATACGGCGTTATACAGCGCTTTCAGCGCGTTGTTATCGGCATCTTTCTGTTGCTTCGGGATAACCTGGCTCACAAAGGTGGGCAGCATCCACGCGCCGCCGGGGGCGATCTCCCGGCAATCGCCGGTGGTGTATTTCAGGCTCTGGACAAACGTTTTGCCATCCCAGACTCGCTCTTCACCGCTGATGCAGTCGGCGATACCGCGGCCTTTATTGAAAAAGGTGAGCACGCCGTCGGCATAGCTGGAGGCGTCGGTGGTGACCAGCTGAGGCTGGGTCATAAACGCCTTGTCGACCACCCACGTTGCATAGCCGTCGTTGTAGGCAGCGCGCCAGCACAGCGCCTGAATCAGCGTGTGGCTTTTATCCAACGGCGTTGCGGTGATCTGGCGCTCAGATGCCGGGATATCCGCGTTTTGCCAGTCGTCGCAATGGCTGTTTAGCAGAGGGACGAGCTGGGGACGGAGTTTCTGCCGCTGCTTTGCCGTCAGCGCTACGGTGGCGGCATTGTGGATGACCGGCGCGGCGATAATTTCCGGCGCGGGCGCGGCTGACAAAATATTCTCATCACCGGCGTCGCCCTGGCGTAACAGCGCATCGGCAGTGCCCAGGCGCTGCTGAAACTCATCCATTTTCAGGAATACGGCGCTGCTGCCCGCGTCGGAGAGCGTCTTACGCTCGCCGTTAAGGGCAAGCTCAATTTTGCCGTTGTGCTCCAGGGCCTGAATCAGGGCCGCCGTTTGGGTGTCATCAAAGCGAAAGTGGCTCTCGTCGGCGGCCTCAAGTGGGCCGTTATCCCGATCGTCAATGAACAGATTTACCGTTGCGTCAGGGGGGATATCGCGTTCGGTTTGCGCGAAAGTCGCCACAGCGATGACGTGCTGCGCCGCGCCCGCATTGCGGGTCAGCAGAACGCTGACTTCGCCCATGGTGGCGCCATAGCCGGCGGCTCGGCAGGTCCCGGTGTTGTCGCAGGCGAGCTCCCAGTCTTTGTGCGCGAAAGAAAAGCCTTGCGGAGAAGCTGCCAGGAGCGGTGTCGAACACAGCCCCATGATGGCAACCCAAAGAAGAGAGCGCATATCAAACCCTGTCAGCATATCGATGAGGAGGGGATTATATGCGCGATGAATTGGTTAAGATATCGGAATCAGGTCAGGGCGCCGCCCATACGGCACTGGGCAAAACGCAAAATGTCTTCTGCCAGGCGACGCGCGGTATCGACATCCGTCTGGCTGCGCTTGATCAGCAGTCGGCTCAGGCAGCCTTCAACGATCAGCTCCATCTGCTTTGCGACCATTGCCGGATCGTCAACTTCGAGCTGGCTAAGCAGTTCATGGGTATAGGCCAGCGAGGCCTGCTTTTGCTGCTCGGCCAGCTGATGGATCGGATGCTGAGGGTCCGGATAAAAAGTACAGGCGGCAATAAACAGGCAGCCGGGATAACGATGGTTGCTTACGCAGGTGGTCAGCGCGGCGTAGCGGGCCAGCAGTTTCTGCTCCGCGCTGAGCGACTCGTCCAGTAAAAGCTGGCGGCGCCAGGCATCGACCTGATGGCTGAGATAGCGAAGCGCGTCGTACAGCAGCGCTTCCTGGTCAGGCCAGAAACGTTTGAGGTCATTGAGCGGGTAAGCCACGCGCTCGGCGACCATTTCCAGCGTGGTGTTAGCGATACCCTCGATTTCGAGGATTTGGATGGCTTCACCCAGGACATCTTCACGTTGCACGGTCTTTTCCTCCATTATTCCTCCTACAGTGTCGCTCACGGTTGTCGATCGCGCAAATGGGCGCTGAATGCCGCGGCATCCATAAAGCCGGTGACGCGCTGCATGGGCTGCTCCTCGCCCTGTTCATTGAAAAACAGAATGGTGGGCAAGCCGAGCACCTGGAGGTGCTTCAGCAGCGCCGCGTCCCGCGCGCTATTTTTGGTGACATCAACCTGCAGCAGAACGGTCTCTTTCAGGGCCTGTTGAACCTCAGGTGAGGTAAAGGTGTATTTCTCGAACTCTTTGCAGGCCACGCACCAGTCGGCGTACAGGTCGAGCATCACCGGTTTACCTTTCGCCTGCGCCAGCGCCTGGTTGAGCTCATCGACGCTATGGATACGGGTAAACTGGAGATGGGACTGCCGTTGCGCGACCGGCGCATCGAAAGCCCAGTCCTGCAGCGGACGGGCGCTGACCAGCGCGGCGCCGAGCATCGCTATTTGCACAATACGCAGCCAGGGGCGCGTGCCGCCCAGCGAGGTAATAAACGCCCAGCTAAAAAAGGCGACGCCAAGTAGCGACCAAAGCCGCAGGCCCCACGGTTCGCCCACGATACGCTCGAGTAAAAATACCGGCAGCGCCAGGATCACAAAGCCAAAGGCGGTTTTGACGTGGGCCATCCACGGGCCGCTTTTCGGCAGCAGACGGTTACCGAATACGGTCACCAGGATCAGCGGCAGCCCCATACCGAGCGCGTAGAGGTACAGGGTACCGCCGCCCAGCCACAGATTACCGCTCTGGGCGATATAGAGCAGAATGGCGCTCAGCGGCGCGGTGGTGCAGGGCGAGCAGATTAATCCGGCAATCGCCCCCATGGCGAATACGCCGCCGGGTGAACCGCCCTGGCGTTTATTGCTCATCAGCGTCAGGCGCGTTTGCAGCGACGAAGGCAGCTGGAGCGTAAACAGACCAAACATCGACAGCGCCAGCAGGATAAACAGCACCGACAGGCCGATCAGCACATAAGGGTGCTGCAGCGCCGCCTGGAACTGCAGGCCCGCAGCGGCAACGACCAGCCCCAGGGCGGTGTAGGTCAGGGCCATACCCTGGACGTAGATAAAGGCCAGCAGCAGCGCGCGGGCGGTGGAGAGACGTTTTTGACCGCCCAGCACGATGCCGGAAATCAGCGGATACATCGGCAGCACGCAGGGGGTAAACGCGATGCCGATACCAATCAAGAGCGCCCACAGCGCGCTAAAGGGGAGAGCGGCATCTTTATTGTCCACAGCGGGGGGCGGAAGGTCAGACGGCGACTCTACCGGCAGCGCCGGGTGCGTTTCCAGCGGCAGAGGCGGGGTCAGCCCAGGTTGCCCGACGGCGGCATCGCTGCTGGAGCGCGCGAGCGCGTTGCCGAGCGGCACGATTTTGGTTTCCGGCGGATAGCAGAAACCGGCATCCGCGCATCCCTGATAAGTCACGGTAAGAGTCGCGCCGGCGGCGGCGTGAGTCAGAGTGACCGGCACGGTCAGGCGCTGGCGGTAAATTTCGCTTTTACCGTAAAACTCGTCCTCATGCCATTCGCCTGCAGGCAGCGAGGGGTCGGTAAACGCCGCATCGGCGGACGTCAGCTTTATCTGTTTACGGTAAAGATAGTAACCATCCTTGATTTGCCAGGTCAGATTAAGATCGTGTTGATTCTGCTGAAAATCGAAGGCAAAAGCCTGGTCAGCAGGAACAAAGTTCGAGCGGCCAGGGGCGTCGAACAGGCCGGCAATGGCCGATGTGCTGCAAAGCAGCAGGATCAGCGTAATGATGCGTTGAGCCATGAGAGGTAATCGTTGTCTCCGTGAATAACGGGCAGAACCAGAAGTTCAGGGGTTTGATACGGGTGATGGGACTTCAGGCAGTCCAGCAGCGCCTGCTGATGGGCAAGGTCGGTTTTCAGCAGCATTTGCACTTCATACTCCTGCTCCAGTTTTCCTTCCCAGTAGTAGAGCGATGTCGCTCCCGGCAGGAGAGTGGCGCAGGCGGCGAGTTTTTCCGCCAGCGCTTTGGCCGCCAGGTCCTGGGCGGTCGCTTCATCCGGCGCGGTACAGAGTACAACAACAGCATCAGGCATCGTCATCGTGAACCTCGTATCAGCGAAAAGAGGCACTATAGCACGCAAGATAGGGAGGATTAACGAAACGGGCCAGGATCTGGCCCGAATTTGAAGAGATTTACAGCATGATGCCGCCGAAAATAAACCCGAGGATCACGCATAGCGTAATGGCGATGACGCCGGGGATCAGGAAGGCATGGTTAAAGACATATTTGCCGATGCGGGTGGAGCCGGTGTCATCCATTTCGACCGCCGCCAGCAGGGTGGGGTAGGTCGGCAGAACGAATAGGGCGGAGACGGCTGCAAATGAGGCGATGGCGGTAAGCGGGCTCACGCCCAGCATCAGCGCGGCGGGCATCAGCGCCTTAGTGGTCGCGGCCTGGGAATATAGCAGGGTCGCGGCGAAGAACAGCACCACCGCCAGCAGCCACGGGTAGTTGTGCAGCAGGTCGCCCGCCACGGTCTGGATATCGCTGATATGGGCTTTGACGAAAGTATCCCCCAGCCATGCGACGCCGAGAACGCAGACGCAGGCGCTCATGCCGGATTTAAAGGTGCTGGCGTTGAGCACTTCACCGGTGTCGATTTTGCAGGTGATGCTTATCAGCGTCGCGATCGTCAGCATAAACACCACAATCGCTTCGTTACGCGGCAGGACCGGATCCTGGATCAGCCCTACGGTATCGCTGATGGCGGTGGCGTAGAACATCACCGCGACGATACCGATCAGAAACAGTAATACCGAGCGTCTGGCGTGCGGCTTCAGTTCAAAAACCTGGCTGCCGCGCAGTTTGACTTCCCCTTTTGCCAGCCGCTCCTGATAAATCGGGTCGTCTTTCAGCTCACAGCCGAGGAAGTTACAGACGATGGCGGTAAGCATGACGGCAATCAGGGTAACCGGAATACAGATCGCCAGTAGCGTCAGGTAGCTGACGCCCAGGGGCTCGAGAATACCGGCAAAGAAGACCACCGCGGCGGAAATCGGCGAGGCGGTAATGGCAATCTGCGAAGCGACCACCGCAATGGAGAGCGGGCGTGAGGGGCGAATGCCCTGTTCTTTCGCCACTTCGGTGATAACCGGTAAGGTTGAGAACGCCGTATGCCCGGTTCCGGCAAGCACGGTCATAAACCAGGTGACCAGCGGCGCGAGAAAGGTGATGTATTTGGGATGACGCCGGAGCATACGTTCGGCAAGGCTGACCAGGTAATCCATCCCTCCGGCGACCTGCATGGCGGCGATAGCGGCGATAACCGCCATAATGATTTCGATGACGTCGAAGGGGATCGCGCCAGGTTTAATTTGAAACACGAGGGTCAGGACGAGGACGCCCAGGCCACCGGCGAAACCGATGCCGATTCCCCCGAGCCTGGCCCCCAGATAAATCGCCAGCAGGACAATAACGAGTTCTGCACCAAACATATTTGCCTTCCTTGTTTTATTAACAAGTTGATATTGGGTTGTTGTAATTTAGTAAATCAATAAGAACAAAAAGGGCATGTCATTGCTGACATGCCCGTGGTTAGTTTAATCGGAAAACCTACTGTTCGCTTTCATCGGTATAACGCTTCGCTTTGTAGGCCGGATGCATCAGGTTTTGCGCAGAGAAGATATCGTCCAGCTCCGCTGCGGTCAGCAGGCCGCGTTCAAGCACCACATCCCGCACGCTTTTGCCCGTTTCAGCGCAGATTTTGCCGACGATATCGCCATTGTGGTGGCCGATATACGGGTTGAGGTAGGTGACGATGCCAATGGAGTTGTAGACGTAGCTTTCACATACCGCTTTGTTGGCGGTGATGCCGCTGACGCATTTTTCCAGCAGGTTGTAGCAGGCGTTGGTCAGAATATGGATAGATTCAAACATCGCCTGGCCAATCACCGGTTCCATCACGTTCAGCTGCAGCTGGCCCGCTTCGGAAGCCATGGTGACGGTGGTGTCGTTACCGATTACTTTGAAGCATACCTGGTTGACCACTTCCGGGACCACCGGGTTAACCTTGGCGGGCATGATGGAAGAGCCCGCCTGCAGTTCAGGCAGGTTGATTTCGTTCAGGCCAGCGCGCGGGCCGGAAGAGAGCAGGCGCAGGTCGTTACAGATTTTGGACAGTTTTACCGCCAGACGCTTCAGAGAGCTGTGGACCATCACGTAGGCGCCGCAGTCGGAGGTCGCTTCGATCAGATCTTCCGCGGGGACAACCGGCAGGTTGCTGACTTCCGCCAGTTTTTGTACCGCCAGCTGCTGATAGCCATCCGGGGTGTTCAGACGGGTGCCGATAGCGGTCGCGCCAAGGTTCACTTCCAGCAGCAGTTCCGCGGTGCGCAGAATGCATTTGGTCTCTTCGTTAAGCAGAACATTAAACGCGTGGAACTCCTGACCGAGGGTCATCGGTACCGCATCCTGTAGCTGAGTCCGGCCCATTTTCAGAATGTCCTGGAACTCCACGGCCTTCTGCTGGAAACCTTCGCCCAGCTGATTAATCGCATCGATCAGTTTGAGGATAGAGGCGTAGACCGCGATGCGGAAACCGGTCGGGTAGGCATCGTTGGTGGACTGGCATTTGTTAACGTGGTCGTTCGGGTTGAGATACTGATATTCGCCTTTCTGGTGGCCCATCAGCTCAAGGCCGATGTTCGCCAGTACTTCGTTGGTGTTCATGTTAACGGAAGTGCCCGCGCCGCCCTGGAACACATCGACCGGGAACTGGTCCATGCATTTGCCGTTATTCAGGACCTCATCGCAGGCGGCGATAATGGCATTGGCGACGCTTTTGGGGATAGTTTGCAGCTCTTTGTTAGCCTGCGCAGCGGCCTTCTTCACCATCACCATTCCGCGGACAAATTCAGGGATATCGCTGATTTTGTTGTTGCTGATGTAGAAGTTTTCAATCGCTCTCAGAGTATGGACGCCGTAGTAAGCGTCAGCTGGAACTTCCCTGGTACCCAACAGGTCTTCTTCGATACGAATGTTGTTTAACATGTGAACCTTCTCTTTCAAGCTGCCTATGAATTCACCAAATACGCAGAATTTATGGGATCTAGCGCATTTTCTGGCCGCAGATTATTTCCTTAATCGGCCCGGTGCCCACGATCATATGCTGATGATAGCGAATATCAGCCGCCCTGATCACTTATTATGTAGTGAATCTTATAAGAATTATTAATCTGTGAAATGAGTCACCGGTTTTCTAATTTTGAAAAAAATAAGCTTTTTTTACGATTGAAAAGTGACGTTTTGGCCCAACATCTTGCTGATGCGAATAGCACATCTATGACTACGGGCGCCGATGCTGGCGTCTGTTAATGAAGGAGACGCCGGTGCGTTGGATTCCGTTAATTGCCGTTTTTTTATACGTTTACATTGAAATCTCGATCTTTATCCAGGTCGCTCATGTGCTTGGCGTTCTGCTGACGCTGATTCTGGTGATCTTCAGCTCGGTGGTGGGGATATCGCTGGTGAAAAACCAGGGCTTTAAAAACCTCATGCTGATGCAGCAGAAGATGGCAGCGGGGGAGAGCCCGGCCGCAGAGATGATCAAAAGCGTGTCGCTGATTATCGCCGGTTTGCTGTTGCTTCTGCCGGGGTTCTTTACCGATTTCCTGGGGCTGCTGCTGCTGTTACCTCCGGTACAGAAGCATCTGACCTTAAAACTGATGCCGCATCTGCGCTTTAGCCGAATGCCGGGCGGCGGGTTTAGCGCCGGAACGGGCGGCGGCGATACCTTTGAAGGCGAATACCAGCGTAAAGACGACGAACGCGACCGTCTCGATCATAAAGACGATCGCCGCGACTAACATGCATTGCCCGGGCCGGTTACTCCGGCCTGGAATACCCCTCCGCCAGCCTGCGCTTCGGTAAAAACAGCCACAGTACCGCCAGCATGATAAACGCGTAAAGGCTCTTCCAGCCCACCATCGCCAGCAGCAGCAGGCACAGCAGACTGCCAAACGCCGCTAACGCGCGATAACGTCCCTCAAGCAAACGGCAGCCCGCCAGCATGCACAGCAGATAGATCATAATAAAAATGCCGTTGGCGTAGACGATCAGCGCATCAAGATTGATATTGAGCGCATAAATGCATAACGCGCTAATGACGCAGCAGCCGAGCACCGCGTTCAGCGCGTTGCGCGGAATCTGTCGCGGCGACAGCCGGGCCAGATAGCTCTCGGGCTTGTACTGCGCCTGCGACCAGACCAGGCGAGCAAAACTCTGAATATAGATATTGAGGCTGGCGAAGCAGGCGAGATAGCCGATAACGCAGGCAATCCACAGCGCCTGCACGCCAAACAGGCGCACCACGATATTGGGCAGCGACGCGGCGGCGGCCATCTCCTCGCCAAAGGCATGAAAATGCAGGACCAGCACGGTACAGGCCCAGTAGACGGAACCCGCCAGTAATAAGCCAATCATCAGCGCGCGGGGGAAATCGCGTTCCGGCTGCTTAAACTCAGAGGCCAGGTGTGCAAAAGCCTCCAGCCCGACAAAGCACCAGAACATCACTGAAAGTGCGGAGAAAAGCTGCGAACTATCGATTTCAGCGGGCGCCGGGAAGGGGATCTGCGCGGGATTGATCGCGCCGCGCCACCAGATGGCGACGATCAGGGCGACAATCAGCACGGCAACCAGCGTTTGTAGATTGGCGCTGGAGCTGGCTCCGCGGGAACCGACCCACCAGATAATCGCCAGCGTTCCCAGCTCGGCCAGCAGCAGCTGGCTGTCGTGCCAGCCAAAAAGCGCCTGACCAAAGCCGGTGGCGATGTGCAGGGCCGCGGGTAATCCCACCGGGATCACCGATAAAAAGAGCCAGCCGGTGACGCGCGCCAGACGCGGGCCAAAGGCCATATTCACAAAATGCGCCACGCCGCCGGCGCTGGGAAAGTGGCGACCCAGCGTCGCAAAGACGATAGCGATGGGAAACACCAGTAAAATCAGCGCCGGCCAGGCCCAGAGGCTGTTATCGCCGGCGACCAGCGCGGCCAGTGCCGGAACGGCGAAGACCCCGGTTCCCAGTAATGACGTGGAGAGTAATCCCACGCCTTGAGCCAGCCCTAACTCCTGTTTTAAACCACTCATGATTCGACCTTGCGCCCGGCAAAAAAAGGATGGTATCACAATCGCTTTTGCTTATGACGTCGGGCGAGGACGGCAAATTTATGTGCGTCCGAGCACGAGGACAAATTTTTTTTTACTTTTCCCCTTGAAGCGGTAAAACCCCATCCCCATCTCTCAGGGCACTAGCCGGAAAACCGTGTGCGGACCGGCGTCATCCATAACTGATAATGACTTTCTCAAAGGAGAGCTATCAAAATGAGTATTCGTCCGTTACATGATCGTGTGATCGTCAAACGTAAAGAAGTTGAAACGAAGTCTGCTGGCGGCATCGTTCTGACCGGTTCTGCGGCAGCAAAATCAACTCGTGGCGAAATCATCGCTGTCGGTAAGGGCCGCATCCTGGAAAACGGAACCGTGCAGCCTCTGGACGTTAAAGTTGGTGACATCGTCATTTTCAACGATGGCTATGGCGTGAAGTCCGAGAAGATCGACAATGAAGAAGTGTTGATCATGTCCGAAAGCGACATTCTGGCAATTGTTGAAGCGTAATCCGCGAACGACACTGAACATACGAATTTAAGGGAAAGATAAAATGGCAGCTAAAGACGTAAAATTCGGTAACGACGCTCGTGTGAAAATGCTGCGCGGCGTAAACGTACTGGCAGACGCAGTTAAAGTAACCCTGGGCCCGAAAGGCCGTAATGTGGTTCTGGACAAATCCTTCGGTGCGCCGACCATCACTAAAGACGGCGTTTCCGTAGCGCGTGAAATCGAGCTGGAAGACAAGTTTGAAAACATGGGCGCGCAGATGGTGAAAGAAGTTGCCTCTAAAGCGAACGACGCTGCAGGCGACGGTACCACCACCGCAACCGTACTGGCTCAGGCGATCATCGCTGAAGGCCTGAAAGCCGTTGCTGCGGGTATGAACCCGATGGACCTGAAACGTGGTATCGACAAAGCTGTCGTTGCCGCCGTTGAAGAACTGAAAGCGCTGTCCGTACCGTGTTCTGACTCTAAAGCCATTGCTCAGGTAGGTACCATCTCCGCTAACTCCGACGAAACCGTAGGTAAACTGATCGCGGAAGCGATGGACAAAGTCGGTAAAGAAGGCGTGATCACCGTTGAGGACGGTACCGGTCTGGAAGACGAACTGGACGTGGTTGAAGGTATGCAGTTTGACCGCGGCTACCTGTCCCCGTACTTCATCAACAAGCCGGAAACCGGTGCTGTTGAGCTGGAAAGCCCGTTCATCCTGCTGGCTGACAAAAAAATCTCCAACATCCGCGAAATGCTGCCGGTTCTGGAAGCCGTAGCGAAAGCTGGCAAACCGCTGGTTATCATCGCTGAAGACGTTGAAGGTGAAGCGCTGGCGACCCTGGTGGTGAACACCATGCGCGGCATCGTTAAAGTGGCTGCGGTTAAAGCTCCGGGCTTCGGCGACCGTCGTAAAGCTATGCTGCAGGACATCGCAACTCTGACCGGCGGTACCGTTATCTCTGAAGAGATCGGTATGGAGCTGGAAAAAGCGACTCTGGAAGACCTGGGTCAGGCGAAACGCGTTGTTATCAACAAAGACACCACCACCATCATCGATGGCGTGGGTGAAGAAGCTGCGATTCAGGGCCGCGTAACTCAGATCCGTAAGCAGATCGAAGAAGCGACTTCTGACTACGACCGTGAAAAACTGCAGGAGCGCGTTGCGAAACTGGCAGGCGGCGTTGCGGTAATCAAAGTTGGCGCAGCGACCGAAGTTGAAATGAAAGAGAAGAAAGCACGCGTTGACGATGCCCTGCACGCGACCCGTGCTGCGGTTGAAGAAGGCGTGGTTGCCGGTGGTGGCGTAGCGCTGGTTCGCGTTGCCGCTAAACTGGCTGGCCTGACCGCTCAGAACGAAGATCAGAACGTCGGTATCAAAGTTGCGCTGCGCGCAATGGAAGCTCCGCTGCGTCAGATCGTATCCAACGCCGGTGAAGAGCCGTCTGTTGTTGCGAACAACGTGAAAGGCGGGGAAGGTAACTACGGTTATAACGCCGCAACTGAAGAATACGGCAACATGATCGACTTCGGTATCCTGGACCCAACCAAAGTGACGCGTTCTGCTCTGCAGTACGCAGCATCCGTTGCTGGTCTGATGATCACCACCGAGTGCATGGTCACTGACCTGCCGAAAAGCGACGCGCCTGACTTAGGGGCTGCTGGCGGTATGGGTGGCATGGGCGGTATGGGCGGCATGATGTAATCGTGCGCTATACCCCTTAGAAATAAAGAACCCTCGGGCAGAAATGCTCGGGGGTTTTTCTTTTTGTCGTCTTTTTAGTATAAGGTTGTACATCCGGGCCAGTGCGTCCAGCTCATTGATCGTGGGGAATAACATGCAGGTAAAATATTTAGCAGGGATTGTCGGCGCAGCATTGTTGTTAGCAGGTTGCAGCTCCAGCAACGAATTGACCTCTGGTGGCCAGAACGTACGCTTTGTTGAGGATAAACCGGGTTCTGAATGCCAGCTGTTAGGCACCGCGACCGGTACGCAGAGCAACTGGCTGTCCGGGCAGAATGGTGATGAAGGCGGCTCTATGCGCGGTGCGGCAAACGCTCTGCGTAACCATGCGGCAGAAATGGGAGGCAACGTGATTTACGGCGTCAGCAGCCCGACGCAGAATCTGTTGTCCAGCTTTGTCCCGACCGATAGCCAAATGAACGGCCAGGTTTATAAGTGCCCGAATTGATTTAACAGGTGCCTCTCTTGAGCCAATAGAGGCACCTGGCATATTTTTAGCGCGCGTTGATTTTCGCCTGTGTCGCCAGGTAGAACGCATGTAAAGGCCGCAGGCACTCCTCCAGCGACAGCATTCTTCCCGGCTGAGAAGGAATAATTTGGCTAAAAATCTGGCAGGGTTGATGCTGCGCATGCACTTCTTTCAGTTTTGGGCTCTTCTCAATTAAGCGCATCACAACGCTATTCTCCTGCTCTGACGGATGGGCGGCGTTGGTTTTAATCACCGCGCCGGAGATGATTTTTCGGCCTTCCTCCGTGTCACAGCAGTACAGTACGCCCAGATAATGGGAAAACAAATTGAGTTTCCACTCATCCTGGATGTACTGTTGGTAATCAACATTCTTGTTATTCGTTAAATCCAGTGCATATAGCATCAGGCTTTCCAGTGATGACGTTAAATTTTTAATCAGTTCGTTATCACCGGCGTTTTTAAGGGATTGCTGAATGCCAATCAGCAGCGCTTCAACCTGCATATCATCAATGCGCAGCGTAGCAATTTGCTCGTTTTGCAGCACCAGAATGAGCGTTGACCAGGTCGCTCCTGGTTTTAACGTAATCGATATGACTCGCCTTTCCGGATTGGGCTGCTGGACTTCCGGCATATCTATAACCGGGGTGTTTTCTATGAGCTGCTCATTAAAAGCAACCAGCTCACTCTTATAACTTTCACCTTCAGCGTTTAAGCGCTGTAATACAACGCCCATCCTGTGTTGTAAAACTAACAGGAGGTCGGTAAGCGCCTGGGCCTGAAGATAGTAAGACTGGCAAAGTTGGTTACTCAGCTTTACTTTGAGCATTAATGCTAAAAATTTGTCTTCATATTTAATTGATGCGGTATTAAAACCAATAAATGTGCCTTGCATACGGATCTCCTTTTCCTGTGGGTTATGCTGGTGCCAGCGTGCGTAGCTGTGATAAATCAATGATGCGATCGGCTGAGGCAATAGTGGATGGCCGATGAGCGACGATGATTCGGGTAATGCTTAACCCAGAGATAGACTGGTTAATCATCGACTCATTTTTAAGATCGAGATGACTGGTAGCTTCATCCATAAACAGAATGCTGGGTTTTCGGTAGAGGGCGCGAGCGATTAAGAGCCGCTGTTTTTGCCCGCCAGAGATGCCTAAACCGAGTTCGCCGACAATGGTTTCGTATCCCATCGGCATTTTCATGATTTCATCATGGATATTACATCTGCGTGCGCATTCAACGATAAAGTCCATATCGGCGTTATCTTCAAAGCCGCTGATATTATCGATCAGGGAACCCGAGAAGAGTCTGTCTTCCTGCAGAACGCAGGCCGTTCCATGACGGAAGTTGTTAAGGCCGATTTTCTGAATATCGAGGTTATCCGCTATCACATCGCCGCTGGTCGGGGACAGCAGGCCACACATGACTTTCAGTAGCGTGGTTTTACCGACGCCGGAAGGGCCGACCAGCGCGATGGATTCGCCCGGTTCAACGGTAATATTTAAATTAGAAAAAATAGGCTGTGAAAACGGATCGTACTGGTAGCTGAGATTCTTGACTTCCAGTTTAACGCCCGTGTTTTCTGCAAAAACGCGTCGTGAAGGCAGTTCTTTTTCCGGTTCGCTAAAGACGATCTCTGAAAGACGCTCATTATGTAACGACAGCATACGCAGCTGCATAATCAGATCGATCAAACTTGAGGCGCGCTGTGAGAACTGACCGCGATAGGCATTAAAGGCCATAAACATGCCAAGGGTCATATTGTTATCAATAACCATAATTGCCCCTAACCAGAGAACCGCAACCTGGTCGATAGAAGTAATAAAGGTATTAATACCGCCAAACATCATATCGAACCGAGTCTGTTTGATACCGGCATTACAGGCGTCGATGTTGATATTTAACCAGTGCTGAGAACGGCGTTCTTTCAAGTTCAACGCCTTAATCGTTGAAATACCATAGAGCGATTCCATAAAGTGCGAGCTGGAACGGGCGCCCTTGATAACCTGCTCTTCGGCAACGCGGCGGTAGAAGCTGTAGGTCGCAAAACGCATGATGACGTAGCATAAAGTAAAGCCCACCACGACCCAAACCAGCCAGCCGCCGTAAAGCGTTAGCATAATCAGCAGGCCAACGGTCATAATCGAATCGATAATGCCGGTAACAATGCTATTGGTGAAGGTTGAGCGGATAGTATCCAGCGAAGAGAAACGAGACTGAATATCGCCCAGATGGCGCTTCTCAAAAAAGGATAACGGCAGGCTCGTCAGATGATCGAACAGCGTTGTCTTCCACTGAATATTGGTCAGCGTATTTAACGTTAATGAGATCCAGGCCCGCAGCATACTAATAAATGTACGGAAGAGCGTGAAGAAGACCAGACCAATACAGATAACCGAAAGCAGGCTCTGATCGTGCGCCATGATGACGTGGTCGGTGACCAGCTGCGTGCCGATGGGTAATAACAGACCGATAGCTTCAACCACCACTGAAAAGGCAAAGATCTTGAGCAGGACGGATTTCAGCCCAACAATATTACGCATCAGGTCCAGCAGGCGTAGACGAGATTTCGCCTGTTCCTGCTGAAAATTTTGGTCCGGCCATAGCTCCAGCGCAACGCCGGTAAAGTTATTGGACATTTCCTGGATGCCAATAACCCGTTTACCCAGCGCCGGGTCGTGAACAATAAAGCTGCTTTTACGCACTTTAGTGAGTACCACGTAATGGTTCATACCCCAGTGGATGACGCAGGGCAGCTTTAGCTGCTTGATTTCATCCAGGTCGAGGGATAGCGCGCGGCTTTTCAACCCGGCATGTTCCGCCGTTTTGCTCAACGACATGAGCGTAACGCCCTGCGAAGGGCTGCCGTAGCGATGACGGAAATTGAACAGGTCGATATTGAGCCCGTAGAAGCCGCAAACCATCGCCAGACAGGCGATACCGCATTCGGCAGCCTCCGACTGTAATATCACCGGCGTTTTGTGGCGGAATGAAAAATTTAGCTTGTCGGTAATCGTCTTAAAAAGTTCTTTATTCATCGATCGGGCCACTCACGCTTTGCGTCATCTTATAGAAAGGGGTAAACATCCACATATACAGCGGGCGTTCTTCAAGAAAAACTACCGCCTGAGCCTTCAGGCCGTTAGAGAGCGTGAGCGTTTTTCCATTGTAGCTAAAAGTCTTGTCTTTAATTTTTATAATGGCTTTATAGAGCGCCAGCTCCTGCTGGCTAGTGCCGTTATTAACGTTGGTATATTCAGCCATCTCCTGGCGTGATGCTGGAACCGAGGAGATAGAAATCACCTTTCCTGGAAATTGTCCAAATTTATCCGCAGGAAAAGCATCATAGCGAATATTAATCGTGTCGCCTGGCTTCACATAAGGGATAGTATTATTGGGTAACCATAGGATGAGATAATACTCAATATCCTCTGTGGGTTTTATCTGTGCGAGGCTGCTGCCGTTCTCAACCATCTGCCCCTTAGTCACGGCCAGCGACTCAATCTTTCCATTAGTTGTGGCTTTAATAATGAGATTACCGTTCGCGTTAGATTCAACCAGCTGGTTTTTGTAATCATTGATTTGATTGTGCTGGCTGGAGATCTGATTATCAAAGTCTGCTGCTTTGGTTATTTTATCGCTATTGGTTTGCGTGAGCTGAGATTCCAGCTGCATCTTTTGGGTAACCAGAGATTGATAGGCGCTTTGCTGTTGAAAATATAAAGAATGCTGATAGTTATACTGGTCTTTGGTTATCAGACCATCCTTGAGGTATTTATCATAGCTGGATAAGTTGGTAAACATTTTATTTAAGCCAACCTGAGTCGTCGCCAGCATGCGGTTAGTTTCTGCCAATGAGGCGCTGGTGGTTTTAATCTGTTTCTCAAGCGCAGTTAATGTTTCAGATTTATTGCGCATCAGTTTGCTTATGATATCTTCCGCATTAGCGATTTTTTCATTAATTACTTCAATTTGGGCTGCGCTCACATTCCCATTGATGGTATTACGCGAAACGTCAAGCTCATAAAGCGGTTGACCTTTATTAACGATATCACCTACTTTTACGTGCTGATTAACCACAAAACCTTGCTGTGGGGCGAAGACGTTAACGGAGTGGGGGAGCGTAATGACCTCGCCACGCACATCAATGCGTTGAGTAAAGGTACAAAATATGAGAGACAATACAAGGGCGATAAGAAAAAGTGATGCTAACAAGGTGACCAACCACGCCGGAATACCTGCTAACAATAATGCTTTCCCTTTCCAGTGAATTTTTTTGTACTCAATCGCTTCCTTGCGATAGATATTTTTTAACATTGTTATCAGCTTTGAGATAGAGAAGTGAGATAAAAGAAGGCTCGTTAGAGCCTTCATAAAGTTATGGTCTGAAAATTTTCTTACCAGTAGGCTAGCGTACCATCAACAAATCCATCAAACATCTCGATGCATTTATCGAGAGTGATATCCCAGCCAACCATGGCACCAGCAATAGCGCCACCAACGCCGCCAACGCACAGACCGTAAATCATCCCCACCGCCTGGCCAATTGACCCGATACCTAAAATACCGCCACCATTGCCGCCAAAGATACCGCCCATAGCAGAACCGGCAAGTGCGCCAGCAGTGGCGCCTAAAATGGATGCCCCAATAGCTTCTGCGCCATTACAAATAATGCTACTTAAGGCATTAGCAACAGACGAGAAATCCCAGGAGTAGCCGCCAGAAATCTCTTCCATTTCAAATACAGTTAATTGTTTCATTATATATTCCTTTTATATATGGGTGCTTTTTTGAATACAACAAGTCAAATAAAAAGTAATTTAACACTTTTTAAATGAAAACCACGAATGCGCAAAGTGATATTTCGACGCTGATTCTAGTATGTGTTTATTATTTTTCAATGTTCGCTTTGATGATTGATTAATGAATTTTTAGTGATTCATGTAACAACCTTTGTGAATTAATATCTATGATGTGATTATGTGTGAGTAAAAAACTTGACAAAGAGAAGTGTTTAGCTCGCCATACTTGAAGTTGCTTATGCATCGGCTGTGTTCGCTCATCCCATAAACTTCATCCAGTAAACTTCTGGGAGCCCACTCGCAACTAAAATCATTTTTGATAATTGAGTTTTTATCGCACCAATAGTTCTGTGCTAAACCGACCGGGATGAATTTATATCCTTGTTAAGGAGAAGACTATTCCTCCTGGAGAATGACCTCTAAATCTGTTTTTATCTCACCGGTGATTCCTGCAGAAACATTTTTAGCGATTTTAAAATAGTCAGCAGTGAGAGTTAAGTCTTGACTCTTAGTACTGACGAAGGGATAAGCGTCCAGATCGTTAAATTTTATCGCAGAACCATTTTTTTTAAGAATGATACCTATGTTTTGAGCACCGTCTGGTAATGAGTTTAATAGTAGCCCATTTACGCTCGTTGATGCTACAGATATGGGGCTAAACCAGTAAATATATTTTTTGTTAGTTTCCGAATCTGGGCACTTAATATCGAGGGTAATGTTTTTAGCCTTGCCTGCGGCGCTGCCGACGGCTACTGAGTTTAAATCTGAAATGTCAATGGTGGATAGTTTTACGATACTCCCATTTCGCGGCGAGATTTCACAGGTAGTTTCCTTAAAAGTAATGTTAGTCAAATCCACATTGATTCTGAATAATTCAGCGGTATTCGATGCACCTGTGTTGGTCTGATTTGGCGGGCCAGCCATAAAATAAACCGCCGTTTTGTTTCCCTTTTGTTTCGTTATGGGGCCGGTTTTCACTAACCAGACCATGACCTGGCCAGACGCTTTAGAAAAATAATGATTGCTGGCTATTTCTGGCTGATCTATTTCTGCAGGGGAAAAATAGTTAACTGATGGTAAGGTAATATCAGAAATCTGAAACCCAATACCGGGGATGCCCGTCTCATAAACTATTTTTCCACCAATTTTAGTAATATTAGATGGGCTTACGACAGGTACGGCTCTGACGACATAAACATCGCTGGAACTACACGATGAAAATGTTTTGGGATTTACACTTCCACGTCTTGCCGACGCTAATATGCTACCGTTAGGTAATGTGGAATCCGCGATGACAGAACCGTTAAAACTAACGGTAATCGCACCGCCACCCGTTTTACTATATGAGCAGGTAGCCACCGCCTGTAAGCTTATGCTGAGTAAACTAATAATAAAAAAAAGACATTTCATAGTATTACTTTCCCTGTTGGTGGCAAACCGCAGTCGTCTGCGCGATGCCTTCGATTTCCGTAGCCAGACTATAAGCCGCTTTACACTGCTGACCGGCCTTTGACCCCCACTGGGCATAGACTTCACCGTTATCTTTCAGACCGGACATATAGACCATACCGCCATCAGATACGATGCTGGCCTGGGCATTTTTATCGGTAGTTGATGTTACCGTTGCGCCATACGGCACGTTTTCTCCTGACGCTCTCTTAAGGATAAGAAATGCGCGACGGCCAATATTGCCCGCGAAGTTAGCCCGTACAACGGCCGCACGGGTGGGCACCACTTTTTGCGTCGTATTTGGCAACTCCATATTATTACCCAGAGTCGTGCTATCTAAGGTTACGTTGGTCCGATGGTATGGCGTAACGTACGGAATAATCGCGTAGCCGCGGGAGTCCGTTTCGATAGTCGCGTCGTTTTCCAGGCGTACATTTTTCAGCCCGGGCGCTTTAACCAATACGGCGGTCTCAGACATTTCCTGACCTAAGGTAATACCGTCGGCATGAACTAATACGCCACCGCTCAGACCATAGTTAATTAACTGGCTATTTTTGGCATAACTGTAGCCGGCGTTAACTGAACCCGCGGAACCACGATAGTTGCCGTAGATGCCGCCGCTGGCATCTTCCCTATTGCTGTAGCCCTGCTGGACGTTCCAGTCGAGGTTATGATTTTCTAGCGCAACCCCGCTCAGGGAAACATACTGATCGGTGGAGCCCGGACTGCTGTTGGTGGCGTTGTAGGTCGCATAAGCATTGGGCAACCACTCGCTTAAAGGAATAGAGATATTAAATGAAACGACATGGTCATCCTCTACATAACGGCCGGAGCCATTATTTCCCCAGCTGTAGCGGCTATAGCTATAGCCCGCATAATAGTTGAAGCGACGGAACCCGCCATTATAACCAATATTTAGCGAGTTATTGTGGCGCTTGCTGTCCCAGTAGTCCTCAAATATACCGGATACAGAAAGGCTACCTAACCCCGCCCCCAGGCTTTGGCTCACGGTAATATTGGTTCTGTTACGCAGAGAGCGCGGAGTATAGCCGCCGTATCTGTTGCTATAGGTGTTCATCACATCGCTTAGCGTATTGTACCCGGAGGTCGAATAGCGATAGCCAGCTACGGTAATATTGGTGCCGGTCTCAAGAATATTTTTACCATAGCGGATACGCCAGGATTGGCCGGATGTTTTATCTTCATCTTTCTTGCTGGACCAGGCTGTCGTGACGTCTGCGGAAACTGCGCCAATATCGCCAAGGTTTTGCCCGGCTCCGAAAGCGAGCGCCTGATAGTTGGATGCCGCCTGCAAACCGGTATAGAAAGTGGTGTTGCTTAAGACACCGTAGCTGATCGTAGCCTGCGTAAACGGCTTTTCATCTATATTTCCGTCATATGGGCGATATTTACCGCTCGTAATTTCATACTCCATCTGGCCTTCTCTGAGCATTAATGGCAGAGAGGCGTAAGGCACGACGAAGTTCTGTCGGGAACCATCTGACTCCTCGACGGTGACGTAAAGATCGCCGTTACCGCCGGTCGAGTAGAGATCGGTGATTTCGAAAGCGCCTGGGGCGACAAAGGCCTGGTAGATTTGATAGCCATTCTGTTTAATGACGATGCGAGCGTTGGTCCTGGCAATACCCCGAACAATTGGTGCGAAACCGCGCAGGCTTTCAGGAATCATATCCGTATCGGTTGCCAGTTGAATACCCGTGAAGGGGACGCTGTCAAAAATGCTGGAGAGAGAGGTGCTTTCACCCATGACTAAGGTGCTTTTTAACGGAACAATGCTTCGCTGCACATAGAGATAGACGGAATCCCAGTCACTCTTCGTACCGGCTGATTTATTCCAGGTACTAAGGTTGCGCAGGCGCCACGGCCCAACGTTCAGGCCGGATTGTAAATTAAGATTGTAATATTCATTGTCAGCGTCGTAGTCTTTACCTGAACTAAACTGATAGTTGGTCAGCAAGGCGTTAATACCGTCATCAAACTCATCGGGAGAAACAAAACCCTGAGCGATTGTCGACAGAGCTGCCTGCGGTATGGAGATCAGCAACTGTTGAGTATTAAAGTTAAAATCGGTAGTCAAATCCGGGATGACGCTCGTATCAGCACAGCCGTTTGCATCCTCTCTTAATGTTGGAAATGCTTCTGAACGTAAACCATAGGTTGTTAATTTAGCAATGCTTAAACAAGGGGCCAATTTTTGCGCACCTGTCACCGGATCTTTTTTGTCAACAAAGCGGATATCAGCTGTTTCTTGCAGACTATTATTTAAAATAACGTCAATCCGATACACCCCTGGCGCCTGCGCATCCCTGGTTGAGTAGAGGGATAAATCCGGTATTGAGGATGGATCGCCCTGATTTACTGACTTAATAAAAGCGGGATCAAAAAAATCACGTGCGAGGGTATTAGCGCTTAAACCGAGAGCGAGCGCCGGAACGAGAACGAAAAATGTGTGGTAGGTTGCAGATAGTGCCCCTCCCATTTTTTTTATTGAAATAGACATACTTTTCACCCTGGCCAATGAAGAAGAATTTATATCGATGAGGTATTGGCTGGCCCTGAACCCCCGTTATCCGTAGCAACCTTCCACTCGATCTCTGAACCATTTATATCTGCAGGCAAAGTAAACTCTTTGCTGGCAAAAGCATCAATATTATTAACTGAACTGGTAATATCCCTGCCGTTTATTATTATTGATTTAAAATAAATGAAGAACGGTGTCGGATTTTTTAGCGTTATTTTATTACCGGACTTACGCCACTGCAGTTTTTTAGCTTCAGTAGTAATATTCAGATCCTGAATAGCTCGAGGGCGATAGATGAGACGCATTCTGTGGCGAACGGCGAGCTGCAGCTTGTTTTTGTCGGCTTCACTTTCGCTGGTCGGTGGGATAGACATAACGTTAAAGAAGTAAACGGTTTCACGATCCTGCGGCGCTTTGGATATATACGCATTAGGGAAAATACGCACCGTATTCGTTTGCTTTCCCTCCAGACGGAAAAGCGGAGGCGTCACCATAAAAAAGCTATCTTTTATCCCTTCAGATGCTTCAACCCAGGATTTAATGAGATAGGGCGTATCATCTTTGTTTTCAATGTTTGCGCTGATTTCTCGCGCGCCTTCTTTATAAAGATGGCGGGTTGAATCAACCACGACTCCGGCCTGAGCCACAAAGCAGATGGTAAAAAAAGAAAGTGTAGTCAGCCTCAATAATGACTTCAGCATAATTCATTCCCTGAATAAAATAATGGGGTTTACCTGAGGTAAACCCCGGTATGCTTATTAGTAGCTAATAGTAAAGGTTGCTACACCCTTAACTGCACCATCGGTAACGCCGTTTGCGGTTTTAATATATGCCGCTTTATAACGCAGATAAGAAGGAGTCCCTGCAGTATAAGCAATAACCTTAGGCGTAGTACCGGTGAAGCTTACGCGGGTTCCATCAGTGTTAACTACGGTAACAGCAGCGTTAGTCGCCGGACTGGCAGCGGTGTTGGTCAGTACGTCATCCAGGCCGCTGATGTAGTCGCCTGTTACGGTTACGTTGATATTACCGGAATATTTAGTCGCGCCTTTCTGGCAGTCTTCGATTTTATACTCAATGTCTTTTGCTGTAGACATATACGGCGTGTTGACTGCCATTGCCTCCAGCACGGATGCTTTGACATCGTCCAGAGTTAAAGAACCGCCTGAAATCATCGCGGACGGCGTTACGTTACAGGATTCGCCGGTGTCAGTAACGTTACCCAGAATAGTCAGAGAAGAGCTGTTCCCTGCCGCGAAAGCCTGAACGCTCAAAGCTGCAGAAGCAGCGACCATTACAGCTACAATTGTTTTTTTCATTTATTTAATCCATTTATATATACTAAAGTCCTGAATAGTGCCAGAGCGTGGATATTAATTAGCATGATAGATAATAACTAACATTCCGCTATGTATTCCTGAACACTATCGTTATTTTCCTCCTGCCGACGCTATTATACAAATCTGATATACATAGCGCATATTGTGCCGGAGCGGTACCAAATCTAAGTGCAGGATAGATAAAATGCATGTGAATTCTGTTTGAATTTAAAGGTTAGTTGTTGAAGCTTGCAAATTCACAAGCAGATTTCGTAGATAATAATGAGCGTAGCTGGAACGTATAGTTGTAAATCAGCCTTCCCTTTGGTTCAAATATCATGATAATATTATCCCCGCTCTGGGAGGAGCGGGGATTTATCCTTGGAATTATCTAATCTGGCAGGCTAAAAGGGATGTTCTGTGTTTGCTAAAGGTGAAATTGAATTTAATTCATCTTTGTTTCATATGGAATGGTGAGAGAGGATTGGGATTATGATATTCAATGAATATATCATTAATAATGAAGTTATTTTTAATGTAAATATGAATGAGCTGCAGCCTGTAGGAGACAATGGGGATAGTGTGACCCTCAACGCACCAACGGCACGCTGCCTGCAGCTTTTACTCGAAAGCAACGGGAAGATTATATCCAGAGAAGAATTTCTGGATATAGTATGGAAAAATAGAGGAATTGTCGTTTCTCAGAATACGTTTTATCAAAACATTTCCTTGCTAAGAAAGTCGTTAGTGAAAGCAGGATTGTCGCAAGATATTATTGTTACAGTAAGGCAGCGGGGATTTGTTCTCGCCGCAGGATCAAATATCGCGTCATTCTTCCGTACGGACGAAAAAGAGCCAGAAAACCCTGAAAATGTGCAGATCACCGCGAGCACATCTTCGCCTCCGGTTGAGAACAATGTGATTCACCATTTAGCCATTCAGGACGATGCGCAAAAAAGTTTCAGTGACAATAACGCAACCGAGTTCAAATTACCTAAGTGGATTTTACCCCTGCTATTGGTGATGACCGCAGCAAACATTCTTTCTCTTTTCTTGTAACTTTAATGAGTGGGTTTACAGCTTGCTTTTATATTTGCTTTTACTTTCTTCCGGAAAGGATAACGACTGGTTTTACGAAAATGATTAAGCCGCAGTATTTATATCCCAGTGAGTAATAGTAAATAAGCAGTCTGCCTGGCTTCGCCCGGCAGACGGATTGACTATTGCTGCTTTAACCCCAGGTCGAGGGGCGTCTTGCTGGGTTCCCCGCCGATTTCCCGCGCTAGTTTGGGTACTAAATAGCCGGACACCAGCGTCAACAATTCGCGCACGATCGCTCTGGCCTCTTCGTCACTGACCATAAAATGCGCCGCACCCTGCACTTTGTCTAACACGTGCAGATAATAAGGCATGACGCCGGCGTCGAATAGCGCGTTGCTCAGGTCGGCAAGCGTGTTGGCGTTATCATTTACGCCGCGCAGCAGCACGCTTTGATTCAATAAGGTCACGCCAGCCATACGCAGTTTTTTCATAGAGGCACGAAACGCCGCATCAATCTCGTTGGCGTGGTTAACGTGGTTCACCAGCAGTACCTGTAACGATGATGCAGCAATACGGGCAACCAGCGTATCAGTAATACGCGCAGGAATCACAATGGGCAGCCGGCTGTGAATACGCAGGCGCTTGATGTGCGGAATAGATTCCAGCTGCGTCAATAGCCAGTCGAGTTCATGATCCTTGGCCATAAGCGGATCGCCACCGGAAAAAATGATCTCATCCAGCTGGGGATGTGCCGAAATGTACTCCAGGGCCTGCTGCCAGTTACGCTTATTGCCCTGGTTTTCAGCATAGGGGAAGTGACGACGGAAGCAATAACGACAATTTACCGCGCAGCCGCCTTTCACCAGTAGTAGCGCACGGTTGCTGTATTTATGCAGCAGACCGGGCACAACGCTATGCTGCTCTTCCAGCGGATCGGTAGAGAATCCCGGGGCATTAATAAACTCTTCCTGGGAGGTAAGTACCTGACGAAGAAGAGGATCGTTGGGATTACCTGGCTCCATACGGGCAATAAACGCCCGCGGAACACGCAGTGCGAACAGGCGTTTAGCATCACGCCCTGCCAATAGATTCGCATCAGCGTCTACATTTAAAAGATGCAGCAGTTCATCAGGACTGGTCACAACATCGGCAAGTTGCGTTAACCAATCTTCTCTGGATGGGGTATTTAGGGTTACAATATGCGCCATTTTGTGGCTTAGCTACCAATTAACAAAATTTCAGAGGGCCTTATGGCGACTTACTATAGCAACGATTTTCGTGCCGGTCTTAAAATCATGATGGACGGCGAACCTTATGCCGTTGAAGCCAGTGAATTCGTTAAACCCGGCAAAGGCCAGGCTTTCGCGCGCGTTAAGCTGCGCCGCCTGTTGACCGGTACTCGCGTTGAGAAAACCTTCAAGTCTACCGATTCTGCTGAAGGTGCGGACGTTGTCGATATGAACCTGACTTACCTGTATAACGACGGTGAGTTCTGGCACTTTATGAACAACTCTACTTTCGAACAGCTGGCCGCTGACGCTAAAGCCGTTGGCGATAACGCTAAATGGCTGCTGGATCAGGCTGAATGCATCGTGACCCTGTGGAACGGTCAGCCAATTTCCGTCACCCCGCCAAACTTTGTTGAGCTGGAAATCGTTGAAACCGATCCAGGCCTGAAAGGCGATACCGCGGGTACCGGCGGCAAGCCTGCAACGCTGTCCACTGGCGCAGTGGTTAAAGTTCCTCTGTTCGTACAGATTGGCGAAGTCATCAAAGTCGATACTCGCTCTGGCGAATACGTCTCCCGCGTGAAGTAATTCAGGCGGCGAAAGAGTTGGCGCAGCGCGATGCTGCGCCGCTACAGGTTGAAACCGCAGGCAAGGAAAATGAATCCCACACTGAAACTTTTGCTACTGTTATTGCTGAGCGGTTCGCTGCTGACTGGATGCAATACGGCTCGCGGCATGGGCGAGGATATCCAGAGCCTGGGTCATGCTATTTCTCACGCGGTCAGCTAATCTTATTTCATCAGGCAATTCTTATTCATATACTCACGCTCTATCTGATTCCCTCTCTTCACTTCTTTTTCTCTTAAAAATCGTCTCGCTTCCCTCATCCTGGACCAGTTTGTCTATGCTTATAGAGCACGATAACTAAAACTGGTTAATAAGGATGACATTATGGTAAAAAAAGCGATTGCAGCGTTCTTTACGGTTTTGGCACTTTCCTCTGTACTGACCGCATGTAACACCACGCGCGGTGTAGGTCAGGATATTTCAGAAGGCGGCAGCGCGATTTCGGGCGCCGCGACCAAAGCTCAGCAATAGACCATGGCGGTACGGCCGTTGGTCGTACCGTTCTTCCTCACCGTTGCCACGTCGTGTATAATTCCTGTGGAATATCATCTACCTTACGGGACGGCCTGTAAGCGTTTCACATCTGGGGACGGCCCCATCAAAGGAGCCATATGTCCTGGTTTATTCTGTTTATCGCGGGTCTGCTGGAAGTCGTCTGGGCTGTCGGCCTGAAATATACCCATGGGTTTAGCCGCCTGGTGCCAAGCGTGATAACGATTGCCGCCATGGTCATCAGCATGGCGCTGTTGTCGTGGGCGATGAAAACGCTACCCGTGGGGACGGCTTACGCCGTTTGGACCGGAATTGGCGCGGTCGGCGCAGCCGTGACGGGGATTATCCTGCTAGGCGAATCCGCCAGCCCGATGCGCATTGCCAGCCTGGCGTGTATTGTGATTGGTATCATTGGCCTGAAAATGAGCGCGCATTAATACTGCTGATTGACCCACAGCAGTTTACTAACGTCGAATCCCTGCCGGGTAGCGATATCCAGCATCTGCTGCTTCACTTCTGGCGGGATTTTCGGCGCGCGCGCCAGTAGCCAGAGATAATCCCGATCAGGTCCGCAAACCAGCGCGTAGCGATAATCCTTGTCCAGCGCAATCACGTTATAGCCGCCATAGAAGGGGCCGAAAAATGACACTTTCAGCGCGGCTCGCGTGGGCTCCCCGGTAAAGTAAGCTACGCCGTCGGTTTTCTGCCACATCCCCCGGTCGGGGTTGTATCCCTTATTGACCACGTCCAGCCCACCATCGTCGCGCAGGCTATAGGTTGCGGTAACTTTTTCTAAACCGCTCTCAAAAGGGTGATCGAAGCGGGCAATCTCATACCAGGTGCCAAGATAGCGTTGAGGGTTGAACGGACTGACCACGGTTACGCCAGGAGGTGGCGTCGGCGCGCTGCAGGCTACAAGCAGAAATGAAGCGGCAACAACCGCAATAACGGGTAGCAGACGCATAATGTTTTCCTTGCCAGTTTTAAGCTAAGTGTAGATTCAGGCAGGAAAAATGCGGCAGAATTTTCTTGAGAAGCGAGCCCGGTAACATAATGCTACCGGGCTTATAGCCGAGGAGGTAAAAGCGGCCTCCGGCGAGCGCTTTAGATGAACAATATGCCGACCAGAGTGACGACGGTCAGAATCGCCGCAAGGCCGTAGAAGACCCACTTACCGTTGGGTACGTGAATTTTCAAATCATGCATCGCATGGTGAATACGGTGAAGTCCACACCATAGCGGCAGCACAATCATCAGGAAAATGAATGCGCGGCCAATAAAGCTATGGGCGAAAGCCAGCACGCGTTCGTAGCTGAAGGCGTCCGCGGGCGCCAGTCCGAGCGGCAGCATAATACCCACCAGCAGCACGATGACGGGGGCGACAATCGCTCCCCACATGCCGCCAGCGCCAAACAGCCCCCAGAATACCGGTTCATCAGAACGTTTTGGTTTGGGATTAATCATTCCAGCCTCCTTACCAGAACAGCGCGACAAACAGGATCACCACGGTGACGACCGCAGTGACGACCCAAAGCCCCTTAATAACCGGCTCTGGCCCCATTTTCTCGCCTTTAAGGATAATATTGGCAGCTTTCGGTGCCAGCTCAAACCAGGTTTTGGTATGCAGCAGCGCGGCTGCAAGCGTGATCAGGTTCAGGATCACGACAATCGGATTTTGCAGAAAACCGATATACCCGGCCCAGCTCTCCGCGCCGTGCTTCAGTGCGAACAATCCGTAAATCAGCACGATGCTGAACCAGACCGTGGGTACCGCTGTTCCCTCACGCAGCATATAGAAGCGATAAAACGGCAGCTTTTTCCACCAGGTGGACGGCATCGGCCGCACGTAGGGTTTGCGTTTAGTCGTCATACTGCACTCCTTAGCGTGGTTTCAGGGTGGCGATAAGAAAGTCTTTCGAGCTTTCTACCTTGCCCTGCTGGATCGCGGCCGCCGGGTCGACGTGTTTCGGGCAGACTTCGGAGCAGTAGCCCACGAAAGTACATGTCCAGACGCCATTCTGGCCGTTAAGCTGCGCCATACGTTCCTTTTTACCGTGGTCGCGGCTGTCTTCGTTATAGCGATGGGCGAGGGTGATCGCCGCCGGGCCGATAAACTCCGGATTAAGACCAAACTGCGGGCAGGCCGCGTAGCACAGGCCGCAGTTGATGCAGCCGGAGAACTGATGGTATTTCGCCATCTGCGCCGGCGTTTGCTTGTTTGGTCCCTGATCGGGCGTGCGCGGGTTGCCAATAATGTACGGCTTAATCGCTTCCAGGCTTTCAATAAAGTGGGTCATATCGACCACCAGATCGCGCTCAATCGGGAAGTTAGCCAGCGCCTCGACTTTAATGCCTTTGGTGTATTCGCGCAGGAAGGTTTTACAGGCCAGCTTTGGCACCTTGTTCACCATCATGCCGCAGGAACCGCAAATCGCCATACGGCAGGACCAGCGGTAGCTGAGGTCCGGCGCGAGATTGTCTTTGATATAGCCCAGCGCATCAAGCAGCGAGGTTTGCTCATCATAGGGAACTTCATAGAAAGCGCTGTGCGGTGCGATGTCCACTTCCGGGTTGTAGCGCACCACTTCGACTTTCATGTTTTTCATCTCAGCCATTCGTCGTCTCCTTCTTCTCGGCTGCTTCCGCTTCCGCACCGTACACGCGTTTTGCCGGCGGCAGAGTGGTGATTTTCACATCACTGTACTCCAGCCTGGTGTGACCATCGGCATCGCGGAAGGCGAGGGTATGCTTGAGGAAGTTGACGTCGTCGCGCTCGGTGCAGCCTTCATCCAGGCGCTGATGCGCGCCGCGGGACTCTTTACGCGCGAGGGCGGAATGCGCCATACATTCGGCGACGTTCAGGCCATGGCCCAGCTCGATGGTGTACAGCAGGTCGGTATTGAACACGCTGGACGTGTCGGTGATCCGCACGCGCTTGAAGCGCTCCTGCAGCTCGGCGAGCTTATCGACCGTTTTCTGCATGAGCTCCGGCGTACGGTAGATGCCGCAGCCTTCTTCCATCGACAGACCCATGTCGTCGCGAATCTTCGCCCAGTTCTCGTTACCTTCCTGATTAACCAGGTCTTTCAGGCGCTTCTCGATATCGACGACCTGCGCGTCCAGCGCGGCGCTATTGGCTTCGCCCGCTTCGGTTGCGCGCTGCATGGCCTGCTCACCGGCCAGACGACCAAAGACCACCAGCTCCGCCAGGGAGTTGGAGCCAAGGCGGTTGGCGCCGTGCAGACCCACAGAAGAACACTCGCCAACGGCAAACAGCCCTTTGATACGGGTTTCACACTGCTGGTCGGTTTCAATCCCGCCCATGGTGTAGTGTGCGGTTGGACGCACCGGAATCGGCTCTTTTACCGGATCGACGCCAACGTAGGCTTTCGAGAGTTCACAGATAAACGGCAGACGTTCAAGCAGCTTTTTCTCACCCAAATGGCGCAGATCGAGATAGACCACATCGCCTCGCGGCGTAGGGATCGTGTTGCCCTTGCGCCATTCGTGCCAGAAAGCCTGGGAGACTTTATCGCGCGGACCCAGCTCCATATATTTATTTTTCGGTTCGCCCAGCGGGGTTTCCGGACCCATGCCGTAATCCTGCAGGTAGCGGTAGCCGTTCTTGTTGACCAGAATACCGCCTTCGCCGCGGCAGCCTTCCGTCATCAGAATACCGGAGCCCGGCAGGCCGGTGGGGTGGTACTGCACGAACTCCATATCGCGCAGCGGTACGCCGTGGCTGAGCGCCATACCCATCCCGTCGCCGGTGACGATACCGCCGTTGGTATTGTAGCGATACACGCGTCCAGCGCCGCCGGTAGCCAGAACTACCGCGTTGGCGCGGATTTGCACCAGCGTACCTTCCATCATATTCATCGCGACCAGACCGCGAGCCTGCCCATCATCGACCAGAATATCCAGAACAAAATGTTCGTCGAAGCGTTGGATTTGCGGGAATTGAAGCGAGGTCTGGAACAGGGTGTGCAGCATATGAAAGCCGGTTTTATCGGCAGCGAACCAGGTTCGTTCGATCTTCATGCCGCCGAATCGCCGGACGTTGACGCTGCCGTCCGGGCGGCGGCTCCACGGGCATCCCCACTGTTCGAGCTGGGTCATTTCCGTCGGGCAGTGATGAACGAAGTAGTCAACGACGTCCTGCTCACATAGCCAGTCGCCGCCGGCAACGGTGTCGTGAAAATGGTACTCGAAGCTATCATGATCCTGCGCGACGGCAGCGGAACCCCCTTCAGCAGCAACGGTATGGCTGCGCATAGGATAGACTTTTGAAATTAGAGCGATTTTTGCATTTGGATTAGCTTGCGCGGCGGCTATTGCGGCGCGAAGACCTGCTCCGCCTGCGCCTATTACGGCAAGATCGGCTTGAAAAGTTTGCACGACATTCCTCCAGTTTTTGTTTATTTCGCCGCCGGGCTGGCGAAAACGTATCACTGCTCCTTTATAGGTAAGGAGTATAGCCGTAGGGTTATGAGGGAAAATTGACGTGTTCGATTTTTTTATCGTTCTGTGCGGTCGTTTATCTCATTGCTTTATGTTTTTGGGTTATCAATAAATTAAGTGTATGTAACGCGTTTACGTATTCGCACAAAATTTGTTTCATCCGCCAGTTACGAGTAGACTTCGTGCCCTTGTTTCAAATCGGAGAACGTACCATGAGCGAAACGGCAACCTGGCAGCCGAGCGCATCCATTACAAATCTATTAAAACGTGCAGCGGTGATGGCGGAAATTCGCCGTTTCTTTACCGACCGCGGCGTGCTGGAGGTGGAGACGCCCTGCATGAGTCAGGCGACGGTGACGGATATTCATATGGTCCCGTTTGAGACGCGTTTCGTCGGTCCTGGTCATTCTCAGGGACTGAATCTGTACCTGATGACCAGCCCGGAGTATCACATGAAGCGCCTGCTGGCGGCCGGCTGCGGCCCGGTCTTTCAGCTGTGCCGTAGCTTCCGCAATGAAGAGATGGGGCGCCACCATAACCCGGAGTTCACCATGCTGGAGTGGTATCGTCCGTGCTATGACATGTACCGGCTGATCAATGAAGTGGACGATCTGCTCCAGCAGGTCCTCGACTGCCAGCCAGCCGAAAGCCTCTCCTATCAGCAAGCCTTCCAGCGTCATCTGGAAATCGATCCGCTGTCGGCGGATAAAACGCAGCTGCGCGAAGCGGCGGCGAAGCTGGATCTGAGCAATATTGCCGATACGGAAGAGGACCGGGATACGCTGCTTCAGCTACTTTTTACCATGGGCGTCGAGCCGCACATCGGTAAAGATCGTCCGACGTTTATTTATCACTTCCCGGCAAGTCAGGCGTCGCTGGCGCAAATCAGCACCGAAGATCACCGCGTGGCGGAACGTTTTGAGGTCTATTACAAAGGCATTGAGCTGGCGAACGGTTTTCATGAGCTGACCGACGCGCGCGAACAGCGGCAGCGTTTTGAGCAGGATAACCGCAAGCGTGCGGCTCGCGGCCTTCCGCAGCAGCCAATCGATCATAATCTGCTGGCCGCTCTCGAAGCCGGGCTGCCGGATTGTTCCGGCGTGGCGCTGGGCGTTGACCGTGTCGTGATGCTGGCCCTGGGGGCAGAAAGCATCGGTGAGGTTCTCTCTTTCACCGTCGACCGCGCCTGATCCTCTCTTAGCTTCCCTTTCGATGATGGAAGGGAAGCCCGCCTTTTAGCCCTAATACCCACAATAACCATTTGGTTTTTTGCTACTATCCGCGCTCATTTTTTTGGGCTATCCGGCATCCTCTGCCGCGATACCGCGTTTGGATAGATTTATGCACCAGCAAATAAAGAAGATGAGCCTGATTGGGCTGATATTAATGATCTTCACCTCGGTATTTGGTTTTGCAAACAGCCCCTCTGCATTCTACCTGATGGGCTACAGCGCGATGCCGTTTTATCTCTTCTCCGCTCTGTTTTTCTTTATCCCGTTTGCGCTAATGATGGCGGAGATGGGGGCGGCCTATCGTAAGGAGGAGGGCGGGATCTATTCATGGATGAATCATAGCGTCGGCCCGCGCTTTGCGTTTATGGGGGCCTTTATGTGGTTTTCATCCTATGTGGTCTGGATGGTCAGCACGGCGGCTAAAATTTGGGTGCCGTTTTCCACATTCTTATTCGGCGCGGATAAAACGCAATCCTGGGCGCTGGCCGGACTGACTTCCACGCAAACGGTCGGTATTCTTGCCGCGTGCTGGATGCTGCTGGTGACCTTTGTCGCGGTAAAAGGCATGCACAAAATCGCCAAAATTACCGCCGTCGGGGGGATCGCGGTCATGGGCCTTAATCTGGTCCTGCTGCTGGTGAGCCTAGTGATTTTACTGCTCAACGGCGGCCATTTTGCCCAACCATTGGATTTCACGGCCTCGCCTAATCCAGGCTATCAGTCCGGTCTGGCGATGCTATCGTTCGTGGTTTTTGCCATCTTTGCCTACGGCGGAATCGAAGCGGTTGGCGGTCTGGTGGATAAAACCGAGCAGCCGGAAAAGAATTTTGCCAAAGGCATTGTTATCGCGGCGGTCGTCATTTCTGTTGGCTATTCGCTGGCGATTGTTCTGTGGGGCGTGAGCGCCAACTGGCAGCAGGTATTGAGCAACCCTTCCACGAACCTCGGTAATATCACCTACGTGCTGATGACCCGCCTTGGCGCCACCCTGGCTAATGCGATGCATCTGCCGCCCGCCGTCGCCGCCCTGAGCGGATTATGGTTTGCCAGAATCACCGGACTCGCCATGTTCCTCGCTTATACCGGCGCTTTCTTTACCCTGAGCTACTCGCCGTTAAAGGCGATTATTCAGGGCACGCCAAAAGCGCTCTGGCCTTCAGCAATGACGCGAATTAACGCGAACGGTATGCCGGCGAACGCCATGTGGTGGCAGTGCCTGCTGGTGAGCGTGTTTATTCTGCTGGTTTCCTTTGGGGGCGATACCGCGTCGGCGTTTTATAACAAACTGACGCTGATGGCGAATGTCTCTATGACGCTGCCGTATCTGTTTTTAACGCTGGCATTTCCTTTTTTTAAGGCGAAGCAGGATCTCGATCGCCCCTTTGTGATTTTTAAACACCGCGGCTCGACGCTGCTGGCGACCGCCGTTGTGGTACTGGTGGTGGCATTTGCCAATATCTTTACCGTGATTGAGCCGGTGATGGAAGCAGGTGACTGGAGCAGCGCGCTGTGGATGGTCGGCGGACCGGCTTTCTTTTCGCTGCTGGCGCTGGGGATCTATGAGAATTACCGCCGGCGTACGGCGGTGCAGCTGATGGTTCAGGAGAGCTAAAACGCTGGCCTTGCCTGCGTTCAGGCAAGGCCGTTCTTACAGGCTGCCGGGCGCGCGGCTGGTTTTCCCTGCCGAGGTCAGCGCCCTGCTGCTTTTTCTGCCATCGATGCTCTCCAGGCGCATCTGGAACGGCGGGAACGGCATATCGATACCGTGCTCGCGGAATCCGGCCAGAATCAGCTGGTGCATCTCGTGGCGCAGCGGCATCCGGTGCCCCATTTCGGCGGCGTAGATACGCAGCTCGAAAATCTGGATCCCCTGCTGCAGATCAACAAGAAACGCTTCCGGCGCCGGGGTATCGATAACCAACGAACAGCGGTGCGCGGCATTTAACAGGATCTGCGCCACCTCTTCGGTATCGGCATCTACCGGAGCAGGCACCGTTAGCACCACGCGGGTCACCGAATCCGACAGCGACCAGTTGATGAACTGTTCGGTGATGAACGCCTTGTTCGGTACGATAATCTCTTTACGGTCCCAGTCGCTGATGGTGGTGGCGCGGGTATTAATACGCGTCACGCTGCCGGTGAGATCGCGAATGGTGACCGTATCGCCAATGCGGATCGGTTTCTCAAACAAGATAATCAGGCCCGAGATAAAGTTGGCGAAGATCTCCTGCAGGCCAAAACCGAGACCCACACCGAGCGCGGCAATAAGCCACTGCAGCTTGGACCACTCAATCCCAATCATCGAGAAGCCGACCAGACCGCCGATCAGCATCAGCAGATACTTAGTGATGGTGGTGATGGCGTAGCCGGTGCCCGGCGTCAGTTCCAGATGCTGGAGGATAGCCAGCTCCAGCAGCGCGGGCAGGTTGCGCACCAGCTGGGTAGTAATAATCAGCACCAGGATGGCTATCAGCACCGCGCCGAGGGTAATCGGCTCCAGGCTCTCAACGCCCTGTACCGTGGAGGTGACGTCCCACAGCGAGATATTCTCCAGGAAGCCAAACGCGGAGTGGATTTCTGACCACAGCACGATAACCGACACCAGCGCGATCAGCATCAGCAGGGAGCGCACCAGACGCAACGACTGGGTACTGATGGCATCAAGATCGACCTCGCTGACCTCTGCTTCCATCGAACCTTCCGGGCTGCTGGTATGCTGGACTTCCTCTTCGCCGCGGGCGCGCTGGGCGAGGATCTCCGCCCGACGGTGCTTCGCGCGATCGAACGCCAGGCGGCGCCGCTGGATCAGCATCCAGCGGCGTATGATGTGATAAACCACCAGCAGCAGGAACCAGATGGCGACCGAGGTTTCAAGCCTGGCGAGCAGCGCCTGCGACGTGGCGAGATAGCCGATCGCCGCCGCCAGCATCGCTATCAGCGGCGCGCCGAGCAGCATATTCCACAGCAGCCGGTTCAGCATATTGTCGCCGCTGCCTTCTTTGTCGAGATACAGCGGAATGCCGGCGCGTTTCAGGCTCAGGGTCACCATCGCCAGCGCGCCGCAAATCAGCATAAAGCAGAGGCGGCCCAGCGAGGCGGAGAACTCGCGATCGTTGAGGTTATCGAAAGTAATTAGCGCCATAATCAGCGGTACGATCAGCCCGATGCTCATCAGGTAGTAGCGCATCGCTTTGCTGACGCGGCTGCGCGGCCAGCCAAAGTGGGCGATAAACAGGCCGTTAGGGCGGGCGAACGTGGCGCAAATCATCACGACCCACAGCAGCGGTACCGTGGCGGTGACGCTATCGCCAATCGCCACGGCCAGCGGGAAAGGCCAGGCGGCCTGCAGCCCGTAGCCCAGCGTCATCCACAGCACCGGCAGCGGCGAGGCCACCAGTATGGACCAGAACACCGTGCGCAGGGTGAGCCAGAAGTGATCCTGCGTAACCTTACCGACGCGCGCGCTGGAGCGCTCAAGGAAGCTGGTGAAATGGCGGCGTGAGCTAATACTGAACCCCACCAGAATGAGCGCGATGAAGAGCGGCAGCAGGGTCTCTTTGCTGGTCAGCATCATCATGCTGGCCTTACCGAGCTGGCTCATGGTATCGAGCGAGATCAGGCGGCGGAGATCCTGAACGATCTCCAGCGGCCATGAGAAGCCGATTGGGCTGACGTCCGAGGTCCAGAACAGATAGCGATGGGTCGCTTCGTTGATCTCTTTAAGCGCATCCTCTAGCTGACCGTTAGCGACCTTCAGCTTGGTCAGTTCGAGCATAAGCGTATCGCCGCCGCGCAGCAGGGAGTTGAGCAGCTCGGTCTGCGTGCGCATCTGGGCCTGCAGAATACGGTTCTGTTCCGCGGTGAGCGGTTCACCGCTGGCCTGACGAATTTGTCTTAGCTGCGGCTGTTTGCCGAGCTGATCCTCATAGCGCAGGCGCTGCACGCGCAGCTGCGCCATTTCGGTATCCAGCTGCTGCGGCCGCGGGATTTCCGGCAGCCGCGCCACCTGCGCGCGCAGGGCTTCACCAAGCAGATTGGAAGAGCCCAGCCACTGGGACTGCTCGCGCAGGGTGTTTAACGCCTGACGCACCTGGAGGGTCTGATTTGTCGCCTGGCGCTGCTGCGAGGCGATCAAATCCATCCGCTGCGCCTGCTGGTTGAGCGCCTGCGACAGCTCGCGGTTAACTTTAAACTGCGCCACGATATCCGGCGGCAGGTTTTCGCTGTTTTCCGCCAGCAGTTCGGTGCTTTCCAGCGCTTTTTCCGCCTCACGCTGCCGTTGGTTATTGAGCTGATTTCGCAGCGCCTGTAGCCAGGCGTCGAGCTGCTCGCTCTCTTTCTGCGCCAGCTCGGATCGCAACCGTGAGAGCTCCTGGCGGTTATTGGCGGAAAGCTGCGCCAGATCCAGCTCATCGACCAGCGCTTTCAGCCGCGCGGACTCCGCCTGCAGACCAAGATTTTGCGCCTGTGCCAGCGGGGTATTGCTGCTTTGCGCGCCGACCCGGCGTTCAACCTCATTCAGCTGGCGGCGGGCATCGCTCTGCTGCTGCGGCAGCTGGTTGAGGGAGTCGGCGATGTCGCGGGCGCGATCCTGCTCCTGCTGGGCTTTACGACTGGCTTCCAGCAGCTGGCTGCTGACCTGGAGAATCTCCTGGTTCAGGGCATCGGAGGAGAGGGTAGTGGAGACCTGGCGCGGCTCATCGCTGAGATTGTTGAGCTGCGCGCGCAGGTTTTGCGACAGTTTGGGGAAGTTATCGATAACGTCCTGGTACTGACGGGCGCGCTCAAGGGAGGCATTACGCTCCTCAAGGGCGTTCAGGGCAGATTGCAGGACTTCAACGGTTTCAGGCTGGGCGGGCTTTGCCGCCTTCGCCTGTTCCAGCTCCTGGGCTATCTGTTTAGCATCCGGGGCTGTCGCTGCGTACGCCCCAAAACTGAGGCACCAGGCCAACAGGAAAGTGTATATCAGGCGCACGGCGTAACCTTTTTTCAGGAATTAACCTTCGTCTTGTTTATCGTCAACCAGCGGGCTGGCGGCGTGTTCAGCGCGGACTTCTTCTTCCGCCAGCGGCACGGGCTCTACCGGCGCTGTGGCTTCAGGCGCGATCGCCAGCGGCTGGCCTATTTTGGTCACCGACAGGCTTTGTAACTGCTCAACCAGCTTCACCTGGCCCGGAGCAAACAGGTTAATCACCGTGGAGCCCAGCTTAAAGCGGCCCATCTCCTGGCCTTTCAGCAGGGCGACGGAGCCTTCGCTATCGCCAGCAGGCCAGGTCCAGCGCTTAATGATGCCTTCGCGCGGCGGCGTGACGGTACCGGACCACACGGTTTCGATGCTGCCGACGATGGTGGCGCCGACGAGGATTTGCACCATAGGGCCAAACTCAGTGTCGAACAGGCAGATGACGCGCTCGTTGCGGGCAAAAAGATTCGGAACGTTTTGCGCGGTCAGATGGTTTACGGAAAACAGATCCCCCGGCACGTAGATCATTTCGCGCAGAATACCGTTGCACGGCATATGCACGCGGTGGTAATCGCGCGGCGAAAGATAGGTGGTAACGAAGCTGCCGTTACGGAACAGGTCAGCCATCTGGTAGTTACCGGCCAGCAGCGCTTCCAGGCTGTAGTTATGGCCTTTAGCCTGCAAAATTTTGTCGTCTTCAATGGCGCCCAGTTGGCTGATGACGCCGTCGGCGGGCATTACCAGCACGCTCGGGTCGGTGTTTAGCGGACGGACGTCGTCGCGCAGCGGGCGAACGAAGAAGTCGTTAAAGGTACGGTAGCTGGCGGTGTCAGGCTTTTGCGCCTCTTTCATATCGACCTTGTAATATTTCACGAACAGATCGATGACCAGTTTTGTCAGCCAGCCTGCTCGTTTGCGTGCACCCCAGCCTGCGAGGCGGGTGAGCCACAGTTTAGGCAGAATGTATTGCAGTGAAAGTTTAAGATCGTTTAACAAGGTAGCCTCCAGGCCATTATTTGTCGTTCCTGGCCCCGCGTAGCAGCGGAGCCTGAAAAAAGGGGGACGATTCTAACGATGCTCAGCTTAAATGTCAGTCATCGGTTGATGAAAAGCTTTTACGCGTTTTTACCTGTACCTGCGCCATGCTTTCCAGAATGCGATGGTAGTTTTCAAACCGGCTTTCGGCGATTTCGCCTTTCTCCACCGCTTCGCGAATGGCGCAGCCCGGGTCATTGTCGTGTTTGCAGTCGCGGTATTTGCAGCGGCCTAAATAATCATGGAATTCGACAAAGCCGTGGGTGATTTGTTCCGCGTCGAGATGCCACAGGCCGAACTCGCGTACGCCCGGCGAGTCAATCACATCGCCGCCGTGCGGGAAGTGGTACAGGCGCGCGGCCGTGGTGGTGTGCTGCCCCAGTCCGGAGACATCCGAAACGTCATTGGTGAGGATTTGGTCATCATGCAGGCCCAGCAGCGCGTTCAGCAGGCTGGATTTGCCTACCCCTGACTGCCCGGCAAAGATACTGATACGATCGGTGAGCGCCTCTTCAAGCGGCTTCAGGCCATCCTGCGTGCGGCTGGAGACCATCAGTACGCGGTAACCAATATGGCGATAAATGTCCATTTGCTCGTTGACGAAGTCCATGCTCGCCTGATCCAGCAGGTCGATCTTATTGAGCACGATCAGCGGCTCAACGTTCAGCGTTTCGCAGGCCACGAGGTAGCGGTCGATAATATTCGGAGAAAGCTCAGGCAAGATCGCGGAAACAATGACAATCTGATTGATATTGGCGGCGATGGGTTTGACGCCGTCGTAGAAATCCGGACGCGTCAGTACGGAGGTCCGTTCATGGACGGCCTCGACGATGCCCTTGACGTTGACGCCGTCAGCTTCGCTTTTGCCAGGCCGCCAGACCACGCGATCGCCGGTGACCAGCGAACGGATAGTGCGGCGTATGTTGCAACGGTGGACGCTACCGTCGGCGGATTCGACATCGGCATGCATGCCAAAGCGGCTAATGACGGTCCCTTCGGATTTCTCACCGAACAGGTTGTCATCAAAATCGGCCTTCTCCGAAGTCGTTTTCAGGCGGCGCTGGTGGTTGGCCTTCACGCGGCGCTGTTGGCCTTTGGAGAGTTTATTTTTACTCAATCGAACTGGCTCCTGGTCGCCCTGTACGGGCAAAACCTCTATGATACACGCTATTTTAGATGAATATAGTGACGTAAGAAGGGTGGAAAATAACATGAGTGCAGATGAAAACAACCTGATTTGGATCGATCTTGAAATGACGGGGCTGGATCCGGAGCGCGATCGCATCATCGAAATCGCCACCCTGGTGACCGACGCGAATCTGAACATTCTGGCGGAAGGGCCGACCATTGCGGTGCACCAGTCAGACGCGCAGCTGGCGCTGATGGACGAGTGGAACGTGCGTACCCATACCGGCAGCGGGCTGGTGGAGCGGGTGAAGGCGAGTACCCAGGGCGATCGTGAAGCCGAACTGGCGACTATCGAATTCCTCAAAAAGTGGGTACCGGCAGGTAAGTCGCCGATCTGCGGCAATAGCATCGGCCAGGATCGCCGCTTCTTGTTTAAATATATGCCTGAGCTGGAAGCGTATTTCCACTACCGCTATCTGGACGTCAGCACGCTCAAAGAGCTGGCTCGTCGCTGGAAGCCGGAAATTCTCGACGGTTTTAAGAAACAAGGAACCCATCAGGCGATGGACGATATTCGCGAATCGGTCGCGGAACTGGCCTACTATCGCGAACACTTTATTAAGCTTTAACGCCCGTGCCGGGGCCAACACGCCCCGGTCATACCCCCGACTATTTAAACCACTTCTGTTCCATGGCCTGGAACTCCGGCGAGGCTTTTACGACATCCAGAGCGGCATTGATGTTATTCAGCAGCTCGGGATCGTCTTTACGTACCGCAATGGCGTACTGCTTACCGTAGTAGCCGGGATCCGTGGCGCGTTCGTCCATCATGGCGTAGTCGGGGTTATCCTGGAGCCATTTCGTTAACGTCTCCTGATCGCCCATCACGCCGCTAATCACGCCTTCTTTCAGCGCGCTCAGGGCGCTTTCGTCGCTGTCGTAAGGCACCGCATGCACGGCTTTTTGTTTCTCCCGCAGATAGTGCTGATGAAGGGTGCCTTTCACGACGCCGATTTTTTTATCCTTCAGATCGGCAAAGGTGTGGGCGGCGTCTTTCGCGGTGACAACTACGCCGGACAGCGCCTGACGATAGGGATGGCTGAACGCAACCTGCTTTTCTCGCATCGGAATCACTTCGATACCGGCAATCACGGCGTCGAATTTCTTAAAGCGCAGCGCCGGGATGAGGGTATCGAACCCCTGGGGAGTGAATTTGCATTCGACCTGCATCTGCCTGCACAGCGCGTTGGCCAGGTCGATATCAAAACCCGTGGGCTGATTTTTACCATTGACGGTTTCATACGGCGGATTGGCCGTCGTTGTCCCAAAATGTAGCGTTGTTGCCGATGCTGTTCCTGTGGCAAGCGTGGCCAGCAGCAGGACGGTAAGCGCTTTTTTCATTTTATTTCCCTGGTTGTCATCGTTGTTGACCGTCAGCGGGCGATATCCGCCTATAAACTTGAGCGATTTTGCGCCTTTAGCGGGCCGGGAAAAAGTGATTTTGCCGCATTTGCTGGTTATTTAGACAATTCAGGCCGGTGTGTGGTGATAAAGTGGTCACTTAAACCAAAAACGAAAAAAATTGCGCTCAGGGGGGTTGCAGGTAAATCGAATTCTCGTATAATGCGCCTCCCGTGACGAAGCAGAAATGCAAATCACGACGCCATAGAAATATGGCCAGAAGTATGCGGGAATAGCTCAGTTGGTAGAGCACGACCTTGCCAAGGTCGGGGTCGCGAGTTCGAGTCTCGTTTCCCGCTCCAAAATTTGAAAGTTACCACACCCAAGCGGGAATAGCTCAGTTGGTAGAGCACGACCTTGCCAAGGTCGGGGTCGCGAGTTCGAGTCTCGTTTCCCGCTCCAAAATTTGAAAGTTACCATACCCAAGCGGGAATAGCTCAGTTGGTAGAGCACGACCTTGCCAAGGTCGGGGTCGCGAGTTCGAGTCTCGTTTCCCGCTCCAAATTTCTTCTCATACCCAGTTTATCCACAGCGCAAGCACGCGCCGGTGATGATTTTCGCGCGGTCCTGAAAATACTGTGAACAGAGTTATCCACAGGTTAACCTTTCGTCCTCTCTCAGAAAATTACTTCACTATGTAAATAGTATTCTTATATCTAATTGAAAGATAAGAGTTAAATTTCATTTCAAAGTGTTAATCCGATCACTTGACGAACGTCTGCCCCTTGAAACGCAATGTGTTTTTATTTTTATTCACACCCTGTGAATGAATCAGGCGTCGCGCGGTAGCCCTTTTTCAACCACCCTGACCAGACGCAGCTTTTTGGGTAACTGCACCTCAACCACATTGGCATTTCTCTTTTCAATTTGCTGCGCCATCGCCCACTCGATATGTTCGTCGAGAAGCGGGTGCTCACCCCTGCGGCTTTCCAGCGCCTTCAGGTTCGCTTCATCCCAGGGCGCGTTGCCCAACGCGACGGCGATATTACGCAGCCAGCGCAGATGACCAATACGGCGAATGGCCGAACCTTCCGTCACTTTTAAAAACCAGGGTTCGCTCCAGGCGAACAGCTCAATAAGCGCCGGGGCGTGTAGCGCCTTGCGCGGACTGAAATCCTCTTCATCGGTGAGCTGCGCGAAGCGGTTCCACGGGCAAATCAACTGGCAGTCATCGCAGCCGTATATGCGGTTGCCGATCAGCGGACGAAACTCTTCCGGAATAGCGCCTTCCAGTTCGATAGTCAGATAGGAAATACAGCGCCGGGCATCGACGGTATAGGGCTCGACGATGGCGCCGGTTGGGCAGATGGTCATACAGGCAACGCAGCGGCCGCACTCTTCCTTGACGGGCTGGTCAATGGGAAGAGGGAGATCGATAAGCAGTTCACCGAGGAAAAAGAACGAGCCGGCATCGCGGCTAAGGATGAGCGAGTGCTTACCTGTCCATCCCAGCCCCGCTTTTTCGGCTAAAGGGCGTTCAAGAATCGGCGCGGAATCGACAAAAGGTCTAAAATTGAGCGAAGCACACTGTCCCTGAATCATCTCACCTAATTTTTTCAGGCGATGACGTAATAGCTTGTGATAGTCCCGTCCGAGGGCGTAACGGCTAACGTAACCCACCGCGGGGTCTTTCAGGGTGCGGGCGAAAGCGGCATTAGCGGGCAGGTAGTTCATTCTCACGCTAATCACGCGCAGGGTACCGGGCTGGAGCTCATGGGGGCGCGCGCGCATCATGCCATGACGCGCCATCCACGCCATTTCGCCGTGGTATTGTTTATCCAGCCAGGCCTGCAGTTTAGGTTCGCTGGCGCTGAGATCGGTATCGGTAATACCGACCTGCTGGAACCCCAACTCTGTGCCCCATTGTTTGATTTGCTGCGCTAACTGATTGAGATCGAGGGGCTGTGACATGATGGACCATACGATGACGAAAAACACCGGGAGTATACCACATATCATCTGGTCGGCGGAGGCGCTACGACGAGCGGAAAAAGAGGCGGCGGATACCCTTGGGCTGACGTTGTATGAATTGATGCGTCGTGCGGGCGAAGCGGCTTTTGAGCTTGCGCGCGTCCAGTATCCTGAAAGCCGGCACTGGCTGATTCTCTGCGGCCACGGTAATAACGGCGGCGACGGCTACGTGGTGGCTCGCCTGGCACAGTCGCGAGGCATTCAGGTCACGCTGCTGGCGCTGGAGAGCGAGAAGCCGCTGCCGGAAGAGGCCAGCCTCGCGCGTGAGGAGTGGCTCAACGCCGGCGGCACGATTCATGCCGCCAGCATCCCCTGGCCGGAAGATATCACGCTGATTATTGACGGCCTGCTCGGTACCGGGTTACAGAGCGCGCCCCGGGAAAACGTTGCGGCGCTGATCGCGCGGGCAAACGCCCATCCGGCTGCGGTTGTGGCGCTGGATATCCCCTCCGGCCTGAATGCGCAAACGGGGACGACGCCGGGCGCGGTTATCCATGCCGCTCATACCATCACCTTTATCGCGCTTAAGCCGGGGCTGCTGACCGGCAAAGCCCGCGATGTCGTTGGCCGTTTGCATCACCACGCCCTGGGGCTTGAGGGTTGGCTGGCAGGCCAAACGACGGCGCTCAGTCGCTTCGATGCCTCGCAGCTCCCCGGCTGGCTGCCGCCGCGGCGTCCAACCTCGCACAAAGGCGACCACGGTAAGCTGGTGATTATTGGCGGCGAACCGGGGACGGCGGGCGCCATACGAATGAGCGGTGAAGCGGCGCTGCGCGCGGGCGCCGGGCTGGTGCGAGTACTGACTCACCGGGACAACATTGCCCCCATTCTGACCGCCAGGCCGGAGCTGATGGTCCATGAGCTGACGTCCCGTTCTCTCGAAGAGAGTCTGCACTGGGCGGATGTCATTGCGATTGGGCCGGGTCTGGGGCAGGGCGAGTGGGGTAAAAATGCGCTACGCCAGGCGGAGAATTTTCGCAAACCAATGGTCTGGGATGCGGATGCGCTGAACCTGCTGGCAATCAATCCCGATAAACGTCACAATCGCGTGCTGACGCCGCATCCCGGCGAAGCCGCCCGCCTGCTGAACGTGAGTGTGGCAGAAATTGAAAGCGATCGCTTACATTCTGCACAACGTCTGGTAAAACGTTATGGTGGCATCGTGGTGCTGAAAGGTGCAGGTACGATCGTGGCGAGCGAAACGGGCGAAATGGCTATTATCGACGCCGGTAACGCTGGGATGGCCAGCGGCGGGATGGGCGATGTGCTGACCGGTATTGTCGCTGCGTTGTTAGGCCAGCGCCTGACGCCGTATGATGCTGCCTGCGCCGGATGCGTTGCTCATGGCGAAGCCGCCGATCGGCTGGCGGCGAGACACGGCACCCGCGGAATGCTGGCGACCGATCTTTTTTTCACGCTCAGGCGTGTTGTTAACCCGGATGTGATTGACGTAGACCATGATTAACCGAGTGATTCCTTTACCCGATGAGCAGGCGACTTTAAGCCTTGGCAACCGCGTCGCGCAGGCATGCGCTGGCGCGACGGTCATCTATTTGTATGGCGATTTAGGGGCGGGTAAGACCACCTTTAGCCGCGGTTTCCTTCAGGCTCTCGGTCACCGTGGCAACGTTAAAAGCCCAACCTACACCCTCGTCGAGCCTTACAGCCTCGATAATTTGATGGTCTATCACTTCGATCTTTATCGCCTGGCGGATCCTGAGGAACTCGAGTTTATGGGGATCCGCGATTATTTTACTGACGATGCTATCTGCCTGGTGGAATGGCCGCAGCAGGGCACGGGAGTACTGCCGGACCCGGATGTTGAAATTCACCTTGAGTATCAGGCACAAGGGCGTGAGGCGCGCGTAACCGCGGTCTCCTCATTGGGTGAGTCTTTATTGGCGCGTTTGGCTAATTAGCCTGAAGGACGACGGGATGATGTATCGCTTAACCAGTTGGCTGGCCGCCGCACTGATGCTGTTCAGCATTCAGGCCACTGCGGCAAGTTTATCCGATATCCAGGTCTCAAATGGCGATCGGCAGGCCCGCATTACCATTAGCTTTATCGGCGAACCTGAATATTCGTTTACCCCCCAGGGCAAACGCATCGTGGCGCTGGATATTAAACAGACTGGCGTACTCCAGGGGCTACCGCTGCAGTTTAGCGGCAATAATCTGGTAAAAAGCATTCGTTCCGGGACGCCGCAGGATACGCAGTCGCTGCGCCTGCTGGTGGATCTCACCGCCGACGGCAAAACCCGCGCGGTGAAACAGCAGAACGGCTCTAACTACACCGTGGTGTTTACGATTAACGCCGACGCGCCGCCTCCGCCTCCACCCCAGCCGGTGGTGGTTAGACAGGCGGAAAGGCCCGTGGCGCAGCCCGTGCGTCCGAGCGAACCCGCGCGCAACCCGTTTAAAGCCGATAACGACCGGCTCACCGCGGTGACCAGCACCAGTAGCGTAACGCGTCCTGCGGCGCGTACCGTTTCCGGCGACGATAAAGTGATTATCGCCATTGACGCCGGCCACGGCGGCCAGGATCCGGGAGCCATTGGTCCGAACGGCACGAAAGAGAAGAATGTGACCATAGCGATTGCGCGCAAGCTCCGCGCGCTGCTGAATGCCGATCCGCAGTTCAGGCCCGTGCTGACGCGCGACGGCGATTATTTCATTTCCGTCATGGGGCGTTCTGACGTCGCACGTAAGCAAAACGCCAATTTCCTTGTCTCGATTCACGCCGACGCTGCGCCGAATCGCGATGCTACCGGGGCCTCGGTTTGGGTGCTTTCCAACCGCCGCGCGAACAGCGAAATGGCCGGCTGGCTCGAGCAGCATGAGAAACAGTCAGAACTGCTGGGCGGCGCGGGCGATGTACTGGCCAACAGCCAGTCGGACCCTTACCTGAGCCAGGCGGTGCTGGATTTACAGTTCGGCCATTCCCAGCGCGTCGGGTATGATGTGGCGACCAATGTGCTGAGCCAGCTGCAGCGGATCGGCGATTTACATAAGCGTCGTCCTGAGCATGCCAGCCTCGGCGTACTGCGTTCGCCGGATATCCCGTCGATCCTGGTGGAAACGGGTTTTATCAGTAATACCGGCGAAGAGCGGCTGCTGGGCAGCGATGCTTATCAGCAGCAGGTCGCAGAGGCGATTTATAACGGCCTGCGTAACTACTTTATGCAGCACCCTCTGCAATCCGCGCCGCGCGGGGCAGCCGCGCAGACTGCCAGCGCAGGTTCGTCAGACGGGACGTTGTTAAATTAAGGAGACGGCCATGCCGATTCAGGTTCTACCGCCGCAGCTCGCCAACCAGATTGCCGCAGGTGAAGTGGTGGAACGTCCGGCGTCGGTGGTCAAAGAGCTGGTGGAAAATAGCCTCGATGCCGGGGCGACGCGTATCGACATTGATATTGAGCGCGGTGGGGCGAAGTTAATCCGCATTCGCGATAACGGCTGCGGCATCAAAAAAGACGAACTGGCGCTGGCGCTGGCTCGTCACGCCACCAGTAAAATTGCTTCGCTGGATGACCTTGAGGCGATCATTAGCCTCGGCTTTCGCGGCGAAGCTCTGGCCAGTATCAGCTCAGTGGCTCGCCTGACGTTGACCTCGCGTACCGAGGAGCAGCAGGAGGCCTGGCAGGCCTATGCCGAAGGGCGCGATCAGGCGGTCACCGTGAAGCCGGCGGCGCACCCGGTGGGAACAACGCTGGAAGTGCTGGATCTGTTTTATAACACCCCCGCCCGGCGCAAATTTATGCGCACCGAGAAAACCGAGTTTGGCCATATCGACGAGATCGTGCGGCGCATTGCGCTTGCGCGCTTCGACGTGACCATCAACCTCAGCCACAACGGCAAGGCCGTGCGCCAGTACCGGGCGGTATCGCAGGACGGTCAGCGTGAGCGGCGTCTGGGCGCGATCTGCGGTTTGCCATTTCTCGAACACGCGCTGGCGATTGAGTGGCAGCACGGCGACCTGACCCTCAGCGGCTGGGTGGCCGATCCGCTACATACCAATCCGACGCTGGCGGAGATTCAGTATTGCTACGTCAATGGGCGGATGATGCGCGATCGCCTGATTAATCACGCGATTCGCCAGGCCTGTGAAGACAAACTGGGCGCCGACCAGCAGCCTGCCTTTGTGCTATATCTGAAGATAGATCCGCATCAGGTGGATGTGAACGTCCATCCGGCCAAACATGAAGTGCGTTTTCATCAGTCGCGCCTGGTGCATGACTTTATCTATCAGGGCGTGCTGAGCGTCCTGCAGCAGCAGCTGGAGGTGCCGTTGGCGGAAGAGGGCGATGAGCCCGCGCCGCGGCAGGTGCCGGAAAACCGCATTGCGGCGGGCGGCAATCATTTTGCCCAGCCGGCGGTCGCGCGTGAAAGCGCCGCTCCCCGTTACCGGGATGAGCCCGCCGCGCCGCGTTTGAATACCGGAGGTTCGCGAGAGTCCGCCGCCTCGGGTTCATCTGGCGGAGCCGCCTGGCCGCACGCGCAGCCAGGCTACCAAAAACAGCAGGGTGCGCTTTATCGCCAACTGCTGGACACGCCGGCCACGGAGCGCAAACCCCTGGCTCCCGCACCGGCAGCGGAAGGCCTGTCGGGTCATAGCCAAAGCTTTGGCCGCGTACTGACGATTATCGATAGCGACTGCGCGCTGCTGGAGCGCGGCGGTAAGTTAGCGCTGCTGGCTCTGCCGGTTGCTGAGCGCTGGCTGCGCCAGGCGCAGCTAACGCCGGGCGCAGAGGCGGTTTGCGCCCAACCGCTGCTTATTCCGCTGCGGATAAAAGTGTCCGACGAGGAAAAAGACGCGCTCAAGCAGGCGCAGTCGGCGCTGGCTGAGGTCGGTATTGAACTCCAGTCCGATGCGCACCACGTGACGGTCCGCGCAGTGCCTTTACCCTTAAGACAACAAAATTTACAAATCTTGATTCCTGAACTGATAGGCTACCTGGCGCAGCAAAAAACCGTCGACGTCGGCAACATTGCTCAGTGGATAGCGCGTAATCTGGCGAGCGAACATGCGCAGTGGAACATGGCGCAGGCGATTGCCGTCCTGGCGGATATCGAACGCTTATGTCCGCAGCTGGTTAAAGCGCCGCCGGGTGGTCTGTTACAACCTGTTGATTTACATTCGGCGATGAATGCCCTGAAAGATGAGTGATGTAACTGAGGCAAGCCTGCCTAAGGCAATATTTTTAATGGGCCCTACGGCCTCTGGTAAAACCGCATTGGCTATCGCCTTACGTAAAGTTTTGCCAGTAGAGTTGATTAGCGTTGATTCAGCCCTCATCTATCGAGGAATGGACATAGGCACGGCCAAGCCCGATGCCGCGGAGCTGAGCGCTGCGCCGCATCGTCTGCTGGATATTCTTGACCCGGCCGAGGCTTATTCCGCGGCGGATTTCCGCCGCGATGCGCTGGCAGAGATGGCCGATATCGTCGCTGCCGGGCGTATTCCGCTACTGGTTGGCGGAACGATGTTGTATTTCAAGGCGTTGTTGGAAGGATTGTCGCCTCTACCCTCGGCTGACCCTGAGGTCAGAGCCAGGATCGAGCAACAGGCCGCAGAGCAGGGATGGAACGCGTTACACCAGCAGCTACAGGAAATTGATCCGGTTGCCGCCGCGCGTATTCATCCAAATGATCCGCAAAGACTTTCCCGAGCACTGGAAGTTTTTTTCATTTCGGGTAAAACTTTAACGGAGCTGACGCAAACGTCAGGTGATGCTCTGCCGTATAAGGTGCACCAGTTCGCCATCGCCCCGGCGAGCCGTGAACTGCTCCATCAGCGCATAGAACAGCGTTTTCATCAGATGTTGGCTTCAGGTTTTGAAGCAGAAGTGCGGGCGCTTTTTGCCCGGGGAGATTTGCATACGGATATGCCTTCCATTCGTTGTGTCGGATATCGCCAGATGTGGTCTTACCTTAATGGCGAGATCCCGTATGATGAAATGGTTTATCGAGGTGTTTGCGCCACGAGACAGTTAGCTAAACGTCAGGTGACCTGGCTGCGCGGTTGGGAAGGTATCCACTGGTTAGACAGTGAACAACCTGAACAAGCGTTCAACAAAGTATTACAGGTTGTTGGTGCTAGCCTGGACTGAACGTGTACAATTGAACGGGTATCGTGCGTAATTTTTTTAAGAATCGTAAGGTTCTGAGTACAAAACAAGCATACATATAAGGAAAAGAGAGAATGGCTAAGGGGCAATCTTTACAAGATCCGTTCCTGAACGCTTTGCGTCGGGAACGTGTTCCGGTTTCTATTTATTTGGTGAATGGTATTAAGCTGCAAGGGCAAATTGAGTCTTTCGATCAGTTCGTGATCCTGTTGAAAAACACGGTCAGCCAGATGGTCTATAAGCACGCAATTTCTACTGTTGTCCCGTCTCGCCCGGTGTCACACCACAGCAACAATGCTGGCGGCGGTACAAACAACTATCACCACGGTGGTGGTGCTCAGGGTTCTTCTGCGCCGCAGCAAGACAGCGAAGACGCCGAATAAGGCAGATGCTGTTTTTCCACGTCGGGGAGCCAGGTTTTCTGCGTTCCCCGCTGGTATTTTATAAGGGGTTTACGCTTGTTTGACCGTTATGATGCCGGTGAGCAGGCGGTACTGGTACACATCTATTTTTCGCAAGACAAAGATATGGAAGATCTCCAGGAGTTTGAAACTCTGGCCTCTTCCGCCGGTGTCGAAGCAATGCAGGTGATTACCGGTAGCCGTAAAGCACCGCACCCGAAGTATTTTGTTGGTGAAGGTAAAGCTGTCGAAATTGCGGAAGCCGTAAAAGCGACCGGTGCATCGGTCGTGCTCTTCGATCATGCCCTGAGTCCGGCACAGGAACGAAACCTGGAGCGCTTATGCGAATGTCGGGTTATCGATCGTACCGGCCTGATTTTAGATATTTTTGCCCAGCGAGCGCGTACCCACGAAGGGAAACTGCAGGTCGAGCTGGCGCAGCTGCGCCACATGGCGACTCGCCTCGTTCGCGGCTGGACCCACCTTGAAAGACAGAAAGGCGGGATTGGTTTGCGCGGCCCGGGGGAAACCCAGCTCGAAACTGACCGCCGCTTGCTGCGTAACCGTATTATGCAGATCCTGGCGCGACTGGAAAAAGTTGAAAAACAGCGTGAGCAGGGACGGCGGTCACGCGCCAAAGCCGATATTCCAACCGTGTCGCTGGTCGGTTATACCAACGCCGGTAAATCCACGTTGTTCAACCAGATAACCGAAGCCGAGGTCTATGCTGCGAACCAGCTGTTCGCCACTCTGGACCCAACGCTGCGCCGGATTGATGTCCCTGATGTCGGCGAAACCGTCCTGGCGGATACCGTAGGCTTTATTCGCCACCTGCCGCACGATCTGGTGGCCGCGTTTAAAGCGACGCTCCAGGAGACGCGCCAGGCGACGCTGTTGCTGCATATCATTGATGCTGCCGATGTGCGCGTGCAGGAAAATATTGACGCAGTGAATACGGTGCTCGCGGAAATCGAAGCTGATGAGATCCCGGCGCTGCTGGTCATGAATAAAATCGACATGCTGGATGATTTTGAGCCGCGTATCGATCGGGATGAAGAAAATAAACCGATTCGGGTCTGGCTTTCCGCCCAGACCGGGGTTGGCGTACCGCTGCTTTTTCAGGCTTTGACGGAACGGCTTTCTGGTGAAGTGGCCCAGCACACGCTGCGCCTGCCACCGCAGGAAGGTCGGTTGAGAAGCCGGTTCTATCAGCTTCAGGCGATAGAGAAAGAGTGGATGGAGGATGACGGTAGCGTTGGTCTGCAGGTGCGCATGCCGATCGTTGACTGGCGTCGCCTCTGTAAACAAGAGCCAGCGCTGGTTGAATACGTGATTTGACCTTGCAGCTTGCCTGAAGATATTGACCCCTGTGGGGATATCAAAAACAAATATGGAGCATATACATGGCGTGGAATCAGCCCGGTAATAACGGACAGGACCGCGACCCGTGGGGAAGCAGCAATAACCAAGGCGGCAACTCTGGGGGAAATGGCAACAAAGGCGGTCGCGAGCAGGGACCTCCCGATCTGGATGATATCTTCCGTAAGCTAAGTAAAAAACTTGGCGGCCTGGGTGGCGGAAAAGGTGGACTGGGCGGCGGTAGCGGCTCTCAGGGACCTCGCGGGCCAATGGGCGGACGTATCGTCGGCATCGTTGCCGCCGCTGCGGTTATTATCTGGGCAGCCAGCGGTTTCTATACCATTAAAGAAGCTGAACGTGGCGTCGTCACTCGCTTTGGTAAATTTAGCCATCTGGTTGAGCCTGGTCTTAACTGGAAACCTACTTTCATTGATAACGTTCAGGCGGTTAACGTTGAGTCGGTCCGCGAACTGGCGGCTTCCGGCGTCATGCTGACGTCTGACGAAAACGTCGTGCGCGTTGAGATGAACGTGCAGTACCGCGTGACCGATCCGGAACGCTATCTGTTTAGCGTCACCAGCGCGGACGACAGCCTGCGTCAGGCCACCGACAGCGCCCTGCGTGGCGTGATCGGTAAATACACCATGGACCGTATCCTGACCGAAGGACGTACCGTCATTCGTAGCGATACCCAGCGCGAGCTGGAAGAGACCATTCGTCCGTACAACATGGGTATCACCCTGCTCGACGTCAACTTCCAGACGGCGCGTCCGCCGGAGGAAGTAAAAGCCGCGTTTGATGATGCGATTGCCGCGCGTGAAAACGAACAGCAGTACATTCGTGAAGCGGAAGCTTACACCAACGAAGTCCAGCCGCGGGCTAACGGTCAGGCGCAGCGTATCCTTGAAGAGGCTCGCGCCTATAAGACCCAGACCGTTCTTGAAGCGCAGGGTGAAGTGGCTCGTTTTGCAAAAATTCTGCCTGAGTATAAAGCGGCTCCGGAAATTACCCGCGAGCGTCTGTATATCGAAACCATGGAAAAAGTGCTGAGCCATACGCGCAAAGTGCTGGTTAACGATAAGGGGAGCAACCTGATGGTTCTGCCTCTGGATCAGATGCTGAAAGGCGCCGGCGCGCCGGCGGCAAAGAGCGATAGCAGTGGCGCAAGCGATCTGCTGCGTCTGCCGCCTGCAGCCAGCTCAAACAGCGCCAGTAACGCTTCTACCTCTACGGGAGGCACCATTATGGACCAACGCCGCGCCAACGCGCAGCGTAACGACTACCAGCGTCAGGGGGAATAACGATGCGTAAATCTGTTATCGCGATAATTGTCATCGTGCTGGTGGTGCTCTACATGTCCATCTTTGTGGTCAAAGAGGGCGAGCGCGGCATCACGCTGCGTTTTGGTAAAGTTCTGCGCGACGATGAAAATAAACCGCTGGTGTACGCGCCTGGCCTTCACTTCAAGATTCCTTTTATTGAATCCGTGAAGATGCTTGATGCGCGTATCCAGACGATGGACAACCAGGCCGACCGCTTTGTTACCAAAGAGAAGAAGGACCTGATTGTTGACTCTTACATCAAGTGGCGCATCAGCGACTTTAGCCGTTACTACCTGGCAACCGGCGGCGGTGACGTCTCCCAGGCCGAGGTGCTGCTGAAGCGTAAATTCTCTGACCGTCTGCGTTCTGAAATTGGCCGCCTAGATGTGAAAGACATCGTGACCGACTCCCGCGGCCGTCTGACCCTGGAAGTCCGCGATGCGCTGAACTCAGGTTCTGCGGGCACAGAAGATGAAGTCAGTACGCCGGCTGCCGATGACGCGATTGCCAAAGCGGCGGAGCGTGTTGAAGCAGAAACAAACGGTAAGGTTCAGGTGATCAACCCGAACAGTATGGCGGCGCTGGGTATTGAAGTCGTCGACGTGCGTATTAAACAGATCAACCTGCCTGCCGAAGTGTCTGAAGCGATCTACAACCGTATGCGCGCCGAGCGTGAAGCGGTAGCGCGTCGTCACCGTTCACAGGGTCAGGAAGAAGCTGAAAAACTGCGCGCGACCGCGGATTATGAAGTGACCAAAACGCTGGCGGAAGCCGAGCGTCAGGGTCGTATTCTGCGCGGTGAAGGCGATGCTGAATCGGCGAAACTGTTTGCTGATGCATTCAGCCAGGATCCAGGCTTCTATGCCTTTATCCGTAGCCTGCGTGCGTATGAGAACAGCTTCCAGAGCAATCAGGATGTAATGGTTCTCAGCCCGGACAGCGATTTCTTCCGCTATATGAAATCACCCACGTCAGCGACCCGCTGATAAGCAATGAGTAAGCAAAAAGGCGCCCGTTGAGGCGCCTTTTTTACAATGTTCGCAGCGGATTTGGGTTCGCCAATGGGTTATGTATTTTGTTTCATAAAGCCGGTTCATAACAATGATGAAATACCGGAGAATATGAATTGAGCAACGACTCACAGGGGTGAGCGACGGTGGCTGTACTTAAATAAAGGTGAATAATGAACTCAACAATCTGGCTGGCACTGGCGCTGGTTTTAGTACTTGAAGGGCTTGGGCCATTGCTTTATCCGCGCGCGTGGCGTCGAATGGTCGCCACGATGAGCCAATTACCGGATAATTTATTACGCCGGTTTGGCGGAGGTCTTGTGGTTGCCGGTATCGTCATCTACTACATGTTGAGGAAAACGATTGGCTGAGCGTAAAGTAGACTAATTTCCCGCCTTTTGAGTGCAAAAAGTGCTGTAACTCTGAAAAAGCGATGGTAGAATCCATTTTTAAGCAAACGGTGATTTTGAAAAATGGGTAACAACGTCGTCGTACTGGGCACCCAATGGGGTGACGAAGGTAAAGGGAAGATCGTCGATCTCCTGACTGAACGGGCTAAATATGTTGTGCGCTATCAGGGCGGTCACAACGCCGGCCATACTCTCGTAATCAACGGTGAAAAAACCGTCCTCCATCTCATTCCATCAGGTATTCTTCGCGAGAATGTCACCAGCATCATCGGTAACGGTGTCGTGCTTTCTCCGGCTGCGCTGATGAAAGAGATGAAAGGTCTGGAAGACCGTGGTATCCCTGTCCGCGAGCGTCTGCTGCTTTCTGAAGCGTGCCCGCTTATCCTCGAATATCACGTTGCGCTGGATGTTGCGCGTGAAAAAGCGCGCGGCGCGAAAGCTATCGGTACGACCGGTCGCGGTATCGGCCCGGCTTACGAAGATAAAGTGGCTCGCCGCGGTCTGCGCGTTGGCGATCTGTTTGATAAAGCCACCTTCGCTGAGAAACTGAAAGAAGTGATGGAATATCACAACTTCCAGCTGGTGAATTTCTACAAAGCTGAAGCGGTTGACTACCAGAAGGTTCTCGATGACGTCATGGCGATTGCCGACATCCTGACCGCGATGGTTGTTGACGTTTCCGATCTGCTTGACCAGGCGCGCAAGCGTGGCGATTTCGTCATGTTTGAAGGCGCACAGGGTACGCTGCTCGATATCGATCACGGTACCTATCCGTACGTAACCTCTTCCAACACCACCGCAGGTGGCGTGGCGACCGGCTCCGGTCTGGGTCCGCGTTATGTAGACTACGTTCTGGGTATTATCAAAGCCTACTCCACTCGCGTAGGCGCGGGTCCGTTCCCGACTGAGCTGTTTGATGAAACCGGCGAGTTCCTGTGCAAGCAGGGTAACGAGTTTGGCGCTACCACCGGCCGTCGTCGTCGTACCGGCTGGCTGGATGCCGTAGCGGTGCGCCGCGCGGTGCAGATTAACTCCCTGTCCGGTTTCTGCCTGACTAAGCTGGACGTCCTGGACGGCCTGAAAGAAGTTAAAATCTGCGTAGCCTACCGGATGCCGGATGGCCGCGAAGTGACGACCACTCCGCTGGCTGCTGACAACTGGGAAGGCATCGAGCCGATTTACGAAACCATGCCGGGCTGGTCTGAAACCACCTTTGGCGTGAAAGAGCGCAGCGGTCTGCCGCAGGCAGCGCTGAACTACATCGCACGCATTGAAGAGCTGACCGGCGTACCGGTTGATATTATCTCTACCGGTCCTGACCGTACCGAGACGATGATTTTGCGCGATCCGTTCGACGCATAACGATCCCCAGGGGCGCCGTTAAGGCGCCTCTTGTTTTTGCTGTTCGCCCGCCCCATTTAAATAAATTAGCGGCCTGAGCGCTGGCTGGTTTATCATCAATAGTAATTGTCTACCGACGCACTCTGTTTTTCTTTTCCCTGAGGTTGATTGTGCAGTTAACGAGTTTCACTGATTACGGATTACGCGCGCTGATTTATATGGCGTCGCTACCGGATGGAAGAATGACCAGCATCTCCGAAGTGACGGAGGTTTACGGCGTTTCCCGTAATCATATGGTTAAAATAATCAATCAGCTAAGTCGCGTGGGGTACGTGACGGCGGTACGGGGAAAAAACGGGGGAATTCGTCTGGGGAAACCGGCAAATATGATTCGCGTGGGTGATGTTGTTCGCGATCTGGAGCCGCTCTCGTTGGTCAACTGCAGCAGCGAATTTTGCCATATTACGCCCGCCTGTCGTCTGAAACAGGCGCTTGCTGAAGCCGCGCAAAGTTTTCTCAAGGAACTGGATAACTACACGCTGGCCGATTTGGTTGAAAAGAATCAACCGCTTTATAAATTATTGCTGGTGGAGTGACGTAAACTTCACTGGAGATGACAACGGAGGAACCGACATGTCACAAGATCCTTTCCTGGACCGCGAATCTGAAAAATACGCTAATCCAATCCCGAGCCGGGAATTTATCCTCGATCATTTAGCAAAACGCGAAAAACCGGCTAGCCGAGATGAGCTGGCAATAGAGCTGAATATTGAAGGCGAAGAACAACAAGAAGCATTGCGCCGCAGACTGCGCGCAATGGAACGCGATGGTCAGCTGGTCTTTACGCGTCGTCAGTGCTATGCGCTGCCGGAACGTCTTGACCTGCTGAAAGGGACCGTTATCGGTCATCGCGATGGTTATGGCTTCCTGCGCGTTGAAGGCCGTAAAGATGACCTGTATCTGTCGTCCGAGCAGATGAAAACCTGTATTCACGGCGATCAGGTGCTGGCGCAGCCGCTGGGCGCCGACCGTAAAGGCCGTCGCGAAGCGCGTATTGTCCGCGTACTGGTGCCAAAAACGGGCCAGATTGTGGGCCGCTACTTTACCGATGCGGGCGTTGGCTTCGTGGTGCCGGATGACAGCCGCCTGAGCTTCGATATCCTGATCCCCCCGGAACAGATCATGGGCGCGCGGATGGGGTTTGTGGTGGTGGTTGAGCTGACCCAGCGCCCAACCCGCCGCACCAAAGCGGTCGGCAAGATCGTTGAGGTCCTCGGCGACAATATGGGTACCGGCATGGCGGTCGATATGGCCCTGCGCACCCATGAAATTCCCTACGTCTGGCCGCCAGCGGTCGAAAAACAGGTGGCCGGCCTGAAAGAACAGGTACCGGAAGAGGCGAAACAAGGGCGCGTTGATTTACGCAGCCTGCCGCTGGTCACCATTGATGGCGAAGACGCCCGTGACTTTGATGATGCCGTGTACTGCGAGAAGAAACGCGGCGGTGGCTGGCGTCTGTGGGTGGCGATCGCCGATGTGAGCTACTACGTGCGTCCGGGTACGCCGCTGGATGGCGAAGCGCGCAGCCGCGGCACGTCGGTCTACTTCCCGTCTCAGGTGGTTCCGATGCTGCCTGAAGTGCTCTCTAACGGCCTGTGTTCACTGAATCCTCAGGTCGACAGGCTCTGTATGGTTTGTGAAATGACGATTTCGGCCAAGGGGCGTCTGACCGGCTTCAAATTCTACGAAGCGGTGATGAGCTCCCATGCCCGTCTGACCTATACCAAAGTCTGGCATATGCTGCAGGGCGACCAGGATCTGCGTGAGCAGTACGCGCCGCTGGTTAAGCATATTGAAGAGCTGCATAACCTCTACAAAGTGCTGGACGGCGCGCGTGAAGAGCGCGGCGGTATCTCATTTGAGAGTGAAGAAGCTAAATTCATCTTTAATGCTGAACGCCGTATTGAACGTATTGAGCAGACCCAGCGTAACGACGCGCACAAGCTGATTGAAGAGTGCATGATCCTGGCGAACATCTCCGCTGCGCGCTTCGTTGAGAAGGCCGAGGAACCGGCGCTGTTCCGTATCCATGACAAACCGAGTACGGAAGCGATTACCGCATTCCGTTCGGTGCTCGCGGAGCTGGGGCTTGAGCTGCCTGGCGGCAACAAGCCGGAGCCGCGCGACTATGCGGAATTACTGACCTCTATCGCCGATCGTCCGGATGCAGAGATGCTGCAAACTATGCTGCTGCGGTCGATGAAACAGGCGATATACGACCCGGAAAACCGCGGTCACTTTGGTCTGGCGCTGCAATCCTATGCCCACTTCACCTCGCCGATTCGCCGCTATCCTGACCTTTCGCTGCATCGCGCGATCAAGTATTTACTGGCGAAAGAGCAGGGACATAAAGGCAATAGCACCGAGACCGGCGGCTGGCACTACAGCATGGACGAGATGCTGCAGCTGGGGGCGCACTGTTCGATGACCGAGCGTCGTGCTGATGAAGCGACGCGCGATGTTTCGGACTGGCTGAAGTGTGATTTCATGCTGGATCAGGTGGGTAACGTCTTTAAGGGCGTGATTGCCAGCGTGACCGGCTTTGGTTTCTTCGTCCGTCTGGATGAGCTGTTTATTGATGGTCTGGTGCACGTCTCTTCCCTCGATAACGACTACTACCGCTTCGATCAGGTCGGGCAGCGTCTGATTGGTGAATCCGGCGGCCAGACCTATCGACTGGGCGATCGCGTGGAAGTGCGCGTTGAAGCGGTCAACATGGACGAGCGTAAAATTGACTTCTCGCTTATCTCCAGCGAGCGCGCGCCGCGCAACGTCGGTAAGACCGAGCGTGAAAAAGCGAAGAAAGGCGGCGCAGGTAAATCTTCCGGACGTCGCCGTCAGGCGGGCAAGCAGGTAAACTTCGAGCCGGATAGCGCATTCCGCAAACAGAAAGGTCAGTCTCAGCCGAAAGCCGCTCAGCCAAAAGGCGAGAAGAAAGCGAAAAAGCCGTCGGAGAAAACCCAGAAGATAGCCGCAGCGACCAAAGCCAAGCGCGCGGCGAAGAAAAAGAATATCGCTGAGTAGTGCGATTCCCTTTACCCCCGCGCCTCCCGACATCGTGGCGGGGCGAGGGAAGGGAACGGATAACAGAACCTAAACGAGTAGATAAATGAGTGAAATGATTTACGGCATCCACGCGGTGCAGGCACTGCTGGAGCGCGCTCCTGAACGTTTTCAGGAAGTCTTTATTCTGAAAGGCCGTGAGGATAAGCGCCTTATGCCGCTGATCCATGCCCTGGAAGCGCAGGGCGTGGTGATTCAGGTCGCCAGCCGCCAGTTTCTGGATGAGAAAAGCGAAGGCGCCGTTCATCAGGGAATTATTGCCCGCGTGAAGCCCGGACGTCAGTATCAGGAGAACGATCTGCCGGATCTGATCGCCTCTCTCGATCAGCCGTTCTTTTTGATCCTTGACGGCGTGACCGATCCGCACAACCTCGGCGCCTGTTTACGTAGCGCTGACGCCGCTGGCGTGCATGCGGTGATTGTCCCCAAAGACCGTTCTGCGCAGCTGAATGCCACGGCGAAAAAAGTGGCCTGCGGCGCGGCGGAAAACGTCCCGCTGATCCGCGTCACCAACCTGGCGCGTACCATGCGTCTGCTGCAGGAAGAGAACGTCTGGATCGTCGGTACCGCCGGCGAGGCCGATCATACGCTGTTCCAGAGCAAAATGACCGGATCGCTGGCGCTGGTCATGGGGGCGGAAGGCGAAGGCATGCGCCGCCTGACCAGGGAGCACTGCGACGAGTTGATCAGCATCCCGATGGCCGGTAGCGTGTCGTCGCTGAACGTATCGGTCGCCACCGGTATTTGCCTGTTTGAAGCGGTACGCCAGCGCAGCTAATCTCTTCTTTCCAAATAAGCCATTCTCTGGAATGGCTTATCTTCTTCAGTTCTGACCGCCTTCTCGCTCTATCCGACGGGCAATGTCGAGACCTCTTTCAACATAGTTCAGGACCTGGCTCAAGGGTAATTCCTCTCCCGGTTCATCTCCCGTTTGCTCGAGGAATTTAAGCTGCGCGCCTCGATTCTTTAATACTTTGATGAGATTAAGAAAACTTCCAATAGGATTCTGCTCTTCCAGAATGTCATCGCAGATTTTGTTTTCATCAAATGAGGTGACGTAACCGGAAGCGTTCAGGTTCTGTTTGATAGCGCTCATCGCGAGATGAGGGAGATGGCGGTGGATAAGCGGAATATAGTTCGGCGCATTTTGCCGATCTTCAATAATTAAATGAATCATGAAATTCCCTTTCTGATTGTGAGAGAACTTTATAACAGAGTTCTCTGACGGAAAGTGCGCCGTTGTCCATACTTATGGATAGAGCCATTGAAGGAGGGAAACATAATGCACTGGCAAACTCATACCGTATTTAATCAACCCTCGCCGCTATGTAACAGTAACTTATTCCTGTCCGATACCGCCCTGCGTGAAGCCGTCATCCGCGAAGGCGCGGGCTGGGATGGCGATCTGCTGGCGAGCATTGGCCAACAGCTGGGGACGGCCGAATCGCTGGAACTGGGGCGCCTGGCCAACAGCAATCCGCCGGAACTGCTGCGCTATGACGCAACGGGATCGCGTCTTGACGATGTGCGTTTCCATCCCGCCTGGCATTTACTGATGCAGGGGCTGTGCGCTAACCGGGTACATAATCTTGCCTGGCAGGAAGAGGCTCGCGAAGGTGCCTTCGTTGCCCGCGCTGCCCGCTTTATGCTGCATGCGCAGGTCGAGGCGGGCACCCTGTGCCCCACTACCATGACCTTTGCCGCTATTCCATTGCTGCAGCGCTCCTTACCCGAGACTTTTAGCGACTGGCTATCGCCGCTATTAAGCGATCGCTACGATCCGCACCTTGTGCCGGGTAATCAGAAACGCGGGCTGCTTATCGGGATGGGGATGACGGAAAAGCAGGGCGGGTCCGATGTCCTGAGCAACACGACGCGAGCGGAGAAAAGCGCAGAAGGCTTTTATCATCTGATCGGTCATAAATGGTTTTTCTCGGTACCGCAGAGCGATGCTCATCTGGTGCTGGCTCAGGCGCCGGCGGGCCTCTCCTGCTTTTTTGTTCCGCGCCTGTTGCCGGATGGACAGCGTAACGGCGTACATCTGGAAAGGCTGAAAGATAAATTAGGTAACCGCGCGAACGCCAGCAGCGAAGTCGAGTTTTTCAATGCCTGCGGCTGGCTGGTCGGGGAAGAGGGCGATGGCGTCCGGCAAATTCTCAAAATGGGCGGCCTGACCCGTTTTGACTGCGCGCTGGGTAGCCATGCGCTGATGCGCCGGGCCTATTCGGTAGCGCTATACCATGCTCTGCAGCGTCAGGCATTTGGTAAAAATCTGGTCGATCAGCCGATAATGCGTCAGGTTCTGGGGCAGATGGCGCTGCGGCTGGAAGGACAAACCGCCTTTCTGTTCCGCCTGGCGAGGGCCTGGGACAGGCGCGACGATGTGCAGGAAGCGCTATGGGCAAGGCTGTTCACGCCCGCCGCGAAATTTGCTGTCTGCAAATCCGGGATCGCGTTCGTCGCCGAGGCGATGGAGGTACTGGGTGGCTCAGGCTATTGTGAAGAGAGTGAATTACCGCGTTTGTACCGTGAAATGCCGGTAAACAGCATCTGGGAAGGTTCCGGTAATATTATGTGTCTGGACGTGATGCGGGTTCTGATGAAGCAGCCGGCGGCGCTCGAACTTCTGGCGGCGGAGTGCGCGGAAGTGAAAGGGCAAAATCGTCATTTCGATCGGACGTGGCGGCAGCTGCAGCAGTGGCTACGGCGGCCTCTGGAAGAGCAGGGGCGGGAGATTACCCGGCTGGTCTATATGCTGGGCGTTGGGGCGCAGCTATTACGCTTCGCGTCACCGCCGCTGGCCGAGGCCTGGTGCCGTATGATGCTCGACGCGCGCGGCGGCATGCGGCTGGATGAGCAGACGCTGGATGACTTACTGTTACGGGCAACGGGGCGTGGACGACAGGCGCCTCAGGCATAAAGAATGGCCTGTACCCGCCAGTTATCCGGCTGCTGCTCCTCGTACATCTGGACGATGCGATACCAGGAGGCGCCCTGCTCATCGGCCTGCACGGCGATAGCGTGTTCAACATCCTGCTGGCTGCCCGAGATGTTGTTAACGCAAATCAGGCCAATTTCGTTCAGGCCCGTTACGCAGTCAGCGCTGGCAAACTCCGCTGACTGCGCGGAAGTATTGGCCGTGACGGTGGTCAACATCAGGCTGGGTAGGGTAAAAGTTCGTTTCATCGTCAGCTCCATTTCACATAGTCCTGAGGGCAGTCCGTTGCTAACGTTCTGCCTGGTTACAGCTGGCCGAACGTTATTATGCACAGAAGAACGTGAATGGATGCAAAGCAGTGTAAAGCTGGCTTAAAGGTTGACCGCTATTTACGGTACAAAATTGCCTGCGAATACCACTGGCCCGGAACCATGGTGTCATCAATCATTATGATGACGTAGTAATCCGCTTTAGCCGCCTCAGCTTTGACCTTTAGCGCAGCCTCGACATCCATCGGTGAGCCGTACATTAATACGCTCACCGTCCCCATCTTCTGCATACCCGCCGTCTGATTACGCTGGATCTCTTGTGGATGGTCGGTTGCCGGCGGCGGCGCCTTTGGCGTCCCCTGTAGGGCGCTACAGCCGGTTAAAGCGATTGCCATTAACCACGGTGCAAACCTACGCATAACCATATCTCGTTTCCTGTTAGTCATAGTGTAGTGGTAGCCTGAATGTCATTTCCGGGGAATGTTCCCAAATTGTTATCCCGTACGCGATTTTCGAATGAAAATATCGTGAAAGCGTAATCTGGTTCTCAAGATTATGAATCATGTGCGAACGAGCGACTTGAGTAATAACATAACATCACTTGAGAGAAAGGAGACGGTAAATGATCGCACTAGAAATGCGTAACCTTGCGGGTGGGGAGGTTCTCCATGCGTACCCGCAGGGCGCCGCGGATACGGCGCTGCCTTGCATTGTCTTTTATCATGGTTTTACCTCTTCTAAGCTGGTCTACAGCTATTTTGCCGTTGCGCTTGCAGAGGCGGGGTTTCGGGTGATTATGCCTGATGCAGCGGAACACGGCGCGCGCTACCGGGGAGACGAACAGGGGCGGATGCAGCGCTTCTGGCCGATTCTGATGAACAATTTTATTGAATTTCCGGCACTACAGGAGGCGATTCGGGATCGGGGATGGCTTGCTGACGACAGGCTGGCGGTGGCAGGCGCATCGATGGGCGGAATGACGGCATTAGGGATTATGACCCACCACCCGGAGCTGAAAAGCGTAGCCTGCCTGATGGGGTCAGGCTATTTCAGTTCGCTCTCGCAGGCGCTTTTCCCTTCGCCTTCGTTCGATGCAGAACAGCTGGTGGCGTGGGACGTCAGCCAGCAGCTGGCGACCCTGGCCAGCCGTCCGCTGCTGCTCTGGCACGGCGATGAAGATGATGTCGTGCCGCCGGGGGAAACCTTCCGCCTGCAGCAGGCGCTGCAGCAAAACGCGCTGGCCGACAATTTAACCTGCCTCTGGCAGAAAGGCGTCCGCCACCGCATTACGCCGGAAGCGTTAGCCGCGACGGTGGACTTTTTTCAACGTCACCTTTAAACGCGAATCACCTGTACGTCCTGATCCTCAAGCTGCTTGAGGATCGCCTCATCCGCCTGTTTACCGGTAATCACCAGGTCGATTTGCCCGGCCTGGCTAAAGAGCATTCCGGCGCGTTCGCCGACTTTGCTGCTGTCGACCAGGACCGCGAGTTTGCCGACGACGTTAAGCATTTTTTGCTCCGCCATCGCCGTCAGCATATCGGTTTTATACAGCCCTTCGGCGGTCAACCCTTTGCCGCTGGTGAACATCCAGTGCCCGGCATACAGGCTGTTTTCGCTGCCCTGCGGGCTCAGGGTGATAGAGTGGCTGCGGTTATACTGCCCGCCCATAATGATGACGCTGTCGTGTTCCTGATCGATCAGATAGTTGGCCAGCGGCAAATAGTTGGTGATGATCTGTACCGGTTTGCCGCACAGCTCCTGCCCAAGCAGGAATGCGGTAGAGCCGCAGTTAATGACGATGCTTTCGCCAGGGTTGACCAGCTGCGAAGCCGCACGCGCAATCCGTACCTTCTCATCGTGGTTTTGCGCCTGGTGAATATTCATTGGCGACCAGCGCGGGCGCTGCTCGCTGACGGCTTCCGCGCCGTTGCGGACTTTTTTCAGCCTGCCGCTTTCGTCGAGTTTGTTGATATCGCGTCGTGCCGTCGCCGGAGAAATTCCCAGCCGGGAAATCACCTGCTCCACGGTGACAAATCCCGTTTGTGCCAGCAAATCCAGTAAAATTTGATGTCTTTGCGCTTCCGTCATGAGCAAATCCGATTAAAAGTGATAAGCAAAGATGATATTTGAAATCAGGTGAAAATACTAATGCTGACGGGGATAATTTCCGGCGGGCGGTCCCGCCGGAGAAGCCTTACAGGAACGACTTAAAGGGCAGGTCCGGTTCCATCGTGAAGCAATCGTCGAATCCGCGCGGATAATGGTATTCGAAGTTGTCTTTATCCAGCGGCCAGGTGAATTTTCCGCCCACCTGCCAGATGAAAGGCTTAAAGCCATACTGCAGACGATCTTTTTTCATCTCCCACAAAACGCGGATTTCCTGCGGATCGGCCTGGAAGTTTGACCAGATATCGTGATGGAACGGGATTACCACTTTAGCATTCAGCGACTCGGCCATGCGCAGGATATCGGCGCTGGTCATTTTGTCGGTGATACCGCGCGGGTTCTCGCCATAGGAGCCCAGCGCCACGTCGATCTGGTGTTCGTTACCGTGCTTCGCGTAGTAGTTGGAGTAGTGGGAATCGCCGCTGTGATACAGGTTGCCGCCCGGCGTTTTGAACAAATAGTTCACCGCGCGCTGATCCATTCCGTCCGGCAGGACGCCTGCGGCTTTTTGATCCGCGGGTAAGGTGATCAGGGCCGTACGGTCAAAAGCGTCAAGCGCGTGGATTTCAACATCCTTTATTTTAACCACATCCCCTGGTTTCATCACGATACAGCGCTCTTTTGGAACGCCCCAGCCCATCCACAGGTCGACGCAGGTTTGCGGGCCGATGAACGGCACGTCCTCGGCGCAGTTCTGCATGACCGCGGCGGCCACGTTCACATCAATATGATCGTTATGATCGTGGGTGGACAGTACGGCGTCGATCTGGCGAATAGCGAACGGATCGAGAACAAACGGAGTGGTGCGCAGGTTTGGCTGGAGCTTCTTCACGCCGGCCATACGCTGCATCTGGTGACCGGTTTTCATCAGCGGGTTCCCGTGGCTTTGCTTGCCGGTACCGCACCAGAAATCGACGCAGATATTGGCTCCGCCCTCGGATTTCAGCCAGATGCCCGTACAACCCAACCACCACATGGCAAAGGTGCCCGGCGCAACCTGCTCTTGTTCAATTTCTTCGTTCAGCCAGCTACCCCACTCCGGAAAAGTGTTCAGGATCCATGATTCGCGGGTGATGGTTTGTACTTTACTCATTTGTTTTTCCCTCACATATTATCAAAAGTAATCACAATGTGATTTGTTTTGACGAATACTGGCACCGTTTGTTCAGGATTGCAATCCTGAAATTTGCCATTCATGAGAGGGATCGTGGAGGGTAAAAAGAGGGGCAGGCTGACGTTATGACATGAGTTAGGTTTTATTTAATTGATTTAAATATACTATTTCACAGTTTGTAGAAATGAGAATTAATACGATGGCGGATTGTGTGATTATTTGCGGCGTGCGTCACATTTAATCAAATATAATCTTGTTGTGATTATTTTTGATTATTAGAGTGATCGCAACAACCAACCTGGGCGTAGCGTGCGTTCAGAGCGTCCACCTTCTGGAGTGTGTTATGGAGATTCTCTACCACATCTTTACCGTGTTCTTTAACCAGGTTATGACCAACGCCCCGCTGCTGCTGGGTATTGTGACCTGCCTGGGCTATATCCTGCTGCGCAAAAGCGCCAGCGTTATTGTTAAAGGGACGATTAAAACCATTATCGGTTTTATGCTGCTGCAGGCCGGCTCCGGCATTCTGACCAGCACGTTTAAGCCGGTCGTGGCGAAAATGTCTGAGGTTTACGGCATTAACGGCGCTATCTCCGATACCTACGCGTCAATGATGGCCACGATCGAACGCATGGGCGACGCCTACAGTTGGGTGGGCTATGCCGTACTGTTAGCCCTGGCGCTGAATATCTGTTATGTCCTGCTGCGGCGTATTACCGGTATTCGCACCATCATGCTGACCGGGCACATCATGTTCCAGCAGGCGGGGCTGATTGCCGTCTCTTTTTACATCTTCGGCTACCCGATGTGGACGACCATCATCTGTACGGCGGTACTGGTGTCACTCTATTGGGGCATTACCTCGAACATGATGTATAAGCCGACTCAGGAAGTGACCGACGGCTGCGGCTTCTCCATCGGACACCAGCAGCAGTTCGCTTCATGGATTGCTTACAAGGTCGCCCCGTATCTGGGCAAAAAAGAGGAGAGCGTTGAGGATCTTAAGCTGCCGGGCTGGCTGAACATCTTTCACGACAATATCGTCTCCACGGCCATCGTGATGACCATTTTCTTCGGCGCGATACTGCTCTCCTTCGGCATCGACACCGTACAGGCGATGGCGGGTAACACCCACTGGACGGTCTATATCCTGCAAACGGGCTTCTCGTTCGCCGTCGCTATTTTCATTATCACCCAGGGCGTGCGCATGTTCGTCGCCGAACTTTCCGAGGCGTTCAACGGTATCTCCCAGCGCCTGATTCCCGGCGCCGTACTGGCCATTGACTGTGCGGCGATCTATAGCTTTGCGCCAAACGCCGTCGTCTGGGGCTTTATGTGGGGCACCATCGGTCAGCTGATCGCCGTCGGTATTCTGGTCGGCTTCGGCTCTTCCATTCTGATTATTCCGGGCTTTATCCCGATGTTTTTCTCGAACGCCACCATCGGCGTCTTTGCTAACCACTTTGGCGGCTGGCGCGCGGCGCTCAAGATTTGTCTGGTGATGGGCATGATCGAAATCTTTGGCTGCGTCTGGGCGGTGAAGCTGACCGGCATGAGCGCCTGGATGGGCATGGCGGACTGGTCAATTCTGGCGCCGCCGATGATGCAGGGCTTCGCCTCCATCGGTATCGCGTTTATGGCCGTCATTATCATTATCGCACTGGCTTATATGTTCTTCGCAGGGCGCACGCTGCGCGCTGAAGAGGACGCGGAAAAACAACTGGCAGATGCTTCTGCTCAATAAGGAGTTTTGACTATGACCGTACGTATTCTGGCTGTATGTGGCAACGGGCAAGGCAGTTCCATGATCATGAAGATGAAGGTGGACCAGTTTTTGACCCAATCAAATATCGATCACACGGTAAACAGCTGCGCGGTGGGGGAATACAAAAGTGAACTCAACGGCGCGGACATCATCATCGCCTCCACCCATATCGCCGGTGAGATTAGCGTCTCCGGCAACAAATACGTGGTTGGCGTGCGCAACATGCTCTCGCCTGCGGATTTTGGCCCAAAACTGCTGGAGGTGATCAAAGCGCACTTCCCGCAGGATGTGAAGTAAGGACGCCAAATGAAATTACGTGATTCGCTGGTGGAGAACAACTCCATCCTTTTGCAGGCCGACGCCGGCACCTGGCAGGAAGCCGTCAAGCTGAGCGTTGATTTACTGGTGAAGGCGGATGTCGTGGAGCCGCGCTACTACCAGGCCATTCTGGATGGCGTTGCTCAGCACGGCCCTTATTTTGTGATTGCTCCCGGTCTGGCGATGCCGCACGGTCGGCCGGAAGAGGGGGTGAAGAAAACGGGCTTTGCGCTGGTTACGCTGAAAACGCCGCTGGTTTTCAATCATGAGGATAACGACCCGGTCGACATCCTGATCACCATGGCGGCCGTGGATGCCAATACCCATCAGGAAGTCGGCATCATGCAGATCGTCAACCTGTTTGAAGATGAAGCCAATTTTGACCGTTTACGCGCCTGCCGCTCCGCGCAGGAAGTTCTGGAATTAATTGATAACGCTACGGCAGCGGCCGTTTAAAAGGAACACCAAAATGTCATTACCTATGTTGCAGGTTGCGCTCGATAACCAATCTATGTCTTCCGCGTATGAAACGACGCGCCTGATTGCCGATGAAGTGGACATTATTGAAGTCGGTACCATTCTCTGCGTGGCTGAGGGCGTACGCGCCGTTCGCGACCTGAAGGCGCTCTATCCCAACAAAATCGTGCTGGCGGACGCCAAAATCGCCGATGCCGGTAAAATTCTCTCCCGCATGTGCTTTGAAGCCAACGCTGACTGGGTCACCGTGATCTGCTGCGCGGACATCAACACCACCAAAGGCGCGCTGGACGTGGCGAAAGAGTTCAACGGCGACGTCCAGATCGAACTGACCGGCTACTGGACCTGGGAGCAGGCGCAGGAGTGGCATGAAGCGGGCGTTCAGCAGGTGGTTTATCACCGCAGCCGCGATGCCCAGGCCGCCGGCGTAGCGTGGGGCGAGGCGGATATCAGCGCGATCAAACGCCTGTCCGGGATGGGCTTTAAAGTCACCGTCACCGGCGGCCTGGCGCTGGAGGATTTGCCGCTGTTCCAGGGGATTCCGATCCACGTCTTTATCGCCGGTCGCAGCATTCGCGACGCCGCTTCCCCGGTGGAAGCCGCGCGGCAGTTTAAACGTTCGATCGCCCAGCTGTGGGGCTAAGGAGCGGCTATGCTGTCGAAACCTATTCCGCTCGGCATCTATGAAAAAGCGCTCCCCGCCGGGGAGTGCTGGCTGGAACGTCTGCGGCTGGCTAAGGCGCTCGGTTTTGATTTCGTCGAAATGTCGGTCGATGAAACTGACGACCGCCTGGCCCGGCTCGACTGGAGCCGGGAGCAGCGCTTCGCGCTGGTTAACGCGATTGCGGAAACCGGGGTGCGCGTGCCCTCAATGTGCCTGAGCGCCCATCGGCGCTTCCCGCTCGGTAGCGAAGACGACGCGGTACGGGCGCAGGGCCTGGAGATTATGCGCAAAGCGATTCGGCTGGCGCAGGACGTGGGGATTCGCGTAATCCAGCTGGCGGGCTACGACGTCTACTACCAGGAAGCCAATAACGAGACGCGCCGTCGTTTCCGCGATGGGCTAAAAGAGAGCGTTGAAATGGCCAGCCGCGCGCAGGTAACGCTGGCGATGGAAATTATGGACTACCCGCTGATGAACTCGATCAGCAAGGCGCTGGGCTACGCCCACTACCTGAATAATCCGTGGTTCCAGCTCTATCCGGACATCGGCAACCTTTCCGCCTGGGATAATGACGTACAGATGGAGCTTCAGGCCGGGATGGGGCATATCGTGGCGGTGCATATAAAAGACACGAAACCCGGCGTATTTAAAAACGTGCCGTTCGGTGAAGGCGTCGTCGATTTTGAACGTTGTTTCGAAACGCTCAAGCAGACGGGCTACTGCGGCCCGTATCTAATTGAAATGTGGAGCGAAACGACCGACGATCCCGCCGCCGAGGTCGCGAAAGCGCGCGATTGGGTGAAGGCGCGGATGGCCAGCGCCGGTCTGCTGGAGGTGGCATAATGCAAACGCTGAAACGGCAGGTTTTCGACGCCAATATGGATTTACCGCGCTACGGCCTGGTCACTTTTACCTGGGGTAACGTCAGCGCTATCGACCGCGAACGCGGGCTGGTGGCGATTAAGCCCAGCGGCGTCGCCTACGAGACCATGAAAGCGGACGATATGGTGGTCGTGGATCTCGAGGGGAACGTGGTGGAAGGACGCTATCGTCCTTCTTCCGATACCGCCACGCATCTGGCGCTGTATCGCCGCTATCCGAGCCTTGGCGGCGTGGTGCATACCCACTCGACGCACGCGACGGCCTGGGCGCAGGCGGGTCTGGCCATTCCCGCGCTGGGAACGACCCACGCGGACTACTTCTTTGGCGACATTCCCTGCACCCGGGCGTTAAGCGCGCAGGAAGTGGCGGAGGCTTATGAGCTGAACACGGGCCACGTGATTATCGAAACGCTGGGTGACGTTGAGCCGCTGCATACGCCGGGCATCGTGGTCTATCAGCACGGGCCTTTTGCCTGGGGCAAGGATGCGCACGATGCGGTGCATAACGCGGTGGTGATGGAAGAGGTGGCGCGGATGGCGTGGATTGCTCGCGCGATCAACCCGCAGCTGAAGCCCATCGATAGCTGGCTGATGGACAAACATTTTATGCGCAAGCACGGGCCAGATGCCTATTACGGGCAAAAGTGAAACAGGTGCTCCGGAGCATTTCATCTTTATGATGAATCAACCGGTCTGCTCCGGAGCCATTTTTAGTTTTGCTGATAAGCCGACGGCATGCAGCGCATACCAACCAGCGTCACAACGCAGATTATCGCGCCGGCGTAAAACGTCGAGGCGGCGCCCAGAACTTCCCACAGCACGCCCGCACCGGCGCTGGCCAGCAGCAGGGCGATGCCGCTCATCAGGTTGAACATCCCGAACGCTGTTCCGCGCAGTTCAGGCGGGGCGGTGTGCGCCACCATCGCCGCCAGCAGACCCTGCGTCATGCCCATATGAATACCCCACAGCGCGACGCCGGCTAAAAGCGTGCTCCAGTGGCTGCTGAGCGCCAGCACGATATCGGCGGCGATCAGCACCAGCAGGCCCCACTGCAGCATTTTGCTGTGGCTCATGCTGTCCGATAGTTTCCCGAATGGATAGGCGGTCAGGCTGTAAACCAGATTCATGGCGACCATCACCAGCGGAATAGCGAACAGCGGGATCGCCATCTGCTGGGCGCGCAGGACCAGAAAGGCTTCGCTGAAGCGGGCGAGGGTAAAAATCGAGCCGATAGCCACCACCCACCAGTAGGCGGCGGAAAGCTTCTTGAGATTCTCGCGGCGCAGGGGGTTAGTGCGTTTCTGGACGACCGCCGTCCTGGGCTCTTTTAATCCAAAGCCCAGTAAAGCGATAGAGAGAACGGCGGGGATCGCCGCGACCCAAAAAATAGACTGGAAATCGTTATCCCAGAGAAACATCAGCGCGACGGCAAGCAGCGGCCCCAGAAAAGCGCCGATGGTATCCAGCGACTGGCGCAGCCCGTAGGCGGCTCCGCGAATTTCCGGCGGGGTGACGTCGGCGACCAGCGCATCCCGCGGCGCGCCGCGTATCCCTTTGCCCACGCGGTCGATCATCCGGGCGCTAAACACTACGCCTGAGGTGGGCGCGATGGCGAAAAGAGGCTTGCTCAGCGCACCCAGGCCATAGCCGAGCAGCGCCAGCCCTTTACGTTTGCCGACATAATCGCTGATGACGCCGGAAAACACCTTCAGTATCAGCGCGGTGGCTTCCGCGACGCCTTCGATAATGCCGATAACAATGACGCTGGCTCCCAGCGTGGTGGCCATAAATAGAGGGAGCAGGCTGTGGATCATTTCCGAGGAAACATCCATCAGCAGGCTAACGCCGCCAAGAACCCAAACCCCTTTTGGGATACGGCTTAGCGTGGCAAAACGCGGAACCATGAAGCACTCCGGATAATCATGCGGTTAAAGAGTGATTAAATCAGGTTACGCTGGCGCTGATAAGTCACGAGAAAAAATAATTCTCAATTGCATTAAGGCGCGATTGTGCGGGTATGACCGCCGGGCAATGCCATCGTTGGCTTCCCCCTGCAACGGGAAGAAGCCAACGATCCGGGAAAACTAGCGGTAAATGGCGGCACTGGCGTGAATGGCGCCGTCGCTTCCCGGTTCATGAATGAGGATCGGCTGGAAGTACTTCGCTCCCTGAGCATCGCTCTGCTGGCTAAGCGCCTGGTCGGCTTCCTGCTCGGTGGCGATGTTGTGGTTGATATAGATAACGCCGAGGCTCTGCACATCGTCCATGTTGCGGGCCTGGCGGGCATCGATTTTAATAGCAGCCAGCGCGTTGGCGCTCAACAAAAGCGCTGCCATCATGGTTATGAGGATGTATTTCATCACCTACCTCCTTATGACGCTCCTGACGTTCACCCGCTTCCCTGGGGTATGGATTGCTTCTGATCTAAGTGTAATCTCTGCCTGTCTGGCGTATCGCGACCATTTCTGATGCAGTTGTTCAAAAAATTGTCGCTTCCGTCGTTGATTAATTTTAAATCACTGGCTTAAGGCCACTTCGCGCTTAGTGCGAATTATTTGCACAATTTACTTGTCTTAAACCCCGCTCGCCCGTATTATGACGCGTCAATTTTTCAGCCGCCCTTTAACACGTTCCTTGCCTCCATGGGCCGCGGCTGACCCAGACAGGAGGCTGAATAATCCGTAAGGAGCAATTCGATGCGTCATTACGAAATCGTTTTTATGGTCCATCCTGACCAGAGCGAACAGGTTCCGGGCATGATCGAACGTTACACTGGTGCAATCACTGCAGCAGAAGGTACGATCCACCGTCTGGAAGACTGGGGCCGCCGTCAGCTGGCTTATCCGATCAACAAACTGCACAAAGCTCACTACGTTCTGCTGAACGTTGAAGCGCCGCAGGAAGCGATCGATGAGCTGGAAACTAACTTCCGCTTCAACGACGCCGTTATCCGCAGCATGGTAATGCGTACTAAGCACGCTGTTACCGAAGCATCTCCGATGGTTAAAGCGAAAGACGAGCGCCGTGAGCGTCGCGAAGATTTCGCCAACGAAACCGCAGATGATTCTGAAGCTGGGGATTCTGAAGAGTAATCCTGATGACCAACCGTCTGGAGCTGTCCGGCATTGTATGCAGGACTCCACTTCGTAAGGTCAGCCCGTCAGGAATTCCACACTGCCAGTTCGTGCTTGAGCATCGTTCAGTGCAGGAGGAAGCCGGTTTTCACCGGCAGGCATGGTGCCAGATGCCCGTGATAATTAGCGGACACCAGAACCAGGCCATTACTCACAGTATAACGGTCGGTAGCGCAGTAATCGTTCGAGGGTTCATCTCTTGCCACAAGGCAAAGAACGGCTTGAGCAAAATGGTTCTGCATGCCGAGCAGATTGAATTGATAGATTCTGGAGACTAGCCATATGGCACGTTATTTCCGTCGTCGCAAGTTCTGCCGTTTCACCGCGGAAGGCGTTCAAGAGATCGACTATAAAGATATCGCTACGCTGAAAAACTACATCACCGAAAGCGGTAAGATTGTCCCGAGCCGTATCACCGGTACCCGTGCAAAATATCAGCGTCAGCTGGCACGCGCTATCAAACGCGCTCGCTACCTGTCCCTGCTGCCGTACACTGATCGTCATCAGTAATCGGTCACGGTCCATTAATACGACTTTGAGAGGATAAGGTAATGCAAGTTATTCTGCTTGATAAAGTAGCAAACCTGGGTAGCCTGGGTGATCAGGTTAACGTTAAAGCGGGCTATGCTCGTAACTTCCTGGTACCACAGGGTAAAGCTGTTCCTGCTACCAAGAAAAACGTTGAATTCTTCGAAGCACGCCGTGCTGAACTGGAAGCCAAACTGGCCGAAGTTCTGGGCGCTGCTAACGCACGTGCTGAAGCAATCAACGCACTGGGCACCGTTACCATCGCGTCTAAATCTGGCGACGAAGGTAAACTGTTCGGTTCCATCGGTACTCGCGACATCGCTGACGCTGTAACTGCAGCTGGCGTTGCCGTTGCTAAGAGCGAAGTTCGTCTGCCGAACGGCGTTCTGCGCACCACCGGTGAGCACGAAGTGGACTTCCAGGTTCACAGCGAAGTTTTCGCTAAACTGGTTGTTAACGTTGTAGCTGAGTAATTTTTTACTCAACTCACGTCGAGACGCCGGCCTTGTGCCGGCGTTTTGCTTTTCTGTCTTTGTCGAATCTTTTCCTGGTATGGTGGCTATTCTTAGCAACTTTCTGGATAATAAAATAAAACACTATTTTATTTCTGGTGAAGTGAATGGACGCACCCTCGATTTTTTCCCGCAAGAAAGTGGCTTATGCCTGCGCAACCCTCTGCTGTCTGCTGTGGGGAAGCTCCTATCCGGCGATTAAAAGCGGCTATGAACTGTTTCAGATTGCCACTGATGATGTGCCGTCTAAAATCGTCTTTGCTGGCTATCGCTTTCTGTTTGCCGGCGCGCTGCTGCTGCTCTTCGCTCTGGCGCAGCGTAAGCCGATTGCCCGCTTGAATCCCCGTCAGTGCGGGCAGCTGGCGATACTGGGCGTCACGCAAACCTCTATCCAGTACGTTTTCTTCTACGTTGGCCTGGCGTTTACCACCGGCGTGAAGGGATCGATTATGAACGCCACCGGTACCTTCTTCAGCGTTCTGCTGGCGCACTTTATCTATCAGAATGACAGGCTGAGCTACAACAAAGCCATCGGCTGTATTGTCGGCTTTGCCGGCGTGATGCTGGTGAACGTTAATCGTTCATTGAGCGATTTTAGCTTTGTCTGGCAGGGTGACGGCTTTGTGGTGCTGGCGGCGTTTATCCTGTCGGCGGCGACGCTGTACGGGAAGCGCATTTCGCAGACGGTTGACCCGACGGTGATGACCGGCTGGCAGCTGGCGTTTGGCGGTCTGGTACTGGTCGGCGGCGGCTATCTGACCGGCGGCACCCTTGAGGTTCACAGCGCCGCTGCTGCGCTGGTTCTGGCTTATTTGACGCTGCTCTCTTCCATCGCTTTTGCGCTATGGAGCGTGCTGCTCAAGCATAACCGGGTGAGCATGATTGCGCCGTTCAACTTTGTGGTCCCGGTCGCCGGCACCGTACTGTCGGCCATCTTCCTCGGCGAGAATATTCTTGAACTGAAATATGCGGTTGCGCTGGCGCTGGTGTGCGCCGGGATCTGGTGGGTGAATAAGCCGGGGACAACATCCGGGAAATCGCCACAGCAGGCCGGGTAAGCTACCCGGCCGTGAGGCCTAACGGACGCGAATAAAGCTGCCGTTCGACTGGCGGGTAAACAGCACCTGCTGGCCGCCGCCGGTATCGATAGTCAGCCCGGTGACCACGCCGCTGGCGTTCTGACGGATCTGGACCGTCTGCCCGGTCTGCAGTGAGCTTAGCGGTTTACCGGCGCCTTCCACCTGGGCCATGGCGTAAACGTCGGTCGGCGGCAGGTTATGGTCGCGGAATAGCTGCGCGAGAGTTTTCCCCGATTCAATACGGTAGGTCCGCCACTGCTGCTCGATGCCGGGAGTCGACTGCGGTTCCTGATACGGCTGAGATGCGGTCTGCTGCTGCGGCTGATCCGGCTGCTCATCCTGAATCGGCTCCGGTGCGACCGGCGCCACCTGATCGGCATCGTTGACCGGCGGCGTGTTGGTGATGGGCGGCAGCGGGACCGCCTGATTGCCGGAAGAGGGCTGCGACTGGGATTGCAGGTTGAGATTCGCCTCGCGGCTGGCCTGAACCGGGCTGCTGTTATCCTCGGAAGGGAGCAGAACGCCGATAATTACCAGCAGCGCCCCGGCAATGATGCCGCGGCGGTGCATCGGCGGTAGCGGATCCATGAGGCGAAAATGATCCGGGGCGTGCCAGATCTTCGCCAGGGTAGATGTCAGTTCAAAGCGCCCGGGCATGGCTTTCCTCCTGCTCCGCATATTTTTATCCTGCTCTCTCTAGAGTATAGATGGCTAACTTCCTGAAGGACGAGACAAAGCTATGTTTCGTGAGGTTAACCTTATCTCTCTATTGTTTCTGTTTCCCTTAGATTTGTCATCATCCAGGCGACAAAGTTTTACCCGTCGTGCTATGGCTGATATGCTTCCCACCTCTTTTCTCCGCTCGCCGCCTTTCGCAATTTGAAGGCCCGGGAGCATGAGAATCCCCACCAAAAAAGGAACAAAGATGGCAACCCCAACTTTTGACACGATCGAAGCACAGGCAAGTTACGGTATCGGCTTGCAGGTTGGACAACAGCTGAGCGAATCTGGCCTGCAGGGGCTGCTGCCGGAAGCGCTGGTCGCGGGTATTGCTGACGCGCTGGAAGGTCAACAGCCGCAGGTGCCGGTGGAAGCCGTTCACCGCGCGCTGCGCGAAATCCACGAACGCGCTGACGCCGTGCGTCGCGAGCGTTTCCAGGAAATGGCCGCGGATGGCGAGAAATACCTGGAAGAAAACCGCGAGCGCGAAGGCGTGAACAGCACCGAGTCTGGCCTGCAGTTCCGCGTTCTGACCCAGGGCGAAGGCCCGATCCCGGCGCGTACTGACCGCGTTCGCGTTCACTACACCGGCAAGCTGATCGACGGTACCGTCTTCGATAGCTCCGTTGCGCGCGGCGAACCGGCTGAATTCCCGGTGACCGGAGTGATCGGCGGCTGGATTGAAGCGCTGACCCTGATGCCGGTGGGTTCCAAATGGGAACTGACGATTCCGCACAGCCTGGCCTACGGCGAGCGCGGCGCGGGCGCATCCATTCCTCCGTTCAGCACCCTGATTTTTGAAGTTGAACTGCTGGATATTATCTAAACAGCAGGTGCTTCCTCTCCCGTATGGGGGAGGGAGCCGCTTTAAATAGTGTAAAACCCTTAAGTTGAGCGTTTGGTGGAGCTTTATATTGCATATCTGCTTAATGGGTGTATTTTTGTGAGCTGTTTCGCGTAACCGGAGTGATATAACACTCACTTTAAACATAAAATTAACATTATATCTAAATCATAGTATTCATCCCTCCGATTCTTACCTAATATCGATAAACCCTCGTTCCGGGGTTAATACGAATGAAGGGCCAGTAGAGCCCGAACAACACAGACAGGTACAACAGGAAAAAATCACATGGTAGATCAGGTAAAAGTCGCTGCCGACGAACAGGCTCCGACTGAACAATCGCTGCGGCGAAATCTCACTAACCGGCATATTCAGCTTATTGCTATCGGTGGTGCGATTGGCACCGGGCTGTTTATGGGCTCAGGCAAAACCATCAGCCTTGCCGGGCCGTCAATTATTTTTGTTTATATGATCATCGGCTTTATGCTGTTTTTCGTCATGCGCGCCATGGGCGAACTGCTGCTGTCGAATCTCGAATACAAGTCGTTCAGCGATTTTGCCGCCGACCTGCTGGGCCCTTGGGCAGGCTATTTTACCGGCTGGACCTACTGGTTCTGCTGGGTGGTAACCGGGATGGCGGACGTGGTGGCGATCACCGCCTACGCGCAGTTCTGGTTCCCGGGACTCTCCGACTGGGTCGCCTCGCTGGCGGTCATCCTGCTGCTGCTGGGTCTTAACCTCGCCACCGTAAAGATGTTCGGCGAGATGGAGTTCTGGTTTGCGATGATCAAAATTGTCGCTATCGTGGCGCTGATTGTCGTCGGCTTGGTGATGGTGATGATGCACTTCCAGTCACCGACCGGCGTAGAAGCCTCTTTCGCCCATCTGTGGAATGACGGCGGCTGGTTCCCGAAAGGCATCAGCGGATTCTTTGCCGGCTTCCAGATAGCGGTCTTCGCCTTTGTGGGCATCGAACTGGTGGGAACCACGGCGGCGGAAACGAAAGATCCTGAGAAATCCCTGCCGCGGGCGATTAACTCGATTCCAATCCGCATCATTATGTTCTACGTCTTTGCGCTGATCGTGATTATGTCAGTGACGCCGTGGAGCTCCGTCGTGCCGTCAAAGAGTCCGTTCGTTGAGCTGTTTGTGCTGGTCGGGCTGCCGGCGGCGGCAAGCCTGATCAACTTCGTGGTGCTGACCTCGGCGGCCTCTTCCGCTAACAGCGGCGTGTTCTCCACCAGCCGTATGCTGTTCGGTCTGGCGCAGGACGGACAGGCGCCGAAAATGTTCGCCAAGCTGTCGAAGCGCGCGGTACCGGCGAAAGGCCTGACCTTCTCCTGTATGTGTCTGCTGGGCGGCGTGGTCATGCTGATGGTCAATCCAAGCGTGATCGCGGCGTTTACCATGATTACCACGGTGTCGGCGATCCTGTTTATGTTCGTCTGGACGATTATCCTGTGCTCGTATCTGGCCTATCGCAGAAAGCGTCCGCAGCTGCATGAGCAGTCCAAATATAAGATGCCGCTGGGCAAACTGATGTGCTGGGTGTGCATGGCATTCTTCGTCTTTGTGCTGGTCCTGCTAACGCTGGAAGCCGATACCCGCGAAGCGCTGATGGTGACCCCGCTGTGGTTTGTGCTGCTCGGCGCGGGCTGGCTGTTTGCCGGCAAGAAGCGCCTGGCGAAATAAAAAATCTTCGGCAGCGGTTTTTAACGTTGCTTGCAACGGTCCGTCATAAAAAAGGCCACCCGGGGTGGCCAATAAGACTGACAATGTCGAGGGCGCCTGCGGGCGCCTTTTTATTTACTTTCCGGCGAGGGCACGCGGGAACAGTACGTTATTTTCAAGGCTGATGTGTTCCATCAGGTCATCAATCAGCTCGTTGATGCCGTTGTACATCGCTTTCCATGTAGTGCAGGCTTCCGCCGGCGGCGTCACGTTCTGCGTGATGTGCTTAATCACCTCCAGCAGCTCGCCCGCTTCATCATGCTCGCTTTCCATGACGCTGATAGGACCGCCGGCCTGCGTTCCCATGCCCTGTTTGATCATCGGGAACAGAATCTGCTCCTCTTTCATCATATGGCTGGAAAGCTCCTGGTGCAGCATGGTCAGGTACTTGGTTAAGCCTTTCGGAACGTTGGGCTTGTCGGCGTGAACGCGCTCGACTTTAGTGGCCTGTAAAATCAGCTCCGGCAGCTGCTCGCGATGCCGGTCGTGATAGCGAACGATAATGTGATCGATGATTTCCGCATAGGGCGCAGCCCGCCAGTCGCGCTCTACCGGCTCTTCCGCCAGTTTGGCCAGCTCGGCTTCAATCACCGCGACGTCCAGCTCTTTGCGAGACGCCGCGCGCTCTAGCGTCTGTTTGCCGCCGCAGCAGTAGTCCATATCGTATTGACGGAACAGCGCGGAGGCGCGCGGAATCGTCAGCGCCAGCTCGCCTAAAGGTTGGTCACGGAAAGCCATAGCAGTTACCTCGTCATCAAGAATATAAGTTGTATTTTAAATGCACCTTATGTTCCTGGGAATACCCCTTTAGGATACCAGGCTATTTTTTCTCGCTGACCAGCTCCTGCAGCGCGGGCTTTTCCGGGCGGGCACGCACGGCGGACACCACGCCGAGCACCAGCAGCAGGATACCGCTGAAGGTGAGAAGCGGGGGCAGGCTCTGGCGCAGAATAAAGGTATACAGCAGTCCGGCAAGGGTTTCGAAGACGATCAGCGGCCCGAGGATCACCGTTGGCAGACGCTGGCTGGCAACGTTCCAGCACCACGCGCCGACCCATGAACAGAAAATAGCGATCGCCAGCATCAGGGTGACAAACACCGCCGGGCGCGGGCCGAAGGGGAGCGGAAAGTCCGCGTGCTGGCCGTGCAGCCACCCGCAGGCGATAAGGTATCCGGCCAGGGATACCGGCAGGGTCACCAGCGCCTGCGCGGTGGCCCACATCATCGGCGGTTTATCCGGATTTTCCCGCAGCCAGCGGGCGTTGCGCAGCGCGTACCAGGCCCAGCACACCACCGAGATCAGCGCCAGCGCGATACCGGAGCCGTAGCGCCACGGGCTGAAATCGGGTAAGCCCTGATGCAGCTCGGCGATATTGACGCACGTCAGGCCGAGGGCAATACAGACCAGCGCCGGGAACAGGCGTCGCCACGGCAGCTTGCCGTCTCGCTGGCTATAGAGCAGGTTGGCGAAAACCGGCAGCACGACCGGCAGGGTGCCGATGATCATCGTCGATACCGGCGCGCCGGTACGCTGAATCGCGCTGGCCAGGCAGACGTAATAGATTAAGTTGCCCATCATGGTCAGCCCCAGCGCCGTCCACCAGTCTTTCCCGGTGAGCTGGCGCAGCCGCGCGCGGCCCAGCCAGGCCAGCGGCAGGGCGATCAGCCCCAGCGCCAGATAGCGCCCCATCGACTGTAAAACCGCCGGGTATTCCGGCACCAGTAAAGGACCCACGAATATCAATCCCCACATCAGCCCTGCCAGCAGGGCGTACAGCACACCACTAATCATCACGCCTTCCATTACTCTTTTCGTTGGCAACAGTGTAGGCGAGCCAAAAGCGGGAATATTGTATGAGGTTGCGCATTAGCGCGGGAGAACCTGCTTTTGATAACGCACCGGCGTAATGCCGTAGCGGCGGGTGAACGCGCGGGTCAGGTGCGACTGGTCGGTCAGCCCGGCGGCGAGAGCGACGTCGGCGGCGGGCATGCCGTGGGTGAGAAACGCTTTAGCGCGCCACAGGCGAATCGCCATCAGCATCTGGTGCGGCGTAACGTGGAAGTGCGCTTTGAACTGGCGCTGGAAATGGTACGGGCTCAGCGCCGCTACCTGCGCCAGCTCATCGAGGGTCACCGTACGCATATAGTTATCGTGCAGATAGTCGCGCACCCGCTCGAAGCGGTGGCGGGCTTCGGGCAGCGCAGCGGCGTGATGGGCAAACGGGCGGAAGGTATCGATCAAATCCAGCAGCAGACCCTGCTGCGCCAGCGGATCGTCAGTATGCCACAGGCCGTAGATGAGATTGCCGATTTGCCGGGAGCGCAGGGGATCCTGACGCACCACCTCGCTGAACCACCAGTGGCGCACGCCGGTCACCTCTTCCAGCGTATCCGGGTCGAGATAAATCATCCGATAGCGCCAGCCGTCGGCGGTCTCCGCCTCGCCGGTGTGCAGTTCATCGGGATTCATGGTGACGATAGAGTTGACCGAAGCCACGTGCTGGCTGCCGCGATAGCGAAAACGCTCGGCGCCGAGCTCTATCGCGCCGATACCAAAGGCTTCATGGGTGTGCGGTTCAAAGGCGTAGCGGGAGATATGGGCATGGTACAGCTCAACGCCGGGCAGCTGCGCCAGATGGCGAAAGCGCGCGCTGTCTCTTTCATCACTGAACTGTTCTGGTACGCCTTGCATGCGATAACTCCCGACGGACATCCGTGCATTATTGAGGATGGCCCGCCGGGATGCTACAAAAATTAACCACTATGTAACAGTTACAGAATGCCTTTGACGCTCTCTGCCAGCGTCGTGGTTGGGCGACCGATGAGCTTACTCAGGGTGCGGCTATCGTCGAACAGACCGCCTTTGGACGCGCCGGTATCAGAATCCGCCAGCATGTCAGCCAGGCCAGCGGGCAGGCCTACGCCCTTCAGCGCGGCGGCGAAGTCGGCTTCGCTGAGGTTTTGATACACCACGTTTTTACCGCTTTGTTTGCTCAGCTCAGCGGCAAGTTCGCTGAGGGTCCACGCTTCATCGCCCGCCAGCTCGTACACTTTTCCGGCATGGCCCTCTTCGGCGATAACGCGAGCGGCGGCGGCGGCGTAGTCCGCGCGGGTGGCGGAGGCGATTTTGCCGTTACCGGCCGCGCCGATAAATACGCCATGCTCAATCGACGGCGGCGCGCTGGCAAGGTAGTTTTCGGTGTACCAGCCGTTGCGCAGCAGGGCATACGCAATGCCGGAGTCGGCGAGCATTTTCTCGGTGGCGATATGCTCATCCGCCAGCCCCAGCGGGGAGGTATCGGCGTGCAGCAGGCTGGTGTAGGCGATAAATTTCACGCCGGCGGCTTTCGCCGCGTTAATCACGTTGCGGTGCTGGACGGCGCGCTGGCCAACTTCGCTGGACGAGATCAGCAGCAGTTTGTCCACGCCCTGCAGGGCGGCGGTCAGCGCGGCTTCATCGCTGTAGTCGGCCTGACGAACCACTACGCCCTTTTGGCTCAGCGATTCAGCCTTCGCCGGGTTGCGCACGATAGCCACAACCTGGCCTGCGGGGACGGTAGTTAACAGATTTTCCAGGACGTGCTGGCCAAGCTGGCCGGTTGCGCCGGTAATTGCGATCATAGGTCTTCTCCTTCGTGTTCATTGGCAGTTGTGGTAAGCTAACACCTTAACTAACTTTTAGTAAGTACGTACAAAAAGGTAAGTATGAATATGGCGAATCTGACGCTGAGCGAGCAGCTACGCAACGGCAACCTGTTTGCCGAACAGTGCCCCTCGCGGGAAGTGCTCAAGCACGTGACCAGCCGCTGGGGCGTACTGATTTTGGTGTCCCTGCGCGATGGCACCCATCGGTTTAGCGATCTGCGGCGTAAGATCGGCGGCGTCAGCGAAAAGATGCTGGCCCAGTCGCTCCAGGCGCTGGAGCAGGATGGCTTTCTTAACCGCGTGTCGTACCCGGTGGTACCGCCGCACGTTGAATATAGTCTGACTCCGCTCGGTGAGCAGGTGAGCGAGAAGGTGGCGGCGCTGGCGGACTGGATTGAGCTGAACCTGCCCGCGGTTCTGGCGAACCACGAACAGGTAGCCTGAGGAGGATGTCAGGATAGCCCCGGTAAGCGCAGCACAACCGGGGAACCGGCAATTATTTACTCAAATCCAGCTGATAAATGGCAAAGCCGATATCGTCGGTAGCCACCTGGCGCATCGGGTATTGCGCTTTCTCTTTGATAAACGCCGCGGCCTTATCGCCCGGTGAGGTTTCAAAGCGAATATCCAGCGGTACGGTGCTGTGGATCGGCGCCAGGCGCCAGTTGTTATCCGCCGCCGGATGGATCTCGCCGTTTTTCTTCGACTCCGCGCCAATCCACGCCGCCAGCACCGAGCGGTTTTCATCCGGCGAGGCGAACGCGATATGATCCTCGCCGGTGCCCTGGAATTTACCGCCGTAAGCGCGGTAGTTATTGGTCGCGACGAGGAAAGTGGCGTTCGGATCGATTGGCTTGCCGTTAAAGGTCAGGTTTTTAATTCGCTCGGCCTGCGGATTAACGGGCTGACATTCGCCGTCATAGCGCGCCGGCTGGGTGATATCGATCTGGTAGTTCACGCCATCGATGACATCGAAGTTGTAGGTGCGAAAGCCGTCCCAGTTAATCAGCGACTGCGGCTTGCTGCTGCCGGGATCAATCTGATTGAACTGCCCGGCGGAGCACTCCAGCCACTCTTTAACCTCTTTACCGCTGACTTTCATCACCACCAGGGTGTTGGGATACAGGTAGAGGTCGGCGGCGTTGCGGAAGGTGAGCTGCCCTTTTTCCACTTCAACAAAGCTGGCGGGGTCATTTTTGCGTCCGCCGACTTTAAACGGCGCGGCGGCGGAGAGTACCGGTAGTTTCGCCAGATCCGGGTCGCCCTGAATATAGTGCTCAACGTAGGCCTTCTGGGCCATATTGACCACCTGTACGGTCGGATCGTCCTGCACCAGCGCCAGATAGCTGTACATATTGTCCGAGGATTGACCAATCGGTTTGCCGACAAACTCGCGGGTGGCGTCATGGTCGGCTTTTAGTACCGCCACCATGTTGCTGTCTTCTGCCGCCAGCGATTTCTTCGCCACCGAGTCGTAGATCGGCCGCGCTTCGGCTTTCGCTGCGCTGACCTGCCATTTACCGCTGTCGTTGTTCAGAACCAGATCGACCACCCCAAGGTGATCGCCCCACATGCCCGGCATTACAGCCGGTACGCCGTTCAGCGTACCTTTCGCGATATCTGCGCCTTTGATACCGGCAAAATCTTTGCTCGGGAAGACGGCGTGCGCGTGGCCGAACATAATGGCATCGACCCCAGGCACCTGGCTTAAATAGTAAACGGAGTTCTCCGCCATCGCCTGATACGGGTCGGCGGAAAGGCCGGAGTGGGCAATGACCACCACCACGTCCGCGCCTTTCTCACGCATTTCCGGGATAAACTTGCGCGCGGTGGCGGTAATGTCGTTGACGGTGACTTTGCCGCTGAGATTGGCTTTATCCCAGGTCATAATCTGCGGCGGTACGAAGCCGATATAGCCAATGCGCAGGGTCTGCGTTTTGCCGTCGCTATCCTGTACCTGGGTATCCTGAATCAGATAAGGCGTAAACATCGGTTGGCCGGTTTTGGCGTCAATAATATTGGCGTTCACGTAGGGGAATTTTGCCCCGGCCAGCGCTTTGTGCAGGAAGTCGAGCCCGTAGTTAAACTCGTGGTTGCCGAGGTTACCTACGACATAATCCAGGGTATTCATCGCCTTGTAGACCGGGTGAACATCACCTTCTTTCAGTCCCTTCGCCGCCATATAGTCGCCCAGCGGGCTGCCCTGAATAACGTCGCCGTTATCGACCAGCACGCTGTTTTTGGCTTCCTGGCGCGCTTTCTCAATCAGGGTTGCGGTGCGCACCAGGCCAAATTTTTCCGTGGCGCTGTCTTTGTAATAGTCAAAGTCCATCATATTACTGTGCAGATCGGTGGTTTCCATGATCCGCAAATCGACCGTCGCCGCATTTACGCTGGCGGCGATCAGCGTGGCCAGCAGCGTTGCGCTAAACTTAATCATCAGTGGCGTCCTTTTTTATGAGCAATGGCACAGAAGAAAATGTATTTACATTCTGTTGCTTACAGAAATGTGAATCATGCCAGAAAAGCGGTGAAGGAAACCGCCATCGTTATCACAGATAGCGGAACTCACAATGATGCGATATAAATAAAACAACGAGTTAACGCCACTGTAACCAGACGAGGTGGAGAATGTTAGAACAAGTATGTCAGCTAGCACGGAACGCGGGCGATGCCATCATGGAAGTTTACGATGGAAAACAGCCGATGGACGTTGCCAGCAAGAAGGACGATTCTCCGGTCACGGCCGCGGATATTGCGGCACACAAGGTGATTATCAGCGGCCTGCTGGCGCTGACGCCCGATATTCCGGTTCTGTCGGAAGAGGACCCGCCGGCCTGGGAGGTGCGTCAGCACTGGCAGCGCTACTGGCTGGTGGACCCGCTGGACGGCACCAAAGAGTTTATCAAGCGCAACGGCGAGTTTACCGTCAATATCGCCTTGATTGAAAACGGGAAGCCGATCCTTGGCGTGGTCTACGCGCCGGTGATGAAGGTGATGTACAGCGCGGAAAAGGGCAAAGCGTGGAAAGAGGAGTGCGGCGTTCGCAAGCAGATTCAGGTCCGCGATGCGCGTCCGCCGCTGGTGGTGATTAGCCGCTCCCACGGCAATGACCCGGAGCTGCAGGAGTATCTGGAGCAGCTTGGCGAACACCAGACCACCTCAATCGGTTCGTCGCTGAAGTTCTGTCTGGTCGCCGAAGGGCAGGCCCAGCTTTATCCGCGCTTCGGGCCGACCTCCACCTGGGACACCGCGGCCGGTCATGCGGTCGCCAGCGCCGCCGGGGCGCACGTTCACGACTGGCAGGGGCGTACCCTTGATTACACGCCGCGTGAATCGTTCCTCAACCCCGGCTTCCGGGTCTCTATTTATTGAGCAGCTTGTGCAGCAGGGCAACCACCTGCTGCACCTCTTCCTGGCTAAGCGCGCCGTCTTTAGCCCACTGTACGCGGCCGTCTTTATCCAGCACCACGATGGCCGAACTCTCTTCATTAAGCTGCCACGCTTTGCGGACCACACCGTTGCTGTCGACGATAAACTGCGACCAGGGGTAGAGCTGCTTGTTGCTCTCAATACTGCTGCGGACAAACATGCCTGAACCCGGGATAGCGTCATCGGTATTGACGATTGTGGTGGTTTGATAGCGATCGTGCGGGAGCTTCGCGCTTTTAATCGCTTCAATCAGGGTCGCGTTTTTTTCTTTTGCCGACGAGCGCCCGGCAATATGCTGCACGACGCGCACTTTCCCCACCAGCTGCGCGCTATTCCAGCTTTTATAGCTAAACTTATCGTTGCTCAGTACCAGCTCCCCCCGATCCGCGACGCCGACCGGCGCAACGCGCTGACCATCGACAAAGTTATGCGCCGACGCCATAAGCGGGAACAGGAGACATGAAACGGCCAGTAATCTACGTAGGGTCATGGTGTTTCCTTTTATTATCTGTGCAGGTGATCCGACCACTTGGTCTGCTTTAATCATAAGTGCGATTTATGGGCATTACCCGCAATGATGGTGCCAGTTTGCGTGTTGACGCACAATTCCGTCTAAAATCGGCGACTTATACTACCTTCATCGGATGCCTGAAACGAAAACTCTGAATTATTGTCATCATAAGGTAAATAAACTTATACAAACTGGGTATCACTCAGATTCTGGACTATAGTTTCAGGGCATTAAAATTTGCGATTCCGGTACGTGGGCTAACTGTGGCACCACAGGAGCGTAACCCTGGCAGGAGACAACAATGAAAATTTTCCAACGCTACAACCCGCTACAAGTAGCGAAGTACGTGAAGATCCTGTTCCGTGGACGTTTGTATATCAAGGACGTTGGCGCTTTTGAGTTTGATAAGGGCAAAATCCTTATCCCGAAGGTTAAGGACAAGCTGCATTTGTCAGTGATGTCTGAAGTCAACCGCCAGGTGAGCCGTCTGCAAACAGAGATGGCATAACCTGAAAAGAGGTATGACTACACGGTAAAAAGGCGGCTCCCTAAGGGAGCCGTTGATGTTTCTGGACCTATCCCTTCATTTCCGCATAGCGTTTACGGTACTCGCCCGGGGGAATGCCGTTATGTTTACGGAAAATGCGCGTGAAATAGACCGGGTCTCCGTAACCTACCGACAGAGCGATCTTGTTAAGCGGCAGGGAGGTGCTCTGGATCAGCCACCTCGCGCGGTTGATGCGCTGCGCCTCGCGCCAGGCGTAAACCGTTTGCCCCAGCTCATTTTTGAACAAATGCGCCAGCCGCGAAGGGGAGAGAAAAACCATCGCCGCCAGGGTCTCGATCTTCATCTCCTGGGCAATATGTTCGTTAAGATAGTCGCACACGGCGTTAATCCGCGGGTCGTGGGCGTGGCGGTTGCTGATGGGCTGTCGCTGAAAGCAGTTCAGGATCAGGCGCTCCAGCGCATTCATCGCCAGCGCCTCCGACAGCGGGGCGGAAGCGGAGTAGTGGCGGATAACTTCATAGAACAGATCGCGCAGACTCTGCAGCTGCTCAGGATCGTTGACCGTGGTTTTACCAATGCCGTGGGTCGTTTGATCCCATTTTAGCCAGTCTATCCAGTAGGGCCGGGGGATGAAGTAGATCCATAAATGATCCCAGTATTCGCTGTGTTCATCCCGTCCGTAATGGTGGGGAACGCCGGGTGGGAAGAGCAGCAGATCGTTTTCACGACACAGAAGGGAGCCGTCTCCCGCTTTCGCGCGCGCCTGGCCGCGAAGCGTCAGATTGATGATGTAACCTTTCATCCCCTGCGGGCGGTTTATGTAGTAGTCCAGCTTTGAGCCGCGGGTGATGGGGGTAAAGCCGGCGACGACCCAGGCGTTGAAGGTAAAGGTCTTCATCAATGGCGAGAAGTTCAGTAGCTCATTGATATACAGTTCCATCGTTTCTCCCGCCCGAGCGCCGCCGCCCGCTTAACTTTCGATGATAGTAAATTCCCATGCTTTGAGGCGCAACGGCTGGCCGCAGCTAACTTTTTCCCCGCTCAACAGCGCGTTGCCCGATGTCTCGCTGATAAACGCCTGCGGTTCGCCGGAGTAGTTGAACAGGAAGTGGATGCTGTTGCCGTCGCGGTTGCGCATCTTTTTGACCACCAGCGGATAGCGGTAGGCCGATGTACGTGAACGCAGATCCAGTCCTGCGGTCAGCCGATCGAACAGCTGGCTAATCAGCGTTTTCTGCGGCAGGAAGCCAACGTAAATGGCCCGACCCTGAGCGTAATCCGCCTCGGTGGCGGCGGCATAGTCGCCCCATGCCGGATGCTGATAGCGCAGTAGCGTACGGGTACCGGCGTCCGGCGTCAGCAGCTCCATCCACAGCTCGGCCTGATTGTCTTGACGGCAATCAATGTCAGCGCTGCAGGCGCTTACCGTGGTTTCTTCCGGCAGGGTGAATTGACTGTAGCTCACGCCGCAGCTCTCGCGCAAAATTCCCGGCTGCGCGCCGCTGCGCACCTTCACGTTTTCATCGCTAAAGCCTGATTTAAAGCCGATCAGCGCTCTGCCGCCCTGCTCGATATAGCGGTTGATGCGCGTCAGCAGGCCATCATCGGCAGCGTAGAGTCCGGGTACGATCAGCGCGCGGTAGCGCGCGGTTTCCTCGTTAACGTCGTGGATAATATCGAGGCTGATATTGTGGTCGTACAGCGCATCGTGGAAGCGGCGGAAAATATCGTTATAAATATTGCCCTGCGCGTCGCCGGGACGGAACTGGTTAAGGGCGTCCATCGCCTCATTGCTTATCAGCAGCGCGACGTCGTTTTCTACCTTCAGCTCCGCCAGCTGCGGCGACAGGCGGGCAAAGTCAGCCCCGATAGTGGTGGCCTCCTGCCAGGTCGCGTTGCGCGAGAAGTCGTGGCTTAACAGCCCCTTCCAGTAGGTCTCGAACGCGTTATGAATCGAATGCCAGTGCCAGTAAGAGACCATTGCCGCCCCCGATGCCACGTGGCTAAAAGCCTGCAGGCGCAGCTGGCCCGGATAAGGTGTCCACTGGGCAAAGCCCTGCGCCTGGGTTTCCAGCACGAAGTAATTCTTACCCTGCTTTAGCGAACGCGTAATGGCGCCGCCAAACGCGATTTCTCGCCCGGTCAGGTGTTTCTGGCTCGGGTGATAGATATCGACACCGGCAATATCCAGCGTCTGCGCCGCCGCAAAATGGTCAACTCGCGGCTGCACGCCGTAGGAGTAGCCGCGCCATTCAAAATCGAAGTTGTGGGTGACGAACTGATGCGGCTGGGCATATTCGCGCACGATCTCCGCCTGCCAGGCGAGATACTCCGTCACCTGCTGGCGCTGGTAGCGGGAGAACGCGCAGGCGAGGCTGGCGTTGATAGTGTTTTCGACCGGCGGAAAATCCTGCCAGCTATCGATGCGGTTGCTCCAGTAGTCCAGACCAAAATCGTTATTCAACCGGTCAAGATCGGGGTATTTTTCCCGCAGGCTGCGTACAAAACCCTCCTGCATATGGCGGCCGATATTATCGTAATGCTTGGTTTCGTTATCCAGCTGCCAGCCAATAATCGCCGGATGGTGCTGCACGTGCGCCATTAGCGTACGGATAATCTTTTCGGCATAGCGGCGAAAGGTCGGGTTGACGATATCCATAATCTGGCGCGGGCCATATTTTTGCTGCCCGTTGACGGTAGTGACCAGAATATCCGGGTGCTTCGCCGCCAGCCAGGCCGGGACGGCGTAGGTTGGCGTGCCGATAATCACCGCGATCCCCGCTTTATGCATGGCATTCAGCACCCGGTCGATATGGTAGAAGTTATATTCGCCCTCCCGGGGCTCCAGCGTACTCCAGGTCGATTCGGCAATCCGCACCACGTTAATGCCCGTTTCCTGCATTAAGGCGATATCTTTCGCCAGCCGATCTTCCGGCATATATTCATCGTAATAGGCCACGCCATAAAATAAATCAGACATACAGGTTACCTCCTTAAATTAATGCGCGGGCGCCGGCTGCGGGGCAAAAGCGCGCGCTTTGTCCAGCGTAATAAATGAAATCAGGGTAAAGCACAGGGCGATACCGCCGAGCACGATATAGCTGCTGGTAAAGCCCATGCTCTGGTACATGTGACCGATGCCGGTAGAAAGGAAAATAGAGCTAAAGCTTTTCGAAAACTGGAAGCCGATTAAATAAACCGTGGCCGAAAGCAGCGGGTTGAAGTTGGCCGTAATATATTTCAGCGCGGCGACGAGTAATACCGAGCTCTCAAAACCGTGCAGCAGTTTAATCAGGCTAATGGACACCGGACCCATAGCCCAGGCCGAGCCGATAATGCGCAGACTCATGATCATTCCGCAGTACAGCAGAGCATTTTTCGGGCCGATTTTATTCACGAACCATGGGGCGAAAAACATCACGACCGCATCAAGGAAAATCTGACCTGTGGTTAAATAGCCGAAGACTTCCGCGCCGCGCGCTTTGCTCTCAAAGAAGTGGCTGTAATAGATGGCGAACTGCTGGTCGTAGGTTTCATATACCGCGCCGACGCCGATCGTGTAGATCGCGAAGAACCAGAATTTCTTCATTTTCAGCAGCGAGGTGGCGTCGCTCAGGGTGACCGGCGAGGCTTTACTGCTGTGTATCGCGCCTTGTTTATTCGCGCTAATCTGCATTTTCCAGACAATGACCAGCAGGCATACGCCGGCACCGCTGGCCAGCCAGAAAATCATGTTCTGGTCGATCCCGTAGAGCTTGCCTGCCGCGAAGGTGCCGATAGCCGCGCCAATGCCGCCAAACATTCTGGCGCGACCAAACTCAAAACCGGAAGCGCGGCTGACTTTATCAATGTAAGCTTCGCAAATACCGCAGCCTGCGCCATAGGCCATGCCAATATAGATGCCGCCCGCCAGCGCCCCGAGAAAAACGTTAACTTTTAATAATGGGGCAAAGACGTAGATCCAGTAGGGGGCAAAGAGGGTAATAATGATGGCCAGCAGCCACATCAGGTTTTTACGATAGACCAGCCTGTCGGATATAAAACCGAATAGTGGTTGAACGCAAACGGCAATAATCGCGGTAAAGGAATAAACCAGACCGACGTCAGTGTAATTAATGCCGATGGTTTCCGTTAACCACAATGATAAATAAGGATAGCAGCATCCCCAGCCAATAAAGAAGAACAGGAAGAACAGACAGCTTATATAGTAGTTTTTATTTGATTCTATCATGGTAACCCTCGCTTCCTTTATTCAGGAATATGATCGTGTAGACGCGAGCAAAGTTACCTTTTTGCGCAGAGGGGAGTCATGAACGTTTCGCTGTGGAGCAGTAAAAATCTGCTATTGCCCGAGGGGCGTGAGCAGCCTCACATTCGGGCAATAAAAAAGGCGGATTTTCATCCGCCTTGTCGGTTCGTCAACGGTTTTACGCTGACTCTTTATCACTGTTGGCCGCGTCCGGCAGCTTGGGCACCAGCACCGTCGGCTTATTGTCGATACGGGTCACCAGCAGCTGATCGATGCGGTAGTTGTCGATATCCACCACTTCGAACTTATAGCCGGAGAATTTCACCGCGTCGGTGCGCTTGGGAATTTTACGCAGCATAAACATCATAAAGCCGCCGATGGTCTCGTAATTGCCGGACTGCGGGAAATCATCGATATCCAGCACCCGCATCACGTCGTCGATCGGCGTTCCGCCGTCAATGAGCCAGGAGTTTTCATCGCGCGCGACGATCTGCTCTTCCAGCCCCTGGCCGACGAGGTCGCCCATCAGGGTGGTCATCACGTCGTTCAGGGTGATAATCCCGACCACCAGCGCATATTCGTTCATGATCACGGCGAAGTCTTCACCGGCGGTTTTAAAGCTTTCCAGCGCTTCAGACAGCGTCAGGGTATCCGGGACAATCAGCGTATTGCGAATCTGCACGCCGCCGGTCAGCACCAGACTCTGGTTTGCCAGCACGCGGTTCAGCAGGTCTTTGGAGTCAACGTAGCCGATGATGTGGTCGATATCTTCATTACAGACCAGGAACTTGGAGTGCGGATGCTCCGCGACCTTATTCTTCAGGCTCTGTTCATCTTCGTGAAGATCGAACCAGATGACGTTTTCACGCGAGGTCATCGATGAAGGCACGGTGCGCGATTCCAGTTCGAATACGTTCTCAATCAGCTCATGCTCCTGCTTACGCAGCACCCCTGCCAGCGCGCCGGCTTCCACCACGGCGTAAATATCATCGGAGGTAATGTCGTCTTTACGCACCATCGGAATTTTGAACAGGCGGAAGATATTGTTGGCCATGCCGTTAAACAACCACACCAGCGGGCGGAAGAGAAACAGGCAGAAGCGCATCGGGTTGATGATGCGTAAAGCGACGGCTTCAGGCGCGATCATACCGATGCGTTTCGGAGTCAGGTCAGCAAACAGAATGAACAGGCTGGTGACCAGGGTAAAGGAGATAATAAAGCTCAGCTGCTCGGAGAGCTCCGGGGACATATAGCGGCTAAAGAGGCTGTTAAACGCCGGCGAAAATGCCGCATCGCCGACGATACCGCCGAGAATCGCTACCGCGTTGAGGCCGATTTGCACCACGGTAAAGAACATCCCGGGGTTTTCCTGCATCTTCAGCACGCGTTGAGCGTTGATGTTGCCGTCATCGGCCAGCAGCTTGAGTTTGATTTTACGTGATGCGGCCAGCGAGATTTCCGATATCGAAAAGAACGCACTGACGGCTATCAGACAAAGTATTACTAAAATACTGTTTAACATATCTTATCTGACCGTTGAGATCAGATCCTCGGAAGGGAAGTGGATAACGCTAAGTGGAATTCACAAAAAGCCGGTCCGAAGGCTCTGGACCGGCGATAGCACGGCGTAGTATAGCGTAAGGTACTGTAAAGCCGCCAGAGCGTAAATTATTCAATCCGGCGGCCTGCCCTACGGTGCAGCCGCATCAGGCCTGCGGCGGCAAACAAACCCCAATTCCGCCAATGCCGCAGTATCCGTACGGATTTTTATGCAGATACTGTTGATGATCGTCTTCCGCATAGTAGAACGGCTTCGCCGTGGCGATCTCGGTGGTGATAGTGCGCGGGTCGTTGGCTTCATTCATTGCCGCCTGGAAACGCGCCAGGCTGGCCTTCGCCGCCTCGCTCTGCTCAGGCGTTAGCGGATAAATCGCGGAGCGATACTGCGTTCCGCGGTCGTTACCCTGCTGCATGCCCTGCGCCGGGTCGTGATTTTCCCAGAATACCTGGAGCAGCTGCTCATAGCTGATAACCTGCGGATCGTAGACCACGCGCACGGCTTCAGCATGGCCGGTCTCGCCGCTGCAGACTTCGCGGTAGGTCGGGTTGGGCGTATAGCCGCCGGTATAGCCGGCGGCGGTGCTATAAACGCCGGGCAGCTGCCAGAACAGGCGTTCAACGCCCCAGAAGCAGCCCATAGCAAACAGAGCGACTTCCATTCCTGCGGGAACGTTGGTCATCGAGTGACCATTGACGGCGTGGAGCGTAGCCACCGGCATCGGCGTGTTGCGTCCCGGCAGCGCGTCCGCTTGGGCGACAAGATGCGTTTTATCAAATAGACTCACGGTGGGCCTCTCAAAACAGAAAATGTGGTTAAGGTTGTAACCAAGCGTGTCTTTGAACACAATAAACGCGCTTAATACGTCTAGATTTAAACATAAGAATTATTTGGGATAACGTCTATTTTTCAACCCTTAGTTGTTAGGGTTTTGTTAAGCCGTGGAGCGGCACTTTCGTTTCCTTCGGGGGGAAACAAGGATATTCAGGAGAAAAAGTGCTACAAATCCGCCAGTTATGTATCGCCAGCGTTTTGCTGGTCAGCGGGGTCGCCAGCGCAGCGAGCGTGCGTTTGCAGGTTGAGGGACTATCCGGGGAACTGGAAAAAAACGTCCGCGCCCAACTCTCTACGATCCAGAGCGATGAAGTCACGCCGGACCGGCGCTTTCGCGCGCGCGTTGATGATGCTATCCGCGAAGGACTGAAAGCGCTGGGCTACTACGAACCCACGATTGATTTTGATTTACGTCCGCCGCCGGCGAGGGGGCGTCAGGTGCTGATCGCCAAAGTCACGCCCGGCGAACCGGTGCGCATTGGCGGCACTGACGTGATTTTACGCGGCGGCGCCCGAACCGATCGCGACTATCTGGATTTGCTAAACACGCGCCCGGCGATCGGCACGGTCCTCAATCACGGTGATTATGACAGCTTTAAAAGCTCTCTGACCCGGGTTGCGCTGCGTAAGGGCTACTTTGACAGCGAGTTTAATAAAAGCCAGCTTGGCGTTTCCCTCGACCGGCATCAGGCCTTCTGGGATATCGACTACAACAGCGGCGAGCGCTACCGCTTTGGCCCGGTCACTTTTGAAGGCTCGCAAATTCGCGACGAATATCTGCAAAACCTGGTGCCGTTTAAGCAGGGCGACTACTACACCTCGCAGGATTTAGCCGAACTTAACCGCCGCCTGGCGGCAACCGGCTGGTTTAGCTCCGTCGTGGTGGCGCCGCAGTTTGACAAGTCCCGCCAGACGAAAGTGCTGCCTTTGCAGGGCGTGGTCTCTCCGCGTAAAGAGAACACCGTGGAAACCGGGGTTGGCTACTCAACCGACGTCGGGCCGCGCGTCAAAGGCACCTGGAGAAAGCCGTGGATGAACTCCTACGGCCACAGCCTCACTTCCAGCCTCAGCCTTTCCGCCCCTGAACAGCAGCTTGATTTCAGCTACAAGGTACCGCTGTTAAAAAGCCCCCTGGAGCAGTACTACCTGATGCAGGGCGGCTTTAAACGTACGGATCTCAACGATACCAAATCTGACTCCACTACCCTGGCCGTTTCGCGCTACTGGGAGATGTCGAGCGGCTGGCAGCGCGCGCTGAACCTGCGCTGGAGCCTTGACCACTTTACCCAGGCCAACGTCACCAACACCACCATGCTGATCTATCCCGGCGTGTCGGTGAACCGTACCCGTTCGCGCGGCGGCCTGATGCCGACCTGGGGCGATTCGCAGCGCTATTCGGTGGACTACTCCAACACCATGTGGGGCTCGGATATTAACTTTATTGTGATGCAGGCGCAGGACGTCTGGATCCGCACTCTTTATGACCGCCACCGCTTCGTGGTGCGCGGCAACCTCGGCTGGATTGAGGCCGATAACTTCAGCAAAGTCCCGCCGGATCTGCGTTTCTTCGCCGGCGGCGACCGCAGCATTCGCGGTTATAAATACAAATCTATCTCGCCAAAAGATGACGACGGCAAACTGATGGGGGCCTCGAAGCTGGCTACCGGCTCGCTGGAGTATCAGTACAACGTGAGCGGCAAGTGGTGGGGCGCGGTGTTCGTCGATAGCGGTGAAGCGGTAAGCGATATCCGCGAAAGCAACTTTAAAACCGGCGCCGGCCTCGGCGTGCGCTGGCAGTCTCCGGTCGGGCCAATCAAGCTGGATATCGCCAGACCGATCGGCGACAAAGAAGAGCACGGTTTACAGTTTTACATCGGTCTGGGGCCTGAATTATGAGTTTATGGAAGAAGATAAGCCTCGGCGTACTGATTTTTCTGCTGCTGCTGCTGGGGACGGTAGGATTCCTGGTGGGGACGACGACCGGCCTGCATCTGGTTATTAAAGCCGCAGATCGCTGGGTCCCGGGGCTGGAAATCGGTAAAGCCACCGGCGGCTGGCGCGATCTGACGCTGGAGAACGTGCGCTTTGAGCAGCCGGGCGTGGCGGTCACCGCCGGCCAGTTCCATCTGGGCGTTAAGCTGCGCTGCCTGTGGGACAGCAGCCTGTGCGTCAACGATATCTCCCTGCGCGATATCTATGTGGCGATCGATACCAGCAAGATGCCGCCAGCGGCGCCGGTTGAAGAAGAAGAGAGCGGGCCGCTGAATCTCTCCACGCCTTATCCCGTCACCCTGAGCCGGGTGGCGCTGCATAACGTCAACGTAAAAATTGACGATACCGCTGTCTCGGTGCGCGACTTTTCCACCGGGCTCAACTGGCAGGAGAAAAACCTCACCCTGACGCCGACCTCGCTGCAGGGGTTGCTCATCGCGCTGCCGAAGGTGGCGAAGGTGGCCCAAGAGCAGGTCGTCGAGCCGAAAATTGACAACCCGCAGCCGGAAGAAAAGCCGCTCGGCGAGACGATGAAAGATCTGTTCTCGAAACCGGTGCTGCCGGAAATGACCGACGTCCATCTGCCGTTGAATCTTAATATTCAGGCGTTCCGCGGCGAGCAGCTGCGTCTTACCGGCGATACCGATATAACCATCTACAATCTGCTGCTTAAAGTCAGCAGCATCGATGGACAGATGAAGCTGGACGCGCTGGACGTGGACTCCGACCAGGGGAAAGTCACGGCTTCCGGTAACGCGCAGCTGCAGGATAACTGGCCGGTCGATATCACCCTCAACGGTACGCTGAATATTGACCCCCTGAAGGGCGAGAAAGTGCAGCTAAAAGTGGGCGGCGAAGTGCGTAAAAAGCTCACGGTCGGCGTCGATCTGAATGGTCCAGTCGCGATGACGCTGCGCGCCGAAACGCAGCTGGCGGAGGCCGGCCTGCCGCTGGATATGGAGGTGAAAAGCAAGCAGCTCTACTGGCCGTTTACCGGCGAGAAAGCGTATCAGGCTGACGATCTTCTGCTGAAATTTAACGGCAAGATGACCGACTACACCCTGGCCTTTAGCACCGCGGTGAAAGGGCAGTCGCTGCCGCCAGCGAAGATTAACCTGAACGCGAAGGGCAACGAGCAGCAGGTGAATCTCGATAAGCTCACCGTCGCCGCCCTCGAAGGGAAAACCGAACTGAAGGCGCTGCTCGACTGGCAGCAGGCGATCAGCTGGCGCGGCGAACTGACGCTTGACGGTATCAACACCGCTAAAGAGGTCCCGGACTGGCCGTCGAAGCTCAACGGTCTGATTAAGACCCAGGGCAGCCTGTACGGCGGCAGCTGGCAGATGTCGGTGCCGGAGCTGAAAATCAGCGGTAACGTGAAGCAAAACAAAGTCGATGTAAGCGGATCGCTGCAGGGCAACAGCTATATGCAGTGGAAAATCCCCGGCCTGCATCTGGCTTTAGGCCCTAACAGCGCCGACGTGAAAGGCGAGCTGGGGGTCAAAGACCTTAACCTCGACGCCACCATTGACGCGCCGCATCTCGATAACGCCCTGCCGGGCCTGGGCGGGACGGCGAAAGGGCTGGTGAAGGTTCGCGGCACCGTCGACGCGCCGCAGCTGCTGGCGGATATCACCGCCCGGGCGCTGCGCTGGCAGGAGCTGTCGGTGGCTCAGGTGAACGTGAAGGGCGATGTGAAATCCACCGACCAGATTGGCGGTAACCTTGACGTACGCGTTGACCGTATTAGCCAGCCGGGCGTGAATATCAGCCTGGTGCAGCTCAATGCGAAGGGCAATGAGAAGCAGCACGACCTGCAACTGCGGGTGCAGGGCGATCCGGTCTCCGGGCAGCTCTCGCTGGCGGGGAGCTTTGACCGCAAAGCGGAGCGCTGGAAAGGCACGCTGAGCAATACCCGTTTCCAGACCCCGGTGGGGCCGGTGGCGCTGACGCGTGATATCGCGCTGGATTACCGCAACCTTGAGCAGAAAATCAGCATCGGCCCGCACTGCTGGACTAACCCGAACGCCGAGCTGTGCGTACCGCAGACCATCGACGCCGGCGCGAGCGGGCGCGCGGTGGTGAACCTCAACCGTTTCGATCTCGCGATGCTCAAGCCCTTTATGCCGGAAGTGACCCAGGCCAGCGGCGTGTTTAGCGGTAATGCCGATGTGAGCTGGGACACCACCAAAGAGGGGCTGCCGCAGGGTAAGGTCACCCTGAGCGGGCGTAACGTGAAGGTGACGCAGACGGTCAACGACGCGCCGCTGCCGGTGGCTTTCGATACCCTGAACCTCACGGCCGATCTGCACAATAACCGCGCCCAGCTGGGCTGGCTGATTCGCCTGACCAACAATGGCCAGCTGGACGGACAGGTGCAGGTCACCGATCCCCAGGGCCGACGCAATCTGGGCGGTAACGTCAATATCAGCAACTTCTCGCTGGCGATGATCAACCCTATCTTCTCGCGCGGTGAAAAGGCGGAAGGGAGACTGAACGCGCGTCTGACGCTGGGCGGTAACGTCCAGAGCCCGCAGCTTTTCGGTCAGATGCAGCTGAACGGCGTGGATATTGACGGTAACTTTATGCCGTTTGATATGCAGCCGAGCCAGCTGGCGATGAATTTTACCGGTACCCGTTCGACCCTGCAGGGGACGGTGAATACTCGCCAGGGACAGATTGCGCTCAGCGGCAACGCCGACTGGACGCAGATTGACAACTGGCGCGCGCAGATTGCGGCGAAGGGCAGCCGGGTGCGGATAACCGTGCCGCCGATGGTGCGCCTGGATGTGTCGCCGGACGTGGTCTTTACCGCCACGCCAAGCCTGTTTAACCTGGATGGCAGCGTTGACGTACCCTGGGCGCGTATCGTCGTCAACGAAGTGCCGGAAAGCGCCGTTGGGGTCTCATCTGACGAAGTGATGCTGGATAAAAATCTGCAGCCGATTAAGCAGCAGAGCGCCGGTATCCCTATCAACAGCAATCTGACGATTCACGTGGGCAACAACGTTCGTCTCGACGCCTTTGGTCTGAAAGCGCGTCTGACCGGCGATTTGAAAGTGGCGCAGGACAAACAGGGGCTGGGGCTCAACGGGCAGATCAACATCCCGGAAGGGCGTTTCCATGCCTACGGCCAGGATCTGATCGTGCGTAAAGGCGAGCTGCTGTTCTCCGGTCCGCCGGATCAGCCGCTGCTGAACATCGAAGCCATTCGTAATCCGGACGCCACCGAGGACGACGTTATCGCCGGCGTTCGCGTGACCGGCTCGGCCGATCAGCCGAAAGCGGAGATTTTCTCCGATCCGGCGATGTCGCAGCAGGAAGCGCTCTCTTACCTGCTACGCGGGCAGGGTTTAGGCAGCGGACAGAGCGATAGCGCAGCCATGACTTCAATGCTTATTGGTATGGGGGTTGCACAAAGTGGTCAGGTTGTGGGTAAAATCGGCGAGACGTTTGGCGTAAGCAATCTGGCGCTGGATACCGAGGGAGTGGGCGACTCCTCCCAGGTGGTGGTCAGCGGCTATGTACTGCCGGGTCTGCAGGTAAAATATGGGGTAGGGATCTTTGACTCCCTGGCGACGTTGACGTTACGCTATCGCCTGATGCCTAAGCTATATATGGAAGCTGTGTCTGGCGTAGACCAGGCTCTCGATTTGCTCTATCAGTTTGAGTTTTAGCAATGCGAATATTTGTTTACGGCAGTTTACGACGCAAACAAGGCAACAGCCACTGGATGACCAACGCTCAGTGGCTGGGCGATCATAGTGTCAATGATTATCAACTGTACAGCCTGGGCCACTATCCAGGCGCGGTGCCCGGCGATGGCACGGTACATGGTGAGGTCTATCGTATTGACGCATCGACGCTGGCTGAATTGGATGCGCTGCGTACCAAAGGCGGCGAGTATGCTCGTCACTTGATCCAGACGCCCTACGGTAGCGCCTGGATGTATGTCTATCAGCGCCCCGTTGAGGGCTTCACGCTGATAGAAAGCGGCAACTGGTTGGATAAAGACCAGTATTAATAACGATAACGCCACCTTCGGGTGGCGTTGTTTTTTGTGGCGTTGGGTGCTGTCGCCGGCTCGGGCATGGATCAACGGCCAAAAAAACACCGCCCGGAGGCGGTGTTTTTGCGAACCTGAGTGCGGCTGAATTACTTCTTAGCGCGCTCGAAGGAAGCCACGATTTCAGCTTTCGCCGCTTCAGCGTTGTCCCAGCCGTCAACCTTAACCCATTTGCCTGCTTCGAGGTCTTTATAGTGCTCGAAGAAGTGGGTGATCTGCGCTTTCAGCAGTTCCGGCAGGTCGTTCACATCTTTAATGTGATCGTACTCTTTGCTCAGCTTGGTGTGCGGTACCGCAACCAATTTCGCATCTTCACCGGATTCGTCGGTCATTTTCAGCACGCCAACCGGACGGCAGCGGATGACTGAACCTGGCTCCAGCGGGTACGGCGTCGGGACCAGAACGTCAACCGGGTCGCCGTCCAGGGACAGGGTGTGGTTGATGTAGCCGTAGTTGCACGGATAGAACATCGCCGTGGACATGAAACGGTCAACGAACAGTGCACCGCTCTCTTTGTCGACTTCGTATTTGATAGGATCTGCGTTCGCCGGGATCTCGATCACGACGTAGATGTCTTCCGGCAGATCTTTGCCCGCAGGTACGTTGAGTAAGCTCATGTCTGTTTCCTTTAAAATGTATGGCAAACAAGTGCCCGGTATTATAGCCAACTCACATCGAATGTCTTCGCTTCTTTTTCCCCAGAACGGGTGGGTGGAGTCTGAATTTTTCAGCGTAAGACAGCCTGAAAATCCATAAACATAGCCGCATACTGAATAAAATTATGTAACCGTTTTCATTGCATATGCTTGATATCTCAAAGTGTGCAAAATTTCGTCATAAACGGCGAAGCTCGCGCGGCTCGCGAAGCCTCACCGGCTCTCCGCTGGTGAGATGGCCGCCGATTAACATCTAATTAACTTTTTTGAAGTGTGATGTAACGCATTCAGTTACATCTCCGATTGTCTATAGTTTGTCCGCAGGTGAGGCTTTAACCAACAATAACCCTACGAGGATCCTCTTATGTGGAAGCGCTTACTTCTTGTCACAGCAGTTTCCGCAGCTATGTCGTCTATGGTCATGGCTGCCCCTCTTACCGTAGGTTTTTCGCAGGTCGGTTCTGAATCCGGCTGGCGTGCGGCCGAAACTAACGTCGCGAAAGAGGAGGCCGCGAAGCGCGGCATCACTCTGAAGATTGCCGACGCGCAACAAAAACAGGAAAACCAGATTAAAGCCGTACGCTCCTTTATCGCTCAGGGCGTCGATGCCATCTTCATCGCGCCGGTCGTGGCGACCGGCTGGGAGCCGGTACTGAAAGAAGCGAAAGAGGCCAAAATCCCGGTATTCCTGCTCGACCGCTCAATTGATGTTAAAGACAAAGATCTCTACATGACCACCGTTACCGCGAACAACGTGCTGGAAGGCCAGCTGATCGGCGAGTGGCTGGTCAAAACCGTCGACGGCAAGCCGTGTAACGTTGTTGAACTGCAGGGCACCGTGGGGGCCAGCGTGGCGATTGACCGCAAGAAAGGCTTCGCTGAGGCCATTTCTAAAGCCGCTAATATCAAAATCATCCGCTCCCAGTCCGGCGACTTTACCCGCAGCAAGGGCAAAGAAGTCATGGAGAGCTTTATCAAAGCGGAAAACAACGGCAAGAACATCTGCATGGTTTACGCCCATAACGACGACATGGTGATTGGCGCCATTCAGGCGATTAAAGAGGCCGGGCTGAAGCCGGGCAAAGATATCCTCACCGGCTCTATCGACGGCGTGCCGGATATCTATAAAGCGATGATGGCCGGCGAGGCCAATGCCAGCGTCGAGCTGACGCCGAATATGGCCGGTCCGGCGTTCGATGCGCTGGAGAAATACAAAAAAGACGGCACCCTGCCTGAAAAAGTCACCATCACCAAATCGACCCTCTACCTGCCGGATACGGCGAAAGAAGAGTTAGAGAAGAAGAAAAATATGGGCTACTGAGTAGCCGAATGACAGGTTCACCGCCGCCTCCGGGATGTCCCCGGTCGCTAAAGCGCGGCTGATTTCCCTCTCCTCCCATCGGGGAGAGGGCAAAGGTGAGGGGGAGAGCATGAACGGCGAATTACATCAGGAAATCCTTCGTACTGAAGGGCTTAGCAAATTTTTTCCCGGCGTGAAGGCACTGGATAACGTTAATTTTAGCCTGCGCCGGGGCGAAATCATGGCTCTGTTAGGCGAAAACGGCGCGGGTAAATCCACCCTGATCAAAGCGCTGACCGGCGTCTATCATGCCGATCGCGGGGCCATCTGGCTGGAAGGGCGGGAGATCGCGCCGAAAAATACCGCTCACGCCCAGCAGCTGGGGATCGGCACCGTCTATCAGGAAGTGAACCTGCTGCCTAATATGTCGGTGGCGGACAATCTGTTTATCGGCCGCGAGCCCAGACGCTTTGGCCTGCTGCGGCGTAAAGAGATGGAAAAGCGCGCCACCGCGCTGATGGCGTCCTACGGTTTTTCTCTTGACGTCCGTGAACCGCTGAACCGCTTTTCGGTGGCGATGCAGCAGATTGTCGCGATCTGCCGGGCGATCGACCTGTCAGCAAAAGTGTTAATTCTTGATGAACCGACCGCCAGCCTGGATACCCAGGAGGTGGAGATGCTCTTTACCCTGATGCGCCAGCTGCGCGATAGCGGGGTCAGCCTGATTTTCGTCACCCACTTCCTCGACCAGGTGTATGCCGTCAGCGATCGCATCACCGTGCTGCGTAACGGCGGTTTTGTCGGCTGCCGGGAAACCCGCGAGCTGCCGCAAATTGAACTGGTGAAGATGATGCTGGGCCGTGAGCTGGAGCATAACGCCCTGCAGCGCGCGGGCCGCACCCTGCTGAGCGATAAGCCGGTGGCCGCCTTCGAAGATTTTGGCAAAAAAGGCACCATCGCACCGTTTAGTCTGCAGGTCCGTCCCGGTGAAATCGTCGGCCTGGCGGGGCTGTTAGGCTCGGGACGTACGGAAACGGCGGAGGTGATCTTCGGTATTAAACCCGCCGACAGCGGCAAAGCGTGGATCAAAGGCAAGCCGCAAACCCTGCGCTCGCCGCATCAGGCATCCTGCCTCGGGATCGGCTTCTGTCCGGAAGACCGTAAAACCGACGGCATTATCGCCGCCGCCTCGGTGCGGGAAAATATCGTTCTCGCGCTACAGGCGCAGCGCGGCTGGCTGCGGCCGATTGGTCGGCGCGAACAAAATGAGATTGCTGAACGTTTCATTCGCCAACTGGGTATTCGTACCCCCAGCGCTGAACAGCCGATCGAATTTCTCTCCGGCGGTAATCAGCAGAAGGTGCTGCTCTCCCGGTGGCTGCTGACGAAGCCGCAGTTCTTGATCCTTGATGAACCGACTCGCGGTATTGACGTTGGCGCCCACGCCGAAATCATCCGCCTGATTGAAACCCTGTGCGCCGATGGTCTGGCGCTGCTGGTCATTTCTTCAGAGCTGGAAGAGCTGGTGGGTTACGCCGATCGGGTGATTATCATGCGCGATCGCCAGCAGGTGGCGGAGCTGGCTCTGAGCGAGCTCTCCGTGCCGGCGATCATGAACGCTATTGCGGCATAAGGAGTAACCGATGATGCCTCAATCTGTTCCGAAAACCGGCCAGCCGAAACGGCGCTTTAACTGGCCAAAAGGGATGCCGCAAATTATTGCGCTGCTGCTGGTGCTGGTCGTTGACAGCCTGGTCGCCCCGCATTTCTACCAGATCGTGCTCCAGGACGGGAGACTGTTCGGTAGCCCGATAGATATTTTGAACCGCGCCGCACCGGTGGCGCTGCTGGCGATTGGCATGACGCTGGTTATCGCCACCGGCGGGATTGACCTCTCCGTCGGAGCGGTGATGGCGATTGCCGGCGCAACGGCGGCGTCAATGACCGTGGCGGGGCACAGCCTGACGGTTGTGCTGCTCGCATCGCTGGGGGCCGGCGCGCTGGCCGGTCTGTGGAACGGCATTCTGGTGGCGGTGCTGAAGATCCAGCCGTTCGTCGCCACGCTGATCCTGATGGTCGCCGGACGCGGCGTGGCGCAGCTGATCACCTCCGGGCAGATCGTGACCTTTGACTCTCCGCATCTGGCGTGGCTCGGCAGCGGATCGCTACTGCTGTTCCCGACGCCGGTGATTATCGCCATCGTGACGCTGGTGCTGTTCTGGCTGTTTACCCGCAAAACCGCGCTGGGGATGTTTATCGAAGCGGTGGGGATTAACATTCGCGCGGCAAAAAACGCCGGGGTAAATACTCGCATCGTCGTGATGTTGGCCTACGTGCTGAGCGGCGTTTGCGCGGCGATTGCCGGCATTATCGTTGCGGCGGATATTCGCGGCGCGGATGCCAATAATGCCGGGCTATGGCTGGAGCTGGACGCCATCCTGGCGGTGGTTATCGGCGGCGGCTCGCTGATGGGCGGGCGCTTTAACCTGCTGCTCTCGGTCGTCGGGGCGCTGATTATCCAGGGGATGAATACCGGGATCCTGCTGTCAGGATTCCCGCCGGAGCTTAATCAGGTAGTCAAAGCGGTGGTGGTGCTGTGCGTACTGATCGTCCAGTCGCCGCGCTTTATCAGCATACTGAAGGGGATGCGCGGCCATGATAAAACGTAATTTACCGTTAATGATTACCCTCGCGGTCTTCGTACTGGGATACCTTTACTGCCTGACCCAGTTTCCCGGCTTTGCCTCGACGCGGGTGATCTGCAATATCCTGACCGACAATGCCTTTCTTGGGATCATCGCCGTCGGCATGACCTTCGTGATCCTCTCCGGCGGGATCGATCTGTCGGTCGGGTCGGTGATCGCCTTTACCGGCGTATTTCTCGCTAAAGCGATCGGTTTCTGGGGGATTTCGCCGCTGGTGGCGTTTCCGCTGGTGCTGGTGATGGGCTGCGCCTTTGGCGCGTTTATGGGCCTGCTTATTGATGCGCTGAAGATCCCGGCGTTTATCATCACCCTCGCCGGGATGTTTTTTCTGCGCGGCGTCAGCTACCTGGTCTCGGAAGAGTCGATTCCCATTAATCATCCGGTGTATGACGCGCTGTCAGGACTGGCATGGACCATCCCCGGCGGCGGGCGTCTGAGCGCGATGGGGCTGTTGATGCTGCTGGTGGTGATCGGCGGAATTTTTATGGCCCACCGCACCCGCTTTGGCAATCAGGTTTATGCCATCGGCGGTAATGCGACTTCGGCGAACCTGATGGGGATTTCCACGCGGAGCACGACGATCCGTATTTATATGCTCTCTACCGGGCTGGCGACGCTGGCGGGGATCGTCTTCTCCATCTATACCCAGGCGGGCTATGCGCTGGCGGGCGTTGGCGTTGAACTGGACGCGATTGCATCGGTGGTTATCGGCGGTACGCTGTTGAGCGGTGGGGTGGGGACGGTTCTCGGCACGCTGTTTGGCGTCGCCATTCAGGGGCTGATTCAAACCTACATCAACTTCGACGGTACGCTGAGTTCATGGTGGACCAAGATCGCTATCGGTATCCTGCTGTTCATCTTTATCGCGCTGCAGCGCGGCCTGACGGTGCTGTGGGAGAATCGGCAGAGTTCGCCGGTGACAAGGGTGGGGCACTGACGGAAGGATTTCCCCTCCCGTAAGGCGGGAGGGGAAGAGGCGGGTTACGCGTCCGGGAACTCTTTAATAAAGTTTTCGACGTCTTCAACCATATGGTTGTTGCCGACGAAGAAAGAACGGCGCTGATGCAGGCTTTCCGGGATGATATCCAGAATACGCTCTTTACCATCGCTGGCCTTACCGCCCGCCTGTTCCGCAAGGAACGCCATCGGGTTGCATTCGTACAGCAGGCGCAGTTTACCGTCCGGGTGGCTGGCGGTGCTCGGATAGAGATAGATGCCGCCTTTAAGCAGGTTGCGGTGGAAATCCGCCACCAGAGAGCCGATGTAGCGTGAGGTATACGGGCGCTGGGTCTCTTTATCTTCTTCCTGGCAGTGCTTAATGTACTTCTTCACACCCATCGGGAACTTAATGTAGTTACCTTCGTTAATCGAGTAGGTGTTGCCTTTTTCCGGGAAGCGCATGCGCTCCTGGCACAGGCAGAAGACGCCAAGGGAGGGGTCATAGGTAAAGGCGTGGACGCCGCAGCCGGTAGTGTAAACCAGCATCGTCGAGGAGCCATACACCACATAGCCCGCGGCGACCTGTCGGTTGCCCGGTTGCAGGAAATCTTCTTCGGTAACGGGGGTGCCCACCGGCGTGACGCGGCGGTAAATAGAGAAGATCGTGCCAACAGAGACGTTAACGTCGATGTTAGAAGATCCATCCAGCGGGTCCATCAGCACCACGTATTTGGCGTGTTCGCATCCTTCAAAGACGACGATCTCATCTTCTTCTTCAGAGGCGATCCCGGCAACAATATCGCGTGCTCGCAGTGCGGCTTTCAACTTTTCATTGGCAAACAGGTCGAGTTTTTGCTGAACCTCGCCCTGAACGTTTTCAGCACCGCTGGCACCCAGGATATCGACCAGGCCGGCCTTGTTGATATCGCGGTGGATGATCTTGGCGCCTAACTTTATCGCCGACAAAAAAGCAGTAAGCTCGCCGGTTGCGTGAGAGAACTCGTGCTGCTTTTCGACAATAAATTCACCTAACGTTTTCATAACCCGTTCCCTGCATGTTTATGTGAAGTAAAACGAACATAACAATCTTAACAAAGAATAAAAAAAGTTCGCACTGGTGAATCGCGCCAGCAAAATACGGATTCGCCTGAAATGCATTTCTTTCCCCCCCAACATCCCGGTAAACTGTGCTTCAGATAAGAGAAGGAAATGACGAATGCGCATTCATATTTTAGGAATCTGTGGCACGTTTATGGGGGGGCTGGCGATGCTGGCGCGTTCCCTCGGTCATGAGGTAACGGGGTCGGATGCGAACGTCTATCCGCCAATGAGTACCCTGCTGGAAAACCAGGGAATTGAGTTAATTCAAGGATATGATGCCAGCCAGCTGGATCCGCAGCCGGACCTGGTTATCATCGGTAACGCAATGACGCGCGGAAATCCGTGCGTGGAAGCGGTGCTGGAAAATAATATCCCTTACATGTCCGGTCCGCAGTGGCTGCACGATTTCGTGCTGCGCGATCGCTGGGTGCTGGCGGTTGCCGGAACGCACGGGAAAACCACCACTGCCGGCATGGCGACCTGGATCCTCGAAGCCTGCGGCTACAAGCCGGGCTTTGTTATCGGCGGCGTTCCGGGCAACTTCGATGTTTCCGCGCGCCTCGGCGACAGCCCGTTCTTCGTGATTGAAGCCGATGAATACGACTGCGCTTTCTTCGATAAACGTTCCAAATTTGTTCATTACTGCCCGCGCACGTTGATTCTCAATAACCTTGAATTCGACCACGCGGACATCTTTGACGATCTAAAAGCTATCCAGAAGCAATTTCATCATCTGGTGCGTATTGTGCCGGGCAAAGGCAAGATTATCCTGCCGGAGAACGACATCAATTTGAAGCAGACGATGGCGATGGGCTGCTGGAGCGAGCAGGAGCTGGTTGGCGAACAGGGGCACTGGCAGGCGAAAAAGCTCACCACCGATGCTTCCTCCTGGGAAGTGTGGCTGGACGGCGAGAAAGTCGGCGAAGTGAAGTGGGCGCTGGTCGGCGAGCATAATATGCATAACGGCCTGATGGCCATCGCCGCCGCCCGGCATGTCGGCGTGCTGCCTGCCGATGCGGCCAACGCGCTGGGCAGCTTTATCAACGCCCGCCGCCGTCTGGAGCTGCGCGGCGAAGCCAACGGCGTGACCGTATACGATGATTTCGCCCACCACCCGACGGCGATTCTGGCGACTCTGCAGGCGCTACGCGGCAAAGTTGGCGGTACCGCGCGTATTCTTGCCGTGCTTGAACCCCGTTCTAACACCATGAAAATGGGCATTTGCAAAGACGACCTGGCGCCGTCTCTCGGTCGCGCGGACGAGGTCTTCCTGCTGCAGCCGCAGCATATCCCGTGGCAGGTTGCTGAAGTGGCTGATGCTTGCGTACAGCCTGCGCACTGGAGCGCCGATGTCGATGCGCTGGTGGATATGATTGTTAAAACCGCCCATCCTGGCGACCACATTCTGGTGATGAGCAACGGTGGATTTGGCGGCATTCATCAGAAGCTGCTCGATAAGCTGGCGAAAAAAGCCGAGGCGGCCGAGTAGGCTATTCTCCTCGTTTATCCGCTCTCCGCGTGAGGGCGGATAGTTTTTGTGGCCAGGAGGGTTCATGTTGAATTCAGAAAGAGTGGCCTCTACCGATTCCGCGCATTTTCCCGCGCTTGACGCGCTGTACGGCAGGGCCTTCCCGTGGCACGAGCAGCGTGAAGCCGAGGCTAAGCAGCAGGCGCTTGATAATCCGCATTATGAACTGGAAGCCTGGTTCGATGATGGCCAGTTTATTGGCCTGAGCGGCTGCTGGCGGTTTGCTGACTATCGCTACGTTGAACATCTGGCCATCGACGATACCTTGCGATCGCGCGGCTACGGCAAGCGGCTGTTAGCTGAAATACTTCAGCGCGCGCCGCTGACCGTTCTGGAAATCGATCCGCTGACCAGCGAAGTTGCCTATAAGCGCCTGCGCTTTTATCAAACCATGGGCTTTTGCGCGAATCCCTGGGCGCATCGCCATCCGACCTATCATCAGGGCATCGCCGATCATGAACTGATCGTGTTGAGCTATCCGCAGCCGATTAATGAGGCGCAGTACCAGCGCTTTGCGCAGGATTTGCGTTTGGTGGTCATGGAGCAGGCTGGCGCGGTTAAGGTTTTGTAGCCCGGACAAGGCGCGTCAAGCGCCGCCTCCGGGAAGCAGCGCGCAATGTCACCTCCGCTGTTCTCCCGGCTCGCGCTGCGCTTAGCCGGGCTACGGGTTCAGCGCCGTCTGCGGGCCGGTAGCCCGGACAAGGCGCGTCAAGCGCCGCCTCCGGGAAGCAGCCCGCAATGCCACCTCCGCTTTTTTCCCCGGCTCGCGCTGCGCTTAGCCGGGCTACGGGTTCAGCGCCGTCTGCGGGCCGGTAGCCCGGGTCAGGCGTTACGCCGCAACCCGGGATGGGCTCAAAGCTTACGCTACTCCTTCGCGATAGGCGTTTCGTTTTCCGCCACTTTGGTATCGCCCTGAATGGCCGCGATTTTCTTCTCCACGTCGGCAACCTGCTCGCTGCTGTGCAGCAGCGTATAGGTCAGATCAAACTGGGTGCTTGCCCCGGGCTGAAGCTGCTTAACGCGTTTTTGCTCGCGCTCGATGGTTACCGGATAGGCGTAGCTGGTACCCGGCTCAATACCGGTCACGTAACCCTGTTTCTCGGTATCGGTGTTTTTCCACAGCGTCAGCACCGGCAGCTGGCGGGTATCAAACTGAATCGATGCCCCTTTGTCGCCGGCTTTGTTGACCACCGCGGCCAGCGTTTGATGATTTTCATCAGCCAGCGGCTGCATGTTAAACACCATTTCATCGAAATCTTTGGTTGGACCGGCGTAGGTTTGCCAGGTTTTTAAGCCGGCTTTGGCGTAGTCATTGAACGGGCTGATGCTGGCGATCGGCGCCATAAAGCGGGCCCCCTCTTCGAGGATCGGTTTGCCAAAGTTGCTATGATAGATAATCTGATAGTCATGCGGATAGTCAGCATGGTTGGTTAAGACATCGTGCAGGCTGAAGCTGTTGCTGCCGGGTACATAGCGCAGCTCGGTCATGGTCTGCAGATCCGCTTTCTTAAACGTGCTCTCCTTCACCAGCCCGCGAACGCGAATTTCATACGGCGCGGTGTCCGCGACTTCCACTTCCACCTGTGAAGCCGGCGTGTTGCCGACCTTGCCGTGCAGGGTATAAATCTGTCCGTCTGCGGTTACCGGGTGGCCGGTCCATTCATAGCCGCAGCGCACCATCATTTCATTGAAGCCTTCCAGCCAGCCCAGTCCGTTGCGGCTTTCGAGGTTAATAAAGGCCGGATTGACCACCTCTTTTACCGGTGAGTCCCAGCCCATCCGTGAACCAAAACCTTCGATTTTCAGCAGATTCATGCCGCGAGTCGGGCTCAGGGTAATCGTCAGGCCGTCTTTGCTGTGGATCACGAGGATTTTGCTGCCTTCCTGTTTCCCGCCGTGAAGGACTTTTTGCTCAATGCTGAAGTTATGATCTTTTATCTTCAGCTGGTCGCTGGTTATCTGCCAGTTTCCTTTATCCATGCCGCTTTCAGCGCTTGTCAGCACCCATGTTTTCGCGACTACTGGCCCAGAAACAAGCATGGCAATTGCTGTTAAAGCTAATGTTTTTTTCATTTTTTAACCCTTTTGCTGAATCGATTGTGTTGCTGATGCAGGAAATTTAGTTGTAAGTGGATTATGAAAATGTGAAGTGTCTCACCTGGTGAGAAAACGGCCGTTTTTATATTTTTAAATGAGATTTAAATCGCTTTTTTTAAGTAATTATAAAAGTTGTTGCTAAAAAAATGTGAATCAGGATGATTTTAGCTTTAACGATTCAGCTATTACTGGCTACGGCTATGATGAAGCCTTTAGAAACGACAGGGCCGCCGGGCTTTAGTGGCCCAGGCGGCCCTGGTTGAAGCGGCTTTATCGTTTAAAAAAAACGCAGCGGGGAGGTTATCAAGCGCCGTAGAACGCTTTGGTATAGAGCCCTTTGACATCCTGAACGGACGGATAGTTAGGATTCGTTAATGTGCAGGGATCGTCAACGGCATGGTGACTCATTCTGTCGAGGACGTTCACAAAGGTGATTTCATTGATTTCAACTTCGCCGCACTGGCTTAGCGTTTTCGGCACGCCCAGACGTTGATTCAGCGCGTTGATCGCTTCAATCAGGTTTTTGATGCCTAACGCCGCTTCCAGCTGACGATATTTTTTGGTGAACTTCGCATTATATTGAATGATATAAGGCAGCATAATCGCGTTTGCCAGACCGTGGGTAATACCAAACTCGCCGCCAATCTTATGCGCCATTGAATGAACTAACCCCAGCGAGGCGTTGGTGAAGGCGATTCCCGCCAGCGCAGAAGCATTGTGCATATGCATGCGGGCGTTTAAATCATCAGGTGAGCGCCAGGCGATTTCCAGATACGTAAACACCAGCCGAATCGCTTCTACCGCATAGGGGTCAGTAAACGAGTTGGCCGCGGTGGACACATAGGCTTCAATGGCGTGGGTCAGAACGTCCATTCCGGTATGAACGGTAACGTGCGGCGGCATTTTTGCCGGAATGGTGGGGTCGAGAATGGCGATATCCGGTACCAGATCGGCGGCAACAATCGGGTATTTGATATGATTTGCCGTGTCGGTGATCACCGAAAATGCGGTGATCTCAGAGGCGCTGCCGCTGGTGGAAGGGATCGCCACAAATCGGGCTTTATTGCGTAGCGCCGGCATGGAACCGACCGGAAGAATATCCTCGAACTTCAGCTGCGGATGCTCGTAGAAACACCACATCACTTTTGCGGCATCAAGCGCGGAGCCGCCGCCAATCGCCACTATCCAGTCCGGTTCAAAAGCCTGCATCGCTTTTGCGCCGCGCCAGACGGTTTTAATGGACGGATTGGGTTCGACATTATCGATAATAATGCACTCCATACCCGCTTTATTAAGTTCGCTGACGGCTTTATCCAGAAAGCCAAAACGCTTCATGGAACTTCCGCCAGTGACTAACGCGGCTTTTTTGCCGCTCAGCGTGGAAAGATGTTCTAAAGCATTTTCGCCATAAATAATACTGCGAGGAATTGAGAAGGCCTGGGTCATAGGAAACTCCATTTAATATTAAGGATTTTTTTAGTGTGCATTCGTCATTTACGATTCAGCGACACGTGCAGAGTAAAAAAATCGAATTAATGCTCCAGATATTGCCGAAGCAATATCTGGAGGGAGTTGACCGTCATACTTCGAGCGGCTGGTGCGTTGACTGCAACTTGAATTATTTGGGGTATTAGCGGTGTTTAAATCGTACCGTCCCAGGAGTCGACTTTTTCGCGTTTCGCTTCCTCTTCATCAAACCAGCGCGAGGTCACGCATTTTGATTCGGTGTAGAAACGGACGCCGTCTTTGCCCAGGCAGTGCAGGTCGCCGAAGAAGGACTGCTTATGGCCTGAGAACGGGAATACGCCGACCGGCACCGGAATACCGACGTTGATACCGACCATGCCGCCGTGGGTGCGTTTCTGGAATTCGCGGGCGTAGTAGCCGCTTTGGGTGAAAATAACCGAGCCGTTGGCAAACGGGTTATTGTTCATAAGTTGCAGACCTTCTTCGAAGGTTTTGACCCGCTTAAAGCACAGCACCGGCCCGAAAATTTCCTGCGTGCCGACGCTCATCTCTTCGGTTACGCGATCCAGGATGGTTGGCCCGACGTAGAAGCCATTTTCCTGGCCCGGCACCTGAATAGCGCGACCATCGAGCACCAGCTTTGCCCCCTCCTCAATGCCTTTATTAATCCAGTTGATGACCGATTGCTTATGATCTTTAGAAATCACCGGACCCATATCGGTATCGCGCAGATAGCCGGGGCCGATTTTCAGCTGTTTGGCTTTCTCGACGACGGCGGCAATCAGCTTATCAGCGATCTCTTCCTGCACCACGACAACCGGCAGCGCCATGCAGCGTTCGCCCGCGCAGCCAAACGCGGCGTTGATAATCCCCGCTGCGGTACGGTTAATTGGCGCATCGGCCAGCACCAGGGCATGGTTTTTCGCTTCGCACAGCGCCTGAACGCGCTTGCCGTGAGCGGCGGCTTTGGAGTAAACGTGCAGACCCACGGAGGTTGAGCCGACGAAGGAGACGCCGTTGACGTCCGGGTGGGTCAGCAAGATATCGGCTTCATTGCGTGAGCAGGTCACGACGTTAATCACCCCATCCGGCACACCTGCTTCCTGATAGAGTTTGGTGATTTCCATACAGGTCATCGGCGTCATACTGGCCGCTTTAATCACCATGGTATTACCGGAGGCGACGCATAATGGCGCCATCCATCCCATCGGGATCATTGCCGGGAAGTTAAACGGCACAATACCGGCGAACACGCCGATTGGCTCACGATAAAGGTTGGTGTCGATCCCGGCAGAGGCGTCCATCAGGTTTTCACCGGCCATGAGAGTGGGAATCGAGCAGGCAAGCTCGGTACCTTCTTTCGCTTTTAATACATCGCCCTGGGCGTCGCCCCAGGCTTTACCGTTTTCTTTTGCCACCAGCTCGGTTAAGCGGTCCTGATGCTGGATTAATAATTCGCGAACGCGGAACATAATTTGCGAGCGTTTAATGGCCGGCGTATCTGACCACGCCGGAAAGGCTTTGCGCGCCGCGGCAACGGCATCCAGCACTTCTTGCTCGGTGCAGCAGGGGGCCTGAGCCATGACTTCCCCGGTACTTGGGTTATAGACGTCCATATAGCGTTCGGTCTGCGATACGCGCCATTGACCATCAACGAAATATTTCAGCCTTGGTACAGTAGTCATATTTTTCTCCATGATGATAGCTGTCGACTCTCTAAAATCTGGCTCCGGTCGGCGGCAAATAACCGACCGCCGGGTTAGCCCCTCTCGTGAAAAGTGAATTCCAGCTTCTTGCCGGACGATGGCCTCCGCTGGGCGATTCACCTGCGGCGGTGCGGATGATTTTGTCGACTTTCTGCTGAGGAAAGCCTGCAGACGCCAGGTTTTAATGAACAGAACTCACTGGCCAAAAATACGCGCACGCACCGTTTCGGTTCTTGTACTTTAATGAAATTTATTTTTCATTATTATGATGTATGAAATATCAAAACCGTTTTGAGAGGTGGATCAAAGATAAGCAAACTGCTGATAAAGTCAGCGCCCTAAAGGCAGGGTTATATGGTTTTATATAATAAAGTTAACATGTTGTGTTGATGGCATTGGCGTTGATGGCGAGGGGAGATTGCCAGCCGGATTGCAATGGAACGGCTTTTTTGTGAAATAAAAGTTAAATATAAGCGCGAAATGGAATGAAAATGAAAAATTAAAACCGATTTAAATGCAGGGAAAATTCGAATTGACCATTGTCCATGGCATTGCGTTCGAGGGAGTGGGTCGCCCGGATCGGGCAATAGCCGTAATCCGGGGAGTCATACAGAATTAGCCTTCGCTTTCGGCCAGTTCACGCAGGTACTGGAAGATAAGACGCGCGGACTTCGGCGGCTTGTTGCCTTCTTTCTCTTTTTTGGCGTTGCGGATCAGCGAACGCAGCTGCTGACGATCGGCATCTGGCCACAGGTTCAGCACTTCAGCCACGGCATCATCACCATTATCAATCAGACGATCGCGGATCTGCTCAAGCTTATGGAACAGCGCAACCTGCTGGTTGTGGCGGTTCTTCAGCTTGTCCAGCGCCTGACGAATCGGCTCGACGTCGCGGCTGCGCAGCATTTTACCAATCAGCTGCATCTGGCGGCGGCGGCCTTCTTTCTTGATACGCTGGGCGAGTTCAATCGCGTCGCGCAGGTCGGTATCCAGCGGGATTTTATCGAGCGCGTTTTTACCCAGCTCGACCATTTCCGCGCCAAGACGCTTCAGTTCTTCGGCGTCACGCTTAATTTCACTTTTACTGACCCAGATAATTTCATCGTCTTCATCTTCGACGTCATCACCAGGGACGTCGTCGAGCCAGTCTTCGGGCTGCTTTGTCATCTCAGGCTCCTTAAAAAAGAGACTAATGTTACCAGTTAAGGCGCGCACTGAAAAACGGTTCTCTGTTAGACTTCAGTTAACTCCTTCTTACATTATGGCATTAGCGATGAAAGTCATCTCTCAAGTTGCACAACAGCGTAAGACGCTGGAAGAGGCCGTGACCACGGCGCTGGAACTGGCGGCAGGCAAATCCGACGGCGCGGAAGTCTCCGTCAGTAAAACTACCGGTATCGGCGTGAGCACCCGCTACGGCGAAGTGGAGAACGTAGAATTCAACAGCGATGGTGCTCTCGGCATCACCGTTTATCACCAGAATCGCAAAGGCAGCGCGTCTTCGACCGATCTCAGCCCGCAGGCTATTGCCCGCACGGTGCAGGCGGCGCTGGATATCGCCCGCTATACCTCGCCGGACCCGTGCGCGGGCGTGGCGGATAAAGAACTGCTGGCTTTTGAAGCCCCGGATCTTGACCTGTTCCATCCGGCGGAAGTTTCCCCGGATGAAGCCATCGAGCTGGCCTCCCGCGCTGAACAGGCGGCGCTAAAAGCCGATAAACGCATCAGCAATACCGAAGGCGGCAGCTTTAACAGCCACTACGGCATTAAAGTGTTCGGCAACAGCCACGGCATGCTGCAGAGCTACTGCTCTACCCGCCACTCGCTCTCCAGCTGCGTGATTGCCGAAGAGAATGGCGATATGGAGCGCGATTACGCTTACACCATCGGACGGGCGATAGACGACCTGCAGTCGCCGGAGTGGGTTGGCGAAGAGTGCGCCCGCCGCACCCTGTCGCGCCTGGCCCCGCGTAAGCTATCGACGATGAAAGCGCCGGTGATTTTCGCCAACGAAGTCGCTACCGGTCTGTTTGGCCATCTGGTCGGGGCGATCGCCGGCGGTTCGGTTTACCGTAAATCCACCTTCCTGCTTGATGCGCTGGGTAGCCAGATCCTGCCGGACTGGCTGACCATTGAAGAGCATCCTCACCTGCTGAAAGGTCTGGCTTCGACGCCGTTTGATAGCGAAGGCGTCCGTACGGAACGCCGGGATATCATTAAAGACGGCGTACTGACCCAGTGGCTGCTGACCAACTACTCGGCGCGTAAGCTGGGGCTGAAGAGCACCGGCCACGCGGGCGGTATTCACAACTGGCGGATCAACGGCCGCGGCCTGAGTTTTGCAAAGTTGCTTAAAGAGATGGGGACCGGTCTTGTCGTCACGGAACTGATGGGGCAGGGTGTAAGCGGCGTCACCGGCGACTACTCACGCGGCGCGTCCGGCTTCTGGGTAGAAAACGGCGAAATTCAGTATCCGGTCAGTGAGATAACCATTGCAGGAAATCTGAAAGATATGTGGCGTAATATCGTGACCATCGGCGACGATATCGAAACGCGCAGCAACATTCAGTGCGGTTCCGTACTGCTGCCGGAGATGAAGATCGCCGGGCAATAACACTTGTGTGCTTAATAATAAAAAAGGAAGTGAGCAATGCGTAAAAAACTGTTAGCGATGCTGGCCGTATCGGCTTTTGCGCTTGGTTCGGCATCGGCTTTCGCCGATCTGGGCGAAGATATGGATACCCTTGCTGAGAACCTGCAAGTGGTGCAGAAAACTTCAGATGCCGGCGAGCTGAAAGCGGCGCTGAATAAGATGCGTACAGCGGCGGCTGACGCCCAGAAAGAGACGCCGCCGAAGCTGGAAGGTAAAGCGGCGGACAGCGCGGAAATGAAAGACTATCGTCACGGTTTCGATGTGCTGATCGGCCAGATTGACGGCGCGCTGAAGCTGGCTGATGAAGGCAAAGTCAAAGAAGCCCAGGCCGCAGCGGAAGAGTTTAAAACCACCCGCAATACATACCATAAGAAGTACCGTTAATTTCTCTTTGTGGGAAGGCGTCAGCCGATGCCTCCCACATTCTGTTAATTCAAAACTCCATCACCGTCACATTTTTCGCTTTTCCTGCATGCCAGTTTTCGCCACCGTGACACCGATGATCTTGTGATGTTCATCACGAGAATTGGTTGGGGCGAATACATCCACAATAACTATGTGAAATAGATCACGCCTGCCTTCTTCCTTTCCACTTCGAAGTGGAAAACAACTCGCTACAAACTCTTTGCCCCCGGCATTAGTGTTATCCCCAGAGACATCAACGGGGTAATTCAAGTGAATAACGGAGCGGTAACACACGTCCCAGAGGAGCAGGCCACGCTAACCGAACAGCTGGCCGACAAGATGCTGCAGCAGGTTTTCGCACTATTAAGCCGCCGCAACATCGTCCCCAACGACGTTCAGGAGCAAATGCTGACTTCCCACGTTCGGGCGATGGCCCATCGGTCAATCAGCGGCGAGCCGCTGCCGGAAGTGGATGCCAGCCTGTTCGAAGAGATCTCAGAAGATTCAATGATGCTGGCCCGCGAAGTGGTCGCGCAGTTCGGCAATCTGCCAGATGAAGAAGCCTGGCTGCTGTCCGTCCACTTCGAAGTCGCGAAAGATAACCTGTAAGGAGCACACAAATGGAACAAATCACCGTTGTTATTGGCGATCGCCTGGGTAAAGGACAAAAAGTTGCCGCAGGTGCGGAAAAAGCCGGCGCTCGCGCCGTGGTCGTGCCGGGCGTTGCCGCGGATATGAAGCTGGGCGACATGATGAAGGCGGAAAACGCCACCTTCGGTATCTCTTTCTGCGGCAGCGGCGGCGCAGGGGCGATCACCGCGCAGAATAAGCACGGCTACAAGGCGAAATATGGCATGCGTTCCGTTGATGAAGGCGTCACCGCGATCAACGAAGGCTACAACGTACTGGGCTTCGGCTTTATGGATAAAGAAGAGCTGGGTGAACGCCTGGTTGAGGCCTGGAAGAAGAAGTACGGCGCGTGAGCATGAAAGAGCAATTCACCACCACGGTGAGCGTTACCGGCAAAGGCGAGAGCAAAACGCGCGCTTTTGCCGATGCCCTGAACCATGTCCAGGCGGCGGTGATGAAAACGTCGCCGCACATCTTACTGCGTATTGAACCACAGGACGTGGAGGTTGTTCATGCGCGTGAAGCGGTACGGAAAGAGGCCTTTTTATTCTTCTTTTTGCGCCGTGAGCGACGAACCTACAGCGTGGAGCTGAAGGTCACCGTCACCGTGACCGCCATTAATCTCGATAAAGTGGATTTCGTCACGCAAACCTGATTTTCACCAAAGGGTCAGACTATGTTCCTGATAATTTTAATAAAATCGCTCATCATCGGCGGCCTGGTTGGCGTCGGCGTAGGCGCCGGAGCGGCACGCATGTTTCATGCGCCCACCACGCAGGGGATGGGGGCGTTTCGTACCTTGGGCGAGCTGAATTCATGTGAAGGCGATCCGGCTTCCCACTTCTCATTTGGCCTGGGCTTCTTCTTCAACGCCTGGGCCTCTTCCGTCGCGGCAGGCTCCTTCACTCAGGACGTTGACCACCGCATTATCCCCAACTGGGGGGCGGCAGCGCTGATGATTAAAAACCGCAACGTCGGCGAGACGCTGCACGATCCGAAAAAGATGGCCATCGCCTGCGGCATTATCGGCATGATCGTGGTCGCTTTCCTCAACCTCACCGCCTCTTCTGTACCGGAAGCGCTGCAGGTGACGGCGGTAAAAGTGCTGGTTCCGGCGGCAAACCTGCTGGTGAATACGGTGATGCCGGTCATCTTCTGGCTGGCGGCGATTGATGCCGGTAAAAAATCGGGCTTCTGGGCGACGATTTTCGGCGGCGCGGCGCAGCTGATTATGGGTAACGCCGTTCCGGGCCTGGTGCTGGGCATCCTGATCGGGAAAGGCGTTGAAGAGAGCGGCTGGCACCGCGTCACCAAGGTGATGATGGTGGCGATCGTCGCGCTGTTCGTTCTGAGCGGCTTCTTCCGCGGTTTCGACATGAAGATGATTGAATCCTTCCATCTGACCGTGCCGAACTGGCTGGAACTGATCCACAACTCGCTCAGCGGTAAATAACAGGAGCCTCTCATGGAACAAAATAAAGGTTTTTGGTATGCCGACTGGTCGTTCCCGATCTTTGTTGGCCTGCTCTCCGCCGGCGTCTTTGCCGGGACGCATATGTACTACCTCTACGGCATCGGAGCGTTTAACGAAGTCGCCTTCGTGGCGATGCTGAAAGCGGGAATTGATACCGGGGCCTACGGCGCGGTAGCGGCGTTCGGCGCCAGCTTCCTGTTCGCGCGTATTATCGAAGGCTCGCTGGTGGGGATTCTGGATATCGGCGGGGCGATTCAGACCGGCGTCGGCTTAGGCGTTCCGGCGCTGCTGCTCGGCGCGGGCTTTGTTTTCCCGGTCGCCAACTTTGCCGCCTCGCTGGTCACCGGCCTGGTGCTGGGCCTCGCGATTGGCTACATCATCATCCTGGCGCGTAAATTCACCATCAACCAGAGCGATTCCACCTACGGTGCGGACGTCATGATGGGGGCCGGTAACGCCTCAGGCCGTTTCCTCGGACCGTTGATTATCCTCAGCGCCATGACCGCTTCTATTCCTATCGGCATCGGTTCCCTGGCGGGCGCGCTGCTGTTCTACATCTGGCAGAAGCCTATCACCGGCGGCGCGATCCTTGGCGCCATGCTTCTTGGATCAATCTTCCCGGTGGCGATTAGTTAAGTCCTGCGGGCGCCTCGGCGCCCGCGTTAACAGGAGAGAGATATGTTTGATTTACTCCTGCGCCGTGCACGCCTCGTCGACGATACCCTGACCGATATCGCCATCCGGGACGGTAAAATCGCGGCGCTTGGCGAGATTAGCGCGCCTGCGCGCAAAACCCTTGAGCTGGACGGTCGCTATTACGTCAGCGCAGGCTGGATTGACTCTCACGTTCACTGCTATCCGAACTCGCCGATTTACCATGATGAGCCGGACAGCGTGGGGGTTGCTACCGGCGTGACCACCGTGATTGACGCGGGCAGCACCGGCGCGGACGACGTGGATGATTTCTACCAGCTGACCCGCAAAGCCGCGACCGAAGTTTACGCCCTGCTTAACATCTCCCGCGTCGGGCTGATTGCCCAGAATGAACTGGCTAATATGGCGAATATCGACGCGGAGGCGGTGAAGCAGGCGGTCAACCGCTACCCGAACTTTATCGTCGGCCTGAAGGCGCGGATGAGCAGCAGCGTGGTGGGGGAAAACGGCATTACGCCGCTGGCGCGCGCAAAGGCGATTCAGCAGGAAAACGGCGGCCTGCCGCTGATGGTGCATATCGGCAACAATCCGCCCGACCTGGATGAGATCGCCGACCTGCTGACCTCCGGCGACATCATTACCCACTGCTACAACGGTAAACCCAATCGTATCCTGACGCCGTCCGGCGAGCTGAAAAGCTCGATTTCCCGCGCGCTACAGCGCGGCGTGCGCCTTGATATCGGCCACGGCACCGCCAGCTTCAGCTTCGAGGTGGCGCGGCGGGCGATTGCTATGGGCATTCTGCCGCACACCATCAGCTCCGATATTTACTGCCGCAACCGTATCGACGGCCCGGTGCGATCGCTGGCGCTGGTGATGTCGAAATTCCTCGCCATTGGCATGTCGCTGCCGCAGGTCATTGACTGCGTGACCGCCAACGCCGCTGAAGGCCTGCGTCTTAGCCACAAAGGGCGGCTGGAAGTGGGTTACGACGCCGACCTGACGCTGTTTACCCTCGCGCAGACGCCAACGGTGCTGGTGGATGCGGAAAAAGAGAGCCTTCAGACCGACAAGATTCTGCTGCCGCTTGCCGCCGTTCGCGCGGGCAAGGGCTATCTGACCGAACAAGGGAGCGCGGAAAATGCCTTCGATTTTTGAGAAATATGATTTAAAACAGGTGATTAATACCTCCGGTCGTATGACCATTCTCGGCGTCTCCACGCCGCGGCCGGAAGTGGTGGACGCCGCGATGGCGGGGATGAACCAGTACTTCGAGATGAAAGATCTGGTCAATAAAACCGGCGCGTATATTGCGAAGCTGCTGGAGGTGGAAGGGGCGACCGTCGTCTCCTGTGCCTCGGCGGGCATCGCCCAGTCGGTGGCGGCGGTGCTGGTAAAAGACAGCGACTGGCTGCTGGAAAACCTGCACGTGACGCCGATTGAAAACAACGAAATCGTGCTGCCTAAGGGTCATAACGTCAATTTTGGCGCGCCGGTGGGCATCATGGTGGCGCTGGGCGGCGGTAGGCTGGTGGAAGCGGGCTACGCCAATGAATGTTCCGCCGGGCAGCTGGCGGCGGCCATTACCCCGCGCACCGCGGCCATTCTGTATATCAAATCCCACCACTGCGTGCAGAAAAGCATGCTCAACGTGGCGCAGGCGGCAGCGGTGGCGCAGAGCCATAATCTGCCGCTGATTGTCGACGCGGCGGCGGAGGAAGACCTCCAGGCCTACTATCGCGCCGGCGCGGATCTGGTGATTTATAGCGGCGCGAAGGCGATCGAAGGGCCGACCAGCGGGCTGGTGATTGGCAAAACCCAATACGTTGAGTGGGTTAAACGCCAGTCGAACGGCATTGGCCGGGCGATGAAGGTGGGCAAAGAGGGGATCCTCGGCCTGACCTGCGCCATTGAGCACTATCTGACGGCGCGCAAAGAGAGCGGTGAAGAGATGGTGGCGAAGATGACGCCGTTTATTCAGCAGCTCAATACGCTCGATGGCGTCACCGCGCGGGTGGTCTGGGACAGCGCCGGCCGCGATATCGCGCGGGCGGAGATTAAGTTTGATGAAGCGGTGACCGGCGTCGATACCGGCGATCTGGTCAATGCGCTGAAGCAGGGCGAATACGCCATCTACTTCCGTGGCTATAAAGCAAATGAAGGCATTATTGAAGCCGATGTCCGCAGCGTGAACGCGCAGCAGCTGGAGATTGTCTCCCGTCGCATCGCAGAAGTTTTGAACAAGGAGAAAAACGCATGAAACTGACCCCTAATTTTTATCGTGACCGCGTCTGCCTGAACGTGCTGGCGGGGAGCAAAGAGAACGCCAGCGAGATTTATGAGGCGGCGGAAGGTCATGTACTGGTGGGCGTGCTCTCCAAAAATTACCCGGACGTCGCCAGCGCGGTTGCCGATATGCGTGAATACGCGCAGCGGATTGATAACGCGCTCTCCGTGGGACTGGGCGCGGGCGACCCGAACCAGTCGGCGATGGTCAGCGAAATTTCGCGTCAGGTGCAGCCGCAGCACGTCAACCAGGTATTTACCGGCGTGGCGACCAGCCGCGCGCTGCTGGGGCAGAACGAAACCGTGGTTAACGGCCTGGTGTCGCCAACCGGTACGCCGGGAATGGTGAAGATCTCCACCGGCCCGCTCAGCAGCGGCGCGCCGGACGGCATCGTACCGCTGGAAACGGCGATTGCGCTGCTGAAAGATATGGGCGGCAGTTCGATTAAATATTTCCCGATGGGCGGGCTGAAGCATCGCGACGAGTTTATTGCGGTGGCCGAGGCCTGCGCCCGTCATGATTTCTGGCTGGAGCCCACCGGCGGGATCGATCTGGAAAACTACGGCGAGATCCTGCAGATCGCGCTGGACACAGGGGTAAGTAAAATTATCCCGCATATCTACAGTTCGATTATTGATAAAGCCAGCGGTCACACCCGCCCGGCGGACGTGCGTCAGCTGCTTTCGATCACCAAACAGTTAGTAAAATAGCGCCGATTATCCCTCACCCGGCCCTCTCCCCAACGGGGAGAGGATTAGGGCGAAGGGAAACCGCCACCGAACCATCAAGGAGTCACCATGCCAACCGCTCGTCACCTGCTTGTTGCTTCACTCTCTCTGCTCACCGCCGGCGCCGCTGCGCAAACCCAGTACGCCTGGGTCGGCACCTACAACCCCAATGGCGAAGGGCTGTATCGCTTTACCGTTGATAGCCAGACCGGGGCGCTGCGCGATAAAACGCTGGTCGGGACGCTGCCTGACCTGGCCCAGCTTACCGTCTCGGCGGATGGCAAAACCCTGTACGGCGCCAGCGAAGTGGAAAAGGGAGTGGTGCAGGCGTGGCGCATCGGCAGCAACGGTGAACTGAGCGAGCTGAATCAGGTCGCTTCCGGCGGCGCCGGGCCGGTTTATCTCTCCCTGACCCCCGATGGACGTCATCTGCTGGTGGCAAACTACGTCAGCGGCAGTATCGCCGTGCTGCCGGTGAAAGAAGATGGTAACCTGGGCGAGGCGGTGGATGTGCGTCAGGATCAAGGGCCTGCGGGCGCGGAACGCCCGGCGGCAGCCGTCGAAGGCAGTTTTGCCATCAGCGATCATAACGGCCCCCACGCCCATATGATCGCCGCCGATCCCAGCGGTAAATTCGTTTACTCCACCGATCTCGGCCTGGACCGGATCTATCAGTACCGGCTGGATAGCGCCACAGGGAAGCTGACGCCGAACGATCCGCCGTTTATCGCGGCCTCATCTCCCGGCGCCGGACCGCGCCACTTTGTGTTTACGCCGCAGGGCGACGGACTATGGTTGATTAACGAAGAGGCGTCGACGCTCACTTTTTATCATCTCGATAAGCAAAGCGGCCTGCTGCGCGAGGGGAAAACGGTCTCGGCGCTGCCTGCAGAGTATAAGGGCACCAGCTTTGCCGCCGGCCTGGTCCTGAGCCGCGATGGCAAACAGCTGTACGTCGCCAACCGACTGCATAACAGTATTGCCCACTTTACGGTGCTGGCTGACGGCAGCCTGAGCCACCAGGACGATATCTGGACCCGCGGCGACTATCCGCGCACGCTGATGCTGGACAGTCAGGGGCAGTGGCTGTACGTCATGAACCAGCGTAGCGACAACATCACCCGCTTTCGCGTCGCGTCGAAGGATGGCAGGCTGACGTTCTCTCCGGACTACACCCCGGTTGGCAGCCCGTCGCAGATGGTGATATCCGCTCAACCCTGAGCCGTAAGAAAAAGGAACTGACATGCGATTTCCCCATCAACGTTTAGCGCAGCTGTTTACTCTGTTGCAAAACGAAACGCTGCCGCAGGAGGAGCTGGCGCAGCGGCTGTCGGTTTCTACTCGCACGGTACGCGCGGATATCACCGCGCTGAACGCGCTGCTGCTGCACTACGGCGCGCAGTTTATCCTCACCCGCGGCAGCGGCTATCAGCTGGTGATTCACGATCCGACGCGCTATCAGACGCTGGAAGAGAGCGCGCCGAAAGCGCAGCATATCCCGCGAACCGCGGCGGATCGCATCCACTTTTTGCTGGTGCGCTTTTTAACTTCCGCGTTTTCTATCAAGCTGGAGGATCTGGCCGATGCGTGGTTCGTCAGCCGCGCCACCTTACAGGGCGATATGGTTGACGTACGCGAGCGTTTTCAGCGTTATCAGCTCACCCTCGAGACCCGGCCGCGCCACGGCATGAAGCTGTTCGGCAGCGAGGTCTCCATTCGCGCCTGCCTGACCGATCTGCTGTGGGAGCTGAGCCAGCAGGGGCCGCTTAACTCGCTTATTGGCGGAGAGGCGTTTGACGCCAGCGTACCGACGCTGCTGGCCGGCGTGCTGCAGGAGACGTTAACCCGCCATCACGTGCGGCTGACGGACGCCGGGGAGCGCTTTATCTGCCTGTACGGCGCGGTTGCCGTGCGCCGCGTGAGCGAAGGGTATCCGCTGGCGGATTTTAGCGCCGAGGATGTGGCGCAAAACGTACGCGACGCCGCACGCGAGCTGGCAAACACGATGCAGCAGCTGGCGGGCAAACTGCTTGCTCCGGCGGAAGAAGAGTGGCTGTGCGTCCACCTTGCCGCCCGCCAGGTGCAGGACGTCGATCCGGGCACCATCAGCGCCGACGACGATGAAGCGCTGGTGAACTACATCCTGCGCTATATCAATCAGCAATATAACTACAATCTGCTGGACGATGCCCAGCTGCATGCGGATTTACTGACCCATATTAAGACCATGATCACCCGCGTGCGCTACCAGATAATGATCCCCAACCCGCTTCTGGAAAATATCAAACAGCACTACCCCATGGCGTGGGACATGACCCTGGCGGCGGTATCGAGCTGGGGGAAATATACTCCCTACGCCATCAGCGAAAACGAGATCGGCTTTCTGGTGCTGCATATCGGCGTCGGGCTGGAGCGCCATTACAATATCGGCTATCAGCGTCAGCCGCAGGTGCTGCTGGTCTGCGATACCAGCAACGCGATGGTGCGGATGATTGAAGCCATCCTGCAGCGTAAGTATCCGCAGCTGGAAATTGCCGCCACCCTTTCGCAACGCGAATATGAACAGCGGGAAGAGATCGCGGAAGATTTTGTTATTTCCACCGTGCGCATCAGCGAGAAAGAGAAGCCGGTGGTCACCATTGCGCCGTTTCCTACCGACTACCAGCTCGACCAAATCGGCAAGCTGGTGCTGGTGGACCGCACGCGTCCCTGGATGCTGAATAAGTATTTTGATGAGGCCCACTTCCAGGTGATAGATACCCCGATGGATCAGCAGGCGCTGTTTGCCACGCTGTGCCAGCAGCTGCAGCAGGAGGGGTTTGTCGGAGCGGAGTTTCATGGGTCGGTGGTGGAGCGTGAGGCTATCGTCAGCACCATGCTCGGAGACGGTATTGCGTTACCCCACGCCCTCGGCCTGCTGGCGAAAAAGACCGTGGTCTATACGGTTATCGCCCCGCACGGTATCGCCTGGGGCGACGAAACCGCGCATATCATCTTCCTGCTCGCCATCAGTAAAAGCGAGTATGAAGAGGCGATGGCCATCTACGATATTTTCGTCACATTCCTGCGCGAACGGGCAATGGCCCGCCTTGCCGCCACCCGCAGTTTTGCTGAGTTTAAAACGGTGGCCATGGAGTGCGTCAGCCGGTTTTGAGATGCGCAGCCAGAGTTCGAGCCGCGCGCGCTTTGGGATACCGACGGGTATATCAGGTTCGGGATGGGGTGGTGAGGGTTTATGTTATTGCTGTGGGAAAACGAGAGAAATTAGCCGTCTATCGGAACGTCCATAAACGGCTGTAGCGGGAGGCTATCTCAGGTGATGTACAACCTGGTTGCTGCTGCCGCGCCAGATTAGCGCCGGGTCTTTTAAGTCCTGCACAAATTTGCCATCAACCAGCACGTTGATGAGATCCACCACCTGCATCTGCGCGGCGTTAAGTTCGTCCAGCTTGTAGCCGGTCCACACCCAGATATCTTTGCCGGGGCACTCGGCGCGAACGCGCTGCACCAGCTTAAGGATCTCCGGGACGTTCTGCGGGTGCAGCGGGTCGCCGCCGGAAAGCGTGATCCCCTGGCGCTTAACGCGGGTATCGTTGAGGTCAGCAATAATGCGGTCGGCCATCTCGGCGGTGAACGGCATGCCGGAGTTTAGCCGCCAGGTGCTCTTGTTATAGCAGCCGGGGCACTCGTGAACGCAGCCGGAAACGAACAGGGTGCAGCGAGTGCCCGGACCGTTAACGATATCTACCGGGTAATATTGATGGTAATTCATTTTTCGCTTCTCAATTAACGCCATAGCCGCGTTGGCTGCGCTCGCTCACCCCAGTCACGTACTTAATGTACGCTCCCGGGGATTCCCTCGTTTGCCGCCTTGCTCTGACGCGAATTGCTTTGCGAAAACGGAGGAGCTTTGCATTTGTAAAGGGAACGGCTCCCGGCGTCGCTGCGCTCGGCCGGGCTACGAAGAGCCGCATACGCGGTTGTAGCCCGGATAAGGCGCTTTGCGCCGCGATCCGGGAACAGCTCCTGAGTGACCGGCCGGCCCCCTCTCCCGGCAGGGGAGAGAATTAGGGGAGGGGCTAAACCACCCGGAATTAACCGATCTGCCCGTTGCCCAGATGCTTCACGCGGCGCTTCACTTCTTCCTGCTTGCCGGCGTTGAACGGACGGGCGTCCGGGCTCCCGAGATAGCCGCACACGCGGCGGGTTACCGACACGCGGGAGGCATCGTGGTTGCCGCATTTCGGGCAGGTGAAGCCTTTGCTGGTGCATTCGAACTCACCGGTAAAGCCGCACTCGTAGCATTCGTCGATCGGCGTATTGGTTCCGTAATAGGGCACGTGCTGATAGCTGTAATCCCACACGTCTTCCAGCGCTCTCAGGTTGTGCTGAATATTCGGGTACTCGCCGTAGCAAATAAAGCCTCCGTTAGCCAGCGGCGGATAAGGCGCTTCAAAATCGATTTTATCGTACGGGTTTACCTTCTTCTCTACGTCAAGGTGGAAGCTGTTGGTGTAATACCCTTTATCGGTTACGCCTTCGATCACGCCGAACTCAGCGGTATCCAGACGGCAGAAGCGGTCGCAGAGGTTTTCGCTCGGCGTGCTGTACAGGCTAAAGCCGTAGCCCGTCTCGTCTTTCCACTGGTCTACCGCTTCGCGCAGGCGCTGAACGATGGCGACGCCTTTCTCACGCAGCGCTTCGCTATCGTACATATGCTTGTTGCCGAACAGCGCGTTGATGGTTTCATGAATGCCGATATAGCCCAGCGAAATCGACGCGCGGCCGTTTTTGAAAATCTCAGAGACGTCGTCGTCCGCTTTCAGACGCACGCCGCAGGCGCCTTCCATATACAGAATCGGCGCCACGCGAGCCTTCACCCCTTCCAGGCGGGCGATGCGGGTCATCAGCGCTTTACGCGCCAGCTGCAGGCGTTCGTCGAGAAGTTTCCAGAACTCAGTCTCGTCGCCACGGGCTTCCAGCGCGATGCGCGGCAGGTTGAGGCTGATAACGCCGAGGTTGTTGCGGCCATCGTGCACCTGTTCGCCGTCCTCGTTTTCCCACACGCCGAGGAAGCTGCGGCAGCCCATCGGGGTTTTGAACGAGCCGGTCACCTTCACGACCTGATCGTAGTTAAGAATATCCGGATACATGCGCTTGCTCGCGCACTCCAGAGCCAGCTGCTTAATATCGTAGTTCGCATCGCCGAACTTGTGGTTCAGGCCGTCGCGAATGGCGAAGACCAGCTTCGGGAATACCGCCGTTTTACGGTTTTTACCGAGTCCCGCAATGCGGTTGCGCAGAATGGACTGCTGAATCAGACGCGATTCCCAGCTGGTGCCGAGGCCGAAACCGAAGGTCACGAACGGCGTTTGACCGTTGGCGGTATGCAGGGTGTTCACTTCATATTCCAGCGACTGGAAGGCGTCGTAGCACTCTTTCTCGGTGCGGGAACGGGCGTAGCCTTCGGCGTCGGGGATGTGCCACTCTTCGGCAATTTTACGGTGCTTATTGAAGCTTTCGGTAACAAACGGCGCCAGTACTTCATCGATGCGGTTGATGGTCGTACCGCCATAAATATGGCTGGCGACCTGAGCGATAATCTGCGCCGTTACCGCGGTAGCGGTAGAGATCGACTTCGGCGGCTCAATCTCGGCGTTGCCCATTTTAAAACCCTGGGTCAGCATGCCTTTAAGATCGATCAGCATACAGTTGAACATCGGGAAGAATGGGGAGTAGTCGAGATCGTGATAGTGGATCACGCCGCGCTCGTGGGCCATGACCACGTCATGCGGCAGCAGGTGCTGGCGCGCGTAGTGCTTGGCGACGATGCCCGCCAGCAGATCGCGCTGGGTAGGGATGACTTTACTGTCTTTGTTGGCGTTCTCGTTGAGTAACGCCGAGTTGGTCTGCTCAACCAGGCCGCGAATTTCCTGGTTCAGACGACCGCGCTTTTCACGTTGGCTATCGCGGTCGTGGCGATATTCAATGTAGGCACGCGCCAGCTGCTTGTAGGGACCGGACATCAGCTGGTTCTCAACGGCGGTCTGGATCTCGCTGATATCCACCTGGGCGCGGCCCTGCATTTGCTGGCTAACGACTTCTGCGACGGTGGCGCAATAGTCTGCGTCATCGACTCCCGCTGCTTTAGCTGCACGTAGAATTGCTTCATTAATGCGCTCTGACTTGAACGGCACTTTACAGCCATCGCGTTTCATCACATGCGGTGTCATGATCACTCCATAATTTTTTACAGAACAGGTTATCCACAGAGGCGGAAGGTCAACCGAAGCCCCGGGGCGCTGTAGCTGCCGCCGTTTCCCTCCGATCCCGGCCCTTTTTATCCACATCCCATCACCGCCTGAGTACGATGGGAGTGGTGATATAATAGACTATTAATACAATATGTGGGGCCGGAATGCATTTTAAGTTCTATATGTAGTGCTTTGCATCAAAGATGTTTGCAATTTTATTGATGCAGAACAAAGTAAAAAGAGGAGAGCAGGAATGATGGGCGCTTGCGCTTAATGTAAATTTATCCGCTTATAAAATAAGCAAAAATGGGGCCTGAACGCAGGAAATTCAGGCTCAAAAGGAATAACGTCAGGCGAGCAGCGCGTCGTTAAGCAGGTCAACCAGCAGCAGCAGGGCGTAACGCGCGGCCTGAGCATTCTCAGGCAGGGGCAGCAGCGCGGAGGCCATATTGCTTAACGCGTGGTTGGCGGGGGTGAGGGCGAAAATTGTCGCTTCCTGTACCCGGGCCAGTAGGGTCGCGCCCTGCAAAATCGCGTCGGCCTCGCCGGTTGCCAGCACCAGCAGGAGATGATCGTCGCTGAGGGTACTGGCGATCATCCGCATCAGGGCGCTGTCCTGGCAGAGATTCATCACGATCCCGATGGAGAGCAGCTGGTGCTGAAGCAGCGTCGCCAGCGCGATGTCCTGTGCGCCGAGGGCGAAACAGTGTACGGCGCGGGCATTTTGCAGGCGCGTGCGCAGCTTTTGCAGCGTTGATTCGGGCGTGCTCACCAGCTGCTGCTCAAGATGTGTGCTAATCAGGCTTAATTTGTCGCGCCACGCGGCGGGCAGCGCGGCGCTCTCCTCGTTAAGCCAGCTGGTACGACGTTCGCAAGCCTGCGCCAGCTGCTTTCGCAAATCACGAATATCCTCGCAGCCGACGGAGCGGGCAAAGCGGGTAATTGTGGCTGCGCTCACGCCAGCGCGCACCGCCAGTTCATCAATCGAAGCGCTGGCGGTAAAACTTAAATTCTGCAGAATAAATGCCGCGACTCTTGATTCCTGAGCGCTAAAGCGTGTCATGCCTTCCTGTAACTGTCCTACGATATCCATGCTTTCAGCCTCTTTCTCCGCCACCGCCTGATTGAAAATATTTTTCAAGTAATGAGGGCTTTTTATACCACGCAATCACGCACAATGCCTGAGATTATTGCCGCTTTCGCTTTTATGCCGGGGTAAAGAGGTGAAAAATAACGCTCCGATCACGTACGTGAAAAAAATTTTCATATAGCCTTCACCGATACCGGCACCTCGTCTTATAGTCGATGGTGTCTGTTTAGCGCTCGCTTACGCCAAATCCATTGGGAGGAATTATGCCACGTATCGTCCTGTGCTGCGCCGCCGGAATGTCCACCAGCATGCTGGTTAACAAAATGAAGGCCGAGGCGCAGCAGCGCGCGCTGGGGCTGGAGATTTACGCCGTACCCGTCGCCGAGTTTGAGCGCGAGTTGCCCAATGCCGACGTGATCTTACTGGGGCCTCAGGTGAAGTATGAAGCGGCCCGATTGACGGAGCTTGCTGCACCGCACGGGAAAGCCGTGGCGGTGATCGACATGGCGGATTACGGCATGATGCGCGGGGCCGCCGTCCTCGATAAAGCGCTCGCTCTGCTGAACTCCTAACCCTTTCCCATCAACGCGTTCATTTCGCAACGCCGCTGCGGCCTTGCGCGGGGATCTGTACGCCAAAAATGAGGCCACTATGCAAACATTGAAAATTGCCGTCATCGGCGGCGGCAGCAGCTATACGCCGGAACTTATCGAAGGCATTATCCTTCGCCATCAGCAGATTCCGGTCACGGAACTGGCGCTGGTGGATGTCGAAGCCGGGCGCGAGAAAGTGGCGATTATCGCCGCGCTGACCCAGCGTATGCTAAAGCGCCATGGCCTTGAACAGGTGAAGGTCAGCGTGCATTTCGGCCTCGATGAGGCCATTCGCGGCGCTCAATTCGTGCTGACCCAGCTGCGGGTTGGGCAGCTGGCGGCGCGGGCGGCGGATGAGCGGTTGGGGCTGAAGTACCATCTGCTGGGTCAGGAAACCACCGGCGTCGGCGGCTTTGCCAAAGCGCTGCGCACGATTCCGGTGATTTTACAGGTTGCCCGCAAGGTGGAAGCGCTGGCGCCCGACGCCTTTATCCTTAATTTTACCAATCCGGCAGGGATCGTGACGGAGGCGGTGAGCCGCTACAGCAGCGCGAAAATCATCGGCCTGTGCAACGTGCCCATCAATATGCAGCACATGATTGCCGGAATGCTGGACGCAAAAGAAGAGGAGGTCCGGCTGAGCTTTGCCGGGCTGAATCATATGGTCTGGGTACACAAGGTGATGCAGGGGCGGGAAGAGGTGACCAGTAAGGTCATCGACATGCTGTGTGACGGTCAATCGCTCTCGATGAACAATATTCAAGCGCTGCCGTGGCCGGCGGAGTTTCTGCGGGCCCTGAAGGCAATCCCCTGTCCCTATCATCGCTATTTCTGGCTGACGCCGGCGATGCTGGCGGAAGAGATTGAGGCGGCGAAAACCAAAGGCACCCGCGCGGAACAGGTGATGAAGGTGGAACAGGAGCTGTTTGATATCTATGCCCGGCCCGAGCTGGATGAAAAGCCCGAACAGCTGAGCTTCCGCGGCGGGGCGTACTACTCCGAAGTGGCGGTGGAGTTGATTAACGCCATCTACAACAATCTTGGCAAAGAGATGGTCGTCAACACCCGCAACAACGGCGCGATTCACGGGTTTGATGATGATGCGGTGGTGGAAATTAACAGCATTATTGACGCGCAGGGCGCACGACCGCTGGCCTTTGGCGCGCTGCCGCCGATCATGAACGGACTGACGCAGCAGGTGAAAGCCTTCGAGCGCTTGACGATTGAGGCCGCGGTCCACGGCTGCCGGGATAGCGCGCTGCTGGCGCTGGTGAGTAACCCGCTGGTCGGGAATGTGACCGATGCCCGGGCGCTGCTTGATGAGGTGTTAACCATCAACCGCCCCTGGTTAACGCAGTTTAACTAAACTTTTCCGCCTTCGGGGATACCACTATGTCTCGTACTTCATTTATTGAACGCTATGTCATGCCCGCCGCGCTGAAAATCGGCGGTCAGAAGCATGTCCTGTCGGTACGCGACGGCATTATTCTCAATATGCCGTTTATGCTGATTGGCTCGTTTTTCCTGATATTCGCCTACCTGCCGATTCCCGGCTACGGTGAGATGATGACCAGCGTGTTTGGCGATGCCTGGCGCGATAAGATGCTGTACCCGGTCAAAGCGACCTATGACATCATGGCGCTGCTCTCCGCGTTCGGCATTGCCTACCGGCTGGCGGAAAAATATCGCACCCTGGACCCGCTCAGCGCCGGGGCGATGTCGCTGGTGGCGTTTGTGATGACGATCCCCCAGGTGACGCTCTTTACGCCGGCAGACGGTTCGGCGGCGCAACTTGTCAAAGGCGTGCTGCCGGTGGGGATGATTGGCAGCCAGGGGCTGTTTGTGGCGATTGTGATTTCGCTGCTTTCCACGGAGATCTACCGCCTGGTGGCCAGCCGTAATCTGGTGATCCGCATGCCGGAGGGCGTACCGCCCGCGGTGGCGAAATCTTTTCTCGCCCTGATCCCCGGCTTCTGCGTGCTGGCCGTGGTGCTGGCGCTGCGCCTGATCGTTGAAGCTTCGCCGTTCGGTGATATCAATAGCATGATTACCACCCTTATCGGTATTCCCATGTCGCACGTCGGCGGTTCGCTGCCGGGGATGATTATCTCGGTGATCCTGATTGGTATCCTGTGGACCCTGGGGCTGCATGGCGACACCATTGTGCTGGTGTTTATTCGCCCGGTCTGGCTGTCGAATATGTCGGAAAACCTGGAAGCGTTTCAGAATGGGCTGCCGATCCCGCATATCATCACCCAGCAGTTTTATGACCTGTGGATTGCGCCCGGCGGTACCGGAGCGCTGTTAGGGCTGGTGATTTTTATGCTGCTGCGCAGCCGTAGCCAGCAGATGAAACAGCTGGGGAAAATTGCCGCGCCGGGAGCGCTGTTCAATATCAGCGAGCCGATGGTATTCGGCATTCCGCTGGTGATGAACCCGTACTTCTTCCTGCCGTTTATTTTGACGCCGGTCCTGCTGGTGATTGTCTCGTATACCGCGATGGCCACCGGGCTGGTGATGAAGCCAGCGGGGATTGCGCTGCCGTTTACCACGCCTATTTTTATGAGCGGCTATCTGGCGACGGGAGGGCACATTTCCGGCGCGGTGCTGCAGGTGGTGAACCTGGCGATCTCGCTGGTGATCTACTATCCGTTCTTCCGGGCATGGGATCGCCTGAAGGCGAAAGAAGAGCAGGCGTCCGCGCAGCCGGAAGCCAGCGCGACGCTGTCTGCGGCCGATCGTATTTAAAGCATATTCCCGGAGGCGGCGCTTGACGCGCCTGTCCGGGCTACCGGCTCGCAGAAGATGGTGAACCTGTAGCCCGGGTAAGCGCAGCGCGACCCGGGACTCTCAGCGTAAGCCGTGGGTTACTCCTGCAGCCACCATACCGCTTCAAACGGACGCAGGGTCATATCGGCAGGGCGGTTCGCCGCCTCCGCGTAGTTGCTCATCAGCATCCGCCAGTCGCCGCTCATCGCTTCCGGCTGCCAGCGCTGGAACTCGCGGCTCAGGTTCGCCACGACCACCAGGGTTTGCCCCTGCCACTGACGGCGATAGCACCACAGCGACGGATGTTCCGGCAGCAGATCCTGATAGTCGCCCCAGGTCAGCACCGGCGTGCTCTTGCGCAGCGTAATCAGCTGCTGATAGGCATAAAACACCGATTCCGGGTCCGCCAGCGCCGCCTCGGCGTTAATCTCGCGATAGTTATCGCACAGCGCAATCCACGGCTCGCCGGCGGTGAATCCGCCGCCCTCACCGCTGTTCCACTGCATGGGCGTGCGGCTGTTATCGCGCGATTTGCTAGCCAGAATCGCCAACAGTTCATCCGCATCCCGGCCCTGCGCCGCGCGTTCGATAAACATGTTGTGGCTCTCAACGTCGCGATAATCGGTAATGCGCGTAAAGTGCGGGTTGGTCATGCCAATCTCTTCGCCCTGATAGATATAGGGCGTGCCCTGCATGCCGTGCAGCACCATCGCCAGCATTTTCGCCGCCGGGACGCGGTACTCCCCCTCGTCGCCGAAGCGGGAGACGATGCGCGGCTGATCGTGATTACACCAGAACAGCGCGTTCCACGCGCGATTGTGCATCCCCTGCTGCCAGTGCCTGAACAGCGATTTCAAGGCCACAAAATCCGGGCGCGCCAGCGTCCACTTCTCGCCGCCGGGATAGTCCACCTTCAGATGGTGGAAGTTAAAGGTCATCGATAGCTCGCTGCCGTCGAGCGCCGCGTACTTCTGGCAATGCTCAAGCGTGGTGGAGGACATTTCGCCCACCGTCATCAGGTTGCGCGGGGTAAAGACATCGCGGCTCATCTCCTGCAAAAATTCGTGCGCTCGTGGACCGTCGGTATAGAAGCGCCGGCCGTCACCCGCGGTATCGGACGGGAAGGTTTGGTCTTTGGAGATAACATTGATCACGTCGAGGCGCAGGCCATCGACGCCGCGATCGGCCCAGAATTCGCAGACTTTTTTCAGCTCCGCGCGCACCGCCGGATTTTCCCAGTTCAGATCCGCCTGCTCGACGGCGTACAGATGCAGATAGTACTGCTCGCTTTCGGCGTGCCACTGCCAGGCGTTGCCGCCAAACTTAGATTGCCAGTTGTTCGGCGGCGTGGTCGGTTCGCCGTCGCGCCAGATATAGAACTGACGATACGGGCTCTCTTTGTTGAGCGCTTCGCGGAACCAGGCGTGCTCGGTCGACGTGTGGTTCAGCACCATATCCAGCACGATACGAATTCCTCGCGCCTTCGCCTGGGCCACCAGCTCGTCGAAATCGTCGAGCGTGCCGTAGGCGGGATCGATAGCGGTATAGTTGGCCACATCGTAGCCGTTATCCACCTGCGGCGAGACGTAGAACGGCGTCAGCCAGATAGCGTCAACGCCGAGCTTTTGCAGATAGTCGAGGCGGGAGGTCACGCCGCGCAAATCGCCGGTGCCGGTCCCGGTGGTGTCCTGGAAACTCTTCGGATAGATTTGATAAATAACGCCGTTTTGCCACCAGAGGGGAAGGGTATTCATACTTGCGTTCCTGCTACAAAAAAGGGGGCGACAGCGCGCCCCGAAAATAAGACGTCAGACAATCTGTAAGGTGCCCTGGCGGAATTTGCGCTGGTAAACAACCGTTGTCAGGACAATCGGCACGACCACGGCGATAGCCATCGCCAGCGCGTAAACCTGCCAGTAGGTTGGCTGAATGGAGAGGATACCCGGCAGGCCGCCGACGCCGATGCCGTTGGCCATCACGCCGTTCAGTCCGCACAGCAGCCCGGCAAGACCGGAGCCGACCATCGCGCAGAGCATCGGGAAGCGGTATTTCAGGTTGATGCCGTACATGGCCGGTTCCGTGACGCCGAGGTAGGCGGAAATGGCGGCCGGAACGGAGATTTCGCGTTCGTTCTGTTTACGGCTGGCGATGATGATACCCACCACCGCCGACGCCTGGGCGATGTTGGACAGCGCGATCAGCGGCCAGACCGGCGTACCGCCCATGCTTTGAATCATCTGCATATCGATGGCGAGCGTGGTCTGATGGACCCCGGTAATCACCAGCGGCGCGTACAGGAAGCCGAACAGCGCGGCGCCAATCGGCGCGAAGCTGCCGGTTAACAGATGACGCACGGCCCAGGCCACGCCGTCGCCAATCATGCGGCCAACCGGGCCGATAAAAGCGTGGGCGAGAAAGACCGCCAGGATCAGTGAACAGACCGGCACGATCACCAGATAGAGGTAGTCAGGCACGATGCGTTTCAGCCGCGTTTCGATAAAGCCGAGCGCCAGCCCCGCCATCAAGGCCGGGATCACCTGCGCCTGGTAGCCGACTTTCTCAATGGTGAACAGGCCGAAGTTCCATACTTCCGGCACCTGCTGGCCCAGCAGGTAGGCATTCATCAGCTGCGGAGAAACTAACGTAACGCCCAGCACGATGCCGAGGATTGGCGTGCCGCCCATTTTCTTTACCGCGGACCAGCAGATACCCACCGGCAGGTAGAAGAAGATCGCCTCGCCAATCAGCCACAGGAAGTCATAAAGGGTTTTCAGCGACGGGTGCATCTGCGCCAGCGTCTGGCCGTTGCTCATCGGCAGATCGCCGATCACGTTGCGGAAGCCTAAGATCAGGCCGCCGCTGATCAGCGCAGGCAGCAGCGGGAAGAAGATCTCCGCGAAGTGTGAAATGAGCTGTTCATGCCACTTCATATTCTGCCGCGCGGCTTTCTTGGCTTGTTCTTTATCGGCGCTGGCCTGGCCGGTGGTCGCCAGCAGCGCTTTATAGTAGTCGCCAACCTCGGTACCGATCACCACCTGGAACTGACCGGCGTTGGTAAAGCAGCCCTTCACCATGCGGAGCTGTTCAATTTCTTTCGGTTTGGCAATGGCTGGATTATTCAGCACAAAGCGCAGACGGGTAATACAGTGGCTGACGGTGGCGATATTGTCGCGCCCGCCCACCAGTTCGATAAGTTTATCGATGTCCTGCTGATTCACTTTACTCATGATGAGGCCTCATGACCGAGGGGAGAGGTTGCATTTAACTTGCATTGGATCCTACTCGCTCCGCTTGAATTGCAAAATGGGAACGTTCCCGAAACCCAGCGAAGATCACATAAATCGTTAAGACAGGCTTAATTCAGTACGGCGGGAATCACGATTTGACGGGGTTCACGGTTTCCGGCGATCTGCTCGATCAGCTGCTGCGCCGCCTGGCGTCCGGACTCGGCGTAGCCGGGATCGACCGTGAGGATCTCCGGGTGGAGAAACTTCATCAGCGGCGTGCTGCCGACGCTGGCGAGCTGGAGACGATCGATTCCCTGCTGCTGGAGATATTTGCTGGCTCCCAGCGCGAGGGTATCGGTGGCGCAGACCAGCGCGCTGGTTTCAGCCGACAGCACGCCGGCGACGTTTTCGTAGCCCTGCTTCATGCCCAGACCCGGCAGCGCGGCGAGGGGCGTGAGGTGTTTTTTCTGGCAGAAATCGAGGTAGGCCTGGTGGCGGCGCTGCCCGGTGGTGATGTCGCTGTGCGGCACGCCGAGGAAACTGATGTGGCGATGCCCGCGATCGTACAGGCGCTGCATCAACATCCTGATCGAACCTTCATCGTCATAGCAGACGGAGGCGATGCCCGGCGCGTCGCGGGCCAGCAGCACCAGCGTCTCTCGCCACGGGGTGAGCATCTCTTCATGGATGCCGGTGAAACCAAACAGCACCACGCCGTCGATATTGCGCCGGGCGAGCATGCCGAGATGCTCCTCGACCAGCGCCGGGGAGAACTGGCTCTCCATCATAATCGGATCGTAGCCCTGAGCGTAAAAGGCGGGAAGCATGGTCTGTACGGCGAGGTTTTCCGACAGCGAATCCAGACGGGTGACGATGATCGCCACCACTTTATCGCTCTGGCCGCGCATCGCCCTGGCGGAACGTGAGGGCGAAAACCCGTGCTGCTGCATCACCGCTTCAACGCGCTCACGCGTGCGTTCGCTGACGCCGCTTTCGTTATTAAGCACGCGCGATACCGTCGATTTCCCGACGCCGCTTAAGCGTGCGATATCTTTGATGGTCAGCCGGTTTTGCATGCAGGGTTCTCGTTGTGGTCCGCTTAAAGTGAGCCTAATGCTACTCAACGAAACCACAATGAGCAAAGTCTGGTTTACGTCTGGTTTAGTTGCCCGGGGGTATTATCGCCATAATAGCCACAAATAGATTATCGGCGACGGTATAATTCGCGCCGTTTGTATTCATTTACCGGAGATTTTATGGACCCCGATCCCACTCCTCATCCTCGATGGAGCCCCCTTTTTTTCCGGTAAATCTGCGTAGCGCTGCTTTACCGGAAGCGTAAAGCAGCGATGTCTTTGACGTCCCTGCCATAAAAATAACATGCCTGACAGGTAAGGTTGACTCGCGCCTGTCGGTAGCCTGCGTTCGCTCGCGCGAGCGCGGAGGGACTGTTTATGTTTAAAAATTTTACCCGCCAGCTGTTTGCCCAGCTTGGTCGTCATTTACCGCGTCGTTTAGTACAACGCGATCCGCTACCCGATGCCCGCAATCTGGCGAGCGCGCCGATCCCGGACTCCCTCGGCAAGCAGTGCCTGGACGTGGCGGCAATGGATGAGAATGAAATCTGGCGCGCCTTCGCCAGCCATCCGGAAGGGCTAAATGCGGGCGAAGTGGCGCAGAAAATCGCGCAGTATGGCGAAAACCAGATCCCGGCGCAGAAGCCGTCGCCGTGGTGGGTGCATCTTTGGAGCTGCTACCGCAACCCCTTCAACCTGCTGCTGACCGTTCTGGGTATCGTCTCCTACTCAACGGAAGATCTGTTTGCCGCCGCGGTTATCGCCCTGATGGTGGGGATCTCCACGCTGCTGAACTTTATTCAGGAAGCCCGTTCAACTAAAGCGGCGGACGCCCTGAAGGCGATGGTCAGCAACACCGCGACGGTCCTGCGGGTGGTGAACGAGCAGGGCGAGAGCCGCTGGTGCGAGCTGCCCATCGACCAGCTGGTGCCGGGAGATATCGTCAAGCTATCGGCGGGAGACATGATTCCGGCAGACCTGCGCGTCATTCAGGCGCGCGACCTGTTTGTCGCTCAGGCCTCGCTGACCGGTGAATCGCTGCCGGTCGAAAAAGTGGCCCGCACCCGCGACCCGCTGCAGGCAAACCCGCTGGAGTGCGGCACCCTGTGCTTTATGGGTACCAACGTGGTGAGCGGTTCGGCGCAGGCGATTGTTTTCGCCACCGGCGGCGGTACCTGGTTTGGTCAACTGGCTGGCCGCGTCAGCGAGCAGGAAAGCGAGCCGAACGCCTTTCAGAAAGGCATCAGCCGGGTCAGCATGCTGCTGATCCGCTTTATGCTGGTGATGACGCCGGTTGTGCTGCTGATTAACGGCTATACCAAAGGCGACTGGTGGGAGGCGGCGCTGTTCGCGCTCTCCGTCGCGGTGGGCCTGACCCCGGAAATGCTGCCGATGATCGTCACCTCGACCCTGGCGCGCGGGGCGGTGAAGCTGTCGAAACAGAAAGTGATCGTCAAGCACCTCGACGCGATACAGAACTTTGGCGCGATGGACATCCTGTGCACCGATAAAACCGGCACCCTGACGCAGGATAAAATCGTGCTGGAGAACCACACCGATGTCTCCGGCAAGGTGAGCGAACGCGTGCTGCATACGGCATGGCTTAACAGCCACTATCAGACCGGGCTGAAGAATCTGCTCGATACCGCGGTGCTGGAGGGCGTCGAGCTGGAGTCAGCGCGCGGGCTGGCGGAACGCTGGCAGAAAGTCGATGAGATCCCGTTCGATTTTGAGCGTCGCCGCATGTCGGTGGTGGTGCAGGAGCAGGACAACGTCCATCAGCTAATCTGCAAGGGGGCGCTGCAGGAGATCCTCAACGTCTCGACCCAGGTGCGCTATAACGGCGACATCGTACCGCTGGACGACACCATGCTGCGGCGCATCCGTCGCGTAACCGACACCCTCAACCGTCAGGGACTGCGCGTGGTGGCGGTGGCGACGAAGTACCTGCCCGCCCGAGAAGGCGACTACCAGCGCGCGGATGAATCCGACCTGATCCTTGAAGGCTATATCGCCTTTCTGGATCCGCCTAAAGAGACCACAGCCCCGGCGCTGAAAGCGCTGAAGGCCAGCGGCATTACGGTCAAAATCCTGACCGGAGACAGCGAGCTGGTGGCGGCCAAAGTCTGCCACGAAGTAGGTCTGGATGCGGGTGACGTGGTGATCGGCAGCCAGGTTGAAGCGCTGAGCGATGATGAACTGGCCGAGCTGGCAAAACGTACCACCCTGTTTGCGCGCCTGGCGCCGCTGCACAAAGAGCGTATCGTGACTCTGCTGAAACGCGAAGGACACGTAGTGGGATTTATGGGCGACGGCATTAACGACGCTCCGGCGCTGCGCGCGGCGGATATCGGTATTTCCGTCGACGGCGCGGTGGATATCGCCCGCGAGGCGGCGGATATCATCCTGCTGGAGAAGAGCCTGATGGTGCTGGAAGAGGGGGTTATTGAAGGCCGCCGGACCTTCGCCAATATGCTCAAATACATCAAAATGACCGCCAGCTCCAACTTCGGCAACGTGTTCAGCGTGCTGGTGGCCAGCGCCTTCCTGCCGTTCCTGCCGATGCTGCCGCTGCATCTGCTGATCCAGAATCTGCTGTACGATGTATCCCAGGTCGCCATTCCGTTTGATAACGTTGACGATGAGCAGATCCGTAAACCGCAGCGCTGGAACCCGGCGGATCTCGGCCGCTTTATGGTCTTCTTTGGGCCAATCAGTTCGATATTCGATATTCTGACGTTCTGCCTGATGTGGTGGGTGTTCCACGCCAACACGCCGGAACATCAGACCCTGTTCCAGTCCGGCTGGTTCGTGGTTGGCCTGCTGTCGCAGACGCTGATTGTGCATATGATCCGTACGCGGCGGATCCCCTTTATCCAGAGCCGCGCGGCCTGGCCGCTTATTGTGATGACGCTGCTGGTGATGGTAGTGGGGATTGCGCTGCCGTTCTCGCCGCTGGCGGGCTACCTGCAGCTTCAGGCGCTGCCGCTCAGCTACTTCCCATGGCTGATTGCGATCCTTGCGGGCTATATGACGCTAACCCAGATGGTCAAAGGCTTCTACAGCCGCCGCTACGGCTGGCAGTGAGCGAGGCGCTTTACGTGCAGAAACAACAAAGGCAGCCCCGGGCTGCCTTTGTTCATACTGTCTACGATTAGCGACGAATGGCGATCGCTTCAATCTCAATTTTTACGTCTTTCGGCAGACGCGCCACTTCCACGCAGGAGCGCGCCGGGAAGGTGGCGTTGTGCTCGGTGAAGAAGGCTTCATAGGTGGCGTTAACGGTGGCGAAATCGTTGAGGTCTTTGACGAAAACGGTGGTTTTAACGATATCGCCCACTTTCAGGCCCGCGGCTTCGACGATAGCTTTCACGTTCTCCAGAGACTGACGCGCCTGAGCGGCGACATCTTCCGGCACGCTACCGGTTTTCGGGTCTACCGGGATCTGGCCGGAAGTGATGATCATGTTACCCAGATCGACGCCCTGAACGTACGGGCCGATGGCTGCTGGCGCATTTTCCGTCGCGATAGTTTTAGACATGAGTTCTCCTGAAATATGTGAATGTAATCTGACTGGCGTGGGTCATTATAAAGAGTGCTGGCTGCTTTATCATTAAGCAGGCCGCATTTTGCGAAGGAGAAAAGCGGATAACGCAGCGCGCTATCCGCATAAGGCGTGAGCCTGAAGGATGAAGTTAGTGGGTGACTTCCGTCCATGCCATGGCCCAGTCAGAACCTGTGCCCGGTTCGAACTGAGTGGCGTACTGGCTCCACTGCACGCAGTAGCCGCTGTAGGGGAACGGGCGACATTGGTACACTTTGCCGTTTTTAGGCTGCATGACTTTCGTTCCCGCCTTATAGCTTTTCAGGTTATCCGGGAAGGTATAGTCGTAGTTTCCCGCAGGCGCAGGCGTCGGGGTCGGATCCGGCTGAACCGTACTCTCTTCCAGCATCAGGTCAATGACCCCCTGGCTGAGGGTGGCGCCCTGCGCATTGCTGGCAGAGTAGCGCAGCATATGATGACCTGCCTGAACGTTGGTCAGCGGAATAGATACCGTCAGGGAGCGATTATCTATCGTCTGCTGAATGCTCCCTTTCTGCGTGCCCGCATGGTCGTTGACGGTGGCGGTGAGATGCATTTTGCCCCTGGCCGTGGCGTTGAACGTCACCGTCGCTTTCCCGTTGGCGATTTTGGTTGCGTTAACGTTGGTGACGCTCAGGGATTCTTCCACGATATCGTCTGACTGCGACTCGGCGTAGGTCAGCGTAACGCTTTGAACGGTGCTGTCTTTTGGCACATACACCTGGTTAACTCCGTGGAGGGGGGTAATGTTGCCATCACTCCCTTTTACCCCGGCGCGCAGCTTGCCCTGATGCGCGGTATTAATAGCTTCAGCCAGATCGTAAGACCACTGGCTGCTTTTTCCTTGCGCTTCGCTGGCGATGGTCAATTCCGTTTGCAGAGAATGAACTTCACCGCTCGCGTTAAAGAAATGGGCAATGACTTTATCTCCCGCATGCAGATCTTTCCCGCTAAGCTGGCCTGCGAGCTGCGTAGTCCAGAGGGATTCATTCTCCGTTTCATCGCTGGCGCCGCCGAAATCAACGTCAATGGCCTGATAAAAACTATTTGCCGTATCGGCAATTTCCCAGACGGCATAAATAACCTGATAGCCGGTGCGATCGGGTACATTACAGGAGTGCGTGACCTGTACAGCCGGCGTCGCGCCATTACCGTCGATTTGACAAAATGGCTTACTTTCAAAATCGCTGCGCGTCAGCGGCTTATTTTGATCCCAGTTCTGTTTGGTAATGTAATAACGCCAGTTAGTCGTTCTATGCGGCGCAGAATGGTGCCAGACGAAATTATTTTTACCGCTCTTTATCGTGGTTTTCGCCCAGCGAGTCGGGCTCTGGCTATCCAGCTGCGAGAAGTTGCTTTTACCCGCGCTGGCCAGTTTACCATCAGGCGGCATTGCCCCTTCAGGAAAACCGCTCGCTTGCTCGACGCTTTGCGGTTCCCACTGCACCGAACCGCAGTCGGTGTTTTTCCCTAAATGACATTGGTACGCCCGACTTGGCGGCGATTCCACATAGCCGTGAGCCAATGCTGAGGAGGTAAATAATAATGTTGCTGTATATAACGATATTTTTTTCACTTTCATAATTCATCCTGTGAACATTGATTAAAAAAATAGAAAACGCACTGGAGTGTATGAAGGGAAAAATTCAGGTTCAATAGCAGTGATATTTAATGATTAATCTCATTGTTTGTTATTTTTAATAATTAGACGTGTTGATGAGAAATTGATGAATGTTGGTTATCTGACCCGAGGTCAGTGAGTTGACGGCCGTGCGGATGATTTAAATTATCGTTCAGGAGCAGTCCCGCTTATCGGGCTGCTCCGGATAAAAGCTGGCGAATTTAATTTGCCAGCACGACATGATGTGAAAATTCTTTTTCACAATATTTGCACTTCAGCGCGATATCGTTTTCGCGTTTCTTCACCGCAAAGCTGGAGGATACCGGCTCGGCGTGGCTAATACAGTTGCTGTTCGGGCATACCAGCACGTTGTTAATACGGTCCGGCAGATTCGGTCGGGATTTACCGACGACTTCATACTCATCAATGCGGTTTACCGTGGCCTGCGGCGCGTACAGGGAGAGCTGGTTGACCTGCTCGTCGGTCAGGAAGGTGTTCTCAATTTTGATCAAATCTTTGCGGCCCATTTCGCCTGACGGCAGGTTCAGGCCGATGGTGATGCGCTGATCCGTTTCGGTCAGTTTGAATAGGGTCAGCAGCTTAAAGCCGACCTGCGCCGGGATATGGTCGATAACGGTGCCACGTTTGATGGCTTCTACCTGTAATTTATTGTCGTGTGTCATCTCTTTTTCCCCTTACAGTGCCAGATCGCTATTCAGTACCAGCGCCAGTAACGCCTGGCGCGCGAAGATGCCGTTGCCCGCCTGCTGGAAGTACCAGGCGTGCGGCGTTTTATCGACATCGGTGGTGATTTCATCAATGCGCGGCAGCGGATGCAGCACCTTCATGTTCGCGCGCGCGCCTTCCAGGTCGGCGGCGCGCAGGACGAACTGCGCCTTCACGTTGGCATATTCCGACGGGTCGAGGCGCTCTTTCTGCACGCGGGTCATATACAGAATGTCCACCTCTTCCATCACCTCTTCAAAGGCGCTATGCAGGCTCCAGGCAATGCCTTTTTCATCGAGCATGTCGAGGATGTACTGCGGCATGGCCAGCGCGTCCGGGGCGATAAAGTAGAAGCGGTTGCCGTTAAATTTCGCCAGCGCCTGGGTCAGGGAGTGGACGGTGCGGCCATATTTCAGGTCACCCACCATCGCCACGTTAAGATTTTCCAGACGGCCCTGGGTCTCCTGAATGGTGAACAGATCCAGCAGGGTCTGCGTCGGATGCTGGTTCGCGCCGTCGCCGGCGTTGAGTACCGGAATACCGCCGGAGAACTCGGTCGCCAGACGCGCCGCGCCCTCCTGCGGGTGGCGCATGACGATGGCATCGACATAGGTGCTGATGACCGAGATGGTATCGGCCAGGGTTTCGCCTTTTTTGCCCAGCGAGGTGTTGCTGCTGTCTGAGAAACCGACCACGCTGGCGCCCAGGCGGTGCATGGAGGTCTCAAACGACAGGCGGGTGCGGGTCGACGCTTCAAAAAAGCAGCTGGCGATCACTTTATGCTTGAGCAGCTCCGGCTGCGGATTGGCTTTGAGTTTTGCTGCGGTTGCCAGTACCAGTTCAAGGTCTTCGCGGCTGAGATCGTTTATGGAAATGATATGTTTTTGATATAGCGGGTTAGCCATGTTTATCTCCTGACGCCTGGGCAAAAAAAAAGCCCCTTAAATAAGGGGCTTTACGAATACGGATGCAACGGAAAGAAAAAACGGCAGGCCAGCGTCTGTTTTCAGACGCGGTAAGACGCGATGTCGTACACACTGAACCATAATTCCTCCCGGCAAAACGGGTGGCATTATACGCAGCTCATATTTCGGATCAAGCGATTAATCCACAAACAGGTAAACGTTTGCCTGGGGAATCATGCGTTAACGCAAAAAACCCGCAAAAAGAGGTGGTATGGCAGTCGGATGGGGGGTATAAACGCGAAATGAAAAGCTGTTTTATATTTGAGGGCTATTATGATCGTTGGAAATATTCACCATCTGCAAAGCGGGTTGCCGGCGTCTCTGCGTGAGGCGATCGAACATGTTAAAGCGCATGTCACCGACGCGACGCCGCTGGGTAAACATGATATTGACGGCAACAACTTGTTCTATCTCATTTCCGAAGATACCACCGAGCCGATGGCCGACCGCCGCGCCGAGTATCACGCCCGCTACCTGGATATCCAGATTGTACTGAAAGGCCAGGAAGGAATGACCTTTAGCGTTCTCCCTGCCGGCGCGCCGGATATCGACTGGCTGGCGGAGAAAGACATCGCTTTCCTGGCGGAGGGGGCGCAGGAAAAAACCGTCATCCTCAGCGAAGGCGACTTTGTGGTGTTCTATCCCGGTGAAGTGCATAAGCCGCTGTGCGCCGTCGGCACACCGGCGAAGGTGCGCAAAGCGGTTGTGAAGATGCTGATGGCGTAAAAAATACCCCGGGCTGCGGCTGGCGCCTTGCCCGGGCTACAGATCCGCGCGGTTTGGGGGCGGGTAGCCCGGATAAGCGCAGCGCAATCCGGGGGAATATCGCGAGAACGCTTACTTACCCAGCGTCGCCACCATCACCGCTTTGATGGTATGCATGCGGTTTTCCGCCTGGTCGAAAACGATGCTCGCCGCGGATTCAAATACCTCGTCGGTCACTTCCATACCACCGTGCAGGCCGTACTCCGCCGCCATCTGTTTGCCGAGCGTGGTCTGGTCGTCGTGGAACGCGGGCAGGCAGTGGAGGAATTTCACCTGCGGATTGCCGGTCAGCGCCATCATCTCGCTATTTACCTGATACCCGCGCAGCAGCGCGATACGCTCCGCCCACTTCTCTTTGGCTTCGCCCATCGATACCCAGACGTCGGTATAGATAAAGTCCGCGCCCTTCACGCCCGCCGCAATATCTTCGGTCAGCGTAATATTGCCGCCGTTTTTCTGCGCCAGCGCCCGGCACTGCTCGACCAGCTTCTCTTCCGGCCAGCAGGCGGTTGGCGCGACCAGACGCAGATCCAGCCCGGTCAACGCGGCGGCTTCGAGCATGGAGTTGCCCATATTATTCCGCGCGTCGCCGGCGTAGACCAGGGTCATCTGATTAAAGGCTTTGCCCGGCAGATGCTCCTGCATGGTCAGTAAGTCCGCCAGCAGCTGGGTGGGGTGGAATTCGTTGGTCAGGCCGTTCCATACCGGAACGCCGGCATACTCGGCCAGGGTTTCAACCACTTCCTGGCCGTGGCCGCGATATTGAATACCGTCGTACATGCGCCCCAGCACGCGGGCGGTGTCTTTAATCGACTCTTTATGGCCAATCTGGCTGCCGCTGGGGCCGAGCCAGGTGACGCGAGCGCCCTGGTCAAATGCGGCAACTTCGAAAGAGCATCGGGTGCGGGTAGAGTCTTTTTCGAAGATGAGCGCGATGTTTTTGCCGGTGAGATGCTGAATTTCAATATTGTTTTTCTTATCAGCTTTAAGCCTGGCCGCCAGCTCAAGCAGAGCGGTGATTTCGGCGGGGGTAAAATCGAGCAACTTTAAAAAATGCTTCTGATAAAACGCGGACATGGTTCCCTCACATGGCTCAAGCCATTTGTTGAATTAAAATTCACTTTATATGTATGAATATTCATTTGCAACCCCGTGTCATAAATCTTTCGCTCAGAAGGTGGAGGCAATCACGGCGGTATGTGACAATAGAAGCATCCGCGACACATTATGAGGAACGAGCCATGGCAAACCCGGAATTACTGGAAGAACAGCGTGAAGAAACGCGCCTGATTATTGAAGAGCTGCTCGAAGACGGCAGCGATCCTGACGCGCTGTACACCATTGAGCATCATCTCTCTGCCGATGATTTCGAAACGCTGGAGAAAGTGGCGGTCGAGGCCTTCAAGCTGGGCTACGAAGTGACTGAGCCGGAAGAGCTGGAAGTCGAAGAGGGCGATACCGTGATTTGCTGCGATATCCTCAGCGAATCCGCGCTGAATGCCGAGCTGATTGACGCCCAGGTTGAGCAGCTGATGACCCTGGCGGAAAAATACGACGTTGAATACGACGGCTGGGGCACCTACTACGAAGATCCGAACGGGGAAGACGAAGAAGGTGACGACGACGAAGATCTGGTTGATGAAGACGACGACGGCGTTCGCCACTAAGTAGCAGAGGTATACGGCGGTGCGATATGCCGCCGTATAGCAAGGAATTTTAATGGATTACCCGCAAATACTCGCCCCGATTTTAAGCTTTCTGCATTGCCCAACTCCTCAGGCGTGGATTGATGAAGCCCGTAAACCGGAAAACCTCCCGCTGCTGTTGACCGACCATATGGTGTGCGAGCTGAAAGCGGCGCAAAACGCTATGCTGCTGGTGCGTCGATACGTCGCGGATAAAGCGGACGCGGATGAGCTGCTGGCCTGCCTGAAGCCGTATGAGGACTTCACCTACCGCTGGGGGCCGGAGCCGGATTTCGTCGCGCTGCATAAGCAGATAAATAAAAGCGCCATGCCGCAGACCGACGATCCCTGGGGACGTCAGCTACTCGACAGCATGATTCTGCTGATCAAAGAGGAGCTGCATCACTTCTGGCAGGTGAGGGAAATCATGCTTTCCCGCGAAATCCCGTACGTCAAAATCACCGCCAGCAACTATGCCCGCGGGCTGCGCCGGGAAGTGCGTTCTCACGAACCGGTCATGCTGATCGATAAACTCATCTGCGGAGCCTATATTGAAGCCCGCTCCTGCGAGCGTTTTGCCGCGCTGGCGCCATGGCTGGATGACGATCTGCAGAAGTTTTATCTGTCGCTGCTGCGTTCCGAAGCGCGCCACTATCAGGACTATCTGGACCTGGCGCAGAGAATCGCCCAGGACGATATCAGCGAACGCGTGCGCCAGCTTGGCGAAGCGGAAGCGGCGCTTATTAACGCGCCTGAAGCGGAGTTTCGTTTTCACAGCGGCGTGCCCGCCTGAACGTCAGGCCGCCGCTTCACCGCAGCGGCCTGACGATGCATTACAGATTGGCGTTTTTGTCTTTCTCTGCCGTCGCGGCGGCTTTGGGCGCGCCGAGGGTCGCTTTAAACCAGTTCACCACCCGTTCAATAACCGGCTTCTGATACCAGCTGTCATCGCCGTGCTCCGCGCCCGCCAGCAACACGTAATCGGCCGGGTTGCCCTCCTTTTTCAGCGCGCGATAGAGCTGTTGACTTTGTACCGGTGAAACCAGGGTGTCGGCGCTGCCGTGCATAATTAAAAACGGCGGCTTTTTACCGCTGATATGGCCCATCGGGCTGGCCGCCAGGGCTTTTTGCGGATCGCTGTCAATCGTCGCTCCCGGCCAGTCGCGAAAGGCGCTACCGTGTACCAGCAGCGCTTCAGTGACCGCCGGCGACTGGTGCACCTTTTGAATCGCCTGCGGAAAACCTTCGCCGATATTCAACAGGTTCGAGATACCGTACAGCGTGGCGGCGGCCTGCACGTCCGAGGATTGCGCCAGGTTATCGCCACGCTCGAACGTTTTGTCACCGTTGGTGAGCGCCAGCATCTGCGCCATATAGCCGCCTGCGGAATCCCCCAGCACGCCAATACGCGACGGGTCTATACCGTATTCCGCGGCATGTTCGCGCAGATAGCGTACGGCGGCTTTACCATCGATAACCGGGGCTGGGAAGGTGTCGGGAACCGTACGGTATTCCGCCGCCGCGACGACGAATCCCGCCGCCGCCAGCGCCATACGCATCTCGATAAACTTATTCCAGGTCGCGCTGGTGAAACCGCCGCCGGGGAAATAGATGATTGCCGGTTTCAGATCGCCGTTACGCGGTACCAGTAAAGACATATGCAGCTGACGAACGGCGACGGTGCTTTTTACCTGGCTATAAACGATATCGTTGAGCGCATCGATACGGCCCCGGGTTTTTTCCACGCGAATGACCTGAGCGCCTTCGGTATTGCCAGCAAGTTCGCCGGCGTTAACGCAGGAAGCCATGCCGGCAAGCAGCAGGCCGCCGGTGAGCAGGAGGGGGAGTTTTTTCATGATGTTCTATCCTGAGCAAAGCCTGCCGCGGCGGCAGGCGAAAAGATCCAATGCTCGAAGAGTGTATTAGCGAAAACGTGCGGTGAATAACGCTCTTTTTGCATGAAAACCATGCATTTTTTCGATTAATCAACGTCGCCGTTTTGCGGGCGCTACAGCACTTTCAACATCCTGACTTCGCAGTCAACATGGCCGGTGCAGCCCAGCGGCTCAGCAATATGCTCGAAGCCGAGGTGCTCATATAAACCGACCGCTTCTTTCAGGAAGGCGGTGGTTTCCAGATAGCAGCGTTTGAATCCCTGCTCGCGGGCGTAATCAAGGGCCATCAGCGCCAGCTTTTTCGCCAGCCCCTGGCCGCGCGCGGAGGTCATAAAATACATTTTTTGTAGTTCGCAGATATCGGGCTCGCTGCAGGAGAGCGGTGCCACGCCGCCGCCGCCCACCACTTCACCATTCTGCTCAACGACCCAATAGGCGGAACCCGGCTGGCTATAAAGCTCATAGAGTTCATCCAGATTCGGATCGGCTACCGTATAGCCTTTGTCGGCGGTCAGACCATATTCAGCGGAGACCTGGCGGATAACAGCGGCAATCGCCGGATTATCATTAGCCGTGATGCGGCGCAGGGTTAGCGGTAGGGTTGCGCTCGTATTCATGTGAAGACTCATTGCAAAATAATGACGGATAATGTTGTTAATAACACTGCGGGAGGGGAGAGTGCAAGCGAGGATCTTTCACAGAAAACGCCCCTTATCCGAATGGATAAGGGGCGAGTGAATTACAGCGCGGCGATAATCGCCTGCTGCTCAATCAGCTTCGCTTTTGCTTCCGCGTAACCTTCCAGCTTCTCACGCTCTTTGGCGATCACCGCTTCCGGCGCGCGCGCCACAAAGCCTTCGTTGGAGAGTTTGCTTTCGATGCGGCCAATCTCGCCTTCGATTTTGGTCACCTCTTTAGCGAGGCGCGCCAGCTCATCTTCTTTATTGATGAGGCCAGCCATCGGGATCAGCAGCTCGGCGCCGTCGATAATTTTGGTCACGGAAACCGGACCTTTATCATCGGCAGGCAGCACGGTGATGCTCTCCAGACGCGCCAGATTCAGCAGGAAGCTGCGGTTGTCGTTCACGCGACGAATCGCGGCTTCGCTGCAGCCGCGCAGCAGCAGCTCCAGCGGCTTACCTGGGGCGATGTTCATTTCCGCACGGATGTTACGCACGGCGACGATCGCCTGCTTCAGCCATTCGGTATCGGCCAGCGCCGCTTCGTCAACCTGAGACGCATCGTACTGCGGGAACGGCTGCAGCATGATGGTATCGGCAGTGATACCGCAAATGACCTTCACGCGCTGCCAGATGGTCTCGGTGATGAACGGAATAATCGGGTGCGCCAGGCGCAGCAGACCTTCCAGAACGGTCACCAGCGTGTGACGGGTGCCGCGCAGCTCAGACTCGGAACCGCCGTTCATTACCGGCTTGGTCAGCTCCAGATACCAGTCGCAGAACTGGTTCCAGGTGAACTCGTACAGAATGCCTGCGGCAATATCGAAGCGGAAGCCGTCCAGCGCTTCGCGGTAGGCTTTGATGGTCTGGTTGAATTCCGCCAGGATCCAGCGGTCCGCCAGCGACAGGGTCATCTCGCCGCCGTTAAAGCCGCAATCCTGATCTTCGGTATTCATCAGCACAAAGCGGCTGGCGTTCCACAGCTTGTTGCAGAAGTTACGGTAACCTTCCAGACGCTTCATATCCCAGTTGATATCGCGGCCGGTAGAGGCCAGCGCCGCCAGGGTAAAGCGCAGGGCGTCGGTACCGTGCGGCTCAATGCCGTTCGGGAACTGCTTCTCGGTGCGTTTGGCGATTTTTTCCGCCAGCTGCGGCTGCATCATGTTACCGGTGCGTTTTTCCAGCAGCTCCGGCAGGGAAATGCCGTCGACCATATCCAGCGGGTCGATAACGTTGCCCTTCGATTTGGACATCTTCTGGCCTTCGTCATCGCGGATCAAACCGGTCATATAGACGGTTTTAAACGGCACCTGCGGCTTGCCGTTTTCATCTTTGATGAAGTGCATGGTCATCATGATCATGCGGGCAATCCAGAAGAAGATGATGTCGAAGCCGGAAACCATCACGCTGGTCGGGTGGAACTGACGCAGGGCATCGGTGTTTTCCGGCCAGCCGAGGGTGGAGAAGGTCCACAGCGCGGAGGAGAACCAGGTATCGAGAACGTCTTCGTCCTGACGCAGCGCCACGTCGGCGCCCAGGTTATTTTCCTGACGCACTTCGTCTTCGGTGCGGCCAACGTAGACGTTGCCGTCGTTGTCGTACCATGCCGGGATGCGGTGACCCCACCACAGCTGGCGGGAGATACACCAGTCCTGAATATCGCGCATCCAGGAGAAGTACATGTTTTCGTACTGCTTCGGCACGAACTGGATGTCGCCGTTCTCCACCGCTTCAACCGCCGGTTTAGCCAGCACGTCGGCGCGGACGTACCACTGGTCGGTCAGCATCGGCTCAATTACCACGCCGCCGCGGTCGCCGTACGGGACGGTCAGATCGTGCGGTTTAATCTCGTCCAGCAGGCCCAGGGCGTCGATAGCGGCAACCACCGCTTTACGCGCGGCAAAGCGCTCCAGCTTCTGGAACTCCGCCGGGATGGCGTTTGAGTAGACATCGGACTCGTTGCCTTTGGTGTCGTAAACTTCCGCGGTTTCGCGGATGTCGCCGTCAAAGGTCAGGATGTTGATCATCGGCAGCGCATGACGCTTGCCCACTTCATAGTCGTTAAAGTCGTGCGCCGGGGTGATCTTCACGCAGCCGGTGCCCTTTTCCATATCGGCGTGTTCATCGCCCACAATCGGAATGCGGCGGTCAACCAGCGGCAGGATCACGAATTTGCCGATAAGGTCTTTATAGCGCGGATCTTCCGGGTTAACGGCCACGCCGGTATCGCCCAGCACGGTCTCCGGACGGGTGGTGGCGACGACCAGATAATCTTTACCGTCAGCGGTTTTCGCGCCGTCGGCCAGCGGATAGCGGATATGCCACATCGAGCCTTTAGACTCGCGGTTTTCCACTTCCAGATCGGAGATGGCGGTGCGCAGTTTCGGGTCCCAGTTGACCAGGCGCTTACCGCGGTAGATCAGATCTTCTTTGTACAGGCGGACAAAGACTTCTTTTACGGCGTTGGACAGGCCTTCGTCCATGGTGAAGCGCTCGCGCTCCCAGTCCACGGAGTTGCCCAGGCGGCGCATCTGACGGGTAATGGTGCCGCCGGACTCCGCTTTCCACTGCCAGATTTTATCGATAAAGGCGTCGCGACCGTAGTCGTGGCGGGTTTTACCTTCTTCGGCGGCAATCTTACGCTCAACCACCATCTGGGTAGCGATACCCGCGTGGTCGGTACCGGCCTGCCACAGGGTGTTTTTACCCTGCATGCGCTGGTAGCGAATCATGGTATCCATGATGGTTTGCTGGAAGGCATGACCCATATGCAAACTGCCGGTGACGTTCGGCGGCGGGATCATGATGCAGAAACTTTCCTGGCTTTCGTCGCCATTGGGTTTGAAATAGCCCTGCTTTTCCCAGTGCTCGTAAAGCGGCTGTTCGATATCTTGGGGGTTGTATGTCTTTTCCATTATTTCCAGGTTGCCGTGTTCAGGTTGAAACCAGCCATGCGGTACGCTTTATAGCGTTCGCGCGCCAGTTGTTTCAAAGAATCTTCATAAGGGACGAAGTCTATCACTTCTGTGAAAGCGGTGGCAAAATCTGCAAAGTTTAGCCGCAGGCTAATCAGAATATCCCGCGGGCTGCTGTTGCGCTTTTGCGGCCAGGCAATCTCCACCGGCGCGCCGCCGCGCGGACCTTCTCCCGCCAGATTATGCGGAACGAAACTTTCCGCGGGTCGAGCCCAGAGCGCTTCGTCCAGACGAATGGCCTGCAGCTCATCTTCACAGGCGATGAGTACCCGCTTGCCGCTGCGCCAACGTTCTGCGGCAATGTCACACACCAGTTGTTCAACGGCGCTCAGGCCGTCTTGTTGCGTATCATTGTCCAGAAGATAGAACGTTGCGTTTTTCATATATGGGGCTTCTTGTGGTGACTTTAAATGCTTAAGCCGGGCGGCGCTACGCTGACCCGGCCTATAAACGGCATCTTTTCGTTGGCCCGGCAAGCGTAACGCCGCCGGGCATCAGACGGCAATTACTCTTCGCCGGTAAATCCGGCGCGGTTGAGCAGGAACTGCGACAGCATCGCCACCGGACGACCGGTCGCGCCTTTGGCTTTCCCGGAACGCCACGCGGTACCGGCGATATCCAGGTGCGCCCAGTTGTACTTGCGGGTAAAGCGCGCCAGGAAGCAGCCCGCGGTAATCGCCCCGCCGGGACGGCCGCCGATATTGGCCATATCCGCAAAGTTAGACTCCAGCTGCTCCTGGAACTCGTCGCCGAGCGGCAGACGCCATGCGCGATCGCCCGCCAGTTCGGACGCACCGATCAGCTCGTGGGCCAGCGGGTTGTGGTTCGACATCAGACCGGTGATGTGATGGCCCAGCGCAATCACGCAGGCGCCGGTCAGCGTGGCCACGTCGATAACGGTTTCCGGCTCGAAGCGCTCAACGTAGGTCAGCACATCGCACAGCACCAGACGCCCTTCGGCATCGGTGTTCAGCACTTCCACCGTTTGCCCGGACATCGTGGTCAACACGTCGCCTGGACGATAGGCGCGGCCGCCCGGCATGTTTTCACATCCGGCCAGCACGCCGACAACGTTCAGCGGTAGCTGAAGTTCGGCAACCATACGCATCACGCCGTACACCGCCGCCGCGCCGCACATGTCGTATTTCATCTCGTCCATGCCTTCGGAAGGCTTGATGGAGATGCCGCCGGAGTCAAAGGTCAGACCTTTACCCACCAGCACGATAGGGCGCGCGTCTTCCGCCGGGTTGCCTTTATATTCGATAACCGACATCAGCGATTCATTTTGCGAACCGTTGCCGACCGCCAGATAGGAGTTCATTCCCAGCTCTTTCATCTGCTGTTCGCCGATAACGCGAGTAATGACGTTCTTACTGTAGGTATCGGCCAGCTGGCGCGCCTGAGAGGCCAGATAGGCGGCGTTACAGATGTTTGGCGGCATATTGCCGAGATCTTTCGCCGCTTTGATGCCGGCAGCAATCGCCAGACCGTGCTGAATAGCGCGTTCGCCGCTGGTCAGCTCGCGACGGGTTGGGACGTTGAAGACCATTTTACGCAGCGGGCGACGCGGCTCGCTTTTGTTGGTTTTCAGCTGGTCAAAGCTGTACAGCGTCTCTTTGGCGGTCTCGACCGCCTGACGCACTTTCCAGTAGTTATTGCGGCCTTTGACGTGCAGCTCGGTCAGGAAGCAGACGGCTTCCATTGAGCCGGTATCATTCAGCGTATTGATTGTTTTCTGAATGACCTGCTTGTACTGACGTTCATCCAGCTCGCGCTCTTTGCCGCAGCCAATAAGCAGAATGCGCTCTGACAGAATGTTCGGCACATGGTGCAGCAATAAAGTCTGGCCAGGTTTGCCTTCCAGCTCGCCGCGACGCAGCAGGGCGCTGATATAACCGTCGCTAATTTTATCAAGCTGTTCGGCGATGGGGGAGAGGCGACGTGGTTCAAAGACGCCGACCACGATACAGGCGCTCCGCTGCTTCTCCGGGCTACCGCTTTTTACACTGAACTCCATGCACTATGCTCCTGAATCTTAAAGACAACAGTGGTGGCTACAGATATACTCGTCGTCTTTCAAGTTGCAGATGCGTTGGCTGCGCCTGCTCACCCCTGTCACTTACCTGATGTAAGCTCCGGGGCTTCACAGTCTTGCCGCCTGCCTGCAACTCGAAATCCATAGAGTATAGAAATTGAAAGCTTTCGTAACTCATGTCCGCTGTTGTGGTGACTTCGTGTTAATCTTAACGTTATTACGGCCTTGGTTCGTCAGAAAAGATCCTGATACGCAGAACCAGCGAGTCATTTAATCTTAGCGATGTTTTCGACGACCAAAGAGAATAAATGACGTTTAAGCCATGAAACAAGCAATTTTCCTGCAATAAAACGGGTTTTTACGGGCGTATTTATAGTGATAATCATAAGATATCTGGTTCGTGAGACGCTGAAAAGCCAGTTGGCGATCCTATTCATCCTGCTGCTCATTTTCTTTTGTCAGAAACTGGTCAGGATCCTCGGCGCGGCTGTTGATGGCGATATCCCGACAAATCTGGTGCTCTCGCTGTTAGGGCTTGGCGTACCTGAAATGGCGCAGCTTATTCTGCCCCTGAGTTTATTCCTCGGGCTGCTGATGACGCTGGGCAAACTGTATACCGAAAGCGAAATTACGGTGATGCACGCCTGCGGCCTGAGTAAAGCCGTGCTGGTGAAAGCCGCCATGATCCTGGCGCTCTTTACGGGCGTCGTCGCGGCGGTCAACGTGATGTGGGCCGGCCCCTGGTCTTCTCGTCACCAGGATGAAGTGCTGGCGGAAGCGAAAGCGAACCCCGGCATGGCGGCGCTGGCTCAGGGCCAGTTCCAGCAGGCCAGCGACGGCAGCGCGGTGCTGTTTATTGAGAACGTCAACGGCAACCGCTTCAGCGACGTTTTCCTTGCTCAGCTGCGGCCGCGAGGCAACGCGCGCCCGTCGGTGGTGGTCGCGGATACCGGCGAGCTCTCGCTGCGTAAAGACGGCTCGCAGGTGGTGACCATGAATCAGGGCACCCGCTTTGAAGGCACCGCGATGCTGCGCGACTTCCGCATTACCGACTTCAAAAACTATCAGGCGATAGTCGGCCATCAGGCGGTGGCCTCCGACCCGAACGATACCGAGCAGATGGATATGCGCACCCTGTGGCATACCGATACCGATCGCGCCCGGGCGGAGCTGCACTGGCGCTTCACGCTGGTGGCAACGGTGTTCATCATGGCCCTGATGGTGGTGCCGCTCAGCGTGGTGAACCCGCGCCAGGGCCGCGTGCTGTCGATGCTGCCGGCGATGCTGCTCTATCTGGTGTTCTTCCTGCTGCAAACGTCGATTAAATCGAGCGGCGGTAAAGGCAAAATGGATCCGATGGTCTGGATGTGGGCGGTAAACCTGCTCTATTTCGCGTTGGCCGTGCTGTTGAACCTGTGGGATACGGTGCCGATGCGCCGCTTCCGTGCCCGTTTTAACAAAGGAGCGGCGTGATGCAGGCGTTTGGGGTACTTGACCGTTATATCGGTAAGACGATTTTCAATACCATCATGATGACCCTGTTCATGCTGGTTTCCCTCTCGGGCATCATCAAGTTTGTCGACCAGCTGAAAAAGGCCGGGCAGGGCAACTATGATGCGCTGGGGGCCGGAATCTACACGATTCTCAGCGTGCCGAAAGATATCCAAATCTTCTTCCCGATGGCGGCGCTGCTCGGCGCGCTGCTGGGGCTGGGGATGCTGGCGCAGCGCAGCGAACTGGTGGTGATGCAGGCTTCCGGCTTTACCCGTTTGCAGGTGGCGCTGTCGGTGATGAAAACCGCGATTCCGCTGGTGCTGCTGACCATGGCGATGGGCGAGTGGGTTGCCCCGCAGGGCGAGCAGATGGCGCGTAACTATCGTGCTCAGCAGATGTACGGCGGTTCGCTGCTTTCCACTCAGCAGGGGCTATGGGCGAAAGACGGCCATAACTTTGTGTATATCGAGCGGGTAAAAGGCAACGATGAGCTGGGCGGGGTGAGCATTTACGCCTTTAACGACCAGCGCCGCTTGCAGTCCGTTCGCTATGCCGCTTCGGCAAAGTTCGACACCGAGAATAAGCTCTGGCGACTGTCGCAGGTGGATGAATCCAACCTGACTGACCCGAAACAGGTCACCGGAACGCAGACGGTCAGCGGGACCTGGAAGACCAACCTGACGCCGGACAAGCTCGGCGTGGTGGCGCTGGACCCGGACGCGCTGTCCATCAGCGGCCTGCACAACTATGTTACCTATCTGAAGTCCAGCGGTCAGGATCCGGGCCGCTATCAGCTCAATATGTGGAGCAAAATCTTCCAGCCGCTGTCGGTGGCGGTGATGATGCTGATGGCGCTGTCGTTTATCTTCGGCCCGCTGCGTAGCGTACCGATGGGCGTCAGAGTGGTGACCGGGATCAGCTTCGGCTTTATCTTCTACGTGCTGGACCAGATTTTCGGCCCGCTCACCCTGGTGTACGGCATTCCGCCGATTATCGGCGCGCTGTTGCCGAGCGCCAGCTTCTTCTTGCTGAGCCTCTGGCTGATGATGCGTAAAACCTGACGTCACGCGCCCCCTTCCTGAATTCAGAAAGGGGGCTTTTTTTAGCGTTTCCGCCCGCCAAGTAAGCTTCCCAGCATTCCCCTGACTATCTGGTTGGTGACCTGACGCACCGCGCTCCTGGCCGCCGTTTGCACAATGCCGTCGCGTTTGCCGCCGCGCGGCCCGGTGGTGCCGAACAGAATGTCTTTGAGCCCGCCGAGCAGACCGTCGTCATCGCCGTTTTGCTGGCCTTTTGCGGGCGGTGATTGCTGCTGCTCCGTTGTGCTCTGAACGCCCTGTTGCAGCATTTCAAAGGCCGATTCACGGTCGATCTCTTCTTCATATTTTCCGTACAGCGCCGAGTGGTTAAGCAGCCCGTTACGTTCGTCATCGGTGACCGGCCCCATACGCGAGCAGGGGGCGATAACCATCGCGCGTTCCACTATCGAAGGGCTGCCTTTCTCATCAAGAAAGGAGATCAGCGCCTCGCCGGTGCCCAGCTCCTGGATCGCCTGTTCGGTACTGAACGCGGGATTCGCGCGCATGGTCTGCGCGGCGGTTTTTACCGCTTTTTGGTCTTTCGGCGTGAAGGCGCGCAGGGCGTGCTGCACGCGATTACCCAACTGACCGAGAACCGCATCGGGAATGTCCGCCGGGTTTTGTGAAACAAAATAGACCCCGACGGCTTTAGAACGAATCAGGCGAATGACCTGCTCGATTTTATCCAGCAGCACCTGCGGCGCATCGTTAAACAGCAGATGCGCTTCATCAAAGAAAAAGACCAGCTTTGGCTTCTCCTGGTCACCGGCCTCCGGCAGGCGTTCGTAAAGCTCGGAGAGCATCCACAGCAGGCTGGCGGCGTACAGCTTCGGCATCTGGTAAAGCTTTTCGGCGCTCAGGATATTAATCACCCCTTTACCCTCAGCGTCGACGCGCATCCAGTCCTGGATATCGAGCATAGGTTCGCCGAAAAAGTGCTCCGCGCCCTGCTGCTCCAGGGTTAATAATCCGCGCTGAATCGCCCCAACGGAGGCGCTGCTGATGTTGCCGTACTGGTTCTGAAACGCTTTGGCGTTGTCGCCAATGTATTGGGTTATAGCGCGCAGGTCTTTAAAGTCGAGCAGCAGCAGCCCGCGATCGTCGGCAATACGGAAGATGATATTCAGCACCCCGGACTGAACCTCATTGAGGTTAAGCAGGCGAGCCAGCAGCAGCGGCCCGAGATCGGAAACCGTGGCGCGAACCGGGTGGCCTTTTTCGCCAAAAATATCCCATAGCACCACCGGATTGGCGTGCGGCTGCCAGTCCGTTGCGCCGATTTTTTCCAGACGCGCCTGCAGCTTTTCCGAACTTTGGCCCGACTCGGCGATACCGGTGAGGTCGCCTTTCACATCGGCCATAAATACCGGAACGCCGATTTCCGAGAAAGACTCCGCCAGCTTTTGCAGAGTGACGGTTTTACCGGTCCCCGTGGCGCCGGTAATCAAGCCGTGGCGGTTGGCCATAGCGGGCAGTAAATGCAGCTGTTTATCCAGCGTGCGTGCAATCAGCAGAGGTGAGCTCATGAGCGATTTCTCCATTTATCCTGCTGCGAGTATAGGCAACCTGATAGCAAAAGGAGGGAAATCACGCGCACCCTCGCTTATTCACGTCAGGCGCAGTGGCGCTGAATTAACGCGATGCTCTGCTCGATTTCTCGGCGGATATCGTCTTCGCTCCAGTTTGCCAATTCCGGCGCGAAGGGTTCGAACGCATACACGCCCTGATAGCCGCGCGCCTCCAGGTTTTTGACCTGCTCGCAGCTTTGCAGCTGGTCTTTTGCGGTCAGCATGATGCGCTCATTGTCGGTAAGGGCTTCGCGCGGGCGGGTATCCTCTACGCCGGAAAGATGGACCAGACCGATTTCGCCAATATCCACTTGGTTAAACTCCTGCTCCGCCTGCGGATAAAGATGATGATGGAAGGTATCTATCAGCAGCTTAAACGGCACCCGCGCGTCGTGGATCAGCGTTTGCGCCTGCGCCGAGGAGCGGAGCGAGCTCTGCGGGAAACCGAGCGGCTCCACCAGCCCCTGAATACCGTAGAAGGCGAATAGCGGCGCCAGGTCACGCAGGGCGTTAAGGGTTTCGCTCGCCGGAACCTCGGTACCATCGTTCAGCGGGCACAGCACCAGCGATTTGGCACCAACGGCTTTGGCTTCTTTCAGCAATGACTCCGTCAGGCTACGAACCTCTGCGGTGCGGCAGTTGAAGGGGTAGACCGCATTGATAGTGAGGATCTCAATATGGTAGCGGTCAGCCAGCTCCCGCACCTGCTGGTGGCTCAGGTCGTCGGTTACTTTTCCGCTGGGGAGGTCGTTACGTAGCTCGACTTTGTTCAACCCCAGGCCGTTCACCAGCCGGAAAAAGGCCTCAATGCTGAGTGACGGGGCGATCTTGCGGTTGATGCAGAAACGTTGCGATGCAATAGCCATCTTGACTCTCCAGAAATGTAGGGATCGGATTCGTTCGAATGCCTCATAGTCAAAACATTTATTCCAAAATTAGCAATGTATGAAATGGTGATTTTTTGAGCCGACTCGCAAAATATTTTTCTGCTGCGTTTTAAAGAGCACGGGTTGCAGGTGGCGCTAAATCTCAACTCTTTTTATCGTGCTTTAGTCCGCAAGCCGGCAATTTCTTACACGAAATTGCGACCATCATCACCAAAATAGAATTTCACCAGCTATCAATATTGAAATATTAATTTCATTTTACTACGGTTACAGCACAGCAGATCCTGTAATGGGCCGTACTGCGTTGGCCCCCGATACCCCATACAGATGAGGCGAGAGCATGACTATCACAGGAAACTTTATTGGCGGGAAAACCGTTACCAGCGGCAGCAGCAAAACAATGCCGGTTTTCGACCCCGCGACGGGCAAAGTGGTCCGCGAAGTCACGTTATCGACCGCGCAGGAAGTCTCTGACGCCATTCAGGTGGCGCGTGATGCTTTTGAAAGCTGGTCGCGCACCACGCCGCTGCGCCGCGCCCGCGTGATGTTCAATTTTAAAATGTTACTGGAACAGCACGCTGAAGAGCTGGCGGGGATTATCGTCAGCGAACACGGTAAAGTGTTTTCCGACGCGATGGGGGAGCTGACGCGCGGCATGGAAGTCGTTGAGTTTGCCTGCGGTATTCCGCACCTGATCAAAGGGGAGTTCTCATCGGATGTCGGCACCGGGGTTGATAGCTATTCTCTGATGCAGCCGCTGGGCGTGGTAGCGGGCATTACGCCGTTCAACTTCCCGGCGATGGTACCGATGTGGATGTTCCCGCTGGCGCTGGCCTGCGGCAACAGCTTTGTCCTGAAGCCGCCAGCGCTGGCGCCTACTGCCGCGGTGCGTCTGGCGGAATTGCTGAAACAAGCGGGTCTGCCGGATGGCGTCTTTAACGTCGTGCACTGCAGCAACGAAGATGCCGAGCAGCTATACCGGGACCCGCGGATCGCGGCGGTAAGCTTTGTCGGATCTTCCGGCGTGGCGGAGCATATTTATAAAACCGCCAGCGCTTATGGCAAGCGGGTACAGGCGTTTGGCGCGGCGAAAAACCACGCGATTGTGATGCCGGATGCCGATCTTGATGCCACCGTGAATGCCATTATGGGCGGCGCGTTCGGCTCGGCGGGCGAGCGCTGCATGGCGCTGCCGGTGGTGGTCGCCGTGGGTGATGAAACGGCGGATAAACTGATTGCGCGCCTGAAGCCGCTGGTGGAATCCCTGAAGGTTGGGCCGGGCTGTATGCGCGGAAAAGAAGAGAACGAAATGGGGCCGGTCGTCTCCGATACCCATCAGAAAAAAGTGCTGGGATATATTGATAAAGGGGTCAGCGAGGGGGCGACGCTGGTGGTTGACGGACGCAAGCCGCAGGTGCCCGGGTTTGAAGAGGGATACTACGTCGGCGGAACGCTGTTCGACAACGTCACGCCGGAGATGACTATCTGGCGCGAAGAGATTTTTGGCCCGGTGCTGGGGATTGTTCGCGTGGCGGATTACCACAGCGCGCTGGAGCTGGTGAACAGCCATGAGTTCGGCAACGGTAGCGCCGTCTTTACCAGCAACGGCCACACCGCGCGTGAATTTGTCCATGATGTCCAGGCCGGAATGGTTGGGGTCAACGTACCGGTACCCGTTCCCATGGCCTTCCATAGCTTTGGCGGCTGGAAACGCTCCGTATTCGGCGCACTGAACGTCCATGGCCCGGACGGCGTGCGCTTCTATACGCGTATGAAAACCGCCACCGTCCGCTGGCCGCAGGGTCAGCAAACCGTATCTGAATTCAGTATGCCGACGTTAGGCTAATCGGCGAAGGAGAGCGCCATGTCTTTACTGGCTAAAGCAAAAAAAGAAGGGCAGATTCAGCACATCACCCCGCAGAGCGCGGGGTGGAAGTACATTGGTTTTGATGTCTGGATGTTAAAGAAAGGGCAAACCGTCACCCTGGAAAGCGGCGATCGCGAACTGTGCCTGGTGCTGGTTGCCGGCCTGGCTTCGGTAAAAACCACGCAGGCGGATTTTCCGAACCTCGGCCAGCGTATGTCGCCGTTTGAGCGGACGCCGCCCTGGTCAGTCTACGTGCCGCCGCAGGATAAAGTCGAAGTGACGGCGGATTCTGACCTCGAGCTGGCCGTATGCAGCGCGCCGGGTAAAGGAACCTTCCCTGCACGGGTTATCTCCCCGCAGGACGTGGGCGTAGAGCATCGCGGTAAGGGGCGTAACCAGCGGCTGGTGCACAATATTCTGCCGGATAGCGCGCAGGCGGACTGCCTGCTGGTGGTGGAGGTTTACACTGACGAAGGGGCGACCAGCTCATGGCCGTCGCACAAGCACGACACGGCGCTGCCGGGACAGGAAACCCAGCTGGAAGAGACCTACTATCACCGTTTCGATCCGCCGCAGGGTTTTGCCTTCCAGCGCGTCTATACCGATGACCGCAGCCTTGATGCATGCATGGCCCCCTACAACCACGATGTGGTCATGGTGCCGCGCGGCTACCATCCGGTGGCGGCGATTGCCGGATATGACAGCTACTATCTGAACGTGATGGCCGGCCCGGATCGCAAATGGATGTTTACCTGGGAAGAGGATCACGCGTGGATCAATAGCCCAGATTATCCCCGCCACGATTAACATCGGTTGAGGATAAAAAGGCCGGTTAGCCATGCTAGCCGGCCTTTTTGATCCTGTTACCCGAATAAGATCGTCGTCGCAATTCTGCCACATCCCCGGCTCGTGCTGCGCTTAGCCGGGCTACGGGTTTACCATCGTCTGCGGACAAGTAGCCCGGGTAAGACGTTTATGTCGCCATCCGTAGGCATGAAAAATTTAAGCCAGCTGCACCCCGGCTCGCGCTGCGCTTAGCCGGGCTACGGGTTTACCGTCGTCTGCGGACAAGTAGCCCGGATAAGACGTGTACATCGCCATCCGGGAGTCATGAAAAACTTAAGCCAGCTGCACCCCGGCTCGCGCTGCGCTTAGCCGGGCTACGGGTTTACCGCCATCTGCGGACAAGTAGCCCGGGTAAGACGTTTACGTCGCCATCCGGGAGGTATGAAAAATTTAAGCCAGCTGCACCCCGGCTCGCGCTGCGCTTAGCCGGGCTACGGGTTTACCGTCGTCTGCGGACAAGTAGCCCGGATAAGACGTTTACGTCGCCATCCGGGAGTCATGAAAAACTTAAGCCAGCGGCACCCCCGGCTCGCGCTGCGCTCAGCCGGGCTACGGGTTTACCGTCGTCTGCGGACAAGTAGCCCGGATAAGACGTTTACGTCGCCATCCGGGAATAATGAAAAGCTTAAGCCAGCTGCTTCGTCTCTGCATCTTTGCTGCTGTTCAGCGCCAGCGAGACCGCCAGCGTTTGGGCCAGGCACAGCGAGGCCACCTGCGAGCGGAAACCATCAACCTGCGCCTCGCGCACCACAAAGCAGACGTCGCTGAAGGCCGCCAGCGGGCTGACCTGGCTGTCGGTAATCGCTATCTGCCGTGCTTTACGCTGCGCGCCGAGCTCCACCAGTTCAACCACTTCCCGCGCATACGGAGAGAAGCTCACCGCCACCACGACATCTTTCGGCCCGACCAGGCTGAGCTGCTCGGTAAACATGCCGCCCAGACCGTCAATCAGGAACGCTTTACGGTCCAGATGGCGCAGGGCGTAGGTCAGATAGGAGGCGACGCTAAAGGAGCGGCGCAGGCCAATAACGTAGATATTCTCAGCTTCCGCCAGCAGCGCGACCGCGCGCTGCAGATCGTCGCCGGAGGTCTGCATCGCCAGCTGCTGCAGCGCCTGGGTATTGACCATGGTGAACATATTCAGGATTTCGGTCGGCGTTTCCGGCGGGGTTGCGTCATCCGTGGTGGTCTGGCGGAACAGACGCGCGCGCTCGGTATAGTTAGCCGTCTCTTCCATCAGGTGCTGCTTGAACATCTGCTTCATTTCGTTGAAGCCGCTAAAACCAAAGGCGTTAGCGAAGCGGATCAGCGTGGAAGGGGGGACGTCAGCTTGTTGCGCGATAGAGGCCACGGTGTCGAAAGCCACGCTATTGCTGTTATCGAGAATATAGCGGGCTACCTGTTTCAGGCGTTTGCTTAACGTGTCGTAGCGACGCCTGATTTCATCCTGCAAGATGGTAAGTTGGGTCGGATTATTGGCCATAGATTGCGCTCTGAGAAAATGAAAGGAATATAATTTCCAGTGTATCAAATGAAGCGAATTTTTCATTTACTACGATGAAATACGCGATTCATTTCACGAAGATCCAGAAAAAAGCCCGCATCTTCTGAAGAGGATGCGGGCCTGGGCGGAATCAGCCGCGGGCTTCTCGCCAGTAGCCGATGAGCGTGAGGTAGTTGCGTTTCACTTCGTTAATCAGCGCCTCGTCGCTGAGCTCTCCCTGCATCCAGCGCCGTGAAGGCTGGCCAAAAATGGTGCGTCCTACGGCAAAACCTTTGATCATCGGATGCTTCGCCGCTTCGGCAAAACCGGCGCGCAGACGGTCCGAAGGGGCGTCCAGGCCGAGGATTAAGATCCCGCGGCACCAGCTATCTTCGCGCGCGATCAGTTTGCCAATCCTTTCCCATTCCGCGCTCGACAGCGGCGGCAGCTTCCACCAGTCCGGCTGGATGCCCAGCTGATAGAAGTGCTCCAGCATGTCGTGGTAGTGGCGTTCATCTTTATCCGGGCCGTTTTCCGGCAGGATGATTTCCAGCAGCAGCTCATGCCCGGACTTGTTGCACGCCTGCCAGACCTCCAGCAGCAGCGCATCCTGTTCGGCGCGCAGCTCGGCCGGATCGGCCGGATGATAGAAGACCAGGCATTTCACCACGTGCTCCAGCGGCCAGTCGATCAGTTGGGAACCGATGTTGCCGTGTTCCAGACGCAGCGGGCGCGAGCTCGGCATTTCAATCGGTCGACCAATCCACCAGCCCTTGCCGGTGATGGCATTGAGCGAGCGCTGGCCGTAGGTGCCATCGGCGAGGATGCCGCTGCGACCGTCAAGACCGGCTTCGTCTGCGGCGGCTTCCGCGGCCGCCAGCAGCAGCAGCTTCAGCTGCGGAATGCAGGATTCATCACGCCCGGTTTCCAACGCCAGATCTGCCAGCTGTTTACGGTGGTCAAAGGCGAAAATGCACAGCTCCGGCCACGCCTGGCGGCGGCTGGTGACGCGATGGAGATGGTTGAGACGATCGTCGATATCCGGACGCGGCACCGATTCTGCCCGCGACAGATAGTCGTCAAGCTCGGCTTTGGTCGGCATTGCGGGCGCGCAGCCGTGGCGTGAAACCACCAGCGCGCCGCAGGCGTTAGCGTAGCGGCAGGCCTGCTCCCAGCCTTCATCGTTAAGCCAGCCGCGCAGCAGCCCGGACATAAAGGCATCGCCCGCGCCCAGGACGTTAAGCACGTCTACGCGTACGCCCTGCTGCAGCGGCACGCTATCCCAGCTGTCGGGAATAGCGCCTTCCAGCACCACGCAGCCCATCGGACCGCGCTTGCAAACCAGCGTCGCTTTCGTGGCGTTACGCACGTTTTTCAGCGCGGTCAGGGTATCGGTGCTGCCGCCGGCAATATGAAACTCCTCTTCTGTCCCCACCACTAAATCGAACAGATGCAGGACTTCCTGCAGCTGGCTGGTCACCTGGCCGGACTCAATGAAACGCGTTTCACCGTCGCCTAAAGACGTTAACCCCCAAAGCACCGGACGATAGTCTATATCCAGCGCGGTACGCAGGCCGTGACGGCGGGCGTACTCCAGCGCCTTCAGCACCGCTTCGCGCGTGTTGGCGTGCGAAAGGTGGGTGCCGGTTACCGCCAGCGCCCGGGAAGAGGCGATGTACTCTTCCTTAATATCTTCTGGCGAAAGGGCCATATCGGCGCAGTTATCGCGGTAAAAAATCAGCGGAAACGTCTCCTGATCTTTAATCCCCAGCATCACTAACGCCGTCAGGCGCTGCTTATCGGTGATCAGATATTCGGTATCGACGCCGGCGCGGCTCAGGGTTTCGCGTAGAAAACGACCATTATGCTCATCGCCCACGCGAGCGAGCATTGCCGATTTTAATCCCTGAATGGCGGTGCCGAAGGCGACGTTGCCGGAAGAGCCACCCAGGTATTTAGAAAAACTGGCGACATCTTCCAGCCTCGCGCCAATCTGCTGGGCATAGAGATCGACTGCCACCCGGCCAATACAGATGACGTCGAGTCGCTTTACTGCTGCATTCATAGCTAGGGTTTCCTTTTGCATTTCTGCTGTACGGAAGAGTCGGGATACCGACAGCGTCTCCGAAAACAGCCTGAGGGTTATTGGTTATCTCTAGTTTGAGAAATAAATATTTCATTTGCAAACTAGATCGAAATTAAAAAACCAAAAATGTGAGGGATATACCACTATGCCGCGCTGAGCCTCATTCTGCCTCGGATCCTGGGCTGCGGCTGAAAGTTGAACCAGAGTCCGTTTAGATGCGGTCTTTACCTATGATTTTTAAGGGGATATTAAGAGGTGGGCCGCGTAATTTGCGCGTTATCCCGTATACAGGATGCGAATGAAACGGGTGAAATGCATAGAGAGTTTGATCGCTCTCGCAAAATGAAATATTTCTTCTGTATTTCTATTTAATGAAAAAAATGTTTGCCTATAATCCAGAAGTATTCCAGTGACGTTAACGATTTCCCTGACTCATCGCTGTATCGCTGGGCAGGGCAAAACGCGAACCCACACGCAAATACTGAACAATAAGGATTGGGCAACATGGGCAAACTGAGACTGACAATGGCGCAGGCGCTGGTGAAGTTCCTGGATAACCAGTACCTGGAAGTCGATGGCGAAGAGCATAAGTTCGTCAAAGGCATCTTTGCTATCTTTGGCCACGGCAACGTGCTGGGAATGGGTCAGGCCCTTGAACAAGATAGCGGTGAAATGCGGGTCTATCAGGGGCGTAACGAGCAAGGGATGGCGCATGTCGCCACCGGTTTTGCCAGACAGTCCCTGCGTCGTCAGATTATTGCCTGCACCTCCTCCATTGGCCCCGGCGCGGCGAACATGATTACCGCTGCCGCCACCGCGACCGCCAACCGCATCCCGCTGCTGCTGCTGCCGGGCGATGTGTTTGCGACCCGCCAGCCTGACCCGGTGCTGCAGCAAATCGAACAGAGCCACGATCTCAGCATTACCACTAACGACGCGTTTCGCGCGGTGAGTAAATACTGGGATCGCATCACCCGTCCGGAACAGCTGATGAGCGCCTGCATCAACGCCATGCGCGTATTGACCGACCCGGCGGAAACCGGTGCGGTCACGCTCTGTCTGCCGCAGGATGTCCAGGGCGAAGCCTGGGATTATCCGGAATCCTTCTTTACCCGCCGGGTACACCGCCTTGATCGCCGTCCGGCCAGCGCCGCGCAGCTGGCGGATGCCGTGGCGGCGATTAAAGCCAGCCGTAAGCCGCTGATCGTTTGCGGCGGCGGGGTGAAATACTCCGGCGCCGGCGAGGCGTTGACCCGTTTTGCCGAGCGCTACGGCGTGCCGTTTGCCGAAACCCAGGCGGGTAAAGGCAGCGTTGTCTCTTCGCATCCGTATAACGTGGGCGGCGTCGGCGAAACCGGCTGCCTGGCGGCGAACCTGCTGGCGAAAGAGGCGGATCTGGTCATCGGTCTCGGCACGCGTTTCAGCGATTTCACCACCTCGTCAAAATGGATTTTCCAGCACCCGGGCGTGCGCTTCCTCAATATTAACGTCAGCAACTTCGACGCCTGGAAGCTGGATGGGATTCCGATGCTGGCGGATGCCCGCGAAGCCCTCACCGCCCTCGATGACGCCCTGTCCGGCGAATCCTGGCAGGCTGGCTGGGGCGAGCAGATTGAAAGCGTACAGAGCCGCCAGCTGAAAGAGACCCAGCGCGTTTACCAGGCGGTGTGGCAGGAAACCGCTTTCGTCCCGGAAATCGACGACCATCTGGATCGGGAATCGGTGTATCGCGAATTTCGTCAGATAACCGACTCCACCCTGACGCAAAGCAGCGTCCTTGGCGTACTCAACGAAACGCTGCCGGCGGATGCGGTGATTGTGGCGGCGGCGGGTAGCCTGCCGGGAGACCTGCAGCGCGTCTGGCGCAACCGGGCCACCAACACCTATCACGTGGAATACGGCTACTCCTGCATGGGGTACGAAGTCAGCGCCGCGCTGGGCGTGAAGTTAGCCCAACCGCAAAGCGAGGTCTATTCGCTGGTCGGCGACGGCTCGTTCATGATGCTGCACTCCGAGCTGGTGACCTCCCTGCAGGAGCGCGCGAAGATCAACATCGTGCTGCTCGACAACATGGCCAACGGCTGCATTAACAACCTGCAGATGGAGCACGGTATGGACAGCTTCGGCACCGAGTTCCGCTTCCGCTGCGCCGAATCGGGCCAGCTGCAGGGCGGCCTGGTGCCGGTAGATTTCGCCACCGTCGCTGCCGGCTACGGCTGCAAAACCTGGCGCGTCACGACGCTAGAAGAACTACGCCACGCGCTGGACGCCGCACGCCGCGAAACCGTCAGCACCCTGATAGACATTAAAGTGCTGCCGAAAACCATGGTGCACAAATACGGCAGCTGGTGGAACGTCGGCGTCGCGCAGTCTGCGCTCTCCGAGCGGATCCGCAAGGTGGCGCAAATGATCAATGAAAAACGCGCTCAGGCGCGGGATTACTAAAACAGAACACAAACCCTGAACCCTACAAATCTCGGGAGAAAACCAACTATGTCACTCAAATTAGGTGTCATCGGTGCCGGCGCTATCGGTAAAGAGCATATCCGTCGTTGCACTCAGGTACTGCAGGGAGCCACGGTAGTGGCGGTTTCGGATATCAACGAAGAGAACGCCCGCGCCGCGGTTGCGCTGCCGGGCGTGCACGCCGAAGTGTACGCCGACGGTCATGACGTGATTAAGGCCAGCGACGTGGACGCTATTCTGGTCACCTCATGGGACCCCACCCACGAAGAGTACACCCTGGCCGCCATCGCCGCCGGGAAGCCGGTGTTCTGCGAGAAGCCGCTGGCGATGAGCGCGGAAGGCTGCCGCCGCATCGTTGATGCGGAAATGAAGGCCGGTCGCCGCCTGGTGCAGGTTGGATTTATGCGCCCTTACGACGAAGGCTATCTGGCGCTGAAAAAAGTGATCGATGACGGCGATATCGGCGCGCCGCTGATGCTGCGCTGCGCGCACCGCAACCAGTCGGTGGGTGAGGATTACATCACCAACATGGCGATCACCAACACCCTGATTCACGAACTGGACGTTCTGCGCTGGCTGCTGAATGACGACTATGTTTCCGTGCAGGTGCGCTTCCCGCGCTCCACGTCCCACACCCACGCGCGCCTGAAAGACCCGCAGATCGTGTCGTTTGAAACCAAAAAAGGCACGCTGATCGACGTGGAAGTCTTCGTGAACTGCCAGTACGGCTACGACATCCAGTGTGAAGTGGTAGGGGAAACCGGGATTGCCCGCCTGCCTGAGCCGTCGGCTGTGCAGATGCGCAAAGCCGCTAACCTGTCGACCGCTATCCTGACCGACTGGAAGGATCGCTTTATCAAAGCGTATGACGTTGAACTACAGGCCTTTATCAATGATGTTCAGGCCGGCCAGCTGCACGGCCCATCGGCGTGGGATGGCTACGCGGCGTCCGTTGCTGCCGACGCCTGTATCAAAGCCCAGGAAACCAGCGAGCCGGTTGAGGTGACGCTGCCGGAATGCCCGGCATTCTACAAACGTTAATCCCGCTTTGCTGACGGAACTTCTTTGCACAGGTAACGACGATGAAAATTGCTTTTGACGTTGATGTCATTAAAGACCTCGGGGTAACCCGAATGGTCCATCAGGTGGCGGAGTGGGGCTACAAGTACATTGAGCAATCGCCGCACCCGCAGATCAACCCGTTCTACAAGCACCCGCGCGCCAGCCGGGAAATTATGGCTGAGTACAAGCAGGCGCTGCGCGATACCGGCGTGGAGCTCTCCTCGTTTATCTGCGTCTACCGCTGGTCCGGTCCGGATGAGCTGCGCCGTCAGGCGGCAGTAAAAAACTGGAAACGGCTGATCGAAATCGCGGTTGAAATGGGTGTACAGGTGATCAACACCGAGTTCTCCGGCGATCCTAACCAGCCGGAGATTTGCGATGAGATGTTCTATCGCTCCATGGAAGAGCTGCTGCCAATTTTTGAGCGCGAAGGCATCCGCGTTGAAATTCAGGCACATCCGTGGGACTTCTGCGAAGAGAACAACGAAACCGTCGATATCGTGAAGTCGTTCCGCAGCGATAACGTTAAGTACGTTTACAGCGTCCCGCACACCTTCTTCTATGACAAAGGCGTGGGCGACGTTGAGAAGATGCTGCGCTACGCGGGAAGCGATCTCTCCCATGTGCTGATCGCGGATACCCGCAACCATACAAAACACTGCCGCTATATTGTTAACCCACCGGGCGTAGATGCCGTCGTTCACCAGCACGTGGGCGTCGGAGAAGGGGATGTTGATTTCGACGCGCTGTTCCGCACCCTGCGCGATATGAAATTTGCCGAGCAGACCTTCAAGGTCGGCGGTGAGCCGATTGTGGCCACCTCGCTGTTCGGCTACCCGGAAAAAATGAAATACCAGGCAGTGGAAACCCGTGAACTCATCGAACGTGAATTGCTGCGCCGGTAAGGCGCAGCGGCAGGAGCCCCCTACTATGAACAAAGATAACGTAAAACTGGCTATCGCCCCGATTGGCTGGACTAACGACGATATGCCGGAGCTGGGCAGCGAGAATACTTTCCAGCAAATCGTCAGCGAAATGGCGCTGGCGGGCTTTACCGGCAGCGAAGTCGGCAGCAAATATCCACGCGATCCGGCGGTTCTCAAGCCGATGCTGGATATCCGCGGCATTCAGATTTGCAACGCCTGGTTCAGCACCTTTTTTGCTAACGGCCAGCGGGAAAAGACCATTGATGAATTCGTTAACCACATGAATTTCCTGCATGCTATGGGCGCGAAAGTGATCGGCTGCTCTGAGCAGAGCGGTAGCATCCAGGGGCTGGAAAAGCCCATCCTGGAGAATGCGAAACCGTGCTTTAGCGAAGAAGAGTGGCAGCGGGTGGCGGAAGGCTATAACACCCTCGGTCGCCTGGCGGCGGAAAAGGGCATGCAGGTTTGTCTGCACCACCATATGGGCACCGGTATCCAGACGACGGCAGAGATCGACAAGTTTATGTCGCTGGTGGATGACAAAGTCTTCCTGCTCTACGACACCGGACACGCCTGGTATTCCGAAGGCGGCGAAGAGCCGATGCTGGCGATTCTGAAAAAATATCTGCCGCGCATTAACCACGTGCACCTGAAAGACGTGCGTCCGCCGGTGATCGAGCAAGTGCGTCGCGAAGGGCTCTCCTTCCTGGACGGCGTGAAGAAGGGGACCTTCACCGTGCCGGGCGACGGCGTCATTGATTTCCGTCCGGTGTTCAAGCTGCTGGACGAGCATGGTTATAAAGGCTGGATGGTGGTTGAGGCCGAGCAGGATCCGGCGCTGGCCAACCCATTCGAATACGCCGTAAAAGCGCGCAAATATATCCGCGAGACGGCAGGAATCTAATCGTTGTTTTATTTTCAGGCCATACGTCGTATGGCCTGCTTTTTTTACCCCATCACTCAGCAGTAGCTCAAGACGTAGAACGAAAACAACACGTCGGTGAGGCCTCAGCCTCTGCATTCAGACTAGAGCAAATCTTCCCTCAAACAAGGCGGGTTACTGGAGTCTATTATGTCTAAGGAACAATATCTTACACTCAATAAAGCGTCGGGACCGAATAGCGAGACCCCGACAACGCCCTTTGTAAAAGTTGTCGCCCTGATCGCGACGCTTGGCGGTTTACTTTTTGGCTATGATACCGGGGTGATTTCCGGTGCCTTACTCTTTATGGGCACCGAGCTTCATCTTACTCCCTTTACCACCGGTCTGGTCACCAGCTCGCTGCTATTCGGCGCCGCCTTTGGCGCGCTGCTTTCTGGCAATCTGGCGAATGCAGCGGGCAGAAAGAAAATTATTCTGTGGCTGGCGGTGCTTTTTGCCATCGGCGCGATAGGCACCTCTATGGCGCCGGACGTTAACTGGATGATTTTCTTTCGCCTTATTCTCGGCGTGGCGGTCGGCGGGGCGGCGGCCACCGTACCGGTCTATATTGCCGAGATAGCTCCCGCGAATAAGCGCGGACAGCTGGTTACTTTGCAGGAGCTGATGATCGTATCCGGTCAGCTGCTGGCCTATATTTCTAATGCCACGTTCCATGAAGTCTGGGGCGGGGAAAGCACCTGGCGCTGGATGCTGGCGGTGGCGACGCTACCCGCCGTGCTGCTCTGGTTTGGCATGATGTTTATGCCGGATTCACCGCGCTGGTACGCGATGAAAGGGCGCCTGGCGGAAGCCCGTCGCGTGCTTGAGCGCACCCGGCATAAAGATGATGTTGAGTGGGAGCTGCTGGAGATCACCGAAACGCTGGATGAGCAGCGCAATCTCGGTAAGCCCCGGTTCAGCGAGATTATGACCCCGTGGTTGTTCAAGCTGTTTATGATCGGTATTGGTATAGCGGTTATCCAACAGCTTACCGGTGTAAATACCATTATGTACTATGCCCCCACGGTGCTGACCTCGGTTGGTATGACTGATAATGCCGCGCTGTTTGCCACTATCGCCAACGGCGTAGTCTCCGTATTGATGACATTCGTTGGCATCTGGATGCTTGGCAAAATTGGCCGTCGCCCGATGACCATGATTGGTCAGTTTGGCTGCACCGCTTGCCTGGTCTTTATCGGTGCGGTCAGCTATCTGCTGCCGGAGACGGTTAACGGCCAGCCTGATGCGCTGCGCGCCTATATGGTTCTGGCAGGGATGTTACTGTTTCTGAGCTTTCAGCAGGGGGCGCTATCGCCAGTGACCTGGCTGCTCATGTCGGAAATATTTCCAACCCGCCTGCGCGGTATTTTTATGGGGGGGGCGGTATTTTCAATGTGGATTGCCAACTTCCTGATCTCCCTGTTCTTCCCGATACTGCTGGCGTGGTTAGGGCTTTCAGGCACCTTCTTTATCTTCGCCGGTATTGGCGTATTTGGCGCGATATTCGTAATTAAATGCGTACCGGAAACCCGCCACCGTAGTCTTGAACAAATCGAGCACTATCTGCGGGATAAGCTGGACACCAGTGAAGAAGGGCAGGCCGCCAGGGCCCGGCGAATAATGGCTGAATCGCAGGCGGATAAAGTGTAACGCTGATTGCCAACGGTATCTGCAATGCTGGAGCGGTGCTCAGCGGTCTGCACGGTCCGGGCTAACGAGCCGTATCGAACGATCCCCTCCCCTTGAAAAGGGGGAGGGGGCACACTGCTTCCGTACGGTATTGCAGAAGATACCTCAGCTATCTGCGGGGATAGTGAGGGAAAGGCCTACTTCACTTCCGCCAGCGCGGTCTTATCGACGTAGGGCTTCATCAGCGCATCGGCCTCCTTCTGCGCCGCCTGCACCGCGGCTTCCGGGGTGACTTTGGCATCGTTGACCACCGCGGCCAGCTGGTTTTCCATCGCTTTACGCACGGCAACGGTCTCCCAAGTGGAGTACCACGGATGGGCATACTTCAGCTGTTCGAGGGCGATAGCCGCGCGCGGATCCTGCTGCAGATACGCCTTCATTTCCGGCGTATCGTAGGCGGCCTTACGCGGGGAGAAGTAGCCGGTAAAGCGGCTCCAGGCGCCGTTGACCTGCGGGCTCACCAGATACGTCAGGAACTGATACGCCGCTTTTTTCTGCGCGTCGTTGATGCCCTTGAAGCTCACCAGGCTGGCGCCGCCGATCGGTACCGCGCGCTGCTCTTTGGCCGGCAGCATCGCCACGCCCAGCTCAAAATCTTTGCTGTTCTCGCGCATAAAGCCCAGCGCGCCGGTGCTCAGCATCGCCATCCCGACTTTGCCGGAGAAGAAGCTGGCGCCGATCTGTTTCGAATTCAGCACGCCGGAAGGCATGACTTTGTCTTTATAGACCAGGTTCTGCCAGAAGCGCAGGGCGCCGATGGTGGTTGGCGTGTTGTAATAGACTTCGCCCGGATAGTCCTCGTTAAAGTATTTTCCGCCGTTGGCGCGCACCAGCGCCGAGAAGATCCAGCCGCCGTAATCATCGTTGGTCGACGGCAGCATGATCCCCCACTGGCCTTTGCTTTCGTCGGTCAGCTTTCTGGCGTCCGCCAGCAGCTCGGCCCAGGTTTGCGGCGGCTGTTTGAGCCCGGCCCGATCGAACATCGTTTTGTTGTAGTAGAGGATCGGCGTCGAGTTATGGAACGGGATCGCATAGGTGGTGCCCATCACCTGGGCGTTTTTATGCATTGCGGGCCAGAAGGCCTTCACCAGGAAATCCCCCGCTTTTTGATCGCCATACTGGAACAGCTCGTCCATCGGCAGGATCTCATCCTTCAGCGCCAGATCGGTGGTGAAGTTAGCGGACATAATCACCAGCGCGGGCGGCTGCCCGGCCTTCTGCGCCGATTCGGCTTTGATCTTGGTGGTGTCGTAGTTGCCGGTAAAGATCCCGCGCACTTCGACATCCTGCTGCGACTCGTTGAATTGCTTAATGACGCGGGTCATCTCCATGGTCAGCTTGCCGTCCACCGGCGCCGGAAACATGAAGTCGATCTTCTCTTTCGCCAGCGCCGCGCCGCTCAGGGCAAGGCTGAGCCCAACCGCGAGAGCGGTGAGAGGTTTAAACATAGTTTGTCTCCATCAGTAAGCACCTGTCCACAGGCTATTTTATTTGCCAGTTTGGCCCTGGGCAGTGCTCAGACAAAACTCGTAGAGTTTTGAACACCCTCCAGGGTGGCCCGAAGGGGGAGCGTAGCGAATCATCCTCACGTACTACACGTACGCTCCGGTTCTTCCGCGCTGTCCGTGTCCAAACTGACTGCAACAATTACGCCTGATGTACCGGCGCTAAATTATGCTGTTTCTCAGCATGAAAAAGATGCACATCGGCAGGTGAAAAGCCGAGGATCAGCGAATCGCCTTTCTCCGGCACCGCGCCGCGATGGCGACGACTAAAGCGTAAGGTGCCGATGGGGGTGCTGACGTGGAGCAAATAATCGGCTCCCATCAGTTCTCGTTGCAGCACGGTGGCGGGCAGGCGCAGATGGCTCTCCTCCACGCGGTCGCTGATATGTTCCGGGCGAATGCCTAACCACACCCGGGATTCTTCACGGTAGCGCGGCGGCAGCGGATAGCGCAGCTCACCCAGTAATACCTCACCATCAGCGCAGGGCAGTGAGAGCAGATTCATCGCCGGAGATCCGATAAACCCGGCGACAAACAGGTTGGCCGGGTTGGCGTACAGATACTCCGGTCGCCCGACCTGCTGTACGTGGCCGCCGTTCATCACCACGATGCGGTCGGCCATCGACATCGCTTCCGTCTGGTCATGGGTGACGTAGACGGTGCTGGTTCTGAGCTGCTGGTGGAGATCCATAATGCTGTCGCGCACTTCGCTACGCAGGCGGGCGTCGAGGTTGGAGAGCGGCTCATCCATCAGGAACAGGCGCGGATTGCGCACAATCGCCCGCGCCATCGCCACCCGCTGCCGCTGGCCGCCGGAGAGCTTCGCCGGTTTGCGATCGAGCAGGGTATCCAGCTGCAGCATCTGCGCGACTTTATCCACCCGCGGCTGCCAGCTGGTCTTCTCCTCTTTGCGCACCTTCATGCCGAAGGTGATGTTGTCGCGCACCGACAGGTGTGGAAACAGCGCATAGTTCTGGAAGATCATCGCGAAGTTGCGCTCTCTGGGCGACATCTCGGTGATGTTCTCATCGTGCAGCCAGATCTCCCCCTCGCTGACCGGCTCCAGCCCGGCGAGCAGGCGCAGCAGGGTGCTTTTACCGCAGCCGGACGGACCCACCAGCACCACGAATTCCCCTTCGCGAATATCCAGCGACAGGGCGCTGAGGGCCGGTTTACCGTCAAACTGTTTACTGATGTTTTGCAGACTAAGCATGGCGTTTAGCAATCTTCCGTTGGGCAGCTGATATTTTCGTCGTACATCCACGGTCCGGCGTAGTGGGACAGAGGATGCTGATAGCTCACCCACTGCTCGTCGACCTGGCGATGCATCAGGCACGACGCCGGAGAGAGGTCGTAATACGGACGGGTATCTTCATGAAAATAGGGCACCTGGTGGACGGTTCCCGGGATGGTGGAGATGATGGCCTGGCGATACTGGGTCATGGTCAGGCTGTGGTTATGGCCGCAGAAAATGCGCGTCAGCGACGGGAAACGCTCAACCAACGCCAGCAGACGATGGCCGTTTTCGCAGGCGATAGGGTCCATCTGCGCGTTGCCCAGCGGCAGCGGCGGATGATGCATAAACACCGTCGCCGGTTTATCGCCGCCATCAAACAGCTGGGCTTCCAGCCACTTGATGGTTTCCTCGGTCAGCCAGCCTTTCGACGTACCCGCCCGGCTGGAGTCGATAAACAGCAGGCGAGTGGCAAAATCGTCTACCGCGTAGTGCATGTTTTGCGCGTCGCGGCCGAGCTGCGGGCACAGCGGATGCAGGTATTCCAGAAACAGCGTTTTATCGTCGTGGTTGCCGGGAATGAGATACAGCGGATAGTTCAGGCTGCCGAGGATCTGGCGGGCGACCTCATACTCTTCCGGGCGGCCGCAGTTGACGATATCGCCGCTCACCACCACCGCGTCCGGACGCTCCTGCAGGGCGTTCAGCTGGGAGACGACGTCGGCATTGGCGGCGTTGACGTCAATAAAGCCGTACAGCTTCTGGCCGCGGCTGCGGAAATGGGTATCGGAAATTTGCGCTAACAGCATGAAGAGCTCCTTATTTGATCCCGGAGAAGCCGAAGCTTCGCAGGAACTGTTTCTGGAAGAGGATGAACGCCAGCATCAGCGGCAGGCAGACCATCAGCGTGCCGGCGCCGATGATGCCCCACTGGCCGCCGGATTCTGCGCCCATGGCGAACGAGACCAGCCCCACGGTCAGCACCTGTTTGTCCGGGTCGTTCAGCATCATCAGCGGCCACAGATACTCGTTCCAGTGGTAGGTAATGCTGACGGTGGCGAAGGCCAGCACCGACGGCCAGGACATCGGCAGCAGCACGCGGAACAGCACCTGCCACCAGCGACAGCCCTCCATCAGCGCCGCCTCTTCCAGCTCTTTGGGGATGGACAGAAACGCCTGACGCATCAGGAACACGCCGAACGCCGAGGTGAAGTAGGGCATCATTACCCCGGTGAGGGTGTTGAGCAGGCCGAAGGTTTTCAGGGTCAGCATGTTCGGCACCATCATCACCACCGGCATGATCATCAGCTGGACGAGGAACATCAGGAACAGCGTCTTCTTGCCGCGGAACTCGTGGCAGGCGAAGACGTAGCCGGCGGTGGTGATGGTCAACAGCTGCACGAAGAAGGTGCCGAAGGTGAAGATAAGGGTGTTGGCGTAGAGGCTCAGCCAGTCGGCGCTGGCCCAGGCATCGCGGAAGTTATCCAGCGTCAGCGGCATACGGGGCAGCAGGGAGGCCATATCCTCGCCGAAGGTCGTGGCGCTAAACGAGGTCGCCAGCATCCATAAAAACGGGCTCATCCACAACAGCGCCAGGCAGCACATTAATACCGTGAGCGTAAAGGGCTGCGAGCGGCGCAGGCGCAGCCAGAGCGGGCGCGATGCGCTGTGCGATCGCAGCGCCAGCGGCGAGATTTCAGCGCTCATAGTGCGCTCCTTTCTCCAGCAGTTTGAGGTTAATCAGCGAGAAAGCAAACAGCCCGGCCAGCGTCAGGAAGGTGGCGGCGGAAGCTTTACCTAAATCATGGGTGTCCCAGGCGAGGTTCTGGATGTAGTAGAGCAGCACGGTCGTGGCGTTATCCGGCCCGCCGCGGGTCATCACCGCCACGTGGTCGATCTGGGTGATGGAGTAGATCAGCGCCGTGGTTATTACAAAGCTCAGGGTCGGGCGCAGCAGCGGCAGCGTGACCTTAAAGAACACCTGCGTGCGGGTGGCGCCTTCCATTATCGCCGCTTCGCGCGTGGAGGCCGGAATGCTTTGCAGCCCGGCGAGGAAAAACAGCATGTAGTAACCGGCGAACTTCCACACGCCAATCAGCGCCAGCGCCAGCAGCGCGCTATTGCTGCGCCCCAGCCAGTTGTTGTTCATCGGGCCGAACAGCTTCGCCAGATAGTGGTCGAGCAGCCCAAGTCCGGGCATAAAGATAAACAGCCACAGCGCGGCGGCGCTGACCATCGGGATAATCATCGGGAAAAAGAACGCGGTGCGCAGCCAGCGGTTGACGCGGTGATTCTCGGTCAGGGCGACCGCCAGCAGCAGGGCGAGCGTTACGCCCGGTACCACCGTCAGCAGGATATAAAGCAGGTTATTCACCAGCGACTGCCAGAAGACGCTGTCGGCGAACAGACGACTAAAGTTCTCCAGCCCGACATACTGGCCGCCGTCGCTGACCATGCGGGTATCGAACAGGCTGTCATAGACCGATCGCCCGAGGGGAAACCAGGTAAACAGTAATAAAAACAGCAGGGAAGGCGACAGTATCAGCCAGGGAAGCCAGGTTTTTCTCATGGTGGCGGACGTCTCATTCAGGCGTTTGTAGAAGCCCGGATTGTGAGAAGGATTGACTGCAAACGTATGGCGGGGAGATGACGGTTTAATGACCAGGGAAACAAGCGCCGGGCAGATGGGCCGCCCGGCATCACCCCGGTCAGTGGCGTTCAGGCCGCGCGGCTGCAGCCTGAAGCATGACGAGGGTTGATCAGAAGTCGGCTTTCAGCACCACGCGGTAGCGGGCCTTGCCCTCGCGAACGTGCTTCAGCGCCTCGTTGATCTGCGACATCGGGAACAGCTCGGTGGTCGGCGCGACTTTGCTGCGTCCGGCGAATTTCATCAGCTTGCGCAGCTCGGCCGGGTTGCCGGTGGCCGAACCGGAGATGCTGCGGTCGCCGCCAATCAGGGTAAAAGCGGGGACCGGGAACGGCTTCATTACCGCCCCGACGGTGTGGAAGTTGCCGCCGTACGCCAGCGCTTCAAAGTACGGCTGCCAGTCGAGGTCGACGGCGACGGTATTGATAATCAGGTCGAACTGGCCGGCCAGCGCCTTTAAGGCTTCGGGATCGCGGCTGTTCACTACGCGATCGGCGCCCATTGCCAGCACTTCCTGCTCTTTCGCCGGATTGGAGCTAAAGGCGGTGACTTCCGCGCCCATCGCGTGCAGCAGCTTGATGGCGATATGGCCGAGGCCGCCAATGCCGATGACGCCGACGCGGCTGTTGGCCGTGACGTGATGCATCAGCAGCGGTTTGAAGACCGTGATGCCGCCGCAGAGCATCGGCCCGGCGGATTCAAGATCGACGTTTTCCGGCAGCGGGATCACCCATTGCCAGTCGGCGCGCAGCTTATCGGCGAAGCCGCCGCGGTTGATGATGGTGGGCACCGAGCCTTCCAGACAGTTCACGTGGTTGCCGCTGATACAGGCGTCGCAGTGGCCGCAGCTGCGCGCTGTCCAGCCAATGCCGACCTTCTGACCGACCTTCAGCCCTTTATCCTGTGCCGCGCTGCCCAGCGCCGCCACCCGGCCAATCACCTCGTGACCGGCCACCAGCGGATAGCTCGACATGCCCCATTCATTGTCGATCATCGACAGGTCGGAGTGGCAGATCCCGCAGTACTCCACCTGCACTTCGACATCTTCCGGCTTAAGGTCGCCGGCATCGTACTCCCACAGCGACAGATCGGCGCCCGCTTCTTTGGCGGCGTAACTTTTAATAGTGCTCATGACAGTTTCCTTGGGTTTGGCGTAGTTAAGAAGGAAGTGTAGAGCATGGGGCGAGGGGACGCCTGGCAGAAGGAGGGGGATGGGGGGTTATAGAGGAGGGCAAAATGTACCCTGAAGAGGCTAACACACTGAGCCGATGAAAAATTCATCACTTGGTGGCAGGTGAATGCAACGTTGCTTGCATGGCAGCGTATGACAGGTATAATCCAGAACGTTTTCCGTATCCTTTCCGTGCCGGAGTGGCGAAATCGGTAGACGCAGTTGATTCAAAATCAACCGTAGAAATACGTGCCGGTTCGAGTCCGGCCTTCGGCACCAAGTGATGCAAGAATTAGCTACCTAAGGGTGGCTTTTTTTGTAAGCAAAAAAATTCAGCGGTCAGCTTTACAGTCCTGTAAAAACTCCATCCATAAATTATGCATGCATAATACTCACTTGATTACTAACTTACTGTTTTAATTATAAAATATAGCTTTATGCCGTATTATGAAATGTTAAAAATCAACCTTCCTTGCTACTGGAGGCTTTCACCAGTTCATCTTGGCCTTCATCTCAAGTATCATTCTACAAATAACAGATGCATAATGTGTATATTTATACAGTATATTTGAGAATCCCCTATGACTGACCTTAGTACATTAGAGCTTCATTTCTCGGGCCATGAAACGTTTCCACTACGAAACATGTGGCTGAAACGTGTCTGCGATCAGGCAGATCAGGATGGGAGAATTGCCAAATCCGTTTTCACCGATGAAGAAGCAATAGTACGGTTTGGTGTTGGTAAGAACATGGTGTCTTCAATGAAGCATTGGGCACTTGCTACCGGGATGATACTTGATGAAAACTCATCAAAATATTATCGTCTGTCATCTTTAGCAAAAAAAATCTTCGCTGTGGATGGTTTGGACCCCTTTTCTGAAAATATTGCTACGACCTGGTTGTTGCATTGGCAGCTAGCCGGCACTTCTAAATTAGAAACGAGTTTTAAAACCAGAAGTACGACATGGGTATTGCTATTCAATACATTTATAACTGCTGATTTTTCAAACAAAGATTTGTTAAATAATATATATAAATTTATAGCTAACAATGCACGAAAGAAAATATCTGAAAATAGCTTACAGCGTGATATTGATGTCTGTTTAAGAAGTTATATTTCGTTACCTAAAAATAATAATTCTGATGATATTTCTGAGCCGGTTCTTGCAGAATTAGCCTTAATAAGGCCCACTACATCTGGAAAACTAGGTTTCCAGCGTGGTACGAGGAGTACATTACCCGATGGAATTTTTGATTATTGTTTGATTATCTTTTGGCAATCACTCTCAAAGGATCTGAATGCTTTATCGCTGTATGATATTTGTCATGCAAAAGGTTCTTTAGGTTTAGTGTTCAAGATGGATGAAGATGCAATAGCTGAGAGATTAATTGGAATTGGAGAAAGAACTGGTGATTTATTGATTTGGGCAAGTACTTCCGGGATACATCAAGTAATGAAAAAGCAAGGCCTGGGAGGTGATGAGTTTACTAAATTGGCAGTTTCAAGATTAGAGAGTAGCTATAATGAATAATGAAAATAAAATGGGGAATAAAGTTGAGATCTCCCTTCAATATCAGAAGTCTATTCGTATTGATTCTGATTTTCTGAAAGAGGAAGCCTTTGAGGGTTATATTTTTCATGAAACAGCTAATCAAATTATAGCTAACTTGGCAAATCAAAAACTTTTAAATAACCAGGGGGCGTTTACCTTTACAGGACCATATGGTAGTGGAAAATCATCCTTGGCATTGGCTTTTAGTTCAGCTATTTGTAGGGCAGTACATATAAGAGAGCATGTAAAAAATAAAATTAAACCTGAGTTAAAAGAGCTTATAGAATCTGCATTTCCTATAAAATCTCAGGGATGGCGTGTTTTGCCAATAGTTGGTAAAAAAAACAACTATATTGAAGAGATTATTAATTCAATTAATAATAATTTTTCTTGGGAAGAAAAATTACCAAATGACTTAACTCCTCCAGAGTTAGTTAAAAAATTAGTTGAGCTTTCTTATAATGATGATGGTTTACTTGTAATTATCGATGAGATGGGGAAGTTTTTAGAAGAAGCTTTGTCTGCGGGCCACGACATACATTTTTTCCAAGAAATTGCAGAGGTTGCAGCAAGAAGTAATGGTCGGTTAGTTGTTATAGGTATATTGCATCAATCTTTTCGACAGTATGCAATAAAATCGGGCCAGAATATTATTGATGAATGGTCGAAAATACAGGGGCGATATGCTGATTTACCTGTCATTGTTGGATCTGATGAAGTTGTTGAATTAATATCCAACGCAATAAGTTGTGATATTATTCCTACTAAGTCTGAGATTTTTAAAGATGTTTTTGATGAAATATCTAAACACCGCCCAGCTATTGATAAAGGGTTTATTGATACGTTGAAGGGGTGCTGGCCCTTACATCCTGTGATGCCTGTTTTGTTAAGTTCAGTTTCGAGAAAACAGTATTCGCAAAACGAAAGAAGCATATTTACTTTTTTATCATCCAGTGAGGTTTGCGCTTTTCAAGATTATTTGAAAGTTACGGATTTAACTGACAATTCCTGCTACAGACCACACCAATTTTGGGACTACATTCGCGCTAATCTTGAGAATACCATTAGCACATCTTCAGATAGTCATAAATGGGCACAATCCGTTGAAGCTGTTGAAAGGGTGGAAGCACGCGTTGAAGCTGAATGTGTGCTTCATATAATGATACTAAAAACAATTTCTATCATTAATATATTTAAGAATGGTACTGGGCTAAGTTCTAATAGTACTATCTTGAATGCTATCTTCTTTGATTATAGATCATCAGAAATTGAAGAGGCGTTACAAAAATTAGAAGAGTGGAAAGTTATCATCTTCAGAAAATATTTGAATTCTTGGGTTGTTTTTGATGGCAGTGATTTTGATATTGATGCCACGATAAAAAAAGAGCTTAAAAATATTGAACATTTAGATTCAAAGGAATTAACAAAGGTTTGCGATATTGTACCCGTTATTGCTAAGCGTCATTATTATGAAACTGGTACTCTTCGTCGAATGGAAGTTGTGCTTGCAAACGAATATGAATTTGAAAAAGAGTTTCATAGAGAAATGCAAGACCATGATTCTTTCGGGAAGTTCATAATCCTTTATGACATTGAAAGTGAATATTCAGATATTATAACTAAATTATCAAGCAATAAAATTAAAAATGATATTGTTGTAACATTTTCTCCTAACAAAAATAAATTGTATTCTCTTGGCAAAGAGTTAGTAGCACTTAATCGTATTTTTCAAAATGGAGGCGAACTTGAAAATGACTCTGTTGCTAGAAAAGAGGTTGAAGGAAGACTTAATTCATTGAAAAATAGTATAGAAGCTGAAATAAACGCTTTGTTGTTAAAATCAAAATGGATGTCAAAAGAAAAAGAGTTTACAACACATAATTTATCTTGTATCGCATCAGAAATAGCAGATAAACGTTATTATAAAACTCCTTTAATTAATAGTGAGATCATTAATCGAAATAAGTTATCTTCGAGTGCGGCGAAAGCAAGAAGAGAGCTTATGCATAAGTTGGTTTTAAATAGTAATATTGAAAATCTTGGTATTGAGGGTTATCCAGCAGAAAGAGGCTTATATGAAATAATTCTTAGAAAAAATCATCTTCACATCCGTGATAAAAAAAATGTGTGGAAAATATCACCACCGGATAAGAAGCTTTCTCCTGTTTTATATGATCTTTGGGAGGAAACAGATGCTCTTTTTTCATCGGGAATAGTTGAAGCAAGAGATATTTATAAAAAATGGAGAGAATCACCATTTGGTATTCAGGTGGGAATTATACCTATTTTATTTCTTATATATTTTCTTTCCAGAAAGAATATTCTTTCTGTTTATAAAGATAAATATCTTTTGACAGATTTTATGGATGTTGAAGTTGATGAGTTATTGCAAAGCGTTGATAGGTTTTCTGTCAGAAAAGTTTTGTTAGGTATTAAGGAAAAGCAATTTCTTCAATCAATGAAATTAGCGATTGAGGAAAGGGTTTCTATTTTGATACAAGATGACTCTCCTTTAGAAATAGCTCGAGGGCTTGTACGGATTGTTTTCTCTCTCCCTGGATGGGTAAGAGTGACTAATACTCTATCAAGGGAAGCAAAAATGGTACGTGATAAATTACTTGAGGCTAACGATCCTTACAAAATTCTATTCGTAGATCTTAAACAAGTACTTAGTGTTAGCGATGAATATGATTCATATCTTAACAAAATTAAGAATTGCTTAACAGAACTTATCAAAGCATACCCTAAAATGCTTAATGCATTTCAGAAGCATTTATTAGAGGAGTTGGGTTCTGCTAATGATTTTTCTGCAAGGTCTCAAGCAATTGTTAAAAAAGTATCAGATCTGCAGTTTAAGGCATTTTTGGGCAGGATGAATGAGGTTATTTCCAATAAGGCTAATGTTGAAACGATTTTGACATTTTTAGCAAATAAACCATTATCCCAACTTGATGATAATGATGTAAATTTAGCATATCTATCCAGTACCGAATGGATAACACGATTCAAGCATCTTGAAGCATATTTGCATGTAGAAAATCGTGAAGCTCAAAATAGTGTAGTTGCGCTCGTGACTGGTATAGGTAAAAGTACTGAAACGAGAATTCATAATTTTATAGTTGATAAAGATGTTAGTAACAAAGTTGATTTAATTGCGATGGATATTGTAAGAAAAGCAAAAGATAGCGGAATCGAACTGGCAATGTTATTAGCGGCTGTGACTAAATTAAGTATCCAAGATTCAGAAGGAGAAAAATAATGAAAGATCGGCACCTCCTTGGATTGTCCGGGGGAAAAGATAGCGCTGCCCTAGCGATCTATATGAGAGAAAACTACCCTCATTTAGATATTGAATATTTCTTTACTGATACAGGTAAGGAATTACCCGAGGTTTATCAGTTTTTAGAAAAAATTGAAGGATATTTAGGCAAACAAATTAATCGCTTAAATCCAAGGCGTGACTTTGATTTTTGGCTAAAAGAATACAATCATTTCCTACCCTCCCCACAAACTAGATGGTGTACGAGACAACTTAAACTACTACCATTTGAGCAATGGGTAAGACCTATGCTTGCCGAGGGAGCGACAGTATATTCTTACGTAGCTATACGTTCTGATGAAAATTATCGAGAAGGATATTCATCGTCTAATAATAATCTCAAGGTTGTGCTGCCTTTTAGACAAGATAATATTGATAAAGCTGCTGTAGGAAATATTTTAGTAAAGTCGGGGGTTGGCTGGCCTGATTACTATCAATGGCGTTCACGTAGCGGTTGTACTTTTTGCTTTTATCAGCAAAAAATCGAATGGGTAAGGCTAAAAGAAAAACATCCTGATGAATTTGATAAAGCTAAAAATTACGAGAAAGATGCGCTTGAACATGGTTCTCCGTTTACTTGGTCACAAGGTGAATCACTGGCTGATTTAGAAAAACCACAAAGGATAAAAGAAATAATTACTGACTATGAAGCTAGGCTAAAGAGAGATAGAAGTCGTCGGCCAGTGAACCCTTTACGGCCTGAGGAGTTGTTGATAGATATTGATGATTTGTATTTTGAGGATGAAGGGGGGGGGGCTTGTAATATTTGTCATAAATAATTTCTATTTATTACGGCTGATTGAGATTTTTAGGCAAAATCAGCCGATAAATTATAAGAAAGTATTAATCATTATAAATAAAAAGATAGTTTATTTTTTCGCGTATCAATGAACTTTTGTAGTTTGCATCTATTTGTTTTAAAGCCTCTTTTTCTGAGTAACACTTATTCAAAAGGTAGATATTGTCCATACTGTAAGACGCTGGGAGTCTAAGCTTACCCTTTTGGGGTATAACAAAACCACTAACTAAATCCTCAAATATACTTTTGGGGAGAGGAAGATTTGACTCAATAGTACTCGCATGTTCTGGCGAAAAACTCACTGTTATATTTTTTTCACTTGTTTTTATCGCATGGCCTACACCTTTTGTTTTTATATTAACTTCTCCTTTTTCATCAAAGGCGATAACCAAATATTTTATATCAAAAAGATATGGCATTCTAATTGTAGCGACTCTGCTTATTTTTGCAACATATCGGTTGAGTATATGCTGAGATTGTTCATGCCTCAGTTGACCAATTGTTTCGTAATTCTCTATTTTTTGCATAAATGAAATTATAGGTGGAGTCAATGGTCTTGATAAATCCCAATGAACATTTCTCCAGCTTGAATCAACAAAGAGAGCGGTTGATAACGCTTGCTTATCTGTTGTATTATTTATGCTCATATGGATATCCAGACCTTGCATAAAAAATAAATTTATTTTATCAATTTGATACGGCTTCAAATGTGCTAAGTCACATGGCTGAGTTAAATTTACTAGCAGTGTTTTTGTTTCTTTATTTCTTAAAACAATTCCGAATCTTAAATTTTCCTTCAACCATTTTAATTGGTAATGATAAAGCGATGGTAGATCACATGCCTCGTTAACCAAGACTGGATATGATTCTTGAATTTGATACCAGTTTCTTTCATGCCAATTTGTATCCTTAAGAAGTGTCTTTAATATCAATCGTGAGTCCTGAACCTCATTTCCCGGACTGATTAAAATATTATTTTCTAATACGGTTTGCAATGTTTCCCCTGAAGATCTAACTGATTCAGCACCAGTATTTAATGAGGATTCGAACTCAGCTAATACCTTTTTGAAAATTACTTCTGTAAAATATTCTGAAAAACTTATATTGTCATCTTTTGCTGTGCGACGTAATACATCTAAGCTATGTGCATCTAGCGCCCAAAGTATTTTTGCTAGACTTAAGGAAGCAATTTGGAAATGGTTAATCCAACCATGAATAAACATCTCTATATCATGTATAAATTTTTTTTGTTCAAATATCTGTTTAAAGGTTGTTTTCCATATGACTTCCCTAGAATTTAAATTTGTACTCGGCTTTTCCATAATTCTAAAGCGAGAGCTAGTCATGCTTAACTTTGATTTTATATCAAGGAAATCGTTCGTAATAAGATTTTCATGTGAAGACATTAAAATAAATGAGGGAGTGTATCCCTGCTCTGCTGATTCATTCTTAATATTATTAATGAAAGGTATTGTTTCTTGCTCCGAGTCGTTAACAAGTAGATAGTCAATACATATTAAATCATAGCTTAATGATTTTCTTTCATTAAAATAACTTGAGGGGCTTGAATATATATCAATGTCAGATTCATTTATGCTTAAACCGGACGTGCAAAGCCAATTAATTATTCTTTTTACAGGAGCAATAAGTAATTCTTTTCGCTCTAACGCTTTATCTCTTAACCTTAAAAACGCACGCGGTAATGACGATATATCTTTTGTGCTGTTAAATATGTTGACGATATCTTCTAATGAATTATATACCAACTTCATTTCGCTAAAATAATTGTAAATTATTTCATATTCTGGAGAGTTAATATCTTCTAATGCATCAAGTATATTATCATCATCTGTTTTTTTTAAATCAGATAATGTTATTTTTTCGTTGAAATCATCATCGATAATAGCAACTTTAATCATTATTTATTATCCTCTTTTGGTAGCTCTATAATAAACATTCTAAGCCTACCATCTTGAAAAGGTTGATCATCAAGATAAATGTTAGAATGATAATTTGCTGATACCTCTTTTGCTATGTATAAACCATAACCTCTGCCGTCTTTTCTTAAGGAAAACCCAGGGTTAAATATTCTTTCTTTATCTGTTGGAGAAATTCCTGGCCCATTATCATAAACTTCTATTACTTTGGAGTATGAATCTACATTAATGGTGATTTTTGCTTTTTCTTCGCCAGGTTGTAAAAATCCTGTTTTAGCCAATAGATCGAATTTAATATTAAGTTTTCGATAGTTAAGCTGACAAAACCTTTTACCATTTTGACCATTAGAGTCTCAGATGATAAAATTTTACCATTGAATGTTATTATATAATCTATATTATGCCGTTCAAATCTTGAGGTGTATCCACTTATGATGGTTTTAATTAAACCCATTAATTCAAAATCACCACTTCTATTTCTTTTATTTGTGCTTAAAGGATCTAACTGACTTAATCTTATATTTAAGGACTTAATCTCTGACTCAAGTTTCTTAAGGAGGTCTGCTGTTTCATTATCTGCTTTTTTAGCTACTTGGTTAAGTAATAAGCGAGTCTGTCCAGTAGTTCTTGTCAATTCATGCATAATACTACGCATAACATTACCTACACCAGCAAGTTCAAGTATGTCCTCTCTTCTTTCCTGTAATTCAGTCATTGCTTTTTGGAATTTTTTTACATTGTTTGTTATAAACTGAATATTTTGATGAAGGGCTGTAACATGTTTCTTCGCCTCGGGGGAAATTTCCTGTATTTCATGGATTATTTTTTCTGACTCCATAAGTCGACTTTCCATTGAGTTAAGGCCATCATCTAATAAGTGTGCTTCAATTGTTTTCTTCTGTACCTTTTCTTCTAGCCGTACTTGTTCTCTTAGTTCATTTAAAGCAAATTCACGAAGGATTTTTCTCAATAGTATTATAGAGTCATTATCAACAAGTCCTTCTCTATTAGAGCGGTCTATCAGATGTGGATTATTTTTCTTTGTTATTTCTAAAGCACCAACAGTCTGTATTCTATTTAAAGTCAGACCTTGGCCTCTGAATGCTTCATTATCAATACCTAACCAGTCCCCATCTTTGCTGGACCCAGATAATCCAATTCTGAAACCATCTCGATAAATAGCAACACCTCCATTCCAGAAGTCAAGTTCTTTTCTAAAACGACTCAGATCTGAACCTAGCCCTTTTTGGGCTAATTTAGCACGATTAAACCATCTTATTTTTAGTGAAAAAGGACCTATTTTTTCTAAATCATCCAGTGAACAATTAAATTTGCTTTTGAAATCTCTTAAAGTTCTTGATTGTGGTTTTTTTGAAAATTCCTTGCTTGGAGTCTCGATTGTGCTTTTTAAAATTTCATCAGAGTCCTTCATTGATTTACGTGGAAAGAACTCAAGACTCATATCTCTGTCTGCTAATTTTAATAGCTCAGGGTTTATCGGCTTAATAGGTACTCTTTTATCATTGTTAAAATATAAATCTACTGGGAAATTTGTCGGCATTTTTTCAAATGGGTTATTCATGCGTCTTAAAAAATTATTTACAATTTCATCTTGAATCTTAGTTTCTGTCCAGTCGGAAAAAAGTGAATAGATAGTTATACGTGTCCCTTGCTCGCTTGGCTTATCATTCATTTTTAATATCGGAAAGTTTATTTCACTTAGTAATAAATCAGATGAGTCAAATGATTGCCAGTCAAACTCAATTGCATGCAAATATTCGCTACCTTTACACCATGTTTCAATTAGTGATTTTCCACCTAATCTCATCATAGATAAACGTCCAATGCCTTTGTTTCCTAGTACTGCCTTACCATCTGTCTTTATTCCATTTATATCTTTGTAAGAAGTGCCAATCTTTAAAAAAGCATCCAATAAATTATTTTCATCCATCCCCTTTCCTGAGTCTGTGATTTCAATATAGTTTAATTTTAAACAAGCATTTTTTAAAGTGTCTATGTTATCGGCAGAGTGTATGTTGTATAATTTATTTTCGCTGTCAATGATACTGCCATCTTCACCTTTTAAAATCCATCCTCCTTTTATTTTGTCAATTAAATCTGCTTTTAGTTCGCATAGCACAATGTTTTTTTTGTTAAACTGAGCAGCAAGTAATGTATTGCACTCTCTAAGTATTTTGCTATTTACTGGACACATAATTCTTATTTTAACTCTCGGCGATTCGGCATCGAATGCATTTTTAAGTAATTCGTAAATCGCCACTTCATCTGAAGTTATAAGTTCCGAACCTAGGTGAAGTAAGGTTCTAGCTGCCACTTGAAAGTTTGCCATCTCTGAGTCTTCCATTTGAATGTAATTCTTGTGGTGTAAATTGATTCTACTCGACAAATTTTTCTATATCAACTTTGGATTAGAAACATTGTATTTAAGGTGTTAAATTAAAAAATTCAGCGATGAAGCAATCCTTTATACCATTTCACAGTCACTTACCCCACTAGGTAGGCAAGCGTGAAACCCAGGGGCTCGATGTAGCTTTATGAAGCCCTCATTATTATGAGGGCATCGATGTGGCTGACCCCTCAACCTCGTCCCCCAATCACCCCGATAAACTCTCTGACCTGCTTCTGCTTCCTGGCCGACAGCTTCTCCACCCTGCGCATCGCGGCTTCCAGCTCCGGTTCCGGCTCAACCGCCGTCAGCACAATACAGCCATCCATCACCCGCACCTCCACCCGGGTGCCGGTCGAAAACCCTGCCGCCGCCAGCCACTCGCCCTTCATGATCAGCTCCGGAACAAGACGACGATCTGGCAAACGTCTCACATAACTCACCGTCAACTGACGCTTATTTTTCGGCGACACTTCTGGATCAAACGAATCTACAATACAATCAGCATTAGTCATGGTTGCTATTCTCGCGAAATAGTAATTGTGATCAGCGGTGCGGGTGTGTTGGCGCACATTCGCACCGCGCTAAATAACACCTGTAAACCTAACCAGTAATAAAAATAAAGTCCAGACTTAAATCGGACATAATAAACGTCTTTAACCGCAAATTAAGAATTAACAGAATACGTGACGCTATTAATTAGCGCCTGTGGAAAATGACTTTCCTGATATTGCTGAAATAACCGCAAAGCAGATTCAAAAAACAAAAGCGAGATAATGCGCGCAACAGGATACCCATGCCCAATTACGGGCACCCCATCTCTTTTGCCAGCGTCCCCTTCCGGGACTTCAGGCGGCGGGCGATACCTGCCGGCAGGGCGGACCAGAACGAGAGCGTCGGATGAGTCCGCCGCTCAATCTCCTCCACCGTCACTTGATAATCACAAAAACTGGCGCTTTTGGGCGTCGCCTGATCCAGCAAAAACGCCGCGTATTCGCCTTTATCCGGACTGGAGCCGATAAAAATAATCTTCCAGTAGCCGCTGGGGATCTCCACCTCGGGCGCGGCGGGCAGGGTGGCGATATGCCGTTCGAACAGCGGCCCGGTAACGGACCACACCGCCGCCACGTCGCGGCGCTCGGCGAGGGCGCGCTCCTTATCCTCCAGCCGCGCCCACGCCCCCTGATTCAGGTTGGAGGCCTGCGGAGTGATATTGGAAAGATAGTTTAACGCCTGCCAGTCTGCGCTGGCGCCCAGCCCGGCGAGCGGCGCCTGATGCCCGCGATCGACCGCCAATGCTGCGCTGGCCCCTTTATACGCCGCGGGGGCAAGGGTATCCGCAGCGGGTAAATCCGGATCGCGCTTCCAGCTGCGCGAACGCCCGCTGGCCAGGCTGGCTTTGGTGATTTTATACGCCACCCAATTAGCGAATTTGCGCTGGCTGTTGTTATTGAGCGTATAGGCTTCGCGAACCAGCGTCTGCGCGCTTCCGCCGGTCGGGCAGCCCACTTCACAATGATCCTCGCCGGATGATGCGGCAGCGCACGCGACGGCAAAAAATAGCGACGGCAGAACGCTGAATACTCGGGATAGTTTCATAATATTGATGACGTCAAAGAAAAGATGAACCGATGCATAAAAGAAGCCCCTGAATAACCAGAGCGGAATTCAGCTATGAATCGCAAAGATGAATTGAGAGCGTAAAAAGAGTTAGCCGGTCGCAGCCGCGCGGAATATCACAAGATGATTTAACATCACGGCGGATGTTATTTTGTGATCCCGGAAATGATGTTGAATGAGGTGATCAGACTCTCAAGCCCGCTATTTTCAGCCGGGCTGAACGGGGGAATATGTCCAGCGAAGCGTAAAGCGGTGCGGCATCCATGTCGTTGTCCGAAAAAATGTCGCGGCAGGGGAAAACGCTTCTCTCTGAGCGGGGGATTACTCAGACTACGCGGATGACCGATTAAGGAGAGAAGGTATGAAAAAGGAACTCTGGAGAGGCGTGCTGGCACTGGCCGTACTTAGCCTCCCCGCGATGGCGAAAACAGGCGTGTCATTCAGCCACAAAGACTGGGAAGTGGTATGCGATAACACGCTGACCTGCCGGGCGGCGGGATACAGCGCTGAAGAAGGAAGCGGAGGTTCGGTGCTGCTGACCCGCCAGGCCGGAGCGGGCACCGCCGTCTCGGGAGAGCTGATGCTGGCGGAGGTGACCGACAGCGACGTTCTGCCGGGCAAACTGACGCTGTGGATCAATGGCCAGCCGGCAGGCGATGTGAAGCCAGCAAAAGAGAGCTGGCCGCTGTCGGAGAAACAGGCCCGGGCGATCGTTAACGCCATCAAAGGCAGCGGGAAGGTCGAATTTACAGGCGGGGAGGCGCCGTTTGTGATTTCCGGCGAAGGCGCTTACGCGGTACTGCTGAAAATGGACGATGTTCAGGGGCGAATCGGCACGCCGGGCGCGTTGACCAAAAAAGGCGACAGGCCGGAAAATAGCGTCCGGGCGGCGATTCCTGCCCCGGTCATTCACCGGGTCATGCCTGAGAAGGCGCAGGAGAGAGCGTTAACCGCGCCTGAGCTGGCGGTGCTCAAGCCGAAGCTTCTGGCCACGCTAAATAACGATGATTGGTGCGATCGCCTCCAGCCTGAGGAGGGGGAGGAGGCTGAAACCATCAGCCTGACTCCGCTGGATAACGCGCATTCCCTGATTTCTGCCTTGTGCTGGCGGGCGGCCTATAACGAGGGATACGGCTATTGGGTTGTGGATAGCAAACTTGAGGGTAATCCAACGCTTATTACGGTTTCCGGTTCTGAGTATGGCGACGGCGAGATTTTTATGAGCCAGAAAGGGCGAGGGCTCGGCGATTGCTGGGGGACGGCGAGCTGGCTCTGGGATGGCACAACGTTCCGCAAAAGCCGTGAAGCGACCACGGGAATGTGCCGCTATCTTCGCCTCGGCGGGACATGGGATCTCCCCACCTGGGTGACCGAGGTTAAACCGGCAAAGTGAAATCACGCGACCAGACTCTCTCCCGGCACACACGCCGACAGAGAGGACAGGGAAGGATCTTAACGATCGTCCGCGTAGCGGGATCGCCATCGACAGCGCCAGCGGCGTCAGAAAACTGACGCCTTGTTCAAAATAACAGCGCGGCTAATGTATTGCTAACTCGAATTAGTTTATGATTAAGCCGTTCTGTTCGTTATGGAAAATGAGTTTATGGCCAAAACCGTTGAGCAAGTCGCCAGGGCGCTGGGAATCTCGATTACCACCGTGCGCCTGGTGCTGGGTGGCAAAGCTGAGCAGTATCGCATCAGCGCCAAAACGCAGCAGCGTATTAATGATTACATCGCCGAGAACGGGCTGGTCGTTAACCATATCGCCCGCAGCCTGAAGCTCAATAAAACCGAGACCTTAGGGCTGGTGATCCCGCGTTTATCCAACCTGTTTTTCTCCACCCTGGCGGAAAAGCTCGAAGCCTGCTGCCGTCAGGCGGGGTATCAGCTAATGATTGCCTGCACCTACAGCGACAGCGAGCATGAAAACAGTCTGGTTGAAGGACTGCTGGCGCGCAACGTTGACGGGCTCTTCGTGGTGCCCTCTACCCGGGAAACGCAGCTGCATCACCAGAAGGTAGCGCGCAAGCGGCCGCTGGTGCTGCTCGACCGCGATTTTGGCGAGAGCGACGTGTCGCTGGTGGTGAGCGATAACTACAACGGCAGCAAAAAGCTGGTGCAGGCGATGACCCTGGCGGTGGACGTCTCGCCGATTTTTTTTATCGCCGGGGATACCCAGCAGCCGTCGATCCAGCGTCGTCTGCAGGGCTACCTGAGCGAGCTGCCCGCCGGCAAGGAGTGGATATTGTCCGCCAGCCATAACCGTCAGGAAGAGGGCAAACAGCTGATGCTCGATTTTCTCCGTCAGCACCGCGAGCCGCCGAAGGCGTTTATCGCCTCCTCTCTGCCCATTCTGGAAGGGACGCTGAGCGCGCTGCGGGAAACCTACGGCTTTATTCCGTCGGATATTCCCATCGGCACCTTCGATGAACATCAGATGCTGGGATTTCTGCCGAACGAGGTATGGTCGATGCGCCAGGATGAGGACGCCTGGGCGCAGCACGCGTTTCATCTGATGCAGCAGAAGCTGCAGGGGGAAAATGCTGATGTGAAGATCACCGTGCCGATGACCCTGATTCATCGTCCGCTGTCGGTGGAGAAGCAGCGGAGCCAGTAAATGACACGGCTAGTGTGAACACGTCAATCCCCGGCTGCGCTATGCTGGCCGGGGCTACAAATACCGCATCCTGCGCGCGCTGGTAGCCCGGATAAGGCGCGGGCGCCGCAATCCGGGAACCCTTAACGATCCCTCATCAAGTCAATCGCTGAACAAACTGCGCCGCCAGCCCGGCGTCCAGCGCCGGCGGCAGGCCGCTGATCCCGACGCCGCCAATGGCCAGCCCTTCAACTATCACCGGCTCGCCGCCCGGCATCGCCAGCAGCTGCGGGTCGTTAAATACCGCCAGCTGCAGGGCGCCGGCGCTGACCTCTTGCGCCAGCGTTGCCGTCGGACGGCGAAAGCGCAGGGCGCTCCAGGCCTTGCGCTGCGCCAGCTGGCGCGGTAGCGGTGGGCAGCGAGCGTGCGCGCCAAAGGCGATGAGCTCGCCCTCCGGCCCGACAACCGCCACCGCCAGCCCCCGGGTTCGCGCATCGCTTTCCGTCTCCTGTAAAAACCGCGCGACCTGCTGGCACACGACGCTATCGTTCAGACGGATCTGGGGACAGAGCGCGTCATTGTCCGGCATCGGCGATATACCCCCTTAAGCGCAGATAGAGGTCATCCAGCTCGCCTTTCTGCGCCGCCGTCAGCGCCACAAACGGCTCGCGGGTGGGGCCGGTATCGACGGTCTCTTTCGCGGTAAGATACTTCGCCGACTGGAACACGCCGCGCGCGACCAGCTGCTCCACCACCTCGTTGATCTGCTGCTGCAGGCGCTGCGCCCGGGCAATGTCGCCCTGCTGAAAAGCGCTGCGCAGGGCGAGAAACAGCTCCGGCTGTAGGTTAACCGTGGTGCCAACCGTGGCCGTCGCGCCCGCCGCGAGGCTGGAAAGGAAGATCTCATCGAAACCGTTAAAAAAGACTTTCTCCGGGTAGCGGGCGATCATCCGTTCCAGCGAATAGAGGTTATGCGAAGTATGCTTCACCCCCAGAACCTGCTCATCGCCGAGCAGCGCGTCGGCGCTCTGGGCATCCAGCTCGACGCCGGTAAACTGCGGAATATTATACAAAATCACCGGAATCGAAATGGCGTCCAGCACCCGACGGTAGTAGGCGATAATCTCCTCGCGGCTATATTTGTAGTAGTAGGGCGGCACCAGCGACACCGCGCTGGCGCCGTCCTGCTCGGCGTGCTTCGCCAGCTCGACGGCATCCCGGGTGCGCGGCGTCCCCACGTGGGCGATCACCGGCACGCGACCGCCCGCCGACTGCACCAGCGTTGCCAGCACCTGCCGGCGCTCATCGAAACGCAGCAACGGCCCCTCCCCGGAGGAGCCGCAGCAGTAAAAGCCCTCAACCCCGCGCGCCAGCTGGGCGCGGGCGAGAGCGTCCAGCGCCGCGTAGTTCACCGACTCATCGGCGTGCATCGGCGTCACCACGGCGGAGATAATGCCGCGAAAAACCTGCCATTTATCGCTTACCATGCGGTCCAGCCTCCATCCACCACCACGTTGGAACCGGTCATATAGACCGAGGCGTCGGAGAGCAAAAACACCACCGCGCCGTTGTACTCGTGGGCTTTCGCCATCCGCCCGATGGGGATACGGTTGGTGTAGTTTTTCTGGAAGCGCGGGTCCTGATCGCTGCGCTCGACGCCGGAGAGGGTCAGAGTATTGACGCGAATGCCGTCGCGCCCCCAGTAGGTGGCGCAGTAGCGGGTAAAGTTATACAGCCCGGACTTTGCCGCCGAATAGGCCACCGGTTTGACGAACGGAATGCCGGTGTCCTCTTTTTTGTAGCTATAGATATCCTGCACAGGGGAGACCACGCCGTAGATCGAACCGACGTTGATGATCGAGCCGCCTTTGCCGGCCTGTTTCATGCGCTTGCCGACCTGCTGGGTCATCAGGAAGGTGCCGACCAGGTTCACTTCCACCACCTCGCGGAACACCTCTTCCGGAAACTCTTCAAACGGGCCGGAGACTTCCGGCGGCGCGCTGGGCTGGGTGTCGACGCCCGCGTTGTTGACCAGGCCATCCGGGACGCCCCACTTCGCTTCAATGCTATCCAGCACCCGGTTAATGCTGGCTTTATCGGTAATATTCACTTCCGCGCACAGCAGGCGGTCGGAGTCCTTGATCGCCCCCAGCACGCGGTCGACGCGCGCGGCATCGACGCGGGTGGCCAGCGCCGCCACCTTCGCGCCGCGGTCGTGTAACGTCTTCACGTACTGCGCCCCCAGCTGTCCCAGGCCGCCGGTCACGATGATGACCTTGTCTTTAACCGAGAATAACGAGTCTTCCATTGTCCTTTCCCCTCACTGCGTGGTTAGATTTTGTGGGTTGCGAGGTAATCACGATCGAGAATAATGCCGTGGCCCGGCCTTTCGCTCGGCACGTAGTAGCCGTCCACCTCTTCGCCCGCTTCGGCGATGATGCGCAGATCTTTCCAGCGCCCGCCGTCGGTCATCTCGGCGTATGAGATATTCGGCACCGTTGCCAGCAGGCTGGCGCTGAGCTCCATGACAAAATGCGGCGTCATCGGCAGGTTGTGCGCGCGGGCGACGGCGGCGATATCCAGATAGCCGGTGATCCCGCCGACGCGGCCGAGATCCGCCTGGATGTAATCCGCGCTGCCGCTCTCGATGTACTGCGTAAACTGGTTTAAGTTATAGACGTTTTCTCCCAGCGCGATAGGCGTGGCGCTGCGTTCGCGCAGCCGCAGGTGGCCGGCGATATCGTCGGAGGGCAGCGGCTCCTCAATCCACAGCAGATTGAGCGGTTCGAACAGCTTGAACGCGCGCAGCGCCTGCGGGAAGCTCCAGCCCTGGTTGGCGTCCACCGCCAGCGGGAAGCCCGGCACTGCTTCCTGAATCTTACGCAGCCGCTCCACGTCCTCCTCCAGCGTCGGTTTGCCCACTTTCACTTTCGCCGCCAGGTAGCCGGTGCTTTTCCAGCGTTTGACCTGGTCAATCACTTCCTCAATGGACAGATGCAGGTTGATGCCGCTGCCGTACAGCGGAACGCGATCGCGTACGCGGCCAAGAATGTCGATAATCGGCGCATTGAGGGTTTTACCTAACAGATCCCAGTAGGCAATATCCAGCGCCGCCAGGGCATGGGTGGTGACGCCTGCGCCGCCGACGTCGTGTACGTGTTTATACGAGCGATGCCACAGGCCGCGCGGGGAGAGCGGCTGGCCAATAACGTCCGGGATAATCTCGGCAATCAGCGCGGAGATGGTTTTCCCGCACCAGCCGGAAGTGTGGCTAAAGCCGGTCCCGACGTGGCCGTTAGAACCGTAGACGTCAACAATCGCCACTTCGATATCGGTGACGTGGTGAATTTGATCTCCCCACGGGCCTTCCGGCAGCGGAACGCGGGCGGTCATCAGTTCGATATTTTCAATCACGGGCATTTTTGTGCTGTTCATCTGATTCCTTCCTTTATGGGTTCAGCGGGGGCCGCCCCTGCGGCCCGGGCGGTTAATGTTTGGAGGCCGGGGATTCATGACCCTCCAGGGCGATTGCCGGGCTGTCGTCATGTTCTCGATCGTTCTCGTCGCCCACCGCATGGCCGAAGACTTCCGGCAGCAGGAAGATGGAGGCGAGGAAGGCGCAGAACGGCGCGATAGCGATAATCATCGAGGCGACCGGTACGCCGACCGCTTCAAACAGGGCCGGGAAGACCAGGGTGGTAACGAAGGCGGTGACCTTGACGATGGTGTAGCCGATGCCGGAGGCCACGCCGCGATAGCGCGGTTTTGCCACCAGCGAGATCACCGTCATGCCGCTTTCGGAATCCCAGTAGTGGCCCCACAGCATTAGCGCCGCGCCGAAGATGATAAATGCGAAGCTGCTGCTGTAGACGCCCCACGCCGATATCGAAATACCGATAGTGACCAGCAGGAAGCCGTATTTGCTCAGTCCCTTATGCCCGAGCTTCGGCAACAGCAGCGGGCCGACAAATGCCGAGAGCGCGGCGATACAGTTCACCGCCAGCAGGGCGAGGTTATTCTGGATCTGCCCGGAAATCCCGATGGTCACGAGGATCAGCGGCAGGAAGAAGGAGAAGGCGTAGTTTTCAAACGACTGCACGGCGCAGGAGAACCAGCCGAACAGGGTGGTGCGGCGGGTAAACGGACGGCGGAACAGATCGTGCAGCGTCTCTTTGAGCGTCGGGTCGGCGATAGTGACGTTTTCATTGGGCAGAATGTCGTCCAGCAGACGGCCATCCTGTTCGCCGTAATATTCACGGGAGGCTTTTTTCGCTTCGATAAAGCGGCCGCGTTCGACGAACCACGCTGGCGTCTCCGGCAGCTCCCGACGCATAAACAGCAGCAGGCAGGCCGGGATCGCCGGGACCGCCAGCACGATGCGCCAGATCATATCCGGGTGAACATCAAGCGCCACCAGCGTGGTGACCAGCAGAATGGCGGCGATAATCCCCAGCGCGAACATAAACTGCCAGCGGTTAGCCATCACTTCGCGCTTGCCCTTCGGCATCACCTCCATGATGTAGGTAAAGCCGTTAGCCACGTCCGCACCCACCGGGATCCCGGCGAGGCAGCGAATAATCGCCAGCCAGTACATATTGGGCGCCAGGCCCTGAAGAACGGCGAAGATCGCGAACAGGATCATCGACCAGAGGAAAATTTTACGCCGTCCGAGCTTATCGGTCAGCCAGCCGCCGAGCAGCGCGCCGACCACCGCGCCGAGCTGGGTGCCGGCGGCGGTAAAACCGAGCAGCCAGCTGCTGGGCTCATAAATATCTTTCAGGGCGAATAAAATAAACGCCATGGAATAAATATCCCATGACTCAATTAATAATGCGGTGATCATTAGCCATCCCGCTTTGGTGCAGCCAGGGGCCTCCTGCAGATCGAGCCGTTTCTTTGCCTTCTGGATAATAAATTCAATATGTTGCTGCTGATACATATAATCCTCTCTTATCCGGGCAGGCGGAGAGCCCGCCCGGACAGATGCGCGTTGATCCGCTCTTTATGGGCGATAAAGAGACGAATAAAGCGGATGTTTGCCAGGATCGCTAACAACGTAAAAATTACATAAGCGAATCAGTTGTTATTTCATTAATAAATGCGCATCGCCTGCGATAAAGACTTTCATATTTTGCGTCAGCGCCTGGGCAATAAAGGCGTTCAGCACTTCGGATAATACCTCCTCCTCTACGTAAGCCAGACTGAGATGGTTGCTCTGGTGTCCCGCCATTAAATCGTCGCGCGAAACCCCGTCGAGAACGGCGTTGAGTAACGGCCACTCGTAGTTGGTCGCCCGGCGGCGGCGTTCGAATTCGTCATGCGGTAGTTCGACGGCGGTGCCGGTGCCGATATGCAGGATCACCTGGGTGCCTTCGTAGTGCGCTCGCGCCCAGATAAAGCGTCCGGCTTTGCCCTGACCGGCAATGGTCGAGCCGCCATAGGGGAAGAACATCGCCGGCTGGCGATAGCCGGTGGCCCCGGCGATCCCGCCTTTCAGATGGGCGAACGGCACAGCGCCGGAGATCTCCAGATCCCAGTAGAACGTGCCGTTGTACTCGCTACCCCAGCGGATATCGTGAAGGGTGGTTTCGCTCGCCATGCCCAGCGCGCCGAGCAGCTTCGCCAGCATCACCTGCGGGATGGCGCTGCCCATATCCACCTCGTTGATGCAGGGGATCGGCGCGTCCGGACAGACGATCTCGCCATTCTCATCCGGGATCGGGAAACGTTCCGCGTTACCGATGGCGCCTTCGGCAAAATCCGAGGCGGCGCAGCTGTCTTTGAGCCCCTGCTGATACTGCACGCCCACTGCCGTCAGGCCGAAGCGCTTCACGAAGCGCGCCATGGCGATCATCATCGCGCACTGTTCCAGCACCTGCTCCCGGGTCAGATCCTTCGTCCCGTCGGCGCCGAACCGGAAGCGCATACCGCGGGTCTCATACCAGTCGAGACAGGCTTCGCGCAGGGCGGTCGGCACCTTGTTCATTTCAACCAGCAGCGCCGATTGCGACAGCGACTCCACCGGCATCCCTACGTCAATCATCGCTTTTTGCGGGAACACGCCGTTGATCATCCCCATACAGAAGGTATCGAACAGCCCGACAATGGCCTTGTGTTTGAGGATCGACTGCCCAACCTTCACGCCAATCTGCCCGGCTTCGCTGGCCAGCAGCGGCGCGCTGGGCGCAACCGGATGCAGATAGCTGAGCTTATGGCTGAGATGGCCGTCGCGCAGCCAAGTGTCTAAGCCGCGAATAAACGCCTCGTCGGCGAAGGTTTCCGACCAAAGCCGCGAGTAGTTGCGCTCCAGGCTGGTGAGGCAGCCTGCCATACAGAGCATGCCGACGAGGCCCGGCCAGGTACCGTCAAAATTGGCGAGCAGCAAAATAGGGCCGCGATGATGTACCAGCGAAGGAGCAAGGTGATGGGAGTATTGCCAGGCGGTAAGCAGGACAATAACCGGCGCATCCGGATCGATCCCGGCGAACAGCTCGCTACCCTCTTTCTGGCTGCTGATAAACCCGTGACCGCGCTGCTCGTTGACCGGATGGGCGCGGCGCAGGCGATAGCCTAATGTTTCCAGCGCCGTTTCCAGACGCTCTTCAAACAGCTTCTGCGTGGGCCAGCAGGTGACGTTAGCCGGTTCGCGGAGATCCGCATTGGTCACCATCAACACTTCGCCTGGCTGCGGGGTAATAAGCCCGGCTTCCGCGGGTAACGTTAAATTCAGCATGTGAATTTCTCCTGTAGGGGATAGGTCGCTTAGTTATCGTTGAGCGTGCTGCGCCGGGGTAAGCGCGGCATCAATCGTTCTGTTGCTGGCTAATTTCTTAAGCTAACTCGAATTAGCAAATTAGGATAAAAAAAAGACAGGAACAAACTCTTTACTGGGGATTTGTGATGGCTATCAATGTGCAATTATTAACTTATTAATATTTAACTCTTTATTTTAAACGGTGGGTCGAGGTGACAGGGAACGCTTGCTGAGGCGGCATAAAGGCGGGCAGCAAAGCGGACGGGAAGCGCTGCGGGGACGGTAAATCAGCGTTAAATATATAATTGATTGAAATTAATGAATTATTTACGTTATTTCGTGAGCGATTTGTCTCGCGGCGCTAGGGCGGGTGTTAAAATTTAACCGATCCTGGTCACACTCTTTTAGCATTTACGTTGTGAATCTCCGTATCTTGTTATAATTAGCTAATTCGAGTTAGCTTGCGGGCGATTTTCCCTCGCGACCGCGGTTAGCCAGGCGCTGCCCGACTTAACAATAATGATTCAGGACAGAGGATTTAATGATGACTATGCTTACCTCGCCCGCCATGACCCCTGCAAAAAATGAACAAACATCGCAACAAACGCATGAAAGAAGAAAGCTGCTCACCGTGCTGGGCTCCGGTCTTTCCGGCACAACGATTGAGTTCTATGACTTTTTTATCTACGGCACCGCCGCCGCGCTGGTGTTTCCGTCGCTGTTTTTTCCTAACCTCTCGCCGCTGATGGCGCTGCTGGTGTCCTTCCTGACGCTGTCGATTACCTTCGTCAGCCGGCCCATCGGGGCCATCGTATTTGGCCACTATGGCGATAAGATCGGCCGCAAAAAATCGCTGGTTCTGTCGCTGATGATTATGGGGATTTCGACTTTTTTCATAGGCTTAATCCCCAGCTACGACACCATAGGCAACGCCGCGCCGCTGATACTTATCTTTTTGCGCCTCTGCCAGGGCTTTGCCATCGGCGGCGAATGGGGTGGGGCGACGACGCTGATCACCGAGTATGCGCCGCGCCATCGCCGGGGCTTTTTCGGCACTTTTGTTCAGTTGGGCAACGTGCTTGGCCTGTTTATCGCCACCGGCGTTTTTGCGCTGGTGGTGATGCTGCCGGAGGATGACCTGATGTCCTGGGGCTGGCGCGTGCCTTTCCTGTTAAGCATCGCGCTGCTGTTTGTCGGGATGTTTATCCGCTCAAGGATCGAAGAGACGCCGGTGTTCCAGGAGAATCAGAAACAGCAGCAGAACGCGCCGAAAGCGGCGGAGCAGAAGTTTCCCATTCTCACCGTACTCAAGCATCACCGTAAAGCGGTGTTCCTGGCGATGGGCATGCGCATGGGGGAGATTGTTCTGGGCTGGCTGACGGTGGCGTTCTTTATGTCCTATGTGACAAGGGAACTCAACTTCACTCGCGAAACGGCGCTGAACGGGCTGCTGCTGGCCAGCTTTGTCGGCATTTTTACCTTTCCGTTCTTCGGCTGGCTTTCCGATAAAATTGGCCGCCGACCGGTCTATCTGGCCGGCGCCGCCATCACGCTGATCTTTGCTTTCCCGCTATTCTGGATGATCGATTCCGGCTCGGTGAAGATGTTTATGTTCGCCACCACCTTCTGCTATTCCGTGGGGCTGGGCATGATGTTCAGCGTTCAGCCGGCCTTCTTTTCGGAGCTTTTTGACACCAGCGTGCGCTATACCGGCGTCTCGCTCGGCTTTCAGCTGGCGAACATCGTCGGCGGCCTAACGCCGATGATCGGTACCTTGCTGCTGGTGTGGTCCGGCGGCGCATCGTGGCCCATCTCGCTGTTTCTCGCCTGCATGGCACTGATTACCATCCTGTGCGTCTGCGTGACGCGGGAAAGCTATAACGATGAGCTTAATGAGGTGAAGAAGTAGCCGGGGAGGGTTGCCCCGCCATGACCGGCGGGGCGGGCGTATCAGAACAGATTAAATTTATATTCGATAATCACTTCCGAAGAGAGCGAGTTGGCCCGGCTGTAATGGCCGTCGGTAAGCACCGGCGTTTTGCCATTCATCTTATAGGACCAGCCCGGCCCGAACATCGCCCAGACGGTGAGATTTTTCAGTCTTGGGTGCGTCGGCACCCAGCGGCTGAAGGCGTTAATTTCCCCGGTACGGACGTGGTTGCCGCGGTAGTTAAACTGGGCGATGTTGCCGGCGAGACCGATCGCCAGCTCCGGCGTCAGGTTATAGTCCGACATATTAGAGAGAACCAGTTCACCGTCGCGCATATAGTCGTTACCGGCGTAAGCCATTGAGATAAAGGTCCCGCGCGAGTTTTTACTCATATGGCGCGGGTAGAAGCCCACTTCATTGGCCTTGTTCGCATCGGTATAGCCCAGACCCCACTTGGTGCTCCAGTTGTCCGCCTGCCACTTCACATCCATGGCGATGTGCCAGGCGTCGTCGTCAAAGTCACGCTTATTCGCTGGCATCGCTTTATACTCGTCCAGCGCGTGAGTGGCGTAGACCTGAGTACCGATGTTCAGCGCTTTTATCGGCTTAATATTGGTAAACAGAATATGGCGGCGCAGATAGTTATCGCTTTCACCATAGCCGTACTGCATGTTCAGGTGCTCGCTTTGCCACAGAATATCGCCGCTGGCGATATGGTTAATGTACTGTCCGCTGTTGGTCTGGAAGCGTTTCTTATCCGGCGAGTTACGATCCATCGCGCTTTCGATGTACGCGCCGCGCAGCGTGAAGGGGCCGTAGTTCACCGCGCCGGTCCAGCCCAAATAGGTGGTCGGAGAGAGTCGGGTGGAGTTGGAGATGACGCCAAAGTTTTTCATCGTCTGCCAGCCCCAGCGGGCGTTCAGATGAGTGTCCGCCAGGCGATACTGTAGCTTGACGTTGCGTTGACCAAATTTGGAAAAGCCTTCAGCGTTGCTCTTTTTATTCCCGCTGCCGTTGTTATACAGCACGCCGCGGGAGTTAAAGTAATCGCTGGCGCCGAGCTTGACCGCTCCGTAGTAAGTGGCATCAAAGCCAATAATATCGGCAAAATAGCCGGACTGATAATCGACGGCGACGCCCTGACCCCAGGCATTATGGACTTTCTTTGGCTCGGTCTCTTCTTCCTTAAGATATTTCCAGTAGTTTTTAAACGATAAATTCATATGGGACTGGCTGAATAACGGATCGTCGAGCACGGTATCGATATAATCGCGCTCCTTCAGGCTGTTAGTGGTCGAAGCTGACCAGGCGCTGGCGGGAATAGCCAGCAGCATAATGGCGACTGTTGTAGTATTGATTTTCATAATAAACCCCAGAGTAGGGACGCAGCGATCCAGGCGAGGTGTTTTCGCCTGAAGTCTGCCGTAATAAATAATTAAGCGTGGGTATTATTTTTTATCGAGAGCCTGTTTTCCGGCTTCAACATATTTCATGGTGCCAATTTCTGGAACGGTATATTTGCCGTCTTTATAAACAATTTTAACCACCGCGGCATTGGCAAGCGGCTTGTTTTTCGCGTTATCGTCGGTTAAATCGGAAATCATAATCTGCATTGCGGTACCGGATGAAATTGCCAGCACGTTTTTATCGCCCCGGGCCTGCGCGTTTTCAACGATAGTGTGCAGCGCTGCCTGGGTACGGGTTTTTACCTGCTGATAGTTTTCCGCCATACCCTTTGGGTCGGCCGCTGCCAGCGCGTTCTGGTTGGTATCGACGGCCAGGGTGCCCGCTTTCATTTGGCTGAACAGCGCAGCGCCGTCTTTAAGCCCCAGCTGTCTGGCGCCGGCGTCGGCCATATCTTTGTTATAGCCGCCTTCGAAACCGCCGAAGAAGGCTTCCCGCAGGCCGCTGAGCTCAGTAAGTTTGTAATCACTTACTCCGGTTTGCTTAAGGATCACCTGCATGGTTTCACGCTGACGTCCGGCATCGCTGGAATAGAAGCTATCAAAAGGAATACCTTTAAGCCCCTCGCCGAGATAACGAGCGACGCGAATGCCGTCTTCGGTAAGCGGTGAGTCCGCCCAACCCTGCACGCGGTCAAACGTATTCAGCAGCGTTTTGCCATGACGGGCGAAATAGATATTCACGCCGTCATCGTTTTTAACTTCCGCCGCAGAGCAGGTTGCCGCGCCTGCCGCCATCATTAATGCTATTAGCCACTTCTTCATATAACGCTCCACCTGAATGGTCTTTTTATAAGCAAAAAAAAACCTACGTCAGATATTCGACGCGAAGCATAAATAAGATTATGTTCGCTCGAACGTCTATAACGTAGGTTTCGCCTGTTCTAAACAGTAACAATCCAACAAGGGCGACGTTAGCACTAATTATGAGAAAAGACATCCTCTATTTATTATGAATGTCAATAAATGTGATCGTCTTCATGGAGGTAATTTTGTTGATTGAGTTGTATCTTAAGTTTAATTTTCAGATTAATTGGCAGTTTTCGGCTTAAATAATTTTAGAGGATTGATCTCCGTCACAGAATAATGATGTCCGGGCTGGACTCTTTTACGCTCTGGCGTTATTTTCGCAGCACTCTGGGATTGTTACTGACCACAGGCAAAACCTAAGACCCCTGTCCGCCAATTTGGCGTGCGGCAGGAGTCTTAGGTTTTTTTTTGCGCCTAAGAAATACCTCTGCTACCCAACAAGGAGTGATGATGAGAACGAAAATCCTGACTGCCGCCATTCTGGCGTTATCTGCCGCTGGCGTACAGGCTGCTGAAAAACCGCTGAAAATACTGCTGGTTAACGACGATGGCTGCCAGTCTGTGGGGACCACTTCGCTGCAGGAAAAACTGGCGGCCAAAGGGTATGACGTCTGGATGGTGGCGCCGGCAACGAATCAGAGCGGTATCGGGTCGGCAATTACCTTTAAGACGGGTAAAGTTTTTGATGTCAAAAAAGCCGCTGACAAACGCTACTGCTTCCCTGGAACTCCTGCCGATGCGCTGGATTTTGGCCTGTGGGGCGTGCTGAAAGACGCGCCGCCGGATCTGGTGATTTCGGGCGTCAACGATGGTCCCAATACCGGTATGGCGCAGGTTAACTCCGGCACCGTGAGCGCCGCGGCCCGCGCCGTACGCTACGGTTTCCCGGCGATTGCCGCCAGCATTGGCTACCGCTTCACGGAAGAAGAAATGAAGAACAAATGGCCGAGCACGCATAAGTACTGGCCTGATTCGGTGGATTATGTCGTCTCGCTGGTGGATAAACTTAACGCCGCGCATAAACCGGGAAGCCCGATTATGCCGCAGGGGGCCGGGTTGAGCATTAACTATCCGCCGCTGCCGTCGGCTGAAATTAAGGGCGTTCATTATATTGAGAATGAACAATTCCCTGTGCCGCAGATTGGTTATGAACTTCTGGCGGACGGTACCGCCAAACAGACGATGAATCCGGAGGCGATGAAACCGGCGGAAGGGGATAATGACTCGGGCTGGCTCAACAAAGGATATATTACTTACACCCTGTTTGATGGTTCATGGAACGCGCCGCACTACCAGGCGCAGTTTGAGGCGCTGCTCGGTAAATGATGCTGTAGCGATAGTAAAGAAGAAGGCGCGGGTTCCGCGCCTTCTTTATATGAACCGATGATGAAGCTATTCGTCGAAGAACCAGTAGCCCTGGTTAATCAGGCGGGTCAGATCGGCAATAAAAGCCGGATTGCGCAGCGCGGCCTCGCCTAGCTCCTCTTTACCCAGCAGGGTATAGCGGCACAGTGCGTCCAGAGCCGCGGGATCGGTTGGCTCCAGCTGTTCGCTATTCACAAAGAAGCTGTCGCCGATGTGCAGTACGCGCAGGCCGCTCAGGCGAGTCAGCATTTCACCGCCCGCCAGCGCGTCGACAATCTCCTCTTCTTCAAAAGGCGGTTCAGCGGGCGCAATATCCAGCTCGTGGCGCGGCGTGGTGGCAAAACGCCCAAACCAGCGGCGGAAATCTTCCGGCTGGCTAATCATCTCGATCATCATGCCGCGCAGGCGTTCCAGTTCATACTCTTCTACCCGTCCCGGATGTTCGCGGCAGGTCAAATCCGGATCGCTGTAGTGCTCGCCGCCGAGATCGTTTTCCAGCGCGTAATCGGCAAAGCTGCTGATCAAATCGCGGCCGTTTGGCCCACGGAAGCCGACGGAGTAGTTCAGCGCCGTTTCGTGAGTGATTCCGTCGTGCGGGAATCCGGGCGGAATGTACAGAATATCGCCAGGTTGCAGATCTTCATCAATGATCGGCGGGAACGGGTCAACGTGCAGCAGCGCCGGATGCGGGCAGAACTGACGCATCGGTAGCTTATCGCCCACGCGCCAGCGGCGGCTGCCCATGCCCTGAATAATAAAGACGTCGTACTGGTCGATATGCGGGCCCACGCCGCCGCCCGGTACGGAAAAGGAGATCATCAGATCGTCTAAACGCCAGTCCGGCAGCACGCGGAAGGGGCGCACCAGTTCAGCGGCGGGCATATGCCAGTGGTTTACCGCCTGAGCCAGGAGCGACCAGCCGGTTTCGCCCAGGCCATCAAAATGTTCAAACGGCCCGTTGCTGGCCTGCCATTGACCGTTCTTGAAGCTCACCAGTCGACTATCGACTTCCGGTTCCATGGCCAGCCCGGCCAGCTCATCCGGCGTAATCGGATCGACGAAATTCGCGAAAGCCTTCTTTAATACGACCGGCTGCTTTTGCCAGTACTTTTCTAAAAACTCAGGCCAGTTAATGTTGAGTTGATAAGCCATAGGTTCATACCAATAAGAAGAAACGGGCCTGATTATAGAAATATGCATCCTCAAGCCGCTTTGTCATGGGTCAAGGCTGGTGCTTAATTCATCATCTGAAGTTACGACAGGGTAAGAGAGGGGGAAACGTCAAGCGGATAACGTTGATTTTCGCAAAATGTCGCTTTTGCCTGAATTCGCTGCAGCCCGCGTGGCGTCTGGCTTTCCCCCATTTTTTCCGGCGTGGAGGGAGCGTGAGAAGTTTAAATTATGAGCGTTTGATAAGTTTTTTGTATTTTAAGGGTTGCTATATCCCGGCAGCTCCCTATAATGCGCTCCCACTGACACGGCAGATGTGAATCACTTCACAAACAACCGGGTCGGTTGAAGAGAAAAAATCCTGAAATAACGGGTTGACTCTGAAAGAGGAAAGCGTAATATACGCCACCTCGCAACGGTGAGCGAAAGCCGCGTTGCACTGCTCTTTAACAATTTATCAGACAATCTGTGTGGGCACTCAAAGTGACATGGATTCTTAGCGTCCTCGGACGAAAAATGAATACCAAGTCTCAAAGAGTGAACACGTAATTCATTACGAAGTTTAATTCTACGAGCATCAAACTTAAATTGAAGAGTTTGATCATGGCTCAGATTGAACGCTGGCGGCAGGCCTAACACATGCAAGTCGAACGGTAGCACAGAGAGCTTGCTCTCGGGTGACGAGTGGCGGACGGGTGAGTAATGTCTGGGAAACTGCCTGATGGAGGGGGATAACTACTGGAAACGGTAGCTAATACCGCATAACGTCGCAAGACCAAAGAGGGGGACCTTCGGGCCTCTTGCCATCAGATGTGCCCAGATGGGATTAGCTGGTAGGTGGGGTAACGGCTCACCTAGGCGACGATCCCTAGCTGGTCTGAGAGGATGACCAGCCACACTGGAACTGAGACACGGTCCAGACTCCTACGGGAGGCAGCAGTGGGGAATATTGCACAATGGGCGCAAGCCTGATGCAGCCATGCCGCGTGTATGAAGAAGGCCTTCGGGTTGTAAAGTACTTTCAGCGGGGAGGAAGGTGTTGAGATTAATAACCTCAGCAATTGACGTTACCCGCAGAAGAAGCACCGGCTAACTCCGTGCCAGCAGCCGCGGTAATACGGAGGGTGCAAGCGTTAATCGGAATTACTGGGCGTAAAGCGCACGCAGGCGGTCTGTCAAGTCGGATGTGAAATCCCCGGGCTCAACCTGGGAACTGCATTCGAAACTGGCAGGCTGGAGTCTTGTAGAGGGGGGTAGAATTCCAGGTGTAGCGGTGAAATGCGTAGAGATCTGGAGGAATACCGGTGGCGAAGGCGGCCCCCTGGACAAAGACTGACGCTCAGGTGCGAAAGCGTGGGGAGCAAACAGGATTAGATACCCTGGTAGTCCACGCTGTAAACGATGTCGACTTGGAGGTTGTTCCCTTGAGGAGTGGCTTCCGGAGCTAACGCGTTAAGTCGACCGCCTGGGGAGTACGGCCGCAAGGTTAAAACTCAAATGAATTGACGGGGGCCCGCACAAGCGGTGGAGCATGTGGTTTAATTCGATGCAACGCGAAGAACCTTACCTACTCTTGACATCCAGAGAACTTAGCAGAGATGCTTTGGTGCCTTCGGGAACTCTGAGACAGGTGCTGCATGGCTGTCGTCAGCTCGTGTTGTGAAATGTTGGGTTAAGTCCCGCAACGAGCGCAACCCTTATCCTTTGTTGCCAGCGGTCCGGCCGGGAACTCAAAGGAGACTGCCAGTGATAAACTGGAGGAAGGTGGGGATGACGTCAAGTCATCATGGCCCTTACGAGTAGGGCTACACACGTGCTACAATGGCATATACAAAGAGAAGCGACCTCGCGAGAGCAAGCGGACCTCATAAAGTATGTCGTAGTCCGGATTGGAGTCTGCAACTCGACTCCATGAAGTCGGAATCGCTAGTAATCGTGGATCAGAATGCCACGGTGAATACGTTCCCGGGCCTTGTACACACCGCCCGTCACACCATGGGAGTGGGTTGCAAAAGAAGTAGGTAGCTTAACCTTCGGGAGGGCGCTTACCACTTTGTGATTCATGACTGGGGTGAAGTCGTAACAAGGTAACCGTAGGGGAACCTGCGGTTGGATCACCTCCTTACCTTAAAGAACCTGCCTTTGTAGTGCTCACACAGATTGTCTGATAGATGTAAAGAAGCAAGACGGCTGCGAAGTCGCGACACCTCGTGTCCCCTTCGTCTAGCGGTTAGGACTCCGCCCTTTCACGGCGGCAACAGGGGTTCGAATCCCCTAGGGGACGCCACTTGCTGGCTGTGAGTGAAAGGCACAACCAACCGATATCTCAAAACTCATCTTCGGGTGACGTTTGAGATATTTGCTCTTTAAAAATCTGGATCAAGCTGAAAATTGAAACGACACACAGTTAATGTGTGTTCGAGTCTCTCAAATTTTCGCGACACGATGATGTTTTACGAAACATCTTCGGGTTGTGAGGTTAAGCGACTAAGCGTACACGGTGGATGCCCTGGCAGTCAGAGGCGATGAAGGACGTGCTAATCTGCGAAAAGCGTCGGTAAGGTGATATGAACCGTTACAGCCGGCGATGTCCGAATGGGGAAACCCAGTGCAATTCGTTGCACTATCGTTAACTGAATACATAGGTTAACGAGGCGAACCGGGGGAACTGAAACATCTAAGTACCCCGAGGAAAAGAAATCAACCGAGATTCCCCCAGTAGCGGCGAGCGAACGGGGAGCAGCCCGGAGTCTGAATCAGCTTGTGTGTTAGTGGAAGCGTCTGGAAAGTCGCAGGGTACAGGGTGATACTCCCGTACACTAAAACACACAGGTTGTGAACTCGAAGAGTAGGGCGGGACACGTGGTATCCTGTCTGAATATGGGGGGACCATCCTCCAAGGCTAAATACTCCTGACTGACCGATAGTGAACCAGTACCGTGAGGGAAAGGCGAAAAGAACCCCGGCGAGGGGAGTGAAAAAGAACCTGAAACCGTGTACGTACAAGCAGTAGGAGCCCACTGGTTGGGTGACTGCGTACCTTTTGTATAATGGGTCAGCGACTTATATTCTGTAGCAAGGTTAACCGTATAGGGGAGCCGCAGGGAAACCGAGTCTTAACTGGGCGTTAAGTTGCAGGGTATAGACCCGAAACCCGGTGATCTAGCCATGGGCAGGTTGAAGGTTGGGTAACACTAACTGGAGGACCGAACCGACTAATGTTGAAAAATTAGCGGATGACTTGTGGCTGGGGGTGAAAGGCCAATCAAACCGGGAGATAGCTGGTTCTCCCCGAAAGCTATTTAGGTAGCGCCTCGTGAACTCATCTTCGGGGTAGAGCACTGTTTCGGCTAGGGGGTCATCCCGACTTACCAACCCGATGCAAACTACGAATACCGAAGAATGTTATCACGGGAGACACACGGCGGGTGCTAACGTCCGTCGTGAAGAGGGAAACAACCCAGACCGCCAGCTAAGGTCCCAAAGTCATGGTTAAGTGGGAAACGATGTGGGAAGGCCCAGACAGCCAGGATGTTGGCTTAGAAGCAGCCATCATTTAAAGAAAGCGTAATAGCTCACTGGTCGAGTCGGCCTGCGCGGAAGATGTAACGGGGCTAAACCATGCACCGAAGCTGCGGCAGCGACACTATGTGTTGTTGGGTAGGGGAGCGTTCTGTAAGCCGTTGAAGGTGGCCTGTGAGGGTTGCTGGAGGTATCAGAAGTGCGAATGCTGACATAAGTAACGATAATGCGGGTGAAAAACCCGCACGCCGGAAGACCAAGGGTTCCTGTCCAACGTTAATCGGGGCAGGGTGAGTCGACCCCTAAGGCGAGGCCGAAAGGCGTAGTCGATGGGAAACAGGTTAATATTCCTGTACTCGGTGTTACTGCGAAGGGGGGACGGAGAAGGCTATGTTGGCCGGGCGACGGTTGTCCCGGTTTAAGCATGTAGGCGGATGTTCCAGGTAAATCCGGAACGTCACTAACGCTGAGGTGTGATGACGAGGCACTACGGTGCTGAAGTGACAAATGCCCTGCTTCCAGGAAAAGCCTCTAAGCATCAGGTAACATCAAATCGTACCCCAAACCGACACAGGTGGTCAGGTAGAGAATACCAAGGCGCTTGAGAGAACTCGGGTGAAGGAACTAGGCAAAATGGTGCCGTAACTTCGGGAGAAGGCACGCTGATGGTAGGTGAAGCGACTTGCTCGTGGAGCTGAAATCAGTCGAAGATACCAGCTGGCTGCAACTGTTTATTAAAAACACAGCACTGTGCAAACACGAAAGTGGACGTATACGGTGTGACGCCTGCCCGGTGCCGGAAGGTTAATTGATGGGGTTATCCTCACGGAGAAGCTCTTGATCGAAGCCCCGGTAAACGGCGGCCGTAACTATAACGGTCCTAAGGTAGCGAAATTCCTTGTCGGGTAAGTTCCGACCTGCACGAATGGCGTAATGATGGCCAGGCTGTCTCCACCCGAGACTCAGTGAAATTGAACTCGCTGTGAAGATGCAGTGTACCCGCGGCAAGACGGAAAGACCCCGTGAACCTTTACTATAGCTTGACACTGAACACTGGTCCTTGATGTGTAGGATAGGTGGGAGGCTTTGAAGTGTGGACGCCAGTCTGCATGGAGCCATCCTTGAAATACCACCCTTTAATGGCTGGTGTTCTAACGTGGGCCCGTAATCCGGGTTGCGGACAGTGTCTGGTGGGTAGTTTGACTGGGGCGGTCTCCTCCTAAAGAGTAACGGAGGAGCACGAAGGTCAGCTAATCCTGGTCGGACATCAGGAGGTTAGTGCAATGGCATAAGCTGGCTTGACTGCGAGCGTGACGGCGCGAGCAGGTGCGAAAGCAGGTCATAGTGATCCGGTGGTTCTGAATGGAAGGGCCATCGCTCAACGGATAAAAGGTACTCCGGGGATAACAGGCTGATACCGCCCAAGAGTTCATATCGACGGCGGTGTTTGGCACCTCGATGTCGGCTCATCACATCCTGGGGCTGAAGTAGGTCCAAGGGTATGGCTGTTCGCCATTTAAAGTGGTACGCGAGCTGGGTTTAGAACGTCGTGAGACAGTTCGGTCCCTATCTGCCGTGGGCGCTGGAGAATTGAGGGGGGCTGCTCCTAGTACGAGAGGACCGGAGTGGACGCATCACTGGTGTTCGGGTTGTCATGCCAATGGCATTGCCCGGTAGCTAAATGCGGAAGAGATAAGTGCTGAAAGCATCTAAGCACGAAACTTGCCCCGAGATGAGTTCTCCCTGACCCTTTAAGGGTCCTGAAGGAACGTTGAAGACGACGACGTTGATAGGCCGGGTGTGTAAGCGCAGCGATGCGTTGAGCTAACCGGTACTAATGAACCGTGAGGCTTAACCTTACAACGCCGAAGATGTTTTGGCGGATTGAGAGATTTTCAGCTTAGATTCAGAGTTGAGTACGCAATAATTTGCGCAGCAGCAAGGCGACAAGCGAAGGAAAGGAGGAAGCATACTGAGGTATGTGACTGACTTTGCGAGCGCGGGCAACGCGGCTGATGCGATAAAGAATTGCGTACTGAGCACAAAGAATTTGCCTGGCGGCGACAGCGCGGTGGTCCCACCTGACCCCATGCCGAACTCAGAAGTGAAACGCCGTAGCGCCGATGGTAGTGTGGGGTCTCCCCATGTGAGAGTAGGGAACTGCCAGGCATCAAACAAGTGAAGAGCCCATCCTGACGGATGGGCTTTTTGCGTTTTTGTCGTCTGAGAAATCCGTATTAAAGCCCGGCAAGGATCCTTTACCAGACCTTTTTCACGATAGGGCATCCGCAGTACTTAAGCGAAATAAGTATATATCGCTTTGAAATAAAAGGTTTTTTGTACTTAACCTGGCGTCACAACGAGAGCGATGAATTGTGCAGAGAGCTTGCCGGCAAAATCACTGAACGCCGTAACGGCGAATAGCATAGATCTATCTAAACCTCATTTTTATCGAAAACTGATCAGCCAGGAATTTACTCTGTGAATAAATTAATTCTATGGCAAGTGCGTTTTTATTGGCGTGAACGTTATATGGAAATAAAAATAGAGATAAACGCGTTTCTGAATATTTAACAGGAATTATATTAAGAATATTACCCGCATAACTCTTAAGTTATTCTAAAGTCATCAGGTTAACAAATAGATACGAAACCCTCTCCCCTGCCGAGCACACAGGCATAACAGCTGGACTTTTTCTGCGAAATGACTTAGTGTCCTTAACACTTTGTTAACTCGATCTGGTTTAAGTTAATTCAAATTTGCTAAAAACATAGGGTGCATTGCCTGTATGGAAGCTAACCCGGTAACGTCTTTTGACGAATAGTGCATGTTACCGGCTGGCAATATGAGAATATTAATGAAAATTCTGATTAACTGGCCTCCTTTGCGCCAACTGATACATTATATCCGGGAGCGTTTTACCTTTCTGGTCCTGCTCTGCTGGCCGGCGATCATCTGGCTGGTTTGCCGGGCGCTTGTCTGGTTAACGGATGGATTGATGGTTCTTCTGGGTAAACCCACCGACCACTCGTTTACCGTGTATCTTCAGCCGCTTATGACGCTAAGTGCGCTGCTGAGAATTTCCGTCAGCTGGGTGCTGCTGCTGTTTATCCTGTTCAGCATGGCGATGGGATTCACCTGGGCTCTGCGGCGCTTTATGAATCGCCATAAATAGCGCCGATGCCGCGACCGGCAGAGCGCGACATCGGTATTGCCTCAGGCCATTTCCCCGATCGTCTTACGAAAACGCAGTAGGGCGATAGTAAAAAACACGCCACCGATAGCCAGCAGCGTCAGAAACTGCGGCCAGACGATAGAGAAATCAGCGCCTCGATAAAGAATGGCCTGCGCCAGGCTGACAAAGTGGGTCGTCGGCATGGTGAGCATAATATCTTGTACAGCCTGCGGCATACTTTCCCGGGGCGTGGAGCCGCCGGAAAGCATCTGCAGCGGCAAAAGCACCAGAATCATCAGCAGCCCCAGCTGCGGCATGGAACGCGCCACCGTGCCCATAAAAATGCCGATTGAGGTAGTGGCAAACAGGCTCAGGGCCACTCCAAGCATAAAGAGCGGTATCGAGCCTTCTATCGGTACCTGCAGCACGCCCTGAACCATCAGGATCAGGGAGAGTCCGGAAACCACCAGCACCACCAGCCCCATTGACCATATCTTCGCCATCATGATTTCAAACGGCGTGACCGGCATAACCAGCAGGTGCTCCACGGTACCATGTTCCCGCTCGCGTATCAGCGCCGAGCCGGTCAGCACGATCGCCAGCATGGTGATATTGTTGATAATTGCCATGACGGCGCCGAAACGCTCCTGCTCCAGGTTCGGGTTAAAACGCATCCTGACGGCCAGCTCAACCGGCAGCGTACCGTTGTCCCGGTAGCGGGCGACAAAGCTGTTCACCTCGCCGGTGACGATATTCTGGATATAGCTATTGCCGGTAAACGCCTGGCTCATTCGCGTCGCGTCGACGTTAACCTGTAGCTCGGGCTGGCGTCCGGCCAGAACGTCGCGCTGGAAATCCGGTGGAATATTGATGGCGAAAGTATAGCGCCCCGCATCCAGTCCGGCGTCCATCTCATCAGCTGTAATCAGCGCCGGCGGCAAAAACCAGGGCCGGTAAAAACCATTGATAATACGCGATGAAAGCTGCGACTTATCCATGTCGGCAATAGCGATGGGCGCCAGATGCAGCGAACCCGGCATAACGGTCGCGGAGGAGTAAACCGAGACGGTAAAAGCAAAGACAATCAACGTCAGCATCGCTTTATCGCCCAGCAGGCTGCGTAGCTCTTTCATCCCCAAATTATAAATATTGCGTAGTCCGCGCATTATCCCTCCTGTTTTTTCAACAGCCACACGCTCAGGCCCAGCACCAGCGGAACCGCGATAAGCAGCGGAATAAAGGATCCCCACAGGTCGGTCAGATTCAGCGCTTTGGAAAACGTTCCTCGCGCGATGGTCAGAAAGTGGCTGGTTGGATAAATCTGGCCAATCCAGCGCCCGGGGCCTTCCAGCGAGGCGACGGGGTCGATCATCCCGGAAAACTGCGTCGCCGGGATAAGCGTAATGATCGCGGTGCCGAAAATCGCCGCAATCTGGCTTTTCATAAAGGTTGAAATCAGCAGGCCAAGTCCGGTGGCGATAGTGACGTAGAGCAGCGCGGCGAGGGTGAGCGTCAGAAAACTCCCTTTGTGCGGCACGCCAAAAACAAAGACCGACAGCGCGCAGAGCAGGAAGAAGTTGAACATCCCCAGCACGATATACGGCACCTGTTTACCCAGCAGAAATTCGCTGCGGGTGGTTGGCGTCACGTACAGATTGATGATTGAACCAAGCTCTTTCTCGCGGACCACGCTGAGCGCGCTGAGCATCGCCGGGATCATCATTAACAGCAGCGGAATCACCGCCGGTACAATCGCCGGCAGGCTCTTCACATCCGGGTTATAGCGATAGCGGGTCTCGATGGAAATCAGTGAGGTATCGCGATTGGGGCTGGCCTGGCGACCGGCCATCTCCTGCAGCCAGGCCAGATGCATGGCCTGCACGTAGCCGCGCACCGTCTCCGCGCGGTTCGGCATCGCGCCGTCCACCCACACGCCAATCTGCACCGGCGTTCCCCGGGCGATATCGCGGCCAAAATTAGGCGGAATTTCAATCGCTACCGCCAGCTCGCCGTTGCGCATTCTTCTGTCCAGTTCGCTATAGCTTTGCAGCGGCGGCTGTTCGATGAAGTAGCGTGAGCCGGCGATATTTTGCGACCAGCCCTGGCTGCTGATGGTCTGGTCGCGGTCGAGCACCGCAAACCGCAGATCTTCGACGTCCATACTGATCCCATAGCCCATAATAAACATCAGGATCACGGTGCCGAGCAGTGCCAGAGTCGATCGCACCGGATCGCGGCGCAGCTCAAGCGCTTCGCGGCGGCTGTAGCTAAACAGGCGCTGCAGGCTGAACGCCTGACGCGGCGCCACGCTTTCGGCTTTATGTTCCATCGCGGGAATCGGTGCAGCCTGCGCATCAGGCGGCTGCGCGGCATCCGCCGCTTCCTGTAGCCAGGCGATAAACGCCTCTTCAAGGCTGGCCGATCCGCGCTGCTCCACCAGCGCCTGCGGCGTATCGCTGGCCAGCACTTTTCCGGCATGCATCAGCGAAATGCGATCGCAGCGTTCCGCTTCATTCATAAAGTGGGTGGAGATAAAAATGGTCACCCGGTCCTGACGCGCAAGATCGACCATCAGCTGCCAGAACATGTCCCGGGCTACCGGATCGACGCCGGAGGTGGGTTCATCAAGGATTAACATTTCCGGGCGGTGGATCACCGCGACCGCCAGCGAGAGGCGCTGGCGGATACCTAGCGGCAGCGAAGCGGGCAGGGTGTCCTCAACCTCTTCCAGCATAAAGCGCTGGCTCATTTCGGCGATCCGCCCCGGGATCTCCGCATCCGGGATGTGGAACAGGCGGGCATGCAGCTCGAGGTTTTGCCGTACGGTCAGTTCGCTATAGAGGGAGAAGGCCTGCGACATATAGCCAACGCGGCGGCGGGTTTCGATATCCCTGGGGTCGACCGGCTGGCCAAACAGCCAGGCCTCGCCTTCGCTGGCCGGTAGCAGCCCGGTCAGCATTTTCATGGTTGTTGATTTGCCGCAGCCGTTAGATCCGAGGAAGCCGAAAATCTCGCCGCGGGCGATGCGAAAGTTGACGTGATCAACGGCGACAAATTGACCGAAGCGCATCGTCAGCCCGCGCGCTTCAATCGCAACTTCGCTTTCATCGGCATTGCGCGGCGGGATGATCACCTCTTTATGCGCCAGGCGCTGGGCTTCGGGAAGCAGGGCGATAAACGCCTGTTCCAGCGTCTGACTCGCCGTGTGCGCTTTAAGCTCATCGGCGCTGCCGGTCGCCAGAACTTCCCCCGCGTTCATGGCCACCAGCCAGTCAAAGCGCTCCGCCTCCTCCATGTAAGCGGTGGCGACCAGGACGCTCATCTCCGGCTGACGCTGGCGGATGCTGTCGATCAGATCCCAAAACTGCGCCCGCGAGAGGGGATCGACGCCGGTGGTGGGTTCATCGAGGATCAGCAGCTGCGGGTCGTGAATGAGCGCGCAGCACAGGCCGAGCTTTTGCTTCATCCCCCCGGAGAGTTTTCCTGCCGGGCGGTCGCGAAACGGCGCCAGGCCGGTACTCTGGAGCAGCTCATTGATGCGGATGTCGCGTTCGGCTTTATCATGGCCGAACAGACGGGCGAAGAAATCGACGTTTTCATAGACCGATAGGGTATGGTAGAGGTTCTTCCCCAGCCCCTGGGGCATCCAGGCGATTTTCGGGCAGACGTCCTGGCGATGACGTACCTCGCTCATATCGCCGCCGAGCACCATAATGTTGCCGTGCTCAATCACGCGCGCGCCGGAGATCAGCGATAGAAGGCTGGACTTGCCCACGCCGTCGGGCCCGATCAGGCCCACCATACGGCGAGCGGGAATGCTCAGCGTAATGTCCTTCAGCGCGACGGTTGCGTCAAAGTGCTGGCTGACGTTTTCCAGGCGGGCGACGGTTTTCATTGCGGCAACCTCACCGTCAGCGCTTCAGGCCACGCCTGCTGGTTATCCAGACGAACCCAGGCCATCCCGGGCAGGCCGGTCTTCACATACTCCAGATGCTCCGCCAGCAGCTCTGGCGGAATACGGGCTTTTACGCGGAACATCAGCTTCAGCCGTTCATCGCTGGTTTCCACCGTTTTAGGCGTAAACTGCGCCACGCTGGCGACAAAACTGATATTGGCGGGGATCACCAGATTCGGCGCGGCATCGAGGATAATTCGCGCTTCGCTGCCCAGCGCCAGCAGACCCGCCTGCTCGGTAGGCAGGAAGAAGGTCATATAGACATCGGATAAATCGACCATATTCAGCACCCGGCCGCCCGCCGCCAGCACCTCTCCCGGTTCGGCTACGCGGTACTGAATGCGGCCATCGCGCGGGGCTTTCAGCTCGCTATCGTCGATATCGGCGATAATCCGCCGTTCGGTCGCCTGGGCGGCCTCGACCCGGGTTTGCGCCTGAATGATGCTGGTGCGCGCCGCCTCAATCGCGGCCCTGGCGGCAGAGACCTGCGCTTTGGCGGATTCCAGCGCCGCCCTGGCGCTTTCTGCCGCCGCCTGGTCGTCATCCAGCTGCTGCGCGGAGACCGCGCCGCGCTGCGAGAGCGTGCTGGAGCGGACGTGACGTTTAGCCGAGGAGTTCAGCTCCGCCTGCCGCTGCTTCACCACCGCTTCCGTAGCGCGCATTTCGCTTTGACGCTGGTCGAGCAGGGCTTTCGCGGCGGCAATCGCGCTCTCTGCTTCCTTGATTTGCGCGGCGGCCTCCAGCCGTTGTTCGTTGAGTACCCGGGTGTCCATACGCGCCAGCACGTCGCCCTGGCGAACAAACTGCCCCTCTTTGACCAGGATGGTGTCGATACGCCCGGCGGTTTTGGTGGCGATATCGACTTCAGTGGCTTCAATCCTGCCGTTACTGCTGGCAAAGCCCGCTGGAATCCCCGGCGGGCGCAGCATCCACCATGCCGCTGCGGCAATCACCACCGCTAAACCAATAACGTATCCAACCCAACGCCGTTTGATTTTGTCCATACGCGACTCGCTTTGTTCCATAGGCTGAGTGGTGCGCGCTTCTCCTCCGCATGGCGGAGTTTCGTCTCTTCAGGGAAGGGAGATATCGGGAATAAGGCCGACCGGCGCAGGGAGCCTGCAGCGCTGCTAACCGGTCAGAAAGAGGTGCGATCAATGTGGTCATCATCAGCAATCCTCGCCTTAAATGAAACACGCATATTTATTGCTACCGTCAATGTCATACTAACACCCGCAATGAGTATGTCCATATACAAAGCAGGGTCTTGTTGTCGGGTTAACATAAAAACAGCGAGGAGCGCGATGGCACAATATTACCCATAATGCCTATTGGGGTGATACCGGCGCAGATAATCATAATCGTTCTTCATTAAATCATCGTACATATAAGCTATTCCTTAGTGCTAATAACCAGAGGATATTATTCCCTGGCGACTGGCGCATTTTTAATCTGGTTGCCCCAGGAGAACTGTTGTATGATCGGCGGCCCTGAAAATACACTCACGCCGGGCGAGCGCTTTATTCAATGAAAGATGAAAGCCAAAAATATATCTCGATTATTTTTAAGGAGTGGTTGCCGCTGTACGACAGCCTGACGCCGGAAGTGAGGGCGGTACTTAAAAATATTGCCGGGCAGCAGGCGGAGGCGTTAGCGACCCGTTTTTATGATTTTATTTTCCAGGACCCGGACATTGCGCGGCACCTTAGCTATGACTTAGTTGAGGAGCGGCTCAGCAGCTCGCTGGCCGGGTGGGTGAAAGATATCCTGATGTGCGATAAGGAAAATCTGCAGGCGCTGGCGGAGCGGCAGTACCTGATCGGCAGCATCCATTCACGCATTGGTATCCCGGCAGAGGCGGTACTGCGCGGCGCGCGCCAGCTGAAAGCCGGGCTGATTGAAAATATCCGCGATAGCCAGCTCGATCGCGAGACCAGCGTTTCCGCCATCTACTACGCCATCATGGCCATTAACATGGCGGTAGAAATGATGTGCCACGCCTATACCCTGTCGCACTATCGGGCAACGAAAAATGAAGAAGCGTACCGCCTGTATAGCCTGATGGATAACGTGCCGCTGGAATATGGCAAACAGCAGGCCTCGCTCTCCGGATGGGAAAATACCGCTATTTTTAATATCGTTAGCGATAATAAAAGCGATATTAACGGAGCGTTATTATCTGATTCTGAATTTGGCCTGTGGTTCCGTCATAAATGCGTGCGTTACTTTAACAAAAATCCGCAAATGCAGGAAATCGCCGACTTAATTAGCAAGGTGGATGCGCTGTTATCCGCCTGGAAATCCTCGTCTGAGGGTTCTGAGTATAAAAACACGCAGGCTTTGCTGCAGGGGATCCATATCCATTGCCAGCAGATCGGCAGCCAGATGGGGGTGCTGTTTAGCAGCCTGTCGCAGATGCAAAGCGGTAAGGATACGCTGACCAGCCTGCTTAACCGCCGCTATCTGCCGGTTGTCCTCAAGCATGAAGTGACGCTGGCGATGGAATATGAACTGCCGATGACGGTGGCGATTATCGACATCGACCACTTTAAAGAGATCAATGATAGCTGGGGTCATATGGTTGGCGACCGGGCGATTAAGCACGTTGCGGAGCTGCTCAGCGATAATATTCGATCCAGCGATTATATCTTCCGCTACGGCGGCGAGGAGTTTCTGCTGGTGCTGGTGGAGACCGGCGCCGCGGAAGCCTTTACTATCCTTGAACGGCTGCGTAAAAAAATCAGCCAGCTGGCGTTTAGCGTTGGCGCTGACAATGAGATTTCGATTACCGCCAGCATCGGCTACGCCGTCCACACCGGTCATCCGGATTACAATCTGCTGCTGCGCGATGCCGACAGCGCGCTGTACGTCGCCAAGCGCGATGGGCGCAACTGCGTGAAGCTGCATGAAGGCGACGGCAACTAAGCTGCCGGGTCCTTCCCGGAGGCGGCGCGCTGCGCCTGTCCGGGCTACCTGATCGCAGACGGCTGTGAACCCGTAGCCCCGGTAAGGCGACAGCCGCCACCGGGGAATAAACCGCAGAATATCTTCCGGTCGGGCGCCATCCCGGAGGCGGCGCGCTGCGCCTGTCCGGGCTACCTGATCGCAGACGGCTGTGAACCCGTAGCCCCGGTAAGGCGATAGCCGCCACCGGGGAATAAACCGCAGAATATCTTCCGGTCGGGCGCCATCCCGGGCGCGGCGCGCTGCGCCTGTCCCGCCTACCTGACCGCAGACGGCTGTGAACCTGTAGCCCGGGCAAGGCGCCTCAGGCGCCGCCCCCGGGAGAGATGTGGCAGCGGATTTCAGTGCGGAGAGATCGCCGCGCCTCAAAACAGCACCGGCAGCCCCAGGCCGCGTTTTACTTCATGCAGCGTCCGTTGCGTCAGTTCGTGCGCCCGCTCGCTTCCCCGGCGCAGCAGCGCCAGCAGCATGCCTTTATCCTGAATATAGGTCGCCCGGCGTTCGCGTATCGGCGCCAGCAGCTCCTGTAAGCAGGTCTCCAGCGCGTTTTTGCACTGCCTGTCTCCCAGCCCTCCGCGCCGATAGTGGGCTTTCATCTCGGCAACGAAGGTCTTATCAGCATGAAAGGCGTCGAGATAAGTAAAGACCACGTTGCCTTCTGTCTGACCCGGGTCGGCGACCCGTAGGTGATTCGGGTCGGTATACATGGCGCTGACCGCGCGGTGGATCTCCTCTTCGCTGGCCGAAAGGGTGAGCGTGTTTCCCAGCGATTTCGACATTTTGGCGTTGCCATCGATGCCCGGCAGGCGGCTGACGTCGCTGAGCAGCGCTTTGCAGTGCCGTAAGATCGGCGTCGTCGTCAGGCTATTCATTTTGTGCACGATCTCATTGGTCTGTTCAATCATCGGTAGCTGATCGTCGCCGACCGGCACCAGTTCGGCCTTAAAGGCGGTAATATCGGCGGCCTGGCTTATGGGATAGGCTAAAAATCCCACCGGCAGCGAGCGGGAAAATCCCTTCTGGGCGATTTCATTTTTCACCGTCGGATTGCGTTCAACCCGGGCGACGGTGACGATATTCATATACAGCGCGCTGAGTTCGGCCAGCGCCGGCAGGGCGGATTGCAGGCAAATGGTGGTCTTCTGCGGATCGATGCCGACGGCGAGATAATCGGCCATCACCTCAAGGATATTGCTGCTGATTTTTTGCGGGTTGCTGCCGTTGTCGGTCAGTCCCTGGAGATCCGCGACGAGGATAAACTGCTGGTGGTCGTGCTGGAGCAGCACGCGCTGGCGCAGGGAACCGACGTAGTGGCCGAGGTGCAGCTGGCCGGTAGGACGGTCGCCGGTCAGGATCGTTTGGCTGGTGTTCATGAGTGACTCCTTAGGATGCTATCAGGCCGAAGGGCGACACTCAGAAACAACAAAGCCGCCTTCCGGCGGCTTTGAATAGAGGAAACGTGAAATCTTGCCGCCTGTTATGCAGGCAGCCACCAACGGCGGAGGTGAGAGATGACAACGTTTCTGTTCATCTTTTTATCCTGCCACGAAAAGCCGCGGCAGTAAAAGCCCTTTTTTATTCAGCGATAAACCGGCAGCAGGTTAAAGCTGGATAAAATATGAATTATTGCGTTGGCGCCGCCGAAGCACAAAATCAGGACAATCATGGCATTGCCACCCCAGACCCGATAGTTCGGGCTGCCGAAACGCCTGCGCGAGGCGCGCGCCAGCAGGGCGGGGACGATAGCGGCCCAGACGGTGGCGGCGAGGCCGGCGAAGCCAATGGCGTAGATAAAACCGTTAGGCCACAGCAGCCCGCCGGCGATCGGCGGCAGAAAGGTCACCAGCGCGGTTTTAAACCGCCCCAGCCGACTATCGTCAAACTTAAACAGATCCGCCAGATAATCAAACAGGCCAAGAGTCACGCCCAGGAACGAGCTGGCGACGGCGAAGTTGGAAAAGACCGTCAGCAGTAAGTCCAGGGTCGAACTGTTCAGCAGGCCGCTTAAGGTCTGCACCAGCACGTCGATGTTGCCGCCTTTTTCGGCGATAGCGATAAACGCCGGGCGCGGAATATTGCCCATTGTGCCGACCAGCCAGATGATATACAGCACCAGCGCCATCAGCGTGCCGAGCAGCAGGCAGCGGCGAATGATAAGCGGGTCTTTACCGTAGTACTTCATCAGGCTGGGGACGTTGCCGTGATAGCCAAAGGAGGCCAGGCAGAACGGCAGCGTCATCAGGACGTAGGGGAGATAGGACGCATTGACCTCCGCGCGGTTAAACAGAATCGCGGGCTCCACGTGCCACATCAGGCCGCCGAAGGTCATAAAGAAGGTGAGGATTTTGGCGCCCAGCACGATAGTCGTCATCCGGCTTACCGCTTTCGTACTTAGCCAGACGATAAAGGCGACCACCAGCGCGAACGCCAGCCCGCCCAGGCGTGCGGGAACCGCGAGGTTCATCTGCGCAAAAGTATGCTGAATAACTGAACCGCTTGCGGAAATATAGGCGTAGGTCAGGATATATAAAACAAAGGCGACGGTCAGGCCGTTAATAATATTCCAGCCGTTTCCCAGTAAATCCTTTGTAATCGTGTCGAAGCTGGCGCCAATATGATAATTGAGATTGGCTTCGAGGATCATTAACCCGGAATGCAGCATGCAAAACCAGGTAAAAATGAGCGCCAGCAGCGACCAGAAAAACCAGGCGCCGGACATCACCACCGGTAAAGAAAACATGCCTGCGCCAATAATGGTACCGCCGATAATCATCGCTCCGCCAATCAGCGATGGCGTATTAGTTGAGACCGCTTTTGAGACTGATAGTGTAGCCATAAGGTGCATTCCTCACGTGGCTATATATTAAATAAGGGGCTGCGGGAAAACGGCTACCCGGCGCAACCCGAATAATTGAGCTTAAAGAGATGGAATTAAATTAATGGCGCTCTCATTGCGAGAGCGCCGTGATGCGGTTTATTTCACCGGTTTCAGTCTGGCGACGAAGTGGCGCAGTACCGGCGGTTCGTAGGTGAAGGTCAGGCCCTTAATCGTGTCGGCGCGCGCCTTAACGGCGATCAGCGCATCAGCGATATAGTCCATATGATCGTTGGTATAAACCCGACGCGGAATGGTCAGGCGCAGCAGCTCCATCGGCGACGCCTTCTGTTTGCCGGTTTCCGGGTCGCGGCCCAGCAGCAGGGAGCCGATTTCCACGCTGCGGATTCCCGCTTCCAGATACAGCTCATTGTTTAGCGCGTGCGCCGGGAACTGCTCCGGTGGGATATGCGGCAGCAGCAGCTTAGCATCGACGAACACCGCATGGCCGCCGGTCGGATACTGAATCGGAATGCCGCCTTCGCGCAGGCGTTCACCGAGGTATTCCACCTGATTGATGCGATAAGCGAGGTAATCCTCGTTGGTCCCTTCTTCCAGGCCGATAGCCAGCGCCTCCATATCGCGTCCCGCCAGGCCGCCGTAGGTGACAAAGCCCTCCATCGGCACGCAGCGGATGCGCACTTCGTTGAACAGATCTTCGTCATCGCGGAAGCAGCACAGGCCGCCGATATTCACCATCGGGTCTTTCTTGGCGGACATGGTCAGCATATCGCCGTACTGGTACATCTCAAGAATAATCTCTTTCACCGATTTATCGGCGTAGCCCTCTTCGCGCTGTTTAATAAACCAGGCGTTTTCGCAGAAGCGGGCGGAGTCGATCACCACCGGAATATTATTCTGGCGGGCAATCTGATACACCTCGCGCATATTCGCCAGCGATACCGGCTGGCCGCCGGAGCTGTTACAGGTGACGGTGGTAATAATTGCCGCCACGTTTTCCGCGCCGTGTTCGGCGATGGTCGCTTTCAGCAAATCAATATCAAAGTTGCCTTTCCAGTCGTACCACGAGGTGGTATCGAAGGCTTTCGGCGTCACCACGTTAATGGCTTTTGCGCCGTTGAGCTCCACGTGCGCGGCGGTGGTATCGAAGTGGAAGTTGGAAATAAACACCGGATGCGCCGACTTGCGGCGAGCAATCAGGCTCGGGAACAGAATCTGCTCCGCACCGCGCCCCTGATGGGTGGGAATGGTATACGGATAGCCGATAATCTCTTTGACCTTTTCGCACAGATGCTGATAGTTACGCGACCCGGCGTAGGCTTCGTCGCCCATCATCAGCCCGGCCCACTGATGGTCGCTCATCGCGCCGGTGCCGGAGTCGGTCAGCAGGTCGATATACACGTCCTGGCTATTGAGCAAAAACGGGTTATAGCCCGCCTCTTCCAGCGCTTTGACGCGATCGTCAAAGGTGGTCATACGAATATTTTCGACCATTTTAATGCGGAACGGCTCAGGGATACGTTTCATTTATTTTCTCCATGGGGATGCTGTGCCGCGTTTGGCTATTTGGCGACAAATAAAAAGCGCAACAAATAGCGACTAAACGCAGTGCTGAATTAATTTTTTTAGGGAGTAAACAGCAGCGGAGAATTAACGAGGGAAGTCGTTGGAGATGCGGTGATCTAAATTATACCAGTCGTCCAGGCCGCCCTGGGCAATGAGGCGATAAATCGATTTTTGCGTCATGACATCGTCCTCTGTGGGTGAAGGGATGCCATAAAAATAAGGTAAAATGAGAAAATAACCACGATTAAAATCACAAAAAATAATTTATCGATAAGCGGAGTATAAAAATTTGACGCTCGTCGTCTTTTTAGCGTTATTGATTAGCAGGCAATGGTTTTTTGTTTTTTTATTACGCCAATAACGGCTTATTGAGTGAGGTTATTAGCGCCTTCACCGCAATCAATGAAGGCGCAGGCGGGACTTACATGCTGGAGAAGACGTTCATAATGATGCCGCCGGAGATGATCAGCACCATGGCGAGAATGGCCGGGATATCCGGTTTTTGCTTATAAAGGATCATTGAGCAAATCGTGACGCCGACGATACCAAAGCCGCACCACAGCGAGTAGGCGACGCCGACCGGAATGGTGCTCATCGCGCGGGTGAGGGCGAAGTAGCACAGGCCGTAGGCGCATACCACCAGCACCGACGGCGCCAGCTTGCTGAAGCCATTGGTCTTTTTGATCATCGACGTGCCGGTGATTTCGGAGCCGATAGACAGCGCCAGCCATAAAAATCCGAGGTTAAACATAAGCGGTTCCTTTTCTGTTAGTTGGCGACTTTTTTGTCCAGAGATGCAGCGGCCGGCTGCGCGGGTGCTTCCTCGCTCTCTTCGCTACCCATTTTGGAAAACAGGTTCATGATCACGATCCCGCTGGCGATAACCGCCATACCGATAATGGCGGCGGTGTCCGGATGCTGGCCGTAAAACGCCATTCCCAGCGTCGATACCACGAGAATGCCGGTACCGGACCAGGTGGCGTAGGCCAGACCGACGGGAATATCCTTCACCGCGCGGGATAGCGAGTAGTAGCAGGTGCAGTACAGCAGCACCAGCAGCCCGAGCAGCAGCATTTTGCTCATCCCTTCACTGCTGCCGAACATTTTGAGGGTGGAGGTGGCTGAGGTTTCGGAAACGATAACCAGCAGCATCCATAGCCAACACTTTGTTTTTGAAGACATAAGTTAAACTCCGGGTTTACTATTTAAGGTAAGGTTCTTTTTTTCTGTTTTTTAAAAAATCGATAGCGGCATCGGTCAACTGTGCTTCAGGGGCACAGGCCAGCGCCGGATTATTCACTACGTCTGTGACAGTGAGATAACGCCGCGGACCGCTCGCCGACGGCGCCGTCGCTTCGCGACCCGACGCCAGCTTCTCCAGCAATTCGTTCATGGTGCACAGCGCGATGCCGCATTCGGCCAGGCGGGCCAGCGTGGCCTGCATATGCCCGGCGTAAGCGCTATCAGGCTGCGCCCCGCGCAGCTGGTTAAGCTCGCTGGCGGGATCGCAGTGATAGCGCAGCGCCAGCACCGGCAGGCCGCTCAGCAGGGCATCGTGCACGCGGCGGGCAACGGGACCGTGCAGGGAACCCTTCACCAGATCCGCCGCCAGCGGGTAGTCGAGAAACGGCAGCAGCAGCGCCTTATACGAGGCAGAAGGCAGCTCCTGTTGCCAGTCGGCCGCCGGCAGCGTTTTACCAATAGCCCGCCACTGCTCGCCGTCGCCAATCCCGCTATCCAGCGCCAGGTGCAGGCTCTCGCCGCAGCCGGCCAGCCGCTGGCGAATAGCGTGCCGGTAGCCCGCCGCGGCGGTCACCATCACCAGTACCGGCGGCCGCAGACGCTGGATAATGCGTTCAACCAGGTCTTCCATCTGTTGGTCGGTCATGGCGAGCCTCCGTTAGCCGATGAGCGTGACCTGCGCGCCGTTTTTCAAGCCGGCGGCGTTGGCCTCTTCGGTATCAATATGAAACTCCAGCGCGAAGTCTTCGCGTACTCGCACCACCACTTCATCAAAGGTCAGCTGGCGTTCGCCGTCGCTGCGGACGCTAACCTTCTGGCCGTTGGCGACGTTCAGCTGGCGGGCGTCCTGCGGCGACATATGGATATGCCGCCAGGCGCAGATCACCTGCGATCGCAGCTCAACGTGGCCTGCCGGGCCGATCAGCAGCGCGCTGCCCGCGTTCTCCAGCTGGCCGGATTCGCGAACCGGCGCTTTGATGCCGAGGGTAAAGCAGTCGGCGCGGGAGATTTCCAGCTGCGATACCGGGCGGGTTGGGCCGAGGACGCGCACCTGGGTGAGCGAGCCCTTCGGACCGACCACGGTGACGCACTCCTGGGCCGCGAACTGCCCCGGCTGGCGCAGCGGCTTAAACGGCGTCAGGACGTAGCCCTTGCCAAACAGCGCTTCGACGTCCTGCTGCGCCAGATGGACGTGGCGGTTAGAGATGCCGACCGGGATAGCCGGAGCAGCGTGGCTCAGGCGGGCGGCGATTTTTTCATGGAGCAGGGTGTCGATCATGCCTTCTTCCCTTTCCTCATCGCCGCGTTTTTATCTTCCGTCGGCGCAGGCGCGGCGGCGGGTTCAGTGGGTTCCCTTGTTTCTACAGCGGCGGGCGCGACGGCTTCAGCCTCAAGCGGCGCGGCAGCTTCAGCCTCAAGCGGCGCGGCAGCTTCCGCGCGCGGCGGACGGCCTTTCAGGGTGCTGAGGGCGTCCACGACGCTGCGCTCCGGACGGGCGATCGTCAGGGATTTGACCTGCGGGTCGATGAGCGCGGCGACGGCCACGCCGCGTTCGATAGCGGTGTGAATCGCGCTGATCTCCCCTTCAAAGCAGACGCTCACCAGCCCCGAACCGACTTTGCGGTAGCCAATGCAGGACACGCCTGCGCTTTTGCAGGCGGCATCCACGGCCTGAACGGCGGCAACTAACCCTCGCGTTTCAATTACGCCTAAACTTTTCATTGTCGGCTCCTGTTAATGGCGGACTAAGCGAATATCAAAATCAAACTGCGTGAAGAACGTTTCCAGCCGGTCTAACTCCTCGGCGGAATAAGTTGGGTCTCGGGTAATGGGGTAAGGCATATCGAGGCGCTCATATTTTTTGCGCCCCAGCTGGTGGTACGGCAGCATATCGATGCGGCGGATATTTCCGCGCTTCGCCAGCTTTTGTACGTAATCAATGGCCCCGGTAATGGCATCGAACGAGTCGTTATAGCCGCGAACCAGCGGCATGCGGATAATGACGTTAGCGCCGGAGTCCACCAGCCACTCCAGGTTGCGGCGAATGCCTTCGTTACCGATGCCAAATAACGCTTTATGGTGCTCGCTGTTAATTTGCTTAATATCGAATAAGAAGGTGTCGGTCACCGGCGCCAGCTTTTGATAATTGGCCAGCGGCGTGGTGCCCTGCGTTTCCACGGCGGTATTGAGCATCATCTTTTTGCATTCGCTAAAGAGCGCGACGGCAAAATCGGTCTGCAGGCTCATTTCCCCGCCGCCGATGGTGACGCCGCCGCCGGAGGAGATATAAAAGTCGTAGTCCTGCATGATGATCTCCATCAGTTCGCTGACGGTGACATCTTTGCCCATAATATCCAGCGCGTTCTGGGTGCAGATCTCTTCGCACTTGCGGCAGCCGATACAGTCTTTATTGCGGTTGACGAAATGCTTCATTTCGCCGTTTTCTTCCGCCCGATAATGAATTCCCGCCGGGCAGACGTTGACGCAGTCGCCGCAGTTAATGCATTTATCCTGTGAGAACATCACCTGAAACTGGCTATTCAGCCCTTCCGGGTTAGCGCACCACGGGCAGCGAATATTGCAGCCTTTGAAAAAAACCAGCGTGCGGATCCCATCGCCGTCATAGATCGAATATTTCTGAATATTGAATATTCGCCCGGTTAATTCTTGTTTTGCGCTCACACATACCTCCAGAAAAACGATCGGGACATCCATGTCCAAAAACGTCCGTGTCTTTATCAGAACTTCTCGATGACCGTACGGCTGATAATCTCGTCCTGAACTTCTTTGCTCAGCTCAACGAAGTAGGCGCTGTAGCCCGCGACGCGGACGATCAGGTCGCGGTATTTTTCCGGCTCCTGCTGGGCTTTTTTCAGCACTTCGTTATCGACATAGCTGAACTGCATCTGGCCGTTGCCGAGAATCGACGCGGTGCGCAGCAGGGTAATCAGGCCGTGACGACCTTCCGGGGTATCCAGCAGCCCTTTGAGGAACTTGAAGTTGTGCACCATGCCGATGTTCATGGTTTCGACGTTCATCTTGCTCACCGACTTGATGATCGCCGTCGGACCCTGCTTATCCGCGCCCTGAGTCGGGCTGATGCCGTCGGAGAGCGGCATCCACGCCAGGCGACCGTTCGGCGTGGCGTTGGTCAGCTCGCCGATCGGCGTGTTGTTGGAGATGGACAGGGTGCCGTGGCTCAGGGTGGAGTAGAGCATCTTGTACTTACGGCACTCGCGCTCGGTCCACTCGGTGATATCCAGCGCATACCGATCGACGTAGTTATCGTCGTTGCCGTATTTCGGCGCGTTGAGGCAGTCGCGGCGCAGGCCTTCAAAGCCTTCGAAGTTCGCCAGCAGCGCGTCGCGCACCTGCTCGAGGGTGTATTTCTTCTCTTCAAATACCAGCTTACGAATCGCCGCCATGGAGTCGACGTAGGTCGCCAGACCGGAGAAGATCAGCCCCGGGCCGTGGTTGATCATCGCGCCGCCGGCGGCAACGTCTTTGCCTTTTTCCATGCAGCCTTCCACCAGCAGCGACATCAGCGGCTTCGGCGCCACGTCGCGGTGCACGCGCTGGCTGATGACCGTCCCGATCGCCGACAGGCGTACGATATGGGCGATCTGTTTTTTCACCGCCGCGTCGAAATCCTCGAAGGTGTGCAGGTCGCGCAGGTCGCCGGTATCCAGCCCCTGATAGCTGTCAAACAGCACCATCCGACCGCGGTTTAAAACGAACTCAATGGCGATGGGCCACTGGGTGTAGCCGGTGGAGGTCCACTGATAGATGCGGCCGGATTTCTGCGGCTCGACGCAGCCCATCAGGCAGTAGTCGCGGGCGTCTTCGAAATCGAAGCCTTTACGCAGCATCATCTTGATATGGGAGTCGTCGAAGTGGCAGGCCGGGAAGCCCATCCCCGCTTTGACGACGTCGACGATTTTTTCCATATACTTCTGCGGCGACTGGTTGTGAATACGGCAGGCCAGCGACGGCTGGTAAACCTTCACAAAGCGCACGGCGTCCATGATCAGGTAGGTCAGGTCGTTACAGGCATCGCCGCCAGAGCGCTTCTGACCGCCGACGGTCAGGTTGATAAACGGCTGATAGCCGGCGAAATATTTCGCCCCCAGCTCGCTGGACATCCACATCAGCTCGGCGCATTTGATGATAAACGCCTGCAGCAGCTCCAGCGCGGTGTCGTGAGTCAGGCGGCCTTCGCGGATATCGGCTTCAAACATCGGGTAGCAGTACTGGTCTACGCGTCCCAGGGACAGTCCGGTCTGGTTCTCTTCAATTTCAAACAGCGACTCTACGGTCCAGATGCTCTGCAGCGCTTCCTGCAGGGTTTTCGGCGGATTCGCCGGCACGTTCTGGTTCACCTCGGCGATGGTCAGCAGCTCGGCGCGGCGCTGGGCGTTCTGCTCAATCGCGGCCAGTTCGCGGGCGCGGGCGGCGATGCGGTGCGCGTAGTTAATCACCCCTTCGCAGGTTTCAATGGCCGCTTTGTAGTAGTAGATGCGGTCGATATCTTCCGGGTTTTCCATACTCAGGCTGGCGAGATGCGCCTCGGCGTCGGCTTTAATGCCGTTCATCCCTTTGGTAAACAGCAGCACGTCGTAGCCCGGGCAGGTGTCGCCGCCGCCGTTGATCTGGTGGTAGGAGAGGTCGCTGACGAAGGTCTCGCCGCTGAACGCCCATACGCCCGCTTCGCGGTACTGGGCTTCGCAGATTTCATCCAGCGAGCGGCCTTCCCAGAACGGGACGATCTCTTCGCGGATGGTTTTTTTATCTGCTTCGCTGATCTCAAACGGATCCTGCGGACGGGTGCTCATGGTATCGAGTTCGTCGCGCACCCAGCGCCAGGCGATATCCGGCGAGAAGGCGCCCGCGCGCGGCTTGCCGCACGGATGACCGACGATCAGCTCATCGTCCTGAATCAGAATCGGTGCGGTTTCGCAGGCGTGGCGGAAGGCTTTGGCGCGCAGCAGAATCGTCGGCATGCCGGGGTTGGCTTTGACCACTTCGGTAAAGGCCAGCGCGCGGTAGATAGAGACGCTCGGGCGCACGGTCAGGTAGTGGTTACGCAGGCGCTGCATGCGCGGGGTCAGCCCTTCTGCTGCCGGCGTCTCGCCGGCGGCGGCAAACGGGGCGGCGGAAACGTGCTGGACGCCCTTGAACAAACGCACCGGCAGATTCAGGGCGCTCAGGTTGTGCTGCGCGCTGAGGAACATGTCGGAGAGTTCGTTAATGCGCGCGTTCTCAAGGCTTGCGCCGTGCAGCAGGGCGTCGAACATCGGATAACCGTCGATCGCGCAGGCGGCGCGCACTTCGCACAGCTCCGCCAGCTTGAACCACAGCGATTCGACGATTTCATACGCCTGCTGCGGGGAGAGCGCACCGTTGTTGATATCGTGCTGGTAGTAAGGCAGCAGGGCTTTGTCGGCGCCTTCCGGGTTGACGGCGTAGCTGCCGTTATCGAGCTGGAGCGCCAGCTGGAACAGATAAAAGGCCTGGCACGCCTCTTTGAAGCTGCGCGCCGGATGCGCCGGAACGTGGTGCAGGATGGCGGCGCTGTCCAGTAGTTCCGCCCGGCGGTAAGCGTTGGTTTCCGCGGCGGCCAGCTGTTCGGCGCTGTTGGCCAGGTTTTGCGCCAGCGCCAGCAGGGCATCGCAGGCGTAGATGGCCGCGCGGCAGCCGTTGACTTCATCCATGCCGCTGCGGCTGACGGCGCTGCCCAGCGCGCGGGTTTTCTCTTCCAGCTGATGTTTTATCGCCAGCACGCCTTTTTCCATCACCAGCTTGTAATCCGGGGAGTCGAGATCGCTATTCAGGTTGAGGAACTGGAACGCGGACGGGCGACGGACGGCGCTCTCTTCGTGGAAAATCGCCCCGTGCGGTTTGCGGGTCTGGTTGCCGACGATCAGCTCGTCGGCGCTGATGCACAGCGGCAGCTGGCGCATCAGTTCATAGAAGCGGCGCGCCGGTTTGACGGCGGCGGGAACCCCGGCGATATCGCCATCAAGGGCGTTGAGCGTGGTGGCATGTTCGGTGCACAGGGTGCTTTTTTGTGAGAGTAAACGTTCTGCCAACACTTTGACGCGCGGCGTTAAGCTGTAGTGTGCCATAGGTAAGGTTCTCCAAATCTTGTTATCAGTGGCCCTGAACGGCGTTGCCGGTCCATGCCCGGCGATAGAGTTCGGTCAGTGCGTGAGCGTCCGGCGCGCGTGGGTTCGTCGGGGTACAGCTGTCGCGTAGCGCCTGGCCGACCATCTCCGCCAGCCGCTGTTCAAATTCGGCGGCAATGACGCCGGTATCACGAATGCCGGCCGGCATGCTCATCTCGTCTTTTAGCGCCTGAATGGCGACCAGCAGGCTGGCGACGCCCTGGCGGGTAGTGGCCGCGGGCAGATCCAGCAGATGGGCTAATCGGGCGTATTTGCGGGCGGCATCGGTATCGCACTGCCCGTGATAATCGGCGTTCCAGGCCACCACGTCCGCCATCAGCAGGGCGTTAGCGCGGCCGTGGGGGACGCGAAACACGCCGCCGAGCGCGTGGGCGAGGCTGTGGGTGATGCCCAGCGAGGCGTTGGTGAAAGCCATGCCCGCCATGCAGGAGGCGTTGTGCATCTTTTCCCGCGCCAGCAGGTCGCCACCGTTGCGCCAGCAGGTCGGCAGAAAACGAAATACCTGCTGCACCACTTTCTCCGCCAGCGCATCGGAAAAGTCGCTGGCGGCGAGGGAGACATAGGCTTCCAGCGCGTGACACAGCACGTCCATCCCGGTATCGGCGGTGATCGCCGGCGGCACCGAGGCCACCAGCGCCGGGTCAAGAATGGCGATATCCGGCAGCAGCGACGGGTCCACCAGCACCAGCTTCTCGGCATGGGCTTTCACCACTGAAAAGGCGGTGACCTCAGAGCCGGTGCCGCTGGTGGTGGGGATCGCCACAAAGCAGGGCGGCTCGCGGTGAGCGTCCGGACGGGTTTGCGCCAGGGCGAAAATAACCGCTTTGGCTGCATCAATCACCGAACCGCCGCCCAGCGCGATAACCAGATCCGGATAGCTGTTATCCATCCGCTTCATACCGCGCACCACGGTGGCGATATCCGGGTCGGCCACCACGTCGTCCCAGACCTGGAAAGCGATGCCGCGCGCATTGAGGATCTGCGTGACGCGATCGGCGAGGCCAAACTTAACCATCGCCTGGTCGGTGACCAGCAGCACGTTGCGGGCGGGCAGCTCGTTCAGGATGGCAAGCGCATCCTGACCAAAGCGAATCCGGGGTTTCAGCAAAAATTCACTCATTGGGTTATTGACTCCTTAAGCGTCCCGAAACACGTTCTCGACAATGGCGACCACCGACATGGCCTTGTAGCGCTCTTTGTTGAGCGCCAGGTACTCTTCGGCCAGCACGATGTCGTGCATACCGGCGCCGACGCTATCAACGGCAACCCAGGTCTGGTCTTTCATCGGCTGCTGGTCATCATCTAATTTGACGATCAGCAGCAGGTTGCTGCCCCGTAGCTCATCGCACTTCTGCGTGGCGACGACATGTCCGACTACCTTTGCGAGAATCATTGTTTTTATCGCCTTATATCAATGTGTTACTTACCAAGGCGTTCCAGCACCTGGCGGATGACGCGTTCCACGTTTTGCTCATTAATCTCGCTGTCCGCGCCGACGACGGCGGCAGCCGCAAAGCGATCGTCGGCGCTGGCCGGATGGGCTGCGGTGGCAGCGGTCACCGGGGCGTTAAAGCGCTCATCGTCGAAGATGCTGCGGTTCGGGCCGGCCGCCGGGCTGACGATGGTCGGCTGCGGTTCCGGGCGGCTGCCCGGCGCGCGCAGCTCATCGATGGAGCGCACGCCGTAGCCCACTTTGCGGATGTTGAGCAGGTTCATCGGCCCGACGTTGTCTGAGCTGGAGCCGCCGCCGACCGCGCCGCAGCCGAGGGTCAGGGCCGGGGTGATATTGGTGGTCGCGCCGATGCCGCCCAGCGCCGCCGGGGTGTTGATCAGAATGCGGTTAACCGGTTTTTCCAGGCAGAACTGGCGGATGACGTCCTGGTTGCGGGTGTGGATCACCAGCGTGTGGCCGAGGCCTTCGTTGGTCAGCAGCTCCACGACGCGGTGGCAGGCGGCTTTCCAGTCCTCTTCGACGTACAGGCCGAGTACCGGGCACAGTTTTTCCCGCGAGTAGGGGTTGGAATGCGATACCGTGGTCTGCGCGGCAATCAGCACCCGGGTGCTGGCCGGGACGCAGAAGCCGGCCATCTGGCTCAGATAGAGCGCGGTTTTACCGACCACTTTGGGGTTGATGGTGCCGTTGGGGCGCAGCAGCAGGGCCGCCATTTTTGCCGCTTCGCTTTCGTTCATGAAGTACGCGCCCTGGGCTTCCAGTTCGCGATGCACTTCGTCGTAGATGCAGCGTTCGACGATAATTGACTGCTCGGAGGCGCAGATCACGCCGTTATCGAAGGTTTTACTGGTGATGATATCTTTCACCGCGTGGGGGATATCGGCGCTGCGTTCGATAAACGCCGGGCCGTTACCCGGGCCGCCGCTAATGGTCGGCGTGCCGGACGCGTAGGCGGCGCGCACCATGCCTTCGCCGCCGGTCGCCAGGATCAGCGACACGTCTTTGCTGTGCATCAGCTCTGAGGTGGCTTCGAGGGTCAGCTGGCTAATGGCGTCGACGCTACCGGCAGGTGCCCCTGCCGCTTCCGCCGCGCGCTTCACGATTTCAATCGCTTTCCAGCTGCACTGGCGGGCGCCGGGATGCGGGGAGAAGATAATTGCGTTGCCGGCCTTCAGGGCAATCAGCGTTTTGTAGATGACGGTGGAGGTCGGGTTGGTCGACGGCACCAGCGCACAAATCACCCCCAGCGGCACGCCCACGTCCATCACTTTTTGTAGCGGATCGTCATGAATGATGCCGACGGTCTTCATATCTTTGATGGCGTCGTAGACGCGCAGCGAGGCGAAGCGGTTCTTCAGCACTTTGTCCTGCCAGTTGCCAAAACCGGTTTCTTCCGCGGCCATTTTCGCCAGCGCTTCGGCATGATGCGCCGCTTCCTGGGCCACGTTCTTCACGATGGCGTCGATTTGCTGCTGCGAAAAGGTGGCCAGAATCGCCTGCGCCTTTTTGGCATTGCGCACCAGCTCCCGGGCGTTCTGCCGGGACTGCAAATCGTTATCCAGTTCAATCATGAGTCTATCCTTCATCAGACTAAAAGAGTGGAGACGGGGCGCGCCCTGTCAGGTCATGCTTTGTGCTGCGCCGCGATTTTTTCGATGTCGTTATGCGGACGCGCGATGACGCGAGAGGTGACGACTTCGCCGATGCGTTTTGCCGCTTCCACGCCGGAATCCACCGCGGCATTCACCGCGCCGACGTCGCCTTTCACCATCGCGGTGACGAGGCCGGAGCCGACGTTTTCATAGCCAATCAGCTCCACGTTGGCGGCTTTACACATCGCATCCGCCGCTTCAATACAGGCCACCAGCCCTTTGGTTTCGATAAGCCCTAGCGCTTCTTTCATCAGGTTTTTCTCCGGTTAATCCATGATTTTGTAATGCGAGACGATTTTGTTGATGTCGTTATGCGGGCGGGCGATAACCAGCGAAGTCACCACTTCACCGATGCGCTGCGCGGATTCGACGCCGGAATCCACCGCCGCTTTCACCGCGCCGACGTCGCCTTTCACCATCGCGGTGACGAGGCCGGAGCCGACGTTTTCATAGCCAATCAGTTCCACGTTGGCGGCTTTACACATCGCATCCGCCGCTTCGATACAGGCCACCAGCCCTTTGGTTTCAATCAGACCTAATGCATCACCCATTTGCGTTCTCCTGGCCATCAGGCCTTGTGTTTAATGACGATTTTGTTGATGTCGTTATGCGGACGAGCGATAACCAGCGAGGTCACCACTTCACCGATGCGCTGCGCGGATTCGACGCCGGAATCCACCGCCGCTTTCACTGCGCCGACGTCGCCCTTCACCATGACGGTCACCAGCCCCGAGCCGATGTTTTCATAGCTAATCAGCTCGACGTTGGCGGCTTTACACATCGCATCCGCGGCTTCAATGCAGGCCACCAGACCTTTGGTTTCGATAAGCCCTAATGCATCACCCATGGTTTCTCCTCCAGAACAGTTTTGTGATTCGGAAAACCGACCGCGTAACGGCGTCAGGACGCGGATGCGGCGTTCGGGATTCACTATAGGGAATGGCGAGTGAAGTGAAATTTAAATCTGCTAGAGTGGTATTTTTAGTCTTTTGCTCTGTGATTTAGGTTGGTTAAGGCGCTGATTTATGCATTTGTGCTGCGATGGCGGGGCGAATTCAGTGACGATTGTGGCGCTTTTTTCACCATTTAACCGGAGGCGGATTGATGTTAATAAGTTGCTAATTTATTGCAGAACGGGGGTAATTTGACGATGTATGAAGTGTGGGGAGGATCGCGTTTTCTTCGGCAGGCTAAATGCAAAACGTGCGGTTTTACTCACGGGAAAGCGAGGAAGGAAAAGCGGGTGTGAGCTTAGTCAAGCTTGCTGCCGGACTTCAGCGTGCAGACGTAGAGCGGGGAGTTGATAGAACTGAGAAGAATGGCTTTCTCATTGAGCTTCTGCGCGTTGAGAAACAGGCCATCGTGGCTGTCGGACATCTCGCGCATAAAATAGTCGAAGATTACGTCCGGCGACTCATCGATGGACGAGGCGCTGGATTCCCACTTGCTGATGCGATAGTGGCGCTCGGTGGTGGAGATGCGTTTGCTGGTGTAGCTAAATTTGACGTAGCGCTGGAGATAAAGCCAGCCGGCGGCGGAATCGGTGTAGCCCTCGACGACCATCGACCCTTTGCCGTTGGCGGCAAAGTTGAAATGGATATTGCCGTTAACGTTCTCCTTCTCCATGTTCTCAAAGCGCATAATCGCTTTGGTCGAGCAGCTCATCACCCCGCCGTTCTCGACCGGCAGCAGCTTCCAGGCGCAGAACCCGGCGGCGGCAATAAATACCAGGCTGGAGAGGGCGAAAAAGGGGCGCGGGGCGAGTCTCATTGCGGTTTCCATGAATAGTAAAAATAGTTATCGCAGTAGCTGAACGGGTTATCTTCATGCATCGCGCAGTGGGCGAGGAATACCCGGCCCAGGCCGTTGGTTTCCAGCCGGTCGCCATAGAAGAAGACGAAGCGTTCGCCGGGCTTGCATTCCAGCTTCAGGCGCTGGCGCACGGCATCAAAATTCTTGCCGTAGGCGGTTCCGGCAACGGAGCGCAGCATCTCATCGCTGGCCAGCAGCTCGCACTGGCTGTGGCGCATTTGCGTCAGGGTGATGGGGTGCGATGTGCTGCCGCCGAGAAAACTGCAGACCACCAGCAGCAGGGCGATGGTGAGCAGGCAGCCGCCGGCGAGATACCAGCAGGTACCGCGCGCGTGGCGGCTGGAAACGGTCTTTTGTTCTTCCGGGACCGCGGCCGGGTCTGGCTCGGCTTTTGGCGCGGGCGGCGGCTCCGGCTCCGGGCTGGCGTCGAGCCTCTCGATGGTGAGATCCGGATTGAGCTGCAGCAGTCCGCGCGACACGGTGACGATAATATTGTCGATATCGTAGTGGCGAAAGGTTTTGCGCAGCATGCTCAGGTACTGATTGAGATTGCTGTTGGATGAGGTTAACCCGTTGTCATCCCAGACTTTTTTAAGCACCTCATCGCGGCTGACCACCTCGGTGTGGCGCAGGAAGAACCACAGCAGCGCGTTGGCGGTGATGGACAGCTGGCTGTCCGCCTCATCGCTTCCCGGTAACGTTAGCGTGCCGTCCATTGCATCATAAATAAGACGGCCATGGATGTTATAGCGCATCGTGGCCTCAATCTATCACGTCATACTTCACGTTGCTGGTGCGTTGGCTGCGTTCGCTCACCTTGGTCACATAGTTATCTATGCTCCCAGGGATTCGCTCCCTTGCCGCCTTCCTGCAACGCGAATTATTTAGTGTATATATGCTTCACGCAGGAAGCGTCATCTTCGTCAGATCGCTGACCAGCGACTGCCGGTGCCCGGGGCTCATGGTGCGCCCCTCGGTTAATTCCGATAGCCAGATGCCGTCCGCTGCATAGCGCACCAGCGTGCCGGTATGGCTATTGTCCAGTTCATCGCCTTTCGCCAGATGGTCCAGCATCCAGTCGCGCCAGCATTTTCGCAGCACCGGTTCATCCGGCATGGCCAGCGACAGCACCATCAGCTGGCGGCTCTCCTGGGTATCCGTGAGTTCCGGCGCCGACAGATAGCGCAGATAGGCGCGGGTAAAGCGGCCATAAGAGACGTTATCCGCGGCCATAAGCTCTGCAATCGCCTCTTCCATAATCGCCAGCAGGCGGGCAAAGAGGGCGAAAATCAGCGCCTGCTTGTTGGGGAAATGGTGCAGTAAACCGCCTTTGCTGACGCCCGCTTCGCGCGCGACGGCGTTCAGCGACAGCGAGGCGATACCGTCCCGGCCGGCGATGGTGGCGGCGGATTCCAGCAGTTGCTTATGCAGGCGGACGGGATCTTTTTTACGATGTTGGGCTTCCATATTCATGGCCCGAATCATACCGACCAGACGGTATGATTATTCTTGATCGCTATCAATATGCGAAGGGGCGCAGCGGGACGGGATGACGTTATTGCGTGGAGGCTCACAGTTCACCTTATGAATTGTGGTGATATTCGCCGCGCCGCGAATATCACCCACCGAGATTCACACAGGCTTCACGTGGATAGCGAGGCCGTTTTCTCCCGGCGCCAGCTCCGGACGCAGGTTCAGAGAGGGGATCTGATAGTCGCCGTGATTCTGCCGACGGAAGGGAATGGGCGGCGTTTCGGAGAGGGTATCCAGCCGCCGGGCCAGCGCCTCGCGCAGCGTGGCGAAGCGCTGTGCATCGAGTTTGTCGGTGCGGTAGAACACCACCGGCGGCAGCACCTCAAAGCCGGGATAGAACAGCATCCCGTGCTGAATGGGGAACAGGATGTCGTCGATAGACCCGTTAATTCCGCGCGGCGCGTAGTGTTCCGCCCATCCGCCGGTGGTAACGACCAGCATCGCCCGTTTCCCCGCGAACGTGCCTTCGCCGTAGCGATCGCCCCAGTGGGTTTCGCTGTGCTCGCCGACGCCGTAGGCAAAGCCGTAAGCGTAGACCCGATCAATCCAGCCCTTCATGATGGCGGGCAGCGAAAACCACCACAGCGGGAACTGAAAAATCACCGTATCGGCCCACAGCAGCTTCTCCTGTTCGCCCACGATATCCGCGCTTTGCGTGCCGTTAGCGAAGGCGTACTGCGAATCCCGCGTTGCCCGCCAGCTTTCACCGACCGGCGGCGCGCTGCTGTCGTCGGCATCAAATCCCGCCTTCCAGCGCATGGCGTAGAGATCGGACACCTGCACGTCGTGGCCGGCGTTTTGCAGATGCTGCACGGTAAAATCTTTCAGCGCGCCGTTAAGCGAATGCGGTTCAGGATGGGCGTAAACCAGTAGTATTTTCATTGAAATCACCTCTGAGCAATGGAGAGCTGCAGAGTAGAGTCGGCGACGCTATAGTAGAAATGAATTGCTTCAATAACAGGTATAGCGATGATTAATCTCCAGGGGCTGGATCTCAATTTGCTGCGCACGCTGAACGTTCTGCTCAGCGAAAATAACGTCACCCGCGCGGCGCAGCGCCTCAACCTGTCGCAGCCGTCGGTCAGCGTGCAGCTGGCGCGACTGCGGGAGATTTTCGCCGACCCGCTGCTGCTGCCGGGGCCGCGCGGAATGCAGCCCACCGCCCGCGCCGATGAACTACGCGGGCCGCTGCGCGATGCGCTGCTGGCGCTGGAGCTGGCGGTAGCGCCGGTTCAGCCTTTCGACCCGGCCACGGCGGCGCAGACCTGGCGGGTGGCGGCGACCGACTATATGGCGTCGGCGATTTTGCTGCCGGTGCTCAATACCCTGCGCATCGCCTCTCCGGCCAGCCGCCTGGCGCTGTTTGAGCTACAGCCCGCGCGGCTGGTACAGCAGGCGGATCGCGACGAAGTGGATCTATTTTTTCACACGCGAGACGGCGCGCCGCCCGGGCTGCATCAGCGTTTGTTGTTCCGCGAACGCTACGTGCTGGCGGGCAGGGCCGGGCACCCGGCGCTGCGGTCGGCGTTAAGCCTGGCGCAGTTCTGCCAGCTGGAGCAGGTGATTGTCTCGCCGGACGGCGGTGGATTCAGCGCCGCGACCGATAGCGCGCTGGCGAATCTCGGGCTGGCGCGGCGGGTTGTCCTTTCCGTGCCACATTTCCTGTTTATGCTGGAGACGCTGCGCAATAGCGAGCTGGTGGCGGTGCTGCCGGAGCGGTTGGTGAGCGGAGCTGCGGGTCTGACGGTGGTCGAACCGCCGCTGGCGGTCGCCGGATTTGATATGTTGATGCTGTGGCACGAGCGCTGGCATCGCGACCCGGCGCATCGGTGGCTGCGCCAGCAAATCGTAACGTCATTAGAGGAGAAGCCATGTTAAGCGGATTAAACCATCTGACCCTGGCGGTTAGCCAGCTGGCGCCGAGCGTGGCGTTTTATCAGCAGCTGCCCGGGATGACGCTGCGCGCGCGCTGGGATAAAGGCGCGTATTTTTCCTGCGGCGACCTCTGGCTGTGCCTGTCGCTGGACCCGCAGCGGCGCGTCATTTCGCCGGAGGAGAGCGACTACACCCACTACGCGTTCAGCATTGCGGAGGCGGATTTCGCACTTTTTGCCGGGCGTCTGAATGCGGCTGGCGTCCCGGTATGGAAAACCAATAAAAGCGAAGGCGCGTCGCACTATTTTCTCGACCCGGACGGCCACAAGCTGGAGCTGCACGTTGGCAATCTCGCCCAGCGCCTGGCGGCGTGCCGGAAGCAGCCCTATAAAGGTATGGTGTTTTTTGGCGAGGACGAACAGGCGGCCGGGAACCCGTAGCCCGGTCAGCGCAGCGCGAGCCGGGGAAAAGTGGAGGCTGTATTGCGCGTTGTTTCCCCGGAGGCGGCGCTTGACGCGCCTTGTCCGGGCTACCGGCCCGTGCGCTCGGGTGGCCCGGCTAAACGCAGCGTGAGCCGGGAACATCTCTTACAATTCCTGCTTTAAAAATGTGAAGTTTTTTCCAACGTTGAGAGTATTATCGCTGGATAATTGTCTATACTTTTTTGTATATACAATCAGGATGAATATGATGCCAATGGAGTTTGAATGGGATGCGAACAAGGCAAGAAGTAATCTAAGAAAACATGGAATCCGGTTTGAAGAAGCGGTGCTCGTCTTTGACGATCCCCGGCATCTTTCCCGACAGGATCGTTATGAGAATGGTGAATATCGCTGGCAAACTATCGGTCTCGTTCATGGGGTCATTGTTATCATGGTTGCGCATTCGGTCCGTTTTGAAAGTGGAACAGAGGTCATTCGTATTATCAGCGCCCGGAAGGCGGACAGCAAAGAGAGAAATCGTTATGAACATGGTTAAACATAAACGTGACAATCCGGATACGCTTACGGCTAAGCGAGCCGATGAGCTTAAAGCGCTGGCCAACAAAACGGATGATGAAATCGATTATAGCGATATTCCCGCCACAGACGACGCACAGTGGTCAGATGCCGTACGCGGTAAATTTTACCGACCGCTAAAAACTCAGGCTTCTGTCCGTATTGATGCCGATATTATGGAGTGGCTTAAACGTCCCGGGAAAGGTTATCAAACGCGACTGAATGCGATCTTAAGAGAAGCGATGATTCGCGATCTTAACAAGAAATAGCCTGCCTCATGATTACCCCGGAGGCGGCGCTTGACGCGCCTTCTCCGGGCTACCGGCCCGCAGACGGCTGGGAACCTGTAGCCCGGCTAAGCGCAGCGCGAGCCGGGGAGATAAATCGCGTTAGCCTTCCAGCTTCAGTTCCACATTGCGCTTGAGCACCAGGCGCATCAGCAGGTAATAGACCACGCCAACTGGCAGCCAGCTTAGCCCCAGCACCTTCGCCTGCGCGTCCATCTCATAAATAACAAAGCCGATAATACACAGGCCAATCACCGGGAACAGCAGGTGTACCACCAGATTGCGCGATTTCTGACGAATGATGTAATGGTTTATCACGGCGATATGCAGTACCAGGAAGCCCATCAGCGCGCCGAAGTTCACCAGCCGGCTGAGGTTATCGATATCACCGTAGAACCAGAGGCCGGAAGCCAGCGAAATCAGCGCCACAAACAGGGTGCTGACGTAAGGCGTTTTCAGCCGCGGATGCACTTTCGCCAGCAGCTGCGGCAGCTGCTTGTCGCGCGCCATCGCAAACAGAATACGCGACACGGCGGCCTGCGCCACCAGGGCGTTAGCAATCCCCCAGGAGATCACCGTCGACCACATGGTGACGTACTTCAGCCAGCCGCCGCCCGCCAGATTCGCGGTATCGTAGAAGGCGGTATCGAGGCTGCTGAACGTCATGCCCTGCGCCAGGTCGGCGGCAATCCACGTTTGCAGGATAAACAGCGAACCGACCAGCATCAGCGCGCCCAGCGATGCCTTACCCACGGTATCCACGCCGCCTTTCGTTTCCTCGGACAGCGTGGAGATCCCGTCGAAGCCGAGGAACGAGAGCACGGCGATGGAGACCGCGCCCATCACCAGCGGCAGGCTGAACTTATCGGCGTTGTAGAGCGGGTCGAGGGTCAGATGGCCCGCCCCGGCGCCGGAGTAGAGCGCAATCAGCCCCAGCACGACGAACACCGACAGCACCACGATCTCCGCGATCAGAATCGTGTTATTGGCGCGTGCGGTAAAGGTAATGCCGCGCAGATTAATCAGGCTGTTAATCGCGATAAAGCCGACAATCCACAGCCAGCCCGGCACGCCCGGCAGCATGGGCGCCAGCGCCGCCGCGCTGACGATATAGAGCAGCGATGGCACCAGAATATAGTCCAGCAGGATCAGCCAGCCGGCAAAAAAGCCGACAATGGGATGAATCCCGCGCTGGGCATAGGCGTATACCGAGCCGGAAACCGGGAACGCGCGCGACATCGACCAGTAGCTCATGGCGGTAAAGAACATCGCCACCATACCGATAAGATAGGCCAGCGCCACCATGCCCTGCGCGCCGTCCCAGACGTAGCCAAAGACGCCAAACGGCGCGATGGGCACCATAAATATCATGCCGTAGACCAGCAGGTCGCGGAAGGTCAGCGCCCGGTGCAGCTCCTGCTTATAGCCAAACTGTTCGACGCTCATGCCTGCTCCCCTTCGATGCTCAGGGAGAGCTGTTCAGCCACTGATTTCGGTAAGGCATAACGACAGGTTTTCAGCGGGTCGACTACCTGACAGATTTGCAGGTCGCCGGCGATGCTCAGAATACTGATCGCTTCAGCCAGCGCCAGGGAGGTATTGTCGGCGATAAAGTGCGCCATATTGCGGGTGGCCAGGGCGGCGGCATCATCGAGGGTCAGCGCCGAGGCGAGGGTAAACAGGGTCTCGCTGTTTTCGAGCATCGGCAGCGGCAGGCGGCGGTTTTTAACCACCGTCAGTTCGACCAGCACTTCGCCAGGGATTTCCAGACCGCAGACCGAGACTTCACCATCGCCCATCGCGGCGTGTAAATCGCCCAGCCCGAACAGCGCCCCGGGAACGTTGACCGGCAGCCACAGGGTGCTGCCGGCGGTAATCATTTTGCAGTCCATATTGCCGCCGTGGCTATCCGGCGTGCCGCAGGAGATGGCTTCCCCGGCAGGCGCGACGCCGATCACGCCGACCATCGGATTAAGCGGCACGCGCACGTTGCCGGGCAGCACGGCATGGTCGTTTTCAATGGGCACGATGGTGACCTTCGGAGCATCGAGCTCGTCGCCAATCACCCCCAGCTGCGGCGCGGTGACCATCACCGCCTGATTGCTGCTCAGGGTAATGCGTTTGATGGTGACCTTGAGCGCATCGCCCGGCTCGGCGCCCTCGACGTACACCGGCCCGGTCGCCGGGTTGATGCGCTGCCAGTCCAGCTCGTTGAACACGGCATCGGCGGAGGTGATTTGGTCGGAGAAGCAGTCGCAGGTTTCGAACAGCACTTCACTTCCGCTGCTGACGGTAGCGACAGGAGCGTTATCCCGCGACATGGCGTAAACCACCCGATCTTTGGTTATTTTCATGACATTCATCCCGGTTATATTGTTGTGTTTTTTATATTTAGAGTTTCCCGTATAGGGAATGAGTGAATTTATCGGGATTATCACAGGAAGGCAATCAGGTCAGTTTTTTCAAAAATAAATGGTATATATTTGCTGGTGAATCAGGCGGTTAGATATATTGGTGGGGTTTTCTTATATGCTGGTTATTTAGCAAAAAACTTTTTGTTATTTTGGCTTTAGTGGTCATTTGCTAATTGTTTACTGCTCCGGGGTTATTATCCAGCATATTACGCTGCTGAGTACGGCAGTATGATTTAAAATATGCGGTGATATGAGCGCATTATGTGGTTTTAGGTGCCGTGAGAAGAGAAATCCCGGAGGCGGCGCTTGACGCGCCTTGTCCGGGCTACCGGTCCGCAGACGGCCGGTATCCCGTAGCCCCGGTCAGCGCAGCGCCGCCGGGGAATTTAGCTTAGGCCAGCTTACGTTTCTGCCCGGCGATCGCGCCGATTAATGCCTGCACCTGCTTCTGCTTGCGCGCCGATAGCTTATGCAGCTGGCGCAGAGACTCCACCAGTTCCGGCTCCGGCTGTTTCGCGGTAATCACGATACAGCCTTCCATTACTTTGATATCGATTTTGGCGCCGGTGGCAAAACCGGCGGCTGCCAGCCACTGGCCTTTCATGATAATCGCCGGGATACGCTGATGATCTTCAAAGCGGCTCGCGTAACTGACGGTGCCTTTACGGTTATTTTCCGGGGAGACTTCTGGATCGGTGAATTCTGCAATAGAATGCGGGGTAGTCATGGTCTCTATTCCTTTTCAATAGGGATTGTGATTAGCGAGGCGCTCGTGTTGCAGCACGGGCGTCTTGCGATAAATACCTGTACATATCATCAGGGAATAGACGGAAAGTCCAGCTGAAAATGAATGAAAATAACGGCGGGGATAAAGGGATGGATTATTTCTGGTGATGGGAATAAAGCGGCTATTTAGCCGCTTTATTGGTTTATGAAGGGCGGGTTAATTTATGGCGGCGTCGGTGAGGGCGTCGGCCAGGTGGAGCTGAGTTTGTTGGCTAGTTTGCAGACGAATTTTAAGATCAGAGCAAATCTTGATAGCCAGATTCACGAATGCTATGCATTTTTGCTGGGTAGCAATAGATGGAACTATAATCGGAATTTCTTCGACTACTTTCTTGCTGATTTTAGGCATTGTTCCCGATGTTCCAGTCATTCTGTCCCACATAAATCCCCTGGCTAAAGGTGATGATAGCCAAATAGAAGCATATTCGGGTAAGAGATCTTCATTTGTTCTTATTTTCATCATTAGATCTGGATAAATGATATTTTTGTGATTTTCTTTTACCAAAACATTACAGCCAACAAAATTTGCAGAGTTTCCCCTTTGAATTAAAATGTCACCCTCATTAATATACAGATGACTGTTATTATCGATGTCAATATCTACAAACTTGGATTCTTGTATATTTAGTTCTCCATAAGAAGTTGCACCAAGCTTTAAGACTTTGATCCGAGTATTATTTTTTGATTCTACAGGAGAAAACCCATTTCTTGGGCCAAAAGAAAGAAACGTTTTTAGCTTTTTATACTCGACAACATCACTGCTTTGAACCAGTTTACCCATCACCGCCAGTTGCAGAATGGTCTGTTTTAAGGCGTCAATGCTGGCTTCGGTGGTGAACAGCGTATCGAAATGATCGCTGATACGCGCCCAGTTTTCGGCCAGTTCATCGGCGTTCTGGCTGTCGGTTAGCGTGGTTAACAGGGTTTCAACCAGCTGTTGATGGGCGTCCAGACTGGTCAGGGTGTGCTGTTCCAGTTGGTCGCAGAGGGACATAAGTTCATTTGCCCTTGAGACGATTTTTAGTTGTTCACTTAATGGCGGTAAAGGAAATAATATTTTCGATACAATTGCCCCTGATACTTCTTTAAATGTAGTACCACTTGCCTCTGCATCTATTTTTTTTGCTGATGCCATTAGGAAGTAATATATATATTCTGCACTATCTTTGATATATGGAACACAAGATTTAAAACCCTGGTTTGTTGATAGTTCTGCATCGGCTATCGCGACATATCCAATTGGTGCTCGGCTAGAGAAAAGTACACTCCCTTTTGGCATTAACCTAGCTGATGAGTTTGACAGTCCTGTGGGTGAAATATCACGGGCTCCAGACGAAATGTACTTCCCTTTGAGCCCATATAGGTCTGCCGGAGTAAGCCACTTAATACCATTTTTGGCCCAGTATTGTGGATTATCTGACTTTGGCGTACCTCCACCGACTATTTCACCTACGGTCGCCAGTGTTACCCACTCCCACCCCATCGGCAGCTCAAACGGTTTCTCCTCCTCGCTAATCTCCGGCAGCGGCTTCTGCTTCTTAATTTTCCCCTGCTTCACCAGCTCGGCCTTTTCCGCCGCAATACGTTTCAGCAGTTCAGACGCCGGTTCGTCGTTCGGATCCTGCGGCACCAGCTTGCCGCGCACCGCCAGCTCCAGAATCAGCTCGCGCAGCTTCTTAATGCCGTACAGGTCGATCTTACCCGAGCTGCCGCGCCCCGCCGTGGAGCGGGTTTGCAGCGCCGTGGTCCAGGTGTCGATATGGTCGACAATCAGTTTTTCCACCGCCATCAGTTGGCCTCCTTACCGGAGAGCGCCGCGCCGAGGATATCGCGCAGCTGGTGGCGCAGGGTCTGGATCTCCTGCTGCTGCTTCGCATACTGTGCCAGCAGTTCATCCGGATCGTGGCTGACGGTTTCCGCCTGGTGTGGGTTTTTGATATCGAGGTTAAAGTTGCGGGCAATCACCTCGTCGATGCTGACCTTCCACGCCTGCTCGTTCTCGACGCGGCTGGCGAAGCCGTCGGCCTCGTTGCCCCACCAGTCGATCTCGGCCTGGAACTCTTCAAACTTCATCGGCTTAGTTTTGCTGTAGTTTTTCACGCCCGCCGGATACGGGTGCTCGTAGAACCAGATCTCTTTGGTTGGTTGGCCTTTGGTAAAGAACAGCAGGTTGGTTTTGATCCCGGTGTACGGGTTAAACACGCCGTTCGGCAGACGCACGATGGTGTGCAGGTTGCACTCCTCGGTGAGCAGCTTTTTAATTTTGGTTTTCACGCCTTCGCCAAACAGCGTACCGTCCGGCAGCACCACCGCCGCGCGACCGTTTTTCGCCAGCACTTCAACGATCAGTTGCAGGAACAGATCCGCCGTTTCGCGGGTCTGCATCTCAGCCGGGAAGTTCTTCTCGATGCCGTCTTCTTCGGTGCCGCCGAACGGTGGGTTGGTGACGATCACATCCAACTGTTCATCCCACGACGACAGCGGTTTGTTGAGGGTGTTGTCGTGACGGATTTGCACCGGCACTTCGATGCCGTGCAGCAGCATATTAGTGGTCGCCAGCAGGTGCGGGAGCTGTTTTTTCTCCACGCCGTGGATCTGCTGTTGCAGCGTCTGGTGATCGGCCACGCTCTTCACGTAGTTGTTTTTTACGTGATCGAACGCGCAGGCGAGGAAGCCGCCGGTGCCGCAGGCCGGATCCATAATTGACTCGCCGAGTTTCGGATCGACGCGATCGACCATAAAGCGCGTGACGGCGCGCGGGGTATAGAATTCACCGGCGTTGCCCGCCGATTGCAGATCTTTGAGGATCTGTTCGTAAATGTCGCCGAACAGGTGGCGCTCGCTGGCGCTGGTGAAGTCGATTTCGTTGAGCTTGTTGATCACCTGACGCAGCAGGGTGCCGTTTTTCATGTAGTTATAGGCATCGCTGAATGCCTGTCTGACCACAAAGCCGCGCGGGTTTTTATCGATGGGGGCGGTGAGGTTTTTCAGCGTTGGGAACAGGTCGTCATTGACGAACTCCAGCAGGGCGTCGCCGGTAATGCCCTCGGCGTTCGCCGCCCAGGTGCGCCACAGGTAGCGCTGCGGAATAGGGTATTGGTAGTTATCCTGCTCCAGTTCCAGCGCCTCTTCCTGGGCGTCGAAGATTTTCAGAAACAGCAGCCAGGAGAGCTGGCCGAGGCGCTGCGCATCGCCGTCCACGCCGGCGTCTTTGCGCATAATGTCCTGTAATGATTTGATAACCGAGCTGATTGACATGATGTGTTCCATGTTTCATTAACAATAAGGCCTTCTGCTACGCGGTGGCAGCAGAAGGCGCAAAAGGGGAGTGGTTACGCGGAGCGGGGCGGTAAGTGGTAGATTTCGCTCTCCAGCTCGCTGATGGCCTGATTATACCCATTGCGGTCGCCGAATCCGCTTTTAATGATCTCCGGCAGCGTACCCATGCTGTCGAACGGCTTGAGCTTCAGCACCTGAATACTCTCTATTTCCTGCACGCCCGCGTCGGCGTATTTATCCAGCAACGTATTCAGCACCGCCTGCGCGGCGTCGGAGTATTTGGTGAAGTAGTTGCGCTTGCGCACGTTCTCCGCCCGCTCTTTGCGGGTTAAAGGCGGCTGACCATACACCACGTGGCACAGCATGTCGAACGGGTCGAGCTCTTTACCGACCTCTTCCGCCAGCACTTCCCAGATAATCCCCTGCTGTTCCAGCTCCTTGATGATGGCCTGTTTGCGCTCGGCGCCCTGCCATTTGCGGGTGAAATCATCCAGCGAGGCGTACTCTTTGAGCAGCGTTTTGCGGGTGTAATCTTTGAAGGATTCGGTGATCAGCTTGCCGTCGGCGTCGTAATACTGCACGCGCTGGGCGATTACGCCGACGGCCACGCCGTTGACGTGAAACTTGCGCACTTTGTTCTCGTCCTCTTCCGGCAGCGGGCCGACATCGCCGGAATCGGTGACGGTATACGGGGCGGGATCTTCATCGACACCGGTGATGTCGTCTTCGGTCTCTTCTTCGTGTTCGTCAAACTGCTCTTCAAAATCAGACTCCGGGTCGGCGATATCTTGCGGCGTGGTGTCCATCACTTTTTCCGGGATGCCGTCGAAGCGTTCGTCGGCGAACAGTTCGGTGGCCTTTTTGAAGTCGAGGATGGTGAACCATAGCTTGCCGTAGCGTTCATCGATGCGGGTGCCGCGGCCGATGATCTGCTTGAATTTGGTCATCGACTGAATGTTTTGGTCCAGTACCACCAGTTTGCAGGTTTTGGCATCCACGCCGGTGGTCATCAGCTCGGAGGTGGTGGCGATAACCGGATACTCTTTTTTGGGGTTAATAAAGTTATCCAGCTGGGCTTTGCCAATGTCGTCATCGCCGGTGATTTTCATCACGTACTTGTCGTTCTTTTTGACCTGTTCCGGGTTGAGATTGACCAGCGCACGGCGCATCCGCTCCGCGTGATCGATGTCGTTACAGAAGATGATGGTTTTATCCATCGGGTTGGTGCGTTTGAGGTAATCGGTAATGGTTTTCGCTACCAGTTCGGTGCGCTCATCGATCACCATCGTGCGGTCAAAATCTTTCTGGTTGTAGATACGGTCATCGATCAGCTCACCGTTTTTATCCGTCTGACTTTTGGTCGGGCGCCAGCCCTGGAGATCGACGTCGATGTCGACGCGCACCACTTTATAGGGAGCAAGGAAGCCGTCTTCGATACCTTCTTTCAGCGAGTAGATATACACCGGGTCGCCGAAGTAATCGGTGCTGGAGATTTCATGAGTCTCTTTCGGCGTGGCGGTTAAGCCAACCTGCGTGGCGGCGCTGAAATAGTCGAGGGTTTCGCGCCACGCGCTGTCCTCCGAAGCGCTGCCGCGATGGCATTCGTCGATGACAATCAGGTCAAAGAAATCCGGGGCCACCTGTTTAAAGGCTTTTTGATCTTCTTCCGGGCCGGTGATGGCCTGGTACAGCGCGAGGTGGATTTCAAAGGCCGGGTCGATGGTGCGCCCGGCGACCTTGGTCATAGCCGTGCCAAACGGCAGGAAGTCGTTGTTTTTGGTCTGATCGACCAGAATATTGCGATCGGCGAGGAACAGGATCCGCTTCTTACTTTTGGCTTTCCATAAGCGCCAGATGATCTGGAAGGCGGTGTAGGTTTTCCCCGTTCCGGTCGCCATCACCAGCAGAACGCGGTCCTGCCCGGCGGAAACAGCTTCAATGGTTTTATTGATGGCCTGTAGCTGGTAATAACGCGGCGCTTTGCCGCTGCCGTCGTCGTAGTAGTCCTGGGTAATCACCGGTAGCTGGGCTGCGGTGTAGCCCTTCCAGACGCAGAGCTTGTGCCAGAGTTCGGTTGGGGATGGAAATTCGTCAAGGGTAATACTTTTTTCGAGCAACTCGCCTTCGGCTGCCGTGGCATCGCGGAAAATAAAACCGTCGCCGTTAGTGGCGAAGACGAAAGGAACGTCCAGCAGTCGCGCGTACTCGATGCCCTGCTGCATCCCCTTGCCGATTTCGTGTTTGTTGGCTTTGGCTTCAATGACCGCCAGCGGAATACCCGGCTTGTGATACAGCACGATATCTGCGGATTTCACCGTTCTGCGCGCTGCAACCTTACCGCGCACGATGACCTTACCATCCCGGAGTTTGACCTCCTGTCGGATTTGCGTTGTGTCGCTCCAGCCAGCATCAAGGATGGCGGGCATAACGCGTTTGGTGATGATGTCTGCTTCCGTCAGGGTACTCAGGTTCAGGTCAGCCATTGGGGATTCTCATCAAATAGCGATGCGCAAATTCTACACACAAAATCAGATGAAATCATTACACTCTATGTGCATTATTTGTCTTAAGTCTCTGTTTTAGATGAATTCGTGAATCCTGTACTCAACATATAAGGTTTTAATATGGAAATTATTAAGATTTGGAAATCCTTTCTTAAACATTTCAAACAGAAAAAATTAGACTCTGCGGTGGTTATCTACGGAGCGATCGCCATCTATTTAATTCCCTATAAATTTCCGTTGAAAAGTTACCTTGTTGCGTTTCTTTTTATATCTATTTTAATCTTCGCATGCACTCAAGAATTTCGGCTTAGAGAATATATTAACTTCTTTGTACGTACATGCAACGACCATTTACTGACTCGATTTGCTGGTATTCTATCGCTAACTGCATGGTCAATTTTTTTGCTTTTATTGTTGTCTGCTAATGTGTTTGTAAATACTATAACGTATTGGTTAGCGATTTTCTTTTCGCTCCTCATCCTCATTAGCAGTATTTTGACGGTTTTAGATATTGCCAGAAATAATACAGCAAAAACTCTTAAAATAATCGGTCTGGCGGTTACCGTCTTTTCAGGTGTGTTTACATTTACCAGTAGCTATTCAGCCAGTATTTTCTGGCAAATTAGTAATCTGGAGCTATCGTCCTCTCCATGGTTAGAATATTGCTGGAAAGCCACGGCATATCTTATGTTTTTCTTGTGGTTATCACAGCCAATTTGTTATGGATTGTTTATCATTTACGGTGATAAAGCGAAAGGGTATCGAATATTTACATTAACCGGTGCCTTTATTATGTCAGTTTTTTTGTTTCTACTTGTTCCTAAACTGTTTGGTGATGCTGCTTATTATGTGTTAAACAGAACCATCAATTATGAATGGCGTGATGAAGCAAAATGCGGTGAGCTAAAAGTGAAGAATAAAAATGAAAAATACTTTGGCTTTAATACTGATAAATATACCGTTTTTTATACAGATAAAAATGATAAATGGGGTTTCTATGAGCTTACTTGCCAAAAAGGCAGTAACAGGAAAGATTTTTATGCAGTCGAGTATTTACCTGAATATAATATTCCCGCGTGGTTAAAATAATAGAAACGTTTCCCCGGAGGCGGCGCTTGACGCGCCTGTCCGGGCTACCGGCCAGCGCAGCTCACTCCGGCGCCCACTCCATCGCCACCTTCACCGCCATTCCCAGCTGTACCATCACCTCTTTATGTTTATCTATCGGCGGCAGGGCGCAGTTGATCCTTAAGCAGTTGCGGTATTTACCGGATGCTGAAAACAGCGATCCCGGCGCGACCTGGATCTTCAGCCGGCACAGCTGCTTCGCGACGCAGACCATATCCACCTGCTCCGGCAGCTCGACCCACAGCATAAAGCCGCCTTTCGGGCGGGTAACGCAGATCCCGCAGGGGAAAAACTCCCGCAGCCAGCAGGTGTAAATCTCCATATTACGCTGGTAGATCTGCCGCATCCGCCGCACGTGGCGGTGATAGTGGCCTTCGCGAATAAAGTTACAGGCCGCCAGTTGGGTGGAGGGGACGTTGGTACCGCTGGCGGCATACTTCATCTGCAGCAGACGATCGTAATAACGGCCGGGGGCAATCCAGCCGATGCGCAGGCCGGGAGCGATGGTTTTGGTAAACGAACTGCAGAGCATCACCCGGCCGTCGATATCCCAGGAATGGATGGTGCGCGGGCGCGGGTATTCGGTCGCCAGCTCGCCGTAGATATCATCCTCAAAGATAACGATATCGTGGCGCTGGGCGAGGCACAGCGCCGCCCGCTTGCGGGCATCCGGCATGATAAATCCCAGCGGATTATTGCAGTTGGGGACCAGGATCACCCCTTTGATCGGCCATTGATCGAGCGCCAGCTCTAACGCCTCGATGCTGATCCCGGTTTCCGGATCGGTGGGGATCTCAATGGTTTTTAGCCCTAATCCGCGCAGCATCTGCATGGTGCCGTAGTAGCAAGGGGATTCGACGGCGACGATATCGCCGGGCTGGCACACCGACAGCAGCGCCAGCGACAGCGCGCTGTGGCAGCCGCTGGTGAGCACCAGATCGTTGGCGGTGACCACCGATCCGCCGTCGAGCATCAGGCGGGCGATCTGTTCACGCAGTTCGCGACGCCCGGCCAGCTCGTCGTAGTTCAGCACTTCGCTCAGGTTGTGCTGAATTGCCCGGCTCAGCTCGCGCCAGATAGGCTTCAGGCTCGGCTGAGTGACGTCCGGCGAGCCGCCGCCGAAGGGGATAATCGATTTATCGTGGCGGGCGTCGAGCATGGTCAGCACCTGATCCCACTGGGTGATCTCGACGGGACGCTGGACCGGACGCGACATCGGCGGTACCGGCGGCTGGGCTTTACGCGGGGCCACAAAATAGCCGGATCGCGGCTGCGGCACGATCAGCTGCTGCTGTTCCAGCGTCTGGTAGGCCTGCTGAACGGTGCTGATGCTGACGCCGTGTTCCTGGCTCAGGCTGCGTACCGACGGCAGCTTTTCGCCGGGACGATACAGCCCTTGTTCGATGCGTTCTGCCAGCAGGCTGGCGAGATGTTGATAGCGGGTCATGCTGTATCCTTGATCGTCGCCATACAGATCAATAAACCAGTACAGATTGGCGGTAAAAATGAGGTCTGCTGTACGTTTTAGCGAATCTGTATGTTAAAGAAAAGTATTTTGTGAATCTGTATTGTTTGCCCGCGGATCCGTGAAGATAAAGCCTCTGGCAAGGTGAGGAGGTAGAGGATGGAATTTCACGAGAATCGGGCAAGACAGCCGTTTATCGGCTTCGTATTTCTGGCGCGGATAATCAAAAAATGGTGGCTTCGTGAACAAACGCGCAGAACATTGCAGCGTATGAGCGACGAACAGCTAAAAGATGTCGGGCTGCGTCGGGATCAGATCAATTAAAAAGTGCGATTTTTTACCCGGCATTTTCCCGGAGGCGGCGCTTAACGCGCCTGGCCGGGCTACCAGACCGTGCAGAGCTGTAGCCCCGGTAAGCGTGAGCGCGACCGGGGATTTTCCCGGAGGCGGCGCTTGACGCGCCCGTCCGGGCGACCAGACCGCGCAGAGCCGTAGCCCCGGTAAGCGTGAGCGCGACCGGGGATTTCCCCGGAGGCGGCGCTTGACGCGCCTGTCCGGGCGACCAGACCGCGCAGAGCTGTAGCCCCGGTAAGCGCAAGCGCGACCGGGGATTTCCCCGGAGGCGGCGCTTAACGCGCCTGTCCGGGCGACCAGACCGCGCAGAACTGTAGCCCCGGTAAGCGTGAGCGCGACCGGGGATAATACATTCACAGAATTTATCAATTCATGCTTATCCACTCTTCGTTTCTTGATACTTACCGTGATAAGTATTATTTTCCTCACCGTTAAGTGAGGAAAAAAAGATGACCGAAGACGACCTGTTTGCCCGCCGCCCGATGGGGATGCGCATGGCGATGGTGGTGCGCCAGTGGCGCGCGATTATTGATTCTGCCATCACCGACACCGGCCTGACCCAGTCAAGCTGGACGGTGCTGATGCAGCTGCACCAGCTGGGTGATAACGTCTCGGTCAGCGAGCTGGCGGAGGTGCAGGGCATTGAACTGCCGCCGCTGATGCGCACCCTCACGCAGCTGGAAAAGCAGGGCTATCTGCTGCGTTCTACATCGCCTTATGACAAACGCATACGCCTGCTGACGCTGACGGCGGAAGGCCGCGCTATTCTGGAGAAGCTGAACCGCGTGATTGAGACCTATCAACAGCGCGTCACCGAAACTATCCCTGAAGCGCAGCTCGCCGCCTTTAGCGCTACGTTAAATCAAATCGCCTGCAATCTGCGGACTATCCGCGAAGAAGATAACAAGATCTAAAACACTATGATGACCCCTGAACAGAAATTTGCCCGCTGGGTAAGGGTGAGTATTGCCGCCTTCCTGGCCATATTCGCCTGGTTTATCGTTGCCGATATCTGGATCCCGCTCACGCCGGACTCCACCGTGATGCGCGTGGTCACGCCGGTCTCGTCGCGCGTCTCCGGCTATGTCTCCCATGTCTATGTGCACAACAACAGCCAGGTGAAGAAGGGCGACCTGCTCTATGAACTGGATCCGACGCCGTTTATCAATAAAGTGGAAGCGGCGCAGATCGCCCTTGAACAGGCGAAGCTGAGCAACCAGCAGCTGGACGCGCAGATCGCCTCTGCCCGCGCTAACCTGCGCACCGCCCAGTACACCGCGCGCAACGATAAGGTGACCTTCGAGCGCTACCAGCGCCTGAGCACCATGCAGAACGTTTCCCAGTCGGATCTGGATAAAGTGCGCACCACCTGGCAGACCAGCGAGCAGTCGGTCAGCGCGCTCAACGCCAGTATCCAGAATCTGCTGATCCAGCGCGGCGAGCGCGACGATGGGCGCAACGTCACGCTGCAGAAGTACCGCAACGCGCTGGAAGAGGCGCAGCTTAACCTCGGCTGGACGAAGGTCCGCGCGGAGACTGACGGGATGGTGAGCAACCTGCAGCTTAACCCCGGTCTGTACGCCACCGCCGCCACGCCGCTGCTGGCGCTGGTGAGCAATCAGACCGATATCGTCGCCGATTTCCGCGAGAAGAGCCTGCGCCACACCGGCGTCAATACCGATGCTGCGGTGGTGTTTGATGCGCTGCCGGGGAAAGTCTTCCCGGCGCACGTCACCAGCAGCGATGCCGGTATTCTGGCTGGACAAGAAGAAGTTAACGGCCAGCTATCGCAGCCGGAGCAATCCACCCGCTGGGTGCGCGACGCGCAGCGCATGCGCATTCACGTCGCCCTGGACGAGCCGCTGGATAAGCCGCTGCCCACCGGCGCCCGCGCGACGGTACAGCTCTATAACAGCGATGGCCCGTTCGCCCGTACCTTCGCCGGCGCGCAGATCCATCTGGTGAGCTTCCTGCACTATGTCTATTAATACCCTGGCGCGGGTCTTCACCCCGCACGGCAACATCGTCTACACGGCGAACGATTTTCGCCAGACGCTGCGCATCGCCGTGGCCGGCACTATCGCACTGAGCATTTCGACCTTCTACGACGTACAGTACGGCGTCTTTTTCGTGGTTTATCCGCTGATGCTGCTGTCGCTGGTGCCGGTATTTAACCGTCACGTGGCGCGGCAGTTTGTGTTCAGCGCAGCGGTAAACTGCGTCGAAATGGTGTTAATCGTCGGCTATCTGTCGCAGTGGCCGGTGATTATGACGCTGGTGGTGTTTGGCCTGTACGTGATGCGCTTTCGCTTTATGAGCCAGGGGCCGCTGTTTCTGCTGGGGTCGATGGGCGTGGTGTGTCAAAGCACGATGCTCAACTTTATGAGCTATCCCACCAGTAACTGGCACACCCTGATGTTCTCCAATATGGAGGCCTGCGTGATGGCGGTGGCGCTTAGCGCATTGCTTAATTACTTCATCCCGGACGTTGAACCGCGCAAGCCGCCGCCGCGCATTGAAAAAGATGCTGCCCGTATTCGCCACGAATCGCTGCTCTCCGGCAGCGTGGCGACAATGATCTTTGTGATCTTTCAGGTCTGCGACCTGAGCGACTCGCTGTCGGCGCTCATGGCGGGAATTTTAATTCTGTTCCCGATGCACTATCGCGGCGCGGTGATCAGCTCGATCTGGCGCGTGGTGGGGGTGGTGCTGGCCTGCCTTTATATCCTGGTGGTGCAGCTGATTATCTACGACTTCAGCAATCATATGGTGCTGATGATGCCGCTGATTGGTCTCGGCCTGGCGTTTAGCGCCCGCCTGCACGTGATGGAGAAGGTGGGGGCCGGCGTTGGCTTCGCCAGCATTACCACCATCGGCATCATGTTCGGCCAGAACCTGCATCCGGACCAGGACCTGGTGTTCAGCGATCTGTACCGCATCACTTCCGTCACCGTGGCGCTGATCGTTACGCTGACCATGGTCTTCCTTATGCATCGGCTGCTGAACTGCTTTGCGCCAACCCGATTCGTAGTGACCGAATAAGCTCAGGCCGCCAGCGCCCGCTGCGCGTCGCGAAAAGCGTTGTGCAGCAGCCGCCACATATGATGCGCCGCCGGGGAAAAGCGGCGGTCGGAGTTGCGTAGCAGGTGGCACTGGGCGCTGCTGGCGATAGGATGATCGATGGGGACCGCGGTCAGAATACCGTGGGCGATCGCCTCCCGGGCGGCGTATGCGGTCATAAAAGAGATCCCCAATCCCGCCTGGCTCAGGCTCATGGCGGTGGAAAAGAGGTTGCAGCGATAGGCCGGGTGAAACTGCCGTCCGGCGGTTTTAAACATGGCGTTCATATGGCGCTGCAGGCCAAAGCTGTCGGTGAGCGCGATCAGGCGATATTGCGTGAGCTCATCGATGGTGACGGCGGGCAGGGCAGCGATGGGATGCTGTGGCGAGACCACGGCGCAGATAGGGCCCCACTGAAAGCTGTGGCGTTTAAGCTCCGGGTTGCCGATGGGGCCGAAGGCGACCGCCATATCCGCTTCACCGCTGGCGATATCGTTGAGCATCTCCTGCATGCTGCCGACAATAATATCCACGAATACGTTAGGCCAGGACTGCGCAAAGGTGCTCATCACCGATTCAATAAAGGTGGTGACCAGCCCGCCGCCAATCCTCACCGAGATAGTCCCGCCGCGCATATGGCGTAAATCCTTCAGGTGACTTTCCAGCTTTTCCCGGCGCTGACGGCTTTCGAAGTAGTCCTCCGCCAGCAGACGTCCGGCTTCGGTCAGCACCACGTTTCGTCCCTGGCGTTCCAGCAGCGGCAGCTCCAGCGCCCGTTCCAGCTGCGCTATCTGGCGGCTGATGACTGACGGGTTGATGCCCAGCATATCGGCGGCCCGGCGAATGCCTCCCTGAATCCCGACTTCATACAGATAGCTCATCGGCCTCTCATGCAACATCGTTTCTCGCTCCTTTGTTGACCTGTGGTCAACAATAACACCCTTTCACAGGTATTTATCATCCCGGCAAGTTATAGATAATCGTAATTCGGACAAAAACTGACAGGGAGGAAAATTCTCATCGCTTATTCCCGGTGCGCTATTAAGGCGGCAAGGCTCGGGGAGTTGAAGAATAAGAAATGGTGATGATGCTGATTAAGGGAATATGGAAAAGCTTATCAGTGAAAATAATAAATTCGAATAACAATAAATTGACATAATTTCAAATTGCAAACAATCGCACTAACATTTCATTATGTGAGAGGACAGGGTATGAGTGAAAATAAAACGTTGGAATGTTCCTCCGACGAAACGACAAATGAGTGGAAAGTCGGGCCCGGAGCCTGGATTTCACTGATCGTCGTATTGTTAGTTTTCTCCGGGTTGCTGTTTAAGGTTGAAGGCATGGCCTGGCTGGGGGCGTTTGACTTTACCACCCTCGGCGGCGCGTTCGGCACCATGAAAACGCCGGAAACCAACACCTTTATCGGCAGCGGCGGCATCAGCGCCAAGGCCGGCTTCCTGTTTGCCCTGTCGCTGGTGCCGACGGTGATGCTGGCGCTGGGGCTGCTGGAGATATTTACCCACTACGGCGCGATCCGCGCGGCGCATAAGCTGCTGACCCCGCTGCTTCGCCCGCTGCTCGGGATCCCGGGTTATACCGGCCTGGCGCTGATTACCGACTTACAGAGTACCGATGCCGGGGCGGCGCTGACCAAAGAGCTATATGATAGCGACAAAATAAATCGTAAGGATCTGGTTATTATGGGCGCCTGGCAATATTCCGGCGCCGGTCTGATTAATAACTACTTCTCGATTGGCTCAGCGCTTTTCGCTTCGTTAACCATTCCTATCATTATTCCGCTGCTTTTAATGTTTGTGCTGAAATTTGTCGGCGCGGCAATCACGCGTCTGGTTCTGAATACCGCTTATAAAAGGGATTTTGAAAATGAATAATTCGGCAAAAGTCGGCAGTAACCCGTTCGATATTTTCGTTATCGGCGCGCGCAAAGGATTTAATATCGCCATCAACAATCTGATGCCGAATGTATTAATGGCCTACGTGATCGCTGAAATGCTGAATTTGCTCGGCGTGATGCAGATCATCGGCCACGTCTGCGCGCCGCTGATGGGCCTGTTTGGCCTGCCGGGTGAAGCCATTACCGTATTGCTGACCTCCTGGCTTTCCGCCTCTGCGGGAACCGGCGTGGCGGTGAGCCTGTTGAGCAAAGGCACCCTCAACGTGGCGGATATCACGATTCTCATCCCGGCGATTTTCCTCATGGGTTCGCAGCTTCAGTACATGGGGCGCCTGCTCGGCGTGGCGGATGTCCCGAAAAAATATTGGCCGCTGCTGATGGCGGTGAGCATTATCAATGCCGTTATCGCCATGCTGGTCATGCGCGTGATTGCATAATAGAAGGCAAGGAGTAAGACGTGTCGCGAACTTTAGAGCATTTCAACTATCTGCATCAAATCCCTGAACTGGGCTTTGAGGAGCACAAAACGTCGGCATACATCGGCGATGCATTAGAAGCCGCGGGGTTTCAGGTTCAGCGCAACGTCGGCGGCACCACCGGCATTGTTGCGCTGCTGGATAGCGGTAAGCCGGGGCCGGTCGTGGCGCTGCGGGCGGATATGGATGCGCTGGGCCATATCATCGATGGCCGCTTAGAGGCTCGCCATACCTGTGGTCATGACGGTCACTCTTCGGTGGTGTTGACCGCCGCGGAAGAGATCCTCGCCGAAGGGCTGGTGAAGCGCGGGAAGCTGAAAATACTCTTTCAGCCCGCCGAAGAGCTGGGCACCGGGGCTATCGCGCTGACGGACGCGGGCGCGCTGGACGACGTGGAGATGCTGTTCGGCTTCCACCTCAGGCCGCTGGAGGAGTGTCCGAAGGGTAAGGCGGTGCCGGCGATGTACTACTCCGCCTCGGCGACGGTGATGGTCGATTTCCACGGCAAAGCCGCGCATGCCGCCCGGCCTCACCTGGGCGTTAACGCGCTGGATGCCGCGTCGCACGCGGTGCAGGCGGTAAACGGGATTCATCTGGCGCCTTCGCTGACCTGGAGCGCTAAAGCGACGCGCTTTCTGTGCGATGCAGGGGTAACCAACTCGGTGCCGGCGAAAGCGCACGTGTGCTGGGATCTGCGCAGCGCGGAAAATGACGGCATGGCGACGCTGAAAGAGCGGGTGGTGCGGGCGATAGAGAGCAGCGCGGCGGCTTATGGCGCCACCGTCGATATCCAGATCGTCAAGGAGATGCCCGCCGCGATTATCGACGAACAGGCTACGGCTATCGTCAGCCAGGCGATTCGGGAAACGTTTGGCGAAGCCGGCTTAACGGCGGCGAAGAGTACGCCGGGCAGCGAGGACTTTTTCCACTACCTGCGCCTGCGTCCACAGGTGAAGGGCGGGTTCTGGGGGCTGGGCTGCGACCTGCTGCCGGGGCTGCATCATCCGGAGATGCGCTTCGACCGTGCCGCGCTGGCGGATGGCGTGCGGGTGTTTAAATCCTGCGTTCGCCAGCTGCTGGGCTGAGGGAACAAACCCGGATATTGTGCTCGCTGTACGCCGCCGGGCGATGATTCGCGCGCTGGTTACGCCTGCGGCGGAAACTGAGCCAGCAGCTGATAATCATCCCCGGCGACGCGAAACAGGGCTTCCGTTTGGCCGGGGAGAATCCACTTCTGTTCTTCGCCCGGCTCACAGCTCAGATAAATGCAAAGCCCGCAGCCGCCGCGCAGCTGGCGCGGAATGTCCTTCACCCGGAAGGACGCTCCCGCCGCCTGCAGGGCTTTGCGCATCCGCACTACCCCCACCGTTGAGTGAAATAAAAACAGATATTCCGTCACCGGCGGCTCCTCTGACGTAAGCCGATCAGCGCCGCGCCGATCGCCCCGGCAAACTGCGCGTCGGGATGCGTCTGCACCGCCATACCCACGTGCCCCTCCAGCCTCCGCGCGAAGGCCGCGCAGTGGCTGACGCCGCCGGTAAACAGCAGCGGCCCCTGCGCCGACAGACGGCCGATAAAATTGGCGCTGCGTCGGGCCATGGCGTTGATCACCCCGGCGAGGATCGCCTCCGGCGGCACCCCGGCCGAACGCAGGCTGATGACCTCGGATTCGGCGAATACCGTGCACATGCTGGTAATCGCATGGGGTTCAATACCGTCGGTGATGCTGTCGAGCTGCTCGACGCTGGCCCCCAGCGTACGCGAGATCACCTCCAGAAAGCGCCCGGTGCCCGCCGCGCATTTATCATTCATCAGAAAATCGGTGAGATTACCTGCCTCGTCCAGCTGGATAACCTTGCTGTCCTGGCCGCCGATATCGATGACCGTGCGGGTCTGCGGGGCCAGCAGGCGCGCGCCGAGCCCGTGGCACGAGATCTCGGTGACCTGCTTATCGGCGAAATCCACCAGCTGGCGACCGTAGCCGGTTAAGGTTAAAAAGGGGCGCTCGCTCAGGCCAGCGCGGAGCGTTTCCCACGCCTCAACGATGGCGTCGGCGGGGCGAAACGGCGTCGGGCAGAGAAAGCGGCGCTGAATCACGCCGTCTTCAAGCAGGATGCCTTTGGTGGCGGTCGATCCGGAATCAATCCCTACGGTAATGGTCACGCGCGCTCCTAAAGCATCTCGATAAAGGCCGCCACGCGGGTGCTGAGCTGGCCGATATCCGCCGTCGAATAGTCGGTCTCAATGGCGATATAGGGGATGTCGTGCTGCTGGCGCACGTGGCGTTTTATCGCCAGCGATTCCACCGCGTAGGTGTGGCAGGCCTGCAAAATGACATCCACCACGCCGTCCGCCTGATATTCACCCACCATCTGGCTGAGCAGGGACAGGCGCTGATCGTTCGGCGAAATACAGGAGCAGCCGATGGCGAGATATTTCTCGGTCAGGGCGTCGTAAACGTCACCCGTCTCCTCCACGCAGCGCTCGGTGGCTTTCGCGCCGGTGCAGTTTTCAAAACCGACCACCCAGCCGCCGTTGTCCTCAATGGCCTTCACCACTTTTTCCGCCGCGCCGCCGATCGGGCAGCCGGTGATCAGAATACGCGGTCGCGCCTCCAGCCGTTTGCCCTCTTGCCACTGCTGGCGTACCCGATCGGCCATGTCGTTGAGCTCATCGATCAGCGCCGCTTTATCGAAGCGGAAGGTCGCGCCGTAAACCACTTTTAAAATATCGCTGCCGCTGAGCGCGGGCGGGTTGAGCTGCCCGACGCGATAAAAGTTCGCCAGCGCCCGCCGTTCGCGGTTCTTGAGGATAATCGCCTCGCGCAGGGCGGCTTCGGTAATCGGCGTACCAAAGCGATCTTCCACCACCTTCTGCAGGCGCAAAATTTCCGCTTTCCACAGCGCTCGCGAGGCATCATCGCTGGCGCTGTTCGGCAGCTGCATCACGTGCACGGCTTTGAATTCGGCCATGTATTCGTACATTTTCTTTTTGCCGTCGCAGGTGGTTTCGCCCACCACGAGGTCGGAAAAGTAGAAGTAGGGGCATTTGTCGGTCTTGCCAAAACCGTAGCTGCTTTTTATCAGCGGACAGAGGTTGCGCGGCAGATCCTTTTCCGCCTCTTCAATCGTCTCGTCGGAGGTGGAGCACAGCGACACCACCACCGCGCCGGCGGCCAGCGGAATTTCCTGCGGCATAAAGGTGCAGTAGGTGCCAACCAGCGGTATGTTTTGCTCTTTAAGCTCCATGACCGTGAGGAAACCCTGCTGGCGGGCTGCGGAGAAGTGGTCAAAAATGGCGGGTAGATCGGTGATAAGCGACATGGTTTTCCTTCCCCGTACACGGGAGATGATGAAAGAGGTCGCATTATAACCCTGTTTACTGTGGGTATTTATTGATCTTCCGCTAGTAGACTTTTTTCAGATCCATCTCTTCCTGAATCCGATCGCCCCACGCAAGGTGGGTGGCGATGGCCGCATCAATCCCGGCGTTATAAAACATTGGACCCAGCTCTTTCGCAATAAAGTCGACAAAGAATTCCGCGTCAAATTGCTCCAGTTCCAGCTCAAAATTCTCTTGGCAGTATTTAGACAGCTTCTCGCGCAGCAGGTCGCGTTGCGGCGGGCTGAGATCGATATCGCTCATGGCGTTCCTTAATCAATATTGTTACGGTGGATCGGGGCTGCTGATTATATCCGATCGCGGAGAGTCAGTTGCGATATGGCGTGATGTTTTTGGCCGTAATAAAGGGTATTGATGACCTCGCTCGGCGGAGAATTGTGACTGAGATCACAGTACTCCCGAGAAAACGAAGATAATAGGAGTTATTCTCGTAACTTTATGAATTTAAATGAGATAATATGATTTTTATGGTGTGAATAACATTTAGTTGCGCTCGCCTTTTTTCAGCATGTTCGGTATCTGGATGAATAATCTATGAACCTGATTTCAGGTTATCTGGCTTACGGAATTTTCCTATAAGTACATTCTGACGGCGATTCATTTATCAGGGGTGAAGGATGAAACGCGTAAAACTGAATATGAATGTTTTTGACGCTGCTCTGATGCGCCTGGATTGGGTATTTGATACTTTCGAGCAGGTCTGTTTATCTTTTTCGGGTGGTAAAGACTCGACGGTATTATTTCATCTGGCGGCAGCCGTTGCGCGTAAAAAAGGGAAAAAGTTTGCGGTATTGTTCGTGGACTGGGAAGCGCAGTATTTATTAACCATCCAGCACGTACAAAATATGAAAGAGCGCTATCAGGATGTGGTAAGCCGCTTTTACTGGGTGGCGCTGCCGATGACCACGGTGAGCGGCGTATCGCAGCATGAGCCGGAATGGGTCGCCTGGCGGGCCGGGGAAGAATGGGTGAGGCAACCGCCGGATGACGCCATCACCGATGCCGGTTTTTTCCCTTTTTATCAGCCGGAAATGACCTTTGAAGCGTTTATACCGGCCTTTTCCCACTGGCTGGCTGCGGGGCGCAGCCTCGCTTCGCTGATCGGCATCCGCACCGACGAGTCGCTGCATCGCTATATGGCGCTCACCTCGCCGACCAAACTGCGCTTTGAGGAAGATAAACCCTGGACCACCGCCTCGCCGGAAGGGTTCAGCTATACCTGCTATCCCCTCTATGACTGGCGGACCCGCGACATCTGGATCTTTAATCATAAGTCGCGCCTCCCCTACAATCCGCTCTATGACCTGATGCACCGCGCCGGCGTACCGCTGAAAAATATGCGCGTCTGCGAGCCCTTCGGCCCCGAGCAGCGGCGCGGGCTGTGGCTCTATCACATTCTTGAGCCGGAGACCTGGGAGCGGATGTGCCGTCGGGTATGCGGCGCGCACAGCGGCGCGATTTACGCCAACGCCAGCGGCGACTACTTTGCGCTGAAGACCAAAATCCGCAAACCGGCGCATTTTAGCTGGCGCGAGTATGCGCTCTTTCTGCTCGACAGCATGCCGGCAAAAACCGCCGAGCATTACCGTAATAAAATCGCTATTTATCTGCACTGGTACCAGACCCGCGGTTTCCCTGTCGATATTCCCGACGAGCAGGAAAAAGATCTCGGCTATCGCGATGTTCCCTCATGGCGCCGCATCTGCAAGACGCTGCTGAAAAACGATTTCTGGTGCCGGATGCTGTCGTTCAGCCCGACGCAGCCAAAGCACTATGAGCGCTACTGTCGGCTGGTGAGTAACAAACGTAAAGAGTGGAGGACGCTTTGATGTCGCCGGATGTGGCTAAGACAGTGATTGAATATCTCGAGTCGTTTGACGATGTTGACCTGAAAATCAAAGCAATTAACGAACTGAAGAGCCTGATCCACCAGCACAGTCCCTTCTGCCGCGAGCCGGTGGACTGCGTGCTGTGGGTCGAGGCCAAAACGGTTGAGGCGAATGACTACAACCCCAACGTGATGGCGACGGTGGAAAAAAAGCTGCTGGAACGCTCTATCGAACTGGATGGTTTTACCCAACCGGTAGTGGTGGCTCGCCAGCAGCGACGGCACCTGGTCGTGGACGGTTTTCATCGCCATCTGATTGGTAAGAGTCGCCCGGAGCTGAACCGGCGCCTGCATGGTTATCTTCCGGTGACGCTCATCAATGCCGAACGCGAAGGGCAGAAAGAGCGCATCGCCGCCACCATTCGCCATAATCGCGCCAGGGGCAAACATCAGATCGCGGCGATGTCCGATATCGTCCGCGATTTACATCGCCAGGGCTGGGACGATCGGCGCATCGGCGAAGAGCTCGGTATGGATGCAGACGAGGTGCTGCGCCTGAAACAGATCAGCGGCCTGACGGAGCTGTTCGCCGACGAGAGCTTTAGTGAAGCCTGGACCGTGGAGTAGCGCCTTTCGCTACTCCTGCGCCAGCGCGGCTTCCGGCTGCTGGCGTATCCGGCTTAATAAACCCGCCAGACAGCACGCGGCCGCGATCCCCGCCGCCACCCCCAGCAGATGAAAAGGCAGCCTGCCGCCGTTAAACCACAGCCAGCGCGCCGCTTCGATAGAGAGCGCGCTGACGCTGAGGATCACGATATTCAGCGAAGCGGAAACGGTGCCCTTTGGCAGATCGTTTGAAAACAGGGTAAAGCGGAACAGCGTCGGGAAGATCAGCCCGATGCCGAAGGCGTAGAAGCAGGTGCCGAGCACCGACCACAGCCAGACGTGCGGCCACAGCAGGTTGCCGAGGATCAGGATCGCCAGCCCGGTCATCTGGATGGGCACCGCGCACCAGATAAAGCGCGGACGCGTCGGGTCTTTTACCCAGCGCGCCACCGACAGGTTGGCAATAATCACCGCGCTGAAGACCGGCACCTGGGTCCAGGCGAACTCGGCGGTGGTCAGCCCGCCGTCGTCAATCAGGATAACCGGCGAGACCGCAACCCAGCTCATCAGTGGAATATAGCTGAGCGAGAGCGTGGCGGCGCCGAACAGAAAAACGCGGTTGCGGAAAACATCGCGGAAATCGCGCAGCACGCCGCTGGCGCTGAAGGGGACGTCGCCGCGCCGGACGGTCTCCGGCATGTTCAGCAGCAGCCCCAGCCAGGCGATAAACCCCATGACGGCAATAATCCCGAACAGCACTTTCCAGTGCACGAAGTGCATCAGCGCCGCGCCGGAGAGCGGGCCAATTATTGGCGCGATCAGCACGATCGAGGTAATAATCGCCATCAGCTTAATGGCTTTTGTCTGGCCGAATGCCTCCTGCACGGTGACGTAGCCGACCGTGGCGATAAAACAGATGCTGGTGCCCTGAACAAAGCGCGCGGCGAGGAACTGCTCCATTGAGGTGGTGAACAGGGTCGCGAAGCAGGCCAGGGTAAAGATCAGCGCGCCGGTGAGCAGCACCGGACGGCGGCCGATACGATCGGAGAGCGGCCCGAGCAGCCACTGTAGCGCCATGCCGCCGGCCATATACAGGCTGACCGAGGCGGGAGCCAGCGCCACGTCGGCGTCAAAGTCGCGCACCACGTGAATAATCCCCGGCTGGATAAGATCGGTGGTCAGATAGGCGGCAAAGTCATACAGGATCAGCGCCGCCGGGAAGAAAAGCGTGGCGGAATGGCGGGCGAAAAAACGGGTCATCCATTGCAACATCGGTGGGCTCCTTGTTGAGTCTCTACGCCATAAATAGCCGTTTATGCGCGCACTATTTCAGCACTTCACACTGCAATAAATTTAGGGTCAACCTAAATATCCATGTGTTTTTAACGGTTAATATGTATTCATGTAAGAAATACATTAAAAACAAAAAGTTGAATTAAATATGTAAATGCAGCAGCGACGGAATCTGTGAAAACAGCCACAGCAGCAGACCGATAGTGCCGCCAACCAGCGTGCCGTTGATGCGGATAAACTGCAGGTCCTTACCAATATTCAGCTCGATTTGTCGCGACATATCGCGGGAGTCCCAGCTTTTGACCGTATCGCTGATATGGCGCGTCAGGAAGGCGGCAAACTCCGGGGCTACCCGGTGCGCCGCCTGCTCAAGATGTTCGTTCAGGGATTCGCGCAGCGCCTCATCGTGGAGCAGCGTTTCGCCAAACCACTGACCGGCTTCGGCAATGCGCTGCTTAATGCGTGAATCGTCGCTATTAACATCGTTTTTAACCCAGCCGCGCAGATCGGCCCATACTTCACCCAGATAGCGGTTAAAAGTCTCATCGTTTTTCAGATACGCTTTGATATTGTCCGCTTTTTCCGCCATCAGCGGATCGGACTTCAGGTTGTCGATCAGCTTCAGCGCCGCGCGATCGAAGGCCTGGCGGATCTGATGGGCGCGATCCTGACTCACTTCGTCGAGCAGCGTGTTAACCGCATCGGTAACCATTTCAGCGCTGTGCTCACCGAGCCATTCGGTAGGCAGCAGCCTGGCTTTAAGCGGATGCTCGGTCTCCAGCCAGTGCACGATACCGCGGGCAATAAACGCCCGCGAGCTGTCGCGCTGGAGCAGAGCGATCAGCTGGCTAATCAGCGAATCGAGCAGCTTCTGGTGGCGGTTATCGCGCGTTAACCCTTCCAGCATCATAGCGCTGGTTTGGGTTAGATCGACCTTATCAATCGCTTTATGTACTGCCCGACGCAGCAGGCGCTGAATGCGCGCATCGTCGGTTAGCTCCAGAAAGCCGCTCATCACCTGCAGCAGATGCTGGCCGACCCGACGCGCGTTTTCCGGCTGGCTGAACCAGTTACCAAGCATCAGCGCCGGTTCATAGCGCCGGATCAGCGCGACCAGAGAGGGCGTATCGAGAAATTTTTCCTGCACGAAATAGCCGAGATTATCGGCAATCCGGTCCTTATTACGCGGAATAATCGCCGTATGCCGCGCAACGAACGGCAGCGGAATACGGCGAAACAGCGCCACGACCGCAAACCAGTCCGCCAGCGCGCCGACCATTGCCGCTTCGGAAATAGCCTTTAGCGCACCGACCCATGGCGTTGGCGGCAGCACGAGGGTAGTGATAAAAATGGCGGCTGCAATCAGCAGCAGCGAGAGCGCCAGCAGCTTGGCGCGTTTCAGTTCAGCGAGTTTTTCCATAAGCTTAAGCATATAGCCTGACGGCTAATGCGTAAAATCTTCGCCATTTGACGCCCAGGGCATTCGGATTCCTCTTTTTCCGACGAGAGAGACGATGAGGGTTAATTTAATTTACGTAGCTTAAATTCTATTTTTAAATAATTAAACTTAAATGCATTCATAATATATATTCCACATGAGTTTTTTCTTAAGTTAGTTATTAATAAGTGATCTTGATCACATTATATTCAAGGTTAAATAAGGCATTGTTTATTTCAGGGAAAACGTTAATCAATTTCTCTTGCTACTGGTCTTTTATAAAAGGAGTTTTTCATGATTGGTATATTTAAATATGCAGCAAAAAAAGACATGGTATTAGGTATTAGCGATCAGCAAGCCGGGGCTAAGGCTGTTATCTTACCGGCGTCCTCACCGTTAAATAAAATTCTGTGGTCGGTTGATGACAGGACCGGCGAGATCGTCCTGGCCGCCAGCGAGGAGCTGCTGCTGGGCATTTGCGGGGATCGTATGGGCTCAGGCGCAGCGATTGAGCTCCAGGTTCGCGGGAATAAAGCGACGCAGCGGTGGGATTTAGTCAGCTCACGTCGCTTTATTAAAAGCAAACAAAACCCGAGCTTTGTTATGGACAGCTACAACCGCGGCACGAACCAGGGGAATCCGATTATTCTTTTCGAATTTAACGGCTCGGAAGCACAGCAGTGGGTATTTGTGCCGATGGATATGTTGACGGCAAATAGTCCGGAATAATTATTGTGTAAGATGGCGATAGAGTGAAGCCTCGTTTATTCCCTGCTGGGGAACGGCGAGGCTTTGTCCTTATTTGATGATTGGTAATATTAATTAAAAATAAACTGCCACACAATCCAACAACCAAAAGCCATCAATACGCCGCCGGCCGTGCGCTCGACTTGCCAGACGACGGCGGAAAGGCGGCGCTGCACCGACGGTAGCGCAATCAGCGTGACCAGCAACAGATCCCATATCAACACCACGCTGGTCATCCAGGCTCCGCTGACGGCCTGCTGCACCAGCGTGACGTTCGGGCCCAGCAGGGAGGTCATCAGCGCGAGGTAGAACAGCGCGTTTTTCGGATTGAGCAGCGAAGAACCCAGCCCGAGAAAAAGCTGTTTCACCAGCGGCGGGCGCGAAGCCGAGGCGCCGTGCAGCGCCAGCGTGGTCGGACGGCTTCTGAGCAGCAGGCTGCCAATCCACAGTAAATACGCCGCGCCCAGCAGCTCAATCACCGTAAACAGCAGCGGCGCCTGGCGCAGGATCCCCCAGCCGATAATGGCCAGAAGAATATACAGACCGTTTCCGGCGGCAATGCCGATACACAGGCCGACGCTGCCGCGCAGGCGGTAGCGGATGGCGTAGCCCACCAGCAGAAAAAAATCCGGCCCGGGGCTCAGCAGGGCGACAAAATGGGAGAGCGCCAGCGCGGGGAAGGCGGAGGGAAAGAGCGTAGCGAGTATGTCCATAGCAACCTCAGTATTAATCTGAGGTCACCTTACGCCAGCGTAAACGCTAATTATTGTCTGTTATTGATCGGGACTGCGCATACTGGCGCGGCGTGGCGGCGGTATAGCTGACAAAGGTTTTATGAAAGTGGCTCTGGTCGGCAAACCCGGCCTGGTAGCCGACATCGGCGATAGTATCCCCGGCGCGCAGGCGCGTTTTGGCGAATTCAATCCGCGCGATATTGATAAAGCTGGCGGGCGTCAGGCCGGTATCCTGCTTGAAGGCGCGGATCAGCGTCTCTTTGCGCAGCGCAAACTCATCGGCGAGGCTATCCAGCGTCGGCGGCGCCTGCAGATTGGTTGCCAGACGACTGAACAAACGCGCGCTGGTCTGACTAAACGCCACAGGCGCGAGCGGGCGCAGCGGCAGGTCGCGCAGGAACCGGGCGACGCTGGCGGGTAGCGCGGCGGTGTTTTGCTGAGTCATCAACGCCACGATCTGCAGATACCGGGCAAAGAGCCCGGCATCGCGAATCACCGGCCGGGAGGTTATCAGCCGCTCGTGATGCGCATCGTTTGCCAGCTGTCGCAAGCACCAGCTTAGCTCGAGATAGAGCATATGGTAGCTGCGCGGCTGGCCGTCGCGCGGATTGCAGCTGTGGGGCGCCTGGGCGGGGATAATAATCAGATCGCCCGGCCGCAGCAGATACTCCTGCCCGTTGCAGATACAGCGCGTTTCCCCCTCGATAATCGCCCCCACGGAGAGCTGCGGATGGCGGTGACGTTTATAGGCCTGACGGCTTTGCCAGGTGCTGCGCAGCTCCAGCCAGGGCAGCTGTTCGTCGCGCCAGAAGGTTTGCTGAATATCGCGCGTATGGCTCACGGTGGGCTCCTTAGCTGAGGGGGATTGCTGTTTATACCATGCCGTTTCCGCTGGTGGATATTACCGTCGTGCCTGATGACGAAATTGTCCAGCATCGAAGAGTCGCCTTACTGGAGCTGATGCAAAAACATATTCGTCAGCGCGATTTGCTGGGCATTGTGGAACATCTGACGGCCATTTTGCTTAGCGGATACGCTAATGACAGGCAGCTAAAAACGCTGTTTAATTACCTGATTCACTCGGGCAAAGCGCTTCGGTTGGGGAAATTTATCCGCGAAGTGGCTCAGCGTGTTCCGCAGCATAAGGAGAAGCTCATGACTATCGCCGAAAGGTTACGTGAAGTGGGGCGCAGGCAGGGGAAGCGGGAAGGTCGCCAGGAAGGACGACTTGAGGGCGTTGAGGAGGGGCAGCGCGCCGAAGCGCAGCGTATTGCTCAAACGATGCTCGCCGAAGGTATGGCCCTGGAAACGGTGCTGAGAATTACCGGTTTGTCGGAGGCGGATATCCGGGGTGACACTCACTAACTTATTGATATTACGCTGTTATTTATGAGCGATTTATGCCGATAGCGCGCTCCGTTCCATTTCGGGAAAATTCCGTATCTCTCTGAGTCTGGACGCATCCTCAGCTATCTCGACTACCCTTAATATCCTGTGCGGTATTTATGACTGCGTTAACAGCGATAACAAGGAGACATGCGATATGGCTTATCAGACGGTGAATCCTGCAAACAATCAGCTTATCAAAGCGTACCCGGCACACAGCGACGCGGACGTGGAAGCGGCTCTGCAGAAGGCGGATGCGCTATATCATTCGTCGTGGTCGAAAGGCGATATAGCGCAGCGGCTATCGGTGCTGCACAAGCTGGCGGATCTGATCGACGGCCGGGTTGACGAGCTGGCGAAAATCGCCAGCCAGGAAATGGGCAAACTCATTGAGCAAAGCCGCGGTGAAGTGAAGCTGTGCGCGCAAATTGCCCGCTACTACGCCGACAACGCCAAACAGTTTTTGGCGCCGGTAAAGTATCCGTCCGAGTTGGGTGAAGCCTGGGTTGAACACCATCCCATCGGCGTACTGATGGCGGTAGAACCGTGGAACTTCCCTTATTATCAGCTTATGCGCGTGCTGGCACCGAACCTGGCGGCGGGGAACCCGGTTATCGCCAAACATGCCAGCATCGTCCCACACTGCGCGGAAACCTTCGCCCACCTGGTACGCGAAGCCGGTGCGCCGGAGGGGGCGTGGACAAACCTGTTTATTTCTCAGGATCAGGTGGCGAAGATTATCGCCGACGATCGCGTACAGGGTGCGGCCCTGACCGGCTCGGAAAAAGCCGGTAGCGTGGTGGCGGCGCAGGCGGCTAAACACATCAAGAAAGCGACGCTTGAACTGGGCGGCAACGATGTCTTTGTGGTCCTGGACGACGCCGATCTGGCGAAGGCGGTGAAGATCGGCGTGCAGGCGCGGCTCAACAACGCAGGCCAGGTGTGCACCGCGGCGAAGCGCTTTATCCTGCATGAAAAAATTGCCGACTCGTTCCTGAGCCAGTTTACCGAGGCCTTCCGTCAGGTGAAAATCGGCGATCCGCTGGACGAAAGTACCACGCTGGGCCCGCTCTCCTCAAAAGACGCGCTGGAAACGTTGACCAAACAGGTTGACGAGGCGGTGAAAAATGGCGCGAAACTGCATCTGGGCGGCAAACCCGCGCAGCGGGAAGGCAGCTTTTTCGAGCCCACTATACTGACCGGCATTACCCGCGATAATCCGGCTTATTTTGAAGAGTTCTTCGGCCCGGTCGCGCAAATCTACGTGGTGAAAGATGACGATGAGGCGGTGAAGCTGGCCAACGATTCGCACTATGGCCTTGGCGGAGCCGTATTCAGCCAGGATATCGAAAGGGCGAAACGCATGGCGTCGCGGATTGAAACCGGTATGGTCTATATCAACTGGCTAACCGATACCGCGCCGGAGCTGCCGTTTGGCGGCGTTAAGCGCTCCGGGTTCGGCCGCGAGCTTTCCGATCTCGGGATTAAAGAGTTTGTGAATCAGAAGCTGGTGGTCGTGCATAAATAACGGCGTGAAGACAAAAACCTGCCATCTGGCAGGTTTTTTGGCGTTCACTGAACTTCAATCTTATCCCAGCCGCTCTTAAACATGCAGCTGTCGACGAGCGTATCCCTGCGCCCCTCATTGGCGTCCTCAACCGTATAGCTGGTGGAAATATCCTTTTTCTTGTTCTTTTTGTCCGTTTTTTCCGAGCTTGAACCGGTGACGACGTTATCCGGGGGGAGATCGATCAGCGCCTGCGCTTCGCACTCCGTGAGCTTTTTATTCATCTCCGTATCGCTGACTCCCGGCTTCACCCATTTGTACTGGACGCAGCCTGACAGCAGCACGGTGAAGCTCAGAACGCAAAGCGCGGCGAAGCGGCCGTTCATCAGAAGGTAACCCCGCCGCCGACATAGGCGCCGTCAATCAGCGTGTGGCCCGGGCGGCCATCCTTGCCGTCGACGCTGACATGGCGATAGCCCACTTTCAGCGTGACCGGGGTGATTGGCGTCCAGCTTACGCCGCCGTTGGCTTCAACGTAGTTTTTGACGCTATTGTTCAGGCCCTCCGGTGCGGCATAGCCCTCACCATAGAGATGGATGCTGTCGGTCAGGGCCACGTTGACGCCGCCGCCGATGGGGAAGGCCACGCCGTTATCGCCTTTTTTAGGGCCGAGGTAGATGGCTTTCGCGCCGGCATTAAACATCACCGGGCCGAGTTCCAGGTTATAACCCGCGCCTACGCCGCCTGTCTGGGTACCGTCATCGGTATTTTTGAGCCAGTTGCTTTCCACATACAGGCCAGAAGAGGATTTCCCCATTTCCAGATTCAGGTTAGTGAAGTTCTTGCCCTGCTCAACGGTGCCGCCCATCGCGAGTGCGGATCCCGAGACGGCAGCCAACGCCGAGAGAAGAAGGATATTCAGCTTTTTCATGTTTTATGCCTCATCATTACATTACGCGGAGGGCACCTTAACAATCGATTTTTATGACTGCAAATCAGCGAGGGATGACTGTTTTATGCTAATTTTGTTATTAGATATATTTATTTGTGTTGTTTGTTAGTTGTTTTTACTGCGGAGTCAATGGGTAATCTTTAGCCGTTGAGCGTGAGTTGAATCTTTTGGCTAAATATTCGCTGAACAGGCGCGAAAAAGCGGTTGTGGACGCAATAATTGGCTTTCTAATTATTTCCAAAAACATTTCTGTTGTTACATATAAGAACAGAATTTTACATTTCAGCCGCGCATTCCCCCTCCAGAAGAGGGGGGCGAGCGACATGACTACTTGCGCAGGCTCGCAAATGCGGTGCGAATCTCATCTTCCGGAAGCTGTATCCCAATAAACACCAGGGTACTGTGCGGTTGCTCATCGCCCCACGGCCGGTCCCAGTCGGCGCTGTATAGCCGTTGAACGCCCTGGAACAGCAGGCGGTTGGGCTCGCCGTCGATCCACAGCATCCCTTTATAGCGCATCAGCTGTTCAGCAAAGGTGAGCAGCAGGTTTTCCATCACCCGCGACACGTCGCTAATATCCACCGGATAATCCAGCTCCACCACGATAGACGACACGTCGTTCTGCTTATCGGCCATAAAGTGGAAGCGCGGTTTGCTGCTGACCACGTTCTCTTCCAGCATAAAGCCGCTGGTGTTAAACAGCAGATTCAGGTCGATATCGCCGTGGGTGACGTTGTAAATCGGCGCGCGGGCGTTAATACGCATCAGCCGTTCGCGGAGCTTGTCGCTGTCGCCCGCCACGTCAGTTTTGGTGAGCAGGATACGATCGGCGTAGCCCACCTGCGACTGGGCAATGGTGAACTGATTCATCTGCTGGTCGGCATGCACCGCGTCAACCAGCGCAATCACGCCATCCAGCAGATAGCGTTCACACAGCACATCGTGAGAGAAAAAGGTCTGGATAATCGGGCCGGGGTCGGCCATGCCGGTGCATTCGATCACCAGCCGGTCAAAATCAATTTCTCCGCGATCGCGGCTGTCGAGCAGATCGAGCAGGGCGTCTTCCAGTTCGTTGGAACGGGTACAGCAGATGCAGCCGTTGGTCAGGGTTTTAATCTGCGTGGCGCGATCGCCGATAAGCTGGTCATCGACGGCGACTTCGCCAAATTCGTTTTCGATAACGGCAATTTTAAAGCCGTGCCGTTCGTTCAGGATATGGCGCAGCAGGGTGGTTTTACCCGCGCCAAGAAAACCGGTGAGCAGGGTGACTGCAATCGGTGCCATGTTTGCCTCCATTAGCAGCAGCGTACGCCGCCTTTGCCGTCGCCGCCGTAGCGGGCCTGCTGGCGTTCGCGAAAGAATTCATCGTAGGTCATGTACGGCTTGTCCGGATGGTTAGTCTGCATATGCTCGACGTAATTATCGTAATCCGGAATGCCAATCAGCATTTTCGCTGCCTGACCGAGGTATTTTTTTGCCTGACCTAAGTTACCAAACATTGTGAGTCCCAGAGAACGAATAAAGCCGGATGGCGGCTAGCGCCTCATCCGGCCTACAAACATTCGTTTGTGTAGACCGGATAAGCGTAGCGCCATCCGGCATTAAGGTTTAGTGATGCGAAGAGGTCTTCACGCCGCCTTCCGGTACCGGCACGTACGGGGTCTCTTTGTCGGTACGCACTTTATTGTTGCGCACGTTGAGCCAGGTTTTGATGCCGTAGAAGATGATGCTGTAGACCACCACCAGGAACAGAATGCTCAGACCCGCGTTGGTGTAGTTGTTCACCACGATATGGTTCATGTTGGCAATCTGCTGCGCGGTCAGTTCGCCGCCGGCGGCGATCTTCTCTTTATACTGCTGCGCCATGAAGAAGAAGCCTTCCATCTGCGGGTTGGTGCTGAACAGTTTCAGGCCCAGCGCCCAGGTGGTGCACAGCAGCAGCCATGCGGCCGGGATCACGGTGACCCAGATATATTTGGTGCGCTGCATTTTGACCAGCACCACGGTGCCGAGCACCAGCGCTACGGCGGCCAGCATCTGGTTAGAGATACCGAACAGCGGCCACAGGCTCTTCACGCCGCCCAGCGGGTCGACCACGCCCTGATACAGCAGGTAGCCCCACAGGCCGACGCAGCCCGCGGTACCGATAACACCGGCCACCAGCGAGTCGGTTTTCTTGAGGAACGGCACGAAGTTGCCCAGCAGATCCTGCAGCATAAAGCGGCCTGCACGGGTACCGGCATCCAGCGCGGTGAGGATAAACAGCGCTTCAAACAGAATACCGAAGTGGTACCAGAAGCCCATATCCGCCATCGGGATGATTTTGTGGAACACGTGAGCGATACCCACGGCCAGCGTCGGCGCGCCGCCCGCGCGGTTCAGTACCGACGGTTCGCCGATATCTTTCGCGGTTTGCAGGATTTGCTCAGGTGAGATCACGAAGCCCCAGGAGCTGACGGTCGCCGCCGCGTGTGCGGTGACATCCCTCAGCTGGGCGGCAATCAGCGCGGCGTTTTCACCGCCCATTTCGTGCAGGTTCGGCATGGTGATGCCCAGACCCGCCGGCGGAGTGTTCATCGCGAAGTAGAGGCCCGGTTCGATAATTGAGGCCGCTACCAGCGCCATCACCGCCACGAAGGATTCCATCAGCATCGCGCCGTAGCCGATAAAGCGGGCGTCGGTTTCGTTAGCCAGCAGCTTCGGCGTGGTGCCGGAGGCGATCAGGGCGTGGAAGCCGGAGACCGCGCCGCAGGCGATAGTGATAAACAGGAACGGGAACAGCGCGCCTTTCCACAGCGGACCGGTACCGTCAATGTACTGGGTCACCGCCGGCATTTTCAGGTCCGGATTGAGGATAACAATGCCCAGCGCCAGGCCGACGATAACGCCAATTTTCAGGAAGGTCGCCAGGTAGTCGCGCGGCGCCAGAATCAGCCAGACCGGCAGCAGCGCCGAGATAAACGCGTAGCCAATCAGGGTAAAGGTAATAGTGGTGTCTTTAAAGGTCAGCGCCGGGCCCCAGTACGGGTCGTGGGCAATCACGCCGCCGAAGTAAATCGACGCTACCAGCAGGACGATACCAATCACCGATACTTCGCCTACGCGGCCCGGGCGCAGGAAGCGCATGTAGATCCCCATAAACAGGGCGATCGGCACGGTCGAGCAGACGGTGAAGACGCCCCACGGGCTTTCCGCCAGCGCTTTCACCACGATTAACGCCAGCACCGCAAGGATGATGATCATTATCAGGAAGCAGCCGAACAGCGCGATGGAGCCCGGCACCGGACCCATCTCCTGCTTGATCATTTCCCCCAGCGAGGCACCGTTACGGCGCGAGGAGATAAACAGCACCATAAAGTCCTGCACCGCCCCTGCCAGCACGACGCCCGCCAGCAGCCACAGGGTACCCGGCAGGTAGCCCATCTGCGCGGCGAGCACCGGGCCCACCAGCGGACCGGCGCCGGCAATCGCGGCAAAGTGGTGGCCGAACAGCACGTAGCGGTTGGTCGGGACATAGTTCAGGCCATCGTTGTTAATCACCGCAGGCGTGGAGCGCGTAGGGTCGAGCTTCATGACCTTTTGCGCGATATACAGGCTGTAATAACGGTAGGCGACGAGGTAGACGGAAACCGACGCCACCACGATCCACAGCGCACTGACGTGCTCGCCGCGGCGCAGAGCGACGACCGAGAGGCAAAATGCCCCGATGATTCCAAGAATCACCCAGGGTATGTGCTTGAATAACTTTTTAGTATCCATAGTAAAACCTGGCTTAATAAGATGAATAATGGGCCGAAGCCGTCTGGGTTTAGTTAGGGTTTGAGGAGGCATTGATTAGCTATGCTGGGGACCATCTTGCCAGAACGTCGCGCGCGTAAAGTTGGGTAAATCTGTGAGTGGTTATATCCGGGGTTAAGCGGTCACTTGCAGGGGTAAGCGGTTGGGAATGTCGCCGGAGAAGAAAAATATGTGATTGAGATCACTCTATTATTCTTCCTGCTGCAAGGCACTTCTTTATCGCTTCAGGATGACGTTTTTATTAGCCAAAAATGAAAAGTGTTATTTCACGCACAGGCATTTTGCTATCATGCTGACGTTGAATCTGTAGGTATGGATAGCGTTTATCATAGGGAATTCAGGTAATGAAATTTGTAAAGATAATGATCATCGTTAGTGCTTTTTATGCAACATTCACTCAGGCAGCAGGTGAGCCGCCAGCGCCTTATAAGCTGCGATGGGAGATGAGCTATGATGAGGCCAGAAACACGCCTTTATATTCACTGGAAGTCTCCGATATAAATTACGCGGGTAAAGATCCCGATCTGATTATCTCAACGCTTTCCCCTCAGGAAGTCGGTGAGTTGCAATATAAGGAGATGACCCTTTACTTTGATAAAAAAAAAGGGCTGAAGAGTATTTTCATGGGCGCCGTTGTTGATTCTGGCGAACGGGCCTATAAGATTGATGATGGCAAGGAGGCGCTGGCTTTATACAATCAGGAAATAAAGGTTCTTGACCGGGAATATGGCCCGGCGGTAACCAAAGAAGAATTTATGGCCGATAATAATAAATTCTATCATAGCCTTTCTGCCTGTATTGAAAAACAGCAAGAGTGGTACAACAAAAGGTTGGATCCGAATAAAGTAACTCACTGTTCAAAATGGCAGCGTAGTTATAAAAAGGGTCGGGTAACCGTTTTGCTGTACATTGAACCGAGACAAGTTTCAAAACAATATATTTATAAATAAAAGGGACTGCTCGGTGAAAAAATATAAAATCCTGCTAAAGATTATTGCTCTGTTCGCGATGGTCATCATGCTTACTTATTGCCGGCAGTCTTATTATATGGCGAGGAATGCGGGACGCAACGTCATGACCTTATACGACCATCAGCACGCGGTATCCGCGTTAAACGCTAACGATTTAGATGCGGCGCAAGGCTACCTGACGGGGGAAAAGTACAATAATCGCTACAGACCCGTTGGTGGGGCTGAACCCTGGGGAAGTCTACAATATCGGGCGGCGAAAATCGTTGCCAGCGCAGCGGCAAACGGTCAAAAAGTGCGTGATGACGCACGTTATCTCGCCTGGATTTCCTTGTTTGAAGCCGAAGAGGGGGTCCCCGAACGTCCCGACATTATGCTGGGTTACATGCATCAAGCGATGGCGCTACTGTTAGCGAATCCGCAGTTGCTCGATAAAATCGATTCTAAAAACGTCCGTACTTTACCCAGCCAGTTTACCCTTGAGCGCTATGCGGTATGGCAATATTTAAGCGATGGCGGAGAGATTGACTGGAGCAAAAAGGCGCCTGCGGGGGAAGGTTATACAATTGCTGGCGAAAGTTATCAGGTCTGGAATATCAGATTAAGAAAAGCGCTGTGGAATCGTGGGGATGCCTTTTTAACAAATATTGGTAAAGAACAATTTATTCATGACGCTATAGATTATTCTCAGTTTCCGGTTATTGCCTGTACCGCCAGGCGAAAAGGCTGGCATTTAACGTTACCAGCGAACTACCCTGAGCAAAATTTCCGCGGCGGCGGGCGTTTTGATTGGGCTTCATGTCGGGACGTTGATTAAAAGAATGTTCCGGGAGGGCCTACGAAGAAATGGTTGTCGACTCCCCTGGTTGAAAACAGGTTTGCTCATCGGGCAATGAGCAAACCTGGTCACAGAGATTAGGCCACGACGTCCATCTCCATCATCACCGGATGGAAGCGGCGCTTAAAGTAAATCAGCCCGTGGCCCTGCTGGCTCAGGGTAATGTTCCTGATTTCCACCAGATAGACCAGGTGGCTACCGATGGTCTGCACCTGGCTAATCTCGCCCTCGAGGCTCGCCAGCGCGCCTTTCAGCACCGGCTGGCCCAGCGCGCCTTTTTGCCAGCCGCTGAGGCCGAAACGGTCATCCATCGTCATCCCGGTCATGCCGGCGAAGTGGCGGGCCATCTCCTCTTGCTCGTGGTTCAGTACGTTGATGCACAGCTTGCCGTTGCCCTGGAACACCGGATTCATCGCGCTGTTAGCGTTGATGCAGACCATTACCGACGGCGGCGTATCGGTCACCGAACAGACCGCGGTGGCGGTGATACCGCAGCGGCCCGCCTCGCCTTCGGTGGTGATGACGTTAACGGCGGCCGACAGACTGGCCATGGCATCGCGAAAACGCAGACGTTGTTCATCTAATTGCATTGTGACCTCCCGCTGCCGGTTACTTCAGCAGCTTATCCAGCATGTTTATATCGGTATTGTTGTGCAGATGCGGCACCGTCCAGCCGTTCTGGTCGTACTCGGACAGGCAGCGATCCACCATCGCCATCATTTTGTCCATGTTGCCGGAGCTCTGCGCCTGACGCAGGCACTGCAGGCGAATCTCATCCTGGCTACCGGAGTAGTTGATTTCGTACAGTTCATGACGGCCGCCAAACTCGCTGCCGATGGCGTCCCACATCAGTTTGAGGATCTTGATGCGCTCGACGTGATCCATACCGTTCGATCCGCGCACGTATTTCGCCAGGTATTCGTTGATCTGCGGATTATTGAGATCGCGGGCGCTGGACGGCAGATAGATCAGGCCGCTGGTGACGTTGCGTTCAATAATGTTTTTGATTTTGGCGTAGGCCATCGGCGCCATCACGCGATAGGTTTGCAGCGCGGCGTGATCCGGCAGATACGCGCCGTTAACCCACGGCGTGGCTTCGGCGCACATCGAATCGCTCAGCGCCCAGAACATATTGCGCCAGGCCACCACTTCGCCGAGATCCGCCTGCACGCCGCGGAATTCAAGGGTGCCGGTGCACTCCAGCGAGCGCTTGAGAAGGGCGGTGATAAAGTCGAGCTTCACGGCCAGACGCACGCAGGCCTGCAGCGGATACATGCGGGCGAAGCCGCCCTCCATCGTCCAGCGGCGGCAGCGATCGAAGTCGCGATAGATCAGCACGTTTTCCCATGGGATCAGCACATTATCCATCACCAGGATCGCATCGTTTTCGTCGAAGCGGCTGGAGAGCGGATAATCGTAGGGCGATCCGGTTGCTCCGGCGACCAGCTCATAGGAGGCGCGGGAGATAAGCTTGACCCCTTCGGCGTCCATCGGCGCGACGAACATCAGCGCGAAGTCCGGGTTTTCGCCCATCACCTGCGCCGAGCCGAAGCCAATCATGTTGTAGTGGGTGAGCGCCGAGTTGGTGGCTACCACTTTCGCGCCGCTGACGATGATCCCGGCATCGGTCTCTTTCTCCAGCTTGATATAGACGTCTTTCACTTCGTCGGCTGGCTTATGGCGGTCGATGGGCGGGTTGACGATGGCGTGGTTAAAGTAGAGGCCGGTTTCCTGGATGCGGGTGTACCAGTTACGGGCGTTCTGTTCAAACTGACCATAAAACGCCGGGTTTGCGCCTAGCGCGCAGCCGAACGCGGCTTTGTAGTCCGGGGTACGGCCCATCCAGCCGTAGCTCAGGCGCGACCATTCGGCGATAGCGTCGCGCTGCTGGCGCAGATCGTCGGCGCTTTTCGCGACGCGGAAGAACTTGTGGGTATAGCCGCCGCTGCCGGTATCGGTGCCCCAGCACAGGGTATCCTGCAGTTCGGGTTTATGCAGCGCGTCGTACATCTGGGCGACGGAGGCGGCGGCGTTGCGGAACGCCGGGTGGGTGGTCACGTCCTTAACGCGTTCGCCGTAGATATAGATTTCGCGGCCGTCCTGCAGGCTCTTCAGATACTCTTCACCGGTTAACGGGCGTTTAGCGTCGGCACGGAAATTTTCAGGTTTCATAGGTGACCTCTTCAGTATTAATCGGAATGCGATGTTAAATTTATGTTTTGTTTTTGTTGTTAAATTGAAGCGGTTAACGCGGCTTTCGTGAAGAGACTTTTAGGTCAACGGTCGGTACTTTTCAGGCGGGGTTGGGTTATGTGATCGGGGGTTGGTTTTTCTATTTTCCGGCCTGGCTCCCCGACGATCCGACGACAAGCCAGGGCGGGTTTTGAATTTGAAGGCCGGACAGATGCGCAGCATCGCCTCCGGGAAATGCAGCGACTCTGCGCTCTGCTTCCGGGGGCGGCGCCTGACGCGCTTTGCCCGGGCTACCGCCTCTCAGACGGCTGCGAACTCGCCGCGCCGTCCCCGGTAAGATCTTATGATACCGGTACTTTTTGCGTTCTGAACGCGCTCGGCGAGCAGCCGACTAAGCGGTTAAAAAAGCGGGCAAAATAGGCCGGATCCTTAAAGCCCAGCTGCCAGGCTATCTCGTTGACCGCGCTGTCGGAAAAGAGCAGTAGCCTCTTGGCTTCGCGCAGCTGCCTGTCGAAAATCAGCCGTTTGGGCGGCCGGTTGGCGAAGCGGCGGCAGATATCGGTTAACCGGGATTCGGTCAGATGCAGCTCGCTGGCGTAATCCGGCACCGTCCAGTGCTGATGGTAGTGGCCGTCGATCAGCTGGTTAAACCGCTGGAACAGCTTGAGCTCGCCGCGTATCCCGCTGGCCGCGTGATCGTCAAGCTTCGCGTTGCGCAGCAGCAGGGTGAACACCGCCTGCGCCAGCAGCGTCAGGGTATGTTCCCGCCCCGGCAGCTGCGACGTCGATTCCCGTTCAATCAGCCGCCAGTAGTGCGCCAGCGCCGCCAGCTCCTCGGGCCTGTCGGCCAGCGACAGGCAGATGCCCGGCAGACCGAAAGCCTCCCGCGTGCCGGGATAGAGCACCTCCAGCAGCGGCCAGACCAGATCCTCGCGCACCGTCAGCACGTGACCGTCGCTATCGGACTCGGTGATAAAAGCGTGCGGCACCGAGGGCGGCGTCAGGACAAACAGCGGCGCCTGCACCGAATAGCGATGATCGTCGAGCTGCAGCTCAATCTGCCCGGTATCGAGAAAGTGCATCTGAAAATACTGGTCGTGACGGTGCGCCTGCATATCGCGGCCAAAGAACTCCGCCATCCTGGCAAACGATTGATAATGCACATCTTCCGTCCCCAGGCTCTCATCGTACTCTTTATTAATATCGATATTGGCTATCGGGCTCTGGCACATGGCGGCTCCTTACGGCGTCGCGCGCGGACGCGTTCCTTTCATCGGAATCACCCAGATAATCATCGCGCCGATGACCAGCAGGGCGGCGACGAACCACAGGCCGCTGCTGAAGCTGCCGGTAATATCCTTCAGCCAGCCGATCATAAAGGGGCTGAGCGCCGATCCGATATTACCCGTCGCGTTGATCACCGCGATGCCGATCGCTCTGGCGCGCAGGCTGATCGACTGATCCGGCGTGGTCCAGAAAATGGCCATTGCGCTAAACGATCCGGTGGAGGCCATCACGATCCCGAGCAGCTGGATCAGGTTGTGATCGGTGGCCGACGCCAGCAGCCAGCCCGCGGCGGCGAACAGGAACGGCAGGGCGGTGTGGTGCTTACGCTCCTGATGTTTATCGGAGTGGCGGCTCCAGTAGATCATCCCCAGAATGGTACAAATCTGCGGGATCGCCGCCAGCAGGCCGATGGTGATATTGCTGCTGCTTTCGTTAAAGCTTTTGAGGATCTGCGGCGTCCAGATGCTGATCGCGCTGAGCGTATTGGTCAGGCAGAAGTAGGCCAGGGTGTACATCAGCACGATCGGCGTGAACACTTCCCGCCACAGGCTGCGCTGCTGCATGGCGTGATGGCTGATCGCCCCTTCCGGCTGGACCAGCGTCAGGCGGTCGTTATCCATCATCTCCTGCAGGCATTTTTTATCGTCCGCGGTCAGCCATTTGGCCTTCGACGGCGAATCATCAAGCCAGAACCAGACCATAATACCGAGCAGCACCGACGGGAAGCCTTCCAGCAGGAACAGCCACTGCCAGCCGTGCAGATTCAGCAGGCCGTCCATCGACAGGATATAGCCGGAGACGATCGACCCCAGCGCGGTGGTCACCGGCATCGCGATCATAAACAGCGCGTTGGCGCGGGCGCGGAAAAAGGCCGGGAACCAGTAGGTCAGATAGAGCAGAATGCCGGGCAGAAAACCGGCCTCGGTGATGCCCACCAGCATCCGCAGGATATAAAGACTGTTCGGCCCGGTCGCGAACATGGTGGCGGTGGAGGCGATGCCCCACAGCACCATGATGGTGGCGATCCAGCGGCGAGCGCCAACGATGCTGAGCATCACGTTGCTGGGAATGCCGAATATAACGTAGGTGGCGTAAAACAGGGTGGTGGCAAGACCGAACATGGTGGCGTTAAGGCCCAGATCCTGCCCCATGGTCAGCCCGGCAAAACCGATATTGATGCGATCTAAAAACGAAAAGATAAACAGCACGAACAAAAAGACGATCAGGCGGCGAAAGAGCTTGTTGATAACCGACTGCTGCTGCGCCGTCAGCTGCTTGTGCTGATTAGCCGGATCGAACTTTTCCGGGATGGCAGATGATGTATCGCTCATTATCATTTTCCTCTAATGGGAATTTTGTAGGGTACTGCGGGTATTAATAGACGCCTGACGAACCCTGGGCGGTTTTTTCCGCGCCAAATCGCGCCGCCAGCGCTTCCGCGCCGCGGGCCAGCAGGGTGGTATCGACGCCGACGGCGACAAACAGCGCGCCGAGTTCCAGGTAGCGCTTCGCCAGCGGCTCGCTGGCCATCAGGATCCCCGGCGCTTTGCCCGCCGCGCGAATTTGCCCGATGGCGCGCTCAATGGCGGCCTGCACTTCCGGGTGCTGCGGGTTGCCGCTGAAGCCCATATCGGCGCTCAGATCCGCCGGGCCAATAAACACGCCGTCCACGCCCTCGACATCGAGGATCTGCGGCAGATTGTTGAGCGCTTCGCGGGTTTCGATCTGCACCAGCACGCACATCGCGTCGTTGGCCTGATGGAGATAATCCGGGACGCGGTTCCAGCGCGAGGCGCGGGCCAGCGCGCTGCCGACGCCGCGAATGCCCGCGGGCGGGTAGCGGGTGGCTTTCACCGCCAGCCGCGCTTCGTCGGCGTTCTGCACCATCGGCACCAGCAGGGTTTGCGCGCCGATATCCAGCAGCTGTTTAATCTGCACCGGGTCGTTCCACGACGGCCGCACCACCGGCTGGCTGGGGTAGGGAGCGATCGCCTGTAGCTGGGTCAGGATTGTCTGCACGCTGTTTGGCGCATGCTCGCCGTCGATCAGCAGCCAGTCGAACCCGGCCCCGGCCAGCAGCTCGGCGCTGTAGCTGCTGGTCAGCCCCAGCCACAGGCCAATCTGCGGACGACCCGCTTTTAAGGCGTCTTTAAAGGCGTTATGCATCATGTTTCTCCTAGACAAAGCGGCAGCTAATCGCGCCCATGTTGCCGTAGTCGACGTGGAAGGTGTCGCCTTTGCGCGCCGGTACCGGCCGGGTAAAGGAGCCGCCGAGAATAATCTGCCCGGCTTCCAGCTGGACGTCGTACGGCGCCAGCTTGTTCGCCAGCCAGGCCACGCCGTTGGCCGGGTGATTCAGCACCCCCGCGGCGACGCCGGTCTCTTCAATCACGCCGTTGCGATAGAGCAGGGCGGCGATCCAGCGCAGATCCAGCTCGTCGGGTTTAATCGGGCGGCCGCCGAGGATCACCCCGGCGTTGGCGGCGTTATCGGAGATGGTGTCGAAGACTTTGCGCGGGCGCTGGGTTTCCGGGTCGATGTTGTGGCAGCGGGCGTCAATCAGCTCCAGCGCCGGGATCACGTAGTCGGTGGCGTTGTAGACGTCGAACAGGGTGCAGTGGGGGCCGCGCAGCGGTTTGGCCAGCACGAAGGCCAGCTCCACTTCGATACGCGGGACGATAAAGCGGTCGGTAGGAATATCGCCGCCGTCGTGGAAAAACATATCGTCCAGCAGCGCGCCGTAATCCGGTTCGCTGATTTGCGAACTGGCCTGCATTGCTTTTGAGGTCAGGCCGATTTTATGTCCTTTCAGCACGCGGCCTTCGGCGATTTTCATATTTACCCATTCGCGCTGTACCGCGTAGGCGTCTTCGATAGTGATCGTCGGGTGATCCAGCGAAATAGCGCGGATCTGTTCACGCTGTTTTTCCGCCTGGTTTAGCCGCTGGGCGATCAGGGTATGGGTATGTTTATCGAGCATAGTTGCTTCCTGTTACGTCATTCGGTGCTGCTGCGCCGGAAATAAAAGCCGGCGTCGTTTCGCCCTCTCCCGGCGGGAGAGGGCCTGACCGGCCGCACGCTATTTAAACAAGGCGTGCACGTTGTTCTGCTTGTAGTTCAGCGTCGGGTGCAGTTCATCAATCTCAAACGACAGCGCCAGATAGCGGCTCTCCATCAGCGCGGCGAAATGGGCTTTGATCAGCGTGAACAGCATATCGCCCACGTCCTGGCGGCTCTCCTGGCTGCGTCCGGCGCCAATTTTCAGCGTCATATGCACAAAGGCGTAATCGTGCTGGCCGTCGGCCATCTGCCAGGTATCCAGCCAGATGGCGCGGCTGCGAATGCCGCCGATGGGAAAGATGCCGGTGGCCGCCAGCGCGGCGTTCACTTTGCCGAACAGGCCCGGTAAATCAGCCTGTTCGCGGATGTTGTCGGTACATTCAGCGATAAAATGCGGCATTCTGCGTGCTCCTTACGCCGTTTCCGGCAGCGGGAAGACGGCGTTGACCTGGCCGGTGCCGGAGCTGGCGAACAGCTCGGTAATAAACTCTACTTTGCCGTCATATTTGTCCCAGCCCAGCAGGCCCAGCAGCATCACCGTGTCGTGCATATTGCCTTCGCCGAAGCAGTAGTCGGCATATTCCGGCAGCATGGTGCAGAACTCTTTGAATTTGCCTTCGCGCCACAGCTTCACGACCCGTTCGTCCATCTGGTGATCGAACTCGCGGGTATAGCTGTTCATCCCCTCTTCGGCGCGCTGGTCGTCGATAAAACGGTGCGACAGCGAGCCGCTGGCAAAGACCGCCACGGTGCCGTCATATTTCTCGATAGCCTTAAGAATGGCTTCGCCCAGCCTGCGGCTGTCGGCAAAATCATGAACGGTACAGAACGCCGAGATAGAGATCACTTTGAAATGCTTATCGCTGTTCATGTAGCGCATCGGTACCAGGGTGCCGTACTCCAGCTTCAGGCTTGGAATGTTATGCGCTTTGGCGCGGACCCCGAGCTTGACCGCTTCGTCGGCGATCAGGTGGCCGAGCGCCGGGTTACCGTCATAGTCATAGGTCATGTCGCGAATAAAATGCGGCAGCTCGTTGCTGGTGTAGACGCCCTGGAAATGGTCGGCACAGTTGATGTGGTAGGCGCTGTTAACCAGCCAGTGGGTATCAAAGACGATGATGGTATCCACACCCAGTTCGCGGCACCGCTTGCCAATTTCTTTATGCCCATCGATGGCTCCCTGGCGGCAGCCGTGGTTTTTACCCGGCAGTTCAGAAAGATACATCGACGGTACGTGAGTAATTTTTGCTGCTAACGCTAACTTTCCCATATCAGACTCCCCATTTTGGGATCGGATGGTCGCCCATCGAGATGCAGACGTTTTTCATTTCAGCGAACACTTCAAAGCTGTATTCGCCGCCTTCGCGGCCGGTACCGGAGGCCTTCACGCCGCCGAACGGCTGACGCAGGTCGCGGACGTTCTGGGTGTTGACGAACACCATTCCGGCTTCGATGCCGCGCGCCAGGCGCAGCACTTTGCTGACGTCCTGGGTCCAGATATAAGAGGCGAGGCCGTACTCCACGTCGTTGGCCAGGCGCAGACCTTCCGCCTCGTCTTTAAACGGCAGCAGACAGGCTACCGGGCCAAAAATCTCTTCCTGCGCCACGCGCATGCGGTTATCGACGTCCGCCAGCACCGTTGGCCGCAGGAAGTTGCCGTTTCTCAGATGGGCGGGCAGATCGGCGGGCTTATCCGCGCCGCCGGCCAGCAGGGTCGCTCCTTCTTCAATGCCGAGGCGGATATAGCCGGAGACTTTCTCCCAGTGCTGCTGGCTAATCAGCGCGCCCACCTGGGTATTCGGGTCGGTGGGGTCGCCGACGCGCAGGCGGTTAGCCCGCTCGGCGAAGCGTTTAATGAACTCGGGGTAGATGCTCTGCTGAATGAAGATGCGCGAGCCGGCGGTGCAGCGTTCGCCGTTGATCGAGAAAATGGTGAACAGCGCGGCGTCGAGGGCGCGCTCAATATCGGCGTCTTCGAAAATCAGCACCGGCGATTTGCCGCCCAGCTCCATGGAGTACTTTTTCAGCCCGGCGTTTTTCATGATGTTGCGCCCGGTGGCGGTACCGCCGGTGAACGAGACCGCGCGTACGTCATGGTGGCGGACCAGCGCATCGCCCGCCGTCGCGCCGTAGCCCTGAACCACGTTCAGCACCCCCGGCGGAATACCCGCTTCCAGCGCCAGCTCGCCAAGACGGTCGGCGGTTAGCGGCGATAGCTCGGACATCTTCAGCACCGCGGTATTGCCCAGCGCGAGGCACGGCGCCACCTTCCAGGTGGCGGTCATAAATGGCACGTTCCACGGCGACACCAGCGCGCAGACGCCCACCGGCTGCACGAGGGTGTAGTTGAGCATCTTGTCGTCAACCGGGTAGGTCTTGCCGTTCATCTGCTGGCACACTTCGGCGAAGAATTCGAAGTTGTGCGAGGCGCGCGGGATCAGCACGTTTTTAGTCTGGTGGATCGGCAGGCCGGTATCGGCGGTCTCCATGGCGGCGATCTCCGGGACGTTCTGGTCGATCAGATCCCCCAGCCTGCGCATCAGACGCGCGCGCTCTTTCATCGGCAGATTGGCCCATTTCGGGAACGCCTCTTTCGCCGCCGCCACCGCCTGATTCACCTCGTCGGCGCCGCCGGAGGCGACTTCCGCCAGCACTTCGCCGGTGGCCGGGTTAGTGGTATGGAAATATTCCGCGGCGGCGACGTTTTTGCCGTTGATCCAGTGGTTAATTTTTTTCATGACAGCTTCTCCTCATATGCCTGCTGGCTAATGATGTGGTTGACCAGGCGGCCGACGCCTTCCACTTCGACGATCACTTCATCGCCCGGCACCACGTCCGACAGCCCCTTCGGCGTGCCGGTGGCGATCATGTCGCCCGGCTGCAGGGTCATAAATTCGCTGAGGTAAGCGATCAGGAACGGAATGCTGAAGATCAGATCGGCGGTGGTGCCCTGCTGGCGCAGTTCGCCGTTGACCCAGGTGCGCAGCGCCAGGTTATGCGGATCCGGGATCGCCTCTTTGCTGACGATCCACGGGCCTATCGGCGTCAGGGTGTCGCGGCTTTTGACCCGCAGGTTGGGACGATAGTAGTTTTCCAGGTAGTCGCGGATGGCGTAGTCGTTGCAGACGGTGTACCCGGCCACGTACGCCATGGTGTCGGCTTCGGCGACCTTACGCGCGGTTTTGCCGATCACCACCACCAGTTCAGCCTCGTAGTGCATGTACTCGACGTTATCCGGGCGCACCGACTCTTGCCTATGGCCGATAAAGGTGTTGGGCGCTTTGATAAACACCAGCGGTTCGGTTGGCGGCGTAAACGCCAGCTCGCTGGCGTGATCGGCGTAGTTCAGGCCCAGCGCGAACAGGGTGCCGTCGGCGGGCGGCAGCCAGCGAAACTCGCCTTCCTGAAGTAACCTGCCGTTGGCGAGCTGGACCTGCCCGCGTTCATCAACCTGGACATCGTGCCGCTGTCCCTGCCACTCAATACGTGCTTGCCTCATGCCAGCTCTCCTTCATCAATCACCGGGTTTTCCAGCGCCGGGAAGCCCTCGGCGAGAATGCGTACGCGATCGCCGGGGCGCAGCGTAACGCGGGAGTGGGGCGTACCGATCAGAATCGCATCGCCGGGATTGAGGGTGGCGAATTCGCTCAGGGCGCTCAGCAGCTCGGCGGCGGAGCGCTGGAGATCGGCGGTATTCCAGCTGTCCGCCTCGCGACCGTTGATTTCGGTGATGATGGTCAGGTTATCGACGTTGCTGAGCGGCGCGAGCGCGCCAAGCGGGCAGAAGCCGTCGCGGCATTTGGCTTTGATGGCCGGACGATAGAAGCTCTCTTCCGGCAGGCTGACGTCGTTCGCCAGCGCGTAGCCGGCGATATAAGCCGCGGCGTCTTCCGCGGCGATTTTGCGTGCGGTTTTACCGACGATTAGCGCCACGGTGGCGCCGCTCTGCACGGTTTCGCCTTGCGGATAGGGAATGCTTTCGCCGTCGCCGATAACGGTGTTGCGCGGTTTGATAAACCAGACCGCGGTCTTCGGCGGGGTTTTATACGGGGCCTGCTGGAACGCTTCGCGCCAGGCGTCGAGCTGGCTGCGGTGGTTAAGCGCCACGGCGAAGATGGTGCCTTTCATTGACCACTCCTCTGCTACGGAATTAGGAAGTTAGTTAATTCATTAATATGTTAATGATCATCTTTTATGCTTTGCGGAAAGGTTTGGCAAACAGAAGTGAATGTTTTGTGATCGGATTAACAATAAATTTACAGTTATGTTTTTTATTTGTTGTTAATCAATTAGATAATTAATTTTATTGTACCTTCTGGTACTTTTCAGAGGCAGAAACCGGTTGCCTTCAGAAGGAATTAGCGCTAATTATTAACTTATTAACAGATTGGGGATTTATTTCAGAGGTATGTGATGCATGATTCGTTAACTATCGCGCTGCTGCAGGCGCGGGAAGCGGCGATGGCCCACTTTCGGCCCATCGTTAAACGCCACAATCTGACCGAGCAGCAGTGGCGTATCGTGCGTATCCTCGCCGAAAATCCGTCGATGGATTTTCACGATCTGGCCTTTCGCGCCTGTATTTTACGTCCGAGCCTGACCGGTATTCTGACCCGCATGGAGCGCGACGGCCTGGTGCTGCGTTTAAAACCGGTTAACGATCAGCGCAAGCTGTACGTTTCGCTGACGCCTGCGGGCCTGAAGCTGTATGAAAGCGCCCAGGCCCAGGTCGAAGAAGCCTATCGCCAGATAGAAGCCCAATTTACCGTCGAAAAAATGCGTCAGCTTACCGCGCTGCTGGAGGAGTTTATCGCCCTGGGGAATGGGGTGGGTGGAGAGGAAGAGGCGTAATTTTCCTTCCGTGAAGCTAGAAATATTTCCCCGGTCGCGCTGTGCTTACCGGGGCTACGGGCCGGTGCCATCCCGTAGCCCGGATAAGGCGCCAGCCGCCATCCGGGGAATTCCCGGCCGGTCAGAACAGGGTATCGAGCTCTTCCAGCACGTTATACTGCTCGTCCACCAGCAGCAGGGTTTTCCATTTATCAAACGTCAGGCACGGATGCGAGGTGCCGAACACCAGAATATCGCCAACCTGCACGTCGCTGCCCGGCGCGAGGCGCAGCATACAGTGCTGATCCATAATCCCCACGCTCTCGATCCCCGCCGCAGACAGCTGCGCGCCGTTGCGATAGCGAGCGATCGGCTGCGGCAGTCCGGCGTCGAAGGCGCAGTCGCGTTTGCCGAAGTTGACCACCGCGCGATCCGCTTCCGGCACCGACTGGACCATCGCCATCAGCTCCAGCGCCGAGGTTAAATCACCGCCCAGATCGCAGGCGATCGGATCGCGCGCCGCCAGCGCTTTCTGCGCGATATCGTAGATCCCCCGATCGTGGGTGATATAGCAGCCGGGGCGGATAACGATCCGGCACCGCGCCGGTTTCTTCGCCGCCAGCCAGATATTGCACACCACGTCATACCAGACGGTACCGGCGCCGGTCAGCACAAACTCCCCCTCAACCAGATGCGCCATCCGGCAGGCCAAATCGGCTGCCTGGTGCAGCAGAGCTTCCACCTGCGGCTGCGGATCGTCGCCGTGCAACACCCCTTCATACAGCTCAAGTCCGCGCAGCTTAAGGCCCGGAAGGTCCGCGACGGCCTCCGCCAGGGCCTGCGCATCCTCAACGCTGCGGCAGCCGCAGCGCCCGCCGGCCACGCCCAGTTCAATCAGCACGTCCAGCGTTTGCCGCCGTTCGCTGAAAAAGGCCGACAGCGCGCGGGCGTTGGCGAGGCTATCGATGCAGCAGATAAACTCCGCCGCCCGGTAATGCGCCTTCAGGCGCGATACCGCCTGCATATTCGCCCTGCCGACCAGCTGATTGACCATCAGAACGCGCTCAACGCCGCTGGCCATCGCCGCGCTGGCCTGCCAGGCGCTGCCCACGCCGATTCCCCATGCGCCCGCCCGCTGCTGGGCCTGAAAAATCCACGGCGTCATCGTTGTTTTACCGTGCGGCGCCAGCGAGACGCCGCGCGCGTCGGCGTAGCGCTGCATCCAGGCGATGTTATTTTCCAGCGCCGTTTTTTTCAGCAGCGCGGCGGGGAGGCAGACCTCCTCCGCCAGCAGATTTGCCGGAGCGGCCATCACGGCGGCTTTGTGCGGAATAAGCGTATCGGAGTGGTATTTCATAACACTATCCTTTTAGGGTTTATGCTCGGAATAAAGCTGAGTATCAATTTTAATTAATTGAAAAATATAAATTTAATATGTGATTTTTATTGTTTGTGAATAAAAGTATCACAATTTGATCTGGTTTTTGCGTAGTTTTCCACTGTTTTTCCGCCTTGTAAATGGTTAACTTGTCGACAGAGTTGAAAGGGAGTCATTGCGATGAAAGTTAACTGGCTTTTCAAAAACGTCACGGTCATTGACGGCAGCGGCGGACCGCAGTTTCGCGGCGACGTGGCGGTGAAGGGCGATCGGATTGTAGATATGGCCCCGGCGCTGAACCTGCCGGCGGAGCAGGTGATTGACGGGCAGGGGCGCGTGCTGGCGCCCGGGTTTATCGATGTGCATACCCATGACGACATCAACGTCATTCGTATGCCGGCCTATTTGCCCAAGCTGAGTCAGGGGGTGACGACGGTGATTGTCGGCAACTGCGGGATCAGCGCGGCGACGGCGACCCTGCGCGACGGCGTGCCTGACCCGATGAACCTGCTGGGCGAGCAGGAGCACTTTGTTTACCCCACCGTTGACGCTTACGCCCAGGCGGTGGAGGCGGCGAAGCCGTCATTGAACGTCGGCACGCTGATTGGCCATACCGCGCTGCGTAATAACCATATGGACGATCTGTTCCGCCCGGCGACGGAAACCGAGATTGCCGGAATGCGGGTGCAGCTGCGCGACGCGCTGCGTCAGGGGGCGCTGGGTCTGAGCAGCGGGCTGGCCTACGCCAGCGCGTTTCAGTCCACCACCGAAGAGGTGATGGCGCTGGCCGAGGAGCTGGCGGCGGAGGGGGGAATTTATACCACCCACCTGCGTTCGGAGTTCGAGCCGATTCTGGAGGCGCTCGACGAGGCGTTCCGCATTGGCCGCCACGGCAACGTGCCGGTGGTGGTCTCGCACCATAAGTGCGCCGGCGCGAAAAACTGGGGCCGCACCCGCGAGACGCTGGCTTTCTTCGATGAGATGCGCCAGCGCCAGGAGATCGCCTGCGACTGCTACCCCTATTCTGCCAGCTCGTCGACGCTGGATATGAAGCAGGTCACCGATGAGTTCGATATCGTCATTACCTGGTCGGAAGCGCAGCCCGAGCAGGCCGGAAAAACCCTGCGGCAGATTGCCGACGGCTGGCAGGTTAGCCTGCACGAGGCGGCGGCGCGGCTGATGCCCGCAGGCGCCATCTACTACAACATGGACGAGCAGGACGTGCGGCGGGTGCTGCGTTACCCGGTGACCATGATCGGCTCCGACGGTCTGCCGAACGACCCGATGCCGCATCCGCGGCTGTGGGGCGCGTTCCCGCGGGTCCTGGGCCACTACAGCCGCGATGAACGGCTGTTTCCGCTGACCACCGCTATCCACAAAATGACCGGGCTGTCGGCGGCGCGTTTCCAGCTGGCGGATCGTGGGTTGGTGAAAGTGGGCTACTTTGCCGATCTGGTGCTGTTCGATCCGCTGACGGTGCGCGATGTCGCCAGCTTCTCCGACCCGAAACAACCGGCGGAGGGGATCGAGGCGGTGATGGTCAACGGCGTGATGAGCTACGGCAGCGACAAAAAGATTATCGGGCGCGCGGGGCGTTTTCTGCGCCGCCAAATGAACTAAGGAGTGCAAAATGAGTATTAAACGTTATGGCGTAGAAGGTGGTACCGGGACCGGTGGGCAGCATCTGCCGTTCGCGCGCGCGGTGGAGGCGGGGGGCTGGCTGTACGTTTCCGGCCAGACGCCGATGAAGGACGGTGAAGTGGTGGAAGGCGGGATTGTCGACCAGGCGCGTCTGGCGATTCAGAACTGCGTGGATATCATGACCGAAGCGGGCTACACCCTGGCCGACGTGGTGCACGTCAAGGTGATTCTCACCGATGCGCGCTATTTCCAGTCTTTCAATAAAGTGTTCCGCGAGTTCTTTGGCGACAACCCGCCTGCCCGTATCTGCTGCGTCGCGGACCTGGTGGTGGATTGTAAAGTCGAAGTAGATGTGACCTGTTATAACGCGGCTCGCGTATAAAAATTTATTAACCAGAAATATAAACAGGATTTTTGAGCGCTGAATTCATTCAGCGCTTCGTAGCCTTTTACCTTTTACATACTCAACTGGCAGGATGTGAATAATGAATAGTCATATCTTTTTAGTCGGCTTTATTATTTACGCGCTGGCCATGATTTGGCTTGGCTGGTACGTGTCGCGTAATCAAAAAAGCGGTGAAGATTTTTTACTCGGCGGCCGTTCCTTACCGCTGTTCCTGACGCTGGGCTCCACCGTGGCGACCATGGTGGGGACCGGTTCAAGCATGGGCGCCGTAGGCTTCGGCTACAGCAACGGCTGGGCCGGAATGCTCTACGGCGTGGGCGGGGCCATCGGTATTTTGCTGGTCGCCTGGCTGTTCGCCCCGGTGCGTAAACTGCGCTTTATGACCATGAGCGAAGAGCTTTCTTATTATACTGGCGGCAGCCATTTAATTAAAAATATCGTCGGCATAATGATATTTGTGGCCTCTATTGGCTGGCTGGGGGCGCATATTCTTGGCGGCAGCATGTATTTATCCTGGGCGACGGGGATAAATCTGACGGTGGCCAAAATTATTATTGCCCTGGCCTTTGCGATTTACGTCATCATCGGCGGTTATTCTGCGGTGGTATGGACGGATACCATTCAGGCATTAATTCTCTTTTTCGGCTTTATCCTGATGGCGATTCTGGCGGTGGTTCACGTCGGCGGATGGGATGCCATCGTACAGGCGATGGATCCCAGGGCGATGAGCCTGTTCGCGGTCGATAAGCTGGGCGTCATTCCGGCGCTATCGCTGGCGATGGTCATCGGCGTCGGCGTGCTGGCGACCCCTTCCTATCGCCAGCGTATTTATTCGGGGAAAGATGTCTCTTCGGTGCGCCGCTCGTTTGTCTATACCGGCGTGCTGTATCTGTTTTTCTCGGTGCTGCCGGCGATTATCGGCATGGCGGCATGGACAATGAACCCCCATCTTGAGAACAGCAACTACGCCTTCCTGTTCGCCACCAGCTTCCTGCCGGCGATACTGGGTCTGGTGGTGCTGATTGCCGGGCTTTCCGCCACCATGTCCTCGGCCAGCTCCGATGCGATAGCCGCCGTGGCCATCATGATGCGCGATGTTTACACCCTCGTTACCGGAAAAATGCCGCCGGCGCATAAGGCGATAACGCTCTCCCGCTGGATGCTGGCGTTCGTCATCGGCCTGGCGATGATCTTCGCCCTGACCTCGAACGATATCATCAGCTATATCACCAAAATGATCTCCATGCTGATGTCCGGGCTGTTCGTCTGTTCAATTCTGGGCCGCTTCTGGCTGCGCTTTAACTGGCAGGGCGCGCTCACCGCGCTGCTGAGCGGCATGCTGGTGTCGATTGTGGTTCTGGTTAAGGCCGACTGGCTGGCTTACTGGGGCAATCCGTGCATACCGTCGGTCGTCGGCAGCTTCGTTTCCGCCATTTTTGTCACCGTCATGACGCCAGCCAGCAAAATCAGCCGTCAGCAGGCGCTGGAAATGATCACGCAGGAGCGTGAAGGGCAGGCGATGCCGGCGAAGACAGCGGTGCAGGCCTCGGGAGAAGCACCATGAAGGACTATATTGCCGTCGACTGGGGCTCTACCCAGCTGCGCGGCTGGCTGATTCGCAATGGCCAGTGCGTCGAAACAAAGCAGCTGCCGCTGGGTATCACCCGCCTGAACGGACGAGCGCCTGCCGACGTATTCGCGGAGCATTTGGCTCCCTGGCGCGGCGCGGAGGCGCTGCCGGTGCTGATGGCCGGGATGATCGGCAGCGATGCGGGCTGGCAAGCGGTGCCGTATCTGGACTGTCCGGCAGCGATCGACGCGCCAGGGCAGCAGCGATGTGCCGTTGCTGAAGGCGTGTGGATTATTCCCGGCCTCAAGATTGAACAGGACGGGGATTTCAACGTGATGCGCGGCGAAGAGACGCAGCTGCTGGGGGCCTGGCAGCTGGCGCCGGCGGAGTGTTACGTGCTGCCGGGCACCCACTGCAAATGGGTACAGGTGGCGAACGGCGCGGTGCGTCATTTTGCCACGGCGATGACCGGTGAACTGCATCATCTGCTGATGACGCAATCGCTGATCGGCAAAGGGCTGCCGGTCCAGCAGCCGGACGAGACGGCGTTTGAACGGGGGCTGGAAAAAGGACTGGCGCAGCCGTCGCTGATTAGCGAACTGTTTGTCGCCAGGGCCGCCCGGGTGCTGGGAGGCCTGGCCGCGACCTCGGTCAGCGACTATCTCTCCGGGCTGCTGATTGGCGCGGAAGTGGCGACCCTAGGGCAGCGTTACCGTACCTCTGGCGTCACGCTGGTTGGCGACCCGGCGCTGAATGCCCGCTACAGCCGGGCGATGAAGGCGCGCGGAATGACGGTTAACAGCTGCAGCGGCGATGAGGCGCTGCTGGGCGGCATGGCGAGGATAATGCATGGACAAGATTAAACTGGTAGCGATTTTACGCGGTATTCGCCCCGCTGAGGCGGCGGAGCATATTGAGACGCTGATAAAGGCGGGATTTCGCTATATCGAAATTCCGCTTAACTCACCGGACTGGCAGCAGAGCATTCCGCAGATGGCCGCGCGCTTTGGCGAGCAGGCGGTGATTGGCGCGGGAACGGTGCTTAAGGTGGAGCAGGTCGATTTTCTGGCCGATGCCGGGGCGAAGCTTATCGTGACGCCGAATACTCAGCCGGCGACCATCCGCCGGGCGGTGGCGCGCGGAATGCGGGTCTGCGCAGGATGCGCTACCGCGACCGAGGCGTTCAGCGCGCTGGACGCCGGGGCGCAGTGGCTGAAGATTTTCCCGTCTTCCACCTTCGGCCCGGACTATATTCGGGCGCTGAAAGCGGTGCTGCCGCCGGAGGTGCCGGTGCTGGCGGTCGGCGGCGTGACGCCGGAGAATCTGGCGAGCTGGGTCGAGGCGGGATGCGCCGGCGCCGGTCTGGGAAGCGATCTGTATCGCGCCGGGCAGGCCGTGGAGCGTACCCGTCAGCAGGCGGAGAGGTTTATCGCCGCCGCCCGCTGCGGTTAATCGCCCAGCGGCTGCCTGTCGACGCCGCCGCGATGGCTGTCGAGCGCCAGCTTAATCCGGCGCAGCCTGCCCTTTGCCTGGGTTTTGTTGGCCATCGCCAGTTCGGTGGCCAGCACGTCAACCATCGCCAGCATCGCATAGCGTGAAGTGCTGGGCTTGAAGATATAGTCGTTTTCGCGCACCAGCAGCGGCAGCACCAGATCCGCCTGCTCCGCCAGCGGCGTTCCGGCGGGAGTGATGGCAATGACCTTTGCGCCGTACTGCCTGGCAATCGCCGCGCTCTCAATAATTTCCTGGGTATAGCCGCCCAGCGACAGCACGATAACCACATCCTTTGGCGTCACCGCCGAGCTCATCATGCGCACCAGCAGGCCGTCGTTCTGGCTGACCACCGGCAGGCCGAGGCGAAACAGACGGTACTGGATCTCCTGGGCGCAGATGGTGGAGCCGCCGCCCATCCCGAGGGCCAGGATCTGCCGCGCGTCGCTCAGCCAGCTCACCGCGCGCTTCAGCGCTTCAATGTCCAGCGCCCGGCGGTTGGTTTCCAGCACGCCGATGATCGACTCGTAGATCCCCTGCACGCCCTCAAGGTCCGGAACATCGAGGATAAATCGCTGCCCGACCGCCAGGGATTGCGCGAGCTTCATCTTCAGCTCGCGGACGTCTTTGCAGCCGAGCGCCCGGGCAAAGCGGGTGACCGAGGCTTGGCTGGTGTGGGTCAGGCGCGCCATCTCCGCGATGGGCAGCTCCGCCGCCGCCGCGACATCATCGAGAATAAACTGCGCGATGCGTTTTTCGGTCGCCGTGAGTTCCACAAAGCGATCGGTAATGCAGGAAATGATATCGATTGACCAGGACATACGGGTATCAACGGGTAAGTTTTGAATGGTACTTTGTACCATATTCCGCCGCTGAAATCAGCGCCAGAGGCTACAGCGCTAAGCGCATGGCGCAGCGCGTTTCCGGCGGCAGGCCGTGTTCCGTTTCCAGCTCCCTTTTCGCCGCCAGTCCCGCCGGTAGCCTTAGCTCGCTTAACATTGAAAACCCCAGGCGCGTGTAAAACGGCGCGTTCCACGGCACGTCGCGGAAGGTGGTGAGCGTGACCGCCGGATACGCCGCCTGGCGGGCTGTCTCTATAACCTGCTCCAGCATCATGCGGCCAACGCCTCGTCCCTGCCACGCCTGATGAACGGCGATCTCCACGATAAACAGCGCATCATCCAGCGGTTCGCTCAGCAGGAAGCCTATCGGTTGGTCATCGGCCACGGCCAGCAGGCTGTGGTCAGTTTCAAGAAACAGCCGGTGGCGCTCGGGGCTTATCACTTCGCTTTCCGCCAGCCAGGCCAGCGCCGGGATCTGGCGAAAAGCCTGGGCCGCCGAGCGCTCAATGGCGGGCAGAAGAGGGATGTCTCGCTCCTCAGTCAGGCGTAACGTCGCGGCGGCGGTTATAGTGTTAGTTTTCATCACCTCAGCATAGCAGCCTCCGGGAGAAATGTATGGAGCTTACCGCCGTTTCCGCCACCCAGTTCAGCGTCGCGCAGCTGACGACGATCCTTTGCGACTGTTTCGAAGATTACCTGGTTCCCGTCACGCTGTCGGTAGAGGTTTTTGTCCAGCGTTTTAGCGCCGAAGGGCTGAGCCTGCTGGATTCCTGCGTCTGGCTGGATGGAGATGTCCCCGCGGCGATGGCGGTCGTCGCCCGCCGCGGCGATGAAGCCAGGCTGGCGGCGTTCGCGGTGCGGCCTGCGTATCGCGGAAAGGGCGTTGGCCGCCGGCTGATGTCGCCGCTTATCGACGCGCTGCGCGAGCAGGGCGTACGGCGGATGTGGCTGGAGGTTATCCGCGACAACCACGCCGCGGTGGCGCTGTATCAATCGCTGGGCTTCGAGGTGCGGCACGGGCTGTGCGGCTATTTAAGCGCGCAGGCCGGAAGTGACGGGCCCTCCGTATTAGAGGATGTTGACGTGCTGGCGCTGACGCGCAGGGCAGGCGCCGAGATTAACGGCCAGCTGCCGTGGCTGATGGACCCGCTCACCTTCAGCACCCTGCCGTGCCGGGCGCTGAGCCTCCATCAGCAGGCTTTCGCCGTGCTGGCGACCTTATCCAGCAGGCCGCAGCTGCAGTTTTTATGGGTCGATCCCGCCGCCCGCGGGCGCGGGCGGGGGCGGGAAATGCTGATGGCGCTCGCCCAACGCTTTCCGGGGCTCGGGACCTCGGTGACCATCCCGGAGCGCTTTACGCCGCTGTTTCACGCCGCCGGCTATACGCCCATGGCATTAAAACAGTATGAAATGAGCGCAACGTTGAGCGCCCCGCCGCCAGCAGGGCGTTGAGATTCAGCCGTTACGCGGGTCGCTAATCGGCTGACGAACCAGGAAAAGATAGGCCAGCGCGCCGAGGGCGGTCACGCAGCCGCAGATAATCAGCGCCAGCTGGAATGAGTGGGTGGTATCGACGATAAACCCGGTCACCACCGGCGCGAAGGAGGCGCAGATAAAGCTGGCGAAGTTCTGGATGCTGCCGACGGATGCGGTCATTCTCGAGGCCACCGCGACGTGAATCAACCCCCAGCAGGAGGTGCCGGCAAAGTGGATGCAGAACAGCGCCATACCGATTAACAGCACCGCGGCGATAGAGGTAGTGGCCTGCGGCACAATTAACGTAAACGCGGCGGAGCAGAACATCCCGGCAATAATGCAAATTTTACGGCTTTTGATCGGCGCCATGCCGCCTTTAACCAGCCAGTCGGTGACGTAGCCGTTGATAAGCATACCGGCGGCGCCGAACAGGAAAGGAATGGCGGCCATAAAACCGGTACTTTTCAGATCGAGGCTATACGCCGTTTGCAGGTAGCCCGGCAGCCAGGCCAGATACAGCCACGCGGTATAGTTGATGCCGCTGAAGCCCAGCATCATTCCCCACATGGTTTTGTTTTTAAACAGGCTGCGCCATTCGGCAAAGCTCAGCGGGTCGCGGCGAACGTTGACGCTTCCGGCGTTAAGGTAGGCCTGCTCGTCGGCGGTGAGAGAGATATCTTCCCGGTTGCGATAGAGCATATACCAGCCGATAGCGACGAAGATCCCCAGCACGCCGATGGTGATAAACATCCCGCGCCAGCCCATCATCAGCATCATGGCGGCAAGGATCGGCGGGCTGATCGCGACGCCAATCGTCGAGGCGGCGTTAAAGAAACCCATCGGGCGGCCGCGCTCTTTGATATTAAACCAGTCGTTAATCACCTTGACGCCGCAGGGGTTCATCGGCGCTTCGCCGATCCCCATGCCGATACGCACCAGCACGAACTGGGTAAAGCTGTGCACCATCCCCGAGACCGCCTGAAACAGCGACCAGAAAAACATCCCCAGCCCCAGCATGATGCGCGGACCTTTACGGTCCAGCAGCGGCCCGCAGGGGAGCTGGGCGATGCCGTAGGCCAGCGAGAAAACGGACAGCAGCGCCCCGATTTCGGTGGCGCTGAGCCCCAAATCCTCGCGAATCGTTAAGTTCGCGACGGACAATGAACTTCTGTCGAGGTAATTAATCACCGCCGCCAGAAATAACAGGATCATTGCCGTTGTCTGAATTTTTTTAATGCGAGTACTACGCGTTAACATATTATCTAACGGAACAGTCATCGTCTCCGCCTTTCCTTTATCAAAGGTTGTCTGCGGGTCGATAGTGATATTTCGTGATTCCACGCCTGACTCCTGGTTATTCTATTTGAACGACAAGTGACATCGAATGGTTTAAACCCCACCCACCTATTTCACAGTAAAGTAAGTCGACTTGTTTTCAGCATAAATAACCTTTTTTCTGGCGCTGGTTTATGTTTTGAGATCTGTGCTGCTGATTATCATTTTCTGTTTTTAATCGGTACTTAATAAGCCTGGGATTCGCTCTGCCTGAGCGAGTTAATCATTGATTGCTTCGCCGAGTTCAGGTGGTTACGCAGCGCCAGGTTGGCGTCCAGATCGCTGCGGCAGATAAGCGCGCTCAGGATAGTCATATGTTCATCAATGGCGATGATATTGCGCTGTTTAAGGTCGCTCTCGTCCCACTGATAGTGAAAGTGAAAAATTACGGAAATAATCTCAAGTGATTGATTAAAAAATATATTCTCAGCCGCGGACAGGAGCAGAGAATGAAAGTCGCGATCGAGCTGGGAAAACATACGAAAGCTGTCGCCGATGCTGTCACGCAGGGCGCGATGGCGCTCAAGCAGGGTTTTCGCCTGCAGCCAGCGGGCGTCGTTGTCCGGGAGGTTGAGGAAGTGCTGTAGCGCGTGGGTTTCCAGCATTTCCCGCAGTTCGAACAGCTGCTCGGCCCAGGATTGTTCAAACTTCTTCATATTCCACTGGCCGCGCTTTTCGCTTTCAATCAGGTTGTAGCGGCTGAATTTCAACAAAAACTCCCTGACCACGACCGGGCTGACGCCGGCAGCACGCGCCAGCTGTAGCTCGGAAAATATCTCTCCGGCGCGCAGCTGGCGCTGGTTAATCATGGTGTAAAACGCCTGCTCGAAGAGACGGTTCTGTTCGGCCAGCGAGGCGCTGGAGCCATCGAAGCCGTCCTGCATCTCCGGCTGGCGAAGGATCTGGTAGTCCTGACCGCGCTGGCGCAGCACGCCGCGCTCGCACAGGTGGCTGAGGATATGGCGCACGGTGGTGCGGCTGATGTTGTACATCTCCGCCAGCGCGCTTTGTGAGGGCAGCGGCGACGGAAGAAAGCCGCGCGCCATATCGTTTATGACCTGGTTAATGACGTTGTGACGAAGGTTTTGCGAGCGGCTCATTATGCATCTCCATTTTTTTAGCTATTAAAACCGGATTTAAAACAGTTTTGTGCGCGAGATTTCACAATTTTTGCAATGAATTTATTCTCACCTCTGTTTTTCATCGATATCTAAACCAACAAATACGGAGGAAATTATTATGACGTCGATGAATACATTAGTGTGTCAGGAACCCAAAATATTGCGCTGGGAAAAACGCCAGATTCCCATTCCCGGCGATGATGAAGTGCTTATTAAAATAAAAACGGTGGGGATTTGTGGTACGGATATTCATGCCTGGGGAGGGAATCAACCTTTTTTTAGCTATCCGCGCGTGCTCGGTCATGAAATATGCGGTGAGATTATCGGTCTGGGTAAAAATATTCTTAATCTGAAAAGCGGACAGCAGGTTGCCGTCATACCCTACGTCGCCTGCGGTCAGTGTCCGGCCTGCCTGAGCGGCCGGACAAACTGCTGCGAGAAAATTTCCGTGATCGGCGTACATCGGGACGGCGGGTTTAGCGAGTACCTCTGCGTGCCGGTAAAAAATCTGCTGGTGGTGGATGACGTCGAGCCGGAAGCCGCGGCGCTGATTGAGCCTTTTGCCATCAGCGCCCACGCGGTGCGTCGCGCCGCTATCCAGCCGGGAGAGCAGGTGCTGGTGGTCGGCGCGGGCCCCATTGGTCTCGGGGCGGCGGCGATCGCCAAAGCCGACGGGGCGCAGGTGGTGGTGGCGGATACCAGCCCGGCGCGGCGCGACCACGTGGCGCAGCACCTTGGTCTGGCCACGCTCGACCCTTCCGACCCGCAGTTCACCGAAAAGCTGTGTGCCGCGTTTGGTGGTTCGCTGGCGCAGAAGGTGATCGACGCCACGGGGAATCAGCAGGCGATGAACAATACGGTGAATTTAATCCGCCACGGCGGCAGCATCATCTTTGTTGGCCTGTTTAAAGGTGAGCTGCAGATCCCGGACCCGGAGTTTCATAAGAAAGAGACGACCATGATGGGCAGCCGTAATGCGACGGAAGAGGATTTTGCCAAAGTCGGGCGGCTGATGGCCGAGGGGAAAGTGACCGCCGGGATGATGCTGACCCACCGCTACGATTTCAGGTCGCTGGCCGAGATTTACGAAAACGACGTGATTAACAATCGCCAGCTTATCAAAGGCGTCATTCATTTTTAGCAGGTAAGGCTATGAAATCGTTAAACAGAAAAGATTTTCCCGGGCCGCGGTACCCGACGCGCGTGATTCAGTTCGGCGAAGGCAACTTCCTGCGGGCGTTTATCGACTGGCAGCTGGACCTGCTGAATGAGCAAACCGATCTGGCGGCAGGCGTGACCATCATTCGCCCGATCAACACCGAGTTTCCGCCGTCGCTTAATATCCAGGACGGACTCTACACCACGGCGATCCGCGGGCTGGACGAACGCGGCGAGGCGGTGAGCGAGGCGCGGATTATTCGATCGGTGAATAACGAGATCAACCCGTGGCAGGATTTTGCCGGCTATCTGGCGCTGGCTCGTGATCCGGCGATCGCGTTCGTATTTTCAAATACCACCGAAGCGGGCATCAGCTATCACGCCGGAGATCGGCCTGACGATAAGCCGCCGGTCAGCTTTCCGGCGAAGCTGACCCAGCTGCTGCTCGAACGGTTCCGCCATTTCAACGGCGCAGCGGATAAGGGATGGACGATGATTCCGTGTGAGCTGATCGACTACAACGGCGAAGCGCTGAAGGCGCTGGTGCTGCGCTATGCCGAAGAGTGGCAATTGCCCGCGGCTTTTCGCGACTGGGTTGAGACCGCCAATACGTTTTGTTCAACGCTGGTTGATCGCATCGTCACCGGCTACCCGCGCGAGGAAGCGGAAAAGCTCGAAGCGGAGCTGGGCTACCATGATGCTTTCCTGGATACCGCCGAATACTTCTGGCTGTTCGTTATCCAGGGGCCGCAGGCGCTGGCGAAGACGCTGCGGCTCGAACGTTACCCGCTCAATATCCGTCTCGTAGAGGATATCCGGCCCTATAAAGAGCGCAAAGTCGCCATTCTTAACGGCGCGCACACCGCGCTGGTGCCGGTGGCGTGGCTGTGCGGCGTCGATACCGTTGGCGAAGCGATGCAGGACGAAGCCATTCGCCATTATGTGCAGCAAACTATCGACGAGGAGATTATTCCGGCGCTGGATTTACCGGCCGATGAGCTGAGGCAGTTTGCCGATGCCGTGACCGGGCGCTTTCTTAATCCCTGGATTCGCCATCAGCTGCTCTCTATCGCCCTGAACGGCATGACCAAATTTCGCACCCGGATCCTGCCGCAGCTGCTGACGCATATCCGCCAGCACGGCGCAATCCCGCCGCGGCTAACGTTCGCCCTGGCGGCGCTCATCGCCTTCTATCGCGGGCAGCGCGACGGGCAGGCGTATCCGCTGCAGGATGATGACGTCTGGCTAAGCCGTTTTGCCGCAGGATGGGCGCAGGTGGCGCAAGGCCGCCCGCTGCATGAACTGGTCACCGAAGTCCTGCAGGATACCGGGCACTGGGGTGAAGATCTGACGGCAATACCGGGTCTTGCCGAACAGGTCACGCGGTATCTGGAAGTCATTTTGAGCGCGGGGATGCGGGAGGCCCTGTCGCGGCTGTAATCGGTTTGTTGTGCGGCGCCCGCGGATTTGGGCGTCGTTTTTTTTGTGCTCTGAACCGCAAAAAATAAATTAAGCGCCAATGGTTGGTGGATTTCCCGCATCATAAGAGCCTATCCCATTAGGGCTATTTTGCTTGCCATTTTGAACCTGGGCAGTGCTCAGACAAAACTCGCAGAGTTTTGAACGCCCTCAGGGCGGCCTGGAGGGGGAGCGTAGCGAATAATCCTCACGTACTACGTGTACGCTCCGGTTCTTCCGCGCTGGCCGTGTTCAAACTGCCTGCGCCAATAACGCCTACTGGAAGAGGCTCTAAGTACCTATGATGGCATTGATGGGGGATGCGATGCGTAAAACGGAACTGTTGGCTTTTCTGCAAAATCAGACCGATTTTTTTGATCCGGATAACCTGAGCGAGGTCTTCACCGCCGGCTACCTGGCCCGGCGTTTTGCCATGCAAAGAAACACCGCCAGCCACTATCTGAATCAGCTGGTGGCCCAGGATGTGCTGGTGAAGATTAATACCCGTCCGGTCTATTTCCTGCATAAGGCCGCTTTCTGCCAGCAGTTTTTCCCCCTTTCCCGCAGCGAGTACGCCAGCATGGCGGAGCTGCTCGCGGAGAGCGACCGGCAGCCGGAACAGGCGGATCATTTTTCATTGCTTACCGGCCATGACGGTAGCCTGCGCAAGCCTATCGAACAGATGAAAACCGCGCTGTTTTATCCCAACGGCGGGCTGCCGCTGCTGATCGTCGGCGACAGCGGAACCGGCAAAAGCTATATGGCGGAGCTGATGCACGAGTTTGCTATCGCCCAGGGACTGCTGGCGCCCGATGCGCCCTTTGTCTGCTTCAACTGCGCCCAGTACGCCAGCAACCCGGAGCTGCTGGCCGCCAACCTGTTTGGCTACGTCAAAGGCGCGTTTACCGGCGCGCAGGGCGATAAAGCCGGGGCGTTTGAGGCGGCAAACGGCGGCGTGCTGTTTCTCGATGAGGTCCACCGCCTCGATGCGCAGGGCCAGGAGAAGCTCTTCACCTGGCTGGACCGCAAAGAGATCTATCGGGTGGGAGAGACGGCGCAGGGGATGCCGATTTCGCTGCGGCTGGTGTTTGCCACCACCGAAGATATTCACAGCACGTTTCTGACCACCTTTATTCGTCGTATCCCGATCCTCATTAGCCTGCCTGATTTACAAAACCGCAGCCGCGGCGAGAAAGAAGCGTTAACGCTGCAGTTTTTCTGGCAGGAGGCCCGCACGCTGTCCGCCCGGCTGCAGCTGACGCCCCGGCTTTTACAGGTGCTGACGCACTACGTTTATCGCGGCAACGTCGGTGAGCTGAAGAATGTCGTCAAGTACGCCGTCGCGTCGGCGTGGGCCAGGTCTCCGGGCAGCGAGAGGCTAAACGTCACGCTGCACGATCTGCCGGAAAATATCATGGCCGCGACGCCGGCGCTTAGCGAACCGATGGGCCAGCAGGAGCCGCTGCTTATTGAACCGCAGACCAGCCTGGTCTGGCTGCTGCGCGCGCGCGACCCGGTTCAGGGGCTGATCTATGATGCTCAGTGCCGCGTTCTCGCGCTGTATGAGGCGGTGCTGAGTAAAAAAACGGTCTGGGAAGAGGCGCAAAAAAGCATGGGCGAGGAGATGGAAACCCTCTTCGATCGGCTGGTTTTCGATAATCATGATGCCAACAGCTCGCATCTGCTGCTGCTGATAACCCATCAGGTGCGGGAGGAGTTTTATCGCCTTGAAAAGCGCTTCAATATTCAGTTTAACGGCAACTGTATCTACGCCCTGAGCCACTACCTGATTCATCGTTCTCGCCAGGCGCAGTCGACGATGAGCAATGAGAAAAGCCGCCAGCTGGAGGATTTCCTGGCGCAGAAATACCCGCTGCTGTATCGCTTTTGTGAAGAGATCCTCGCCGCGCTGGCGCTGAAGCTGGATATTGAACCCCGACGCATTGACCTGCTGCTGCTGGTGCTGTGGTTACAGAAAAACGGCGCTATCAGTCAGCAGCAGGTGACCCGGGCAGTTATCCTCGCCCACGGTTATGCCACCGCCAGCAGCATCGCCAACGTGGCGAATCGGTTGCTGAAAAGCCAGCTGTTTGAGTCATTCGATATGCCGCTCGACGTGACGCCGGAGGCTATCGCCGATCAGGTGATGGCCTGGATCGAGAGCCACGCGCTGGCCTCCGGACTGGTCATCCTGGTCGATATGGGATCGCTGAACGCCATTCACAGCCACTTCAACCGCCGGCTGTCCACGCCGATGGCGATTATTAATAACGTCTCGACCGGGATGGCGATGTACGTCGGGGAGCGGGTTTTGCAGGGCGATATGCTGGAAGATATCGTCCGGGAGATAGGCAATGACCTCGCGGTAGAGCATCAGCTCTATTACCCGCAAACGGACAAACCGCGGGCGATTCTTACAACCTGCGCCACCGGTCTGGGGGCGGCGGCGAATCTGTCGGCGCTGTTAAAAGCCAGCATTCCTGAGACGCTCGGCATCGATATTGTGGCATGCGATGTGGAAACCCTCGCCGATCCCGCGCGCCGGGCACCGATGCTCAGCCGCTATGAGGTGCTGGCGATTGTCGGCACCCTCGATCCGCATCTCCCCGATCTGCCGTGGATCTCGCTGGATTCGCTGATTTCCGGCGAAGGAAGCCGCCCGCTGATGCGTATCTTCGGCGAACTGGCCTCCGCTGAGCAGGTCAGCGAGATCAATAACCTGATCCTGAAAAATTTCTCGCTGCGCCGGGTGATCGAGTCGGTGACGATCCTCGATACCGGTAAAGTGATCAATCAGGTCGAGCAGTTTTTACTGCGCTATGAGCATCTGGCCGGCTGCGATGTGCCTAACGATCGCAAGGTGGCGCTATACGTGCATATCAGCTGTCTGATAGAACGCCTGATCCGTAACGCTTCGCCATCCCATTATTCCGGCAAACAGTGTCCGGAGAGCGAGCTGGTTATTCTGCGCGAGGCCTTTAGTGTCATTGAGAACGGATATAGTGTCAAAATCCCCGCCGTTGAGCTGTATTACATTCACGATATCCTGACGCGAGAAACGGAATTTATTCAGGAAGATCAAGAGTTTTAAGACTCTTCATCGGTTCGTCCTTGCGCTAACCGGCACGCCACTGTTTCTGGCACGCCGGTTGCAAAGTAAGAAAGCAGTGGAATGCGCTTTCGAGGTAAGGATGAAACGACACTATATTTTTGCCAGCCATGGCACCTTTGCTAACGGTCTGCTGAACTCCGTGGAGCTGATCCTCGGTAAGCAGCCGGATATTCATACTCTCTGCGCCTATGTCGAAGAGGAGGCCGATCTGACGCAGCAGGTGGAGACGCTGCTGGCGCGTTTCCCCGCCCAGGATGAGCTGATTGTCATTACGGATATTTTCGCCGGTAGCGTCAATAATGAGTTTGTGCGTTTTTTATCGCGCCCTAATTTTCATTTATTGTCCGGTTTAAACCTGCCGCTGATTATTGATTTACTTATTTCCGCAGGCGAAGAAAATACCGAGAAATTAATTTCTGAAGCATTAACAAGCGCCAAAGAGAGCATTCAGTACTGCAATCAGATGATTGCCAGTGCGATGACTATTGATAAAGACTTCTGAAATGAGGGAACACCATGATTACGCTATTAAGGGTTGACCATCGATTACTTCACGGCCAGGTGGCCTTTTCCTGGACCCAGTATGTCGGCGCCGATTGCATTTTAATCGCCAACGATAATGTCCCTGAAGATGAACTGCGGAAAACCACAATTAAGCTCGCTAAACCGCCTTCGGTAAAACTGGTGATTAAAAATATTAACGACGCTATCGAATCGATAAAAAGCGGCGTGACCGACAAATATCATCTTTTTATCGTCGTGGAATCGGTCAATGACGCCTGGCGTATTGCCAGCGCCGTTGAGGGGATAAAAAGTATTAATCTCGGCGGAATAAAAGCCAAAGCGGGCAGTAAAAATATTTCTAAGGCGATCAATTTACTGCCGGAAGAAATTGAACAACTGCAGCAGCTGGTCGGGAAAGGCGTCGAAGTTGAGATCCGCCAGGTCCCTAACGATCGCAAACAGCTTTTTGCGCAATGCGTTTAACTCCGCGGAGGACAGATTATGGTAGAGGCTCTCTTACTGGGTCTGGTGGCGTTTATCGCGCAATCGGAATATGCCCTGGGGACGTCGCTGATTTCGCGGCCAATCGTCACCGGGCTGCTGACCGGGCTGGTGCTGGGGGATGTACAGACCGGCGTCATCATGGGCGCGACGCTTGAGCTGGCGTTTATCGGCTCTTTCTCCGTCGGCGCATCGATCCCGCCTGATGTAGTAACCGGCGGTATTCTCGGCGTGGCGTTCGCCATTACCTCCGGCGCGGGAACGGAAACGGCGCTGCTGCTTGGCCTGCCCATCGCCACCCTGACGCTGATCCTGAAAAACGTCTATCTGGGGATGTTTATCCCGATGCTCAGCCAGAAGGCTGACGGCTACGCGGAGCGGGCGGATACGGTCGGCATTGAGCGCATGCATCTGATTGCCGGCTTCGGGTTGTCGCTGATGCTCGCCACGGTGGTGACCATCTCATTCCTGGTCGGCAGCAATGCGGTGAAATCCCTGCTCGATACCATCCCGGAATTTATCAAACACGGGCTCAGCGTCGCTACCGGCATTATTCCGGCACTCGGTTTCGCAATGCTCGCCAGACTGCTGATTAATAAGAAAGTCGCGCCGTACTTTTTCCTCGGCTTTGTGCTGATGGCCTACCTGAAAATCCCGGTGACCGGCATCGCTATTCTCGGCGCTATCGTGGCGGTGGTGATGGTTAACGTCACCGCGCTGAGCTCACCTCGTACGACGACAGAACAAGGAGTCAGCGATGACGACGAAGATGATTTCTGAAGAAACTCTGCAACCGCAGGCGCAGGAAGAGGCCCGTATCACGCCGCGCGATCTACGCCGGGTATTCTGGCGCTCCTTCCAGATGGAGTTTTCGTGGAACTATGAGCGGCAGATGAATCTCGCCTTTGTTTACGCGCTGATTCCGGTGCTGAAAAAGCTCTATCCGCGCAAAGAGGAGCTGGCCGGAGCGTTGAAACGGCATCTGGTGTTCTTCAATACCACGCCGCATATCGTCACCCTGCTGCTGGGGATCACCACGGCGATGGAGGAGAAGAATAGCCAGCAGAAGAACATGGACGCCAACGCGATTGATAACGTCAAAGCGTCGCTGATGGGGCCGCTGGCCGGGCTGGGGGACTCCTTTTTCTGGGGCACGCTGCGCCTGATCGCTACCGGTATCGGCACCAGCCTGGCGCTAAAGGGCAACATTCTCGGCCCCATTCTGTTTCTGCTGGTGTTCAACGTGCCGCACATCCTGGTGCGCTGGTTCTTTACCCGCTGGGGCTATGTGCTGGGCACCGGGGTTCTGCAGCGGATCCAGAAGAGCGGAATGATGGAGAGCCTGACCTACGGCGCGTCGATTATCGGCCTGATGGTGGTCGGGGCGATGACCGCCTCAATGATTGATATCACCATCCCCCTCTCATTCGGCGCCGGAGAGGCGAAAACCCAGGTGCAGGACATTATCAACGACATCCTGCCCTGCATGCTGCCGCTGGTGAGTTTTGGCATCGTTTACTGGCTGCTGGGGCGCAAGGTTAAACCGCTTTCTATTATCGGCGGAATGGCGCTGGTGGGCATTCTGGGGTCGTGGATAGGTTTATTTTAACGGGAGTCGAAAATGGTACCAACGATGATGACCTATATCAGCGAAGAGTCGGCCTGTCTGACGCAGATCCTGCGCGACTACCGGCAAAAGCTGGCGGCGATTGAGACCTTTGCCCGCCAGCACCCGGTGCGCCGCATTCTGCTGTTGGCGACCGGCTCGTCGCTGAACGCCGCCCTGTGCACGCGCTATTTCTTTGAGCAGCGCTTCGGCGTCCTGGTTGAGATTAAAGAGCCGTACAACTTTACGCACTACGAGGCGGTCGATCCGCATACCGATCTGGTGGTGGCGATTTCGCAGAGCGGTAAAAGCGCCTCGACGCTGGCGGCGATGCGTAAGGTACAGGCATTGAGCCTGCCGGTTTTTGCGCTGACCTCCGATCCGCAAAGTCCGATCGCCCGGGCCTGCGATGGGATACTGGATATCAATACCGGTATCGAGAGCGTGGGGTTTGTCACCCGCGGGTTTAGCGCGACGGTGCTGAATTTGCTGCTGATGGCGCTGATGATTGCCCGTGCCCAGGGGAAAGCCAGCGAGGCCGAGGAGCAGCGCTATCTTGCCGAACTGCAGCGGCTGGCGGCGGCGATCCCGGATGTCATTGACCGCACCTCGCGGTTTATCGACAGGCATGGCGAAGCGCTGCGGGGCGGCGAGCGCTTTGTCGCCACCGGCTATGGCGCGCTGGTGGGCGTCGCGAAGGAGTTCGAAACCAAATTTACCGAAACGGTACGCGTGCCTTCCAGCGGTTTTGAACTTGAGGCCTATATGCACGGCCCCTATCTGGAAGCCAATGCCCGCCATGTGATGCTGTTTATTGAAGATGCGCCGGATGCGCGGACCCGGGCGCTGCGGGACTATATGGCGCCGTCCATTGCCCGCGCCTTTACGCTGACGCTGAGCGACGAAGAGGATGCGCAGACGCTGGCGCTAAGCTGCCCGTGTGAACATCACCTGGCGCCGCTGCTGCTGATTGTTCCCGTCCAGATGCTGGCCTGGCATACCGCCGGCCTGAAAGGCATCGATCTGGCTAAACGTATTTTTGACGATTTTGATCGCGTCTTAAAAAGTAAAATCTGATTATTCAGGAGAAAACTATGTTGGGTTTTAATCAGGACGAGTACCTGACCAGTGCTCGCGAGATCATCGCTGCGCGCAAACAGGCGGAAACCGTTGCCGATGATATTTATCAGAGCGGCTGTAGCGCCTTATTTTTCGCCTCGGTGGGCGGTTCTTTGGCGCCGATGATGGCAATAAATGAGTTTGCAAAAGAATTAACCAGCGTGCCGGTTTACCTTGAGCAGGCGGCGGAATTAATTCATCGCGGACATAAAAAATTAAATAAAGATGCGGTGGTGGTGACGTTATCCAAGTCCGGCGATACCAAAGAGTCGGTAGCCATTGCCGAATGGTGCAAAGCGCAGGGGATTCGCGTGGTGGCCATTACCCGTAATGCCGATTCGCCATTAGCCGAGGCGGCGAGCTGGCATATTCCGATGTGCCACAAGAACGGCGTGGAATATGAATATATGCTGCTCTTCTGGTTATTCTTCCGCATCATTTATCGTCACGGTGATTTCGCCAATTACGATCGTTTTGCCAGCCAGCTGGAGTTGCTGCCGGAAAATCTTCTGCAGGCCAAACGCCAGTTCGATCCGCAGGCGGATAAAATCGCCGCTCAGTATCACGGCTGCGACTATATGATGTGGATCGGCGGGGCGGAAATGTGGGGTGAGGTCTATCTGTTCTCAATGTGTATTCTCGAAGAGATGCAGTGGAAGCGGACCAAATCGGTGAGTTCAGCCGAGTTTTTCCACGGCACCCTGGAGCTGCTGGAAAAAGAGGTCCCGCTGTTCCTGGTCAAAGGCGAGGGTAAATGCCGGGCGCTGGATGAGCGCGTCGAACGCTTCGCTGAGAAGATCACCGACCATCTGGTGGTGATTGACCCGCGCGACTATCCGCTGAACGGCATTGATGAGGCTTTCCGCTGGATTATGGCGCCGTGCGTGGTTTCCACCCTGCTGGTGGACAGGCTGGCGGCCCATTTTGAACACCATACCGGGCATGATCTTAATATCCGCCGTTATTACCGTCAGTTTGATTACTAAGCTTTGCTGATGGCGGCCAGCCGGGCTGGCCGCTGCGCGATTCTCCGAGGCGCTTCCCATAAAATCATCGCCAAAACCAACGAAGTAAAAACCGATGGTAGAGTCCGGCTCTCCTTCTCTTTCAGGCAAGCGGACGGCCATGAAAAAACGGATGACCTCGACGCCGCATGATGCGGTTTTTAAGCGATTTCTTCGCCACCCGGAGACGGCGAATGATTTTCTCACGCTGCACCTGCCGGAAGCGATCCGCCAGCGGTGTGATTTTTCTACCCTACGGCTGGAGCCGGCGAGCTTTATTGATGAAGATCTGCGCGCCTGGTACTCGGACGTACTGTGGTCGGTACAAACCCCCTGCGGCCTGGGATATGTGTATGTGGTGATAGAGCACCAGAGTTCGCCGGATAACCATATGGCTTTTCGCCTGATGCGCTATGCCATTGCCGCGATGCAGCGGCACCTCGACGCCGGGCACAAAACGCTGCCGCTGGTGGTACCGATGCTTTTTTATCACGGCGCGACCAGTCCTTATCCCTTTTCCCTGAACTGGCTGGATGAATTTGCCGACCCGCAGATGGCGAGGACGCTGTACGCCTGCCCGTTTCCGCTGGTTGACGTAACGGTGATGCCGGATGATGAAATCGTTCAGCACCGGCGGGTCGCTCTGCTGGAGCTGATGCAAAAGCATATTCGTCAGCGCGATCTCAGCGGGATTACGGAGTCGTTGGCGACCCTTGTGATGCTGGGATACACTAACCGCAGGCAGTTAAGAGTGCTGTTTCATTATATGCTGCAGTACGGCAATAGCGCCGATCCGAGCGTGTTTCTCCGCCGATTGGCCCGCCGTCTGCCACACTATGAGGAGAGGTTGATGTCTATCGCTCAAAAGCTCAAGCAGGAAGGTCGGCAAGAGGGAAGGCAGGAAGGCCGACAGGAAGGGATACAGGAAGGCCTGCAGGAAGGGAGCCGGCGGGAAGCGCTGCGCATTGCCGGCAGTATGCTGCAGAACGGTTTAGATACCGAGACGGTACAGCGGATTACCGGACTGTCGGCGGATGAGCTAAAGCCGCTGCATAGCTAATTTCCACCCACCGTCACCACGGCCCGGCGCAAAAAGCCGCCGGGCACGATGGCTTATCCTTCGCTTTTCACCACTTTGATTTCAACCATGCCGATGCCCAGCTGACGCGGAGAGTGGCCGAGAATATTGCCCTCGTTCGTGGACTGCGGGTCCGGCGGCGCAATCGTCAACGTACTGCTGCGCGACGGATTATCGAAATGCAGGGTGGTGGTGGTGACATCATTGGCCAGCGTTAGCGTTTGTTCGCTGTTGCCCACCCGTACCGGAATCGGCTTATTGGCATTCGGCCCGTAGGCTTTGGCGGTAATCACCAGATCGAATTTCTCCGGCAGCGGCTCTTTATATTCAATTTTCACTTCACTGCCGAGCTGGGCATTAGACCAGCGCCCCCAGGTTTCCGGTCGGGAGATGCCGCTGAACTGCTTCACCTCTTCCGGCGCGCCGGCGACGTTAAACAGGAAGCTGTCGGCTTTATAGCGAATATCGTTATCGACGATCTTCAGCGTATCGACGTTGCCTTTATAACGCTCCATATCGATAAGGGTATCTTTGAACGCGGTTTTACCTTGCCACTGGGCTTTGTCGACGCGCTGGACTTTCTGTTCGCCCCCCAGCTGGCCCTGCGAGACGCACCAGTCGGTGGAGAGCGCCACTTCCGGCGACCACAGCTGACCCATCTTGTAGCAGCGGTCGACCCAGACGAAGTTATCGCGCGGCGCGAAATCGGCCAGCTGGAAGCGCAGCGGCGCGGAGTATTCGCTTTCCGGCAGCGGCTCAACGCGCTTATCGGAGATACGCAGCAGCAGAGGCAGGCGGAAATGGCTGCCGGAGAAGGAGATCATATTCTTCTGTGAATCCACGGTGAAATTCTTCATCTCTTTGGGGAAATTCCACAGGCGGATGATATCCGGCTTCCACGCCAGCACCTTCTCTTTCATATTGAGGAACACGGCGGAGAGCGACTCGCCGGAAAGGCTGCTGCGGCCAAGGCCAATAAAGTTATCGCCGCCGAGGATATCGAGCACCGTCGCGCCGTTATCCATGGTATTACGCTTGATGGCCAGCGTATCCTGCCGGGGCTCATCGCCGCGGAGAACGAAAAACAGGTTGCTGCGATCCTGCTTATTCAGATAGTCCCAGGCGCTGTTTTTCATTGCCAGGTGATCGGATGACACCACGATGACCGTATTTTTGAACCACGGCGAAGCTTTAATCTTCTCGATTAACGCCGCGATATGCTCCTGACTACAGGAGACGGCGCTGAACGAAAGATTCTTTTTACCGTCCATATCGTAGCTTTTACGCTGGCAGGTGCGGGAGATAAAGCCATCCGGATGATGGGTGTCGACCGTCAGCGCAAACAGCGAAAAGCGTTTTCCGGACTGCGAAAGCGCTTCGAATTTTTTCCATGTTTCATCAAGAACCGTATCATCGTAGAACCCCCAGTCGTTACGATAGGCCGGATCGGCGACCATGGTTTTTAGCTCTTCCGCGCCGTACAGATGATCGAAGCCGTGAGATTTCAGGAAAACGTCTTTTCCGGCGAAGCGCAGATTAGCGCCCTGCACAAAGTAGTTCTCATAACCCGAGTTTTTCAGGATATCTCCAAGGCAGATATTCTGCGGGAAAAAGCTGGAAACCGAGGCCGAGGCGTTGCCTTCAAACGGCGCAAACAGCGGGATCCCGCACTGGGAGGCGACCATTCCGGCAATCGTGTAGTCGGTACCGGGGAGCTGGGCGGTGTTGCTAAAGTCCAGCCCCTCGCTTTTCAGTTTGCCGAGCTCTGGGGTCAGGTTCGGGAACGCATCGTTATTAAAATAAGTGCGCTCAAGGCTTTCGCCGTAAATGTACACCAGGTTCAGTTTCGGGTTGGCGATGCTTTTTGACGGTTCTTTGTAGTAAGCCGCAAAGTCAGGATCGCCATCGCGGGACTGGGATTTAACCAACTCGCTAATCTGGCGGAAGGCGGGGCTGGCATCCACTGACGCCAGCGCCAGAACCAGCGCCACCAGGCTGTAACCAAAGTGATGAGGATGATGCCGGCGGCGGCGGAGCACCCAGCCGAGTGCGCCAAATACCGAGACCAGCGCGACGACCAGCCCCACGCCCGGCAGAATATATTTGCCCACGCCGGCGCCCGTCAGGCTGTTGGTCAACGTATAAAGTACCGCGTCATTGATACCGTCGCCGGTGAAGTAATTGCTGGCGTAGAGGGTAATATTCAGAACAACGAACAGGCCCAGCACCGTGAGGGTGGCGGCGAACCACCAGGTATTACGACCGGCTTTTAATGCGTAAATCATCACCGAAGCAAGAAACAGGGCGATGGATAACAACTCTGACACAGCTCATCCTCATTCACGCCAGCTGTCGGCTGGCCAGATAGATCTTTTTTCACGCTACACTGTAATTGCAGCGCAATATTGCCGCAATTGTATCGTCATGAATTTGTGCTGTGGTTCAGAATTGGTTTAGAAATCGCCGTTTTTGAACTGCCTCACATCCAGTCAGCCAGGGGATTTGGGGGAAAGATGTTAAAAAACAGACGTTGCCGCCGCGCAGGCCGGGGTAACGCGCCAAACGCGGCATTAAGAGGATGAAATCAGGAGAGGAAGCTCACGCCCTGTTTTAAGACCAGATCGCAGGCTTTGGTTTTCACTTTTTCCGCCAGCGGGCTGCTGCCAAGGGTGTTCAGATTCAGCTGCTGGCCGTCTTTACTGGTCAGCAAGCCCTGAAGGCCCTCAAGATAGCTGGTGTCCTCTTTTTGTTTTTCCGGCGTGCTGAGACCCAGCTTATCCAGAACCTGATTTTTAACGTTTTCGGTATTGGTAACCGAAGCCAGCTTCTGTTTCGCGCAGTAAGACATAATCCCGGCGGCATTATTCATGCTGCTGGAAGTCAACGACTGGCTGCCGCCGTTGAGCAAACCGGTCAGCGAAGAGAGGGACATACCGCCGCTTTGCTGGCTTCCGCTCTGACTGCTGAGCTGGTTAGCGGCGCTGGAGAGCGAATCCTGCCAGGAGGTGGCGTGCGCGCCAAAGGTCAATAAAGCGCCGGCCACCATTGCCGTGCGGAACAACGTTTTTGCAGATTTCATAGACGTACTCTTCGCCGTGACTGAATAATCCCCTGATTATAACGCCGGCGGGGTTCGGAAATATCTTAATACTCTTTTCCGGTTACGCGATCGCGGTAGCTGTCCCAGTTGAAGTTAACCCACAGGCTATTGCCCAGCCGCATCCGGTCCATCACGCGCTCGCCGAGCAGCTTGTTCATCTCGTCCATGGTGCTGTTGGTTAACATACCGGTAGGGCGCTTTGACGAAGAGCGGCGATCGACGATCTGGTTAATAATCACCTTTTCGTAGCGTGATTCCGTCTGCATGCCGATTTCGTCAATCACCAGCAGGTCCACCTTGCTCAGGTCGGTGAGCAGCTGCTCTTCGCTGGTTTCCCGGTTGCCAAAGGTATCTTTCATCGCTGACATGATATCGGCGACGGTGATAATCAATACCGACTTACCCCGAAGCAGCAGTTCGTTGCAGATAGCGGCGGCGAGGTGGTTTTTTCCGGTGCCCGGTTTGCCGGAGAAGATAAAGCTGGCGATATTGCCGTCGAACTCCTCGACGTACTGGCGCGCTCGGGACAGCGCAATCATCTGGCCTTCACACTCCACCCGGTAGTTATCCAGCGAGCAGTTCTGATGCAGCGGGCGGATGCCGGAGCGGTTAAAGGTTCGCTGCATTTTCATGGCCCGGTTTTCCCGTTCCAGCGCCTCAGAACGCAGCTTGCCCTGTTCTTTTTGCCATGCCAGCAGCTCCTCACCTGTCTTAAACGCGGGTTCGACATGGGCTGGCATCATCTTTTGCAGGCGCTTCATTAAATCGCCGACATTTTTCATGCTCATCCTCGGAATCCTCGTGGAATGTGATTATCAGGTTCGCTAATCGCGTTGACGTCCCGGCGCGGCTGGCCGCCGTTGCTGGCCCGGCCAATCTGTACGCTGCGCGCCAGCTTCTGCTGCCACTGGACATGATGAAAGACTTTACCTTCCGCCTGCCAGTAAGCGACAAATGCCGCCAGCTCTTCCGGCGTAACGGGCTGGCTCAGGGCGATGCCCCACAGCGCGGCCAGGCGCTGAAAATCCGCATCCGGCTGCCAGTCGGCGTACATCGGAAATTTCCCCATAGGAACCGCAACGGGGGTCGCCGTCGGCTCGTCAAAAAACTGCGCGTCCAGCGCAATATCGCTGTTAGGACGCGCGAGTTTTGCTTCCAGCTCCAGCAGCTGCGCCAGACGCTCCGGCGTCAGCGCATAGAATGCGGGGGCGTTGTTGGCAAATACGGCGACGGCGCCGCTGGCCGATTTTGCCAGTACCGCTGCGTGATCCTGTATGAAGTCATCCAGACCGCTAAAATCGGTAGTTAATATTCGTGAAGACATAAATCAATCTCAACTCTGAACAACTAAAAAGAGAGGGGTAGCTGCACACATAGTAGCATAGAGGTCGCTCAGGAAGGAGCGCCGCGGGCGACCCGGCGGCGCGATTAGCTAGACGCGCGGACGCTTGCGATACAGCCAAAGCCCGGGGATAGACAAGCCAATGGATAATGCGCCAACGATCGATGAAGCCTTAAGAAAGTTGCTCAGCAGCATAATCATCATCTCTTCCGAGTAGCCGAAATGGCTGATTTTCACCGCTGAAATCATCGCGGTATAGGCGGAGATACCGGGGAACATCGGGATCACCGCCGCTACGGTAAAAATCTTCGGGTGCGCCAGATACCAGCGGGACCACTGGATACCGATGCTGCCAACCAGCAGGGCCGCCATAAACGTCGCCCACTCAATATTAAAACCCGCCGTCATCATGACCATGCGCGAGCCGTGGCCGATAGCGCCCAGCAGCGCGCACCAGCGCAGCGCCCGCTGCGGGACGTTGAACACCATGGCGAACCCGACGGCGGGAATGGCTGCCAGCATCATATCCAGCGCCAGTTCGTAGAGATAGAAAATTATGCCCATCCGCGTAGCCCCCACATCGTCATCGCCATCACCACGCCGATACAGGTGGCGAGCGTCAGCAGGCTGGCAATGGCCCAGCGCGCCAGACCGGTGTTGATATGCCCCTTAAACATGTCGGCAACGGCGTTGATCAGCGGAAAACCGGGTACCAGCAGCAGCACGCTGGCGGCCATCGCGATCGTCGGCGTGCTGACGAAAGCCGGCAGGCGCAGCATCAGCCCGGAGATAGTCGTTGCGACAAAGGCGGTGAGGCAAAAGTTGATTTGCGGATGCATTGAACGATGGGTGAGTACCTGGCGAATATACATGGCTACCGTACTGGCGCAGAAGGTGACCAGCGCACCGTCCCAGCCGCCGTTGTTAAGTTTGCAAAAGCAGGCGCAGGAGAGGCCGACCATGAAAACCAGCAGCCAGCGCGGATAGCGCAGCGGCTTGATTTGCGCGAATCGCTTTTCGACATCCTTATAATCCAGCAGCTTATGCTCTGCCATAATCACAATATGCTGAACCTCCGTGACGACGTGCATATTGATGCCGCGATCGGTGTTTTTTCGCGTTGAGGTCAGACACTCCCCGTCCTTAATAGTGGTGAGAACAATCGCATTCGAAGAGATGGCGCTTTCCACGCTATCCATCCCTAAGGCCAGACCCAGACGGGTTGAGAGCTCCTCAACCAGCGCGCTTTCCGCGCCGTGTTGTAATAAGAAAAGACCACATTGAATACACAATCGCGTGATAGCGCGCTGAGTTGCCCGATCTGCTTGCATAAATACCTGCTGTCCGTGATGCCCGTTGCCGTAGTGTCTGGCGATACTTTTACCTGAAGTCTTGTTTTAGCTGAGCGGTCAGGATCAAACAATGTGTAAAAAACCACCCGCTCTACGGGAACCCTGAAATTTGAACTCTGCCACACTTCCGCAAGATTGGTGAAAAGTCCAATTTTTGCACCCGTTTCTCCCTTCTTTTTCCCATCAGAGTTATCAAAAATGCAAATTTAAACTTTTAATAAACAAAAAACAAACAAATAATTAACCATACTGAGGCGATGCGATGAAAACACAGGTGGCGATTATCGGAGCGGGCCCGTCGGGACTCCTGCTGGGGCAGTTATTACATCACGCCGGGATTCAGACCGTCATCCTTGAGCGACAGACGCCTGAGTATGTGCTGGGGAGGATCCGCGCGGGAATTCTGGAAAGCGGAACGGTAGAACTGCTGCGCGAAGCCGGGGCGGGGCGGCGAATGGATGCGGAAGGGCTGGTCCATCACGGCGTCGAATTCTTGTTTGAGGGCAAGCGCGTACCGGTTCCGCTGACGGAACTGACGGCAGGCAAAAGCGTGATGGTGTATGGCCAGACCGAAGTAACGCGGGATTTGATGGCGGCGCGGGAGGCATGCGGGGCAGCGACGATTTATGGCGTCAGCGATGTCACCATTAATGAGGCAAAAAGCGATCGACCGTCGGTCTCTTTTATCAACAATGGCGAAAACTGCCGCCTTGAGTGCGACTTTATCGCCGGCTGCGACGGCTTTCACGGCGTGTCCCGCCAGAGCATCCCGGCAGGGGTGCTGAAAGAGTACGAGAGCGTCTGGCCGTTTGGCTGGCTCGGGCTGCTGGCCGATACGCCACCGGTGAACCCGGAGCTGATTTACGCCCACCACGAGCGGGGGTTTGTACTCTGTAGTCAGCGCTCACTAACTCGAAGCCGCTATTATCTGCAGGTACCGCTTAGCGAAAAGGTGGAGGAGTGGTCTGATGAACGTTTCTGGACTGAACTCAAGCGGCGTCTCCCTGATGAGCTGACCAATAAGTTAGTAATCGGTCACTCTCTTGAGAAGAGTATCGCGCCGCTGCGCAGCTATGTAGTGGAGCCGATGCAGTACGGGAGGCTATTTCTGCTGGGGGATGCGGCGCATATCGTACCGCCTACCGGGGCGAAGGGGCTGAATCTCGCGGCGTCCGATGTGAACTATCTTTGGCGGATCCTGCGTGAGTATTATCACCATGGCCGTATTGACCTCTTAGCCAGCTACTCGCGTTTGGCGCTGGATAGAGTGTGGAAAGGTGAGCGATTCAGCTGGTTTATGACGCGTCTGCTGCATGATTTTCCGCAACAAAGCGAGTTCGACAGAAAAATGCAGGCGGCGGATCGTCGCTACTATCTTGAATCACGCGCCGGGTTAACCACTATCGCTGAAAACTATGTGGGTCTGCCGATGGAACGCGTGGCGTAATAGAAAAGGCTCTGGAGTCGTGATGCAGGCAGCGAGTACCATTCCCGTTTTCAAACTGTATGGCGAAGATCAGGGCTGGCCAACGCCCGATCTTCTGCACTGTGAGTCTATACTCCAGCGCAGCCATCTTTATGAATGGCATATCCGCGTGCATCAGCACGCAGAGCTGGTGCAGCTACTGTATCTGCATAAAGGGCGGGCGGAGATTGAAATCGAAGGCGCGACGACCGTGATGACGGAGTCCTGTATTCAGGTGGTTCCGGCGCTATGTATTCATGGATTTCGCTTTTCGCCGGGTACGGAGGGCTACGTTTTGTCGCTGGCGCTGCCGCTGCTCGGAAGCCTTGAAAATCAGTTTGGCAGTCAGCTGGATGTGCTCGGCCACCCGCGTTGCGTGCCGGTGAAGAGCTCCCGGGGCCATATCCGGGCGCTGTTTACCGCTTTGCAAGAGGAGTACCGCGAAGATTACGATGCGCGCGAAATGATGCTTCATTCACTGCTGGGAGCGCTGTTGGTCTGGCTGAATCGGCAATATCAACCGCAGCTCATAACGGAGGACAAAGCGGAACGTAAGCGGAGCGTCATGCGTCATTTCTCGCGCCTTATCGAAAGCCACTATCGTGAACATATGCCATTAGCCGGGTATGCCAGGGAGGTGGGGGTGTCTGCGACTCATTTGAATTATTTGTGTCATGAATTTTATGGCTGCAGCGCACTGGGGGTTTTACATCAAAGGTTGATGCTTGAGGCGCGTCGCAACCTGCAGTACACCAGCATGACTATCGCTCAACTTTCTGATTACTTAGGGTTTACTGATGCGGCCTATTTTTCTCGCTTCTTTCGCCGCTATAGCGGTGAATCACCAAAAGTATTTAGGAAAAAAATAAAATAAATAAATCTTTATTTAATATATCTTAAGTTAGCGTATCTAACGACGATGTTAACCATTTCTAATTTATTGATGACAACTACCTGTGTTAATGTTAATCATTGGTATGGATAACAGCAATATGTTACTCCTCATTATTAAGTTGGCTTTAGGGTGCGATATCGCGCACCCGCCAGGGATGATAAAGATTCATTTGGGCAAAATAATTACGATGACTATTAAATTATGCATCCAATTGTTTTTCCGCCGGCGGTGAGTCTTCGACAGGAAGCGGAGGGTTTATGTTACCAGGACAAGGTAAGTTCGGCATTATTATCAGCAGAATACCGGTTATGCAGTCCGGCTTAAAAGCCATCGTTGGGGAGCATCTCCCTGATTATGAATTGAGTTTTTGTCGTTCTCAGGATGAGCTAACCCTGCTGCAGCTGCGTCGTGCAGTGTTAGTCATTGCTGACTTGTCCGGTGAAATAGAGCATCCAAGAAATATTTGCGAACATTACTACTCTTTAATGACTCAATACAGGGATATACACTGGGTCTTTATGGTAGGCAACGCCTGTTTTCCGTTAGCTGTTCAATTATTAATGCGTCCTGAAAGTACATTAATTTCGGACAGCGAGCCGGTAAAACGTCTCATTGAGGTTGTGCGCGCGGGTGGACTTGCCGCTGAACGAATTAGCCAGACGTTGTTCTCTCCTGAAGTAGAACGCATCGATGAAGAACCGCAAAAGCTGGTTATTCTGACTCTTTCTGAGCGTAAAGTGTTGAGACTTCTTGCAAAAGGATGGGGAATTAATCAAATTGCTGCTTTATTGAAGAAGAGCAATAAAACCATAAGTGCGCAGAAAAATAGTGCTATGCGCCGCTTATCTTTGCGTAGTAATGCAGAGATGTATGCCTGGATTAATAGTGCACAGGGAATGAAGGAGCTGAATATTTATTCAGCCTATGGAGATCAAACAGAATGGAAAAAGACCTCACAACAAGATATGTCGCTATCGTAGAGAAATGTGCGATGACAGAAGTGGCGCTTCGCCACATATTAATTAATGAAAGTGGTAAGAATTATCGTATTCAGTTCTTTAAAGATACGATGGCATTAAAACGGGAGTTTCAGGCGAGAGATTTTTCTGCGATTATTTTTTCACTTTCAGGTAACCGCAGATCCCGGCTTGAAAGCTTGCTCTTTCTCCATGAGATCGCGCGTTATTGTCCCGACACGCAAAGAATTATCTTAGCTAATGATGAAGCGGAAATGCGTTTGGTCAGCCATCTGACGCCTTCTCGCTTACACGGTATTTTGAATAAATCGGCCTGTCGGCTACAGCTGCAGGAGTGCTTGCTTCAGCTTCTCGAGCGTAGCTATCCGGCGAATGAGAGCTCGTTGAGCCAAAAGCAGAGTATCTATAGCCAACTTTTGAGCCCAACGGAACATACCATCCTGCGATATATGTCTTATGGCTACTCGTTGCCGGAAATAGCGACGCAGCTGGAACGCAATATCAAAACGATTCGGGCCCATAAGTTTAACGCCATGACCAAGCTCGGCGTCAGTTCTGATATGGGACTACTGAGCGCGGCAGACATTCTTATGCGCCTGTCGGCGAATAATGATGATGCCACGGTGATGCGCCTTGCTCAGTAGCCTCAGCGGTCTGTTAAAGACACACGTCAATCCACTTAGCATCAGTCAGCTGCGCCAACCGTTCAGGTGAAATACGAACGGCGCTATATATTGAACCTGCTGCTGGCAGCACTTCCGGGTACTGCCTCAGTGAGATATCGCAGTACACAGCCAGCGGAACTTCCAGGCCAAATGGGCAGACGCCGCCAATGGGGTGTCCCGTCAGCGTAATGACCTCATCGCTGCTTAGCATGCGGGCTTTGGCGCCAAAGGCTTCCTTTAGCTTTTTATTATCCAGGCGTGCATCGCCTTTCGCGACAACGAGAACAACCCTTTCTTTTATTTTTAAAGACAGGGTTTTGGCGATTTGCCCGGGTTCAACGTTATGCGCCGCTGCGGCTAACGCTACCGTGGCCGTGCTCTGAGTAAGTTCGATGATTTCGATATCGGGGGCGTGGTCAGTAAAAAACTGCCGCACGGACTGCAGACTCATTGGAATCTCCTGATTAAGGCTTGTTAAAAATCTGTCACAAGCTTCGCAAAGTGTAAATATCCATGGTAGAGAATCAAGATTCTTTTTAATTTCTGGATCTCCTTCACATTCACCGCAACCGGTTACTGTAACCGGTTGCGGTTATTCACGGAGACAGGAATACTGACAAGGTAACTTCCCTGCGTCACCTATAACAAAGAGCCGAAGATGAATCGAACCTGGTTGAGCAGTCGGGCCAGCAGGCTACCCGATTGGGTAACCCCCTCGCCGAAGCGGGTTCATCATAACGGCAAGATAATCGTTGTTGGGCCTGTTCATCTAGCCTGTCAGGAGGGCTGCTATGTCTGCTAACCATGCTGCATTTAATCTGATATTTCGCTTCGTAGAAAATTACATCAGCCCTGTCGCTGGACGCATCTCGTCTCAGCGCCACGTTATGGCAATCCGCGACGGTTTTATCTCCGCCATGCCGTTTATGATTGTCGGCTCTTTTCTGCTGGTATTTGCGTATCCGCCGTTTTCACCGGATACCACATGGGGATTTGCCCGCGCCTGGCTGGATCTGGCAAAAGAGTTTGAAGGGCGAATTCTGACGCCGTTCGATATGACGATGGGCATTATGTCGATCTATATTTGTGCCGCGATCGCCTATAACCTCGGCAAGCATTACGAAAAAACCAATCAGCTCGACCCCTTTATGTGCGCCATGCTGTCGATCATGGCCTTCCTGCTGGTGGCGGCGCCAAAAACGAACGGCAGCCTGCCGGTAGATAGCCTGGGAGGAACGGGCATATTTACGGCGATTCTGGTGGCGGTCTACTGCGTTGAAATGATGCGCTTCCTGAAGGCGCATAATATCGGTATTCGCCTGCCGGATCAGGTGCCGCCGATGATCAAAAACTCGTTTGATCTGTTGATCCCGGTACTGGTTGTCGTCCTGACGCTCTATCCCCTGAGCCTGCTTATTCAGCATCATTTTGATATGCTGATCCCTCAGGCGATTATGGCTATCTTTAAGCCGCTGGTTTCCGCAGCGGACTCCTTACCCGCAATTTTGTTGGCGGTTCTGGTGGGCCACCTGCTGTGGTTTGCGGGGATCCACGGTGCGGCCATTGTTTCCGGCATGCTGCAAATGTTCTGGCTCACTAACCTCGGCATGAACCAGCAGGCCCTGGCTCAGGGGGCTCCGCTGCCGCATATCTTTATGGAAGCGTTCTGGACATTCTTTATTGTGATTGGCGGTTCAGGGGCGACGATGGGGCTGGTATTCTGCTATCTGCGCAGCCGCTCCGCGCATCTGCGTTCGATTGGCCGTCTGAGCGTGGTGCCAAGCCTGTTTAACATCAACGAGCCGGTTATTTTTGGCACCCCTATCGTGATGAACCCGGTATTCTTTATTCCCTTCCTGCTGGCGCCGATGGTTAACGCCGTACTGGCCTGGGCGGCAATGAAGCTGGATCTTATCGGCCGGGTGATTTCGGTTGTACCGTGGACTGCTCCGGCGCCGATTGGCGGCGCGTGGGCGCTGGGGTGGGATTTCCGGGCGGCGATTCTGGTGGTCGTCCTGGCCTGCGTTTCGGCGATTATCTACTTCCCATTCTTCAAGGTGTACGAGAAACAGCTGCTCGCGCAGGAGGCCGAAGAGGCGCAGCGCATGGCGGAAGAGAGTCAGCAAACGGCATAAAAACAAACGGGCGGCTGAATAGCCGCCCGTTTGTTTTCACCATCGATTATTTCAGCGTACAGTCCCCGCACTGCTGTACGTCCGGCAGGCGATAGCGCTGGCAGCAGGTGCGGCGCACGAGCTGCCCTTCACGTAAAACCACCGTACGCCACAGCGGGTTATCCTCACCGCCTGATAGCTGTTTGTTGAAGAAGAAGAGCTGACGCAGCGCGGCCACTTTTTCATCTCCGACCAGGGTTCTCATTTCCCCGAGATACCAGTTAATCAAATAACCCGTATTGCTCCAGATAAGTTTGCCATTGATATCGCCAGTGGCTTCAAGCGCCTGCACCACGGGTTGCAAAGCGGTGGTGACCAGCTTTTCCATCCGGGACTGCGCGGATTCTGCCGGGGAAGTACCTGCTGAATGGATATCAATCCAGAAACAGGCGGCACGGCCTGTTTCATGAAACTCGACGCGAAAATGCTCCGGCGCCAGGCTAACGGCGCGTTCTTCACTCAACAGCGCCAGCATTAAAGGGGGCACCAATAAACCGATGTACCATTGTGCCCAGAGGGATAGCAGCGGTTTTTGCTCACGGGCTTGCCCGGGCTGGTTGCGATAAATATGGTCAGAATACGTCGCGATTAACGAACTCAGCGTCGCGGGCTGCGACCACTCAGCCAGGGTGAGGGCATGATGAGGGGCTTCTTCATTCAGACGGATAAAATCCAGCAAATGCGGACGTAACGCGGTAATTTTGTCCCGTATTGCGTTCGCCAGTTCACGCTCAGCCGAAGGGAGCGGAGCCCGCCAGATGATCTCATTGTTGAATGCGAGTGAACGGTAAGCCATCGGGTGCCAGATACAAATCTAAATGATAATGATTTCTGATACTAATGCCGCAGCACCGGCTTGGCAAGAGATTTGTCCGCGCGGCGACGCCTGCCGCGCGGTAAAGGCCTAGCTGGTGAGAATAATGTTACGTCCCATATTTTTGGCTTCGTAGAGCGCGTTGTCCGCCCGTTTCAGCGCGCTGTCGATATCCGCATCCATCAGCGGCGTCATGCCGATACTGATGGTCACGTTGGTCGCGACGCTTTCATTAAACATATGCGGGATTTTCAGATCGTAGACCCGCTGGCGGATGCGCTCTGCGGCCTGAAGAGCGTTTTCCGCACTGCTGCTGGTCAACAGCACCATAAACTCCTCGCCGCCAAAGCGGGCAACGATGTCACGCGAGCGCACGGCGTTACGAATGGCGGCGGAGACCTGAATCAAAGCCTGGTCGCCCATCATATGCCCGTAGTGGTCGTTGTAGGCTTTGAAATGATCAATGTCCAGCAGCAGAACGTAATGCCCGGCGCCGTCGAGAGAAAGAATGGTGTCCAGCCGGTTTTGTAAGCCCCGGCGATTATACAAACCGGTAAGCGGATCCAACATACTGAGATCGTTAAGGGTATTGCGTTCCTTCAGCAGCTTATCCATGAGCCCCTGCGTGAATACATCGCTGCGTTTCTGAATAAGGCTTTGCAGGGTGATACCGGCAATAGGCAACAGAAAGCACCAGGACATGCGCAGCCATTGTTCTCCTCCGCCAAGAATCAGGCAGATAAGGTATGTGGGTAAAGAGTGCAAAGTAAAGCCAATGATATTGCTGGAAAAAGCAATGGTGCCAATAAATAACACGCTTAATAAGGCGATCACCAGGTAGTTAAAATGCGGCGGCCCCATCACCATTGCTTTTAGCGCAACGTGCCACGCCCAAAGCAGGCCAAATAGCAGAGAAATAACCGGAATATTTATTTTGTGCTGAGAGAATTTACAGTGCCATAGCAGCAGGACCGTGCTACAGGCAACTATCAGAAAACAGGGTAATGTAAAAGTGATGATGGTAAAGAGCGGGCTGACAAGGGATAAGACGGATGAAACTAAATTAAGCAGTAAAAATAGCCGTAAGGAATACTGATATTTCTGTTCGTAATGGGAGCGCCAGGATTGTGCAGTCATGTCGGAGTTGTCATTATTAATCGTTAAAATTCAATGTGATGTTAGTTTGAAGTGAATAATAAAAAACAGTGCGCAAAATAAGGTTTTTACGAAATAATCAGATAATTTAATATATTATTTTTTTGCCGCTTAATTTATCACCTTCATGAATGTATGTCATTACCACAAACGTAAAGAATAAGGACGCGCTATTTTCCTGGGATGACAAATGATAAAAATTATCATATGATATTGGTTATCATTATCGTTGTGAGAGGCGAAAACATGTTGCAGCGAACTTTAGGGAGTGGGTGGGGCGTGTTGATCCCTGGCGTACTGATTGCCGTCCTCGGGTTTGCCGATTTGTCGGTAGATGCCTGGCGCGGATTGGTGACGCTGGGAATGCTCATGTCAGCGGTAATGATTTGGCACCGTCAGCTAAGGCACTTTGTTCTGCTGCCATCATGCGTGGCGCTGGTCAGTGGGATGATGCTGGTAATAATGAATTTGAAGCTGATGGGATAAAACGGAAGGGTAAGAATATTGGTGCGAGGGGGGGGACTTGAACCCCCACGTCCGTAAGGACACTAACACCTGAAGCTAGCGCGTCTACCAATTCCGCCACCTTCGCACAGTATTCTTAATTTTTGATATCGCCTCGTTGGTGCGAGGGGGGGGACTTGAACCCCCACGTCCGTAAGAACACTAACACCTGAAGCTAGCGCGTCTACCAATTCCGCCACCTTCACCCAGTGCGAGCAATATCAACGTGGATTATGGTGCGAGGGGGGGGACTTGAACCCCCACGTCCGTAAGGACACTAACACCTGAAGCTAGCGCGTCTACCAATTCCGCCACCTTCGCATACCATCGACACTATGAAAGTATCGTTACCACGGAGGCGCATTCTAGTGGTTTTCAGCTATTCGTCAATAGTTAATTGTATCAGTTGGATTGATTGTTGCAAAAATGGACGGTCAGAGAGGAAAAACATCGGCGACCAGCGTCTGCTGGCGCCGAAAAAACGCAGGATTATTTCTTCGCCTGACGGGTCATCACCGTCCGGTAGACCTTAAAGCGGCCCGTTTGGGCAATCACTTCATGGAAGCCGAAGATCTCATCCAGCACGTTCGGATAGGGCAGGAAGGCGTTAGCGACGATGCGCAGCTCGCCGCCGCTGTTCAAATGACGAACGGCGCCGCGAATCAGCGTTTGCGCGGCCTCCAGGCTGGTCTGTAGACCATCGTGGAAAGGCGGGTTGGAGATAATCATGTCGAAGCGGCCGTTCACTTCAGAGAACACGTTGCTGGCGAACACTTCCCCTTCGATGCCGTTAGCGGCCAGCGTGGCGCGACTGGCTTCAACTGCCGGGGCGCTGACGTCGCACAACGAGAGGCGGACTTTAGGCGAGTGGCTGGCCAGCACGGTTGCCAGCACGCCGGCGCCGCAGCCGACATCAAGCACTTTACCTTTGGTATGCGGCGTCAGCGTGGAAAGCAGCAGCTGGCTACCGACATCCAGGCCATCGCGGCTGAAGACGCCCGGCAGCGTTTTAATCGTCAGATTATCCAGCGAATACTCGCCCCAGTACTGTTCTGCATTGAACGCGGGCTGTTTTTCCAGACGACCGTGATACAGCCCACAGCGGCGCGCGCTGTCGACTTTGCTCAGCGGCGCATATTCCGCCAGCATCTGCTCGGCGCTGCGTACGCCGCTGCGGTTCTCGCCAACCACGAAAATATCAATACCGGTCGGCAGCAGCGAAAGCAGGTTCATCAGCTGAAACTGCGCTTCCGGTTTGTTCTTTGGCCAGTAGTAAATCAGCGTATCGCAATCGGCGACATCGCCGGCCTCTGCGACCAGGCTATAGCGGGCATTTTCGCCCATCTGGCGGCTCAGTACCTGCCAGTGGTGGAACTGCTGGGTATGGGCGCGGCTGGCGGCCGTGTCCAGACGTGCGGGCAGGTCATCCTGCAGGTCACCGGCAAACAGAACGCGGGCGGACTCGAAATCATCACTGTGGCGCAGCAAGACTTCACTTGCCGGGGTAAAAGCGGACATGAAACACTCCTTCATTAAGACTGGCGCCGATTATACACGTTATCTTTCGGCCTGCCTCTTTGTTGGCGGCGGGATGCGCTCCGACCGCCGCGTAGTTTGTTGGCGCAGATACGACGGATTTGCTATATTGCGCGCTTAATTAACAGGAGTGTTTCGCTATGACATCCCGACGAGACTGGCAATTACAGCAGCTGGGCATCACCCAGTGGTCGCTACGTCGTCCTGGGGCGTTACAGGGTGAAATCGCTATCTCGCTTCCTGGACATATTCGTCTGGTGATGGTGGCGGAAGAACCGCCATCGCTGACCGAACCGCTTATCAGCGATATTCTGCGCGCGCTGGCCCTGATGCCGGAGCAGGTGATGCAGCTGACGCCTGAACGCGTTGCGATGCTGCCTCAGGACGCACGCTGTAATAGCTGGCGGCTGGGCACCGACGCGCCGCTGCTGCTGGCGGGCGCACAGCTTTCCACGCCCGCTTTCGATGAACTTCAGACCAGCACGCCTGCTCGCATGGCGCTCTGGCAACAGATTTGCGCACATGAACACGATTTCTACCCTCAACCCGGCTGATTTGCCCCGCGCCTGGCAAATTGAAACGCGCGCCCACGCTTTTCCGTGGAGCGAACAGACGTTTGCCAGTAATCAGGGCGAGCGCTATCTGAATCTTCAACTGTCCGTGGACGGCGTGATGGCGGCCTTTGCCATTACGCAAATCGTGCTCGACGAAGCGACGCTGTTCAATATTGCCGTCGACCCCGCTTTTCAGCGTCGCGGTCTGGGCAGGGCGCTGCTGGAACGGGTGATTGATGAAGTTGAAAAACGCGGCGTCGTCACGCTGTGGCTGGAGGTGCGCGCGTCTAACGTCGCCGCCATCGCGCTCTATGAAAGCTTAGGCTTTAACGAGGCGACGATTCGCCGCAACTATTACCCCACGGTCGACGGACGTGAGGACGCCATCATAATGGCACTGCCAATCAGTATGTAAGACAAGGTGATACGATGAAGTGGGACTGGATTTTCTTTGATGCCGACGAAACGTTATTTACGTTTGACTCATTTAGCGGCCTACAGCGGATGTTTCTCGACTATAGCGTGACGTTCTCCGCAGAGGATTTTCAGGACTACCAGGCCGTGAATAAGCCGCTATGGGTGGATTATCAAAACGGCGCCATTACCTCTCTTCAGCTGCAGCATCAGCGCTTTGACGGTTGGGCGGAACGCCTGAACGTCCCTCCCGGCGAGCTGAACGCCGCGTTTATGAACGCGATGGCGGAGATCTGCTCGCCGCTGCCGGGAGCGGTATCGCTGCTTGATTCGCTGCAGGGGAAGGTAAAAATGGGCATCATCACCAACGGTTTTACCTCACTGCAGCAGACGCGTCTTGAACGTACCGGACTGCGCGATCACTTTGATTTGCTCATTATTTCCGAAGAGGTTGGGGTGGCTAAGCCGGATGCGCGTATTTTCGACTATGCGCTGGCGCAGGCGGGCAATCCCGATCGTTCGCGGGTGCTGATGGTTGGCGATACGGCGGAATCGGATATTCGCGGCGGCGTGAATGCCGGGCTGGCGACCTGCTGGTTCAACCCCCATCAGCGCGAACTGCCCGCGGACCTCCGCGCGGACTGGACGGTCACCTCTTTAAGCGAACTGGAGCAACTCCTGTGTAAACACTGATTGCCTCCCCCCCATTGATGGGTAAAATAGCCGCAATTTTTTCGTATTCAACATGCGCGGCGCGTTGCCGCGTTTACTAAGAAGATTGAATTATGACGTTGTCTCCTTATTTGCAGGAGGTGGCCAAGCGCCGCACTTTTGCCATTATTTCTCACCCGGATGCCGGTAAAACGACCATTACTGAAAAGGTGCTGTTATTCGGACAGGCTATTCAGACCGCCGGAACGGTGAAAGGTCGCGGCTCCAGCCAGCATGCGAAATCTGACTGGATGGAGATGGAAAAGCAGCGCGGTATCTCCATCACCACGTCCGTGATGCAGTTCCCGTATCACGACTGCCTGGTTAACCTGCTCGACACCCCGGGCCACGAAGACTTCTCCGAGGATACCTACCGTACCCTGACGGCGGTGGACTGCTGCCTGATGGTTATCGATGCCGCGAAAGGCGTCGAGGATCGTACCCGTAAGCTGATGGAAGTCACCCGTCTGCGCGATACGCCGATCCTGACGTTCATGAACAAACTCGACCGCGACATCCGCGATCCGATGGAGTTGCTGGATGAAGTGGAAAACGAGCTGAAAATCGGCTGCGCGCCGATCACCTGGCCGATTGGCTGCGGCAAACTGTTCAAGGGCGTTTACCATCTTTATAAAGATGAAACCTACCTGTATCAGACCGGTAAAGGCCACACCATCCAGGAAGTGCGCATCGTGAAGGGGCTGGATAACCCGGAGCTTGATGCCGCGGTGGGTGAAGACCTGGCGCAGCAGCTGCGCGATGAGCTGGAGCTGGTGCAGGGCGCGTCTAACGAATTCGATAAAGAGCTGTTCCTGGCGGGCGAAATTACGCCGGTATTCTTCGGCACCGCGCTGGGTAACTTTGGCGTCGATCATATGCTGGACGGTTTAGTGGAGTGGGCGCCCGCGCCGATGCCGCGCAAAACCGACACCCGCACCGTGGAGGCCGCGGAGGAGAAGTTCACCGGCTTCGTCTTTAAAATTCAGGCCAACATGGACCCGAAACACCGCGACCGCGTGGCCTTTATGCGCGTGGTTTCCGGTAAGTACGAGAAGGGTATGAAGATGCGCCAGGTGCGTATCGGCAAGGACGTGGTGATCTCCGACGCGCTGACCTTTATGGCCGGCGACCGTTCGCATGTGGAAGAGGCGTATCCGGGCGATATCCTGGGTCTGCATAACCACGGCACCATTCAGATTGGCGATACCTTCACCCAGGGTGAAATGATGAAGTTCACCGGTATCCCGAACTTCGCCCCGGAACTGTTCCGCCGCATTCGCCTGAAAGATCCGCTCAAGCAGAAACAGCTGCTGAAAGGGCTGGTTCAGCTCTCTGAAGAGGGAGCGGTGCAGGTGTTCCGTCCGATCGCCAATAACGATCTGATCGTTGGCGCGGTGGGTGTGCTGCAGTTTGATGTGGTTGTTGCTCGCCTGAAGAGCGAGTACAACGTTGAGGCGATTTACGAGTCCGTCAACGTCGCGACCGCACGCTGGGTGGAATGCAGCGACGCGAAGAAATTCGAAGAGTTTAAGCGTAAGAACGAAATTCAGCTGGCGCTGGATGGCGGCGATAACCTGACTTATATCGCCCCGACCATGGTTAACCTGAACCTGACGCAGGAACGTTACCCTGACGTCCAGTTCCGTAAAACCCGCGAGCACTAATCCTCTCCGGAGCGCGGTTTTCGCCGCGCTCCACGCCATTTTCCCCTCGGATTGCCCTTTCTGGAAAGTTCTTAATTCTTACCGTTTTGCGCGCTTTTTTACCCGTTAATGCCGCACTCTTCCGCGTATCTACTACATTTAATAAGTAATTTTTGGAATCCTGGCTTAATAGACTACTTATTTTGCTTTACCTGCTTAGATATAACGAGGAACAACGATGACAAAACTTAAGAGCGGCAAGACACTCCTGGCCCTCTTCCTGGGCTCAGCAATAATCAGCGCTTCGGCGTATGCGGAAAACTCGACCGCAGATAGCGCAAAATCTGCAGCAAGCAATGCCGGGCAAGCCGTCGATAATTCGATGAACAAAGTCGGGAATTTTATGGACGACAGCACCATCACCGCCAGGGTGAAAGCGGCGCTGATCGATCATAAAGATATTCGCAGCACCGATATCTCTGTGAAAACTGAAAACAAAGTCGTCACGTTAAGCGGTACGGTTGACAGTTCAGAGCAGCATAAGCAGGCGCTTAGCGTAGCGAAAGCGGTTGAAGGCGTGACCTCCGTTAACGACAAGCTTAGCGTACAGAACGAAAAATCTGCTTCGCTGAAGGGCTACGCCGGCGACACGGCGGTGACCAGCGAGATCAAAGCGAAATTACTGGCTGACGATATCGTTCCGTCGCGTAACGTGAAGGTGGAGACCACCGATGGCGTTGTACATTTATCCGGTACGGTAGAGTCCAGTAAGCAGTCGGAGCGGGCGGAAGGTATTGCGAAAGCCGTTTCCGGCGTCAAAAGCGTGAAGAATGACCTTAGCGTCAAATAAATCTATTCACTAAAAAAATTTATTCTGCGGTCTTTCCGCAGGATGTGTAGCACCACAGGGTTGTGTATGCGCGGCCTGAGTGCGCAGAAAATCGACCGTCATTAACTATGGTAAGGAGAGACGTATGTTTAGATGGGGCATTATTTTTCTGGTGATCGCGTTAATTGCCGCCGCTCTGGGCTTTGGTGGCCTGGCGGGTACCGCTGCCTGGGCTGCGAAAATTGTCTTCGTTGTCGGTATTATCCTGTTCCTGGTCAGCCTGTTCACCGGCCGTCGGCGTCCCTAGACGTTAACGCGTGAAATACCGTCTTACATAAAGCCAGTCAATGTGACTGGCTTTCTCAGTTTCAGGGCGTTAAAAATTGCGTTACCTTTGTTTTTATAATAAGCCAGACAGGAAAGCAGGGTGGGGCAGCGAATTCCCGTTACGTTGGGCAACATTACGCCGTTATCTGTTAAACCCTTCCAGCCGGGCAGGCTCGCACTGGTGTGCGAAGGCGGGGGGCAGAGAGGGATTTTTACCGCCGGGGTACTGGACGAATTTATGCGCGCGGGATTCAACCCGTTTGACATGATGTTCGGTACCTCTGCCGGGGCGCAAAATCTCTCGGCCTATCTGTGCAACCAGCCCGGCTATGCCCGCAAAGTGATCACCCGCTACACCACCGCCCGCGAGTTTTTCGACCCGATGCGTTTTGTGCGCGGCGGGAATCTTATCGATCTTGACTGGCTGGTCGACACCACCTCGAAAAAGATGCCGCTGGCGATGGCCTATGCTGAAGATTGTTTTGCTCAGGGAAAAGAGTTCTGGATGTGCGCCTGTCGCGGCGATGATTACACGCCAAACTACTTTTCCCCCACTCAGCAGACCTGGCTTGACCTGATTCGCGCCTCCAGCGCCATTCCCGGTTTTTACCGCAGCGGCGTGCTGCTGGATGGCGTGAGCTATCTTGACGGCGGCGTCAGCGATGCGATCCCCGTACAGGAAGCGGCCCGTCGAGGGGCGCAAACCATCGTGGTGATCCGCACCGTTCCGTCCCAGATGTACTACACGCCGCAGTGGTTTAAACGGATGGAGCGCTGGCTTGGCGAAAGTAGTCTGCAGCCGTTTGTGAATCTGGTGCAGCATCACGAAACCACCTATCGCTCCACGCAAGAGTTCATTGAAAAACCGCCGGGTAAGCTGAGAATTCTGGAAATTTATCCGCAGAAACCGTTGAAGAGTATGGCGTTAGGCAGCCGTCTTCCGGCGTTGCTGGAGGACTACAAGACCGGACGCCAGTGCGGGCGCTACTTTCTCGCTACCGTCGGTAAACTGCTGGCCGACAGACCGCCGCTGCTGCGCCATGCGCCGCGTATTGCGGTACCGAAAACGGTCGTTATTCCGCCAGCGCCGGTGGCCAATGAGATCCCTCAGGCGCCGGTCATCGCGGCGGTGCAGGCCAATGATGCCAGCTTTGAAAATGAGGACCTGGCGTGACCCTACGATTTATTGATACCCACTGCCATTTCGATTTTCCCCCTTTCACCGGCGACGAAAGCGCCAGCATTGCCCGGGCGGCGGAGGCTGGCGTGACGCAGATCGTGGTACCTGCGACAGAAGCGGTTAACTTCGCCCGCGTGTTAGCGCTGGCGGAGAAATATGATGCGCTCTACGCCGCCTTAGGCCTCCACCCGATAGCGATTGAACGGCATAGCGCAGAGAGTCTTGAACGGCTTGAAGCCTGCCTGGCGAAACGCGACGCTAAGCTGGTCGCGGTTGGGGAGATCGGTCTCGATCTCTATCGGGAAGATCCGCAGTTTGCACGTCAGGTTTCTGTATTTGAGGCGCAGATGCGGCTGGCGAAACGCTACGATTTGCCGGCGATCCTCCACTCCAGACGCACTCACGACAAGCTGGCGATGCTGCTGAAAAAGCACGCTTTACCGCGAACCGGCGTAGTGCACGGTTTTGCCGGTAGCCTTCAGCAGGCGGAGCGGTTTGTGCAGCTGGGCTACAAGATTGGCGTTGGCGGCACCATTACCTATCCGCGCGCCAGTAAGACCCGCGGTGTGATCGCGCAGCTGCCGCTTTCGGCGCTGCTGCTGGAGACCGATGCGCCGGATATGCCGTTGAACGGTTTCCAGGGGCAGCCGAACAGGCCGGAACGGGCGGCTCGCGTCTTCTCCACCTTATGTGAGCTACGCTCTGAGCCCGCGGAAGAGATAGCGAATACCCTGATTGATAATACAAATGCGCTTTTTGCGCTTCCGTAGCGCTTTGCTGAGTGACCTGTGTCTCATTCCTGCCTTTTTATCTCATTGTTTTGCTTAAAATGTGTGAGCTGAAATGAGCATGATGGTTTCATGCCGTTATAATCGCGGGGTTTTAAGGCTGAACTCTCAATACACAGGGACTCTGTATGCAAATTATCATGGGACTTATCGGCATGGTGGTGCTGTTAGCCATCGCTGTGCTCCTCTCCAGTAATCGAAAAGCCATCAACCTGCGTACCGTCCTCGGCGCCTGGATTATCCAGGTGGGGATCGGCGCGTTAATTCTCTACGTGCCGGCCGGGCGCACCGCGCTGCTGGCCATGTCGAACGGCGTTGCCAACGTGATTGCTTACGGCAATGAAGGGATCGGCTTTATCTTTGGCGGGCTGGTTTCCGACAAGATGTTTGAAGTCTTCGGCGGCGGCGGGTTTGTTTTTGCCCTGCGCGTCCTGCCGGTCATCGTCTTCTTCTCATCGCTGATCGCCGTGCTTTATTACCTCGGCATCATGCAGTTTGTTATCCGCATTCTCGGCGGGGCGCTGCGCGCGGTACTGAAAACCTCGCGCACGGAATCGCTCTCTGCCACGGCGAACATCTTCGTTGGCCAGACCGAAGCGCCGCTGGTGGTGCGTCCATATATCGCCACCATGACCCGTTCCGAGCTCTTCGCGGTGATGTGCGGGGGCCTGGCCTCGGTTGCGGGCTCCGTTCTGGCCGGTTACGCGCAGATGGGCGTACCGCTGGAATACCTGATTGCCGCTTCGTTTATGGCGGCGCCGGGCGGCCTGCTGTTCGCGAAGATTATCGTGCCGGAAACCGAGCAGCCCCGGGACAACCCGGCGATGGAAAAAAACGACGCCGATCCGCAGGCGCCGGCGAACGTGCTGGATGCCGCCGCGTCCGGCGCGGCTTCCGGGATGCAGCTGGCGCTTAACGTCGGGGCGATGCTGCTGGCGTTTATCGCGCTGATTGCCCTGGTTAACGGTATTCTCTCCGGCGTGGGCGGCTGGTTTAACCATCCGGATCTGTCGCTGCAAATGATCCTCGGCTGGGTCTTCTCGCCGCTGGCGTGGGTGATTGGCGTTCCGTGGAATGAGGCCACCGTTGCCGGCTCGTTTATCGGCCAGAAGCTGATTATCAACGAGTTTGTGGCCTACATGAATTTCGGTGAATACCTGAAAGCCGACGCCGAGGTCGCAGCCGCCGGTTTGCAGGTGATTTCAACCCACACCAAGGCCATCATCTCGTTTGCCCTGTGCGGTTTTGCCAATCTGTCATCCATTGCGATTCTGATTGGCGGACTGGGCGGCATGGCGCCTAATCGCCGCCAGGAAATTGCCCAGCTGGGCATGCGGGCCGTGGCGGCGGGGACGCTGTCTAATCTGATGAGCGCCACGATAGCAGGCGTCTTCCTCGCGCTATAGCGCCGTCGTTAATCACGACCCTACCCCGCGGCACCGCCGCCGCGGGGAACTCTCCTCTGCGTGTTAAAATCCTATCATTTAATAATTATCTGTTTATCAATCACTCATGATGCATCTGGCATTTTTTCGCACAAAATGTCCGCGCTGATATCGAGGTTTACCGCGTGGGTATGTTACAATAATAACATTGCCTCGATGCTGAGATTCCTGATTATGCTTAAAGAGAGTCTGGCCTTCGGGGGGCATGCACAGGGATTTATTATGTGATTCATATCACTCTACAGTAATGCAAATTAGTAATTAGTTTTCATTAACTGTGATGTATATCGAAGTGTAACGGAGAGGGGATGTTACAATAGTAACAGACTCGCAAGGTGAACCAACTTTAATACGGCAATACGCCGTCGGAGTATGAAATGACTGATTTAACGGCAAGCAGCCTGCGCGCGTTGAAACTGATGGACCTGACCACCCTGAACGATGACGACACCAATGAAAAAGTGATCGCGCTGTGCCACCAGGCCAAAACACCGGTAGGGAATACTGCCGCAGTATGCATCTACCCGCGCTTTATCCCGATCGCGCGTAAAACGCTGAACGAGCAGGGTACTCCGGATATCCGGATCGCGACGGTGACCAATTTCCCGCACGGTAACGATGATATTGCTATTGCGCTGGCGGAAACCCGCGCGGCGATAGCTTACGGCGCAGACGAAGTTGACGTCGTATTCCCTTACCGCGCGCTGATTGCCGGCAACGAACAGGTGGGTTTTGACCTGGTGAAAGCCTGTAAAGAAGCCTGCGCGGCGGCAAACGTGCTGCTGAAAGTGATTATCGAAACCGGTGAGCTGAAAGAAGAAGCGCTGATTCGTAAAGCATCTGAAATCGCCATCAAAGCCGGTGCCGATTTTATCAAAACGTCTACCGGTAAAGTTCCGGTCAATGCGACCCCGGAAAGCGCGCGCATCATGCTGGAAGTCATCCGCGATATGGGCGTTCAGCAGAGCGTCGGCTTCAAACCGGCGGGCGGCGTGCGTAGCGCAGAAGACGCGCAAAAGTTCCTCGCTATTGCCGATGAACTGTTCGGTGCCGATTGGGCCGACTCTCGTCACTACCGCTTTGGCGCTTCCAGCCTGCTGGCAAGCCTGCTGAAAGCGCTGGGTCACGGCGATGGTAAGAGCGCCAGCAGCTACTAATACGTAATTTGCCTGACCTCAAGGCCGGATGCTGTCCGGCCTGTGGTTGGTCTTTGACTCTTTCCTCGGGAGGTTATCTTGTTTCTCGCACAAGAAATTATTCGTAAAAAACGTGATGGTCATGCGCTGAGCGATGAAGAGATTCGTTTTTTCATCAACGGCATCCGCGACAACACCATCTCAGAAGGGCAGATCGCCGCGCTGGCGATGACCATTTTTTTCCACGATATGTCTATGCCGGAACGCGTTTCGCTGACCATGGCGATGCGGGATTCAGGGACCGTTCTCGACTGGAAGAGTCTTAATCTCAATGGCCCGATCGTCGATAAACACTCTACCGGCGGCGTAGGCGATGTGACCTCGCTGATGCTGGGGCCGATGGTCGCGGCCTGCGGCGGCTATGTCCCGATGATCTCGGGGCGCGGTCTCGGGCACACCGGCGGTACGCTCGACAAGCTGGAAGCGATTCCTGGGTTCGATATTTTCCCGGACGATAGCCGCTTCCGTGAAATCATTAAAGATGTCGGCGTCGCGATTATCGGGCAGACCAGCTCTCTGGCGCCGGCGGACAAACGTTTTTACGCCACGCGCGATATCACCGCAACGGTGGACTCTATCCCGCTGATCACCGCCTCCATTCTCGCCAAGAAGCTGGCGGAAGGCCTGGACGCGCTGGTGATGGATGTCAAAGTCGGCAGCGGCGCCTTTATGCCTACTTATGAGCTTTCCGCCGCGCTGGCCGAAGCGATCGTCGGGGTATCCAACGGCGCCGGCGTGCGGACGACCGCGCTGTTAACCGATATGAACCAGGTGCTGGCTTCCAGCGCCGGTAATGCGGTGGAAGTGCGTGAAGCCGTGCAGTTCCTCACCGGCGAGTACCGCAATCCGCGGCTGCTTGAGGTGACGATGGCGCTGTGCGTCGAGATGCTGATTTCCGGCAAGCTGGCGCAGAATGACGCCGACGCGCGGGCGAAGCTACAGGCGGTGCTGGATAACGGTAAAGCCGCAGAAGTCTTCGGCCGGATGGTGGCGGCGCAAAAAGGGCCGAACGACTTCGTGGAAAACTACGATAAGTATCTGCCGGCCGCGATGCTGAGCAAAGCCGTCTATGCCGAAGGCGAAGGGTTTGTCGCCGAAATGGACACCCGCGCGCTGGGCATGGCGGTGGTATCAATGGGCGGCGGTCGCCGTCAGGCATCGGATCTGATTGATTACAGCGTCGGTTTCACCGACGTGGTTCGCCTCGGCGCGCGTATCGACGCGCAGCAGCCGCTGGCGGTTATCCATGCTAAAGATGAAAACAGCTGGCAGGAAGCGGCCAAAGCCGTGAAAGCGGCCATTAAACTTGACGATAAAGCGCCTGAAATGACGCCGACGGTCTATCGTCGTATCACCGAATAGTTATATACTGATCTGATCGCTTTTTTGCAGCGCAAAAGGTACGGAGAATAATATGAAACGTGCATTTATTATGGTGCTGGACTCATTCGGCATCGGTGCGACTGAAGACGCCGATCGCTTTGGCGACGTCGGTTCAGACACCATGGGCCATATTGCAGAAGCCTGTGCCAAAGGCGAGGCTGACAACGGCCGCAAAGGCCCTCTCAATCTACCGAATCTGACCCGTCTGGGGCTGGTTAAAGCCCATGAGGGTTCTACCGGTAAAATTGCCGCCGGTATGGACGGCAGCGCGGACGTTATCGGCGCCTACGCATGGGCGCATGAGCTCTCTTCCGGTAAAGACACCCCGTCAGGCCACTGGGAAATCGCCGGCGTGCCGGTTCTGTTTGACTGGGGCTACTTCCCCGAGCATGAAAACAGCTTCCCGCAGGAACTTCTGGATAAACTGGTTAAGCGCGCCAACCTGCCGGGCTACCTCGGCAACTGCCACTCTTCCGGTACCGTTATCCTCGACCAGCTGGGCGAAGAGCATATGAAAACCGGCAAGCCGATTTTCTATACCTCCGCTGACTCGGTATTCCAGATTGCCTGCCATGAAGAGACCTTTGGTCTCGATAAGCTGTACGAGCTGTGTGAAATCGCGCGTGAAGAGCTGACCGAAGGCGGCTACAACATCGGTCGCGTTATCGCGCGTCCGTTTATCGGCGACAAAGCCGGCAACTTCCAGCGCACCGGTAACCGCCACGATTTGGCCGTTGAGCCGCCGGCGCCGACGGTGCTGCAGAAGCTGGTCGACGAGAAAAAGGGCCAGGTTGTATCGGTGGGTAAAATCGCCGATATCTACGCCAACTGCGGTATCACCAAAAAGGTGAAGGCGACCGGCCTGGATGCGCTGTTTGACGCGACCATCAAAGAGATGAAAGAAGCGGGAGACGAGACCATCGTCTTCACCAACTTCGTGGACTTCGACTCTTCCTGGGGCCACCGCCGCGACGTTGCAGGCTATGCCGCAGGGCTGGAGCTGTTCGATCGCCGTCTGCCGGAGCTGATGGAACTGGTCGGGGAAGATGACATTCTGATCCTGACCGCCGACCACGGCTGCGACCCGACCTGGACCGGTACCGACCATACCCGCGAGCACATTCCGGTGCTGATCTATGGCCCGAAAGTGAAGCCGGGTTCGCTGGGTCACCGCGAAACCTTCGCCGATATCGGCCAGACCCTGGCAACGTACTTCGGTACGTCTCCGATGGAATACGGCAAAAACATGCTGTGATTATTTGCCCGGTGAGCCTCGCTCGCCGGGCCTTTTTTGTCGACCTGATTAGGCATAGCCGCCATCAGGTAAAACATTCAGAAGGATTTAACGATGGCTACTCCACACATTAACGCAGAAATGGGCGATTTCGCTGACGTTGTGCTGATGCCTGGCGACCCGCTGCGCGCGAAGCACATTGCAGAAACGTTCCTTGAAGATGTCCGCGAAGTGAATAACGTGCGCGGTATGCTGGGCTTCACCGGTACCTACAAAGGCCGCAAAATTTCCGTTATGGGTCACGGCATGGGGATCCCATCCTGCTCCATTTACGCAAAAGAGCTGATCACCGACTTCGGCGTCAAAAAAATCATTCGCGTCGGCTCCTGCGGCGCGGTGCGTATGGACGTTAAGCTGCGCGACGTGGTTATCGGCATGGGTGCCTGCACCGACTCTAAAGTTAACCGTATGCGTTTTAAGGACCACGACTTTGCGGCGATTGCCGACTTTGGCATGGTGCGTAACGCGGTTGACGCGGCAAAAGCGCTGGGCGTTGACGCTCGCGTGGGCAACATTTTCTCCGCTGACCTGTTCTATGCGCCGGACGGCGGCGAAATGTTCGACGTGATGGAAAAATACGGCATCCTGGGCGTGGAAATGGAAGCGGCCGGCATCTACGGCGTCGCGGCGGAATTTGGTGCGAAAGCGCTGACCATCTGCACGGTCTCCGACCACATCCGTACCCACGAGCAGACCAGCTCCGCTGAACGTCAGACGACCTTCAACGACATGATTAAAATCGCGCTGGAATCCGTTCTGCTGGGCGATAAAGAGTAATCATCTCTTCCGCCCTCTCCCTATGGGAGAGGGCCGGGGTGACCGCACGTTAGCGTACCGCGCCGGCAATCCATGCCGAGAGCTCCCGCAGCGCTTTCTCCTGCTCCGGGAAATCCACGAGTAATGCATCGCACTCCTGCTGCAGCATATCCGCGCGGTAGAGGCATCCCTGTAGCCTGGCGGCCAGCGCTTCCAGCGGCGCCGGGTTGAGGCTATCGGTAAAAATCTGCGTGCGCGTGATATGGCCTTTTTCGACGTCGAAATGGAGCTCTACGCCGCCCCAGGTAAAACGTTCATCCAGCAGATGGCTGAAGGCCGGAGCCTGGCCAAAGTTCCACTCCCAGCTGCTCTGGCGGGCAAAGGTCGCGGCAAAATTCGGCAGGTCCGGCATTTTCTCCGGAGAGATCACTTCGGCCTCCACGCGCTCGCCGTAATGGGCGAAGAACGCCTCCTGAATCGCCTCGCAAACCTGCTGATGGGTAATGCCCGGCAGCAGCTCGACCAGATTGGCTACCCGTCCGCGCACGGAGGTAATGCCTTTGGCCTGCAGCTTCTTCTTATCGGGATTGAGGTAGTTGGCCAGGCGGCTTAAATCGGCGTTCAGCAGCAGCGTACCGTGGTGAAAGCCGCGATCCATCGTTTCGCGATAGGCGGAACCGGAGACCTTGCGGTCGCCTTCGGCGGTTTTGACCACCAGATCGTTGCGGCCCGAGGCTTCCGCCGCTACGCCCAGCGCATTCAGCGCCGTCAACACGATATTTGTGGAAACGGTTTTATCGTACTCCGGTTTGCCGGCCATAAAGGTAAAGCAGGTATTGCCCAGATCGTGGAATACCGCGCCGCCGCCGCTGCTGCGACGGGCCAGGCGCACGTTATCTTCTTCCATACGTCGGGTGTTGCACTCTTTCCACGGGTTCTGCGCGCGGCCAATGACCACCGTATCGGCATTGCGCCAGAGAAACAGCACCCGTTGAGTCGCGGGCATCTGGCGAAAAATAGACTCCTCAACCGCCAGATTGAACCAGGGGTCGTAAGAGTCGGAGAGCAGCAGGCGCAGCGTGGACATGGCGATTTCCTTATTCTGATTCATCTTTATCTTCATCCTGCACCGGCTTATTGGCGGTGAGCAGGAAAGGCGATTGCTGCCAGCGGGTACGTTTACCCTGCAGCAGGGTGCGCGTCAGGACGACGCCGATGGCCAGAGATAGCAGCAGCATCAGACGCAGGATATTGGTGGTATTATCGACCTGCTGCGCTTCGGTGGCCAGGGTATGGGTATCCAGCGTCAGGCGCAGGTAGCCGAGCGGGCCGTTTTTACCCTGAACAGGTTCGACGATTTGCTGGTTGAAGTAGCCGCCGGCTTTTTTACCGTCCAGCGCCAGCCGATCGCGTACCTCGACGCTTTCGCCGGAACGCGCCACCAGGTCGCCCTGTTCGTCATATACGCCGGCGTCGAGGATCCGGCTTTTATGGGTAAGCTGATCCAGCAGCTGGCTAATCCGCTTTTCGTCGGGCGTTTCGCTACACATCAGCGGCGCCAGGTTGAGCGTGACCTGCTGGGCGAGCGTGCGGGCCAGCTCTTCCAGCTGCGGATTGCGCTGCTTCTGGCTGTTCTGGCTGAACCATGAGGCCCCCTGCATCAGGGCGACGAGGAGCGCGAGACAGATCAGAACAATCACCGCGCGATGCAGCCGGAATTTAAGTTTTGCGCGTACCATATTCCACCTTTGAAAATTTGCAGCTTAATGTTGCCAGAAGCGCTGGTTACAAGGTAGCCTCATGCGTTATTTTCCTCGCCTGAATGAAGTTATGTGGAGCCGTGATGCCAAACAGTTTGACCTGGTGCGACCTGCCTGAAGATGTTTCCCAGTGGCCTGGATTGCCGCTTTCCCTGAGCGGTGATGAGGTCATGCCGTTGGATTATCACGCCGGACGCAGCGGCTGGCTGCTGTATGGCCGCGGTCTTAACAAGCGTCGCCTGACCGAGTGGCAGCGCGAACTGGGGGCGGCCCTGGTGATTGTTGCCTCCTGGGCGGTTGACGACTATCAGGTGATTCGGCTGGCTGGTTCTTTAACGCTACGGGCGACCCGTCTGGCCCATGAGGCCGGTTTTGACGTCGCGCCGCTGGGTAAAATCCCGCATTTACGTACGCCGGGGCTGCTGGTCATGGATATGGACTCGACGGCGATTCAGATTGAGTGCATTGATGAAATCGCCAAACTGGCCGGTACCGGCGAGCTGGTCTCTGAAGTGACCGAGCGCGCGATGCGCGGCGAACTTGATTTTACCGCCAGCCTGCGCCAGCGGGTGGCGACGCTGAAAGATGCCGATGCCAATATTCTGCTGCAGGTGCGGGAAACGCTGCCGCTGATGCCGGGCCTGACCCAGCTGGTGCTGAAGCTGGAAACGCTCGGCTGGAAAGTGGCGATCGCCTCCGGCGGCTTCACCTTCTTTGCCGAGTATCTGCGCGACAAGCTGCATCTCGACGCGGTGGTCGCCAACGAACTGGAGATCATGGACGGTAAGCTGACCGGCAACGTTATCGGCGATATCGTCGATGCGAAATACAAAGCCAATACGCTGCGTAAACTGGCGGAAAAGTATGAGATCCCGCCGGCGCAAACCGTCGCCATTGGCGATGGCGCAAACGATCTGCCGATGATTAAAGCGGCAGGGCTCGGCATCGCCTATCATGCTAAGCCCAAAGTTAATGAACTGGCGGAAGTGACAATCCGCCACGCTGACCTGATGGGAGTATTCTGTATTCTCTCCGGCAGCATGAATCAAAAGTAAGAGGTTAACGTGGCGAAAGCTCCAAAACGCGCATTTGTCTGTAATGAATGCGGTGCGGATTATCCGCGCTGGCAGGGGCAGTGCAGCGCCTGTCATGCCTGGAATACCATAACCGAGATGCGCATTGCCGCTTCGCCCCAGGTGGCAAGAAACGAACGTCTGTCAGGATATGCCGGTAATGCCGGCGTATCGAAAGTGCAGAAGCTCTCCGATATCAGCCTCGAAGCGCTGCCGCGCTTTTCGACCGGCTTTAAAGAGTTTGACCGCGTGCTCGGCGGCGGCGTGGTGCCGGGGAGCGCGATTCTGATCGGCGGCAACCCCGGCGCGGGTAAGTCGACGCTGCTGCTGCAAACCCTGTGTAAGCTCGCCGAAGGTATGAAAACGCTCTACGTCACCGGGGAAGAGTCGCTTCAGCAGGTGGCGATGCGCGCTCACCGTTTAGGCCTGCCGACGGCTAACCTCAATATGCTGTCAGAAACCAGCATTGAGCAGATTTGCCAGATTGCCGATGAAGAAAAGCCGCAGCTGATGGTTATCGACTCCATCCAGGTGATGCATATGGCCGACGTGCAGTCATCGCCGGGCAGCGTGGCCCAGGTGCGCGAAACGGCGGCCTATTTAACGCGCTTTGCCAAGACGCGCGGCGTGGCTATCGTCATGGTCGGCCACGTGACCAAAGACGGCTCGCTGGCCGGGCCGAAAGTGCTGGAGCACTGTATCGACTGCTCCGTGCTGCTCGACGGCGACGCCGATTCTCGTTTCCGCACCCTGCGCAGCCATAAAAACCGCTTCGGCGCGGTCAACGAGCTGGGCGTATTCGCTATGACCGAGCAGGGGCTACGTGAAGTGAGCAACCCCTCGGCTATCTTTCTGAGCCGCGGTGACGAAGTGACTTCCGGCAGTTCGGTGATGGTGGTCTGGGAAGGCACGCGACCGCTGCTGGTGGAGATCCAGGCGCTGGTCGATCACTCGATGATGTCCAACCCGCGCCGCGTGGCGGTGGGGCTGGAGCAGAACCGTCTGGCGATCCTGCTGGCGGTTCTGCATCGTCACGGCGGTCTGCAGATGGCCGACCAGGACGTCTTCGTCAACGTCGTTGGTGGGGTGAAGGTCACCGAAACCAGCGCCGATCTGGCGCTGCTGCTGGCGATGGTTTCCAGCCTGCGCGACCGTCCGCTGCCCCAGGACCTGGTGGTTTTCGGCGAAGTGGGTCTGGCAGGCGAGATTCGCCCGGTGCCGAGCGGCCAGGAGCGTATTTCAGAAGCGGCTAAGCATGGTTTTCGTCGGGCGATTGTTCCGGCAGCCAATGTGCCGAAAAAAGTGCCGGAAGGGATGCAAATCTTTGGCGTGAAAAAGCTTGCGGACGCACTTAGCGTCTTTGACGACTTATAATAAGTTAAAAGGAGACTCGCGATGTCGTCATTTGACTATTTAAAAAGCGCCATTAAGCAGAAGGGGTGTACGCTACAGCAGGTAGCTGACGCCAGCGGGATGACAAAAGGCTATCTGAGCCAGCTGCTGAACGCGAAAATTAAAAGCCCCAGCGCGCAGAAGCTGGAAGCGCTGCACCGGTTTCTCGGGCTGGAGTTTCCGCGTCGGCAAAAAAGCGTTGGCGTGGTATTTGGTAAGTTTTACCCGCTGCATACCGGCCACATCTATTTGATTCAGCGCGCCTGTAGCCAGGTCGATGAGCTGCACATCATTATGGGCTACGATGATCCCCGCGACCGCGAGCTGTTTGAAAAGAGCGCGATGTCGCAGCAGCCGACCGTGCCCGATCGCCTGCGCTGGCTGCTGCAGACCTTCAAGTACCAGAAAAATATCCGCATCCACGCCTTCAATGAAGAGGGGATGGAACCTTATCCGCACGGCTGGGACGTCTGGAGCCGCGGGATTCGCGCCTTTATGAACGAGAAGGGCATTGAGCCTAACTGGATCTACACCTCGGAAGAGGGCGACGCGCCGCAGTATCTGGATCATCTGGGAATTGAAACCGTACTCATCGATCCTAAACGCACCTTTATGAACATCAGCGGCGGGCAGATTCGTGAAAATCCGTTCCGCTATTGGGAATATATTCCTACCGAAGTGAAGCCGTTTTTCGTGCGCACGGTGGCGATCCTGGGCGGTGAATCGAGCGGTAAGTCGACGCTGGTGAATAAGCTATCCAATATCTTTAATACCACCAGCGCCTGGGAGTATGGCCGCGACTACGTCTTTTCGCACCTCGGCGGCGATGAGATGGCGCTGCAATATTCCGACTACGACAAGATTGCCCTCGGCCACGCGCAGTATATTGATTTCGCGGTGAAGTATGCCAACAAGGTGGCGTTCATCGACACGGACTTTGTCAGCACCCAGGCGTTCTGTCTCAAGTACGAAGGGCGGGAACACCCCTTTGTGCAGGCGCTGATCGACGAGTATCGTTTTGACCTGGTCATCCTGCTGGAAAACAACACGCCGTGGGTGGCCGATGGTTTGCGTAGCCTTGGCAGCTCGGTGGACCGCAAAGAGTTTCAGACGCTGCTGGTGTCGTTGCTTAAGGAAAACGAGATAGATTTTGTGCATGTAAAAGAGGCCGACTACGATGCCCGCTTCCTGCGCTGCGTGGAGCTGGTGAAAGAGATGATGGGCGAGCAGGGATAGGCCTTCTGCGGCCTGATGCCGCATGAATGCCTGCGCCGGGCTACAACCCTCTCCCGGCGGGGGAGGGGGCAAACACGAAAAAGGGCAACCTGCGTTGCCCTTTTGCTTTTACTTCGCGATACGTTTGTACTTAATACGCTTCGGCTCCAGCGCATCGGCGCCGAGGGTGCGTTTCTTGTACTCTTCGTATTCGGTAAAGTTACCTTCGAAGAACTCCACCTTACCTTCATCCTGGTAGTCCAGAATGTGGGTCGCGATGCGGTCGAGGAACCAGCGGTCGTGCGAGATAACCATCGCGCAGCCCGGGAACTCCAGCAGGGCGTTTTCCAGCGCGCGCAGGGTTTCGATATCCAGGTCGTTGGTGGGCTCATCGAGCAGCAGGACGTTACCGCCCACCTGCAGCAGCTTCGCCAGGTGCAGACGACCGCGCTCACCGCCGGACAGCTCGCCAACGCGCTTGCCCTGGTCAACGCCTTTGAAGTTAAAGCGGCCCACGTAGGCGCGGCTCGGCATCTCGGTGTTGCCGATCTTCATGATATCCAGCCCGCCGGAAACTTCTTCCCATACGGTTTTGCTGTTGTCCATCGCGTCGCGGAACTGATCGACGGAGGCCAGCTTGACGGTTTCACCCAGGGTGATTGAACCGGCATCAGGCTGTTCCTGACCGGACATCATGCGGAACAGGGTGGATTTACCCGCGCCGTTCGGGCCGATGATGCCGACGATAGCGCCTTTCGGTACCGAGAAGCTCAGGTCGTCAATCAGCAGACGGTCGCCGTAGGACTTACGCAGGTTGCTGACTTCCACGACTTTATCCCCCAGACGTGCGCCTGGCGGAATAAACAGTTCGTTAGTCTCGTTACGCTTCTGGTACTCGACGTTGTTAAGCTCTTCAAAGCGCGCCAGACGGGCTTTGCCCTTAGACTGACGGCCTTTCGCGCCCTGACGGACCCACTCCAGCTCTTTCTCGATTGACTTACGGCGCGCCGCTTCCTGAGAAGCTTCCTGCGCCAGACGCTGATCTTTCTGCTCCAGCCAGGAGGAGTAGTTGCCTTCCCACGGAATACCTTCGCCGCGGTCAAGCTCAAGGATCCAGCCGGCGACGTTATCGAGGAAGTAGCGGTCGTGGGTAATTGCCACGACGGTGCCTTCGAAATCGTGCAGGAAGCGTTCCAGCCACGCGACGGACTCTGCATCCAGGTGGTTAGTCGGTTCATCGAGCAGCAGCATGTCTGGTTTTTCCAGCAGCAGGCGGCACAGCGCGACGCGGCGGCGCTCACCGCCGGACAGGTTGGCGATTTTCGCGTCCCAGTCCGGCAGACGCAGGGCATCCGCCGCGCGCTCAAGCTGGACGTTCAGGTTATGGCCATCGTGCGCCTGGATAATCTCTTCGAACTTGCCCTGCTGAGCGGCGAGCTTGTCGAAGTCGGCATCCGGCTCCGCGTATTTGGCGTACACCTCGTCCAGACCTTTCAGGGCGTTGACCACTTCGGCCACCGCTTCTTCAACCGACTCACGGACGGTCTGCTCCGGATTGAGCTGCGGCTCCTGCGGCAGATAGCCGATTTTCAGGCCCGGCTGCGGACGGGCTTCGCCTTCGATATCGGTATCGATGCCGGCCATGATGCGCAGCAGGGTAGACTTACCGGCGCCGTTCAGACCGAGAACGCCGATTTTTGCGCCAGGGAAAAAGCTCAGGGAGATATTTTTCAGAATATGACGTTTCGGCGGAACCACTTTGCCGACACGATGCATGGTATAAACGAATTGAGCCACGTTGGACTTCGCCTCTTTTATATACTCTTCATCCCTCAGGCTCGCTTGATGCAGCCAGAATGATTTTGAGTAGGGTAGTGAATAGTTTTCAAAGGCGAAGTGTAGCCTTTTTCGCGCTTTAATCCCAGCGAGGCGATGGGATTCACAAAAGCGTAAAAAAATGTCCGGGACGTGGCGCGATTCGCGTTGTCTGATTAGCATATCTACGTAATACCTGAAATTTTTGCCCGCGGCATGATGCTGCTGTGGTGTATCTGAATAGAGGAAGAGCTTGTGGAAAAAGCCAAAACTGTGACGTGGCGTCTTCTGGCCGCCGGCGTAAGTCTGCTGACGTTAAGCCAACTGGCGCATGCGGATTCACTGGATGAACAGCGCAGCCGCTATGCTCAAATTAAACAGGCGTGGGACAGTCGACAAATGGACGTCGTCAACCAGCTGATGCCCACCCTGACGACCTATCCGCTCTATCCTTATCTCCAGTACCGGCAGATTACCGACGATCTGATGAACCAGCCGGCGCTGGTGGTGACCAACTTTATCGCCGCCAACCCGACGTTGCCTCCCGCGCGCTCGCTGAAATCACGGTTCGTCAATGAACTGGCGCGCCGTAGCGACTGGCGCGGCCTGCTGGCCTTCAGCCCGGATAAGCCGACCGGTACCGAGGCGCAGTGCAATTACTACTATGCGAAGTGGAACGTCGGCCAGGCTCAGGAGGCCTGGGACGGTGCCAAAGCGCTGTGGCTGAGCGGCAAAAGTCAGCCAAACGCCTGTGACCAGCTGTTTGGCGCCTGGCGCGCCTCCGGCCAGCAGGATCCGCTGGCCTACCTTGAACGCATTCGCCTGGCGATGAAAGCGGGCAATACCAGCCTGGTGCGGGTCCTGGCCCAGCAGATGCCTGCCGATTATCAAACGATTTCGACGGCGGTCATCGCGCTGGCTAACGATCCCAATAGCGTGATGACGTTCGCCCGAACAACCGGCGCGACGGATTTTACCCGCCAGATGGCGGCGGTCGCGTTTGCCAGCGTTGCGCGGCAGGATGTGGAAAATGCACGCCTGATGATCCCCTCATTAGCGCAGGCGCAGCAGCTCAATGAAGATCAGATTCAGGAGCTGCGGGACATCGTCGCCTGGCGCCTGATGGGCAGCGACGTGACCGAAGAGCAGGCCATCTGGCGCGACGATGCCATCATGCGTTCGCAATCCACCTCGCTGGTGGAGCGCCGGGTACGTATGGCGCTGGGCCTTGGGGACCGCCGGGGCCTGAACACCTGGCTGGCGCGCTTGCCGATGGAGGCGAAAGAGAAGGACGAATGGCGCTACTGGCAGGCCGATCTGCTGCTGGAGCGCGGGCGCGATGACGAAGCGAAAGATATTCTCCGCTCGCTGATGCAGCAGCGCGGCTTCTATCCGATGGTCGCCGCGCAGCGCCTTGGCGAGGAGTACAGGTTCCGCATCGATAAAGCGCCAGCGAACCTCGATCCGGCGCTGACCTCTGGGCCGGAAATGGCGCGGGTGCGCGAACTGATGTACTGGAATATGGATAACACCGCCCGCAGCGAGTGGGCCAATCTGGTCACCAGCAAGACCAAAGACCAGCAGGCGCAGCTGGCTCGTTACGCGTTTAATCAGAACTGGTGGGATCTCAGCGTCCAGGCCACCATCGCCGGCAAATTGTGGGATCAGCTGGAAGAGCGTTTCCCGCTGGCCTATAACGACCTCTTTACCCGCTATATCAGCGGTAAAGATATTCCGCAAAGCTACGCGATGGCCATTGCGCGTCAGGAGAGCGCCTGGAACCCGAAAGCCGGTTCACCGGTTGGCGCCCGCGGTCTGATGCAGATTATGCCGGGGACGGCAACGCATACGGTGAGCATGTTCAGTATTCCCGGCTATAGCGGCCCATCGCAGCTGCTCGATCCGGAAATGAACATCAACATTGGTACCAGCTATCTGCAATATGTTTATCAGCAGTTTGGCAATAACCGTATCTTCGCCTCCGCGGCCTATAACGCCGGTCCCGGGCGGGTGCGCACGTGGCGGGGCAACAGCGGCGGCCGCATTGACGCGGTGGCGTTTATTGAGAGCATCCCTTTCTCTGAAACGCGCGGCTACGTGAAAAACGTTTTGTCCTATGACGCCTACTATCGCTATTTTATGGGCCAGAAAGAGACGCTGCTGAGCGATGCGGAGTGGAAGCTGCGCTATTAATATCGCCGTCGTCGGGCAACATCGTATTTCGCGATGTTGCCCGAAATCCGTAGAGTCCGGACAGAAGTATGTTATGCTTTGTACTCGTTAGTGAGTACATTCGACAGGTGGCGTAACATGACCCAACAATCCCCCTATTCAGCGGCGGTGGCCGAACAGCGTCATCAGGAGTGGCTGCGTTTTGTTGCCCTCCTGCAGCAGGCGTACGCCGACGATCTCCATCTGCCGCTTTTACAGCTCATGCTGACGCCCGACGAGCGCGAGGCGCTCGGCACGCGGGTGCGTATTATTGAAGAGCTGCTGCGCGGCGAGATGAGCCAGCGCGAGCTGAAAAACGAGCTCGGCGCCGGGATCGCCACCATTACCCGCGGTTCGAACAGCCTGAAGTCAGCCCCGCCGGAGCTGCGTCTGTGGCTGGAGCAGGCGTTGATTAACGTTAACGATAAATAGCGTTATGAAACGGGCTTAGCGCCAGCACGACGGCCTGATGATAAACGCTGCTGCGCGTCAGTTTTCCGGCCGTAAATACGCCGATAGCGCCCTCTTTACGGCCAATTTCATCGATGCCGGTATACTGAGACATCACCGGCCCCAGCGCTTCTCCTGCCTGGACTTTTTCAAGAATGACCTGCGGCAGCGGCAGGGTCGCCGAGCGCGCTTCGCCGCGCAGGCTGCCGTCCTCGATCGTCACCCAGCTAAAGGTGCTGCCCTCATCGATGCCGGCTTCAATAGCGACCCAGAAGTCAGCATTGGGCTGCGCGCGACGCGCGTTAGCCACGCGGTTTCGTGCGCCAGCGCGCGTTTCGTCGCTGCCGAAAGGCTGTTCCGGCACGCCGCTCTCGACGGAGACGGACTCAATGTGGCAGGATCCTTCGCCGAAGATCTCGTTAAAAGCCTGCAGAATTGCCTGAATTTTGGCGGGATTAGTGGTAGCTGAGACAACATGGTGCATAATCAAAACAACTCAGAAATACTAAACATCATCGCAGTATACTCCAAATCATTCTTGTTGCAGGCGGCTATGCTTGTAGCTTAATGGTTAAGAGCTCATAACGGATAATAAAGCATGTTACAGGTATACCTTGTTCGCCACGGTGAAACGCAGTGGAACGCCGAGCGACGTATTCAGGGCCAGTCCGACAGTCCGCTTACCGCCCACGGTGAGCGTCAGGCCTGGCAGGTAGGCGAGCGCGCCAGAACGCTGGGGATTACGCATATTATCGCCAGCGATTTAGGCCGGACGCGGCGTACCGCAGAAATCATCGCTGAAGCCTGCGGATGCAGCGTCATGACCGATTCACGCTTGCGTGAGCTGGATATGGGCGTGCTGGAAAAGCGCCATATCGACTCGCTGAGCGAAGAAGAAGAGGGCTGGCGTCGACAGCTGGTTAATGGTACGCCCGACGGGCGCATCCCGCAGGGAGAGTCAATGCAGGAGCTGAGCGACCGTATGCACGCGGCGCTGACCTCTTGTCTGGAGCTGCCCGCAGGTAGCCGGCCGCTGCTGGTGAGCCACGGCATGGCGCTGGGGTGTCTGGTGAGTACGATTCTTGGCTTGCCCGCCTATGCGGAGCGTCGCCTGCGTCTGCGCAACTGCTCTATCTCTCGCGTTGACTATCAGCAAAGCCCCTGGCTGGCGTCGGGATGGGTCGTGGAAACCGCGGGGGATGTCTCGCATCTTGATGCCCCCGCGATGGATGAGCTACAGCGTTAACGACGAATCGGAATCAGGTATTCGCAGCGCAGCTGAATAGGCGGTTCCTGATTCCGGTTTTCATCTTCCGGGAAGAAGCGTTCGATATCCAGGCCCTTACGACGAGTGAGATTGAGCATCGGCATGCAGGTGCCGTAAACCGTCAGAATAAATTCCTGTAGCCCGGTGCCCAATCCTTCGTAGGTAAACATCACGTATTCGCCGCCTTCCAGCGTCACCGGGTGGGCGTTGTGCAGATGGCCGTTAGCCAGCTCCGGCGTCAGCGCGGTGGTGTAAAACACCTCCTGCTCATCGTCTTTATCGAGGCTCGGACGCGGCTCATGCAGGCCGTACAGCGTCGGAGGAATCGATGGCGTATTGGCGAGGAATTCACGCCAGAACTGCACGCGCATCTGATTACGGAAATCGGAGATCTCTTCCAGCTTGCAGGTATAGCTCTGGGTCACGCCGACCAGCTGAGTGGTGTTCAGCGTGACGAATTCGTACTGCGGCATGGTGAACTCGCCCAGACGCAGCGGAGGACGCATACCGTAAGAGCTCCAGTCGGGGGAGCGTCGGTAAAGGGCTGGCGTCAACGAGAACTGTTTTTTAAATGCGCGAGTAAAAGTCTGCTGCGAGTCAAAGCGATACTGCAGCGCAATATCGAGAATTGGACGCGCGGTCAGGCGTAGGGCAACCGCTGACTTAGATAAGCGACGGGCGCGAATATAGGCACCAATGGCATGGCCGGTCACGTCCTTGAACATTCTTTGCAGATGCCACTTGGAATAGCCCGCCTTCGCTGCCACATTGTCCAGTGAGAGTGGCTGATCCAGGTGACCTTCCAGCCAGCTAAGGAGATCGCGAATAATCCCTGCTTGATCCATAAAATATCCCCATCCTTAAACTCAGGTGCCTGATACTAAAGGTAGCGGATAATAGCATTTTTTGATGTTTTAGCATTCAGTGTTTTTTTTGCTTTTAAATGCGATTCTTCCAGAAGTATCGGTGGTAATTTTGTAAAGCTGTGATCTATAAAACTTTTCTGCTTAATGTGTGATAATCACTCAGCTAAATTTTTAAGAATGGTAACAATATGAAATACAAGAAGTTAGTGGCAGGTATGCTTTTACTGGCGGGGTCTCAGATGGCGCAGGCGGAGCAAATTGGCTCTGTGGATACCGTGTTTAAGTTCCTTGGGCCGGATCATAAAATTGTCGTAGAGGCCTTTGACGACCCGGATGTACAAAACGTGACGTGCTACATCAGCCGGGCGAAAACCGGGGGAATTAAAGGCGGGTTAGGGCTGGCGGAAGATACCTCTGATGCCGCGATCTCCTGTCAGCAGGTGGGGCCGATTGAGCTGACGGATAAAATCAAAAACGGTAAAACGCAGGGCGATGTCGTGTTCCAGAAACGCACCTCGCTGGTATTTAAAAAGCTGCAGGTGGTGCGCTTTTACGATGCCAAACGCAATGCGCTGGTCTATCTGACCTATTCGGATAAAATCGTCGATGGCTCGCCGAAGAACGCGATTAGCGCGGTGCCGATTATGCCATGGAATAAATAACAGGGAACGCCGATGCAACAACCGCGGATCTGGTTGGTGGAAGATGAGATGAGCATCGCCGATACGCTCGTCTACCAGCTGCAGCAGGAAGGATTTATCGTTACGGCGTTCGAGCGCGGACTGCCGGCGCTCGATGCGGCACATCACCACCAACCCGCCCTGGCGATTCTCGACGTCGGGCTGCCTGATATCAGCGGGTTTGAGCTCTGTCGGCGGCTGCTTGCCCGCTACCCGGCGCTGCCGGTGCTGTTCCTGACGGCCCGCAGCGAAGAGGTGGATAAGCTGCTTGGCCTGGAAATCGGCGCTGATGACTATATTGCCAAGCCATTTTCCCCTCGTGAAGTTTGCGCCAGAGTTCGCACCGTTCTGCGGCGGCTGCAGAAGTTCGCCGCCCCTCCACCGCTTTTGCGCGTGGGGGAGTTCACATTGAACGACGCCGCGGCTCGGGTTACCTGGTGCGGTCAGAGCCTGAATCTGACCCGCTATGAGTTTTTATTATTAAAAACGCTACTGCACTCTCCGGGGCGCATTTTTTCCCGCCAGCAGCTGATGGAGCAGGTATGGGGCGATGCGAACGAGAGCTTCGATCGTACCGTAGATACTCATATCAAAACGCTGCGCGCTAAGCTGCGAGAAGTGAACCCTGACATCTCCCCCATCAATACGCACCGCGGCATGGGATACAGCCTTGGAGGCTTCTGATGCGCATCGGTATGCGGCTGCTGATGGGCTACTTTTTGATTGTGGCGATCGCGGCCTGGTTTGTGCTTTCCATCTTCGTTCAGGAGATTAAACCCGGGGTCCGGCGGGCAACCGAAGGGACGCTGATTGATACGGCTACCCTGCTTGCCGAGCTGGCCCGCGAGGATTTACTCTCCGCCGATCCCCAGCACGGGCGCCTGGCCCAGGCTTTTCAAACGCTGCATCGCCAGCCGATCAACGCCAACATTGCCGGCATTAATAAAGTTCGCAATGAATATCACGTCTATATGACCGATGCGCAGGGCAAGGTGGTGTTTGATTCTGCGGGCAGTGCGCTGGGGCAAGACTACTCGCGCTGGAACGATGTCTGGCTCACTTTACGCGGGCAATACGGCGCGCGCAGCACGCGCAGCGATCCGAACGATGATAACAGCTCGGTGATGTATATTGCCGCGCCGGTGACTGACAGCGGCCGAATCATTGGCGTGCTAAGCGTCGGGAAACCCAACCTGGCCATGGCGCCGGTCATTAAACGCAGCGAGCGGCGTATTCTGTGGGCCGGCGGGGCGCTGCTGGGGATCGCGCTCCTGATAGGCGCTGCGATGGTATGGTGGATTAACTTTTCCATCGGCAAGCTGGTTCGCTACGCGGACTCCGTGACCGCCGATCGTCCGGTTCCGCTGCCGAATCTGGGCGGCAGCGAACTGCGTAAGCTGGCGCAGGCGCTGGAGAGTATGCGCCTTAAGCTTGAAGGTAAAAACGCCATTGAAAACTATATTTATGCGCTGACCCATGAGCTGAAGAGCCCGCTGGCGGCGATTCGCGGCGCGGCAGAAATTCTCCGTGAGGCTCCTCCGCCTGAGGTCGCCGCCCGTTTTACGCGTAATATTCTGGCGCAGAACGCGCGAATGCAGTCGCTGGTGGAAAATTTGCTCCAGCAGGCCCGGCTGGAGAACCGGCTGGAGATCGCCCGACGTCCCGTCCCCGTCGCTGAGCTATTTCATCGCCTGGCCGAGGAGCGCGAGATCGCGCTGGCGGCGAAAAAAGTGACGCTGCGCTGGCAGGATACACCTCTGATGGTTGAAGGCGATCGGGAGCTTCTGGCGCAGGCGTTGGGTAATCTCCTTGATAATGCTATCGATTTCACGCCTTCCGCAGGTGAAATCCTGCTTGGGGCGGAAGAGCGTGATGGCGGCGTGCTGTTAACCGTATGCGATACGGGATGCGGCATTCCCGACTACGCCCTGGGGCGTATTTTTGAACGTTTCTATTCCCTGCCTCGTGAAAATGGGCAAAAAAGCAGTGGCCTGGGGCTGGCGTTTGTTCGTGAAGTCGCGCGCCTGCATCAGGGGGATATCCAGCTGGTTAACCGTCCTGAAGGCGGCGCGTGCGCTTTGCTGACACTTCACGCTCACTTCACATAGCTTCAAACTCTCCCCACACGGCCCCTTTAAGGTGAGCGCATCACTAAGGAGAGGGCTATGTTGAAATCACCACTATTCTGGAAAATGAGCACCCTGCTGGGGTGCATTTTACTGTTGTCGATCCCGCTGATGCTGGTCCGGCAACTGATCGTTGAACGCGCGGACTATCGTAGCGACGTGGTTGACGCGCTGGAGAGCAGCACCAGCGGATCGCAGAAACTGGCCGGACCGCTGATTGCCATTCCGGTAACCGAGACGCTAACGCGGGTTGAGGGAACTAAAACGGTAGAATATCAAACCCAATGGGTACACTACTGGCTGCCGGAGACGCTGGCGGTCACCGGTAATCAGGATGTTGAATCACGGCGAATCGGTATCTATGAGGGGCAGATCTGGCACAATAATCTCAGCGTCAAAGCGCATTTTGATCCTTCGCGCATCAAGGCGCTCAGGAAGCAGACGATTACGCTGGGCAGACCGTTTCTGGTTGTCAGCGTCAGCGATGCGCGCGGTATTGGCGAGATTAAGTCACCAGAGCTCAATGGCGAGAGGCTACCCGTTGAGCCTGGGCCGGGTCTCGACGATAGCGGGGAGGGCATTCATATGCCGATGCCGCTGTTACTCCCTGAACAAAAAGCGCTGGATATTGAATTCACGCTCAATCTGAATGGCAGCGGCAGTTTCTCGGTGGTTCCGCTTGGGCGCAACAGTACCTTACAGCTTGCCGGCAACTGGCCGCACCCGGGTTTCCTTGGCGACTTTTTACCTGCAAAGCGGGAAGTCAGCCCAACAGGCTATAGCGCCCAGTGGCAAAGCACCTGGTTTGCCAACAATATGGCGAAGTTTTTTGTTGAGGGTCGGCAGATTGAGTGGCGTCAGTTGCCCGCTTTCAACGTGAATGTCACCACGCCCGCCGATCAATATCAGCTGACCGATCGGGCGACAAAATATGCCGTTCTGTTGATAACGCTGACGTTTATGGCATTTTTTGTTTTTGAAAGCTTAACGCGGTATCGCATGCACCCCATGCAGTATCTGCTGGTGGGGCTGTCGCTGGTCATGTTCTATCTGGTGCTGCTGGCGCTGTCCGAACATATCGGTTTTACGGCATCGTGGATTGCCGCCAGCCTGCTAGGCGCGCTCATCAACGGGGTGTATCTTCAGGCAGTATTGAATGGTTGGCGTAACAGTTTACTGTTCGTCTGCGCGCTACTGCTGCTGGACGGCGTTATGTGGATGCTGTTGCGATCGGAAGATAGCGCATTGCTGCTGGGGACCGGCGTATTGCTGCTGGCGTTAAGTGCGCTGATGTTCCTGACCCGCCACGTTGACTGGTACGCGTTATCTCTGCCGAAGGCAAAAGGTGAGCTGCCGGACGCTGGTCAGGATGACGATAAGCTCAGGATCTGGAAATAAAAAAACGGCGCGAATTGCGCCGTTTTTACGTTATGACAGCAAGAAAAATGGTGTTATTCCTGCAGGTCGCCACAGAAGCGGTACCCCTCGCCATGGATGGTGGCGATAATTTCCGGGGTGTCCGGAGTGGATTCAAAATGCTTACGAATGCGACGGATGGTCACGTCCACGGTACGGTCGTGCGGCTTCAGCTCACGGCCGGTCATTTTCTTCAGCAGTTCCGCACGCGACTGGATTTTGCCCGGATTTTCGCAGAAGTGCAGCATGGCGCGGAATTCACTGCGCGGCAGCTTATACTGCTCACCATTGGGGCTTACCAGCGAGCGGCTATTGATATCCAGCTCCCAGCCGTTGAACTTGTAGCTTTCCACGCTACGGCGCTCTTCGCTCACGGTACCCAGGTTCATGGTACGGGAGAGCAGGTTGCGCGCGCGGATCGTCAGTTCACGTGGGTTGAACGGTTTAGTGATATAATCATCGGCGCCAATTTCGAGGCCAAGGATTTTATCCACTTCGTTATCGCGGCCGGTGAGGAACATCAGCGCGACGTCCGCCTGCTCACGCAGTTCGCGTGCTAACAGGAGACCATTTTTACCCGGCAGGTTGATATCCATGATCACCAGGTTGATATCATTTTCAGACAGGATCTGATGCATTTCCGCGCCATCGGTCGCTTCGAATACATCATAACCTTCTGCTTCGAAAATACTTTTTAACGTGTTGCGTGTTACCAACTCGTCTTCAACGATAAGAATGTGCGGGGTCTGCATGTTTGCTACCTAAATTGCCAACTAAATCGAAACAGGAAGTACCAAAGTCCCTGACCTGCCTGGTGCATGTCGCAAATTAACATGCCCGGCGTAACATGACTAAAGTACGTAATTGCGTTCTTGATGCACTTTCCATCAACGTCAACAACATCATTAGCTTGGTCGTGGGTACTTTCCCTCTGGACCCGACGGTGTCAAAAACGGCTGTCATCCTAACCATTTTAACAGCAACATAACAGGCTAAGTGAGGCATGACACCCAATAAAACTACGCTTCGTTGACATATATCAAGTTCAATTGTAGCACGTTAACAGTCTTGTGAAATCATTGCATCTAAACGGGATTCATCTTCACAATTCATACTTCGCTCAATTAGTTGCAATGAGAAAATAATAAACGCGGTGAATCCAAAGCCTCAAAACGTACTCGGACGTAAATTTCATTGCCAAACATACGGATAAAGCCGTTCTGTTAACATACTCTGTGTCATGGTGCCTTGGGAATAGTTTAGTTTTTTTTATGGGTGATAAAGCTCAAATTTAGTGATTTTTGTTGCAAATTTGTAAATTCACGGCGCGTAAAATGAGGGAAAAATCGTTATTCCCACCGCCTAAAAGGTAAAAGAGAAACCGAATGCGTTTATCAATTGTATTAGTGTCCCCGGCTCGGGCGGAAAACGTCGGGGCGGCAGCCAGAGCGATGAAAACCATGGGGTTTAGCGACATGCGTATCGTCGATAGCGAGGCGCATTTGCAGCCCGCCGCGCGCTGGGTCGCGCACGGTTCTGGCGATATCCTCGATAATATCAACACTTATGCCACGCTGGAGCAGGCGCTGCACGATGTTGATTTTACCGTGGCCACGACCGCCCGCAGCCGGGCGCGTTTCCACTACTACGCGACGCCGCAGCAGCTCCTGCCGCTGCTGGAAGAAAAAGCGCAGTGGATGCATCATGCCGCGCTGGTGTTTGGTCGGGAAGATTCTGGTCTCACGAATGAAGAGCTGGCCCTTGCCGATGTGTTGACCGGTGTGCCGATGGCGGCTGACTATCCTTCGCTAAACCTGGGGCAGTCGGTGATGGTCTATTGCTACCAGCTGACCTCATTGCTGCAGCAGGCCCCGTCAACCTCCGCCGACGCAGATGATAATCAGCTGCAGGCGTTACGCCTGCGAACGCGCGCTCTGCTTAACCGCCTCGGCGCGGGTGACGATGTAAAACTGTCCGACTGGCTGGAGCAGCGGATAGGACTTTTGCAGCAGCGAGACACCGCCATGCTGCATCGTTTACTGCACGATATTGAAAAAAACCTCCCAGGGTAAAATGCTGTCATATTATTTTCATATGGTCTTATGTGCTAATTATTTGCGTCTGGATGCGTAAATACGGATGAATTGTCAGGTTGCTATGGCGTATTGGCCAGGTGTGAAAAAAAGGGCTAAAAGTAGAAATTCGTTGACTTAAGTCGACAGATACTTTAACCAATATAGGCACAGGACACAGACAGATAAAAATTACAGAGTACACAACATCCATGAATCGCATCGGCATGATCACCACGATTATCACCACCACTATTACCACAGGTAACGGTGCGGGCTGACGCGTACAGGAAACACAGAAAAAAGCCCGCACCTGAACAGTGCGGGCTTTTTTTTCGATAAAAAATCAAGGGGTCATAACCATGCGTGTGTTGAAGTTCGGCGGTACATCAGTGGCAAATGCAGAACGTTTTCTGCGTGTTGCCGATATTCTGGAGAGTAATGCCAGGCAGGGGCAGGTAGCGACCGTACTGTCTGCCCCGGCGAAGATCACTAACCATCTGGTTGCGATGATCGAAAAAACCATTGGCGGGCAGGATGCGCTGACCAATATCGCTGATGCCGAACGCATTTTCGCCGAACTTCTGCAAGGCCTCGCCGATGCCCAGCCGGGCTTTCCGCACGCTCAGTTGAAAATGTTTGTCGAGCAGGAGTTTGCGCAAATCAAACACGTCCTGCACGGTATTAGCCTGCTCGGACAGTGCCCGGATAGCGTCAATGCGTCTCTGATCTGCCGGGGAGAAAAGCTCTCCATCGCTATTATGGCCGGCTTACTGGAAGCGCGCGGTCATAACGTCACGGTGATTAATCCGGTTGAAAAACTGCTTGCCGTTGGCCATTACCTCGAATCCACCGTGGATATCGCCGAGTCGACCCGCCGCATTGCCGCCAGCCAGATCCCGGCTGACCATATGGTGCTGATGGCGGGCTTTACCGCCGGTAACGAAAAGGGCGAACTGGTGGTGCTGGGCCGTAACGGCTCTGACTACTCCGCAGCGGTGCTGGCCGCCTGCCTGCGCGCCGACTGCTGTGAAATCTGGACCGACGTTGACGGCGTTTATACCTGCGACCCGCGTCAGGTGCCGGATGCGCGTTTGCTGAAGTCGATGTCCTATCAGGAAGCGATGGAGCTCTCCTACTTCGGCGCTAAAGTTTTGCACCCGCGTACTATAGCCCCCATCGCCCAGTTCCAGATCCCCTGTTTAATCAAAAATACCGGTAATCCGCAGGCGCCGGGTACGCTTATCGGCGGCAGCAGCGATGAAGACGATCTGCCGGTGAAAGGTATCTCTAATCTCAACAATATGGCGATGTTCAACGTCTCCGGGCCGGGGATGAAGGGGATGGTTGGCATGGCGGCGCGCGTGTTCGCCACTATGTCCCGCGCGGGAATCTCCGTTGTTCTTATCACCCAGTCCTCTTCCGAATACAGCATCAGCTTCTGCGTGCCGCAGAGCGATTGCGCTCGGGCGAAGCGGGTAATGGAAGATGAATTTTATCTGGAGCTGAAAGAGGGGCTGCTTGAGCCGCTGTCGATCATGGAACGTCTGGCGATTATTTCGGTTGTCGGCGATGGTATGCGCACCCTGCGTGGGATTTCCGCTAAATTCTTCGCTGCGCTGGCGCGCGCCAATATCAACATTGTGGCGATTGCCCAGGGTTCTTCCGAGCGCTCTATCTCCGTTGTCGTGAGCAACGATGATGCGACCACCGGCGTTCGCGTGACCCACCAGATGCTGTTCAATACCGATCAGGTGATTGAAGTGTTTGTCATTGGCATCGGCGGCGTCGGCGGCGCGCTGATCGAACAGATCAAGCGCCAGCAGAGCTGGTTGAAGAGTAAACATATCGACCTCCGCGTTTGCGGGGTGGCTAACTCGCGCGCCTTGCTGACCAACGTACACGGCCTGAACCTTGAAAACTGGCGTGATGAGCTGGCGGAAGCCAAAGAGGCGTTCAACCTGGGACGACTTATTCGTCTGGTGAAAGAGTACCATCTGCTGAACCCGGTGATTGTCGACTGTACCTCCAGCCAGGCGGTGGCCGATCAGTACGCCGATTTCCTGCGCGAAGGTTTCCACGTGGTGACGCCGAACAAAAAGGCCAATACCTCATCGCTGGATTACTATCATCAGCTGCGTCATGCCGCGAGCAGCTCACGACGTAAGTTTTTATACGATACCAACGTCGGCGCGGGGCTGCCGGTAATCGAAAACCTGCAAAATTTGCTGAACGCCGGTGATGAGCTGCTGCGCTTCTCCGGTATTCTGTCCGGCTCGCTGTCATTTATCTTCGGTAAGCTGGACGAAGGCGTAAGCTTCTCCGCGGCGACGAAGCTGGCGCGTGAAATGGGCTATACCGAACCGGATCCGCGCGACGATCTTTCCGGCGTGGATGTCGCGCGTAAGCTGCTAATCCTCGCGCGTGAAACCGGGCGTGAACTGGAGCTGTCTGACATTATCGTAGAGCCGGCGCTACCGGCGGGTTTTGACGCCAGCGGCGATGTCGACAGCTTTATGGCACGCCTGCCTTCTCTGGATGACGAGTTTGCCTCGCGGGTCTCAAAAGCGCGCGATGAAGGTAAGGTCTTGCGCTATGTCGGTAATATCGAAGAGGATGGCACCTGCCGCGTGAAAATCGCCGCGGTTGATGGCAACGATCCGCTGTTTAAAGTGAAAAACGGCGAGAATGCGCTGGCGTTCTACAGCCACTATTACCAGCCGCTGCCGCTGGTGCTGCGCGGTTATGGTGCGGGTAACGATGTGACGGCAGCTGGCGTTTTCGCCGACCTGCTGCGTACCCTGTCATGGAAGTTAGGAGTTTAAGATGGTCAAAGTATATGCCCCGGCTTCCAGTGCTAATATGAGCGTCGGGTTTGACGTGCTGGGCGCGGCGGTAACGCCGGTTGACGGCACGCTGCTGGGGGACAATGTCTCGGTTGAGGCGGCGACGAGCTTTAGCCTGCAAAACGTGGGTCGCTTCGCCAGCAAACTGCCGACGGCGCCGCAGGAAAATATCGTCTATCAATGCTGGGAGCGTTTTTGCCAGGAGATTGGCAAGACGGTACCGGTGGCGATGACCCTGGAAAAAAACATGCCGATTGGTTCCGGCCTGGGTTCCAGCGCCTGTTCCGTCGTCGCCGCGCTGGTCGCGATGAACGAGTTCTGCGGCAAGCCGCTCAATGAGAGCCGGATGCTGGCGCTGATGGGCGAGATGGAAGGGCGGATTTCCGGCAGTATCCATTACGATAACGTCGCGCCGTGCTATCTGGGCGGGATACAATTGATGCTTGAGGAAAATGGCATCATCAGCCAGCAGATTCCGGCCTTCGACGAGTGGCTGTGGGTGCTGGCCTATCCGGGTATTAAGGTCTCCACCGCGGAAGCGCGGGCAATTTTGCCGGCGCAGTATCGCCGTCAGGACTGTATTGCCCACGGTCGTCATCTGGCGGGCTTTATTCACGCCTGCTATTCCCGCCAGCCTCAGCTGGCGGCGAAATTGATGAAAGATGTGATTGCCGAACCGTATCGTACCAAACTACTGCCGGGCTTCAGCGCAGCGCGTCAGGCAGCAATGGAAATTGGCGCGCAGGCGTGCGGCATTTCCGGTTCCGGTCCAACGTTGTTTGCATTATGCGATAAACCGGAAACCGCGCAGCGCGTCGCCGACTGGCTGGCTACGCACTATCTGCAAAATCAGGAAGGCTTCGTTCATATTTGCCGGCTGGACACGGCGGGCGCTCGAGTAGTGGGATAACCAATGAAACTCTATAACTTAAAAGATCATAACGAACAGGTCAGCTTTGCGCAGGCCGTCACGCAGGGGCTTGGCAAGCATCAGGGGCTGTTCTTCCCGCACGATCTGCCGGAATTCAGCCTGACTGAAATCGACGAGATGCTGCAGCAGGACTTTGTGTCGCGTAGCGCAAAAATCCTGTCGGCATTTATCGGCGATGAGATTCCGCAGGGCGTTCTGCAAGAGCGCATCGGCAATGCCTTTACCTTCCCGGCTCCGGTCAGCAAAGTGCAGGACGACGTCGGCTGCCTCGAACTGTTCCACGGCCCGACTCTGGCGTTTAAAGACTTCGGCGGCCGCTTTATGGCGCAGATGCTCACCCATATCGCAGGCGACAAACCGGTCACTATTCTGACGGCCACCTCCGGCGACACCGGCGCGGCGGTTGCGCACGCGTTTTATGGCCTGCCAAACGTCAAAGTGGTCATTCTCTATCCGCGCGGCAAAATCAGCCCGCTGCAGGAAAAGCTGTTCTGCACCCTCGGCGGCAACATTGAAACTGTGGCAATCGACGGCGACTTTGACGCTTGCCAGGCGCTGGTTAAACAGGCCTTTGATGATGAAGAGCTGAAAGCTGCGCTGGGTCTTAACTCGGCTAACTCAATCAATATCAGCCGCCTGCTGGCGCAGATTTGCTATTACTTTGAAGCCGTGGCTCAGCTGCCTCAGGAAGCCCGTAACCAGCTGGTTATCTCGGTACCCAGCGGTAACTTTGGCGATCTGACCGCCGGCCTGCTGGCCAAATCTCTGGGTCTGCCAATCAAACGCTTTATTGCGGCGACTAACGCTAACGACACCGTGCCGCGCTTCCTGCAGGACGGTAACTGGTCGCCGAAAGCAACCCAGGCCACGCTGTCTAACGCCATGGACGTCAGCCAGCCGAACAACTGGCCGCGCGTGGAAGAGCTGTTCCGTCGTAAAATCTGGCGCCTGAACGAGCTGGGCTACGCGGCGGTGGATGATGAAACCACCAAAGAGACCATGCGTGAGCTGAAGGCTATCGGCTATACCTCAGAACCGCATGCGGCGATTGCTTATCGCGCGCTGCGCGACCAGCTGCAGGCGGGCGAGTACGGCCTGTTCCTCGGCACGGCTCATCCGGCGAAGTTTAAAGAGAGCGTGGAAGAGATTCTGCAAGAGACGCTGCCGCTGCCGAAAGAGCTGGCCGATCGCGCCGATCTGCCGCTGCTGTCGCATAATCTGCCGGCCGATTTTGCCGCGCTGCGTAAGCTGATGATGGGCTAAGTCTGAATCAGCGCTTCCCTGCTGCGTGATTGGCGGCAGGGAAGCGGTTTTTTTACTGCTCGTGGCGTTTAAAGACCAGCTCTCCGTTGCCCGAAGCGTCGGCGTCAAAGAAATAACCTTCGCTATCAAAGCGGGTCAGCTGCTCCGGCTTCGTTAAGCGATTCTCAATGATGTAACGACTCATCAAGCCGCGCGCTTTTTTAGCGTAGAAGCTGATCACTTTAAACTTGCCGTTTTTCTCATCAAGGAATACCGGCTTAATCAGCTGGCCCTCAAGCCGTTTGGGTTTCACCGACCTGAAGTACTCATCAGAGGCCAGATTTACCACAATATCGTCGCCCTGGGCTTTCAACGCCTGATTCAGCTTATCGGTAATAACGTCTCCCCAATACTGATACAGATCTTTGCCTTTCGCGTTCTCAAGCTTAATCCCCATCTCCAGACGATAGGGCTGCATCAGATCCAGCGGGCGCAGAACGCCGTACAGGCCGGAAAGCATCCGCAGATGCTGCTGGGCAAAATCGAAATCGGCTTCGCTAAAGGTCTCTGCCCGCAGGCCGGTATAGACATCGCCCTTAAACGCCAGGATTGCCTGACGGGCGTTGTCCGGGGTGAAATCTGGCTGCCAGTCGTGAAAGCGGGTCGCGTTCAGGTCAGCCAGCTTGTCGCTGATGCCCATCAGTTTACCAATCTGCGGTGCCGACAGCTGACGGGCAATGCCGATAAGCTCCTGAGAGTGTTCCAGTAGCTCTGGCTGGGTATAACGCGTCGTTGCCAGCGGGCTTTGATAATCGAGCGTTTTTGCAGGTGAAATCAGAATGAGCATATCCAGTCCTTACAGGAAATTTTTGACGACTTTAGCAAAAAAACGTCATGAGAGGATCGATAGCTGCGATTGCCGCGCTATTCGCGCGGCAGGTTGTCCCATGTTCCCGGTACCAGCTGCTGATGAATTTCAGGGTAGCGGGTGACGTCAAATTCCGGCCGCTGGCCCAGCTTCCGCTGTCGCAGATAATCGCTGGCAATGATGCGCACCGTCGGCGACAGCAGCAGGATAGCCGTCAGGTTAGTTATCGCCATCAGCGCCATGATGATATCCGCCATCTGCCAGACCACCGGTAGGCTGACCATCGCGCCGGTGGCGACCATACACAGCGTAAGCAGACGCAGCAGCCAGATGTTACGCAGGCTATCCATGCGGAGAAAAATGAGATTATTTTCGGCATAGATATAGTTTGCGACGATCGAACTGAAGGCGAACAGCAGCACGATAAAAGCGACAAAGCTGGAACCCCAGTCGCCGACGAGGTTGCTCATCGAATGCTGGATGGCCTGAATGCCATTTGCCGCTTCTTCGTTGCCGTCTCGCGGCGCCAGCATGATGATCACGGCGCTGGCGGTACAGATCACGATGGTATCAATAAAGACGCCAATCATTTGTACGATCCCCTGCGCCGCGGGATGAGGGGGCCAGGAGGCGGCAGCGGCGGCGGAATTTGGCGTCGAACCCATACCCGCTTCATTGGAAAACATCCCGCGCTGAAAGCCGCTGGTGAGCGCCTGGCTGATGGTGTAGCCCACCGCGCCCGCAGCGGCCTCTTGCCAGCCGAAAGCGCAGCGGAAAATGATTTCAAAAATCGTCGGCAGGGCGGTGATATGCCACAGGCCAATAATCAGGCTGGTCAGCACCCACAGTAAAGCCATAAGCGGCACGAGCCACTGCATCAGCCGCGCTACTCCGCGAATCCCGCGAACGATGACCAGCAGGGTCAGCGCCGCCAGCACGCCGCCGGTGATAACATCGGGTAAACGAAACGCATACTCCATGGCATGGGCAACGGAGTTGGCTTGTACGGTATTAAAGATGACGCCGTAGGCCAGCAGGAGAAGAATGGAAAACAGCACGCCCATCCAGCGCATGCCGAGTCCCCGGGCCATATACCAGGCCGGGCCACCGCGAAAGTGCCCGCGGGAGTCGCGCTCTTTATAAAGCTGCGCGAGAGAACATTCGGCGAAACTGCTGGCCATGCCGAGCAGCGCCGAGACCCACATCCAGAAAACGGCGCCGGGGCCACCTGCGGCAATGGCCAGCGCCACGCCTGCCATATTGCCGCTGCCCACGCGCGCCGCCAGGCTCATACAGAGCGCCTGAAAAGAGGTTAACCCGCCGGGCTGCGGCTGAAGGCTCTTTTTCAGACTTCTGCTAAACTGGCGGATATAACGGAACTGTATAAATTTTGTTCGCCAGGTAAACCAGACGCCAGCGCCCAGTAACAGATAAATCATTACCGAGCCCCAGAGTATTTCATTGATAAACGACAGAAAATCAGGCATCAAGCATCCTCTTGCCCATATCGGTGCGCGAGTGTAAGCGCTACCAATCCAGTGACAATCCTTTAGTGTTCAGGGAATTAATTGGCCCAGTTTATCACACTCTGCGCTCATGCATTGTAGGCGGTTGCGCTGCCCCGGCAGCGTGTTATCATCTTGGCAGACCGGTTACATCCCCTTAACTGCTGTTTAAGAGAAACACTATCATGACGGATAAATTGACTTCTCTGCGTCAGTACACCACTGTCGTAGCTGATACCGGAGATATCGCGGCAATGAAGCTGTATCAGCCTCAGGACGCCACGACTAACCCTTCTTTGATTCTCGGCGCGGCTCAGATCCCTGAGTACCGTAAGCTGATTGATGACGCCGTTGCGTGGGCTCGCGGCCAGAGCAGCGACCGCGCGCAGCAGATTATCGATGCTTCCGATAAGCTGGCGGTGAACATTGGTCTCGAAATTCTTAAGCTGATCCCTGGCCGTATTTCCACCGAAGTTGATGCTCGCCTGTCCTATGACACCGAGGCTTCTATCGCCAAAGCTAAGCGCCTCATCAAACTGTACAACGATGCTGGCATCGGCAACGATCGCATTCTGATTAAACTGGCTTCTACCTGGCAGGGCATTCGCGCCGCTGAGCAGCTGGAAAAAGAAGGCATCAACTGTAACCTGACGCTGCTGTTCTCCTTCGCTCAGGCGCGTGCCTGTGCAGAAGCGGGCGTATTCCTGATTTCTCCGTTCGTTGGCCGTATCCTCGACTGGTACAAAGCCAACACCGATAAGAAAGAGTACGCGCCGGCAGAAGATCCGGGCGTGGTGTCCGTAAGCGAAATCTACGAATACTACAAACAGCACGGTTACGAAACGGTGGTTATGGGCGCAAGCTTCCGTAACCTCGGCGAGATCCTCGAACTGGCCGGCTGTGACCGTCTGACTATCGCTCCTGCGCTGCTGAAAGAGCTGGCGGAAAGCGAAGGCGCCATCGAACGCAAACTGGCCTTCAGCGGCGAAGTTAAAGCGCGTCCGGCGCGTATCACCGAATCTGAATTCCTGTGGCAGCACAACCAGGATCCGATGGCGGTAGATAAACTGGCGGAAGGTATCCGCAAGTTTGCGATCGACCAGGAAAAACTGGAAAAAATGATCGGCGATCTGCTGTAATACCCCATGTGGCCGGCGTCCGTCGGCCACATTAAACTGTCTGCCTTGCTCCCCTCGGTGTATTATTCTGTCTATTAATACTGTTTGAACGGAATAATCATGAACACCTTACGAATCGGCTTAGTTTCCATTTCCGATCGCGCCTCCAGCGGCGTCTATCAGGATAAAGGCATTCCCGCGCTTGAAGCGTGGCTGGCCCGTGCGCTCTCCACGCCTTTCGAATTGCAAACCCGCTTGATCCCGGATGAACAGGTTATTATCGAGCAAACCCTCTGTGAACTGGTCGATGAAATGGGCTGCCACCTGGTCCTGACGACCGGCGGCACGGGCCCGGCCCGCCGTGATGTTACCCCGGATGCGACGCTGGCGATTGCCGATCGGGTGATGCCCGGCTTTGGTGAGCAAATGCGCCAGGTGAGCCTGCACTTTGTGCCGACGGCCATTCTTTCTCGTCAGGTTGGCGTTATCCGCAAGCAGGCGCTGATCCTTAACCTGCCCGGGCAGCCAAAGGCGATTGAGGAAACGCTGGAAGGCGTGAAAGATGCGGAAGGTAACGTGCTGGTGCACGGCATTTTCGCAAGTGTACCGTATTGTGTACAGCTGCTTGAGGGGCCTTATGTGGAAACAAACGGCGAAGTAGTAGCAGCTTTCCGTCCTAAAAGCGCCAGGCGTGAAACATTATCCTGAATTTACCGTATTCCTGATATAACCTGCATCACCAGTGGTGTGTTGTTTTATTTACGATATAGTGTTTTTTACTTTACACCGTGCGTAGAATATCTTCATACCTCTGGATGATTGCCCGTTATGTCACACTACACCCGACCTCTGAATCGACAGGATTATAAAACGCTGACGCTGGCCGCCCTCGGCGGCGCGCTGGAGTTTTACGATTTCATTATCTTTGTCTTCTTCGCCGCCGTTGTCGGCGAGCTATTTTTCCCGGCCGATATTCCGGAATGGCTGCGCCAGGTGCAGACCTTCGGCATTTTTGCGGCGGGCTATTTAGCTCGTCCTCTTGGCGGCATCATTATGGCCCATTTTGGCGATCTGGTCGGGCGTAAGAAGATGTTTACCCTGAGTATTTTACTGATGGCGCTGCCTACGCTGGCGATTGGCCTGCTGCCCACCTACGCGTCGGTAGGCATCGTGGCGCCGCTTTTGCTGCTGCTTATGCGCATTCTGCAAGGGGCGGCGATTGGCGGTGAAGTCCCCGGCGCCTGGGTCTTTGTGGCGGAGCATGTACCGGAAAAAAGAATAGGTATCGCCTGCGGTACGCTGACCGCTGGCCTGACGGTGGGGATATTGCTGGGGTCGGTCGTCGCGACGCTGATTAATACTCATCTGACTCCTCAGGGTATCCACGATGGCGGCTGGCGTATTCCGTTCCTGTTAGGCGGCGCGTTTGGTCTTGTCGCCATGTATCTGCGCCGTTGGCTCCAGGAGACGCCGATTTTCCTCGAAATGCAGCAGCGTAAAGCATTAGCGCAGGAGCTGCCGGTTAAAGCCGTCGCGCTGAAGCATCAGAAAGCGGTGGTGGTCTCAATGCTGCTGACCTGGCTTTTATCCGCCGGCGTGGTGGTGGTGATCCTGATGTCGCCGGTCTGGCTGCAAAAGCACTACGGTTTTGCCCCCGCAACCACCCTGCAGGCGAACAGTATTGCCACCATCATGCTGTGTATCGGCTGCCTGCTGGCAGGGCTGGCCGCTGACCGTTTTGGCGCCAGCCGCACGTTTATTGTCGGCAGCGTATTCCTCGCGGTGGCAAGCTGGGCGTTCTATCATCTTTCCGGCGATAGCCCGCAGCGCCTGTTCCTGCTTTACGGTGCGGTGGGGCTGTGCGTCGGCGTGGTCGGGGCGGTTCCGTATGTGATGGTGCGCGCGTTCCCGGCTGAAGTGCGTTTTACCGGTATCTCATTCTCTTATAACGTCTCTTACGCCATCTTTGGCGGTCTGACGCCGATTGCGGTGACCATGCTGATGGGCGTTTCGCCGATGGCGCCCGCGTGGTACGTGCTGGCACTGTCGTTGATGGGATTGGGGCTGGGGATCTGGCTGCGCCAGGGGCTGGAACAACAGGTCGCTGCGCCGAAAGCTGAACTGCAGCGCCTGCCGTAAATCGATAGGGCTCACGTCGCCGCTCGCGAACGGGCGGCGACGTTAATTAATGCTTTTCGCCGATTGGCAGAACGGTGCGGCCAAACTGCTCGTTCAGTACTTCACCCATCGCCAGATAGATGGCGCTAGCGCCACAGACCAGACCGACCCAGCCCGCAATCTTAACGATGCCTTCGTTATCAGCCAGGTGACCAATCGCCAGCAGCGCGAACAGCACGGTCAGACTGAGGAAAACAAACTGCAGCATACGCGCGGCTTTCAGGGTGCCAAAGAACATAAACAGGGTAAAAACGCCCCATAGTCCCAGGTACATACCGAGGAAGTGCGCGTTGGGTGCTTCTGCAAGGCCCATTTTCGGCATCAGAAGAATAGCAACCAGCGTCAGCCAAAAAGCGCCGTAAGACGTGAATGCGGTTAAACCAAAGGTGTTGCCTTTTTTAAACTCCAGCAGGCCGGCAAAAATCTGCGCAATGCCGCCGTAAAAAATGCCCATCGCCAGGATAGCTACATCAAACGCGAACAGGCCGCTATTTGCCAGGTTAAGCAGAATAGTGGTCATGCCGAAGCCCATAAGGCCCAGCGGTGCCGGATTAGCCAACTTAGTGTTGCCCATAATTCCTCAAAATAATGATTAGAAAGGGAAGCATTCCCCGCCTCTCAGCGACGGGGCGCGGCATAATAATTAGGTGCTGCGAAACTGTCTATGATCTGGCGGGGTATTTTTCACCAATTTCATTTTTCACCTGATGAAGTCTGGTCATTTGCCGTAAACAGGCAATATGCAGTACGGCCGGGATGGTCACGCGATAAGCGCTGCCGCTCACGGCTTTGACGCCATTAAACGCGGCGCCGAGGGGGCCGCCAAGCCCCGCGCCGCGAACCAGACCGTGGCCGATGACGCTAACCGCGGCGTGCGTGCGCAGGATCTTCGCCAGCCGGATTTCCAGAAGGTGGGTGACGCCCTGCGCCAGCTTATTTGTCTGCAGCAGATGGGGAAGTAACGCTTTATGCTCGTTGACCCGGCACTCAACGGCAGTGAAGAAGTCAGCTTTCTGCCGATCGTCCATCTTCTTCCAGCTGTGTTCCAGGAAGTGCTCCAGAAGATGCAGTTCTATTTCCGGCGTAGAGGTGTGCTTATCGGCTTTGATTTTTAGCCGCTTGCAGACATCCAGCAAAATTTCCCGGTAGAACTTTCCGTGACGACGCAGCGTGTTGGCGATGCTGTCGCCGCCAAAGTGCTGGAGCTCGCCGGCAATGAGCTGCCAGTTGCGACGATAGCGTTCGGGATGCCCTGCCATCGCCTGGAAAGTTTGATTACGCAATAGCGTGCTTGAAAGACGCGGCTTTCCATTTTCATTGTGAGTCAGAATTCGGGTGAATGCTTCCAGATGCTCTTCGCTACAGCGATGAAGAAAAGAGAGGTCTTCATCATCCAGATAATTAATTTTCATAAATACCAGATAAGGTGAACAGTGATATTAATCGTCGCCAATGATTTTTAGCGAGGCCATGTCGGAAGAGTTAATCGTGTGGCCAGAAAAAGCGATTTTTTTTACGCAGCGCTTGTTATCGTTGTCGCTATTAATGTTAATCCAGTCGGTGGTTGCCCCCTGTTTGATGGTTGACGGAACGTTGAGGCTCTGGCTGGCGCTATTGCTGGCTTTAAAGTACACCGTCGCGCCTGACAGCTGGACATCGCCGCGATCGGCAGTGAGCTGGATACGCTTAATCACCCGGCATACCGGTAGCTTCAGCGTGAGATCGTTAGTCTCATTTCGCGGCATGGCGACAATCCCTAAAATTTTATGATCGTTAGCGGATGCTGACGTTATTAAGGCGGCGCTTAAAAATAACCCTGCTGATATATGAATCAGTGATTTCATGAGGATTTCCTGAATATTGGATGTGTCATAGCGGGGGCGTATTTTATCACCGGAGCTTTATTGTCTTTAGCACGTAATCATTGCGGATTATGTCAATTGTTTTATGAATATATTTAACTTTAATTATTATTGTTAATTATGTTTTGTGCGTTTTTAGGCCCGCTTTCCGGACCGCTTATGAGGCCTGCTCGCCACCCGACGGCGCGGGCAGGGCAAAAATTTTTTTGTATCCCCCCTTGATGCCGCGGTGGGCGACCCCATCTTGTAGTCAACCGCAGTGAATGAACCTGAAAAAAAATGATGTCTGGGTAGTTGAAACCGCACGTTTCGCCCTTATTACAGGTTCACAACCACATGTTGACTGAATTTTTAGTGGAGACGTTTAGATGGGTAAAATTATTGGTATCGACCTGGGTACTACCAACTCTTGTGTAGCGATTATGGATGGCACTACTGCACGCGTGCTGGAGAACGCCGAAGGCGATCGCACCACGCCTTCTATCATTGCCTATACCCAGGATGGTGAAACTCTGGTTGGTCAGCCGGCTAAACGTCAGGCAGTGACAAACCCGCAAAATACCCTGTTTGCGATTAAACGCCTGATTGGCCGCCGCTTCCAGGACGAAGAAGTCCAGCGTGACGTTTCTATCATGCCGTACAAAATCGTTGCCGCAGACAATGGCGACGCATGGCTTGATGTGAAAGGCACCAAAACCGCACCGCCGCAGATCTCTGCCGAAGTGCTGAAGAAAATGAAGAAAACGGCTGAAGATTACTTGGGTGAACCGGTAACTGAAGCGGTTATCACCGTACCTGCTTACTTTAACGATGCTCAGCGTCAGGCAACCAAAGACGCCGGCCGTATTGCAGGTCTGGAAGTCAAACGTATCATCAACGAACCGACTGCCGCTGCGCTGGCTTACGGTCTGGATAAAGAAGTCGGCAACCGCACTATCGCGGTGTACGACCTCGGTGGTGGTACCTTCGATATCTCCATTATCGAAATCGACGAAGTTGACGGCGAAAAAACCTTCGAAGTTCTGGCGACCAACGGTGATACCCACCTGGGCGGTGAAGACTTCGATACCCGTCTGATCAACTACCTCGTTGACGAGTTTAAGAAAGATCAGGGCATTGACCTGCGTAACGACCCGCTGGCGATGCAGCGCCTGAAAGAAGCCGCTGAGAAAGCGAAGATTGAACTCTCTTCCGCTCAGCAGACCGACGTGAATCTGCCGTACATCACCGCAGATGCCACCGGTCCGAAACATATGAACATCAAAGTGACCCGTGCGAAACTGGAAAGCCTGGTAGAAGATCTGGTTAACCGTTCCATCGAGCCGCTGAAAGTTGCTCTGCAGGATGCTGGCCTGTCCGTATCCGATATCCAGGACGTTATCCTGGTCGGCGGTCAGACCCGTATGCCGATGGTGCAGAAAAAAGTTGCTGAGTTCTTCGGTAAAGAGCCGCGTAAAGACGTTAACCCGGACGAAGCCGTTGCCATTGGCGCTGCTGTTCAGGGCGGCGTCCTGACGGGTGAAGTGAAAGACGTTCTGCTGCTGGACGTTACCCCGCTGTCTCTGGGTATCGAAACCATGGGCGGCGTGATGACTGCGCTGATCAATAAGAACACCACCATTCCGACCAAGCACAGCCAGGTGTTCTCAACCGCTGAAGACAACCAGTCTGCGGTAACCATCCATGTTATTCAGGGTGAGCGTAAACGCGCATCGGATAACAAATCTCTGGGTCAGTTCAACCTGGATGGTATCAACCCGGCACCGCGCGGTATGCCTCAGATCGAAGTGACTTTCGACATCGATGCTGACGGTATCCTGCATGTGTCCGCGAAAGACAAAAACAGCGGTAAAGAGCAGAAGATCACCATCAAAGCCTCTTCTGGTCTGAACGAAGAAGAAATTCAGAAAATGGTACGCGATGCTGAAGCTAACGCAGAAGCTGACCGTAAGTTTGAAGAACTGGTACAGACCCGTAACCAGGGTGACCACCTGCTGCACAGCACGCGTAAGCAGGTTGAGGAAGCAGGCGATAAACTGCCGGCTGACGATAAAACCGCTATCGAGTCTGCGCTGACTGCGCTGGAAACTTCGCTGAAAGGTGAAGATAAAGCCGATATTGAAGCGAAAATGCAGGCGCTGGCCCAGGCTTCCCAGAAGCTGATGGAAATCGCTCAGCAGCAGCACGCTCAGCAGCAGGCTGGCGGCGCTGACGCTTCCGAGAGCAACGCGAAGGACGACGATGTTGTTGACGCTGAGTTCGAAGAAGTGAAAGACAAAAAATAATCGCCCTTTGAACGGGTAAAACACTGGCACGGGCGAAGAGGTTTCCTCTCCGCCCGTGCACGCATGTTAAGGGGCTGAAAAACACCAATGGCAAAGCAAGACTATTACGAGATTTTAGGCGTTTCCAGAACAGCGGAAGAGCGTGAAATCAAAAAGGCGTATAAGCGCCTGGCCATGAAGTATCACCCGGACCGTAACCAGGGTGATAAAGAGGCTGAAGCTAAATTCAAAGAAATCAAAGAAGCGTATGAAATCCTGACCGATGCCCAGAAGCGTGCAGCCTACGATCAGTACGGTCACGCCGCGTTTGAGCAGGGCGGCATGGGTGGCGGCGGCGGTGGTTTTGGCGGCGGCGCGGATTTCAGCGATATCTTTGGCGATGTTTTCGGCGATATTTTTGGCGGCGGACGCGGTCGCCAGCGCGCAGCGCGCGGCTCGGACCTGCGCTATAACATGGATCTGACGCTCGAAGAAGCCGTTCGCGGCGTAACCAAAGAGATCCGTATCCCGACTCTGGAAGAGTGCGACGTTTGCCACGGCAGCGGAGCCAAAGCGGGTAGCCAGCCGCAGACTTGCCCAACCTGTCACGGTGCGGGCCAGGTCCAGATGCGCCAGGGTTTCTTCGCCGTTCAGCAGACCTGTCCGCATTGCCAGGGGCGCGGTACGCTGATTAAAGATCCGTGCAATAAATGCCACGGTCATGGTCGCGTTGAGAAAACCAAAACGCTGTCGGTTAAAATCCCGGCGGGCGTCGATACCGGCGACCGTATTCGTCTGGCAGGTGAAGGTGAAGCGGGCGAGCATGGCGCACCGGCTGGCGATCTGTATGTACAGGTTCAGGTTAAGCAGCACGCCATATTCGAGCGTGAAGGAAATAATCTGTACTGCGAAGTCCCGATTAACTTCACCATGGCCGCTCTCGGCGGAGAAATTGAGGTTCCGACGCTGGACGGTCGTGTAAATCTTAAAGTGCCGGGCGAGACGCAGACAGGTAAGCTGTTCCGGATGCGCGGTAAAGGCGTGAAGTCCGTGCGCGGCGGTGCGCAGGGCGATCTGCTGTGCCGCGTGGTGGTTGAAACACCGGTTGGCCTTAACGATAAACAAAAGCAGCTGCTGAAAGATCTTCAGGAGAGCTTTGGTGGGCCAACGGGTGAGAAGAACAGTCCGCGCTCTAAAAGTTTCTTCGATGGCGTGAAGAAGTTTTTCGATGATTTGACGCGCTAATTGCTATTCATTTCCTGACTTTCTTCAAGCCTGGGCCTTCGTGCCCAGGCTTTTTTCTATCAGGCTTCTACACTATTTAAATTAACCTATTATTTATCAGGGCTAACAATTGATTTATTTTGAGTATTATCTATATTGCTTTTTTCATTTTTAGAGGCCTACAGCGGATGGGATCGAAAGGTGCCAATAAGGATTTTGATTATAATTTAATCAAGACTCTTGATGCTGTTATTTCGGCTGGAAATGCTGCTAAAGCAGCCAAAAAACTTGGAATTACCCCTTCTGCCGTGTCATTGGCGCTCCGCCGTTTACAAGGGTATTATCAGGAAGAGTTGTTTGTTCGTGGTAAGGATGGTCTGTTACCTACCGCGAAGGCGATTGAAATCTATCAAAATTTCCGTCAGGTGATGGAATTGGTAGAGAGCACATTTATTTCCGACAAAAAAGATAACGCTGACGCCAGGATGACTATTTTAGGCGGAGATATCGTTGAGACTTACTACCTCTCTCAGCTTTATGCAGACGATATCTTTGAGCGCGTGTTACTTAATCATTATTCATCACGAAACCTTTCCCGCGAGGTGCTGGCTGATTTACTACTCACTGCGGAATGCGATCTTCTGATTAGCAGCGAGCCGTTGAATATCCCGGGAATTGATAATCAGCTTATCGACAGCTTCAGGAGCTTTGTTTGCATTTTCGCCAGCAACCATATCCTGAGTACCTTACCTCATATCTCATTACATCATTTCTATTCTTCTCGTCACGCGATGTATCAACTGGGTAGGTATTCACCGATGATTATAAATGATAAAGGCCTTTTTAAAGATAATTTTTATTATAAAGGATCGCGCATTATCGGCTATCGCAGCGATTCACTCAATGGGATGTTAAGTATGATTGAACGCACCTCATTAATCGCATTAATGCCGTTAAAGCTGGCACTTTTTTATAAAAATCAGCGCAAATATGATATTAAGTTTGTTCAGCCGCCACCTGAACTTACGTTCAAATCTATACAGATTTATGCATCATGGGACAAAAATAGTAAAAATATATCCATCATTAACGAAGTTGTCTCCCGGTTACACACGCTGTCATCATTTCGTCGCTGAGGAGTATCTTTTCAAACACTATATCAAATATGGTTTGGTTTGATACTCTTTGATTATTTTAAAATAGTCAACCTACCTACACTCTGGTGGTGCCTTTTTATATGAGTTAATCAAGGAGTGTACTATGTCTATTCCCAACCATCTCGAAACCACGGAAGTCGTTTTGCTGGAAGTCGAAATATTGTTCACCATTATTGCTACCGGCGCCTGGGGGGGATTTGTTAGCTATCTTATCCGCCGTGATAGGCAAGAGGGTGACGATCATTCCCATAAGGGAATCATGCACTGTTTGACCCAGGTGGTGGTTTCCTGTTTTACCAGTTTTTTGCTCAGCGCTGTAGCGATTGAAAAAGAGCTTAGTTTTAATATGGTGCTACTCGCCGCCGGTCTTGGCGGAGTATTCGCAGGGCCGATTTTAAAAATTCTTGGCGAGAAAATTAAAAAAGCGCTGGATGACGCAAAAATACATTAACTACATATTTAATGTATATCGATCATGATAAAAGGCTCATCCCTGAGTCTTTTATTAGCTATAATTAAATAATCGTGTTATTTGACTCTGGCTTTCATCCAGCCAAAAATGAACTCTTCATTTTGTCTATTTTTTTCAGTGATATCCAGGTAGTAGGCGCCCTGGCTGCAGTTGAGCGCTTTGACTAATACCTCCTCCCCCTGCTTACCCCGTAAGGTCAGAAAATGCTTGAGGGCCGCGAGCGTTCGGGGGCCAATCTTGCCATCGGTTTTGATATCCTGGTAGCTTCTTTCTTCCCGATTTAGTGCATTTAGCCAGCGCTGTAGCCACACGCAGGGATAGTGGGGGCCAATATTGACTGCGGCATCGCAGAGTTCAAAGGAAATGGGCCAGGAGAGTGTTGATATCTGCTCGAAGCCGGGTTTAATCCAATAATCTTCTTCGAGAATAGAAAATGCTTCAGTTCGCGTCAGGTTGATCATCTCACCGGTATAACCATGGGCCCGGGCTGTCGCCTCAGTGATTCCCCAGTTGGTTGCACCACCTTTATCTTTCGGGTTCAGGCTGTAACCACCTTCCATCGCCAAAATGCCATCAATGATTGGGTTCATTTTTTCTCTCCTTGAATTAATGAATATGCAAATACATCACTGTACCGAGGGTGACAGAAAAGACCGTGGTTAATGCTGCCAGCGTCTTTCTGAAAACCTGTCGTTTGTTTTCTTTCTTCTTGCTTTCCATTGCTTTAATAGGGATCTCTTTATTAACTTGAATGCCTTGTCTTGGGATGGTGATAAAGAGATCGTTTATTCCAAGCGACTTCAGATCTCGTCTGATCAGGTAGAGTATTTGCGTTAAATTTGCATCATTGACAAAATGGCTACGACTTCCCCATAACTCTGTGGTTATTTTTTGGCGCTCAATAATATCCATATCAGCATTTTCGATGATGAAGCTAAGACACTTCGCCCTCATTGCCGTCATTTTAATGACCTTTGAGTTGGAAGCGGTTCTCAGTTCATACTTTCCTTCATTATAAACGCAATTGTCGTTGATGAGATAAGTTTTCATATTGTCGTCCTTTAGATATGATCCTGTTTGCTTGCGTTAAATATATTGTACGAGAATTGTCTTAATCTATTACTTGTCATCCGTATTATTGTAATGTCATTTGATGGTGAGAGCTTAATCACATAATCTCATGTAAGTTAAATGATATTTAACTAGGTGATTAATGATATTTACTATGCTGCTGATGTTTTAATCCCGTTTTGATGAGATGCGTTTACCTGCTGATGAGCCGGAGATTATTACTATCATTTTAGCCTCATAAATTAGCGTGAAGTCTGTATCGAAAACGTGATGTTTTGTGATTAGCCATCGCCTCGTAAGGATTGGATTATTGGCCCGGCAGAACGAACTGCGACAATTTTTCAAACTTAAAAGGAAATTAAAAATGGCTACCAGCAAATTGATTCAAGGCGATACGCTGACCGAAACCAGCAACGCCGCAGACGGCTTTAACCCGGCAACAGAAGTGAGCGCATACAGCTATACCTCCGCTCGCGTCGCTAAACCGGTCTATAACAAATACAAAGCTTCCACCACCAAACCCAAAGTCTTCGGCTACTACACCGACTGGTCACAGTACGATGGTCGTCTGCAGGGCGATGATTCAAAAGATAACCGCGGTCGCGGCTACGACCTGGCCAACGTTTCTCCTACCGCCTACGACAAAATCATCGTCGGTTTCGTCGGCGTGACCGGCTTCCACAAAGTGGACAACCTGTGGCGCGACGTGGTTGCCGAAGGTGCCGATCAGTGCGGAAAAGTGAAGTACGAGCCCACCTTCCTCGACCCGTGGGGCGACTTCCAGTCTTACGTTAACGTTGGCCATACCGTCAGCGGCTGGGATGTCGATCCGAAGACCGTGACCCAGAGTAATACTAAGGGCCTGCTCGGCGGCCTGCGCGATCTGCAGGCTAAAGCGAAGCAGCAGGGCCACGACCTGGTGCTGTCCATGAGCATCGGCGGCTGGAGTATGAGTAACGGTTTCCATGAAACCGCCGCGTCTGACGCCTCGCGTAAGGTCTTTGCCAAAGGCGTGGTAAAACTGTTCAAGCAGTTCCCGATGTTCAGCGAAGTGGACATTGACTGGGAATATCCGAATGCCGAAGGCGCTGGCAACCCGTACGGCCCGGAAGACGGCGAGAACTACGCCCTGCTGATTGGCGAACTGCGTAAGCAGCTGGACGCCGCAGGCCTGAGCAACGTCAAAATCTCCATTGCCAGCTCCGCGGTGGTCAAGACGCTCGGCTACTCCAACGTCAATGCGCTGCTGAAAGCGGGCCTGTACGGTATCAACGTCATGACCTATGACTTCTTCGGTACCCCGTGGGCGGAGAGCGTGACCCACCACACCAACCTGAAGGCGCTGGAAGAAGGCGGCTGGGGGGTGGATACCGTTGTCGGCCATCTGCTGTCCGAAGGCTTCCCGGCAGAGCGCATCAACATTGGTTACGCTGCCTACACCCGTAACGGGCGCAACGCGGAGCTGGAATCCCTGTCCCCGCTGAAAGGCACCTATAGCCCGGGCACCGGCACCACCGTCGGCTCCTTCGAATCGGGTACCACCGAATGGTACGACATCATTTATAACTACCTGGATCTGGAAAACCAGAAAGGCCGTAACGGCTTCAACGTCTACACCGACAAGGTTGCCGACGCGGACTACCTCTACAACCCTGACAGCAAACTGTTCATGTCCCTGGATACGCCGCGCACGGTGAAAGCCAAGGGTGAATACGCCGCCAGCCTCGGCCTGGGCGCGCTGTTCACCTGGACAATCGACCAGGACAACGGCGTGCTGGTTAACGCCGCCCGTGAAGGTCTGGGCTATGAAATGGCGTCTGAAGTTATCGATATGGAGCCGTTCTATTTCGAAGGCATCAACGTCGACCCGGCGGATGAACCGGATGAAGAAGATGCGACTACCGACGTGAACCACGCGCCGAAAGCCGCCGTTGAACTGCGCGTCGTCGGCGGCTCTACCGTACAGCTTTCCGGTGAAGGATCCTCTGACGAAGATAAAGACGATATCACCTTCAGCTGGGGTGTTCCGTCTGAAATCACCGTGGCTGACAAAACCGTTCCCGTGATCGAGTTCGTCGTTCCGGACGTTTCCGTTAAAACCAACTTCCAGTTCACCCTGTTTGTCCGGGATGTCTGGGGCGAGCCTTCTACCCAGCAGCGTTTCGTGCTGGTCGCCGTTCCGGCTGCGTCTCAGATTCAACCTGAGCCGGAAGAGGAAGATAGCGTTGTGCCCGTAGAGCCGGAAGAAGATACCACGCCGGCAGAAGATGAGACTTCGGGGGATGACGCGACTACGCCTTATCCGCTGTGGGATGCCGCAACCGTGTACGGTGGGAACTGGGGGTCATTCGAAACGGTAAGCTGGAAAGGCCATAACTACCAGGTGAAATGGTGGTCTCAGGGCGATCAGCCGGATCTGAACTGCGCTGCGGGCCAGGCATGGACTGACCTTGGTGCTTACTAATCCTTTTCATTAAAGGAAAAGGATTGAGTTCAACAATACAAGCCCCGGAAAACCGGGGCTTTTTCCACCAGGGAACGAGGAGTGTTGTCAATGACGGTCTCGATTAAAAACAGCCAGATCGATGTGAATAGCTGGTATCAGAAAATCACGTTAACCATCACCAATGAAAATAACCGTGCCGTGGATATGAATCATGCGGTCATTAGCTTTACCGGGTCCGGCCATCAGGATCCGTGGGGAAATTTTGGCGGTACCCTCAAAGGGGACATGCCTCTTACGTTAAGCGGTAAATCACAGGGGACCGTTGACGTCAATGAAATCATTATTAATAACAGCCGGCAGCTGTTACTGCAGCCGGGCGAAAGCGGTACGTTATTCTTCAGTTTTGCCGCCACTCAGGTTCCGGTAAAACTCTCGACCTTCACATTAACTCTGGCCTCTTCGGCACAAGACGAGACAACGGATGACGCTGCAGATGAGGTTGAGCCAGAACCTGAAGTTCCCGCCGATGATGATACTGATAGCCTGAAGCCCGAACCTGAAGACAATATCCCTGCTGATGAGGAAACGGATGAGGTTGCTCCGGAACCTCAAGAGCAGGGTGATGATGCGGTTGAGGAAGAGGAAGGGATAGTTATTGCGGCAAGCCAGCTGAGTACGACCAGCTGGTATCAGCGCGTCACCCTGACGCTGACCAATCTCTATTCCCACTCTATCGATCTTAATCAACTTAAGCTGGAGTTTACCGCCAGCGGGCATCCCGATCCTTACAGCCCATTCAGCGGTTCTTTGCTCGGCAATAAGCCCGTGACGCTGGGCAGCGACGGCGGTTGGCCCATCGAGAAAAATACGATTACCATTCATCATGATGGCGAGTTCTGGCTGACGGCCGGGGCCAGCGCCGAGCTGCAGTTCTTTCTTTCCGCTACCCAAACTCCGGTCACGATGAGCGGCTTAACCGCAACCCTGGCGCACGATCCTGGCCGTCAGGGGACGATTGAAATTGAGTTTCCACCGTTGGCGGAAAGCACAACCCTCAAGCCGACCATCGATCTGCGCTATCCAGACGCAACATCACAACGCTTTGCCGGCGAGTGGGGACAGGCTTTAGTCATCGGCGATCTTAGCGCCGGCGATTACGCTATCACCGTGCTGGAGCTGTGCAATGATGATATGCGGATCGCGCCTGTTGAATCGACGTATTCGCTTAAGCTTGTTTCCGGTCATGACGCCCAAACCTGCCGGGTTGCGTATCAATCGCCAGTACCGTTGGCTTCGGTACGCCTGACTGTCGATGCCCCTGAGTTCATCGGCGCGGAAATGGTGGTTGAGCTGTGGACGGAATCTGGCGTCTGCGAAAGAACCCTGACAATGCCCGTCAATCAAATGCAGCTGGTGACCCGGCTTACCGCGGGGCACCGCTATCAGATGGGTTTGCAACCTGCGGTTATCAATAACCAGATGGTGACGACTCCCGCCCTGCCGACTATTTTTACCCCTGAACAAGGGGTGGCGAAAGAGGTGCTCGTCGGCTTCCGGCAGACGGAGGTTGATAGCCATGATTTTGTTGAGGTTCAGGCCACTATACTGGGCTTGCCTGAGGGCGTTTCGCCCCAGCGCTATCGGTTCTGCTATGGGCAATATCAATATACTCTGATGCTGGAGAGCACTCCCCATCTGCAAACGCTGGCGATGCCTATGGCTCCTGGCCAGTACAGCGTTGAGGCGCCAGAGGTTTATCTCTCCGGGACGCCGTGGCGCTGTGAACCGGACGCGCCGCTGCGGCTGTTGCAAAGCGTCAACCATATCACCCTGGAGTTTGTTCAGGGCGTTCCCTTGCAGGTTAAAGGCTGGCCAAACTATCTCGCCCACGGTGGCGTGACGGTGAATGCGGCGGACACCGTATCGCTATACCGCGACGTCCCCTTTAGCGCCCTGTTTAAATACGATGGTTTTGATGGCGGCGGTGACCCCGTCCCGGCTGCGGAAGTGGATAAAAACGGCGACGGCTTTCTTGATTATGATTCGCTCCCGATTCACAAAACCGTTCCTCTGGTACGTGAGATTGAAAAAGAGGCGGGCCGTTGCGTAATGCCGGTCATGGTGGTGTATACCGCCAATGCCAGCGGCGGCAGCGCGCTCGCCGATCTCCAGGACGCTCAGCGGTTGCGTAACCATTTTGGCAACTTCATCACCCAGTGTCTCGCGGCGCAATTCTGGAAGGATGACGAGCATCCGGTTCCCGCCACCTTTGTGCTGAACCCCGATTTTCTTGGCGCGATGCAGCAGGAGCCGTATGGCTACGCTGCGGTGCGTCAAGCGAATAGCATGCAGGTTAATGTCCAACTGGCGGCCGCGATTAATGCTTTGCCTGCGCTTCCGGGATTCAGCGCGCCGGTGTTGCCGACGTTTTCTAACGATCTCTACGGTTATGTCCAGGCGATCAACTACATTGTGCGGCAGTTCGCGCCGGATGTGGCATTCGGCTGGCAGACAAACGTATGGGCGACGGGAACGGCAGATTGGGTACTCAGGCCGAACGCCGATCCGGCCGCGCAGGGGACCGCTATCGCCAACTTTATCAATGAGCTGGGTGTCTATAGCGGTGAGTATGCGCCAGACTTTATCGCTTTTGATAAATTTGAGCGCGATTGCTTTAGCCCTGATGCATTAGCGCACTATGCCTGGAACGCGACCTGCTGGTTTAATTATCTGGGGATGGTAAAACACGCGGCTAAAGCGCTGCGTAAACCGGCAATGCTGTGGCAAATTCCGGGCGGCCATATGCCAACCGTGGATGAAGGCAGCAGTAAAATTGCCGCCGCGCATTACGCATCGGGCGGAAGCTTCTTTATGGGCGATGCGCGTATTGGCTGCGATCTCGATACCATCGCGTCAGATCTGCTCAATACGGCGGTGAATAGCGCAACTTACGGCGCGGCGACCGTCGGTGACTTTTTACGCCAGGATAAGGGTTACGACTGGGGGCAAATGCAGGCATTGAATCTACCCGACTACCATGTTTTCTCAGTACTGTGGGGCGGCGGCTCGACGGTAAGCATAACCACCATTCACTCTAATGGTGAAGATGGCGGTTGGCTGGCAGATAAAATGGTTGAGTATTATACCGCACCGGCCTATTTCAGTTAATGTCACATTTACCCCGCCATAGCGCCTGAAAAATGCATCGCTGTTCATAGTGATTCAGAATATTTAATTTCTGAATCACTATTTTTAGTGTATTTTTATTTCGTGAGAGATAGTTTCAGCAGTTATTTTATTGTTATGTTAATTTTTTGTTTTGCGATTTATTTGTGGTTGTTGAAGTTTATATTAAGAATTTGCGCTTTGTGCTAAGTATTGCGTTTTCGTGCTTGCGGCTAAAAATATACTTCCGGGAGGATGTTTATAATGAATTGAAGATAACCTCCGTTAAGTATATCTTGGGGTAATCTATGATTATGGTAATAATGAAAAATGAAATTAGACGTTGCTGAAAATGATAATGGGAATACCCTGCATTCCTATCTTTTTTCCCAACAGGCTAAACCGCATGCAGCGCTTGATGCACTCTTCGCCTCGCTATGGTCCTTCGGTAAACCTTTTAATTTGGCTCCCGGAGATGAGTTTTTACTGAATTCAGACGGGGAAAATAAAATTGTGCTGTTGGAGTCCGGTATATTTTCTTTTTGCCGCTGTGGCAGCGGACTTCATGTTAATTCCTCTTTTGCTCCCGCCATTATCGGATTAGTCGATAGTTATGGGGTGACTTACAATGTTCCGACCCGGCCAGAACACTTTCTGATAGCGGAAACGAAGTGCAGCGGACGCGCAGTGTCTCTGCCCGACTTTATCAAGACTGTTGATGAGTGCGATCTGTGGCACGATGTCGCACGAATACTTGCCTATCGTCTGATGGTCATGAGCGTACGCGATCGTGAACTGGTCGGTGTGGATTCTTATCTGAAGGTGAGATCGTTATTAATCGAGCTTTGGGCTTATGCCAGCGAATATCGACAAAGTATTAATGTGCTTAACTTCATTCAACGCCGAACAGGAATTTCCCGTAGCCGTACCATGAAGCTTCTCTCTGAACTGAAAAAAGGCGGCTATATAACTATTGATGGCGGCCGTTTAATAGATATGAAAAAATTACCCACGGCTTTTTAATACTTTTCAGGGCAAAGGTGTTTATTAGTATTAGTAGTCACCTTTTAAACTTTCTTGGTACGGAAATTGTCGAGATATTCATATATTGATTATCCTGTCAATCATGCTAATGACGTAAAGAGAGATTTCCCATTGGTATAATTTTTAAATATCTTATGGGGACATAAAAAAGTCGACGATCGCGGCAACCGCTCATGCATCATCCCATTCACGCTAAGCTAATACGCATAACCATGAAGATGGCGATACGGATTCTTTCCTTATGGCCGTTGAGGATGGGGCTGGCGTACCTCTGACTTCCTGTTCGGACAACGCAGCGTCACCCATTGACGAGCGGACGGCCAATCTCTTGATGAGGGTTAATTCGTAAAAAACGAATGTAATGGCAATTTAAAACTGATTTTTTCGAGGTTTCCGCATATGTATTATGCTTTTATCGAGTTGTTTGCGGATATGGTGAGGTAAAAGTGAAACATCTGCAGCGTTTTTTTCAGAGCGATGCTTCCGGGGGCATTATCTTAATCCTGGCCGCTATCATGGCCATGTTATTAGCCAATACCGGCATGACCAGCGGCCTGTATCGCTCTTTCCTGGAAACGCCCGTCCAGCTGCGCATCGGTGCGTTAGAGATCAACAAGAACATGCTGTTGTGGATTAACGACGCGCTGATGGCGGTATTTTTCCTGCTTATCGGTCTGGAAGTGAAGCGTGAAATGAATCAGGGGGCATTGGCCAGCCGTCGCCAGGCGGTGTTTCCGGTGGTCGCGGCGTTGGGCGGAATGGTGGTTCCGGCGCTGGTCTACCTGGCGTTTAACGGCCAGGATGCGATTGCCAGAGAAGGGTGGGCAATTCCGGCCGCCACCGATATTGCCTTCGCGCTGGGCGTGCTGGCGCTGCTGGGGAATCGGGTGCCCGCCGCGCTGAAGATTTTCCTGATGGCGCTGGCCATTATCGACGATCTGGGCGCCATTATTATTATTGCGCTGTTCTATACGCACGATCTTTCCGTCGTCTCATTGGTTGTCGCTGCCGGAGCCATTGCTGTGCTGGCGGGGTTAAATCTGTGCGGCGTACGGCGTACCGGGATCTATATTCTGGTGGGCGCCATACTCTGGACCGCGGTTCTTAAGTCGGGGGTTCACGCAACGCTGGCCGGGGTCATTGTCGGCTTTATGATCCCGCTAAAAGAGCAGAACGGCAAATCGCCGGCGAAGCAGCTTGAGCACGTGCTGCATCCGTGGGTGGCATTCCTGATCCTGCCCCTGTTCGCCTTCGCTAACGCGGGCGTTTCTTTGCAGGGCGTCACGGTAGAAGGGCTGACCTCACTGCTGCCGTTGGGTATTATTGCCGGGCTGTTTATCGGTAAGCCGTTGGGTATTAGCGTCTTCTGCTGGCTGGCGCTGAAGCTGAAATGGGCTTCGTTACCCGAAGGAACCACCTGTAAGCAAATTATGGCGGTCGGCATCCTGTGTGGGATTGGCTTCACAATGTCGATTTTTATTGCCACCCTGGCCTTCGGTAGCGTCGACCCCGGATTGATCAACTGGGCCAAGCTTGGCATCCTGATTGGATCGATATTATCGGCCGTCACGGGATACATAATATTGCGTAAGCGCGTAACGGATTCGGGCTACGCGGCTTAACATCTCACGGAGAGCCGCTACGGCTCTCCTGGACATTATCAGGGAGAGAAGCATGTCGCATATCAACTACAACCACCTGTACTACTTCTGGCATGTCTACAAAGAGGGCTCCGTTGTTGGCGCGGCGGAAGCGCTGTTCCTGACGCCGCAGACCATTACCGGGCAAATTAAGGCGCTGGAAGAACGCCTGCAGGGGAAATTGTTCAAGCGTAAAGGAAGGGGGCTGGAGCCTAGCGAATTAGGTGAATTGGTGTTCCGCTATGCGGATCGCATGTTTACGCTGAGCCAGGAAATGCTCGACATCGTTAACTACCGTAAAGAGTCGAATCTGCTGTTTGATGTTGGCGTTGCGGATGCGCTGTCGAAAAGGTTGGTGAGCGGCGTACTGGATGCCGCCGTCGTCGAGAATGAACAGATCCATTTACGCTGCTTCGAGTCGACCCACGAAATGCTGCTGGAGCAGCTAAGCCAGCATAAACTCGATATGATTATCTCCGACTGCCCCATCGATTCCACCCAGCAGGAAGGGCTGTTTTCGGTGAAAATCGGCGAGTGCAGCGTGAGCTTCTGGTGCATGAATCCGCCGCCGGAAAAACCGTTCCCCGGCTGTCTGGAAGAACGCCGTTTGCTGATCCCCGGCCGCCGTTCTATGTTAGGGCGCAAGCTGCTGAACTGGTTTAACTCGCAGGGTTTGCAGGTGGAGATTCTGGGCGAGTTTGATGATGCGGCGTTGATGAAGGCCTTCGGCGCGGCGCACAATGCGATATTTGTCGCGCCGACGCTCTATGCGCATGATTTCTATAGCGATGAGTCGATAGTCGAGATCGGACGCATGGACAACGTCATGGAGGAGTATCACGCCATCTTTGCCGAACGAATGATCCAGCATCCAGCGGTGCAGCGTATTTGTCATCGCGACTATTCGGCGCTCTTTACGCCGCCTCAGGCATAGGCCAGAACGGTTTCTTGCCGCGCGGAAAATACCCCACCAGTTCATGCGGAAGCATGAGCTGGCTGCGATAACCAGAACGCGAGTCGTGACGTATTACGTGATAAACGACAGGCATAAAAAAACCCGCTTTCGCGGGTTTTTTTACAAAGCGACAACAAGCAGGCGATTAAGCCAGTTTGTTGATCTGAGCGGTCAGGTTTGCTTTATGACGCGCAGCTTTGTTTTTGTGGATCAGACCTTTAGCAGCCTGACGGTCCACGATTGGTTGCATTTCGTTAAATGCTTTCAGTGCAGTAGCTTTGTCGCCAGCTTCAATAGCTGCGTATACTTTCTTGATGAAAGTACGCATCATAGAGCGACGGCTAGCGTTGTGCTTGCGGGCCTTTTCAGACTGAACGGCGCGCTTCTTAGCTGATTTGATATTAGCCAAGGTCCAACTCCCAAATGTGTTCTATATGGACAATTCAAAGGCCGAGGAGAATGCCCGTTTAGCCTTCTTTTGTCAATGGATTTGTGCAAATAAGCGTCGTTTAAACCAACAACGCTTTATTACGTAGTGATGGCGCAAGATTCTACCAGCTTGTTGCAGGCGAATACAGCCTTTCGACCATAAAAATCGACGACGCTGGAGAGATTTTCCCGCAATCTCGCGCTGAGTGAATGAATTCCCGGGATCTTTCGGTGAAGAGGTGCAATCGCTGGTTAACGTCGCCAGTTGTACAAGGTATACTCGGACGATTTTCACTGTTTTGAGCCAGACATGAAGCTGATACGCGGCATACATAATCTCAGTCAGGCCCCGCACGGGTGCGTGCTGACCATTGGAAATTTTGACGGCGTGCATCGCGGGCACCAGGCATTATTGCAGCGTTTGCGCGCAGAAGGTCGCCAGCGTGGCTTACCGGTGGTGGTGATGATTTTTGAACCACAGCCGCTTGAGCTTTTTGCCGCCGATAAAGCGCCCGCGCGTTTAACGCGCCTGCGTGAGAAGCTGAATTATCTGGCCGAAAGCGGCGTCGATTACGTACTGTGCGTGCGCTTCGATCGGCGCTTTGCGGCATTGACCGCCCAGGACTTTATCAGCGAACTGCTGGTGCGCCAGCTGGGCGTCCAGTTCCTCGCCGTTGGCGATGATTTCCGCTTTGGCGCCGGTCGCCAGGGGGATTTCTTGTTACTGCAAAAAGCCGGCGTGGAGTTCGGCTTTGACGTCACCAGCACTCAAACCTTCTGTGAAGGCGGCGTGCGCATCAGCAGCACGGCGGTACGTCAGGCGCTGGCGGACGACGATCTGCCCCTCGCGGAGACGCTGCTGGGGCATCCGTTTACTATCTCCGGTCGCGTCGTGCACGGCGATGAACTTGGGCGCACAATAGGCTTCCCGACGGCGAATTTACCGCTGCGCCGTCAGGTTTCCCCCGTAAAAGGGGTCTATGCGGTAGAAGTGACAGGGCTTGGCGACAAACCTTTTATGGGCGTCGCCAACATTGGTACTCGTCCAACGGTCTCCGGCGTGCGTCAGCAGCTGGAAGTTCATCTCCTGGATGTTGTAATGGACCTCTACGGTCGCCATATAGATGTAATACTGCGTAAAAAAATACGTAATGAGCAGCGATTTGCGTCGCTTGATGAGCTGAAAACGCAAATCGCACGTGATGAGTTAACGGCCCGCGACTTCTTTGGGCTAACCGGCCAGGCATAACCCTGACGGTGTTTATCAAACCGAAATACGGAACCGAGAATCTGATGAGTGACTATAAATCGACCCTGAATTTGCCGGAAACAGGGTTCCCGATGCGCGGCGACCTCGCCAAGCGTGAACCGGGAATGCTGGCGCGTTGGACCGATGATGACCTGTACGGCATCATTCGTGCAGCCAAAAAAGGCAAAAAAACCTTCATTCTGCATGATGGCCCTCCTTATGCGAATGGCAGCATTCATATTGGTCACTCGGTTAACAAGATTCTGAAAGACATTATCGTTAAGTCCAAAGGGCTGGCGGGCTATGACTCTCCGTACGTACCGGGCTGGGACTGCCACGGTCTGCCGATCGAGCTGAAAGTGGAGCAAGAGTACGGTAAGCCGGGTGAGAAATTCACCGCCGCCGAGTTCCGCGCTAAGTGCCGCGAATACGCCGCCACCCAGGTTGACGGACAGCGTAAAGACTTTATCCGTCTGGGCGTGCTGGGCGACTGGTCGCACCCGTACCTGACCATGGACTTCAAAACCGAAGCCAACATCATCCGCGCGCTGGGTAAAATCATCGGCAACGGCCATCTGCACAAAGGCGCTAAGCCGGTGCACTGGTGCGTAGACTGCCGTTCCGCGCTGGCGGAAGCGGAAGTCGAGTATTACGACAAAACCTCTCCGTCCATCGACGTGGCGTTCCACGCGGCCGATAAAGCGGCGGTGCTGGCGAAATTTGGCGTGGCCGACGTCAACGGCCCGGTTTCTCTGGTTATCTGGACCACCACCCCGTGGACCCTGCCGGCGAACCGCGCCATCTCGCTCTCCCCGGAGTTTGACTATGCGCTGGTGCAGGTTGACGGTCAGGCGCTGATTCTGGCAAAAGACCTGGTCGACAGCGTGATGAAGCGCGCCGGCATTGCTGATTACACCATCCTGGCGGTGGTGAACGGCGCCGAGCTGGAACTGATGCGCTTTAAGCATCCGTTCCTCGATTTTGACGTCCCGGCGATCCTGGGCGATCACGTCACGCTGGACGCGGGTACCGGTGCGGTGCATACCGCGCCAGGCCACGGTCCGGATGACTATGTCATCGGTCAAAAATATGGCCTTGAAGTGGCGAACCCGGTTGGCCCGGACGGCGCCTATCTGCCGGGAACCTACCCAACGCTGGACGGCGTAAACGTCTTTAAAGCCAACGATGTTGTCGTTGCGCTTCTGTCAGAAAAAGGCGCGCTGCTGCACGTTGAAAAAATGCAGCACAGCTACCCGTGCTGCTGGCGTCACAAAACGCCGATCATCTTCCGCGCCACGCCGCAGTGGTTCGTGAGCATGGATCAAAAAGGCCTGCGCAAACAGTCGCTTTCCGAAATCAAAGGCGTGCAGTGGATCCCTGACTGGGGCCAGGCGCGTATCGAATCGATGGTCGCCAACCGTCCTGACTGGTGTATCTCCCGTCAGCGCACCTGGGGCGTACCGATGTCGCTGTTCGTGCATAAAGAGACGCAGGAGCTGCATCCGCGCACGCTGGAACTGATGGAAGAAGTGGCGAAACGCGTAGAAGTCGACGGCATCCAGGCGTGGTGGGATCTCGATTCCCGCGACATCCTCGGCGCCGACGCGGATAGCTACGAGAAGGTGCCGGATACGCTGGACGTCTGGTTTGACTCCGGGTCGACCCACTCTTCCGTCGTTGACGTGCGTCCGGAGTTCGCCGGTCACGCCGCCGATATGTATCTGGAAGGCTCCGACCAGCACCGCGGCTGGTTTATGTCATCCCTGATGATCTCTACCGCGATGAAGGGCAAAGCGCCTTACCGCCAGGTACTGACCCACGGCTTTACCGTTGATGGCCAGGGCCGCAAGATGTCCAAGTCTATCGGCAACACCGTTTCTCCGCAGGACGTGATGAACAAGCTGGGCGCGGATATTCTGCGCCTGTGGGTGGCTTCCACCGACTACACCGGCGAAATGGCGGTCTCTGACGAGATCCTCAAACGCGCCGCTGACAGCTATCGTCGTATCCGTAACACCGCGCGCTTCCTGCTGGCGAACCTCAACGGTTTCGATCCGGCAAAAGATATGGTGAAACCGGAAGAGATGGTCGTGCTGGACCGCTGGGCAGTAGGCTGCGCGCAAGCGGCTCAGGACGATATCGTCAAAGCCTACGAATCCTACGACTTCCACGAAGTGGTGCAGCGCCTGATGCGCTTCTGCTCCATCGAAATGGGCTCGTTCTGGCTCGATATCATTAAAGATCGCCAGTACACCACCAAGGCTGACAGCATCGCGCGTCGTAGCTGCCAGACCGCGCTGTACCATATTGCCGAGGCGCTGGTGCGCTGGATGGCGCCGATCATGTCCTTCACCGCTGACGAAATCTGGGGTTACCTGCCGGGCGACCGCGAGAAATACGTCTTTACCGGCGAATGGTATACCGGCCTGTTTGGCCTGGACGCTGACGAAGCGATGAACGACGGCTTCTGGGACGCGCTGCTGAAGGTGCGTGGCGAAGTCAACAAGGTTATCGAACAGGCTCGTACGGACAAGCAGGTGGGCGGCTCTCTGGAAGCGGCGGTAACGCTGTACGCCGATGCCGATCTCGCGGCGAAGCTGAACGCGCTGGGCGATGAATTGCGATTTGTCCTGTTGACCTCAGGGGCGAACGTTGCCGATTATGCGCAGGCTCCGGCCGACGCGTGGCAGAGTGAACTGCTCAAAGGTCTGAAAGTCGTGCTGAGCAAAGCCGAAGGTGACAAGTGCCCGCGCTGCTGGCATTACACCACGGATATCGGCAAGGTGGCGGAACACGCGGATATCTGCGGACGCTGTGTCAGCAACATCGCCGGTGACGGCGAAAAACGTAAGTTTGCCTGATGAGTAAACCGATTTGTTCAACGGGGCTACGCTGGCTGTGGGTCGTCGTAGCCGTGCTGATTATCGATTTAGGCAGTAAATTCCTGATCCTCCAGAACTTCGCTCTGGGGGATACGGTATCGCTGTTCCCATCGCTTAATCTGCACTATGCGCGCAACTATGGCGCGGCTTTTAGCTTCCTCGCCGACAGCGGCGGCTGGCAGCGCTGGTTCTTCGCCGGTATCGCTATCGGTATCTGCGTGATCCTTGCGGTGCTGATGTATCGTTCTAAGGCGACGCAAAAGCTGAATAATATTGCCTACGCCCTGATTATTGGCGGCGCGCTGGGGAATTTATTCGACAGGCTGTGGCATGGTTTTGTCGTCGATATGATCGATTTCTACGTCGGGAACTGGCACTTCGCCACCTTCAACCTCGCCGATACCGCTATCTGCATCGGCGCGGCGCTGATTGTGCTGGAAGGCTTCTTACCGAACGCGGCTGCGAAGAAACAGGCGTAACAAAACTCGCCCGGCGGCGCTGCCGCCGGGCAAAACAAGTGAGCAACCTGCATGTCTAAATCAGTACAGAGCAACAGTGCGGTGCTGGTGCACTTCACCTTAAAGCTCGACGATGGCTCCACCGCAGAGTCAACCCGCAATAACGGTAAACCCGCGCTCTTTCGCCTGGGCGATACCTCGCTTTCTGAAGGTCTTGAACAGCATCTGCTGGGGCTGAAAGAAGGGGATAAAACCACCTTTTCGCTGGAGCCGGACGCCGCGTTTGGCGTACCGAGCCCGGACCTGATTCAATATTTCTCGCGCCGGGAGTTTATCGACGCGGGCGAGCCGGAAGTCGGCGCGATAATGCTCTTTACCGCAATGGATGGCAGCGAAATGCCCGGCGTGATCCGCGAAGTGAACGGCGATTCGATCACCGTTGATTTCAATCATCCGCTGGCCGGGCGTACCGTTCATTTTGATGTTGAAGTGCTGGAGATCGATCCGGCGCTGGAGGGGTAAGATGCAGATTCTGTTGGCTAACCCGCGCGGCTTCTGCGCAGGCGTTGACCGCGCTATCAGCATTGTTGAAAATGCGCTGACGCTATACGGCGCGCCGATCTACGTGCGTCATGAAGTCGTGCACAACCGCTATGTTGTCGACAGCCTGCGTCAACGCGGCGCTATTTTTATCGAGCAGATTAGCGAAGTGCCGGACGGCGCCATCCTGATTTTCTCCGCCCACGGCGTCTCTCAGGCCGTTCGCAACGAGGCGAAAAGCCGCGATTTGACGGTTTTTGACGCCACCTGCCCGCTGGTGACTAAAGTGCATATGGAAGTCGCCCGCGCCAGCCGCCGCGGCGAAGAGTCGATTCTGATTGGCCACGCCGGTCACCCGGAAGTGGAAGGCACCATGGGGCAGTACAGCAACCCGCAGGGGGGGATGTACCTGGTGGAATCGCCGGACGATGTCTGGACGCTGGACGTGAAAAACGACGCTAAGCTGTCGTTTATGACCCAGACGACGCTCTCCGTCGACGATACCTCCGACGTGATTGACGCTCTGCGCGAGCGCTTCCCGAAAATCGTCGGGCCGCGTAAAGATGATATCTGCTACGCCACGACTAACCGTCAGGAAGCCGTCCGCGCGCTGGCCGGGCAGGCCGACGTGGTGCTGGTGGTGGGGTCGAAGAACTCCTCTAACTCTAACCGCCTGGCCGAGCTGGCGCAGCGGATGGGGAAAGCGGCCTATCTGATCGACGACGCGACCGATATCCAGGAAGCCTGGGTCAAAGAAGCGGATTGCGTCGGCGTGACCGCGGGCGCATCGGCGCCGGATATCCTGGTACAGAACGTGATTTCGCGTTTGCAGGAGCTGGGCGGCGGCGAAGCGGTGCCGCTGGAAGGCCGCGAAGAGAACATCGTTTTCGAGGTGCCGAAAGAGCTGCGCGTAGATGTCCGTGAAGTAGAGTAAGTTCTTTTTCGCCGCAGTATGAGAAGATGCCAGACTTAACGTCTGGCATTTTTTATGGAGAAACGATGCGCTTACCTATCATTCTGGATACCGATCCCGGCATTGATGACGCCGCGGCGATTGCCGCCGCGCTGTTCGCCCCCGAGCTTGATTTGCAACTGATGACCACGGTGGCGGGCAACGTGTCGGTGGAGAAAACGACCCGCAACGCCCTTCAGCTTCTGCATTTCTGGAACGCTGATGTTCCCCTGGCCCAGGGCGCGTCGATGCCGCTGGTTCGCCCTCTGCGCGACGCCGCCTCGGTGCACGGCGAGTCCGGTATGGAAGGCTACGATTTCGTTGAACATCACCGCCAGCCGCTGGCGAAACCGGCGTTTCAGGCGATCCGCGACGCGCTGATGCACGCCCCGGAGCCGATGACCCTGGTGGCGATCGGCCCGTTAACCAACATTGCGCTTCTGCTGACCCAGTACCCGGAATGCCGCTTTAATATCCGTCGCCTGGTGATCATGGGCGGCTCCGCCGGGCGCGGCAACTTTACGCCGAATGCGGAATTTAACATCGCCATCGACCCCGAAGCGGCGGCTAAAGTGTTCAACAGCGGGCTGGATATCGTCATGTGCGGGCTGGACGTCACCAATCAGGCGATGCTGGCGCCGGATTACCTCGCCACTCTGCCAACGTTGAATCAGACCGGGAAAATGCTGCACGCTCTGTTTAGCCACTACCGTAGCGGCAGCATGAGCAGCGGGCTGCGTATGCACGACCTGTGCGCGATTGCGTGGTTGGTTCGCCCGCAGCTCTTTACCCTTGAACCATGCTTTGTGGCGGTAGAAACCCAGGGTACATGGACCTCAGGCACCACGGTGGTTGATATCGAAGGCAGGCTGGGCCAGCCGGCAAATGCACGGGTGGCGCTGGGGCTGGACGTCGAAGGATTTCAGCGCTGGGCGGCCGAGGTGATTGCCCTGGCGCCTTAACCGGGGGACGAAGCGGCCGGCGCGGCGCTCAGGTATTGTGAGTGGCATCAACGACGTTGCGCCATAGCGCGCCCGCTTCATCCGTCCACATAAGCAGTAATAGCGAAGCTAATCGTTCCGCCGCCGCGGAGAGAGGTCTGTTCTTTACGCGGATCATACCAAGCGTCCGCCGGATAACCGGCTCCACGAGCGGAACGCTCACGACGGTGCTATTGCCGCTATGGGGCATAGCCAGACAGGGAAGCGCCGAGACGCCCAGTCCGGCTTCGACAAGGCCGAGCGAGGTCGACAAATGCCTGACTTCATAAAACCAATCCAGTCGCCAGGGCTTATCCGCCAGGCATTTCTCTATTAACTGTCGGTTGCCGCTTGATTTCCTGACGCCGATTAAGGTCTGGCTCACCAGTTCCCGCCATTCGACTAATTTTCGACACGCCAGAGGGTGGTCTTGCCGACAGGCCAGAACAAAAGGTTCATTCACCAGGGGGATAAAATCGATGTCTGGATATGTGATGAAGTTCATGTTTATTCCAAAATCGACTTCGCCTTTTCGTACCGAGTTCATGCACGTTTCTATACCTTGTTCATAAATTCGTACTTTGATGTTGGGGTAGTTTTTATTAAATTGCACGATAGCGCGCGGTAAAAAGTAAAATACGGCGGTCGGAATGCAAGATAGCGTAACGGTATCATGTAATTGAGAAGTTGAATCGTTGAGGTTAAATATTGCCGCATCAAGACTGGAAATCAACGCTTTGGCCTTGGGGAGCAGTATTTTTCCGGCCTGGGTAAGCGCAAGTTTTCGCGTGGTTCGTTCGAACAGCGCAATATTCAGATGACTCTCTATTTTTTTTATCTTTTTGGTGAGTGCCGGCTGCGAGAGGCTGAGCTGCTCGGCGGCTTTGCTAAATGAGCCAAGCTCTGCCACCGTGACAAAGGCTTTCATACCGGATAGTTCATTTTTCATTATTGCTCCGTAGGGTTTAATAAGCGTTGTTCTAAGTAGACGACAAGTCATTATTAAGCAGACATGCTTTTTTATTAATACTTAGCAGGAATAACTCTTATGGCAAAATTTTATCAACCAGCGAAATTCTTGCAAGTAGAATGAATCGGTAAAATATCTGACGTGATTTATCTGGCCGTTAATTAAGTAAATAAAAATCTTAAAGAACATAAAACCAATTAAATTCACGCGGCGTTTTATTCAATTCTTCTATTTATTTCTGGCGGATAAGGAACATGCTATGAAGAGCATTCCCTGTGTATTAATGCGTGGAGGGACATCAAAAGGTGCCTTTCTATTAGCAGATGATTTACCTAAGGATATTCAGAAACGTGATGAGTGCTTGTTAACCATAATGGGATCCGGTCACGAGCTGGAGATTGACGGTATTGGCGGAGGGAGCCCGCAAACCAGTAAAGTGGCCATTATTAGTCAATCCCTAAGCGACAAAGCGGATATCGATTATCTGTTTGTTCAGGTCATCGTCAATGAACGGCGGGTGGATACGACGCCAAACTGCGGCAATATGCTGTGCGCGGTTGGCGGCTTTGCCATTGAACATGGGTTGGTTAAGGCGGTGTCGCCGGTTACGCGAGTGCGTATAAGAAATGTGAACACCAATACCTTTGTTGACGCTGACGTTCAAACACCAGATGGAAAGGTTATTTATGAAGGCGATACGCAAATCGATGGCGTTCCAGGCCATGCCGCGCCGGTTGCGCTGACTTTTTTGAATGCCGCGGGCGCAAAATCCGGCCAGCTTTTCCCAACGGGCAATCGTATGGAAGTTTTTGATAATGTGCGAGTGACCTGTATTGATATGGCGATGCCTATGGTGGTGATCCCGGCCCAGAGTCTGGGAAAAACCGGATATGAATCTGCCAGCGAATTAGATCGGGATACAGCCTTACTCAAATCGCTGGAATCTATTCGCCGTCAGGCCGGGAAGGCGATGGGGTTTGGGGATGTGAGCAATATGGTTATCCCTAAACCGGTTCTGATTTCTCCGGGGCTAAGCGGCGGAACGCTAAATGTACGTTATTTTATGCCGCATAACTGTCATAAATCGCTGGCGATTACCGGCGCTATCGGTCTGGCAAGCGCATGCATTATTCCAGGCACCATTGCGAATGAACTGACGAAGCTATCGGGCGATGGCGTTATTACGGTCGAACACCCCAGCGGGGGGATCGACGTCGATTTAAGTCATACAGCTGAGCGCCCGGAGGATATTCGGGCATCGGTTATACGTACCGCGCGGAAAATCCTTTCAGGAACGGTTTACATCCCCGAATAAATATCCACCCTCCGCTTATCTATCAATCCACCGTAGAAGAGGAGAGGGGAGGCATGTGAATACGTTCAGCAAGCATCCTCAAATATTGAGTGCAGGTAAGGAATGGAAATGCAAAATAATAAATTATGGAAGCTGCTTGTTATTATAGCAATACCGTTACTCATCAGTTTATGCCCGGCGCCGGAAGGATTATCAACACTTGCCTGGGTATTATCCGGTATCTATCTGGCAGCGATTGTAGGTTTAGTGATTAAACCGTTTTCTGAACCCGTGGTACTGCTGATCGCCGTTGCGGCATCAATGGTGATTGTGGGCAATTTGGGTGACGGTTCGATAAAAGCCGCCAGCGTATTAAGCGGATATTCATCAGGTACCACCTGGTTAGTCTTTTCTGCATTTACCCTGAGCGCGGCATTTGTGATTACCGGATTGGGTAAAAGAATTGCTTATATTCTTATCGGCAAGATTGGCAGCACGACGTTGGGCCTTGGCTATGTTACCGCTTTTCTTGACCTGATTCTGGCGCCCGCCACGCCGTCGAATACGGCCCGCGCCGGCGGCATCGTCTTACCCATAATCAATAGCGTCGCCGTCGCCTTAGGGTCAGAGCCGGAGCGGAGCGCGAAGCGCGTGGGCCACTACCTCATGCTGAACATCTATATGGTCACTAAAACGACCAGCTACATGTTCTTCACCGCCATGGCCGGGAATATCCTCGCGCTGAAAATGATCGAAGATATTTGCCACATAAAATTAAGCTGGGGAGGTTGGGCGCTGGCCGCAGGACTACCTGGCATCATTATGTTGCTGCTGACGCCGCTGATTACCTACAAGCTGTATCCGCCAGAATTAAAGCGGGTTGATAATAAAAAGATTGCTCAGACAGGCATAGACGCTTTGGGGCCGATGACGGTGCGGGAAAAGATGCTGTCTTGCCTCTTTGTTCTTGCGCTCGGCGGTTGGGTATTCAGCAGCGCCCTGGGGGTCAATGAGTCTACCGTTGCAATCTGCGTAATGGCGCTGATGCTGGTATTGAAAATCGTCACCTGGGATGACGTGATTAAGAATAAAGGAGGATGGAATACGCTCATCTGGTACGGGGGTATTATTGGTTTAAGCTCATTGCTCTCTAAGGTTGGATTTTTCGTATGGCTTGCAGAGGCGCTTAAAAATAATATTTCCTTTGATGGCCACGGCAATGTCGCTTTTATTGTGATTGTCGCACTGAGCATATTGGTTCGTTATTTCTTCGCGTCAGGGAGTGCTTATATTGTCGCCATGGTACCGGTCTTTGCCATGCTGGCGAATGTTTCTGGCGCACCGATAATGCTCACCGCGCTCGCGCTATTATTCAGCAACTCTTATGGGGGCATGGTAACCCACTACGGCGGTGCGGCTGGGCCAGTTATTTTTGGCGTTGGCTATAATGATATCAAATCATGGTGGATTATTGGTGGGATATTAGCATTGCTGACTTTTATTCTGCAAATCACCCTCGGGGTATGGTGGTGGGAGATGTTAATCGCCTGGGGAGTAATTTAAATAATCTTTAAGGAGATGAAGGTTTGCCCGGGCATCCTCTGATGCCCGGGGGGAAGTCCTCTTATTAAGAAAACATAGCCTTTTAGCAAGGTGAGGTGCGATATATTTATGTCTCCAGTTACGATTACGTTGTCGCTATTGGTTTTTTCTATTGTCATGTTTGTTTGGGAAAAAATACCTTTAGCGGTAACGGCCATGATTGTTTGTATTACTCTGGTGGTGACCGGGGTTTTTGATGTCAAAACGGCTTTTGCCGGTTTTATTAATCAAAATGTGATTTTGTTTGTGGCTATGTTTGTGGTTGGCGGCGCCTTATTCGAAACCGGGGTGACGGATAAAATTGGTAGTATGGTTACACGCTACGCCAGGACAGAAAAGCAGCTGATAGTCGTCATTATGCTGGTCTGCGGAACGCTTTCCGGGCTGCTATCCAATACCGGCACGGCGGCGGTCCTCATTCCTGTGGTGATTGGCGCAGCGATGAAATCAGGATATGCCCGGTCGCGCTTGCTTATGCCGCTGGCTTTTGCCTCGGCGCTGGGGGGAAATTTATCGCTGATCGGCTCACCCGGCAATCTTATCGCGCAGTCGGCGCTGGAGCAGGTTGGTCAACGCTTCGGGTTTTTTGAATATGCTAAGTTAGGCATTCCGATGCTGGCCTGCGGCATACTCTATTTTGTGACGATCGGCTATCGCATATTGCCAAAAACGAATGTGGCCCAGCGTCAAAGTGTTAATAATATTAAAGCGCAGGCATGCCCGAAATATAAGCAGGTGATTGCGCTATCGGTATTAATCCTGACCGTACTGGGCATGATATTTGAAAAACAGCTGGGTTTGCCGATTGCGATCGTCGGTTCAATTGGCGCATTGTCGTTGATTGTGACCCGGGTTATTACGGAAAAACAGGCTTACCAGGCTATCGACTCGCAGACGATTTTCCTCTTCGGCGGCACTCTGGCATTAGCAAAAGCGCTGGAAACCACCGGCGCTGGCGCCATTATGGCGCGCTCAATTATCGCGTTATTAGGCCAGCAGGCGTCGCCTTTCTTACTTCTGAGCGCCGTATTGATAATCTCCTGCGCGTTAACCAATTTCATGTCGAATACGGCAACCGCCGCTTTATTAATGCCGATTGGCCTGTCTATTGCTCATTCTATGGGCGCCGATCCCCGGGCGGTGTTAATGGCGATTGTTATCGGCTGTTCATGTGCTTACGCAACGCCGGTGGGCACCCCGGCTAATATGATGATTTTTTCCGCGGGTGGCTACAAATTTGTCGATTACGTTAAGGTTGGATTGCCGCTTATTTTGATATCGGTCATTGTCAGCTTTATTTTGCTGCCTGTTTTCTTCCCATTTTATTAATCGCGGTCAGCCATTTTTACCGAATGGCTAATGTCAGGCGTGTTTTTTCAACATCTAAGGATATATGTGATGATTAAATTGTATGACCACGGAGTCTATATATCACATCAGCACGGTATTATTGCTGCTGATAAGGGGTCAGTCGCGTTAGATAAGCATGAGGCGCGCAAGGGAACGATCTCGTGGACGATCCTCTCCGCCCATAATACTTCAGGGAACGAACAGCAGTTAAAAATTAAATTTGATTCAATGGCCTCCCACGATATTACTTTTGTGGGCATCATCCAGACTGCTAAGGCCTCGGGAATGGAACGTTTTCCATTACCCTATGTTCTGACGAATTGCCATAATTCGCTTTGCGCTGTCGGCGGCACTATCAACAGCGACGATCATATATTTGGTTTGTCCTCAGCGCAAAAATATGGCGGTATTTATGTCCCGCCCCATATCTCAGTTATTCATCAATATATGCGCGAGATGATGGCCGGCGGTGGGAAAATGATCCTGGGCTCAGACAGCCATACGCGCTATGGCGCTTTAGGGACCATGGCGGTTGGCGAGGGGGGCGGCGAGTTGGTTAAGCAACTGCTCGGAGAGACCTGGGATATTGATTATCCTGAGATTGTCGCCGTGTATTTGACAGGGAAACCCTCGCCCGGCGTTGGCCCTCAGGATATTGCCCTGGCGATAATTGGCGCGGTGTTCGAGCGCGGTTATGTGAAAAATAAAGTTATGGAGTTTGTGGGGCCTGGGGTGGCGACAATGTCTACCGACTTCAGGAATAGCGTAGATGTGATGACCACGGAGACCACCTGTTTATCGTCCATCTGGCAAACGGATGAAGAGACAAAAAACTACCTGCGTATTCACGGCAGGGAACAAGACTATTGTCCGCTCTCAGCAAAAGAGATGGCCTACTATGATGGCTGCATAGAAGTGAATTTAAGCACCATCAAGCCGATGATCGCCTTGCCTTTTCACCCTGCCAACGTATATGAAATTGATACGCTTAATGAGAATTTGCAGGATATTTTGCACGAGGTTGAGATTGCGGCGGATAACATTTCCCAGGGACGCGCCAGGCTCTCCCTGCTGGATAAAGTCGAACATGGAAAGCTGCGGATTCAGCAGGGGATCATCGCCGGCTGCGCTGGCGGAAATTATGTTAACGTGGTCGAAGCGGCTCATGCCTTGAAAAATCACGCCTGCGGCGATAGCGCTTTCTCTCTCGCGATATACCCCTCTTCCCAGCCGGTGTTGATGGACCTGACTAAAAAGGGCATGACCACCGCGTTATTGAGCGCCGGCGCAATTATGCGTACCGCATTTTGCGGCCCCTGCTTCGGCGCAGGCGACACGCCCATGCATAATGGACTGAGCATTCGCCACACGACGCGTAATTTTCCCAACCGGGAAGGGTCCAAACCCGGGAATGGGCAAATGTCGGCCGTTGCGCTGATGGATGCCCGCTCCATAGCGGCGACGGCTGCCAATGGGGGCGTGCTGACATCGGCTTCCGCGCTCGATTGCTGGGAAGACATTCCGCAGTATGAATTTGATGCTTCACCTTATCGGAGCCGTGTTTATCAAGGGTTTATTAAAGGAGCGTCCCGCCAATCGCTGATCTACGGCCCCAATATAAAAGACTGGCCGGAGATGAGTGAGCTGACGGACAATATTTTGTTAAACGTGACCTCAAAAATCATGGATCCGGTGACCACCACCGATGAACTGATTCCATCAGGCGAAACCTCATCATTTCGCTCCAATCCGTTAGGGCTGGCTGAGTTTACCCTTTCGCGACGCGATCCGGGCTATGTCGGCCGTAGTAAGAAGATTGCGGCGCTGGAAAAATTACGAATCGAGGGGGACGATCCTTGTCGTCTGGAGCCGCAGCTTGAGGCGGTTTTTTCCCGGATCCGCCAACTTCCGGGGCAGGAAAATGTCACGCTTGAGCAGACGGAGATTGGCAGCATGGTTTATGCGGTCAAACCCGGCGATGGTTCCGCCCGAGAGCAAGCCGCCAGCTGCCAGAGAGTCCTTGGTGGCCTGGCAAATATTGCCCAGCAGTATGCCACGAAGCGCTATCGTTCGAACGTGATTAACTGGGGAATGCTGCCATTGCAGATGAAGGCGCTGCCGGAGTTTGAGGTCGGCGACTTCATCTATATCCCGGGGATCAGGTCAGCCCTGGAAACCGATCTGCGTCAGATTACCGCGTTCGTGATCGGCCACGAGCGCCCCATTAAAGAGCTCTCTCTTTACATGGAGGGGCTCACCTCAGCAGAGCGGGAGATAATTAAGGCGGGAAGCCTGATTAATTATAATAAATTACGCTTAACAACCCACCATCAGTAAACGATATTGATCATCAAGATGAATCAACGGGGGTGATATTGCATCCCCGTTTTTATTCATAGCCGCTTATTCCGTGGTTTTCGATCGCGGCGCTAAAGCTGGGCTGCCTGAAGCCGGCTTCATCTTCTCGCTAAGATAATCAATCATCGCCCGCATTCTGGCGGGCATATGCTTATTGCCCGACCACAGTAGCCAGAGCTTGCCGGAATAGCGGCTGATAAACTCCCACTCCGGTAAAACCTGCACAATCTCGCCGCGCGCCAGCGCCTCACGGGCGGTAAACAGCGGCAGGCTGCCGATGCCCAGATTCTGCTTCACGGCATCGAGGCGCACGGCGGTATGGTTGGCGGCGTAGCGGCCATGAGTCTGAATTGTTTCCGTTTTCCCCCCGCGGCGGAACTTCCAGCGCGAATCGGCGGGCGTCTCGCCAAGGCTGATACAGCTATGTTCGCGCAGATCCTGCGGCGTTTGCGGCGTTCCATAGTGCTCCAGATAGCCGGGCGTCGCGCAGATGACGTGGCTGATAGTCATCAAAGGCTTACCGTGCAGCCCCGGCGAGGGGGTAGGGGTGATACGCAGCGCCAGATCGATGCCGTCATCAATAAAATCGAGAACCCGATCCTCAAGCCGCAGACAGACGTCGATCTTCGGGTAGCGGTTAAAAAATTCCAGCATCAGCGGGTGAATGGCAAACCGGCCCACGGCTTTCGGCACGCTGAGCGTGAGCTTGCCCTGCGCCACCGCCTGGGTACTGCTGGCGGAGTCCATGGCCAGACGCGCCGATTCCAGCATCTCCAGCGCATGTTCATACACCATTTTCCCGGCATCGCTGAGGCGCAGCTTGCGCGTGGTGCGGTGCAGCAGCTTGCAGCCCATCTCCTGCTCCAGGCGCGAGACGCTGCGGCTGATCGCCGAAGGCGTTGCGCCGGCCTGGCGTGCGACGGCGGAGAAGCTGCCCTGTTCCACAATCTGTACGAACAGGGCGAGGTCGGGCAGTAGGCTCAGATTCATTTGTGCTTCCGGAGCAAAATTGCGTTGATGTCAGGCGGGATTATCGCCGCCAGCAATATCAATATACTGTCCTGACAGAGAGGAGGACAACCATGACTGAACGCCTTTATTACACCAGCGACGCCGAGGAATGCCTTGCGCAAGTCGTCAACTGCCTGAGCGAAGCCGATGGCCGCTATGCCATTGAGCTGGATCGCACGCTGTTTCACCCGCAGGGCGGCGGGCAGCCGGCGGATCGCGGCTGGATTGCCGGCCTCGCCGTCGAGGGCGTGGTTAGCCGCGGCGATAGCGTGGCGCATATCGTTTCACAGCCGCTGCCGGCCGGCGAGGTCACGATCCGCATCGATCCAGAGAGCCGGCGGCTGCACGCGCGTCTGCACTCCGCCGGGCACGCGCTTGCCCAGGCCGGGGAGCTGTCGGGCTGGCAGCCGATCAAAGGACATCACTGGCCGGGAGAAAGCCGTATTATTTTTGCCCCAGGCGCGCATGGCGGGCTGCCCGAGGCCAGCGCGCTGCTGGAAAAAGTTGAGGCCTGGCAGGCAGACAATTTACCGCGTCAGCTTACTTTTGCCGATGGCCTGCGCAAGGTCGGGTTCGGCGACATGCAGAGCTATCTCTGCGGCGGGACGCACGTGGCCAGCCTGTCCGAACTGGGTAAAGTCGTCATTTCCCAGGTGAAGATGAAAAAAGGGCAAATTATTGTCAGCTACACGGTGGAATAAGCGAGTGAAAAGGAGATGCACACTCAACAGGGCATCTCCCGGTGCTTAAATATGCGCAGGATGTTTACCGTGATAAATCCGCTCCGGTCTGCCGACTTTGCCATAGCTGATTTCAGCCTCAAGGAAATCGTTTTTAACGCCCTGCTCAAGGTAGCGGCGGGCGGTGGTTTTACTACTGCCGAGAATACGGGCCAGGGTGTCTGCGGTATGGACCGTTTCCGGGTCGGCAAAGAGCTGTAATACCCGATTAAAGGTGCTCTCATCAATACCCCGCAGCGGAGAGCCTGCGGCTTCCGCGTGCTCTTTTGCCTGGATATTGAACAGGGCGTCAACATGGGTCTGGCTTGCCTGCTCGCTTGAGCGAAGAGAGCTGCGATAGCGGGCAAAACGCTCAAGCGTATGCTGCAGGCGCTGATAGTGAACGGGTTTAATCAGGTAATCAAAAACGCCCATCCGCAGGGCTTCGCTGATGGTATCCATATGGTTGTCGGCGGTGATGAAAATGATGCGCCCTTTATAATGAGTATTGACGGCGTGGCGGATCAAATCGAGTCCTTTGCCATCGGGTAAGAAGTTATCCAGCAGGGTGAGCTGGGGCTGATAGAGGCGAAGCATCTTTTTTGCGCTTTCCAGTTTATCCGCAATGCCAATGACTTCGAACTGGGGAAATTGCTTGATGGTATCCACCAGAATTTCCGCCAGCATAGGTTCGTCTTCAACGATGAGAGTGGTGATGCTATCCATGGTGTTCATCTCGGGTCAGGGGGATATAAAGGGTAAAAATAGTGCCAAAAGGGATGTTGTCATCGACGACGATATTGCCGCCCGCCTGCTCAACGTAGCTGCGAACCAGCCAGAGTCCGATGCCGTGATCGCCGCTGTCGCTGCTGGTCACGCCGCGCTCAAAAATACGATCGCGCAGCGATTCCTCAATCCCGCAGCCCTGGTCGGCGATCTCGACGATCGCTTCGCCGCCCTCGCTGTTGATCAGGCATTCGATCTGCTTTGAACCTGCCGGCTGACGTAGGGCAGCGTTGTAGGCGTTATCCAACAAATTGCCGACGATCGAGATCCATTCATTATGCGACAGCGAAGAGGGGAGAGTTTCAACGTGGCAGGCGGGATCGAAGACCAGCTCTAATCCGAGCTCTTTGGCGCGGTAATATTTGCCGATCAGCAGCCCGGCAAGGTGGTTCACTTTAAAATTGCGGGCAATAAAATCGAGCACTTTCTGGTGGCTCTCAGACTGCTGCTGAATAAGATCCAGCGCGTTATCGTAGCGTTTTAAAAACAGCAGCCCGGCAATGGTGGAGATCAGATTGCGATGCTCGTGCTGTACGGCGCGCAGGTTATCCGCGTACTGCTGGACCTGGCTGAGCTGCAGGCTCAGAGTGTTGATATCGTCTTTACTGCGAAAGCTAATGACCCAGCCCTGGGGCTCGTTATTAAGCGTGACGGCCATACGGCTGGCGATCACTTTAATCTGATTAAAAGTGACGATTTCGTCTTTTTTATTTGTCTGCGGCGCGTCATAGAAGAATGCCTCCTGAGAGATGACGCTGCTGATGCTTTTGCCAATCAGAATGGTTTCCGGCTGGCTCAGGTTTAATAGCCTCCTTGCGGTTTGATTGATGGCGGTAATTCGGTAGTGGGAGTCAATGGCTATCAGCCCCTCAAAGACCGATTCAAACAGGACGCTCTGCTGGATAAGCAGCTGTGAGAGCTGCTGTGGTTCCATATTCAGCATCTGTTTTTTGATATGCAGCGAGAAGCGCCGGGCGCAGTAGAGCAGCAGAAGCAGCATGATCGCCATCGGGATCATCAGCGATCCGATTTGCAGACTCAGCCAGTTTTCTAACTGTTCGATGGTGTAGCCCACCGATACAATACCGATCACCTTCCCGGTGCTGTCCTGGATCGGCGACTTGCCGCGTAATGACGAACCGAGCGATCCTTTACGCACCGACACGTAGCTTTTGGCGTTATACAGCGCCTCGTCGCTGTCTCCGCCTTCCATCGATTTACCGATTTCCTCTGGATTCACGTGATACAGGCGCCTGCCTTTCGCGTCACCGACGGTGATATAGGTGGCGTCGGAAAACGATCGCATCGGGTCGATAAGTTCTTTAATGCGCGGTAAATCGTGCTTTTCTACCGCGTCAACCAGTTCAGGCATGGCGGAGATCTGCATGGCCTGAATCAGCGCGCGCTGTCCCACCTGGTAATGCAGGCGTTCCTCCGTAATGCTGGTGAGATACCATGACATGGCCAGCATCACGATTGTCGAGGTAAACAGGATCAACAGGAAGATGCGGTTCTGAAACGAACGTCGGGCAAACCAGTGCGTGATTTTTCGGGCAAACATTGGGCGAATTGACATCAAAAGGTCATTTTCTCTTTTTTAGGGGCCGACGGCGCTGAATCGGCCCACAGATTTACTGATTTCAGAACACATCCAGTAGGAATACGACGTTTTACGTACCACCCGATCGGGCTTTTGCGCCGTAGCCTGGGGTATTTCCCGGAGGCGGCGCGCGGCGCCCGTCCGGGCGGGTAGCCCGGCTAAGCGCAGCGCGAGCCGGGAACAACACGTTTTTACATCGCCAGCACGTACTTGAGCATCACCCCGGCGGCAATCGCCGAGCCAATCACCCCCGCCACGTTCGGGCCCATCGCGTGCATCAGCAGGAAGTTCTGCGCGTCCGACTCCAGACCCACCTTGTTTGACACCCTGGCCGCCATCGGCACCGCCGACACCCCGGCCGAGCCAATCAGCGGGTTGATTTTGTTCCGGCTGCACAGGTTCAGCAGCTTTGCCATCAGCACCCCCGCCGCCGTCCCCACGCAGAACGCAATCACCCCCAGCACCAGTATCCCCAGCGTCTGCGGCTGCAGGAACTTGTCCGCCACCAGCTTGGCCCCCACCGACAGCCCGAGGAAAATGGTCACGATATTTATCAGCCCGTTCTGCACCGTGTCGCTCAGGCGCTCCACCACCCCGCTCTCGCGCATCAGGTTGCCGAAGCAGAACATCCCCAGCAGCGGCGCCGCGTCCGGCAGCAGCAGCGCCACCAGCAGCAGCAGCACCGCCGGAAAGAGGATTTTTTCCCGCTTACTCACCGTGCGCAGCTGCACCATGCGGATTTTCCGCTCCTTCTCGCTGGTCAGCGCCTTCATAATCGGCGGCTGGATTAACGGCACCAGCGCCATATACGAGTACGCCGCCACCGCGATGGCCCCGAGTAATTCCGGCGCCAGCTTGCCCGACAGATAAATCGCCGTCGGGCCGTCCGCGCCGCCGATGATGCCGATGGCCGCCGCCTGCGGCAGGGTGAAGCTGATGATGCCGAAGTAGTTCAGCGTCAGCGCCCCCATCACCGTGGCGAAGATGCCGAACTGCGCCGCCGCCCCCAGCAGCAGGGTGCGCGGGTTGGCCAGCAGCGGGCCGAAGTCGGTCATCGCCCCGACGCCCATAAAAATCACCAGCGGGGCGATACCCGAGCCGATGGCGACCTTATAGAAGATGGCCAGCACCCCGGCGGAGTAGCCCATATCCACGGCGAGCTCCTCCATCTGCCCCTGCACCGACGGCAGGGCCAGCGCCAGCGCCTCCCTGATGGCGTGGACATCCGGCGTACAGTGGAGCTTCGCGGCAATCACCGCCAGCTGTCCGGCGTCGTGGTGCGCCAGCAGGCTCTCCAGGGCGGTCAGCGCCAGCCCGGCCTCCGGGATATTCGACAGCAGACCGCCGAAGCCAATCGGCAGCAGCAGCAGCGGCTCGAACTTCCTCGCGATGGCCAGCCACAGCAGCAGCAGGCTCACCAGCAGCATGACGGCCTGGCCGGCGCCGAGGTGCATCAGCCCCATGCCCTGAATCAGGGCGTTCAGACTTTCCATTTCCGTTCCTCTTCCTTACGCCAGGCTCAGCAGGGTGTCGCCCACCGCCACCGCGTCCCCGGATTTCACCGCGATACCGCGCACGGTCCCGGCCTGCGCGGCGCGGATTTCGGTTTCCATCTTCATGGCTTCCAGAATCAGCAGCACGTCGCCCTCGGCCACCGTCTGGCCTTCCGTGGCAATGACCTTCCAGATGGTACCCGCCAGCGGCGCGGTCACCGGGGTGCCGGCGCCTGCCGGGGCGGCTGCGGGGGCCGTGGCCTGAACGGGGGCCGCTGCCGTCAGCGGGCTGATATCGCCGCCGTCGCTGACCTTCACCACAAAGGCCTTGCCTTCCACTTCCACGGTGTAGACGCCGGAGGCGGCCGGTTTCTCTGCTTTCACAGCAGGTTTGACCTCTTCAGCCTGCGGTACCGGCTCAAAGGCCGCCGGGTTGTGGCGGTTCTCAAGGAACTTCAGGCCGACCTGCGGGAACAGGGCCACGGTGAGCACGTCGTCGATGGCGTTGTCGGCAAGCTGAATATTCTTCTCCTGCGCCTGGCGCTTCACGTCGGCTTCCAGCTGCGCCAGCTCCGGCTTCAGCAGGTCCGCCGGACGGCAGGTGATGGCCTCTGCTCCGTCCAGCACGCGCGCCTGTAATGCCGCGTTCACCGGCACCGGGGTGTGGCCGTACTCGCCCTTCAGTATCCCGGCGGTCTCCTTCGCGATGGTTCTGTAGCGTTCGCCGGTCAGCACGTTAAGCACCGCCTGGGTGCCGACAATCTGCGAGGTCGGAGTGACCAGCGGGATAAAGCCGAGGTCCTCACGCACCCGGGGGATTTCCGCCAGCACCTCATCCAGACGGTGGGCGGCGTTCTGCTGCTTCAGCTGGCCCTCGAGGTTGGTGAGCATCCCGCCCGGCACCTGGGCCACGAGGATACGGCTGTCGGTGCCCTTCAGCTGGCCTTCAAAGGCGTGATATTTCCTGCGCACCTCGCGGAAGTACGCCGCGATGCTCTCAAGCTTCAGGATATCCAGCCCGGTGTCGTGCTCAGTACCCGCCAGGGTGGCGACCAGCGCCTCGGTGGCCGGGTGGCCGTAGGTGGCGCTCATGGAAGAGATGGCGGTATCGACGCCGTCAACCCCCGCTTCAATCGCCTTCAGCAGGGCCATCTCCGCCATCCCGGTGGTGGCATGAGCATGCAGGTGCAGCCTGACGTCATAGCGTTTTTTGATTTCGCTCACCAGCTCGAAGGCCGCCATCGGGGTGAGAATGCCGGACATGTCCTTAATCGCGATGGAATCGACGCCGGTCTCCAGCAGCTGTTCGGTCAGGTCGAGCCAGGTCTGCAGGGTGTGGGCCGGACTGGTGGTGTAGGAGAGCGTGCCCTGGGCGTGGGCGCCGTGGCTGCGCACCGCCTGCAGGGCGGCCTGCATATTGCGCGGGTCGTTCATGGCGTCGAAGACGCGGAACACGTCCATGCCGTTTTTGACGGCGCGCTCGACGAAGCGCTGCACCACGTCATCGGCGTAGTGGCGGTAGCCGAGCAGGTTCTGGCCGCGGAGCAGCATCTGCAGCGGGGTCTTCGGCATGGCCTTTTTGAGCTCGCGCAGGCGGACCCAGGGGTCCTCGCCGAGGAAGCGGATGCAGGCGTCAAAGGTGGCGCCGCCCCAGCATTCAAGGGACCAGTAGCCCGCGTCATCGAGGGCGGCCGCAACGGGGAGCATATCGTCGAGGCGCAGGCGGGTGGCGAAAAGGGACTGGTGGGCGTCGCGCAGGACGACATCGGTAATGGCAACGGTCATGGATTCCTCCGTGAATTAAGGGTTAAGTCGGCGATGGTGGTGGATAGCGGCGGCAATCACCGGCACCAGGCGGGCGAAGTCGTCAGCGGGCGCTACGGCGGCGGGTGCGGCCTTCGGCGCGGGAGCCGGTTCCGGGAAGAGGCGGTTGACGGCGGCGGACATGCCGCGGATGGCGAAAATCAGCAGAAACAGAAACGCCAGCACGAACCCCATGCCGAGAAACATCAGGGTGAAGCCTTCACCCAGCAGTACAGCTTCAGTCATTGAAAGACCCTAAAGTAAGGGCACGACGGCGTGTTTGAAGGCTAACCAAACGATACTTCCGGCTAAGGAGTAGGGTGGATTTCCCGAAGCCGCCCCCGGCTCTGGACCCTAAAGAGCACCGCTGTGGTTGACGCTCAAACATCGCCATCGTGCGTGTTGGTTACATCATCATGCCGAACACGATGCTGGCAATGACCAGCACAATACCGCCGCCCAGACGGGAGGAGATTTGCGCATAAGAGATAAGATTCATACGGTTACAGGCCGAGAGCACTTCCAGGTCGCCCGAGCCGCCGCGGTTGGCCATGCACAGACCGGCGGTGATCGCGGACTCAATCGGGAAGAAGCCAATCATCCAGCCGCCGACGGCTGCGCCGACGACCGCACCCACCACGATCACCGCCGCGATGATGACGTTCGCGAAGGTAATCGCGTCGATAATTTCCTGCAGGTCGGTGTAGCACACGCCGACGCCGACCATCAGTACCCACAGCAGCTGCTTAGAGAAGAAGTCAGACAGGCGCTTGGCCCCGGCTTTGATCTCCGGCGAGCAGAGGCCGGAAGCGTTCAGCGCCGCGACGATCAGCACCATCCAGGCGAAATAGTGGATAGAGACGCCGCCAATGCTTGGCAAAATTTTCTTGGCAATAACGTAGGCCAGCAGGAAACAGGTGGTGGCGAGCACCAGGCCGACGGCGGTTTCGCGATGGGTAATCTGGCCCGCTTTTTCATCGTCGTCGACTTTAAAGGAGGCTTTACGCACCAGTTCGCCTTCACCGCTCAGCCAGGTGTGTTTTTTACCGATAATATCGAGGAGTGCAGCAAAGACGATGGCAAAGATGTTGGCGATGGTCAGGATAGCAATCGCGGTGGAGTAGTACTCTTCACGCGAACGGCCGGTGACGGAGTGATAAATTTCAGACAGCGGCACCGCGCCCGCGCCGTTGCCGCCGCCCATAATCGGCAGGACGTACAGCATCATGATGCGGTCGATGGAGATACCGAAGCACAGGCCAATGATAATCCCGAAGATGGATGCGCCGAGGATCCCCATTAAAATGGTCGGAATATAACCCAGCAGAGATTTCAGCAGCAGCTTACGGTTAACCGAGAGGATTGCGCCGGTAATCAATACTGCGATGAATAAGTTCAGGAAGTTACTTTTATCCATCACATTAGTGATCGCATCAATTTCTTTCTGGGTGAAAATGCCGGCGTAAACGAAATAGGCGGCCACGAGGAAGATCATCACCGGCGCGCCGCCAATATATTTATTGAAGATTGGCAGGCGTTTGCCAATTTCGCCAAAAACGGCGCCAATAATAAACATGATCGCGAAGCCACCAACAATGTCGGTCGGCAGGGCATTATAAAAGTGTGAAAGTAGTAAAGTGATTAACGCAAAGGCGTAAAGCGGTAGCGGCATGCCGAAGATTTTAAACCCCAGAATATCGCTAACCCCTTTTTTCTCCGCAGATGGAGCCTGGCTCATATTAGTCATATGACGTCACCCTGTTAAAAAAAGGAATATACACATCATCCTTCAAGCTGCCTCTTTGTTGGCAGCCTTCACTCACCCCAGTCACTTACTATGCGTAAGCTCCTGGGGATTCATTCAGTTACCGCCTCGATGCAACTTGAATGATTTTGTGTATTAATGCCGTTAGAAAAAACAATAATAGGACGGCGGCATAATAATAAATATGTTCCCCGGCGATATGTGATTATCTTCACTGATTAGTCGTGTTTTTAATTAATTTAATTGTTTTTATTCTGCTGAATTAATTAACAACATAAAAACCATAAAGCCAATTAAGGTACGCGGAAAAATGTGATTGAAATAAAAGAACCGCTGCGGGAACGATGGCGAAATACAGCTCGTTTTGGTCAATGAAGCGCGAAAAAAATGAATCTGATAGTAAAACGCGTCGCGGTACAGCTCGACCCACGGCGGCGAGAGGCCGTTGACCTCTTTCTTCATCAGCACCAGCTCTCGCTGGAGGCGGACTGCGAATGGGCGATTATCGTCGAGTACCAGCGGCGCATTGTCGGCTGCGGCGCCATTGCCGGATGCGTCCTGAAGTGTATTGCCGTCGACCCGTCGCTGCAGGGGGAAGGGCTCAGCCTGAAGCTGCTGACTGAACTGATGACCCTGGCGTATGAGCTGGGCCGCAGCGAACTGTTTCTGTTCACTAAACCCTATAACGCGGCGCTCTTCTCCTGCGCCGGGTTCTGGCCTATCGCCCGCGCGGGGGAGCAGGCCGTGTTAATGGAAAATAGCCGCGAACGTCTGGCCCGCTATTGCCGCCAGCTTACGATGTATCGTCAGCCCGGCGAAAAAATCGGCGCCATCGTGATGAACGCCAATCCCTTTACCCTGGGGCATCGTTGGCTGGTGGAGCAGGCGGCTCAACGCTGCGACTGGCTGCATCTGTTCGTGGTGAAGGAGGATGCTTCGTTTTTCCGCTACCGCGATCGCGTGGCGCTGATTGAACAGGGGATCGCCGGGATCGCCAACGTGACCCTGCATCCGGGATCGGCCTATCTGATCTCGCGCGCCACTTTTCCCGGCTACTTCCTTAAAGACAAAGGCGTGGTTGACGATTGCCACAGCCAGATCGATCTGCAGCTCTTTCGCGAACGTTTAGCCCCGGCGCTGGGCGTGACCCACCGCTTTGTCGGCAGCGAACCGCTGTGTGAATTAACCCGTCGCTACAACCAGCGCATGCACCAGCTGCTGGAAGCGCCCGGCGACGCGCCGGCGATTCAGGTGGTTGAGCTGGCGCGGGTTGAGAAAGAGGGCGCGCCCATTTCCGCTTCCCGGGTGCGCAGGCTGTATCAGCAGCGCCAGTGGTCGTCGATTGCGCCGCTGGTGCCGCCGGGAACCCTCTCTTTTCTGATGCATCTGGCGGAAAGCGAACACCAAACCGCCTGATTTACCTCCATAACTAAGGATCAGCCTCTATGGAAATGATGATTGACGCCCTGGCCGGCACGCTGGAATCCAGCGATGTGATGGTCAGGATCGGGCCTGCGAATGAGCCAGGTATTCAGCTTGAAATCGACAGCATTGTGAAGCAGCAGTTTGGCGCGGCGATTGAGCGGGTGGTCAGAGAGACGCTGACGCAGCTTGGCGTTACCCGGGCGAACGTCGTCGTCGATGATAAAGGCGCGCTCGAATGCGTACTGAAGGCTCGGGTTCAGGCCGCGGCGCTGCGCGCGGCGCAACAATCTCAACCGCACTGGAGTCAGCTATGAAACCTCGTCGCAGTATGCTGTTTATCCCCGGCGCCAACGCCGCGATGTTAAGCACCTCATTTGTTTACGGCGCTGACGCGGTGATGTTCGACCTCGAAGATGCCGTCTCGCTCCGTGAAAAAGATACCGCCCGCCTGCTGGTGCATCATGCGCTACAGCATCCGCTCTACCGGGACGTGGAAACCGTGGTGCGCATTAACCCGCTCAGCACGCCGTTTGGTCTCGCCGACCTTGAGGCGGTGGTGCGCGCGGGCGTCGATATGGTGCGCCTGCCCAAAACCGATAGCAAAGAAGATATCCATGAGCTGGAAGCGCAGGTCGAGCGGATTGAGCGCGAATGCGGCCGGGAAGTGGGCAGCACGAAATTAATGGCGGCGATAGAGTCGGCGCTGGGCGTAGTGAACGCGGTTGAGATCGCTCGCGCCAGCCCGCGCCTGTCGGCCATCGCGCTGGCGGCCTTCGATTACGTTATGGATATGGGCACCAGCCGCGGCGATGGCACCGAACTGTTTTACGCCCGCTGCGCGGTGCTGCACGCGGCGCGCGTCGCCGGGATCGCGGCGTACGACGTGGTGTGGTCGGATATTAACAATGAAGAGGGTTTCCTCGCGGAAGCGAATCTGGCGAAGAATCTTGGCTTTAACGGTAAATCGCTGGTCAACCCGCGCCAGATTGAGCTGCTGCACCAGGTTTATGCCCCCACGCTGAAAGACGTTGAACATGCGCGGGAGGTGATCGCGGCGGCGGAAGAGGCGGAAGCGCGCGGTCTGGGCGTGGTATCGCTGAACGGCAAGATGATAGATGGACCGATTATCGATCATGCGCGCAAAGTCGTGGCGCTGTCGGCTTCCGGCATTCGTGATTAAGGAGTAAATAATGAAAGAGACCGTAGCAATGCTTAATCAGCAGTACGTGATGCCGGAAGGATTAGCGCCCTATGCGGGCGTGACGGCGCAGAGCCCGTGGCTGGCCAGCGAAAGCGAAAAGCGGCAGCGTAAAATCTGCGCCTCGCTGGAGGAGGCGATTCGCCGTTCCGGGCTGCAAAACGGTATGACCATCTCCTTCCATCACGCGTTTCGCGGCGGCGACAAGGTGGTCAATATGGTGGTGGCGAAGCTGGCTGAAATGGGTTTTCGCGATCTGACGCTGGCCTCAAGCTCGCTGATCGACGCCCACTGGCCGCTGATTGAACATATTAAGAATGGCGTGATCCGCCAGATTTACACCTCCGGTCTGCGCGGGAAGCTGGGGGAAGCGATCTCCGCCGGGCTGATGGAAAATCCGGTACAAATCCACTCTCACGGCGGCCGGGCGCATTTAGTGCAAACCGGTGAGCTACGCATTGATGTGGCGTTCCTCGGCGTGCCGTGCTGCGATGAGTATGGCAACGCCAACGGCTTTAGCGGTAAATCCCGCTGCGGATCGCTGGGCTACGCCAGAGTGGATGCCGAGGCCGCCGGATGCGTGGTGCTGCTCACCGAAGAGTGGGTGGATTATCCAAACTATCCGGCCAGCATCGCCCAGGATCGGGTCGATCTGATCGTGCAGGTAGACGAGGTCGGCGATCCGGCGAAAATCACCGCCGGGGCGATCCGTTTGACCAGCAACCCGCGCGAACTGCTGATCGCCCGCCAGGCGGCGAAGGTGATCGAACACTCTGGCTATTTCAAAGACGGTTTCTCATTGCAGACGGGGACCGGCGGCGCATCGCTGGCGGTGACCCGCTTCCTCGAAGATAAGATGCGTCGTAACAATATTACCGCCAGCTTTGGTCTGGGCGGGATCACCGGCACGATGGTCGATCTGCACGAAAAGGGTCTGATCAAAGCGCTGCTGGATACCCAGTCTTTTGACGGCGATGCCGCGCGTTCGCTGGCCAATAACCCTAACCATATTGAAATTTCCGCTAATCAGTACGCCAATCCCGGTTCGAAAGGCGTCTCCTGCGAACGCCTGAATGTGGTGATGCTGAGCGCGCTGGAGATCGATACCGGATTCAACGTTAACGTGATGACCGGCTCCAACGGCGTGCTGCGCGGGGCATCCGGCGGCCACAGCGATACGGCGGCAGGCGCGGATTTAACCATTATCACCGCGCCGCTGGTGCGTGGGCGTATTCCGTGCGTGGTGGAGAAGGTGCTGACTCGCGTGACGCCGGGCGCCAGCGTGGATGTGCTGGTCACCGATCACGGTATTGCCGTCAACCCGGCGCGTCAGGACCTGATTGATAACCTGCGTAACGCGGGTATCCCGCTGATGACCATTGAAGAGCTGCAGCAGCGCGCCGAACTGTTGACCGGCACGCCTGACCCGATCGAATTCACCGATCGGGTGGTGGCCGTGGTGCGCTATCGCGACGGTTCAGTGATTGATGTCATTCATCAGGTCAAAAGCGCCGGTTAAACGCGCTGAGGAGAAAGGCATGAGCGAAGTGATGATAAGCCAGCGTCGCCCGTTGAGCCGTCAAACGGTGACGGCGGAGGAGATGGTTTCTCGCGTGGAACGAGCGCTGCTGACCGAAGTCCGCCTGACGCCGAAACCGGGCCTGGTGGATATTCGTAACGCCGGCGCGCATCGGGATATGGATCTGGCCTCCTTTGAGGCCAGCACGGCGGCTGTCGCGCCATGGATGGAGAAGTTTTTCATTATGGGCCACGACACGGCCAATATCACGCCGGAGCAGGTATTGACGATGCTGCGTCCGGTGGGCATGGCGTGCGAGACGGATATGCTGGAGGCTACCGGCGGGGTGAATACCCATCGCGGCGCGATCTTCGCTTTTGGCCTGCTCAGCGCGGCGGCGGGAAGGCTGGTGGCCAGAGGGGAGCCGGTTGAACAGCACCGGGTTTGCGATCGGGTGGCCCGCTTCTGCCGCGGCCTGGTCGGGCGCGAGCTCTCCTCTCCTGAAGGAATGAAGGTCAGTAAAGGCGAAGGGCATTTCCTGCGCTACGGGCTCTCCGGCGCCAGAGGCGAAGCGGAAAGCGGCTTTCGCACCGTGCGCACTCAGGCGATGCCGGTCTTCAATCGCGTTATGGCGGACACCGGCGATACCAATCTGGCGTTACTGCAGACTCTGCTGCACCTGATGGCCTGGAATGACGATACCAATCTGGTGTCGCGCGGCGGGCTGGAAGGGCTCAATTTTGTGCAGCAGCAGGCGCAAAAGCTGTTGTGGGAAGGCGGGGTGCTGTCCGACGGCGGGATGGACGCGCTGCGCCGGCTGGATGATGAGCTGATTATTCGCCACCTTAGCCCGGGCGGCAGCGCCGACCTGCTGGCGGTCACCTGGTTCCTGTCCGGTTTCCCGGCCGGCGAGCTGTTCCTGCACTAATCGCTGCTTTTCTGTCGCCGTATTCCCCGGATTGGCCATACAGGGCCAATCCGGGGTTGCGGACTGCGCGCGCTCCTCGCTTCTCACTACTCCACGGCAAATTCCCGGCACAATCTTATAGTTTTTACTGATATCGGCGGCAGTTTGTCATAAATTTCTAATTATCGGTGTTTTTGAGTAGCGGCTCATCGTTGGGCTGGTTACTCTGAAAACAATTTACGTAGTGTTAACAAAAGAGAATAGCTATGCATGATGCACAAATCCGCGTGGCCATCGCGGGCGCGGGCGGCCGGATGGGACGCCAGTTAATTCAGGCGGTACAGCAGATGGACGGCGCGGCGCTTGGCGCGGCGCTGGAGCGCGAAGGTTCCTCGCTGCTCGGCAGCGATGCGGGCGAGCTGGCGGGCGCGGGCAGGTCAGGGGTGGTGGTGCAAAGCAGCCTTGAGGCGGTAAAAGACGATTTTGACGTTTTCATCGATTTTACCCGCCCGGAAGGCACGCTGGCCCATCTTGCGTTTTGCCGTCAACACGGCAAAGGCATGGTTATCGGCACCACCGGCTTTGACGACGCCGGGAAGCAGGCGATTCGCGACGCTTCGCAGGAGATCGCCATCGTGTTTGCCGCCAACTTCAGCGTCGGCGTCAACGTGATGCTTAAGCTGCTGGAAAAGGCGGCGAAGGTGATGGGCGACTATACCGATATTGAGATTATCGAAGCGCATCATCGTCACAAAGTCGACGCGCCATCGGGTACGGCGCTGGCGATGGGCGAGGCGATTGCCGGAGCCCTGGATAAAGATCTGAAAGCGTGTGCGGTCTACAGTCGCGAAGGCTATACCGGCGAACGCGTTCCCGGCACCATCGGCTTTGCGACCGTGCGCGCCGGGGATATCGTCGGCGAACATACGGCGATGTTTGCGGATATCGGCGAACGTATTGAGATCAGCCATAAGGCTTCCAGCCGAATGACTTTTGCAAATGGTGCCGTTCGTTCCGCTTTATGGCTAAAAGGCAAGAAAAACGGTCTTTTTGATATGCGTGATGTGCTTGAGTTGAACTCTTTATAACGATTATTACCCATCGTGATGTGGTTATTGCTTTCAATAAGTAATTGATTGCAAGGGGCAATGTCTTATTGCCCTTTTTTATTTTTGGCGTTTAATCGATTTTTTATCGCCAGGGCTGAAAAATACTATCTTATCCGCCTTATTTTTGTTGTTTTATTGTAAATTTTGACCATCTGGTCTACTTTTTCAATCCCTGCCCGGCGATTTTACAAACATCCTCCTCCGCAAGCGTTTTCCCGGGCGAGTTAGGTGATCTTTTTGCCCGTTAAGGCAGGTATTGCTGAATAGTGGCCTGAAACAAGATTAAAAATATCCGCTTTAAGTTGACTTTTATCCGCCATCTCTCCAGAATGCCGCCGTTTGCCAAAATTCTGCGGGCAACAGATTTGCATTGATTCAGATCTACATTATGAATTAATATGCAAATAAAGTGAGTGGATATTCTCTGGAGGGTGTTTTGATTAAGTCAGCGCTATTGGTTCTGGAAGACGGAACCCAGTTTCACGGTCGGGCCATTGGGGCTACCGGCACGGCGGTTGGGGAAGTCGTTTTCAATACTTCAATGACCGGTTATCAAGAAATCCTCACTGATCCTTCCTATTCCCGCCAAATCGTCACTCTAACTTATCCCCATATCGGCAACGTCGGCACCAATGCCGCCGATGAAGAATCTTCTCAGGTACATGCGCAGGGTCTGGTCATTCGCGATCTGCCGCTGATTGCCAGCAACTACCGCAATACCGAAGACCTCTCTTCTTATCTGAAGCGCCACAATATCGTGGCGATTGCCGATATCGATACCCGTAAGCTGACCCGCCTGCTGCGCGAAAAAGGCGCGCAGAACGGCTGCATCATCGCCGGCGATAGCCCGGATGCGCAGCTGGCGCTGGAAAAAGCGAAAGCGTTCCCGGGCCTCAACGGCATGGATCTGGCGAAGGAAGTGACCACCGCAGAAACCTACAGCTGGACCCAGGGGAGCTGGACGCTGGCGGGCGACCTGCCGGAAGCCAAAGCGGAAAGCGAGCTGCCGTTCCACGTGGTGGCCTACGATTTCGGCGCCAAGCGCAACATCCTGCGCATGCTGGTCGATCGCGGCTGCCGTCTGACGGTGGTGCCGGCAAAGACCTCCGCTGAAGAGGTGCTGAAAATGAATCCGGACGGTATCTTCCTGTCCAACGGTCCCGGCGACCCGGCGCCCTGCGACTACGCTATCGCAGCGATTGAGAAGTTCCTGGAGACCGATATTCCGGTATTCGGCATCTGCCTCGGCCACCAGCTGCTGGCTCTGGCGAGCGGCGCGAAGACCGTGAAGATGAAGTTCGGCCACCACGGCGGCAACCATCCGGTAAAAGATATTGATAACAACGTGGTGATGATCACCGCGCAGAACCACGGCTTTGCGGTGGATGAGGCATCTATGCCCGCCCACCTGCGCGTGACCCACAAGTCGCTGTTCGACGGCACCCTGCAGGGGATTCACCGTACCGATAAACCGGCGTTCAGCTTCCAGGGACATCCGGAGGCGAGCCCCGGCCCGCACGATGCCGCACCGCTGTTCGACCATTTTATCGAATTAATTGAGCTCTACCGTCAGTCCGCGAAATAATCAGAACCTGTTTATGTTCTGCTGTGCTCGGGAATACGGCGTTAAAATTTGTTCAAAATGCTCATTTACGTTTTGTAAACTGCGCTTTCTCACAAATTTTTTCCTTGTCTACCCATCGCTCGCGACGACCATAAACAGGTTCTTCGGAGAAGAAAGCAATGCCAAAACGTACAGATATAAAAAGCATCCTGATTCTGGGCGCGGGCCCGATTGTTATCGGTCAGGCGTGTGAGTTTGACTACTCCGGCGCCCAGGCGTGTAAAGCGCTGCGCGAAGAGGGCTACCGCGTTATTCTGGTGAACTCTAACCCGGCCACTATCATGACCGACCCGGAAATGGCTGATGCCACCTACATCGAGCCGATTCACTGGGAAGTGGTGCGCAAGATCATCGAGAAAGAGCGTCCGGATGCGGTTCTGCCGACCATGGGCGGCCAGACGGCGCTGAACTGCGCGCTGGAGCTGGAGCGTCAGGGCGTGCTTGAAGAGTTCGGCGTGACCATGATTGGCGCGACCGCCGACGCGATTGATAAAGCCGAAGACCGTCGCCGTTTCGACGTGGCGATGAAGAAAATCGGTCTCGATACCGCGCGTTCCGGTATCGCGCATACCATGGAAGAAGCGCTGGCGGTTGCCGCTGAAGTTGGCTTCCCGTGCATCATCCGTCCGTCCTTTACGATGGGCGGCACCGGCGGCGGTATCGCCTACAACCGCGAAGAGTTCGAAGAGATCTGCGAACGCGGTCTGGATCTCTCCCCGACCAACGAGCTGCTGATTGATGAATCGCTGATCGGCTGGAAAGAGTACGAGATGGAAGTAGTGCGTGATAAAAACGACAACTGCATCATCGTCTGCTCCATCGAAAACTTCGACGCGATGGGCATCCACACCGGCGACTCCATCACCGTGGCGCCGGCGCAGACCCTGACCGACAAAGAGTACCAAATCATGCGTAACGCTTCGATGGCGGTACTGCGTGAAATCGGCGTAGAAACCGGCGGCTCCAACGTTCAGTTCTCGGTGAACCCGAAAGATGGTCGCCTGATCGTTATCGAAATGAACCCGCGCGTCTCCCGCTCCTCGGCGCTGGCCTCGAAAGCCACCGGCTTCCCGATCGCTAAAGTGGCGGCGAAGCTGGCGGTTGGTTACACCCTTGATGAGCTGATGAACGATATCACCGGCGGCCGCACCCCGGCGTCGTTTGAGCCGTCCATCGACTACGTCGTGACCAAAATCCCACGCTTCAACTTTGAAAAATTCGTCGGCGCGAACGACCGTCTGACCACCCAGATGAAGTCGGTGGGCGAAGTGATGGCGATTGGCCGTACCCAGCAGGAGTCCCTGCAGAAAGCGCTGCGCGGCCTGGAAGTGGGCGCTACCGGTTTCGACCCGAAAGTGAGCCTCGATGACCCGGAAGCGCTGACCAAGATTCGCCGCGAGCTGAAAGACGCGGGCGCTGAGCGTATCTGGTACATCGCTGATGCTTTCCGCGCGGGCCTCTCCGTTGATGGCGTATTCAACCTGACCAATATCGACCGCTGGTTCCTGGTGCAGATTGAAGAGCTGGTGCGTCTGGAAGAGAAAGTGGCTGAAGTCGGTATTACCGGCCTCGACGCCGACTTCCTGCGTCAGCTCAAGCGTAAAGGCTTTGCCGATGCGCGTCTGGCGAAGCTGGCTGGCGTGCGCGAAGCGGAAATCCGCAAGCTGCGCGACCAGTATGACCTGCACCCGGTCTACAAGCGCGTGGATACCTGCGCGGCGGAATTCGCTACCGACACCGCCTACATGTACTCCACTTATGAAGACGAGTGCGAAGCCAACCCGTCCGTTGACCGCGACAAAATCATGGTGCTCGGCGGCGGCCCGAACCGTATCGGCCAGGGCATCGAGTTCGACTACTGCTGCGTCCATGCCTCCCTGGCGCTGCGCGAAGACGGCTACGAGACCATTATGGTCAACTGTAACCCGGAAACCGTCTCTACCGACTACGACACCTCCGACCGCCTCTACTTTGAGCCGGTGACGCTGGAAGACGTGCTGGAAATCGTGCGCATTGAGAAGCCGAAAGGCGTTATCGTGCAGTACGGCGGCCAGACGCCGCTGAAGCTGGCGCGCGCGCTGGAAGCGGCAGGCGTGCCGGTTATCGGCACCAGCCCGGATGCCATCGACCGTGCGGAAGACCGCGAGCGCTTCCAGCACGCGGTTGACCGCCTGAAGCTGAAGCAGCCGGCGAACGCCACCGTGACCGCGATCGAAATGGCGGTCGAAAAGGCGAAAGAGATTGGCTACCCGCTGGTGGTGCGTCCGTCCTACGTTCTCGGCGGCCGCGCGATGGAAATCGTCTACGACGAAATCGACCTGCGTCGCTACTTCCAGACCGCCGTCAGCGTCTCTAACGATGCGCCGGTGCTGCTGGACCGCTTCCTTGACGATGCGGTTGAAGTCGACGTCGATGCGATCTGCGACGGCGAAATGGTGCTGATTGGCGGTATCATGGAGCATATTGAGCAGGCGGGCGTGCACTCCGGCGACTCCGCGTGTTCGCTGCCGGCTTACACTCTGAGCCAGGAAATTCAGGACGTGATGCGCGAGCAGGTGCAGAAGCTGGCCTTTGAGCTGCAGGTGCGCGGCCTGATGAACGTGCAGTTTGCGGTCAAAAACAACGAAGTCTACCTGATTGAAGTCAACCCGCGCGCGGCGCGTACCGTCCCGTTCGTCTCGAAAGCCACCGGCGTACCGCTGGCGAAAGTCGCGGCGCGCGTGATGGCGGGCAAAACGCTGGCTCAGCAGGGCGTCACGAAAGAGATCATCCCACCGTACTATTCGGTGAAAGAGGTGGTGCTGCCGTTTAACAAATTCCCGGGCGTCGACCCGCTGTTAGGGCCAGAAATGCGCTCTACCGGTGAAGTCATGGGCGTAGGCCGCACCTTCGCGGAAGCGTTCGCCAAGGCGCAGCTGGGCAGCAACTCGACGATGAAGAAACAGGGACGCGCGCTGCTCTCCGTTCGCGAAGGCGACAAAGAGCGCGTGGTGGATCTGGCGGCAAAACTGCTGAAGTTTGGTTTCGAGCTGGATGCGACCCACGGTACCGCGATTGTGCTGGGCGAAGCCGGCATCAACCCGCGTCTGGTGAACAAGGTGCATGAAGGCCGTCCGCACATTCAGGACCGCATCAAGAATGGTGAATACACCTACATCATCAACACCACCGCGGGCCGCCAGGCGATTGAAGACTCCAAGCTGATTCGCCGCAGCGCCCTGCAGTACAAAGTGCACTACGACACCACGCTGAACGGCGGTTTCGCGACCGCAATGGCGCTGAATGCCAACGCGATGGAAAAAGTGACCTCGGTGCAGGAAATGCACGCGCAGATTAAAAAGTAATATTATCTGCCAGTAAAAGCGCCTCCGGTGGCCAACGCCGGAGGCGCTTTTTTTTGCGTGACGATAAGCCTGGGCGGAATAAAGTGACGCTCCCCGCGGCGCTGAACGTCGAACAAAAACAGGGGGATCGGCGTTAACAGGCCACTTCGGAGAGTTCTGGTTTTCTCTCGCCGGACAGTCAGCTAGCCTAAAGTGGTTAGGGTGATAATGAATATGACTTAGAGCCTATCCCAGTTGGCGTTATTGGCGCAGCCAGTTTGGATACGGACAGCGCGGAGAAACCGGAGCGTACACGTAGTACGTGAGGATTTCGAGCACTGCCCAGGTCCAAAATGGCAAGTGAAATAGTCCTAATGGGATAGGCTCTTAATAACGGGAGAGAAACACCATGCACAACAAGCCCCTCACCGCTGCTATCTTCGCCGCTGCCGCACTGTTCACCGTGGCCGGCTGTTCATCTAATCAGTCGCTAAAAACGACCGACGGAAAAACCATTGTCACCGATGGCAAACCGCAGGTGGATGACGACACCGGCCTGGTGTCTTACAAAAACGCGGAAACCGGCCGCACCGAGCAGATCAATCGCGATCAGGTTAAGTCCATGGACGAACTGGATAACTAAGCGTTATCCACGGCCCCGTACCGCGGGGTCACGCCTGCCTGACCGATCCTCGCCCTGAACGAGAGATAAATCACACTTATCACTGTAAGCGGTTCGATTAACTGTCTACACTCTTGCTGATTACAACAAGAGCTAACGCAGGCTAATCAATGATCCTCATAATTTATGCGCACCCTTATCCGCAGCACTCGCATGCGAATAAGCGGATGCTTGAGCAGGCAGGGACGCTTGACGGCGTCGAGATACGCTCTCTCTATCAACTTTACCCCGATTTCAATATCGATATCGCTGCCGAGCAGGCGGCGCTGGCCCGTGCCGATCTGGTCATCTGGCAGCATCCGATGCAGTGGTACAGCGTGCCGCCGCTGCTCAAGCTGTGGATGGACAAAGTGCTGGCGCACGGCTGGGCATACGGGCACAACGGTATCGCGCTGCGCGGTAAATCGCTGATGTGGGCGGTGACCACCGGCGGCGGCGAAAGCCACTTTGATATTGGTTCCTTTCCCGGTTTCGACGTCCTGGCGCAGCCGCTGCAGGCGACCGCGCTGTATTGCGGCATGAAATGGCTGCCGCCGTTCGCGATGCATTGCACTTTTATCTGCGATGACGAAACCCTTCAGGCGCAGGCGCGCCACTACCGTCAACGTTTAATCGAATGGCAGGAGGCGCACAATAATGGATAGCCATACGCTGATACAGGCGCTGATCTATTTAGGATCCGCCGCGCTGATCGTGCCGATTGCCGTACGCCTTGGGCTGGGGTCGGTGCTCGGCTACCTAATTGCCGGCTGTATTATTGGCCCGTGGGGGCTGCGGCTGGTCACCGACGCCGAGTCGATTTTGCACTTCGCGGAAATCGGCGTGGTGCTGATGCTTTTCGTTATCGGTCTTGAGCTCGATCCCCAGAGGCTGTGGAAACTGCGCGCCTCGGTGTTCGGCGGCGGGGCGCTGCAGATGGTCGTCTGCGGCGTGCTGATTGGCCTGTTCTGCATGTCGCTGGGTCTGCGCTGGCAGGTTGCCGAGCTGATTGGCATGACCCTGGCGCTCTCCTCAACGGCGATCGCTATGCAGGCGATGAACGAACGTAACCTGACGGTTACCCAGCTGGGCCGCAGCGCCTTTGCGGTGCTGCTGTTCCAGGATATCGCGGCCATTCCTCTGGTGGCGATGATCCCGCTGCTGGCGGCGAGCGGCGGCTCGACGACGCTGGGCGCGTTTGCGCTCTCGGCCCTGAAAGTGGCGGGCGCGCTGGCGCTGGTGGTGGCGCTCGGACGCTATCTGACCCGGCCGATGCTGCGTTTTGTCGCGCGCTCCGGCCTGCGTGAAGTCTTCAGCGCCGTGGCGCTGTTCCTGGTGTTTGGCTTCGGGCTGCTGCTGGAAGAGGTCGGGCTGTCGATGGCGATGGGGGCCTTCCTCGCCGGCGTGCTGCTGGCGAGCTCGGAGTACCGCCACGCCCTGGAGAGCGACATTGAACCGTTTAAGGGCCTGCTGCTGGGGCTGTTTTTTATCGGCGTCGGGATGTCTATCGACTTCGGTACCCTGGTGACGCATCCGCTGCGGATCCTGATTCTGCTGGTGGGATTCCTGGTGATTAAATCCCTGATGCTGTGGCTGATCGCCCGGCCGTTAGGCGTTCCGCGCGCCCAGCGCCGCTGGTTTGCGGTGCTGCTGGGGCAGGGGAGCGAATTCGCCTTTGTGGTCTTCGGCGCGGCGCAGATGGCCGATGTCCTGGACGGCGAATGGGCGAAGGCGCTGACCCTCGCGGTGGCGCTATCAATGGCGGCCACGCCAATCCTGCTGGTGCTGCTGACCCGCCTGGAGAAATCCGCCAGCGGCCAGGAGCGCGAAGCCGATGAAATTGACGAAGAGCAGCCGCGGGTGATTATCGCCGGCTTTGGTCGTTACGGGCAGATCGCCGGCCGCGTACTGCTCTCCAGCGGGGTGAAGATGGTGATTCTCGATCACGATCCTGACCACGTCGACACCCTGCGTAAATTTGATATGAAGGTGTTCTACGGCGATGCGACGCGGGTGGACCTGCTGGAGTCGGCGGGGGCGGAAAAGGCGGAAGTGCTGATTAACGCCATCGACGATCCGCAGACGAACCTGCAGCTGACGGAGCTGGCAAAAGAACATTTCCCGCATCTGCAGATCATCTCCCGCGCCCGCGATGTCGATCATTACATCAAGCTGCGCCAGGCCGGGGTCGAAGCGCCGGAGCGTGAAACCTTCGAAGCGGCGCTGAAGTCCGGACGCATGACGCTGGAGGCGCTGGGCCTGGGCGCCTACGAGGCCCGCGAACGGGCCGATCTGTTCCGCCGTTTCAATCTGCAAATGGTGGAAGAGATGGTGGCGATGGCGGAAAACGACGCGGCTTCCCGGGTGGCGGTATTCAAGCGCACCAGCGATATGCTGACCGGCATTATCAACGAAGACCGCAATCATTTATCGCTGGTTCAGCGTCACGGCTGGCAAGGAACGGAAGAGGGACGGCATACCGGTGACATCGCCGATGAGCCGCAAAATAAGCCCTCGGCATAAGGGAGAATTCAGGGTGTTACGTTAGCTTTACAAGTAACATTTTGTTTTCAATTTAAATCCTGCCTGGCGGCTCACGGGGCTTACGTGGGCTCGCCAGCAAATCTTAAAATTTTCTGATTCTTTACTCTTCGCCCAGTCGACGAAGTATTACGCTTTCCGTATAGTGGCGACAATTTTTTGCATTCGGGAATTATTCAATGATCAGTCTGATTGCGGCGTTAGCGGTAGATCGCGTCATTGGTATGGAAAACGCCATGCCATGGAATCTGCCTGCCGATCTCGCCTGGTTTAAGCGCAATACCTTAAACAAACCGGTAGTGATGGGACGTCTTACCTGGGAATCCATCGGCCGTCCGTTACCGGGGCGTAAAAATATCGTGATTAGCAGCCAGCCCGGCACCGACGATCGCGTGCAGTGGGTCAAATCGGTAGATGAAGCCATTGCCGCCTGCGGCGACGTGGAAGAGATGATGGTGATCGGCGGCGGACGCGTGTACGAGCAGTTCCTGCCGAAAGCGCACAAGCTCTATCTGACCCATATTGATGCGGAAGTGGAAGGGGATACCCACTTCCCGGATTACGATCCGGATGAGTGGGAGTCGGTATTCAGCGAGTTCCACGATGCCGATGCGCAGAATTCCCATAGCTACTGCTTCGAGATTCTGGAGCGCCGCTAAGGTTTTCCCCGGTGACGTTCGCTCACCGGGGTGACTCTCTTCAGGAGGCGATCGCCTCGCCTTCATCAAGATTGCTCTGCCGGTTCGATCGCTGCGTGAAGTACGTTTTATCTTCCCAGCGCAGGCAGGTCAGATCGCCGCCCCAGCAGCAGCCGGTATCCAGCGCGTAAATCCCTTCCGGCGTGCCTTTCCCTTCCAGCGAAGCCCAATGACCGAAGGCAATGCTGTACTCGCTGGCCACCGGCCCGGGAATAGCAAACCACGGCTTGAGCGGCGCGGGCGCGTTTTCCGGCGCCTCCTTGGCGTACATATCCAGCTGCCCGTTCGGGAAGCAGTAGCGCATGCGGGTAAAGGCGTTGGAGATAAAGCGCAGGCGCGCCAGGCCGCTGAGTTCGTTGCTCCAGTTGTTCGGCATATCGCCGTACATCGCATCGAGGAAGAACGGATAGGAGTCGCTGGCAAGTACGGCTTCCACATCGCGGGCGCACTGTTTGGCGGTTTCCAGATCCCACTGCGGGGTGATCCCGGCATGGGCCATGACCAGCTTTTTCTCTTCATCGATTTGCATCATCGGCTGACGACGCAGCCAGTTGAGCAGATCGTCGGCGTCCGGTGCCTCAAGCAGCGATTTCAGCCGATCCTTGGGTTTATTGCGGCTAATGCCCGCAAAGACCGCCAGCAGGTGCAGGTCATGATTGCCCAGAACGAGGCGTACGCTATCGCCAAGCTGTTTCACGAAACGCAGTACTTCGAGCGAACCGGGGCCGCGCGCGACCAGGTCGCCCGTGAGCCACAGCGTATCAGTCTCAGGGTTAAACTCCACCTGCTCTAATAATGCGATCAGTTCATCGTAGCAACCGTGAACGTCGCCAATAAGGTATGTAGACATGTTTTAATGGATGAGAGTGGGTACTGCGAGACGGAAAACAGGGATTTCGATGGTGAACGGCGCGCCGTTCACATCGATCATCGCATAATGTCCCTGCATGGTGCCCAGCGGCGTTTCAATGACCGCGCCGCTGGTATATTGATATTCGCCGCCGGCCGGAATATGCGGCTGCTCGCCGACCACGCCTTCACCCTGGACTTCGGTCTCACGACCGTGGCCGTTGGTGATAAGCCAGTAGCGGCCAAGAAGCTGAACCTGCGTCCGCCCCAGATTGCGAATGGTCACGGTATAAGCGAAGACGTAGCGCTCTTCATGCGGAGAAGATTGCGATTCGATGTAGACGCTTTGCACCTGTACACAAACTCGGGGCGAATTAATCATGGTTAGCTCTCCTTGGTGGGCGCGTTCTCAGATAACCAGTTAGCTAGCTGACAGTACTGCGCTACGGAAATATTCTCTGCGCGCTTCGCCGGATCGATGCCCAGTTCGGTCAGAACCTCAACGCTGAACAGGTTGCCGAGACTGTTGCGGATCGTTTTCCGACGCTGGTTAAAGGCTTCCGTCGTGATACGGCTCAGTACGCGCACTTCTTTCACCGGATGCGGCAGCGTGCGGTAAGGCACCAGACGCACCACGGCGGAATCGACTTTAGGCGGCGGCGTAAAGGCGCTCGGAGGAACTTCAAGCACCGGAATGATCTGGCAGTAGTACTGCGCCATTACGCTTAACCGACCATACGCCTTACTGTTCGGCCCGGCAACCAGGCGATTGACGACCTCTTTTTGCAGCATAAAGTGCATATCGGCAATGGCATCAGTATAGCTGAACAGATGAAACATCAGCGGGGTCGAGATGTTGTACGGCAGGTTGCCGAATACGCGCAGCGGCTGGCCCATACTCTGCGACAGCTCGCCGAAGTTCATGGTCATCGCGTCCTGCTGATAAATCGTCAGCTTAGGTCCGAGGAACGGATGCGTCTGCAGACGAGCGGCCAGGTCGCGGTCCAGCTCGATAACGGTGAGCTGGTCGAGGCGTTCACCGACCGGTTCGGTCAGCGCGGCGAGGCCGGGGCCGATTTCAACAATCGCCTGGCCTTTTTGTGGATTGATGGCCGAGACAATGCTGTCGATCACAAACTGATCGTTGAGAAAGTTTTGCCCGAAGCGTTTACGGGCTAAGTGGCCCTGATGGACTCGATTATTCATTGAGTATTAACAATCATTTTAATGGCGAGATTAAGCGCCGTGATAAAACTGCCGACTTCCGCTTTCCCCTGGCCCGCAAGTTCAAGCGCGGTGCCGTGGTCAACGGAAGTGCGAATAAATGGTAAACCGAGCGTAATGTTCACGCCGCGGCCAAAGCCCTGGTATTTTAGCACGGGCAGGCCCTGATCGTGATACATCGCGAGTACCGCATCGGCATGGTCGAGGTATTTCGGCTGAAACAGGGTATCCGCCGGCAGCGGGCCGCTGAGATTCATCCCCTTCGCGCGCATCTCTTCGAGCACCGGAATGATGGTATCGATCTCTTCCGTCCCCATATGGCCGCCTTCGCCCGCGTGCGGGTTCAGGCCGCAAACCAGCACGTGCGGGTTGCTGATACCAAATTTGGTGCGCAGATCGTGATCCAGGATAGTGATGATTTCCCGCAGCAGCTCAGGGGTAATCGCATCGCTTATCGCTTTTAGCGGCAGGTGAGTGGTCACCAGCGCCACGCGCAGCGCTTCGGTCGCCAGCATCATCACCACTTTACTGGCCTGCGAGCGCTCTTCAAAGAACTCGGTATGACCGGTAAAGGCGATCCCCGCATCGTTAATAATGCCCTTGTGCACCGGCCCGGTAATCAGCGCGGCGAATTCGCCGTTCAGGCAGCCATCGCAGGCGCGGGCCAGCGTTTCCACCACGTAGCTGCCGTTGCTGACGTTGAGCACGCCCGGTTCAACCGGCGCGTTGAGCGCGACGGGGAGAAGGGTCAGGGTGCCTGCACGCTGCGGCGTAGCGGGAGCGGTGGGGTTGTAAGGCAGAAGCGATAAAGGAAGACCGAGCAGGTTCGCCCGGTCAGACAGCAGAGCGCCATCGGCGCAGATCACCAGCTCTACCGGCCAGTCGCGCTGCGCAAGCTGCACAACGAGGTCGGGGCCAATCCCGGCGGGTTCACCGGGAGTGATAACAACTCGATTCATACACGTCATCCTTCAGGCGGTCTCTTACTGGCTGCGCTTCGTCGCCCCCGTCAGAGACCGGGGCGATTTGCTCAGCCGCCTCGATACACCCTGAGCGATGTTGTGTATGAGGCTAATGCAATTAGTTGCTCAGAACCTTCACGTAGGCGCTGGCGCGCTGTTCCTGCATCCAGGTCGCCGCTTCTTCAGAGAACTTACGGTTCATCAGCATGCGGTAAGCGCGATCTTTCTGCGCGGCGTCGGTTCTGTCGACGTTGCGGGTATCCAGCAGCTCAATCAGGTGCCAGCCGAAGGAGGAGTGAACCGGAGCGCTGGTCTGGCCTTTATTGAGGCGCAGAATGGCGTCGCGGAAGGCCGGATCGAAGATATCCGGCGTCGCCCAGCCTAAATCACCGCCCTGGTTGGCAGAGCCCGGATCTTCAGAGAACTCTTTTGCCGCTTTGGCAAAGGTGGTTTTTCCACTCTTAATATCAGCCGCGATCTGCTCCAGCTTCGCCCGAGCCTGATCGTCGTTCATGATCGGCGACGGTTTCAGCAGGATATGGCGAGCGTGAACTTCGGTCACGGAGATGTTCTGGCTGCCGCCGCGCATATCGTTAATTTTCAGGATATGGAAGCCCACGCCGGAACGTATCGGGCCGACGATATCGCCTTTTTTCGCGGTGCTCAGCGCCTGGGCGAAGATGCCCGGCAGTTCCTGAATCCGGCCCCAGCCCATCTGGCCGCCTTTCAGCGCCTGCTGGTCGGCAGAGTAGGTGATAGCCAGTTTGCCAAAGTCCGCGCCGCTGCGCGCCTGCTGAACCACTGAATTGGCCTGATCCTGAGCCTCGGCCACCTGCTCGGACGTTGGGTTTTCCGGCAGCGGGATCAGTATGTGGCTGAGATTCAGCTCGGTGCTGGCGTCGTTCTGATCGCCAATCTGTTTGGCCAGGGTTTCAACTTCCTGCGGCAGAACGGTGATACGACGACGGACTTCGTTGTTACGTACTTCCGAAATCAGCATCTCTTTACGAATCTGATTACGGTAGGTGCTGTAGTTGATACCGTCATAGGCCAGACGGCTGCGCATCTGATCCATGGTCATGTTGTTTTGTTTGGCGATGTTGGCGATGGCCTGGTCGAGCTGATCGTCAGAGATCTTCACGCCCATTTTCTGGCCCATCTGCAGGACAATCTGGTCCATGATCAGACGCTCAAGGATCTGATGACGCAGGGTGGCGTCATCCGGCAGCTGCTGCCCGGCCTGGCCGGCGTTCAGTTTTACCGATTGCATCAAGCCATCGACGTCGCTTTCAAGAACAACGCCATTATTGACGACAGCCGCTACTTTATCGACAACCTGTGGGGCAGCGAAACTGGTATTCGCGATCATGGCGATACCGAGAAGCAGCGTTTTCCAGTTCTTCATACTTTTTCCATTTCAATTAACCGCAATTGCGGATTACGTGTAAACCAGCCACATCACAGGGAGCTCTGGTACGGTAAAATGTTCGAACGCAGCATCTGCTGGGTGCCGAGACCGTAGTTGGAGCTCAGGCCGCGCAGCTCAATGTTAAAGCCGAAGGTGTTGTCGTATTTGCTTTCGCTGCTGCTGTTATCCCAGCCGTTGATCTTACGTTCATAGCCGACGCGGATAGCGTAGCAGCAGGAGCTATACTGAACCCCTAACATCTGGTTCGCTGACTTTCTGGTATTCGTGTCGTAGTAATACGCGCCGACGACTGCCCAACGATCGACGATTGGCCAGCTGGCGGTCATCCCCACCTGCGAGATACCATCTTTGTACTGCTTAGCGGTGGAATAAGACGGCAGGGTCGCCTGAATGTATTCCGGGCTCGCATAACGATAGTTAAGTTGTACTAAACGGTTTTCGTCGCGACGGTATTCCACGGTTCCGCTGCCGGTTGCGACGTTATCCAGACGCGTATCGTACTGAATTCCCCCGCGTAAACCCCAGTCATCGGCGATGCGCCAGTAGGTATCGCCAGCCCATACCAGTGAACCTCGCGTGTCGTTGTTCTCCCAGTTGATGTTGTCGTCACCGGTACGTGCCTCGGTGAAATAGTAGATTTGACCAACGGAAATATTAAAACGTTCAACGGCGGCGGCATCATAAACGCGAGATGTGACGCCGGTGGAGACCTGGTTGGCGGAAGCGATACGGTCGAGGCCGCTATAGGTACGGTCGCGGAACAGGCCGCTGTAGTCCGACTGCAGCAGGGTTGAGTCGTAGCTGCCGATCTTGCTCTGGTCACGATAGGGGATGTACAGATACTGCATCCGCGGCTCAAGCGTCTGGGTATAGTTCTCCTGCATATCGCGCTCGAAAACCATTTTACCATCGACTTTAAACTGCGGCATGACGCGGTTAACGGAGTCTTTGTAATCGGTACCGTTGGCCGCGTTGTAGTCATCAAGGTTGCTTTGCTGGTAATGGGTTGCCAGCAGTTTTGCCTCAGTATTGATGCTTCCCCAGCCGTTAGACAGCGGCAGATTGATGGTTGGCTCGAAGTGAACGCGCGTTGCTTCCGGCATTCTGCTGTTCGAGTTAACAAAATGCACCGCCTGGCCATAAAGATGGGTATCAAACGGGCCGACATCGTTCTGGTAGTAGTTCACGTCCAGCTGCGGCTCGGCGGAATAGGCGTTGCTTGAGTCGCGGTTAAAGACCTGGAACTGCTTGGTCGATACGGTGGCGTCAAAGTTCTGATTCGCGTAGCCGGCGCTGAGCTTCTGCGTCGCGTAGCCATCGGTACTGGAACCGTATTTAGAGCTGAAGTCGTTAAAGTAGTCCGGGTCGCTGACTTTGGTGTAGTCGGCGTTGAAGCGCCACACCTGGTCTACGACGCCAGAATGGTTCCAGTAGAACAGCCAGCGGCGGCTATTGCTGTCGCCAGAGTGATCGTCCTGGTAAATTTTATCCGAAGGCAGGTAGTCGAACTCGATTAAGCCGGTTCCTGCTTTGGTCAGATAGCGGAATTCGTTCTCCCACATGACGCCGCCGCGCTTGCTCATATAGTGCGGCGTCAGCGTGGCGTCGAAGTTCGGGGCGATGTTCCAGTAGTAAGGAAGATAGAACTCGACGCCGTTTTTGGTGCTGTATTTGGCGTTGGGGATCAGGAAACCCGAACGACGCTTGTCGCCCACCGGCAGCTGCAGGTAGGGACTATAAAAAATCGGTACGGAACCGAGCTTGAAGCGGGCGTTCCAGATCTCAGCGACCTGTTCTTCGCGGTCGTGGATGACTTCACTGCCGACCACGCTCCAGGTGTCAGAGCCCGGCAGACAGGAGGTGAAGCTGCCGTTTTCTAAGATGGTATAGCGGTTTTCACCGCGCTGTTTCATCAGGTCAGCGGTACCGCGCCCCTGACGGCCAACCATTTGGTAATCGCCCTGCCAGACGTTGGTATCTTTGGTGTTCAGATTCGACCAGGCTTTCGGCCCTTTGAGGATCACCTGATTGTCATCATAGTGAACGTTGCCGAGGGCGTCGATCGTGCGCACCGGCTGCGGCTGGCCCGCGGCCTGCTGCTGGTGAAGCTGCACTTCATCGGCCTGCAGTCGGCTGTTCCCCTGATTGATATCAACGTTGCCGGTAAATACGGCGTTATCAGGATAGTTGCCTTTCGCATGATCGGCATCGATCGTCACCGGCAGGTCGTTGGGTTTCCCTTCAACCAAAGGACGATTGTAGCTTGGTACGCCAAGCATACACTGCGTGGCGAGATCGGCAGCGAGGCCCTGTTGGCTATACAAGGCGCTGGCAATCATGGTGGCCAGGAGGCTGGGAATACGTTTTTTCATACGTTGTATTTGTTGTTCCGTCATCGTGTGGCAGCGGCTTGCAAACGGTCAGAGCCTAACGTACTCGTCTAAATCGCGCTAGTGTTAATCCTGCCCGTTTCGAGCCCGAGCGTTAGGCACCGTGTAGAATGACGAGTATGATAAAGCAAATTATAGGCTATGTCCCACAATTGACCGAGGCGTAAACGCTTTGTAACGTGCGGTCAGATATAGCTTAACTGGCGGCAGAGAGATTGGGGAGTCTATGCAGTATTTGGGTAAAATAATTGGCGTTGCGGTTGCGTTGATGATGGGCGGCGGCTTTTGGGGCGTGGTGCTGGGCTTCTTAATCGGGCATATGTTTGACCGCGCGCGCAGCCGCCGGCTGAACGTCTTTGCCAATCAGCAGGAGCGCCAGTCGCTGTTCTTCTCGACGACGTTTGAAGTGATGGGGCATCTGACCAAATCGAAAGGGCGCGTTACCGAAGCCGATATTCAGGTCGCCAATTTGCTGATGGATCGCATGAACCTGCACGGCGAAGCGCGTACCGCGGCCCAGCACGCGTTTCGCGTAGGGAAATCAGATGATTACCCGCTGCGGGAGAAAATGCGCCAGCTGCGCAGCGTCTGCTTTGGGCGTTTTGATTTAATTCGGATGTTTCTGGAAATTCAGCTGCAGGCGGCTTTCGCCGACGGCGAACTGCATCCCAACGAACGTGACGTGCTGTTTGTGATTGCCGACGAGCTGGGCATCTCCCGCGCTCAGTTCGAACAGTTCCTGCGCATGATGCAGGGCGGGGCGCAGTTTGGCGGCGGTTCGCAGCAGCAATCTTACGGCCAGCGCGGCGGCAACGCCGGCTGGCAGCAGGCGCAGCGCGGGCCAACCCTTGAAGATGCCTGCAATGTGCTGGGCGTCAAAGCGACCGACGATGCCGCCACCGTCAAGCGCGCCTATCGTAAGCTGATGAGCGAGCACCATCCGGATAAGCTGGTGGCGAAAGGGCTACCGCCGGAAATGATGGAGATGGCTAAGCAGAAAGCGCAGGAGATCCAGAAAGCCTGGGAGCTGATTAAAGAGCAGCGCGGCTTCTAAACGACCGGCCTCTCCCGGGCGGGAGAGGCGTCACGATGCGCCGGCGGCGCGGCGGTACATACGCCGCGGATGGCCAATCTTGCCGTACAGCATTTCCACCTCCAGAAAGCCGATTTCCACGCAGTGCTCCAGATAGCGACGGGCCGTGGTTTTGCTCAAGCCAGCCTCGCTCACCACGTCATCAACCGAAAAGCAGCGCTCTTCTTCGCCGGTAAACAGGCTCTGCACCAGCGCCAGCGTTTTTTCTTCAATGCCTTTACTGCCGCTATCGGCTCGGTAGTTTTTAGCCTGCAGCTGATACAGCGAATCCACGTTCTGCTGGTCGACGATTTTCCATTCGCGCTGCTGATCGTAGAACTGCACGAACCGTTCAAGGGACTGGCTCAGGCGCTTCCATGATACCGGCTTAAGAATGTAGTCGAAGGCGCCGTTGCGGATTGCCTGGCTACAGGTTTCCATATCGCTGGCGGCGGTGATAAAGATCACCGAGCAGTTAGCATGGGCCATAATAGGGTCGTTCATCAGGGTGACCCCTTTGCCGTCCGGCAGGTAGTTATCCAGCAGCACCAGCTGCGGCGGTCTGGCGTTGAGTATCTGCCGCGCCTGGGCGAGAGAGGCCGCCGTGCCGGTCAGCCGCATGCGCGGGTGTTTCTGGATAAGCTCGGCGTGCAGCCGCGCCAGTTCGCTTTCATCTTCAACGATCAGGACATCGACCAGGTCATGATGCATAGTGCGTCTCTTCTTGCGGATGGGCTGGCCCGCTGGCGGGAATAAACAGCGTGAAAATCGCCCCGCGCGGCGCGTTGTCGGCCACTTCAATCGTGCCGCCAGCCTGGGTGACATAGCGCTCAATAAGATACAGTCCAATACCGTGATCGCCGCGGGTTTTGGTGGTGACGCCGCGCTCAAATATATGCTCGCGGATCTCCGGACGAATACCGACGCCGCGATCGGCGACTTCAATCATTAATTCCCGGGCGTTGAGCTGAATCAGGATCTCGACCGGTTCGTGCGGCAGTTCAGCGCGCTGGGTGGCTTCAATGGCGTTATCCAGCAGATTACCGATGATAGAGATAAGCTCGGACTCCATCAACGACGGCAGCGGGCGGTCGATGCGGCAGGCCGGGTCAAAGCTCAGCTCAACCCCTTTTTCCCGCGCGCGGGCGGCTTTACCCAGCAGCAGGCCGCACAGCGTCGGCGAATTAAAGTGCGATGAAATAAAGTCCAGCAGCTCCTGGGCATGCTCCGACTGCGCCTGAATATAGCGAATCGCCTCGTCATAGTGGCCCATATGCAGCAGGCCGGAGAGGGTCGTCATCCGGTTGAGCTGTTCATGGCGCATGATGCGCAGATTATCAACGTAGCGTTTTACCTGGCTGAGCTGGGCGCTCAGGGAGTTGATTTCATCGCGGTCGCGGAAGGTGATCACCCAGCCCTGGAGCGCATTCTCCAGCATGATTCGCACCCGGCTGGCGAGTACCGTCAGCTGATTAAAACGGCACAGCTCGTCGTGGGTATCGCTTTCGAACATCTCTCCGCCGGCGAAAAACGGCTGCGGCGTAATGACGCTATCGATAGACTTACCGCGCAGCTGGTGCGCGGGCTGGCTCAGTCCGAGCAGGCTGCGGGCGGCGTGGTTTATCACTTCAATACGCCGGTGATGGTCAATCACAATCACCCCTTCGTATATCGACTCCATCATCGCTTTTTGCTGACGCACCAGCAGGCCGATTTCGCGCGGCTCCAGCGAGAAAATTTGTTTCTTAATGCTGCGGGTGAAGTACCAGGAGAAGATAAACAGCGCGATAAGCAGCAGCACCGCGGCGATGAAGATATTGATGACTTTTGCCAGCGTAATGCTGTCGAGATAGCTGGTGAGATAGCCGACGGAGACAATGCCAACGACCCGACCCGCGTCATCGAAAATGGGCGCTTTGCTGCGCAGGGAAATACCGAGTCCTCCTTTGCGGATGGTGGTCGTGCTTTTCCCCTCAAGTACCGGCTGGTTATCGCCGCCAACCAGCCGCGTGCCGACCCACTCCGGATGGACAGAGTGAAACAGATGCACGCCCCGCTTATCGCCAATGACGATAAAACTGGCGTCGCTGTGGGCGGCGATATTTTGCATAAAAGGCTTTATCGCCAGCGCGTCTTCACGCGCCACCTGCTGACGTAAATCCGGCATCAGCGCGATTTCTTCTGCCTGTATTTTCGCGCGGGCGCTCATTTCCTGATAAAGCTGATGGCTGGCGTCGAAATAGTAATACACGCCCAGCAGCGCAAACAGCACTGAGAAAAAAGCGACCAGCGAAATGAACAGCTTAAACTGGAATGAAACCTTCATAAGTATAATGCACAGTATCAGGGATACGGCAGCGTATCATTTTTTCGCTGCCGGCATCGTGGCTGAGGGAAACCGGTGAACGTCACAAGAGCGTCCGGGAACCACAATTATCCGCTGGCGGGGAATTTATCAAGGTTAATCAGGCGCTGGATTTAAAAACCTTAAAAACCACGGCAATAAATCAGAGCGGTTTCACAATAATAATAGAAACCATAAAAACCATAGTGACCATTAAAACTTCTTTTTTAATCTGCCGATCCTCACATTAACTCCGCACGTGGCCCTCTAACCTGAAAAGTAATAATAACCAGAGGGCTTAATTATGAGCACCACAGACAATGCATTCTCTGCAACCATCGACCCTATTAATACGCCGAAACCCGCGCTTAAGCAGCGCTGGTGGCATATCCTCGATAACTGGAAAGTCGGTATTATCCCGCTGCCGCTCTTTTTGCTGGCCGGCGGCCTGATCGCGCTGGACTGCCTGGGCGGCAAGCTGCCGAGCGATATCGTCGTGATGGTAGCGACGCTGGCCTTTTTCGGCTTTGCCTGCGGCGAATTTGGTAAACGGCTGCCGGTACTCGGCAAGCTCGGCGCGGCGGCCATCTGCGCGACCTTTATCCCTTCTGCGCTGGTGCATTACGGCCTGCTGCCGGAGGTGGTAGTGGAGTCGACCACCAAATTCTACAAGTCGACCAACATTCTTTATCTTTATATCTGCTGCATTATCGTCGGCAGCATTATGAGCATGAACCGCACCACGCTGATTCAGGGTTTTCTGCGGATTTTCTTCCCGATGCTGTGCGGCGAAATCGTCGGCATGGTGGTCGGCGTCGGCGTCGGTACCGCGCTGGGGCTGGAGCCGTTTCAGGTGTTCTTCTTTATCGTCCTGCCGATCATGGCCGGTGGCGTTGGCGAGGGGGCGATCCCGCTGTCGATTGGCTACGCCGCGCTGATGCATATGGATCAGGGCGTGGCGCTTGGGCGCGTGCTGCCAATGGTAATGCTGGGCAGCCTGACGGCGATCGTTATCTCCGGCTGTTTGAACCAGCTGGGCAAGCGTTTCCCGCATTTGACCGGGGAGGGGCAGCTGATGCCGAACCGCCGCAACGAGACGCATCGCGAAACGCCCGCCGAGGGCAAAATGGACGTGACAACGCTGGCCTCCGGCGCGCTGCTGGCGGTGCTGCTTTATATGCTGGGTATGCTGGGGCAGAAGACCATCGGCCTGCCCGCGCCGGTGGGCATGCTGTTCCTCGCGGTGCTGCTGAAGCTGGTGAACGGCGTCTCTCCGCGCCTGCAGGAAGGTTCGCAGATGGTGTATAAGTTCTTCCGCACGGCGGTCACCTATCCGATTCTGTTTGCCGTCGGCGTGGCGATCACCCCGTGGCAGGAGCTGGTCAACGCCTTTACCGTGACCAATTTGCTGGTGATTATCAGCACCGTAACGGCGCTGGTGGCGACCGGTTTCCTGGTCGGCAAAAAGATTGGCATGTACCCGATTGACGTGGCGATTGTCTCCTGCTGCCAGAGCGGTCAGGGCGGTACCGGCGACGTGGCGATTCTGACCTCCGGCAACCGCATGAACCTGATGCCGTTTGCGCAGATCGCAACCCGGATCGGCGGCGCGATTAATGTTTCGCTGGGTCTGCTGTTCCTCAGTCACTTTCTGGCCTGATTTAACTTTTTTATAACCGCTAAGTCTGCTTTTTCGTGCTAAATGGCGCAGAAAATATCTGCGCCCCGTCTCCAAAACAGGGATCGTTTAGCGATACAATCAGCGCCATTATTCGCGACTGCGACGGCAGCCTGTCCGCTGCCTTTTATTAAGTGAGGAGAGAAACAAATGTCAGTGGATACTCTCGCCCGTGAGGGCGTAAGCATGGAAGCGCTGCTGGCGGCGAAAGAGCAGCGCGCCGCGCGCCAGGCCGACTGGTTAGCCCATTATCAGCGGCCGGTGATTTCGCTGACCCTGGTGACGCCGGGCGCGGTGAAAGACAGCATTCGCTACCGTAATATGATGGGGGTGGCGCTGCAGGCCTGCGATCAGATGCTGTGGAAACACCGCTGGCAGACGCTGGATCGCCAGGTGCTGTGGCTGCCGACCGGGCCGGAAGCGCTGTGGTGCGTCGATCACGCCGCCAGTGAAATCAAAGCCTTCTGTACCGACCTCGAGCATACTCATCCGCTGGGCCGCCTGTGGGATATTGACGTCATTTGCCCGAAAAATGGCCTGGTTGGCCGTCAGTCAATGGGGGAGAACCAGCGCCGCTGCCTGCTGTGCGACGAGCCCGCGCACGCCTGCGCGCGCAGCCGCCGTCATGACACCGGGCAGGTTGTGGCCCGCGTTGAGCAGATGATTGATGCGTGGTTTGCCCGCGACTGACGCCCGTTTTCCGCGGCATTGATGAGCGAGGAGTAGCCCGGGTGAGCCGCTGGCGGCACGACCCGGGACAGAGAGGTACGGTCAGAAGTCGATCGGCGCGCGAAACGTCATCGTATTACCGAAAGCGGGGTGGGTGATGGTCAGCGTTTCGGCGTGCAGCAGCAGACGCGGCGCCATGGCCAGCGCTTCCGGCGACGCATAAAAGCGGTCGCCAAGAATCGGATGGCCCAGCGCCAGCATATGCACGCGCAGCTGATGCGAACGCCCGGTAATCGGCTTCAGGCGCACGCGGGCGGTGTTGTCCGCCGCCAACTCCAGCACTTCATACTCGGTTTGCGCCGCTTTGCCGGTTTCGTAACACACCTTCTGCTTTGGCCGGTTCGGCCAGTCGCAAATCAGCGGTAAATCCACCAGACCCTCGGTTTTCTCCGGATGCCCCCAGACGCGGGCGACGTACTGCTTTTTCGGCTCCCGTTCGCGGAACTGCCGCTTCAGCTCGCGCTCTGCCGCTTTGGTCAGGGCCACCACAATCACGCCGCTGGTCGCCATATCCAGCCGGTGCACCGACTCGGCCTGCGGGAAGTCGCGCTGAACGCGCGCCATCACGCTGTCTTTGTGCTCGGCAAGCCGGCCCGGCACGGACAACAGGCCGCTTGGCTTGTTGACCACCATAATGTGCTCATCCTGGTAGAGAATAACCAGCCAGGGATCCTGCGGCGGATTGTAGTTTTCCATCGCCATATTCGCGTTCCGTTACTGGTGGGTGACCACGATTAAGCGCAGCGCATCCAGGCGCCAGCCCGCCTGCGCCAGCGCGTCCATAACCTGCTGACGGTTGCTCTCGATAGCCGCCAGTTCATCATCGCGGATGTTCGGGTTCACGGCGCGCAGCGCTTCAAGGCGCGACAGCTCGGCCGTCAGCTTATCGTCGGCTTCTTTACGCGCGGCGTCGATCAGCGCCTGGGCCGCTTTGGCTACCTGGCCTTCGCCCTGCTGTAAAATCGCGTGGACGTCCTGCTGGACGGCGTTGACCAGCTTGCTGCCGGTGTGGCGGTTAACCGCGCTCAGCTGACGGTTGAAGCTTTCGAACTCCACCTGACCGGCGAGGTTGTTGCCGTTTTTGTCGAGCAGCATGCGCACCGGCGTCGGCGGCAGGAAGCGGTTGAGCTGCAGATGCTTCGGCGCCTGCGCTTCAACGACGTAAATCAGCTCCAGCAGCAGAGTACCTACCGGCAGCGCTTTATTCTTCAGCAGCGAAATGGTGCTGCTGCCGGTATCGCCGGAGAGGATCAGATCCAGACCGTTGATAATCAGCGGATGCTCCCAGGTGATGAACTGCGCGTCTTCGCGGGACAGGGCGACGTCACGCTCAAAGGTAATGGTGCAGCCATCTTCCGGCAGGCCCGGGAAATCCGGGACCAGCATATGGTCGGAGGGGGTCAGGACAATCAGATTCTCACCGCGATCGTCCTGGTTGATGCCGACGATATCAAACAGGTTCATGGAGAAGGCGATCAGGCTGGTGTCGTCATCCTGTTCTTCAATGCTTTCCGCAAGCTGCTGGGCTTTTTCTCCGCCGTTGGAGTGGATCTCCAGCAGACGGTCGCGGCCCTGTTCCAGCTGCGCTTTCAGCGCTTCATGCTGCTGGCGGCAGGCTTTGATCAGGTCGTCAAAGCCGTCGGTATTTTCCGGCGTGGCAAGATAGTTGATCAGTTCGTTATGCACGCTGTCGTAGACGGTTCGGCCGGTCGGGCAGGTGTGCTCGAACGCGTCCAGGCCTTCGTGATACCAGCGCACCAGCACCGACTGGGCGGTTCTTTCCAGATAGGGAACGTGGATCTGAATATCGTGAGCCTGGCCGATACGGTCAAGACGGCCGATACGCTGCTCCAGCAGATCCGGGTTGAACGGCAGGTCGAACATCACCAGATTGCTGGCGAACTGGAAGTTACGGCCTTCGGAGCCGATCTCAGAACACAGCAGCACCTGAGCGCCGGTATCTTCCTCGGCGAACCAGGCGGCGGCGCGGTCGCGTTCGATAATCGACATCCCTTCGTGGAACACCGCGGCGCGAATGCCTTCGCGCTCGCGCAGGACCTGCTCCAGCTGCAGCGCGGTGGCCGCTTTGGCGCAGATGACCAGTACTTTCTGCGAGCGGTGGCTGGTGAGATGGCCCATCAGCCATTCAACGCGCGGATCGAAGTTCCACCAGGTGCCGGTATCGCCTTCAAATTCCTGATAAATCTGCTCCGGATAGAGCATGTCGCGGGCGCGCTCTTCGGCGGTTTTGCGGGCGCCCATAATGCCGGAAACCTTAATGGCCGTCTGGTACTGGGTCGGCAGCGGCAGACGAATCGTATGCAGCTCGCGTTTCGGGAAACCTTTGACACCGTTACGGGTGTTGCGGAACAGCACGCGGCTGGTGCCGTGGCGGTCCATCAGCATCGACACCAGCTCCTGACGAGCGGCCTGGGCATCATCGCGATCGCTGTTGGCGGCCTGCAATAATGGTTCAATATCCTGTTCGCCGATCAGATCGCTCAGCGCGTTCAGATCGGCGTCGCTCAGCTTATTACCGGCCAGCAGCAGGGCGACCGCGTCGGCAACCGGACGGTAGTTCTGCTGCTCTTCAACAAACTGGGCGAAGTCGTGGAAACGGTTGGGGTCGAGCAGGCGCAGGCGGGCGAAGTGGCTCTCCATTCCCAGCTGCTCCGGCGTCGCGGTGAGCAGCAGAATGCCCGGCACGCATTCGGCCAGCTGTTCAATCGCCTGATATTCCCGGCTCGGGGCGTCTTCGCTCCAGACTAGGTGGTGCGCTTCATCAACGACCATCAGATCCCATTCGGCTTCGCACAGGTGTTCCAGGCGCTGCTTGCTGCGGCGCACGAAATCCAGCGAACAGATCACCAGCTGTTCGGTTTCGAACGGGTTAATCGCGTCGTGCTGCGCTTCGGCATAGCGCTCATCGTCAAACAGCGAGAAGCGCAGGTTAAAGCGGCGCAGCATTTCCACCAGCCACTGGTGCTGCAGGGTTTCCGGGACGACGATCAGAACGCGTTCCGCGGCGCCGGAGAGCAACTGCTGATGCAGGATCATCCCGGCTTCAATGGTTTTACCTAAACCTACTTCATCCGCCAGCAGGACGCGCGGCGCGTGGCGGCGGCCAACGTCGTGGGCGATATTCAGCTGATGCGGGATCAGGCTGGTGCGCTGGCCGCGCAGGCCGCTCCACGGCATGCGGTACTGTTCGCTCTGGAATTTACGCGCTCGATAGCGCAGGGCGAAACGATCCATACGGTCGATCTGTCCGGCGAACAGACGGTCCTGCGGTTTGCTGAAGACCAGCTTGCTGTCGAGGAGCACTTCACGCAGGGTAACGTTGGCTTCCTGGGTATCGAGGCGGGTGCCGGTGTAGGCCAGCAGACCGTTCTCTTCATTAACTTCGTCAACCTGGAGTTGCCAGCCTTCGTGGCTGGTGATGGTATCGCCCGGGTTAAACATCACGCGGGTGATTGGGGAGTCGTTGCGTGCGTACAGACGGTTTTCGCCGATGGCGGGGAAAAGCAGGGTCACCATGCGCGCGTCCAGCGCAACGACCGTCCCTAATCCCAGTTCGCTCTCTGTGTCGCTAATCCAGCGTTGACCAAGTGTAAAAGGCATATATGTTCGGCTCTTTAGTTCTTTGATTGCAGGCAATAGTTGAGCATCTCCATGGAGAATCGGAGATACGTCAAAATTGGGTCCAGGAATGGAAAGGGCGCTATATTACTGGATGGCGGAACGTTCGTCACGTCCTCCTCACCCTTCATTTTGCGGCTTTTGCGCCAGCGGAATGAGTGAGAAAAAATCAAAATAGCCCCAGCTGCCCCGTCACTATTGTAGCAAAATCGTCGTCGACAAAGGGAAGTATTCCTTCGGCGACAGGCTCTAATTGCTTAGAAAGATAGTGTTCATAATCCAGCGGTGATTGCTGATAATCCACCGGCTCCGGCCCGCCGGTGGTCCAGACGTATTTAATGCTGCCGCGCTGCTGATACTGCTGCGGCCTGCCCAGCCTGACGTTTTGCTCATCAGCGAGCCTGGCCGCGCGCACGTGCGGCGGCACGTTGCGCTGATACTCCGCCAGCGGACGGCGCAGGCGCTTGCGGTAGACCAGCCGATCGTCAAGCTCGCCGTTCATCAGCTTATCAATGGTTTCGCGCACGTAATCGCGATAGGGCTGATGGCGGAAAATGCGCAGATAAAGCTCCTGCTGAAACTGCTGGGCCAGCGGCGTCCAGTCGGTGCGTACCGTCTCCAGCCCTTTAAACACCATGCGCTGCTCGCTGCCTTCCTGAATCATCCCGGCGTAGCGCTTTTTACTGCCGGTATCCGCGCCGCGAATGGTGGGCATGAGAAAGCGGCAGAAGTGGGTTTCGAACTCCAGCTCGAGGGTGCTGACAAGCCCCTCTTTGCTCAGCTCCGCCGCCCACCATTCGTTGACAAAGGCCACCAGCGAGCGGCCGATGCTGCTGGCTTCCTCTTCGCTGTGGGACCGTTTGAGCCACACGAAGGTGGAGTCGGTATCGCCGTAGATAACGTCATAGCCCTGGGATTCAATCAGTGCTTTGGTCTGGCGCATAATCGCGTGGCCGCGCATGGTGATGGATGAGGCCAGACGCGGATCGAAAAAGCGGCAGGCGCTGGTACCGAGCACGCCGTAGAAGGCGTTCATAATGATTTTCAGCGCCTGCGACAGCGGTTTGTTTTTATGCTGCTTGGCCTCGTCGCGCCCGTGCCAGATTTGCCCGACGATCCCCGGCAGGCAGTGTCTTTCTCGCGAGAAGCGCGCGCCGAGAAAGCCTTCGGTGCTGTGAGCGTCATCGGGCTGCGCCAGACCTTCCACCAGCCCTACCGGGTCGATCAGAAAGGTGCGGATAATCGACGGGTACAGGCTTTTGTAGTCCAGCACCAGCACCGAGTCGTAGAGGCCGGGGCGGGAGTCCATCACGTAGCCGCCGGGGCTGGCCTGCGGCGGCACTTCACCGAGGTTCGGCGCGACGTAGCCGAGCCGGTGCATGCGCGGGAAATAGAGATGGCTGAAGGCGGCTACCGAACCGCCGTGGCGATCCGCAGGCAGGCCGTTGACCGTCGCGCGCTCCAGCAAAAACGGCATGATCTCGGTTTTGTGGAAGATGCGCGTGACCAGCTCGCAGTCCTGCAGGTTATAGGTGGCCAGCGCCGGTTTATCCTGGTGAAAGCGGCGATCGATTTCATCCATCCGATCCCAGGGATTATCAATGGCTTTGCCCTCGCCGAGCAGCTCGCGGGCGACCGACTCCAGCGCAAAAGAGGAGAAGTTCCAGAACGCGGATTTCAGCGCCTCGATGCCATCGATAATCAGGCGGCCGTTGGCCTGAGCAAAGAAGACGCCATTCTTAAAACCGTGTTCGCGCCACTCCAGTTCGCTGTTGCCGCGGCCGAGCAGCAGCGGGATGCGATAGCGCTCGGCGTGCTTTTGCAGGACGCGTAAATCAAACTGCACCACGTTCCAGCCGATCAGCACGTCCGGGTCGTGGGCGGCAAACCAGGCGTTAAGCTTTTCCAGCAGCAGCGGGCGGCTGGCGACGTACTCCAGTTCGAAATCGACGGCAGGCGGGGTGGCCGGTTCCGGCCCTAACATATAGACGACCCGCTGGCCGCAGCCTTCAAGGCCGATGCAGTAGAGCTCGCCGTGGCGGCTGGTTTCGATGTCCAGCGACACCCACTTTAGGGGCGGTCGGTAGTGGGGATTGGGCTTCATCCGCGCGTTGACCAGCCGCTGGCCGCGCGCCTCGCCTTCAACCCACACCGGGGCGGTGATAAAGCGCTCCATCAGATAGCGCTCCGGCGGGCGAACGTCGCCTTCATATACCGTGACGCCGTTTTCGCGCAGCTTTTTTTCCAGCCGCATCAGCTGGCGGTGAGCGCGGCAGTAGAGACCAAACACCCGCTGGCGATGAAAATCTTGCAGAGTGAGCGCAGCAAGGCGATGGCCGTTTTCGCCCTGCAGCAGGCGTTCAGCCTGCGGGCGCTGCGATTCGGGAATGAACGCGACGGATTCCTGCGGCGGCAGGGTGACCTCAAGCGGGCCGTCATCGGTCGCCAGCCAGAATGTCAGTTCGGTGCCCTGCGGGGTATCCCGCCAGTGACGGGTGAGTAAAAAACCTGCTCGTGGCTGCGTCACGCCGTGCTCTCATCAGTAAAAACCAGGCCTGATTATAGCCTGGTTCACCAAATGATGCTGGGGTTTTATACAGGTGTGGCGCGCTGTTTCCCGGACTTAGCCGGGCTACCAGCCTGTAGCCCCGCTAAGCGCAGCGCGAGCCGGGAATGCTGCGGCTTTACTGCCCGTAATAGGCTTTCGCGCCGTGCTTGCGTAGATAGTGTTTATCCAGCAGCGTTTGCTGCATCTCCGGCAGCTGCGGCGCCAGCTGGCGGCAGAAGATGCCCATATAGGCGATCTCTTCCAGCACGATAGCGTTATGCACCGCGTCTTCGGCGTTTTTCCCCCAGGCAAACGGGCCGTGCGAGTGCACCAGCACGCCGGGCATTTGCGCCGGATCGATGCCTTTCTCACGGAAGGTTTCAACGATCACTTCGCCGGTTTGCCACTCGTACTCGCCGTTGATCTCATCGTCGGTCATCAAACGGGTACAGGGGACCGCGCCGTAGAAATAGTCGGCGTGGGTGGTGCCGGTAGCGGGAATCGACTGTCCGGCCTGCGCCCAGATGGTGGCGTGACGCGAATGAGTATGAACAATGCCGCCCAGCGTCGGGAATGCCTGATACAGCAGACGGTGGGTTGGCGTATCCGAAGAGGGCTTTTTCTTGCCTTCCACCACGTCGCCGGTCTCCAGGCTGACCACCACCATATCCTCGGCGGTCATGACGCTGTAGTCGACGCCGGAGGGTTTAATCACCAGCACGCCCCGTTCACGGTCGACGGCGCTGACGTTGCCCCAGGTGAGGGTAACCAGATTGTGCTTTGGCAGGGCCAGGTTGGCTTCGAGAACCTGGCGTTTGAGATCTTCTAACATACTGTGCTCCGAATTGCTGGCGAGTCAGTTCCCCTCACCCGCACCCTCAGGGAGAGGGTGAAGGGACGGCCCTTAGCGTTTTGAACCGTAATACACTTCGTTCCAGCGCAGCGCGTCCTTGAAGGAGGGCAGACGGGTTTCGTTATCAATCACGGTCAGCTCGATATCCTGCAGCTCGGCAAACTGGCGCATATCGTCGAGGGTGAGCGCATGGCTGAAGACGGTGTGGTGCGCGCCGCCGGCGATGATCCAGGCTTCGGACGCGGTGCGCAGATCCGGATGCGCTTTCCACAAGGCGTTGGCCACCGGCAGCTTCGGCAGTTCGTGCGGCGTTTTCACCGTTTCAATGGTGTTCACCAGCAGACGATAGCGATCGCCGAGATCGATCAGGCTGGCGACGATCGCCGGGCCGGTCTGGGTGTTAAAGATGATGCGCGCCGGATCGGCTTTCCCGCCGATGCCCAGCGGCTGCACGTCGAGAATCGGTTTTTCAGGGGTGGCGATGGTCGGGCAGACTTCCAGCATATGCGAGCCCAGCGCCAGATCGTTGCCTTTCTCGAAGTGGTAGGTGTAATCCTCCATAAAGGAGGTGCCGCCCTGCAGACCGGTTGCCATCACCTTCATGATGCGAAGCAGAGCGGCGGTTTTCCAGTCGCCCTCGCCCGCAAAGCCGTAGCCCTGCTGCATCAGACGCTGCACGGCGAGACCCGGAAGCTGTTTCAGGCCGTGTAAATCTTCAAAGGTGGTGGTGAACGCGTGGAAGCCGCCCTGTTCCAGGAAGCGCTTCATCCCCAGCTCAATGCGCGCGGCATCGAGAAGGTTCTGCCGCTTATCGCCGTGGATTTGCACCGCGGGGGTCAGGCGATAGCTGCTTTCATACTCATCCACCAGGGCGCTGATTTCACCGTCGGTGACCGCATTGACGACCTGCACCAGATCGCCCACCGCCCAGGTGTTAACCGAGAAGCCAAACTTAATCTGCGCGGCGACTTTATCTCCGTCGGTGACCGCCACTTCGCGCATGTTATCGCCGAAACGGCACACTTTCAGGTGGCGGGTATCCTGTTTAGAGACCGCCTGGCGCATCCACGCGCCGATGCGCTGATGGGCTTCTTTATCCTGCCAGTGGCCGGTCACCACGCTGTGCTGCTGACGCATGCGGGCGCCGATGAAGCCAAATTCGCGGCCGCCGTGGGCGGTCTGGTTCAGGTTCATAAAGTCCATATCGATGCTGTCCCACGGCAGGGCCGCGTTGAACTGGGTATGGAACTGCATCAGCGGTTTATTCAGGATCGTGAGGCCATTGATCCACATTTTCGCCGGCGAGAAGGTATGCAGCCACACCACCATCCCGGCGCACTTATCATCGTAGTTTGCGTCGCGGCAGATATGGGTGATCTCATCCGGCGTGGTACCCAGCGGCTTAAGCACCAGTTTGCACGGCAGTTTGGCTTCCGCATTCAGGCTGTTCACCACATGTTCTGCGTGCTTTGTCACCTGACGTAGCGCTTCAGGGCCGTACAGATGCTGGCTACCGATAACGAACCACACTTCATAGTTATTAAAAATCGTCATTTTCATGTCCTTAATGGGTGAGGGCTGCCTGAGATTGCGGCGCGGATTCCGCTTTTGCAGTCGAAGGGAGATAACGTTGTTCCGCGCTGAGCGACCACTGCTGGTAGCGCTGATAGAGTTGTTCGAAGCGTTGCGCCTGCGCCGGACGAGGCTGCAGGGTACTTTCCACCTGGCTGGCCATGTTTTCCTGCGCGGCAGGGATATCGCGGTATACGCCGGCGGCAACGGCGGCGAAGATAGCCGCGCCCAGGGCGCAGCACTGATCGGACGCGACGATTTGCAGCGGGCGATTCAGCACATCGCAGCAGGCCTGCATGATCACCGGGTTTTTGCGCGCGATGCCGCCGAGCGCCATCACGTTATTGACCGGGATCCCCTGTTCGGTGAAGCACTCCATAATGGCGCGGGCGCCAAAAGCGGTGGCGGCAATCAGTCCGCCGAACAGCGCCGGGGCGTCGGTGGCGAGGTTCAGATCGGTAATGACCCCTTTCAGACGCTGGTTGGCATTCGGCGTACGGCGGCCGTTAAACCAGTCCAGCACCACCGGCAGGTGGTCAAGAGACGGATTTTTTGCCCATGCGTCGGTCAGCGCGGGCAGCAGCTGTTTCTGGCTGGCTTTGATCTGCTCTTTGAGTTCCGGGTGGGCCTGCGCCAGCTGCTCCAGCGGCCAGCCGAGAATGCGGCCAAACCAGGCGTAGATGTCGCCAAAAGCGGATTGCCCCGCTTCCATACCGATAAAGTCAGGCACGACGCTGCCGTCGACCTGGCCGCAAATCCCTTGCACCGTGCGCTCGCCAACGCTCTGTTTATCGGCGATCAGAATGTCGCAGGTGGAGGTGCCGATAACTTTGACCAGCGCGTTTGGCTGCGCACCGGCGCCGACGGCGCCCATATGGCAGTCGAATGCGCCGCCGGAGATGGCGACGGTTTGCGGCAGGCCCAGGCGCGCGGCCCATTCGGCGGTGAGCGTGCCGACCGGGATATCCGCAGTCCAGGTATCGCTGAACATCGGGTAGGCCAGGCTCTGGTTGATTATCGGGTCGAGTTCATCGAAGAAACCGGCAGGCGGCAGTCCGCCCCAGCTTTCATGCCAAAGGGATTTGTGCCCGGCGCTGCAGCGGCCGCGACGAATATCCTGCGGGCGGGTGGTCCCGGAAAGCAGGGCCGGCACCCAGTCGCACAGCTCAATCCACGACGCGGCGGCCTCGGCGACGGCGCTGTCCTGGCGGGTCACGTGGAGGATCTTGGCCCAGAACCATTCGCTGGAGTAGATACCGCCGATATAGCGGGAGTAATCCTCTTTGCCCGGCAGGTGACACAGGCGGGTAATCTCCTCCGCCTCCTCCACCGCGGTATGGTCCTTCCACAGCACGAACATGGCGTTGGGGTTGCTGGCGAACTCGTCGCGCAGCGCCAGCACGTTGCCGTCGGCGTCGATGGGCGCGGGGGTGGAGCCGGTGCTGTCAACGCCGATACCCACCACGGCAGCGCGCTGTTCGGCGCTAAGGGATGTGAGGACGCTTTTCAGCGCGGCTTCCATTGATTCGATATAGTCGCGTGGATGATGGCGGAACTGGTTGTTCGGACCATCGCAAAATAGCCCCTCCTGCCAGCGCGGATACCACTCGACGCCTGCGGCGAGCTCTTCGCCGGTCGCGCACTCTACCGCCAGGGCGCGTACTGAATCACTGCCAAAATCGAGGCCAATCGCAATTGCCATACTGTTACTCCATGCTAAAAATCATTCATGGTGAAACAGTAGATATCTGGGCTGAAAACCGTCAGGCCGTATTCGCTAATCTTATGGACTATATTGCTGTGACGTCGCAAAGTGTGACGCCGTGCAAATATTCAATGTGGACTTTCCTGCCGTCTTTATAGACACTTCAGTTATGCGCTGAAAGCGCCTGAACTGTGCGCCGTGCTCAGTTTTTATCGAGAAGAGGCGGGTTTTAATTCATTTTCTAACCCGCGTCGCAGCATGAGCGACCAGCCAGAGGATAAAATACAAGGTATGGACAATTGGTGTCCTTAATGTCTCCTGGAGAGCAGAGTTTATGGCCGAAACGCAAAACGATCCTTTGTTGCCGGGTTACTCTTTTAACGCCCATCTGGTGACGGGCCTGACGCCAATTGAAGCCGATGGCTATCTTGATTTCTTTATTGACCGTCCGCTGGGCATGAAGGGCTATATCCTTAATCTGACGATTCGCGGCGAAGGGGGTGATCAATAACCACGGGGGAGCAGTTTATCTGCCGGCCTGGCGATATGCTGCTGTTCCCGCCGGGAGAGATTCACCATTATGGCCGCCATCCCGATGCCCGCGAGTGGTATCACCAGTGGGTCTATTTCCGGCCGCGCGCCTACTGGCATGAATGGCTTAACTGGCCAACGATTTTTGCCCAGACCGGCTTTTTCCGCCCGGATGAGCAGTGGCAGGCGCGCTTTGGCGAACTGTTCGGGCAGATTGTGGAAGCCGGGCAGGGCGCCGGGCGTTACTCCGAGCTGCTGGCGATCAATCTTATGGAGCAGCTGCTGCTCAGGCGCATGGAAGCTATCAACGAATCGCTGCATCCGCCGCTGGATAACCGGGTGCGCGATGCCTGCCAGTACATCAGCGATCATCTGGCGGACAGCCATTTCGATATTGCCAGCGTCGCCCAGCACGTGTGCCTGTCGCCGTCGCGCCTGTCGCATCTGTTCCGCCAGCAGCTGGGGATCAGCGTACTGGGGTGGCGGGAGGATCAGCGCATTAGCCAGGCTAAGCTGCTGCTGAGCACGACGCGGATGCCGATCGCGACCGTTGGCCGTAACGTCGGTTTTGAGGACCAGCTCTACTTTTCGCGCGTGTTTAAGAAATGCACCGGCGCCAGCCCGAGCGAGTTTCGCGCAGGGTGTGAATAAAAAGTAAAGAAAGTGAAATGATGGCCCGGATTTTTAACACAGCCAGTAAACTATACAAACAAATGATGGCTTGACGAAGTATGAACGGCTCCGGAGAATCCGTGCTTCGTTTTTAAACCGGGTACATTATGCAAGCATTGCTGGAACACTTTATTACTCAATCCACGGTCTATTCTCTGATAGCCGTTCTGCTGGTCGCCTTCCTCGAGTCGCTGGCGCTGGTGGGGCTTATCTTACCGGGAACGGTGATGATGGCCGGATTGGGGGCGCTGATCGGCAGCGGCGAGGTTAACTTCTGGCAGGCGTGGCTGGCGGGGATTATCGGCTGTTTTCTCGGCGACTGGATTTCATTCTGGCTTGGCTGGCGGTTTAAAAAGCCGCTGCATCGCTGGTCTTTTTTGAAGAAAAACAAAGCGCTGCTGGATAAAACCGAACATGCGCTGCATCAGCACAGCATGTTTACGATTCTGATTGGCCGCTTTGTCGGGCCAACGCGTCCGCTGGTGCCGATGGTCGCCGGAATGCTCGATCTGCCGGTCGCGAAGTTCATCCCGCCGAATATCATCGGCTGCCTGCTGTGGCCGCCGCTCTACTTCTTACCGGGAATCCTTGCCGGGGCGGCCATTGATATCCCGGCCGATGAGAATAGCGCCAGCTTTAAGTGGCTGCTGCTGGGGGCGGCGCTGCTGGCGTGGCTGGCGGCGTGGCTATGCTGGCGGCTGTGGCGCAGCGCCAAAAGCGCTGGCGATCGTCTCACCCGTTTTCTGCCGCGTTCGCGCCTGCTGTGGCTCGCTCCGCTCATGGTGTGCGCCGCCGGCGCAGCGCTGGTGTTTGTCTTCCGTCATCCGCTGATGCCGGTCTATCTCGACATCCTGCATAAGGTTATTTTGCGCTAATTCCCAGCAGCGCCGAGGCGCTGCTGTTGCCGCTGAGCAGCGCGGCTGTCGCGCCATCCCAGGCAATGCGTCCCTCAGCCACGACCACCGACCGCGGCGCGATGCGCGCCGCATCTTCCACGCTGTGCGAGACCATCAGCAGCGTCAGCTGCCGCTGCTGGCAGACGTCGGCAACCAGCGTCAGCATCTCCAGCCTCAGCGCGGGATCGAGCGCCGAGAAGGGCTCATCCAGCAGCAGTACCGGCTGCTGGCGCACCAGACAGCGCGCCAGCGCCGCACGCTGGCGCTGGCCGCCGGAAAGCTCGCCCGGCAGCCGCTCTAACATCGCGTCAATCCCCATCTGCCCGGCAATCGCCTGCAGATGGGCGGATTGATCCGCGTTCAGCTTGAGCCCCGGGTGCATTCCCAGCGCAATGTTCTGGCGGATGGTGAGATGGTTGAACAGATTATTTTCCTGAAACAGCATCGATACCGGACGACGCGCGGGCGGCGTGTGGGTATGGGGCTGGCCGTCGAGCGCGATACTGCCGCTGGCGGGCGTTAAAAAACCGGCAATCAGGTTCAGCAGCGTGCTTTTTCCGGCCCCGCTCGGGCCAAGAACCGCGATGCGCTCACCGCGTTCGACGGAAAGCGTAAAACGCATCGGCAGATGCTGGTAAAGCCAGGTCACATCATTCAGTTTTAGCATCGCGTCCCGGAAGTTTTTCAATCACGCTAAAGAGTAAAAAGCACAGCAGCAGAAGCAGAAGGGCGGTCACGGCGCCGTCCTGGCTACGGTAAGAACCAATTTGCTGATACAGATAAAAGGGCAGCGTACGGAAATCTTCGTTGCCGAACAGCGCCACGACGCCGAAATCGCCAATCGATAGCACGCAGGCGAAGGCCAGCGCCTGGGCCAGCGGCCGCTTTAAAGCGCGAAGCTCAACCACCCGAAGGCGGGTGAAGCCGTGCATCCCCAGCGACTGGCAGAGGGTGCCGTAGCGGGCGGCGATATCGCGCATCGGATTTTCCAGTACCTTGAGCGCATAGGGGATTGCCATCAGCGCATTGGTGAAAATCACGATACCGTCGGCGGACTCGGGCAGGCCCACGCTGTTATTGAGCAACAGGAAGAAACCGGTGGCCAGCACGATGCCCGGCATGGCGAGGATCAGCATCCCGCTCAGCTCAAGCGCCTGACCGGCCAGAGGGTGACGGCGGGCGCGAAGCTCGCGGCTGCTCCAGAGCAGCATCATGGTAAGGATGACGCTTAAGAGCCCGGCGGCAAGCGCGATACGCAGCGACGTCCACAGCGCCTGCCACAGCGCCGGCTGATGCAGCACGCTCAGCAGATTGCTGTTCAGCCCGTCGCCTATCACCGCCAGCAGCGGCGGCAGCAGTAGTAAAAGCGCCGCGCCAATCAGCGCCGCGTCGCACAGCCGGCTGTACAGCCGGTCGTCGGGATCGCGCCAGCCGCGAATATGGCTGGCCCCGATGGCGAGGGCTTTACTCAGGCGCTGGCTAAGCAGCACCAGCCCGAGGCAGCAGACCATCTGGATAAGCGCCAGCATCGCCGCGCGCGCCGGGTCGTAGTCGAAATTAAGGGCCTGGTAAATCGCCAGTTCGATGGTGGTCGCCCGTGGGCCGCCGCCCAGCGACAGCACGGTCGCAAAGCTGGCGAAACAGAGCATAAAGATCAGCGCCGCGACCGGTGGAATTTGCCGGCGCAGCCACGGCCACTCGACCAGCCGGAAGAAGACGTAGCCGCGCATGCCGAGCTGGGCGGCGATTTGCCGCTGTTCGCCGGGGATATTTTCCAGCGTCTGCAGCAGCAGGCGCGTGGCCATCGGCATATTAAAGAATACGTGCGCCAGCAGGATCCCCTGTAGCCCGTAGGGCGAGAATTCCCACTGCCAGCCAAAAACGTGGCATAGCTGGGCCAGCCAGCCCTGACGACCGTAGACGCTAAGAATGCCAAAGACCGCCACCAGTACCGGCAGAATTAAGGTCATCGCGCAAAGGCGCAGCAGCAGCGTGCGCCCGGGGAAGCGCCGCCGGTACAGGGCGCGGGCGAGGAATATCGCCGGTAGCACCGAAAAAAGCGCGGAAAGGAAGGCCTGCCAGAAGGAGAAACGCACCACGTGCCAGAGATAGCTGTCGCGGATAAGCGCGTTCCAGGAGGTCTCCGGAGCGCTGAACCATAGCGCCAGAAAGGCGGCCAGCGCCACGACGACCAGCACGATGGCCGCCGTGAGTCCCGGCAGGAGCCAGCCGAAAGCTAGCGGCTGACGGCGCGTTGCCATGCGCTAATCCAGTTCTGACGTTCGGCGGCCACCTGTTGCGGTGTGAATTCGAGGGTCGTTTGCGGTTTCATCAGCGCGTCAAAGCCTGCCGGAAGCGCAACCGTCGTCACCGGATACATCCAGTTGCCGGTGGGGATCGCGTTCTGGAAGCCCGGCGATACCATAAATTTAAGGAACTTTTCCGCCAGCTCCGGCTGTTTGCTGGCCGCGGTGCGGGCGGCTACCTCAACCTGCAGGTAGTGGCCTTCAGCGAAATTTGCCGCGGCGTAGTTATCTTTTTTCTCTTCGATAATGTGGTAAGCCGGGGAGGTGGTGTAGCTCAGCACCAGATCGCTTTCGCCTTTCAGGAACAGGCCGTAGGCTTCGCTCCAGCCCTTGGTAACGGTAACGGTTTTCGCCGCCAGCTTCTGCCAGGCTTCCGGCGCTTTATCGCCGTAGACTTTTTGCATCCACAGCAGCAGGCCCAGGCCCGGCGTACTGGTGCGCGGATCTTCATAAATCACCCGCCATTTTTGCTCGCCCTCAACCAGCTCTTTCAGGCTTTTCGGCGGATTTTTCAGCTTGTTTTTATCGTAAACAAAGGCGAAGTAGCCGTAATCGAACGGCACGAAGGTGTCGTTGTCCCAGCCGCCGGGCACGTTGACCGCGCTGGCCGGGACGCCGCTTTTGGCGAACAGCTTGCTTTGCGAAGCGGCTTCCAGCAGGTTGTTATCCAGCCCCAGCACCACGTCGGCTTTGCTGTTTTTGCCTTCCATTCGCAGGCGGTTGAGCAGCGAGACGCCATCTTCCAGCGCCACGAACTTCAGCTCGCAGCCGCAGTCGGCTTCAAAGGCTTTTTTAACCGCCGGGCCCGGGCCCCAGTCGGCGGAGAACGAGTCGTAGGTATAAACGGTGAGCAGCGGTTTGGCAAAAACGGGCGCGGCGACCAGCGCCAGCAGGGGGAGTAATTTTTTCAACACTTTGCACCTCAGAAAAAGGGGGGGCAAAGGATTTTGAGAGGGCCTCAAATCCCTTCGCCGGCGTTATCCGGATCAGGTTCGACGGGTATTTTCTCAGCCCATACGCTTTATCTTCGGGTTGCTTCTGCGCTAACCGCGCGTTGAGGCAACTTGAATGAGATTGCGTATGTTTATTAGCACCCCGTTGAGAACGGCAGTTAGTGTAATGATTTTGTTTGCCAACGGAAAGCATTACGGCTCCGGCGGCGCGAACCACGCGGACTTAAAGTCAAACCAGCCGAGCGTGTTCATGCGTACGCCGCGCATGCTGCGCTGCCCCTGGATCATCAGCCAGTGGTGGATCAGCGGCACCACGGTTTGATTGGCCAACAGCTGCTGACTCCAGGTGGCCGGGTTCAGCTCGCCCGCGCGCCAGCGAACGGCGTCCTGTTCCCAGTCGATGGGGATACAGTTGCGAATCAGCGGAACTTCATACAGCCAGGCAAACAGGGAGAAATCGATCGGCAGCGTAAAGTTGGCGCTGTTGAGCCAAACGTCGCTGACCACCTCCCCGCGGTGCCACTCCTGATACTCCAGCTCCTGGATCTCCAGCTTAACCTGATGCTCGGCCAGCAGCGTTGCCATGATCCCGCCCATCACGCGATGCTCGACGTGATCCTGGTAGTAGGTCAGCCTGACCGTCTCAAGGCCGGCAGGCTTCTCGCAGGCGTGGCTGCGCGCATGATGCCAGCGGGGCAGCAGGCCATACGCCGGGAACCAGTTGCCCTGATAGTGCTCGCCCGCGTGATAGAGCAGGTTAGCGGGCTGGAACACATAGCTTAGCCACTGGCGTACCGCGCTGTTACCGCCCAGCGGGCTGCGGGCGTCGAACAGCAGGTAATAACACCCCTCTTCCAGGCGGCTTTCCACCGCTTTTTCGCTTTGCGTGGTGCCCTGTAACGTCAACCCGCCGTTGGGTTCTTCGCTGATTTCCGGCAGGACCCAGACGTTCACTTCATCGATCAGCGCCCGGTAGCCGAAATAGTCATCGAAGGCGTGAATTTTGAGCTGATTCTGGTTATTACGCACAACCGAGTAGGGCCCGGTCCCCACGGGGATACTGGAGAAATTCTCCATCGTTCGCCACTCATGCGGGAGGATCATGGCCGGGACCTGGCTTAACAACCACGGCAGCCAGCGGTCGGGCTGGCGGAGATGAATGTCGAGGGTCCATGCGGTGGGAGAGTCGATGCGCTCGATATGAGAGAACAGCGGCAGGGCGTTGCTGCGCTGCAGAGAGGTAATGACATCTTCCATCTCCAGTTCTCGTCCATGATGAAAATGAATCCCCGGACGCAGAAAAAAGCGCCAGTGGGTGGGGGCGATCTGCTGCCAATGGTGAGCAATATCGGCCTCCAGTTCCCCATTTTCCTCATTTACCCGCGTCAGGGCGCTAAAAATCTGCCGGGCAATATGCGTTTCCGAGCGGCGCAGCGCGCTGCCGGGCAGCAGATTTTTCATCGGCCGATAGTAGAGCACGCGCAGGATATGCCGGCCCTGACGAAAGCTGCGGCCTAAATGGGAAACCAGCATTTGCCGGACGGCGGCTTTATCGCCAACCAGCTGCACCAGCTGATCGATTCTGTCCTGATCCAGCAGATCTTCCGCCCTCTGCTGCTGCAGGGCGAGACCGGTATAGAGAAAAGAGAGGCGGGAGCGCTTGCCGCGCCCGGCCTCCGCCTCCCAGGTCAGCCAGCCGCGCGCTTCCATCATGTTGAGCAGGGTACGCATATGGCGGCGCGAGCAGCTTAGCATCTCTGCCAGCGCATTCAGCGTGGTCTCCTGCGACTTGCCATCGCAGCACTGCCACAGGCGGATGAACTGCTGTTGTAAACGACCGGAAGACATAAAAGGGGAACTCCTGATAAAAACTCAGCAATTTATTACTTCCTATATTAAGTCAATAATCAACGTCGATGAAGCGAGGAGGTGAATATGATGGGGTCAACCATGAAACAGTTCTACCAACGCTACTTTTCTGCGACGCAGGATGCGTCCTGGCTGGCCCGCCTGATGGCAGGAAGACAGCAGAAAATGCTCGGCGAGCTGATGCAGTGGGGAGTTACGTCGCAGACCTCGGATCATTGACTTGCAGACATCATGTGTGACTGAGTATTGGTGTTATACTCGTCGTCTTTCAAGCTGCAGGTGCGTTGGCTGCGCCCGCTCGCCCAGGCCACATAGTTATCTATGTTTCCAGGGACTTACGTTCTGGCCGCCTGCCCGCAACTCGAAATCCATAGAGTATAGAATCACCCGCCAGCAGAATACTTCTGCTGGCTTTTTTCGTTTTCTTCGCGTGCTTAAGGATATTTCATGCTGTGGTTAATGACGATGGGGCGTCGTCTAAACGGCGTTTACGCCGCTTTTATGCTTGTCGCTTTCATGATGGGGATCGCCGGCGCGCTGCAGGCGCCGACGCTCAGCTTATTCCTCAGCCGCGAAGTGGGCGCGCAGCCGTTCTGGGTAGGACTGTTCTATACGGTTAACGCCATTGCCGGCATTCTGGTCAGCCTGGCGCTGGCTAAACGCTCCGACAGCCGGGGCGATCGCCGGCGGCTGATTATGTTTTGCTGCCTGATGGCGGTGGGAAACGCGCTGCTGTTCGCTTTTAATCGCCACTATCTGACGCTGATTACCTGCGGGGTTATGCTGGCCTCGGTGGCGAATGCCGCGATGCCGCAGCTTTTTGCCCTGGCGCGGGAATATGCCGATAGCTCGGCGCGCGAAGTGGTGATGTTCAGTTCGATAATGCGTGCGCAGCTTTCGCTGGCGTGGGTTATTGGTCCACCGCTGGCTTTTATGCTGGCGCTGAATTATGGCTTCACCACCATGTTTTCGATTGCCGCCGGGATCTTTGTTATAAGCCTGGCGCTGATCGCCGTCAAACTGCCCTCGGTCGCCCGCGTTGAGCAACCTTCGGAAGGCGCTGACGTGCTGGTGCAGGCCGGAGGATGGCACGATAAAAACGTGCGGATGCTGTTTATCGCCTCCACGCTGATGTGGACCTGCAATACCATGTATATCATTGATATGCCTCTGTGGATCAGCAGCGATCTTGGCCTGCCGGACAGCCTCGCGGGGATTTTGATGGGCACCGCTGCCGGGCTGGAGATCCCGGCGATGATCCTGGCGGGCTACTACGTTAAGCGCTGGGGAAAACGCAAGATGATGGTGACAGCGGTTGCGGCGGGCGTGCTGTTTTATATCGGTCTGATTCTGTTCCACGACCGCGTGGCGCTGCTGGTGCTACAGCTGTTTAATGCCGTATTTATCGGGATTGTTGCCGGGATTGGCATGCTGTGGTTTCAGGATCTGATGCCCGGACGGGCGGGCGCCGCGACGACGCTGTTTACCAACAGTATTTCCACCGGGGTGATTCTGGCGGGGGTGATTCAGGGCGCGCTGTCGCAAAGCTATGGTCACGCCAGCGTCTACTGGACGATTGCCGCAATTTCGCTGGTGACGCTGTTTATGACCAGCAGGGTGAAAGATATCTGAATCGCCACCCCTGTCCCGGCAGGATGCCGGGACAGGGGCTGGACAGGTTATTTCAACACGATCCTTTTAATATCGCCGATAATAAAAACATACGCGATGACGCCAACCAGCGCGGTTAAACCGATATAAATCAGCGCGTAGAAAAAATTACCGGTCATGGATATGATAACCCCAATAATTAATGGGGTAATAATTGATGCCATATTAGCACAGAAGTTGAAAATGCCGCCGGTCAATCCGCCCATATTCTTAGGGGCAATGTCAGAAATAAGCGTCCAGCCGAGGCCAACCATACCCTGGCCAAAAAATGCAATCGACATAATAATAATGACAGCGGTGTTGCTATCGACCCAGTTAGCAATGATGATGCAGCTCGACAGTAGCAGTCCGGAAATAATTGGCAGCTTTCTGCTAATATTTACTGAGTTGGTTTTCTTTATTATTTTATCGGATACCCAACCGCCGAAAAAGATACCGATAGCCGCGGCCAGGAACGGCCAGGAGGCGAAGAAACCCACGTGAAGCCAGGGGAGGTGGCGTTCGTTAGCCAGATAAGTCGGGAACCATGTCAGGAAGAAAACCAGCGTGGTGTTACCGGAAAATTGACCAAGGCTGGCGCCGATGATTTGCCGGCAGCACAGCAGACGTTTCGCATCATGCCAGTTGAAAGGGATATTTTCATTGACGGATGCCGTATTTTCTACGCCGATATACTCCAGCTCTTCTTTATTTGCCGTTTTTGATTCATGTGGCTCGTGATAAAACTTCCACCATACAAAAGTAAACGCAATACCCAACCCACCGGTCAGAAAAAATAGCGTTCTCCAGCCATGATGCTCCAGAATTAAAAAAAGGAGCGGAGAGAATGCGGCCAGGCCAATATATTCACCGACGGTGTAAGTCGCCGTTGCCCGGGCGCGTTCATGCTGCGGAAACCATTTACTGACGACACGGCTATTAACCGGGAAACAGGGGGCTTCGCTGATGCCTAAGCCTAAACGCAGCAGCAGCAGCGATTTTAGGCCGACAGAAAAGCTTTGCAGTAAGGTAAAGGTTGACCAGAAAAAAATAGAAAGCGCGTAGGTCAGCTTATTGCCGAAGCGATCGAGAAACATCCCGCCGGGAATTTGCGCCAGCGCGTAGGTCCAGGCGAAAGCGGAAAAAACGATCCCCATCATGGCCGGGTCAATATCTATTTCGCTCGTTAACTTGGGCGCAACAACACCTAAAATAGTCCGATCGAGATAATTTATCATCGTCCCTATCGATAGTAACATTAAAATTACAATTCGCGTTTTAGTTCGCTTTTGCGTGGCCGACGGCAAAATCGGCCGTTCCTGAGCATCGATCGTCCTCATAGTGATTTCCTTTAAAGTTTAAAATATTTTTGCATGAATTTATGCAGGCAAAAATATTCTATTTGACGTTGACGCTATCGATGATAAGTCACGCTTTGTTACGGCTTCTGTGACATGGCATAACAATATTTGATATGACCCCGATATTTCTCCTTTTCGGCTCATCATCGATAGCCTGTATGGTATATTAGGGGCATGAGTTTAATTCTTATATTATACGAGCAAAAATAATGAACCTAAAGCAACTTTATTATTTTAAGCGGCTGGCAGAAACCGAGCACTACACTGAAGCCGCCTCCAGTCTTTTTATCACTCAACCCTCGCTAAGCCACGCCATATCTGAACTGGAGAAAGAGCTTGGCGTGGCGCTATTTGCCAGGAAAGGGCGTAATGTCAAAATTACGCAGAATGGTAAGCGCTTTCTGCCCTACGTCGAAGATGCCCTGGCCTCATTAGAGAATGGCCGCATGACGTTGCAAAAAAATAGCGACGAGAACAAGGAGAATATTCGCATTGCGTTCATTTACACCATGGGCGAATATGTTGTTCCGCAGTTAATTAATAAATATTCCCTTTCACCATCTCGTCACAATGTGACATTTTCTTTTACTCAGGGAACGTCGTTAACGCTTCTGCAGGAACTGAAGGCCGGGAAAAGCGACCTGGCGATTTGTTCCTATATTGCGGATGAACCTGATATCGACTTTATTCCTATTATTCAGCAGGAGCTGGTCGTGGTGACGGCAAAAGATCACCCTCTGGCCAGGCTCTATAAAAATGAAGTCGACCTGGTGGAGACTATCCACTATCCCTATATCTATTTTTCAGAAAATAGCGGGTTACGCCCCTTTATTGATAACGTGTTTATGCAGCAAAAGCTGGTGCCGGATATTGCCTGCTACGTTGATGAGGATACGGCGATGGCGGGGCTGGTCAGTATTGATTACGGTATTGCGATTATGCCGCGAATTTCCGCGCTCTCGTATTACAACGTGCATATCCTGACGATTAAAAATGCGATTCCTCCGCGTTATATCTATCTGGCAACGATGAAAGAGCGGGTACTTTCTCCGGCGATTCAGTCATTTAAAGATGTCATTATTAATGACAGCCAAAAAATCCGCTAGCAACATCGCCCGGAGGGTGACCCCCGGGCGAAGTTTTATCAGGAAAGAATATCCATCAGTTCACGCAGTTGGGTAATGGCGATTTGCCCTGGTGCAGAAGCCTGGCCGACGGTACCGAAGGTCATTGCTGAACCGAACAAACGGCCGGTTACCCGGCTCACGCCGCCGGATTTACCCATCGACATGGTGATTAACGGCCGAGTCGCGTACTTCTCTTTCATCGTCAGGGTTGCCGAGAGCAGGGTCAGGACATCCTGCGGCGACTGCGGCATAACTGCGATCTTCGGCAGGTCAGCGCCAAGATCCTGCATGCGGCGCAGGCGGTAGATGATATCTTCCTGAGCCGGCGTTTTATGGAAATCGTGATTGCTCATGATAACTTTGACGCCCGCAGCGTGGGCATCGCTCACCAGCGAGCGAATTTGCGCTTCGTCGTTGAACAGCTCGATATCAATCACGTCGGTCAGACCGCTAACGGCCGCCTGGCGATTCAGCTCAAAATAGGCTTCGTCGCTGATTTCCGTTTCGCCACCCTCTTTTTTACTGCGGAAGGTGAACAGCAGCGGGATCTCTTTCAGCAGCTGGCGAATCTCGCCCAGCGCCAGCAGTACCTGCTCCGTTTCTCTGACCTGGGTGAAGTGATCGACGCGCCACTCGATAATATCGGCTCCGGCGGTAGCAAGCGCGCGCGCGTTAGTCTGCAGCTCGGCAAGTGTTTTGCCGATCAGCGGTACGCAGATTAAGGTTTCCCCTTCCTGGAAGGTGATGTTTTTTACTGTTACTGCTTGAGTCATGTTGGTATCCATTATTCTTTTTGTCATTGACCATCAGGCGGTTGCTGCAACCCGGGATGTTTTTGCAGCGGCGCGAACCTGAAGCTGACGATAACCGATGTACAGGGCGATCACAAAGCCGACGATCGCGATCAGAAGATCGAACCACATAATGCTGGCAATACCTATCTTCGACAGTTTTGCCGTGATCAGCGGGATCGTAAAGCTGGCCAGACTTCCTGCGGTATAAAAGATCCCGGTGGCTTTGCCTTTTCCGTTCGGGAAGCTCATGGCCATAATGGTCGCGCCTATCTGCAGCACGCCGCCGGCGGCGGCAAAGCCGATGATAAAGGCGAAGCCGGTCACTATCATTGGCGTAGGGAACAGGCAAACGATCAGCAGTGACATCATCGACAGGAAAGTGTAAACGATCATGGCGACGGCCGAGCTAAATACCTCTTTGACAAAGGCCGCGGTGACGAACACGCACGTCAGGGAACCGGCTGTATAGACGCTCAGGAGTTTAATGGCCGACTCGTGCGGGATGCCGGCAACGAACTCGCCGTACTGCGCTAACCACTGGCTGACCAGATAAAAAGTCGCCATACCGATATAGCCGTACAGGGTAAAGATGGCCATATCCAGCTTGCCGGCGTTCGCCTGCGGGGCAACGGCGGCGGCCGACGATTTTTCTGCGGTTTCCTTTTTCGCCCGATGGTCCGGGAAAGGCATTTTTATCAGGTAGATAGCGCTAATAATCATCAATACGGCGGCGATGATAAACGACCATCCGTACCACATATTCGCCCAAATCAGCGCACCGATAATGAACGGCAGCAGGAACTGCCCGGCAGAGACAAAGGCTTTGATCAGCACGTTCGCGCGGCTGGCGGAGTTAGGGAAAGACTCCATCAACGCCGGATAGGTTCCGGAATCGAGGAAGCTGTTTGCCAGACCGGCCATAATGCCGAAGAAGTAGGCCATATAAATGTTTTTCGTCAGTAAAATACCGAGGAAAAACACCAGATAGCTGGCGATGCCGAGATAGATAAAAGGTTTACGGCCAAAACGGTCGGACAGGAATCCTGTGACGATCGTGGCGAGCTTACCGATCCCGAGCGACGAAATGACGATGGAGACGCCGGCTGCGTCGGTTCCCCACTGTTCCTGCAGATTCGCCATATTGAGGGTGATTAACAAAACCCCCATGCCGTGGATCAGGTAGTTAAGATAGAGCCCAGCCGCCGTTGGGACATATGGATTTTTCATCGCGCCCATCCTTAGAACAGGATACTTTTGATGTGTTCAACCGGCATTTCTTTGCCCGTCCAGATTTCAAAAGCGCGCGCGCCTTGCCAGAGCATCATCCCCAGACCGTTGATGGTGCGGCAGCCTTTTTTCTCGGCCACTTCCAGCAGATAAGTTTTGCGCGGGTTATAGACCACGTCAGACACGATCAGATCCGGGCGCAGGAAGCTGTCGTCAGGCAGCAGCATCTGGCCTTCAAACGGTTTCATGCCCACGCCGGTGGCGTTAGTCAGAATGACGCTGCTGTCGATTTCCACGCGCAGTTTGTCATGATCGTCCAGATCGAACAGGTGGATCTCGCAGTTGGTGTTATTACGGATTTTGGCGACGGTCTGTTCGGCATTGGCGAAGAACTTATCTTTGCGGTTAAAGATGGAGATCGCTTTGACGCCATCGAGCGCGGCCTGAACGCAGAGCGCGGTTGCCGCGCCGCCTGCGCCCAGAACGGTCATTTTTTTGCCGAGGATATCAATGCCCTCTTCTTTGAGCGCGCGCATATAGCCGGTGCCATCGGTAATGTGGCCAGTCAGTACGCCATTGTCGTTCACCACGGTATTCACCGCGCCAACCAGTTCTGCCGCCGGCGAGAGCTTGTCCAGATACTGGCAAATCTCCGTTTTGTTCGGCATGGAGACGTTACAGCCGCGCAGTTTTAACGCGCGAAAGCCCTGAACGACATCTTTCAGCGTTTCATTACCCACTTCGAAGGCCAGGTAAACGTAGTCCAGCCCCAGATGGGCAAAGGCTTCGTTATGCATGGTTGGCGACATGCTGTGACGAATCGGGGTCGCAATCAGGCCAATCAGCTCGGTATGTCCGGTAATACGTTCTGCCATGATAAAATCCTCAATATGTTAGAAATGGAATTTTTGTCGATTCGCGGTTGCCGAGAGCCCCCATATCTTCGAGGGTGTCCAGCACGTTGCGCCCTTCGCGCACGCCATCAATGATTCGCCGGGCCATCAGGCTGTCGCCGATGTTCATTATTTTTACGTTATTGGCTCTGGCCCATTGTTCAATCTCAGTGAGACCGGCGGTGTTGGCGCGCATTCCCAGGCAGACGAAGCCGTAATCGAAAGGAATGTCAAAGGTGCCATCCGCATTTTTAACGGTGAAATGCGTCGGGGTGACGGCAACCAGCTGCGTGCGCATGTGCTGTTCCACGTGATGTTCATCCAGCATGGTCAACATGGCGTTTTTGGTAATGATGTCCAGATCGCGACCCGGCGCGTCCTGCATCTCGATAAGCACGGCGCTGGCACCGCGCGCGGAGAAGTACTCGATAACGTCCAGACCCACGGCGCCTGCGCCGACGACGGCGATGCGTTTACCTGTAGCATCGGCAAACTGGTCCAGATGATGAATCATGTTGGTAATGGAGAAGACGTTCCCGCCTTCGACATCGATGTTCTCGCGCAGTCCTTCAATGGGCGGCAGCAGGGGCACTGAACCGGTGGCGTTGACGATTAAATCCGGGCGAAGAGCGGAAACGGACGCCACGGTGGCGCGTCTGCCGACCTGCAGCATCAGGTTATCGAGCGAGGCGATACGGTTTTTCATAAACTGCGGAAAATCAGCGATACGCTTTTTCTCCGGCAGCAGGGAGATCTCGCTGGCCAGTCCGCCGATGCTGTGCTTCTCTTCCAGCAGCCAGGTATGACAGCCGACTTCAGCCGCGGTGCAGGCCGCTTCCATTCCCGCCGTACCCGCGCCGATGACCACGACGTTGGTATCGCGGATCACGCGCTGCTGCTTATACGCGTCGCCGTGGATGATATCCGGGTTGATCGAGCAGCGAAGAGGGCGGGAGCGGGCGATGCGGTGATCCGCGCAGCCAATGTTGCAGGAGATGCATTTCCGCATCAAACGTTCGTTGCCGCTTTGAACTTTTTGCACCCACTCCGGCTCGGCGATCAGGCCGCGGCCAATGGCAATCAGGTCGGCATCGCCGCTGGCGATAATATCTTCGGCGACTTTCGGGGTACGGATGTTGCCGGCTATCACCGTGGGCTTGTGGAATTTGTCGCGTACCGCGCGAGAGAGGTAGCGCTTCCAGCCATCTTCCAGAGACATCTGGTCAATCTGGAAATTGAGGTTGTCGTTTTGCGCGGCGGAGACGTTGATAATATCCACTTTTTCCTGGCACAGTTCGAGGATCCGCAAGGAGTCTTCGAGCGTATTTCCACCTTTCAGAAAGTCATCGGCGCTAATACGCAGGCTGACCGGAAAACGCGGACCTACGCAGGCCCGAACCTTATCGACGATTAAGGTTAATATTCTGGCGCGATTCTCTACGCTGCCGCCAAATTCATCGGTGCGCTTATTAAACAGCGGTGATAAAAACTGGCTAATTAAATAAGAGTGGCCGGCGTGAATTTCCACGCAGTCGAATCCAGCGCGGCGAACGCGCTCCGCCGCGTCACCAAATTTATCGACGGCATGATATATCTCATCGTGCGTCATCGGGCGGGGAATATTTCCGTTCTTTTTGGACGGCGTGCTGGAAGAAGACAGCGGCATTTCGCCGTTCAGGCGATACGCATAGGCCGACGCGCCGGCGTGGTTTAATTGAATACTGACGCAGGCGCCGTGTTTATGTAAGGTTTCGGTTAATTTGAACAGGCGCGGAATATATTGATCGTTATCGATACGCAGCTGCGTAGTGCCGTTAGAGGCGAAAGGAAAATCGATGCAAATATTCTCGATAGTGATGAGTCCTGTGCCGCCCCGCGCGCGTAGCTCATAGTAGTCAATCTGCTCCTGCGTGACTTCCCCGTTCAGGCTCGCCAGGTTGGTTCCCATTGGCGGCATGATGATGCGGTTTTTTATTGTCATTCCGTTAATGGTCAACGGGGAAAAAAGATGGGGATAGTGGCTCATATGCTCTCTCCACTGGATGCCTGATGGCCTTTTACGGCGATTCTGGCCTGTCCAAAGTTAATATTTCTCTGTGGGGAAAGATAACGAGGCGTTTAATAGAAAAATAATGCTTTTTTTTGCGCGGAGCTATAGCGTGATTCTATGGGATTAACAATTTATTCACACATTAGTGTTTTTACCTTAAATATTTCAATCGATTTTTTACTTGTACTTGTGGAATGACACAAAAAGAGTAGGGGAATGATTGAATAGATGCCCAATTGATAATGATTTATTTTTATCGCGGCGAAAATGTCGCCCCGTTATAGCGACGAATATTGATATATGTGCGCCAGATCTCATTTTTACCGGCAAAAAAAAGCCCGGATCGCGGTCCGGGCTGAGATATACATGGCGGCTGCCTTAATTCATAAAGGCCGGCTGTTTTTTCTCATAGGCTGAGATCGCCTCTTCATGCTGCAAAGTCAGGCCGATGCTGTCCAGACCGTTCAGCATGCAGTGGCGGCGGAAAGCGTCAATTTTAAAGCTGTAAGATTTAGCGCCTGCTTTAACCACTTCGGCTTCCAGATCGACTTCAAACTTAATGCCCGGCTGAGAGTGGACCAGCTTAAACAGCTCATCGACCTGCGCTTCGCTCAGGGTGACCGGCAGCAGCTGATTGTTAAAGCTGTTGCCGTAGAAGATATCGGCGAAGCTCGGCGCGATGACGACTTTAAAACCGTAATCGGTCAGCGCCCACGGCGCGTGCTCGCGCGAAGAGCCGCAGCCGAAGTTTTCCCGCGCCAGCAGGATAGATGCGCCTTTATATTCCGGGAAGTTCAGCACGAATTCCGGGTTAGGCTGTTCGCCTTTGTCGTCCAGGAAGCGCCAGTCGTTAAACAGATGGGCGCCAAAACCGGTACGCGTGACTTTCTGCAGGAACTGCTTTGGAATGATTGCATCGGTATCGACGTTCGCGGCGTCCAGCGGAACCACCAGGCCGGTATGTTGGGTAAATTTCTCTGCCATGATGGTTTCCTTATTTCAAGCTACGGATATCGGCGAAATGACCGGTAACGGCCGCCGCGGCTGCCATGGCCGGGCTGACCAGGTGAGTACGCCCGCCGCGGCCCTGACGGCCTTCAAAGTTACGGTTGCTGGTGGAGGCGCAGCGCTCGCCCGGGTTCAGGCGGTCGTTGTTCATCGCCAGGCACATGGAGCAGCCGGGTAAACGCCACTCAAAGCCGGCTTCAATAAAGATTTTATCCAGGCCTTCGGCTTCGGCCTGCGCTTTTACCGGACCAGAGCCTGGCACGACCAGCGCCTGAACGCCCGGCGCGACTTTGCGGCCTTTAGCGATTTCGGCCGCCGCGCGTAAGTCTTCGATACGCGAGTTGGTGCAGGAGCCGATAAAGACTTTATCAATCGCCACGTCGGTTAACGGTACGCCAGATTTCAGGCCCATATAGGCCAGCGCTTTTTCCGCGCTCGCGCGCTCTACCGGGTCGGTGAATGATGCCGGATCCGGAATGATGTCGGTGACGGAGATGACCTGACCTGGGTTGGTGCCCCAGGTGACCTGCGGGGCAATCTCTTCCGCCTGCAGGGTGACAACGCTGTCAAAGGTCGCGCCATCATCGGTGGTCAGGGTTGTCCACCAGGCGACGGCTTCGTCAAAATCCTTGCCTTTCGGCGCGTGCAGACGGCCTTTCACGTAATCGAAGGTGGTCTGGTCAGGCGCGACCAGGCCCGCTTTCGCGCCCATTTCGATAGCCATATTGCACAGGGTCATACGGCCTTCCATGCTTAAATCACGGATGGCTTCGCCGCAAAATTCGACAACATGACCGGTGCCGCCGGCGCTGCCGGTTTTACCGATAATCGCCAGAACGATATCTTTGGCGGTGATGCCCGGAGCCGCTTTACCTTTGACTTCGATCTTCATGGTTTTAGCGCGGCCCTGCTTCAGCGTTTGCGTAGCCAGGACGTGCTCGACTTCAGAGGTGCCGATACCGAAGGCCAGCGCGCCGAATGCGCCATGGGTTGCCGTGTGTGAGTCGCCGCAGACGATGGTCATACCCGGCAGGGTGACGCCCTGTTCCGGCCCCATCACGTGGACGATGCCCTGGAAAGGGTGGTTCAGATCGTACAGCTCAACGCCGAACTCTTTGCAGTTTTTAATTAACTCCTGCATCTGGATGCGCGCCATTTCGCCGGACGCGTTAATGTCTTTCGTCTGCGTCGAAACGTTGTGATCCATCGTGGCGAAGGTTTTGCCCGGCTGACGTACCGGGCGTTTGTGGGCGCGCAGACCGTCAAACGCCTGCGGCGAGGTCACTTCATGAACCAGATGACGGTCAATGTACAGCAGCGGGGTTTCGTTTTGCGCTTCATAAACCACGTGAGCATCGAACAACTTTTCATATAACGTCTTCGCCATGATTACACCCCTTCAGCGACATAGCGGGCAATGATATCGCCCATTTCATCGGTACTGACCGCCGCCGCGCCGCGCGCTAAATCGCCGGTGCGTACGCCTTCTTCTAATGCGCGGTTGATCGCATTTTCAATCGCGGTTGCCGCGTTATCGGCATCCAGGCTATAGCGCAGCAGCAGCGCCAGGGAGAGGATCTGCGCGATGGGGTTAGCGATGTTTTTACCGGCGATATCCGGCGCGGAGCCGCCTGCGGGTTCATATAAACCAAAGCTTTGCTCGTTGAGGCTGGCGGACGGCAGCATGCCCATTGAACCGGTAATCATGGCGCATTCGTCAGACAGGATGTCGCCGAAAAGATTGGAGCACAGCAGGACGTCAAACTGGGACGGATCTTTGATCAGCTGCATGGTGGCGTTGTCGATATACATATGCGACAACTCAACGTCAGGATACTGCTTACTGACTTCACTAACGATTTCACGCCACAAAATAGAAGACTGCAGCACGTTCGCTTTATCAATCGAGGTCACTTTGTGGCGACGCTTGCGGGCGGACTCGAACGCAATATGGGCGATACGCTCAATCTCAAAGCGATGATACACCTCGGTATCGAACGCTTTCTCATGCTGGCCGCTGCCTTCACGGCCTTTCGGCTGGCCGAAGTAAATGCCGCCGGTCAGTTCGCGGACGCATAAAATGTCGAAGCCGTTAGCGGCGATATCGGCGCGCAGCGGGCAAAACTCTTCCAGGCCCTGGTACAGCTTAGCCGGGCGCAGGTTGCTGAATAATTTGAAATGCTTACGCAGGGGCAGCAGCGCGCCGCGCTCCGGCTGCTCCGCGGGCGGAAGGTGCTCCCATTTCGGTCCGCCAACGGAGCCAAACAGGATCGCGTCGGCCTGTTCGCAGCCTTCGACGGTAGTCTGCGGCAGGGGAGTGCCCTGACGATCGATGGCGACACCGCCGACGTCGTGCTGGCTGGTGGTAATGCGCATATCAAAACGGTGGCGAACGGCTTCCAGTACTTTCATCGCCTGGTTCATGACTTCCGGGCCAATACCATCACCTGGTAAAACAGCAATATGGTAATTCTTCGACATTACACGGTTTCCTTATTGTTCTCTTTATTCTGAGCTTTGCGTTGCAATTCTTTTTCGACTTCAGCGGCGCGCCAGATATTGTTCAGGACGTGAACCATGGCTTTCGCGGAAGATTCCACGATATCCGTCGCCAGACCCACGCCGTGGAAGCGGCGGCCGTTGTAGTTCGCCACGATGTCCACCTGGCCCAGCGCATCCTTACCCTGACCCTTGGCATTGAGGTCATATTTGACCAGCTCAATCTCATAGCCGGTGATGCGGTTAATAGCCTGATAAATGGCGTCCACCGGGCCGTTACCGTTGGCGGCCTCAGCTTTTGTTTCATCACCGCAGGCCAGCTTCACGGAGGCGGTTGCGATATCGCTGGAGCCGGACTGCACGCTGAAGTAATCCAGGCGGAAATGCTCCGGTTCTTCCTGCTGTTTATTAATGAAGGCTAATGCTTCCAGGTCATAGTCAAACACCTGGCCCTTTTTATCCGCCAGCTTGAGGAACGCGTCATACAGATGGTCCATGTTGTAGTCGGTGTCTTTATAGCCCATCTCTTCCATACGGTGTTTTACCGCCGCGCGGCCGGAGCGTGAGGTCAGATTCAGCTGCACCTGGTTCAGACCGATAGATTCCGGCGTCATGATTTCGTAGTTTTCGCGATTCTTCAGCACGCCGTCCTGGTGAATACCGGAAGAGTGGGCAAAGGCGCCGGTTCCGACGATAGCTTTGTTGGCAGGGATCGGCATATTGCAAATCTGGCTGACGGTCTGGCTGGTACGCCAGATTTCCTGGTGATTAATGCGGGTGTGCACATTCATAATGTCTTTGCGCACTTTAATCGCCATGATCACTTCTTCCAGCGAGCAGTTGCCGGCGCGTTCGCCGATACCGTTCATCGCGCCTTCAACCTGGCGAGCGCCGGCGTGGACCGCTGCGAGCGCGTTACCGACCGCGATGCCTAAGTCGTCATGGGTATGGACGGAGATAATGGCCTTGTCGATGTTAGGCACGCGTTCGTACAAACCGGTGATGATATTGGCGAATTCGAACGGCATGGTGTAGCCGACGGTATCCGGAATATTGATGGTTGTTGCGCCTGCATTAATCGCGGCTTCAACGACGCGAGCCAGATCGGCAATCGGCGTACGGCCAGCGTCTTCACAGGAAAACTCGACATCGTCAGTGTAGTTGCGTGCGCGCTTCACCATATAGATGGCACGTTCAATAACCTCATCCAGGTTACTGCGCAGCTTGGTGGCGATATGCATCGGCGAGGTGGCGATAAAAGTGTGAATACGGAACGCTTCCGCCACTTTTAATGATTCTGCTGCAACATCGATATCTTTTTCTACGCAGCGGGCCAGGGCGCAAACCCGGCTGTTTTTGATCGTGCGCGCGATGGTTTGCACGGATTCAAAGTCGCCTGGAGACGAGACTGGGAAGCCCACTTCCATGACGTCAACGCCCATCCGCTCCAGGGCCATAGCAATCTGCAGTTTCTCTTTCACACTCAGGCTGGCTTGTAACGCTTGTTCACCGTCGCGTAAGGTCGTATCGAAAATAATGACTTGCTGGCTCATGGTTTAGATCCTTGGTCTGTGTCCTGGCGCCTTGCTTACGAGCATAAAAAAACCCGCGCATTGGCGCGGGTTTTATAGTCTTGCTGGAAGATGACTTAACGATGAACGTCGCCCAACAGCCTACCGCGCAAAATGGATGCGTTTAGTAGTAGTAGGCTGAGAAAGCGAATGCTGCGAATCATTGCGTCATGCTCCAGATGAAATCGTTATGTATTTAGAGTTACTGGATATGGGGTTTGATGTCAACCCTTGGGTGAACAAAAGGTCTTTTTACCCGCGAGAAGAATTAGCTAATTGTGCTGACGATCGCGCTTTTTTGCCGATGATCCTTTTTAGGACATCAGCGCATGTTGAGATATTTTCACTATTTGATAATTTTGATTTTCGCTGAGAGCCGCAAGGATAGCGCGCCTGGCCAGAATCATATCTTAATGAAATAGCTGAATTTATTTGTTTGCTGAATGTGTTCGTGTTTGTAAAGGGGTATTATCAATGATAATAAAATGTGAATGTTAAGGGCGGCTTAAACCGATATTGTAATAGTGCTTAAATTATAGTTAACCGCTGCTGTTATTGTTTATTTTTGATATTTATGGGTACACTTGGTTTTATCAAGTAAACAATATGGTTAGGGGGTTGCGGGTACGTTCAACTGCAGAATTTTCGTCGCCACTCATAACCTTAATATATTCCTAAAATTCATCTTTGCCCTTTTGTAAATGTCATATGCATGGTAAATGATATTTTCAGAATTAATTACTGCACTTTGGCAAAGGGAATTTAGCGTGACAGTGGAGTTAAATATGTTAAAAGAAAATACTGAATATAAGCCGGACTCAGAGGTGGAAAACGCAAAACCTCAGCTGAGAATGGTCGACCTCAATCTGTTAACCGTATTTGATGCGGTAATGCAGGAACAAAATATCACCCGTGCGGCACACTCCCTGGGGATGTCGCAGCCGGCGGTCAGCAATGCCGTATCAAGACTGAAGGTGATGTTTAATGATGAGCTGTTTGTTCGTTATGGGCGCGGCATCCAGCCAACGGCGCGTGCTTATCAGCTATTTGGTTCTGTACGACAGGCATTACAATTAGTGCAGAACGAGTTGCCGGGCTCGGGCTTCGAGCCGCTCAGCAGCGAGCGGGTCTTTAATTTATGCGTTTGCAGCCCGCTGGATAACGCATTGACTTCGGTTATTTTCAATAAAGTTGGCGAGATTGCGCCCAACATTCATTTGGTCTTTAAATCGGCATTGAATCAAAACACGGAACATCAATTACGTTATCAGGAAATTGAATTCGTTATTGGTTATGAAGAGTTTCGTCGCCCTGAGTTTGCCTGCGTGCCTTTATTTAAAGATGAAATGGTGCTGGTGGCGAGCCGGAAACATCCGCGTATTTCTGGCCCAATGATGGAAAATGATATTTATCAGGAGGAGCACGCGGTTGTCGCTCTCGATCGCTACGCTTCATTTAGCCAGCCGTGGTATGACACCGCGGATAAACAATCGCGTATTGCTTATCAAGGCAACGCGATGGTCAGCGTATTAAATGTGGTTTCCCAGACCAATATGGTTGCTATCGCACCGCGCTGGTTAGCCAGCGAGTTCGCCGATAAGCTGGATTTGCAAATATTACCGTTGCCGCTGAAAGTGAATAGCCGTACCTGCTATCTTTCATGGCATGAAGCGGCGGGCCGTGATAAAGGGCATCAGTGGATGGAAGAATTGCTGGTCAATATCTGCCAGCGCTAAACGGTCGCGATACAAACGGGGGCTTCGGCTCCTGCTTTGTGTGACAAAAATCACTAAACATAGAATTTTATTCTGTTTGCGCTTGTCCGCCCCCGGCGCTGCCCGTTAAAAAATGGATGATTTGCTGTAGTTGGTTATTTTCCCCGAGCATTGACTATCATATTTTCTTATCTCCGAAGTTTTTCACCGTGTTTTAGCTGCGAACCTTTCTTTTATCCTTTTAATGCCTCTTAGGTGCCGACGGTCGCCAATTGCCTGCCCGTTAGCGAGCAGTTATGGTAACGGCATGCAGTCTATTCACCTCAGGACGAAGCTTTTGCGCTTCGTCCTGTGCGAGCGCGCGGAAATCGGATTCCGCTGTCGTTAAAAACTATAAGCCGGGAGGCAAACCATGGAGATGTTGTCAGGAGCCGAAATGGTCGTCCAGTCGCTGGTCGATCAGGGCGTCAAGCAGGTGTTCGGTTATCCCGGGGGCGCGGTCCTCGATATCTATGATGCGTTACATACCCTTGGCGGAATCGATCACGTACTGGTCCGCCATGAGCAAGCTGCCGTGCATATGGCGGATGGCCTTGCGCGCGCAACGGGCGAGGTCGGGGTAGTCCTGGTGACCTCGGGTCCGGGGGCGACTAACGCGATTACCGGCATTGCGACGGCTTATATGGATTCCATTCCGCTGGTGATTCTTTCCGGCCAGGTCGCGACGTCCTTAATTGGCTACGATGCTTTCCAGGAGTGCGACATGGTGGGGATCTCCCGACCGGTGGTAAAACACAGCTTTCTGGTTAAGCAAACCGAAGATATTCCCGGCGTGCTGAAAAAAGCGTTCTGGCTGGCGGCCAGCGGGCGTCCCGGCCCGGTCGTCGTGGATCTACCGAAAGATATTCTCAATCCGGCGAAAAAACTGCCGTACGCCTGGCCAGATACGGTCAGCATGCGCTCTTATAATCCGACGACGTCGGGTCATAAAGGGCAGATTAAACGTGCGCTGCAGACGCTGGTGGCGGCCAAAAAACCGGTGGTTTATGTCGGTGGCGGGGCGATTAATGCGCAATGTGAACCGCAGCTGTTCGCGCTGGTTGAGAAACTGAAGCTGCCGGTGGCGTCTTCGCTGATGGGGCTGGGCGCCTTCCCTGCTTCACACCAGCAGGCGTTAGGGATGCTGGGCATGCATGGGACCTATGAAGCCAATATGACCATGCACCATTCCGACGTGATTTTCGCCGTTGGCGTGCGCTTCGACGATCGTACAACGAATAATCTGGCCAGGTACTGTCCGAACGCGACGGTGCTGCATATTGATATCGATCCCACTTCGATATCCAAGACCGTTCCTGCCGACGTGCCTATCGTTGGCGACGCCCGCCTGGTGCTGGAACAGATGCTGGAACTGCTCGACCATGAAGAGACGCAGCAGCCGCTGGATGAAATCCGCGACTGGTGGCAGCAGATTGAGCAGTGGCGCGCGCGTCATTGCCTGCAGTACGACACGCAAAGCGGCAAGATTAAACCGCAGGCGGTAATTGAGACCATCTGGCGGCTGACGCACGGCGATGCGTACGTGACGTCCGATGTGGGTCAGCATCAGATGTTCGCGGCGCTTTATTATCCTTTCGACAAACCGCGGCGTTGGATCAACTCAGGTGGTCTGGGAACGATGGGATTTGGCCTTCCCGCCGCGCTGGGCGTGAAGATGGCGCTGCCGGAAGAAACGGTGATTTGCGTGACCGGCGATGGCAGCATCCAGATGAATATTCAGGAGCTCTCCACCGCGCTGCAGTACGAGCTGCCGGTGCTGGTGCTGAACCTCAATAACCGCTACCTCGGGATGGTGAAGCAGTGGCAGGATATGCTTTACTCTGGCCGTCATTCACAATCCTATATGGAATCATTGCCTGATTTTGCTCGCGTCGCGGAAGCCTACGGCCACGTGGGGATTCGTATCAGCGACCCGCAGGAGCTGGAAGCGAAGCTCGCTGAGGCGCTGGAGCAGGTGCGTAATAATCGACTGGTTTTCGTTGATGTAACGGTTGACGGCAGTGAGCATGTATACCCCATGCAGATTCGCGGCGGCGGTATGGACGAGATGTGGCTGAGCAAAACGGAGAGGACCTGATTATGCGCCGGATATTATCAGTATTACTGGAGAACGAATCGGGCGCGCTATCCCGCGTGATCGGCCTCTTTTCACAGCGCGGTTATAATATTGAAAGCCTGACGGTAGCGCCGACGGACGATCCGACGTTATCCAGAATGACGATTCAAACCGTTGGCGATGAGAAAGCGATTGAGCAGATAGAAAAGCAGCTGCACAAGCTGGTCGACGTGCTGCGCGTTAACGAGCTTGGACAAGGCGCGCACGTTGAGCGTGAAATTATGCTGGTAAAGGTCCAGGCCAGCGGCTATGGACGCGATGAGGTCAAGCGCAATACGGAAATCTTCCGTGGGCAAATTATCGACGTCACGCCGTCTATCTATACCGTTCAGCTGGCGGGAACCAGCGATAAGCTGGATGCGTTTTTGGCTTCGCTGCGCGACGTGGCGCGAATTGTTGAAGTCGCCCGCTCGGGCGTAGTCGGATTGTCGCGCGGCGACAAAATCATGCGCTGAGCCGCTGAAACCGACGTAAAAATAGCCCGACACAGCCTGTCGGGCTATTTTTTTGCGAAATCGGTGGGAACTGTGGACTAAAGCGGTTGCTGCGCTTACTTTTCTGCGCTTAGATGTTATAAAAACGAATCCATACCTGAAGAATGGTTATGTTCTGTACTTATTACCCAAGGGGCAATTGTGAAACTGGATGAAATCGCCCGGCTGGCCGGTGTCTCGCGAACGACCGCTAGCTATGTGATTAATGGGAAAGCGAAGCAGTATCGCGTTAGCGATAAAACTGTTGAAAAGGTGATGGCGGTGGTTCGTGAGCACAACTATCATCCGAATGCGGTTGCTGCAGGCTTGCGTGCAGGACGTACGCGGTCCATTGGTCTGGTTATCCCGGACCTGGAAAACACCAGCTATACGCGCATCGCTAATTACCTGGAGCGTCAGGCGCGCCAGCGCGGCTATCAGCTATTGATCGCCTGCTCCGAGGATCAGCCGGATAACGAAATGCGCTGCATTGAGCATCTGCTGCAGCGTCAGGTCGACGCGATAATCGTTTCCACCTCATTACCGCCTGAACATCCGTTCTATCAGCGCTGGGCTAACGATCCGTTCCCGATTGTCGCGCTTGACCGCGCGCTCGATCGAGAGCACTTCACCAGCGTGGTGGGTGCCGATCAGGACGATGCTGAAATGCTCGGGGCGGAATTGCGTAAGTTTCCGGCTGAAACGGTGCTGTACCTTGGCGCGCTGCCGGAGCTTTCGGTGAGCTTCCTGCGCGAGCAGGGATTCCGTACGGCATGGAAGGACGATCCGCGAGAGGTGCATTTCCTCTATGCAAACAGCTACGAGCGCGAAGCCGCGGCGCAGCTCTTTGAAAAGTGGCTGGAAACGCATCCAATGCCTCAGGCGCTGTTTACGACTTCGTTTCCGCTGCTGCAGGGCGTGATGGACGTCACGCTGCGCCGGGAAGGGAAGCTGCCTTCCGAGCTGGCTATTGCCACTTTTGGCGATAATGAGCTGCTGGATTTCCTCCAGTGTCCCGTTTTAGCCGTGGCCCAGCGCCACCGCGACGTGGCGGAGCGCGTGCTGGAGATCGTGCTCGCCAGCCTTGATGAACCGCGTAAGCCGAAACCTGGGTTAAGCCGTATCCGGCGCAATCTTTATCGTCGCGGCAGCCTGAATCGACGCTAAGCGCGTGACCAGGATTATTCGTAGAGTATTCGCCAGACGGAGACGCGTCTGGCGATAATCCGCTGAGATGACGTAAAAATTGCAGGGTTAAGGATCTTTCAGACAAATCCTTAATCTTCCTGACATCTCTTTTAATTCTATTCTTCGCGCCATTTATTTCGCGGTTTAATTAGCCCATAAAAGGATTAGCGTATTTATTTGTATTATTTTGTTACATTCAGCGGGTGAGTTGCTGAATTAACACTCATTTCCTCGCTATTATGGTAGCGATAAGCGCTGTACCCCGCAGTAAGAGTGCCTCTCCTGTGAAAACTGGTGCTGTTAACGGTCATCAGAATGGCCTAAAATGCCGCTCGCGTCGCAAACTGACACTTTATATTTTCCCTTAGAAGATATTTTGCTGCTTTAACCGTTACAAGTTTGTTGGTTGTTTTCTTACCGATATTCATAACGTTAATTTGCCTCGTTTGTTGGTTGATTTTTCCTCAGGGCGAATATCGGCTGTAAATAATGGGTTTTTGAGCTCTGTTGGCATTCGTGCTGGCTTGACAAGCTTTTCCTCCGCTCCGTAAACTCCTTCTTGTGGGAATTTGTGGGGTAAAGTGGCGAAAAAGGGTGAGGCTGGCATGTTCCGTGGGGCAACGTTAGTCAATCTCGACAGCAAAGGCCGTCTGGCCGTACCGACGCGCTACCGCGACGGGCTGATCGAGAACGCTTCCGGTCAATTGGTGTGCACCATTGACATCCATCACCCGTGCCTGCTGCTTTACCCTTTGCCTGAATGGGAAATCATCGAGCAAAAATTATCGCGTTTATCGAGCATGAACCCCACCGAGCGGCGCGTACAGCGTTTGCTTCTGGGACATGCCAGCGAATGTCAGATGGATAGCGCCGGGAGGCTATTAATCGCCCCGGTGCTGCGGCAACACGCCGGGCTGACAAAAGAAGTGATGCTGGTCGGGCAGTTCAATAAGTTTGAGCTGTGGGACGAAACGACCTGGTATCAACGGGTCAAGGAAGATATCGACGCTGAGCAGTCCGCTTCCGGGGAACTGTCGGAGCGCCTGCAGGATTTGTCTTTGTAAAATGATGGAAAATTATAAACACACTACGGTACTTCTGGATGAAGCCGTTAACGGCCTGAATATTCGTCCTGACGGTATCTACATTGATGGTACCTTTGGCCGCGGCGGTCACTCGCGCCTGATTCTCTCCCAGCTGGGAGCGGAGGGACGCCTGCTGGCGATCGATCGCGACCCGCAGGCTATCGCCGTCGCGAAAACTATCGATGATCCCCGCTTTTCCATCGTTCATGGTCCTTTTTCTCAGCTGGCCGACTATGTTGGCGAGCGCAATCTAACCGGCAAGATCGACGGTATTCTGCTCGATCTTGGCGTCTCCTCACCGCAGCTGGATGACGCTGAACGTGGCTTCTCATTTATGCGCGATGGTCCGCTGGATATGCGCATGGATCCGACGCGCGGCCAGTCAGCCGCTGAATGGCTACAAACCGCCGACGAAGCCGATATCGCCTGGGTCATCAAAACCTTCGGCGAAGAGCGCTTTGGTAAACGCATTGCCCGCGCCATCGTCGAACGCAACCGCGTCGAACCGATGACGCGTACCAAAGAGCTGGCGGAGGTCGTTGCGGCGGCGACGCCGGTGAAAGATAAATTCAAACATCCCGCGACCCGTACCTTCCAGGCGGTGCGCATTTGGGTGAACAGTGAACTGGAGGAGATAGAGCAGGCGCTAAAAAGCTCGCTCAGCGTGCTGGCCCCGGGCGGGCGGCTCTCAATCATCAGTTTCCACTCGCTGGAAGACCGTATTGTGAAGCGCTTTATGCGCGAGCAAAGCCGCGGTCCGCAGGTTCCGGCAGGGTTACCGATGACCGAAGAGCAGCTTAAAAAACTGGGCGGCCGTGAGCTAAGAGCATTAGGCAAGTTGATGCCGGGCGAAAAAGAGGTAGCTGAAAATCCTCGTGCCCGTAGTTCAGTTCTGCGTATTGCAGAGAGGACGAACGCATGATCGGCAGAGTGACAGAAGCTCTAAGCAAGGTGAAAGGGTCGATAGGAAGCAACGAGCGCCATGCTTTGCCTGGCGTGATCGGAGACGACCTCCTGCGGTTTGGGAAGCTGCCACTCTGCCTGTTCATTTGCATCATTATTACGGCGATTACGGTGGTGACAACGGCGCACCATACTCGCCTCTTAACCGCGCAGCGCGAACAGCTGGTGCTGGAACGCGACGCGCTGGATATTGAATGGCGCAACCTGATCCTCGAAGAAAATGCTCTCGGCGATCACAGTCGGGTTGAGCGGATCGCGACCGAGAAGCTGCAGATGCAGCACGTCGATCCATCACAAGAAAATATCGTTGTACAGAAATAAGGATTATTGCGACGCATGAAAGCAGCGCCGAAAACGCCAAAAGCAAAACGTCAGGAAGAACAGGCCAACTTTATCAGTTGGCGTTTTGCGTTGCTGTGCGGCTGTATTCTGCTGGCGCTGGGCTTCCTGCTGGGCCGCGTGGCCTGGCTACAGGTGATTAGCCCGGACATGCTGGTACGCCAGGGCGATATGCGTTCTCTGCGCGTGCAGGAAGTCTCTACCGCGCGCGGAATGATAACCGATCGTTCCGGCCGCCCGCTGGCGGTGAGCGTGCCGGTAAAAGCTATCTGGGCTGACCCGAAAGAGCTGCATGAAGCCGGGGGCGTGACCCTGGACAACCGCTGGAAGGCGCTGGCCGATGCGCTGAATATGCCGCTGGATCAGCTGGCATCGCGCATCAATACCAATCCACGGATGCGTTTTATCTATCTGGCGCGTCAGGTGAACCCTGATATGGCCGACTACATCCGCAAATTGAAGCTGCCGGGGATTCATCTGCGGGAAGAGTCCCGCCGCTACTATCCGTCTGGCGAAGTAACCGCTCACCTCATTGGCTTCACTAACGTCGATAGCCAGGGGATTGAGGGCGTAGAGAAGAGCTTTGATAAGTGGCTTACCGGCCAGCCCGGCGAGCGTATCGTGCGTAAAGACCGCTATGGTCGGGTAATCGAAGATATTTCGTCCACCGATAGCCAGGCCGCGCATAACCTGGCGCTGAGCATTGACGAACGCCTGCAGGCGCTGGTGTATCGCGAGCTGAATAATGCGGTGGCGTTCAACAAAGCGGAGTCAGGTACCGCGGTTCTGGTCGACGTTAACACCGGCGAAGTGCTGGCGATGGCCAACAGCCCGTCGTACAACCCGAATAATTTCGCGGGCACCTCCAAAGATACGATGCGTAACCGCGCCATTACCGACGTGTTTGAGCCGGGTTCAACGGTGAAGCCGATGGTGGTGATGACCGCGCTTCAGCGCGGCATTGTTAACGAAAATACCGTACTGAACACCATTCCCTATCGAATTAACGGCCACGAAATCAAAGACGTGGCGCGCTACAGCGAATTGACCCTGACCGGGGTACTACAGAAGTCGAGTAACGTCGGTGTTTCTAAGCTGGCGTTAGCGATGCCGTCCTCAGCGTTAGTAGATACTTACTCACGTTTTGGACTCGGAAAAGCGACCAATTTGGGGTTGGTCGGAGAACGCAGTGGCTTATACCCTCAAAAACAACGGTGGTCTGACATAGAGAGGGCCACCTTTTCTTTCGGCTATGGGCTAATGGTAACCCCGTTACAGTTAGCGCGAGTCTACGCAACGATCGGCAGCTACGGCATCTATCGCCCGCTGTCGATTACCAAAGTTGATCCACCGGTTCCGGGCGAGCGCGTCTTCCCGGAATCACTCGTTCGTACCGTTGTTCATATGATGGAAAGCGTGGCGCTGCCCGGCGGCGGCGGCGTGAAGGCGGCGATCAAAGGCTATCGCATCGCCATTAAAACCGGTACGGCGAAAAAAGTAGGGCCCGACGGCCGCTACATCAACAAATACATTGCTTACACCGCAGGCGTTGCGCCCGCCAGCCATCCGCGCTTTGCGCTGGTGGTGGTGATCAACGATCCGCAGGCGGGTAAATACTACGGCGGCGCCGTTTCCGCGCCGGTCTTCGGTGCCATCATGGGCGGCGTACTGCGCACCATGAACATTGAACCGGATGCGCTGGCAACGGCTGAAAAAAGTGAATTAGTGATTAATCAAGGCGAGGGAACAGGTGGCAGATCGTAATTTGCGCGACCTTCTCGCTCCGTGGGTGCCAAATGCGCCGGAGCGAATTCTGCGAGAAATGACGCTGGACAGCCGGGTGGCTGCTTCTGGCGATCTTTTTATCGCGGTTTTAGGTCATCAGGCGGACGGGCGTCGTTATATCCCGCAGGCGATAGCGCAAGGTGTTGCTGCCATTATTGCTGAGGCCAAAGATGAGGCCCATGACGGCGAAATCCGTGAAATGCACGGTGTGCCGGTTATCTATCTGAGCCAACTCAACGAGCGCTTATCCGCGCTGGCCGGGCGTTTTTACCATCAGCCTTCGGAACAACTGCGCCTGGTGGGCGTCACCGGGACTAACGGCAAGACCACCACGACACAGCTGCTGGCGCAGTGGGCGCAGCTGCTGGGGGAAACCAGCGCGGTAATGGGAACCGTAGGCAATGGCCTGCTGGAGAAAGTTATCCCAACGGAAAACACCACCGGTTCGGCCGTTGATGTTCAACACGTACTCTCTGGCCTGGCAGGGCAGGGGGCGACGTTCGCCGCGATGGAAGTCTCTTCCCACGGGCTGGTGCAGCATCGCGTAGCCGCGCTGCAGTTTGCCGCCTCGGTCTTCACCAACCTGAGCCGCGATCACCTCGATTACCACGGTGATATGGAACATTACGAAGCGGCGAAATGGCTGCTCTACTCAACCCACCATTGCGGGCAGGCGATTGTTAATGCGGACGATGAAGTCGGTCGCCGCTGGCTGGCGAAGCTGCCGGATGCGGTTGCCGTATCGATGGAAGATCACATTAACCCGAACTGCCGGGGCCGCTGGCTCAAAGCGACCGCCGTGAGCTATCACGATAGCGGCGCCACCATTCAGTTTGCCTCCAGCTGGGGGAACGGCGAGATCGAAAGCCGCCTGATGGGCGCCTTTAACGTCAGCAATCTGCTGCTGGCCTTAGCCACCCTGCTGGCGCTGGGCTATCCGCTTGCCGATCTGCTGAAAACCGCCGCGCGCCTGCAGCCGGTATGCGGGCGTATGGAAGTGTTCGCCGCGCCGGGTAAACCGACCGTGGTCGTTGATTACGCCCACACGCCTGATGCGCTGGAAAAAGCGCTGCAGGCGGCGCGTCTGCACTGTCGCGGTAAACTGTGGTGCGTATTTGGCTGCGGCGGGGATCGCGACAAAGGCAAGCGTCCGCTGATGGGCGCTATCGCCGAAGAGTTTGCCGATATCGTGGTTGTCACCGACGACAACCCGCGCACCGAAGAGCCGCGGGCGATTATCAACGACATTCTGGCCGGCATGCTGGACGCGGGCCATGCCAGGGCGGTGGAAGGTCGTGCGGAAGCGGTCACTAATGCGGTGATGCAGGCGAAAGAAAACGACGTCGTTCTGGTGGCGGGCAAAGGCCACGAGGACTATCAAATCGTCGGCAATCGCCGACTCGATTACTCTGACCGCGTCACCGTGGCGCGTCTGCTGGGGGCGGTAGCATGATTCGCTTGACTCTCAGCCAGCTCGCCGGCATCACGCATGGCGAGCTGCACGGCCGCGATGTGGCGATTGATGACGTCACCTCCGATACCCGTAAAATCACGGCGGGCTGCCTGTTCGTGGCGCTAAAAGGCGAGCGCTTTGATGCGCATGACTTTGCCGAACAGGCGAAAGCTGCCGGCGCGGGCGCACTGTTGGTCAGCCGTCAGCTGGCCTGCGATCTACCGCAGGTGGTGGTGAAGGATACGCGTCTGGCGTTTGGCGAACTGGCCGCGTGGGTGCGTCAGCAGGTGCCGGCGCGCGTGGTCGCGCTGACCGGATCTTCCGGAAAAACCTCGGTTAAAGAGATGACCGCGGCGATTCTGAGCCAGTGCGGCAATACGCTGTATACCGCAGGTAACCTGAACAACGATATCGGCGTGCCGATGACGCTGCTGCGTCTCACCAAAGAACATGACTACGCGGTCATCGAGTTAGGCGCTAATCACCAGGGGGAAATTGCCTGGACCGTTAGCCTGACCCGTCCCGAAGCCGCGTTAGTGAATAACCTGGCCGCCGCGCACCTGGAAGGCTTTGGCTCTCTGGAAGGCGTGGCGAAAGCCAAGGGCGAAATTTACACCGGTCTGCCGCTCAACGGCATCGCGATTATGAACGCCGACAATAATGACTGGCTGAACTGGCAAAGCGTGATTGGCGAGCGTAAAACCTGGCGTTTTTCGCCGAACGCCGCCCACAGCGATTTCACGGCAACCAACGTTCATGTGACGTCGCACGGGACTGAATTTACTCTGCAGACCCCAACGGGCAGCGTTGATGTACTGCTACCGCTGCCGGGGCGCCATAACATCGCCAACGCGCTGGCTGCCGCGGCGCTGTCAATGGCGGTGGGGGCGACGCATGAGGCGATCAAAGCGGGTCTGAAAGATCTGAAAGCGGTACCGGGGCGGTTATTCCCGATTCAGCTGACCGACAGCCAGCTGCTGCTGGATGATTCCTATAACGCCAACGTCGGCTCGCTGACCGCTGCGGTACAGGTGCTGTCTGAGATGCCGGGCTACCGGGTACTGGTCGTTGGCGATATGGCCGAACTCGGCGCGGAAAGCCAGGCGTGCCATCGTCAGGTGGGCGAAGCGGCAAAAGCGGCCGGGCTCGATCGCGTACTGAGCGTCGGTACGTTGAGCGCAGAGATCAGCGGCGCCAGCGGCGTTGGCGAACATTTTAGCGAGAAGGCCGCGCTGGTGACCCGCCTGCGCGAGCTCACCGCAGAACATAAAATTATGACCATTTTAGTGAAGGGTTCACGTAGTGCCGCCATGGAAGTGGTAGTACGCGCATTACAGGAGAACGGAACATGTTAGTATGGCTGGCCGAACATTTGGTCAAATATTATTCAGGCTTTAACGTCTTTTCCTACCTGACGTTTCGCGCCATTGTCAGCCTGCTGACCGCGCTGTTCATCTCTCTGTGGATGGGCCCGCGCATGATCGCCCGTCTGCAAAAACTCTCCTTTGGCCAGGTTGTACGTAACGATGGCCCGGAATCTCACTTTAGTAAGCGCGGTACGCCGACCATGGGCGGGATCATGATCCTGACCGCCATTGTTGTCTCCGTTCTGCTGTGGGCCTATCCATCTAACCCCTACGTCTGGTGCGTGCTGACGGTACTGGTGGGCTACGGCATCATCGGCTTCGTTGATGACTACCGTAAGGTGGTTCGCAAAGATACCAAGGGCCTGATTGCCCGCTGGAAATACTTCTGGATGTCGGTGATTGCGCTGGGCGTCGCCTTTGCGCTGTATATGGCGGGTAAAGATACGCCGGCGACTCAGCTGGTGGTGCCGTTCTTTAAAGACGTGATGCCGCAGCTGGGCCTGTTCTACGTCCTGCTGGCCTATTTTGTTATCGTCGGGACCGGTAATGCGGTCAACCTGACCGACGGCCTTGATGGGCTGGCGATTATGCCAACCGTATTCGTTGCCGCCGGCTTCGCGCTGGTTGCCTGGGCGACCGGGAACATGAATTTCGCCAACTACCTGCATATCCCTTATTTGCGTCACGCCGGTGAACTGGTGATCGTCTGTACGGCGATTGTCGGCGCGGGCCTGGGCTTCCTGTGGTTTAACACCTATCCGGCACAGGTCTTTATGGGCGATGTGGGTTCGCTGGCTCTCGGCGGCGCGCTGGGGATTATCGCCGTGCTGCTGCGCCAGGAATTCCTGCTGGTGATTATGGGCGGCGTATTTGTGGTGGAAACGCTCTCGGTGATTCTGCAGGTCGGCTCCTTCAAGCTGCGCGGTCAGCGCATCTTCCGCATGGCGCCGATTCACCATCACTATGAACTGAAAGGCTGGCCGGAACCGCGCGTTATCGTGCGTTTCTGGATTATTTCGCTGATGCTGGTGCTGATTGGCCTGGCGACGCTGAAGGTACGTTAATCATGGCAGATTATCAGGGTAAAAAAGTCGTCATTATTGGGCTGGGTATGACCGGCCTGTCATGCGTGGACTTTTTCATGGCTCGCGGCGTGACGCCGCGGGTGATGGATACCCGCGTTGCGCCGGCGGGGCTGGACAAGCTGCCGGAAGCCGTTGAGCGCTATGTCGGCGGTCTGAACGAAGACTGGCTGTTGACGGCGGACCTGATTGTCGCCAGCCCTGGCATCGCGCTGGCGCATCCTTCCCTGAGCGCCGCGGCGGATGCGGGGGTAGAAATTGTCGGCGATATTGAACTGTTCTGCCGCGAGGCGCAGGCGCCGATTATTGCGATCACCGGTTCCAACGGTAAAAGCACCGTGACTTCCCTTGTGGGAGAAATGGCGAAAGCGGCGGGGTTGAACGTTGGCGTCGGGGGCAATATTGGCCTGCCGGCGCTGATGCTGCTGGATGCTGAGCGCGAACTCTATGTCCTGGAGCTTTCCAGCTTCCAGCTGGAAACCACCTCCAGCCTGCGGGCGGCCGCGGCGACGATCCTTAACGTCACCGAAGATCATATGGACCGCTATCCGCTGGGGCTTCAGCAGTACCGCGCCGCCAAACTGCGCGTTTATGAGAACGCCCGGGCCTGTATCGTTAATGCCGACGATGCGTTAACCATGCCGGTACGCGGCGCTGACGATCGCTGCATCAGCTTCGGCGTTGACGTTGGTGACTATCACCTGAACCGCCAGCAGGGAGAAACCTGGCTGCGCGTCAAAGGCGAGAAAGTGCTCAACGTCAAAGAGATGAAGATTAGCGGCCAGCATAACTACAGTAACGCGCTTGCGGCCCTGGCTCTGGCGGATGCGGCGGGTCTGCCGCGCGCCAGTAGCCTGAAAGCGCTGACCACATTCACCGGGCTGGCGCATCGTTTCCAGCTGGTGCTGGAGCACAACGGCGTGCGCTGGATCAACGATTCTAAAGCCACCAACGTCGGCAGTACTGAAGCGGCGCTCAATGGGCTGCATCTTGATGGAACGCTCTATCTGCTGCTGGGCGGCGATGGGAAATCCGCTGATTTCACGCCGTTAAGCCGTTACCTGACCGGCGACAACGTTCGCCTGTACTGCTTCGGCCGCGACGGCGCGCAGCTGGCGGCCCTTCGCCCGGACGTCGCCGTGCAAACGGAAACCATGGAGCAGGCGATGCGCCAGATTGCGCCGCAGGTTGTCGCGGGCGATATGGTGCTGCTGTCTCCCGCGTGCGCCAGCCTCGATCAGTTTAAAAACTTTGAACAACGCGGCGACATCTTTGCTCGCCTGGCGAAGGAGTTAGGTTGATGCGTTTATCACTCCCGCGCCTGAAAATGCCACGGCTGAGACTGCCGCGTCTGCCGGGAATGTTTATTTTCGCATGGCTGTTCGCCGCGCTGAAAGGCTGGGTGATGGGCTCGCGGCAAAAAGATACCGATAGCCTGGTGATGTATGACCGGATGCTGCTGTGGCTGACCTTTGGCCTGGCCGCAATCGGCTTCATTATGGTGACCTCGGCGTCGATGCCGGTAGGCCAGCGTCTGGCGAACGATCCGTTTCTGTTTGCCAAGCGCGATGGCTTATACATTCTGCTGGCGCTAGGGCTGGCGATGGTGACGCTGCGCCTGCCGATGGAGTTCTGGCAGCGCCATAGTACCGCGATGCTGATCGCCTCTATCGTCATGCTGCTGATTGTTCTGGTGGTCGGTAGCTCGGTTAACGGGGCGTCGCGCTGGATTGCGCTGGGGCCGCTGCGTATCCAGCCTGCGGAGTTTACCAAGCTGTCGCTGTTTTGCTACATCGCCAACTACCTCGTGCGTAAAGGCGACGAAGTGCGTAACAACCTGCGCGGCTTCTTAAAGCCGATGGGCGTGATTTTCGTACTGGCGATTTTACTGCTGGCGCAGCCTGACCTCGGTACCGTCGTCGTGCTGTTTGTGACCACCCTGGCCATGCTGTTCCTGGCGGGAGCCAAGCTGTGGCAGTTTATCGCCATTATCGGGATGGGGCTTTCGGCGGTCGTACTGCTGATTCTGGCTGAACCGTACCGTATCCGCCGCGTGACCTCTTTCTGGAACCCGTGGGAAGATCCGTTCGGCAGCGGCTACCAGCTAACCCAGTCGCTGATGGCCTTTGGTCGCGGCGAAATGTGGGGGCAGGGCCTGGGCAATTCGGTCCAGAAGCTGGAGTATTTGCCCGAGGCGCACACCGATTTCATCTTCGCCATTATCGGTGAAGAGCTCGGTTATATCGGTGTGGTACTCGCACTTTTAATGGTATTCTTCGTCGCTTTTCGCGCCATGTCCATTGGCCGCAAAGCGCTGGAGATTGACCACCGTTTCTCCGGATTTCTGGCCTGCGCCATTGGGATCTGGTTTAGCTTTCAGGCGCTGGTTAACGTCGGCGCGGCGGCGGGGATGCTGCCAACCAAAGGCCTGACGCTGCCGCTGATCAGTTACGGCGGTTCGAGCCTGCTGATTATGTCGACGGCGATCATGTTGCTGTTACGAATTGATTATGAAACGCGTCTGGAAAAAGCCCAGGCGTTTACACGGGGTGTTCGATGAGCGGTCAGGAAAAGCGCTTAATGGTGATGGCAGGCGGTACCGGCGGACACGTGTTCCCGGGACTGGCGGTTGCGCACCATTTAATGGACCAGGGCTGGCAGGTCCGCTGGCTGGGTACCGCGGATCGTATGGAAGCGGATTTAGTGCCGAAGCACGGCATTGAAATTGATTTCATTCAGATATCCGGCCTGCGCGGCAAGGGCCTGAAGGCGCAGATGCTGGCGCCGGTGCGTATTTTCAACGCCTGGCGTCAGGCGCGAGCGATTATGCAGCGTTTTCAGCCGGACGTGGTGCTGGGCATGGGCGGCTATGTTTCCGGACCCGGCGGTCTGGCGGCATGGTCGCTGGGGATCCCGGTTGTCCTGCATGAACAGAACGGGATTGCCGGCCTGACGAATAAATGGCTGGCGAAAATTGCCAAAAAGGTCATGCAGGCATTTCCCGGCGCTTTCCCGCATGCCGACGTTGTTGGCAACCCGGTTCGTACCGATGTGCTGGCGCTGGCGCTGCCGGAACAGCGGTTAGTCGGGCGTCAGGGGCCGATTCGCGTATTGGTCGTCGGCGGCTCGCAGGGCGCGCGCGTGCTCAATCAGACGATGCCGCAGGTGGCGGCGAAGCTGGGTTCTGCTGTCACCATCTGGCACCAGAGCGGTAAAGGGGGCCAGGAGAGCGTACAGCAGGCCTATTCCGACGCCGGCCAGCCGCAGCACAAAGTCACCGAATTTATTGACGACATGGCGGCGGCTTATGCCTGGGCCGATGTTGTCGTATGTCGTTCCGGGGCGCTGACGGTGAGCGAAATTGCCGCCGCGGGTTTACCGGCGCTGTTTGTGCCTTTTCAGCACAAAGATCGTCAGCAGTACTGGAATGCGCTGCCGTTAGAGAAGGCAGGGGCAGCGAAGATCCTTGAGCAGCCGCAGTTTACCGTGGAGGCCGTCACGCAAACCCTGGCGGGTTGGGATCGCGAGACGCTGCTGGATATGGCGGAGCGAGCGCGCAGAGCCTCGATTCCGGACGCGACCGAACGGGTAGCAGAAGAAGTGAGCGCCGCAGCACTGGCGCGTTAATCGCGGTGATGATCACCGTCCGAATAAAGAAGTTGATGGCGTAAAGAATGAATACACAAGATCTGGCAAAACTGCGTTCTATCGTGCCCGAGATGCGTCGCGTCCGGCACATTCACTTTGTTGGCATTGGCGGTGCCGGCATGGGCGGTATTGCCGAAGTTCTGGCCAACGAAGGTTATCAGATTAGCGGCTCCGACCTGGCGCCGAATCCGGTGACCCAGCAGTTGACTCAGCTTGGCGCCACGATTTATTTCAACCATCGCCCTGAAAACGTGCGCGATGCGAGCGTTGTCGTGGTTTCCAGCGCGATTTCTGCGGATAACCCGGAAATCGTCGCCGCCCACGAAGCGCGTATTCCGGTTATTCGCCGCGCCGAGATGCTGGCGGAGCTGATGCGTTTTCGCCACGGCATTGCCATTGCCGGCACGCACGGAAAGACCACAACCACGGCGATGGTCTCGAGCATTTACGCTGAAGCCGGGCTGGATCCTACCTTCGTGAACGGTGGTCTGGTCAAAGCCGCTGGCGTGCACGCGCGCCTTGGCCATAGTCGTTACCTGATTGCCGAAGCGGACGAAAGCGACGCCTCGTTCCTGCATTTACAGCCGATGGTCGCTATCGTGACCAATATCGAAGCCGATCATATGGATACCTACCACGGCGACTTCGAAAACCTGAAGCAGACGTTTATTAACTTCCTGCACAATCTGCCGTTCTACGGACGCGCGGTGATGTGCGTGGACGATCCGGTGATTCGTGAACTGCTGCCGCGCGTTGGCCGCCAGCTCACCACCTACGGATTTAGCGATGATGCCGACGTTCGCGTGGAAGAGTATCGTCAGGTTGGCGCTCAGGGCCATTTCCGTCTGGTTCGCCAGGATAAAGAGGTCATTCAGGTGACGCTGAACGCACCGGGTCGCCACAACGCGCTGAACGCGGCGGCGGCGGTGGCCGTTGCCACGGAAGAGGGCATTGATGATGACGCTATTTTGCGCGCGCTGGAAAGCTTCCAGGGCACCGGCCGTCGCTTTGATTTCCTTGGCGAATACCCCTTAGCTGAAGTTAACGGTAAAGAGGGTACCGCGATGCTGATCGATGATTATGGTCATCATCCTACGGAAGTGGATGCCACCATCAAAGCGGCGCGGGCGGGCTGGCCGGATAAAAACCTGGTGATGCTGTTTCAGCCGCACCGTTTTACCCGTACGCGCGATCTGTACGATGATTTCGCCAACGTGCTGACCCAGGTTGACGCGCTGCTGATGCTGGACGTTTATTCCGCGGGCGAAGCCGCTATTCCTGGCGCCGACAGCCGCTCGCTGTGCCGTACGATTCGCGGCCGCGGTAAAGTCGACCCGATTCTGGTTTCCGACCCGGCGCAGGCGGCAGAGATGCTGGCTTCAGTATTGACCGGCAACGATCTGGTGCTGGTTCAGGGGGCGGGAAACATTGGTAAAATCGCCCGTCACCTGGCGGAAATCAAATTGCAGCCGCAAAAATCGCAGGAGGAGCGCCATGGCTGATAAAATCGCGGTCCTCTTTGGCGGAACCTCCGCTGAACGTGAAGTCTCTCTCAATTCAGGTTCGGCGGTGCTCGCCGGCCTGCGCGAAGCCGGGGTCGATGCGCACCCGGTCGACCCGCGCGACGTGGATATTACCCAATTGAAAAATATGGGTTTTCAGAAAGCGTTTATTGCCTTGCACGGTCGCGGCGGTGAAGATGGTACGTTGCAGGGTCTGCTGGAGCTGATTCAACTCCCCTATACCGGCAGCGGCGTGATGGCTTCCGCTATCTCAATGGATAAGCTGCGCAGCAAACTGCTGTGGCAGGGCGCCGGGCTGCCGGTTGCGCCGTGGGTTGCGCTGACGCGTAAACAGTTCACCGCGGGGCTTTCCGCTGAGGTAGAACAGCAGATTTCCGCCCTCGGACTGCCGTTGATTGTTAAACCCAGTCGCGAAGGCTCCAGCGTCGGTATGTCCAAAGTCAGCGAAAGTTGTGCATTACAAAATGCATTGGCGCTGGCTTTTCAGCATGATGACGAAGTTCTGATTGAAAAATGGCTCAGTGGGCCGGAATTTACCGTCGCTATCGTCGGAGAAGAAATTTTACCGTCAATACGTATCCAGGCGGCTGGAACCTTCTATGATTATGAAGCAAAGTATCTCTCTGATGAAACGCAATATTTCTGCCCTGGCCTGGAAGATTCCGCGCGCGAGGCAGAAATGCAGGCTCTGGTGCAAAAAGCCTGGGATAGTCTTGGCTGTTACGGCTGGGGGCGAATTGATGTGATGCTGGACAGCGATGGCCAGTTTTATCTGCTGGAAGCAAACACCTCTCCTGGCATGACCAGCCATAGTCTGGTGCCCATGGCGGCGCGTCAGGCAGGGATGAGCTTCTCGCAGCTTGTTGTACGAATTCTGGACCTGGCGGGGTGATATGTCGCAGGCTGCGCTGAATACGCGGAACCACGAAGAGGAAGACGAAACCTCTTCGCGTCGAAGTAATGGCTCTCGTCTGGCGGGTATCTTCTTCCTGCTGGCGGTGCTCTGTACCGTGCTGGTCAGCGGATGGATGGTTCTGGGCTGGATGGAAGATGCACAGCGGTTACCGCTGTCAAAGATGGTGGTCACCGGTGAGCGTCATTACACGCGCAACGATGATATCCGTCAGGCGATTCTGGCATTGGGGTCGCCGGGCACCTTTATGACGCAGGACGTCAACATTATTCAAAGCCAGATTGAACGTCTGCCGTGGATTAAGCAGGCGAGCGTCAGAAAGCAGTGGCCGGACGAATTGAAGATTCATCTGGTTGAATATGTGCCGATAGCGCGCTGGAATGATCAGCATATGGTAGACGTGGACGGAAATTCTTTCAGCGTGCCGTCAGATCGCACCAGTAAACAGAATTTACCGATGTTGTACGGCCCGGAAGGCAGTGAGAACGAAGTCCTTCAGGGATACCGCGACATGGGGCAGGTGCTGGCGAAGGATAAATTCACGTTGAAAGTAGCGGCAATGACCGCGCGTCGCTCCTGGCAGTTGACGCTTAATAACGACATTAAGCTCAACCTTGGTCGGGGTGACACCATGAAACGGCTTCAGCGCTTTATGGAACTCTACCCGGTTCTTCAGCAGCAGGCGCAGACCGACGGCAAACGGATAAGCTACGTTGATTTGCGTTATGACTCGGGAGCGGCAGTCGGTTGGGTACCGGCTCCTGTAGAGGAAACTCAACAACAACAGAATCAGGCACAGGCAGAACAACAATGATCAAGGCGACGGACAGAAAACTGGTAGTTGGACTGGAGATTGGCACCGCTAAGGTTGCCGCTTTAGTAGGGGAAGTTCTGCCCGACGGTATGATTAATATCATTGGCGTGGGCAGTTGCCCATCGCGTGGTATGGATAAAGGCGGAGTGAACGACCTGGAATCCGTGGTGAAATGCGTACAGCGCGCCATTGACCAGGCCGAACTGATGGCGGATTGCCAGATCTCGTCAGTCTATCTGGCGCTTTCAGGCAAACATATCAGCTGTCAAAATGAAATCGGTATGGTGCCGATTTCTGAAGAAGAAGTGACGCAGGACGACGTAGAGAACGTGGTACATACCGCGAAATCGGTTCGCGTGCGCGACGAGCATCGCGTTCTGCACGTTATCCCGCAGGAGTACGCCATCGACTACCAGGAGGGGATTAAAAACCCCGTAGGACTGTCTGGCGTACGCATGCAGGCGAAAGTGCATTTGATTACCTGCCATAACGATATGGCAAAAAATATTGTCAAAGCGGTGGAGCGTTGCGGTCTGAAAGTCGACCAGCTTATTTTCGCCGGTTTAGCCGCCAGCTATTCCGTATTAACGGAAGACGAACGTGAACTGGGTGTCTGCGTGGTGGATATCGGCGGTGGTACAATGGATATTGCGGTCTATACCGGCGGCGCGCTGCGTCATACCAAAGTGATCCCGTACGCGGGCAACGTGGTGACCAGCGATATTGCCTACGCTTTCGGTACGCCGCCGAGCGACGCAGAAGCCATTAAAGTGCGTCACGGCTGTGCGCTGGGTTCCATCGTTGGTAAAGACGAGAACGTGGAAGTCCCCAGCGTGGGCGGGCGTCCGCCTCGTAGTCTGCAGCGTCAGACGTTGGCCGAGGTGATTGAGCCACGTTATACCGAATTGCTCAACCTGGTGAATGAAGAGATCCTGCAGCTGCAGGAACAGCTCCGTCAACAAGGTGTGAAGCACCACCTGGCGGCTGGCATTGTATTAACCGGCGGTGCGGCGCAAATTGAAGGACTTGCCGCCTGTGCGCAGCGCGTATTCCATACGCAGGTGAGAATTGGCGCGCCGCTGAATATTACCGGATTAACGGATTATGCCCAGGAGCCGTATTACTCGACGGCGGTTGGGCTGCTGCACTACGGGAAGGAATCTCATCTCAGTGGTGAAGCAGAGGTGGAAAAACGCGTAACGGTCGGGTCGTGGATCAAACGACTCAACAGTTGGTTGCGAAAAGAGTTTTAATTTTTTAAGAGAACGCAGAAAATTAGCGTTCTCAGGCGACAGGCACAACGGAGAGAGAAATTATGTTTGAACCTATGGAACTGACCAACGACGCGGTGATTAAAGTCATCGGCGTCGGCGGCGGCGGCGGTAACGCCGTTGAGCACATGGTGCGCGAGCGCATTGAGGGTGTTGAATTTTTCGCGGTGAACACCGACGCGCAGGCTCTGCGCAAAACGGCTGTTGGCCAGACTATCCAGATCGGTAGCGGTATTACCAAAGGTCTGGGCGCAGGCGCAAACCCGGAAGTCGGCCGTAACGCGGCGGATGAAGACCGTGAAGCGCTGCGTGCCGCCCTTGACGGCGCCGATATGGTGTTTATCGCAGCCGGCATGGGCGGCGGTACCGGAACCGGTGCTGCGCCAGTGGTGGCTGAAGTTGCAAAAGATTTAGGTATCCTGACCGTTGCCGTGGTGACTAAGCCGTTCAATTTTGAAGGCAAGAAGCGCATGGCGTTCGCTGAGCAGGGCATCACCGAGCTGTCCAAGCATGTGGATTCGCTGATCACCATCCCGAACGACAAGCTGCTGAAGGTTCTCGGCCGCGGCATTTCTCTGCTCGACGCTTTCGGTGCGGCCAACGACGTGCTGAAAGGCGCGGTGCAGGGTATCGCTGAGCTGATCACCCGCCCAGGCCTGATGAACGTCGACTTTGCGGACGTGCGTACCGTGATGTCTGAAATGGGCTACGCCATGATGGGCTCCGGCGTGGCGAGCGGTGAAGACCGTGCGGAAGAAGCGGCTGAAATGGCGATCTCTTCTCCGCTGCTGGAAGATATCGATCTGTCCGGCGCGCGTGGCGTTCTGGTCAACATCACTGCGGGCTTCGACCTGCGTCTGGATGAGTTCGAGACCGTAGGTAACACTATCCGCGCATTTGCTTCGGATAACGCCACCGTGGTTATCGGTACCTCTCTGGACCCGGATATGAACGACGAGCTGCGCGTAACCGTCGTTGCTACCGGTATCGGTATGGACAAACGTCCGGAAATCACCCTGGTCACCAACAAACAGGTGCAGCAGCCGGTGATGGATCGTTACCAGCAGCACGGTATGTCTCCACTGACGCAAGAGCAGAAACCGGCCGCAAAAGTGGTCAACGACAATACGCCGCAGGCCGCGAAAGAGCCAGATTATCTGGATATTCCAGCCTTCCTGCGTAAGCAAGCCGATTAAGAATTGGCTGGAAGTTGGGCATCTGCGCTCTTTGTGCTAAACTGGCCTGCCGAATGTATAGTACACTTCGGTTGGATAGGTAACTTGGCGAGATTATACGATGATCAAACAAAGGACTCTTAAACGTATCGTTCAGGCGACTGGCGTCGGTTTGCATACCGGCAAGAAAGTCACCCTGACGTTACGCCCTGCGCCGGCAAATACCGGGGTCATCTATCGTCGCACCGACTTGAATCCACCGGTTGATTTTCCGGCTGATGCCAAATCTGTGCGTGATACCATGCTCTGTACTTGCCTGGTCAATGAGCATGACGTGCGGATATCGACGGTTGAGCACCTCAATGCCGCGCTGGCTGGCTTGGGTATCGACAACATTATTATTGAAGTCGATGCGCCGGAAGTCCCAATTATGGACGGTAGTGCGGCTCCGTTCGTTTATCTGTTGCTGGATGCCGGCATCGATGAACTGAACTGCGCTAAGAAATTTGTGCGTATCAAAGAGACAGTTCGCGTTGAAGATGGCGATAAATGGGCCGAATTCAAACCGTACAATGGTTTTTCACTGGACTTCACCATTGATTTTAACCATCCGGCGATTGACTCCAGCAGCCAGCGCTACGCAATGAACTTCTCGGCTGATGCGTTTATGCGCCAGATTAGCCGCGCGCGTACCTTCGGTTTTATGCGTGATATCGAATATCTGCAGTCCCGCGGCCTGTGCTTGGGCGGCAGCTTCGATTGTGCCATCGTTGTTGACGATTATCGCGTACTGAACGAAGACGGTTTGCGCTTTGAAGATGAGTTTGTCCGTCACAAAATGCTGGATGCCATTGGCGACCTCTTTATGTGTGGTCACAACATTATCGGCGCATTTACGGCGTACAAATCCGGTCACGCGTTGAATAACAAACTGCTGCAGGCTGTTCTGGCAAAACAGGAAGCCTGGGAGTATGTGACCTTCGAGGACGACGCAGAAATGCCGCTGGCGTTCCGCGCCCCGACGCTGGTTCTGGCATAAGTCAGACCCGGCAGTAAATTCGACTGGTAACCTGGTACTCTCTCCGGCCAGGGAGCCAGTCGTTTTCTTTTTTATATTCCCGCTGCGTCCTGCTTTGATTTTTAACTGCATTTTTTGCGCGTTCGTTCCTTTTTTAAACGTTTTTCCCCCGCCTGAGACCTCATTCCTGCTGCCGTGACGGCGTATTAATGTTAGTATTTGGACGCAAAATATTTCTTAGGGTTGCTACCAACAAAAGGTAACGTAAGTGAGTGGATTGCTGACGCGCTGGCGACAGTTTGGCAGACGGTATTTCTGGCCGCATCTCCTGTTGGGGATGGTCGCGGCTAGCCTCGGCCTGCCTGCGCTTAGCAATGGTCATGAGCATGAGACCGCGTCGCCCGCTAAAACGACGTCCAGCAACCATAATCCTGCTAAAGTTAATTTTTCTCAGCTAGCGCTGCTGGAATCTTCCAGTCGTCGGCCCAATTTCACGGTTGATTACTGGCATCAGCACGCCATTCGTACGGTCATTCGCCACCTCTCTTTTGCGATGGCCCCGCAGGCGCTGCCGGTAGCGGAAGAGTCTTCACCGCTTCAGGCGCAGCATCTGGCCCTTCTCGACACGCTTAGCGCGCTGTTGACGCAGGAGAGTAAACCTCCGGCCATTGTTCATCTGGCGGCATATAACCCCTCTATTTCCCACTGCGCGTTTCGCGTCTGTACCTGGATTAGCCAGGTGGCCGGCATACGCGCAGGGCCTCAACGTCTCAGCTAAACCAAAAACGGACCATTCTATTTTTTTGTGACACCGCACCGCGGGGCGTTTGAGATTTTATTATGCTAATCAAATTATTAACTAAAGTATTCGGTAGCCGTAACGACCGTACGCTGCGTCGTATGCGCAAAGCCGTCAACGTGATCAACGCCATGGAACCGTCCATGGAAAAACTGTCCGACGACGAACTGAAAGGGAAAACCGCTGAGTTCCGCGCTCGCCTGGAAAAAGGCGAAGCCCTGGAGAGCCTGATCCCGGAAGCCTTTGCCGTCGTGCGTGAAGCCAGTAAACGCGTCTTCGGCATGCGTCACTTTGACGTTCAGCTGCTGGGCGGCATGGTTCTCAACGACCGCTGTATTGCAGAAATGCGTACCGGTGAAGGTAAAACGCTGACCGCAACTCTGCCTGCCTATCTGAATGCGCTGACCGGTAAAGGCGTTCACGTGGTGACCGTCAACGACTATCTGGCGCAGCGTGATGCCGAGAACAACCGCCCGCTGTTTGAATTCCTGGGGATGACCGTTGGCATTAATATGTCCGGCCTGCCTGCGCCTGCCAAGCGTGAAGCCTACGCAGCCGATATTACTTACGGTACCAACAACGAATACGGCTTTGACTATCTGCGCGACAATATGGCCTTCAGTCCTGAAGAGCGCGTACAGCGCAAACTGCACTATGCGCTGGTGGATGAAGTCGACTCCATTCTGATCGATGAAGCGCGTACCCCGCTTATTATTTCCGGCCCGGCTGAAGACAGCTCGGAAATGTACAAGAAGGTGAACAAGATCATTCCGCACCTGGTGCGTCAGGATAAAGAAGACTCCGAAACCTTTACCGGCGAAGGGCACTTCTCCGTCGATGAGAAAGCGCGTCAGGTAAACCTGACCGAACGCGGCCTGGTGCTGATTGAAGAGCTGCTGGTGAATGAAGGTATTATGGAAGAAGGCGAGTCGCTGTACTCACCGACCAATATCATGCTGATGCACCACGTGACCGCCGCGCTGCGCGCGCATGTGCTGTTCACCCGCGATGTTGATTACATCGTGAAAGATGGCGAAGTGATCATCGTCGACGAACACACCGGCCGTACGATGCAGGGGCGCCGCTGGTCCGATGGCCTGCACCAGGCCGTTGAAGCGAAAGAAGGCGTTGATATTCAGAACGAGAACCAGACGCTGGCTTCAATTACCTTCCAGAACTATTTCCGCCTGTACGAGAAGCTGGCAGGGATGACCGGTACCGCCGATACCGAAGCGTTTGAATTTAGCTCAATCTATAAGCTGGATACCGTTGTGGTTCCGACCAACCGTCCGATGATTCGTAAAGACATGGCGGACCTGGTCTATATGACCGAAGCGGAAAAAATTCAGGCCATTATCGAAGATATTAAGCAGCGTACCGCCGCGGGTCAGCCGGTGCTGGTGGGTACCATTTCTATCGAAAAATCAGAAGTGGTCTCTAATGAATTAACGAAGGCGGGCATCAAGCACAACGTGCTGAACGCGAAATTCCACGCCAGCGAAGCGGACATCGTTGCGCAGGCGGGCTATCCGTCTGCGGTAACCATTGCGACCAACATGGCCGGCCGTGGTACCGACATTATGCTTGGCGGTAGCTGGCAGGCCGAGGTCGCCCAGCTGGAAGACCCGACTCCGGAACAGATTGCGCAGATCAAAGCCGACTGGCAGGTTCGTCACGATGCGGTACTGGCTGCGGGCGGTCTGCATATCATCGGTACCGAACGCCATGAATCCCGCCGTATTGATAACCAGCTCCGCGGTCGTTCAGGCCGTCAGGGGGACGCCGGTTCTTCCCGTTTCTATCTGTCGATGGAAGATGCCCTGATGCGTATCTTCGCGTCTGACCGCGTGTCCGGCATGATGCGTAAACTGGGTATGAAGCCGGGTGAGGCTATCGAGCATCCGTGGGTGACCAAAGCGATTGCCAACGCGCAGCGTAAAGTCGAGAGCCGCAACTTCGATATTCGTAAGCAGCTGCTGGAATATGACGATGTGGCTAACGATCAGCGTCGCGCTATTTACACCCAGCGTAATGAGCTGCTCGACGTGACCGACGTGAGCGAGACGATTAACAGCATTCGTGAAGACGTATTTAAAGCGACCATCGATGCCCATATTCCTCCGCAGTCGCTGGAAGAGATGTGGGATATTGAAGGCCTGCAGGAGCGTCTGAAAAATGACTTCGACCTCGAGCTGCCGCTCAAAGAATGGCTGGATAAAGAGCCTGAGCTTCATGAAGAAACGCTGCGTGAGCGCATTCTGCAGAGCGCCATTGAAACCTATCAGCGTAAGGAAGAAGTGGTTGGCGCTGAGATGATGCGTCACTTCGAAAAAGGCGTCATGCTGCAAACGCTGGACTCCCTGTGGAAAGAGCACCTGGCGGCGATGGACTACCTGCGTCAGGGTATCCACCTGCGCGGCTATGCGCAGAAAGATCCGAAGCAGGAATATAAGCGTGAATCTTTCTCCATGTTCGCTTCAATGCTGGAATCCCTGAAATATGAAGTGATCAGTACCCTGAGCAAAGTTCAGGTGCGGATGCCGGAAGAGGTTGAAGCGATGGAGCAGCAGCGTCGTGAAGAAGCTGAGCGTCTGGCGCAGATGCAGCAGCTGAGCCATCAGGACGATGATAGCGCAGCCGCGGCCGCGCTGGCTGAACAAACCGGCGAGCGTAAAGTGGGTCGTAACGATCCTTGCCCGTGCGGTTCTGGCAAAAAATACAAGCAGTGCCACGGTCGCCTGAGCTAAGCTTTTACAATATTGAATACCAGGGCGCAGATATCTGCGCCTTTTTTATGGAATGAAGACAATGAAAACGCTGCAAATTTCAGTGGGTATTATCCGTAATTCGCAAGGGGAGATTTTTATCACTCAGCGGGCCGCCGATGCGCATATGGCGAACAAGCTTGAATTCCCGGGCGGTAAAATTGAAGAGAGCGAGTCGTCCGAACAGGCCTTAGTGCGCGAACTGCAGGAAGAGGTCGGCATTACAGCTAAAGCTTACAGCCTGTTTGATAAGCTGGAGTACCAGTTTCCCGATCGCCATATCACGCTGTGGTTCTGGCTGGTGAACAGCTGGGAAGGCGAGCCGTGGGGGAAAGAAGGGCAGCCGGGATGCTGGATTGCGCAGAGCGCGCTCGTTGCTGAGGATTTCCCGCCGGCAAACGAACCCGTCATTACGAAGTTAATTCAAGGTTCTCAGATCGGGTAGGGTGCGCCTGCATCCGGCAAATCAGGGCGGGCCTGCACATGCCCGCCCGAAATCCGTTACTCTTTTTCTTCGCTCCAGCCGTCGCTATCTGACAGATCGCTGCTGCTCGGGATACGTTTCTCTTCCGCTGCCCATTCGCCTAAATCGATAAGCTGACAGCGTTTGGAGCAGAACGGGCGATGCGGGCTCTGCTCATTCCAGACCACAATTTTGCCGCAGGTTGGGCAGTTGACGGTTATCTCTTCTGACATATTGACTCCTTAACAGCAGGCCAGTTCAAAATCAAAACGCTCCGGCACGATGCCGTGCTCGCTGTCCAGCGGCATAAAGCGGATGGCAAAGCGGCTCTTGTGGCCTGATATTTGGGGGTAGAGCTGGCTGGCAAGATCCAACCGCAGACGCAGCAGATCGGCATCTTCGCCGTTGTCCTGATAAAAACCGTTCAGGCTGGTCTGCTTACGGAAGGGGGCCGAGTTACGGATGAGATCGAGAATGAGCATCAGCGATTGCGTCAGCGGTTCCAGGCTGGCCAGCCACTTACCGACCTGCTCATCGCGATATTCCTGCGGCATATGCAGCCAGATGTGCAGCGTCGGAAGATCGAAGCTACAGCAGCCGCCCGGGATACTCAGGCGTTGGCGTACCAGGGCGATCAGGCGATCCTCTCGCAGGTACTGGCCGATACGCGGCGCCGACATTAACGTACTGCCTGATTGCTTCAGCTGCTGACGCAGTTCGTTGATACGATCCTGATCAACCCCAGGGACTTCCGCCCAGGATTGCAGCTTCCTCTGCTGGCGATCCAGCTCTTTCATCAGATCGGTACGTACTTCACCGCGTTCAAAAACATCTAAAAGATCGCCGATATTGCGGAAAAAATGCAGCGCATCCGCATGGCTGGTAATAGCAGGATGTACGGTCAGCTGCTGAAGCAAAAACTCAATACGCAGCCAGGTGCGCATTTTTTCATTAAGCGGATGTTCAAATAGAACAGGGGTAGACATTACGGTTTTTCCTGTGAGGCGGCCTGCGCTGCCAGCTGTTGATACTTTGCATGCAGGCGGGCGACAGCTGATGCGATGGCATCAGGTGAACCCATATTTTCAATAACATCATCCGCAACGGCAAGGCGCTGCTCGCGCGTTGCCTGAGCGGCAAGAATATGTTCCGCATGTTGCCGACTGACCCGATCGCGAAGCATCGTGCGCGCTATCTGCGTCTCTTTCGGCACATCGACAACAAGGACCCGATCGGCTTTGGCGGACAAACGGTTTTCGACCAGTAAAGGTACAACCCAGAGAATATAAGACGAGGTGGCAAGCTGCATCTGACGACGCGTTTCCTGCTGAATTTGCGGGTGCAGCAGCGCGTTTAGCCAGTTCTTATCCTCTGCATGAGCGAAAATATGTTCACGCAGAGCGCGACGGTTAAGGGTGCCATCTTTGTTCAGGATCTGCGGACCGAAGCGTTGAGCAATTGCGTTTAGCCCCGGGGTGCCGGGCTCGACCACCTGGCGCGCGATAATGTCAGCATCAATAACGTTAACCCCGAGGTGTGAGAATGCGTCGGCTACGGTACTTTTACCGCTACCGATGCCGCCTGTTAACGCTACCGTGTATGTCATACACCTCAATCCTGAAACTGACTACATGCACATTTTTCAATAACAGAGCCGTGATTTACGACGCGACGACGCCACTGCGATAGTGGCTTTATCGACGTGATATCAACCAATAAATGGCTGTCACCACGTACCCTGGTTCTTTTTGCGCATGTAAATCAAATGGTTAAAAATGATACGCCTGCGATGGGATATCGCAAATTCGCTTTTGGCTGTTCACCAGGTAAATTTATACGATTGTAGCGTAAAAAAAGTGAAAATCGCAGTCTTGCGCGGCCATGATTCGTGCGTATGATAACGTCACTGGAGTTGTGCTCTCACAATAATGCAATTAACCCCAGGAATTCGCACATGCGTATTGAAGAAGATTTGAAGCTTGGTTTTAAAGACGTTCTTATCCGTCCGAAACGTTCTACCCTCAAAAGCCGTTCTGACGTACAGCTGGAACGTGAATTCACTTTCAAACATTCTGGCCAGACCTGGTCTGGTGTGCCGATCATTGCTGCTAACATGGACACCGTTGGCACGTTTGCCATGGCTAAAGCCCTGGCTTCATTTGGCGTTTTGACCGCCGTACATAAGCATTACAGCGTTGAACAGTGGCAGGCGTTTGTTCAGAGCGTATCGGCAGATGTCGTGCAGCACGTCATGGTTTCTACCGGCACCTCCGATGCGGATTTTGAAAAAACAAAACAGATTCTGATCCAAAATCCGCAGCTTAGCTTTGTGTGCATTGACGTGGCGAATGGCTATTCAGAGCACTTCGTGCAGTTTGTCGCGAAAGCCCGCGAAGCCTGGCCGCAGAAAACCATTATTGCGGGCAACGTTGTTACCGGCGAAATGTGCGAAGAGCTGATTCTTTCGGGGGCTGATATCGTTAAGGTGGGTATCGGTCCAGGCTCCGTATGTACAACTCGCGTGAAAACCGGCGTCGGCTATCCGCAGCTTTCCGCAGTGATTGAGTGTGCCGATGCGGCGCACGGCCTGGGCGGGCAGATTATCAGCGACGGCGGATGTACTATGCCGGGCGATGTGGCTAAAGCCTTCGGCGGCGGCGCGGATTTCGTGATGCTTGGCGGTATGCTGGCCGGTCACGAAGAGAGCGGCGGTACCGTGGTTGAAGAAAACGGCGAAAAATTCATGCTGTTCTACGGCATGAGCTCGGAGTCGGCGATGACCCGTCACGTTGGCGGCGTAGCCCAGTACCGTGCGGCTGAAGGCAAAACCGTTAAGCTGCCTCTGCGCGGCCCGGTTGAAAACACCGCGCGCGATATTCTTGGCGGCCTGCGTTCCGCATGCACCTACGTAGGTGCTTCACGGCTGAAAGAACTGACTAAACGCACGACTTTTATTCGCGTACAGGAACAAGAGAACCGCGTGTTCAACAGCCTGTAATGCCGTTCGCTGGCGCGTTTGCGCCAGCGTTATCCCCCCATTCCGCTAATGGCGTCGCCCAGATGAAAAATGGGTAAATACATCGCCACCACCAGCACGCCGACAATCGTTCCGGTCACTACCAACATCATCGGTTCCAGCAAGGTCGCCAGATTATCTGCCTGCTGATGCGTCTGCTCACTATGGTGACGAGCCAGATTTTCCAGCATGGTATCCAGCGAACCCGAGGCTTCACCGGTACGGATCAGTTGTAGGCAAAGCGGCGTGAAGCCTCCGCCGTTGGCGAGCGCCTGCCAGATGGGATCGCCGTGGGTAATTTGCCGGCAAACCTGCTGGAGCCTCTGCCGCCATAGCGGGCAGCTCAGGGTTTCCTCCACGCTTTGCAGGCCTTGCAGAAAGCTGATTCCGGCGCTTTGCGTCAATGCGAGTACGGTAAAAATCTGGCTAAGCCGCTGGCCGCATAGCAGTTTGCCAAACACCGGCAGCGTATGGAGCAGCTTCTGACGGTACAGCAGCCAGCCTGGCCGCTGGCAAATCAGCCGGTTGAGTATTGCAGGTAAAATACCCAGGGCAGCGAGCAGTGGCCAACAGCGAGTTAACCCTTCGCCAATGCTTATTACCGCGCGGGTCAGCCACGGCAGCGGGGTGTTGAAGGTTTGATATATAGCGGCGAACTCCGGTAAGACAAAGCACAGCATTCCCATCACCACCAGCAGCGCCAGGGATAAGATAATCAACGGGTAGCGCAGCGCTTTTTTCACTTTTTCGGTGAGGAGCAGCTGCTCTCGCTGCTGCCTGGCCAACTGAGCGCAGCAAAGTTCCAGTTTACCGGTAAGTTCACCGGTGCGAATCATGGCCAGATAGAGCGGAGGGAACGCCTCAGGCCATTTTTCCAGGGAGCCTGAAAGCGAAATGCCCTGCGCCAGATCCTCCGCCAGGGTTTGCAGCAGCGCCTGCCATTGCGCATTGGGCTGCTGCTGCGCCAGCAGTTCCAGCCCCTCGGCCAGGGGGAGACCGGCCTGAAGAAGCGCGGCCAGCTGGCGGATGATTTCGCCACTGTAGCGCGGATGCCAGAGGGCGCTTTGCACGCTACAGCGGCGCAGCGTCAGCGGGATAATTCGCTGCCGCTGCAGAGCCTGCAATGCCTCAGGGCGATTATCCTGCCAGAGCGTTCCCTGGCAGGGAATGCCCTGGAGAGAGAGACCGCGCCAGCGCCACAGTCGTTTAGTCGCCATGCGGTATCCCCAACACGCGAACGACCTCTTCCAGACTTGTCATCCCACGTTCGACGGCCAGACAGCCGCTCTCAAACAGCGTCATCATGCCGGATTCGCGCGCCAGGGACTCGATCTCTCCGGCGCTAAGACCCTGAGTAATCGCCTGCCGTAACGCGGTGGTGACGGGGAGCAGCTCAAATAGCGCCAGGCGACCGTAGTAGCCGTGATAGCAGTGCTGACAGCCCGGAGCCTGCCAGCGAGGAAGCGCCCGCGGCCACAGGCTGTGTGGAACATCGGCCGAACTGCCGGTTTCCTGGCGGCAGTGCGGGCACAGTTTGCGTACCAGGCGTTGAGCAACCACCAGAGAAAGCGCGGATGAGATCATCCAGCGCGCAACGCCCATCTGCTGCAGGCGAACCAGCGTTTCACTGGTTGAATTGGTGTGCAGCGTTGAGAGAACCAGGTGCCCGGTTTGCGCTGCTTTTATCGCAATTTCAGCGGTTTCTGCATCGCGTATCTCCCCGACCATCACGATATCAGGATCCTGGCGTAGCAGGGCGCGCAGTACGCTGTGAAAGGTTAAGCCCGCCCGCGGATTAATCTGCGTCTGATTCATCCCCACGATGGGGATCTCCAGCGGATCTTCAACGCTGCATATATTGACCTCGTCGCGATTCCGCGCCTGCAGTGCGCTATACAAAGTGACGGTTTTCCCACTTCCCGTCGGGCCGGTGACCAGCATCAGCCCCTGAGGTTGGTTAAGCGCCGCGCGAAAGGCGGCAAGCTGCTGAGACGATAGCCCCAGCGCTTCGAGGTCCAGCGCTTGTTCGACCTGGTGTAATAAGCGAAGGACGATTTTTTCCCCGCCGCGGCAGGGAAGCGTGGCGATCCGAAACGAGATCGGGCGGTCTGCGAGCGTGAGGGTAAACTGACCGTCCTGCGGTACCCGGTGTTCAGCGATATCCAGATTGCTGAGCACTTTAAGTCGGGCGGTGATGGGGGCGGCGAGTTCCGGCGCAAGCGGCGCAAGAGAATGGAGTACGCCATCTACCCGCAGGCGAATTCTCAGGCGATCGTCACCGGGTTCAATATGAATATCCGATGCGCGCTGGCGCAGGGCCTGTTCCAGAAGGCTATTTACCTGTTCAACGATGCTGGCCGAGGCTTCAACAGGCGGGGTGAGGGTTGATATTCCCGGCGTCTGCAGCCGCTTGTCCATCTGGTCCTGGCTCCAGCACTCGATATCAATCCTTTTCTGCGTCGCGAAACGTAACGCTTCCAGCAGCTCCGGGGCGGGGGCGTCAACCACGGCGATAGCGATGGTGTGTTCATTACTATCGAGCAGTAAGGCCTGATAGCGCTGGCAAAGAGGTATCAATTGTTCAGTTTTCATTGCCGCGCCCTCAGTTAAAACGGAACACGTCTTCACAGGCCTGCTTGAGTGCGCTATCGCCGGTAATGTTGCACACTCGCTGCCAGCCGGTGATGCCGTTAGCGTTATCCCAGGTCGGCGTCAGCGTGACGCTTAAGCCATTAAGGCTTTCCTGCCCGGTGAGCGTGACAACGCCTGTGGCGACGGTCATAGCCGAGACGTAGCGGGTTGTGGCGGGCGAGGGAATACCGTTGCTGCCGCCATCGCAGGTGGTTAATCCGCCGTGCTCCAGCGCGCACAGCTCAATGGCGGTGCGGAACGGGACGAAGGTTTGCAGCATATCGGTAAGCGCCGCTTTTCGCAGATAGTTCTGATAAGCCGGAATGCCGATTGCGCTGAGAATGGCGATGATCCCAATGACCACCATAAGTTCGATGAGGGTAAAGCCGCGTTGTTTGTCCATAAGTTGCTCCTTGTTATCTTCGGGAGCACTTTGCCGGGGTTTGTTTAGCGATACGAGCGGCAGATCGCGCCTGGAGAAGCACGCTTCCAGGCTTTTTTTGCGGGTTGCATTGAGGGATTATTGGCGTGCGAGCCGGCTCGCAAAAGTGCGCCCCGGCATCAACGACGAACCGGGGCAGGGGGATTAGCGGAAGCGCATAGAGAGATCGAGAGCGCGGACGTGCTTGGTCAACGCGCCAACGGAGATGTAATCGACGCCGGTTTCAGCAAATTCTCGAATAGTCTCGAATGTGACGTTGCCGGAGACTTCCAGCGCCGCCTGGCCGTTGGTGTGTTTGACCGCTTCGCGCATCAGGTCGGTAGTGAAGTTGTCGAGCATAATGATGTCAGCGCCGGCTTTCAGCGCTTCATCCAGCTCTTCAAGGGTTTCGACTTCCACCTCAACCGGCACATCCGGGTGCAGCCAGAACGCTTTTTCAACCGCCTGCCGTACCGAGCCGGAAGCGATAATATGGTTCTCTTTAATCAGAAAGGCATCGGAGAGGCCCAGGCGATGATTGGCCCCGCCGCCGCACAGGACCGCATATTTCAGCGCCGTGCGCAGGCCCGGCAGCGTTTTGCGCGTATCGAGCAGCTGAGTTTTGGTGCCTGCCAGCAGGTCGACATAGCGGCGGACTTCGCTGGCCACCCCGGAGAGCGTCTGCACGAAATTGAGAGCGGTACGTTCGCCGGTGAGCAGGATCCGCGAAGGGCCTTCCAGCTCGAATAGCGGCTGATTGGCTTTTACCGCGTCGCCATCGGCAACGTGCCAGGTGAAGTTAACGTCGTCGCCCGCAAGCTGAATAAAGACTTCTTCTACCCAGCGTTTACCGCAAAACACGCCATCTTCACGGGTGATGACGACGGCATGCGAGCGCGCATCCTGCGGCAATAATTGCGCGCTAATATCGTTGTTGGCATCCACTTCACCGCCTAAATCTTCCCGCAGGGATTGAGCGACGGCATCGGTAATATCAAGATTAATACGCTCCAGCAACGCGTCACGGCGGCGGTCGGGATTGTAGCGACGAGGCGTCATGATAAAGCTCCAGATAGATAAGATTCAGAAGTGGGAAACATGCTAACCTGAACAACGTTTCTGTACCACATCCGCGTCCTTTCGCCGGCGGCGCCAGCGTGAAGTTATAGCGTTAGCCAACCGAGCAAGCGTGGGTATGATGCCGGGGATTGTTTGGTCACGGTGCCGCGAATGCATAAGCTAGTAAAAGGAGACTCAACATGCAGTTGAACGGGGGATGGCTGGAAGAGGCGCGTCGGGTTCCTTCGCCGCACCACGATAGCCGCCCGGATAATGAAACCCCCTCTTTGCTGGTGGTGCATAATATAAGCCTGCCGCCCGGCGAATTTGGCGGGCCATGGATTGATGCCCTGTTCACCGGTACGCTCGATCCGAATGCGCACCCTTTTTTTGCTGAAATCGCGCATCTTCGCGTTTCGGCACACTGTCTGATTCGCCGCGACGGTGAAATCGTGCAGTATGTGCCTTTCGACCAGCGCGCCTGGCACGCGGGGGTTTCCAGCTATCACGGGCGCGAGCGCTGTAATGATTTTTCGATAGGCATTGAGCTGGAAGGGACCGACGAGCTGGCTTATACCGACGCGCAGTATCAGCAGCTGGTTGCCGTTACCCGTCAGCTTATCTCGCGCTATCCGGCGATAGCTGACAATATCACCGGCCATAGCGATATTGCGCCAGTGCGTAAAACGGATCCCGGCCCGGCTTTTGACTGGGTCAAATTTCGCGGTCTGTTAACCCCGTCGTCAGAATAAGGAGATGCCATGACGTTGTTCACTACGCTGTTAGTCCTCATTGCCGAGCGTTTGTTTAAGCTGGGCGAGCACTGGCAGCTCGATCACCGGCTGGAAGTGCTGTTTCGCCGGGTAAAGCATTATTCCCTGCTCACCACCCTACTGATGACGGTCGCGGCGGCGGCGGTCGTGTTTATTATTCAGCGCCTGCTGCAGGGGCAGCTGTTTAACATTCCTCTGCTGGTGTTCTGGATCCTGCTGGGCCTGCTGTGCATCGGCGCGGGCAAAGTCCGTCTGCACTATCACGCCTACCTGAAGGCGGCGGCGCGCGATGATAGCCGCGCCTGCGACGCCATGGCCAGCGAGCTCACCCTGATCCACGGCGTGCCGCCCGGCTGCGACCAGCGTGAATATCTGAGCGAGCTGCAAAACGCGCTGCTGTGGATTAACTACCGCTACTATCTCGCTCCGCTGTTCTGGTTCGTTGTCGGCGGGCCGTGGGGACCGTTAACCCTGATTGCCTACTGTACGCTGCGGGCCTGGCAGACCTGGCTGGCGCGTTATCAGACGCCGCGTCATCGCTTACAGTCGGGTATTGACGGCATTCTGCACGTGGTCGACTGGGTTCCGGTACGTCTGGTCGGCGTGGTGTACGCGCTGGTTGGGCACGGGGAAAAGGCTTTGCCTGCGTGGTTTGCCTCGCTGGGCGACCTCCACTCTTCGCAGTATCAGGTGCTGACGCGCCTGGCGCAGTATTCGCTGGCGCGCGAGCCGCACGTGGATAAAGTGGCGACGCCGAAGGCGGCGGTCTCCATGGCGAAAAAAACATCGCTGGTGGTGGTGGTGATTATGGCGCTGCTGACGATTTACGGTACGCTGATTTAAGCACCTGCCCGCTGGGGGCAGGTTTCGCTTTTAATCCGTATCTGCTGCCGGGATGCCAAAATCAGGCATCCCGTTTTCGTCCCAGCGGACAAGCTTCAGGCGGGTATGGCGATTCGGATCGTACAGCGGGTCGCCTTCGATTTCGGTGTAGTTGCGCGCGTGGTACACCAGCACATCTTCTCCCTCCGGCGTTTGCGTAAAGCTATTGTGTCCGGGCCCATACTGACGATTCTCATAGCTGGTACGAAACACCGGCTGCGGCGCTTTATGCCAGTTTTCCGGCCGCAGCGGGTCGGCGTTAACGTCTATCCACAATAATCCCATGCAGTAGTTTTCGTCGGTGGCGCTGGCGGAGTAGCTGACGAACAGCTTGTCGCCGTGGAACAGGACCGCCGGGCCTTCGTTCACCAGAAAACCCCGGCACTCCCAGTCAAACTCGGGTTGACTCAGCATGACCGGCTGACCTTTTAGCGTCCACGGATTTGCCAGTTCAGCCAGATAGAGGTTGGTATTACCCTTAATTTCCGGATCTTTTTGCGCCCACAGGTACCACCGTTTACCCTGATGGTGGAAGGTGGTGGCATCCAGCGCAAAGGTATCAAGCGGCGTTTTAATCTGGCCTTTTTCCTGCCATTTCCCGGTTAACGGGTCGCTCTCCGCGCATTCGAGCGCGAACATGCGGTGCTGGAACATGCCCTGCGCATCCAGATCGTGGGTGTGGCTGGCGGCAAAGTAGATATACCATTTGCCGTCAATCTCATGCAGCTCCGGGGCCCATATGAGCTGGCTCATCGGGCCGCTGTCCGGTTTACGCCAGACGACCACCGGCTGCGCGTCGCGTAAACCTTCAAGGGTTGCTGAGCGGCGGATTTCCAGACGGTCATACTCCGGCACCGAGGCAATAAAGTAGTAGCTCTCCTGATGGCGCAGAATATACGGGTCCGCGCGTTGTTCAATAAATGGATTCGGCCAGTTTTTCATTACGCTTTCCTTACCTGTTCGCCGGTTTTCAGTTCCTGATAGTCGTTGAGCTCGCTGTAGTTGACCCGGCGTTTCTCGAGGTCGGACTGAATTAGCCGCATAAATTCGCGGTTTACCTTCAGCATACGCACCACCCCCGCGGTAATCAGATAGCCGATGCCGGGGATAACGCTGAATAACAATACGATACCGTTAATCGCGGAGGCGCTTTGCTGCTTCGCACCGGCATCGTAGCCGTACCAGGAGAGCAGGAAGCCAACCATCGCGCCGGCGATGGCCAGACCGACCTTCAGGAAGAACAGGTTGCCGGAGAAGCTGATGCCGGTGATGCGTTTGCCGGTCTTCCATTCGCCGTAGTCATCCACGTCGGCCATCAGCGACCAGTGCAGCGGCGAGGGGATCTGATGCAGAATGTTCAGCAGGAAGTAGAGCACCATAATCATCATGGTGGCGTGCGGGTCGAAGAAGTAGAAGGCGCAGGAGAAAATCGCCAGCACGATGTTGGTCCAGAAAAACACCTGCAGTTTGCACCAGCGGTCGGTCAGGACTTTAGCCAGCATACTGCCGATCATCATTCCGACTACCCCGAGGCTGATAAATAGCGTGGCGAAGTGGGTGCTTTGCTGCATCACCCAGGTGACGTAGTACATGGTGGCGGCCATGCGAATAAAGCCCGGACAAACGTTGCACAGCGTTAGCAGCAGGATGCGAACCCACTGGTCGTTTTTCCAGACGTCTTTCAGATCTTTTTTCAGCTCGTCGTTGGTCTGGACGGCGGGTTTTACGCGTTCACGAACGGTGGCAAAGCAGAACAGGAACATGCACATACCGATAATCGCCAGCACGGTCATCGCCATCTGATAGCCTTTGGCTTTATCCTCACCGCCGAACCAGTCCGCCATCGGCAGCAGCGTCAGGGAGAGCAGAAGCGTGGCGATACCGACCATCACGAAGCGATAGGACTGGCAGGCCACGCGTTCCTTCGGGTCATTCGTAATCACGCTACCCAAGGAGCAGTAGGGGATGTTGATCGCGGTGTAGGTCAGCGAGAGCAGGAAGTAGGTGACGAAAGCATAGATAACCTTGCTATTGTACGACCACTCCGGGGTGGTAAACATCAGCACGCTGAACAGCGCGTACGGGAAGGCAATCCACAGCAGCCATGGGCGAAAGCGCCCGTATTTACTGCGGGTACGGTCGGCCATCGCCCCCATAATCGGATCGGTGACGGCATCAATAACGCGTACGGAAAGCAGCAAAACGCCCACCAGCGCCGGCGCGAGACCAAAAATATCCGTATAAAAATAGTTAACAAACAACATGATGGCGCCGAATATGATATTGCATCCGGCATCACCCATCCCGTAGCCTATTTTTTCTTTAACTGAAAGCTTATTGCCATTCATCGCAGCGATCTCCCCGTGGCGGTATGGAGAGAATTATTAGCCGGGTAATGGACTAATGCGTTGCAGGATAGGGTTAACGATATGGATAAATCGGTTATCAGGGGGAAAGTGTGAAGCAGATAACAATGCGCTGTGTCCGCCCAGCGGCGGGCGGACACAGCTTGTGGAGATGCAGGATTATGCTTTAATGGCGCTGGCGGTTTTCTGTTTAAACAGGTAGCCGACGCCGAGAACGGCAATCCATACCGGGATAAGGTAGACGGAAATCGCCATGCCAGGGGTCATCAGCATGATCACCAGCACTCCCGCCATAAACAGCAGGCAGATCCAGTTGCCCAGCGGATAAAGCAGCGCCGGGAAGCGGGTGACCACGCCCTGCTGCTGCTTAGCGCGACGGAACTTCATGTGCGCCAGGCTAATCATCGCCCAGTTTATCACCAGGGCTGAAACCACCAGCGCCATCAGCAGACCAAACGCGGATTCCGGCGCGAAGTAGTTAATCAGTACGCACAGCGCGGTGACCACCGCGGAGACGAGGATGGTGTTAACCGGCACGCCGCGTTTATCGACGCTCATCAGCGCTTTTGGCGCGTTACCCTGCTGGGCCAGACCGAACAGCATCCGGCTGTTGCAGTATACGCAGCTGTTGTAAACGGAGAGCGCCGCGGTCAATACCACGATATTCAGCGCATTCGCGACGAAGGTATCGCCCAGCTCGTGGAAAATCAGGACGAACGGGCTGGTATCGGCGGTTACGCGGCTCCACGGCAGCAGCGAAAGCAGAACGGCCAGCGAGCCCACATAGAAAATCAGGATGCGGTAGATGACCTGGTTGGTGGCCTTCGGAATGCTCTGCTCCGGGTTATCCGCTTCGGCTGCGGTGATACCGACCAGCTCCAGCCCGCCGAAAGAGAACATAATAATCGCCATCATCATTACCAGCCCGGTGAAGCCGTGCGGCAGGAATCCGCCTTGCTCCCACAGGTTGCGTACGGTGGCCTGCGGGCCGCCGTTGCCGCTGAACAGCAGCCAGCCGCCGAATAGGATCATCGCCACGACGGCGACGACTTTGATGATCGCGAACCAGAACTCCATCTCGCCAAACACCTTGACGTTCGTCAGGTTGATGGCGTTGATAGCGATAAAGAAAACGGCCGCAGAAACCCAGGTAGGAATTTCCGGCCACCAGAACTGGACGTATTTCCCGACCGCGGTCAGCTCGGCCATCGCGACCAGCACGTAAAGCACCCAGTAGTTCCAGCCGGAAGCGAAGCCTGCAAAGCCGCCCCAGTATTTGTAGGCAAAATGACTAAATGAACCGGCTACCGGCTCTTCGACGACCATTTCGCCCAGCTGACGCATAATCAGGAAAGCAATAAAACCGGCAATTGCGTAGCCCAGAATAATACCGGGACCCGCGTTTTGGATGACGGATGCGCTACCCAGAAACAAACCGGTACCGATAGCGCCTCCCAGCGCAATAAGCTGAATATGGCGGTTTTTAAGGCCGCGCTTTAGCCGATCGCCATGCTGTTGACCTTCCATCATGAAACCTCGTGTGTGGTTATGGTTATTATGTTTGTCCGCGTCATCCATCAGGTGACTTCTTCGCTGTCCATCCCTGCCTGATAGCATAGTCAGCGAAATTTCACTGAGCCTGCGGCCCGTTTTGCCCCGAGTGATGTAGCGCACATATTGTTGTGTTTGTGTAATTATCAAATTCCGTAGATGTACTTATTTCTTTACGCAAGGCGGAGAGGGAATTCATGAAAAGGCCTTTCGTATCATGGAGAATAGTGATAAGCGCCGCTGAATGCACCTGCTTTATGAAGGGATGATGACGAAGCGAGCAAAAAGACGCCATTTGTAAATCCCACCCCCATGCGCCAGTGCCCACCCATTATTTGTCATCCATGCAAATTTATTGAATTTATATTCACTTAATAAGGCGTTGAATCGGTTCAGATAGCGTAATTTTTCGTTTCTATTACGTTAACGCTACCTCTTTGTGAGTAAACACAACATTTGTGCAAGGTTACATTTTTGAAATGTTATTTCTGTAAGGTTGTTAAAACGTGCCGGGTTTAATGATTTCAATCAAAACCTGTATGGACAGAAGGTGAATACTTTGTTACTTTAGCGATACGAACTATGAATTGGTAAGACCAATTGACTCCGGGCTAATGGCAGAGACAGGGAATATGGCCTACAGCAAGATCCGCCAACCAAAACTATCCGATGTGATAGAGCAGCAGCTGGAGTTTTTAATCCTTGAGGGGACGTTGCGCCCCGGTGAAAAACTCCCGCCAGAACGTGAACTGGCAAAACAGTTCGACGTTTCCCGTCCCTCGCTCCGTGAGGCTATTCAACGCCTCGAAGCTAAGGGCTTGTTGCTTCGTCGCCAGGGGGGCGGAACGTTTGTACAAAGCCGCCTGTGGCAGAGCTTCAGCGACCCGCTGGTAGAGCTACTGTCCGACCACCCTGAATCCCAATTTGATCTGCTGGAAACCCGTCACGCGCTTGAAGGCATCGCGGCTTATTACGCGGCGCTGCGCAGCAATGATGAAGACCGCGAACGCATTCGCGAGCTGCATCAGGCCATTGAGCGGGCTCAGCAGTCCGGCGATCTCGACGCCGAATCCGATGCCGTCGTCCAGTATCAAATCGCCGTCACCGAAGCGGCGCACAATGTGGTGCTGCTCCATCTACTACGCTGTATGGAGCCGATGCTGGCCCAGAACGTTCGCCAGAATTTTGAATTGTTGTACGCCCGTCGGGAGATGCTCCCGCAGGTCAGCAATCATCGTACTCGCATTTTTGAGGCGATAATCGCCGGGGAACCGGAGCAGGCGCGTGAAGCGTCGCATCGTCACCTGGCGTTCATTGAGGAAATTTTGCTGGATCGTAGCCGTGAGCAGAGCCGTCGTGAACGCTCACTGCGTCGTTTACAGCAACGAAAAGATGAGAACTCCGGTTCTTAAGCGCCATTTTTAGAGCGCGGCAACTAAACGCAGAACCTGTCTTATTGCACTTTTAGTTGTTCAAAATAATTTTGGGTGTATCGCGGCGGCAAGCGCGCGAATCCCCGGGAGCATAGTGAACTATGTGACTGGGGTGAGGAAGCGAAGCCAACAAAGAGACAGCCAGAAGTATGAAGAACAAAGAGCGCAATGGGACAGGTTCCAGATTAATCAACGATTAGATAGATAAGGAATACCCCCCATGTCAGAACGTTTACCAAATGACGTGGATCCGATCGAAACTCGCGACTGGCTACAGGCGATCGAATCGGTCATCCGTGAAGAAGGTGTTGAGCGCGCTCAGTATCTTATTGACCAACTCCTTTCTGAAGCCCGCAAAGGCGGGGTGAAAGTGGCTGCTGGCGCATCGACCGGCGGTTACGTGAACACTATTGCCGTTGAAGATGAGCCGGAATACCCGGGTAATCTGGATCTGGAACGTCGTATCCGTTCTGCGATCCGCTGGAACGCGATTATGACCGTTCTGCGCGCATCGAAAAAAGATCTCGAACTGGGCGGCCACATGGCTTCCTTCCAGTCTTCCGCAACCTTCTATGAAGTGTGCTTTAACCACTTCTTCCGCGCACGCAACGAGCAGGACGGCGGCGACCTGGTTTACTTCCAGGGCCACATCTCTCCGGGCGTCTACGCGCGTGCTTTCCTGGAAGGTCGTCTGACTGAAGAGCAGATGAACAACTTCCGTCAGGAAGTTCACGGTAAAGGTCTGTCCTCTTATCCGCACCCGAAACTGATGCCGGAATTCTGGCAGTTCCCGACCGTCTCTATGGGTCTGGGCCCAATCGGTGCGATTTATCAGGCTAAGTTCCTGAAGTATCTGGAACACCGCGGCCTGAAAGACACTTCCAAACAAACCGTTTACGCTTTCCTCGGCGACGGCGAGATGGACGAGCCGGAATCCAAAGGCGCGATCACCATCGCGACCCGTGAGAAGCTGGACAACCTGGTCTTCGTTATCAACTGTAACCTGCAGCGCCTTGACGGCCCGGTTACCGGTAATGGCAAGATCATTAACGAACTGGAAGGCATCTTTGGCGGTGCTGGCTGGAACGTTATCAAGGTTATCTGGGGCGGACGCTGGGATGAGCTGCTGCGTAAAGATACCAGCGGTAAACTGATCCAGCTGATGGAAGAGACCGTTGACGGCGACTACCAGACCTTCAAATCCAAAGACGGCGCTTACGTGCGTGAGCACTTCTTCGGTAAATATCCGGAAACCGCAGCGCTGGTTGCCGACTGGACTGACGAGCAGATCTGGGCCCTGAACCGCGGCGGTCACGATCCGAAGAAAGTCTACGCTGCGCTGAAAAAAGCACAGGAAACCAAAGGCAAAGCCACCGTAATCCTCGCCCATACCATTAAAGGTTACGGCATGGGTGACACCGCTGAAGGTAAAAACATCGCTCACCAGGTTAAGAAAATGAACATGGACGGCGTTCGCTACGTCCGCGATCGTTTCAACGTGCCGGTTGCCGATGCTGATATCGAAAAACTGCCGTACGTGACCTTCCCGGAAGGTTCTGAAGAGCACACCTATCTGCACGCCCAGCGTCAGAAACTGCACGGCTATCTGCCGAGCCGTCAGCCAAACTTCGATGAGAAGCTGGAGCTGCCGACCCTGGAAGATTTCGGTCCGCTGCTGGAAGAGCAGAATAAAGAGATCTCTACCACTATCGCGTTCGTTCGTGCCCTGAACGTGATGCTGAAGAACAAATCCATCAAAGACCGCCTCGTGCCGATCATCGCCGATGAAGCGCGTACCTTTGGTATGGAAGGCCTGTTCCGTCAGATTGGTATCTACAGCCCGAACGGTCAGCAGTACACTCCGCAGGACCGTGAGCAGGTTGCTTACTACAAAGAAGACGAGAAAGGCCAGATTCTGCAGGAAGGTATCAACGAACTGGGTGCCGGTGCATCCTGGCTGGCTGCTGCGACCTCCTACAGCACCAACAACCTGCCGATGATCCCGTTCTACATCTACTACTCCATGTTCGGGTTCCAGCGTATCGGTGACCTGTGCTGGCAGGCAGGCGACCAGCAGGCTCGCGGCTTCCTGATCGGCGGGACTTCCGGTCGTACCACGCTGAACGGCGAAGGTCTGCAGCACGAAGATGGCCACAGCCACATTCAGTCTCTGACCATCCCGAACTGTATCTCTTACGATCCGTCTTACGCGTACGAAGTTGCGGTCATCATGCACGATGGTCTGGAGCGTATGTACGGTGAGAAACAAGAGAACGTTTACTACTACATCACCACGCTGAACGAAAACTACCACATGCCGGCAATGCCAGCAGGCGCCGAGGAAGGTATCCGTAAAGGTATCTACAAACTCGAAACCGTTGAAGGTAGCAAAGGTAAAGTTCAGCTGCTGGGCTCCGGTTCTATCCTGCGTCACGTCCGTGAAGCAGCGCAGATCCTGGCCAAAGACTACGGCGTAGGCTCTGACGTTTATAGCGTCACCTCCTTCACCGAACTGGCGCGTGATGGCCAGGATTGTGAACGCTGGAACATGCTGCATCCGCTGGAAACGCCGCGCGTTCCGTACATCGCTCAGGTGATGAACGACGCTCCGGCAGTCGCATCTACTGACTATATGAAACTGTTCGCTGAGCAGGTTCGTACTTACGTACCGGCCGATGATTACCGCGTACTGGGTACCGACGGCTTCGGTCGCTCTGACAGCCGTGAAAACCTGCGTCATCACTTCGAAGTTGACGCTTCCTACGTGGTGGTAGCAGCGCTGGGCGAACTGGCTAAACGTGGCGAAATCGATAAGAAAGTGGTTGCGGAAGCCATCACTAAATTCAACATCGATGCAGATAAAGTTAACCCGCGTCTGGCGTAAGAGGTAAAAGAATAATGGCTATCGAAATCAAAGTACCGGACATCGGGGCTGATGAAGTTGAAATCACCGAGATTCTGGTCAAAGTGGGCGACAAAGTTGAAGCTGAACAGTCGCTGATCACCGTAGAAGGCGACAAAGCCTCTATGGAAGTCCCGTCTCCGCAGGCTGGCGTCGTTAAAGAGATCAAAGTCTCCGTCGGCGACAAAACCGAGACCGGTAAACTGATCATGATTTTCGATTCCGCCGATGGTGCAGCAGCCGCTGCACCTGCGCAGGAAGAGAAGAAAGAAGCCGCTCCGGCCGCCGCAGCACCGGCAGCCGCCAGCGCGAAAGAAGTTCATGTACCGGATATCGGCGGTGATGAAGTTGAAGTCACGGAAATCATGGTAAAAGTGGGCGACACCATCGCCGCTGAACAATCCCTGATCACCGTAGAAGGCGATAAAGCCTCTATGGAAGTGCCGGCGCCGTTCGCCGGTACCGTGAAAGAGATCAAGATTAACACCGGCGACAAAGTGTCCACGGGTTCCCTGATCATGATCTTCGAAGTGGCGGGCGCAGCGCCTGCCGCGGCGCCGGCGAAAGCGGAAGCCGCTCCGGCTGCTGCTGCACCGGCAGCTTCAGGTTCTAAAGAAGTTCACGTGCCGGATATCGGCGGCGATGAAGTTGAAGTGACTGAAGTGATGGTGAAAGTGGGCGATAAAATTGCCGCTGAACAGTCACTGATCACCGTTGAAGGCGACAAAGCTTCCATGGAAGTGCCTGCGCCGTTCGCGGGTACCGTGAAAGAGATCAAAATCAGCACCGGCGACAAAGTCTCCACCGGCTCCCTGATTATGGTCTTCGAAGTGGAAGGCGCCGCGCCTGCCGCAGCTCCGGCTGCCGCGGCTGCCCCAGCACCAGCTGCTGCACCGGCTCAGGCTGCTAAACCAGCTGCACCTGCTGCAAAAGCAGAAGGCAAATCTGAGTTCGCTGAAAACGACGCTTACGTTCACGCTACCCCGCTGATTCGTCGCCTGGCGCGCGAGTTCGGTGTAAACCTGGCGAAAGTGAAAGGAACTGGTCGTAAAGGCCGTATCCTGCGCGAAGACGTTCAGGCCTACGTGAAAGAAGCGGTTAAACGCGCTGAAGCCGCGCCTGCTGCTACCGGTGGCGGTATCCCGGGCATGCTGCCGTGGCCGAAAGTGGACTTCAGCAAGTTTGGTGAAGTGGAAGAAGTTGAACTGGGCCGCATCCAGAAGATCTCTGGTGCTAACCTGAGCCGTAACTGGGTGATGATCCCGCACGTTACGCACTTCGACAAAACCGATATCACCGATCTGGAAGCGTTCCGTAAACAGCAGAACGCCGAAGCTGAGAAGCGTAAGCTGGACGTGAAATTCACTCCGGTGGTCTTCATCATGAAAGCCGTTGCCGCGGCGCTTGAGCAGATGCCGCGCTTCAACAGCTCCCTGTCTGAAGATGCACAGCGTCTGACGCTGAAGAAATACATCAATATCGGTGTGGCGGTTGATACCCCGAATGGTCTGGTTGTTCCGGTCTTCAAAGACGTGAACAAGAAGAGCATTACCGAGCTGTCTCGTGAACTGACCGTGATTTCCAAGAAAGCGCGTGATGGTAAGCTGACCGCTGGCGAAATGCAGGGCGGTTGCTTCACTATCTCCAGCATCGGCGGCCTGGGTACCACCCACTTCGCACCGATTGTGAACGCGCCGGAAGTGGCTATCCTCGGCGTCTCCAAGTCCGCGATGGAGCCGGTATGGAATGGCAAAGAGTTCGTGCCGCGTCTGATGATGCCGATCTCTCTGTCCTTCGACCACCGCGTGATCGACGGTGCTGATGGTGCGCGCTTTATCACCATCATCAACAATATGCTGAGCGACATTCGCCGCCTGGTGATGTAAGCAAAAAGCCGGCCTGACGGCCGGCTTTTTTCTGGTAATCTCTTCTGCGTTTTGAAGTTACCAGCAATAAAGGACAAAATCGTTTGCCGTTTGTTGTTTCAAAATTGTTAACAATTTTGTAAAATGCTTGCGGATAGAACGTCCCGGTGGACATGGGCGTAAAAACAATAGCGTCAGACCCGCCGGATACAAATAACAGAGGTCATGATGAGTACTGAAATCAAAACTCAGGTCGTGGTACTTGGGGCAGGCCCCGCAGGTTATTCTGCTGCCTTCCGTTGCGCTGATTTAGGTCTGGAAACCGTCATCGTAGAACGTTACAGCACCCTCGGCGGTGTTTGCCTGAACGTCGGCTGTATCCCTTCTAAAGCACTGCTGCACGTTGCTAAAGTTATCGAAGAAGCGAAAGCGCTGGCCGAACACGGCATCGTTTTCGGTGAACCGAAAACCGACATTGACAAGATTCGCACCTGGAAAGAAAAAGTCATCACTCAGCTGACCGGCGGTCTGGCTGGCATGGCCAAAGGGCGTAAAGTGAAGGTGGTTAACGGTCTGGGTAAATTTACCGGCGCTAACACCCTGGAAGTGGAAGGCGAAAACGGTAAAACCGTCATCAACTTCGACAACGCTATCATCGCGGCGGGTTCCCGTCCGATCGAACTGCCGTTCATTCCGCATGAAGATCCGCGCGTATGGGACTCCACCGATGCGCTGGAGCTGAAAACCGTACCAAAACGCCTGCTGGTTATGGGCGGTGGTATCATCGGTCTGGAAATGGGTACCGTATACCATGCGCTGGGTTCAGAGATTGACGTGGTTGAAATGTTCGACCATGTTATCCCGGCTGCCGATAAAGACGTGGTGAAAGTCTTCACCAAGCGCATCAGTAAGAAATTCAACCTGATGCTGGAAACCAAAGTGACCGCCGTTGAAGCGAAAGAAGACGGTATCTACGTTTCCATGGAAGGCAAAAAAGCCCCGGCTGAAGCGCAGCGCTACGACGCCGTGCTGGTAGCTATCGGCCGCGTGCCGAACGGTAAAAACCTCGATGCCGGTAAAGCAGGCGTTGAAGTTGACGAGCGTGGCTTTATCCGCGTTGATAAACAGCTGCGTACCAACGTGCCGCACATCTTCGCTATCGGCGATATCGTCGGTCAGCCGATGCTGGCGCACAAAGGCGTTCACGAAGGCCACGTTGCTGCCGAAGTTATCGCCGGCATGAAGCACTACTTCGACCCGAAAGTTATCCCGTCCATCGCCTATACCGAGCCGGAAGTTGCGTGGGTTGGTCTGACTGAGAAAGAAGCGAAAGAGAAAGGCATCAGCTACGAAACCGCCACCTTCCCGTGGGCTGCTTCTGGCCGCGCCATCGCTTCCGACTGCGCTGACGGTATGACCAAACTGATTTTCGACAAAGAATCTCACCGCGTTATCGGCGGGGCGATTGTCGGCACCAACGGCGGCGAGCTGCTGGGTGAAATCGGTCTGGCGATCGAAATGGGCTGTGACGCTGAAGACATCGCGCTGACCATCCACGCTCACCCGACTCTGCACGAGTCCGTTGGCCTGGCAGCAGAAGTCTTCGAAGGCAGCATCACCGACCTGCCAAACGCGAAAGCGAAGAAAAAGTAAATTTTTCTTTCAGGCAAAATCCAAAAAGCGGCTCAGTGAGCCGCTTTTTTTATCGGTGATGTTTAGAACTGTGTCGCCGTTAATAAAATTGCATATCTTATTAATACTTGAAAAATAGTTACTCAGTAAACTTATAGGTAGTTAACTATATGTGAGGTGTGTGATGAAAAAAGTTTTAACGACGACGCTGCTGGCAGCAACGCTGGTCTCGGGTATGGCCTGCGCGGCCGATGCCGCGATTCCCTGGGCTGATAACAGCGGCGGGACCGAAAGCACCCATATTGCGGCGATGGGCCAGGATTTGAATATGCAGCATCAGCAGATAACAAAGACCAGCGAAGGGGTATGGGCGGCGAATTCCGGCAGCATCAGCTCTGATGAAGCGGCGTTGACCAGCACTAAACCGGCTTTTGCGGGTGACCCGTCTCTGATGCCCCATCAGGGCTAAATCAGCACACAGATATGGCCCGGCGGCGTTATCGCACGCCGGGCTTTTTTCTATTGATTGATGGCCTGCCAGGCTGAATCCGGCGAAAACTGCGAAATTGCGCGCGCTTTGCTCTGCGTCTCATCCCCTAAATTAGCCTGATAAACCTCATCATTCTGGTTGACCATAAAGCTCATGATGCCGGTTTTTCCCCATTCCACAGGCCACGCCAGCAGGGCGAAGCCCTGACCCTCGCCATCTTGAATGATGCGAAAACGGTAGCCGTGATAGCCTTCTCCGGGTTCGGCGGGGCTAAACGCGGGCCCTAGCGGGCTGGGCGCTTCGCCGGGAGCGGCAGGCCAGTAGAGGCCGTCTTTCTTACCATCGCTGCTGATAATCCTCTGCGCCCAGGTGTGGTTTAGCCGATAAAAATCCTGTTGGGCATCAACGTAAGCGTGCATCGCCTGAATGGCTGACAGCTCATTGCGGCCAATCGCGCGAGTCAGGATCTCATCTTCAGCAGCGGCCATATCAAAACGCCAGCCGCTCTTATCCTTAATGATGGGGATCGGTAGCCGCCATGCTTCCTGTCCCACCTCCAGCCAGGCGCTATTCTGCTGCTGAACGATACGATGGCTTACTTTCCAGTCGCGCTGAAAGCGAGCGACGGCGTCAGGGTCGATGCCCTCCGGCGGTAAAAATTGCTGCCAGCTATCGCCGAGCAGCCCGTTGAGGGCAGATTCATCATGCCTGCCGATTGCCTCAGCCAGCGCGCTTGCGGCCTGTTCCGGAGAGGAAAACTGCTGCTGAGCCAGCGCCATGGCGGGCGTCAGGGCCAGCGCCAGCAGCGTCATTTTTAATAATTTTTTCATCTGATTATCCTCAGCGGCGGCGCAGTTCACGGTGTTCGGAAAGATGTTCTCTGGCCGCGCTGCGCTGCTCGCTGCTTAAACCCGAGATATGGCGGCTCTGCAGGCCGCGCTCCTGCTGAGACTGCCAGGAGGGAGAGCGGATATCGTTACCGCTCAGGGCATTGGCGTGCAGATTATTTAGCTTCTGCTGACGTTGTTCGGGCGTTGCGGCCCGGAACTGTTCACGGCGCTGTTGCTGCTGCGCCGTCGGATGCTGAATTTGCGTTTTGACCGCTTCCCGATGCTGCTGTTGTACGGCGCTATTTTTTACCGCCGGCGTGGCGTCATAGCCGCGATAGTTATTGCGCTGGGTCACCTGATGGAGCTGCTGCGACGCGGCCTGGCGCTGGGCATCGCGGGAAGGCGCGTGATTAAGCGCGTTATCCGCAGGCCCGGTACGCTGCTGTAGCTGCGTCATGGCCGCCTGACGCTGCGCGTTGCGATCGGCGGGCTGATGTTGGGTCGCGCTAAGGCCGCCGGGAACATTGGTCTGATGGTAATGCTGCGCAATCGTATTGTTCGGATAGGGAATATTGCCGCGGTAGGCCGGATTATGCTGCCAGCTGGCGTGGTTTCCCGGCAGGTTCTGCCCGGTAATATGGTTGAAATTATTGACGTTGATGTTGATGTTATCGCCGTTGTGCGCGTAGCCGCCGTGATGATCATCATCGTGATGGTGATCGTCATCGTCATGGTGGTGATGATCGTCATCATCCCAGTCGATGCTGCTGAACAGAGCGTAGGTTGTGGCGACGCCGAGGCTATAGCCAAACCCCTTGACGAAGCTGTCGGTAAACTGCTCCCCCGGAGGCGGCGGCAGGTAGACCGGCGGATAGGCGGTGTCAGGCCAGGCGCCGTAAACAACTGAAGGGTTATAGGCCGGCACGTACACCACATTTGGATTGGTGGATTCGATTTTAATCACCTGCGCCGGGGCGGAGGATGTCACGGCGCTGCTGCTGCTGCGGGAAGCGGTGGCCGTGGACGTTGCCGGAGCCGGTGCCGCGGAGCGGGTGGCGGTGATGACTTTCTGCTGCGGCGTGGATTTTAACGTTCCGGTCTGCTGGGCGATGGCGCGTAAGCGCTGCACCGAATCCATGACGGCCTGCGGCTGGGCGAGAAAGGCGTTACCCAGGTTTTCCACCCACGGCGCATTTTCTCCCATTAACGCGAGAAGGGAAGGGAAGGCGACCAGCGATTTTACGCTGGGATCCCAGGGCTGATTTGCCACCGCTTGCACCGCCGCATCGCCCTTCATTGTGGGGTTATCCTGCGACCACTCTACCGCCTGGACAACGTTACTCGGGTAGGTCGAAGCCATCAGCACCTGCGACAGCAGATTGTCCGGATAGAGCGCGATTGGCGCGACCCACTGGTCTATCTGCGCGGGTGTATAGGTTGTGGTCACCGGCTGGGCGGCGGCGGTTGCCTGCGCCGTTTGCGCAACGGCGGGGGGCTCGGGAACCGTTTGCGGCTCCCGGCTTTTAACGTAGAGCGTACCCGCGGCGGCTAATAGCCCGGCGCTACAGAGCAGCGCGAGCAGATGGGGTTTGAAAGGCAGTGTCATGAGAACTCCCGGCACAATAATTGGCCCGTTTTGACAGAGTATTGTCGAAAAGCGGGGGATTGCCTGAGTATAGAGAGCGCGTATTTGCGTTTTTGATTTTAGTTGGGATTTCGCTCAATTATGTGTAACAGAATTAATTTTATATACCGCTAAATTGACAGAAAACCTGCATTATTCTGCCCTTAACGATTCAGCTAATTTTTAATGTTGCTTTTTTGTAAACAGATTAACACCCCGCCAAAATCCTGCTATGCTGCCGACGCGGTATCGGGCATTTACCCTACAAACTGCTGTCTCACAGGAGCGTGAAGAGAATCGCCTACCGCATTTTACAATGAGAGCGAGGAGAACCGTCGTGCTAGAAGAATACCGTAAGCACGTAGCTGAGCGTGCCGCCGAGGGGATTGTACCGAAACCCTTAGATGCAACCCAAATGGCCGCGCTGGTAGAACTGCTGAAAAACCCGCCAGCGGGTGAAGAAGAATTCTTGTTAGACCTGTTAATTAACCGCGTACCGCCGGGCGTCGACGAAGCCGCCTATGTTAAAGCCGGATTCCTTGCCGCGATCGCCAAAGGCGAAGCGACTTCTCCACTGGTTACCCGTGAAAAAGCTGTCGAACTGCTGGGCACCATGCAGGGCGGTTACAACATCCATCCCCTGATTGACGCGCTGGACGACGCAAAACTGGCGCCGATCGCCGCGAAAGCGCTGTCCCACACCCTGCTGATGTTCGACAACTTCTACGATGTAGAAGAGAAAGCCAAGGCGGGCAATGCCTACGCCAAACAGGTTATGCAATCCTGGGCCGACGCTGAGTGGTTCCTGAGCCGTCCTCAACTGGCTGACAAAATCACCGTGACCGTTTTTAAAGTCACCGGCGAAACCAACACCGATGACCTGTCTCCGGCCCCTGACGCCTGGTCCCGCCCGGACATTCCGCTGCACGCGTTGGCAATGCTGAAAAACGCCCGCGAAGGCATCGACCCGGATCAGCCCGGCGCCGTTGGCCCGATTAAACAAATTGAAGCACTGCAGCAAAAAGGTTTCCCGCTGGCGTACGTCGGCGATGTCGTGGGTACCGGCTCATCGCGTAAATCCGCCACCAACTCGGTGCTGTGGTTTATGGGCGACGATATTCCGCACGTGCCGAACAAGCGCGGCGGCGGTCTGGTTCTCGGCGGCAAAATTGCGCCTATCTTCTTTAATACCATGGAAGATGCCGGCGCGCTGCCGATTGAAGTGGACGTAAACAACCTGAACATGGGCGACGTGATCGACGTTTATCCGTTCAAAGGTGAAGTCCGTAACCACGAAACCGGCGAACTGCTGGCGACCTTCGAGCTGAAAACCGACGTGCTGATCGACGAAGTGCGCGCCGGCGGCCGTATCCCGCTAATCATCGGCCGTGGCCTGACCACCAAAGCGCGTGAAGCGCTGGGCCTGCCGCACAGCGATGTGTTCCGTCAGGCGAAAGACGTGGCGGAAAGCAGCCGCGGATACTCTCTGGCGCAGAAAATGGTGGGTCGCGCCTGCGGCGTGGCCGGGGTTCGTCCGGGCGCTTACTGCGAACCGAAGATGACCTCCGTAGGCTCTCAGGACACCACCGGCCCGATGACCCGTGATGAGCTGAAAGACCTGGCGTGCCTGGGCTTCTCTTCCGACCTCGTGATGCAGTCCTTCTGCCATACCGCCGCCTATCCGAAGCCGGTGGACGTCACCACGCACCACACGCTGCCGGACTTCATCATGAACCGCGGCGGCGTATCGCTGCGTCCGGGCGATGGCGTTATCCACTCCTGGCTGAACCGTATGCTGCTGCCTGATACCGTGGGTACCGGTGGTGATTCTCATACCCGTTTCCCGATCGGTATCTCCTTCCCGGCAGGCTCAGGCCTGGTGGCGTTTGCCGCCGCAACTGGCGTCATGCCGCTGGATATGCCGGAATCGGTACTGGTACGTTTTAAAGGCAAAATGCAGCCGGGCATCACCCTGCGCGATCTGGTACACGCCATCCCGCTGTATGCGATCAAACAGGGTCTGCTGACCGTGGAGAAGAAAGGTAAGAAAAACATCTTCTCCGGCCGCATTCTGGAAATTGAAGGTCTGCCGGATCTGAAAGTTGAGCAGGCGTTTGAGCTGACCGATGCCTCCGCCGAGCGTTCCGCCGCGGGCTGTACCATTAAGCTGAACAAAGAGCCGATCGTTGAGTATCTGACCTCCAACATCGTCCTGCTGAAGTGGATGATCGCCGAAGGTTACGGCGATCGCCGTACGCTGGAGCGTCGCGTTCAGGGCATGGAAAAATGGCTGGCGGATCCGCAGCTGCTGGAAGGCGACGCGGATGCGGAATATGCGGCGGTGATCGATATCGATCTGGCCGATATCAAAGAGCCCATCCTCTGCGCGCCGAACGATCCGGACGATGCGCGTTTGCTGTCCGACGTGCAGGGCGAGAAGATCGATGAAGTGTTTATCGGTTCCTGCATGACCAACATCGGCCACTTCCGCGCGGCCGGTAAGCTGCTGGACAACCACAAAGGCCAGCTGCCGACTCGTCTGTGGGTGGCGCCGCCAACCCGTATGGACGCCGCGCAGCTGACTGAAGAGGGCTACTACAGCGTGTTTGGTAAGAGCGGTGCGCGTATTGAAATCCCTGGCTGTTCCCTGTGCATGGGTAACCAGGCGCGCGTTGCCGACGGTGCGACGGTGGTCTCTACCTCAACCCGTAACTTCCCGAACCGTTTAGGTACCGGCGCTAACGTCTTCCTGGCCTCTGCGGAGCTGGCGGCCGTGGCCGCGCTTATCGGTAAACTGCCGACGCCGGAAGAGTATCAGACCTATGTTGCTCAGGTGGATAAGACCGCAGCGGATACTTATCGTTATCTGAACTTCGACCAGCTCGGTCAGTACACCGAGAAGGCCGACGGGGTTATTTTCCAGACCGCGGTGTAATGCGCTAACTCAGCGCTGTACATAATCCCGCCAATGCCCGGTGAACTTTGCGTCACCGGGCATTTTTATTTCCCGTCCCTCCGTCCACCACGCTTTTTTTCTCTTCCACTGCTGCGATAATGACTGTATGGGTACAGTGCAGCGGTGACGCACTGCCCTTGCAGAGGAAAAGACTATGGATTACGAATTTCTGCGCGATATTACCGGAGTGGTAAAGGTGCGAATGTCGATGGATCATGAGGCGATCGGCCACTGGTTCAACGAAGAGGTTAAAGATAACCTTGCCCTGCTGGACGAAGTCGAGCAGGCCGCGCGCACCGTTAAAGGCAGTGAACGGTCCTGGCAACGCGTCGGCCATGAATACACGCTATGGCTGGACGGCGAAGAAGTGATGATCCGCGCTAACCAACTGGATTTTTCCGGCGATGAGATAGAAGAGGGGATGAGCTACTATGACGAAGAAAGCCTCTCGCTATGCGGCGTGGAAGACTTTCTTCAGGTCGTCAACGCCTATCGAAAATTTGTAGGTCAATCCTGAGCAACGTTAATCATTTCCACGGCCGGACAGTTATGTCCGGCTTTTTTTTAGCCTTAACGGCCTGGTTTGATTTTTATTAATCATTTTAAAACTGTGATCTGGCGCGTTTGTGAAGTTTATTTGATTGAATATAATCTTTGTGATTTTATTTAATCACAGCATAACAACAGGCGGGAAGACCATGAACATCAAAAAGGCTATAGAACGTGTACCTGGCGGCATGATGGTTGTGCCACTGGTGATCGGCGCCATTATCAATACCTTTGCCCCGCAAGCGCTTGAGATCGGCGGGTTCACCACCGCGCTGTTTAAAAACGGCGCAGCGCCGCTGATTGGCGCCTTCCTGCTCTGTATGGGGGCGGGAATTAGCGTCAAGGCAGCGCCACAGGCGCTGTTGCAGGGCGGTACCATTACGCTGACCAAACTCCTGATCGCCATTGCGATTGGCCTCGGCGTGGAACAGCTCTTTGGTGCTGAAGGGATCTTCGGCTTAAGCGGCGTGGCGATCATCGCCGCGATGAGTAACTCGAATGGCGGGCTTTACGCCGCGCTGGTTGGCGAGTTTGGTAACGAGCGTGATGTGGGAGCGATCTCCATCCTGTCACTGAATGACGGGCCATTCTTTACGATGATCGCGCTGGGCGCGGCGGGGATGGCCAACATTCCCATTATGGCGCTGGTCGCCGTGCTGGTGCCGCTGGTGGTGGGAATGATCCTGGGTAACCTCGATCCCAACATGCGCGACTTCCTGACCAAAGGCGGCCCGCTGTTGATCCCATTCTTCGCTTTTGCGCTGGGCGCAGGGATCAACCTTGAAATGCTGCTACAGGGCGGTCTGGCGGGCATTCTGCTCGGCGTGCTGACGACCTTCATCGGCGGTTTCTTTAACATTCGTGCCGACCGTCTGGTGGGCGGAACCGGGATTGCCGGCGCGGCGGCGTCCAGTACCGCCGGAAACGCCGTGGCGACGCCGCTGGCGATTGCCCAGGCCGATCCCTCTCTGGCAGAGGTTGCCGCCGCGGCCGCGCCGCTGATTGCCGCATCGGTGATCACCACCGCGATTCTGACGCCGGTCCTCACCTCATGGGTGGCTAAGAAGCAAGCGCGTCAGGTTGCAGAGGAGAAAAAAGCATGAAAATGATCGTTATCGCCGACGACTTTACGGGTTCTAACGATACCGGCGTGCAGCTGGCAAAGAAGGGGGCGCGCACGGAAGTGATGCTAACGCCGGATCAAAAACCTTCGCGTCGCGCTGATGTGCTGGTGATCAACACCGAAAGCCGCGCGATGCCTGCAGCTGAGGCCGGGAAAGCGGTAGCGCAGGCGTTAGCGCCGTGGTGCGATGGTGATGCGCGTCCGCTGGTTTACAAGAAAATCGACTCCACTTTCCGCGGTAACGTGGGGGCTGAAGTGACGGCGGCAATGCGTGCTGCAAACCGGAAGCTGGCCGTAATTGCGGCGGCTATCCCCGCAGCCGGGCGTACCACCCGCGACGGATTATGCCTGGTCAACGGTACGCCACTGCTGGAAACCGAATTCGCCAGCGATCCGAAAACGCCCATTATCTCCTCGCGTATTGCGACGTTGATCGCCCTGCAAAGCGATATCCCGGTTCATGAAGTGTCGCTCGAAGACGTTCGTCGGGGGCAATTGAGCGCCCTGTTGACGGCTTTTTCAGCCGAGGGTGAGTGCATGGTGGTGGTGGATGCCGTGGAAGATCGCGATCTGTTGCTGATTGCCCAGGCTATTTGTGAACAAAAAGAGATGCCGCTGTTGGTGGGCGCTGCCGGGCTGGCGAACGCGCTACCGGTCAGCACCTTCATGCAGGAAAAGCAGGAGCTACCGGTACTGGTGGTGGCCGGATCGATGAGCGAGGCCACGCGGCGGCAGGTTGAAAAAGCGCTCTGCCAGGCGCGCGCCAGGGTCGTGGATATTGATGCCTCGCGGCTGGCCTCGGCCCAGTACGAGCAGGAAATGGCCGCGGCGGTTGAACAGGCCTGTGCGCTGCTCGGTCGCCAGCAGCACACCATTTTACGTACCAGCCGGAGTGCGGACGATCGGCAGATGATCGACGGCCTGTGCGCTCAGGCTGGCGTAAGCCGCCAGCAGCTCGGTGAGATGCTTAGCGAACGCCTCGGGATGATTACGCTGCGCATTATCGAACTGGCTCGTATTGGCGGGCTCTTCCTGACCGGAGGAGATATCGCCACCGCGGTCGCCGCCGCGCTCGGGGCGGAAGGCTATCGCATTCAGAGTGAGGTGGCGCCCTGTATTCCCTGTGGGACGTTCGTTAACAGTGAAATCGACGATCTGCCGGTTATCACTAAAGCCGGCGGATTCGGTTCAGACAGCACCCTTTGTGATGCGCTTTATTTTATTGAGGAGATGTACAGTGGTAACTAAAACAATTGCGATTACGATGGGCGACCCGGCGGGCATCGGTCCGGAAATTATTGTCAAAGCGCTTTGTGAAGACGAGCTCAACGGCGCGCCGCTGGTGGTGGTCGGGTGTCTGAAAACCCTGAAACATCTGCAGGACAAAGGGCTGGCCGAAGGCGTCACCTTTCGCGCGATCGCCGAGGTCGCGGAGGCGCGATTTGCTCCTGGCGTGATTCATGTCATCGACGAGCCGCTGGCCCAGCCGGACGCGCTGGAGCCGGGTAAAGTGCAGGCCCAGGCGGGCGATCTGGCCTACCGCTGCGTGAAGCGGGCGACGGCGCTGGCGATGAAAGGCGACGTACACGCCATCGCGACCGCACCGCTGAATAAAGAAGCGCTTCATCTGGCCGGGCACAATTATCCTGGTCATACCGAGCTGCTGGCGACGCTGACTGAAAGCCGCGATTACGCCATGGTGCTCTACACCGACAAGCTGAAGGTCATTCATGTCTCGACCCACATTGCGTTGCGTAAGTTCCTCGATACGCTTAATGGCCAGCGCGTGGAGACGGTCATCGGCATCGCGGATCGCTTCCTGAAACGCGTCGGCTTCACCCAGCCGCGCATTGCCGTTGCCGGGGTCAATCCCCATGCGGGCGAAAACGGTCTGTTTGGCGATGAAGAAATACGCATTGTGTCGCCGGCCATTGAAAACATGAAAGCGAAGGGAATCGATGTTTACGGGCCCTGCCCGCCGGACACCGTGTTTCTACAGGCATACGAGGGGCAATATGACATGGTGGTGGCGATGTACCACGATCAGGGACATATTCCGCTCAAACTGCTTGGCTTCTACGATGGGGTGAATATCACCGCGGGTCTGCCGTTCATCCGCACTTCTGCCGATCACGGCACCGCGTTTGATATAGCCTGGACGGGAAAAGCAAAATCTGAGAGCATGGCCGTATCGATTAAACTGGCAATGCAACTGGCGTAATTTCCTGTTATGAAAGGACAACACCGTCTGGATAAGATTGTAGCGTATTTGAAAAATCATACGCTGGTGACCGTGGAACAGCTGGTGGATGCGGTAGAAGCATCGCCTGCAACGATACGACGCGATCTGATCAAACTGGATGAGCAGGGCGTGATCAGCCGCAGCCACGGCGGTGTTGCCCTGCGGCGCTTTGAGCCTTCTCAGCCTACCACCAATGAAAAGCAGCTACGATCGCCTGCGGAAAAGCGGGCGATTGCGCGTTTTGCCGCCTCGATGGTGCAGGCGGGCGACGCGGTGGTACTGGACGCCGGCACCACCATGCTGGAGCTGGCAAAATGCCTGACCCATCTTCCGCTCAGGGTGATCACAGTCGATCTGCATATCGCTCTGTTTTTATCCGAGTTCCGGCAGATAGAAGTGACCATCGTCGGTGGCCGCATTGATGACAGCAGCCAGTCCTGTATCGGCGAGTTTGGTCGTAAGATGTTACGTAGCGTCTATCCCGATATCGCTTTTATGAGCTGTAACAGCTGGAGCGTGGAAGAGGGCGTGACGACGCCGACGGAAGAAAAGGCGGGGCTGAAGCAGGAGATCATTGCCAACGCCCAGCGTAAGATCTTACTGGCCGACAGCAGCAAATATGGCGCCCACTCGCTGTTCAACGTCGCTCCGCTGGGCCGCTTCACTGACATTATTACCGATGTGAGTCTGCCTCTTCCCGTTCAGGCTGAGCTGAAAGCGCAGTCCGTTGCCCTTACGCTGGTACAGCCTGAACGTTAAGGATACCGCCAGCCGATACGGTGTTACACGCTCGGTATATTACGTCCGTAGTAGATTTCGCGCATCTCTTTCCAGAGCAGGTCGGTAATCACCTTACGCTCCTCTTCGCTCAAATCTTCCGGCTTCGTGTGGAACATATAGTGCTTAAGGTCGAACTCCTTAAGCAACATCTTAGTATGGAAAATATTTTCCTGATAAACGTTCACGTCCACCATGTCATACAAAGACTTAATATCTTCGGACATGAAGTTCTGAATGGAGTTAATTTCATGATCGATGAAGTGCTTCATGCCGTTCACATCGCGGGTAAAACCGCGAACGCGATAATCAATCGTGACGATATCGGATTCTAGCTGGTGAATCAGATAGTTCAGGGCCTTCAGCGGTGAAATGACCCCGCAGGTTGAGACTTCAATATCGGCGCGGAAGGTGCACAGTCCGCCCTCAGGATGGCTTTCCGGATAGGTGTGAACGCAGATATGGCTTTTATCGAGATGCGCCACCACGGTTTCCGGTAGCGGACCCGGGTGTTCTGTCTGATCGATAAGCTGCGGATCGACTGGCTCTTCGCTGACCAGGATCGTCACGCTGGCGCCCTGCGGTTCATAATCCTGGCGGGCAATGTTAAGAATATTGGCGCCGATAATCGAACAGGTCTCTGACAAAATTTCCGTCAGGCGGTTGGCGTTGTAGAGTTCGTCAATATAGGCGATGTAGCCATCGCGCTCCTCTGCCGTTTTTGCGTAGCAGATATCGTAAATGCAAAAACTCAGGCTTTTGGTCAGATTGTTAAAGCCGTGCAGCTTCAATTTTTTCAATTTAGATCACCTCCTTACTTAACGGTGGATAGCGCATCCAGTAAATACTGCGGTAAAGCAAATGCCGCCGCGTGAATGGCCGGATTGTAATAACGGCACTTCAGGTTCGACTTGTGAAAACGGGCCTGGATGATTTCACTGGAAAGATGGCGCAGCGCTTCGTTGTCCGTGGCCCATGCGAAGGTCATGATGCCGCCGTAGTAGGTGGGAATCGCCGCCTGATAGAAGCTTACGTCGCTAAAGTAATGGCTGAGCTTGCGATGGCTATCGACGGCCTCATCTTGTTGCAGGAAGCTGACGCCGTTCTGAGCGACAAAGATCCCGCCTGGGTTGAGGCAGCGCTTGCAGCCTTCATAGAAGGCGGAAGTAAACAGGCTCTCGCCGGGACCAATAGGATCGGTGCAGTCGGAGATAATGACGTCAAACGTTTGCGCCGTCTGGTTAACAAAATTGACGCCATCGTCAATCACCAGGGTAAAGCGCGGGTCGTCGTACGCACCCGCATTATGGTTGGGGAGGTACTGGCGACAGAATGAAACCACGCCAGCGTCAATTTCTACCATGGTGATGGTTTCGACGCTGCGGTGACGGGAGACTTCGCGCAGCATGGCGCCATCGCCGCCGCCGATAATTAACACATGTTTCGCCTGGCCGTGGGCCATCAGAGGAACATGGGTCATCATTTCATGGTAGATAAACTCATCACGTTCGGTGGTTTGTACCACGCCGTCCAGCGCCATCACGCGGCCAAAGGCTGCGTTTTCGAAAATGATTAAATCCTGATGCTCGGTTTTCTCATGATACAGAACGTTATCAACGCTGAAATACTGACCAAAATGGTCGTGCAGCGTTTCATGCCACAGATTGCTATCGGCCACGGGCAGATCCTCCTTTGTTAACACCTGTTACACCCATTAAAAATGAGCGCAACATCATAGCCAACTATAGAAGATGATGCACGGTGGATATTTCAGCAAATGAAGCGTGGAACATTACCCGTTCACAAAGAGGGGAAAACGCCTCCCCGGTGGGAGGCACCAGGATCAGGGTTTTTTAACCTGTGGTTCCGCCGCAGTGGCGTCAACGATTCTGACGGTATATACCATGGTCGCTCCCGGCGGGATTTTAGGCGGCTTGCCTTCGCTGCCGTAGGCGAGATTGGGAGGGATCACGACCGTTATCGCTCCGTGGTTTCCCAGCCGCTTGAGTGGCCCAAGGAAGATGGGAGGATAAGATTTCAGAGGCTGGGACCAGACTTTCCCCTCCGCTTCCATATCGTTAATGACGGTTCCGTCGGTAAGCGTTTCCTTGATGGTGACGGTAACGATATCGCTGTCGAGAATCTTGCCCTTGCCGGCATAATCTATGCGACTGTAAATGCCGTCTTTCAATACCACCCCTTTTTGCTTCGCGAAGTGTTGTTGATATTTCTTTCCTTCGCTAAGGGTTTGCTGTTCGAGCTTCTTTAGGTTCTGAAAGACTTTTTTAGACACATCGAATAAGGCTTTATTGCGCGCTTTCTCATCAAGGGCGATATCCCCTGAAAAAGAATCCATAATCCCCTGTAAAACGGTATCTTTACTGGTTTTTACGCCCTGAGATGCCCGGGTAGATAAGAGCTGCAGCACCTCCTCGCCCATCGATACGCCGATAGCGTAAGCCTGCCGCAGAGGCTCTTTTGCAAAGTCGATAGCCAGCGGCTTTTTCGCCTCGGCGTCAGCAAGCCTGGCCTTTAGCCGGGTAATTTCATCGGCGCTGGCCTGCTGTAGGGCGTGGTCTTGATCGGCCTGCTGACGGACAGCATCCGCCTGAAGGGACGGCTGGGGCTTACTGATGATAACGGCGTCTAGTTTAGCCGTGAGCGCCTGTTTTTCTACTGCCGCGGCCGCCAGCTTTGTCGTTAAATCTGTTTTTTCCGCTTCACTGGCGGCGAGCTTCGCTATCGCTGCTTTCTGCTCGGCTTGAGACGCATCGAGTTTCGTTTGCAGCGCCCGCTGTGCGGCGTCAGCCGCGGCGAGTTTTGTCAGCATTTCCTGCTGATCTGCCTCTGCAGCAGCGAGCCTTGTTGCGAGGGCTTGCCTCTCTTTCGCCTCTGTCGTGAACTTACCGGTGAGCGCTTGTTTCTCTGCTGCGGCCGCCGCCAGCTTTGAGAGCGTATCCTGTTTTTCTGTTTCCAGCGCTGCGAGCTTCTGCTGCAGGGATTGCTTTTCGGCGGTTGCCTCAGCCAGCTGACGCTCAACTTTTTGTTTCGCGGATTCTATTAATGCCACTCTTTTTTCCTGCTGCAGCGTTTTATTTTCTGTGGCATTACGCTGACCCTCGATCTGTTTTATTTCAGCCGCGGCGGATAGCGCGTTATCTATTAATTGTTGTTTTTCGGCTACGGCAGTCGCTAACTTTTTCTCAAGCAGCTGAATTTTATCCTTCAGCGCTTTTTGGTTGTCTGCTTCGGCGTTCATCATGGCCGGCTTCGCATCAAGCTGCTGCCGAAGTTGGCGGATGAGTTTATCTTTTTGAGCAATTATTGCAGCCTGACGGGAAACTTCATGGGTATTCAGGACGGTTTTTTTATTCGTTGTTTTTGTATTATTGCTTTTCTCCTCAACGGGCTTTACCGGCTCGCTGATTTTTTGCGCCTGATGCTCTTTAGCATAATTTAAAAATGCCGGGCCTGAAGCATCACTATTTGAGCTTGCCGTGACGCTAATAAGGGCATCTTTTTCCGCATAGACATCCGGCGATAGCGCCAGCACAAAAACTGCTGCCAGCGATACCGGATTGAAGTTTTTGGCTATTTTCCCGTTCATGGCTGAACATTTTCACCACGTTTAACAAGGCTATCGATCAGCTCCTTTTCAATATCAGCGCACAGCTTGATTGATTTGAACTGGTACATCGAATCGATCCCCTGTTTTGTCGGTTCTGCCACTTTACTGCGCACAGAATTATATTGTGATGCCGCGCTAAGCAGGGCAGTGAACTCATTGCCGAGTTTGTCCGCCTGTTTGGGGTTCACTTCTTTCAGCGACTCCAGCGCTTTACGGCAAGTGTCTAAACGCGCTTGCTCATCGGCGATTCTCTGCTGTTCGGTTTGCTGTTGGCTTAATGTCGACTCAGATAAGGGTTTCACTAATCCGGCGGATTGCCTGGATTGTATTGAATTACAACCCGCTAATAAAATGAGGGCCAGAGGCGCTATGCTTGTAAATAAGGATCTGTTCAAGGTTTCATTCCATTGATAAAAAGAGGTGTTATCGGGCGATAATAGTGTGCGAAAAAGAAGATTGCAATAATAGAGTTTATGATTTTTGATGGCGTACTTTTAATATTAGTTATACCCGTCATATTTCACGCTGCTGATGCGTTGGCTACGCTCGCTCACCCCTTGTCGCCTTCAAGTAACTCTAATTATTTAGGGTATATATTAATATGTTGAATGCTTAATGAATTATCATTGAATTCTATGAATTGAGATATAAATTAAGTGCTATTGTTAATTGAATTGTTATTATTACGCGGCGCCATAGCCGTATTCGCACGGCTACCGTTTTCTGAAATGAAGGGGGTTATTTCACGTAAGCGAGCAGGCTAAGCGAATCGCGGGCCAGCGCTTTGCATTTTTTAGTGGTGGGAATCTGGATTCCGCTAAGGTCCCGGTAGCTATCTTCGCCGAGCGCTTTCATATTGAAGCTGTCGTAATTGCTTAAATCCCATTGATTCTGCTGAGCAAAAAAGACCAGGGCACGGCGAATCTGCGTGTTAGGCAGATTTTGATAACCGCAGTCGTTCTTCAGAAAGACGAATACTGCCGTTAAATCAGCCATATCTTCCGCTTCGGACTCGCTTAATGCATAGCTATTGGCGGAGAGAGTCAGCAGGCTGCCAAGCACTATTGTTCTGAAAAGCGTCTTCATTTTTTCTACCATTGAATCACGGACAAACAAAGTTAGCACACTTCGTTACAGTGCGCCGAGCTTTATTCTTACTCTTCTGCTTGACCTTCCTGTTGGGGGAGGGTTTAAGCTCAATTATTCACCAGCAGAATAAAAAGGATGTGAAAATGCAACGTCGTGAGTTTCTTAAACTAACCGCTGCGGTCAGCGTGGCCAGCGCATTGCCGCTATGGAGCCGCTCGGTTTTTGCCGCCAGCCGCCCATCTTTGCCTGTACCCGAACTGCTTACCGCCGACGCGCGCAATCGCATCTCGTTAATCATTCAGGCTGGAAAAACGCAGTTCGGTCCGCATCTGGCGACCACCTGGGGCTATAACGGCAATCTGCTGGGCCCGGCCCTACAGCTTAAGCAGGGTGAGGAGGCGACCATCGATATTCATAACCGTCTGGCGGAAGAGACCACCGTGCACTGGCACGGTCTGGAGGTTCCCGGCGCCGTGGACGGCGGTCCCCAGGGCGTGATTGCCGCCGGAGGCTCCCGCACGGTGACCTTTACCCCAACGCAGCGGGCGGCGACCTGCTGGTTCCATCCCCATCAGCATGGCAAAACCGGCAGACAGGTCGCGATGGGGCTGGCAGGGCTGGTGCTGATTTCTGATGCAGAAAGCGAAAAGCTGCTCCTGCCAAAGCAGTGGGGAATTGATGATGTCCCGGTGATTGTGCAGGATAAAAAATTCACCTCAGCGGGAGAGATTGATTATCAGCTCGATATTATGAGCGCAGCCGTGGGCTGGTTTGGCGATACGCTACTCACTAACGGCGCGCTGTACCCGGAGCACGCTGCGCCTCGCGGCTGGCTACGTTTACGTCTGCTGAACGGCTGTAATGCGCGTTCTTTGAATTTCGCCACCAGCGATAAGCGGCCCATGTACGTCGTGGCAAGCGATGGTGGTCTTCTGGCTGAGCCGGTGAAAGTTAACGCGCTGCCGGTGCTGATGGGCGAGCGTTTCGAAGTGCTGGTGGATACCACTGACGGGAAGCCCTTCGATTTAATTACGCTCCCGGTCAACCAGATGGGGATGGCGATCGCTCCGTTTGATCGGCCGCAGCCAGTGTTACGCGTGCAGCCGCTGACTATCCAGGCTTCCGGTAATCTGCCGGATGTGCTGGCCGCTATGCCAGCGCTGCCCTCGCTTCAGGGCCTGACTCAGCGTACTTTGCAGCTCTCGATGGATCCGATGCTCGATATGATGGGCATGCAGGCGCTGATGCAAAAATATGGCGACCAGGCCATGTCCGGCATGGACCATGGCATGATGATGAATCACGGAGAGATGGGGAATATGAACAATATGAACCACGGTGACATGGGAAGCATGAATCATGGCGGCACGGCGCAGATGAAGCACGGCAATAAGGAGTTTGATTTCCATAATGCGAATCGGATCAACGGTAAAGCCTTTGATATGAATGTTCCCCTGTTTGCGGCGGCGAAAGGGCAGTATGAGCGGTGGGTGATTTCTGGCAAAGGCGACATGATGCTGCATCCGTTCCATATTCACGGCACTCAGTTCCGTATTTTGTCCGAAAACGGCAAAGCGCCGGCACCCCACAGGAGCGGCTGGAAAGATACCGTCAGGGTTGAAGGCGATGTCAGTGAAGTACTGGTGAAATTTGATCACGATGCGCCGAAAGAACATGCCTATATGGCGCACTGCCATCTGCTGGAGCATGAAGATACGGGAATGATGCTGGGTTTTACGGTGTAGAATTCGCTTCCCGTCTAAGGGCGAGGTGTGTGGCTTGTTTCGATAGAAAAGAGAGAGATGTACCATAGAGAGAATGCCCGGAAACCGGGCCTTCTGTTTTTTACTTCGCGTCGTCCGGTAAAGCATAAGCGACGATATAGTCGCCCATCTTCGTGCCAAACGAACCGTGACCGCCCGCAGAGATGACAACGTACTGCTTGCCATTCACTTCATAGGTCATCGGCGTCGCCTGGCCGCCCGCCGGCAGACGTGCCTGCCATAATTTTTCACCGTTGCTCATATTGTACGCGCGCAGGTAGTTATCCGCGGTCGCGCCGATAAACAGCACATTGCCGGCCGTCGAGATTGGACCGCCCAGCATCGGCATACCCATTGTGAACGGGAGCTTAATCGGCATCGGGAACGGCAGGCTATCCTGCGGCGTACCGATACGTTTTTTCCACACCACTTCGTTGGTTTTCAGATCCAGCGCGGAGATATAGCCCCAGGCTGGCTGTTTGCAGGGCAGACCAAACGGTGACAGGAACGGATTAAGCGTAACGCCGTAAGGGACACCGTACTGTGGCTGAATACCGGCTTCGGTACCGGAACCCTTGGCGTCTTTAGGCTGCTCCATCGGGTTACCTGGGCCGCGAGGGATCAGTTTTGAGACAAACGGCAGCGCCATCGGGTTAGCAATCGCCACCTGGCGGTTCGGATCGACGGAGATGCCGCCCCATTCGAACATCCCCAGGTTACCCGGGAATACCAGCGTGCCTTGTTCTGACGGCGGGGTGAAAATCCCTTCGTAGCGCAGCTGATGGAAGATAACGCGGCACACCAGCTGGTCGAACATGGTGGCGCCCCACATGTCCGCGCCGGTCAGGTCTTTCTTCGGACGGAAGCTCAGGTCGGAGAAAGGCTGAGTTTTCGCGACGTAGTCACCTTTCGCCGCCCCTTGCGGAACCGGTTTTTCCGGTGCCGGGACAACCAGTTCACCGTTGCGGCGATCGAGGACAAAAATATTACCGGTTTTTGCCGGAGCGTAAATCACCGGCACGGTTTTACCGTTGACGTCGATATCCGCCAGCGTCGGCTGCGACGGCATATCCATATCCCACAGATCGTGGTGAACGGTCTGGTAGCTCCACGCCAGTTTACCGGTCGTGGCGTTCAGCGCCACGATGGAGCTGGCATAGCGCTCTTGTTCAGGCGTACGGTTGCCGCCCCAGATATCCGGGGTGGTTACGCCCATAGGCAGGTAGACCAGATCCAGCTTCGCGTCATAGGCCGCTGGCGCCCAGGAGTTTGGTGAATTCAGCGTGAAATGATGTTCATCATCAGGAATCGCGTTGGGATCTTTCGCGCCCGGGTCAAAGGCCCACAGCAGTTTACCGGTATTCACATCAAAGCCGCGGATAACGCCCGACGGCTCGCGGGTGGAGAAGTTATCGGTCACGGCGCCGGCAATGACGATAGTTTTGTCGGTAATAATCGGCGGTGATGTTGGTTCATACATACCCGGCGTAGTGACAGGCATGTTGGTTTGCAGATTGAGAATGCCTTTATTAGCAAAGGACTCACACAGCTTACCGGTTTCGGCATTGATGGCGAACAGGCGACCATCGTTGACCGGAAGAATGATACGACGCGGGCAGTCGGCAACCACATCCGCCGGCGCGTTATCCGCTTTGGCTTCATGATATGAAACGCCGCGACAGGTCACGTGCTGGAAAGAGGGGTCAGCGTTGAGCTGCGGATCGAAATGCCACTTTTCTTTACCGGTGGCCGCGTCAAGCGCGAACAGGCGCTGGTGAGCGGTACACAGATAAAGCGTGTCGCCCACTTTAATCGGCGTGACTTCATTGGTGATTTCACCCGGATCGTTAGGCTGCTTGAGATCGCCCGTACGGAAGACCCAGGCTTCTTTCAGGTTCTTCACGTTATCGGCGTTGATCTGCTTCAGCGGCGAGTAGCGCTGGCCTTCCTGATTGCGGCCATACGCCGACCAGTCGCCATCGGCTACGTCGGAAATGGGGGCCGCTGGCGTTGCATCAGCGCTCAGCGTACCGTTGACTTCCTGCGGGTCGTTGAAGCCGGCCCAGGTCAGGATACCGCCGCTAATCAGCAGGGCGACAACCAGCCCGGCAACGGCGCCAGAGGAGGGAATCGGCAGGCGGCGCCAGACAAACGGCAGGATAAGCCAGATGCCGAAGAAGACCAGAATGTCGCTACGCGGGGTCAGCGCCCAGAAGTCGAAACCAACTTCCCATACTCCCCAGATCATAGTGGCAAGCAGCAGCGCGGCGTACAGCCAAAGCGCAGAACGCTTGCCGCGGAACAGCATGACGGTGACGCCCAGCATGACCAGGCCTGCGACAGGGTAGTACCATGAGCCGCCAAGAGCGACCAGCCAGGCCCCGCCCGCTAAAAGATACAGGCCACAGAACGCTGCAAAAAGAGCCGTCAGCGTCACGAGTAGCCGTGATTGTTGAGATTTTGTTTCTGCCATAGAAGGACACTCGTTTGTTTGTTAATTTTTTAACTGCAATTAAGTATAGGATTTAACAAGTGTGATCGGAATCACAAAATGGGCTTTATTAATCACTGCATCGCATATTTCTTTTTACTGGTATACTGCGTGGCTTGCCGGTCAACGTCGGTGCAATCGCAGCGGCTTTGATGATTTACATTAAGAATCAAATGGTTAGTTTTATGAAACATACTGTAGAAGTGATGATCCCGGAAACTGAGATCAAAGCCCGTATCGCTGAGCTCGGTCGTCAAATTAATGAACATTACAAAGATAGCGGCAGCGAAATGGTGCTGGTGGGGCTATTACGCGGTTCATTTATGTTTATGGCCGACCTGTGCCGTGAGGTTCAGGTACCCCATGAAGTAGATTTCATGACCGCCTCGAGCTACGGCAGCGGCATGTCCACCACCCGTGACGTCAAAATCCTCAAAGACCTGGATGAAGATATCCGCGGTAAAGATGTGCTGATCGTGGAAGACATCATCGACTCTGGCAATACGCTGTCAAAAGTGCGTGAAATCCTCAGCCTGCGTGAACCAAAATCGCTGGCGATTTGTACGCTGCTCGATAAGCCAAGCCGCCGCGAAGTGAAGGTGCCGGTTGAGTTTGTCGGTTTTGCGATCCCGGACGAGTTCGTGGTGGGGTACGGTATCGACTATGCTCAGCGCTATCGCCACCTGCCGTATATCGGCAAAGTGACGCTGCTGGACGAGTAACGCGGAGTGTCTATCCCGGCTTATCCGGGATAGTTAAGAGGGGCGCGTGAATTACCTGTGATTGACGTGCTTGCTTTTAAGGTTGGAAATGCCCTGGCGATAGCGCTGCTCCAGCGTTTCGCGGCTGACGGCGGTCACGTCCAGATCGCGTAACATGCCATCGTGAATGCCGTAGGCCCAGCCGTGAATCGTCACCTTCTGTCCACGCTTCCACGCCGACTGCATAATCGTTGAATGGCCAAGGTTGTAAACCTGCTCCATCACATTCAATTCACACAGCGTATCAAGGCGGCGCTCTTCGGGCATTTCCCCCAGCAGCGAGCTGTGCTTAAACCAGATATCGCGAATATGCAGCAGCCAGTTGTCGATAAGGCCAAGCTCGGTATTTTCAATCGCCGCCTGCACGCCGCCGCAGCCGTAGTGGCCGCAGATGATGATGTGTTCAACCTCCAGTACGTCGACCGCGTACTGCACGACGGAAAGACAGTTCAGATCGGTATGAATCACCAGGTTGGCGACGTTACGGTGTACAAACAGCTCGCCAGGTTCCAGGCCGGTCAAACGTTCAGCGGGGACGCGGCTATCGGAACATCCAATCCACAGAAAGCGCGGCTTCTGCGCCTGTGCCAGTTTCTCAAAGAAACCGGGGTCTTCCTCCACCAGCATTTTTGACCATAGTGCATTGTTGCTGATGAGTGTATCTATATCGTTCATGGATGTTTACGGGCCTGTAACCAAGTAAGTGCGTTGCGCTAATATAGGTTAACCTCACATTTTTTAAAACAACCCATCGCGTGTCACGACACGAGAAGAGACATTTAATGACCATTGCTCTGGAATTAAAACAGCTTAAAAAAACCTACCCCGGCGGGGTTCAGGCGCTGCGCGGAATCGATCTGCAGGTTGAGGCGGGCGATTTTTACGCGCTCCTGGGGCCAAACGGCGCGGGAAAATCCACCACTATCGGCATTATCAGTTCGCTGGTGAATAAAACCTCCGGCGAGGTCAACGTGTTTGGCTATGACCTGCAAAAGGATGTGGTGAACGCCAAGCGCCAGCTCGGCCTGGTGCCGCAGGAGTTCAACTTTAACCCGTTTGAAACCGTGCAGCAGATTGTGATTCACCAGGCGGGCTACTACGGCGTCGAGCGCAAAGAAGCGATCGCCCGTAGCGAAAAGTACCTTAAACAGCTCGATCTTTGGGAAAAACGCAACGAACGCGCGCGGATGCTCTCCGGCGGCATGAAGCGCCGCCTGATGATTGCCCGCGCGTTGATGCACGAGCCGAAGCTGCTGATTCTTGATGAACCCACGGCGGGAGTGGATATCGAGCTGCGTCGTTCGATGTGGGGCTTCCTGAAAGATCTCAACGATAAAGGCACGACGATTATCCTCACTACCCACTATCTGGAAGAGGCCGAGATGCTGTGTCGCAATATTGGCATTATTCAGAACGGTGAGCTGGTGGAAAACACCTCGATGAAGGCGCTGCTTTCCAAACTGAAATCGGAAACCTTTATTCTCGATCTGGCACCTAAGAGCCCATTACCGGTACTGGAAGGCTATCAGTATCGTCTGGTTGATACGTCGACGCTGGAGGTTGAGGTGCTGCGTGAGCAGGGGATTAACAGCGTATTTACTCAGTTAAGCGCGCAGGGCGTACAGGTATTAAGTATGCGTAACAAAGCTAACCGTCTGGAAGAGCTGTTTGTCACGCTGGTCCATGACCGGAAAGGAGAATCAGCATGATGCAGCTTTATTGGGTCGCGCTGAAAAGCATCTGGACCAAAGAGATCCACCGCTTTATGCGTATCTGGATCCAGACGCTGGTGCCGCCGGTCATAACTATGACCCTCTACTTTGTTATTTTCGGCAATCTGATCGGCTCGCGCATCGGTGAAATGCACGGTTTCACCTATATGCAGTTTATCGTGCCGGGCCTGATTATGATGGCGGTGATCACCAACGCCTACGCCAACGTGGCGTCCTCGTTCTTCAGCGCGAAATTTCAGCGCAATATTGAAGAACTGCTGGTCGCGCCGGTTCCCACCCACGTGGTTATCGCCGGCTATGTGGGCGGCGGCGTTGCCCGCGGTCTGTGCGTCGGGATTCTGGTGACGGCGATTTCGCTGTTTTTCGTACCGTTCCAGGTTCACTCATGGATATTCGTCGCCCTGACCCTGGTGCTGACCGCCGTGCTATTTTCGCTGGCCGGTCTGCTGAATGCGGTGTTTGCCAAAACCTTTGACGATATCAGCCTTATTCCGACCTTCGTGCTGACGCCGCTGACCTATCTCGGCGGGGTTTTTTATTCGCTGACCCTGCTGCCGCCGTTCTGGCAAGGGCTGTCGCATCTGAACCCGATCGTCTACATGATCAGCGGTTTCCGCTACGGTTTCCTCGGCATTAACGATGTTCCGCTCGCCACCACCTTCGGCGTGCTGGTGGTGTTTATCGTCGCGTTTTATCTCTTGTGCTGGTATCTGATCCAGCGCGGACGCGGGCTTCGCAGCTAATTTAGCCAACCACGGCGCTTCGCTGCCCCGTTCAGCGAAGCGCCGGCAAACAATTTTGATTGTCATCACCGATATTCATCTCTTCCCTTGCTACATTGTTTGCCTGCTAAGGAGGTGGGCGATGTTAGGTTGGGTGATTACCTGTCATGACGAACTGGCGCAGGAGATGCTGGATCGTCTGGAGAAAAAGTTTGGGCCGCTGACGCAGTGTCGGGCGGTCAACTACTGGCGTAATCTCAGCAGCAATATGCTGAGCCGCATGATGTGCGATGCGCTGCACGAGACGGACGGCGGAGACGGGGTCATTTTTCTGACCGATAAAACCGGCGCGGCGCCTTATCGCGTGGCGGCGCTGCTGAGCCATAAGCACACCCACTGTGAAGTGATTTCCGGGATCGACTATTCATTACTGGAATGTATGTATTTGCTGCGTCAGAGTCTGAGCAGCGAAGCCTTCCGACACGCCATTGTCACCGCCGGAGGCCCGGCGGTGAGCAGCCTCTGGCATCAGCAGCAAAAAAATCCACCTTTTCGACTACTGCATGAGCCGTACGGGAATTAGGCATTGGTATTGATGAGGCTTTTGTTACAATGACGGCAGTTCTTGTCTACCGGCTCGATGCGCATGTTTGCCCGAATTCTTGCTTTACTCCTCCTGTTCACGGCGCTAAGCGCCTCCGCCAGCCTGTTAAGCCAGCAGGGTGTGCCGGCACGTTATATGCAAACGACCGAAGATGCGGATATCTGGGCGCAGGTTGGCAATCAGGTGGTGAGCGTCGGTAACGTGCGGGCAGGGCAAATTCTGGCGGTAGTACCGACGGCGGCGGATTACTATGAGTTTAATTTTGGCTTTGCGACCGGCTTTATCGATAAAGGCCACCTGGGGCCGGTACAGGGTAAGCAGCGGGTGGAGGATAGCCTGGGCGATCTGCATAAGCCTCTGAGCAACCAAAACCTCATTACCTGGAAAGATACGCCAATCTATGATGCCCCCGCCGTGGGCAGCGCGCCATTTGGCACCCTGGCGAATAATCTGCGTTATCCGATTATCAGCAAACTCAAAGATCGGCTTAATCAAACCTGGTTTCAGATTCGTATCGGCAACCGCCTGGCGTGGGTGAGCAGTCTGGATGCGCAAGAAGATAACGGCATCCCTGTACTGACTTATCACCATATCCTGCGTGATGAAGAAAATACCCGCTTTCGCCATACCTCAACGACGACCTCCGTGCGCGCCTTCAGCAATCAGATGACCTGGCTACGCGACCAGGGCTATACCACGCTCAGCATGTATCAACTGGAAGGCTATCTGCGTAATAAAGTGAATCTTCCGGCGCGTGCGGTGGCGATCACCTTTGACGATGGGCTGAAGTCGGTCAACCGCTATGCCTACCCGATCCTCAAGCAGTATGGCTTTCACGCCACGGCGTTTATTATCTCGTCGCGCATCAAGCGCCATCCGCAGAAATGGGCGCCGAAATCGCTGCAGTTTATGAGCATTTCCGAGCTAAAACAGATCCAGGACGTCTTTGACGTGCAGTCGCATACCCATTTCCTGCATCGGGTTGATGCTGAACGTCATCCGATCCTCCTCAGCCGCAGCTATCACAATATTCTGTTTGATTTTGCGCATTCGCGGCGGGCGCTGGCGCAGTTTAATCCCCACGTACTGTATCTCTCTTACCCGTTTGGCGGCTATAACGCTAAGGCGGTCCAGGCCGCCAACGACGCCGGTTTTCATCTGGCGGTGACCACGGTGAGGGGGAAGGTAAAGCCGGGCGATAATCCGTTCTTGTTGAAAAGGCTGTATATATTAAGAACGGATTCGCTGGAGACGATGTCGCGGCTGATAAGCAACCAGCCGCAGGGGTAGATCAGAAATAATCGATGGTAAACGTGCCTATCGCTTTAAATTTTCCCGGCTTTAGCTCACCGGATGCGCGGGAAAGCCAGGCATCAAAGCTATAGTCATATGATGACGAATTGCTGACGCTTGTTGACGGCGACCATATTTCTAAACCGGGCTGCAGGTTGAAACCATCGGCGGTAGTGAAGTTCGACGCTAACCCTACTCCTACGCCAGTTGCCGCATCGCTGCCGGTGAGCGTATTGGTCATTAGCGTCACGCCGCCGGTCGCGCTCAATTCTGATTTAGGTGTGGCAAGCTTCATACGTACCCAGACGGTGTTATTGCATCCGCTTAACCTTAACGTAAACGGTGTTCTCGGCCAGTAGCCTTCCCGGAAAGATGAGAACATGACGTCGCCGAAGTTCACGTTATTGGTGCCGTTATTGACCATGGCGGAAGAACACGTTGCGGCCATGACCAGTATGCTAAAGCTGCTGGGATTGACGTTAATCGTCCACGGGTTATTGTCATCTGAATCTGCCGAACCGACGCGGATTTGACCCAATGTTCTTGAATCTTTAGGGTAAATTCTCATGTCGTGGTTGAGGTTTCCTTGAAAAGGGACGTCCTGATACAAGGTCACAGAGTACTTTAATTGCTGGTTATTCCAGTACGACTGATTGCCGCCGCTGACCCAAACCCAGTCCTTGCTGCTGGCCTCTGGCAAATATCCGCCGCCGCCGGCCTGGGTGTATATTCTTACCGCATAATAAATACCCTCTATATTTGTAGGGAAAAGTGCTCTGCCGTCTACGGTGGTCGGCGTGGCGCTTGGGTTGGTTTTTGCATAAAAATCAAATCCATCGTTTCCCGCATCGCATTCGGTCCGGAGAGCGTAACTGGACTGAATGTCGAAGGTAAGCAGCTCGGGTTTCTTGCTTCCCTGGTCACCTAATGCTGTCTTGAATGTTATTGGATAGGTGGTTACACCGTTGTTCAGCGTTAACGAGCCGCTTCTGCCATCGTCAAGATGGCACTCCTTGGCGCTGGCGCCAAAGCTCAGAGCCAGCAGCGCGAATGGGTATACCATCAATTTGATCATCTCATCCTCCCTGATCACTGGTAAATAGCGTCTACCAGGACATGACTGTTAACTTTCCCTGGGGTAACGGTGCCCGTATTTTGATAGCGGGCATAAAAATCGTAGCTGGCCAGATAGTTATCCGCTTTTGAAACATCAATAACCACGGCGGAGCTACCGTCGCTATTCACAACGTTACGGTTATCGTGGGTAGAAAAAATGACAATCCCGACGTTCTCCGCCCCGCCTGCGGCGGCTGGCGCTTCATTGATAAATACCTGCTGGCTTTCCACGGGCCAGATCCCATTTTGTGGCTTAAAGCCAAAGGTGAGAGTATTGACCGTCGTGGCATCGCCTGAGCAGCTTTCAACGTTCACGCTAAATAGCGTCCCGCTGGCAGGGTCGCCGGGCTGCAAACGCGAAGTGCCGTCATCGTTATAAAACCAACGGCGGGAAACCGTAGGTAGATGAACGGTTCCATTGCCAGAGATGGAAATCTGGCAGGTATTTTCCACAATATTGGCTGTCAGGGTGACGTCCAGCCCTTCTTTATTTTCATCCGCGGCATCCGCAAAATAAGGAGCCATGCACAGCCCGCCTGCCGCTCCCACAACCAGCAACGCCTTCCCAACTGGGCCGATTAGACGGATACAGAATGACATAGCGGTGCTGCTCCTTTTAACTTACTGATAGGTGATAACAAACGTGACGGGAGAGCTGACGCTACCCGCTGTGACGTTGGCTATTTTTCTATCTTTAGCGATAACAATGCGCGAAGCAAAACTGACGCTGAGCGAACGACCGCTGATGCTGAGCGTTTGTGAGGGCTTGTTATTACAGCTAAGCAACGTTCCCGTTCCGGACCCCCCTTGCCACACTTCAAAAGCCGTTGAGTTGCCTGCGGCAAAAGAGTCGCCGTTCGAACTTGGGCCCGAGCAGCCGCCACCGCTGCCGGGAATGACTTGATATTTGGCGGATTTCACCCCAGAACAGTTGCTAAAGGCTACCTTGAACGGTTCGCTGCGGCTTTGCTTAACCAGATCGGATTTAAATACATCGCCGAAATTCAGCGTACTCATGGGCTGACCGCTGGCGTTCTGAATCTGCGCCGTGCAGGTACCGGCTTGAATTGTCGAGGTAAAAGTGGCGGAAATGCTGCTGGTTCCGGTTATCTCGGCAATAGAGGGCGCAGAAAAAAGCAACGTGCCGACAACACCGCCCAGAAAAGAGATTTTTTTCATCAAGAGGTTCCTTTTCTGATGATTATTCGTAGGTGAAGTTGAAAGTGGCCAAAGCGCTAAAGGCACCCGTCGTGCCTTGTCCCGTCTGCGTTTCAACCAGCGTCGCGACCAGAGGAACTTCTTTGTTGTTAATTTCCTGGCTGGTCCATACCAGTCTACCCGTGTCCGAGCCCGCATTAATCACGAAAGGGGCATCGGTGGCGGAAGCTCTGGCGATAGTGATCCCAAGGGCTCCCGCAGCATCTGCCGTTGCGTTACCATTCAGAATCACCGTCTCTTTTTCCGCCGATTTCGTCCCGCTGATGGTGGTTTTAAGCGACTGCAGGCTGCTCGGGCATTCCGTGATTTTCAGCTTAAAGGTTGCCTGCGCCGCGCTGTCGCCGCTGATAATTTTATCCAGGCTCACTATGCCATTCGCGCCGACAGGAATGGTGTTGTTTTTGCCATCGCCGCTGCCGCCTTCAATGGCCATATCGCAGGTCGTTTCGCGCAGGTTAGCGGTAAAGGTGACATCCAGCGATGTTGCCTGACCCGGTAACGCGGTAGCGAGTAAAATGCCGCTACAGCCCAGCAGGCAGCGTTTTCTAAAACTGATTATCTTCATTCTGTTCCCTGTAAAAAAGTGCCGTTACATCTGGCAGCGTTGATGACTCAGTAGACGGGTAAGCCCCACTTTTCTATCGGCACCGCTATCAGCGAGCTGATAATGAACGGTGCAGCGTCCTTCGCGGCCGCTTCCCCAGATAACCTGTAGTGTTCCGCTTTCCGTGACGCCGCGAACATAGGCCATACCGGCCTGTCCGACCGTGCCGATAGATTCGCCCCGTTCGTTTTGCACATCCGCGCCGAGCGGGATAAACCCCTTGTCGGAGCGCTGAAGCTCCAGCAGGAGTGAGCGCCCTTCGTTGGTTTCGAAATCAACCCGCACAACGGAGCCACTGCGGGGGACCACGACCGTACTGGTATTCTTCACTTCAACATCTTCTTCCATTGTGTCGATGTTGAGACCGACGCTATTTTCCCGATAGGCGGATAAGTAAGGTTGAATGGCATAGCCAAAGCGATTAATACGCCCGTCGCCATTCGTTAAACGAGCGCCTTCCGCCCCGGAGGCGTGCACCAGCGCCAGGGTATCGGTATCGCCAATACTGCCCGGGGCCAGAGTCAAGCCGCCGGAATGCAGCAGCATGCCGCCGCTGTAGCTCATGGAGTACTGGCGGCTGTCATCATCGGAAGCAGAAGCCGACAGGCTTAAGGGCCCCCACGGGCTGCTGTAGCTGCCGTAACCGCCAACCTGGTTGATTGACGAGCCATCTGACCGGCTGGCGCTGGTGTTAAGGCTGTAGCTGAAGCGATAGTCGTCGGTATTGCCGTTGGCGCTGGTGGAGATGTTATTGTTCGACTTCAGGTCGCTGTTGAGGCTGGTATTGATGGTTGAAAAACCGAGCGGCCGTTTGTTGTGTCCCAGCAGGTTTTCCAGCGGAATACTCAGATTGAGGTAAACGCTGTCGTCCTTATCGCCATATTCGTTATAGGAACGCTGGAGTGAAACGCTATAGCTGGCCCATGAAAATGCGTCGTTATAACCGATAGAGTACTGGGAGGTAGAGGAGGTTTTGTTCCAGTAATCCTCCCAGCTACCGCTTACATACAGGTTGCCGCTGCTGGATTCCCAAAGGGATATCGGCTGACTCACATTGACCTGGAACTGATTTTTCATCCGCTGAAAACGGGAGTACTCCTGCTGCGACGCATTATCATGACGTTTGACGTTGCTATTTAAGGTGGCCGCGTCGCGTAACGACATATAGTTTTCGGTGGAGAAACGCCAGGCGGCAATGTTGAATGAGGTGTTTGATTCCCTGAGTAGTTTGCTCCACGTCACGCGATAGCTCTGGCCCGTCAGGGTCTCCAGATTATCCATAGCGGTTGTTGAATGCGTGATGTCAAAAGCGAACGCGCCGATGGGCGTATTCGTCGCGATACCTGCTAACCCGGCGTAGTAGCCGATATCCATATACTGAAAGCCAGCATAGCCGGTGAAGGTGTTGTTTAAGCCGTAATATCCCGTGGCGTAACCTAACCTGGGCCTGTCATGTAAACCGTCATCATGCAGTTCCCCGGCGCCGATATCCCAGCGTCCATATCCGGGCCTGAGCATTTGAGTGACCGATGAGTAGGGTACCGAGAAAGTACGGATGCTGCCGTCCGCTTCTTCAATGGAGACATCCAGGTCGCTACCATAGCCGGTAGTGCTGAGATCGGTGATAGCAAAGGGCCCCGGTGGGACGGTGGTTTCATAAATCTTATTACCGTTCTGCTTAATCACGATCTTCGCATTACTTTTCGCCACGCCGCGGATCTCCGGGGCGTAGGTTGAGGCGCCGCCGGGCAGCATGCGATCGTCATTGTAAAAACGTACGCCGCGCAGGCTGAACGAATCGAAGCCATCACCGCGGGTATAAGAGTCGCCGATCAGAAACTGCGAGCGTAATGCGGCGACATCGCGCTGGAGATAAATATCCTGGCTGGTGTAATCGCTACCGGAGTCTTCATCCCAGTTGGCGTTGCCCCTGGCCCGTAGATGCCAAGCGCCGACATTCACGCCGTACTTCAATCCGGCATAAACCGAATCGGAGCTGCTGCTGTCGCTTTCGTTATGCCAGGCGTTGAGATCGTAAGAAACCATCGCGGCGTTAATCCCGTTCTGCCAGAGTGAAGGATCGACGTAACCGTTAGGGTGTTTAAGGGTGTAAATTTGCGGCATTGAGAGCGAGAGCTCCTGGGTGCCGATATCATAATTCCACGTCGATTGCGGATACTGTTGCGCAATATCGATACAGGCCGCGGATTCGAGATCCATTCCCACCGTTTTTACGCCAATTTGCGCCAGCAGCTTTGCGGTGAAGCAGGGCGTTGCGCGAGGCGTACCGTTATCATTAAAGGTAAAATCCACCAGCATCTTCGGCTGATTATTCAGTAAAACTTGCGTCTTATAGGTGCCCGGCGGCACCGGATTCCCTTTAGAAAAACGGCTGACGTCAATATTGCTACCGGTACTGAATAAAAACTGATCGTTAAATTCAACTTCATCTGAAGCCGCTGAAAGCGCTTGTTCCGCCATTACTGAGGACGGCAGTGCAATATATAGCGTTGTACACAATAACGATCGACGAAAAAACATGTTGTCCCTGTTCTTGTAAAGGCTGAGGTCCTTCAGCAGTAACAATTAATTGATGGTGGCTTGATGTTTTTCGGTACCACCAAAATCGTTAATAGCGATATATTCAATTCCCCCTCCCTGTAATGCTGGCGCATTTTTAACGGGGATCGTTTCATGAGAGAGCGGAGGAATAGTGTGAGAATCGACCTCTATTTTTTTTCCCTTCACGGTAATGGTCGCTTTAGCCATTGATATATAATAAGGGCTGCTATTATTGGCGATTAACGCGGTTCCTTGCTGCGTCCATTGCAGATTACCGGCGGCAACCGCCGGATCGCCCTGCAAACCATCCGGGCGAAAAAACATCTTAATGCGGGTGCGAAACGCCAGCTGCAATGCGTTTTGGCTATCAGCATCTTTTGCTTTTGGCGGCACCTCAAGGACGTTAAACCAGAACAGCGATTCCCGATCCTGGGCCAGAGGTTGTTGGGTCCACGTAATACGTACGGTTTGCCCCTTCGACGGGTCGATGCGCGAGACCGGCGGCGTGACGACAAACGGCAGCTTCAGCTCCTGAGGATTAACGGTATCGCGACCGTCATCAAGCCACGACTGTACCAGCAGCGGGTTATTACCGCGATTTTCCATTTTAACGGTGACGTCTTTGGACGACTGGGGATAGATAATACGGGTGCCGGAAATAACGATATCCGCACGGGCATTAAGCGTACTGAACGCCGCGCTGGCGCATACCAGCGATGTCAGCGTAAGTTGGGTAAAACGATCCATAACCATCAGCTCCCTGCAATGCGCCTGCTTTCAGCCGCAGACGCACAATCCATTACGTTACGATTACTCGTAAGACATAGTAAACGTCGCGTTGCTCGTCACTTTACCCGCGGTGATATCGTTGGTGCCTTTCACCCAATCGGCGCCTGGAACGTAGGCAACGCGATAAGCCAGTACGCCTTCGCCGCCTTTCAGGGTGGCGACCTGCGTGTTGTTATTCGGCAGGCCAACCTGAATGCGACTGGTGTCGGTGGTGCTGTTGTTAAACAGCGCCAGGCTCACGTTATCGGCATGACCGGTGACGCTCGGATCGGTTTTCAGCGTGCCGTTAGAGAGTTCGGCAAACTGCTGAGAGGTAAAGGTCGCGGATGCTTTGGTCAGCGTGTCCGGGCAGCTGCTCAGGTGCAGTTCGAACTCTTTTGAGCCAACGCCTGCATCAACGCTGGTACCTTCAACTTCTGATTTTTTTACCACCGGCATGCTAATGGTGACGTTGTTTGCATTAATGCCGTTATTAGTGGTGATGGTGCAAGTGGTATCAGAAACTGCGCCATCAAATGTGATAAGACCAACGTCGTTACCGATTGTAGTTACCGTATCTTCAGCAAATGCGGAAGCGGAGCCCAAAGCCAGAATAATTGATGCGGCAGCAATGGTTAACTTATTCATAGATAAACATCCATATAAAATTAAACTTTCCCATAACGCGTGGGAGCAGCCTAAATAATATTTAGGTGCCAATGATTCTATTCTTTTAGATGAGGGCTAATACTTAATATTTTTACAAAATAATGTAAGTAATGACGGATTGATTTTTGCTTTCTATGTGTGATAAGGGGGTAAGTCTATTTTTAAATAATCTAATGATGTGATTGAGAAAGGTAGCGGGGGGGGGTAATATTGATCACAATGATCATATTATATCGAAGAATAATATAAATCAAAAAAAATAATAGCTCCGGATAGAGTTCCGGAGCTATTGATAATATCAGGCAACCTGCACCGGAATCGCTTTGGCCTGGCGCTTCATTTCGTTTTCGCCTTCGAAATAGGCCACTTTCGGCTGCCAGGTGCGGGCTTCTTCGTCATGCATGGTGACGAAGCTGGCGATAATCAGAATATCGCCGACGCTCGCACAGTGTGCCGCCGCGCCGTTCACGGAGATAATTCGCGAACCGCGCTCCGCGGCGATGGCGTAGGTGGAGAAACGATTACCGTTGGTCACGTTCCAGATATGAATTGCCTCGTTTTCAAGGATGCCGGACGCATCCAGGAAATCCTGATCAATAGCGCAGGAGCCTTCATAGTGCAGGTCGGCCTGCGTGACTTTTACGCGGTGGAGTTTGCCCTGCAGCATATTACGAATCATAACGTCTACCTTTAAAGCTTAACGATAACAAAGCGGACGTGACGCCCGCCTTGAGGAAATTCCAGGCAGTATTGCCCGATTTTTAACCCGTGTCTACCGAACGAGCGCCACTATCTGGTTGTCGATCAAACGCGCTTCGCCGAGCCATGCCGCCATCAGGATCACCGCGCGCTGGCTGTTTTCCGTCAGGTCGAGCAGCGTGTCGGCATCGCGGATCTGGATATCATCGGCGCGGAAGCCTTTTTCGTTCAGCTCCTGCGCGGCAATCGCGATAATCTCGTCAAGATTGCGCTCGCCGGCCGCCAGCTTCTCCGCCGCGCCATTCATCACCTTATACAGCCCCGGCGCAACTTTGCGCTGATCTGCGCTGAGATAGCCGTTGCGTGAACTGAGCGCCAGCCCATCTTTCGCGCGCATAATCGGTACGCCGATAATCTCGATGTCGTAGCCCATATCGGCCACCATTTTGCGGATCAGCGCCAGCTGCTGGAAGTCTTTTTCGCCGAAGCAGGCGACGTCCGGCTGGATCAGGTTGAACAGCTTGCTGACGATAGTGGAAACGCCGCGGAAGTGGCCCGGACGACTGGCGCCCTCGAGCATCGTCGACAGCCCCGGAACATCCACGTAAGTCTGATTTTCGAGGCCGTGCGGATAGATTTCCGCCGCGGCAGGGGCAAAGACAAAATCGACCTTACGCTTGTTCAGCTTTTCGCAATCGTCCTGCAGGGTACGCGGATAGCGCGCCAGATCCTCGGCGCGGTCGAACTGCATAGGGTTGACGAAGATACTGGCCACCACCACATCCGCGCTGGCTTTGGCGGTATCAACCAGCTTCATATGACCATCGTGCAGGTTGCCCATGGTGGGAACCAGCGCAATGCGCTTGCCTTCCTGGCGTAAACGACGGATATGCTGGCGCAGCAGCGGCAGGGTTTCAATAATCAGCACAACAACACTCCTTAATGGAAACTGTGTTCTTCGCCCGGATAGACGCCGGACTCCACTTCGGCAACATATTGCCGTACCGCGGCGCGCATGTCGCCCGCTGTGCTCAGGAAATTTTTGGCAAATTTGGGAATATGGCCGCCGGTAATGCCGAATGCGTCATGCATGACGAGGATTTGCCCGTCGGTGACGTTGCCCGCGCCGATGCCGATCACCGGGATGGTTAACGCCTCGGTGACGCGTTTCGCCAGCTCGACCGGTACGCACTCCAGCACCAGCAGCTGTGCGCCCGCCGCTTCCAGCGCCAGCGCGTCATCCAGCAGAACTTGCCCGGCATCGCCGCGGCCCTGAATTTTATAGCCGCCGAAGACGTTCACCGACTGGGGCGTCAGACCGAGGTGCCCGCACACCGGCACCGCGCGCTCGGCAAGCATTTTCACGGTGTCCGCCAGCCATGCGCCGCCCTCGATTTTGACCATATTGGCTCCCGCGCGCATCACGATGGCGGCGTTCTCGAAGGTCTGTTCCGGCGTGGCGTAAGCCATAAACGGCAGATCGGCGAGCAGCAGACAGTTGGGCGCTCCGCGGCGCACCGCGCGCGTGTGATAGGCAATGTCTTCTACGGTCACCGGCAGGGTGGAGTCGTGGCCCTGCACCGTCATGCCCAGCGAATCGCCGACCAGCATCACGTTGATACCCTCATCGGCAAACAGCTTCGCAAAGCTGTAGTCGTAGGCGGTGATAGTGGCGAAGCGTTTCTTCTCCTGTTTGCATTTCTGCAGCAGGGCGATAGTGGTCGGTTTCATAACGTTTCCTGATGATGAAAGTCATTTTAACCGGCATTCTAGCAGCCGCATTCAGGGGGGCAATGGTTTTAGGCAACCGATTACCACGATCGCCGTAATTGCTAAAAAATGAAGGGGTATTACCAGGCGGCGGGTTTTTCCGCGCCGAGATTGGCCAGCACGTCGCGCAGCGCCGGGCCGTCGGGGAAACGCAGCTCAGGGGCGATTTCAAACAGCGGCCACAGCATAAAACCGCGGTTTTGCATATCGTAGTGCGGTACGGTCAGGCGCGGGGTGTTAATCACCTCATTGCCAAACAGCATGATGTCGAGGTCCAGCGTGCGCGGTCCCCAGCGTTCAGCTTTACGCGTGCGGCCCTGCTGCAGTTCGATGCGCTGGGTGTGATTGAGCAGCGCGTCTGCGTCCAGGGTCGTTTCCAGCGCCACGGCGGCGTTGAGATAGTCAGGCTGATCCTGTGGCCCCAGCGGCGGCGTACGGTAGAAAGAGGAAACGCTTATCACCCGGCTGCCAGGAATCTCCGACAGCGCGTTGACGGCAGCGTTAACCTGCTCCAGCGGCGAGGCCAGATTGCTGCCGATAGCGATATAAGCGAGCGTCATGCGCTACCTTCGCGACGCGGCGCGCGTTTGCGCGGACGGCGGTGGCGGCGACGTGGAGCCGGATCGTCGCCTAAATCATCCAGCATATCTTTCTGAGCCGGCGGCGCGGCGACCTGGAACTCGCCCCACCATTTGGTCAGGCGCTGTAGTTCGCTATTGTTCTCTGCGCCGGCGCGCAGCTCCAGCAGATCGTAGGCGGCGCGGAATTTGGGATGCTCCATCAGCTTCCACGCGCGTTTGCCCTGACGGCGGGACATCCGTAGCTGAAGCTGCCAGATGTCGCGCACCAGGGTGGTGATGCGTTTCGGGATCGCCAGCGTACGGCAGGCCTCGTCCAGCACGTCGTTCATCGCCAGCGCGAAGGCGTCGTAGTAGGCCAGCCCGCTTTCCTGGGCGATTTTCTGCGCGGTTTCCAGCAGCGGGTACCAGAACATTACCGCGAACAGGAACGCCGGATTAACGCGCATATCGTTGCGAATGCGGTTATCGGTATTCTTCAGCACCTGGCTGATGATGCGCTCCATCGGGCTATCGCCGCGCTCGGTGAAGTAGCGGGTAATGGTCGGGAACAGCGGCTGGAACAGATTATATTCGCGCAGCAGGAGATAGGTTTGATAGCCGTCGCCGGCCTGCAGCAGCTTTAACACTTCTTCAAACAGGCGCGCCGGGGGCACATCGTGCAGCAGCGTCGCCAGGCGCGGAATCGGTTCGGCGGTCTCTTCGCTGATGCTCATACTGAGCTTCGCCGCAAAACGCACCGCGCGCAGCATGCGCACCGGATCTTCGCGATAGCGGGTTTCCGGATCGCCGATCAGGCGGATGACGCCATCCTGCAGATCTTTCATGCCGCCGACGTAGTCGCGGACGGTGAAATCCGCCACGCTGTAATAGAGGCTGTTGATGGTAAAGTCGCGACGCTGGGCGTCTTCTTCAATCGAACCGAAGATATTGTCGCGCAGCAGCATGCCGTTCTGGCCGCGCTGGGAGGTGACGCGATCGGTGGTGTGGCCTTCGTGATGGCCGCGGAAGGTCGCGACTTCGATAATTTCCGGCCCGAACATCACGTGCGCCAGGCGGAAGCGACGGCCGACCAGACGGCAGTTGCGGAACAGCTTACGCACCTGCTCCGGCGTGGCGTTGGTGGTGACGTCAAAATCTTTGGGTTTTTTGCCCAGCAGCAGATCGCGTACGCCGCCGCCGACCAGCCACGATTCGTAGCCCGCCTTATTGAGTCTGTACATGACCTTGAGGGCATTTTCACTGATATCTTTGCGGGAAATTGCATGCTGCTCGCGCGGGATAACCGTCATATGTAGTTGTTCGACGGCGGCTTCTGCCTCGCGCTCTTCACGGCTTAGCACCTTACGGCAAAAATTAGCGACTCGGGTAAAAATGGTACACCTCGTAGTGTCAGACGGACTTCAGGACAAAAAAATAGCGGCTAATCATAGCTCAGCAGAACGCATTTGAGAATGCTGGATTTGCTCCGGCCGCCAGTTCGCTACCGCGTACTTGAGTAAATCCTCAATGCTCAGCGTCTGCCATTCCTGAATGACATCCTGATTAAGAAACGTTAGCGCCCGCACAATTTCCGGGCGCGGATCGCCTGTAGATAACGCCGGAGCGTGGTTTTGCTTCGACAGTTTATTGCCCTGCGCGTTGAGGGCCAGCGGCAAATGGATATAGTCCGGCGCCTGCCAGCCAAAATGCTGATAGAGCGAAATTTGCCGCACCGTCGGCTCGATAAGATCGGCGCCGCGGACGATTTCGCTGACGCCCTGAAAATGATCGTCCACCACCACCGCCAGATTATAGGCGAACAGCCCATCGCGACGGTGGATAATAAAATCTTCACGCGCCAGAGGCTCGTCGGCGACGATGGTGCCGCGTAGCTGGTCATAAAATTCAAGGACCGGACGCGTTTGCCGCAGGCGCAGAGCGGCGTTTTCCGCGCCGAGGCGTAAATCCCGGCAGTGGCCGTCGTAAAGGCCGCCAATAGCGTGGATACGCGCGCGGGTGCAGGTGCAGTAGTAGCAGAGGCCCTGCTCGCGTAGCCAGGCCAGGCGCTCACGATAGGCTTCGTGGCGTTTTGACTGCCAGAGTACCTCTCCGTCCCAGTGCAGGCCGAAGTGCTCTAACTGACGAAGAATAGTCTCGGCGGCGCCGGGGACTTCACGCGGCGGATCGATATCTTCAATGCGCACGCGCCAGATACCGTTCTGCGCCCGAGCCTGGAGATAGCTGCCAAGCGCGGCAATCAATGAGCCGAAGTGGAGTTCGCCGGAAGGTGAGGGGGCAAAGCGCCCGATGTAGTGGGAATCTGTCATCGTATGACTAAAGCATCAGGGCGGGAGAAAGCTCCCGCCAGAGATGCGTCAGCGAAGTGATTAGCCTGCCATCTGTTTTTCGCGAATTTCCGCCAGCGTTTTGCAATCAATGCACAGGTCGGCGGTCGGACGCGCTTCCAGACGACGGATACCAATCTCAACGCCACAGGATTCACAGAAGCCGAAATCTTCGTCTTCGACTTTTTTCAGCGTTTTCTCGATCTTTTTGATCAGTTTACGTTCGCGGTCGCGGTTACGCAGCTCCAGGCTGAACTCTTCTTCCTGAGCGGCACGGTCTACCGGATCCGGGAAGTTAGCAGCTTCATCCTGCATATGCGTTACGGTGCGATCCACTTCATCCCTAAGTTGATTACGCCACGCTTCAAGAATGCGCTTGAAGTGCGCCAGCTGGGCTTCGTTCATATACTCTTCGCCCGGCTTCACTTGGTACGGCTCCACCCCAGCGATGGAGAGAATACTCAGGGACGATGTTTTACGGTTTTGCCCTTCTTGCATGTTGCTTCTCCTTAACACGCACTATCGATCCCCGTGTTGGGGGAAAAATCAGGCCGCTATAAATAGCAGATGCTTTTCCGGATAGCAATTATCTAAACGTTACACTTGACAACCCTGTGAGGAAAAGCGTATTTGCGCTCGCGACCCGAATACTATTTAGCCGTTTATTTACCGGGGGTTAACACCACGGTAATCGGCTTATTCAGAGTCATCATCTCGGTAGAAAGTTCCGCCTTGTAGGCGAGAATTTCCACCCCCTTGTTTTGCGCCTCAATCAATAGCTGTGCGTATCTGGCATCAATATGATGCGCGGGTGAGAAACGGTCTATCGCCGAGTGCAGCACGGCGAACAAAATCACCGCCCGATCGCCCGCTGCCGCCACGCTCATCAGCTCCCGCAAGTGCTTCTGACCGCGTGCGGTAACCGCATCGGGGAAGTAACCGTATTCCTTTTCCGCCAACGTAACCGATTTCACTTCAATATAGCAGTTTTGTTGGTCATCTGCTTGTAACAGAATATCAATGCGGCTGCTTTCATCACCATACTTCACTTCGCTTTTCAGCGCGTTATAGCCCAAAAGCTCGGGAATATTTCCTGCCAGAATCGCCTCTTTTGCCAACGTGTTAGCACGTAGAGTATTAACACAAATTGTCGCGCCCTCTACGGTTTCAGTTAATTCCCACGTGTGGGCATATTTGCGCTTAGGATTATCTGAGGTGGAATACCAGACGGTATCGCCCGGCGCGGCGCAGCCGGTCATGGCGCCGGTGTTGGGGCAGTGCAGGGTCAGCTCGCGACCGTCGGGGGTGACCACGTCGGCGAGAAACCGTTTGTAACGTTTAACCAGGGTGGCGGACTGCAGGGGAGGAGTGAACAGCATCAGCTTTCCTTGTCGAAGGGATAACGTTCCAGCGCCTGATAGCGGGTGCGCCCGCGGCTAAAGCTGGATTCGTAGAGCACAAATTCGTTGACCGCAAACGCCCAGCTAAATCCGGGCGGCGGAATCGGCACCGCGTGGCGCGCGTCGCGCAGCAGGGTGATATGCGGATGAAACGGCTGCGGGCTCTGATAGCAGCCGCTGCGGGCGGCCTGGGCGCGCAGCATATTCGCTAATTGCAGCACTCCGCGCGGCGGCTGACGGGTGCCCAGCCACACCACCCGCGAACGCAGCCACTGCCCGGCATCGTCAAGCGTCAGGGTAAAGCCCGGCTGGCGGATCCGTCCGGCCATCGCTGACAGCGCCCGCTGCTTGTCCGCGCTCACCTCGCCAAGAAACGCCAGCGTCAGATGGAGGTTAGCCGCCGCCACCGGTCGCCCCGCATCGCCGGGAAAGCTGACGGCGCGCCAGTGCACGATCTGCTGCTGAACGTCCCCGGGAAGTTCAATGGCGAAAAACAGCCTTTTCGGCTCGGACATGATAGAGACTCGGTAATGAATTACCGGGATGCTACAATGCTTGCCCGCAAATGTTAACCTCCGGAGCGTTTCGTGTCCTCATTGCCGGTTGCCGCCGTCCTCCCTGAACTTCTTTCTGCCCTGCGGCATGCGCCGCAGGTTCTGCTTAATGCGCCAACCGGCGCCGGGAAATCCACCTGGCTGCCGCTGCAAATCCTCGCCGAAGGTAACATCAACGGACGCATAATCCTGCTGGAGCCGCGGCGGCTGGCCGCGCGTAACGTGGCGCAGCGGCTGGCGGAACTGCTGGGAGAGAAGCCCGGCGAGACCGTGGGCTATCGCATGCGCGCGGAGACCTGCGTCGGGCCGAACACGCGCCTCGAAGTGGTGACCGAAGGTATTTTAACGCGGATGATCCAGCGCGATCCGGAGCTGAACGGCGTGGGGCTGGCGATCCTCGATGAATTCCACGAACGCAGCCTGCAGGCGGATCTGGCGCTGGCGCTGCTGCTCGACGTTCAGCAGGGGCTGCGCGACGATCTCAAACTGCTGATTATGTCGGCGACGCTGGACAATGAACGCCTGCAGCGGCTGCTGCCGGAGGCGCCGGTTATCGTTTCCGAAGGGCGCGCGTTTCCGGTTGAGCGGCGTTTTCTGCCGCTGCCGGCCCATCAGCGCTTTGACGAGGCGGTGGCGGTGGCCGCCGCGGAGCTGCTGCGCAGCGAAAATGGCTCAATGCTGCTGTTTCTGCCCGGGGTGGGAGAGATTCAGCGCGTTCAGGAGCGGCTGGCGGAGCGGGTGGCGAGCGATGTGATCCTTTGCCCCCTGTACGGCGCGCTGCCGCTGAGCGAGCAGCGTAAGGCGATACTGCCCGCGCCCGCCGGGATGCGCAAAGTGGTGCTGGCGACCAATATCGCCGAGACCAGTCTGACCATCGAGGGGATTCGGCTGGTGGTGGATAGCGCCCAGGAGCGCGTCGCCCGCTTTGACGCCCGCACCGGGCTCACTCGCCTGGTGACGCAGCGCATCAGCCAGGCCTCAATGACCCAGCGCGCCGGACGCGCCGGGCGCCTGGCGCCGGGTATCTGCCTGCATCTGCTGGCTAAAGAGCAGGCCGAGCGCGCGGCGGCGCAGGGCGACCCGGAAATTCTGCAAAGCGATCTGTCGTCGCTGCTGCTGGAGCTGCTGCAGTGGGGATGCCAGGACCCGGCCCAGCTCAGCTGGCTGGATCTGCCGCCTGCGACCAACCTGGCGGCGGCCCGGCGTCTGCTCACAGACCTTTCTGCGCTGGAAGGCGAGCGGCTGTCGGCGCGCGGGCGCAAAATGGCGGCGTTGGGCAACGATCCGCGCCTGGCGGCGATGCTGACCGCGGCGGAGGATGCCGATGGCGCCGCCACGGCGGCTAAACTGGCGGCGATCCTTGAAGAGCCGCCGCGCGGCGGCAATAGCGATCTTAGCGCGGCGTTTGCCCGTCAGCAGGGTAACTGGCAGCAGCGGGCGCAGCAGCTGATGAAAAGGCTGGCGGTTCGCGGCGGTCAGCCCGACGCCGACAGCATCGCGGCGCTGCTGGCCTCCGCTTTTGCCGACCGTATCGCCCATCGTCGCGGCCAGGAGGGGCGCTACCAGCTGGCTAACGGGATGGGGGCGATGCTCGACGCCGACGATGCGCTGGGCCGCCACGAATGGTTGATTGCGCCGCTGCTGCTGCAGGGAAGCGCATCGCCGGACGCGCGGATCCTGCTGGCGCTGCCGGTCGATATTCACGCGTTGATTGAGCAGTGTCCGGCCCTGGCCCGGCGTTCCGATATCGTCGAGTGGGATGAGGCGTTAGGAACGCTGAAGGCCTGGCGGCGCACCTGTATCGGACGCCTGGTGATTAAGACCCAGCCGCTGGCGAAGCCGTCGGAAGAGGAGCTGCACCAGGCGATGCTCAACGGGATCCGCGAGAAGGGACTGAGCGTGCTAACCTGGACGCCAGAGGCGGAGCAGCTGCGTCTGCGGCTACACTGCGCGGCGCGGTGGCTGCCGGAGGAGGCGTGGCCGGCCGTTGACGAGGCGTCGCTGCTGGCCTCGCTTGAACAGTGGCTGCTGCCGCAGATGGCGGGCGTCCATTCGCTGCGCGCCCTGAAGGCGCTGGACGTGCGTCAGGCGCTGCAAAACTGGCTGCCGTGGCCGCTGCGCCAGAAGCTGGACAGCGAGCTGCCCACGCACTATACGGTGCCGACCGGTAGCCGCATCGCGATTCGTTATCACGATGAAAACCCGCCGGCGCTGGCGGTGCGGATGCAGGAGATGTTTGGCGAGGCGACCACTCCGACTATCGCCCAGGGGCGCGTGCCGCTGGTGCTGGAGCTGCTTTCGCCGGCGCAGCGCCCGCTGCAGATCACCCGCGATTTAGGCGCCTTCTGGCAGGGGAGCTACCGCGAGGTGCAAAAAGAGATGAAAGGGCGCTATCCCAAGCACGTCTGGCCCGACGATCCGGCCAATACCGCCCCGACCCGGCGCACCAAAAAGTATTCGTAGCCGGAGAGTTCCCGGGTTGCGGCGTAAACGCCTTATCGGGGCTACCGGACCAGTACCGCCAGTAGCCCTGCTAAGCGCAGCGCGAGCAGGGGATGTTTTATACCTGGCTCCACAAAAAGATGCCGCCGCCCGCCAGCGCCAGCCAGGGGCCGAAGGCCAGAGGTTGTTCGAGCGAACGACGGGTTACCAGACGCTGCAGCAGCGTCCAGACCAGACCGCTGGCGGAAGCCAGCAGCAGCGTCTGCGGCAGCGGCTGCCAGCCGAGCCACGCGCCGAGCGCTGCCAGCAGCTTGAAATCGCCGTAGCCCAGCGCCTCTTTACCGGTCAGCAGACGGAACACCCAGTACACCGACCACAGCGACAAATACCCGACCATCGCGCCAATGACCGCCTCCGCCAGCGGCGCGAAGGTATCGGAAAGATTGAACAGCAGCCCGGCCCACAGCAGCGGCAGCGTCAGCCTGTCAGGCAGCAGCTGCGTTTGCGCGTCGATGGCGGCGAGGATCAGCAGTACGGACACGAAAATTAGCCCGCCCAGCAGCGGCATGCCCGGAGCCATCAGGTACCCCGCGAGTACAAACAGCGCGCCGGTCGTCAGCTCCATCAGGGGATAGCGACGCGAGATCGGCTGCCCGCAGCAGCGCGCGCGCCCCCTGAGCCATAAAAAGCTCAGCAGCGGGATATTGTCCCGCCAGGCGATAGGCTGACGGCACTGCGGGCAGAACGAGGCGGGGAGGCAGAGATTTACCCCCTCTGCGCGTTCCATCATCAGCGGTAAACGATGGATAACGACGTTAAAAAAGCTGCCGAACGCCAGTCCGGACAGGAATAAAAAGCCGCCCCAGATTGACGGGAATTGCGCGGCGAACTCGGGTAACAGCGCGATATTTTCCATCTCTATTTTTTCTCCCCGGAGCGCCACTGCCCCTGCCACTGCCACGGCGTGCGCCCCTGCTCATCTTTGCGGCCGTTTTGCGCGAGCAGCAGCGTCAGCAGCGCCGGAGCCGTCTGGCGGGTCTGCAGCGTACCGTTAAACGTATAGCGCCCGTTGGGCGTCAGAACGCCCTGTCCTGCGAGGCTAAGCTGGCGGGAGTCCTGGGTCAGGGCGACAGTCAGCGCGCCCGCCGGGGTACAGCTTAATTTGCCGTTGACCTGGGCCAGTTCGAGCGACCCGGCGGGGGAGCTGAGCGCCGCATCCCGCCACTGCACGGTGCTGGCGGTCATCTGTCGGCAACCGCCGGCGTTAAAGCGGGCCTCGGGCAGCGTCAGCACAACCTGACCGCGAGCCTCCAGCGGTATGCCGGATGCTAACCGCTGGCCGAGCGTACGGGCCGGCGCCGCGAGTCGCCCCTCGCGCACCACAACGTCGTTCAGACCGTGCAGCCAGGCCCGGCCGCGCAGGCCGGAGGGGTCGTTAAACGCGATATGCCAGCCGGGAAGCCACGACGAAAAGCCAAACTCCCAGCGTAAATGGGCGATGTCAAAACCGAGCCAGCTGGCCTGACGGGCTTCTCCTTGCCACAGGGTGCCCGTGGTTTCGCCGAGCCGCGCGCCGTCCGGTAGAGCCAGAGTGAGCAGCCGCGCCGGCGCGCTAAACAGCAGCCAGAAGAGATAGACCGCCGCCAGCAGCAGGGCGATAGTGAGTTTATTTTTCATCGCTGCGCTCCAGCACCAGCGTATTAATCGTCACCCAACCGGGCTGCTGCGCCACGGCGGTCACCGCCAGGGTGGCGGTAGTCATCCCCGCCTGCCCCAGCGCGTCCAGCCATGCCATCAGCGCCTGGAAATCGGCGGGCTGTACGGTAAGGCTAAGGCGGGAGCCCTGCGGCTGCAGGCGAACGATAGCGATACCGTGGCGGCCGGCTTCGCGCATAATCACCGTCGAGGGTTCTTCCGGCGCGGCAGAAGGTTTCCGCTGGTTAAGCTGCTGGAGAAGCGGGGTCTGCTGGCGCATCCACCGCAGGCTGGACTGCTCCCTGGCCAGCGTTTGCCGCCACTGCGCCTCGCGATTTTGCCAGGGCTGCCAGAAGGCGTAATAAATCAGGCCGATAATCAGCATGACGCCCATCCCCAGCAGCAGATGCCGTTCGCGGCGCGTACGCTGTTGCCATAAGGCGAGCAGGTTATCCATCGTTCCCCTCCAGCGTCAGACGCCCTTCAATACCGTCGGCGCGCGGCTTCATCTCGCCGGTCTGCACGCGAAACCCCGCCCGCGCCCGCTGGCTGAACTGCGCCAGGGCCTGCGATGAAACGGCGGATATCTCCAGCTGCAGCGCGTTGCGCGCGGCGTCAAAGCTCAGGGCGCGCAGACGAATGCCCGGCGTTTCGGCGATGATTTGCTGCAGGGCGCCGAGCCGTGAGATGAGCGCCGGCCGGGCGCTCACGCTTTCCAGACGGCGCAGATGCTGCTGCATTTGCAGGCGTGGATTGACGAGATTTTTTTCCGCTTTGAACCACTGGCGGTAAAAATCACGGCTGGCCTGCACGGCGGCGTCGGCCTGACGCGCCAGGGCGAGATGGTCGTGGAGGCGATTTCCGCTCCACAGCAGCAGTAGCGCCAGGGTTGCGACAATCGTCGGCCGCCAGCGTCGGGGCGTCGGCGGCCGGCGTTTCGCGGCAAAATTGCCCTGGCGTAAGCAGATTTTGCGCGCCTGCGGGTTGCTCGCCGCCAGCGCCAGCAAATCCTGCGCCGGGCGAGGCTGCCACGGCGCGGCGATATCCGGCGGCGGCGAGTAGCAGGCGATGGGCGCGAGGTCAGGCCAGTGAACCAGCAGTTCGCCGAGCCATGGGGTTTCCACCGCCATACCGCTGCTCGTCTCGCAGCGAAACAGCCACTGTTCGCCGCAGCGTACGGCGCTCCAGCCGGCCGGGTTCTGCGGCAGGGCAAGGGCATCCGGCGTCAGGGCCAGCACGTTGAGTCCGAGCCCCTCGCACCAGGCCTGCCATGCGCGCATCTTCTCCCGCCCGACCACCGCCACGGCACAGTCGCTTTTATCCCGGTGGATCAGGGCAAAATGGCTCTCTTCGATCTCCGTTGCCAGCTGTTCTTCGAGTAAAAACGCCAGCGCCTGCTGCGCATTTCGGCGCGCGCCGGCGGGCAGGGTAACGCGATGAAACGCGCAGTCGCTGGCGGGCACCAGCACCCAGGCCGGATGACGCTGCGCCAGCAGGCTGAGCGTCGGGTCGCCAGCGTCAGGATGCCACTCGCCAGTCTGCGCCGCGTCGCCCGGCGCGGCCAGCCGCCATATCGCCGTCGCGGCATCGGGATTGAGGCGAATAATCAGCACGGCGGCGGAAAAAGTATGGTGGTTATTCATCGGCTACCCAATAGATTCCGTAGCGCCGCTGGACGACGCTGAAGGTTCGCCCCTGCTTTTGCAGGAGACTGCGTTGCTGATAGCGGGCGCTGCCCATCACCACGCTGAAGGTGGCGATAAAGCGCTCGCTGTGCACCGCCAGCCACGGACGCGCGGCGGCGGTATCGGTTTTTTGTAATAGCGGCTGCGACAGGAAGGCGGCGACGCTGCTCCAGCCGGTGGTCGCGCGGGCCTGCAGCAGCTGCCGGGCTTCGACGAGGGTGAGTTCAGCGGGGAAGAGCGCCGCCAGCAGCGCGGCCTGAGCGGGCTGCAGGGTATTGACGTTCACCTGCAGCGTCTCGTCCGCCAGGGCGCAGACGTAGGGCAGCAGACGCTGATAGAGCGCGGCGTCCATCCCGGCCAGCAGACGCAGCTCGCTGACGTCCTGCAGCGGCTGATTGCCGGTCAGATAGCCGGGGGATTGCGCCATATAGACTTCGTCTTCCGCGCCGTTCAGCAGCGCCTGGCGATCGCTATCCACCCAGTCGCGCAGGGCGGCGGTTAGCTGTAAGGCGCGCAGCGGCTCGCTGCCGAGGTTCTCCAGCAGTCGGGTAAAAACCTGCGCGGGATAAGGGATTTCAACGCTTTCGTCGCCGCTGAGCTGGTTAATGGCGTTGAGGTTGAAGCAGGCCTGAGCGTCGGTAATCGTGGCGTAGATCTCGCCATCATTGACCGCAAAGCGGCGCCCCTGCTGGGCCCAGTTCTGCGCCAGATGGGTCTGGTTCGGCGAGTCGAGCGCGTCGCGTTGCAGCAGCGCCGCCGCCAGGGTTTCCGCCCCCAGCGCGTACCATTTAGCCTGCAGGTTATCGAGGGTAGTGGCGGTTTGCTGATACATCCGCGCGCTGCGTTCGGTCATGGCGCTCGCCAGCACCATCATCAGAGCGAGGATCAGCAGCACCATAAGCAGGGCGACGCCGCGCTGGCGGGTATTCATTGGCTGCCTCCCGGCGTAAGCAGAAACAGCCGGCGGATCTCGCCGGACTGCTCCAGCGTCAGGGTGACTTCCAGCCCCTGCGGCAGCGTCTGCGTCTGCTGCCATTCATCCTGCCAGCGGCCGCTGGCGTAAAAGCGCAGGCGAAACGCCTGGACGCCGCGCTGCATAACGGTCACCGTGGGCAGACTACCGGGCAGCGGGTCCTGCTGGTCGTAGCTCAGACGCTCCAGCCGATCCCCGCGCAGGCGGTAGCCGACGTTCTGAATTTCCGAGCGCGGCAGGATCCCCAAAGGATTGGGCCAGCCGTTGCGGCTAAAGGCGATCGCCCAGTCGTCGCTGCCGAGCTGAAAACGTCCGGCAAAAAAGAGGCTCGCGCTGTCGCGGCTGCGGCGGGGAATGATTTGGCTAAAGTCCGCCGCCATCTGGCTGAACGTGAGCTGTAACGCCTGCATGCGCCCGCCCTTATCGCGGGTGAGCGTATCGGCGCGCATCACGTTTTGCAGCACCGTGACCGCAGCGACGCTTAGCGCGGCGAGGATAGCCAGCGCCAGCAGCATTTCGACGAGGGTAAATCCGCGAGCGCGCTGGATCATGGCGGCGTCACGTAGGTGCGCAGCGAAGAGACGGGCATTTTATCGCTTTTGGCGCGGCGGACTTCAACGTCCAGCGCCCGCAGCTGCGGCAGGTCGGTCTCCACCCCCTGCCAGCGAATGTGCCAGCTGACGCCCGCCGCCTGCACCGTGGTTTCCGACCAGCTCAGCGCGGGCCAGCGATTTTCCAGCCGTAGCTGCACCAGCTGATTATCCGCCAGCCAGCCGGCCAGGGTTTTCTCCTCCATACGACCCAGCTGGCGGGTTTGCTGGAGCGTGGCCTGCATCACCGCCAGCCCGGCGAGGGCGAAGACCGCCAGGGCGACCATCACTTCAATCAGCGTCATACCGGCCTGCTTTTTCATGGCGTCTCCTGCGGTTCGGGCAGGCTTTCGCCGCGCGCATTAAACGCGATACCCGGTCCCTCGCCGACGGTCAGCCGGAACGGCGTCATCTCACCGCCGGGAAAGATCAGCACATCGGGATTGTCGCCCGGCGTCCAGGCCTCGCCCTGCGGAAAAGTGAGATGCAGCGTGTTCCCGGCGACGCTGCCCGAGGTGGCGACGCGTCCGGCGCGCAGGGGGAGCCAGCGATAGCCGTTCCAGTCGTCGCCGGCCGGGGGCGGTTCGTTGCTTTCGCGGGGCTGTAAGACCAGAAACTGCCAGCGATCGGGATGCACCGAGGCGCCAAAAAACTGGCCGGTTTGCAGCCCTCGCTGCTGGACAAAGCGCAGCTGCGCCTCAAAGCGCGCCTGCGCCGCGCTATCGTCGCGCGAGGCGGGGAAGGCCAGCATCACCATGCCCGCGCTGACGCCGATCAGCAGCAAAATGAGCATCATCTCCAGCAACGTAAAGCCGCGCTGTCGCACTATTTCTTCCCGATCGTCCAGTTGCCGATATCGTCATTGCTCTCCGGTACGCCGTCCGGCCCGAGGCTGAAAATATCCACCTGTCCGTGCTGGCCGGGGCTCAGCAGCTGGTAATCGCTGCCCCACGGATCCTGCGGCAGACGGCGAATATAGCCGCCTTCAGGATAGTTGCGCGCGTGCGGCTCGGCCGATGGCGCGCTGACCAGTGCCTGCAGCCCCTGCTCGGTGGTGGGATAGCGGCTGTTATCCAGTTTGTACATGTCCAGCGCACCCTCGAGCGCCACAAGATCGCTGACCACTTTTTGCCGGTCGGCCTTTTCCTTGTTGCCCATCAGGTTGGGCACCACGAGGCTGGCGAGCACGCCGAGGATAACAATCACCACCATGATTTCCAGTAAGGTGAATCCGCGCTGTCGTTGCATATTTTTCTCCATTAGAACAATTACATACTCATCAGGGTATTGAGCTGCAGTATCGGTTGCAGGATGGCGAGGACGATAAACAGCACCATGCCGGCCATCGCCACCACCAGCAGAGGTTCAAACAGGCTGAGGGCCAGCTGAATTTGCGCGCTCAAATCCCGGTCCTGGTTATCCGCCGCGCGCTCCAGCATGCCGTTGAGCTCGCCGCTCTGTTCGCCGCTGGCGACCATGTAGCGCATCATCGGCGGGAACAGCTGGGTCATTTCGAGCGCGCGATGCAGGCTGACGCCTTCGCGAACCGCGTCGCTGGCGGCTTCCAGCTGGCGCTTCGCCCAGGCGTTGCTTAATACTTCCGCGCTGATGCGCATCGCCAGCAGCAGCGGAACGGCGCTGGCGTTGAGAATGCTCAGGGTGCGGGCGTAGCGGGCGCTGTTAACGCTGCGCGCGACCCGGCCAATCAGCGGCAGGCGCAGCAGCAGCCTGTGCCAGGCCAGCCGCTTTGCCGGCTGCCGCAGCAGGTAGCGCAGCAGCAGAGCGATGAGCATGGCGGCCAGCAGCAGCCACGGACCGGCGGCGCGCAGCACATCGCTCATCGCCATCAGCAGGCGGGTGGAAAACGGCAGCGCCTGCTTAAGGTGGATAAACTGCTCGACAACCTTCGGCACCACCGTCGACAGCAGAATGACGATCACGCTGACCGCCACCAGGGTCAGCACGATGGGGTAAATCATCGCCTGCAGCAGCCGGGCGCGCAGCTGCTGGCGCTGTTCGGTATAGTCCGCCAGCCGGTTCAGCACGCCGTCGAGGTGGCCGGAGGCTTCTCCGGCGGCGACCATCGCGCAGTAGAGCGCGTCGAAGCAGCCCGGGTAGCCGCGCATCGCCTCCGCCAGCGAATGGCCTTCCAGCACTTTGCCGCGCACGCCGGCAATCAGGGTTTTCAGCTGGTTTTTTTCACACTGCTGGGCCACCGCGTCGAGCGCTTTTTCCAGCGGGATGGCGGCGGCGACCAGCGTCGCCAGCTGGCGGGTAACGAGGGCGAGATCGCGGGCGTTGGTGCGGCGGATAAAGCGCAGTTGCCCACCGCTGCCGGCTGCCGGGGAGATGTCCAGCGCCAGCCAGCCCTTTTCCCGCAGCAGCTGGCGAGCGTGGCGGGCGGAGTCCGCCTGCTGGACACCGCGGCGGGTTTTACCGTTTTCATCAACGGCCTGATAGCGAAAAAGCGCCATGTCAGGAGGCCTCCGCGATCTGCTGTTCGCTAACCCGCAGCACCTCTTGCCAGCTGGTGATCCCCGCCAGCGCCTTGTCCCGTCCGGCGTGGCGCAGGGTGATATAGTCCGCCCCCAGCTGCTGGATCAGCGTCACCTCGTTTTCGCCGCGGTGGATTGCCATACGCACGCGATCGTCCACCAGCAGCAGTTCGTGAATGCCGGTACGTCCGCGATAGCCGGTAAAGCCGCACTCGGCGCAGCCCCGGGGCTGCCAGAGCGCCGTGCCGGGAGCGATCTCCATCTGGCGGGCGGTGTCGGCATTGGCCGGTTCCTGCTGGCGACAGTGCGGGCAGAGCCGGCGCACCAGCCGCTGCGACATCACCGCCAGCAGCGAGGTGGAGAGCAGAAAAGGCTCCACGCCCATATCCTGCAGGCGCGAGATGGCGCCCAGCGCGCTGTTGGTGTGCAGCGTTGAGAGCACCAGATGACCGGTTAGCGAAGCCTGAACGGCGATCTGCGCCGTTTCGCCGTCGCGAATTTCGCCCACCAGCACCACGTCAGGGTCCTGGCGCAAAATAGCGCGCAGCCCGCGGGCAAAGGTCATATCGACTTTCGCGTTAACCTGGGTCTGACCGATGCCCTCCAGCTCATATTCGATAGGATCTTCAATGGTCATGATGTTGCGCTCGCGGGCATCGAGGCGGCTCAGCGCGGCGTAGAGGGTGGTGCTTTTTCCCGAACCGGTCGGCCCGGTCACCAGCACAATGCCGTGCGGGCGGGCGATCAGTCCATCCACCTGCTGAAGCAGCGCGGGCGACATGCCGAGGGTCAGCAGGTCGAGATTGACGCTGTTTTTATCGAGCAGACGCAGCACCACGCGTTCGCCGTAGCTCGACGGCAGGGTGGAGACGCGCACGTCGACGGCGCGTCCGCCAATGCGCAGCGCCATGCGACCGTCCTGAGGAATGCGCTTTTCGGCGATATCAAGGCTCGCCATCACCTTAATGCGCGAGATCAGCAGCGCGGCGAGGCGGCGCTGGGGGCGCAGGATTTCGCGCAGTACGCCGTCGACGCGAAAGCGAATTTGCAGGTGGCGTTCATAGGTTTCGATATGAATATCCGACGCTTTCTCTTTGATAGCCTCGGTGAGCATGGCGTTAATCAGGCGGATAATCGGCGCGTCGTCTTCGCTATCCAGCAGGTCGTCGGTGTCCGGCAGCTCTTCGGCAAGGGTGTACAGATCCAGCTCGTTGCCGATATCCGCCATCATGCGCCGGGCCTCGGCGGAGTCGCGCTGATAGCTCAGCACCAGCAGCTTTTCGAACGCCTCCGCTTCCAGTCGCTCGAGGCTGAACGGCATCCCGGCCACCCTGCGGGCTTCCAGCAGCGCCTGCGGCGCGGTGGCGGCGAGGCAGAAAACCTCGCAGCTTTCGCCGTTGCTCAGGAGCATCACGTTGTGCGCGCGGGCGTAGCCGAAGGGGAGCAGCGGGCGTCGTTCAGCGGCGGGGGTCATAGATTGCCTCCCAGATTGAAGGCGTCGATGGCGGCGCTGACCTGGCGGAACGCGGCGGTATCCTGGCGCGGGTAGATCTCCAGCAGATCGTTACTCAGCATCGCGTCGTTGTTCTCTTTGCCGCGCTGTTTGCTCTGAGCGTTGTTAAACGCAGTGTACTGCCCGGATGAAGCCTGACGGTACTCGTCGCGGTCGCGGATCACCGTCGGGCGGATAAACAGCATCAGGTTGCGCTTGGAGACCTTTTTGCTGGTGGAGCGGAACAGCGCGCCAATCACCGGAATATCGCCGAGCAGAGGGACTTTGTCGGCGGTGTCTGAGACGCTTTTATCCAGCAGTCCGCCGACGACCACCGTTTCGCCGCTGCCGACCAGCACGGCGTTATTGACCGTACGGGTATTGAAGGTCGCGCCGAGATCCGAGCTGGTGCTGGAGGCGGCGTCCGCCACGCTGGAGACCTCCTGTTCGATCTCCAGCAGAACCGAATCGCCTTCGTTGATCTGCGGCTTCACCTTTAGCTTGATGCCGACGGTTTTGCGCTCGACGGTATTGAAGATGTTATCGCCGGAGGTGGTTTGCGAGCCGGTCAGCACCGGGACCTCCTGGCCGACGTTAAAGGTGGCTTCCATGTTGTCGAGGGTGACGATACTCGGCGTCGCGAGAATATCGTTCTTGGTGCTGCTGGAGAGGGCGGTTAACAGCATCGCCCAGTTGCCCTGGTAGAAGCCGGCGGCAATGCCGTTGAAGGAGCTTAAGGCGCTCGCCAGCGAGCTGCTGACGGTGCCGTCTTTGTTGTACTGGTTGGCCCCGGCGATGGCCGTGGATATCGGCAGACCGCTGTTGGTGAACTGGGTCATCCCGGCATTTTTATTGGCCCACTGGATGCCGAGGTTCAGACCGTCAGCGTCCTGCACTTCGGCGATAATCGCTTCGACCAGCACCTGAGGGCGGCGGATATCCAGCTGGGCGATCACCCGTTCCAGATCGTTCATTACGTCCGGGGCGGCGGTGACAATCAGGGCGTTGGTCTGACCGTGCGCTTTGATAATGATATTTTTATCCAGCGCCGCCACCGGCTTCGCGGCCTGCTTTTCGCTCTGCATCGTGCTGCTGATGCCGGTCAGCACTTCCACCAGGTCGGAGGCTTTGGCGTATTTCAGGTAGATCACTTTGGTATTGCCCTGGGTCGCCTGCTGGCGGTCGAGCTGCTTAATCATCGCGATGATCCGCTGGCGGGAGTTCGGCTCGCCGCTGACCAGCACCGCGTTGGTGCGTTCATCGGCCACCACGTTGGCGACCATTGAGCCGGGCAGCGCCGATTTGCTGGTGTCTTTGTTGAGTTCGGTCACCAGCTTGACCACATCGGCGGCGGAGGCCCAGGCGAGGGGAACGGTCACCACGCTGCGGTCTCCGGCGTTATCGACGCGTTCGACGATGGTTAGCAGGCGCTTGATGACCGCCGCGCGGCCGGTCATCAGCAGGACGTTGGAGGGTTCATAGTGCACCACGCTGCCCGCGCCGGCGTTATCGTTAAGCTGGCGCAGCAGCGGCGCCAGATCGCGGGCCGCGACGTTGGTCAGGGGCACGACGCGGGTGACGACCTCATCGCCAATGCCCGGCGCGGCATCGCTCGCCACCGGCACCGCGGCGGTTTTCGCATCCTTCGAACGAACGACTTTCAGGACGCCGTTATTCATATTAATCACCGCGAAGCCATAGACATCGAGGACGCTGAGGAAGAATTGATAATATTGCTCTTCGTTGAGCATATCGTAGCTGCGCACGGTAATGGTGCCGCGTACGCTGGGATCGATAATGACCGTTTTATTCAGGTTTTTACTGACCGTATTGATAAATTCCTGAATATCGGTGCCCTTAAAGCTGGCGGAAAACTCTTCCGCCGCGGCCGGTTTGAATAACAGCGCGGCGAATACCAGCAGCATTAGGGAAAATGGGCGAATGACGTTGGCGATGATCAATTATTCATCCCTCAGGGCTAGATAAATATCTTGTTTCTGGCCGTCGCGTTCAACGGTAAGAGTTATTTCAGTTAATTCCGGTAGCTGGGCTAATGCCTGGCGGGACTGTTCTTTATCGCGGAGATCCAGGCCGTTCAGGGCTATCGCCAGATCGTTTTCCTTGAGACCCGCCTGGCGAAATAGCGCCGGGTCTTTGCCCGGATTCAGACGATATCCGCTGAGCTTGTCGTTAACCATGACCGGCGAAATATTGAGGTAATGAAGAATATTTTGCGGCTGCGCGCGGAGCTCCTGCGCCAATTGGCGGGCTGGCGGCGCGGCGCTATTTTTGCCGGCGGCGGGCGGGTCGTTAAACAGCGGGATAGCCTCATTTCTGCCGCGGTAATTAACAATCAGGCGGTCGGGGAAAATGGCGACGATTTTCGCCTCTCCGCCCGGCGTGCTATCGCCAATCCCGAGGCTAACCTGTTGATTCCCTTTCATCATGATGGCGATGGCGCGAGAGGGATCGGTGCTGGCGAGCAGGCCGGTAACGCGCAGTTTGAGCGCCGATACGGGCGCTTGGTCGAGGTTGCCGCCGTGCGCGGAGGCGGAGGTTTTCTCCGCAAGGCCAAACAGCGTAAAGCGCGGCAGCGCCGTTTCCGGGGAGGGGGTTGCGGGCGCCGTCATATCGGCAGGGCTCAAGGCGTTATCCGTAAAGTTTACCGGGAGAATTATTTTCCAGGTTAATTGGGCGAGCTGCTGGCAGATAAAAAATAATATGATGGACGTCACAATATGAGGCGCGTAATTAATTATTTTTTTATTTGATATTGTTAATCTCATCACGGAATTATGCATTTTTATTCCTTTGCTCATTCTATTTCCCTCAGCAAAAGGTACCGCCCTACCGATATTGGTGGGGCATTTTTTATTGTGAGCGTGCTTATTGCGGGAATCTGCGTAGGTCGCTGCGAATCATAAAGAGTTTGGCTATTGCGGTCGTCATTCCCTTTTTATTTTTTCTCCTCCGGCCGCCTACGCCCCCACGTAATGAGCGAATGGATGATTGAACCGGAGAGAGCAAGAATATCTAATTATCGGCGCTTTAAAGATATGCTCGTTATTTTTTTATGGTGCTTAAGTGCGCCAGGAATAGTTTCGCGTATATAACACTTCATATAATTTAATCAGCATGTATAGGGACTATCGAATGCTCAGATATACCCGTAATGCCCTGGTTCTGGGATCGCTGGTTTTACTTAGCGGCTGCGATAACGGATCCTCTTCTTCTTCCTCTGGAAATCCCGATACTCCTGGTAATCAGGATGTGGTTGTACGTTTACCTGACGTTGCCGTACCCGGCGAAGCGGCCACGGCGACAGAAAAGCAGGCGGTCATTCACCTGGTGGATATCGCCGGCATCACCAGCAGTAGCGCTGCGGACTACAGCAGTAAAAACCTCTACTTATGGAACAACGAAACCTGCGACGCGCTGAGCGCGCCGGTAGCGGACTGGAATGACGTCAGCACCACGCCGAGCGGCAGCGATAAATATGGCCCGTACTGGGTGATCCCGCTCAACAAAGAGAGCGGCTGTATTAACGTTATCGTTCGCGACGGCACCGATAAGCTGATCGATAGCGACCTGCGGGTGTCGTTTGGCGACTTTACCGATCGTACGGTATCGGTGATCGCCGGCAACAGCGCGGTCTATGACTCCCGCGCCGACGCCTTCCGCGCCGCTTTTGGCGTCGCGCTGGCCGAAGCCCACTGGGTCGATAAAAATACGCTGCTGTGGCCGGGCGGGCAGGATAAGCCCCTCGTGCGCCTCTACTACAGCCACAGCAGTAAAGTGGCGGCCGACGGCGAAGGCAAATTTACCGACCGCTACCTGAAACTGACGCCGACTACCGTCAGCCAGCAGGTCAGCATGCGCTTCCCGCACCTTTCCAGCTATGCGGCCTTTAAGCTGCCGGACAACGCCAACGTTGACGAGCTGCTGCAGGGCGAAACGGTCGCCATTGCTGCCGCAGAGGACGGGATCCTGATTTCCGCTACCCAGGTACAGACGGCGGGCGTGCTGGATGATACCTATGCCGAAGCGGCGGAAGCCCTGAGCTACGGCGCGCAGCTGGCCGACGGCGGCGTCACCTTCCGCGTCTGGGCGCCGACCGCTCAGCAAGTGGATGTGGTGGTCTACAGCGCGGACAAAAAAGTGATTGGCAGCCATCCGATGACCCGCGACAGCGCTTCCGGCGCGTGGTCGTGGCAGGGCGGTAGCGATCTGAAAGGCGCGTTCTACCGCTATGCGATGACGGTTTATCACCCGCAGTCGCGCAAGGTTGAACAGTACGAAGTCACCGATCCGTATGCGCATAGCCTGTCGACCAACTCGGAGTACAGCCAGGTGGTCGATCTCAACGACAGCGCCCTGAAGCCTGACGGCTGGGATAGCCTGACGATGCCGCATGCCCAGAAGACAAAAGCGGATTTAGCGAAGATGACGATTCATGAATCGCATATTCGCGATCTCTCCGCCTGGGACCAGACCGTTCCGGCCGAACTGCGCGGTAAATACCTTGCGCTGACCGCCGGCGACAGCAATATGGTGCAGCATCTGAAGAAGCTCTCCGCTTCAGGCGTCACGCACGTCGAACTGCTGCCGGTCTTCGATCTGGCGACGGTGAACGAGTTCAGCGACAAAGTCGCCGATATTCAGCAGCCGTTCAGCCGCCTGTGTGAAGTGAACAGCGCGGTGAAAAGCAGCGAGTTCGCCGGATACTGCGACAGCGGTTCCACCGTGGAAGAGGTGCTGAATCAGCTTAAGCAGAGCGATAGCCAGGATAATCCTCAGGTGCAGGCGCTGAATACGCTGGTGGCGCAGACCGACTCCTACAACTGGGGCTACGATCCGTTCCACTACACGGTTCCGGAAGGATCCTACGCGACCGATCCGGAAGGCACGACGCGCATCAAAGAGTTCCGCACCATGATTCAGGCGATCAAGCAGGATCTGGGGATGAACGTCATTATGGATGTGGTATACAACCACACCAACGCCGCGGGCCCGACCGACCGCACGTCGGTGCTGGATAAGATCGTACCCTGGTACTATCAGCGTCTGAATGAAATGACCGGCAGCGTTGAATCCGCCACCTGCTGTTCCGACTCTGCGCCGGAGCATCGGATGTTCGCCAAGCTGATCGCTGACTCGCTGGCGGTGTGGACCACGGACTATAAAATCGATGGCTTCCGCTTCGATCTGATGGGCTATCACCCGAAAGCGCAAATTCTCTCGGCGTGGGAGCGCATTAAGGCCCTGAACCCGGATATCTACTTCTTCGGCGAAGGCTGGGACTCGAACCAGAGCGACCGTTTTGAAATCGCCTCGCAGATCAACCTGAAAGGTACCGGCATCGGCACGTTCTCCGATCGCCTGCGCGACTCCGTGCGCGGCGGCGGCCCGTTCGATTCCGGCGATGCGCTGCGTCAGAACCAGGGCGTCGGCAGCGGCGCGGGCGTGTTGCCAAACGAACTCGCCAGCCTGAGCGATGACCAGGTGCGTCATCTGGCCGATCTGACCCGTCTGGGCATGGCCGGTAACCTCGCTGACTTTGTGATGATCGACAAAGACGGTGCGGTGAAGAAAGGCAGCGAAATTGACTATAACGGCGCGCCTGGCGGCTATGCCGCAGACCCGACGGAAGTCGTCAACTATGTTTCGAAGCACGACAACCAGACGCTGTGGGACATGATCAGCTATAAAGCGTCCCAGGAAGCCGACCTGGCGACCCGCGTTCGCATGCAGGCCGTTTCGCTGGCGACGGTGATGCTCGGGCAGGGGATCGCTTTCGACCAGCAAGGTTCTGAACTGCTGCGCTCGAAATCCTTTACCCGCGACTCCTACGACTCCGGCGACTGGTTCAACCGCGTGGATTATTCCCTGCAGGATAACAACTACAACGTTGGGATGCCGCGCATCAGCGATGACGGCAGCAACTATGACGTGATTACTCGCGTCAAAGAGATGGTTGCCACTCCGGGCGAAGCGGAGCTGAAGCAGATGACCGCGTTCTACCAGGAGCTGACCGAGCTGCGTAAATCCTCCCCGCTGTTCACCTTAGGCGACGGCAGCGCGGTGATGAAGCGCGTTGATTTCCGTAATACCGGTTCAGACCAGCAGGCCGGTCTGCTGATTATGACCGTGGATGACGGAGTGAAAGCGGGCGCCAGCCTGGATAGCCGTCTTGACGGCCTGGTGGTGGTGATTAACGCCGCGCCGGAAAGCCGTACGCTGAATGAGTTTGCCGGTGAAACGCTGCAGCTGAGCGCGATCCAGCAGGCGGCGGGCGAAAATTCGCTGGCAAACGGCGTGCAGATTGCCGCTGACGGCACGGTCACGCTGCCGGCATGGTCGGTGGCGGTGCTGGAAATGCCGCAGGGCGATGCCCAGGGCGCCGGGCTGCCGGTCAGCAGCAAGTAAGACCTGAACCTCCCGGCCCGCGGCGTCATAACCACGGGCCGGGATGGCGTGTCTTGATTAAGGAGAAGCCCGTGCTTGTTCGTCAGCAAGAGCCGTACCCGCAGTCCGCGCCCCCGACGGTAGTTGGAAAAATGGTGCAGATCCCCTATGTGACCGTACCGCTGTACGCCGCGCTGCTGATTGCGCTCGGCTGGTTCGGCGGCGAGCAGTGGCGGAATAAGCCCGAGCCGCAGCCGATAAGGCAGCCGGTAGCGCATGCGGCGTTAGTGCCGCTGAATCAACCGGCGGTCAAAACTGCCGTGACGGCGGTTAAAGCCGAGCCAGAAATGAAGGCTGAACCAGAAATAGCGATCGATGAAGATACTCTGCCGCCTCTGCGCTATAGCGCGCACGTCTACGCCTCGCTGGCGGAGAAACGCAGCATTGTATTAAACGGACAGTCCTGGAAGGAGGGCGACTCGCCGCTGCCGAACCTGGTTATTGAGCAGATTCAGCAGGATCTCACCGTATTTAGCTTCAACGGTAAAACGTTTACCCTCGCGGCGCTGGATGACTGGCCGGGCGGGGCGATTGAGGAGAGTCCGCAGGCTGAATAAAATAGTGCGAGCGGAATAAAAATAAGCGCTATTTATTGCCGCGCAGGCTATCAATAAATGGCGCCAGCTGGCGATTAAACTGGCTGCATTTTGTGGCTTCCGGGGTACTGTCCTGCTGGAGCTGTTGATATAGCTGCGCGCTGCGCTGGCTTAGCAGATTATCGTCAATATTCGCCCATCCGCGTTTTTTACCCACGTTTATTGCCGCACGATTAATCGCTTCATCGGCGGGCAGATCGCTGCGGTTGCATTTATTCTTCAGATAGCGCGCCCCGGCGGCGACGGAGGCGAGCTGCTCAAGCTGGGCCTGACCGCTCACGGCAGGACTGAGGGTTGTCGAACGATTTTGCTGACAGCCTGAGAGCAGGGCGACCGCCATAAGCGGGAATAGAATAAAGTTGCGCATAATATATTAATCGGAAAAATTAATTGGCTGACAGTTTAACAAATATTTGTCCGCAGTCATCAGAAAATCTGCCAAATTATCAATGTTAAGCGGCTCGCTTTTTTATCATTGTCGTCTTTTAAATTTGTTTTTCTTTCACCTGCATGATTTTTCTTTTATGGCGGAAATACTATTTTCCGGCGTTGCCGTTCCGCTTTCTTTTGGCGGCATGTAGAAGGATACGGACGGACATGTTTATGTTGTTAAAAAACATAATAATTTCCCTTTTGTTACCTGATGAGCATGTAAAATGCTGGTTAAGAATGTCGCGGTTTAGTGCTATCCTGTATCGCCTGGACAACAAGTACCGTGTCCCGAACTATTCTGTCGATGAAGCCGGTAACAATGTGATTTGTATGGTGAATTTTTAAAGTGAAAATCATGCGAGCGACATGATAACGCGTCGCGCAGTTCATAAATGGTCGCCTGAAAGCCAAAACGGTCGGGCGTCAATTTGAGAGATTTCTTCTTTCCCCCAATCGGGGAAACATTGAGAATCAGGCCTTTACGCCTGTAAGTTGCGGAGAAAAAGCATGGCGGGAGATGACCGCGAGCCGATCGGACGTAAGGGGAGACCCTCGCGCCCGGCAAAACAAAAGGTAACTCGCCGTCGGGTCCGGGAAGAGGACTACGACGACGATTACGATGATGATGACTATGAGGATGAAAAACCGATGCCGCGGAAAGGAAAAGGCAAAGGCGGTAAACCCCCTCGTCGTAAACGCGCCTGGCTATGGCTGCTGATTAAGATTGGGGTCGTCTGCGCGGTGTTGATTGCCGCCTATGGCGTCTACCTCGATCAGAAAATCCGCAGCCGCATCGACGGTAAAGTCTGGGATCTGCCCGCGGCGGTTTATGGCCGGATGGTCAACCTTGAGCCGGATATGCAGATCAGCAAAAACGAAATGGTGCGCCTGCTCAACGCCACGCAGTATCGTCAGGTGAGCGCGATGACGCGCCCGGGCGAATACACGGTACAGGCCAACAGTATCGAGATGATCCGCCGTCCGTTCGATTTCCCGGACAGTAAAGAAGGGCAGGTGCGCGCGCGTCTGACCTTTAATGGCGATCGTCTGGACACTATCGAGAATATGGATAACAACCGCCAGTTCGGTTTCTTCCGTCTCGATCCGCGCCTGATCACCATGCTGCAATCGGCCAACGGCGAACAGCGTCTGTTTGTTAAGCGCAACGGCTTCCCGGATCTGCTGGTCGATACCCTGCTGGCGACGGAAGACCGCCATTTCTACGAACACGACGGCATCAGCCTCTACTCGATTGGCCGCGCGGTGCTGGCGAACCTGACCGCCGGGCGTACGGTGCAGGGCGCGAGTACGCTGACCCAGCAGCTGGTGAAGAACCTGTTCCTCTCCAGCGAACGTTCGTACTGGCGCAAGATTAACGAAGCCTATATGGCGCTGATCGTCGATGCCCGCTACAGCAAGGATCGTATCCTTGAGCTGTACATGAACGAGGTGTACCTCGGTCAGAGCGGCGATAACGAGATCCGCGGCTTCCCGCTGGCGAGCCTCTATTACTTTGGTCGTCCGGTGGAAGAGCTGAGCCTCGATCAGCAGGCGCTGCTGGTGGGGATGGTAAAAGGCGCGTCGGTCTACAACCCGTGGCGTAACCCGAAGCTGGCGCTGGAGCGACGCAATCTCGTGCTGCGTCTGCTGCAGCAGCAGCAGGTTATCGATCAGGAGCTGTATGACATGCTCAGCGCGCGTCCGCTGGGCGTACAGCCGCGCGGCGGGGTGATCTCTCCGCAGCCGGCGTTTATGCAGATGGTACGCCAGGAGCTGCAGGCGAAACTGGGCGACAAAGTGAAAGATCTCTCCGGCGTGAAGATCTTTACCACCTTCGACTCGGTCGCGCAGGACGCGGCGGAAAAAGCGGCGACGGAAGGTATTCCGGCGCTGAAGAAACAGCGTAAGCTGCCGGATCTGGAAACCGCGATGGTGGTGGTCGACCGCTTCACCGGCGAGGTGCGGGCGATGGTCGGCGGCGCGGAGCCGCAGTTTGCCGGCTATAACCGCGCGATGCAGGCGCGTCGTTCAATTGGTTCACTGGCAAAACCGGCGACCTATCTGACCGCGCTAAGCCAGCCGAACCAGTATCGTCTCAATACCTGGATTGCCGATGCGCCTATCTCGATTCGCCTGTCCAACGGCCAGACGTGGTCGCCGCAGAACGACGATCGTCGCTACAGCGATAGCGGTAAAGTGATGCTGGTTGACGCGCTGACGCGTTCAATGAACGTGCCGACGGTGAACCTTGGGATGGCGCTGGGTCTGCCGGCGGTGGTCGATACCTGGACTAAGCTGGGCGCGCCGAAGAATCAGCTGAACGCCGTGCCGTCTATGCTGCTGGGGGCGCTGAACCTGACGCCGATTGAAGTGGCGCAGGCGTTCCAGACCATTGCCAGCGGGGGTAACCGCGCACCGCTGTCCGCGCTGCGTTCCGTTATCGCTGAAGATGGTACCGTGCTCTATCAGAGCTATCCGCAGGCGGAACGCGCGGTGCCGGCGCAGGCGGCGTATATGACGCTATGGACCATGCAGCAGGTGGTGCAGCGCGGTACCGGTCGCCAGCTGGGCGCGAAGTATCCGGGCCTGCATCTGGCGGGTAAAACCGGGACCACCAACAACAACGTTGATACCTGGTTTGCCGGTATTGACGGCGGTCAGGTGACCATTACCTGGGTGGGTCGCGATAATAACCAGCCGACCAAGCTGTACGGCGCCAGCGGCGCGATGTCAATTTATCAGCGCTACCTGGCTAACCAGACGCCGACGCCGCTGGTGCTGACTCCGCCTGAAGACGTGGTGGATATGGGCGTCGATGGCAGCGGTAACTTTGTCTGCAGCGGCGGCATGCGCTCGCTGCCGGTATGGACGACCTCGCCGGACGCGCTGTGCCGCCAGGGCGAACAGATCCAACAGCAGCAGCTTGAGCAGCAGCAGGCGAATAACCCGTTCAATCAGTCCGGGCAGCAGCCGCAGCAGCAAAATCAGCAGCAGCAACCGCCGAAGCAGGAGAAGAGCGATGGCGTAGCGGGCTGGATTAAGGATATGTTCGGCAGCAATTAACCCGCCGTTGCATCCTGTAAACCGGCGCTTTGTCGGTTGAATGGAGGCGGAAATATAGGCCCTCTACTACTCCGGTAGTAGAGGGCCTTTTTATCTCTGTCATTTAATTAACAGCCGTTTAACCCCACACTTACCGTCTGGTTATTTATTCATCCTTTGATCGCTCACAGGGGGCATATTTCTTGCCTTGCCGCGCGCGTTTCGCCTATTATGTCACTCGTTATAATAATAATTCTCGTTTACGTTATCATTCACTTCTATTAGAGATATACCCATGGCGCGTCTTAAAACTGCTCAGCCAAATCACTCGCTGCGTAAAATCGCAGTTGTAGTAGCCACGGCGGTTAGCGGCATGTCTGTTTATGCACAGGCGGCAGTTGAACCGAAAGAAGAAACCATTACCGTCACCGCCGCTCCGGCCCCGCAGGAGAGCGCCTGGGGACCGGCAGCGACCATCGCGGCGCGACAATCGGCCACCGGTACCAAAACAGATACTCCTATTCAAAAGGTGCCGCAGTCTATTTCCGTGGTGACCGCCGAGGAGATGGCGCTACATCAACCGAAGTCCGTTAAAGAAGCACTGAGCTATACGCCTGGCGTTGCCGTGGGAACGCGTGGTGCCTCTAATACTTATGACTATCTGATCATCCGCGGTTTCGCTGCTGATGGCCAAAGCCAGAACAACTTTCTGAATGGCCTGAAAATGCAGGGTAACTTCTATAATGATGCGGTGATTGATCCCTATATGCTGGAGCGTGCGGAAGTCATGCGCGGTCCGATTTCCGTACTTTACGGAAAGAGCAGCCCGGGTGGTTTGCTGAATATGGTCAGCAAACGTCCTACAACGGAGCCGCTAAAAGAAGTCCAGTTTAAAATGGGCACCGATAATCTATGGCAGACCGGTTTTGACTTCAGCGATGCGATTGACGAGGACGGCGTTTATTCTTATCGCCTGACTGGTCTGGCGCGCTCTGCCAATGCACAGCAGAAAGGCGCTGAGGAGCAACGTTACGCGATTGCACCCGCTTTTAGCTGGCGCCCGGATGACAAAACCAACTTTACGTTCCTCTCCTATTTTCAGAATGAACCGGAGACTGGTTACTACGGCTGGTTGCCGAAAGAGGGAACGGTGTCACCGTTACCGAACGGTAATCGTCTCCCAACCGACTTCAACGAAGGCGCCAACAACAACACTTACTCACGTAATGAGAAAATGGTTGGCTATAGCTTTGACCACGAATTCAACGATACCTTTACCGTGCGCCAGAACCTGCGTTACGCGCAAAATAAAGTTTCGCAGAACAGTGTCTACGGCTATGGGATGTGTTCTGACCCACTTTATTCGAGCAACCCAGCCACCAGCCCTTGCGCCAGTGTTCCTCAGTCACAATGGGGCCATACGCTGACCCGACAGTACGTAATTGATAATGAAAAATTACAGAATTTCTCTGTCGATACCCAGTTGCAAAGCAAGTTCGCGACCGGCTCAGTAGATCATATCCTGCTGACTGGCGTTGATTTCATGCGGATGCGTAACGATATCGATTCCTGGTTTGGCTATGCGGGGTCAGTGACGCCATCCGATATCTATAATCTCGATCGCAGCGATTTTGATTTTGGTTCGCACCCAGGGCCATCAGGTGCTTATCAAGTGCTGAATAAACAGAAACAGACTGGTCTTTACGTACAGGACCAGGCGCAGTGGGATAAAGTGCTGGTTACTCTGGGTGGTCGTTACGACTGGGCGAAACAGGATTCGTTGAACCGTGTTACCGCGACGCAGAGTTCCAGAAATGATAAACAATTTACCTGGCGCGGTGGTGTTAACTACCTGTTCGATAATGGTATAACGCCTTATTTCAGCTATAGCGAATCGTTTGAGCCAGCCTCTCAGACCGGCGCAAGCGGTAATGTTTTTGCTCCGTCTAAAGGTAAACAGTACGAAGCTGGTGTGAAATACGTACCCAACGATCGTCCTATTGTGATTACCGGTGCCCTCTATCAGTTGACCAAAACCAATAACCTGATGGCCGATCCTGCAGGTTCGTTCTTCTCGGTTGAAGGTGGTGAAATTCGTTCGCGCGGCGTGGAGATTGAAGCCAAAGCTGCGCTTTCAGCTAGCGTCAACGTTGTCGGTTCTTATACCTATACCGATGCGCAATACACTACGGATACTACCTACAAAGGTAACACGCCAGCACAGGTGCCAAAACATATGGCATCACTGTGGGGGGACTACACCTTATTTAACGGCCCGCTTTCTGGACTGACATTGGGTACTGGCGCACGTTTCACTGGCTCCAGCTATGGTGATCCAGCGAACTCCTTTAAGGTGGGTAGTTACACGGTTGTTGATGCATTAGTCCGTTATGACCTGGCCCGCGTGGGTATGGCGGGTTCTAACGTGGCGCTTCACGTGAACAACTTGTTTGACCGAGAGTACGTGGCAAGCTGCTTTAATACTTATGGCTGCTTCTGGGGCGCTGAGCGCCAGGTTGTGGCGACCGCGACTTTCCGTTTCTAACCACTTAACGGGCGCGGTTCGCCGCGCCTCTGACCAGGTTCCGTTATGCAGGAAATCACTCCGCACTCCGATACGACGTTTTCACTGGACCGCGTGACCTTCCGCGTGCCCGGCCGAACGCTGCTGCATCCTCTGTCGTTAACCTTCCCGGCGGGAAAAGTCACGGGCCTGATTGGCCATAACGGCTCCGGCAAATCGACGCTGTTGAAAATGCTTGGCCGCCATCAGGCGCCCTCAGACGGGGAGGTTTTGCTCGACGGTCAGCCGCTCGACAGCTGGGGCAGTAAAGCCTTTGCCCGCAAAGTGGCTTATCTGCCGCAGCAGCTGCCGCCGGCGGAAGGCATGACGGTGCGTGAGCTGGTGGCGATCGGCCGCTACCCGTGGCACGGAGCTCTGGGGCGTTTTGGCGCGGCGGATCGGGAGAAAGTGGAAGAGGCGATTGCGCTGGTCGGGCTAAAACCGCTGGCCCACCGGCTGGTGGACAGCCTCTCCGGCGGCGAACGCCAGCGCGCGTGGATTGCCATGCTGGTGGCTCAGGATAGCCGCTGCCTGCTGCTCGATGAACCTACCTCGGCGCTGGATATCGCCCACCAGGTGGATGTGCTGGCGCTGGTCCATCGCCTCAGCCAGCAGCGCGGGCTGACGGTGATCGCCGTACTGCATGATATCAATATGGCGGCGCGCTACTGCGACTATCTGGTTGCGCTGCGCGGCGGTGAGATGATCGCTCAGGGAACGCCCGCGGAGCTGATGCGCAGCGAAACCCTGGAACAAATTTACGGCATCCCGATGGGGATCCTGCCGCATCCGGCTGGCGCAGCGCCGGTAAGTTTTGTCTATTGATGGAAAACCTCACATTCATCACGCGGCGGCGCCTGCTGACCGCAATGGCGCTGTCGCCGCTGCTGTGGCAGATGCGCGGCGCGCGGGCGGCGGAAGTGGATCCGCAGCGTATTGTCGCGCTCGAATGGCTGCCGGTAGAGCTGCTGCTGGCGCTGGGCGTTACGCCCTACGGCGTTGCCGATATCCCTAACTACCGGCTGTGGGTCAATGAACCGGCGCTACCTGATTCGGTGATTGACGTCGGGCTGCGTACCGAGCCCAATCTGGAGCTGCTGACGCAGATGAAGCCGTCGTTTCTGGTCTGGTCGGCGGGGTACGGCCCGTCGGCGGAAAAGCTGGCGCGTATTGCGCCCGGACGAGGATTCACCTTCAGCGACGGCAAGCGCCCGCTGATGATGGCTCAGCAGTCGCTTGGCGAAATGGCTGATCTGATCGGCAGACAGCGGGAAGCGAAGCGCCATCTGGCGGAATTTGACGCGCTGATGGAGAGCCTGCGACCGCGCTTTGCCCGCCGCGGCGATCGTCCGCTGCTGATGATTACTCTGCTTGATAGCCGTCACGTGCTGGTTTTTGCGCAAAACTGCCTGTTCCAGGAGGTGCTCGACCGCTTTGCCATCAAAAATGCCTGGCAGGGCGAAACCACCTTCTGGGGCAGCGTCACCGTCGGTATTGACCGGCTGGCGGCCTACAGAGACGCCGACGTTATCTGCTTCGATCACGGCAATGCGCGGGAGATGGCGCAGCTTATGGCGACGCCGCTGTGGCGAGCGATGCCGTTTGTTCGCGCAGGGCGTTTTCAGCGCGTCCCGGCGGTGTGGTTCTATGGCGCGACGCTATCGGCGATGCATTTTGCCCGCGTGCTGGCCGACGCTCAGGGAGGCCCGGCATGAGATCGCGAATTTCGCCTTTGGCGACATCACTGCTGTTGACGCTCCTTCTCGTCGCTGCTGCGCTGACGCTGTTCAACCTCAACGTGGCGCTGCCGCGAAGCGAATGGGGGCAGGCGCTGTGGCAGCCGAATATCGATAATATCGCTCAGATGCTGTTCCACTACAGCCTGCTGCCGCGGCTGGCGATATCGCTGCTGGTCGGCGCCGGGCTGGGGCTGGTGGGCGTGCTGTTCCAGCAGGTGCTACGTAATCCGCTGGCGGAGCCGACGACGCTCGGCGTGGCGACCGGGGCGCAGCTGGGCATGACGGTCACCACGCTGTGGGCGATTCCTGGCGTGCTGGCGTCGCAGTTCGCCGCGCTGGCCGGGGCGTGCATTGTCGGCGCGCTGGTGTTTGGCGTGTCGTGGGGCAAACGCCTCTCGCCGGTGACGTTGATTCTGGCAGGGCTGGTGGTGAGCCTGTACTGCGGCGCGCTTAATCAACTAATGGCTATTTTCCATCACGATCGGCTGCAAAGTATGTTCCTGTGGAGTACCGGTACCCTGACGCAGACCGACTGGAGCGTGGTGCAGCGGCTGTGGCCGCAGCTGCTGGGCGGAGCGATTTTAACGCTGCTGCTGCTGCGTCCGCTGACCCTGATGGGGCTGGACGACGGCGTGGCGCGCAACCTCGGACTGGCGCTCTCGCTGGCGCGGCTGGGGGCGTTGACCCTGGCGATTATCATTAGCGCCCTGTTGGTGAATGCGGTGGGGATTATTGGCTTTATCGGCCTGTTCGCGCCGCTGCTGGCGAAGATGCTGGGCGCGCGTCGCCTGCTCTCGCGCCTGCTGCTGGCGGCCCTGATTGGCGCGCTGCTGCTGTGGCTCTCCGATCAGGTTATCCTCTGGCTGGCCCGGGTGTGGATGGAGATCTCCACCGGTTCGGTGACCGCGCTGATTGGCGCGCCGCTGCTGCTATGGCTGCTGCCGCGCCTGCGCAGCATTAGCGCGCCGGTGATGAACGGTGGAGATAGCGTGCTGGCTGAACGGCAACATGTGCTGTGGTTCGCGCTGGGCGGGCTGGCGATTCTGCTGCTGGCCATCGTCGCGGCGCTGGCTTTCGGCCGCGACGCGCAGGGCTGGCACTGGGCCAGCGGTACGCTACTGGATGAGCTAATGCCCTGGCGCTGGCCGCGCGTTCTGGCGGCGCTGTTCGCTGGCGTGATGCTGGCGGTAGCGGGCTGCATTATCCAGCGCTTAACCGGTAATCCGATGGCCAGTCCGGAAGTGCTCGGGATCAGCTCGGGCGCGGCGTTTGGCGTGGTGGTGATGCTGTTCTTCGTGCCGGGAAATGCCTTTGGCTGGCTGCTGCCCGCCGGTAGCCTCGGCGCGGCGGCGACGCTGCTGGTCATTCTGATTGCCGCCGGACGCGGCGGGTTCTCGCCGCATCGCATGCTGCTGGCGGGGATGGCGCTGAGCACGGCGTTTACCATGCTGCTGATGATGCTGCAGGCCAGCGGCGATCCGCGAATGGCGCAGATCCTGACGTGGATTTCCGGCTCAACCTACAGCGCCACGCCGGAGCTCGTGATGCGCAGCGGCGCGGTGATGCTTATTCTGCTGGCGCTGACTCCGCTTTGCCGACGCTGGTTGACGATTCTGCCGCTGGGCGGCGAGGCGGCGAGGGCGGTCGGGATGGCGCTGACGCCGTCACGTATCGGGCTGCTGCTGCTGGCGGCATGTCTGACCGCGGCCGCAACCCTAACGATTGGCCCGCTCAGCTTCGTGGGGTTAATGGCGCCGCATATTGCGCGTATGATGGGATTCCGGCGTACGATGCCGCATATGGCGATCTCCGGCCTGATTGGCGGAGCGCTGCTGGTGTTTGCCGACTGGTGCGGCCGGATGCTGATGTTCCCCTACCAAATCCCGGCAGGATTGCTGTCGACGTTTATCGGCGCGCCGTACTTTATCTATCTGTTGAGAAAGCAGAGCCGGTAGCGTTTCACCATCGCGATGCCCGGCGGGCGTCGCGATGTTATCCCCTTTTTTGCCCGGATTCAGTTAGGACTAACTGCGGAATTCTGCAACTGCTCTAATTCGTTTTCCGTCACTTCCGTGAGCTGGATAACCAGCGATCGCTCCATGCCGTTTTCCAGCATCCGGTTGGCAATTTTTAGTCGGGCCTTTGCCTCACCCTTTTCCTGGCCCCATTCAATAAAAAGCTCTTTGCCGTTTTTTTCCAGCCATTCGTCCAGCGTTTCCATCGACTCCTCCTGCGGTATATGACTTACCAGTCCATTGAAAAAAGCCTTAGGGTTTTCGGTGTGACCGCGCTGCCCCATATAGCTAAATAACACTTTTAGCTGCTCGGCGGTAGTGTATCCCGCGTTAAGCAGAATCCCCAATTGCTCGAGCAGCAACATGAGATCCCGCTGGCGAATATGCTTTTGCAGGAGCTCCAGGATCGCAATACGCCGATGCTGCATAATCGCGTTATCAGGTATCACCGTGATATCGACCAGCGGAAAAGGGCGGTTGTAGATTATTTTTGCCCACTCCGGCAAGTCGAACATACTGTACCAGTTCATTGAGAAGGGGTAGGGCGAGGTTTTGCCCTGATAAAACAAAATGGGAACAACCAACGGGAGATGTGTATTTCCCGCTTCCAGATGGCGCTGCATGGCGGCGACGCTATAGCGCATGAGACGAAACGGCATCTGCTTGTCCGGTGAGCTTTGATGCTCAATAAGCACATGGATATAGCCCGTCTTATTATTGATTTCCAATGAGTACAGCACGTCGGAATAGTAAGCCCGCAGATCTTCTTCAATAAAACTACCTGATTCCAGCTGAAGCGTGTTGAGATCGCACAGCGAGCGCAGGTCTGCCGGAAGATGGATATCAATAAAGTCTCTGGCGGTATCGATATGGGCCAGTAGCTGTTTAAAAATGGCGTCATGCGGTGTAGGGGACGATTGTGTTGTCATTCTGAGCAATCCTTGCGGCTGAGTTTCCGCTGAGAATCTGCTTTTGCCTGCCCATTGTCTGCCGACGATTTTGGGTTCTACGAGGCGGGATGATGACAATCTTTCGAGGCGATCGCGTTTGCATCTTGTTATGCGTGGGCCGACGCAAAATGATGCTTTTAAACAAGATGCGTATTGCCGGGGCAGGGGGGCCCCGGCGTTGAGGTTACAGCTTAGCGAAGGCGTTACGCGCGGCGGCGACGGTGTTGTCGATATCTTCTTCGCTATGGGCGATGGACATAAAGCCCGCTTCAAACGCCGACGGCGCCAGGTAGACGCCCTCTTCCAGCATCAGGTGGAAGAAGCGTTTAAACCGCTCGACATCGCATTTGACCACGTCCTGGTAGCAGGTCACGGTTGGCGCGTCGGTAAAGAAAATGCCGAACATGCCGCCGACGTTATTCACCACCAGCGGAATACCGGCATCGCGCGCGGCGTCCAGCAGACCCTGGGCCAGCTGGTTAGTGAGCTCGGTTAGCGTCTCGTGCACGCCGGGCTGCGCCACTTCGGTCAGGCAAGCGAAACCTGCCGCCATCGCGATGGGGTTGCCGGAGAGGGTGCCTGCCTGGTAAACCGGGCCGGTCGGCGCCAGGGCATCCATCACCTCACGACGACCGCCGAATGCGCCAACCGGCATACCGCCGCCGATGATTTTGCCAAGGCAGGTCAGATCCGGCACAACGCCGTAGTAATCCTGCGCGCCGGCCAGCGCCACGCGGAAGCCGGTCATGACTTCATCGATAATCAGCAGCGCGCCGAACTCGTCGCACAGCGCGCGCAGGCCCGGCAGAAACTCCGGCTGCGGCGGGATGCAGTTCATATTACCGGCCACAGGCTCAACGATGATGCAGGCGATATCCTGCGGATACTGTTCGAACGCGGCGCGAACCGAGGACAGATCGTTATAGGTACAGGTCAGGGTGTGTTTGGCGAAATCCGCCGGCACGCCCGGCGAGTTCGGCTGGCCGAGCGTCAGCGCGCCTGAGCCGGCTTTTACCAGCAGGCAGTCTGCGTGGCCGTGGTAGCAGCCTTCGAACTTGATAATTTTGTCGCGGCCGGTAAAGCCGCGGGCCAGGCGAATGGCGCTCATGGTGGCTTCGGTACCGGAGTTCACCATGCGGACCATATCCATGGTCGGGACCAGCTCGGTGACCAGCGCCGCCATTTTAACTTCCATCTCCGTCGGCGCGCCAAAGCTCAGGCCGCGTTCGGCGGCTTCAATGACCGCGTTGCGGATGGCCGGATGGTTATGACCCAGCACCATTGGGCCCCAGGAGCCGACATAATCGATATACGCTTTACCATCAACATCGTAAAGGTAAGCGCCGTCGGCGCGCTCGATAAACAGCGGCGTACCGCCGACGCCGGTGAACGCACGTACCGGAGAGTTCACGCCGCCGGGAATAAGTTCACGCGCAGCGTTATACAGATTTTCAGATTTGCTCATTGCCAGGGTCCTGGTTCGTGAAAAATGTTTTGTCGACTATTCTAAGTTATTCCAGGAAGGTTATGAAAGTTTTGCCCAATTGAAACAATGGGGTCACGGCGCATTTTTTTGACGACGGAGTCTGTCCGGTTGGCTAGAATGACCTTCTTTCTATTTGTATTACTTATTATTGATAATGGCATGAAAGCAGAAAACCCCTCTTCTTCAGCACATCAGTTCGTACGCGTTCGCCGCAGCGATGCCGTGCGTCGGTTGATTCAGCGTGATAAAACGCCGCTGGCGGTGTTATTAATGGCGGCCGTTGTCGGCACGCTGGCGGGGCTGATCGGCGTCGCGTTTGAAAAAAGCGTCAACTGGGTGCAGAACCTGCGCATAGGCGCGCTGGTAGAGGTGGCGGACCACTGGTTTCTGGTCTGGCCGCTGGCCTTTATCCTCTCCGCTTTGCTGGCGATGGTGGGCTATTTTCTCGTCCGTCGTTTTGCGCCGGAAGCAGGCGGCTCCGGGATCCCGGAAATTGAAGGCGCGCTGGAGGAGCTGCGTCCCGTTCGCTGGTGGCGCGTACTGCCGGTGAAGTTTATCGGCGGCATGGGGACGCTGGGTGCGGGCATGGTGCTGGGGCGCGAAGGGCCGATGGTGCAGCTTGGGGGCAATCTTGGGCGCATGGTGGTGGACGTTTTTCGCATGCGCAGTCCGGAAGCGCGCCATACGCTGCTGGCGACCGGCGCCGCGGCGGGGCTCTCCGCCGCCTTTAACGCGCCGCTGGCCGGGATTCTGTTTATTATTGAAGAGATGCGCCCGCAGTTTCGCTACAACCTGATCTCCATTAAAGCCGTGTTTACCGGCGTCATTATGGCCACCATCGTTTTCCGTATCTTCAACGGCGATAAAGCGGTTATCGAGGTCGGTAAGCTCAGCAATGCGCCGGTCAACACCCTGTGGCTGTATTTGATCCTCGGGATGATTTTTGGCTGTGTTGGCCCGCTGTTTAATACGCTGGTGCTGCGCACCCAGGATATGTTTCAGCGGCTCCACGGCGGCAACATTAAAAAATGGGTGCTGATTGGCGGCCTGATCGGCGGAAGCTGCGGCGTGCTGGGTCTGATTCAGCCGGCGGCGTCCGGCGGCGGGTTTAACCTGATTCCCATCGCCGCGGCGGGCAATTTTTCCGTCGGCCTGCTGCTGTTTATTTTTATCGCGCGGGTGATTACCACGCTGCTTTGCTTCTCTTCCGGCGCGCCCGGCGGTATCTTTGCGCCGATGCTGGCGCTGGGGACGCTGCTGGGCACGGCGTTTGGCATGGCGGCGACGCCGCTGTTTCCGGCCTATCATCTGGATGCCGGCACCTTTGCCATCGCCGGGATGGGGGCGCTGCTAGCCGCCTCGGTTCGCGCGCCGTTGACCGGCATCGTGCTGGTGCTGGAGATGACCGATAACTATCAGCTCATTTTGCCAATGATTATTACCTGTCTCGGCGCAACACTATTGGCACAATTCCTCGGCGGTAAGCCTTTATACTCGACTATTCTGCAGCGCACCCTGGCAAAACAAAAGGCGGAACAGGAAGCAAAGGCGCAGCCGGTCGGCGGGGAGAATACTTGAACGATTTACTCGGGTATTGGATAATGGCTCAAAAGGTCGGGTTATTCTTTAACCGGTCAGAAGTATCAATGGGAGCATAAAATGAGTGATGACGTAGCGTTGCCGCTGGAGTTTACCGAAGCCGCGGCGATTAAAGTAAAAGACCTGATTGCGGATGAAGACAATCCGAACCTGAAACTGCGCGTGTACATCACCGGTGGTGGCTGCAGCGGTTTCCAGTACGGCTTTACCTTCGACGATCAGGTTAACGAAGGCGATATGACTATCGAGAAGCAGGGCGTCGGCCTGGTGGTTGACCCAATGAGCCTGCAGTATCTGGTCGGCGGCGCCGTCGATTATACCGAAGGTCTGGAAGGCTCGCGTTTTATCGTGACCAACCCGAATGCGAAAAGCACCTGCGGCTGCGGCTCCTCGTTCAGCGTCTAAAGATAGTGCGCCCGGGAGCCTCTTCTCCCCCGCCCTCTCATACAGCGAGAGGGCGCAAACGCTAAAAACGGTAACGTTAAGGTTACCGTTTTGCTTTTATTACCGTCCATTCTCATCAAGCGCGAACGTTGGCAGCTTCAGGTGCCAGCGGATGGCCGCCAGCCTGATGACCAGCGTGACCACCATACCTATCATCGCCGCGTTTTCTAACGGAACCTGAAAGGTGTAGTACGCCGTCGCATGCACGATGCCGCCAACGATGCAGGCCGTCGCGTAGATTTCCGTACGCAGAATCATCGGGATTTCACGCGCCAGCACGTCGCGGATGATCCCCCCGCCGACGCCGGTGACGACGCCCATGCAGACGGCCACCAGCGGTCCGCTATGGGCAAGAAAGGCTTTGTTAACGCCAATACCGACAAATACCGCCAGACCGACGGCGTCCAGCACCGGAAGCACCCATTTGGGTAACCGGCGCGGCTGGCGTACCAGCAGGATAGTGAACATGCTGGTGACCATCGCCACCACCAGATCGGTAGGGTCTTTAACCCAAAATACCGGGCCGTTAGCAAGGGCCATATCGCGAATGGTGCCACCGCCTACCGCGGTCACCACGCCTAATACCAGCACGCCGAAAGGGTCCATGCGCAGCTTTCCAGCCAGCAGAACGCCGGAGATGGCAAACACGGCGGTGCCAATGATATCCAGCCAATAGACAAGCATCGTCAGTTCCCACTTTGAGTCTATCCCATTAGGCTTTTTTATTTGCCAGTTTGGCCCTGGGCAGTGCTCACCGCCCTCACGTACCGCGTGTACGCTCCGGGTGTTCCGCGCTGTCCGTGTCCAAACTGGCTGCAACAATTGCGCCTGGTGGGATAGCCTTTTTGCACCTGGATTAGCAGGTGATTATTTTATCTGCTCGAGCGCAGTACAGAGTTGTTTTGCGGCGAGAATAATACGTGGGCTCGCGCGTTCAAACCAGTCGCCATGTAGCGCAATAAAAGAAATTTTTAGCTGATTCTGCCAATAGCGCTCAACGGCGGGAAGTTGACTGGGGTCGCCGGCGATAACAATGGCCTGCGGCTGCCTTGCCAGCACCTGTTCACGGCTCACCTGCGGCCAGGGAACCCGGCTGGCGGCAAAAATGTTTTCTCCCCCACACAGCGTCAGAACCTGATCCTGAATCGAGCCTTTGCTGGTGGTAAAGAGAGGGTTGGCGCCGAACTGTAAAAAAACGCGTTTTTTCGGCCCGCTCGCGTAGCGGGTTTTTAAGGCCTGGTAGGCGTCCTGCATTTTCTGCGCCGCCTGCCGCGCCTTTTCCGGCTGCGGGCTCCACTGCGCCAGCTGGCGAAGCGTTGCGATAATCTCTTCGATAGTCGATGTTTCGACCCAGATGACTTTTATCCCGAGCGAGCTTAGCTGATTCACCTGGCGTTCAGCGTTACCGCCGCGCCACGCCAGCACCAGGTCGGGCTTAAGGGCGACGATGCGTTCCAGATTCATCCCCTGCCAGCTGGAGACCTGCTCTATCTTTGCGGCTTCCGGGGGATAATCGGAATAGCTGCTGACGCCAACCGGCGTAATACCGGCGGCAAACGCCAGTTCAGTATTGGCGGGAGAGAGCGTAATCACCCGCGGCGCGGCGAAAAGCCACGCCGGGGCAAGCAGCATCAGGACGGCAAGCGCCGCGTTGAGCGACTTAGCCACGAGCCAGGTGCTGCACCAGGTTTTCCACCATCAGGGTGGATTGCTTCGCGGCAACGGCGAGAAACTCGTCGAAGCTCAGATGCGACTGCTGATCGGCAACATCGGAGATGGCGCGAACGACAACAAACGGTACGCCATAGTTGTGGCAGACGTGCGCGATGGCGGTGGCTTCCATTTCTACCGCGACGGCCTGCGGGAAGTTGTGGCGGATTTTGGCGAGACCAATGGAACCGTTGATGAATGCATCGCCGCTGACAATGAGTCCGCGAACCGCGTTAAGATTCAGCGCGCTGATGCAGGTCTCTGCGGCGGCAATCAGCTTATCATCGGCTTTGAAACCGGCAGGGCAGCCCGGCAGCTGGCCATACTCATAGCCAAACGCGGTGACGTCCGCGTCGTGATAGCGCGTTTCGTCGGAGACGACGATATCGCCAACCTTCAGGGTCGACGCGAGGCCGCCCGCAGAACCGGTGTTAATAATCACATCCGGCTTGCAGTGCTCCATCAGCAGAGTGGCGCCCATGGCGGCGGCGACTTTGCCAATGCCCGATTTCAACAAAGCGACATCAACGCCCTGCAGCTGGCCGGTGTAGATTTCGCTGCCGCCGATAGTGATGGTCTGGCGGTTGTCGATTTTGTCGCGCAGAAGGGTAACTTCTTCTTCCATTGCGCCAATAATACCGATTTTCATAGATTTACTCGCGATGTGTGGGTTTTAGCGGCATAGTCTATCATGCGCTTAGAAGGAAACGTTATTGCTCGCTCGGGGGAGATCATGGCTAAGATCGATTTTCGCAACAAGATTAACTGGCGTCGCCGCTACCGTTCACCGCAGGGCGTTGAGACGGAGCGTGAAATCCTGCGAATTTTCGAAAGCGATCGCGGACGCATCATCAACTCGCCGGCGATCCGCCGGCTGCAGCAAAAAACCCAGGTTTTCCCGCTGGAGCGCAATGCCGCGGTGCGTACGCGGCTGACCCACTCTCTGGAAGTTCAGCAGGTGGGCCGCTACATCGCCAAAGAGGTGCTGAGTCGTCTGAAAGAGCAGAAGCTGCTGGAAAGCTACGGGCTGGATGAGCTTACCGGGCCGTTCGAGAGCATTGTTGAAATGGCCTGCCTGATGCACGATATCGGCAATCCGCCATTTGGCCATTTTGGCGAGGCGGCAATTAATGATTGGTTCAGCCAGCGGCTCTTCCCCGGCGATGCGGCCAGCCAGCCGTTAACCGACGATCGCTGCGTGGTTGCGGCGCTGCGCCTGCAGGAAGGCGATAGCCAGCTGAATGAGCTGCGGCGTAAGGTTCGCCAGGACTTATGCTGGTTTGAAGGCAATGCGCAGGGTATTCGCTTAGTGCATACGCTGATGCGCATGAATCTCACCTGGGCGCAGGTGGGCTGTATTCTAAAATATACGCGTCCGGCATGGTGGCGCGGGGAAGCGCCGGCCAGCCACAATTATTTAATGAAAAAACCTGGTTATTATTTAGCCGAAGAGGGCTATGTTGCGAGGTTGCGTAAAGAACTGGATCTGGCTCCTTACAATCGCTTCCCATTAACGTGGATTATGGAAGCCGCGGATGATATCTCATATTGCGTCGCCGACCTTGAAGATGCGGTAGAAAAACGCATCTTCAGCGTAGAGCAGCTTTATCAGCATCTCTATGAAGCCTGGGGCGTTCACGAAAAAGGCTCCTTGTTTAATCAGGTTGTCGAAAACGCCTGGGAGAAATCGCGTGCGAATTCTCTGAGCCGGAGTACTGAAGATCAGTTTTTTATGTATTTACGGGTTAATACGCTCAATAGACTGGTACCGTACGCGGCGCGGCGGTTTATTGATAACCTGGCGAAGATTTTTAGCGGCGATTTTAATCACGCGCTGCTTGAGGACGATAGCGATTGCAGTCAGCTGCTTGAACTATACAAAAATGTTGCGGTAAAACATGTGTTTAGCCATCCTGATGTCGAGCAGCTGGAGCTGCAGGGCTACCGCGTGATCAGCGGTCTGTTAGATATATACCAGCCGCTGTTAAAATTATCGCTGGATGAGTTCAGTTTGCTGGTGGAAAAAGAGCGGGTGCGAAGTTTACCGATTGCATCACGTCTTTTTCAGAAACTTTCAACTCGTCATCGGTTAGCTTACATAGAAGCCGTAAATAAGATTTCGCGCAATAATCCGGAGTTTCCAGTGATGGAATATTATTATCGCTGTCGTCTCATTCAGGACTATATCAGCGGAATGACCGACTTGTATGCATGGGATGAATATCGACGATTGATGGCCGTAGAATAAGGGTGAGTTTTGTAAAGACGGACAATAAATTTTTACTTTTACCAAAACTTCATTCCGGAACTTCGCGCTATAAAATGACTCTGATAGTCACCAACACAGCAACTATTCGTTATCTGAAATTGAGATTGAAACCTATGAAAAAAACCACGTTAGCAATGAGTGCCCTGGCTCTGAGTTTAGGTCTGGCGTTGTCCCCTCTCTCTGCGAGCGCGGCGGAAACAGCTTCTTCGGCGACTAATGCGCAGCAGATGCCAAGCCTGGCGCCGATGCTGGAAAAAGTGATGCCGTCGGTCGTGAGCATTAACGTTGAGGGGAGCACCACCGTTAATACGCCGCGGATGCCGCGTAACTTCCAGCAGTTCTTTGGCGACAATTCGCCGTTCTGTCAGGATGGTTCTCCGTTCCAGAGCTCTCCGTTCTGTCAGGGCGGCGGGCAGGGCGGCGCGCCGGGTAGCGACGGCGGCCAGCAGCAGAAATTTATGGCCCTCGGTTCCGGGGTGATTATTGATGCCGCTAAAGGCTATGTCGTGACTAACAACCACGTCGTGGATAACGCGACTACTATCAAAGTCCAGCTCAGCGATGGCCGCAAGTTCGACGCGAAAGTGGTCGGCAAAGACCCGCGTTCTGATATTGCGCTGATTCAAATCCAGGATCCGAAAAACCTGAGCGCGATTAAGCTGGCGGACTCTGACGCCCTGCGCGTCGGCGATTACACCGTGGCGATCGGTAACCCGTTTGGCCTGGGCGAAACCGTGACCTCGGGGATCGTTTCCGCCCTGGGCCGTAGCGGCCTGAACGTTGAAAACTATGAAAACTTTATCCAGACCGATGCGGCGATCAACCGCGGTAACTCCGGCGGCGCGCTGGTTAACCTGAACGGCGAGCTGATCGGTATCAACACCGCGATTCTGGCGCCGGACGGCGGCAACATTGGTATCGGCTTCGCTATTCCGAGCAACATGGTGAAAAACCTGACCGATCAGATGGTCAAATTTGGCCAGGTTAAGCGCGGTGAGCTGGGCATCATGGGGACCGAGCTGAATTCCGAACTGGCGAAAGCGATGAAAGTTGACGCTCAGCGCGGCGCGTTCGTCAGCCAGGTGATGCCGAACTCGGCGGCCGCTAAGGCGGGGATTAAAGCCGGCGACGTGATTACCACGCTGAACGGTAAATCGATCAGCAGCTTTGCCGCGCTGCGTGCCCAGGTGGGTACCATGCCGATCGGCAGCAAAGTCGAGCTTGGCCTGCTGCGTGACGGCAAGCCGGTGACGGTGACCGTTGAGCTGCAGCAGAGCAATCAGAACCAGGTTGACTCCAGCACCATCTTCAACGGTATTGAAGGTGCGGAAATGAGCAACAAAGGTCAGGATAAAGGCGTCGTGGTGAGTAACGTGAAAGCGGGAACGCCGGCGGCGCAGATTGGCCTGAAGAAAGGCGATATTATCGTTGGCGCGAACCAGCAGCCGGTGAAAAATATTGCCGACCTGCGCAAAATTTTTGATGCCAAACCGTCGGTTCTGGCGCTGAATATCCAGCGCGGTGATACGTCGATTTATCTGCTGATGCAGTAATCCCTGACGGTTCGCAAAGCCCCTTTTCTCCTTGCGGAGGAGAGGGGCTTTTTTATTTCTGCCGCCCCTTCCATTTTTCGTTCTGTGATATCTTCCACAACTCCATATTTCTTAGCCCGGCTTTGTGCAAATGCACAATGCGGCGTGTTGCCAACTCTTTTATGCTGGTAGCCTGCTCACGGGAGGGTTACATGGCTGGCTGGCATCTTGATACCAAAATGGCTCAGGATATCGTGGCGCGTACGATGCGCATCATTGATACCAATATTAACGTAATGGATGCCCGCGGGCGCATTATCGGTAGCGGAGACCGCGAGCGAATTGGTGAATTGCACGAAGGCGCGCTATTAGTGCTTTCCCAGGGGCGCGTTGTCGATATTGATGATGCCGTTGCCCGGCATCTGCACGGCGTGCGCCAGGGGATCAACCTGCCGCTGCGTCTGGAAGGGGAGATCGTCGGCGTTATCGGCCTGACCGGCGAACCGGAGTCGCTGCGTAAATACGGTGAACTGGTGTGTATGACCGCCGAGATGATGCTGGAACAATCGCGGCTGATGCATCTCCTGGCCCAGGATAGCCGTCTGCGCGAAGAGCTGGTGATGAACCTGATTCAGGCGGAAGAGAACACCCCGGCGCTGACCGAGTGGGCCCAGCGTCTGGGGATCGATCTCAACCAACCGCGCGTGGTGGCGATGATTGAAGTGGATAGCGGCCAGCTGGGCGTAGACAGCGCGATGGCGGAGCTGCAGCAGCTCCAGACCGCGTTGACCACGCCGGACCGTAATAATCTGGTGGCCATTGTCTCGCTGACCGAAATGGTGGTACTGAAGCCCGCGCTGAACGCCTTTGGCCGCTGGGATGCGGAAGATCACTGCAAACGGGTCGAGCAGCTCATTAGCAGGATGAAAGAGAACGGTCAGCTGCGTTTTCGCGTGGCGCTGGGAAACTTTTTTACCGGACCGGGCAGCATTGCTCGCTCGTATCGCACCGCCAGAACCACCATGATGGTCGGTAAACAGCGGATGCCGGAGAGCCGTAGCTATTTTTACCAGGATTTGATGCTGCCGGTACTGCTGGATAGCCTGCGCGGCGGCTGGCAGGCCAATGAGCTGGCGCGCCCGCTGGTTCGCCTGAAGGCGATGGATAACAACGGCCTGCTGCGTCGCACCTTACAGGCCTGGTTTCGTCATAACGTGCAGCCGCTGGCGACGTCGAAAGCACTGTTTATCCACCGCAATACGCTGGAATACCGTTTAAACCGCATCTCTGAGCTGACGGGGCTGGATTTGGGTAATTTTGACGATCGTCTGCTGCTGTATATTGCGCTACAGCTCGATGAGCAGCGCTAAAAACACTCCCGCCGCAGGCGGGAGTGGGGACGGGAATTACAGGCGCTGCAGCCCGCTGGCCGTGACTTGCCAGGAGACGGTATGAGGCTGTGGCCAGGCGTTACCGTTTTGCGGGTTGATAATGACGGAGCGATCGCCGGCTTCGGCATGGAAGACTTCGATGATATAGCCTTCATCAAGTATTGCCGTATCAATATAGTCGCCAAGCTGCGCTGAACCTTTAATGGACTGGCGATAAACCACCGAGCCGCGCGTATTGTAGATATTCACCGCGGCATAGGCCGTCGTAAAGTGCTTATTCGGCACCACGGGGCTGGCGGTAAAGGTGAGCGCGCCGCGGCCAATATCCATCTCCATCGTCGCAAAACGAATATTATCATTGCCAAGTAGCTGCCAGGAGAAGAGATCGCCATACAGCTCTGTTGCCTCGTCCTGAGCATCCGTGGTTTCTTTATCCTCCGGATCTGGCACCAGCGAACAGGCCTCCAGCCCATCCTTCACTACCCGCCAGCGGTTGCGTTGCTTCAGCGTAATGGCGCGATGCGTCGTATCATTGCTGGCGCTGGAGCGGAATGGCTCATCATGGTAAACCTCAATGATCATGTTTTCAGCGAGCGCGAGAGTTTCGCTGTTTGCCAGGTTGTTGGTCGCTCCGGCATAGCTGCGGTGATAAACCACCGTTTCGTCCGCTCCGGTTACCGTAATGCTGGCATAGGTATGGGAAACATAATACGGGTGCGGCGCGCCGGTACGCGTGGCGACCGTCATGGCGTGCTGCTGATTATCGATAACGATCTGGCAAAAATCTTTATTGCCTTGCCCTCTGAGATTGAGGGTAACGCTTTTGCCCGTCAGTTCGCCCGGTTCGCTATTATCCTGAGGCAGGACGTCGGCATACTCTTTAAGCAGCCTGCTGCGCTGGGGCTCTTCAATATGGGGGAGCATCAGCCAGAGATCGTTTTTACATACGCTCTCTTCCTGCGCTAATAGCGAGGGCTGCTTACGCATTGCCTGAGCGTCATGCTCGAAAATAGCCAGTAAATCCTCTGCCGGATTATTGTTGAGAATAAAGTTGTAAAGCCCACTCTCATCAATACGCATTAGCTGGCATTTCTCACCCGCTACCAGCGTTAAATACTCCGGAGAGGTTTTCAGCCGCCCCGGCTCGACGTGAGTAATATATAAGTGATAGTGAGGACCGAAGGGAATAACCTCCTTACCGGTGGCGCAGTTCGTTCCGTTCATATTGCGCTCGAATACTTTTTCGCCGCTGGCGGAAAGTACGCATACGCCGGCATAGAGCGCGTCAGGGTAGTTGTTGTGCGGCGTGGCGCTGGTAATATTCAGCGTAAGCTGCTGATTTTCGAAATCGATATCCAGATATGCAAACGGCGTGTCGCCAATACCTAAAAAGCTCATCGTTACGTTACGCCCGCGGGAATCGCGTTGTCGGGTGTAGTTGATGGTAGCCGCATTTGTCCCTTCTTTTACGACGAGGTAGCTGATATCCGGACGATATTTTTGTGAACGACCTTTCGGAAGATCGATCTGGTAAATGCCGATTGGTATGTCATTCAGGATCAACGTGTCATCATTAACGATCAGTGAATAATGCGTGCCACAATTATCTTTAATCGTCAGCGTTCGCCCGTAAATTTGTTCCAGCTGGTCGATATTGAACGTCAGGGATAGCGTCCCCGTTTTGCCTAATGCCGCCAGTTCGCTGTTATCCACCAGCCACACGAAGGAGTCCAGCCCCAGCTGCCGCCGCGCGCTATCCCATTCGCTTTGCGGAAGGAAAAGATACAGCGGATAGAGCGGTTTTGCCGCCAGCGCGGCGATATCTCCCTTAGTGGTAATTTCCAGCGTTAAGCCGCATAGCTCGATAAATGGGGTCACATCATACCCTGCGGCGGTGGCGATAGCGGTAGCCAGCATATCGACAAGCTGATGATCGGACGGCCGGAAGCTATCGCCGTTGGCCAGTTCGCGATAGTTCTGGTTGAAGCTGCGGAAGGCTTTGGTTCCTGCTTTTAGCAACATCAGCATCAGGAATTGCAGGCGCGGACGCAGGCCCCAGCTGGTGACCGAAACCTGGTCTCGAATATAGGTCATCAGCTGGAGTTCCTGCACGGCCTGCTGACCATAGTTATAGAGCCAGCCATCAACATAAAGATGATTATCCTGACTCAGGGTGAGCTGCTGGTAAAAAGCGGCGTAAATATTGTTCCACACTTCGTTGACGGGCAGAGTGGTCGACTGCATAAACTTACCCTGATACCCGTGCGCAATTTCATGGAGAATAACCCATTGCGTCGCAACGTTATCCAGCCAGCCTTCACCTAACGTTGATGATGTATGAGCGCACCACCTGGTGAAATAATAGGCTGCGCCGAAGCCATGTTTATCTGCCCGCACAAAGTAGCGGTTGGCGACATCCTGGTTCCACGGTGCGTCAGGATTATCGCTTAGCCCAGCCAAGTCGTTATAGCATTTGAAAAGGTGGGTATAAAAACGGTGCAGTGCCGGTAAGCCCGCTTTCATCGCATTATCGCGGTCGGCATAGGGCAGCAGCAGGGTAATCACATCTAAATCAAGCAGCGCGAGTGCGGATTGATTTTTCTCCCAGCTGAGGAAAAATTCATCCTCGGATTGGCCCGCTTTCCAGGTCGGCAGCGGTTTAGTTGCGGCAGGCTGCTGGTAGATGACGGTAAATTCACAGGGCTGGTCGGTAAACAGCGTATCGACAAAAGGAACGGTGTCGACCGTTGCGCAGACCGTTTTCCAGCCGGTGGCGATCGTGCAGGTGCTCTCTAGCGCGGTATCATTGCAAAGCAGGCGCAGAATCGAGTTGCCGTTGCTGATATCCGGTTGGCGAATGTGCAGCGGCGTATTGGCGGGCAGAATAAAGCCCAGCGGCTGGCGATCGTGCAGCCGTCCTTTTTCAAAGCCGGCCTTATCCAGCCAGGGCGCAGATTGTAGGGTATAAAATTTTTGTTCAATTTCCTGTGTCATCGTATGATCTCCTTTCAGGTGGAAATTGAACATACAGCGACTTATTTTATTATGTCATTCATGTAGATAGGGATATGAGATGAAATGATATCAGAGAGGAATAGCTGATATTCGCTGATGCTGCCGGTGGGGGATGAGTGAGAAAAAAGAGGGTGAGGCAGAGGGAAACAGGGCCAGCACCTGGCCCGTATCAGGCTTACTTATTGCGGGTCAGTTTTTCCAGATCGGATTCGATTTCGCTGATCTTATTCGTCACCACGCTTTCGAGGTGACGCAGATCGTCGAGGATCTTACGTTTCAGATCGATTTCGGTGCGATCGCGCTGACAGATTTGATCCAGCTCGTCGATGATATAGCGTAGGTTAGGGCTAATCTCCTGGACTTCTTTATATCCCTGGCCCACGCCGTCGGCGACCACGGTTTTGCGCTGACGCGGATATTTGAACTTGACGCTCTTGGCGAAGAACTCGCCTTTATCCTTCTGAAAGTAGATTTTCAGAATGTCGTTGTTGGCTTCCTGCCGCAGGCTATAGCGATCGATTTCATCAGGATTGGTAATACCAAGACTTTTCAGATTATCGTACATAACGGTACCTTTGATATCATCGTAATCTTTGAATAATTAACGAAAAAATCCATCTTCGCCAGCTCAATATATAAAAAAAGCGGGATGCCTCCCGCTTTTCATGCTGCTTAGTCGATGGTACGCAGAAGTTCGTTGATTCCAACCTTGCCGCGGGTTTTGGCATCGACTTTTTTGACGATAACCGCGCAGTACAGGCTGTACTTGCCATCTTTTGACGGCAGGTTGCCGGAGACAACGACGGATCCCGCCGGAACGCGGCCGTAGAACACTTCACCGGTTTCGCGGTCGTAGATTTTGGTGCTCTGGCCGAGGTAGACGCCCATGGAGATAACGGAACCCTCTTCGACGATGACGCCTTCAACGACTTCCGAACGCGCGCCGATAAAGCAGTTATCTTCGATAATGGTCGGGTTAGCCTGCAGCGGCTCCAGTACGCCACCGATGCCAACGCCGCCGGACAGGTGGACGTTTTTGCCGATCTGCGCGCAGGAACCCACTGTCGCCCAGGTATCAACCATCGAACCTTCGTCAACGTAGGCGCCGATGTTCACATAGGACGGCATCAGAACCGTGTTGCGAGCGATATACGCTCCCTGACGAACCGCCGCCGGCGGAACGACGCGGAAACCTTCTTTCTGGAAACGCGCTTCATCATAATCCGCGAACTTCATTGGGACTTTATCGAAGTAGCGGCTTTCCGCACCATCGATAACCTGGTTATCGTTAATACGGAAAGAGAGCAGAACCGCTTTCTTCAGCCACTGATGGGTGACCCACTGGCCGTCAACTTTTTCAGCGACACGCAGCGCGCCGGAATCAAGCAGAGAAATCACCTGGTTAACCGCTTCGCGGGTTACGGTATCCACGTTTGCCGGCGTGATGTCGGCGCGACGCTCAAAAGCGGACTCAATAACGTTCTGTAATTGCTGCATTGTTTACTCTTTCCATTTACTTAAAAAAATACGTTACCCTTTATCGTTTGGATTGAGGGCCTCTGTCAACCGTTGTTGCACTTCTTGCTGTAGCTCATTATTAAGGGCGCGCCGGTCTGCGGTGGCGATTATAAATAAATCTTCTACTCGCTCACCAATTGTCGTAATTCGCGCGCCGTGGAGCGAAATTCCGAGGTCGGCAAATACCTGGCCGACGCGCGCTAACAGACCCGGCTGGTCGAGAGCAATCAGCTCAAGAAAGGATTTCCGGTCGGTATGCGTCGGCAGGAAATTCACCTCCGTCGGCACGGAAAAATGCCTCAGCTTCGCCGCCTGACGACGGGGCGCCGGGGGCTGCCAGCTGCGCTGGCTGATGGTCTGTTCCAGGCCCACGCGGATCATTTCGTGCCTGTCGGCGGAAAGCGGGCTGCCGTCCGGCTCAAGAACAATAAAGGTATCCATCGCCATGCCATCGCGGGTGGTGAAGATCTGCGCATCGTGAACGCTTAGATTACGTCGATCCAGCTCGCCGCAAACGGCGGCGAAGAGGTAAGGACGATCCGGACTCCAGATGAAGATCTCGGTGCCCCCGCGCGAGGCGTGGGAACTGAGCAGGATCATCGGTTTGCTGAGATCGTGCTGCAGCAGATTACGCGCGTGCCAGGCGAGCTGGTTTGGCGTATGGCGCACAAAGTAGTTGGCGCGGCAGCGGTTCCAGATTTGGTGCAGCGCCTGTTCATTAATATTTTCCATCCGCAGCAGCGCCAGCGCCTGTAGCTGGTGGTGACGCACCCGCTCGCGCATATCCGGCGTGTTTTGCATCCCCCGGCGCAGCTGTTTTTCGGTGGCGAAATAGAGCTCACGCAGCAGGCTCTGCTTCCAGCTGTTCCACAGGTTTTCGTTGGTGGCGCAGATATCGGCGACGGTCAGGCAGACCAGGTAGTGCAGACGGTTCTCCGTTTGCACCTCTTCGGCAAACTGCTTGATCACTTCCGGATCCTGAATATCGCGACGCTGGGCGGTGACCGACATCAGCAGATGATGACGCACCAGCCACGCCACCAGCTGGGTTTCGCGCGAGTTAAGACCGTGAAGCTCGGCGAATTTCAGCACGTCCTGCGCGCCGAGAATCGAATGGTCGCCGCCGCGCCCTTTCGCGATATCGTGGAAGAGGGCGGCGATAAGGATCAGCTCCGGATGCGTCAGGCGCGGCCACAGTTCAACGCACAGCGGATGCCGGCTGCGGGTCTCTTCTTTGGCGAAGCTCTCAAGCTTAAGCAGCACGCGGATCGTGTGTTCATCAACGGTATAGGCGTGAAACAGGTCAAACTGCATCTGACCGACAATATGCGACCATTGCGGCATATAGGCCCACAGCACGCTATGGCGGTGCATCGGCAGCAGCCCCCGGCTGACCGCGCCCTGATGGCGCAGCATGCTGAGGAACAGGGTCCGCGCTTCCGGAATATAGCAAAGCGGCTGCGTCAGATGACGACGGGCGTGGCGCAAATGGCGAAGCGTGGTGGAGTAGATGCCGGTGATGCTGCTGTTGCGCACCATCATAAAGAACATGCGCAGAATCGCCTGCGGTTCGCGGATGAACAGCGTGTCATCGCGCAGATCGATTAGCGTGCCGCGCAGCTGAAAATCATCGTCAATTGGCCGCGGCTTCTCATCTTCGGTGAGCGCCAGAATCGCCTCTTCGAACAGCTGGATCAGCATTTGGTTCAGCTCGCTCACCCGGCGGGTGACGCGAAAGAAATCCTTCATCATGTGCTCGATCGGCTGGTTGCTTTCGCCTTCGTAACGCAGGCGGCGGGCGACGCTGAACTGCCTGTCGAACAGCAGACGATTATCGTAGCGGTTGAGCTCCAGATGCAGCGCAAAGCGAATGCGCCACAGCTGATGCAGGCATTCGTTAAGCTCGTTGCGCTCGGCTTCGGTCAGGAAACCGAAGCCGACCATTTCATCAAGCGAGGTGGCGCCGAAATGGCGGCGCGCGATCCACTGCAGGGTGTGAATATCGCGCAGGCCGCCGGGGCTGCTTTTCACGTCCGGCTCGAGGTTATAGCTGGTCCCGTGATAGCGCTGATGGCGTACATTCTGCTCTTCGACTTTTGCCGCAAAGAACTTTTCCGATGGCCAGAAGCCGTCGCTGAATATGTGCTTTTGCAGTTCAAGGAACAGCGCGACGTCGCCAATAAGCAGACGCGATTCAATCAGGTTAGTGGCGACGCTGAGGTCCGACAGCCCCTCCAGCAGGCACTCTTCGAGGGTGCGCACGCTGTGGCCGACTTCCAGCTTGATATCCCACAGCAGCGTCAGCAGCTCGCCGACCTTCTGCGCCTGCTCATCGGGCAGCTTTTTACGGCTCAGGATAAGCAGATCGATATCGGAAAGCGGGTGCAGTTCGCCGCGGCCGTAACCGCCGACGGCGACCAGCGCGATGTCGTTCATCGACCCGAACCCGTACTCGACCCATAGCCGCTGAAGCAGCTGATCGATAAATTCGGTGCGCGCCTCAATCAATCTCTCTGCGGCGATGCCGTGGTCAAACGCTTCGCCCAGCCAGCGCTGAAAAGCGTCGATGTGCGCCTTGATAGCCGCGCAGTTGAAGTCGCTCTGCGGCCAGCGGCCCGGATTCGCCGGCTGGTCGGCCAGGGCAGGGGAGACAGTATCAGATAAAGAGTTGCTCATCGCGCCACCATAATAAAAAACTATCACCCATAAAAAATCGCCGGGAGCGATTTTTAACGTCGCTTGCGGCGGCCCATAGGGTGACGGGCAGGACGCCCGTCATAAAAAATCGCCGGGAGCGATTTTTAACGTCGCTTGCGGCGGCCCACAGGGTGCCCGTCATAAAAAAGCCGGCTGGCGCCGGCTTTTCATCATTCGTTGTGCGAGATTATCGCCGGGATGGTGTCATCCTTGCGTAACGTCAGTATTTCGCAGCCGCTGTCTGTCACCACAATAGTATGCTCATACTGCGCAGACAAGCTCCGGTCTTTGGTTTTTACCGTCCAGCCGTCTTTCATACTGCGGATCTCTTTTTTACCCGCGTTGACCATCGGCTCAATGGTAAAGGTCATGCCGGGTTTGAGCACCACGTTGGTTTCCGGAGAGTCGTAATGCAGCACCTGCGGTTCTTCATGGAAACCGCGGCCGATACCGTGGCCGCAGTACTCGCGCACGACGGAGAAACCTTCAGCTTCAGCGTATTTCTGGATAGCCGCGCCGATAGCGCGCAGATTAACGCCCGGTTTGACCATTTTCAGGGCCAGATAGAGGCTTTCCTGGGTAATGCGGCACAGGCGCTCGCCCAGAATGGTCGGTTTACCGACGATAAACATCTTCGAGGTATCACCGTGGAAATCATCTTTAATGACGGTGACGTCAATGTTGACGATATCGCCATCTTTCAGCAGCTTGCCGTCGTCCGGGATCCCGTGGCACACCACTTCATTAATAGAGATGCAGACGGATTTCGGGAAGCCGTGGTAGCCCAGGCAGGCGGATACGGCTTTTTGTTCGTTAACAATATAATCGTTGCAGATGCGATCCAGTTCGCCGGTGCTGACGCCCGGTTTTACGTAGGGTTCGATCATTTCCAGCACTTCAGCGGCCAGGCGGCCGGCAACGCGCATTTTTTCGATGTCTTCAGATGTCTTGATAGAAATAGCCATGGATTGTGTCCAGCAGTGTCGATTTTTTCGACAATAATAGATTATGTCTGAACAATGTTAACAGTCCGGGCGTCCTGCTGCCAAATTGAGAATCATTAGCAGCACGCGACGTCAACAACAGTTGGTGTCTGCTCCTGTTTTGTGGTATAAAGCGCGCCGGACTTCTGTTCCATTCTCAGATACACAAGATGGACTGAAGCGACAAATCTCACTTTGTGTAACAACACACACGTATCGGCACATATTCCGGGGTGCCCTTTGGGGTCGGTAATATGGGATACGTGGAGGCATAACCCCAACTTTTATCTATAGAGGTTTTAAACATGGCAACTGTTTCCATGCGCGACATGCTCAAGGCTGGTGTTCACTTTGGTCACCAGACCCGTTACTGGAACCCGAAAATGAAGCCTTTCATCTTCGGCGCGCGTAACAAAGTTCACATCATCAACCTTGAGAAAACTGTACCGATGTTCAACGAAGCTCTGGCTGAACTGAACAAGATCTCTTCTCGCAAAGGCAAAATCCTTTTCGTTGGTACTAAGCGCGCTGCAAGCGAAGCGGTAAAAGACGCTGCTAACAGCTGCGACCAGTTCTTCGTGAACCATCGCTGGCTGGGCGGTATGCTGACTAACTGGAAAACCGTTCGTCAGTCTATCAAACGTCTGAAAGACCTGGAAACTCAGTCCCAGGACGGTACTTTCGACAAGCTGACCAAGAAAGAAGCGCTGATGCGCACTCGTGAGCTGGACAAGCTGGAAAACAGCCTGGGCGGTATCAAAGACATGGGCGGCCTGCCGGACGCGCTGTTCGTTATCGACGCTGACCACGAGCACATCGCAATCAAAGAAGCAAACAACCTGGGTATTCCGGTATTTGCTATCGTTGATACTAACTCCGATCCGGACGGCGTTGACTTCGTTATCCCGGGTAACGACGACGCAATCCGTGCAGTTAGCCTGTACCTGAGCGCTGTTGCTGCTACCGTTCGTGAAGGCCGTTCTCAGGATCTGGCTTCTCAGGCGGAAGAAAGCTTCGTAGAAGCTGAATAATAAGGCATACCCTTATTTAGTACCGTGTATAAATAGGGGCCTCTTAGCGGCCCCTTTTTCACTTTCAAATCTGTCTGGTTTCTGGAACCGGGCCGATCACATCTCCCGAGGAATAAAGAATGGCTGAAATTACCGCATCCCTGGTAAAAGAGCTGCGCGAGCGTACTGGCGCAGGCATGATGGATTGCAAAAAAGCGCTGACTGAAGCGAACGGCGACATCGAGCTGGCAATCGAAAACATGCGTAAATCCGGTGCTATTAAAGCAGCGAAAAAAGCGGGCAACGTTGCCGCTGACGGCGTGATCATCACTAAAATCGATGGCACCTACGGCATCATTCTGGAAGTTAACTGCCAGACTGACTTCGTGGCTAAAGATGGTGGCTTCCAGGCGTTTGCAAACAAAGTTCTGGATGCAGCTGTTGCAGGCAAAATCACCGACGTTGAAGTTCTGAAAGCACAGTTCGAAGAAGAACGCGTTGCGCTGGTTGCTAAAATCGGTGAGAACATCAACATCCGTCGCGTTTCTTCCCTGGAAGGCGAAGTTCTGGGCTCTTACCAGCACGGCGCGCGTATCGGTGTTCTGGTTGCCGCTAAAGGCGCGAGCGAAGAGCTGGTTAAACAGCTGGCTATGCACATCGCTGCAAGCAAGCCTGAATTCGTTAAGCCGGAAGACGTTTCCGCTGAAGTGGTCGAAAAAGAGTACCAGGTTCAGCTGGACATCGCCATGCAGTCTGGCAAGCCGAAAGAAATCGCAGAGAAAATGGTTGAAGGCCGCATGAAGAAATTCACCGGCGAAGTTTCTCTGACCGGTCAGCCGTTCGTTATGGACCCGAGCAAATCCGTTGCTCAGCTGCTGAAAGAGCACAACGCTGACGTGACTGGCTTCATCCGCTTTGAAGTGGGCGAAGGCATTGAGAAAGTTGAGACTGACTTTGCAGCAGAAGTTGCTGCGATGTCCAAGCAGTCTTAATTTTCAAAAGGAGCCGCCTGAGGGCGGCTTCTTTTTGCGCCTAATGTGTAAATTCAGCCAACCGCTATAGTGGGCACGCTGAAAAGCGACGTACAATGTCGCCAGAATTAATTCATCTCATTCGTTGACAGTCTCAGGAAAGAAACATGGCTACCAATGCAAAACCCGTCTACAAACGTATTCTGCTTAAGTTAAGTGGCGAAGCTCTGCAAGGTTCAGAAGGCTTCGGTATTGATGCGAGCATACTTGACCGCATGGCTCAGGAAATCAAAGAACTGGTTGAGCTGGGTATTCAGGTTGGCGTAGTGATTGGTGGCGGTAACCTTTTCCGTGGTGCTGGTCTGGCGAAAGCGGGTATGAACCGCGTTGTGGGCGACCACATGGGCATGCTGGCAACGGTCATGAACGGCCTTGCAATGCGTGATGCACTTCATCGCGCCTATGTGAACGCCCGCCTGATGTCAGCGATTCCGCTGAATGGCGTGTGCGATAACTACAGCTGGGCGGAAGCTATCAGCCTGCTGCGTAACAACCGCGTGGTGATTCTTTCCGCGGGTACCGGCAACCCATTCTTTACCACCGATTCCGCTGCCTGCCTGCGCGGCATTGAAATTGAAGCCGATGTGGTACTGAAAGCCACCAAAGTCGACGGTGTATTTACCGCCGACCCGGCCAAAGATCCTTCCGCAACGATGTACGATCAACTGACCTACAGCGAAGTACTGGATAAAGAGCTGAAAGTGATGGATCTTGCGGCCTTTACCCTGGCGCGTGACCACAAACTGCCGATTCGCGTATTCAATATGAATAAGCCTGGCGCGCTGCGCCGCGTGGTGATGGGTGAAAAAGAAGGCACATTAATTACTGAGTAATTCCCGTTAGCGTCAAATACGGGTAATATTCGGCCTTACTTTTTCGGGTTTTTGACCCGATGGTTTTCAACATGCTCTGTGGACGGAATGCTGCGGCTGACCCGTAGCCTGAAAGACGCTGAGCATAAACATGACTATACTTAGCTCACTTTTGCAGTGGGCGACCGTCTGGTCTGTCTGAGACAAGTTTTCAAGGATTCGTAACGTGATTAGCGATATCAGAAAAGATGCTGAAGTACGCATGGACAAATGCGTTGAAGCGTTCAAAACCCAAATCAGCAAAATACGCACGGGTCGTGCTTCTCCCAGCCTGCTGGATGGCATTATCGTGGAATACTACGGCACGCCGACTCCGCTGCGTCAGCTGGCTAGCGTAACGGTAGAAGACTCGCGCACGCTGAAGATCAACGTCTTCGATCGCTCCATGAGCCCGGCCGTTGAAAAAGCGATTATGGCTTCCGATCTCGGTCTGAACCCAAGCTCTGCGGGCAGCGATATCCGCGTTCCGCTGCCGCCGCTGACCGAAGAGCGTCGTAAAGATCTGACCAAAATCGTGCGTGGCGAAGCTGAACAGGCGCGCGTTGCCGTACGTAACGTCCGTCGCGATGCCAACGACAAAGTCAAAGCGCTGCTGAAAGAGAAAGAGATCAGCGAAGATGACGATCGCCGCTCTCAGGAAGATGTGCAGAAAATGACTGATGCTGCTATCAAGAAAGTTGATGCGGCGCTGGCGGATAAAGAAGCGGAACTGATGCAGTTCTGATTCTCTGCCGACACGCAGGTCTGACGATCGGCCTGCGTAAAATCTGAAACGCCGTACAGGAGACCGTACGCTCAATTTTCGGGATTGCGTTTAGACGGCTGGCCTTGTAGCCTTTGGCGCCATGTCAAAGGCCTTGCGCCTCCGCTCTGTCAACCGATAATTGATGCATAAGGGTTTGCTGGCGGCGTTTTGCTTTTTATCCTGTCTTCATTATTCTGGACGCCTCATGAAGCAATTAACCATTCTTGGTTCGACCGGTTCTATCGGCTGCAGCACGCTGGATGTGGTGCGCCATAATCCTGATAGCTTTTCTATCACCGCGCTGGTCGCCGGGAAAAATGTCGACCGTATGGTTGAACAATGTCTGGAATTCTCCCCTCGTTACGCGGTAATGGACGATGCGCACAGCGCGGAGCTGCTGCGTGCGCAACTGCGCGAGCAGGGCTGCCGAACGGAAGTCATGAGCGGCCAGCAGGCGGCGGCAGAAGTGGCGGCGCTCGACGAGGTTGAGCAGGTGATGGCGGCGATTGTCGGCGCAGCAGGCCTGGTGCCGACGCTCTCAGCCATTCGTGCGGGTAAAACGGTGCTGCTGGCGAACAAAGAGTCGCTGGTGACCTGCGGCCGTCTGTTTATGGATGCCGTGCAGCAGTACGGCGCACGATTGTTGCCGGTTGATAGCGAGCATAATGCGATTTTTCAGAGTATGCCGGAAACAATTCAACATAATCTGGGATACGCTGATTTAACCCAGAACGGCGTGGCGTCGATTCTGCTCACTGGCTCCGGCGGTCCCTTCCGGGAAACGGCGATTTCTGAACTGGCGGCGATGACCCCCGATCGGGCATGCAAGCATCCAAACTGGTCGATGGGGCGCAAAATATCTGTCGATTCGGCCACCATGATGAACAAAGGGCTGGAGTATATCGAAGCCCGCTGGCTGTTCAACGCCTCGGCGCAGCAGATGGAAGTCCTGATCCATCCGCAATCGGTGATTCACTCGATGGTACGTTATCAGGATGGCAGCGTCCTGGCGCAGCTCGGCGAGCCGGATATGCGTACGCCGATTGCCCACACGATGGGCTGGCCAAAACGCCTTAATTCTGGGGTGAAACCGCTGGATTTCTGTCAGTTGAGCACTCTGAGCTTCTCGGCGCCGGATTACGGCCGTTACCCCTGCCTGAAGCTGGCCATGGAGGCTTTTGATGTCGGCCAGGCGGCGACCACGGCGCTGAATGCGGCAAATGAAGTTTCGGTCGCGGCGTTTCTGAACGGGGATATTCGCTTTACCGATATTGCGGCGATAAATCAGGCGGTGCTGGATCAACAGGCGTTAAATGAGCCGCAAAGTATTGATGAAGTGCTGGCTATTGATGCGATGTCCCGGGTAAGCGCAGGCCAGCTCCTGACGGCGTGGCGCAAATTCTGATACGCGTTGTGATATTTGTGGGCGCTGTGCTTCAGTGATATAGTCTGCGCCATCCGATCGTTGCATTTTGGTGTGAAAGATTACGGTGGCCGTGGCAAGACACGGCTTTTTTGCGTAAAGCTTTTGGTTGTTCTCTGCGATTGGCCGTAGCTCCGGCACCGGATAAAAATGCGTATCCAGCGCTGACCGGTGGCCCGTGTTTAGTAGCTTAGCTAATCCTTATTATGGACTTAAAACGCGTTATGTTGTCTGCTAATCAAACTGTCAGCGAAATGTTGCCTGCGCATGGCTGTCGTCATGTGGCCATTATTATGGATGGCAACGGGCGTTGGGCAAAACGGCAAGGAAAGATCCGCGCCTTTGGCCATAAAGCCGGCGCTAAATCTGTTCGTCGCGCCGTCTCTTTCGCGGCGAATAATGGTATTGAAGCGTTGACGTTATACGCGTTCAGCAGTGAAAACTGGAATCGCCCGGCGCAGGAAGTCAGCGCGCTGATGGAGCTGTTTGTCTGGGCGCTGGATAGCGAAGTGAAAAGTCTGCACCGGCATAATGTGCGTCTGCGTATTATCGGCGAGACCACGCGCTTCAATGCGCGTCTCCAGGAGCGTATTCGCAAAGCGGAGGCGCTGACTGAGAACAACACCGGTTTGACCCTGAATATTGCGGCGAACTACGGCGGTCGCTGGGATATCGTACAGGGCGTTCGTCATCTGGCCAAACAGGTGCAAGACGGGGTGCTTCAGCCCGAGCAAATCACAGAAGAGATGCTGAGCCAGCAGGTCTGCATGCATGAACTGGCTCCCGTAGATTTAGTTATTAGGACCGGGGGAGAGCATCGCATTAGTAATTTTTTGATTTGGCAAATTGCCTATGCCGAACTTTACTTTACGGATGTTCTTTGGCCCGATTTCGCTGAACAGGACTTTGAAGGTGCACTCCATGCCTTTGTTAATCGAGAGCGTCGCTTCGGCGGCACTGAGCCGGGCGGCAACAATGCCTGATGGGGGTCACTTTTGCTGAAGTATCGCCTGATTTCTGCTTTCGTCTTAATACCCGTTGTTATTGCGGCGCTTTTTTTACTGCCGCCCGCGGGTTTTGCCATCGTTACGCTAGTCGTCTGTATGCTCGCCGCGTGGGAGTGGGGGCAATTTAGCGGTTTCACTTCAACTACCCAGAGAGTCTGGCTGTCAGTGCTTTGCGGTCTGCTGCTGGCGCTGATGCTATTCCTGATGCCGGAATACCATTATGACGTTCATCAACCGTTGGTTGAGGGCGCGCTATGGGCATCATTAGGCTGGTGGGTCGTCGCGCTGCTTTTAGTGCTCACTTACCCCGCTTCAGCGGCTTTCTGGCGCAATTCAAAAACGCTCCGTCTGATTTTTGGCGTCCTGACCATCGTGCCGTTTTTTTGGGGCATGCTGGCGCTTCGGGCCTGGCATTATACCGATGACCATTATAGCGGTGCGCTGTGGTTGTTGTACGTAATGATTCTGGTCTGGGGCGCGGATTCCGGCGCTTACATGTTCGGAAAAATGTTCGGTAAGCATAAGCTGGCGCCGAAGGTTTCTCCGGGTAAAACCTGGCAGGGTTTTTTCGGCGGTCTGTTAACGGCAGCGGTTATCTCCTGGGCTTACGGCTGGTGGGCCCATCTGAATGTTACGCCGATGGTGCTGCTGGTGTGTTCTATTGTCGCGGCCCTGGCTTCGGTACTCGGCGACCTGACCGAAAGCATGTTTAAACGCGAAGCTGGCATTAAAGATAGCGGAAATCTGATTCCCGGACACGGCGGTATCCTCGATCGTATCGATAGCCTGACGGCCGCGGTGCCCGTGTTTGCTTGCCTACTCTTGTTGGTTTTCAGGACGATTTGACGGAAGGTTTTATGCTGAGCGTTCTCTGGAATTTGGCTGCTTTTATTATTGCGCTGGGCGTGTTGATCACCGTCCATGAGTTTGGCCATTTCTGGGTTGCTCGCCGCTGCGGTATCCGCGTTGAGCGTTTCTCAATCGGCTTTGGCAAAGCGCTGTGGCGCCGTTTTGATAAGCAAGGTACGGAATTTATTATCGCCCTTATTCCGCTGGGCGGTTATGTCAAAATGCTCGACGAACGCGTTGAGCCCGTGGCGCCAGAGATGCGTCACTCCGCGTTTAACAACAAAACCGTCGGCCAGCGCGCCGCCGTTATTGCCGCGGGGCCAATCGCGAACTTCCTTTTTGCCATTTTTGCCTACTGGCTGGTGTTTATTATCGGCGTGCCAGGCGTGCGTCCGGTCGTTGGCGACATAACGCCCAACTCGATCGCCGCGCAAGCACAAATTGCAAAAGGAACGGAACTTAAAGCGATAGATGGCATCGAAACGCCTGATTGGGATGCAGTACGTATGGCGCTGGTGGCGAAGATAGGCGATCGGCAAACAATAGTTACGGTCGCCCCTTTCGGGACCAATCAACGTCAGGATAAAATCCTCGATCTGCAGCACTGGGCGTTTGAGCCGGATAAACAAGATCCGGTTGCCTCGTTGGGCATTCAGCCTCGCAGCGCGCAGATTGATACCGTCCTGGCTGAAGTACAATCTGACTCGGCGGCGCAGAAGGCGGGTTTGCAAGCGGGCGACAGGATCGTTAAAGTCGATGGTCAACCGTTAACGCAGTGGATGGCGTTTGTTAATCTGGTGCGTGATAATCCGGGTAGGGCATTAGTTCTGGACATCGAGCGGCAGGGTAGTCCCCTGTCGGTGACCTTGACGCCGGATACGAAGTCTACCAAAGGCAAAGCGGAGGGGTTTGCAGGGGTCGTACCTAAGGTCATCCCGCTGCCTGATGAATATAAGACAGTGCGTCAGTACGGGCCGTTTGCCGCCATCGCTGAAGCCACGGATAAAACCTGGCAGCTGATGTCGTTAACGGTCCGAATGCTGGGCAAATTGATAACCGGTGATGTCAAACTGAACAACCTCAGCGGGCCGATTTCTATCGCCCAGGGGGCTGGGATGTCAGCGGAATTTGGGTTGATTTACTATCTGATGTTCCTTGCGCTGATCAGCGTGAACCTCGGCATAATCAACCTGTTCCCGCTTCCCGTTCTCGACGGGGGACATCTGCTGTTTTTGGCGATTGAAAAGCTGAAAGGCGGGCCGGTATCCGAGCGAGTTCAAGACTTTAGTTATCGCATTGGCTCAATATTGCTGGTGCTGTTAATGGGGCTTGCACTTTTCAATGATTTCTCTCGGTTGTAAGAGAGTTTGTTAGGAAGAACGCATAATAACGATGGCGATGAAAAAGTTGCTCATAGCGTCGCTGCTGTTTAGCAGCGCAACCGTATACGGTGCTGACGGGTTCGTGGTGAAGGACATTCATTTCGAAGGCCTTCAGCGAGTCGCTGTTGGTGCGGCCCTCCTCAGTATGCCAGTGCGTCCTGGCGATACCGTAACCGATGATGATATCAGTAACACCATCCGTGCTCTGTTTGCCACCGGCAACTTTGAGGACGTCCGCGTACTGCGCGATGGTGATACCCTGCTGGTGCAGGTGAAAGAGCGTCCAACGATTGCCAGCATCACTTTCTCCGGTAACAAGTCGGTGAAAGATGACATGCTCAAGCAAAACCTTGAGGCATCCGGCGTACGCGTAGGGGAATCCCTCGATCGCACCACGCTGGCTGATATCGAAAAGGGGCTGGAGGATTTCTACTACAGCGTCGGTAAGTACAGCGCCAGCGTTAAAGCTGTCGTGACGCCGCTGCCGCGTAACCGTGTCGACCTGAAGCTGGTATTCCAGGAAGGCGTCTCGGCGAAAATCCAGCAGATCAATATCGTCGGTAACCACGCATTCAGCACCGATGAACTCATTTCTACCTTCCAGCTGCGCGATGAAGTGCCGTGGTGGAACGTGGTGGGCGATCGTAAATATCAGAAACAGAAGCTGGCGGGAGATCTTGAAACGCTGCGCAGCTACTATCTGGATCGCGGCTATGCTCGTTTCAACATTGACTCCACGCAGGTTAGCCTGACGCCGGACAAAAAAGGTATCTACATCACCATCAACATTACCGAAGGCGATCAGTACAAGCTTTCTGGTGTGCAGGTGACGGGTGACCTGGCGGGGCATTCGGCAGAAATCGAAGCGCTGACCAAAGTGGAGCCGGGCGAGCTGTATAACGGCACCAAAGTGACCAAAATGGAGAATGACATTAAGAAACTCCTCGGTCGCTACGGCTATGCCTATCCGCGCGTTCAGTCCCAGCCGGAAATCAGCGATAGCGATAAGACCGTGAAGCTGCACGTGAATGTCGATGCGGGTAACCGCTACTACGTGCGTAAAATTCGCTTCGAAGGCAACGATACCTCGAAAGATGCCGTTCTGCGTCGCGAAATGCGTCAGATGGAAGGCGCCTGGCTGGGCAGCGACCTGGTCGATCAGGGTAAAGATCGTCTGAACCGTTTAGGCTACTTTGAAACGGTTGATACCGATACGCAGCGCGTACCGGGTAGCCCGGATCAGGTTGACGTGGTCTATAAGGTTAAAGAGCGTAACACCGGTAGCTTTAACTTCGGCGTTGGTTACGGTACGGAAAGCGGCGTCAGCTTCCAGGCCGGCGTTCAACAGGATAACTGGCTCGGTACCGGCTATTCCGTTGGGATTAACGGCACCAAAAACGACTATCAGACCTATACTGAACTGTCGGTGACGAACCCGTACTTTACCGTGGATGGCGTCAGCCTCGGCGGTCGTGTTTTCTATAACGACTTCGACGCTAACGATGCGGACCTGTCTGACTATACCAACAAAAGCTATGGTACAGACATCACGCTGGGCTTCCCGGTTAACGAATACAATACGCTGCGTGCGGGCCTGGGCTATGTGCATAACAAGCTGTCCAACATGCAGCCTCAGGTATCCATGTGGCGTTATCTGAATTCGATGGGGCAGTATCCGGACAACACCAACGACAGGAACTCGTTCAGCGCTGACGACTTCACCTTCAACTACGGCTGGACGTATAACAAGCTCGACCGTGGCTTCTTCCCGACCGAAGGCTCACGGGTCAACCTGAATGGTAAAGTAACGATTCCGGGATCGGATAACGAATACTACAAAGCGACGCTCGATACCGCGACCTATGTACCGATCGATGACGATCATAAATGGGTGATGTTGGGTCGTACCCGCTTTGGTTATGGCGATGGTCTGGGCGGTAAAGAGATGCCGTTCTATGAGAACTTCTATGCCGGTGGTTCAAGCACCGTGCGTGGCTTCCAGTCCAACACTATTGGTCCGAAAGCGGTTTATTTCCCGGCCAGCAGCCGTCATGACGATGATGATAGCTACGATAACGAATGTAAGAGCAGCGAGTCCGCACCGTGTAAGTCTGATGATGCGGTGGGCGGTAACGCCATGGCGGTTGCCAGCCTCGAGCTGATCACCCCGACGCCGTTTATTAGCGATAAATATGCGAACTCGGTCCGTACTTCCGTCTTCTGGGATATGGGTACCGTGTGGGATACTCACTGGGATTCAGCCGCATATGGGGGTTACCCGGACTACAGCGATCCAAGCAATATCCGTATGTCTGCGGGTATCGCAGTACAGTGGATGTCGCCGTTAGGGCCGTTGGTATTCTCCTACGCTCAGCCGTTTAAAAAGTACGATGGAGACAAAGCCGAACAGTTCCAGTTTAACATCGGTAAAACCTGGTAATGGTATTGGCTACAATGGAATGTAAGTGCAGTTGCAGTATAGCGCTGACTATTGGCGATAACTGAGGTTGTCGCCTGGCCACGCAAATAACGGTACCCCTGGGTACTCATGGGATGGTAAGGAGTTAATTGTGAAAAAGTGGTTATTAGCTGCAGGTCTGGGTTTAGCAATGGTAACTTCCGCTCAGGCGGCAGATAAAATTGCAATGGTTAACATGAACAGCCTCTTCCAACAGGTTGCCCAGAAAACAGGCGTTTCTAACACGCTGGAAAACGAGTTTAAAGGCCGCGCGAGCGAGCTGCAGCGTATGGAAGGCGACCTGCAGTCTAAAATGCAGCGTCTGCAGTCCATGAAAGCGGGCTCTGACCGTACCAAACTGGAAAAAGACGTGATGGCTCAGCGCCAGACTTTCTCCCAGAAAGCGCAGTCTTTCGAACAGGATCGTGCACGTCGTTCTAACGAAGAGCGCGGCAAGCTGGTGACTCGTATTCAGAGCGCCGTGCAGAGCGTGGCTAAAGATCAGAGCATCGATCTGGTTGTTGACTCTAATGCCGTTGCATACAACAGCAGCGATGTAAAAGACATCACCGCTGATGTGCTGAAACAGGTTAAATAAGTAATGCCTTCAATTCGACTGGCTGATTTAGCCCAGCAGTTGGATGCAGAATTACACGGTGATGGCGATATCGTCATCACCGGCGTTGCGTCCATGCAGTCCGCACAAGCGGGCGATATTACTTTCATGGTAAATCCTAAGTACCGTGAACACCTGGCCGCTTGCCAGGCATCTGCCGTCGTGATGACGCAGGATGATTTACCTTTTGCTCATAGCGCCGCGCTGGTAGTGCGTAATCCCTACCTGACCTACGCGCGCATGGCTCAAATTCTTGATACCACGCCGCAGCCGGCGCAGGATATCGCGCCCAGCGCGGTCATCGATGCGACGGCGAAGCTGGGTACCCACGTGGCGATTGGCCCAAACGCCGTGATTGAATCGGGCGTCATCCTCGGTGATAACGTGGTTATCGGCGCGGGCTGCTTCGTTGGGAAAAATACGAAAATAGGTGCCGGCTCGCGTTTATGGGCCAACGTCACCGTTTACCACGACATTGAGATCGGCGAGAATTGCCTGATCCAGTCCAGCACGGTGATTGGCGCAGATGGCTTCGGCTACGCGAACGATCGCGGCAACTGGGTTAAGATCCCACAGCTGGGTCGCGTGATTATTGGCGATCGCGTGGAGATTGGCGCCTGCACGACCATTGACCGTGGTGCGCTGGACGACACCGTCATCGGTAACGGCGTGATTATTGATAACCAGTGTCAAATCGCGCACAACGTGGTGATTGGCGACAACACCGCGGTTGCTGGCGGCGTCATCATGGCGGGCAGCCTGAAGATCGGCCGCTACTGCATGATTGGCGGAGCCAGCGTGATCAACGGCCATATGGAAATCTGCGATAAAGTCACCGTCACGGGGATGGGAATGGTTATGCGTCCTATCACCGAGCCAGGGGTTTACTCTTCAGGTATCCCGCTGCAGCCGAATAAGGTCTGGCGTAAGACCGCTGCGCTGGTACTGAATATTGATGATATGAGCAAGCGCCTCAAAGCCATTGAGCGCAAGGTTAATCAACAAGATTAGTGCTGCGTCCAGCCACATTAAATTTTCGGCCTGTTGCATTCATGAGATTGCCGCAGGCCGTGTTATTATTGCCTTTTAGGATATTTAGACAGGAAGAGTATTTTGACTACTGACACTCATACTCTGCACATTGAAGAGATTCTGGAACTTCTGCCTCACCGATACCCGTTCCTGCTGGTCGATCGCGTGCTGGATTTTGAAGAAGGTCGTTTTCTACGCGCAGTTAAAAATGTTTCTGTAAATGAGCCGTTTTTCCAGGGGCATTTCCCTGGTAAGCCGATTTTACCGGGCGTATTGATTCTCGAAGCTATGGCCCAGGCCACCGGCATTCTGGCATTCAAAAGCGTTGGAAAACTGGAACCGGGCGAGCTGTATTATTTTGCCGGGATTGACGAAGCGCGTTTCAAACGTCCGGTCGTGCCTGGCGATCAGATGATTATGGAAGTCACTTTTGAAAAAACCCGCCGCGGTCTGACTCGCTTTAAAGGCGTTGCAACCGTTGACGGAAAAGTGGTTTGCGAAGCAACGATGATGTGTGCCCGTAGCCGGGAGGCCTGATACGTGATTGATAAAACCGCCTTTATTCATCCTTCCGCCATTGTAGAAGAAGGCGCCGTTATTGGCGCTAACGTCCACGTTGGCCCGTTTTGTATTGTTGGTGCTAACGTCGAAATCGGCGAAGGTACCGTACTGAAATCTCACGTTGTCATCAACGGCCATACCAAAATTGGCCGCGATAACGAGATCTATCAGTTCGCTTCCATCGGCGAAGTTAACCAGGATCTGAAATATGCTGGCGAACCGACCCGCGTGGAAATTGGCGATCGCAACCGCATCCGCGAAAGCGTCACCATTCATCGTGGCACAGTACAGGGCGGTGGATTAACGAAGGTGGGCAGCGATAACCTGCTGATGATCAACGCCCACGTGGCGCACGATTGTACGCTGGGCGACCGCTGTATTCTGGCCAATAACGCGACCCTTGCAGGCCACGTTTCGCTGGATGATTTTGTTATTATCGGCGGCATGACCGCCGTGCATCAGTTCTGCATTATTGGCGCACACGTGATGGTGGGCGGCTGCTCCGGCGTAGCGCAGGACGTTCCGCCGTTCGTGATTGCGCAGGGCAACCACGCGACGCCGTTTGGCGTCAACATCGAAGGGCTGAAACGCCGCGGCTTCAGCCGTGAGGCGATCACTGCGATTCGTAACGCGTATAAGCTGCTGTACCGCAGCGGTAAAACGCTGGACGAAGCGAAAGCTGAAATTGCCGAGCTGGCGGCGCAGTATCCCGAAGTGCAGACCTTTACCGACTTTTTTGCCCGCTCCACGCGCGGCCTGATTCGTTAATGGCTGAATTGCGTCCCCTGACGATTGCCCTGGTCGCCGGAGAAACCTCCGGCGATATTCTTGGTGCCGGTCTTATCCGCGCGCTCAAAGCCCGCATACCTGATGCCCGCTTTGTCGGCGTTGCCGGGCCGTTGATGCAGGCGGAAGGCTGCGAAGCCTGGTATGAGATGGAAGAGCTGGCGGTGATGGGCATTGTGGAAGTGCTGGGTCGCCTGCGCCGTCTGCTGCATATTCGCGCCGATCTCACCCGTCGATTGACCGAGCTTAAGCCAGACGTATTCGTCGGCATTGATGCGCCTGACTTCAATATCACCCTCGAAGGTAATCTGAAGAAGCAGGGTATCAAAACCATCCATTACGTCAGCCCCTCGGTGTGGGCATGGCGGCAAAAACGCGTTTTCAAAATTGGCAGATCCACCGATCTGGTACTGGCATTTCTGCCTTTCGAAAAAGCGTTTTATGACAAATTCAACGTTCCCTGCCGGTTTATCGGCCACACGATGGCGGATGCGATGCCGCTGGACCCGGATAAAGGCGCGGCGCGCGACCGTCTGGGGATCGATCGTAACGTGCATTGCCTGGCGCTGCTGCCGGGAAGCCGCGGGGCGGAAGTTGAGATGCTCAGCGCTGATTTTCTGAAAACGGCGCAGCTCCTGCGAGACCATTATCCCGACCTGGAAGTGGTTGTTCCGCTGGTCAACGCGAAGCGGCGGGAACAGTTCGAGCGCATCAAAGCGGAAACGGCGCCGGATCTTGCCGTCCACCTGCTCGACGGCCGGGCGCGCGATGCGATGATCGCCAGCGATGCCGCGCTGCTGGCCTCCGGCACGGCTGCGCTGGAGTGTATGCTGGCTAAGTGTCCGATGGTTGTCGGCTATCGGATGAAGCCGTTTACCTTCTGGCTGGCGAAACGGCTGGTGAAGACCGACTATGTGTCGTTGCCGAATTTACTGGCCGGTCGCGAACTGGTTAAAGAACTGCTGCAGGATGAATGCCGGCCGCAGGCGCTGGCCGAGGCGCTGAAGCCGCTGCTGGCCGACGGAAAAACCAGCCACGATATGCATGAAACCTTCCGCGCGCTGCATCAGCAGATCCGCTGCAACGCTGATGAGCAGGCGGCGGATGCCGTACTGGAGTTAGCAAAATGATGGAATTCGTATATCCGCATACCCATCTGGTTGCGGGAGTCGATGAAGTCGGACGCGGCCCGCTGGTTGGCGCGGTGGTGACCGCCGCGGTTATTCTCGATCCGGCAAAGCCGATCGTCGGTCTTAACGACTCAAAAAAGCTAAGCGAAAAACGCCGCCTTGCGCTATTTGACGAGATCAAAGAAAAAGCGCTGTGCTGGAGCCTCGGTCGCGCTGAGCCGCATGAAATCGATGAGCTGAATATTTTGCACGCGACCATGCTGGCCATGCAGCGCGCCGTTGCCGGTTTGCGCGTTTCCCCTGAGTTTGTTCTTATTGATGGTAACCGCTGTCCGCCGCTGCCGATGCCGTCACTGGCGGTCGTCAAAGGCGATAGCCGAGTGGCGGAAATCAGCGCCGCGTCTATTCTGGCTAAAGTGACGCGCGATGCTGAAATGGCCGTACTGGACCGGGAGTTCCCGCAGTACGGCTTTGCGCAACATAAAGGTTATCCCACCGCTTTTCATCTGCAAAAGCTGCTGGAACATGGCGTAATCGAGCAATACCGGCGCAGCTTTGGCCCGGTGAAACGCGCGCTGGGCCTGGCGTCCTGAACCGACACGCAAGCAATTAAGTAACGCGGAATCTGAAGATGGCTGAACCACGTTTCGTACACCTGCGGGTGCACAGCGACTATTCCATGATCGATGGTCTGGCGAAAACCGGACCGTTGGTAAAAAAGGCGGCCGCGCTCGGCATGCCTGCGCTGGCGATCACTGATTTTACCAACCTTTGCGGGCTGGTGAAGTTCTACGGAGCAGGACACGGTGCCGGAATTAAACCCATCGTCGGGGCCGATTTCCACGTCCAGAGCGATCTGCTTGGCGATGAACTGAGCCAGCTGACGGTACTGGCGGCAAATAATACTGGCTATCAAAACCTGACGCTGCTGATCTCCAAAGCCTATCAGCGCGGCTACGGCGCGGCAGGCCCGATTATCGATCGCGACTGGCTGATCGAATTAAAAGGAGGGCTGATTTTGCTCTCCGGCGGGCGTATGGGCGACGTGGGTCGTAGCCTGCTGCGCGGAAACATGGCGCTGGTGGATCAGTGCGTTGATTTTTATGAACAACATTTCCCTGATTGCTACTTCCTTGAGCTCATTCGCACCGGCCGTCAGGATGAAGAGCCCTACCTGCATGCCGCGGTAGAACTGGCGGAAACCCGCGGCCTACCGGTAGTGGCGACCAACGATGTTCGCTTCCTTGAGCCGGGCGACTTCGACGCCCATGAAATCCGCGTGGCTATCCACGACGGCTTTACCCTCGACGATCCCAAGCGTCCGCGCAACTACTCGCCGCAGCAGTATATGCGCAGCGAAGAGGAGATGTGCGAGCTCTTTTCCGATATTCCCGAAGCGCTACAAAACACCGTTGAGATCGCCAAACGCTGTAACGTGACCGTGCGCCTTGGCGAGTACTTCCTGCCGCAGTTCCCGACGGGGGATATGACCACCGAAGATTATCTGGTTAAGAAATCCAAAGAGGGTCTGGAAGAGCGTCTGGAATTCCTGTTCCCCGATCCGGATGAGCGGGCTAAACGCCGTCCTGAATATGATGAACGCCTGGATATTGAGCTGCAGGTGATTAACCAGATGGGGTTCCCGGGCTACTTCCTGATCGTTATGGAGTTTATCCAGTGGTCGAAGGATAACGGCGTGCCGGTAGGGCCGGGACGTGGTTCCGGCGCCGGATCGCTGGTGGCCTATGCGCTGAAAATTACCGACCTCGATCCGCTGGAGTTCGACCTGCTGTTCGAACGTTTCCTTAACCCGGAACGTGTCTCCATGCCCGACTTCGACGTTGACTTCTGTATGGAGAAGCGCGACCAGGTGATTGAACACGTCGCCGACATGTACGGTCGCGATGCGGTCTCGCAGATTATTACCTTCGGCACCATGGCGGCGAAAGCGGTTATTCGCGACGTTGGCCGCGTGCTGGGCCACCCGTACGGCTTTGTGGACCGCATCTCCAAGCTGGTACCGCCCGATCCGGGCATGACGCTGGCGAAAGCGTTTGAAGCCGAGCCGCAGCTGCCGGAGATTTACGAGGCGGACGAAGAGGTTAAAGCGCTGATCGACATGGCGCGTAAGCTCGAAGGGGTCACCCGTAACGCCGGTAAACATGCGGGCGGGGTGGTGATTGCGCCCACCAAAATAACCGATTTTGCCCCGCTGTACTGCGATGAAGCGGGCCAGCATCCGGTTACCCAGTTTGATAAGAACGACGTTGAATATGCCGGGCTGGTGAAGTTCGACTTCCTCGGTCTGCGTACGCTCACCATCATTAACTGGGCGCTGGAGATGATCAACGCCCGCCGCGAGAAGAACGGCGAGGGGCCGCTGGATATCGCCGCTATCCCGCTGGACGATAAAAAAAGCTTCGACATGCTGCAGCGTTCGGAAACCACCGCCGTCTTCCAGCTTGAATCGCGCGGTATGAAGGATCTGATCAAGCGTCTGCAGCCTGACTGCTTTGAAGATATGATCGCTCTGGTGGCCCTGTTCCGACCGGGGCCGCTGCAGTCGGGAATGGTGGATAACTTTATTGACCGTAAGCACGGTCGCGAAGAGATATCGTATCCGGACGTACAGTGGCAGCACGAATGCCTGAAACCGGTACTGGAGCCAACCTATGGCATTATCCTGTACCAGGAACAGGTCATGCAGATTGCCCAGGAGCTTTCCGGCTATACCCTCGGCGGCGCGGATATGCTGCGTCGTGCGATGGGTAAGAAAAAGCCGGAAGAGATGGCCAAGCAGCGCGGCACCTTTGAAGAAGGGGCGAGAAAGCGCGGCGTTGACGGCGAACTGGCAATTAAAATCTTTGATCTGGTAGAGAAGTTCGCCGGTTATGGATTTAACAAATCGCACTCTGCCGCTTATGCTTTAGTGTCCTATCAGACGCTGTGGCTGAAGGCGCACTATCCGGCTGAATTTATGGCGGCGGTAATGACCGCTGATATGGATAACACCGAGAAGGTCGTCGGCCTGGTGGATGAGTGCTGGCGGATGGGGCTGAAAATCCTGCCGCCGGATATTAACTCCGGCCTGTACCATTTTCACGTTAACGACGATGGCGAAATCGTTTATGGTATCGGCGCCATCAAAGGCGTCGGCGAAGGTCCGATAGAAGCGATCATTGAAGCCCGTAATCAGGGCGGCTATTTCCGCGAACTGTTCGATCTCTGCGCGCGTACGGATATTAAAAAGCTCAACCGCCGGGTGCTGGAAAAACTGATTATGTCCGGGGCCTTCGACCGCCTCGGGCCGCATCGCGCGGCGTTAATGAATTCACTGGGCGATGCGCTAAAAGCCGCCGATCAGCACGCCAAAGCCGAAGCTATCGGTCAGGCGGACATGTTCGGCGTACTGGCGGAAGAGCCGGAGCAAATCGAACAGTCCTACGCCAGCTGCCAGCCGTGGCCGGAACAGGTCGTGCTGGATGGCGAAAGGGAGACCCTGGGGCTGTATCTGACCGGGCATCCGATTAACCAGTACTTGAAAGAGATCGAGCGCTACGTAGGCGGCGTACGACTCAAAGACATGCATCCGACCGATCGTGGTAAAGTGACCACGGCGGCCGGGCTCGTTATTGCCGCGCGGGTCATGGTCACCAAGCGCGGCAATCGTATCGGCATCTGCACGCTGGATGACCGTTCCGGGCGTCTGGAGGTGATGTTGTTCACCGACGCCCTGGATAAATACCAGCAGCTGCTGGAAAAAGACCGCATACTTATCGTCAGCGGACAGGTCAGCTTTGATGACTTCAGCGGGGGGCTTAAAATGACCGCTCGTGAAGTCATGGACATTGACGAAGCCCGGGAAAAATATGCTCGCGGGCTTGCTATCTCGCTGACGGACAGGCAAATTGATGACCAGCTTTTAAACCGACTCCGTCAGTCTCTGGAACCCCACCGTTCGGGAACTATTCCAGTACACCTCTATTATCAGAGGGCGGATGCACGCGCGCGGTTGCGTTTTGGCGCAACATGGCGCGTCTCTCCGAGCGATCGTTTACTTAACGATCTGCGTGGCCTTATCGGCTCGGAGCAGGTGGAACTGGAGTTTGACTAATACAGGAATACTATGAGTCTGAATTTCCTTGATTTTGAACAGCCGATTGCAGAGCTGGAAGCGAAAATCGATTCTCTGACTGCGGTTAGCCGCCAGGATGAGAAACTGGATATTAATATCGATGAAGAAGTGCATCGCCTGCGTGAAAAGAGCGTAGAGCTGACGCGCAAGATCTTCGCCGATCTTGGTGCATGGCAGGTTGCGCAGCTGGCGCGCCATCCACGTCGCCCGTACACCCTGGATTATGTCCGCCTGGCTTTCGACGAATTCGACGAACTGGCCGGTGACCGTGCCTATGCTGACGATAAAGCTATCGTCGGCGGGATTGCGCGTCTGGACGGGCGTCCGGTAATGATTATCGGCCACCAGAAAGGGCGCGAAACCAAAGAGAAAATTCGCCGCAACTTCGGTATGCCGGCGCCGGAAGGCTATCGTAAGGCGCTGCGCCTGATGGAAATGGCCGAACGCTTTAAAATGCCGATCATCACCTTCATCGATACCCCGGGCGCCTACCCGGGCGTCGGTGCGGAAGAGCGCGGCCAGTCTGAAGCGATTGCCCGCAACCTGCGTGAAATGTCGCGTCTGAGCGTCCCGGTTATCTGCACCGTTATCGGTGAAGGTGGTTCCGGCGGCGCGCTGGCAATCGGCGTGGGCGATAAAGTGAATATGCTGCAGTACAGCACCTATTCCGTTATCTCCCCGGAAGGCTGTGCCTCCATTTTGTGGAAAAGCGCCGATAAAGCGCCGCTGGCCGCCGAAGCGATGGGGATTGTTGCCCCGCGTCTGAAAGAGCTGAAGCTGATTGACTCCATCATTCCTGAGCCGCTGGGCGGCGCGCATCGTAATCCGGAAGTCATGGCCGCCTCTCTGAAAGCGCAGCTGCTGGCCGATCTGGCTGACCTCGATGTTCTGAGCGAAGAAGATCTGCTGAACCGTCGCTATCAGCGTCTGATGAGCTACGGCTACGCCTGATTATCTCACTCATTTTTTATCCCTGAGGGCCGGATTTTCCGGCCCTTTTTTTATGTGTTGTTTACTGAGACGAGATGAGATGAATAAGAGCTAATGTGATTAGCCGATGATGCCGATCTCCCCTAAAACTGCAGCAACTGCCAGGGATTGCGACCCGGCAGGCCGTTAACAAGGATAAAGGAGAAATACTATGGCATTGCACAAAACCGTCGCATTAAGCGCCGTGGCCGCAGGGATCATGTTAAGCCTGGGGGCCGCACAGGCCACACCGTTGCTTGGCGCAACGGAAGCGACAACCATCAAGGCGAGTGACCTGGCCGCGAAAGAAAAAGCCTTAACCGACTTTCCGCTCATGACATCGGTAAAATCATCGATTCAAACGCTGCCGAACAGCGAAGTTGAAAAAATCGAGCCGGGTCTGGCGACCAACCCGGCAAACGTGAAGCGCGTGGAAAGCATTCTGTCCGAAAAGGATTGGGAATATCTATTCCCGATGCGCGCGGCAGAATATACCTACTCTAACTTTCTGAAAGCTATTGGTAAATTCCCTGCAGTTTGCGGGACCTATACCGACGGACGCGATAGCGATGCCATATGCCGTAAATCTCTGGCAACCATGTTTGCCCACTTTGCTCAGGAAACCGGTGGCCACGAAAGCTGGCGCGATATTCCCGAGTGGCGCCAGGCGCTGGTTTATCTCCGTGAAGTGGGCTGGGTTGAGGGTCAGAAAGGCGGCTACAACGGGGAGTGTAACCCGGATATCTGGCAGGGGCAGACCTGGCCCTGCGGTAAAGATAAAGACGGCGACTACCTGAGCTACTTTGGCCGCGGCGCAAAACAGCTCTCCTATAACTACAACTACGGTCCGTTCTCCGATGCTATGTACGATGGCGACGTTCGTCCTCTGCTGGATAAACCGGAGCGGGTGGCGGATACCTGGATGAACCTGGCGAGCGCGGTGTTCTTCTTCGTTTACCCGCAGCCGCCGAAGCCCTCTATGCTGCACGTCATCGACGGAACCTGGGTACCAAACGATCATGATAAAGCGAATGGCCTGGTTGAAGGCTTTGGGGTCACCATTCAAATTATCAACGGCGGCGTCGAGTGCGGCGGGGCGGAAGAGAACGCGCAGTCTCTGAACCGTATTGCCTACTACAAAGAGTTCGCAAACTACCTGAAAGTGCCGATTGCTGATGATGAAGTTCTCGGTTGTAAGAATATGAAGCAGTTCGATGAAGGCGGCGCGGGCGCGTTACCGATTTACTGGGAAGAGGATTGGGGATGGAGCCCGGACACCGCTGATGGCAAGACTAACGCCTGCCAGCTGGTGGGCTACCAGACGCCGTATAGCGCCTTTAAACAAGGTGACTATGCGAAGTGCGTCCAGAGCCACTTCAACGTCAATATCATCGACGACACCGGCCAGGCCGAGGATACCACCCCGGCCACGCCTGACGATACCACGCCTGCGCAGGAAACTAACGTGGCGCCGGTTGCGCGTATCGCCGGTCCGATTGGCGCTATCGAAGCGGGCGCCAGGGTTTCCTTGAGCGCGGAGGGCTCTACCGATGCGAATGGCGATAAGCTCACCTATACCTGGATGTCGCAGGACGGTCAGACTATCAGCGGACAGGATAAAGCCGTTATCACCTTTACCGCTCCGGAAAAAGATCGCGATGCGCAATATGTGGTGAGCCTGACGGTAAGCGACGGGACCTTGTCCAGCACGGCAACGTACACCCTGAACGTGAAGGCTAAAGCTGCTGCTGCGGATGAAACGACCGATGGCAAAGACAGCGACACCATCAGCTATCCTTCCTGGAGCAGTACCCAGACCTGGAAAGCGGGCGATATCGTTAATAACCACGGCGCGCTGTATCAGTGTAAACCGCTACCTGAAGGGGCGTGGTGCAACGTGGCGCCGACCTACTATGAGCCCGGCGCAGGCATTGCCTGGGGCGATGCGTGGAAAGCGCTGTAATAGAGATAAATCCGCCAGTGCTTAGCGCTGGCGGGGTGATATGATGCTTTCCTTAGGTAAATTCAGGAGGAAAGCGTGAATATCATTGCGATCATGGGTCCCCACGGCGTCTATTATAAAGACGAACCGATCAAAGAACTGGAAGCCGCCCTGCAACGGCAAGGTTTCCAGACCATCTGGCCGCAAAATAGCGCCGATCTTTTGCAATTTATCGAGCATAATCCGCGGATCTGCGGGGTTATTTTTGACTGGGATGAATACAGCGTTGATCTGTGCAGCGATATCAATCGCTTAAATGAATATCTGCCGCTGTACGCATTTATCAACGCCCATTCGACGATGGACGTCAGCAGCCAGGACCTGCGCATGACGCTATGGTTCTTTGAATACGCGCTGGGGCTGGCGGAAGAGATTGCTACCCGCATAGGTCAATACACCCGCGAATACCTCGACAACATAACCCCGCCGTTTACCAAAGCCTTGTTCAACTATGTGCAGGAGGGGAAATATACTTTCTGTACCCCCGGGCATATGGGCGGCTCGGCATATCAAAAAAGTCCGGTGGGCTGTCTGTTTTATGATTTCTTTGGCGGGAATACCCTAAAGGCCGACGTCTCTATTTCCGTGACGGAGCTGGGATCCCTGCTCGATCATAGCGGTCCGCATCTGGAGGCGGAAGAGTATATTGCCCGCGCATTCGGCGCCGAACAGAGCTATATGGTGACCAACGGAACCTCGACGTCGAATAAGATTGTCGGTATGTATTCCGCTCCGGCGGGCAGCACCCTGCTTATCGATCGCAACTGCCATAAATCGTTGGCTCATTTACTGATGATGAGCGACGTGGTGCCGCTGTGGCTAAAGCCGACGCGCAATGCGCTAGGGATCCTCGGCGGCATACCCAAGCGCGAATTTACCCGCGACAGTATTCAGCAAAAGGTTAATGCGACAGGCGGCGCCGGGTGGCCTGTGCATGCGGTGATCACCAACTCCACCTATGACGGACTGCTGTATAACACCACCTGGATCAAAGAGACCCTCGACGTACCGTCAATCCACTTTGATTCCGCCTGGGTGCCCTATACCCATTTTCATCCGATCTATCAGGGTAAAAGCGGGATGAGCGGCGATCGCATTGCGGGGAAAGTGATCTTTGAAACGCAGTCGACGCATAAAATGCTGGCCGCGCTATCGCAGGCTTCGCTGATTCATATTAAAGGCAGCTATGATGAAGATACCTTCAATGAAGCCTTTATGATGCACACCTCGACCTCCCCGAGCTACCCGATCGTTGCCTCCATTGAGACGGCTGCCGCCATGCTGCGCGGCAACTCCGGCAGACGACTGATTCAGCGTTCGATTGAGCGGGCGCTGGATTTTCGTAAAGAGGTGCAGCGGTTGCGCGAAGAGTCTGACGGCTGGTTTTTTGATATCTGGCAGCCGGAAGAGGTGGGGGAAGCGCAGTGCTGGCCGGTTTCACCCGGAGAAAGGTGGCATGGCTTTCAGGACGCCGATGACGACCATATGTTCCTCGATCCGGTGAAAGTCACCATTCTGACGCCCGGTATGGACGAGCAGGGCAACATGGATAGCGAAGGCATTCCGGCCGCGCTGGTGGCGAAGTTCCTTGATGAGCGCGGCGTGGTGGTAGAAAAAACCGGGCCGTACAACCTGCTGTTCCTGTTCAGTATCGGTATAGATAAAACCCGTGCGATGGGGCTGCTGCGCGGATTGACCGAGTTCAAACGCGCTTACGATCTCAATTTACGGGTGAAAAACATGCTGCCGGATCTGTACGCCGAAGATCCGGATTTTTACCGCAACATGCGTATTCAGGATCTGGCCCAGGGTATTCATCGTCTGATTCGCCAGCACCAGCTCTCGCAGCTGATGCTTAGCGCTTTCGACGTCCTGCCGGAGATGAAAATGACGCCGCATCAGGCCTGGCAGCGGCAGATTAAAGGCGAAGTGGAAACCATTGAACTGGAGAATCTGGTCGGGCGTATTTCAGCGAATATGATCCTACCGTACCCGCCCGGCGTGCCGCTGCTGATGCCCGGCGAGATGATCGCCGAGGAGAGCCGCGCGGTGCTCAATTTTCTGCTTATGCTGTGCTCCATCGGCCGCCACTATCCGGGTTTCGAAACCGATATCCACGGCGCGAAACGCGATGAAGACGGCGTGTACTGGGTTCGAGTCTTAAAAAATGACTAAGCGCTTGCGCACTCACGAACTGAACGAGTAACGTTGTTGGCTTCAACTGGAGGAGTTGTACCATGCTGGGTTTAAAACGGGTTCACCATATCGCCATCATTGCGACGGATTATGCGAAGAGTAAAGCCTTCTACTGCGACATTCTGGGGTTCACCCTGCAGGGCGAGTTCTATCGCCAGGAGCGTGATTCATGGAAGGGCGATCTGGCGCTGAATGGCGAATATGTCATTGAACTCTTTTCATTCCCGTTTCCTCCTGCGCGTCCGAGCCGTCCCGAAGCCTGCGGGCTGCGCCATCTGGCGTTTAGCGTTGATGATGTCGATGCCGCCGTTGCGCATCTTGAGGCCCACGGCGTGGCCTGTGAAGACGTTCGTATCGACCCCTTCACCGGTAAACGATTCACCTTTTTTAACGATCCCGACGGGCTACCGCTGGAGATTTATCAGCAGTAATTCTTGTCAGGGCGTGTTCTGCCGGGTAACGTGCCGGACACGCTTTCCTCAGTTAGTACTCTCATGATGATGATCCCAGACATGGCGCAAACGCTACAGCCGCACCGCCATTTTTTAGTGGCCTTTAGCGGCGGGCTGGATTCGAGCGTGCTCCTGTATCGCCTGGTTTGCTGGCGCGAACAGGATCCTACCGTTCAGCTGCGGGCGATGCATATTCACCACGGCCTCAGCGCGAACGCCGACGATTGGGTGGCGCACTGCCGACAAATATGCCAGCAGTGGCAGGTACCGCTTTTGGTTGAACGGGTGGCGCTCGCCGATGAGGGGCTGGGGATTGAGGCCCACGCGCGTCAGGCGCGCTATCAGGCTTTCCGTTCGGCGCTATTACCCGGCGAAGTGCTGGTGACGGCACAGCATCTTGACGACCAGTGTGAAACCTTTCTGTTGGCGCTTAAGCGGGGGAGCGGCCCAACCGGGCTTTCGGCGATGGCCGGCGAGTCCGATTTTGCCGGGACGAAACTGCTGCGTCCGCTGCTTAACGAAAGCCGCGACTCCCTGCACCGGTGGGCGATAGCCCATCAGCTCAGCTGGATTGAAGACGAAAGTAACCAGGACGACGCCTACGATCGCAATTTTCTCCGCCTGCGAATTGTTCCGCTGCTTAACGCTCGCTGGCCGCACTTCGCCGAGGCCGTAGCGCGCAGCGCCAGCCTGTGCGGCGAGCAGGAACAGCTGCTGGATGAAATGCTCGCGGCGGAGCTGGCAACGCTGGTGGCGGAGGATGGCGCGTTGACTATCGAACCGTTGGCGGCCATGAGTGCCCCTCGTCGGGCCGCGCTGCTGCGCCGCTGGCTGGCTGGGCTCAATGCGCCGATGCCTTCGCGCGAGATGCCGGAGCGTATCTGGCGTGAAGTGGCGATGGCGCGCGAGGATGCGTATCCCTGTCTGCGCCTTGGCCAATTCGCCGTTCGTCGCTATCAGCAACGGCTGCACTGGGTGAAATATCTCCCCGGACAGAGCGAGACGGTGCTGGCGTGGCGCGATATTGCCAGGCCGCTGCCGTTACCCGACGGCCTTGGCGAACTGAAGCTCCTGGCCGGCGGCCCGTTACGCGGCCCGCGCCAGGATGAAGCGGTCACTATTCGTTTTCGCGCCAGCGGTAATCTGCATATCGTCGGCCGCCAGGGCGGCCGCAAGCTGAAGAAAATCTGGCAGGAACTCAACGTTGCGCCCTGGCGGCGCGATACCACGCCGCTGCTGTTTTACGGCGAAACGCTTATCGCCGCAGCCGATGGTCTGTTTATTACCGTCGATGGGAAAGTTCAGGAAGGTGAAGGCGTGCAGATGATGTGGATGAAAACGGGCGGCTGAGCCACCCGTTTTGCTTCAGGACTCGCTAACCACTACCGTACCGATTTCCGGATGGCTGAAGCTGGCGATTTTATCCAGGCGCAGTTCGCGGACGTCACCGGCGAGCTCCACGACGAGATACTCGATATTTTTGCGCGAGATAAGATCGTTGGCCTTCGCTTGCAGCTGTTCGCCATCTTTGAGCTCCAGCGCCAGGACCAGATGGTGCTGACAGGCAAGTTCGAGGTTGTCATAATCATCGCAATTGATGGGTTGATAAGTATCATTCATTGACATAATCGCTCACCAGTAAGTTTGCCGCCGCATATGCGGCCTTTTCCCTGACTGACTCAGCAAGGGCCTGATCCGCCGCAACCTCATTCAATACTTTCAACACGCAACCTAGCGCATCCGGGATATACCCAAGGTCCCCGCTGGCTATTTCCGCATACCGCTTGCGTATTAACTCACAATATTTGTCCACATGCCCTCCTGTCAGCGTTCTGACTTAACCGTGGGATGTAAGTTTAAGCCTACGAAGATAAACTCTGTTTAGCAAGGTGACTATACCATAGTCATTTAAGCAATATCAGCAGGATGAAAGGGGATCCTGCGATTGCTGACAGCCTTTTGCCACCAGTTTCGCTACAATGAACGCCATTTTTATCAGGAGTTTCCTCATGGCGCTGAAAGCGACGATTTATAAAGCGACGGTGAACGTGGCCGACCTGGACCGCAACCAGTTTCTGGATGCCAGTTTGACGCTTGCCCAGCATCCGTCAGAAACCCAGGAGCGCATGATGCTGCGCCTGCTGGCGTGGATGAAATACGCCGACGAGCGTCTGCAGTTTACCCGCGGTTTGTCTTCCGATGATGAAGCTGAACTCTGGCTGCTAAACGATCATCTGGGCGTTGATCTGTGGATCGAACTGGGGCTGCCGGACGAACGGCGGATTAAAAAAGCCTGTTCGCGGGCGCAAGAGGTGGCGCTGTTTGCCTATAATAGCCGGGCGGCAGAAATCTGGTGGCAGCAAAATAAAAGCAAATTGGCACAGTTTTCAAAGCTAACCGTATGGTATTTAGATGATACTCAGCTGGCGCAGCTCAGTGCTTTTGCCGATCGGACAATGTCGCTACAGGCGACTATCCAGGATGGCGCTATCTGGTTATCTGACGCTAAGAATAATCTGGAAATTCATTTAACGGCCTGGCAAACATCCGCATGATTACGATTAGCCGCAGCGTGGCGATTGCGGATGACGAGGTCTCACTTTCCGGGATACGCGCCCAGGGGGCGGGCGGTCAGCATGTCAATAAAGCATCGACGGCTATCCATTTGCGCTTTGATATTAAGGCATCGAGCCTGCCTGAGTATTATAAGGAACGTCTGCTTACCTCCAGCCATCACTTAATTTCTGCCGAGGGTGTGGTTATCATTAAGGCTCAGGAATATCGCAGCCAGGAGATGAATCGCGAAGCGGCGATTGCGCGTCTGGTTGCCTTAATACAAGAATTAACCGCAGTGCAGAAGCGCCGCCGGGAGACGCGGCCGACCAGAGCGTCAAAAGAGCGCCGGCTTGCCTCAAAGGCGCAAAAATCCTCAGTTAAGGCGCTGCGTGGGAAAGTTCGTCATTAAAGGCATGGCGAACCGGTGGAATGGATAATAAGGAATTTACAGTGAAGAAAATCGTATTTTCAGTCGTGGCGGCATGCTCGCTTTTTGCCCTATTCGGCTGTAACCATCGCGCGGAGATGGACACGCTACAACCGGCGCCGATGGAAGAGCTAAAGCCGATGCAGCAGAGCTGGCGCGGCGTGCTGCCGTGTGCCGACTGCGAAGGTATCGAAACTTCGCTCTTTCTTGAGAAAGACGGCACCTGGGTGATGAACGAGCGGTATCAGGGCGTCAGTCGCGAGCCTTCCTCCTTTGCTTCCTATGGCACCTGGGCGCGCACGGCCGATAAGCTGGTGCTGACCGACAGCAAAGGCGAGAAGTCTTACTATCGGGCGAAGGGCGACAAGCTGGAAATGCTCGATCGCGACGGTAATCCCATCGAGTCTACGCTGAACTATACGCTTGAGTCAGTCAAATCCAGCCTGCCCATCACGCCAATGGCGATGCGCGGAATGTACTTCTATATGGCGGATGCCGCGACCTTTACCGATTGCGCAACCGGCAAGCGAGTGGCAGTCGCGAATAACGCGCAGCTCGAGCGTGATTATGCCGCGGCGCGCGGAACGGATACTCGCCCGGTGCTGCTGGTGGTTGAGGGGCACTTTACGCTGGAAGCGAACCCGGATTCGGGAGCGCCGGTTAAAGTTCTGGCGGTGGATTCACCAGGCAAGTTTTATCAAAAAGAAGACTGTAATTCTCGTTAGTTAATTGAGTCCTACGAGACGGCTTGTCTTGATATAAATTCCCAATTTAAGATGCCCGATATACTGCAATTGTGTTTCGGGCTTAAAGTTTGCCACGTCCCCCTCACGCATATGAAGCAGGTCTGATGGGCTAATCCAGCCCGGTTGAGCCAGGGTCAGCGGGTGTCCGGCCTTCGCGAAGGCATCGCTGACAAACTCAGAACAAAACCACATTTTTTTGTCCCCGGAAACGGCATCGCTAAGCTGCGCTTTGGCCAGGCCATTCACGCACTGCTGGCGGAAATCCTTCGAAAAGGGATTCAGGGAGCAGAGCTGTTTGGTTACCATAAAGGGCACAAATTCAATGATGCCGCGATAGTTATAGCCGCTGTTTCTGTTTTTATAGGCGAAATTTTTAATGCCGGCGGCTTGTTGCGGCGTAAGGTCAGGCGCTCTTAGGGCAAACAGCTTATCGCTGTGCTGCATCGCTTGCTGGAGCGGAATAATCTGCACCCCAGCGCCGGTTGCCTCTGCAACCTGGTTATCACCGATATAGATAGCGACATGGCTAACGGAGGATGCGCTAAAAGCACGAATCCCCAGGGACGTCACGCCAATGCTGGAAGAGAAAAGGAGATCGCCGGGGAGCAGGTCTTGTGCGTTAATTTCAGTCAGCGTGTTATTAGCCACCGAGCTCTGGCGCTGAAGTTTAACTGCCCATTGCTGCGATGGTGGCTTAATAGCGGAAGCGGAAGGCGCGGACCGGCTGACGTCTACCGTGCAGGCCGAAAGTAAAAACAATGCGGGAAAAAGCAGGACATAATTTGCCCATTGTTTAGCCATGATTACAATCCCTGTAAAAAAGAGGCTCTGAAACCAGAGCCTCTTTTGGCGTTAACCTTTAATTTGTTGTACCAGGTAATTCACGATATCGCCGGTTTTAATCAGCTGCTTCTCGCCGCTGCGACGATATTTATATTCAATATCGTCGTTGTCGAGGTTACGGTCGCCCAGCACGATGGTGTGCGGAATACCGATAAGCTCCATATCGGCGAACATCACGCCCGGACGCTCTTTACGGTCGTCCATCAGCACGTCGATACCCAGCGCGCTCAGCTCTGCGTACAGCTTCTCGGCCAGCTCCTGCACGCGGTAGGATTTATGCATGTTCATCGGCAGAATCGCAACCTGGAACGGGGCGATAGCGTCCGGCCACAGAATCCCGCGATCGTCAAAGTTCTGCTCAATGGCGGCCGCCACCACGCGCGTCACACCGATACCGTAGCAGCCCATCGTCAGGATCTGGTTACGGCCATCTTCGCCCTGTACGGAGGCTTTCATCGCTTCAGAGTACTTGGTACCCAGCTGGAAGATGTGGCCCACTTCGATACCGCGTTTAATCAGCAGCGTACCTTTACCATCCGGGCTCGGGTCACCCGCCACGACGTTACGGATATCAGCCACTTCAGGGGTGGCGACGTCGCGATCCCAGTTGATGCCGAAGTAGTGTTTCCCGTCGATGTTAGCGCCCGCGGCGAAATCGCTCATTGCGGCAACGGTACGGTCGATAATCACCGGAATGGGCATATTAACCGGGCCCAGAGAACCGGGACCTGCCTGCACCAGCGCGCGGATCTCTTCTTCGGTAGCGAAGGTCAGCGGGCTGGCGACCTGTGGCAGTTTTTCCGCTTTAACTTCGTTCAGCTCATGATCGCCGCGAACCAGCAGGGCAATTAGCGGAGACTTGCTGTCTTCTACCGCTTTGACCAGCAGGGTTTTCACCGTTTTCTCAATCGGCAGATTGAACTGCTCAACCAGCTCGGCGATGGTTTTGGCGTTCGGCGTATCGACCAGCGTCATTTCCTGAGTGGCGGCCGCGCGCGGCTCTTTCGGCGCAACGGCTTCGGCGAACTCAATATTGGCCGCGTAGTCGGAAGAGTCAGAGAAGATCACGTCATCTTCGCCGCTCTGCGCCAGCACCTGGAATTCGTGAGATGCGCTACCGCCGATAGAACCGGTGTCAGCCTGTACCGCACGGAAATCCAGGCCCATACGGCTGAAGATTTTGCTGTACGCGGCGTACATCGCGTCGTAGGTTTCCTGCAGAGATTCCTGAGAGGTATGGAAAGAGTAAGCATCTTTCATCAGGAATTCACGGGAACGCATCACGCCGAAACGCGGGCGCACTTCGTCACGGAATTTGGTCTGAATCTGATAGAAGTTCAGCGGCAGCTGTTTGTAAGAGCTCAGCTCGTTACGAATCAGGTCGGTGATCACTTCTTCATGAGTCGGGCCGAGTACGAACGGACGTTCGCCACGGTCAGCAATACGCAGCAGTTCCGGGCCGTACTGTTCCCAGCGACCACTCTCTTGCCACAGCTCAGAGGGCTGAACTACCGGCATTAACACCTCGATTGCACCGGCGTTATTCATCTCTTCACGCACGATGTTTTCGACTTTTTTCAGGACGCGCACGCCGGTCGGCAGCCAGGTATATAACCCGGAGGCCAGCTTGCGGATCATCCCGGCGCGCAGCATCAGCTGATGGCTGATAACCTCGGCGTCGGCAGGTGTCTCCTTCAGAGTGGAGAGCAGGTATTGGCTAGTACGCATGTTGTTACGGTTCCATTTGGACGATCGATACAGACTGGGAGCCAGCCTGACACAAAAAAGTGGTTTAGTTTACCAGTGTGGCAAAGATGCCAAAAGAGAGGAAAATAAAATTAGCGTGGTTCGAGAGAAAAGATTTCAAAACCGGACGAAATCACCCGCCAGCGCACGTTAAAATCCAGCAGCCAGACGGCGTAGGTCTTTCCCGGGTCTTCTTCTTTACGATATGCCGGGCGCGGATCTTGCGCCAGAACTTCGCTAATAAACATCTTAAGTCGGGGATAGCGCTTTTCCAGTTCTAAAAGCCGGGCTTCTGTTTCTGGCGTGAAGCTCACCGCCACTTCCGCCTGCGGTGCCTGCTGCGCGTAGCTCGCGCTGGCTTCCGGCAGCGCTTCGGCAAAGGGCAGGTAAGGTTTGATATCCACGACCGGCGTACCATCCACCAGGTCCAGACTACCGAGTTCCAGAACGACGTGTTCTTTCTGGCAGCGAATACCTTTTAGCTCGACCAGCGACATACCGATTGGATTAGGACGAAAGGTCGAACGGGTGGCGAAAACGCCCATCCGCGCATTACCGCCGAGGCGGGGAGGGCGCACGGTCGGGCGCCAGCCGCCTTCCATGGTCTGATGAAACACAAACAGGATCCACAGATGGCTGAAGTTTTCCAGGCCACGTACGGCATCGGCCTGGTTATAGGGGGGCAGAAGATGTAATTCGCCGCCGCCGTTTTTAACCAGCCCAGGCTGGCGGGGAACGGCAAATTTTTCTTTATAGGGCGAGCGAATAACGCCTATCTGCGCAAACTGAAAATCACTCATTGCGCCGTAACGTTAAGCGCTGAACCAAGGCAGACGGCCTGGCGGTAGCAGCCCGGAGTTCCGCTGGTCACTTCGCAGCGGTGCAGCAGCACGGCATTGGCTTTCATTTTTGCCGCGTTAATCTGCATGCGCTTGCGCGCCGTCGGGATATTGGGCGGAGAGTCTTGATTCGAGGCCTGGCATGATTCACCGGTGACTTCGCCGAGTTCGCGGAAAGGTTTACCCACCAATTCTGTTGCATCGGTATAGATTCTTACCGGGGCCGGACGCGTCGCTTTCGGTTTTGCCGGTTCCGATTTGGCAGGCGGGGTTACGGTGCTTTGTACAGGCTCGACGGGAGATCTGCTTAGCATAGAACAACCGCTTAACATGAGTGCTAACAAACAGACCGGTAAAGCACGCATAGTATTTCCTCAATAAATAATAAAACAGGGCGCTATTGAATCAGGTGCTTGCATAAATGACAAGACGGGCATAAAGCCCGTCCTGAATGATATTACGCTGAGAAAAGATTACCAGCCTTTCACCGCACCGCCGTTAAAGATTTTGTTAGCCGCTTCGTAAACTTCATCACTCTGATAGGCCTGAACAAATTTCTTAACATTTTCCGCATCTTTGTTGTCTTCGCGAGCGACAATCAGATTCACGTACGGAGACTCTTTACCTTCCACAAAAATACCGTCTTTTGCCGGCGTTAAGCCAATCTGGCTGGCATAGGTGGTATTGATAACCGCCAGAGCGATTTGCGCATCATCCAGAGAGCGCGGCAGCTGCGGGGCTTCCAGCTCAACAATTTTCAGGTTTTTCGGGTTTTCAATAATATCCAGAGAGGTTGGCAGCAGACCAACGCCTTCTTTCAGTTTGATCAGGCCAACCTGTTGCAGCAGCAGCAGAGAGCGGCCAAGGTTGGTGGGATCGTTAGGAATCGCAACCTGAGAGCCCGGCTGCAGTTCGTCCAGCGATTTGATTTTTTTCGAATAACCCGCAATCGGGTAAACAAAAGAGTTACCTACGGAAACCAGCTTGTAGCCGCGGTCTTTGATTTGCTGGTCAAGATACGGTTTATGCTGGAAGGCGTTAACGTCGATATCGCCTTTGCTCAGCGCTTCGTTCGGCAGAACGTAGTCGTTGAAGGTCACCAGTTCGACATCAAGGCCGTATTTTTCTTTTGCTACTTTCTGCGCGACTTCCGCAACCTGCTGCTCCGCACCGACGATAACGCCGACTTTAATATGGTTAGGATCTTTTTCGTCCTGACCGCAACCCACCAGAGCCAGAGAACCGATTAACGCGCCGACTGCCGCAAAGGTTTTGAAATTAAAGGCCATGTTATTTCCTTCCTGTAAGATTCTGTATTGTGTGTAATGTTATTTGTGAGTCACAGCCCGGACGATACGATCGCCTGAGAATTGGATTAAGTACACCAGAATAACCAGCAGCACCAGTACGGTATTCATTACCGTTGCATTGTAGCCGATATAACCGTACTGATAGCCAATCTGCCCGAGACCACCGGCACCCACGGCGCCGCCCATCGCGGAATAGCCGACCAGCGTAATGAGCGTGATGGTTGCCGCATTCACCAGGCCCGGCAGCGCTTCCGGCAGCAGAACCTTACGCACGATCTGCATCGGCGTTGCGCCCATGGCGCGGGATGCTTCGATAAGGCCGGTGGGGATCTCCAGCAGGGCGTTTTCCACCATACGGGCGATAAACGGCGCGGCGCCGACCGTCAGCGGAACGATAGCCGCCTGCAGGCCGATCGACGTGCCAACGATCACGCGAGTGAATGGGATCATCCACACCAGCAGGATAATAAAAGGAATCGAGCGGAAAATATTCACCACCGCCGAAAGCGTGCGGTAGAGCTTCGCATTAGCGACAATTTGCCCCGGACGGGTGACGTACAGCAGCACGCCGACCGGCAGGCCGAGAACAAAACCGAAGAAGCCGGAGACAAACGTCATGGCCAGCGTTTCCCATACGCCGCGAACCAGCAGCCAAATCATTGGTTCAGACATATCCCAGTACCTCTACTTTTACATGGTGTTCCTGTAGCCAGGCGATTGCGGCCTGGGTATCTTCCTGCGTGCCGTGCATCTCAGTGAGCATAATGCCGAACTTGACGCCGCCCGCGTAATCCATCTGCGCACTAATAATGTTGTTATTCACATTAAAACGACGGGCAGTCTCAGAAAGAAGCGGGGCATCAACGGAGTGACCCGTAAACTCCATGCGCAGCATGGGCACGCTATCGGGAAGCGCTTCAGGTTTAAGGCGGGCCTGATAATCATCCGGGATATCAAGGTGCAGCGTTGACTGAATAAACTGTTGCGCCAGCGGGGTTTTGGGATGAGAGAAGACCTCACTCACCGTATCCTGTTCAATCAGCTGGCCGTTGCTGATAACGGCAACGCAATCGCAGATGCGTTTGACGACATCCATTTCATGGGTAATCAGCAAAATCGTCAGGCCCAGGCGACGGTTGATATCTTTCAGCAGTTCCAGAATCGAACGCGTAGTGGCCGGGTCCAGAGCGCTGGTGGCTTCGTCGCAGAGCAGGACTTTTGGATTGCTCGCCAGCGCACGGGCGATGGCCACGCGCTGTTTTTGACCGCCGGAGAGATTTGCCGGATAGCTATCGTGTTTATCCCCCAGACCGACGAGATCGAGCAGCTCGGTCACCCGGCGCTTGATTTCATCTTTCGGCGTATTGTCGAGCTCCAGAGGCAACGCCACGTTGCCGAATACGGTGCGTGAGGCAAGCAGGTTAAAGTGCTGGAAGATCATGCCAATCTGGCGACGGGCGCGAGTGAGCTCTTTTTCTGACAGCGCCGTTAGTTCCTGGCCGCCCACCTGTACGCTGCCCTGCGTTGGACGTTCGAGCAGGTTAACGCAGCGGATTAACGTACTTTTACCCGCGCCGGAAGCGCCGATGACGCCATAAATTTGCCCGGCGGGGACATGCAGGCTGACATCGTTCAGCGCCTGTATGCTGCGATTTCCCTGCTGGAACACTTTGGTAATATTCGAAAGTTTAATCATCAGTTATTTATTATCGTTTAGCCGTTTGCCGTGGCATTTTCTTCTGCCGTGTCCAGGCGATGCCTGTCAATGAAATGGATGTTAAGGCATCCAGACGTCTAAATCAATCTGACTCTGTATAATGAGCACTTTCTTGCGTCCGGAAACATGCGATACTACGCGCATTAGCCTTTATCAGGAGCAAACCGGTGGCAATGTCAGTACCCGCAATTTTTCTTGACCGTGATGGCACGATTAATGTCGATCACGGCTATGTCCATGAAATCGACAACTTTGAATTTATCGATGGTGTCATTGACGCAATGCGTCAATTAAAGGAGATGGGTTACGCGCTGGTGCTGGTGACCAACCAGTCCGGTATCGCCCGCGGTAAGTTTACTGAAGAGCAGTTTGAAACGCTGACGGAGTGGATGGACTGGTCGCTGGCCGATCGCGGCGTTGATCTGGATGGCATCTATTATTGTCCGCACCACCCGCAGGGAACCGTTGAAGAGTTTCGCCAGACCTGCGACTGCCGCAAGCCGCATCCGGGTATGCTGATTTCGGCGCGCGACTATCTGCATATTGATATGGCGGCTTCCTTTATGGTTGGCGATAAAGTCGAAGATATGCAGGCAGCTCTGGCGGCCAATGTCGGCACGAAAGTATTAGTGCGCACCGGCAAGCCGATGACCCCAGAAGCCGAAAGTGCCGCTGATTGGGTGCTTAATAGCCTGGCAGACCTGCCGGATGCTATCAAAAAGCAGCAAAAATAAGCGTTATGTATAAAAGGTGAGCGGTTGAAATAAAATTGCATTTTACCGCTTGTCACCGCCGAATAACTCCCTATAATGCGCTCCCACTGACACGGCAGATGTGAATCACTTCACAAACAACCGGGTCGGTTGAAGAGAAAAAATCCTGAAATAACGGGTTGACTCTGAAAGAGGAAAGCGTAATATACGCCACCTCGCAACGGTGAGCGAAAGCCGCGTTGCACTGCTCTTTAACAATTTATCAGACAATCTGTGTGGGCACTCAAAGTGACATGGATTCTTAACGTCGCAAGACGAAAAATGAATACCAAGTCTCTGAGTGAACACGTAATTCATTACGAAGTTTAATTCACGAGCATCAAACTTAAATTGAAGAGTTTGATCATGGCTCAGATTGAACGCTGGCGGCAGGCCTAACACATGCAAGTCGAACGGTAGCACAGAGAGCTTGCTCTCGGGTGACGAGTGGCGGACGGGTGAGTAATGTCTGGGAAACTGCCTGATGGAGGGGGATAACTACTGGAAACGGTAGCTAATACCGCATAACGTCGCAAGACCAAAGAGGGGACCTTCGGGCCTCTTGCCATCAGATGTGCCCAGATGGGATTAGCTAGTAGGTGGGGTAACGGCTCACCTAGGCGACGATCCCTAGCTGGTCTGAGAGGATGACCAGCCACACTGGAACTGAGACACGGTCCAGACTCCTACGGGAGGCAGCAGTGGGGAATATTGCACAATGGGCGCAAGCCTGATGCAGCCATGCCGCGTGTATGAAGAAGGCCTTCGGGTTGTAAAGTACTTTCAGCGGGGAGGAAGGCGATAAGGTTAATAACCTTGTCGATTGACGTTACCCGCAGAAGAAGCACCGGCTAACTCCGTGCCAGCAGCCGCGGTAATACGGAGGGTGCAAGCGTTAATCGGAATTACTGGGCGTAAAGCGCACGCAGGCGGTCTGTCAAGTCGGATGTGAAATCCCCGGGCTCAACCTGGGAACTGCATTCGAAACTGGCAGGCTGGAGTCTTGTAGAGGGGGTAGAATTCCAGGTGTAGCGGTGAAATGCGTAGAGATCTGGAGGAATACCGGTGGCGAAGGCGGCCCCCTGGACAAAGACTGACGCTCAGGTGCGAAAGCGTGGGGAGCAAACAGGATTAGATACCCTGGTAGTCCACGCTGTAAACGATGTCGACTTGGAGGTTGTTCCCTTGAGGAGTGGCTTCCGGAGCTAACGCGTTAAGTCGACCGCCTGGGGAGTACGGCCGCAAGGTTAAAACTCAAATGAATTGACGGGGGCCCGCACAAGCGGTGGAGCATGTGGTTTAATTCGATGCAACGCGAAGAACCTTACCTACTCTTGACATCCACGGAACTTAGCAGAGATGCTTTGGTGCCTTCGGGAACCGTGAGACAGGTGCTGCATGGCTGTCGTCAGCTCGTGTTGTGAAATGTTGGGTTAAGTCCCGCAACGAGCGCAACCCTTATCCTTTGTTGCCAGCGGTTAGGCCGGGAACTCAAAGGAGACTGCCAGTGATAAACTGGAGGAAGGTGGGGATGACGTCAAGTCATCATGGCCCTTACGAGTAGGGCTACACACGTGCTACAATGGCATATACAAAGAGAAGCGACCTCGCGAGAGCAAGCGGACCTCATAAAGTATGTCGTAGTCCGGATTGGAGTCTGCAACTCGACTCCATGAAGTCGGAATCGCTAGTAATCGTGGATCAGAATGCCACGGTGAATACGTTCCCGGGCCTTGTACACACCGCCCGTCACACCATGGGAGTGGGTTGCAAAAGAAGTAGGTAGCTTAACCTTCGGGAGGGCGCTTACCACTTTGTGATTCATGACTGGGGTGAAGTCGTAACAAGGTAACCGTAGGGGAACCTGCGGTTGGATCACCTCCTTACCTTAAAGAACCTGCCTTTGTAGTGCTCACACAGATTGTCTGATGAAAATGTAGCAGTAAAAAATCTCTGCAGGCTTGTAGCTCAGGTGGTTAGAGCGCACCCCTGATAAGGGTGAGGTCGGTGGTTCAAGTCCACTCAGGCCTACCAAATTTCTGCTGATGCTGCGTTGCGGCGACACTCACATACTTTAGTATGCTTCGTGTCACCACGCCTTGCCTCAACAGAAATTAAGGTTGATGAGATTTAACTACGATGGGGCTATAGCTCAGCTGGGAGAGCGCCTGCTTTGCACGCAGGAGGTCTGCGGTTCGATCCCGCATAGCTCCACCATCTTTACTGCACAACACAAGAAAACTTCAGAGTGTACCTGAAAAGGTTCACTGCGAAGTTTTGCTCTTTAAAAATCTGGATCAAGCTGAAAATTGAAACGACACACAGTTAATGTGTGTTCGAGTCTCTCAAATTTTCGCGACACGACGATGTTTTACGAAACATCTTCGGGTTGTGAGGTTAAGCGACTAAGCGTACACGGTGGATGCCCTGGCAGTCAGAGGCGATGAAGGACGTGCTAATCTGCGAAAAGCGTCGGTAAGGTGATATGAACCGTTACAGCCGGCGATGTCCGAATGGGGAAACCCAGTGCAATTCGTTGCACTATCGTTAACTGAATACATAGGTTAACGAGGCGAACCGGGGGAACTGAAACATCTAAGTACCCCGAGGAAAAGAAATCAACCGAGATTCCCCAGTAGCGGCGAGCGAACGGGGAGCAGCCCGGAGTCTGAATCAGCTTGTGTGTTAGTGGAAGCGTCTGGAAAGTCGCAGGGTACAGGGTGATACTCCCGTACACTAAAACGCACAGGTTGTGAACTCGAAGAGTAGGGCGGGACACGTGGTATCCTGTCTGAATATGGGGGGACCATCCTCCAAGGCTAAATACTCCTGACTGACCGATAGTGAACCAGTACCGTGAGGGAAAGGCGAAAAGAACCCCGGCGAGGGGAGTGAAAAAGAACCTGAAACCGTGTACGTACAAGCAGTAGGAGCCCACTGGTTGGGTGACTGCGTACCTTTTGTATAATGGGTCAGCGACTTATATTCTGTAGCAAGGTTAACCGTATAGGGGAGCCGCAGGGAAACCGAGTCTTAACTGGGCGTTAAGTTGCAGGGTATAGACCCGAAACCCGGTGATCTAGCCATGGGCAGGTTGAAGGTTGGGTAACACTAACTGGAGGACCGAACCGACTAATGTTGAAAAATTAGCGGATGACTTGTGGCTGGGGGTGAAAGGCCAATCAAACCGGGAGATAGCTGGTTCTCCCCGAAAGCTATTTAGGTAGCGCCTCGTGAATTCATCTTCGGGGTAGAGCACTGTTTCGGCTAGGGGGTCATCCCGACTTACCAACCCGATGCAAACTACGAATACCGAAGAATGTTATCACGGGAGACACACGGCGGGTGCTAACGTCCGTCGTGAAGAGGGAAACAACCCAGACCGCCAGCTAAGGTCCCAAAGTCATGGTTAAGTGGGAAACGATGTGGGAAGGCCCAGACAGCCAGGATGTTGGCTTAGAAGCAGCCATCATTTAAAGAAAGCGTAATAGCTCACTGGTCGAGTCGGCCTGCGCGGAAGATGTAACGGGGCTAAACCATGCACCGAAGCTGCGGCAGCGACACTATGTGTTGTTGGGTAGGGGAGCGTTCTGTAAGCCGTTGAAGGTGGCCTGTGAGGGTTGCTGGAGGTATCAGAAGTGCGAATGCTGACATAAGTAACGATAATGCGGGTGAAAAACCCGCACGCCGGAAGACCAAGGGTTCCTGTCCAACGTTAATCGGGGCAGGGTGAGTCGACCCCTAAGGCGAGGCCGAAAGGCGTAGTCGATGGGAAACAGGTTAATATTCCTGTACTCGGTGTTACTGCGAAGGGGGACGGAGAAGGCTATGTTGGCCGGGCGACGGTTGTCCCGGTTTAAGCATGTAGGCGGATGTTCCAGGTAAATCCGGAACGTCACTAACGCTGAGGTGTGATGACGAGGCACTACGGTGCTGAAGTGACAAATGCCCTGCTTCCAGGAAAAGCCTCTAAGCATCAGGTAACATCAAATCGTACCCCAAACCGACACAGGTGGTCAGGTAGAGAATACCAAGGCGCTTGAGAGAACTCGGGTGAAGGAACTAGGCAAAATGGTGCCGTAACTTCGGGAGAAGGCACGCTGATGGTAAGTGAAGTGACTTGCTCATGGAGCTGAAATCAGTCGAAGATACCAGCTGGCTGCAACTGTTTATTAAAAACACAGCACTGTGCAAACACGAAAGTGGACGTATACGGTGTGACGCCTGCCCGGTGCCGGAAGGTTAATTGATGGGGTTATCCTCGCGGAGAAGCTCTTGATCGAAGCCCCGGTAAACGGCGGCCGTAACTATAACGGTCCTAAGGTAGCGAAATTCCTTGTCGGGTAAGTTCCGACCTGCACGAATGGCGTAATGATGGCCAGGCTGTCTCCACCCGAGACTCAGTGAAATTGAACTCGCTGTGAAGATGCAGTGTACCCGCGGCAAGACGGAAAGACCCCGTGAACCTTTACTATAGCTTGACACTGAACACTGGTCCTTGATGTGTAGGATAGGTGGGAGGCTTTGAAGTGTGGACGCCAGTCTGCATGGAGCCATCCTTGAAATACCACCCTTTAATGGCTGGTGTTCTAACGTGGGCCCGTAATCCGGGTTGCGGACAGTGTCTGGTGGGTAGTTTGACTGGGGCGGTCTCCTCCTAAAGAGTAACGGAGGAGCACGAAGGTCAGCTAATCCTGGTCGGACATCAGGAGGTTAGTGCAATGGCATAAGCTGGCTTGACTGCGAGCGTGACGGCGCGAGCAGGTGCGAAAGCAGGTCATAGTGATCCGGTGGTTCTGAATGGAAGGGCCATCGCTCAACGGATAAAAGGTACTCCGGGGATAACAGGCTGATACCGCCCAAGAGTTCATATCGACGGCGGTGTTTGGCACCTCGATGTCGGCTCATCACATCCTGGGGCTGAAGTAGGTCCCAAGGGTATGGCTGTTCGCCATTTAAAGTGGTACGCGAGCTGGGTTTAGAACGTCGTGAGACAGTTCGGTCCCTATCTGCCGTGGGCGCTGGAGAATTGAGGGGGGCTGCTCCTAGTACGAGAGGACCGGAGTGGACGCATCACTGGTGTTCGGGTTGTCATGCCAATGGCATTGCCCGGTAGCTAAATGCGGAAGAGATAAGTGCTGAAAGCATCTAAGCACGAAACTTGCCCCGAGATGAGTTCTCCCTGACCCTTTAAGGGTCCTGAAGGAACGTTGAAGACGACGACGTTGATAGGCCGGGTGTGTAAGCGCAGCGATGCGTTGAGCTAACCGGTACTAATGAACCGTGAGGCTTAACCTTACAACGCCGAAGATGTTTTGGCGATTTGAGAAGACAACAATTTCAGCTTAGATTCAGAGTTGAGTACGCAATAATTTGCGCAGCAGCAAGGCGACAAGCGAAGGAAAGGAAGGAGCATACTGAGGTATGTGACTGACTTTACGAGCGCGGGCAACGCAGCTGATGCGATAAAGAATTGCGTACTGAGCACAAAGAATTTGCCTGGCGGCACTAGCGCGGTGGTCCCACCTGACCCCATGCCGAACTCAGAAGTGAAACGCCGTAGCGCCGATGGTAGTGTGGGGTCTCCCCATGTGAGAGTAGGGAACTGCCAGGCATCAAATTAAGTAGTAAGCCGGTGCATAAATCCGGTGGTTACAGAAGTATTCGGTGGAGCGGTAGTTCAGTCGGTTAGAATACCTGCCTGTCACGCAGGGGGTCGCGGGTTCGAGTCCCGTCCGTTCCGCCACTTATTAAAAGCCCTGAGCATTTGCTCAGGGCTTTTTCTTTGCTTGTCGCTTTATTATTGCTTTTTTAGCAAAAATCCTCTGCGTTTAGCGCTCTTTTTCTCAATCCTCTCGTTGGTCATAATTACCCTCGTTAACCGATATGAATGAATAAAGAGGAAAATCATGACAATCCCTGCATTTGGTCTTGGGACCTTCCGTCTGAAAGATGACGTGGTTATTGCATCTGTAAAAACGGCGTTTGAGCTGGGCTATCGCACCATTGATACCGCGCAAATCTATGATAATGAAGCTGCTGTGGGTCAGGCTATTGCTGAAAGCGGCGTTGCGCGCGATGAACTGTTCATCACCACCAAGATCTGGATTGAAAATCTCAGCAAAGACAAGCTGATCGCCAGCCTGAAAGAGAGCCTGCTGAAGCTGCGAACTGACTATGTCGACCTGACGTTAATCCACTGGCCGTCGCCAAACGATGCCGTTGCCGTCGAAGAGTTTATGGCCGCGCTGCTGGAAGCGAAAAAGCAGGGGCTGACCCGTCAGATTGGTATTTCTAACTTCACCATTCCGCTGATGGAGCGGGCAATTGCCGCCGTTGGCGCAGAGAATATCGCGACCAACCAGGTTGAACTCTCTCCGTACCTGCAGAATCGTAAAGTGGTTGATTGGGCGCGTGAACACGGTATTCATATCACCTCTTACATGACGCTGGCCTACGGTAAGGCGCTGAAAGATGAAGTGATTGCACGTATTGCGACGAAACATAATGCCACGCCGGCACAGGTTATCCTGGCCTGGGCAATGGGCGAAGGTTATGCGGTAATTCCGTCTTCGACGCGGCGCGAAAACCTGGCAAGCAACCTTAAAGCTCAGGATCTGCAGCTTGATGAAGACGATCGCCAGGCGATCGCCGCCCTGGACTGCAACGATCGTCTGGTTAGCCCGGACGGTCTGGCGCCTGAATGGGACTAATCTAATCCCCCTCTGTACTCTACAACCCTCTTACAGCTCCTTCGGGAGCTGTTTTACATGTTCGCTAAGAAAGTCGATAAAGGCTCTGATCCGCGTGCTTACGGCTCTGTCGCTGTAGTAAACCGCGCTAAACGGCATTTCAACCGGCAGCCGTTTATCAGCCAGCAGTTCGACAAACGCCCCTTCAGCAATTTCCTTATCCACCATATAGTCCGACAGACAGGCGATTCCGTTACCGGCCAGGCACAGCTGCTTGAGCGTTTCTCCGCTATTGGAAGATATCTCGCTTTCGATTTCCAGCAGCTGGCCATCGCAGCAGGAGACTGGCCAGGTATTCAATGAAACAGGTTCGCTAAAACCGAGGCATTGATGATTTTTTAGCTCAGCGACGCTTTGCGGCGTGCCATGGCGAGCAAGATAGTCCGGTGAAGCGATTATTTTGCGGTAGCTATTAAACAATGGCCTGGCGCGCAGGCTGGAATCGGTCAGCGTGCCGGCGCGGATCGCGACGTCAACTTTCCGCTCAATCAGATTGATAAAGGTTTCGGACGAGACCAGTGTAAGGCTCATCTCTGGATAACGCTCGCGGAAGGGTTTTATCAACGGCATCAGGAAATGCAGTATCACCGGCGTCGCGGCATCAACCCGTAATAGTCCTCTTGGCGTCGTACGACTCTCCAGAAGTTCATTTTCGGCAGCGGCCATCTCCTGAAGCACAACCTGCATGCGACGGAAATAACGTTCTCCTTCTTCGGTCAGGCTTAGCTGACGGGTCGTACGGTTAAGCAGGCTCACGCCGAGCTTTGATTCCAGCTTTTTCACCGCCCGGCTGACGGCGGAATTGGCCTGACCTAGCTGTTCCGCTGCGCGGCTAAAGCTGCCGCTCTCGACCACGGCGACAAAAATGGCGATTTCTTCTGAGGTAGCTCTCATTATTGCACCTGTGGCAAAATTCTATTGATACTTTGGCTATTTTTGTTATTAAAGCATCTCTTCATACTACGTGTCATCTTAATCATGTTGATACGGAGTACATTATGCCGCTGGCGCTACTTGCCTTAACTATCGGTGCCTTTGCTATTGGCACGACCGAATTTGTCATTGTGGGCCTGGTGCCCACCATTGCAGAACAACTCGCTATTTCGCTACCCTCAGCGGGGCTGTTGGTTTCTATCTACGCGCTCGGCGTGGCGATTGGCGCCCCGGTGCTCACCGCGCTGACCGGGCGTATGCCGCGTAAGCAACTGCTGCTGGCGTTAATGGCGCTGTTTACCGCCGGTAACCTGCTGGCCTGGCAGGCGCCGGGTTATGAAACTCTGGTTCTGGCACGCCTGCTGACGGGACTGGCGCACGGGGTATTCTTTTCGATCGGATCGACAATTGCGACCAGCCTGGTCCCGAAAGAGAAAGCGGCTTCGGCGATTGCGATTATGTTTGGCGGTCTGACCGTTGCGCTGGTGACCGGCGTACCATTGGGCACCTTTATCGGCCAACACTTTGGCTGGCGCGAGACGTTCCTTGCCGTGTCGATCCTTGGCGTAATCGCGTTAATGAGCAGCCTTATCCTGGTGCCGAATAACATTCCCGGTCGTGTCAGCGCCGGTTTGCGCGCTCAGCTCCAGGTTCTGACTCATCCTCGTTTACTGATAATCTATGCCATTACGGCTTTGGGATACGGCGGCGTATTCACCGCTTTTACCTTCCTGGCGCCGATGATGCAGGATCTTGCCGGATTTAGCCCGGCGGCCGTTAGCTGGATCCTCCTGGGCTACGGTGTTTCTGTGGCGGTGGGCAACGTATGGGGCGGAAAGCTGGCGGATAAGCATGGCGCCGTGCCCGCGCTGAAGCTGATTTTTGCCGCCCTGGTTGCTTTACTGCTGATCTTTCAGTTTACGGCCAGCATTCAGTATGCGGCGCTGGCGACGGTACTGGTGATGGGCATCTTCGCATTCGGTAACGTTCCGGGTCTGCAGGTATACGTTGTGCAGAAAGCGGAGCAGTATACTCCAGGCGCGGTTGACGTTGCCTCAGGCCTGAATATTGCCGCCTTTAACATCGGGATTGCCTTAGGATCGGTGATTGGCGGGCAGACGGTAGAACATTATGGTCTGGATCAGACGCCCTGGATTGGCGCGCTGATAGTTCTGGTCGCGCTGTTGCTGGTGGTTCTTAGCGGCCGGCTCGATAAGCCTCAGCGCTGTGCTACGGTTCTTTCCGTAGAAGGATAAAGGTTTCTGGCAAATTGCATTGAAAGTGTATACAAAAATCCCTATAACAGAAGGACCAGCTGCAGTCTCGGGCTGGTTTCCTGTTATCGAGGTTTGATGCCTAAATTGCGAAAGAATACCTATGCCATGCGCTACGTCGCCGGACAGCCTGCGGAGAGAATCTTACCTCCGGGGTCGTTTGCTGGCATGACTCCGGCTTTTCCGGCGGGAGTACCGTTAAGTTCGGATGAAAAAATCCGCGTACTGGTGTGGAACATCTTCAAGCAGCAGCGCGCCGAGTGGAAATCAGTTCTTAACAACTTTGGTAAAGATGCGCACCTGGTGTTATTACAGGAAGCGCAAACCACGCCTGAGTTAGTGAAATTCGCCACCTCCAATTATCTGGCCGCTGACCAGGTTCCGGCACTGGTGCTTCCGCAGCATCCTTCCGGCGTGATGACGTTAGCTTCCGCCCACCCCATTTACTGCTGCCCACTGCGCGAGCGCGAGCCTATCCTGCGGCTGGCAAAGTCAGCGTTGGTCACCGTTTACCCGTTACCGGATACCCGGCTGCTGATGGTGGTAAATATCCACGCGGTCAACTTTAGTCTTGGCGTGGATGTCTACAGCAAGCAGCTGCTGCCGATTGGCGACCAGATTGCCCATCACAGCGGGCCGGTGATAATGGCGGGTGACTTTAACGCCTGGAGTCGTCCGCGAATGAACGCTTTGTATCGCTTTGCGCGTGAAATGTCGCTGCGCGAAGTCCGCTTCTCTGACGATCAGCGCCGCCGTACTTTTGGCCGCCCGCTTGATTTTGTGTTCTACCGGGGGTTAAGCGTGCACGATGCTTCCGTGCTGGTGACCCGCGCGTCCGACCACAACCCGCTACTAGTTGAATTCAGTCCCGGCAAGCCTGATTAATTAAGGTATGTCAGGCCTGCCATGGGGGCAGGCCTGCGTATGCATGGTGCTGCCTTTATTACTCAAAAAACCGAAGGACAATGCAATGACAACACGCTCTCATCATGACAACGTCGAAAAACAGTTTGGCTCACAGGCTAGCGCCTACCTGAGCAGTGCCGTACACGCTTCAGGGCGCGATCTGCAGCGCCTGGCCGAACGGCTGGCGGACTTCCCTCAGGCCCACGTGCTCGATATGGGATGCGGTGCCGGACACGCCAGCTTTGCGGCGGCAGGGCAGGTTGCCCAGGTAACGGCATATGATTTATCCAGCCAGATGCTGGAGGTGGTGGCTCAGGCCGCAAGGGATAAAGGTTTTGCTAACATTGCCACGCAGCAGGGCTATGCCGAATCTTTGCCTTTCGCTGATGCCAGCTTTGATGTCGCGATCAGCCGTTATTCTGCGCATCACTGGCATGATGTCGGCCGGGCATTGCGCGAAGTGAAGCGGGTGCTGAAACCGGGCGGAGTGATGATTATTATGGATGTGATGTCGCCCGGCCATCCTGTTCGCGACGTCTGGCTGCAGACGGTTGAGGCGCTGCGCGATACCTCCCATGTTCGCAACTACTCCAGCGGCGAATGGCTGACAATGGCGAGTGAGGCCGGTTTGGTGATAAATCATCTGCTGACCGATCGCCTGCCTCTGGAGTTCAGCTCCTGGGTCGCGCGGATGCGGACGCCAGAGGCGCTGACGGAAGCGATTCGTTTATACCAGGAGAGCGCATCGGCGGAGGTCAAAGCCTATTTTGCATTGCAGCAGGATGGTTCTTTCACCAGCGATACGATTATGTTTGAGGCCCATAAGGCCATCTGACGCAGAGATAAAACAAAAGGCACCGCATGGGTGCCTTTTTTAATGCCTGCTGAATCATCAGGATTCTGGTCTGTCGCTATTTTTCACAAACAGCGTCAGCTGATCGCCGGGTTTCAGGTTGCCGGTATCGCTGTTCCAGCGCATCACATCGCGAATGTTCACGCCATGGCGTTTCGCAATGCTCGACAAAGAGTCGCCCTTACGCACGCGATAGGTAATGCTATCGCTATTGTTTGCCAGACGTTCAGCGCTGCTGCCTGCGCCAATCACCAGATTCTGACCGACCTTCAGGTTAGAACCGCGAATACCGTTCCACTGCTGCAGATCTTTCGTTGATACGCCGAGACGCGATGCAATGCCGGAGATGGTGTCACCGGAGCGCACCTGGTAGCTGCGGCTGGTCAACGGCTTGTTGTCAGCCAGCAGCGTCGGCTGCACGGCGGCAATATCACCGGAGGCCAAAGACTCACGCAGCTGCGCCGCATGCTTCTGCGGTACCAGTACGTAATTCGGCCCGTTCGCGCCCAGAGTCGACCCCTTAACGCCTGCATTGAACGTTTTCAGCTTGCTGACGGGCATTCCTGCCATATCCGCTAGCTGGGAAATCTCAACCGGACTGTCGAGACGTACACGCGCCAGGGCGCGGCTTTCGTCTGCTGTCGGCAGCCTTACGCCATACCGCTTGCTGTTCTTGAGAATATCGCTCAGGGCCAGCATTTTTGGTACGTATATTTTGGTTTCCTGTGGTAATGAAAGCGACCAGAAATCGGTGGGTTTACCCCGTGATTTGTTCGCTTTGATAGCCTTCATTACCCGACCTTCGCCGCTGTTATAGGCAGCGACGGTTAACAACCAGTCGCCGTCGAACATTTTGTTCAGACGTTGCATCATGTTTAACGCTGCCGTGGTTGAGGCAACGATGTCACGACGCGCATCGTAACTGCGGGTCTGTTTCAAACCATAATTGCGCCCGGTGCTCGGAATGATCTGCCAAATGCCTGCGGCATTGGCGCCAGACGTTGCGTGCGGGTCAAAAGCGCTCTCCACTATGGGTAGTAATACCAGTTCCATTGGCATGTTACGTTTCTTAACTTGCCCGGCTATCCAGTACATATACGGCTCTGCCCGTAAAGTTACATCGTGGAGATAGCTCTTATTTCTTAAGTACTTCTGTTTTTGTTCGCGAATCCGGACGTTTTCCGGAATTCCCATCTTTAGCTCGTCGCCTATTGAAGTCCACAGATCCTGGTCTTGCGCGTAGAAGGTTCCATCATCTAACCAGCGCGCTCGACTTGTGAACTTGCTTGCTTCCCCTTGACTCGCTGCAGAAAGGCTCTGTGCGTGCTGTTGTACGGTGCCATCGTTCTTAGACGCCTGGCACCCCACCAGCAGGACAGAGGCGAGTAAAATCGCTCGTGCCTTCATGTGTGTGTCAATAGTTGCTTAAAAGACGAGCAAGGATAACGGTGAAGTTGTCTGAAGACAAGAATTAAATATCAGAAGTCGTCTTTCTTTGACCTTAACCAGGCAAATCGCTGAATAGAGTGTTGCAAATTTGTTTCTTTGTCTATTTCTTTAATTAAATCATCATCATCCGTTCTAAGAAATAAATTAATAAGACGCTCATTTTTCAGAGTTACGGGGAGTGTTTTTTGGTTTTTTGCACGTAACTCATTAACTTTGCGGTAGTAATCGTTTATCTCCCTATCATGGGGAAGGATGCTTATTGCAAACTTCATGTTTGCTAAAGTGTACTCATGTGCGCAACATATTAATGTTTCGTCAGGAAGGGCGCCAATCTTCTTAAATGATTGATACATCTGCTCTGCGGTCCCTTCGAAGAGTCTGCCGCAGCCGCCGGAAAACATTGTATCGCCACAAAATAGATAAGGTGCGCTGTAGAAACAGATGTGTCCTAAAGTGTGACCTGGCGTGGCAAAAATAGAAAATTCGCGGCCCAAAACAGTGAGGCTATCTCCGTCCTTCACGACGTGGGTTGCGCCCTTATCCTGGGTTTCTGCCGGTCCGTAAACCACCAGGTTCGGAAATTTTTCCCGCAGTTGTTTAACGCCGCCAACGTGGTCGCGGTGGTGATGCGTCAACAAGATGGCTTCCGGCTGCCAGCGGTTTTGTTCGATGGCGGTGAGCACGGGCGCGGCTTCTCCGGGATCGACTATCAGGCAGCGCCCGCTATCTTCACTAAGAACCCAGATGTAGTTGTCCTGAAATGCGGGAATACTGATAAGATTCATAAATTACCTCTAATGCGTAGCGGAAGGTTGCGATGAAGCCGGCAAGGATACCTCATACAGTTACAGCGCCAGAGCACTGGTCCAGCATGCCGTGGGGCGAATACTACCGCGAATCGCTGGAACGGCAGATGAAACCGTGGCTCGCTAAATTATATGGCTTTCATTTACTTAAGATTGGCAATCTGAGCGCGGAAATCAATACCGAAGCCTGCGCGATTTCCCATCAGGTGAATGTCTCTTTGCAGGGGAATCCTGTGCAGGTAAAGGCCGATCCGCTGCATTTGCCTTTTGCCGAAAAGTCGGTAGATGCCTGCCTGCTGGCGCATACCTTACCGTGGTGCAGCGATCCGCATCGACTGCTGCGGGAAGCGGACCGGGTGCTGATTGACGATGGCTGGATAATTTTAACCAGTTTTAATCCTGTAAGCCTGATGGGGTTACGTAAACTGGTGCCGGTGTTACGCAATAAGCCCCCCTATAACAGCCGCATGTTCACCTTAACGCGTCAGATGGACTGGCTGGGGTTGCTGAATTTTGAAGTTATGCACTACGGGGGCTATCAGGTCCTTCCCTGGTCGCGCCACGGGGGGAAAATGCTCAGCACGCATCTACCGGCGTTGGGATGTCTGCAGCTCATTGTTGCCCGTAAACGCACTATCCCATTGACGCTAAACCCGATGAAATCGGGCAAAGCAAAAAAACGGATACCGCAGGCGGTAGGCGCCACGCGTCAGTGGCGCAAGGGGGAGAATTAACTTTCTGCCTGATAACCGATGTCGTCCCGGGTTGGGTTAGATGCCGCCGCGCGCGCCAGTTCGTCGCAACGTTCGTTTTCCGGATGTCCGGCGTGGCCTTTAACCCATTCCCATTTTATCTTGTGTTGACCCAGCGCGGCGTCCAGGCGCTGCCAGAGATCGACATTTTTTACCGGTTTCTTGTCGGCCGTTTTCCAGCCGCGTTTTTTCCAGTTGTGGATCCACTGCGTAATCCCCTGACGCACATACTGGCTGTCGGTACTGAGGATCACTTCACAATGTTCTTTCAGCGCTTCCAGGGCGACGATGGCGGCCATCATCTCCATGCGGTTGTTCGTTGTAAGGTTAAAGCCTTCGCTAAAAGTTTTTTCCTTCCCGCGATAGCGTAAAATCGCACCGTAGCCGCCAGGACCTGGATTTCCCAGGCAAGAACCATCGGTGAAAATTTCTACCTGTTTGAGCATCTCTGGTAGACTTCCTGTAATTGAAATCGATACGTAAAACGGTAAGTCTGACATAAATGACCGCTATGAGCACTGCAATTACGCGACAGATCGTTCTCGATACCGAAACCACCGGTATGAATCAGATTGGTGCGCACTATGAAGGGCACAAGATAATTGAAATCGGTGCGGTGGAGGTGATCAACCGCCGCCTGACCGGAAACAACTTCCACGTCTATTTAAAGCCGGACCGGCTGGTGGATCCTGAAGCGTTTGGCGTCCACGGTATTGCGGACGAATTCCTGATGGATAAGCCCGCGTTTGGTGATGTGGTCGATGAGTTTCTCGACTATATCCGCGGCGCGGAGCTGGTCATCCATAACGCATCGTTCGATATCGGCTTTATGGACTATGAATTTGCTAAGCTGAATCGCGGCATTCCGAAGACGGATACCTTTTGTAAGGTGACCGATAGCCTGGCCCTGGCGCGTAAAATGTTCCCGGGCAAGCGTAACAGCCTTGATGCCCTCTGTTCACGTTATGAAATAGACAACAGCAAGCGAACGCTGCACGGGGCGTTGCTCGATGCCCAGATTCTGGCCGACGTTTATCTGATGATGACCGGTGGCCAGACGACGATGGCTTTCTCAATGGAAGGGGAAGGGCAGCAGCAGGCCGGAGAAATAGGCATTCAACGCGTTGTGCGCGCCGCCAGCAAATTACGGGTGGTTTACGCCTCTGATGAAGAGCTGATGAACCACGAGTCGCGGCTCGATCTGGTGCAAAAGAAAGGCGGAAGCTGCCTGTGGCGGGCCTGATTTACCCATAAACGCGCTAAAAATAGTCTGTTGGGTGATTTTTGCAGCAAGCGATTCAAAAATGAAGAAAAAGCGTTGACGGAGTAGAGGGGAATCCGTAATATTCGCCTCGTTCCCAAGGGAACAGTAAGTGGAGCGGTAGTTCAGTCGGTTAGAATACCTGCCTGTCACGCAGGGGGTCGCGGGTTCGAGTCCCGTCCGTTCCGCCACTATTCAGAAAGCCTGAATCAGCAATGATTCAGGCTTTCGTCGTTTTAGCCTGCAGAACACATTCTCTTCCCCGTCTTCGCCAGCCATCCGTCGCGCCGGGCTGACAACGTTTGCCCGCGAGCCTGGCGTTAACAGCATTCATATTCTTGTTCCGCGCTGCGGGCGTTTACCTGCAGGGCTCTGGGGCGAGCGGGCGGGATAGCGCTGGTTTGAGGCATAAAAAGGGAGCCTGGGCTCCCCTGCCAGGCTGGCTTTAGCTGAGCGTGAAGGGGTCAGCGTCCTGCCAGGCCGGAAATTTCTCGCGATACTCTTTTAGCGACGTCAGCGAAAGCTCAGCATCCAGGCGAGTCGCCTGATGCGGTTCGGCCGTCGCGATAATCTCACCCTGCGGCGTGATTATCCGACTATCGCCCCGGTAATGGTGCCCGTTGCCATCGGTGCCGACGCGATTGCATCCGGCAACATAAGCCTGATTTTCGATAGCTCTGGCGACCAGCAGCGACTGCCAGTGCATTGAGCGCGGGGCGGGCCAGTTGGCAACATACAGCGCTAAATCGTAGTCGTTATGGTTGCGTGACCATACGGGGAAGCGCAGGTCGTAGCATACCAGCGGCAGAATTCTCCAGCCGCGCCAGGCAAAAATGACCCGCTCGTTACCCGCTGCGTAATGATGATGTTCATCCGCCATGCGAAACAGGTGGCGTTTGTCATAGAAATGGATTTTACCGCCGGGCTCAACCAGCAAGAAGCGGTTAACCGGACCGCGGTCCGTTTGCAGCGCGGCGCTACCGGCAATCAGCGCGTTGGTTTGGTCGGCTTTAGCCTCCATCCAGGCTACCACTTCCTCTTGCGACAGCGACTGTTTTGCTGCTTCCATCGCGAAACCGGTGGTGAACATTTCGGGTAAAACAATGAGGTCACGCCCGGTAATCCCTTCCAGTTGACGATCGAAATGGCGCAGGTTGGCGGGACCGTCCATCCACACCAGCGGTTGTTGTAAAAGGGTAATTTTCAGTCCGGGCACGGTGGTGAACTCCAGTATGATGAGAGGAATTATAATGACTTTAACACCATATCAGCCGATGGACGGCTCAGGGAATATTTTGTAAAAGAATGACAGCCCTGGAAATACCTTCCGCTGAATTGTCAGAAAAAAAGAGAGGCGGGGAAGTCCCCGCCTCGATCGTGATGGGTTTATTTTTTCGTTTTTAAGCCGCTTCGATCTTGCGCACTTTCTCCGGTAGCTTTACCGGGCGGGTCGCCAGTTCATCCGGGGCGAAATCGTCGACGTTAATGCTGCGCAGTCGGCTGGTTTCCGCACGGACCAGGATGTCCGCCTCGTCCTGATTGATTAACCCTTTTGCCAGCGCGTTGCGGGCCAGTTCATCAAGACGCGTAAACGACAGATTCTTGCCCAGCTCTTTGCACAGGCGCTGGTGGATAGGGTCTGCTGCCATAACATCAAGCAGCGCTTCTTCCAGCAGGCCAACCGGATTATGCTCGCTCGGCGTCAGATACTGACCGCGGCCGATACGCGAACGCGTCGCGCTCGGAACCTGCAGGATTTTCGCTACCTTATGATCCAGCTTGTCTGAAGGCGCCAGGTAATGACGTCCGGTCGGGAAGATTGCCACGCGAAGCGCCCCAGCGACCAGACGATTCGGGAAGTTCACCAACAGATCGTCAATCGCCTGCTCGGCCTGATACAGCGCATCCTGCACCCCCCAGTGAACCAGCGGTAAGTCCGCTTCGTTACGCCCCTCATCGTCATAGCGTTTCAGGACCGCCGACGCCAGGTAGAGCTGGCTCAGCACATCGCCCAGACGCGCAGAAATTCTTTCACGACGCTTCAGACTACCGCCCAGCACCGCCATTGAGACATCGGACAGCAGAGCCAGGTTGGCGCTCAGTCGGTTCATATGTTGATAGTAGCGACGAGTGGCATCGCGGGTCGGCGAGCTGCTGGTGAGACCGCGGGTCAGGCCCAGCCAGAAACTGCGTACCTTATTGCTGCCCACGTGCCCGATGTGTTTAAACAGCAGCTTATCGAAAGCGTTAACGTCGTTATTCTGCGCGGCCGCCATTTCATCCAGCACGTACGGATGGCAACGAATCGCACCCTGGCCGAAGATCATCATGCTGCGGGTCAGGATATTCGCCCCTTCAACGGTGATGGCGATCGGCGCGCCCTGATAGGCCCGCGCCAGGAAGTTTCCGGTGCCGAGCATAATGCCCTTACCGCCGGTAATATCCATTGCGTCAATAATGGAACGCTGACCACGGTGAGTACAGTGATACTTCACAATTGCCGACAGTACCGCTGGTTTTTCGCCAAGCATAATGCCGTAGGTAATCAGCGAGGCGGCGGCATCCATTACGTAGGCGTTGCCTGCGATACGCGCCAGCGGTTCTTCGATCCCTTCCATTTTACCGATAGAGATTTTGAACTGGCGGCGAATGTGCGCGTAGGCGCCGGTAGCCATGGCGACGGATTTCAGGCCGCCGGTAGCGTTTGACGGCAGGGTGATGCCGCGTCCCACGGATAAACACTCAACCAGCATCCGCCAGCCCTGGCCGGCCATCGACGGGCCGCCAATAATGTAATCGATAGGAACGAAAATATCTTTCCCCTGGGTCGGGCCGTTCTGGAACGGAACGTTCAGCGGGAAATGGCGACGCCCGATTTCAACGCCGGGGGTGCTGGTGGGGATGAGCGCGCAGGTGATGCCCAGCTCCTCTTCTCCACCCAGCAGGCGGTCTGGATCGGAGAGTTTAAACGCCAGCCCCAGTACGGTGGCGATAGGCGCAAGGGTGATATAGCGTTTGTTCCAGGTCAGGCGCATACCCAGCACCTGCTGGCCCTGCCATTCGCCCATGCAGACGACGCCGGTATCCGGAATGGCGCCGGCATCTGAACCCGCTTCCGGGCTGGTCAGCGCGAAGCACGGGATCTCCTGGCCGCGAGCCAGGCGCGGCAAATAGTGGTTTTTCTGTTCTTCGGTACCGTAATGCTGCAGCAGCTCGCCCGGGCCTAATGAGTTCGGCACGCCGACGGTAATCGCCAGGATCCCGGAGACGCCCGACAGCTTTTGCAGGACGCGAGCCTGCGCGTAGGCGGAGAATTCCAGCCCGCCGTACTCTTTCTTAATGATCATCGCGAAGAAGCGATGCTCTTTCAGATAGGCCCACAGCTCCGGCGGCAGATCGGCCATCTCGTGGGTAATTTCGAAGTCGTTCGCCATACGGCAGGCTTCTTCGACCGGGCCGTCAATAAAGGCTTGTTCTTCAGCGGTGAGGCGCGGCTGCGGATAGTTGTGCAGTTTCTGCCAGTCCGGGTTGCCGCGGAACAGATCGCCTTCCCACCAGGTTGTGCCAGCGTCAATCGCTTCTTTCTCGGTGCGCGACATCGGCGGCATGACCTTACGGAAAGCGCGGAACGCCGGGACTGAAATCATGGATTTACGCATCGGCGCAAGGTTAAACGGCAGTAAAACGATCGCCAGCGGAATCAGCAGCCAGATATTCCACAGCCCCGCAGCGCCGAGCGCGGCGGTCCAGACAAGCAAAATCGCGCTGCTCAGCAGCAGATTGATTCGGTGATAGAAGAGCGCACCGAGTAAAACAACGGTTGCAACAATACTCAAAATCATCATAGAGAAATGCTCCCTGTCTTGTAGGAGGTCTGACCACTTGTGATGATATGGTTGTAGTGGATGTAATTTGTTTTAGCAATGTGTTTACAAAATAATTACAACCTTGCTCACATTGTTGTACGGAAATGCGGCACATAAAATCAAAAGCACAGGGGATTGCATCGCGTGCTGCTTCTCGCTGCGTCGGCTATCCGGTAAACTGCCTGGGTTATCCCACAAATACTGAAGGATTATCCTCATGTACCAGGATCTTATTCGTAACGAACTGAATGAAGCCGCTGAAACGCTGGCTAACTTTCTGCAGGACGAAGCCAACATTCACGCGATTCAGCGTGCTGCGGTGCTGCTGGCGGATAGCTTTAAAGCTGGCGGCAAAGTCCTTTCCTGCGGTAACGGCGGTTCGCACTGCGATGCGATGCATTTTGCGGAAGAACTGACCGGGCGCTATCGTGAAAATCGCCCCGGCTATCCGGCCATTGCGATTTCCGACGTGAGCCATCTCTCTTGCGTCAGCAATGATTTCGGCTATGAATATGTTTTCTCTCGCTATGTAGAATCAGTGGGTCGTGCAGGCGACGTATTACTGGGGATCTCTACTTCCGGTAACTCAGGTAATGTTATCAAAGCGATTGAAGCCGCCCGCGCCCAGGGGATGAAAGTGATTACTCTGACCGGGAAAGATGGCGGTAAAATGGCGGGGTCAGCGGATGTAGAAATTCGCGTACCGCATTTTGGCTACGCCGACCGTATTCAGGAAATCCATATTAAAGTGATTCATATCCTGATTATGCTGATCGAAAAAGAGATGGTTAAAGCTTAAAAGGCTATTTTGTTAGCCATTTTGAACCCGGGCAGTGCTCAAGATCCTCACGTACATGAAGTACGCTCCGGTTTCTGCGCGCTGGCCGTGTCCAAACTGGCTGCACCAATTACGCCTTTTATGTTTCAGTAAGTGGTATGAGGTGAACTATGTGCGAATTGCTCGGGATGAGCGCGAATGTGCCCACAGATATTTGCTTCAGTTTCACCGGGCTGGTGCAGCGCGGTGGCGGAACCGGGCCACATAAAGACGGCTGGGGCATTACGTTTTATGAAGGTAAGGGCTGTCGCACATTTAAAGATCCGCAGCCTAGCTTCCAGTCGCCCATAGCAAAGCTGGTGCAGGAATATCCTATCAAGTCCTGCTCGGTCATCGCCCATATTCGCCAGGCCAACCGGGGTATCGTTGCGCTGGAAAACACTCACCCCTTTACCCGGGAGCTATGGGGGCGCAACTGGACCTACGCCCATAACGGTCAACTGGAGGGGTATGAGAGCCTCGAGACGGGAAGTCTGCATCCTATCGGGGAGACCGACAGCGAAAAGGCCTTCTGCTGGCTGCTGCATAGCATCACCGAGCGCTATCCGGAAATGCCGGGCGATATGGTTGAGGTATTCAGATTTATCGCCACGCTTGCCGGAGCGCTGCGTGAAAAAGGCGTGTTTAACATGCTGCTCTCCGACGGGCGCTACGTGATGGCGTTTTGCTCGACGAATTTATACTGGATTACGCGAAGGGCGCCGTTTGGCGTAGCGACGCTGCTGGATCAGGATGTAGAAATTGACTTTCAACGCGAGACCACACCGAATGATGTGGTCTCCGTTATCGCCACTCAGCCGCTTACCGGCAACGAAACCTGGAATAAAATTATGCCAGGCGAGTGGGCGTTATTTTGCCTCGGGGACCGAGTAGTTTGACGCGAGCTGCGGCTGCACAACTTCGTGGCTGAGCGGTTTGCTCACCACGTAGCGGCCATTGGCTACCGAAACCACCGGCGGCTTATGCGTCTGCCGGAAGTAGTCGTACCCGGGTTTCAGCTGCTGCCAGAAATCCGCGAAGTAGGAAAATTTGTGACGGGCCATGTTGGCGTCGGTCATGCGGAAAGGATAAATGCTCACCTGAACGTTGGGCTGGCCGAAGACTAACGCGCCGGTGACGAACTGGAAGATTTCATCAATGCCGGTATCGGTCATGGCGTAACAGCCAACGGATACGCAGGCACCGTGAATCATCAGATACTTTCCTTCATAGCCATGCGCGCGATCGTAGGCGTTCGGGAAACCGATATTGATCGCTTTGTAGAAACGGCTGTCGGGTTTTAGCTGATTGCGGGAAACGTTATAGAAACCTTCGGGGCTCTTGAAATCGCCCTGGCGCTGCTTTGGACCGAGCCCGCCGGAGTAGTTACAGATTCGGTAGCTGTCGAGAAGCTGGTAGGTTTCGCCCATCTTGACGTAAAGATCGAGCATGCGCTCTTCTTTGAAGATCTCAATGTAGACCGGCGAACCCATGAGCTGCTGCTTATACTCTTTGCTCATCGGCGTTGTCGAGCTGTTACTGCTAAGTAGCCCTGCGAATGAAACGCACGGCAACAGAAGCATCGCAATAAATAATGCGATTTTGCGCATACTACTTGTTCCTTGATAAAACAAATAACCACATTGCCAGGACGGCAAGAGAGACCCGAAATCAGAGTTTTCTGGTTTTAGAGCGCTCACATTAGCATCACGGCATTTTTTCGCAAGCACGACGTGCCACGTTTACGTTTTAGTTTTCCGTTATAGCGAATATTCAGGTAAAGCGCAGTCAGAACTTTGCGTAATAGCTCGCATTTTAGAACGACTTAATGGCAGTTTGTCTACAGGCGCTGCTCACGAAATGTTACACTTGCTCCGCTAAATACTCAGGGTAAGAAAGGATGCTTCTCTCCCGTCTTGTGAATCACCAGGACTACGATGTTCCTTTCTTCCTCTTATTTTCCATTAATTATGCTGGCCTCGGCCTGATGCCGGGGTTTACGTAACGGATACCTGCTAACGATATGATTAAAATCACGAAAGGGCTAAATTTGCCCATAGCTGGCATGCCATCACAGCAGATTTCTTCGAAGACTGCGGTCAAGCGCGTTGCGCTGTTGGGTGAAGAGTACATCGGTATGCGCCCCTCAATGGCGGTGCGTGAAGGAGACCGGGTACAAAAAGGTCAGCTTCTGTTCGAAGATAAAAGAAATCCTGGCGTGCGATTTACTGCCCCTGCGAGTGGAACCATCAGCGCCATTCATCGCGGCGAACGGCGGGTTCTGCAATCGGTCGTTATTGACGTAGATGGCGATGATGCCGTTCACTTTCCCCGCTATGAATTAGCCGATCTTGCCGCGTTGACGCGCGAGGCCGTGCAGCAGCAGCTGGTGGAGTCGGGGATGTGGACGGCGTTTCGCACCCGCCCTTTCAGCAAAATACCTGCGCCGGGCAGCGTTCCAGCGGCCATATTTGTCACCGCCATAGATACGAATCCACTGGCGGCAGACCCTCAGCCAATCATTCTGGCCCAGCGCGAGGCTTTTGACGCGGGCTTAACCCTGTTGACGCGGTTGACCGACGGTAAGGTCCACGTCTGCCAGGCCAGCGGTGGCAAGCTTGGCGGGCATCCCGTGGGCCAGGTGACCTTCAACCAGTTTGCCGGGCCGCATCCGGCCGGGCTGGTCGGGACCCATATCCATTTTCTCGAGCCGGTTAGCCTGAAAAAGCAGGTCTGGCATCTTAACTATCAGGACGTTATCGCCGTTGGCAAATTGTTCCTTGAAGGGGAGTTGTCTAGCGAACGTATCGTTGCGCTCGGCGGCCCGCAGGTGAAAGAGCCTCGTTTATTAAAGACCTGCTCTGGCGCCAGCCTTGATGAACTGCTGGCAGATGAACTTCTGGATGATGAAAACCGCGTTATTTCTGGTTCAGTCCTCAGCGGAACGCATGCTCAAGGGCCCCATGCTTTTCTTGGCCGCTTTCATTTACAGATAAGCGTCGTAAAAGAGGGGCGTGAGAAGGAGCTGTTCGGCTGGGTAATGCCCGGGAAAGATAAATTTTCCATCACCCGCACCACGCTCGGCCATTTTATGAAGCGTAAGCTATTTAATTTCTCGACGGATACCAACGGCGGCGAGCGGGCTATGGTGCCGATTGGCAACTATGAGCGAGTGATGCCGCTGGATATTCTGCCCACCATGCTGCTGCGTGATTTGCTGGCGGGGGATACCGACAGCGCGCAGGCGCTGGGCTGTCTGGAACTGGATGAAGAAGACCTGGCGCTTTGCACCTACGTATGTCCCGGCAAGTACGAATATGGCCCGGCATTGCGCAGCGTGTTAACCCAGATAGAGCAGGAAGGATAAGTGATGGGCTTAAAGCAACTGTTTGACAAAATTGAGCCGCACTTTACGCACGGCGGCAAGCTGGAAAAATACTATCCGCTGTTTGAAGCGACGGCGACGCTGTTCTACACCCCCGGGCAGGTCACGCGCGGCGCGGCGCACGTCAGAGACGCCATCGATCTCAAGCGGATGATGATTCTGGTGTGGTTCGCCGTTTTCCCGGCGATGTTCTGGGGAATGTATAACGTTGGCCTGCAGACCATTCCGGCACTGCATAAATTATACGGCGCTGAGCAGCTGCAGCAGGTTATCGCCGGGAACTGGCACTACAGCATCGCGCAGTGGTTGGGGGTGAACTTCACCGCTGACGCCGGTTGGCTCAGTATGATGACCCTGGGGGCCGTATTTTTCCTGCCTATCTACATCACCGTGTTTCTTGTCGGCGGGTTCTGGGAAGTCTTGTTTGCTATCGTGCGCAAGCACGAAATAAACGAAGGCTTCTTCGTGACGTCAATTCTGTTCGCGCTGATTGTGCCGCCATCGCTGCCGCTATGGCAGGCCGCGTTCGGGATTACCTTCGGCGTCGTCATGGCCAAGGAGATTTTTGGCGGAACCGGGCGTAACTTTCTCAACCCGGCGCTGGCGGGGCGCGCGTTTTTATTCTTTGCCTGGCCGGCGCAAATTTCCGGCGACCTGGTGTGGACTGCGGCGGATGGTTTCTCCGGCGCGACGCCGTTATCCCAGTGGGCAAGCGGCGGCGGTGAATCGCTGGTTAACGTCTCTACCGGCCAGCCGGTAAGCTGGATGGACGCCTTCCTCGGCAATATCCCGGGGTCGATTGGCGAAGTCTCGACGCTGATGATTCTCATCGGCGGCGCCATCATCATTTTTGGTCGCGTGGCCTCGTGGCGCATTGTCGCAGGGGTTTTCATCGGCATGGTGGCCACCGCGACGCTGTTTAACTTTATAGGCTCTGATACCAACCCGATGTTTGCCATGCCGTGGTACTGGCATCTGGTGCTCGGCGGTTTTGCTTTCGGCATGATGTTTATGGCGACGGACCCGGTGTCCGCGTCGTTTACGGATAAAGGTAAATGGAGCTATGGCCTGCTGATCGGCGTGATGTGCGTCCTGATTCGCGTGGTCAACCCGGCCTATCCGGAAGGGATGATGCTGGCGATCCTCTTCGCCAACCTCTTCGCGCCGCTGTTTGATTACCTGGTGGTGCGGGCCAATATTAAGCGGAGGAAATCGCGTGGCTGAGAATAAAAGTAACGATAGCATCGGCAAAACGCTGCTGGTGGTGCTGGTGCTTTGTCTGGTCTGCTCAATCGTGGTCGCCGGTTCTGCCGTGGGGCTAAAATCGCGCCAGCAGGAGCAGCGCGCTCTCGATAAACAGCGCAATATCCTGGCGGTTGCCGGTCTGATGAAGCAGGGAATGAGCGCAGATGAAGTGGCTGACATTTTTAAGGCCCATATCTCTCCGCGTTTAGTCGATTTAGCCAGCGGTGAGCTGCTGGATAAAGATCCGGGCAAGTTTAATCAGGCTCAGGCCCTGAAAGACCCTCAGCAGAGCCTACAGCTGGAGGCGAGTCAGGATCCTGCCGGTATCAAACGCCGCAGTAATATTGCCGAAATTTACCTGGTGCGCGATGAAAAGCAGCAGATTCAGGAAGTGGTACTGCCAATTTACGGTAACGGCCTGTGGTCGGTGATGTACGCTTTTGTTGCGCTGGAAACCGATGGCCGCACGGTCAAAGGGATCACCTATTACGATCACGGTGAAACGCCGGGGCTGGGCGGGGAAATTGAAAATCCCAACTGGCGCCAGCAGTTCGTCGGTAAACAAGTGCTTGATGATAAAGGGATGCCTGCGCTGAGAATCGTCAAAGGCGGCGCGCGTCCTGGCGACCTGCACGCCGTTGATGGCCTGTCGGGCGCAACGCTGACGTCAAACGGCGTGCAGCATAGCTTTGATTTCTGGATGGGCAAACTGGGCTTTGGCCCATTCCTGCAAAAGGTGCGTGAAGGGGAGCTGAATAATGGCTGATTTGGGCGACATGAAAGAAATGAAGCGCGTGCTGGTGGGGCCGCTTATCGCTAATAACCCTATCACTCTGCAGGTTCTGGGCGTCTGCTCCGCGCTGGCGGTGACCACCAAGCTGGAGACCGCTTTTGTAATGACCATTGCGGTGACGCTGGTTACGGCATTCTCCAGCATGTTTATCTCCATGATTCGCCACCACATTCCGAATAGCGTGCGCATCATTGTACAGATGGCGATTATCGCTTCGTTGGTTATCGTCGTCGATCAGGTGCTACGCGCGTTTGCCTATGAGATCTCGAAACAGCTTTCGGTTTTCGTCGGTTTGATCATCACTAACTGTATCGTGATGGGGCGCGCCGAAGCCTATGCCATGAAGTCACCGCCGTTGGCGAGCTTTATGGACGGTATTGGCAACGGTCTGGGATACGGGGCGATCCTAATCATCGTCGGTTTCCTGAGAGAGCTGATCGGCAGTGGTAAGCTATTCGGTATTACCGTGCTGGAAACGGTGCAGAACGGCGGCTGGTACCAGCCAAATGGTCTGTTTCTTCTGGCGCCCAGTGCGTTCTTCATTATCGGTTTGTTGATTTGGGCGGTGCGCAGCTGGAAGCCTGAACAGCAGGAAAAGGAGTAACCGATTATGGCTCATTATATTAGCCTGTTTGTTCGCGCCGTGTTTGTTGAAAATATGGCGCTGGCCTTCTTTCTTGGGATGTGTACTTTCCTCGCGGTATCGAAAAAGGTCTCGACCGCTTTCGGACTCGGCGTGGCGGTAACGGTCGTACTTGGGCTGGCGGTGCCGATCAATAATCTGGTGTATAACCTGGTGCTGCGCGACGGTGCGCTGGTTGAAGGCGTCGACTTAAGCTTTCTGAACTTTATCACCTTTATTGGCGTGATTGCCGCGCTGGTGCAAATCCTGGAGATGATCCTCGATAAGTACTTCCCGACGCTCTATAACGCGCTGGGGATCTTCCTGCCGCTGATCGCCGTCAACTGTGCGATCTTTGGCGGCGTCTCCTTCATGGTGCAGCGTGACTATAACTTCACCGAATCCATCGTTTACGGCTTTGGCTCCGGCATCGGCTGGCTGCTGGCAATTGTGGCGATGGCGGGCATTCGTGAAAAAATGAAATACGCAAACGTGCCTGCGGGTCTGCGCGGGTTAGGGATCACCTTTATTACCACGGGTCTGATGGCGCTGGGCTTTATGTCATTCTCCGGTGTGCAGCTATAAGGGCGGAAAGTATGGAAATAATTCTTGGCGTAGTGATGTTCACGCTGATCGTCCTGGTACTATCGGGGCTGATACTGGCCGCGCGTTCGAAATTAGTGAATGCGGGCGACGTGGTCATTGAAATCAATAACGAAGCGGATAAACAAATTCGTACTCCGGCCGGCGACAAGCTGCTGAATACGCTCTCCAGCAACGGTATCTTTGTTTCATCCGCCTGCGGCGGCGGCGGCTCCTGCGGCCAGTGCCGGGTGACGGTGAAAGAGGGCGGCGGTGATATTCTGCCTACCGAACTGTCTCATATCACCAAGCGTGAGGCGAGAGAGGGCTGCCGTCTGGCCTGCCAGGTCGCGGTGAAGCAGAACATGAAAATTGAGCTGCCGGAGGAGATTTTTGGCGTTAAGAAGTGGGAGTGTGAAGTTATCTCGAACGATAACAAAGCCACTTTTATCAAGGAGCTGAAGCTGCGCGTGCCGGACGGTGACGCGGTTCCGTTCCGGGCCGGCGGGTATATTCAGATCGAATGCCCCTCGCACAAGGTTGCCTATGCCGATTTTGACGTTCCGGACGAGTATCGCGGCGACTGGGATAAATTTAACCTTTTCCGCTACGTCTCTGACGTGAAAGAGCCAACGCTACGCGCCTACTCCATGGCTAACTATCCGGAAGAGAAGGGTATCATCATGCTCAACGTGCGTATTGCAACGCCGCCGCCGCAGGTACCTGATGCGCCTCCGGGGATCATGTCCTCCTATATCTGGTCGCTGAAGCCGGGCGATAAAGTGACGATTTCCGGGCCGTTTGGGGAATTTTTTGCCAAAGAAACGGACGCTGAGATGGTCTTTATCGGCGGCGGAGCGGGGATGGCGCCGATGCGCTCGCATATTTTCGACCAGCTTAAGCGGCTGCACAGCAAACGTAAAATCAGCTTCTGGTACGGTGCGCGCTCTCTGCGAGAAATGTTCTATGATGACGAATTCGAGCAGCTGGCGCGGGAAAACCCGAATTTTACCTTCCACGTGGCGCTCTCCGATCCGCAGCCGGAAGATAACTGGACCGGCCATACCGGCTTTATTCATAACGTTCTGTATGAAAACTATCTGCGCGATCACCCGGCGCCGGAAGATTGTGAATTCTACATGTGCGGGCCGCCGGTGATGAACGCCGCGGTCATTAAAATGCTTAAAGATCTCGGCGTTGAGGATGAAAACATCATGCTGGACGATTTTGGAGGCTGATGATGCTGACGGTATTTGTCGCGACCTTTGTGATTTTCGCGCTGGTTATCCTGGGAATGTCGCTTGGTTATCTGATCAAGCGCAAAAGTATTCAGGGCAGCTGCGGCGGGATCTCATCGCTGGGTATGGAAAAGGTCTGCGACTGTCCCGAGCCCTGCGATGCGCGCAAAAAACGCCTGGCTCGCGAAGCGCAGCGCAAGCAGGATCGCATCCTATAAACAGCAGGCCGCACCGTGCGGCCTTTTTTGATTTACCAGGCTTTCGCTTTCGCCGGCGAGTCTACCATTACGCCGTCGGCGCCAAGCTCGCTTGCGGTACGAAAATCATCGGCACTATTAATGCCGAAGAAGACAATATGGGCTTTGCCCTGTGAGCGGAAACAATCCATAGCTTCTTTATCCCAGGTGAGCGTGGCTGGCGATACGCCTTCGCCCAGCGTGAACTTCTCCACTACTTCTACCTTGCGTTTCAGCTCCAGACCGTACCAGTATTCATTGCCCGACGCCGCGGTTGGCTGGCACTGGTGGCTAAGTGAAATATTAGCCAGCTTCGTTCGCGTTTCGCCCCGGCTGACGAAATGGGGGATTGATGCTGGCAGCGCCGCGATATAGCGGTCTTCCGTTGAATACACCCGTACGCGCGAGAGGCTATTGGTTTTTTGCAGTACTTCGCTAAGACGCGCCGCCATGATGGCCGGATCTGCATCAGGCGATTTGATATCGATGTAAAAGAAGGTCTGCGGCCACTGTTCCAGTACCGATTGCAGCGTTGGAATGGTTGCGTTTTTACCGCGCCAGGGGTGAGTTTCACCGCCCCATGTCCATCCCGCGTCCATACGGGTCAGCTCGGCAGCGCTGAAGCTTGAGATTTTCCCCGTATGGTCAGTCAGCGCGGACAGATCGCTCGGGCGATATAAGACCGGAACGCCATCCTGGCTTAATTGTACCGTTATCCAAATCGCCTCGGCCTTATTCTCCAGCGCAAGTTTTATCGCCGGAAGGGTATTTTCCGGCGCATCGCCGGTGCCTCCCCGATGCGCAATGAGCTGCGGCGCGGCGCAGGCGCTGCTGGCAATAAGCAAACCAAGCGCAGTAAGTATTGATTTCATGATTGCATTCACCTTATATGCTCATATAACTATATGAAAAGTAACTTATATTTATTGCAATTTTATGTTGTAGCACGTTTTTCAGGATAGTGGATTTAAAAAGATTAAATTTCGCCGTATTTTGCTATACTGTATGCATGTACAGTCTAAGGTTTGGCTATGCGTAAAATCATCCACGTTGATATGGACTGCTTCTTCGCGGCGGTGGAAATGCGTGACAACCCGGCACTGCGCGACATCCCTATTGCCATTGGCGGCAGTCGGGTGCAGCGCGGTGTTATCAGTACGGCTAACTATCCGGCGCGTAAATTCGGCGTGCGCAGCGCCATGCCAACCGCCACCGCGCTCAAACTTTGCCCCCACCTGACGCTGCTTCCCGGCCGCTTTGACGCCTATAAAGAGGCGTCGAACCATATCCGGGAAATTTTTTCCCGCTATACCTCGTTAATCGAACCATTATCGCTGGATGAAGCCTATCTCGACGTTAGCGACAGCGTTCATTGTCAGGGGTCGGCGACGCTGATGGCGCAGGAGATCCGCGAGACCATCCATCGTGAGCTAAATTTGACCGCTTCGGCAGGAATTGCGCCGGTAAAATTTCTCGCAAAAATCGCCTCGGATCTGAATAAACCCAACGGTCAGTTTGTTATTGCGCCGCATCAGGTCGCGGAGTTTGTCAAAACGTTGCCGCTATCGAAGATCCCGGGGGTAGGCAAGGTTTCCGCCGCAAAGCTCGAGAGCATGGGGCTGAGGACCTGTGAAGATGTGCAGAACAGCGATCTGGCGATGCTGCTCAAGCGCTTTGGTAAATTTGGGCGGATACTGTGGGAACGCAGCCAGGGGATTGATGAACGAGAAATCAGCAGCGAGCGCCAGCGCAAATCGGTGGGCGTTGAACGAACCCTGATAGAAGATATCCACGAATGGGTGGAGTGTGAATCGATTATTGAGAACCTCTACCCGGAGCTGGAACGGCGACTGGCGAAGGTTAAACCGGATTTGCTGATTGCCCGTCAGGGGGTCAAGCTGAAGTTTAATGATTTTCAGCTCACCACCCAGGAACATGTCTGGCCCCGGCTGAATAAAGATGATTTGATTTCTACCGCGCATAAAGCCTGGCACGAGCGGCGCGGAGGTCGGGGAGTCAGGCTGGTGGGGCTGCACGTGACGCTGCTTGATCCGCAGCTGGAGCGGCAACTCGTTTTGGGATTGTAACAATGTTAACGATAAGAATGTACGAAGAGCGGGATTTTCCGGCGCTATGCGCACTATTTTTACGCGCCGTTAAAGAGACCGCCAGCGCTGACTATTCCCCCCGGCAAATTGCCGCCTGGGCGCAGGTTGATGAAGCCCGCTGGCGGCAAAAACTTGCGGCGTCACGCGTACTGGTGGCAATAAATGATGCCTCGCCGGTCGGGTTTATTACCGCCGTGGATGACTATATCGATTTACTATTTGTCTCTCCCGACTATAGCCGCCAGGGCGTCGCCAGCGCGCTGCTCAATACGCTATTGAGGCAGCTTCCTGAGCGCGCTTATAGGGTAGAGGCCAGTATTACGGCAAAGCCCTTTTTTGCGCGTCACGGCTTCACGGTTATTCAGCCACAGGAAGTGACGGCGCGGGGTGAACGATTTCTTAATTATTTGATGCGGCGGCAAATCGACCCCACATACAGCGCGTGACAGGTATGCCCGGATGCGGTTACCACAATCGGCACGGCGTGCTTTCGCTCGGTCATTTTATAAAGAAAAGGCCCACTCTCTGCGGAGTGGGCCTGTGTTGTCTTACTTCGCCGGAATGGATTTCAGCAGTTCAGTCAACAGCGTCCAGTACTGGCCCACGCTTTCGATATGAACCTGCTCATCCGGGGAGTGAGGACCGGTGATGGTTGGCCCGATAGAAACCATGTCCATATCCGGATACGGTTTTTTGAACAGACCGCACTCCAGGCCCGCGTGGATAATCTGGATGTTCGGCGTCTTGTTGAAAAGACGCTGATAGGTTTCACGCACCAGATGCATCACCGGCGAGTTGGCGTCCGGCTGCCAGCCCGGGTAGGCGCCTTTCGCTTCGGTTTTTGCACCGGCCAGCTTGCCCAGCGAATCCAGCATGCTCACGACATAATTTTTGCCGCTGTCGATCAGCGAGCGAATCAGGCAGTGAATCTGCACGTTGTCGCCGGTCATGGTCACCACACCGACGTTCAGCGAGGTTTCCACCACGCCTTTTGCCACATCAGAGTTGCGGATGACGCCGTTTGGCGTGGCGTTCAGCAGACGCACAAAGGTATCACGAGATTGGGCCGTCAGCGCAGGCTGCTCGTTAGCAACCGACTCCAGCAGCACAGTCAGGTTTTTCTCTTTGGCCGCCAGCTCGTTTTTCAGGATCGCCTGGTATTCATTAGCCAGCGCTTTCAGCGCGTCCGCTTTATCCGCGGCCACGGCGACCGTCGCGAACGCTTCACGCGGGATCGCGTTGCGCAGGGTGCCGCCGTTGAAATCGACCAGGCGCAGATCCAGCTCTTCAGCATGGCCTGCGAGGAAGCGTGCCAGCAGCTTGTTGGCATTACCTAAACCAACGTGGATCTCGCCGCCGGAGTGGCCGCCTTTGAGTCCTTTAAGGGTCAGCTTAAAGCTCTGGAAACCGGCCGGAACGGCTTCACGGGTCAGCGCCAGGTCAGAGGTGAAGTCGATACCCCCCGCGCAGCCCATGTAAATCTCACCTTCTTCTTCGGAGTCGGTGTTGATCAGGATATCCGCCTGCAGCCAGTTGGCCTGCAGGCCAAACGCGCCGTCCATACCGGCTTCTTCCGTCATGGTCAGCAGCACTTCCAGCGGGCCGTGAACCACGTTGTCGTCAGCCAGTACCGCCAGCGCGGAAGCCATGCCGATACCGTTGTCGGCGCCCAGGGTGGTGCCGCGCGCTTTGACCCACTCGCCGTCGATGTACGGCTGAATCGGGTCCTTAGCGAAGTCATGAACGGTATCGTTATTTTTCTGCGGCACCATATCGAGGTGCGCCTGCAGCACAACCGGTTTGCGGTTTTCCATACCGGCAGTCGCGCCTTTACGAATCAGAATGTTGCCAACCTGGTCGCGTTCCGCGTGTAAGCCTTTTTCTTTTGCCCAGCCCATGATGTGCTCAGCGAGCTGTTCTTCGTGATAGGAGGGGTGAGGAATAGAGCAGATTTTGGCAAAAATATCCCACAGCGGCTGCGGGGATAATTGAGACAGTTCAGACACGATAAGTCTCCTTACAATCACCTGCAAAAGTCGTTTGCAGATCGAGGGGTTAGCAATCAAATACACTACAAGCCCGGGCTTGCGCGATGGGGTTGAGAATACCACTTTCCGTGTACTCTGGTAGTGTAAACCACGTAAAAAGAGTCGTCGTGGCCGCTTAACGCTGGTTTTTAGCGCGTCAGATCTCTATAATCTCGCGCAACCATTTTCCCCCTCGAACATTATTTAAGCCGTATTACACAGGCTGGGACACTTCACATGAGCGAAAAATACGTCGTCACCTGGGACATGTTGCAGATTCACGCCCGCAAGCTGGCCACACGCCTGCTGCCGGTTGAACAGTGGAAAGGCATTATTGCCGTTAGCCGCGGCGGTCTGGTACCGGGAGCACTACTGGCGCGTGAACTGGGTATTCGTCATGTTGATACCGTTTGCATCTCAAGCTATGACCACGATAATCAGCGTGAACTGACCGTGCTGAAACGTGCTGAAGGCGATGGCGAAGGCTTTATCGTGATCGATGACCTCGTCGACACCGGCGGTACCGCCGTAGCCATCCGCGAAATGTATCCGAAAGCACATTTTGTCACTATCTTCGCAAAACCGGCCGGTCGCCCGCTGGTTGATGATTATGTTGTTGATATTCCCCAGGATACCTGGATTGAACAGCCGTGGGATATGGGCGTGGTGTTCGTACCGCCTATCGCAGGTCGTTAATTTCCAGCATAAATGCTAATTACCACGCCCGGTTTTGCCGGGCGTGGTTTTTTTTACCCTTGCGCAGGTTACAATAGCTTCAGTGGCAACATGATGGAGGCTGCACATGTCCCAGGCTAACCTTAGCGAAACGCTGTTTAAACCCCGATTCAAACATCCGGAAACCTCCACGCTGGTGCGTCGGTTTAATACCGGAGCGCAGCAACCGATCCAGTCTGCGCTCAGCGGTAATCACGTTGATCACTGGTATCGATTGATTAACCGCCTGATGTGGATCTGGCGTGGCGTGACGCCGCAGGAAATCCTCGACGTGCAGGCGCGCATCGTCATGAGCGATGCCGAGCGAACCGACCCGGAGCTTTACGATACGGTCGTTGGCTATCGCGGCGGCAACTGGATCTTTGAATGGGCCAAACAGGCGATGGACTGGCAGCAGAAGGCCGGTCAGGAAGCGAATCTGCTCGTGAGTGGTCGTCACTGGCTCCATGCGGCAAACCTTTACAGCATTGCCGCCTATCCGCACATCAAGGGCGACGAGCTGGCGGAACAGGCGCAGGTGCTGGCATACCGGGCTTATGAAGAAGCCGCTCAGCGCTTGCCCGGCAAGCTGCGAGAGCTGGAGTTCTCTATCCCCGGCGCCGCGCCGATCACCGGTTTCCTGCATATGCCGCCAGGCGATGGGCCGTTCCCGACGGTACTGATGTGCGGCGGGCTTGACGCGCTACAGACCGACTATTACAACCTGTATGAAAACTATTTTGCGCCGTTGGGTATCGCTATGCTGACCGTGGATATGCCTTCCATCGGTTTCTCCTCAAAATGCAAGCTGACCCAGGATACCAGTCTGCTGCACCAGTATGTGCTGCAGCATCTGGCTAATGTGCCCTGGGTCGATCATACCCGCGTGGCCGCCTTTGGTTTCCGTTTCGGCGCGAATATCGCCGTGCGGCTGGGCTATCTTGAGTCCCAGCGCCTGAAGGCGGTGGCCTGCCTGGGGCCGGTGGTACACGGCCTGCTGGTGGACCCGCTGCATCAGGGGCGGGTGCCGGAGATGTATCTTGACGTTCTGGCTTCGCGGCTGGGGATGCATGACGCTTCCGACGACGCGCTGCGCGTTGAGCTTAACCGCTATTCCCTGAAGGTTCAGGGGCTGCTGGGGCGCCGCTGCCCCACGCCGATGCTCTCAGGCTTCTGGAAAGACGATCCGTTCAGCCCGGAGGAGGAGTCGCGGCTGATTACTTCATCATCATCCGATGGCAAGCTGCTGGAGATCCCGTTCAATCCGGTCTATCGCAATTTCGATCACGCGCTGCGGCAGATCGCCCGCTGGATTAGCCATAGATTTAGTTAATATATTGCTAAATTCTATCGATTTGGTAACGTCATGGCATCACTAAAGGAGATCGCAATGACGTTACCGAGTGGACACCTGAAGAGTAAGCTGATTAAGAAATTCACGGCGCTTGGCCCTTACATCCGTGAGGAGCAATGTGAAGACAACCGCTTCTTTTTCGATTGCCTGGCTGTTTGCGTCAACGTAAAACCAGCGCCTGAAAAACGCGAGTTCTGGGGATGGTGGATGGAGATGGAAGCGCAGGAATCGCGCTTCACCTATAGCTATCAGTTTGGATTGTTCGACAAAGAGGGCGTCTGGCGTCCGGTCGCGATTGACGATCCTGAAGTCACTGAAAAGCTTGAAAAGACGCTACGTGGTTTTCACGAACGAGCCGAAGCGTTGCTGGCGACGTTCAGTCTTAAGCTGGAGCCCGCCGATGATTTTAGCGAACCGGTTAAGCTGAGAGCCTGAGTTCCGGTCAGCGGCTGTCATCCTGCTCGCAATAAAACCCGCGTTTCGACCAGCGCGGGTTTCCTTCCCAGGCAAACCCGCGCTAAATACCGTTTAATACCCGACAGGGTTGACCGACGGCAATCATTCCTGCGGCCAGATCTTTGGTCACCACCGTGCCTGCCCCAACCTTGACGTTGTCGCCCAGCGTGACCGCGCCAATCACCACGGCGTGGGCGCCAAATTCGACGTTATCGCCGATGCGCGGGCTGTCGCCCTCACGGCCCTGACTGTCGGTCACGCTGCCAATCGTGACGCCCTGGCGCAGGGTGCAGTTCTGGCCGATGACCGTTCCCCGATTAATCACGATGCAGTGCGGATGATACAGCTTCAGCCCATAGCCAATGCGCGCTCGCCACGGCAGCTCAATGCAAAATAAACACTCGTTAATCACGATATTGAGAATAACGAAGGGGATACCGCAGATCTTCCACAGAGGATTACGGCTGCGATAGAGCGTCGCCAGACGATAAAGCAGAACCGCGATTTTCGCTTTTATGCCGCCGCAGGATTTGATTTCCCGGGCGACCAGCCTGATAGCCTCAAACATGGTTATTCCTTAAGGTTAAACGAAGCCAGTGAATACCATCCATCACCGGTTTTACCTTCGTTAGCGAGTTGAATACGCGGCTGGCCCTGATAATTGGTCAGGGCCGCTTCCAGACGATATTGGCCGCCCGGGAGTCCGGCAGGCAGCGGCAGCGTAGCGCTGCTGTGATGATCGCCGGGCAGCCACTGGCGAACGTCATCCGCCGTTTTGATTTGCGTAACGGTCGTTCCGGCGTCATTGACTATCCGCCATTGCACAAGGTACGGGAGATAGGCTGGCGCGACGCCGTCGTTACGCCAGGTGACGTTTAGCGTAAGCGGCATGCCGCTGCGTACGGGCGTATCCCATTCCAGCTGACCCACCCGGTAGCGGTAGCCGATTCGCAATAACGCGCTATCAACGATATCGCGATACGCTGCCGGCACCGGACGCGATTTCAGATTCAGGGTACTGGCGTGCTGCGCTAATGCCCAGTCGAAGCTTGCCTGGACCTCTTCGCGGGTGTAGTGCTGCACGCTTTCCCACTCCGCCATATAACCGCAAATTTCCAGGCTAACGGGGGCGTGCTGCCAGCTATCATTAAACCCGGACCACGCCGTCTGCGCCGCGGCCAGGCGTTGAGGATAATCATCGCGCATATGGCTCCACGCTGCGGAAAAGTTATGCCAGTCTCCCCAGCAATCCGCGCGCCACCCCGCGCCTTTTTGGCTGGCCCAGGCCAGCGAATTACCGCCGCTGATTAACATGATTTTGGGCGTTTTCGGGAAGCTGCTGAAGTGCATATCAACGTAGCGATTGAGCTGCTCCGGAGCGTACTTTTCCAGCAACGGCGCAACGTCAGTGAAATTGGAGTTGTGCCATTCCCCCCACGAACCCACCATGCCGATATCGACAAACGCGAGGTTCGGATTGCCGTCATAACGCGCGCCGAGGGCGTTAAGCAGCTTTTGCGCATAGGCGATAAAGGTCGGATCGCTGAGGTCCGGCACAAAGGTTTTGCCATTTTCGACCCATTGTCCCTGAATGCCTTTTTTGATAAGCCAGGCGGGGATTTTCGAGCCCGATTGCGGTTCATCGAGCGCCATGAAACGCAATCCGACGTTCATCGCCGGCTTATGCCGGGCGGCGACGCTGAAAGCACGATCGATCGGCGCAAAATCATAGACGCCTTCTTCAGGCTCCAGATCGCTCCAGTAAAAGCGATCGTATTCAAACCCGGTGTCCGGATACTCTTTCAGAGAGGGTTTCTGACCATAACCATCGTGGAAACTGGCCACGCCGATCCCTGGGTTCGTCAACAGACCGGTAAAGGCCGGCGGGGTGATAACCGTGCGTTCAGCCAGCACTGCCGCTGAGGGTATGACTCCGGCCAGCAGTAGCGCCACAAGCAGCGCGGCGCGGCGCAGCGAAAAAGAGCTCATCGTTAATTCACTTTATCGTGGAGGTTCACAAACCACGTCCAGATACCGACGTGGAAGTTTTTAAACACATCGATACCCAGCGCGGATTTCAGCATATAGAGCGCCAGCAGCACCGCAAGAATGGCGAACAGCACGGCGATGGTAATCGCCAGGGTGGAGAATATACGCCCGAGCAGCGTACTCTCTCGCGGAATTTTGCGCAGATCGCGGCCGCATAAAAAGACCACGAAATAGCGGCGATGCAGAAAAGGAAAACTGTGGCGAAAATCGATGCGATGGCGCGAGGCCAGGCTCGATCTCACCAGCGCCTGTTCAATACCGCGCTTTTGCTCCGGCGTGAGTGAGGTTTCTGTTTCCGGGTCAAGCGCGGAATAAAAGCGCTCGACGACCAGGTCGGATGTTGATTTAGTCACGGTTGACTCTTATTCGTTAAACGCTGATAGACCTGAGCGGTTTTTGCCGCAATGTCCGGCCAGCGGTATTTGGGCATCAGTTGGCTGTAATCCGCGGTCTCCTCGCCGCGCCAGGACTGGAGCTTTTGCGCCAGCGCGGCGACATTGCCCGTCGGAAAATAGACCTCGGCAGGCAGGCCAATCTCGAGGTTGGCCGGGATATCGCTGACGATAACCGGCAGTGACCAGGACATGGCCTCCAGCAGGGCAATGGGCAGCCCTTCGTGATAAGACGGTAGAACAAAAAGCCCGGCCTGTGAGAACAAAGTGTGCAGCGGATCGCCGCTAATAAAACCGGTCATGATCGCTCCCGGGGTTTCGGCCGCCTGCTTCTTCAGCCGCTCGCTGTACTCATCGGGATGGTCGGCATCGCCAATCAGCACCAGCGGCAGCGAACAGTTCGAGGCTTTGTAGGCGGCAAGCAGATCGTGCAGCCCTTTTTCTTCCACAAAACGGGCGACGGCGACAACGTATTGCCCGGCTTCCAGCGAATACTGATTCAGCGTGGCCCGTCGCGTCTCTTCGGCGGGAAGCTGCGGTTGGCGCACGCCGTTATAGATCACGTTAGCGTTGGTACGGCCGTGTTTGGTCTTAATCAGCGTATTAATCACTTCCGAGATAACAATAACCTCGTTGGCATATTTCACCGCCCATTTCTCACCGAGGCGCAGCATCTCTTTCGCCATTTTGCCCCACTTCTGGCGATCGTAGTCCGGGCCGTGGTGGGTAAAAACGACGCGTTTGCCGAGCAGGCGCAGCAGCGGGACCACCAGGCCTGGGCCGACCGCGTGAACGTGAACCACATTTGAGCCGTCAAACAGGGTGCTGAATGCGGCCAGCGTAGAGTGAATAATGGCTTCGAATTTACGGCTTTTGGGCGCCCACAGGCTTTTCAACCGCACGCCTTTATATTCGCTACGGCGATAGTCCACGTACGGTGAGCGGGCAATGACGCAGATATCGGCGTGATTCTGGTGATAGATTTCCGGATAGAGATTCTGGCAGTGGGTCTCAACCCCGCCCTGGACGTTCGGAATACCGCGGGTGCCAAGCACCGTCACTTTGAGCTTCATTTCGCTTCCCCCACGAGCTGCTGATAGAGTTCCTGCAGAACCTGCATATGCCGGGCGAGATCGTATTTCTCCTCTAAACGCTGGCGTGCGTTGATGCCCATTTCACGCGCCTGCTGCGGATTGACGGCCAGGCTATCCATGATGCGCGCCAGCGCGTCGGCATCCCCGGGTTCCACCAGATAGCCATCAATGCCATCGCGAATTTGCTCCGGAATGCCGCCGATATTGCCGCCGACGACGGGGCGACCGAACGCCATGGCCTCCAGCACCGACATCGAGCAGTTTTCATAATATTCGGAAGGGACGATCACCGCCCGCGCGCCGCGAATCAACGCGTTGAGCGCGTCTCCGTGGCGCATATAGCCGAGAAATTCCGGACCGCTAAAGCGGGCGCGCAGGTCGCTGCCGAGAGGGCCATCGCCGACGATTTTCAGCGGCATGGACTGCTGCATTTTTTGCTGCGCCAGCGCCAGGGTGGCGACGCCTTTCTCACGGCTCAAGCGGCCGATATAGAGGAAATAATCTCCCGCCGTATCGCCCGGGATCGTGGTGCTGGCATCAATACCGTTGACGATCACATCGATCCGCGACCTGGGTAATTTACGCAGCAGCGTCTGACGCATAAATTCGCTGGGAGCGATAATGCAATCGAGCATGGCGTAATTTTGCGCGAACTTTTGCCAGTAGGCCTCAAGCGAGAGCAGCAGGCTTTTAAAGGTATCGCCCTGCTGGCAACGATGGCGAAAGGCATTGCTCACCGAACCGGTAAGACAGTCATCGCAGACGTGGCCATCGCGCAGCATGGTGTACGATGGGCAGACGATTTTATAATCGTGCGCCGTCAGTACGGTTTTGCAGCCAAAGCGCTTAGCGACGCCAATCAATGCGGGCGTCAGCTGGTGGTAGATATTATGAAAGTGCACAATATCCGGGCGCTGCTCCAGCAGCAGGGTGTTGAGCTTATTGCAGGCCTCAGCGTTGTAGATAAAGTCGATGCCCGCTTTGAACTTGCCCGTCAGCCCGTGGCTTTGATGATAATCCACGTTATGTACGAAGAAGCTTTCCCAGGGCGAAGGCTTATTTTCCGCATGCTGCATGCTGAAGTCGACAACCTGATAGCCCGCTTGCAGCATGGCGTCTCGCTCCTGGAAAAAAACGGTTTCCGCTCCGCCCTTAATAAAAAAGAATTTATTAACGAATAATATTTTCATGTTCTGTCTGGATATGTTTTGGGTTGGAGACGGTCACGGCGGGTTGTTTCAGCGGATCGCGAACGGGGTTAATGACGCCTCGCACCATACCTGCGGAAAATAACGATAAGTTGATCACGCTCTGAACGCCGTCGCGCAGCGACTTATTTTTAATCGCCTTCAGCGCGATAAACGCCAGCAGCGGAAGCAGGGCGATAATAATCACCCCGGGATTGAACGACAGGAGGCAAATAATCAATACCAGGATATACAGCGTGAATATCAGTTCGTTGCGAACAATCTTAAGCGCGGCGGGGAAATGCTTTTTTCCCCAGCAGTTGCGTAATAGCTCACCCGGCGCCCATAAAAAACCGTTCTTCCAGCGATAGGTCAGCATTTTAAATGTCGGCATGGTATAGGACGCATGGCTAAAATAGGGCGCGGCGAGGCGGTGGAGTTTATAGCCCGCGGCCTGCAAGCGGATCCCCAATTCGGCTTCTTCATAACCGTGAAGGTTAAGATTGGTCAGATAGCCAATTTTCTCGATTGCCGAACGGCGGTAAAGGCCGCCGCCGCCAAGATGATCGGTATCGCCCTGCGGATAGATAAGATGCAGACGCTGCTTGCGCGATTTAAACTCATAGTTAGCGGCGTCATCCATCTCGACGCTGCCCGCCACGCCCGCATATTCGGGATGCGTTTCAAGAAACGCCACGGCGGTGTCGAGAAAACCCGGCTCCAGCTCCATATCGCCGTCCAGCAGCAGCAGATAGTCCCCTTCGCTGAATAACCAGCCCAGCTGGTGGCCCACGCCGCAGCAGCGATCTTTCGCGTTATCGAGGCAGACCACCATCGCGTCTTTGGCGACGGCCAGCTCCCGGGTATTGTCGGTGGACAGGCTATCGGCGACGATAATCTGATGCGGGTAAGGCTGCAATTGTTTGCGGACGCTGTCGATCGTTTTTTCAATACCCTGCGCTTCGTTGAGGGTCTTAATGCTGACGGTAATTGATGGCGTTTTATTCATATTGGGTACCGGAGTTCAGACGGACGGAACGATGAATGACAATAAGCGCCCCGAGGGCCAGCCATAATAAAAACTGTAGCATGGGAATGATCATCAGGATCTGGCTGTAGGGAAGGCTGAGCAAACAGCCAATGGCAAAGACGTAAAACGCAGGCGCGGAGCTGAGCAGCTGTAAATCTTCCCGTTTGAGATCGTAGCGGGAAAAGGTCTCTTTGGGCCGCATGCCGATGAGAATAGCGGCAATCATGGCGATAAATAAGATCACGCCGATAATACCGACTTCCCACAGCATCATGCTCAGCGCGGTGGAGTCGAGTATCAGATGATACCAGGCGCCAATATAGCCGGGGGAGACGGTACTGCCGCTGTTGGTAGCGTTCAGACCGTAGCCAAACAGCATCCCGCCGGGGCCAAAAAGCTCGTTATGCTGGAGCCAGAAGAAAATAGTGGTAAACCGACCGAGCTCGCCGCTTTCCATAATGTAATTGGTATCAAAGATATAGCCGAGGGAATCGATAAATACCGAGAGCGCGCTTTTGGTCGGGTCCCCGCCGAAGGCCGACGAGTAATTGGACGCCAGAATGGTGATAGCGGCAAAAATTAGCACCACCATTCCGGCGGCGATAATCATCAACGAGCGCAGGGTGACTTTGCTGATGCCGCTGACGTAAGCGGGCATGATCCACAGCAGCGCCAGTAAGAACGGCGACAGCAGAATCACGAATTTTACCTCGCCCACCACGCAGAGGAAAAAGGCCAGCACGATATGCGCCGCCATCGACTTGAACGAGCAGATACCGTGCTTAAATTCGGACACCTTCAGCAGCATAATCAGCAGGCAGAACATCCCCATGGTCGCGGTATTGCCGCCGCCCATCGGGTCGCCGCCAAACGTGCCGACCACCGAATCCCACTTTTCATCCTCGCCGCGCAAAGCCACGCGTTTTGGCACCACCACCAGCACCTGATAGATAGCCAGCGGGAACTGGACGTAGAACAGCCAGTAAAATAGCCGGGTCAGGCGGTGCAGCTGCGACTCGCGAAACATGCCGAGCAGCATGCAAAACATCACCAGCGACAGGGCCAGTTCATTTTTGAAGCCGACGATGGCGGTAACGATGCCGGATTGTAAAACCGTGGCGCAGAGGCTAAGGATGATAAACGTCAGATACAGCGCCAGCACCACCTTCTCGCGCGCGCTAAGCGCCAGTGGCTGCGGCCGGCTTTGCATCATCAGCAGGACCACCATCACCAGCACCATGAAAAAGGGGAGCCACAGCACGGCTGCCACACCGGTGAAATACTGAATCGTGCCGCAGAAGACGATGGTCGTCAGCGCGAATACCTCCAGATAGCGACCGGTGTTTAGCTGCATATTTTCTGCTCCTGCCGGGAGAGCTGTAGCGCCCGTTTGTTCATTTTCAGCAGGATGAACAGATAGCGAATGCTGGTCAGCACGGAGAACGTCAGGAGGGCTATCTCATAGCGCTGGCCCAATTCAGGCAGCGCGATAAAAGCGACAATAATGATCAGCAGCTGCTCGATCTGAATGCGTAAAAAATAGCGTTTAGAACCAAAGATAAGCTCAATAACGGTCAGCGGACTGACGGCCAGCGCGGCGAACAGATAAGGCAGCATATAGCGTGAGGTCGGAATGGAATTGAGCCACTCCTGACTGAAGCCCAGGCGCATGACCAGCGGATAGAAAATCCAGATCCCAAGGATACAGATCAGCGCCGCGGCCATCAGCAGCAGGCGAATCTTTTTGTACTCCGGATAGTTAAAGGTGCCGTTGCGAAAATCCATCGACCATTTTGAAAAGATGGAGTTGCGCACCGCGTTACCGACAATCATCACCGGTGATAAACAGAAGCGGCTCACCACCGAGAAATAGCCCGCGACCAGCGGTGAAAACCAGATATTTATCAACATCGTCGGCAGATTATTGCTGGCCATCGCCAGCACTTCCGCGCTGCCGACGCGGCTGAGGTGCTGCCAGTGCTGGCGCGCAAAAAGGCCGTTCGCTCGCGGTGAAAAGTGCGCCGGCGTCAGGGTGCTGAAGCGAAACAAACGCAGCAGGCAGAGGCCGAGCAGCAGCAAAATGCCCGCCATCCAGGCAATATAGAACAGCGTGGTATTCGGCATCGCCAGCAGAGCTATCGCCACCACCAGCGACACGGCGATACGCTGGAAGGTGAGGAACTGATAGTTACCGCCGCGCAGCGAGAGGTTCTCGGCGATCAAAACCAGCGCATAGCCGAAGGTGAGCAGGTAGAGAAACGCAATATTGAGATGGAATATCAGTCCGGTGATGACCGCCCACGGCAGCGCCAGAAGCAGGCTTTGCAGCAGGCAAAACACCACGTTCTGCCCCAGCTCATGCTCTTCCTGGCGCGGGATCAGCAGCTGCGACGCAAAGGTGCAAACCTGCGCGCCAATCAGCACGTTGCTGTAGATCATCGCATAGTGCCCGACTTCCGCCATGCCGTAGCGATGGGAAATCAGCCACACGGAAAAAGCGCCGATCGCCTGCGAGAGGACCGAGGAGCTGGCAATTGAAGAAATACTCTTAATTAAGTTCATAATCGCTACTTCGGTGAAATCAGTTCGCCCATGCCGCGCTCGGGCAGGCGTTTGCCCTCCTGCGTCTCCAGGTTCTCTTCTTGCACCCGGTTAAGCATGGTGGCGACAGGCGTTGGCGCGGCGGCTTGCAGACGATGTTGCGCGTCGCGGATGCGCGACGCCTGCTCGCCTGCGTTGACCACCAGCAGGCTGATATCGACGTGCGGCGCCAGCAGCAGGGCGTCCTGGGCTAGCCCGAGCGATGGCGCATCAATAATCAGATAATCGTAGGTCTGCCGCAGCGTCGTCAGCAGCGCCGGGAGCCGTTCAGAAGTGAGCAGCAGCAGGGCTGAGTCGCTGAGTTCGCCTCGCGGCATAAAATCCAGCGTCTCGGCCAGGAAGACCACCGCCTGAGGCGCGGCGCTGCGGCCATCAAGACGCTCGCTAAAGCCCGTTTTATGCTGCGGATAGCGCGCGGAGAGCCCATCGCTTGCCAGGTAGTCCACATCAATGAGCAGCGTTTTACCTGACTTAGCGGCGGACCACGCCAGCATTTCGGCAATCAGGCTGCTGCCGGCATCTGCCTGCGCCGAGGTCACCAGTATCGTCCCGCTATGAGTATTCTGGCCGAGCAGCGCCAGGCGCAGGCTGTGGAGCATATCGGCATACAGCAGGTTCTGGAACGTCAGCTTCGCGCTGTTCGCCTGAGGCAACAGCGGAAACTCACCGCTGGCATCAAGGCCCGTTTTGGCTTTGAGTTCGCTGATGCTGTTCACCGTTTTGTCGAGCGCGGTGCTGACTATCAGGTACATGATGTACAGCGCCAGCGCCATCAGGGTCGCCATCACGATAAGCAGACCGCGCTGCGGTTTAGAAGGAAGATTTGGCGGCACGGCGGCATCGTAGATCACTTCATCGGGAACCGAAAAGCTCTCGGAGAGCTTCTGCTCATTCGCCCGCTGATACAGCGATTTATACAGCTCTTCGGTTTTGTTCAGCGCGGTCATCATGGTGTTGTATTTGTCGCGCCTGGCGCCCAGCGCCTGGAAGTCGGCTTTCTGATCGTCGAGCATCTTCTGATAGTGCTGCTCATCGTCCAGCGCAATCTGATACTGCTGACGTAAGCCGTTAAGTAGTTCCCCCAACACCTGGCCTATCTGCCCGTTGACGACCTGCAGCTGGGCCTGAGCCTGAAGATATTTCGGATGCTTAGGGCCATAGTGTTTTGCCGCTTCCGATAAGTTACGCCGCGTCTGGATCAGCGCGATACGCAGATCCTGAATCTGCGGATGACCGGAAATTTCCGGCAGCGAGATGATGGCTTCCGGCGCTTTTCCCTGCTGACGGCGCACTTTGTCCCACACCGTTTGCGCTTTCAGACGGCGCTGGGTGGCGTCGGCCAGATGGTTAATCACGATCCCCAGGCGCTCGGTCTCGTAGCCATCCATGCTGCGAAAGGTCAGCAGGCCATTTTGTTTGAGAAAATCATCGATGTCGGCTTTCTGGCGATCGAGCTTATCGCGCAGATCGTCCATCATTTTCTCGTTCCAGCCCTGGGCCTGAAGTAAGATTTTCTGCTTCTGCGCCAGGCTGTAATCGATAAACGCCTGCGCCACGCCGTTGGCGATATCGGCGGCTTTTTGCGGCGATTTCGCCTCCATCGAAACGGATACCAGCTGCGTGGTGCGCACGCCGGAGATGGTCAGGTTTTTTTGCAGGGCGCGCAGCGCATTATTGACCCGTGCGGCCTCATCAAGATTGTCCCCGCCGTTAAATTCCGGGTCCCGATCCAGCTTTAGCGCTTTTACCGCGGCTTCCAGCACGACGCGGGAGCCCATCAGCGCGTATTTGGTTTCATAGTAATCGCTGCGGGTGGAATCATAGTTTTCCAGCCGCGGCAGGGGGGTAACATCCTGCGACTGCGCTTTAAACAGCACCGTCGCGGTTGCGGTATAGCTGGATGACATAAAGCGCGTCAGGATCCACGACGCCGCGGCAGCCACCACCACCACCACCAGGCACCAGATCAGCTTGTGCTTAATTTTGTTGAAATAAGGCGTGAAGTCGATAAAGCCTTCTTTCTTCTTTCCATTTTCAACTAATGAAATAGCCATATCAGAAGAAACTCATGCCAATGATGATGGTATCTCCGGCCTGTACGGCGGAGTCGGCGGCGACGTTTTCCAGCAGTTTACCGCTGCGAAACTGACGAATGCGGATGTCATGGCGATCGGCGCGATCGGTAAAGCCGCCGGCCAGCGCAATGGCTTTTTCAGCGGTTAAGCCCGGTTCCCAGGCGTAACCGTCCGGTTTTTTGACTTCGCCTAACAGATAAATTTTACGGTATTCGGCAATGCTCACGGTCACCATTGGCGCCTGCAGATAGTTACCGCGCAGCTTATCGGCAATTTCGTTGCCGACCTGTTCAGGCGTTTTCCCTTTCAGCATCAGGGAGCCTATATAAGGATAATCAACGCTGCCGCTATTATCGATTTTTACGCGCATAGTGAGATCCTGCTCGCCGGAAACCGCGATATTGATCTCATCTCCCTGGTCCAGATGATAAACGGCATCCGGCGGCGTTCGGATCGTCTGCGGCGGCGCCGAACAGCCCGCCAGCCATAGCGCCAGAAGAGAAATCACCGCCCGTTTTCCATAGCTAAGGATCATATTTGTACCTGTGTCATAAAAATAATGGCCGAGTCGTTGTAGCCCAGCGTGCGCTCGACCTCATGGTCATAGTCCGGGCCAATATAAAAGGCATCTTTTTCTTTATTAGAATGCATCGTGTTCCATTGCAGCTTCAGCTGAAAATTAACGGATGGACGGTAGTCGTAGTTGAAGGTGAGCGACACGAGGTTTGATCGATCTTTGCGTCCGTTGGTCTGGTGTTTGTAATCCTCTGTAATATAAGAGTAATCAACCAGAGTGGAGAACCTGTCGACCAGCCAGTGGTGCTCATAGCCCAGACCGAAATTTGATACCAGAATATAGCCGCCGGAGTCGGTGGGATCTTTTATTCGTTGTGAACTATGTAAGTTGAGCTTTATCTGTTCAAGCGGTTTCCAGTCGGCGTTAATATCCCAGTTCAGGCCGTTGAATCCCTGCGAGTCGGGATTATGGATAAAATCTTTATACAGCCAGGCGACGTTGCCGTTGATCTCGGTCTTGCCGGAAAGACGATTTTTCATGCCGACCAGCAGATAATATTCATTACTGTCTTTTAACGGGTTGAGCTCATAGCGACGCTGGTTGGTAATAAAACTGTAGCGATAGCGCAGCGTTTTGGCTTTTTGATCAAAAAGCTCGGCGACCAGGCTGTTTTCATGCCACTCCTGATCGTGCATGTAATAATGAAAGTCGGCGCTGGCGTCCTCAATGCTGTCGAGATTGCGAAAGCGCAGCTGCTTATGCATTAGCGCAACTTCTGCTTTACCGCGCCCTTCCGGCGCCCCGTAGCTATAGCGCAGTTCACTGTTAAAGAAGCGCGTGGCGATGGGCTTATTAATGCCAAACTCTTTAAACTGCTCGGGGAGAAATCCCTCGGTGGTATCGCGGCCGCGCTCTTCATGGCCGAACGTTTCATCGAGATCCAACGACAGCCCGTGCATGCTTCCGAAGCGCCACTTGCCGTTAAACATAAAAAAATGATTGTCGCGGTTATCTGCGCTATCGCTGGCGTAGCGGCGGTAATCGCCGGAGTACATCAATAAATAACGGTCCTCGTAGCGTTCGCCGATGGCTTTGAAAATCGGCTTAACGCCTTGATAAGCGGAGCCGATTTCATTCCCGCCGTAGCGTTGCCAGGTCACGTTGTCATTGTAACCGACGTCATAACCCACCTGGCTCTCGAAATCGATGCCAGCCACACCGGTATGTGGTTTTGCCTGCAGGTCAGCCCATGCGTAAGGCATCGCCAGCAAACCTGCGAGGAAAGTGAGTTCAGAACGCATTCTTCCCCACAAATCCGCGGAAAAACGTTAAAAACACAATTTTAATGTCCAGCAGCAGCGACCACGACTGAATATATTCCAGATCGTACTGAATGCGTTTTTCCATTTTATCAATCGTGTCGGTTTCGCCGCGAAAACCGTGTATTTGCGCCAGCCCGGTAATGCCGGGCTTCACTTTATGGCGGATCATGTAATTTTCCACCAGCACGCGATACTGCTCATTATGCGCGACCGCGTGAGGGCGTGGGCCCACTATCGACATGGTTCCCTGCAGCACGTTAAAAAATTGCGGCAGTTCGTCAAGTGAGGTTTTACGTAAAAAGGCGCCGAAGCGGGTAATGCGCGGATCGTTACGCGTTGCCTGGGTCACTACCGCGCTGTTTTCCATCACGCGCATGGTTCTGAACTTCCAGACGGGGATCTGTTTACCGTTCAGGCCGTAACGGTTTTGTTTAAACAGCACCGGGCCCGGCGAAGTCAGCTTAATGCCGATCGCCACCGCCAGCATGACCGGCAGGCTGACCAGGGTAAAAAAAGCGCCAAGCACGATATCTTCTATACGCTTGAGTACCGCGCCTTCGCCTTCAAACGGCGAGGTAAAAATGCTGATCGTCTGAATATTGCCGAACATCCGCAGTTGAGAAATATGTGAGCTGTAGGAAAACAGGTCCGGTACCAGAAACACATCTACGGTGGTGTCGGAAAATTCATTCAAGAACTGGCGAATACGCTGCTGGGCGACCATCGGCAGGGCAATATAGACTTCATCGATTTCTCCGGCTTTCGCCAGCGCCAGCAGGTCTCGTGAGTTGCCTTTTTTCTCAATGCTGAGCAGGCGACTGTCGCGCTGCACGGCGCGGTCCTCAAAGAAGGTGATGTCAATCCCGTCGTGGGTATACTCCTTAAACAGCGCCTGCTCGATGGCCAGCCCGGCTGGCGTTATGCCTAAAATAGCCACCTTGAGTCTGGATTTGAAAAAATAGCGGCTGGAGATAACGCGAATCAGAAACATACTAATAAATATGGCAATCGAGCACAGCACAATAATTTCAGCTAATCGCACCGCGTTTGTGCTGGCGTGATTGTTCAGTAATAATTCGGCGCTTACAAACAATAAAAATGATAACAAGCCGCTTATACTGACGCTGAAAAACAATTTAGTTAATTTTTTTAAATACTGGCCTTTAAACTGACCAGAATATAGCTGAAAGTGTTCATTGGCTCTGATAAAAATCAGTGAATATATTATGCCCAGGAACAGAGAGGCCGTTGAGGGTTCGACGAAAAAGTATTTTAAATAAGCGAAAATGAACAAGTTGACGGCAATAAAATCCAGTAGCTTCATCAGCTTACTATAGCGGGCGTTGTAAATTTTAATGGTGCTATCCGTCATCTTTTTGCTCGTTTTATAGTCAATAAAATGATGTCCTGTCCTTCTTTAAAGCTGAATTTATGTCTATGAATCTATTCAAAAATTAAGCTTTAGCTCGGCGTTGATTATTGTAGCCTACGATTAATCTTATGTCGAACCTGCCCCGGACTGAGAGGAGATAACTTTTCCTGACGGGCAATAATATTTTTATCATTGCCTGAAGCATAAAAATGGCGGTTACGATTAAATAGGGGCGGAGAGACCCGGGCGGCAAACGAACGGCCGTCATGACTACAGTTCCTGGCCGATCCGCACTTGAGCGTTAAAAAATCCGCGCCAGCGGGGCTGGCGCGTTTATCGGCTAAATCCCAATGCACATGTATTTGATTTCTAAGTAATCCTCGATGCCATACTTCGACCCTTCGCGGCCGAGACCGGAAGATTTCACGCCGCCGAACGGGGCGACCTCGGTGGAGATCAGGCCGGTGTTAATCCCGATAATGCCGTACTCCAGCGCTTCGCCGACGCGAAAGACGCGGCTCAGATCGCGAGCGTAGAAATAGGCCGCCAGGCCGAATTCGGTGTCGTTGGCCTGAGCAATAACATCCGCTTCATCTTTAAAGCGGAATAGCGGGGCGAGGGGGCCAAAGGTCTCTTCTTTCGCCACTTTGGCATCACCGGGGACATCCACCAGAATCGTTGGCTGAAAGAAATTTCCGCCGAGCTCATGAACTTTCCCGCCGGTTACTATCCGCGCGCCTTTGCCCAGCGCATCGGCGATATGCTCCTGTACTTTGGCGATCGCTTTCTCGTCAATCAGCGGCCCGATGGTGACGTTGGGCTGCAGGCCATCGCCGATTTGCAGCTTACTCACCGCCTGCTGAAGCTTTTCGGCGAAACGATCGTAGACGCCATCCTGGACATACAGGCGGTTGGCGCAGACGCAGGTCTGCCCGGCGTTGCGAAATTTGGAGGCCAGCGCGCCTTCGACGGCTTTATCCAGATCGGCGTCATCAAAAACGATAAACGGCGCGTTGCCGCCGAGCTCCAGCGAGACCTTCTTGATATCTTTCGCGCACTGTTCCATCAGCTGGCGGCCAATTTCCGTCGAGCCGGTAAACGAGAGTTTGCGCACCAGCGGGTTACCGGTGAGCTCATTGCCGACTTCGCTGGCCGATCCGGTGACCACGTTAAACACGCCCTCGGGGATCCCGGCGCGGTTGGCGAGCTCCGCCAGCGCCAGCGCGGAGAACGGGGTCTGGCTGGCGGGCTTGAGCACCATCGTGCAGCCTGCAGCCAGCGCCGGGCCCGCCTTACGGGTGATCATCGCCGAGGGAAAATTCCACGGGGTGATAGCGGCGGTTACGCCAATCGGTTGTTTAATCACCAGCAGCCGCTTGTCGGCCTGATGGCCGGGTATGGTATCGCCATAGATGCGCTTGCCCTCTTCGGCAAACCACTCGATAAAGGAGGCGGCGTAGCTGATTTCACCTTTTGCTTCTGCCAGCGGTTTACCCTGTTCCAGCGTCATCAGGCGCGCCAAATCGTCCTGATGCTCCATCATCAGCTCAAACCAGCGGCGCAGGATAGCGGAGCGTTCTTTGGCGGTAAGGGCGCGCCATGCGGGCAGCGCGCCGGCGGCGGCATCGATAGCCTCGCGGGTTTCTGCGCCGCCCATTTTGGGCACGCTGCCCAGCTGCTGGCCGTTGGCGGGGTTCGTGACCGCAAGGGTCTCTTTGCTGCTGGCGTCGCGCCAGCGACCGTTAATCAACGCCTGCTGGCGAAAAAGGGTAGGGTCGTTAAGTTGCATGGTTGCGTCCTGTCTTAATCTGTTTTAAACCGTGGATGCGCCTGAATCAGCTGCGTCAAACACCTGTCCCTGTTTAGTGTAGACGAACGCGTTCAGAGAACCGGGAGCAATGCTGGGTGATACAACAATAACCACAAATAATTTGCGGATATTTGAACTGGCAGAACGTTATTGTGCAAACAATGCTGTATTTTTTATGCTCAATTCGCAAGAAAGGAGCGCTCTATGTCACAGCAAGAACGGTTTTGTCAGGCCTGTGGAATGCCGATGTCCGCCGGGGAGGCGAAAAGCGCAAGCGACGAGTACTGCGCCTGGTGCTGCGATAACGAGGGGAAGCTTAAATCCTGGGAGGACGCCGTCTCCGGCCTGGCCGAGTTCCTCGATTCCTGGCAGAAGGTCGGCCCCGCGGAAGCGCGCAAGCGGGCGATGCGCTACTTAACTGCCATGCCCGCGTGGGCCCACAAAGCGGAAGAGTAACCCGCAGCCCGGAGCGCAAACTCCGGGCTTTTTTAGCGCGATCAGAACTTCCAGGAGACGCTGCCGACGATACTGCGCTCTGCGCCAAAGTAGCAGTAAGAGAGCGAGTTACAGGCGGCAACGTAGCTCTTGTCGGTCAGGTTATTCACGTTCAGCTGGGCGCTGAGGCCTTTAATTCCCACCTTCGACAGGTCATAGCCGATCGCCATATCCACCAGCGTATAGGACGGCAGAGTGTGCGTATTCAGGCGGTCGCTGGTAATGCCGTTGACGTAGCGCACGCCGGAACCCAGCGTCAGGCCATCCAGCGGGCCGCTTTTCACATCATAGCTCAGCCAGGCGCTGGCCTGATTGCGCGGTGCGTAAACGGCACGCTTGCCTTGCTCTTCCGGGCTGCTTTTCTTATAGCGAATGTCGGTGTAGGTATAGGCGGCCTGCAGGCGGAAGCTATCCGTTAGCTGGCTTATCGCCTCCAGCTCCACCCCTTTCGACTCAATTTCACCAATCGAACGATACGGATCGGTCGGCTCTTCTTTGGTGGCGATATTGGTCTGATTGATGCGGAATACCGAGGCGCTGAACTGGCTGTTCATTCCTTCCGGCTCATACTTCAGCCCGGCTTCCCACTGCTTGCCTTTCATCGGATCCAGCACGTTGCCGTTTTCGTCGGCGAAGCTGGTGGGCGTAAAGGCGGTGGAGTAGCTGATGTACGGGGCAAACCCGTTATCGAACAGATACAGCAGCGCGGCGCGGGTGCTGAAGTTGTTCTTATCCAGATCGCTGCGCGTTTGATTAAGCTTATCGATGTTGGAGACGCTGACCTGGTCGTAGCGCCCGCCGAGGGTCAAACGCCAGCGCTCCCAGGACATTTGATCCTGTAAATAGTAGCCGGTCTGGCGCAGCTTGTGCTTCTCGCGGCTGTACATGGTGATGTAATCCGGCTTCGCGCCGTAGACCGGATTAAAAGCGTCAATGGCCGGGAATGCGCCATAGTAGCCGGTGGTGTCGTTGCTGCGGTCCTGATAGTCGATCCCTATCAGCAGGCGATGGTTAACGGCCCAGGTATCGACGCTGCCGTCGAGCTGGTTATCGAGGGTGATGGCGTTCATCTTTTCGTCCGAGCCGGAATAGCCGCGGTTCAGCTCGGTTTCGTTCAGCCAGCCCGCGGCATAAACCTGATTCAGCTCGACTTTGGTATGCAGGTAGCGCAGCTTCTGCCGCACCGACCAGCCGTTATCAAACAGATGCTCGAAGTTGTAGCCGACCATATTTTCGCGGCGATCGTACTTGTCGTAGTCATCTTCTCCCTCGAAGAAGGTGTTAGCGATTTTCTTGCCGTAGTGCGGCACCACGGTACCTTCATAGGGGAGGCCCGAGTGGCTGCCGCCCTCCGGGTCGCGATGCAGATAGGCCATTAAATCAAGGCGCGTCTGGTCGGTGATGCGCCAGGTCAGGCTGGGCATAATCGCGTAGCGCTGCTCTTTTAAGGTATCAAACTGCGAGTCTGCATAGCGGGTCATGCCGCTTAAGCGCGCCGCCACGCGATCGTTATCGTCCAGCGCCCCGGTAACGTCAAACGCCGCCCCGCGCTGGTTGTTATTCCCGGCAAACAGCTTAATTTCTCCGCCGGGATCGAATGAGGGTTTACGCGATGTGAGGGCGACGATGCCGCCGGGCGAAGAGCGGCCGTACAGCACCGAGGCCGGGCCGCGCACCACTTCGATATTTTCCAGGAACCACGGATCGACCACCAGCGAGCTGTGCGAGTTGGTATCGCCCATCATTTTCAGGCCGTCGAGATAGACGTTATCCAGGCTGCCGTCGGAGAAGCCGCGCAGGACGATATAGTCAAAGCGGTTGGAGGCGCCAATCTGGTTGCTGTAAACCCCGGGGGTATAGCTCACGGCCTGGCGGACGCTGATCGCGCCCTGTTCTTCAAACTGCTCGCGCGTGATAATAGACACCGATTGCGGGGTCTCTATATCCGGGGTGGCAATTTTGGTCGCGCCGCTCTGCATCTGCGAAGTGACCACGATGGTTTCGTTTTTTGTTGTTTCCTGGGCCAGCAGCGGGAAGGCGACGCCGCCGGTCACCCATCCTACCAGTAGCGCCAGGCGAGTTTTCGCAAACATGAACATCTCCAAAGGCATTTCTAATTGTTAATAAGAATTATTACCTTTTTGATGCTGTCTATAGCTATGCGCAATGCCAGGATACGTATGCGCGCTGCCAAAGCCGCTGACTATTTTTCGCAAAAAGGGGAAAAATGGATTAGCCCGGCTTTTGCACATCGCAGGGCGAGATGCCGTAGCGCCGACGAAAAGCGGTAGAGAAGTTGGTGGCGTGCTGGTAGCCCGACATCCAGGCCGCCTGCTGCACGCTATAGCCCTCCAGCAGATAGCTTCTTGCCCGCGCCAGGCGGCAATCGCGCAGGTAGTCAAAAACCGAACAGCCGTAGGCCTGGCGAAACTTACTGCGCAAGCTGCTGGAGCTCATCGCCGCCCGCTGGGCCAGCTCATTGAGTGTGTAGTCGTTTTCCGGCGCCTGCTCCAGCAGGCGGCGAACTCTCTCCAGCCGCTGCTGTTCGCCGCCCGCTGGGGCGACGTGCTTCGCGCTTTCATCCTGACAGACGCTCAGCCCATGGCCGAACAGCTGCAGGATAAGCCCTTCCAGCATCAGCTGTCGGGACACGCGACTCAGCGCGCTCTGCTGCGCGTACTGCAATCCGCTCAGCAGAAAACCCGGTATCTGCCAGATAAGCGTTGGCGTCTGGCACCTTTCCCACTCGCGCATCAATGAATCGAGCAGGCCATCGCGCCAGGTGCCGTCCGGGTAGAGTCCGAGGGAGAGCGTACGGAGCCGGCTGTCGGCATCGTGGCGGGCGCGCATGGCCTGATGTTCGCTAAGGCGCGAGGTGAAGGCCATCCCGGAACGCACCAGGTGCTGCTCCCCGTTGAGGGTCAGCGCGACGCAGCCTTCCAGCACCACCAGCATATAGAGCGGGCTACTGTGGCGGGAGGTGGTCTCATAAGGCTGCAATACGTGAACATCAGAATGGGTGACGCACATGCCGCAGGGCAGGGTCATCTCTTCCACTTCTCCCCGCAGCACCGGGCTGGCGTGCGGAGGCTCCGGCTTTTGCAGCAGCTGCGGGAAGCGGTAGTCGATACCGTATCGTTCACCAAACGCCATAAACTCGCTGACGGAGAAGGTTTTCCTCAGCGCCTGGCGGGCGGGTTCGTTCTGCGTAGTTGTCTTGTTCATGCGGTTTTCGGCACCGGAGAGGGCGTCATCGGATGACGTCACCTTATCACTGCGCGGGCAGGGCGACAATAAAGATGAGAATCATTATCAACTTTTGCGCTGCGGCACAGAAGGCGCGCGGACGGCCGCTATCCGTGCGCCAGCGGCAGGGATCAGGCGTCAGCGTTGTCCAGCGGCCAGGAGTCGAACAGGTAGCCGTCGAAGTAGATATCATCGACGTTGGAGAACTCCAGCAGGCGGCGTTTGACGTTTTCCAGATGCTGCCACATGGCAAGCTTGGCCGCCCGGGCGTCTTTTTTGATTAAGGCGGCGAGGATCCGTTTGTGATCCACCAGCCACTCCTGACGGTAGTGGGTATCGCCGAGATGGCGGTGCAGCTGGATCCACATGGGGTTATTTTCCCGCCACTGCCATGACTGCCTGAACAGCTCGACCAGCATACTGTTGTGGGTCGCTTCGGCAATGGCCAGATGAAACTGCATATCGCCGCTTTCGGAGCCGCCCGGCGCGCTGCTGGCCAGCTCGCGCTCTTCCAGTTGCAAAGCCTGGCGCATTTTGATGATATCTTCCCGGGTTGCCTGCAGGGCGGCAAATTCGGCGATATTGCTCTCCAGCAGCTGGCGGGCCTGCAGCAGTTCAAACGGACCGGCATCATTGCAATGATTGATGTCCGCGCTCTCCGCCGCGCCTTCTCCGACGGCGTTATCGAGCACGTAGATCCCGGCGCCGCGGCGCACTTCGACCAGCCCTTTAATCTCCAGCATGATCAGCGCCTCGCGGACCACGGTGCGGGTCACGTCCAGCATCTCGGCGATTTCGCGTTCCGGCGGTAAGCGATCGCCGGGGTTATAGGGCGTCTGGACGATCAGATTGCGGATCAACGCGCCGACTTCCTGATAGGGTCTGTGCTGAGAAGTTTGTGATTTCATGATGTTATGTTGTGAGATGCGATAGCCCGGTGGCTGACTATAGCATCTGGCCAGGGGGTTGGCACCTCCCCGTGCGCGGAGAGTGGGAAAACGGGTCAACCACATTGGTGTGCAGTTGACCCGTGGCAGGACAGAGCGTTACAGGCCGCCGCCGAGCGCCGCAACGCACTCGCGGGCGCCGCGTTCGCACAGCGCGTGGTAAGCCTGCGTCACCGCCGCAATAAAATCGCTATTGTCCGGCAGATCGTGGGCAAAAATTCCGCTTAACGCCAGCAGCGCGGCGACGCGTTCTGCACCCTGAAAACGCTGGTTGATCTGTTGGATCTCCGCCAGCAGCGGGTCGACGACATCAATAGGCTGCCCCCGCTCGTCGATGCCCTGGGTATAGCGCATCCAGCCCGCCACGCCGAGCGCCAGATGGCGCCAGCTGCTGCCGTTTTGCAGATGCAGACGGATGGGATCCAGCAGGCGCTGCGGCAGCTTCTGGCTACCGTCCATGGCGATCTGCCAGGTACGATGGCGCAGCGACGGGTTGCTGAAACGGGCAATCAGCAGCGTGGCGTAGGCCTGGAGATCGGTGCCTTCCGGCATGGAGAGCGTCGGCGCCTGCTCCTGCATCATCAGGGCGAAAGCCGCTTCACGATAGGCCGGGTTGGTCATGGTATCGGCGATGGTTTCATAGCCGCCGAGATAGCCAAGATACGCCAGGAAGGAGTGGCTGCCGTTGAGCATCCGCAGCTTCATCATTTCAAACGGCACGACGTCTTCAACAAACTGCGCGCCGACTTTATCCCACGCCGGGCGGCCGCTGACGAAGCTATCTTCAATCACCCACTGGCGGAACGGTTCGCAGGCGATGGCGCACGGATCGTAGACCCCAAGCTGGTCGGCAATCTCCTGCAGCGTTTCCGGCGTCGCCGCGGGTACGATGCGGTCAACCATGGTGCACGGGAAGGTGGCATGGGCTTCAATCCACGCCGCCAGCAGCGGGTCGCGCGCCTGGGCCAGGCCAAGCACCGCCACTTTCGCCACGTGGCCATTCTCGCGGACGTTATCGCAGGACATCACCGTAAAGGCCTCAAGCCCCTGTTCACGGCGCAGGCGCAGCGCTTCGACAATATATCCTATGGCGGATTTCGGCGTCGTCGGGTTGGCGAGGTCGTGTTGAATCAGCGGGTTGTTGAGATCGAGCTGGCCGCTGGCCGCATCGGTGCAGTAGCCTTTTTCAGTGACCGTCAGGGAGACGATTGCCGTGTGCGGACGCGTCATGGCGCGCAGAATGCCGTCACAGCCGTCGATTTCCGGATGCAGCGCCTCTTTCATCGAACCGATAATTTTCAGCGCGGTGCTGTCAGCGCCTTTTTCCGCCACCGTGTAGAGCAGCTGCTGATTTTTCAGCTGTTCAATCAGAACGCGATCGTTGCCCGGCATCAGGTTGACTTCGCAGATGCCCCAGTCGCTGTCGCTGGTTTCCAGCAGATGATGGGTATAAAGCGCCTGATGCGCGCGGTGAAATGCGCCGCAGCCCAGGTGAACGATGCGGGATTCCAGGCGAGAACGATCCCACGCGGGGCGCGTCACCGGCAGGTTGCTGTCGGCAATGGTTGCAGTCATAGCAAACTCCAGAGTGGGCCGCAAAAGGCGGCCGAAGAGGTAAAGGCGGGACGTCGGCCCCGCCAGTCAGGAATTAGCGGCTAAAAAAAGCGCGCTGAATCGCCAGCTCGACGCCGCGAACTTCAGCCAGCCCTTTCAGGCGACCAATCGCGGAATAGCCGGGGTTGGTTTTCTTTTTCAGATCGTCGAGCATCTGGTGGCCGTGGTCAGGACGCATAGGGATAAGATCCTCTTTGCCTTCCGCTTTACGGCGGTGCTCTTCTTCAACAATCGCTTTCACCACTTCGTACATGTCCACGTCGCCGTGCAGGTGAGCGGCTTCGTGGAACGTTTTCGGGTTCTCTTCGCGCAGCGTAGAGCGCAGATGGGTGAAGTAAATGCGCGGGCCGAACTGCTTAATCATATCCACAAGATCGTTGTCGGCGCGGACCCCGTAGGAGCCGGTGCACATGGTAAAGCCGTTAGCCATGCTGTTCACCGTGTCGACCATCCACTGCATATCTTCAATGGTCGAGACGATGCGCGGCAGGCCGAGAATCGGGCGCGGCGGATCGTCCGGGTGTACCGCCATACGTACGCCAACCTCTTCGGCGACGGGGATAATCGCTTTCAGGAAGACGGCGAAATTCTCGCGCAGCGCGGCTTTATCAATATCTTTATAGGTGGCAAGGTGCTGGCGGAACTGGTCGAGGGTATATCCCTCTTCCGCGCCCGGCAGACCGGCGATAATGTTGCGGGTCAGGCGCGCTTTATCTTCATCGCTCATGGCGGCGAAACGCTGATTCGCCTGAGCGACCTCTTCGGCGGTGTAGTCCGCTTCCGCGCCCGGACGCTTGAGGATATGCAGCTCAAAGGCGGCGAATTCAATTTGATCGAAACGCAGGGCTTTGGAGCCATCCGGCAGGACGTATTCCAGATCGGTACGGGTCCAGTCGAGGACCGGCATAAAGTTGTAGCACACGGTACGGATGCCGCACTGGGCCAGATTGCGCAGGCTCTGCTGGTAGTTAGCGATCCACTTCGCGTAGTTGCCGGTATGGGTTTTGATCTCTTCGTGAATCGGTACGCTTTCGACCACCGACCATACCAGCCCGGCGGCTTCCACGATGGCTTTACGCTTGAGGATTTCGTCAACCGTCCACACTTCACCGTTCGGGATATGGTGCAGGGCGGTAACCACTCCGGTCGCGCCCGCCTGACGGACGTCAGCTAAAGTGACCGGATCGTTAGGGCCATACCAGCGCCATGTCTGTTCCATGCTTAACCTCTTTCACGTTATTGACCTGCTTCAGGCCGCTGCTTTGATGGTAGCGTCGGTTCCGGTCAACCATCGTAACGGAGGGGAAACCAGACGATATGGCGTATAAATTCCTCCAATTGGTCGAACATGTCAACCATGAATGGCAAATTGGTAAACCAAAGTGTGACGGAGATGCGTGAAGGGGAGGGAACGTTAAACAGGGCGGCATTGTTAAACCGCCACGGGGCGCGGGCTGATTCTGCTGGCGTTAGTGTTAAGCATTTTTCATGTACTTCAAGAGATTACTCAGAACCGGAGAAGTGGAATTCTTCATGGGCATAGGGCCAGTGCGCGGCGGGTAGCGATGTGTTGCGAAATGGTTAACCAATGTGCCAAACCTATCGACCAGAAGAACGGAGGCGGTCATTGATACCGGCCGGAGCGCGTACGGACTCGCAGCAGATCACACTTTTTGATTATTACGATTTCCATATAAAAACTACGTGTTATCATTCCGCTGGTAAATACCTTTTCAACTCTCACCGAGGCTTTGATGCTGGAGAATGTCATCATCAGATAATCAGCTTCCCGACCTTTTCAGGCCGGACTGGTTATCGCTGCGCTTAAACCTTACGCGAACACCTGCGGGTGTTGGCTCGTTTTTACGCATGATGATTAACAGGTTTCTTCAGTATGAATCTATCCCGTCAGGAACAACGTACCTTACACGTTCTCGCTAAAGGTGGCCGGATCGCGCACATCCGCGATGCATCAGGCCGCGTCACCTCTGTTGAATGCTACAGCCGCGAAGGGCTCCTGCTCAGCGACTGCACGCTCGCCGTTTTCAAAAAACTCAAAACCAAAAAGCTGATTAAGTCCGTCAACGGACAGCCCTACCGCATCAATACCACCGGGCTGAATAACGTCCGCGCACAGCTGGACAATCGCTAAGGAGCCTCTGATGACAAACCATAGCTTCACTTTTCATGTCGCCTCTGAAGGCGATACCGATGACATTCTCGACGTCGAAACCCGGGCTTTCGGCTACAGCAAAGAGGCCAGGCTGGTGGCCGATTTGCTCAACGATGAGAGCGCCTGCCCGACGCTATCGCTGCTGGCCAGGCATAACGGAGAGGCGGTTGGGCATATTTTATTCACCCGGGCGACGTTCAAAGGGGAGCCGGACTCGCCGATGATGCACATCCTTGCTCCCCTGGCGGTGGTGCCGGAATACCAGGGCGTGGGCGTTGGCGGAGAGCTTATCCGGCACGGCATTGAGCAGTTGAAAGCAATGGGAAGCCAGATGGTATTTGTTCTGGGCCACGCCGCTTACTACCCCAGGCACGGGTTTGAGCCATGCGCGGGAGATAAAGGCTATCCGGCGCCTTATCCGATTCCGGAGGCGCATAAAGCCTGCTGGATGCTGCAGCGGCTTTCGTCTCAGCCTCTGGGACGAACGGGCCAGATACAGTGCGCCCGGGCGTTAATGAAACCCGAGCACTGGCGCGAGTAATCAATAAGGAGATGATGATGACTATTGGCACGATTATTACCGGTTCCAGGCATATCGCGTTGTCATCCCGGGAGCGTAAAATCCCCTGGGATGAACCGGCTTTTAGCCAGCGTATGCTGGAGAACCACCTGTCGCAGGAGCACGACTGGGCCAGCCGCAGGCGGGCGGTTATCGAACAACAGGTCGCGTGGATTGCCGGACAGCTACCCGCCGGCGCGCGCATTCTGGACCTCGGCTGCGGGCCGGGCTTTTACACCCGCCTGCTGGCGGAGCGCGGCTTTTACTGTACGGGCGTGGATTTTTCGCCGGCGTCGATCGCCTGGGCCCGGCAGCAGGCGCAGGCGGCCGGGCTGGATATTACCTATCACCAGCAGGACGTTCGCGAGTACGCGCCGGAAACCCAGTTTGATTTCATTATGATGACCTTCGGTGAACTGAACGTGTTCAGCGCGGCTGAGGCCCGCTCGCTGGTTCATCGCTGCGCGCAGTGGCTGGTTCCGTGGGGAAAGCTACTCATCGAGGTTCATACCTATGCTGAAGTTAAACGTCAGGGAATGGCCGATCCCGGCTGGCAGCGCTGTCCGCAGGGGCTGTTTCTTGATGTTCCGCACCTGCTGCTGACGGAGCACGCCTGGGATCCGGCGGCGCAAACCAGCTCCACGCGGTTTATGGCGATTGAAGAGAGCGGCAAGGTGACGCGCTTCGGCAGCCGGATGACCGCCTGGCACGATGACGCTTATCTCGACCTGCTGCGCACGGCGGGTTTGACCACCATTACCCGCCCGGATGAGGCGGAATGGCCGGTCAGCGAAACCTTTACCGGCAAGCTGTACGCGCTGCTGGCCGAAAAAAACGTTCCCGATTCTCTTTCCGCAAAACCCATAAAAGGAATTCAACCATTGGATATCCCACGTATTTTCACCATTAGTGAAAGCGCTCACCGCATCCATAACCCGTTTACGCCGGAAAAATACGCCGCCCTTGGCCGGGTGCTGCGAATGAAGGCCGGAACCCGGATACTCGATCTTGGCAGCGGGTCGGGGGAGATGCTCTGTACCTGGGCGCGCGATCACGGCATTCGCGGCATCGGCGTCGACATGAGCGCGCTGTTCAGCGAGCAGGCTAAGCTGCGGGCAGAAGAGCTCGGCGTTGCCGACCGCGTGACGTTTATTCACCAGGACGCCGCCGGTTATGTGGCCGAGGAAAAATGCGACATCGCCGCCTGCGTGGGCGCGACCTGGATCGCCGGCGGCGTCGCCGGGACTATCGAGCTGCTGAGCAAAAGCCTCAAGCCCGGCGGTATGCTGCTGATCGGCGAACCGTACTGGCGCCAGGTACCGGCAACGGAAGAGATAGCACAGGCCTGTGGCGCCTCTTCGCTCGCCGACTTTCTGACGCTTGCCGATCTGGTCTCCTCTTACGATGCGCTTGGTTATGACCTCGTCGAAATGGTGCTGGCGGACCAGGAAGGCTGGGACCGCTACGAAGCGGCGAAATGGCTCACCATGCGCCGTTGGTTAGAGGAAAACCCCGATGATGAGTTTGTGCCAGAAGTCCGGGCGGAGCTGACGATGGCGCCAAAACGCCATGCGACTTATACGCGTGAATACTTTGGCTGGGGCGTATTTGCGTTAATCAAGCGGTAGTTGAAAGACCCGGCATAGCAGGAAGGCTATGCCGGGATCAGCGAGCTGGAGATCGTCCGGGAAGGGGACAGCATCATTCTGCGTCCCGTCCGGCCGACCTGGAGCTCGTTCGTGCAGCTGGACAGGGCCGATCCGGAATTTATGGCGGAGCGTGAAGACGTGGTCAGCGATGAAAGACGGTTTGAGCTATGAAGAAGAGCTGGATGCTCGACACCTGCATCTGCTCTTTCATCATGCTTGAGTAGCCGGCAACGTTGCTGAAGCGCCTGGAGCAGGCAGTGCTGCGCGGTCACCGCATCGTGGTCTCGGCCCTGATTTATGCCGAGATGCGTTTCGGCACCACCGGACCGAAGGCCTCGCCGCGCCATGTGCAACTGGTCGACGCGTTCTGCGCGCGCCTCGATGCTGTCCTGCCCTGGGACCGCGCCGCGGTGGACGCCACCACGGACATCAAAGTGGTGCTGCGCCTCGCCGGGACGCCAATCGGCCAAACGACATCGCGATAGCCGGGCACGCCATCGCGGTCGGCGCCGTGCTGGTGACGAATAATACACGGGAGTTTGCGCGGGTGCCGGGCCTGGTTCTGGAAGATTGGATAAAATAAAATGAGTGAAGGTCACGATAAGGGTATCGTGGTGAGTGGCACGAAATTCTGAGCAATATCCCCGTCAGTGTGAGGAACCTAATTTCCGGTAAATGCTGGCTGAGTCGATACTACTGGTGCAGTGAACACTCAGTATTAACGATCGTTAAGTACGACCGGAATGCTTTATTACCCTGCCAGCCCTGTCCTGTCAGCCAGTGATATAACAGGGCCCAAGATTATTGCTGCCTGTTCCAACATTTAGAGATCTGAAGAAAGAACTCTTTTTTTATGGCAGAAAAAGAGATTTAGTTGCTCTACCCGGGCTAAGCCGGCCAGCCCATCCAGGATTAGTTTGACCCTCTTTTGAATGGATGTTTATCATGTCCTCACCAACTGTCTCGAATACCGCCAGTCCCAGAGGGGCGACAAAATTGACACCATTCGCAGTCAGGATAGTTTCACAAGGAGGGAGTCCAGTATGGCAAGAGAGAAGATATAGTTTTATGTTTTTCTCACTAATATCTTTACTGAACTTTGTAAGATCAATGTCATCCCCCTCATCACCTCTCACCGCCAAAGGCCCCCTCTCGTTACCATGGCTCAGTAACACGAAAACATCACCATTTTTTAATGCCGATATTGACGTCCAAAAAAAATCGGGATCTTCAGTTAATGGCTGGCAACTATACCCCTTTCTGCGCATAATCCTTAACGTATCGGATGTTACTGAACCGTCATCATACAAAAATAATTTATTCATTTTAATCTCCGGAATTAAATCCCCTCAAACAACACTTTTTTAGAATCATATAATTAATTCTGATATATTCAGGTCATGCCAACAAATACAAGGATGGGAGCGTTGAATTTTAAATAATAGTTCCTTTCCAGACGTGATGATATCAGTAATAAACATGATAATAATACATGTCTGCTTATTCTGACTGGGCAGTTGAACTGCTCTCCGGTGTTGCTGCCGGTTGTAAAGTTTCAGACAGGGGGTCTATGCCGGCCCCCCGATTTTCCCGTTATCCCACATCCAGGCCAATACTGGTTAATATGGAATAAATTTATTGAACGTAAGATTTCAATCTTTCAATGAGTTTTGTATATTCTTCGGGCTCCTGATTGAGTATGACGCCATATTTTGCAATTGCAGCAGGGTCGACAAAAAGGAATGTACTGGCTTCCTGAAGTTGCTCAAAAGAAGTCTGCACAGATTTATGGCACGGTGAACTGGTGACTTTTTTATGAGATTCCTTTGTCGCATAAAAGAGCCTTACCGTCACGCTTGGTGCCCCAAAGAGTTCTTCACAGATAAACAGAAGATGGGCGATTTTTGCTTTATCGTCTTCCTGCGAACGGGTGAATTCACCACTGAGAGCGTTCAGAACATCTTTTGCTATTTGCATTGACCGCCCTGCGGTCAGGCCGGGTAATAAATTCTGAACAATCTGGGTATCCACACTCAGAGATCCACTCTTGATAGTCAGTGTATTGCTGAACTTCTGGACCTGCACAAAAAAACCAGTGCTGCTGATCATTTTTTCCCACGCATCATAATCAAATAATGTTTTGTTGCTAAGAGCAAGTGCCCGGGTCATCGCCGCAAATAAAACCGTCACACAGTCAAACAGTTCCTTCGTTCTTTCCTGCATCACTTCACTGGTTGTGGCATAGTATATATTTCCTGTCTGATTCATAATGAAATTAACAGGAGTTTCACCACCGACATTATCCTTATTTTCTTGAGTTTTGAATATACGTAAATATTCTGAAAGTGTTGTTTTTTCAGGTGAGGTGAATTTAAAAACCGGACTGTTTTTTTTCATTTCGGTCAGCATAGTCATATCCTTATAAATCAACAGAAGAGAATTGCGCTTACACAATAAAAATCAACTTAAAAACATAGTGAATTAATTTTTAAGTTTCATTTTTCATTTGGTGTAATTCATAATGGAATTGAAAAGTTAATAAATCCGTGATGTGTTTCACATTATGTTGTCAAATATAATCATAATGGATCGATTCATTAATCATAAATTCATGATGTGTATTGATTAAATGAATATTATAACTCGTATCGATTTTTAAAAAATAATATGCATTCGTCTCAATGACAAGATTTATCTCCTCAAGAGAATACATTCGAAACTGAATGCACCGATGTCCACAGGTTGTGGTCCCGGCCATCACCTGCACCGGGATGCATTCCGGGCGAGCTGCAGGAAAGTGTCACCCTGCCACGGCTGCTGGTCGAGGCGTTGATACCGTGCTGATCTGGGACCGAGCGGCGGTGGATGCCACATCGGAAATGTACAGCCGTACGTGAGATTTCTTCGCAAAGTTCCTGTAGCTCACCGTGTTCAGCACAGAGGGCTTTGTGATACCCGTCTGTGGCATACGCCCCGGCAAAAATACACTGTTCAAGCAGCCCCCAAAGCTGCAGGTTATTAATACCTTTTTCAGCGAGTTCCGCGTACAGGGGTTTCATTTTGTTGTATCGGGCAATCAGCCCATGTGGAATTCCTGGCCGGTTCAGGTCCGTCCCGCCAGTTGCTGAGTTTTTCCTTCAGTATCTGAACACCGGTCAATCCGGCGGCGCCATCATGATAGCGCAGGCGGACAGAGAAGGGCGGGAAAACCCGTGATATTGATGAAGTTTTTCGCGGTATACTCCAGAGCATTATCAGCAACGGGAAGGGCGGCAATGACAGCGACAATACCGGACGAATTTATCGAGGCATTTGACCGCGTATGGCACCTGCCGTCGGGCATGGACATCAACACCATACTTAAATTACCCGAATTTCTGCTTCTTCGGAACACGGCAGATAAGCTTTGCTATGCCAAAATCAAAGGAAACTTTTTTGATCCCTTTCTGCTTCGTGGACTCCAAAAACTTGGGGTTCCCTGCTTGTTTCCTGCCGGCTCCCCGCTCGCCGCCACGGATAGATCTGATACGGCCGCAGGCTGTTACGAGGCATTAATGAAGCACCACACGCATCATATCTATCTCTGCCCGCTCGATTGCGCTGGCGATATACCGCAAATTAAGACGGCCAACGCAAGTATCAGGCGCTTCAGTAGAAGTGAGCTGGATGAGCTGCTGAATTCTTTGCCGCAGCAAAGACAGCTTGGGTACGCCCATGCAGATACTGCGGGTTTATCGCAGTTTTTGTGGTTGGTGGTCAGTCATGATGAGGCGCTGTGTGCAGAATTTGCTGAACGCTACTGGTTTTGGAATGCCAGTAAGGAAATTCCAGGAACGGTCTATCCCTACAAATACCATTATCCGGAAGCCGTGGAAGGTGCCATTTTTTTATTGCTGTTGGCCATCTGGGAAGAATGGCAACTTAACGAAGAATACCACTGGCGCCCCTTCGATATCCCCTGGGTGCATACGCTCTCAGACGATATTTTTTGGCAACAACCCCCCATCCCGTCAGCCGCCTCACTCACCTGGGTACCTTATACATATCAGGATGAAAATACGGACTGCCAGGAGTATGTGGCTCCCTACAAATACAATTACAGCCTGACCAGTGACCAACTGATGCCTTTTGTTGACACTCACGTCTTCGAGCGCCTTGAAACGGCCATAACCAATGGCCTCATCAATATGGCGGCTCGTCATCAATTTGTGAAAGCGTTTCGGTCCGATGGCGTTGACGAGTTCCTGGCTCATATTGTCGTGATTGACGCCTGTGTTGGCGAAAAATCAGTGAATAAGACACTGGAAAAAGAGCTCAAAGATCTTGGTGGTACTGGTAGATTAAAACACAGGTTGGCGGGGTTACTTAATGATGCATCTGTCAAAGAGAAGTTGCACGTCCTGTATAAAGCCCGTAGTAACTATGTGCACGGCAATATGCTTGAGAAAATTCCAGGTGAACACATTCTGCAAGCACGTATCCTGGCCAGAAAAACACTGAACGCCATTATTACCGAAGCAGGTCAATCGCCGGGATTAAAACGGGATGAGTTTCTTGACAATGTTCTGCGAAGAGGATGGAAGCTAAATCAAGGCGGGTAGTGGATGCCACCACGGCGATCAAGGCGGCACTGGCCGCCGCCGTACTGATGACGAATAATACGCGGGAGTTTGCGCGGGTGCCGGGCCTGGTGCTGGAAGACTGGGTGAAATAATCCCGAAAAAAATTTCGTTACGGAGACGAGAGAAATGAATGCTGAACACACGGACTACGGCTGGCTTTTCAGAGAACCGGCTGAAGAAACTGACGGCGATGTTGTTATTGATCTGGAACACCTTCCTCAGGAGCTTAAACTGGCCGCTATCCAGATTTTGCTGGATCAGATTGACCGTGAAACGGCAGAAAAAAACTGGCAGAAGTCATACAGCAACTCGAGTTTGATATCACCGCTGCCGAACTGTCAGCGTATCTTTTTAAACCGGGCCATGCCTGAAAGATGGCCCGGTCGTGTTATCAGTGAAGATCGTGAGCGGACTTCACTGCTGCGGCTGGAGCAGATTACAGAGCTGTGCCTCTGGCAGGTACCTTCAATGTAGTGATATCGACGCCTTCGAGTTTATTTTGTTGCTTCACTCTTTAAGACTGTCGATGCTTTTTCCGGACTGACAGCCAGCCACACCGAAACGCATACAATTAACGCTCCGATAATAAATCCTTGGTTAATGGTTTCCCCCAGAGCCAGATATCCCCACAACACAGCGAAGGGGGGAATTAAAAAAGTAACTGTGAGTGAACGTAAGGGGCCGATATCAGCGATAAGCCGGAAATAGAGTATGTAGGCAAATGCGGTACAGATCGCTCCTGCGGCAATGACGCTTATCCATGCCTCTTGCTGTAACCAGTTAACGGTCGGTCCACTATGGGTGCTCCATATAAAAAAGGGTAGCAAAAAAAAGGACGCACCTATCTGACTACCGAAGGCCACCATTTTAGGATCGAGTCCACCTTTGTTTGAAATCCAGCTACGCGTCAGAAAACCGGCGATCGCATAGCAACTGGTCGCGATGAGGCAGGCAATAACGCCGGCAATTTGTTTCTCAACTGACAGGGGTTCACCAATTGTGGCGATCGCGATGATCCCGACAATGCCCAGGAGCATGCCAGCCCATTTTCTGAAGGTTAATTTCTCTGCAAAAAATGCAAACCCAATCACTGCCCCCATCAACGGCGTTGTTGCATTCAGAATGGCTGAATACCCAGCCGGTAACCATTTGGCAGCCAGGCAATACATCAGGAAGGGTAATCCAGAATTAATGACGCCAAGCATCACTGAGGACTTAAATTTATCTTTAAAGTCAAAAGAAGATTTAAAGATAAATAAAATAACCGCGAGGCCTGTGAAACCAAAAAAGACGCGCAAAAAAGCCGTGTTAATAGCGCCAAACTGCGGTACGGCTATGCGCATAAAGAGAAAACTCGCGCCCCAGATAGCGGCGAGCAACAATAACCGAAGATAATCAGCAATGCGCATAGCGGTTCCTTTTATTTGAATGAGAAGTCACAACGTAACTGTGAAACAGGGCGGGCGTACTGACAAACAAGATTTTTGTTTATACTTAAGCTTTTCTAATTCATGAATTCGTGTAGCCGATGAAAATGCCACCTTTACATGCGCTTATGTGTTTTGAGTCTGCGGCAAGGCTGATGAGTATGAAAGCGGCTGCCGATGAGTTATGCGTAACATCCAGCGCGGTCAGCCAACAGATTGCGAAGCTGGAAAGCATGACGAACAGCCGGTTGTTCATCCGTAGTCCTCGCCGTCTCGAACTGACAACCGAAGGACGCATCTATCTGCGGGCGATAAGGCCGGCTTTCAATCAGATAGCAGAAGCAACACAGCGCTTAATGAATGAAGGAAAGGCAAACAAAGTGACGGTCAGTTGCACAAGTGGTTTTGCCATCCAATGGCTCCTGCCGCGGCTGCCTGCATTTGAAAAAGCTAACGCGGGCGTGGAAGTGCAAATCAGTACCACCAACAGGCAGGTTGATTTACTGTCTGAAGGGATTGATTTCGCCATCCGACACGGGGCTGGTGACTATCCCGGGCTGGAGTCTGAGTGCCTGATAAACGATAAACTCCTCCCGGTCTGTAGCCCCCGGTTAATCGCATCAGAAGACGAGCTCTCATCACCGGGCGATATGGCTGAATACACGCTGCTGCACGATGAACACCGGCTGGACTGGGCTCTCTGGTTTCGTGCTCTGGGTATTAGCGATCTGAAGACAGACACGGGGCCCGTTTTCATCGATTCCAACGGCGTGATTGAGGCCGCAATCGCGGGCAAAGGTATCGCGCTCGTGCGCAGTTCTCTTATTTGTGAAGAACTGAAGAGTGGTTTGCTGATTAACCCGCTAAAAATACCGGTTGATACGCCGATTGCGTACTATCTGGTGTATGACGAGTCCGCGGTCTTGCAGAAGATATGCCGGCGTTTCCGTGACTGGATAACCACGACCGCGACCAAAGAATTTCCCGCGATAGACAAGAGGGCTAAATAAAGAAGCTGACTCCAGTTCTGTCCGTACTCTCTCTGAATCCCCTGTGGCGTGGGGAGTAAATGGGGAGATATTCGTCTCCCCGCTGAAGACACGTTGCTGCTCGAATACAGCAGACCTGACGGCGGCAGCCCGTTTTATCAGAATTTGACGGTCACCTGATTGCCGAGCACCCAGGCGTTTTTAATCTCTTCGCTTCCTCCCGGATGAACGAGCAGCTGCAGGTTAGGGCGCACGGTCAGCCATGGCGTCGCGCGAAAGCTATAATGCAGCTCTGCGGCATACTCGGCTCTGCGAACCGGAACATACAGAGGGTTATCATAATCATCGATCCCCCGCATCTGGTTCAGGAGCTGCGCCCGACGGGCGACTCTGTCGTTGGCGTGCATTTTACTGACGCCGAAGCTGATAAAGTCCTGCGGACGGCTGGCGAAAGGGCCTTGATAAATGGCGCCGGCCTGAATCTGATAGTCCATTGTCGCCGTATCTTTATCATTCATTGCCAGATGCCCGAAAAGGCTAAGGCCACGTTGGCGCTGGCTGCTCGAGTAGGTCAGCTGCTGGACGACATAGAGATAACCTCCGTAGCGGCCGTCGTGTCGCCGGGCGGCCTGGTGCGTGAGCACATAGGGATCGCCATTGTCATCATCCAGCACATCATTGGCGTCCGCCGTGTTATACCATCCCCCGAGTTTCCAGATGCCGGGGAGTTTTGCCGCGCCGAGAGTAGGTCTATATCCCAGTTCAAAAAGGTACATGTACCCCAGATGCCCGGTACCATCCAGCTGGAAGCTTCCGTGGCGGGTGGCGTAGGCAGGATTGTACTGAAACGCGCCGGCCTGGACGTAAAGGGCTGGGGCGGGGCTGTATTTAATACGGCCGCCCCACTGGCCTATGGGGGTGTTATACCAGACGCCGCTACCGTGGCCGGCTAAAGAGCCGCACAGCGACAGGTTTTGAAAAAAGCAGCCGTTGTTATCAAAATCCTCTCCCGGCGGCATCAGGCCCACCTTGAGATCCAGCTTTTTATCCCACCCGGTTTTTTTGAACCAAAACTGCGTCGCGTGCCATGTTTGCCCCCGACCGTAGTTGCTCTGAACACCGGAGCCTATTACCGGCGCGCGCGGATCCTGAAGGCGATCCTGAGTCAGATCTCGCCCGTTACGATTATTCACCGACGCTTTAAATTCACCGTCGTGAATACCTAAAATCTTTTCCAGATCCATATTTACGCCGAGAATATACTGGTCGCTGTAGCGCAGAGTTTTATCGCGATCGTAACCGCCGGAGATATTCGTGGCCGTCATTGCGCTATATTCCAGCGTAAAATCATAACCATGACGGCGCAGATCCGTACGCACGCCTCCCCATTCTCCGGTCATGTTTTTTGCGGTGGGAGAAAAAAGCGTCTCGTTGGCCAGCGTCTGTAAAGGGTGTAGTAAAGCCAGCAGCATCGTGCCGCTGTGGATGAGTTTGTTCATGTTTTTACCGCCTGTTAATGATCCAGGTCTATGAATAATTCCCGGTAAGGCGCAGCTGAATCAGCCGACTGCGCCGACCTCCCGTCAGAGGTGGCCCCGCGCTTCCCGGAGCCACAGGCCGTCTATGGCGACAGCTCTTCTAACGATTTTCCTTTGGTTTCAATGGCAAAAAGCCAGGTAATTAAGCCGCCAATCAGCGCAATGACCGCGAAAGTAATAAACACAAAGCGGATCCCGAAGCCGCTGACGATAAAACCGACCATCAGTGGGCCGATGGACGACCCCGCCCGGAGCCATGCGCTGGAATACGCGGTGCCGATAGCGCGCAGTCGGGTGGGATAAAGCTCTGCCGCGTACAGATAAAGCGAGAAAGCGATGGTCTGCAGAATGGCGTAGGTCAGGCTGCCCAGAATCAGAATTTCAACGGCGGATTTCGCGCCCAGAACGGAGAGCGTAATCAGCGGAACGATAGCCAGTAAAAAGGCCCATGTGTACCAGCGTTTGCGCCCGACGCGGTCGATCATCAAGGCGCAGATCACTGAAGCCACGACGCCACAGGAAGAGGTGATCCAGCCGTAGGCCAGACTGGTATCGAGGGAGAGGTTAAACCAGGTTTTGTAGAGGGTTGGAAACCAGGTGATCATTCCGTTGTTGACGCTATAAACCGTCAGCCACAGTCCCCAGAGCATAAAGGTGCGGGATTTATAGATACCGCCAAAGAGGGCTTTAACCCCTTCCGGAGCCGCTTTTTGCACCGCGGGGGCTTTTATTTCCGGTTCGGGCAACGTCATCCCGCGCCTGATGACCTCTGATTCCAGCGTCGATACGATGCTGTCCGCTTCCTTCAGCCTCCCTTTTGCGGTCAACCAGCGCGGTGATTCCGGCATGAGCCAGCGCAGGGGAACGGTCAGCGCGGAGGGGACTAAGCCAATTAAAAACATGACCTTCCAGCCATAGATGGGCACCAGAAAATACCCCACCAATCCGGCAAACATCATACCGATAGGGAAAATCACTTCATACAACAAAAAGAAACGCCCGCGCTTTTTGGCACCGACAAATTCATTGATATAGGCGCTGGCAACGGGGACTTCCGCACCGATACCCACCCCCTGTAAAAAGCGAATAACAAGAATTGACCAGCCGTTCCAGGCAAAAAGGCAGGCCGCATCCATGAGTACGAACATGATGATGGTGATACGCAATACGCCGATGCGGCCTATTTTTTCCGCCAGCGAGCCGAAAAACAGGGCGCCGCACAGCTGGCCCACGTAGCTGGCCGCAATAATAAGACCGACAAACGTCGGCGTGAGACCCCACTCCTGGGTAAGCTGGGGGAGCGCAAAAGCGATAGCAATAATGGTATAGGCATCGAAAAACGTCGATAAGCCGACGATAACGCGGATCGCTTTCAGCCGTCGGGTGATGGGGAGGCGTTCCAGCCTTGCCAGCAGCGCGTCTGGCGTGGACGCCGTTCCGCTGGCAACGGCGTAATCTGAAGCAATGGCCTGAGTTGACATAGTATTACCCTGTTAAACGTTGTCTGGGGCATACACGTAAGGTTCTGAATAACCACAGGGCAACGAACCCTTATTCATCGACGTGCTGCATATAATGCTGTCCTGATGTGTTTATGATAACGTTACTGCAATCGATTTCACTTGCAGCTAATCCTTTGCTGGATTCGCCACTAAGTCAATTACGCCTGTTGTATAAATGTCGAGCAGTTCACAATCTGAAAAAACTCACGCGCAAAAAGGCGAAGCGGCGAATGCAAAGCAAAATGGATAAGAAATGTGAATTAACGACCAGCCGAATGAACCCGGCAAAGTGAAGCACCATTCCTTTTGTCCGGGCGAGGTTTGACGTAAGATCCTTTAACCCCACGGTTTGCACGATGGTATCCGTTGAACGGGCAACACGGATTTTTACCCGCATTGATGAGTTGGAGCAGCAGATGGATCAAGAAAGTGAACTGAACGATTTGCCGGAAAAAAAGCTGGCGACAATGCGGGATGTTGCTCGCGCTGCGGGCGTGAGCGTCTCGACCGTTTCGCGCGTACTCGATGAACGGTTACCCACCTCGCGCAGCGCCTCGGCAGAGAAAATTCGCCAGGTGGCCCGTGAACTGGGCTACCGTCGGGACTATGTTGCTTCCAGCCTGCGCCGGGGCGATACCGGAACGCTTGGCGTCCTGGTGCCGAGGCTGACCGATGCCGTTACGGCGATGCTTTTCGAAGAGATAGCCAGGGCGGCGGCCAGGCGAGGCTATTTCGCGATCGTTGCGACCTGCGGTGATAGCAAGGATCAGGAGAAAAACGCCGTGGAATCGCTGCTGGATCGCCGCGTGGATGGGTTGATCATGTCCACCTGCCGGCTGGACGATCCTTTGCCGCAAACCCTGCGTGAACGGGATGTGCCCCACGTTCTGGCGCTGCGTACCGACGGTTTTAGCCCCTCATCGGTCGGGGACGATGAGCTTGGCGGCTATCTGGCTACCCGACACCTGATTGATTTAGGCCACCGCGATATTGGCCTGATTGGCGGCCCTGATTTTGCCTCCAACGCGCGCAACCGGCGTAAGGGCTTTGAGCGGGCAATGCAGGAAGCCGGGCTCAGGATCGAAGCGGAATGGTGCTGTCATTCAGATTTTAATATCGCCTCGGGGGAGCAGCAGGGAATGAAAATTCTCAGCCAGCCTCATCGCCCGAGCGCGCTATTTGCCGTCAATGACGAACTGGCGATCGGCGTCCTCGCGGCCGCGCACCAGCAGGGGCTGGTGATTGGCGAAGATCTCTCCCTGGTCGGCTACAATGATATTCCCCTGGTGAGCAGACTGCCCGTGGCGCTGACCTCGGTCAGAACGCCGCTGGAGCATATCGCCAGCAATGCGGTTGATATGTTATTGAATCCAGAGATAAATAATAACATGCGGATTACCACGCCTTCCCTTATTCCCCGTAAGTCTACCGCGTCTCCACGTAAATAATCCCCCTGCGATCCTCCCCGATTTTCCAGGAGAAAGCGGGGAGGGTTGAATTTTGTATAACGGATCTCATCCTGGATGCAGATCGCGGTTTAGTTTATGATCCGCGTTGCATTTTTAACCAACATGGCGTTGACGGTTTTATTTTTGAGGTTCAATGTCAACGTCGTGAAAACGATTGCGGAAACGATTTCACTTCCGTTTCAAAGAATCGCTTAACCGTAAACAAATGCTTACTCATCAAGGGGATATTTATGATTAACATCGATCTGAGAGGTTTGACTCCGGCTCCGGTTACACCCTTCACTCGCGATGGACGCGTAGACTATGATGCCATTCAGCGCCTCGGCAGCTGGCTGGGCAGCATCGACGGGGTGAAAGGTCTGGTGGTGCTGGGACACGCAGGGGAGGGGACTTTTCTGACCCAGGAAGAGCAGGCGAATGTGATCCGCGCGTTTGTGAAGTCCGTGGATGATAAGCTTCCGATCATTGCCGGCATCACCGGGGAAGGGACGGAAGTGGCTGCGCTGGAGGCGAAGCGCGCCGTTGCCGCCGGCGCATCCGCCGGTTTGCTCTATCCTTCCCACGGCTGGCTGCGCTTTGGCTATCAGGATGGCGCGCCTCAGGATCGCTACCGCGTGGTGTACGAAGAAAGCGGCCTGCCGCTGATTCTTTTCCAGTATCCGGATGTCACTAAAGCCACCTACAACCTGAAAACGCTGCTGGATATCTCCGCGCAGCCGGGCGTATTTGCCATGAAGAATGGCGTACGTAATATGCGCCGCTGGGATACCGAAATTCCGGTTATTCGCCGCGAGCGTCCGGATCTGCAAATCTTAAGCTGCCACGATGAATATCTGCTGCATACCGCCTTTGATGTGGATGGCTTCCTGGTCGGCTACGGCAATATCGCGCCTGAGCCGTTAATTGAAATGATTAAGGCGGGTAAAGCGGGCGATTACGTTAAAGCGCGTGAGCTGCACGACCGACTGCTGCCGGTGACCAAAAGCGTCTACCACCGCGGTTCGCACATGGAAGGGACCGTGGCCCTTAAACATGCTCTGGTTGCGCGCGGGATCCTTGAACATGCCACCGTTCGCTCTCCGCTGCTGCCGCTCGAAAATGGCGCTGAAAAAGAGATCCATGACGCCATGCGCGCCGCTGAGCTGGGCCGCGTCGGTTAATTTATTCTGCGTCTGTTGTTAATCCGCAATGCAGAAATATCGCTTACTGTATTGCGGATCATCGGTTACTTCGCCCCGGTATTTTTTGCTGCTCTTCATCATAACGTCGGGGCTTTCACCTCTGTATATTGCTGGGTGATTTATGAAACTATTAAGCTTTCGCGTTAATGATAAAAACAAATATGGCCTGGCGACCGCTGACGGCGTCATCGATCTGCAGGCGCGGTTTCCTCAATATGGCAGCCTGCTGGAATTTATACCGCATCTTCATCTTGTTGATACTCTGCCGCCGTCTGCGAAACAGGCGAACTATTCTTTCGACGAGATCGCTTTCCTGCCGGTCATTACTGAACCGAAAAAAATTATCTGCGCTGGCGTGAATTATCGCGATAAAAATGCTGCCGGTAACGAGAAGCCCTCTAACCCAGTGCTATTCATTCGCTTTGCGGATTCACAGACCGGGCATCTGGCACCGCTCCTCAAGCCGGAACGCAGCAATGAGTTTGACTATGAAGGCGAAATGGCGCTGGTGATGGGCCGTGGAGGACGCAATATACCAGAGCAGGAGGCGCTGCATTATGTTGCCGGCTACAGCTGCTATATGGATGGCTCCGTGCGCGACTGGCAGCATGCCTGCTTTACCGGCGGCAAAAACTGGCCAGCGACGGGCGGCTTCGGCCCCTGGCTGGTGACCGCGGACGCTATCCCCGACCCGCAAAATCTGAATATTACCACCCGACTGAATGGCCAGACGGTGCAGCAGGATAATACGGGCAGCATGTTGTATTCAATTGCCGAACTCATTGCGTATATCAGCACCTTCAGCGCGCTCTCGCCGGGGGATGTCATTCTGACCGGCACGCCCGGAGGCATCGGAAAAAAACGTACCCCGCCGCTCTTTATGCAGCCCGGGGACAGGGTGGAAGTCGAGATTGAGCAGATCGGATGCCTGATGAATACCGTACGCAGCGATGCCGCGGTAGCGCGATAAGTTATCGTTTTGTATCCAAAAACAGGGTGAGAGCGCGTTTGCCCGGCGGCCAGGACTTGCAGGCCATTTAATCATGTAAAGGGTTAATGCCGGACAGGGAGCCGTGGAGGCAATGTATGATATTGGTTCAGTTTCTGGTGGTGCTGCTGTTTCTGTACATCGGCATGCGGGTCGGGGGGATCGGCGTGGGGTTTGCCGGCGGCGCCGGCGTGATTGTCCTCAGCGCGCTCGGCGCCACGCCGGGTGATATGCCGATGCTGGTTATCGTATTTATCATGGTGGTGATCGTGGCGATTGCCGCCATGCAGGAGGCCGGCGGTATTGAATACCTTGTTGACCTCACCGAGCGCCTGCTGCGCCGCTATCCGCGATTGTTAGTCATCACCGCGCCGCTTTCCACCTGGCTATTAACCATGATGGCCAGCACCGGGCAGGTCTCTTTTGCCTGTATGCCGGTGATTGTCGGCGTGGCGAAAGAGAACAATATAAAGCCCACCCGGGCGCTTGCTCTTTCGGTCGGCGCCTCTTTGCTGGGCATTGTGGCGTCGCCCATTTCTGCGGCGGTGATTTTCTTCTCGGGGATTCTGGAAAAGGGCCATTCTGGCTGGGGCTATATTGAGCTTATCGCGGTATCAATCCCGTCCACCTTTCTGGCGCTGCTGGTCACCTCCGTTTTTTACCTGTGCTGGGACAGGATCCGCCAGCAGGATCGGCTCAATGACAATCCGGTTCAGGTGCAGGTAAGGACTGCGCGGGCGATCCCGCCCTGCGCCGGTCGTTCGGTGCTGATTTTTATCGTCGGGTTGGTTGTGGTGCTGGTTTATGCGATTGTCACCAGTCCGAAACTCGGGCTGATTGCCCATCCGGTCATGAGCAGCGGACAGGCGCGGGTAGGAGTGATGATGGGCGTTGCGCTGCTGATTGTGGTGTGCTGCCGGGTTAACGTACACAAGGTCCCGTCCGGCTCGGTGTTTAAAACCGGGATGACCTCCTGCATCTGTATTCTCGGCGTCGCCTGGCTGGGTTCAACCTTTATGGACAGTAATCAACAGTGGTTGCAAAGCGCGGTCTCGTCACACTTGCTGGATTCGCCCATGATGCTGGCCATTATTATTATGGCGGCCTCATGCTTCTTGTATTCTCAGGCGGCTTCCACAAAAATTTTATTCCCCGCCGCGCTGAGTATGGGCGTTGCCCCGGCTATTTTGGTTGCCTGCTTCCCGGCAACGGCTTCTCTTTTTATTCTGCCAAACTATCCGACGCTGCTGGCGGCGGTAGAGCTGGATGATACCGGCTCCACCAGACTGGGCCGACATATTATCGATCACCCTTTTCTGCTGCCTGGCTTGGCATCGGTCCTGCTTTCAATGCTCTTCGCCGCGGGGCTGGCTTATTGGATTCAGTGAATCGCCTGAGGCTTTTACTTTGAATACCTCCGAAAACAAAGCGGTTCACCGTCGGTGAACCGCTTTTTTCGATATCAGGCTGCAAGATCTTTCATCACCTGAATAAATGCCTGAGAGACAGATTCTTCTTTATGGTGATGCCCATCCTCAATCACCCAGCGTCCGCCAGTCATCACCGCGGTAATGGGATTAGACGAGCAGGCGAAGATCCAGCGGTTGAGCAGCATCTGGTCTTCTGCGCTGGCGATAAAGGGATTCTGGCTATCCAATACGACCAGATCGGCCCGATATCCTACGCTTAGATGGCCAATGTTTTGGCCCAGCGCTCTGGCGCCGCCTCGTAGCGCCCCTTGATACAGCACGTTGCCGACGTGAGGCTCGCCTGGGACGATGAGCCGGTTACGGCGCTGGGCTATCAGGCGCTGCCCGTATTCGAACCAGCGTAAATCCTCGCTGACGCTGACGCTAATGTGGCTGTCGGAACCAATTCCCCAGACGCCGTTATGCTCCAGATATTGTGGGCCAGGGAATATGCCATCGCCGAGATTGGCTTCGGTGGTCAGGCACAGGCCGGCCACCGCACCGGATGTGGCGATCTTCATCGTTTCCTGAGGCGTCAGATGAGTGGCGTGGATCAGGCACCAGCGCGAATCCACGGGGAGATGGTTGTACAGCCACTCCACCGGGCGCTCGCCGGACCAGGCCAGGCAGTCATCCACCTCTTTTTGCTGTTCAGCAATATGAATATGAATCGGCTGCTGGCCAGGATGGCAGGCCAGAATGGCGCCAATCTGCTCCGGCGTAACGGCCCGTAATGAGTGGAAGCACAGACCGGTACGCTGCATTGGCTCGCCGGCCAGCCGCGATGTGAGCGACTCGTACATTGTCAGATAGCTGTCGCTATCGTTGATAAAGCGGCGCTGTCCAACGGAGGGCGGCTGCGCGCCAAACCCGGCGTAACTGTACAGGACGGGCAGCAGCGTCAGGCCGATGCCGGTATGTTTCGCCGCGCTGGCGATACGCAGCGCTAATTCCGTCCGCTCTTCATAAGGCGCGCCGCTGCTGCTGTGATGCAGATAGTGGAATTCGGCGACCGAGGTGTACCCGGCTTTCAGCATTTCGATGTACAGATAGCTGGCGATGGTTTCCAGCTGTTCTGGCGTAATTTTATCTACCAGCCTGTACATCAGATCCCGCCAGGTCCAGAAGCTATCCGACGGGTTTCCCGCCACCTCCGTTAACCCGGCCATCGCCCGCTGGAAGGCATGGGAGTGCAGGTTCGGCATACCCGGCACGACGACACCTTTGATGCGCGTCGCCTGCGGATTCGGCGCTGCGTTCTTTTCCAGCGCGGTTATGATGCCTTCTTCGGACACGGTTATGCCGACATTATTTGCCCAGCCATCAGGCAACAGCGCTTTTTCTGCCAACCAGACTGCCATTTTACCACCTTATTATCAGTGCTAATGTATATACATGTACATATATATACATCTAACAGGTCATAGAGTAAACTGACAACGTCAGCATATGAGGAATGGTTAATGGCGCGTAACGACCTGTCAAATTCGGATTCCATGGATGAGTTACTTGAACATCCCGCCCCCTTTTATGAAAGGGTAAAGGCCATGATCAAAACCAAGATCCACAGCGGGGCATGGCCCGCGAATTACCGTGTTCCTTCTGAAAGCGAACTGGTCACGCTGTTTGGCTATAGCAGAATGACGATTAACCGCGCGTTGCGAGAACTGACCGCGGAGGGCTTGCTGGTGCGGATGCAGGGGGTCGGTACTTTTGTCGCCGAAATTCGCGGCCAGTCGGCGCTGCTGGACATTAACAATATCGCTGACGAAATCGCCAGCCGTGGCCATCGCCACCACGCCAGAGTCTTCAGACTGACGGAAATCGAAGCCGATGCCCAGCAGGCATTCAGCTTCGGCATGCAGCAGGGTTGCGGTCTGTACCATTCGCTGATTTGCCATTATGAAAATGGCGTACCGGTTATGCTGGAAGATCGACTGGTGAATATGCAGGTTGTGCCGGACTACCTGCAGCAGGATTTTACACGTATCACGCCGAACGCCTATCTCTCCTCAATTGCCCCGATTGTTGAAGGCGAACACGTTATTGAAGCGGTCAACGTCACGCGGGCCGAGTGTGTTTACCTGGAAATTGATGAACATACGCCTTGTCTGCTGGTCAATCGTCGGACGTGGACCGGCCGACAGGAGAAGAAAATCGTCACCAGCGTGCGCCTGGTCTATCCCGGTCCGCGTTACCGCCTGGAAGGGAGCATGCGCAAATGATCCGTCTGCTCCCTGCCGGGTTGTATACGGAAATGCCCTGGAAAAACGGCCAGGGCATGACGCGCGAAGTGGCCCGCTATCCGGAAGCGGGGGAATATGACTGGCGTATTTCCCTGGCGACCATTCGCCAGCCTGGTCCGTTCTCCGCATTTCCCGGCTACCTGCGCAATATCAGCGTGCTGGAAGGCGGCGGGATGTACCTGACAATCGATGGGCAGCGCAGCGCATTGATTACGCCTTTCCAGGCGCTGGGGTTTAACGGCGCGAGCGGCGTATCCTGTGAGATTGTCGGCGGCCCGCTGCTGGATTTTAATGTGATTTACCGGGAAGCCGCTCTGCGGGCTACGGTGAGCTGGTGCGGGGCGGGGACGTGGTCGCATCAGGGCGGACTGCGGATATTGTTTAATGCCGGGCCCGCGTTGCGGGTGAGCGTCGGCGACCAACGCTATTTACTGGAACATTACGACAGCCTGCTGGTGGATGAAGCGGTGGCGCTGGTTATCCAGGACTCTCCGGGCGCGCGTCTGGCCCGCATCACGCTGATTCCCCTTTAATCACGCCGCAGGCTCCTTCTGCGGCGCCTGTTGTCACTCCTCTTCGCACAATGCCTGCAGCATCGCGCTGAGTTCGCCCTGATGAATCAGGGCGCGTAGCGCATGTATATCGGGGTAGAGCAGCGTATCTTTATCCCGGAACGGCACCGCCTGACGCACTCTCTCCAGCGTCGCCTCGCTGCCCACGGCGGCACGCAGCGGGCGATGGAACTCCAGCGCCTGACAGGCGCACAGCAGTTCGATGGCGACGATGTCTACGGCGTTTTCTACCGCCTTAAGCGCTTTACGTGCGGCGGCAACCCCCATGCTGACATGATCTTCCTGACCGGCGCAGGTGGATACCGTGTGGATACTGGCCGGGCCGGCCAGACTGCGGTTATCGCCCGCCAGCGCAGCGGCGACGTAGGGTGGGATCATCATCCCGGAGTACCCCGAATCCGGCGAGATAAGAAAGGCCGGCAGCCCGCTGAGATGCGTATTGGTTATTCGGTCGCAACGGGCCTGGGAAGCGGTGCTCAACTGGGCAATGGCAACGGCCAGCGCATCCAGCGCCAGCGCCGTTGGCGCACCGTGACCGTTGCCCCCTGGCATCACGATAAGCCTGTCTTCTTCTACCAGAAACAGCGGGTTATCGGTCACCGAATTGAGTTCGATGGTCATAATCTGCCGACAGTGGGCCAGCTGGTCGCGCACCGCGCCGTGGATCTGGGGGATACAGCGTAAACTAAGCGCGTCCTGAACCCGGTGGTCGCGATAACGCGCCAGGATCTCGCTGCCTTTCAGCAGGCGGCGCAGGTTTTGCGCGGTTTCCTGCTGTCCGGGATGAGGGCGCAGGGCGTGCAGGCGGGCATCGTAGCCGCGCGTATTGCCCCGCATGGCCTCGAGGCACATCCCGCCCGCCATATCGGCGACGGGGAGCAGACGCTGGAAATCCGCCACGGCCAGGCAGCCCAGCGCGGTGATCTCATAGGTGCCGCCGACCAACGCGTGACCCTCTCTGGGGCCGGGAACATAGGGCGGGATACCCGCCCGCGTCAGCGCCTGTTGCGCCGGCAGCAGTTCTCCCTGATACCAGCATTTGCCTTCGCCGAAGACCGCAAGGCCGATATGGGCTGTGGCAATCAGATAACCGACGGAGCCGCCGGCGGGTGACCACGGCGTGACCTGACGGTTCAACATATCGGCGATACGCTGCGCCAGCGCCGGGGTGACGCCGCTGTATCCCTGCAGCAGGGATTTTAACGTCACCGCCATCATGGCCCGCACTTCACGCACCGTCAGGTCCGGACCGACTCCGCAGGCGTGGCTGCGCAGCATATTCAGCTGAGTATCCGTCATCCTGTCCGGGGACAGCCGGGTGGTGACCAGATCGCCGACGCCGGTCGTCAGCCCGTAGATTACCTGGCCTTGTTCAATGGCGCGCTGAATACGGCTGCTGACCCGCGCCATATTATCCAGCGCGGCCTTCTCCAGCGCGATCGGCGCGCCGTCGGCAATCCGCACTATCTCATCCACAGTACCCGGTGCCTGCCCGAGGGTAATGCTGCCGTTCAGAGGAGTTGTCATGTCTGCGACCTTATTGGCTAAATCCATGTTTTACCAGCCACTGATGCGCGATATCGTCGATGCTGACAAATTCGGCAATTTTCTCGTTCATGTCGATCAGATCTTCAGTCGTTAGCTGAGCAGATACTTTATTCAGCGTGGTGGTCACGGCGTCATTCAGCGCTTCACTGGCGACGATTGGCACAATATTTTGCGCCGCGAACAGATGTTTTGTGTCTTCCAGCACGACAAGGCGATCTTTTTTGATTGCTGGCGAGGTTGAAAGCAGATCGGCGACCTGGACCTGGTTATTTTTCATGGCGCTGAGCGTCAGCGGCCCGCCGACATCCAGCACTTTAAAACTCTTAAAGTTCAGCCCGTACACGTCGCGCAGGCCGGAGAGCCCCTCATGGCGGGTTTTCCATTCCGCCGGGCCGCCCAGCACCAGCTGGCTGGCAACAGGCTGTAAATCGGCGATGGTTTTCAGTTTATATTTATCGGCGGTTTTCTGCGTCACGGCCAGAACGTCGATATCCTGAGCCTGGGAGATCTGCAGCATTTTAACTTTCTCCGGCAGCTTAGCGGCCAGCTCTCTGGCGACGTCCTCACTACCGTGTGCCGCATTTTTCGCATCCAGATAGCTCAACAGCGCGCCGCTGTATTCCGGGATCAGCGTGATGGAGCCGTCCAGCAGCGCCGGGATATACACTTCGCGGCTGCCGATGTTCAGCTTTTTCTCCACCGGGATGTTTTGCGCTTCTAACGCACCCGCATAAATGGTGCCCAGCAGTTGGCTTTCCGGGAAGTCTGCAGAACCGACAATGACTTTCGGCGCGGCCCAGGCCGATGAGGTCGCCGACAGCAGCAGCGCTGAACACAGCGTCAAAATACGTTTTTTCATATTCATTGAGGTATCCTTTTGAGCAGTGGAATGAGGTTATGGGTTTTTAATGCGCCGGGTAATACCGGGTGAAACGACTATTTTTTGCGAGAAAGAGAACAAGCAGTCGATCAGTAAAGCCAGTAGCGCCACCAGCATGGCGCCGGCGATCATCTGGCTGAAATCGTTCGCCGCGCGTCCGTCAATAATCAGACGTCCGAATCCCCCCAGCGAGACATAGGCTGCGATGGTGGCGGTGGAAATAATCTGCAACGTGGCGCTGCGCACGCCGGAGAGGATCAGCGGAAGCGCGCAGGGCAACTCCACCTGTAGCAGGATCTGCAGCCGCGTCATCCCCATGCCGCGAGCGGCATCAAGGACATAGGGATCGAGCGCGCGAATACCCGCATGCACACCCAGCGCAATCGGCGGGAGCGCCAGCGCCACCAGCACCAGAATACAGGGCAGAATAAAGGCCATATCGGACTCAAACTCGCCGGAAAGTAAAATCACCAGCAGAATAATCAGCCCAAATGAGGGCAGGGAGCGCAGGGCGTTGGTGGTACCGATGAGCAGGCCTTCCCCTTTACCGGTATGGCCGGTGTAGCAGCCGACGGGAAACGCGATGATAAAGGCGATCGCCAGAGCGACAGCGCTATAGCTGATGTGCTGCGCCAGAAGGGGGAAAATGCCGCCCTCACCAAACCAGTGGATGGGATCCATAAACCAGGTAAGCATAATTATCCTCTCTGAGGTTGCCAGCGGCTGAGTTGACGAGTGGCGTAAACCACCAGCATATCCAGCAGCAGCGCCAGAATGATGCTGAGCGCGATCCCGGCGATGATGGGCGTCAGAAATTGCAGCTGGAAGCCCAGGGTAAACAGCGAGCCGAGCTGCGGTGCGCCGATTAATGCCGCGACGGAAACGATACTGACGTTAGACACCACGGCAACGCGCAGGCCGGAACCAATCACCGGCACGGCCAGCGGCAGGTCGATCTGGAAAAACTGCTGAGCGGGTTTATACCCGAGCGCTGCCGCGGACTGACGGGTATCGGCCGATACGGAGTCCAGCCCGTCGCAGACGGTGCGAACCAGTAGCGCAAAGCTGTAGATGGTCAGTGCGACCACAACATTAATGGGGTCCAGAATCTGCGTGTGGAGCAGCGGGGGCAGCAGCACAAACAGCGCCAGTGACGGAATGGTATAGAGTAGGCCAAACAGGTTAACGATCGCCGACTTGACCGATGGCAGGTGGTGAATGCCCCAGCCGACGGGGATCGCCAGAATTAACCCTATCACTACCGGCACAATTGCGAGATAGCTGTGCCAGAGAAACAGGTTGAAGATTTTATCGCTCTGCGCCCATAGCCAATCGAATCTCATGCTCCCTCCTGGCGCGTGGATTTACACATGTCGAGTACTTGATCGAGGTGGATGGTCCCCTGCGGGATTTGCCGTTCATCGACGATCACGGCCCGGTGGTTGGGCGAGCTCAGCGCAGCGTCCAGCAAATGGCGTAACGGGCTCCCCTGCTGGTGGAACGTCGCCCCCAGATTGATGTTGTCGTGGGTAATTGCTGTTGCCGGCTGATGGGTGTCGAACCAGCCAAACGCTTTGCCGTTTTGGGTAACCAGCAGCCAGCGGTCGATGGCCATCTCTCTGGCCTGCTCAAAGGAACAATCCAGCTCGGCATAGGGCTCGTTGCGTAACCCGGTTTCTGTGTTGGCGGCGTGGAAACTCAGTTTGCGATAGCCTCTGTCTTTGCCGATAAAGTCCGCTACAAAGGCGTTTTGCGGCGTATTGAGCAGTTTTCCTGGGGAGGCCATCTGCGCCAGCTTGCCGCCAGGTTTAAGTACCGCGACCAGGTCGCCGAGCTTCATGGCTTCATCAATATCGTGAGTGACCATAATGATGGTTTTGCTCACCTCTTTCTGAATACGCAAAAACTCTTCCTGCAGCTGTTCGCGGACCACCGGGTCGACCGCGCTGAACGGTTCGTCCATCAACATAAACTCCGGGTCTGCCGCCAGGGCGCGGGCAACGCCCACGCGCTGCTGCTGGCCTCCGGAAAGCTGCCAGGGGAAGCGTTTGGCGATTTGCGGATCCAGACCGACGACTTCCAGTAATTCCCCGGCTCTGGCTCTGGCTTTACTTTTGGCGGCGCCGTTGAGAATCGCGGTGGTGGCAATGTTGTCGATAATGTTTTTGTGAGGGAATAAACCTGCATTTTGAATGACATAGCCAATACGGCGGCGCAGTTGCACGATATCCATTTGCTCGGTGGCTTCGCCGTTAAGCAGGATTCGGCCCGATGACGGTTCCACTAACCGGTTAATCATCCGCAATGAGGTGGTTTTTCCACAGCCCGAAGGGCCGACAAATACCGTAATTTTGCCACCCGGCGCTACCAGGCTAAGGCCATCTACTACGACCGAACCGTTGTCGTAGTGCTTAGTCACATTCTGGAAGGTAATCATCTTCACGCCTCTGATTGTTGTGTGTGGTGTTCCCGAATGCAGGGGAGTCACGCGACAAAATGCTGCTATGTATAATCTTGTATGTACAACTAGCAAAACTTGTGCCACTGCCAGAGGGATACGCAATAAGATGGTTATTTAGTTATTTTGAAACAATCGCTTATAGTGTGTTTGCGTTATCTGGTACTGCCGTCTATGGCGAGATAAGAAGTCATGACGAGATAGAAAATGCACTGGTGTTATCTTTTTGTGATGTTTTAGTGCACAAAAATAAGGCAGAGAGCTGTATTTTTGCACCAAAATGGCCCATCATCACGGTGTGTTCACGAGTGTATAGCGCAGCATGTCCTTCTGTTTTTATGTTAATTTGTTGAATTTTATTGGTTTTATAAATTAATTTCTAACCTGGCATCCAATATGCTTATCATGTATATACAATTAAAATGCAAATAACAAAACTAACAATTAATTAACATATGGCAGGTAACGGATAAGAAGGTAAAGCGCATGAGTAAACAAGCAACCCGTTTTCGCGATGTTGAAATCAGAGCCCCGCGAGGCACTAAGCTGAACGCAAAAAGTTGGTTCACAGAGGCGCCGCTGCGCATGCTGATGAACAACCTGGATCCTGATGTCGCCGAAAATCCAAAAGAGCTGGTGGTGTACGGCGGTATTGGCCGGGCGGCCCGCAACTGGGAATGCTACGACAAGATCGTTGAGACCCTGAAGCAGCTCAATGATGATGAAACGCTGTTGATCCAGTCCGGTAAACCGGTGGGGGTTTTCAAAACCCACGACAACGCCCCGCGGGTGCTGATCGCCAACTCCAACCTCGTACCGCACTGGGCAAACTGGGAGCACTTCAACGAGCTTGATGCACAAGGTCTGGCGATGTACGGGCAAATGACGGCCGGCTCATGGATCTACATCGGCAGCCAGGGCATTGTTCAGGGCACTTACGAAACGTTTGTGGAAGCCGGGCGCCAGCACTATAACGGTAGCCTGCGCGGACGCTGGGTGCTGACTGCGGGTCTGGGGGGGCATGGGCGGCGCTCAGCCGCTGGCCGCAACCCTGGCGGGAGCCTGTTCGCTGAATATTGAATGCCAGCAGTCGCGTATCGACTTCCGTCTGCGTACCCGCTATGTCGATGAGCAGGCCAGCGATCTGGATGACGCCCTGGCCCGCATCGCCCGCTATACCGCAAAAGGAGAAGCGGTATCCATCGCGCTGCATGGCAACGCGGCGGAAATTTTACCGGAGCTGGTAAGACGCGGCGTGCGCCCGGACATGGTGACCGACCAGACCAGCGCACACGATCCCCTCAACGGTTATCTGCCGCTGGGCATGAGCTGGGAAGACTACCGCGCTCGCGCGCAGTCCCACCCGGTGGAGACGATCCACGCGGCGAAAGCCTCAATGGCCGAACACGTTAAAGCCATGCTCGCCTTCAGGCAGCAGGGCATTCCCACCTTCGATTACGGCAACAACATCCGCCAGATGGCGAAAGAGATGGGGGTGGAAAACGCTTTTGACTTCCCAGGCTTTGTTCCCGCCTATATTCGTCCGCTGTTCTGCCGGGGGATTGGCCCATTCCGCTGGGCGGCGCTTTCCGGCGATCCGCAGGATATCTACCGCACCGACGCGAAAGTTAAAGCGCTGATACCCGATGACGAACACCTCCACCACTGGCTGGATATGGCCAGAGAGCGCATCAGCTTCCAGGGGCTGCCGGCCCGGATCTGCTGGGTCGGCCTGGGACAGCGCGCCCGGCTGGGCCTGGCGTTTAACGAAATGGTCCGCAGCGGCGAGCTGTCGGCACCGATCGTGATCGGCCGCGATCATCTTGACTCCGGCTCCGTTGCCAGCCCTAACCGCGAAACGGAAGCGATGCAGGACGGCTCCGACGCGGTCTCCGACTGGCCGTTGCTGAACGCGCTGCTGAATACCGCCAGTGGCGCGACCTGGGTTTCCCTGCACCATGGCGGCGGCGTAGGGATGGGCTTCTCCCAGCACTCCGGCGTCGTCATTGTATGCGACGGCAGCGATGAAGCGGCGGAGCGCATCGCCCGGGTGCTGAGCAACGACCCGGCCACCGGTGTGATGCGCCATGCGGATGCGGGTTATGACATCGCGATTGAATGCGCCAGAGAGCAAGGACTCAACTTGCCAATGATTGCGGACTAATTTCTCCGGCGAAGGGGACAATGTATCCCCTTCGCCTCACCGGAGTGCTGCCATGAAGAATAACAACACAACATACATCGAAACACGTTCTATTGAACCCATCCCTGACGGTGAACGCCACGGTAGCATTTTTAGCCAGTTCACCCTGTGGCTGGGGGCTAACCTGCAAATTACCGCCATGGTCACTGGCGCATTAACGATTGTATTCGGCGGGGATGTTTTCTGGTCGCTGGCCGGTCTTATGCTGGGGCAGATTGCCGGCGGGATTGTGATGGCATTGCATGCCGCGCAAGGGCCGCAGCTGGGGATACCACAGATGATCAGCAGCCGGGTACAGTTCGGCGTCTACGGCGCCTGCCTGCCGATTCTGCTGGTCTGCCTGATGTACCTTGGCTTTATCGCCACCGGGGCGGTGCTGTCCGGCCAGGCGATCTCAGCGGTTTTCCATACTACGGAAACCAGCGGCATTCTGCTTTTTGCTGCCGCCACGCTGGTTATCGCCTATGTCGGCTATCGATTGATCCACCTGTTGGGTAAGCTGGCGAGCCTGGTGGGGATTATCGCGTTTATCTACCTGCTGTGGAAAATCAGTTCCTTTCCGGCTATTGGCGACCTGCTGAGTATCCGACCCTTTAGCTGGAGTACGTTTTTAACCGCCACCGGCCTTGCGGCTTCCTGGCAGATCACTTTTGGCCCCTATGTTGCCGATTATTCCCGCTATCTGCCGCGCAGCACCTCTCCCGGGAAGGTCTTTTTCGCCGTCGGGAGCGGTTCGGTGATTGGCGCGCAAATCGCCATGACCGTCGGGGTGCTGGCTGCCGCTCTCTCGCAGGGAAAACTGGTCGGTCATGAGGTGGACTATATCGTCGGCCTGGGCGGCACCGGCGCGATTGCCACGCTGTTATATCTGAGCATCGCGTTTGGTAAACTGACGATCAATACCCTGAATGCCTACGGCAGCCTGATGTGCCTGGCGACGGTGTACAGCTGCGGGAAGCAGCGAGTGCGCATAAGCCAGTCGGTACGTCTGCTGGTGCTGGCGATGATTATTACCCTGGCGACCGCTATCGCGATTATCGGGCAACACTCTTTCCTGTCGGCTTTTAAATCCTTCCTGTTGTTCCTGTTGACTTTCTTTACACCGTGGAGCGCGATTAACCTGGTGGATTACTATTTCTTCAACCATCAGGCGATAGACATGGAGGCGCTGAACGATCCGAACGGGAAATATCGGGCGTGGAATGTGACGGGGCTCGGGGTTTATCTCGTTGGAGTGGCGGTACAGACGCCGTTTATTGATAGTGGATTCTATTCCGGCCCATTCGTGAAGATGCTGGGCGGTATCGACATCTCCTGGCTCATTGGGCTGGCGCTACCGGCGGGGCTCTACTATGTCCTGCGCAAAGCGCAGTCCGCAGCGGCGGCTGGCGCCGCCATCAGTCGTTAAAGGAGAGCGTCATGTATACCCTTTGGCACCACTGCCGGATCGCCACCATGGCCGCAGGGCATTATCAGTTGCTTGACGATGGCGCGATGCTGACCGACGGCGCAGTGCTGTTATGGGTCGGGAACCGGGCAGAATTGCCGGACTTACCCGTTGCGCAGCGGGTGGATTTGCAGGGCAGGGTGGTCACGCCGGGACTGGTGGATTGTCATAGCCACGCGGTGTTTGGCGGCGACCGGGCTCGGGAGTTTGAAATGCGTCTCAACGGGGCGAGCTATGCGGAGATCGCGGCTGGCGGCGGCGGGATCGCCAGTACAGTCAACGCCACGCGACAGGCCAGCGAAAGCCAGTTGCTGGAGAGCGCGCGGCAGCGTATCCGGGAGCTGTGCCGGGACGGCGTAACGGCGCTGGAGATCAAATCCGGCTACGGCCTGGATCTGGCTAACGAACGTAAAATGCTGCGGGTGATCCGCCGTTTAGGCGACATAGTGCCGCTGACCGTGCGCAGTACCTGCCTGGCGGCCCATGCGGTGCCCGTCGAGTATCAGGAGCGGGCGGATGCCTGGATTGACTATATTTGCGAACGACTGCTGCCGGAACTGCATCAGGAAGGGCTGGTGGATGCGGTGGATGCGTTCTGCGAACACCTGGCATTTTCGCCCTCGCAAGTGGAGCGGGTCTTTCAGAAAGCCCGGGAACTGGGGCTGCCAGTGAAGCTCCATGCTGAACAGCTAACGCTACAGCATGGGGCGGCGTTGGCCGCTCGCTACCATGCGCTGTCGGCGGATCATCTGGAATATTTGTGCGAAGAAGATGTCGCCGTAATGGCACGCCATGGGACGGTGGCGGTGCTGCTGCCGGGCGCCTATTACTTCCTGCGTGAGAAACAGCTACCGCCGCTGGATCTGCTGCGTCAGTACAGGGTGCCGATTGCCCTCGCCAGCGATTTAAATCCCGGCACCTCGCCGGTGTTGTCCCTGCGTCTGATGATGAATATGGCCTGTACGCTATTCCGCATGACGCCGGAAGAGGCGTTGGCTGGCGTGACGCTTAACGGCGCGAAGGCGCTGGGGCTGGATACAGTTTGCGGTTCTCTGGAAGCCGGAAAAGAGGCCAGCTTCGTGGCGTGGGATATCGCTCATCCGGCGGAGCTAAGCTACTGGCTGGGAGGCTCCCTTTCGAAACAGGTGATTTATCAAGGTAAGGAGGTTTATTGTGATTAAGGCGTTTGATTTGCAGCAGGGGAACCTGCCGCTTCTGGTCAGTATGCCCCACCCGGGAACGTTATTAACCCCCGAAGTCGCCCAGGGGCTCACGCCGAGGGCGAAGCGTCTGGAAGATACCGACTGGCATATTCCCTTGCTCTATCAGACCATCGCGGACATGGGGGCCAGCACGTTATGCGCCCGCTATTCCCGCTATGTGGTGGATATCAATCGCCCGGCGGATGATAAACCGCTTTACAGCACGGCGACAACCGGGCTGTTTACCGATATCTTTTTTGACGGCGAAGCCCTGTTCGTGCCGGGCGGTGCGCCTGACGCGGCGGCGAAGGACGCGATCCTAAAACAGGTCTGGCAGCCTTATCACCAGGCGCTTGCCGCTGAACTGGCACGCCTGCGTGAGAAATTTGGCTATGCGCTGTTGTGGGATGCGCACTCGATCAAATCCGTGGTGCCGCGCTTGTTTGAAGGGCGCCTGCCGGATCTGAACTTTGGTACGGCGGACGGCGCCAGCTGTTCGACGCAGCTCAGCCAGGCGCTGCTGGCAAGCTGCAATGCGTTCCCGCAGTATAGCCGGATACTCAATGGCCGCTTTAAAGGCGGATATATCACCCGTCACTATGGCGATCCCGCCAACCATATTCATGCTGTTCAGCTAGAAATGGCCCAGTGCTGCTATATGGATGAGGAGAGCTTTGCTTATCTACCGGAGAAAGGGCAGCAGGCGCAACAACTGCTGGAGAGGTTGATTAATACTGCGTTGCAGTGGGGACGAGAGCAGTACGGCGAGCCCGGAATGTGAACGCGTATATTGAAAAGCTGAAGACACAGGCACCCAAAAAGTCTGTAAAACAGCCGAAGGCGATAAGAAAGGTCAAATAAAGCAAAGGCTTACCACCTGCCTGGCTTCTTCTGAAGAGAGGGGGAATGCGGGCCGTTAGCGGAACCCCTTATATCCCCGTCTTTCTGAACTGCCCCCCTTCCTTGCTGAAAGGGGCTTTTCACACATACTAGGACTGAGCGGGATTCATGAACCGTCTTCTGCAGGATCTGAGGCGGTCACACTTGCTTTCCTCATCGCCTGGCTGTACTGCCAGGTGGAAACAGAAAACCAGGAATCTTCGGGTGATTCAACTTCTGTTGGGTCATAAGAAACTGGAAAGCACAGTCCGTTATCTGGGCATTGAAGTCGATGATGCGTTAGAGCTTTCTGAATCGATAGAGGTCTAAGGTTGTCAGGGCTGCAACAGCAGCTCTGTGCCAAGAGCGGACGTTGCTGACCATAATCATTGACGAAAGTATTGCGCAAAGTATACTGTTCTACGTACTGGCATCATCGTCTAATTGGATAAGACACTGGAAACTAAAAATTTTTTGAAATCTAGAAATGCGGGTTCAAATCCTGACAATGCCACCAAGGTTTAAGCAGATGACTGAGACTAAATACCTTAAATTTTTTTTAAATGAAATTGGATATAGCGTACATAATCTTAATACTATAGCTGTTGCTCTCTCAAATCTGCCTGCCAATTCAGTTCCAAATCCTGAGTTAAATATCAAATGGGAAGCTAAAAATTTAGAAAAATCCTGCATTGCTGCGCGTAGATTTGCAGTTCGTTCTTCTTTGGTGTTTGCAGTTGAAGCTCTATTTGAATATATGAGCAACATTAGTGATGATGAGCTTTGGAAGAAACTCAATTTTGATTTGGATTTCAAAAAAAAACTTTCTACCAATGACTCAAAAGCGAGAAGATTTTCTGAGTTTTGCAAATCTATACCTGGAATAGAAAAGGAATGGTATTTGCTAGTTGAGCTTATGTGTCATTGGCGCAATCAAATAGTCCATGCCAGCACTTCAAATGCTGGATTATCCTCTTCTGACAAGAGATTCTTGGAGACTAAGATTTCTTTTTTATATGATAATTTTTATCATTTTGATGTAATGAAAACATTAGAGGACTATGATGCGGACAAAGTTACACTAAAAGAAGCAACGACACTGATTACCTTTTTAATAAAGTGTTGCAGAAAAATAGATGAGCATTATATTTCCTCTATTTCTGGTTTAAGCAACCAAGTATATAGTGAAGTATTAGACAACGATGACCAATTTAACCTATTGAAAAAACAGGTAGGCAGTGCCAAACGCAATCGCCAAATTATGAAATATATCGGAGTTAAGTTACCTTATCTATCGGCAGAAAAAATAACAATGCTCGCGAATGAATATAAATAAATATGATTGTGCGTCTAAACTCTTTTTGATTCACATGGCCATTTAGTTGGAAGTGCGTCCATTACTTCAAAAAATACAAACACCATGTTTATCTCCTGCTAAAATTAGATATGATGATGTTGTTCAGACCGGCAATTAATACCTCGAGCAACTTCAATTCCAGCTTTCCTGTGGACTTTCGATATCATTCAAAAATTCACTGCATTGTTAGTTGCATTGTCCACCCATCACTCATAGTAGTGCTTCAGTGCAGTCCGCTTCGTGCCAAAAGCGGATGCGACCCATCGGCATGTTTTAGTCGTCGCAAGCAAATCATAACGGTTAATTGTTGAGTAGATTTTTCATGTCAATTTATATTATTGTAGATAAGTCTGATAAAAATTTCAGTCACATCCTCTTGGATAATAAGGAAGTTATATGAAAGCTCGTTTAATACCACCGTACGAAAACTGCACTGGCAATGTTTTATGGCGAAAAGAGGATTTTATTAATAAAGTCGACGATATCTCAACATCTCTAAAAAAGTTAAGAGATATGGGATATTGGGCCAGTGCCTATCCTGAAGGAGATGGCATTACATTTAAATACACCAAGGATAGTTATCAAAAAAGCAGTATCGAAATTCTAGAAGACTTCTCAATATGCTTTGAGTGGGTAGAAATAGAGTTAGCTAAATCAAGAAGCTCTAACCTAGAATTAGCTGAATTAGAGGGTAAAAACAAAAATATGGAGTGCATAGTTATTGTGCCGATTGAGAAGATTTTCATTCAGGAAACCATTGAGATCGGAAAGTATATTTTTTATTGCGGAAGACAATTTGATGAAGAGTCACATAAGCGATTATCAGAGCAAGATGGTTCGTATATACAGTTTAACTGTGACCTACCATATATTGATTTATTAAAACTTAATTCAAGCATTGATCATAACAGCCATGTTATAAACATGTGTTTGTCTATAGCTGAATATGCGCTTGATTTAGTCAGATTTTCTCACAGCTCATTTACAAGTATGGAATATACCCCTAATCCTGCAGGTCAACGCTCTGACGGATTTTATGATGTAGAAATCATTCCTCGTGAGATGACTCATCTTAAACCAATTAAGATAAGTGGAATATCAAGACCCCTTGCCGTGAGTAATAATTGGCTAGGCCCTCAGGTTGACAGCTTGTATTACCCTGGGTTGCAATATTTATCTTCTATCTACGATGGAATCGTTGAAAATGAACTTTCAAAATTAGTTAGCTCCGTAGTTAGGGCATGTAGGCAATCTTTTTATTCAATTGGCGCGGAATCACAATTTCTAAACCTGGTCTTTGCACTTGATGGTCTTGCTAATATTGACCCAGATTGGAAAGGATGGAAGCAAAGGACCTACATTGCAGCACTTACATGTAATAACTCACTAATCAAATTTAAGAAAAACCTAGAAGTTTACGACGAGTTATATACTGACGTAAGAAACAAGCTTGTTCATGATGGTAAAGATTTTTACGAACTTAACGTCAACGCGAACGAATCCTCTGAACAAATCTTTAAGTATATTAAGATAATTATAATACTCATCGAAAGTAACGGCTTTTCCACTTTGCAAGGATTAAGAGATTATGCAGTTCACCTACTTCAGCAGGAGGGTTATAGAACTGCTTCTGTTGAGATAATTGACAAAGTATCTCTTTTAAGAGGAAAGAAACCTAATTATCCTTCATGGTGATTAAATCAACGTGCTAATTAATTTTTAATATAACTTCTGCTCCTCGCTCTCAGCGGACCTTCAGCTCAGTTATATCGTCCGCTCTGTGCCAAAAGCGGACCTTTACGTATAGGAATATCGCGAATTAGTCGCACATGAAATGTCATTCCCGGAGACATTATTTATTCAGACTTGTCAGGGTATGATTCATACAAACAGAGAATGCCTTCGATAATTTTATCTCGCTCGCCAGGAGACCATTTGTAAAAATCAAAAAATTCTTGGCAGTAGATACCAGATAACGCCAAATATACCAGGACGGCAACGTCTGGTTTTGGTCCTCTTTTTATCTCATCCAAATCTTTGTTTGTGCAGGAACGCATGGTGTCCCTGATATTCGTATCGTTAGTTAACGATGCGCTGACCGCCAGCACTACTGCTCTCTCGGTATGACTGAGAGCATTACTGGCTGAAATAATTCGCCCATAGAGTGCGGGATGTGGGGTATTATTACTTTCCGCTATCGCTTGCTGAACACGTTTCTCCTCTACTGACATAAGGCGACTGATGAGATCGCTGAGCAAATCTTGCTTTGACTTATGATCGTACATTACCGTTGCCTTACTGACGCCAGCCTCTTTTGCAACGGCATCGATTGAAGTCCAACTGCACCTTCCCGAAGAACAACCCTTTCGCGTTTCATCGTTTCACCGGGTGAGGTCGTGCCAGCGCCGTCGCATCCAACATCATGCGGGCAGCAGCAGATCCCATGGATGCGAATAAAAAACCATTATAACCTATTGATTATTATTTTTAAATTTTAATCCAGTGCTAGATTTCTGCTTATCCCTAGGAACTAAATCATGGAGGTCGAGATTGCCTCCAGATCCTTTTGAGTAAGTGTGCATTTTGTACATGAGGGTTTAGTCAACAAGGTCTTTATTTTGGATTATTCCTATGGTAAAAAAGAGAAAATTAAGAGTTTGGATATATAAGGTAATTAAAATGGATCTTTACGAAGCTCGAATGATGGATAAAGGAGAATTACATGTTCATTTGAATGGATTGGTAAGCACTCAAGTAATTAGGGGGGGCCTAGAAAAAAATATTATTGAAATGCCTGAACACTTTAATATAGATACTGACTTGAATGTAACACACCCAGCAAGATCACTAGTGGATTATTTAAAGCCATGGCAGTTTTTAAGGCTCATTCCTGCGAGTCGCTTTGATTTATCTATTATGATTGAGAGTGCATTTTCAAATCTAATTGCTGAGAATATTAAGTTTGTTGAATTAAGAAATAGCATTATATACATAGCACTCCTTAATAACATTTCTGTTTCCGAAGCATTGAAGTGGGTTTTAGATGATATTGACTTTTTTTCTAAAAAATTCAACATTCAAGCCGGGCTTATTCTAACTATTACGCGTGGTGAATATGCTCCCGAACATCTTCGTTCTCTTCTTGGTGCTTACAAAAATCTAGGATGTCCAGCAGGGGTGATTGGTTTGGACTTGGCTGGTAATGAAGATATAACACCACCACCTGAGACTGCAAGTTTATTTAGAAGTGCTAAAGACAAATATGGACTAGGCATAACAATTCATGCGGGTGAGACTGGAAATGCTGATAACATAAGGAATGCCATAATTAGTTATGGAGCTGATCGTATCGGACATGGTACTGCTGTTATAAGATCTCCGGAGATAATGGATTTGATTAGAGAACTGGACATTTGCATTGAGGTTTGTCCTATTAGTAATCGTTTGACAGGTGCAGTCTCTAATGTCGATCCTCATCCAGTTGGCGAAATGATTAACCATAATATTCCGTTTGTGATTTGCTCAGATAATCCAGCTATTCACAGATCAAGCTTGAGCGAAGATTATGTCGTATTTATGCAAGAGACCAAGAATTTTATAGTCATGGATAATATGTATGAAACTCAAAAGCGATATAGCTTTCTTAAAGGTGTGAAATGAACATTCGATTCATAAACAGAAATAGACATAAAATTAAAGAAATAAATGAAATTCTATCAGGTACAGGAGTAGTTGTATTAGCATCTGAACACTCTATAGATGAAATTCAAACAGAAAATGTCCATGCGTTAATTAAAGATAAATTATTAAAAGCATTTAAATTAGTTGGGAGACCGGTCTTTGTCGAACATACTGGACTATATATAGAAAGCCTCAATGGTTTCCCGGGTGGCTTAACGCAAATATTTTGGGATAAGCTTCAAGCTGATAAATTTTCACAATTATTAGGAACAAGTGAAAACCCTCGTTTAGTTGCTAAAACAATAATCGGCTATTGTGATTCGATGAAAATCTATATTTTCGAAGGTGAAACTCAAGGTACGATATCTCCTGTGCCAAAAGGCCCTCGAGATTTTCAATGGGATTGTATATTTATTCCTGATGGCGAAAGTGAGACTTTTGCTGAGATGGGGGACAGGAAAAATGAAATATCTATGAGGAAAAAAGCTTTCGATAAATTTAAAGAATATCTATTAGAGGGAGGAAAATAATGGAGCAATTACTTGCTGATTATAAAAAAGGAAATGTTATCCTTTTTGTTGGTGCTGGTGTGTCAATGAACTTAGGTTTGCCATCATGGAGTCAATTGGTTGATCACATTGCAACTGAGTTAGGTTATGACCCAGATATATATCGTACATTCGGTAGTGCACTAGAGTTAGCTGAGTATTACAAGTTGAAAAAAGGCAAGATAGGGCCTCTTAGAAGCTGGATGGATAGAATGTGGCACTCTAGCGATATAGATATCAATAAGTCTAAAGTTCACGAGTACATAGCTAAAGCTAATTTCCCTATTATATATACTACAAATTACGACCGATGGATTGAAACTGCCTTATCAAACTATGGTAAAGAGTATACAAAAATATCATCAGTTTCTGATATTGCAAAAATAGATAATAATAAGACGCAAATAATCAAGTTTCATGGAGACTTTGATGACGATAGTTCAATTGTATTAGATGAAACAAGTTACTTTCAACGGTTAGAGTTTGAAACTCCATTGGATATAAAGTTTAGATCTGATGTTCTCGGGAAATCAGTTCTTTTTATTGGGTATAGTCTGTCAGATATTAATATCAGACTACTATTTTATAAATTGTCCAAGCTTTGGAAAGAGCAAAAGTTAGAAGAAGCACAGCCAAAGTCTTATATTTTCTTACCACGACCAAACCCAATTCAAGAGGAAATATTGGAACAGTGGAGAATAGGCATGATTTCATCAGAAAACGATAATCCAGGCGAGTCTTTGGAAGAGTTTTTGAAGAATTTCGTATTAGTATAGATAGGATTGTGTAATTTTACACCCAAATGGACATTTGTAGATTTAGATTTTGTAACTTGAAAATTAAATCATAGCATGGAACTACATAGAAATTATCTTAAGTAGCTCCGCTTCGCGGAGCTACTTACTTCGACGTGGTCAATGTGTGGGCATGACCAGAAATAAATCCTTTTATTTCATTATGTGGAAGCGGTTTCAAAATCTCCATCGGGAGCTTTTTTGTTAGCATTGATATCTATTAACCAGAATGTTCCTGTCCGCTTTTCGCTCACTGCAGACCTTTAGCTCAGTCAGCAATGTCCGTTGCGTGCCAGGAGCGGACGTTGTCGGTAAAATGGAGTATGAGTGTCGTTGAATGTTTTTATAAAGTGGCACTAGTGCTTTTCAAGTATTTCATATGAGAACTCCACATGTGGATGAACATACTCTGCTGAATTAATCTCACGTTGCACATTATCAATTGTTACAACGCAGAGAACCCCATTGGTGTTTAGTAGGACAGCCTTTTGCCCTACAGCCGGAGTAACATAACGGCCTGGAGTTAAGAAAGAATTGACAGTCAGTGGATCAAAATCTGCAGCTGTAATCAGCCCGACGGCTTTGAGTCCACCATCTATATAGAGGTAAACACTATTGTCTGAGCATGCACTAAATACTATTTTAAACTGATACTCACTGTTACCAACCGTATAGTGAGCATAGTCTTTGAAGCGAAAAATCTCGCGTCCCTTGAGTGCTGGATTCGCATAATGCGAAGGGGCGCGAAGAATATCAATATGTTCAAGCCGTGCAATACGTTGACGATAAACCGATAATGGAGTCGCATGCTTTTTATCTGCTGGCAGTCCTACAAGCCAACGCCAAATAGCATCGATCTGTATAGAACCAGGAAATTCATTTCTATCAGGATTAGAATTAAAGTCGAAGCCCTTAGGATTATGCCCCTCAAGCCAGTTAGGTAGTTTTCGCTCAGGATTTCGAACAAAGATAACCGACAACCAAGTCGAGTGCTTTGTCGTAAAAGCTTCGCTTATCCATTTGTTTTCGATACCAACCCCTGAATTCGGTTTGTTATTAGCTCGTTCAACATAGTTATCGTCGACAATCAACAGCACATGATCGGTTTCGATAACCTCTCGCATGAAACCAGATAAGCTTGAACCATACTTTACAGATTCATCGATTTTAACCGTATAACCAATAAGGTCGAGATGGCTTGCAATTAGTCGAACCCATTCCCGATGGACATCTGAAGTCCAAGCGTATGAAATAAACAGATCGGTTTTCATTCATTAAGCCCCAGCTTAAGCAGTGTGATAAGAGAATTGTCTATCCCGAATGCTCGTTTGACAAATTTTTTTATTTAAAACCAACCCTGAGATAGAAACTGCCTTACTTAAGTTATCGGTATAAAGCAACCGCACAGAGGTCTCCAATTTATCGTCTGCTCCTCGCTCACTGCAGACCTTTAGCTCAGTCAGCAATGTCAGTTGCGTGCTACAAGCGGACACAACTTTCATCATCATGTACCAATCAACGTGACGTAGGCCAGCTAGTGGGTGCTGGGAGTGAATTGTAAATAGTTGAAGCCCTACCAGTGCCATCGGAGATTCTTGAGAGTAACCTTCCTAAGATACTGTTGCTTCAGTCAGTAAGCTACATCTAGAATTAAGCTAGCTTCTTAGCATCTTTCATTGCATTTTCGACGATCTCAATAATTTCCATAATTAATGAGTCAAGACTTGATAATGAGCATACAAGTATTTGTGAGAAATATTCAGGGAAAGGCTGATGGGGGTTATTAGCTAAGTCCATGATTCTCTCCATTGGGAGAGTGTGAGTATATTCTCCATGCTTTTCTCTGAGAGAGTTTATGAAACCGAGTTGTGGAGAATCTAAAAAATAATCATAGGCAGAAAATCTTTTTGCTCTGTGAGAACCGAAACCTGGAGTGTGTTGATTTTCCATTATTACATAAGCAACTTTCTCAGATATATCCTCTAACTCTTGCGCTCCTCTGATTTTCTCTAAAGAAAAGTCGTCATGAGTGACAAATAATTCTGAAGTTGTTAGCAGTATGGGTACGAAGAAAAATGGAATATTATCTTCCTTATGCGAGTGAATGCAGTGTGAAATATTTTTTATCATGACATCCGGCAAGGCATATGCTAGCTTGGAAAGCCCATGTTTTAATTCGTTGTCATATACATTGCCGTTGCTAGTATCAATTTCCAGACCTTTAACAACAAAATCAATTTTTTCATCTAGAGCATACGTCGACTCTGTCGGCACTATCATACGAGTGAAGTTATCGACAGTTCGTATGGTATAGCCTAAGGTATGAGAACTGAAGTCTGAAATATTTGGATCTCTCATAAACAACCATTTATTCTTATCATGCCTTTGCTTGCATTCTATAAGGAATATTAAATTAAATGTGCATTCTTCATTCCAATAATTGCCCTGCAGATCAATTGAAAAATCTTTTAAAATCCCAGCGTCGTCACGTGAGTAAGTAAATTCATTTTGCACAGCAATATCTAAGGCGGCCAACTTCCTTGATACAAGGTATTCAAGAGGGAAGCTTGAAGATATTAATTTTTCCTTCCATTTTTTATTTTCTGACATGTTTTGTTCCTGAATATAGTGCTTCAAAAATTACATATTATGCCTTACTGAATTATTTATCAGCTTTTTTTATCAAAAACTGAAGGTGTCCTCTGTAACTTACCTTGCGGCCACGTAGGTTTATGGGGTGTGGTGACCATGGCAATTTTCTTCGATTTGCTAGGTGTACAGATAATCATGTGAGGTACGTGTAGAGAAATCTGTTAAAATCAATCTGGAAATATATAAATAAATGATATTTATGGATTTATTTTATTCCTAACATCGTTTAGGTCCGCTTGTCGCTCAAAGCTGCCTGTCAATAGCAGGGTATTGGATGCATTTTTTGTTAGAGATGACCAAGTAAAACGTAAGTGGGTAGTCAAGTGAATGCAAATACCCAACTGGACGACTAAACGTGTTTGAATGTATGTTTTTGCAGTAACATCTTTTCGATCCATCCGTGCAGGCAGTGAACTGGACGGACAACATCCGCAACCAGAAGCCATTAAATTAGTAATATTGCTCAAAAGAAAAGATAGAGGGGAGCTTCAAGGTAACACATGCTGTAAGCATACCTTTGCATTGAGTCACAAACAATCTCACTGTACCTGCCACAATTTTGTCACACTCACAACGCGCAAAAATGCACATTCGTGTTAAAAAAACAAAAAAGAAACAGTAACCAGATGATTTTACTAGAAAAGATGGTGCCGATAATAGGAGTCGAACCTACGACCTTCGCATTACGAATGCGCTGCTCTACCAACTGAGCTATATCGGCCCTGCAAGATGTGCTGACGAGCGTAAGCACGGGATAGAAGGTTAAAACTAAGTGGGTGATGCGTCAATGCCCTTGCGAATCAAACGGCTACTTTTGCATCACCCAATTAGCATTAAGCACGAATGGTATCGTCGCCGAAACCAATCCACTTATAGGTCGTCAGGGCTTCCAGGCCCATCGGGCCGCGCGCGTGCAGCTTCTGGGTGCTGACCGCCACTTCCGCGCCGAGGCCAAACTGGCCGCCGTCGGTAAAGCGGGTAGAGGCGTTGACGTACACCGCCGAGGAATCCACCTCGTTGATAAAGCGGTTCGCGTTGCCCAGGGTGCGCGTCAGGATGGCGTCAGAATGCTGGGTGCCGTGCTCGCGAATATGCGCTACCGCTTCATCCTGATCGGCCACCACCTTCACGTTCAGATCCAGCGACAGATACTCATTGTCATACTGCTCCGCTTTCACCGGCTCTACGCTGGCCGGGCCGTTTTGCAGCGCGGGCAGGGAGGCCGCATCGGCGTGCAGGCTAACGCCGCTTTCCGCCATCTGCCTGCTCAGCGCGGGCAGGAAGCGTTCGGCGATATCCTGATGCACCAGCAGCGTTTCGACCGAGTTACAGGCGCTCGGGCGCTGCACTTTGGCGTTAACGATAACCTTCAGCGCTTCGGCAACGTCGGCGGAGTGGTCGATATAAATATGGCAGACGCCGATACCGCCGGTGATCACCGGGATCGTCGACTGCTCGCGGCACAGCTTATGCAAACCTGCGCCGCCGCGCGGGATCAGCATATCGATATACTTATCCATCTTCAGCATCTCGCCGACCAGCGCGCGATCCGGGCTCTCAATCGCCTGCACGGTGGCCGCCGGTAAGCCGCACTCCTGCAGCGCCTGCTGAATCACTTTCACCGTGGCGGCGTTGGTGCGCCAGGTCTCTTTACCGCCGCGCAGAATCGCCGCGTTGCCGGTTTTCAGGCACAAAGAGGCGACGTCGACGGTCACGTTCGGACGGGCTTCATAAATTACGCCCACCACGCCCAGCGGCACGCGGCGACGCTCAATGCGCAGGCCGCTGTCCAGCAGACCGCCGTCGATTACCTGACCGACCGGGTCCGCCAGGCTGCAGACCTGACGAACATCGTTAGCAATCCCGCTCAGGCGCGCCGGGTTGAGCGCCAGGCGGTCAAGCAGCGCCTCGCTCAAACCGTTGGCGCGCGCTTCCGCCAGATCCTCAGCGTTAGCCCGCAGGATCGCGTCGGTCTGCGCTTCAAGATAGTCGGCAATCTTTTCCAGCACCCGGTTCTTTTCGCGGCTGGAAAGCTGCGCGAGTTTGTACGAGGCCGCTTTGGCAGCAATGCCCATTTGTTCCAGCATTTTCAGCTCCTTAACGGATAATCATGTCGTCACGGTGGACGGCGACCGGGCCGTATTCATAGCCCAGAATGGCATCGATCTGCTGCGAGTGCTGCCCGGCGATGCGGCGCAGCGCATCGCTGTTATAGCGGCTGACGCCGTGGGCAATATCGCGGCCTTCAAGGCTGCGAATGCGGATCACTTCACCGCGCGAGAAGTTGCCGGTGATGGTTTTAATTCCTTTCGGCAGCAGGGAGCTGCCGCGTTCGAGAATTGCCTGGGTCGCGCCGGCGTCCACGGTAATTTCGCCCGCCGGCGGCGCGCCGAAAATCCAGCGCTTACGGTTTTCCAGCGGCGATTCCTGGGCGTGGAAGCGAGTCCCGACGGAGATGCCCTCCATCACGTCGCCAATCACCCCCGGACGGCTACCGGCGGCGATGATGGTATCGATGCCCGCGCGGCAGGCGACGTCGGCGGCCTGCAGCTTGGTGCCCATACCGCCGGTACCTAAACCGGACACGCTATCGCCCGCGACGGCGCGCAGGGCGTCATCGATGCCGTAAACGTCTTTAATCAGCTCGGCCTGCGGGTTGTTGCGCGGGTCGGCGGTGAACAGGCCCTGCTGATCGGTCAGCAGCAGCAGTTTATCGGCGCCGGCCAGGATTGCCGCCAGCGCCGAAAGATTATCGTTATCGCCGACTTTAATTTCAGCGGTCGCCACGGCGTCATTTTCATTAATGACCGGCACGATATTGTTATCCAGCAGCGCGCGCAGGGTATCGCGGGCGTTGAGAAAACGCTCGCGGTCTTCCATATCGGCGCGGGTCAGCAGCATCTGGCCGACGTGAATACCATAAATAGAAAACAGCTGTTCCCACAGCTGGATAAGACGGCTCTGGCCGACCGCCGCCAGCAGCTGTTTCGACGCAATGGTCGCGGGCAGTTCCGGGTAGCCGAGGTGCTCACGTCCGGCAGCGATCGCCCCGGAGGTGACTATCACAATTCGATGACCCATCGCGTGCAGCTGCGCGCACTGGCGCACTAATTCAACGATATGGGCGCGGTTCAGGCGGCGGGATCCGCCCGTTAAAACACTGGTGCCCAGTTTTACCACCAGCGTCTGGCTATCACTCATGATTCTCTGCCGTTCAAAAAGGAGTTTCGATATCGAGTTGATGTTGTAACAGGAGTCAGCCCGCTTGCCAACACCTGGCGTGGTGGACGAACCACTTCATTGCGCGGATCGGGCATTCTGGCGGGGAAGTGTGACACATTCATGACGGAAATAATTTAATACCCTTTTTTAGAAAAAGTTCCATATTGTCATAAATTTTTAATATTAGAGCGTTAAAAAACCTGCAGTTTTTGACGGGGCTTCTGCCCGGAATTGATTAGCGCGTATAAATAAATTACCAGGACTGAATAATGAAAAAGAGCTCACTGGCATTAATGATGATGGGTCTTATTGCTTCTTCGGCTACGCAGGCGGCAGAAGTTTATAATAAAAACGGCAATAAACTGGACGTCTACGGCAAAGTCAAAGCGATGCACTATATGAGCGACTATGACAGCAAAGATGGCGACCAGACCTACGTTCGTTTCGGCATCAAAGGCGAAACGCAGATTAACGACGATCTGACCGGCTACGGCCGCTGGGAATCGGAGTTCTCCGGCAACAAAACTGAAAGCGACTCTTCGCAGAAAACGCGTCTGGCGTTCGCCGGCGTGAAAGTCAAAAACTACGGTTCATTTGACTATGGTCGTAACCTCGGCGCGCTGTACGACGTCGAAGCCTGGACCGATATGTTCCCGGAATTCGGCGGCGACTCTTCCGCGCAGACCGATAACTTTATGACCAAACGCGCCAGCGGCCTGGCAACCTACCGCAATACCGACTTCTTCGGCGTGGTGGATGGCCTGGACCTGACCCTGCAATATCAGGGTAAAAACGAAGGCCGTGAAGCCAAGAAACAGAACGGCGACGGCTTCGGTACCGCCTTAAGCTACGACTTCGGCGGCAGCGACTTCGCCGTCAGCGCGGCCTACACCAGCTCCGATCGCACGAACGATCAGAACCTGCTGGCCCGCGGCACGGGTAAAAAAGCGGAAGCCTGGGCGACCGGCCTGAAATATGACGCCAACAATATCTACCTGGCGACCATGTACTCCGAAACCCGCAAAATGACGCCAATCAGCGGCGGTTTTGCCAATAAAGCGCAGAACTTTGAAGCCGTGGCGCAGTACCAGTTCGATTTCGGCCTGCGTCCGTCCCTGGGCTACGTGCTGTCAAAAGGCAAGGATATTGAGGGCGTGGGGAGCGAAGACCTGGTCAACTACATTGACGTTGGCGTGACCTATTACTTCAACAAAAACATGAACGCCTTTGTGGATTACAAAATCAACCAGCTGAAGAGCGATAATAAGCTCGGGATCAACGATGACGATATCGTCGCTGTCGGTATGACCTACCAGTTCTAAGCCGTCGCCGGTAAAAAACAATAAAGCCGCCGTGGTGACAGGGCGGCTTTATTTTTGCTGATTAACGGTTTTTCGCCAGATGCAGATTATCGTTATTCATCGTGATCTGCGCGTTATATTCCTTCGGCAGGCGGCGCGCCTGATAAAATACCGATTGCCAGTACGGATTATCCAGCGAAGAGCGCATCACGCCCTGGCTGGTGGAGGCATGGAGGAAATTACGGTCGGTATCATAGAAGCCGACGTGCATGCCGCCTTTAATGCGGAAGAAAACCAAATCTCCCGGCCGCAGCTGCCGCGGGCTCACGCGTTCTCCCATATGCAGCAGTTCGCGGGTGGTGATGCGCTCCATCGGCAGGTTGAAGCGATCTTTGAGCGTACGCCAGACAAACCCGGAGCAGTCGACCCCGCTTTGCTCCGTCCCGCCCCACTCGTAGGGCGTTCCCTCCCAGGTATGCATCTGATCGTGCAGCGCGGCGATCACCGGGATCAGATCGTCAGAACCTCCGTCGATGGTCGCGTGGCTACTCTGGGCGGCGGTTTTATGCGGTTTCGATGAGGATGAACATCCTGCCAAAAGCAAAAAAGGAACCAATAATAGCGCGTGAGAGAGTCTGGGCTTCATATCATTGTTTTTCGTCACTGAAAACGGGCCGTGATATTTTATAGCCGATTCGCTACGGCCTCAGAATGACCAAAAGCAAAATTTACGAAACCTTACGTAAATAATATAGGTCGGATACGCGGTGAACATCGGCGGTCTTTATTTTCGCCGGGAGCGCCTCATTTTCCATTAATAAATTTTTTCTCTGTGAAACAATATTTCACAAATATCCGCGTGTCGCGCGTCTGTTCCGCTTCAGCGCAAGGTGAAAGATCCTCATCATCCCACCATTGCGCCGCCACGCTGCCCTCCAGTACTTTTGTAGACTAAAAGAGAGAGTGGGGCGGGCTAATGCATCTGGATTTTCGTCAACTGCGCAACTTTGTCGCGTTAGTTGAATACGGCAGTTTTAATCGCGCGGCGGAGGCGGTGTGCCTGTCGCAGTCGGCGTTCAGCCGCAGCATTCAGGCGCTGGAGCAGATCGTCGGCCATCCGTTATTCGATCGCCAGAGCAAGCTACCGACGCTCACCCTGCACGGGCAAAAGCTGCTGCCCTACGCCCGCCGCTTTCAGGAGCTGAACGTGGAGCTCAGCAGCCAGCTGCGCGAAGCGGACGATGCGCAAAACGGCGAGGTCGCTTTTGGCTGCGGCCCGGCCCCTGCCGCAAGTCTGATTCCGGCCGCCGTCGGCGAGTTTCATCGCCTTTTGCCGCAGGCGAGGGTGCGCTTTCAGATTGATAACTGGCTGGCGCTGCATCAGGCGCTGACCTCTCAGCTCTACCCTTTTGTGGTTGCCGACAGCTGGCAGGCCGAGCTCGACCCGCAGCTGCGCGTGCAGCCGCTCAGCCCGCAGCGCTGCTTTTTCGTCTGCCATGCCGATCATCCGCTGGCCAAACAGGGGCCGGTCTCTATCCAGGCGATGCTGCGCTACCCCTTTGCCGCCCCCTATCTGCCGCCGGGCGTGCGCAAGGTGCTGGCGACCCTCAGCCAGCAGCAGGACTTTACCCCGGCGATTCAGTGCGATCATATCTACGCGCTGCTTGCCACCCTCGCGCAGACCAGCGCAATTAGCTTCGCCAGCGAGGACGGCTTCGCGCTATGTCAGCACAGCCATCGGCTGGTTAAGCTGGAGCTCAGCGATCTGCCTGAGGAGTGGCGGCTGATGCAGACCCGGTTTGCCATTATCTCTCCGGTTCACGCGGCCCAGCCGCCGCTGGTGGAGAAGCTGATTGAGATTATCCTTCATACCGATCGTCAGCATCAGCTTCAGCTGCTGGCGCAGGAGGATAGGGGTTAACCGGCGTTTTTCGCCTGGCCTTTGGCATCGTACTGCGGCCAGCGGTTTTCCAGCCCCTGGGCTTTCAGCGCCTGCTCGACAAACTGGCCGTCTACCCACTGGCTGACGTCTAAAGCGCTGCGGATTAGCCGCCCGGATTTAGCCTGTTCGACGCTATTGCTAAAGCTGTCGGTCAGGAACGGATCGATACGCGGCGAGGTGGTAAAGTTCAGATCCTGCGGCTGCAGCTCTTCGAGAAACAGCGCCTGCGGGATCTGGCTCTGCTGCGCCATCTCGGCGGACCAGGCGTCGCGATTGGCCGGGTCGCTGATTTCCGCGGCGTTCTTCACCAACACGTTAACGATCTGCTGGGTCGCCTGCGGCCAGGCGTCTATAAACGCCTGCGTGCCGAGGAACCCCGCCTGAGTCGTGTTCTGGCGGCCGGAGTCACCGCTTTTGACGACCACATCAATCTTATCGCCGCGCAGCGCCAGCAGCGAAACGCCGCCCCACACCGCATCGACGCGACCTGCCGCCAGCGCCGCTTTGCCGGCGTTCCAGTCAAGGTTGATCGCCTGCAAACTGCGCTCATTGAGGCCGACGGTTTGCAGCGCCCGGTCAAAGGCCAGCTGGTCCGCCGTGCCGCGATATACCGCGACCCGTTTGCCTTTCAGATCGGCCAGCGTTTTAATCCCCGAGGCTTTGGTTACCGCGAGCCAGGATTCCGAGCCGCGGCTGCCCAGCAGCAGGCGCGTCGGCAGCCCGTTGGCTTTACCGATGATCGCCGCCAGATCGCCGAGGTAGACAAAATCCAGCTGGCGGTTGGCTAAGGCTTCATTTACCGCTGGGCCCGCGCCTTTGAAAAACTGCCACTGCACTTCCACACCCTGCGGTTTAAACGCCTCTTCCAGCTGATGGCGGATAAACGCCATGCCGACCGGCCCCTCAATAAACGGCTTGCTGCCCGCGCTTTGGTCCGGTACGCCGATGCGAATGGTACGCAGCGCTTCGGCCTGCGCGCTGGCCGCCAGGCCGATAACCGCCACCAGCGCCAGCACGGTGCGGCTAAAAAATGCTTTCATCATAACGTGTTGCTCTCCTGAGTTTTTTCTCACCCTAAAGAGCCAACGGGCTGCGTGTTAAATGCTTTTATTCGCCAAGCTTGGGTGAAAAAAAGCTAAATCAAACGCCGCGCGCCCGGCAGGCTGAAATGCATTCGATGCATCGGGATTATTCGCCTTACGCAATGGCGGCGAAGGAGAAGTCACGTTTTGATAGCGGCATAACTTGCCGAAAAGTGGACCGATATGTCGCAGATGATCTTAAGAACCGATGCCCCAGGCAGGCCGGGCTTCAGGCTTAACGGCTGGCCGTGGCTGCTGCCTGCGTTACTGCTGCTGCTGTGGTACATCGCCGCCCGCGAACGATGGATGCCGGAGCAAATTTTGCCCGCGCCGTCGGTGGTTGCCGATACCGCGCTATCGCTGCTGAGTGGGGATCTGCTGGCGCAATGGGGATTCAGCCTTCAGCATCTGGCGCTTGGCCTGCTGCTGGGTGCCATCGCTGGGACGCTGCTCGGCGCGCTGTTCGGCCTGGTGCCGGCCGCCGCGCAGCGGGTGGAACCGCTGTTCTACGCGCTGGCGCAAATCCCGACGCTCGGCTGGATCCCGCTGTTTATGGTGCTGTTCGGGATTGATAACGGCCTCAAGCTGGCGGTTATCATCAAAACCACCGTAGTGCCGATGACCATTAACACGCAGCAGGCGATGGCCGGCGTGCCGCTGACCCTGAGCGAAGCCGCAAAGGTGATGAACTTTTCCCGCTGGCAGCGGCTGCGCTGGCTGGTGATCCCCGCAAGCCTGCCGGGCTGGTTTACCGGCCTGCGTCTGGCGCTATCGCAGGCCTGGGTGTCGCTTATCGTCGTCGAACTGCTGGCCTCTTCAGAAGGCATTGGCTACCTGATGGTCTGGGGCCGCCAGCTGTTTCAGCTGGATATCGTCTTCGTCACCATTGCGGTCGTGGGGCTGAGCGGCATGCTGATGGAGTGGGCGGCGAACCGCGCCTGTGCCCGTCTGGTGTTCTGGCCGCAGCCTGCCGCCGGACGCCTGGCGTGGAAACCGCAGGCCAGCTGGCGGGCGCTGCAGCTGCCGCTGGTCCTGCTGGCGCTGTGGCAGCTGGCAAGCCAGTGGGGCTGGATCGATGGCGCGCTGTTCTCTTCGCCGCTGGCGGTGGCGACGCGTTTTATTCAGGGCGCCCTGAGCGGGGAGCTGACCGCGGCGATGCTGGCAAGCCTCGGGCGAGCCTTTGTCGGCGGCGCGCTGGGGATTGCGGGGGGCCTGCTCTGCGGACTGCTGCTGGCGCTGCGCCCGCGCGCCGGGCAAATCTTCACGCCCACGCTCAACGTGCTGCGCCATATCGCCCTGTTTGCCTGGCTGCCGCTGCTGACCGCATGGGTGGGCAACGATAACGGCGGCAAAATCGTTTTTATCGCGCTGGCGTCGTTCTTTCCGATGTTCTTCAGCACCCTGCAGGCCGTGCTTCAGCGTAACCCGCAGCTCGATGAAGTCGCCAGAGTACTGCGCCTGGGCGAGTTAGCGCGCCTGCGCAGGGTTATTCTTCCCGGCGCGGCGCCGGGGATCTTCGCCGGTCTGCGGCTGGCGCTGATTTACGCCTGGCTTGGCAATATCGGCGCGGAATATTTCATGTCCTCCGGCGTCGGCATCGGCAGCCTGATGATCAATGCCCAGCAGTTGCTGGATATGCCCACCATTCTCTGCGGCATGGTGCTGGTCGGTATTACCGGCGCGGCGCTGGATAAAGCCGGACGTTTACTGGAAATGCGCGCCACCCGCTGGCGTCAACAGGAGCAGCTATGACCTCTTCAACCCTGGTCTCTTTTCGCCACGTGCGTAAATCCTGGCAACAGGTGACGGCGCTACAGAATTTCAGCCTGGATATCGCCGCCGGTGAACTGGTGGCGCTGGTGGGCAGCAGCGGCTGCGGTAAATCGACGCTGCTGCGGATGCTGGTAGGCCTTGAATCAGCGACCCAGGGCGATATTTGCATTAACGGCGAGCCGGTCACCGGCGTGGGCAAAGAGCGCGGCATTGTGTTTCAGGAGCCGCGCCTGTTTCCCTGGCTTAACGTGCTCGACAACGTGATGCTCGGCCTGGCGGATGAAAAGCTCAGCCGGGCGGCGAAGCGCCAGCGGGCGCTGGAAATGCTGGAGCGCGTGCAGCTCAGCGAATTCGTCAACGCGCTGCCCTCGCAGCTCTCCGGCGGCATGGCCCAGCGGGTGGCTATTGCCCGCGGCCTGGTGGCCCGTCCGCAGATCCTGATGCTCGACGAGCCTTTCGGCGCGCTGGATGCCCTGACGCGCCACACCCTGCAGCAGGAACTTTTACAGATCCACCAGCGCGCGGGAACCACCACGCTGCTGGTGACGCACGATGTGGAAGAAGCCGTCGCCCTGGCCGATCGCGTCGTCGTGCTTTCGCCGCGTCCGGGGCGGATACGGGAAGTGGTAAACCTGGCGCTGCCCCATCCGCGCCAGCGCGATGATGCCGCGTTTACCGCCGCCTGCCGCCAGATTCGCAACCTGATTACTTCTGCCTGATTCTATTATTTAAGGAGCAACATATGGGACATCCTTCCGTCTACCCGACCGGCGCCACCCTCTACGATCCGCAGCGCGCCTGGAGCGGCTATACCCTTTTCCAGGCCACCGAACACGGCGCGGTGCTGGTGGACATGAACGGCCGCGTGGTGCGCGAATGGCCTGAACTGCACGGGTTTCCCAATAAAATCCTGCCCGGCGGCGCAATCCTTGGCCACAGCGGCGAGCGCGACCCGCGCTACGGCATGCAGGATATGCTCGATCTGATCCAGGTGGACTGGGAAGGCAACGTCACCTGGAAATTCGACCGCTACGAGCAGGTGAGCGATCCCGGCAACGCCACGCGCTGGATGGCGCGCGCGCATCATGACTATCAGCGGGCGGGCAACCCGGTGGGCTATTACGCGCCGGGGCTGGAGCCGCAGGTGGATGGCGGCAATACCCTGATCCTCGCCCACACCAATCTGGTGAATGAAGCGATCTCCGACAAGCTGCTGCTGGACGACACCATTATCGAAGTCGACTGGCAGGGTAACGTGGTGTGGGAGTGGCGCTGCAGCGACCATTTTCACGAGCTGGGCTTCGACGATGCGGCGCGCACCGCGCTCTACAACAACCCGAATATGCGCGCCAGCGGCGGCGGAATGGGCGACTGGATGCATATCAACTCGATGTCGGCGCTGGGGCCGAATAAGTGGTACGACGCCGGCGATACGCGTTTTCATCCCGACAACATTATCTGGGACGCCCGCGAATCCAACATTATTGCCATTATCGACAAACAGAGCGGCAAGATCGTCTGGCAGCTGGGCCCGGACTACAGCAAACCGGAGCTGAAGCACATCGGCTGGATCATCGGCCAGCACCATGCGCATATGATCCCGCAGGGGCTGCCGGGCGCGGGTAATATCCTGATTTTCGATAACGGCGGCTGGGCCGGATACGGCGCGCCGAATCCGGCGTCGGCGGACGGGGTGAAAAACGCCTGGCGCGATTATTCACGGATCCTGGAGATCAACCCGCTGACCCTCGATATCGAATGGCGCTACTCGCCCTATGAAGCGGATCTGCCGCAGCCAACCGATTCGTACCGCTTTTACAGCCCCTACATCAGCAATATGCAGCGCCTGGAAAACGGCAATACCCTGATTAACGAAGGATCGAACGGGCGCATTTTCGAAGTGACCCGCGACCACGAGATCGTCTGGGAGTATATTTCGCCGTTCTGGGGCAAGACCCTGAACAACAATATGGTCTATCGCGCCTACCGCATTCCCTACGGCTGGATCCCGCAGCTGGCGCAGCCGCAGGAGACGCCGATTGCGGCGGTCGATGTACGAACCCTGCGCCAGCCCGGCGCGGCGGCGGCCGGTCCGGCGCAGAGCGTGGTGCGGGTGGCGGGCGTACAGCCGTACAGTAAAAGCGCCGATGCGCTGTGCGTGGCAACCGATAACGATACCCTGCGCCGCAGTCCGAAGCTGTTCCGCGTCGCGGAAAGCGCGTTCACGCCGATAAGCGCGGCGAGCGAGCTGGAGAGCGAACGGCCGGTTCTGCTGTTCGTCGGCGCGGAACGCTGCGTGCACTGCCGCAAGCTCTGGCAGCTGCTGGCGCATGAAAAGCTCAGCCCGCGGCTTGCTCAGCTGGATACGCGCTATCTGGATGCCGACCGGCATCAGGATCTGGCGAGCGACCTCGGCGTGCGCGGCCTGCCGACGCTGCTGCTGATTAAACCGGGGCAGCCAGCATCGCGCGCACCTGCGCAGCTCTTGGTGGACACGCTGCTCGACTGGCTGCATCGCGCAGCCGGGTAATCCGCGACTACGGCGGGCTGGCGCGTGCCGGTTCGCCGTTTATCTGGCGGATAAACGCCATCGGCGAATAGCCCATCGCTTTGCGGAACATCGCGGTAAAGGCGGCCGGATACTCATAGCCCAGACTGAGCGCGACTTCGGTAACCGAACGCCCCTCGCGCAGCGCCGTCATGGCGTACATCAGGCATGCCTGCTGGCGCCAGTCGCAAAACGCCATCCCGGTCTCCCGGCGAAACAGACGATTAAACGTGCGTACGCTTTTACTCAGTTTTTGCGCCCACTGCTGCGGCGTACTGCGGATGCTCGGCTGGCGCTGAAAATCGCCGCATAGCGCCGCGAGGTGGCTGTTCTGCGGAAGCGGCGTAAACATCGGCAGCGGCGCGGCGGCGCGCAGTTCATGGAGCAGCAGCGCAATCAGGACGGCATCGCGCCCGCTCTCGTCGTACAGCAGCGGTAGCTGACAGGCGGCCAGCAGCAGCTGATGGGTCAGCGGAGAAACCTGTAAGACTTCGCAGCGTTCGCTTTCCCGCGGGGCGTCCCGCGCGTCAATATACAGGCTGTGGGTGCTGACGCCGGGCATCCAGACGCGATGCGGTTTCGTCGCCGGGATCCAGACCCCGCTGAACGGCGGCACCAGCCACTGGCCGTCGTCCGTTTCGACCTTCATTAATCCGTGCATGGCGTACAGAAACTGCGCCCGGCGGTGGCTATGTCGCTCCAGAAGCGTGTTGGGCGGATAGTCGCTGCCCAGCGCCAGCACCCGGCGAGGAAGATGGTCGACGTCATTAATCGCAACGTTGCGCATGAAGATAGCCCTGGCTGAAATTCGTAATAGATTGGCTTTAAAGCGTAAGCCGGCCACGGTGTTATTCTATATCGTTACCTCCTTTTGTGGAGGAGTGCGAATGAGCGACTGGCTTTTTCTGTGCGGCATACTTTCCGGCGTGACCACCTGGCTCTTTGGCTTCGGCGGCGGTTTCGTCACCGTCCCGCTGCTCTATTTCCTGGTGACCGGCGCGTGGGGCGCGCAAAGCGTCGTCGGGCAACAGGCGATGCACATCGCCGTCGCCACCTCGGCGCTGGTCATGCTTTGCTCCGCGCTGCTGGCGAGCTGGCGACACGCGCGTACCGGTACCCTCCTCTGGCGCCGCTTATGGGCCATGCTCACCGGCATTGCCGTTGGCGGAACGGCGGGCGCGCTGCTGGCGCTTGAGACGAGCGGGGCGTGGATCCGCTGGCTGTTCGTTATCTATCTGCTGGCAACCGTTGCCGATTGCTACCTTCGCGCCGGATTTATGACCCCGCCATCCCACCGGGTGATACCGACGGTGCCCCATGAGCTAACGGTAGGGGGGATCATTGGCCTGATCGCCTCTTTTCTCGGCGTGGGTGGAAGCGTGATGACCGTCCCTCTGATGCGCCGTCGCGGCGTGCTGATGGCTGAAGCGGCGGGGATGGCCAACGTGCTGACGCTGCCGCTGGCGGCAACGGCGACGCTAACCTGGCTGTTGATGGCCTGGCTCTCGCCGGTGGCGTTACCGAATGGGTTTGTCGGCAATATCTGGCTGTCGGCGGCGGCGCAGCTGGTGGCGGGAAGCTGGCTGGGGTTAAAAATCGCCTCCCGCTGGCTGGCGCGTTTACCGGACCGCTGGCATGTGCGAATTTATCCGCTATTGCTGATTGCCGTGCTGCTGGTGATGAGCGTGTGGGGATAATGAGGGTCGCGGCGCTGCGCATCCATCCGAGCGTTTTGCCCGGGTCATTCTGCTGTCATTTTTCTTGCGCATGCTCTCGCGAGACGCCGTGGCCGATAAAGGAAAATAAACGATGGGTAAAACGCTGACCATTTTCGATCTGGATAATACGTTAATTAAGGGCGACAGCAGTACGCTGTGGAGCCGCTTTATGGTGCGCGAAGGCTGGGTAAACGATCCCGATTACCTGGCGCGGGAAGCGATGCTGATGGACGACTATGACCGCGGCGAAATGAATATCGCCGATTATGTGGCTCTGATTCAGGCGCCGCTGATTGGCGTCGCAAAGCGGGACGTGGACGCGCTGCTGGCGCGCTGCGTGCGCGATGAAATTATGCCGCGCGTGTATCCCCAGGCGTGGGATCTGATTCGGACTTTACAGGCTAAAGGCGAGCAGATGCTGGTGATCTCGGCCTCGGTCAGCCTGCTGGTGCAGGCGGTGGCGGCGCAGCTGGGTATCGAACAGGCGCTGGGGATTGACGTTGAGATGGCCGATGGCGGCTATAGCGGCGTGATTGCCGGTACGCCGAGCTATCAGCAGGGGAAGGTGGTGCGCCTGGCGCAGTGGCAACAGGCGCATCCTGAATACTCGGGGGAGGTGACCTTCTACACCGACTCGATCAACGACCTGCCGCTGTGCCTGCATGCCGATCGCGTACGGCTGGTCAATCCGTGCCCGCAGCTGGCGGCGGCGAACGCGCAGCACCAGTGGCCGGTGCTGGCGTGGCGGCTGTGATTTTTCCCCCGGGTCGCGGCGTAAACGCCTTACCCGGGCTACTTTTTCGTGCCGTTTGGGTAGCCCGGACAGGTGCGCAGCACCGCCTCCCGGGAAAAACTAATCAGCTTTAAACAGCGGCACCACGCTGCCGCCGATATAGCGGCGGCGCAGCCAGGCGGACAGCGTATCCATCGCCATCACCACCGCCACCAGCAGCAGGGTAATAAACATCACTACGTCCCAGTTCCACAGACGCATATTTTCCGCATAAATCAGGCCAATGCCTCCCGCGCCGACAAAGCCGAGCACCGCGGCGGAACGGGTATTCGATTCAATCTGATACAGGCTCAGCGCCAGGAACGTCGGGAAAGACTGGGTAAAAATGCTGAAACGGTGCTTCTGCAAACCGTTCGCCCCCACCGCCGTCAGGCCGCGTCCCGGCGAGCGGTCAACCGCCTCGTGTCCCTCTGCGTACAGTCGGCCCAGCAGCCCGGTATCCTGCATAATTATCGCCAGCACCCCGGCCAGCGGCCCGAGCCCCACGGCGCGGACAAAAATCAGCCCCCAGATAGCCATATCGATACCGCGCAGCACGTCGAACAACCGGCGCATCAGCAGGGCGATCGTTCCCGGAATCACGCCGCGCATAATATTCCGCGCCGCCAGAAACGAGAGCAGCAGGGCGATGACCGTCGCGGTAAGCGTCCCGGCGAAAACAATCGCCAGGGTAATGGCGATTTGCGTGAAGTAATAGCGAAACGGCCAGTTGAAAAAGTCGTGCCAGACGAACATCCGTAGCAGATAGCGGCTGATTTGCTGCAGCCCCGTGGCGAGCTGCTCGCCGCTGATGCCGAACTGCATAAAGAACCAGACATAGTAGAGGGCGCTGGCCAGCGTCAGCAGGCCGACGTAGCGCAAATAGCGCCCCTGGGCCTGGTATAAATGCCGATGCTGGCGACGGCTGGCGGCGATATCCGGTTGATTTTGCCACTGACTCATTTTTTCCCCTCCAGAACCCACTGCCGCAGGCGGCCGGATAGCATATCCAGCAGCGATACCACGATAATAATCAACAGCAGCGTGATGCTGACCTGATCGTACCGGTCCAGTTTGATATTGGTCATCAGCTCCTGGCCGATGCCGCCCGCGCCCACCAGCCCGAGGATCGTTGAGGAGCGGAAGTTAATTTCGAGGCGCATAAAGCCGTAGGAGAGAAAGATGGGTTTCACCTGCGGCCACAGGGCAAAGCGGATACGCTGCAGATGCGACGCGCCGCAGGCGGCCAGGCCGCGTACCGGTTTATCCTGGGCGCTCTCCACCGCTTCATAGAACAGCTTGGTCAGGCTGCCGATGGTGTGGAGCATTAATGCCAGAAAGCCGGGGATCGCCCCGATACCAAAAGCCATCACGAAGATCACCGCCCACGCCAGCTCCGGCATGGTGCGCAGAAAAGCCACCAGCACGCGGACGGCAAAACGCAGCGGGGCAGGGGACCAGGCGTTGTTGGCCGCAACGAACGCCAGCAGGGTGGCAATCGCCACCGCCACCAGCGTGGACGCCAGCGCCAGCTGCAGCGTTTCCCAGATAAGCGGCAGCTGAATGGGCAGACGATAGCCCCAGTAAGCCAGAGAGCCTTTAGTGTGCGAATCGGCAAACAGGTCGGCGACGTGCAGCGTCGGCAGCGTCTCAAACATGTAATCGAGAAAATTGGGCAGCGAGTGCCAGATAGTAAAGAGATTAAACTCGGCCATACTGCCGGCGGCAAAATAGAGCGCCAGCAGCAGCAGGGACCAGCTAAAGGTGTCGCGCTTTTGTCGCGAGCGGACCTGCTGGTAATAGCGTTCGAATTCGGTATGGGTATTATTCATGCGTCGCTGTGTCTTCAACGAGTCGCCGCCGCCCGCGAGACTGGCCGGGCGACGGCGTCAGGGCGGGATTAACGCGCGGTAACCAGTTCGCGTTTCATATCAATGATCTGCTGGAAATCGGCTACGCTGCCCGGGCCGATATGCTGCGTGCCGCCCATCGCTTTGATAAAGCAGGCGTGATCGTCGGTATCCAGCTTTTTAATCGCGGTGACGACTTTGGCCTTAAAGTCAGCAGGCAGGGAATTGCTGACCAGGATTGGGCCGTTCGGGATCAGCGGCGATTGCCAAATAATGCGGATTTGCTTCATCAAATCCGGGTGATCCATGCGAATCAGTCGGTTGAAGGCGCCGACGCTGTAGCCGCTATTATAATCACCCACCATCGAGGTCCAGGTCACCGCGCCGGCAAACTGACCGTTCAGCACGCCCAGAATATCCTGCTCGTGGCCGCCGGAGAAGGTCACGCTGGAGAAGAAGTTATTATATTTATTATCCGAGGTGCCGCCGAACTGCTGTTTAAAGGCGTGGTTGGGAATTAAAAAGCCGGAAGTGGAGTCCGGATCGGCGAAGCCAAACGCTTTGCCTTTCAGATCTTCTAACTTTTTATACGGACTGTCGGCTTTGACAATCACCACCGAGTGATAGCCGCGGGACTGATCTTTATCATCTACGGCAATCCCGACAATATCGACGGCTTTAGGGTTGTTAATATAAACGGAAGCGTATGATGACGGCGACATACTTAAGACCACGTCAACTTTTCCGCCCAGCAATCCCTGAATCACGCCGGAATAGTCGGAAGAGTTACGTAATTTTGTATCGACCTTCAGCTCCTTATCAAGAAACTGTTTAACGCACTGGTTATCACCAATTTGTTGGGTTGCGTTCTGACCGCCAAGGATGCCCAGATTTAATTCCTTCGGTTGTTCAGCAGCGCTTGCCTGCCACGCCATCATAATGCCTGCAACCGCTGCGGATAAACGAACTGCGCCAGTGATGTACTTTTTCATTATTTTGCCCGTGTGAGTGAAATTTAATGCAATTGGCTAATTTCATCGCCGTACAGCCGATGCAGAATATCCTGATTCAGCTGCGTGGGATGATCGTCAAAAATAATCTTGCCCTTGGCTACGCCGATGACCCGCGTGCAATATTCACGCACCAGCTCCACCGAATGCAGGTTTACCATCACGCTGATACCCTGTTCGCTAATTTCGCGCAGGACATTCATAATCCGCTGCGTATTTTTTGGGTCGAGGGAAGCGACCGGTTCATCGGCCAGCAAAATACCCGGGTTTTGCATCAGCGCCCGGCAAATCGCCACGCGCTGCATCTGGCCGCCGGAGAGGTTTTCCGCCCGCTGTAGCGCATGCGGCAGCATATTCATCCATTCCAGCAGGGAGATGGCGCGGGCGCGGTCCGCGTCGGGGAAAACTTTGAATAATGATTTCAGGGTGGGGGTCTGGCTCAGGCGACCCAGCAGCACGTTGGTCAAAACGTCGAGACGCGGGACCAGGCAGAAATCCTGAAAGATCATGCCGCACTGGCTGCGCCAGGCGTTTAGCGCGCGGCCTGACAGCTTTGATACGTCCTGCGGCGTACCCACTTCCGGATAGCTGAGGATCTCGCCGCCGCTGGCGCTGTGGGTACCGTTCAGTACGTGCAGAAGCGTTGACTTTCCGGCGCCGGAGCGGCCAATGACGCCAACCAGCTCGCCCGCATGAAGATCGAAACTGATGCCGTCCAGTACGGTTTGCTGCGCGCTGTAGGATTTGCTCAGGTTGCGTACGCTCAGGACCTTACGCTGCCGGTCGATAAAGGGCGGCGTAAACGGTTGATAATCGGTTTCTGCCACCGCAGCCAGGGAACTGTTCATAAATGCGTCCAGGTTCGTCAGTAAACTGGGCACTATTAATGGTGTTTTATATGACTGCCGGATGACAGTAAGGCGAACAAATAGTGAACGGATGCGAAAGCTGGCCTATTTGTTGGAAAAAAAGTTCGTCATGGATCACACTTTTGCATTAGCAATCGGGCATCTGAGAATACTCTGCCTACCTTTAATACGCGATAGCGCATGAGATTAATAATGATACGTATTTCATCTGATAAAGATGACGCGTTTTATGCGACATTAGCCGGGTAATGCTATCGCCGCGGGTACAACGGGACGACTCTGGACGCTCGTGCAATTCTTATATCTGAGTCGGTTTAACCGAGTAGATAATCTTCAGGTACTGGATTACGATTCGCGGCGGAAAATTTTTAGTCGGTGACTATCCCTTTTGTGCGGCGTGTAATTCCATTATTTACGCTAATTAATGAAATTAACCACTGATTTTGTGTTGTTTATTGGTTTTATATTCTTATTTTTTGAATTTGTTCGGTTTTTTCGCTTTTTTAAATAAAAGTGCGATTAAGAATAGTCTTAACAACTAATGGCTAAGATCCTGGAACATATAATATTCACTTAAGAATCTACGCATATCCCACCAATAACCGTATGAAAACCAATGGTTTTTGTGTTTAACTCAATATCCTTATTTTTATTCTTCTGACTTAAATTGACCTGGTCGGTAATTAGCCCTTTGCGCACTTATTGACACACATGGAGAAAAATCCTAAATTTGGTAACACAAGAAACAAGCAAGTCATTTAGTGCTCTTTATCTCTAGCAATACTATTTTGAATTTTGATTGAATATATTAAAGAGGGAATTTGCTGACTTAGACTTTGCAGGCCTGGGCTATCAGCAGTGTTGCGATACGTTCAAGATTTCCAGGACTATGGGGTTTAACTTTATATGGATTATAAATATTCTTTGGACCAGTGCATCTGGCCAGCGCATGACAGCTATTTTTTAAAAGGACTCGCTGAGCTAATTATTGATATTGATGACCTGATTTACCTGTCGCTTGAAAAGGTACGCCGGGAGTTTGTATTTATTAATCTTAGCGCCAGTTCGCTGAACTATTTTATCCGCCGCGATAGCGAGTGGCTGGCTGAAATGAAAGGCAAGCAAATTGTATTAATTGCCGCGAGGCGCTCGGAAGCGCTGGCCAACTACTGGTATTACAATGGTGCTATTCGTGGCGTGGTCTATGTGGACTTAGCCAAGGATATTCGTCAGGAGCTGGCATACGTTATCAACGGCCGTTTTCTACGTAAAGATATAAAGAAAGACAAAATTACCAACAGGGAAATGCAAATAATTCGGATGACGGCACAGGGAATGCACCCGAAATCTATTGCCAAGATTGAAAATTGTAGTGTGAAAACGGTTTATACCCATCGACGAAATGCCGAGGCCAAACTGTATTCAAAGATATATAAGTTAGCGCTGTAATTAGTAATAAACGTTGTTTTTAAAATTGTGCACCGGGTCGTAACACCCAAAATAATTTGCGTCGCAGATAATAATGATGCGGCCTGAACTATGGCGGGAATGCACACAGACGTGGGACATCAGGTCCCTTAATAAACTCAGGATGAAAAAGCTATGAAAAAAAAGGTTCTTGCAATTGCTCTGGTAACCGCGTTTGCCGGTATGGGTGTCGCTCAGGCAGCTGACGTTACTGCTCAGGCAGTCGCTACCTGGTCCGCAACCGCCAAAAAAGACACTACCAGCAAGCTGGTGGTGACTCCGCTGGGCAGCCTGGCTTTCCAGTATGCCGAAGGGATTAAAGGCTTTAACTCACAGAAAGGCCTGTTTGATGTGGCTATCGAAGGCGACGCCACCGCGACCGCATTCAAACTGACCTCTCGTCTGATCACCAACACCCTGACTCAGCTGGATACCTCTGGTTCCACCCTGAGCGTGGGCGTTGACTACAACGGCGCTGCGGTCGAAAAAACGGCTGACACCACCATGATCGACACCGCGGCGGGCATCTTGGGCGGCAACCTCAGCGCGCTGTCTAACGGCTATAACGTCGCCGGTCGCACCACCGCTCAGGACGGCTTCACGTTCTCCATCATCAGCGGCACCACCGATGGCACCACTGCCGTTACTGACTACAGCGCTCTGCCGGAAGGTATCTGGAGCGGCGACGTCAGCGTACAGTTCGACGCGACCTGGACCAGCTGATCCTCACGTAGCACCAGGCAGGGGGGCTCCCCCTGCCTTATTTCACGGATTGAATTCATATGAAAAAACACATTCTGGCCATCAGCCTGTTGCTCAGCACAATGACGCCAGCCCTGGCGCTGGATGTGGGCGATATCTCTTCATTTATGAACAGCGGCAGCAGCACGCTGAGCAAAGAGATCAAGAACACGACCGACAGCGGTCGCTTAATTAACATCCATATGGAACGCCTCTCTTCGCCGCTGGACGGTGGCAAGGTGATCCCGATGGATAAGCAGGACGAGATTTTACTGACCCCCGCCAGTCTGCTGCTGCCCGCGAAGGCCAGCGACGTGATCCGCTTTTTCTACAAAGGCCCGGCGGACGATAAAGAACGCTATTACCGCATTGTCTGGTTCGATCAGGCGCTCAGCGATGCCCAGCGCAATGGCTCGACCCGCAGCGCGGTAGCGACGGCCTCGGCGCGGATCGGCACCATCCTGGTGGTCGCGCCAAGAAAAGCCAATTTCCGCTATCAGTACGCCAACGGCACGCTGGTCAATACCGGTAACGCGACGTTGCGCATTCTTGCCTACGGCCCGTGTCTGAAGCCGGCTGACGGTAAAGAGTGCAAGGAAAATTATTTCCTGATGCCGGGAAAAGAACGGCGCTTCACGCGCGTGAATGTGGCGGATAAAAAAGGACGGGTCGCGCTCTGGCAGGGCGAGCAGTTTGTTCCCGTGAAATAGACATTTCTTCTGACGGATCAACATTATGGCTCTACCAGGGAACGCTCCAGGATTAAAAACACTCCTTGCCTCCGGCATGGTCATTTTGCTGGTTCCGTTTAGCGTCACTGCCGCCACCGACAAAGTACAGCAAATCGGCGGCGTGATTATCCCTCAGGCCTTCAGCCAGGCGCTGCAGGACGGAATGAGCATCCCACTGTTTATTCATCTTGAAGGCAGCACCGGTACCCAGGACGATCAGCGGATCGGCAATGCCTTTATCTGGCTGGATAATGGCGTTCTGCGCGTTCGGCAAATTCAGCTGGAAGAAAACGATAATAACGCCACCGTCAGCGAGCAGACCCGCAAACAGCTGACCGCGCTGGCCAATGAAGCTTTCAGCAAAGATCTTAACATTAGCCTGACGGATGACGCCCGGCTACAGCTCAGCCTGCGCCAGCTGCTCCTGCAGCTGGTGGTAAAAAAAGAGGCGCTGGGTACGGTGCTGCGCTCGCGCAGCGAAGATATCGGTCAGTCCAGCGTCAACACCCTTAGCAGCACCCTGAACTATAACCTCGGGGTCTATAACAACCAGATGCGCAACGGCGGCAATAACACCTCCAGCTATCTGTCGCTGAACAACGTCACCGCGCTGCGCGAGCACCACGTGGTGCTGGACGGCTCGCTTTACGGTATTGGCTCCGGCAATCAGGACAGCGACGTCTATAAAGCGATGTATGAACGCGACTTTGCCGGTCACCGCTTTGCGGGCGGGATGCTGGATACCTGGAATTTACAGTCCCTTGGCCCGATGACCGCCGTTTCGGCAGGGAAGATCTACGGCGCTTCCTGGGGCAACCAGGCCAGTTCGACGGTGTTCGATAACACCCAGTCGGCCACCCCGGTGGTCGCCTTTTTACCCGCCGCCGGGGAAGTCCATCTGACCCGCGACGGACGCCTGATGAGCGTGCAGAACTTTGCCATGGGTAACCATGAAGTCGACACCCGCGGCCTGCCGTACGGGATTTATGATGTCGATGTTGAAGTGATTGTGAACGGCCGGGTGGTCAGCAAACGCACCCAGCGGGTCAATAAATTGTTCAGCCGCGGACGCGGCGCCGGCGCGCCGCTGGCCTGGCAATTCTGGGGCGGCAGCTTCCATATGGATCGCTGGTCCGAAAGCGGTAAAAAAACGCTTCCGGCAAAAGATAGCTGGCTGGCGGGGGCCTCGGCCTCCGGGTCGTTCAGTACCTTAAGCTGGGCGGCCACCGGCTACGGCTATGATAACAACGCCGTCGCCGAGACGCGCCTGACCCTGCCGATCACCGAGTCCATTAACGTGAACCTGCAGAATATGCTGGCCAGCGACAGCTCCTGGAGCAGCATCGGCAGCATCAGCGCCACGCTGCCCGGCGGCTTTAGTTCGGTGTGGGTCAACCAGGAAAAAACGCAGATTGGCGACCGGATACGGCGCAGTAATGCCGACAACCGGGCCATCGGCGGCACGCTGAACCTCAATTCACTCTGGTCAAAGCTGGGTACCTTCAGCATCAGCTATAACGACGACCGCCGCTATAACAGCCATTACTACACGGCGGATTACTACCAGACGCTTTACACCGGCTCATGGGGATCGCTGGGCCTGCGCGCGGGCGTACAGCGCTTTAATAACGGCGACAGCAGCGCCAGCACCGGGAAATATATTGCGCTCGATTTCTCGCTGCCGCTCGGCAACTGGTTCAGCGCCGGGATGACGCACCAGAACGGTTACACCATGGCCAACCTGTCGGCGCGTAAACAGTTTGATGAAGGCAGTATTCGCACCATCGGCGCGAACGTTTCGCGCGCCATTTCCGGCGATACCGGCGATGACAAAACCCTCAGCGGCGGCGCGTATGCTCAGTTTGATACCCGCTACTCCACCGGCACGCTGAATGTGAACAGCGGCGTGGATGGCTATGTGAACACCAACCTGACCGCCAACGGCAGCGTGGGCTGGCAGGGGAAAAATATCGCCGCCAGCGGCCGCACCGACGGCAACGCCGGGGTGATTTTCAAAACCGGCCTTGAGGATGACGGCAAGCTCAGCGCCAAGGTTAACGGCCGCATTGTGCAGCTCTCCGGCAACCGTAATTACCTGCCGCTGTCGCCGTACAGCCGTTATGAAGTGGAGCTGCAGAACAGTAAAAACTCGCTCGATAGCTACGATATCGTGACCGGGCGTAAGAGCCAGTTGACCCTTTATCCGGGCAACGTGGCGGTGATTGAGCCGGAAGTGAAGCAGATGGTGACGGTCTCCGGGCGTATCCGCGCGGAAGACGGCACGCTGCTGGCTAACGCGCGGATTAATAACCATATCGGTCGTACCCGCACCGATGAGAACGGTGAGTTTGTGATGGACGTGGATAAAAAATATCCCACCATCGATTTCAGTTACGGTAAAAACCAGAGCTGCGAAGTGGCGCTGGAGCTGAGCCAGGCGCGCGGCGCGGTGTGGGTGGGCGATGTGGTCTGTAGCGGCCTCTCCACTTATGCCCGCACGCAGCAGACAGGAGAAGGTAATGAAAGCTAAATGGCTGGCATGTTTAGTGATGTTCACGGCGGCGCTGTGCGTGACGCGGGTCAACGCCGCGGTCACCAAAACCACCTGGCCGGATGCGGCGGCCATGCAGTTTGTTTTCGTGGAAAACAACTCGGACGATAACTTCTTTGTTACCCCGGGCGGCGCGCTGGACCCGCGAATGACCGGGGCTAACCGCTGGACCGGGCTGAAATATAACGGCTCGGGCACCATTTATCAGCAGAGCCTGGGCTATATCGACAATGGCTATAACACCGGCCTGATTGCCAACTGGAAGTTTGATATGTGGCTGGATAACTCCCCCACATCTCATCCGTTACAGGGGCTGCGCTGTATCAACTGGTATGCGGGCTGCGACATGGCCACCAGCCTGATTCTGCCGCAAACCAGCGATGCCAGCGGTTTCTACGGCGCGACGGTGACCTCCGGCGGACAAAAGTGGATGCACGGCATGATGTCCGACGCTTTCTACCAGTATCTGCAGCAGATGTCGGTGGGCAGCAGTTTCTCGATGACCATCAACTCCTGTCAGACTTCGGTGAACTATGACGCAACCAGCGGCGCGCGCTGTAAAGATCAGGCTTCAGGAAGCTGGTACGTGCGTAAAGTCACCCATACTAAAGCGGCAAACCTGAAGCTGATTAACACCCATGCGCTGGCGGAAGTCTTTATCAACAGCGACGGGGTCCCGACGCTGGGCGAGGGGAACGCCGACTGCCGCACCCAGACTATCGGCTCCCGTTCCGGTCTGAGCTGCAAAATGGTGAACTACAATTTGCAGCACAATGGCCTGAGTAATACCTCAATTCATATTTTCCCGGCAATCAGCAACTCGGCGCTGGCTTCCGCGGTCGGAAGTTATGATATGCAGTTCAGCCTGGATGGGAATTCATGGAAGCCGGTGAGCGGCATCTCCCAGTACTATACGTTTAATGAGATGAAATCATCTGACTCGGTTTACGTATTTTTCTCGAGCAACTTTTTTAAGCAGATGGTCACGCTGGGCATCAGCGACGTGAACACCAAAGACCTGTTTAATTTCCGTTTCTATAACACCACCTCGCCGGAGTCAGGCTGGTACGAGTTTTCGACCTCCAACACCCTGATTATTAAACCGCGCGACTTCAGCATCAGCATTATTTCCGATGAGTACATTTCGGCGCCGACGCGCGAAGGCTACGTGGGCAGCGGCGAGCCGTCGCTGGACTTTGGCTATATTGTCACCACCAGCGGCAAAACCGCCGCCGATGAAGTGCTCATTAAAGTGACCGGGCCAACGCAGGCGATCGGCGGACGTTCATACTGTATTTTTAGTTCACCCGACGGCACGTCGAGAGTACCGTTCCCGGCGACGCTGGCGTTTACCACCCAGACCGGGACCATCAAAACCTACGATGCCGGATGCGATGATACCTGGCGCGATATGACCGACGCCCTGTGGTTAACCACGCCGTGGACGGATATCTCCGGCGACGTCGGTCAGATGGACAAAACGACGGTAACGTTTTCCATTCCGATGGATAACCCGATATCGCTGCGCACGGTGGAAGATAACGGCTGGTTTGGTGAAGTGAGTGCTTCAGGAGAAATTCATGTTCAGGCGACGTGGCGTAACATTAACTAATTTGCTGCGGATGCTTATCTGCCTGCTGTCGCTCGGATTGGCGACCGCGGCGCAGGCCATCTCGGTGGGTAATTTAACTTTCTCGCTGGCGGCGGAAGATAACTTCGCGTCTAAGCGGGTGATTAATAACAATAAAAGCGCCCGGTTGTATCGGGTTTCTATTGTCGCTATCGACCGCCCCGGCGGCAAAGAGGTGCGTTCTCGCCCGGCGGACGGCGAGCTGCTGTTTGCCCCGCGTCAGCTTACCCTGCAGGCGGGGGAGAGCGAGTATTTTAAGTTTTACTACCACGGCCCGAAAGATGACCGTGAGCGCTATTACCGGGTCTCCTTTCGTGAAATACCCACCCGCAATTACGTGATGCGCAATAAAAGCGGTACCGAGGTGAGTATGGATCCGGTGGTGGTGATGGACACGATTCTGGTTGTGCGCCCGCGCGAGGTACGGTTCAAGTGGGCCTACGATCGGGCGGCGGGCACCGTCAGCAATACCGGGAATACCTGGTTTAAGCTGCTGATCAAGCCCGGGTGCGATACGACGGAAGAGGAAGGGGATGCATGGTATTTACGGCCCGGGGACGTTGTTCGCCAGGCCTCGCTGCGCCAACCGGGGAACCACTACATCATCTATAACGATAAATTTATAAAAATGACCAAAGACTGCCCGGTGAACTAACCGGGCAGCTTTTTTCGCGCTTCGTCGCTAAACCGTACGCCCGGCATAGCGGCGGTTCGCCAGCAGGCTCAGGCCGCAGCACAGCAGATAATAAACCGCGCCGGTAAAGACAAATATCGCCAGCGGGTAAATTTGCACCCGGTTATTGACCTGCCCGGCGACGGTGGTCAGTTCCGGCACGTTGACGATAAACGCCAGCGACGTGTCTTTGAGCAGCCCGATAAATATCCCTACCAGCGAGGGCTGAACGTTGCGCAGAGCCTGCGGCAGCAGAATAAGGCGCAGCGTCTGTCCGGGGGCAAAACCCTGGGTCAGCGCCGCTTCGTACTGCCCGCGGGGCAGCGATTGCAGGCCCGCCAGCACCGAGTGCATCACCGACGCGGCGGTAAACCACGCCAGCGCCACCGTGACGGTGACCGCGCCCGGCAGGTCGCTGCCGGTGAGCATGGGGAGCAGATACCACAGCCAGAAAATGACGAAGATCAGCGGGATGCCGCGAATAATCTCCGCCCACAGGAAGAGCAGCCGCCGCACGATCCCGTCGTAGCGCCAGGCGATGGCCGCCAGCAGCACGCCCCCCGGCAGCGCCAGCGCGGCGGCGCCGATAGCCATCAGCAGCGTCAGCACCACGCCGCCGGGAATACCGTCCGCCAGCCGTCCCCACAGCAGATAATCGAGGTTATCAACGATAACCGCCAGGTTAGCGTTCATAGCCGGCTCTCCTTTGCTGATCCCTTCCCGGACCGAGACGCGTCAGCGCCACGCCCATGAGCACCCCAAGCGCCAGATACAGCGCGGTGCCGACGGCAAACGCCTCCAGCGCATGCGCGTTGTAGCTCTCGATTTGCCGCACCTGATAGGTCAGTTCGGCGAAGCCGATACCGCTCGCCAGCGAGGAGAGCTTCATCAGGTTCAGATACTGGCCGATAATCGGCTGCCAGGCGTTAGCCAGCCCCTGCGGCAGCAGAATGTGGCGCAGCTCCTGCCACGGCGTAAACCCCTGCGACAGCGCCGCTTCCCGCTGGCCGTGGCTAACGGCGCGCAGCCCGGAGGCGATCTCTTCGATCAGAAACGCCGAAGTAAAGACCCCGAGTCCCCACATTGAGCAGAGAAATTCCGGCGTCAGCCACCAGACGTTGCCCGGCAGAATCGACCAGCTGTGGTCGTCGTTGATAAAATCTCGCGCCCCCAGCGGCAGCAGATTCCAGGCGGCAAAATACCAGAACAGCAGCTGGACCAGCAGCGGCGTATTGCGGAACAGTGAAACCCAGGCCGCCACCAGCCAGCGGCCGGGCCTGCCGCCCCCGAGACGCAGCGCCAGCAGCAGGACGGCCAGCACGGTCGCCAGAATCATCCCCGCGACGCTGACCCAGACGGTGGTGAGAAAACCGGAGATGATCCACTGCAGCGGCTGCCCGCTCAGCACGCCATGCCAGTCGAGATGTGGGATCACGCCTCACCCTCCTGGTGCAGCGGATCGAGCACCTTCTGCAGGAAACGGCGGGTGCGGGCGTGCTGCGGCCGGGCGAAAAACTCGGCCGGCGGCGCGACTTCGAGAATATCGCCGCCGTCGATAAACACCACCCGATCGGCAATCTCGCGGGCGAACTGCATCTCGTGGGTCACCACCACCATGGTGATCCCGCTGTGGGCGAGGGTTTTCATGACCTGCAGCACTTCGCCGATCATCTCCGGGTCCAGCGCCGACGTGGGTTCATCGAACAGAATGATCTGCGGCGAGGAGGCGAGGGCGCGGGCGATCGCCACCCGCTGCTGCTGACCGCCCGAGAGCTGGGCAGGCATCTGCCGGGCTTTATCCGCCAGGCCAACCTGGCTGAGCAGCGCCAGCGAGCGCTCGCGGGCGGCGCTTTTGCTCCAGCCGTGAACGCGTTCCAGCGCGAGGGTAATATTCTCCTGCGCCGTCAGGTGGGCGTAGAGATTAAACTGCTGAAAAACGAAGCCGACCCGGCTGCGCAGCTGGCGCAGGGCGCTGCCGGTAAGCTGGCGCGTCGGTTTGCCGTCGATCAGAATCTCGCCGCCGCTAAGGGATTCCAGCTGATTGATCAGGCGGATCAGGGTTGATTTGCCGGATCCCGAAGGGCCGAGGATCGCCACTACTTCGCCGGGTTCAACCTGTAAATTTACGCCGTTCAGCACCCGATGGTCGCCGTAGCTTTTGGCGACATCGCGAAACTCAATGCTGGCGCGCTGCAGATGCGAAAAATCCGCGGACGATGCCGCGGAGCGTGAAAATAGAGCCGATAACATCATCTTTCTCTGCTTATTTCGCTTCGATAGTAAAGGCGCGCGGCTGCGGAGTTTTGGTGCTCGGGCCAAACCAGATGTCGTAAATTTTGGCCGCTTCACCGGTTTTTTCCAGCTTGACCAGCTCGTCATTGACCGCTTTCAGCAGGGCCGGTTCGCCTTTCTTCACGCCGACGCCAATCTCTTCTTTGCTCAGCAGGTCGGGGATGATTTTGAAGTTTGCCTTGTCCGGCGCTTCCGCCAGCAGTCCGGCGAGGATGGTGCTGTCCTGAGTGATGGCCTGCACGTTGCCGTTGCGCAGGGCGGTCAGCGCCAGCGGAATATCGTCATAAGAGAGCACGCGCGACTGCGGGAAACGCTGATGCAGCGCCTGTTCGCCGGTGGTGCCTTTTACCGCGCCGATGCGCGCTTTGCTGTAATCATCGAGCTTATCCGGCGATTTTGCCGGGACGAGGAACTGCTGGCCGGTCACGAAGTAAGGCGTTGAGAAATCAATCACCTGGGCGCGTTCCGGGGTGATGGTGATATCGGCGACGATCAGGTCGGCCTTACCGGACTGCAGCAGCGGAATGCGGTTGGCCGGGTTGGTGGCGACCAGCTCCAGCTTGACGCCGAGCGACTTTGCCAGCGCTTCGGCGAAGTCCACGTCGTAGCCGACGATTTTATGCGTTTTCGGGTCTACCGAGCCGAACGGCGGGTTGGCGTCGAAGGTGGCGACTTTGACCACGCCGGCGGCTTTGATATCGGCTAGTTGATCGGCCTGAGCCTGCGCGGCGAGCACCAGCATGCCCAGCGCCAGCGCGATTTTTGTTTTTGCAATGCGCATTGTTATTCCCCTGAATCCCTGTTTTGTTTTGTGTTTATCACGCTCCCACAAATCGCCCGTCGGCGGCAAAGAAGAAAAAGTTCTTATCTATAACGAAAAAGAACTTAACAAAGTTGTGGATATTGTTTACCCGGCTCTGTGCTACCAAACTGGGGAGACATTCCGTCAGCTATTGGTATCTTTCTGAAATCACAAGACTCGCAGCGATGCCCTGGTGCCCGCTGAAATCGGTGAACCGGAGGTCGGAAGACAAGGGCTGGCCGCCAGGGATGGCGGCCAGAGGCGAATCGAGACAGCGATGTCGAGTTGAGCCGACCGCAGGCTGAGGACCGGGAGGTGAGCGCAGTGCGCAGCACCGATTTCTTTGCGGGACCGCGGGGATTGTAAAGGGGGAGACGGTTTTCTCCCCCTTTACCCGTTCACGGGTAGCGGTGAGGCATTTTCTGCAGATTGCGAGTGAACGGAACCCTTACGCATAGAATTACAAATCAGGCTTCGGCAAACGCTGCGGGTCCTTCCCAGCCTGCGCTGCGCTTGGCTGGGCTACGGGGCCTCAGTCGTCTGGGGTCGTGTAGCCCGGATAAGACGTTTACGTCGCAATCCGGGAAAGGCCCCTAATATGCGCCCGACAGAATTACAAATCCGGAATTGATATTTCCCGCCCGCCGTCAACTGTGGTTGAAATAGACACAGGCAAAAATGCTTCCCGACGGAGGAGAAAAATGAAAGTGGCGCTGTGGCAACGCATAACGGGCTGGCTGGCTTCTTTATCTGGATCCGGCGGTGAAGCCGGTCAGCAGGATACCCAACGCATCATGGAGGCAATATTACCGGTCGCCAGTCTCTACGGAATTGAGCTCGGCAACGTTGAAACAAGGTGGTTTCGCCATGATAAAACATACTGAGCGGCGCAGGACGCGTGAAGCCTACTGGAACGAGGTGTGCTTTGTGTAGCGCGAGGCTGTTTGCGGTTGCGGCGACGCAGGAAGCGAAGCCGCAGCCCTGAACAGCTTTATCCCCCCAGATACATCCGTTTGATTTCCGGATTCGCCAGCACCTCCGGCGCCGGACCAGAGAGCATAATCTTCCCATTCTCCAGCACATAGGCGCGATCGGCGATGGTCAACGCCGCCGTGGCGTTCTGCTCTACCAGCAGCACGGTAATATTCTCTTCCCGCAGCTGCTTAATCGTCGCAAACAGCTCCCCGACAATTTTCGGCGCCAGGCCGAGGCTTGGCTCATCGAGCATCAGCAGTACCGGCTCGCTCATCAACGCTCTGGCGATCGCCAGCATCTGCTGCTCGCCGCCGCTCATGGTTCCCGCCATCTGGCTGCGCCGCTCTTTCAGCCGGGGAAACAGGCTGTACATGCGATCGCGCAGGCGGGTAAAGCCGGCGAGATTGTTGTAGGCCCCCATGCGCAGATTTTCTTCGATGGTCAGGTTGGTAAAGATGCGCCGTCCTTCTGGCACCAGCGCCAGCCCCTTACGCACAATCTGATGCGTCTGGCTGCGGGAAATATCCTCGTTGAGAAAATTGACCCTCCCCGTGGAGCGCACCAGGTTGACGATCCCGTTGAGGGTGGAGGTTTTCCCCGCACCGTTGCTGCCGATAAGGGTCACAATCTCCCGGTCGTGAATATCAATGTCCACCCCTTTCAGCCCCTGAATCACGCCGTAAAACACTTTTAACTCGCGCGCGCTAAGCATAACGAACGTCCCCCAGGTAGGCGGAAATCACGTCCGGATCCTGAATGGCTTCGGACATCAGGCCGCTAAACAGCGGTTTGCCGTACTCCAGCACCATCACCCGCTCGCACAGCTTGTTGACGAACGGCATATCGTGCTCGATCAGCAGTACGCTGAGCTGATAGTCGTTACGCATGCGGAAGATCAGATCCGCCAGATCCTCCGTCTCTTTCGGGTTCATCCCGGCGGCGGGCTCGTCGAGCAGCAGCAATTTTGGCGACGTCGCCAGCGCGCGGGCGATCTCCACCTTGCGCTGGTTGCCGTAGCTGAGGTTGGTGGCCTGCACGTCGGCGAAATGGGCGATACCGATATCGTCCAGAATCGCCATCGCTTTGGCCTTTGCCGCCCGCTCGGCGGGGAAGTAGCGGCCAATATGCAGCGCCGCTTCCAGCAGCGAATAGCGGCTGGCGCTGTCGAGGCCGACCATCACGTTTTCTAATACCGTCATCGAGTTGAACAGGCGGATATTCTGAAAGGTGCGGGCAATCCCGGCGTTGACCACCCGGTTAGGCTTCAGCCCCTTCAGCGACTTTCCCGCCAGGGTCACGCTGCCGCTGGTCGGCTTATAGTTGGCGGTGATGACGTTGAACATCGTGGTTTTGCCCGCGCCGTTGGGGCCTATCAGGCCAAAAATTTCCGCCTCGTCGACGTGGAAACTGACGCTGTCGATGGCCCGCAGGCCGCCGAACTGCATGGTCACGTCCTGCACCTGTAAAATGACCTTATTTTGCGCCATAGCCGCGGCCCCTTTTGCCCACTTGCCAAATCTCTTTTTTACCCAGCAGACCTTCGCGGGCGAACAGCATGATGATCAGCAGCAGCAGCGAGAACACCACCATCCGCAGGCCCGGATACGCGCCGAGATCGTGACCGAAGAACTGGAGCGGCTGGTCGAGAAAGCGCAGCCACTCGCCGCTGCCGACCACCAGTACGGTGCCGAGCAGCGCGCCGGTGGTGCTGCCCAGGCCGCCGAGCACGATAATAATCAGCAGCTGGAAGGTGAGCATAAAGTCGAACAGGCCCGGCGAGATGGTGGTCAGCAGCGAGGCCAGCAGTCCGCCGCCGATCCCTTCAAAGAAGGCGCTGGTGGCGAAGGCGCAGGTTTTAATGCGAAACGTGTTCACGCCCATGGCGATAGCGGCGTCTTCGTCGTCGCGCACCGCTTTCATCATTCGCCCGTACTTCGACCACACCAGCTGCAAAATCATCCCGGTCGCCAGCAGGGCGAACAGCCCGCACCAGAACAGGAGATGCGGCTGCTGCGGAATATCGTTGAGGCCAATCGCGCCGTTGGTGATCTGCGGATTGTTGATAGCGAGGATTTTAATGATAAAGCCGAAGCCGAGGGTCACAATCGCCAGGTAGTCGCCGCGCACGCGGAAGACCGGCAGGGCAAGGCAAACCGCCAGCGCCGCCGCGCACAGGCCGCTAATGAGCAGCGCGGGCAGGAACCCGGCGTGCAGCACGAGGATCCACGGGCTGGGGGCGGCCATCTCAAACATATCCAGCTTGCTGTCACTGGGGAGGATCAGCAGGGCGGTGACGTAAGCGCCGACCGCCACAAAGCCGTTGGGCTCCAGCGACAGCTGGCCGGTCACGCCGTTGATCAGGTTGTAGCTGACCGCGAGGATCATAAAGACGAAAATGGTGCTGATGACGCGAGTAATGTAGTCGTTGAAGACGACGTTGATCCCGGCCAGCAGCGCGACGCAGAGAGCAATAATGACCAGGTTGCGCAGCTGCGCCCCGGCGGTAGTCGTAGCGTTGAGCATCAGAAACGGCTCCTTTCCAGACGTTCATCGCCCATAATGCCAACCGGGCGGAACAAGAGGACCAGAATCAAGAACATAAAGGCAAAGGCGTCTTTGTAACCGCCCAGTTCGGGAAACAGAGCGACCGCCACCACCTCGGTAAAGCCGAGAATAAAGCCGCCGAGCACCGCGCCGGTGACGCTGCCGATTCCGCCGAGCACCGCGGCGGCGAAGGCCTTCAGGCCGATCAGCACGCCCATCAGCGGGTCGATGGTCGGGTAGCTGATGGAGTAGAACACCCCGCCCAGCGCCGCGAGGCTGCTGCCGAGGGCGAACACCAGCGAGATAATGCGGTTGGCGTCGATGCCCATCAGGCGCACGGTATTAACGTCGAAGGCCACCGCGCGGATCGCCATCCCGTAGCGGGTGCGGTACAGCAGCCAGAGGATCGCCAGCAGCAGCAGGACGGTGATCAGCGGCACGATCCACGCCACGTTGGTGATAATCACGTCACCAAAGGCGCGGGTGTTGTTGAAAAATTCCGGTGCGGAAAAGAAGCGCGAGCTGCCGCCAAACAGCACGTTGAACAGGTTTTCGAGGAAGAAGCTGACGCCGATGGCGGTGATCAGCATGGAGATTTTTGATGCCTGACGCAGCGGGCGATAGGCCACCCGGTCGATCAGCATACCGAACAGGCCGCACAGCGCGAGGGTCAGGAAAACGGCTACCCCGAAGGGTAGCCCAATGGAAGAAAACAAAAACAGGGTGGTAAACGCCCCGACCATCATTACGTCCGCATGGGCGAAGTTGATCAGGCGCAGCACCCCATAAACCATCGTATAACCGATGGCAATCAGGGCGTACATGCCCCCAAGGCTCATTCCATTGACCACTTGCTGGAGAAAAATGGCACCATCCATCTGATATCCCTTATAAAACCTTAAGGATTAACCACGGTACGAAACGCCAGCTTGCCATCCTTCACTTCGTTGATGACCGCGCTGCGGATAGCGTCGCCGTTTTGTAACGTCAGCGTGCCGGTTACGCCCTGGAAGTCCTTAGTGGCGCGAATTTTTTCGTTAACGCAAACCCGGTCGTGCGGGTCGCTGCACTGGTTCATGGCGTTGATAATGACGTTATAGGCGTCCGCCGCCATCGCGCCCCAGGTGTGGGTCGGCTGCTGGTATTTGGCTTCCCAGGCTTTGATAAACACCTCGCCCGCCGGCGTTTGCTCTTTGGCGTTCGGCGAGTAGTAGTCGGTGGTCATATAGCCGTTGACCGCGTCTTTGCCGACGTCAAAAAAGACCTGATCCGCCGCCAGCCCGTCGCCGCCGACCACCGGCTTGCTCAGCCCCAGCTGCTTCGCCTGTACGGCGATCAGCGCCCCTTCGGTGTAGTAGATCGGCATATAGATCATGTCGACGTTCTTCGCCTTCACGCTGGCCAGCTGGGCCTTAAAGTCTTTGCTGCCGCCGGGAGCCTGAACTTCGATAGGAATGGCGCCGCCGTTTTTCAGGAACTGCGTGCGAAAGGCCTTCGCCAGGCCGACGGAGTAGTCGTTGCTGCTGTCGAAGACGATGGCGGCGGTTTTGGCTTTCAGATCGCGCGAGGCGAGGTTAGCGCCGACCACGCCCTGGAAGCTGTCGGAGAAGCAGACCCGGCTGACGTAAGGGTGGTTGCGGGTAACGCGGTCGTTGGTCGCGGTTGAGGAGACCAGCGGCGTTTTGCTGTCGTCGGCGATTTTGGTCATCGCCAGGGTATTGGAGGAGGTGACTTCGCCGATCACCGCATCGACTTTATCGCTGGAAACCAGGCGCTGCATGGCGTTAGCGGCTTCGACCTTATCGCTCTTATCGTCGATCACGATAAGCTTCACGGTGTCGCCGTTTTTTAACGTCGGCGTAATGCTCTGGATAATATCCAGCCCTTTTTGCGAAGGCTGACCGTAGCCGCTCAGCGCGCCGCTCAGCGGCAAGACCACGCCGATTTTAATTTCAGCCGCCTGCGCGCTGCTGGCACCGACCCACGCGGCAACCAGCGTGGCCATTAAAGACGCTTTCCCGGAAAACTTGTTCATTGTTACCTCACCGTCGGTGGATTATTTATACCCTTCATACTTCAAGTTGCTTGTGCGTTGGCTTTCCTCGCTCACCCCAGTCACTTACTTCAGTAAGCTCCTGGGGATTCACTGCGTCGCCGCGTGATTCGCCCCTACGGGACTCACCCTTTCAGGGCCAGCGCAAGCGCTGTTCAAAACGGTTAACCATTTTGTCCTGCAACTCGAATTATTTTGGGTATATCTTTAACTATCAATGACTGCATAACATTGAGACATAATTCGCCAACGTATCCGGCGAATTATTGGCTGTTATGTTGAATAGATAACGAGATATATTTGGTATGCAGATTTACCTTACAACGTCCGTTTCGTTTTTACTCATGCAATATTCTTATTACCTCCAGAAGAGGGCATAAGGCTGGTGAAAATACTGTTATTGGTACGGTAAACGCATTTTGCCAGGTGGCGTCTGACACCTTACCCGGCCTGGAAAGCCCGCAATTTCAGCGCGCACCCGAATATAATATTCAGGTGCGCTCGATAATATTAAAAATCTATTCTGCTGCCCGCGTGACTTATTATTTTAACTGGCTCAACGGTTTTATTTTTCCATGCAGCGCCGGATTATCGCTTTCGTCTTTCAGGCGCACTCCGGTAAGCCGCCGCAAAAAGGCCTGCTCCAGTAGCCAGGCCAGCTTAAAAGCGGCGGCATCAAAGCTCAGTCCTTCCGGACGGATATTAGAAATACAGTTGCGCTCCGACTCCAGCCGCTGACGATGCGGCTGCCAGGTTAAATACACCCCGAGGCTATCCGGCGAGGAGAGCCCGGGCCTTTCGCCAATCAATATCGCCACCGCTCTGGCCTTCAGCGTTTCGCCTATATCATCGCCCAGCGCGACCCGCGACTGGTGCGCCAGCACCACCGGGGCCAGGCTCAGGCCGAGGGTTTTCAGATAGGGCAGCAGGGCGCGAATCAGCGGCACCGCCTGGCGCTGCACGGCGTACGACGACAGCCCGTCGCCAATCACCAGCAGCAGGTCGGCGGGGCGCGCGCCGCTGGCGGCGAGGTCGGCGCGGCTCTCTTCGTTCAGCTGTCGCCCCAGATCCGGGCGATTCAGATAGACATGGCGATCGCTGGCGGCGCTGCGGACGGTCAGCGTCGACAGCCCCAGCTCCGCCAGCGGCTGGACTAACTGGTCGCTGGCGAAAGGCTGGTGAATGGCATCGCGCGCCCGGGCGTGGGCGAGGCCGAAATTCAGCACTTCGCGGGTCGGCAGGCTGGCGCCGCTGCGCCCCAGCGCAATCCGCGCATCGGTAAATTCACGCAGCGGGTTCCAGGCGTCGGGAGGATTCATACCGGTTCTCCTTGCGGCAGGACGGAAAGCAGCGGATGGCGGGCATCGGTCAGACGCAGCGCGCCGTGGCGGTCAATAATTTGCATCTTCGTCAGCCAGTCGGCGAACTCAGGCGCATGCTGTAAACCCAGCAGTCGGCGGGCGTAAAGGGCATCGTGGAACGAGGTGCTTTGGTAGTTGAGCATAATATCGTCAGCCCCCGGAACGCCGATCAAAAAGGTCAGCCCGGCCGCGCAGAGCAGCGTCAGCAGGGTATCCATATCGTCCTGATCCGCTTCGGCGTGATTGGTGTAGCAAACGTCGCAGCCGATGGGCAGCCCCATCAGCTTGCCGCAGAAGTGATCTTCCAGCCCGGCGCGGATAATCTGCTTACCATCGTACAGATACTCCGGGCCAATAAAGCCCACCACCGTATTGACCAGCAGCGGTTCAAAATGGCGGGCGACGGCATAGGCCCGGGCTTCGCAGGTCTGCTGATCAACGCCGTGGTGGGCGTTGGCGGAAAGACAGCTGCCCTGGCCGGTTTCAAAATACATCACGTTGTTGCCCAGCGTGCCGCGGTTCAGGCTAAGCGCCGCTTCCCGCGCTTCCTGCAGCAGCGCCAGATTAATGCCGAAACCGCTGTTGGCGGCTTCGGTACCGGCCACCGACTGGAACACCAGATCCACCGGTGCGCCGCGCTCAATCAGCTGCAGGGTGTTGGTGACGTGGGTCAAAATGCACGACTGGGTGGGGATGGCGAAGCGCTGAATAATATCGTCAAGCATATGGTTCAGCTGCGCCAGCACCGGCAGGCTGTCGCTGGCCGGATTGATGCCGATCACCGCGTCCCCGGCGCCGTACAGCAGGCCGTCGAGCATGCTGGCGGCGATGCCTTTCATATCATCGGTCGGGTGATTGGGCTGCAGGCGCACGCTCAGGCGCCCCGGCAGGCCGATGGTATTGCGAAAACGGGTGACGACCCGGCATTTGCTGGCGGCGAGGATCAGATCCTGATTGCGCATCAGCTTGCTGACCGCGGCGGCCATCTCCGGGGTTATCGCGCGGGCGACCTGGCGCAGCGCCGCTTCATCGGTGGCGTCGTCGAGCAGCCAGTCGCGAAAATCGCCGACCGTAAGGTGGCGAATCGCCGCGAAGCCCCGGGCGTCGTGGGTATCGAGGATCAGCCGGGTCACCTCATCCTGCTCGTAGGGAATCAGCGGATTATCGAGAATCTCCGTGAGCGGAACCTCCGCCAGCGCCATTTTTGCCGCCATCCGCTCTTCGGCGGAGCCGGCGATAACGCCCGCCAGCGCGTCGCCGGAACGCGCAGGGGAGGCCTTCGCCATCAAGGTTTTCAGACTATCAAAGCGCCATACCTGGCCCGATAGCGTGGTTTTATACATGTGTCGCCTCCTCAGGAGACCGTACGCAGCTGCGGATCCACCGCCGCGCGCTGGCGGGCCGCTGCGGTCTTGCGAAACCACAGGTAGCCGCCGAGCATCATGGCGGCGAAAATCAGCGCCAGCAGGGTGTTGTACCAGACCATCGCCACCAGGCAGAGTACCGCCATGGCCAGCGCGAAGGCCGGCGCCCACGGATAGAGCGGCGCGCGGAACGGTCGAATCAGCTTCGGCTCGCTGCGGCGCAGTTTAAACAGCGCCGCCATCGAGGTGATATACATAACAATAGCGCCAAATACCGACATCGTGACGATACAGGCGGTCAGCGGCATCCCGCTAATGGTGATCAGCGAATCGGAGAAAATGGCGGCGATGCCCACCACGCCACCGGCGAGGATCGCCAGATGCGGCGTGCGGGTGCGGCGGTTCAGCGTCGCCAGGCTGGCGGGGAGATAGCCCGCGCGCGCCAGCGAGTAAATCTGCCGCGAGTAGCCCATGATAATCCCGTGGAACGAGGCCACCAGGCCGAAGAGTCCCAGCCACACCAGCATATGCAGCCAGCCGCTGCTGTTGCCGACCACCATTTTCATCGCCTGCGGCAGCGGGTCGTTAATATTGGCCAGGGTTCGCCAGTCGCCCACGCCGCCGGCAAAAATCATCACGCCAATCGCCAGCACGGTCAGGGTCAGGATGCCGCCGCCCAGCGCCCGGGGAATGGTGCGCTGCGGATCCTTCGCCTCTTCGGCGGCCATCGATGCGCCTTCAATCGCCAGAAAGAACCAGATAGCGAACGGGATGGCGGCAAACATCCCCGGCAGCGCCAGGCCGCTGAAGCTCTCCGCGCCCGCCCAGCCGTTAGCGGTAAAGTGGCTCCAGGAGAAGCCCGGCGCGACAACGCCCATAAACACCAGCAGTTCGAAAATCGCTAATAACGTCACCACCAGCTCAAAGGTCGCGGCGATACCCACGCCGAGAATATTCAGCGTCATAAAGATGATGTAGGCGCCGCAGGCCACCCATTTGGGGTCGAGCGCCGGAAACTGCACGTTAAGATAGGCGCCGATGGCCATGGCGATGGCGGGCGGGGCGAAGACGAATTCAATCAGGGTCGCGAAGCCGGCGATAAACCCGCCGGTCGGGCCAAAGGCGCGGTAGGCGTAGGCAAAAGGCCCGCCCGCATGCGGAATGGCGGTGGTCAGCTCGGTAAAGCTAAAAATAAAGGCGCAGTACATCGCGGCGATGGCCAGCGCGACGATCATAAAGCCCAGCGTCCCGGCCTGGGACCAGCCGTAGCTCCAGCCAAAATACTCTCCGGAAATAACCAGCCCAACGGCGATCCCCCATAAGCGGAAACTGCCGAGCGTTCTTTTTAGCGTTGTGGTTTGCTCTGTCATGTTCGTTGCCTCGCCAGATAAAGATATCGGGAGGGTTGCAAAGAGAATGCCAGGGCAGCCCGCAGGGGGAGCGTAGCGAATCATCCTCGCGTACTCCGTGTACGCTCCGGTTCTTTCGCGCTGTCCGTGTCCAAACTGTCTGCAACGATTACGCCTGTTGGGATAAGCTCTAAGCCAACGAGGATCAAAAAAGGGGCAGACTGCGCCCGGCGAGAGAGTCGCCGTGGTGCAGCTGCCCGCAAATGTGGCGTTACTGGTGCACGATGGCGCCAGCGTCTTTTTGAATTACCGGACCTGCTTTCACCTGCAGGTTAAGTCCTTTACTCTCCAGCTCGGCGTTGCGAATGCGCAGACCGCGGTCGGCTTCAATATTGACGTTGCTAAAATGGAAACCGCTGAGCGGCGCTTCCGGGGTACCGATAATATAGGCCGCCGCTTTGCTGTCGCCTGTGGAGGTTAAATTTTCAACGGTGATATTACTGAAGTGCGGAGTCTTGTATTTATCGAACGGCTGTTTCGGGTCGCTGTCCGGCGGATAGATCTGTTCGCCGAGGGTAAAGCCGCCTGCCTGCAACAGCTTATCGACCTCGGCCTGCACAATCGGCGCGGCTTTGTAATAGGCGGAGAACACCAGCGGCACCTCAACGTTATGCATTCTGGTATTGCGGTAGACGATATTTTTTACCTCACCGCCTTTGCCGCGCGGGCTTTTAATCCGAATACCGTACATCGAACCTTCGAAGGTATTGTTTTCCACCAGCACGTTATTCACGCCGCCTGCGCTCTCGCTGCCGATGGAGATCCCGCGCCCCTGCTTCAGGGTGTTGTTGGCGATATAGATGTTATCCACCACGCCCTCCGGGAAGCGCGGGTCGGCTTTTTCCGCCTTGATGGCAATATGGTCGTCGTTACAGTCGATATAGTTGTTGGTAATACGGATATTCTGGCTATCGATAGGATCGATGGCGTCGGTATTCGGCGCATGCCACGGCGAAAGAATACGCGTGCCGTTGATATCGACATCGTGCGCGTAGCGGGTGACCACGTGGAAGCTGGGTGAATGGGTGAGGGTCACGCCGTAGATAAGCACGTTGCTGGCGCGGGTGATATAAATCAGCCGCGGTCGGTCGGTACCGCCTTTCTTGCCGGTGGCGCGGATATTTTCCCGCCAGCGCTCCCACCACACCGCGCCCTGGCCGTCGATAGTGCCTTCACCGACGATGGCCACGTTTTGCGCGTCGGCGATGCTGATAAACGGCAGCCAGCCGTTTTCAGCTTCGGCGTATCGCGTTTTATCATCGCCGCGATAGGCAGCCACTTCGGTTGAGGCCACCAGGGTGGCGTCTTTCTCCAGCTTAAGCTGAATATTATTCTTCAGAAACAGCGGGTTGGTCAGGAAATTACCTTTTGGCACCAGCACCGTTCCCCCTCCGGCGGCGGCGCAGTCATCAATCGCTTTTTGAATGGCATCGGTGTTGAGCGCGATTTGCAGCCGATGGCCTTCTGCGCCGTAGTGGGTGATATCACAGATTTTATCGGGAAACTTCACGGAACTCGCGGCCTGAGCGGCGTACAGCGGTAGAAGACCGACGGCGGCAGCGGCGGCCCACAGAGGTAAAGCGCGGGGTATCATGGCATTATCCTTTTTTGGTTTGTTGTTTTGTAAAATTAGCACCAATGTTTTGATTTAATGAGGGCGGCGATCACGGTTTCTCTTTTGTCGTTATTCTGCCCATAAGTAGCGATGATGATTTGGGCGAATGCATAGATGACAGGCCCGGCGGCTTTGCAATTTGGCGACAGGCGGGGTATAAGGAATCTCTTATCTGGATGTTTAGATGTCTATACGCCCATGGAGTCAAATGCAAACAACACAACAACAAGGTGGGCAGCTTAAGCGCACCATGAAGACCCGCCACCTGATTATGCTGTCGCTGGGTGGCGTTATTGGCACAGGGCTATTTTTTAATACCGGCTATATCATCTCCACCACCGGAGCGGCGGGTACGCTGCTGGCCTATCTGATTGGCGCGCTGGTGGTCTGGCTGGTGATGCAGTGTCTGGGCGAACTCTCGGTGGCGATGCCGGAAACCGGGGCGTTCCACGTCTACGCCGCGCGCTATCTCGGCCCGGCGACCGGGTACACCGTCGCCTGGCTCTACTGGCTAACCTGGACCGTCGCGCTTGGCTCAAGCTTCACCGCCGCCGGATTCTGCATGCAGTACTGGTTCCCGCAGGTGCCGGTATGGGTCTGGTGCGTGGTGTTCTGCGCGGTGATTTTCGCCCTCAACGTTATCTCCACCCGCTTCTTTGCCGAAGGTGAATTCTGGTTCTCGCTGGTGAAGGTGGTCACTATTATCGCCTTTATTATTCTCGGCGGGGCGGCGATCTTCGGCATCATTCCGATGCAGGATGGCTCCCCGGCGCCGGGGCTGCGCAATATCACCGCCGAAGGCTGGTTCCCGCACGGCGGTCTGCCGATCCTGATGACCATGGTGGCGGTTAACTTCGCTTTCTCCGGCACCGAGCTTATCGGCATCGCGGCGGGGGAAACGGAGAATCCGCACAAAGTCATTCCGGTGGCCATTCGTACCACCATCGCCCGGCTGATTATCTTTTTTATCGGCACCGTCTTCGTGCTGGCGGCGCTGATCCCGATGCAGCAGGCGGGAGTCGAAAAAAGCCCGTTTGTGCTGGTGTTCGAAAAGGTGGGGATCCCCTACGCGGCGGATATCTTTAACTTTGTGATCCTGACGGCGATTCTGTCGGCGGCCAACTCTGGCCTCTACGCCTCCGGGCGGATGCTGTGGTCGCTCTCCAATGAAAAAACGCTGCCGTCCTGTTTTACCAAATTGACCAGGAACGGCGTGCCGCTGACGGCGATTTCAGTCAGCATGCTCGGCGGCGTGCTGGCGCTCTTCTCCAGCGTCGTGGCCCCGGATACGGTGTTTGTCGCGCTGTCGGCGATTTCCGGCTTCGCGGTGGTGGCGGTATGGCTGAGCATCTGCGCCTCGCACTTTATGTTCCGCCGCCGCCATCTGCAGCAGGGGAAGGCGCTAAGCGAACTGCACTACCGCGCGCCGTGGTATCCGCTGGTGCCGGCGCTGGGATTTGTGCTTTGCCTGGTGGCCTGCGTGGGTCTGGCGTTTGACCCGAGTCAGAGGATTGCGCTGTGGTGCGGGATCCCGTTCGTGGCACTGTGTTATGGTGCGTATTATCTGACTCGTTCACGGAAACTCACCCAGGAGCCTCAACATGTCGCAGAATAATCCGTTAACCGCCCTCCTTGACGCAAAGCCCTTTATCCTGCTGGACGGCGCGATGGCGACGGAGCTGGAAGCGCGCGGCTGCAATCTTGCCGACAGCCTGTGGTCGGCGAAAGTGCTGGTCGACAACCCGGAGCTTATCCGCGAAGTTCACCTCGACTATTTCCGCGCCGGCGCGCAGGTGGCGATCACCGCCAGCTATCAGGCGACGCCGGCGGGCTTTGCCGCCCGCGGCCTCGATGAAGCGCAGTCGAAAGCGCTGATCGGCAAAAGCGTTGAGCTGGCCCGCAAGGCGCGGGAGGCGTATCTGGCGGAAAACCCGCAGGCGGGCGCGCTGCTGGTTGCCGGTTCGGTCGGGCCGTACGGCGCCTTCCTGGCGGACGGTTCGGAGTATCGCGGCGATTATGTCCGCAGCCGTGAGGAATTTCAGGCGTTTCATCGTCCGCGCGTGGAAGCGCTGCTCGACGCCGGGGCCGATCTGCTGGCCTGCGAAACGATGCCGAATTTCGCCGAGATGAAGGCGCTGTCGGAGCTGCTGACCGCCTATCCGCGCGCGCGGGCGTGGTTCTCGTTTACCCTGCGCGATGCGCAGCATCTCAGCGACGGCACGCCGCTGCGGGAAGTGGTTGCCGTGCTGGCAAACTATCCGCAGGTGGTGGCGCTGGGCATTAACTGTATCGCGCTGGAAAACACCACCGCCGCGCTGGCGCATCTGCATAGCCTGACGGCGCTGCCGCTGGTGGTTTATCCTAATTCCGGGGAGCACTATGACCCGGTATCCAAGACCTGGCATCACCACGGCGAAGCCTGTGCAACGCTGGCGGGATATTTACCCCAGTGGCTGGCGGCGGGGGCGAAGCTGATTGGCGGCTGCTGCCGCACGACGCCGAAGGATATTGCCGAACTGAACGCGCGGCGTTGAGTTTGCGCCGGGTGGCGGCTGATGCCTTACCCGGCCGACAACGTGCACGAATCGTAGGCCGGGTAAGCGTAAGCGCTACCCGGCATCAATCACCCGGCATCCGCTAACACAAACATCCCGTACGGGTGGATTTCGAGATAGTAATGCTCGCCGACGTCCGGCTGCAGCCGCGTCGCGTTCACCTGCAGCAAAATTTCCTGCCCGTGCCACTCTACCGTCACCTCGTACTGCGGTCCCATATAGGCCACGTGACGGATCGTGCAACGCTGGCTCTCCTCGCCGCGATCGCTCAGGGTGATCGCCTCCGGGCGGACGCCGACGCTGCCCTCGCCGTGGGCGGCAAAATGCGGCGGCCTCGGCAGCCGATAGCCATAAATATCGACGAAACCCTCGCTGAAGGCGGCCGGGAACAGGTTGGCATCGCCCATAAAGCTTGCCATAAAGCGCGACGCAGGCTGGCGGTAAAGATCCTGCGGCGAGCCGATCTGCATGATATGCCCCTTATTCATCACCAGCACGGTATCGGAAACCGCAAAGGCTTCACTCTGATCGTGGGTCACGTACAGCGAGGTGATATCAAACTGCTTTTGCAGTTCGCGGATCTTATCGCGCATGCTGCGCCGCAGGTTGGCGTCGAGGTTACTTAAGGGCTCATCAAACAGCAGCACCTTTGGCTTGAGGATCAGGGCGCGCGCCAGCGCCACGCGCTGCTGCTGGCCGCCGGAGATCTGATCGACATAGCGGTCTTCGAAGCCTTCCAGATCCACCATCGCCAGCGCCTCCTTCACCCGCGCTTTCACATCGCCGCGCGACGCGCCGAGCATCTTCAGACCGTAGCCGACGTTGTCCCCCAGCGACATATGCGGAAACAGGGCGTAAGACTGAAACACCATACAGATGTCGCGCTGCTGAATGGATCGATGGGTCACGTCTTCGCCATCGATGAAAATCTGCCCTTCGCTCGGTTTTTCCAGCCCGGCGACCAGGCGCAGGATGGTGGTCTTACCGCAGCCGGAAGGGCCGAGCAGGGTCACCATTTGCCCCTGCGGGATGGTGAGATTGATATTGTCGATAACCGTGTTGCTGCCGAATCGCTTGGTGACGTTGCGCAGTTCAACAAAATTTTTCTGACTCATAGTGCGCTCCATTACGCCTGGTTTTTGGCTTTTGACCGGGAGATACGCGCTTCCCCGATCAGCCAGTCAAAGATAAAAATAATCGCCAGCATCACTACGATCAGAATCGATCCGTAGGCGATCGCCACGCCGTATTCGCCGTCTTCCACCCGGTTGAGGATATAGGCGGTAGCGACGCGGGTGTCCGGCGTCACGAGGAACACAATGGCGCTGACGGTGGTAATGGCGCGCACAAAGCTGTAGATCAGCGCCGAGAGGATCGCCGGGCGCAGCAGCGGCAGCAGGATATGCGTAATGGTGCGCAGGGAACCCGCGCGCAGGCTGAGCGACGCTTCGTCCAGCGATTTGTCGATCTGGCCTAAACCGGCAATGCCCGCCCGGATGCCCACCGGCACGTTACGCATCACCATCGAGATAATCACAATCGCTGCCGTTCCGGTGAGGTACACCGGCGCGCTGTTAAAGGCGAGAATATAGGAGACGCCCGCCACGGTGCCCGGCACCGCGAAGCACAGCATGGTGGTGAACTCGATGGTCTTTTTGCCTTTAAACTGCTGACGCACCACGATCCAGGCGATCAGCAGGCCGAAGGCGGCGGTGATCGGCGCGGCGATCCCGGCGTAGAGCAGGGTATCGAGCAGCGAAGGCCAGGCACCGTCGCTCATCCCCTGGCCGAACAGCTTGATAAAGTTATCCAGCGTCAGGGTGTAGTCCACGCCCCAGTTAACGGTAAAGCTGCCGTAGAAAATGCTGCCGTAGAGCAGGGCGTTGAAGGCGATCCACACCGCCAGAATGGCGATCACGCTCCACACCAGGGTCACCGGCAGCGGCTGCACGTCGCCGCGATAGGACTTACCGGAAACCGTGACGTACGAGCGCTTGCCGATCCACATATACTGAATGCAGAACACCAGCAGCGAGAACAGCAGCAGGAACGCGCCCAGGGTACTGGCGGCCTGATAATCGAGCTGCGAACCGGTGATATAGAAGTAGATTTGCGTCGCCAGCACGTCGAAGTTGCCGCCGAGCACCAGCGGGTTGCTGAAGTCGGCCAGCGACTGGACGATGACAATTAAAAACGCGTTCGCCAGCGCAGGTTTCAGCAGCGGGACGAAGACGCCGTTAAAGGTCTGCCAGCGGCTGGCGCGCAGGGTGTACGACGCCTCCTCCAGCGACGGATGAATGGTTTTAATCGCGCCGTCGAGGATCATAAACGCCATCGGAGTGAACGCCAGCACCTGCGCCAGCCAGATGCCGGTAAACCCGTACAGCCAGTTGGTGTTGGTTAAGCCGAACCAGTCGACCATCAGCTCGGTGACGTAGCCGGAACGGCCCATCATCAGGGTAACGCCGAGGCCGACGACAAACGGCGGGGTGACGATCGGCAGAATCGAGAAAATGCGGCCAATAATCGCGCTGCGCTTGGCGATGCGGGTGGTGTAAATCGCCAGCACCAGGCCAAAGAAGGTGCAGCCGATGCCTACCGCAATCGACAGGGCGATGGAGTTGAGGATCACCTGGACAATATGCGCCTGCGACAGCACGGCCATAAACGCCAGCGGGGCAAACTCGCCGGCGTCGTTGGTGAACATCGGGATGAAAATGGCGATGCTCGGCCAGACGATAAAGACGCCGATTAACGCCACGATGGTGACCAGCGAACCAATCACAAAGCGGTCGCCGCCCAGCCATTCCAGGCGGGTGAGCGCCAGGGTCATGATGGCGCCCAGCGCGACAAACAGCACGAGGGTGGCGTAGCCTAACCCGCGGCCTTCCACGGTGGCGCTGACGACGATAAACGCCATACAGAGGAGCGCCCAGCCGGCGTCGAGGTAGTGGCGGCTGCGCTGCTCCCGGCTGGCTTCCTGCCATGGACGAATCAGCAGCAGGCTCGGCAGGAGATACCACAGCCAGCTGATATTGAACTGTGACCAGCCGTAGGCCGCGAGAATTTCATCGCGCGTGGACTCCAGCAGACCGTAATCCAGGCTCCAGCTCGGCAGCAGGGCGAACGCCATCCAGCCGAATAAAACCCAAAGGAATATCGCATCCCGCTTTTTCACGGGATGGAGTGCAAGTGTGTGTGACATAAGTTTTCCGGTGTCGTAGGCCGGGTAGGGCGTGGATGCCGCCACCCGGCAAATGAACGCAGTGCGGGCTTATTTACCCATCTTCACTTCGCTAACCCATTTATTGATGAGCGCTTTACGCACGTCCGTTGAGCCGTATTTATCCATGTCGTAGTTGATAAGCTTCAGGTCGTCGAGCTTCAGCGAGTTCGGCGAAGTTTCGGCGGTAGTGTTGGTCAGGATCTGATAGGACTTGCCTTTCTTCCACGCCAGCTCCTGGGCCTCTTTCGACAGCACCCAGTCGACGAACAGTTTGGCGTTGTCGAGGTTGCGCGCGCCCTTCAGAATGCTCACGCCGCCAATTTCGTAGCCGGTGCCTTCGCACGGCGAGATCAGCTCCAGCGGCGCGCCCTGTTCTTTTTCCAGCGAATAGTCGTGCAGGAAGCCGATGCCGATGGCCGTTTCACCGCGGGCGGCGTTGCGCGCCGGGGCGATACCGGACTTAGTGTACTGGGAGACGTTAGCGTTGAGCTGTTTAAGATAATCGAAAGCCTGATCGTCTCCCCACAGCTGGGCGAAGGTCGCCAGCGCGGTGTAGGCGGTGCCGGAGCTCTGCGGGTCGGCAATCTGGATTTCGCCTTTGTATTCCGGTTTGGTCAGATCCTTCCAGCATTTTGGCACCGGCAGGTTTTTCTCTTTCAGGCGCTGGGTGTTCACGCCGAAGCCGAGAATGCCGACGTACACCGCCGAGGAGTAGTTGCCTTTCAGCTTCGCCGGATCGCGGAACTGCTCCATCACCTGCGTAAGATTCGGCGATTTATAGGGCTGCAGCAGGCCCATTTCGCCGGCCTGGGACTGCGGGTCGAGGGTGCCGCCGTACCAGACATCCGCCTGCGGGTTTTTCTTCTCGGCATCGACCTTCGCCAGCGTGCTGCCGGAGCCGTTGCGAATAAACGAGGTTTTTACGTCATATTTTTCGCCGAAGGCTTTAGTTTCCGCCTCACACATTTCGTTGGTGGCGCTGCAATAGACCACCAGACGACCTTTGGCGTGCGCCGCGCCGCTTAACGTCGCCAGCGCAATGCCGGAAGCAATCAGGGTAGTGACCAGCGTTTTTTTCATTATTTTATCCTTTGAGCAGCAGAGGTAGTAATGCTCGCCATCAGCAGCGGCATCAGCAATAAACCCATCAGAACTGCGGCGACCGAGAGTAAACTGAACATCCCCGACCAGCCGTAGCGTTCAATGACCAGCGACAGAGGCCAGCCCGCCAGCGCTGCCCCCAGATAGGCGAACAGGCCGAGAAATCCGCTGATGGAACCCGCCGCCGCTTTGTGTCCGCACTCCACCGCCGCGAGGCCAATCAGCATTTGCGGGCCAAAAACGAAGAAGCCCACCGTAAAGAAACAAACCGCCAGCAGCGCGTAGTGGTGTACCGGCGCCAGCCAGAGCGCGGCGACGGAGACCATCAGCCCCAGCGTGAACAGTAAAATCATCGGCGCCCGCTGGCCGCTGAACAGCAGATCCGAGCCCCATCCGGCGAACAGCGCGCCGAGCAGGCCGCCCGCTTCAAACAGCATCACCGTGGCGTTGGCGCTGAGCAGATTGACGCCGTGGCTCTCCGTCAGCCAGATGTTGCCCCAGTCGTTGAGCGCGATGCGGATCAGGTAGACCAGCACATAAGAGACGCCCAGCAGCCAGATCATCGGGTTCTTCAGCATCGTGGTGCGCAGCATCTGCCACAGCCCCATCGGCGGGCTTTGCCGCTCCTGGCGCAGCTCCAGCGGGTCGTTACGCCAGGCGCCCACCGACGGCAATCCCTCTTCGCGGGGCGTTCCTTTCAGGTGCAGCGTTAACCAGATGCCTGATGCCATGCTGATCATCCCCGGTGCCAGCATCGCCGCCTGCCAGCCCCACCAATGGGCGGCAAAGGCGCTAATCAGCGGGATAATCGCCCCGCCGATGTTGATCGACATATTCCAGCAGCCCCACCAGAAGCCGCGTTCGTTGCGCGAGTACCAGTGGGTTAGCAGGCGGGCGCAGGGAGGCCAGCCCCAGCCCTGAAAAAATCCGTTCAGCGTCCAGACCGCCAGCAGCAGCGTCAGCGACTCGCCGAAGGCGAACACCACGTTCAGCAGACCGGTGGCGAACAGGCCCGCGCCCATAAACCAGCGCTGCCCGTGACTGTCGTGCCACAGCCCGGCGGTAAACTTCGACAGGCCGTAGGTCAGGTAAAACAGCGACCCCAGCAGGCCAATATCGCCTTTATCCAGGCCCAGATCCGTTTGCAGCGCTGGCAGAACGTAGTTGACGCTTTTGCGCGTCAGGTAAAACGCCGCATACCCGATGACCATGTACATCAGCAGCTGCGGACGCAGCGTCCTGTAACGTTGATTAATGTCGGTTGCTGAGCGCATAGCCGTCTCCGTTTTGCTGACTATATGAAAGTGAAATCGAAAGGGGATGAGAGAAAGTCCGGAGTGACTAAGACTTTTTCCTGGTTAGCCGGCTGTTTGTTGCAAATTTGTGGGCAAGTTAACAATTACGCGTGTGCCGCGCTGCGACTCCAGAGTCAGCTCTCCGCCCAGGGCGCTGACCCGCTCACGCATGCCCTGAATGCCGAAGCCGGCCATTTTGTCGGGGCTGATGCCGATACCGTTGTCCTTCACCTCCAGGCGCAGCAGCGTCCCCTGCTGATACAGGGCAATGGCGACCTCGCTGGCGTCGGCGTGCTTACAGACGTTATTAAGCAGCTCCTGCAGCAGCCGATAGAGGGTGAAGCGCACCGTTTCGCTCTCCGGCGTGGCGGTGAGCCGGTAGTCAAAGCGACAGCGGATACCGCGCTCGGCAAAGGCAAACTCATTGAGCAAATGGTGCAGCGCCTCTTTAAACGACAGCTCATCGAGGGCCGGAGGGCGCAGCTGGCGCAGCAGCTGGCGGGTGGAGTGGTGAATACGCCGGGCGAGATCGTTAATCTGGCTGGCGGCGGCCTGGGTTTGCGCCGGATCGCGCGCCCGCTTCACCAGCTGCGACTGGATCTGAATGGCGGTAATATTCTGGCCGATTTCGTCGTGCAGCTCGCGCGCCAGGCTTTTGCGCGTATCCTCTTCGGTATGGATCAGCTTTTCGGCCAGCGCCCGCCGGGCCGCCAGCTCCGCCTCCAGCCGCTGGCGGTAGTGGTGCAGGTTTTGCGCCAGGTGCTGCTGGCGGCTGATGGCAATGCCCAGCCCGATGCCGAGCAGCGCCTGGGTCGCCAGAAAAATCTCCAGCTCCACCAGATTGCTGAATCCAACGCCAACCTGGCGGGCGATGGTGATCATCATGCTGCCCAGCAGGCCGGAAAGGACGCCGCCCTGCCAGCCGAACTTCCACGCCATCACCACGTTGGGCAGAAACACCACAATTAACAGCAGGCGCTCGATTTCCGGCGACAGTACCATCTGGGTGCCGATGCCGATGATAAAGAACAGGCTGCACCAGATGATCAGCGAGGTGCGCAGCGGCGGATTATTGGTATCCAGTCCCAGCAGATGGTAGCGGTGCTGCTGGCGCAGGAATTCAAAAATCAGATAGACAAACGGCGTCAGCAGCACCCCGCCGGTAAACGAGGCCAGGCCGAGCATCATCGCCGGGCTTTTCACAAACGGCGAGAGCAGCGCGGTGTTGAGCAGCGCGCTGGCGGTGACCGTGGCCAGCAGCAGCGTCAGCCGCTGCCAGTAAAGGGGAAAGCGGTGCCAGAACTGTTGGGCGAGGCCGGCGGGAAGCAGGCCGATCAACGGCGCGGCCAGCAGAATATAGCCGTTCAGCAGCTGTTCGCCGTGCAGCCAGAGCAGCATCAGCACCGGAGGCAGTACCAGCGCGGGCCAGTAGCGGCGCGAAAGCAGGATCAGCAGCGCCAGATAGACGCCGTGCGGCAGGAACAGCGCCGCCTGCTGGCCGTTATGGGTCAGGTAAAACCCGAGCGTCCACAGCATCAGCCAGCCGCTTCCCCAGGCCAGCACGATGAACAGCGAGATGACGCTGTGGCGAAGGCTGCGCGACATTAATGACCCGCCAGCAGCTGGTGGTCGAGGGCGAAATGGACCAGATCAATGGTGCTGTGACACTGTAGTTTGCCCAGCACGTTGGCGCGATGGACGTGAACCGTTTTGTGGCTGAGTTCGAGCTTAAAGGCGATCTCCTTGACGCTGTCGCCTTTAACCAGCAAATCAAAGACTTCGCGTTCACGCGGGGTGAGCACTTCCAGCACCTGCGCCGGTTGTTCTCCGCCGCGCAGCGCCCGCAACGCATCGGCGCACAGGTAGTGTCCGCCCATACCGACGGAACGCACCGCCTGGACCAACTCTTCCGGGCCGCAGCGTTTGGTCAGATAGCCGCTGGCGCCGGCATCAAGTGCGCTCTGCACGAAGGTGGGGGTGTCGTAAATACTGAGAATAATGGCGCGGAACTGCGGCTTTTGCGCGCGCAGGCGCTTTAGCAGGCTCAGGCCGTTCTCATCCGGCATGGCGATATCCATGACCGCCACGTCGACGTCGTCGCGCAGCAGCGCCGGCCAGGCTTCCGCCGCGCGGCTGAACTGGCCAACCACCTCGAGATCTTCTTCGAGGCTGAGTAACTGCGCAAAGCCTGAACGCACCACCACATGGTCATCGACCAGCACCACTCGAATCATGTTTCTTCTCTCTCAGCGCATCATGGTTCTATGATGCCTGCCGCCGCTGCGCTGGCAATCAATCAGGCGCAGTTATGCAACGAATGTAACAAAATCGCAATACACTTCATCCTTCAAGCTGCCTCTTTGTTGGCTTCGTTTGCCCGCCCCGGTCACTGACTTATGTCAGCTCCCGGGGACGAACAACCTTGCCGCCTCGATGCAGCATGAATGATTTTGTGTATAAGCATTGCCGTTTTTTTTCTAAAAACGCTTTGTTCTTAGCAAGATGTTTTAATTCCTTTATCAAATTCAGGCGCAACGAAATACTGCCCCCATAACAAGACAGGGGAGCAGACAACATGGTTTTTTCATCGCGTATCACACTCATTGCCGCGCTGGCGCTGGCGGCGTTCCAGGCCCAGGCGGTCAACGTTACCGTGGCGTATCAGACCTCCGCCGAGCCGGCGAAAGTCGCCCAGGCGGACAACACCTTCGCCAAAGCGAGCGGGGCGACCGTCGACTGGCGCAAGTTTGACAGCGGCGCGAGCATCGTGCGGGCGCTGGCTTCCGGCGACGTGCAGATCGGCAACCTCGGCTCCAGCCCGCTGGCGGTCGCCGCCACCCAGCAGGTGCCGATTGAAGTCTTTCTGCTGGCCTCAAAGCTCGGTAACTCCGAAGCGCTGGTAGTGAAGAAGAGCATCACCAAACCGCAGGACCTGATCGGCAAACGCATCGCCGTGCCATTTATCTCCACCACCCACTACAGCCTGCTGTCGGCGCTGAAGCACTGGGGGATTAAACCGGGGCAGGTGCAGATCCTCAACCTGCAGCCGCCGGCGATTATTGCCGCCTGGCAGCGTGGCGACATTGACGGCGCCTACGTCTGGGCGCCGGCGGTTAACGCGCTGGAAAAAGACGGCACGGTTCTCACCGACTCGTCGCAGGTGGGCGAGTGGGGCGCGCCGACGCTGGACGTGTGGGTGGTACGCAAAGACTTTGCCGAAAAGCATCCTGACATCGTCAAAGCCTTCGCCAAAAGCGCCATTGACGCGCAGCAGCCCTATATCGCCAAGCCGGATGAGTGGCTGAAGCAGCCGGAGAACATCAGCAAGCTGGCGCGCTTAAGCGGCGTACCGGAAGCCGACGTCCCGGGGCTGGTGAAAGGCAATACCTACCTGACCGCCGCCCAGCAGGCGCAGGAGCTGAACGGGCCGGTGAATAAAGCCATCATCGACACCGCTAAATTCCTTAAAGAGCAGGGCAAAGTGCCCGCCGCCGGTAGCGACTACAGCCAGTACGTCACCGACCGTTTTGTGAAGTAAAGGAGGTCATGATGCTGCAAATCTCGCATCTTTCCGCCGATTACGGCGGTAAACCGGCGCTGGCGGATATCAACCTGACGCTGGACAGCGGCGAACTGCTGGTGGTCCTGGGGCCCTCCGGCTGCGGTAAAACCACGCTGCTGAACCTGATTGCCGGATTCGTGCCTTATCAGCACGGCAGCATCACCCTCGAAGGCCAGCGGGTTGAAGGGCCGGGCGCCGATCGCGGCGTGGTGTTTCAGCACGAAGGGCTGCTGCCGTGGCGCAACGTGCAGGATAACGTTGCGCTCGGGCTGCAGCTGGCCGGGGTCGACAAAACGCAGCGCCGGGCAACCGCCGCGCAGATGCTAAAAAAAGTGGGCCTCGAAGGGGCGGAAAAGCGCTTTATCTGGCAGCTCTCCGGCGGCCAGCGTCAGCGGGTAGGCATTGCCCGCGCGCTGGCGGCCAACCCGCAGCTGCTGCTGCTTGATGAACCGTTTGGCGCGCTGGATGCCTTTACCCGCGAGCAGATGCAAACCCTGTTGCTCAGCCTGTGGCACGAGACCGGTAAGAAGGTGCTGCTGATTACCCACGATATCGAAGAGGCGGTGTTTATGGCCACCGAACTGGTACTGCTCTCGCCGGGGCCGGGCCGCGTGCTTGAACGGCTGCCGCTCGATTTTGGCCGCCGCTTCGTCGCCGGTGAATCCTGCCGCAGCATTAAATCGGACCCGCGGTTTATCGAACAGCGCGAATACGTCCTCAGCCGGGTATTTGAACAACGGGAGGCTTTCTCATGAGCGTGGTTATCAATGACAAACCGCGTCAGCGGGGGCTGAAGTGGCGCTGGCCGCTCTCGCGTCAGCTCAGCCTGAGCGTGGCGACCCTGGCGGTACTGCTGGCTATCTGGTGGGCCGTTGCCGCCCTGCAGCTGATTAGTCCGCTGTTTCTGCCGCCGCCGGGACAGGTATTGCAGAAACTTATCACTATTGCCGGTCCGCAGGGTTTTATGGACGCCACCCTCTGGCAGCACCTGGCGGCGAGCCTGACGCGTATCGTTATCGCGCTGCTGGCGGCGGTACTGCTCGGCGTGCCGGTGGGGATCGCCATGGGGCTGAGCCCCACGGTACGCGGGATCCTCGACCCGCTGATCGAGCTTTATCGCCCGGTGCCGCCGCTGGCCTATTTACCGCTGATGGTGATCTGGTTCGGCATCGGCGAGACCTCGAAGATCCTGCTGATCTACCTGGCGATATTCGCGCCGGTGGCGATGTCGGCGCTGGCGGGGGTTAAGAGCGCCCAGCAGGTGCGCATTCGCGCCGCGCAATCTTTAGGGGCCAGCCGGGCGCAGGTGCTGTGGCTGGTGATCCTGCCCGGCGCGCTGCCGGAGATCCTCACCGGCCTGCGCATTGGGCTCGGCGTGGGCTGGTCGACGCTGGTGGCCGCGGAGCTGATTGCCGCCACCCGCGGGTTAGGTTTTATGGTGCAGTCCGCCGGTGAGTTCCTCGCCACCGACGTGGTGCTGGCCGGGATCGCGGTGATTGCCATCATCGCCTTTTTACTGGAACTGGGGCTGCGCGCGCTGCAGCGTCGCCTGACGCCCTGGCATGGAGAAGTACAATGAGCGAACGTTTAAGCATTACCCCGCTGGGGCCGTATATTGGCGCGCAGGTATCCGGGGTCGACATCACCCGCCCGCTGAGCGACAACCAGTTTGAGCAGCTGTATCACGCGGTGCTGCGTCACCAGGTGGTGTTCCTGCGCGAGCAAAACATCACTCCCGAGCAGCAGCGGGATCTCGCCCTGCGCTTTGGCGACCTGCATATTCATCCGGTCTATCCGCACGCGCCCGGCGTGGATGAGATTATCGTGCTTGATACCCACGACGATAATCCGCCGGATAACGACAACTGGCACACCGATGTCACCTTTATTGAGACGCCGCCCGCCGGGGCGATCCTCGCGGCAAAAGAGCTGCCGTCAACCGGCGGCGACACCCTGTGGACCAGCGGCATTGCGGCCTATGAGGCGCTCTCCGCGCCTTTGCGCCAGCTGTTAAGCGGCCTGCGCGCGGAGCATGATTTTCGCAAATCGTTTCAGGAGTACAAATACCGCAAAAGCGAAGAGGAGCATCAGCGCTGGCTGGAGGCGGTCGCGAAAAATCCGCCGCTGCTGCATCCGGTGGTGCGCACCCATCCGGTGACCGGGAAGCAGGCGCTGTTTGTCAATGAGGGCTTTACCACCCGCATCGTCGACGTCACGGAGAAAGAGAGCGAGGCGCTGCTCGGCTTCCTGTTTGCTCACGTTACTAAACCGGACTTCCAGGTACGCTGGCGCTGGCAGCCGAACGACGTGGCCATTTGGGATAACCGCGTCACCCAGCACTACGCCAACGCCGATTACCTGCCGCAGCGGCGCATTATGCACCGGGCGACGATTCTCGGGGATAAACCCTATTATCGGGCGGGGTAATGCTTGTAGCCCGGCCGCGCGCCGTGGAGAAAAGCGGAAGCGGTATTGCGCGCTGCTTCCCGGAGGCGGCGCTTAACGCGCCTTGTACGGGCTACCGGTCCGCAGAAAGCGGTAAACCCGTAGCCCGGCTAAGGCGCAATGCGCCGCAAGCCGGAAAACAACCTACGATAAACGCGCCGCCTCCGGGAAAAGGCTTTTATGCCGATTTTTGCGCGTCCAGATGTACCCCAATATAGCGCTGATAGCGGTTCGCCTTCAGGTAGGTCAAGTCCACCAGCACCAGACCATCCACGCAGTTGTTGAAATCCGGGTCGCTGCCGAAATCGATAAACTGCACGCCGCCCGGCTCGCAAACTTCCGAGTACTGCTTATACAGCGGCGGGATCGCGCAGCCGAGGTTGCCGAGCAGGGACTTCAGCCGCGCCAGATCGTCGTTGTAATCTTCTCCGCCAAACTGCGCCAGCACATCGGGCAGCGAGGCCGGATAAGGGCGGCGCGACTCCGCCAGCGGATGCGTCGCCGGGAACCACAGTCGATAGAACGCGACCAGCAGATCGCGCGCCGACGGCGGCAGCCCGCCGGAAATCGACACCGGGCCGAACAGATAGCGATAGTGCGGATAGCGCGCCAGATACGCGCCGATGCCGGACCACAGGTAGTCCAGTCCGCGGCGGCCCCAGTAGCGCGGCTGGATAAAGCTGCGCCCCAGCTCAATTCCATGCTGCAGAATATCGTCCATGCGCGCGTCGTAATGGAACAGGCTGTAGCTGTAGACGCCGTTCAGGCCGCGCTTTTCCAGCTGCATCGCGGTCGGCATAAAGCGGTAAGCGCCGACGATTTCCAGGTCTTCTTCATCCCACAGAATCAGATGCAGATAGTCGTCGTCGTAACCGTCAACGTCGCGACGTTTGCCGCTGCCTTCGCCCACCGCGCGGAAGGCGATTTCCCGCAGGCGGCCCAGTTCGCGCAGCACCGGCGCATCTTCCTGGCCGCGGCGCTGCCAGAGATAAATCACTTTGCCATCCGCCGTGCGCCCCAGCGTTTCCGCCCGGCCCAGTTCGCGCTTGAGCAGGGCGCGGTCTTCAGGTCGGGCAATAGCGCTTTCGCTTTTAAATACGCCGGGCTGCCCTTTTGCCAGCAGCTCCAGGTGGCGATAGCAGCGTTCGGTCAGCTCGCGAACAGAGCGCTGAGGATCGAACCAGCTTGACCAGGCAATCTGTTGGCCGAAATTAACCGGCAGGCTGCCGTTGCGGCGGCGAAACATTTGCTGCATCAGCAGCAGCAGCGGCAGGCTATCGGAAATCAGCGTGCTGGCGTAAAACAGCGCGCTGTTGCGCGCGCGGATCCACGCCGGCAGCAGCGGGGCGCGGTATTTCGCCGCCAGCTTAATAAATCCGGAGTGCCATTTTTTATCGCGAATACCGCGCCGGGTGAGGCGTGAAACTTCACCCGCCGGGAAGAAAATCAGCACGCCGCCGTTTTGCAGCTGCTGGTCCATCTGCTGCAGCGCCGCTTTGGCGGTTCGGCCGTTGATATTATCGACCGGAATAAACAGCGAGCTCAGCGGTTCAAGGTGGGTCAGCATGCGGTTGGTGACCACTTTGACGTCGCGGCGCACGCGGGACACCGCGTAGAGCAAGGCCAGGCCGTCAAGCGTACCGGTGGGGTGGTTGGCGATAATGACCAGCGGGCCATGTTCGGGGATTTGTTCGAGATCGTGCGCCGGGATAGCGCAGCGGATATTAAGATGTTCGAGCACCTGTTCGACCGTATCCAGTCCTTTCAGGTGATGATGACGCGCGGCAAACTGCTGAAACTCTTCCTCATGCAGGAGCTTTTTCAGCACCTTTTTCTGCCAGAGCGCTGGCTTTGCCTGAGGCCACAGGTCATCGATGACATTGTCGAGACTAAACATAGCGGCACCTCCTCCGTCCTGCCCAGACAGTAGAAGGCGCAGATGTCGCTCAGATTACAGTTGAGTGAAGATTTGGGATATTTCCCCAGGTTGCGGCTGGCGCCTTACCCGTGCTACCGGAGCAGATCGTAGCCCCGGTAAGCGTAGCGCGACCGGGGGTTTACTGGCGTTCGCCGCACAAAAAATCGTGAATTTCGCCACCCCAATTATCGGGATATAACCCGCGCCGTACATCCCGGTGAAAGGTTGAAAAAGGCCAATCACAAACCTGTCGTACCCAACCGTGTTTTACAGGATTAATGTAGGTGTAATCGATATGCCGGCGGTAGTCTTCTTCATCGCGGATTACATGTTCCCAGAAACGCGGTTGCCAGACATTTTCTTGTTTTAATGCTTTGCTAAAGCAACCTTTTATGTCCCGCCATCTGGCGGAGAAATCGCTATCGTCTCCGGGTAATGTCCAGATGCAATGAAGATGTTCAGGAAGGATAACCCATGCATCAATGTAAAAGGGTTTTCGCCGTTTGATGGTGAGGATGGCGTGACGTAAAGTTCCGATGTGCTCGGTCAGAAGTCTGCTTTTTCGGTTTCGCAAATTAACTGTAAAAAACCAGGTTCCATCCTTCAGGTAATAACGACGGTAGGCCACCATGCAGCGCTCCTTTGCAAAAGATAGTGTCTTAAGCGGCAGGGTAGAGTCGGGGTAACAGTCTGGCAAGAATCCAAAGATAATGGTGGAAAGAGTCTCGCAACTTTTTGCAGCAGAGGAATTCCCCGGGTTGCGGCTGATGCCTTACCCGGGCTACCGGAGCAGGTTTGTAGCCCCGGTAAGCGTAGCGCGACCGGGGAACGGTAATAGCCGAATTAACGCAGGATTTTCTTTTCGGCGAGATCGAGGGCGAAGTAGCTGAAGATCAGATCCGCACCGGCGCGTTTAATCGCGCCGAGGCTTTCCAGCACCACTTTCTCTTCATCGATAGCGCCGGCTTGGGCGGCGAACTTAATCATCGCGTATTCACCGCTCACCTGGTACGCGCCGAGCGGCAGGTTGGTGCGCTCGCGCAGATCGCGCAGGATATCGAGATAGGGACCGGCCGGTTTGACCATCAGGCAGTCGGCGCCCTGGGCTTCGTCCAGCAGCGATTCGCGAATCGCTTCGCGGCGGTTCATCGGGCTCATCTGATAGGTTTTACGATCGCCTTTCAGCGCGGTACCCGCGGCTTCGCGGAACGGACCATAGAACGATGAAGCGAACTTGGTGGAGTAGGACATAATCGCCGTATCGGTAAATCCGGCGGCGTCCAGCGCCTGGCGAATGGCCTGCACCTGGCCGTCCATCGCGGCGGACGGGGCGATAAAATCCGCGCCTGCGGCAGCGGCGACCACCGCCTGCTTACCGAGGTTGGTAAGGGTTAAATCGTTATCGACACCGTGGTCGCACAGCACGCCGCAGTGGCCGTGGGAGGTGTATTCGCAGAAACAGGTGTCGGACATCACGATCATCTCCGGCACCGCCTCTTTACAGATGCGGGACATGCGCGCCACCAGGCCGTTTTCGTTCCAGGTATCGCTGCCAACGGCATCGGTATGATGGGAAATGCCGAAGGTCATCACCGAACGGATACCGGCGTTGGCAATGCGCTCGATTTCGCGCGCCAGGTGTCTTTCCGGAATACGCATCACACCGGGCATCGCTTCGATGGCTTTGTAATCGTCGATTTCTTCTTCAACAAAGATCGGCAACACCAGGTCGTTCAAACTCAGTGTTGTCTCTTCAAACATGGCACGTAGCGAAGCGGACTTGCGCAGTCGGCGCGGGCGAGTGATTAAATCTGTCATGGTTTGCCTGATTTTGTGAAATGAAAAAAGCGAGTTTACCTCAATTGGCGGCGGGATGTTTCGCCAAAACGATCCTTATCTATCGTCGGCAAAACATCCCAACAGGTTACTGGCTGGCGGTCTCAATCCCGGGGCGGTCGCCGCTTAATTCGCTGACCAGCTCGTTGACGCCATCGCTCATGTTGTTGAAACGCGTCAATGAAGAGCGGGTGACCACCACAAAGGCGCCGACGTTAGCCTGCGGGTTCATCGCCATGTAGGTGATAAAACCGCCGCCGCCGCCGGTCTTCTGAATAATGCCCGGCTGGCCGTTTTTCGGCTTCATGTAGACCCAGCCGAGACCCAGCGCATCGGCTTTGCCCGGCACGTCCATCCCGATCACCCTCGTCAGCTGGCTGCGTTGATAAATGAGCGTCTGCATCCGGTCCGCCTGCTGCCCGCGGGTGAAGAAATCGGAAGAGAGGAACTGCTGCATCCAGCGCATCATATCGCCAGGCGTGGAGTAAACGCCGCCGCTGCCGATGGCCGCCAGCGTATTGTTGCACGGGCTGGCCCCTTTCTCCGGGATCATCAGGCGCCGGCACTGATCGGGCGAAGGCGTAAAGGTGGTGTCTTTCATCCCCAGCGGACGGGTAATCTGCTCTTCAAACAGCTGCGGCCAGGGCTTGCCCGCGGCGGTAGAGAGCGCATCGGCCAGTAAATCGAACGCCAGATTGGAATAGGCGGCCTGGGAACCCGGCGCGGCTTTTAACGTTGCCGTGGAGAGCCAGTTCCAGCGCTGCTGGCGCGTTGGCCAGACGAACACCGGACGATGCGCCGCGCCGCCGGGCTGCTCGCGCGGCAGGGCGCTGGTATGGGTCGCCAGATTCACCAGCGTAATGGGCGCTCCCTGATATGTCGGCACGCGCGCGCCCGGCGGGGCGTATTTGCTCAGCGGATCGTTGAGCTTCACCACGCCCTGGTCGAGAAGTTTGACCAGCATTTCGCTGGTCATCAGCTTGCTCAGGGAGGCGATGCGAATCACCGAATCGAGCTGCGGGTGCTCATTATTGCCCGGGCGCGTCTCGCCGAAGCTGCGGAATACGCGCTGGTTACCATCGATAACCACCAGCGCCATGCCGATCGCGCCGCTGCCGTAGTAGATATGGTTAGCGTAACGGTCGACAACATCCGCAGCGAATTCCGGGTCGACGCTCGGCTGCGCGGCCTGGGCCGATGTCAACGACGCCGCGCACAGCGCAGCAAAAATGAGCAGACTACGTTTCAACGGGGGCATCCATCATGGTGAAGAAAAATATAGAGCGTATTTATACTACGAAGCGCCGCCGAGCAAAGCGCTAATAACGCCATTCTGTGCGGAAAAACGTAACCTGGCGTAAAAAATCCTTTTTTTGCTTTCGGATAGCGGCTTTCGCCTGCGGGCGCGTATGATATTCGTTTTGGCTAAACATGGGTGGCAAGAGACGATGGCGGCGAAACGGGTAGTGATGGTAGTGGATATGCAAAACGGCGTTTTCGCGACGCCGCGTATTGAGCGCGAGCGCTGCGCGGCGCAAATTAACCGCCTGATAAACGCCGCGGATACCGTTATCTTCATTCAGCACTGCGAAGAGGGCGGTCTGGAAGAGGGGAGCGAAGGTTTTGCTTTGCTGCCTGAACTGCACCAGCCGGCAGGCGCGTTGTTCGTCACCAAGACCGCCTGCGACGCCTTTTACCGCACCCGCCTGGAAGAGGTGCTGCGCGAACATCACATCACGCAGTTTGTGATTTGCGGCTGCGCCACCGACTACTGCGTAGATACCACCATCAAAAACGGCGCCAGCCGGGGCTATGCGATTACCGTCGCTGAAGATGCCCATACCACAGCCAACCGCCCGGCGGCGCAGGCCGTCACGCTGATCGCCCACTACAACGAGGTGTGGCGTACGCTGACCGTTCCGGGCAATCCTTTACAGGTGAAATCGACAGAAACAATTCTGAACGGATGGTCGGCGAACTAAGCTGCTGATATCCGGTCTCATCATCCGCCCACTTTGCTTCGCTGCGACGGCTTTGCGGCGGGCGTCTTTGTGGTACACAGCACAGCAAAACGAAAAAGAAGTTAGCAGGAGAGCATGATGTTTAAATCCTTTTTCCCCAAACCGGGGCCGTTTTTTATTTCTGCCTTTATGTGGTCGCTGCTGGCGGTGATCTTTTGGCAGGCGGGCGGCGGCGACTGGCTGCTGCGGGTCACCGGCGCATCTCAGGATGTGGCGATTAGCGCGGCGCGCTTTTGGTCTCTCAATTACCTGGTGTTCTACGCGTTCTACGTATTCTGCGTGGGCGTTTTCGCCCTCTTTTGGTTTATTTACAGCCCCCACCGCTGGCAGTACTGGTCGATCCTCGGCACCTCGCTGATTATTTTCGTCACCTGGTTTCTGGTCGAGGTTGGGGTGGCGATCAACGCCTGGTACGCCCCGTTCTACGATCTTATTCAGGCCGCGCTGGCGACGCCGCATAAGGTCAGCATTAACCAGTTTTATCAGGAGATTGGCATCTTTCTCGGCATCGCGCTTATCGCGGTGGTCATCGGGGTGATGAACAACTTCTTCGTCAGCCACTACGTTTTCCGCTGGCGTACCGCCATGAACGAACACTATATGGCGCACTGGCAGCATCTGCGCCATATCGAAGGCGCCGCGCAGCGTGTGCAGGAAGATACCATGCGCTTTGCTTCCACCCTGGAGAGCATGGGCGTCAGCTTCCTTAATGCGGTGATGACCCTTATCGCCTTCCTGCCGGTGCTGGTGACGCTCTCCGCGCACGTCCCGGATTTACCGATTGTCGGCCACCTGCCCTACGGCCTGGTGATTGCCGCCATTGTCTGGTCGTTAATGGGTACCGGCCTGCTGGCGGTGGTGGGGATCAAGCTGCCCGGCCTGGAGTTCAAAAACCAGCGCGTTGAGGCAGCCTATCGTAAAGAGCTGGTGTACGGCGAAGATGACGCCAACCGCGCGACGCCGCCGACGGTGCGTGAGCTGTTTGGCGCCGTGCGCCGCAACTATTTCCGCCTCTATTTCCACTACATGTATTTCAATATCGCCCGTATTCTGTATCTGCAGGTGGATAACGTTTTCGGTTTGTTCCTGCTGTTTCCGTCGATTGTTGCCGGTACGATTACGCTGGGCCTGATGACCCAGATCACCAACGTCTTTGGCCAGGTCCGCGGTTCATTCCAGTATCTGATTAGCTCATGGACTACACTGGTTGAGCTGATGTCTATCTACAAACGTCTGCGCAGCTTCGAGCGCGAGCTGGATGGCAAAGAGCTGCAGACCGTGACGCAAACATTAAGTTGATCAACGCAAGGATGAACCATGCCGGTAGCGCAATCCAGAATCACTTCTCTCACCCTGACGCTACTGGCAGGGATTGTCCTCACCGCCTGCTCCAGCAAGCCGGAGCCGGAGCTGAAAAAGGGCGAAAAGGCGATTGATGTTGCCGCGGTGGTGCGGCAGAAAATGCCCGCCAGCGTGAAAGATCGCGAGGCCTGGGCGCAGGCCATCGCCAAAACCTTTGCCAGCCAGAAGCTGGCGCCGACGGAAGAGAACGTCTGTTCGGTGCTGGCGGTGGCGCAGCAGGAGTCCAACTATCAGGCCGACCCGGCGGTGCCGGGGCTGAATAAAATCGCCTGGCAGGAGATTGACCGCCGGGCGGAGAAAATGCATATCCCGGTTTTTCTGGTGCATACCGCGCTGAAAATCAAATCGCCCAACGGCAAAAGCTATAGCGAACGCCTCGATAGCGTGAAAACCGAAAAGCAGCTGAGCGCGATTTTCGATGATTTTATCGGCATGGTGCCGATGGGGCAGAAGCTGTTCGGCTCGCTGAACCCGGTGCATACCGGCGGCCCGATGCAGGTCAGCATCGCCTTCGCCGAGCAGCATACCGACGGCTACCCGTGGAAAATCGACGGTACCGTACGCCAGGAGGTGTTCAGCCTGCGCGGCGGTCTGTGGTTCGGCACATATCATCTGTTGAACTATCCGGCGAACTACAGCGTACCGCTGTACCGTTTTGCCGATTTCAACGCCGGATGGTACGCCAGCCGCAACGCCGCCTTCCAGAACGCCGTCGCAAAAGCGACGGGCGTGAAGCTGGCGCTGGATGGCGATTTGATTCGCTACGATAGCGACGAGGCCGGAACCACCGAACTGGCGGTGCGCCGGTTATCCTCACAGCTGGCAATGAGCGATGATGATATCCATCGTCAGTTAAAGAAGGGCGATACCCTGGCGTTTGAAGAGAGCGATCTCTATAAGCAGGTGTTTCGCATCGCCGATAAGAAAGCCGGCAAAACGCTCCCGCGGGAGGTGCTGCCGGGCATTCAGCTTGAGAGCCCGAAAATCACCCGTAACCTGACGACCGCCTGGTTTGCCAAACGCGTTGACGACCGGCGGGCCAGCTGTATGGCGCGCCGTTAGCGGCGGCTGCGCCAGCGGAATATCAGCCCAGGAATACCAATGAGCACGCAGCCCGCCAGGAAGGGAATCAGGCCGAACAGGGTACCGACCACCAGGCTAATCTCGACCCGCGGGCGGCTGCTGTCCTGCATTTGAATCAGATGCTCAAAAACGCCGGGCGCGTGGATCAGCATACTCAGCATTTGCGCACCGGCCCAGAAGCAAAACAGCACAAACAGAGCGTAAGCGATGTTGCTGCCGGTGAGAGAGCCCCTCTTTTTGCCGCCGTTGACGGTCTTTGCAAAGGTGAACTCTGCCATCTTGACCTCCGTACTTCACTTTCTTGCCGTTTTTTCCACGGCGACGTAGAGGGTAATTCTGGCAACGAAGGGGGGATTTCAGTATCAGATTGCTGGTAATTTCCGCCCAGGAATATTCCTGATTTCATCGGGTTGTGAGTTTGCTACAAATTTGTGAAATTTAGACCGATATCGCAATGTGCGACAATTCTCAACGCCGCTACAGACCCGCGGTGGCGGCTATGCGAAGATGCTTTTTTTGTTGTCGGAGTGGTTATGAAACTCACGGAAAAAATCCGCCGCGATTGGCACTACTACGCGGTAGCGCTGGGGTTAATTTTTATTATGAATGGCGTGGTCGGGCTGCTCGGGTATGAAACCGAAGGCTGGCGTTCTTACGCGGTTGGGCTGGTGACGTGGGTCATTAGCTTCTGGATTGCCGGGTTTATTATTCGCCGCCGCCCGGCAGAGGAAGCGTGAACCGGAGGTGGTGAACCCGTAGCCCGGCTAAGCGCAGCGCGAGCCGGGAATATGCCGGGCTGATACATCAACCCCGGCGCACTCCCCGGGTCGCGGCGTAAACGCTTACTCGGGCTACCGCCGGCAGACGGCGGTGAACTCGTTACCGGGCTTAATTCATCGATGTTTTCAGCGCCCGATCGGCGGCGTGACGCTCAAGCGCCAGCTCAATCAGGCGGCTAATCAGGCTGGTATAGTCCAGACCGCTGGCCTGCCATAGCTTCGGATACATGCTGATGTTGGTGAAGCCCGGCAGCGTATTGATTTCGTTAATCACCACGTCGTTATCGGCGGTCAGGAACACATCGACCCGCGCCATCCCGCTGCAGCCGAGGGTCTGGTAGGCGCGAACGGCGATATCGCGAATTTTATCGTTTACATCGCTGTCGATGGCCGCCGGAACCACCACCTTCGCGCCCTGATCGTCAATGTACTTGGTGTCATAGGCGTAGAATTCGCTGTTGAGGACGATTTCACCGCAGGTGCTGGCCTCGGGATTATCGTTGCCCAATACCGCGCACTCGATCTCACGCCCTTTAATCCCCTGTTCAACCACCACTTTATGGTCAAATTCGAAGGCCAGGGCGACGGCCTGCTGATACTGCTCTTCGCTGTTGACCTTGCTGACGCCCACCGAGGAGCCCTGGTTCGCCGGTTTGACGAACAGCGGCAGGCCCAGCTTCGCCTGCACTTCGGCAAAGCTCACCTGATGACGGTTGGCGCGGGTCAGGGTAATAAAAGGCGCAATCGACAGCCCGGCATCGCGCAGCAGACGCTTGGTCACGTCTTTGTCCATGCAGGCTGCGGAGCCGAGGACGTCGGAGCCGACGAAGGGCAGGTTAGCCATCCGCAGCATACCCTGCAGAGAACCATCTTCCCCAAGGGTGCCGTGAACAATCGGGAAAATGACGTCGATGGCCGCCAGCGGCTGGCCGCTATCGGCGTTAATCAGCTGCTGCGCTTCGCGTCCGGGAATTTGCGCCAGGGTAATATCGGATGGGCGCAGGGCAATATGGGCGGGGTCCTGCGGATTGAGCAGATAGTTGCTGGCGTCGTTGATATGCCACTGCCCCTGCTTATCAATCCCCAGCAAAACGACGTCGAAGCGCGTTTTGTCGATGGCTTCCACGATATTTTTCGCTGACTGTAGCGATACTTCATGTTCTGCCGACTTACCGCCGAAAACGATCCCAACCCTCATCTTAGCCATTTCAACTTCCATCATGATTACATCAAAGGGCATAACATAGCATGTGAAACGGCCGCCTGGCTGCCATAATATTCACCGGGTAAAGCATTGGGAGGCAGCGCGTGAAAGGAAAAGGGCTTATCGTTCTGTTGGCGCTGCTGGCGGCCGGATATTACGGCTATCGTTATCTTCCCGCGCACTATAACCCGCTGGCGCCGCTGCGTCTGGAGGATCCGCCGGGGTTCATCACCCACTATAAGCTGCGGCGATTGACGCCCGGACAGTGCGCCAACCTGCTGAAGGAAGCGAATCAGCGAAATCTCATCACCAGCCGGGCGGTGGCCGATAGCGGGGGAGAGTGCCCCCTGCAAAACGTGGTTCGGGTACGCGATTTTGGCGCGGTAAAGCTCAGCAGCAGCTTCCTCGCCAGCTGCCCGCTGGCGTTAAGCAGCGCGCTGTATCTGCAACAGCAGGCGAAACCGCTGACTCGGCGGATGCTGGGGCAAGAGCTCCGCCAGGTCGACCATTTTGGCAGCTATGCCTGCCGTAATATTTACCATCGTCAGAACGCGCGGCGCAGCGAGCACGCTACCGCGGAGGCGCTGGATATCAGCGGCTTTCGTTTGGCCGATGGCCGACGCATCAGCGTGCTGAAAGGGTGGCCCGATGCGCAGTATCACCCCTGGCTGCAGGCGTTACTGGCCGGCGGTTGCAGCTATTACGGCAACGCTTTAGGGCCGGACTATAACGCGGCCCATGCGAACCATTTTCACCTCGGTATGCGCGGCCAGGGGTTCTGTTTCTGAGCATAACTCGCTGTATACCACGCTTTTCACCACGAAATTATTCGCAACAGGGCAATCTGGTGTCATAAAACACTAAACTCGCCGTCAGCGCATCTCTGGTAGTACGTCGGACAGGGGAAATTGCTAAGCTAGTTAATAATTGCCAAAAAATTAATGAATACGCGTAGTTATGGAATCCTGGAAGGTTAATCTTATCTCCGTCTGGTTTGGCTGTTTTTTTACCGGCCTGGCCATCAGCCAAATTCTTCCCTTTTTGCCGCTGTACGTTTCCCAACTGGGCGTGACCTCGCATGAAGCGTTATCCATGTGGTCGGGCCTGACGTTTAGCGTCACTTTTCTGGTGTCGGCGATTGTCTCGCCGATGTGGGGGAGCCTCGCCGACCGCAAAGGGCGCAAGCTGATGCTGCTGCGCGCCTCGCTGGGGATGGCCATCGCCATTTTACTTCAGGCGTTCGCCACCAACGTCTGGCAGCTGTTTATCCTGCGCGCGGTGATGGGACTGACTTCCGGCTATATTCCCAACGCCATGGCGCTGGTGGCGTCTCAGGTTCCGCGCGAGCGTAGCGGCTGGGCGCTGAGCACGCTGTCGACGGCGCAGATCAGCGGCGTGATTGGCGGGCCGCTGCTCGGCGGTTTCCTGGCCGACCACGTCGGTTTGCGCGCCGTATTTATCATCACCGCGATTTTGCTGACCGTAAGCTTCCTGGTGACGCTGTTTCTGATTAAAGAGGGCGCCCGACCGCAGGTCACCAGGGCGGAGCGGCTGAGCGGCAAGGCGGTATTTGCCTCGCTGCCCTATCCGGGACTGGTGATCAGCCTGTTTTTCACCACTCTGGTGATCCAACTGTGCAACGGTTCAATCGGCCCGATTCTGGCGCTGTTTATCAAGTCGATGGCGCCGGATAGCAATAACATCGCCTTTCTCGCCGGCATGATCGCCGCCGTGCCGGGCGTGTCGGCGCTGATTTCGGCTCCCCGTCTGGGGAAACTGGGCGACAGGATCGGCACCTCGCGGATCCTGCTGGCGACGCTGTGCTGCGCGGTGGTGATGTTCTTTGCCATGTCGTTCGTTACGACCCCATTCCAGCTTGGTGTGCTGCGTTTCCTGCTCGGTTTTGCCGATGGGGCGATGCTGCCGGCGGTGCAAACCCTTCTGCTCAAATACTGCAGCGACAGCGTCACCGGGCGTATTTTCGGCTATAACCAGTCGTTTATGTATCTTGGCAACGTGGCCGGGCCGCTGATCGGCGCGTCGGTCTCGGCCATGGCCGGCTTCCGCTGGGTGTTTATCGCCACGGCGGTTATTGTCCTGATCAATATCTGGCAGTTGGCCATCATGCTGCGCCGCAGCCGCCGTCCTGCGGCTTAATTCCGCTCTTTCTCCTCGGCCGCGATGGATGCGACAGCGTCAGTAGCGGCCTCGGTGTTCCTTAAGCTTTAAATGTATCACTGATCACAAAACGATTATTTTCCCCTCTCATCCTCTTCTATTTCTGACTGTTACGCGTATACAGTTACGCGTAACAGTTATTGAAAAAGAGGTTTTATGCGAAATTTATTTGATTTGTCAGGGAAGCGCGCGCTGATCACCGGCTCCGCTCAGGGGATTGGCCATCTGCTGGCCGGCGGCCTCGCCGAGTACGGCGCGGAGATCATCATCAACGACCGCACCCAGGCGCGCGCGGACCAGGCGGCGCAGGCGCTGGTGGCGCAGGGCTTTCATGCGGTAGGGGTCGCCTTTGATGTCACCCGGGCGGCGCAGGTCGAGCAGGCGATAGCCCGCATCGAAGAGGAGATCGGCGCTATTGATATTTTAATTAATAACGCCGGGATCCAGCGGCGTTTCCCTTTTACCGAATTTCCGGAGGAGGAGTGGGATAACGTTATTGAGGTCAATCAGAAGGGCGTTTTCCTGGTTTCTCAGCAGGTGGCGAAATATATGATGGGCCGCCGCGCGGGGAAAATAATTAATATTTGCTCAATGCAGAGCGAGCTGGGGCGTAAAACCATTACGCCTTATGCGGCCTCGAAAGGGGCGGTTAAAATGCTGACCCGCGGCATGTGCGTTGAGCTGGCCGAATATAATATTCAGGTTAACGGTATCGCGCCGGGATATTTTGCCACCGACATGACGGCCGCCCTGGTCAACGATGAGGCGTTTTCCGCCTGGCTGTACCAGCGTACCCCGGCGGCGCGCTGGGGAAAACCGGAAGAACTGATTGGCGCCGCGGTATACCTGGCCTCGTCGGCGGCAAACTTTGTTAACGGTCATTTGCTGTTTGTGGACGGCGGAATGCTCGCCGCTGTCTGAATCACTTCGCGTCCTTCGGGCAGCAGCGTGCCCGCACTACCTGAAGGACAGAGTATTAAACCCGTGTGATGATATTGATATCTGAGGAGTGCTTATGCACATGCTCGCGAAATTACCCGCGCGTCGCTGGTGGTATTTAATGCCGATTATATTTATTACCTATAGTCTGGCCTACCTTGACCGTGCGAATTATGGTTTTGCCGCTGCGGCGGGAATTGAAAGCGATTTGGGTATTACCAAAGGAACGGCATCGCTTATTGGCGCGCTATTTTTTCTCGGCTATTTCTTTTTCCAGGTACCCGGCGCGATATATGCGGTAAAACGCAGCGTGCGAAAAATGATTTTCTTTAGCCTGATTTTATGGGGATTCTGCGCGGCGGCGACCGGGTTCGTCAGCAATATTCCGATGCTGATGGCGATTCGCTTTACCCTTGGCGTGGTTGAGGCGGCGGTGATGCCGGCGATGCTGATTTATATCAGCAACTGGTTTACGAAAACCGAGCGTTCGCGCGCCAACACGTTCCTGATCCTCGGAAACCCGGTGACGGTGCTGTGGATGTCTATCGTTTCCGGCTACCTGATTCAGGCGTGGGGCTGGCGCGAAATGTTTATCATCGAAGGCATTCCGGCAGTACTGTGGGCAGTATGCTGGTGGATACTGGTACGCGATAAACCGTCCGAGGTTTCCTGGCTGAACGAGCAGGAAAAAGAGACCCTGCAGAAGGTGATGGACAGCGAGCAGAGTCATATCAAGCCGGTGCGCAACTACGGTGAAGCGCTGCGCTCGCGCAATGTGATTATGCTCTGCGCGGTCCATGCGCTGTGGAGCATCGGCGTGTACGGCTTCATGATGTGGATGCCGTCAATTCTGAAAAACGCCGCGCAGATGGATATCGTGGCGGTGGGCTGGCTGGCGGCGGTGCCGTACCTGGCGGCAATCATCCTGATGCTGACGGTTTCCTGGCTGTCGGATAAGTTTCAGAATCGAAAGCTGTTTATTTGGCCATTATTACTGATTGCCGCTATCGCTTTCTTTGGTTCGTGGATGGTGGGCAACCAGGCGTTCTGGCTCTCTTACCTGCTGCTGGTGATTGCCGCGGCGTGCATGTACGCGCCCTATGGCCCGTTCTTCGCGCTCATTCCTGAACTGCTGCCGCGTAACGTCTCCGGGGTATCGATGGGCCTGATCAACAGCTTCGGCGCGCTCGGCGCTTTCCTTGGCGCGTGGCTGGTGGGGTACCTCAACGGGATTACCGGCGGGCCGGGGGGTTCCTATACCTTTATGGCTGTCGCGCTGCTGTCCTCCGTCGTGCTGATGTACAACGTGCGCGCTAACCCGCAACCCGTCTCCCCGGTGACGGCAAAAAAGGTTGCCGGCTAACATAAACCGCCGCTGCTGTGGTAAGGTTCTCTGCGAGCATAAAAGTCGCTTGTCGTAGAGAACCTGATGAAAAACAACCGGATGACATTGCAGGATATCGCCAACCTGGCGGGGCTGAATAAAATGACGGTCAGCCGTTATTTACGTGACCCCGGCCAGGTTTCTGAGCGCAGCCGTGAGCTGATTTCAAAGGTCATGGAAGAGAACAACTATATCCCTAACCGCGCCCCGGAAATCCTGCTTAACGCCCGGAGTAAAACGATTGGCGTGCTTATTCCCTCCTTCCGCAACCAGATTTTTGCCGATGTGCTGGCCGGCATTGAGTCGGTGACCTCCGCGCACCAGTATCAGACCCTGATTGCCAACTACGAATATGACCCGCAGCGCGAAGAGCGCGAAGTGCTCAATCTGCTCTCTTATAATATCGATGGGCTGATTTTGACCGGGAAGCAGCACAGCGATCGCATGGTGCAGTACGTGCGCGCCAGCGGTATCCCCGTCGCTGAACTGATGGACTACGGCGGCCAGCAGCTGGATATCCAGGTGGGGTTCGATAACGAAAAGGCGGCGTGGGATATGACTCATGCTTTTCTTGAGAGCGGCAAACGGGCGATCGCCTTTTTTGGTTCAATGGACGATCCCCGCGATTTAAGCCGCTTCCGCGGCACCGAGCTGGCGCTGGCGGAGCACGGCCTGAAGGCGTATCACATGGCGCCGCGGACCATCTCCTCGGTTGCGCTTGGCCGGCAGATGTTCCTGCAGATGCAGAAGACGCGCCCGGATATTGACGCCATTTTTTGTACCAACGACGATCTGGCGGTGGGGGTGCTGCTCGAGTGCCAGGCGCAGGGGAAAGCCGTTCCGCAGGAGATCGCCATCGCCGGTTTTCACGGGCTGGAAATTGGCCGTGCGCGGCTGCAAAAAATAGCCAGCGTCATTACCCCACGTTATGAAATCGGTAAAACGGCGAGCGAAATACTTATTGCGCGCCTGGCCGGTAAAGACGCGCCGGACAGCGTGAATCTGGCCTACCAGATATATTATGGCGATACGTTATAGTTATCGATAGAATAGCGATATTCCATTTTATTCTTATTTGTTAAAGTTGGTTATGATGCTTATTAATCCGCATTGAGTAAATTCCTGGCGGGTGGCATGCAAAGAGCAAAACGTTTCGCTTGTTATTCACCGGCGTGGCGAACTTTTTTAAAAAATAATAGTGGCAACCGACGGCTAATGTATGACATAAATAGCAGACTACGGACCTCGCATAAGGATAAAGTGCTGTGAAGAATCTCATTGCTGAGCTACTGGTAAAACTCGCCCAAAAGGAAGAAGAATCGAAGGAGCTGACGGCCCAGGTTGAGGCGCTGGAAGTGGTGGTGACCGCTCTGCTACGTCACATGGAGCAGGACGCCCAGCAGGCGCTCATCACCGATATTGAGCAGGCCATCGATGAGGCCAGCCCCGGCCCGCTGGTGGATGACCGCGATACCCAGCTCCTGCAGCAATATATAAAGAAGCTGTTACGGCATCCTCGTAGCTAGTTTTGTGACAGGGTATGGATGCTGTCATTTTACTGTCACATCGCTTTTATACAGTCTCCCTCGTTTTGTTTTTTAAAGTATTTTTTACATGGAGACGATAAAAGTGAAATTAAGCGCCCTGTTTATTGCCCTGCTGCCTCTGCTGGGCTCCCCGATTATTCACGCAGAAACAACAACCGCACCGGTTCTGGAAAATCGTGCCGCGCAGGGCGATATCACCACGCCGGGCGGCGCGCGTCGTTTAAGCGGTGACCAGACCGAGGCGCTGCGCGCTTCGTTAATCAATAAACCGGCTAAAAATATTATTTTGCTGATTGGCGACGGAATGGGCGATTCTGAAATCACCGCCGCGCGAAATTATGCAGAAGGGGCGGGCGGCTTCTTTAAAGGCATTGACGCGCTGCCGCTGACCGGCCAGTACACCCATTATTCTCTGGATAAGAAAACCGGCAAGCCGGATTATGTCACCGACTCCGCCGCTTCCGCAACGGCCTGGACCACCGGCGTGAAAAGCTATAACGGCGCGCTGGGCGTGGATATCCATGAAAAAGATCATCAGACCATCCTTGAGCTGGCGAAAGCGGCGGGCTTAGCTACCGGTAACGTCTCCACGGCGGAACTGCAGGACGCCACTCCTGCTGCGCTGGTGGCGCATGTGACGTCGCGTAAATGCTACGGCCCGAGCGTGACCAGCGAAAAATGCGCCAGCAACGCGCTGGAAAAGGGCGGTAAAGGTTCGATTACCGAACAGCTGCTGAACGCCCGTCCCGACGTAACACTGGGCGGCGGCGCGAAAACCTTCGCGGAAAGCGCGACGGCCGGTGAATGGCAGGGCAAAACGCTGCACGATCAGGCGGTAGCCCGCGGCTACCAGATCGTCACCGACGCCAGCTCGCTGGCCGCCATTAGCCAGGCCAATCAGGACAAACCGCTGCTCGGTCTCTTCGCGGAAGGCAATATGCCGGTGCGTTGGGAAGGCCCAAAGGCGTCTTATCACGGCAATATCGATAAGGCGGCGGTGACCTGTACGCCGAACCCGAAACGCGATGCATCGGTGCCGACGCTGGCGCAGATGACCGAAAAAGCCATCGATCTGCTGAGCAGCAATGAGAAGGGGTTCTTCCTGCAGGTGGAAGGCGCTTCTATCGATAAACAGGATCACGCGGCGAATCCGTGCGGTCAGATTGGCGAGACCGTCGATCTGGACGAAGCGGTACAGAAGGCGCTGGAATTTGCCAAAAAAGAGGGCAATACCCTGGTTATCGTCACCGCCGACCACGCTCACGCCAGCCAGATTATCCCGGCAGATACCAAAGCGCCGGGCCTGACGCAGGCGCTGAACACCAAAGATGGTTCGGTGATGGTGATGAGCTACGGCAACTCTGAAGAAGAGTCGATGGAACATACCGGCACCCAGCTGCGTATTGCCGCCTACGGCCCGCACGCGGCCAACGTGGTGGGTTTAACCGACCAGACGGACCTGTTCTACACCATGAAAGCCGCACTTAATCTGAAATAACCGGGCGCCGGTGATGAATTTTCGTTACCGGCTGGTTTTTTCTCCATCAGCGACCAGACTTACAGAGATCCACTCATAGAGGATGGTGCGATGAAAATAACATTACTTGTGACCTTACTTTTTGGCCTGGTATTTATGACAGCGGTGAGTGCCGCGGAAAAAGAGTTGACCCCTCAGCAGCAAAAGATGAGCGTCTGCAATAAAGAAGCGTCATCGAAGTCGCTGAAAGGGGATGAGCGTAAAACGTTTATGAGTAGCTGCCTGAAGAAAGATGGCGCCGCGCAGGACGGTAAGGGGCTAACGCCTCAGCAGCAGAAAATGCGCGAGTGTAACGCTCAGGCGACCCAGCAGTCCCTGAAAGGGGACGATCGCAGCAAATTTATGAGCGCCTGCCTGAAAAAACAGGTGTAAGAAATGGGCGGGTGAGGGAAACCTCACCCGCTATTCGCTATTGCAATCAGGAACGGCTCAGCTTCTCTGATTTCTCCATGCATTTCACCATCGCTTCGATGACGGCGGAACGGAAGCCTTTCTCTTCCAGCACGCGCACGGCTTCGATGGTGGTGCCGCCGGGTGAACACACCATATCCTTCAGCGTTCCCGGATGCTCGCCGCTTTCGAGTACCATTTTGGCCGAGCCCATCACCGCCTGCGCCGCGAATTTATAAGCCTGCGCGCGGGGCATTCCGCCAAGCACAGCGGCGTCGGCCATCGCTTCGATAAACATAAAGACGTAAGCCGGCGCGGAGCCGCTGACGCCGACCACCGGATGAATCATCGGCTCAGCAATGATTTCCGCCTGACCAAAGCAGCGGAATATGGTCAGGATCTCCGCGGTTTCTTCGGCGCTGACCAGCGCATTCGGCGTGACCGACGTCATCCCCGCGTTGACCAGCGAAGGCGTGTTGGGCATCGCGCGGACTATTTTGCGGTCATGGCCTAAGGCGCGCGCCAGCTGGTCGAGCGTCACGCCCGCGGCGATAGAAACCACCAGAGAGTCTTTATTCAGGCTGGAGGCGACGTCGCTGAGCACTTTTACCATCACGCCCGGCTTTACGGCGCCAAAAACGATATCCGCCACCTGAGCCACTTCCTGCGCGCTTTGCGCCGCATTAATGCCGTATTGGTCGTGCAGGGCCGCCACTTTATCCGGCGACGGGGTATAGACCCAGATTTGACCCGGCTGCACCTGCCCGCTGGCGATCAGGCCGCCCAGGATGGCCTTGCCCATGTTGCCGCAGCCGATAAAGCCGATTTTCTTCTCCATCACCAATCCCCTTTGTTTGTTTTATCGTTAGCGATATAGCTTAACATCTTGTTGCTTTCGCGGAAGGCAAAAGCAGGCGACAATACGGCATCTCTTTTTCATCGACAGGAGCCGCAATGGCTATTTGGGTTGATGCGGACGCGTGTCCGAACGTCATTAAAGATATTTTGTTCCGCGCCGCCGAGCGCGCGCAAATCTCGCTGACGCTGGTTGCTAACCAGCCTCTGCGCGTCCCGCCGTCGCGCTTTATCCGCACGCTGCGCGTGGCGCAGGGGTTTGACGTGGCGGATAACGAAATCGTACGTTTATGCGAGCCGGGAGATCTGGTGATTACCGCCGATATCCCGCTGGCGGCGGAAGTGCTGGAGAAAGGCGGGGCGGCGCTGAATCCACGCGGTGAACGCTACAGCGAGGCGACCATTCGCGAACGCCTGACGATGCGCGACTTTATGGAAACGATGCGGGCCAGCGGCGTGCAGACCGGCGGTCCGGATAGCTTATCCCAGCGCGATCGGCAGCAGTTTGCCGCCGCGCTGGAGAAATGGCTGTTAGACGTTAAGCGCCAGCAGGGTTAAACCCAGCTGTCGTCGTCGCTGCCGAAATCATCATTGCCGAAACCGGCGTCAAAGTCGGCGTCATAATCGTTGTTGTCGGCGAGGAACTGCCCGTCATCCTGGCGGAAGGTATCGTCAGCGACGCTATTGTCCTGCGCCTGGCTGAGATCCGGCTGCGGTTTCTCTTCGATGATATTGACGATCTCCTGCGGATGCGAGCCGCTAAACATATTGGTCAACATGTTTCCCAGTACCACGCCGCCCGCGACGCCTGCCGCCGTTTGCAGCGCGCCGGCCATAAAACCGCCGCCGCTGCGCGACGCCTGAGGGGCGTAGTTCTGCTGCTGCGCCTGCGGAGCATACTGAGGCTGGGCGCCGGCCTGCGGTCGGCCATACTGCTCGGCGCCAGGAATCGGGTCGGAACCGCGCGACTGACCGCCGCCAAACAGGCCTGAGAGAAACCCGCCGCTGCTCGGCTTCGCGGCCTGAAGCTGGGTCACCTGGCTCTCCAGCGCCTGAATACGGTCGTTGAGCTGTTTGATCGCCGCTTCCTGAATCAGAATCGTTTGCGCCATATAGTAAGGGGCGAACGGCTGCTCTTTAATGTGCCCGGCAATCCGCTCCTCAGCGCTGGCATCCCGTGATGCGCTGTGGCTCTCGGCCTCTTTTAATCGGGAAAACAGTCCATCGATAAGGCGTTGCTCTTCAGATTGCATACTACATACCTCTGTCATACTGATTGATTAGCTTCAGATTCGCTCCGAAGCACGCATCTTGTAAATATGCGGCAGCGTAAAGCTGTGCAGAAATGTGTTACTGTTTACGCCAGACTGCGAACAAAAAATAACTTCTGTACAAAAGTAAAGCTGGCATAACACCAAATGCAATGATAAGTTTACATTAAATGTCCTTTCTAATACTAAGGTGAAAGGGTTTGTAGATGGTGTGTAACGTTTATTTTACGATTTGCGTTGGGTAAGTTTGCGGTACCATTGTTTCTCTTTTCGCTTTCATTTATCCGCAAAATGCGGAACCAAGAGGTCTTCGGTAATGACACAGCTAATATTTCTTGTCGGGCCTCGCGGCTGCGGTAAAACGACCATCGGACACGCGCTGGCGAAAGCTCGCAGCTTTAAGTTCGCCGACACGGACCATGAGCTGCAGGAGCATGAGCAGCGCACGGTAGCGGCTATCGTCCAGCAGGAAGGCTGGGAACGCTTTCGTGCGCTGGAAACGCAGGCTTTAGAACGCGTCGCTCAACCCGCGACGATCATCGCCACCGGCGGCGGCATTATCCTCAGCGAATACAACCGACAGTTTATGCGGGAAAATGGCATCGTTATCTATCTCGAGGCATCAGTCTCCGCGCTGATTGACCGCCTTGAAGCCTATCCGAAGGCGGAACAGCGCCCGACGCTGACCGGAAAGCCCATCCGCGATGAAGTGGGTGAGGTGCTGGCGCAGAGGGAAGCGCTGTATCGCGCGGCCGCGCATCATATTATTAATGCGACCGCCACGCCGGATGAGGTCGTGGAACAGATTATGACCACCGTCTGCGGCGAGACCTATACCAGTTAAGACTTTGCCTGGGGTAAACGGATCGGCAGCGCCTATACTTTAAAGCTCTTAAGGTAAAAAAAGGAAACGCTATGCCGACCAGACCTCCATATCCAAGGGAAGCGCGTGTTGTCGCCGTTGAAAAGGGCCCGCAGGGCCAGACGGTCACCTGGTATGAACTGCGCGCCGATCACCCGACGCCAAACTCACTCATCAGCGAACATCCTACAGAACAGGAAGCGCTGGACGCCAAACGGCGTTACGAAGATCCTGATAAGTCTTAATTCCTCTTAAATGTCCGGGATTCGTTCTGAAAAGATCGCTACCGGACATGTATCACATTTTTAATCTATTAACGGTACTAATGATTACCTAAGGTACAGATTTTCAGGAGCGTTTTTGACGCTTCTGGAATCTTTACATTCCATATCAGCCGTAACCTGCTACGCTTCTCGACGGTTGCTTTGGGTCACCAGGGGGCAGAAGTTGTAAATAAAAGCCTGTTTTGAAACAGCGGTTGTGAAAAGGTAAACGATATGAGTAGTGCATCGATGGCAATCTTGACCATTGGGGTCGTACCCGTGGCGGAGATGCTGCCGCTTTTAACTGAACATATCAGGGAAGACGAGATCGCCCACATTAGCCTGCTCGGCAAAATGACGCGCGAAGACGTTATGCGGGACTACAGCATAGAGCCCGGCGATGAGATGCTATTGACCTTGCTTAACGATAATCAAATTGCGCAGGTCTCACGGCAGAAGGTTGAGCGTGATTTACGTAGCGTCATTGCGATGCTCGATAAACAAAATTACGACCTTATTTTACTCATGAGCACTCATCCCTTTAGCGGATTTACGGCGAATAATGCGATCCTGCTTGAGCCGCAAAGAATTATTCCGCCGCTGGTCGCGTCGATTGTCGACGGCCATCAGGTGGGGGTGATTGTTCCGGTTGAAGAGATTTTGCCGCTGCAGCGGAATAAATGGCAGGTATTAGAAAATACTCCGTTTTACGCCATTTCCAATCCGGTGAGCGGCGGTAAAGAGGAGTTAATCGCCGCGGGCAGGGAGTTGATTGAACAGGGCGCAGACGTATTAATGCTGGATTGCCTTTGCTACCACCAGCAGCATCGCGACATATTACAAAAGGCGCTGGATATTCCGGTTCTGTTGTCAAATGTGCTGGTTTCACGGCTGGCGGCAGAACTATTAGTTTAACCTGATGTAACGCGTTAATTTTACGTGACAGGGGCAAGGAGCGCCCCCTATATTGTGCCTTCAACACAAGATCATAAGGGCGAGTTTATGCTTCAAAGCAATGAATACTTTGACGGAAAAGTAAAATCTATCGGCTTCACCAGCAGCAGCACCGGTCATGCGAGCGTGGGCGTGATGGCGGAAGGGGAATATACCTTTGGTACCGCGCAGCCGGAAGAGATGACCGTAGTCAGCGGCGCGCTGAACGTACTTCTGCCGGGAGAAACCGAGTGGAAAGTCTATGCCGCCGGGGAAGTATTCAACGTTCCGGGGAATAGCGAGTTTAATCTGCAGGTGGCTGAGCCGACCTCTTATCTGTGCCGCTACCTGTAATGTTCGTTTCCTTCCTGCGCTGGCAGGAAGGAATTCACGAGATTAGCGCTGCGCTTCGCCGCCTAGCCCTTCCACCAGATTCTGAATCAGCGCGGCCAGCTCGCCGGTCATCAGAATAAAGTCCGCGTCAAAACGCTGGGCGAAATCTTCCCGATCGATATCTTCATTCTGATCGCGCAGTTCGTCGCAGAACTTCAGGCGTTTAATCGAACCATCATCGCACATTAAGAACTGAATGCGCTGCTGCCAGTCGAGCGCCAGCTTGGTGACGACCTTACCGGCTTCAATGTGCACGGCGATCTCGTCGCTCACCAGATCCTGTTTTTTCGCGCGGATCACGCCGCCGTCTTCCAGCATCGCTTTCAGCTCGGCTTCATCCAGCAGCTGGAAGCCCTGAGCCACGGTACCGGAACGCACCCACTCGGTCAGCGTCAGTTCGATCGGGGTTTCCAGCGCCAGCGGAACAACCGGCAGCGAGCCCAGAGTTTTACGCAGCAGCGCCAGCGTATCTTCCGCTTTTTTGGCGCTGGCGCAGTCCACCATGATCAACCCGTTGACGGTATCGATCCACATCATGGTCTGGCTGAAGCGGCTGAAGGCGCGCGGCAGCAGGGAATGCAGCACTTCATCCTTCAGAGAATCTTTTTCGGTTTTTTTCAGCTTACGGCCCTGCTCGGCTTCCAGCTTGAAGATCTTTGCTTCCAGCGCCTGTTTGATCACCGGAGACGGCAGGATCTTCTCTTCTTTACGCGCGCAGATAACGATCTGGCCATTTGCCGTATGCGTCAGCGCATCGCTGTGCGATCCCATCGGCGGTACCCAACCGGTTTTGGCCATATCCTGGCTGCCGCAAGGAGTAAAGGTCAGCTCGGCCAGCTGTTTTTCCATCTCCTCGGCGCGCAGGGAAATGTCGCGGCTGAGACGATAAACCATTAAATTTTTGAACCACAGCATGATAATTTCCACGGCTTAGTCGTTAAATCCAGCGGGCATGATAGCGAATTGTCGCTATGCTTGCATTGTTAATCGGGAGAGGAATTCACAGTGCGCATTGGCATTGATTTAGGCGGAACCAAAACGGAAGTCATCGCGCTGAGCGACCAGGGAGCGCAGCTATTTCGTCATCGCCTGCCTACGCCAGGGGGCGATTATCGCCAGACAATAGAGACGATAGCCTCGCTGGTTGAGATGGCCGAGCAGGCTACCGGGCAGAGCGGCACGGTCGGCATCGGCATCCCCGGGTCGATTTCGCCCTATACCGGCGTGGTCAAAAACGCTAACTCAACCTGGCTCAACGGTCAGCCGTTTGATAAAGACCTTAGCCAGCGTCTGCAACGGGAAGTGCGTCTGGCCAACGATGCCAACTGCCTCGCGGTGTCGGAAGCGGTAGACGGCGCGGCGGCCGGGGCGCAAACGGTATTTGCGGTGATTATCGGCACCGGCTGCGGTTCAGGCGTGGCGCTTAACGGACGCGCCCATATTGGCGGCAACGGTACGGCGGGCGAGTGGGGGCACAACCCGCTGCCGTGGATGGATGAAGATGAACTTCGCTATCGCGCTGAAGTACCGTGCTATTGCGGCAAGCAGGGCTGTATTGAAACCTTTATCTCCGGTACCGGCTTTGCGACCGATTACCGGCGGTTAAGCGGTCATTCGCTAAAAGGCAGCGAGATTATGCAGCGCGTGGGCGAGCGGGATCCGGTGGCGGAGCTGGCGCTGAGCCGCTATGAGATGCGGCTGGCGAAGTCGTTGGCTCACGTGGTTAACATCCTCGATCCGGACGTTATTGTGCTTGGCGGCGGAATGAGCAACGTTGACCGTCTCTACCAGACGGTGCCGAATCTGCTAAAACCATGGGTATTCGGCGGTGAATGCGAGACGCCGATTCGCCGGGCGGCGCACGGGGACTCCAGCGGCGTGCGCGGCGCGGCCTGGCTGTGGCCGCTGTAATCATCAATCCGCTGCGCGGCCTGAACGGCGCAGCGGGTACCCCGTGGATTACCGGTCCGGGATCTCCTCCAGGCTGTAGTAAATCGACAGCCCCCTTTTTTTACCCTCCTCAATATCCAGGTCCGCTCCCCGGGATTCGCCCGGCATGCGCAATATAGCGTCGCAGCGGCTAATGACACGGTGAGCGACCGGATAGAGATATTCCTCGCTAATCGCATCGCCAATTTCCGTTGAACCCGCAGCTTTGGCGATGGGCAGAGCCAGCCATTCGCCGACCACGGGGATATGGCCTTTCTGGTAAACGCGTAGCGCAACCTGGGCCATATTGTTCAGGTTAGCGTCGATAAGTTCCGCGCGATTGTGGGTGCCGCTGCGTACCGGGCCGGCAATCAAAATAAGTAAGCTTTTCATGGTTAAGACCTTCTTAATGGGCCAGAGGGGATGGGACGATGCTGCCGGAGGCAGCAGCACGCCCTCAGAAAAAGTTATCAATGCACGTTTTTGCACGAAATGATGTGGTTAAAATAATAAGCACGGTTTTTATGCATGATTTCGCCTGATACTCATCGTTAAAGCAACGAATTTAAACTTATCATGCAAATTCGTGCAATATCAAGATTTATCGTGAATGCTGAGCCCGGGCAACGGCGCGACCCCTCCCGTGGGGGAGAGGCTTGAAGACAGGTGCGAGGGGGAAATTTATTCGACGGCGAAAGCTTTATCGAGACGGCTATAGCCCAGCCCGTTGATTTTTTTAACTTTAATTTGCACAGGAATGCGCTCTTTCATCGCCTCAACGTGGCTGATGACGCCGATAATCTTGCCGCTGGCGTTGAGCGCGTCCAGCGCATCCAGAGCGGTATCCAGGGTTTCGCTGTCCAGAGTGCCGAAGCCCTCATCGAGAAACAGCGAGTCTATCCGCGTTTTATGGCTCACCAGATCGGAAAGCGCCAGCGCCAGCGCGAGGCTCACGAGGAAGCTCTCGCCGCCGGACAGCGTCCGGGTGTCGCGCACCGCGTCCGCCTGCCAGGTATCGACCACTTCCAGCTCCAGGGCGTCGCTGGCTTTGCGTTGCAGCAGATAGCGGCCGTGCAGGCGGTTGAGCTGATGGTTGGCCAGCCACACCAGGTTATCCAGCGTCAGTCCTTGCGCAAACTTACGGAATTTATCGCCCTCTCTGGAGCCGATAAGCGCGTTCAGCCATCCCCAGTCTTCCACTTCCTGCGCAGCGCGTTCCATCTGCTGGCGTAACGACTGCTGACGCTGCTGGTTTTCTGCATTCTGCTTCAGCTGCTGGCGAATCTCTCCCTGACGGGCGCTGTTTTCCCGCAGCAGCGTCGTCAGCTGCTGAAGCTGTTCCTGTACCCGCTCAAGAGGCTGGCTGATATCCGTTTCCGCCGGCGGCTGCTGGCGGTGGCTGTCCAGCGCCTCGCGGGCCCGCATCGCCAGCGCCTGATTCTGCTGTAGCGTACTTTCCAGCGTCTGCTTCAGGCGTTCAAGGCGCCGGCGCGTCTCCTCATCGAGCAGCGCGGCGAGAAACGCCTGCTGGTCAGCGAACGGGCTGGCGGCCAGCGCCGCGCTGAATTGCGCTTCGCTCTCTTTCAACTGAGCCTGCTGCCGGCTCTCCTGCTGCCCCAGGGTTTGCCACTGGCTCTGAAGCGCGAGGCAGTCGTCGTGCACCTGGCGCCAGCCGTCCAGCGGCGCGGGTTCCGCCGCTAAGTCCGTTTCCGGCAAGGACTCCAGCAGCGGGGTCAGCTGCTGAAGCTGTTCCTGCAGGGCGATCAGTTCGTTCTGTTTGGTCTGCCAGCCGCGGGTCTCGTCTTCCCGCTGCGCCAGCCAGCCTGCGGCCTGCTCCGCTGCCGGTAAACTCAGCGCAAATGCGGCCAGTTCAGCCGCCAGCGCGGCGCTGCGCTGCGCTTGTTCCTGCTGGAGCTGCTGGAGCTGCTGCTGGCACTCCTGCTGCTGGGCCTGCCAGGCCAGACGCTGCTGATGCTGATACAGCCGCTGTTCATGCTCCTGCTGCGCGTTTAGCCAGCCGGGAATGTCATCCTTTGGCGTCAGGTCGATATTTAATCCGGCGATCGTCGCCTGCCAGCGTGAGGTAAGCGCTTGCTCCTGCTGCAGAAGCGATGCTTTCTCGGTGGCCTCTTTCTGCTGCTGCTTAAGCAGGGCGTCCAGCTCGCCGCGCACCAGGGCGCCGGCCTCCGCCAGCTGTTTGACTTCGCGCTCAAGCGCATCGCGCCGCGCCTGATTTACGCCGGGAACCAGCGCCTGATACTCGGCTACGGCCGGATGCTGCGCGGAACCGCAGAGCGGACAGGGGGAACCGGGCTGCAGGCGGGCTCGCTCGGCCTCCAGGCCGGCAATGCGCGCTTCCATTTCGCACAGGGCTTTGACATCGCTAAACTGCTGATTCTTCTCTTTATAGGCCTGACGGCGCTGGGCCAGGGTGGTTTCCAGCCGCTCCTGCTCCTGCTTACTGGCCTGCCCGGCGGCATGAAGCTGGGATAAACGCTGGCTCAGCGGCTGCAGCTGGCCATGCAGGGCCGCGAGCTGCTGGCGCAGAGCGCGCGCCGCGGCGTGCTGCGCGAGGCCGGCGCTGACCTGCTCAGCATCCAGCGCCAGCCCGTCGGGCGGCAGTTCGCCCAGCCGGCGGCTGGTTTCCGCCAGACGCTGCTGCAGAGCGGCTTGCTGCTGCGTATCGCGGGCCTGCTGCTGGAAAGCGGCCCGCCAGCCCGCCAGCGCATTGCCCCATCGCTGGTAGCGGTCGTGCTCTTTTAGCCATGCGGCGAGCGTTTGCTGGTGGTTCTGCAGGCGTTCAGATTGCTGCCGGGCGGCGAGGCGAATCCCCGCCCGCAGCCGCAGTCGTTCATGTAAGCGAGTATTTACTTCTTCTCTCAGATTGCGGGTTTGCGCCAGCGCGGCGATTTGCTCCTGTTGACGCGTCCACTGCGGGCGTAGCTGCTCCGCGGGCTGGGCATTCAGCAATACGGTAAGCTGCGGTTGCGCCTGCTCCAGCGCAGCCTGCGCTTCGCGTAGCGCGGTTTGAGCCTGCCGATCTTCTGCCGTCAGCTCTGCGCCGCGTACCAGCCACTGACGGGCATTTTGCAGGCGGGTTTGTTCGCTAACCTGCTGTTTTTCTTCATCAGTAAGCGTTTGCAAACTTTGTTGGAGCGCCTGCTGCTGTTCGTCGCTCAGCAGCAGCACGCCGGAGGCCTGGGCCTGAATTTTCTCCAGCTCGACGCGGGCCTGCTTATGCTTTTCAAAGACCTGTGCCGAAATCTGGCCGTAAATCTCGGTGCCGGTCAGCTCCTCCAGCAGCTCGGCGCGCTCTTTCGGTTTCGCGTTCAGGAAGGCGGCGAACTGCCCCTGCGACAGCAGCATCGAGCGGGTGAAGCGGCCATAGTCCAGGCCGGTGAGCGAGGCGGTCAGTTCCAGCTTATCTTTGACCTTATCGGCGAGGATCTTGCCGTCCTCGCAGCGCGCCAGCTCGACGCGCGGAACCTGCAGGTTGCCGTCCGGCTGGTTTCGCGCCCGGTTCTGGCTCCAGAAGGCGCGGTAGGCGATGCCTTTTACCTCAAACTCCACTTCCGCCAGGCATTCGGCGGTGTCGCGGGTCATCAGATCGTTCTGCGATTGCGACACGCTGCTCAGGCGCGGGGTTTCGTGATACAGCGCCAGACAGATAGCATCCAGCAGGGTGGTTTTTCCGGCGCCGGTTGGCCCGGTAATCGCGAACAGTCCGTTGCTGGCGAAGGGCTCAGCGGTGAAATCAATTTTCCATTCGCCTTTGAGTGAATTGAGGTTTTTCAGGCGTAAGCTGAGTATTTTCACAGGCGATCCTCACCGTTCAGGCTATGCAGCGTTTCATTAAAGAGCTGTTCCAGGCGCTGCTGCTGCGTCGCTTCCAGCGTTTCCAGCGCCAGACGGCGGGCGAAGACGTCCTCCACCTGCAGTTCGCTGAGGGTCTCGCGCTGAGCGCCGGCCAGAATGCGATCGCGCTGGGCGCGGCTGCGGCGCACCAGCAGCACTTCTACCGGCAGCGTTTCGGTCTGCGCCTGGATTTTACGTTGGATATCATGCATATATTCGTCGCTGGTGACTTCGATATCCAGCCACGCTGAGGGCTGCTGGTCGTTATTCTGCCATTGGTTTAGCTGTGCGCTAATGCTGGCGAAATCGCCCTTCAGGACCGCCAGCGGCTGGGTGACGGGGACGATAAGCGGCGTGACGTCCGTCAGGCAGCCGTTAGCGAAAGTGACCAGATTGACGCTCTTATTTTTCCCGGTTTCGTCAAAGCTCAGCGGGATGGGCGAACCGCTGTAGCGGATATGTTCGCAGCCGCCGACCACCTGCGCCCGGTGAATGTGGCCGAGCGCGATATAGTCGGCGGGCGGAAAACGGCTCGCCGGGAAGGCGTCCAGCGTACCGATATAGATTTCGCGAACCGCGTCGCTTTTGCTGGCGCCGACGGTGGTTAAATGGCCGCTGGCGATAATCGGCAGCGCCCGGTCGCCGCGCAGTTCGCAGGCCAGCTGGTACTGCTGCTGGTAGTAATCGCTGATGGCGCTGAGCAGCAGCTGCTGCTTTTCGCCGCCAGAGTGCCCGGCCTGGCTGGTCACCAGCTCACGCGGGCGCAGGAACGGTACCGGACAAAAAATTGCCCCCGGCGTACCGTCGCGCAGCGGCAGGATAAAAGGGGCGTGGCCGGCATTGGCCACCACCGTCGTATTCAGGAAGGCGAGAATGTCTCGCGACTCGTTGAGGGTGGCGACCGAATCGTGGTTTCCCGCCAGCACCACCAGCCGGCAGCGGGTCTGCTGCAGCTGAACGACAAAGCGGTTATACAGCTCGCGCGCGTAGCTCGGCGGTGAGCCGGTATCAAAAATATCGCCCGCAACAATAATGGCATCGACATCATGTTCCTGCGCGCTGGCCAGCAGCCAGTCGAGAAACGCCTGATGTTCGGCGGCGCGACTTTTGCTGTAAAAATTTTGCCCAAGGTGCCAGTCAGAGGTGTGAAGGATGCGCATAGTTGTTCCCTGGAGAAAAAGCGTAAGCGGCATTATATACCCGTCATCCTTCAAGTTGCTTATGCGTTGGCTACGTCCAGCCACCTGGTTACCTGTGCTTGTGGGGAGTGAAACCTGAATTATTGAGGGGATAACGCTGCTTTTGGGGGAGTTAAGTCCGTGTCACAATTCGAAATCCGCGTTCATCTGGCGGTCATTTTTTTCATAAATCTGTCATAAATCTGACGCATAATGGCCGCGCACTTCTATACTGATGGCTAAAAAATACAGGGTAAATAATGGCGAGAAGAATTCTGGTCGTTGAAGATGAAGCTCCAATCCGCGAAATGGTTTGCTTTGTTCTGGAGCAAAACGGCTTTCAGCCCGTCGAGGCGGAAGATTTTGACAGCGCGGTCAATCAGCTCAATGAACCCTGGCCTGATTTGATCCTCCTTGACTGGATGCTGCCGGGCGGGTCGGGTCTGCAGTTTATTAAACAGCTCAAGCGTGAAGCGATGACCCGTGATATTCCGGTGGTGATGCTGACCGCCCGCGGCGAAGAGGAAGATCGCGTCCGCGGCCTGGAGACCGGCGCCGATGACTACATCACTAAGCCGTTTTCCCCGAAAGAGCTGGTGGCGCGAATTAAAGCCGTGATGCGGCGCATTTCGCCGATGGCGGTGGAGGAGGTGATTGAAATGCAGGGGCTGAGCCTCGACCCCTCTTCGCATCGCGTCATGACCGGCGAAAACCCGCTGGATATGGGGCCTACGGAGTTTAAATTACTCCACTTCTTCATGACGCACCCGGAGCGAGTCTATAGCCGCGAACAGCTGCTGAATCACGTCTGGGGAACCAACGTTTATGTCGAAGACAGAACGGTAGACGTGCATATTCGCCGTCTGCGCAAAGCGCTGGAACATAGCGGCCATGACCGGATGGTACAAACGGTTCGCGGTACGGGATATCGTTTCTCCGCCCGTTTCTGAATGCTGACAGGAGTGTGAACCGTGCTGGAACGGCTGTCATGGAAAAGGCTGGCGCTTGAGCTTTTCTTGTGTTGTATCCCGGCCCTGATCCTCGGGGCGTTTTTAGGTTACCTGCCGTGGTTTTTATTGGCGGCAGTGACCGGTCTTCTTGTCTGGCATTTCTGGAATCTGATGCGCCTGTCGTGGTGGCTGTGGGTTGATCGCAGCATGACGCCGCCGCCGGGCAGCGGCAGCTGGGAGCCGCTGCTTTACGGACTGCACCAGATGCAGATGCGTAATAAAAAGCGCCGCCGTGAGCTGGGAAGCCTGATTAAGCGCTTTCGCAGCGGGGCGGAGTCTCTGCCGGATGCGGTGGTGCTGACCACCGAAGAAGGGGTGATGTTCTGGTGCAACGGTCTGGCCCAGCAGATCCTGAATCTGCGCTGGCCTGACGATAACGGGCAGAACATCCTTAACCTCTTACGCTACCCTGAATTTGCTAATTATCTGAAATACCGTGATTTTTCCAAACCGCTCAATCTGGTGCTGAATAACGGCCGTCATCTGGAAATTCGCGTGATGCCCTATAGCGATAAACAGCTGCTGATGGTGGCGCGCGATGTCACGCAGATGCACCAGCTGGAAGGGGCGCGGCGAAACTTTTTCGCCAACGTCAGCCACGAACTGCGCACGCCGTTGACGGTGCTGCAGGGGTATCTGGAGATGATGCAGGAGCAGGTGCTGGAAGGGGGAACGCGCGAAAAAGCGTTGCACACCATGCGTGAACAAACCCAGCGCATGGAAGGCCTGGTTAAGCAACTGCTGACGCTGTCGCGAATCGAAGCCGCGCCGGTACTGGCGATGAACGATAAAATCGATGTGCCGATGATGCTGCGGGTGGTCGAGCGCGAGGCGCAAACGCTAAGCCAGCAGAGGCAGGTGCTGCATTTTTCGGTCGATGAATCGCTGAAAGTACTGGGTAATGAAGAACAGCTGCGCAGCGCCATTTCCAACCTGGTCTATAACGCGGTCAACCATACGCCGCCGGGCACGGACATTACCGTAAGCTGGCAGCGCGCGCCGCACGGAGCGTTGTTCAGCGTCGAAGATAACGGGCCGGGCATCGCGCCGGAACATATTCCGCGTCTGACCGAGCGTTTCTACCGGGTGGATAAAGCGCGTTCAAGGCAGACCGGCGGCAGCGGTCTGGGGCTGGCGATCGTCAAACACGCCGTCAGCCATCACGATAGCCGCCTCGAAATTGAGAGTACGCTGGGGAAAGGCACCCGCTTTAGCTTCCTGTTGCCGGAACGTTTAATTGCCAAAAATTGAGCCCGAGCGGCCGGGTGTCAGAATAACTTGCCAATGACCAGCTTCGGTTGGTCATTTTCCTTTGCAGCGCAATCATAGCTGCGTAATTAACGAACGCTCGCTGCTTTTTTGTTCGCATGATAAGCCAGATGTTTTCTATCCATCAGGTAAATAATTCTACGCATCAAAATAGAGTTAGCATAATCATCTGCTTTTGCGATCCCTCCTTGCTTTAAAACGTTATAAGCGTTTAAATTGCCCCCCTACGGTCGCAGACAGACTGTTTTTGCGTGGTAATTCAAAAAACAATTCTTTTCCACGCCGCTTTGGGAGCATATCCCGCTGAGTTTACTGACAATGGCCGCTGTATCATCCCCAGGGGAAAGGCGCGGTATTTATCCGTTTTTACAACACCACATCCACAGGCTGTAATGAATTTATGACCCATCAGTTAAAATCTCGCGACATCATAGCGTTGGGCTTTATGACCTTCGCGCTGTTTGTCGGCGCAGGCAATATTATCTTCCCCCCAATGGTTGGCTTACAGGCCGGCGAACACGTCTGGAGCGCGGCCATTGGCTTTCTGATTACCGCCGTGGGTCTGCCGGTGCTAACGGTCGTGGCGCTGGCAAAAGTCGGCGGCGGCGTAGAGAGCCTGAGCACGCCGATTGGTAAAGTCGCCGGTATCCTGCTGGCGGTCGTCTGCTACCTGGCCGTTGGGCCGCTGTTCGCGACCCCGCGTACCGCGACCGTCTCTTTTGAGGTGGGGATTGCGCCGCTGACCGGCGACGGCCCGCTGCCGCTGCTGATTTACAGCGTTATCTATTTTGCGCTGGTGATCCTCGTTTCGCTCTACCCGGGCAAGCTGCTGGACACCGTGGGGAATTTCCTCGCGCCGCTGAAAATTATCGCCCTGATTATTCTCGCCGTGGCGGCAATCGTCTGGCCTGCCGGTCCCCTGAGCCACGCGATGGAAGCCTACCGCACCGCGCCGTTCTCTAACGGCTTCGTCAACGGCTATCTGACCATGGACACCCTCGGGGCAATGGTCTTTGGTATCGTGATTGTCAACGCCGCGCGTTCTCGCGGGGTGAGCGAAGCCCGTCTGCTGACCCGCTACACCGTCTGGGCTGGCCTGATGGCCGGCGTGGGCCTGACGCTGCTGTACCTGGCGCTGTTCCGTTTAGGTTCCGATAGCGGCACGCTGGTGGAGCAGTCCGCTAACGGCGCGGCGATTCTGCATGCTTACGTCCAGCACACCTTCGGCGGCGCGGGAAGCTTCCTGCTGGCGGCGCTGATCTTTATCGCCTGTCTGGTGACGGCGGTGGGCCTGACCTGCGCCTGCGCGGAGTTCTTTGCCCAGTACCTGCCGTTCTCCTACCGTACGCTGGTGTTTATCCTCGGCCTGTTTTCGATGGCGGTCTCCAACCTCGGCCTGAGCCACCTGATTCAGATTTCGATTCCGGTGCTGACGGCTATCTATCCGCCGTGTATCGCACTGGTTGTATTAAGCTTTACCCGCGGTTGGTGGCATAATTCGTCCCGCGTTATCGCCCCGGCAATGTTTATCAGCCTGATGTTTGGTATCATTGACGGCATTAAAGCGTCGGCGTTTGCAGAGATAATGCCGTCCTGGACCGCGCGTCTGCCGCTGGCGGAGCAGGGCCTGGCCTGGCTGATGCCAACCGCCGTTATGGTGGTGCTGGCGGTTATCTGGGATCGCGCAGCGGGACGTCAGGTGACATCCAGCGCGCATTAACCGACGCTTTACACAGGTGTTTAACCACGGGACTTCAGGTCCCGTGGTTTTTTGTTTTTTTGGTCACCCTCCTTTGTTCTTTGCCCCCGCGAAGGCCAGAGGAGAAAAACGGCATGGAACACGATGGAAAGTAGTAACAAGCTTAAGCGCGGGCTAAGTACCCGGCATATTCGCTTTATGGCGCTGGGGTCGGCAATCGGTACCGGCCTTTTCTATGGTTCGGCTGATGCGATTAAAATGGCGGGTCCGAGCGTTCTGTTGGCTTATATTATCGGCGGCGCCGCGGCCTACATTATCATGCGCGCGCTGGGCGAGATGTCGGTGCATAACCCGGCCGCCAGTTCATTCTCGCGCTACGCGCAGGATTATCTTGGTCCGCTGGCGGGCTATATCACCGGCTGGACCTACTGTTTCGAAATTCTGATTGTCGCCATCGCCGACGTCACGGCCTTCGGTATCTATATGGGCGTCTGGTTCCCGGCGGTACCGCACTGGATCTGGGTACTCAGCGTGGTGCTGATTATCTGCGCCGTCAACCTGATGAGCGTGAAGGTCTTCGGCGAGCTGGAGTTCTGGTTCTCCTTCTTCAAAGTCGCCACGATTATCATCATGATCCTCGCCGGTTTCGGCATCATTATCTGGGGTATTGGCAACGGCGGGCAGCCGACGGGTATCCACAACCTCTGGAGCAACGGCGGCTTCTTCAGCAACGGTTGGCTGGGGATGGTGATGTCGCTGCAGATGGTAATGTTCGCCTACGGCGGAATCGAAATCATCGGTATCACCGCCGGCGAAGCGAAAGATCCGGAGAAATCCATTCCGCGCGCCATTAACTCGGTGCCGATGCGTATCCTGGTGTTTTACGTCGGGACGCTGTTTGTGATTATGTCTATCTATCCGTGGAACCAGGTGGGGACCAACGGCAGCCCGTTCGTTCTGACCTTCCAGCATCTCGGCATCACTTTTGCCGCCAGCATCCTGAACTTTGTGGTGCTGACCGCTTCGCTGTCGGCGATTAACTCCGACGTCTTTGGCGTGGGGCGTATGCTGCACGGCATGGCGGAACAGGGCAGCGCGCCGAAGATGTTCGCGAAAACCTCCCGTCGCGGGGTGCCGTGGGTGACGGTGACGGTGATGACGATTGCCCTGCTGTTCGCGGTCTATCTTAACTACATTATGCCGGAGAACGTCTTCCTGGTGATCGCCTCGCTGGCGACCTTCGCCACCGTCTGGGTGTGGATTATGATCCTGCTGTCGCAGATCGCCTTCCGTCGCCGCCTGCCGCCGGAAGAGGCGAAGGCGCTGAAGTTCAGGGTGCCTGGCGGGGTCGCGACCACGGTGATTGGCCTGCTGTTCCTGGTCTTTATTATCGGTCTGATCGGCTACCATCCTGATACCCGCATCTCGCTGTACGTTGGCTTTGCGTGGATTCTCCTGCTGCTGATTGGCTGGCAGTTTAAAACCCGCCGCGAGCGAAAACTGGCGAAAGCCTAGTCATTTTCGTTCTCTTCTTGCCGGATACGCACGGGCTATCCGGCAAGCTATCCCTCCACCCCCGCCATCCTCCCCCAATAATTCTGCCGATGATGAGTCATACGCCAGTACGCTGTGGCAAGGTGTGCCCATTCTGCAAAGAGAGGAATAATGATGTTGAAGGCATGGCACCTCCCGGTTGCTCCGTTTATTAAGGAACAGCAGGAACGACTGATTATTACGCTATGGTTAAGCGGGGACGATCTGCCGCCGCGGGTCACGCTGCGCGCGGAAGAGGATAACGAAGAGCTGTCGCTGCCGATGCACCGCCTGCGGCAGGAGCCGCATCCGGGCGTGGTGGCGTGGCGCGGGGAAATCAGCCTCGTTAACGGGCAGCCGCGTCGGCGCTACAGCTTCAAGCTGCTGTGGGCCGACCGCCAGCTGTGGTTCACGCCGCAGGGGTTCAACCGCTTTCCGCCGGCGAGGCTGGAGCAGTTTGCGGTCGATCTGCCGGACAGCGGACCGCAGTGGGTAGCCGATCAGGTATTTTATCAAATCTTCCCTGACCGTTTTGCCCGCAGCGAGTCTCGCGAAGCGGGACAGGATGCGATTTATTACCATCACGCCGCCGGTCACGACATCGTACGCAAAGCGTGGGATGAACCGCTAACCGCCGAGGCGGGCGGCTCCACCTTTTACGGCGGCGATCTCGATGGTATCAGCGAGCGGCTGCCGTACCTGAAGCAGCTTGGCGTAACGGCGCTGTACCTGAACCCGGTATTTGTCGCCCCCAGCGTGCATAAATATGATACCGAGGATTATCGTCGCGTTGATCCGCAGTTTGGCGGCGATGCGGCGCTGCTGCGCCTGCGCCACCATACGCAAAAAGAGGGAATGCGTCTGATCCTCGATGGCGTGTTCAACCATAGCGGCGATTCGCATGCCTGGTTCGACCGCCACCAGCGCGGTAGCGGCGGCGCCTGCCATAACGCCGATTCGCCGTGGCGCGACTGGTATAATTTTTCCCCCGAGGGCGTTGCCCACGACTGGCTGGGATACGCCAGCTTGCCTAAGCTGGACTACCGGTCGTCGACGCTGATCGATGAAATCTATGGCGGGGAAGATAGTATCGTGCGCCACTGGCTGAAAGCGCCATGGAGCATGGACGGCTGGCGCCTGGACGTGGTGCATATGCTGGGCGAAGAGGGCGGGGCGCGCAATAACCTGCGCCATATCGCCGGCATTACCCAGGCGGCGAAGCTGGAGCGGCCGGACGCTTTCGTGTTCGGTGAGCATTTCGGCGACGCGCGCCAGTGGCTACAGGCCGACGTTGAAGACTCGGCGATGAACTACCGCGGCTTTACCTTTCCGCTGTGGGGCTTTCTCGCGAACACCGATATCTCCTACGATCCGCAGAAAATCGATGCGCAGACCTGTATGGCGTGGATGGATAACTATCGCGCCGGACTGTCGCACCAGCAGCAGCTGCGGATGTTTAACCAGCTCGATAGCCACGATACCGCGCGCTTTAAGTCTCTGCTCGGCAAAGATGTTGCCCGCCTGCCGCTGGCGGTGGTGTGGCTATTTAGCTGGCCGGGCGTGCCGTGCATTTACTACGGCGATGAAGTGGGCGTGGACGGCAATAACGATCCGTTCTGCCGTAAGCCGTTCCCGTGGGATCCGGCTTTGCAGGATGGCGCTCTGCTCGAACTGTACAAGCGGATGAGCAAGCTGCGTAAGGCCAATCAGGCGCTGCGCTACGGCGGCTGTCAGGTGATTTATGCCGAAGATAACGTGGTGGTGTTCGTGCGCGTCTATAAGCAGCAGCGCGTGCTGGTGGCGATCAACCGCGGCGAAGCCTGCGAGGTGGTGGTGGAGGATTCGCCGCTGCTCGACGTCACCGGCTGGCAGCTGAAAGAGGGCGCCGGGGCGCTACACGACGGCGTGCTGACGCTACCGGCGATCTCCGCCAGCGTCTGGTTTAGCCGCTAGTCGTAAAGCTGGCTCAGGCTTTCACTTTGCAAAATGGCCTCGCGCCACCAGCGCTGGGCCAGCCCGTCGTTGCCGCTGCGCCAGGCCATATAGGTGATATCTTTCTCGCGGCAGGAGATGACGGCCTTTTCGACCAGCTCGCCTTTTTCCAGCCACGGCCGGGCAATGTGGCGCGGTAAAAAGCCGCAGCCCAGCCCGGCGCGCAAGAGTTCGACTTTACTGGCGAAATCATCGACGCGGATTTGCGGCTGCTCGTCGAGCAGGTTGCTGTTGAGCGGATGGCAGTAGCGGGCGCTGTCGCTGATGACCACCGCGCGATGCAGGCTGAGCTGCTTGTTGGTCAGCGGTTGGGTTGTTTCCGCCAGCGGATGCCCCGGCGCGATGACGAAAATATTGTCCATGGCGCCGAGCATTTTCCACGACCATTCGGCGGAGGTCGGCGGTTCATTGATCGCCCCGAGAATAATATCCGCGCCGTTGTGGGTGAGCTCTTCCCACGAGCCCGCAAGGGTATGGTGGGTAAAGTTAAGGCGGGTTTGCGGATGCTGGGCGTAGAACGCGTCGATCAGCGGCAGCAGCGCGCTAAACGGGAAAGAGTCATCCAGGGCGATAGCCAGATCCCGCTCCCAACCGGCGCTGAGCTGCACCGCTTGCTTTTCCAGATCTTTGGCGGCATTCAGCAGCAATCGGCCTTTCTCCAGCATCATTCTGCCCGTATCGGTAAATTTTGCCCGGTGCCCGGAGCGATCCAACAGAGTGATATTCAGATCGTTTTCCAGCTTTTGAATCATGTAGCTCAGCGCGGCAGGGGTTTTAAATAGCGATTCTGCGGCGGTGGCAAAAGAGCCATGTTTGTCCAGCGCGTCGAGAATCAACAGGACATCAAGGTTCAGGCGCATGCGTCAGCTTCCGGTAAAAAAGAGTGCCTCCGTTTTACCGGAGCGTCCTGTTCAATTCCAGTGAATAATTTAGAACGGTTAACCGTAAAAATTTGAAAAACATAATTTCGTCCATCTTGTAATGGTTAATCGAATAGCCATCACTTTTCGCTTTGGAAATAAATCAGAAAAAAATCTTTAATAACTCGTTAGAAATTACTGACTATACTCACCATGCTTTATCAGTCAGGATCCAGACAGCACAACGGAAACGGTAGTATCTTTTTAACTCATTGATTAACAGGATATGTTATGTCTATTCGTGAACTGATCGATCCCTCAAACTCAGCGCTTATTTTTATTGACCACCAGCCGCAAATGTCTTTTGGCGTGGCCAATATTGACCGTCAGACCCTGAAAAATAATACGGTGGCCTTAGCCAAAGCGGGCAAAATTTTTAATGTTCCGGTGATTTATACCTCAGTAGAAACCAAAAGCTTCAGCGGCTATATCTGGCCGGAACTGCTGGCCGTACATCCTGATGTGAAACCTATTGAACGTACCTCAATGAATTCCTGGGAAGACGCGGCTTTTGTTGAAGCGGTAAAGGCGACCGGACGCAAGAAACTGATTATTTCCGCACTGTGGACAGAAGTCTGCCTGACTTTCCCGGCGCTGATGGCGCTGGATGCGGGCTATGAAGTTTACGTGGTGACCGATACCTCCGGCGGCACCTCGGTTGATGCCCACGAACGCTCCATTGACCGTATGGTGCAGGCCGGCGCGGTGCCGGTAACCTGGCAGCAGGTGCTGCTGGAGTACCAGCGCGACTGGTCGCGTAAAGAGACGTATGACGCGGTGATGGACCTGGTGCGCGAGCACAGCGGCGCCTACGGGATGGGCGTGGATTACGCTTATACCATGGTGCACGGCGCGCCAGAGCGTAAAGCTTAAATACACTTCATCCTTCAAGCTGCCTCTTTGTTGGCTTCGTTTGCCCGCCCCGGTCACTGACTCATGTCAGCTCCCGGGGACGAACAACCTTGCCGCCTCGACGCAGCGTGAATGATTTTGTGTATTGGCATCATCCTTCAAGCTGCCTCTTTGTTGGCTTCGTTTGTCCGCCCCGGTCACTGACTCATGTCAGCTCCCGGGGACGAATAACCTTGCCGCCTCGACGCAGCGTGAATGATTTTGTGTATTGGCCTCATCCTTCAAGCTGCCTCTTTGTTGGCTTCGTCTGCCCGCCCCGGTCACTGACTCATGTCAGCTCCCGGGGACGAACAACCTTGCCGCCTCGACGCAGCATGAATGATTTTGTGTATTGGCCTCATCCTTCAAGCTGCCTCTTTGTTGGCTTCGTCTGCCCGCCTCGACGCAGCATGAATGATTTTTTGTATGGTCATGTATAGCGAATGGCGGCGGACAACCCGCCATTCCCTGAAGCAAGGAACTCTTAATGGCGCAACAGAAATCGGTGACCCTGGTGATCAGCCATGTGCTCGACCCGGAGCATGGCCAGCAGTATGAAGCGTGGCTGGGCAAAATTATGCCGATTGCGGCAGAGTTTCCCGGCCATCTTGGCGCAAACGTCATTCGTCCGGCCCCCGGGCAGAATTTATGGAGCGTGATTATTCGCTTCGACACCATTGAGCATCTTTACGCCTGGACCCAGTCGGAGACCCGCCGCCAGCTGGTGGCGGAAATTGCGCCGCTGCTGAGCGAAGGCGATCGTACCGAAGTCCGGACTGAACCGGCCTTCTGGTTTACGCCGCCCGCGGCGAACGTGCGCCAGCCGCGACGCTGGAAGCAATTTTTAATCACCCTGCTGGTGATTTTCCCCAGTACTAATCTGGTGCCATCAATAACCGGAATACTGTTGCCCTCGTTGAAGGGAAGCCTGTTGCTGCATCTGATCAATGATGCCTGTGTGGTCGCGCTGGTGGTCTGGTTCTGGATGCCCATCGTGACCCGTCTGTTTGCTGGCTGGTTAAAGAAAAACTGAGCCAGCCTCCTGAAGGAGTGCGTTATGTCGCAAACTGCCACACTGATCCTGACCCACGGTCGGGTTCATACTCTCGATCGTCAAAATCCCCTGGCCGATGCGGTGGCGATCGCTGACGGTAAAATTCTCGCCGTCGGTAGCCACGATCGGATCATGAGCTTTGCCGCGGACGGGACGCAAATTATCGATCTCAAAGGCCATACGGCGATCCCCGGCCTGAACGACTCCCACCTGCACCTGATCCGCGGCGGCCTGAACTACAATCTGGAGCTGCGCTGGGAGGGGGTTCCCTCGCTGGCGGACGCGCTGCGGATGCTAAAAGATCAGGCCGACCGCACGCCGTCGCCGCAGTGGGTGCGGGTGGTCGGCGGCTGGAGCGAGTTCCAGTTCGCCGAACGGCGGATGCCGACGCTGGAGGAGCTTAACGATGCGGCGCCGGATACGCCGGTATTTGTCCTGCATCTGTACGATCGCGCATTGCTAAACCGCGCGGCGCTGAAGGCGGTGGGCTACACCAAAGAGACCCCGGATCCGGCGGGCGGCGAGATCGTTCGCGACGGTAACGGCAACCCGACCGGGATGCTGATCGCCAAACCCAATGCGATGATCCTCTACTCGACGCTGGCCAAAGGGCCGAAGCTGCCGCTGGAACTTCAGGTCAACTCAACGCGGCAGTTTATGCGCGAGCTTAATCGTCTGGGGCTGACCAGCGCTATTGATGCCGGGGGCGGTTTCCAGAACTACCCGGAAGATTATGAAATTATTGAACAGCTGCACGCCAAAGAGCAGATGACCGTACGTATCGCCTATAACCTGTTTACCCAGCGGCCTAAGCAGGAGCTGGAAGATTTTGAGCGCTGGACCGATATGCTCAAGCCGGGACAGGGCACCGATTTTTACCGCGCCAACGGCGCCGGGGAGATGCTGGTTTTCTCGGCGGCGGATTTCGAAGACTTCCTCCAGCCGCGTCCGGATCTGCCGGAAGGGATGGAAGATGAGCTGGAGCGGGTGGTGCGCCATCTGGTTGAACACCGCTGGCCGTTCCGCCTGCACGCCACCTATGATGAATCCATCAGCCGGATGCTCGACGTCTTCGAGAAGGTGAATCGCGATATTCCGTTCAACGGGCTGCACTGGTTCTTCGATCATGCGGAAACCATCACCGAGCGCAATATCGAACGCGTTAAAGCGCTGGGCGGCGGCATTGCCGTGCAGCACCGTATGGCTTTCCAGGGCGAATATTTTGTCGACCGCTACGGTAAAGACGTGGTCAAACATACGCCGCCGGTCGCGAAAATGCTCGAACTGGAGGTTCCGGTGGGTCTGGGGACGGATGCCACCCGCGTGGCGAGCTACAATCCGTGGACCGCGCTTTACTGGCTGGTATCAGGGCGTACCGTCGGCGGGATGGCGATGTACGACGACAGCAACCGCCTGCCGCGCGACGTGGCGCTGGAGCTGTGGACGGCGGGAAGCGCGTGGTTTTCCAGCGAGCAGGGCAAGAAAGGGCGCATTGAGCAAGGCCAGCTTGCCGACCTGGTGGTGCTGTCGAAAGACTACTTCAGCGTCGCGGAAGAGGAAATCAAGGGGATCGAGTCGGTGCTGACGGTGGTGGACGGCAAGGTGGTGTACGCGGCGGGACACTTTTCGCCGCTGGCGCCGCCGCCCATTCCGGTGCTGCCCGAGTGGTCGCCGGTGGTGAAAGTTCCGGGCCATTACCGTTCCGCGCCGCCGACGGCCGCGAATATCGGCGCGATAGTTCAGATGCACCAGTGCTGCGGCAGCTGCGGCGTACATGGGCATCAGCATGATATTGCGCGCAAATCGGCGATTCCGGTTGCCGATGAGCAGGCGTTCTGGGGCGTACTCGGCTGCTCCTGCTTTGCTTTTTAGCGCGACGGACGCTTATTAGTACCGGTAGGCCAATGAGAGCATCCACGCCCTCATTGGCCTTTTTCATTTTCTCGGATAGCGCTGATAAGACAATGTGTGTCATTCTGCTCCCTCTTCAAACAGTGAAGGTGAGAACATGGATGATCTACTGATCTTTGGCGCTGTGATTTTATTCTGTGGGCTGGTGGTTGGGCCGCTCGTGGCGATTGCCGCGCTCAGGCGCAGCGCGGCGGTCCGTGTGGAACTGGCGGCTTTGCAGCGTCGGGTTGAGGAGCTTGAGCTGCGCGGCGTTGCGCAGGCACCGGTGGCGGAGGCAAGTGGCGTCGTGCCGACTGCTCCGGAAGTCGTTGCCTCTGTTGACGCAACAGCGCTGGTAGAACACGAGCCATCACCGGCGCCCGTGGCGGAAGCCGTTGACCCATGGCTTTCGCAGCCGAAGCCAACGCCGAAGCCGGAGCAGATGGCGAAATCGGCTCCTGAAACCGAACAACCTTCCGCGTTTGGCGGGATGGTATCGTCATTGGTTCGTTGGTTTATGCAGGGTAACCCGCTGGCGAAGCTCGGGATCCTGCTGCTGTTTCTTGGCCTCTCCTTTCTGCTGCGCTATACCGTGGAACACGCTCTTTTCCCCCTCGAGTTACGTCTGGTCGCGGCATCGTTGTTCGCCATTGTCCTGCTGGCTGTCGGATGGCGATTGCGGCATAAGCAACCGATGTACGCCCTGATCTTACAGGGTGGGGCAACGGGGGCGCTCTATCTCACCGTTTTTGGCGCCTTTCGCCTGTGGCAGATGCTGCCGATGACCCTGGCGTTTGCGCTGCTGGTGGTGATTTGCGCGGCGAGCGTAGGGCTGGCGATTGTGCAAAAAGCGCTCAGCCTGGCCATGCTGGCGAGTCTTGGCGGTTATCTTGCGCCGCTGCTGCTCTCTACCGGCGGCGGCAGTCATGTGGCGTTGTTCTCATTCTATCTTCTGCTGTCGGTGGGCATTCTTACCATCAGCATCCGCCAGCACTGGCGGGAGCTTAATCTGCTTGGCCTGCTGTTTACCTTTGGCGTCGGTGGCCTGTGGGGGCTGAATGATTATCGGCCAGAGTATTACCTGAGCTGCCAGCTGTTCTTAATCGCCAATACGATTATTTTTGGCGTGTTGAGCGTGGCGCTGTCGCTGCGGGCGCAGGAAAAGGGTAAGCAGATTATTGACGGCGTTCTGCTGTTTGCACCGCCGCTGGTCGGCTTTGGTATGCAGTACGCTATCACCCGGCATATGGAATATGGTCCGGCGCTCAGCGCGCTGGGCTACGGTGGCTTCTATCTGGCTTTAGCCTGGCTGGCACTGCGTCGCTACCCCTCTTTAGGGAAGCCGCTGGTACTGGCCGCGCTGGCGCTCGGCGGCGCATTTACCACCCTTGCTATTCCCCTTGCGCTTTCGGCTCGCTGGACCGCGATGGCCTGGTCGCTGGAGGGGCTCGGGATCCTCTGGCTGGGCGTGCAACAGCAGCAGCGGCGTATGAGCTATAGTGGGACTGCGCTACTCTTTTTGGCGGTTGGCAGCGCGCTCTGGGCGCAGGCAAATAACGCCACGCCGCTTTCTTTGCTGCTGATTTTCGCTGTACTCAGCCTTAGCTGGCTGGTCGCCGCCTGGCTGTGGCGAAGCATTGAGGTGCACGCCAGTGGGGGACTGCTTTTGGGCGGGCTGTTGTTCTGGGTGGTGGCGCTTGTCGGCGCATCGCAGCTGGCGTTGAGTAAAGACTCGCAGATTATATTTGGCGTGCTGGCGACGCTGGCCGCGTCGGTATGGTGCTGGCGCGCGGTCGCTGCGCGTTTAGTCTGGCAAGAGCTGGATGCCAGCAAATGGTTGTTGTGGCCAATGATGCTGATAGTGCTGTTTTATCAGCTATCCCAACAGCAGATTTTCGCTGCTGGCTGGCAAAATCTGGCCTGGTGCGCGGCGCTGCCCGCGGCGGCGGCGCTGCTCTGGCGTGATGGGCCTTCGCTCCCGCCGCGCATAAACAGGCTCGCCCACCTGTCGCTGTTCTGGATGGTGTTGCTGGCGCTGGCGATGGAGCTGTTTTGGTTTACCCGGGATTTGCCGTGGGGCATGTCGGCCTGGGCGAGTGGATTAATGATGGCGGCAGGCGGGGGGCTGATCTTCCTTGTCTCTGAAGCCGTTCATCGGCAAATATGGCCATTCCGGGTATGGCCTGGGCTGTATGCCTCTCAGGCCATGATACCGGTGGCGGTTGCGCTGGGATGCCTGCTAACGCTGACGAACGTGCAGGATGGTACGGTCTACGGTCAGACCTATTTGCCGTTGATTAACCCGCTGGAAGAGGGCGCCGCTTTTGCGCTGCTTGGGCTGACGATATTTTATCGCGTTTCGCGGCGTTATTTTCCGCTGCAGCTATCGGTATGCCGCCCCTGGCCCGCGATCGCGCTGCTGGCGCTCGGCTTCTGGTGGCTGAATGGCCTGCTGCTGCGCGCCCTGGCCTGGTACGGCGAGGTGGCCTGGAATATAGAGGCGCTGTGGCATTCGCGCTTAATTCAGACCACTTTCGCTCTGGTCTGGACGCTGGCGGCGCTGGCGGTCATGCTGCGTGCGACGCGGCGACACTCCCGCCGCGAATGGCTGTGCGGCGCGGCGTTGTTAGGCGTTGTCATTGTGAAACTCATGCTGGTGGACAGCGCGCGCGGCGGCGGGCTGGCGCGCGCTGTCGCGTTTATCGGCGTGGCTATTTTGGTGTTGATCGTCGGGTATTTTTCCCCGTTACCGCCCAAAGCAGGAGAAGAAAAATGAAATGGATGAAAGCGGTGTTATGCAGCGTGCTGCTGGGCGTGACGGGCGCGGCTGTCAGCGGCGATGAAGCGCGAGAAAAACCACTGGACTATATGCAGGGGGTGATGCTGGAAACCACCGGCGCGTCGCCCTGGTATCGCGTCGAGCTTTCCCCGCTGCTCTATCAGGGGACGGCGTGGCCTGACCTGCGCGATGTGCGGGTATTTAACCATCAGGGAGAGACCGTACCGTTCGCGCTGCAGGTGCAGAAGGCGCAGCCCGTTACGCCTGAAGCGATGACGCTGCGGCTTTTCCCTCTGGAGATGTCGCCGGTTCCGCCGCGCGAAGAGGGGCGACGCGGCGGAGAATCACTGGTCCTGCGTTCAACAACGGGGATCGAAATTCATCTGGAAACCGATGATGCGAAGGCGCTCGGGCAGAGCTACTTACTGACGCTGCCGACGGAGAAAACGGACGCGTTTGCGCTGGCTCAGCTGCGGCTGAACTGGGCGGCGTTGGCAGGCAGCTGGCAGGGGAAAGCATCGGTCTATTCCAGTCGGGATTTGAAGTACTGGCGCCCTGTCCAGGAGGATGCGCCCCTTATGGATCTGGCGCGCGATAGCGATCGTTTGAAAATGGATACCATTAGCGCTGACCTGACGCTCTCCGCGGACGGGAATCGTTACCTGCTGGTGATCCTCGATTCGCAAAGCAAGGCGGTCGTGTTAAATAGCGTGACGGCCCTGGCCGAACGCAGAGAGCCCGAGTCTACGCGCATTGAGCTTGATGCGCAGGCGAACAAGATTTCAGATGAGGAAGCCGTTTGGCGCTGGGCCCGGCCTCAGCCGCTGACTTCGCTCAGGATATCGATGGCCAGCGAAGGGGTTCTGCCGGTCGCGCTCTCCTGGCGCAGCGGCGAAAAAGAAGCCTGGCAGCCGCTGACCAAAACCGTGCTGTATCGACTGGACGGCAAGCGTTCGCAGGATATTCAACTTTCAGGCCAGCCGGTTGAAGCGGTGCGGATCACAACGATTAACGCCAGATTACCGACGTCGCTGCCCGCGATAAGCGGTGCGCGAGACAAATACCAGCTGGTTTTTAATACCCAGGGAAAAGGGCCTTATATGCTGGCCTGGGGCAACCGGGCGGCGCCAAAGGCAGATGTCGCCATGGACATGCTGATCCCGGCGTCGCTGCGCAAAACGCAGGCTGTAAGCGATCTACCGCTGGCCGTTGCGCAGGAGAGCGTCACCCTCGGCGGTGAAGCGCGGTTGACGGCGACATCGGCTACCGAGCAGCAGAGCGGCTGGAAAACGCTGCTGGTATGGGGAGCGCTAATAGTGGGCGTCCTGGTGCTGGCGCTGATGGCGTGGCGAATCTGGCGCGAAGTGAAAAAAAGCGGCTCCGTATAAAACAAAAAAGGCTCGCATCTGCGAGCCTTTTGCCGAACGTACGCCGATTACAGGCTGGATACGTTCTCGGTCAGGTATTTAGCGACGCCTTCCGGAGAAGCGGCCATACCTTCTTTTCCTTTTTCCCACTGCGCCGGACAAACTTCGCCGTGCTCTTCGTGGAACTGCAGCGCGTCAACCATACGCAGCATTTCGTCGATGTTACGGCCCAGCGGCAGGTCGTTAACCACCTGGTGACGAACAACGCCGTTGGCGTCGATCAGGAAGGAACCACGCAGGGCAACGCCTTCGTCCGGGTGCTCAATACCGTACGCTTTCTGGATTTCGCGTTTGATGTCAGCAACCATGGCGTATTTAACCGGGCCGATGCCGCCCTGGTCTACCGGGGTGTTACGCCACGCGTTGTGGACGAACTCGGAGTCAAAAGAAACGCCAACCACTTCTACGCCGCGTTTCTGGAATTCTTCGTAGCGCTTATCGAACGCGATCAGTTCAGACGGGCAAACGAAGGTGAAGTCCATTGGCCAGAAGAACAGAACGGTGGCTTTACCGCTGGTGTGCTGTTTGAAGTTGAATTTCTCAACGATTTCGCCGTTACCTAAAACCGCTGCCGCGGTGAAGTCCGGAGCCTGACGAGTAACCAGAACCATATGATTCTCCTGTTAATACTAAGGTTAATTGGAACGCAACGCGGGCAAGTATAGGGAGAGGCGCCGGCGAACTCAACGTGACGCTGACAATCGATGAGATAGGTTTTGCCTATCAATCGTTATTTGAAACGGCTATTCAGAATAGTCTTTTGCCAAAAAAGCGCAATCTTTTACAGTTCACCTTTTTTCGCCTGCGCCATCATCTGCGGGTAGAAGCGCCAGAACTGCTGCTCAAGACGATCGTAATGGGTATCCAGATCCTGCCAGGAGTCGCGCAGGGCGTCCAGCCGCGGACGGCGGCTGGCCATACCGTTCAGAACCCGCTGAATAAACGCCATATCCCGATAGCGTTCAAGCCAGCGCTCTGACCACAGGTATTCGTTGAGATTGACAAAACGCGGCGGGGAATCGGGCAAAATAAACGAGACCTGGGCGTGGGCGTAGCGGACAAACTCCGGCAGCGGCAGCTCGGGCGACAGCTGCGTCCAGTGGCGTGATAAGAAATGGTCCCACATCACATCCAGCGTAATTGGCGCGACCCGGCGCGTTTCGGGACGAAACCACCCTTTGGCTTCGGTGACTTCGGGCAGGTTATCCGTCAGTACATCGATCCGGCGGTGCATAAAAATGCCCTCCACGACGTCAGCGGGCCACTCGCCGGCGGGGTCGCCGCGAACGAAATCGGCCAGTAAATTACCGGAAAGGGAGCTGTCAGCGAGATGGGCGAGGTGCAGGTGTGCGAGAAAATTCATGCGATTCGTTATCCGGATACGGCTAGTTGTTGCAGCGAAGAGGTGTGAGCACTAGACTAAGCCGCCTGTTTTTAAGTCATGAGTATATGCCATGCGCGTCGCCGATTTCTCCTTTGAATTACCCGAATCCCTGATTGCCCACTATCCCATGCCCGAGCGCAGCAGCTGCCGCTTGCTGTCATTAGACGGGCCGACGGGCGCGCTGACGCACGGTACTTTCACCGATTTACTCGACAAGCTCAACCCTGGCGATCTGCTGGTTTTTAATAATACCCGCGTGATCCCGGCCCGCCTGTTTGGCCGTAAAGCCAGCGGCGGCAAGATTGAGGTACTGGTCGAGCGCATGCTCGATGATAAACGTATTCTGGCACATATTCGCGCGTCTAAAGCGCCGAAACCGGGCGCGGCGCTGCTGCTCGGCGACGATGAAAGCATTAAAGCGACCATGGTTGCGCGCCACGACGCGCTGTTTGAAGTTGAGTTCGACGACGCGCGCAGCGTGCTGGACATTCTCAACGCTATCGGCCATATGCCGCTGCCGCCGTACATCGATCGTCCTGACGAAGACGCCGACCGCGAGCTGTATCAGACCGTATACAGCGAAAAACCGGGCGCCGTTGCGGCGCCAACCGCCGGCCTGCACTTTGATGAGCCGATGCTGGCGAAGCTTCGCGAAAAGGGCGTTGAGATGGCGTTCGTCACGCTGCACGTGGGGGCAGGAACCTTCCAGCCGGTACGCGTAGACAGCATTGAAGAGCACATTATGCACTCTGAATATGCGGAAGTGCCGCAGGAGGTGGTCGATGCGGTGCTGGCGGCAAAAGCGCGCGGCAGCCGGGTGATTGCGGTGGGCACGACCTCGGTGCGTTCGCTGGAAAGCGCGGCGCAGGCGGCGAAAAACGACCTGATTGAGCCTTTCTTCGGCGATACGCAGATTTTCATCTACCCGGGCTATCAGTACAAAGTCATTGATGCGCTGGTGACCAACTTCCATCTGCCTGAATCCACGCTGATTATGCTGGTTTCCGCATTTGCCGGCTATCAGCACACCATGAACGCCTATAAGGCTGCGGTAGAACAAAAATATCGCTTTTTTAGCTACGGGGACGCGATGTTTATCACGTACAATCCGCAGGCTATTTTTGAGCGCCCATAAGAAGGCTGTCGCGCTGGTTATTTTGACGCCTTCAGGAATTTATTAGCTATGGAATCATTCCGTAGCGAGTCGTTAAACGTCAGACTGTTTTTCTGACGCGGGAGTGATAATGAAATTTGAGTTAGATACCACCGATGGTCGCGCGCGCCGCGGCCGTCTTGTGTTTGAGCGCGGCGTCGTTGAAACGCCAGCCTTTATGCCGGTTGGCACCTATGGCACCGTAAAAGGGATGACGCCGGAAGAAGTTGAAGCGACCGGCGCGCAAATCATCCTCGGCAACACCTTCCATCTGTGGCTGCGTCCTGGTCAGGAGATCATGAAGCTGCACGGCGATCTGCACGACTTTATGCAGTGGAAAGGACCGATCCTCACCGACTCCGGCGGCTTCCAGGTCTTCAGCCTCGGCGATATTCGCAAAATCACCGAGCAGGGCGTGCACTTCCGCAACCCGATCAACGGCGATCCGATTTTCCTCGATCCTGAAAAATCCATGGAGATTCAGTACGATCTCGGTTCCGATATCGTGATGATCTTCGACGAATGTACGCCGTATCCGGCGGACTGGGATTACGCTAAGCGCTCAATGGAAATGTCCCTGCGCTGGGCGAAGCGCAGCCGCGATCGGTTTGACGGTCTGGGCAACAAAAACGCGCTGTTTGGCATCATTCAGGGCAGCGTTTACGAAGATTTACGTGATATCTCTGTTAAAGGTCTGGTAGAGATTGGCTTTGATGGCTACGCTGTCGGCGGTTTGGCTGTCGGCGAGCCGAAGGAAGATATGCACCGTATTCTGGAGCACGTCTGCCCGCAGATCCCGGCCGACAAGCCGCGATACCTGATGGGCGTCGGTAAGCCGGAAGATCTGGTTGAAGGGGTGCGTCGCGGGATCGATATGTTCGACTGCGTCATGCCGACGCGCAATGCGCGCAACGGCCACCTGTTCGTCACCGACGGCGTGGTGAAAATCCGTAACGCGAAGCACAAGAGCGATACTTCGCCGCTGGATGCAGAATGTGATTGCTACACCTGTCGCAACTATTCACGCGCTTACTTGCATCATCTTGACCGTTGCAACGAAATATTGGGCGCGCGACTCAATACCATTCATAACCTGCGATACTATCAGCGCTTAATGGCTGGTTTACGCAAGGCTATTGAAGAGGGTAAATTAGAGAGCTTCGTGACCGATTTTTACCAACGTCAGGGTCGAACCGTTCCACCTTTGAACGTTGACTAATTTTAATAATGAGGGAATTTCAATGAGCTTTTTTATTTCTGATGCGGTAGCAGCAACCGGTGGCGCGGCGCAGGGCAGCCCGATGTCTCTGATCCTGATGCTGGTGGTGTTTGGTCTGATTTTTTACTTCATGATCCTGCGCCCACAGCAGAAACGCACCAAGGAACATAAAAACCTGATGAACTCCATTGCCAAAGGCGATGAAGTACTGACCAACGGTGGCCTGGTTGGGCGCGTCACTAAAGTCGCGGAAAGCGGCTACATCGCTATCGCGCTGAACGATACCACTGAAGTGGTTATCAAACGTGACTTCGTAGCTGCCGTTCTGCCGAAAGGCACCATGAAGGCGCTGTAATTACCCATTTTCCCTAAGGGAACTGCCGTGTTAAACCGTTATCCTTTGTGGAAGTACGTCATGCTGGTCGTCGTCATTGTCGTCGGCTTAGTGTATGCGCTTCCCAACCTGTATGGTGAGGATCCGGCCGTTCAAATCACTGGCGCGCGCGGCGTCGCCGCCAGTGAGCAAACGCTGATCCAGGTCCAGAAAACACTACAAGAAGAAAAAATTACCGCGAAGTCTGTGGCACTGGAAGAGGGCGCAATTCTTGCGCGCTTCGACACCACTGATATCCAGCTGCGCGCGCGCGAAGCGCTGATGGGCGTGCTGGGTGACAAATACGTCGTGGCGCTTAACCTTGCTCCGGCAACCCCGCGCTGGCTGGCGGCCCTGTATGCCGAGCCGATGAAGCTGGGTCTTGATCTGCGCGGCGGCGTGCACTTCCTGATGGAAGTCGACATGGACACCGCGCTGGGCAAACTGCAGGAACAAAATATCGACAGCCTGCGCAGCGAGCTGCGTGATAAAGGCATTCCTTACGCGACCGTGCGTAAAGAAGACAACTACGGCCTGAGCATCGCTTTCCGCGACAGCGCCGCGCGCGACCAGGCTATCTCATACCTTAGCCCTCGTCACCGCGATCTGGTTATCTCCACTCAGGGCAGCACTGGCCTGAAAGCCGTGATGACCGACGACCGTCTGAAAGAAGCCCGCGAATATGCCGTTCAGCAGAACATCAATATCCTGCGTAACCGTGTAAACCAGCTGGGCGTTGCCGAACCTCTGGTTCAGCGTCAGGGCGCCGACCGTATTGTGGTTGAACTGCCGGGTATCCAGGACACCGCGCGTGCGAAAGAGATCCTCGGCGCGACCGCGACCCTGGAATTCCGTCTGGTTAACACTAACGTTGATAGCGCCGCGGCGGCCGCCGGTCGCGTTCCGGGCGACTCGGAAGTTAAATATACCCGCGAAGGCCAGCCGGTTGTGCTGTACAAGCGCGTCATCCTCACCGGTGACCACATCACCGACTCGACGTCGAGCATGGATGAGTACAACCAGGCGCAGGTTAACATCTCCCTGGATAGCGCTGGCGGCAACATCATGTCTAACTTCACCAAGGACAATATCGGTAAACCGATGGCGACCCTGTTTGTGGAGTACAAAGACAGCGGGAAGAAAGATGCCAGCGGGCGCGCGATTCTGGCGAAAGAGGAAGAGGTGATTAACATCGCCAACATCCAGTCTCGTCTGGGTAACAGCTTCCGTATTACCGGCATCAGCAACCCGACCGAAGCGCGCCAGCTCTCCCTGCTGCTGCGTGCAGGCGCGCTGATTGCGCCGATTCAGATTGTTGAAGAACGGACCATCGGTCCAACCCTCGGTATGCAGAACATCAAGCAGGGCCTGGAAGCGTGTCTGGCCGGTCTGGTGGTCTCTATCCTGTTTATGATCTTCTTCTACAAGAAGTTCGGCCTGATTGCGACCTCTGCGCTGGTGGCTAACCTGGTGCTGATTGTCGGCATTATGTCCCTGATTCCGGGGGCGACGCTGACCATGCCGGGGATTGCGGGGATCGTGTTAACCCTTGCGGTGGCGGTCGATGCGAACGTTCTGATTAACGAACGTATTAAAGAAGAGCTGAGCAACGGGCGCTCCGTGCAGCAGGCGATTGACGAAGGTTATCGCGGCGCGTTCAGCTCCATCTTTGATGCCAACATTACGACGCTTATCAAAGTCATTATCCTGTACGCGGTCGGTACCGGTGCCATTAAAGGGTTTGCGATTACCACCGGTATCGGTATTGCGACCTCAATGTTTACCGCTATCGTCGGCACCCGTGCCATCGTGAACCTGCTGTACGGCGGCAAGCGCGTTAAAAAGCTGTCTATCTGAGGAGTGCGTTGTGGCACAGGAATATACTGTTGAACAATTGAACCACGGCCGTAAAGTCTGGGACTTTATGCGCTGGGACTACTGGGCTTTCGGCATTTCAGGTTTTCTGCTGATTTTGTCCATCGCTATTATTGGCGTGCGCGGGTTTAACTGGGGTCTGGATTTCACCGGCGGTACGGTGATTGAGATCACCCTCGAAAAACCTGTCGATATGGACCAGGTGCGTCAGTCGCTGCAGAAGGCGGGCTTTGAAGAGCCGCAGCTGCAAAACTTCGGCAGCAGCCGCGACATCATGGTGCGTATGCCGCCGGTGCATGACGCCAACGGCAGCCAGGAGCTGGGCAGCAAGGTCGTTAGCGTGATTAACGACTCGACCAGCCAGAACGCGACGGTCAAACGTATTGAGTTTGTGGGGCCGAGCGTTGGCGCGGACCTTGCGCAGACCGGCGCGCTGGCGCTGATAGCCGCGCTGGTGTGTATCCTGATCTACGTCGGCTTCCGCTTTGAGTGGCGTCTGGCGGCAGGGGTGGTTATCGCGCTGGCGCACGACGTGGTGATCACCATGGGCGTGCTGTCGCTACTGCATATCGAGATCGACCTGACCATTGTGGCCTCGTTGATGTCGGTTATCGGCTACTCGCTGAACGACAGTATCGTGGTATCCGACCGTATTCGTGAAAACTTCCGCAAGATTCGCCGCGGTACGCCGTACGAAATCTTTAACGTGTCGTTGACGCAAACGCTGCACCGTACCTTGATCACCTCCGGGACAACCTTGATGGTTATCCTGATGCTGTACCTCTTCGGCGGTCCGATTCTGGAAGGCTTCTCGCTGACCATGCTGATCGGTGTCTCCATCGGTACGGCTTCTTCTATCTACGTCGCGTCCGCGCTGGCGCTGAAGCTGGGCATGAAGCGCGAGCACATGCTGCAGCAGAAAGTCGAGAAAGAAGGGGCGGATCAGCCGTCAATTCTGCCGTAAGGCAATCGCGTAGCGATAAAACGAATCCCGGTCGCAAGGCCGGGATTTTTTTATTACAGCCGCCCGGATTTTGGTTACTCTCCCGTATCAGCACGCAATGACATGGAGAAATGCCGATGGCTGTCGTAACGCTTTCCACCGTTCCTCAACCCCCGCTCTGGCACGATGTGCCTTCCGTTACGCTTAACGACGACACGCTGCGGCTGCGCAAGTCCAGGGTGCTGGCAAATATGCGTCAGTCCGGCGTAGACACGCTTATTGTCTATGCCGACAAAGAGCACGGCGGCAACTTTGAGTATCTCACCGGCTTTATTCCCCGTTTCGAAGAGGCGCTGCTGGTGCTGCATCGGGACGGTGAAGCGGTGCTGGTGCTGGGTAACGAGAATCTCAAGCTGGCAGGCCATGCCCGGCTGGAAAACCGTGTGATTCACGCCCCGTGGTTTTCGCTGCCCAATCAGCCGATGGAAACCGGTAAAACGCTGGCTCAGCGGCTTCAGGAGGCGGGCGTTGCGGCGGAAAACCGAATTGGCCTGGCGGGCTGGAAGCTCTTTACCGGTGCGGCGGATGACCGCGCGCAGATGTTCGATCTGCCTGCCTTTATCGTGGACGCTATTCGCCAGGCCGCCGGCCCGCAGGCAAGATTAACTAACGCCACCGGCATTTTTATCGACCCGGCAAGCGGAGCGCGAGTCACCAATAATGCCAACGAGCTGGCGCACTATGAGTACGGCGCAAATCTGGCTTCCACCGCGATTCTCACCGCGCTTAACGCCGTTGCGCCGGGTAAAACGGAAAAGCAAATCGGCGCGCTGCTGGCGGCGGAAGGGCAGCCTAATAGCGTGGTGATGATTGCCGCTACCGGCGAGCGCTTCGCCTGGGCGAATCTCTATCCGGGCGATAAGGTGATTCAGCGCGGAGATAAATTCTCGCTGACCACCGGCTTCAAAGGCGGCCTGAGCAGCCGCGCCGCCTACGTGGTGGCCGATGAGAGCGAACTGGCGCCCGAGGTGGCTGATTATCTCGAGGTCGTGGCGAAGCCCTATTTCAACGCGGTGGTGAACTGGCTGGAAAATCTGCGCATCGGCATGCGCGGCGGCGATATGTATACGCTGATAGAGCAGGCGTTGCCGAAGGCGGAATATCACTGGCACCTGAATCCGGGGCATCTGGTCGCGGATGAGGAGTGGCTCTGTTCGCCCATTGGCCCCCATTCAACCGCCTGCCTGCAAAGCGGGATGATACTGCAAATCGACATCATTCCTTCCCGCCCGGGCTACGGCGGCGCAAGCATTGAAGATACCGTGGCGCTTGCCGATAGCGCGTTGCGTCGGGAGCTGGCGCAGCGCTATCCCGAACTCTGGCAGCGTATCGTCGCCCGGCGCTTGTATATCGGCGAGCAGCTTGGCATTGTGCTTCCTGAAGAGGTGCTGCCATTTTCCAGTACCGTGGGATACCTGCGTCCGTGGCTGCTGAGTCCCGAGCGCGCGCTGGTGTGCGCACCATACTGACACAATGCTGTCAGTAGGTCTGTCTTACACTCCTCCTGAACCCAAACAATGGACAGGAGGATGTATGAACAACGTAATTAACTGGTTTGAGATCCCGGTTGCGGAGATGGATCGTGCCGTGGCGTTTTACGAGCCGGTGATGCAGGTGACGCTGCGTCGGGAAAAAATGGATTGCATCGAGATGGCCGTTTTCCCGCATGAGGATCCGGCTCCCGGCGGCGCGCTGGCAAAGTTCGATGGCGTTAAGCCCTCCGATCAGGGATGTATTATCTATCTGCATACTGACAATCTGGCGGCCACGCTCGATCGCGTCAACTCGGCGGGCGGAAGCTGCGTGTTTGGCCCCCTTGAGCTGGCGGACGATATCGGCACTATTGCCCTGTTTATCGACAGTGAGGGTAATCGGATTGGCCTTCACCAACCCGCGTAAATGAGAAAACAGAAATGAGCCGACGCGCCGACCGTCTTTTTCAAATCGTCCAGATCCTGCGCGGGAGGAGATTAACCACCGCCGGGCTGCTGGCCGAGCGGCTCGGCGTGTCAGAGCGCACCATCTACCGTGATATTCGCGACCTCTCGCTCTCCGGCGTCCCGGTTGAGGGGGAAGCCGGGAGCGGCTACCGGCTGCTGGCGGGCTATGACCTACCGCCGCTGATGCTGACAACTCAGGAATCGGAAGCGCTGATGGCCGCTATACGGCTGCTGCAAACCTGGGGCGGCGCCTCGCTGTCCCAGGCGCTGGAGTCGGCGCAGGAAAAAGTGCTGGCTATTTTGCCTGCCGAGAGCCGGCGTAAGGCGGAGCAGTCGCGCGTGTTCGCACCGGACTTTGGTGCGCAGGGCTATAGTAAAGATCAGTTTGATATAGTGCATCGGGCAGTCTCCGCCCAGCAGGCGCTGGGGCTGCGCTATCGCGATGAAGCGGGAAACGTGTCGCAGCGTGACGTACTGCCGCTGGGGCTTTTTTTCTGGGGCGAGCGCTGGCTGCTGGTGACCTGGTGCGAACTGCGGGAAGATTATCGCTGTTTTCGCCTCGACCGCTGTCTGGAGATTTCCGCCACCGGGCGTCATTTCAGCGAACGAGCCGATCGCTCATTGAGTGATTTCTTGCGTAAGGTGAGATGCGAAGAGCGTTAGCTTTTATGATCCCCGGCGTAGTTGCCGGGGATCATCGAGCCGATTAGAAGTTGTAGCCGACCACGAAGTAACCACCCCAGCCGGTAGAGCGGACGTTAAAGTCGCCGTCGCCGAAGTTCAGCTTCGCGTCATCCGCCCACTGGCCGCCGTTGTGGAAGTAACGCGCCACGACGGAGTAGTGCCAGTGATCGTAGTTCAGCGCCAGGATATGGCTGGACGCGATGGAGTTGCTGGTGCGTGAATGCTTACCGTTCAAATCATAAGCGTTGTCATCGCCCAGATCGGAGCCCCAGTCAAAGTTGGTGAAGCCGATATAGCTCAGTGAACCGCCCCACAGGTCGGTCAGCGGCACGAAGTATTTCACTTTGAAGCGGTAGCCGTCCCACTCGTTCTCGTTTGATGCGCCATAGTTTTGCCACTGATATTTCGCATAGACGTTGAGCGAGAGGCTCATCGGCAGGCCGGTATCGATATCGGTACCCAGACCCATATACCAGGTGCTCTGACGACCGGACTTGTTGCGGCCCATGTCGTAGATATAGTTGTTAGCGAAATACCACTCTTTGAACGGGCCGAAGCTGAGGTCGGTACCGGTCAGTTTGTCGATGGAGAAGCGCGGCTCAATTTCCATAAACAGCGGAGAACCGTGGTTCCAGATACCCTTCGCGTTGGTGTTACCACCGAAGAATACCGGCGCATCCATATAGCCATAGAAATCAAACCAGTCTTTCTTGGCGAACGCTTCATATTCCAGATAAGTATCGTTACGGATCTGCGGCCCAAAACGAGTGTGGTAGCTACCCACCACGTTTACACTCTGGTGCCACCAATCAGACAGGTATTGCGGTTTGTCGTTTTCTGCCGCGCTGGCAGAGAAAGATGCGGAGAGCGCCAGAGCTGCGCCGGCTGCCAGTAATGTTTTTTTCATAATGATGCCACTGTTTAAATTAAGCCTGAAGGCGTTAAAAGAAGCGCCGAAGCGTTTCTAAATATTTCGTATTTCTGTGGCGTCTATTATAGGAATCATTGCTCACAAAAATATGTGTTGTTTCACATAACGAACATATGCGTAATCGATTGCGTTCACGATTTTATGCATTTCTTGCGGGAATGCCACCGAAATTCATAAATTCTGGCAATTTTTAGTGAACTGAATGGAAAATCTGTAAGTGGATTAGCATGAGGGGAGGGGAGCCGGATGTTCAGGGCATCCGACTGAGGGCGTTACGGCGTGTTTGCGGGCTGGATATCGTGGATGCGGACAAAGCCAACCTGCTCGGGCGTTACGCCATTCAGGCGTAGCGGAATATCGACGTCGCTCGGCGCCAGAACGCTTGCCGGCGCGCTAATCAGCTGATTTTGTACGTTAACTTCCTGATAGCTATCGGTGGTGCCGCTGATCTGCCCGGAGGCGACCGTCGCGCTAAAGGCCGGCAGCGGATCGTTTGATTCACCCTGGATACGCAGGGTCAGGCGGGTACCGTCGCCATCCGGCGCGATATTGAGCAGCGACATGCGTAGCGTACCAATCTGACTTTTGAGACGGGCCGGCGTTTTCGCCTCCGGCAGCAGGTATACGCCGCTGCTCGATTTCGCATTCAGCACGTTTTGTTGGGTAATTTTGACCGTTTGCTGGTTGAGCTGGGTCATCTCTTTGCTCAGCGTGCTCACGCTCTGGTTCATCTGGCGGATTTCGCTTTGCTGCGCGCAGGCGCTGAGGGTGAAAATGCTACCCACGATGGCCAGCTTTAAATAACGTCTTGTCATAGTTGGGATTCCGTTAACAGAGGATGCTTAATGGTAGACCGATCGGATAATCGCACTATAGATCCTTTGTCTCAAAAGCTCTTTCTTTGTTGTCGGGTCACTTCGCGGTAAACTACCCGTTAGTTTAACTACATGTCAGGACGCGCCATGCATTGCCCTTTCTGTTTCGCCGTAGATACCAAAGTTATCGACTCTCGTCTGGTGGGCGAGGGCTCTTCCGTGCGTCGTCGTCGTCAGTGTCTGGTCTGTAATGAACGTTTTACGACGTTTGAAGTGGCGGAACTGGTGATGCCGCGAGTCGTAAAAAGCAACGACGTGCGCGAGCCTTTTAATGAGGACAAACTGCGCAGCGGTATGCTGAAAGCGCTGGAGAAGCGCCCGGTCAGCTCAGACGATGTCGAAATGGCGGTTAACCATATAAAAACCCACCTGCGCGGGACCGGCGAGCGGGAAGTGCCGAGCAAAATGATCGGCAACCTGGTGATGGAGCAGCTGAAGAAGCTCGATAAAGTCGCCTACATCCGCTTTGCTTCCGTCTATCGCAGCTTCGAAGATATCAAAGAGTTTGGCGAAGAGATCGCCCGCTTACAGGACTGAGCCCATGCAGGATGAAATATACATGGCGCGAGCGCTGAAGCTGGCCGCGCGCGGACGCTTCACCACGCACCCAAACCCGAATGTCGGCTGCGTGATCGTTAAAGATGGCCAGATCGTCGGCGAAGGTTTTCACTATCGCGCCGGTGAACCGCACGCGGAAGTGCACGCGCTGCGCATGGCGGGCGAAAAAGCGAAAGGTGCGACGGCGTACGTCACGCTGGAGCCTTGTAGCCATCACGGGCGCACGCCGCCGTGCTGCGAGGCGCTGATTGCCGCAGGGGTGACCCGCGTGGTTGCGGCGATGCAGGACCCGAACCCGCAGGTCGCGGGTCGCGGTTTGTACCGTTTGCAGAAGGAAGGGGTCGACGTCAGTCACGGGCTGATGATGAACGAAGCCGAGGCGCTGAATAAAGGTTTTCTTAAGCGGATGCGCACCGGTTTTCCTTGGATTCAGTTAAAAATGGGCGCATCGCTGGATGGGCGCACGGCGATGGCCAGCGGAGAGAGCCAGTGGATCACCTCACCGCAGGCGCGGCGCGATGTGCAGCGCCTGCGCGCGCAAAGCCACGCCATCCTGACCAGCAGCGCGACGGTGCTGGCGGATGACCCGGCGCTAACCGTACGCTGGGACGAGCTCAACGCCGACACTCAGGCGCTGTACCCGCAGGAAAACCTGCGCCAGCCTTTGCGCATCGTTATCGATAGTCAGAATCGCGTCACGCCGCAGCATCGTATCGTGGAGCAGGTGGGTGAAACGCTGTTTGCCCGTACCCGTGCAGATGAACGCCAGTGGCCGGAGAACGTACGCACGCTGCTGGTGCCGGAGCATAACGGTCGCCTGGATCTGGTGGTCCTGATGATGCTGCTGGGCAAACAGCAAATTAACTCGATCTGGGTGGAAGCAGGCCCCACCCTTGCCGGCGCGCTGCTGGAGGCCGGGCTGGTGGACGAGCTTATCGTCTATATTGCGCCTAAACTGTTAGGCAGCGATGCGCGCGGATTATGTGTACTGCCGGGGCTTGAGAAACTTGAGCAAGCACCCCATTTCAAATTCAATGAGATACGTCATGTAGGCCCGGATATTTGCCTGCATTTAGTGAACGCTTGATTTCCCCGGACAAAAGGGAAAGCAGTGCGCCGATTATTATGATAGAATCCGCCCCCCTTGCGGGGCCAAATGAACTGAACCCGAAGGAAGAGTATGAACATTATTGAAGCTAACGTTGCTACCCCGGACGCTCGCGTCGCCATCACCATCGCGCGTTTCAACAACTTTATCAACGACAGCCTGCTGGATGGCGCGATTGACGCCCTGAAGCGTATTGGCCAGGTCAAAGATGAAAACATTACCGTGGTTTGGGTTCCAGGCGCGTATGAGCTGCCGCTGGCGGCTGATGCACTGGCGAAAACCGGTAAGTATGACGCAGTGATCGCGCTGGGTACCGTTATCCGTGGCGGCACCGCGCACTTTGAATATGTGGCTGGCGGTGCAAGCAATGGCCTGGCGCACGTCGCTCAGGACAGCGGAATCCCGGTAGCCTTCGGTGTTCTGACCACAGAAAGTATTGAACAAGCCATCGAACGCGCTGGCACCAAAGCCGGTAACAAAGGCGCTGAAGCCGCGTTGACCGCGCTGGAAATGATTAACGTATTGAAAGCCATCAAGGCCTGATTTTTGTAAGGGGAATTCCGTGAAACCTGCTGCTCGTCGCCGCGCCCGTGAGTGTGCTGTCCAGGCGCTTTACTCCTGGCAGTTGTCCAAAAACGACATCGCTGATGTCGAATACCAGTTCCTGGCGGAACAGGATGTGAAAGATGTAGACGTTCTGTATTTCCGCGAACTGCTGTCCGGAGTGGCGACTAACAGCGCGTATCTCGACGGCCTGATGAAGCCGTATCTTTCTCGTCTGCTGGACGAGCTGGGTCAGGTGGAAAAAGCGGTGCTGCGTATCGCACTGTTTGAGCTGTCAAAGCGTAGCGATGTACCGTACAAAGTTGCGATTAACGAAGCCATCGAACTGGCGAAAACCTTTGGCGCTGAAGATAGCCATAAGTTTGTCAACGGCGTGCTGGACAAAGCTGCCCCGGTAATTCGTCCCAACAAAAAGTAAATTCCAGGGCCGGTTTTTGCAGAGTCTCACTTCTGCAAACCGGCCTTATTCTTTTCTTTTTCTGAGGCATAACGTATGGCATGCGGCGAATTTTCCCTGATTGCCCGTTATTTTGATCGCGTAAAAAGCGCACGTCTTGATGTTGAAACCGGCATTGGCGACGACTGCGCGCTCCTGAACATCCCCGAGAAAAAAACGCTGGCAATCAGCACCGACACCCTGGTGGCGGGAAACCATTTTTTACCCGATATCGACCCTGCCGACCTCGCCTGTAAAGCGCTGGCGGTCAACCTGAGCGACCTGGCGGCAATGGGCGCTGAACCGGCGTGGCTAACCCTGGCCCTGACCCTGCCGGAAGCGGACGAAGCCTGGCTTGAGGCCTTTAGCGACAGCCTGTTCGTGCAGCTTAATTATTACGATATGCAGCTCATTGGCGGCGATACCACGCGCGGACCGCTGTCGATGACGCTGGGTATTCACGGCTATGTGCCGACGGGACGCGCTTTGAAGCGCTCCGGGGCAAAGCATGGCGACTGGATTTACGTCACCGGCACGCCGGGAGACAGCGCCGCGGGTCTGGCGATTTTGCAGGATCGGCTGCAGGTTGAAGATGACGCCGACGCGGATTATCTCCTGGCGCGCCATCTGCGTCCGCTGCCGCGGGTTCTGCAGGGGCAGGCGCTGCGCGATTTGGCGAACTCCGCCATCGATCTCTCCGACGGCCTGATTTCTGACCTGGGGCATATTCTCAAGGCCAGCGGCTGCGGCGCGCGCGTCGATCTTGATGCGATGCCGTTCTCGGATGCGATGCTGCGCCAGGTTGAGCCTGAGCAGGCGCTGCGCTGGGCGCTCTCCGGCGGTGAAGATTACGAGCTGTGCTTTACCGTACCTGAACTCAATCGCGGGGCGCTGGACGTGGCCCTTGCCAACCTCGGCGCGCGTTTTACCTGCATTGGGCAGATCCTGCCGGAATCGGAAGGTCTGCAGTTCACGCGCGAAGGTAAGCCCGTCACGTTCGATTTTAAGGGATACGATCATTTTGGCGCGTAGTAGAGATGTGGCGAAAAGCCGCCTGAAGATGAGCAACCCCTGGCATCTGCTGGCAACGGGATTTGGCAGCGGCCTTAGCCCCGTGGTTCCCGGCACTATGGGATCGCTGGCGTCGATCCCCTTCTGGTATTTGCTGACCTTACTCCCCTGGCAGCTCTATTCGCTGGCGGTGATGATGAGCATCTGCATTGGCGTCTATATTTGCCACCGTACGGCGAAAGATATGGGTACCCACGATCATGGCAGCATTGTCTGGGATGAGTTTGTCGGGATGTGGATCACCCTGATGGCTCTACCGACGATGGACTGGCAGTGGGTCGCCGCTGGATTTGTGATTTTCCGCCTCTTTGATATGTGGAAGCCGTGGCCCATCCGCTGGTTCGACCGCAATATCCACGGCGGGATGGGGATCATGGTGGACGATATTGTCGCCGGGGTGATTTCCGCCGGGGTGCTGTACGTGATTGGCCACCACTGGCCGATTGGTCTTTTTTAAACCCGGTCCGGCGCGGCTGGCCTCGCGCCTCTGGGAAATCGAGCAGGCAGGCTTTTCCCGGAGGCGGTGCTGCGCACCTGTCCGGGCTACCGGCCCGCAGGCGTTGGTGAGTCAGTCGCCCGCAGATGCTGGTGAACCTGTAGCCCGGCTAAGCGCAGCGCGAGCCGGGAATCGGCAGGGAACCGCGCGTTACTTGAACCCCACAATCGGGTGCGGTTTATACGGCGTCTCCAGCTTTTCAATCTGATCCGGCGTCAGCGTTAAATCGACCGCATGCAGCAGCTCATCCAGCTGCTCCTGCCTTGAGGCGCCGATAATCGGCGCGGCCACGCCCGGCTTGCTCAATAGCCAGGCCAGCGCCACCTGCGCGCGGTTGGCGTCAAGCTCTTCCGCGACTTCGGCCAGGTTTGTCGCGATCAGTTCATCATTCTCATCAGTGGCATTGTAGAGCGCCTTACCGACTTCATCGGATACCAGACGGGCGGTGGTTTCCCCCCACGGACGGGTCAGGCGACCGCGCGCCAGCGGACTCCACGGCATCACCGCGACGCCTTCACGGCTGCACAGCGGCAGCATTTCGTTTTCTTCTTCACGATAAATCAGATTGTAGTGATCCTGCATGGTGACGAAGCGGGCCCAGTTATTCTGCCGCTGTAGCGCTAACGCCTGGGCAAACTGGCGGGCATGCATTGACGATGCGCCGATATAGCGGGCTTTACCCGCCTTGACGACGTCGTTGAGCGCTTCGAGAGTTTCTTCAATGGGCGTGGTGTAATCCCAGCGATGGATTTGCAGCAGATCGACATACTCCATGCCGAGGCGGCGCAGGCTGTCGTCAATGGAGCGCAGGATCTGCGCGCGCGACAGTCCCTGCGGCAGATCGCCCACCTGATGGTAAACCTTAGTGGCGACGATCACGGAATCGCGACGAGCATACTCACGCAGCGCGCGCCCGAGGATCTCTTCGCTGCTGCCGTCAGAGTAGTTATTCGAGGTGTCGAAGAAGTTAATGCCGCCCTCGAGGGCGTATTTTATCAGCGGGCGGCTGCTCTCTTCCGGTAAGGTCCATGCATGGTTACCGCGATCCGGTTCGCCAAAGGTCATACAGCCGAGGCAGAGTCGGGAAACGCGGAGATCGGTATCGCCAAGAGGGATATAGTGCATAGTGCGCTCCTGCTACGGGTAAAGGGTATCCTTTAAGCATAGCAGGAGCGGTGGCGGCAATTATGCCAGCCAGGCGTGGATTTTGGCTTCTATTCCGGCGGCGTCCAGGCCGAGGTCGGCGTGCGCTTCTTCCTGGGTTCCCTGCGGGATAAAGAAATCAGGCAGGCCGAGATTGAGCACAGGAACCGCGCGGCGGCGGGACATCAGCAGCTCATTCACGCCGCTGCCCGCACCGCCCATAATGGCGTTCTCTTCCAGGGTGACCAGCACTTCGTGTTCTGCGGCCAGCTGTAGCACCAGCGCTTCATCCAGCGGTTTGGCAAAGCGCATATCCACCAGGGTGGCGTTAAGCTTTTCCGCGACTTTTGCCGCCTGCGGCAGCAGCGTGCCGAAGTTCAGAATCGCGATTTTTTCACCTTCGCGTTTCACCACGCCTTTCCCGATAGGCAGCGAGGCCAGCGGTTCAAACGCGGCGCCGGTACCGGAGCCGCGCGGATAGCGCACCGCGCTCGGGCCGTCGTTGTAGTGATAACCGGTATACAGCATCTGGCGGCACTCGTTCTCATCGCTGGGGGTCATGATGACCATGTCAGGAATGCAGCGCAGGAAGGAGATATCAAACGCGCCCTGATGGGTTTGCCCATCGGCGCCGACGATACCCGCACGGTCGATAGCGAACAGCACCGGCAGCTTCTGGATGGCGACATCGTGAATCACCTGATCGTAGGCGCGCTGCAGGAAGGTGGAGTAGATCGCCACCACCGGCTTATAGCCGCCGATCGCCAGGCCGGCGGCAAAGGTCACCGCGTGCTGCTCGGCAATGGCCACGTCGAAATACTGGTCGGGGTATTTTTTCGAGAACTCGACCATCCCGGAACCTTCGCGCATCGCTGGCGTGACGGCCATCAGCTTGTCATCTTTCGCGGCGGTTTCGCACAGCCAGTCGCCAAAGATTTTCGAGTAAGAGGGCAGGCCGCCGCTGCTTTTCGGCAGCACGCCGCTGGTGTGATCGAATTTTGGCACCGCGTGGAAGGTGATCGGGTCTTTTTCGGCGGGCTCATAGCCGCGGCCTTTTTTGGTCATAATATGCAGGAACTGCGGCCCTTTCAGGTCGCGCATATTCTTCAGCGTATTTACCAGACCGATAACATCATGACCGTCCACCGGCCCAATGTAGTTAAAGCCCAGCTCTTCAAACAGGGTCCCCGGAACCACCATCCCTTTGATATGTTCCTCGGTGCGTTTGAGCAGCTCTTTAATCGGCGGCACGCCAGAGAAGACCTTTTTGCCGCCTTCGCGCAGCGTGGAGTAGAGTTTGCCGGAGAGCAGCTGCGCCAGATGATTGTTTAGCGCGCCGACGTTCTCGGAGATCGACATTTCGTTGTCGTTGAGCACCACCAGCAGATCGGGTTTGATATCGCCAGCGTGGTTCATCGCTTCAAACGCCATCCCGGCGGTTATCGCCCCGTCGCCGATTACGCAAACCGCGCGGCGCTGCTTATCCTCTTTGGCTGCGGCGATAGCTATGCCGATTCCGGCAGAGATGGAGGTCGACGAGTGGCCGACGCTCAGGACGTCATACTCGCTTTCTCCGCGCCACGGGAAGGGGTGCAGCCCGCCTTTCTGGCGGATGGTGCCGATCCGATCGCGGCGTCCGGTCAGAATTTTATGCGGGTAAGCCTGGTGGCCGACGTCCCAGATTAGGCGATCGAAAGGCGTGTTGTAGACGTAGTGCAGCGCCACGGTTAGTTCTACCGTACCGAGCCCGGAGGCAAAGTGTCCGCTGGAGCGGCTGACGCTGTCCAGCAGATAACGCCGCAGTTCGTCGCACAGTTTCGGCAGGCTATCTTTCGGCAACAAACGCAACTCCTGGGTGGAATCCACCAGCGCCAGGGTCGGGTATTTGGCAATATCAAAACTCATCAGAGACTCATTTATTGTTTATTTATCACGCTGAATTATGTAATTCGCGAGCGCTTCCAGTGCCGTGGTATCCAGAGATTGCGCGGCCAGCTCAGTTAGCGACCGGCGGGCGTCGGTAATCAGGTCAAAGGCCTTTTTCCGGGCTTGCTCGAGTCCCAAAAGGGCGGGGTAGGTACTTTTGCCCAGCTGCTGGTCGGCTCCCTGACGTTTGCCAAGTGTGGCAGTATCCCCTACCACGTCGAGAATGTCATCCTGGACCTGGAAGGCGAGACCGATGTTCTCGGCGTAGCGATCGAGAGCGGGTAGCGCCCTGCGTCCGGCTTCACCTGCGCTCAGCGCGCCCATTCGTACCGCGGCGCGAATCAACGCGCCGGTCTTATGGCGGTGAATTCGCTCCAGCGACGTCAGATCAACCTGATGGCCTTCCGCTTCCAGATCCAGCGCCTGACCGCCGCACATACCGGCGATGCCGCTGGCCTGGGCCAGCTCAGAAATCATCGCCAGGCGATCGCGATCCGGCACTTCCGGCATCGGCGCATCACTTAGTATAGAAAACGCCAGCGTTTGTAGGGCGTCTCCGGCAAGAATTGCGTTCGCTTCGCCGAATTTTATATGGCAGGTCGGCTGGCCGCGGCGTAAATCGTCATCGTCCATCGCCGGAAGATCATCGTGCATCAGCGAATAGGCATGGATGCATTCGACGGCGGCGGCAGGGGCATCCAGCGTAGCGCGGCTAACGCCAAACATATCGCCGGTCGCGTAAACCAGGAACGGGCGCAGGCGTTTGCCGCCTAATAGTGCGCCATACTGCATGGCTTCGACCAGCGGAGTGTTCTGAAAGGGCTGCGGAGCGATAAAACGGCGCAGCGCTTCGTTAGCCTGCTCGACGCACGCCTGTAGCTGTTGCGGGAAGTCCATTTATTCAGCGTCCGGCGTAAAAGGGGTAAGCGGCGCGTCTTCGCTATCCGCCAGCAGAATTTGTACGCGCTGTTCGGCCTGCTGCAGCTTTGCCTGCCCCTGGCGCGCCAGCTGGATCCCGCGCTCGAATTCGCCGAGCGCTTCTTCTAACGGCAGCGAGCCGCTTTCCAGACGATTAACAATTTGCTCCAGCTCGCCCAGGGCGGTTTCAAAGCTGGCCGGGGCCTCATTTTTCTTTGGCATAGTGAATATAGACTCTTGTAATGTCTCGATGGCTATCAATATGGTAACGAAGTCGCGCGGTTAATCAAATAACGCGCAATGCCAGGTGAAAAGCGTCCAATAGTGGTATACTCCGCGCCCTGGATGCAGACGCCAGTCGCGCCTGTACAACTTTTTATGCTTAAAGCCCCGTCGGGCTTGCCAACGAATAGTGTCGCCATGAAGTTTATCATTAAATTGTTCCCGGAAATCACCATCAAAAGCCAATCTGTGCGATTGCGCTTCATTAAAATTTTAACCGGGAACATTCGTAACGTTCTCAAAAACTATGATGAGACGCTTGCCGTCGTTCGTCACTGGGATCATATCGAGGTCCGGGCGAAGGATGAAAACCAGCGTCCGGCTATTCGCGATGCCCTGACCCGTATCCCCGGTATCCACCATATTCTGGAAGTCGAAGACGTTCCTTATACCTCCCTGCACGATATTTTCGAGCAGACGCTGCCGCTGTGGCGTGACGCGCTGGAAGGTAAAACGTTCTGCGTGCGCGTTAAGCGTCGCGGTAAGCATGAGTTTACCTCAATCGAAGTGGAGCGCTACGTCGGCGGCGGTTTGAACCAGCATATTGAAACGGCGCGGGTGAAGCTGACCGACCCCGATGTGACGGTTAACCTCGAGATCGAAAACGATCGCCTGCTGCTGGTTAAAGGGCGCTACGAAGGTATCGGCGGTTTCCCGATCGGCACCCAGGAAGACGTGCTGTCGCTCATTTCCGGCGGTTTCGACTCCGGCGTTTCCAGCTATATGCTGATGCGCCGCGGCTGCCGCGTGCATTACTGCTTCTTTAACCTCGGCGGCGCGGCCCATGAAATCGGCGTGCGTCAGGTCGCGCACTATCTGTGGAACCGCTTCGGCAGCTCACACCGCGTGCGCTTCGTGGCGATTAACTTCGAGCCGGTGGTGGGTGAGATCCTTGAGAAAGTCGACGATGGTCAGATGGGCGTGGTGCTCAAGCGGATGATGGTGCGCGCGGCGTCAAAAGTCGCCGAGCGCTACGGCGTCCAGGCGCTGGTCACCGGCGAGGCGTTAGGCCAGGTTTCCAGCCAGACGCTGACCAACCTGCGCCTGATCGACAACGTCTCGGATACGCTGATTCTGCGTCCGCTGATTTCGCACGATAAAGAGCACATTATTGACCTCGCGCGTGAAATCGGCACCGAAGATTTTGCCCGCACCATGCCGGAATACTGCGGCGTTATCTCGAAGAGCCCCACCGTGAAAGCGGTGAAGGCGAAGATCGAGGCGGAAGAAGAGCACTTCGATTTCAGCATCCTTGAGAAAGTGGTGGCGGAAGCGAGCAACATTGATATCCGCGATATCGCTCAGCAGACCGAGCAGGACGTAGTGGAAGTGGAAACCGTCAGCGGTTTTGGCCCTGACGACGCGATCCTCGATATCCGCTCTATCGACGAGCAGGACGATAAGCCGCTGAAGGTGGAAGGCGTGGACGTGGTTTCTCTGCCGTTCTATAAGCTGAGCACCAAATTTGGCGATCTCGACCAGAGTAAAACCTGGCTGCTGTGGTGCGAGCGTGGGGTGATGAGCCGCCTGCAGGCGCTGTATCTGCGCGAGCAGGGCTTTGAAAACGTGAAGGTATATCGCCCCTAGTTCTTCAGGAGCAAGGCGCAATCATGAAAACGGCAACCCTGGGTTGCCGTTTTGCATTTATTCGTAGTAGCTATAAATTCCTGCCGCCATCACCAGCTGTGAAGCGACTTCGTGCGCTTTTTCGCGTCCAACCAGCAGGTCGATCATCTTCAAGGCGAAATCAATTGAAGTTCCCGGCCCCTGGCTGGTGAGCAACTTAACGCGAGCGTCCCAGACGACGCGCTTATCCTGCCACTGCTCGGCGGGAATGCGTTCTTTCAGCGCCGGAAAGCCGGTCATATTGCCGATGGGGAAAAGGTTGTGCGGCACCAGCACGGTCGGCGCCGCGGCGCAAATCGCCGCAACGATGCGCCCGGAAAGATGGAATTGACGTACTGTTTCAACCAGCAGCGGGCTGTCGCGAAAGCACTCCGCACCCTTAATGCCGCCGGGTAGAACAAGGATATCGAAATCGCCATCGGCCACTTCGACCAGCGGCGCATCGGCCAGCAGCTTAACGCCGCGCGAGCAGACAATGGTCAGGCTGCCATCGCTGGCAACGCTGGCGGTCGTGACCTTTACGCCTCCGCGAACGAGTAAATCAATGGTGGTGACCGCTTCGGTCTCTTCGCTACCAGGGGCGAGGCAAATCAGTGCCGACGCGCTCATATTCATTCTCCTTACGCTTTACCAGTTCAAACAGGCGGGTATTCTCAGGTACGGCGATACCGTGGGCTCGGGCGCGTTTTAACAGATAACCGGTGATATAGTCGATTTCCGTATGGCGCTGGGCGAGAATATCCTGCAGCATGGAGGAGGTATTTTCTGCCGTACTTTCAATAACCTGATGTACATAGAATAACAGGTTTTCCGGCGAGGTATGCATCCCCTCGCGATCCATCACCGCCGCAACTTCATAACAAATCGCGGCGACCTCCTGCGGGTATTCGCGTAAATCGCCGTTCTGACAGTTTTTTAACGCCGTCAGCGGGTTAATCACACAGTTTACCGCCAGCTTGCTCCAGGTCGCGGGGTAGATATTGTTATGCCAGGCGACGTCGGGCAGCACGCTCTGCAGTACATCGGCGAGATAGCTATAATCCTCAGGATAGGCTTTCGCCGGGCCAATATGGCTGGTGCCGTTGGCGACGTGGACGATCACGTTGCCGTCGCGGCGGGCCGCCTGCGTTGTCGAAGCCAGAAGTAGCGGCTGTTTGAGGCTCTTAAGCTCGTCAACGGTACCCATACCGTTGTGCATGAGCAGAACAGGTACTGACGACGGCAGGATGGCGCTCAGGTTTTTTACCGCGTTAGAGACCTGCCAGGCTTTGAGGGTGACCAGCAGCAGGTCGCTGCTGGCGAGAAAATCAGGATCGTTAGCGGTAAACGATTCATTAAACACGCTGCCGTCGGTTTCAATCACATTGACGCTACAGAATGGCTGTGGGACGCGTAACCAGCCCTGGACTTCATGTCCGTGTTTGTACAGCGCAGTTAGCCATAACTGTCCCAGTGCACCGCATCCGAGTACGGTTACTTTCATTATTCCTCCTCACCTGTGAGTGCTGCATCAGGTGCTCATGGCTAAAGTATAGCGTTATCAGTTATCCTTTCGGGATAACAAGTTGAGTTATGTCGCGTTGCGGGTATTATGCAACGCAAAAGAAACTGAAGGAGAGGAAAAGATGCCATCTTTCGATATTGTCTCTGAAGTCGATCTTCAGGAAGTTCGAAACGCCGTAGAGAACGCGACCCGCGAAGTTGAATCGCGTTTTGATTTCCGTAACGTCGAAGCGAGCTTTGAGCTGAACGAAAAAAACGAGACCATCAAGGTCCTCAGCGAGTCTGATTTCCAGATTAACCAGCTGTTGGATATTCTACGCGCCAAGCTGCTGAAACGCGGAATTGAGGGCAGTTCTATCGAAGTGCCGGACGAGTTCGTGCACAGCGGTAAAACCTGGTTTGTCGATGCGAAGCTGAAGCAGGGCATTGAGAGCGCGACGCAGAAAAAAATCGTCAAGCTGATTAAAGACAGCAAGCTGAAAGTACAGGCGCAGATCCAGGGCGAAGAGATTCGCGTTACCGGTAAATCTCGCGACGACCTGCAGGCGGTTATGGCGCTGGTGCGCGGCGGTGATTTAGGCCAGCCGTTCCAGTTCAAAAACTTCCGCGATTAAAAGAGTCCCGTCTGTCGGCCGGGCTCGGCGTTAGCCGCCGCCCGGCAGGACACAAAGCACCGCTCAGAACCGTTTTTGCCTGCCTGAACAAAGGTGCTCGCTTTTATATCCCTTTGATTGCCTGCTCAATTTCAAAGCGGTTAGTGATCTTGCTGTCGATTTTGATATACACCGAACGCTCTTCGCTAATCACCAGCACCTCTTTGACGCCCTCTTTAGCCCGTAAGCGCGCTTCGAGCATTTTGTCCGCGGCGATATCCTCCGGGATTTCGACCCGCAGGCTGCTAACGTAGGGCGGCTCGCTCATGGTGCTGGCCACCAGCAGCCACAGCATCGCCAGCAGGGCGCCGAGCAGGAAGACGGTTTGCGAATCAAAAAAGCCATCCACCCAGCCGCCGAGCGCTCCGCCGATGGCCACGCCAAGGAACTGGCTGGTGGAGTAAATGCCCATCGCGGTGCCTTTATATCCGGCCGGTGATTCTTTGCTGATCAACGACGGCAGCAGCGCTTCCAGCAGGTTAAACGCGAGGAAAAATAGCTGAACGCCGGCGACCAGCTCCCAGAAATAGCCTCCGGCACCCCAGAGTACGATTTCAGCAATCAGCAGGATGGCGACGCACAGCAGGAAGACGCGCTTCATTTTGCGCTTCACTTCGGCGTAGATAATAAACGGCACCACCGCGACAAATGAGACCAGCATGGTGACCAGATAGATTTTCCAGTGCTCGGCGGCGGGGAAACCGGCGGCCTCAAGCTGGCCCGGCAGAGCGACAAACGTGGACATCAGCATGATATGCAGACACATAATGCCGAAATTGAGCTTCAGGAGTTTTGGTTCGGCAAGAACTTTGCTGAAGCAGCCTTTCACCATACCGGACTCGCGGTTCAGCACGTGATTCTGGCTGTTCGGCACAACCCATAGCGTCAGCAGGATGCCGAGCGTCGCCAGAACAGCAATCATCCAGAACAGGGCGTGCAGGCCGAGCTGGTGGGTAACGACAGGCCCGAGAACCATAGCGATAGCAAAGGTAACGCCAAAGCTGACGCCGATAAACGCCATGGCTTTAGTGCGGTTTTGCTCGCGGGTTAAATCGGAAAGCAGCGCCATGACCGCAGCGGCAATCGCCCCGGAGCCCTGCAGCGCGCGGCCAAGAATAATGCCCCAGATAGAGTCAGAAAGCGCGGCGATAACGCTGCCGACAACGAAGATTAACAGGCCGCCGACGATCAGCGGCTTACGGCCAATGCGGTCAGAAAGCAGTCCGAAAGGTATCTGGAATAGCGCCTGGGCCAGCCCGTAAATTCCAATTGCCAGTCCGATAAGGGCTTCGCTTGCGCCCTGTAACGCCATGCCGTAAGTGGTCAGAACCGGCAGGACCATAAACATGCCAAGCATGCGCAAAGAGAATACGGTCCCCAAACCCCAGGTCGCACGCAGTTCGCCTGGCGTCATTTTATTATCGTTCATTACCACCTCAATATAAAAACTGCGCATAGTGTAGTGGGGGGAAACAGAAGCGTAAATAAATGTTTGTTTAACAGATATTACGACTGTGTTGCATGATGAGGTGAGTACGGTAGAAAGAAAAAACCAGTGGAGGGGCCTCCACTGGTGTTCAGCGGTTATTGGCAGTTAAAGTCAACCCACTGGCCGCCTGCGTCGGCGGATTTGACGCACTGCTCAACCCAGTAAACACCGTGAAGACCGGCTTCGACGTCCGGATACCAGAAGGTCTCCAGGAACGCCTGGTCCCCGCGATCCATCGCGTCGATGGCGATAGCGTAGCGGCGATAGAGGTTGGCCCACGCCTCGAACAGCCCTTCAGGGTGACCGCCGCCAATGCGGTCGTCCGCCAGCGCCTGCTGGCTGAGATAGGGCATCCCGCGCTCGAGGACGCGGGCCGGTTCGCCCTGTACCTCATAGCTGAGCTGATTTGGACGCTCATCCCACCATTCGATGCTGGCTTTTTCGCCAATAACGCGGACTTTTTGCGAGTGCATCGCGCCGCTGTTGACCGCGCTGGTCCACAGTGAGCCAACGGCGCCGTTGTTATATTCCATCAGCACAAAGGCGTTATCTTCCAGCGGCGCGCGAGATTTGACGAAGCTTTGACGCGCGCACATCAGGCGGGTGATGTTCAGGTTCGGCACCATCGTCTCGGCAATAAATAGCGGGTGGGTTGCCAGATCCCCCAGCACATAGCTAGGGCCGGCATATTTGGGCGTTACCCGCCAGCGGGTGGATTCAGCCTGCAGCTCAACGGCTTCATTATGAAAACCGTGGGCGAACTGCATATTAATAATGCGGATCTCGCCGAGCTTCCCTTCCGCTATCATCTGCCGCGCCTGCTGGATCATCTGGTGTCCGGCATAACCGTACGTGACGCCGATAATTTTATTCTGCTTTTTGCTTAGCGCCAGCAGCTCGCGCGCTTCGTCGGCGGTAAAGCACAGCGGTTTTTCGCAAATCACGTGCAGCCCGGCTTCAAGCGCCGCTTTAGTGATAGCGAAGTGAGTATTGTTCGGCGTAGTGACCGATACGGCTTCAATGCCGTCAGGGCGTTTGGCCTCCTCCGCGAACAGCGTTTGGTAATCGGCGTAGCAGCGTTCAGGAGCGATGCCGAGCTGTTCGCCGAATTGACGACCGCGCTCGGCATCGATATCAAGCGCGCCGGCGAGCAGAGTAAAGACGTTGTCGCGAAGCGCCGCACAGCGGTGGCTGTAGCCAATCTGGCTGGTGCCGCCGCCGCCGACCATGCCCCAGCGCAGGGAGCGGGATAAGGGTTTCATGCCGTTTAACATGATGGTGCACTCCTCAATGATAGAGATCCTACGGATTTCAGATGTTCTTCTGTGTACCCGCGCTCGCCGAGCGCGGGCCTGGTTCTAAGGTTTTACATCTCGCCACGGGCTTCGCGTTCTTTCAGGTCATGCATGATCTGCGGGTATTGCTTATCCAGGCGATAAAACAGCAGGGTGATAATGACCACGATCCACAGGAAGAAAGAGCCGTAGAGATAAACGTGGTTAATCATGTCGATAGCGCTTTGCGGCTGAACGCCGGATCCGCTGCTGGAGCTGACGTAACCCGCCATGCTCAGCAGGCCCGAGATAACCGCGGCGGCAATACCTGCGCCGAGTTTCGTTCCAACGGAACCGGCGGAGAAGATCATCCCTTCCTGTCTGACGCGCGTTTTCCACTGGCCGAATTCGACGGCATCGCCGCAGAAGCCGAACAGCACGGCGTTCAGCGGGGCGAAGCCAATACCGCGAATAATCGCGTTAGCCAGCGCCCAGTGGTAATCATCAGAGTTAAACATAAACAGCACCTGGCCGATGGTCGCCAGCACGATGCCGCAGAGGGCAACGTTGCGTTTACCGTATTTGCGGATGGGCACGGAGCTCAGGAAGGTGAAAATAATAATGCAGGCGGTTTCGGCAACGAAAATGGAGCTATAGAAGGTATCGTCACCGAGCACGTAGCGGCAGTAGTAAGGCAGCGCGATCCCTACCACGGTGTAGTACACGCTTTGCGCGGTCCACAGGATGGCGCTGGCCCAGAAGTACTGGTTACGAAAAAGCGCGGAAAGCTGGGTTTTTACCGGTACGTTTCCCTGTTTCTCTCGCGCTTTGATGACCACCTTCTCTTCGCATTTATAAAAGCAAAACAGCAGCAACAGCAGCGCCAGAAAAGCCCAAATAGACATGGTTTTGATCCACGCCGCCTGATCGTCGCCAAAGTACTTCACCAGCGGCAATGTGCAGGCAACGGCGAGAATACGACCAAAAGGCGACATCGACATTCGGGTGATGCTGAGCATATCCCTTTCCCATGAGGCGCGGGTCATCATCGCAGAGAGGCTGCCGTAGGGGAGGTTGATGGCGGTATAGCACACGGTGGTGCAGAAGTTATAGGCGACCAGCAGATAGAGAAACTGCAGCGTGCCGGTGGTCTGCGGGACGGTGAACAGTAAAATTGCCGATACGGCGTAGGGTACGCTCATCCACAGCAGCCAGGGTCGTGATTTACCCCAGCGAGAGTTCGTGCGTTCCACCATCAGGCCCATTATGACATCGGAAACGCCGTCAAACAGACGTGAGATCAGCATCACCAGGCCAACGGTGGCGATGCTGATGCCGACATAGTCGGTATAAAACAGGGTTAAAACCGTGCCGATCATGCCGAAAACGACGTTACAGGCGGTATCGCCGCCGCCGTAAGCGATTCGGGTAGCCCAGCTTAGCTTATCGCCGCGTGCTGCCGCGGGAGAGAGAAGAATCTGCTGTTCACTCATGGTCAATTCCTTTGTCTGGAAGGACAAGTCAGGACCTCTGCGCCAGTTCCACCGGCACGACCTTATCCTGAATATCAGCCAGAACATAAGGAAATATTTATTTCATTTCAATGTTTGTTTGGAATTTAATTTCTGTATATGCGAGGCGGATCGAAAAACCGTAAAAATTGAGCCGTAAATTTTTTGGCTACAGCTATCAAGTCATTCTGATTGATAAGGTTATTAAGTGTTTTTCTGGACGATGTTTGATTTGTTTATTGTATGGATTTAATGATTTTGCGCTGTGATTTTGTGAAGTGAATCGATACTGCATGGCATTTTTATTTTTCATTGTTCATTTAAATGAAATTAATTTTTCTTTTTTTGGCAGGCGTGTTTTTGAAACACGCCCGCCTTCGCGTCAACGTTTAAAATGTACTTCTGACGGGCGCGGTTGACGCGGTGGCCCTTGCCGTCGGGCCAGCCGCGAAAATACCTTTGGCCGCCAGCCCGGCGACGGTTATCGCGGCGGGAATGCCAAGGATCAGGAAAACGCTTTCGAAGCTGATATTCAGCGCCAGCATCTCCGCCCCGGCAAAGGCGCTCAGGATCGCGCCCATGCGGCCAATGCCGTGCATCCAGCTGGAGCCGGTAGCCCGTGCTTCGGTAGGATAGTAGCGGGCGGAGAGCGCGTTCATGCCGGTATTGGCGCCGTTCAAGCAGGCTCCGCTGATAAACGCCAACAGGCAGATGAGCGCAAAGCTTGCCGCGGCATAGCCCATCGCCATCGTAAACAGGCCGCCAACCGCGTAAATCAGCCCGAGCGCCCGATGTGGGTTGATCCGGTCCATTAGCCAGCCCGCAAACAGCGAGCCAAGGGTTCCTCCCGCCTGGTACATTGCGGTCATTACCGCCGCCTGGCCGACCGTTAAGCCCACCTCTTTTACCAGCGTCGGTAGCCAGCTGCCGAGGAGGTAAACCAAAAAAAGGCCCATAAAGTAAACCAGCCAGAGCATCATCGAACCGAAGCGATACTGGCGAGAGAGAACGATGCGCATGGCATTTGCCTGAACGGGCTGGGCCGGGAGGCTGAACTCGGCCTCATCGGGGATTTGTCCCGGATAGAGGCGCTGCATAATCCGCCGAATACGTTCGGCAGGCGCGCGCTTAACGACCAGAAAACGCACCGATTCCGGTAACAGCCAGATCAGGACCGGAGCGAACAGCAGCGGGAGGATCCCGCCAAGCAGCATCAGCGAGTGCCAGCCAAACTGCGGGATTAGCCAGGATGCGGAGAAACCGCCCGCCGCCGCGCCAAAGGTGAAGCCGCAAAAAATAATCGTAATCAGGAACGAGCGCTGGCGCTCCGGCGCATACTCTGACACCAGGGTGCCGATATTCGGCATGGCGGCGCCTAATCCCAGCCCGGTCAGGAAGCGGAAAACCATCATCTGCTCAATATTTTGTGAAAGGGCGGTGGCGATGGTCCAGAAGCCGAAGAAGAAGACGCTATTAATGATAATTTTTTTCCGTCCCAGCCAGTCGGCGAGCGGCCCGGAGAAAATGGCCCCCAGCGCCAGGCCTATCAGCGCGGCGCTGATGACAAAACCGAGTTGGTGATTGCTTACTCCCCATTTCTGCTTCAGCGTCGGGGCGATAAATCCCATGATGGCGATATCAAAGCCGTCCAGCGCGATAACGCAGAAGCCTAAAAACACCACCAGCTTCTGAAAGCGGCTTAGCGGATTGGCGTTGATTAACTCCCTGACGTCCAGGCGTTGAGTCTGTGTCATGGGACTCTCCTTATGCGCAAGGGCGCAGGTAGGACTGCGCGGCGTTAAACAGTAGCTGAGCGCGAGCGAGCGCCGGCAGCGCACCCCGAGCGCCGCTTAACGGGACCTCGATGGATACCGGCAGCGTGGCCGGAAGCGCCGCCATCAGACCGTGCAGGTCGAGTCCGCCTTCGCCGGGGACCTGGCGCGCGGCGCGGGCCTGGTAAATCAGCTCCTGCTCGTCAGCGGGGGGTTGCGGTAAGGCATCGCAAAGCTGCATATAGTTGAGGCAATTTTGCGGTAGCGCCGCGATCGTGGACAGGGATTCGCCGGCCCGCCAGAAGTGAATAGCGTCAATCAAAATACCGATATCGCTGCGGCCGCTGGCGTTGATGAGCGCCCGGGCTTCGGCAATGGTGCGCAGGTGGGTCCAGGGCATGGGCTCCAGGTTCATGATTAATCCATGCTCCTGGCCGGCTTCGGCAAGTCGGGCGAGATTTTCCGCGCTGCGCGCGCGGTTATCATCGTTTCCTGCCACTAAAACCTGCTTTGCGCCAAGGCGCGCGGCGGTCGTCAGAAAAAGCTGCAAACGAGCGTCCAATGAAAAATCTGCCGTCAGGCGGACGATCTCAACGTCCGAAACGCGAACGCCGGTTTCCATCAGCGCCGCCAGGGTATCGCGTACGGCGGCGGTGTCGCCGAGCATGTCGTAATCCGGATCTGATGGGGTTGCGGGAAGCAGGCGCAGACCAACGTGGGTGAATCCGGTCTGGGCCGCAATGCGTACCTGTTCCGGCGGCGGAACGTCGAGGAGGGTAAGCGCGGCGAGTGAGAGGGTTCGCATGTTCATAAAGGACTCCAGTGCAGTTGCAGGTGATTGTTGTTATGCGTATTGCCGTCCCTGGTGGAATGCTTTTACTGTGTTGTTTTATTGAGATTTTCTGCCAGGTTTTTTCCGACCAGATAGCCAAAAGTCATGGCCGGACCAAGCGTGATACCGCCGCTGGGATAGAATCCCCGCATCACGCTCGACATATCGTTGCCGATGGCGAAAAGCCCCTGGATCGGCTGCCGCTGGGCGTTGAGAACACGGGCATTTTCATCGGTGATTAATCCACTGAAGGAACCCAGCGAGCCGGGCAATATGCGTACCGCATAAAAAGGCCCATGGCTGAGTTTCCCGAGCGTGGGGTGGGGCGAGCGGCTGGCGTCACCCTGCGCGCGGTTATAGGCCGAGGCGCCGCGCCGAAAATCCTTATCCTCTCCCTGGTCTACAAAGCCGTTAAACCGGGCGATCGTTTCCGTTAGCTGCTGCGGATTGATGGCGCATGTTTTCGCCAGCGCTTCCGGCGTCTCACCGACGTACAGATAGCCGGTTCGTCGCCAGGCCTCGGGGGTAAACGGGAAGGGGCGAGCATGGCCCAATCCGTAGCGCCGCAGCGCACGGCCGTCGGCAATTAGCCACGCCTGCGGCGTTTCGCCCGGCGGCGTCGCGTCCAGCAGCGCGGCAATAAAATCATGATAAGAGTCGGCCTCATTGGTGAAGCGTTTACCGTTGGGCAACACGGCGATAAAGCCGGGCTTGGCGCGCTCAACCAGATGCGGGAACGGCAGCTGCAGTCCGCTGGCGAGGGTAACGCGCGACACCGGCGCCCAGGCCATGGCGTGCCTGAGTGAGGTATCAAACTGGCCGCCGACCGCTTCGCCGAGCCGAATGCCATCCCCCTGATTGCCCGGGGGCGCGGCGGAGAAGTGGCCGTAGCCGCTGGCGGCGTGCGGCACATTTTCGGCCAGACGCTGCCTGTCGTGAGGAAAGCCTCCGCAGGCGAGGATCACCGCGCCGGCGCGAACCTCCAGCGCGCCGCCGTCGCTGCGTAATATGGCGCCTGCAACGCCGTTGTTGTCGGTAAGCAGACGTTCTACCGGCGCGTTAAGCTGAAAATTAACCCCCGCATCCAGCGCCGAACGCAGCAGGCGGGCGACCAGCGCGTTGCCGTTAACCAGATGCTGTCCGCGACCGGCGCGCAGCCGCTGCCAGCCGTGACGCAGCAGGCGGCGGGTCGCATACAGCGCCGAGCCCGGTGAGCGGGTCGCGTTGAAAAAGTGCGCCATGTCCGTGCCGCCGGCAATGCCCATACCCGCAAGGCTGATGGTCTCCAGCGGAGGCCGCAGGCGATGCAGCCAGTCGCCCAGCAGCCGTCCGTCAAAAGGCTGCGCCGTGACCGAGCGGCCGCCCAGCGCAGCGCCCGGTGAAGCGTGAAAATCGGGCATTTTGCTGCCGGAAAGAAACTGCACGGCGGTGCGGCGGCGGAAAAAGTCGATCATCTCCGGTCCGTACTGTAAGAAGGCAAGCAGACGCGCATCGGCAGGCTCACCGTCCATTTCATGGCGTAAATAAGCGAGCGGCGCGCCGGGCTCTTCTTCAATCCCTTCTTCACGAGCCAGCGGGTTACGCGGGATCCACAGCCAGCCGCCGGACCAGGCGCTGGTGCCGCCAATGACCGACTCTTTCTCCGCAACCAGTACGCTGGCGCCGCCGAGCGCGGCGGTGACGGCGGCAGAGAGCCCCGCCGCGCCGGAGCCGACGACCAGAACATCCACGTTCATCTGCCCGCTCATGACCCTCTCCTTATTGCAGTGGTGAAAAATCAGTGGGGCGCAGAAGCACCGACTCCAGGCGCTCGACGGCGGCCAGCTCGCGGTTTTTGCGCGAGAACGTCAGCCAGCGTTCGTCCTGCGTCATGCGCGCCCGACGCGCCAGGCGATCGTCCAGACTTTCATAGGCCCAGATATGCACCACCTGATTGACCACGCCAATTTCGGTAAAGAAGAAGCCGATGAGCTTACCGAGGTGCTCGGTTTGCACGGCGTAAGCATCGCTTTTGTACAGCGCCAGCCAGTCGGCCATTTTCAGCGGATTGATGGTGTAGGTGCGTTTTTCATAGATCATGATTTTCTCCTGTTTATAGTGCGTGTTGTTGCGCCATATGGCTGGCTGAGAGATAGCCGAAGGTGAGCGCCGGACCGAGCGTAATACCTGGGCCGGGGTAGGTTCCGGCCATCATCGAATCCATATCATTACCCACGGCATAGAGGCCTTTGATCGGCTCACCGTGCTGGTTAATGACCTGAGCATCGGCGGTAGTGACCAGGCCGCGCGAGGTACCGAGATCGCCGGTATAGAGGGTGACGGCATAAAACGGCGCGCGGGTCAGCGGAGCGTTACAGGCGTTTGGCCGGTGGCCGGGGTCGCCCATCGCGCGGTTATAGCTGTTGCCGCCTTTGGTGAACGCCGGATCGAGGCCCTGAGCGGCATCGCGGTTGTAGCGTGCCACCGTGTCAGCGAGCGTCTGCGGATCCAGGCCGAGCCGCTGCGCCAGTTCAGGCAGCGTATCGGCCTTATGCAGATAGCCCGCTTTCACCAGCGCGTCGTTATTGACCGGGGCAGGGCGCGCCAGGCCGAGGCCGTAGCGCTTCATGGCCAGGGCGTCGCAAATCAGAAAGCAGGGCGCATTTTCTGCCCGGCTTTGCATGGCGCTGGCGAAGTGGTGATAAGAGTTAGATTCGTTCACGAAGCGCACCGCGCGCTGGTTGACGGCAATCACTCCGGGTTTGGCGCGATCGGTGACCAGGTGAGGGAAGCGCTCTTGCGTGCCGTCGGGATGCTGTAAAACCGAGACCGGCGCCCAGAAAAAGTTAGACGGCAGGTCAGCCCCTTCCCGGGCATTGACCGCGGCGGCAAGGCGCAGCGCGGCGCCGTCGTTGGCGGCGGACATGGTGTAGTGCTCGCGGGTCTGGGGGCGATAGCGTTCAGCCAGCCTGCCTGCGGCAAAACCACCCGCCGCCAGTACCACCCCGCAGCGGGCTTCAAGAGCCTGCTTTTGACCCTCGCGCTCAATTACTACACCGGTCACCTCGCCATTGCGTTCGCTCAGCGAAAGCACGTTGACGTTGAGCCTGAGCTGCATACCTTTGCGAAAGGCGAGCGTCGCCATGCGGGCGATCAGCGCGTTGCCCATCGCCAGGCGGGTACCGCGAGGGTACCGCAGGCGATCGCGACCGAAGCGCAGCAGCAGTCTGCAGCAGTGCGCGAACGAGCGCGGGGAGCGGCGCATATCGAGAAAGTGCTGGATATCAACCCGGTTAACCATCATCCCGCCAAACAGCAGCATTCCCGGTGGGGGAGAGCGGAGGTCGCGAAAATGCGCACCCAGTTCCCGTCCGTCAAACTCCACCACCTCCAGCGCCCGCCCGACATCGACGGCGCCGGGCTCATCCGGGTAATAATCCGGAGAGAGCGGGCGCAGGCTATATTTCACCGCGCCCTCTTTTTCAAGAAATGCCAGCGCCTCACGCCCTGAAGCGATAAAGGCATCCACCAGATCCTGACGATAATGAGGCTCACCGATAATCGTCCGCAGATAGGTTTCGATAGCCTGCGGGCTGCCGCCCACGGCCATTTTCCGCGCCTGATCGCTATCGTGGATCCACACCGCGCCGCCGGAAATGGCGGAGGTGCCGCCAAACTGCGGGGCTTTTTCCAGCATCAGTACCGACAGTCCCTTACAGCTGGCGGTCACCGCCGCGGCAAAGCCTGCGGCGCCGCTGCCGATAACGATGACATCCCAGCTTTTCATGCCGCCGCTCCTTGTTCCTGCGCAATGGCGCCGATGAATTGCCCCATCAGTTTCATCTGCGCCAGCGCCATCTCCGGCCCGGTCTGGATCGCGCAGCCGCGATCCCGGGCGAAGGCGAGGAGCGGGGTGATGATCGGGGCGGTCACCACGTCGGCGACATGCGTGGATAGCGGAAGGGTTTCCAGCAGCGACTGCGGCAGCGGCAACGGCTCGAAACCGGCCATTCCCGCCGGGGAACCATTCACCAGCAAATCCAGGCCGGCAAGCGTAGCGGGCAGGTCGACGAGATGAACGTGCGGAAAATGGGTGGCCAGCCGGTTATGCAGCAGCTGAAGGGTGGCGGGATTCTGATCATAAAGGGCCAACTGGCGGATGCCCGCTTCGCAAAGCCCCCACGCGATAGCGCTGCCGACGCCGCCGCAGCCGGAGAGCAGCCCCTTTTTACCGCCGGCGCTAAAGCCGTGCGCCTCTGCGGCAAGCTGAAAACCGACGCCGTCGAGCATATCGCCCTGTAAACGGCCATCGGCCAGCTTACGGATGACGTTAATGGCATTAAGGTGCTGAGCTCGCGGGGTTAACTCGTCGACCAGGGCGGCGGCCCGCTGTTTGTGCGGAACGGTGACCAGGACGCCGCTCATGTTGTGCCAGCCGCGCAGGGCCTGCAGAAAGTCAGTAACGGCTTCGGGGGCGATATCAACCGGGATCATGACGCTGTCCATCTGCTGGTCAGCAAAGAAGCGGTTGAAATTCTCCGGCGACTTAACCTGGGTAATCGGGTGGCCGATGACGGCGACGACCTGAGTGAATCCACTGACCATTTCAAACCTCATTTTGTTAAATGAATGTTGTGAAAGTATTTCAGCGGAAGCTGAGAGCGACAACGCAGAATTCGGCCATACTGGTTGTTAATCGCACTACCACTGCGATAATCGCGCTAAACTGATTGTATTGTTGCGAAAGTGTGAACAAGTATGCAAAACCAGATTCATACCCGCGATCTGATCGTCGGCCTGCAAAAAGGGCTGGCGCTGATCCAGCTATTTTCAAAAGAGTTCCCCCGGCTCACCGTGCCGCAGGCGGCGAAAATGAGCGGCCTGACGCAAAGCGCCGCGCGGCGCTTTTTCCTTACCCTGCTCCATGAGCGCTATCTGCAAACCGACGGACGCCATTACTGGCTAACGCCTAAAGCGTTAAGGCTGGGGCAGGCGTATGTCGATTCGGCGCAGTTCCCACGCATGGTACGACCGATCGTGGAGTACATCGCCAGCCGGACGGAAGAGCACGCTTCGGTCGGCGTGATCGATGATGATGAGCTGGTGTATATCGCCCGCAGTAAACACACGCCGTTTAACTCGACTTCAGTGCGTCTGGGGGAGAGAGTGCCGATTTACTGTACCGCCGGAGGGCGACTATGGCTGGCTTCGTTAGAGGAAGCCGAGTGTGAAACCGTTTTGCAGCGGATCCGCCGCGAGCAGCGTACGCCCTATACGGTGACGGACGTGGCGGCGTTAATGGAAAAGATCGCTCAGGTTCGTCGCCAGGGATACGCCGCGATTGAGCAGGAGTTTGAAATTGGCATGCTGGTCCTGGCCGTGCCGCTGTCAGATCGGGAAGGGCTATACTGGGGAGCGCTGAGTTTAACCAGCCATCAGTCAAGAACCTCGATTGAGGCACTATGCCGCGATCATCTGGATTTGCTCTATAGCGCTCAGGCGATGCTGGTGGGTTAAAACCAGAGGCGCAGACGATTCTCTCATCTTCGTGCCGAGAGGGCTTACGGTAGGCAAAAAAAGGGCAGGAAGAATCCTGCCCCGGGAATGACTAACCGATATTAGGCGGTGATGCTGTTAGTGAAAGTGTTCCACTCGCCCGACAGGTTGTGCACAGCATTGCTCCAGTTCTCATTGCTTGCGGCAACGTAGTTCTCCCAGTCAGATGCGCCGGTAAGGAATTTAGCGAACTCAACGGTATCGTTAACGATGGCATTGGCGATAGTGGCACCTGCTGAGGTAATAAAATCGCTCAGATAGTTTCCATTATCAACAATAAAGCTGGTAATGCTGTTAGCAAAACCGAGCAGATTAAAACCACCAGAAATAGATTCCATTTCGCCAATAGTTAATTCTTTCATTGGTATTCCTTGTTAAGTCTGATTAATTGTTATTAGTGGGGCTATTACCCACGGAAGAAATACTAACACCCTTAAATTAAATTAATCCAGAGTGCTAATGTGTGAAATATTTAATTTCATACAAACTTAATAAAATGAAGGTTATCTTCAGTGATAACGGCTTGAGTCATGAGTGTGAATTTTTTATTCGGGCCGGCTGGCTTTAATGTGAATTGGCGTGACAGCCGCTATAAAGAAGAATGCGCTGAGCGTGGTTAAAGAGGGGAGATAAGACAGGGTGTTATTTTCCCATTTAAAACTTTAATATTGTGCACTATAGATGCTATATGAACCGGGCAGAACAATATTCATGGCAAAAGAGAGGCAGCTCGCGCGGGGAAGGGGAGGGCAAGAGAACATCGCCCTGGTGTCATACCCCACGTTAATATGTTTATTTTCGATTTCACATTCGCCCACCGGGAATGACGGAAGCGCAGCCCGCTGAGTAAACGAGGGCTTAACAATGCCTTGTTAACCCGGAATGACGCCAGCGTTCGAAGAAACAAAAAGTTCGGGGTATGTCTCTTCTACTATATTGCGTACAATAAATTAATTTAGCGTATATATTCAGCTAAACCACTCAGCGCGGTAGCGGGATTCATCTCTCAATAGATACCATCGCTGTCCGCTATGGACAAACCATGTTTAGCGATCATTTGTTAAACAAAAGGCTAATTCATCTAAATAAACGATAACTGCAGGATAATGAATGGCTGCTGATTAATCTGATGCAGCTATTAGTCAAAACGAATTGGCAGTACTGCGTGACTATTATCGCCTCAGTATGGCTAAACCCGTTCCGGCAGTAAGTGGAGAAAGGCGTATCCGGAGGAGGGTTTTTGATCGAGGACGCTGAGGCGGAATTTAGCTACGGACAGAGAAAGCATTGAGAGGGCAGGGGGCACAATCTCAGAATAATAGAAAGGGGAGGAGTGAATGATTGTCCACTATCGGCGATGAGAGATTAACAGGGGGAAATAAGTAATGGCGTATCGCGCGATACGCCATTGAGAGATACTATCTGACCATGGTCAGCAGGTTGTGTGAATCCGGCACCATAAAGTCGACGGACATCATCACCGACAGCGCGGTAATGGCCACGATGGAAAAGACGAACAGCTTACGCGCCCAGACTTTATCATCCGCCACTTTATAACCGCGCAGCGCCATTCCGAGCCACCAGACGCTCACCGCCGCAGCGACAACCAGATATTTATATCCAGCGTAGCCGCCCAGGGAGAGCATCAGCGTGGCAACGGCGAAAGCGATGATGTAAACGGTGATATGGTTTTTCGCTACCGAAATGCCTTTCACTACCGGCAGTACCGGAATGTTCGCTGCCTGATAATCCTTGAAGCGGAAAATCGCGATAGCGTAAGAGTGAGGCATCTGCCACAGGCTGAAAATCGCCAGCAGAATCGCGGCACCGCTGTCAAAATCACCGGTAACCGCGCAGTAGCCAATCACCGGCGGCGCAGCGCCGGAGAGAGAACCAATCAGCGTGCCGTAGACGGAGTGGCGCTTCATGTACAGGCTGTAAACGCCGACATAAACCACGAACCCCATCACCCCCAGCCAGCAGGCCAGGGGATTCGCGCCAAACCACAGGAGCATGAAGCCAGCAATACCCAGCAGGGTGGCATATACCAGCGAAGCTTTTGGCGAGATCAGCCCTTTGACCAGCACCCGGTTTTTCGTCCGTTCCATCTTACGATCGATATCACGGTCGATATAGTTGTTGAAAACACAACCCGAGGCGACCACCAGGGATACTCCGAGGAGCGTCCAGATAAAGAGCGGATAGTCGATGTGGCCCTTGGAGGCCAGCAGGAAACCGCCAATCACGGAGATCAGGTTGCCAAAAATAATGCCTGGTTTCGTTACTTGCAGGTATTGCTTAAACATACTCGCCGCTCTTAGTGCATCATCATGTTGTAGTTCAGGTTCCACATAATCCAGATGGAGCCGACAACTACGATAGCAATGATGATTACGGTGAAGATAAATGCGGTCAGGTTCCAACCTTCGTCCGATTTACTGTTCATGTGCAGGAAGTACACGAGGTGTACCACAATCTGCACAACCGCAGTAACCAGGATGGTTCCCAGAATAGCCGCATGCGATGCAGATCCACTCATCACCATTGCAAACGGGATAACCGTCAGAATGATCGACAGGATGAAACCTGTCATGTAGCTCTTCACGCTGCCGTGAGAAGCGCCGCTATGATCGGTAGAATGACTCATTACATCGCCCCCATCAGATATACAACAGAGAACACGCAGATCCACACGACGTCCAGGAAGTGCCAGAACAGGCTCAGGCACATGATACGGGTGCGGTTAGTGCTGGTCAGGCCGCGACGAGAAACCTGAACCATCAGCACCGCCATCCAGATCAGACCAGAGGTCACGTGCAGACCGTGGGTGCCGACCAGCGCGAAGAACGCTGACAGGAAGCCGCTGCGATCCGGGCCCATACCTTCAACAATCAGGTGATGGAATTCATAGAGTTCCATCGCGATGAACCCAGCCCCGAAGAGGAAGGTCAGCGCCAGCCAGGAAACCACCTGGCTCTTGTTGTTTTTGTACATGGCGATAGCCGCCATGCCGTAGGTGATGGAGCTGAACAGCAGCAGCGCGGTTTCAACCAGAACGAACGGCAGTTCAAAAATATCTTTACCGGTCGGACCGCCCGCCGTGCCGTTCACCAGAACGGCATAGGTAGCGAACAGAGTGGCGAAGATAATGCAGTCGCTCATCAGGTAGATCCAGAAACCGAATACCTTCATCGGTCCTGTATCATGGTGCCCGTGTTCGTGCGCGTGGGCGTTATGCGCAAGAGTATCAGTTGCCATTTTTCAGCCCTGCTTTGTTAATCTCATCGAAATGCTGATTTTCCAGTTTTTCGACTACTGCAACCGGCACGTAGTAATCCACGTCCTCGTCAAAGCTCTTAATAATCCAGGTCGCCAGGATACCGACGAAGCTTGCAATCGCCATCCACCAGATATGCCAGATCATTGCGAAACCAAACACCGTTGCGAAAGCAGCAATAACGATGCCCGCGCCGCTGTTTTTCGGCATATGAATCTCTTCATAGCCAGCCGGTTTCTTATACGCGTCGCCTTTTTCTTTCATTTCCCAGAACGCGTCACGCTCGTGAACGACAGGAACGATAGCAAAGTTGTAGAACGGCGGAGGAGAAGAGGTTGCCCACTCCAGCGTACGGCCGCCCCACGGGTCGCCGGTCAGGTCACGGTTCTGCTCGCGATCGCGGATAGAAACGTAGAACTGAATCAGCTGGCAGAGAATACCGCAAGCGATCAGCGCCGCACCGCAGGCTGCAACAACCAGCATCGGGTGGAACTGCGGGTCAATCTGCTGGCTCAGGCGACGGGTCATACCCATGAAGCCCAGTACGTACAGCGGCATAAACGCCACGAAGAAGCCGATGATCCAGAACCAGAAAGCGCGTTTGCCCCAGGTTTCGTTCAGGGTGAAGCCAAAGGCTTTCGGCCACCAGTAGGTCAGACCTGCGAAGCAACCGAACACCACGCCGCCGATGATGACGTTATGGAAGTGCGCGATCAGGAACAGGCTGTTGTGCAGCACGAAGTCTGCGCCCGGTACCGCCAGCAGTACGCCGGTCATACCCCCTACGGAGAAGGTCACGATAAAGCCAATCGTCCACAGCATTGCTGAGTTGAAGACGATACGGCCCTGGTACATGGTAAACAGCCAGTTGAAGATCTTAACCCCGGTCGGGATAGCGATAATCATGGTCGTAATACCGAAGAAGGCGTTTACGTTCGCGCCCGCACCCATAGTAAAGAAGTGGTGCAGCCAAACGATGAACGACAGAACGGTAATACACACTGTTGCCCATACCAGCGAGGTGTAGCCAAACAGACGCTTACGCGAGAAGGTTGCGGCGATTTCGGAGAAGACACCGAATACCGGCAGAACCAGAATGTACACTTCCGGGTGACCCCAGGCCCAAATCAGGTTGATGTACATCATCATGTTGCCACCCATATCGTTGGTAAAGAAATGGGTGCCCAGGTAGCGGTCCAGGGTCAGCAGCGCGACGGTGACGGTCAGAATTGGGAAGGAGGCGATAATCAGGATGTTGGCGCACAGAGATGCCCAGCTAAACACCGGCATCTTGAACATGGTCATGCCAGGGGCACGCATCTTGATAATCGTTACGAAGAAGTTAATACCGGTGAGCGTTGTACCAATACCGGATAGCTGGAGAGCCCAGATCCAGTAATCGACCCCGACGCCCGGACTGTACTCAATTCCCGAGAGCGGCGGATAGGCCAGCCAACCGGTCTGCGCGAATTCACCGACGCCCAGAGAGAGGTTAACCAGAATCACGCCCACAACGGTGAACCAGAAGCTCAGGTTGTTAAGGAATGGGAAGGCAACGTCGCGCGCGCCGATCTGCAGCGGAACCACCAGGTTCATCAGACCGATAACAAACGGCATCGCTACGAAGAAGATCATGATAACGCCGTGGGCGGTAAAGATCTGATCGTAGTGGTGAGGCGGCAGGAAGCCTGCTTCCCCGGCCGAGGCCAGCACCTGCTGGCTACGCATCATAACGGCGTCAGCGAAGCCACGCAGCAACATGACGATTGCTACGATAACGTACATGATACCGAGACGTTTGTGGTCAACCGAAGTCAGCCACTCATTCCAAAGGTAGGACCACTTACCGAAGTAAGTGATGGCCGCCAGAAGCGCCAGTCCCCCAATGATAATTGCAGCCACCGTAACCACAATAATGGGTTCATGGTAGGGCACTGCATCCAGTGTAAGTTTTCCGAACATCGTTTTCTTCCTCGGCCCCTTAGTGAGCGGTTTCCGCGTGGCTCATGTCCATGCCTTCCATTCCTTCGTGCGCTGCGTGCTCGCCCTCAGGTTGGGTCATATCCATGCTCTTACCGTGAGACATAAATTTGTTAACAACATCTTTAAACAAATCTGGTTTCACGTTAGAGAAGTATTCCACTTTGTTGTATTCGCTAGGCGCAGCCAGTTTGTCGAACGTTTCCATGGAGTCCATGGCGTTCGCAGACTGTTTGGCTTTCGCTACCCACTGATCGAAGGTTGCACGATCCGGCGTGGCGATAGCTTTGAACTTCATTCCTGAGAAGCCCGGGCCGCTATAGCTGGCGGAGATACCGTCGTAAGTACCAGCTTCGTTCGCGATGAGGTGCAGCTGAGTCTGCATCCCGGCCATTGCGTAAATCTGGCTACCTAAACGTGGGATAAAGAACGAGTTCATCACGGAGTTGGAGGTCACTTTGAAGTGTACCGGTACGTTCGCCGGGAAGGCGATTTCGTTGACGGTAGCAATGCCTTGTTCCGGATAGATGAAGAACCATTTCCAGTCCATCGAAACGACTTCGATAGTGATAGGTTTCTCATCGTGAGCAAGCGGTTTGCTCGGCTCTAATGCGTGAGTGGTTTTCCAGGTCAGAACGGCCAGGAACAGGATGATCAGGATAGGAACCGTCCAGACCACAGCTTCCACTTTGTTGGAGTGTGACCAGTTCGGGCTATACTTCGCATCTTTATTGCTCGCACGATACTTCCAGGCAAATCCTACTGCCATCAAGACGGCTGGAATAACGACGATCATCATCAGGCCGAAGGCCGTCAGAATCAGAGAGCGTTGCTCCAGTCCAATCTGTCCTTTTGGGTCGAGGAGTGCAGAATCACAACCACTGAGTAATACAGTGCCTGCGATTAATGACATCCATCCCAAACTTTTATTGTATTTCCTAAGTCTCATTGAACGACCTCAATTCCACGGAATCTGGTGGCGCTTAAAGTGTACGGGCATTTTACGGGAAGGTTGCATTACTGTAAACATAGTTGGAGCTGTGTCTGCTCTATGTTAGCGGCTTCTGCTTGCCCTGTCACATATGTTACGGAGTGTGACATTATCGCTTGCAAACCTTGATTTAGGCGGGATTGATAACGAAAGGGATAAGAACGAAAGGCTTTATAAGAGAATGAGCATAACTACCCGCAAAACAACACAAATAATTAACAATTAATTATCAAATAAAAGACATCGTAAAAGCGGAAAATAAAACCTGCAAAGCTGAATCGGTTAAATTATTTAAAGATTCGCATAAAAATTGTCAATAATTTCCAGAAATCTAAAACGCACAAAACAACAAATCGGCTACGATGAATATAAAATCGTTAATAAGACGTTATAATTACGTTTGGTAATTACAACGTCCACGTACGTTTCTGCGCTGATTTAAATCAGCTCGGTTTTACGTAATGCCAGATAGTCAAGGAAGGCGCCGAGTAAAATACCCGCAATGGCGGTGAGCACAGCGATCTCAAGCAGGCTGGCAAGGAAGGAGAAATTGGTGTAATCCAGCGCGTTGAGCGTCAGCAGCAGCAGCCATATCGCCAGCATCAGGCAGCCAGCAGCCAGAATAATCAATGCCAGCCCGTAGGTTTGTGGAAAGCGCGTGCGGGGCATAAAGCTTTCTGAGCGCTGGGTGTGTTCCAGCGTACGCCGGCAAATTAACAGCAGCACAATCCCCGGTACCGCGGCGACGACGGAAAAGAGATAGAAAGTAGGCCAGCCGTGGGCTTCAACAAACCAGCCGGCGATGGGGCCAACATACACGCGCCCAACGGCAGAGAGGGCTGAGAGCAGGGCAAACTGGGTGGCCGAAAACGATTTATTGCACAGCGTCATCAGCAGCGCGACGAACGCCGCGGTGCCCATCCCGCCGCACAGATTTTCGAAAAACACCGCCGTCGCCATGGAGAAAAGGTGCTTATCGGTAATTGAGAGCAGCCAATATCCGGCGTTGGATACCCCCTGCAGCAGGCCGAAAATCAGCAGCGCGCGGAACAACGTCAGGCGCTGCATAAGCACGCCGCCGTAAAGCGCGCCGACAATCGTGGCGAACAGGCCGAGCGTTTTATTCACCATTCCCACTTCACCCGCATCGAAACCGACGCCGCGAATCAGGAACGTGGTGGTCAGGCTCATGGCAAACGCGTCGCCAAGCTTATAAAGGACAATCAGCAGCAGAATGAGCCAGGCATTATTGCGGCCGAAGAAGTCGCGCAGCGGTGCGGCAACGGCCTGCTCCAGCGTTTTCGGCACCGGAATAACGTCGCTGGGTTCCGGCGCCAGCAGCGTGGCGATAATGCAGGGGATCAGCAGCGCGGCCATCAGCCAGTACATCCCTTGCCAACCCAGCCAGCGATCGGCCAGCCAGAGCGCCAGCCCGCCGGAGACCAGCATCCCCAGACGATAGCCCAGCACGCTGATTGCCGCTCCGGTGCCCCGCTCTTCCGCGGCCAGCACGTCAGTTTTCCACGCGTCAAACACGATATCCTGCGAGGCGGAACAAAAGGCGATGACCACCGCCAGCGCCGCCATCCAGCGCAGCTGCGTGGACGGTTCAAGGAAACCCATCGCCGCAATGGCGATAAGGAGCAGAAACTGGGTCGCCAGCAGCCAGCCGCGACGACGGCCGAGAAACGGCGGCGTATAGCGGTCCATCACCGGCGACCAGAGGAACTTAAAGACGTAGGCCTGGCCGACGAGCGAGAAAAAACCGATAGTTTTCAGATCGATGTTTTCAACGGTCATCCACGCCTGCAGCGTGCCGGAGGTGAGGGCGAGCGGTAGTCCCGAGGCAAAACCGAGGATCAGCAGGATAGCTGATTTTGGCTGCGTGAAAATGCGTAAGTAATGATTAGACATGGCATGTCGTGCAGACCCGGCGCGAGGCCGGGTCTGCGACTTCAATTAACGCGCGTTTTGCTTGATGAAATCGTGAATGCTGGTGTCCTGCGCCATATCGCTAATGGTATCGGTCATGACGCTATTAACCGCATCGGCGATATTTTTATTCGAGGCCTGGAAGGCGCCTTCAACAGAGTAGCTGGCACGATAGTTTTTCGTCATCTTATTGCCGTTGGCGGCAGTGGCAACGATCGCAATATCGGCTTTGGTCGCAATGTTGTAACGCACGTTACCTTGAGAAACGTCGGCGTACAGTTTATTCACGATGATTTGCAGATCCACGGCGCCGTTCGGGCCAATCATATAGCCACGCGAGGTCATCTGTTTCTCGAGCACTTCCTGCAACAGGAAGCGCAGGTCGCGGGAAGCGGTGAGCGTAACCTGTTGGTTATCGCGGGTGACTTTCGCCAGCGCCTGATCCGGACGCTGATCGGCGCCGTTAATGCTGACGGTCACGCCCATCAGACTGGGATCCTGCTGCGGCAGGGTGATTTTCGGTGAAACATCGATGGTAGTCGGCGGAGTGGCGCATCCGGCCAGCATAAACAGCGCGACCAAAGGAAAAAGAATTTTCTTAAACATGTTCAGGGTCTCAACGCATGGTGGAGTGGTAATGAGGAAAATTCCCGCCATCATAACATCGCCAACGGCAAGGGGAAGTGGCAACGCATGTAAATTCATCGCCTTGTGCGTTTTCTGTCCTGACTGCATCTCTTATCGCAACGCAGGCAGGGCTTTCAGGACACCGAACCACTAAAGCCGATACTTTTGCATGAAAATATCAGAGGAATGCTAATTTTTTGTTGTTTTCGCCCAATGGAAGCGGTAAAAGCGGCTAACATTTAAAGGGAATGGCGGCAATACAGCGTTGTCGGAGGAGAAAATTCATGATGATACGTGAACAGATCGAAGCAAAACTTAGGGCAGCGTTCGACCCGGTGTATCTTGAAGTCGTGGATGAAAGCTATCGCCACAACGTTCCTGCGGGCTCTGAAAGTCATTTTAAAGTGGTGTTGGTGAGCGATCGCTTCCTTGGCGAGCGTTTTCTTAATCGTCACCGTATGATTTACGGAACGTTGACTGAGGAACTATCAAGCACCGTGCACGCTCTGGCGTTGCATACCTATACAATCAAAGAGTGGGAAGGGCTACAGGATACCGTCTTTGCTTCTCCTCCTTGTCGCGGGGCTGGAAGTATCGCGTAGAAATCGCATTTGCAACCGCTGGAGCTTTTCCAGTATGTTGCGTGAAGATTTATGAGAAAACGGCCTGCGGGCCGTTTTGTTTTGCCTGGAAAATGTGCAATTCACGCATATTTACAGGCAAATTTGCTCGGGAAATGTGAAAAAAGCCGCAGCAGTGGGCGACAACCGTTCTCGACTCACAAAAGTGATGCCGCTATAATGCCGCGTCTTTTATTATGAATGTCTTCGGGATGATTCTGACGACAGGGAATGTGTTTCTGATTTGAAGAGGGCATCCCGGTTCTGCGAAGCAACCTGTTCGCGCTTCCAGAGTTGACCGAGCACTGTGATTTTTTTGAGGTAACAAGATGCAAGTTTCAGTTGAAACCACTCAGGGCCTTGGGCGCCGTGTAACGATTACTATCGCCGCTGACAGCATCGAGAATGCTGTCAAAAGCGAGCTGGTCAACGTAGCGAAAAAAGTTCGCATTGACGGCTTCCGTAAAGGCAAAGTGCCGATGAATGTTGTTGCTCAGCGTTATGGCGCATCTGTTCGCCAGGACGTGCTGGGTGACCTGATGAGCCGTAACTTCGTTGACGCGATCATCAAAGAAAAAATTAATCCGGCCGGCGCGCCGAACTACGTTCCGGGCGAATACAAGCTGGGTGAAGACTTCACCTACGCGGTAGAGTTCGAAGTTTATCCGGAAGTTGAACTGCAGGGTCTGGAAGCGATCGAAGTTGAAAAACCGGTTGTTGAAGTGACCGATGCTGACGTTGACACCATGCTGGATACTCTGCGTAAGCAGCAGGCGAACTGGAAAGACAAAGACGGCGCTGTTGATGCAGAAGATCGCGTGACCGTTGATTTCACCGGTTCCGTTGACGGCGAAGAGTTCGAAGGCGGCAAAGCCTCTGACTTCGTACTGGCGATGGGCCAGGGTCGTATGATCCCGGGCTTTGAAGACGGTATCAAAGGTCACAAGGCTGGCGAAGAGTTCACCATCGACGTGACCTTCCCGGAAGAGTACCACGCTGAAAACCTGAAAGGTAAAGCAGCTAAGTTCGTTATCAACCTGAAGAAAGTTGAAGAACGTGAACTGCCAGAGCTGACTGAAGAGTTCATCAAACGTTTCGGCGTTGAAGATGGTTCCGTAGCCGGTCTGCGCGCTGAAGTGCGTAAAAACATGGAGCGCGAGCTGAAAGGCGCCGTGCGTAACCGCGTTAAATCTCAGGCTATCGAAGGTCTGGTTAAAGCTAACGATATCGACGTTCCGGCTGCGCTGATCGACAGCGAAATCGACGTTCTGCGCCGTCAGGCTGCTCAGCGTTTCGGCGGTAACGAGAAACAGGCTCTGGAGCTGCCGCGTGAGCTGTTCGAAGAGCAGGCTAAACGCCGCGTTGTTGTTGGCCTGCTGCTGGGCGAAGTGATTCGTACCAACGAGCTGAAAGCTGACGAAGATCGCGTTAAAGGCCTGATCGAAGAGATGGCTTCCGCTTACGAAGATCCGAAAGAAGTGGTTGAGTTCTACAGCAAAAACAAAGAGCTGATGGACAACATGCGCAACGTCGCGCTGGAAGAGCAGGCCGTTGAAGCCGTGCTGGCGAAAGCTAAAGTGTCTGAAAAAGCCACTTCCTTCAGCGAACTGATGAACCAGCAGGCGTAATTTCGCCCCAAGGTTTAAGGTTTGAGCAAAAACCCGTTGCCGAAAGGCTGCGGGTTTTTTTATTGCAATGATAGCCTTAGGATGAGTGCGAAAAGGCGATTTCAGTGATAGCGTTACGACAAAAGATTGTTATGCTTGAATTATGGCAACGTCATCCCCATAACCGGGAGACGTAACTGCATTGGCATAATCATGCGCCGTAATGAAGCGTGCATCTATGCACTTCTGCCCGACGGCAGAAATTCTGGCTGATAATCCGTCCGTAAGGTTACAATCAGTGCAGCGGTTTTTTTCAAATTAATCCAGGAGACGGAAATGTCATACAGTGGCGAACGAGACAACTTTGCACCCCATATGGCCCTGGTGCCGATGGTCATTGAACAGACCTCACGCGGCGAACGTTCATTTGATATTTACTCCCGTCTGCTCAAGGAGCGCGTCATTTTTCTGACCGGCCAGGTAGAAGACCACATGGCTAACCTGATCGTGGCGCAGATGCTGTTTCTGGAAGCGGAAAACCCGGAAAAAGATATCTATCTGTACATTAACTCTCCGGGCGGGGTGATTACCGCCGGGATGTCTATCTATGACACCATGCAGTTCATCAAGCCTGACGTGAGCACCATTTGTATGGGCCAGGCGGCCTCAATGGGCGCGTTCCTGCTGACCGCCGGGGCGAAAGGCAAGCGTTTCTGCCTGCCGAACTCCCGCGTGATGATTCACCAGCCGCTGGGCGGCTACCAGGGCCAGGCGACGGATATCGAAATCCACGCCCGCGAAATCCTGAAAGTGAAAGGTCGCATGAATGAACTGATGGCACATCATACGGGTCAATCCCTTGAGCAGATCGAGCGCGATACCGAGCGCGATCGCTTCCTGTCTGCCTCAGAAGCAGTGGAATACGGCCTCGTTGACTCTATTTTGACTCATCGTAATTGATGCCCCAGGCGCAAGGGTGCCGCTATACTTGTTTGAAAGAGGGCGGCACAACGCTTCACAGCGGTTTGCGCCTGAGAATGGCATTTGCGTCGTCGTGTGCGGCACAAAGAACTTAATAAGAGGTTTGGACTCATGACAGATAAACGCAAAGATGGTTCGGGCAAACTGTTGTACTGCTCTTTTTGCGGCAAAAGCCAGCATGAAGTGCGTAAGCTAATCGCCGGGCCATCCGTGTATATCTGCGACGAATGCGTTGATTTATGTAACGACATCATTCGCGAAGAAATTAAAGAAGTCGCGCCGCATCGCGAGCGCAGCGCGCTGCCGACGCCGCACGAAATTCGCCATCATCTGGACGATTACGTTATCGGCCAGGAGCCGGCGAAAAAAGTGCTGGCGGTGGCGGTATACAATCACTACAAACGTCTGCGCAATGGCGATACCAGCAACGGCGTTGAGCTGGGCAAAAGTAACATTCTGCTGATCGGGCCGACCGGTTCCGGTAAAACGCTGCTGGCGGAAACGCTCGCGCGCCTGCTGGATGTGCCTTTCACCATGGCGGATGCCACCACCCTGACCGAAGCCGGCTACGTGGGTGAAGACGTTGAGAACATCATCCAGAAGCTGCTGCAGAAGTGCGACTACGACGTACAGAAAGCCCAGCGCGGTATCGTCTACATTGATGAAATCGATAAAATTTCCCGTAAATCGGATAACCCGTCGATCACTCGCGATGTTTCCGGCGAAGGCGTGCAGCAGGCGCTGCTGAAGCTTATTGAAGGTACCGTTGCCGCGGTTCCGCCGCAGGGCGGGCGTAAGCATCCGCAGCAGGAGTTCCTGCAGGTTGATACCTCTAAGATCCTGTTCATCTGCGGCGGCGCCTTTGCCGGTCTGGATAAGGTCATTTCCCACCGTGTTGAAACCGGTTCAGGTATTGGTTTCGGCGCGACGGTCAAGGCGAAGTCTGACAAAGCCAGCGAAGGCGAGCTGCTGTCTCAGGTTGAGCCGGAAGATCTGATCAAGTTTGGCCTGATTCCTGAGTTCATCGGGCGTCTGCCGGTTGTGGCGACCCTGAGCGAGCTGAGCGAAGAAGCGCTGATTCAGATCCTCAAAGAGCCGAAAAACGCCCTGACCAAGCAGTATCAGGCGCTGTTCAGCCTGGAAGGCGCTGAGCTGGAATTCCGCGACGAAGCGCTGGACGCTATCGCTAAGAAAGCGATGGCGCGTAAAACCGGGGCTCGCGGTCTGCGTTCTATCGTTGAAGCCGCGCTGCTCGATACCATGTACGATCTTCCGTCAATGGAAGACGTGGAAAAAGTGGTCATCGACGCTTCGGTTATCGATGGCCAGAGCAAGCCGCTGCTGATTTACGGCAAACCGGAAGCGCAGCAGGCATCTGGTGAATAATTAACCATTTTGCTCAAGCAGTTAACAAAAAGGGGGGATTTTATCTCCCCTTTTATTTTTCCTGCATTCCCGCCGTTGAATGTATGGAATACATCCCCATATACTGGTTTACATATTAACGGCGACGCGTCGTTGAGTTGCGTCGTCGGCTACCTGGCGGACTTTAAACTAAGAGAGAGCTCTATGAATCCTGAGCGTTCTGAACGCATTGAAATCCCCGTATTGCCGTTGCGCGATGTGGTGGTTTATCCGCACATGGTCATACCCCTGTTTGTAGGGCGGGAAAAATCTATCCGTTGCCTCGAAGCAGCCATGGATCATGATAAAAAAATCATGCTGGTTGCGCAGAAAGAAGCCTCGACGGATGAGCCGGGTGTAAACGATCTTTTCACCGTCGGGACCGTGGCGTCTATTTTGCAAATGCTGAAGCTACCGGACGGTACTGTCAAAGTGCTGGTCGAAGGTTTACAGCGCGCGCGCATCTCTGCGCTGTCTGATAACGGCGAGCATTTTTCGGCGAAGGCTGAATATCTTGAATCGCCGGCGATTGACGAACGCGAGCAGGAAGTGCTGGTTCGTACGGCCATCAGCCAGTTTGAAGGCTACATCAAGCTGAACAAGAAAATCCCACCGGAAGTGCTGACGTCGCTGAATAGCATTGACGATCCGGCGCGCCTGGCGGATACCATCGCTGCGCATATGCCGCTGAAGCTGGCGGACAAACAGTCCGTGCTGGAGATGTCCGACGTTAACGAACGTCTGGAATATCTGATGGCGATGATGGAGTCGGAAATCGATCTGCTGCAGGTTGAGAAGCGCATTCGCAACCGCGTGAAAAAACAGATGGAGAAATCTCAGCGCGAGTACTATCTGAATGAGCAAATGAAAGCCATTCAAAAAGAGCTCGGCGAGATGGACGACGCCCCGGACGAGAACGAAGCGCTGAAGCGTAAGATCGACGCGGCGAAAATGCCGAAAGAGGCAAAAGAGAAAACCGAAGCGGAACTGCAGAAGCTGAAAATGATGTCCCCGATGTCGGCGGAAGCGACCGTCGTTCGCGGCTACATCGACTGGATGGTGCAGGTACCGTGGAACGCCCGCAGCAAGGTCAAAAAAGACCTGCGTCAGGCTCAGGAGATCCTCGACACCGATCACTACGGCCTTGAGCGCGTGAAGGATCGTATTCTTGAGTACCTCGCGGTGCAGAGCCGTGTTAACAAGCTCAAAGGGCCGATCCTGTGCCTGGTTGGGCCTCCGGGGGTCGGTAAAACCTCTCTCGGCCAATCCATCGCCAAAGCCACCGGACGTAAGTACGTGCGTATGGCGCTGGGCGGCGTGCGTGATGAAGCGGAAATCCGCGGTCACCGTCGTACCTATATTGGCTCAATGCCGGGCAAACTGATCCAGAAAATGGCCAAAGTGGGCGTTAAAAACCCGCTGTTCTTACTGGATGAGATCGACAAGATGTCTTCGGACATGCGCGGCGATCCGGCCTCGGCGCTGCTGGAGGTGTTGGATCCGGAACAGAACGTGGCCTTTAACGATCACTATCTGGAAGTGGATTACGATCTCAGCGACGTGATGTTTGTCGCGACCTCCAACTCCATGAACATTCCGGCGCCGCTGCTGGATCGTATGGAAGTGATCCGTCTCTCCGGCTACACCGAGGATGAGAAGCTGAACATCGCCAAACGCCACCTGCTGTCAAAACAGATTGAGCGTAACGCGCTCAAAAAAGGCGAGCTGACGGTGGATGACAGCGCGATTATCGGCATTATCCGCTACTACACGCGTGAAGCGGGCGTGCGTGGTCTGGAGCGCGAAATCTCGAAACTGTGCCGTAAGGCGGTAAAACAGCTGCTGCTGGATAAATCGCTGAAGCACATCGAGATTAACGGCGACAACCTGCATGACTTCCTTGGCGTGCAGCGCTATGACTATGGCCGGGCGGATAGCGAAAACCGCGTGGGTCAGGTGACGGGTCTGGCGTGGACGGAAGTGGGCGGCGATCTGCTGACCATTGAAACCGCCTGCGTTCCGGGTAAAGGTAAGCTGACCTATACCGGTTCACTGGGTGAGGTGATGCAGGAGTCCATCCAGGCTGCGCTGACCGTGGTGCGTTCGCGTGCGGATAAGCTGGGTATCAACTCAGACTTTTACGAAAAACGCGATATTCACGTGCACGTGCCGGAAGGCGCTACGCCGAAAGATGGCCCAAGCGCAGGTATCGCGATGTGTACCGCGCTGGTTTCCTGTCTGACGGGCAATCCGGTGCGCGCCGATGTGGCGATGACCGGGGAAATTACCCTCCGTGGTCAGGTGTTGCCAATCGGTGGTCTGAAGGAAAAACTGCTGGCCGCGCACCGCGGCGGCATTAAGACTGTTCTGATTCCTGATGAAAACAAACGTGACCTTGAAGAAATTCCAGATAACGTTATCGCCGATTTAGATATCCATCCGGTGAAACGAATCGAGGAAGTTCTGGCACTTGCACTGCAGAACGAGCCGTTTGGTATGGAAGTCGTCACGGCAAAATAGTGATTTCGCGCAAATTGCGCTAAGAAAAATAGGGCTGGTAAGTAAATTCGTACTTGCCAGCCTTTTTTTGTGTAGCTAACTTAGATCGCTGGCAGGGGGGTCAATTACAACTCTGTTGTAAGGGCATGACAGTCCTGATATAACTGCTGCGCGGTCGCGCCACGAAGGATTCTGGTGCGATATAAATTATAAAGAGAGGAAGAGAACAGTGAATAAATCTCAACTGATTGACAAAATTGCTGCCGGTGCGGACATTTCTAAAGCCGCAGCTGGACGTGCGTTAGATGCTTTAATCGCTTCTGTTACTGAATCTCTGCAGGCTGGGGATGACGTTGCGCTGGTAGGGTTTGGTACTTTTGCTGTTAAAGAGCGCGCTGCCCGTACCGGCCGCAATCCGCAAACAGGCAAAGAAATTACCATTGCTGCTGCTAAAGTACCGGGTTTCCGTGCAGGTAAAGCGCTGAAAGACGCGGTAAACTGATCGACTTCCCCACTGGGGTCTGTGACGAAGTACAAGGGCGCATCGTAAGATGTGCCTTTTTTATTTGCCAGAATGAGACTTAATGTGACTTTATACGCACTTGTGGGCTGACAATCACCCCGTTTTCTTGTCAAAATACGTCCTCACGCGCGGCGGCCATCACATGCTATGCTGCGCGAGCTAAAGTCATCTACAGCGGAGCGTTGTTACACCATGATGGACAACCTACGCACGGCCGCCAACAGCGTCGTGCTCAAGATTATTTTCGGTATCATTATCGTCTCGTTCATTTTGACCGGGGTGAGTGGTTACCTGATTGGCGGTGGTAACAACTATGCCGCAAAAGTTAATGACCAGGAGATTGGTCGCGCACAGTTTGAAAATGCCGTTGCCAGCGAGCGTAATCGCATGCAGCAGCAGCTTGGCGACCAGTTCTCAGAACTGGCGGCCAATGAAAATTACATGAAGACCATGCGTCAGCAGGTGCTGAACCGTCTGATTGACGAGGCGCTGCTCGATCAGTATGCCCGTGAGCTGGGTCTCAACATCAGCGACGACCAGGTGAAGCAGGCTATCTTCCAGACCCAGGCTTTCCAGGCGGATGGCAAATTTGATAACGAGCGCTTCAGCCGTATTGTTAATCAGATGGGGATGACGACGGATCAGTACGCGCAGGCGCTTCGTAATCAGCTGACGACTCAGCAGCTGATCAACGCCGTAGCCGGTACCGACTTTATGCTGCCGGGCGAATCCGACCAGCTGGCGGCGCTGGTTTCTCAACAGCGCGTCGTTCGTGAAGCGACTATTGACGTAAACGCGCTGGCGGCGAAGCAAACCGCAACCGACGATGAAATCAACGCGTTCTACCAGCAGAACCAGGCGCGTTTTATGGCGCCTGAGCAGTTCCGCGTCAGCTACATCAAGCTGGACGCTGCCAGCATGCAGGAAAACGTCTCTGACGAAGAAATTCAGTCATGGTACGACCAGCATCAGGATCAGTTCACTCAGCCGCAGCGTAACCGCTACAGCATCATCCAGACCAAAACCGAAGCGGATGCGCAGGCGGTGCTTGATGAGCTGAAGAAAGGCGCTGACTTCGCCACGCTGGCCAAAGAAAAATCAACCGATATTATCTCTGCCCGCAGCGGCGGTGATATGGGGTGGCTGGAAGATGCGGCGACCGTGCCAGAGCTGAAAGAGGCCGGTCTGAAAGAAAAAGGCCAGCTTTCTGGCGTAATTAAATCCTCCGTTGGGTTCCTGGTTGCCCGTCTGGACGATGTTCAGGCAGCACAGGTTAAACCGCTGGCTGAGGTTCGCGACGATATTGCGGCGAAAGTGAAGCAGGAAAAAGCCCTGGATGCGTACTATGCCCTGCAGCAGAAAGTGAGCGACGCGGCGAGCAACGATAACGAGTCGCTGGCGGGCGCAGCCCAGGTTGCCGGTCTTAAAGTGGTTGAAACCGGCTGGTTTGGCCGCGACAGCCTGCCGCAAGAGCTGAATTTCAAGCCGGTCTCTGAAGCTATCTTCAACGGCGGCCTGGTGGGCGAGAACGGCACGCCGGGCAGCAACTCCGATATCATCACCGTCGACGGCGATCGTGCGTTTGTTCTGCGCATCAGCGAGCATAAACCGGAAGCGGTGAAACCGCTGGCGGATGTAAAAGCGCAGGTGAGCGATATTGTGAAGCACACGAAAGCGGAACAGCAGGCGAAGCTGGATGCCGACAAGCTGCTGACGGCCCTGAAAGAGGGCAAAGGCGATGAAGCGATGAAAGCCGCAGGCCTGAGCTTTGGTGCGCCGCAGACGCTGTCACGCACCGGTCAGGAAGCGCTGAGCCAGTCCGTCTTTGCACTTCCGCTGCCGCAGGCGGGTAAGCCAAGCTACGGCGTGGGCTCCGATCTGCAGGGCAACGTGGTGCTGCTGGCGCTGGACGAAGTGAAAGCGGGTACGATGCCGGAAGAGCAGAAAAAAGCGATGATTCAGGGGATCACCCAGAATAACGCCCAGATCGCTTTCGAAGCGCTGATGAGCAACCTGCGTAAAGTGGCGAAAATTAAGCTCGGCGACATTATCGATCAGCAACAATAATTACGTGCTGCTTCGCAAAAGCAAGTAACGTGATGTCATTCTCAAAGGCCGCTTTCGCGGCCTTTTCCATTTCTGCATTTTGCCTTTTGTACTCTTTTCCCTTCGTCGCTATCGTGACCTTGCTGTCTACAAACAAGGAGATAACAGCATGAAACGAGGAATGAAAACGCTTATTGCCGCCGTACTGGTTTGCGCGGCGGGGAGTCAGATAGCGCAGGCGGCGCCTTCTGCCGGCAAAGCGTCGGCGCCGGTAAAGGAAAGCGTGCAGTCGCCGCAGTCAAAAGCGCCGGATGCGTTAAATGCGGCGGATAGTGAAGGCACCAGGGTGAGTATCAATAACGCCAGCGCGGAAGAGCTGGCTAAGGCGCTGAATGGCGTCGGCCTGAAGAAAGCGCAGGCTATAGTGAGCTATCGCGAAGAGTACGGGCCATTTAAAACCGTTGACGATCTTAAGCAGGTACCCGGAATGGGCAACTCGCTGGTAGAGAGAAATCTGTCACATCTGAAGCTGTAAATTTTCAGCGAAAGTTTGCACAGTCGTCATTATTTGCCAGACTGAAGAGGTCACGCCAGTGGTGTGACCTCTGACCTCAAAACAACAATTAAAGATAAGGCATTTGCGCTATGCAGACACAAATCAAAGTTCGCGGCTATCATCTGGATGTCTATCAGCACGTTAACAATGCGCGTTATCTGGAGTTTCTCGAAGAAGCGCGTTGGGATGGCCTGGAAAGCAGCCCGGCCTTCCACTGGATGACCGCTCGCAACATCGCCTTTGTGGTGGTCAATATCAATATCAACTACCGCCGACCGGCGGTACTAGGCGATGTGTTAACCGTCACCAGCAAGCTCGAACAGCTGAACGGAAAAAGCGGGACGTTAAGCCAGGTGGTCACCCTCAACCCTAACGGCGAAGTGGTCGCCGATGCGCTTATCACTTTTGTCTGTATCGATCTAAAAACGCAGAAAGCGCTGCCGCTTGAGGGCGAACTGCGGGAGAAGCTGGAGCAGCTTGAGCCTCGCTAACAGGCCAGCCGGAGGGGGATGTCCCGGAGGCGGTGCTGCGCACCTGTCCGGGCTACGTTTCCTCAGCTGTCTGCGATTCGGTAGCGCGGGCTACGCGTCCTCAGCAGCCTGCGATCCGGTAGCCCGGGCAGGCGCATCGCGCCGTCCCCGGGAGCAAGCGCACAGAAAGTGGCAGTACTTCCCCGAAGGCGCTGCTGCGTATCTGACCGGGCTATGCATCGTAAGTCGCCTGCGATCCCGCCACGCCGCCGGGAAGTAACCGGTTACTGGAGCCCGGTTTTCTGCTTCATCACCGTCATCACCCCAACCTTATCGCCCAGATACTGGCTCAGCCCGTTAGCGCGGAGGTTACAGGCGGCGCACTGCCCGCAGCCGTCGCCTTTAATACCGTTATAGCAGGTGAGGGTTTCATGGCGCACCAGGTCGAGCTGGCCCCAGTAATCGGCCAGGGCCCACGTTTCGGCTTTGTTAAGCCACATCAGCGGCGTCTCAAAGCGAATATCTTTCGCCATACCGAGGCTGACGGCATGGTGCAGCGCTTTCACGAACTCGTCGCGGCAGTCCGGGTAGCCCGAAAAGTCGGTCTCGCAAACGCCGGTGATAATGGCTTCCGCCTTCACCTGATACGCGTAAATGGCCGTCAGGGTTAAAAACAGAATGTTGCGCCCGGGTACGAAGGTATTCGGGATGCCGCTGGCGTCCGGTTCATAATCCGGAACCGGAATGCTATCGCGGGTCAGGCTGCTGACCGCCAGTTCGTTAAGCAGGGTGACATCAAGGACTTTATGGGCCACGGCCCCCAGCTTTAGCGCCAGTTCGCGAGCAACGTCAATCTCCGCGCGATGACGTTGGCCATAATCAAAAGTGACGCAATGCACTTCATCATACTGTTGCAGAGCCTGCACCAGGCAGGTCGTCGAATCTTGTCCTCCGCTGAAGACAACTACGGCGCGTTTCATGGTAATTCCTGACAATCGAAGTGAGGCGCATATGGTAGCGCCTGATGAACGTGACCACCAGCCCCGTCACGGCGCAGAGGCCGGTAGCCAGGCGCTGGCGAAATCAAACCAGCCGCGCGCGTTTAGCCGTAGTCCGTTGACCCCCGGCGGCGCGCTGATGCGATAATTATAATTAAACAGCGGCGTCATGATGGCATCGTCCATCAGGCTGTTAAAGACGTTGCGCAACGCTTCGCTACGGCTGCGTCCGTCCGGTAGGGCCTGAACGGCATCCAGCGTCGCCTGGAGATGCGCATATTGCGCCCCGGTCAGCAAATTAGGCCACAGCACGTCGCAGCGTAGCCACTGCTCCAGCGCATAGACCGGCGCTTCGCCAATCAGGCGGTCGCCCATCATCAGGTCCGCCTGTGCAAACTGCTGGCAGCCATCCCAGTTTTTCGCATCATGGAAAATAATCGTCAGCTCACAGCCCAGCTCCGCCAGCCGTTGACGAAGCCGATCCGCCATGGCGTGTAGCTCTACGGGGAGGTGATAGAGCAGCGTAAGCCGTTCGGGCAGAGGGGTATCATGATTTTCAGGCCACTGCGGAATAGACCAGCCCGGCAATACTTCGTTGCTGGGCGCGATCAGATCCTCATCCAGCGGCAGGGTTTCTAACAGGGTGGAGCGATGAATCAGCGAGACCAGCCTTTGCGCCTGCGCTTTGTTAAGACGAGGGCTCTGGCGCAGCGTCAGATAGCAAAAGCCGAGGCTAATACTGTTGCTGACCTGACGTAGTCTGGTCAGTTCGTCAGGATCGCCAATGGTTATCTGTACCGGATGACGACAGCTGGTGCCCAGATCCTGCTCGAACAGCTGCGGCGTGATCCAGTATTCCACGGCCTGCAGCAGCGGGTGAGTGAGATGATAGCGCTGATGGTTTTCCAGCCGCACCAGGTCCGGAGTAAATCGCTTCAGGCGAAACGGTCCGCTGCCGATCGCCGGATCGTCAGGATGCGCCAGCACGCTGCAGTAGCTGGCAAGGCGGAACGGCAGCCAATAATCGGCGCGATGCAGGGTGATAGTCAGACACTGGGAGTGGGTGACGCTAATCTCGCTGATACTGGCGAACAGCGTGCGCAGCGCGGGCAGCTGCAGCAGCATCAGGAGCCGCTGCTGCAGCTGTGAGGTTTTAATCGGATCGCCGTTGTGCCAGAACAGGGTAGAACGAATATAAAAGTGCCAGCGCAGGCCGTCAGGCGACACCTCCCAGTGATGGGCTAAATCGCCTATCGGACAGGTACTCTGCGCATCAAATCGGGTCAGACCGGAAAATATCTCCCCGGCCAGGTGCTGCTCCGCGCGTCCCGGCATAAAACCCGGGCGCAGCGGCTCCAGCGGACGGTAGTAAGGAATACGCAGGGTCGGCGTATTGTTCTGCCATTGGCCGCCGAGAAAGGGGGAAAGCAGCGCTTTAAGCTCCACCGGCGCCAGCTGGGCCAGTTCGAGGGCATTTTGCTGCTGCCCTTTATTCAGCGCCTGCTCCATCATCTCATTGCGCAGCGCTTCCGGCGCTTTATAAAACTGAAGTAGCCCGCGCTTTCCGCGACCGGAGCTGGCCTGCCAGCTTAGCCAGCCGGACTCTTGCGCCTGGCGCAGCAGGGTTCGAATGTGGCGTTCGCTGCAAAAGCAGCGTTCGGCCAGCTCGCCGACGGTTACCTGCTGCGGCTCTCCGGCGGAGGGCTGCCAGAGTCGCTGGTACTGATGCAGACGGTTTAATAGCCTCATCGCTGTGTAATCCTGCGTAGATTGGTAAACCCGGAACAATAAAATTTATCTATTCACTATTACTTCCGTATATCTCAGGCAATACTGCAACACAAGCAAAATCCACCACGATTTGGGGAGCAGAAGATGGCAAGACTGGCTGCATTCGATATGGACGGTACGCTACTGATGCCGGACCATCGTCTGGGAGAAAAAACGCTTTCGACGCTCAAACGTCTGCGCGATCGCGACATCACCCTGACTTTCGCCACCGGTCGTCATGCTCTGGAAATGCGCCACGTTATCGGGGAGTTCTCTCTGGATGCGTTTTTAATCACCGGCAACGGGACGCGCATTCACTCTCTGGAAGGTGAGGAGCTGTATCGCCGCGATCTGGCTCCCGATGTGGCGGAAGAGGTGCTGCACAGCGCCTGGGAAACCACGGCAAGTATGCATTTCTTTAACGACGGCGGCTGGTACACCGGGCAGGCGATCCCGGAATTACTGAAAGCGCACGTCTTTAGCGGTTTTCGTTATCAGCTGTACGATCCAAAGCGGATGCCGGCGCATCAGGTCACTAAAATCTGCTTCTGCGGCGATCATGACGATTTGCGGCGGCTAAGGCTTCAACTGAGTGAAGCGCTGGGCGGCCGGGCGGATCTCTGTTTTTCGGCGATGGATTGCCTTGAAGTGTTGCCTGGCGGCTGTAACAAAGGCGCGGCGCTGGCGGTATTAAGCCAGCATCTGGGGCTGACGATGCAGGATTGCATGGCGTTCGGTGACGCCATGAACGACCTGGAAATGCTCGGCAGCGTCGGGCGCGGCGTGATTATGGGCAATGCGATGAATCAGCTGAAAGCGGAACTCCCACATCTACCGGTTATTGGCGACTGCCGTCATCAGGCCGTCTCCCACTTTTTGACTCATTGGCTGGATAATCCCGATCTTCCTTATTCCCCCGAATAAAGAGACCCTGCCAGCAAGCCAGATATCCTGTGATATCTGGCTTCTTTTATTTTGCCTGCAGCAGGTCGGCGATTTGTGCCTGCCATGGGGAGATATCGCCAATATTGGCCGCTACCCACTGCGGGTTGTAGTAGGTTTCCAGATAACGTTCACCGCTGTCGCACAGCAGCGTGACGAGAGAGCCGGTGCGTCCCTCTTCGCGCATCCGCACGGCCAGCTGCAGTACGCCCCACATGTTGGTGCCGGTGGAGGCGCCGACCTTACGTCCGAGCAGCGTTTCCAGCCATAGCGCGGTGGCGACGCTGGCGGCATCCGGTACCCGCAGCATCTCATCGACCACGTCGGGAATAAACGACGGTTCGACGCGCGGGCGGCCGATGCCCTCAATTTTACTGCCGACCGGGCTGCGCAGGCTGGCGTCGCGGCTCTGCCAGTAGTCCATAAACACCGAGTTTTGTGGGTCAACCACCAGCAGCTGCGTATCGTAGCCCTGACAGCGAATGTAGCGTCCGATGGTGGCAGAGGTGCCCCCGGTGCCCGCGCTCATCACGATATACGACGGCTGCGGATGCAACTCGTGGTTCATCTGACGAAAGATACTGTCGGCGATATTATTGTTTCCCCGCCAGTCGGTCGCCCGTTCGGCATAGGTAAACTGATCCATATAATGGCCGTTCAGCTCGCGGGCCAGGGTTTCGGAGGCGGCATAGATTTCGCAGGCGCTATCGACGAAGTGGCAGCGGCCGCCGTAGAACTCAATTTGTTCAATTTTACGTTTTGCCGTACAGGAAGGCATCACGGCGATAAACGGCAGGCCTAAGAGACGGGCGAAGTAGGCTTCAGAGACGGCGGTCGAACCGGAAGAGGATTCGATAATCGTTGTCCCTTCTTTAATCCAGCCGTTGCACAGACCATAGAGAAACAGCGAGCGGGCCAGGCGGTGCTTCAGGCTACCGGTTGGATGGGTGCTTTCATCTTTCAGGTAGAGCTGGATCCCCGGGAACCCCGGAAGCGCCAGACGAATAAGGTGCGTGTCGGCGGAACGCTGATAATCGGCATTAATTTCACTAATCGCGTGTTTAACCCAGGCGCTGTTCATCTCAAATTCCTGTTTGTCATTTTGTGCCTAGCTTAGCGGAAATCGAAGGAAAAATTGTTGCCATTTAGCCTTTCAATTACAATGAATGGAGTAAATTTTTCTCCCAAGGTGCCCTATGTTAGATAAAATTGACCGTAAGCTGCTTTCTTTACTGCAAACCGACTGCACCCTCTCTTTGCAGGCGCTGGCCGATGCCGTTAATCTGACCACCACGCCCTGCTGGAAGCGCCTGAAGCGGCTGGAAGATGAAGGTATTCTGCGTGGGCGCGTCGCGCTGCTGGATGCGGAAAAGGTCGGGCTTGGGCTGACGGCGTTTGTGCTGATTAAGACTCAGCATCACAGTAGCGACTGGTATTGCCGCTTCGTCAGCGAAGTCACGCAGATGGCGGAGGTTCTTGGTTTCTGGCGTATGGCGGGGGAGTATGACTATCTGCTGCGGGTCCAGGTGGCGGATATGAAGAACTACGATGATTTTTATAAACGCCTGGTTAACAGCGTGCCGGGGCTCTCGGATGTGACTTCGAGTTTTGCCATGGAACAGATAAAATACACCACTGCCTTGCCGATTGATTAACGGCATCAGCCGCTACGAATTACACACTCAGGATTTAACTGCTTGCGATTATTTGCCCAACTTAGCTGGTATTTCCGCCGGGAGTGGCGTCGTTACCTCGGCGCTATTGCTCTGCTGATCGTCATTGCCATTCTGCAACTGGTGCCGCCAAAGGTGGTGGGTATCGTGGTTGACGGCGTAACAAAACAACATTACACCGCGGAAAAGGTGTGGATATGGATCGGCCTGCTGGTCGTTATTGCGGTGATGGTCTATCTGCTGCGCTACGTCTGGCGCGTATTGCTTTTCGGCGCCTCTTATCAGCTGGCCGTCGAACTGCGCGAGGATTTCTATCGCCAGCTCAGCCGCCAGCATCCGGCCTTTTACCTGCGCCACCGTACCGGCGATCTGATCGCTCGCGCCACCAACGATGTGGATCGGGTGGTGTTCGCCGCCGGCGAGGGGGTATTAACCCTGGTTGACTCGCTGGTCATGGGCTGCGCGGTGCTAATTGTCATGTCGACGCAAATCAGCTGGCAGTTAACTCTGCTGGCGCTGCTGCCCATGCCGCTGATGGCGCTGGCGATTAAGCGTAACGGCGATGCGTTACACGAACGCTTTCGCGTCGCGCAGGCGGCCTTCTCCAGCCTCAACGACCGCACCCAGGAGAGCCTGACCAGCATCCGCATGATCAAAGCCTTTGGCCTCGAAGACCGACAGTCGGCGCTGTTTGCCGCCGACGCCGCGGATACCGGGGCGAAAAACATGCGCGTGGCGCGTATCGACGCCCGCTTTGACCCGACGATTTATATCGCTATCGGGACCGCTAACCTGCTGGCCATCGGCGGCGGCAGCTGGATGGTGATCCAGGGCAGCCTGACCCTGGGTCAGCTCACCAGCTTTGTGATGTACCTCGGCCTGATGATCTGGCCAATGCTGGCGCTGGCGTGGATGTTTAACATCGTTGAGCGCGGCAGCGCGGCCTATGCGCGCATTCGCACCATGCTGGAGGAGGCGCCGGTGGTGAACGACGGCAGCGAGCCGACGCCGGAAGGCCGCGGTACGCTTAGCGTCGCCGTGTGCGAGTTTATCTACCCGCAGGCGAACAAGGTCTCGCTGGAAAAGGTCAACTTTACGCTCCAGCCCGGGCAGATGCTGGGGATTTGCGGGCCGACCGGCTCCGGCAAGAGCACCATTCTGGCGCTGATTCAGCGCCACTTTGACGTGACTGAAGGCGATATCCGCTTCCACGACGTTCCCCTGACCCGGCTACAGCTGGATAGCTGGCGCGCACGTCTGGCGGTGGTTAATCAGACACCGTTCCTGTTCTCCGATACCGTCGCCAGCAACATCGCCCTCGGTAAACCGGACGCCACGCAGGAGCAAATCGAGCACGTTGCGCGGCTTGCCAGCGTGCATGAGGATATCCTGCGCCTGCCGCAGGGGTATAACACCGAAGTCGGCGAGCGCGGCGTGATGCTTTCCGGCGGGCAAAAGCAGCGAATTTCCATCGCCCGCGCGCTGCTGCTGGAGGCGGAGATTCTGATCCTTGATGATGCGCTGTCGGCGGTGGACGGCAGAACGGAGCACCAGATTTTGCATAACCTGCGGCAGTGGGGAGAGGGGCGGACGGTGATCATTAGCGCCCATCGCCTGTCGGCGTTGACCGAGGCCAGCGAAATTCTGGTGATGCAGCACGGGCATATTTCCCAGCGCGGTCGCCATGAGGCGCTGGCGACGCAGCCGGGCTGGTATCGGGATATGTACCGTTATCAGCAGCTGGAAGCGGCGCTGGATGATGTCCCGCAGGAAGATAAGGAGGTCGCCGGTGCGTAGTTTCACTGAACTCTGGCCGACGTTAAAGCGCCTGCTGGCCTACGGCTCCCCGTGGCGTAAACCGCTGATGATAGCGGTTGCCATTATGTGGGTTGCGGCGGTCGCGGAAGTCAGCGGCCCGCTGCTGATCAGCTATTTCATCGACAATATGGTGGCGAAGCACTCGCTGCCGTTGAAGCTGGTCTGCGGCCTCGCCGCGGCCTACATTGGCCTGCAACTCCTTGCCGCTGGCCTGCATTACTGCCAGGCGCTGCTGTTTAATCGCGCGGCGGTCGGCGTGGTGCAGCAGCTGCGCAGCGATGTGATGGACGCCGCGCTGCGTCAGCCGCTCAGCGAGTTTGATACGCAGCCGGTCGGGCAGCTCATCTCGCGGGTTACCAACGATACCGAAGTGATCCGCGATCTCTACGTGACCGTGGTGGCGACCGTGCTGCGTAGCGCCGCTTTGATTGGCGCGATGCTGGTGGCGATGTTCAGCCTTGACTGGCGGATGGCGCTGGTGGCTATCGCTATTTTCCCGGCGGTGCTGATCGTGATGATGATTTATCAGCGCTACAGCACGCCCATCGTCAGGCGGGTTCGCGCCTGGCTGGCGGACATCAACGACGGTTTTAATGAAGTGATTAACGGCATGGGCGTCATCCAGCAGTTCCGCCAGCAGGCGCGGTTCGGCGAGCGGATGCGCGAGGCCAGCTACGCCCACTATCTGGCGCGTATGCAAACCCTGCGTCTTGATGGCTTCCTGCTGCGCCCACTGCTGAGCCTCTTCTCTTCATTAATTCTCTGCGGCCTGCTGATGCTGTTTGGTTTCAGCAGCAGCGGAACGATCGAAGTCGGGGTGCTATACGCCTTTATTAGCTATCTTGGGCGACTGAACGAGCCGCTGATTGAGCTGACCACCCAGCAGTCAATGCTGCAGCAGGCGGTCGTGGCGGGCGAGCGCGTCTTCGAGCTCATGGACAAACCGCGTCAGGCGTGGGGTGAAGATAGCGAGCCGCTGCGCAGCGGGGCGATGAGTATCGATCATGTCTCTTTTGCCTACCGCGACGATAGCCTGGTGTTGCAGGATATTAATCTCGATATCCCGTCCCGCAGCTTTGTGGCGCTGGTTGGTCATACCGGGAGCGGTAAAAGCACCCTGGCCAGCCTGATGATGGGCTACTACCCGTTAACCCAGGGAGAGATTCGCATCGACGGTCGTCCGCTTTCTTCCTTAAGCCACAGCGCGCTGCGGCAGGGGATTGCGATGGTGCAGCAGGATCCGGTGGTGCTGGCTGACACCTTCTATGCCAACGTCACCCTCGGTCGCGACATCAGCGAAGAGCAGGTGTGGGAAGCGCTGGAAGCGGTACAGCTGGCGGCGCTGGCCCGTGAAATGGAAAACGGTATTTATACGCTGCTGGGCGAGCAGGGGAATAATCTCTCCGTTGGCCAGAAACAGCTGCTGGCGCTGGCGCGGGTGCTGGTCGATACGCCGCAGGTGCTGATTCTTGATGAGGCGACGGCCAATATCGATTCCGGTACCGAGCAGGCGATTCAGCAGGCTCTGGCTCGGGTGCGCGAGCACACCACGCTGGTGGTGATTGCGCACCGCTTATCGACCATCGTCGAGGCCGATACGATCCTGGTACTGCACCGCGGTCAGGCCGTTGAGCGCGGAAGCCACCAGCAGCTGCTGGCGGCCAGAGGCCGCTACTGGCAGATGTATCAGCTGCAGCTGGCTGGCGAAGAGCTGGCGGCCAGCGCGCAGGAAGAGTCGCTTATCGCCTGATGCACCATAAACAGGCAGCGGCGCCGCCGCGGCCTGAGGTGGTGCAAAATCGTCACAAGCTGCGCACTGAAATGGTGCAGTTTCAGGCAAAAGAGGCATTTTGCCGCTTCGTTTCCGCCGAATTATTCTCCTTCCTCCTCAAAAAGGGCCGCCTGGCGGTCCTTTTTCATTTCTGGCATAGCCCTTGCTTTATTAGAGACGTGTTAGCTGCGGCCATTACCGAATTCTGACTGGAGGGGACTTATGAAGCTGGTTACCGTGGTAATCAAACCATTCAAACTGGAAGACGTGCGTGAAGCATTATCTTCAATGGGTATTCAGGGCCTGACGGTCACTGAAGTTAAAGGGTTCGGCCGTCAGAAAGGCCACGCGGAGCTCTATCGCGGCGCGGAATATAGCGTCAATTTTCTGCCGAAAGTGAAGATTGACGTCGCGATTGCCGACGATCAGCTGGACGAAGTCGTCGATGTCATCAGTAAAGCGGCTTACACCGGAAAGATTGGCGACGGCAAAATCTTTGTCGCCGAGCTGCAGCGCGTGATTCGCATCCGTACCGGCGAATCAGACGAAGCGGCACTGTAACTTTCAGACCACACAGTGATGGGGAACGAAACAATGAAGATAGCAACAATGAAAACAGGTCTGGGAGCGTTGGCTCTCCTTCCGGGGCTGGCGATGGCCGCACCGGCGGTCGCGGACAAAGCCGACAACGCTTTTATGATGATTTGCACCGCGCTGGTGCTGTTTATGACGATTCCGGGCATCGCGCTGTTCTACGGCGGGCTGATCCGCGGTAAAAACGTTCTCTCCATGCTGACGCAGGTCATCGTGACGTTTGCGCTGGTCTGCGTACTGTGGGTGGTTTATGGCTACACGCTGGCCTTCGGCGCTGGCGGCAGCTTCTTCGGCAACTTCGACTGGGTACTGCTGAAAAATATTGAACTGAAAGCGCTGATGGGGAGCTTCTATCAGTACATCCACGTTGCTTTCCAGGGCTCCTTTGCCTGTATTACCGTTGGCCTGATCGTCGGTGCGCTGGCGGAACGTATTCGTTTCTCGGCGGTACTGATATTCGTTGTGGTATGGATGACGCTCTCTTATGTGCCGATTGCGCACATGGTATGGGGCGGCGGTCTGTTGGCTACGCACGGCGCGCTTGATTTCGCCGGCGGTACGGTTGTTCACATCAACGCCGCGGTCGCGGGGCTGGTGGGCGCCTACATGATGGGCAAACGCGTCGGCTTTGGTAAAGAAGCGTTTAAACCGCATAACCTGCCGATGGTTTTCACCGGCACCGCCATCCTCTACGTTGGCTGGTTCGGCTTTAACGCCGGTTCAGCAAGCGCGGCGAACGAAATTGCCGGTCTGGCGTTCGTTAACACCGTGGTTGCAACGGCGGCGGCTATCCTGGCATGGACCTTCGGCGAGTGGGCAACCCGCGGCAAGCCGTCACTGCTGGGCGCCTGTTCAGGGGCGATTGCCGGTCTGGTCGGCATCACTCCGGCCTGTGGCTACATCGGCGTTGGCGGCTCGCTGATTGTGGGTATCGCTGCGGGCCTTGCGGGTCTGTGGGGCGTCACCGTTCTGAAACGCTGGCTGCGCGTTGATGACCCGTGCGATGTGTTTGGCGTCCACGGCGTCTGCGGTATCGTAGGTTGCATCCTGACCGGTATCTTCGCCGCGACTTCTCTGGGCGGTGTGGGCTACGCGGAAGGCGTCACCATGGGCCATCAGGTTCTGGTACAGCTGGAAAGCATCGGTATCACCATTGTCTGGTCCGGCATCGTCGCCTTTATCGGTTACAAGGTTGCCGATATGACCGTTGGCCTGCGCGTACCGGAAGATCAAGAGCGTGAAGGGCTGGACGTAAACAGCCACGGCGAAAACGCCTACAACGCCTGATAAAACGAGTTATCTCCTGAAGCTGCAGAGCCTCCCCTCGGGGAGGCTCTGCTTTTTTATGCGTTGCGATTACGCATGACGCCTTCCTGCACCGTGGAAGCCACCAGCGTACCGTCCTGAGTGTAGAACTCGCCGCGGACAAAACCGCGCGCGCTGGAGGCGGAGGTGCTCTCAACGCTGTACAGCAGCCAGTCGTTGATGTTGAACGGGCGGTGGAACCACATTGAGTGATCGATGGTGGCAACCTGCATGCCCGGCTCCAGAAAACCGACGCCGTGAGGCTGCAGGGCAACGGGCAGGAAGTTAAAATCCGAAGCGTAGCCCAGCAGAGACTGATGGGTGCGGAGATCTTCCGGCACTGCGCCGTTGGCGCGGATCCAGACCTGACGCGTTGGTTCTGCAACGTGTCCTTTCAGAGGGTTATGGAATTCGACCGGGCGAATCTCCAGCGGTTTATCGCAGAGAAATTTCTCTTTGACCTGCGGCGGCAGCAGGTGGGCCAGCTTGCGGGCAATATCCGTTTCGGAGGGAAGCGCGTCCGGAGCGGGTGCCGCTGGCATGGTTTTCTGATGTTCATAGCCGGGTTCTGGCGCCTGGAAAGAGGCGGTCATATAGAAAATGGGCTTCCCGTTTTGAATCGCCGCCACCCGGCGGGCGCTGAAGCTATTGCCATCGCGCAGGACTTCAACATCATAGATGATAGGTTTCAGGCTATCGCCGGGACGCAGGAAGTAACTGTGAAACGAGTGAATCAGGCGTTCTGTGGGCACCGTCTCTTTTGCCGCATACAGCGCCTGACCCACTACCTGGCCGCCAAAGACCTGTCGCAATCCCAGATCTTCGCTCTGTCCGCGGAACAATCCCTCTTCAATTTTTTCCAGATTTAACAATGCCAGCAAATGGGTTAGTGCCTGACTCATAGTTATCCTCAATCAATGATGACTGCCTGGCGCAGCGCGTTATTGAGGCAAAGTATAACCTGGAATCGCAAGTGGTCCGATGGGTTCAATAATCTGAATATGGGCTCTTTTCCAGGAAGAGATCTGAGATCTGTGCCACACTTATTCACGATACTAATGTCCTGTCCCCGATTGTGGCTGGATGTACTCCTGTTAAAGAAGGGATGAAAAGGAGAAAAGAATGAAATTTGCCTATATGTTAAGTGCTTTAGCCGTAGCGGCTACGCTGTCTGCCTGTGCGAACAACCACAACAGCAATGCAGCGAACCAGGCGGCGCCCGATCCTTATGGCATTGCCTCACTAAGCTCCTCGCAGCAGCAGCCTAACGTATCCGGGACCATCAATATTCGACAGCGCGTGGCGTTACCGCCGGACGCGGTATTGACCGTAACCCTGTCGGATGCGTCTCTGGCCGATGCGCCAGCGCACGTGCTGTCGCAAAAAGCGGTAAGGACCGAAGGGAAGCAGGCGCCGTTTAACTTTGTCCTGCCCTATAACCAGGCGCAAATTCAGCCTAATGCCCGCATTCTTCTCAGCGCGGCGATTACCGTTAACGGTCAGCTGATGTTTATTACCGATACCGTGCAGACGGTGATTAACCAGGGCGGTAACCGGGCCGATCTGGTGCTGGTGCCGGTTCAGCAAACGGCGGTGCCGGTGGCGAACAACAGCGCTCCTGCTGCCCAGTAACTCCCCACCATGCCCCTTTACAGGGGCATTTTTTTGCCTTCAATAAATCCAGCGGTAGTGCTGCAGATCAATATGTCCGCTGCCTGAAACCTGGACGCCTTCCGCCAGTAGCGCCTGGCGTTGGCGCTGCAGATCTGGTCCGGTAAGGGAGATGTCGCCGTGGCGGTTGACGACCCGATGCCAGGGGAGAGTCGATCCTTCCGGCAGGCGCTTTAATACTCCGCCCACCTGGCGAGCCGCTCGCGGTGAACCCGCCAGCTGAGCAATGTCGCCGTAGGTGGCAACGTATCCCTCTGGAATCGAGGCGACTATCTGCCAGACCCGCTGTGGAAAAGTATTGTGAGAATCCATAGTACGTCCTGTTGCCGGAAAAGGCTCAGGATAAGCGTTGTATGACGGGCTGTACAGATAGCGGGTCAGGCCGATTTAACGACGGTAAATTCCAGCGCCAGACCCAGCACCTGCATGCCATGAACATTTTCATTCGCCGTATTGCTCAGCAGTGTTTCAAGAAACTTCAGGCGTTTTGACTGGGCGTTAATCACCAGCTTTGCGCGCATTGCCGGAAGCTTAAGCGTTGATATCGGATACACCACGCGACCGCTGACGTCGATGGGGAGTTTCCGTAATTCAATGTGCTGAAGGACGCCGACGGTAGAGTAGAGCAGCGCGACCGGGGTGACGGCGAGCAGCTGATTATTGCTAATCGTCACAAAATCGAGGATGACCTCCGGACGCAGAAAGTTTAAACCGCGGAAGGAAACGGTCACTTCGGCGATGGCCGGCATCGCCAGGGTAGTGATTAAACGCGGTGATTCGCTCATGCCTATACCATTGAGATAAAAAAGACGGTAGATAAGCCTCATTATGGCCGCTGGCGAGGATTTCCGCTGAGAGTGTGCTCGCAATCTCATCAGGGGATCGGGGCCATTTTACGCTGAGAAGTCGCTGTAGACGCGACTTTGCGCAATAAACCAGCACCCAATCGCCGGCGGCTTGCAATTCAGGGGTTCAGCAGGGATAATGCGCCAGCGCGTTAGGTAACTAGCGCTCTCAATGGGGGCTCTGTTGGTTCTCCCGCAACGCTACTCTGTTTACCAGGTCAGGTCCGGAAGGAAGCAGCCAGAGCAGACGACGTGTGTGCCGGGATGTAGCTGGCAGGGCCCCCACCCATTTCAGGGTGCCCTCTCGCTATTCGCATTCATTCCGTGGTTTCCCCCAGCCTTCATATTTAATATCCACAAATAGATTGTGAGTATTTTTGGTTTCTAAACCCTCTATTTTTTATGCCAAAAAATTCACTACGTCATAAATTTGAAATTTAACTGAAATATTATTGTCATCTTTATGTCATATATAACGTGCAGATTATTCATGGGAAAATGTTGTTTGATATAAGCTAAAAATATATCTCTGGATCAGCATGTTAACTTCGTGTATTAATTATATGATGATTTTATTTCACGGGAAGCGTGACTATGAGCACTGTGGTTCTGAACGTAAAAATTGATGGCGAGTTAAAAGAAAAGCTGCGTCAGTATGCGGAAGAAAATAACGAAAATTTAGGAACAGCTACGGAGAAACTGCTGCTGCTGGCCTTTCAGGTAGCGGAATCAGCAGACGAGGCGGGGGTTTCGGAAGAAGATATCGATAGCCAGCATACCGAAGAGGAAGCGTCTCCATTAACCCCCTAAAGAAATCAAAGCATTACGTAAAATTCTGAAGAAGAAAAAAATGAAACAACAACTATCTACAGCCAGCAACTATAGCGAAGCCTGCGATATGCTGCGTTCCGGATACGTTAAGCACGTACGCCTGAACTGGAATATCGGTAGCGATGAGTTCTTTCGCATTGCCTCCGACTGGTGTGACACAGGGGCAAAAATAAAAAAAGATGAAGACGGCTTTATTATTTCTCTGAAAGGGTTTCCGATCCCGCGTCAGCATTAATGAAACTATTGCAATTTTGTCATCGGGCTGACACGTCAGAAAGACAAAATTGAAGCGCAATTTTATAAAAACATCTCATATGCGTCATGGATGATGGTTTTTGACGGGCTGGCTCCAGCCCGTCGATATTTTCTTAAATGATTTTCCTCAGGCGGAAGCTCTCTTTCTGCTCAGTCAGGCTATGCCACAACGGCTGCAATGTCGTAAATGCGCTGCGCAGTTCGTCATCCGAAAGGGTAAAGGGCAAACGCAAATAGCGATCAAACGCGCCGGCCAGGCCAAAGCGAGTTCCCGTCCCGATGTGAATCCCCCGGCTTTCAGCGCGAACGGAAAAGAGCGTCGCCAGCATTCCCGGTAATTCCACCCAAAAAGAGAGTCCTCCCTCCGGCGGCGTAAAGCGCCAGTGGGGAAAATATTCCGCCATCAGCGCGCCGCACATATTCCGGCGAGTCGCCAGCATGGCGCGCCGTGACGGTAGCAGCCTGTGCTCATTCTCAAGCAACCAGCAGCAGGCCAGCTGTTCCAGCAGCGGGGAGCCGAGATCGAGAGAGTCGCGGGCCTGAACCAGCGAAGCAATGGTTCGCGAAGAGGCGCGGATCCAACCTATGCGCAGGCCGCCCCAGAAGCTTTTTCCCGCTGAACCGATGGTTATCACCGGGGCATCAGGATTAAATGCTGCTAAAGGCGGCGGCGGCGGGGCGTCATACCATAAATCCACCATCGTTTCGTCTGCCACCAGCGTGGTGCGGGTTTGTGCGGCGATGTCCGCTACCCGCTGGCGCGTTGCGCTATCCATACAGCGGCCGGTGGGATTATGAAAATCCGGCATCAGCCAGGCCAGACGCGGTGCCGTTTGGGCAATCGTTGCCGCCAGACCATCGCAATCCCATCCCTGCTGCGGTAACGCCACGCTAACCGGACGACATGATGCGCCCTGTATCGCGCTAAGCGCCATGGGGTAAGTTGGCGCATCCACCACCACCCGATCGCCGGGCCCGGTGAATAAACGCAGTACCAGCGCAAAGCCGCTAAGCGCCCCGTTGACGATCATCACTTCATCGCTGCGGGTTGGCAGCCCGCGTTCGCTATAGCGGCGGGCGATGGCTTCGCGCAGAAGCGGGAGCCCTTGTTGATCGTAACCGGTGTTGGATAAATGTTCAGGCATGATCTTTAAGGCCTGGCTGTAGGCCTGATGGATCTCGGGGCCGGCGCTAAGGGCGGCAACGGCCAGATTCACCGATAGCGGGTCCGTTTGTTTGGCCGCCGCCTCTACCGGACGCTCCGGCAAGGCGATCCGCGAACCGCTTCCCTGACGGCTGTAGAGATAGCCTTCTTCCCGAAGCTGACCGAGCGCGCTGGCAACCGTGGTGCGGCTGATATTCAGGGCAGCCGCCAGTTCACGTTCGCCGGGCAGTCGCGTTTCCAGCGCCAGGCGGCCATCGAGAATGAGCAGGCGCAGCGCTTCTGCAAGCTGACGCCAGATAGGCGTGCGAGAAGTGGACTCCTGCCAGTGACCGAGCAGCCGTACCAGCGATTGTGCACCAAAGCGACGAGATAACATAGCAATCCACTTTTTAAAAACTGGCCATTAATTATCAATCCATTTTTACTGATGATAAAGGAAATCGCAATTGCCCTGAGGTGAAAAATGGTACGTCGCTTGTTGCAACTTTACATTGGTCTGGTCCTGTACGGCGTGTCGACCGCGTTATTTGTGCATGCCAATCTGGGGGCCGATCCGTGGGATGTTTTTCATCTGGGGATCGGTAAGCAGTTTAATCTGGATTTTGGTACGGTCATGATCCTGACGGGAGCGGCAGTGCTGCTGCTGTGGATCCCGCTACGGCAAATGCCGGGGCTGGGTACGGTGAGCAACGTGATTGTGCTGGGGCTGGCGGCAAACGCGACCTTAGCCGTGCTGCCGCCGTTGGATTCGCTGGTGGCGCGTAGCCTGCTGCTGGCGGGCGCTATCGTACTGAATGCGCTGGCGACGGGGATGTATATTGGCGCGGGCTTTGGTCCCGGGCCGCGCGATGGGCTGATGACCGGTCTGCATGCTCGTACGGGGTGGTCGCTGCGCGGTATCCGCACCGCGATTGAAGTTTCGGTCCTGCTGATTGGCTGGATGATGGGCGGCAAGTTTGGCGTGGGAACCGTACTCTATGCGTTAACTATCGGCCCGCTAATCCAGCTGTGTCTGCCGTGGTTTCATCAGCCAGCCGCGCGGAAGGCTCTGGCGAAACCCGGTGAGGCTATCTCCTGATTTTACGCTGCCATCAGACCTGGAGACTAAACTTATCAATTCAGATACGGCCGGATTCTCCGGCCGTACTGTTCACTTCGGAGAGCAGACTCATGAAGTACGTTGATGGTTTTGTCGTTGCCGTACCGGCGGAAAATAAGGAGGCATACCGCGAGATGGCAGCAAAGGCCGCGCCATTATTTAAAGAGTTTGGCGCACTCCGCGTGGTCGAGTGCTGGGCGGATGATGTCCCGGATGGCAAGCTGACCGATTTTCGCCTGGCGGTGAAAGCGGAGGAGAGTGAAGAGGTGGTGTTCAGCTGGATTGAGTATCCCTCTAAAGAGGTTCGCGATGCCGCGAATGCCAAAATGATGGCCGACCCGCGGATGAAAGAGTTTGGCGAATCGATGCCCTTTGATGGAAAACGAATGATATACGGCGGCTTTGCCCCGCTTCTGGATGAGTAATTCATCTTTGCCATCCCCATAGCTTTTGGGGATGGCTATAGATGCGCTACAGATGACTCCAGCCATGCAGCAGCATATAAAAACCCACCACCATAATCAGGGTGCCGGAAATCCACGGCGCTTTGCGCGAGAGATCGTTCAGCCCGGGCCAGCGGTTTGCCACGTGCTTCAGGCTGAGGGCGGCAATTGCCCCGGAAGCCACCAGGGTGATCGCCAGCCCAACGCTAAACCCCAGTACCAGGGTTGCCCCCAGCGAGAACTTTTTCAACTGCAGGCAAATGAGCAGTACGGTAATGGATGCCGGGCAGGGAATGAGTCCCCCGGTCAGTCCGAACAAGACGATCTGCCCGGTGGTGACCCGCTGGCCGTTAAAGCGGCGATTGATCGCTTGCGCATGCGCGCGCTGGTGGGCGTCCTGCCAGTCATCGGCGGCAACCCGCGAAGGTTGGTGAGCGTGAGGATGATGTTGATGCGCAAGGTGGCGATCGTGATGATGTTCATGTTCATGTTCATGTTCATGTTCATGTTCATGTTCATGTTTATGGTCATGGTCATGGTCATGTTCGTGTCCATGGATATGTGAACGCGATTCGCGCCAGGTACGCGCCAGCATCCAGCAGGCAATCAGTACGATAAGGCCCCCTGAGATCAGCTGAAACCAGGGTTCCGACGTTTGTGCATTCCAGCCGCGGCCGAACCACAGGCCTGCCATGGCCACCAGCCAGACCACCGCCGTATGCGATACCGTCGCCGCCAGCCCCAGCAGCACCGCCTGCTTTAATGTTCCCCGCACCGCCACGATAAATGCCGCCATCATGGTTTTTGAGTGCCCGGGCTCAAGGCCGTGCAGCGCGCCCAGCAGAATCGCGCTGGGAATAAATAGCCAGGCGTTGCCCTGCTGCAAGAGTGAAGCGAAATCGTTCATAACGTGATCCCTAACTAAAAAGTGCTTGTATGCTACTCCCCCCCAGTACATAAATACTACCCCCCAGTAGAAAAATACTCCGGGGGAGTAGGGCATGTTATGCTGTTCTGATTGCATACAAGGGTCGTTAGTGGAAACGATCGATTAATCAAATAGTGGATCGCGAAATGTCACATACCGTTCGTCACAAGAAGATGTTATTGACCCGATTGAAGAAAATTCAGGGGCAAAGCGCCGCGCTGGAAAAAATGCTTAACCGCGAGCATGAATGCGCAGAGGTTCTACAGCAGCTGGCTGCCATTCGCGGTGCGGTAAACGGCATGATGATGCAGGTTATCCAGGGGCATTTAACGGATCATGTCGTGAAGGAGCCGGAAGAAGGTCAGCGTGAGGCTGACCTTGATGTGGTGATGCAGGTGATAAAATCCTATCTGAAATAGGCTCAGTCATCATGTGTTCCGGACGGCGATGAATACGCCTTAAGGTTATTCTCGGCCCACAGAATAAATTTCTCTTTTGGCAGCGCCTTACTATAAAGCCAGCCCTGTGCATACAGCACGCCATGCATGCGCAGCCAGTCGCGTTGGCTTTCGGTTTCGACGCCTTCTGCGACGGTCGCCAGATTGAGCGCTTTCGCCATTTCAATGATGTGCGGCGTCAGCGATTCACACTCCAGCGTATCGACAAATGCTTTATCGATTTTTAGGGTATCAACGTCCAGCTTTTGTAAATAGCTCAGGCTGGAATAGCCGGTGCCGAAGTCATCGATGGAGATACGGTGTCCGGCCTGACGGTAGCCGGCGATGACTGGCAGAGTGGTTTGCGGGTCGACAAAACCGCGCTCGGTGATTTCCAGAATGATCTGCTGAGCGCTGATGCCCCAGCGCTGAAGCTGCTCTTGTAACAGCATCGGCAGCTTTGGCGAACGCAAATCATCAACCGACAGGTTTATCGAGATGTGTATCTCCGGGCGCTGCCGCAGCCAGGTACCGAGATCGGTAAATATTTTCCGTACAATATCTTCGGTTAAGCGGGTAATCAGCCCGGTTTGTTCGGCAAGCGGAATAAAAATATCCGGTGATAAGAAACTGCCATCGGGCTGCCTCCAGCGAGCAAGCGCCTCTGCGCCGACGATCTTTCCACTCTGCAGCGAAATAATGGGCTGGTAATAAACCTGAATGGCATGAGAATTCAGCGCGTCCAGCATCCCATTACGCGGTGAGCGCAGCCTCCGCAGCAGGCGAAGCAGCAGAAATGAGGCCAGAAGGCTGGTGAACAGACCAATCGGCAGCCACAGCATCAGCTGCTGATGTAGCTTTTTCTGCAGCGGCACCGTCGAGGACCAGGTGGCAATGGCCAGCCCCAGCTCCGGGAGACGATGAAGACGATAAACGGTGCTATCGAGGGTTAGGGTCCTGGCATACTGATGCTTAATTTTCTCCCAGACGGCAGCGTTGAGTGGTTTACTGCTAATGATGATTTGATCGCGCTGCGTGCCGAATAAGAGCGTGTGAATCTTTTCATGGCCTAATGGAATGACATCGATAAACGACACGGGATCGATCATCACCACGTGATGCTCGCTGCCCATGGCCGTCATTTTATGTTTCAGACCCAGGTCGTTAACTGAGGTAAGCCAGGTACGGTAGCCATCGGCCGTGATATGGTCGGGAGCAGGAAAGGTAACCGAAACCTGATGCTCTTCGAGGGAAGAGCACTGCGGAATACCCTCATGTAACCACAGCACTTCCTGAACGTAGCGATGGGTATAGGCGATCCGTCGCATCGTGAGCAAATGCTGCGGACTGCAGGTGGTAGCCGCATGCGCATCAGCTTCCTTCAGCGCCTCTCTTGCCTGATCGGCAACCTGCTGAACGCGGGCCAGTACGCGGACGGAAAAGTTGTCCAGTTCGCTATAAAATTGCTCTTTGGCCTGCTGCATTGCCAGCCAGATGCTCAGCGCGACCGGCAGGATAATGGCGAGTATCAATACCCCTGTAACCAGACTCACCTGATGCCGGGTCGTCATGAGTATTTCCTTATTTTATTGAGGGGTTCGATGAGTATACGCGAAAGATAAAAGAGGATTCAGCACGGGGTAGAAAAAGGCCCGAACCGCAAGATAGCAACGAATTCGGGCTAACAGTGGATGAACCGCGACGCCCAAGGCCTGGAGCGTCGCGGAGAAAAACGAGGGCTGGTATGCTGGCAATAAGCGTTGTCAGCACAGATTCATATTCTAAAGCGCAATCATGACAGTCATATGTTGCGCTTAATGGGCGTCCGGGGCAGCGATGTCAGCGCTAATCCGCTGGTCGTTTTCGTCAAAGACCATGCAGTAGCGATCGTCAAACGCGACCCTTATCTTCTGCCATGGACGGAAATGAACGTCGCCGGGCAGCAGAATTTTGACATTATCGTGGCCGTAGCACTGGCCGAACAGATAGGTGTTGTTACCCAGTCTCTCCACGACTTCACATTGAAACTCAACTACGGTACCGATATTCACATCAGTTGAGAGATGTTCAGGGCGAATACCGAGGGTAACGGCAGCGCCGGGCTGCAGCGGCGATGTGGTGATATTAAGCGTCAGATTATGATCTTGCGCCATCTTCACGCTAAGCTGGCCCGGCTGCCATGCGGTGACCGTCGCGGGCAGGAAGTTCATTTTCGGCGAACCGATAAATCCCGCAACGAACTTATTGACCGGGTTGTAATACAGCGACATCGGCGAACCCATCTGCTCAACTTTGCCGTAGTTCATCACCACGATTTTATCGGCCAGCGTCATCGCTTCAACCTGATCGTGGGTGACATAAACCATGGTGGTTTTGAGTTCATGATGCAGTTTAGCAATATGCAGGCGCATCTCAACGCGCAGCTCGGCATCCAGGTTGGAGAGGGGTTCATCAAACATAAACACCCGTGGATTACGCACGATGGCGCGACCGATCGCCACGCGCTGGCGCTGGCCGCCGGAAAGCTGCTTAGGTTTGCGATCCAGCAGATGAGAGAGCTGCAGCGTTTTCGCCACCATTTCAACCTGGCGGCGAATTTCATCTTTTGGCACTTTATTCACCTTCAGGCCATAGCCCATATTTTCCGCTACCGTCATATGCGGGTAGAGCGCATAGGACTGGAATACCATGGCGACGCCGCGATGGGCAGGAACGACATCATTCATCACCTCATCGCCAATAAGCACTTCACCTTCGCTCACCTCTTCGAGACCGGCAATCATTCGCAGTAGCGTCGATTTGCCGCAGCCTGACGGACCGACGAAAACCGCAAACTCGCCATCTTCAATATCAAGATTTACCTGATGCAGCGTCACTGTACTGCCGAACCGTTTGGTGACATTCCTCAGTCGTATATTGGACATCAACATTCCCCGGGTTAGTAGCCGTTTTTGCCGTTGGGATTTGGGCTGTGACGCATTATTTGTATAACGTGTAACAATTCAGCCTGGCGATGCTCAACGACACTAAAATCATGCAGTGACTATAACTTCCAGAGTTTTAGCGCCCTATATCGATGTTTCATTTCTGCAATCACGATCACACAACTGGCAGCTTTCAGTAGTTTTGTCAGCATTCAAAGCGTACCGTATAACAAATCAGGAATAACGGCATATTTGTTTATGAATCACCGTTTATCAGTTAACTGAAAGATTCTCGGAAGTCACATCGCCCAATAAAAACCATTAAATTGTTATACCTTCACATGAGGTTGATAATGAAAAAGAACACTCTTGCTGCACTGATCCTTACTACTCTGGCTGCCGGGCAGCTGGTTAGCCTGCAGGCGCACGCGGCCGGACAGCTCAACGTCTGGGAAGACATCAAAAAATCCGACGGCATTAAGGCCGCGGTAAGCGATTTTGAAAAGCAGTTCAACGTTAAGGTGAACGTGCAGGAAATGCCGTACGCCCAGCAGCTTGAAAAGCTGCGCCTTGATGGCCCGGCGGGCATTGGCCCGGACGTGCTGGTGATCCCTAATGACCAGCTAGGCGGTGCGGTCGTCCAGGGACTGCTGTCTCCCCTGACGCTGGACCCGGCGAAGCAGGAGGCCTTTACGCCGGCATCAATCAACGCGTTCCATATGGATAACGTGCTTTACGGCGTACCGAAAGCGGTGGAAACCCTGGTGCTGATTTACAACAAAGACCTGATCGATAAGCCGCTGGATAGCCTGCAGGACTGGTTCGACTATTCGAAGAAGCAGCGCGAAGAGGGTAAGTACGGCCTGCTGGCGAAGTTTGACCAGATCTATTACAGCTGGGGCGCTATTGGCCCAATGGGCGGCTATATCTTTGGCAAAAACGACAAAGGCGGCTTCAACCCGCAGGATGTCGGCCTGAATAAGCCAGGCGCGGTGGAAGCGGTGACTTTCCTGAAAAAATTCTACACCGACAAGGTATTCCCGGCGGGGATCCTCGGCGATAACGGGCTGAACGCCATCGACTCGCTGTTCACCGAGAAGAAAGCGGCTGCGGTGATTAACGGCCCGTGGGCCTTCCAGCCGTATGAAGCGGCAGGCATTCATTATGGCGTCGCACCTTTGCCGACGCTGCCGGATGGCAAACCGATGAGCTCCTTCCTCGGCGTGAAGGGCTATGTCGTCTCGACGTGGAGTAAAGATAAAGCGCTGGCGCAGCAGTTTATCGAGTTCATCAACCAGCCGCAGTACGTGAAAGCGCGCTATGTCGCCACCGGGGAAATCCCGCCGCTGAAGGCCATGATTGACGATCCGCTGATTAAGAATGACGAAAAGGCCAGCGCGGTGGCGGTGCAGTCAGCGCGGGCGACGGCGATGCCCGGGATCCCGGAAATGGGAGAGGTATGGGGCCCGGCGAACGCCGCGCTCGAGCTTAGCCTGACCGGTAAACAGGAGCCGAAGGCGGCGCTCGATAACGCTGAAAAGCAGATCAAGATGCAGATCGAAGCCATGCAGGCCAGCAATCAATAATTCGGTGATGTAACAGAACGGGAGGGCCGTCCTCCCGTTTTCAGAAGGAGTCGTGTGTGATTATCAATCCCAGCGAAAATATTGCCGAAGCGCGCGGCGCAGGACGCCATGCGTGGTGCGGCCTGTTGCTGGCTATCGTGCCGGGTTTTGGGCAGTTTTATCACCGCCAGTGGCTGAAGGGGATTGTCTTCCTGGTGCTGCTGAGCAGTTTTATGAGCATTTTCTATGACTTTCTCAGCGAAGGCCTGTGGGGGTTATATACCTTAGGCGAGGAAGTCCCGCGGGATAACTCTATTTTCCTGCTGGCGGAAGGGATAATCAGCGTACTGATTATCGCATTCGGTTTGTTGGTCTATTTCCTCTCGCTGCGCGATGCCTGGGTTAACGGCAAAAAGCGCGATGAAGGCATGGCGCTGAATAGCGTACGCAAGCAGTATCAGATGCTGCTCAGCGAGGGTTTCCCGTATCTGATGATCACGCCCGGCTTCATACTGCTGGTGTTTGTGGTCATCTTCCCGATCCTGTTTGGTTTTGCTATCGCCTTTACTAACTACAACCTTTATCACACGCCGCCGGCGAAGCTGGTGGATTGGGTGGGATTCAAAAACTTCATCAATATCTTCACATTATCCATCTGGCGCTCGACCTTCTTTGACGTACTGCAGTGGACGGTGGTGTGGACGCTGCTGGCGACGACCCTGCAATGTACCGTCGGCGTGCTGCTGGCGATTCTGGTCAACCAGAAAGATCTGCGCTTTAAGCCGATGATCCGCACAATTTTCATTCTGCCGTGGGCGGTGCCGGGCTTCGTGACGATTCTGGTTTTTGCCGGCATGTTCAATGATTCATTCGGGGTGATTAACAACGCCATTTTGTCCTTCTTTGGCATCACGCCGAAGGCCTGGCTGACCGACCCGTTCTGGACTAAAACGGCGCTGATCATGATGCAAACCTGGCTGGGCTTTCCGTTTGTTTTCGCCATGACCACCGGCGTCCTGCAGGCGATCCCGGACGATCTGTATGAAGCGGCCACCATGGACGGCGCCAGCGCGTTTACCCGCCTGCGGACCATTACTCTGCCGCTGGTGCTCTACTCCATTGCGCCGATCATCATCACTCAGTACACCTTCAATTTTAACAACTTCAATATCATCTACCTGTTCAATAACGGCGGACCGGCGGTAGCCGGGTCGAATGCCGGCGGTACGGATATTCTGGTGTCGTGGATCTACAAATTAACGATGTCGTCTTCGCAATACGCCATCGCGGCCACCATCACGATTCTGCTGTCGATTTTTGTCGTCGGCCTGGCGTTGTGGCAGTTCCGCGCCACGAAATCCTTCAAAAACGACGACATGGCGTAAGGGAAGCAACATGGCTAAATCACCGAGTATTAAACGCGAAAAGTGGATTCGCCTGTCTCTCACCTGGCTGGTGGTCCTCTTCGTATCGACGATCATTATATATCCGCTGGTCTGGACGGTAGGGGCGTCTCTGAACGCCGGGAACAGTCTGCTGAGTACGTCGATTATTCCTGAAAACCTGTCGTTCCAGCATTACGCGGATCTGTTTAACGGCAATGTGAATTATCTCACCTGGTACTGGAACTCGATGAAAATCAGCTTCATGACCATGGCGTTGACCTTAATCAGCGTGAGCTTCACGGCCTATGCGTTCTCCCGTTTTCGTTTCAAAGGGCGGCAGAACGGGCTGATGCTGTTTCTGCTGCTGCAGATGATCCCGCAGTTCTCGGCGCTGATTGCGATCTTTGTTCTCTCTCAGCTGCTGGGGTTGATCAATAGCCATCTGGCGCTGGTGCTGATCTACGTTGGCGGCATGATCCCGATGAATACCTGGCTCATGAAGGGGTATCTGGACGCGATCCCCAAAGATCTGGATGAATCCGCGCGGATGGATGGTGCCAGCAGCTTCCGCATCTTTATCGAAATCATTATGCCGCTGTCGAAGCCGATTCTGGCGGTGGTGGCGCTGTTTTCATTTACCGGCCCGCTGGGGGATTTCATCCTCTCCAGCACCATTTTGCGTACCCCGGATAAATACACGCTGCCGATTGGCCTGTATAACCTGGTGGCGCAGAAAATGGGCGCCAGCTACACCACCTACGCGGCGGGCGCGGTGCTGATTGCCGTCCCGGTGGCAATTCTCTATCTGGCGCTACAAAAATACTTTGTTTCCGGCCTCACCTCAGGCAGTACAAAAGGATAACCCCATGAAAAGATTAACACCCGCGTGGCTTGCTGTTTCTCTGGCATGCTGTTTTTCCGCCGGTACGCTGGCGGCAGATGCGCTGCAAACGAAGGCGTTTAGCAATATGCCCGCTGATTTTATTAAAGGCGCGGATATCTCTACGCTGCTGGATGCGGAAAAGCACGGCGCGAAGTTCTTTAACCACAACAATCAGCCGCAGGATCCGATCGCGATTCTGAAGGCCGACGGCGTGAACTATGTTCGCCTGCGCCTGTGGGTGGATCCAAAAGACGCCCAGGGTCAGCGTTACGGCGGCGGCGATAACGATCTGGCGGCGACGCTGGCGCTGGCGAAGCGCGCAAAAGCGCAGGGTATGAAGCTGCTGCTTGATTTTCACTACAGCGATTTCTGGACCGATCCGGGCAAGCAGTTCAAGCCGAAGGCCTGGGAGAAAATGGATTATCCGCAGCTGAAAACCACGATCCACGACTACACCCGCGACACGATTGCCCGCTTTAAGCAGGAGGGGGTGCTGCCGGATATGGTCCAGATCGGCAACGAGATCAACGGCGGTATGCTGTGGCCGGAGGGCAAAAGCTGGGGGCAGGGCGGCGGCGAGTTCGATCGCCTGGCGGGGCTGCTTAACGCCGCCATTGACGGCCTGAAGGAAAACCTCACCGGCGGCGAGCAGATTAAAATTATGCTTCATCTGGCCGAAGGCACGAAAAACGACACCTTCCGCTGGTGGTTTGATGAAATCAGCAAGCGCAACGTGCCTTACGACATCATTGGTCTGTCGATGTACACCTACTGGAATGGTCCGATTAGCGCGCTGAAAGCCAATATGGACGATATCAGCAAGCGCTATAACAAAGACGTGATAGTGGTGGAAGCCGCTTACGCCTATACCCTGGAAAACTGCGACAACGCCGAAAATAGTTTCCAGGCGAAAGAGGAAAAGGATGGCGGTTATCCTGCCACCGTACAGGGGCAATATAATTATATTCACGACTTAATGCAGGCCGTTGCGGACGTACCGGACCACCGCGGTAAAGGTATTTTTTATTGGGAGCCGACGTGGATTGCCGTACCGGGAAATACCTGGGCGACGCCTGCCGGAATGAAATATATCCATGATGAATGGAAAGAGGGGAATGCCCGGGAAAATCAGGCGCTGTTTGATTGCCAGGGAAAAGCATTGCCGTCGATGAAGGTATTCAATTAATTATTCAGCTTTACACTTCAGGATGTTTATTATGAAAAAATTTGCGCCTTTGAGTCCGAAGGTCAATGCGCTATTGCATGGCGCCGACTATAACCCGGAGCAGTGGGAGAACTATCCCGATATTATCGATAAAGATATTGCCATGATGCAGCAGGCAAAATGTAATGTCATGTCGGTAGGGATATTTAGCTGGGCGAAACTTGAACCTCAGGAAGGCGTATTTGAGTTTGGCTGGTTGGACAGTATCCTGGATAAACTCTATGCCGCCGGCATTCATGTCTTTCTCGCGACCCCAAGCGGCGCGCGCCCGGCCTGGATGTCGCAGAAATATCCTCAGGTCCTGCGCGTCGGTCGCGATCGGGTGCCTGCGCTGCACGGTGGACGTCATAACCACTGTATGTCGTCGCCGGTCTACCGTGATAAAACCCTGAAAATAAATTCCCTGCTGGCGGAGCGCTACTCGCAGCATCCGGCGGTGCTGGGCTGGCATATCTCCAATGAATACGGCGGAGAGTGCCACTGTAGCCTGTGCCAGGAGCGTTTCCGCGACTGGCTGAAAGCGCGCTATGAAACGCTGGATAACCTCAATCACGCCTGGTGGAGCACCTTCTGGAGCCACACCTACAGCGACTGGTCGCAGATCGAATCTCCGGCCCCGCAGGGGGAAGTCTCCATTCATGGTCTGAACCTGGACTGGCATCGCTTCAATACCGCTCAGGTGACGGACTTCTGCCGCCACGAAATTGCGCCGCTGAAAGCGGCGAATGCTGCGCTGCCGGTAACAACCAACTTTATGGAGTATTTCTACGATTACGACTACTGGCAGCTGGCGAAGGTGCTGGACTTTATCTCATGGGACAGCTACCCCATGTGGCACCGTGATAAAGATGAAACCACGCTGGCCTGCTACACCGCCATGTATCATGACATGATGCGCAGCCTGAAGGGCGGCAAACCGTTTGTATTAATGGAATCCACCCCGAGCGCCACCAACTGGCAGCCGACCAGTAAGCTAAAGAAACCGGGAATGCATATTCTCTCTTCTCTGCAGGCGGTGGCGCACGGCGCGGATTCGGTGCAGTACTTCCAGTGGCGTAAGAGCCGCGGTTCGGTTGAGAAGTTTCATGGCGCGATTATCGATCATGTCGGTCATCTGGATACGCGCGTGGGTCGTGAAGTGACGGCGCTCGGCGAGATGCTAAGCCAGCTGCCGGGCGTCGTGGGCTGCCGGACGGATGCGAAAGTGGCGATTATCTTCGACCAGCAAAACCGCTGGGCGCTGGATGATGCACAGGGGCCGCGAAATCTCGGCATGGAGTATGAAAATACCGTCAACGAACATTATCGTCCGTTCTGGGAGCAGGGGATTGCGGTTGATGTTATCGATGCTGACGTTGACCTGAGTCCTTATCAACTGGTCATTGCGCCAATGCTGTATATGGTTCGTGAGGGATTTGCCGAACGCGCCGAAGCGTTTGTGGCTAACGGTGGCCATTTAGTTACAACATACTGGACAGGCATAGTGAACGAGTCCGACCTCTGCCATCTCGGCGGTTTCCCGGGCCCGCTGCGTAAACTGCTGGGCATTTGGGCGGAAGAGATTGACTGCCTGAACGACGGCGAACGCAACCTGGTACAGGGGCTGGCGGGCAATGAAGGGGGCCTGCAGGGACCGTATCAGGTACGCCATCTGTGTGAACTGATTCATGCCGAAACGGCGCAGCCGCTGGCGACCTACCGCGATGATTTTTACGCGGGAAGACCGGCGGTTACCGTCAATCACGTGGGTAAAGGTAAGGCCTGGCACGTCGCTTCGCGCAACGATCTGGCTTTCCAGCGGGACTTCTTCACCGCCATAAGTAAAGAGCTGTCGCTGCCACGTGCGGTGGCGGCCGATTTCCCGCCGGGCGTGGTGGCGACCGCACGGACGGACGGTGAAACCACCTACGTATTCCTGCAAAACTACAGCGCGCAGCAGCAGCAGGTGACCTTACCGCAGGGCTATCAGGACAGCCTCACCGGCACGGCACTGAACGCGCCGTTAACCTTAAAAGCGTGGGATTGCCGCATCCTCAGTCGTCACGCGTAATTTTTCTCAATCCACGCCTGCTCGCAAGAGCAGGCGTTTTTTTATCTGCTTATCAGGAGTCTATTATGGTGAGTTTAAAATCCTTTCTGAATTACTTCTCCCAGTCTCGTCCGGCGGTAACGTTAAGCCCGACGGAACAACAACAGATTGAACGTTTAATTCAGGCTTTTGGCGGCGAGGCGAATATTGTCAACGTTGACGCCTGTATCACCCGCTTACGCGTCACGGTGAATAATCTGTCGATTGTTGACTCTCAGGCACTACAGCAGCAGGGAGCGCTTGGCGTTATTATCCTTGGGCAGCAGGTGCATGCTATTTTCGGTAAACAGTCGGATGCTTTGCGTCAATTACTTGACGAACACTTTGCCAGCCGTAAATAAAATAAAACGGGATAACGCAATAATGAGTTATCCCGAAAAGAAAACAAAGCATTCAATGGCAATAATGATTACCGGAGGGTAATTAACGACCTTACAGCTGGAGATAAAACAGTTAAATGACGGCTACCACCAGGCCTCGACCTGTACACCAAAGTTCCACGTATTATTGGCAGTTTGATCTTCGAACGGTTTACCGTTTTCAGAGTCATTCAGATACGAAGCGAAAATGCGCAGTTCCGGGCGAGACATAAAGTCAGGGCCATCGGCCAGGCCCAGCGCGATGGTATATTTCTCACCGGCCTGCTTATAATCAGTATTGTTCTTGTAGCTATCTTTTTGGTAAAAGCCGCCCACTTCGCCAATCAGGCGCACGTATTCGGTGAACTGATACTGCCCACGAGCCACCAGCGACAGCATGCGCGTTTTATCCGTGTAATCGGTGATGTTGTCCGCGGAGCCCCAGGTGAGAACGTGGTTAATGGAGAACTTTTCGGTAATCGGAATTAAACCGGTATTAATCACGCGGTATCCGGTGGCGTCATTGACGTAGTTCCACATGTCGTACCAGCCGCCGCCCTGGGAAACCATGTTCTGCGCCAGCCCTTTGTTGGCGTACTGCAGCACCGTTTTGTTGTAACCACCCAGCATATCCTGGCTGATTTCACCGGTCAGCATGACGCCGTTTTCAGCATCGTATAGACCACCGTAGGAGTCCTGCTTTTTAGTGGTATTCGGCATCGCGTAGTCGATACCAAATTCGGTCCACGAACCGGCCCACGGCTTCCAGCCTGCGTAGCGCAGGTCGAGGTAGTTAATGTTGACGTTGCTGTCGCCATCGACGCGGTAGTCGACGTCATTGGCATCGCCGCGGATCCAGGCAAATGAAACGGCCCCCGGGCCGAGCGTATAGTTTTCGATCCCGGCACCGGATCCGGAAATGTTCCAGTATTTGGTATCAATGATGTGGAGATCGTGGCGCTGGTAGTAGCGTTTACCGCCCCAAATGACCGCGTTCGGATCGCCGGGGACCAGCCCTTTGATTTGCAGGTTGAGCTGGCGCAGGCCGAATTGGGCATCATCATCGAGCGTGGTTTCGTTATCGTTAGAACCGTCAGAGACCATGCTGACCATGCTATCAAGATAGAAGCTCACGTCATTCTTCTTATAGACCTCTGATCCCAGCTCCAGCTCGCCGTAGGTATCGGACTCATTACCCAGACGGCCAATTTTGTTTTTTTGCCATTCGGCCTGACTACCGTCGCCAGAGACCCCAACCCCGGCGCGCATATAGCCATGAAAATCGATACCCGGAAGCGTGGCGGAAGCAGCAAACACGGATGGTGAAATCAGCGCAGCGGCCAACGCAGCGGAGAGTGTGCGCAGCGTAGTGTTCATGTCTATCCTCTTATTGTTTTGTATTACGTTCACATAACCAATGTCATAAAATGCCTAAACCAGAATTCAGGCAATTGAATGATCGCTATATTGTGATTAACTGCAAATAAATTGGCGGTTTTTGTTACGACTAGTGAGTCTATTCACAATTTGTTGTATTGTGAGCGTAATACTTTTTGTGAGGATTGTGGTTCGGGGGACGCGGCGATGAGCGTTTTTTCACATTGCCCCTGTTACAATCCAGGGATAACAACATAAGGAACCGGACTATGAAGTCTAAAAGCGCGACCTTAGAAGACGTTGCTCGCCATGCGGGCGTCTCCTATCAGACCGTGTCCAGGGTACTCAACAAATCTGCTAATGTATCCAAAGCCACACGCAGCAAGGTGGAGAAATCCATTGAGGCGCTGCGCTATGTCCCAAACCGCCTGGCACAACAGCTGGTAGGAAAGCAAAGCCGCACCGTGGGCCTGGTCACCATCTCCCTCGCATTGCACGCGCCTTCTCAGGTGGCTGCTGCGGTAAAACGCTATGCGAATGTGGAAGGCTATCAGGTGCTCATCTCTATGATTGATGAGAGCGTCAACCAAAGTATTCAAGATTCCATTAATGAACTTAAGTCTCAGCTGGTAGATAAGGTCATCATCAACGTGCCGCTGGAGACTGAACTGGCTCAAAAAATTGCCGATGATAACGATGATATCGTCTGTCTGTTTTTAGATGTTGACCCCTACAGCTCCGTGTTTAACGTTTCGTTTAACCCGGCTGACGGCACCCGGGCCAGCGTCAAATATCTCTATGAAATGGGGCATCGGGAGATCGCGCTGCTAGCTGGCCCGGAAAGCTCGGTATCGGCCAAACTGCGTCTGAAAAGCTGGATTGAGACCCTTGAGGGATATGGCCTGCAGCCGGTCACGGTGATTCGCGGTAACTGGGATGCGCAGAGCGGCTATGCCGGCGCGCTGCAAATGCTGCGGGAGACGCCAAACTTTACCGCCGTTCTGGTGGGTAACGATCAGATGGCGCTGGGCGTACTGAGCGCGTTTCACCAGCACCAGGTGCCGATTCCGGGGGAAAAATCGGTTATTGGTTATGATGACACCTATGAGAGTTCGTTCTTTTACCCGGCGCTCACCACCGTTTCGCTGGATCTTGATTTACAAGGAAAAGAGGCCGTCCGGCGCCTTCTCGATAGCGGCGATCACGAGACATCTCATACTTCCTCTATCCTTCCGGCTCGTCTGGTCGTGCGCCACTCTACCGGACCGAAAACGGAGCCGGGCAAAAACCTGCAGTCTATTGCCGAACAGCTCAGAGCGCTGGCGCATCAGCTTAATCCTTAATCCGCAACGGGCGGCCTGCGCCGCCCTTTAGCCCCTTCCATTCTCAGGGTTGATCTTTGTATTCACCCGGCGTACCATGATGTTATGTTATAACGTAATGATTGAGGTCGCTATGAAACCCAATATTCATCCGCATTATCGTACGGTGGTTTTTCACGATACCAGCGCCAACGAATACTTCAAAGTTGGATCAACGATCCGTACCGAGCGCGAAATTGAGCTGGAAGGCGAGACGTATCCCTACGTAACGCTCGATGTCTCCTCCAAATCGCATCCGTATTACACCGGCAAACAGAAGGCCTTCAACAATGAAGGCAGCACCGCGCGTTTCCGCCAGCGCTTCGGCGGTTTTATTGATGCGAAAAGGAGTAAATAATGCAGGTGCTCAACTCATTGCGTAGCGCGAAACAGCGCCACCCGGATTGCCAGATCGTCAAGCGTAAAGGGCGGCTGTACGTTATCTGCAAAAGTAATCCTCGCTTTAAGGCCGTCCAGGGGCGCAAGAAGAGACGTTAACGGAAGCTCTCCAGCGTTCGTAACTGCCGGCCGTCGGCGCTAAAGTTGTCGGCGGCCAGCCACTGCTGCATTGCCTTGTCAATATGCGGCCACTCGGAATCGATAATCGAAAACCAGTCGGTATCGCGGTTGTGGCCCTTTATCACCAGCGCCTGACGAAAACGCCCCTCATACTGAAATCCCAGCCGCAGCGCCGCCCGGCGTGAAGGCTCGTTCAAACTGTTGCATTTCCACTCGTAGCGACGATAGCCGAGCGTTGCAAAAATATAATGCATCAGCAGCCATTGGGCCTCGGTGGCCATCGCCGTCCGGCTTAGTAAAGGCGAGAAGTGAACGTGGCCGACTTCAACAACGCCATTTTTAGCATCGATTCTCATCAGCGCCAGTGAGCCAACGGGCTGGTCTGTCCGTTGATCTATCACGGCAAAGTGGATGGGATCGGCCTGCCCGGAAACGTGCTCTATCCACGCGCGGTATTCCTCTACGCTGTTATCCGGCTCACGCAGCAGCCACGTCCAGCTTCGGGTGTCCGGGGCCAGCCGATGGGCGTCAAACAGCGCACCGGCATGCGTGGAGCGCAATGGCTCAAGGCGGCAAAGGCGACCTTGCAGATTCAACCTTTCAGGATGCGGACGGGGCTGCCAGTCGGGCAGGGCTGCGCCAACGGGTTGATCGAATTGATTAAGATGGCTCATGAGGTTTTCCTTTGGCAGGTGAATGCTGCGAGATTAGGCGCTTGTTGGTTCCATAAAAAGAGCCACAGGAGTATGTTTTTAGGGTGCCACGAGGAGCGATGATGAATATTCCGGATGATGCTTTTTTTGCTTTACTGGAGCAGGCCCTGCGCGGCAGGGGAGGTGGAACCCTGCAGCGTACGCTCTATCAGACACTACGCGAGGCGATTTTACAGGGGGCGCTGGCAGGTGATAGCCGTTTACCCGGCTCGCGCGCCATGGCCCTGCGTCTGGGGCTGTCGCGCAACACCGTCAACGGCGCGCTGGAGCAGCTGGCGATAGAGGGGTATTTATTACGTAGCCGCCAGGGGACGTCCGTCGCGCCTTTAGGAACTCAGGGAGAGGGGGACGTTGAGGCGCGCCATATTGTGCTCCCTGAATACTTACAGGGATTACCGGCGGCAATCCATCGTGATTCACCCACGCTGCTCTTTACGCCGGGAATGCCTGCGGTTAACTACTTTCCGCTTTCCATCTGGCGCCGGCTCCTGGATCGCGTACTGCGTGAGGAGGGAAGCGCATTATTGGGCTACGGCGATGCGCAGGGAGAGCTCGTACTGCGAAAAGCCATTGCCCGCCACCTTGCGCTCTCGCGGGGGATCCGCTGTGAAGCCAGCCAGATTGTGATTACGGAAGGTGCGCTGGAAGGCGTCGATTTATGCACGCATTTGCTGAGCGTCGCTGGCGATACGGCATGGGTAGAAGAACCCGGCTATCCGGGAGCAAAAAGCATCTTTCTCAAATCCGGACTTCATATTGAGGGCGTGCCGGTTGATCATGAAGGGATGCGTTTTGATAGTCATAATGATAGTGAAGCGCCGCGATTGATCTTTACTTCACCTTCCCATCAATACCCCTGCGGAGCAGTGATGAGCGCCGGGAGGCGACTGGCGCTACTGGAGTATGCCCGCCGGCATGATTCATGGATTATTGAAGATGATTACGACAGCGAGTTTCGCTACAGCGGTGAGCCCATTCCGGCCATGCTGGGGATGGCCAGGCAGGCGCCGGTGGTTTATCTGGGGACATTCAGCAAAACGCTATTTCCGGCGCTGCGCATTGGCTTTATGGTGATGCCTCCCGCGCTGGCGGAGGCCGCACGTGGCGCCATTGGTTCGCTATTACGCGGCGGCCATCGGGCCGAACAGAGGGCGCTGGCGTTGTTCATTGAGGAGGGGCACTACGCACGTCATTTAGCCGCCATGCGCCGTTTATACCGCAAACGTCAGCAGCAGCTGCGGGAGATTCTGGATCAAGAGCTCAGGCATCCTTATGAACTGTTTGGCGGCGAGGGGGGCCTGCACCTGACCGTTGCTATCGACAACGTGGATGACCTGGCGATTGTGCAGCAGGCCCGGCGGTTTCAGCTGGCACCCGGGGCGTTAAGCCGTTTTTACCTCGATGTAAAAACGGCGCGAAGCGGCTTTGTTCTGGGCTACGGTAATACGTCCGCCTCGCATTTTAGGGCCGCGGTACGCACGCTGAACCGTCTTATTGCGCTGGACCGACGCGGGTAAGAGAAAATACATCGTAAAAGGAGAGTTCGCCTTTGGTGGCGATCATTTTTTGTAGCTGAGCCTTTTGTTCGCCGCCGACGCGTGGCGATTGCAGGATGCGTTCAAGCAGCTGCTCAGGGACAAATCGGGTGTTGTACCACTCACCGTTGTAGCACACGCGGAAATCAAGAACGTCAATATCTTCATAACGATAGCGCGGGTAGACGTCGAAGAAGAAGAAACCGTTTAGCAGAACAAATAACACAATTAACAGCCAGACAGAATCTACCAGCGTTTCTGAACGTAGCATCACAATAAGCGTGGCCAGGAAAGCCGCGTACATGGCGACAAAAAGCCATGGATGGTTGCGAATAAAGCTAATGCTAAAGCGCGGACGGTTGTCGCGCTTCTCTTTCACATTAAGCTCATCAATGGTGCTCTTCAGCAGCAGCTGTATTTCTGTCATCTTATCCCCCAAATTCTGCCATGAGCCCGTATCCAGGCGTGACAAACCGGGCTCAGCCTGAAGGCTATTTTATGTTGCGTAAATCCATGGGGAAAGTAACAGATTGGTTGCAGAAAAGCATAACAGTTACCGTTTTTCGCTCTCCAGCATTTTAATTATCCGTGCCGGGTTTCCGCCGACGACGGCGTTGGCCGGCACATTTTTTACTACGACGGCCCCCGACGCCACCACGGCATTATCGCCGATAGTGACGCCTGGATTAATCACTGCCCGGCCGCCAATCCACACATTATGGCCAATGATGACGGGTTTTCCGTACTCTTGACCACTATTGCGGTCGACAGGGTCAAGGGGATGCGTGGCGGTATAAATATGCACGCCCGGCGCCAGCATGCAGTTATCGCCAATGTGAATTGGACAGACGTCAAGCATGACGCAATCAAAGTTAGCGTAGAAATTTTTACCGAGGAAGATATTGTAGCCATAGTCACAGCGAAATGTGGGTTCGATGTACGCGTCACTCGCGTGCCCAAGCAGTTCAGAAAGTAATGCGTTTCTTAATTCACTTTCTTCAGGCGCCGAATGATTGTAGCGGTGCAGCAGCTGTCTGGCCCGCAGACGATCGGCTTTCAACGTGGCGTCACCTGCCAGATACAGTTCGCCGGCAATCATTTTTTGTTTCTCTTCACTCATGGAGGCTTTCCTTATTTCCTTATCGTTAGGCCGCCATAGTATAAAAAAGAAACCGGTTTCATATTCGCGTTAAGCCAACATCTGTGAGCACTGTCACACTTATTATCATCACGAGAGAGGGGCGTTTTCGGCACGAGATGTATGACTTTCATTTGAAGTAAACTAGCGGATAAATTTCCAGACTGAAGGGGGGATCTTGTCATACAGTTTATTCATCGTCAGCTCTGCAAGACGATGATCGGCCGCAGAGTAAAATACCGCCAGTTCATTATCGGAAAGTTCATATTTATTTTTTTCAATTACGCGCTCCAGCGTATCAATTGTCTGACAGCGTCGTAAACGCATCAAATAGTCTATTTTGGTTAATGTTTTATCAGACATAAATTCACCTTTTGATTGTAATAATACTAACAAGAAAGACTGGCCGGGTTTTCCCGACTGGCGTTGACAAAGCAGCGGAATAACCGATTGCCAGATTTACGCCATTTCTGCAGATCTGCGCTGTTAATGCCGTAGTTGCTGAACAAGACGAAAGTGTCATCCAGATATTCGTCAATCTGGGTAATCAGCTTATTATCCTCTGCGTACTTAATTTTATAATTAAGTGCAAACGCGGCAATGTGCTCGATCAATTCATTAAGTTGAAGATTGACAGCCGAGGTTGGATCATTAACCCAGCCGTGGTTGCTCTCTTCCAGGTTTGCAAGACAGTCATGATACAGGGTTTCGCAGAGAAATTTAAGCTGCGCAATATCATGTCTTTTTGGCGAGTATTCGTCCATAACGCATCCCCTTTTGAGTGGTTTAAACGACGATTATCGACACCGTTGTGGGATGAACACGACTAACAGACCTGACACATACATTGTAATCTTGCTGTTTAACTATAATCCACTCTTAAAAAGATTTCATCGTGCTATTACGAAAAATTACAATTATCAGCGTCCTTTTATCTTCAATGACTCGGACTTTATTATATCGTGCCGTTACCCCGATCGGAAAAAACGAATACTGACCTTATATTTCATCAGGTTAGCCGACGCGTTTAGCCGTTATAGAGAGACAACCATACACAAAATCAGTGATTAAGAATATTCTGAGTTAGGGGCGCAGGAAAGAAAATTGTGGAAAAAAAATGGAGATAAGCACCGCGACTCATCATTAAATATTATATCTCAGCTTATAAATTAGACAATAACAATCCGTGCGTTTTAACGAGGAACAAAAGAAAAGGGCCGCAAATGCGGCCCTGAGAGGAGAGATTAATGATGCTCAACCGGATGGCTGTGCTCAATATCCTCATTTTTCTTACTAAAGCGGCGGCGAACCACCACGAAGAACACCGGCACGAAGAAAATCGCCAGCACCGTCGCGGTCACCATCCCACCCATTACGCCAGTACCGACGGCGTTCTGCGCGCCGGAGCCTGCGCCGGAGCTGATAACCAGCGGCATGACCCCAAGGATGAACGCCAGCGAGGTCATCAGAATCGGACGCAGACGCATACGAACGGCTTCCAGCGTGGCTTCGATCAGGCCTTTGCCCTCTTTATCCATCAGGTCCTTGGCGAATTCAACGATAAGTATCGCGTTCTTCGCCGACAGGCCGATGGTGGTCAGCAGACCAACCTGGAAGTAGACGTCGTTGGTTAATCCACGGAAGGTAGCCGCCAGCAGCACACCCACAACCCCCAGCGGAACAACCAGCATGACCGAGAACGGAATCGACCAGCTTTCATACAGCGCCGCCAGGCACAGGAAGACGACAATCAGCGAGATAGCGTACAGCGCTGGTGCCTGGTTGCCTGACAACCGTTCCTGATAAGACATACCGGTCCAGTCATAGCCAATACCCGCAGGCAGTTTACCCGCCAGCTCTTCCATCAGGTTCATCGCTTCACCGGTACTCTTGCCCGGTGTCGCCTGGCCGAGGATTTCCATTGATGGCAAACCGTTGTAACGCTCCAGACGCGGCGAGCCGTATTCCCAGCGTGAAGTCGAGAAGGCGGAGAAGGGCACCATCTGTCCATCGCTGCCGCGTACGTACCAGTTGCCGATATCTTCCGGCAGCATACGGTATTTCGCTTCAGACATGATATACACTTTCTTCACGCGACCGCGGTCAATGAAGTCGTTGACGTAGCTACCACCCCATGCTGCGCCAAGCGTCGTGTTAATGTCGCTGATAGACACGCCGAGAGCCTGCGCTTTTTCCTGATCGATATCCACTTTGAACTGCGGAGTATCTTCCAGTCCGTTTGGACGCACGCCGGTTAAGACGTCAGGATGCTGCGCGACCATACCAAAGAGCTGGTTACGTGCCTGGGTCAGTTTTTCATGGCCCAGTCCCGCCTGGTCGATCAGTTGGAAGTCAAAGCCCGTTGCGGTACCCAGTTCAACAATTGCCGGCAGGTTAAAGGCGAAGACCATTGCGTCTTTAATCTGCGAGAAATACCCCATTGCGCGACCGGTAATCGCCTCAACTTTGTTCTCTTCGCCCGGACGCTGGCTCCAGTCCTTCAGAGAAACGAACGCGATACCGGTGTTTTGCCCACGACCCGCGAAACCAAAGCCGTTTACGGCGAATACCGATTCAACGTTGTTTTTCTCTTTGGTGAGATAGTAGTCGGTCATCTCATCCAGAACTTTCTGGGTACGCTCCTGAGTTGCGCCAGCAGGCAGCTGCGCCATGCTCAGGAAGACGCCCTGGTCTTCGTCCGGCAGGAACGAACTTGGCAGACGAACGAACAGCCAGGCCATGCCGACAACGATGATCAGGTACAGCACCAGATAACGGCCGGTACTGCGCAGGATATTGCCTACGCTATCGGTGTAGTGATGCGTGCTCTTATCGAACATGCGGTTAAACCAACCGAAGAAGCCGGTGGTGGCGCCATGACTGCCTTTCTGGATGGGTTTCAGCATCGTGGCGCAGAGCGCCGGGGTCAGAATCAGTGCCACCAGTACCGACAGCGCCATCGCGGAAACGATAGTGATCGAGAACTGACGGTAAATCGCACCGGTAGAACCGCCGAAGAAGGCCATCGGGATAAATACCGCGGAAAGCACCATCGCGATACCCACCAGCGCGCCCTGAATCTGGCCCATTGATTTACGCGTGGCTTCCTTCGGCGGTAGCCCTTCTTCGGCCATTACACGCTCGACGTTTTCTACCACCACGATGGCGTCATCCACGAGCAGGCCTATGGCGAGCACCATACCAAACATGGTGAGGGTGTTTATCGAGAAGCCGAACAGCGCGAGGATAGCGAACGTCCCCAGCAGTACAACCGGCACGGCGATAGTCGGAATCAGCGTTGCGCGGAAGTTCTGCAGGAACAGGTACATCACCAGGAACACCAGAATGATGGCTTCAACCAGCGTTTTCACCACTTCGTGAATGGAGATCTGCACGAAGGGGGTGGTGTCATACGGGTAAACAATCTTCAGGCCTGACGGGAAGAAAGGTTCCATTTTCTTCAGTTCGGCACGAATGGCGTTGGCGGTATCCAGCGCGTTCGCGCCGGTCGCGAGCTTAATACCCAGACCGGACGCGGGCTGACCGTTAAACTTCGCAACGACGTCGTAGCTTTCGCCACCCAGCTCAATCTTCGCGACATCGCGCAGACGCACCTGGGAACCATCCTGGTTAACCTTCAGCAGAATGTTGCCGAACTCTTCAGTATTGGTCAGACGGGTCTGCGCCACGATGGAGGCGTTCAGCTGCTGACCTTTCACCGGTGGAGTACCGCCTAACTGTCCTGCTGCAACCTGGGCGTTCTGCGCTTTCAGGGCGCTGATCACGTCAACCGGCGTCAGCTGGAAGTTATTAAGCTTGTTCGGATCCATCCAGATACGCATCGCGTACTGGGAACCGAACAGCTGTACGTCACCGACGCCGCTGGTACGGCTAATCGAATCCTTCATGTTGGCGGCAACATAGTCAGAAATATCATCCTGATTCATGGTGCCGTTGGTATTGATAACGCCGACAACCATCAGGAAGCTGCTGGATGCCTTTTCAACGCTAATACCCTGCTGCTGAACTTCTTGCGGCAGCAGCGGCGTTGCCAGCGCCAGCTTGTTCTGTACCTGTACCTGGGCGATATCCGGATCGGTACCGGATTCAAAGGTGAGGGTGATGGTTGCTGTACCGGTGGAGTCGCCATTTGAAGACATGTACATCAGGTGATCGATACCGTTCATGTTCTGCTCGATAACCTGGGTCACGGTGTTCTGCACGGTTTCAGCATCGGCACCGGGGTACATGGCTGTAATGGAAATTGCCGGCGGCGCAATCGTCGGATATTGCGCTATCGGCAACTTGAGGATCGATAACCCCCCAGCCAGCATGATGATAATGGCGATCACCCACGCAAATATGGGGCGATCGATAAAGAAATTAGGCATGTCTTAACGGCTCCTGTTTAAGTTAAGACTTGGGTTGTTCTGACTGAGCGTTGCCTGCGGCTTGCTGTTTATCGTCAGAAACGACTTCCTGCGCTTTAACCTGCACGCCAGGTCTGACTTTTTGCAGACCGGTGATGATGACGCGATCGCCCGTTTTCAGCCCTTCGGTGACCAGCCATTTATCACCAATAGCCTGAGTGGCGGTAATCTGGCGAACTTCGACTTTATCACCTTCGCCGACGACCATCGCGCTGGCATCGCCGCGCGGGGTGCGGGTTACGCCCTGCTGAGGAACCAGCAGCGCATCCGGGTTGACGCCTTCTTCCAGACGCGCGCGGACGAACATCCCCGGTAGCAGAGTGTGATCCGGGTTCGGGAAAATGGCGCGCAGCGTGATAGAACCAGTGGTCTGATCAACGGTGACGTCAGAAAACTCCAGCGTACCGTTCTGCGGGTATTTCAGACCGTCGTTCGTCACCAGCTCAACCTTCGCTTTACCGTTTTCCTGCTGCAGCTTGCCGTTGGCCAGCTCTTGTTTCAGACGCAGGAAATCGTTGCTCGATTGCGTCACGTCAACATAGATAGGATCCAGCTGTTGCACGGTCGCCAGGGCGGTGGTTTGGCCGTTTTGCACCAGAGCACCTTCCGTGACCGCGGATTTACCAATGCGGCCTGAGATTGGCGAGGTGACTTTGGTGTAGGCCAGATTAATGCGCGCGGTTTCAACCGCTGCTTTGGCGGCAACCACGGCGGCGTTGCTCTGTTGCGCGGTCGCGACGGCAGTATCGTAATCCTGTTGACTGATGTACTTAGTGCCTAACAGTTTCTGATAACGTTTAACCGTCAGCTGATCCATATTTGCCGCGGCCTGCGCTTTGGCTAAATCGCCTTTCGCGCTTTCATAAGTGGCCTGATAGGTCGCCGGATCGATTTGATAAAGAGACACCCCTGCCTGGATATCGCTCCCTTCGGTGAAGTTACGTTTAAGAATAATGCCACTGACCTGAGGACGAACTTCCGCAACACGATAGGCGCTGGTACGGCCTGGCAGTTCGGTAGTAATTTGTAGAGGAGCGGATTTGAGCGTCACAATACCGACTTCCGGCATTTGTTGGGCTCCTTGCTGAGCCGGTTTGTCGTCACATCCTGTTAGCGCTAAGCTGCCTGAGAGCATCAGAACGACCGCCAGAGGCGTTAACCCTCTGTTTTTGTTCATATGTAAACCTCGAGTGTCCAATTTCAAATTGTTCAGTGGCTCAATCGACCACAAACCCACTGCTGTGTTTCTATTATGGTCATGCTATGGTACATACATTCACAAATGTATGTAAACGTAACCTCTGTAAACTCATCGACCTATGGCACGAAAAACCAAACAACAGGCGCTTGAGACCCGGCAACATATTCTGGATGTTGCTCTGCGTCTGTTTTCGCAGCAAGGCGTATCATCCACCTCGCTGGCCGCAATTGCAAAAGAGGCCGGTGTGACGAGGGGCGCTATCTATTGGCATTTCAAAAATAAATCAGATTTATTTAATGAAATATGGGTGCTTTCAGAAGCCAACATCAACGATCTCGAAGTTGAGTATCGGGCAAAATTCCCCAACGATCCACTGTCAGTTGTCAGAGAGATCTTAGTGTATATCCTTGAAGCAACGGTGACAGAAAAACGCAGGCGCTTGATGATGGAAATCATTTTCCATAAATGCGAGTTCGTCTGAGAGATGGTCACGCTGCAAGAAGCGCAGCGAAGTTTATGCCTTGAGAGCTACGATCGTATCGAGCAGACATTAAACGAGTGCATTGCGGCGAAGATGCTGCCCGCCAATTTACTCACCCGGCGGGCGGCGATTTTAATGCGCAGCTATCTTTCTGGCCTGATGGAGAACTGGCTGCTGGCGCCCAACGCTTTCGATCTGCAGCATGAAGCGCGGGCATATGTCGAAACGCTGCTTGAAATGTATCAATTGTGCCCCTCTCTGCGCAGTTCTGAAGGCGCGGAAGCTTAAGTATCCTCGCGGACAAAAGGGGTATTTTTCCTGCTGTCCGCCGCTATTCGCGCGATAACAGAAGTGCTATTCTTCGCGCTGCGACGATCCCCGGTATTCTCCGGCTTTTGCAATCACTCATGTTAACACTATGCTGCATACTATCCGTTGGCGAAACGCCATATCCGCTTTTGTTCTTACCCTGATGTTTTTTATCGGCTGTATTAGCGTTAACACGGCGCTGGCGGCTGACTTACCCGAACGTTCCGAGGTGCAAAGCCAGCTCACGACGCTGAATAAGCAAAAAGAGCTGACCCCGCAGGACAAGCTGGTTCAGCAGGACCTGACCCAGACCCTGGAAACCCTCGATAAAATCGAACGCATTAAGTCGGAAACGACGCAGCTGCGTCAGCAGGTGGCTCAGGCGCCAGCGAAAATGAATCAGGCTATCGATAGCCTCAACGCGCTAAGCGATGTTCCCGATGATGAGGCGACGCGTAAAACGTTGAGCACGTTATCGCTACGTCAGCTGGAATCGCGCGTCTCTCAGACGCTGGACGATTTGCAAAACGCGCAGAACGATCTGGCAACCTATAACAGCCAGTTAGTCTCCCTACAAACCCAGCCGGAACGTGTGCAGAATGCGATGTACTCCGCTTCGCAGCAGCTGCAGCAGATCCGTAACCGCCTGAATGGCACCTCGACGGGCGAGGAGACGCTGCGTCCTACCCAGCAGAGTTTGCTGCTGGCGCAGCAGGCTCTGCTGAATGCGCAGATAGACCAGCAGCGCAAAAGCCTGGAAGGTAACACGGTCCTGCAGGATACCCTGCAAAAGCAGCGTGATTACATCACCGCCTACAGCAACCGTCTTGAACACCAGCTTCAGTTATTGCAGGAAGCGGTGAATAGCAAGCGCCTGACGCTGACGGAAAAGACGGCTCAGGAAGCGGTTTCCCCGGACGAAACGGCGCGTATTCAGGCAAACCCGCTGGTGAAGCAGGAGCTGGAGATTAACCACCAGCTTAGCGAAAGACTGATTTCGGCGACGGAAAATGGTAATCAGCTGGTTCAGCGCAACATCAAAGTGAAGACCTGGCTCGATCGCGCTTTGCAATCCGAGCGTGATATAAAAGAGCAGATTTCCGTGCTGAAAGGCAGCCTGCTGCTGTCGCGTATCCTTTATCAGCAGCAGCAAACGCTGCCCTCTGCGGAGGAGCTGAGCGATATGACGAACCGCATCGCCGACCTGCGCCTCGAACAGTTTGAGGTTAACCAGCAGCGCGATGCGTTGTTCCAGAGCGATGCGTACGTCGCGAAGCTGGAGGAAGGGCACAGCAGCGATGTCAATGCCGAAGTGCATAGCGCGCTTCTCGAAATCGTTGATATGCGCCGGGAGCTGCTCGATCAGTTCAACAAACAGCTGGGTAACCAGCTGATGATGGCCATTAACCTGCAGATCAATCAGCAGCAGTTAATGAGCGTGTCGACCAACCTGAAAGCCATTCTGACGCAGCAGATTTTTTGGGTAAACAGTAACCGTCCGATGGACTGGGAGTGGGTTAAAGCCTTCCCGGAAGCGCTGAAAGGGCAGTTTAAGGCGATGAAAATCACCGTAAACTGGGAAAAAGCCTGGCCTGCGGTATTTATCGCTTTCCTTGCCGGCCTGCCGTTGCTGCTGATTGCCGGTCTGATTCGCTGGCGCCTTAACTGGCTGAAAGCGTATCAGGCGAAGCTGGCTTCACAGGTGGGGCAACTGCGCAATGACACTCAGCTTCACACGCCGAAAGCGATTCTTATCGATCTGATCCGCGCGCTGCCTGTGGTGCTGGTGATTCTGGCCATTGGCCTGATTCTGCTGACCATGCAGCTGAATATCAGCGATTTGCTGTGGGCCTATAGTAAGAAGCTGGCGCTGTTCTGGCTGGTGTTTGGCCTGTGCTGGAAGGTGCTGGAAAAAGACGGCGTGGCGGTGCGCCACTTTAATATGCCGTCGCAGTTGACCAGCCACTGGCGGCGGCAGATTGTCCGCGTCAGCCTTGCGCTGCTGCCGCTCAATTTCTGGTCGGTGATGTCGGAGCTGTCGCCGCTGCACCTGATGGATGACGTGCTCGGGCAGTTTGTTATTTTCCTCAACCTGCTGCTGATTGCGGTGCTTGTTCTGCCGATGTGCCGCGAAAGCTGGCGTGATAAAGAGTCCCACAGCCTGCGCCTTATCACCGTCACCGTGCTATCGATTGTGCCCATCGCCCTGATGGTGCTGACGGCAACCGGCTACTTCTACACGACGCTGCGTCTGGCCGGCCGCTGGATTGAAACCGTTTACCTGGTGATGCTGTGGAACCTGCTGTACCAGACCGTTCTGCGCGGCCTGAGCGTGGCCGCCCGGCGTATTGCCTGGCGCCGTGCGCTGGCGCGTCGTCAGCATCTGGTTAAAGAGGGTGCTGAAGGGGCCGAACCCCAGGAAGAACCGACGATTGCCCTGGAGCAGGTTAACCAGCAAACGCTGCGTATTACGATGCTGGTGATGATTGCGCTGTTTGCCGTGCTGTTCTGGGCGATTTGGTCCGATCTGATCACCGTGTTCGCCTATCTCGACAGTATTACGCTGTGGCATTACAACGGTACGGAAGCCGGCGTCAGCGCCGTGAAAAGCGTCACCATGGGCAGCCTGCTGTTCGCGATTGTCGCGTCGATGGTCGCCTGGGCGTTAATCCGCAACCTGCCGGGCCTGCTGGAAGTGCTGGTGCTATCGAGACTCAATATGCGCCAGGGGGCGTCGTATGCAATTACGACCATCCTTAATTACGCCATTATTGTTATTGGCGCGATGACGGTATTTGGCTCGTTGGGCGTTTCGTGGGACAAACTTCAGTGGCTGGCGGCCGCCCTGTCGGTTGGTTTAGGGTTTGGCTTACAGGAAATCTTCGGTAACTTTGTTTCCGGTCTGATTATTCTCTTTGAGCGCCCGGTGCGTATTGGCGATACGGTGACCATTGGTACCTTCTCCGGTACCGTCAGCAAAATCCGCATTCGCGCCACGACGATCACCGATTTTGACCGTAAAGAGGTCATTATCCCGAATAAGGCCTTCGTGACGGAACGCTTGATCAACTGGTCGCTCTCCGACACCGTCACCCGCGTGGTCATCCGCCTTGGCGTGGCCTATGGTTCCGACCTGGATAAGGTTAAAGAAGTGCTGCTCCAGGCCGCGCATGAGCATCCGAAAGTGATGCAAGAGCCCGCGCCCTCGGTCTTCTTTACCACCTTCGGCGCCAGCACGCTCGATCATGAACTGCGCCTGTACGTGCGTGAACTTCGCGATCGCAGCTATGCGGTGGATGAGCTTAACCGCGCTATCGATCGTTTGTGCCGCGAGAACAATATTGACATCGCCTTTAACCAGCTGGAGGTGCATCTGCGCAATGAGAAGGGCGATGAAGTGACAGAGGTGAAGCGGGATAAGGGCGACGATGCCTCCCCGGCGATAAGCTAAGCATAACGGGGCGGTGGGTATCCGCCCCGCAGATGTTAAAGGCTGAGCGAGGAGAGTTCTTCCTGGCTCAGACCGGTCAGTTCCATCACCATCTTCGGCTCCAGCCCGCAGGCGAGCATTTTCAGGGCAATGCTGTGCGAGATTTCTCTACGGCCCTCCTGCAAACCTTCCTGCAAACCTTCCTGTCTGCCTTCTTTTCTACCTTTTTTACGGCCTTTCTCTTCCAGCCATTCGGCAATTGTCATCAGTAGCTCCTTGTGCCTGGGCGACTGCTTCGCCAGCTCGCGAATCAGGGGCCCGGGTTTTTCCGAGGTTCCCGCCTGCAGCATATAGCTGATGAGGATATTGATCTGGTTTTCCGTCAGATATCCTTGCGCCAGCAGCGTAATCAGCATCGGTTGCAGTTCGGCCAGATCGCGCTGGCGAATATGCTTTTGCAACAGTTCCAGCATCGCCATACGCTGGTGGCGGAGGATATGATTATCTGGCATAACGGTCAGGTCCACCAGCGGAAAATCTCCGCCGTACAGCGCGCCGGCAAGCTCAGGATAGTCAAAAAGCTGGAGCCAGTTGAGCGTATGTGGCCAGGGGCTGACGGTGCCGTGATAAAACAGAATCGGGACCACCAGCGGCAGCGTATTGTGGCCGGCATCCAGGTGGCGCTGCATGGCGGCCAGCGTATAGCGCATCAGGCGAAAAGCCATCAGCTTATCCGGCGAGCTTTGATGTTCAATCAGCGCGTAGATATATCCCGCGCCGTGCTGCGTTTGTAGGGAGTAGAGAATGTCGGAGTAGCTGGATCGCAGGTCTTCCTCGATAAAGCTGCCGGAAGCCAGCTGCAGCGTATTGAGATCGCAGATACTTAAAAACTGCGCGGGAAGATAAAGCTGTAAAAAATCGCGAGCGACCTCTTTCTGGGCCAGCATTTGACGAAAAATAGCATCGTGCGGCGTACGTGAGAATCTTTCCATGAGCATCTATCCGTTGTGGTAAGGGGCAGGCGACAACTCTGCCACCCCCAACGATCCGCCAACAGACTACTCCTGTGCGTTTTGCGAGGACTCTTCCGCACTTTTTACTTTGTTTTCATAGTCTCGACGGATAATTTCCAGCGCAGCTAGCACGGTTTGCGCAGGAACTTTATTCTCCTCAAGCAGCATAATTAAATCGACGGCCAGCTTGACCTCGTCAGGGGCATTTTCCAGCGACATACTTCTTCCTCCCGTTAGCGCGTTAAGCGGGCTATTCTGTTTTCAATTTTTTCCAGCGCGTCGCGACAGCGGGCCAGGCGCCCGGTATAGGCTTCAACTTCCTTTGCCAGCCGCTGCTGGTCATCAAGGCTAATGGCTTGCGCCAGTCGTCTTTGTCGGTCGTTGCGCATGGCCAGCAGGCGCCGTTCATACTCCTGATGCTGTAGACGTCGGCGCTGCCAGCGGCTAAGCGTTGGCGACGCGCTATCCCAGGCGCGTAATGACCAGGTCGCCGTTTCCCGGTTAATCGCGGCGATTTGAGCAACGAGACGTTCCGCCAGCCAGGCGACCTGCGCAAGCTGCTGGCGTTCGGCCGCCTGTTTTAACGCCGTAAAGCCGTCTCTGGCCTCATTGAGATAAGCCTGCATCTGCGTGCTGCGGGTACGGAACAGCTGACGATCGAAGCGCGGGCTGAGGGTCGCGTGATTGGCCATGGGCGCCACCTGAGCGGCCAGCTCCGCAAGCTGGTTTTCCAGTGAATGTAAAAGCCGGGCGGTTTTCAAATAACTCCTCCATCCCCTGATAAGCAACTGTGCTACATTAGCGTTATCTTCGTGATAACGATTCGCATTATGCCACGTATTATTTTGATCATCATTGGCTGGCTGGCGGTAGCGCTGGGAACGCTGGGCGTGTTTTTACCGCTACTGCCGACGACGCCGTTTATCCTGCTTGCCGCCTGGTGCTTTGCGCGCTCGTCGCCGCGCTTTCACCACTGGCTTTTGTATCGCTCATGGTTTGGCGGCTACCTGCGTCACTGGCAGAAATACCGCGCCATGCCGCCGGGCGCGAAGCCGCGGGCGGTCGCGATGATTTTGCTGACCTTTGCCATTTCGCTGTGGCTGGTTAATCTTACCTGGGTGCGCATCTTGCTGCTGATCATTCTGACCTGTCTGCTGATATTTATGTGGCGCATTCCGGTGGTTGATGCAAAGCAACAAAAGCACTGATGCGCAATAATGATGGTTGCAATTGTCGCTGACAGCCAGTAAATTCTGGCGTTTTCGAGCGCGGGTAAGCCTGGTCAAAGGTTAAACAAAAGTTTCTTTGGCCCATTTGGCATGCCCGTGAGTAACACCGTTTTAATCAGGCATACACTTATGACCGCAACAGCACAGCAGCTTGAATATCTGAAGAACAGCATCCAAAGCATCCAGGACTATCCGAAACCTGGCATCCTTTTCCGTGATGTCACCAGCTTGCTGGAAGACCCGAAGGCCTACGCGCTCAGCATTGAGCTGCTGGCCGAGCGTTATAAAGACGCGGGGATTACCAAAGTGGTGGGCACCGAGGCGCGTGGCTTCTTATTTGGCGCACCGGTTGCGCTGGCGCTGGGCGTAGGCTTTGTTCCGGTACGCAAGCCGCGTAAGCTGCCGCGTGAAACTATCGCAGAAAGCTACGAGCTTGAGTACGGCACCGATCAGCTGGAAATCCATGTCGATGCGATCAAAGAAGGCGATAAAGTCCTGGTGGTTGACGATCTGCTGGCAACCGGCGGCACCATTGACGCCACCGTGAAGCTTATTCGTCGCCTGGGCGGTGAAGTGCACGATGCGGCCTTTATTATTAATCTGTTCGATCTGGGCGGCGAGCAGCGCCTGGAAAAACTGGGAATCAACTGCTATAGCCTGGTCCCTTTCCCGGGCCACTAAGCAAATCCCACCACATAGCCTCGCTGATTGAGCGGGGCTGTGATAGCATGACCCCTCGTGATTTCACCTTCCAGCGTTTCAGAGCCAGCCCATGAGTTATCAGGTCTTAGCCCGTAAATGGCGCCCACAAACCTTTGCTGACGTCGTCGGCCAGGAACATGTGCTGACCGCACTGGCGAACGGCTTGTCGTTAGGGCGCATTCACCACGCATATCTTTTTTCCGGTACCCGCGGAGTCGGTAAAACCTCTATCGCGCGCCTGTTGGCAAAAGGATTAAACTGCGAAACCGGCATTACCGCCACGCCGTGCGGCGTCTGCGATAACTGCCGTGAAATAGAACAGGGGCGCTTTGTCGATCTGATTGAGATCGATGCCGCCTCGCGCACCAAAGTCGAAGATACCCGCGATCTGCTGGATAACGTCCAGTACGCGCCGGCCCGCGGTCGCTTCAAGGTCTATCTGATCGATGAAGTCCATATGCTTTCGCGCCACAGCTTCAACGCGTTGTTAAAAACGCTGGAGGAGCCCCCGGCGCACGTTAAATTTCTGCTGGCGACGACCGATCCGCAGAAGCTGCCGGTGACCATTCTTTCCCGCTGCCTGCAGTTCCATCTTAAGGCGCTGGACGTCGAACAGATTCGCCATCAGCTGGAGCATATTCTCGGCGCCGAGCAGATCGCTTTTGAACCGCGCGCGCTGCAGCTGCTGTCGCGCGCGGCGGACGGTAGCCTGCGCGATGCGTTAAGCCTGACCGATCAGGCCATTGCCAGCGGCGACGGTCGCCTGACGGCTGAATCCGTCAGCACCATGCTCGGCACCCTTGACGACGATCAGGCGCTTTCGCTGATTGAGGCGCTGGTGGCTGCCGACGGCGAGCGGGTCATGGCCGGCGTCAATGAGGCTGCCGCCCGCGGCGTGGAGTGGGAGGCCTTGCTGGTGGAGATGCAAAGCCTGCTGCACCGTATTGCGATGGTTCAGCTCTCGCCGTCGGCGCTGGGAGCGGATATGGCCGCGATTGAGCTGCGCATGCGCGAGCTGGCGCGGACGGTGCCGCCAACCGATGTTCAGCTGTACTATCAAACGCTACTGATTGGCCGCAAAGAGCTCCCGTACGCCCCGGACAGACGAATGGGCGTCGAGATGACGCTTCTGCGTGCGCTGGCTTTCCATCCGCGTATGCCGCTGCCGGAACCGGAGGCGCCGCCGGTGCAGGCTATTCAGGCCGCACCGGCCCAGCAGGCTGCCCCGGCATCCGCGCCGCCGTCGCCGCCGCCGAATTTGCCGCAGACCACCAGCCAGGTGCTGGCGGCCCGCAGCCAGCTGCAGCGTAGCCAGGGAGCGCCCACCCCAAAAAAGAGTGAACCGGCAGCCGCTTCCCGCGCGCGGCCGGTGAATAACGCTGCGCTGGAACGACTGAGTTCAATTACCGAACGCGTACAGGCGCGTCCGGCGGCGGCTGCGCTGGAGAAAGCGCCGGCGAAAAAGGAAGCCTATCGCTGGAAATCGACGACGGTTGTTGAAGCCGTAAAAGAAGAAGTGGCGACGCCGAAGGCGCTGAAAAAAGCGCTGGAGCATGAAAAAACGCCGGAGCTGGCGGCAAAGCTGGCAGTCGAAGCGGTCGAGCGCGATAGCTGGGCGGCGGAGGTCAGCCGGCTTGCGGTACCCAAACTGGTAGAGCAGGTCGCCCTGAACGCCTGGAAAGAGCAGGAGGGCAATCGCGTCTGCCTGCATCTGCGTCCGAGCCAGTGTCACCTGAATTCGGCGGGCGCGCAGCAAAAGCTGGCGGAAGCGCTCGGTATTTTGTACGGTACGCCGGTTGAATTGACCATCGTGGAAGATGATAATCCCGCGATGCGCACGCCGCTTGAGTGGCGGCAGGCAATTTATGAAGAAAAGCTCGCGCAGGCGCGTGAAGCGATTATTGCGGATAATAACATTCAGACGCTGCGTCGATTCTTCGATGCGGACCTGGATGAAGAGAGTATTCGCCCCATTTGATTGCAAGTCTGACTTGCGGTCAGCATCCTTAACGATGACTTACTGAGAGAGAAGCCTATGTTTGGTGGAAAAGGCGGTCTGGGTAACCTGATGAAGCAGGCCCAGCAGATGCAAGAAAAAATGCAGCAGATGCAGGAAGAAGTGGCCCGACTGGAAGTGACCGGTGAATCCGGCGCTGGCCTGGTAAAAGTCACCATCAACGGCGCGCACAACTGCCGTCGCGTTGAGATCGACCCGAGCCTGCTGGAAGACGACAAAGAGATGCTGGAAGATCTGGTGGCTGCCGCGTTTAACGACGCCGCCCGCCGCATTGAAGAGACGCAGAAAGAAAAAATGGCGTCCGTGTCCGCCGGTATGCAGCTGCCGCCAGGCTTTAAGATGCCGTTCTGATGCAGACCAGTCCGCTGTTAACGCAGCTTATGGAAGCACTGCGCTGCCTGCCGGGCGTCGGCCCGAAGTCGGCGCAGCGCATGGCGTTTACCCTGCTGCAGCGCGACCGCAGCGGCGGAATGCGCCTGGCGCAGGCGCTAACGCGCGCGATGTCGGAAATCGGCCACTGCGCCGATTGCCGTACCTTCACCGAGCAGGAGGTGTGCAATATTTGCAGCAACCCTCGGCGCAAGGAAAACGGCCAGATCTGCGTGGTAGAGAGCCCAGCGGATATCTACGCTATCGAGCAGACCGGGCAGTTTTCCGGTCGCTACTTTGTGCTGATGGGCCACCTGTCGCCGCTTGACGGTATCGGGCCGGATGACATTGGGCTCGATCGTCTGGAACAGCGTCTGCGTGACGAATCTATGCAGGAAGTGATCCTCGCGACCAACCCAACGGTAGAAGGGGAGGCGACGGCCAATTATATCGCCGAGCTCTGCGCGCAGTATGGCGTAGACGCGAGCCGTATCGCCCATGGCGTACCGGTCGGCGGCGAGCTGGAGATGGTTGACGGCACGACGCTATCCCACTCGCTCGCCGGGCGGCATAAGATTCGTTTTTAATCAAACGGAGGCGCTTTTCGGGGCCTCCGCTTGAAAACTTCTCCCTCTGTCCCCATCTCACCCTCAACGGTTTTTTTACCATTAACAATGGCATTGTTGAGGTTGATTTAGATGAAAGGACAAGAAACTCGTGGTTTTCAGTCAGAGGTCAAGCAGCTTCTGCACCTGATGATCCATTCTCTTTATTCCAATAAAGAAATTTTCCTGCGTGAGCTGATTTCCAACGCCTCCGATGCGGCCGACAAGCTGCGCTTCCGCGCGCTGTCCCAGCCGGATCTGTACGAAGGCGACGGCGAACTGCGCGTGCGTGTTTCATTTGATAAAGACAACCGCACCCTGACCATCGCCGATAACGGCATTGGTATGAATCGCGATGAGGTCATCGACCATCTCGGCACCATCGCCAAGTCCGGCACCAAAGCGTTCCTTGAGTCCATGGGCTCTGACCAGGCGAAAGACAGCCAGCTGATTGGCCAGTTCGGCGTGGGCTTCTATTCGGCGTTTATTGTTGCCGATAAAGTTACCGTCCGTACCCGCGCGGCGGGCGACAGCGCCGAAAACGGCGTCTTCTGGGAATCCGCTGGCGAAGGCGAATATACCGTTGCCGACATTAACAAAGCCGATCGCGGTACCGAGATCACGCTGCACCTGCGCGAAGGCGAGGACGATTTCCTCAACGACTGGCGCGTGCGTTCGATCATCAGCAAATACTCCGATCACATCGCGCTGCCGGTGGAAATTGAAAAGCGCGAAGACGTTGACGGCGAAACCGTCATTAGCTGGGAGAAAATTAACAAAGCCCAGGCGCTGTGGACGCGCAATAAGTCGGAAATCAAAGACGACGAATACAACGAGTTTTATAAGCACATTGCCCACGATTACAGCGATCCGCTGACCTGGAGCCACAACCGCGTTGAAGGTAAGCAGGAGTACACCAGCCTGCTGTATATCCCGTCGCAGGCGCCGTGGGATATGTGGAATCGCGATCATAAACACGGCCTGAAGCTGTACGTGCAGCGCGTCTTCATCATGGATGACGCCGAGCAGTTTATGCCGAACTACCTGCGTTTCGTCCGCGGCCTGGTCGACTCTAACGATCTGCCGCTGAACGTGTCGCGTGAAATCCTTCAGGACAGCAGCGTCACCCGCAATCTGCGAACCGCGCTGAGCAAACGCGCCCTGCAGATGCTGGAAAAACTGGCGAAAGACGACGCGGAAAAATATCAGACCTTCTGGCAGCAGTTTGGCCTCGTGCTGAAAGAGGGGCCGGCGGAAGATCAGGCCAACCAGCAGGCCATCGCCAAACTGCTGCGTTTCGCCAGCACCCATACCGACTCCGCCGCGCAGACCGTGTCGCTGGAAGAGTATGTCTCCCGCATGAAAGAAGGGCAGGAGAAGATTTACTACATTACCGCCGACAGCTACGCTGCCGCGAAAAGCAGCCCGCATCTGGAACTGCTGCGTAAAAAAGGCATTGAAGTGCTGCTGCTTTCCGATCGCATCGACGAGTGGATGATGAGCTATCTGACCGAGTTCGACGGTAAGCCGTTCCAGTCGGTGGCGAAAGCCGATGAGTCGCTGGATAAGCTGACGGACGAAGTGGATGAAACCACTAAAGAAGCCGAGAAGGCGCTGGAGCCGTTCGTTGAGCGTGCCAAAACGCTGCTCGGCGACCGGGTGAAAGAGGTTCGTCTGACCCATCGTCTGACCGATACGCCGGCCATCGTCACCACCGACGCGGATGAAATGAGCACCCAGATGGCAAAACTGTTTGCCGCTGCGGGCCAGGCCGCGCCGGAAGTGAAGTACATCTTTGAACTGAACCCGCTGCATCCGCTGGTAAAACGCGCGGCGGATACCCAGGATGATGCACAGTTCGGCGAGTGGGTTGAGCTGCTGCTCGATCAGGCGCTGCTGGCCGAGCGCGGTACGCTGGAAGATCCGAACCAGTTTATCCGCCGCATGAACCAGCTGCTGGCGTCGTAATCTTTACCCTCACTCTACCCCTCTCCCGCTGGGAGAGGGCCGGGGTGAGGGCATCAAACCGCACTCTACGTAAAATATCTCACCATTAACCGTTTCAGCCGCCCCGCCTTCCTTGAGCCATCCGCGTTCTGGTGGTATGGTTTAGCGTTTTTTGAAAAATTGAATCAACTTTTGAGGGGATTTTCGTAATGCGTATTATTCTGCTTGGCGCTCCGGGCGCGGGTAAAGGAACTCAGGCTCAGTTCATCATGGAGAAATACGGTATTCCGCAAATCTCCACCGGCGACATGCTGCGTGCCGCGGTGAAGTCAGGCTCCGAGCTGGGCAAACAGGCGAAAGATATTATGGACGCCGGTAAGCTGGTCACCGACGAACTGGTTATCGCCCTGGTCAAAGAGCGTATTACTCAGGAAGATTGCCGCAACGGTTTTCTGCTGGACGGCTTCCCGCGCACCATTCCGCAGGCTGACGCCATGAAAGAAGCGGGTATCACCGTGGATTACGTGCTGGAATTCGATGTTCCTGACGAACTGATCGTTGACCGCATCATCGGGCGTCGCGTTCACGCAGCTTCCGGCCGCGTTTACCACATCAAATTTAATCCGCCGAAAGTTGAAGGCAAAGACGACGTGACCGGCGAAGAGCTGACCACCCGTAAAGACGACCAGGAAGAGACCGTGCGTAAGCGTCTGGTTGAATATCATCAGATGACGGCTCCGCTGATCGGCTACTATCAGAAAGAAGCCGAAGCGGGCAATACCCAGTACGCGAAAGTCGATGGCACCAAAGCGGTGGCCGACGTTCGCGTTGAACTGGAAAAAATCCTCGGTTAATTCCGTTAGTTCTCATCCCGCCGCGGCGGGGTGAGAACTCCTCTCATTTTACCTTTTTCTATGATTGGTTCCGTTTAGCGCCATTTCAGCTACAATTGTCAGCGATTCAAATGGTTAAGAGGCGGTAATGCATCAGACGAAAACAGGTATCTTATTAGCCAATTTAGGCACTCCCGATGCGCCCACGCCCGACGCGGTAAAGCGCTATCTACGACAGTTTCTTAGCGATCGGCGCGTGGTGGATACCTCCCGTCTACTGTGGTGGCCGCTGCTGCGCGGCGTGATACTGCCCCTGCGCGCGCCCCGGGTCGCCAAGCTCTATCAGTCCATCTGGATGGAAGATGGCTCGCCGCTGATGGTCTATAGCCAGCAGCAGCGGCAGGCGCTGGCCGCGCGGCTTCCGGATACGCCGGTGGCGCTGGGGATGAGCTACGGTTCGCCGTCGCTGGAGAGCGCGGTTGATGAACTGCTGGAGCAGGGCGTGGATCACATCGTGGTGCTACCGCTCTATCCGCAGTACTCCTGCTCCACCGTGGCGGCGGTCTGGGATGAACTAGGGCGTATCCTTGCCAAAAAGCGCGCCATCCCCGGCATCTCTTTTATTCGCGACTACGCCGATGACGTGGACTATATTCACGCGCTGGCCGCCAGCGTGCGGGCATCCTTTGCGGTGCACGGTGAGCCAGATTTACTGCTGCTCTCCTATCATGGCATCCCGCAGCGGTACGCCCAGCAAGGGGATACCTATCCTCAGCGCTGTCGCGATACCACCCGTGAGCTGGTTTCAGCCCTGGGGCTGCCGCCTGAGCGGGTGATGATGACGTTCCAGTCGCGCTTTGGTCGTGAGCCCTGGCTGACGCCCTACACCGACGAAACGCTGAAAATGCTCGGTGAGAAAGGGGTGAAGCATATTCAGGTTATCTGCCCCGGCTTTTCCGCCGATTGCCTGGAGACGCTGGAGGAGATCGCGGTGCAGAACCGGGAAATCTTCCTCGAAGCCGGCGGCCAGCAATATGAGTACATTCCGGCGCTTAATGCGGACACCGCGCATATTGAAATGATGGTCAACCTGACGGCGAAATATCGCTGATCGCGCGTGCGGCGGGGAGTATGCTACTATTCCCCGCTTGTTCACTGTCAATAAATCGCCACTATGAAATTTCCCGGTAAACGCAAATCCAAACACTATTTTCCCGTCAACGCTCGCGATCCGCTGCTGCAGCAAATTCAGCCGGACAATGAGTCTAACGTCGCCTGGGTGGTCGGCATCGATCAAACCCTGGTTGATATCGAAGCGAAAGTGGATGAGGCGTTTATCGTACGCTACGGCCTGAGCGCCGGGCATTCGCTGGTGATTGAAGACGATGTCGCCGAAGCGCTGTATCAGGAACTGGTCCGCAACGACCTGATTACCCACCAGTTTGCCGGCGGCACCATCGGTAACACCATGCACAACTACTCGGTGCTGGCGGATGACCGTTCGGTTCTGCTTGGCGTAATGTGCAGTAATATTGAAATCGGCGGCTACGCCTACCGCTACCTGTGCAACACCTCCAGCCGTACCGATCTGAACTACCTGCAGGGGGTGGATGGGGCGATTGGGCGCTGCTTTACGCTGATTAGCGACTCCGGCGAGCGCACCTTTGCGATCAGCCCCGGGCATATGAACAAGCTCCGTCCGGAAAGCATTCCGGAGAGCGTCATCGCCGGCGCCTCCGCGCTGGTGCTGACCTCCTATCTCGTGCGCTGCAAGCCGGGCGAGCCGATGCCGGACGCGACGATGCAGGCCATCGCATATGCGAAAAAGCACGATGTACCGGTGGTCCTGACTCTGGGGACCAAATACGTTATCGCCGATAATCCGGCGTGGTGGCAGGCGTTCCTCAAGGAGCACGTCTCTATTCTGGCGATGAACGAAGAGGAAGCGGAAGCGCTGACCGGACTATCCGATCCGCTGCTGGCTTCCGACAAGGCGCTGGAGTGGGTTGACCTGGTACTGTGCACCGCCGGGCCTGCCGGGCTGTATATGGCCAGTTTTACCGAGGATGAGGCTAAGCGCAAAACGCAACATCCGCTGCTGCCGGGCGCGATTGCCGAGTTTAACCAGTATGAATTCAGCCGCGCGATGCGCCATCAGGATTGCGAAAATCCGCTGCGTATTTATTCGCATATCGCACCCTATATGGGCGGGCCGGAGAAGATCATGAATACCAACGGCGCGGGCGACGGCGCGCTGGCGGCGCTGCTGCACGATATCACCGCCAATAACTATCATCGCAACAACGTGCCGAACTCCAGCAAGCACAAGTGCAAGTGGCTGACCTATTCCTCGCTGGCGCAGGTGTGTAAATACGCTAACCGCGTGAGCTATCAGGTGCTGAACCAGCACTCGCCGCGTCTGACCCGCGGCCTGCCGGAGCGTGAAGATAGCCTGGAAGAGGCTTACTGGGATCGCTAAGCCGGTAAGTAAAGCCGGCCCCGAGAAGTCGGGGCCGGAAGCATTAACCGGTAATAAGCTCGCCTGCTGGCGGCGTTTCGAGCAGCTGCAGCATGGCGCGGGCGATTTCCCGCTCGCCCATCACCACCTGGTTGGCGCCGCGTTCAACGATATACTCCACTTCATCGTCGTAGTGGGCGCGCGCGATGATCTCGATATTCGGGCACTTCTCGCGCGCGGAAGCCACGATTTCCCCGGCTTCATAGCCGTTAGGGATGGTCAGCAGCAGCCAGCGGGCGCAGTCAAGATGCGCCAGATTCATAATCTCTTCATTGGCGGCGTTGCCTAATACCGCGCGAATACCGCGTGCGCGCAGTTCGTCAACGCGGGTACGCGAGGTTTCGATAACCACCAGCGGCACGCCCTGCGCCATCAGTTTTTCACCGAGCAGGCTCCCGACGCGACCGAAACCGACCAGCAGCGCGTGGTTACAGATATCGACGGGGATCTGTTTCTCATCTTCAAGCACTTCTTCCAGCGTCTGTTCGTCCAGCGTCTCCGTTTTATCGAGATATTTTTCCAGCAGGGTAAACAGGACCGGGTTGAGCATGATGGAGATAATGGCGCCGGCAAGCACCAGGTTTTGCCCGGCCTGCGGCAGCAGATCCAGCGCCATTCCCAGCCCGGCGAGAATAAAGGCAAATTCACCGATTTGCGCCAGGCTGGCGGCAATGGTCAGCGCGGTGCGCGGCGAGTGGCCGAACATTCGTACCAGGAAGAAAGCGGCGGCCGATTTACCGAAAATAATGATGACCAGCGTCGCCAGCACCGCCAGCGGCTGATCGATCAGGATCATCGGGTCAAACAGCATTCCCACGGAAACAAAGAACAGTACGGCGAAGGCGTCGCGCAGCGGCAGGGTATCGTGGGCCGCGCGATGGCTGAGCTCGGATTCATTGAGCACCATACCGGCGAAAAAGGCGCCGAGGGCGAAGGAGACGTCAAACAGCTCAACGGCGCCGAAGGCGATGCCGAGCGCTAACGCCAGCACCGACAGCGTAAACAGCTCGCGCGAGCCGGTTGCCGCGCTGCGTGACATAATCCACGGCACCAGTCGGCGGCCGACCAGCATCATTATGGCGATAAAGGCAACGACTTTACCGATGGTAATGCCCATATCGAGGGCCAGGGTAGCCAGGCCAACGTCGCCTTTCTCGGTCATGCCGGCGACTGCCGGCAGCAGCACCAGCGTCAGCACCATCACCAGATCTTCCACAATCAGCCAGCCGATGGCGATTTGCCCCCGCTGGCTATCAATAAGCTGTCGTTCTTCCAGCGCGCGCAGCAGCACCACGGTACTGGCGGTAGAAAGACACAGACCAAAAACGATCCCGGTCATTAACGACCAGCCCAGCATGGCAGAGAGCGCCATACCCAACAGCGTCGCCACGGCGATCTGGGCGATTGCCCCCGGAATAGCGATAGCCTTGACCGCCATCAAATCTTTTAAGGAGAAATGCAGACCCACGCCGAACATCAGCAGGATCACGCCAAGCTCGGCCAGCTCCGGCGCCAGCTTGGTATCAGCAACGAAACCTGGGGTAAAAGGTCCGGCCAGCACGCCCGCTAATAAATATCCCACCAGAGGAGAAATACGTAGCTTATTGGCAATCATGCCGAGAATAAAGGCGAGCACAAGGCCGCCGACAATGGTGGTGATTAGCGGTGTTGCGTGGTGCATTCCGTCTCCTTGCAGTGGTGAGCTGATCCATTTTCGGCATATACCCGTCATACTTCAATTTGCATGGGCGTTGGCTTTCCTCGCTCACCCCAGTCACTTACTTCAGTAAGCTCCAGGGGATTCCCTGCATCGCCGCCTTCCTGCAACTTGAATTATTTAGGGTATAAAACCAAAAAACCGAATAATAGTTTATGACAATTTCAGCGGTTTTGTTTATGAATAATCGTTGAATTTTGCAGAAAGATGGAATTGGCATGCAAAAAAGCACGGACCGCAAAATGGCAGCAGCTTATGCGGGGTAATGCTGGTGGAGTAAGGGATTGAGGCAGCCAAAGTTACACTTTGGCTGCCGAAGAATCAGGACTTTTGGTGGTTGTTAGGCAGAAATATCGTCAGGATGCCAATCAGTGGCAAGAAAGCGCAGATTTTATAGACCAGCTCGATACTGGTATGGTCAGCTAACAGCCCCAGCACCGCGGCGCCAAGGCCACCCATGCCAAAAGCGAATCCGAAGAACAAACCAGAAACCATACCGATCCGCCCCGGCAACAGCTCCTGAGCGTAGACCAGAATGGCGGAAAAAGCCGACGCGAGGATAAAACCAATTATCACCGTTAAAATGCCGGTCCATTCCAGCGATGCGTAGGGTAAAACAAGAGTAAACGGCGCTACGCCAAGGATAGAGCCCCAAATAACATATTTGCGCCCAATCTTATCGCCTACAGGCCCGCCAATCACCGTTCCCGCCGCGACGGCAAAAAGAAAAGCAAACAGATGAAACTGCGCGTTTTGCACCGATAATCCAAACTTTTGCATCAGATAAAAGGTGTAATAGCTGCTGATGCTCGCCATATAGAAGTATTTTGAGAAAATCAGCAGCAAAAGAATGCTAACCGCCAGAATGACTTTGTTTTTCGGCAATGGATTGACAATGACCGCTTTGGGTTTACCTTTGTTCATACGGTGCTGAGCGGCATACCAGCGGCTGATCTGCGCCAGCACGACGATCGCCAGCAGCGCCGCCAGGACAAACCAGCCAACGTTACCTTTGCCGTAGGGCGCGATAATCAGGGCCGCAAGCAGCGGGCCTAACGAACTGCCAAAGTTGCCGCCGACCTGGAATATCGACTGCGCCAGGCCATGGCGACCGCCGGAGGCCATTCGCGCCACGCGTGAAGACTCCGGGTGAAAGACCGAAGAGCCGGTACCGACCAGCGCGGCAGCCAGCAGAACCATCCCGAAGCTCCCGGAAATCGCCAGCAGCACCAGACCGCTTAAGGTAAAGCACATGCCTATCGGTAGCGACCACGGCATCGGGTGTTTGTCGGTCAGATAGCCCACGACCGGCTGCAGCAGCGATGAGGCCAGCTGGAAGGTGAGGGTAATCATCCCTATCTGCACAAAGGTCAGCGAAAACTCGGCTTGCAGCAGCGGGTAGATAGCCAGAATAAGCGATTGGATCATATCGTTTAGCAAATGTGAGAGGCTGATAGCGCCGAGAATGCGAAACGAGATGCGTGCTTTTTGCGGCGCAGCAGCAGGGCCGGATAAGGGTTGTGCGGTCTGATTCATTGCCATAGGTTCGCTTAAGTATTTTTTATAGAGGATGCAGGTGGAATTATTATCTGCCTAACATACCTGCCCCTAAGGTTTGAAGGAAGTCGCAATTCTGAAAACATATTTGTCTAATCGGCTAACTCGCTATACTTTCGGCACTTGTCATTTCGTCAGGGAGAGAAATATGCACTTTATGAAGCAAGGCGTTGCGCTGGCGCTATTCACGGCGTTATCGCTGGGGAGCCTGTCTGCGCAGGCTTATGAGCAGGATAAAACCTATAAAATTACCATTCTGCATACTAACGATCATCATGGCCACTTCTGGCGCAGCGACTACGGCGAATACGGGCTGTCGGCACAAAAAACGCTGGTGGACGGCATTCGCAAAGAGGTGGCGGCAGAGGGCGGCAGCGTGCTGCTGTTATCCGGCGGCGATATCAACACCGGCGTGCCGGAATCCGACTTACAGGACGCGGAACCCGATTTTCGCGGGATGAACCTGATTGGCTATGATGCGATGGCGGTAGGCAATCACGAGTTTGATAATCCCCTTAGCGTACTGCGTCAGCAGGAAAAATGGGCGAAGTTCCCGTTCCTCTCCGCCAATATTTACCAGAAAAGCACCGGCGAGCGTCTGTTTAAGCCGTGGGCGCTGTTCAAACGCGGCGGGCTGAATATTGCGGTTATCGGCCTGACGACCGACGATACGGCCAAAATTGGTAACCCTGAGTTCTTTACGGATATCGAGTTCCGCAAACCGGCGGAAGAGGCCAAACTCGTTATCCAGGAGCTGCAGCAGAATGAAAAACCGGACGTCATTCTGGCCACCACCCACATGGGCCATTATGACAACGGCGCCCACGGCTCGAATGCGCCGGGCGACGTCGAGATGGCGCGCAGCCTGCCGGCAGGTTCGCTGGCGATGATCGTCGGCGGCCACTCGCAGGACCCGGTATGCATGGCCTCTGAGAATAAAAAACAGGTGGATTACGTTCCGGGCAGCCCGTGCGCGCCGGACAAGCAGAACGGTATCTGGATCGTCCAGGCCCATGAGTGGGGCAAATATGTGGGCCGCGCCGACTTCGAATTCCGCAACGGCGAAATGAAGCTGGTGCACTATCAGCTGATCCCGGTCAACCTGAAGAAAAAGGTCACTTACGACAACGGCGAGAGCGAGCGCGTGCTCTATACGCCGCAAATCGCCGAAAATCCGCAGATGCTCTCCCTGCTGACGCCGTTCCAGAATAAGGGCAAAGCGCAGCTGCAGGTCAAAATCGGTAGCGTAAACGCGCACCTGGAGGGCGATCGCAGCAAAGTGCGTTTTGTGCAAACCAATATGGGACGTCTGCTGCTGGCGGCGCAGATGGCGCGCAGCAATGCCGATTTCGCGGTGATGAGCGGCGGCGGCGTGCGTGATTCGATTGAAGCGGGCGATATCACCTATAAAGACGTGATGAAGGTACAGCCTTTCGGCAACGTGCTGGTGTATGTCGATATGAGCGGTAAGGAAGTGACGGAGTATCTGACCGCCGTGGCGCAGATGAAGCCCGATTCTGGCGCCTATCCGCAGTTTGCCAACGTCGGTTTTGTGGCCAAAGACGGTAAGCTTAATAATTTGACCATCAAAGGCGAACCGGTCGATCCGGCGAAGACCTACCGTATGGCGACCCTGAGCTTTAACGCCACCGGCGGCGACGGCTACCCGCATATTGATACCAGGCCCGGCTATGTGAATACCGGCTTTATCGACGCCGAGGTGCTGAAAGAGTATATCCAGAAAAACTCACCGCTGGACGCGGCAGCTTATGAACCGAAAGGCGAGGTAAGCTGGCAGTAACGTCAGAGCAGCGCCCCGGTGGCGCTGCGCTTACCGGGGCGACAGGTCTGAGCAGTTTTGGATTTTATAGCCCGGACAAGGCGCGTCAGCGCCGCCTCCGGGAGTGTCCTCAGACGAAAAACCGTCAATTAATCGCGACGCGCGATATCGGCGAATTTTGCCTCAAGGATCTTCGCCAGATCGCTGGCCGCCAGCTCAATATCCAGCCCGCGTTTGCCGCCGGAAATATAGATGGTGGCAAACGACTGGGCCGGCGCGTCAATCACCGTCGGCAGGCGTTTTTTCTGCCCAAGCGGGCTGATCCCGCCCACCAGATAGCCGGTGACCCGCTGCGCGACCATCGGGTCTGCCATATCGACTTTCTTAGCGCCTAAAGCCTTCGCCACCTTTTTCAAATCCAGCTGACCCGCTACCGGCGTCACCGCGACGGCCAGATGCTTCATATCGCCGTTGACGGCGACCAGCAGCGTTTTATAGACCTGCTCGGCGTTGAGCCCCAGCTTACGCACCACCTCATCGCCAAAATTGGTTTCGTTCGGATCGTGATCGTAGCTGTGAATGTGAAAACTAATTTTGTTTTTTTCGAGTAATTTTACGGCGGGAGTCATCGTTATCCTTCTTACCAACCGATTTAATGTGACATAAGCATACGCCCGACGGCTGTCTAAAAAATAGTATCATCTTGCGCAATAGTATTGGCAGTGATGGTCACTTTGAGCGACAATCAGACGATCCGGGGCGCGAACCCCGGAATAATAATAATGATGAAATTCCTCTTTGACGGGCCAATAGCAATATTGGCCATTTTTTTACGTCAGCATGTCCGGCAGATTCCCTTCCCCGTACAAATGAAGCGCCCCTACGGCAACCACGTAGCGCCCCGGCGGCAGCGCCAGCAGCGTTTCGCGCCAGGCGAGATTGCGCTGATGCATCAGCACATCATATAGCGACTGGCTAAACGTTGTCGGCAGCGAGGTTGCGCCCGTTGACGGCGGCTGCTCCAGCCACCAGCCGATCATCACCTGCAGCAGACGCGCATTCGTGCGCCAGTGGGTGAGGGTATCCTCCAGCAGCGCCAGGCCGCCGTCGGGCAGATCCCGCAGCAGCGCTATCTGGCTATCGGCTCCCTCCAGCTCCATCACGCGGATATTGCTCTCACGCGCCGCCATCAGCAGTTGATAATCAATGCCGTAATCCGCCCTTAGCCCCAGTTTTTGCGCCTGAGTCGCCTGCAATACCATCGCCACCTGCCACAGCGGCTGGCTGTCGAACAGCGCGATGGACAGCCCCATTTCTCCTGCCCGCTCTTGCAGTTCAGCAAGCAGGGAGGCGCTCAGGCGTTCCGCCAGCGGCGGACAGGAGGGGAGGTTGCTGAACGGCGTTTCGCTGCCGCTAATATCCGCTTCCACAATCAGCGCATCGGCCTGGCGGATCTTTTTTAATAACCTGGCGGGCGGCGGCGACATGTCGCGGGTGCCCATATGAATACTGCCGACCAGGTGCAGATAGCGCTCGCCGGGAAGCGTGATATCCAGCGCGGGCCAGGAATAAGACGAGCCGACGGCGGCTTGCCACAGCATTTTTATTCGGTTTAACAGGCCCATACGTGCTCCGTAGTGTGAGGAAGCCATGCTAGCGCGCGGGGGGCTGGGGCGCAAGGGGACTCAACGTGCGCGACGGAAGAGGCGTTTTGCAATGTCACGAAAATAACAAAAAAATTTGATGTTCTCTTTTTCGTCATTTCTGTAATGGCGTTTTGAAATTAATTATCACTTAAAAAACAATGGAATGACTATTTATAACGTGAATGGCTATGGTGTTTTTTTCTCAAATATTCCTCTGTTGTGATAATAAAATAAAAAATCTGTAACAAAAAATAAACAAAACGCTTCTATATTGGCCCCTTCAATTTTTGGGGGGAGTGACATGCGTAACTGGAGTGAGCCTAAAAAGAATAAAGCCCATATCGAGCTGATCCCGATGATCGATGTGATGATGTTTCTACTGGTTTTCTTTGTCCTGATTAGCCTGAATGTGATCCCGGCTCTGGGCTTGAAAACGCAGCTGCCGTCGGCCGGCAGCGCCCAACAGCTTAAACCGCAAAAAAAAGCCATTATCACCCTCGGCGCCGGCGACCAGCTGCAGCTTGATGGCCAGCCGCTGCCCCTGAATGCGCTGGTCAATACCCTGAAGCAACAGCAGCAGGAAAACCAAACCACCACCATTATCGTGAACAGCGATAAAGAGGTTGCGGTGGAACGCCTGATCGCCGTGATGGATACCCTGCGTCAGGGTGGTTTCTTCTCCATTTCCATTGCCACACGGAAGCAGTGATATGTATCTGCTTTATCGCTCACGTCACGTTGTTAGCTGGCTACCCGCTATTGTCGTCGCCGGATGTTTACTGTTTGTCAGCCAGCAGGCAGTGCTGCAGGTCAAACCGCATTACGACGATACGGTCATGGAACTGTCGCTGGCTGAACCCGAACCGCCGCAGCCGGAGCCTGTCCCGGAACCGCAGCCGGAAATACCGCCGCAAATTCAACCTGAGCCGGAACCGGAGGCGGTCGCTGAACCCGTCGTTCCTGCGCCAGAACCCATTATTCAGGCCAAACCGGTTGTTAAACCGAAAGCCAAACCCAGACCCAAACCGGTTGTGAAGGAAAAAGCGTCGAAACCGCAGGCGATCGCGGCTCCGCAGCCCGCCGCCGTTCGTAGTCCGGTGAGTAAACCAGCCGCGCCGCCTTCTCCCCCGGCGCCGAAGGCGAACGCGCAGGCGGTGGAAAACGGCTATCTGCAGGCGCTGCGCCGGGAGCTGGAGCAGCGCAAGCGCTACCCGAGCGGCCGTCAGGCTTCGCTGGAGCGCCCGCAGGGCAACGTGGAGGTCTGGCTGGAGGTTGACCGCAGCGGCAGGGTGCTGGCTTCCGGTATTGCCAGCAGGGCGCCGAACATGCTGCTCAATCGCGCTGCGCTTAGTTCCCTGCAAAGCATCAGCCAGCTGAAGCCCTTTCCTGAAGAGGCTTTTGCCGGACAAAGCAGCAAAAAATTTACCGCGACGTTTAATTACCAGGCGCCATAAGCCTAATTAATCATTTGTTTTTACAGGAAAAGAAATGAAAAACTTTAATTATTCTGGGATTGCGTTAGCCGTGGTGTCGGCCCTGTTATCGGGGTCCTCGCTGGCGGCGGAAAGCAGCGACGTGGGGGAGATTAACGTTAAGGGGCAATCGCTCGGCGGCGGTCTGATGGTGCAGGAAGACAGCGGCAAAGCGCGTTCCACCCTGACCAAAGAGGCGATGGAAAAAGCCCCCGGCGCCAGCAACGCTATCGACATGCTGAAATATACGCCGGGAATGAACGTCAACAGCAATGACGCCAGCGGCCTGAGCGGTATCGACTACACCATGCGCGGGATGAACTCGGATCAGATCGGCCTGTCGATGGACGGCATCCCGATTAACGACTCGGGCAACTATGCGGTCTACCCCAACCTGCTGGGCGACGCGGAAAACCTTGAGCAGATCTTTGTCACCCAGGGCTCTTCCGAGGCTGACGGCCCGCATATTGGTTCCAGCGGCGGTAATATTGGCCTTGTGACAAAGCGTCCCTCAAAGGAGTTTGGCGGCTTCGTCAAACAAACGCTCGGCAGCCATAACCTCAGCAAAACTTTCGCTCGTCTGGAGACCGGGGAGTACAACGGTTTTAGCAACTGGCTCTCGTACTCGCATACTGAAGCCAAAAAATGGCGCGGGGAGGGGCGTAATTATTCCGATAAGTTCGAAATGAACTCGCTGTACGAGGATGGCAACGGCAACAGCAGCAACCTGATCATGAAGTATAACCGTCAGGATAACAGCAACTATAACACCCTGAGTAAAGCGCAGTTCGAAGAAGACCCGCGTCAGGACTACTCGACCACCCCGGTCTACAACAGCAAAGGTCAGCTGAGCAAATATTACAAGCTGAACCGTAATCCGTTTGAAACCTTCACCCTCTCTTTTGCCCAGCGCTTACAGCTGCGCGATAACCTCGCGTTGACCGTTCAGCCCTATTACTACTGGGGTAACGGCGGCAGCTTTACCGGACAAACGGCCTCGGTGCTGTCCAATACGTCTGATACCGCCGGACAGTACGATCTCAGCAACCTGACTTCCAATACCTACTACCGGCCTTCGTGGACCCAGACCTGGCGGCCGGGCGTTACCACGAAATTGAAGTGGGATATTAACGACGAACACAGCCTGGATATTGGCTACTGGTACGAGCGCGCGCGTCAGTCGCAGACCCAGCCGTTTATTAGCATTCAGGACGATGGCAACCCGGCGAACGTTTCCGGCAAACCGGGCGGTTCCGATCAGGTTAAAGATGCGAACGGCAATACGGTACAGGGGCGTAACCAGTACACGGTGACTCCTGCGCACAAAGTATGGCTTCAGGACAGCTGGTTCGTGACGCCGGACTGGACGCTGGTGGGCGGGCTGGCTTATCAGTATGTTGAACGTAAAGGCGATAATAAAGGCAGCCTGTATAGCGCTGCGGAAAAACGCCAGGCGACCTACCATGAATTCCTGCCGAACTTTAGCATCAGCTATAAGCCGGATAGCGAAAATCAGCTGTTCTATAACCTGACGCGCAACATGCGTACGCCACCCAACTACGTGCTCTACAACGTCGGCGACTCGATCAGCACCAAACCTGAGCTGAGCTGGAACCACGAGCTGGGCTGGCGTTTTCAGCGCGAAGATATGCTGCTGAGCGCGACGCTCTTCTATATGCGCTATACCGACCGGCAGATTTCGACCACCAATGCGGATGGTGACTACGAAATGATGAACATCGGCAGCGTGGAGAGTAAAGGTCTGGAGCTGGAGTGGAGCGGTAAGCTGCCGTACAACTTCAACTACTACACCTCTTATACCTACACCCATTCCGAACAAAAAGACGACATTGTGAGCAACGGCGGACATCCGCTGCCAACGGCGGGCAAAACGGTGCCAAACGTACCGAAAAACATGCTTAACGCGTCGCTGGGCTATGACGATGGTCTCTACTACGGCAGCTTCGGCGGCAAATACGTCAGTTCGTTCTACGGCGATTTGACCAACGACGAAAAAATCGGCGGGCGCACGGTCTTTGATGTCGCCGCGGGCGTGCATCTGCCGGTGGATAAAAAGATTGTCAAAAGCGCCACCCTGCGCTTTGGCATCGATAACCTGTTCGATAAACAGTACCTGACTTCCGTCCGCTCGACGACTTTTAACGCGGCGGCTTACGACGGCGTGAAGGCCAGTACCCCGTACTACAACGTTGGCGAAGAGCGCACCTTTAGCGTCTCGCTGGAAGCCACCTTTTAATTAACCGGAGGGCACTCTGATGGATGCCAATCTGATTCACGATATTATTTTCTACGTTATGTACGCCGCGCTGGCGATCGCCGTGGTGATACTGGTTGAACGCGGCCTCTATTTTTCGTGGGCCCAGCGTCAGGCTTTGCGCTTTGAAAAGGCGCTGACGCCGGACGTTCGCCGCGCGTCGGATCTGCCGGAATCGCTGACCGGCCGCAGTAGCCTCCCGCTGACCCTCATTCTGCCGGTGCTGGAGAAAAAGCAGACGGCGGAAGACCGTGAGGCGATGAGCGATCTGATCGACGCTCAGTATCTGCTCAGCAAACCGCAGATGTCGCGTGGGCTGTGGATGCTTGAAACCGTTGTCACCGCCGCGCCGCTGCTGGGCCTGCTGGGGACGATCCTCGGTATTATGGATACCTTTAAGGCCCTTTCCGCCTCAGGCGTCTCCGATGCCAGCATGGTTTCTGCGGGTATGGGGACCGCCCTGTATGCCACCGGCCTGGGCATTGCTATTGCGCTGCTGTGCCTGGTGGGCAATAACTATTTGCAAAGCCGCATGGAGCGAATCAACGAACTGCTGAAGGTGCTGCTGATCCGCGCCGGCAGCCCTGTCAGCCGTCCGGAGCAGGGCGGCAAACGCTGGGAAGGCCACGAGGCGCAGCGCTATGCCTGAACATGGTCAATGCGGGTGGCCGGCAGGCCGCCTGATGAGCGCGCTGGCGGGGAGCTGGATGCTGTTAAGCCAGCCGGTATGGGCGGCGTTCTCTATACCCGGCTACGAGCTGGTGTATAACGCGCCGCAGGAAACCACCTTACAGGATAACGACTTACGTCATGCTGCCGAGGTCTGGCAGCAGATGTTCGATGCGGCGCGCAGCCATATCGATCTGGCGCAGTTTTATGTGGCGAATGAAAAAGGCTCTCTGCTGGATGGGGTTCTGGCACGTCTGCGGGCCGCCGGGGAGCGTGGAGTAAAAATTCGTTTTCTGATGGAGGAGAAGGGCGTGGGCCTTTCAACGCCGGAAACGCTGACGGCGCTGAAAGCGATCCCGAACCTGGAATTGCGGGTGATTCCGTTCCATCGGCTGACCGGCGGTATTGTTCACGCCAAGTATCTGCTGGTGGATGGCAAAGAGGCTTTTGTCGGTAGCCAGAATTTTGACTGGCGCGCGCTGGAACAGATCCAGGAGACCGGTCTGCGCATCAGCGATCCGCAAACGGTACAGCAGATTCAGGCTATTTTCGATCAGGACTGGCAGGCGCAAGCTCTGCTGGCGGAGAGTAAGCCGGTACCGAAGCCGGCGCGGCAGGCGGTAGCGTCGGCCCCGCAGGGCAATTATCTGGTTGCCAGCCCGCGCGATTATAACCCGAGCGGGGTGATTGATTCGCAGGTGGCGCTGCCGCGGCTGCTGGCGAGCGCCAAATCGCGGATCCGGGTGCAGGTGATGGACTATGCGCCGCTGGCGTGGGGAGAAAAGGGGAGCCGGCCCTTTTATGCGCCCATTGATAACGCTCTGCGCAGCGCGGCGGCCCGCGGCGTACAGGTGGAGCTGATGGTGGCGAACTGGAACCTGAAAAAGCCGGAGGTATTCTGGCTGAAGAGTCTCTCTCTGGTGCCAAACGTTCAGCTAAAAGTGGTGACCATACCTCCCGCCAGCCGAGGGTTTATCCCCTTTGCCAGGGTGGTACACAGTAAGCTGATGACCATCGACGGTACGACGGCGTGGGTCGGAACCAGCAACTGGAGCGGAGGCTATTTCGATAACTCACGCAACCTTGAGCTGGTGCTGAATAATGCGTCGATGGCCGCGCGCGTGGACGCGCTTTACAGCCAGCTGTGGAATAGCCGCTATGCGGCGCCGATCAAGGTCGATTTTGATTATCCGGTTCCGCATCCTGGCCGCGAGTTCGAATAGATAAATCGGCTGAGGCTTCCCCTCTCCCGAAGGGGGAGAGGGGAAGCCTGTTTTCGTCCTCGCCAGAGGCTGCCTTATGCTTTGGGCTTATAGCGCAGCAGGCGGTTGGCGTTGCTCACGACGGTAATCGAAGAGAGCGCCATGGCCGCGCCCGCCACCACCGGGTTGAGCAGCGTTCCGGTCAGCGGCCACAGGATCCCGGCGGCAATCGGAATGCCCAGCGAGTTATAAACAAATGCCCCCAGCAGGTTCTGCTTCATATTACGCAGCGTGGCTTTGGCGATGTCCAGCGCATCGGCAACGCCGTTCAGGCTATGGCGCATCAGGGTAATCGCCGCCGTCTCAATGGCGACATCGCTGCCGCCGCCCATGGCGATCCCCACATCGGCCTGCGCCAGCGCGGGCGCATCGTTGATACCGTCGCCGATCATCGCCACCTGATGCCCTTCGCTTTGCAGGCGCTTAATCGCATCGGCTTTACCGTCCGGCAGAACCCCAGCAATCACCTCATCAATGCCCGCCTCTTTAGCGATAGCGTTGGCGGTGGTTGGGTTATCGCCGGTCAGCATGACCAGACGATAGCCCTGGCGGTGCAGCCTGGCTAATGCCGCCACGCTATCTTCGCGCAGCGGATCGCGGATGGCGAACAGCGCCGCCGCCTGACCATCTACCGCCAGCAGCACCGGCGTGGCACCCTGTGACGCCTGGGCGGTCATGTCGTCTTCTATTTCAGCCGTTGCAATCTTGTGCTCATTAAGCAGCGCCTGGTTGCCGAGCAGCAGACGGCGGCCTTCGGCTTCGCCGCTGACCCCCAGCCCGCGCAGCGTGCGGAAGTTTTCTACCGCAGGCAGGCGTTGGTCCGCGGCTTTGTCGAGAATGGCGCGCGCCAGCGGGTGGCTGGAACCTTGCTCCAGAGACGCCGCCAGACGTAGAGCGGTGGACTCATCTATGGCGGTAAAGGTTTTTATCGCCACCACCTGCGGTTTACCCTCGGTCAGGGTACCGGTTTTATCAAAGACCAGCGTATCGAGAGTGCTGGCGCGCTGCAGCGCATCGGCGTCGCGCACCAGTACGCCGTACTCCGCCGCGCGGCCCACGCCGGAGATAATCGACATCGGCGTTGCCAGCCCCAGGGCGCACGGACAGGCGATAATCAGCACCGTGGTGGCGATCACCAGGGTATAGACAATTTGCGGCGCCGGGCCAAAAAAGTACCAGATCGCGGCGCTGAACAGGGCTATCGCCACAACCGCCGGGACGAACACGGCGGAGATTTTGTCCGCCAGCTGGCCGATTTCAGGTTTACTGCTCTGCGCCTGGCGCACCATGCGGATAATGCGCGCCAGGGTGGTTTGACTGCCGACGGCGCTGGCGGTAAACAGTACGCTGCCGTCCTGCACTACGGTCCCGGCATGAACGGCGTCACCGTCGCCTTTTTGCTGCGGCACCGGCTCGCCGGTGAGCATCGCTTCATCGAACCAGGCTTCGCCCTGGCTAATGACGCCGTCGACCGGTACGCGATCGCCGGTGGTCAGACGCAGGATCATTCCCGCCTGAACCTCAGCCAGCGGCAGATCTTTTTCGCCTTCGTCGGTGACCACCCTCGCTGACGGCGGGGTTAAATCGAGCAGTTTTTCCAGCGCTTTCGAAGAGCGCTGGCGCGCGCGGGCTTCCAGCATATGGCCGAGGTTAATCAGACCGATAATCATCGCGCTGGCTTCATAATAAAGGTGGCGGGCTTCCATCGGAAACCACTGCGGCCACAGGTTGACGCTCATTGAATAGAGCCAGGCGACGCCGGTACCCAGCGCTACCAGCGTATCCATGGTCGCGGTGCCGTTTTTCAGGCTTTTCCACGCGCTGCGGTAGAAATGGCCGCCGGCAAAGACCATCACCGCCAGGGTGACAACACCGATAGCCAGCCACAGGGCGCGGTTATCATCGCTGACCATCATATTGTCGCCGATCATTCCCCAGCCCATGACCGGGATACCGACCAGCAGGGCGACGATAGCCTGCCAGCGGAAGCGCTTCATTGTGGCGACGGCGGTTTCCTGCTGGCGCTCGCGGCGTTCGAGGTCGTCTTCGATAGCTTCCGCGCCGTAGCCCGCTTTCTCTACGGCCTGGACTAATTCTGCGGCGGACGCGCTGCCCATCACCAGCGCAGTGCGTTCCGCCAGGTTGACCCGCGCCTGCGAGACGCCCGGCACCGCGGCGAGCGCGTGTTGTACCCGGGATACGCAGCTGGCGCAGCTCATGCCGTTGATTAACAGCTGCTGGCTGTCATCTTCGTCACGGGCTGCCGGAAGCTCAGAGGTGGCCGCTGTCAGCGCTTCCGGCGGGATTGATGATTCTGCCAGCGGTTTAGCCTTTGGGTGGCTGAGCTCCGCGCCGTATCCGGCCTGTTTAATGGTCTCAATCAGCGCTTCCGCGCTGGCGCTGCCCGTGACGTGGGCTTCGGTAACGGTGACTTCCGCCTGCTCAACGTCGGGACGCTGCTCCAGACTCTCTTTCACCCGTTTAACGCAGTGGCCGCAGGAGAGGCCATCAAGCGCGAGGTCGATAGTGGTAGACATACATAACTCCTGAATAAATTTCCGGTTAATGATTGACCGAACACACTCTTTCATCGAGTATTAACAAGGTTAAACCTTCCAGCAAGGGGAAGGTCAAGGGGGAAAGATGAATATTAGCGATGTGGCGAAAAAGACCGGTTTAACCAGCAAAGCGATCCGTTTTTACGAGGAGAAGGGGCTGGTGACGCCGCCGCTGCGTAGCGAAAACGGCTACCGCAGCTACAGCCAGCAGCATCTGGATGAACTGACCCTGCTGCGCCAGGCGCGCCAGGTGGGGTTTAATCTGGAAGAGTGTCGCGAGCTGATATTCCTGTTCAACGATCCCTCGCGGCACAGCGCCGACGTGAAACGCCGGACGCTGGAGAAAGTCGCGGAAATTGAGCGGCATATCAGCGAGCTGCAGGGCATGCGTACGCAGCTGCTGGCGCTGGCGGACTCCTGCCCCGGCGATGACAGCGCGGATTGCCCGATCATCGATAATCTCTCAGGCTGCTGTCACCGCAAGGCGCAGGCTTAACGCCGCGCCGGGTTGAGCATAAAGACCACCGTGCCGCGGTAGTAGGGGGAGTCATTCAGCTGCATTTCCGCCTGCCGATCGCGTTTGCCGTTTTGCACCAGCCCGAGTTTGAACGGGATACGCAGCCGGCTGAGCGCGGGGAGATAGTCCTGATAATTCGCCACCGTGCGGCGTCCTTGATAGCTTTGTACCACCAGTTCATCAACCGCAAGCGCGTTCAGTGTGGCAATATCGCCGGTTTTAGCCCAGTCCAGCAGGCCCGTTACCCCCAGCGCGAACTCTGGCGGCAGCTGCTGGCGTAGCTGTTGCAAAAACTGGGCGTAGTCGGCGAGCTGATATGTGGCTGCGTCAAAATCAACCTGCAGACCAACCACCTGATTGCCAGCCGCCCGCCAGCGCTGCATCAGGCGTACGATCCGCGGCACAATCGTCTGCGGTACATCAAGTGTGGTAAACCGGACGGTAAGCCAGATTGCGGGAAACGTCAGGCGGCTGACCGGCAGGCCGAGGCGCTGGAATATGACCTCGCCCGCGCGCGTCAGCACCTCGCCCTGATGCAGATACACCGTCTGCGCGTTCTGCAGATCGTTGCTGGCTTTCACCCCGGACCACAGCCAGAAGGCGGAATGCTGGCGCGCATCCACGCGCTCCGCCGCCTGCGCTGACCCGGACAGCAGCGCGATTACCAGTAATATTTTAGTTTTTGCGCCCACGGGCTTCCCGGATACTGCGTTTTCAACTGCGTGAACCAGCCCTTACGCTGCAGTTTTTCGACATCTTCGCCGCCGCATTCGTTGCTACCGGAGGGGGCGTAACAGAGAATCGCCCGATAGAGCGCATAGCTTTTATCTTCCGGCTCCGCTTTCGGCGAGGTGATAATCTGCTGGTAATAGCGTTGGCGATCGTACTGTCCCAGAGGCTGCTGGCGGTTGATGGCTGGCTCGAGCATATCGTTGCCGGCGTGGTCTTTCCACAGATCAACATGCGTCTGCGTGGTGCGGAAGAACTCGCCCAGGCAGTTAAGCCCGTGGGCATCGTCGGCGTTTTTACTGAGCACGGTGACGGTGTCATCCAGGCTGCGGCAGGCATAACCGGCTTCGGTCGCCTCGCCATCCCAGTCGAAGCTGCTAAGGTTGACGTCGTTAAAGGCCTCGCTGATTACCGGCTGGGTAATGGCGGTGGCGAGCTTTTTGTCTTTCAGCCAGTCGCCGAAACGATTTTCCGTGAGATCCCGCACCAGCAGCGTATGCAGAGCGATAGTACGTTCTTCATTATTGGGGCCGTTGGCCGCCTGTTGGCGTAGCAGTTCAGGCGAGGCCTGGGTTTTCAGCACTCGGGAGCGAAAGCGTAGATTGGTCACCGGGCTATCGGCGGCAAAGATAGCCGCCGCGTTACCGCTGTAGACCAGCGTTGCCGCCAGTTTTGCCTGGATATACTGCTGTTGCTCGGGGTTTTGGCTAAGTTGTAGCAGCTGCTGCCAAAAATCGCGCGCCGCGGGCCACTGTGTTTGTCCCATTAGCGCTTCGCCGTAGAGGACCTGTTCGCTGAAGGCGAGAATATCATTCGCCGGCAGCGTTTTCGCCGGCGTGACAGCCTGCAGGATGGCGGCATCGTTGCCCGTCGCGCTCCACAGCTGCAGCTGCAGGTCGCGCCACAGCGGCAGATTTCCGCTCTTCTCAAACGCCGCTTTGCTGGCGTCAAGCTGTGCCTGGGTTAAGGTTGGCTTATTGTCAGCATTCAGGCGCAGGGCGCGGAGAAGTTCGACATAGCTGACCTGCGGCGCGTCCGGGAATGCTGCCAGAACGGGCTGCGCGTAGAACGGCATGCCGAAGACATTATCATATTCACTCACCAGTCTACGCAGTTCCCCGGCGTCGGCAGCCTGCCGGAAGGCCTGCTCATAGAGTCCGGCCAGCTGCGGCCACGCCTGCAGATACCAGTTAATGCGGCGCAGCATATTGCGCGCGGAGTCGGCATAAAGCCCTGCGGGCCAGCGTTGCAAATAGGCTTGAGCTTCTTTTTGCGCCTGTGCGGCATCATCACGATTGATCCGCGCAATATCAAAATCACCGTACTGCCCGACGCTGTTCTGGCTACTTTTGTTGAGCGCCGTGCGCATCAGCATATATTGCGCGGTCTCGGTCAGCCAGGGCTGCTGACTCTCCCGCAACAGGGTGAAATCGTGGGTCGCGGCGGTGTAATTGCCGCCATAGAAGTGGGCGATGCCGGAAAGGTAATAAGCGAATAAGTCGGCGTCCGCATCTGCCGGGAAGCTATTGAGGATATCAGCGACTGCGGTGATATTGGCGCCATAAAACAGTTTCAGCCGCGCCAGCGCCAGGTCATGACGCTGCTGCGGGGTCACAGAGGGCGCGGCGAGCAGGGCGGCGTTGAACTGGCTGACGGCGGCAAGGGTGTTGCTGACAAAGCGGTTTTCCAGTTCATAGTCGGATGTTCCCAGCCGTTCAGCCGAATCGGCCGGCATGATCTGCGCCGGATCGATATTCAGCGCCGCCATTTGTTGGATGAAGGTTTCATCTTCGCGTTGCGCCGGCGGCGCGGGAGGCGGCGCGCTATCCCACTCAGGATGCCAGGCAAAGTAAACATCGCGGGTACGGCTGACATCAGCGGGAATGGCCTGAACGGGCAGGGCGAAAGATTTCGCTTCGCTCAGCAGGCGCAGCAAGTTGTCCCGCGAGTCATTTCCCGGTGTCAGTACAGGTTCGCCTTTTAGCAGGCATAGCGGGTCGCTCCACGAGCAATCTTCGATATCAGCAGAAGCATATGCCTGAGCGGCTGCCGCGAGCAGGGCGCAGAGCGAAAGGGTAAACGTTGTCTTCCTGACCATGACGGATGTCCTGTGGCGTGATTATTGTGATACGACTCTTATATGTAGGGTTATGCCTTCGATGGCGACCACTTCAACCTTGCTGCCCGCCGCGAGGTCGTCATCGGCAATAACCGGCCATGAACTGTCGCCCACGCGGACGTGTCCGCGGCCGTTAACCAGCGCCGTTTCCAGCGTAAAGCGGCGGCCAAGCAGCTGCTGCCCGCGCTGATTAAGCTGAGCGTCCGCCGGCTTCTGGCGCTTAACGCGGTTACGCAGCCAGCGCGACCACAGCCAGGCCGCCAGCAGGGTCAGCACGGCGAACAGCGTACCCTGCCACTCCCAGCTCAACGGCAGCATCCAGACCAGCAGCCCGGTTACGACGCCGGCAATGCCGCTCCACAGCAGATAACCGTTGCCGCCGAGCATTTCCGCCGCCAGCAGCAGCCCGCCGAGGCTGAGCCAGAAAATATGCGGGTGGGCGAGAATCAGCGCGATCATGATTTTTTCTGCGCGCCAGCGCCTTCTTTAAGCAGCTCGCCGATCCCGGCGATGGAGCCCATCAGGCTGCTGGCGTCGAGCGGCATCAGCACCACTTTACTGTTGTTGGCCGCGCCAATTTGCTGCAGCGCATCGGTATATTTCTGCGCGACAAAGTAGTTGATGGCCTGAATGTCGCCGGAGGCGATAGCGGATGAGACCATCTGCGTAGCGCGCGCTTCCGCTTCCGCGGAACGTTCGCGCGCCTCTGCCTGTAAAAACGCTGACTGACGCTCGCCTTCGGCTTTGAGGATCTGCGACTGCTTCTCGCCCTCGGCTTTTAAAATTTCCGCCTGACGTATCCCTTCGGCCTCAAGAATATAGGCGCGCTTGGTGCGCTCGGCTTTCATCTGGGCGTTCATGGAGGCGATAAGCTCCGCCGGCGGGCGTACGTCGCGGATCTCAACGCGGGTGATTTTGATGCCCCACGGGTTGGTCGCTTCATCGACAATATGCAGCAGGCGGGTGTTGATGCTGTCGCGCTGGGAGAGCATTTCGTCCAGCTCCATGGAGCCCAGCACGGTACGAATGTTGGTCATGGTCAGGTTGATTATCGCCAGCTCGAGGTTGCTGACTTCATAGGCGGCTTTCGGCGCGTCGATGACCTGAATAAAGCACACCGCATCAATGGTGACGTTGGCGTTATCGCGCGAAATCACCTCCTGCGAAGGGATATCGAGCACCTGCTCCATCATATTAATTTTGCGCCCGATACGATCCATAAAGGGCACCACCAGGCTCATCCCCGGCTGCAGCGTTTGCGTATAGCGGCCAAAGCGCTCTACCGTCCACTGGTAGCCCTGAGGAACGATTTTTACCGCCGCTCCGACGATAACCAGCGCGACGAAAATAAGAATGGGGATAAAAATCAGCATCAAAAACCTCCTGTCTTGTTGCCTGTTGATGCGCCGGGAGAGTGGCGCGCGTTTAACCAGAGTATATCTTTCCGCGCATCCGGGTGAAAGAAAAGTGGAGTAAACTAGAGGCGTTGTCGAAAAACTGGGAATAATAATGACCGAAAGTAACGCTATTTTGCGCCTGGACAATGTGGGTTTTCAGGCCGATGGAGTGACCATCCTTAATGAGATGAGTTTTCAGCTCAGGGCAGGGGAATTTAAGCTGATTACCGGCCCTTCCGGCTGCGGAAAAAGCACGTTATTAAAAATAATCGCTTCGCTGCTGAGCCCCACCGCGGGAAGCATTTTCTTCGCCGGTAAAAACATTAATGACTTAACGCCGGAAACCTATCGTCAGCAGGTTTCCTACTGCGCGCAAACCCCGGCGCTGTTCGGCGATTCAGTGTATGACAACCTGGTCTTCCCGTGGCAGATCCGTCATCAACAGCCGGATCCCAACGCGCTGGTCGCCGATCTGCTGCGCTTCGGGCTGGCGGAGAATACGCTGGAAAAGTCAATCAATGAACTTTCGGGCGGGGAAAAGCAGCGCGTTTCGTTGATTCGCAATCTGCAGTTTTTACCGCAGGTGCTGCTGCTCGATGAAATTACCAGCGCGCTGGACGAGAGCAATAAAAAAAACGTGAATGAGATTATCCATCGCTACACGACCGAAAAAAATATTGCCGTTCTGTGGGTCACTCACGATAGCAATGAAATTGCCCATGCGGATGAAGTGATTACCCTAAAGCCTGCCGGCGGAAAAGCGCAGGAGGAGAAAAAAAATGAACGGGCATAATATTACTAACGAATCGCTGGCGCTCTCCATGGTTCTGGTGCTGGTGGCGATCGTGGTCAGCTACCGGGAAAAGCTGGCGCTGGAAAAAGATATTATCTGGAGTATCTGCCGGGCGATTGTGCAACTGATTATCGTCGGCTACGTGCTGAAATATATCTTTAACGTTAATCACGCCGTGCTGACGCTGCTGATGGTGCTGTTTATCTGCTTTAACGCGGCGTGGAATGCGAAAAAGCGCAGCAAATATATCGATAAAGCCTTTCTTTCTTCGTTTATCGCGATAACCACCGGCGCCGGATTAACCCTGGCGGTGCTGGTTTTTTCCGGATCGATTGCGTTTGTGCCGATGCAGGTGATTCCGATTGCCGGGATGGTGGCCGGTAACGCGATGGTGGCGGTCGGGCTGTGCTACAACAACATGGGGCAGCGTTTCAGCAGCGAGCAGCAGCAGATCCAGGAGAAGCTGAGCCTGGGCGCGACGCCGAAGATGGCTTCCGCAAGACTTATCCGCGATAGCATTCGCGCCGCGCTGATCCCGACGGTAGATTCGGCGAAAACGGTGGGGCTGGTGAGCCTGCCGGGGATGATGTCGGGGCTGATTTTCGCCGGGATTGATCCGGTAAAAGCGATTAAGTACCAGATTATGGTGACGTTTATGCTGCTGTCGACCGCCAGCCTGTCAACGATTATCGCCGGGTATCTGACCTACCTGAAGTTCTTTAATGCTCGCCATCAGCTGGTGGTGACGCAGCTGAAAAAACGCGCGTAAGTTTTTTCCCCGGAGGCGGAGCTGAACGCGCCTGTCCGGGCTACCGTCCCGCAGACGGCGGGGAACCTGTAGCCCGGCTAAGCGCAGCGCGAGCCGGGTTTTTTACGATTAATAAAGCAGAGAGTAGAGCTGGCGGCGGTACTTCGCGGCCAGCGCGTCGCCGGTGCCGAGGGCGGAGAGGATCTCCTGCAGCAGCTTGCGAACCTCGCCGTTTCCGGCGCCTAAATCTTTTTGCAGATGGCTGAACAGCAGCGCCAGCGCCTCTTCGTTACGCCCAACCTGATGCAGCTGTAATGCCAGCTGGGAGGCCAGCGCCGCGTCTTCCGGGTTCTGCTCTACCTGCTGCTGCAGTTGCTGAATTTCCGGCGTGTCGGCGGCTTTTTTCAGCAGCTCGATCTGCGCCACCAGTCCCTGATAGCGGGTATCCTGATCCTGCAGAGGCACGGTTTTCAGCACCGTTTCCGCTTCATCGGAACGGTGGAGGGCAATCAGCGTTTCCGCCAGCAGCAGGCCAATCTGGCTCTCCTGGTTCGACAGCTGCCAGGCGTCTTTCAGCAGCGGCAGCGCTTCGGCGTAGTTCTCTTCCTCCATCAGCGCCAGCGCCTGCTGCGCTTTGAGCTCCTCTTCGCGCGGCAGGAACTTATCCAGCAGCGCGCGCACCGCTTCTTCCGGCTGCGGGCCTTCGAAGCCGTCGACCGGCTGACCGTTCTGGAACAGGTAAACCGTAGGGATTGCGCGCAGGCCAAACTGCGAAGCCAGCATTTGTTCGGCATCGCAGTCAACTTTAGCGAGGGTAAACAGGCCGTTGTACTGGGTGGCGAGGCTCTCCAGTACCGGCGTCAGCTGCTCGCAATGTTGGCTGCGCGCGGACCAGAAATAGAACAGCACCGGCGTTGTCGCGGACTGCTGTAGCGTCTGGTGTAGGTTAGCTTCGGTAATATTGACAATATTCTGTGCGGACATGAGCAAGTCTCTTTGATCGATATTTGTATAGATATATGGGGGCGACGGCAGGCGCTTCAACTTAGCCCTGGATAATTTTGTCCATCGCGCGGGTCGGCAGCAGGCGTTTCAGCAGGGCGACCGCATGCGCCACCAGAGTGACCGGGTAGCGCAGCTTCGGTTTATCGCTGACAAAAGCATGGCGCACTTTTTCCACCACCGCTTCCGGCCCGAGAGTAAAGCGGGCGGCGATGCCGGGGTTTTCCACCGGCTTATCGGTCTGGGTCTGGTTGACGTTGTTGGTGAAGCGGGTGTGGATCGGGCCCGGCTCAATCAGGATGACCTTAATTCCGCTGTGGCGCAGCTCCATGCGCAGCGCGTCTGACCAGGCTTCCAGCGCGAATTTGCTGGCGGCATAGGCGCCGCGGCCGGGGCTGGAGATAATTCCCATCACCGATGAGGTCATCACAATACGCCCTTCGCCGTGCGGCTCCATTGCCGGAAGCAGCAGCATCGTTAGCTGATGGACGCCGAAAAAGTTGGCGGAAAACTGCTGCTCCATCTGCCGGCGGTTGATGGTCGGCAGCGGGCCGTAGACGCCGTAGCCCGCGTTGTTAAACAGGCCGTACAGGCGGTTGTCGGTCAGGGCAATCACCTCGGCGGCGGCGCGTTCAACGCTCTGCGGATCGTCAAGATCCAGCAACACACCGGTCAGCCCCAGCTCCTGCATCCGTGCGACATCTTCCGCTTTGCGGCAGGCGGCCAGCACGTTAAAGCCCTGGCGCTTTAAATCAAGGGCGCTTTCAAGACCAATTCCGCTGGAACATCCTGTAACTAAAACCGATTTTTGCATAACTTTACCTGCAAATGACTCGCTGTTATCAGGAGTCATGATTAACTAAGGGAGCCAAACGCGTCGCCATCCAGTCGGCGATAAACGGCTGGGCGTCGCGATTAGGGTGAATTCCATCGTCCTGCATCCACTGCGGTTTCAGATAAACCTCTTCCATAAAAAAGGGCAGCAGAGGAATATCAAACTCTTTGGCCAGTGCCGGATAAATTGCGCTAAAGGCTTCATTATAACGGCGGCCATAGTTGGCGGGCAGGCGAATTTGCATCAGCAGCGGCTGGGCGTTCGCCGCTTTGATATGCTCAATAATGGTACGCAGCGTCTGCTCCGTCTGCTGCGGCGGGAAACCGCGCAGCCCGTCGTTACCGCCCAGCTCTACCAGCACCCAGCGCGGCTGATGCTGCTTAAGCAGAGCCGGCAGCCTTGCCAGCCCCTGCTGCGAGGTATCGCCGCTGATGCTGGCGTTAACCACCGGCGTTTTGGTCTGCCACTTATCGTTAAGCAGCGCAGGCCAGGCGGTATTGCCCGCCATGCGATAACCGGCGCTCAGACTGTCGCCGAGAACCAACAGCGTGTCGGCCGCCATCGCGCGGCAGGTAAACAGGACCAGAAACAGGAAAGGCAAATGCCAGCGGAAAACATACTTGAAGTTCATCGTCTTAAGAAATCCGTCGGTCAGGGTGAGCATCAGCTTTCCATCCTTACCGGAGTTGAGCTGGTTGTCAAACAGGGGCAGACCATCGCCCTGATTGGCGAGTCGGGGTCCGGTAAATCGACGCTGCTGGCGATCCTCGCCGGGCTGGACGACGGCAGCAGCGGGGAGGTTTCGCTGCTCGGACAGCCGCTGCACCAGATGGACGAAGAGGCGCGGGCGAAGCTGCGCGCTAAGCACGTCGGCTTTGTGTTTCAATCTTTTATGCTGATACCCACCCTCAATGCGCTGGAAAACGTTGAGCTTCCGGCGCTGCTGCGCGGCGAAAGCGATAGCCAGAGCCGCGGCAGCGCCCGGGCGCTGCTGGAGCAGCTGGGGCTGGGCAAACGCCTGCATCACCTGCCGGTACAGCTCTCCGGCGGCGAGCAGCAGCGGGTCGCGCTGGCGCGCGCGTTTAACGGCCGCCCGGAGCTGCTGTTCGCCGATGAACCCACCGGCAACCTCGACCGTCACACCGGGGATAAAATCGCCGACCTGCTGTTCTCGCTGAACCGCGAGCACGGCACCACGCTGATCCTCGTCACCCACGACCCGCTGCTGGCGGCGCGCTGCGACCGACGGCTGAGGCTGGTGGATGGCCAGCTGCGGGAGGAAGCATGATCGCTCGCTGGTTCTGGCGCGAATGGCGCTCGCCGTCGCTGCTGATCGTCTGGCTGGCGCTGAGCCTGGCGGTGGCCTGCGTGCTGGCGCTGGGCTCGATAAGCGACCGCATGGAGAAAGGACTCAGCCAGCAGAGCCGGGAATTTATGGCCGGCGACCGCACGCTGCGCAGCTCGCGAGAAGTCCCGGGCGCATGGATTGACGAAGCGCGTCGCCTTGGTTTAATCGTCGGCGAACAGCTGAGCTTCGCCACCATGACGTTTTCCGGCGATACGCCGCAGCTGGCGGACGTCAAAGCGGTTGACGACACCTATCCGCTATATGGTCAGCTGCAGACCCAGCCGCCGGGGCTGAAGCCGCACGCCGGCACCGTGCTGCTGGCGCCGCGATTAATGGCGCTGCTGAATCTGAAAACCGGCGACACCATCGACGTGGGCGACGCCACGCTGCGCATTGCCGGCGAGGTGATACAGGAGCCGGATGCCGGATTTAACCCCTTCCAGATGGCGCCGCGGCTGATGATGAATACCGCAGACGTGGCGAAAACCGGCGCGGTGCAGCCCGGGAGCCGCGTCTCCTGGCGCTATAAGTATGCCGGAACCCCGCAGCAGCTGGCGGACTACGAAAAGTGGCTGCTGCCGAAGCTGGGGCCTGAACATCGCTGGATCGGCCTGGAGCAGGACGACAGCGCGCTGGGTAAATCGCTGGAGCGCTCGCAGCAGTTTTTGCTGCTGTCGGCGCTGTTAACGCTGCTGCTGGCGGTCGCCGCGGTGGCGGTGGCGATGAGTCATTACTGCCGCAGTCGTTACGATCTGGTGGCGATCCTTAAAACCCTCGGCGCCGGGCGGGCGCAGCTGCGCAAGCTGATTGTCGGCCAGTGGCTGATGCTGCTGGCGCTGGCGGTGGTCGCCGGCGGGGCGATGGGCGTCGGGCTGGAGCATATTCTGCTGCTGATGCTTAAGCCGGTGCTCCCGGCGGCGCTGCCGGCGGCGAGCGGCTGGCCGTGGCTGTGGGCGATCGGCGCGATGGTGGTGATTTCCCTGCTGGTCGGGCTGCGTCCTTATAGACTGCTGCTGGCGACGCTGCCGCTGCGGGTGCTGCGCCAGGATGTCGTCGCTAACGTCTGGCCGCTGACGATCTATATTCCAGTGGTGTGCGCGGTGGTGGTAGCCCTGCTGGCGCTGCTGATGGGCGGCAGCCCCCTGCTATGGGCGGTGCTGGCGGGCGCCGTGGTGCTGGCGCTGCTGTGCGGCCTGGCGGGATGGGGCGTTCTGTGGCTACTGAAGCGTTTGACGTTAAAAGCGCTGCCGCTGCGCCTGGCGGTGAACCGTCTGCTGCGTCAGCCGTGGTCGACCCTGAGCCAGCTGGCGGCCTTTTCGCTGTCGTTTATGCTGCTGGCGCTGCTGCTGGTGCTGCGCGGCGATCTGCTTGACCGCTGGCAGCAGCAGCTGCCGCCGGAAAGTCCTAACTATTTCCTGATTAACATTGCGCCGGAGCAGGTGGTGCCGGTGAAAACCTTCCTCGCCGAACATCAGACCCGCGCCACCGAGTTCTACCCCATCGTGCGCGCCCGCCTGACGCAAATTAACGGTCAGGTGACGGAGGGCAATAAAGATGAAGCCCTGAACCGGGAGCTTAACCTCACCTGGAGCCGCGAGCGTCCGGATCATAATCCGCTGGTTGCCGGTAGCTGGCCGCCGAAGGCGGGCGAGGTGTCGATTGAAGAGGGGCTGGCGCAGCGTCTGGGCGTCAAGCTCGGCGATAGCGTGACCTTTACCGGGGATACTCAGGATTTTAGCGCGAAGGTGTCCAGCGTGCGTAAAGTCGACTGGGAGAGCCTGCGGCCGAACTTCTTCTTTATCTTCCCGCAGGGGGCGCTCGACGGCCAGCCGCAAAGCTGGCTGACCAGCTTCCGCTGGGATAACGGCAACGGGATGCTCACACAGCTCAACCGCGAATTCCCCACCGTCAGCCTGCTGGATATCGGCGCGATTTTGCAGCAGATTGGCCAGGTGCTGACCCAGGTAAGCCGCGCGCTTGAGGTGATGGTGATTCTGGTGACCGCCTGCGGCGTTTTGCTGCTGCTGGCGCAAGTACAGGTCGGGATGCGTCAGCGTTATCAGGAGCTGGTGGTCTGGCGCACGCTGGGGGCCGGGAAGTCTCTGCTGCGCACCACGCTGTGGGCGGAATTCGCGCTGCTGGGCGTGGTGTCCGGCGTCGTGGCGGCGATTGGCGCTGAGGTGGCGCTGGCGCTGCTGCAAAGCAAAATCTTTGACTTCCCGTGGTCTCCGGACTGGCGGCTGTGGGTGATGCTGCCGCTGTGCGGGGCGATACTGCTGTCGCTGTGCGGCGGCTGGCTGGGGCTGCGTCTGCTGAAAGGTAAGGCGCTGTTCCGCCAGTTTAGTCAGGGATAGGGTTAGCTATGTAGCCCGGGTAAGGCGTTATCCGCCACCCGGGGGGTTCACTGTATGCGGGAAAGTAGCCCGGGTAAGGCGTCAGCCGCAACCCGGGGGGGTACCCGGTACGGATGCGCGTTGCTATTGCAGATGACCGTGGTTCAGCGCGGTGAGCGGCTCATTAACATCGAAAATTTTGCAGATAACCTCGTTTACGCCGAGAGATTTCAGACGCGCGGTGTGCTTGTTGAGATAAGCGAGCGCGGTTTCTTCATTCGCAAAAAGATAGATCCCGCCCGCCTCCTGATTTTTTTCGCTTTCCGTCCAGACCTTCCAGATAAAACCCGGCTCCTGATTGATGGACTCGGCCAGCTCCACGAGCTGACGGGACATCTCGCTGCCGAAGGGACCGTTAAAGGCAAAGTGCAGCTGCAGTAGTTTTTTCGACATACTTCCTCCATGGATGATGTTTGCGCGGTAATAGACCATTTTAATGACATGGCGATGAAAAGATAACCACAGTTTTTTTAACGGCACAAAATGGTAAGTCACTGATTTTTAACCGCACGAAACATTAAAAACTCAACAACACGCCATACTCGAACGCAGTTAATATTCAACTGGCAAATATAAGGTTGCTTATTAATCAAGGAAAAAGTATGGCACATAAAATAAAAGCGCTGGCGATAACGATCGGCGCAGCCCTGGCGTTAACCTCTTTTGCGTCCCAGGCGGAAATTACGCTTTTAAAACAAGATCCACAGGCGGGCGATCCGTTAAGCCGGCTTAATTTCACCGTCGGCGGCAGCATCCGTCCCCAGTTCAACATGATGTCCGGCGACGGAGACAAAGGCTCTTATAAACGTAACGGCTTCGATGGCGGTACCCGTTTCCGCTTCGCCGCCGACTACTATCTGTTCGATGATATTAGCTGGATCAGCTACTACGAGCTGGGCGTCAATATTCCGGCGCTTTTCGACTGGGATAACCACTACGCCGAAGGCGCGAATAACACCAGCCGCCGTATGCTCTATACCGGCCTGAAAAGCGATACCTGGGGGACGTTAACCTACGGTCAGCAGAACAGCGTTTATTACGACGTGGTCGGGGTAAAAACCGATATCTGGGATTACGACATGATAGGCCAGGCGCCGGGTAACGGCATCAACGGCGACTACGATGGCTCCTATCGCTCACGCAATATGCTGAAATATAAGAAAACCGTTGGCGATGTCGATCTTTACGCCTCTTATCTGTTTGAGGACAGCGAATATCTGCCGGGCAACGGCCTGCGCTACAAGCGTAAAGGCGGCGGCTCCATCGGCGCCGATTACCACATCATGAAGGATTTGACCTGGGGCGCAGCGTGGAACTATACCCGCGCCGATATGCGTAACCCCTCCAGTTCAGACAGCAAATCATACGATCAGAATATCGTCGGTACCGCGCTAAGCTGGACGCCGGATAACTGGACCTTCTCCTTCGGCGGCGGCTGGTATCAGAACTTCCTGACCACCAAAAAAACCGATGTTCATAACTACTTCGCGGGCGATGCCTGGGGTATTGAGTACTTTGCCGGTTATAAATTCCCGATTGGTCAGTATGCGGTGAAATCTATTCAGCCGTACTTTATGGGCGACCGCCTGCAGTACGTGAACGGCCGCAACTATCAGCGGATTGATAACGGCGTCGGCGTGAGCTTCCAGCTGGATTATGGTTTCCGCGTTGACTATGAACACGTCTTCACGTCGAGCACCGACAACCTGGGCGATATGAACCTGGTGCGTCTGCGCTACGACTTCTAAGCGCTGACACTTCCCCGGTGACGCTGCGCTTACCGGGGCTACAGGTTCACCGCCGTCTGCGGACCCGTAGCCCGGCTAAGGCGTTTACGCCGCAAGCCGGGACAGGAGAGAATGTGATTACTCCGCCAGCCAGGCGGCGACGTCCTGCCAGCTGCCGCGAAAAATAATCTTCTCCGCTTTTTTGCCGAGCTGGTAGCGGTACATCGGATCGTAATACTCGTTCAGCAGGGGAACCAGCCAGCTGAAGTGGGCTTCGGTGCTGGCGGTTCGCTGCTGCTCAAGCAGGGCTTCATCAAGCCGGGCGGTGAGCTGGGCAAAACGCTGTAACCCGAGGCGGCGGCGGATTGCGAACAGACCATGATGCAGATATTCGCTATACGCCTGCCAGCCTTGCTCTTCGCCGTAGGCCGCCAGGAAATCATGATGCATGCGCGCAAAATACTCTTCCCGCAGCCGTTCAAGACGGACAGCGAACGGATCTTCCACCACCGCCAGCGGCGAATGCGCCATGCGAAGGCGCATGCACTCCGGCAGGTGATTGGCGCCAATCATATGCCCCTCATCCTCCAGCACCCAGCGCGTCTGCTGCTCTGACTTTTTGAGCATTGCCACGGCCAGGTGATTTTCAAAGGTTGCCTGCTGATGCTGCTCCTGCAGGGTTCGGCCAAATGAAGAGCCGCGGTGATGGGCGAGCCCTTCGAGATCGATACCGTCCGGTTGAGTGCCGACCAGCTGGGTTTTACCGTTACCGGTACAGCCGCCGATCAGCACGATAGGGCGCTGCACCAGCTCTTCGGTAAGCTGTATCGCCGCCTGGCGCAGCGCTTTGTAGCCGCCGACGATCAGCGGGTAATCCACGCCCGCTTCCTTCAGCCACTGCTGGACGATATGCGAACGCTGGCCGCCGCGAGCGCAGCACAGGTAGCCCTCGGGATAGCGCGCGCAGGCCTCTTTCCAGGCGGCGAGGCGGCGGGCGCGAATCTCGCCGTTGACCAGCTGATGGCCCAGCGCGAGGGCGGCGTCCGGCCCCTGACGCTTATAGCAGGTGCCGACGGCGGCGCGCTCGTCATCGTTCATCAGCGGCAGGTTGATCGCCGCGGGCATGGCGCTTTGCCTGAATTCAACCGGGGCGCGTACGTCAATCAGCGGCGTATCGCTGGCGAGAATCTGCCGAATATTCTGTGGTACTAATTCCATCATTTAAACCGTTATGTCATTCAGACGCGTCGCTCGACGCGATAATTCTTCTATTGTACGCGGTGAGCGCCCTGCTGAATTGATTTTTCACGGTGTATCGCTGAATAGCGTCAGGAATGGCTGGATTTAAGCATCCGTGGGGCTGGCAAGTTGGGTAGCCCGGCTAAGGCGCAGCGCGCCGCAAGCCGGGATAAAGGAGAGAGGATTACGCCAGCTGCGCCTGCGCCCAGAAGATACCGCTGGCATATTCCGGCGGCAGCAGCGGCTTCAGCGCTTCCAGCGTCGCGCTCAGGCGGTCGGTATCGCTGTCGGTCAGGTTCAGGTGGCCGACTTTACGACCCGGACGTACCTCTTTGTCGTACCAGTGCAGATGCACCAGCGGCAGCTTCAGCCAGTCATAGTTCAGATCGGTACCGATCAGGTTGATCATCACCGACGGGCTGTTCACCACCGGCGGCGGCAGCGGCAGATCGGTAATCGCCCGCAGATGCAGCTCGAACTGGCTAATGGAGGCGCCGTTTTGCGTCCAGTGGCCGCTGTTGTGCACGCGCGGCGCCAGTTCGTTAATCAGCAGGCCATCAGCGGTGACGAAACACTCCATCGCCATCACGCCAACGTAGCCCAGCTCATGCATGATCGCCGACAGCATCTGCTCCGCCTGCGCCTGCTGGCGGGCATTGGCCTGCGGAAAAGCGACGCTGGCGCGTAAAATACCGTCCTGATGCAGGTTGCGGGTCAGAGGATAGAAGACCGTGCTGCCGTCCCGGGCGCGAGCGCCGACCAGCGACACCTCGCCGGAGAAGTTAATGCCCTGCTCAACGATACACTCGCCGTAGTTATCCTCCGGCAGCTGCGCGGTTTCATTTTCCCGCAAACGCCACTGGCCGCGGCCATCGTAGCCGCCGACGCGGCGCTTAACGATAGCCAGCTCCCCGAGGCGGGCGAATACCGCAGGCCATTCGCTTTTATCCGCCAGAAGCTGCCACGGCGCGGTGGCGAGCGCCAGCTTATCGAACAACTGCTTTTGCGTCAGGCGGTCGGCGATTATCGGGAAAACGTCGCGGTTAACGAAGGCGGAATGACGCGCCAGCTCGCGGGTCAGCGCCGTTTCCGGCCAGCGTTCAATCTCTGCGGTAATCACGCTTTGCTGTACCGGCACCGCTTCCGGGTCGGCTTCCAGACCGACCGGCCAGACCGCAATACCCAGCGGCTCGCCGGCCTGGCGCAGCATCCGGCCTAGCTGGCCGTTGCCGAGAACGCAAACCTGCTTCATGCCGCACCCCGCGGATCCGGATTATCCAGCACGTCATCGGTTTGCGCCTGACGCCAGGCGCTGAGGCGCTGGTGCAGTTCCGCATCGTGCTGGGCGAGGATCTGCGCCGCCAGCAGGGCGGCGTTGGCGGCCCCGGCTTTACCGATGGCCAGCGTACCCACCGGGATGCCGCGCGGCATCTGGACGATAGAGTAGAGGCTGTCTACGCCGCTCAGCGCCGCGCTCTGAACCGGCACGCCTAACACCGGCACCAGCGTTTTCGCCGCAATCATGCCCGGCAGGTGCGCCGCGCCGCCGGCACCGGCAATAATCACCTGAAAACCGTTTTCTTCCGCGCCTTCGGCGAAGCTGAACAGTTTATCGGGCGTGCGGTGGGCGGAGACCACTTCGACATGGTACGGAACGTTCAGGGCATCAAGGATTTCTGCGGTAAACTGCATGGTAGCCCAGTCGCTTTTGGACCCCATCACGATGGCGATACGCGCCGAATTATTGCGGGAAGACATGCGTCTTAAAACTCCTGTGGGTGTGTTTCACACTGCTTTAGAGGCCACAGAGAATAGCATGAACTCCCGGCAAGGAAAACGGTTGCGTGCGCATGGCCAGCCGCCTTTGTGTTGTCGGTATTCGATGAAACGCGCCGGTTATGAGCGGGCAAAAAGTAAAACCAGCCCCCGTCCCCGGGTCAGCATAAGAATGCCCATCACCAGCAGGTAGATTTGCACAACGCGCGGCCCGGATAAATCGCGGAAAATAAAGAATCAGCCCTTGCCGGGGGCTAGAAAGGAAAATGAATCAGCTCAACGTCTTCTGGCGTCACTTTGACCATAGAGCCCTGGCTATGCCAGGCGCCGAGCACCACGCGGTACGCGGTCTGGCCGTTGGCTTCTAGCGGGTGGACGGCGGGGCGGTGCGTATGCCCGTGAATCAGCCACTGAACGCGATGTTTCTCCATGACGTCAACGACCGCCTGGGGATTCACATCCATAATTTCCATCGACTTGCTGCTGTTGGCCGCTTTGCTGTCGGCGCGCATTCTGGCGGCGATACGGCGGCGGATAAACAGCGGCAGGGCCAGAAACAGGCGCTGGATCCAGGGATTGTGAACTTTCGCGCGAAACGCCAGATAGCCTGCATCGTCGGTGCAGAGGGTGTCGCCGTGCATAATCAGCACCTTGCGCCCGTAGAGGTCGAGAAGCTTCTCTTCCGGCAGCAGGGTCATCGCGCTTTCGCGGGCAAAGCGCTTGCCGACGAGAAAGTCGCGGTTGCCGTGAAGGAAGTAGCAGGGGACGCCGGAATCGGCCAGCGCTTTGAGCGCTGCGGCGATTTGCCGATGCAGCGGGTTAGGATCGTCATCGCCGATCCAGGCTTCAAAGAGATCGCCGAGGATATACAGGGCGTCCGCCCTGCGGGCTTCCCCCTGTAAAAAGCGCAGAAAACCGGCGGTAATCGCCGGTTCTTCCGTTTGCAGATGCAAATCCGCAATAAAAAGTGTCGCCACGAATTATTCGCTAACGGTGACGCTTTTGATCACAACATCTTCTTTCGGCACATCCTGGTGCATGCCGCTGCGGCCGGTGGCGACCGCTTTGATTTTGTCGACCACGTCCATCCCTTCAACGACTTCTGCGAATACGCAGTAGCCCCAACCCTGCAGGCTTTCGCCGGAGAAGTTCAGGAAGTCGTTATCGGCGACGTTGATGAAGAACTGCGCGGTGGCGGAGTGGGGCGCCTGAGTACGGGCCATCGCCAGCGTACCGCGGGTGTTTTTCAGACCGTTGTTCGCTTCGTTCTGAATAGGAGATTTGGTGGTTTTCTGATTCATGCCCGGCTCAAAACCGCCGCCCTGAATCATAAAGCCGTTGATTACACGGTGGAAAATAGTGTTGTCGTAGAAACCTTCACGACAGTAGTCCAGGAAGTTTTTAACTGTTTCCGGCGCTTTGTCGTCAAACGTCTTGATTACGATATCGCCATGATTGGTGTGGAAAGTAACCATTTTTGCATCCTGTTCCGATGATTGTGGTGCCTGCACCCGGAGTCGGGTGAGATATAGGGGGCTGTTATAGCATAACCGCGGGGTTGGATCACCTTGCAATGTGTGCTGCTTCGGGGTTGAATTAAGGTTAGAATACGCGACTTATATCCACACACGTCTACACGGAATCTTCGATGTTAAAAATTTTTAATACACTGACGCGCCAAAAAGAAGAATTTAAACCTATCCATGCCGGGGAAGTTGGCATGTACGTGTGTGGTATTACCGTTTATGACCTCTGTCACATCGGCCATGGCCGTACCTTCGTCTCATTCGATGTAGTCGCGCGCTACCTGCGTTTCCTGGGCTACAAGCTAAAGTACGTGCGCAATATCACCGATATCGACGACAAAATCATTAAGCGTGCTAATGAAAACGGCGAAAGCTTTGTTGCGCTGGTGGATCGCATGATTGCCGAGATGCACAAAGACTTCGACGCGCTGAATATCCTGCGCCCGGATATGGAGCCGCGGGCCACCCACCATATCGCGGAAATCATTGAGATTACCGAGCAGCTGATCGCCAAAGGCCACGCGTATGTCGCCGACAACGGCGACGTCATGTTCGATGTGCCGACCGACCCGAACTACGGTCAGCTGTCGCGTCAGGATCTCGATCAGCTGCAGGCCGGCGCGCGGGTTGATGTCGTTGACGTCAAGCATAACCCGATGGACTTTGTGCTGTGGAAGATGTCGAAAGAGGGCGAGCCAAGCTGGCCGTCGCCGTGGGGCGCGGGCCGTCCAGGCTGGCACATTGAGTGTTCAGCGATGAACTGCAAACAGCTGGGCAACCATTTTGATATTCACGGCGGCGGTTCGGATCTGATGTTCCCGCACCATGAAAACGAAATCGCCCAGTCCACCTGCGCCCACGACGGCGAGTACGTCAATTACTGGATGCACTCCGGGATGGTGATGGTTGACCGCGAGAAGATGTCAAAATCGCTGGGCAACTTCTTTACCGTGCGCGACGTGCTGAAGTTCTACGACGCGGAAACCATTCGCTACTTCCTGATGTCCGGCCACTATCGCAGCCAGCTGAACTACAGCGAAGAGAACTTAAAGCAGGCGCGCTCCGCGCTGGAGCGTCTGTATACCGCGCTGCGCGGAACCGACAAAACCGCAGAGCCGGCCGGCGGCGAGGCGTTTGAAGCGCGCTTTATCGAAGCGATGGATGACGATTTTAATACTCCGGAAGCCTATTCCGTGCTGTTCGATATGGCGCGTGAGGTTAACCGCCTGAAAACCGAAGATGCCGCCGCGGCCAACGCGATGGCCGCGCATATGCGCAAGCTCTCTTCGGTACTGGGGCTGCTGGAACAGGAGCCGGATGCCTTCCTGCAGAGCGGCGCGCAGGCGGACGACGGGGAAGTGGCGGAAATCGAGTCGTTGATCCAGCAGCGTCTGGACGCGCGTAAAGCGAAAGACTGGGCGGCGGCGGATGCCGCGCGTGACCGTCTCAACGAGATGGGCATCGTGCTGGAAGATGGCCCGCAGGGCACCACCTGGCGCCGTAAGTAGTCTCATTCTCTCTTTTTAGCCGGGGCCATCCCCGGCATTTTTTTGCCCCGACTCAGGCTAAGAAACGAAGCGCGGTCCTGATTTCGCCTTCGTACGTTCCCGGCCAGCGGCTGCAGCGTTCGTTGGGAAGAAGAGGTATCAGGCGGAAGTGCAGGTTGCCGGAGGCAGCCAGGGGAGCGGCTGTGCTACACAGGACGTGATATCGGAAGATGGCGGCGCTGACTGAAGTGCAGAAAAACGAGAGATCATCTGTCGGGGTGGGGGGACAGGCGCCGGCTGCGGCGCCTGAACGTTTTACTCGGTAACGGTAACGCTCTGACCTTCAAAGCTCACCGTTTGACCGGCGACGATTTTGCAGCGCTTGCGGGTTTCCACCACGCCGTCAACGTTGACCAGGCCGTCGGCAATAGCGATTTTCGCCTGCGCGCCGCTTTCGCTCCAGCCTTCCAGCTTCAGCAGGTCGCACAGTTCAACGTGCGGGTGTTTGCCTAAAGAAAAATTCGCCATCTCAGGCCTCCTGAATATCGTGATACTCTTCGCACGCCTGCAGCGTGTTCTGAATGAGGGTGGCTACGGTCATCGGGCCGACGCCGCCGGGAACCGGCGTAATGTACGATGCGCGCGCGGCGGCATCTTCATAGACCACATCGCCGACCACTTTGCCGCTTTCCAGGCGGTTAATGCCGACATCGATCACGATCGCGCCTTCTTTAATCCATTCGCCCGGAATAAAGCCCGGTTTACCGACAGCCACGATCAGCAGGTCGGCATTTTCGACGTGATGACGCAGGTTTTTGGTAAAACGGTGGGTGACGGTGGTGGTGCAGCCTGCCAGCAGCAGCTCCATGCTCATCGGGCGTCCGACAATATTGGAGGCGCCAATGACCACCGCGTTCAGGCCGTAGGTATCAATGTTGTAACGCTCAAGCAGCGTGACGATCCCACGCGGCGTGCACGGACGCAGACGCGGCGCGCGCTGGCACAGACGGCCCACGTTATACGGGTGGAAACCGTCAACGTCTTTGTCCGGCGAAATGCGCTCCAGCACTTTGACATTATCAATGCCGGCGGGCAGCGGCAGCTGGACCAGAATGCCGTCGATGGCGCTATCCGCATTCAGGGTGTCGATAAGTTCCAGCAGCTCCGCTTCGCTGGTGGTTTCCGGGAGATCGTACGAGCGGGAGACGAAGCCTACCTCTTCACACGCTTTGCGCTTGCTGCCGACATAAATCTGCGATGCCGGGTTGCTGCCGACCAGCACGACGGCTAACCCTGGAGCACGAAATCCGGCCGCAACGCGCGCCTTCACTTTTTCCGCAACCTCAGAGCGTACCTGCTGCGCAATCGTTTTACCGTCAATAATTTTTGCTGCCATCAGAGAGAGGATTCCATCTGTATCTTTACGAAAGGGGGATGGCGATATTTTGTCAGAAGCCAGCCCCGCTGTCAGTCTTCGTTTAAGATTTTATCTTTCTTTGGCGTTGCCGAGGCTGAAAAACGGGCCTGACCGCGCTGCGAATGGCGCAAAAAGGAGCCCGGGAGCCGAAGAAAGGTTAACGTGCAGAAACATAAGGTTGGATAAACTTTATACTGCTTTTGCGGCATAAGCCGCCAGCCTGCACAGGCAAGCGCAGTTTCGCGGCAAAATACATTGACTCATCAGGCGTGGACCGTATAATTCCGGCGATTGCACATCATGAAGCTCGCTTCTCAATGCGCCCTTAGCTCAGCTGGATAGAGCAACGGCCTTCTAAGCCGTAGGTCACAGGTTCGAACCCTGTAGGGCGTACCATTAAGAAACAGTTACTTACCCCAGTCTTAGTCCAGCCTGATTTCCTCCTTGTGTCGTATTTGTGTCGTTAGCGCCAAAAATGGCGTCAATTTTCCATGGCGTGTTCGGTCAAATGGTTCGACGCCAGGTGAGCATAATGGTCATATGACCCTAATAGTGTTCAGTTTACCCCCGCTCCCGACATTGAAAAATAACTTGCGATGCAGAACATCAAGGCCCGTTTAGCGGCGATCGCCAATGCGAGGGAAACCCTTGCAGGTAAACTCTGAGGTTACTATCTCGATCGTATTCAGGTTGCTATGTCCGAGCCAGGGGCGAGAACAAATGCGCTAATTAAATTCGGTACTGTACCAGGCACGCCGGTTGGTGAAGCCGTTCGAATGATGATGCAGTTCAAATCTTTCACAGCGTCATTTATGCAGAATACCCTGGGAAGGGAGTTGTACGGCCGTGGTTACACGCCGGCGGCCCTTGGGCAGAGTAAGCTACCGGCGCTGGCCAAAGCGATGTTTGCAGGTAACGGGGAATGGCAGGGATTTGCTCAGTTGTTCGTATGGATGACTGCCTTTGGATATCTGTCCATGCAGGCAAAACTCATGGCAAAAGGGCAAACACCGCGACCACTGGATCATAAATCAGTCATGGCAGCGATGGCACAAGGTGGTGGTGCTGGCTTGATGGGGGATTTCCTTTTCGGCGAATATAACCGTTTCGGTGGGGGCATGGCATCCAGCCTGGCCGGGCCATTTGTAGGATATGTGGATCAGCTACGGAACCTGTACCTGCAGGCCCGAGATGGCGATGCAAAGGCCGGAGATTTTCTCCGTTTCGGTATCAACCATACACCGTTCCTCAATCTGCTTGGTGTGCGTCAGGGAATGGACTATCTTATTCTGAACCGCATGCAGGAATGGTTATCACCTGGTTCTCTTGAGCGCTATGAGCAGCGCGTACAGAAAGATCAGGGTAATACCTTTATGTTACCGCCGTCGCAATTCATGTTAGGGAAATAATAATGAATGCCAAATATATTGCTTGCGCTCTTTTTTGCTCATTTTTGTTACCAGCAGAAGCAAAGTTCTACAATGGTCAACAGCTATACCAATATGCCCTGGAGTATAAAAAAGCTGAGCAAGGGGTTCGCAGCACGCCTGATAACCAGCTTCTGGCTGGCGTATTCATGGGATATGTGGCGTCAATCATTGATGCATACGGGGCTGAAGGCGCTCAGGTTTTTTGTCAGCCTAATGGGCGGTTACAGACATATGCCGATGTCGTTTATAAATACTTAAACGATAACCCTAGTCAGCGAGTTAATTCAGCTGAAAGCTTAGTTATTTCCGCTATGCAGACATCGTTTCGTTGTAAAGAGCCATCAAAATGGATGAACAATAAATAGCGTGACATGTCACGAGGGGTACTAATGCGCAATTTCATTATTTTGTTTTGCTTGGCCTTACCTTTTTCAGCATCGGCGATCGTCATGGGGGGCAGCAATCTCGGGTTTGGTGGGTATCCTGCCTTCTCTGAGATGGAGCCATCCCCGCCATACACTGACGATCAGTATGCTTGGGAAAACTATCGCCGCCAGGTTGCCGATTATACTGAGAAGGCAAAGCAGTATCTCGAAGACTCCAACTCTGATATGAAAAGGATTCAAGAGTCACAGCAGGAAGCGATAGACAAGGCAAACAGAGTTGTCGAAGAATATAACCGCAAGGCTAAAGATTACTAACAAAAGGCCCACTATGAGGGCCTTTTTTGTAACGTGCTCAGTTATTGACTTATTATTATATCTTAATGGAGTTGTTATATGGAAACGGCAGGTGATTTCAGTGATGTTACTGAACTTCAAAAGTATATGAACTTTTCAAAGTTCATGGACCTGATTGAAACAAATAAAATATTTCTTTCAAAAGCATCTGGTTTTGAAGATAAGAATGAAGGTGGTTTAAGTTTAGAATTCAGGTTTTTGAATGATGGTAGTGCAATGATGTTAGATGTTGCAATGAATCATATATTTCCGAGTGTTAGGGAATTATCTCCAGAAGAAAGGGTTGAACATAACAAGAAAACAGAGCAATTATTTGAAATAATAGAAAAAAGAATTAATAGTACTGTCTTTGGCGACTTTCCGAATAACGAATTTAGCTATGATGATATTAACAAACAATATAAAGAATGGATTGATGTGAGCTGCTGGCATGCAAACATGCATGAGAGCATGGCGATGTGGAAAATTTATGGTGAATCTGAAAGTTCGGTATGCATAGTTACCAGTCTTGAAAAAATAAAATCAAGTTTTACCCCTCCCAACGGCTATAAGATGATCATCGCTAAAGTCGAATACATATCTCACGATACTGAGTCGTTTAAAATTGAACACGTTCTAGCCCCTTTCATGCACAAATGTAACTTTTATACATACGAACAAGAAGTCAGACTTATTGGTTATAACCCTCTCTGTAAGTTTAAAGAACAGAGAGATGATTTTGGTACAAAGGTAAATCTGGATATCACAAACTTAATACAGGAGATAAGAGTGTCACCTTATGCACCTAACTGGTTTTTTGAGTTAGTGAAATTAGTATGTAAAAAATATGACTTAGATATACCAGTTAACCGTTCCAAAATATATGGGGGTTTATAAAATCCAGAATGATTTGTAATCAACTATCAGCAGTATCCCAAGAATATGCAGAGGTATTGCTGATGGGTAATTTATCGCTTTTCGAGTTCATTGGCGCTTCCCTGCGCCAGTTGTATCACGTTTCCTTACCCACTGGGCGAAATGCTCTCTTGTCAACAGGTGGCTTTTTCCCACCAAAATTACCGGTGTTTGCGGCCTTTCTTTCGTCAAGCCACTGTTCGACTTCATCTCCATCCCAGGCACAGCGTCCGTCGGTAATATAAAAGCGTTTTGGGAACTGACCTTTGTGTTCAAGGCGGTCGATAGTACTCATCGATAACGGCACCACCAGCAACAACTCTTTCCTACCAAAAGCTTTTTTCATTAATTAATTCGACCAAATGGACTAAGAATGGTGGCGTTTTTAGCAGGTTTTATGTTAGAAATGCAGAAGATTATTCTTGGTTATGTGCTGTTGTGGATATGATTGGCCAGATGTTATCCATTTGTTGTTCAACGCTAACTCTTTTCCTCTTTTGGATATGGTCAATCAGGCTCGCAAGCAGTGCGGGGAGCCGCCTGTACGCAAATAACAAGTTCATTGAGAAAATCATTGATGAACTTGATGGGGAGACCTACACAAAAAGTGTAGGTCGCAAAAATGGTGCTGAGATTGAAATCGCTGAAATGTCTATTAAGCAAGTAACTTAAGCTATATCAGCACATTGAAGAAAGGGAATCGCACATGAGTTTTGATGAGCGATTTTTTGAACCTCGCATTCCCTTCAGGACAACAATCTACTGTTCACCGGTGAATGACCTGCCCCGCCGTCTGATGACGAATTTCACCATCATCCCAGGCCAGGTGGCCATTGACCCACACCTTCTCAATCCCTTCAGCCCGGGTTCGCGGCTGCGCAAAAGTGGCGCTGTCCTTTACCGTCTGCGGGTTAAACAGCACCAGATCGGCATAATATCCAGCGGCAATCCGCCCGCGCCGGTCAATACCCAGCTCAGCAGCGGGAAGGCCACTCATTTTATTGACCGCCGTGTGCAGCGGGAACAGCCCCAGTTCGCGGCTGTAATGACCCAGCACGCGGGGGAAGGTACTCCATAAACGCGGGTGCGGATGCTCATCGTGTGGCATGCCGTCAGAGCCGATCATCGTTGTCGGGAAAGCCAGAATACGCTGGACATCGTCCTCATCCATCATGAAATAGATAGCCCCGGCAGGCATCAGCCGCTGCGCTGCAGCTTCATCGCTAATACCCCATTCAGCCGCAATCTCAGCCAGCAGCCTTCCGGCATGCTGCGGATACGGAGCAGACCAGCTCACCAGCACCCTGGCCGCTCTGGCGATAAAGGCCGGATTTAAGGTCGTGGATGAGGCGTTATAGGGGTAACAATCCAGCGATACCGGTTGGCGATCGCGGGCGGCCTGAATACTGGCCAGCGTTTCCCGCGAGCGACCGTAGTTTTTCACTCCGGCTAATTTATGGTGAGAAATCAACACCCTCACTCTCAACCGACGGCCAATCTCATAGGTTTCCTCAAGCGAGTCCAGTACCGCTTCAGCTTCGTTACGCATATGGGTCGCGTAGAACGCCCCGTAGCGCGCCAGCGGTTCAGCCACAGTGACAATCTCATCGAGAGTGGCTGCCCGGGCCGGTGGATAGAAGGTGCCGGTCGAGAAGCCAAACGCACCGGCGGCAAGAGACTCTTCAAGCAGTTCCCGCATTCGGTAACACTCATCTTCACTGGCGCTACGATCCAGCGAATCGCCCATCACGCTGGCGCGTAGCGTGGTGTGTCCCACCATGCAGGCGGCGTTGACGGCAATACCGCTACTGGCCAGCTCCGCCAGATAGTCGGCAAAATGGGGGAAGCGTAGCCACTCTGGCGTCGCTATCAGATCCAGCGGTGCGGGAACGTTCGTCATCTGCGCCGGGGCCAGGCTCAGGCCGCAGTTGCCGGTAATCACCGTCGTCACGCCCTGGGAAAGTTTCGCGGCCATCATTCCCGGGATTAACAACGCCCGGTCGTCATGGGTATGAACATCAATAAACCCCGGCGCCAGCGCCAGACCGTTTGCCTCAACGATATGCTCCCCGACCAGTGAACCCGGAGCTCCGATGGCCGTAATATATTCGCCAGCAATCGCCACATCCGAGGGGACCGGCGGCTCGCCGCCGCCATCAAACAGCAACACATCGCGAATCACCAGCGTCATACTGCGTATAGCCTCATTCATCGACATTTTCCACGTTAAAGAGAGGGGATCATGCCGCCATCAACCCGCAATACGCTGCCGGTGATGAACGACGCCTGCTGGCTGGCCAGGAACGCCGCCGCCGCGCCATACTCATCCGGACGACCGTAGCGTCCGACCGGAATCGTTCGCTGGCTGTTGCTGCGTACCGTCTCGACGTTCACGCCTTCACGCCCGGCGCGCGCAGCGTCAAGCTGACCAACGCGCTCGGTGGCAATGCGCCCCGGTACCAGCACGTTCGCCGTAATTCCGCTGGCGGCAACTTCCGCGGCCAGCGTTTTCGACCAGCCTACCAGCGCCATACGCAGGGTATTAGATACTCCCAGCCGGGCAATCGGCGCGACCACGCCGGAAGAGGTGCTGGTAATAATGCGTCCCCAGCCCTCCGCGTACATATCTGGAAGCACCTTATCGGTTAACTGAATGAGCGAACTGACCATCGCACTGAACTGCTGTTGCCAGACCGCCGCGTCAACGCCAGAAGCGGTGGAAGGGGAGGGACCACCCGAATTATTTATCAGAATGGTGATAGCGCCGAAGCGCTGGCGTATCTCGCCAAGGACCTTGTCAAAGGTCTGCGGAACCGTCAGATCCAGTTGCCAGGCCCGTGCTTCCCCGCCGGCCCGAGTAATCAGCGCCACCGTCTCAGCGAGTTTTTCTTCATTGCGCCCGGTAACTGCTACCTTGACCCCTTCAGCAGCCAGCGCCTGAGCCATAGCGCGCCCTAAACCGCTGCCCGCGCCGCAAACCAGCGCCGTTTTTCCGCTAATCATAAAGTCCATCAGTTCAGTCCCTTGTCTGCCAGTTTACGCTCCAGGCGAGCCATCAACCCGCTCAGTTCCTGTAGGTCGATGTGGTCGAGAACCGGCCCCGGCTGGCGAACAGCCGCGCTTTTTATCGCCCCGCGCCGACGCAGCGCCTCCTTGCGCAGCCCCAGCCCAATACCGTACTGAAACTCATGGCGCAGCAGCGGCAGATAGCAATCGAAAATATCCTCGCCGCGCCCCGGATTACCCTCGGCATAGGCCTGGCACACCTGCACTAACATTTCCGGCCAGGCAAAGCCGGTCATCGCCCCGTCGGCTCCGCGCGCCAGTTCCTGCGGCAAAAAGAGCCCGCCGTTACCCACCAGCACACTGATACGGCGCAGCCCAAGCACCTCACTCTGACTGCGAAGCTGACTAAGTTTGCGCATTCCAGGCAGATCCTCGTGCTTAAGCATCACGATTTGCGGCAGCGCCTCGATCAGCCGCAACATCACAGGAACGGAGGTGTGAACTTTGGTCGATTGCGGGAAGTCCTGCAGGCAAATGGGCACCTCGTTGCCCAGCAGCTGCGCGACGCTAAGAAAATAGTTTTCCACCTGCGGATCGGTTGCCAGATTTGGGCCCGGCGCCAGCATGACCCCGGCAGCACCTTTATCCATGGCCGTTTTCGCCAGACGCTCCACGTGGCGGTGGGAAGCATGGCTGACACCAACCACCACAGGCACTTTCCCGTGCACCCGCGCCAGCACCCGCTGCATAAAGCTCAGCGCTTCCTCTTCAGTAAGCTTATGCGCCTCGCCCATCATGCCAAGGATGGTGATCCCACTGACGCCTTTTTCGAGATAGAAGTCGGTCAGGCTGTCAGCGCTGGCTAAATCCAGCTCGCCGCTTTCGGTAAACGGCGTCGCGGAAATAATGTAAACCCCGTTTGCTTGTTCGCTCAGTTTATTCATTAATCTTCTTCCCTACTCAGATTGCCGTAAATCGGGCTACGATACCGGCCCGCGCCTGTGTCAGATGAAAGACCATTGCTTCTCTGGCCCCCGGCGCATCACCGGCGTGAATGCGTTCCATTAGCGCGATATGCTCCAGGCAGCCGGGCTCGAAGCGTGCGACGGTGCCGTTCTGGTCAAAAGTGCGCGCTTTAATACGTAAATCAAAAATCATGCTCTCAAGCATGACGTTACCGCAGTGGGCGGCAATGGTCTGGTGAACCAGGTTATCGATACGATGATTCTCAGAGGCGGAAAAGTCCCGCGCCTGGCGGTGGGCGGTCAGCGCGCTAATCACCGATTGCGCCTGCGTCGTCGGCATACGGGTCGCGGCGGCGAACGCCGCTTCCCCCTCAAGAAGAATCCGTAGTTGCAGGATCTCCAGATATTCGCGGAGCGTGGGCTCTTTAACGATGAGCTGCCCTCGACCGACCCGGGTCGCGAAGCCGCCGCCGACCAGGCGGCTGAAGGCTTCACGCAGCGGCGTGCGAGAGACCCCCAGTGCGGCCGCCAGTGTCCGCTCCTGCAACGGCATATTGGTGGGGATCCGTCCCTGCTGGATCATTTCCAGTAGCTGCCGATAGGTCGCTTCTGTCAGATCCTCGCCGCCCGAATTGAGGAAAATATTGTCTACATCAGTCTGTGTTTCACTCATAGCCAGCTCACTTCCGTTGATTGAATATGCTGTAAACAGGCGGCGATGCCCTCTTGCAAACGCCGCCAGCGCGCAACGCCTTCCGGTACGGTGACTGCACGAAACGCCACGCTCTGCCCCGGTCGCAGCTGTCCAACGCGCGGCAGATCTGCCCCAATTAAGGTGGCGATTTTTGGGTATCCTCCCGTGGTCTGACGATCGTGCAGCGCAATAATCGGCTGACCATTACCGGGAACCTGAATGCTCCCAGGTACTACCGCATCGGAAACCATGTCGGCCCCGTGCAAATGAGCCAGCGCCGGGCCCGACATGCGGTACCCCATCCGGTCCGCATGGGCGCTAACCCGATAGCGGCCATGTAAAAACGTCAGCAGCGAGGCGGCGGTGAAGGCCTCCTGCTGCGGCCCCATCACCACCGATAGCGGACCGCTGCTGTACAACGATGTAAGATGTGCGTGCAAGCAGCGGCGTCGTGCGATAGCGGTTTGTTCCGCCAGTGGCAAGCGATCACCTTTTGCCACCGCCCGCCCATTCAGACCACCAAGCGACGCCCGGGTCAGCGTAGCGCGGCTGCCCAAAACAGGTTCCACATCGACACCACCAGCCAGAGCCAGATAGGCGCGCAGCCCGCGCTGTATGCGTCCAACGACCAGTTCGCTGCCCTCCGCCAGCCGATGGCCGACCCAGGGCTCCAGGACCCGACCATCGGCCTGCGCGTCGACTGCACCGCCGAGGCACAGGATGCATTCGCCACCCATCACCCGGTATCGCCCACCAAGCGCGGTTAATTCCAGCGCCGCGCATTCCGGCCCATTTCCAACGACGGCATTCGCTAATCGAAACGCAATCATGTCCATCGGCCCGGATGCCGGTACGCCCAAATGCACAAAACCACGACGCCCCTCATCCTGTACGGTAGTCAATAATCCTGGAGAGATAACTTCCAGCCAGCGCATCACGCTACCTCCGGTTCAGGGTACCAATCCGCCGCACGGCACTCGTCGCTCAGTCGGGCGAACTCCGCCGGAGTAATGGACATAAAGCCAACTTCATCCCCGGCCTGAAACAAAAATGGTCTTTGTCGCAGCGGATCAAATGAACGCCAGGGGGTCCGGCCAATAAGGTGCCAGCCGCTGGGGCCCGCTACCGAGCTGATTGCCGTCTGCTGGCCGCCGATATTGATACTGGAAGCCGGCGTCATCGCACGCGGCGACGAACGACGCGGGGTATGCAGCATTTCAGGCAGACCACCGAGATAGGCAAATCCCGGCATAAAGCCCACCATATAAACCCGATAGCGCGCGCTGCTGTGTAAATCAATCACCTGCTCCGGGCTCAGCCCATGTCCTTGCGCCAGCGCAGGCAAATCTTCGCCATATTCACCGCCATAGCACACCGGCACGCGCCAGCGGCGACGCGCTGAATGTGCAGCAGGAAGCTGATTAAGCAGAAGCGCCACGCGTTCACAAAGCTCAATACAGGTAACTGTTAATGGGTCAAACACCACGGTCAGGGAGCGATAGGTGGGAATAATTTCGCTCACGCCGGTCGTACCGTTCAATGCTGCCGCCAGCGTCAGTACCCGGGCATTCAGTTGGTTGTCGATGCGGTCGCCAAATTCAACTAACAGGGCCAGTTCGCCCACCGCGATAAAACGTGGATAACCGTTCACTCGGACTCCCTGAAGGTCATCGCCAGTTCCGGCTGAAAGCCAAAGCTGATGGTCTGACCAGAATGACGCTCGTCGGGCGGGAGATCGACCGGCGCGTAGGCCACGACCATCTGCCCCTGATACTCAATCAATAACTTCCAGTGCAGGCCGCAAAAGGTCGCCATCACAATGTTGCCCTGATAGCGTCGGGCCGCCCTCTCGCTGGCGCGGCCAACCAGCATATGCTCGGGCCGGATACCCAGCGTCCCGTCACGCTCGCCAGGAATGAAATTACACTCGCCGAGAAAACCGGCGACAAAGCGGCTATCAGGCTGGCGATAAAGGGTCTGCGGAGAACCATCGCCAACAATCTCCCCTTTATCCATAATGATTATCCGATCGGAGAGATTCATCGCTTCTTCCTGATCGTGGGTGACAAATACCACCGTCAGGCCCAGTTCCTGATGCAGTTGCTTAATCTGAATCTGAATCGACTGGCGCAAATTTTTATCCAGCGCGCCAAGCGGTTCATCCATCAGCAAAATATCCGGATTGAACACCAGCGCCCTGGCCAACGCGGCGCGCTGCTGCTGGCCACCGGAGAGCTCTCCGGGCAGGCGTTTGCGAAATGTGTCAAGACTGACCAGCGCCAGCGCCTCACCAACCCGCCGTTCAATATCGACCTTCGCCAGGCGGCGCATACGTAATGGAAAGGCAACGTTCTCAAATACCGACATATGCGGGAAAAGCGCATAGTTCTGGAACACCATGCCGATGTTGCGGTCGGAAATTGGTTCGCGAGTCACGTCCTTACCGGCAATCTGAACGCTGCCGCTATCAGGGCGCTCAAACCCGGCAATCACTTTCAGCAGCGTCGTTTTTCCGGAGCCGGAAGCACCCAGCAGCGTACAGAACTCACCGCGCGCCACCTGAAGATCGATACGCGGCAGCGCGATTGTTGAACCGTAGGTTTTGCGAATGGTGTTAAGAGTGACATCTTTACCCTGCATTTGACGCATGTTTGCCTCCATTACGTTTTACCAGACTCTGCAAAATCAGGATCCCCGCCGTCGCCGCGATCAGTACGCAGGAAGCTGAAATCACCGTCGGGTCAAAATCGAACGCCAGTCCTTCATACATGAGTTTCGGCAAGGTTCGATTACGGATAGTGGTGAGAAATAGCGACATCACAACGTCGTCAAATGAGGTTACGAAGGCAAACACCGCCCCGCCAATCATGCCGGGGAGCAGAAGTGGCAACATAACCCGGCGAAACATCTGCCAGGGTTTGGCACCGAGGCTATAGGCCGCCAGCTCAAGGCTGGGATCGAATCCCTTCAGCGCTGCACGTAGCGTAATAAAGGTATAAGGGGTGGCCAGAACGGTATGGCCGAGGATCAGCGCTACCGAATTGTTGATCAGCCCTAAAGGTCCGCACAGATAATAAAGCGAGACTGCCGTAATAATGGCGGGTACCGACATGGGAACGATGAACAGCGTCTCCAGCCAGCTTTTGCGCGGCGAACGGAGCTTATGGATCCCCCATCGCGGCGGTCGCCCCCCAGCACCATCGACAAAATGGTGACGATCAGCCCAATCCGCACGCTCTCGGCCAGCGCCAGCATCCATTTACGATCGGTAAAAAAGTTAACGTACCAGCGCATGCCGTATTCAGCAGGAGGGAACGTAGGGAAGCTGGCGGTACCGAAACTCATCGGAATAACGACAACAATCGGCAGGATAAGAAACAGCGCCACCAGCACGCCTGCGCCTGCGCTAATACGCCCACCGCTGCTGCGCTGCGCCACGACAACAGACTGGCTCCCTTTACCGCTGGAACCTGCCATCAGCTTATCGAGACCAAACAGTCGATTAAACAGCCATAGCGCGACCAGCGTGGTGATCAGCAATACGCAGGCCAGCGCGGCGGCGATCCCCCAGTTCAGCTCGTCGGTAATATTGTGCGAAATAAGCTCCGCTACCATGCGCTGCGCCGGTCCGCCCATCAGCGACGGTGTGATGTAGTAACCGACGGCGTTCATAAACACGATGACCGCGCCAGCGACAACACCAGGATGCGTCAGCGGCAGGATGATGCGGGTAAAGACGCTTAGCGAATCCGCGCCTAAACTTTGCGCCGCCTGCAGCAATGAGCTGTCCAGCGACCGGAATGAGGCGTAAAGCGGCAGTACGACGAAGGGCATCAGAACATGAACCATACCAATCAGCACGCCGGTAAAGTTATAGAGAAATGCCACCGGCTGTGAAGTAATTTGCAGGGTCATCAACAGATTATTCAGCGGGCCGTTTTGCTGCAACAGTGCTATCCACGCCGAGGTGCGCACCAGGGCACTGGACCAGAACGGAAGCAGAACGGCAAAAAACAGTAGCTTCGCCATCGCCGGACGCACCGAGGCCATCAGCCAGGCCAGCGGGTAGCTCATCACAATGCAGCCGGCCGTCACCGCCACGGCGATAACAAAGGTATTTTCCAGCACAATGCGATAAATAGGCGTATCCCACAGATGGAGATAGTTTTCGAGGCTAAAGTGCCCCTGTGCCAGGAAACCTTGTTTAAGCAACCCGGCAATCGGCCAGACAAAAAACAGTAGTAAAAAAAACAGCAACGGTAGCGTCGCCACGAGGGCCAGCCCGGGCCATCGGATCCGCCGGGATGGGGTAAGGTTGTCGGTCAATATCGTTGCCACCATAACACACTCCGTTCTGGACGAGGCACCGTCATAGGAACCCCGTCCGCCCAGTGACTCACTGAATCAACTTATGTTTCGCACGCCGTTATTGCGCACGCACCTGGTTGTAGCGCTCAATGATGGCCGGGCCATTTTTATCCCACCATGCGGCATCCATAAACAGAGTGTGCTGCAATCGTTCCGGGGTGGACGGCAAACGTTCCTGACGCGCTTTGTCGATATACTGCATCGCCTCGCTGGTGGTCGGGCCATAGGCGATGTACTTACTGAACTCAGCCTGATGCTGCGGCGAGATAATATAGTTGAGTAGCTTCAGCGCCGCGTCGCGGTTGTGGGCCCCTTTGACCAGCGCAAAGTAGCCAACCTGTGCGACAGAATCATCCCATGACATTTTGATCGGTACGCCAGAATCAATACCCGACTGGAAGCGGCCGTTCCAGCCCAAAGCCATCACTACTTCACCGCTGGAGAGCGCCTGCACCGGTTCCGCACCGCTCTTCCACCATTTCGCTACATAGGGTTTGATTTTCTTAATCTGGTTCATCGCCCGATCGACCCCTTCCGGGGTGCTGAGCGTTTTATAGACATCTTCCGGCTTGACGCCATCGGCAATGAGCGCGGCTTCGATAACTGTGGCCGGTTCATCCTGCAAGGTGCGTTTACCGGGAAATTTCTTCACATCCCAAAAATCAGCGAAGGTTTTCGGCTGCGGTTTCCCTTCCGGGAAGACCTTACTTGAGAAGCCTATCAGGGTGGAGAAAATCTCAGACGGGACGCCGTAATCATTACGCGCGCCGGGGATAACATGCTGTTGGTTGACCATTTCCGGGGTGATCTTTTCAAATACCCCGAGCTTAATGCCGCGAGCCAGGCGCGAGCTATTCTCAGTCACCACATCCCATGACACGGTGTCGGTATCCTGCATGGCTTTTAGTTTACTGACCTGCGGGTCGGTATCTTCCACGACATCAATACCGGTTTCTTTATTGAAGGGCTTCAGCCAGGCTTCACGAATCGCATCCTGATAGGCCCCGCCCCAGCTGGCAAAATAGAGCTCATCCGCGCTGGCGGACAGGCTATAGCTCATGGTCAACAGGCCCAATGTCAGACAGCCTGCTTTGATCGATGGTTTCATCTGCTCACTCTCTCCTGGTTAAACATTCGCTCATCGGCGCATTCGCCAGCGGCGTCATTTTGGCTCGTAGCCTTTGGCATTCTCATTGCATGCATTTGGTATACCAACTGTCTCGAGGAGCAATCATGCAAGAAGTGGACCTGAATTCAGATCTGGGTGAAAGTTTTGGCCAATTCAGCGTTGGCGACGATGAAGCCATGCTGGATCTGGTGACCTCAGCCAATGTCGCCTGCGGTTTTCACGCCGGCGATGCGCTGGTGATGCATCGCACCATCGCCCATGCCAGAGCGCGCGGGCTGGATGTCGGGGCCCATCCGGGGTTTCTTGACCTGTGGGGTTTTGGCAGGCGAACCATAACCGGCGATAGCCCGGCGGATGTCGGCAAAATGGTGGTGTATCAGTTAGGCGCGATGCAGTCGGTGGCGCGGGTCTGCGGCCATGTGATGACCCACGTTAAACTGCACGGCGCAATGGCAACTCAGGCCTTCACCGACGATGCGTTATCGGAGGCCATTGTCAGCGCCATTCTTGCCGTCGACCGCCGGCTGGTGCTGGTTACCACGCCGCACAATGCGACAGAACGGGCGGCTCGCAAGGCCGGGCTGCGCGTCGCCTGCGAAGTGTTCGCTGACCGCAGCTACGGTGAAAACGGATTGACCCTGCCGCGACATCTGCCGGACGCCATCATCCACGATCCCGAACGCGCCGCCAGCCGTGCGCTGCAAATGATTGAAGAACAGGCGATTCGTACCATTAGCGGGGCCAAAATCCCGATGCCCGTTCACACCCTGTGTGTCCACGGTGATAACCCGCAGGGCGTGGCCATCGCCCGCACGCTGCGCGAACGTCTGACTGCCGCGGGCGTCGTCATTCGCCCGCTCAGTCAACTGAGTCATCTATAAGCCGTTGCAACATGAATGCACAAATGATGCGCACTTATCGTGCACATTTGCACCATCGGCAGGCAGTCGCCGGTCACGAACCACAAAACCATCGTCATGCCGGAGTGGCATGACCAGTAAAGGAGAGAGAGATGAAAGACAGGATTGAATGCCGTGAAAGACTGCGCGGAATTTTCAATATTACCGTGACCCCTTTTACCGCACAGGGCGAAATTGATTTCACCGGGCTGGCAGCCAATATCGAGCGCGTCATTGACCTCGGCTATGACGGCATCCTGATTGGCGGGACCTATGGCGAGTTCCCGGCGTTGAGCGTTGAGGAACGCGTCGCTATTTTCCGCCACGTCATGCAGGTCGTGGGGGATCGCGTTCCGGTTATGCTGTGCAGCGCCGGGTCCGACGCCCGGGTGGTCCGCGAACTGACCGCTTTGGCGGGCGACCTGGGCGGCCTGCCGATGGTCACGCCGCCTTTTGTATCGGAAGTGACTGATGCGCAAATCGTTAGCTTCTTTCAACAGATGGCGCCGTTGTCGAAGACCGGTATTCTGGTCTACAACGCGCCGGGTATTGGCATAACCTTGCCCCCGGCACTGTTGGAGCAACTGGCGGATATCCCGCAGGTCGTGGGTATTAAGCAGGGTGATCTCAATCCGACCGTCATTGACCAAATCGCCAATCGCTTATCCGGCCGCCTGCGTCTGTTCTGTGCCTCAGATCTGGCGTTTTTAGGGCCGATGATGTGCGGCTTCGATGGTATCAGCACCACCAACAGCGGTGCGCTGCCGGAGCTGGTGTTGGCCAGCTTCCGGGCGCTGGAACGCGGGGATGCCGTCACCGCCAGAGAATTACATCGCCTATGGTACGGCTTCCGCGCGCTGGCGCGTCGCCACGGCCAGCCGCAACTGGTAAAAGCCGCAATGAATCTGCGCGGCTTCAACGGTGGACACGTGCGTTCACCGCTGATCGATGTCACCCCGGAGGTGATTGCCGAAACACAGGCGGAGCTTCAGCGACTCGCCGCCGACGCGCGAAGCGGCGTCACTCTGCCGGCCTGAGTTCACCCTGAAACAGATTAATACGCCGCTGCGCTTGTGGCGGCATCTAACCAAAGAGATCGCTATGTCAGCACAATTTCTCGCGCCGCGAATGCGGCGAGTTCGTCCGTCGCCAACCGCCGCCATCGCCGACCGGGTCCGCATTCTGCAACAGCAGGGAATCGACATTATCAGCCTCGGCCTGGGCGAGCTGGACTTTGCCACGCCTGCGGCGATCGGCCAGGCGGGTATCGATGCTATCCATCACGGTGAGACGAAGTACACCGCGGTCGGCGGTACCGTCGCCCTGAAAGCCGCCATTATTGATAAATTCACCCGCGACAACGACCTGCACTTCGCCTCCCGGGAGATTATTGCCGGCACGGGAGCTAAACAGCTTATTTTTAATGCGCTACAGGCCACGCTGAGCAGTGGTCTGGAAGCCATTATTCCCTCACCTTACTGGGTCTCCTATCCCGATATGGTGGCACTGGCGGATGGCGATCCCGTCATCGTAGCAACTCAGGAACAAGATGGCTGGAAGCTCACGCCTCAGTCTCTTGCCGCAGCCATCACTCCCCGTACCCGCTGGCTGATCCTCAACTCGCCCTCCAACCCAACGGGGGCGCTGTACAGCTGCGAAGAGCTGCAGGCCCTTGCGGAAGTATTGTTGGCCGCGCCACAGGTACTGATTCTGGCGGACGATATCTATGAGGCGCTGCGCTACGACGGTGCCCCTTTCTGTACAATGGCTCAGGTTGCACCAGCGCTACGCGAGCGTATTCTGACGGTGAATGGGCTCTCAAAAGGGTTTTCCATGACCGGCTGGCGTTTGGGTTATGCCGCCGGGCCCGCATGGCTAATTTCCGCGATGACCATTCTTCAGTCGCAAAGCACCTCTAACCCTTGTTCGCTCGCGCAGGCGGCGGGCGTCGCAGCGTTGACCCAGCCCGCCGACTTCCTGCCGCAGTGGCTGGCTATCCTCGGTAAACGTCGCGATCGGGTGATGGCGCTGATAGACCAGGTCGACGGGCTGAGCGCCACACCGCCGCAGGCCGCATTTTATGTTTTCGCAAATTGTTCCGGTCTTATCGGTAAATCAACCCCTGAGGGCGTTCGTCTCAATGATGACGTTGCGGTTGCCGATTACCTGTTAACCGAAGCTCATGTTGCTACTCTGGCCGGAACGGCGTTTGGTACACCGGGGTATCTGCGTCTCGCTTACGCGCTGGATGATGCCCTGCTGGAATCAGCCTGTCAGAAAATCGCAAACGCCTGCGGGGAACTGCGCCCAGCGCTGTTAGAACATTCAACCGTTAGAAAGTCTGTACTAACCTAATACCCAATCATCTAACTCCAGCCAGTTCATACAAACCGCCTCCAGACGGTTTGTATGGTTTTATTCAAAGGACCGCAATCTTTAGGATTGTTGGTTCAATCCGTTAGATGTTGGTTCAAAATCAGGTGGTGTTGGTTCAATTTTTTTAAAAATAATCAAACAAAACAATGGTTTTTACGTTTTGAGGCAACTGAACCAACTGAACCAACTGAACCTACAGGCCCAAAATTGCATGATAAATAGTCAATGTTCGGCCATAGAAAAAATATGGGGGTACATTTGGGAGTATGTGTGATTTTCTTAACCTACATAGTTAAATATAATCAGTTTGTTATGTGTTTATATCGAATCCTGTAGGCGCCTGATTTCCTCCTTGTGTCGTATTTGTGTCGTTAGCGCCAAAAATGGCGCCAATTTGCCTTGCGTGTTCCGTTAAATGGTTAGACGCCGGCTGGGCATAACGGCGTAATATTTTGATGCTTTCCCATCCGCCCATTTCCTTAAGCACGGAAAGTAGAACTCCGGACTGGTCTCATCAAGCGGAAACTTACAGGTTGCTTTTGCTTTGATGATGTTTTTCATGTTTTGATCCTTTAGTTTTTAATTAACTTTGCTACCTGGTAGTACATCAAAAAAACACAATAGTCTGGCAAGAGATCAATATGTAGATAATACGAACACAGAATGTGTATGTCTATGTAAGATCATTATATTCAATTGGTTAAAAAGGTGTTGATAATTAATATCATTAAAAAATACATAAAAACTTTATACAATTCTAACTAAAACGATAAAAATAACAAAAAATATTACTAACCAGTGCAATAAGGAGAAGCGAAGTGGATGACGCTCCCTGGTGCCAACGCTTTGATACACTAAATCATTGCTTAATAAAAAGGGGGCGTTATCTTTTTCAAAGAAACTACCTGGCGGGTCAACATGATGAGGTAAAAAATGTATACACCTGATGCAATGAGGCTATCAGATAAAAAGCATATTTTTGATTTTATTGACACTTATAGCTTTGGATTAGTCGTTTCACCCACCCTCAACGCCAGCCATTTTCCTTTTATCCTCGATCGTAGTTCTTCATCGCAGGGAATTCTTCTTTCCCATATGGCCCGTGCGAATCCTCTATGGAAAGACTTTGACGGAAAGAGGGTTCTCGCCATATTTCAAGGGCCCCATAGTTACGTTTCTCCAACCTGGTATCAAACTTCTCCCGCGGTGCCAACATGGAACTATACCGCCATTCACTGTTATGGCACGGTAAGCCTTGTACCCGTCAATGAATTGCGCACGGTGATGGATGCGTTAGTTCATAAACATGAACCAACCCTTCAGGCGCAGAAAGACGTTATGCCAAAGGCATTTATCGAAGAAAAATTAAAAAATATTATTGGATTCAAAATTGAAATTGAGGAGTTTCAGGCCAAAGAAAAGCTGGGGCAGCATCGTTCTCAGGCCGATCAGCGAGGAACGCTGCAGGGGTTAATCAACAGCCAATCTTCAGAGTCCGTTGCGCTGGCTGACTATATGCTTAAGGTGAAGAAAGGCACTGGCGTTTAAAAGCGATACTTCGCTCTATTATTTATGTTGGAGGAAAATACTTACACCTTACGTAATGTATTGAATCAACCATCCCGGAAAAACGTACTCGCGAGCGGCTTGTCGGAAGGATAATGAAATTGAATTTGAGCGCCGCGTTTATCAGAAGAAAGCATAGGGAAACGCCGTTTAAATCAGGGGTGAGTTCGGTTAAACCCGGCGCCTTACGCCGCCGGGAACGCCATTACTTCATTGCCCCCTCAAGGATAAGTTTGTCCTTTTCTCCGCGGGTGATGCTCTGCTGATGCAGGCTGTCAGCGAGCGTCACGTCATTGACGGCGAAAAAAGCCCAGGCCTGCGGCGTATTGGCGAACGTCACCTCATCAAACTGACTGTCGTGCAGGAAGGAGATACTGGTCGCTTTGGTGTTACGGAAGCTGACGTTGGAAAAACGCAGATTCTGGTGATAGGCATCGCGAGAATAGGTCAGCCCAAATGATTCTGCCATTTCGGCTACCGTCATGCCGTCAATCAGGATGCTGTGCTTAGCCGAAGTACCATCGACGGTGACGTCCTGCACCTGAACGTCGCGGAACTGAGCGGGCTCGTCGGCAGGGGTCGTATCATTCACGTCGGCGCTGTATTTGATAGTAAAAACGAACGGCTCTTTGGCGATATCTTTCATCGCATTATGACGGAACAACACATCCCGCACCCCACCGCCATAGTAGGGGCGGCTTTTCATGCGCAGGCCGACATCGGTCATATACATGACGTTATCCTCGGCGCGGACGTTTTCGATCCACGCGCCGGTGTGGCTACCGGTCACCACGGCGCCGTGGCCTTTGCGGAAATAGTTATTAAAGATCCACGCCCCGCTTTGCGGCTGTTGATGAAAAGTTTCCGCGCCTTTACCAAACCCGGCGGCGAAATTGACGCAATCATCTCCGGTATCGAAGAAGTTGTTGAAAACCAGCGCATTCTGGCTATTGCCGAACTCGACGCCGTCGGCGTTATTGCCGTCAAAGGTCTGGTGGACCAGGCCATTGAGGGTGATATTTTTTGACTCCAGCACCATCACGCCGTGAAAGGCGGGGTTGCGGATCGTCAGCCCGGCAAGATAGAGGTTCTGCACGCCGCGCAGGGTCATCAGGCTGGAGCGGCGATTTTTATAGGCGCTATTGCTTTCGATGCCTTCCGCAATAGCCGCTTCGGTCTGATGCTTTGCCAGAATGCCGTCCGCGCTGACTTTTGCCGCATTGCTGGCCCGGTATTGCGGCAGCGCGTTCCCCATTTCGTCGATGATGGTGGCCTCGCCGCCGCTTTTGACGCCCCGGGTCCAGCCGTTGCCGTCAATCGCGCCTTGACCGACGATGCGAATATTGCGAAACGTCCCGGCCGGAGACTCGCCCTTATCGTCCGCTTCCAGCACGTTAATTAATGACGGCGGGCGGCGGGGCTGCGGATGATCGCTGTAGGGATAGAGGTAATAGCCTTTTTCCAGCGGATACTGGGCCGGATCGTCCGAACCCAGCAGGGTGGCGCCAGCGGCAATCTCCAGGGTCATATCGCTGTGCAGGAACAGCGCGCCGGTTTTGAATTCGCCGTCGGAAATCACCACCTTACAGCCCTGAGGATAGTGCGCGACGGTGCAGCTATCGATCGCCTGCTGCAGCGCCTGGGTATTCAGCGTGGTGCCGTCACCCTTCGCGCCGAACGTGCTGGCTTCGATGATGTGCGGCGTTTTGCTGGTCCGCGCTTTAATCACCGCGCTATCCGGCGACTCTTTGCCATTGGCGTAGACCGCGCGCTCCGGCTCCAGGTGGGTGACCGTAAAGGTACGCAAGTCGATTGGCTGCTGCCAGCCGTCGCTGGCAATCCGCTGATAGAAGTTATCAATATAGGGTTTGGCCGGTGAAAAATGGTTTTGATTTTCGCGCGCCAGACCCAGCCGCTCGCCCTGACGGTAAATCGCGTAGTCCACCACCTGCTGCGTCTCTGATTCCGGTTTTTCCCAAACCAGCACCAGGCTGTTTTCATCGGCAGAAAGCGCGGGAACGAAGACATTCTGCGGCGCGGAGGCGGGCGCATCCTGCTGATTGTCGCGGGGGCCGCCGCTGTCATTACAGCCGCCCGCGAGGCCAGCCAGCGCGATAGCCAGCGCCAGCATACTGCGTGAAGGTCCAAAGGTATTGCGCATAAATTTCCCTTAATGTCATATCGCCTGTAAAAAAACAAAATACAAATTCATTTAAAATAAAATGACATTTTATATTTATGGCAAAAAATAAACGCGAGTCAGTTCAATCTTTCAGCAGGTGAAAAATAAAGCGTTGTTGGATAAGAAAAGGCGGCCAGGGCGTTAACCTCCGGCCCGCTTTCTCTTTACGGCGCGGAATATTGAATACGATAGCCGTGCGAGGTCGGTAGGATATGCGCAAATCCCGACCCGCCAAGGTGCATGCCGGCAATCAGCAGGTTTTCGCTGACGGCCTGGGCGAGGATCGCTTCCCGCGTCGCTCTGGCCTGCGCGGGATCGCAATCAAAAGCAACGGCGGCGGCGGGTCGGGCGGTCTGAATATGCGGAAAATGGACGATGTCGCCCCAAATCAGCAGGCTTTGCGCCGCGGCGTCGATGCGAAACCCGCTATGGCCCGGCGTGTGCCCGGGTAGCCATAGCGGGCGGATACCCGCGACGGCCTCGCGCTCATCCAGAAAACCGAGGCTGCGGGAATAGGCGTCCAGGGCGCGGCGGGCGAGCGTGAAGTTGCGCTGCCCCCGCGCATTGGCCCGGTTTAGCATGGCGTCGTCCTGCCAGTACTCGGCTTCCAGAGGGTGCAGATAAAGACGGGCGTGGCGATAGCGCGGCGCGCCGTTGGCATCCAGCAGGCCGCCGATATGATCCGGGTGAGCGTGAGTCAGCAGGACAGTATCCACGTCGTCTGGCGCACTCCCCGCCGCTCGCAGACTGGTTTCCAGCACGCCGCTTCCCGTACCCGCGTCGACCAGAATCGTCCTTCCCCGACCGCGAATAAGATAGCCACTAATGTCGATATTGCCGGGGTCAATGACGCCCGCGCTGCGCTGAATGTCTGCGGCATCGTCGATATTAATACCCGACAGCAGCGCCAGGCCAGCGGCCATGCTGCCGTCGCTGAGGGGCGTCACCTGAAAATCGCCAATCTGGCGGGAGAGAAAAGCGGGTTTGTGCATATCAACCTCTTAGCGTGATGGGGGCTGTATTTCAGTCGGGCTTTGCAACTGACCGGCCATGGGCTCATACATCGAGACGTTTTCCCGTCCCGCCAGCAGCATGCCTTCCCGGCGCGGCAGAACGTACGCCACGCGCTGCGGCGGGTTGTTATCCAGCCCGGCGGCCGAAAGGTTTGTCGGCGGATATCCCAGTTCCGACTCAACGACGTCCAGCGGCTCGGGGCTCAGTAGCAAAACATCCCCCTCAGCGACGGCGGGAAAGACGCCGCCGTAGCGATACAGGTTTCGCCGCCAGTCGCGAATATGCGCCTGCCAGCGGGAAAAGCTGCCGCCGCCTTTCTGGCGATACGCTTCACTGGCGAGCGTATCGCCATGCTCGATGGTATGAATAGCAAGATAGACCGGGCAGCCGGAGGAGAGCGCCCTGAAGCGCTGCGAGGCGCGGAATCCGCTGACGGACACCAGCGCAGGCAGCTTGTCCTCGCTGTAAAACCTGTTCCAGCCGGCTTCGCTTTGCGGGTCGGCGTAGCTGCACTCAACGATATATAACATGGGCTGACCTCTGCATGATGGAATGATGTTATTGACGTTTGATCATGCTACGTTGGGCATTAAGCGCTATAAAACGATATTATTTCACCACTCAATGACATTTCATCATTGATAAACCTTCAGCAGAGGCGGCGTTCGTGCGAAAAAAACTCCCCAGCAGTACCTCGCTGCAGGCCTTTGAGGCTGCCGCCAGGCACGGTAACTTTGCCCGCGCGGCGGAAGAGCTGTCGCTTACCGAAGGCGCGATCAGCCGGCAAATCGCCCGCCTGGAATCGCTGTTAAACTGCAAGCTGTTTGAGCGGACTGGGAGCCGGGTACGGCTGAACCCCAACGGCGCGCGCTATGCGCACCATGTCCGCGAGACGCTGGAGCGTCTTGAGCGAGATACGCAGTATCTGATGGGGGCTGCGGACGGCAGCCGAAGCCTGGAAATCGCCGCGCCGCCGACCTTTGCCAGCCGCTGGCTCATTCCCCGACTGGGGGATTTTCAGCGCCGCAATCCGGATATCACGCTGAATATCGCGGTCAGAACCGACCCGTTTATCCTCACCGGCAGCGGTTTTGACGCGGCGGTTCATTTCGAGCATCCCGCATGGGCAGGAATGCGCTTGCGGTTTCTGTTTGAAGAGAGACTGGTGCCGGTATGCCACGCCGGGCTACTTACGGCAGAAGATCTCGCCAGCCAGCTGAACGCGCTGCCGCGTATTCATCGACGGCAGAATCCTGACGCCTGGCAGCGCTATGCTGAAGAGTGCGGGATTGCGCTGGATAATCCGGCGCAGGGCGTGCGCTACGATCTGCATGAGATGGCGATAGCCGCTGCGCTGGCCGGGCAGGGCGTTGCGCTGGTACCGCACGTGTACGTTGAAAAAGCGCTCGAAAACGGGACGCTGGCTGCGCCCTGGCCGCAGGCCCGCAGCCTGAGCAAGCGCTTTTGCCTGGTGAGGCCGCTGGAAAACGGCGTCAACGAATCGGCGCTACAGGCGTTTGAACAGTGGTTATTGGCGCAATAAGGCCCGGTCGCGGGCCGTAGACGCGTTAAGCGCAGCCTCAGGCGTGGGATAAAAGCGGGAACATCAGCTTATTCTCTTTGAAGATATTTTCTTTTTGTCCGTAGATAAACAGAATATCTTCGCCTTCGATTTTTTCATACTCGCCGGTCCGATTCTCTTTGGGGGTAAAGCCGAGGATAGCCTGGTACGTATTTTCATCGGCGAGCTCGTTAATAATGGCCGACAGGGAACGTCCGCTGTCGCAGAAAATATCAAAACAGATCAGCGCCGGACCGTTTTGCATCGCAATCGCGATGGCCTGGTTTTTGTCGGAATAATAGACGAAGTGCTTCATAAAGGCGGAGCAGTAGAACATCAATAAACCGAAGTTATCCTCTACCCGCAGCTGTGAAAACGGATTCGATTTTTGATAGTACCGCTGTAATCGCGCAACCTCTTCCGGCTGGTCCATATCGAGCTTGCGGAAGTCGCCCGCTGCCGGTACCACCGGCATAATATATTGATATTCGGCGGTGCGCTCGAAGCCAAATTTCGGATAAAAATCAACGGTTGTCGGGTTAGCAAACAGGAAAAAGGCGTCGGCCTTATCCTGCCAGTCCGTCAGAATCTCCCTGACGAGCTGCCCGGCCAGGCCCTTATCACGATGATCGATATCGGTCATCACGGTGCCGATTTGAATATAGCGGCGGGGTTCGCCCTGCCAGATCAGATCGATAATATTGGCGGAGGCGTTAGCAATCACTTTATTGTTGCTCACCAGGGCGTAGGGAATATAGGCGTCGGTCCAGTACCCTTTGCGGTACCACTCTTTAAAGGAGAGATCGAAGGTTTTAATCGCCAGGTCAATGAAGCTATTTCTTAACACGTCATTGTGCACAATTTGCTTATCTAATTTGTAGTTCATCGTCGACATTCCTTACGCTGCGGGTGAGGCACTGTTTTCGGCCATCTGTTCGGCGGTCCGATCTCTGTCGGGCGAGCTAAAAATAGCATATCCCCACGGATGGGCGACGATTGTCGCGCCTAAGCTTTGCTCAGGTCACACATTCGGGGAAAATAGGGCTAAAAATGGCGCACTTTTGTCGCCCAGGGAACATCGCCCTCAGGCAAAAGACGCCTTTAGCAAATGAAAGTTTGCCAGTCATCAAAAACGAAGAGGAATATATTGCGTTCATGGTCATGACCCCTATCATTAATAGGTAGGGTAAATGTGGTATCATCGCGCCTTTCCCTTTTCGTCCTGGGGCTCTTTTTTATGCAACAACCTGTTGTTCGCGTTGGAGAATGGCTGGTTACTCCCTCTGTTAACCAAATTAGCCGCAAGGGGCGTCAGCTAACTCTCGAACCGCGCTTAATCGATCTTCTGGTTTTCTTTGCCCGTCATCCCGGCGAAGTACTCAGTCGGGATGAGCTCATCGATAATGTCTGGACCCGCAACGTTGTCACCAGTCACGTCGTCACGCAAAGCGTTTCCGAGCTACGTAAGTCGCTGAAAGATGGCGACGATGGCAGCCTTGAATATATCGCTACCGTACCCAAACGCGGCTATAAGCTGACGGTGCCGGTGATCTGGTGTACCGAAGAGGGGGAGGAGCCGACGCCGGTTATCCCCGCAGAAACGCAGACGGTCGGGTTTGACGCGCCGTTGACCTCCCCGCAGCCCGATGCGGCTGCGCCAGACAGCACAGCGGTGGCGAAGCCGGAAAAACGCAAGCGGCTGAGCACGTTTATCGTCTGGGGTCTGTTCCTGCTGGCCCTCGCGAGCTGCGTGGCGCTGGTGGCCCTGTCAACCCTGCAGTCGCGCCCGCCGGTCACGAAAACCCGGCTGCTGCTTAACCCGCGTGATGTCGATATTCACCTGCTCAGCGGCAACACCTGCAACAACTGGTCATCGCAGCACTCCTATGCCATCGGGCTGGGGAGCCTGATTACCACCTCGCTGAACACCTTCTCCACCTTTATGGTGCACGACAAAACCAACTACAACATCAATGAGCCTAGCAGTTCCGGTAAAACCCTGACCATTGAGTTCGTCAACCAGCGGCACTATCGCGCACAGCAGTGCTTCATGTCGGTGAAGGTGGTGGATAACGCCGACGGCTCGACCATGATGGATAAGCGTTACTTTGTCACCAGCGACAATCAGCTTTCGATTCAGAACGACCTGCTGAGCAGCCTCTCTGAGGCGCTGAAGCAGCCGTGGCCGGCGCGGATGCAGGAGATGTTAAAGCAGTATCAGCCGTCGCAAAGTATCGCGCTTACCCATTTCTATCAGGCGCATCAGCTATTAATGAACGGAGACGTTGATTCGCTGGGCAAAGCCAGTAGCCTGCTTGCCGACGTGAATAAGCAGTCGCCGGACTTTACCTATGCGTGGGCGGAAAAGGCGCTGGTTGACGTATTGCGCCATTCTCAGCAGCCGCTGGATGAGAAACAGCTCGCCGATCTGTACAGCGAAATAACCCGGGTGGGTAATATGCCGGGGATTAAAGATATGGCAATATTTTATCAGATTAAAACGGTGGATATGCTGGGCAAAGGAAAAGTGGATGAAGCCTATGACGCGATTAATGCCGGGATTGATCTGGAAATGTCGTGGATGAATTACGTGCTGCTGGGCAAAGTCTACGAAATGAAAGGGCAGAACCGGGAAGCTGCCGATGCCTACCTGACGGCGTTTAATTTACGCCCGGGTGAGAATACATTTTACTGGATTGAAAACGCCGTATTCCAGACCTCCGTGACCCGCGTGGTTCCGTATCTCGATAACTTCCTCGCTTCAGAATAAGTAAACCCTCATCATGGTCATGGTTTTGGCCGTGGTGAGGTTAAAATTATGTTTCTCATGAGCCACCGGGTTGTTATTTTTTATAACCTCTCCGGTTCCGCATGTAACACTTTTTCAACATGAAGTTGACCTCATAACCCAATGAAAAACATCTAAATTTACCTTTTCCTGATATCAACATGTCATCCTGATATGTTGCGCGAAAAAGGTCAAAATATCATTTGTCTGATGTTTGCAGTTATTTCACTTTATCTTTAGGACTTATCTCGTACTAATCCGTAATCTTGTTGGCAGTTGGTCGGGTCAATAAAAGGTTCATCATCATGATCTGTACCTCCCAAATAAACTTAGGAGAAAAGCAAACATGAGTTCTGCCAAGAAGATCGGGCTATTTGCCTGTACCGGCGTAGTCGCCGGTAATATGATGGGGAGCGGTATTGCATTATTACCTGCAAACCTCGCTAGCATCGGTGGTATTGCCATCTGGGGTTGGGTGATTTCTATTATTGGCGCGATGTCTCTGGCTTATGTTTATGCCCGGCTGGCGACCAAGAATCCGCAGCAGGGTGGCCCAATTGCCTACGCCGGTGAAATATCCCCAGCGTTCGGTTTCCAGACCGGCGTGCTTTATTATCACGCCAACTGGATCGGTAACCTGGCAATCGGTATTACCGCCGTCTCTTATTTATCAACATTCTTCCCAATTTTAAATAACCCGGTGCCGGCAGGTATTGCCTGTATCGCCATCGTATGGATATTCACCTTCGTGAATATGCTCGGCGGGACCTGGGTGAGCCGCCTGACAACAATTGGCCTGGTACTGGTACTTATTCCGGTGGTCATGACCGCGGTGGTCGGCTGGCACTGGTTTGATGCCGCAACCTATCAGGCAAACTGGAACACCTCCAGCACCACTGACAGCCACGCGGTAATCAAAAGTATCCTGCTCTGCCTGTGGGCCTTTGTCGGGGTAGAATCTGCCGCCGTGAGTACCGGGATGGTGAAAAACCCGAAACGCACCGTGCCGCTGGCCACCATGCTGGGCACCGCGATGGCCGGTATCGTCTACATCGCCGCGACCCAGGTGATTGCGGGTATGTATCCTGCCTCTCAGATGGCCGCATCCGGTGCGCCGTTTGCAGTGAGCGCCTCCACCATTCTCGGCGGCTGGGCTGCGCCGATGGTTTCCGCCTTCACCGCCTTTGCCTGCCTGACTTCGCTGGGCTCGTGGATGATGCTGGTGGGTCAGGCCGGCGTACGTGCCGCCAATGACGGTAACTTCCCGAAAGTGTATGGCGAACTCGACAGCAACGGTATTCCGAAAAAAGGCCTGCTGCTGGCCGCGGTGAAAATGACCGCGCTGATGGTGCTGATTACCCTGATGAACTCTACCGGCGGCAAAGCGTCTGACCTGTTCGGTGAGCTGACCGGTATCGCGGTACTGCTGACCATGCTGCCTTACTTCTACTCCTGCGTTGACCTGATTCGCTTCGAAGGCATCAATGTACGCAACTTCGTCAGCCTGATTTGCTCCGTACTCGGCTGCGCGTTCTGCTTCATCGCCCTGATGGGGGCAAGCTCCTTCGAACTGGCCGGTACCTTTATCGTCAGCCTGATTATCCTGATGTTCTACGGTCGCAAAATGCACCAGCGCCAGAACAACGACAACTCCGCTGATAGCAGCACCGCCAGCGCGCATTAATCAGCAACCCTATTCCTGAGGCTCCTTCCATCACCTGTCACGACGTGGCGGGAGGGGCTTTCTTTATCTGGAGATTTGACTATGAACGTTATCGCAATCATGAATCACATGGGTGTCTACTTCAAAGAAGAACCCATCCGTGAACTGCATCGCGCCCTCGAACGCCTGGACTTCCGTATTGTCTACCCGAACGACCGTGAAGACTTATTAAAACTTATCGAAAACAATGCGCGTCTGTGCGGCGTGATCTTCGACTGGGATAAATACAATCTCGAACTGTGCGAAGACATCAGCAAAATGAACGAATACATGCCGCTGTACGCCTTTGCGAACACTTACTCAACGCTGGACGTGAGCCTCAACGATCTGCGGATGCAGGTTCGCTTCTTCGAATATGCGCTGGGCGCAGCGGAAGATATTGCCAACAAAATCAAACAGAATACCGACGAGTATATCGACACCATTCTGCCGCCGCTGACCAAAGCGCTGTTTAAATACGTGCGTGAAGGCAAATACACCTTCTGTACCCCAGGCCATATGGGCGGTACCGCGTTCCAGAAAAGCCCGGTCGGCAGCATCTTCTACGATTTCTTTGGTTCCAATACCATGAAATCCGATATCTCGATTTCGGTTTCTGAACTCGGTTCTCTGCTGGACCACAGCGGCCCGCACAAAGAAGCGGAAGAGTACATCGCCCGCGTCTTCAACGCGGAACGCAGCTACATGGTGACCAACGGGACCTCTACCGCCAACAAAATTGTCGGCATGTATTCCGCCCCGGCCGGTAGCACCGTGCTGATTGACCGTAACTGCCATAAATCGCTGACCCATCTGATGATGATGAGCGACATTACGCCAATCTACTTCCGCCCGACCCGCAACGCCTACGGTATCCTCGGCGGTATCCCGCAGAGCGAATTCCAGCATGCGACCATCGCGAAGCGCGTGAAAGAAACCCCGAACGCGACCTGGCCGGTGCACGCGGTTATCACCAACTCCACCTATGACGGTCTGCTGTACAACACGGACTACATCAAGAAAACCCTGGATGTGAAATCCATCCACTTTGACTCCGCGTGGGTGCCTTACACCAACTTCTCGCCGATTTATGAAGGCAAATGCGGGATGAGCGGCGGCCGCGTCGAAGGGAAAGTGATTTACGAAACCCAGTCCACGCACAAACTGCTGGCGGCGTTCTCTCAGGCCTCGATGATTCACGTTAAAGGCGACGTGAACGAAGAAACCTTTAACGAAGCCTACATGATGCACACCACCACTTCTCCGCACTACGGCGTGGTGGCCTCGACGGAAACCGCGGCGGCGATGATGAAAGGCAACGCCGGTAAGCGCCTGATTGACGGCTCTATCGAACGTTCAATCAAGTTCCGTAAAGAGATCAAACGCCTGAAAGGCGAGTCCGACGGCTGGTTCTTCGACGTCTGGCAGCCGGAACATATCGATGGCGCTGAATGCTGGCCGCTGCGCTCCGACAGCGCGTGGCACGGCTTCAAAAACATCGATAACGAGCACATGTATCTCGACCCGATTAAAGTCACGCTGCTGACTCCGGGGATGAAGAAAGACGGCACCATGGATGAGTTCGGTATTCCGGCGAGCATCGTGGCGAAGTATCTCGACGAGCACGGTATCGTGGTCGAAAAAACCGGTCCGTACAACCTGCTGTTCCTGTTCAGTATCGGTATCGACAAAACCAAAGCGCTGAGCCTGCTGCGTGCGCTGACCGATTTCAAACGCGCGTTCGACCTGAACCTGCGGGTGAAAAACATGCTGCCGTCGCTGTATCGTGAAGATCCGGAATTCTACGAAAACATGCGCGTTCAGGAACTGGCGCAGAACATTCATAAACTGATTGAGCACCACAACCTGCCGGATCTGATGTTCCGCGCGTTCGAAGTGCTGCCGACCATGATGATCACGCCGTACGCCGCGTTCCAGAAAGAGCTGCACGGTCAGACCGAAGAGGTGTATCTCGAAGAGATGGTGGGCCGCGTCAACGCCAATATGATCCTGCCGTATCCTCCGGGAGTGCCGCTGGTGATGCCGGGTGAAATGATCACCGAAGAGAGCCGTCCGGTGCTGGAGTTCCTGCAGATGCTGTGCGAAATCGGCGCCCACTATCCGGGCTTCGAAACCGATATCCACGGCGCCTATCGTCAGGCGGATGGTCGTTACACCGTTAAAGTGCTGAAAGAAGAAAATAACAAATAATCGATGCACAACAGGGAAGTGGCTTGCCACTTCCCTTTTTCACGCTGCAAGGAGAACACATGAAAACACCCTCACAGCCGCGCGCGATTTATTACATCGTTGCGATCCAAATCTGGGAATATTTCAGCTTTTACGGCATGCGTGCCTTACTCATCCTCTACCTCACCCATCAGCTCGGCTTTGATGACAGCCACGCTATCAGCCTGTTCAGCGCTTACGCTTCCCTCGTGTACGTCACTCCTATTCTCGGCGGCTGGCTTGCCGACCGCCTGCTCGGCAACCGCACGGCGGTGATTGCCGGCGCGCTGTTAATGACGCTTGGCCACGTGGTGCTGGGCGTGGAATCCGATTCCACCTGGAGCCTGTACCTTGCGCTGGCGATCATTATCTGCGGCTACGGCCTGTTCAAATCCAACATCAGCTGCCTGCTTGGCGAGCTCTACGCCGTTGACGACCCTCGCCGCGACGGCGGTTTTTCGCTGCTGTACGCCGCCGGTAACGTCGGCTCCATCGCCGCGCCTATCGCCTGTGGGCTGGCGGCGCAGTGGTACGGCTGGCATATCGGCTTTGCGCTGGCGGGAATCGGCATGTTTGTCGGCCTGATGATTTTCCTCAGCGGTAGCCGCTACTTCCGCCACGCGCGCGGCGTCGATAAACAGGCGCTGCGGGCGGTAAAGTTTGTGCTGCCGACCTGGGGCTGGCTGGTGGTGATGCTCTGCGTTGCGCCGGTGTTTTTCACGCTGCTGCTGGAGAATAACTGGTCCGGCTATCTGCTGGCGATCGTGTGCGTGTTCGCCGCCCAGATGGTAGCGCGCATTATGGTCAAATCGCCGGAGCATCGCCGCGCGCTGTGGCAAATCGTTCTGCTGATGCTGACCGGGACTCTGTTCTGGGTTCTGGCGCAGCAGGGCGGGAGTTCAATCAGCCTGTTCATCGACCACTTTGTTAACCGTCGTCTGCTGAATATTGAGGTGCCGACCGCGCTGTTCCAGTCGGTTAACGCCGTGGCGGTGATGGCGGCTGGCGTCGTGCTGGCGTGGCTGATGCGGCCGGAAGGCGCGACCCGCTCGGCGCTGCGCGTGTGGCTGAAGTTCGCCTTTGGCCTGGTGCTGATGGGCTGCGGCTTTATGCTGCTGGCGCTTAACGCGCGCCACGGCGCGGCGGAAGGGCAGGCATCAATGGGCATGATGGTGGCCGGCCTGGCGCTGATGGGCTTTGCCGAACTGTTTATCGACCCGGTAGCGATGGCGCAGATCACCCGCCTCAATATGCCCGGCGTCACCGGGGTACTGACCGGGATTTATATGCTGGCGACCGGCGCGGTAGCCAACTGGCTGGCGGGAGTGGTGGCGCAGCAGACCACCGAGTCGCAGATCAGCGATACGGCGATTGCCGCGTATCAGCACTTCTTTGCCCAGATGGGCGAATGGACGCTGGGCTGCGTGGCGGTGATTGTCGTCGTCGCCTTCGCCGCCGCGTTTAGCGTCGGCAAACGCCGCGCGGCCGCCGGTGAACTTCCCGGCGGCGGCGCCTAGCCCCGTCTGGCGACAGGTCCGGCTTACCGGGAAAACTCCCCGGTCGCGCTGCGCTTACCGGGGCTACAAAATCGTGCTGGCTGGTAGCCCGGCTAAGGCGTTTACGCCGCGAGCCGGGGATCGGTAACCCCAACAGTGGAGCGACAAGCCGCTCCTTGCACCGTTTACTGAACAGGAGGAGGATATTCTGGCAGGCGCGGAAGCCGAAGATAAAAAACTGTTACTGAAGCGATGGCTGAGCGAAATCAGCCGGAATTGAAGCCAGGATCCTTAAGATTGTTCTTTGGCGTCGACGCCGGAACAGGCCGCGCTGGAGAGTGACCTGGTTCAATTATCGAAGCAAGTTTGCAAGCAGGGTTATGAGGAACCAACATGTCTGAACAACAAGCACAAGGTGCCGATGAGGCAATTGACCTTAATAATGAACTGAAAACCCGTCGTGAAAAACTGGCCGCGCTGCGCGAGCAGGGCGTGGCGTTCCCGAACGATTTTCGCCGTGACCACACTTCTGACCAGCTCCATGCGGAATTTGATGGTAAGGAAAACGACGAGCTCACCTCTCTGAACGTCGAGGTCGCCGTGGCTGGCCGCATGATGACCCGCCGGATTATGGGGAAAGCCTCTTTCGTCACCTTACAGGACGTCGGCGGCCGCATTCAGCTGTACGTCGCCCGCGACGATCTGGCGGAAGGCGTCTACAACGAACAGTTTAAGAAATGGGATCTTGGCGACATCATCGCCGCCCGCGGTAAGCTGTTTAAAACCCAGACCGGCGAACTCTCCATTCACTGCACCGAGCTGCGCCTGCTGACCAAGGCATTGCGCCCGCTGCCGGACAAGTTTCACGGCCTGCAGGATCAGGAGGCGCGCTATCGTCAGCGCTATCTGGATCTGATCTCCAACGAAGAGTCGCGCCACACCTTCAAGGTGCGTTCGCAGATCCTCGCCACCATGCGTCAGTTCATGGTCGCGCGCGGCTTTATGGAAGTCGAGACTCCGATGATGCAGGTGATCCCCGGCGGCGCCTCCGCGCGTCCGTTTATCACCCATCACAACGCGCTCGATCTGGATATGTATCTGCGCATCGCGCCGGAGCTGTATCTGAAACGGCTGGTGGTCGGCGGCTTCGAACGGGTGTTCGAAATCAACCGCAACTTCCGTAACGAAGGCATCTCCGTGCGCCACAACCCTGAGTTCACCATGATGGAACTCTATATGGCGTATGCGGATTACAAAGATCTGATCGAACTGACCGAATCTCTGTTCCGCACGCTGGCGCAGACCGTGCTGGGGAAAACCGAAGTCCCGTACGGTGACCAGGTGTTCGACTTCGGCAAGCCGTTTGAAAAACTGACCATGCGCGAAGCGATCAAGAAATACCGTCCGGAAACCGAGATGGCGGATCTGGATAACTTCGAGGCGGCAAAAGCGCTGGCGGAATCCATCGGTATTCACGTTGAGAAGAGCTGGGGGCTGGGGCGTATCGTCACCGAAATTTTCGACGAAGTGGCGGAAGCCCATCTGATCCAGCCAACCTTTATCACCGAGTATCCGGCGGAGGTTTCGCCGCTGGCGCGCCGTAACGACGTGAACCCGGAAATCACCGATCGCTTCGAGTTCTTTATCGGCGGGCGTGAAATCGGCAACGGCTTTAGCGAGCTGAACGACGCGGAAGACCAGGCCCAGCGTTTCCAGGATCAGGTCAACGCCAAAGCGGCGGGGGATGATGAAGCGATGTTCTACGACGAAGACTACGTCACCGCGCTGGAATATGGCCTGCCGCCGACGGCCGGTCTGGGCATCGGTATCGACCGCATGGTGATGCTGTTTACCAACAGCCATACCATTCGCGACGTGATTCTATTCCCGGCAATGCGTCCGCAGAAGTAAATCCCGCTAAAACCAGGTCCCCTCGTTTCCCTGAACCGGGGGGCCTTTATTTCGACGTGTTTAATTCCGGCGAGCAATAATTGCGAATCAGCTTACTCCGGACACCTTATGTGCTATAACAGCGCGCATAAAAAACATAAGGTGTTAATTAAATGAAAAAAATAAAATTAATTGTTGGTGGCGTGATCTGTGCAAGTTATTTATTTACGTCAGTGTTATCAATGGCAAGTGATAATATCAACAACCATACCGTTCATTTTGATAAAGGCAGCAACGGCACGATAATAAAAAGCACCGTGACCGGTGACGGCGTTAACGACTATACGCTGGAGGCGAAAGCGGGCCAGATGATGCATATCAATATGAACAGCCAGCGGCCGCATCCTTATTTCAATGTTATCGCTCCTGATAATAATTCGATTTTTAACGGTTCTCTGAGCGGTGATACCTTTGAACAACGTCTGATGAGCAGCGGTAAATATACGGTGCGGGTTTATCAGATGGGCGGCGCGCGCGATGAAAGGAAAACCAGCGCTTACGCGCTGACGTTTAAAATTACCGACTAATATTTGGCGGCTGTCTATTCAGGCTGTCCCGGAGGCGGCGCGCTGCGCCTGTCCGGGCTACCGGCCCGCAGACGGTGGTGAACCCGTAGCCCGGTCAGCGCAGCGCCACCGGGAAACAAAGCGCAGAGTGGCTGAATTTCCCGGAGGCGATGCTGCACATCTGTCCGGGCTACCGGCCCGCAGACGGCGGGGAACCCGTAGCCCGGTCAGCGCAGCGCCACCGGGGAAACAAAGCGCAGAGTGTTGCAGAACGGGCCTGTTCCCGGGTTAAAGCCCTTCGGTGACGATTTTTGCCGCCGCGGCTAACACCTCTTTGCGGCTTTTCGCATCCTGCTGCGGCTGGGTAAAATAGGTCACCAGCACCAGCGGGGCATGATTTTCCGGCCAGATCACCGCAATATCGTTGGTGGTGCCGTAATCTCCGGCGCCGGTTTTATCCCCGACCGCCCAGCTTGCGGGCAGGCCTGCGCGAATGCTTTGCCCGCCGGTGGTATTGCCTTTTAGCCACGTCACTAACTGGGCGCGCTGCTGTTCGCCCAGCGCATTGCCCAGCGTCAGCTTGCGCAGGCTTTCGGCCATCGCCAACGGGGTGGTGGTATCGCGCTTATCGCCGGGAATCGCGCTGTTCAGCGCCGGCTCCGTACGATCGAGACGAAAAGTGACATCCCCGATACTCTGGGCGAATGCGGTCACCTTTTCCGGTCCGCCAAGGTAGCTAATCATCTTATTCATCGCGGTATTGTCGCTGTACTGCAGCGCCGCCGCGCTGAGTTCCGCCAGGGTCATTCCGCTTTGCAGATGTTTTTCGGTGATCGGGCTCCAGACCACTAAATCCGATTTTTTAATCTCCAGCCTTTTATTCACCACCTCTGGATTGCTTTCGCTCTGTTTTAACACCGCGGCGGCGGCCATCACTTTACCGGTGCTGCACATGGCAAAACGTTCATCGCCGCGATAGAGGGTTTGCGAATCATCTGCCGTGTTAATCAGCGCTACGCCCAGCCGACCGCCGGAACGTTTTTCTAAATCAGCCAGCTTTTGCTGGATAGCATCGGCACTGGCCCATAATGAACCGCTCGCCAGCAGCAGCGGAACGGCGGCGGCGGCCATCAGGGCGGTTTTACGCCACGAACTTTTCAACATCTCAGACTCCTTGATAGTGATGAGCTGCCCGGACTATCCGCGACTCCCGCGCTTTTGACAAGCACTATGTCGATGATGGAATTCCATCATTAATTCGTTATTCGTCCTCCTCTGCGCCTGCTTATAGTGTCTCCCCCCGGCAAAATAAAATCAGGAGCCGCTATGTTCCCGTCACAGTTACCAAAACCGCGCCATCCCGCCGCCTCGGCGATCCCCTCGCTGCGTTGGGCCATTATTGGCCCCGGCTGGATTGCCGAGCGCTTTGTGAAATCGTTAAAAGAGCTCAGCCACCAGCGGGTGGTTGCCGTCTCCTCGCGCACGCAGCAAAAAGCCGACGATTTCGCCGCCCGCTGGGGGATCCCGCAGGCTTATGCTCAGGTGGATGAGATGCTGGCGCGAGCGGATATTGATGCGGTTTACGTTGCCACGCCGCATAACCACCACTTTCCCGACGGGCTGCGGGTGCTGCAGGCGGGCAAACATGTGCTGATTGAAAAGCCGTTTGCGCTGAACCGGCGGGAAGGCGCGGCGCTGAAAGCGGAGGCCATGAAGCAGGGGACGCTGGCGATGGAGGCGATGTGGTGCGACTACGCGCCGAAGTATGACGTGATTCGCCAGCTGCTGGAGGACGGCGTGCTGGGCGATCTGCACACGCTGCTCGCCGATCACGGCGAGTTTTTTACCCCGGATCATCGCATTTTTAATGCCGATCTCGCCGGCGGGCCGATGATGGATCTCGGCAGCTATCTGACCTCATTCTGCGTGATGGTCGGCGGCGTGCCGCAGGACATTATCGCCCGCGGGCGTCCCGCCCAAAGAGGCGTCAACGGGCAGATTTCGATGCTGTTTAACTGGGAAAACGGCTTACAGGGATTGCTCAATACCACCCTGTTCAGCAACACGCCGGGCGGCGCGGTGGTGGCCGGGCGCGATGCGACCCTTACCCTCGACGGGCAGTTCTACGCGCCGGGGAATTTTACCCTCGCCGCCAGCCAGGGCGGGCAGGTGCTGCGCTGGGAGGAGCCGCGCAACCGCTACGACCAGCTGTTTTATCAGGCCGAACATTTTGCCTGGTGCGTGGGGCAAGGGCTTACGGACTCGCCGATCCGCCCGCTGGCCAGGGTGCTGGAAAACCTGAGCGTGATGGACGAAGTGCGGCGGCAGATTGGCGTGATATTTAACGAGGAGCGTTAACGGCGCGCCGTTGCCCCGTATGCCGACCGCATACGGGGCTTTTTTACGCCAGCGGTTCGACGCTGACAAACTGCCCTTGCCGCAGGGAAAGCACGGCGGCTTCGGCGATAGCCTGCGCCCGCAGCCCGTCCAGCAGCCCCGGCAGGTCCGGCACCGCTTCTCCGCCTAGCGAGCGGACAAAAGCATCCAGATGCGCGTAGTACGACCCCTCGACGCGACTGAACCAGTCCGGATAGAGGCCGGGCTGAATGCAGCGCGCTCCCTGCCACAGCGTGACGCCGCGCGATGCCTGGCTGCCGGACTCTATCACTCCCTGCGGGCCAAGCAGGCTAATGCGCTCATCGTAGCCGTGGCCGGTGCGCCGGGTGTTGTCCAGCTGCGCCAGCGCGCCGCCGCGCATCCGCAGCATGACAATGGAGGTATCGACATCGTCGAATTCGGCAATTTCCGCCAGCGCCAGCGCAGCCCCCAGCGCGGCGACGGTCGTCACTTCATCACCGGTAAGAAAGCGCAGCAGGTCAAAGAAGTGAATCGCCTGGTCGCGCATCTGGCCGCCTGAGCTGCGCAGATATTCCAGCGGCGGCATAACCGATGCCCGACACACCATCTGAACCAGTTCGATTTTGCCAATCGCGCCCGCCTCGATCTCCCGGCGCAGCTGCTGGTGGCTGGCGTCGAAGCGGCGGTTAAAGCCAACGGTCACCGGTACCCCGAGCGGCAGCACTTTCTCGACGACCTGGCGGGCGCGGGCCAGCGAAAGATCGATCGGTTTTTCGCAGTAGACCGCTTTTCCCGCGCGCGCGGCGGCTTCCAGCAGCGCCGCGTGTGAAGGCGTCGAGCTGGCGATCAGTACCGCGTCAATGGCGTCGCTATTGATGGCTTCGGCAACGGTTACCGCCCGCGCGCCGTAGCGGGAAGCCAGCGCTTTCGCCCGCTCGGGATCGGCGTCGGCCACCATGGCCAGAAGGGTTCGCTCATGGCGAGCTAGGCTGGCGGCGTGAACCTGGCCAATAAAACCGCTGCCCAACAATGCAAAACGAATGCAGGTCATTTTTTTCTCCAGAAAGAGGGATTTAGCGTTGCCAAAGTAATCCGTTTGCTACACTGACCGACACGGGCGTTTTGATGGATTTCCATCATGGGGGAGACGAGACGATGAAAAGCATTTCGCTGGAGGCGCTGGCTAAACGGATTGGCGTGGGCGTCGCGACCGTTGACCGGGTGCTTAACGAACGCGGCGGCGTGTCGCCGGAAACCACGCGCAGGGTGCTGCAGGCCGCGCGGGAGGCCGGGCTGAAGCGCATTCTGCCGGAAGAGCGCCGTCTCCCGTGGCAAATAGAAGTGTTTCTCAGCGATAACGATTCGCGCTTTTTCTCCCGTCTGACGCAGGATTTCGCCGACGTGGCGGATAGCCTTGGCTATCGCCGGCTGACGCTGCACCGCACGCTGGTGGCGGAGTCCGCGCCGGAAAAGCTGGCGAAAAGCCTTATCCGCAGCAGCAAAAAGCGCCATGCGATAATTGTCTTTGGCAACGAACATCCGCGGGTCTATGACGCCTTGCGCCAGTGTCGCGAGGCGAACGTGCCGGTGATTACGCTGGTCACCGATCTCCCCGGCGCGCAGAGGCTTTGCCACGTCGGGATCGATCAGCAGCAGGCCGGCCGCACCGCGGGCAGGATGATGGGGTTAATGGCGCACCGTCCTGGAGAAGTGCTGATGCTCAGCGGGCGCCAGGACTTCAGCGCTCATCGCTTGCGGATTCAGGGATTTCGCGAGGTGATTAGCCAGCGCTTTCCGCATCTGCTGCTGGGCGAGGTTTTGGCGGGGGAGGACAACCGACAGCGAATCGACCGCCTGCTGGAAGAGGCCCTGCGCCGCAACCGCGACGTAGTGGGCATCTACAATACCGGGCTGGGCAACACGCAGGTGGCGCAGGCGCTGGCTCGCCATCGCCGCTACGGCGAGTGCTGCTGGATGACCCATGAACGCTACAGCACCACCCGTGAACAGCTGGCCCAGGGGGGAATGGCGCTGACGATCGATCAAAACCCGCGCCAGCATGCCCGTCTGGCGGTGGAGCTGGCCCTGCGCCATCTGGAAACCGGCTATCAGCCGCATCTGTTCAGCGACGGCAAGGTCGAATTTATCCTTTACAGCGCTGAAAACGTCGACTGAGCGCCCGCGGCCCGCGGGGCGACATCCCCTTTTACACCCTATCTCCTGTCTCGTTTTAAACCGCTGCCGCTATCGGCGCGCCGCGCGGCAAACCGTCGCCTGCCTCTCATTTTTTGCGCATTTATGCGTCAATGTTAGATGTGTGTCAAAGTTCTGTTAACACGCAGTTTTAAAATTTTCATTTCAGTTATTTACTTATAAAAGTTTCATATGTGTTGTTAATGAAATAAACGGTCTGGAATTTTTCTTCCGCTATAAATGGACTAATGTTTCAAAAAACCATTTTAAAACAACTGAATTTTGTGATTTCGATCAACAACAAAAAATGCACCAGCGCGCGGGCTGTTTTTTCAAAAAGCTGGAAAAGCAGGCGCTTAACGCTCAATTAATGAAACTATTTTTTCATTTTACCTTACCTAACCGATGTACCTGAAAATAAAGGATCCACGATGAATATTAAGAAAACGGTTGTTGCCTCTTTGATAGCCTGCATGCTGCCAGCGGTCGTGATGGCGAAAGATATTTCGGTCGGTGTTTCCATGGCGCTATTCGATGACAACTTCCTGACGATTCTGCGCACCGCAATGCAAAAAGAGATGCAAAAAGATGGCGTTAAGGCGCAGGTGGAAGATGCCAAAGGCGACGTCTCCCAGCAGCTACAGCAGGTACAGAACTTTATTGGCCAGGGCGTCGACGCGATTATCGTCAACCCGGTCGACACCAACGCGGTCAAACCGATTATGGACCAGGCGACCAAAGCGGGCATTCCGCTGATCTTTGTTAACCGCCGCCCGCAGGCGCAGCTGACCGACAAAATGGCCTACGTTGGCTCCGACTCGGTGCTGGCGGGGCGCTTACAGATGGAAGCGTTAGCCAAAGCGATGAACGGCAAAGGGAACGTCGCCATTCTGCTCGGCGACCTGGCGAATGAATCGACCCGTGACCGCACCAAAGGCGTCGAAGAGGTGGTGGCGAAGTACCCGGATATCAAAATCGTGCAGAAGCAGACCGCGAAATTTACCCGCAACGATGCCGTTGACGTGGTCAGTAACTGGATGACCAGCGGCGAAGACATTCAGGCCATCGCCTCCAACAACGATGAAATGGCTATCGGCGCGCTGCAGGCGCTGGGTAAAAACCCGAACCATATCCTGATTGCCGGGGTGGACGGGACGCCCGATGCCCTGCAAATGCTCAAAAACGGCAAGATGATCGCCACGATTTTCCAGGATGCCAAAGGGCAGGGCGAAGGCGCGGTGGATGCCGCCATTAAGCTGGCCAACGGCGAGAAAGTGGAAAAGATCATCGACGTCCCTTACCAGCTGATCACCAAAGACAACATGGCTGAGTTCGTTAATCGCAACCAGAAATAGTCGCTCAGGGTACGGAGGTGAAGTATGAACGCTTTTGCACTTGAAGCCGAAGGGATCAGCAAATTCTTCCCCGGCGTGAAGGCGCTCGACAACGTCTCATTACGCGTGCGCCCGGGGACGGTGCACGCGCTGATGGGCGAAAACGGCGCCGGAAAATCCACGCTGATGAAATGCCTGATCGGGATCTACCGTCCCGATAAGGGCGCGATCCGCGTTAAAGGGGAGCCGGTCCAGTTTCAGGATACGATGGACGCGCTGCGCGCCGGGATCTCGATGATCCACCAGGAGCTGAATCTGGTGCCGCATATGACGGTGGCGGAAAATATCTGGCTCGGCCGCGAGCCGATGAAATACGGTTTTGTCGATCATCGCCAGCTTGCCCGCCAGACGCAGGATCTGCTGGATAAACTCAATATCCGGCTATCCGCCGACCGGCTGGTGGGGGAGTTAAGTATCGCCTCCCAGCAGATGGTGGAAATTGCCAAAGCGGTTTCGTGGAACGCGGATATTGTGATTATGGATGAGCCGACCTCGGCGTTAACCGAAAGCGAAGTGGCGCATCTGTTTACCATTATTCGCGATTTACGCCAGCAGGGAAAAGCCATTATTTATATCAGCCATAAAATGGATGAGATTTTCGCGATTACCGATGAGATCAGCGTATTTCGCGATGGCACCTGGGTCGGCAGTAAACATACCACCGAGTTTACCCGTCAGTCGCTGATCACCCAGATGGTCGGCCGGGAGCTCACCCAGCTCTTTCCCAAGTTCAATAACGCCATTGGCGAAGAGGTGCTGACCGTCCGCAATCTGTCGCGCAAGGGGGTCTTTCACGATATCAACTTTAGCGTACGCCGCGGCGAAATCCTCGGCGTGGCGGGGCTGGTGGGGGCCGGACGCAGCGAAGTGATGGAGAGCCTGTTCGGCATGGATAAAGCCGATAGCGGCGAAGTGCTGATTGAGGGAGTGCCGGTCACGATTGACTCGCCTTCGACGGCGATTGAAAAAGGGATGGCGCTGCTGACGGAAGACCGCAAAAAGTCCGGACTGTTTCTCGTGCTGTCGGTGCTGGAGAATATGAGCATCGTCAAAATGTCGGAATATATCGGTAAAACCGGCTTTGTTCAGCACCTCAAAATGGCCGAAGACTGCATGGAGCAGATCCGTCGCCTGAATATTAAAACCCCCACCATGGATCAGATTATTAATAACCTCAGCGGCGGTAATCAGCAGAAGGTACTGATTGCCCGCTGGCTGCTGGCCCAGCCGAAAATACTGATTCTCGATGAGCCGACGCGCGGAATCGACGTCGGGGCGAAAGCGGAAATTTACCATCTGATCAGCGAGCTGGCCAACCGCGGCGTGGCGGTGATTATGGTCTCTTCAGAATTGCCTGAGATTCTCGGGATGAGCGATCGGGTGATGGTCATGCATGAAGGGCGTATTACCGGCATCCTCAATAAAGAGGACGCCGACCAGGAAACCATTTTGTCGTTGGCATCCCATTGAGGCACAGAGAATGAGCAATATGAAAATAACGGCGACCCCGATCACTGAGAAACCCTCTTTCTTTGGGCAATTACGCCACCGGCTGCCGAAAGATACCGGGATATTTATCGTCATGCTGGTGATTGCCCTGACGTTTGAAATTGCCGGCTGGTACGTCCGCGACCAGTCCTTTTTATTAAACACCAATCGCCTGATATTAATTGTTTTGCAGGTAGCGATTATCGGTATTATCGCCGTCGGGGTCACCCAGGTCATTATTACCACCGGCATTGACCTCTCCTCCGGCTCGGTGATCGCTCTCGCCGCCGTGGTGGCGGCAAGCCTCGCGCAAACCTCCGATAGCCTGTCGCCGATGTTCCCGTCGCTGGTCAATATGCCGGCGATTATCCCGATTGGCGCCGGCATCGGCGTCGGTCTTCTATGCGGCTTAACCAACGGCTTTCTGGTGACCCGCACCGGCATCCCGCCGTTTATCGCGACGCTTGGAATGATGGTGTCGGCGCGCGGTCTGGCGCAGTACTACACTCAGGGCAACCCAATCAGCTTCTTATCCGACAGCTTTACCGCCATCGGCCAGGGGGCGATGCCGGTGATTATTTTCTTCGTCGTCGCCGCGGTCTTCCATATCGCCCTGAAGCATACCCGCTACGGTAAATACGTTTACGCTATCGGCGGTAACATGACGTCGGCCAGGGTCTCCGGTATCAACGTGAATAAATACCTGGTGATCGTCTATGCCATCGCCGGGGCGCTCTCCGGCCTCGCGGGCGTGGTGCTGGCGGCGCGCGTCAGCAGCGGGCAGTCGAGCATGGGCATGTCCTACGAACTGGATGCTATCGCCGCGGCGGTTATCGGCGGCAGCAGCCTGATGGGCGGGGTGGGGCGCATCACCGGGACCTTAATCGGCGCGATGATCCTCGGCCTGATTAAAAGCGGGTTTACCTTTGTCGGCGTCGACGCCTACGTGCAGGATATTATCAAAGGCATCATTATCGTCGCGGCGGTGACTATCGATATGCGCCGCAACCGCAAAAAGCATTGATTTTTTATGGCCTGCAGCCGCTATCGCCGTAGGCCATAAATTATTTTAAATAAGAATTTACTTAATCCAGTTCACACTTTTGTTCGGTCGCCATTGTCATTACGCAGGGGCGCTTAGATAATCCGCCGAAATAACCCATTTTTATGATGGCGTGCTACTGCGAAAGCAGGCAAGACCAAAATAGAAATGCTCTCCCGCCAAGGGGAGCGTCTCTGTTTTGGTCTTTTTTTTTGCCCCAACACCAGGGAACACTATGAACTATAACGAAACAGCAGACAAAATCCTCCACGCGGTGGGCGGTGCGGAGAACATCCGTATGCTCACCCATTGCGCGACCCGGCTGCGCATGGAGTTCAACGACCGCGCAAAGGTTAACGATGCGCAGATTGGCGCCCTTCCCGGCGTGATCAGCGTAGTGGAGAAGGGCGGCCAGTTCCAGATAGTTATCGGCAATGAGGTGCAGCAGGTTTATCGCCTGCTCAATAAGGCGCTGCCGGAGAAAAAAGGCCCGGCAGGCGGCGATAAAAACGCGAAGCCGGCCGGCATCGTCGCCCGGATTATCAGCGTTATTTCGACCACCTTTACCCCGGTGATCCCGGCGATTACCGGCGCGGGGATGATTAAAGCGCTGCTGGCCATTCTCAAGCTCACGGGGGTGATTAGCGAAACCAGCTCGACGTATCAGCTGCTGAATATTATTGCCGACGCCGCCTTCTTCTTCCTGCCGGTGCTGCTGGCCTACGGCGCATCGCTGAAGTTTGAATGCAACCCGATTCTGGCGATGACCCTCGCGGGCGTGCTGCTGCATCCGGGCATCGGCCAGATGCTGGCGGCCGGTAAAGCGGTGGATTTTGTCGGCATCAACGTCCTGCTTTCCGATTACGCCGGTTCGGTGCTGCCGATTATTCTGACCGTGTGGCTGATGTCGTGGGTGGAGCGCTTCGCCGAAAAAGTGTCGCCATCGATTATCAAGTTTTTCGTTAAGCCGATGCTGATTCTGCTGATTACCGCGCCGCTGGCGCTGGTGGTGGTCGGCCCGGCGGGCATTTTGCTTAACGATCTGGTCGCCGCCGGGGCGGGCGCTATCGACCGCCACGCCAGCTGGTTAATCCCGATGCTGATGGGCACCCTGCAGCCCTTCCTGATCATCACCGGCACCGCCTGGGCGATGACGCCGATCGCCACCGGTCAGCTGAGTAAAAGCGGTTACGAGATGATTAACGGCCCGGGGATGCTGGCATCAAACGTGGCGATGGGAGCGGCGACGCTGTGCGTGGCGCTGAAAACCAAAAATAGCAACCTGCGCCAGCTGGCCTCTTCCTCGGGCTTTACCGCGCTGCTGGGGATCACCGAACCGGCGCTGTACGGGGTGCTGCTCAAGTTCCGCCGGGTGCTGATTGCCGCGATGATCGGCGGCGGCTGCGCCGGGGTCTACGCCGGGGTGAGCGGGCTGGTGCGCTACGCGTTTGTCTCGCCAGGCCTCGCGGCGCTGCCGGCGTTTATCGGTGAAAACCCGATGAACATCGTTCATGCGCTGGTGACCTGCGCGATTTCCATCGTGGTGACCTTTACCCTGACCTGGTTTATCGCCTTCAAAGATGTTCCTGAGGAACAAGAAGCGGTGGACGAGGCGCCGCAGCCTGCGGTGAGCGCTAAAAGCGAGGGGGAGACGGAAGTATTAAGCCCGCTGCGCGGTCAGGTGCTGGCGCTCAGCGACGTGAACGACGACGTCTTTTCCGGCGGTCTGCTGGGCGAGGGGCTGGCGATTCGTCCCGAAGAGGGAGTACTGCGCGCGCCGTTTAGCGGTACGGTGATGATGTTTCTGCCCTCCTGCCACGCCGTTGGCCTGCAGAGCGACAGCGGTCTTGAGCTGCTGATCCATATCGGTATCGACACCGTCAATCTTAACGGCCAGCACTTTAGCTCTACCCTGAAGGTGGGTGATAGGGTGGAAGCGGGACAGGCGCTGATCCGCTTTGATATTCCCGCCATCGAACAGGCCGGATACGACCTGATTACCCCGGTGATTGTGGTCAACGGCGACGCGCAGCGCGCTCTGCGCTTCACCGCCGCCGCGCAGGTGGATTACGGCGAACCCCTGATGGTGCAATCCGCTAAGGAGGCGCAGGTATGATTTATCAACAGCAGGCCCGGTTCCCGGACGGTTTTCTGTGGGGCGCGTCCACCTCGGCCTATCAGGTTGAGGGCGCGTGGAATGAAGACGGTAAAGGACCGTCGGTAGTCGACATGCTCAGCCATCCGCCGGGTACGGCGGACTTCCGCATCGCCAGCGACCACTATCACCGGGTGGAGGAGGACGTCGCGCTGATGGCGCAGATGGGGCTGAAGGCCTACCGCTTTTCGGTGGCCTGGTCGCGGGTGATACCGGACGGCGACGGCGCGGTGAATCCGCGCGGGCTGGCCTTTTATCACCGCCTGATCGACGCCCTGACGCGCCACGGGATTACCCCCATCGTGACGCTCTACCACTTCGACCTGCCGTGGGCGCTGGAGCTAAAAGGCGGCTGGCTGAACCGCAAAACCGGGGAGGCGTTCGTGCGCTATGCCCGGCTGCTGTTCAGCGAGTTTGCCGATAAAGTTCCGCTCTGGCTGACCATTAACGAACAGAACACCATGATCCTGCATCCCGGCGCGATTGGCGTGCCCGCCGATCGCGAACTGCCGGACAAGAAAGCGCTGTACCAGCAGAATCACCAGATGATGCTGGCCCAGGCGCAGATCTTCGCCCTGTGCCACCGCGAGTTCCCCGGGCTGCGCATCGGCCCGGCGATAAACACCACGTCGATGTACGCCGAAAGCTGTAAGCCGGAGGACGCCATCGCCGCGCATAATTGGGAGACGCTGCGCTGCTGGAGCTTTCTGGACGTTGCGGTGCATGGGCGCTACAACGCCCTGGCGTGGGCCTATATGCAGGATCGCGGCCTCGCGCCGGAACTGCAGCCGGAGGATGCGCTGATTTTGCAGCAGGGGAGGCCGGACTTTATCGCCATTAATTACTACTCGACCGCCACCATTGCCGCCAGCCGGGGCGACGGCGGGGACGTTGCGCCCCGCGCGGGCGATCAGCAAATTATGCTGGGCGAAGAGGGGGTTTATCGTCCGGCGGAAAATCCGTGGGTTGGCAAAACCCCCTACGGCTGGGTTGTTGACCCGGTGGGGCTGCGCCTGACGCTGCGTAAAGTGTGCGAGCGCTACGGTCTGCCGATTCTGATTAGCGAAAACGGGATGGGCGCGCCGGACAAGCTGGAGCATGACGGGACGGTAAATGATGACTATCGCATCGCCTTCTTACAGGCGCATATCGAGCAAATGCGGCTGGCGATAGCCGACGGCGTCGAGCTGATGGGCTACTGCCCGTGGGCGGCGATTGACGTGGTCAGCACTCACCAGGGATACGCCAAGCGCTACGGTTTTATTTATGTCGATCGCGGCGAGGATGACCTGAAGCGCCTGCAAAGGATCCGCAAACGCAGCTTCTGGTGGTATAAGGATGTCATCGCGCAAAACGGCAACCACGACGAGTCGCAGAGATGATTGTTCAGAAGGTGCTCAATAATAGCCTCGTGCTCTCGATGGACGACGATAACAGGGAGGTTATCGTCATGGGGAAAGGCATTGGTTTCAATAGCAGGCCCGGCGATGCAATCGCCCCGGAGAAGATAGAGAAGCTATTCGTAACCCAGACGCTCGGCGCGCGCAGCGGCTATCTTGAGGCGCTCTCCGCCATTCCGGATGAGGTCATCGAAATGGCGGCGATGATTATTTCCCGCGCCAATCTGCAGCTCGCCGGCAAAGTCCGCGAGCAGATTTTCTTTACCCTCGCCGACCATCTGACTTTCGCCATCGAGCGCAGCCGTAAAGGGATCGCCATTCAAAATCGCCTGCTGCCGGAAGTCAGGCGTTTTTATCCGCAGCAGTTTCGCGTCGCCAGCGAGGCGGTGACGATTATTCGCCAGCAGTACGGGATCGAACTACCGGAGGAGGAAGCCGGGAATATCGCCTTTCATCTGGTAAACGGCCAGAGCGAGGGCGACGACGTGGCGCAGACCATGCAGTCGGTGAAAATGCTGAAGGATATTTTTAATCTCGTGCAGTACCACTTTAAGCAGCAGATAGACACCGACTCGATAAACTACTCGCGCTTTCTGGTCCATATGCAGTTTTTCCTCCAGCGTTTACAGGAGGGGGAGCTGGACGGCGCGCGGGACAGTTTTCTGCTGGTGCAGGTGATTAAGGCGTATCCGGACGCATACCGCTGCGCGCTGCTAATCCGCGATTACGTCAAAGCCCAGCTCGATATCACCCTCGGCGGTAACGAGCTGTTGTGGCTCACCGTTCATCTGGTGCGGATCGCGGGACTGGATGCGTGATTGTGTTCTATTAGTAGGGCGTAATAGCCATTTCTGTTTTTTTTATGGGACATGAGCTCTTTGGAATGACTGAGTTGGCTCATTTGTAGTGTTCTATAAACAGGTTATAATCGCTAACTACGTTCTATTAATAAGACAAGAGAAGCATTATGGCAAAGCCGTCAACCCGAACCTACTCTCGTTACAGTCGCGATGCAGCACGGTTGCTGGGAATGATGATCCGCACCGCACGCATAGAATCCAGACTCACTATCGAGGAGCTGGCAGAACGTGCTGGCGTGTCGCGTGGGCTGGTTTATCGTGCTGAGGAAGGCGATATGGGATGTGCGATTGGCGCGGTATTTGAACTGGCGACAATAGTGGGCGTGCCGCTGTTTACGCCAGATCGTTCTGCTCTGGCGTTACATATTGCTAATGCAGAGAAAACGCTGTCATTAATGCCGCGTGCGGTTCATCACTCAAGGAAGGTGATAAATGATGACTTCTGAGAATAGCCTTGAGCAAGTGTATGTCTGGATCTGGCTGCCTGGAGCAACAGAACCCGTTGTCGCCGGAGTGTTAAGCAGAGACAACGGTCGGTTTATTTTCAACTACGGCCGCAGTTATCTGGAGCGGAAAGAGGCGATAGCGGTTTATGTGCCGGAGCTTCCTTTAGTCAGAGGCGCAATTGTACCTGCCCCTGGTTTGCAAATGGCTGGCGCGTTACGCGATGGAGCTCCTGATGCCTGGGGGCGGCGAGTTATTCTGAACCGACTGATGGGCGCACAAGGCAGAGAGACCGATCCCAACACCCTGGATGAAATGACCTACTTACTTGAGTCCGGTTCCGATCGGATTGGTGGTCTTGATTTTCAGCGCTCTGCGACGGAGTACGTTCCACGCGCGGCCCGAGGAGCATCGCTTGAAGAGCTTATGCAGGCAGCGTCGATGGTGGAAAACGGTATACCGTTAACCGTCGATCTTGAACAGGCGTTATTTCACGGCACTTCACTCGGTGGAGCACGACCAAAAGCGATGATCGAATTTGGGAATCATAAATTTATCGCTAAATTTTCTTCTTCAACAGATACCTATAATGTTGTTAAAGGCGAATATATCGCCATGCGCCTGGCAGGCTGCGTTGGATTGAATGTTGCGCCTGTTCTCTTTCGCCATACTGCTGGTAAAGATGTTTTGCTTATCGAGCGTTTTGATCGCGTCCAAAGCAAGACCGGTTGGCAACGCCGCCTGATGGTGTCAGCGCTGACTATCTTTGGTCTTGATGAAATGATGGCAAGATATGCGAGCTATGAAGATTTGGCGGACATTATACGTCAGCGTTTTAGTGCCCCTAAAGAGACGCTGCGGGAGCTGTTTGGGCGGCTTGTTTTTAACATTATTTGTGGTAATACCGACGATCATGCCAGAAACCATGCGGCATTTTGGGATGGTAAAAGGCTTAGCCTGACGCCTGCATATGACATTTGTCCTCAAGGGAGAGCCGGCAATGAAGCCACGCAGGCTATGCTGATCGTAGGCGAAAATCGGATGAGTAACCTTGCGGTTTGCCTGTCGGCTGCCGACCGTTTTTTACTGAGCAGACGTGAAGCCATTGAGCTTATTGCCCATTATCTCGATACGGTCCATATGAACTGGAAAGCCCTCGGCGATGAGGTGGGGTTAAGTGAAGTGGACAGAAAACTCTTCTGGGGAAGGATGTTTTTAAATCCTTTCATATTTGAAGGCGCGCCAGAAGAGATTTTGAGACTACGTAAGTCGTGGCTTTAATGCGTCCGGTGCCACTGCATTTTCAACGCGGCAAGACAAATAGTCCGTTAACGCGTTTCGATAACCTTTTAAACCTCCGTAGTATCACCGATGCCGAAACTGCAGCGTCGCCGGCAGGTAGCGCTGTAGCGGCTCAGGCGTATTGCCGTCAATCAGCTGGCTGATTAAATCGTAGCAGTGCCAGGCCAGCTGGCGGTTGTCCTGCTGGACGGTATCAATACGCAGCGACAGTGAATCGTAGAGATAGTGATCGTCAAAACTTGCCAGGTGGATGTCTGAATCCAGCAAATGGTGCTGGCTCATATAGCGCAGCACCCCTTCCAGCAGACCACAGGCGGCGGTAAACAGCGCCTTTGGCGGCCGGCCCAGGCGCGCGCAGAGGGCGGCGAACATCTCATAGCCGGAGCTGGGGTGATAGTTGCCGTTGATCACCCACTCCGGGCGCAGCGCAATGCCCGCCTGAGTCAGACCCTGCGTAAACCCGGCCAGGCGATCGCGGGAGGGCGACAGACGCGGCTGGCCGCCTAAAAACCAGAACTCATCGTGATGCTGAGGCGCGATGCGGGAAATCAGCTCCGCCGTCGGGGTAATCGAATCGGTCATCACCAGCGGCAGCGCGCTTTCAGTAGGACAGCGGTCAAACAGCACCACCGGCAGCTGTTCGCTGAGCTTCAGGTAGTCGGCATCGCTGTGCATACAGGAGGCGACGATCAGACCGTCGACCTGGCGGGCAATCATGTTATTGACCACCATGCTCTCCTGACCGGGGTTTTCATCGGTACAGGAGATCAGCAGCTGGACGCCCGCTTCGCGGCACAGCATCTCCAGCTCATGGGAAAAGACCGCAAAGCCGTAGTTGGTGATCTCCGGCACCACCAGGCCGATGGTGTGGCTGCGGTTATCGCGCAGCGAGCGGGCGTGAATGCTCGGCTGATAGTGCTGCTCGCGGGCAATCGCCAGCACGCGCTCGCGCGTTTCCTGCGCCACGCGCAACTCCTTGCCACGACCGTTCAGCACCAGGCTGGCGGTCGCTTTGGAAACGCCCGCCAGTTCGGCGATATCTTTAATGGTTACGCGTTTGGTTTTCATTACGACGCCATGAGCCTGAAAGCAAAACGCTTATTCTATCATGCATGTTCGCAGCGGCCAGTAGCAGAATGCATCCGGCGCGCTGCCGGAGAAAATCAGCTGCGCCGGATAATCGGGGAAGCAGCGGCTGCTCATCACCCCCTCGCCGTCGTTGATGAAAATCTCCACGCTCGACCGATCGATGAAAATCCGCAGCGAGCGCACCTCGCCGCGCCAGTAGCGATAGTGCATTTCGTCGCTGGCGAGGCTGCGTCGCGCCAGACGGATACCGCTGGCGTCGCGCTCCAGGGTTAACGCGCCGCCGAAATCAAGGCTTAGCGCGTCGTCGCCGGCGGTTTGCAGGGCGATTTCCATCGGCGCCAGCGGCAGTGCGTTCCCCTGCCAGCCGTGTGCCTCCCCGCGCAGGGCGGTCAGCTCGCGCAGCGGACGCTGGTAGAGCCGGCCGTCGATAAATTCCAGCTCGCGCAGGCAGGTCATCTGGTGGATCCAGCCGCTGGCAAGCGTCGGCTGAAGCATCTCTTCACCGTCCGGGACGCCCATCCAGCCGACCAGCAGGCGGCGGCCATCGCTGGTGTGCATGGTTTGCGGGGCATAAAACTCAAACCCGGCGTCCAGTTCGTGCAGCTCGCCGTGTTTGAACGCGGCGCGGTGGTCGTCGAAACTACCGGCCATCCACACCGCCGGATAGGTATTGAGGAAGCGCTCGTCTTCGCGGGCAATCCCCTGCGGGCAGCAGATCAGAATATGCTGGTCGCCGAGCGGAAACAGATCCGGACACTCCCACATATAGCCGGCGTCGTCGAGGCCATTGAGGCCGTAGCCGGCGATTTCGCCCTCGCTGCGCCACTGATGAAGGTCCGGGGAGCTGAACAGCAGCACCTTACCGCGCTTTTGCCGATCCTGCGCCCCCAGCACCATGTACCAGCGGTCTTTATGCCGCCAGACCTTCGGGTCGCGCACGTGGCCGGTATAGCCCTCCGGCAGCGGCAGGACCGGACCGATTTTGCGGAAGGTACCGTCGGCGTTTTCCGTCGCCAGGCACTGCCACGCGGTTCGGCCGCCGTCGTCAAACTTCACGTTGCCGGTATAGCACAGGGTGAGCGTACCGTTGTTATCCACCGCGCTGCCGGAGTAGCAGCCGTTGCGGTCGTACTCTTCATCCGGCATCAGCGCAATAGGCTCATGCCGCCAGCGCAGCAGATCCTCTGAACTCCAGTGCGCCCAGCACTTGAACTTATGATCGCAGGCGAGCGGGTTCCACTGGTAGAACAGATGATAGCGCCCGGCAAACTCGACAAAGCCGTTGGGGTCGTTCATCAGCCCGGTCACCGGCGCATGGTGCCAGCGCGGATAATGGCTATCGGCCAGCGCGCGCGGCTGGCCCTGCATAACGGCCTGCAAAATCGCAGGCAGACGTGATGGTAGTGACATTATTCAGCGTCCGTTTTGTATTTCAGCAGCAGAGAGACGACGAAAGCGACGCCAAAGGCGATGACCATGCCGATAATGTAGTTCAGCAGCGAGCTGGCCTGCACGATGGCCATGCCGGGAATCGCCGTCAGGCCGACTGCGGTCATATAGACGTGCACTGACACGACCCACGCGCCGCCCGCCGCGCCGCCGATCAGCGCCGCGATAAACGGCTTCATGAAGCGTAAGTTGATACCAAAAATCGCCGCCTCGGTGATGCCCAGCATAGCGGAAAACGCCGAGGGCAGCGCAATGGCTTTGATTTTGACGTCTTTGGTTTTAAACCATACCGCCAGGCAGGCGCCGCCCTGGGCGACGTTGGCCATGGACCAGATCGGCAGCAGGAAGTTGACCCCGATGGACGGGTTGCCCAGCAGTCCGGCTTCGATGGCGTGGAAGCTGTGGTGAATACCGGTAATGACGATAACCGAATAGAGACCGCCAAACAGCAGCCCGGCCAGCCAGCCGGCGTGGCTAATCAGGGTGCTGAGGACAAACGAAATGCCGTCGCCGAGCGCGCGACCGGCCGGGCCGATAATCAGCAGGGCGATAAAACCGGAAATAATCACCGTCAGGAACGGCGTCAGGATCAGGTCCAGGGCATCGGGGATCGCGCGGCGCAGCTGCTTCTCAACGATGCTCATAAACCACACCGCCAGCAGAACCGGGAACACCGTCCCCTGATAGCCGATCATGGCGATTTCGAGGCCGAAGAAGTTCATGGTATGGAAACCGGCGGCCACGCCCCAGGCGTTAGTCAGTGCCGGGTGGGTCAGAATGCCGCCGAGCGTTGCGCCGAGATAGGGGTTACCGCCGAATTCGCGGGCAGCGGTAAAGCCAATCAGGATCGGCAGAATGATAAACGCCGCCGAACTGCACATATCCAGCATGATGTAGAGGGCGTTGCTCGGATCAACCCAGCCGTAGGTTTTGACCATCCCCAGCAGGCCCATCAGCAGGCCGGAGGCGACGATAGCCGGGATAATCGGTACGAAGATGTTCGACAGCAGGCGCGCGATGCGCTGGAAAGGATTAAGCTTTTTCGCCGCGATGTCGGCGGCCTCCGATTTGCTGGATTCGCTAATACCTGCCGCCTGAATAAAGGCGGCATAGACTTTATTCACCACCCCGGTGCCGAAAATAATCTGCATCTGCCCGGCATTGCGGAAACAGCCCTTAACCCCTTCAATTTTGCCGATAGCCTGCTGGTCGGCCAGCGCGTCATCGACCAGCACCAGGCGCAGGCGCGTGGCGCAGTGCGCGGCGCTGGCGATATTTTCCTTGCCTCCCAGAAGCGGAAGCAGCGAGCGGGAAATCTGTTCAAAATCCATAGTACCCTCTGAATGCGTAAAAAAATTCGTGTTGTCGTCCCGCGTTAACGGGGGCGCAGTCTCTGCGTCGTTATTGTGTCCGGGGCGATGAAAGGCGCGTCATCGCCCCGGAGGGGCCTGTCGTCAGGCATTCACCGTCAGAACCAGGTTTCCATCTGCATACCGAACGACCATTCGCCGCCCGAGGTAAAACCATTGCTGCCCAGCGCGTCATCGCTGGCGTAATTATTCAGTTTTTTGCTCCAGTCCATCCACGAGGTGTAAAGGCGGATTTCAGGGCGGCTGAAGAAATCACCGATGCTGCCGACCTTAAATGTCGGGGCGAAGGTGAGCTTGTAGAAGCTACCGTTTACCGCATGACGATCGTTATAACCTTCGGGTTTGAGATCCATATACTGGTAGCTGCCTTCGTAAGCGAGAGCGAAGTTCTGGTTGATCTCCTGGATCAGGCGCATGTTGAGCGTGGCCCACTGATAGCTGTCGCCATCGGCATAACGGCCTTTACTGCTTTGCGCCAGGATCGCCGGGGCGATAGACCAGTTTTCGCTGAGCGGGGTGGTGCCATAGCTGGCGAAGCGCCAGGTGTTGGCTCCCGACCGTAGCGCGCCGTCAGAGCCGATACCTTTAACTTCCGCGCCCAGGCCGTGACCGTAGAGCAGGGCGGTTTTGCTGGTGCCTTCACGCAGACCGTAAAAACTGTCGTTGTGCAGGCCGAGCAGCGTATGTACCCCGGTATTTGCCGCATCGCCTTTGACCGGGTTACCGTTGGTATCCTGACGGTTGTCGTTGTCTTTTGCCCGCATCCCGCTGACCATCACCTGCACCGGACCGATGAAGTTGTTCATGCTGAGGATATAGTTCTGCACGCTGTTGCTCGAGTCAGCAATATCGCCGAAATTGCGCCCGTAAAGCGAGAGGTTGCTGCGGATGCTGTCGTTCCACCTGACGTCGTAAATACCGCCGCCGGTACCGGCGAGGAACACAACGTCAGAGTCAATCCAGTGAATATCAAAGTTGTCGCGGTCGAAGCGTTTCCCGGCCCACAGGGTGGAGCCTTTAAACGGCCCTGTGAAGGTGGGTAAGTTGCCCAGTTCGACAAAGGCCTGACGAACGTTCAAATCGCTGCTGCTTGCCGTCCAGTCGTTATAAGTGGTTTGTCCGTCGGCGACCATCACTTTGAAGCGGGTCGTCGCGCCATTATCCAGGGTCTGCTTATGTTCAAGGTTCATTTCAACATAGGTATCGGCCTGGTTTCCCAGACGACCGATAGCCCCGCCGGTTTCCCCCGCTGGCGTCATGTAGGCGCCGGATTTGGTGCTGGCGGCGGAATCATTCATTATCACGCCGGAGCGGGCGTAGCCGTGAAACTCAAAGCCGCTTTTCTCATCGGCCTTCTTCTCGAGTTTGGCGGTACGTTGAACCACTTCCTGCGTCGTGTCCTGATTTTTCTGCTGCTGCGCGGTGAGCTGCTGGACCTGTTTCTCCGCCGACTCGGCGCGGTGTTCCGCAGTCTGTGCCCGGTTTTCCGCCTCCTGCAGGCGTTTTTCCAGGGCGATCAAACGGGCTTCGATCGTGCTGAGATCCGTTTGCGCGTGGGCTGAGGCGGCACCGGTTAGCAAAGCGATAAGGACGGCGAGTGTGCTTTTTTTATACATGCTGGTTGCATCCCGAAAGGAAAATGTAAAATGTTGTTTTTTGCTAAACCGGTTTAGGAGCTATGTTAAACACGACCCTTAACATTTTGAAATGGATTTTGCTAAACCGGTTTAATAAATGTGATGGATGCAACAAAGTGGGCCGCGCGCGGCGGCCTGAAGGATCAAAACTGGCGATTAAGATCGCGCTGGTATGGCAGGGCGGTCATGGCGCCTTTCGCCGTTGTCGCCAGGGCGCCGCAGGTTTGCGCCAGCGTGAGCGTCGGTTCCAGCGCAGCGATATCCGTCGGCATCCCGTTGGCAGCAAGGCTTGCGAGCAGTCCGGCGACAAATGCGTCACCCGCGCCGGTGGTGTCCACGCTGACAACGGGCTTGGCGCTGAAATGGGTAAACTGCTGCTGAAAGGCGGCAAGTACGCCGGCTTTGCCCTGGGTCACTAGCAGCAGTTCAGGCTGATAGCGTTCGGTCACGCTGGCGATTCCGTAGGCTAAATCATCACTGCCGCTGATGAATACCAGCTCCTCTTCCGACAGCTTCACCACGTTGGCCATGCGCAGGGCGCGATCGAGGCAGGCGTGCAGCAGCTCCTGATCCTGCCAGAGGTCCGGGCGGATATTGGGGTCAAAGCTGACCCGGCCGCCGGCATGTTTGATGCTTTCCATCGCCGAGAAGGTGGTGCTGCGGCTGGGCTCGGCGCTGAGCGCGATGGAGCAGACGTGCAGCCACTGGTTGGCGGTAAACTGCGGCAGGTCTTCTTCCGCCAGGAACAGGTCCGCGCTGGGGCGCACCATAAAGGTAAAGGTACGTTCCCCCTGATCGTCCAGGTCGACCACCACGGTTGAGGTACGGTGCTGGCCGTCGAGGCGCATATGGCTGACGTCGACCTGCTCTTGTTGCAGGGTATGGCGCATAAAGCGGCCAAACGGATCGTCGCCGACGCGGCCGATAAATCCGCTGTCGCCGCCAAGGCGGGCGATACCGACCGCCACGTTAGCCGGGGCGCCGCCGGGGCAGCGCAGCAGGCGGCCTTCGCTCTCCGGCAGCAGGTCCACTACTGCGTCTCCCAGAACCCAAACTTTTGCATTCATGTTGAAAATTCTCCATAGCTAAACTTAATTAAACCGGTTTAGCACATTAAAGCATAGCGACAGAATGAGGGGAACGTCACGGGCGGAAAAGTGCCAATCAGGGCATAAAAACGTGAGCTGGTTAGCAAAAGAGTGATGATTCGGCCAGGCGGGAGGGGCTTCCGGTGGCGGCGGGCGAGATGGCGGCATAACGCGGTAGGCCGGAGAGGCGCAGCGCGCCGCCTCCGGCAAAGCCCTGGATAGAGGGGATCTCAGGGCTTGATGTTCAACGCCGCAGCCGCTTAAGCCCCCGCCGCCAGACCGTCGATAATCACCTGCATCACCCCCTGAGAACAGGGCTCGATGCGCCCGCGCACGCCGTAAACCGCAGCCAGAGCCTGCGGGGTAATCACCTCGGCCGGCGCGCCGTCCCCCAGCAGTTGTCCCTCTTTCAACATCAGCACGTGATCCGCGTGGCGCAGGGCGATATTGATGTCGTGAACCACCACCAGCGTGATGATGTTGCGCCTCTGCGTCTCCTCACGCACCAGATCCATCACGTGGAACTGATAGTTTAAATCCAGCGCGCTAAGGGGCTCATCCAGCAGCAGCAGGGCTGGCTGACGGATAAGCGATTGTGCCAGGCCGACGAGCTGCTTCTGCCCGCCGGATAGCCGGTCGAGGTAGCTCAGCGCCAGATGTTCAATGCCTAGCTGGCGCAGCAGCGACATCACCTGCGCCTGATTTTCCGGGCTGTGCGCTCCTCCGGCGGCGCGTTGAGCGACAATAATCGACTCCAGCACCCGCAAGTGCACGCCGGCGGGCAGCGTCTGCGGCAGGTAGACCACTTTTTCCGCACGCCGGGCAAAGGGGAGGGCAAGCAGATTCTCACCGTCCAGCGACAGCTCGCCCGCGGACGGCCCCAGCCCGGCCATCGCCCGCATCAGGGTGGATTTTCCGCTGCCGTTGGGGCCGAGCAGCGCGGTGATTTTACCGCGCTGCAGCCGCGGTACCGTCAGGTCGCGGATCACCTGACGTCTGGGATAACCGGCGCTGAAATGGGTCAGCGCCAGTCCGGATACAATATGGCTCATACGTGCCCCCGATGGCGCAAAATGATGCTCAGGAAAAAAGGCACCCCCACCAGCGAGGTGACGATACCCACCGGAATCACTGCGCCGGGAATCAGGTTTTTTGCCGCAACCGAAGCCAGCGACAGGACGAGGGCGCCGATTAACGCGCTGGCCGGCAGGTAAAAGCGGTGATCTTCGCCGAAAACCAGCCTGGCGATATGCGGCGCCACCAGGCCGATAAAACCGATTGGGCCAACGAACGCCACCGAAATCGCCGACAGAACGCTGATGCGCAGCAGGGTGGTCAGGCGCAGGCGGCGCACGTTGATGCCGAAGCTGACGGCCCGGTCCTCGCCGAGGCGCAGCGCGGTCAGCTTCCACGCGCTGCGCATTGATAGCGGCATGACGACCGCCAGTATCGCAAGCAGGATCCCCACCTTTTGCCATGAGGCGCGGTCAATGCTGCCCATCGTCCAGAACACCAGCCCCTGGAGGGTATCTTCGTTGGCGACAAACTGCAGCATCGATACCAGCGCATTGAAGGTGAACACCAGCGCGATCCCGAACAGAATGACGCCGGAGGTGGCGACCTGGGTCCAGCGCGTAATGCCGTCCAGCAGCAGCGCCGCCAGCAGGGCGAAGATAAAAGCGTTGGCCGAGACAAACCACTGGCCGGGAACCCCGGGAATTCCTATCCCCTGCACGATAGCCAGCGCCGCGCCGAATGCCGCCGCCGAGGAGACGCCGAGCGTAAACGGGCTCGCCAGCGGATTGTTAAGGATGGTCTGCATTTCCGCCCCGGCGAGGCCGAGAGCCAGGCCGACGACGATCGCCATCAGCGCATAGGGCATGCGGATATCCCAGACGATCGCCCGCGTCCCGGCGCTGGCGCTGGCCGGGTCGGTAAGGGTTTGCCAAAGCGCCTGCAGCGACAGGCCGGATGGCCCCATCACGAAGTCGAGCAGCAGCGAGGCGACAATCAACAGCGTCAGCAGCAGCAGCATGATGGCGCGGCGGCGCACAATGTGACGGTAGTTTGCCATTACGTCACGGCTATCGACGCCGAACGCGACGATATCGGATTCAGGAGAGAGACTCATGGCTAATTACTCACCTTGTTGCCAGGAAAAAACAAACGGCAGATCGGGCAGGGTGGTGAAATGACGGACAATGTAGTGCCAGCTATCGTCAGGGTTGAGGTCGCTGAAGGTCTGGGGATAGATATCCTTCGCCAGATACGCCATACCGACGATATTCCACGGATGGTTGTAGAAGTGGTGGTAAATGCCGTAAGCGCGTTTTGCTTCAATCGTCGGGATGTTGCTCACGCCGGTGCGCGACAGCAGCCGCTCCGCCTGACGATTGACCTCCTGGGGATCGGCCTGTAAACCGAGCGGCAGCACCTGGCTATTCCCGCGTTTTGAACCGGTCATAATATAGGCATCCGGCTTCATGCTAATCACTTTTTCCAGCGACACAAAGCCGGAAGCGCCCGGCAGCAGCTGCGAGCCGATATTGTTCGCGCCGACGGCTTCGACCAGACCGCCCCAGCCGTTGTGGCCGTGGGTAAAGCAGCAGGCATCGCTATTACCCGCCAGCGCCTCGACAAAAACGTTAGCCTTCGGCGTGATGTTCGCGGTTTTCTGGCGGATGGCGTCCAGCTGCTGACGGTAATAGTCGGTATAGGCTTTGGCGTTTTCTTCACGGTTAAGGACTTTCCCCAGCAGATCGATACTCGGGGCGGTGTCTTTGCCGGGGTTGATTTCATAATCGACGAACAGCACGGGAATATTCAGCGCGCTGAGCTTGCTGATGACACCGCTCTCCTCCAGCGCGGGCTTCGCGCGAAGCTGGGCGATCATCAGGTCCGGCTGGCGGGAAATGACGCTCTCAAGGTCAACGTTGCCCTTATCGCTAAAGCCCATATCGAGGATCTGAGCGGATTGCGGCCACTTCTCTTGCAGCATTTTCCAGGTATTGATGTCCTGTTTTCTGGCCAGGTTATTCCATGCCACGACGCGCCTGAAGGGGTTGTCGCGGTCGAGCAGAGCCATGGCCATAATATCGCGACCATCCTGCAGGATAATGCGCTGTGGCTCATGCTGGAGCGTAATCGCGCGGCCGTCGAGATCGGTGACGGTGAGCGGATATTGCGCGGCAAAGCTACAGAGAGGAGTGGAAATCAGGGCAGTAAGGATGAACGAACCTACTGATTTTCTTGCCATAATATGCGTTCCGTTTGCTAATTTATAAATATAATGATTCTGAGAATTATTCTCGTGTAAACATAAACGGCAAGTATATCAACGGCAAATGACTTAAAATGTAACAAATTTGTTGGAATTTATTCGCGCAATCAGAAGCGGGACGCGGCAGACCAAAAGTCGATAGAAAAGTCCGAAATCAGTTTTAAGAACAATCCCTAAAGCCAGACGGTAAAATCTTGTGCCATGCTAAATGCGACTCATAACATTAAGTTCGTTAGCGAGAGAGGACATTATGAAAAAAGCAATGATTGCGTTATCTGCGATTCTGGTAGCAGCTCCTGTTTTTGCTGCAACAACGACACACGCAACCGACGATACCGTCGCGGCGGCCCATGAAGGGGCGAACACCGCGAAAGAAAAACTGCACGAGGCCCAGCACCAGGGTGAAGAGCAGCAGCTGAAAGCCAAACACGCGGCAGAAGGCAAAAGCGACAGCGTAGGCAGCGAAGTCAGCGAAGGCGCGCAGAAAACCTGGAATAAGACCAAAGAAGGGACTGAGAAGGGCTGGAACGCGACCAAAGAAGGCACCGAAAAAGGCTGGAATAAGACCAAAGAGGTCAGCAAAGAAGGCTGGGATAAAACCAAGCAGGGTGCCGAAGAGCTAAAAACTAAAGTCACTGAGTAATCTCTGGCTATTTTCTAAAAAAGGTCGCGAAAGCGGCCTTTTTTGTTATTTGGTGCGCTTTGTTCAGCGTCGGGATAATATTTTTAAAACGTTATAATGCTCTCTCCCTGAATTTTTAGCCGCACTGCGGCGGCAGGTTCATAAGTCCCCGGGAGCACCGGTTGCCAGGTGAACGGGGGGAATGCACGCAGCCAGGACATGCGCCTTAAAAGATGAAAGGTATAAGCCAGGAATTGTCCTGGTTATATTGTTACTCACTATTCCTCCACATTTTCCCGGTACAAAGGAAATATATCAGGAGGTGTATTATGAAAAAGATTCTTTCACTGGCGATTATTCTATCTTGTGCTTTGACTTCCGTCTCCTGGGCGGATGGTCCTGGCGGCAACAACCACGGTCAGCAGCAGGTCTGGCAGCAAGATGCCGGCCGCGGCGGTCCGGACGGCAACCGTCAGCAGGGGCCGGGCAAGGGGCCGCAGGCCAACAATCATCAGGGTAACGACGATAACCGTGGCCCGTCGCGCGGTGACAAGGGGCCGCAGGGTAACCCTCATCAGGAGCGACATGAGCGGGACCACTTCGCGTGGAACGGCCATGATTTTCGCAAAGGTCAGCCGGCTCCGGAACGTTATCGCGGCAATGATTACCGGATAAACGACTGGAACGATCGCGGATTACCGGCACCGCCGCACGGGCAGCACTGGTCCTATATTGACGGTAACTATGTGCTGATTGCCGCCGCGACCGGGATTATTACGTCGATCCTGATTAACGGCGCGCTGAGCCACTAACCTTTTCTGCTTTAACCTCGCAACCGCCTCCCCCGGAGGCGGTGCTGTGCACCTGTTCGCGCTACCGATTTCCGCGTCTGCGGGACGGTAGTCCGGCCAGCCTGGCGCTATTGGGCACTGCCCACCCGCTCCTGTTCTCACATCAAATCCGCTTAAAAACCGCAAAGTTGAAAATATCATCCTTGCGCCTCTTCTTTGATGTTTTATCTGCTTATTTAGGCTTTATAAATGAGTATTGTGCTTCATGGTTAATAAAAGGCAGAGAATGTAAGACGTTTCATGGTTCAGGTGATAGTAAAACTCATCCGCTTCGCCGTTAAATCGCTATGAATAAATCAGATGAAAACCCCGCGCGGAATAAGAAATCCTGCTTGCAATAAACCCTTAGCACGTTAAGTTATTAAAGCTTAGCACCTGATTCTATATCCCGGAGACCGGCATGACCGACTGTGTAATTCCTGAAATTAAAGCCACCGAAGATGAAATGATTGCGATCCGTCATTATTTACACGCCCATCCGGAATTAAGCCTGGAAGAGTTTAATACCAGCGAGCTGGTGGCCGGAAAACTGACCGAGTGGGGCTATACGGTGACCCGCGGGCTGGCGAAAACCGGGGTGGTAGGAACGTTAAGCAAGGGCGATTCGCCGCGCACTATCGGCCTGCGCGCCGACATGGACGCGCTGCCGATTTTCGAAGCGACCGATCTCCCCTGGGCCAGCACCGTGGCCGGAAAAATGCACGCCTGCGGCCACGACGGCCACACCACCATTCTGCTGGCGGCGGCGAAATATATCGCCTCGCCGGCCTGCCAGTTCAACGGCACGGTACACCTGATTTTCCAGCCCGCGGAAGAAGCGATCGGCGGCGCGGATTTAATGATCAAAGACGGCCTGTTTGAGCGCTTTCCCTGCGAGCGCATCTTCGGCCTGCACAATATGCCGGGCCTGCCGGTGGGGAAAATCGGCTTTTACGCCGGGAATTTTATGGCCTCGGCGGATACGGTAAAAATCACCATTACCGGCTACGGCGGCCACGGCGCGCACCCCGAGCGCACCGTCGATCCCATTGTTACCGGCGCGGCGCTGGTGATGAATCTGCAAAGCATCGTTGCGCGTAACGTACCGCCGGGCGAAACCGCGGTGGTGAGCGTCGGCACCTTCCAGGCGGGTATCGCCTCCAACGTCATCCCTGAGAACGTGGTGATGGAGCTGAGCGTGCGGGCGATGAAGCCGGAAATTCGCGACCTGCTGATTAAGCGGATCAAGGAGCTCGCTGATTTTACCGCCAAAAGCTACGGCGCCAGCAGCGAGGTAGCGGTTTTTGACTCCTATCCGGTACTGACCAACAGCGTCGAAGAGACCGAATTCGCCAAAGCGCTGGCGCTGGACGTCTTTGGCGAGGAGGGCGTGCTGGAATCCATTTCGCCGATGAACGCCAGCGAAGATTTCGCCTTTATGCTCCAGCAGCGCCCCGGCTGCTACTTCCTGCTGGGCAATGGCGAGAAAGGCGGGAAGGGCAGCTGTATGGTGCACAACCCCGGCTATGACTTTAATGATGACATTATTTCTACCGGCGCGACGCTGTTCGCCCGGTTAGTTGAAACACACTGCCGTTGATCTCTGGAGTCCGTAAATAATGAAAAAATCTCTTCTGCTGTGGGTCGCGCTGATGGCCTCAACTTCAGCCCTGGCCGCAGAAAATAAGGAAATTCGCTTTGGCGTCGATCCGACTTTCGCGCCGTTTGAATGGAAAGATCCGCAGGGTAAGCTGGCGGGTTTTGATATTGACCTCGGCAACGCGATTTGCGCCCAGCTGCAGGCGAAGTGCGTGTGGGTGGAAAGCAACTTCGACGGCATTATTCCGGCGCTGAAGGCGCGTAAGTTCGACGCGATCCTCTCCGGCATGTATATGACCGAGAAGCGTAAAGAGCAGATCGGCTTTAGCGACAAGCTGTACAACGGCCCGGTGTTCCTCGTGGCGCGTAAAAACACCCTGGCCGGGAATACCGTCGAGCAACTGAAGGGCAAAACCATCGGCGTAGAGCAGGGCTCGGCGCAGGAGACTTACGTTAACCAGCACTGGCGCACGGCGGGGATCAATATCGTCGCCTATCAGGGGGCGGATCGCGTGGTTCAGGATCTGGAGTCCGGGCGTATTGACGGCGCGGTGCTTTCCGGGATGATGGCCGACTACAGCTTCCTGCAGCAGCCGCAGGGTAAAGATTTTGCCTTCGTTGGCGGCCACCTGAAGGACGACAAGCTGTTCGGCGCCGGCGCGGCGATTGGCCTGCGCAAAGAGGACGATGCCCTGCGCCAGGAGATTAACGGCGCGATTGCCACTATTCTCGCCAACGGCACCTATAAAAAGTTAGCCGGGAAATATTTTAGCTTTGACGTCTATTCCGGGACATAATGTTGTTATGCATTCAGCGGGCACGGATAGCCCGCTTCAAGCTTCCTTTTCTTACTATCCCGTAATTGTCCTTTTCTGGCCCTCACGGCGTTCCGAAGGATACTGAATATAAGCGATAAGGAGTGAACGGCATGATGACACGTCCCTTGGGCAAAACCGGATTTTCCATCGCCCCGCTGGTGTTTGGCGGTAACGTTTTTGGCTGGACCATTGATGAAAAAACCAGTTTTGCCATTCTTGATGCGTTTATAGACCACGGCTTCGATGCTATCGACACGGCGGATGTCTACTCCCGCTGGGCGGATGGCAACCAGGGCGGCGAGTCTGAAACCATTATCGGCCGCTGGCTACAGGCGCGGCCAGGCATGCGCGATAAGGTAAAGCTCTTCACCAAAGTGGGTTCCGATTTAGGCCTTCCCGGTCATAAAGGGTTGAAAAAAGCCTGGATCCAGCAGGCGGTGGACGACTCCCTGCGACGTCTGAATACCGATTATATTGACCTCTATTTCGCCCACTGGCCGGACCCGGAAACGCCGGTCGCCGAAACCCTCGACGCCTTCCACGCCCTACAGCAGGCGGGGAAAATCCGCGCCATGGGCGCCTCGAACCTCGATGCGCAGCAGCTTTCAGGCGCGCTGGAGGTGTCGCGTAAAAGCGGCCTGCCGGCCTGGCAGGTGCTGCAGCCGGAATACAATCTTTATCATCGCTCGGCTTTTGAGGGCGCGCTCTGCGACCTGTGCATCAGCCGCGATATCGGCGTGGTGACCTACTACAGCCTGGCGTCCGGCTTCCTGACCGGCAAATACCGCCAGCAGTCCGACCTGGCGCAAAGCCAGCGCGGGGGCGGTATCGGCAAATATCTCAATCCTCGCGGGCTGCGTATTGTCGATACCCTGGTTGAAGTGGCGGAGCAAAGCGGCGCTAAACCTGCCGAAGTCGCGCTGGCCTGGCTGATGAGCCGCGACGGCGTGACGGCGCCCATCGCCAGCGCCACCAGCCTCGCTCAGGTGGAGAGCTTTGCTCGCGCCGCCGCGCTGAGCCTGAGCGCCGGGCAGCTGGCGCGTCTGGATACCGCCAGCGCGTAGTGATTGAGGCCGGAGCCTGTCGGGTTCCGGCCTTTTGTCTCTCCGCGTTTTGCTGCGCGCGCTTCCTCACCTTCAGCCCAAACCTCTGCGGCGAATCCCTTTCAGCGAAAAATGAAACGTTTTTCCAGACGGCAAAAGCCAGGCTTGATTACGATAAGATAATGAGTATAGTTCTCATTCTTCTTCTTGTTTGCGGTTTTATCAGGAGATAACCTGCGTACGTCGCGGGCTCACAGGGAAACGGCGAAGGCACTGGATGGGGCTCACAGGCGCAAGACCGGAAACGCGAATTTCGGCGGCGGAGCCACTATCGGATCGTTGATTTTGTTCAGGACTGATCTTATGAAACGCACTCTGCCGGCGCTGGCCGTCTCTGCCAACTTAAGCGGCCGCGCCGCACCGGCTTTCCCGCTGCGGAAAACGCTGCTGGCGTTAACTGTTGGCGCTATCTCCCATTCGGCAACGGCGGCGGAAAACGTCGCCGAACGCCAGAAAAGCGAAGAAACGATGGTCGTTCAGGCCGCATCCGCCAGCGATTTTAAAGCCGGCGGCGACCTGGTGGTGCCCGCCTATCTTGACGGCCAGATCGCCAACGGCGGCCGTCTCGGGATGCTCGGCGAACAAAACGCGATGGACGTTCCGTTTAGTATCATCGGCTTTACCTCGAAGCTTATCGAGGATCAGCAGGCGAAAACCATCGCCGACGTAGTGAGTAACGATGCCGGGGTTCAGCCGGTGCAGGGCTACGGTAACTACGCCGAGACCTACCGCATTCGCGGCCTTAAATTTGACGGCGACGATATGACCCTGAGCGGGCTGGCGGGCGTGGTGCCGCGTCAGGTGGTGGATACCGCCATGCTTGAGCGGGTCGAAATTTTTAAAGGCGCCAACGCTCTGCTTAACGGTGCGGCCAGCTCCGGCGTCGGCGGGATGATCAACCTGGAGCCTAAGCGCGCGGAAGATACCCCGACCGCCCGCGTGGGCGTCGACTATACCTCGGATTCTCAGGTCGGCGGCACGCTGGATTTGGGCCGCCGCTTTGGCGACGACAACCAGTTCGGCGCGCGGGTGAATCTGGTGCACCGCGAAGGCGAGGCGGCGGTGGAGAGTGATAAGCGCAGAACCACGCTGGCCTCCATAGGGCTCGATTATCGCGGCGAACGGATGCGCAGCTCGTTTGACTTTGGCTATCAGAAAAAAACCTTCCACGGTAGCCCGATGGGCATCAACATTTCGGGCGTCGATTTTATTCCGCGCCTGCCGGATAACACCCACAACTACACGCAAAAATGGGCTTACAGCGATATCGAAAATGAGTTCGGTATGCTGAGAATGGAATACGACATTGTCGATAAATGGACCGCCTACGCCGCTCTGGGGGCGCAGCATGCCCATGAAATCGGTCTCTATAGCGCCTCGAAGCTGATTGACCGGGCGGGCAACGCCACGGCGGGGCGCCTGGACACCAACCGCTATATGGATACCGCCAGCGGCATGGCCGGGATACGCGGCGAATTCGCTACCGGTTTTGTGTCGCACAAGGTCAACGTCGGCTATTCGGCGAAAACCCAGAACGACAAAACCGCGTGGCGGATGTCGAAGGCGGCGGATAATCCGCTGGTGAATATCTACGATACCCGTCCGGTTGCGCCCCCGGCGAACGCATCATTCGGCGGCGACTATGGCGATCCGCTCACCAGCGGCCGCACCCGTTCCCAGGGCTGGCTGCTGAGCGACACCCTCGGCGTGCTGGACGATACGCTGCTGTTCACCGTCGGCGCCCGTCATCAAAAAGTGGTGGTGCGCAACTACGATAAAGTCACCGGCCTGCAAAGCGATGCGTATGACGACAGCCGCTGGATGCCGACCTATGGCGTGGTCTATAAGCCGTGGCAGGTTCTCTCTTTATACGCTAACCATACCGAAGCCCTGCAGCCGGGCAGCAATGCGCCAACCTCCGCCGCTAACTATGGGGAAAGCGTCGGCATTATTCACTCAAAACAAAACGAAGTCGGGATGAAGGCGGATTTTGGCCGCATTGGCGGCTCGCTGGCGCTGTTTGAAATTAAAATGCCTTCCGCCTTCCTGGATAGCCAGAAACGCTATGGCCTTAACGGCGAGCAGCGCAATCGCGGCGTGGAATTTAACGTATTCGGCGAACCGCTGTACGGCCTGCGCCTTAACGCCAGCGCGACCTGGCTGAAAGCCGAACTGTCGAAAACCAAGGATGGCGTCAATGATGGTAAAACGGCCATCGGCGTACCGGGCTTCTACGCGGTGCTTGGCGCAGAGTATGACATCAAACCTATCGACGGCCTGACCGCCACCGCACGCCTCAATCACTCGGGTTCGCAGTATGCCGACCAGGCGAACAGCAAGAAGATTGATAGCTTCACGACCCTGGATCTCGGCGTGCGCTATCGTCTGGCGCTTAACGAGAACCAGAATCAGATGACGGTACGCGCGGGCGTCGATAACGTGACGGATGAGAACTACTGGTCCGGCGCGGACGACAGCGGAACCTATCTGTTCCGCGGCGAACCGCGCACGTTCAAGGTTTCGGTCGGCTACGAATTTTAAGGCAAAACCGCAGGAGCGGGCAGGGCGGCTCGCCGGTTGTAATAAATCAATGAATGTATAAAGCCAAGGCATCTGCGGCTTGAAGTATGACGATTTTATACCCTAAATAATTCGAGTTGCAGGAAGGCGGCGACGCAGGGAATCCCCAGGAGCTTACTCCAGTAAGTGACTGGGGTGAGCGAGAAAAGCCAACGCACATGCAGCTTGAAGTATGACGGGTATAAGTGTTAAAAGGTGCCCCTTCATATATACACACAGGGGATCGACGTGAAAGACGCGTCAACGTCGTCGGATGCCGTAGAGGAAAGCGGCCCGACGCTTCATCGCGGTTTACAGAACCGACATATTCAACTTATCGCCCTTGGCGGCGCCATCGGTACCGGCCTGTTTCTCGGCATCGGGCCGGCGATTCAAATGGCGGGACCGGCCGTACTGCTCGGCTATGCCGTCGCCGGGATAGTTGCCTTTCTGATCATGCGCCAGCTGGGCGAAATGGTCGTCGAAGAACCGGTTTCAGGCTCCTTTGCCCACTTTGCTTATAAATACTGGGGCCCGTTCGCCGGTTTTCTTTCCGGCTGGAACTACTGGGTGATGTTCGTGCTGGTCGGGATGGCGGAGCTGACCGCCGCCGGGATCTATATGCAGTACTGGCTGCCGGATGTGCCGACGTGGATCTGGGCCGCCGCGTTCTTCATCATTATCAACGCCGTAAACCTGGTGAACGTGCGCCTGTACGGCGAAGCGGAGTTCTGGTTCGCGCTGATTAAGGTGCTGGCGATTATCGGCATGATCGGCTTTGGCCTGTGGATGCTGTTCGGCGGCCACGGCGGCAGCAAGGCGGGAATCGATAACCTGTGGAAACACGGCGGTTTCTTCGCCACCGGCTGGCACGGCCTGATCGTGTCGCTGGCGGTGATTATGTTCTCCTTCGGCGGACTGGAGCTTATCGGCATTACCGCCGCGGAAGCGCAGAACCCGGAAAAGAGCATCCCGAAAGCGGTTAACCAGGTGGTATATCGTATCCTGCTGTTTTATATCGGTTCGCTGGTGGTTCTGCTGGCGCTCTATCCGTGGGTGGAAATCAAATCCGACAGCAGCCCGTTCGTGATGATCTTTCATAATCTCGACAGCAACGTGGTGGCTTCCGCGCTGAACTTCGTGATTCTGGTAGCGTCGCTGTCGGTTTATAACAGCGGCGTTTACTCGAATAGCCGGATGCTGTTCGGTCTGTCGGTGCAGGGCAATGCGCCGAAGTTTCTCGCCCGCGTCAGCAAGCGCGGCGTGCCGGTTAACTCCCTGCTGCTATCGGGAGTCATTACTTCGCTGGTGGTGCTGCTTAACTACCTGCTGCCGCAAAAAGCCCTCGGCCTGCTGATGGCGCTGGTGGTAGCGACGCTGCTGCTGAACTGGATTATGATCTGCCTGGCGCACCTCAAGTTCCGCGCCGCCCAGCGGCGCAAGGGGCGCGAGTCGAAGTTTAAAGCGCTGCTGTCGCCCGCCGGAAACTATATCTGTATCGCCTTTCTGGGGCTGATCCTGGTGCTGATGTGCACCATTGACGGGATGCGCCTGTCGGCGATTCTGCTGCCGGTGTGGATCCTGTTCCTGTTTGTGGCCTTTAAAACCCTGCGCCGTCCGGCGTAGCGCGATCGCCCCGTCGTCCGGCGGGGCATTATCTCTTTTTATTGTGATCGTCTTCGCGCTTAGCGTATTTTGCCCGCGATCTTCTTTTTGTAATCGATTACTTTTTATTTGAGCGTATTTGTAATCGATTACTTTTTGAGGGCGGTCGAAATGGTCACAACAACCGAAGGTCGTGAAAGTCCCCGCGTAGCCCACCGTTTTCTGGTGCCGCGGCTGTCGTTAATGATGTTTATGCAGTTCTTTATCTGGGGTAGCTGGTCGGTGACGCTGGGGCTGGTGATGACCCGCTATGAGATGTCGCTGCTGATCGGCGATGCTTTCTCCGCCGGGCCGATTGCGTCTATTCTCTCGCCGTTTGTGCTGGGAATGCTGGTCGATCGCTTTTTCGCTTCGCAGAAGGTGATGGCGGTGATGCATCTGGCCGGAGCGGTTATTTTGTGGTTTGTCCCGCAGGCGCTGGTGGCGCAAAACGGCGCGCTGCTGATTGGCCTGCTGTTCGGCTACACCCTGTGCTATATGCCGACGCTGGCGCTGACCAACAACATCGCTTTCCACAGCCTGGCGAACGTCGATAAAACCTTTCCGGTGGTGCGCGTCTTCGGCACCATCGGCTGGATTATCGCCGGTATCTTCATCGGCGTCACCGGTATCTCCGATACCACCGGCATTTTTACCCTGGCGGCGCTCTGCTCGGCGGCGTTGGCCGTTTATAGCCTGACGCTACCGCACACGCCGGCGCCGGCGAAAGGGACGCCGGTCCAGTTTCGCGATCTGCTGTGCGCCGACGCTTTCGCGCTGCTGAAAACGCGCCACTTCCTGATTTTCTCCCTCTGCGCGACGCTGATTTCGATTCCGCTGGGGACCTACTACGCCTATACCGCCTCTTATCTGGCGGATGCCGGCATCGCGGACGTCAGCACCGCGATGTCGTTCGGTCAGATGTCAGAAATCTTCTTTATGCTGGTGATCCCGCTGCTGTTCCGCCGCCTCGGGGTGAAATACATGCTGCTGATCGGCATGGCGGCGTGGTTTGTGCGCTACGCCTTCTTTGCGCTGGGGGTCAGCGAAGAGGGGCGCTTCCTGCTCTATCTCGGCATCCTGCTGCACGGCGTGTGCTATGACTTTTTCTTTGTTGTCGGCTTTATCTATACCGACCGCGTGGCCGGTGAAAAAGTGAAGGGCCAGGCGCAAAGCATGATCGTGATGTTCACCTACGGTATCGGCATGCTGCTGGGGTCGCAGATCTCCGGCGCGCTGTACAACCATCTGGTGGCAGGCCAGAGCGTACCGCAGGCGTGGGTGACCTTCTGGTGGATCCCGGCGGTGGCCGCTGCGGTTATCGCGCTGATTTTCCTTTTCTCTTTCCAGTACAACGAGAAAGAGCAGCGTTAATTTTTCAGGAGGTGGTATGAAAACAATCAAAGGACCGGGCATTTTCCTGGCGCAGTTTATCGGCGCGCAGGCGCCGTTTAATACCCTGGAGGGCCTGGCGCAGTGGGCCGCCGGTTTGGGCTATCAGGCACTGCAGATCCCCTGTAACCATCCGGCGATTTTCGACGTTGAACGCGCCGCCGCGAGCCAGACCTACTGCGATGAGGTGAGCGGTATCCTGGCGGAACAGGGCCTGGCGATCTGCGAGCTGTCCACCCATCTTGAGGGGCAGCTGGTGGCCGTTCATCCGGCTTATGATACGGCCTTTGACGCGTTTGCGCCCGCCGCGCTGCGCGGTAACCCGCAGGCGCGCCAGCAGTGGGCGGTAGAAAAAGTACGCCAGGCGGCGGTGGCCTCGGCGCGTCTGGGGCTGAAGGCGCATGCCACCTTTTCCGGGGCGCTGGCGTGGCCTTATTTTTATCCGTGGCCGCCGCATAATCAGCCGCTTCTCGATGAGGCCTTCGATGAACTGGCCCGGCGCTGGCGACCGCTGCTGGATGTTTTTGACGAACAGGGCGTGGATGTCTGCTACGAAATCCATCCCGGCGAAGACCTGCATGACGGCGTGACCTTCGAGCGTTTCTTGCAGCGGGTCGATAACCATCCGCGCTGCAATATGCTCTATGACCCCAGCCACCTTCATCTTCAGCAGATGGACTACCTGGGTTACATCGATATCTATCATTCGCGAATCAAAGCGTTTCACGTCAAAGATGCCGAATTCCGCCGCGACGGGCGCAGCGGGGTCTACGGCGGCTATCAGAACTGGCAGCAGCGGGCGGGGCGTTTTCGTTCGCTGGGCGACGGGCAGATCGACTTCAAAACGATTTTCAGCAAGCTCACCGAGTATGATTTTGACGGCTGGGCGGTGCTGGAGTGGGAGTGCTGCCTGAAGGACGCGGAGGTCGGCGCGCGCGAAGGCAGCGAGTTTATCCGCCGCCATATCATCCCGGTCTCCGGGCGGGCGTTTGACGATTTCGCCGCAGGCAAGGAGGGGGAATAATGATTCAGGTCGGCATTATTGGCTCCGGATTTATCGGGCCGGCGCATCTGGAAGCGCTGCGCCGGGTGGGCGACATCGAGGTGGTGGCGCTGTGTGACGGTTCGCTGGAGATGGCGCAGCAGAAGGCGCGCCAGCTCAACGTGGCGCACGCCTACGGTAGCGTTGAGGCGCTGCTGGCGCATCCCGGGCTACAGGTGGTGCATAACTGTACGCCGAACCATCTGCATGCGCGGATTAACCGACAGATCCTCTCCGCCGGACTGCACGTCTTTTCGGAAAAGCCGCTCTGCATGACCGCGGAGGAGGCCCGTGAGCTGGTGGCGCTGGCGGAAAGCGCCGGGGTGATTCATGGCGTCAGCTTTGTTTATCGCCAGTTTGCCATGGTGCAGCAGGCGGCGGCGATGATGCGCAACGGCGATGTCGGGAGGCTGTTTGCGGTGCACGGCAGCTATTTGCAGGACTGGATGCTGCTGGAGACCGACTATAACTGGCGGGTGGATTCGGCGCTGGGCGGGGCCTCGCGGGCGATGGCCGACATTGGTTCCCACTGGTGCGATACGGTGCAGTTTATGACCGGCCGACGCATTGTGGAGGTGATGGCGGATCTCTCCATCGTCTGGCCGACGCGCCAGGCGCCCGTGGCCGGCGACGCGACGTTCAGCCAGCATCGCGATGATATCGCGTATGAAGCGCGGCCCGTCGATACCGAAGATTTGGGGTCGGTCCTGTTTCGCTTCGACGATGGCAGCAAGGGGAGCTTTATCGTTTCGCAGGTCAGCGCCGGGAGAAAAAACGGCCTGACGGTGGAGATCGGCGGCAGCCGCTGCTCGCTGGCCTGGGATCAGGAGCTGCCGCAGCGGCTGTGGATTGGCCATCGCCAGGGGCCAAACCAGCTGCTGAGCGACGATCCGAGCCTGATGCTCGGCGAGGCCGCCGCCAGCGCCCACTTCCCCGGCGGGCATAATGAAGGCTGGCCCGATGCGTTTAAAAATATGATGCTGAGCTTTTATCAGGCGGTGCGCGCCGGTGAGATGCCGCCGGCATCGTCACGGCGTTTCGCCTCGTTCTACGAGGGGGGCGGACGTGATGTACATCATTGCGGCGATAGTGAAAAGCCATCAGCAGCAGCGCTGGGTGAAGGTGGAAAGATAAGCCCGAAGGCGCGGTGCGCATTTCGCGCACCCGCTGGGTTATTTCACGCCAAAATAGCCGTCGAGATACGTTCCGGCCAGTTCATTACCGAACAGCACGGCGTCTTTATTTTCCATTTCGTTATCCCATTTATCGCTGACGTTGCCGGTAAATGCGTGCTGGGTTTTTGTGCCCTCAGCCACCTGCTGCCTGATTGCGTCGGCGGTACGGCGGGCGTCGCTTTCGCTCATCCCCGACTTTCTGTCCTGCTGGCCGCGGGCATAGATATCGGTAAAGTTCGGCAGATTTAAGCGGTAGTTTTCCTGACGGTTACTAACGAAGTTACCGCCGACGAAATCGCTGCGGTGTGAGACAAAATAGTAAGCGTGGCGTTCCGGGGAAGATTTTGAGGAGGTACAGCCGGAAAGGGCGGCAAGCGAACAGCCAAGCGCGATAAACGCTATTTTTAGTTTCATTGATATCATCATCCATAATTATTAGAAAAGGTACTCTGATAATTCAGGTACAGGACAAAACGGCTAATTATGTCTGTACGGTAGCACCTGAAGACCCATGAATCCAAGGGGCTTCAGGCAGCATTTTTTAGATCTGCGCCAGCCCGCCATCAACGTAGATTTCAGCGGCGTTAATAAAGCTCGCGTCGTCAGAGGCCAGGAAAGCCACCGTTTTAGCCACTTCTTCCGGCTCGCCAATGCGGCCCAGCGGGACGTCGGCGGCCAGCATATCGAAGAGCCCCTGACGTTGCTCTGGGGCGACAAGTCCCCCCAGACCGGGCGTACGGACGGGCCCCGGGCTGACCACATTCACGCGGATAGCGCGCGCCTTCAGGTCCAGCGCCCATGAGCGGGCCAGATTACGCACGGCGGCCTTACTGGCGCTGTACACGCTGAAGTTCGCGGTGCCTTTCACCGCCGCCGTCGAGCCGGTAAGGATGATGGAAGCCCCCTGGGTCAACAGCGGCAAGGCCTTCTGGACGGTGAACAGCACGCCGCGCACGTTGGTAGCGAAAATGCGATCGAAGTGCTCTTCCGTTATGGCGCCCAGCGGCATCATATCGCCGCCGCCCGCATTGGCAAAAAGCACATCCACTCGCCCTGATTCGCTGGCAATGGTCGAAAACACCCTATCGAGGTCGCTTAATACCGAGGCATCGGCGCGGATCCCGCTGGCGGCGGGACCGATTAACGCGACCGCCGCGTCAAGCTCTTCCTGACGGCGACCGGTGATATAGACCGTCGCTCCCTGCGAGGCCAGCTCCCGGGCTGATGCCAGGCCGATGCCCGAGGTGCCGCCGGTGACTAACGCGATTTTTGCCGAAAGTTTTTTACTCATGGTGCACTTCCTTAACTAAAGTATGAATATGCCAATTGAGTCATCCACTTACCGTGACTACCTGGCGACTGAGTACGGGGGTCACTCTACCGTCAGCCACGGATGCAAAAAACGGAGTAATGTGAAAAACACTCTTCATACCGGTGAATAATCAGCGGCTATTATCAGGAAAAATGAATAATGGATCGGTTTTCAGCCCTTAAAGTCTTTACGCGCGTTGTCGAAGCCAACAGTTTTACCCGGGCCGCAGACTCCCTGAATATGCCCAACGCCACTCTCAGTAAAGCGATTCAACAGCTTGAATCGCATCTTGGCGTGTGCCTGCTGCAGCGCACAACCCGACGCATTACCGTCACGCCGGAAGGGCGTGAATACTATGAAAAAGCGGTGCGAATTCTGAAAGATCTGGACGAGATTGATGCCTCATTTCGCGCTTCCCGCAATAAGCCAAAGGGCCACCTGCGCGTCGCGGTAGGCGGCTCCACCGCTCGCGACGTGCTGATCCCGCTGCTGGCTGATTTTATGACGACCTATCCGGATATCCGCATCGATCTGGCGGTCGCTGACAGCCCCTCGGACCTTATCAGCGGCAATATCGACTGCGCGATTAGAGGAGGGCCGCTGGACGACTCGACGCTGATCGCGCGCAAAATCGGCGAAGCAACGATTGTGACCTGCGCTACGCCGGGCTATTTCAGGCTCTACGGCATTCCCGCGTATCCCGATGAGCTGAAGAACGGACATCGGCTGGTCAGCTATTTATCTCCCGCCAGCGGAAGAGCCTTCCCGTTCCGCTTTCTGGATAACGGCATCAGTCAGGAGATCAAAACGGAACATCACCTTGGCGTAAATGAGAGCAACGAGCATATCGCGGCTGCGGAGGCTGGGCTGGGTATTGTGCAGACCTTCTCATATTCGTTGAGAAATGCGCTGGTGAACGGAACACTAGTGGAAATACTCAGCAAATGGCGCCCGGCCCCTTATCCCTTTCACGTGGTTTATGCGCAGAATCGCCACGTCACATCCCGGCTGCGCGTATTTATCGACTGGCTGGCGGAGGCATTTCCGGCAGCGGTAAAAGGGGGCTAAATGAGAGGAACCAACATATAATGGCAGCCTGTGAAAAATATTCATCGTGTGATTATAAATCAAGTAACAATAAATATTACGCCCGCTTACAGTATGGGGATATATTTTTCTATATAATATGACATGGTTAAATTCAGTGGGTGTTTTATTAAAATATTTAATGAAATGTGTTAATGTTATTTGCCCTAAGGTCTGGAATTATAGATTAGTCTTTTTTTTCTTTGTTTACAGTAAATATAATAGCAGCAATTTATTTTGTTTATAGTATGTTTGGTATTACGTATGTATCTTTTTTGAAAGTATTTTTTAGCCACTCAAGAGGTAAATATAATGCCGGCAGGTAACCGTGAGATTAAATGTATGGCGTGTGGTTTAAACTGCCCTATTGAAGCGGAAGATAAAATGGAGCGATCCCTTTGCGGAGAGAGGAAGTTTTCTGTATGGCCGGATAAAAACTATTTTTTTAAGCGAGCGGTCAATGATTTGGTTTTTCGTGAACTCACCTGTTTTCTGCCTGAAGGAATGGTGGTGGTGGACTTCTCCCTCGACAATATCTTGTATTTTCTGCATGAGGGCTGGGCTGAAAAACTGCAGGAGACCGGTCTGAAGATTATTTTACTCGCGGATAAAAGCATGCTGCCCATGGCTAATTTTTGGATGCTCCGCTCCGGATTATTATGGTCGGTGGTGGAGGTCAACGATAGCTTGAGCAGCTTAATCAAGAAAATAAAACGCATCATGCTGGGGCGGAATCTTCGCTGTCGGCGCACCCCGTCGCTGACTGAGCATGAAATGAAGACGCTGCGCCTGCTGGCAGACGGGCATTCCAGTCAGGATATCGCCCGCATCATGGCATGCGATACCCGCAGCGTCTACCGCTTTCAATACTCTTTATGCAAGAAGTTCGGCGGACTCAATCGCCTGCGCGAGCTGCGCTTCAGGCATACCATACCCGCTCTGGATTAGCAGCGCTTAACCCGGCGAATCTATAAAACAGCCGTTTCCTAACTGATGATAGCGGCCTAATGCGACAATATATTTCCTGTGGCTATTGTTCGCTTCGGGGCCTGTCCAGCTCTCCCCTGGTAGCATATAAAATTGCGTTGAACTTTCATCGTCACCATTGCAGCCTTTCTGCAGAATGACTCTAAAATAGGTGTTGCCGGTGTTTTTAATGGTGCCCGTGGCTTCGTTAATTTCATACTGGAATCGCGTCTTGCGGGGGCGCACGATGAGAATCGTGCTCATCGACACCGAAGGGACAACCGCCATTTTTTTCTGATCCATGCGCCAGGGGAAAACCGTGACGGGCGTTTCCTTAAAGATCACCCGATAATATCGCTCAACGTCATCTTTGGGCCCGCGATAATAGAGTTTAAAATATTCCTGACCTTTGGCCTGTACGGTGAACTGCAGCGGCGACCAGACCAGGTCTTTGCTCTGACCGGGCACCGGTATTTCATCACCGTTGCCCGGCCGGGAGATTTTGTAAGCCGAAATGGTATATAAGTTAGTGCTTTTTGTATCGTTGACTAGCGGCCGGGAGATAAAATCTTTACTGGCATCCATATCATAAATGATGGAATCAAAGTACACCGCGGAAGCGGGCTGGACACACAGCCCGCACAATCCGATGGCCAGGATTTTTTGCATCATACCCCCCGATCGACGCCGACCCATGTGGCGGTCACTTTTACATCCCCGGTGGCGCTGACGGTCCCCATCCAGTCATGTCCATCGGTGGTGAACTGTGAATGCGGGTCATCCATCGGAAACAGCAGTTTCAGCGTGGTGGTAAAAAAGAAACCATCGTTGACGTTAGCGTTCCAGGCCGTCTGTACCCAGGCGGCGTTGGTCATATCGACAGGGTTTTCACCGCAGCTGTTGCGGACTTTTACCGCTTTACCGGCAGCGGACGTCCATTCGAGGTAGGCCGGGATGGGGACTTTTAGCGTCTCGTCCGCTGAGGTAAACAGGCAGTACGGCAGACCATATATGTTGATGGAGTCGCCGATGACCTGGGCGGTAATACTGTCGGCCTGACGCGACGCGGAGGTGGTGACTTTATATTCAAAAGTGATGGGCTCTTCGCTACCGATCTTGCCGGATGCTTTGGGATGAGAACGCCCGTCGCTGGCAACAATGCTGATACCGTATTCCCGCGGGATGATGTTAATTAATGTGGAAGGCGTGAACTGATAATAACCCGATTGCGGGGTGACGGAGTTATCAAAATAGAAGGTAAACAGTTCATTCTTGTTGGTTAAATCCGTTCCTGCCTTGAGGGCTTTTTGGAAAAAGGCATTGGACAGGAATACGTAGACGTACTCGCCTGACGGCTTGAAAACCTTGTTATAGGTAATGGCAGTACCGAAATTAGTCCAGCTAGCCCCATCACCGCTGTACTTTACGTCAGACGAAGAAGGGGAAAATCCCAGCATCGCCGTGTCGATAACCATCCGGAAATCAAGTGAGGTGGTGAGGGTTTTGGTCTCCTGAAAGTTGTAAGACACCATTTTACAAATGATCCCGGAAGCGCTCCCGACTACGCCCATCTGGCACAATTCAGAGCCGAGGTTAACGCTTGGCGTACCGTCGCTGGCAATCCACACTTCCGCCATAGATCCGGTACTGTTTAAGGTCAGATGCGAGACCTTTTCGAGGTTCATCGTATAGTAAACCCACTTTCCTCCGCTGGGGAGATCTTTACAGCGAACGCCGGAAGCAAAGTCATAATCGGCTTTGGAGTCCATATAGCAGAGATTAAGCTGCAAACTATCGATGGTTCCCACCGGCTGATTGCGAAAATACTCATAGGCCGACTGGCTCAGCACTCCGGCGCCGTAGTAACCGTTTGCTACGCTGTTGCCGGACATCGCGTGATAGTAACCGTCTTTGTCGAGGACATCCGCAGGGATATAGCCGGAAGCCGGGCAGTTTGCGCCAGTAGACATGCAGCGGAGCCCGAGAAACGGTTGGTTAATGGGGGAGTTGTCGATCCAGAGATCAAAATAGCGGTTACTGTAACTCCAGCCCGAGTTGCCCAGATATCCCAGACTACGCTGGTTCGTTTTATATTTCGTCCAGATATTGGCCCCGGTGAAGCGCGGGGAGAGGGAGCTGGTGGTGATGAAATATTCATCATCGACATCATTGTCGATAAACATATAGGTGTTGCTGCCGCTCCCGTCGTTGGTAGCGGTGAGCGCCATAGCCGGCGCGGCCAGCAGCCAGCCGGCCAGCAGCATGATGGCCTGGGGTTTAATAGACATTCTTAACATCTCCAGTCACTGATGCCGTTTGTTGTTGGATCTCACAAGGGATCTCACCGACCCATACGGCGCCTTTCGCCTCTGTCAGATCCAGATCCACTTCGCAGATGCCGCCGAATTTATCGACCAGGGTGATTACCGGGAAGCGCTTATCGACGTCCATGGCGAACTCGCCGAGTTCGTCGGTGCGCGTTTTACCAATGTGGTTATGAATATCGGCGTTGGCGTAGTAACCGCCGCGACGGTCTTTCACCCGGCCAAATACGGTGACCAGCTGTTTGACTTCCGGGTTAAGCACGCTGACGTTGCCGGGATAGAGCACGACTTTGTTACGTCGGCCGGTCACGATATCGACGCTGTCTTCCGAATTTTTGTCGTTCATCAGCTCCACTTTATATTCCGCGTAAGGCGGAAGACTGATGAAGTTGCTTTTGCCGGTCAGCGGGTAGTTCTGGCCGTTGATCTGCGCCATCATCCTGCCCTTGCCGCTGAAATGGGTATTCACCACCAGGCCCGCGGTTTGGGTGCCTTTTCCGGCATAGATATTTTTTTCCGTCCAGGCCACGCTGCCCTGCGAGCTCAGGCTGTAGTTTGAACTGTGCTGCGATGAGCGGCTGACGGAGACGGTGCCAGCGTTATATTTGGTGTCATAGCTGACGTAACCATTGGCGGCGTAATCGTCGGTGCGATAGCGGCTATCGTCATTTTTGTTCTGTTTAATCTGTTTTGAAACCGATGCTCCCACCTGAGTAATGGCGCTGTTGTCAAAGCTCTTGCGCAGCGTGGCGTTCGCCAGCATGTTACCGTTCTGGCTGGACACGCCGGTGCTAAGCCAGGCGGAGAAGGGGATAGAAACGTCAATATTGACGTACTTATCGCGCAGATTTTCGTGGGTGTTGTACTGATAATTCTGAATACCGGCGCGCAGAGAAATCGTCGCGTAGCGATTGGCTAGCAGCGATTGATCGTAATCGACGTTGGTATAGGTGCTCCCGGTATATTTGTTATTGGTTCGGCTGACGCTCAGCGTACCGAGGAACGGCGCGATTTTGCGCAGGTTCGCGTTGGCGCCGACGGTCACATAGTCGTTTTGCTGCATCGGTAGCGCGTTACCGATGGAACTGTACTGGCGCGATCCCCACAGGTTGCCGTACCCGTCCGGTAAACTCATATTGAAGGTGGAGGTACTCTGCCAGCTGCCGTCGGTAGCGAGCAGCCCCTGCTGGTTAAAGCTGAACGCGTTGTTGAAAATAACGTTCGCTTCCGTTTCATTGACGCCGTTATTGTCAAAACCGTAGAGCGTGGTTTTCAGATTCACGCCGGAAAGCCAGGGTTGGCTGGTTGCAGCGGCGACCCCGGCTATCCACGTATTCCGTGTACCATAATTGATGTTGTAGTTGTGACGATAGTCCATCTTGTTGTATTCGAGGCTGCCCGCGAAGGTTTGCCACGAGAGATCGCCGGTGACGCTCGATTTCCGGGCGAACGTTTTATTGATGTTCGCCGTCCGGCTGCTGACCACGCGCCCGTTAACGACCACCTGTATATCAACGTTGTAGATGCCAAACGGCAGGCGCGACGTATCCAGTTCGTAGCTGCCCATGGAGAAGTTTTGAATGCTGAGCAGTTTACCGTCACGGTAAACGTGCACTTCACCGGCGGCTGGCAGGAACACCGTTACGGGCACCAGAGCAAGCGTATTGTCTTGCGTTTGGGAACTGCTTTTATTGCCATAGCTGATGCCGTAAATGCGGCTGGAGTTCAGGGCGCTCATGCTGGCGATCGATTGCAGATTCCAGGTATCCACCATTCCCATGGCGAAGCGGCGTCCCTGATAGTCACGTTCGTACATCGAGCGATACAGTTTACCCTGCTGGTTGCCGGTACCAATTCCGTAGAGGGAACCGTTAAAGTTCAGATGGTGCTCGCGCAGCGACCAGGTATTGTCCAGCGTCAGGTAGCTGCTGGCGTTATCGGTATTCTCATATTTGTTGTAATAGCTCCCCATCGAGTAATTCAGCACGCTCGAGAGATTCTGAGCAGTGGATTCCCCAAGCATGTTGGTACGCGGCAAAATAGCGGCCTGCATGGCTGCCCGGTTAACCGTCAGCTCAAGATAAAAGGAACGCGTATCGAGTGAAAGTGAGGCGTCTTTGTTGATATAAACGCGCTGACCGTCGCCGATGCTTTTGTCCTGCATCTCGTTGAGCAACGATTTTATCTGCGGTGATAATTCGGTTCGCTCAGGGAGATCGCTCAGCGCGATCTGGTTCAGGCGAAACTCATTATCCTTGATTGTGAGGACAGCATCGGCGATTTTTTGCTGGCTGCGTTGGGTACTATTATCGCCTTCATAACGAATAAAAACAGGGACCGTCATGCCCTGATATAACGCGTTAGCAAATACCGAAGGAATAACATAGTTACTGACTTTCACTGGCGCTGTAGCATTAGCTGCCCAACCCTGGTTTACCGTGATCAATAACCCAGCGAACAACGTCCCTTTGACATAACCAAGATTATCCATAATGTTACTCAGTTTACATTTATATATTGCTCACCGTGCCATATTCCAATTCGCGTTTGTTTGTTGGTGAGATCGGTATGCTTTATTTTTACGCTGACACCAGGCATGACATAATAGCGTTCACGGCAGCCTTGACCCTCATCCTTCGCTTTATCACGACAGGGCCCGTAGGAGATAACGCGGAATGAAGCGTTGCCGGTATTGGTGACCGTGTCATTATCGCGACGATAGTCAAATCTTTCTTCACGCGGCGCGACCACCAGAATCGTACCAATAATGGCAGAGGTCGTTGCCTCACCCTGTTTTTTCTTCTTGCTGGCTTCGAATTCGGTCACCGGCTCATCGGTCCAGGATATGCGGTAATAACGTTCCTGGTTGTCCTGAGGTCCTTTGTAAAAAAAACGAAAGTTCTCTTTGGCATTTCCGGGTAATATCAGGCTGGCTGGCGTTGATAATAATTCCGATCTGCTCGCCATCGGGATAACCTTGCCGCCGGCCATAGGCGATGAGATACGCTCCACGCTGACGCTAACGTAACGCGCCGTATCGGTGGTATTAATGATTTCTTTTGCCAGAGTCGAGGCATCCGGCCCCATTATTGAGGTGACGTCTCCGACATTAATCGCATAGGAGGAGGGCGTCACGGTGAATAAGAAGAGAGAGAGTAATAATGGATTCAGTTTCATGGCGCATCCTTATAAGGAGGCCGAAGCCTCCTTGTCATACCGGACAGGTGTTGGCTACACCTGATTAGATAGTCCAGACCGCGTTAAACTGAACGCGAACGTCGCCGCTCCAGTAACCGTCGGTTAAATCTTTGAACTCAGCGACGGTGCTGCCGTCAGAAGTCGCAGAGTCGACAGTGAAATCGAAGTTACCCTGAGTGCTGACGCGATCGGCGCCTGCGAAGGCGGTAGCGACAGCCAGCGCATCCAGACCCGCGGAGATGTTGTTGGCGGTATCAATCATCGTTACCGGCGTGGTTTTGTTCAGCGCGTTGCCGTTCCAGCTCACACCAACGGCCAGAGTAGAGGCATCAGTGGTACGGCTCAGGGTGTTGCTGACGATCTGAGAGGTCAGCGTGAAGTCGGTCGCGCCAGACTGGCCCTGGATGGTGATGTCAAAAGCGCCTTTCTGGGCGTTAAACGCTTTAATCCCTTCAGCGTACTGGAAGTTCAGGGATTTCAGCGGAGTGACGACCAGCGCGCTGGTGGTGTCTTTAGTTGCGCTTGCATCCCAGCTTGCCGTGGCGGAAGTGGTCACGTCAGCCATTGCGTTGGAAGAGATAAGAGCCGCAGCCACAACACCCGCTAATACGATTTTTTTCATTTTAAATTTCCTGAGAATAATTAAGTTAGTTCCATTTATGGAGTTATTGCTACAAATACTGATAATGACTTTATCCAGATAGAATAATGTTTAACTTCCCTCTGCCTCCCATCTTATTCTGCAAGCTGAGCTTGATTGCGTAGATTCTTTTTTCTGCCATCTGCAATTCGTTGGCTATTTGCTTAATCGACTTTTCTGCGAGTAAAAGATCGAGAACCAACACTTCCTGGTCGCTGAGTTTTTGGCGGTAACCTCGACCATCTCTTTGACCGAGAAACGAAAGCTGTATTTTCTTTCCAATCTCATGCCGGGTATCGCTGGCGTTGATAATCGAAATTATCTGCTGACAGCGGTGTTTCCAGTACAGCGCGAGCGGTTGTGCTAATCTGTCGGCAATCAACACTACCCGCAATCCTGTTTTGATCAGATATTCAAGCCATTTATTATTGGTGAATAATCTGATGTTGTAGCGAGAAAAATCAACAAAAATAAAGCCAGAATTAGAGAAGTTGTAGTGCTTGTTAATTAAAAAACAATGCACACCATTTTTTAAATAGATGTTTTTATCGGGCCATACGCAATAGCGGGTTTCAATGCAGTTAATCGATTTTATCGTAGGTCGGGGATAGATTTCGCATTGATACTGACAGCTTATGCAGTATACCTTCTCATATTTCTGTGGAGCCATATGTCGATTTATTTCCCTATATTGTCTTACCCTATCGTTCAATGATGTGGCTATATTATGGCTAGTTAATAAATGTGACAACTTTAATTTCTGGATGGTTATATAGATGAAAAATGTGTAAATTCTTAATGCCAAAAACTGTCTGGATTTATACTAACCTACTCTAATGAATAAGAAAAATCTGAAGATGCAGAGTTTTATGTCGATTCCTCTTTAAGAATTATCCATGGTGACCAGGAATTTTCTCGCTGAATGGGAGAAGATTGGTTAAAAAAAAACAGCACAATAAGTCAAAAAAAACGCTATCCCATCACTTTTTGTTAATTTTGTGTTTTTATTTTGTTTTATTTTATGAGGTTTATTCTGTAAATGCCTGCTTTTTGTAAGGGAAAGTTGCGATATTTTGGATTAATGGGGAAAGGATAGTCTGGTGAAATATGATCTGGCGTACAAAACAGGGCGTTTTTATGCACTAAAACGCGTCGGCGTTTGAAGGGGAGTGAATCAGAAGGATGCATTAAATCTTAAACAGAAGAAGAGGACAAAGGATTTTCGGAGAGACATGGCGCTTCAGCCTGAACTGGCTCTGCCTGCAAGCCGCGTAGCGCAACCGGGACGATGGCAGCGTGGATTTTGACTTGCAGACAAATGAGCGAATACTTTCGATGCGCCCCGGGCGCTTACGCCCCTTTCAGCAGAGGAAGCAGGTGGTTCTCGGTAAGGGGAGCAAGCTTAATATGCCGATCCTGGCCCGGCGTATACCAGATAACTTCTTCTATTTCTGCCGTCGGTGTAAAGCTCGCTCTGTTGGTGGCTATCTGAAAGATATCCGCAGAGACCGTATGGCCCGGCTCGTTTGCCGCCGTATCGGTGAAGCGGCCTAACGGGACCAGTTCTTCAGGTGAGACGATGAAGTTGAGCTCCTCTTCGAGCTCGCGGATCAGCGCCGCTTCCGGGGCTTCCCCGATTTCAGGCTTTCCACCGGGCTGCATAAAGTACTCAGTCCCTCGTTTGCGCACTAAAAGACAGCGTCCTTGGCCGTCGGCGATCACTGCCGCCGCGATATGAATATTTTTTATTGTGTTCAAGAGATACCCCAGTTATATGCCGATGATGTTCAACGGCCAGCGTACGTTTCATCTCTCGCGAAACAACGCCGACGCTATCATGATAGCGACCTTAGCGTGCTAATCAATCCCGTCGATTATCGCAAAACCTGCTGACGGCGCAGGCGGGGCTCATTTATGATAGCCTGCGAAATATAACGTCTATGCGGGAAGTGCAGCCTCTATGTCAATTCAGAAAATCGCTCGCCTGGCGGGCGTCTCGGTGGCGACGGTATCGCGGGTATTGAATAACAGCGATACCGTTAAAGCGAAGAATCGCGAACGTGTGCTGCAGGCGATCAAAGAGAGTAACTACCAGCCGAATCTGCTGGCCCGCCAGCTGCGAACGGCCCGCAGCAATATGATTCTGGTGATGGTCTCTAATATCGCCAACCCCTTTTGCGCCGAAGTGGTCAAGGGCATTGAAGAAGAGGCGGAAAAGAACGGCTACCGGATCCTGCTGTGTAATTCAGGTTCGGATTTAGCCCGTTCAACCTCGGGGCTGCAGCTGCTCTCCGGCAAAATGGTCGACGGCATCATCACCATGAACGCGCTCTCCAGCCTGCCGGAACTCACCACCATGATCGGCGACGCGCCCTGGGTTCAGTGCGCGGAATATGCCGATAACGGCAGCATCTCCTGCGTCGGCATCAACGACGTCGACGCGGCGCAGGGCGCCGTTTCCCGGCTGGTTGACGGCGGGTGTAAACGCATTGCTTTAATCAACCACGATCTCAGCTATCGCTACTCGCGCCTGCGCGAGCGCGGCTATAAAAGCGTTTTGCACGTTCGCGAACTGGCGTATCAACAGGTGATCTACGCCAGCGATCTGAGCGCCGCGGCCGGTAAACAGGCGATGGAGACGCTGCTGGCGCAGGAAGAGCAGCCGGACGCGGTGTTTGCCGTCTCTGATTCGCTGGCGGCGGGCGCGCTGCGGGCTATCGCTCAGGCCGGAATGCGGGTGCCGGATGATATTGCGGTGGTCGGTTTTGATGGCACCGAACTGGCTGAAGTGGTATCGCCGCAGCTGACCACCGTGGAACAGCCTTCGCGCGAGATTGGCCGTACGGCGGTCACGCTGCTGATGAAAAGAATCGACAATCCCGACGCCGCGGTCGAGCGGGTGATGATGGACTGGCGCGTCATTTCCCGCGCCAGTGCCTGAGGATATTACTGAGACACCGCGCCCGCCAGCGAACGAATGTCGTTACCGGTAGGGGACTGATGGATCCGCAGGCCGAATTCGTCAACCACGGCATAAACGTGATCGAATATATCCGCCTGAATGCTTTCATATTCCGCCCACACCACGGTGTTGGTGAAGCAGTAAATCTCAATCGGCAGGCCGCTGGCGTCCGGCGCCAGCTGGCGCACCATCAGCGTCATATCTTTACGGATGCGCGGATGATTACGCAAATACTCCTGCAAATAGGCGCGGAAGGTGCCGATATTGGTCATCCTGCGCTGATTCAATATCGATTGATCGGCGGCGTTCTGCTGGTTCCACAGGCTGATTTCCTGGTGACGTGAATCCATATACGGCTTCAGCAGCCTGGCCTGAATCAAGCGCTGCTGCTCCTGTTCATCAAGAAAATGAATGCTGGTGGTATCGATATTCAGGCTGCGCTTAATGCGGCGACCGCCGGATGCCGACATACCGCTCCAGTTTTTAAATGAGTCGGAAACCAGCGACCAGGTTGGAATGGTGGTGATGGTGTTATCCCAGTTGCGTACCTTCACCGTGGTCAGGCCGATGTCAATCACCGCGCCGTCGGCGCCATATTTGGGCATCTCCAGCCAGTCGCCGAGCTTGAGCATATCGTTGGCGGAGAGCTGAATTCCCGCCACCAGGCCAAGAATAGGATCTTTGAATACCAGCATCAGTACCGCGGCCATCGCGCCGAGTCCGCTAATCAGAATCGCCGGCGACTGGCCAATCAGTAAGGAGATAACCAGAATGCCGACAATAATCGCGCAGACCAGCTTAATACCCTGAAATATCCCTTTAAGCGGCAGCTGAGAAGCGGTGGCGAATTTCTGCGATAAATTGAACACCACGTCCAGCAGCGAAAAGAAGGACAGCATCGCGTAGATCATCACCCACAGCTGCGCGCAGGTGGTGAGTATTTCCGCGGCCTCGCTGCCTTTTTGCAGCCACAACACCGCCTGCACGTTGACGATAATCCCCTGCAGGGTGAAGGCCAGACGATGAAACAGTTTGTTCTGGGTAATAATTTGCAGCCACAGGTGGCTGCTGGCCTTCGCCCGCTTTTCGAAGGTGCGCAGCACCACTTTGTGCAGAATAAGATGAACGACAATCGCCGTCAGAAAAATAATGCCGAAGATAATAATGAGTGAGGTAGTGGGGGTAATTTTGATGCCTAATGCGGCGATTTGCGATATGAATTCCTGCATAACGTCTCCTTTACATCCAGCGGTTATGATGACCGCTGGATGTCTATTATGCAAATCGCAGGTTACGCTGTTGTGAATTATGGGGTCGCTACCGCCGGACGGACGTTAAGGTGATGGCGTAGCCACAGCGCGATGGCGCCCAGGACCAGCATCATCACCACTTCCAGCGCCAGGAAATCGATCAGCGCCCGGGGATAGTCGCCGCCGCTGCGCTGGGCAAGGGTTAAGAATAGCGACCCGAGAATTGCCGGGCCCAGGCCCAGCGTCGCCTGCTGCAGAGTGCTGAGAATCGCGCTCCCGGCCCCGGCGTCGCAGGCGCTGATATCGCGCATCCCGATACGGTAAAAGCTGTTGACGATCAGCGCCTGCCCGTAGCCGATGAGCGCCGTGGAGGGGACCAGCGCCAGGGTGGTGGTGTGGATACCAAGGCGATAAAAGGTCGCGCTCAGCAGCAGCAGGCCGACAATCTGCACCGACAGGCCGGTCAGCAAAATGCGCCCCATGCTGTAGCGGGCAATCAGCTTCGGCGCGTACAGCGCGGAGATGAAGTAGGCCACGCCGAGCGCGATAAAGCTGTTGCCGGACTGCCACGGCGCCATCCCCAGACCGGCCTGCATGGTCAGCGCCATGCAGAACATAAACCCGGACCAGGCGCTGAAAAAGAGCAGGGCGATGGCCATGCCAAAGCGAATGCTGGTGAGCTTCAGCAGGCGAGGCGGCAATAGCGGCTGCTCGCCGCGCTGCTGTTTGCTCAGCGCACTGGCCCGCATCCAGACCAGCAGCGGCAGCACCGCAGCTAACATCAGCTGCAGCGTCCACGGCCAGTGCAGCTCCGGCCCCAGCGCCATCGGAAACAGCAGGCAGCAGAGGATTAGCGCAAGACTGAAGGTGCCCTGCCAGTCGATGCGCGAATGCGCTTCGCGCCGGGTCTCCGGGACGTATCGCGGGCTGAAGGCCAGCACCAGCAGGCAGATCGGCACATTAATAAAGAAGGCATTTCGCCAGCCTAAACCGGCGATATCCGCCGAGACCAGCCAGCCGCCGCCCATCTGACCGACGATAAAGGCGATTCCGCCAATGCCGCCGTAGAGGCTGATGGCCCGGGCGTGGGCGGTGCCTTTGAGGGTGATATGCAGCGTAGCGAGAATCTGCGGCACGATCAGGGCCGCGCCGGCGCCCTGGACCGCGCGCGCCGCCAGCAGCGTGCTGATGGAGTTCGCCATCCCGCACAGCAGGGAGGCGACGCCAAAAATCGCCACGCCCCACATAAACAGACGGCGGCGGCCATAGTTATCGCCAAGCTTGCTGCCCATCGCCAGGCAAACGGCAAAGGCGACGCCGTACAGCGCGACGATCAGTTCCAGCTGGGTGGCGCTGGCGTTCAGCGACTGGGTGATGGAGTCCAGCGCGACGTTGGCGATCGAGGTGTCGATCAGCGGCAGCATCTGGCCGGTCAACAGAAGGAATAAACCGGCGCGGCCGGGTGAAACAGCAGACGAATTCATCGGATCTCTCCATTGCGTCATTCAGCGGATGGCCGTAGCATCACCGATAAATTAAACGGGTACCAGTTCCTGCTTATACTGGTATTAGCACTACCATGCTGGAGGTTTTATGACGACCATGCCGCAACGTGAATCGACGATCGCCGCGCCCGATGACGGCCGTAAACAGCTGGGGGCGTTTCTGCGCGCCCGGCGTGAGAGCCTCGATCCGCAGCGCCTGGGGTTGCCGCGCGTTGGCCGACGACGCACGCCGGGCCTGCGGCGGGAAGAGGTGGCGATGCTGGCGGAGGTCGGCGTCACCTGGTACACCTGGCTGGAGCAGGGGCGGGAAGTGAATCCGTCCGAGGCCGTGCTGGTGTCGGTGGCGAACGCGCTGCAGTGCAGCCCGCTGGAGACCCGGCACCTGTTTGTCCTGGCCGGACTGACGCCGCCGGAAGCCGCGCAGGTCACGGTATGCGAAGGCATCAGCCCCGGCACCCGGCGGATGCTCGATAGCCTGATGCCGCAGCCCGCCAGTATTCAGAAGCCGAGCTTCGATATTGTGGCGTGGAACGACAGCTTCTGCCGCCTGATGGGCATCGATTTCGCCACCATTCCGGAAGAGGATCGCAACTGCATTTATCTGTATCTGACCAATGAAACCTGGCGCAGCCGTATTGAAAATCGCGACGTGCTGGCGACGTTTGTCTCCTATTTCCGCGCGGCGATGGCGGAGCACCGCGGCGATCCGCTGTGGGAGAATAAGCTGGCGCGCTTTTTCGCCGCGTCGGCGGAGTTCGAGGCGCTCTGGCATCAGCGCTATGAGGTACGCGGGGTGGAAAATCAGGTGAAACACTTTAACCATCCGCAGCTCGGACGCTTCAGCCTGCAGCAGATGTACTGGTACTCGGCCCCGCGCAACGGCTCGCGCCTGCTGGTCTATTTGCCGATGGATGAAACGGGCGAGCGGGCGCTGGCGTGGCTGCACGGTAACCCATGAATAATTAAGCTTTTTTAAGAAGTGTGGCAGGGGGCAGCGACCTCTTACGCGAATTGTCGTATAAGCGAATTTTACGCTTTTGACAGGGGCGCAAGATGAATAAGGAGTCGATTTTTCGCCAGCTAGAACAACGGATCGTCGGGCGACCGCTGACCGCGGAAGCGCTTGGCGAGTTTAATGCGATGGCGATTGCCGATAGCCTGAAGCAAAAACGCAGTATCATCAGCCATCATCTGAATAATCTCCATCGCGAGCAGCGGGTGGTCAAAGTAAATGGTCGCCCGGTGCTGTTTTTACCCATTGCCGCGCTGCGCGACCACCACCGCCTCGCGGTTCGACACGGCGAATACGCTTCCCTTCAGGCCCTGTGCGCTGAGCGCCAGGATAGTCTGGCGCAGCTGATAGGCGCTCAGGGCAGCCTGCAGGAAGCTTTGCGACAGTGCAAGGCCGCCATCAGCTACCCCGGCGCAGGTCTACCGCTTCTGCTGCGCGGTCCCACCGGCACGGGGAAAAGCTTCCTTGCCCGCCAGCTGTGGCGTTACGCTATGGAACAGGAGGTTTTACCTGCCGATGCGCCGTTCACCGTGTTTAACTGCGCCGAGTACGCCAATAATCCAGAACTGCTGACCTCAAAATTATTCGGTCACGCGAAGGGCGCCTTTACCGGTGCGGATAAATCAGTCCCCGGTCTTATCGAGACCAGCAACGGCGGGGTACTGTTTATTGATGAGGTTCATCGTCTGCCCCCCGAAGGACAGGAGAAACTGTTCCATTTTATGGATAACGGTAGCTGGCGGCGACTGGGGGAGAGCAGCGAGGAGCGCAGCGCCACGGTACGGCTGATTTTTGCTTCAACGGAGGATCTGGAAAAGCACTTCCTGGCAACTTTTATTCGTCGTATTCCAGTGATCGTCAAAATCCTGCCGATCGCCGAGCGTGGACAGTATGAAAGACTGGCGTTTATCCATCACTTTTTTCGCCGTGAAGCGCAGCGATTACATCACGATCTGGCGCTGGACGGCGAAATCATTAGCCAGCTGATGCGCGAAACGCTCGAGGGTAACGTCGGCGGACTAGAGAATTTGATCCGCAATATTTGCGCCAGCGCCTGGACATTTGGCGAGCGGGATAGCGATCTTTTACAGATAAAAGCGGGTTTACTGCCCGACCGGTTGCTGGCGGATGCGCCTTTTTCTCTTCAGCAAAATAGCGAACGGGTCATGATTTACCGCGATGGCGACGCGCAGCCTTTGTTTTCCGGTCGTCATCATGAGTATCAACGGCTAACGGAAAATATTTGCAGCCTGTGCGAGGAACTAGGGAAGGACAATATCAGCGCGAGGACCTTTGAAAAGCTCATTTATCAAAACGTGACGCTCTATCTCGATGCGTTGATGAATCAGGAGAGCGCGGTCTCTCTTCAGGATAAGCGGCTGCGCTTTATTGAGGATGTGGGCAAGGCGATCGCCGCCAATTACGATCTCCAGCTGAATGCCGAATTCGCCTATCTTACTGGCCGCTACCTGACCAGCCTGCCTCTTGCTCCGCGCAGCGTTGCCGAACCCGCGCGTCTGGTGATGCAGCGCTGGCTGGAGTCCTCAGCGGGGCTGGCGCAGCGTATCGCGGGGAAACTACTGGATGTCGTCAATAACAAATACGATCTGCTCATCGATACGCTTGACCGCCTGGCGGTTGCCGCCATCGTCAGCAATGCGATTGATGCGACCAGCGGCGGAAAAGTGAAAGCGCTGATTATCGCCCACGGCTATTCGACCGCCAGCAGCATTGCGGGGGTCGCCAATCGCCTGATTGGCGAGAAGATCTACCAGGCGATGGACATGCCGATGGAGGTGGCGTTCAGCGATGTCAGCCGCGCCGTGGTTGATTATCTCCAGCATACCGATACCCGAGCCGGAGTCATGGTGCTTATCGATATGGGCTATACCAAAGAGATTGCCGATGCGCTTTTGTCGGTGATTAACGGCCCGCTGGTGGTGGTGGATAACGTCACGACGCGCATGGCGCTGAACGTCGCCAGCGAGATCGCGCTGGGGAAAAATATCGAACATATTGCCGAAGAGATCGTGCCGCTCAATCAGTCGCGTTGGGATGTCTTCTGGCCGACAGAAAAAAAAGAGCGTGCTCTGCTGGTGACCTGCATTACCGGAATCGGTACTGCGTTTAAATTTAAAAATCTGATGGAGAAGAGCCTGCTCAGCGACTTTGATATTAACATTATCGCCTGCGAGTATACGCGCTTAAAAAATAGTCGCACGGCGATATCGTTGCTCCACCAGTATGAAGTGATTGCGGTTGTGGGTACGCACGACCCACAGCTTGCGGGGGTGCCATGGGTAGGTATTGAAGAGCTGCTGGGCGAGCAGGGGCATCGGCATCTCAGTCAGCTCTTAAGCGGCTATCTCAATGAAAAGCAAATTGCGCTGATTAATAAAAATATGGTTCGCGAGTTTTCGCTGCATAACGTCGTCAACTCCTTGACGATACTGAATGCCGGAAAAACGATGAGCCATATTGAGACTATTATTGCAGAGTGGCAAAACACGCTTAGCTTTAATTTTAATAATAATTTAATTATTAGCCTGTATGTGCATCTCAGCTGCATGATTGAGCGTCTGGTAATGCGTAATGAAATTACCCATTATAAAAATCTTGAGCAATTTTCTCGCCAGCACGGAGAATTTATTGCTATGGTGAACCACTCGTTTCAGCGCCTGAAAATACTCTATAATGTGACGCTGCCGGTAGCGGAAATTGGTTATATTCACGATATTTTTGAATTACGCATTGACGATTTTCGCTGGTAATCCTCAGCACAGCCCCGGAGCAGGTCGCCGGGGCTGGCAGAGAGTTAGCGAATTAATATTCGACTTTCCACATATAGCGGCGGGTGGTCAGAGGATGGTTGCGGGCGGTGGCCAGCGCCAGGTTGTACACATCAAGAACGCAGTTGTGCAGCAGGCCGCAGAAATATTCGCGCACGCTGGCGTGAAGCGTATCAATTCCCACTTTTTCCACGTCAATAATCTGCAGTTTTCCCTGATAGCGTTCGATAAAGCGGATCGCGCGATCGTCCAGCGGGCGGGTGCGGCCGCTGCTTTTTAACAACATAAACGGCGTCCCCGGTTCGGTGATCTCAAAGGGGCCATGGAAATATTCGCCGCTGTGGATGCTGGCGGAGTTAATCCACTGCATTTCCAGCAGAATACAGATTGACTCCTGATGTGCGGCGCCGAATGAGGGACCGCTCCCCATCATATAGATGACTTTTTCACTCTTCCACGCTTCAGCAAAATGCTGCGCATCCGCCTGCACCTGCTGCTGAGCGCCGCGCACCACGGATTCAAAATTGGCAAAGGCGCTGACCATCTCATCGTAATGGTCGTATCCCTCGGTTTGCGCCAGGATCTCCAGCGCCAGCCACAGGCTGTACGCCGCTTTTTGCTGTGTCGGATCGACAGTTTCGGGATAGCGGGCCCAGCAGTATTCGATAGTGTAATCGCTGTGTTCGCACAGCGGCGTGCCGGGGGTATATACCAGCCCAATCGTAGCCGCGCCTTTTTGACGCGCGATGCGGGCGGCTTCGACCGTTTCAGCGGTGTTGCCCTGCTGAGAGGCAAGGATCACCACGCTATTTTCTCCTAATGCTTTCGGCGTCGCGTGGACAAATTCATTACTGGTCACATAACCGACGGCCAGCTTTTTCGCTTCACAGTCGAGAAAATATTTCCCCGGCCAGAAGCCGGTCAACGAACCCCCGCAGCCAACAAACCACACGCGTTCAATACGTTGCCTGGTTAAAATATCGCGAATAATATGGTGGGCGTTTTTCTGAGCTATAGACATATTGATCTCCTTGAGATGTAAAGGGTCCTCCGCTGCATGGCGGATAACTATTACAGGGCATTATTTAATTAAGTTTTTTACTTTTCATTTTCTGGTGGAACTGCGGATCCTTAGGTATTGCGGGATCGACACCCTTCACTGGCGGTAGCCTGGCGCAGACCATTTGCAATGGAATAATATATTCAAAGATTGCAAAGTCTGGATCGTTAATAAACGTAAAGGGCATGTTTTTACCGTTATTGTCAACATGCGGGCCAATGCGATAAATATGCGGCGTCCAACCAGACAGTATTTCCGCCAGACGATCCTGACGCTCATCGGGATGCGGATCGAGCATAATCAGGGTCGAGCGCTCATCAAAGGCGTTATAGATCCCGTGGATGAATTCCTCAAATTCATAGCCGGCCACCGGGCAGCGCAGCGTTTCAAGCATCTTTAGCGCGCCTTCCTGAACGGTGCCAAACAGCCCTGCCGGGCCGGTCAGGCGAATATCTGCGCTGTCGATAAGCGGCCGGGCCTGATTGAGAACCCACGCCTGCGAGGCCTCAATGAGCGTCGGCAAATGATTAAACGTCCTCTCCATGCGGACGAGTAGCGCCTTGCGCTCCTCATCGCTCAGGCGCTGCTGGCGGCTGGCGACGGCAAGCGCAAGCAGTATCAGGTTGAGTATGGTGCAGTGATAACCTTTGGTTTTGGCGCCGGCGCGCTCTTCTCCACAGGGGACCGTCAGGATCAAATCTGCCGCCTGGTCGATGGCAGCTGGCGCTTCCCCGGCCATGGAAGCGGTAAGGTGCCCGGCTGCCCGGGCGCGCTCCATTGCGGCGAGAGTGGAGAGGCTACCGCCTCCCTGAGAAATGCCGATGACCAGCGCTTTGTCGCTGAGGGAAAGTGCCATCTCGTCCAGCAGGAAGGGCCAGTACACATCGATCGGGATGTCGCACCACTGCTGCATAAACGACCGCGCGGTCAGCGCGCCGTGGTAAGACGTACCGGAACCGGTCAGGATGATTCGAGAGATCCCGCGATCCGCCAGCGCTTTCGCCGCTTGCCAGAGATCTTCCCGCGTCTGCGTTAGCATAGCGAGCAGGCGAGCGGGGGTTTCATTCATATAGTCTTCTACGTGCATGGGTAATATTCCTCTTCTTAAAGCAGGCCTAACGCGCTGGCCGCCATGCCAAACGCGATGGTGCCTAACAGGATCCAGTTGATGTTGACTCCCTTACGGATCAGCTTGTACATCCCAAGGGTGAAAAGCAGAGGCAGCAGCGAAGGAAGTATTTTGTCGATAAACTCCTGTGCCTTCATAGTCGTCTGCCCGGCAGTGAAGCTGAGCGGGGTGGTGATATCTATCATACTGGCGGTCATCGCGCCGACGACCATCAGGCCAACGATTGACGCGATATAGGTCACCCGATCCATGAGGCCGCTTTGGTAAATCCGCATCAGCCAGGTGGTGCCAGCCCGATAGCCGAGCTTCAGCCCATACCAGCGGCATAACAGATGAGGTAGGTTATAAACTAACAACGCCATTATCGGTCCCAGGAGGCTGCCCTGCTGGGCGAAATAAATCCCCATCCCGGCGGCAATCACCTTCAATGACCCCCAGAATATGGAGTCACCGATACCCGCCAGCGGCCCCATCAGGCTGGTTTTAATCGCGTTTATTGATTCTTCATTAAATTCGGGATTGCGCTGATTCTCCTCTTCCATAGCGATCGACAAGCCGAAGATAAAGGTGGAGAGGTGCGGCGTGGTGTTAAACAGCACCAGATGGCGCTGCAGGGCGCGCCCCAGTTCCGTCGGGTCCTGATAGATGCGCTTCAGAGCGGGCGACATGGCGAAGGCGTAGCCCATATGCTGCTGGCGCTCGTAGTTCCACGAGCCCTGCAGCGTAAAGGAGCGCCAGAACACGCTGCGTAAATCCCGAGCGGTGACCCGGCTTGCGTCATCGCTTTGCGGCTGGGCGGTGCCTGACAGGGTCTGCGTCATTTCACTCATGATTAGCTCTCCTGCTGCTTAAGATTAAGAAACTGGCTGATGATAAAAGCCAACACCACGGCGAATAGCGCGATGGCGATAATATCCAGTTTGGTATATGCCGCTATCAAAAATCCCAGACCGAGGTATGGCATAAGTTTGCTGCTGAGCATCATGCTGATCAGCAGGGCGAAGCCGAGCGCCGGCAGGATCTTACTGGCGACGATCAATCCGTTGGTGATCACCGGCGGAATCGCCTCAAGGAACCAGCTAACCGCCGAAGAGCCGAGCAGGATGGCGAAAAAAACCGGCAGAAATCCGTTTAAAAAATAGAGCAGCGTCGGACCGCCGAGGTGCATCAGGCCGACCATCCGGGTATTACCTTGCGCCGCATAGCGGTCCGCCAGATGACCGAAGCGGGCGTTCACCACGCGTACCAGAATGCCCAGCGTTTGCGCCAGCATTGAGACGGGGATGGCGATGGTGAGCGCAGCCTCCGGACCGCGGCCGGACATGATCGAAAACGCGGTCGCCAGTACGGAGCCGGTCACGATATCGGGTGGGTGCGCGGCGCCGATGGCGACGTTGCCGAGAAAAATAAGCTCCAGCGTAGCGCCAATCAGAATCCCCTCATGCAGATTGCCGCAGACCAGACCGGTGAGGGCGCACATCACCAGCGGCCGGTCGATCATCGATACCCCAAGCAGGCGGCCATCGAGGATCCCCAGGGCGGCAATCAGTCCGAGTAACGTTGCGGTGAGCAACATAGTGACCTCCGAAGTTAAAGTTGTTCGTTGAGGAGCTCGGCCGAGTGGGCGGGTACCTGACGCATCTCCAGCCGAATGCCTTTTTCTTTCAGCGCTCTGCTATCGGCGATTTCCTCTTCGGTCAGATAGATGGCCTTGCCGAATTGTCTTGCGCCCTCCTTCTGCGGCAGACCGCCGTAGTTAATGGCGTTAATTCCCGGGACTTTTTCTACCAGCGCGAGGGTTTCAGCAGTATTGCCAAGGACCACCATGACTTTTTTATGATCCAACTTGCCGCCGTTAAGCTTTTCCGCCGCCTGTTCAACGGTGGCGATGTCCAGCGTGACGCCCGCCGGCTTGGCCAGGTTAAGCGACATCGTAATGAAGGCATCCGCCGCGGCTTTGGCGTTAGCGACGATGATATGGTCGATATCCAGCGCTCGGGTCCAGGCAAAAACCACCTGGCCGTGCAGCAGCCGATAATCAATGCGCACGAGTTTAATCATGAGATTCTCCCTGTGGGTCAGAGGATGGTTGTGTTAGTAGAGGGTTGATGAAAACAATGGATTCACGCGCCGCGCTGGTGGCGTAGACAATCGCGGCCTCGGTAGTGGCTTCTTCGCACAGCAGAAACTCCAGCAGCAGAGTCAGATTGATGCCGGCGACCACGAAAACGTTACGATGGCGCATCAAGACGCTCACGGCGCTATTGTTGATACTGCCGCCAAGCAGGTCGGTAAAGATCACCACTTCATCACCATTCGCCTGGACGATGAGATGCTCCAGGGTTTGCTCCAGCTGTTCGGTGGTCACGATATCTTCGTCATAGGCGCAGACCGGGATAACGCCGTGTTCGTCGCCAATCAGCAGCGACAAACTGTTCACCAGTCCGCGAGCAAAATGGCCGTGGCTGGCCACATAGATATGTTTCACCCGGTTTCTCCTTCATCCAGATAGTGGTATCTGTTAAGAGCAAAGGGCGTGCCAGAAATAAAAAATATTATTTATCAATTAATTAAAGCGGCTGGTTCACACTAAAGGCGTTATTCCTGGCACAAGCGGGCTTATTAGCGCCGGAAACCTGGCACAAACGGCAGAAAAAGAGGGGGAAAGAGTGGGGGTAGGAAGCCCCGGGCGAGGCGCAGCTGCGCCATGACCCGGGCGTTCCCGGCTGAAGGGAATTAAATCTCGGTAATGGTCGTCGCCTGCGGCAGGCGTGATTTCGGCAGCGTCGCGTTGAAGTCTTCGACGCTATGATGGCCGACCGGCACCACCACCAGGCTGGTGTAGCCCTGGGCTTTCAGGTCGAGTTCGGCATCGAGAATCGCGAAATCGACGCCTTCAATCGGCACGGCGTCCAGGCCCATTGCCGCCACGCCCAGCAGGAAGTTGCCGACGTTGAGGTAAACCTGCTTCGCCATCCACTGATCGTCGTCGTGCAGCTCTTTGCGGTGCATATCGGCAAAGAAGGTGCGGCCTTTATGGTTCGCGGCTTTGGCGTCGGCGTTTGCGAAGCGGCCATCGGCCTCTTCCTGGTTCACCACGCGCTCAAGCCAGGCGTCATCCATCGCGTTTTTGGCGCAGAACACCACCACGTGGGAGGCATCGAGAATTTTACGTTCGTTAAACACGTAGGTGCCGCTCGCCGCTTTGGCGACGCGCGCTTTGCCTTCATCGCTGCTGGCAACGATAAAGTGCCACGGCTGGGAGTTGGTGCTTGACGGGCTGTACTGCAGCAGCGTTTTCAGGTTTTCCGCCTGCTCGGCAGTTAGCTTTTTGGTGGCGTCAAATGCCTTGGTGGAGTAGCGCTTTAAGGCAACCGATACGATATCCATACTCTTCCTCACTGTTTACAACCCCTTGCGGGTGCGTTTCGTGAAGGAAGAGTACAGCGATGGCGGGCAAATGATAAGGGGCAAAAATGCGATAACACTTATCGCGCAGCGCTGAAAATCACCCCGGACGTAGGCGCTGCTGCTCTTTTTTGCTGAGTTTATCGACGATCAGATTCCACGAATCATCGATCAGCTCCGCTAGTAACTCGACGCTGATGTCCTCGCCGGGAACCACGGTGATCCAGTGCTTTTTGTTCATGTGATAGCCGGGCTCGATACTGCGGTAAATGGCCTGATGAAGCAGCGATTTTTGCGGATCGCACTTCAGGTTGACCAGCGCGCGGCCGCGTACCGTCGCGGTGAGCATAAAAATCTTCCCGCCGACTTTAAACACATCGTACTCCGGGCCAAACGGCCAGCAGTGCTCGGTAAAGGGAAGCTCCAGCGCGATACGATGCGCGTTGTCATGCAGCGAGCGGTGATCCATCAGCTATTGTCCTCGGCAAGGGCCTGCCACATGGCTTCAAAGCCCAGCTCGACAAAACGGACGGCGCGCTCCGGCTCGTGGCTGGCGTATTCAATGGTGGTTTCGGCCAGCGAAAGAAACAACGCATCGCCGAAGGTACGGTACTCGTCGGATTGAAAAACGGGTTTGATTGAGCGCTGGCACAGTTCATTGAGCTCGGGAAACATCTCCTGGACGCGGTTGCGGGTTTCGTCGGTGATCCGTTCACTCAGCGCCATCCGGCGAATCGCTTTATGCTCCATGGGGTTACGCACGCCCCAGCCGATATAGCTATTCCAGATATTGCGCGTGTTCTCTTTTGGCCGGGTTTCGTTCGGGTTGAGACCCGCTATCATTGTCTGAACCAGGTCTGCTTTTATGGTCAGATAAAGCTCGTTGAGCAAATCGTCCTTGGTGGCAAAGTAGCGAAACAGCGTACCCTCGGCAACCCCGGCGCTGCGGGCGATGGCGGAGGTTGAGGCGGCGATTCCCGATTGGGCAAAGGCGGCGGTTGCGGCCTCCAGTAACGCTTGCTTTTTATCTTCACTCTTAGGACGAGCCACTACACTTTACCTCACTCATAATAAAACCACGATCTAAGCACGCCCGGCATGGGCGCTGCAACGCTGTCTGTCAAAATTTGAAAATCGTCTTGACGACTTTCAGCTTCTTCCTAATAATGAGTGCTTACTCACTCATAATCAAGCCTTATAACAAAAACCTCCAGGAAGGGGGATTTCGCCAGGTCAGGATATGAACCGTGTCACTTTCAGCGTGGTCGCCATCATGTTATTAGCGTCAGCAACAACTTTGCCGTTTGTGTTAAATGCCGGATTTGGTCAGGCGCCGCAGGGCGCGCAGCTCAGCCTGGTGGAGCAGTCGCCGCACTATCACGACGGTCAGTTTCACAATCAGCTTCCGACGCCGGGGTTTACCGGGCAAAAAAATATGCTGGCCGCATGGTGGGAGTTTCTGGTCGCCAAACGTGAAAATGCCAGACCGGCGCAGCCGCTGCCGCTGGTGAACACCGATCTGGCCAGCCTGCCGTCAGGGCAGGACGTGATGGTCTGGCTCGGTCACTCCTCCTGGTACCTGCAGCTGGCGGGCAAACGCATCCTGATCGATCCCGTATTTAGCAACTATGCCGCACCGTTTTCGTTTATTAATAAGGCCTTTGCCGGGGATTACCCGTGGCACGCTGAGGGCATGCCGGATATCGACCTGCTGATTATCTCGCACGATCATTACGACCACCTCGATTACGCCACCATCAAAGCTCTGATGCCGAAGGTCAAGCGCGTGGTGACGCCGCTGGGCGTGGGGTCGCACCTGCGCTACTGGGGAATGGAGAGCGCGATCATCAGCGAGGCGGACTGGAATCAGTCGCTGCAGGTGAGCGATGAGCTGACGGTACACGTCCTGCCCGCGCGCCACTTTTCCGGCCGCGGCCTCAAGCGCAACCAGACCCTGTGGGCCAGCTTTATGTTCGTTACCCCGCAGCAGAAAATTTACTACAGCGGCGACAGCGGCTACGGCCCGCACTTTAAAGCCATCGGCGAACAGTTTGGCGAAGTGGATTTGGCGATCATGGAAAACGGTCAGTATGACCAGGACTGGAAGTACATCCACATGATGCCGGAAGAGACGGCGCAAGCCGCTGACGATGTTCATGCACGCGCGGTACTGCCGGGTCACGCCGGGCGCTTCGTGCTGGCAAAACACACATGGGACGATCCGTACAAAAGGCTGGCGGAGGCCAGCACAGGGCGACCGTGGCGACTGCTGACGCCAATGTTGGGTGAGCCGGTTTGGGTCGCTGATAAAACGCAATCATTTAACGCCTGGTGGCGCTAACGATGAGAGTGGTTCAGGAGGAGAGAGGACATATGACTATTTCCGCTCAGGTCATTGATACTATCGTCGAGTGGATTGATGATAATTTGCATCAGCCGCTACGTATTGACGATATTGCGCGCCACGCCGGTTATTCGAAGTGGCATTTGCAACGACTGTTTTTACAGTATAAAGGGGAGAGTCTTGGGCGCTATATCCGCGAGCGTAAGCTGCTGCTGGCGGCCCGCGATCTGCGCGATACCGATCAGCGGGTCTACGATATTTGCCTGAAATACGGTTTTGACTCGCAGCAAACCTTTACCCGCATCTTCACCCGCACGTTTAATCAGCCGCCGGGTGCCTACCGAAAAGAAAATCACAGCCGCGCGCACTGAAAAGCGTCCGCCGGGGGAAGACCGGCGGACGCTTTTTTACCCGACTCACGTCGTCAGGCCGAGAGAGACAGAATTCAGCAACCGCTGCTGGCATTTCGATATGACGCGGTTTAAGAGCGCAGATAACGCCCTTACAGTCTGAAATATGAGGGGTTAACGGTACGAATAATCGCCCGGTTCTTCAGGACGGCGTGGAACAATGTCGTACTTAAGCTGGTTATCTTATTGAAGAAATTGTTGTCTATTGATGACAACTCACTTATCTTTTATTTCTAATGTTAATTATCATTCTTTAATATTAATTAATCATTTATATTAATGATTAAATTTCATTTGCATCACTGAGTGAAAGTCGTGATATTTTCATTTTCAACGTACTGGCAAATAATGTTTAACTATTTATAGGTGTGCAATATTATGACTGATTATAATTCCCAGGCATCGTATATTAAGTCTTATGATGTCACTACCTTTGCTTCCCCCAGCAATACTTCGCCTTATGAAGATATTGGGAAAATAATGTCTGAGATCCAGAATGACATTATATTACAGCAACAGACAAATCAGGATGATAAAGGCTTGCGGCCTGGCGCAACTATTTTTATTCCAGCAGGGCGTTATCGGTTACAAACCACTTTTGTTATCACCATTAACTACCTGGTAATACAAGGGGCGGGCCATGGATGGATGAGCCAGGCAAGTCGGGATGCTCCGGATACAGATAGCAGTGGATGGCTTGAAACAGCCCCTGGAGCCAGCTTTATTGAGCTAGATACCAGTTCAACTCTGACGGCAATCAAAATTGAACGAGATGATTTTGCTACCACTGGGCGAATATCAGGCGTTGAGCTGCGTGATTTTTGTATCGGTCTGGTGGTTGCCACGAATCCCTACAATACAAGCGGTACAAAAGGGATCGATATCGCGAGCGATAGCGATTCATTACGGATTGAAGGCATGGGGTTCAGCCTTCTTGAGGAGGCTATGGTGGTCAGAAATGCTGACTCTATTTCAATCACTAATAATTTTATCGGTGAATGTGCTAATTGTATTACAATGACATCCAGCTCCATTGTTGCGAAAATAACCAATAACTTCTTTGGCAACTCTCCTGGCGGCTATTCAATTTCTATTGAAAATGGAGACCGTCATCAGATTACCGGCAACACGTTTTTCTGGAACCCTCAAATAGTACTCCTGAATACTCATCACACCAATATTTCGGCTAATAAGTTTCAAGGGAGCTGGCCGGGAACGATTGTAATGCTAAGTCCATGTGATGAAAACCTAGTATCTTCAAACATGTTCATTCGTGTTGATACAGAAACGGCCAGTGCAGATGTCGGAGGTACTATCTATGATGACCTGATGGGAATCGTTCACATTAGTGGTAATAATAACAGCATCACTTCAAATATGTTTAGTATAACTTTTTCGGATGTCTCGAACATTAGGCCCGCGGGAGCAGATCCCGTAGCGATACTCGTTACTGATGATAGCGACAATACACTTCTCTCTTCTAACCACCTCGCCTACAGCGATAATATCAGTGTTAAGATTGTCCTTGATTCTTCCTCGCGCAATTCGAGAGTTTTTCAAACTGCATTGTATGAGGAGTTTCTACCGTCTGCTGGCGCCACTTACATCTTCCTGGGTTCCGATGGTAAGGACATGAATGGAAACGTTATTATCCCGGCACAAACAGCATAACAGTTAGCCCTTAAGAAGACATTCTTTTGAATAACACATCATCGCAAAAGTCAGGTCCTCAGGGGCCTGAAGCAATTAGCCTTATCTCCCAATAAAATCTAAGCATTTTCATTGTGGTTTTCTGGTTAACTATATGTTTTATTTGTCTATTTATACGGTTTTTTTTCCAGGCCTCAATGCCTTTTTTATGGATTGTACACGTGTACATTTTTGTGTTATCGATCACATCTCTTTAATTTCCTGCCTTAACGTCGGTCAAACGAGATTTTAATCACATTTATGCCTGAGTTTAGTCACTAACATTCAAACCAACGCAAATGTACACGTGTACATTTAAATTAAACTGACAATCGGAGGGTATCATGGCTCAACAATACGGTGGTTTTTTACAAAGTTTGGCAACGGTTCGGGATGCAAAAACGGGGCGTCTTTCAAGCTGGGATCAAAGCGGTAAGAATCAGGATTATTGGCTAATTGGTCCCGGGGAAAGCGTAACGCTAGCAGATATTCAAGGGGCTGGCTGTATCACCCATATCTGGATGACGCAATTTTGTCGCCGCGTGCTGGGGGCGAGTGTTATTGATCCCAAAATGGGCCAATGGATTGCGCCAGTCAATGAAATTCACAATGCGTTGGGCGTGTGTTGGGAAGTGGCCGATCCCCATTATTACCGCAAAGTGCTAATTAAAATGTACTGGGACAATGCTGAAGAACCGAGTGTGGTTGTGCCCCTGGGGGACTTTTTCTGTATTGGTCACTCCATGCCCGGTAATATTAATACCCTCCCGATTAATATTTCTACGAAGCCTGAAGAACGCTATAAGTTTGGCGGCAGCGCGGCACTGAACTGTTTCTTTCCAATGCCGTTTAACACGCGCGCCGTCATCGAAATTGAAAATCAGAATGATATTCCCTATGGGCAGTATTTTTACATCGATTATGAAATGTATGCTGAAGAACACAAGGATGATATCGCGTATTTTCATGCTAACTGGAAGCGCGCTAACCCATGCAATGGCTGGGGACCCGAGCTGCAAACCAATAGCCCGGAAGTCAATATCTCAACTTTGAGCGCTGAAGGGAACTATGAAGTGCTTAATGTTGAAGGCGAGGGGCATTATGTCGGCTGTAATTTATCGGTCGCTCATTTCCAGGGAAGCTGGTGGGGGGAGGGTGACGACATGATATTTGTCGATGATGATACATGGCCGCCGAGTATACACGGTACCGGCACGGAAGATTACTTTAATCATGCCTGGGGGATGCAGGATAACGCGGGTTTATATAATGGAACAGCATTACACGAAAGCATCGTTCCCGGCTTCCAGACAAGCTATAAATTTCATATTACCGATCCTGTACATTTCAAGAAACGCATTCGCGTAACAATTGAGCATGGTCACGCCAACCATCTTTGTGATGACTGGGCCTCTACGGCTTACTGGTATCAAAAAAAGCCAGGCGCTGTCACTATCCAGCCCTTAGATGAACGTATTCCTACGACCCCTGGCGATATTGAACGTCGGGGTATCGGTAAATCAACGTGCGAATTGACCGCAGAGCAGCAAATGCAGAAGGACACGGCTAAACGGCGCTTCGAAGAGTTTATGAAAACCCGACAAATTGAAATCGAAGCCAAATTAAAAGCCACCCGAGAAAAAGAAGCCGGCAATAAGAAGCACGCGCAATTTATCGCACGCAAGGTGAAGTAATTTATTAATTCGTCTCGGCCAGTGGCTGAACTGGCCGAGCTTACCTACAGGTCATCAATATGAAAAGTTTCTCAATACCCTCTGCTGAAGGCATCACGATTGAATTTTGGCTGCGCCAAAAGAAAAATAATGAACCGCTACCTCTATTAGTTATTAAAAGCGATAATCAACTGCTATATAAAATCCAGGAAGGGGCTGGTTTTTTTAATTATTATCATTATACCCACCATCAAAAGGGGGAGTTAACCTTAAGCTATGATGAAGACAGGGCAGAGATATCCCTTTTTTATTACTATGATAAAACTAACGTCTATCATCAAGGCGTTATTTACCTTATTGATAATGGCACCGGTCTGCAATGCTACCCAAAATCAAAACTGAAAGAGTGGTATACGCAAGAAACATTCAGACCTCAACTGCATTTCTCACCTTTTCAGGCCTGGATGAATGATCCAAATGGTTTGTGTAAGATAGATGACACTTATCATATGTTCTACCAGTTCAATCCAAACAGTACCGAGTGGGGCCCGATGCACTGGGGGCATGCCATCAGTAACGATTTGATTTCCTGGACGCATTTGCCGGTATTTAACCATCCCGAACATCCCCTGGCTTCTCTGGGGGCGACCGGTGGGGCTTTCTCCGGTACGACCTTTATCAATAACGAAGGCGAGGCGGAAATTTTCTATACGGAACGTCTCCCGGCCTACGATCTCTATAAGGATTATATTGAAGTACAGAAGAAGGCCGCAATTGATCGCTATGGTATTAAAGCAACGCATATCCAGACTATTCTGGAGAAAAAAATAGAATTAGTCGGCTGTGATATTCGCGATCCTAAAGTTTGGTTTGATAGCGAAACGCAGTGCTATCGAATGATCCTCGGCTCCGTTTATGACGGGAACCCGTCCGTGCTTCAATTTGTCTCACGGGACAGTGAGGAATGGGCGTTTGAAAATGTCCTGTATACGGCGCCGGGATATTTTGCTGAAAATAAAGGCCGTTGCGTTGAATGTCCGGATTTTTTCCAGCTGGGTGCTAAATGGGTACTGACTATCGGTATTGTCGGTTACCAGGAGCCAGAGACAAAGCGTCACAATCTTCTGTACGCCATTATTGGCACATTTGACAACGGCGTTTTCACTGCGGAAAGCGAGATGCAAGTGCTGGACTTCGCGACGGAGTATTATGCATTACAAACGTTCAAGGACGGCCAGCGTCAGGTTGGTATTGCATGGTTATTTAATTGGGCGATGAAAAAGCCAATTAAATCATCATATAACGGTGAAATGTCTATTCCAAAAGAAATCTTCATTAACGCCAACAATAAAGTCGCTATGCGCCCCGTTAACGAACTTGAAAAATACGTTGACGAATATTGTGACGTCAAATTGAAAGCCGGTGAGGACCATCGTATCAACAAGGGAGAATCGTTAAGGATCCGCTTAGAGCAGGGTTTACAGCCGAACGAAGACCTCATATTGGCCGGAGATAAGGGGGAATGGCTGGCGATTTCATACCGCGATGGCTATGTGAGCATAGAAGAAACCGTCGTGAGTGAAGCGCAATACCGGGCTCCCGCAGCAGAGATAAAAAATCTCGAGATTATTTTTGATGCGGGAATTGTCGAGCTGTTTATCAATGATGGTGAAATCTGCGCAACGAAACGCAGTTATAAACTATCACACTGTAAGCAATTAAAAGTGAATACTCTTCGCGAAAAAAACATACGAATCGAAACCTTACATACAAGCTGGTAAAGCCTGGAGGATTGAAAAATGAATACCACAAGCCAAGAACGGATGTCCGTGCGTGAGCACGTGGCATACGGCTCCGGAGATATGGCCTTAAGTGTTTCAATTATTTCCGCCTCTCTCCTTATTTATACTTTTATGATCAGCGTGGTAGGGCTAACGCCGATTGATGCGGGATGGGTACTCCTCGCCGTGCGTTTGATCGATGCCATTACCGATCCTGTGATGGGGTGGCTGTCAGGTAAGGTGAAAACTCGCTGGGGCCGCTATCGTCACTGGATCGCTATCTGTTCAATTCCCTTTGGTATTTCCCTCTTTATGTTGTTCACCGTGGTTGGTGAAAGTTACAGTGCCAGGCTGGGGTGGACAACAGGGGCATATATTTTAAATAGCATTATGTTTACCATGATTGCGATCCCCTATATTTCTCTTGTCGGGGTAATGACCAACGACCCTGCTGAACGTCTGAAGGCGAATACGTTTCGTTTCCCGATGGCCAAAGCCGCTACCATTATTGTGACCACCTTTGTACCATACTATGTGACTTCTAAAGGTGCTGCCGAGGCTGGAAATGCCTATGCTCTGGCCTTTTTGGTCTTAGGGATTGCCAGCATTATTGTTCTTATGTTTTGTGCTTTTTATGTTAAAGAACGGGTTGAAATTAATAGCCCCAACAATATTTCAACGAAGAAGCAAATTCTATCATTAATGAAAAATGACCAATGGTTGATTCTCTGTATTACTATGGTCCTGCTACTAATTGCTTTCGCCACGCGTGGTAACATCGCCTTCATTTATGGCACTGAGTTTGCCAAAGCCGCAGGTGGATGGGAAATCGGTATCTTCATGGGGATGTGGTCTGCCGGCGGTATCGCTGGTGCGTTGATATCTAAATGGTTAACGGATCGCTATAATAAGCTGGCCGTATTCCGCTGGTCTCTTTATTTATCCGCGTTAATGGCCGTTGGCATGTATTTCATCGTTGGTATCGGTGATTTATATTTGGCCATCCTCTTCTATTTCCTGTGTTGTGCCGTCTCGGAGATTAACTCGCCTATTTTATGGGCCTCTATCGCTGAGGTGGGTTTTTATGGTGAAATTAAAACCGGGGTGAATACCTCAGGCTTATCGATTGGCTTTATCTCGTTTAGCCAAAAGCTGGGAATGAGTATTTCTGGCCCTATTACGGGCTATACCCTGACCTGGATTGGATATGAAGCGGGGGCTAAATTATCTATGGAAACATTGCTAGGGCTATCGATGGCGGTAACATTTATTCCTGCCATTTTCTTTTTGATAGCCAGTTTTGTATTTAAACGCTATTTTATTGATAATGAATATTTCAGGGAGATGATCGTTAGCAATAAATTACCCACTGATAAGCTATCTCGTGAAAAAGATCGGATAGTAGATTGTTAATGACTTTTTGCTTAAGCATTCAGGTACTAGATTTTGCCGTATCTGGTACCCCGATAACAATTGTTCCGATATCTCCGTAGTGGAAAACGAACATCTTAAAGAGTATAGTAATATTAGGATCGCGGTACTCTTCAAGGCTCACCGACTGCTGCTGAGCGGTGGCAAGCAGATAAGGACCCCGTTGATGATTGGACAAATATCGGAGAGAAAGGTGCGGCTTGGTATTTTTGAGAATAGTTGTGACCCATGTCTGATTTATTTAACGACACACGTTATTGATTGAGAGGGTAGATGGAAATGGTCACAATCAAAGATATAGCGTTGGCGTTAGGTATTTCACACGTCACCGTATCAAGAGCGCTTAATAACCCTGAAAAAGTTCAAGCCAAAACCAGAGAGAAGGTTTTGGCCAAGGCCAAAGAGCTGCACTATGTCCCCAATGCGGCGGCAAGGGACATGAAAAAATCCAGGCTACCGGTTATTGGCGTTATCTCATTAAATATGGGAAGAAGTAGCTATGGTAGTGAAATGCTGGGTTCGATCAGTGAAAAAGCTAAGGAAACCAACCATCAGTTAATTTTTATCCATGTTGAAGATTCCTCTCCTACCGAAGTGGATCTTAATTTTCTTAGAGAGAAACGAATATCTGGTCTTATTTACCTTTCGCTTGATCCTTGCGAGATTGAACATCAGTCAATATTTGATGAGGTCAAGACCGTGTTTGTTAACTGTCATTGTGCGCGTGGTAATTATTCGAGCGTGCAGGCTGATAACGAGCAAGGATTGTATAATATTGCTAATCTGGTCTTTCATCGCCCATGGTTTATCCGCAGCCTTTTTATTAATTTTGATGAAAGTTATCACGCCGCGGTTAAGCGCAAACAGGGATATATAAAGGCGCTTAATGATAATCACATTGCGTTTTCTGCTGATGATTATTTTGTTGTTCCGGTTAGCTATGATTATGATTTCACAGTATTAGATAATGATATTCTTGGTGCTATTCAGCGTGGCGTTAATGTCATCTTTTGCGGTCGTGACGAAATTGCGCTGGAAGTATACTTTTCTTTGCAACGGCTGGGGTTTTCTATTCCCCAGGACGTTTCGGTGATCGGTTTTGATAACCAGAGTATTATTTCGCAGAGAGTCTATCCTAAGCTTACTACGGTAGAGTTACCTTACCGAAATATGGTATTAAAAGGTTATGATTTAATCGTTTCGGAAAATTCACACTCCATCTGTAATGTAGCGATTAGTTGTGATCCGATAATTCGAGGCTCGTTAAAGTAGGCTACGGCTATGAGTATAAATAAAGCGGCTTGCGCAGGCGTTTCAGCTATTCATACCCTAAAAACTTGAAAGTATGACGGGTATATTCCGATCAAAGCAGAGACCGGCTTCGTGGACTCTGCTTGCAGAGCCCATCCTGAATCTCTCTTTGTAGGCACTGACCTGATGACTCAGGGAGACCTGAAGCACCGTGCACCTCCATTACCAGGGGGCTGTGAAAACCGCAGGCTTCTTCGGCCAGCGGCTCTTACCCTTAACTGCGCTGCGGCTATTGCGAAAACGCGTGAAGCGATAATTTACCGGCCACGATGATGCCCCGCCTGGTGAGAAGGTCAGGTCAACGGCATGCGCGACCTGACCGGCTTAGCGCTCAAGGGAAAACCAGCGACGCCAGACCCAGCGCAGCAGCAGATACTCGATGGTGCCCAGCGCTAAAAACCACAGGCAAAAGATCAGGGTATAAAGCTGGTTGAGATCCATCAGATGGAAGGACGCCACCAGCTCCTGCGCCAGCGTCAGGCCCAGCGAGGGCGCCGGCAGCAGCAGGCAGGAGAGCAAAGCCAGCAGGAGAATGCCGGCGGCACTCATGAGCGTTTCTAGCGGATGTTTCATTATTTGTTAATCATCAGTTAAAAACATATTGTCCGGTAAAAAGTGAATCAATGCAATATGGTTTCGTACGTTATTAAAATACGCATTAAGTATTATATTTAAACATCCGCTTTCTTTTTATGTTAATTATTTTGGTATAATTTGTGATTAAATTAATGACGTCGCAATGTAAATTAACGTCATTATTAAGCCAGCGCTTTTACAAAAGTATAGGTGCTATATCCCACCAGTGTAGCGATAATAATGGCCAGCAGGATGTACAGCACCAGACGGCGTCCGCGATAGATTCCAAACATAGTAGACCTCGTTTAGTTTTGGTTTATTAATATTCTGCAATAGTTGTTTTATAGAATTAACTTACCATAAATTTTGTATTGGCGAGAGAGTAAATATTGCGCAAGCTCAAATTATCTCCCGCCTGTTTGAAATTTTTCTCATTGGCCCGGAATGATTCCAGGCTTTCCGCCTCACGGAATTTTAAGGGAGATATATTTTGACCAAAACGATCAAAACTAATAATACCACCCCCTCAGGGGATGTCGCGCCACGCCGCGCATATCAGCAGACGGTTGATGCGGTGCTGGCGCAGAATAAAAGCCATGCCAACGGCCTAAGCGCCGCCGAGGCCGCCGAGCGTTTGAAGACCTTCGGCCCCAACGCCTTGCCGGAGAAAAAAGGCAAGCCGGCCTGGCTGCGCTTCCTTGCCCACTTTAACGACGTCCTGATTTTTGTCCTGCTGGCCGCCGCCGCGCTCACCGCGGTCATGGGCCACTGGGTCGATACGCTCGTCATCCTGGGCGTCACGGTGATCAACGCCCTGATCGGCCATATCCAGGAGAGCAACGCCGAAAAATCGCTGCAGGGCATCCGCAATATGCTCTCCAGCGACGCGCGCGTGCAGCGCAGCGGCAAGCATGAAACCATCCCGACCCGCGACCTGGTGCCGGGCGATATCGTGATTCTGCGCGCGGGTGACCGCGTGCCTGCCGATATGCGCCTGATTGAGAGCCATAATCTGCGGGTCGAAGAGGCGATTCTCACCGGCGAGTCGACGGTGGTGGATAAAACCACCGACGCGCTGGAAGGCGAACTGCCGCTGGGCGACCGTACCAATATGCTCTTCTCCGGCACCACCATCAGCGCCGGCGGCGGCGTTGGCGTGGTGACCGCAACCGGTCAGGAGACCGAGCTCGGCCACATCAACCAGATGATGGCGGGCATTGAGAAGCACCGCACGCCGCTGCTGGTGCAGATGGATAAGCTCGGTAAAGCGATTTTTGTTATCATCCTGGCGATGATGGCCGCGCTGTTCGTCTTCAGCCTCGCGCTGCGCGACATTCCTCTCGGCGAGCTGCTGCTCTCCCTGATTAGCCTGGCGGTGGCCGCCGTGCCGGAAGGCTTACCGGCGATTATCTCGATTATTCTCTCTCTGGGCGTACAGGCGATGGCGCGCCAGCGGGCGATTATCCGCAAGCTGCCGACGGTGGAAACCCTGGGCGCCATGACCGTGGTGTGCTCGGATAAAACCGGCACCCTGACGATGAACGAGATGACCGTCAAAGCGATCATCACCGCCGACTGCTGCTACCGCGTCGAAGGCGACAGCTACGAGCCACAGGGTAACATCTGCCTGGAAGGCAGCAACGAGCCGGTGCAGATTAAACCGGGCAGCGTGCTGGAAACCTATCTGCGCACCATCGATCTGTGTAACGACAGCCAGATGATTCAGGACGAGCGCGGCCTGTGGGGCATTACCGGCGGGCCGACCGAAGGGGCGCTGAAGGTGCTGGCGGCGAAAGCGCAGCTTGCGCCAGTCGATGCCCGCCTGGTCGCGAAAATCCCGTTCGACTCGCAGTACAAGTACATGGCGACCCACCAGAAAATGGGCGACGTCGAGCAGGTGCTGATTACCGGCGCGCCGGACGTGATTTTTGCCCTGTGCCGCCATCAGTTGAGCAAGCAGGGGGCGGTGCCGTTTGAGCCGCAGTACTGGGAAGAGGAGATGGCGCGCTTTGCCCGCCAGGGCCTGCGTATGGTCGCCGCCGCCTACAAACCGGCGAACGTCGGCAGTACGACGCTGACCCACGACGATCTGCGCGAAGGACTGGTCTTCCTCGGCATTGCCGGAATGATGGACCCGCCGCGTCCGGAAGCGATTGACGCTATCCACGCCTGCCAGAACGCGGGGATCCGCGTGAAGATGATTACCGGCGACCACCCGCAGACGGCGATGAGCATTGGCCAGATGCTGGGGATCACCAACAGCAGCCAGGCGATGACCGGCTATCAGCTGGAGCACATGGACGACGCCGAGCTGGCGAAAGCCGCCGTTGAGTACGATATCTTTGCCCGTACCAGCCCGGAGCACAAGCTGCGCCTGGTAAAAGCGCTGCAGGATAACGGCGAAGTAGTTGGCATGACCGGCGACGGCGTCAACGACGCCCCGGCGCTGCGCCAGGCCGACGTCGGGATCGCCATGGGGATTAAAGGCACCGAGGTGACCAAAGAGGCCGCCGACATGGTCCTGACCGACGACAACTTTGCCACCATCGCCAGTTCGGTCAAAGAGGGGCGTCGGGTCTACGACAACCTGAAGAAGACCATTCTGTTCATCATGCCGACCAACCTGGCGCAGGGGCTGCTGATTATCATCGCCCTGCTGGCGGGGAACATCATTCCGCTGACGCCGGTGCTGATTCTGTGGATGAACATGGCCACCTCCGCGACGCTCTCCTTCGGCCTCGCGTTTGAAGCCGCCGAGCGCAACGCCATGAACCGGCCGCCGCGTAAAACCGGCCAGCACGTTATGGACGCCTTCGCCGTCTGGCGCGTCGCTTTCGTCGGCACCATGATCGCCGTCGCCGCCTTTATGCTTGAAGCCTGGCTGGCGCCGCGCGGCCACAGTCCGGAGTTTATCCGCACCGTCCTGCTGCAGATGCTGGTCACCGCACAGTGGGTTTATATGATTAACTGCCGCAGCAGCGACAGCTTCTCGCTGAGCATGGGACTGCTGCGCAACAAAGGCATCTGGCTGGTGAGCGGCGTGCTGCTGCTGATGCAGCTGGTCATCATCTATGTACCGGTGATGCAGACGATGTTTGGCACCGAAGGGCTGCCGCTGCGCTACTGGTTCATCACGCTGGTCATCGGTATCGCGATGTTCCTGGTGGTGGAAGTTGAGAAGCGCCTGACCCGTCGTTTCCGCAAAGCCGCATAGCGTGTCTGACCCGCCCGGCGTCCCTTCTCCTGAGGGGGGAGGGACGCCGCATCGTCGTAAGGAATTCCCCATGAACAAGATTATCCGCTCCGCCCTGCTGGCCTGCGGCCTGGCAGGCTACGCGCTCACCGCCACCGCCGCGCCGGCTATTCCGGTGCGCGTCGCCACCGTGGAACACGCGCCGCATGCCGATGAACGGCAAATCTCCGGCCGCGTTGAGGCCATTCACTCCGTCGATATTCGCGCCCGCACCGAAGGAAAGATTGTGCAGCGCCACTTCCAGGATGGGCAGTACGTCAACCAGGGCGATCCGCTGTTTACGCTGGATGACGCCCAGCCGAAAGCCGCGCTGGCGCTGGCCCAGGCTGAACTGAAAAGCGCGCAGGCTTCGCTACGCCAGGCCCAGCAGCAGCTGAGCCGCTACCAGCAGCTGAAAAATAACCACGCAATCAGCCGCAACGACGTAGACACCGCGCAGATGCAGCGCGATGTCGCCGCCGCCGCCGTCGAGCAGGCCCGGGCGCGCATTGCCGCCCAGCAGATTACGCTCGGCTATACCCGCATTACCTCGCCGGTCACCGGGCGCGTCGGCCATAGTCCTTTTCACGTCGGCGGTCTGGTGAATCCCGCCAGCGGCGTGCTGGTCGATGTGGTCCAGCTTGATCCCATTCGCGTGGCGTTCTCGCTGGATGAAACCGCCTTTTTCGCGAAAGCGGGGCAGCACACGGATATCGCCGCGCTGAAGCAGGCGTGGCTGGCGCAGGTGGATGTCGATGGGCGGCGTGAAGACGGCGCCCTGACCTCCGTCGATAACCGTATTGATAGCCGCACCGCCAGCGTGGCGCTGCGCGCTGAGTTTGCCAACCCGCAGCACCGTCTGCTGCCGGGCGGCAACGTCACGGTTTTCTTCCGGCCGCAGCAGCTTAAGGAGAGCCCGATGATCCCGGCCTCTGCGCTACAGCAGGATGCGCTGGGCTTTTACTGCTGGGTACTGGCGGCGGACAACACCGTGACGATGCGCCGTTTAGCGCCCGCCGGTCAGCATGGCCAGAGCTTCGTGGTGGCCGATGGTCTGAAAGCGGGGGAGCGCGTAGTGACGGAAGGCGCCCAGCGCCTGCGTGACGGCGCGGCCGTTCAGCTGCTGAGTGAATAAGGGAGAGGCGATGCTCACATTTTTTATCCGTCGCCCGCGCTTTGCGATGGTGATTGCGCTGCTGATGACCTTTGTCGGCGCGGTCTCGCTGAAGCTGATCCCGGTCGAGCAGTATCCGCAGATTACGCCGCCGGTCATCAACGTTAGCGCCAACTGGCCGGGCGCCAGCGCGGCGGACGTGGCGGAAGCCATTGCCGCGCCGCTGGAGACCCAGCTCAACGGCGTCGATCATATGCTCTATATGGAGTCCACCAGTTCCGATGAGGGGACCTACAGCCTGAGCCTGACTTTTGCCGCCGGGACCGATGCCGATTTAGCCGCGATCGATGTGCAGAACCGCGTGTCGCAGGCGGTGGCGCAGCTGCCTGCCGACGTGCAGCAGAACGGCGTACAGGTGCGCAAGCGGGCGACGAACCTGCTGATGGGCGTGAGTCTCTATTCGCCGCTCGGCACGCTATCGCCGCTGTTTGTCAGCAACTACGCCAGCACTCAGGTGCGCGAGGCGCTGGCGCGTCTACCCGGCGTCGGGGAAGTACAGATGTTCGGCGCGCGCGACTACAGCATGCGCATCTGGCTGCGGCCCGACCGCATGAACGCGTTGAATATCACAACCGACGATATTGCCCAGGCGCTGCGCGAGCAGAACGTGCAGGGCGCGGCGGGGCAGGTGGGGACGCCGCCGGTATTTAACGGCCAGCAGCAGACGCTGACCATCAACGGTATCGGGCGACTCAGCGACGCCGCCGGCTTCGGGCAAATTGTGGTTCGCAGCGGCGAACGCGGCCAGCTGGTGCGCCTGTCTGACGTGGCGACCATTGAGCTGGGCGCGCGCAGCTATAGCTCCGGCGCGCAGCTGAACGGTAAAGATTCCGCCTATCTCGGTATCTATCCGACGCCCACCGCCAACGCCCTGCAGGTCGCCACCGCGGTGCGCGCTGAGCTGACCCGGCTGCACGCGCGTTTCCCGGCGGATCTCACCTGGGAAGTGAAGTTTGATACCACCCGCTTTGTGGCGGCGACGATCAAAGAGATCGGCGTGTCGCTGGCGCTGACCCTTATGGCGGTGGTGGTGGTGGTTTCGCTGTTCCTCCAGAGCTGGCGGGCAACGCTGATTGTCGCGCTGGCGATCCCGGTGTCGCTTATCGGCACCTTTGCCGTGCTTTATGCGCTGGGCTACAGCGCCAATACCCTGAGCCTGTTCGCGATTATTCTCGCCCTGACGATGGTGGTGGATGACGCCATCGTGGTGGTGGAGAGCGTGGAAACGAAAATGGCGGAGGGGCTGGATCGCGGAGCCGCGACCGCCGAGGCGCTGCGGCAAATCGCCGGGCCGGTGATCGCCACAACTCTGGTGCTGCTGGCGGTGTTTGTGCCGGTAGCGATGCTGCCGGGGATCGTCGGCGAGCTGTATCGCCAGTTTGCGGTGACCTTATCGACGGCGGTGACGCTGTCGAGCGTGGTGGCGCTGACCCTGACGCCCGCGCTGTGCGCGCTGCTGCTGCGTCCGCGGCCGCAGCAGCCAGCCGCCATCTGGCGCGGTTTTAACCGCGGTCTGGATACGGTGCGCGATGGTTACGGGCGTCTGGTCGGGAGGATGAATCGTCGCCCCTGGCTGGCGCTGGCGGCGACGATGGTGGCGGCCGGAGTGGTGGTGTTTAGCTTTACCACCATGCCAAAGGGTTTTCTGCCGCAGGAAGATCAGGGCTACTTCTTTGCCAGCGTGCAGCTGCCTGAAGCCGCCTCGCTGGAGCGTACCGAAGCGGTGATGGCGCAGGCGCGCGAGCTGCTGTTGTTGAATCCGGCGGTTGAGGATGTGATTCAGGTCTCCGGTTTTAATATTCTCAACGGTACCAGCGCTTCAAACGGCGGATTTATCTCGGTGATGCTGAAGGACTGGCACCAGCGGCCGCCGCTGGAGGCGGTGATGGAAAAGGTGCAGGGCCAGCTGATGGGGCTACCGGAGGCGACGATCATGACTTTTGCGCCGCCGACGCTGCCGGGGCTGGGCAACGCCTCCGGGTTTAATTTACGCATTCTGGCCCAGGCCGGACAATCGCCGGCGGAGCTGGAGCAGGTGACGCATCAGGTGCTGCGGACGGCTAACCAGTACCCGCAGCTGAGCCGGGTATTTACCACCTGGAGCAGCAACGTGCCGCAGCTGACGCTCACCGTCGATCGCGACCAGGCGGCCCGCCTGAACGTACCGGTGGCGAGGATTTTCAGCAGCCTGCAAACCGCGTTTGGCGGCACCCGCGCCGGCGATTTCAGCATCAACAATCGTGTCTACCACGTGGTGATGCAAAACGAGATGCAGTGGCGCGAGCGGGCAGAGCAGATAAGCGAGCTGTACGTGCGCAGCGACAGCGGCGAGCGGGTTCGCCTGAGTAACCTGGTGACGATTACGCCGACGGTGGGCGCGCCGTTTATTCAGCAGTATAACCAGTTCCCGTCGGTATCGGTGAGCGGGTCGGCGGCCGAAGGCGTCAGCAGCCGGACGGCAATGGCGGTGATGGAGCAGATTTTACAAGCGAACCTGCCGCACGGTTATGATTACGCCTGGAGCGGCATCTCCTGGCAGGAGCAGCAGACCGGTAACCAGGCGGTGTGGATCGTGCTGGCGGCGGTAGCGATGGCGTGGCTGTTCCTCGTCGCCCAGTATGAGAGCTGGACGCTGCCGGCGAGCGTGATGCTGTCGGTGCTGTTCGCCATCGGCGGGTCGCTGCTGTGGCTCTGGTGGGCCGGTTATGCCAACGATGTGTACGTACAGATAGGCCTGGTGCTGCTGATCGCGCTGGCGGCGAAAAACGCGATTTTGATCGTCGAGTTTGCCCGGGCGAAGCGCGAAGAGGGAATGTCGATCGTCGATGCCGCCCGCGAAGGGGCGACCCGCCGCTTCCGCGCGGTAATGATGACGGCGGTCTCTTTTATCATCGGGATTGTGCCGATGATGCTTGCCACCGGCGCCGGGGCGCAGAGCCGGCGGATTATCGGTACCACGGTGTTCAGCGGCATGCTGGTGGCGACGGTAATCGGCATTTTGTTTATTCCTTCGCTGTACGTGCTGTTCCAGCGGCTGCGCGAGTGGGCCCACCGCCGGATGTAGGTGGCCCGGACCTGTCCGGGCTACAGTACTGCATATTGCCGATAACCCGTAGCCCGGGTAAGGCGTTTACGCCGCAACCCGGGGAATATGCCGCGACGTGGTATTGCTGTGGCTTCTTCCCGGCTTGCGCTGCGCTTAGCCGGGCTACCGGGCCGCAGATTGCCGGTAATCCGTAGCCAGGACAGGCGCGGCAGCGCCGCCTCCGGGAGATTTTCATGCCGCTGCGGATATGTTTCTGAAACAACGTGTCATGCAGCAATGCCCTGGCCCCCGCTGAAATCGGCGAACCGGAGGACCGAAGACAAGGGCTGGCCGCCAGGGATGGCGGACAGAGGCGAATCGAGACAGTGATGTCGAGTTGAGCCGACCGCAGGCTGAGGTCCGGGAGGTGAGCGCAGTGCGCAGCCCCGATTTCTTTGCGGGACCGCGGGGATTGTAAAGGGGGAGACGGTTTTCTCCCCTTTTACCCGTTCACGTGCCTCGATGAGACATTTTCTGCGACTTGATGGTGAACGGAACCCCTCAACACCGTCCCGGAGGCGGCGCTGCCCAATCTCCCTCCCTCAGGCACCGGGCCCGGAAATCCCGGGTCGCGGCGTAAACGCCTTACCCGGGCTACTCCCCGCAGACGATGTTATGAAAACTATCTGCTCTCCACCGCGATCATGGTGACGAACGGATGGTACTGCCACGGCACGCTGCCGCCTTTCTGGTACATCTTCGAAATGGTACCGTCGAGATAGAGCATCTGGCGCACGTTGAGCCTGGACTGCGCGTAGCAGGCAAAATCATAGAAATTGGTTTCGCGCGCGCTGAGCATAAAGACCACTTTGCCATCGCCGGTGATGCCCACGCCGTTACGCAGCTTGCGCGAGCTGGCGGACGGCTTCAACCGCCAGTTGATCTTGCCGTTTTCAATCAGCATCGGCCCGGACTGCACGGCGTAGCGGATGGCCGGCGACGGCCTGAATTTATCGATGTTGACAATCCCCGCGTTTTGCCCGCGCAGATAAAACACCCCGCCGGGACGAATAAAAAAGTTGCCGCCGCCGGAAGCGCGGTTAAGCGGGGTCAGCTGCCTGCCTTTCTCGATATACAGCCCCAGCGGCGCATAGGCTTTATCATAAATTCCGCCGTTCATCGCCATCTGCACCTGTCCGTTGTGGTCGATATCCGCCAGCAGGGAGCGCAGCGATCCCCAGGCTTTGCCGTCCTCTTTTTGCCAGTACATCACGATGCGTTCGCGCTGCGGATCAACGGTATAGCTTTGCAGCGTCAGCGACGGGTCGGTCAGCGAGCACTTCCCGCTGGCGAAAGCGGGCAGGGATAACAGCAGCAGCGGCAGAAGAGAGAAAAAGCGCACGACAGGTTCCAGACAGACGACGAAAGCGTGCAGTATAGCGTTTTATCGCCGCTACGCCGTCCAGATTTCGCAGTGCTTTTGTACCAGCCCGATCAATGACCCGCCGTTGGCGACAAACTCGCGCATCTGCTGCGGCTCGCTGCGATCCTGCTTCGCCTGGCGCACAATCGCCTCCAGCGCGCTGCCGGCATTCAGCTTGTGGGCGCTGGGGGCCAGCCTATCCGCCAGCTGTAAAATTTCTTCGCGCAATGTTCGTTGTTCGCCGCCGTTAACATCGGTGTTGATCCCATCGAGCCCGTAGCGGCAGGCCTGATAGCGGTTGAAGGGGTAGAGCAGATAATCCTCGGGCTGATGCTTAAACGGCCGCTCCGTCAGCAGCCAGCAGGCGATGATCTGAATAAACCCGGCGATATTCACCGCCTGAGCAATCGTCAGCGGCGTATCCATCACCCGGACTTCGACGGTACCAAAGCGCGGGCTGGGGCGGATATCCCAGTGCAGATCCTTCATGCTGTCGATCATGCTGGTATAGCTAAGACGGCGAAACAGACCGGTAAAAGCCTGCCAGTTATTCACCCACGGCATCGGGCCGTTATCGGGATAGGCGGCAAAAAGGTTAAGCCGCGAACAGGCAAAGCCGCTATCGGTCCCGTCGAGCCAGGGCGATGCCGCATTCAGCGCGATAAAATGCGGTACGAAGCGCGAGAGGCCGTGCAGAAGATAGATGGCATCATCGCCGTTTTGACACCCCACGTGCACGTGCTGGCCGAAGATCGTCGCCTGCTTCGCCAGGTAACCAAAGTGCTCGACGGTTTTCAGGTAGCGCGGGTTATCGCTGATCTGCTGACGCTGCCAGCTTTGAAACGGATGCGTTCCGCCGCCGCAGATTTGCACATGATGGCGGGAGGCGGCGCGCAGCACCGCCTGTTGAATCGCGCTCAGCTGTGCGGTGGCCTGGTGGATATCGCGGCAGACGCCGGTGGCGATCTCCAGCATGCTTTCGGTAATGTCATGCTTGGCCTCGCCCGCTTTCAGCGTGCCCTGCACCTCGTCAATCAGCGCGGAAGAGTCCTGGCTCAGATCGAAACCCGGCGGGTTGACGACCTGAAGCTCCAGCTCGATACCGAGGGTAAACGGCTCGGAGCGGTGAAAATCAGGTAACGGCATGGCGACTCCCTCTTTCTCTTTATCAGAAAGTATAGAAGACAACGCCTCAAACTGATGATTTGCCGGACATTATGAATTTAATTTATAGAAAATAACGCCACGTGATTATCCCTTTAAAAAGAAAGTAAGGCTGGTGCAATCCTGCAACAGAATTCCCGCCGGTGGTGCAAAAAGATAAGGTTATTCTATTTTTTAAATAAAATCATATAGATGATATAAGTCATTCTTATTTTATAAGCCATTTCACGCTTATTCCCCGCGCGTTCAGAACTGGTATGTATCTTGCCTGTTAAATAGCGACTTTTATTTAACAGGGACAATGTGATGCTGAAGAAAAAAATATTTTCGCGTAAATGCCATCTCGCCGTTGCTGTTAGCGGAGCATTGGCGCTGATCGCCTCTTTGCCGGCCAATGCCTCAACCCTGCGGATCGCCATGACCGCCGCCGATATCCCTTTGACCCTCGGACAGCCCGATCAGGGCTTTGAGGGCAACCGCTTCACCGGCATTCCGCTCTACGACGCCCTCGTTGAATGGGATCTCTCACAGGGAGAAAAGCCCAGCGGCCTGGTGCCGGGGCTGGCGACCGAGTGGCACGTTGACCCGCAAAATCAAAGCCGCTGGATTTTCACCCTGCGCCCGGGCGTTAAGTTTCACGATGGTTCAACGGTCAACGCCGATGCCATCGTCTGGAACGTGGATAAGGTGCTGAATAAAGCCGCGCCGCAGTATGCCCCGGGCCAGATAGGCAACACCCTCTCACGCATGCCGACCCTGACCGGCGCGGAAAAGATTGACGACCACACCGTGGCGCTGACCACCTCCGAACCGGACGCGCTGCTGCCGTACAACCTTACCAACCTGTTTATCGTTTCGCCGACGGCGTGGCAGAAGCTGTATGACGCGGTGCCGGCAAACGCCGGCGATGCCGCCGCGCGTAGTAAGCAGGCGTGGACCGAGTTCGCCGCCCACGCGGTGGGCAGCGGTCCGTTCAAAATGGAAAAACTGGTTCCTCGCCAGCAGCTGATCCTCGATAAGAACCCCGACTACTGGAACAAAGATCGCATTCCGCGAGTGGACAAAGTGGTGCTGATCCCGCTGCCGGAAGCTAACGCCCGCACGGCGGCGCTGCTCTCGAAGCAGGTGGACTGGATCGAAGCCCCGGCCCCGGACGCGGTCGATCAGATAAAAGCCCAGGGCTTTAAAATCTACGCCAACACCCAGCCGCACCTGTGGCCGTGGCAGTTCTCCTTCGAAGAGGGCTCGCCGTGGAAAGATATTCGCGTGCGCAAAGCCGCCAACCTGTGCCTGAACCGCGCGGAGCTCAAAAGCTATCTCGGCGGCTATATGACCGAAGCGACCGGCGTCTACGAGGCCGGCAGCCCGTGGCACGGTAAACCCACTTTCCAGATCAAATATGACCCGGATACCGCCCGTAAGCTGATGACCGAAGCCGGGTATAGCGCCGGGAAACCGCTGCACGTCACGGTCGCCACCTCGGCCTCCGGCTCCGGGCAGATGCAGCCGCTGCCGATGAACGAGTACATCCAGCAGAGCCTGAAAAGCTGCTTCTTTAACGTCGACATTAAGGTCAACGAATGGAACACCCTGTTTACCAACTGGCGTCTCGGGGCGAAAGATCCGTCGGCGAAAGGGATCGACGCGATCAACGTCAGCGCCGCGGTTAACGATCCCTATTTCGGCATGATCCGCTTCTCCACCGCGAAGGCCTTCCCGCCGGTGGCGACCAACTGGGGCTACTTTTCGACCCCGGAAACCGAAAAGCTGGCGGCGGCGGTGAAACACGCGTTTACCCCGGCTGAAATGGATAAAGCCGCGGGTGAACTGCACGCCGCGCTGGTCGATCAGGTGCCGTTCCTGTTCGTCGCCCACGATGTCGGGCCAAGGGCGATATCGCCAGCCGTCACCGGTGTGGTACAGCCGCAAAGCTGGTTTATCGACCTCAGCCTGGTGAGCAAAAAAGAGTAATCGACACGGGAGCAAGAGATGATCAATACGCTGCTATATCGCATCCTGCTGGCCATCCCCACCATGCTCGGGGTAGCGGTGATCTGTTTTATGCTGGTGCAGATAGCGCCGGGCGACCCGCTGGTATCGGTGATGCCGCCGGACGCTTCGGAATCGCTGCGTCAGACCTTAATGCAGGCCTACGGCTTTGATAAACCGCTGCCGCTGCAGTTTGTGCACTGGCTATGGCGGGCGCTGCACGGCGATCTGGGCATGTCGGTCGCCACCGGGCGCCCGGTCATCGATGAAGTGATGACGGCGGTCACCTACTCTCTGCGTCTGGCGCTGCTGGCGACGGCGATCGGGTTTGCGCTGGGCAGCCTGTTCGGTTTTGTCGCCGGCTACTTTCGTAACAGCATTATTGACCGTCTGGCCTCGGTGCTATCCGTGTTTGGCGTCAGCGTACCGCACTACTGGCTGGGGATGCTGCTGGTCATCGTTTTTAGCGTCAAATTCGCGCTGCTGCCGGCGACCGGCGGCGGGCCAATCGGCGAGGTGGGCTGGCAGTGGAACTGGGAACACCTGCAGTTTATGCTGCTGCCGGCCTTCACGCTGTCGGTGATCCCGACCGGCATTATCGCCCGCACCGTTCGCTCGCAGGTGGCGGACATTCTCAGCCAGGAGTTTATCGTCGGCCTGCGCGCCCGGGGGCTCAACGAGTCGCGGATCTTTCTGCACGTGGTGAAAAACGCCGCCCCGACCGCGCTGGCGGTGATGGGGCTGCAGGTCGGCTATCTGATGGGCGGCTCGATTCTGGTGGAAACCGTCTTCTCCTGGCCCGGCACCGGTCTGCTGCTCAACACCGCTATCTTCCAGCGCGATCTGCCGCTATTGCAGGGCACCATCTGGGTACTGGCGCTGTTCTTTGTCCTGCTCAATCTGCTGGTGGATATTCTGCAAACCAGTCTCGATCCGCGAATTAAGAGGAGCTGACGATGGTGGATACCGTGACGACCAAAGGCATTACCGTCTCTGCCGCGACGGTTGCCAGACAAGGCTACTGGCGCGGCGTGTTTCGCCGCCTGCTGCGCGACCCGGGCGGCGTATTCGTCGGCGCGATCATTCTCATCCTGCTGGCGCTGGCGCTGTTCGGTCCCTGGCTAATCGTGAAAGATCCGTATCAAACGTCGATGTTTTTACGCCTCAAACCGATTGGCGCCGACGGCTTTCCGCTGGGCTCCGATGAGCTCGGGCGCGATATGCTATCAAGGCTGATTCTCGGCACCCGGCTGTCGCTGTTTATGGGGATTGTCCCGGTGGTGTTCGCCTTTTTCATCGGCGGGGCGATCGGCATCATCGCCGGCTATGCGGGCGGTAAAACCAACACCCTGATTATGCGCACCGTGGACGTGTTTTACGCCTTTCCCTCGGTGCTGCTGGCGATCGCGCTCTCCGGCGCGCTGGGGGCGGGGATCGGTAACGCGCTGCTCTCGCTGACCCTGGTGTTCGTGCCGCAGGTGGCGCGTATCGCCGAAAGCGTCACCGCGCAGGTGCGGCATATGGACTATATCGACGCCGCCCGGGCCACCGGGGCCAGCGCGTTCACCATTATTCGCGTCCAGGTGCTGGGCAACGTGCTGGGGCCGATTTTCGTCTTCTCCACCGGCCTGATTTCGGTGTGCATGATCCTCGCCTCCGGGCTCTCTTTTCTCGGTCTCGGGGTTCGCCCGCCGGAGCCGGAATGGGGGCTGATGCTGAACACCCTGCGTACGGCGATTTATACCCAGCCGTGGGTAGCGGCGCTGCCCGGCCTGATGATTTTTATCACCTCCATTTCGTTCAATATCCTCGCGGACCGCCTGCGTGCGGCAATGGCGATTAAGGAGTAAGCGATGCAACCCTTTATCAATATCGACCTCGGCGGACCGGCGCAGCCGCTGCTGAAGGTCAACAATCTGCTGAAACATTTTCCCGCCGGCGGCGGCAAAGCGCGCGAAGTGGTGCAGGCGGTGGACGACGTCAGTTTTTCGGTGATCAAAGGCGAAACCCTCGGCGTGGTGGGGGAGTCGGGCTGCGGTAAATCCACCACCGCGCGGCTGCTGATGCAGCTGCTTAAGCAGGACAGCGGGGAGCTGATCTTCGATGGTCTGGAGGTGGGCTCATCGCGCCTGCCGATGAAAGCGTATCGCCGCCAGGTGCAGATGGTTTTCCAGGATAGCTACGCCTCGCTCAACCCGCGCATGACCATGGAAGAGAGCATTGCGTTCGGCCAGCGGGTACACGGCGTCAGCGCCAAAGAGGCCAGCGAGTACGCCCGCTATCTGCTGGCGCACGTCGGCCTTGAGCCGGAACGTTTTGCCCATCGTTATCCGCACGCGCTTTCCGGCGGCCAGCGCCAGCGGGTGAATATCGCCCGCGCGCTGGCGATGAAGCCCCGGCTGGTGATCCTCGACGAGGCCGTCTCGGCGCTGGATAAGTCGGTGGAAGCTCAGGTGCTGCAGCTGCTGCAGGAGCTGAAGCGGACGCTGGCGCTGACCTATGTGTTTATCAGCCACGATCTGCACGTGGTGCGCTGGCTGTCGGACCGCATTCTGGTGATGTATCTCGGCGAGGTGGTGGAGATTGGCCCGGCGGAGCAGCTGTTTACCGCCTCGGCCCACCCCTATACCCGGGCGCTGTTAAGCTCGATGCCGTCGATGGACCCGCACAATCGCACCTTAACCTCGCCGCTGAGCGGCGATCCGCCCAGCCCGATTTCTCCGCCCTCCGGCTGCCGCTTTCATACCCGCTGCCCGCACGCCAGAGCGGTGTGCGCCGAGGTGAAACCGACGCTCGAAAGCGTCGGCGAGGGGCACCAGAGCGCCTGCCTGATGGCGCAGCCCGCGTCGCCCTGGCATCAAAATATCGCCATTCAGGAGGTCAGCCATGTCGCATGAAGCCTACGTCCATATCCGCGACCTGCGGGTTGAGTTTCGCCGCGACGGTCAGACGGTCAACGCGGTCAACGGCGTCTCCTTTGATGTGCAAAAAGGCGAGGTGATGGCGCTGATCGGCGAGTCTGGCTCCGGGAAAAGCGTCACCCTGCGCGCCCTGATGCGGCTGCACCCGCCGAAAAGCAGCGTGCTTTCCGGTACCCTGAGGGTCGGGGAAGAGGATGTGTTGAACATGAGCGCCGGGCAGCTGCGGCGCTACCGCGGCGCGCGCTGCGCGATGATTTTCCAGGAGCCGCTGCTGGCCTTCGACCCGGTCTATACCGTGGGCCAGCAGATTGTCGAGGGGCTGCGTCGCCATGAAGGCCTGTCGCGGCAGGCGGCGCGGGAAAGGGCGCTGGAGGCGCTGCGTCAGGTGCGCATTCCGAGCCCCGAGCGGCGGCTGGATGCTTACCCGCACGAGATGTCCGGCGGGATGCGCCAGCGGGCGATGATTGCCCTCGCGCTCTCCTGCAACCCGCAGCTGCTGCTGGCGGATGAGCCGACCACCGCCCTCGATGCCACGGTGCAAATCCAGATCCTGATTCTGCTGCGCGAGCAGCAAAAGCAGCGCGATCTGTCGATTATATTTGTGACCCACGATATCGGCGCGGCGGTGGAGATCGCCGACCGGGTGGCGGTGATGTACGCCGGGCGCATCGTGGAGGAGGCGTCGATCGAGGAGATTCTGTATCGTCCGCGCCATCCCTATACCCAGGTGCTGCTGGGCAGCCGGCCGAAAGAGGGGTTGAAAAAGGGCGATGCGCTGCACTGTATCCCCGGCTCACCGCCGGATCTCTCGCGCCTGCCGCCGGGCTGCGCGTTTGCCGAACGCTGTCCACACGCGCGCCCCGCCTGCGCGCAAAGCCAGCCGACGACCGAACCGGCCGGGCCGCGTCACGTGGTAAGTTGCCATCGCTGGCGTGATCTGAGCCCGTCCGTTGAAAACCAGGCGCTTTACGCCTGAGGCCAGGAGGAAACCATCATGCAGGACGACATTCGCGCTTTTATGCCCTATCCGCCGCATCCGGTGGCGCATGCGCTCAGCGGGCCGCTGAGCGGCTTAACCTTTGCGGTCAAAGATCTGTTCGACGTGGCGGGCTACCCAACCGGCGGGGGCAATCCGCACCTGCTGGCGCTGTCCGGGATTAAAAACCGCACCGCGCCGGTGGTGCAAAAGCTGTTAGATAACGGCGCGCGCTTTATCGGCAAAACCCATACCAGCGAGCTGGCGTATTCGATGAGCGGGCACAACGTGCATTACGGTACCCCGCGCAACGGCGCCGCGCCGAATCATATACCCGGCGGATCGTCGTCCGGCTCGGCGTCGGCGGTATCGAACGCGGCGTGCGACTTTGCCCTCGGCAGCGATACCGGCGGCTCGGTACGCACGCCGGCGAGCTACTGCGGACTGTTTGGCCTGCGTCCAACCCACGGCCGTCTCTCCCTCGACGGCTGCCAGCCGCTGTGCGCCACCATGGACACCTGCGGCTTCTTTGCCCGCTCGCCGGAGGTCTTTTCCGCCGTCGCCGCCTGTCTGTTCGACGCTGAACGCGCGGATCTCAACGGCGTGCGGCTGGCCTGCCACGATGGGCTGTTTTCCCGCCTGCCGCTGCGCAGCCAGCAGGCGCTGCTGCCGGTCCGCCAACGGCTGGCGCGCTTTTTCGGCCCGTTAGCGCCGCTCGACGCGCCGCTGCCCGACGCGGACGATATTTATCTCGCCTTCCGTCAGATTCAGGGCTACGAAGCGTGGCAGGCGCAGGGCGAAACCATTGAGCGCTATGGTCTGCAGCTAGGCCCGGACGTCCGCGAGCGCTTTTTCTGGGGCAAAGCGGTCACCCGCGCGCAGTTTGACGCCGCCTGCCAGCTGCGCGAGCGTTTTACCGCCTGGTGGGACGCGCAGCTGGGCGATGCGGTCCTGGTGATGCCGACCGTTCCCGATGGCGCGCCGCTGGTGACGGCGCAGGCCGAAGAGATAGAAGCGGTCCGGCGCCTGTCTCACGACCTGCTGTTAATTTCCGTGATGACCCAACGTCCGCAGGTGACGCTGCCGGTCGCCCAGACGGGCGGTCTGCCGCTGGGGATGTCATTTTTAGGCCCGCGCGGCAGCGATCGTCTGCTTGTCGAGCTGGCCGCCGCGTTTATGCAAGGAGACCGAAATGAGCAGTGATGTCCTTTTTACCCCGATGACCGAAACCACCGACTGCCGGGTTAACGGCGAGCGTCTGTGGGAGTCGCTGATGGCGCTGGCGGAAATCGGCGCCACGCCGAAGGGCGGCTGCTGTCGTCTGACGCTCACCGATCTCGATCGCCAGGGGCGGGATTTAGTGATTAGCTGGGCGCAGGCGGCGGGGATGCGCGTCACCGTCGATAAAATCGGCAACGTCTTTATGCGCCGGGAAGGGCGTAATCCGGCGCTGCCGCCGATTGTCTCTGGCAGCCATATTGATACCCAGCCCACCGGCGGCAAATTTGATGGCAACTACGGCGTGCTGGCGGCGCTGGAGGTGGTGCGCACCCTGAACGATCGGCATATCGAAACCGAAGCGCCGATTGAAGTGGTGTTCTGGACCAACGAAGAGGGTTCGCGCTTTGTGCCGGTGATGATGGGCTCCGGGGTGTTTGCCGGGGTATTCCCGCTGGAAACTGTCTATGCCGCGCAGGATGCGGACGGTAAAACCGTGGGCGAGGAGCTGGCGCGCATCGGCTATATCGGCAGCCAGACGCCGGGCGATCATCCGATTGGCGCCTACTTTGAAGCGCATATTGAACAGGGGCCGATTCTGGAGGATGAAGCGAAAATTATCGGTATCGTGCAGGGCGTGCTGGGGATCCGCTGGTATGACTGCGTGGTAACCGGCCAGGAGTCCCACGCCGGACCGACGCCGATGCGCCTGCGTCAGGATGCGCTGCAGGCGGCGACCCGCATTATGCAGGAGGTCGTGGCGATCGCCGGGCGCAGCGACGAGGGGCGCGGTACGGTAGGGAGGGTGCAGGTCTATCCGAACAGCCGCAACGTGGTGCCGGGAGAGGTCACTTTTTCGATTGATATGCGTAATCTCAGCGATGCGCTGGTGGATGAGATGGACCGCCAGCTGCGGGCGTTTATCGCCGGGGTTGAGCGGGAGAGCGGCCTGAAGGTGGCGCTGAAAGAGGTGAGCCACTATCCGGCGGCGCCGTTCCACCCGGAGTGCCAGGCGGCGATCGCCGACGCCGCGCAGCGGCTGGGCTATCCGGCGCGGGATATTGTCTCCGGCGCCGGGCACGACGCGGTGTATATGAGCTATCTGGCGCCGACCGGGATGATTTTTATCCCCTGCAGGGACGGGATCAGCCACAACGAAATTGAGTATGCGTCGCCGGAGCACGTTGAGGCCGGCGCGAACGTGCTGCTGCAGGTGATGCTGCAGTACGCGCGGGTGGTATAAACCGCCGCTCTCCCCGGTCGCGCTGCGCTTACCGGGGCTACGGGTTTCCAGCCGCCTGCGGGGCAGTAGCCCGGGTAAGGCGTTTACGCCGCGACCCGGGATTTTCGGGCCCGGAGCCTGAGGGAGGCAGATTGGGTAGCCCGGACAGGCGCGTCAAGCGCCGCCTCCGGGACGGTGTGGTAGGGGTTCCGTTCACCGCTATTTCGCAGAAAATGTCTCACCGTGGTAGGTGAACGGGTAAAGGGGGAGAAAACCGTCTCCCCCTTTACAATCCCCGCGGTCCCGCAAAGAAATCGGTGCTGCGCACTGCGCTCACCTCCCGGACCTCAGCCTGCGGTCGGCTCAACTCGACATCGCTGTCTCGATTCGCCTCTGTCCGCCATCCCTGGCGGCCAGCCCTTGTCTTCGGCCCTCCGGTTCGCCGATTTCAGCGGGGGCCAGGGCATCGCTGCATCTCACGTTGTTTCAGAGATATCCCCGCTGCTGTATGAAACTCTCCCGGAGGCGGCGCTTGACGCGCCTGTCCGGGCTACAAGAGCTACGGGTTTCCAGTCGTCAGCGGGGAGTAGCCCGGGTAAGGCGTTTACGCCGCGACCCGGGATTTCCGGGCTACAAGGGCAATACAGGCTAGCTGCCAAATTTGCGCGAACCGATAACGCACAGAATCACGCCCAGGGTTACGGTCAGCATCAGGCCGTTCTCCCCGGTCGCGCTGCGCTTACCGGGGCTACGGGTTTCCAGCCGTCTGCGGGGCGGTAGCCCGGGTAAGGCGTTTACGCCGCGACCCGGGATTTCCGGGCTACAAGGGCAATACAGGCTAGCTGCCAAATTTGCGCGAACCGACAACGCACAGAATCACGCCCAGCGTCACGGCCAGCATCAATGGGCAAGCGCCGCCGCCAGGCCAAGCCCGAAGAACGGCTGTAATAGCTGGAGCTGGCCGACGGCGGCGATACCGCCAGCGGCGAGCCCTTTGTACCAGAAAATAAAGCCGATAAGCATGCTAAAGAGCGACACATAGCCGAGCGCGATCCGGGCGGAAGGCGATATAGCGCCCCATGACGCTGGCCGGGTCATCCACGAGGCCACCAGCATAAAAGGCAGCGCCATAATCAGCGCCCAGCTAATCACCTGCCAGCCGCCGAGCTCCCGGGTCAGCTTCGCGCCCTCCGCATAGACGAGGCCGCAGACGATCACCGCCGCCAGCATCAGCAGATCGCCGCTGAGCGACGCCGCCGCGTTTTTCGTCAGGGCGAATCCCACCACCAGCAGGCTGCCAATAACCGAAAAGATCCAGAAAGCGCGGCGCGGACGTTCTCCGCCGCGCAGTATGCCAAAAATGGCCGTCATCAGCGGTAATAGCCCGATAAAAACGATCGAATGCGCAGACGTGACGTGCCGCAGGGCCAGCGCCGTGAGCAGCGGAAAGCCGATCACCACCCCTGACGAGACGATGGCCAGCGGCACAAGCTGCTACGCGCGCGGCCGTTTCTGACGAAAGCCTGCCCGTCCCGCTATCGGCCGGAGATTGAGCGCGCTATACGGGCCACCACGTGGAACACCCCTTCGCTGGTGAGTTCGCTGATCTGCACCTGGATTGAAGACGGCACGGTAGCGCGTTTTGAAGCGCAGAAACGCCAGGATGCGCGGCGGCAGGGGGTTGCCCGCGAGGTTCTCGGCGCGCTTCCCTTCGTCAGCCATCCGGGTTCGTATTTTGTCTGGCTGCCTCTGGGCGAGGAGGGTCGGGCCGATCGGCTGGCGAAAACGCTGATGGAGCGCCATATTTCCGTGTCGACCGCCGAGCCTTTTTGCGTTACAGCGAACGTTCCGCAGGCGCTCCGCATCGCCCTCGGCTCCGTTCCCTTCGATAGCCTGCGCGCGGCGCTAGTCCAGGTTCGCGAAGCCGTGGAGTATGAGCAATATCGCTAGCGTTTCGGCGGCGAGCGATAGGGTGACTTATTAGTAACGTTTTATGGGGTAAATAGAGGGTTAATAGTCTTAGAATAAATGTTGTTTTTTTATTGTTATGATTTATAGGGTTAATTTTAAATTTAATGACAATATAAAATTGTTACGGTAGTGTACAAAACACATCAAGTACGGTTGTGCTGTTGACGCTGAGCGAGCGCACGTCCTGAAGATACGACGTTGTTAATCATTTCAGGGGCGGAGCCGCGCCCTGTTCTGTACAGGATACTTTTTCAATGCAGCAGCTCTACCTTTATATACTGATTGCCAGCCTGACCATTGCCAGCCCCGGGCCAGGAGTGCTCCTGACGCTGACCAACACCCTGAATTATAATCTGCGTAATGCAATGGCGGGGATTATCGGCGTGGCGGTGGGGATGGGCGTCATATCGATTATTGCTGCCAGCAGCGTTGGCGTGATGATTACCACCTCTCAGCTGACGCTGTTGATAGTCAAGGGGGTTGGGGCGGCCTATCTGATCTATCTGGGCGTAAAGCTGTTTCGCTCGGTGCCCCGCGCGCTGAATCAACCTCTCTCTTCCGCCGATTCAACGATGCCTTCCGCCAGCCAGCGGTTTCGTCAGGGAGTACTGGTGTCGTTGTTTAATCCCAAACCCATTGTGTTTTTTATGGCGCTGTTTCCCCAGTTTATTCATCCGCAGCAGCCCTTTATTCCGCAGTTCAGCGTGCTGTCGATAACCTTCTGTATTCTGGTGGTTGTCATTCATTCACTCTACGGCCTTTTCGCGCACAGCGTAAAAACGAAAATGTCGTCCGGGAATGCCTTTGTTAAGCTGAATAAAACCGGTGGCATCGTGTTTGTGTGTTTTGCCGTCGGTCTTATTGTTTCCGCCGTTCATCCTTATTTGTCGTCATGACCGTGAGGGCGCGGGGCCCGGCGTTCAGCCCATCTGCGCCAGCTGGCCGCGCAGTACCTCCACGCCCTGTTCGATGGCGTCAGGGTGAATGGCGTGGAACCCCATCCGGAAGAAATTAGCCGGCGGCGCGTCGCTGAGAAAATGCCGCGCGCCGGGCTCAATCAGTACCCCGGCGTGGGCGGCGCGCCAGGTCAGCTGCTGGGTGTTAATTTGCTCCGGCGTGGCCAGCCAGAACGCGTTGGCGTGTTCGCTGCCGGGGATGATGCGGCACTCCGGCAGATGCTGCTGTAGCGCGTTGTTGAGACGGTCCCAGCGCTGGGCAGAGTCGTAATGGTAGCGCCGCAGGTGGGTTTCATAGTGGCCCTGGGCGAGGAAATGGGCCATCTGATACTGAATATTGGTCGGCGGATGACGATACACCAGCCGCCGCAGCGCCCGGGCTTCGTCAATCAGATCCGGGTCAGCGACCATAAAGCCCAGCCGCAGGCCCGGCGATAGCGCTTTTGACAGGCTGCTCACGTAGATCACTCTTCCGCAGCGATCGCTGGCCTTCAGCGCCGGCAGCGGGTTGAGCATAAAGTTACTTTCAGAGTCGTAATCGTCCTCAATAATCACCGCATCATGGCGAGCGGCATGCTCCAGCAGCTGGTCGCGCCGCGCTTTGCTCATCGCCACCCCGGTTGGCACCTGGTGTCCGGGAGTGACGTAGTAGTAATCGCAGGGGGCGTCGTTGAGGACGATCCCCTGTTCATCCACCGGATGCGGCACGATATCGGTATCGGCAAGCAGAAAGGTGTTAATGGCCTCGCGAAAGCAGGGATTCTCCACGCCAACGCGCGTGCTGGATGACATCAGCAGGCGCGTCAGCAGGTACAGCGCGTTTTGCGAACCGAGGGTAATCAGAATCTCGTCCGGCGAGGCGACAATGCCGCGTTTGGGCAGCACCCGGGTGCGGATCTGCTCAATCAGCATCGGCACGTCGCGATCGATGTGATCCACCACCCACTCTGGGTCGCGAACCCCGCCGTGCAGCCAGTTTGCCGCCGAGCGCCAGGTCGCCAGCGGGAACTGGCGAGTATCCGGCTGGCCGTAGATAAACGGATAGCGGTAGTTCATCCAGCCGGCCGGCTTCAGAATCGACTCCTGCTGGCTGGGGGTGATTTGCAGCCGCGTGCCCCAGCGTGGTGCAGAACCCTCGTCCTGCGGTGCAGCTTCCGGCGCCGAAGAGGGGCTGGCGTGCTGGTAATCCGGATGCAGGTAATAACCGCTGCGCGGGCGACTCACGAGGTATCCCTCGTTAACCAGACCCTCAAAAACCAGCGCCGTGGTGTTGCGCGAGACCCGCAGCTGGCTGGCCAGCTGGCGGCAGGAGGGGAGCGGCGTGTCGGCGGAAAAAATGCCGCCCAGAATGGCGTTAATCAGCGTCTCGCGCACCTGCTCCTGCAAACCGCGGCGCGGGTCGAAATCAACGTGTAACAGGTGTCGGATCATGCCTGGCTCCTTACTCAAACGCACAGTACAGACACTGGAGCAAATTCCATACCACCCTGAGAATGACTGACACATCCGCGCGGTGAATCTGGCTCTATCCGGAAATTTAAAACGCTCCCTACAGTAAAAACGTATTCATCAGTCGCGGACCGGAACTTCCGTCGGCACATATTTTGCAAAACCTTTTCATGTTCTGGAGTGAACACGTCTGGCGAATTAATTAGGGGTGAATTAATGAAAAAATCATTAGGTTCAATTTGTCTGGGCGCCATCATGGCGATGGCCTTTTCTTATCACGCAGCCGCCGCGGATCTTCCGGAAATAGAAAAATCCGGCACCCTGAAAGTCGCGACCGAAGATGATTACGCGCCTTTTAACTTTATGAATAACGGCCAGGCGGATGGCTTCAACAAAGATATGCTCGATGAATTACGCAAATACGCGAAATTCAACGTCGACCAGAGCATTTTGCCGTGGACCGGATTACTGGCGGCGGTTTCTACCGGGCAATACGATATGGCCTTAACCGGCGCGGTAATTACCGACGATCGTCTCAAGGTCTTTGATTTCACGCCGCCGTGGGCGTCAGCGCAGCACTATTTTGTCAAACGCGCGGGCGATAATTCCCTGAATACCATTGCCGAACTGAGTGGGAAAAAAGTGGGCGTTCAGGCGGGCAGCGCGCTGCTGGCAAGGCTGCCAGAACTGAAAGCGATGCTGGAGAAAACCGGCGGTAAGCTGGGGCCGGTGGTGGAGTATCCCTCCTACCCGGAAGCTTACGCCGATCTCGCCAACAAACGCCTGGACTACGTGATTAACGTGGTTATCTCGGTCAACGACCTGGCGAAGGCCAAGCCGAAGGTGTTCGCCAAAGGTCTGGCGGTATCCGGCCCGGGCTATATGGCCTGGCCGATCCCGAAAAACTCGCCGCAGCTGCTGGCCTATATGACCAAATTTATGAACCACATGAAGGAGACCGGCAAGCTCGCGGAACTCCAGAAAAAGTGGTTTGGCGAAACCTATGACGATCTTCCGAACGTGCCAATCACCAGCCCGGAACAGTTCCATAAATTGGCCGGTCTGTAATGCGTTCTGCGGCGGGTAACCGCCGCCCGTTGAGTGAAGGAGGGCTTCATGGATGCAATTTCCTGGCAGTTACTGATTGAAGGCGCATGGACGACCCTCTGGATTTCGGCCATCGCCATTGCCTTTGGGGTGGTGATTGGCCTGCTGATTGCGCTGGTGCGCATGCTGCGCATTCCGGTTATCGATCAGCTGCTGGTGGTCTATATCAGCCTCGCCCGCGCGACGCCGCTGGTCACGCTGGTGCTGTTCCTGTTTCTTTCTCTGCCGACCGTCGGGATTAACCTCGACAAAAACGTCGCGGCGATTGTGGCGCTGACGCTCAATACCTCGGCCTTTAACGCCGAAATATGGCGCAACGCCTTTCGCACTTTTCCCCGCGAACAGCGGGAAGCGGCGGAGTCGGTCGGGATGCGCCGCTGGGCCTACTTCCGCTACATCATGCTGCCGCAGATGTGGATTGAAAGCCTGCCCGCGCTGGTTAACGAGATGTCGTTCCTGATTAAGGGCAGTCCGGCCATTGCGGTGATTGGCGTGGTGGATTTGACGCGCGTCACCAACCGGATTTCTTCGGTCACCTATGAACCGCTTTCGCCAATCCTGGCGGCGGGTCTGCTGTACGTGGTGATTATTGGCCTGCTGCTGAAATTGCAGGGAATGGCCGAGCGTAAAGCGAAGCGTCTGGCACGATAAATACGGGAGGTGCTATGAATCAGTGGGCCGTTATCTGGTCGGTGCGCGACAGCTTTATTGCCGGTTTACTCGCCACCCTTGAGCTTTTTATTACCGCGGCAATTGCCGGATTAATTATCGGCATTGTCCTGTGCTATTTAACCGAATATCAAAAGAAAATCCTTAACCGGCTTATTATTGCCTTTGTCAGCTTAATGCGGGCGATTCCCTTTTTGATTCTCGCCTATTTGCTCTATTACGGGCTGCCGCAAGTGGGTATTAGTATGGAGCCCTGGACCGCCGGCTTAATTGCCTTAATTATCTACCACGGCGCCTATTTCTTTGAGATTTTGCGCAGCCAGCGGCGGGTATTTTCCGGTGGCTATATCGAGGCGGCGGTCGCGCAGGGGTTTTCGCGCTACAAAATATTCCGCCGCATTATTCTGCCCAATATTCTCTCTTCCGCGCTCCCGCTGATGGGGAACCAGCTGATTATCTGCCTGAAAGATACCGCTTTCCTCAGCATTATCACCGTCCAGGAGATAACCGCTGCGGCTAACAGCGTGCAGGCCACCTATTTTATCCCGTTTAACGCTTTTATCGTCGCGATTGGGCTCTACTGGGCGATCAGCATTCTGCTGGAGCTGCTGATTAAACGCCTGAGCGCCTGGGGAGTCAGAAGAGGAATGAGTCATGTCTGATACTACTGCTGTAAGCGTCAAAAACGTCTCTAAACAGTTTGATAACGTGGAAGTTCTGCGTGATATCAACCTGACGGTAGAAAAGGGGACCGTGGTGAGCATTCTCGGCTCGTCGGGGTCGGGTAAATCGACGCTGCTGCGCTGCATGAACTGGCTGGAACAGCCGGATCGCGGCGAGATCCGCATCAGCGGCCAGCGGCTGGGGATTGATGAGCATAATGGCCGCGCGATGTCCCATCGCCAGCTGTCGAAAATCCGCGAGCGGGTAGGCATGGTGTTTCAGAGCTTTAACCTGTGGCCGCACCTGACGGTGCAGCAGAACGTCAGCGAAGCGCTGCTGCACGTGAAGGGGATGAAGCGTGATGAAGCGAAAGCTATCGCCATGCAGCAGCTGGAGAAAGTGGGGATGGCGCATAAAGCCGACGTTTACCCGATTACGCTCTCCGGCGGACAGAAGCAGCGGGTGGCGATTGCCCGTTCGCTGGCGATGTCGCCGGAGGTGATTCTGTTTGATGAGCCGACGTCGGCGCTGGATCCCGAGCTGGTCAACGAGGTACTGGGGGTAATGAAGGCGCTGGCCGCCGAGGGCTACACGATGGTGGTGGTGACCCACGAGATGGACTTTGCGCGCCAGGTCTCGGATGAGGTGGTGTTTCTTGAGAAGGGGTTGTTGATTGAGAAAGCGCCGCCGGAGAAGTTTTTCACCAACCCGGATTCCGAGCGCGTCAGGCAGTTTTTGCAGAGCAGCCGGTAAGCATCAGCGGCCGTTCTCCCCGGTCGCGCTGCGCTTACCGGGGCTACGGGTTTCCAGCCGTCTGCGGGGCGGTAGCCCGGGTAAGGTGTTTACGCCGCGACCCGGGATTTCCGGGCTCGGCGCCTGAGGGTGGCAGATTGGGTAGCCCGGACAGGCGCGTCAAGCGCCGCCCCCGGGACGGTGTGGTAGGGGTTCCGTTCACCGCTATTTCGCAGAAAATGTCTCACCGTGGTAGGTGAACGGGTAAAGGGGGAGAAAACCGTCTCCCCCTTTACAATCCCCGCGGTCCCGCAAAGAAATCGGTGCTGCGCACTGCGCTCACCTCCCGGACCTCAGCCTGCGGTCGGCTCAACTCGACATCACTGTCTCGATTCGCCTCTGTCCGCCATCCCTGGCGGCCAGCCCTTGTCTTCGGTCCTCCGGTTCGCCGATTTCAGCGGGGGCCAGGGCATCGCTGCATAACACGTTGTTTCAGAGACATATCCGTAGCTGCATGAAACATTCCCGGAGGCGGCGCTTACGCGCCTCTCCGCTCTACCAAACCTTAATCCCGATCGATGGCGAACGGCTGCCAGGCCTGACGCACCGGCATCACCTCGACCCGGTTGATATTCATATGGTCCGGCAGCGTGGCGATGTAGAACATCTGTTCGGCAATATCCCGCGCGCTCAGCGGCGTGGTACCGCGATACAGGTTGTCCGACGCCGCCTGGTCGCCTTTGGTGCGCACCAGGGTAAATTCCGTTTCGGCAATGCCCGGCGCGAGATCGGTCACGCGCACCCCGGTCCCGAGCAGATCGCAGCGCAGGTTATAGCTGAACTGCTTCACGAAAGCCTTACTGGCGCCGTAGACGTGGCTGCCGGGGTAGGGCCACTGCCCGGCGATAGAGCCGATATTGATGATGCTCGCGCCCGCGCCGTGGTTAATCAGCGTCGGCAGCAGCGCGTGGGTCACGTTGACCAGCCCGGTGACGTTGGTGTCGATCATCGTTTTCCAGTCGTCCAGATCCACTTTCTGCGCGGGCTGCGGCGACAGCGCCAGCCCGGCGTTGTTAATCAGCGTCGTGATATCGGCGAAGCCCGCGGGCAGCGCCGCCACGGCCGCGGCCACCGCATCGCTATCGCGTACGTCGAGTTCGATAATGTGCACCGGCACCTGCGAGGCGAGCTTATCCTGTAGCGTCTTCAGCCGCGCAAAACGGCGTCCGCTCAGCACCAGCGACCAGCCCGCATCGGCGAAGACCTGCGCCGCTGCTTCCCCAAATCCCGAGGTCGCCCCGGTAATAAACACCACTTTGCTCGTTGCCATTTCATTCTCCTGTGCAGGTTGTCGCTCCCACTATAAAAACCGCGCGCGCGCGGGCACAGGGCCAGTCGGCGCGCGGCGATGTGACACGGTGTCACATCATTTTCGCCTGACTGGCTCTATCCGTTTCTCCCCCGCACGGCCAATGATGAGGACAACAACAACGACATGAGAGAGGGCAGGGTATGAAGCTGGCACTACAGAACGAGGTAGCGATAAGCAATGATGAAGTTCGGCTGCTGGATCGCGCTTATGTGTTTCATTCATGGTCGATGCAGGGCAATTTACATCCGCTGGTGATCGCCGGGGCAAAAGGCTGCGAGCTGTGGGATTACGAAGGCAATACTTACCTGGATTTCAGCAGCCAGCTGGTCAACGTCAACATTGGCTATCAGCATCCTCGCGTGCTGGCGGCGATGAAAGCCCAGCTGGAAGAGCTGGTGACCATCGCGCCCGCCACCGCCAACCTCGCCCGCGGCGAAGCGGCGAAGCGGATTGTCGAGCTGGCGCCGGAAGGCTTTAGCAAAGTGTTCTTCACCAACGCCGGCGCCGATGCCAACGAGAACGCCATCCGTATGGCGCGGCTCTATACCGGGCGCGATAAAGTGCTCTCCGCCTATCGCTCCTATCACGGCAATACCGGCAGCGCGATTGCCGCCACCGGCGACTGGCGCCGCGTGCCGAACGAGTATTCACGCGGTCACGTGCACTTCTTTAACCCCTATCTCTACCGCAGCGAATTTAACGCCACGACGGAAGAGGAGGAGTGCCAGCGCGCGCTGGCCCATCTGCGGCGGATGATCGAGTGCGAAGGCCCGAACGCGATAGCCGCGATTCTGCTGGAGTCGATTCCGGGGACCGCCGGGATTCTTGTCCCGCCGGAGGGCTATATGCAGGGCGTGCGGGCGCTGGCCGACGAGTTTGGCATTGTGCTGATCCTCGATGAAGTGATGGCCGGTTTTGGTCGTACCGGGAGCTGGTTCGCCTTCGAGCAGGATGGCGTGGTGCCGGATCTGGTGACTTTCGCCAAAGGGGTTAACGCCGGCTACGTCCCGGCCGGCGGCGTGCTGATTAGCGAGCCAATCGCCCGCTACTTTGATGACCATTTCTTTGCCGGGGGGCTGACCTATTCCGGCCATCCGCTGGCGATGGCGGCGATTGTCGCCACCATTGACGCGATGAAGGAAGAGAAGGTGGTGGAGAACGCGGCGACCATCGGCAACGAAGTGCTGCGTCCGGGGCTGGAAGCGCTGGCGGAGAAGCACGCGATTATCGGCAACGTGCGCGGCCGCGGTCTGTTCCAGGCGCTGGAGCTGGTCAGCAGCCGCGAGCGGAAAACGCCGCTGACCGCTGCCGATATGGCGGCCATTAAAGGCGCGTTAACCGAAGCCGGCCTGCTGGCGTTTGTGGTGGAGAACCGCATTCACGTGGTGCCGCCGTGCACCATCAGCGCCGAACAGGTGGTAAAAGGGCTGGCGATTTTTGATGCGGTATTCGCCCGCTTCGCGAGCCTGGCGAAATAAGGGGATGATTTCCCGGGGCGCGGCGTAAATGCCTTACCCGGGCGACCTTCTCGCAGATGGCGGCGAACCCGTAGCCCCGCTAAGCGTAGCGCGAGCGGGGGCGGGTTTTCAGCCTATCCGATGTTCGCCGTTCACCAGCGCTTCGTGGTTAAAGAAGCGCTGAATCACGCCTTCCGCCATAAACGCCGCCCGGTCTGACATATGGGCAATCACATCGGCATCGTGGCTGACCAGCAGATAGGTCATTCCGTGCTCCTGCTTTAGCCGATTGAGCAGATTCAGTATTTCCGCCTGCACCGACATATCCAGCGCCGACGTTGGCTCATCCAGCAGCAGAATCTTTGGCCGCAGCAGCAGCGCGCGAGCAATCGCCACCCGCTGGCGCTGGCCGCCGGAAAGCTGGTGCGGATAGCGGCGCGCGGCGTCGGCAGGCAGCCCCACCTCTTGCAGGGCGGTGGACACCCGCTGTTCGATCTCGCCGATAGCGTGAATTTTCAGCGGCTCCGCCAGCGTGCGCCATAGCGTATGATTGGGATGCAGCGAGGCGTACGGGTCCTGAAACACCATCTGTACGTTGCGCCGCAGCTCGCCCTGAAAACGCGCGCCCGGCGTAATGGCCTTATCGAACAGTTCAACGCGGCCGCGCCAGTCCCGCTGCAGCCCGGCTAATACCCGCAGAATCGTTGATTTTCCGCAGCCGGATGCGCCGATCAGGCTGAACGTTTCTCCCGCGTCAACGGCAAAGCTGGCGGCGGACACCGCGGTTTTTTCGCCAAAAATAACCTGTAAATCCTTGAGATTAACGACCACCATGCGCCGCCTCCGTCAAGTTCAGGGTTCGGTCGAGGGTCGGCAGCATCTGACCGTAAGTTTGCGCGGCCGGGCGACAGGTCCAGAGCGTACGGGTGTAGGGATGCGTCGCCTTCGGCAGATCTCGCGCCGCCATCTCATCGACCTTTTCCCCTTGATACAGGACCAGCACCCGCTGGCAGTGCTCGGCCACCAGCGGCAGGTCGTGGCTAATCAACAGCATCGCCATCCGCCGCTGTTCGCACTGCTCTACCAGCAGTTCGAGGATCTGATTACGCAGCCGGGCATCGAGGGCTGAAGTGGGCTCATCGGCGATCAGCACCTGCGGATTATTGAGCAGCGCAAGGGCAATCATCACCCGCTGGCCCATCCCGCCGGAGAGTTCGCCTGGATAACGGTTGAGCACCGGTAAATCCAGACCGACGGCGGCAACGGCGGCTTTGACCGCCTCCAGCCGCGCGCGGCGGCTAAGGCGCTGATGCAGAGTTAATGCCTCTTCCAACTGCGCCTGAATGCTTTTTACCGGATTGAGCGCGTAGCGCGGGTCCTGCAGCACCATCGCTATATCGTTGCCGCGTAGCCCGCGCCAGCCGCGGTCGCGAAGGGTTAATGCGTCGCGCCCCAGCACGTTGAGCGCCTCGGCGCTGACGACGCCGGGCCGGCGTACCAGCCCCATCAGGGCGCGGGCGGTCATGGATTTACCGGAGCCGGATTCGCCGACCAGCGCCAGCCGCTCGTTGCCGAGCGTGAAGCTTAAATGGTCCACCACTCTGGCGGTGGGATAGTCGATGGTCAGTCCCTGAACGATCAGGCGAGTATCAGTCATGTTGCGGCTCCAGAACGTCGCGCAGGCCATCGCCCAGCAGGTTAAACGCCAGGCTGGCGATCAGGATAACGGCGCCAGGGGCGGCGGCGATCCACCACTGGTCGAAAATGACCTGCATGCCGTCGGCGATCATCGCGCCCCATTCCGCCATTGGCGGGCGGGCGCCGAGGCCAAGGAAGCCGAGACCGGCAGCGGCGAGAATAATCCCGGCTAGATCCAGCGCCAGCCGGACGATCGCCGAGGGCAGACAGAGCGGCAGAATATGACCCATCAGCAGACGCCAGCCGCGAATGCCCATCATCTCCGCCGCCGCCAGATAGTCGCTGTGGCGCAGGCGCTGAATTTCGCTGCGCGCCTGACGGGCGTAAGCGGGCCAGGTCGTTAGCGCCAGCGCCAGGGCGCCGTTCACCAGGCCCGGGCCGAGCATCGCGACAAACGCGAAGGCCAGAATCAGCCGCGGCATCGACATTACCACGTCGGTAAAACGCATCAGCACGCGCTCCAGCCAGCCGCCGTAATAGCCGGACAGGATCCCCACCAGCAGACCGGCGGGGAGCGTAATCGCCGTCACCAGCGCGACCAGCCCCAGCGCCGGACGGGCGCCGAAAATCAGCCTTGAGAGAAGATCGCGGCCGTAGCTGTCGGTGCCGAGCCAGTGCCGCGGGCCCGGACCCTGCAGCCGCGCGGCGGCGTCCTGCCAGTTCGGGTCGAGAGGAGCCAGCCAGGGTGCAAAGAGCGCAATCAGCAGGAGTACCGTAATGATGATCAGGCCGCAAAAGGCGGCGGGAGAGCGGCGCAGGCGGCGTAAAAAAAGGTAGCCAGGCATCAGCGTATCCTCGGATCGGTCAGCCGCACCAGCAGGTCGGTGAGGTTATTAATCAGCACAAAGCTCGCGCCGATCAGCAGCGTACCGCCCATAATCGCCGTGGTATCGCCGGCAAAGAGCGCGGTGGTCAGATAGCGGCCAATTCCCGGCCAGGAGAAGACGGTTTCGGTCAACACCGCGCCTTCCAGCATGGAGGTCCAGGCGAGGGCGGTCACCGTCAGCAGGGTGCCGCGGATATTGGGCAGGACGTGACGCAGCAGAATCGTCATCTCACCGGCCCCTTTGGCGCGCGCCAGCAGGATGTACTCTTTGTTCATTTCGCTCAGGCAGGCGGAACGGGTCAGGCGGGTGATGCTCGCCAGAGAATAATAGGCCAGCAGCAGCACCGGCAGCAGCAGGTGCCCGGCGGCGTTTTTAACCGCCTCTTTATCACCCGAGAGCCAGGTATCAATGAGCGCAAAGCCGGTGCGCGGTTCGACGGTGTACTGATAAATATCGTCCAGCCGCCCCGGCCCCGGCGTCCACTGCAGTTTGGCGTAAAACAGCGCCAGCATCAGCAGACCGAGCCAGAAAATCGGCACCGAGTTGCCGAGCAGCGTAAAGGTGCGCATCGCCAGATCCCACGGCGAGCCGACGTAGCGGGCGCAAAGAACGCCTGCGATAACGCCCGACAGCGCGCCGATAATCAGCGCCAGCGTAGCCAGTTCGAGGGTGGCCGGGAAAGCGGCAAGCAGGTCGTGCAGCACCGGCTGGCCGGTTGAGCTGGCGATACCGAGATCGCCGTGGGCGAGATTCACCAGATAGCGCCAGAACTGCAGCGGCAACGGCTGGTCGAGGCCGAGCTGGTGACGTACCTGAGCATAGGTGGACTGACTGGCGTGGTCGCCGACGATTTGCAGCACCCGATCCACCGGCGACAGCGCCGAGAGCGCAAAGGTCACCAGCAGCAGGCCGAGCAGCGTCAGGGCCAGCGTCAGCAGTCCCTGAAACAGCGCGAGCAGGGGGCGTTTTGCGCGCCGCTCTGCTCGGGGGGGTAACACAGCAGACATGGTTATTCCGTTGGTAAAAAGTACAGTGTTATCAGCTGGCGCGATCTGTTGTTGTAGCCCGGTCAGCGCAGCGCCACCGGGAAAACATAAGGTATCGGGGCCTGCGTTCCCGGAGGCGGCGCGTTGCGCCTGTCCGGGCTACCTGATCGTACCTGCCCCAGGCGTTATTTGGTTACCCGGTCATACCAGACCATATCGGCATTGAGACCCTGCTGATAACCCTTCACGTTATCGCGAACCACAATCTGGGTTTTACCCTGATCGATAAACACGTAAGGCGAACTGCGCTGCAGCGCCTCCTGCATGTTTTTATACAGATCCAGGCGCTTCGCTGCGTCCGGCTCGGCGACTGCCGCCAGGGTCGCTTTATTCAGCTCCGGGATCTGCCAGCCGTTTAGCCCAGCGACGGTACTGGATTTACCGTCGTTGTACGCAAAGGCGCTGGCGTTAGAGTGGGCATCGAAATAGTCAGGGATCCACAGCCGAATCGCCGCCTGATGCTGTTTGGCGCGCACGCGAGCATAGACCTGACTACCCGCGGCCGGCAGCAAATCCACCTTCACGCCGCCCTGGGCGAAGCTCGCCTGCATCGACTGGGCGATGGTGATAAACGGCGGCTTGTTTTCGACGTCGAGGGTGAAATGCGCCTCTTTGATGCCCGCTTTAGCGAGGATATCTTTGGCTTTTTGCGGGTTGAATGTAAACGGGTTATTGTCCAGCGCGCCCGGCAGGCCGACCGGCAGGAAGCTCTGATGGACGAAATATTGCCCCTTCAGCAAATCTTTCGTGATGCCGTTGTAATCCACCAGCCAGCGCGCCGCTTCCCAGAAGGCCGGGTTTTTCAGCAGCGGGTTGGCGCTGTTGCCGGTATTAAAGACCAGATAGTTCTGCTCAGCGGAAGGGATGCTGAGGACCTTGACGCCCGGTTTACCCTGCAGAGCCGCAATCTGGTCGGCGCCGAGATCGCGCGCCACGTCGGCATCACCCTGCTGGATGAGAAGACGACGTGAGGCCGGGTCCGGAACGTTCTTAATAATGATGCTTTTCAGCTTCGGCGCGCCGCCGGGTGCGCTGCTGTTGGCCTCCAGCACGATGGCCTGATGCGGCTGATAGACCCGCATTTTATACGCGCCGCTGCCCGCCGAGTGCATTTTCAGCCAGCCGTTACCGAAGTCGCTATCTTTGGCGTTCGGGGCGACCTGTTTCTCATCGACGATAGAGGCGATCGGCGTTGAGAGAATATTCAGCGCCACCGCCGGGCTGACGTCGGCGGTCCAGCGGAGCTCCAGGGTATGGTCGTCTACCTTCTTCAGCTGGCTGGCGATGTTATCCGGCTGCCAGCCGAGGACGTTAAGAATAAACGCTGGCGATTTGTTCAGGATGACCGCGCGGGTGTACGAGTAAATGACATCTTCCGGGCGCAGCGGGTTACCGGAGGCGAATTTGGCGTCGGGCTTTAGCTTGATGGTCAGGGTTTTCGCCGCCGGATCGGCCTGCCAGCTTTCGGCCAGGATCGGGGTGATTTTTTCAGGGTTATCGCGGTCCGGCTGCACCAGGCGCTGATAAAGGCTCGGTACCGTCTGGATGCTGGAGAGCTCGTTGGCTTCCGCCGGGTCGAGGCTGACGATATCGTCGAGGCCCTGCGCGACCACCAGGGTCCCCGGCGGCGTGGCGGCGTGAACGGCGGCGGATAACGCGGCGAGCACCAGCAGCGGCAGCAGTTTTTTAGTCATATGCGATCCCTGAAAAAAGTTATTGTGATTATTGATGTTTCGCTACGTTAGGCCGCTTAATTACGGGCGTAAAGTCAAAGATCGGCTAAGTTTATGCTTAAAAAGCATAAGAAAGACCAAGGGGTTATGACGATCGATCGTACCGGGCATCTTCCGGCCATTCGCCTTTCTTGATATAACAATTTGATAACACTACGGGAGAGATAAGCGTGCCGGAAATTAATGAATTTGGTCAGCAGGTCAACGATCGCGTGCCAGGGTGGCAGGGCGCGGGACTTCTGCGCCGCACGGCGTTAAATGGCCGCTTTTGCCGGCTGGAGCCGCTGGATACCGAGCGGCACGCGGCGGATCTGTTTGCCGCCTATGCCCTCGGCGACGACAGCGACTGGACCTGGCTTGCCAGCACCTGCCCACAGAGCGTGGAGTCAACGGCGAACTGGATCACCGGTAAGGTTATGGACGACGGGCTGGTGCCGTATGCGGTTATCGATTTGCGCGCCGAGCGGGCCGTCGGGCTGGTCAGCTATATGGCGATTGAGCGGGCGATGGGCACGGTGGAGATAGGGCACGTCACCTGGTCGCGGGCGATGAAAAATACGCCGCTCGGGACCGAGGCGGTGTGGCTGCTGCTGCAAAATGGTTTTGCTCACGGCTATCGTCGGCTGGAGTGGAAGTGCGATTCGATGAATCTCGCCTCCCGCCGCGCCGCCGACCGGCTGGGGTTTACCTGGGAGGGGCGTCTTCGTCAGAGGATGGTACGCAAAGGACGCACCCGCGATAGCGATATGCTGTCGATTATCGATAGCGAATGGCCCGCGCGCGACGCGGCGCTGCGGGCGTGGCTGGCGCCGGAGAACTTTGATGCTGATGGACGGCAGCTAAAGCGGCTGGAAGATTTCCGTTAGTTTTTCCTCACCCTAACCCTCTCCCGCAGGGAGAGGGGCGGGGGCTTACTCTTACCGGCGAACCGGCGCGCCGTTCGCCACGTAATACGCCGCGGTGCTCTTCGGCAGCGGCTGACGGCCGCGAATGGCGTCAGCCATTTTTTCGCCAATCATGATGGTGGTCGCGTTAAGGTTGCCGGTAATAATCTGCGGCATAATCGAGGCGTCGACCACGCGCAGGCCTTCCAGCCCGTGAACCCGACCTTCGCCATCCACCACCGCCATCTCGTCGTAGCCCATTTTACAGGTGCCGCACGGATGGAAGGCGGTTTCCGCATGATTGCGCACAAACTCATCCAGCTCGGCATCGCTCTGGCACTCCGCCCCCGGACTGATCTCCCGGCCGCGATAGTTATCCAGCGCCGGCTGATGCATGATTTCGCGGGTAATGCGAATCGCGTCGCGGAACTCCTGCCAGTCCTGTTCGCTGGACATATAGTTAAACAGAATCGCCGGATGTTCGTGCGGGTCGCGCGACTTCAGACGCACGTGGCCGCGGCTTGGGGAGCGCATGGAGCCGACGTGGCACTGGAATCCGTGCTCTTTCACCGCGTTTGAGCCGTTGTAGTTAATCGCGACCGGCAGGAAGTGGTACTGAATATTCGGCCACGCAAAGGCTTCCCGGCTGCGAATAAATCCGCCCGCTTCAAACTGGTTGCTGGCGCCGATGCCGGTCCCGCCGAACAGCCATTCGGCGCCGATTTTCGGCTGGTTCCACCACTGCAGCGCCGGGTAGAGCGACACCGGCTCTTTACATTCGTACTGCAGATACATCTCCAGATGATCCTGCAGGTTCTCGCCGACGCCGGGCAGGGCGTGAACCAGCGGAATATCGAACTGGCGCAACAGTTCCGGGCTGCCGACGCCGGAGCGCTGCAGGATTTGCGGCGAAGCGATGGCGCCCGCGCAGAGCAGCACTTCTTTACTGGCGGTGGCGTTTGACGGCGCGGTGCTGTCGCCCTCCAGCCACTCGACGCCGACGGCGCGCTTGCCGGCAAAAATAATGCGATCGGTCAGCGCATGGGTGCGAATGGTCAGATTGGGACGCGCGCGCGCCTGGTCGAGATAGCCGCGCGCGGTGCTGGCGCGGCGTCCCTGCGGCGTCACGGTACGATCCATGGGGCCAAACCCTTCCTGCTGGTAGCCGTTAAGATCGTCGGTGCGCGGGTAGCCGGCCTGTACGCCGGCTTCAATCATCGCGTGGAACAGCGGATTGTTGCCCTGCTTTGGCGTGGTGACGCTGACCGGGCCGTCGCCGCCGTGGTAGTCGTTGGCGCCAATATCGCGGGTTTCCGCTTTGCGGTAGTAGGGCAGGCAGTCGAGGTAGCTCCAGTGCTCAAGCCCCGGCGCCGAGGCCCAGTTATCGAGATCCATAGCGTTGCCGCGGATATAGCACATGCCGTTGATTAACGAGGACCCGCCGAGGCCCTTACCGCGTCCGCACTCCATGCGGCGATTGTTCATATGCGGTTCAGGCTCGGTCTCGTAGGCCCAGTTATAGCGCCGACCCTGTAGAGGAAAGGCCAGCGCGGCGGGCATCTGGGTGCGGAAGTCGAAACGGTAATCCGGGCCGCCCGCTTCCAGCAGCAGGACGGTGGTCTGGGGATCTTCCGTCAGTCGTGTAGCCAGTACGTTGCCGGCGGAACCGGCACCAATAATAATGTAGTCAAACTGCAAAAATGACCTCCTGGTTAAAATATGGATTGAAACGGACCCATCTCAACCTGGATGGATTTGACCTGGGTGTAGCTGTGCAGCGTCTGCACGCCGTTTTCGCGGCCAATCCCGGAGTGCTTGTAGCCGCCAACCGGCATCTCCGCCGGGGATTCGCCCCAGGTGTTGATCCAGCAGATCCCGGCCTCCAGCCGATGAATCAGGCGATGGGCGCGGTTTAAATCCGGCGTGACGACGCCGGCGGCGAGGCCGTATTCGGTGGCGTTGGCGCGGCGAACCGCTTCTTCCTCATCGTCGTAGCTCAGAATCGACATCACCGGGCCGAAGATCTCTTCGCGGACGATGGTCATCTGGTCATCGCAGTCGGTAAACACCGTCGGGGCGACCCACGCGCCGCGGTCGAAGCCTTCGCCTTTCAGCACCTCGCCGCCGCAGAGCAGGCGCGCGCCTTCTTGCTTGCCGATCGCGATGTAGCGCAGCACGTTATCGCGGTGCGGGAAGCTCACCAGCGGCCCGAAGTTGGTGCTTTCAGCAAACGGATCGCCGGGGCGGATACGCGCCACGCGAGCGAGGATTTTCTCTTCAAACGCCGCCTTCAGGCGCGCCGGAACGAATACCCGGGTACCGTTGGTGCAGACCTGTCCTGAGCTATAGAAGTTAGCCATCATCGCGATGTCGGCGGCGAGGTCGAGGTTGGCGTCTTCGCAGACGATCAGCGGCGATTTACCGCCCAGCTCCATGGTGACTTCCTTCAGCGAGGAGGCGGCGGAGTTGGCCATCACTTTTTTGCCGCTGGCGACGCCGCCGGTAAAGGAGATTTTGGCGATGTCCGGGTGCTCGGTGAGATACTGGCCGGTTTCGGCGCCCGTGCCCGGCAGCACGTTAAATACCCCCGCCGGCAGTCCCGCCTCGCGGTAAATTTCCGCCAGCTTCAGGGCGGTGAGCGGGGTGACTTCACTCGGCTTAAAGATCATCGCGTTACCGGCCGCCAGCGCCGGGGCTGATTTCCACAAGGCGATCTGGATCGGGTAGTTCCAGGCGCCGATCCCGGCGACGACGCCCAGCGGTTCCCGGCGGGTGTAGACGAATGCACTGTCGCGCAGCGGGATCTGGCTCCCTTCCAGCGCCGGGATCAGGCCCGCGTAGTACTCCAGCACATCGGCGCCGGTGACGATATCGACGGCGGCGGTTTCGCTCAGCGGTTTGCCGGTATCGAGAGTCTCCAGACGCGCCAGTTCATCGTTGCGATCGCGCAGAATATCGACCGCTTTACGCAGAATGCGCGAACGTTCCATGGCGCTCATCGCCGCCCAGATTTTTTGCCCTTTTTGGGCGCTCTTTACCGCCCGGTCGACGTCTTCGCGGCCGGCGGCCTGGACGGTCGCCAGCACTTCCCCGCTGGCGGGGTTAATCGTCTCGAAGGTTTTACCGCTGGTGGCGGAAACATAACCACCGTCGATGTAAAGCTGCTGTTCGGCCATTCGGGACATGGGTCCTCCATTAGTGAGAAGTCGGTGGCAGATATTGGCTGATGAAGTGCTCGGCGAGCGTTTCGGCGCGGGCTTTATCCAGCGGTTTACCGCTCAGCGCCGCGCGTAGCCACAGCCCGTCGATCAGCGCGGCGAGACCGTATCCGGCCTCCTGCGCCTCTTCGCGCGGCAGGGCGCGCTGAAACTCATAGACGATATTTGACAGCAGTCGCCGGCTGCTGACCTGCTGCAGGCGATAGAGCATCGGCTGATGCATGCTGCTGGCCCAAAAGGCGAGCCAGGCCTTCATTGCCGCGCTGCTTATCTGGCTGTCGTCGAAGTTTCCCGCCACGATGGCGCGCAGGCGTTCCTGCGGGCCGGCGCCGGGCAGGGCGTGCAGACGGCCCAACACCGCCTGGCGCAGCTGGCCGGTGATATCGCGCATCGTCGCTTCCAGCAGCCCGTTCTTATCCTTGAAATAGTGGCTGATGATGCCGGTTGATACGCCAGCCCTCCGGGCGATCTGCGCGATGGTGGCATCGTGCATTCCCACTTCATTGATGGCGGCCAGGGTGGCGTCAATCAGCTGCCGCTGCCGTATCGGTTGCATCCCCAGTTTGGGCATTTCTCAGACTCCATTCATCAGCTTTGTTTATCTATTAAAGCGGTTTTTGATTGGACGTTCAATATAAAATGTGTCTTAATTGTTGCCGATTTTGGTTCTAATAGTTGCAAAAACAGTAAGGAGAATGGATGACAGACCTTTCGCCGAGCAGAGAAAAGGACAAAATCAATCCGGTGGTTTTTTACACTTCCGCCGGACTGATTTTGTTGTTTTCCCTGATGACTCTCTTCTTCAGCGATTTTTCCGCGGCCTGGATTGGCCGTACCCTGAACTGGGTTTCCCGCACCTTTGGCTGGTACTATTTGCTCGCCGCGACGCTCTATATCGTGTTTGTCGTGTGCATCGCCTGCTCGCGTTTCGGTTCGGTGAAGCTCGGGCCGGAACATTCGAAGCCGGAGTTTAGCGTGCTCAGCTGGGCGGCAATGCTGTTCGCCGCCGGTATCGGTATCGACCTGATGTTCTTCTCCGTCGCCGAACCGGTGACCCAGTATATGCAGCCGCCGGAAGGGGCGGGGCAGACCATGGAGGCGGCGCGCCAGGCGATGGTGTGGACGCTGTTTCACTACGGGCTGACCGGCTGGTCGATGTATGCCCTGATGGGGATGGCGCTGGGATACTTTAGCTATCGTTATAATTTACCCCTGACCATCCGCTCCGCGCTCTATCCGATCTTCGGCAAAAAGATTAATGGCCCAATCGGCCACAGCGTGGATATCGCCGCCGTTATCGGCACCATTTTTGGTATCGCCACCACGCTCGGGATTGGCGTGGTGCAGCTAAACTACGGCCTCAACGTGCTGTTTGATATTCCGGACTCGCTGGGCGCGAAAGCGGCGCTGATCGTGCTGTCGGTCATTATCGCCACCATCTCCGTGACCTCCGGGGTGGATAAAGGCATTCGTATTCTTTCCGAGCTTAACGTGGTGCTGGCCCTCGGGCTGATCCTGTTTGTCCTGTTTATGGGCGACACCGAGTTTCTGCTCAACGCACTGGTGCTCAACGTTGGCGACTATGTGAATCGTTTTATGGGCATGACCCTGAACAGCTTCGCCTTCGATCGTCCGGTAGAGTGGATGAACAACTGGACCCTGTTCTTCTGGGCGTGGTGGGTGGCGTGGTCGCCGTTTGTCGGCCTGTTCCTGGCGCGTATTTCACGTGGACGTACCATTCGTCAGTTTGTGGTGGGAACGCTGATTATCCCGTTCACCTTTACCCTGCTGTGGCTGTCGGTGTTCGGCAATAGCGCGCTGTATGAGATCATCCACGGCAATGCGGCCTTCGCCGCCGAGGCGGTCGCCCACCCGGAGCGCGGCTTCTATAACCTGCTGGCGCAGTATCCGGCGTTTACCTTTAGCGCTTCGGTGGCGACGATTACCGGCCTGCTGTTCTATGTGACCTCCGCGGATTCCGGGGCGCTGGTGCTGGGTAACTTCACCTCGAAGCTGAAGGATATCAACAGCGATGCGCCAAACTGGCTGCGGATCTTCTGGTCGGTGGTTATCGGCCTGCTGACCCTCGGGATGCTGATGACTAACGGCATTTCCGCCCTACAGAACGCGACGGTGATTATGGGGCTGCCGTTTAGCTTCGTGATCTTCTTCGTGATGGCGGGGTTATATAAGTCGCTGAAGGTTGAGGATTATCGCCGCGAGAGCGCCAACCGCGACACCGCTCCGCGACCGCTCGGCGTGCAGGATCGCCTGAGCTGGAAGAAGCGCCTGTCGCGGCTGATGAACTATCCCGGCACGCGCTATACCCGCCAGATGATGGAGACGGTGTGCTTCCCGGCGATGGAAGAGGTGGCGCAGGAGCTGAAGCTGCGCGGCGCTTACGTCGAGCTGAAAAGCCTGCCGCCGGAAGAGGGGGACAGCCTGGGCCATCTTGACCTGCTGGTGCATATGGGCGACGAGCAGAACTTTGTTTATCAGATCTGGCCGCAGCAGTACTCCATTCCCGGCTTTACCTACCGGGCGCGCAGCGGGAAGTCGACCTACTATCGTCTGGAGACCTTCCTGCTGGAAGGGAGTCAGGGCAACGACCTGATGGACTACAGCAAAGAGCAGGTCATTACCGATATTCTTGACCAGTACGAGCGTCATTTGAACTTTATCCATCTGCATCGCGAAGCGCCGGGCAACAGCGTGACCTTCCCCGGAATGTAGGCTATCTAAACGTTTTCTGAAAAAGGATTGCGGCTGGTTAAATATACAGTGAATTGCGCAGGGAAGCGTATGATGGCGGCGGGTGCCTGAGGCTTTCTGCGTTCAGGCTTAGGTGAGGATTCAGAAAGACGAAGCCCCAGGAGATGTTCCCATCAACCTGAGGCCTACAATCCAAACCTAGCACGTTGGATAGTAGCCCCTTCTTCGCATGGAGGCAACGAGATGCTGACAAAATACGCCCTGGTGGCAATCATCGTGCTGTGTCTGACAGCGCTGGGATTGACGTTAATGGTGCGCGACTCGCTGTGCGAGCTGAGCATCAAAGAACGTAGTATGGAGTTCAAGGCCGTTCTCGCTTACGAAACGAAGAAGTAGCCGGTATGCGGGGAGCTATCCCCGCTTATCCGCAGGCTGGGTAAGGAACCTTAAGGCACCTTTTTTCTGCTTATGGGGGCAGGATGGACGGCGAGAGAACATCGACCGGTTAAAACAATCGCGCCGCCACCCTGCATACTGCTTCGCTGACGTCAACCTCACCCTTACCGGCATTTTTCTACGCTAAATCCGTTCTACCAGCAGACAAAACCACCATCAACCACCAGGTCAACGCCGGTGCAGAACGAGGCGGCATCGCTGGCGAGGAACAGCGCCGGGCCGGCCATCTCCTCAACCTTCGCCATACGCTGGATCGGCGTCTGGCTTTCGAATTCGCGGGTCTGATGAACCATCTCAGGGCGCGTGTTCATCGGCGTGGCGGTATAGCCGGGGCTGATGGAGTTGACCCGAATCCCTTTGCCGATCCACTCCATCGCCAGGCTTTTTGACAGGTGGATAACGCCCGCTTTAGAGCAGTTGTAGTGCGCCTGATCGAGACCGCGGTTAACAATAATGCCGGACATCGAGGCGATATTAATAATCGAACCGCCGCCCGTTTCCTGCATCAGTTCGGCTTCCGCTTTGCAGGAGTTCCACACGCCGGTCAGGTTAATATCGATAACCCGCTGCCACTGCTCGGTTTCCATCTCCAGCGCCGGATTGGCGTTGGCAATCCCGGCGGCGTTGACGGCTATATCGAGGCGGCCAAAGCGGCTTTTCGCTAATGCCACGCCGGCGCGTAGGTCGCTAAGCTGGCGCACATCACCGGTGTAGAAGCAGGCCTCTCCGCCGATGGCTTCAATATTTTTGACGGTTTCGGCGAGGCCGCCATCTTCACGGAGATCGAAGCAGACGACCCGAGCCCCCGCGCTGGCGAGCCCGTAAGCAATCATCTGGCCGATGCCGCTGCCCGCGCCGGTGACAAAGGCCACGCGGTCCTGCAGGTTAAACAGCTGTTGGGCAAAATCTTTTGCGATCATAGTTATTACTCTCTAAAAAATATTCTTTAGCATGCCCGGTGTTGGCGTTCCCGGAGGCGGCGCGTTGCGCCTGTCCGGACTACGGGGCTTGTGCCGTCGGGTAGCCCGGACAGGTGCGCAGCACCGCCTCCGGGACATGATTTGTGTAGCCTGACCTGAAAAATGCCAGGCTGGCGGCATTACGACATAATCAAGCCGCCATCGATATTGATGGTCTGCCCGGTGAGGTAACGCGCGTCGTCGGAGGCGAGAAACGCCACCAGCCCGGCAACGTCTTCCGGTTTGCCGGCGCGCTTCATCGGAATGCCTTCGACCCACTCCGCCATCAGCTCGCCTTTACCGTAGCGCTTCTGCTCGGTGCTGAGGATTTCGCCCCAGACGCGGTCGTTGTAGTCCCACATCTCGCTTTCGATAATGCCCGGACAGAAGGCGTTAACCGTGATATTCCACGGCGCCAGCTCGTGCGCCAGGCTTTGGGTGATGCCGATCACGCCCATTTTGCTGGCGGCATAGTGCGGGGTGTAGATAAAGCCCTGACGACCCTGGCCGGAAGAGGTGTTGATCAGGCTGCCGTGGTTCTGCTTGACCATATATTTGGCGGCTTCGCGGCAGCACAGCCAGACGCCGGTGGTGTTAACGGCCAGCACTTTTTCAAAGTCGGCCTTCGGCATGCGATCGTAATAGTCGATGGTGATCACGCCTGCGTTCTGGATAGAGACGTCGATGGTGCCGAAACGCGCTGCCGCCTGCTCGTACAGCGACTGCACCTGCGCTTCGTCGGTCACATCAACCTGTAACGACAGGATGTCGGCCTGGTAGCGCTGGCGGAGGGTTTCCGCCGTTTCGTGGACGCGCTCGGCGTTAGAGACCATCACCAGATTCGCGCCGTCGCGCGCAAAGCGCTCGGCAATACCTGCACCAATTCCGCGGCAGGCGCCGGTGATAACAACCGTTTTGTTGTGGAAATTTCTTTGCATGTTTTTCATCCCTTATTGAAGCCGGACGGCAGAGCATCCGGCGGGGTAATAAAGACGTGATTAACTAGTGGCGCCTGCCGCAGCCAGCTTCTCCTCATGGCGGCGCATCAGAATGACTTTGTTCTGCAGTTTCTGCTGGAACTGGTCGACGACGACGGCGGTGACGATAACCACCCCCTTAATGACCATCTGCCAGAAATCGCTGACCCCCATCATCACCATGCCGTCGGCGAGGAAGACGATGACGAACGCGCCAATGATTGACCCGGTCACCCGGCCGCGACCGCCCGCCAGCGCGGTTCCGCCGAGCACGGTGGCGCCAATGGCGTCCATTTCGAACATATTGCCGGTCATCGGGTGCGCGGTTTGCAGCTGCGAGGCGACGATAAGGCCGACGAACGCTGAGCACAGGCCGGAGAAGGCGTAAACGAAGATTTTTGCCTTGACGATAGGCACGCCGGCCAGGCGTGCGGCGGATTCGTTACCGCCGATAGCGTAGATATAGCGGCCCAGCGGGGTTTTGGTGGTCAGCCAGTAGCCCAGCAGCAGGAAGCCGATCATCAGCCAGATTGGCAGATAGATGCCCAACAGCGTCCCGGATCCCAGGGTGGAGAAACCGGTGTTGCCCAGCGCTTCCATGCCGTTGAGGTTGGGGTAGGTACTGCCGTCGTTGAACAGCAGCGCCGAGCCTCTGGCGACATACATCATGCCCAGGGTGCAGATAAAGGGCGCGACGCCGAAGCGGGTGATGACCGCGCCGTTAACGAAGCCAACCAGCACACCGAAGAGCGCCACGCAGAGGATAACTTCCGGTACGTTGAAGAAGATAACGCTGCCGTTCCATAAGGGCAGGCCGTTGGTTAACAGCGCTCCGGCCACCATGCCGCAGATGCCGGCCACGGCGCCGACGGAGAGGTCGATACCGCCCGTCAGGATAACCAGCGTCATGCCGATGGCCAGCAGGCCGGTGATGGCCACGTGCTGGGTCATAATCAGCAGGTTAGATGTGGTCAGGAAATTCGGTACCATCACGCTGAAGAACGCGATAACCAGCAGCAGAGCGATGAACGTTCTGGCCTTCAGCAGGTACATATAAATCATATATTTCTGGTTCATGATGGGTTCCAGCCTGATTAATCTTGAGGTGTTGAAGCCGCGATTAATTTTTCGCGGGTCACCGCATGACGCGGTAAATCGGCGGTAATCCGACCGTCGGCCATGACCAGGATGCGATCCGCCAGCGCCATCACTTCATCCAGCTCCGATGAAGAGAACATCACTGCCAGACCCTGCTGGGCCATTTTGCCGATCAGATGATAAACGTCGGTTTTCGCGCCGACGTCGATACCGCGAGTGGGCTCATCGAGAAACACCACTTCCGGCTTCGTCATCAACGCCTTGCCGAGCACCACCTTTTGTTGGTTGCCGCCGCTGAGTGAGGTGACAGGCAGATCGGGGTCGCTCACCTTGATTGCCAGTTCGCGAATCATCTCTTTGACGCAGGCGATTTCTTTCTGCGGATTCAGCCATTTCCACGCCCGGCGAAATCCCTGCAGGCTGAAATCGGATAAGGTCATATTCGATTGAATCGACATCATCTGCACCACGCCTTCGCCCTGACGGTCTTCAGGCACCAGCGCCAGCCCTTTTTTCAGCCGCGCCTGGAACGGGGCCTTTTCGATATTTTCGCCGTTGAGATGGACGTTACCGCTCTGGCAGGGCATCAGGCCGACCAGGCCTTTAAACAGCTCCGTGCGTCCGGCGCCGAGCAGGCCGTAGATGCCGATCACTTCTCCCTTACTTAAGGTAAAGGTCACATCGTTGAGCTTATAGCCGCCGCTGGGGTGCAGCGCCGTCAGACCTTCAACGGCAAGGACCGCTTCGCCTTTCGGCGCCGGCCGGTAGTCGAAATGTTTTTTCTTATCGCCGACCATCTGTTCGATAATCCACGGAATACTGGCGTCGCTGACCTCGCGCTCGCTGATAAAGCGCCCGTCGCGGAAAATAGTGATGTGGTCGCCAATTTCCATCAGCTCTTCCAGACGGTGGGAAATATAGATAATGGTGACGCCGCGGCGTTTAAGCTGTTCGATCACGTTAAACAGGATTTTGACTTCCGACTGGCTGAGCGCGGAAGTGGGTTCATCCATAATTAATACCCGGGTGTCCTTAGAAAGCGCTCGCGCAATTTCCACCAGCTGCTGATGGCCAATGCCTAATTCACCAAGCTGGGTGTAGGGATCGACATTCAGCTCCAGTCTTTCCAGTAATGATTTGGCTAACTCATATTGATATTTTTCGTTAATCTTCCCTTTTTGAAAGAATTCGTTAGCCATAAAAATATTATCCATGACGTTCATATTCGGGAATAAATTTAATTCCTGAAAAATGATGCTGATTCCCTGCTTTTCAGCCTGGTGCGTCGAGCTAAGGGTCACCGGGGCGCCATCAAGAATGATTTGACCGGAAGAGGGTGTTTCAACGCCAGCAAGCATTTTCATCATGGTGGATTTACCCGCACCATTTTCACCGATCAGAACGTTTACTTTATTTCGATAGACCCGGTAATTCACGCTATCTAAGGCGACAACGCCCGGATAAACGCGAGATAATTCGCGAGTTTCGATAATAACTTCAGAGTCGACTGGTTGGGAATTGACGAGTTCTTGCCGCTGCATGTTATTGCCCTCCCAAACGAACAATTTTGGCTGGCGTAATATCAGGCATGGTCTGCGGAATATCCCAGGCCGAGAACACGCCGTACACCTGTACCGCTTCGCCGGTTTTCACCTGCGCCGTCTGGATCATCTTGACCGCATGTTCGTTAATCGCCCGGCTATATTCGCCAAACAGCACCTGATCGTTAAAGTCCTGATAGCTGGCGCCCTGATAGCCGTCGCGTAATAATGTGCCGCGCAGCGTTGGGCCAATTTGCACCACCACGTTGCCGCCGCTGATATCCTGAATCGTCATTTTTCCGCTGCGCGAAGCGGAATCAATTTTACTGATATTGCCTTCGACTTTGACGTAAAACACGCAGGGGTTTTCGTCCTGAGCGCGATAGCCTAAGGTTTTGCAGGCGCTATCGATATCTTTCGCCGCGCGCAGGGCGGTCATCAGCTCGGCAACGGGGCGGGCTTTAGCCACAACCTGGGGAACCAGCTGGTCTTGCCATGTCCGATCGATATCCGCCATATGCGGGTTGGGCGGAGATTTAAGATCGGCCAGCTCCTGCTGAGAGACGATACGACAGCCCCCGAGCGCAAGAATAACCAGCGTCAGCGAGATTTTTTTATACATAATACGCTCCTGTGCGCCCCGGACGGGGCGCAACAACCCGAAATCAGGATTTGATATTGAAGTCCTGCACTTTGTCTGCATTGTCCTGAGTAATCAGAATGCCGCGGAACATCACGCGCTGCTTGGCCGGTTTTTCACCTTTTTGCAGGTAGTTATCGAGGTCGGTCACCCCCTGAGCGGCGATGGCCTGCGCCTGAAGCATTACGGTGGCCTGCAGGGTGCCGGCTTTTACCGCGTCGCGCTCATCGTTGCTGCCATCGATACCGACCACCACCACATCGTTACGATTCGCGGCTTTCAGCGCGGCAATGGCGCCGAGGGCCACAGGACCGTTGCCGCAAATCACGCCTTTCACGTCGGGGTGCGCCTGCAGAATACTGTCCATAATGCGCTTGCCGTCGATTAACGTGCCTTTCGCGTCCTGCTTAGCGACGCTGACCATATCCGGGTACTGGTCAATCACCTGGTGGAAAGATTTAGAGCGGGTCACGCAGTTATTATCCGCAAGGTTACAGGTCAGTTCGGCATATTTGCCTTTCTCCGCCATTTTCTCGACAAATACGTTGGCGACTTCAGAACCGGCCTGGAAGTTATTATGGGTAATTTGCTCCAGCGCGATATCATCGACAGGAATTTCGCGGTTAATTAAAACCACCGGAATACCCGCTTTCTTCGCTTTTTCAATGGCGGCGACGCTGGCGGTGGAGTCGGCGTTATCCAGAATAATACCCTGAACTTTTTTACCGATGGCGGTATCGATCAGCTCATTCTGTTTTTTGACATCTTCACCATGCGACAAAATGGTGGTCTGGTAGCCCAGCTCTTTGGCTTTTTCGCTAGCGCCCTTGGCTTCAGAGGCGTAATAGGGGTTATCCAGCGAGTTAACCATGATCATGATGGTGCCTTTTTCTGCCGCCTGGGCAGCGAAAGAAAAGGCGGTCAGGGTAGCAGCGGTTAAAAGCGTTAAACGTAATTTCATGACAATTTTCTCTCTTGGTTGTTATTGTCGGGTACGGTGAAACAACGTAAGGCCTGTAAATCGAGTTTATGGGCCGGGGGTCTCCTTTTGTTGATGATTAAGAGCCTATCCATTAGGGCTATTTTACTGGCCATTTTGAACCAGGGCAGTGCTCAGAATCCTCACGTACTACGTGTACGCTCCGGTTCTTCCGCGCTGGCCGTGTTCAAACTGCCTGCGCCAATAACGCCTACTGGGATAGGCTCTAAGGTGCGTCACGCGTTCGATTCCCTGGTGGGCGTCAGGCGGACGTTGCCGGTTTCCATAATGTTCTGTTCACCGCATGGCGCCACTCCTGCCATCTTTTCTGCAGGCGCTGGTGGCGGGCCATATCGGGGATAAATTCGCTGTGTTCGGTTAAAAACGCGTTCAGGTCGGTCACCGATCCGGGATTCAGGGCTTTGCGCGCGAGCAGGGCCGCGCCAATCGCCGACAGCTCGGCAACGTCGCTGCGCATCACCGGACAGCCGAGCAGGTCAGCCTGATACTGCATTAGCCAGTCGTTCCTGGTTGGGCCGCCGTCGACCATCAGCGCCGTTAAGTGGAAGTCGTCCTGCTGGCGCATCGCCACCACGACATCGGCGATTTGATAGGTAATGGATTCCAGCGCGGCGCGAATCAGATGGGCGCGCTTGACGCCGCGGCTCAGGCCACAAATCACGCCGCGGGCGCTGTCATCCCACCACGGGGCGCCCAGGCCGGTTAACGCCGGCACAAAATAGACGCCCAGCGTGGAGTCCACGGAGGCGGGCAGGGTGTTGAGTTCATGCGCCAGTTCGGCATCGGAAAGTTCGCTCAGGCCGGTGCTGTCCGCCATCCACGCCACGGCATCGCCGGTATGCGGAATATTACCTTCGAGTCCGTAGGTGATGCTGTCGCCGTCGTGCCAGGCGATGGTGGTGGCCAGCGCGTCGATATCGCACTGTGCGGATTTTACCGGCGCCATCACCGATGACCCCGTACCGTAGGTGGCTTTCACGCAGCCGAGTTCGCCCAGCGCGTGGCCAAACAGCGCGGCGTGGGAATCCCCGACCATCGCCATCACCGGAATACCGTCAGGGATAGCGTTCAACCCCCGGGTATAGCCAAACAATCCGCTGGAGGGCTTGATCTCCGGCAGCGCGGCGCGCGGGATCTGGAACAGCGCCAGCATGTTGTCATCCCACTGGCCGGTTTGCAGGTTCAGCAGCTGGGTACGCGCGGCATTGGAGTAATCGCAGTAGAACGCATCGCCCTGGGTTAAGTTCCATAGCAGCCAGCTGTCGATAGTGCCGAGGCAGATTTCTCCGCGCTCAGCCAGCGCGCGCCCCTCAGGAAGGGATTCCAGCAGCCAGCGCATTTTCGAGGCCGAAAACAGAGGTGCAATCGGCAGGCCGGTCACGGCCTTGATTTGCTGCTCTTTATCGCTGTGGCGCAGTTCATCGCAAAACGCGGCGCTGCGGCTGCACTGCCAGGTGATCGCGGCGTTGATTGGCTTACCGCTCTGGCGATACCAGCCGATCGCGGTCTCGCGCTGGTTGCTGATGGCTAATGCCGCGACATTTTCTGCGCCAATGTGCGCTACCGCTTGCGCGATAACCGCTAGCGAAGCGTCAACCAGGACTTCTCCCGACTGCTCGACCCAGCCTTCACGCGGCGTCTGGATCGCCAGCGGCTGAGAGAATTTCACCACGACCTGGCCGCGGCTATCGAGTACGACGGCTTTGGCATTGGTGGTGCCTTCGTCCAGCGCAATGATGAACTCTTTACGTGTTGCCTGCATTAGGTAGTCTCCTGAGTCACACTTCGTCCTGGCGCGGAGGGGGAAGTCGGCATTCCTCTTTATCGCATTGCTTCTTAGCAGGCCATGATGTGACAATTCGTTTTCACTTTTTTAATCACTGAATATATATTCGATAGTGATTATTTATTTGTTACCTTAGCCAGAAACTTCCCGTCGGGCTACAGGAAAAGTTATCAATTGTGCTGGCAATCACACTTATCCGTTTGGTGAAGCTTCTGGATGTCGGGGGAAAAGAGCGCGGTTGGCTGGTTATATACGATTGAAATATAAAAATTTATTGGCGAAGCCTTTACGCCTGAAGGAAAGCGTAAAGGCTGTGGGAAAGTGTTTGAGTGAGGAAATTACCCGGCGATAAGCAGCCTGGCCGTTGGATAATCGGTGATCAGAACATCGATATAACCGCCTGAAAGCGCGCCTTTGATAGCCGCTACCTTCTCGCTGCCGCCGGCAAGGGCCACCACGTTAGGGCACTTCTTCACTTTCTCCAGCGCCATGCCGATCACAGGATCTTCATCATCGCGTAACACCGCCTTGCCGTTTTTATCGTAGTAGTGCAGGCAAATGTCACCCACGGCGCCGCGTTCCGCCAGCACCTGCAGCATATCTTCGTGATAGTAGTTACCGGACGTTTTGAGCAGCTGCGAAGGTTCAAGGATGCCAATCCCGACGATGGCGATATCGACTTCGTCGAAGCGCGCAATCACATCGGCGACATCTTTGCTGGCCACGAGGCGATTTTTCTCCTCCGTAGAACCTTCGATGCTCTGGGAAGGGAGCAGCCAGGCTTCACAGTTCAGACGCTGCGCCAGGGTCTGGGTCAGGATGGTCGCCTGCACGTTACCGTTAGGACCCACGCCGCCGAGCAGTTGAATCACGCCGTTGGCCTTCAGGTTTTGCGCGTGAACCTCATCAACCATTGCGCGGATAGTCGAACTCCACGACGAGACGCCAATCAGATCTTTCGGCCGCAATCGCGTTTCCAGATAGTGGGCCGCGGCGGATCCAATGGCGCGCTTGATGGTGTGATCGCTGGCGTCCTCTTCGGTATCCACGACGATGGCCTGTTTAATTCCGTAGCGATCCTCGAGGCCTTTTTCAAGATTGAGGAAAATATTCGATGGCTGAACAACGCTGATTTTGACCACGCCTTCTTTTTGGCAGCGGGCGATCGCTCGGGAGATAAATGACTGAGAAAGCGAGAGAAGTTGAGCGATATCGGACTGCTTTCGTCCTTCAAGATAGTAGAGCGTGGCAATCTTAACTAATAGCCGTTGTTCATCCTGCTTAGCCATATATTTCCCCGAAAATCATTTACGTGCAGCCATTATGTTAGAGCTCATTATCATACGCGAAAAGAAAAGACAGTTAAGTGTGATGGATATCTAACTTTCGCCAATCCTCAAAATCAGCTATGGACAAAAACAGAACAGTAGCCGCATAATTGAATAAAGAGTCGTTAGTGAATATATATTCATGGCGATTTCAGGTCAACTGAAAAGTGCCCGGGTGACGTCACGCCCGGTGGTAAGGAGGCAGAATGTTCCTGAGTATGATGCAGCGGCGTAAGCCTTACGATGCGTTGCCTGGGGATGTCTGGTTTTTTTAGTCCCTGACGGAATAAATATTCCAAGTTGAAAATAAATTCAGAGGTATTAAATGAATCCCTATAGCTATGATGTCCAGGCCCTTGAGCGTAAAGCCCGCGCCGTACGTCGCCATATCGTCAGATTGAACGCCAACAGCCCTGCGGGCGGGCACACCGGCGCCGACCTGTCGCAGGTTGAACTGCTCACCGCGCTCTATTTCCGTATTCTGAACGTCGCGCCGGAGCGTCTTGCTGACGACCAGCGCGATATCTACATCCAGTCGAAAGGCCATGCGGTGGGCTGCTACTACTGCGTGCTGGCCGAGGCGGGCTTCTTTCCGGTTGAGTGGCTGGAAACCTATCAGCATGCGAACTCCCATCTTCCGGGTCACCCGGTGCGCCAGAAAACGCCGGGGATTGAGCTTAACACCGGCGCGCTGGGCCACGGTTTGCCTGTTGCGGTGGGGCTGGCGCTGGCTGCGAAAAAAAGCAACAGCTCCCGCCGCATTTTTTTAATTACCGGCGATGGCGAGCTGGCGGAAGGCAGCAACTGGGAAGCGGCGCTAGCCGCGGCGCACTACGGCCTTGATAATCTGATCATTATTAATGACAAGAACAATCTCCAGCTGGCGGGTCCGACGCGCGAAATCATGAATACCGATCCGCTGGCCGACAAATGGAAGGCCTTCGGGATGACGGTCACCGAATGCCAGGGCAACGACATGGCATCGGTAGTGGCGACCCTGGAAGGGCTGAAGCAGGAAGGTAAACCGAACGTCGTTATCGCCAACACCACGAAAGGTGCCGGTATTTCCTTTATCCAGGGGCGCCCGGAGTGGCACCACCGGGTACCGAAAGGCGAAGAAATTGCACTGGCACTGGAGGAACTGAAAGATGAGTAATGCAGAACACCTGGCGAGCGTGATGGTTCAGGCCTTTATTGATGCGGTCGACCGCGGCGTCGATCTGGTGCCGGTGGTGGCTGACTCCACGTCAACGGCCAAAATCGCGCCGTTTATTAAACAGTTCCCCGGGCGTCTGGTGAACGTGGGTATCGCCGAGCAGAGCATGGTCGGGACGGCGGCGGGTCTGGCGCTGGGGGGCAAAGTGGCGGTCACCTGTAACGCCGCGCCGTTCCTGATTTCCCGCGCCAATGAGCAGATTAAAGTCGACGTTTGCTATAACAACACCAACGTTAAGCTATTTGGCCTTAACGCCGGCGCCAGCTACGGCCCGCTGGCCAGCACCCATCACGCGATTGACGATCTGGCGGTGATGCGCGGCTTCGGTAATATCCAGATTTTCGCTCCGTCTTCGCCACGCGAATGTCGGCAGATTATCGATTACGCCATCGGCTATCAGGGGCCGGTCTATATTCGCCTCGACGGCAAGGCGCTGCCGGAGCTGCACGATGAAAGCTATCGCTTTGTGCCGGGAGCGGTCGTTACGCTGCGGGAAGGCGAGGATATCGCGCTGGTGGCCACCGGCTCGACGGTGCATGAAATCGTCGATGCCGCGCAGAGGCTGGCCGACGCGGGGATTCAGGCCAAAGTGGTGAGCGTGCCGTCCATTCGCCCTTGCGATACCGCCGCGCTGCTGGCGGCCCTGAAGCCGTGCAAAGCGGTAATAACGGTGGAGGAGCATAACGTCAACGGCGGATTGGGGAGCCTGGTGGCGGAAGTGCTGGCCGAAGCCGGCGCGGGAATCCCGCTCAAACGTCTGGGGATCCCGGATGGCGAGTATGCGGCGGCGGCGGACCGCGGCTGGCTGCGCAAACACCACGGCTTCGATGCCGCTTCCGTCGCCGAGCTGGCGCAGAAAATGCGCTGATTTTACGGCGCCGTAAACCGATAACCCGCGCGGTCTGCCGCGCGGGTTTTGTTTTTTACGCTGCGCAGAGCGTGATGACGTAGTCACCGGCCTTAATCCATTGCAGCCGATACTCCCCGGCGGAGAGCCGAAGAAGCAGATTTCCTTCCTTTATATACGTCACCTCAAAATCGCTGAAACCCACGCAGTTCTGTATTTCGGGCGGGCTGGCCTTAAATGCGCTCTCTTTTGCCGAAAACGCCAGCGTCAGCGCCAGCGCCGACGGCAGGCCGCTGGCGTCCAGCAGGCTTTTTTCCGCGCTATTGACGATGCTGCTTTCCAGCTCGGCCGCGAGGGCGGGAGACAGGATGCGTTCAATATCAACGCCGACCGGCCCGGCGGAGACAACCGCCAGCGCGCTGCGTTCGCAGTGGCTGATGCTGCCGTACCACGGCGCGGGCCACAGGGGCTGGCGTTGGTCGCCAATGGCAGGGATCTCTGTCTCACCGACCTCCCGCAGCGCGTAAACCGCGGCGATACGCCCCGCGAGGTGCTCGGTCTGCCGCTTGCGGGCGCAGTCGCTTAGCCGGGCATGATGAGGCAGCCAGAGGAGATCTTCAGGCCGAAAGGTCAATGGGTCGAAATCGACACGCTGCAGCGAGCGATCGGCAAGCTGAATAATAGAACGTTGGGTTTGCATAGGGGGGATGTTAACAGATTCTCCCCGCCGCCCTCTATGGCAAGAGGGCGGGGGGAACGGCCAGACAATCAGAAGTGGGTATTGACGCCCAGATACCAGGTTCTGCCAGATTCGTTATAGGTGTTGGCGCCCGCGCCAGCCATATAAGAAACATCGGTCAGGCTACCGGTGGTTTGCGCATTCCCCGCGCGCCAGTGGCGCTTGTCGAAGACGTTATCCACGCCGCCGGTCAGGCTGACGTTTTTGGTCACATCCCAGGTGGCGCTCAGGCCAACGATGCTGTATGGGCTGACTTCATCCGTTTCAGAACCCACCGCGGGCTCACCTTTGTAGTTATATTTCTTCGGCTGCTGCTTGCCGTACCAGGTGAAGGTCGACTGTACGGAAATATCCTGCTGAATCTGCCAGCTCAGAGTGGAGTTCAGGGTATATTCCGGAATAATCGACAGACGATCGCCGGTTTCCTTGTTTTTACTTTGCAGCATATAAGTGATGTTATTGGTCCAGTTCACCGTTTCGCTGACCGGCACGTTCAGGGTGCCTTCCAGACCTTCAACCACCGCTTTCGGCACGTTTTCCCACTGATAGATATCGGTATTGACGTTACCTTTCGAAGTGTGTGCAATCGGCGCGTAGCCGGCTTCGATTTTATCGCGGTAGTCGTTGCGGAACCAGGTCACCCCCGCCAGCCAGCCGTCGCGTTTAAACTCAAGGCCAATCTCTTTGTTGATGCTGGTTTCGGCTTTCAGGTCATCGTTACCCATCATGTAGCAACCGGTACCGGTGCCGCTGGCGTAGCAGCCCTGGCCTTTGCTATAGAGAATATAGTTCGGGTTGGTTTGGTACAGGCTCGGCGCTTTATAGGCGCGGGCGATGCCCATTTTCAACGTGAAGTCATCCCACAGACCCTGAGACAGGTTGAGCGACGGGCTCCAGTTGTTGCCGACGATCGTGTGATGATCGAAACGCAGCGCCGGCGTCAGCATGGTGGTGTCGGTCAGCTCCACGTTGTCTTCGGCAAACAGGGAGAAGATCTCGGCCTTCGAGTATGGGCTACGGCCGGTGCTGTCATAGCCGTCGATATCGCCGCCCATAAAGGTCTGGGTATTTGACGCCAAATCCTTCATCCGCTGCTGATTCCACTCGGAGCCCAGCGTCAGGTTCTGGTTAAACACCAGATCCAGCGGGATGTTAACTTCGCTGTGCAGCATCACGTCGGCCAGGTCGATATCGCTGAACTGGTTGCTGTTGAAGATACCTTCCGTACCGCCCGCCAGACCTTCGCCTTTACGCGAGTTGCGGGTACGTTCGTACTGGGCCCAGTTGCTGGTGGTCACGCCGTTATCCCAGCCGCCGTTCCAGGTGACGGAGTAAGTCTGGCGATAGAGGCGGTTCGTCTCTTTCCCGTAGTTCTCTTTTACCAGATCGTTGGTATTGGTGTTCTGCGTATCGCCCGCGTAGAGGTTGCCCTGACGGCTGTAGCCGGATTCAAACTCCAGCGACTGCATCGGGGCGAAATCCCAGCGCACGACGCCGTTAATGTTCTTATTTTTAACCCCTTCACGCCCGGCAGGCATGGTATTAGCGTACGCGCCGGTACGCTCTGACTGATGCCCGTCGTTGATATCCCAGGCATCGGCCTGCGTTTTATCGAGGTTGCCCAGCAGGCGGAAGCTGAAATCGCCGCCCAGCGGGCCGCTGAGGCTAAAGTTGGTGCGTTTGGTCGAGCCTTCTTCTTTATGCTCCGGGGCGTTCATGTAGGTGTTCCATGAACCATGCCATTCGCCGTCGCTTTTCTTGGTAATGATATTGACCACGCCGCCCGCCGCGCCGTTGCCATAGCGCGCGGCCGCCGGGCCGCGAATGACTTCAATACGTTCGATCAGCTCCGGCGGTACCCATGAAGTATCGCCGCGGGTATCGCGCTCGCCGCGCCAGCCCAGACGCACGGAGTTGCGGCTGGTCACGGGCTTGCCGTCAATCAGGATCAGGGTGTTTTCCGGGCCCATGCCGCGAATATCAATCTGGCGATTGTTGCCGCGCTGGCCGCTGGTGGAGTTGCCGGTCAGGTTAACGCCGGGCATGGTACGGATAATTTCCGACACGTCGCGCGCTGGCGGGCGTTTACGAATTTCATCTGCGGTAATGGTTGAAACGCCGGGCGCCTGCAGGTTCTGCTCGGCGGCGGTGACGACCATGGTTTCATCAGCGGTTGCGGTTTTGCTATCGGAGGCGGTTTCCGCCGCGCTCAGCGGAAACGCAGCCCCGTAGATTCCCAGATTGACCAGCAAGGCCAGGGATTTGATCCTGTTATTCATTGTAATTCCTGCTTTTTGTCGCCACCTTCTCCAAAAGACCCTTCCCAGCGGGAGGAGAGGCGGTATCAATGTTGCCAGTCGAGGGCAAAGGGCGCTCCGTCGCGGACTAAATGAGCTCTCTCTGACATGTTTATTTTTAAAAGACGCGCTTCCCACAGCGCGCTAATACGCTATTGCAAATGAAAATAGTTATCAATAATATTATCAATAAATATTGCGTTTATTAATGCGTTTGTTGATAAATGTCACGATAAACATAGGGTTGAAAAGGAATGCATAAGACAGGATGCGACGACTGGTGGCGCAATATCTCCGGTCCGCAAATAGAGGCCGTGGACGACGCGTATCGGGTAACCTTCTGGTGGCGCGATCCGGCGGGCAACGAAACGTCTTCGGCAACCCGGCGGGTATGGATTTATATCACCGGCGTGACTGACCATCATAAAAACGCCGTACCGCAAACCCTGCGGCGCATTCCCGGTACCGATGCCTGGTGCTGGCAAACCACGCTTTCTCCGACCTGGCGCGGCAGCTATTGCTTTATCCCTTCCGCCCGCGACGACGACTTTTCCCCCCAGCTTTTTAACGGTGACGGCCCGGACCGCGCGCTGCTGCGCGAAGGCTGGCGCAGGCTGCTGCCGCAGGCGATTGCCGACCCGCTCAATCCGCAAAGCTGGAAGGGCGGGCGCGGCCACGCGGTCTCCGCGCTGGAGCTGCCGCACGCCCCCGAACAGCCCGGCTGGGCCCTGCGCGATGAATCTTACCCGCCTCCGCTCTGCATCGAATGGCAGAGCCAGCGCCTCGGCAACCGCCGACGGATATGGGTTTACGCCACCGGCGACGCGCAGCCGCAGGCGCGCCCGCTGGCGATCCTGCTGGATGGCCAGTTCTGGGCCGAAAGCATGCCGGTATGGGCGCCGCTGGCGGGCTTAACCCGCGAAAAACGGCTCCCGCCGGCGGTTTATCTGCTGATTGACGCGATTGATAATCCGCACCGGGCCGCGGAGCTTCCCTGCAATGAGGCGTTCTGGCTGGCGGTTCAGGAAGAACTGCTGCCAATGGTTCACCGGCTGGCGCCTTTCAGCGATCGCGCCGATCGCTCGGTGGTGGCGGGTCAGAGCTTTGGCGGCCTGGCCTCGATGTTCGCCGCGCTCTACTGGCCCCAGCGCTTTGGCTGCGTGCTCAGCCAGTCCGGCTCTTACTGGTGGCCGCATCGCGGCGGCGCGCAGACGGGTCTGCTGATTGACCGCCTGAGCCGCGGCGAATTACATCCGCAAGGGCTACGTATCTGGCTGGAAGCCGGTATTCGCGAGCCGATCATTTTTCGCGCCAACCAGGCGCTGCTCGCGCATCTGGAGCAGCAGACGATTTTCTGGCGTCAGGTTGACGGCGGGCATGATGCGCTGTGCTGGCGCGGCGGGCTGACCGCCGGGCTTATCCAGCTGTGGCAGCCTTTATGCCGTGATGAGTAACAACGCGCGCTTTACGAGGAATTAGACATGCAATTCAGTAACCCCTTCGACAATCCGCAAGGGCAGTTTTACATCCTGCGCAATGGCCAGCAGCAGTTCAGCCTGTGGCCGCACTCCTGCGCGCTGCCGGAAGGCTGGTCGGTGGAGTGCCCGCCGCAGTCGTTAGCGGCGTGCAATGCCTGGCTGGCGGCAAACTGGTCAACGCTGACCCCCGCGCACCATGCATCCTGAGGAGCTCACGATGACCACACGTTTACCGCTGGTTGCGGCGCAGCCGGGGATCTGGATGGCGGAGCGCCTCTCGACGCTGCCCGGCGCCTGGAGCGTCGCCCACTATGTTGAACTGCGCGGTGATATCGACCCGATACTGCTCGGCCGGGCCATTGTCACCGGGCTGTCGCAGGCCGACACCCTCAGCATGCGTTTTTGCGAAGATAACGGCGAAGCCTGGCAGTGGGTCGATGAACATCGCGCGTTTGCCGAACCGGACTGTCGGGATCTGCTTGCCGCGAGCGACCCGCACGCGGCCGCGCTGGCGCTGATGCAGGCCGACCTCGGACAAAACCTGCGGGTGGACGGCGGCAATCCGCTGGTCTGCCATCAGCTGCTGCGGGTGGGTGATAACCGCTGGTACTGGTATCAGCGTTACCACCATTTGCTGGTCGATGGCTTCAGCTTCCCGGCGATTACCCGCCAGATCGCCGCGATCTACCGCGCCTGGCAGCGCGGCGAAGCGACGCCTGATTCCCCGTTTACGCCGTTTGCCGAGGTGGTGGAAGAGTATCAGCGCTACTACGGCAGCGACGCCTGGCAGCGCGACAAACAGTTCTGGCAGGCGCAGCGTCAGGCGCTGCCGGCACCGGCCTCGCTGTCGGACGCGCCGCTGGCGGGAAGGGCGACCAGCAGCGATATCTGGCGCATGAAGCTGGAGGTGGATGCCGGGGTCTTTAGCCGGCTGGCGGCAGGCGCGCCGCAGTGCCAGCGCGCCGATCTGGCGCTGGCGCTGACCGCCCTGTGGCTGGGACGGCTGTGCAGCCGAACGGACTACGCCGCGGGCTTTATTTTTATGCGCCGCATGGGCTCTGCGGCGCTCACCGCTACCGGCCCGGTGCTCAACGTTCTGCCGCTGGCGGTCACTATTGACGCCGGGGAAACGCTGCCGGAGCTGGCCACGCGTCTTGCCGGGCAGCTGAAGAAAATGCGCCGCCATCAGCGCTATGACGCCGAACAGATTGTGCGCGACAGCGGCAGAGCGGCGGGCGATGAACCGCTGTTTGGCCCGGTGCTCAATATTAAAGTCTTCGACTATCAGCTGGATATCGACGGCGTGGAGGCTATTACCCACACTCTGGCCACCGGCCCGGTCAATGACCTGGAGCTGGCGCTCTTCCCGGATGAAGCTGGCGGTCTGTCGCTGGAGGTGCTGGCGAATAAGCAGCGATACGAGGAACGGACGCTGCGTAACCATATCTCCCGACTCTCCGCGCTGCTGGCCCAGTTTGCCGATAATCCGACCCTGCGCTGCGGCGAGGCGAATATGCTGTCGGCGGCGGAAACGGAACAGCTGCGGCAGGTCAACGCGACCGCCGTCGACCTGCCGCTCACCACCCTGAGCTCGCTGGTAGCGGAGCAGGCGGCGAAAACCCCGAATGCCCCTGCGCTGGCGGACGGCCGCTGGCAGTTTAGCTACCGCGAGATGCGCCAGCAGGTGGTGGCGCTGGCTGAACAGCTTCGCGCGCGGGGCGTCAAGCCGGGCGATAGCGTCGCGGTCGCGCTGCCGCGTTCGGTATTCCTGACGCTGGCGCTGCACGGTATTGTTGAGGCCGGCGCCGCGTGGCTGCCGCTGGATACCGGCTATCCCGACGATCGTCTGCGGATGATGATGGAAGACGCCCGGCCGTCGCTGCTGATTACTTCTGAAGATCAGCGGGCGCGCTTTAGCGATATTCCCGGACTGGAAAGCCTGTGCTACCAGCAGCCGCTGGCGGCGGCGGATGCCGCGCCGCTGGCGCTCTCACGGCCGGAGCATACTGCCTATATCATCTTTACCTCCGGCTCTACCGGGCGACCGAAAGGGGTGATGGTCGGGCAAACCGCCATCGTCAACCGCCTGCTGTGGATGCAGGACCACTATCCGCTCTGCGCTGACGACGTCGTGGCGCAGAAAACGCCGTGCAGCTTTGATGTGTCGGTCTGGGAGTTCTGGTGGCCATTTATCGCCGGCGCGCGGCTGGTGATGGCCGAGCCGGAAGCCCATCGCGATCCGCTGGCGATGCAGCGGTTCTTTGCCCGCTATGGCGTCACCACTACCCACTTTGTGCCGTCGATGCTGGCGGCGTTCGTCGCCTCGCTGGAGGCGGAGAACGTCGGCGCCTGCCAAACCCTGCGCCGGGTATTTTGCAGCGGCGAAGCGCTGCCGACGGCGCTGTGTCGGGAATGGGAGCAGCTGACCGGCGCGCCGCTGCATAACCTGTATGGCCCGACGGAAGCGGCGGTGGACGTTAGCTGGTATCCGGCCTGTGGGCCCGAACTGGCGGCGGTAAGCGGCACCAGCGTGCCGATTGGCTGGCCGGTGTGGAATACCGGGCTGCGTATTCTTGATGCCGCCATGCGCCCGGTGCCGCCGGGCGTGGCGGGGGATCTCTACCTGACCGGCATTCAGCTGGCGCAGGGCTATCTGGGGCGCCCCGATTTAACCGCCAGCCGCTTTATTGCCGACCCTTACGCGCCGGGCGAGCGCATGTACCGCACCGGGGACGTTGCCCGCTGGCTGGATAACGGCGCCGTCGAGTATCTCGGGCGCAGCGACGACCAGCTAAAAATTCGCGGCCAGCGGATTGAGCTGGGCGAGATTGACCGCGCGATGTCCGCGCTGCCGGACGTTGCGCAGGCGGTGGCTCACGCCTGCGTCTTCAATCAGGCGGCGGCAACCGGCGGCGATGCCCGTCAGCTGGTGGGCTACCTGGTTTCTGACTCCGGCCTGCCGCTGGACGCCGTCGCGCTCAAAGCGCGGCTTGGCGAACAGCTGCCGCCGCATATGGTGCCGGTGGTGCTGATACAGCTGCCGGCGCTGCCGCTGAGCGCTAACGGCAAGCTGGATCGTAAAGCGCTGCCGTTACCCACGTTGAGCAGTGAGCGCAGTGGCCGTCCGCCGGAGCCTGGCGTGGAAACCACCGTCGCCACGGCCTTTAGCCAGCTGCTCGGCTGCGAGGTGAACGATATCGACGCCGATTTCTTCGCCCTCGGCGGCCATTCGCTGCTGGCGATGCGCCTGGCGGCGACGCTCGGCCGCGAGCTGGAGCGGCAGGTGACGCCGGGGCAGGTGATGGTCGCGTCTACCGTCGGCAAGCTGAGCGCGCTGCTGGCATCGGACCTCAGCGATGAGCAGGCGCAACGGCTGGGCTTCGACGCTCTCCTGCCGCTGCGCGAGAGCGACGGCCCGACGCTATTTTGCTTCCATCCTGCTTCCGGTTTTGCCTGGCAGTTCAGCGTGCTGGCGCGTTATTTAAGCCCGCGCTGGTCGATCGTCGGCATTCAGTCGCCGCGACCGCAGGGACCGATGGCCACGGCGGCGGATCTGGATGCGGTGTGTGAACATCATCTCCACACTCTGCTGACGCAGCAGCCTCACGGCCCCTATTATCTGCTGGGCTATTCGCTCGGCGGTACCCTGGCGCAGGGGATTGCCGCCCGGTTACGCCAGCGCGGCGAAGCGGTGGCCTTCCTCGGGCTGCTCGATACCTGGCCGCCGGAGACGCAGAACTGGGCGGAGAAAGAGGCGAACGGTCTGGATCCTGAGGTGCTGGCGGAGATTGCCCGTGAACGCGAGGCGTTTCTGGCCGCCCGGCAGGGGCAGGCTTCCGGCGAGCTGTTCAGCGTTATCGAAGGCAACTATGCCGATGCGGTGCGCCTGCTGACCACCGCGCATAGCGCGAAGTTTGACGGTAAGGCGACGCTGTTCGTGGCGGAGAAAACCCGTCAGCCGGGGATGGACCCGCAGGTGGTGTGGGGGCCGTGGGTCGGCGAGCTGGAGGTATTCAGCCAGGATTGCGCCCACGTGGATATTATCTCTCCGCAGGCCTTTGAAGCGATCGGCCCGGTGCTCAGGGAGATATTAGGTTAGGGGCAGATGAACTCCCGGGTTGCGGCTAACGCCTTACCCGGGCTACCGTTTGCGCCAGAGTGGGTAGCCCGGCTAAGCGCAGCGCGAGCCGGGAAGAGCTACTTGCGACCCAGCGGCACCACCAGCGGCGTATGCGCCACCGGATCGTCAATGATCGTACAGCGCAGGCCGTAAATTTCCTCGATCAGCGCCGCGTTGACAATCTCCTTCGGCGCGCCCTCGGCGACGATTTTGCCGTCGCGCAGGGCGATCAAATGGGTCGCGTAGCGGCAGGCCTGGTTCAGATCGTGCAGCACCGCCGCCAGGGTATAGCCCTTCTCCTGATTCAGCTCGCTTAGCAGCTCAAGCAGGTCGATCTGATGGCTGATATCCAGCCAGGTGGTGGGCTCATCGAGCAGCATAATCGCCGTCTCCTGGGCCAGCACCATGGCGATCCACGCCCGCTGGCGCTGGCCGCCGGAGAGCGTATCGACGCTTTGCAGCGCCAGGTCGGTAATGCCGGTGGCCTTCATCGCCCTGCTGACTGCCTCTTCATCCTCTTTGCGCCAGCGGGTAAACAGCGGCTGGTGCGGATAGCGCCCGCGGGCCACCAGCTCCTGAACCGTAATATCTCCCGGCGTAGTGGCGTTCTGCGCCAGCAGGCCGATCCGCTTCGCCACCTCTTTACTGGCGTAACGCTGGATCTGCTCGCCGTCGAGATACACATGACCGGATGTCGGGGTCATCAGGCGGCTCAGGGTACGCAGCAGCGTCGATTTACCGCAGCCGTTAGGGCCAATAATGGCGGTGAAGTGGCCGTCGGGAATGGTGACGCTCAGCGATTCGGCGATGGTTTTTTTGCCGTACGCCAGGGTCAGCTGGTCGCCGCGCAAACGGGAGGTTACAGCGGTCATTTTTTGCGGGACTCCTGAATTAACAACCCGATAAGGTAGATGCCGCCAAGGCTGACGGTCACCACGCCCACCGGTAACTGATAGGGCATAAACAGACGCTGCGCGCAGTAGTCAGACAGCGCCAGCAGCAGGGCGCCGCACAGCGCCGCCTGGGCCAGCCCCCAGCGCGCGGTGCCGCTGAGGCGGCGCGCGATATGCGGCGCCACCAGGGCGATAAACGAAATCGGCCCGGCGAGCGCGGTAGCGGCGGCGGTCAGCACCACCCCGACCAGCATCAGCAGCAGCCGCGAGCGCTCAACCCGCACGCCCAGGGCGCAGGCGGTATCGTCACCCATCTCCAGCAGCCGCATGCGCCGCGCCAGCAGCGCCCCGCAGACCAGCATTAGCAGAATCAGCGGCGCCGAGGGCCAGGTTTTTCCCCAGGTCAAACCGTTAAGCGAACCGGCATACCACAGCCCGGCGGAGAGGGCGGTTTCCAGCGAAGCGCGCAGCAGCAGCCAGGTATTGAATGCCACCAGCATAGCGCGCACGCCGATGCCGATAATAATCAGGCGAAAGGTTTCAATCCCGTTGCGCCACGCCAGCAGCCAGACCGCCAGCGCGGTAAGGATCCCGCCAGCCATGGCCGCCATGGCGATGGCCGCCAGGTTCTGGCCAAACATCACCATCGCTACCAGCACGCCGCTCCAGGCTCCGGTGTTAAACCCCATCACGTCCGGGCTCCCCAGCGGGTTGCGGGTCAGCGACTGGAAAATCGCGCCGCTGACGCCGAGGGCGGCGCCAATCAGCAGCGCCATCAGCACGCGGGGCAGGCGCCACTCGGTCACCACCATGGCGACGTTGCGCGGCGCATCGCCGAGCAGCGCCGAGATAACCTGCTCAACGCTCAATGGCACCAGGCCGGTGCCCAGCCCCCACAGGGAGACCAGCGCGCTGGCGACCAGCAGCAGCAGGCAGCTAAAAATCAGGCGACGAGAAGGCGCAATCACATGCCACCTCCGCGCGGCTGGCGGCGTACCAGCCAGATCAGCACCGGCGCGCCGATAAAGGCGCTGACCACCGAAACCCGCAGTTCGCCGGGCACCAGCAGGCGCCCCAGCACGTCGGCAAACAGCAGCAGGGCAGGGGTCGCCAGCAGGGTCACCGGCAGCGACCAGCGATGATCCGCGCCCACCAGCCAGCGGGCCATATGCGGCATCATCAGGCCGATAAAGGCGATGGGCCCGACCACCGCCGTGGCGCTGCCGCACAGGACGGTAATCGCCAGCAGACCAATAAGCTGAGTACGCGCGACCCGGCTGCCGAGCGCGGTGGCCGTATCGTTGCCGAGGCTCAGGCTGTTTAAGGCCCGGCTCAGCAGCAGCGTCACCAGGCCGGCAATGAGTACCGGGATCAGCACGATTTTCAGTGTTTGCAGGGTGCGCACATCCAGCGAGCCCGCCTGCCAGAAGCGCAGCTGGTCGTAGACGTCAGGGTTAAGCAGGGCGATACCGCTGGAAAGCCCTTCCAGCACCGCCGCCAGGGCGACCCCCGCGAGGGTCAGGCGAACCGGGCTCAGCTGGCCGCCGCCCTGGCTGCCGGTAAAGGCTACCAGCAGCGAGGCGCCGAACGCGCCGCAAAAGGCCATCAGCAGCTGCTCCTGCGGCGAGGAGAGACCAAACAGCGCCGCGCCCAGCACGATAGCGAAGCTGGCGCCGGAGTTGACGCCGAGGATCCCCGGGTCCGCCAGCGGGTTGCGGGTCAGCGTTTGCATCAGCGCCCCGGCCAGACCCAGCGCGGCGCCGGCCAGCAGCCCGGCGAGGGTTCGCGGCAGTCGTGCATCAAGGACGATGGTGCAATCGGCGCTCTGGCAGGTGCCGGTGAAGGCATCAATGACGACGCTAAACGGCAGGGGTTTGGCGCCGACCAGCAGGCTGAGCGCAACGGCGATGATTAAAACGATTAAAAGACCCGGCACGGCAAAGGCGCGCGCCGCGGTCGTGGAAGACGACATGGCTTACATCCCTGACATGATAATGATAGTAATTATCGTTATCGATTCTATCCGGTTATGTTAGCATGTGCACCCATAAAAATGGTATGGAAAATAATAACAAGGCGCTGTCATGAACCGACAATCCTGGCTGCTGAATCTCAGTTTGCTGAAAACCCACCCGGCCTTTCGCGCCGTCTTTATCGCCCGCTTTATCTCGATCCTGTCGCTTGGCCTGCTGGGCGTGGCGATCCCGGTACAAATCCAGCTGATGACCCATTCCACCTGGCAAGTGGGGCTGTCGGTGACCTTAACCGGCGGGTCGATGTTTGTCGGTCTGATGATCGGCGGCGTGCTTGCCGACCGCTATGAGCGTAAACGTCTGATCCTGCTGGCGCGCGGCACCTGCGGGATTGGCTTCGTCGGCCTGTGTCTCAACGCCATGCTGCCGGAGCCGTCGCTCATCGCCATCTATCTGTTGGGCATCTGGGACGGCCTGTTTGCCTCAATCGGCGTGACCGCGCTGCTGGCGGCGACTCCGGCGCTGGTTGGCCGGGAAAACCTGATGCAGGCCGGGGCGATCACCATGCTGACGGTGCGGCTGGGATCGGTGATTTCGCCGATGATCGGCGGCCTGCTGCTGGCAACCGGCGGCGTGGCCTGGAACTACGGTCTGGCGGCGGCAGGTACCTTTATTACGACGCTGACGCTGCTGCGTTTGCCGCGGCTGGCGCCGCCGCCGCAGCCGCGCGAGCATCCGCTAAAATCGCTGTACGCGGGACTGAAGTTTCTGTTTAACAGCCCGCTTATCGGCGGCATTGCGCTGCTTGGCGGCCTGCTGACCATGGCCAGCGCGGTGCGCGTGCTCTATCCGGCGCTGGCCGGGAGCTGGCAGATGTCGACGTCGCAGATTGGCCTGCTGTACGCCGCGATCCCTCTGGGCGCGGCGTTCGGGGCGTTGACCAGCGGACAGCTGGCGCAGACGGCGAGGCCCGGCGTGCTGATGCTGGCGACCACCGTTGGCTCTTTTGTGGCGATTGCGCTGTTCAGCCTGATGCCGGTGTGGGCGCTGGGCGCCCTGTGCCTGGCGCTGTTTGGCTGGCTGAGCGCGATAAGCTCGCTGCTGCAATATACGCTGATTCAGACGCAAACCCCGGAAAATATGCTTGGGCGTATCAACGGACTGTGGACCGCGCAGAACGTGACCGGCGATGCGATAGGCGCGGCGCTGCTCGGCGGCCTGGGCGCGATTCTGACGCCGGCCGCTTCGGCGAGCGCCAGCGGCTGGGCGCTGGTCATTGTGGGCGTGGTGCTGGTGGGGCTGCTACGCGAGCTGCGCCGCTTTCAGCGCCCGGAGACGGCGAGCGAAAATTAATTGAGCCGGGTTTTCCCGGAGGCGGCGCGCTGCGCCTGTCCGGGCTACCGGCCCGCAGACGGCGGTGGACTCCAGGCCCGGGTAAGCGCAGCGCAACCCGGGAAGAAGCCGCACCGATGTATTTATCCCGGCGCATTCCCGGAGGCGGCGCGCTGCGCCTGTCCTGGCTACCGGCCCGCAGACGGCGGTGGACTCGTAGCCCGGGTAAGCGCAGCGCAACCCGGGAAGAAGCCGCACCGATGTATTTATCCCGGCGCATTCCCGGGTTGCGGCGTAAACGCCTGACCCGGGCTACTGGCCCGCAGACGGCGGTAGACTCGTAGCCCGGGTAAGCGCAGCGCGAGCCGGGAAGAAGCCGCACCGATGCATTCATCCCGGAGCAACCCAGGCTACCGACCTGCAGTTGCCCGGTAGGACCCGTAGCCCGGGTAAGCGCAGCGCAACCCGGGAAGAAGCCGCATCGATGTATTTATCCCCGTACATTCCCGGTTGCGGCGTAAACGCCTGACCCGGGCTACTAGCCCACAGACGGCGGTGGACTCGTAGCCCGGGTAAGCGCAGCGCGACCCGGGAAGAAGCCGCACCGATGCATTCATCCCGGAGCAACCCAGGCTACCGACCTGCAGTTGCCCGGTAGCGCCACCGGGAAAACCGAAAAGAGCGATAATAAAAAGCCCCGGATCGCTCCGGGGCTGGCTATCACTCGTCAGTGACGATTTACGCTTAGTACGCGCCGAGATCGCTCCAGACCTGGAACTGACCGCAGTTCAGATCCGGCTGGTTGCCCTGAGACCACCATTTCACCTGGTAGTTATGGCCTTTCCAGCTCACGATTTCAAAGCTGCCCCAGTTGCTACCATAGACGGTGCTGGCATTCCACAGCGGGTAAGGCGTGGTTTCGTCAGAAGGAACAACATCATCATCTGCCGGTTGAGGCGTATCATCGGTGCGATCCTGGTCGTCAGCCGGCTCGTCCTCGGTATCATCGGTCTGAGTCGCGGCGACGACGGAGAGCACAAAGCGCTGCTGCGTTGACGGTTCACCCCAGGTATCGCGCACGAACAGGGTGAAGGTATACTCGGTATCCTCAGCCACTTTCGGCACATCGAACTCAATGACCGCCGCGGTTTTATCGGCGACGTTGATCGCCGCGGGCACGCCCCAGCTAAAGGTCAACTCGTCGTTATCTTCATCAGAAGATTTTTCGCCGGAAAGGCGCACGCGGGAGCCGCCTACCACCATCAGTTCGATAGCGGCTTTCGGCGCATGGTTTACCGACGGTTCAGGCTGGACGGTATCCTCCTCCTCTTCCTCCGGTTCAGCCGGTTCATCCGCCGGGTCGACGTTGATGCCTTCGAAATAGAACGGCTCCATATCGATAACTTCAGACGCCATTTCATAGCCCAGACCTTCACGGGCGGCGTTAACCAGCACGCCGTTGTCCTGGTCGATTGTCCAGGTGAACAGCGCGCCCAGGCCGAGGCTGGCGGCGTATTCGCCCTTGGCTTTCACCGTGCGCGGCGTATCCAGGGACATGAACAGTTTGCTGTCAGGGTTGTAGAGGTAGTCCGCGTCGGCAACCTTGTCGGTGTAGACGTTGAAGCCGTTACGGCCTTTCTGGTTTTCCAGGTCCAGGTAGTTATAAATGATGTCGTACCATTCGGTGGTACCCGATTCGAAGGAGCCGACGGTGGTGCCGGTGCCCGGGCTATAGGTGCCTTTCAGCGGGGACAGGGATTCCAGCTCCGCGTTGCGGCCGTTACGGGTGTAGGCAGCGTAACCAATGTTGATTCGCTCTGCCGGGAAGCCTTCGGACAGCAGATGGCCGACAACGGTATCCACCCCCAGCCGCCTTCTTCCAGCGCCTTCAGGTTGGTGTGGTGGGTCACGCTCTCCGCCCACGGGGTACCGAAGAAGTCATAGGTCATGACGTTGATACCGTACAGGCCCGCTTTCAGCAGCGCATTGACGTTGGAGTAGCCGAGCGTCTTGACCACCGCGGAGCTGGCAATGGAGATTTTGACGTTGCTCAGGCCTGCGGCGTCCAGCTGCTTACGCAGTTCGCCAATCAGCAGGGCGTAGTTCTCGCCGTCTTCCGGGCCGTACGGGTTGCCAGCGCCTTCGGCATTCGGATATTCCCAGTCAATGTCCACTTCGCTGAACATCGGGAACTGCTTGAACAGTTTTACTACGCCTTTGGCAAAGACCTTACGCGAGGCGTCAGACGCGGCGGTTTCATGGAAACCGTTACTCATACTCCAGCCGCCGATGCTCATGGACAGCACCAGGTCGTGGCCCTGCTGCTTCGCTTTAGCCTGCAGATCGCGCAGGCCGCCGAGCAGGCCCTTAGTATTACTCTGGGTCACGGTCTTCGGATCGACATCCCAGCCGCTGACGGTATGGCCAACGTTAACGTAAGACTGGAAGTCGCCCCACGGGTCGAGGAAGGTGGGCTCGTACTTCACTTTTCCGCACTGATCGGCACCTTCGGCAACCACGTCGCGCCACAGGTTGTCCACTTTGTGGAAGCCGGTCACGCCGACGAAACCGACGATGATCTTGTCGTAGGCGGTAGGAGAAACGTTGGTCAGGTCGTAGCCGCGACCGCGGTTATCTTTTGAATTATCGCCCTGCAGACGACCATCATACTGTGACCAGTCGGTGTAGTAGCCGAAGACTTTGGGTTTGGTGGTGGAGGCTTTGTATTTGTTATAGACCGGTTTAGCGACGCGAGCGGAGGTATAGCTGTATGCGCTCACTTCTGTTGCCGGGTTAAAGCCGTCAGCGGCGTTGCTGGTTTCGGTCAGCGTATCGCCCTTAATCAATTTGCTCGTTGCCACGTTAATTTCCTTCTGTGTTGAATGACCACCTCAAGCGGTGTGGGGCAGATAATCGGGCAACGCGGCGGCCGGGGCTAATCACAAATTAACACCTGAAACGATGATATTTCGGCTGATGGGCGATGAGGGTGATAAGGCGTTAAACGGTGAAAAAGCCTGTTATAACAACACGATGATGTATGAAATGAGGCGCGATGAGATCCCGGCGACCGGCGCCGGGAAGCGTGGCTTACGCAAAGAGGGCCGCTAAGCGCTGCAGCACCAGCACGGCGCTGTAGTAATCCAGGCGGAAGGTTTCCGTCCCCAGCGGATAAACGCGTTTGCCTTCAACGGCAGGCAGATGCGCCAGCAGCGGGTTGGCGTTAATCGCGTCGGCATCCTTTTGGTCGCCGGCAAACAGGAACAGGCTCTGGCCGTTAAGTCCGGCGGCTAAGTTTTCCCCGCCCAGCTGCACGATATCATGACGTTTTCCCTGGCTCTGGCTGGCATGCAGCCCGCCGGGCAGGTCGGCGAGGGTAAAGCCCAGCTGCTCGAGCAGCTGTCCCTGAGCGGATTCTTTGGTCCAGATATTGGCGCTATGGGCCGCGGCGGTGTAGACCAGCGCGGTGACCGGCTGCGGCGGCAGCTTCATTTTCTCTTTCAGCGCCGCCAGCTTTTTATCAAACTCCGCGATTCTCTCCGCCGCCTGTTTTTCGTGGCCGGTAATCTCCCCCAGTTGGATCAGCAGGGCCTGCCAGCTTTTATCATCGTAGTTAATGATAAGCGTCGGGGCGATGGTGGAAAGCTGGTCGTAGAGCATCATCGCCGAATCGCCGCCGGTGGCGCTAATCAGAATGAGATCCGGCATTTGCGCCGCGACGGCCTCAGCGCTCGGTTCGCCAATATAGAGGCGCGACAGCTTGCGCGCTTTCGCCACATCGCTCCACTGGCGTAAAAATCCCTGACCGTCGGCGACGCGGTTATTGGGCGTCGTGGCCCCGCTGGCCACCACCGGCGCGTCAATCGCCAGCAGCGAGCCGGTCAGCGTCACGCTGGTGGAAACAATGCGTAGCGGCTGGCTTTCCAGCGTATGGGGTCCCCGGCTGTCGGTTATCTGGCGCGGCCAGTCTGCCGCCAGCGCTGAGCTAATTCCGAAAATCGCCAGGCCGCTGGCGAGGAGGGTACGGCGGCAAAAGGTGGAGAAATTCACGTATTCGCATCCTGGTTAAGTAGTGATAAATGCTTCTCATTTTCAGCTGTGAGCGGCGTCGATGCAAGCTTAAGTCGCACAACATGCTACCTGTACGGTTGACATAGCGCGCAATACCTTTTAGGTTACCCAACCAAAATATAAATGATAATTATTCGTAATATCTTTATCGTTTTTGGAGGATGATATGGAAACGTCTTTGGCTGAGGAAGTACGGGAGAAAAAAATGACTCTGCCGCCGGAAAGCTTCTTCTTTATGTCGCCGTACCGCAGCTTCACCACCGCTGGCTGCTTTAGTCGGTTTTCTCATCCTGCCGCCGATGGCGAAAATCTGGACGGGGAATTCCAGCGCAAAATGGCTGCCGCCTTTGCAGCGGCGCGGGCTGCCGGGATCGCTAAGCCGATAATGGTCGGCGCCATTCCGTTTGATACCAGCGAGCCGTCCGAGCTGTTTATACCCACAAGCTGGGAAACCTTCTCCCGACCAGAAAAGCAGCACTCCGCGCGCTATGCGTCCGGGCAGCAGCCGATGGACGTGGTGCAGCGCCGGGAGATCCCTGAACAGGACACCTTCATGGCGATGGTGGCGCGCGCGGCGGCCCTCACCGCGACGCCGGAAGTGGACAAAGTGGTCCTCTCGCGCCTGATTGATATCACCACCCGCGAACGGGTGGATAGCGGGGCGCTGCTCGAGCGCCTGATCGCCCAGAACCCGGCCAGCTATAACTTCCACGTGCCGCTCTCGGACGGCGGCGTGCTGCTGGGCGCCAGCCCGGAGTTGCTGCTGCGTAAAGAAGGCGCGCATTTCAGCTCTCTGCCGCTGGCCGGTTCGGCCCGTCGCCAGCCGGACGATGTGCTGGACCGCGAAGCGGGGCACAGGCTGCTGGCATCGGAAAAAGACCGCCACGAACATGAGCTGGTGACCCAGGCGATGAAGGCCGTATTAGCGCCGCGCAGCAGCGAACTCTCCCTGCCGGACTCTCCGCAGCTGATCACCACGCCGACCCTGTGGCATCTGGCGACGCAGATTCAGGGCGCCGCGCTGGCAAATGAGAACGCCATGTCGCTGGCCTGTCTGCTGCACCCGACGCCGGCGCTGAGCGGCTTCCCGCATCAGGCGGCGAAACGCCTGATTAACGAACTGGAGCCGTTCGACCGTCAGCTGTTCGGCGGCATTGTCGGCTGGTGCGATGATGAAGGCAACGGCGAGTGGGTGGTGACCATCCGCTGCGCGCGCCTGCAGCAGCGCACCCTGCGGCTATTTGCTGGCGCAGGTATCGTCCCGGCCTCTTCGCCGCTAGGCGAGTGGCGCGAAACCGGCGTCAAACTGACCACCATGCTGAACGTATTCGGCTTGCAATAAGGGACTATGATGATCGAATTTACCCGCTGGCCGGAAGAGTTTGCGGCCCGCTATCGGCAAAAAGGTTACTGGCAGGATCTGCCGCTAACCTATCTGATTACCCGTCATGCGGAAAACGACGCTCCTGCGATTATCGACGGCGACAAAAGCTACAGCTACCGTGAATTCAACCGCCTGGTGGATAACCTCGCCTCCTCGCTGCAGCGTCAGGGCCTGAAGCGCGGCGAAACGGCGCTGGTGCAGCTGGGCAACGTTGCGGAATTTTATATCACCTTTTTCGCGCTGCTGCGGATCGGCGTTGCGCCGGTCAACGCGCTGTTCAGCCACCAGCGTAGCGAGCTGAACGCCTACGCCGCGCAGATTGAACCCGCTTTGCTGATTGCCGACCGCGAACACGCGCTGTTTGCCGATGATGATTTTCTTAACGCTTTTGTCGCCCAGCATGCGTCGGTACGCGTGGCCCTGCTGCTGAACGACGGCGGCGAACGCAGCCTGGTGGCGGCCATCGCCCGGCCTGACGATAATTTCGTCGCGCATCCGACGCCCGCTGACGAAGTGGCCTTTTTCCAGCTCTCCGGCGGCAGCACCGGTACGCCGAAGCTCATTCCGCGTACTCATAACGACTACGAGTACAGCATTCGCCGCAGCAACCAGCTGTGCGGCGTAAGCGCCGAAACGCGCTACCTGAACGCGCTTCCCGCCGCCCACAACTACGCGATGAGCTCGCCGGGTTCACTCGGCGTCTTCCTCGCCGGCGGCGTGGTGGTGCTGGCGCACGACCCGAGCGCCAGCCTCTGCTTCCCGCTGATCGAAAAGCACCAGATTAACCTGACCTCGCTGGTTCCGCCGGCGGTAAGCCTGTGGTTACAGGAGATCCATGAGTCCGGCAGCAATGCCCGTCTGCAGTCGCTGCGGCTGCTGCAGGTAGGTGGGGCACGCCTGTCCGCGACCCTCGCCGCGCGTATTCCGGCGGAAATCGGCTGTCAGCTTCAGCAGGTCTTCGGCATGGCGGAGGGGCTGGTGAACTATACCCGCCTCAACGACAGCCCCGAGCGCATTATCAATACCCAGGGCTGCCCGATGTGTCCTGATGACGAAGTGTGGGTGGCCGATGCGCAGGGTAATCCGCTGCCGCGCGGCGAAGTCGGGCGCCTGATGACCCGTGGCCCTTATACCTTCCGCGGGTACTACAAGAGCCCGCAGCATAATGCCGAGGCCTTTGATGCCGATGGTTTCTACTGCTCTGGCGATCTGATCTCGATCGATGAAGATGGCTATATCACCGTGCAGGGGCGGGAAAAAGATCAGATCAACCGCGGCGGCGAGAAGATCGCGGCGGAAGAGATCGAAAACCTGCTGCTGCGCCATCCGGCGGTGATCCACGTCGCGCTGGTCAGCATGGAAGATAGCCTGCTGGGGGAAAAGAGCTGCGCATATCTGGTGGTAAAAGAGCCTCTGCGCGCGGTGGCGGTACGCCGCTTCCTGCGGGAACAAGGGGTCGCAGAATTTAAACTGCCGGACCGCGTGGAGTGCGTTGATGCGCTGCCGCTGACGCCGGTGGGCAAAGTCGATAAAAAACAATTACGTCAGTGGCTGGCTGAACGCAAGCTGGGCTGAAGGAGAAGACAGAATGGCAATCCCAAAATTACAGGCTTACGCGCTGCCGGAAGCCAGCGATATCCCGGCGAATAAAGTGAACTGGGCATTTGAGCCGTCCCGTGCCGCGCTGTTGATCCACGATATGCAGGAGTATTTCCTTAACTTCTGGGGCGAAAACAGCGCGATGATGGAGAAAGTGGTGGCCAACATCGCCGCCCTGCGCGAGTTCTGCAAACAGAACCATATTCCGGTTTTTTATACCGCCCAGCCGAAAGAGCAGAGCGATGAAGACCGCGCGTTGCTGAACGACATGTGGGGGCCGGGCCTGACCCGTTCGCCGGAACAGCAGCAGGTGATTGCCGCGCTTGCGCCGGACGACAACGATACCGTGCTGGTGAAGTGGCGCTACAGCGCGTTTCATCGCTCGCCGCTGGAGGAGATGCTGAAAGACGCGGGGCGCGATCAGCTAATCATCACCGGCGTTTACGCCCATATCGGCTGCATGACCACCGCGACCGATGCGTTTATGCGCGATATTAAGCCGTTCTTCGTTGCCGACGCGCTGGCCGATTTCAGCCGCGAGGAGCACCTGATGGCGCTCAACTACGTGGCGGGTCGCTCCGGTCGAGTGGTGATGACCGAAGAGCTGCTGCCGCTGCCGGCATCGAAAGCGGCGCTGCGGGCGCTGGTGCTGCCGCTGCTGGATGAATCCGACGAACCGATGGATGACGAAAACCTGATCGACTACGGCCTGGATTCGGTACGCATGATGGCGCTCGCCGCCCGCTGGCGTAAAGTGCACGGCGATATCGACTTCGTGGTGCTGGCGAAAAATCCGACCATTGATGCCTGGTGGGCGCTGCTTTCCCGCGAGGTGAAATAATGAACGGGCTCGATTTTCACGGCCGGACCGTGTGGATCACCGGCGCGGGCAAGGGGATCGGCTACGCCACCGCCCTGGCGTTCGTTGAGGCCGGCGCGCAGGTAACCGGGTTTGATTTGGCGTTCGACGGCGAAAGCTACCCGTTCGCCACCGAGACGCTGGACGTTGCCGACGCGCAGCAGGTGGCGCAGACGTGCGGCCGCCTGCTGGCAGGGATCGCGCGGCTGGATGTGCTGGTCAATGCCGCCGGTATTTTGCGGATGGGGGCGACCGATGCGCTGAGCCAGGAAGACTGGCAGCAGACCTTTGCCGTTAACGTTGGCGGGGCGTTTAACCTGTTCCAGCAGACGATGGCGCAGTTCCGCCGCCAAAAAGGCGGGGCGATTGTGACCGTGGCGTCCGACGCTGCGCATACGCCGCGCATTGGCATGAGCGCCTACGGCGCATCAAAGGCGGCGCTGAAGAGCCTGGCGCTGACCGTCGGGCTGGAGCTGGCGGGCAGCGGCGTACGCTGTAATCTGGTTTCTCCTGGCTCTACCGATACCGATATGCAGCGGACGCTGTGGGTGAGCGATGACGCTGAGCAGCAGCGCATTCGCGGCTTCGGCGAGCAGTTTAAGTTGGGCATTCCGCTGGGCAAAATCGCCCGCCCGCAGGAGATTGCCAATACCATTCTGTTCCTCGCCTCCGACCACGCCAGCCATATCACGCTGCAGGATATCGTGGTGGACGGCGGCTCGACGCTGGGGGCATAAATGGCCTGGAAACGTCAGCTGACGCTGGATGAACTCAACGCGACCAGCGTCAATACGATGGTCGCGCATCTGGGCATCGTTTATACCCGGATTGAGGAGGGCGTGCTGGAAGCGGAAATGCCGGTTGACGTGCGAACCCATCAGCCGTTCGGGCTGCTGCACGGCGGCGCCTCCGCGGCGCTGGCGGAAACCCTGGGCTCGATGGCCGGGTGGCTGATGACCGAAGAGGGGCAGTGCGTAGTGGGGACCGAGCTCAACGCCACCCATCACCGGGCGGTCTCCAGCGGCAAAGTCCGCGGCGAATGCCGGGCGCTGCATCTCGGGCGTCAGGGCCAGAGCTGGGAAATTGCGGTGTTCGACGAGCGAGGACGACGCTGCTGCACCTGCCGTCTGGGCACGGCGGTCCTCGGCTGAGGCATAGCCTGTTCCCGGGTCGCGCTGCGCTTACCCGGGCTACGGGTTCATCATCGTCTGCGGACCGGTAGCCCGGACAGGCGCGTCAAGCGCCGCCTCCGGGGAAGCAGGATGCGATGCAGTGACAGATTATCCCTCCCCGTTTTCATCCATTTTCCTGCCAGAAGTGATCTCGCTTGCAATGTGAGATAAATCCTTGCCGTCAGGCGACATCTGCAACGTTTCAAAGTTGTTAAAACTTCCATTGTGTTCTAGAAACAACTTGTAACATCCTGATTACCCTACCTGTGGAATACAATGATGAATAATTCAGGGAAATACCTCATCTGGACACTGCTCTCCGTTATGGGAGCCTTTGCCCTGGGCTATATCGCGCTAAACCGGGGTGAACAGATTAACGCGCTGTGGATTGTCGTCGCGGCAGTCTGCGTCTATCTGATCGCCTATCGCTTTTACGGCCTGTATATCGCTAAAAACGTGCTGGCTGTCGACCCGACGCGCATGACTCCGGCGGTGCGTCACAACGACGGCCTCGACTACGTTCCAACCGACAAGAAAGTGCTGTTCGGTCACCATTTTGCGGCCATTGCCGGCGCGGGGCCGCTGGTTGGTCCGGTGCTGGCGGCGCAGATGGGCTATCTGCCGGGAATGATCTGGATCCTCGCGGGCGTGGTGCTGGCCGGAGCGGTACAGGACTTTATGGTGCTGTTCGTCTCCACCCGTCGCGACGGACGTTCGCTCGGCGAGCTGGTGAAAGAGGAGATGGGCCCGACCGCCGGCGTACTGGCGCTGGTGGCCTGCTTTATGATCATGGTGATTATCCTCGCGGTACTGGCGATGATCGTGGTGAAAGCGCTGACCCACAGCCCGTGGGGGACTTACACCGTGGCCTTTACCATCCCGCTGGCGATTTTCATGGGGATCTATATTCGCTATCTGCGCCCCGGGCGCATTGGCGAGGTGTCGGTGATTGGCCTGGTGATGCTGGTGTTCGCCATCATTTCCGGCGGCTGGGTGGCGGAAAGCCCGACCTGGGCGCCGTGGTTTGACTACACCGGCGTACAGCTCACCTGGATTCTGGTGGGCTACGGGTTTATCGCCGCGGTGCTGCCGGTCTGGCTGCTGCTGGCACCTCGCGACTACCTCTCCACCTTCCTGAAAATCGGCACCATCGTCGGTCTGGCGATTGGGATTCTGATTATGCGCCCGACGCTGACGATGCCGGCGCTGACCAAATTTATCGATGGCACCGGGCCAGTATGGAGCGGCAGCCTGTTCCCGTTCTTGTTTATCACCATCGCCTGCGGCGCGGTTTCCGGCTTCCATGCCCTGATTGCCTCCGGCACGACGCCGAAGATGCTGGCTAATGAAGGCCAGGCCTGCTTTATCGGCTACGGCGGCATGCTGATGGAGTCCTTCGTGGCGATTATGGCGCTGGTGGCGGCCTGTATTATCGACCCGGGCGTCTACTTCGCGATGAACAGCCCAATGGCGGTGCTGGCCCCGGCGGGCGTGACCGATGTGGTGGCGTCGGCGGCGCAGGTGGTGAGCAGCTGGGGCTTTACCGTAACCCCGGATACGCTTAACCAGATTGCGACCGAAGTGGGGGAACAGTCGATTATCTCCCGTGCGGGCGGCGCGCCGACGCTGGCGGTGGGCATGGCCTATATTCTGCATGGTTCGCTGGGCGGCCTGATGGACGTCTCTTTCTGGTATCACTTCGCGATTCTGTTCGAGGCGCTGTTTATCCTGACCGCGGTGGATGCCGGCACGCGCGCGGCGCGCTTTATGCTGCAGGATCTGCTCGGGGTGATTAGCCCGGGCCTGAAGCAAACCAGCTCGCTGCCGGCGAACCTTCTCGCCACGGCGCTGTGCGTGCTGGCGTGGGGCTACTTCCTGCATCAGGGCGTGGTTGACCCGCTTGGCGGCATCAACACGCTGTGGCCGCTGTTTGGTATTGCCAACCAGATGCTGGCGGGGATGGCGCTGATGCTCTGCGCGGTGGTACTGTTTAAGATGAAGCGCCAGCGCTATGCCTGGGTTGCGCTGCTGCCGACCTCCTGGCTGCTGATCTGTACCCTGACCGCGGGCTGGCAGAAGTCGTTCAGCACCGATACCAAAGTGGGCTTCCTGGCGATTGCCAACAAGTTCCAGGCGATGATTGACAGCGGCAATATTCCGCCGCAGTACACCGAGTCGCAGCTGGCGCAGCTGGTGTTTAACAACCGTCTGGATGCCGGGCTGACCATCTTCTTTATGGTGGTGGTGGTCGTGCTGGCGCTGTTCTCGATTAAGACCGCGCTGGCGGCGCTGAAAGAGGACAAACCGACGGCGAAAGAGACCCCTTACCAGGCGATGCCTGCTGATGCTGATAGCCTGGTGACCCAGGCGAAACGCGCCCACTAAGCCATGACGTTATCGCCCTCCTTTGCGAGAAGGGGGGCGATGATGGGAGTTGAAAATGTTTGATACCCTTTCGAAAGCCGGAAAATATTTAGGCCAGGCGGCGAAAATGATGATCGGCGTCCCGGATTACGACAACTACGTGGAGCACATCCGCGCGACCCATCCGGAACAAACGCCGATGACCTATGAAGAGTTTTTCCGCGAACGTCAGGACGCGCGCTACGGCGGTAAAGGCGGCGCGAAGTGCTGTTAACCCTCTTTCGGCAGATACAGGCTGATCTGCTCCTGGGTGCAGCCGTATATTGCCGCCAGCTTTTCGCGGGTGCGCTTTTGCGGGCGGGAATCGATAGCTTCTAGCTGGGATACCGCCGACTGGCTAATCCCGAGCTTATTGGCCACCTCCTGCTGCGACAGGCCGCGCAAAATGCGCCAGGCCGCCTGCAGGCTGACTTTCTCTTTATCCATGATGTCGCAGACGTCACCCGGCAGCATCACGTTGTCGTAGATATCGTGTTCTACCGGAATATCTTCAAGATCGGCTTCCGTTTCATCATCCAGCTCGGCTAGCTGCAAACACATCTGGAAGTATTCGTCGTAGGGGATCACCGCGTACTGCGCTTTCCCTTCATCATCCTTAATTATCTGAACAGCCATATGGCATATTCTCCTCATGCAAATAGGTTGTTGAGGTTCTGCGCTTAACGGACACGATAAACAGGTCGCTCAGCGTCAGCCCCTGACGTGTGAAAATGACCCGATAATCCCCTACCCGAAGACGGTAATGATTCTCTGGTTTAGATAACTTTCTGACATCGGGCCGAGGAGCCGTACGGTCACCTAAATCAGCTAGCCTGCTTTTGATTCTCTGCTGATAGCGATAATCGATATTTGCCAGTTCCTTTTTTGCCACTTTTGACCAGATGAGCATGCTATGTACCTCCACTGTACACCTCAGTTGAACATAAGAAAATAATAAGTTTATAAGATAAGTTTGTTATTTTCTTATGAGGGTACCCTAACGCAGAATCGTCTTCTGGCGAAGGCAGAAACATCGGCTTTGCGAGGCGGCTCGAAAGCGCCTCCGCCGGGCGGCAGAGGCGAATAAAACGGGGGATTAACCGGCGAAACGTTCGACCTTCTCAAACGCCGCGCGCAGGGTTTCAGCGTTCAGTTCAACCGGCAGAAAATGGATGGACTCCACCGGGCGCAGGGTATGGGCAATCACCTTATCCAGCTGTTCGCGGTTGTTGATGTCCACCTCCAGCGCCGCCAGCGTAGTCGGCAGATTAAAGCGCCGGTACGCCTGCACCAGCTGCGCCAGCACGTCGTCCTGGCCGAGCAGGGCGCTCTGGACCAGAATGCCGTAGGCGACTTTGGTCCCGTGAAGATACTTCTCGGTCTGCGGCAGTACCGTCAGCCCGTTGTGCACCGCGTGGGCGGCGGCGACGCGGGTATAGCGCTCGCCCAGCCCGCCGACCATACCGCCGCCGGCGATAACCGCATCCACCACGTCGCGAAACTCCTGGGTCAGCTCGCCGCGCTGCTGGTCGGCCAGCGCTGTTTCGCTGCTTTCCAGCAGCACATCGCGGATCGCCAGCGCGCCGTTGATACCCAGGCGCACGGTGAGCGGCAGCGTCTCCGGCTGCGGAGCCAGCACCACCGCTTCATACCATTTCGCCAGCGTATCGCCGATGCCCGCCAGCAGATATTCCGCCGGCGCGTTAAGAATAATGTGCGGCTCCACCAGCACCAGGAAGTTGGCGTCGTCGAAGATTTCAAACTGCAGCGCCTGACCGGCATCGTTATACCACACCGACAGCGGCGTCCACGCCGCGCAGGTGGCGGCGATGGTGGGGATGGCCACCACCGGCAGGCCGAGGCGACGGGCCAGCGCCTTCGCGGTATCGAGCAGCGCGCCGCCGCCCACGCCAATCACCACCGACCGATCGTCGCCGGATGCGCGGGCCAGCTCGCTGACGTCGCTTTCGCTGCAGTGGCCTTTAAATAATATTTTTTTGGCGCCAGGCGCGTTAAACGCTGCCGGCAGGAAAGCCTGCGCGCCCGCGATAGCCCGCTCGCCGTAAACCCACACCGCGCGTGAAAGCTGTTCTTCGCTGTAAAAATCCTGCAGCCGGGCAAGGCTGCCGGGATGGGAATAGTAGTTGGCGGGGCCGGGGACCACGCGGATATCGCTGTGACTCATCAATGCTGTCCTTGTGCTGTTTCGCTAACCCGATGTTATGTCTGGACATCCGGATGGCTAATATTATTTCGCTTTATCTTATGCCTTTTATGCATTTGTCAGTCAAGGACAGCTATGAAAAATTCGTTAAATCAGAACATTAATCGACAGGGTGCAGGGGATGACCGGCAATCGCCTTGAGATGCAAAATATTAGCCTGGCCTTTTCCGGCTTTCGGGCGCTCAGCAACGTGGCTTTCACCCTGACGGGGGGATCGGTGCATGCGCTGACCGGCGCCAACGGCGCGGGTAAGTCCACGCTCATGGCGGTGCTGTGCGGCACGCACGCCCATTACGAAGGCGAGGTGGTGATTAACAACCAGTCGGTAAGCATTCGCTCGCCGCGCGATGCCAAACAGCTGGGGATCCATCTGGTGCAGCAGGAGGTTGACGTGGCGCTGGTCCCGGGCCTCAGCATCGCGGAAAACATCATGCTCGACAGGCTGGCGGAGCCGGGGATCGCCTTCCGCTGGGGGCGGCTGCGCCAGCTGGCGCGCGAGGCGCTGGCTCAGCTTGACGTCAGCCTCGACGTACGCCGCTCCATCGACAGCTGTACGCTGGCGGAAAAACAGCAAATCCTGCTGGCCCGCGCGCTGTCGCATCACTGCCGCTTTCTTATCCTCGATGAACCGACCGCGCCGCTGGATCAAAACGAAAGCGAGCGCCTGTTTGCGGTGGTTCGCCGTCTGCAGCGGCAGGGCATTGGTATCGTGTTTATCTCGCACCGCATTCATGAATTAAAAGCGGTCTGCGACACCCTGACGGTGCTGCGCGACGGCCGGCTGATTGAGAGCGGGCCGATGGCCGACCTGAGCGGCGAGCAGATCGTCGAGAAGATGCTCGGGCATGAGCTGAGCGATATCTTTCCGCCGAAGCGGCCGCCGCATAGCGATGAGGTGCTGCTACAGGTTGAAGGGCTGCACGACGAAGGGCTGCTGCAGGATATCTCGTTGCGTCTGCGCAAGGGGGAGATTCTGGGGATCGCCGGGCTGGCAGGCGCCGGGAAAACCGAGCTGTGCAAGGCGCTGTTTGGCGCCAGCAAAAGCCGTTTGACCCGCGGCGAACTGAACAGCCAGCCGTGGCGACCGCGCGACCCGGCGGACTCGGTGGCGCGCGGTCTGGCGCTGGTGCCGGAAGAGCGGCGCAAAGAGGGCATTTTTATCGAAGAACCGGTGGCGATGAACCTGGCGGTCAGCGCCGATAGCAGCTTCTCCCGCTGGAGCCTGTTTGGCCATCGTCAGGCCTGGCGCTGGGCGGAAGAGGTGATCGCCCGGGTGGGCATTCGGACATCGGGTCCGGCGCAAACCCTGCGCCGTCTCTCCGGCGGCAATCAGCAAAAAGTGGCGATAGGCAAATGGCTGCGCGGCAACGCCAACGTCCTGATTTTCGATGAGCCGACCAAAGGGGTCGACGTCAAAGCCAAAACGGATTTATTCAACGCGATCGACGGCCTGGCGCGGGAAGGCAAAGGGGTGATTTACGCCTCGGGCGAGTTCGCCGAACTGGTCGGCCTGTGCGATCGCATCTGCGTGCTGTGGGACGGGCGCATCGTGGCGGAAATTCCGGGCGCAGAGGCCCGGGAAGAGAACATTCTTTATTACTCCACCGGAGGAGCAGCAGCGTGAGTAAGGCCCTGGCAGTTAACGCGACGGTATCGGGCCGTCAGCGATTTTTCGATTTTCTCTACAAATGGGGCATGTTGCTGACCGTCGTCCTGCTGATCGCCGTTTTTGGCCTGGCGTCGGACAACTTCCTCGACCCGTTTAACATCATCAACATCCTGCGTTCCATCGCCATCGTGACGGTGATCGCCATCGGCGTATCGATATCGCTGACCATCGGCGGTTTCGATTTATCCGTGGGCTCCACCGCCTCGCTGGCCAATGCGCTGGTGATTTCGCTGTTTGTCTGGCACGGCTTCGGCACCACCGAGGCGATCCTTATCACCCTCGCGCTCTGCACCTTAGTGGGGCTGTTTAACGCGTTTCTGATCGTGATCCTGCGTATTCCCGACATGCTGGCGACGCTTGCCAGCCTGTTCGTGATTCAGGGCGTGGCGATGACCTACAGCTACGGCGGGTCGATCACCGAAAACATGGTGCTGCCGAGCGGCGATATGGCGGAAGGCGTGATTCCGGCGGCGTTCGGTTCGCTGGGGCAGGTGCCAACGATAGTGATCATTATGCTGGTGGTGACCGTTATCGCTCAGCTGGCGCTCTCTTTTACCACCCACGGACGGCGGATGTACGCCATCGGCGGCAACCCGGAAGCGGCGCGCCTCTCCGGCCTGCGCATCACCCGTTACAAAGTGGCGGCGTACGTCATCGCCTCTCTGCTGGCGGGGCTCGGCGGCATTCTGCTGGCGTCGCGCATCGGCTCATCGCAGGTGAACGCCGGCGGCGGCTACCTGATGGATGCGGTGGCGGCGGCGTGGATTGGCTTCTCGCTGGCCGGTTCCGGTAAGCCGAACGCGCTCGGTACGCTGGTGGGGGCGGTAATTCTGGGCGTGCTCTCCAACGGCCTGGTGATGCTCTCGGTGCCCTATTACGCGATGGACATTATTAAAGGGCTGGTGCTGGCTGGCGCGCTCGCACTGACTTATTTTCAGCGCCGTACCTAATATTTTACACGTCATTCTTCAAATTGCAGGTGTGTTGGCTGCGTTCACTCACCCGAATCACTTACTTATGTAAGCTCATCGGGATTCGTTTACTTGCCGCCGTCCTGCAATTCGAATTATTTAGGGTAACAAAAAGGAAACACTATGAAAAAGATAACATTTTCACTCATCGCGCTGGGGTTGTTCAACGCTGCGGCGGCCTTTGCTGAAACCCCGACGCCGCTTCCGGCTGCCATTGCTGAACACAGCGGGCCGATTCGCATTGCGGTGATCCGCAACCTGGGCTCCGACGATAACACCACTCAGTTTGTCTCCGGAGCGATCCAGGAGGGGAAAAAGCTCGGCTTTAAAATCAGTACCTTCCTCAGCAACGGTGATGACGCCAAATTCCAGGACTTCGTTAACCAGGCGATTAGCCAGAAATACGACGGCATTATCCTTTCTCAGGGGCGCGATCCCTACGCCACCGCGCTGGTGAAAAAAGCGGTGGACGCCGGGATCAAAGTCTCGGTTTTCGATACCGCGGTAAACGGCCAGATCCCGGGCGTCACCGTCACCCAGCAGGATGATGCTTCGCTGACCGAGCTCTCCTTTGGCCAGCTGGTGAAAGATTTCAACGGCAAAGCCAATATCGTCAAACTGTGGGTCGCGGGTTTCCCGCCGATGGAGCGCCGCCAGGCGGCCTACCAGACGCTGCTTAAACAAAACCCCGGCATCAAAGAGCTGGAATCCATCGGCGCGGTCTCTTCCGACGTGCAGGGCGATACAGCCAACAAGGTCGGCGCGATCCTGGCGAAATACCCGAAAGGTAAAATTGATGCCATCTGGGGAACCTGGGACGCGTTCAGCCAGGGCGCCTATAAAGCGCTGAAAGAGAACGGCCGCACTGAGATCAAACTCTACAGCATCGATATTTCCAATCAGGATCTGCAGCTGATGCGCGAATCCGGCAGCCCGTGGAAGGTGAGCGTAGCGGTGGATCCGAAGCTTATCGGCGCTACCAACGTGCGGCTGATCGCCAATAAGATTGCCGGGGAACCGACGCCTGCGACCTACGACTTTAAGGCGGCGGCGATCCCGCAGGCGCTGCTGGCGGCGCAGCCGGGGGCGGTTAACGTCGCCTCGCTGGGTAAAATTATCCCGGGCTGGGGCCAGACCGAAGACTTTATCGCCCCGTGGTTCGCTACCCTGGAAGCGAAAAACAAATGAGTGTTTTGCCAACACCAGAATACAGCCGCAATATGCGGCTGATCGGGCATAGCGATCAGGGAGGACGCCCGGACGGCGTTCAGCTGATGGTCCATCGTGGTTTTGCCTATATCGGCCATATGGTCTCGCAGGGTTTTTCCGTGGTGGACGTGCGCGACCCTAAACATCCGCAAACGGTCAACTACATCGCCGCGCCGCCCGGTACCTGGAACGTCCATTTACAGGCGCACGACGATCTGCTGCTGGTGATCAACGCCCGGGATCTGTTCGCCGATGCCCGCTTCGCCGACGAGAAGGTGTACTACACCCGTTCGGTGGGCGAGACGGTCAGCGACGTACGGGATAGGGGCTGGAGCGCCGGGCTGCGGATTTTTGATATTTCCACTCCGGATAAACCGCGAGAGATCGCCTTTCTGTCGCTTAACGGCATCGGTATCCACCGAATCTGGTACGTCGGCGGACGCTGGGCCTACGTTTCCGCGCTGATTGACGGCTTTAGCGACTACATTTTTCTGACTATCGACCTGGCCGACCCGCGCAAGCCGGAGGTCGCCGGGCGCTGGTGGCTGCCGGGGATGAACCAGGCGGCGGGGGAGACCGCGCAGTGGCCGGAAGGTAAGCGCTATGCCCTGCATCACGCGATTATCGCCGGCGACACCGCCTACGGCAGCTGGCGCGACGGCGGCCTGACCCTGCTCGATGTGCAGGACCGCACCCAGCCGAAGCTGATTAGCCACCGTAACTGGAGCCCGCCGTTTGGCGGCGGCACCCACACCGCGCTGCCGCTCCCGGATCGGGATCTGCTGGTGGTGCTTGATGAGGCGGTGCTGGATAACCAGCAGGATGGCGAGAAGCTGATCTGGCTGTTCGACATTCGCGACCCGACGAATCCGGTGAGTATCGCCACTTTCCCGCAGCCGGACGAAGCTGACTACGTGGCGAAAGGGGCGCACTTTGGCCCGCATAACCTGCATGAGAATCGTCCCGGCAGCTTTGTCAGCTCAACGCTGATTTTCGCCACTTATCAGAACGCGGGCGTTCGCGCTTACGATATTTCCAACCCTTATCGACCGGTGGAAACCGGGGCGCTGGTGCCCGCCGCGCCGGCGAAAATGATGGATACCCGCCCCGGTCGCCCGCGGGTGATCCAGTCCTGCGACGTGTTCGTCGACGCGCAGGGAATTATTTACAGCACCGATTATAACGGCGGGCTGTCGGTGATTGAGTATCTGGGGTAGGGGATTGTGGGTTGTTGCCTTCCCGGGTTGCGGCGTAAACGCCTTACCCGGGCTACCGGATCGCAGACGGTGGCGAACCCGTAGCCCGGACAGATGCGAAGCATCGCCTCCGGGGAAAGAGGCAAATACCCGGAGGCGGCGCTTGACGCGCCTTACCCGGGCTACCGGATCGCAGACGGTGGCGAACCCGTAGCCCGGACAGATGCGAAGCATCGCCTCCGGGGAAAGAGGCACATACCCGGAGGCGGCGCTTGACGCGCCTGTCCGGGCTACCTGATCCCAGACGGTGGTGAACCCGTAGCCCGGCTAAGCGCAGCGCGAGCCGGGAAAGGCTGGACGGAGATTCAACCGTACTGGCGAATTCGCGCAATCAGCTCATCCACGCTGTCGATGCGATCGGCAATCACAATCAGCGCTTTACCCAGGGTGATGGCGTGGCGCAGGCATTCATGGCGCATGGCTTCGTCCTGGATAGTATCGATATCCGCCACGTGCGACAGCCCGACGCTGCGGCGAATCAGTTCGGTGCCGCAGAAGCCCACCGCGTCGGCCCACACTTTCTTCAGGAACGCGGAGGCATAGCCGGGCCAGGCCAGCGCGGCGTCGCGGGATCTCTCCGCCGCCAGCGCCTGAAAACGCTCGGCAAAGGTGGTCCAGAACTGCTGGATATCGCTGAGGCGCTGTTCGCGAGCGGCGGCGGCATCGCGAATGCCCAGATGCCCCGGCAGACCGCAGTAGTTGAGCAGCAGGTTGCCGATGGCGGTGCCGATATCGAAGCCAATAGGGCCGAAAAAGCCGAATTCGGCGTCGATGGCCTTAAAGCTGCCTTCGGCGACGAAAATCGAGCCGCTGTGGATATCGCCGTGCAGCAGCGCTTCGGCATGGGAGAAGAAGCGATGCTTGAGCGCGGCCACCGCCAGCTTCAGCTGGGCATCATCGCGCAGGGCGGCGACATCGGCTTCCAGCGCGGCTGGATAGCTGTTGCGCTCGTGAACCTGATACGGGTCGTTAAAGAACAGATCCTCGGTGATTTCGCACATCTCGGGATTAATAAATTGCGCCACCTGGGCCTTTTTCTCGTGAGGATGCAGATAAAATTCGCTGGTGTGGAACAGCGTCTGGGCCAGGTATTCCCCCAGCTGGCTGGCGGCCTGGGGGTAGTAAACGTTGTTGATCAGCTCCCCGCGCCAGATGCGGTGATCGGAGAGATCTTCCATCACCATCACCGCCAGCTCGGGATCGAAATGCACAATCCGCACCGTGTGTTGCGGGCAGTGCTGATAGTGAGCCACCAGGGTTTGTGCTTCAAGGCGCGCGCGGTCAAGGGTCAGCGGCCAGGATTCTCCCACGCAGCGCACGTAGGGCAGCGCCTGCTTAACGATAATCCGGCTCACGCCCCTGATATCGAAAATTTTAAACACCAGGTTGAGGTTGCCGTCGCCCACTTCCTGCGCGGACACCAGTTCTGACGGATTGTCGATACCGCCAAATTGTTGGGCGTAAGCCACCGCATCGCTGGCCGTGAAAGTATGGTATTGCGACATTGCCTCGATCCTCAAAATTCTGATTAAGCCGTTCAGACGTCTATACTTCTGGATTTCATCCTGACACAATGTGATACAACAACGCAACAGGGATTTAACTAAATGCAGACACTACAGACCACCAGCCTGCGGGTAAGCGAAAATCAGCTCTTTATTCTTGACCAGCAGGCTTTACCGCAGGAAAAACGCTGGCTGGCGGCGGATAACGTGGCGCTGCTGGTGGACCATATTCACGCCCTGCGGGTACGCGGCGCGCCGCTGATTGGCCTGTCGGCCAGCCTGCTGCTGGCACTGCTGGCGCAGCGCGGCCTGACCCGCGAGGCGCTATCTGAGGCGCTGGAGACGCTGCGCGCCGCGCGTCCGACGGCGGTAAACCTGATGAATAATCTGGATCGCATGAAGCTGGCGCTGGCGGAGGAGCGCTTTCCACAGGCTCTGGAAGCGGAAGCGCTGCGCCTGATCGAAGAGGATAAACAGCTTTGCGCCAGCATCGCCGAGGCGGGCAGCGCGCTGGTGACGCCGGGCAGCCGCCTGTTGACCCACTGCAATACCGGCGGCCTGGCGACGGCGGGCGTCGGCACCGCGCTGGGGGTGATTGCGCTGGCGCATCAGCAGGGAAAGGTGGCGAACGTCTGGGTGGATGAAACGCGCCCGCTGTTACAGGGCGGACGTTTGACCGCCTGGGAGCTGGGTGAACTGGGCGTGCCGTATCGGCTGATTACCGATTCGATGGCCGCCAGCCTGATGGCGCAGGGCCAGGTCGACGCGGTTTGGGTGGGCGCTGACCGTATTGCCGCCAACGGCGATGTGGCAAATAAAATCGGCACCTATTCGCTGGCGGTGCTGGCGAAGTATCATCAGATTCCCTTTTACGTGGCCGCGCCGCAGACTACCCTGGACCGCCATTGCCCGAACGGCGCGGCAATCCCGATTGAGCAGCGGGCGGCCGCCGAAGTCACCGGCGTCGCCGGCAGCTTTGGCGCGGTGCAGTGGGCGCCGAAAGAGGCCGCCGTTTATAATCCGGCGTTTGACGTCACGCCCGCGGCGTTAGTGAGCGGCTGGGTGCTGGACAGCGGCGTGGTGACCCCGGAGCAGGTCGCCGCCGGGGCGTTTGCGCCAGAAAAGGCCTGAACCTGAGCAAAAAGGCGAAGCGACCTCCCTCGCTTCGCTTTCAACTTATGGCAGCACCATCTCTACCGCCGGAGCGGACTGCGGGTCGATATTGCGGCCAAGCGCCGTCAGCGCCGCCTGGTACGGGCACAGAGTCCCGACGGCGGTGGTCCGGCAGCCCGCCTGATGCCACTCCTGGCGCAGCAGCGGATGCTGGCTATCCGGCGTTTGCAGGCGGCGTAAATCGTCCAGACTTTGCGCCTGGAAGTAGACGCGCAGGTAGCGTTTTCCGCTATGGGTGTCGCGCCAGCGTTCCAGTACCAGGCTGCTGCCCGGCGGGATATTGCCGCGGCTGTACCCCGGCAGCTGCCAGCTAAAGTCCATTAACGTCCGCACCATGGCGATATTGGTATCGTGCGCCACCAGCAGCAGCCAGCGCACGTTCGGCGCGGCGCCCTCTTTTACCCCTTCGAGCATGGCGTTGAGCAGAATCGAGCCGCGTTTTTGCGCGGTATAAAACACATCGTTGCTCAGATCGTAGTTCTCCGTCAGCAGCGGCAGCAGGGCGGTGACCTGGCTGGCGCGGGTAATATTGCCCCACGCCAGCTGGCTGAGAGGCAGGTTCTCGCTCCAGCCCAGACGCAGCGTCTCAACCATATTGGCCATCACGCTCAGCCCGCTAATCGACGTTTTGCCGCTTTTGCTCTGCTCCACCTGCCACGGCAGGTCAAATACCGGGCAGGGCTTATCGGGCGCGCAGACGGCGTTTTTCAGCAGCTGAATCACCGGAGCCAGCGCCTGCCGACGCTGCGCCAGATCGCCGGCCGTCTTCTTCACTTCCGCCAGCTGGCGGGCGGGATCGGTTTGCGTGGCGGCAAATTTATCGGTCTGAAACAGCGGGTCGGCGTCGCCGCTGACGTGATGAATCATCACGCCGCAACCGGGAAAGGCGCCGTCCACCAGCGCCTGGGCGGTGGCCCGCGTGCGCTGCAGGGGGCTGGCGCGCACGTAAATCTCACCGCTCGCCGGACAGCCCGCCGCCAGCAGTCCGAGCTGACGATAGCGTGCGCCTTCATCACGACCTTTATTGACGACGGCGGCGTAGCCGTGGCCGGTCAGCTCGCCGTCGCGGGTGGTCCACTGCGTCCACGGACGCTGGGTCGCGGCTTCGATAGCCTCCCGGTTGCCCTCCGTCGGCGGACGAATGCCGTGGCGGCTGAGCTCAACCACTTTTTCCAGCGTAAACTGCGCGGCGGCGTGGCCCGGCGCGGCCAGCAGCGGCAGGGCGCAGGCGAGCAGCAGGCGTAGCAAAACCTGATGTCGTACAGGCATCATAAAATATTCCTTATAAATTAAAAGGTTATGACGAGAGTGAGGTCTGACGCTCTATCGCGTGTCGCCTGGCAACAATCGCGGCGGTGGTAAAACAGAATAGCGCGGACATCAGGCCGGTGCCTACCCAAAACAGCGATAGCGTACTGAAGTCATACAGCGTTTTGCCATTTTCGATTATCGATGTTTTATCGATGATGATGCCGGTCAGAAACTCGCCGAGTCCCGCCCCCGCGTAGCTGGCGATACCGATGGTGCCGAGCGCGGCGCCCGCGGCTTTACGGGACGAAATATCGACGGCGATCAGTCCGCCAAGGAAGCAGGTCAACGCCCCGATGGTAGCGCCGAAGATAATCATCGCCAGAATATCGGTGTAGTAGCCGTGCGGCGACCAGAGCATCAGCGCGAAGCCGGCGGTGTTGAGCAGGCTGATAAAACCCGCCATCACGCTGCGGTTGCGCGGGAAGAAGCGGTCGGAGAGCATCCCGGCGATAATCGTTCCGGCAATACCCGCGATAGCGTTGACCCCGATAATCCCGGACGCTTCGAGGGTAGAGTAGGCTTTATCCTGCTCCAGGAAGAAGATCCCCCATGAGTTCACCGCGTAGCGGTCGATATACATAAACGCCGAGGCCAGCGCCAGCGCCCACAGGGCCGGGTTGCGCAGCGCCAGCAGCTGGTTTTTAAACACCGAGCCGCGGGCTTCCGTCTCCTCCAGCGGTTCGTCGCGAATCACGTTGATTGACGGGAAGCCGCAGCTTTGCGGCGAGTCGCGCATAAACAACAGCATCAGCACCACCCCGGCGGCGCCGAGCGCGGCGGTCGACAGATAGCCCATCTGCCAGCCGAATCCGGCAATTACCGCCGCGATCACCATATAGGTCATCGCTTCGCCGATGTTATGCGCCGTCGACCAGATGGCGTAAAAGGTGCCTCGCTCTTTACAGCCGTACCAGCGCGCCAGCGATACCACGCACGGGCCGACGCCCATCGACTGCGCCCAGCCGTTAATCCCCCAGAAGATAGCCAGCAGCATGGCGTTGCTGGTCATCCCCATCATCAGGTTCATCCCGGCGCTCAGCAGCAGCCCAAGGCTCATATAGCGCACCACGTTGGCATGATCGGCGATAAAGCCGTTGACCAGCTTGCCGATGGCGTAGCTGAAAAACAGCGTTGAGCCGATCATGCCCAGCTCCGTCGGGGTAATGCCGAGCTCCACCAGCGCGCTTTTGGCGACGGTGAACGACAGCCGGCAAACGTAGAACGTGACGTACGCCAGGGTCATGGTAATAAAGGTTTGCCAGCGCACGCTGCGAAAGCGCCGCTCATCGAACTCTCCGCCCGCTTTGGGCGGCGAAGCGCGAAAAAATGCGATAATTCTTCCAGACATAATGGTATCTCCGAAGGTCGGAGGCCTGACTGATTAGTGTGGTTCGTCCGTGAGGTTTAACCCGTCATACTTCAAGTTGCATATGCGTTGGCTGCGTTCGTTCACCCCAGTCACTTACCAGAGTAAGCTCCTGGGGATTAATGAGAGGCTCCTGCCTCTCACCGGAGGCCAGCCTTCGGCTGGTCAAATTCGTTCCCGACGAATTTGTCGCTCACTTGCCGCCTTTCTGCAACTCGAATTATTTAGGGTTGATTGTCGTTGTGTAGAGTACATAATCAGATAAAGCCTGACCCGATGCGGTTAAGGTAATGGGTGACAAAGCATGTTTTTTAATTGTGGATAGAGCGTCTTGCTGGCCAGCAGCAGCGGGTTGCCGTGACGAATCCCGTCGTTTGCCAGATAGTCGTTGCTGAGGCCGCCCGCTTCGCGCATCAGCACCAGCCCCGGCAGCCCGTCCCAGGGGTTCATATGCGGTTCGTAGTAGCCGATAAGCCTGCCCGCCGCCGCCCAGGCGCTCATCAGCGCCCCGGAGCCGTTGCGGATAAACATCCCGCCGTCGCTCAGCAGCGCATCGAGGAAGGGCAGAAAGACCGCAGGCGTCACGCGGTGCGAGGTGCCGACGCCCATCACGCCCTCTTTGACCGTCGCTGCCGGATGCGGCGCGATAGGCGCATCGTTAAGCCATGCGCCCTGGCCTTTCAGGGCGTGGAACAGCTCGCGATGGTTGGGGTCGTACACCACGCCGATAACCGGTTCGCCGTCGGCTATGATGGCCAGCGACAGGCACCAGGTGTGCAGGCCGTTAAGAAAACAGCTGGTGCCGTCGATGGGATCGACAACCCACAGCACGCGGGCGTCCGGCATCTGCGTCCCGCTCTCCTCGCCGAGAAAACCGTCCTGCGGGAAGGCGTCAGTAATGCGCTGCTTAACAAACGCTTCGACCCGCTTATCGGCGACGCTGACCACGTCCTGCAGATCGTCGCCTTTATGATCCACCGTCAGCCGGTCGCGCTGTTGATAGTATTCGAACGCCAGTTCAGCGCCGGCCTTCGCCAGCTCGCAGGCTAAACGGTAGCGGGCCTGCAGTTCATTTGATTCCAGTGATTTCATCATAACTCCCTATTTTGCACACGTGTGCAAATTGCCTGAAAAAAACGGCCCCGAAGGGCAAAATGAGTGTGGATGGATTAAAAATATTATTCTGTGATCGCTCCGGCATAAAATGAATTTTTCATTTCGCACTTTGACGAACGATCAGTTTCACCGGCACTTCGCGATGGCGTGACGGCAGGCTGAATTTGGCGATCCGCGTGACCAGCAGATCCACCGCGTGGTGGGCGAGCAGGGCGGTATTCTGCTGCACGGTAGTCAGCTGATAGGGCTGCCAGTCCGCCTGGGGAATATCATCGAAGCCGATAATCGCCGGTAGCGAAGCGGCGGGGTTGTCCGCCCGCAGGCCGTCCAGCGCGCCGAGCGCCAGCATATCGGTGGCGCAGAACAGCGCCTGCAGCTGCGGATGCGCGGCAAGCAGCTGCCTGGCGGCGGCAAAGCCCGCCTGATAGCCGCTGCTGTCGCAGAAGTGCGCGGCGACCTCCATGCCCTGAGTATGGGCAACAAACGCTTCGTAGCGCTGGCGGGTGCTGAAGTTATCCAGGCTTTCGCCGATAAACCCGGCCTGGCGCCACTGGCGCTGGGCAAACAGGTCGGCCACCAGCTTCGCGCCCTGCGCGTTGTCGCTGCACACGCGATCGCAGCCGGCCAGCTCGGCGTGGCGGTTGATAAGGGTCACCGGGATTTTTCGCTCCAGATACTCCTCCGCCAGCGACAGCGGCGGCGCCCCGGAGGTGATAATAACCCCCGCGACGTGATAGCTCAGCAGCTGCCTGAGAGACGGGGCGAGCTGCTGCGGATCGTCGGCGTTCATCAGCAGCGGCATAAAACCGTTGAGCGCCAGCTGGTGGACCAGCGGCGACAGCAGCTTGCTGCGGAAGGGGTTATCAAAGCCGGCGGTGACGATGCCGATAAAATTGCTGCTGCCGGTGTTCATCGTGCGGGCGATAATGTTGACCTGATAGCCCAGCGTTTCCGCCGCGGCGAGGACTTTCTGGCGGGTTTTTTCCGCCACCGATGCGCCGGGCGTAAAGGTGCGGGAAACCGCGGAACGTGAGACGCCAGCGAGTCGGGCAACGTCCTCTGCCTTAATCCATTTTTTTTCGCTCATAGTATCAGGGTACGGGTTATCCTCAGTGAGCCCGCGCCGACGCAGGAACCTATGGCCGGCACGGAAAAAGTCGTTAAAAGGTACCACATAAATCCCCGGGCGAGCAGTGGGTTGACGCGGCATCGCGGCCGCGTCAACGTCAGGCTTATGCCGGATAGCGAATCTGCTCCGCCTGGCGCTGCAAAATAACTTTGCCGTGACGAATGGAGGTCAGCACTTTGGCCTGGCGGCGCAGCGCGTCGTAGTCGTTTTCCGCATCGAGGATCAGCAGGTTCGCCGGGCGTCCTTCGGCAATGCCGTAGTTGTCGCCGAGGCACAGGGTGCGGGCGCTGTTATCGGTGATCAGATCGAGGCAGCGCTGCAAATCTTCGTATCCCAGCATATGGCAGATATGCAGCCCGGCGTCGAGGATGCGCATGATGTTGCCGTTGCCCAGCGGGTACCACGGATCCTGAATGGAGTCCTGGGCAAAGCAGACGTTGATCCCGGCGCGGTCCAGCTCCGCCACCCGCGTCACGCCGCGGCGTTTAGGCCAGCTGTCGAAGCGCCCCTGCAGGTGAATGCTTTCGGTCGGGCAGGAGATAAAATTGATGCCAGACGCTTTGAGCAGACGGAACAGCTTCGAGCAGTAGGCATTGTCGTAGGAGCCCATGGCGCAGGTATGGCTGGCGGTGACCTGCGAGCCCATGCCGCGCACCCGGGCCTCTTCCGCCAGCACCTCCAGAAAGCGCGACTGCGGGTCGTCGGTTTCATCGCAGTGCACGTCCACCAGGCAGCCGTGGCGCTGGGCCAGGTCCATCAGAAAAACCAGCGAGCTGACGCCCTTATCGCGGGTGTTTTCGTAGTGCGGAATGCCGCCCACCACGTCGGCGCCCATTTCGATGGCGCGGGTCATCAGTTCGCGTCCGCCGGGGAAGGACTCAATGCCCTCCTGCGGGAAGGCGACGATCTGCAGATCGATAAGATGGGCCGCTTCTTTTTTCACTCTCAGCATCGCCTCAAGCGCCGTCAGGGAAGGGTCGGTGACATCAATGTGGGTGCGCACGTGCTGCACGCCGTTGTCGCGCAGCATGCCGATGGTTTTCAGCGCCCGCTGGCATGTATCTTCGACGGTGACGCTCGCTTTGCGCTGGCTCCAGCGGGCGATGCCCTCAAACAGGGTACCGCTCATATTCCACTCCGGCTCGCCCGCCGTCAGGGTGGCGTCAAGATGGATATGCGGTTCGACGAACGGCGGGATGACCAGCTTTTGCTCAGCATCGATATCGTCGGCGTCAGCCGCCTGCGCCGCGGCCTGCGCGGTGATGCTTTTAATCACGCCGTCCTGTAAGTCGAGGGTATAGAGCGCTTCTTGATGGCGCAGGCGAGCGTTGATAATTTTCATGGTTGTTCCCGTAAATGGTTTTGCGACATACGCCAGATCGCTAAGGCGACCGAGGCGTTGAGATGAAACTGCGGGTGGCTGACCGGATAGCCGGTCAGCTTCTCAATACGCTGAATGCGTTGATGCAACGTGTTGCGGTGAATGCCCAGCCGCTCGGCGGCTCTGACCACGTTGCCGCTCTCCTGAAGCAGCGTTTCCAGGGTCTCCATCAGCAGCCAGGGGCTTTTGCGATCCGGCTCAATCAGACAGCCGAGGGTGTCGTGCATAAAGTCGCTCAGCAGGGCGGGGTCGCTAACGGCGGAGAGCAGCTTGATAAACCCCAGCTGCTGGTAGTCGCTGATGCGCTGGGCCGGACGCAGGTTATCGCTGAGGTCCAGCGCCTGACGCGCCTGCGACAGCGCGCGCTGATATCCCTGCAGCTGCTGCACCGGCGCCGAAAGGCCACACAGCAGCGATAGCCCGTCGTCGCCCTCCGCCAGCGCGATCAGCCACGCCTGGAGCCACGTTTTTTGCTGATAAAACTCGCCTTCCTCATCCGGAAGCAGAAAGAGAAACATATTGCTGCGCTCGACCAGCGGAAAGGGATTACCCTGCTGATTGAGCTGCTGCTGCAGCCGCTGGCGTACGGTGCGGCGGGCCTGCTGCAGCCAGGCTTCGGCCTGCTCCGGCGGAAACTGGCGAAACAGGCGCGGTATCCCCTCAAGGCGCAGCGCCGCCACCCGCAGCGGGCGGGTAAAATCCAGCTGCTGGTGGAGCGCCCGCTGATGCAGGATTTGCAGGTCGGGATAGTCGCCGGTTAACAGCTGCAGCAGAATATCGCGCTGCGATTGCAGGGCGTTTTCGCTGCGCACCAGCGCGGTACCGATGCGTTCGGTCACGATCACCATTTTCAGCAGATAGGGCTGTTCGATCAGCGGAATGCCCAGCTCGTCGGCCAGCGCAATCAGGCGCGGCGAGATCGCCTGAATGTACGCGTCGCCGGTGAGGATCACCATGCCGGCGATCCCGCGCTGCTTGCCCTCCATCAGCAAATGGATCAGGTTTTCTTCATCGCGGGGATGGTTGATCCCGGTGATAAACACCAGCTCCCCGCCCATGATCCATTCGGCGATATTTTCATTTTCCGCCACGTAGTACCAGCGAACCGCCAGCTGCAGCCCCTGCTTACCGGCGCGCAGGCGCATGGCGGAGAGCCCCTCCAGGGCGAGGATTTCGCTGACCGTCAGGCTCACGGCTACTGCTCCGCGACCGAATCAGCGGCGGGCTGACGTTTGCTCAGACGCGTCAGCGCGATATAGACCAGCGCGGAAACGGTAATGCCAACCAGCGGGGCGATCCACGGTGACAGGTAAGCCACCGCCGCGCCCACCGCGTAGGCGCTAAGACCCAGCCAGTTAAAGCGCGGCAAACGGGCGGTGTGCAGCAGCGGATAGCGGCCGCCGCGATAAAACCAGTAGTCGGCGAGGATCACGCCGCCGATGGGCGGAATGATGCTGCCCAGCAGCACGAGGAAAGGGATCAGCATTTCATACATACCGCCAATGGCAAGCAGAATGCCGACCCCGGCGGCAACCACGGTCAGGGTGCGGCGACGCTCGCTGCGCAGCAGATGGCAGGCCGCCGCCGAGACGTTGTAGATCGTTGGCCCTTGAATCGTCAGCAGGTTGAGGCACAGCATTATCACCGCGGCGACCGACAGCCCCTGCAAAATTAGCACTTCCACGATATCGGCCTGCTGATAGACGATGGCGCACCAGGCGCCGGCGATAATCATCAGCCCGTTGCCGATCAGGAAGCTGCTCATGCTGGCGACGATGGCGGTGCGGCTGGAGTTGGCCAGCCGCGTCCAGTTCGTCGCCTGGGTCGCGCCGCTGGCAAAGGTGCCGAATACCATGGTAATGGCCGCCGACCAGGTCATGGTTTCACCCGGTTCGATTTGGGTCATCGCCTGCCAGCCGCCGGCGTGATGGGCGGCAAGGTACATCGACACCACCAGCAGAATAAACATCAGCGGTACCGATACGCGCGACAGCGCATCCAGCCCCTTATAGCCCACCAGCGCGGTGACGCAGAACAGGATGCCGAACAGGATCATCAGCGGAATCGTCATCGCCGCAGGCAGGGCGAGGATTTTGACCAGCGAGATGGCGACCGTCGCGGTTCCCCAGGCGTACCATCCCAGCTCGGCGAAGCCGAGAATAAAATCGGCGAGCTTGCTGCCGATTTCACCGAAGCAAAAACGGCCCATCAGCACGGTATTTAGCCCGCTGCGCGCGGCAATCCAGCCGAGCGAGGCGGCGTACAGGGCCAGCAGAAAGTTACCGATAACCGCAATCCACAGCAGGTTAACGATGGAGAAAGAGACGCCAAGCTTGCCCCCCGCGAACATGGTGCCGGTGAAAAAAGTAAAGCTGAACAGAACCATCGAGATGGAAAAAACGCCCTTGCGCCCGGCGGCGGGCGCTTCGACGAGCGGAAAATCATTGCTGTTTGACATGGTGGAACCTCTGAGTGGCTATCCAAATAGCGATGGCAGAGGGGTAGCAAGAGGTGTGCCAGAAAAAGCGGGGCAGAGGTAACACAATGGGGTGGGCAGTATGCACATAAAACGACGTTAAACGGCCGCTGTTTGCCATAAATGTGTGCACAGTGCCATGTTTTGCACCGCCGTGGGGCAGTGGGATGTGACTCCTGCCCCTGCATTTTTGGCGGACGACGGCTGGCGTCTTACCCGAACAGGGGGCAGGTCAGAATCGACAAATGATGCCAATTTTACGCCGTTTCCCGGCGGCACGATCCCCCATCTTTTTAACCGCCCGCAGGCGGTAATTTTGGCGTCATGAAAATGCTCAGTTGTATTGTTGTTAAAAACAGTAATTTCATATGCTTTTCTGATATAACCATTATCAATGTAAGTCTTTCCTGAAATATTGTTCGCTTACGCTGGCGGTGTTAGTATCGGGTAAATAGCCATTTAGACGGCTAAATACAACATCGCTAAACTAAGGAACTGCTATGTGGCAAGAAAGACTCGCGCAACTGGTCACCACCTGTCATTGGATCGGCGCGAAAGGCTGGGCACCGGCCACCGGCGGCAATATGTCGGTGCGTCAGGATGAGACCTGGTGCTGGCTGAGCGAGTCGGGGCGTGATAAAGGCAGCCTGACGACGGAGGATTTCCTGCAGGTGGAGATCGCCAGCAATAAAGCGCCTTCCGGACGTAAACCCTCTGCTGAAACCGGCCTGCATACCCTGGTGTATCGCCTGTTCCCGGAAGCGAATGTCGTGCTGCACGTGCATACCGTCAACGCGACCGTGCTGTCGCGGATTGAAAAAAGCGCCACCCTGGCGCTGCAGGGCTATGAGATGCAGAAAACCCTGACCGGCCAGCACAGCCATCTCGAAACCGTGCCGGTCGCCATTTTTGATAACGACCAGAATATCGATGCCCTGGCGGCGCGCATTGAAGATTATGCGCAGACCCACCCGCTGCGCTACGGCTTCCTGCTGCGCGGCCACGGCCTGACCTGCTGGGGCAAAGACATTCACGAAGCCCGTCGCCAGCTCGAAGGACTGGAATTTTTGTTCGAATGTGAGCTGATGCGCCGCCGCTACGAGCGCGACTAATTTCTCTTCACCAACGGGTCAGGCATGGATTTTTATCTCGGAATCGATATCGGCACCTCGCGCGTGAAAGCGGTGCTGTTTGATGAATGCTTTCAGGCGTGCGCCAGCGCGGCGCAGAACACCGGCCCGCGGCTGTCGGCCAACGGTCACGCCGAGCAGGATATGGCCCAGCTGTGGCAGTCGGTGGTGGCGATTTTACGCGATATTGCCCGGTATCCGGCGCTGCAAAGCGGGCGTTTACGCGCCATCGGCCTTGCCGGGCAGGGCGAAGGGGTCTGGCTCAGCGACGCCGAAGGCGAACCGGTCGGGCCGGGTATCCTGTGGAGCGACACCCGCAGCCGCGACCTGATGAGCGAACTGCTCAGTCGCCCCGGTTTTGACCGTCGCTTCTTTGACGATACCGGTACCCATCTGCAGCCCTGCAACACCAGTATGCAGCTGTACTGGCTCAAGCATCACCAGCCGGAGCGGCTGGCGGCGGCCCGCTATCTGTTTTTCGCCAAGGACTGGATCCGCTTTCGCCTCACCGGCGTCGCGGCGCTGGATCTTACCGATGCCAGCACCTCTTTGCTGAATCAGCAGAGCGGAAAGCTATCCACGGTGGTGCTCAATGAGATGGGCCTGGCAGATTTACAATCTCTGTTCCCACCGCTGCTGGCGCCGGACGCTCAGGCTGGAACGCTGCGTGAAGAGGTCGCGGCGCTGACCGGGCTTCCCGCCGCCACGCCGGTCGCGGCGGGCGCGCTGGATGTGTGCAGCGCGGCGCTGGGCTGCGGCGCGGTCAACGATGGCGATATTTATACCATTCTTGGCACCACCTGCTGCACCGGTATCGTCTGCCACGGTCGCCAGACGGTCAACGAGGGGACGCGCTACGTCACCCATACCGAAGCGGGCAGCTTTATTAACCTTTTTCCGATGCAGGCCGGGACGCCGAACATCGACTGGCTCCAGCAGCAGATTGCGCTGGAGCCAGATTTACAGCAGCTGGAACAGCATATCGCCAGCGTTGAGCCCGGCAGCGGCGGCGTCTTCTGGCAGCCCTACCTCAACGGCGAACGCGCCCCGTTCTTTAGCCCCGAGGCGCGGGCCGGTTATTTCGGCATTAGCCAGCACACCACCCGCGCGGAGCTGCTGCGGGCGGTGTTTGAAGGGCTGGCTTACGCTATCGTCGACTCGCTTCAGGGCTACCCGCAGGGCGGCGAACTGTACCTGACCGGCGGCGGCGCGGCTTCGGCGACCTGGCTGCAAATCATTGCCGACTGCACCGGCAGAACGGTGGTTTCCAGTCCTTTCAACGAGCTTAGCGCGCGCGGCGCGGCGATTCTGGCGGCGCGCAGCGTCGATGCCCTGAGCCGCTATCCGGCGTTGGAGCAGACCCGCTATCGACCCCATCCGCAGGCGCACAGCCGCTACGCCGCGCTCTATCCGGTGTATCGCCTGCTGCGCGAGCAGATGCTCCCGGTGTGGCAGGCCCGCCGCGAGGCGCTTCAACGTATTTCTCAGGAACAACGCATATGAAAATTGTTTTTACCGCCGAACACGCCGGCGACCTCAGCGCTTTTCAGCAACTGGGCGAACTGCGGGTAGAAGGCTGGGCGCTGGGCAAGCCGAAGCTGAGCGCAGGCCAGCTGATCGAACTGGCCCACGACGCCGAGGTGCTGGTGACCAGCTACGATGAGGTGACGGAAGCGGTGATCGCCGCCTGCCCGCGTTTACAGGTGATCGCCTGCACCCGCGCCAATCCGGTGAACATCGATACCAAAGCCGCCCAGGCGCGCGGTATCCGTGTGCTCTATACGCCGGGGCGCAACGCGGACGCCGCCGCCGAGCTGACGCTGGGGCTGATGCTGAGCCTGGCGCGGCATATTCCGCAATCCCACGCGGCGCTGAAGCGCGGCGAATTCACCCACGCCGAAAACGCCGCACAGGCCACCCAGAGCGGACTGCGCCGCGATGTGGTGTGGGACGTTAGTCCGCAAAGCCCTTATGAAGTCTTTAAAGGCAGCGAGCTGCGCAACAAAACCCTGGGGCTGATTGGCTACGGTAATATTGGCCGCCGGGTGGCGCGAATCGCCCGCGCCTTTGGCATGGCGGTACTGGTGGTGGACCCGTTTGTCGCCGCCGAGGATATCAACGAACCGGGGCTGCAAAAGACGACCCTTGAGGGGCTGTTCCGCGAGGCGGATATCGTGAGCCTGCATCTGAGCAGCGGCCCGCACAGCGATGGGCTGGTGAACGCGCCATTGTTGAACAGCATGAAGCCGGGCGCGCTGCTGATCAATACCTCGCGCGCGGCGGTCGTGGACGAAGAAGCGCTGATTCACGCGCTGCGCCACGGCCCGCTGGGCGGCGCGGCGCTGGATGTTTACCATCGCGAACCGCTGTGGCGCGACCATCCGTTTGTCACCGAGTTTGATAACGTGATTATTACGCCGCATATCGCCGGGGCGACGCGGGAGAGCATTGCTAAGCATACGGCGATGATTGCCGCCGACCTCCAGCGCTATGTCGCCGGAGAGCCGCTGCTCTATCAGTGGCGTTAAGCCGCGCTTGCCGCCGCGCAATGCGGCGGCGAAGCTTGTTATCCGCGACGGTGGGTCGCCATAAACTCCTGCGTATGCTGCCAGTCCACCACGCCGGCATCCGATCCCATGCCGGTCGCCACCAGCGCGGCGACGGCGGAAGCCACCTCGCACGCCGCTTTGACGCTTAACCCCCGGGCCAGCGCGGCAATAAAGCCGCCGCAGTAGCTGTCGCCGCAGCCGGTAGTATCTACGGCATCGACCCGGAACGGCGCGATATGCTCGACGGCGCCGTCGCGGGTCAGCAGCCAGGAGCCGTTTTCGCCGTCCTTCAGAATGCAGGTTCCGACGCCAAGCGCAAAGAAGACGCGGGCAATCGCTTCCGGCTGGGTCTCCCCGGAGAGATACGCCGCTTCTTCAAGGGAAGGCATAAAGTAGTCCACCGACGGCAGCAGCGGGCGTAGCAGATCCAGGGTGCCCGCGTCGGGGGCGATTAAATCAAAGCTGGTGGTGACGCCGCGGGCTTTCGCCGCCCGCAGCAGCAGCGCGCTTTGCCCGCTATCCATCGCCGCCAGCAGGCCGGTGCCGCCGTGGTGCAGGAACCGGCAGTCGAGGATCGCGTCAAACTCTTCTTCGCGGATAAAAAGCGCATCGGAAGCGCCCCGACAGTGCAGCGCCGGGCGCTCGCCGTTGGGGCGGATGGGCAGGATCGTCGCCGACGTTTCCTGCTGCGCCGTGCGCTGGAGCAGCGAGCAGTCGATCCCCAGCCGCGCGTAGCTGGCGAGGATAAAATCGGCTTTTTCATCTTCACCGAGGCAGGCCACCGCGGCGGTGCGAATGCCCAGCTTCGCGGCGTTAATATTGGCCCCGGCGGCGGTTCCGGCGGGGTTAAGACGAATTTGTTCGATAAAGGCTACCCCGCCGCGCGGCGGGATGTCGATCACCGGGCGACCGGCGATATCAAGAATAGTCAGGCCGACAAAGACGGCGTCAAAAGCTGCCATAGGTGCTCCGCTTAACGATGGGTCTGGCGCAGACGCGCCTGCCAGAAGGAGAGGGCCAGCGCGACCACCAGAATCACGCCCACCAGCGCATCCTTCACCAGGTAGTTCAGCCCCATCAGGTTCAGGCCGTTATCAATAATCGCGAGAAACAGCACCCCGCCGAGGGTGCCGGCGATGCTGACCCGGCCGAGCCGGTTAAAGGCGGTGCCGATAAAGACCGCGGCGATGGCGTCCATCAGGTAGGCCTGGCCGGCCAGCGGCGTAAACTGGCGCAGGTTGGCGGAGAGAATGACGCCGCCGACGGCGCACAGCGCGGAGGCCGCCACCAGCACCCACAGCATGGTCCGGCGGTCGCGGATCCCGGCGATACGCGCCGCTTCGCCGTTCTGGCCGATAGCGCGCACGTACTTGCCAAACAGCGTGCGTTCGGTCAGCAGCCAGGCTACCAGCCACAGCGCCAGCACAATCACCACCGGCGTCGGAATACCGGCGATATTGCCGACCGCCAGATCGTGATACTCCGGCGCCATCCGGCGGTAGGAGATAGAGCCGCCGCCGTCGGTATAGATACGCTCGGCGCTGCTGGCGATAAACCAGGTGCCGAGGGTGGCGAGGAACGGACGAATCTGGCAGACAAGGATCAGAAAGGCGTTCAGCAGGCCGATAATCACCCCGCCGAGCAGCGCGCAGCCCACCGCCGCCTGCCACGGCAGGTGCCAGGTCTTCAGCGCCACTAGCGCAAAAGCGGCGCCGAAATCCAGCGCCACGCCGACGGAGAGGTCAATCGCCCCGGCGCTAACGATAAGGGTCATCGCCATCGCCACGATCAGCAGAATCGCGCTGCCCTGCAGCAAATTGGCCCAGTTATCGAAGGTCAGAAATACCGGGTTCGCCCAGCCGAACAGGGCAATCGCCAGCAGGGTAATGACGCCGAATCCTGCCCGCGATAGCCACGCCAGCGGACCGCTGCCGGTTTGCCCCGTTGAGGGGGTCTTGAGCGTCAGTTGGCTCATTAATGGCCTCCTTTATGTCTGACCGCCGAAGCCGCCAGCACCACGAGGATCAGGCCGCCTTTGATCGCGCCCATCCAGAAAATATTCACTCCCAGCAGGCCGAGCCCGTTAGAGAGCGCGTTGACCAGCACCGCGCCGAGCAGCGCCCCCCAGATGGTGACCACGCGCCGCCGCGAGAACGCCGCGCCGATAAAGGTCGCGAGGACGGTTTCCAGCAGCAGCGGCGTCGCCGTGCCGCTGGAGCTGCCTGAGCCCTGGCTGAGCAGCGGCAAAATCGCCAGGCCGGCGGCGATGCCCGCCAGCAGCCAGACGATAATGGTCAAACGGCGAACGTTGAGTCCGCTCATCTGCGCCATATCGCGGTTACCGCCCACCGCCTGTAAATGCTGGCCGAAGCGGGAGTGGTGGAGCAAAAACTGAAACAGCGCGAATACCGCCAGCAGATAGATCAGCGGCCAGGGAATGCCGAACAGATCGTTATCGCGAAAGGCCACCATCAGCGGGTCGCTCACCGCGATGCGCCGCTGGCCGGTCAGCAGGTCGGTCAGGCCGGTGAAGGCCACCGAAGTTGACAGGGTCGCCAGCAGCGGCGGCAGGCCCGCCGCCAGCACCAGCGTGGCGTTGACGGCGCCGCAGGCCAGGCTAACGGCGATCAGCAGTAACAACAGCGCCAGGTAAGGGGTGTTCCACTCCGCCATGCCGAGGCTGAGCAGCGCGACGCCGAGCACCGCGATGGCGGGCAGCGACAGGTCGATGCCGCCGGAGACCACATCATCGCCGCCGACGGCAATCACGCAGACCAGGCCGAAGCAGAGGATCGCCAGCGGCACGCTTTGCACCAGCATCATGCTGATATTTTGCCAGCTTAAAAAGAAAGGCGACTGCAGGCTGAGCCAGATCAGCAGCGCAAAAAAGAGAATCAGGGGAAATTTTTCGATAAGCGTCGTGATGCCCGGAAGGGGGCGGCGCTGGATACCTGCACTCATACCTGTTGTTCCTGTCCACCGTTAATCGTCACCAGCAGCGCGTCCAGCGTCAGCCCCCGGGTCGGGAGATTGGCCACCAGCTCGCCGCGCCACATCACCAGGATGCGGTCGCAAAGGCCCAGCAGCTCCGGCGCGTCGCTGGATGAGACCAGTACGCCGCGACCGCGATCCGCCAGCTCGCGGGTGCGCTGATAAATATCGCGGCGCGCGCCGATATCCACCCCGAGAGTGGGTTCATCAAGAATAAAAAGCCGCGCATCGGTGCCCAGCCAGCGGGCGAGAATCGCCTTTTGCTGGTTGCCGCCGCTCATGAAGCGCACCGGAAGCTCCGGACGGCCGGGGCGGATAGAGAGCTGGTCGATCCAGCTGCGCGCTTTTTCCAGCGCCCGGCCGCGGTGCTCCCAGCCGAAAGTGGCGGTCTCCGGTAGCGAGGCCAGATTGATATTGTCGGCGGTGGTGAAGGGGAGAATCAGCCCCTGATGGCGGCGGTCGCGCGGCACCAGGGCCAGTCCGGCCCGGGTAGCCTGATACGGCGTCCGCAGCCGCTTCGGCTGGCCGTCAACGCTTATCGTACCGCTGCGGGCGCGGCGTAGCCCGTAAAGCAGATCGATCAGCACGTCGCGCCCGGCGCCCAGCAGTCCGGCGACGCCGACGATCTCGCCCGGCTGAATATCAAAGGTAATATCGCGTAACTGCTGCCCGTCGCTGAGATGGCGAACCGACAGTACCGGGGCAGCGGCATCGACTTGATGCGCGCTGCTCTGGCGCGGGGTATAGAGCTGTTCGATATCGCGGCCGACCATCATTTTGATCAGCGCGTCGGTATTCTGCAGAAGCGCCCGGTCGGGGTAGCCGACCACCTCGCCGTTACGTAGCACCGTGCCGCGATCGCAAAGGGCGGCGATTTCGTTGAGATAGTGGGAAATGTAGAGAATCGCGATCCCCTGTTCCCGCAGGCGCAGAATCGCGGAGGTGACCAGGCCGGCTTCCTGCGCTTCCAGCGGCGCGGTGGGCTCATCGAATACCACCAGCTTTGCCGCGCCGTCGATCAGCGCTCTGGCGATTTGCACCAGCTTGCGTTCGGCGAGGCTGAGGTCGCGGATCAGGCGGCGGGGATGAATATCCAGCTGCCAGCTGTCGCGGAAAAACGCCCGGGTGGCCGCGTTCATTCGCCGCCGGTCCAGCGCGCCCCAGCGGGTGCGGTACTCCTGGCCGAGAAACACCGATTCCGCCACCGTAAAGTGCGGGATTAGGTTGAGTTCCTGGTGAATAACGCGGATACCCAGCGCTTCAATCGCCGCGGGATTGCCGAGCGGCAGCGGCGCGCCGTCAAGGGTGGCGCTGCCGCTGTCGGCCCGATAGACGCCCGCGAGGATTTTTATTAGCGTCGATTTTCCCGCGCCGTTCTCGCCGATCAGGCCGTGAATTTCACCGGGATTCAGAAGCAGCGTGACCGCATTTAATGCAGTCACGTTGGCAAAGCTTTTGCCGATCTGGTTCATCGCCAGACCAGCGGCGGGGTTAACCCCGCCGGAGGATGGAGTGATCACTGCAGTTCGCCATATCCCAGCTGTTTGTAGACCGTTTTTGCCTCCTGCGGGCCTTTCACCGGCACCACCGGAATAAAGGTCTGCAGCGGCAGCTTCTGTTTGTCGAAGTAGCGCGCGACGTTATCGGCGGAGGTCTGGCCGATCAGGTGCGGCTGCTGGGCGACGTTGGCGACGAACGGGCTGCCCGGCTCGGCCATGATCTCCAGGGTTTCCGGGCCGGCGTCGATCGCGGTGACCTTAACGTCTTTATCGCGGCCGGTCTCTTCCAGCGCCTGGACAATACCGATAGCCGGCTGATCCCAGCAGGCGACATGAATGGCGTCGAGTTTGCCTTTTGGATACTGGCTCAGCAGTTCGAGGGTTTTCTTACGCGCATCTTCCGGCGAGTTGGCAAACTGCTCGGCCAGCTCCGGCTGAATAATGTGAATATCCGGATAATCCTTGAGGACATATTTCCACTGGTCATAACGAATGCCGCAAATACGCAGGGAGCTGGAGAATGCGTTAAATACCGCAACGTTGCCTTTGCCGCCCAGTTCATCGGCCATATAGCGACCAATGGTCGATCCCAGGGTGTAGTTATCGGAGGTGGTGTTATTGACCGAATATTTTGAAACGTGGTCTACGGTAAATACCGGAATGCCGGCATCGCGTAGCGCTTTGAATTTAGGCTCAACGGCGCTGTCGCCCAGAATGCTAATTACCGCATCGACCTTGCGCGACAGTAAAATATCGTGGTTATTCGCATGAACCTGGTTATCGCGGCCGCCATCGACGCCGATTACTTTACCCCCCAGTTTCTCTACCTCTTCGGTCGCACCCTTATAGGCTTCACGATCCCAGAAGTGCTGCGTCCCGACCACGGCGACGCCGATAGTTTTTCCCTGAAGTGATAAGGTATCCGCCGCCAGAGCGTTGACGGAGGCGAGCGAGAGCAGGCCCAGCGCGATGGGCAATAATTTCATTTTCTGCGACATTCTTATTATGGTCCTGTGATGGAGGTGGCTGTGCGGAGCAGTAGCATGACAACAACAGCCACACAATCTCAAATACAAAATATGTCTAAGTTATACCCGTTATACTTCAAGTTGCATGTGCGTTGGCTACGTGCGTTCACCCGAATCACTTACTTGAGTAAGCTCATCGGGACTCTCTTACTTGCCGCCTTCCTGAAACTTGAATTATTTAGGGTATATTAACGATGTTATATCGCAGATTTGCCTGAGGAAAACGTAAATTTGTTATCTGTAACCTGAAAATATTTCATGATGCAGCTTAATCCCTTTTTATTTTGTGGGCTTAATTTGCTTGCAACTCTTATTTATTCAAATAAAGATTGCTGCTTAATTAAAATTATTCTGTCGCTGTAATATATCGCATCCTGGAATGGCGTAGAGCTATTCTGCGTGGAAAATCCTTTCTCAGCAGCAGATTGTATGGTGATACGTATTTTATTCCCAGGATTCGCACGCTTTATTATGGCGGCCTTTATCGGGTGAGAAGAAAACAGGCAAGATGAAAAAACAACATAATCTGACCGTAATGCACTGGGGAACCTGGCAGGTCCAGGCCCGTGACGGCAACATTGAGGCGGTGACGCCGGTGCCCTGGGATAAAAATCCCTCACGTATTGGTCAGTCGCTCCCCGATGCGGTCACCAGCAAGACGCGCATTCGCCGTCCGGCGGTGCGCGCGGGCTACCTGCAAAATGGCCCGGCTTCGCGCGAGGGGCGCGGTAAAGAGCCGTTTGTTGAGGTGAGCTGGGAGGTGGCGCTCGATTTACTGGCCCGCGAACTGAATTCGGTCAAAGCGCGCTGCGGCAATGAGGCGATTTTCGGCGGCTCCTACGGCTGGGCCAGCGCCGGCCGTTTTCACCACGCGCAAAGTCAGCTGCACCGCTTCCTCAAGTGCTTCGGCGGCTATACCGCCAGCACCAACACCTACAGCAGCGCGGCGGGCGAGCGCATCCTGCCGCATATTCTCGGGCCGCTGAGCCCGCTGCACCGCCAGCACACCCACTTTTCCGAGCTGGCGCGCGAATGCCAGCTGTTTGTCGCATTCGGCGGCCTGCCGCTGCGTAATGCGCAGGTCAACGGCGGCGGCGCCAACGACCATATGCTGAAATACTGGCTGGAAAAGATGCAGGCGCAGGGGACGCGCTTTATCAATATCAGCCCGGTGCGCAATGACCTGAGCGCCGTGGAGAGCGCCGAGTGGCTTGCGGTTCGTCCGGGAACCGATACCGCGCTGCTGCTGGCGCTCTGTTATGTGCTGATTAATGAATCCCTCTACGACAGCGGTTTTATCGCCAGCCATACCGTGGGTTTCGCGCCCTATCGCGCCTACCTGATGGGGGAGAGCGATGGCGTCGCAAAAACGCCGGAGTGGGCGGCGGCGATAACCGGTATTGAGGCGCAGCGGATTGCCGCGCTGGCGCGCGAGATGGCCAGCCAGCGCACGATGGTCAATATCTCCTGGTCGATTCAGCGGGCGCGCCAGGGCGAGCAGGCCTACTGGGCGACGGTGGCGCTCACTGCGCTGCTGGGGCAAATCGGTACGCCGGGCGGCGGTCTGGGGTTTGGCTACGCCTGCACCAATCTGGCGGGGGCGGCGCGTAAGGCCTTTTCCGGCCCGCGCCTTCCCGCCGGAGAGAACGCGGTAAACCAGGTGATTCCGGTGGCGCGCCTTTCCGATATGCTGCTGCATCCGGGCGAGGCATACGAGTTTGACGGCCAGCATCTGCGCTATCCCGACATCCGCCTCGTCTACTGGGCCGGCGGCAACGCGTTTCATCATCATCAGGATATTAACCGCCTGTGTGAAGCCTGGCGGCGGCCGGAAACGGTGGTCGTTCATGAACAGTTCTGGACCGCGCAGGCCAAATTTTCCGATATCGTTCTGCCGGTCACCACGTCGCTGGAGCGGGAAGATATCGGCAGCGGCGGTCACGACGGTTTTATGATCGCCATGAGCGCGCAGATCCCGCCGGTAGGCGAAGCGCGCGATGATTACGCCATCTTCTGCGACCTTGCCGAGCGGCTGGGCTGCGGCGAGCGCTTTAGCGAGGGGCGCGACGCCGGGCAGTGGCTGCGGGAGATCTACGAAGCGTCGCGGCCGCGCGCGCGGGAAGAGGGGATCGCGCTGCCGTCGTTTGATGAATTCTGGCGGCAGGGGGTGCTGGAATACAGCGCGCCGGAGAAACCGCAGGTTTTCCTGGCGGATTTTCGCGCCGACCCGCAGCGCTATCCGCTCTCTACGCCTTCCGGCAAGATCGAGCTTTTTTCCGAAACCATCGCCGGGTTTGGCTATCGCGAGTGTCCCGGCCACCCGTGGTGGGATGAGCAGGAGGCGGCCTGGCAGCGGCAGGAGGCGGCGCGCTGGCCGCTGCATCTGCTCTCCAGCCAGCCGCGCACCCGCCTGCACAGCCAGTACGATCACGGCAGCGTGAGCCGGGCGACGAAAATTCGGGGGCGCGAGCCGCTGTGGATGCATCCGCAGGATGCGCAGGCGCGGGATATCAGCGAAGGCAGCGTGGTCAAGGTCTATAACGCCCGGGGAGCCATTCTTGCCGGGGTGCACCTCAGCGAGCAGATTTTGCCCGGAGTGGTGCAGATGTCGACCGGCGCCTGGTACGATCCGCTGGATCCGGCTGAAAAGGGGTCTCTGGATAAGCACGGCAATCCCAACGTGTTGACCGAAGATCGCGGCAGCTCGCGGCTGGGGCAGGGCTGCAGCGCCCAAAGCTGCTGGGTGGAGATTGCGCCGTGGCGGGACGCGCTGCCGCCGGTGACCGCTTTCGACCCGCCGATGTTTATTCAGGGTTAGGCGCCCGGTAATTCCCGGCTTACGGAATCAAAGCCCTCCTGGGGCGGATAGCCCGGACAGATGCGCAGCATCGCCTCCGGGAAATTCAGCCACGCTGCGTTCTGCTCCCGGGGGCGGCGCAGGGCGCCTGCCCGGGCTACATGTTCACAGTTGTCTGCAGATCGGTAGCCCGGATAAGGCGCGTTACGCCAGCCGCGGGTAGGCGCTGGCGATATCGTCGCCGGTAAACTGGGCAATCCAGCCTTCCGGGTTGTCGAAGATGCGGATGGCGGTGAAGTTGGGCTCCGAGCCCATATCAAACCAGTGCGGCGTGTGCGCCGGAACGGAAATCAGGTCGTTCTTTTCACAGAGCACCTGGAATACCTCGTCGCCAATATGCAGGCAAAACAGGCCGGCTCCCTCGACGAAGAAGCGCACTTCGTCTTCCCCGTGGGTATGCTCGTTGAGGAATTTTTCCCGCAGCGCCTCTTTCTGCGGATTATCCGCACGCAGGCTGATCACGTCCCAGCTCTGGTAACCCTTCTCAGCCACCAGCTTATCAATCGCATGCTGATAGGCGGCAATAACCGTTTCTGAGGCTGGCGCCGGGCCTAAATCGCGGTCGGCCTGCCAGCGCTCGAAGCGGACGCCTTTGGCGTTGAGCTGCTGCTGGATCTCTTCGGCGTTCGTGCTGTGCCAGAGAGAGTTTTGCGGGTCTTTCACGGAAAAAATGGTTAATGCGCTCATGCTGGGATCTGCTCCGGATGAATATCGTCAAAACGCTGAACCTGCGGATGGTGGCTGGCCGGGTCACAGTCGCCGCGCACCAGCTGTAGGGTGCGGAAGCCGGCCTCTTCGGCGGCATCCAGCTCCTGATGGATATCGGACAGGAACAGAATGGCGGCAGGAGGCTGTCCCAGCTGCTCAGCAATATTGCGGTAGGACTGCGCTTCGCGCTTGGCGCCTACCAGGGTATCGAAATAGCCGTTGAACAGATGAGTAATATCACCTTCGTCGCTGTAGCCAAATAACAATTTCTGCGCGGCGACGGAGCCTGAGGAATATACATATAAATCAATACCCTGTGACTTCCATTTTTCCAGCGACGGCAGGACGTCAGGATACAGGTGGCCGGTGAAGTCGCCATTGACGTAGCCTTCGCGCCAGATAATCCCCTGGAGCGCCTTGAGGGCGGTGGATTTGCGGTCTTCATCCATAAAGGCGAACAGGGTAGCAATAAGCTGCTCGACGCTGGCCGCCGGTTGGGCGATCTCTTCGCGCAGGTTATCGAGAATGGTCTTTACCGGATCGACAAACTGCTGGGCGGTCACGAAGCCGGCCAGGCGTTCGCGAGCGTACGGGAACAGGACGTTGTGGACGAAGCGAATGTCGCTGGTGGTGCCTTCAATATCGGTCACGATAGCGCGGATCATGAGTTCTCCAGAGTGAGCGGTAGGTCGTGCTGACGGTGGCGTTGTGCTGCTCGCTGTTTTCCACTCATAAGCATAAGCGAAATAACATTATCATTTAGACGTCTAAGCGTCTTGATTGCCAAATATTAACATCGTGTTATAGTGGCTTCAACAACAGCATGACAGACGGTACAAAAAGAATGAGCAATAAGCCACTGATTCCTGAGAGTAAACTCCCTTCACTTGGCACCACGATCTTTACCCAAATGAGCGCTCTGGCCCAGCAGCATCAGGCGATTAACCTGTCGCAGGGGTTCCCGGATTTCGATGGTCCGCGCTATCTGCAGGAGCGTCTGACGTATCACGTGGCGCAGGGGGCGAATCAGTACGCGCCGATGACAGGCGTGGCCGCGCTACGCGACGCCATCGTCGATAAAACGGAAGAGCTGTACGGCTATCGTCCCGATGCCAACAGCGACGTGACCGTTACCGCCGGCGCGACGGAAGCGCTGTATGCGGCGATTACCGCGCTGGTACGTTCCGGCGACGAAGTCATTTGCTTTGACCCTAGCTATGATAGCTACGCCCCGGCGATTGAGCTGTCGGGCGGCGTGCTGAAGCGCATTGCTCTCCAGCCGCCGCATTTTCGCGTTGACTGGCAGCAGTTCGCCGCGAGCCTCAGCGACAAAACCCGACTGGTTATCCTCAATACGCCGCACAACCCGTCAGCGACGGTATGGCAGCGGGAAGATTTTGCCGCGCTGTGGCAGGCGATTGCCGATCGTGAAATCTATGTGCTGAGCGATGAGGTTTACGAACATATCTGCTTTGCCGCCGAAGGGCATGCCAGCGTGCTGGCGCATCCGCAGCTGCGCGAGCGGGCGGTGGCGGTCTCTTCGTTTGGCAAGACCTTCCATATGACCGGCTGGAAGGTGGGCTACTGCGTGGCGCCTGCCGCCATTAGCGCCGAGCTGCGTAAAGTGCATCAGTATCTGACTTTTGCCGTCAATACGCCCGCTCAGCTGGCGATTGCCGATATGCTGCGCAGCGAGCCGGAGCACTATCGCCAGCTGCCGGCGTTTTACCGCGAGCGGCGGGACCTGTTTATTGATGCGCTGCGCGCCAGTCGGCTGGACATTTTGCCCTGCGAAGGGACCTACTTCCTGCTGGCGGACTACAGCGCGGTCTCGGATCTGGATGATGTCAGCTTCTGCCGCTGGTTAACCACCGAAATCGGCGTCGCGGCGATTCCGCTATCGGTGTTCTGCGCCGATCCGTTCCCGCATAAGCTGATACGCCTGTGCTTCGCCAAACAGCCAGCCACGCTGCTGGCTGCGGCGGAACGACTGTGTCGTCTGTAGTTATTTAACGGTCCACGCCTGAGAAAATTGACGGTCGCTGAACATCTCCACCAGACCGTTGATTTGCTTCAGGCGCAATACTTCGTCTGAGTCCATCCCTAACTCTTTGCCGATTTTCTCGTCACACCAGCCGAGATGCGCCAGCTCCTGGACGATTTCCGACATCGCATGAATCTGATGACGTCCGCGCGCCCGGTTGTGGCGGATGGTGGCGGCCATCAGCGAATCACGCCTGGGGCTGCTCTTTTCCAGGCAGGTGACGGGAAGGTAGCCTTTCAGTCGTTTCTTCAGCGCCGCTCTGCCGCTCGCCAGCTCATGACGGTGAAAACCGTCGATAATGGAATAGCGCTCCTGATCCTGTTTCACTACCACAACGGGCTGCGTGAAGCCGTCCGTTTCCAGCGAGGTAAACAGCAGGCGTTTTTCCGGTGGCGCAAGATTATTTGGGTTGTAATCATTAGGCAAAACGGCGCCCTGTTTTACCCACAATACGCAGTCAACCGGTTGGGATTTGAAGGGGCTATATTCATGCAGAATCTGGCGAAAGGCGTTAAGCGCAGTAATCTTTTCCTCTTCATCTTCCAGCGATTGCAGATAGCGTTCGAGATCCTGGATTAATTGTCGTTGCATAGTATCCCCCATTGCTGGCGCTTTTTATTCATCCGTTCGCGATAGCGTTTATATTGATTCGCTTTGGTCGGGCTGAAAGAGAGCTGGCGGCACCAGTAATCATTGTTCAACAGAACTTTACAGATGCGCCGCCAGGACGGGACGTCTTTCGAGCCAATATCCGCCGGCTGCGTGTCCGGAATATCTATCATTCCCTTTTTTTGGTACCAGTGAAGATAGACGGCGATTTTATTGCGGTAATGTTCCGCCGTTTTCTCCGGCATGCTGTCGAGTAAAAACAGGGCGTAGCTTTTCCAGGTATGCTGCGCAGGTTTATCCAGCTTTCGATGGCCGTAGAACTGATTATCGTGACCGGCATAAACTCCGCCGCAGTGGACGCCGCTGACGCGATGGCACATGGCGGCCCAGCGTTCAGGCTCCAGCACATGGTAGAGCCACAGCCCCTGGCGCTGCTCCGGGCCAAAGGGTTCGCAGATACGCATATAGCGCAGCGGAACGCCCGCCTGATACATCAGGTTATAGAGCGGGTTGTAGGACAGGCCGCTTTTGCCGAACCAGGTCCAGATATCGGCGGTTTTCCAGTCGTAGATAGGATAGATGTACCACGCGTGTCCGCCCGGCGCGGAGGTGGTCCAGGGTTTATCGTCGGCGAAGCGAAGCTTGCGCTGCGAGGAGATGGTGATAAACCGATTTAACGATTCATCGGCGCGGATGCCGATCATCACCGCCGCGGGGCGGTTTTGCGAAAACCAATCGGCAAATTCGCGAACGAACGTTTCAAAACTCATGCCCGATTGATAAAACGGGAAAAAGCCGGGATCGGTAATCGCGTCCTTTGGCGGTTGTCGCACCCAGGGCGCGCCGGGTTCCCAGCACTGCCATTCGGGATGATATTGGGTCAGAGAATTCTGGGTAGTGAGAGGCAACGCGACCCAGAAAAATTGCTCAATAACGTCGCGATACTCTGCGCGCATCTTTTCACAATGCGCAATGGTGCAAGAGAACTGCGCTTCCCAATCCACAAACAGGACGCAAATCTTTTTGCCTGTACGGCGGGCGTGCTGCGCCGTGAGATGCAGCATGATTGTAGAATCTTTACCGCCAGAAAAAGAGACGCAAACACGTGAGAAGTTTTCCATTACCCATTCTATTCGCTGCTGACTGGCCTGCAGAACGGACTCGGGTAATGGAAGTTTTATAAAAGACACAGCCATTATTCCTTTAATGCTAAAAGATACTGTGTACTTATATCACATTTATTTCTTAATCAAGAGATTACTTATTATTCGTTAATCAAATTAAATGGCATTAACTATTCAATAATTTTATTCTTTTCACATTCGTCGATAAAGTTTGCAAAGTTCGGGTCGTCAAGGTTTACCCGATTGTAAATCATATAAATAGTGATGGAAGGGATCTTAAATGGCGCCTCTATAACCTTAAATTTATTATGGAAACTGATGTGTTCTAAAATACAGGTGGGTACAAACCCAATAATATCAGTTTGCTGAATAACATTAAGGATCGCTATGTATGAATCGCTACGGAACGAAATTTTCCTGTCAGACAGTATGCCGGCCGCCTGGCTTTGAAACGACTTCGTTCCCTGATCGTTGCAAATATAATACGTAAAGCGCTCCTGCAGTATGGCTTTCGTCGTTGTTAGCGATGCCAGCCGAGGATGATTTTCACTACAGACCAGAGAAATGCCCAGCTCCTGAATACGTTTACACACGGTAGCCCGCGATGACAGGGGCGTGGTGCTAAATATCAGGTCGGCTTTACGGTAGGCCAACAGGCTTTCTACCGACTCTCCGGACGCCAGCAGATCGTGATGTTCTACGTGTAAGTTTGAATCATCTAATAACATATGGATCAGGCTGGTTGTTTTTGGGGTAATAAAAAGCTGCGGCGCATAGACAACCAGGCGTTTCTTTAACTCAGAACGATTGGTGAGATAAATAGTTTGTTCTAATTGATTAAGATTTTTTTCAAGATGATGGTGGAGATTAACCCCTACGGTGGTCGGCGTAATTCCTTTACCTGAACGAACGAATAGCGGATCATTCAGCTGGGTGCGTAACCGCTGAAGCGACTGACTGACGGCGGAGGGCGTAATAAATAGCGTTTCCGCCGCTTTACTGATGCTTAAATGCTGGTAAATACATTCGAAAATAACGAGTAGGTTCAGATCAAATTTCTTAAGATCGTAAAGATTAGCCATTATCAACGTCCTGTTAAGCTGGCGGTAAGGGAAACTGGTGAATATGTATCTGTATTATATTCATTGTATGAATATTTGTTTCTTGTTATTTAATGCAGGCGCCGTCATTAAGTTTATCTAAATATATACTACCGTTGCGTATTCTACCAGATCCTTTTGTGTACCGCTAAAGTCAGGGGAGTGGGTTATTTATAAATACTTACCTTGCCCCGCTTAGCATCTGTAGTTTTTCTTTAACGGGAAGCCTGAACGCTTGTTGAAGTTTATTTGGTTATTCATATTATAAATTACTGATACGTGAGCGGCACTGAGGATGTTCATCAACCGCGGGCGGTAATTAAATTCTTTATTCTCCGGCTTTCGCTGGTCCTGCGGGCAAGTATGGCAAGTGGAAGAGCGGCAGTGGGGGCGTCTGCATCGCGCTAACGCGGGAAACATGTCACAAAGAACGGGCATTTTGACATGGTGATACTCTGTGAAATCACCGGAAAAGTAGGGGTAGCGGTAAAACCTATCACAGTCATAGGTAACACCTGCCGCCGCGTGGATTGCCCTTTCGTTCAGCGGGTGATGTAATCCCTTAGCTGTTACATTAAGGTGTAGAGCGCAACACATTGCCAGCTACTGGCGCTGAACCTACCTGCGGGTGTTTCAGGTAACGGGGCCGCCTGCGAGGGCGGCCTTTTTACTTTTCAGCGCATATAATGCGAAACGCGGTAGAAGATTGTCATCGCGTTGACAGGTTCACAAAGTTGTCTTGTTCCGGTTGTTAGATAACGCTTATTGATTCGATAATGCAAACGCATTGGTCGAGTCAGGAAAAATTCGTTAACTTAGACCTCAACGAAAACACGGAGGAAGTATAGATGTCCTTAATTAATACCAAAATCAAACCTTTCAAAAACCAGGCGTTCAAAAACGGTGAATTCATCGAAGTTACCGAGAAAGATACTGAAGGCCGCTGGAGCGTCTTCTTCTTCTATCCGGCTGACTTCACCTTCGTTTGCCCGACTGAACTGGGCGATGTGGCAGACCACTACGAAGAACTGCAGAAGCTGGGCGTAGACGTTTACTCCGTCTCTACCGACACTCACTTCACCCACAAAGCGTGGCACAGCAGCTCTGAAACCATCGCGAAAATCAAATACGCGATGATCGGCGACCCGACTGGCGCCCTGACCCGTAACTTCGACAACATGCGTGAAGATGAAGGCCTGGCAGATCGTGCCACCTTCGTTGTTGACCCGCAGGGTATCATCCAGGCTATCGAAGTTACCGCTGAAGGTATCGGCCGCGACGCGTCTGACCTGCTGCGTAAAATCAAAGCAGCTCAGTACGTAGCTTCTCACCCAGGCGAAGTGTGCCCGGCTAAATGGAAAGAAGGTGAAGCGACTCTGGCTCCATCTCTGGACCTGGTCGGCAAAATCTAAATTTCCATCGTCTTTCACGCCAACGCAGCTATGGCGTGAAATACTTGGGAAATTATTTCAGTCATGGGCGCACCGGCGCCCATTTTATTCCAACACCATGATGCAAGCGTAGTCAGGCTGCCTGAACGAGGCCGCTTGCATGATGATGTTTTAAGCCCAGGAGATAAAAATGCTCGACACCAACATGAAAACCCAGCTCAAGGCTTATCTTGAGAAGCTGACCAAACCTGTTGAGCTGATTGCCACGCTGGATGACGGCGCTAAATCGGCAGAAATCAGGGAACTGCTGGCTGAAATTGCTGAACTGTCAGATAAAGTCACCTTCAAAGAAGATAACGGCCTGGCGGTGCGTAAGCCGTCATTCCTGATTACCAACCCCGGCTCCAGCCAGGGGCCGCGCTTTGCCGGCTCTCCGCTGGGACATGAATTCACCTCTTTAGTTCTGGCTCTGCTGTGGACCGGCGGTCATCCGTCAAAAGAAGCGCAGACTCTGCTGGAGCAGATCCGCAATATCGACGGTGATTTTGAATTCGAAACCTACTATTCGCTTTCATGCCATAACTGCCCGGACGTGGTTCAGGCGCTGAACCTGATGGCGGTACTGAACCCGCGCATCAAGCACACGGCGATTGACGGCGGAACGTATCAGAATGAAATCACCGAACGCAACGTGATGGGCGTACCGGCGGTATTTATGAACGGTAAGGAATTTGGTCAGGGTCGCATGACGCTGACGGAAATCGTTGCCAAAGTGGATACCGGCGCGGAAAAACGCGCGGCGGAAGAGCTGAATAAACGTGAAGCCTATGATGTCTTAATCGTTGGCTCCGGCCCGTCCGGCGCAGCGGCAGCCGTTTACTCCGCGCGTAAAGGTATTCGTACCGGCCTGATGGGTGAACGCTTTGGCGGCCAGGTGCTGGATACCGTTGATATTGAAAACTATATTTCAGTACCCAAAACGGAAGGCCAGAAACTGGCTGGCGCATTAAAAGCGCACGTCAGCGAATACGATGTTGATGTGATCGATTCTCAGAGCGCCTCCAGACTGATCCCGGCGACGGTTGAAGGCGGCCTGCATCAGGTTGAGACCGCCTCCGGCGCGGTGCTGAAAGCGCGTAGCGTTATCATTGCCACCGGCGCGAAATGGCGTAACATGAACGTGCCGGGTGAGGATCAGTATCGTACCAAGGGCGTGACCTACTGCCCGCACTGCGACGGCCCGCTGTTTAAAGGTAAACGCGTGGCGGTTATCGGCGGCGGTAACTCCGGTGTGGAAGCGGCAATCGATCTGGCAGGCGTTGTTGAACACGTTACTCTGCTGGAGTTCGCGCCGGAAATGAAGGCCGACCAGGTTCTGCAGGATAAAGTCCGCAGCCTGAAAAACGTCGATATCATTCTCAACGCGCAGACCACGGAAGTGGTGGGCGACGGTAGCAAAGTCACTGGCCTGCAGTACCGCGACCGCGTGAGCGGCGATGAGCATCACGTGGCGCTGTCGGGGATCTTCGTGCAGATCGGTCTGCTGCCGAATACCAACTGGCTGGAAGGCGCGATTGAGCGCAACCGCATGGGTGAAATCATCATTGATGCGAAATGTGAAACCAACGTGAAGGGCGTTTTCGCTGCCGGCGACTGCACGACCGTTCCGTACAAACAGATTATTATCGCCACCGGCGAAGGTGCGAAGGCGTCTTTGAGCTCGTTCGATTACCTGATTCGCACTAAGACTGCATAATTCATAATAAAGTAAGACCAAACCTGCACAGCAAAGAGGCTACCCTGGGGTAGCCTCTTTTTTTACCTTACCGCCGCTACCTGACCACCATCACCGGAATATGCGCATGGCGAATCACGCTTGAGGCGTTGGAACCCAGCAGATGGGTGCTGATCGAAGGGTTACGGGAGCCTATCACCACCACATCGGCTTTAATTTCATTGGCCAGTTCATTGACCATATCGCGCACGTTGCCAAAGCGGACGTGCATTTTGATTCGCGACGGGTCAATGCTGAAATGGCCGGCCATCGTTTTCAGGCGCGTTTCTGCTTCATGCTGCAAATGCTCTTCAAAGCGGCGCAGATCGGCGGTAAAACGACTCATCGTGAAGCTTGATGAACCGGGTAGTACGTGGAGAAGATGGATAACCCCGTCCTGCTGGGCTAAAAACTCCGCATGGCGAACGGCTTTATCGCTTAACTCCATTTCAAAGACATCAACGGGCATAATGATGGTTTTATACATATGCATTCCTCCTTGTTCGTCTGCTTTTATATCAACACATTATAGGAAAGTATTGTGCCATTCAGGTCGCAAAATTGTCAGAACGGTACGAGGGCGGCGTAAAAGTTTGTCAAAAGAGAGGAGAAGAGCGAAAGATGCAGAAAGAGGATGCAGTAACATCCTCTGAATAAAGCGCGAAACGCTTCAGGCAGCGGGGAGATTAACGGTGAAAATCGCCAGCGGCCTCCGGCTGATACAGCAGTTCCAGCACTTCAAGGTGCGTTGAGGTGCCGCCCGGTAATTCCCAGTGAATCGTGCTGCCGACTTTGAGGCCCAGCAGGGCTGCGCCAACCGGCGCCATCACCGAAAGCTGGGTGGCGCTATCCGTGACCTGCGCCGGGAAAACCAGCGTGCGGATGCGCTCTTCACCGGTGGTTAAATCGCGAAATCTGACCTTGCTATTCATGCTGACAACATCATGCGGCATGGCTTCCGGGGCCAGCATCTGCGCGCGGTCAAGCTCGTCATTCAGCGCGTCCGCTACCGGTGAGTTGGCGAAAGCCGGTTGTTCCAGCAGTCTGTCGATGCGTTCTGCATCCAGTTCATTAATGATAATTGCGGGTCTGGTCATCTCATACTCCATGTTATCCAGGAACCTGTCCGTAAAAGAAAACCCTCGCCGAAAATGGCAAGGGTTAATGTCCTCTCATCATACTGAGACTTGCTGGTGGTTTGAAGTGATTAAACGCACATTCATCAACGAACCATAGCGGAGTTGTATGAAATCTAGCCGGCTTTATCCAGCAGAAATTGCTTACCGCAGTTCCCCGGATGGGGCTGGGGTAAGAATGAATCAGCGGAGAGAGGGGCATTAATGGCCGCTGCTTTGATGGAGATTTGCATCTCAGTCAGATAGGCGGGGTTGCCGTTGCAGGTTAACTTGAAAGCCCTGACGTTCTGTTTTCCATAGGCCTCAGCAACCGCGGCGTTGAAGCCATCCCGGCTAACGGTTTGCCCATAGTGTTTGGCCAGGAAAGCGCCCAGATGGCTCTGTTTTATCTCGCCGTTCAGGCGCACCATGGTGCCGAAATAGTTGTCAGGATCGAAACCAAAGCAAACGCCATGCTTGGCGTATTCATAACGTTCGAGACATGAGTTTCCGCCCGAACCCGGCATCACGCCGTTAAGCTTATTCGCCATTTCCAGCGAGAGCCCGGTTTCAGCCGCCCGACATTTTTGCCCGGCTTTTGCTTCCGGCATATTGGGAACAGGGCGGGTCGCACAGCCAAAGCGCATCCAGCGCCGCTCGTCCACCCCCCGTGCGGCAATAGATTTTGGCAGGCTCGGCCACAGGCCGTGAACGGTGAGAAAATCGGCTTTATTGCTGAGTTCCTGCTGCAGGCGGCACTCTTCCGGTTCGCTGCGGTTGCGGTCTTGCATACTTTGGCAGAACCCCGTTTGCCAGGAGAGAGCCAGCACGTAGCGGTCAAAATCACCGTATTGCGTGGCGATCAGCGGATCTGCGCTGACCTGGGCGGCGCTGAGCAAAAGGGCAATGGCAACGAAATCCTTCCTGAACATTTTTATTCCTGATGACAAATGGTCATTGATAACATTGAGTTATTAAAGCATAAAAAAGGCGCCAACAGGCGCCTTTTCACACGGTTTCAGCTTTAGCGGATTGCGCTGCCGGGAACCAGAACTTCGGTGGCGATAATCACCACTAACAAACCAACCAGCACCGGGACAGAGGTCCGTTTCACCACTTCAAACGGCGAAATTTTTGCCATACCGGCCACGGCGACCACCACGCCGGAGACCGGAGAAATGGTTCGGCCAAGGTTAGATGCCTGCAGCATCGGGATCGAGAGATAAGCTGGATTGATGCCGGAAGAGTGCGCCAGCTTCGGGATCATCTCAACGAAAGCATAGAAGGGGGCGTTACCGGAACCGGTGGTCATCGCCGCCAGCATGGTCAGAATGACCAGCACCAGCATCAGAATGATACTGGCGGAGCCGAACGACGTGGCGATAGAGATCAGACCGTTAATAAAGCCAATGGTACTCAGACCCTGAGCAAAGACGCCGGCGGCTACCAGCAGCATCACCACACCGGCAAACGCGTCAGCCATGCCGCGATACGCCGCTTCCAGGCCATTGAACACATTTTTGGTGTTAAAGCCGCGGCAGAATTCCAGAACCGCCGCCAGCAGCATGCAGAGCACAAGAATGGTGATGATGTGCAGCTCCGGGCCCCATTTGCCGTCGAAAATCAGTACGCCGATTATCGGCGTAAACGGCAGAATGGCGTAGAAAGCGGGGGCGGTCGTGGTTATCTCGTTTACATCGAGCATTTCATGGGCGACGTTTTCTTTTTTATCCAGGTATCGCTGCCAGAAAAAGTGAGCGATCGCCATGCTGATAATGGCCACAATAGAAATGGGCAGCGTGGTTTTAAAGGCAAAGTCAATCAGCGGCATTTCGGCGGCTTTGGCGGCCAGCACGACGTCGCCGGAAGTGGGGGAGAGAATAATCGCCGCCGGAGAAGCGCAGATAGCGGCGGCAGCGCCGCGGCTGATGCCAACGTTGACCATCACCGGGAACAGTGTCGCCATCAGCAGTACTCCCAGACCGGTAGCGGAGGAGACGGCCAGCGACATCAGGCAGGCAACGAAATAAGCGGCGATCATCAGTAGATAGGGGGAGTTAATGAAGCGCAGCGGTTTTGACGCCAGCTTCACCACCATGTCATTGGCGCCGATGTGCGTCATATAAGTCGCGAAACCGCAGAGCATCATGATCATCATGCCGAGGTCGCCGCCGCGGCTCATCAGCAGTATCTTAATATATTCAACGATATCGGTTGCAGAATAACCGGTGCTCTTTGCGTCGCCTGGTAAAACCTTATGCCCCATCAGCGCGCTGGCGATGAGTAATACTAAGCCACCGACGAACAGCACGCCGGTGGCGGAATAGCCTTTAATGATATAGCGGGCGACGCCCACAATGACCACAATCCCAATCAGGATCTCTACTAGCGTAAGCATTCTTTTACCCCTAAACCATTAACCCAAAGAATCTACTAATAAATGAAGCGAAGAAAAAATTTAGTGAGGGAATGTGCCTAAAAAACGGGCGAAACTCGCTGACGCAAATCAATAAATCGATGAGAATTCCTGTCAGGCGGTACCATGCCCGCCTGGTCAAAGCCAGGACGCGAGAGATTTTCAGATTTTTTGCACCGGATAAATCAAGAGTTTGCCTAATACCGTTAAGGTAGTATTAAGATTATCTTTGTTATCTTACTCCGCTTTAAAAATGATACTGGTAAGAGAAAAGTGTAATGCGACGTCGATTTATAGGGTTGTTTCTGGGATGCCTGGGCCTGCTGCTATCATCCACCTCCGCTAATGCATCGTTTAGTTCGACGCTTCGTGACGGCTACAATACGCTGAGCGATAACGTCGCGCAGACCTGGAATGAGCCTGAGCACTATGATCTTTATATCCCCGCGGTGACCTGGCACGCCCGTTTCGCCTACGACAAAGAGAAAACGGACCGCTACAACGAACGTCCCTGGGGCGCCGGCTTCGGCGTCTCGCGCTGGGATGATAAAGGGAACTGGCATGGCATCTATTTGATGGCCTTTAAAGACTCTTATAATAAGTGGGAGCCTATCGGCGGCTATGGCTGGGAGAAAACCTGGCGTCCCTTAGCAGACGATAATTTCCATCTGGGTTTAGGCTATACGCTTGGCGTGACGGCGCGCGATAACTGGAACTACATCCCGATTCCGGTCGTGCTGCCTCTGGCTTCTATCGGGTACGGCCCGGCCACGTTCCAGATGACCTATATCCCGGGCACCTATAACAACGGAAACGTTTACTTTGCCTGGGCGCGCATTCAGTTTTGATGCGATTTTTTATAGCAATAAAAGAGATAAGCGGACTGTCTTGTTGAAAAACAAAGACTAACGTGAGCCCGGTGCAAAAAGATAGAGACTTTTATCACTTTTTAGCAAAGTTGCGCTGGACAAAAGGTACCACAATTGGTGTACTGATACCCGACACAGTATTAGTGTCGATTTTTTCATATAAAGGTAATTTTGATGTCTAAGATTAAAGGTAACGTTAAGTGGTTTAATGAGTCCAAAGGATTCGGTTTCATTACTCCGGAAGATGGCAGCAAAGATGTATTCGTACATTTCTCTGCAATCCAGTCCAACGGTTTCAAAACTCTGGCTGAAGGTCAGCGCGTAGAGTTCGAAATCACTAACGGTGCCAAAGGCCCTTCTGCTGCAAACGTAATGCCTATCTAAGCAACGCGTCAGTAGAATATAAAAACCCGCTCATGGCGGGTTTTTTTTTGCCTGCGGTCAGGGGCTAGCGGCTGGCCGCATGTGAAAACAGCCAGAACGCGGCGGCCGTCATGGCAAATGAGCCTGACAAGTTGACCAGTACGTTGAGTAACGCCCAGCTAAAGCGCCCCTGCTGGAGTAGAAACACCACTTCGGCGGAAAACGTGGAGAAGGTGGTCAGCCCGCCGCAAAAGCCGGTGGTGATAAGCAGCTTCCACATCGGATCGATATCCGTCAGGCGGTTAAACCATGCCAGCCCTGCGCCGATAATAAAAGCGCCCAGCAGGTTAGCGGTGAGCGTACCAATGGGGATAGCATGATGCATGGGGTTAAACTTCATACCCAGCCACCAGCGCAAAACGCTGCCGGTGCCGCCGCCAAGAAACACAGCCAAAAGGAGTTGCAACACGGTCATTCCCTGTTTATTGATCGAGACTAAACTTCGAGTGTAGCGCGCGAAAGGCCTCACTGGCTATGACTAACCTGACGGGAGAGAAAAGATGCTTGTTGCTGCCGGACAATTTGCCGTAACGCCGGACTGGACGGAAAACGCGCAGACCTGCGTGAGCATGATGCGTCAGGCCGCGGAGCGGGGGGCCGCGCTTCTGGTTCTCCCGGAAGCGCTGCTGGCGCGAGACGATAACGATGCGGACTTATCGGTTAAATCCGCCCAGCGCCTTGATGGCGGCTTTCTACGGCTCTTGCTGGCAGAGAGCGAAAACAACGCCTTGACGACGGCGCTGACCCTGCATATTCCTTCCGGCGAAGGACGGGCAGCGAATACGCTGGTGGCGCTACGTCAGGGCAAGATTATTGCGCAATATCAGAAACTGCATCTGTATGATGCTTTCAATATTCAGGAGTCCCGGCTGGTCGATGCCGGGCGGCAGATTCCGCCGCTTATCGAGGTGGATGGGATGCGCGTCGGGCTGATGACCTGCTACGATTTACGTTTCCCTGAGCTGGCGCTGTCGTTAGCGCTCAGCGGTGCGCAGCTCATCGTGTTGCCCGCCGCGTGGGTAAAAGGGCCGCTGAAGGAGCATCATTGGGCGACGCTATTAGCGGCGCGGGCCCTGGATACCACCTGTTATCTTGTCGCCGCCGGGGAGTGCGGGACGCGTAATATCGGCCAGAGTCGTATTGTCGATCCCTTAGGGACAACGCTTGCCGGGGCAGGAGAGCGGCCGCAGTTGATTTTTGCCGAACTTTCAGCTGATTATATTCAGCAGGTACGCGAGCGTCTGCCGGTGTTGCAGAATCGCCGCTTTGCGCCACCGCAATTATTATGACGTTTTTTTAAACAAGGCTTGATTCACCTTGTTACAGATTGCTATTGTGTCCGCGCGTCAAATAGCCGTTAATTGTATGCGTGTATGATGGCGTATTCGCAGCTTGTATTAGAGAAGAAGGTTAGCTATGGGTGAGATTAGTATTACCAAACTGCTGGTAGTCGCAGCGCTGATTATCCTGGTGTTTGGTACCAAAAAGTTACGCACGCTGGGTGGAGACCTGGGCTCGGCTATCAAAGGCTTTAAAAAAGCCATGAACGATGACGATGACAGTGCGAAAAAGACCAGTGCTGAAGAAGCGCCGGCGCAGAAGCTCTCTCATAAAGAGTAATTCGCGACGAGTTTCCTGAACGAGGGGGCTCGCTACCGACGGGGATAAACCGCGTCGGCAAAGAGGCTGCAGCGATAGCGCTGCGGCCTCTTTTTGTTATTTGCACTGGGTTTTGACGAAAAAGATGCAACCAACTGTTACCGGGTTGGGATTTTGAGCGGGTAACGGAACGCATCGGCAGAACGGACCGCTGCGCTAAAAATATCACGCCGCGGTCGAGGCAGAGATTATTTCACTTCCATGCCTTTGGCCTGTAGATCGGCATGATAGGAGGAACGAACGAACGGCCCGCAGGCAGCATGGGTAAAGCCCATGGCCATCGCTTCGGCTTTCATCTCTTCGAACTCATCCGGGCTGACGTAGCGCTGTACCGGCAGGTGGTGGCGGCTCGGCTGTAAATACTGGCCTAACGTCAGCATGGTGACGCCGTGGCGGCGCAGATCGCGCATCACTTCTACGATTTCAGCATTGGTTTCGCCTAACCCCACCATCAGGCCCGATTTCGTCGGGATCTCCGGGTGGGCTTCTTTAAAGCGTTCCAGCAGCTTCAGGGACCAGTTGTAGTCGGCTCCCGGGCGGACCTGGCGATACAGGCGCGGCACGTTTTCCAGGTTATGGTTAAACACGTCCGGCGGCGTCGCCTGAAGGATTTCCAGCGCACGATCCATACGGCCGCGGAAGTCCGGCACCAGGGTTTCAATTTTAATCGTCGGGCTTTTTTCGCGAATCGCGCTGATGCAGTCGGCAAAGTGCTGAGCGCCGCCATCGCGCAGATCGTCGCGATCCACGGAAGTCACCACCACATAGCGCAGCGCCATATCGGCGATGGTTTGCGCCAGCTTTTGCGGTTCGTTGGCGTCCGGTGTCACCGGGCGACCGTGGGCAACATCGCAGAACGGGCAACGACGGGTACAGATGGCGCCCAGGATCATAAAGGTTGCCGTTCCGTGGTTAAAACATTCCGCGAGGTTAGGGCAAGAGGCTTCTTCGCACACGGAGTGCAGGCCGTTCTTACGCATCGCTGCCTTGATCCCCTGGATACGGGACGAGTCAGCCGGAAGTTTGATTTTCATCCATTCCGGTTTTCTGAGCAGAGCTTCACGCTCAGTTGCCACGTTTTTCACCGGGATAAGGGCCATTTTATCGGCATCGCGGTATTTTACACCGCGTTCCATCACAATGGGTTTACTCATAGCGTGCGTGTTCCAGTTGCGAGTGACGAAGGAAAGCGAATCAATTCAAGTAAATGTTGCATTTATCAACTATTTTTGAATTAAACGCAGGCAGTATATCATTGATACGGGGCATAAAGCAGCCTGCTGGCCGGGCAAATTGTAAAATAGTTGTTGTTTTATGCTTTTCCCTCTCGTGCCTTATCGGCTAAAAAGCCTGACGAATCGTCTCTACGATCTCTTTCAGCAAGGGCTCCTGCGCGCTGAGCTTGTTATAGTGCAGCGCAATATCAATTTTTTCTTCCCGCAGCGGCGGGAAATCGAGCATTTTTAAGGGCCAAATCTTCTCGACCAGGGAAAACATTCCGGAAGTGATTAGCCCCAGCATATCGCTGTCGTTGACCAGGGCTGCTTGAGTTAACAGATTATAGCTACTGAAACCATAGCGGCGTTCGCCGAGATGCTCCTGCAGGTGACGCAGGATGGTCGTATAGCGCTGTCCTTCGGGCTGCAGGAGAGCGAATTCATATTGGCCCAGGTTTGCTGAGTTTGCGGGGAGCGCGAGGGCCGGATGCCCTGCCCGGCAGAAGATATGTACGCTATCCTGAAATAGCACATGGTGCGTAATCGCCTGCCCGCTGTGGGGGAAGCTGTCGACCAGCAGGTCAACCTGACGCTGGTTTAACTGGCTGGCCGCGTCGGTAATGGCGACGTTGTGCAGCAAAATCTGGGGAAAGACGCTCCGCAGCTTTTTGGTGATAACCGGCATGATCAACGCGCCGATAGCCGGAGAGGTGGCCACGGTTATCACCCGTTCCCGCTGCGTATTGCCGGTTAAATCCAGGGCGTTGAGAAACGCCTCCATCCCCTCACTGATATGCTTATGCAGATGCGTGGCGTAGGCCGTTGGCGTCACGCCCTGGCCCTTGCGAATAAAGAGCGGGTCAGGGAAGAGGGCGCGCAGTTTGTTCAGGGACTGACTAATCGCCGACGGCGTGATATTCAGTATTTTTGCCGCGTTGACGATGCCTTTATGGACGTAAACCGCTTCAAAAATAGTGAGTAAATTGAGGTCTATGTTGCGCAAAATGCGAAACATCTGTCGATCGTAGCGATCGTCAACTCGTTCGGTTGGTACGCTCTGAGCGTTATTTTCTTCCACTCTGTATTTCCGCTAGTGATGATTAGCACCATTATAGCGGTCACAATTATTTTATTAGTGATAATTGATTGCAAAAATAAAGGCTTAATCGCGCCTGAGGGATAAATGTGACGTCCCGCGGTAGCGGGACGCGATGACTAGCGGCCTTGAAGATATTCCGCAGGTGGATCGTTGAGCAACGCCAGCAGATTGGCGGCCAGGCGTGGAGACACGGTCTCCGTACGGGCATCGGGCAGCCACTGGCGCATCTGGGTCATCTCCATTCCGGCATAACCGCAGGGGTTAATCCTCAGGAATGGTGACAGATCCATGTTGATATTCAGCGCCAGGCCGTGGAATGAGCAACCTTTGCGGATGCGCAAACCCAGGGAGCAGATTTTTCGATCGCCCACGTAGACGCCGGGGGCGTCTGCTCGCGGGTGCGATTCAATACCGTACTCCGCCAGGGTGTTCACGACGGTTTGCTCTAACAGCGTGACCAGCTCGCGTACGCCCAGCTTGCGCCGTTTCAGGTTCAGCAGAACGTACATCACCTGCTGTCCGGGACCATGATAGGTGACCTGTCCGCCGCGATCGCTCTGAATAACGGGGATCTCGCCGGGAACCAGAACATGTTCGGCCTTTCCGGCCTGACCCTGTGTGAACACCGGGTAATGCTCTACCAGCCAGATTTCATCCAGCGTGGCATCGTCGCGGGTGTCGGTAAATTCATGCATTGCCTGCGAGACAGGTTCGTAAGGTTGCAGGCCGAGCTGGCGGATGAGGATTTTATTGTGCTGCAAAACAACGTCTCCGCAGAGAGAGAATGATTTGAGTGGGGAAGTATATCACAGCGAGAAAGCGAGAATGACCCGGCGTGGAGGCCGGGTCAGGGGAAGAGATTTACAGCACCATTCGTACGATTTCAATATTGCCCAGCTCTTCGTAGAGGGTTTCTACCTGCTCAATATGGGTTGCATTGATGGTGATAGAGACAGAGTGGTAGTTGCCTTTGCTGCTGGGTTTTACCGTCGGAGAGTAATCACCTGGTGCATGGCGCTGTACCACTTCAACCACCTGGTCAACCAGCTCCGGCAACGCCTGTCCCATTACTTTGTAAGTAAATGGAGTAGGGAATTCAAGCAGTTCGTTAAGTTTGGTTTTCATGTCAGCTCCGGTGTTACAACAAAAAATAATAACTCCCACGACGTGTGGGAGTTATCAGGATAACTAGTATATGGGGATCTAAATCACACTTTCAAGTGGTCGATTTTTAACCAAACCAGTGATGGAACATTAATTTAATGTAATCAATGATTTTACCGAAGAAATTGCCTTCCGGGATTTCCTGCAGTACGACCAGCGGGCGCTGATCGATCGTTTTGCCATCCAGCTGGAAGTTAATGGTGCCTACCACCTGATTTTTCTGCAGCGGCGCGTGCAGCTCCGCGTTATTCAGCACGTAGCTGGCCTTCAGATCTTTCATGCGACCGCGCGGGATAGTCAGGTAAACGTCTTTATCCACGCCGAGCGAGGCGCGATCGGTATCGCCAAACCAGGCAGGCTCAGAAGCGAACTCTTTACCGGCTTTAATCGGATTAACGGTTTCAAAGAAGCGGAAGCCCCAGGTCAGCAGCTTTTTGCTTTCAGACTCGCGGCCTTTGTAGGTGCGGCCGCCCATCACGGCGGAGATCAGGCGCATCTGGCCTTCGGTTGCCGAGGCCACGAGGTTATAGCCCGCTTTGTCAGTATGGCCGGTTTTAATCCCGTCGACGTTCAGGCTGTTATCCCACAGCAGCCCGTTGCGGTTGAGCTGACGAATACCGTTGAAGGTAAACTCTTTTTCTTTATAGATGGTGTATTCATTCGGGACATCGCGGATCAGCGCCTGGCCGATAAGCGCCATGTCGCGCGCGGAGCTGAACTGACCATCGGCATCCAGGCCGTGTACGGTCTGGAAGTGGGTGTTTTTCAGGCCGAGGGCGTTAACGTAGTTGTTCATCAGGCTGACGAAGGCATCCTGGCTGCCGGCGACGTAGTCGGCCATCGCCACGCAGGCGTCGTTGCCGGACTGCAGGTTGATGCCGCGGATCAGCTGCGAAACCGGCACTTGCATACCCGGTTTAAGGAACATCAGCGAGGAGCCTTTAAAGACCGGGTTGCCGGTCGCCCACGCGTCGTTACCCACGGTGACCAGATCGGACTCTTTAAACTTGCCCGCTTTCATGGCCTGACCAATCACGTAGCTGGTCATCATTTTGGTCAGGCTCGCCGGATCGCGGCGGGAGTCGGCGTTGTTTTCTGCCAGGACTTTGCCTGAGTTGTAATCGATAAGAATCCAGGATTCGGCGTCAATCTGCGGGGCGCCTGGGATCATCGTTTTGATATTCAGGTCATCGGCGCGGGCAGCGGAGGACAGCGCTGCCACGGAGAGCGCCGTAACGAGTAAGCGAGTGGTAAAAGAGGTCTTCATGGTCTGAACAACGGCATCCGTGATGGAGTTAAAAAAAGTGCCTTACTATAACAAACGCACTACGAACCAGCATCCGACATTGCGCACGACTTTGTTAATGACTTTGTCATGCGCAACAAGCAGGGGAGGCGGGTGCGATGCCTTTAGTTGGCGCGAGTAATAAATGACTGCAGCTGAGCTTCGCTTTGCAGACGCTGTTGAATCGTGCTGGCCTGCGCTTTGCTGCTGAATGGGCCGAGCTGAATACGCCATACCGCGCCGTTTTGCGTGACGCGGCCCGGGACGGAAAATTGCTTACTCAGACGCTGCTGGTACTGCTGCGCGCGGGCCTGGTCGCTGACGGCGCCGACCTGTACGACGAAATCGCCGCTGGCGCTAGCCGCTGCGGCAGGCGCTACGGCAGCGGTGGCGGCCACGGCGGGCGCAACGCTGCCTTGTACTGAACCCGGAGCGGTAACCGGCGCGCTTTGAACGACAGGCTCGCTGCCTTCCAGCACGCCGTTATTCAGCGGCGTCGGGGCGCCGAGGAAACCGCCGCTGTTGACCGGCGCGCCGGTGGTGTCTTCCGGCTTCAGCGTTGAATTACTGATGGCGTGCACGTCAGTTTGCGCGGGTTGACTCATTGCCGCGCCGCTGTCGCCGTCAAGATTCGGGCGGGCGGGCAGCGCGTAGGTCTGTTTGGCCACGGTGGTACAGGCCATACCCGGACCGGAAAGCGAGCCGTCCGGTGCGACGACGATCGGGTCGATGCGCACTTTGGTATTGTTCGAGGTATTCAGACGATCGGCTGAGGCGCGGGACAGTGAAATCACGCGATCGTTACCGTAAGGCCCGCGATCGTTAATGCGCACGACGATCATGCGGCCGTTCGCCAGGTTGGTGATCCGCGCGTAGCTTGGGATCGGCAGCGTAGGATGGGCCGCGGTAAGCTGCGTGGGATCGAACGCTTCTCCCGATGCGGTCAGATTGCTGTTAGGCTCGGCATCGTAGATGGCTGCGAAGCCTGCCTGGGTAAAGTTAGACGGATCCTGGACGATTTTGTAGCTTTTGCCGTCGCGTTCATAATCCTGATTCGCCGTGGCATTAGGCGTTTCGTACTGCGGATCGGCGCCGCTAATCTCCACCGTTGGGCCATTGCAAACGGCCGGCTGTGGAGTGCTGACCGTTTTCTTTTGAACGTCTTCACTCGAACATGCCGCCAGCAGCCCTGCTGCTATGCAGATCCCCAGCCATTGCTTACGCATCGCGAACCCCTTACACGCTTTTCGACAACATTTTTCTGTGAGTATGGATCGACATGACGATACCAAACCCGGCCATCAATACGATTAGGGCAGAGCCCCCGTAGCTGACCAGCGGCAAAGGTACCCCCACCACCGGTAAAATACCACTTACCATACCAATATTTACGAAGACATAAACGAATAAAATCAACATTAAACCACCGGCCATCACCCGGCCAAAGGTGGTTTGCGCCTGGGCGGCAATCCACAACCCGCGCATAATCAGCAGAATATAGAGCGCCAGCAGAATCAGTACGCCGATCAGCCCCAGCTCTTCCGCCAGGACGGCAAAGATAAAGTCGGTATGGCGCTCAGGCAGAAACTCCAGCTGCGACTGGGTTCCGTGTAGCCAGCCTTTTCCGCGCAGTCCGCCGGAGCCGATGGCGATTTTTGACTGAATAATGTGGTAACCCGCGCCGAGCGGATCGGTTTCCGGGTCGAGCAGCATCATTACGCGCTGGCGCTGATAATCATGCATCAGGAAGAACCAGAGGATGGGAATAAAGGCGGCGACCAGCACCACGGCAATACCAATCAGACGCCAGCTCAGGCCAGACAGAAAGAGGACAAACAGACCGGACAGGGCGACCAGAATCGAGGTCCCGAGGTCAGGCTGCGCGGCGACCAGCAGCGTAGGCAGGAAAATCAGCACCAGCGCGATAGCGGTATTTTTCAGCGATGGCGGGCAAACGTCGCGGTTGATAAAGCGCGCCACCATCAGCGGTACGGCTATTTTGGCGATTTCCGACGGCTGGAAACGGACGATGCCGAGATCCAGCCAGCGCTGCGCCCCTTTGGAGATGGCGCCGAAGGCGTCAACCGCCACCAGCAGGATAATACAGAAGATATAGAGATAGGGCGCCCAGCCTTCATAGACCCGCGGCGGGATTTGCGCCATGACGATCATGATAACAATCCCCATGGCGATCTGGCCGATTTTGCGCTCCATCATGCCCATGTCCTGACCGCTGGCGCTCCAGATCACCAGCGCGCTGTAGGTCAGCAGCGCCAGCAGGATAAGCAGCATGGTGGGGTCGAGGTGGATTTTATCCCATAGCGATTTTTTATTTGGATTATCAGTCATTATTGATCCTCCCCAGCCGTTACCGCCGGGTTTTCACTCGGCAGATTGGTGTTGTTATCACCCAGCATTATATGATCGAGAATCTGACGCATAATGGTACCGACTGCCGGACCTGCGCCGCCGTTCTCAAGAATAATCGCCACGGCAACCTGGGGGTTGTTGTAAGGGGCAAACGCCGTCATCAGTTTATGGTCACGCAGGCGTTCAGCGATTCTGTGCGCGTTATAGGTTTCATTGGCTTTCAGGCCGAAGACCTGTGCGGTACCCGACTTGGCCGCAATTTTATACGGCGCGCTGGCGAAGTATTTATGCGCGGTACCGTTGCCGCGGTTGGCTACGCCAAACATCCCGTCTTTGGCGATTTCCCAAAAACCGGAGTGAATATCGCCGACCGGCGGTTCATGCGGCTGAACCCACGGCACCGGTTTGCCGTCCTCCACCGTGCTCTGCAGCAGGTGCGGTACTTTAACCACGCCGTCGTTAATCAGGATCATCAGCGCCTTGTTCATCTGGATAGGCGTCGCCGTCCAGTAGCCCTGTCCGATGCCGACCGGGATAGTATCGCCCTGGTACCACGGTTTCTTGAAGCGCTTGAGCTTCCATTCGCGGGTCGGCATATTGCCGGAGCGCTCTTCCGCCAGGTCAACGCCGGTATAGTGGCCATAGCCAAATTTGCCCATCCACTCCGACAGGCGATCGATGCCCATGTCGTAGGCGACCTGGTAGAAGTAGGTGTCGGCCGACTCCTCCAGCGCTTTGGTGACGTTCAGATGGCCGTGGCCCCACTTTTTCCAGTCGCGGTAGCGTTTATCCGAGCCGGGAAGCTGCCACCAGCCGGGGTCAAACAGGCTGGTGTTGCGGGTAATAACCCCGGCGCTGAGCGCCGAGACGGCCACGTATGGCTTAACCGTCGACGCCGGTGGGTAAACGCCCTGAGTCGCGCGGTTAACCAGCGGCGTATTGGGATCGTTGAGGAGTCCGGAGTAGTCTTTGCTGGAAATACCGTCAACGAACAGGTTGGGATCGTAGCTTGGCGTCGAGACCAGCGCGAGGATTGCGCCGGTGCGCGGGTCGGTGACCACGACCGCCGCACGGCTGCCGGCCAGCAGCGTTTCAATGTACTGCTGTAGCTTCAGGTCGAGCGTTAAATAGATATCGCGCCCGGCCTGCGGCGGGACCTCTTTCAGCTGGCGAATCACGCGGCCGCGGTTGTTCACTTCAACCTCTTCATAGCCGGTTTGCCCGTGCAGGACATCTTCGTAATAGCGCTCGATGCCCAGCTTGCCGATATCGTGCGTGGAGGCGTAGTTAGCCAGCTTCCCCTCTTTATCCAGGCGATCGACGTCTTTATCGTTAATTTTAGAGACGTAGCCGATAACGTGGGTCAGGGCGGAGTTATAGGGATAGTAGCGGCGCTTATAGCCTTTGACTTCCACGCCGGGAAAACGGTACTGGTTCACCGCGAAACGGGCGACCTGCACTTCGCTGAGGTTAACTTTCACCGGAATAGAGGTAAAGCGGTGCGAGCGGGCGCGCTCTTTTTTAAAGTTCGCCACATCGTCATCGGTGAGGTCGATAACATCGCGCAGCGCATCCAGCGTTTGCTGAACGTTGTCGACCTTCTCCGGCATCATCTCCAGCTGGTAAATCGTACGGTTGAGCGCCAGCGGCGTGCCGTTGCGATCGTAGATAATGCCGCGGCTCGGCGGAATCGGGACCAGCTTGATGCGGTTTTCGTTTGAACGCGTTTGATAGTCGGTGTAACGCACAATTTGCACGTTATAAAGGTTGGCGATCAGTACGCCGGTAAGCAGCAAAATCCCCAAAAAAGCGACCAGCGCCCGGCGCACGAACAGCGAGGATTCAGCCGTATAGTCGCGGAAAGAATTCTGTAATTTCATTCGCTGCTTAGTCTACCCTGGTCATCATTACTCACGGTGGTAAGGGTGGTTGGTGGTAATGCTCCACGCCCGATACAGACTCTCGGCCACCAGTACGCGAACCAGCGGGTGAGGTAGGGTGAGCGTTGAGAGCGACCAACTTTGTTCCGCCGCCGCTTTGCAGGCGGGTGAAAGGCCTTCCGGGCCGCCGATAAGCAGGCTAACGTCGCGGCCATCCTGTTTCCAGCGTTCCAGTTCGCGCGCCAGCTGCGGCGTATCCCAAGGTTTCCCCGGAATATCCAGGGTGACGATGCGGTTTTTGCCTGCAGCCGCCAGCATCATTTCACCTTCTTTTTCGAGAATGCGCTTGATGTCGGCGTTTTTACCGCGTTTACCGGCGGGAATTTCCACCAGTTCGAACGGCATATCCTTTGGAAAACGGCGCAGATATTCGCTAAAGCCGGTCTGAACCCAGTCCGGCATTTTGGTGCCAACGGCTACCAGGTGCAGCTTCACGCGCTAACTCCAGAGTTTTTCCAGCTCGTACAGACGACGGCTCTCTTCCTGCATAACGTGAACCATAACGTCGCCGAGATCGACCACGATCCAGTCCGCGGCGGCTTCGCCTTCAACGCCCAGCGGCAGCATCCCGGCGGCGCGAGACTCCTGCACAACGTGGTCGGCAATGGACATAACATGGCGCGTGGAAGTGCCTGTGCAGATAACCATGCAATCTGTAATGCTGGATTTGCCATGAACGTCAATGGCTACGATGTCCTGACCTTTCAGGTCATCAATTTTGTCGATAACAAAATCCTGGAGTGCTTTACCCTGCAAGAGTTCCCCCTGGGTGTGTGAAGAGTGATAACAATAAACAGCCTGACAGTATACCCGAACTGTTGGCAAAGTCGGGATAAATGTCGATAAACGGGCGGTGAAGGCGGCTATCATCCCATCCATCGCCGATGATTGCATCGCCATTTTTGTAAAACAATTTCTGCAAAGTTCAAATGGCGGATGCAGCCTGGCTGCGGAGAATAACAGCCTGCTTTGCACTGTCAATGGTCTGCGCGCAATTCTTCTTCCGCCAGCCAAACGGCCCGGCTATTTAGTACGCGCAGCGTGGTGAAATCAGGCTGGAGATCGACAAGGCTCCACGCGCCATGCTCGATGGGGAAGTGCCACATCGCCGAATCCGGCATGTTCAGAAGTTGCGCGACTAAGAGACTAAGCACGCCCTGATGGCCGACGATAAGCAGATGGTCAAGTTCCCGAAACTGAGAGAGGGTGACGGTAAAGCCGCGGACGCGTTCGGCAAACGCCTGGAAGCCCTCCCCGTTGGTGGGTGCCGCGTGCTGCCAGTCGGCGCACCATGCGGCGTAGTTTTCGGCATCTTCCTGCTGTAAATCGCGGTGGTGGCGCATTTCCCAGTCGCCGAAGAACATTTCATTGAGCGCGGCGAAGGACTGGCGGGGGACGTTACGGTCGCCCAGCAGGAGGCTGGCCGTGCTCTGGGTGCGCTCAAGCTCACTGCAAAACGCGCGCTGAAACGGGACGGCCCGCAGCCGCTTTCCCAGCGTTTGCGCTTGTTTGATTCCGCGCTCGGTTAACGCAGTGGGCGCGTGCCCGCTATAGAGGCCCGCGACGTTGGCCTCGGTTTCGCCATGACGAACTAACCATAACTTCATGATGACCCTCTCGAAAGGAGTCTATGAGACTCTCCTTGTGGCAAGGCTAGCAGTAGAGCTTCTGCTCATGGATATAGTCGAGTACGCTTTCCGGCAGCATGTCCGCGCAGGATTCGCCGGATTCAAGACGCTGGCGAATCAGGGTGGCTGAGATATCAAACCACGGCGTTTCGGCCAGGTAGATAACCCCCGCCGGGCTGCTATGCATCCGCTCGACGTCATGAGTGAGATGTTTGTCCAGCCACTGCTGATCCTGCTCGCACGCCATGGTCAGCGGATAGCCCGGGCGTCGGCAAACGATCAGATGCACGTTATCAAGAATGCTTTCATAGTCGTGCCAGGTGGTAAAGGTGAGCAGCGAATCCTGGCCAATAATAAACGCCAGCGAACGTTTTGGCCCTTGCTCCTGGCGCCACTCGCGCAGGGTTTGCGCGGAGTATGACGGCGTGTCGCGCTTGAGTTCGCGATCGTCGAGAATAAACAGCGGCTTATCCGCGATGGCCAGCTCCAGCATATGCCTGCGTTGGTCGCTGGTGGCTTCGGGCTGCGGGCGGTGCGGCGGCACGTTGTTGGGCACGATGGTGACTTGATTAAGGCCAATCTGGTTGGCCAGAATTTCCACCGGTTTAAGGTGACCATAATGCACCGGATCGAAGGTGCCGCCGTACATTGCCAGTAACTGAGTCATATCAACCATCAATAAAAACGTCTGCCAGCGCTTTATGGCAGAGCAATAAAGAGAGACTTTCCAGCTCGGGCCATACGGAGTGCCCGTAATCCTGCTTGAAGGTGAGTTCGGCACGGGTCAGCAACGTGACGGCCTGGCGCAGCTGGTCGGCGCTGAGGCGGGCCAGCGCATCGCTCACCAGCTGGCGGCGGTTCTGCCACACGCGATGTCTGTCAAACAGCGAACGCAGCGGCGTATGGGCCGACTGCCGCTTCAGGTTGACCAGCAGCAGCAGCTCGCGCTGTAGGGTGCGCAGCAGGATAGCGGGCTCGCTGCCTTCCAGACGCAGCTGTTGCAGAACGTGGAGTACGCGCTTACTTTTCCCGGCCAGCAGCGCATCAACCCAGTGATAGGGGGTGAAATGCGCGGCATCATTCACCGCCTGCTCAACCCGCGGCAGCGTCAGTTTACCGTCCGGCCACAGCAGCGACAGACGCTCCAGAGCCTGCGCCAGCGCCAGCAGATTACCTTCATAGCAGTAGCACAGCAGCTGACTGGCCGCGTCATCAAGCTGCAGATTATTCTGCTTCGCGCGCGCGGCGAGCCAGCGCGGCAGCTGGGCATATTCCGGCGTCTGGCAGCTTACCTGCACCGCCCGGCTGGTCAGCGCCGTCATCCACGCGGCGTTCTCCTGCGCTTTCGTCAGCTTATTACCGCGAACGATGAGCAATAAATCGTCATGCAGCATGCCGACAAGCGTCGCGAGCTGTTCGTTAATTGCCGCATTAGGGCCATTATCGGGCAGGATGAGCAGCAGCGTCTGGCGGCTGGAAAACAGGCTCATGGCCTGACTTAACGAGAACAGGGCAGGCCAGTCGGTACTGGCATCAACGGTGGCGGTGTGATGTTCGATAAAGCCCTGGGCGGCCGCGGCTTCGCGGATGGCGTCCTGGCTTTCCTGCAACAGCAGCGGATCGTTGCCAAGCAGCAGATAGGCCGCGCGCAGCCCTTCAGTGAGCTGCGCGCGGAGCTGTTCCGGGTACAACCGAATCATCAGTTACCCAGCGTGGTGGAGACGCGATTGCCGGAGGTTGAAGCGGCTGGGGTCGTCGTGACCGGCTTCTCATCCTCTTTGGTGGCTTCGACATCCGCAACGTGTACGCTCGGCAGCTTACGGATCAGCTGCTCCGCGGCTTTGTCGTACATTTCCTGAACGATCATGTCCTGCTCGGCATCTTTCGCTAACGCCGCCTGCGGGTTATCGAAGAACGAGCGGTAGACTTTGGTCGTGATGGGATAGATATCATGGCCTGGGATCAGGACGCTGGCATTTACCGTCATCACCATCTGATATTCCGCAGTACGGCCGTCCTGGAAAATAGATGCTGTATCTTTCTGAATGGACGATGTCTCCAGACGCAGGGAAGGAATATCCTTGCGCAGGGTACTGCTATCGACCAGTTCAACGCCGTTCAGACGCAGCTGATTACGGACAGCACGACTTAATGGTCCATTGGGATCGCCCGACTGGAAGATCATGGTTTTCATTGCGGTCGGAACCTGCGTAGTGCTACGCAGGTGCCAGCCGCAACCGGCGGTGATTAACACCGCCAAAGATAACAACAATGTTGCCAGATATCGCACGCTTCCTCCTGCGCTTAGCCAACGACCAGATTGAGCAGTTTACCCGGAACGTAGATCACTTTACGTACGGTCACACCGTCGAGATATTTCGCGACCAGATGCTCCTGACCCGCGCGCTCACGAACCTGCTCTTCAGTTGCATCCACCGCAACGGTAATTTTACCACGAACTTTACCATTTACCTGGACCACGACCAGAGTCGTGTCTTCAACCATTGCGCTTTCATCAGCGACCGGCCACGGCGTGTTGTCAATATCGCCTTCGCCGCCCAGCTCCTGCCACAGGGTAAAGCTGGCGTGCGGGGTGAACGGGTTGAGCATGCGAACCACGGCCAGCAGGGCCTCACGCATCAGCGCGCGATCCTGATCGTTTTCCTGCGGCGCTTTCGCCAGCTTGTTCATCAGCTCCATAATCGCCGCAATCGCGGTGTTGAAGGTCTGACGACGGCCGATGTCATCGGTCACTTTCGCGATGGTTTTGTGCACGTCGCGACGCAGCGCTTTTTGATCTTCGCTGAGGCTGGCAACGTCCAGCGCAGGGGCTTCACCCAGGGTAGTGTGTTCGTAAACCAGTTTCCAGACGCGTTTCAGGAAGCGGTTCGCACCTTCCACGCCGGATTCCTGCCACTCCAGCGTCATGTCGGCCGGAGAAGCGAACATCATAAACAGGCGCACGGTGTCCGCGCCGTAGCGTTCCACCATCTCCTGCGGGTCGATGCCGTTGTTTTTCGACTTGGACATCTTGCTCATGCCGGTATAGACCAGCTCGCGACCCTGCGGATCGAAGGCTTTAACGATACGCCCTTTCTCGTCGCGCTCGGTGGTCGCCTCTTTCGGAGAGACCCAGTTACGCTCGCCGTTTTCGCCAACATAGTAGAAGGCATCTGCCAGCACCATGCCCTGGCAAAGCAGCTGTTTAGCCGGTTCGTCAGAGTTCACCATGCCCGCGTCGCGCATCAGCTTGTGGAAGAAGCGGAAATAGAGCAGGTGCATAATGGCGTGTTCGATACCGCCGATATAGATATCGACCGGCAGCCAGTAGTTGGCCGCTTCCGGGTCGAGCATACCCTGGTCGTACTGCGGGCAGGTGTAGCGCGCGTAGTACCAGGAGGACTCCATAAAGGTGTCAAACGTATCGGTTTCGCGCAGCGCCGGCTGGCCGTTAACGGTGGTTTTCGCCCACTCAGGATCGGCTTTGATTGGGCTGGTGATGCCGTCCATCACGACGTCTTCCGGCAGAATAACCGGCAGCTGATCTTCTGGCGTCGGCATCACGGTACCGTCTTCAAGGGTCACCATTGGGATCGGCGCACCCCAGTAGCGCTGACGGGAAACGCCCCAGTCGCGCAGACGGTAGTTCACTTTACGTTCGCCGACGCCAAGAGACGCGAGCTTATCCGCGATGGCATTAAAGCCAGCTTCGTGATCCAGACCGTCGAATTCGCCGGAGTTGAACAGCACGCCTTTTTCGGTCAGCGCCTGTTCGGAGAGATCGGGTTCGGAGCCATCAGCGGCCAGGATGACCGGCTTGATGTTGAGACCGTACTTGCTGGCAAACTCGTAGTCGCGCTGATCGTGACCCGGAACGGCCATCACCGCGCCGGTGCCGTACTCCATCAGCACAAAGTTTGCCGCCCATACCGGGATCGCTTCGCCGGTCAGCGGGTGAATCGCTTTATAGCCGGTATCGACGCCTTTTTTCTCCATGGTTGCCATTTCGGCTTCGGCAACTTTGGTGTTACGGCATTCGTCGATAAACGTCGCCAGCGCGGGGTTATTGGCTGCTGCCTGCTGCGCCAGCGGGTGACCCGCAGCGACGGCCAGGTAGGTACAGCCCATAAAGGTGTCCGGGCGGGTAGTATAAACGGTCAGCTTGTCGGCGTAGTCGTTAACGTCGAAGGAGATTTCGACGCCTTCGGAGCGGCCAATCCAGTTGCGCTGCATGGTTTTAACGGTATCTGGCCAGTGATCCAGGTTATCCAGATCGTTCAGCAGCTCGTCAGCGTAGGCGGTGATTTTGATAAACCACTGCGGGATCTCTTTACGCTCAACTTTCGTGTCGCAGCGCCAGCAGCAGCCGTCGATAACCTGTTCATTCGCCAGAACGGTCTGATCGTTCGGGCACCAGTTTACCGCGGAGGTTTTTTTATAGACCAGCCCCTTTTTATACAGCTCGGTGAAGAACTTCTGCTCCCAGCGGTAGTATTCCGGGGTGCAGGTTGCCACTTCACGGCTCCAGTCATAGCCGAAGCCCAGCTTTTTCAGCTGGTTTTTCATGTAGGCGATATTGTCGTAGGTCCACGGGGCCGGAGCGGTGTTGTTTTTCACCGCGGCGCCTTCCGCAGGCAGACCAAACGCATCCCAGCCGATAGGCTGCAGGACATTTTTGCCCAACATACGCTGGTAACGGGAAATCACGTCGCCGATGGTATAGTTGCGCACGTGGCCCATGTGTAGTCGACCAGAAGGATAGGGAAGCATCGACAGGCAGTAATACTTCTCTTTGCTCTCGTCTTCGGTAACTTCAAAGGTACGCTTCTCGTCCCAGTGTTGCTGGACTTTTGATTCTATCTCTTCCGGGCGGTATTGCTCTTGCATGGCAGCCAGTGGTCCTGTTTTCAATACAGCTACAAAATGTAGCCAATGGATGTGTTATTTCAGATCGGCATAGCATAGCCCAAACGCCAACGTCAAAACAGCCTTTCACACACTTACAGAGATGAAAGCGGTGGAGAATATTTCGTGACTCTGTGGGTTGGCTGGCAGAGCAATCCGCAGATAACGTCTATCATAAGAAGAAGTTAACCACACCGGAGGCGAAAAGATGAACAAGGTTGCTCAATTCTACCGAGAGCTGGTGTCGACGCTCAGCGAGCGGTTACGCAATGGAGAACGCGATATTGATGCGCTGGTGGAGCAGGCCAGGGTCAAGATTAGCCAGTCCGGCGAGTTAACGCAGAGCGAAATCGAGAATGTGATCCGCGCAGTCAGACGCGACCTGGAAGAGTTCGCGCTCAGTTATGAAGAGAGTCAGGATGAGCTGACTGATAGCGTCTTTATGCGGGTGATCAAAGAGAGCCTGTGGCAGGAGCTGGCGGATATCACCGATAAAACTCAGCTTGAGTGGCGCGAGGTGTTCCAGGATCTCAGCCACCACGGCGTCTATCACAGCGGCGAAGTCGTGGGGCTCGGCAATCTGGTGTGTGAGAAGTGCCATTACCATCTGCCGGTTTATACGCCGGATGTGCTACCGCGTTGTCCAAAATGCGGGCACGATCAGTTCCAGCGCCGGCCATTCGAGCCGTAAATACGCGGTAGATATCTGCGGAGCCTTTTACACAGGCGTTAAGCCAGCCCGAGAGCCAATATAAAGCGCGTTGATATATTGGCCTTCCTTTTAAAGGGCAGGCTAACCCTTCATCAGTATGCATAAAAATGCTGGTGCCGAAGCACCAGCATAAGATCTTTATTAAAAAGAGAAGCGCATCTTCGATGATAACGTCATGTTAATTGATAGTGTTAATGGTCGCGCTCTTAAACTGCTGAGTGCCCCCCATTTCACTGGCGTATTTATGTGATGAATTTAAAACCAGATTATTAGTGGAAATCGTGCCTTTGCCACAGGTTGCCAGATTAAGGAAACCGCAGCGATACCCTCCGTTAACCACTTTTTTAGCCGTCATGGTTAAAGTGCCGTCAGCCCTGATAAGAGAACGGTTTGTGATATCACCGTAATTTTGGGTATCCAGCGTCATATTTGATGAGCTTGAAATTTCACCTTCATTATAAAGCTCGTGATAGGTTTTAACGCCAACATTATACTGACCAACAATAGCCCCATAGTTGTGGGTGACATAGTTATCAATAGCTATTGTATTCGCCCCGATGTAGCCTTCATTATTAAGCAGGTAGCTTTTTGTTGTCAGCGTATCAGCAGCTTCCATAAAACTCCCTTTTTTTAATGCCAGAGTACCATTGGTTTTTATGGTCACGTTGCCGCCGGAGGTAGTACCAAAGTTGCTAATCTCCCCGGACGTCATCTGTTCATTTTTTTGCGCCTGAACCAGCAGAGTATCGTAGCCAAAAATATTGCCAGTGACTTTAAGCGAATCCCCCCCAAAGGTCACCGTTGTGTTTTTACTTCTGGTTGAACCTCCGTTGTCAATATTACCGGCAGCGGTGACTATCAGCTGATTATCTGAAAGTAAACTGGAACCATACGTTGTTTTCAGGTTACTGTTAGTCATTACGTTTAATGTGGTGGACGCTTTGAATTTACCCGTATTTTCGATATTTCCGGATGCGTTGACTAATAAATTTCCTGTGCTGGAAATGGTTCCACTATTGCTTATCGAACTGAGGCTGTTCAGTAGGGTGATATTATTCGAGGATATATTTCCCGTATTTTTAAAATTGCCTGCAGAGACTACCTGAGTCATCATACCATTGCTGGCGATAGAGCCTTCGTTGGTGAGTGAGCCAAAGCTGGTCAAAGAGAGGCTGGTGTTAGCAACAATAGCGCCTTTATTTCGAACGCCAAAACCTAAATTATTGCCAACCATAGTAATACTATTGGCTTTGATGCCACCAAGATTACTAATGTCGATACTATATTCAGGGTAAAGATACTGCAGCGCCGTTGCTGATTTACCCGCTGAGGTTATCGCGCCTGAGCCGTTATCAAACGTGAAGTTTCCTGCACCCACTATTGCGTTCTTTGCATTAACCGCACCGTTAATGGCTATCGCATCGGCGAGCAGTACAGCATAGCTATTGCTCGCATCCATTCCTTTTTTGTCGATGGACAACTTGCCACCGGTTACGTCATAGCTGGCGATCGCGCCAGTATCAGAAAAAGTCACCTTTCCGGTCGTTAAAATCGCCTTATTGGTGTTAATGAAACTACATCCTGAGCAGGAAATGCCATTGGGGTTAGCAATAACAACATCAGCGCGTTGACCCGCGACTTCAATAAATCCATTCAGTGAGCTGGCACGATTTGAGGTGACTTCGTTAAGAATAACAGAAGCACTACCATTGGTCAGATTGTTATTTTTAGCAATATTTCCTAAGGTCCCGTGTGTGAGATCGCTGGTGCTATTGTTAAGAACGACACCTTTACTATCAACGTTAAACTCACGATACATATTATGTGAGACGCCGGCGGCATTGGGTTTTTCAATATCGATGACCTTGACGCCTGATAAATGAGTATAGGTTGTCGGGTCGGCATAAACGAAGGTTGAGCTCAAGGCTGCTGCTAGCACAACATAGGATAATTTGAATTTAAACATTTAATATAGTCCTTTAAAAATAAATGAAGTTAACCGATACGTTGAAAAACTGACTTTAATACCTCCATTGTAATGAAAACCCCAGGTTCACAGGGTCTGTATGAAAACCGTTTGGCTTTACCAGCGGTGTTCCCAGGAAAAAATCATATTGAGTAGCAATAACGCTCCCGCGCACTCCCATACTGGCGCCAGATATGACTTTGCCATTTCCGTACTGTTCTGTTCCTGTAATGCGCCCAACATCTATGCCTAAGTACAGCTGTTGTTCCGGGGCGGGCATATCCCAGATGAAATCATTGCGCCAGTACCAGCCTTGATTTCCTGAAAGGGTTCTTTCACCGTCAAAGCCTCGTACCGTCCAGCGATTACCTATATTAAATTGATTATCTACGGATAAGATGTCGGGACTGATTTGTATATTGACATGTGGGGCATAGCTGAATTTATCTCCCGTCAATTCAAACTTCATTAGGGCTTGAAGGTCGGCATGAATAATGCGCGAAAGCTTACTGTACAGACCGGCTTTTTCCTCAGGGGTTGGTACTGAACTGAGCCACGGAAGGCTACGCTGTACGCCCAGGCTGGCATCTATGATTGTATGAGTAAAATATCGTTGTTGATGTACAGTAATATCCCAGGCAGGATTCTGTTTGCGCATAACGCTCAATTCACTACCGCCAAAATAGTAATGTGAGGTGCTTTTAGATATTCGCGCATCAACAGTCGTTTTTTGCTGACGGGTATGCGAAAGTAAACGCGTTAAGGTTGCGCTGGCATAATCATTTTTGCTTTTATATTCAATGGTAGAGTATCTACCATTGAACTGCTGACGATATTCACTTTGTGAACCGTAAAGATTGAGCGACCAAAATCCAAAGGGAATAGAATAATAGAGGCTTTTATTCTGATTACCATCGTTATGTTGATTAAACTCGACATCGCCCCCCATGGATAAATAGAGTATGTCATTTAGCGTCGTCAGGTCGTAAAGATAAAGCGCGCCACCGGCCTGGTAACGCCCGCTGCTACGGCTTCCGGCATCATCCAGCCATGCGCCTACTTGCCAGTTTCGTGCCAGATACCGGGATATTTGGATGTCGCTTTCCGCATTGTTCTTACCCGGCATGATTTTCATCTGCGCCGATGAGCCGGGTAAACGCTGTAAGTTAGCCATTCCCTGTTCCAGTTCGGTTAGCTTCAGGATATCTCCTGTTTTAGCCGGTATGGCATTCCACAGGCTGGTTGTCGCGCTATTGTCGGAAGCCCAGCTAATATTACCGATATAGCCATAGCTCAACGTGATGCTCAGAATGCCATCATTCAGGGACTGTGAAGGTACATCAATAAGCGACGTGATATATCCCCGGGCAATAAGTTCATTTTGCAAGGTTGTGGTGAGTAGACGTATGCCTTCAATACCCAGACACTTTTTTTCAGCCTGGCGAGCGATATTACCTAACAGACCGAGGGTCAGCTTGTGGTCAGCGGAAATAATTTCAACATGGTTGATATATCGACAGGTTGCTTCCAGTGGAAAGGCAAGTTTATATTTTTGCGATCCTCTACCTGATGTCGAATATTCCTGCTGTGCTGGTGCCAATGCGCTTTGACGTGCCTTATCCTGTTCCACCTGATTGGTATTACTAATCGATACATTCGCCAATGTCGACGCGGTTAGCAGAATATAAAGAGAAAGGGCGGTTATGAGACTTTTATTATTCACGAAGCAATATCCATTTGTTTCATTCGTCCGTTATAGCCTTGTCAAGAATGTTTAGCGTTCACTGAGTATGGTTAACGAAGCCGGGTACTCAATCTTAAGAATCTTACTTTTCTAAAATCAAAAAAAAACGCTGCCGGTGCTCAGCGTTGTTGTCAAATCTGCGCCATGTTATCTACGGCAGATTAGGTAATCCACGATGTAAAGCGTGAATTTTTGTTGAATTGAGCGTTTCAGGTCGTGAATTATTTGGCGTGAGGCTGGATATATTTATGACGCGTATTTGAGAGCAACGAAACTATTGCCATAACTATGGAGAGAGACAGGAGCGGGAAGAGATAAAAGGCGTGTACGGTACCGTACACGCCGGAAGGTTAGTGCAGAATTTTGGCGAGGAAGTCTTTGGCGCGTTCAGATTGCGGGTTAGCAAAAAACGCTTCTTTATCGGCGTCTTCGACAATTTTTCCTTCATCCATAAAGATAACCCGGTTGGCTACCTTACGCGCAAAGCCCATTTCATGGGTGACCACCATCATAGTCATCCCTTCGTTCGCCAGTTCAACCATGACGTCCAGCACTTCGTTAATCATCTCCGGATCCAGCGCGGAGGTGGGTTCATCAAACAGCATGGCGATAGGATCCATACACAGCGCGCGGGCGATGGCCACGCGCTGCTGTTGGCCACCCGAGAGCTGGGCGGGGAATTTTTCGGCATGAGCGGAAAGCCCCACGCGTTCCAGCAGCTTAAGCCCTTTTGCCCGGGAGGCGGCTTTATCGCGATTGAGTACCTTGACCTGCGCCAGGGTGAGGTTATCGATAATCGATAAGTGAGGGAACAGCTCAAAGTGCTGGAATACCATCCCGACGCGCGAGCGCAGTTTGGCCAGGTTGGTCTTTTTATCGTTGACGGTGGTGCCGTCGACGATGATTTGACCTTGCTGAATGGGCTCAAGGCCGTTTACGGTTTTAATCAGCGTTGATTTACCCGAGCCCGAAGGCCCGCAGACCACCACCACTTCGCCTTTTTTCACTTCCGTGGAGCAATCGGTCAGCACCTGAAAGTGACCATACCATTTTGAAACATTTTTCAGGGTAATCATTACACAGTCCTTTTCTTCAACCAGCTGACCAACAGCGATGCGCTGAGACTAAACACAAAATATACGGCGCCTGCGAACAGGATCATCTCTACCTGGGTTCCATCACGCTCGCCGATAGTCGAGGCGGTGCGGAAAAAGTCGGCCAGGCTCAGGACATAGACCAGCGAGGTATCCTGAAATAGTACGATGCCCTGAGTCAGCAGCAGCGGTACCATGGCGCGGAAGGCCTGCGGCAGAATCACCAGCTTCATGGATTGCCAGTGGGTCATGCCCAGCGCCAGCGCGGCGCTGGACTGGCCGCGCGAGATGCTCTGAATGCCGGCACGGATAATTTCCGAGTAATAGGCCGCTTCAAACATGGAGAAGGCGATCATCGCTGAAATCAGGCGGATATCGGTTTTCGGCGACAGGCCAAGCACGTTCTGCAGGAACCCGGGAACAATCAGATAAAACCACAGCAGTACCATCACCAGCGGAATGGAGCGGAAAACGTTAACGTAGGTTTTGGCGAACCACGCCAGCGGCAGGAAGCTCGACAGGCGCATAACGGCCAGGATCGTCCCCCACACAATCCCGACAACAATCGCGGTCACGGTAATTTTTAAGGTAATCACCAGCCCTGCCAGCAGGTATGGCATGGAAGGAATAATGGAGCTCCAGTCAAAATCGTACATTATTTACCCCCCATATTGCCCGGCAGGCGGACTTTACGTTCGACCACGTACATGATCAGCATAATAACGGCGTTGATAAACACGTAGGCGAGGGTGATAGCGGTAAACGATTCCCAGGCATGGGCCGAGTAGTCCAGCAGCTTACCCGCCTGCGCGGCCATATCGGCAAGACCAATGGTGGAGGCGATGGCCGAGTTTTTCACCAGGTTCATCATTTCAGAGGTCATTGGCGGCACGATAACGCGATAGGCGTTGGGCAGCAGAACGTAACGGTAGGTTTGCGGGAGCGTTAGCCCCATCGCCAGCCCGGCGTTTTTCTGGCCGCGCGGCAGGGATTGAATACCGGAACGAACCTGCTCGCAGACGCGCGCGGCGGTAAACAATCCCAGACACAGCATCGAAGAAACGAAAAACTGAATATTCGGATCCAGCTCGGACTTAAACCACATGCCGATGTTTTCCGGCAGCAGTTCAGGCACCACCAGATACCAGGTGAAAAATTGAACGATAAGCGGAACGTTACGAAAAAGTTCAACGTAGCAGGTGCCGATAGTCGACAGCAGACGGTTCGGGACCGTACGGAGAATACCGAAGAGCGAACCTACAAAGAACGCGATAATCCAGGCCGTTACCGACAGGGTGACGGTGATCTGAAAACCACTCCACAGCCAGCCTAAATAGGTGGTGTTGCCGAACGGGGCCTGTTGCAGGAATATCCCCCAGTTCCAGTCTATTGACATAAATGACTCCTGGAAAAAAAAGGGTAGCAGCGCTACCCTCGAAGATTGTTGCTCAGCCTGTTTCGGTATTCGCGGCCGCTGGGGAACGACCAGCCGCCGTATAGTCTGTCCGCGCCGTAGCAACAATCGGGAGGGCAGGATTCCCCGCCCTTTGTTTTTTTAATTAGTTAAGAGCTTTATCGTTAGGTGATTTGAACAGCGCTTTCATCTCGTCAGAGAGTTCAAAGTTCATATTCAGGTTCTTTGGCGGAATAGGATTTTTAAACCACTTATCGAACCATTTTTCGGCTTCACCGGAGGTCTGAACCTGGGCGACCGTCTCATCGACCAGCGTTTTGAACTGCGGGTCATCTTTGCGCAGCATGCAGCCGTAGGCTTCCTGAGACTGAGCGGTACCGACAATCTCCCAGTTATCCGGTTTCTTCGCTTTCGCACGTTCGCCCGCCAGCAGCGCGTCATCCATCATAAAGGCCACCGCGCGACCGCTTTCCAGAGTACGGAAAGAGTCACCGTGATCTTTTGCGCTGATAATACGCATATTCATTTTTTTCTCGTCGTTCAGCTTGTGCAGCAGAATTTCGGAGGTGGTGCCGGAGGTGACGACGACGGCTTTATCCTTCAGATCCGGGAAATCTTTAATCGCGCCGCCTTTTTTCACCAGCAGACGGGTACCGACGACGAAAATCGTATCGGAGAAGGCCGCCTGTTTCTGGCGCTCAAGGTTGTTGGTGGTGGAGCCGCATTCGAAATCATACGTGCCGTTTTGCAGCAGCGGAATACGGTTTTGTGAGGTAACCGGGATCAGTTTGACCTGCAGATCCGGTTTGTTCAGCTTCTTCTTGATGGCATCAACGATCGCATTCGAGTAGTCCTGGGAGTAGCCAACGACCTGCTGCTTGTTGTCATAGTAAGAGAACGGAACGGATGATTCACGGTGACCAACGACGATAACGCCGTTTTTGGCAATTTTATCCAGAGTGCTCTGGCCAGCGGTGGATGCCGCATCTTCTGCATGCGCCACCCCAGCGGTGAGGCCCATGACCAGCATTGCTGCGGCCAGTTTACGTAATTGCATATCCGACTCCTTATCCTCAGCGCCGTCAGACGCTATTGATACCCATTGTGAATGTGTGTGCTTTTTTATCGCTGCCGTCTTTGCGTGCAGCATTTGTATGTGTTTGTTAGCATTTAGTTTGGCTTAATGTAAAGATTTTGCTCTTATATTGTTGATTTTTGCGAAGCGCACCGCACCATTTAAAGGCAAAAATCCCCCATTGCACCAAAATAGCGCCGCCTGACGATCGATGGTGGTGCAACCGGGTTGTACCCCCGAGGATCGCGTTGCGACATGAATTTATTAAGCAATGGTCGTGCCAGAATGGATAAGAAGGGGGGATGACCGCGGCGACGAATGCCGCCGCGGGAGAAGCAATTATTGACGGCGCTGGCGCAGGCTCATCAGCAGCGCAGCAAAGCCAAACAAGGCGGTTAACGCCCACAGCGGCCAGTTCCCCGTACGCGCGTACGGCGTCAGTCCTGCCGTTGGGGTCACTTTGGTGGTTAATACGGCGCGGGTGAACTGTGGGATCATCTCCTGTATTTCACCGCGCGGGCCGATGACCGCGGTAATGCCGTTATTGGTGCTGCGCAGCAGCGGACGGGCCAGCTCCAGCGCGCGCATCCGCGCCATCTGGAAGTGCTGCCACGGGCCGATAGATTTGCCGAACCATGCGTCATTCGAAATAGTTAACAGAAAATCCGTATCCGGGCGGAAGTTATCCCGCACCTGCTCGCCAAGAATGATCTCGTAGCAGATAGCCGCCGTCAGACGCATATTATGCGCCACCAGCTGCGGCTGCACGTACGGCCCGCGGCTGAAAGAGGACATTGGCAGGTCGAAGAACGGCGCCAGCGGACGCAGAATCGATTCCAGCGGCACAAACTCACCAAACGGCACCAGATGATTCTTGTTGTAGCGATTCTTTGAGTCGTAGCTGTACGGGTTATCTTTGCCCAGCGTAATAATGGTGTTGTACGTATCGTAGCGATTGCGCGCGTTCAGACGCGCATCGACGATGCCGGTGATCAGCGAGCTATTTTTCGACCGCATCAGGTCGTCCATCATGCTGAGGAAGCGCTGCTGGTTAATTTCCAGATCCGGAATCGCGGACTCCGGCCAGACGATCAGCTGCGATTTACCCATATGCGGCTGGGTGAGATCCAGATAGGTTTTCAGGGTGTTGAGCAGCTGATTCTGGTCCCATTTCATCGCCTGGGGGATATCGCCCTGTACCAGCGAAACCGTGGTCGCGCGCGCCGGCAGCGGTTGATACCACTGAATATAGCGAAGCGGGAAGGGCAGGGCGAACAGCACGACGGCGGCGATCAGCGGCTTCCAGTTACGCTGCGCGATGGCCAATACCAGCAGGCCGCTGACAAGCATCAGCAGGAAGTTAATCGCCTCAACGCCCATCACGGGAGCCAGGCCTTTGAGCGGGCCGTCAATCTGACTGTAGCCGAACTGTAGCCACGGGAAGCCGGTGAGCACCCAGCCGCGCAGAAATTCGCTGATTTGCCACACCACCGGCGCGGCGATAGCCACGCGTATCCAGCTGGTTTTTGGCCACAGGCGCGAAAGAATGCCGGCAAATAATCCGGTATAGAGCGACAGATAGGCCGCCAGCAGCACCACCAGGAAAACGTTGACCGGACCGGGCATGCCGCCGAACTGCGCGATGCTCACGTAGACCCAGTTAATACCGGAGCCGAACAGCCCTAACCCCCAGAAATAGCCAATCGCGGCGCTTTGCAGGGGACGTCGATTGAGGGTTAAACCTTGCAGGCCAATTAACGAAATAAGGGCTGCTGGCCAGAAGTCATAAGGTGAAAAAGCCAGCGTTCCGCTGGCTCCGAATAACAGCGCCAGCAGCAAACGTACGCGCTGGCGTTCAATAAGAGAGGCAAATACCATTTAGGTTAATCGTCCCGTTGGATTAGTCTTCCAGCTTCGGCTGCGGGGCATCATCAGGAAGCTTTACATGTACCTGAATAATACGTCGACTGTCAGCCATTGCGACCTTGAATTGGTAACCATCAATGTCGATAGACTCGCCGCGGGCAGGCAGATGACCAAACGCCTGCATGACCAGACCGCCGATGGTGTCGACCTCTTCATCGCTGAAGTGGGTGCCGTACGCTTCGTTGAAATCTTCGATTGAGGCCAGCGCGCGCACCGTCCACGTGTGGCGGCTCAGCTGACGGAAATCGATATCTTCTTCTTCGTCGTATTCGTCTTCTATTTCACCGACGATGAGCTCAAGGATATCTTCAATGGTCACCAGACCTGAGACGCCGCCAAACTCATCGATAACGATAGCCATATGGTAACGTTGGGAGCGAAACTCCTTCAGCATGCGGTCAACCCGCTTGCTCTCGGGCACGACAACCGCCGGACGCAACACTTTTTCCATGCTGAAGGCTTCGGCATCGCTGCGCATAAACGGCAGCAGATCTTTGGCCATCAGAATCCCTTCGATGTGATCTTTATCTTCGCTGATCACCGGGAAACGCGAGTGGGCCGATTCGATGATGACATCGAGGCACTCGTCCAGCGTCTGGTTGCGTTTCAGGGTAATCATCTGCGAGCGGGGGATCATGATGTCGCGGACGCGCTGGTCGGCAATATCCATTACCCCTTCGAGCATATCGCGCGTATCTTCGTCGATAAGGTCGTTTTGCCCGGAATCACGGATCAGCGCCAGCAGTTCGTCACGATTTTTGGGTTCACCGTGAAAGAGCTGGCTGAGTAACAGGGAGAAGAATCCCTTTTTGCTGTTTACTGTGTCGCTACTGTGTGAATTGTCGTCGCTCATGGCGTCGTATGGGTTCTCATGTTAGTTAAATAGTCGCTCGTCACGCGTATACTCAGCGCCCGGCATAGCGGCCAGTCGCCGGCAAAGCCGGCAACGGGTTATTCCTTCTCGGCAATGTACGGATCCTCATAGCCCAGAGCAAGCATTATCTCTGTTTCGAGGGATTCCATCTCTTCCGCTTCTTCATCAATGATGTGGTCATAGCCCAAAAGATGCAGGCTACCGTGGACCACCATATGCGCCCAGTGCGCTTCCAGCGGTTTACCTTGCTCTTTCGCTTCCTGTTCAACCACCTGACGGCAGATGACCAGGTCGCCAAGCAGCGGCATTTCGATACCCGGCGGGGCTTCGAACGGGAAAGAGAGCACGTTAGTCGGTTTGTCCTTCCCGCGATAGGTCAGGTTCAGCTCGTGGCTTTCCGCTTCATCAACCAGGCGAATCGTCAGCTCCGACTCTTCCTGAAACTGCGGGATAACGCTATCGACCCAGCGCTGAAACAGGGCTTCATCCGGCATTCCGCTGTTATCTTCGCAAGCCAGCTGTAAATCGAGAATGACCTGACTCATTTATGCTCCTGTTCCTGGGCTTCGCGTTTGCGCTCGGCGGCCAGTTCTGCTTTACGTTTCTGGTCTGCTTCTTCCCAGGCTTCATAGGCGTTAACGATGCGGGCGACCACCGGGTGGCGCACGACGTCTTCGCTATGGAAGAAGTTGAAGCTGATCTCATCGACTTCCGCCAGCACTTCAATCGCATGGCGCAGGCCCGATTTGGTGCTGCGCGGCAGGTCAATCTGCGTGACGTCGCCGGTAATGACCGCCTTAGAGTTAAAGCCGATACGGGTCAGGAACATTTTCATCTGTTCAATGGTCGTGTTCTGGCTTTCGTCGAGAATGATAAACGCATCGTTCAGCGTACGGCCGCGCATATAGGCCAGCGGCGCGACTTCAATCACGTTGCGCTCAATCAACTTTTCGACTTTCTCGAAGCCGAGCATCTCGAACAGCGCGTCGTAAAGGGGCCGCAGGTACGGATCGACTTTCTGGCTCAAATCGCCGGGCAGGAAGCCCAGTTTTTCGCCGGCCTCAACCGCCGGACGGGTCAGAAGAATACGGCGGATCTCCTGGCGCTCCAGCGCGTCTACCGCGGCGGCGACCGCCAGGTAGGTTTTCCCGGTCCCGGCAGGACCGACGCCGAAGGTAATGTCGTGGTCAAGAATATTGGCGATGTACTGCGCCTGATTCGGCGTACGCGGTTTAATCACGCCGCGCTTGGTTTTGATATTGATGGCCTTACCGTAGTCCGGCACGCTTTCGGCGCTCTGCTCCAGCACGCGGGCTTCTTTGATCGCCAGATGAATTTGTTCCGGTTCAATATCCTGAATTTCGCCGCGCATCGGCGCGGTATCGACGTACAGACTGCGCAGGATATCCGCCGCAGCGGTGACGCAAATCGGCCGACCGGTCAGTTTAAAGTGGTTGTCACGACGGTTAATCTCGATGCCGAGGCGGCGTTCCAGCTGTTTAATGTTGTCATCAAACGGGCCGCACAGGCTCAGCAGACGGGCGTTGTCCGCGGGCTCAAGGGTGATTTCGCGAGTGTCTGTATTCAAGCTGTTCCTCTTATACATAGATAGCCGGAAGGTAGCCGGTCAGGAAATTATTCACGTCATCGGAATATGGCGCAAGCATCGCTATAGATATTGGGTTCAGGAGAGGAAATACAAGGCCTGCCGGAGCCGGCAGGCCTGAACGGATTATGGCTGGTAGATACCGACGCCAAGATCGTTTTCTTTACGGGTGCGGGCAATTACCGACTCCGGGGTTTCCGCGATGCGCAGACCCATTTCGTCCTCGGTGCGCACCACTTTACCGCGCAGGGAGTTTGTCCAGACGTCGGTGATCTCGACATCGACAAACTTGCCGATCATCTCAGGAGAGCCTTCGAAGTTCACCACGCGGTTATTTTCGGTGCGGCCAGACAGCTCCATGATGCTCTTACGTGAGGTGCCTTCCACCAGAATGCGCTGCACGGTGCCGAGCATACGGCGGCTCCAGGCCATCGCCTGCTGGTTGATGCGCTCCTGCAGAATATACAAACGCTGCTTCTTGTCCTCTTCCGGTACGTCGTCAACCATATCGGCCGCCGGCGTTCCCGGACGCGCGGAGAAGATGAAGCTGTAGCTCATATCGAAATTCACATCGGCAATCAGCTTCATGGTCTGCTCGAAATCCTGGGTGGTTTCGCCAGGGAAGCCGACGATGAAGTCGGAGCTGATCTGAATATCCGGACGCGCCGCGCGCAGTTTGCGGATAATCGCTTTATATTCCAGCGCCGTGTGGGTTCGGCCCATCAGGTTCAGCACGCGGTCGGAACCGCTCTGCACCGGCAGGTGCAGGAAGCTGACCAGCTCCGGCGTATCGCGGTAAACCTCGATGATATCGTCGGTGAACTCGATGGGATGGCTGGTGGTAAAGCGGATCCGGTCGATACCGTCGATCGCCGCAACCAGACGCAGGAGATCGGCAAAGCTACCGGTGGTGCCGTCATAGTTTTCCCCGCGCCAGGCGTTTACGTTCTGCCCGAGCAGGTTGACTTCACGGACGCCCTGAGCCGCAAGCTGGGCGATTTCAAACAGGATATCGTCGCTTGGGCGGCTCACTTCCTCACCGCGGGTGTAAGGCACCACGCAGTAGGTGCAGTACTTGTTGCAGCCTTCCATGATGGAAACAAAGGCGCTTGGGCCTTCGGCGCGCGGTTCCGGCAGGCGGTCGAATTTTTCGATTTCCGGGAAGCTGATATCGACGACCGGGCTGCGGTTGCCTCGTACCGAGTTGATCATTTCCGGCAGACGGTGCAGGGTCTGCGGCCCAAAAATAATATCGACGTAGTGGGCGCGCTGGCGAATATGGTCGCCTTCCTGAGAGGCTACGCAGCCGCCAACGCCGATGATCAGGTTGGGATTCTTCTCTTTCAGCAGCTTCCAGCGTCCTAGCTGATGGAATACTTTTTCCTGAGCCTTCTCACGGATTGAGCAGGTATTGAGCAGCAGCACATCCGCTTCTTCCGCCACTTCAGTGAGTTGATACCCGTGGGTGGCATCCAGCAGATCGGCCATCTTTGATGAATCGTATTCGTTCATCTGACAGCCCCAGGTTTTAATATGGAGTTTTTTTGTCATCGACTTGCTCATGCTTAATTAGGTATACCCAAAGTCAGCGTCTTCACCGGATGTTGCTCTGCAATGTGAAGGGTGACGGATATAAAGCCAGGATTGCAGGGCGCGTATTGTAATGCTTTGACCGCGCCCTGACCAGTACGACCGTAATCACCACAAGCCGAATAAAAATCCGGTAAACTGAGGGGATTCGGGTTTAAGGATAATAGTCATGACAATTCATGCAACAGATGTCGTTATCGTCGGCGGCGGGATGGTTGGCGGCGCCCTCGCGCTTGGCCTGGCGCAGCAGGGCTTTACGGTGACGGTCATTGAAAAAAACGCGCCACCGGTTTTTGATGCGTCTTCACCGCCTGACGTGCGTATTTCGGCAATCAGCGCGTCATCGGTAGGGCTGCTGAGAGGCCTCGGCGTCTGGGACAGCGTGCGGTCCATGCGCGCCCATGCGTACCGCCAGCTAGAAACCTGGGAGTGGGAAAGCGCGCATGTTGTCTTCAACGCCGCGGAGCTGAAGCTGCCGGAACTGGGCTATATGGTGGAGAATAACGTCCTGCAGCGAGCCCTGTGGCAGGCGCTGGAAGCCCATGAGCGCATATCGCTGCAGGTGGGAACATCGCTCCAGGAGATGCGTCTGGAAGAAACGTACGCCTCCTTAACGCTGACCGACGGCAGCCAGCTTGATGCGCGGCTGGTGGTGGGCGCGGACGGCGCCAGTTCGCAGGTGCGTCAGCTGGCCGGAATCGGCATCCACGCGTGGCAGTACCAGCAATCCTGTATGTTGATCAGCGTACAGTGTGCGGACGATCCCGGCGACAGTACCTGGCAGCAGTTCACTCCGGCGGGGCCGCGCGCGTTTTTACCGCTGTTCGATCATTGGGCCTCGCTGGTGTGGTACGACGCGCCGGCGCGGATCCGCCAGCTGCAGGGCATGAGTATGGCTCAGCTACAGCAGGAAATTACTCGCCACTTCCCGTCGCGGCTGGGAGAGATTACGCCGCTGAGCGCGGGCGCCTTCCCGCTCACCCGCCGTCACGCATTGCAGTATGTTAAGCCGGGGCTGGCGCTGGTGGGCGATGCTGCGCACACCATTCATCCGCTGGCGGGGCAGGGGGTTAACCTCGGCTATCGCGATGTCGATGCGCTGCTCGATATTCTTGGCAGAGCAAAAGCCCACGGCGAAGAGTGGGCCAGCCTGCCGGTACTTAAGCGCTACCAGACGCGCCGTCAGGCTGACAACTTTATTATGCAGTCTGGGATGGATCTGTTTTACGCCGGGTTTAGCAACGATCTCCCCCCGGTGCGTATGCTGAGAAACATTGGGCTGATGGCGGCCGAGCGCGCCGGCGGACTGAAGCGTCAGGCGTTGAAATACGCGTTGGGGCTATAATCCGCATTCAAAATAATCGCGCAAACAGCGTGTCTTTACCCTCTTTTTTGGGCAAGAATCCCTGATACCAGATACTGCCGCCAGAGGTTGTCAGGGATTCGCACTGCCACTGATTCGTGGCGAGCAAATAGAAGGAATAGGCGCTTTTACCTGACATATAGAGCAGGAACAGCAGCGCCAGCAGCGCAAGGATGGCAGTTACCGCGTCGCCTTCGGAAGACAGAACGTCACAGGCAAGGATGGCGATACATGCTGCCTGAAGAATCATCTTGCTCGCAAAGCAGCGAAGAAAAAATTGCCGCGTTCTTTCTGTTGACCAAAAACAGGGATTCTTAATGACGTCTCTCTGCTCCTTAGCCGGGAAGCCATGAATGTAGGTTATCCAGCGGGTATCCTCGGTGAGCGTTAGCGCGAGGCCCGTTTCGTTGAGCCGATGCAGGCGCATGGATATGCCGACGGGAAAAAACAAACCAACCACGATGCTGTAGGTTAGTAAGGCTGAAATCCCGAACAGGCAGAAAGCGAAGCCGATCAGAAAAAAGAGCAAGGTTATGGTGCGGGTAAAGAGAGGGAAAACCTGATAGTTCATCGTAAATCCTTTTACTCATTGACTCTGTAATTTATCAGAGCTGAGAACGAGGTACACTTCAGGTCAGCTTTTTTCGGAATTCATAAAGCAAAAAGCCCGCCGAAGCGAGCTTTTTGCTTTTTGTTGGCTGGGGTACGAGGATTCGAACCTCGGAATGCCGGAATCAGAATCCGGTGCCTTACCGCTTGGCGATACCCCAATTTTACGTTGACCATTTCGTACCGGGGGCAAACCGGTGGCTTAGCGCCTGGAGATACTCCAACGGGTGCGCGCACAGCGTGGGCGACTTTTAAAATTGGCTGGGGTACGAGGATTCGAACCTCGGAATGCTGGTATCAGAAACCAGAGCCTTACCGCTTGGCGATACCCCAACAATTCTTTTGGATTTATCGAACTGAATCAATAATTCCTTTGTATGGTGGCTACGACGGGATTCGAACCTGTGACCCCATCATTATGAGTGATGTGCTCTAACCAGCTGAGCTACGTAGCCAAAATCTTACTCTATTTTCGATGGCTGGGGTACCTGGATTCGAACCAGGGAATGCCGGTATCAAAAACCGGTGCCTTACCGCTTGGCGATACCCCAATACCGTCGCGGTGAACCGCAAACATCGAAAATATGGCTGGGGTACCTGGATTCGAACCAGGGAATGCCGGTATCAAAAACCGGTGCCTTACCGCTTGGCGATACCCCAACAAAAATCTTTTACCGCAACGCGAACGAGTAAATGGTGCGGGAGGCGAGACTTGAACTCGCACACCTTGCGGCGCCAGAACCTAAATCTGGTGCGTCTACCAATTTCGCCACTCCCGCAAAAAAGATGGTGGCTACGACGGGATTTGAACCTGTGACCCCATCATTATGAGTGATGTGCTCTAACCAGCTGAGCTACGTAGCCATCTTTTTGCGCGTTACCTTATCGGCGTTGCGGGGCGCATTATGCGTATTGAGCCTTGAAGCGTCAACCCCTTTTTCATCGAAAATGGACTGAACGTAACTGTTTGGTTAGGTTGCGAACAGCGTGGTGCAATAATCGGCAATTATTGGTTATTTATCGTTTTTAACGGCTTAAATAAGGCACAAAACAAAAACGGACCCCGAAGAGTCCGTTTTGAAAACAGCGTCGGTTAGTAGGCCGACTGGTGTACGCCAACCGCGCGTCCCGACGGATCGTTCATTTTTTTGAAAGATTCGTCCCACTCAATCGCTTTTGCTGAAGAGCATGCGACGGAAGGGCCGCCAGGAACGCATTCGGCCGCGCTCGGTACCGGGAACAGCTCTTCGAAAATCTCACGGTACAGATACGCTTCTTTCGAGGAAGGCGTGTTGTACGGGAAACGGAAGCCGGCGGTTTCCAGCTGCCGATCGGAAATCTGTTCAGCGGCCACTTCTTTTAAGGTATCGATCCAGCTGTAACCAACGCCATCAGAGAACTGTTCTTTCTGGCGCCAGGCGACGCTCGCCGGCAGGTAAGATTCAAAACATTCACGCAGGACATGTTTTTCCATTTTACCGTTGCCGCACATTTTATCCTGCGGGTTAATACGCATTGCCACGTCGAGGAATTTCTTATCCAGGAACGGGACGCGCGCTTCAACGCCCCAGGCGGACATCGCTTTGTTGGCGCGAGCGCAGTCAAACATATGCAGCGCCTGCAGTTTGCGCACGGTCTCTTCGTGCAGCTCTTTGGCGTTGGGCGCTTTATGGAAATAGAGGTAGCCGCCAAATACTTCGTCAGAACCTTCGCCGGACAGTACCATTTTGATGCCCATGGCTTTGATTTTACGCGACATCAGATACATTGGCGTTGACGCGCGAATCGTCGTCACGTCGTAGGTTTCAATGTGATAGATAACATCGCGAATCGCGTCCAGGCCTTCCTGCACCGTAAAGTGGATCTCGTGGTGCACGGTACCCAGATGGTTAGCCACTTCCTGCGCGGCTTTCAGATCGGGGGCGCCCTCCAGGCCGACGGCGAAGGAGTGCAGCTGCGGCCACCAGGCTTCTGATTTTTCCTGATCTTCGACGCGGCGCGCGGCATATTTTTTGGTGATGGCGGAAATCACCGATGAATCCAGGCCGCCGGAGAGCAGTACGCCGTACGGAACATCGGACATCAGGTGGCTTTTTACCGACTCTTCCAGCGCCTGACGCAGTTCGTTTTTGTCCGTGACGTTGTCTTTCACCGCGTCGTAGTCGAACCAGTCGCGCTGGTAGTACTCGCGGATTTCGCCATCTTTGCTCCACAGGTAGCTGCCTGCCGGGAACTCTTTAATCGTGCGGCAAACCGGAACCAGCGCTTTCATTTCAGAGGCAACGTAGAAGTTACCGTGTTCGTCGTGACCCATATACAGCGGGATGATGCCGATGTGGTCGCGACCAATCAGATACGCGTCTTTTTCGCTGTCGTAGAGAGCGAAAGCAAACATCCCCTGCAGATCGTCGAGGAAGTCCGGGCCTTTTTCCTGATACAGCGCGAGGATAACTTCGCAGTCGGAACCGGTCTGGAACGCATAGCGGTCGCCGTATTCCGCGCGCAGCGCCTGGTGGTTGTAGATTTCACCGTTGACGGCGAGAGCGTGAGTTTTAGCGGCGTTATACAGCGGCTGCGCGCCGGCGTTGACGTCGACGATCGACAGGCGTTCATGCGCCAGGATGGCTTTATCACAGGCATAGACGCCGGACCAGTCCGGACCACGGTGGCGCATCAGTCGGGAAAGCTCCAGTGCCTTTTTACGCAGCTCACCCGCGTCAGTTTTAATATCCAGTACGCCAAAAATCGAACACATAGCCTTCTCCGTTACCCTGTCTTGTTTGATGTTGTGCAGACTTCGTCTTATTGCGAAGCCTCAGTGCATGCTTTAGAAAATGCCGCAAAGGCGCGGAGGGCGCAAGGGGTTTACGGCAGGAAAAGGAAATAATGCAATTGTGATTGTCGAATAGTGAAAAAAGAGTACGTTTTGAGCACTTTTGTTGCTGAATATTTAGTGATGGCGCCTTTTTTTTAGATAAAAGCATTCAGGAGAGGCTTAGAAATAAGAAACCACGTCGCAGGACGTGGTTTTATTTAGAAGATATCGATTTCCGCAACGGAGGGATAAATCCAGGAAGGGCGGAACGGCATGCTGTCGATATCATCGAGCGTGGCAACCCCGGAAAGTACCAGAATGGTTTCCAGACCGGCCTGGAAGCCCGCCAGAATATCCGTTCGCAGGTTATCGCCGACGATCACCGTCTGTTCCGAATGCGCCTGCATTTTATTGAGCGCGGAGCGGATAATCCACGGGCTCGGTTTCCCCACGTAGAACGGCTTACGACCGGAGATTTTTTCTATACCAGCGCACAGCGCCCCGCAGGCCGGGTAGTAGCCGCGACCGTGGGTATCCGGGTTAGTGGCGATAAAGCGCGCGCCGTTGGCGACAAAAAAAGCGGCCTTATGCATCATCTCCCAGTTAAAGGAGCGCGTCTCACCGACGATAACAAAATCCGGATTGACGTCGGTGATGGTAAAGCCGGCTTTGTACAGTTCGTGAATCAGCGCGCCTTCCCCGACCACATAGGCTTTTTTGCCTTCCTGGCGACGCAGAAAATCCGCCGTGGCCATTGCTGAGGTATAAAAGGCGGTATCAGGAACATCGATTCCCGCCGTCGCAAAGCGGTTTGCCAGATCCTGACCGGTTTGAGAAGGGTAGTTGGTCAGCATCACTAGCGGCATCTCTTTCTCGAGTATGCGTTTGATGAATTCAGCGGCGCCCGGCACGGCCACATTGTCGTGCATCAGCACGCCGTCAATATCACAAATTACGTTTTGAATGGTCATGAACTGTCCGACATCGTTGGAGAAAGGCGAAACTATAAAGCGGCTTTAGCTTTCCAGCAAACGCTGGAGCAGAGTCCCATTGAGCATCGCACGCTTTACCAGGGCAAAAGCGCCAATGGCTGAGCGATGATCGAGCGTGGATCGCACTACCGGCAGGTTTTTGCGAAACGCCTTCAGCGCCTGGGTATTAATACAGCCTTCGATTGCCGGTAGAAGGACTTTTTCCGCTTCCACGATCTCCCCGGCAATCACCACTTTTTGCGGATTAAACAGGTTAATGGCGATAGCGATGGTTTTACCCAGATGGCGGCCAACGTGCTCGATCACCTCACAGGCCAGCGCATCGCCTTTATTCGCGGCTTTGCAGATCGTTTTGATCGAACAGTCATCGAGGGAGATTTTGCTCTGATAACCCTGTTCCAGCAGATGACGAACGCGATGTTCAATAGCGGCATTGGCGGCGACGGTTTCCAGACAGCCGAAGTTACCGCAGTGGCAGCGCTCGCCTAACGGGTCGACCTGGATATGGCCGATTTCCCCGACGTTACCGTTACGGCCAATAAAAATCCGCCCGTTGGAGATGATCCCTGCGCCGGTCCCGCGGTGTACGCGCACCAGAATGGAGTCTTCACAGTCGTGGCTCGCACCAAAGTAGTGCTCCGCCAGCGCGAGGCTACGAATATCGTGGCCGACGTAGCAGGTAACTTTAAAGCGTTTTTCCAGCGCTTCAACCAGCCCCCAGTTTTCCACCTGAATGTGCGGCATATAGCGAATGACGCCGCTTTCCGGATCGACCAGCCCCGGCAGGATCACCGAAATGGCGATCAGCTCGCGGATTTTACGCTGACAGCTCTCCATAAAGGCGGCGATGATGTTAAGCAGGGCGTGTTCCAGCGTTTCCTGAGTTCTTTCCGGCAGCGGGTAGTGCTCTTCTTCAAGAGTCTTGCTGCTTAAATCATAGAGGGTCAGGGTGGCGTCGTAGCGGCCAAGGCGTACGCCGATGGCGTGGAAGCCGCGGGTTTCGGCAACAATGGAGATGGCGCGGCGGCCCCCGGTGGAGGCCTGCTGATCGACTTCTTTGATCAGTCCGCGTTCAATAAGCTGACGCGTAATTTTGGTTACGCTGGCAGGGGCAAGCTGGCTTTGTTCCGCAATCTGGATACGCGAGATGGGGCCGTGCTGATCGATGAGCCGATAGACGGCCGCGCTGTTCAGCTGTTTTACGAGATCGACGTTACCAATTTGAGCCTGTCCGCCTGCTGTCATACTTTTACTTACTCAGTGACGACCTCGTTACCATTAACGATGGTCTTGGTGATTTTATAATCACGGGTGAATGCGGTCAGGTTAGCGACCATCCCCGGGGCAATGCTGCCTAACTGTTTGTCTACGCCAATGGCGCGGGAAGGGTAGAGCGTCGCCATACGCAACACTTCATCCAGCGCGATGCCGCAATGCTCAACGAGGTTACGCACCCCTTCAATCATGGTCAATGAAGAGCCGCTGAGGGTACCGTTCTCATCTACGCACAGGCCGTTCCGGTAGTATATTGTTTTACCGGCAAAAATGAACTGCTCAATATTGGCACCCGCCGGCGCCGTCGCGTCGGTAACCAGACACAGCTTGTCGCCTTTCAAGCGTTTAGCGAGGCGCACGTTAGCGAAATCGACGTGCATACCGTCGACGATGATGCCGCAGTAGACATCCGGCTCGTCGAAAATCGCGCCAGCCAGGCCCGGCTCACGGCCGGTAATATACGGCATGGCGTTAAACAGATGGGTAGCAAAGGTAATCCCGGCGCGGAAACCGATTTTCGCTTCTTTAAGCGTCGCGTTGGAGTGACCGGCGGAGACGATGATACCGGCGGCCACCAGTTTGCGGATAACCTCCGGTTCCACCCGTTCCGGCGCAAGCGTGATTTTGGTTATCACGTCCGCGTTTTCGCACAGGAAATCCACCAGCGCGGCATCCGGTTTGCGTACGTAGTCCGGGTTGTGGGTACCTTTTTTAACGATATTCAGCCACGGGCCTTCAAGATGCAGCCCCAGCGCCTGGTTAGGATGTTTTTGCAGGTATTCGCGCATCACGCGTACGCCCTGTTTCATCAGGTCGTCGCTGGAGGTGATCAGCGTGGGCAGATAGCTGGTGCAGCCGGAGCGTTCATTGGCCTTCTGCATAATCTCCAGCGTTTCAACGGTGACCGCGTCCGCCGTGTCGTTGAACTGCACGCCGCCGCAGCCGTTAAGCTGGACGTCGATAAAACCGGGGGCAAGGATCGCGCCATCAACCGAGCGCTGTTCGATCCCGGTGGGCAGTTCAGTCTGAGGACAGATACGTTCGATAAGGCCATTGGCGATAACAATCGCATGGTCATCCAGAATTTCGTGACCGGTATAAATCCGGCCTTGGGTTAATGCATACATTACGACCCCCGGTTGTCAAAAATGGTTGTCCCGCGGGGGCAGCCGCGGGACGAGACTACATTACAGACCTTTGATATTTTCGGCTTCTAACTCGTTGAAATATTTCAGTGTCTTAACTTTCAGTTCCATGGTGGACGGCTCATCGCAGACCACCACCGCTTTCGGGTGCAGCTGCAGACAGGTAATGGTCCACATATGGTTTACGTTGCCTTCCACCGCCGCCTGCAGCGCCAGCGCTTTCTGATGACCCAGCACCAGAATCATCACTTCCTCCGCGTCCAGCAGCGTGCCCACGCCAACGGTCAGCGCGTACTTAGGCACCTGGTCAACGTCACCGTCGAAGAAACGGGAATTCGCTACGCGAGTATCATGGGTCAGGGTTTTGATGCGTGTGCGTGAAGCCAAAGAAGAGGCTGGTTCGTTAAAAGCGATGTGGCCATCGTTACCCACGCCGCCCATAAACAGGTGGATTTTACCGTAAGAACGAATTTTTTCTTCATAGCGACGGCATTCTGCATCAATATCCGGCGCGTTACCATTCAGCAGGTTAATATTTTCCGCCGGGATATCAACGTGATCAAAGAAGTTGCGATGCATAAAGCTATGATAGCTTTCCGGATGCTCTTTCGGCAGCCCAACGTACTCATCCATGTTGAAGGTGACAACATGCTTAAAGCTAACCTGGCCTGCTTTGTGCATCTCAACCAGGGCTTTATAAGCGGTCAGAGGCGTACCGCCGGTAGGCAGGCCCAGGACAAACGGACGGTCCGCAGTCGGTTTGAACGCATTGATGCGGTTAACGATATGCCGGGCAGCCCATTTACCGACTTGTTCAGCTGTTACCAGGGGGATCAGTCTCATTGTTCACCTCTATAGTTAAATTAGAACCTGGCGGATTGGCGCCAGCATACTATTAAGAGTATCGCAGCAACTGCGCCGAGCGGGGTCAATCCGTGTTGATTTTTTGAATGATAAAATAAGTTTTCGTTGTTAGCCAGTCAAAGGCGGAGGTGAATACGATATTTGGTGACTATTGTCACAAAAAATACCCATTTAATTTGCGAGACGAATTAATTTTTCAGACACTTTGCAGGTAAGTTAAAAATTTAACCAGGTTACACAATAATAAAGTGGCTTTAATGAGCCTTATCGGGGTCTCATAGGGGGAATAAGATGAATATTTTAGGTTTTTTTCAGCGACTCGGTAGGGCGTTACAGCTCCCTATCGCAGTGCTGCCGGTCGCGGCGCTGCTGCTGCGATTCGGTCAACCGGATCTGCTTAACATTTCGTTTATCGCCCAGGCGGGCGGGGCAATCTTTGACAACCTGGCGCTGATTTTCGCTATCGGCGTCGCATCCAGCTGGTCGAAAGACAGCGCCGGTGCCGCAGCGCTGGCGGGGGCGGTAGGTTACTTCGTGTTGACGAAAGCGATGGTCACCATCAACCCGGCCATCAATATGGGCGTCCTGGCGGGTATCATTACCGGTCTGGTTGGCGGTGCCGTCTATAACCGCTGGTCGGGTATCAAACTGCCTGACTTCCTGAGCTTCTTCGGCGGCAAACGCTTTGTACCTATCGCAACCGGCTTCTTCTGCCTGGTGCTGGCAGCCATCTTCGGCTACGTCTGGCCGCCGGTGCAGAACGCCATCCATGCAGGTGGTGAATGGATTGTGGGCGCGGGCGCGCTCGGCTCCGGTATCTTTGGTTTCATCAACCGTCTGCTGATCCCGACGGGTCTGCATCAGGTGCTGAACACCATCGCCTGGTTCCAGATTGGTGAATTCACCAACGCCGCTGGCGCCGTGTTCCACGGTGATATCAACCGCTTCTATGCGGGTGACGGCACCGCGGGGATGTTCATGTCCGGCTTCTTCCCGATCATGATGTTCGGTCTGCCGGGTGCGGCGCTGGCGATGTATTTCGCGGCCCCGAAAGCGCGTCGTCCGATGGTCGGCGGTATGCTGCTGTCGGTTGCTATCACTGCGTTCCTGACCGGTGTGACTGAGCCGCTGGAATTCCTGTTCATGTTCCTGGCGCCGCTGCTGTATCTCCTGCACGCCATCCTGACCGGTATCAGCCTGTTCGTTGCGACGGCGCTGGGTATCCACGCGGGCTTCTCTTTCTCCGCAGGCGCCATCGACTATGTGCTGATGTACAGCCTGCCGGCAGCCAGTAAAAACGTCTGGATGCTGATTGTGATGGGCGTTGTGTTCTTTGTTATCTACTTCCTGTTGTTCAGCGCGGTAATCCGCATGTTCAATCTGAAAACGCCGGGTCGTGAAGATAAAGCGGATGACGTGGTCACTGAAGAGGCCAACAGCAATACCGAAGAAGGTTTAACCCAGCTGGCGACCAACTACATCGCGGCGGTCGGCGGTACGGATAACCTGAAAGCGATTGATGCCTGTATTACCCGTCTGCGTCTGACCGTGGCGGACTCTGCGCTGGTTAACGACGCGGCCTGTAAGCGCCTCGGCGCTTCCGGTGTGGTTAAACTGAACAAGCAGACCATCCAGGTTATCGTGGGTGCGAAAGCCGAATCCGTCGGCGATGAAATGAAGAAAGTGGTTGCCCGTGGCCCGGTTGCCGCGGCGGCTGGAGCGCCTCACAGCGCCCCCGTAGCCGCTCAGGCCGCTAAACCGCAGGCTGTCGCTAACGCGAAAACCGTCGAAGCGCTGGTTTCGCCGATTACCGGCGACATTGTAGCGCTGGAGCAGGTCCCGGATGAAGCGTTCGCCAGCAAAGCCGTCGGCGACGGCGTGGCGGTGAAACCGACCGATAAGATTGTTGTTGCGCCGGCGGCTGGCACCGTGGTGAAGATTTTCAACACCAACCATGCTTTCTGTCTGGAAACTGAAAACGGTGCGGAAATCGTTGTCCATATGGGTATCGATACCGTCGCGCTTAACGGCCAGGGCTTTAAACGTCTGGTGGAAGAGGGCGCGGAAGTGAAAGCGGGTCAGCCGATTCTGGAACTGGATCTTGCGTTCCTGAACGCTAACGCGCGCTCGATGATTAGCCCGGTCGTATGCAGCAATAGCGACGACTACAGCGCGCTGGTTATCCAGGCAACCGGTAAAGTGGTTGCTGGCCAGACGCCGCTGTACGAAATTAAAGGCAAATAAGACTCCTGAGTGGCGTTTATGCCTCAGCGGCGCAGCGAAACCTGCGCCGCTTTTTTTTACCGCAAACACCCCCATAATCTCCTTCCGATCGCTATTTTGCGTAACTAATAGTTGTCTCTACGCCCTGCTTGTAAGATCATGTGCCGTTATACGTTGTTTACGCTTTGAGGAACCCACGATGAGTGAGGCAGAAGCCCGCCCGACTAACTTTATTCGTCAGATCATTGATGAAGATCTGGCTACTGGTAAGCACACCACCGTTCATACCCGTTTTCCACCGGAACCGAACGGCTATCTGCACATTGGCCACGCGAAGTCTATTTGCCTGAACTTTGGTATCGCTCAGGATTACCAGGGCCAATGCAACCTGCGTTTCGATGACACCAACCCGGTGAAGGAAGATATCGAATACGTTGAGTCGATTAAAAACGACGTGCAGTGGTTAGGTTTCCACTGGTCCGGGGATGTTTGCTACTCGTCTGATTATTTCGATCAGCTGCACCAGTATGCGGTTGAACTGATCAATAAAGGTCTGGCCTACGTTGACGAGCTGTCAGCGGAAGAGATCCGTGAGTACCGCGGCACGCTGAAAGAGCCGGGTAAAAATAGCCCGTACCGCGATCGCAGCGTGGAAGAGAACCTGGCGCTGTTTGAAAAAATGCGCAGCGGTGGATTTGCCGAAGGTAAAGCCTGCCTGCGCGCGAAAATCGACATGGCCTCTCCGTTTATCGTGATGCGCGATCCGGTGCTGTACCGCATTAAGTTTGCCGACCATCACCAGACCGGAAGCAAGTGGTGCATCTACCCGATGTACGACTTTACCCACTGCATCAGCGATGCGCTGGAAGGGATCACCCACTCGCTGTGTACTCTCGAGTTCCAGGATAACCGCCGCCTGTACGATTGGGTGCTGGATAACATCAGCATCCCCGTGCATCCGCGCCAGTATGAATTCTCGCGCCTCAACCTCGAATACACCGTGATGTCCAAGCGTAAGCTGAATCAGCTGGTGACCGAGAAGCACGTTGAGGGCTGGGATGACCCGCGTATGCCGACCATTTCCGGTCTGCGCCGTCGCGGCTATACCGCTGAATCCATCCGCGAGTTCTGCAAACGCATCGGCGTGACCAAGCAGGACAACACCATCGAAATCGCTTCGCTGGAATCCTGCATCCGTGAAGATCTGAACGAAAACGCCCCGCGCGCGATGGCCGTTATCGACCCGGTTAAGCTGGTTATCGAAAACTATCCGCAGGGCGGCAGCGAAATCGTGACCATGCCGAATCATCCGAATAAACCGGAGATGGGCAGCCGCGAGGTGCCGTTCAGCGGCGAAATCTGGATCGATCGCGCCGACTTCCGCGAGGAAGCGAACAAGCAGTACAAGCGTCTGGTGCTGGGTAAAGAAGTTCGCCTGCGTAACGCTTACGTGATCAAAGCGGAGCGCGTGGAGAAAGATGCGGAAGGCAACATCACCACTATCTTCTGCACCTACGATGCCGATACCCTGAGCAAAGATCCGGCCGACGGCCGCAAGGTGAAGGGCGTGATTCACTGGGTGAGCGCGGCGCACGCGCTGCCGGTAGAAATCCGCCTGTACGATCGCCTGTTCAGCGTACCGAACCCGGGCGCGGCGGAGGACTTCCTCTCGGTGATGAATCCGGAGTCGCTGGTGATCAAGCAGGGTTTTGCCGAGCCGAGCCTGGCGCAGGCGCAGCCGGAAAAAGCGTATCAGTTCGAGCGCGAAGGTTATTTCTGCCTGGATAGCCGCTATGCAACCGCAACCCAGCTGGTGTTTAACCGCACCGTCGGTCTGCGCGACACATGGGCGAAAGTCGGCGCGTAGCTACCCGCCGTTATTGAGAACGCCGCTTACTGCGGCGTTTTTTTTATTCAGAATCAGAGAATTAAATCCTCATATTTTCGCAATGCGAATTAATCTTGTTTACAGATTGTAATAACCGCTTTTATTAACTCTTTCCATCCATTGCATATAAATATGTAATCGCTTTCATTTCCCCTAATTTTCTCTTTTTTTGCAAGCACTTCACCCGCCAAACGTGTGACATCTACGACTGAAACAAAAAGACATAAATTATGTGCGCTTTGTCATAATCTTCATCTTTGGTCGGCGAAAGAGATTGATAATTCGCGTCACGAAAAATAGTCTATACCCAGTGGTTATGCGAATTTTTACCGCACCACTTTTTAAGCAGTCTTATTTTATTTTTTTGCGTGTTGCCTTTGGTAACCGCACTTTTAAAACGTCAAAGAGGATATGCATATGCGTACGTTTAGTGGCAAACGTAGTACGCTGGCGCTGGCTATTGCTGGTGTCACAGCCCTGTCAGGATTTGCAATGGTGCCGGATGCAAAAGCAGAAGGGTTCATTGATGATTCAACGTTAACCGGCGGCATCTATTACTGGCAGCGTGAGCGCGACCGTAAAGATGTGACCGACGGCGATAAATATAAAACTAACCTGTCGCACTCCACCTGGAACGCCAACCTCGACTTCCAGTCCGGCTATGCCGCCGACATGTTCGGTATTGACGTTGCTGCCTTTACCGCCATCGAAATGGGCGAAAGCAGCGAGAGCGGTCACCCGAACGAAATCGCTTTCTCCTCGCGTAATAAAACCTACGATGAAGACTATTCCGGCGATAAGAGCGGGATCAGCCTGTATAAAGCAGCCGCAAAATTTAAATTTGGCCCGACCTGGGCGCGCGCGGGCTATATTCAACCAACCGGCCAGACGCTGCTGGCGCCGCACTGGAGCTTTATGCCGGGTACCTATCAGGGAGCTGAAGCCGGTGCGAACTTTGACTACGGCGATGCGGGCGCGCTGAGTTTCTCCTATATGTGGACGAACGAATATAAAGCGCCGTGGCACATTGAGATGGATGAGTTCTACCAGAACGACAAGAAAACCAAGGTGGATTACCTTCACTCTCTTGGCGCCAAATATGATTTTAAAAACGACCTTGTGCTGGAAGCGGCGTTTGGTCAGGCACAGGGTTACATCGACCAGTATTTTGCCAAGGCCAGCTATAAGTTTGATGTTGCAGGCACGCCGTTAACCACCAGCTATCAGTTCTACGGCACCCGCGATAAGGTCAGCAACGGCGGGGTTAACGATATCTATGACGGCACCGCGTGGCTGCAGGCATTGACCTTTGGTTATAAGGTTGCCGACGTTCTGGACCTGCGTCTGGAAGGAACCTGGGTTAAAGCTGATGGTCAGCAGGGCTACTTCCTGCAGCGTATGACGCCAACTTACGCATCGTCTAACGGGCGACTGGATATCTGGTGGGATAACCGTTCGGACTTCAACGCCAACGGTGAAAAAGCGGTGTTCTTCGGCGCGATGTATGACATGAAGAACTGGAACATGCCGGGCTGGGCCTTCGGCGCCTCCTACGTTTATGCCTGGGATGCGAAGCCGGGGAGAATGTCCTCGCCTGATGCGTACTACAACCCGGATAAACGCCTGGAAGAGTCCGCCTATAGCCTGGATGCCATGTACACCGTTCAGGAAGGACGCGCTAAGGGCACGCTGTTCAAACTCCACTTTACGCAATACGACAACCACTCCGATATCCCAAGCTGGAGCGGCGGTTACGGCAACATCTTCCAGGATGAGCGCGACGTGAAGTTCATGGTTATCGCTCCGTTCACCATTTTCTGATGCCACTGCGGCGGGGGAAACCCGCCGCAATTTCCCGAGGTTCATGATGAAAAAGTTAATACTTGTCGCCATTATGGCAGCAGGTCTGGTTGCCTGTACCCAGTCGCCAGCGCCTAAGGAAGACTCAAAGTTAAAAGATGCCTACAGCGCCTGCATTAATACCGCAGAGGGCAATCCGGATAAAGTTGAAGCCTGTCAGAGCGTACTGAACGTGCTGAAGCAGGAGAAACAGCATCAGCAGTTCGCGACCCAGGAAAGCGTGCGGGTGCTGGATTATCAGCAGTGCATCCAGGCGCGCAAAACCGGGAACGATCAGGCTGTAGAGGCGCGCTGCGACCAGATCTGGAAAGAGATCCACAGCAACAATACGCCGCGTTAAGCCAGACGGCGGCAAGCAAACGGGCGGAGCGTCAACTCCGCCCGTTGCTATTTTAGCGGGGTATTTCTGCCGGCTGGTAGCCGCGGCCCAGGCGTACGAAGAGCATCGCGGTAGCGGCCAGGCCGCATAGCGCGGCGCACATCAGCCACCAGCCCGGCGAGCTTTTATCGCCCGTTATCTCGACCAGCGCGGTGGAAATGGCCGGCGTCAGGCCGCCGAAGATCGCGGTGGCGAGGCTAAAGGCCAGTGAAAAACCCACGGTGCGGACGTAGACCGGCATCACTTCCGTCAGGGCGGCCACCATCGCGCCGTTATACATACCAAAGAAGAACGAGAACCAGAGCAGGACCAGCGTCATGCGGGTGAAATCCGGCGCGGCGGTGAGCCAGTGCATGACCGGCCAGGTAGTGAGCAGCGCCAGCAGGGTTATGCCCATCAGCACCGGCCGACGGCCTATTCTGTCAGAAATTGCGCCACCAATCGGTAACCAGATAAAGTTAGAGATGCCGACCAGCATGGTCACCAGCAGACTGTCGCGGGCGCTCAGATGCAGAACGGCTCTACCGTAGGTCGGCGTATAGACGGTAATAAAATAAAAGGTGGTGGTAGTCATCGCCACCAGCAAGGTCCCCGCCGTGATGATGCGCCAGTTTTTGGCAATCGTGCTCAGGATCTCCCGCGTGTCAGGGCGATGCTTGCGCTGCAGAAAGGCTTCGGTTTCCTGCAACGAACGCCGCAGCACAAAAATCAGCGGAATAATCATACAGCCAATAAAGAAGGGAATACGCCAGCCCCATTCGGCAATCTCATCGTGGCCGAGCGTTTCATTCAGCGCGTAGCCAATCAGCGCCGCGACGACGATAGCCACCTGCTGGCTGGCGGATTGCCAGCTGGTATAGAACCCTTTTTTCCCCGGCGTGGCGATTTCCGACAGATAGACCGATACGCCGCCGAGCTCGACGCCCGCCGAGAATCCCTGCAGCAGGCGACCCACTAATACCAGAACGGGGGCGAGAATGCCGATGGTTTGATAGCCGGGAACCAGCGCTATCAGCAGCGTCCCGCAGCCCATAATCGCCAGCGTCACCATCAGCCCTTTACGCCGTCCGATCCTGTCAATATAGGCCCCCAGCACTATCGCGCCGATGGGGCGCATCAGAAAGCCCGAACCAAACACGGCGAAGGTCAGCATTAACGCCGCAAACTCGCTCTCCGCCGGAAAGAACGTTCTGGCGATATAGGTGGCGTAAAAGCCAAACAGAAAAAAGTCGAATTGTTCGAGAAAATTACCGCTGGTCACGCGGAGAATGGCGCCAAAGGTACCGGCGCGCGATGAGGGTTGCGTCATAGGGGTTGCTCTCCATTGTCTTTATCTTGTTTTTATAGAGGTAAGATGAGCGGACTAGTCGCCTGCGACTGCCGCCTGTTTTCCGCGCCGTTTCTCAATCGCCCACTTGAGTAACGCCGCACAGCGATAAAATCCGTGGGCGAATTTTCCGTATGGCAGGGTCAAAAACAGCGCCATGACCACGCCGAGGTGAATGGCAAGCAGAATGCCCATCCACGAGGTGTCTCGTCCCGCCAGCAGGGCGAGGCCGGTGAAGCTGGTCAGCAGCAGCAGCAGAATAAAGCCGCGATCCATGGGTTTTTGCCGCGGGTCGCCGTGCAGCGGCGAGCGGCGCAGGTTCAGCCATAGCAAACCCGCCGGGCCCACTAGCAGGCCGATGCCGCCGAGCGTGCCCAGCACAACCGGTACGCTGAAGAACGGGTAGGGGGCCTCCCAGCCGGCGATATAGTGATAACCCGTGGCTACCACTGTGGCGGCGAAACAGAGCAGAAACCCGTAGAAGGTAAAGTGATGGAAACGGCGGCGCAGCAGGGTAAACGCGTCATCGGCCTCGTTGCAGCCCTTACCGTGCCCGCCGTCGAGATACTTCAGCGTGAGCGCATTATGCGAGGCTTTAGCGATGTCGATGGCCTGAGGCTGACCCGGCGAGATCTCGCGCCAGAAGCGGATCACCCCGGCCATCAGTAACCCCATGGCCAGTATGAAGACCGTGCCAAACATCCACGCCAGCAGGTTATGGGGAAAAATCTGGTAGAAATCGCCGGCCAGCGGTGGATGAAGCAGGGAGCCTTTGAGCCCCATCGCCAGCAGCAGAAAGAGGATCAGCCCGCCGACCAGCGCCAGTACCGTGGTTACGCCGGCCCGACGATACAGGCTGCCGAAAGCCGCGGGCTGAGCATAGTGTTGATAGGTCTCCAGGCGCACTTCCGCCATCGCCTTCGGGACATTAATGGCAAACTCGTGCGGAGGCGCGTACTGGCAGGCATGCAGGCAGGCGCCGCAGTTATGGCACAGGTTGGCCAGGTAGTTTATATCCGCTTTGCCAAAAGCCAGGCGCTGGGTCATGGCCGGAAACACGGCGCAAAACCCTTCGCAATAGCGACAGGCATTACAGACCTGCATCACCCGTTCAACTTCCGCTTCCGACTCGGTGATGATTTGCGCGTCAATGATCAGCTTTTCAAGCGATTTCATGGTGTGTCTCCTGCTGTGACGCGCGGGCGGCCTGCTGGCCGGCAATGCGGCCGAACGTCGTACCGATGGACATGCCCACGCCGGCGGTATACCCCTTGCCCAGCACGTTGCCGGCCATCATTTCGCCGGCGACGAACAGGTTGCGGCTCGGCTTGTCCGCAAAATGGACGGCGGCGCGTTCATTAACGTACAGCCCAAGGTAGGTAAAGGTGATCCCCGGCCGTAGGGCATAGCCGTAGTAGGGCGGGGTATCGATGGGCCGCGCCCAGTGGGTTTTCGGCGGCGTCAGGCCGGATGTCGCGCAGTTATCAAGCCGGGTATGATCGAACTGGCCCGGCGTACAGGCGGCATTGTAGCGGGCGATGGTTTGCGCCAGGCGTTCCGCGTCCAGCCCCAGCTGGCGAGCCAGCTCTTCAATGGTATTGGCCTGGGCGCCGGGGAAAACGGGCGGCATAAAGTGGCCGATCGCTTTGCTGTCGATGATCGAGTAGCCGATTTGCCCCGGCTGGTGGGCGACCAGCCTGCCCCAGATGGCATAGCGTTTGGGCCAGAAATCTTCCCCTTCATCATAAAAGCGCCCGGCGTTGCGGTTGACGACCACCCCCAGCGATACGCAGTCCACGCGCGTGCAGATGCCGCCATCGTAGAGCGGCGCCCGGGCGTCAATGGCGACGCAGTGGGATTGCGAAGGATCGCCGATGATGTCAGCCCCGGCGTCAATCATAAACTTGAGCAGCACGCCCTGATTGAAACGAGTGCCGCGAATGAGAAAATTATCGGCTGGCCATTCACCGCGCTCGTTCTGTCCCCATGCTTCACGCAGCCACTCGCGGTTAGATTCAAATCCGCCGGCGGCGAGGACGCAGGTTTTGGCGACGATCCTCTCTTCGCCCGCCAGCGCGGCGACGAATTCGCCGTTATCTAATTCGAGCGCCTGTACCGGCGTGTTGTAGCGGATCTTTACGCCCATCTGCTCCGCGCTACGGTAATAGGCATTTATAAGAGCTTTGCCGCCGCCCATAAAAAAGGCGTTGGTGCGGGCCACGTGCAGGGCTCCGGAGAGCGGCGGCTGAAAGTTAACCCCGTGCTGGCGCATCCAGTCCCGGCACTGCGATGAGGTGCGGATCACCAGGCGCGCCAGCGCTTCGTTGGTGTTGCCCTCGGTGACGCGCAGCAGGTCCTGCCAGTACTCTTCTTCCGGATAGCTGTCGACCAAAACATCCTGCGGAGCATCGTGCATACAGCGAAGATTCCGCGTGTGCTGAGAGTTGCCGCCTCGCCATTCCCGCGGCGCGGCCTCCAGCAGCAGCACGGACGCGCCAGTTTCCCGGGCGGTTAAGGCGGCGCATAGCGCGGCATTGCCGCCGCCAATGACCAGTACATCCACCATTTATGGCTCCATTACGCTTTGCTTGATTGTTAAATTTGTAATGGAAATGTATGCGTTACGGTTGGCTGGACGCTATGGCGTATTGCTAAAGGGGGGTTTAGTTTGCGTAAAGGCTGGCGCCGGGCCAGCGACCTGACTCAACCAGCTGACGCATGACTTTCGCCAGTATTACGCGGGCCGCAAGGCCTGCCGGAGTCAGTTCATCATCGGAAAGGCTGACGAGAAAATTAGGTCGACTAAGTATCGGATTGTCGACGCCGATCACTCTCAGGGACTCGCTGTCGAGATGGGAAATTGCCGCCCCCGGCTGCAAAGTGGCGCCGAGCCCGTCGCGGACGGCGCGCATCAGCAGGGCCAGGCCGTCGATTTCAGCCACCACATCGACGCTCAGGGCATGCTCCTGGCAGATCGCTTCCAGCCTGCCGCGCAGTCCATGCCCCAGGCTTGGCATAATCAGCGGGATAGCGGCCAGCTGGCCAGGCGAGATACTCGCTTCGGGAAGGGGGGACAGGACGTCATGGGTGCCAATCAGAAACAGACGCTCTTCAAGGATGGGCCTGGCGCTCCAGCGCACAAGCTTCTCCTTCTGGAACACGATAGCTAAGTCAAGCTGGCGGGTGTTGATCATGCGTTCCAGGTTACCGGAGAGGCTCTCGACCAAATGCAGGCGGACGTCGGCATAGTTTTCGCGCATCGCGTGAATAAAAGGCACCCCGAGAACGGAGGCGGTGCTGGGGGCCATACCGACGCTGACGTGGCCGGAAAGGCGCGCCTCGCGCGCGGCGAGAACCGCATCATCGGCGTGACGCAGCGCGAGCTGCGCCTGGGAGTAGAAGGCGAGGCCGGCGCTGGTCGGCATGACGCCGCGAGACGTCCGCTGCAGCAGACGGATGGCGAGTTCGTTCTCCAGGCGCGCCATCTGTTGGCTAAGCGCGGAGACGCCGATATCCAGGTCAAGCGCGGCGCGGCCCATACTGCCGGTTTCAATAATGCGCACAAAATAGCGTAGCTGGCGAAGCTCCATGTCGACTCTCCGTACACGTCAGGATGCACTGACAGTAAACGTATTGCAGCGCGAGAGAAAGAGGCGGCAGATTCCGGGCAAAAAAAAGCCAACCTTCAGGCTGGCTTTTGGCGGTACACGATGCGGTGATTATTTCTCTGCCGCGTCGTGGGCATGTTCATCTTCGCGGCAGTCGCCTTCTGCGCAGTGGCCGTACAGGTACAGGCTGTGGTTAGTCAGGCGAATACCGTGCCTTGCGGCAATTTCACGCTGGCGCGCTTCAATGGAATCATCGCTAAATTCGATCACTTTGCCGCAGTCGAGGCAAATCAGGTGATCGTGATGATGCTGCTGCGTCAGTTCAAAAACGGATTTACCGCCTTCGAAATTATGACGGGTGACGATGCCGGCGTCGTCGAACTGGTTCAGTACGCGGTAGACGGTGGCCAGGCCAATCTCTTCACCCATATCAATCAGGCGTTTGTATAAGTCTTCCGCACTGACATGATGGTTATCCGGTCCTTGCAGCACTTCCAGGATTTTTAATCTCGGAAGCGTCACTTTCAGGCCAGCTTTCTTTAATGCGGTATTGTTGTCAGTCATGCGGAATCTGTCCTGTTGCTAAACGATCTACTTCCTTCAGCGGAAGTAATACAGAGAATCACCCGATGTAATGCGTCTCATTATAGAACTGCCATGGTGAAATGAAAACTGCAAGCATCGGGCCTTGTATGCTGTCAAAAACGAGGCACTCGCTACAAAGTGCTTCACGCGACCCCGTTAAATCAGAGGACATTGTACAGATATGTGATTAAAAGTTAAAAACTTGTAGCTATAACTTTGATTGCTTTTATCTATTAATTCGGCGAAACCTGATGATTACGCCGTTCAGACTCAGGCATTCTTGATTTCTTCGAGGTGCAGCTCTTCAGAAATCTGTTTTACCCATTTTTCCACGCGTTCGTTAGTCAGCTCAGGCTGACGGTCTTCGTCAATGGCCAGGCCAACAAAGTGATCGTCATCGGCCAGGCCTTTAGAGGCTTCAAAATGGTAGCCGGCGGTCGGCCAATGGCCAACGATAGTTGCGCCGCGCGGTTCGATGATATCGCGAATGGTCCCCAGCGCATCACAGAAGTATTCAGCATAGTCTTCCTGATCGCCACAGCCAAACAGAGCCACCAGTTTGCCATTGAAATCGATCTCTTCCAGCGTCGGGAAGAAATCGTCCCAGTCGCACTGGGCTTCGCCGTAGTACCAGGTGGGAATGCCGAGCAGCAGGATATCGTGAGCTTCCAGATCCTCTTTGCTGCTTTTGGCAATGTCGTGAACATCAGCAACGTCTTTACCAAGCTGCTTTTGGATCATTTTTGCAATATTTTCGGTGTTGCCGGTGTCGCTGCCAAAAAAGATGCCGATGATTGCCATGAGTAAAATAACCTCTTGAAACTTAATGATGTGGTAGTGGCGTAATGCCCGCAGATAGGGGCAATGATAGCAGAACTGAGAAGGGCGCGGAAACAGCAATCACGCCCAACTGCACACTCTGCTACACGAAAGCTTATTTTTTGAGGGTTTTAGGCTTTATCCTGGCCGCGCAGGGCTGCCAGCTGGTTCATCAGCATCTCTTCGATGAGATCGCTGCGGTTCATGTTACGGGCTTCGGCCAGCTCATTAAGCGCATCGACAGCATCGGCATTGAGCTTTAGCTCCACGCGCTTCAGACCGCGACTCTTATCGCGTTTAAGCTGATTGCGTTTGTTGATGCGCAGCTGTTCATCGCGCGAAAGCGGATTCGTTTTCGGTCTACCCGGCCGACGCTCAGTTGCGAACAAATCTAATGTCGTACGGTCCGTTTGTTCTTTTGCCATGATTCAGAGTGACTTCGGGGGAAACAAGCTATCGGGCATAGCCGACGCAGACAGCGCGCCATAATACATCAGGCGACGGGCTGCGCCAACGGCCGCGGGCATTAAGCCGCGCGGTCGAGTATATTTTAGGCAGTTACGCGGCGATAGAGGTCAAATAACGACGGATCGCGCGGATAACGGCCTCCGGTTTTTCTGCATGCACCCAGTGCCCGGCGCCGGCGATAACGTGCGCGCGCGCCTGGGGAAACTGAGCTAATAAAGTCTCGCGGTAGGCATCGGTGACGTAGGGGGAGTTGCCGCCCGGAATAAACAGCGCCGGATGCGGCCAGGGCGGAACGGTTTGCCAGCCGACGATATTATCGTACTGCTCCCACAGCACCGGTACGTTAAACCGCCACTGGCCGTCCACGAAAGATTTTAACAGAAACTGAATCACGCCCTCTTCGTTAAGGTGCTGGCGCATGACCGTCGCCGCCTGCTGACGCGTAGCGGCCCCCGCGTCGGTGACGGCATTGATGGCGGCGAAGATTTCATCATGGCGGCGGACGTGATAATCCACCGGGGCGATATCAATGGCGACCAGGCCCGCGATACGCTCCGGGGCCAGCGCGCTCAGCGCCATCACCGCTTTACCGCCCATTGAGTGACCAATAAAGGTGGCTTTCTCAATCTGTGATTCATTGAGAATATTAAGCAGATCCTGGGCCATCGCGGGATAGGTCATGTCAGGCGAGCGCGGCGAAAGGCCGTGGTTTCGCATGTCGACCTGGATAATATCGCGATCGAGAACCAGATCGCGGGCGAGGATCCCAAGATTATCCAGGCTGCCAAAAAGGCCGTGGACCAGGACGATAGGGGGATTATTGTGCGGATTCTGTGCAGATTGCGCTCGGCTATTTAATTTCATGGCAAAGTTCTTTTTTTCGCTCCGTCGGGTTAGGGTATTATGTTGGACATTCTGCCATCCGGCTGCAAGACCCGGAAGATATCCGAGTTTTACCGCCATCCTGGTTTGACGCTATCCGCGGTTGGGATTTGTCCCTATAATCCCGACAACTTGTATTCAGAAAAAGATATCGCACTGGATTAAGATGAAAACAATTGAAGTTGATGATGAACTCTATAGCTATATTGCCAGCCACACCAAGCATATTGGCGAGAGCGCATCCGACATTTTACGGCGCATGTTGAAGTTTTCCGCCGTTTCCCAGCCTGTCGCACCGGTAGCGAAAGCCGCTCCGGCCCCTGCGCCAACGCCTGTCGTTGAAGTGAAACCCGCCAATCCTCTGAAAGATAAAGTTCGCGCTATGCGTGAGCTGCTGTTATCTGATGAGTACGCCGAACAAAAGCGCGCGGTAAACCGTTTCATGCTGGTTCTGACGACCCTCTACGCCATAGACAGCAAAGCGTTTGCCGAGGCGACCGAGTCCCTGCACGGGCGCACCCGCGTTTATTTCGCTGAGGATGAACGCACGCTGCAGAAAAACGGTAATCAGACGAAACCTAAGCAGGTACCGGGAACGCCGTGGTGGGTCATTACAAATACCAATACCGGTCGCAAATGCAGCATGATCGAACATATCATGCAGTCAATGCAGTTCCCTGCGGAATTGATCGAAAAGGTTTGCGGTACGATCTAGTTAGTTAACTTTGCACCAGAAGGATCAGGCAATGGCAATCGATAAGCGCGCGGGTCAACCTGCGCAACAGAGTGATTTGATTAACGTCGCCCAACTGACTGCCCAGTACTATGTGCTGAAGCCGGAAGTTGGCAACGCGGAACATGCAGTGAAGTTTGGCACCTCCGGTCACCGCGGCAGCGCGGCGCGCCACAACTTCAACGAGCAGCATATTCTGGCGATTGCTCAGGCAATTGCTGAAGATCGCGCGAAGAACGGGATCACCGGCCCATGCTATGTCGGTAAGGACACTCACGCACTCTCCGAACCGGCTTTCATTTCCGTACTGGAAGTGCTGGCGGCGAACGGCGTTGACGTCATCGTTCAGGAAAACAACGGCTTCACCCCGACGCCGGCGATTTCCAATGCGATTCTGGTGCACAACAAGAAGGGCGGCCCGCTGGCTGACGGTATTGTTATCACGCCGTCCCACAACCCGCCGGAAGACGGTGGTATCAAGTACAACCCGCCTAACGGCGGCCCGGCGGATACCAACGTGACTAAGGTGGTAGAGAATCGCGCCAACGAACTGCTGGCTGCCGGTCTGCAGGGGGTGAAGCGTATTTCTCTTGATGCGGCGCTGGCCTCCGGCCACGTCACAGAGCAGGATCTGGTGCAGCCGTTTATTGAAGGGCTGGCGGATATCGTCGATATGGCGGCGATCCAGAAAGCCGGACTGACGCTGGGCGTCGATCCGCTGGGCGGTTCCGGTATCGAATACTGGAAGCGTATCGCTGAGCATTACAATCTCAACCTGACCATCGTTAACGACCACGTCGATCAGACCTTCCGCTTTATGCACCTCGATAAAGACGGCGCAATCCGCATGGACTGCTCCTCCGAGTGCGCGATGGCGGGCCTGCTGGCGCTGCGCGACAAGTTTGACCTGGCCTTCGCCAATGACCCGGATTACGATCGTCACGGTATCGTCACGCCGGCCGGGTTAATGAACCCGAACCACTACCTGGCGGTGGCGATTAACTACCTGTTCCAGCATCGCCCGCAGTGGGGCAAAGATGTGGCTGTCGGTAAAACCCTGGTCTCCTCGGCGATGATTGACCGCGTAGTCAACGATCTGGGGCGCAAACTGGTGGAAGTGCCGGTTGGCTTTAAGTGGTTCGTTGACGGCCTGTTCGACGGCAGCTTCGGCTTCGGCGGCGAAGAGAGCGCGGGGGCGTCGTTCCTGCGCTTTGACGGCACGCCGTGGTCTACCGATAAAGACGGCATCATCATGTGCCTGCTGGCGGCGGAAATCACCGCAGTCACTGGCAAAAACCCGCAGCAGCACTACGACGAGCTGGCAGAGCGCTTCGGTGCGCCAAGCTACAACCGTCTGCAGGCTTCCGCGACGTCTGCCGAGAAAGCGGCGCTGTCTAAGCTCTCTCCGGAAATGGTGAGCGCCAGCACCCTGGCAGGCGATCCGATTACCGCGCGTCTGACCGCGGCGCCGGGCAACGGGGCGGCGATTGGCGGTCTGAAGGTGATGACCGACAACGGCTGGTTCGCCGCGCGTCCGTCAGGTACCGAAGATGCCTATAAAATCTACTGCGAAAGCTTCCTCGGCGCTGAACATCGTCAGCAGATTGAGAAAGAAGCGGTAGAGATTGTCAGCGAAGTGTTGAAAAACGCCTAATTGACCGCACGATAAACAGGCCCTTTTCAGGGCCTGTTTTTTTTCGCAGGGATAGCGATGAATCTGGAACGAAAAAACGTTTTTTGGTTTTGGGGTGGGATGGATCTCTTTTATCTCTTGCAGTTTATTGGCTGGAACATCTACCACCGGCGAGTACCGCTTTACGACGATATCCTCTCATTTTTACCGCTGCTGCAAACCTGGGGCTCCGCGGCCGCCTGGCTGTTTACCCTTCATTTTATTCTGACTATCAGCATTCCCGCGTCGATGGTTCTCTTCTGGCGCCAGAGCCGCTATGCGCCGTGGCTGGCCTATGCGCAGACGCCGCTGCGTCTGGCCTTTATGCTCCCGTCGCTTTCGCTGGTGGCCTGGCTGGCGCAGGCGGTGGCGTTGAAAAGCGCGGCCTTCTTTATTGCTCTGCTGCTGGTCTCAGAGGCGGCAAAAGTCGTGACATTATGGCGATGCTGCAAGGTTTAACGTTATGTGTTATCCAGACGGCACAGGCCTGGCGGGTATTACGCTGACTGAATCGGGCATAAACGGGTATTATTGCTTTGACCGGGTTTGCCCGTTTTAGCGAATATACGGCTAAAGCAAACGAACAATCACGGCTAATTCTGCGATTTTAATCACAAATTTATTCCATCCAAAATGAAAGTTGCCTGATATATATGATCAACTTCAAACTAAAAAAAGCTAAAAACTTGTTTTGATTTTGTATGATTTATGTCACTTACTGATATGGACGATTTTGTTATATTTATGTCATTAAATCCTGAATGCTTTCTTGAGAACGTCTATGTTACAAGTTAAACGTCATTCATTAATTGTGGAATATGTCGTAGAAAAAGGATGCGCCAGAGTTAATGAGCTCTCACAGATATTCGGTGTATCTCCAGAAACCATTCGCCGGGATTTAACCGCGCTGGCGAGAAATAAAAAAATAGTTCGTAGCTTTGGCGGTGCAATGATTTCTGAAAATAATGCATCATTTTTAGCTGCCGATACGCCGACAAATCACGGGAACTTTGTCGATAAAGCCGAGGCCTTTATTAAGCGCACCAAAGAGCAGCCGGAACGTAAGATGCGTATTGCTAAAGGCGCGCTGCAGTTTATTCATGAGCATGAGTGCATTATCATGGATAATAGCAGCTCCTGCTGGTTTTTAGCGCGCCAGCTGCCTGACATCGAGCTGACCGTGATTACCAATTCTTTGAATATTATTCAAACCTTAGCCTGTCGTAAGAAAATAAGAATAGTCAGCGTTGGGGGTGAATATTCTGAGCGCCACGGTGATTTTCACGGTCCGGTCGCCGAGTTCATTATCAACAACTTTAAGGTCAATAAGCTGTTTTTTTCTTGCCAGGGTCTCGACGCCGGGCTGGAAATAAAAGACAGCAATGAAGTCAACGTCCGGCTGAAGCAGGAGATGCTGAAAGTTGCCGATCAAAAAATCCTGATGGTCGATAGCAGTAAGTTTGAACGTTATTCACTCTATAAAATATGCGATCTGGCGGATATTGATGTGTTGATCACTAACGAATTACCAGCTGATACTTATCGCCAGCACCAGGTACATATTGTCGAGACTAAATAGCCGCTCTGCCAGATATTCTACCGGCATTATTATTGAATAGCCCTTGTGCCCGATGGAGGGGTATTGCGCCAGCAATACCATCCCTCTTCATTATTTATCCGAAAAAGAGGTTTACGATGGAACAATTACCTGAAGATATGAAAGCGGTTGTCTGCCATGGTCCCCAGGATTATCGCTTTGAGAAAATTCCCCGCCCGGTCGCCAAAGAAAAGGAAGTGGTCATTAAGGTTGACGGGTGTGGAATCTGCGCCGGCGACTGCAAGGCCCAGGACGGCGCGCCGATGTTCTGGGGCGATAATCCGTGGGTGAAAACGCCGGTGGTGCCCGGCCATGAGTTTTACGGTCGGGTTGCCGAATTAGGCCCGGGCTCCGCTGAAAAATATCAATTAAAAATTGGCGATCGCATCCTGGCTGAACAGATTGTCCCCTGCCATGAGTGCCGTTTCTGTAAAACCGGCAAATACTGGATGTGCGAAACCCATGATATTTACGGTTTCCAGAAGGATGTCGCCGATGGCGGTATGGCTGAATATATGCGTTTTTCCGAACGGGCAATTATTCACAAAATTCCTGAATCATTAAGTGAAGAAGATGCCGCGCTGATCGAACCTATGGCCTGCGCAATCCACACGGTACGCCGCGGTGATATCGAACTGGATGATGTGGTTGTTATCGCCGGCGCCGGGCCGCTGGGGCTGTGTATGGTGCAGGTCGCTCATCTGAAAACGCCGAAGAAACTGGTGGTCATCGACACGATGGACGACCGCCTGGCGCTGGCGAAAGCGTTTGGCGCCGACGTGGTCATCAATGCGGCGCAAGAGGACGCCATCGCTATCGTAAAATCCATGACCGATGGCTACGGCTGCGATGTGTATATCGAAGCGACGGGCGCCCCTATCGGCGTGACCCAGGGTCTGGAGATGATTCGTAAGCTGGGACGCTTCGTTGAGTTCAGCGTGTTTGGTAAAGAAACGACCGCCGACTGGTCGATTATTGGCGACCGTAAAGAGCTGGATATCCGCGGCGCGCATCTGGGGCCTTACAGCTATGAAATCGCCATCGATCTCTTTGCGCGCGGTCTGCTGACCGCCAAAGGCGTGGTGACGCATTTCTATTCTATTGATGAGTGGAAAGCCGCTTTTGAGATGGCTAAATCGCTCGATTCGATTAAGGTCGTCATTAAGCCATAAATTTTTTAACTAGTTAAGTTCGCCATTTTTAATTATTACGCAAATGACCGCTGATGGCTGTTCATTAAATACTGGATTTCAATCATGGGGATAACTGAGATCAATATCAGTGGCTTCTGGCTATCTGCCAGCGGCGTATTTATTGCTCAGTATATCAGGCAGCATCCGTACCATGAAAACGCTGATAAATAAATTTTATTTCTCAGCGCATTACTCAATAAGGAGATAGTGAATGCCTGTAAAATTTAAGACTAAAGCAATACTCTCAGGACTTCTTGCGATGAGCATGGTTGCCTGCGTTAATGCCAAACCTTTGACTATCGGTATGTCGTTCCAGGAATTGAATAACGAATATTTCGTCACCATGAAAGAGTCGCTTGAGCAGTCGGCAAAAGATATTAACGCCACCGTCTATACCGCGGATGCGGCGCATGATGTCTCCAAGCAGATTAGCGACGTTGAGGATATGCTGCAAAAGAAAATAGATATTTTGCTGATTAACCCGGCTGATAGCGTCGGTGCGGAAACCGCCGTGCTGGCCGCTAAAAAAGCCGGCGTGGTGGTGGTGGCGATAGATGCTCAGGCTAATGGCCCGATAGATTCTTTTGTCGGCTCAAAAAACTATGATGCGGGCTTTATTGCCGGGGAACACTTAGCCAAAGCGCTGGGTGATAAAGGCAACGTAGCGATTCTCGACGGGATTCCGGTGGTACCTATTCTGGAGCGCGTGCGCGGCTTTGAAGATGCGATGAAAAAGCATCCCAATATTAAAGTGATTACCAAACTGAATGGTAAACAAGAGCGCGATACCTCCATGAGCGTGACGGAAAATATGCTGCAGTCCAACCCGACGCTCAACGGTATTTTTAGCGTGAATGATGTTGGCTCACTCGGCGCTCTGGCGGCGATTCAGGCATCAGGGCGCGATGTGAAGCTGGTGAGCGTTGATGGTTCTCCGGAAGCGGTCGCTGAAATTGCTAAAGGTAATACGCCGTTTATTGCCACCGCCGCTCAGTTCCCGCGCGATCAGCTGCGTATTGGTTTAGGTATTGCCCTGGCCAAACATTGGGGGGCGAATATTCCTAAAGAGATCCCTGTAGATGTGAAGCTTATCGATAAAACCAACGCCAAAGATTTCCACTGGTAATCGCATTATTACGCCACAGCGGCTCTCGCTTATTCAGGTGAGCCGTGCCGGATTCTTCTTAAAGTATGGCTCGCTATTTTATCGAGCCATTATGGAGCGATGTTTATGCCCAGCTTACTGGAAGTCAAAAACGTCAGTAAAAGCTTCCCCGGGGTCAAGGCGCTGGATAATGTCAATATCACCCTTGGCCGAGGGGAGGTGCATGCTTTATTAGGTGAAAACGGCGCGGGTAAATCGACGTTAATGAAAATCCTGTGCGGAATATATCAACCTGACGCCGGTAATATTTTTATTGACGGTAAGCAGCAGCATTTTCATAACTATCGTGACGCGATTGCCTGCGGCGTAGGGATTATCTTTCAGGAGTTTTCTCTTATTCCCTATCTGAACGCTTATGAGAATATTTTCCTTAATCGCGAAAAGGTAAATCGTTTTGGCCTGCTAGATCGTAAAGCGATGCGCCGCGAGGCGTTACGCATTTTTAAAGATCTTGGCGTGACCCTCGATCCCGATGAGCAAATTTGCCATCTCAGCGTCGCCGAACAGCAGTTCGTGGAAATTGCCAAAGCGCTGTCGCTGGATGCGCGAATTCTCATTCTGGATGAGCCCACCGCGACCTTAACCCCGAGCGAGGCGGAGCATCTTTTCCGCGTGATGCGCGATTTAAAGGCCAAAGGCGTCGGGATGTTCTTTATCTCACACCACCTTGAGGAGATATATGAGATCTGCGACAGCCTGAGCATTCTCCGCGACGGCAAATATATCGGGTCGGCAAAGGTCGACAATATCGACATCGCCGAGATGATCCAGATGATGGTCGGCCGTGAGGTGGAGAATATCTATCCCGAGCGGCGGACGCTGGCGCATGATGAGATACTGCTGGAGGCCGAAATTCAGCTTACCGAGAATAGCCAGCTCAATCGGCTGACGCTGCGCAAAGGGGAGATCCTGGGCCTCGCCGGGCTGGTGGGATCGGGGCGTTCCGAAGCGATCCTGGCCCTGACCGGCGCGGATAAATGCTTCAAAAAGCGCGTCCGCCTGGCCGGAAAAGAGGTGACGATAAAATCCACCGACCGGGCTCTGCGTCTGGGCATTGGTCTGTTGCCGGAAAGCCGCAAAACGCAGGGGCTGGTGCTGCCTTTTTCGGTCAAAGATAATATCTGGCTTAACAAGCACGCCTGCCAGTTCTCGCTTATCCGCGATAACGAAGAGCGCCTGACCGCCGAGCGTTTAATTAATCACGTTGGCGTGAAAACGCCGGATGCCGGGACCGCGGTGGGCACGTTGAGCGGCGGTAACCAGCAGAAAGTCGTTATTTCCCGTTGGTTAAATCATGATGTCAATATTCTTATTTTTGACGAACCGACTCGCGGTATTGATGTCGGAGCGAAATCAGAAATCTATCAGATTATGCGCGACCTCACCGCCCAGGGTATTTCAATAATTATGATTTCATCTGAGCTACCAGAGGTGATTGGCGTTAGCGACCGGGTAATGGTTTTTCGCGACGGTAATATCGTTGCCGAACTCGAGAACGACCAAATCAATTCCACTGTGATTATGCTGCACGCTGCCGGTAATATTATTTAGGGAGTATTAAATGAGTAATGAAAACGTGTCATTAGCGCCCGCCGCATCTCCTGATAAAAATAAAAAGATGCTCCATGGTTTATTAAAAATGCCCGCGTTCCTGCCGTTTGTTGGTCTGGTACTCCTGTTCTCCTGTATGGCTATTTTTAATGACTACTTTTTAACGGTCGATAACTTATCGACCGTCGCTCGTCAGGTCTCGATTAATGCCATCATTGCCATCGGGATGACCTTTGCCATTCTGACCGGCGGAATCGACCTCTCCGTCGGCGCGGTCATGGCCCTGGCCGGTACCCTGATGGCGGGATTAATGAAGTACTATGGTTTAGATCCGTGGTTAGCCATTCTTATCGGTCTGTGCTCCGGCGTCGCCTTTGGCGCGCTGAACGGCTTTTTAACCGCCTACGGTAAAATGCCGCCGATTATCGTGACCCTCGGGGCAATGATTATTGCGAAGGGGCTGGCGCTGATCTATACCGGCGGCTACCCCATCTCCGGCTTACCGGATTCATTCGCTTTTTGGGGCCGTGAATATCTGTTCGGTATTCAGGTGCCTATTATTCTGATGGTGGTTTTATATCTCATCTTTTATATCGTCCTGAATCATATGCCGTTTGGTCGCTATGTTTATTCCCTCGGCGGTAATGAAGAAGCGGCGCGCCTGAGCGGCCTGCGGGTGAAATATTATAAATTGCTGGTTTACGTGATCAGCGGTTTTACCGCCAGTTTTGCCGGTCTTATTTTCACCTCGCGGGTGATGAGCGGCCAGCCGAATGCCGGCGTCGGATTTGAACTGGATGCCATTGCCGCCGTGGTGCTCGGCGGGGCATCCATTGCCGGCGGCCGCGGAATGATTATCGGCACCCTGATTGGCGCCATGATGCTCGGCGTACTGAATAATGGTTTAAACCTTCTGGGGATCTCTCCTTACGTTCAGTACGTGGTGAAAGGGCTTATTATTTGGGGCGCCACCTTTATTAGCTCAGCCAGACGTTAACTTATTTTAAATATGAGGCGAAGGGATATGAATTTTATCGGAGTTGATATCGGTGGTACGGTCACCAAAGCCGGTATATATAATGAGTTAGGGCAAGAGATTCACGTGGCGTCGCAATATGCGCAGGTATTATCCGAACAGCCGGGCTTTACCGAGCGGAACATGCATGAGCTATGGGATACCGTTTGCAGCGTGATAAAAAAAGCGCTGTATGAAAGCCAGGTGCCGCCGTTAAGCATCGGCGGGATCGGTTTCTCCTCGCACGGCAAAGGGCTCTACGCGATTGACAAAAAAGGCGAGCCGGTGCGCAACGGGATTATCTCATCCGATACCCGGGCGCTGGCGTTTGTCAAAAAATGGTATCGCGAAGGTATAGACAAGCTGGCATACCCAAAAGGATTGCAGCAGCTGTGGACCGGACATCCGGTGTCGCTACTGGCGTGGCTGAAAGCGCATGAACCGGCCAATTACGACAGGATCGACGCCGTTTTAATGGTGCACGACTACGTACGTTTCCGCCTGACCGGCGAGGCGACGGCGGAGATCACTAATATTTCCGGCAGCAATTTTTATAACCAGTTTACCTCCCGCTATGACCGCGACATGATGGCGCTGTTTGGCATTGAGGAAGTGGCGGATAAAACCGCGCCGGTGGTGAACTCGACGGACTGCGTGGGCCACATTACCCTGCAGGCCTCGCTGGATTGCGGTTTGTGCCCGGGGACGCCGGTTTTCGGCGGCTTTTTCGACGTGGTGGCCTCCGCCGTCTCCTCGGGGATTGACCGGGCGGATACCCTGAGCGCGGTGGCCGGCACCTGGAGTATCGCCACCTCGGTGACGGATAGCATTATTGCCAGCGACTTTCCCTACATCTGGGGGAAATACTGCATTCCGGGTAAATACTTCGTTCACGAGGGCAGCCCCACTTCGGCGAGCAATCTCTCCTGGTTTGTGAAGCAGTTTTTCCCTGACGATGACCGCTGCTACGACCATTTCGAAAGCTGGATTGCGCAAGATACCGACAGCAACCTCATTTTTTTACCCTATTTGTTCGGTTCCAATCTGGCGATGGATCTGCCCGGCGCGCTGGTGGGCCTCGCGGGGCATCATACGAAAAAGGATATTATTGCGGCCATCTATCGCGGCATCGTTTTTTCTCACCTGGTGCATCAGGACCGCATTATTGAACTCAATCGGGATATTCAAAAAATTCGCTTTACCGGCGGACCGAGCCAGTCGAGAGGCTGGACGCAGATGTACGCCGATGCGGCCAATCTTCCGCTGGAAGTGGTGGATATCGAACAGGCCGGCTGTCGAGCCGCCGCGCTGTGCGCCGCGGCCGGCAGCGGCGCCTACGCTAACTTCAGCGAAGCGATTGCCGCCACGCAGCCCGAGGTGGTCTGCTATCAACCCGACAGCAATCGGCATCAGCAGCTGCGTGAAGGCTACGCCCGTTACTTAGCGGTCGCGCAAAGCCTCTCCAGGGCGACGGGAGCGGCGCAATGAAACCCAGACTTGGCATCTACGAAAAAGCGCTCCCCGCGGCGCTGGACTGGCCGAAACGCTTTGAAATGGCGGCGGGCCTGGCGTTTGATTTTATTGAAATCTCCGTTGACGAAAGCCCCGAGCGCCAGGCCAGGCTGCGCTGGAACCGGGGGCAGCGGCTGGCGTTCGTGGCCGACAAAATTAACAGCGGCATTGATGTGCCGAGCATGTGCCTCTCCGCGCACCGCAGCCATCCCTTTGGTAGCGTCAATCGCGATACCCGGCTCAAGGCGCGGGAACTGATGCTTGATGCGCTGGATTTTGCCAGCCACGTCGGCATTCGCAACATCCAGCTGGCAGGCTATGACGTCTATTACGAATCCTCTTCGGCGCAGACCCGGGAATACTTTATCGAGGGCATCAACTGGGCGGTGGCCGAAGCGGCGAAAGCGCAGGTGATGCTGTCGATGGAGATTATGGATACCGCCTTTATGAGCAATATCTCCCGCTGGCTGGATCTCGAACGGAAGGTTTGCAGCCCGTGGTTTTGCGTCTACCCGGACGTTGGCAACTTAAGCGCCTGGCAAAACGACGTTCCTGAAGAGTTGAGGAAGGGCATTCATAAAATCACCGCCATTCATTTGAAGGATACCCAGCCCGTTTCGCACGCTTCGCTGGGGCAGTTCCGCGATGTGCCATTCGGGACCGGCTGCGTCGATTTTACCGAGATATTTCGTACGCTCTCGGCGCTGAACTATCGCGGCGCCTGGCTGATTGAGATGTGGGCCAAAAATGACGGGCTGGACAGCGAGAGAATCGCCGACGCTAAAGCGTGGCTAACGGATAAATACCAGCAGGCGTTTCGCCCGCCTCAGTATGAAGGCATTGTGAATTCAGGAGTGAAGTATGTTGGATAACCTCAAGCAGGCGGTTCTTGACGCCAATCTGGCGCTGCCGAAATTTCATCTTGTGACCTTTACCTGGGGCAACGTCAGCGGCATCGATCGCGACGCCGGACTGGTGGTGATCAAACCCTCCGGCGTGGAATACGCCGTGATGACGGCCGAGGATATGGTGGTGGTGGAGCTGGCGACCGGCAGGGTGGTGGAGGGGCGCTATAAGCCCTCGTCGGATACGCCGACCCATCTGGAGCTGTATAAGGCGTTTAGCGGCGTGGGCGGAATTGTGCACACCCATTCGCGCCACGCGACGATTTGGGCGCAGTCGGGCAGGCCGCTGCTGGCGATGGGCACCACCCACGCCGACTATTTTTATGGGCCGATCCCCTGTACCCGCCCGCTCAGCGATGATGAAATCCGCGGTGATTATGAAACCAATACCGGTCACGTGATTATTGAAACGCTGGGCGCGCAGCATACCGATCCGCTCAGCGTACCCGCCGCGCTGGTCCACGGCCACGGCCCGTTTGCATGGGGAAAAGATCCGGCGAACGCAGTGCATAATGCGGTGGTGCTGGAGGAGATTGCCTATATGAATATGTGGACCCGTCAGCTGAGCATTGACGAACAGCCGGTCTCTGCGACGCTGCTGGATAAACACTATTTGCGTAAACACGGGGCAGGGGCCTACTACGGACAATAATCGCCTGCCTTCCCCGGATTGCGGCGTAAACGCCTTATCCGGGCTACCGGCCCGCAGCCGACGGTGAACCCGTAGCCCGGTCAGCGCAGCGCCACCGGGATGAAACAGCGTTGATTTATGAGGCCTGGCACATTTCCCGGAGGCGGCGCTTGACGCGCCTGTCCGGGCTACCGCCTGGCAGACGATGGCGGACCCGTAGCCCGGCTAAGCGAAGCGCGAGCCGGGGACAACGGCTAGGGCATAAACCGATAGCCGATCCCCGTTTCGGTCAGCAAATGCTGCGGACGCGCCGGATCGGCCTCCAGCTTTTGCCGCAGGTGCCCCATATAAATGCGCAAATAGTGGCTGTGCTCCACCGCATTCGGCCCCCAGACCTGATTGAGCAGCTGCCGCTGGGTCAGCACCTTGCCGGGATTATTGAGCAGTACCGCCAGCAGGCGAAATTCAATCGGCGTCAGGTGGATCTCCTGATCGCCGCGTACGATGCGGCGGGCGGGGATATCAACGTCAATATCTGCAAAACGCACCCGCGGTTCGTCGGCCTGGGCGCCGGCATGGCGGCGCATCGCCACCCTCAGCCGCGCCTGCAGCTCGCCAATACCAAAGGGTTTACTGAGATAGTCATCGGCACCAGCGTCAAGCGCGGCGATTTTGTCCTGTTCCTCGGTGCGCGCCGACAGCACGATAATCGGCATCTGGCTCCACTGGCGAACCTCGCGAATAAACGCGTTGCCGTCACCATCGGGTAGTCCAAGATCGAGAATGGTTAAATCCGGCTTGCGGGTCGCGGCTTCGATCAGCCCGCGCTGCAGAGTCTCCGCTTCAAATACGCGCATGCCGTCGGCTTCCAGCGCGGTGCGCAGAAAGCGGCGGATAGCATTTTCGTCTTCAACGATCAGAACGTTAATCACATTTCCTCGGCTAACTCTTCCAGTTCAGGGGGCGTTTCCCTCGGCAGTGTAACACGGAAGCAGGCGCCGCCCTGCGGGCGCGTCGCGGCGCTAATGGTCCCGCCGTGCACCTCAACGATCGCCTGGCAAATGGCCAGCCCCAGCCCGACGCCGGGGATCGCCGACTCTTTATTGCCGCGAGCGAATTTATCAAAGATAGCCTGTTCTTGCCCGGCGGGAATACCCGGTCCGTTATCCCATACCTCAAGCACTAAAGTGTGCGGATCGACGTCCGCGGTAATGCCGATTTGCGCCTGTGCTCCCGCGTATTTCACCGCATTTTCCAGAAGATTAATCAGTACCCGCTCAAAAAGCGGACCGTCGACGTGAACCAGCAGTAGCGGGTCCGGCAGCGCAAGCTGAATATGCCGCCCGCCGAGCCCCGGCTCCAGCATACGCAGCGCGCTGCCGACGACCTCTTCCAGGGTTAGCCACTCTTTATGCAAATTAAAGCCGCCGGACTGGATACGCGCCATATCCAGCAGATTATTCACCAGGCGGGTGGTATTGAGCACGTGCTGGCGTATCTCGTTGGCCTGCGGCGCGTGCTTCGAACCTTCGCTGGCGAGATCGAGCGTCAGGATCTCCGCCTGGCCAAATAGCACCGTAAGCGGAGTCCGTAGATCGTGGGACAGCGCCGCCAGCAGCGAGTTGCGCAGGCTTTCCCGTTCGCTGTTCAGCCGGGCCTGCTCTTCGCTGGCGGTGAGCGCCAGCCGTTCCAGAGCGCTGGCGACCAGCAGGGTGAAGGTTTCCAGCAGGCGCTGCTGTTCGGGGATCATCAGCTGGCGCAGGTTGGCCGGCTCCACGACCAGCAGTCCCCAGGTGCGGGTGGCGCTTTTCAGCGGCAGGATCTGGTAGGGCACTCCGGGAAGCGTATCGGTGCCCGCACCGGCGGGTTGTCCTTTATCAAAGCTCCAGCGGGCAATCGCGTCATCCCAGGTGATTGCCGCCGCGGGCTTTGTCAGCGGCGTGAGTCTTAATGTTTCATCGGGCAGCAGCAGCTGGCTGCGCGCCTGAAACGTTGAGGCGATAAACCGCTCGCTGGTGGCGGCGATATCTTCACGACTGCGGCCCACCGCCAGCGCTTTTGACATTTCGTACAGATGCCGGGTGCGCTGTTCACGATAGCGCGCCACCCGCGCCTGGTAGCGTACGCCGGCGGTGAGGTTGCCGATAAGCAGCCCGACGGTCAACATCACGCCAAAGGTCAGCAGATACTGCACGTCAGAAACCGCCAGCGTGCCGCGCGGCGCGACAAAAAACAGGTCGAAGCTGACCACGTTAATCACCGTCGCCAGTACCGACGGCCAGCGGCCGTACAGAAGGGCGATAATCACCACGCCGAGCAGGTACAGCATCACCAGGTTGGCGGCCTCAAAGGCCATCAGCCACTGCATGGCGACGACGGTAATAACCGCGCACAGGGCGATGGCGACGACGCACCCCTGGAGCTGTAAACGCCATTTTTCCATCGCCGTCCGGCTATCGCTGGCGCGCGCCGGCAGGGAGGCGGCCTTTTCATCCAGCGCGATCACCACCAGGTCGAGATCCGGCGCGTGACGGGCCAGGCGATCGGCGAAGCCGCTGCGATCCCACCAGCGCCTTTTCTGCTGGCGGCCAATCACTATCTTGCCGAGATTATGTTCGCGGGCGTAGTGGAGGACGGCCTTCTCTTCCGAAGGATCGGCGAGGGTGGCGGTTTCCGCGCCCAGCTCCTGCGCCAGCCTGAGCGCGGCGAGAATCGCCCGCCGTTTCGCCTCCGGCAGGCGGTGCAGAGAGGGGGTTTCAACATACACCGCATGCCAGACGCTCCCCAGCCGGGCCGCCAGCCGGGCGGCGGCGCGGACCAGCTTTTCGCTGCCGGTGTTATGGCCGATGCACAGCAAAATGGCGTCGCGGGTATGCCAGACTTTTTCCTGGCCCTGACGGTCGCGCCAGGCGCGCATCTGCTCATCGACCCGATCGGCGGTACGGCGCAGCGCCAGCTCGCGCAGGGCGATGAGGTTGCCCTTGCGAAAGAAGTTCTCGATGGCCCGCTCGGCCTGGCCGCCGATATAGACTTTTCCCTCATTGAGCCGCTGACGCAGATCGTCGGGGGGCAGGTCCACCAGTACCACATCGTCGGCGGCGTCGAAAAACGGATCCGGGACGGTTTCGCGAACCTGCACGCCGGTGATGCCGCTGACGACATCGTTCAGGCTCTCGAGGTGCTGGACGTTAACGGTGGTAAATACGTCAATGCCGGCTTCCAGCAGCTCTTCGACGTCCTGCCAGCGTTTAGGATGACGCGAGCCGGGCGCGTTGCTGTGCGCCAGCTCATCGACCAGAATCAGCGCCGGGCGACGGGCCAGCGCGCCGTCAAGGTCAAACTCCTTTACGTAGCGCCCGCGGTGGGAAAGGCGGCGCTGGGGCAGGGTACTGAGCCCCTCAAGCATTGCCGCCGTCTCTTTGCGTCCGTGGGTTTCCGCCACGCCAATCAGAATATCCAGCCCCTGGGCGCGCAGCCGCTGCGCTTCCGCCAGCATCGCCCAGGTTTTACCGACCCCGGCGCAGGCGCCAAAAAATATCTTTAGCCTACCGCGATGCGGGGCGGCGGCGTGTTGCAGCAGGCGGTCAGGGTCCGGACGCAGCGGCTCGTCACTCATTTTTACTTATCCTTCAGGGCATCCAGCGACATATTCAGCTGCAGTATATTTACCACAGGTTGGCCGAGAAAACTGAGCAACGGTTTTTGCGTTGCCTCGTTCACAAGCTGCGTGACCTGCTCCACGCTAAGCTGGCGCGCTTTGGCGACGCGCGGCGCCTGCCACAGAGCGGCGGCAGGCGTCAGACTGTAATCCAGTCCGCTCGCCGAGGCGGTCACCAGCTCCACCGGAACCGTTGCGCTGGCGTCCGGATTGGCGGCGCGCAGGGCCTGCACCCGTTCGCTGATGGCTTTGTCCAGCGCCGGATTGCTGGCGGCGAGGTTGCTGCCGCCGGACGCCAGCGGGTTATCCGGCATCTCCGCCGTCGCGGAAGGGCGGCCCTGGAAATAGCCCGGCGCGGTAAAGTTCTGCCCGATAAGGCGGGAACCGCGCACTTCCCCGTCAATTCGCACCAGCGAGCCGTTGGCCTGCTGCGGGAACCACCACTGTCCCAGCGCGGTGGTTAACAGCGGATAGACGCCGCCGGTGAGCAGCGTTAACAGAATAAACAGCACAACAGCAGGACGAATGAATGACATGATTTTTTCCTCACAGCAGCCCGGTCAGGGTCAATAACAGGTCGATCGCTTTGATACCGATAAAGGGCACCAGCAGTCCGCCCAGGCCGTAGACCCACAGGTTGCGGCGCAGCATCGCCGAGGCCGTCAGCGGCTTATAGCTCACGCCCTTCAGCGCCAGCGGGATCAGGAAGATGATAATCAGCGCATTAAAAATCACCGCGCTCAGGATCGCTGAAGAAGGCGAGTGCAGATGCATCACGTTAAGCATCGCCAGCGGCGGATAGACGGCGGCAAAGGCGGCCGGAATGATGGCAAAGTACTTCGCCACGTCGTTGGCAATACTGAAAGTGGTTAACGAACCGCGGGTCATCAGCATCTGTTTACCGATATGTACGACCTCGATCAGTTTGGTGGGGTTAGAGTCGAGATCCACCATATTGCCCGCCTCTTTCGCCGCCTGGGTACCGGAGTTCATCGCGACCGCCACGTCGGCCTGCGCCAGCGCCGGGGCGTCGTTGGTACCGTCGCCGGTCATCGCCACCAGCCGTCCTTCCGCTTGATACTGGCGGATCAACGCCAGCTTGGCCTCCGGCGTCGCTTCGGCGAGAAAGTCGTCCACGCCCGCTTCCGCGGCGATAGCGGCGGCGGTCAGGCGGTTATCGCCGGTGATCATCACCGTCTTAATCCCCATTTTACGCAGCTGGGCAAAACGCTCTTTGATGCCGCCTTTGACGATATCTTTCAGCGAGATAATCCCCAACACGCGTTCGCCTTCGGCGACCACCAGCGGCGTGGCGCCAAGACGCGCCACCTCTTCAACCTGTTTATCGACGTCGGCCGGGAAGTGGCCGCCGTTGGCCTCAACGTGGCGGCGAATGGCATCCACGGAACCTTTGCGGATCATCCGCTGGTCGATGTTGATGCCGCTCATCCGGGTCTGGGCGGTAAACGGCACGAAGGTGGCATGCAGCGATTGCAGATCGCGCTCGCGCAGATTAAAGCGCTGTTTTGCCAGCACCACGATGCTGCGGCCTTCCGGCGTTTCGTCGGCCAGCGACGACAGCTGGGCGGCATCGGCAAGGGTTTTCTCTTCCACGCCCTGCGCAGGCAGGAATGCCGAAGCCTGGCGGTTGCCAAGGGTAATGGTGCCGGTTTTGTCCAGCAGCAGGACGTCGACGTCGCCCGCCGCTTCAACCGCGCGGCCGCTGGTGGCGATCACGTTCGCGCCGAGCATGCGGCTCATCCCGGCGACGCCGATGGCCGACAGCAGGCCGCCGATGGTGGTGGGGATCAGGCACACCAGCAGCGCCACCAGCACCGTGACGCTGACCGCGTTACCGCTCCAGGCGGAGAAGGGCCAGATGGTGGCGGTGGCCAGCAGGAATACCAGGGTCAGGGCGATAAGCAGGATAGTCAGCGCGATTTCGTTCGGCGTCTTGCGGCGCTGGGCGCCTTCAACCATGGCGATCATCCGGTCAAGGAAGGTTTCGCCGGGGTTGACGCTGCAGCGGATCACCAGCCAGTCGGAGAGAATACGCGTCCCGCCGGTCACCGAGGCGAAGTCGCCGCCGGACTCGCGGATAACCGGCGCGGATTCACCCGTAATGGCGCTCTCATCCACCGACGCGCCGCCTTCGATAACTTCGCCATCGCAGGGAATAATATCCCCCGCCTCGACCAGCACCACGTCGCCTTTACGCAGCTCTTCGGCGGGGACGTGGTCAATTTGCGCATCGTGCTGCGGCGCGCGCAGCTTACGGGCAAAGGCGGTCTTTTTGACCCCTTTGAGGCTGTTAGCCTGCGCTTTACTGCGGCCTTCCGCCATCGCTTCGGCGAAGTTGGCGAACAGGACGGTGAACCACAGCCAGAGACTAACGGCGGCGGTAAATCCGGCGCTGCCGGCGATCTGCCCGCTTGCCATGGCAAGAGCCAGCAGGGTGGTGAGCAGACTGCCAATCCAGACGATAAACATCACCGGGTTACGCCACTGTACGGCAGGGCTCAGTTTTTTCACGGCGTCCAGCAGGGCCTGACGCACCAGCGTCGGCTCCAGCAGGGCTAATGATTTGCGACTCATAACAGGTTGCTCCGCAATCGCTTAAAGTAAGGAAAAGTGTTCCGCCAGCGGGCCGAGCGCCAGCGCGGGAATAAAGGTCAGGGCGCCAACCAACAGCACGGTGCCGATCAGCAGGCCGATAAACAGCGCGTCATGGGTGGCGAGCGTGCCGCTGCCGGCGGGCTGAATTTTCTTCGTTACCAGCGAACCGGCAATCGCCATCACCGGGATAATGACTGCGAAGCGGCCAACCAGCATGCAGAACGCCAGCAGCAGGTTCCAGAACGGCGTCGCCGCGCTGAGGCCGCCAAAGGCGCTGCCGTTGTTGTTGGCCGCCGAGGTGACGGCGTACAGCACTTCGCTGAAGCCGTGTGGCCCGGGGTTGAACATGCCCGCGCGACCGGCTTCGGTCATCATCGCCAGCGCCGTGCCGAGGAGCACCAGCGTCGGGGTCACGAGGATCGCCAGCGCAATCATTTTCATTTCGCGGACGTCAATTTTCTTCCCGAGGTACTCCGGGGTGCGGCCAATCATCAGCCCGGCGATAAATACCGCCAGCATCACGAACAGCAGCATGCCGTACAGACCCGAGCCGACGCCGCCGAAGACCACTTCGCCTATCTGCATCAGCCACATGGGAACCATTCCGCCCAGCGCGGTAAAGGAGTCGTGCATGGCGTTGACCGCCCCGCAGGACGCGGCGGTGGTGACCACGGCAAACAGGCTGCTGGCGAGAATACCGAACCGGCTCTCTTTGCCTTCCATATTGATACTGCTGTCGGCGCCAAGGCTCAGCAGATGCGGGTTACCGCGGGTTTCCGCCCACATCACTACCGCCACGCAGACGATGAAGATGAGCGTCATCGCCCATAGAATGGCCCGTCCCTGACGGCGATCGCCCACCACCTCGCCGAAAGCGAAGCACAGCGCCGCCGGGATGAGAAAGATCGCCAGCATCTGCACCAGGTTGGTCAGCGCGGTTGGGTTTTCAAACGGATGCGCTGAGTTGGCGTTAAAGAAGCCGCCGCCGTTAGTACCCAGCATTTTGATCGCTTCCTGTGAAGCCACCGGCCCCATCGGCAGCATCTGGCGCACCCCTTCAAGCGAGGTAAAGCCCTGATTCGGGGAAAAACTCTGCGGCACGCCCTGCTGAATAAAGAACAGCGCGATGAGCAGCGAAATGGGCAGCAGCAGCCAGAGGGTGATGCGGGTCAGATCGACCCAGGCGTTGCCAAGGGTGCTGACTTTCTGCCGGGCATAGGCGCGGGTAAGGGCAAAGATCACCGCGATGCCGGTGGCGGCGGAGAGGAAGTTTTGCACCGCCAGCCCGGCCATCTGGCTAAGGCTACTCATGGTGGTTTCACCGGCATAGGCCTGCCAGTTGGTGTTGCTGGCAAAGCTCACCGCCGTATTCAGCGCCAGGTCCCACGACAGGCCGGGCAGGTGCTGCGGATTGAGCGGCAGCGAGCCCTGGAACATCAGCAGCGTGAACAGGACCAGCAGACCCAGCGCATTAAACAGCAGAATAGCGAATAAATATTGATACCAGTTCATCTCCTGAGAACGAATGCCCGCCGCCCGCCATAAACCGCGTTCGATGCCGGCCAGGCCCGGTAGCGGGGAATCATTGATCATCGTCGCCAGCGCCGTGCCCAGCGGACGAGCCAGGATCATCAGCAGCAGAATAAAGCTCGCGATGAGTAAAAATCCTTGAGCGGCCATCAGAATGCCTCCGCGTGTATCAGGGCATAAACCAGATAAACCAGCAACAGGAACACCAGCGCTACGCCAGCGATTACGCCTGCACTCACAATCCACCTCCGGGTGTCTTTTTGATTTACGAGGAGAATAGGCAGTCGGGCGCAAAGATTTCGCAAAAATCTGCGGCGGGGGTGTAAAAAAAATATAAAAATCGCCAAGACCACAATTTAACTAATGGTTAGTATTAATTTAACTTTTTTGTAACTAAGTTACCGGGTGAATGTAAATAAAGGCTAAATACGTGCTTTTTAGTGGTCGGATGAGTAGTAAAATTACAGCCAAAGCGGTACTATTTTAAGCAGAGAAACAGATTAACTTTACCGGCTTTGCTTGCCGGCCTGACAAAGGGGAGAGAAATTATGGCGTTGTACAAAACTTATCCTGCTCATATCATCTTTGCGCGTCGCGCTTTCGCCGTGGCTGCTGGCGTGCTGGCGCTGCCGGTAATGCTGTTCTGGAAAGATCGCGCCCGTTTTTATAGCTGGCTGCACCGCGTGTGGGCGAAAACCAGCGAACAGCCGGTATGGCTGGCGCAGGCCGAAAAAGTCTCCGCAGATTTTTATTAATAACGGTTTATGGCTCAGCGGGCGCGCGCTGCGGAAACGGGCTAATGGCTTGATATCCTGGCTTATTTACCCTGTCTTACCCGGCACAGCGTGCCAACAGATTGCCTTATCATCATGCCGCCGGTTTACCCGGCGGTTTTTTTTTGCCATGAGTGGCTTACACTTATTCACTCCCCGAAGGTTAAGCCGGCGGGAGGGTTAAATATAAGTCGAACTTATCAATTTTCATGATGAAAGGAATGCTATGGCCACCCATCTGGTCTGGTTTCGCGCGGATTTGCGCATCCACGATAACCTGGCGCTCGCCGCCGCCTGCCGCGATCCCCATGCCGAGGTGCTGGGATTATTTATCGCCACGCCAGGGCAATGGCGCCAGCACGGTATGGCGCCGCGCCAGGCGGCGTTTATGATCAGCCACCTTCACAGCCTGCAAGCGGCGCTGGCCGAAAAGGGGATCCCGCTGCAGATTGAACATGCCGCAGATTTCACCGCCAGCGTGGCGCTGCTCGCCAGAATTTGCCGGCAGCGGCAGGTGACCCATCTGTTTTACAACTACCAGTACGAAATCAATGAACGCCAGCGCGATGCGGCGGTGGAGAAAACCTTAGCGGAGGTGACCTGTCAGGGCTTTGATGATAGCGTTCTGCTGCCGCCGGGCAGCGTGCTGACCGGCAGTCGTGAAATGTATAAGGTCTTTACGCCGTTTAAAAATGCCTTTATTCGCCGTTTGCAGGAAGCGCTGCCGGAGTGCGTCGCCGCGCCGAAAGTCCGCGCGGGCGGGCCCATCGCTGCGGCGTCTGAAGTGAAAATAGATTATCCGCAGACGCCATTTGATAGCGAGCTTTTCGCCGCGGATGAAAAAAGTGCCATCGCCCGGCTTCGCGGCTTCTGCCAGCAAAAGGCCGCCGACTATGAGCAGCAGCGCGATCTTCCCGCCATCGAGGGGACCAGCCGACTGTCGCCGTGCCTGGCGGTGGGCGCGCTCTCACCGCGCCAGTGCCTGCACCGTTTGCGGGTTGAGCAGCCGCGGGCGCTGGATGGCGAAGCCGGATCGGTATGGCTCAACGAGCTTATCTGGCGCGAGTTTTATCGTCACCTGATGGTTTACTACCCAAACTTGTGTAAGGGGCGGCCTTTTATCGACTGGACCGATAACGTGGCGTGGCTGGACGATAAATCCGCGCTTCAGGCCTGGCAGCGCGGGCAAACCGGCTTCCCGATTGTCGACGCCGCGATGCGTCAGCTTAATGCGACCGGCTGGATGCATAACCGCCTGCGGATGATTGTCGCCAGTTTTCTGGTGAAAGACCTGCGCATCGACTGGCGGCTGGGCGAGCGCTACTTTATCGAACAACTTATTGATGGCGATCTGGCGGCGAATAACGGCGGCTGGCAGTGGGCGGCTTCAACCGGTACCGATGCCGCGCCCTATTTTCGTATTTTTAACCCGACGACCCAGGGAGAGCGCTTCGACAAAGCGGGGCAGTTTATTCGTCAATGGCTGCCGGAGCTGGCCGGGGTACCTGAAAAAGCGGTGCATCAACCGTGGCTGTGGGCGGAGAAACAGGGCGTAACGCTGGATTATCCGCGCCCGATTGTTGACCACAAGCAGGCGCGGCTGGCGACGCTGGCGGCCTGGGAAGCCGCCAGAGAGCTTAAGACTCCATCGCCAGGCGACGAGTCCGGATCTTAACGGCGTGATACAGCCAGATAGCCAGCACCAGGCCGACGCAGGCCAGCGCGCCCCAGGTTATCTGGCTGAACACCTCAATGTAGGCATTAATTGAATAGTTGACGGCCCCGGCGGCGTCGAACGACCCCTGCGAGGTTTGATCGGCAATCACGCCTGCCAGATAGTTAGCGATAGCGCCGGAGAGCAGCATATAAATACCGGTCAGCACCCCGGTCACGCCGGGGATCTCAATACGGGTAATCTGCGACATCGCCACCGGGTCGATAAACAGCTCGGCGAAGCCCATCACCGCCAGGCCCAGCACCATCAGCGGCATTGAAGATTGTCCGTAAGCCGCCGACCAGCGTGCGCTGAGGGTCAGGATACAGAAACCGGCGCTCATCAGGCCGAGGCCCAGCGCGAATTTGCCCCAGATGCGCACGGTACGGTTGCCGTTGATGTTTTCTTTCACCAGCCACGCCAGCACCACCCCGCAGAGCATCACCGCAAAGGCGTTCACCGACTGGAACATCGCGGTCGGTATCTCATAGCCCATAAAATGACGATTAACAAAACGGTCGATATAGAGGCTGATGGAGCTGCCGCCCTGCTGCGCAAAAGCCCAGAACAGCAGGCTGAAGCAGGTGAGCACCATAATCAGACGCAGCTCTTTACGCTGCCTGGCGGTCTCCGCCCGCAGGTAGATCCGCGTCAGTACCGCCAGGCCGATAACCGTCGCCACAATCAGCGCGTAAACCGACCACTCCTGCCAGAACAGCACGGTGATCAGCAGCGGCGCGGCGATCAGCAGCACCAGCAGCCAGCCCCAGTTTGGTAAGACGAAACTCCGCGCCCGCAGCGCTTCGCGATTGACGCCCCGGGTGTGGCGGAAATGGTGATTGCCGCTGAGGAAAATCACCAGCCCGGCGATCATGCCGACGGCCGCCAGCGCGAAGCCCATCGCCCAGCTGTACTCTTCCTGCACGTAGCCGCAGGCGATTGGCGCAACGATAGACCCGACGTTGCCCGCCGCGTACATCAGCGAAAAACCGCCGTCGCGGCGCGGGTCGGTGGGTTCATACAGCTCGCCGAGCAGGCAGCTGACGTTGGATTTAAACAGCCCGTAGCCGCAGACAATAATCGCCAGCGACAGATAGAGGAAGGTGGGGGCGATTTCGCTGGCACCGAGCACCAGATGGCCGATGGCCATCAGCAGCGCGCCGAGCATCACCGCCATGCGGTTGCCCAGCAGCTTATCGGCCAGGAAGCCGCCGAGAATCGGCGTGACGTAGACTAAAGAACAGTAGGCGCTGAACAGCGCATAAGCATGATTATCGTCATACTTGAGCTGGTTGGTGAGATAAAGAATCAGCAGCGCGCGCATGCCGTAAAAACTGAAATATTCCCAGATTTGCAGCGCGACGACGTAATAAATCGCCCGCGGCTGTGAGGATTGTGTGTTCATGTAATGCCTTGTCCTGCCGTAAAAAAGAAAGTCGATCTTTCTGCATGAATAGCCATTAACTAGCGATATTCATGGCCTTATGGGCTTTCTGGTTATTTAATATGCTGTAATAGTGCATAAATATACACGAATGCGCGAGCGAGGGAGTAGACAAATTGCGGGATTTCGCGAAAAGTCAAAATGGACGGCGAAGCGGCAGAACTATCGACTGACCGGACGGATACCGTTATGTTATTCCTCTGTACAGAACGAAAACCTGGTGGAACGGCAATGAAAAATAGTGAACTGGAACAACTGATTAATGAAAAACTCAATAGCGCGGCCATCAGTGATTACGCCCCCAACGGGCTCCAGGTGGAAGGGCGCGAAACGATACAAAAAGTCGTCACCGGCGTGACCGCCAGCCAGGCGCTGCTGGATGAAGCCGTCCGCCTGGAGGCCGATGCGGTGATCGTCCATCACGGCTACTTCTGGAAAGGCGAATCGCCGGTCATTCGCGGCATGAAGCGCAATCGCCTCAAAACGCTGCTGGCTAACGACATTAACCTCTATGGCTGGCACCTGCCGCTCGACGCTCACCCGGAACTGGGCAATAACGCTCAGCTGGCATCGCTGCTCGGCATCAATGTGATGGGGGAAATTGAACCGCTGGTACCGTGGGGCGAACTGTCGATGGCGGTATCGGGCCTGGAGCTGGCTTCATGGATTGAAGCGCGGCTGGGTCGCAAACCGCTGTGGTGCGGCGACACCGGGGCGGATAAAGTCGCCCGCGTGGCCTGGTGCACCGGCGGTGGGCAAAGCTTTATCGACAGCGCGGCCCGCTTTGGCGTCGATGCGTTTATTACCGGTGAAGTTTCAGAGCAAACCATACACTCGGCGCGCGAGCAGGGGCTGCATTTCTACGCCGCCGGGCACCATGCCACCGAGCGCGGCGGCATTCGCGCGTTAAGCGAATGGCTGACGGAAAATACCGAACTGGACGTCACGTTTATTGATATCCCGAACCCGGCCTGATGAACGGAGGCAAAAGTGCAGCGAGCGCGTTGTTATTTATTAGGTGAAACGGCAGTCGTACTGGAGCTTGAGCCTCCGGTGACGCTGGAAAGCCAGAAGCGGATCTGGCGGTTAGCCCAGCGGCTGGTAGGCCATACCGAGGTGGTGGAAGCCATCCCGGGCATGAACAACATTACTGTGATATTGCGCAACCCGCAGCAGACGGCGTGGGACGCGATTGAGCGCCTGCAGCTCTGGTGGGAGGAGTGCGATACGCTCGAACCGGAATCGCGGGAGGTCTCGGTCCCGGTAGTTTATGGCGGCGAATACGGACCGGATCTGGGAGAAATTGCCCGCCACAGCGGCCTGAGCGAAAAGCAGGTGGTTGAACTGCATTCGTCGGTGGAGTACGTGGTGTGGTTCCTCGGCTTCCAGCCGGGGTTCCCGTACTTCGGCGGCCTGCCGGAGCAGCTGGCGATGCCGCGACGGGCGGAGCCGCGCCTGCTGGTTCCCGCCGGGTCCGTCGGTATTGGCGGGGCGCAAACCGGGATCTATCCGCTGGCGACGCCCGGAGGGTGGCAGCTGCTGGGGCGTACGCCGCTGGCGCTGTTTGATCCGAAGCGCAAGGAGCCGGTGCTGCTGCGTTCCGGCGACAGAGTGCGTTTCGTGCCGCAAAAGGAGGGCGTATGTTAAAAATCATCCGTGCCGGGATGTATACCTCGGTGCAGGACGGCGGGCGTGAAGGGCTGCGTCAGCTGGGCATCAGCCGCTGTGGCGCTATGGATAAGCCGGCGCTGGTCACCGCTAATCTGCTGGTGGGTAACGGCGCTAACGCCGCGGCGCTGGAGATAACGCTGGGCCAGGTGGATATTCAGTTTGAACGCAGCGGCTGGTTTGCGCTGACCGGCGCCGCCTGCGAGGCGAAGCTCGATGGCGAGCCGGTATGGGTGGGCTGGCGAACCGCGGTCAAGGCCGGGCAGCATCTGGTGCTCAAGAACCCGCAGCACGGCGTGCGCAGCTACCTGGCGGTGGCGGGGGGGATTGCGGTGCCGAAGGTGCTGGGTTCGCGCAGCACCGATCTGAAAGTGGGGATTGGCGGCCTGGAAGGTCGACGTTTGCAGGACGGAGACCGGCTGAAGCTGGGGAAATCGGATAAGCAGTTCCGCGGGCCGCGCGGCGTGAAGCAGCTCCCCATCGGCAACCGCATCCGCGCGCTGCCCGGGCCCGAGTACCAGGAGTTTGATAGCGTGTCGCAGGACACGTTCTGGCGCTCGCCGTGGCAGCTTAGCCCGCAGAGCAATCGTATGGGCTATCGTCTGCAGGGGCAACCGCTGAAGCGGACGACCGACCGCGAGATGCTTTCGCACGGCCTGCTGCCAGGCGTAGTACAGGTTCCGCATAATGGCCAGCCCATCGTACTGATGAACGACGCGCAGACCACCGGCGGCTATCCGCGGATTGCGACCATTATCGAGGCCGATATGTACCAGCTGGCGCAGATCCCGCTGGGACAGCCGATCCACTTTGTTCCCTGCTCCCTGGAGGAGGCGCTGAAGGCGCGCGCCGACAGACAACGTTATTTTGAACAGCTGGCATGGAGACTGAACGATGAAGATTGATTTAAACGCCGACCTGGGCGAAGGCTGCGCCAACGATAGCGCGCTGCTGCAGCTGGTCTCTTCAGCCAATATCGCCTGCGGTTTCCATGCGGGCGATGCGGTGATGATGCTGCAGTGCGTCCGCGAAGCGCTGAAATATGGCGTCGCGGTGGGCGCGCACCCCAGCTTTCCTGACCGGGAAAATTTTGGCCGTACGGCGATGCAGCTGCCGCCGGAAACGGTTTATGCGCAAACGCTGTATCAGATCGGCGCGCTGGCGGCGCTGGTGCGCGCGCAGGGCGGCGAGCTGCAGCACGTCAAGCCGCACGGCATGCTCTATAACCAGGCGGCAAAAGATCCGCAGCTTGCCGACGCTATCGCCAAAGCGGTATATGACGTTGACGCGGGTCTGGTGCTGGTAGGCCTGGCGGGCAGCGAGCTGATTCGCGCCGGGCAGCGTTATCAGCTGACCACCCGCCAGGAGGTCTTCGCCGACCGCGGCTATCTGGCGGACGGCAGCCTGGTGCCGCGCACCCAGCCCGGCGCGCTGATCGAGAGCGAAGAGCAGTCGCTGGCGCAAACCCTGGAAATGGTGCAGCACAGCCGGGTGCGCAGCATCACCGGCGAATGGGCGCACGTGGTGGCGGAAACCGTCTGCCTGCACGGCGACGGCGAGCACGCGCTGGATTTTGCGCGCCGCTTGCGCGCGGCGTTTGCCGGGCGCAATATACAGGTCAGTGCGGAAGTAGAAGAATAAAAATAATAGTATCAAGTAATTAACATTAGACAACAATTCACAACAACATACAGGATGTAACTATGGGAGAGTCATTATCTCTCTGGCCACTGATCGGCATTGCGGCGATCGTGGTCGGATTTGTTCTGCGTTTTAACCCGGTACTGGTGGTTATTGTGTCCGGGATCATCACGGGTCTGGCGGCGCATATGCCGATCGCGACCATTCTGGAAAAGCTGGGAGAAGGATTTCTTAATACCCGCAACCTGCCGTTTATTCTGCTGCTGCCGCTGGCGGTGATTGGCCTGCTGGAGCGGCACGGTCTGAAAGAGCGCGCGCAGACGTGGATCGCGAAGATCCGCAGCGCCACCGCCGGTCGTCTGCTTATCGTCTATCTTTTCGTGCGTGAAGTGACCGCGGCGATGGGCCTCACCAGCCTGGGTGGTCATCCGCAGATGGTGCGCCCGCTGCTGGCGCCGATGGCAGAAGGGGCGGCGGAGAAAAACTTCGGCGCCTTGCCTGGCGAGGTGCGCTATCGTCTGCGCGCGATGTCGGCGGCGACCGACAACGTGGGCCTGTTCTTCGGGGAAGATATTTTCGTCGCCTTCGGGGCGATTATCTTTATGCATAACTTTATGCTGGAGTCGGGCGGCATTCAGACCGAGCCGCTGCATATCGCCCTATGGGGGATCCCAACGGCGGTCTGCGCCTTCCTGATCCACTCCGCCCGCCTGTGGCGCCTCGACCGCCATCTCCAGCGCGAGCTGGACAAGGTTAACGCCGGGCAGGCGAAAGGCGGTGCCGCATGAATTTTCAGCAAACCTGGCTGTACTGGCTGGCGGGCGCGGTTCTGCTGGCGGTGGCGGTGATGTCATGGCGCGATAAGGCCAACCCGCGCAGGCTGACAACCGGCCTGTTCTGGGGGCTGTATGGCCTGGTGTTTCTGTTTGGCGACTGGACCTATGAGCTGGTCGGCGACAAGCGGGCCGTTAATATCGGCGTTGGCGTGGTGGTGGTGGTGCTGGCGCTGATCGCCGGTTTTGGCGGCGTGCGCCTCGGTCGCTATCATCAGCGCTCGCAGGAAGAACGTACCGCCAGCGCCGCGCGTCTTGGCAATCGGCTGTTTTTCCCGGCGCTGGCGATCCCGGTGGTGACGGTGATCGGCGTGCTGCTGTTTAATAATCTCCCCTCGCTGCAGGTCGCTATCTTTGGCCCGGGCAATCACGCCACGCTGATCACGCTGTTTTCGATGACCGCGGGCACGCTGCTCGGTCTGGTGATGGCTATCCGCATGACCCATGAAACGGCCGCGCAGCCGTTACAGGAAGCCCGCCGCCTGCTGGATTCGGTGGGCTGGGCGTTTATTTTGCCGCAGATCCTCGCGGTGCTCGGGCTGCTGTTTACCGCCGCCGGCGTTGGCAACAGCATCTCCTGGCTGACGCAGCACTACCTGGCGGTAGACAGCCGGTTTATCGCCGTTGCCGTCTATACCCTGGGAATGGCGCTGCTGACGATGGTGATGGGCAACGCTTTCGCCGCGTTTCCTATCGTGACGGCGGGGGTCGGGATCCCGATTCTGGTGCTGCAGCACGGGGGGAACCCGGCGGTGATGGCGGCCATTGGCATGTTCTCCGGCTACTGCGGTACCCTGATGACGCCCATGGCGGCGAACTTCAATATCGTGCCTGCCGCGCTGCTGGAGCTGCCGGATAAAAACGCGGTCATCAAAGCCCAGGTGCCGACCGGCGTTATGCTGCTTATCGTGAACGTATTTTTACTCTATTTCCTGATGTTCCTGTAAGGAGGGATCATGGCTGGCGTGTTAATTACCGGTTTTGAGCCGTTCGGCGGCGAAGCGGTTAACCCTTCGTGGGAAGTGGTAAAGCGGCTGGACGGCGCTATTATCGGCGGACAGCCGGTGGCGGCGCGGCAGCTGCCGTGCGTCTTTGGCGACGCCCTGACGGCGCTTAACGCCGCGCTGGATGAGCTGGATCCCGTCCTGACCCTGGCGATTGGCCAGGCGGGCGGTCGCGTCGACATCACCGTTGAACGGGTGGCGATCAACGTCGATGATGCGCGGATCCCGGACAATAAAGGCCTGCAGCCGATCGACGTACCGATCGCTGCCGGCGGGCCGGCGGCGTACTTCAGCACGCTGCCGATCAAAGCGATCGTAACCGCCCTGCGCAGCCGGGGGATCCCGGCGTCGGTGTCGCAGACGGCGGGGACGTTTGTCTGTAATCACGTGATGTACGGCCTGCTGCACAGCCTGCGTCATCGCAGCGGCGCGAAGGGCGGGTTTATCCATATTCCGTATTTGCCGGAGCAGGCCGCGGCTCACCCCGGCGAAGCCAGTATGGCGGTAGAGACGGTTCAGGCCGCGCTGGAAACGGCCATCGCCGTTGCCCTGCAGCAGGATGGCGATGTGAAAGTCGGCGGTGGGGCAACGCATTAACACAAGGACAAGATTATGCCGGAAGGTCCGGAAATTCGCCGCGCGGCGGATAGCCTGGAAGCGGCGATTAAAGGCGAACCCCTGACCGGGGCGTGGTTCGCCTTCCCGCAGTTACAACATTACCAATCTCAGCTGGTCGGCCAGCGAGTGACGCACATTGAAACTCGCGGTAAGGCGCTGCTGACCCACTTCTCCGGCGGGCTAACGCTGTATAGCCACAATCAGCTGTACGGCGTCTGGCGAGTGGTGGACGCGGGGGCGCAGCCTGAAACGACGCGCGTTCTGCGCGTTCGGCTGCAGACCGCGCGCAGGGCGATTTTGCTCTACAGCGCCTCTGATATTGAGATGCTGACGCCCGAGCAGCTCGCCCGCCATCCGTTTTTGCTGCGGGTCGGGCCGGATGTGCTCGATATGCGCCTTAGCGTTGAACAGGTCAAAGCGCGGCTGCTGTCGGCGAAATTCCGCAACCGCCAGTTCTCCGGTCTGCTGCTGGATCAGGCGTTTCTTGCCGGATTAGGCAACTATCTGCGCGTGGAGATCCTCTGGCAGGTGGGGCTGACCGGGCGGCATAAAGCCTCTGAACTGGATGAAAAACAGCTCGATGCGCTGGCGCATGCGCTGCTGGAGATCCCGCGATTGTCCTACAACACCCGCGGTCTGGTGGACGAGAATAAGCACCACGGCGCGCTGTTTCGCTTTAAGGTTTTTCATCGCGAAGGGGAGGCCTGCGAGCGCTGCGGCGGAATAATCGAGAGAACGATGCTGTCGTCGCGGCCGTTTTACTGGTGCCCGGGATGTCAGCAATAAAAAAACGCGCCTTCAGGCGCGTTTTTTGTCGCTGCGATAGCCCTCTTAACGGGCGATATCGTTTTTGAAATCGCGCTTTTCGTAGCCGGTATACAGCTGGCGCGGACGGGCGATTTTCATGCCGTCGCTGTGCATTTCGTTCCAGTGCGCAATCCAGCCCACGGTACGCGCCATCGCGAAGATAACGGTAAACATAGAAGACGGAATGCCCATCGCTTTGAGGATGATACCGGAGTAGAAATCGACGTTCGGGTAGAGTTTCTTCTCGATGAAGTACGGGTCGTTGAGCGCGATGTGCTCAAGCTCCATGGCCACTTCCAGCAGATCGTCTTTGGTACCGAGCTCTTTCAGCACTTCGTGGCAGGTCTCACGCATAACGGTGGCGCGCGGGTCGTAATTTTTGTACACGCGGTGGCCAAAGCCCATCAGGCGGAAAGAGTCATTTTTGTCTTTCGCGCGACGGACGAATTCCGGAATGTGTTCAACGGAGCTGATCTCTTCGAGCATCTTCAGCGCCGCTTCGTTGGCGCCGCCGTGTGCCGGTCCCCACAGGGAGGCAATACCCGCAGCGATGCAGGCAAACGGGTTCGCGCCGGAAGAGCCGGCGGTACGTACGGTGGACGTTGAAGCGTTCTGTTCGTGGTCGGCGTGCAGGATCAGGATACGGTCCATGGCGCGTTCCAGAATCGGATTCACTTCATATTTTTCACACGGCGTGGAGAACATCATATTCAGGAAGTTACCCGCGTAGGAGAGGTCGTTGCGCGGATAAACGAAAGGCTGGCCGATAGAGTACTTGTAACACATTGCCGCCATCGTCGGCATTTTGGAGAGCAGGCGGAATGCGGCGATATCGCGGTGGCGTGGGTTATTCACATCCAGCGAATCGTGATAGAACGCGGCCAGCGCACCGGTGATACCGCACATGACGGCCATCGGGTGAGAATCGCGGCGGAACGCGTGGAACAGACGGGTAATCTGTTCGTGAATCATGGTGTGGCGGGTAACGATGGTTTTGAATTCGTCGTACTGGGCCTGGGTCGGCTTCTCACCGTTCAGCAGGATGTAGCATACTTCCAGATAGTTGGAGTCGGTTGCTAACTGATCGATCGGGAAACCGCGGTGCAGCAGGATACCTTCATCACCGTCGATAAAGGTGATTTTAGATTCGCAGGATGCGGTGGAGGTAAAACCAGGGTCAAAAGTAAACACGCCTTTTGAACCAAGACTACGAATATCAATAACATCCTGACCGAGCGTGCCCTTTAGCACATCCAGTTCGATAGCAGTATCACCACCCAGGGTGATTTTTGCTTTAGCATCAGACATTTATGGTCTCCTTAGCGCCTTTATTGCTTAAGGCTGCCGGGTGGTGGATTTGCATTCAGCCCGTAGCAGATGACATTACCAGTTTGTTATGTTGCACATCGCTCTGCGTCGCGAAAAGGGCAGGGTACAGAGCAAGGGCGCTTGATGGTACGTCTTCAGCCTACGACGAAACAACAGCAAATCAGCGTTTTAGCAGCCCGAATATTATAAAACTATATACCACTAATAACTGTCCTGATTACATCGGTCAATACTCTCTCACTGTTGCATAACTTATTCTCAGGTAAAAGAGTGACCCCATAACTTTTGCGTATTATTGCATTTATCTGGTAATGGTTGTAACAATAATGTTTAATATTTGTCAAATCAGATGATTAAAAATTAAAAATATGTTGTTATCGTGACATGGATCACTGTTCGGGAGAAAACCCGACAAACTATATGTAGGTTAATTGTAATGATTTTGTGAACGGCCTATACTGCCGCCAGGTCTCCGGAACACCCTGCAATCCCGAGCCACCCAGCGTTATTTTGTCACGCTTTAACTCCTGGAAAGGCGTTTTAACATGACTTTTAGTTATAGATAAGGACGCTGTCTGACCCGCAAGCAGACCGGAGGAAGGAAACAATAAGAACAGCATGTGGGCGTTATTCATGGTAAGAAATGTGAAAAAACAAAGACCTGTCAATCTGGATCTGCAAACGATCCGGTTCCCAATCACGGCGATAGCGTCCATTCTCCATCGCGTATCCGGAGTGATCACCTTCGTGGCGATCGGGATTCTGCTTTGGCTGCTGGGCACCAGCCTTTCCTCTCCCGAAGGTTTTCTCACTGCGGCATCCATTATGGATAGCTTCTTTGTGAAGTTCATCATGTGGGGCATCCTGACCGCGCTGGCGTATCACGCGGTGGTCGGTATTCGCCACCTGCTGATGGATTTTGGCTACCTTGAAGAAACCCTCGAAGTAGGGACACGCTCCGCCAAAATTTCTTTTGTTATTACTGTCGTGCTTTCACTTCTCGCAGGAGTCCTCGTATGGTAAGCAACGCCTCAGCACTAGGACGCAACGGCGTACATGACTTTATTCTGGTCCGTGCTACCGCTATCGTTCTGACCCTCTACATCATCTATATGGTTGGCTTCTTTGCCACCACCGGTGAAATTTCATGGGAAGTCTGGACGGGCTTTTTCTCCTCCGCGTTCACTAAAGTCTTCACCCTGCTGGCTCTCGTTTCCATTCTGATCCACGCCTGGATCGGGATGTGGCAGGTATTAACGGACTACGTTAAACCACTGGCCGTGCGCTTAATTCTGCAACTGCTGATCGTTGTTGCGCTGGTGGCTTACGTTCTTTATGGATTTGTTGTGGTGTGGGGTGTGTAATGAAATTGCCTGTCAGAGAATTTGATGCTGTTGTCATTGGTGCCGGCGGCGCAGGTATGCGCGCGGCGCTGCAGATTTCCCAGAGCGGCCAGAGCTGTGCGCTGCTCTCTAAAGTTTTTCCGACCCGTTCCCATACCGTTTCCGCGCAGGGTGGTATCACCGTCGCGCTCGGTAATACCCATGAAGATAACTGGGAATGGCATATGTACGACACCGTTAAGGGGTCGGACTACATTGGCGATCAGGACGCCATCGAATACATGTGTAAAACCGGCCCGGAAGCGATTCTGGAGCTGGATCATATGGGTCTGCCGTTCTCGCGTCTCGAAAATGGCACGATTTATCAGCGTCCGTTCGGCGGCCAGTCGAAAAACTTCGGCGGCGAGCAGGCGGCACGTACCGCTGCGGCGGCTGACCGTACCGGTCACGCCCTGCTGCACACCCTCTATCAGCAGAACCTGAAGAATCACACCACTATTTTCTCCGAGTGGTACGCGCTGGATCTGGTGAAAAACGCCGATGGCGCGGTGGTCGGTTGTACCGCCCTGTGTATCGAAACCGGTGAAGTGGTTTACTTCAAGGCTCGCGCCACCGTGCTGGCTACCGGCGGCGCCGGTCGTATCTACCAGTCCACCACCAATGCCCATATCAATACCGGCGACGGCGTTGGTATGGCGATCCGCGCCGGCGTGCCGGTGCAGGATATGGAAATGTGGCAGTTCCACCCGACCGGTATCGCCGGGGCGGGCGTTCTGGTGACAGAAGGCTGCCGCGGTGAAGGCGGCTACCTGCTGAACAAACACGGCGAACGTTTCATGGAACGTTATGCCCCGAATGCGAAAGACCTGGCGGGTCGCGACGTGGTGGCGCGTTCTATCATGATCGAAATCCGTGAAGGTCGCGGCTGCGATGGTCCGTGGGGCCCGCACGCCAAGCTGAAGCTCGATCACCTCGGTAAAGAAGTGCTGGAATCCCGCCTGCCGGGTATCCTGGAGCTCTCCCGCACCTTTGCCCACGTCGACCCGGTAAAAGAGCCGATTCCGGTTATCCCAACCTGCCACTATATGATGGGCGGTATTCCGACCAAAGTGAGCGGACAGGCGCTGACCGTCAACGAGCAGGGCGAAGATGTGGTTATTCCGGGACTGTTCGCGGTAGGCGAAATCGCCTGCGTATCGGTACACGGCGCGAACCGTCTGGGCGGCAACTCGCTGCTTGACCTGGTGGTCTTTGGCCGCGCGGTGGGTCTGCACCTGCAAGAGTCTATCGCCGAGCAGGGCGTACTGCGCGACGCGACGGATGAAGAGATCGACGCTTCTCTGGAACGTTTGAACCGCTGGAACGGCAACCGGAATGGTGAAGACCCGGTCGAAATCCGCAAAGCGCTGCAAGAGTGTATGCAGCATAACTTCTCGGTCTTCCGCGAAGGGGATGCAATGGCGAAGGGCCTTGAGCAGCTGAAAGCCATCCGCGAGCGTCTGAAAAACGCCCGCCTGGATGATACTTCCAGCGAGTTCAACACCCAGCGCGTTGAGTGTCTGGAGCTGGATAACCTGATGGAAACCGCTTACGCCACCGCGATGTCTGCGAACTACCGTACCGAAAGCCGCGGCGCGCATAGCCGCTTCGACTTCCCGGATCGTGATGATGAAAACTGGCTGTGCCATTCCCTGTATCTGCCAGAGTCGGAATCCATGACGCGTCGTAGCGTCAATATGGAACCGAAGCTGCGTCCGGCATTCCCGCCGAAGATTCGTACTTATTAATGCGGAGACAGGAATATGAAACTCGAGTTTTCAGTTTATCGTTATAACCCGGACGTAGACGATGCTCCGCGCATGCAGGATTACACCCTGGAAGCGGAAGAGGGTCGCGACATGATGCTGCTGGACGCGTTAATCCAGCTGAAAGAGAAAGACCCGTCGCTGTCGTTCCGCCGCTCCTGCCGTGAAGGGGTTTGTGGCTCCGACGGTCTGAACATGAACGGGAAAAATGGTCTGGCGTGCATCACGCCGATCTCCGCGCTGAATCAGCCGGGTAAGAAAATTGTTATCCGTCCGCTGCCAGGATTACCGGTTATCCGTGATTTGGTGGTAGACATGGGGCAATTCTATGCACAATATGAGAAGATTAAGCCTTACTTGTTGAATAATGGGCAAAATCCTCCGGCTCGCGAGCATCTGCAGTCGCCAGAGCAGCGTGAGAAACTCGATGGTTTGTACGAGTGTATTCTCTGCGCATGTTGTTCAACGTCTTGCCCGTCGTTCTGGTGGAACCCGGACAAGTTTATCGGCCCGGCCGGCCTGCTGGCCGCGTATCGCTTCCTGATCGACAGCCGCGATACCGAAACCAGCGAGCGCCTCGAAGGGCTGAGCGATGCTTTCAGCGTATTCCGCTGTCACAGCATTATGAACTGCGTCAGTGTGTGTCCTAAGGGGCTGAACCCGACGCGCGCCATCGGCCATATTAAGTCGATGCTGCTGCAGCGCAGTGCGTAAGTAACCCGGTCTGCCCCGGATGGCGCTAGCGCTTATCCGGGCAACCAAAAGCAGTAGCCCCGGCAGCGTTCGCGCCGCCGGGAAATGAATACCCTAAATAATTCGAGTTACAGGACAAAACGGCTAGCCGTTTTGAACAGCGCTTGCGCTGGCCCCGTAGGGGCGAGGCCGAAGGCCGAGTCACGCGGCGACGCAGCGAATCCCCAGGAGCTTACTCAAGTAAGTGACTGGGGTGAGTGAGGAAAGCCAACGCACATGTAACTTGAAGTATGAAGGGGATAGCAGGAAATCTTTAAAAACCGCCAAATATGTACCAGTAATCAAGGCGTTCAGAGCGAGGTAAGGCGGCAACTGAACGCATCCCCGGGAGCATAGTGAACTATGTGACCGGGGTAAGTGAAGGCAGCTAACGCAACCGCAGCCTGAACGCCGAAGATTAATGGCAGTTTTTAAAGGTTCCTTAGCGGACGAAACCACAACTCATCCGCAACAAGTGAACCCCGGCACGTACAACTTCTGTGCGTGGTAGTTTCTACGGCGAAATAAGCATATAAATGCTTAAGGGATCACGATGCAGAACGGCGCAATGAAAGCCTGGCTGGACTCTTCTTACCTCTCTGGTTCGAACCAGAGCTGGATAGAACAGCTCTATGAAGACTTCTTAACCGATCCTGACTCTGTTGACGCCAACTGGCGTTCTATGTTCCAGCAGTTACCTGGCACCGGAGTCAAACCGGATCAATTTCATTCCAAAACGCGTGATTATTTCCGCCGCCTGGCGAAGGATGCCTCGCGTTACACTTCTTCGATTTCCGACCCTGACACCAATGTGAAGCAGGTTAAAGTCCTGCAGCTCATCAACGCATACCGCTTCCGTGGTCACCAGCATGCGAATCTCGATCCGCTGGGACTGTGGCAGCAAGAGAGAGTGGCGGATCTCGATCCGGCTTACCACGATCTGACCGAGGCCGATTTCCAGGAGATCTATAACGTAGGTTCTTTTGCCATCGGTAAAGACACGATGAAGCTGGGCGATCTGATCTCTGCCCTGAAGCAAACCTATTGCGGCTCCATCGGCGCGGAATATATGCACATTACTTCTACCGAAGAAAAACGCTGGATCCAGCAGCGTATCGAGTCGGTAGCAGGCAAAGCGAGCTTTAGCGCCGAAGAGAAAAAACGCTTCCTGAGCGAGCTGACCGCGGCGGAAGGCCTCGAACGCTACCTCGGGGCGAAATTCCCGGGCGCGAAACGCTTCTCGCTGGAAGGCGGCGATGCGCTGATCCCGATGCTCAAAGAGATTATCCGCCACGCGGGTAAGAGCGGCACCCGCGAAGTGGTGCTGGGCATGGCGCACCGCGGTCGTCTGAACGTACTGGTCAACGTGCTGGGTAAAAAACCGCAGGACCTGTTCGACGAATTTGCCGGTAAACATAAAGAACACCTCGGTACCGGTGACGTGAAGTACCACATGGGCTTCTCGTCCGACATGGAAACCGAAGGCGGCCTGGTGCACCTGGCGCTGGCGTTTAACCCGTCGCACCTGGAAATCGTCAGCCCGGTGGTTATCGGCTCCGTACGCGCTCGCCTCGATCGTCTCGACGAACCGAGCAGCAACAAAGTTCTGCCGATCACCATTCACGGCGACGCCGCGGTCACCGGCCAGGGCGTGGTTCAGGAAACCCTGAACATGTCCAAAGCGCGCGGTTACGAAGTGGGCGGTACCGTACGCATCGTGATTAACAACCAGGTGGGATTCACCACGTCTAACCCGCTGGATGCGCGTTCTACCCCGTACTGCACCGACATCGGTAAGATGGTGCAGTCGCCGATTTTCCACGTCAACGCCGATGACCCGGAAGCGGTCGCTTTCGTGACCCGCCTGGCGCTGGATTTCCGTAATACCTTCAAACGCGATGTCTTCATTGACCTGGTGTGCTACCGCCGTCACGGCCATAACGAAGCCGACGAGCCGAGCGCAACCCAGCCGCTGATGTATCAGAAAATCAAAAAGCATCCGACCCCGCGCAAAATCTACGCTGACAAGCTGGAAGCCGATAAGGTCGCGACGCTGGAAGACGCTACCGAGCAGGTTAACCTCTACCGCGACGCGCTGGATGCCGGCGAATGCGTGGTGCAGGAGTGGCGTCCGATGAACATGCACTCCTTTACCTGGTCCCCGTACCTCAACCACGAGTGGGATGAGAGCTATCCGGACAAAGTTGAACCTAAGCGTCTGCAGGAGCTGGCGAAACGCATCAGTACGGTGCCGGAAGCCGTTGAGATGCAGTCGCGCGTCGCGAAAATCTATGGCGATCGTCAGGCAATGGCCGCCGGTGAGAAGCTGTTCGACTGGGGCGGCGCGGAAAACCTCGCCTACGCCACGCTGGTCGATGAAGGTATTTCGGTGCGTCTGTCCGGCGAAGACTCCGGGCGCGGGACCTTCTTCCACCGCCACGCGGTGATCCATAACCAGAAAAATGGTTCAACCTATACGCCGCTGCAGCACGTCCACAACGGTCAGGGCCATTTTAAAGTCTGGGACTCCGTGCTGTCGGAAGAAGCGGTCCTGGCGTTTGAATACGGCTATGCCACCGCAGAGCCGCGTACTCTGACCATCTGGGAAGCGCAGTTCGGCGACTTCGCCAACGGCGCGCAGGTGGTTATCGACCAGTTCATCAGCTCCGGCGAGCAGAAGTGGGGCCGTATGTGCGGTCTGGTGATGCTACTGCCGCACGGCTACGAAGGCCAGGGGCCGGAGCACTCCTCCGCGCGTCTGGAACGCTATCTGCAGCTCTGCGCCGAGCAGAACATGCAGGTTTGCGTACCGTCCACGCCGGCGCAGGTTTACCATATGCTGCGTCGTCAGGCGCTGCGCGGTATGCGTCGCCCGCTGATCGTGATGTCGCCGAAATCGCTGCTGCGTCACCCGCTGGCGGTATCGAGTATGGACGAACTGGCTAACGGCACCTTCCAGCCGGCAATCGGTGAAATCGACGATCTCGACCCGAAAGCCGTGAAGCGTGTTGTGCTGTGCTCTGGTAAGGTTTATTACGACCTGCTGGAACAGCGCCGCAAGAAAGAGCAAAAAGATGTCGCTATCGTTCGCATAGAGCAGCTCTACCCGTTCCCGCACCAGGCGGTACAGGAAGCGCTGAAACCGTATGCGCACGTGCATGATTTTGTCTGGTGTCAGGAAGAACCGCTCAACCAGGGCGCGTGGTACTGCAGCCAGCATCACTTCCGTGAAGTGATTCCGTTTGGGGCCTCTCTGCGTTATGCAGGCCGCCCGGCCTCCGCCTCTCCGGCGGTAGGATACCTGTCCGTTCACCAGAAACAGCAACAAGATCTGGTCAATGACGCGCTGAACGTCGATTAATTAAAGGATACATAATGAGTAGCGTAGATATTCTGGTTCCCGACCTGCCTGAGTCCGTAGCTGACGCAACGGTTGCCACCTGGCATAAAAAACCGGGCGATGCGGTTGTTCGTGACGAAGTGCTGGTAGAAATCGAAACTGACAAAGTGGTACTGGAAGTACCGGCTTCAGCGGATGGCATTCTGGACGCGGTGATTGAAGACGAAGGCGCTACCGTGCTCTCTCGTCAGATCCTGGGCCGCCTGCGTGAAGGCAACAGCGCGGGCAAAGAGTCCGGTGCGAAAGCCGATGCCAAAGAGTCGACGCCGGCCCAGCGCCAGCAGGCTTCTCTGGAAGAACAAAACAACGATGCGCTGAGCCCGGCGATTCGCCGTCTGCTGGCGGAACACAGCCTCGACGCGGCGGCCATTAAAGGCACCGGCGTTGGCGGCCGCCTGACCCGTGAAGACGTGGAGAAGCATCTGGCGAGCGCGCCGGCTAAAGCTGAAGCGCCGGCGGCTGCTCCCGCTGCTGCTGCTGCTCCGGCGGCGCAGCTGGGCAACCGCTCGGAAAAACGCGTGCCGATGACCCGTCTGCGCAAACGCGTTGCCGAGCGTCTGCTGGAAGCGAAAAACTCCACTGCCATGCTGACGACCTTCAACGAAGTCAACATGAAGCCGATTATGGATCTGCGTAAGCAGTACGGTGACGCGTTTGAAAAACGTCACGGTATCCGCCTGGGCTTCATGTCCTTCTACGTGAAGGCGGTCGTGGAAGCGCTGAAACGCTATCCGGAAGTGAACGCCTCTATCGATGGCGACGACGTGGTGTACCACAACTATTTCGACGTCAGCATGGCGGTCTCCACGCCTCGCGGCCTGGTCACCCCGGTTCTGCGCGACGTCGATCTGCTGGGCATGGCGGATATCGAGAAGAAAATTAAAGAGCTGGCAGTAAAAGGCCGCGACGGCAAGCTGACCGTAGACGACCTGACCGGCGGTAACTTCACCATTACCAACGGCGGCGTATTCGGTTCTCTGATGTCCACGCCGATCATCAACCCGCCGCAGAGCGCGATTCTGGGTATGCATGCCATTAAAGATCGTCCGATGGCGGTGAATGGTAAGGTGGAAATTCTGCCGATGATGTACCTGGCGCTCTCCTACGACCATCGTCTGATCGACGGACGTGAGTCGGTTGGCTACCTGGTTGCGATTAAAGAGCTGCTGGAAGACCCGACTCGTCTGCTGCTGGACGTGTAGTCAGCAAGAGTATGACCTACCGTAGGCCGGGTAAAGCGCGCGAGCGCCGTTATCAGGCCTACAGGTTTATAATTATTCCCTGAAGGATGGACTGAACACATGAACTTACATGAATATCAGGCAAAACAACTCTTTGCCCGCTATGGCTTACCGGCGCCGGTGGGTTATGCCTGTACTACTCCGCGTGAAGCAGAAGAAGCCGCTTCAAAAATCGGCGCGGGTCCGTGGGTAGTGAAATGTCAGGTTCACGCTGGTGGCCGCGGCAAAGCGGGCGGTGTGAAAGTAGTAAAGAGCAAAGAAGACATTCGCGCATTTGCTGAACACTGGCTGGGCAAACGCCTCGTCACCTATCAAACAGATGCGAACGGCCAGCCGGTTAACCAGATTCTGGTTGAAGCGGCGACCGATATTGATAAAGAGCTGTACCTGGGCGCGGTTGTTGACCGTAGCTCCCGTCGCGTGGTCTTTATGGCCTCTACCGAAGGCGGCGTGGAAATCGAAAAAGTGGCGGAAGAGACCCCGCACCTGATCCACAAAATCGCCATCGATCCGCTGGCGGGTCCGATGCCTTACCAGGGCCGCGAACTGGCGTTCAAACTGGGTCTGGAAGGTAAACAGGTTCAGCAGTTCACCAAAATCTTTATGGGCCTGGCGACCATTTTCCTTGAGCGCGATCTGGCGCTGATCGAAATCAACCCGCTGGTGATCACTAAGCAGGGCGACCTGATTTGTCTCGACGGTAAACTGGGCGCTGACGGCAACGCGCTGTTCCGCCAGCCGGACCTGCGCGAAATGCGCGACCAGTCGCAGGAAGACCCGCGCGAGGCTCAGGCGGCGCAGTGGGAGCTGAACTATGTCGCGCTGGACGGCAACATCGGCTGCATGGTGAACGGCGCGGGCCTGGCCATGGGCACCATGGACATCGTTAAGCTGCACGGCGGCGAACCGGCTAACTTCCTCGACGTTGGCGGCGGCGCAACCAAAGAGCGCGTCACCGAAGCGTTTAAAATCATCCTCTCTGACGACAACGTAAAAGCGGTTCTGGTTAACATCTTCGGCGGTATCGTACGCTGCGACCTGATTGCCGACGGCATCATCGGCGCGGTAGCCGAAGTGGGCGTTAACGTCCCGGTAGTGGTTCGTCTGGAAGGTAACAACGCCGAACTGGGCGCGAAGAAACTGGCTGACAGCGGCCTGAATATTATTGCAGCGAAAAGTCTGACGGATGCAGCTCAGCAGGTTGTTGCCGCAGTGGAGGGGAAATAATGTCCGTTTTAATTAATAAAGATACCAAGGTTATCTGCCAGGGCTTCACCGGTAGCCAGGGTACATTCCACTCTGAACAAGCCATCGCTTACGGTACGCAAATGGTTGGCGGCGTAACGCCGGGCAAAGGCGGCACCACCCATCTGGGCCTGCCGGTGTTCAACACCGTGCGCGAAGCGGTAGAAGCGACCGGCGCAACCGCATCCGTTATCTACGTTCCGGCGCCGTTCTGCAAAGACTCCATCCTGGAAGCTATCGATGCAGGCATTAAACTGATTATCACTATCACCGAAGGCATCCCGACGCTGGATATGCTGACCGTGAAGGTGAAGCTGGATGAAGCGGGCGTGCGCATGATCGGGCCGAACTGCCCGGGCGTGATCACCCCAGGCGAATGCAAAATCGGCATCATGCCGGGCCACATTCACCAGCCGGGTAAAGTGGGCATCGTTTCCCGTTCCGGTACCCTGACCTATGAAGCGGTTAAGCAGACCACTGATTACGGCTTCGGCCAGTCCACCTGCGTGGGCATCGGCGGCGACCCGATCCCGGGCTCTAACTTCATCGATATCCTGAAGCTGTTCCAGGAAGATCCGCAGACCGAAGCGATCGTCATGATCGGTGAGATCGGCGGTAGCGCGGAAGAAGAAGCGGCCGCTTACATCAAAGATCACGTGACCAAACCGGTTGTCGGCTACATCGCCGGCGTGACCGCGCCGAAAGGCAAACGTATGGGTCACGCGGGCGCCATCATTGCCGGTGGTAAAGGGACGGCGGATGAGAAATTCGCCGCGCTGGAAGCCGCTGGCGTGAAGACCGTTCGCAGCCTGGCCGATATCGGCGAAGCGCTGAAAACCGTAATTAAGTAATAAGTAAAAAAACAGCCCTGACGTTCTGCATGGTTAAGGGCTGGTCCAATTTCGACATGGTTGGCCATCTGATGATGGCCTTTTTTTTGCCTGCCGCTGCGCCATCAGGCGTTACGCCGTTTTCGCCCGCGATTTCATGCCGTTTAATCATATTCATCTGCGCAAATGAGATTATTTTTTGCGTCCGGCATCATCCTTTTTATCCGCACTATTTTGCATATTAAGTGCTTGCAAAAGGCGGTGGGGAATAATGTGGTGCGAAAGAAAAGGCATGAACAATGGGAGGGCTTTAGCTCGCTGGCAGCGCTTTTTTCGCGGGCTACCGGGCTGGAGACCACGGTGATTGAGGCGAATGACAATCGACTACCTGCTGGCTATGGTGGGTTAAATTTCTTTGCCTTACCGCTGATTCAGGACAATACATTATCCGGTTATATTATTTGCGACCATCATAACGCGACCGACAACCAGCATCGGGCGGCGGCGATAAGATTACTGCATTTTATCGTTAATAATATGTCTGCGATTGCAGAAAACAGGCAAGTGGACGAGAAACCGTTGCGGCATAAGAGAGAGTTTTATTATTCGCAAAAATCGTCGCATGAAATAAAACTGCTGTCGGCATTACGCTATATTGATGAAAATTTATATGGTGAGCTGTCTTTAGAGACCGTCGCCGCTCACGTTTGTTTAAGCGCAAATTATTTTAGTCGTTTTTTTAAAAAACGCCAGGGGGTGAATTTTAAAGTCTGGGTTAATCAGCGCAAAATGCAGCGTGCCGGAGAACTGCTTGGCGATCCGTCATATTCGGTAGACAGCGTAGCGCGTAAGCTTCAGTTTGCGCAAACCAGCTACTTTTGTCGGGTGTTTCGCGCCGCTCATCGCACCAGCCCGCAGTCGTTCCGCGATCGGCATCTCGCAGCCGCTTCACGGTAAGTCGATTAGCCGCCGTTTTATCGTTAATACAGATTTTTCCTGGAGCGCTCATAATGTGTGGCCGATCGCGGAAAAATTTTCATTTATGCTCACCAGCGGGCAATTAAATTTCATCTTCTCATCGACTGACTTCGCAAATAAACAAGTTAATGTGAAAAAATATTGACAACTTATTGCCGTTATTTGCATGGCAATCACATTGTTTAAATTGTGTTTATTGTAGTGCCTGGGTATTATTGGTTATTATTTGATCAATAACAGTGTGCATTAATCATGGAATAGATCAATGACATCTGAAGGTAAAATAAAATATAACACCCGGGGCTAATCTGATGTCCTTGCGCGCTTTTTTTATCTATTAAACAATTTTTTGCACGCCGTAAATGGAAGACGTTATGAGAGGAAAAATCCCCAAAACTGAATTACTGGTGACCTTTGAGGTTGTGGCTCGCCACGAAAGTTATACTCGAGCAGCGGAAGAGTTGGCTTTAACACAAAGCGCCGTGTTCCGACAGGTCACGGCGCTGGAGGATTTCCTCCATACGTCATTATTTAATCATGCTAAAAAAAGGATTTTTTTAAATGCGGCTGGCAAGCATTATTTGACTATCGTTAAGGAAACGCTTAACAAACTGGAACGTGATACCAACTCCATTATGACATGGCAACCGACGGTGCAGGTACTTGAGCTGGCCGTCAATCCTACCTTTAGCACCCACTGGCTGATCCCCAACCTGCGCGAGTTTAATAAATTACATCCGGGCATTATCGTTAATATTCATTCGCTGGCTAATATTGGCGATTTTCTTAGCCGCGAGTACGATGCCGCCATTATGCGCGAGGACTTTTGCTCGCCGTGGGCGGAGGTTGAGTATCTGTTCGAAGAGGAAATTCTGCCGGTGTGCGGCTGCGGGCTGCTGTCCGAACCCGGGCAGAAGCTGGCGGTCGAGGAACTGCTGGGCGAGTTTCCGCTGCTGCATCAAAGCACGCGAATTCACGGCTGGCAGGAGTGGTTTGCGCTGTCGAATATCACCAGCCCGCAGATCAACATCGGTCCGCGTTTTGACCTGCTCTCAATGCTGATTGCGGCGGTGCGTTCGAACCTGGGGGTGGCGCTGCTGCCGCGTTTTGCCATTCAGCATGACCTGGATAGCGGTGAGATGGTGATCCCCTGCGATGTGCCGATTCGCACCGGCAACCGCTTCATTATGACGTGGCAGGAGGATAAAGCGGAATCCCGACATTTACAGGTATTCCGCGAGTGGCTGCTGCAAAAATCGGTGGTCTCGGCAGCCTGACGGCGCGTTGTCAGCGCCGCAGACGGCGGTGCCGGGCGCAAAGCGGCATCATCTCCCGGAGGCGATGCTGCGCATCTATCCGGGCTACCGGCCCGCAGACGGCGGTGAACCCGTAGCCCGGGCAAGGCGCGTCGAGCGCCGCCCCCGGGAGCATAGCGCAGAGTGGCTGAATTTCCCGGAGGCGATGCTGCGCATCTGTCCGGGCTACCGGCCCGCAGACGGCGGTGAACCCGTAGCCCGGGCAAGGCGCGTCGAGCGCCGCCCCCGGGAGCATAGCGCAGAGTGGCATCATTTCCCGGAGGCGATGCTGCGCATCTGTCCTGGCTACCGGCCCGCAGACGGCGGTGAACCCGTAGCCCGGGCAAGGCGCATCAAGCGCCGCCCCCGGGAGCATAGCGCAGAGTGGCATCATTTCCCGGAGGCGATGCTGCGCATCTGTCCTGGCTACCGGCCCGCAGACGGCGGTGAACCCGTAGCCCGGGCAAGGCGCATCAAGCGCCGCCCCCGGGAGCATAGCGCAGAGTGGCATCATTTCCCGGAGGCGATGCTGCGCATCTGTCCTGGCTACCGGCCCGCAGACGGCGGTGAACCCGTAGCCCGGGCAAGGCGCGTCGAGCGCCGCCCCCGGGAGCATAGCGCAGAGTGGCTGAGTTTCCCGGAGGCGATGCTGCGCATCTGTCCGGGCTACCGGCCCGCAGAACGCTGTGAACTCGTAGCCCGGCTAAGCGCAGCGCGAGCCGGGTAAAACTACCAGTCGATTCCCACCTGCGCCTGAATACCGCTGTCAAAGGCGTGCTTCACCGGACGCAGCTCACTAACCGTATCGGCAAGCTCCAGCAGCCGGGCGTGGCAGCCGCGGCCGGTGACAATCACGTTCTGCCGTGGCGGACGATTCTCTATCGCCGCGATCACTTCCTGAGTATCCAGATAGTGATACGCCAGCATATAGGTGAGTTCATCCAGCACCACCAGATCGTAGCTCGGGTCGGCCAGCATGCGCTTGCTCTCCTGCCATACGGCCGACGCCGCCTCGATATCTGCCTCCCGGTTTTGCGTTTCCCAGGTAAAGCCGGTGCCCATAATGTGAAACTCAACGCCCAGAGGATGCAGCGTGTTGTACTCTCCATTATCCCACTGACCTTTAATGAACTGGGCAACACCGACGCGCTTACCGTGGCCGACGGCGCGCGTTGCCGTACCGAAGGCGGCGGTGGATTTACCTTTGCCGTTGCCGGTGAAGACGATCAGAATGCCTTTTTGCTCCGTTGCCGCCGCCACGCGGGTAGCAACCTGCGTTTTCAGCTTCTGCTGGCGCTGACGATGGCGGTCGGGATTGCCTCGCGCGTGCATAAATGCTCCTTAGTGTCCTGCCGGACAGGTGGCGCAGCGGTGCTGCTGCTCGAACTGGCTAAAGAAGTTGTTGCCTTTGTCGTCAACCAGCACAAACGCGGGCAGATTTTCGACTTCCATCATCCATACCGCTTCCATGCCCAGCTCCGGATACTCCAGGCAGCGCAAACTTTTCACATACTGCTGCGCCAGCAGGGCCGCCGCGCCGCCGATGCTGCCGAGATTAAAGCCGCCGTGTTTATGGCAGGCCTCGGTCACCTGCTGGCTGCGGTTGCCTTTGGAAAGCATGATCAGACTGCCGCCCGCCGCCTGGAAAGCGTCAACATACCCATCCATGCGTCCGCCGGTGGTGGGGCCCAGCGAGCCGCAGGCCAGATTATTCGGCGTTTTCGCCGGGCCGGCGTAGTAGACAATATGCTTGCGCATATACTCCGGCATCGGTTCGCCGTTATCCAGACGCGCTTTGATTTGGGCATGGGCGATGTCGCGGGCGACGACAATCGGACCGCTCAGCGACAGCCGGGTGCCCACGGGCAGGGCTGACAGGTCGTGGAGGATGTCGCGCAGCGGCCGGTTCAGATCGAGCTGGACGGTCTGCGCCCCGTTTTCTATGCGCTGAGAATCAGGGATAAACTTGCCCGGGTTATGTTCCAGCTTCTCCAGCCAGATGCCGTGTTTGTTTATTTTGGCTTTGATGTTTCGGTCGGCGGAGCTGGAAAGCGCCATTGCGATAGGGCAGGAGCCGCCGTGCCGCGGCAGGCGAATCACGCGAATGTCGTGGGCGAAGTATTTGCCGCCAAACTGTGCGCCGATGCCGAACTCGCGGCTGGCTTTGAGCAGCGCCGCTTCCAGCGACGTATCGCGAAACGCCTGGCCCAGTTCGTTTCCGCTGGTGGGCAGATTGTCGTAATATTTTGTCGAAGCCAGCTTCGCCACCTTCAACGCCTGGTCCGCCGACAGGCCCCCCACCACAAAGGCGATGTGGTACGGCGGGCAGGCGGCGGTGCCCAGCGCCTTCATTTTTTCAATCAGGAAGGCGGTGAGTTTTTCCGGCTGCAGAATAGATTTTGTTTCCTGAAATAGTGCGGCTTTGTTCGCCGAACCGCCGCCTTTATTGACGAAGAGGAAGCGGTATTCACTGCCCGGCACCGCGCTGATATCAATCTGCGCGGGCAGGTTGGTCTCGGTGTTGACCTCGGTATACATATCAAGGGGGGCATTTTGCGAATAGCGTAAATTGTTTTCCTGAAAGGTGGTGTAGATGCCCTGACTCAGAGCTTCCGCGTCGTTGCCTCCGGTCCAGACGTTCTGGCCTTTGCTCGCGACGATGGTGGCGGTCCCGGTATCCTGGCAGTTTGGCAGCACGCCTTTTGCCGAGACTTCGGCGTTGCGCAGCAGCTGTAGCGCAACGTATTTATCGTTGCCGCTGGCCTGCGGGTCGTGCAGGATGCTGGCGATCTGCTTTAAGTGCCCGGCGCGCAGGAAAAACGACGCCTCATAAAATGCCTGCTGAGCCAGCAATGTTAACGCTTCCGGCGCAACCTTGATGACCTCTTCTCCATCTAACTCTGTCACCTTAACATGTTGATTCGTTAGCAGTTCATATTCGGTATTATCGTTGCTCTGAACAAAAAGTTCCTGCCAGACAAAGGGTTTCGACATTTTACTTCTCACTATTTCGCTAAAAAGAGATTGGCCCGCGTCGCATTCGCGACGTACTCGATGGTCTGCTGGGCGCGGACGCTGTTGCCGGCTGCATCCAGCGGAGGGGAGTAGACGGCGATAGCGTATTGCCCGGGAACGACGGCGACCATTCCGCCGCCAACGCCGGATTTTGCCGGGATACCGACGGTGTACAGCCATTTGCCGCTGCCGTCGTACAGCCCGGCGATCGCCATTTCCGCCAGCACCTGCGGGACGTAGCTGGCGGTGAGCAGCTGCTTGCCGTTGAACGGTGATTTGCCATTGTTGGCGAGTACGGCCCCCATTTTGGCGAGCTGCTCAACGGTGATATCCACCGAACACTGACGGGTGTAGATTTCGACGGCTTCCTGAGGGTCGCCATAGAAGCTGCGGTATGAATTCATCAGCATCGCCAGCGCCTGGTTATGCTGATTGGTCTCCATTTCGGATTGAAATACTGGCTCGTTAACGCTCAGGGAGCTGTCGGCCCAGGCGTTGAGGTTGTTGAGAATGTTGTTCCAGCGGTCGGTTTTGTCTTTCGCCGCAATCAGGCTCACGGTGCTCATGGCGCCGGCGTTGACTAACGGGTTCTCCGGCGCGCCTTGCGTGAGCTCCACGGCTAAGCCGGAATTGAAGGGCAGGCCGGTCGCGTTCGCGCCGAGTTTATCCAGCACCTCCTGCGGCCCGCGCTGCTCCATCGCCAGCGCCAGGGTGAAAACTTTACTTAATGATTCCATCGGAAAGGCTTTTGTCACGTCGCCGGTCTGGTAAATTTTGCCTTCGACCGTCGCGAGCGTAATGGCGAAATTATTCGGGCTATAGCTCGCCAGGGCAGGGATATAGTCGGCGACTTTACCGTCGTGATTACTCTTATATTTCTGATGTGCCTGCTCGATGATGCTGGCGTAGTCCGGCGCGCTTTGCGCCTGCGCGGCGGCGCTAAACAGTAAGCTGGCGGTTAAGATGCAGGTGCCAAGAAATTTCACGTTCATGGTGTGTCCCGTTGGGATGATTGGAGGGAACCGGGCCGGACGTATCCGGCCTGGGGCTCATAGCCATTTTGCTGTCAGGACATCGCCACTTCGGACGTTTCGCTGGCAGGGCGCTCCTGCTCCGGTTTTTTGACCGGGGCGGTGCCGCGGCAGCCTTCTCCGTAATGCTCGCCTTCCCAACGGCCAACGATGGCGGCGCCCATGGCGTTACTCATCACGTTGGTGGCGGAGCGACCCATATCGAGGAACGGGTCGACGCCCATCAGCAGGATCAGGCCCGCTTCCGGAATGTTGAACTGGTTCAGCGTCGCGGCGATAACCACCATTGAGGCGCGCGGCACGCCCGCCATCCCTTTGGAGGTCAGCATCAGGATCAGCAGCATGGTGATCTGCTCGCCCATGCTGAGGTGGACGTTACAGGCCTGGGCGATAAACACCGTGGCGAACGAGCAGTAGGCCATGGAGCCGACCAGGTTAAAGGAGTAACCGATGGGCAGGACGAAGCTGGCGATTTTGGAAGAGACGCCGAATTTTTCCAGCTTATCGAGGGTTCCTGGGAAGGCGGCTTCTGAGCTGGATGTGGTGAAGGCCAGCAGCGCGGGCTCGAAGATCGCTTTGGTCAGACGGCTGATACATGGGCCGACAATCACCGTCGACAGGCCAATCAGGATTGCCCACAGCATGCCCAGCGTCAGGTAGAACTCACCCATAAAGATCCCGGCGCTGACCATCACGCCAAGACCGCGCTCGGCAATCAGCCCGGAGATGGCGGCGAAAACGGTCAGCGGCGCGAACAGCATGACGTACCCTGTGAGCTTCAGCATCACGTGGACCAGCGAATCGAGCACCTTCACAATGGGCTCGGCTTTTTCGCCGATCGCCGCCAGGCTGCAGCCGAGGAAAATAGAGAACACCACGATTTGCAGAATTTCGTTGCGCGCCATCGCATCAACGATGCTGGTGGGTACCGCGTGCGAGATAAACACTTTCAGGGTGAAGGGCTCGGACTGAACGGCGGCCACGGCTCCGGCATCGTGGGGGACAAAGTTGATGCCCGCGCCTGGCTGGAACAGATTGACGATCACCAGACCCAGCGCAATCGACAGCAGCGAGGCGCAAATAAACAGGAAAAAGGTTTTAGAGAATATGCGCCCGAGCGTTTTCGCATCGCCCATTTTGGCGATGCCGACCACCAGCGTTGATATTACCAGCGGGGCGATAATCATTTTTACCAGGCGTAAAAATATAGTGGTAAAAATGGAGATATCCTGCGCATAGGATTTTGCTGTATCTGCTGATGCCATATTATTAATGATCACCCCGGCAATCATGCCGAGTATCAGGCCTAATATGATCATTTTGGTTAAACTTATTTTTTTCATATTTACTCCATCGGAACAGGGTTAGTCGTGAAGTGGTGTAGGGCGGCGTACGCCTGCGCCAGGCAGCAGCGCAGACGTACGCCTGTGGTGACTAACCGCATAAATTGTCTGGAATACAGTGATACAGCGAAATCCTGTATACCAATGGATGTTGTTGTATTTTTATATCCGTCGTCTTTCAATCTGCATTTTTGTTGGCTGCCTTTGCTCACCCCTGTCACGTACGGATGTAAGCTCCTGGGGATGAATGAGGGACATCCATGTCCCTCACCGAAGGCAGCCTCCGGCTGTTCAAATTCGTTCCTGACGAATTTGTCTCTCAGTTGCCGCCTCAATGCAACTCGAAATCCATTGGATATAGAATTAGAAATCGAACTCAATACTTAATAGCGGCGCATGCTGCTGAGCACCATAAACATCATTGTCCCCGACGTTGCCGGAAATAATATCCCGCGGCATGACGATTTTTACCGCGTTGGCCGGATCGAACCAGATAATGCGATGAATAAAATCAGGCTTTACGTTATATAAGCCGGCAATAAGCTGCGGGGTTAATTGCTCAGAACGTTTGACCCGCTGATAATCTTCCCGGGTTTTAAATAAAATATCTAAAACCAGTTCATACGGTCCGGCGTTTTTGGAGCGGATCACCTGCGCCAGTGAGCATAGGGATTGTTTCATGCCTGAACTCCTTCTGGCGTCACCTGTTCGATATGGAAGTCAAAGCGCAGCGCGTCGCTGGCTTCGATCAGGTGATAGATTGAGAACTCATACACCGGACCGCTCTGAATATCGGAAGGCGAGAACGGGAAGGCGAGGTTGCCCGCGGTGGCAATGCGGTTTTCATAGCCGTAGTGCAGCAGGGTAGAGCGCACCAGCGAACAGACGCTGTTGGCGATATCCTGGGTTGGCGCAACGACATCAAGCAGGATGCCCAGTTCGTGCCCGGCGGTTTTCATCGGTTCGTGATTGCCCATCACGCCGTTCTTTCCATACAGATGGAAGGTCATGCGGATGCTGTCATCGTTCAGGGAGAGGTTGCGTGCGACGCTGGTCTGTACCTCTTCAAGAATATTATCGATTCCGGCAATCATGATCGGATCGCGCGTTCCGGCAATGGTCAGGCAGCGGAAACCGACCCGCCGCGCGCCTTCCAGCTTCAGCGCGTACGGCGTCGCTTCATGACGAGAACCGCTGACGTAAACCTCGCCTTCGTTGACGGCTTTGAAGGTGCATCCTTTCAGGTTCAGCACGCCGCCCGGACCGGGCAGGAAATACGGATCGGACTTCTCGTACAGCGTATGCGCCGCCGCAGAGGTTTCGGTAAACTTACGCTTTGGATTAAACGCTTTCAGCGTAAAGCCGCTGTCGTCGATAATCCCCATGGCGCAGTCGGAACCGGAGCCCGGCGTGGCGGCAATGGCCGCGCATTCGAGGATCTTGCCGCAGTGCAGGGCGAGCCCCTCGTCAAAGCCCTGCATAATCGGCAGCGCCGCGAAGCAGGCCGGATCGTATGCCCGGCCGCCAAGCACCACCTGGGCGCCGGCGGCCAGCGCCCGCTGAAAGGGTTCGATCCCCATCTGGGCGACGATATAGGTACTCTCTTCAATGGCCTCGTGGGTCAGTTCAGGCACAAAGTCCAGGGCGGTGATTTTGCCGTTATCCAGCGCCTGATGAACGATGGCTTTATCGACATCAGACGGGATCAGCGCCATGGAGAACGACAGTTTTTCTTCCTGCGCAATCTCATGGATAATCTGCCGACACCACTCCAGATGCGGCGCGGCGCCGGATCCTCCAGCGGTGCCGATTACCACCGGTATGTTGTTCTTCACGCCGGCGACGATCATATAGCGCAGATCGCGTTTCACCCCGGCCCGGTCGGTAAAAGGTTTGCCTGCCCCCAGATAGTGGGGGCCGGGATCGGATGAACCGGCGTCAACGGCAATCAGATCCGGCGATGCCTCCATAGCTTTACGAAAGCTCTCTTCCGGGAAGCCATAGCCGAGGATTGCCGTCGGCGATAAGATCTTAAAGGTACGAGCCATCTCTTAATCCTTAGTCTGCAACAGCGCGATGGTGCGGTTCATTTCGTTAAACACGATATTAAGACCTTCGTCGAAGCCCATGCCCGGCTTGATCAGCATGCGCATCGGACGCGCGGCCAGCGCGACGTGAACGCAGGTGCGGGCGCTGATCTCGGTTTCGTTACAGGTACCGCCCTGATAGGCTTCCATCGCGTGTTTGTTGCAGTACAGCACCGCGTCCACGATGTTATGAATGCCGCCGAGATCCGGGGTTTTGATCTGCACCATGTGGCAGCTGCCGGCATCGGTAAAGTCAACGATGTCCTGATAGGTGTTACACCACTCGTCGGCGACAATTTTTACGCCGGAACCGAGGCGGGTCAGCTCTTTGGTGATGGCCGTGAGCATACGGATCTGGTCCGGTTTATTACCCGCATCCACCGGGCCTTCTATGTAGAGCGGCAGGCCCTGCGCCTCTTGCTCCAGGCTGGCGATATAGTCGGCGCAGCGAACCGGATCCATATTGAAAATCAGGCCGATGGTGCCGTACACGTCGATATGCAGCGTGGGGCGATAGCGGGGGCTGGTGCGCAGGCTTAAGATGCGGTCGGATAGCCAGCGGACATACTCACGCAGTTTTTCCCCTTTGAGACCCAGCTTCTCTTCGACGTTGTTAATGAGCGCATGCGGCAGGACGTCAACGCCTTTGAGGATCATTTTGTCCACGGCGATGTAGCGGTCGTCGCCGCTCTGACCAAATAACGGAATCGCTTCCGGTATGCAGGGCAGCTGCCATTCGTCGCAAACCACCTCCGCCTTCAGGCGGCCGCTGGCCAGCGCGGTGGCGTCGAGCAGCGCCTGGGAAAGACCGTAGCGGACGGCGGTATGCAGCAGATGACCGTCGATGCGCAGCTTGTCGAAGAAGCGGGCGTTCGGCAGGAAGGTATCGACATCGCGGCCCTCCAGCAGCGGTTTGATATGATCGTTGAGGAACGGGATAAAGTTCTCCGCCAGGAACAGCGGGTCGCGGCCGCCCGCGCCGGAGTACTGTACGGCGGCACAGTCACCGACCGCCACCGCGCCGTTTTCCAGAATCAGCTGGACGGATACGCATTCACCCGCCTGGCGTACCGAGGTGAAGCCTGGCGTTACCGGAGCACCGGTATAAATGAACCCATCATGACCCGCGCCGTTTTTAATCGCCTGCTGATCGTCAAAATAGAATGAAGAGTAGCCAGCGGTGAAAAGGGCCTGTTTAATTTTCATTATGGTCTTCCTATTAATTTACTGTGGGATACCGCGTTGATGTCATCAACAACCATCTGGAATGAGGGTTTGCGTCCTTCAAAATGCGTACGTTCAGCGACGTAATCGTGGTGCAGGGCGAGGATGTCCTTCGGCAGCGGAACCGCGCCGGCTTCAAGCACGCGAATGGCGCCGGCATTGTCGCGAACCGGCAAAATTTTGCCCGCGTTGCAGGATGCGGGGGCAAAAGGCACGTCCAGGACGCCCGCTTCAAAGGCCAGCACCGTACCGCGGGCGATGTCGCCGTTGCCCAGCTCGAACACTTTCTTCAGCACCGCGCGAACCTCGCTTTTTATCAGCTCCACTTCCTGCTCAACCGCGGCGCAGGGCGGGAACTTCTGATCGCTGACCATATTGAGCATCTGGCGGGATGCCCTCAGCCCCTGCGCGTTGGCCGCCGCGGTGGGAATACCGAACGCTTCATGCGGGCTCTTGGTGATCACTTTGGTGGCGCCGGACATCCCGGCTACCGCCGCGCCCCAGGAGATAATGGCAAAGGCTTTTGATTCATCTTCCGGAAAGCCGCCCATCCACTGGTGGAAGACGGTACTCAGCTCGTAATCGTCGAATCCATAATTGCCAAAGTATTCGTGGGAGAGTTCGCGAAGAGATTTAATCGCCGCGATGTCCTGGGTGAGGCTGCCGACCTGGCCGTAGCCGACGGTGATTGACTTGACGCCCTGTTCCAGCGCCAGCAGACCTTCGATAATGGCCACCGCGTGGGACATAAACGGTGGGATCAGGGTGCCGGTCAGCGGGCCGAACGGTTCGCGGTTAATACGAATGCCGTGTTCTTCATACAGGCCCATCAGGCGGTCGCAGTACTGCCAGTCGCGAATCGACTTCTCCAGGGTGACGCGCTTGGCGTAGGGAATGTTGTAGGAGATACCGCCGCCTTCGTAGCTGGTAAAGCCGCTGGCCATGGAGATTTCCGCCAGCAGGCGCGCGTCTGGCGTACCGTGACGTACCTGGACCGGTTTTTCCAGCGCTTCGGTCATCCGGCGGCAGGCGGCGACGCCGTGGTTAACCACCGGCAAACCATTCAGTTTGGAGGTTCCCGCCTCGATGGATTTCTGTATGCCGACCGCCGCTTCTTCGTAACGGTTGAGGCGGGTATAGGCATCGATGGTGCTGGGCAGCAGATCGCACTCTTCCTGCAGGGTTTTGAGCAGCGCAATATGTTCATCCATCAGCGCCACGCCCGCGCGCGGCTGGCTCAGGGTTTTACCCTCCTGGTCGGCCTTAAGCAGAGCGTGAGAAAAGCGTTTTTTCTCAGGAATGGTTTGCTGGTACTTCACGCCATCTTCGAAGTGCTCAACGTCCTTGCCGGTATGCCAGGTCTGCAATACCTGATGCCGCTCGGTCATGAATTCGTCGTGGGTTAATTTTTTATTTCGAAGTTCCATTCGTAGCTGCCTTCATTTATAGGGTTAAACAGTGAATGCTGGTGCGAGCGGCGAGCTCGGGGTAGAGCCTGGCAACGTTTGCCAGCAGCGGAAGCAGGCCTTTTGCATCGCGGTAATAATCAAACCGGGTTGGCAGGAGAATGCGTCTGCCGTCGTCATCCAGTTCGCGGTATTTCAGCCAGCGGTGGATGTCGAAGCCGCTGGCGCGGGAGAGCCATCCACCGGAACCGACGACTTTACGCACGGGGGTCAGATCGCGGCCCATCTGTAAATCGACGTTGCCCACGCAGGTGCAGACCTGCTTTTTGGTGCCCGCGTGGCGTTCGCTGGCGTAGCCGACGCACAGCCCGGCCAGCACGGTGTCGAAATATTTTTCTTCCTCGTTGAGCGGCAGATAATCCGGCTGAGCGACCAGATGTCGCAGGTAGCGGTAAAAGGCCTCCTGACGCTGCGGCTGATGGGCAAACACCACGTTCACCAGCTCCTGAGTACTTTCACCGACCACGACAGCTGAAACGCGCATGCCGAGATCGCCTTCTACCGTACGTTTAACAAACGGTTCCGGAACCCCGTGCAGAACGGTATCCGGAGAGAGCGTGTTGGCGCTGGCGGAGTAGACGTCGGTGGTGGCGCCGCCCATATCGATCAGCATGAACTCTTTCCACGCGCTGTCGTAATGGCTGATGGTTTTTACCAGCTCGTAGACGGTCCACGGCGTTGGCATCGGCTCTTCGCCGGTTTCCGCGACAATCACGTCCAGCCCTTTACCTTTGACGATTCGGGATAAGAAGACATCGCAAATCGCCTTGCGGGCAGCGTAGGGATTAGGGTGATCGAGATCGGGCAGAATGTTGTCTACCGTGGTCAAATCTTTGTGGCCAAGGATGGCCTGAACCTCGTCCTGAATATCCCGGTTTCCGGCATAGATAATGGCGCAGTCGAGCGTTGACTCCGCCAGCGCATGGGCGTTGGCCAGGCCGTAGCTCTCCTCGCCGCCGTCGGTTCCGCCGGTAAATAGCAGGATATCCGGCGGCGTGGCTTCCAGCGCCTGGATATCGTGGCGGTTGAGTTTGTAGGCGTAGTATTGGGCGATTTTGGCCCCCGCCGAGTGGGCGGTGACTTTTGCTGATTCCAGGGTGATGGACGGCACCAGACCCATCGCGGCAACGGCAAGACCGCCTTTTGCCGATGAAGAGTATTTCAGCGTGACGTCACCGCGGTGCAGCAACGGGCGCGCATCGGCAACGTTAAGCACCCGGTTCAGGCTGGCAAAAAAGCCTTCCGCCAGGTGATGGGTAGTGGTCGGGGTCAGAACGTGATTTACCAGCGTCAGCTCATCCCCCTCCTGTGCGAAGAGGGCCGCTTTGGTCCACGTCGAGCCGATATCGACAGAGACGGTTTGCATCAGATAGCCTCTTCCAGACACTGCTGTTCAACGCCGTGGCGCTGGTTGATATCGTTCGCCATCAGCCTGCAGACGTCTTCCAGATCGTGGCTTGGGGCAAAGACGCGATTGAAGCCCATCTCTTTGAATTTGGCCTCGACGTCGGCAAAATCATGCTTACCGACCACCAGGTTACCGCCAACGTAAAGAAGAATATCGCCGATACCGCGTTCGATGCAGCGTTCGCGCAGTCCCAGGCAGTCGATATCGCCGTGGCCGTAAATAGACGACACAACGATGGCGTCCGCGCCGGTTTCGATAGCGGCATCGATATATTCATCCTGACTGACCATCACCCCCAGATTGATTACGCGAAAATCATGGGCAGTAAAAACGCGGTCCAGGACTTTGTTGCCTACTGCATGGCAGTCAGCACCAATGACGCCAATAACAAGTGTTGATTTCTTCATGGGTAATCCTCTGTAAGGCTGATGGTATAAAAATAAAAACGACTTTCTAATATTTGCAGCGTTGATGATGGCCGCCTGTTAATAGGGCTGGAGTGTCTGTGGTTCGAAGGGGGGAAGCAATTGATCTATTTTCAGAATATCTTTCAAAAAAGTCTTGTTTTTGATTTTTCTTTAAAAAATCCTTTTTTATCATATAGTTGTTGATTTTTTATTGTCTGGGGGGTATTTCTGTTTAGATCTTTTTAATAAATAGATTGCGATGTTTGTGAGCAAGGTCTTATTTTATATTTTGCCTTTGATAATAAGCGGTAAATACAATTCTTTAAATTTTTCTGTGAACATAGTAACGGAATTTATGTGCGGTTTTTTATATGCGTCACGGCAAATTTGTTAGGGAAGGTGCGAATAAGCAGGTCATTTCTTCCCAAGCTGACTCGCTGATTAAAATTTCGCGGATCTGGGCCGATTTTTTTCCCGCAAACACATCGAATCAGCCTATTTAGGCTATTTTTTCCACCATTTCTGGCGTTATTTCCGGTTTTTACTGAGATCTCTCCCACTGACGTATCATTTGGTCCACCCGAAACAGGTTGGCCAGGGTGAATAACATCGCCAGTTGGTTATCGTTTTTCAGCAGCCCCTTGTATCTGGCTTTCACGAAGCCGAACTGCCGCTTGATGATGCGAAACGGGTGCTCCACCTTGGCACGGATGCTGGCTTTCATGTATTCGATGTTGATGGCCGTTTTGTTCTTGCGCGGATGCTGCTTCAAGGTTTTTACCCTGCCGGGACGCCCGGCGATCAGCCAGTCCACATCCACCTCGGCCAGCTCCTCGCGCTGTGGCGCTCCTTGGTAGCCGGCATCGGCTGAGACAAATTGCTCCTCTCCATGAAGCAGATTACCCAGCTGATTGAGGTCATGCTCGTTGGCCGCGGTGGTGACCAGGCTGTGGGTCAGGCCACTCTTGGCATCGACACCAATGTGGGCCTTCATGCCAAAGTGCCACTGATTGCCTTTCTTGGTCTGATGCATCTCCGGATCGCGTTGCTGCTCTTTGTTCTTGGTCGAGCTGGGTGCCTCAATGATGGTGGCATCGACCAAGGTGCCTTGAGTCATCATGACGCCTGCTTCGGCCAGCCAGCGATTGATGGTCTTGAACAATTGGCGGGCCAGTTGATGCTGCTCCAGCAGGTGGCGGAAATTCATGATGGTGGTGCGGTCCGGCAGGGCGCTATCCAGGGATAATCGGGCAAACAGGCGCATGGAGGCGATTTCGTACAGGGCATCTTCCATGGCACCGTCGCTCAGGTTGTACCAATGCTGCATGCAGTGAATACGCAGCATGGTCTCCAGCGGATAGGGCCGTCGGCCATTGCCCGCCTTGGGATAAAACGGCTCGATGACAGCGGTCATATTCTGCCATGGCAGAATCTGCTCCATGCGGGAGAGGAAAATCTCTTTTCGGGTCTGACGGCGCTTAGTGCTGAATTCACTATCGGCGAAGGTGAGTTGATGGCTCATGATGTCCCTCTGGGATGCGCTCCGGATGAATATGATGATCTCATATCAGGAACTTGTTCGCACCTTCCTTAGATTAAAGATATAAAATGATGATTTGTTTATTTAATATTTCATTTTTGTTGAATGGCGGAGTGGGGCAGGAGAGCTGCTTTCCGGGGTGGATAAAAGCGTAGGGGGAAAGTCTGCTGCATAAAGAGCAGGGTGCGTTGCGTCACAAAACGACAAGAAAGAGAATGTACGCCGCATTTACTTGATAATGAGATAGTTACGCATCTGTGTTAATTGAAAGTAAACGCAATGATAAATGTAATAAGCAAAAAATTTAGGGCATTAACTTGATAAAAAAAATCTGTGAGCTACACGACATTGTCAGCTGATGCCCGGATTAATGCGCCCAGCGCTCATCCCATTAAATTCCCCTCCGCGGCGAAATAAATGGACTATCATTTTCAGTAACCGTTGATACTCTTGAAAAACATATTGTTAACCTAGTGTTTACCTGTACGGTACACGGTATACATAATTAACATTTAAAATGAAAATTGATTTAAATCAATGTTTAAAACTTGGAAAAGGTCGCGAAATGGAGTTAAATTGTCGCGGATCAAATTGACCGAAATCTGGTATTTTCGCTATAAATTGATCGCTGTCGAAAACTGCAAATTTATCACAATAAAAACCTATTTATTGTAAGGGTTTTGCAGCGTAATATAATCACGGGATCAATTTGGGTGTTTTGTTAACATGTTTGTAACTTCTCATTACTATCGTTTTCTTGCATGAGAAAACGGGCGTGACGAGAAGAAGCAAATAAATTTGTATTGGGGCATGCGTGTGACCCTTTCTAACGGGGTTCACTCTCGGAGTCTTCATGCGATGAGCAAGGAGTCATGATGTTAGATATAGTCGAACTGTCGCGCTTACAGTTTGCCTTGACCGCGATGTACCACTTCCTGTTTGTGCCGCTGACGCTAGGTATGGCGTTCCTGCTGGCCATCATGGAAACGGTCTACGTCCTTTCCGGCAAACAGATTTATAAAGATATGACCAAGTTCTGGGGCAAGTTGTTTGGTATCAACTTCGCGCTGGGTGTGGCAACCGGTCTGACCATGGAGTTCCAGTTCGGGACTAACTGGTCTTACTACTCTCACTATGTGGGCGATATCTTCGGTGCGCCGCTGGCCATTGAAGGTTTGATGGCCTTCTTCCTCGAATCTACCTTTGTCGGTCTGTTCTTCTTCGGTTGGGATCGTCTGGGCAAAGTTCAGCACATGGCCGTGACCTGGCTGGTGGCGCTGGGCTCCAACCTGTCGGCGCTGTGGATCCTCGTCGCTAACGGCTGGATGCAGAACCCGATTGCGTCGGACTTCAACTTTGAAACCATGCGTATGGAGATGGTCAGCTTCTCTGAGCTGGTCCTGAACCCGGTTGCTCAGGTTAAGTTCGTTCATACCGTGGCGTCAGGCTACGTGACCGGCGCGATGTTCATTCTTGCCATCAGCTCCTGGTATATGCTCAAAGGCCGCGACTTCGCTTTTGCCAAGCGCTCCTTCGCTATCGCAGCCAGCTTCGGTATGGCGGCGATTCTCTCCGTTATCGTTCTCGGTGATGAATCCGGCTACGAAATGGGCGACGTGCAGAAAACCAAACTGGCGGCTATCGAAGCTGAATGGGAAACTCAGCCTGCTCCGGCGGCCTTTACCCTGTTTGGTATTCCCGATCAGAAGGCGCAGGAGAACCGCTTCGCGATTCAAATTCCTTACGCGCTGGGCATCATTGCGACTCGCTCCGTGGATAAACAGGTTACCGGCCTGAAAGACCTCATGGTTCAGCACGAAGAGCGTATCCGTAACGGGATGAAAGCTTACGCGCTGCTGGAACAGCTGCGTGCCGGTTCAACCGACCAGGCCGTGCGCGATCGCTTTAACGACGTGAAGAAAGATCTGGGCTACGGTCTGCTGCTGAAACGCTATACCGACAACGTCTCTGACGCGACGGAAGAGCAGATTGCTCTGGCGACCAAGGACTCTATTCCTGCCGTGGCGCCGCTCTACTTCGCCTTCCGTATTATGGTAGCGTGCGGCGTGCTGATGCTGTTGATTATCGGCGCCTCCTTCTGGAGCGTGATTCGCAACCGCATCGGTGAGAAAAAATGGCTGCTGCGCGCCGCGTTCTATGGCCTGCCGCTGCCGTGGATTGCCGTTGAATCGGGCTGGTTTGTCGCCGAATATGGCCGTCAGCCGTGGGCTATTGGTGAGGTGCTGCCGACGGCCGTCGCGAACTCGTCGCTGACCGCGGGCGACCTGATCTTCTCTATGGTGCTGATTTGTGGCCTGTACACGCTGTTCCTGGTGGCTGAACTGTTCCTCATGTTCAAGTTTGCCCGTAAAGGACCAAGCAGCCTGAAAACCGGTCGCTACCACTTTGAACAGTCCTCTGCGGCTATTCAGTCGGCACGCTAAGACAGGAGTCGTCAAATGATCGATTATGAAGTATTGCGTTTTATCTGGTGGCTGCTGATCGGCATTTTGCTTATTGGTTTTGCCGTCGCCGATGGCTTCGACATGGGGGTGGGGATGCTCACCCGTTTCCTCGGTCGTAACGACACCGAGCGTCGAATTATGATTAACGCCATTGCCCCGCACTGGGACGGAAACCAGGTGTGGCTGATCACCGCCGGCGGCGCGCTGTTTGCCGCCTGGCCGATGGTTTACGCCGCTGCGTTTTCCGGCTTCTATGTGGCCATGATCCTGGTGCTGGCGTCTTTATTCTTCCGTCCGGTGGGTTTCGACTACCGCTCGAAGATTGAGGACAACCGCTGGCGTAACATGTGGGACTGGGGCATCTTCGTTGGCAGCTTCGTGCCGCCGCTGGTGATTGGCGTGGCGTTCGGCAACCTGCTGCAGGGCGTTCCGTTCCACGTTGATGAATATCTGCGCCTGTACTACACCGGTAACTTCTTCCAACTGCTGAATCCGTTTGGCCTGCTGGCCGGTATTGTTAGCGTGGCGATGATCCTGACGCAGGGCGCGACCTACCTGCAGATGCGTACCGTGGGTGAACTGCACCTGCGCACCCGCTCCGTGTCTACGGTGGCGGCGCTGGTGACGCTGGTCTGCTTCGCGCTGGCGGGCGTTTGGGTCTACTACGGTATCGACGGTTATGTGGTGAAATCGGTGATGGATCATACCGGCCCGTCTAACCCGCTGACCAAAGAAGTCGCGCGTGAAGCCGGCGCGTGGATGGTGAACTTTAATAACATGCCGGCGCTGTGGGCGATTCCTGCTCTGGGCGTGGCGCTGCCGCTGCTGACCGTCATCTCGACAAAAGCGGATAAAGGCGCATGGGCGTTTCTGTTCTCCTCGCTGACGCTGGCGTGCATCATTCTGACTGCCGGTATCGCCATGTTCCCGTTCATTATGCCATCAAGCACGGCGATGAACGCGAGCCTGACCATGTGGGATGCGACCTCCAGCCAGCTGACGCTGAACCTGATGACTTACGTGGCGATTGTCTTCGTACCGATTATTCTGGCCTACACCGCCTGGTGTTACTGGAAAATGTTCGGTCGCATCACTCGCGAAGACATCGAAAAGAACACCCACTCGCTGTACTAAGGTAAGGAGCTATATATGTGGTATTTCGCATGGATTTTGGGAACGCTTCTTGCCTGTGCTTTTGGGGTGATTACCGCGCTGGCGCTTGAGCACGTGGAAGCCACCAAAGCAGGTAAAGAAGAACACTGATGAGTATTATCGTGATGCGATATACGAAATCATTCGGGTTGCATCGAGGCGGCAAGTCTGTGAATCCCCAGGCGCTTACACAAGTAAGTGACTGGGGTCAGCAGACGTAGCCAACAAAGAGGCGAAGTGAATGATAAAGTATATGTATGCGATAATGGACAAGCGCCCGTTAAGGGCGCTTTCCTTATTGATGGCGCTGGCGCTAGCGGGCTGCATCTTCTGGGATCCGTCGCGCTTTGCGGCCAAAACCAGCGAGCTGGAAATCTGGCACGGCTTCCTGCTGATGTGGGCGGTTTGTACCGGCGTTATCCACGGCGTGGGCTTCCGCCCGCGCGCCATTCACTGGCAGGGAATTTTTTGTCCGCTTATCGCTGATATTGTGCTCGTTTTGGGCCTGTTCTTTTTCTTCTTTTGAATAAGAAATCTCTGTTAACCATATGGGCTTGCATAAGCCCATAAAAATTTACTCCTCGTTTACTTTCCCCCATTCCAAACCACGATTCCCGCGCGTATAGTAGCGAAGTTTGAAAGCACTAACCTTTTGTTGCATTACCGGGATGTAAAGTGAATACAACGCTGTTTCGATGGCCGGTTCGGGTCTATTACGAAGACACCGACGCCGGTGGTGTGGTTTACCACGCCAGCTACGTCGCTTTCTATGAAAGAGCACGCACAGAGATGCTGCGCCATCATCACTTCAGCCAACAGGTTTTGCTGGCTGAACGAGTTGCCTTTGTGGTTCGCAAAATGACGCTGGAGTATTTTGCGCCCGCCAGACTCGACGACATGCTCGAAATCCAGACGGAGATAACCTCAATGCGAGGAGCTACCCTGGTTTTCACGCAGCGAATCGTCAACGCCGAGAACGTCGTTTTGAATGAAGCTGAGGTTCTTATCGTGTGCGTTGATCCACTCTTAATGAAGCCTCGTGCGCTTCCCAAGTCTATTGTCGCGGAGTTTAAGCAGTGACTGAGATGAATATCCTTGATTTGTTCCTGAAGGCGAGCCTTCTGGTTAAACTTATCATGTTGATTTTAGTTTGTTTTTCCATCGCCTCCTGGGCCATCATTATTCAGAGAACGCGTATCCTCAATTCGGCGTCACGTGAGGCCGAAGCGTTTGAAGATAAGTTCTGGTCCGGTATCGAGCTTTCTCGTTTGTACCAGGAAAGCCAGGGTCGTCGCGATAATCTGACCGGTTCGGAACAAATCTTCTACAGCGGCTTCAAAGAGTTTGCGCGTCTGCATCGTGCGAACAGCCATGCGCCGGAAGCGATTGTCGAAGGGGCGTCGCGCGCCATGCGTATTTCGATGAACCGCGAGCTGGAAACCCTGGAAACCCACATCCCGTTCCTCGGTACGGTGGGTTCTATCAGCCCATATATCGGTCTGTTTGGTACCGTATGGGGGATCATGCATGCCTTTATCGCGCTGGGCGCGGTAAAACAGGCGACGCTGCAAATGGTCGCGCCGGGTATCGCAGAAGCGCTCATCGCGACGGCAATTGGTCTTTTTGCCGCTATCCCGGCGGTTATGGCCTATAACCGTCTGAACCAGCGCGTGAACAAACTTGAGCTGAACTACGACAACTTTATGGAAGAGTTCACCGCCATTTTGCACCGTCAGGCGTTTACCAGCAGCGAAAGCAATAAGGGGTAAGCCATGGTCAGAGCACGTGGACGCGGACGTCGCGAACTGAAGTCCGAGATCAACATCGTTCCGCTGCTGGATGTCCTGTTGGTGCTGTTGCTGATCTTTATGGCGACAGCGCCGATCATTACGCAGAGCGTAGAGGTCGACCTACCGGACGCAACGGAGTCGCAGGCGGTGAAAAGCAACGATGAGCCGCCGGTGATCGTTGAAGTCTCCGGCGTCGGGCAGTACAGCGTGAAGGTTGGCCCGGAAACGTTATCGCAGCTGCCGCCGGAACAGGTTATTGCGGAAGCCAGGCGTCGACTTGAGGCGAATGAGAAAACGGTGTTCCTGATCGGCGGTGCTAAAGAGGTGCCATACGATGAGATTATTAAAGCGCTTAACCTGTTGCACAGCGCAGGGGTTAAATCGGTTGGCTTGATGACCAAGCCGATCTAATCGCTCGCAATATGCACGCCCGCCAGCACGTCGGCTTTGGGACAACAGCGTCTCGTGGCCGACGTCATATAACGGGAACAGGCGAACAGTTTTTGGGAACCGATAGTGTCAAAGGCAACCGAACAAAACGACAAGCTTAAACGAGCGATCATAGTATCAGTCGCGCTGCACATCGTATTGATAGCGCTGCTGATCTGGAGTTCGTTTGACGAGCATCTGGATGCTTCTGCCGGGGGTGGCGGAGGTTCCTCTATCGATGCGGTAATGGTCGATCCGGGGGCGGTTGTGAAGAATTATGACCGTCAACAGCAGCAGCAGGCCAGCGCCCGCCGCGCCGCCGAGCAGCGTGAAAAGCAGGCTCAGCAGCAGGCGGAAGAGCTACGTGAAAAACAGGCCGCCGAGCAGGAACGGCTGAAACAGCTGGAACAGGATCGTCTGCAGGCGCAGGAAGCGGCTAAAGAGGCGAAAGAACAGCAGAAGCAGGCGGAAGAAGCCGCGGCGAAAGCCGCCGCAGCGGCAAAAGCCAAAGCGGACGCACAGGCGAAAGAGGCGCAGGAAGCTGCCGCCAAAGCCGCCGCTGATGCAAAAGCGAAGGCCGATGCGCAGGCGAAAGCAGCCGAAGCCGCTGCGGCGAAAGCGGCGGCGGATGCGAAGAAACAGGCGGAAGCAGAAGCCGCGAAAGCGGCCGCGGACGCGCAGAAGAAAGCCGAAGCCGATGCGGCGAAGAAAGCTCAGCAGGACGCCGAGAAGAAAGCGCAGCAGCAGGCAGAGAAAAAAGCGCAGCAGGAAGCGGCGAAACAGGCCGCTGCTGAAAAAGCTGCCGCCGAAAAAGCGGCAGAAAAAGCCGCCGCGCAGAAAGCTGCTGCTGAGAAAGCGGCAGCCGAGAAAGCCGCCGCAGCGGAAAAAGCCGCCGCCGAGAAAGCCGCGGCAGCCAAAGCTGCAGCAGCAGAGAAGGCCGCCGCAGACAAAGCGGCGAAAGCCGCCGCCGCTAAGGCAGCAGCCGCCAAGAAAGCCGCTGCGGCCAAAGAGGCAAGCGGCGTTGACGACCTGCTCGGCGATCTGAGCTCCGGTAAGAATGCGCCGAAAACGGGTGGTGGAGCGAAAGGGAATAATCAGCCTTCGAAGGACACAGGAACATCTGGTGCTAACGGCGGTGATAACGGCGCAGAAATAAGCGCTTATGCTAAGCAAATTCAGATAGCTATCCAGCGCCGTCTGTATGATGCGAGCCTTTATCAGGGCAAGCGGTGCGTGTTGCATATTAATCTCGCCCCTGATGGTACTTTAAAAGGCATCACATCTGAGGGGGGCGATCCGGCACTTTGCCAGGCGGCATTGACGGCTGCGAAAACTGCGACTATTCCTAAACCGCCGAGTCAGGCAGTTTATGAAAGAATAAAAAATGCGACACTGGACTTTAAACTGTAGCGATCTTCCCCGTTTATGCGGGGAAAACAAACGTCGGTAGGCCCAGGGTTTTGGTAGTTTTGTGTATTTGAGTTTGTTAACATTCTGCTAAATTATCGTGGGCTTTTCGCCTGGATAAGGGAGATATGATGAAGCAGGCATTACGAGTAGCATTTGGTTTTTTAATGCTGTGGGCGGCAGTGCTGCACGCAGAAGTACGCATCGAGATTACCCAAGGGGTCGACTCGGCACGCCCAATCGGCGTTGTGCCGTTCCAGTGGGCGGGGCAGGGTGCTGCGCCGGAAGATGTGGGCGGTATCGTGGCGGCTGACCTGCGCAACAGCGGCAAGTTTAACCCGCTCGATCGCTCTCGCCTGCCTCAGCAGCCGGGTAGCGCTCAGGAAGTGCAGCCGGCGGCATGGTCTGCGCTGGGCGTTGACGCCGTCGTGGTTGGTCAGGTGACGCAAAACCCTGACGGTTCCTACAACGTGGCGTACCAGCTGGTTGATACCGGTGGCGCGCCGGGTACCGTACTTGCGCAGAACTCCTTTAAAGTCACGAAACAGTATCTGCGCTATGCCGCACATGCTGCCAGCGACGCCGTATTTGAGAAGCTGACCGGTATTAAGGGCGCCTTCCGTACCCGTATCGCCTACGTGGTACAGACTAACGGCGGCCAGTTCCCGTACGAGCTGCGCGTGTCCGACTACGATGGCTACAATCAGTTCCTCGTTCACCGTTCAACCCAGCCGCTGATGTCTCCGGCATGGTCTCCGGACGGCGCGAAGCTGGCCTACGTGACCTTTGAAAGCGGACGCTCTGCGCTGGTTGTGCAGACGCTGGCTAACGGCTCCGTTCGTCAGATTGCTTCGTTCCCGCAGCATAACGGCGCGCCGGCGTTCTCGCCGGACGGCAGCAAACTGGCTTTCGCTCTGTCGAAAACCGGTAGCCTGAACCTGTACGTGATGGACCTGGGATCTGGCCAGATTCGTCAGGTGACCAACGGTCGCAGCAATAACACCGAACCAAGCTGGTTCCCGGATAGCCAGAACCTGGCCTTTACTTCCGACCAGGCCGGTCGTCCGCAGGTGTATAAAGTCAATATTAATGGCGGCACGCCGCAGCGTATTACCTGGGAAGGTTCACAAAACCAGGACGCTGACGTGAGCGCTGATGGTAAAACTATGGTAATGGTAAGCTCGGCCGGTGGTCAGCAGCACATTGCCAAACAAGATCTGGAAGCGGGTGGTGTGCAGGTTCTGTCATCAACGTTTTTAGATGAAACGCCAAGTCTGGCACCTAACGGCACTATGGTAATCTACAGCTCTTCTCAGGGGATGGGATCCGTGCTGAATCTGGTTTCTACAGATGGGCGTTTCAAAGCGCGTCTTCCGGCAACTGATGGACAGGTAAAATCACCTGCCTGGTCGCCGTATCTGTGATAATAAATAATTGATTATTAAAGGAATCAAAGAAATGCAACTGAACAAAGTGCTGAAAGGGCTGTTGATCGCTCTGCCGGTTATGGCAATCGCGGCGTGTTCTTCTAACAAGAACGCCAGCAACGACCAGAGCGGTGAAGGCATGCTGGGTGCCGGCACTGGTATGGACGGTAACGCTAACGGCGGCAACATGTCTTCCGAAGAGCAGGCTCGTCTGCAGATGCAACAGCTGCAGCAGAACAATATCGTTTACTTCGATCTGGACAAATACGATATCCGTTCTGACTTCGCTGCAATGCTGGACGCGCACGCAAACTTCCTGCGCAGCAATCCGTCCTACAAAGTGACCGTAGAAGGTCATGCGGATGAGCGTGGTACGCCGGAATACAACATCGCTCTGGGTGAGCGTCGTGCTAACGCCGTTAAGATGTATCTGCAGGGCAAAGGTGTTTCTGCTGACCAGATCTCCATCGTTTCTTACGGTAAAGAAAAACCTGCAGTACTGGGCCATGACGAAGCGGCTTACGCCAAAAACCGTCGCGCCGTACTGGTTTACTAAGAGAATTGCATGAGCAGTAACTTCAGACATCATCTATTGAGTCTGTCGTTACTGGTTGGCATAGCGGCCCCCTGGGCCGCTTTTGCTCAGGCGCCAATCAGTAGTGTCGGCTCAGGCTCGGTCGAAGACCGCGTCACTCAACTCGAGCGTATTTCCAATGCGCACAGCCAGCTTTTAACCCAACTCCAGCAACAACTCTCCGATAATCAGTCCGATATTGATTCCCTGCGCGGTCAAATTCAGGAAAGCCAGTATCAGCTGAATCAGGTTGTTGAGCGCCAGAAGCAGATCCTGCTGCAGATCGACGGTCTGAGCAGCGGTGGCGGCGCAGCGGGAGCGCAAACCCAGACGTCAGCGGGCGATCAGGGCGCTGCGGCTAGCGGGACGGCGCCAGCGGCCTCGTCAGGCGCCCCGGCGCAGACCGGTGATGCCAATACCGATTACAACGCGGCTATCGCGCTGGTGAAGGATCCCTCTCGCCAGGACGATGCGATGGCGGCTTTCCAGAACTTCGTCAAAAAGTACCCCGATTCAACGTATCAGCCGAACGCCAACTACTGGCTCGGTCAGCTGAATTACAACAAGGGTAAAAAGGACGATGCGGCGTACTATTTCGCTTCCGTGGTGAAAAACTACCCTAAATCCCCGAAGGCGCCCGATGCGATGTTTAAAGTCGGCGTGATCATGCAGGACAAAGGCGATACCGCAAAAGCGAAGGCGGTTTACCAGCAGGTGGTCAGTAAATTTCCTGGCACCGACGGGGCCAAACAAGCGCAAAAACGCCTTAACGCACTCGGATGATTATGGCATGACCAGAAATCGCATCATTTCTGGTCTTGTCGCATGAATCCTAAGCAGTTAAGCAATCTTTATCTAAATTGTTGTTGCGCTGAATTCTGAAATCAGTAATATATGCCGCCGTTGCCAAGGGATATCGAACAAGCCCAAAGCGGCGAAAATAGTGGGTCGTTAGCTCAGTTGGTAGAGCAGTTGACTTTTAATCAATTGGTCGCAGGTTCGAATCCTGCACGACCCACCAATCGTTCTGGTGGAACGCGATAGTAAAACGTGAAGGATAACGTTGCGTCAGCAACGGCCCGTAGGGCGAGGCGAAGCCGAGTCATCCTGCACGACCCACCGTTAAAAGATGTATCCAGCGCAGTATCGGGTGATTAGCTCAGCTGGGAGAGCACCTCCCTTACAAGGAGGGGGTCGGCGGTTCGATCCCGTCATCACCCACCACTCGGGTCGTTAGCTCAGTTGGTAGAGCAGTTGACTTTTAATCAATTGGTCGCAGGTTCGAATCCTGCACGACCCACCAATTTAACATCAAACTCAGATGTTAAGCGTGAAGGATAACGTTGCGTCAGCCACGGCCCGTAGGGCGAGCGAAAGCGAGTCATCCTGCACGACCCACCAATTTCGAATTGGTGACGAGTGAAGAATATTCAGGCAGTACCCGAGCGGGTCGTTAGCTCAGTTGGTAGAGCAGTTGACTTTTAATCAATTGGTCGCAGGTTCGAATCCTGCACGACCCACCAATTTAACATCGCAGTCAGATGTTAAGCGTGAAGGATAACGTTGCGTCAGCAACGGCCCGTAGGGCGAGCGAAAGCGAGTCATCCTGCACGACCCATCATCCTGAATCGTTCCAGTTAGCAGTAAACCCGCAAGGGGTCGTTAGCTCAGTTGGTAGAGCAGTTGACTTTTAATCAATTGGTCGCAGGTTCGAATCCTGCACGACCCACCAATTTAACATCAAACTCAGATGTTAAGCGTGAAGGATAACGTTACGTCAGCAACGGCCCGTAGGGCGAGCGAAGCGAGTCATCCTGCACGACCCACCAATGTAAAAAAGCGCCCTAAAGGCGCTTTTTTGCTATCTGCCATTTCCTCGAAAATCACAACAATCCGCAATACCTTAATGCTGCGTTATTCTACCGTCGCGCTGCGTTTACCGTGGCTACAATTGGCACAGGCCAGTAGCCCGGACAGATGCGCAGCATCGCCTCCGGGAAATGTGACGGCCTGATGCCTTTGCGTGGCTTCGTCCCGGGTGCGGCGCTTGACGCGCCTTGCCCGGGCTACAGATTCGTGCGTTCTGCAGGTTTGGCAGCCTGGACAGATGCGCAGCATCGCCTCCGGGAAATGCTCCCTGTGGGAAAAATTCCTCACGACATTTTCTGCACAATCGGCTATCTTGTTTAGCATATAAAACACCATGACCGGTTAATACCTTTCTTCAGGCATTATTACGGTCTGAAAGTTAAGCCAGTGAAACGAGACTGCAAGATGAGCGTAATGTTTGACCCGGAAGCGGCGATTTATCCTTTTCCTCCGAAGCCCATGCCGTTAAACCGCGATGAGAAGCACTTTTATCGCGAAAAAATTAAACGCCTGCTGCGCGAGCGCGATGCGGTGATGGTGGCCCATTACTATACCGACCCCGAAATTCAGCAGCTGGCCGAAGAGACCGGCGGCTGTATCTCCGATTCTCTGGAGATGGCGCGCTTCGGCGCCCGACATTCTGCCTCGACGCTGTTGGTCGCCGGCGTGCGCTTTATGGGAGAAACGGCGAAAATTCTCAGCCCGGAAAAAACCATCCTGATGCCCACGCTCCACGCGGAGTGCTCGCTCGATCTGGGCTGCCCGATCGAGGAGTTTAGCGCTTTCTGCGATGCGCATCCGGATCGTACGGTCGTGGTCTACGCCAATACTTCAGCGGCGGTAAAGGCGCGCGCCGACTGGGTTGTGACGTCGAGCATCGCCGTGGAACTCATTGAGCATCTTGATAGCATGGGTGAAAAAATCATCTGGGCGCCGGACCGCCATTTAGGCAGCTATGTGCAGAAACAGACCGGCGCCGACGTACTGTGCTGGCAGGGCGCCTGCATCGTTCATGATGAATTCAAAACTCAAGCGCTGGCGAGAATGCGGGCGCTTTATCCGCAGGCCGCGGTTCTGGTTCACCCGGAATCACCGCAGGCGATTGTCGATATGGCTGACGCGGTGGGGTCAACCAGCCAGTTGATCAATGCCGCTAAAACGCTGCCGCACAAGCAGCTCATCGTCGCCACCGACCGCGGCATTTTCTACAAAATGCAGCAGGCGGTACCGGAAAAAGAGCTGCTGGAAGCGCCTACGGCAGGCGAAGGGGCAACCTGTCGCAGCTGCGCCCACTGTCCGTGGATGGCGATGAACGGCCTGCAGGCGATTGCGGAAGGGCTGGAAAAGGGAGGCGTTGAACATGAAATTCACGTTGATGAACAGCTGCGAACCGGGGCGCTGGTTCCGCTAAACAGAATGCTCGATTTTGCGGCTACACTTCGGGGATAGCTCATTACTGCGTTACAGAACGCTCTGGGGATAAGATGGATTTTTTTAGTACGCAGAACATATTAGTGCATATACCCATTGGCGCCGGGGGATATGACCTGTCGTGGATTGAAGCGGTCGGCACCGTCGCAGGATTGCTGTGCATCTGGCTGGCGAGCCTGGAGAAGATTGCCAACTATGCCTTTGGGCTGATCAACGTCACGCTGTTTGCCATTATCTTCTTTCAGATCCAGCTCTACGCCAGCCTTCTGCTGCAGATCTTTTTCTTCGCGGCCAACGTCTACGGCTGGTACGCCTGGTCACGACAAACCAGCGATAACCAGGCGGAACTGCAAATCCGCTGGCTGCCGCTGCCGAAAGCGTTAGGCTGGCTGGCGGCCTGCGTGGTGGCGATTGGCCTGATGACGGTATTTATCGATCCGGTTTTTGCGTTTCTCACCAGGATTGCCGTCGCGCTGATGCACACCCTGGGCCTGCAGGTTGCTATGCCGGCGCTGCAGCCAGACGCGTTCCCGTTCTGGGACTCCTGCATGATGGTTCTCTCGGTTGCGGCGATGATCCTGATGACGCGCAAATACGTCGAAAACTGGCTGCTGTGGGTGATTATCAACGTCATCAGCGTGGTTATTTTCGCCCTGCAGGGCGTTTATGCGATGTCGCTCGAATATCTGCTGCTGACCTTCATCGCCCTCAACGGCAGCCGTATGTGGATTAACAGCGCGCGTGAGCGCGGCTCTCACGCGTTTTCCCGTTAATGGTGATGATGATGTCCATGCCCGGCGTGCGTCATGTTCAGACGGCACTCCGGGCCGCTGCAGGGCTGATACTCCATCTGAACCGTAATGTGTTCAATTTCATACTTATGCTGTAAGAAGCCCTGGATTCGTTCAAGCAGGCCGTCGTGATCGTGCGGCGGTACCACCTGCACGTGCAGCGTCATCACCGTTTTTTCTCCAACCAGCCACGCATGAACGTGGTGTACGTCGCGAACTTCCGGTATCGAGCGGCGCAAATCGCGCTTTAAGGCGTCGACGTCAAGCGAACGCGGCGCGCCCTCCAGCAGCTCATTAACGCTCTCCTGCAGCAAACGCCATGCGCTGCGCAGAACCAGGCACGATACCAGCACGGACAGAATAGGATCGATAGGCGTCCAGCCGGTGGTGATGATCACGATTGCGGCAATAATGGCCCCAACCGAACCGAGTAGATCCCCCAGCACATGCAGAGCGGCGGCCCGCACGTTGAGGTTACGCTCTTCACTGCCGCGATGGAGGATCCAGAAGGCCAGAATATTGGCCAGCAGGCCGGCAACGGCGATGATCATCATGGTTTTACCGGCTACCGGTTGCGGATGATGAAAACGCTGAATGGCCTCCCAGACGATTAATATCGTAATGACCACCAGGGCGATAGCATTGAGAAAGGCCGCCAGCGTGGTCAGCCGCAGCCAGCCAAAGGTGTGTTGAGCATTAGGCGGGCGACTGGCGAAACGCACGGCCAGAAAGGCGAACAGCAGCGCTGCGGCGTCCGTCAGCATATGCCCGGCATCGGCCAGCAGCGCCAGCGAACCTGAAATGAGTCCGCCTGCAACCTCAACCAACATGAATCCGGCCGTGACGCAGAACGCCAGCAGCAGCCGACGGGCATTATTATCTTCGGTGGATTGCGGAGAATTATGCGAGTGTGATTGCCCCATGGTGCCATCCCTACATTATTATTTTGATGATTACTTTATGACATGATTCACCTCTTGGGGTGAATAAAATGAAAAAAGGAGAGCCTTAGCTCTCCTTCCGGGCGGATACCGCGCAGATTATTGGGTGGTACCGTCGGTTTTCGTCGCCTCGTCCTGGCCGACCTTTTTATCGGTATCCGGGCAGCGGCCATCTTTGCACATTGAGTTTTTGTGGACTTCATCGCTCGACATCCCGTCGTGGTTCATGGTCGAGCCGTTGGGGTGGAGCATGGTGCCGCCGGTATCGGTGGAACCGGCGTTAATGTTACCGTTGTCCACGTTGTTTGGCGCCACGTTTTCACGCGCGTCGGGGGCGACCTGACCCGCGTCGGCTGCCGAATTGGCCTGCCCGTTGTTCGACTGCGCGCCGGTATCGGCGGCCAGCGCCGCGCCGCTGGCCAGGCCCAGAGTTGCTGCGAGGAGAAGACTGGTTAGCTTGTTCATTTTCATTGGATGCTCCTGTTATATCGATTTACCGAATTACCTCTTCCAACAGTGCATTGCCGGAGGTTCTACTCGTTGTGGTTAAAGCTTCGCTGTTAGCGATCGGCATTAATATATAATGCTGAATGCTAAAGAAAATTAAGTTCTAACAGTTAAAAATTATAGCTTGTGGCCACTATTCCGCGACTTTATGGCGTTTTTTAGCCTATTTCCAGGAATATTCTGCCGCTACTGTAAAATCACGTTTACACTTTTTGAGCGAAGAGATAGATTGGAGGGATTGCATTTAACTAGATAAGTATGGCAACGCTGGAAATAAGATGAATTATCAGAACGACGATTTACGCATTAAAGAGATCAACGAATTATTACCTCCCGTTGCGCTCCTGGAAAAATTCCCCGCTACCGAAAACGCCGCCAACACCGTTGCGCATGCGCGCAAAGCGATCCACCAGATCCTGAAAGGTCATGACGATCGGCTGCTGGTCGTGATCGGTCCATGCTCCATTCACGATCCGGCGGCGGCAAAAGAGTATGCCGAGCGTCTGCTCGCGCTTCGCGAAGAGCTTAAAGGCGAGCTGGAAATCGTGATGCGCGTGTATTTTGAAAAACCGCGCACCACCGTGGGCTGGAAAGGGCTGATCAACGATCCGCATATGGATAACAGCTTCCGCATCAACGATGGTCTGCGGATCGCGCGCAAGCTGCTGCTTGATATTAACGACAGCGGACTGCCAGCGGCCGGGGAGTTCCTCGATATGATCACCCCGCAGTATCTTGCCGACCTGATGAGCTGGGGCGCGATTGGCGCGCGTACCACCGAGTCACAGGTGCACCGCGAACTCTCTTCCGGCCTCTCCTGCCCGGTAGGCTTTAAAAACGGCACAGATGGCACCATTAAAGTCGCTATCGACGCCATCAATGCCGCCGGCGCGCCGCACTGTTTCCTGTCGGTGACCAAATGGGGACATTCGGCGATTGTGAACACCAGCGGCAATAGCGATTGCCATATTATCCTGCGTGGCGGTAAAGAGCCGAACTACAGCGCGCAGCACGTGGCAGAAGTGAAGGTGGGTCTGGCGAAAGCAGGCCTGCCCGCTCAGATCATGATCGATTTCAGCCATGCCAACTCCAGCAAACAGTTTAAAAAGCAGATGGATGTCGGCACAGACGTATGCCAGCAGGTTGCCGGCGGCGAGCGGGCGATTATGGGCGTGATGATCGAAAGCCATCTGGTGGAAGGCAATCAGAGCCTCGACAGCGGTGAGCCGCTGGCCTACGGTAAAAGCATTACTGATGCCTGTATCGGGTGGGAAGATACCGATACGCTGCTTCGCCAGCTGGCGAATGCGGTAAAAGCGCGCCGCGGTTAGGTTTTACGACGAGTCTCAAAATAAAAAAGCGTGGAGGGCTCCACGCTTTTTTTACATCCCGCGAAAATTACTTCGCTTTACCCTGGTTCGCTACGGCAGCGGCTTTCGCGGCGATCTCGTCGGCGTTACCCAGATAGTAATGTTTAATAGGCTTGAAGTTCTCGTCGAACTCATACACCAGCGGTACGCCGGTCGGGATGTTCAGTTCGAGGATCTCTGCTTCGCCCATGTTGTCGAGGTATTTCACCAGCGCGCGCAGGGAGTTACCGTGAGCGGCGATAATCACGCGCTCACCGCTTTTCAGACGCGGCAGAATGGTTTCATTCCAGTACGGTACGACGCGGTCGATGGTCAGCGCCAGGCTCTCGGTGGTAGGCAGCTCAGCGTCGGTCAGTTTTGCATAGCGCGGATCGTGACCCGGGTAGCGCTCGTCGTCTTTGGTCAGCTCCGGCGGCGTTACCGCAAAGCCGCGACGCCACTGCTTAACCTGCTCGTCACCGTATTTTTCAGCGGTTTCCGCTTTGTTGAGGCCCTGCAGCGCACCGTAGTGACGCTCGTTCAGTTTCCATGACTTTTCTACCGGCAGCCAGGCCTGATCCAGTTCGTCCAGCACGTTCCACAGGGTGTGGATGGCACGTTTCAGCACAGAGGTATAAGCAAAGTCGAAGCTGAAGCCTTCTTCTTTCAGCAGCTTACCGGCCGCTTTTGCTTCACCCACGCCTTTTTCAGACAGGTCAACGTCATACCAACCGGTGAAACGGTTTTCGTTGTTCCATTGGCTTTCGCCGTGACGAACGAGTACCAGCTTAGTTACAGCCATACACTTACTCCTCAATACACGTCATCTTTCTCGCCGCCTTGATGCGACCCGAAATCTGTAGTGTGTATATTTATTGATTGATAACTATTCTCATTATATTGCCGCGACTTACCTCACGGCAATGCTTATCCCTAACCATAGCGAAAATAGTCGCTCAGTGTAAGGTGCTTGTAAAACAGAGGTTATGTTTTTGTCTGTAAGTGGCGTATTTTTCAGCGAAAGGATAAAAAAAGCCCTCCATCAGGAGGGCTGGATATTATTTCGCAATAAACTGATATTCCGTCAGGCTGACGTACTCTTCGCCGGGGCGCAGTACGCAATCCGGCTGCGGCCATTCCGGATGGTTCGGTGAATCCGGCAGGAACTCGCTCTCCAGAGCCAGACCTTGCCAGTCAGCGTAAGGCTGCGCCGTGCGCGACGGCGTGCCGGCCAAATAGTTGCCGGAGTAGAACTGCAGCGCCGGAGCGGAGGTATAGACCGTCATCTGCAGCTTTTCGTCCTGCGACCAGACGTGAGCCGCCGGGCTTTTGGCATCGCCCAGCGCCTGGAGCAGAAAGGCGTGGTCGTAACCTTTGACCTTTTGCTGGTCTTCATCGCGCAGGAAATCGTCCGCCAGCATCTTCGGCGTGCGGAAATCGAAGCTGGTCAGGGTGACGTTTTGCAAATCGCCTCCCGGAATACCATCGCTCTCAACGGGCAGATACGCATCGGCAAAGATTTGCAGCTTATGGCTACGCACGTCGCTCTGCACGCCATCAAGATTGAAATAGACGTGGTTGGTCAGGTTTACCGGGCAGGGCTGATCAACGGTGGCGCGATACTCGATGGCGATACGATTATCGTCGGTCAGGCGGTAGTGCGCCGTAGCCGTCAGATTGCCGGGGAACCCCTGATCGCCATCGTGGGAGGAGAGTGAAAACAGCGCGTGACGATCGTCGGCGCTGACAATCTGCCAGCGGCGCTTATCAAATCCTTCAGGACCGCCGTGCAGCTGATGGCCGGCCTCGTTGGAGGGCGTCAGATTAACGCTATGGCCATCAAGGGAAAAGCGGCTGTTGGCGATACGGTTCGCGTAACGGCCTACGGAAGCGCCGAGATAGGCGGCCTGGCGCGTATAGTCGCCAGGGGTCGCGCAGCCGAGCAGCGCTTCGCGTACGCTGCCGTCGGCCAGCGTCACGCGCGCGGAGAGCAGCGTCGCGCCCCAGTCCATTACGGTGACCGTCATGCCTGCGTCGTTACGCAGGGTGAGGAGATTCCACGGCTGGCCGTCCGGCGCCAGCTCCGTTGTTGGGTTTAGCATTGTCCAGCTCCCTGCGACGGTTTGCAGACGTAAAAGGTCTCTTTGAAACCGGTTTTCGCTTCATACTCTTTGGCAACGGCCTGCTGTACGGTCTCGACCAGATCTTCCGGCACCAGGGCGACGATACAGCCGCCGAAACCGCCGCCGGTCATGCGAACGCCGCCTTTATCGCCGATGGTCGCCTTGACGATGTCCACCAGGGTATCAATCTGCGGGACGGTGATTTCAAAATCATCGCGCATGGAGGCGTGGGATTCCGCCATCAGCTCGCCCATCCGCAGCAGGTCGCCTTTTTCCAGCGCCGCGGCGGCTTCTACGGTGCGGGCGTTTTCAGTCAGCACGTGGCGAACGCGTTTGGCGACCACCGGGTCAAGCTCATGGGCGACGGCGTTGAACTCTTGCAACGTGACGTCGCGCAGGGCCGGCTGCTGGAAGAAACGCGCGCCGGTTTCACACTGTTCGCGGCGAGTGTTGTATTCGCTGCCGACCAGAGTGCGCTTAAAGTTACTGTTAATAATCACCACCGCGATGCCTTTCGGCATCGAGACCGCTTTGGTCCCCAAGGAGCGGCAGTCGATCAGCAGCGCGTGATCTTTTTTACCGAGCGCGGAGATCAGCTGGTCCATAATGCCGCAGTTGCAGCCGACGAACTGGTTTTCCGCTTCCTGGCCGTTCAGCGCGATTTGCGCGCCGTCGAGCGGCAGATGGTACAGCTGCTGGAACACGGTGCCGACGGCGACTTCCAGCGAAGCCGAGGAGCTTAACCCTGCGCCCTGCGGCACGTTGCCGCTGATGACCAGATCCGCGCCGCCGAAAGCGTTATTCCGCTGCTGGAGATGCTTCACCACGCCGCGGACATAGTTTGACCACTGCTGGGCATCGTGGCTGGTAATCGGCGAGTCGAGAGAGAATTCATCGGTCTGATTGTCGTAATCGGCGGCAATCACCCGCACGGTACGATCGTCGCGCGGCGCACAGGCGATGACCGTCTGGTAATCAATGGCGCAGGGCAGCACGAACCCATCGTTATAGTCGGTATGCTCGCCGATCAGGTTAACGCGGCCAGGGGCCTGGATAACATGGCTGGCCGGATAGCCAAATTTCTCAGCAAACAGGGCTTGGGTTTTCTCTTTCAGACTCATGGTTATACTCCGGATTCGCGAAAATGGACGTCGCTCACAGCGCGCAGACGTTCGGCGGCCTGCTCGGCCGTCAGGTCACGCTGGGTTTCAGCCAGCATTTCATAGCCGACCATAAATTTACGCACCGTCGCGGAGCGCAGCAGCGGCGGATAAAAATGCGCGTGCAGCTGCCAGTGATCATTCTCTTCATCGTTAAACGGCGCGCCGTGCCAGCCCATAGAGTAGGGGAATGAGCACTGAAACAGATTGTCGTAACGGCTGGTCAGCTTTTTCAGCGCCAGCGCGAGGTCGCTGCGCTGGTCATCGGTTAAATCAGTCAGGCGCTGTACGTGCGCTTTCGGCAACAGCAGCGTCTCGAAGGGCCACGCTGCCCAGTAAGGGACCACCGCGAGCCAGTGTTCGGTCTCGACGACGGTGCGGCTACCGTCGGCTAATTCGCGCTGCGCGTAATCCACCAGCATCGGCGCGCCGTGCTCGGTGAAGTACGCTTTTTGCAGACGATCTTCGCGTTCCGCCTCGTTAGGCAGAAAGCTGTTTGCCCACACCTGACCATGCGGATGTGGGTTGGAGCAGCCCATTGCCGCGCCTTTATTTTCAAAGACCTGCACCCACGGGTAGGTTTTTCCGAGGTCGGCGGTCTGCTCCTGCCACGTTTTAACCACGCCTTCCAGCGCCTCCACGCTCAGTTCCGGCAGCGTTTTGCTGTGGTCTGGCGAGAAGCAGATGACCCGGCTGGTACCGCGGGCGCTCTGACAGCGCATAAGCGGGTCGTCGCTTTCCGGGGCGTCAGGGGTATCGGTCATCAAAGCCGCAAAGTCATTGGTAAAAACAAACGTACCGGTGTAGTTCGGGTTTTTGTCGCCGGTGACGCGGGTATTACCCGGGCACAGGAAACAGTCCGGGTCGTGCGCGGGCAAGGTCTGTTTTGCCGGCGTTTCCTGCGCCCCCTGCCAGGGGCGCTTGGCGCGATGCGGAGAAACCAGAATCCACTGCCCGATTAACGGGTTATAACGACGATGTGGATGGTCGACGGGGTTAAATACGCTCATGAAGGTTCCTTAGTCGGGATAACCCTGCGGATGACGGGACTGCCAGTGCCAGGTGTCCTGCGCCATTTCGTCAAGGTTGCGCGTCACGCGCCAGTTCAGCTCGCGATCGGCCTTTTCAGCGTCCGCCCAGTAGGCCGGGAGGTCGCCTTCGCGGCGCGGTGCGAAGTGGTAGTTAATCGGTTTGCCGCAGGCTTTGCTAAATGCGTTGACCACGTCGAGCACGCTGCTGCCGACGCCTGCGCCAAGGTTATAGATATGCACGCCGGCTTTATCGGCCAGTTTTTCCATCGCCGCGACGTGGCCGTCTGCCAGGTCCATCACGTGAATGTAGTCGCGTACGCCGGTGCCATCTTCGGTTGGGTAGTCGTTGCCGAATATCGCCAGCGATTCACGGCGGCCAACCGCGACCTGCGCGATATACGGCATCAGGTTGTTCGGAATACCCTGCGGATCTTCCCCCATATCGCCCGACGGATGCGCGCCGACCGGATTGAAGTAGCGCAGCAGCGCGATGCTCCAGTCCGGCTGCGCTTTTTGCAGGTCGGTCAGGATCTGCTCAACCATCAGCTTGCTTTTACCGTAAGGGCTCTGAGGCGTACCGGTCGGGAAGCTTTCGACGTAAGGGATTTTGGGCTGGTCGCCGTAGACGGTCGCGGAGGAGCTGAAAATAAAGTTTTTCACGCCCGCGGCGCGCATGGCGGAAACGAGTTTCAGTGTGCCGGTTACGTTGTTGTCGTAGTACTCCAGCGGCTTAGCGACGGATTCCCCGACGGCTTTCAGGCCGGCGAAATGGATCACCGCTTCAATGGCGTGATCGTGGAGAATTTCCGTCATCAGCGCTTCGTTACGAATGTCGCCTTCGACAAAGGTGGCGCTTTTCCCGCCGAGACGTTCAATGATTGGCAATACGCTGCGCTTACTGTTGCAGAGATTGTCGAGAATAATCACTTCGTGTCCCTGCAGTAGCAGTTGAACGCAGGTGTGACTTCCAATGTAACCGCTACCACCTGTAACCAGTACTTTCATGATTCGCTCCAATAGGCTTATCGTGTGAGAAGAAGATAGCATACCAAAGAAGCCAAAAGTGTGACACAGGCCAAATTGGTGGAATCGTTTACACTAAAATTTTTAAACAGCCCATTTGAGTTTTTTTGTTTTAAAAACAGGGTGATGTTATGTCTGGTAGCTATTATTCTGAAAAAAACAGGGATCAGCAGACCCCTGTACAGGCTTAATTTTACAGCGGATCCAGCTGGTAAGTGTAACCGTCTCCACTACTCACAAAGGCCAGTCGGTGGGTGATACAGTCCGGGGCGTCTTCGGCGTGATGAGAGACAAACAGCAGCTGTGTCGCCCCTTCGCCAATCAGCACATCAACGAAGCGGCGCACCAGCTGGCGGTTGAGCGGGTCCAGCCCCTGCAGCGGTTCGTCAAGGATCAGCAGAGTGGGGTGTTTGACCAGGGCGCGGACGATCAGCGCCAGCCGCTGCTGCCCCCAGGAGAGGCTATGGAACGGCGCATCGGCGGTGCGTTTGTCGATACCCAGAATATCCAGCCAGTTCTGCACCAGCTTATGCTGCTTGTCGGAAACGGCCTGATAGATGCCGATTGAGTCGAAGTAGCCGGAGAGAATCACGTTACGCACGTTGGTGCTGACGCGGTATTCAAGGTGCAGGCTGCTGCTGACGTAGCCAATATGTTTTTTGATATCCCAGATGGTTTCACCGCTGCCGCGGCGGCGGCCAAACAGGGTCAGGTCGTTGCTGTATCCCTGAGGATGGTCGCCGGCGATCAGGCTGAGCAGCGTGGATTTACCGGCGCCGTTGGGGCCGACTATCTGCCAGTGTTCGCCAGGGTTCACCGTCCAGCTCAGGCGGTTAATAATCGGACGATCGTTGTACGAAACTATGCCGTCGTTCAGCACGATGAGCGGCGCTTCGGCGTCCAGCGCAAGACGCGCTGCCGGTGCGTCGGGCTCCGGCAGCGTCATGCCGTCAAGCTTTTCGCTATGCGCGAGCTGGGCAATAAGCGCCTGCTGCAGCAGGGCCTGCTTTTCGCCGGTTTCGCTCAGCACGCAGTCCGCCAGTACCCCGGCATACTGAACGAACGCCGGGATCTCGTCAAAACGATTGAGGACCAGCACCAGGGTGATACCTTCGCCGTTCAGCGCGGCCAACATCCCGGCGAGCTGCTGGCGCGAGGCGACATCAAGACCGTCGAACGGCTCATCAAGAATAAGCAGGTCGGGATCGCCCATTAGCGCCTGGCACAGCAGGGTCTTGCGCGTTTCGCCGGTTGAGAGATATTTAAAACGGCGTTCGAGCAGGTGGCTAATTGCAAACTGTTCAGCAAGGCGAGCGCAGCGGGAGGGGTCTTTAAACTCATCCTGGATAATTTCCGCCGTCGTGCGGCCGGTGTCTTCTTCTCCCGGGCTGAGCAAATCGGTGTTATTGCGCTGCCACTCATCGCTGACCAGCTTTTGCAACTGCTCAAAAGAGAGACGGGTGATGCGCGAGAAGGTGCACTCACGCTGCCCGCTTAGCAGGGTCAGCTCGCCGGAGAGCGCCCGCGCAAGCGCCGATTTCCCGCTGCCGTTGCTGCCGACGAAAGCCCAGCTCTCGCCAGCCTGCACGCGGAGGTGTTCAATATTTAACGTTTTTGTATCGCTAAGACGAAACGTGCCTTGCGAAATTTGCAACAATGACATTGTGTATCCCACTTTTTGCAGCGATTTGCTTCAGGGATACGTCTTCGCGAGCGCAATGTCAATGCCGTTAGCACAACGTGGCAAGAATGATGCGATCGGCATTAAAATATGCTATCACCTCCGCCCCTTCCGCCAGATCGCGCGTCTGTTCCACCGGCAGGGTGGCGCAAAGGCTCTGCCCATCCGGGAGCGCCATCAGCACTTCACACTGTTCCGGCCCGCGTTCGATGTGGTTGATACGTCCGGCCAGCTGGTTGTCGGCCCGTTCCGCCTGTGCGGCATCCTGAGTAATGCCAACCCACGGCGCTTTCAGCAGCACTAGTACTTCCTGGCCTTCCTCAAGGCCCAGACGATCGGCGCTTTGGGCGGTAATCGCGACCTTAAAGCGGGTTTGGCCGTCGGCCAGCAGAACGTCAACGTGCTGCTGGACCTGCTGATGGTCGCGGCCGGTAATGGTGCCGAACCACTGGTTGCGCGCGCTGGTCTGCAGAGAGAATCGCGAAATGGCAGCCAGCAGGCTGTCGAGGGGAAGGGCGTCATCATCGCTCAGGACATCGAACGCTTTCTGCTGAATCTGCGCCAGCAGGTCGTAGAGCTGAATCAGCCGCTGCCCGTAGCGGGTGAGGACCGCGCCGCCGCCGCCTTTGCCGCCGGTCGCCCGGTCAACCAGGGTCTGCTCGCTGAGCTGATTCATTTCATTAATCGCATCCCAGGCGCTTTTATAGCTAATGCCCGCGTTTTTTGCCCCCTGGCTAATCGAGCCGGTCTGTTCAATCTGTTTCAGCAGGGCGATACGGCGAGGATCGGCGAACAGGCGCTGCTGTAATTTGAGGGTAAGAAGAATTTCAGCCTGCATAATCATATCCTGATGAAAAAGGGTATTGTGACCGATAGCGGTCATCTTGCAAGATGAATCTCTCACGGTGGCCAGCGGGGCACCGCACAAATGGGGCGTGTTTTTCCGGCTGAATTGGTTACAATAAACTATTCGTACTTTCTGGAGCCAACCATGTTAGAGCTATTGAAAAGTCTGGTTTTTGCCGTAGTCATGGTCCCTGTGGTGATGGCGGTCATTCTGGGCCTGATTTACGGGCTGGGCGAAGTGTTTAACCTCTTCTCCGGAGCCGGTCATAAAGACAGCAGACCGCAAAATCACTGATTTCCCCCGCGCCCGGTTCTGCCGGGCGTTCTTATTTCTTCCCCCCCTCCATTTTTCGAACGCTGATTACCCCTAATTTTCGCTGGGAAAAACCTGGCGCTATCGTTATATTGTCTACTACATAACGAACTGACGGGAGATTCAGATGACAGGTCAATGGTTACGCTTTTTTGCCGGAGCAACGTTAACGCTCTCCATTGCGGGCCACGCGCTGGCGGAAGAGGGCAAAGTGACGGTTTTTGCCGCGGCATCGCTCACCAACGCCATGCAGGATATCGCCAAAGAGTATAAAAAAGAGAAGGGCGTGGAGGTGGTTTCTTCATTTGCCTCTTCATCGACCCTGGCACGGCAGATTGAAGCGGGGGCGCCGGCGGACCTGTTTATCTCCGCCGATCAAAAATGGATGGATTACGCGGTCGAGAAAAAGAGCATTGATACCGCCTCGCGCGCGACCCTTCTCGGTAACAGCCTGGTTGTCGTAGCGCCAAAAGCCAGCGCGCAGGGCGAGATAAACATCAGTGATAAAACCGACTGGACCAGCCTGCTGAAGGGCGGCCGCCTGGCCGTAGGTGACCCGGAACACGTGCCTGCTGGCATCTATGCGAAAGAGGCGCTGCAAAAGCTGGGAGCCTGGGAAACCCTGTCGCCGAAGCTGGCGCCGGCAGAAGACGTGCGCGGCGCTCTGGCCCTGGTTGAACGCAGCGAAGCGCCGCTGGGGATCGTTTACGGCTCCGATGCGGTCGCCAGCAAGGGAGTAAAAGTTGTCGGTACCTTCCCGGAAGATTCGCATAAGAAAGTGGAATATCCGCTGGCAATCGTCGACGGCCATAAAAATGCCACGGTCAGCGCGTTTTATGACTATTTAAAAGGGCCGGAAGCGTCCGCTATCTTTAAACGTTACGGATTTACTACCCACTAATGTTCTTAAGCGATCCTGAATGGCAGGCGGTACTGCTGAGCCTGAAAGTCTCCTCCCTGGCGGTGGTACTGAGCTTGCCTTTTGGCATCTTTTTCTCCTGGCTGCTGGTGCGACGAGATTTTCCCGGTAAAGCGCTGCTCGATAGCATTCTCCACCTGCCGCTGGTACTGCCACCGGTGGTGGTAGGGTATCTCTTGCTGATCGCGATGGGGCGACGCGGTTTTATCGGCAGCTGGCTGTATGACTGGTTTGGTCTGAGCTTCGCGTTTAGCTGGCGCGGCGCGGTACTGGCGGCGGCGGTGATGTCCTTTCCGCTGATGGTGCGGGCCATTCGCCTCGCGCTGGAAGGGGTGGACATTAAGCTCGAGCAGGCGGCGCGTACCCTCGGCGCTGGCCGCTGGCGGGTGTTTTTCACTATTACGTTACCGTTGACGCTACCCGGCATTATCGTTGGCACCGTGCTGGCTTTCGCCCGCTCGCTGGGCGAGTTCGGCGCCACCATCACGTTTGTTTCCAATATTCCCGGCGAAACGCGCACCATCCCTTCGGCCATGTATACCCTGATCCAGACCCCCGGGGGAGAAGGCGCGGCCGCGCGTTTATGCTTGATTTCGATTGCGCTGGCGCTGGTATCGCTGCTGATTTCCGAATGGCTGGCCCGCCTCAGCCGTCAGCGGATGGGGAAATAAACATGCTTGAGCTCGATTTTACCCAGACGCTGGGTACCCACTGTCTGCAAATTTGCGAGACGCTTCCCGCCAGCGGCATTACGGCAGTGTTCGGCGTCTCCGGCGCGGGTAAAACCTCGCTGATTAACGCCATTAGCGGCCTGACGCGCCCGCAGCAGGGGCGCATCGTCCTCAACGGCAGAGTGCTGAACGACGTTGATAAAGGTATCTGCCTGGCGCCGGAAAAGCGCCGCATTGGCTACGTTTTTCAGGACGCGCGCCTGTTTCCGCACTATAAAGTGCGCGGCAATCTGCAATATGGCATGGCGAAGTCTATGGCGGCGCAGTTTGACAAGCTGGTGGCGCTGCTCGGCATTGCGCCGCTGCTTGACCGCCTGCCGGGCGGCCTCTCCGGTGGGGAGAAGCAGCGGGTGGCGATTGGCCGGGCGCTGCTTACCGCGCCGGAGCTGCTGCTGCTGGACGAGCCGCTGGCATCGCTGGATATTCCGCGCAAGCGCGAGCTGTTGCCCTATCTGCAGCGTCTGGCGCGTGAAATCAAGATCCCGATGCTGTACGTCAGCCACTCTCTGGATGAAATCCAGCATCTGGCGGATAACGTGCTGGTGCTGGAAGAGGGGAAAGTGAAAGCCTTTGGCTGTCTGGAAGAGGTGTGGAGCAGCAGCGTGATGCACCCCTGGCTTCCCCAGGAGCAGCAAAGCACGATCCTGAACGTGACCGTTGCCGCTCAGCATCCGCAGTATGCCATGACCGCGCTGGCGCTGGGGGATCGGCAGATATGGGTTAACCGTCTTGACAGGCCGCAGGGCGAAAGCGCGCGGATCCGCATTCAGGCCTCGGACGTTTCTCTGGTACTGCAGCCCGCTCAGCAAACCAGTATCCGCAATATTTTACCCGCGCAGGTCATGCAGTGTATTGAAAGTCATGGGCAGGTTGAGGTCAGGCTGGAGATAAGCGGCCGTACCCTGTGGGCGCGCATCAGCCCCTGGGCGCGCGATGAGCTGGGGGTGACCCCGGGCCAGCGGCTGTATGCGCAGATAAAAAGCGTGTCGATAGCCGCCTGATTACAGCAGGTGGCGATAGATGTAGTCGGCGATGCTGGTGGTTTCGTTTTCACCGATCACCACGTTGGCGCGCGCTTTGACCTCCTCCACCGCGTTGCCCATCGCCACGCCGGTACCGGCGGCTTCCAGCATGCTGAGGTCGTTATAGTTGTCGCCGAAGGCGATAACATCCTGCATCGACAGGCCCTGCGACGCGACCCACTGCGCCAGGCGTTTACCTTTGCTGTTGCCTTCCCGGGCAATGTCCACCTGATCGTGCCACGACCATTCGCACTCCAGACCCAGCGTCTGGCCAACGTGTTGGGCAAAGCGCTGCAGTTTGGCGGTATCTTCATCGGTCAGGGCGAATTTCCACACGGCGTTAACTTCGCGGGCCGCCTGCGCCAGAGAATCGACCTGAGTGAATACCGGACGCTGCTCGACGGGCAGCGACTGCGCCCAGCTGGCAGTGCGGATAACGTGCCCGGTCGGCTGCTCGTACAGCATGGCGTCATCGACGTACATCAGGCCGTGAATATCATGCTCGTTCAGCATTTCCGTCAGGCTCAGGGCTTTATCTACCGGCATCGGGTCGGATTCAAGCACCTTTTTTGCATGATAATCATACAAATAAGTGCCATTGCAGCAAATTGCAGGTGTATCCAGCGCCAGCGCCTGATAAAAAGGATGGATAGCGACGTGATGTCGGCCGGTGACGACGATGATCTGATATCCCGCGTCTTTGGCGCGAGCCAGCGCATCGAGCGAGGCGGGGAGGATGGTCTTTTTGCCGGTTAAGAGCGTGCCGTCTAAATCGAGGGCAATCACGCGTGAGGTCATGGGTTGTTTCCGGTTAATGATGAAAAGTTAGCAGGCTATGATGGTACACCGCTGTGCCATTCCGGCAAACTTTTCAGCATCTACCGCTAAAGAGCCGATACACTTGATCTTTCAGGCTGCCAGGAGGCAACCTGAAGAGCGTTGTGTATGCATATTGTGTTTTTCAGGGTGTCGTTAGTCTGAAAAATGAAATTTCCACGTGCAGTGAGGAAGGAGTATTCATGAAACAAACCGTTTATACCGCCAGCCCGGAAAGCCAGCAGATTCACGTCTGGGATCTGGATCTTGAGGGGAAACTGACCCTGGTGCAGGTTGTTGATGCCCCGGGCCAGGTGCAGCCGATGGTGGTGAGCCCGAACAAAGAGTTTCTCTACGTCGGCGTGCGTCCGGAGTTTCGCGTACTGGCCTACCGCATTGCGCCCGATAATGGCGCCCTGACTTTCGCCGGTGAAGCCGCGCTGCCGGGTAGCCCAACGCATATTTCTACCGATCGTCAGGGGCGCTTTGTGTTCAGCGCTTCCTATAACGCGGGCTGCGTGAGCGTTACGCCGCTGGTGGACGGCCTGCCGCGAGAAGCGGTGGCGGTGGTTGAAGGTCTGGAAGGCTGCCACTCGGCAAATATCTCTCCCGATAATCGCACCCTGTGGGTACCGGCGCTGAAGCAGGATCGTATCTGCCTGTTTACCCTGAGCGACGACGGTTTCCTCGCAGAGCAGGAGCCGGCTGAAGTGACCACCGTTGAAGGCGCGGGCCCGCGTCACATGGTGTTCCATCCGAATCAGCAATACGGCTACTGCGTCAACGAACTGAACAGCTCCGTTGACGTCTGGGAGCTGAAAGATCCGTACGGAAAAATCGAATGCGTGCAGACGCTGGACATGATGCCGCCTGATTTTGCCGGCGTGCGCTGGGCGGCGGATATCCATCTGACCCCGGATGGCCGTCATCTCTACGCCTGCGATCGTACCGCCAGCATTATCACTATCTTCAGCGTCTCGGAAGACGGCAGCGTGCTGTCCATCGAAGGCTATCAGAATACCGAGACCCAGCCGCGCGGCTTTAACCTCGATCATAGCGGCAAATATCTGATCGCCGCCGGTCAGAAATCGCATCATATCGCGGTGTATGAAATCAAAGGCGAGCAGGGACTGCTCCAGGAAAAAGGGCGCTATGCCGTAGGCCAGGGCCCGATGTGGGTCGTGGTCAACGCTCGCTAAGTTCTCTGTCAGTGACGAAACCTCGCCGCGGCGAGGTTTTTTTACGCCTGCGCAGGGGCTACTTCACCCGCATACGATACTCAATCATGCCGCTTTTCTCCGCGACCCAGTTATACAGACGCTGGCCCCGAAGGTTGGTCTCATGCGTGTGCCAGTACAGGCTGGCTGCGTGACGTTTGCGCGCCTGCAGCTGAACATACTCAATCAGCTGTTTGCCGATATGCTGACCGCGAACGGCCGGGTCAACGAAGAGGTCCTCCAGATAGCAGTAGTCGCTTTCGGCCCAGGTGGAGCGGTGGAAGAGATAATGTACGAAACCCACTATCCTGCCTTCCTGTTTTGCCACTGCGCAGAACATCGGTTCGGCGGGATGGAAAAAGCGCTTCCAGGTGAGCTGCGTGATGGTTTCCGGGATGTCGACGCGATAAAACGTCTGGTAGCTTTTCCACAGCGGCAGCCACTGGGCAAAGTCGCTTTCAGCCGCGGGGTGGAGGGTTACCTGCGCGAGGTTAACGTCGGTTTTGTTGCTATTCATGGCTGTTCCTTATTTTTATCAACCGGATGGTTTGACCTGGCGCTATGGTAGGTGCTGTTCTGGTTCCTAAAAAGTGACACTTTCTGTATATTTATAGGATCCACTTTTATGCCGTCGATGCCCGCTGCCGCTCATGCCAAAACCCATTGCCCCTCTGTTTCAGGAACTGTTATTAGCCCGCGGCGTGATTAAAGATCAGGTCTACCACGCCCTGCGTCAGGCGATTCTGGATGGCCGATTGTCGGCGGGTTCAAAAATCCCCTCCAGCCGGGCGTTGGCTGAGATGATGGCGATCTCGCGAAACTCGGTTATTGCCGGTTTTGACCGCCTGATGGATGAGGGGTACCTGGTCACGCGCAAGGGGGCGGGCACCTTTGTCTGCGAGCATATCCCGGATAACCTCATTAGCGAGTATGACGCGTCGACGCCGCCCGAAACGGCAATAGCCGCCGCAGGGCCGCTTAATCCTGATGTCGCCGCACTGGTGTCATCATGGTCAGAAAGAGAGGACAGCGGCGAAATGCGTCAGGTTTTTGCCGTCGGTATCGGCTGTACCGATCTCTTCCCTCATGCTTTATGGGGGCGGCTGCTGGGGCGCGTCTGGCGGCAATCGCGTCGTGAGCTGGGAGCGCACGCCACGCCCTATGGATATCAACCTCTACGCCAGGCGATTAGTCGCTATATTCAGGCGACGCGCGGCGTCAATTGCCACGAAGATCGGGTGATCATTGTCAACGGTATTCAGCAAGCGCTTTCCATCACCGCTCAGGCTTTACTGGAAAAGGGCGATGAGGTCTGGCTCGACGATCCCGGATACAACGGCGCCCGCGGCGCATTCGCCGCCAGGGGAGCGGTGGTCCGGCCCGTTCGGGTTGACGAGGAGGGCATGGATATTCAGGATGGCATTCGCCATTACCCGCAAGCTAAGCTGGTCTATACCGCGCCGTCGCACCAGTTCCCGCTCAGTGGAACGCTTAGCCTGCCCAGAAGGCTCGCCTTACTGGAATGGGCGGAAGCCCATCGGGCGTGGATATTTGAAGACGATTACAATAGCGAATTCCGCTATGCCGCCCGCTCTCTGCAGGCGTTGCAGGGGTTAGATAATCATCAGCGCGTCATCTACGCGGGCACATTTTCTAAGATGATGTATCCGGAGTTCCGGCTGGGCTTTTTAGTGGTCCCCGAGCATTTGCGTGAACAGTTTGCCATGACGAAATATTACACCGATCTCTGTAGTGGATATCTCGAACAGGCCGTCCTGGCTCGTTTCATCAGCGAGGGGCACTATGCCAGCCACGTCCGGCGTATTCGCAAAGCCTGTTTTGAGCGTAAAAGCGCGCTGGAGGCGGCGATTGCACGCTACTTTGCCGGGCGCATGGTCGTACATCCAACGGATTCGGGTATTCACATAGTCTGCTGGCTATCAGCGGGTTTAAAGGCTGAAGAGGTCGTCGCTAAGGCGCGCCAGCCAGGTTTCGGCGTGCAGACGTTTGAGCGCTATTGTCAGCGGCCGATGTCGCGCGAAGGAGTTTTATTCGGTTTTGCAAACCATCCCCCAGCGGTTTTGACCGAGGGAATTCGCCGCCTGGCTGCGATGTTTTAGCTCAGCAATACGGGAAATATTTTGCAGGGGATTAATGGCATTCATTGCCGGGTTATATTGCAGACAAAGATTATCTTTTTGGAAAACCTGCCCCGTCCTGATTATTCATCTGACAACAGGGGCAGAGTTTTAAAAAGAGAGATACCGCGCCTGGATTTAACGTATATCCACGGCTTCTGTAATAATACAACCATTCGCTTAGCGATATGTGACTTCCCTGTTTAATTACAGCCGGTTAATAAATCAGATATCATCCATGGTGTAGCTGACGACGATTTCCAGGGTTTTGCGGATAACGTCTGCAGTTACGACATCGCTGGTGGTTTCCAGCGCCGTAATTAACCACAAAATAATCGCCTTGTTGCTGAGGTGACCCTCAGACTCAAGGATGCTGCTGATAGCCAGCGACATCACCGCTGATTCATCGATCAGTCTGTCGCCTGCGTTGCGGAAATATTCAGAGAGTGCGGTATCGTTCAGGCCTGCGTAAATATCCGGTTGCTGATGCATAGTCTGTCTCATCATATTCTCTACTTTGTAAGTTAAACATTAGACCAGTAGTGGTCAGTGTATTTTATTCGTACCTGGCTGCTGAGGGGAACCTAATAACGAATTCGGCTCATCCCAATTATGCTTAGCGCCTGAAGTACCCACGGTATTGTTTTTCCCACGGCGAGCTACCATATTACTGATTTCATCGATAATACGCCCAATTGCATTCCGCCGCTTTTTATCCTGTTCCCCAGCCTGCATGGCCTGGAGTTTCCCGATCAGTGCTTGTTTACTAATAGGCCCCTTATTTTTGAGTAGAGAGAGGACAGCCTCTCCAATCAATAAATCGGTTAGTGGATCATAATCATTGCGATTCATAACGGTATCTCTGATCATTGTCATCTCCTTGACTGGGAATTTAGTAGCAAGCCGGTAATCCGTGTCAGATACTGGCCCATCCCTTATATTTCCTCATTCAGTAACGACTTAAATCACCAGATAGCTGAAGCCACTTTTATCACTGATGCTCAAACAAGAGACCAATCAACGTTTGATAATGGTTTTCTTCTTCAGGTTCTGAAGCCACTTCAAGGCGACCCAGCAGTTTCGTACACAGGGATTTGCGATTCAGGTTGCGTCCTTCATTAAGGATATCCATTACAATCTGCCCTAACGTCTCCTGCTGCGAAGGTAACGACGCTTTATTGAAGTAGTGGGCAATAGCGTTAGCCGTGTCAGGAATGTAACCGTTCTGCTGCATATGTGCTCCTGTCAGTTCAATTATCAGTGAAGTTGCGATTAAAGTTATACAATGTTTATCAACTTGTACATAGAAAATGGAAAAAATATGTTAATTTTCTTAATGTTTTTCGTAACATATTGATTTGTATGGTTTTACAATTGTACAAATCTTAAGGTAAACATCGAGTGGAGATGTACGAGTTGTACAGGTATGCAGGAAGGCAAGAACGCCAGCGAAAAGAGGGTGTTAATGTGATTTATTTGTTAATGACTCGGGCTCTTTTACAGGACTTATGCGGGTAGACCTGCTACTGTAATATCTTATTGGCTTTCATCTCTTCTGTCGGAAACTTCATGCTCACTACCATCATTTATCGCAGCCATATCTGCGACAACGTGTCAATTAAATCGCTCGAAAGCATGGTTGCTGAAGCAAATGTCAAGAATAGTCAGGAAAACGTGTCGGGTATTCTGCTTTTTAACGGCACCCACTTTTTTCAGCTATTAGAAGGACCTGAAGAGAAGGTCGAGGAAATTTACCGCCGTATCTGCGCAGACCCGCGGCACCATAACCTCGTGGAGCTGCTCAGGGATCATGGACCGATGCGGCGCTTTGGTAAAATTGGCATGGAACTCTTTGATTTACGAGAGTTTGACCGCGATGAAGTGCTGCAGGCTGTGCTGGATAAAGGGACCACAAAATATCAGCTCACCTATGACGACAGAGCGCTCCATTTTTTCCGTACCTTCGTCGAAGCCACGGAAAAGGAAAACTATTACGAAATTCCTGCGGCTGAAAGCTGGGAGTTTGTGATAGAAGACGCTGCCTGCTACCCTGAAACTCCGCTGCAAGAGGCCGAATGCAGCTTTGCTTTTCAGCCGGTCATCGATCCGTTTGCCAAAGAGGTCGTCTCCTACGAAGCGCTGCTGCGCACGACTTCCGGTGATTCGCCAGCGGTCTATTTTGACGGACTTTCGCGAGAGGAAATCTACTGGACGGATCTCCACAGCAAGCGCATTGCCTTCGCCATGGCGGGACTTTTGCACCTCCGTGGACGCACGTTGTCGATTAATCTGCTGCCCATGACGCTGGTGAATGTTCCCAACGCTGTCGAATTTCTGTTAGCGGAAATTGAAGCCAGCGGTTTGATCCCTGAGCAAATTATTGTGGAATTTACCGAAAGCGAAGCCATTTCCCGTCTTGATGAATTCACCGATTCCGTGCGTAAGCTCAAGTCTGCGGGAATTCGCGTGGCTATCGATCATTTTGGCGCCGGGTTTGCCGGGCTATTGCTGCTGGCTCAGTTTCAGCCGGACCGCATCAAGATTAATCGCCAGCTGGTCAAAGATATCCATAAGCACGGCCCAAAACAGGCAATCGTTCAGGCGATTATTAAATGCTGTCACTCCCTGGAAATCGCCATTTCTGCGGTAGGTATCGAGCAGGCGGAGGAGTGGATGTGGCTGGAGTCAGCGGGGATTACGCATTTCCAGGGAAATTTATTTGCCAGTCCGTGTCTGGGAGGCATTCCGCCGGTAGCATGGCCAGAGAAAAAAGTAGCGTGTGAGCTTCTTTAAATTTTGACCCCGGCTCAGCGCAGCGTGTCGGTTAAAAAGCGGTGTATAACGGTAAAATAAGCCCTGTTTTTTGCCCGGTATATCGGCGCCCGACCTGTTTATTTTAGCTGTACAAGAAAAGTTAATTGTACAACCAGGCTAAATTCGTTAATTTAGTCGGTAAAGTATTATCAGGTTAGAGGGCGCTAATGGCATATTACAGCATCGGTGAGGTTGCCGAACGTTGCGGAATCAACCCCGTGACTTTGCGTGCATGGCAGCGAAGATATGGTTTGCTAAAGCCGCAGAGAAGCGAGGGAGGCCACCGCCAGTTTGACGAGGAGGACGTTCAGCGCATTGAGGAAATCAAACGCTGGATCGATCGCGGAGTCTCCGTGGGCAAGGTTAAGGCGCTTCTGGAAGGCCATCAACCTGAAACGCAAGACGCTGCCGTCCTGCTCCAGGAAGAGATGATGACGCTTCTGCGAGGTGTCCAGCCCTCAAAATTACGCACCCGCATCATGTCCCTCAGCCATGAATATCCCGTAGATAAACTGATTGACCGGCTCTTTGTCCCCGTCCGCAGTAAGCTCAATCTCGATCCGAATACCTCCATGGCGATTATCAGTATGCTGGACGGTATCCTGATTGATTGCGTAGCGTCCATTCTTGCGGAATCGCGCAAAAAGGTGGGGAAAGAGACGCTGTTGGTGGGGTGGGGTAATGAAGACCGTACCCGTCTGTGGCTGGAAGCGTGGCGTTTATCGCAGCGCGCCTGGCACGTCAACGTGCTGGCGGAGCCGCTAGATTCTCCTCGCCCGGAACTGTTTCCTGGTCAGCATATTTTTGTCTGGACCGGCCGCGCGCTGACCCCCTTGCAGGCAGAATTACTTAGCCACTGGCAAAGCCAGGGCTTCACCATTGAGTTTCACGGAGAGTAAGCGTCTTAGAGGGTTAGCAGCGGAACATTTTTAGAGATGTTATTCCGCCGCTTGTCTTCCTGAAGCATGGCAACATGCGCTGGCAGGTAAATTATCAGAAATTGAGCTGGGTCCAGGCTTTAAACGTTTCGCTGCGGCTAATATTAAAAAAATCTGTCCGACCCGAGCAGCCGAGCTTTTTGATTAAGGTCAGGCGAATTTGATAAATTGTTTTAATATGTAAATTCAGCGACTTCCCTATATTTGCCATCGCTTCACCATCGTTCATCAGGCGAATCACTTCTTTTTCGCGATTGGTAAAAACGATACTTTCAGATTCCCGGTCCGGCTTCTTACCGAACAAGGTGGGGCGGAGAATAAACGATTTTATCTCAGCGGGCGTTGAGCGCGCCGGGATTCTGTACATTGGTATTTCGCTCAGGAAGTTCAAATCATTACCGTCGGTGAGCAGGACAAAACGAACTCTTTTGCGATCGTAATGATGATTAAGCACCGCATAATAGTTATCGCTGGTGAAAAAGACATATTTTCCATGAAAACAGCCTGGTGATAATGAATCGAGTACAAGCTGTAATCCTTGACGAAGAAGGTTATTGTTAATCCAAAGATCGTAATGATTAAAAAAGTGACCTTGCTTGTCGTTATTCATTTGTCCTCCGAGGTAGAAGTGTTAATAATGGCTTAATTTAACAAATCACATATCATGCTTAGTGATGGTTTTTACCACGTAGCACATGCAGCGTTTGGATATATAAATCGGCGAGTATTTCATTTTTCTCGAGATTCAGGCGCCGCTGAACCTCAACGATTAAACGCTCATGGCTAACGGCTTCGCTCTCCGTCTGGGTCTGCACCATGTGTTCGATATTTTTCAGCAAAGCAGAGTTAGAAATAAACTCTGCAGGAATAGTATTTTTAATCTGCATGGTATATCTCGGGTTATGTTAGACAATAAATCAACAAACAAAGATGCGGGATAAAAATCATCTTTGCTCTACGGTTCTTCACCATTTCAAAGGAAATGGTGTGCATTTTTTTAAATCATAAGAATGCTGTAATGCAGAATTTAAAACTTACGTAATAACTATAGTCACGATCTTCAGGATGTACAATTTTTCCGAATTAATTTTGTACATTTAGTTGGTTTTTTTAACATTTACTTATAACATATTGTTTTGTATAGTTATTTTTTGTAAAGATAATGTGAAAAAGTTGTACAGGACGGCGTCTGTACAGGGATAACCTACAGGATGAGGGGATAGCGGTGAAGAAGCGGGAAGGGCACAGCGGGAAGAGAAAGAGACAAAGGGGGAATAGCTTCCCCCTTTTGGCGTAAGCGTTACTGCTTCGGTTCAGCGACGACAAAGCTTCCCACGCCGCGGTTGTTGTATTCCCACATGCGGTTGAAGTTAGCGTCATTCAGGTTACGCTGCGGGTTGCCTTTGGCATCCGCAGTACCGGTGTTGCCGCTAAACGGACGGTTTGAACCGACGGCATCAGCCCACGGTTTGGCAATATTAAAGCCTTCATTAATGACGCTATCGCGAATAACGACCTGGCCATTGGTGTTGCCGTCAACGTCCAGAGAGCGGCCCAGTTGCGCGACGTTATCGCCGGAAGCGGTAAAGCGGCTGTTGATCGCCAGGAAGCCGTAGGTCACGCTCTTCAGGGTCGCTGGCGCAAAGACGTAGCCCTCTTTCTGGGTGCGCGAGTTGACTACGCGGAAGTCGGTATTGTCGAACACGACCGCCCCACGACCGGAAACGATATCGACGTCGCCTTCAATATAGCTGTTGCTGACCAGGGTTCGGGTCTGACGGTTATCCTGCAGGCGGTTTTGTACGCCGCTGTTGGTCACGAAAAAGGTGTTCTGGCGACCGAGGATATTCACCTTGTTAATCTGTACCCGATCGCCATCGCTACGCAGCGCCACGGCCTGATGGGTGCCCGCGTCTACGCTGTCGCCGAGGTTGTTGGCGATAGCCAGGTTCTGTAGCTGGAGATCGTTATTCTGCGACCAGAATACCGCTGAGCACATCACGCCAACGGTGGCGGCACGTCTGCTCTGGCAGCTGTCGTACATATACCAGGCCGGTTTGCCCGGCATATATTTGCCGCCCGGATTAACCTGGTGACGCCAGGAGACCGGATCCATTTCTGAATCAATCGCTGCGCTGATTTTTACATCAATCGGCTTCTCACCGGTGCCGTACAGGGTCAGCGCGCCAGGCGCCGCCGGAACGTATACGGTGCCCGCATATTCACCCGGCATGATGGCGATAAACTGACGACGATTGGAGTGGCGGGTAATCGCTGCATCCACCGCGGCCTGAATCGTGGTGTGGGTTACCCCCTGGGTACCCGCAGGACCCACAACAAAATCCGGCTGCGCCGGGAGGCTGATGGCGGACGGGCTCCACGCCGCGGCGTTAGGATCGAGAGACTGGAAATAGCTCGCCGGTAAGAAGTTTTTCGCCTCATCGGCGGTTAAAACTGGACGAGAGGCCGTGCCCGGCGCTGTTTGCGTTGAGGGCTGTTGGTCGGCAGGCGTCGAACTACAGGCGGACAACGTCACGCCAAAGGCCAGCGCCAGCGCCAGGCGGGAAACGGAATATGTGTTCATGTTGCTCCGGGCAAGAATAAATTAAGGGTATAGGTCCTTTAAAGCCTGCTGTTTTATACCAACTTAAGCGAAACGGGAAGACGTAGCGCAAAAAAGTTGCTTCTTTACATAATAAGAGCCGGAAACGAGCCGCTTTTGATCACAAATAGATAACATTTGCCGGGGGCTGAGTTGACATTTCTCGCGGAATCAAAATAAATGTCTATACAACCCATGACAAGTTGACCGCTATGACACACACACCTTCCGAACGCCTAATCTGGCGAAACGTCCGTCTGGCCACGCTCGATCCGCGTTTCTCTCAGCCGTATGGACTCGTGGAGCATCATGCGCTGCTGGTGCGCGATGGACGCATTGAAGCCATTGTGCCCGAAAGCGAGGCGCCCGCAGGGCAGAGTATTGACCTCGGCGGCAGGCTGCTCACGCCGGGGCTGATTGATTGCCACACGCACCTGGTCTTCGGCGGCAGCCGGGCGCAGGAGTGGGAGCAGCGCCTCAACGGCGTCTCCTACCAGACCATTAGCGCCAACGGCGGCGGCATTAACGCGACCGTGCGCGCCACCCGGGAAAGCAGCGAAACGGAGCTGCTGGCGCTGGCCCGGCAGCGGCTGGCTCGTCTGCTGCGCGAAGGGGTCACCACCCTGGAGATCAAGTCCGGCTACGGGCTGGATCTCGCAAACGAACGTAAAATGCTGCGGGTTGTACAACAGCTTGCCGCAACGCATACCGTTGAGATTTCCCCCACGCTACTCTCCGCCCACGCCACGCCGCCGGAATATAAAGGCGACCCGGACGGCTATATCAATCTGGTATGCGAAACCATTCTGCCCACGCTGTGGGAAGAGGGGCTATTTGAAAGCGTCGATGCCTTCTGCGAAAACGTCGGCTTTACCCCCGCGCAGACTGAACGGGTTTACAGCACGGCCCAGGCATTAGGTATCCCGGTAAAAGGTCACGTTGAGCAGCTCTCTTCGCTGGGCGGCGCCGAATTAGTGAGCCGCTATAAAGGCCTGTCCGCCGACCATATTGAATACCTGACCCCAGAGGGCGTGGCGGCGATGAGCCGCAGCGGCACCGTGGCGGTGCTCCTGCCCGGCGCGTTCTATTTCCTTAACGAAACCCGCAGGCCGCCGGTTGAACTGCTGCGCGAATATCAGGTTCCGATGGCGGTGGCGACGGACTACAACCCCGGCACCAGCCCCTTCGCCAGCCTGCATCTGGCGATGAATATGGCCTGCGTGAAATTTGGCTTAACGCCGGAGGAGGCGTGGGCAGGCGTAACCCGTCATGCGGCTCAGGCGCTGGGCCGCCAGGCGAGCCACGGTCAGCTGGCGCCGGGCTTCGTTGCTGATTTTGCTATCTGGGACGCGGAGCATCCGGTTGAGATGGTTTACGAGCCGGGGCGCAGCCCGCTCTGGCAGCGCGTGGTGCGAGGAGAAATCGCATGAAGCTATGACAACCGACGACCGCCGGGATTTGTCAGGGGCGCGACGACAGCGCGGAGGCGCGGCAAATCGCCCATTGGTGGCAGTAGCGATTCAGTATATTCTGGACGTTTCGCCGCCCATTCGCACAAGGAAGCCCGGCCATGTTCTCATCGCAACCTCGTTCCGCGCCTGCGCCTTTCTATGAAAAGGTGAAACAGGCTATTAGCGAAAAGATCCACAGCGGCGTCTGGCGTCCGCACGATCGCATTCCTTCAGAGGCGGAGCTGGTGGCGCAGTTTGGCTTTAGCCGGATGACCATCAATCGGGCGCTGTGCGAGCTGACCGATGAAGGCCGGCTGGTGCGATTACAGGGGGTGGGGACGTTTGTCGCGGAGCCGAAAGGGCAGTCGGCGCTGTTTGAAGTGCGCAGCATCGCGGAGGAAATTACCTCTCGTCATCATCAGCACCGCTGCGAGGTGGTGCTGCTGGAGGAAACGCAGGCGGATCTGATTCAGGCCGCGGCGCTCAACGTGGCCGCCGGTACGCGGATTTTCCATTCGCTGATGGTGCATTTTGAAAATGAGGTACCGGTACAGATTGAGGACCGCTGCGTCAACGCCGCCGTGGTGCCGGACTATCTGCGTCAGGACTATACCGCGACCACGCCCCACGACTATCTGTCGCTGATCGCCCCTCTGACCGAAGGGGAGCACATTGTTGAGGCGGTGCAGGCAACGGCGGAGGAGTGCGCGCTGCTGCATATTCACGCGCACGACCCGTGTCTGCTGATCCGCCGCCGCACCTGGTCCACCACCCATATCGTTTCCCACGCGCGCCTGATTTTCCCCGGCAGCCGCTACCGTCTGCAGGGCCATTTTGGTTCCTGATCTTCCTGCGCGTCGGCAAAACGTGATTGCTGACGCAATATAACAAAAATGTATCTTTTGTGTTAAATCCTGGCTTGCGTATGCTTGTATAGACAAGTATATGTATCTATGTACACAACGTTAATTGTCAGGAGAAACCCCCGATGTCGCAAAGCAAATACCGCCAGCAGGACGTACGTGCACCGCGTGGCACAACGTTAAATGCGAAGAGCTGGCTGACCGAAGCTCCGCTGCGTATGCTCATGAATAACCTCGACCCGGATGTCGCCGAAAACCCGCATGAGCTGGTGGTGTATGGCGGCATCGGACGCGCGGCGCGCAACTGGGAATGCTATGACGCTATCGTGAAGGCGCTGAAAAACCTCGAGAGCGACGAAACGCTGCTGGTGCAGTCCGGTAAGCCGGTGGGCGTATTCAAAACCCATGAAAACTCGCCGCGGGTGCTGATCGCCAACTCCAACCTGGTGCCGCACTGGGCAACCTGGGAACACTTTAACGAGCTGGATGCCAAAGGGCTGGCGATGTACGGCCAGATGACCGCCGGCAGCTGGATCTACATTGGCAGCCAGGGCATCGTGCAGGGTACCTATGAAACCTTCGTTGAGGCAGGCCGCCAGCACTACCAGGGCAGCCTGAAGGGGCGCTGGGTGTTGACCGCCGGTCTGGGCGGCATGGGCGGCGCGCAGCCGCTGGCCGCGACCTTAGCGGGCGCCTGCTCGTTGAATATCGAATGCCAGCAGAGCCGCATCGATTTCCGCCTGCGTACCCGCTACGTTGATGAACAGGCGACGTCGCTGGATGACGCGCTGGCGCGCATCAAAAAATACACCGCCGAGGGCCGGGCAATCTCTATCGCACTGTGCGGCAATGCGGCAGAGATCGTACCGGAAATGGTCAAACGCGGCGTGCGCCCGGATATGGTGACCGATCAGACCAGCGCCCACGATCCGCTGCACGGCTATCTGCCGAAAGGCTGGAGCTGGGAAGAGTACCAGGCTAAGGCCGAGTCGGACCCGCAGGGCACTATCCTGGCGGCGAAACGCGCAATGGCCGACCACGTGCAGGCGATGCTGGCATTCCACGAAATGGGCGTGCCGACGTTTGACTACGGCAACAACATTCGCCAGATGGCCCAGGAGATGGGCGTTGGCAACGCGTTTGCTTTCCCTGGCTTCGTTCCCGCCTATATCCGCCCGCTATTCTGCCGCGGCATCGGCCCGTTCCGCTGGGTTGCCCTGTCCGGCGACCCGCAGGACATCTATAAAACCGACGCGAAAGTGAAAGAGATCGTTAAAGACGATAAGCACCTGCATCACTGGCTGGATATGGCCCGCGAGCGTATCAGTTTCCAGGGGCTACCGGCGCGTATCTGCTGGGTAGGCCTCGAATGGCGGCAGAAGCTGGGGCTGGCGTTTAACGAAATGGTGCGCAGCGGCGAAGTCTCCGCACCGATCGTCATTGGCCGCGACCATCTGGACTCCGGCTCCGTCGCCAGCCCGAACCGCGAGACGGAAGCGATGCGCGATGGTTCCGACGCCGTCTCCGACTGGCCGCTGCTCAACGCCTTACTGAATACCGCCAGCGGGGCGACCTGGGTGTCGCTGCATCACGGCGGCGGCGTCGGGATGGGCTTTTCGCAGCACTCCGGCATGGTTATCGTCTGCGACGGTACCGATGAAGCGGCGGTGCGCATTGCCCGCGTCCTGCACAACGACCCGGCGACCGGCGTGATGCGTCATGCCGACGCGGGCTACGATATCGCGATTGAGTGCGCGACAGAACAAGGTTTGAATCTTCCGATGGTGGCAGCAACGCAGGGGCACGCTAAATGAACGCTTTAACACTGATTCCGGGTCAACTCAGCCTGTCGCAGCTGCGCGACGTCTACAGCCAGCCGCTGAACATTACGCTAGACGAAAGCGCGTTCGCGGCGATTGATGACAGCGTTGCCTGCGTCAACGCGATTCTGGCGGAAGGCCGCACCGCCTACGGTATCAACACCGGTTTTGGCCTGCTGGCGCAGACGCGCATCTCAACCGAAGATCTGGAAAACCTTCAGCGATCGCTGGTGCTGTCGCACGCGGCGGGGATTGGCGAACCGCTGGATGATGACCTCGCGCGTCTGATTATGGTGCTGAAAATTAACAGCCTGTCGCGCGGCTTTTCCGGCATTCGCCTGAGCGTGATTCAGGCGCTGATTGGCCTGGTCAACGCGGGCGTGACGCCGTGGATCCCGGCGAAGGGATCGGTCGGCGCCTCCGGCGACCTCGCGCCGCTGGCGCATATGTCTTTGACCCTGCTTGGCGAAGGGAAAGCGCGCGTGCGCGGCGGGGAGTGGCTGCCGGCGACGGAAGCGCTGCGTCAGGCGGGGCTTGAGCCGATTACTCTGGCGGCGAAAGAGGGGCTGGCGCTGCTCAACGGCACGCAGGCGTCGACGGCGTTTGCCCTGCGCGGCCTGTTCGAAGCCGAAGACCTGTTCGCTTCCGCGGTGGTTTGCGGGTCGTTAACCACCGAAGCGGCGCTCGGTTCGCGTCGTCCGTTTGATCCGCGCATTCACGAAGCGCGCGGTCAGCGCGGGCAGATTGACGCCGCGGCGCTCTATCGCCATCTGCTGACCGACGACAGCGCGATTTCCCAGTCGCACCATAACTGCACCAAGGTGCAGGATCCGTACTCTCTGCGCTGCCAGCCGCAGGTGATGGGTGCCTGCCTGACCCAGCTTCGCCAGGCGGCGGAAGTGCTGCTGGTTGAAGCCAACGCGGTATCCGATAACCCGCTGGTGTTCGCCAGCGAGAACGACGTGATTTCCGGCGGTAACTTCCACGCCGAACCGGTGGCGATGGCGGCGGATAATATCGCGCTGGCGATTGCCGAAATCGGATCGCTGTCGGAGCGCCGTATCGCGCTGATGATGGACAGCCATATGTCGCAGCTGCCCCCTTTCCTGGTCAAAAACGGCGGCGTCAACTCCGGGTTTATGATTGCCCAGGTGACGGCGGCGGCGCTGGCCAGCGAGAACAAAGCGCTGTCGCACCCGCACAGCGTGGACAGTCTGCCAACCTCCGCTAACCAGGAAGACCACGTCTCGATGGCCCCGGCCGCCGGCCGCCGCCTGTGGGCGATGGCGGAAAATACCCGCGGCGTACTGGCCGTGGAGTGGCTGGCAGCCGTGCAGGGTCTGGATATGCGCGAAGGTCTGAGCAGCAGCCCGCTGCTGGAAGAGGCGCGCCACCTGCTGCGCGAACGGGTGACCCATTACACCGAGGACCGCTTCTTCGCCCCGGACATCGAAAACGCCATTGCGCTCCTGGCGGCGCGTCATCTGACGCGGCTGCTGCCTGCCGTGCTCTGAGACCAACGCTAAACCATCGCTGTTCTCTGTACCTGCGCCGGGAGGATCTCTTCCTCCCGGCCACCCTACACGCATATTTGTCGTCGTATAAAAACTATCAGGACACTTGCATATGCAACAACAAAACAAGCCACACCTGCTGCGCGGGCTGAATGCCCGGCACATTCGTTTTATCGCCCTCGGCTCCGCCATCGGTACCGGGCTGTTCTACGGCTCGGCATCGGCGATCAAGGCCGCGGGCCCGGCGGTACTGCTGGCCTATCTGATCGGCGGCGCGGCGGTGTTTATCGTGATGCGGGCGCTGGGGGAAATGGCGGTACGCAACCCCGTTTCCGGCTCCTTCAGCAGCTACGCGCGCCAGTATCTTGGCCCGCTGGCGGGTTTTATTACCGGCTGGACCTACACCTTTGAGATGGTGATCGTCGCCCTCGCGGACGTTACCGCGTTCGGCATCTATATGGGGCTGTGGTATCCCGATGTTCCCCGCTGGATCTGGGTGCTGAGCATTATCTTTTTTATCGGCGCCATGAACCTGTGCAGCGTGCGCGTTTTCGGCGAGATGGAGTTCTGGCTGTCGCTGATCAAAGTGGTGGCGATTATTGCCATGATTGTGGCGGGCGGCAGCATCATTTTCTTTGGATTCGGTAACGCCTTTCCGGCAACCGGGCTGGAGAATTTGTGGAGCCACGGCGGCTTTGCCCCTAACGGCTGGGAGGGGATTATAGCCTCGCTCGGTATCGTGATGTTTGCCTTTGGCGGCGTCGAGATTATCGGCGTGACCGCGGCGGAAGCGAAGAATCCGCAGAAGGTGATCCCGCAGGCGATCAATACTATCCCGCTGCGAATCGTGCTGTTCTATGTCTGCACCCTGGCGATTCTGATGGCGATTTTCCCGTGGAACAGCTTCGGCGAGCGGGGCAGTCCGTTCGTGCTGATTTTTGATGGTCTGGGGATTCCGGCGGCGGCCACCATCCTGAATATCATCGTGATCAGCGCCAGTATTTCGGCGATTAACAGCGATATTTTTGGCGCGGGGCGCATGATGTACGGCATGGCGAAAGAGGGGCTGGCGCCGAAGAGCTTCCAGCGCATCGCCAGCAATGGGGTGCCGTGGATGACGGTGGTGGTGATGGGCGTAGCGCTGCTGGCGGCGGTGGTGCTGAACTACCTGATGCCGGAGCAGGTGTTTGTGCTGATTGCCTCGCTGGCGGCCTTCGCGACGGTGTGGGTCTGGCTGATGATCCTGCTGGCCCACTTTGCGATGCGTCGCGGCCTGTCCGCTGAAGAGCGCGGCAATATCGCGTTCCCGGTGCCGTTCTGGCCGGTGGCGCCGCTGCTGACGCTGCTGTTTATGGGACTGGTCATCGCGGTGCTGGGGATGGTGGAGGAGACGCGGATTGCGCTTATCGCCGGTCTGGTATGGCTCGGGCTGCTGACGGCGGTGTGGTTTGCGCGGGTGCGCAAAAACGCCGTGCAGGCGGTGACGGAGTCGTGATTGTTTTGGTTTACCCGGGTTGCGGCTGACGCCTTACCCGGGCTACCCAATCGCACTCACCTGTAGCCCGGATAAGGCGTTAACGCCGCCATCCGGGGATTAGCTAAACAGGGCGGTAATCGACGCGCTGCCGAGGCTGTGGAAATGGACGTTAAAGCCGACCATCGCGCCGCTCGCGCCCTCATCGACCGAAATTTTTTCGACGTCCAGCGCGTGGACGGTAAAGATATAGCGATGGGTCTCGCCTTTTGGCGGCGCCGCGCCGCCGTATCCGGCCTGGCCAAAATCGGTACGGGTCTGAATCGCTTCTTCGGGCAGTTCCGCCTGTCCGGAGCCGGCTCCCTGCGGTAACACGCGGGTATCGGCCGGAAGATTGGCCACCAGCCAGTGCCACCAGCCGGAGCCGGTTGGCGCATCGGGATCGAAGCAGGTCACCACAAAGCTTTTGGTTCCGGCCGGCACATCGTCCCACGCCAGATGCGGCGAGATATTATCGCCATCGTAGCCCATGCCGTTAAAGACATGACGATTGGGCAGCTTCTCACCATCCTGTAAATCATGACTGATTAATTTCATCGTCTCTCCTCGTAGTCATCCGCTGATTAGCCAGAAAGTGTAGCGCGAGAGAGGCGCCATTACCGTCGCTTATTCGCTAAAAAATGTTTCTTCCTGAACCGCAGCGTTTACCGCCCGCGTCAGGCGGCTCAGCTGATCCGGCGTAATGATGTACGGCGGCATCAGGTAAATCAGGCGACCGAACGGGCGGATCCACACGCCTTGTTCGACGAAAAAGCGCTGCAGGGCGGCCATATTCACCGGCCGATGCGTCTCGATCACGCCAATCGCTCCCAGCACCCGCACATCGGCAACCTGCGTGGATTCGCGCGCCGGCGCCAGCTCGGCGCTGAGCTGCGCTTCAATGGCTGCCACCTGCTGCTGCCATTCGCCGCTTTCCAGCAGGCGCAGGCTCTCGGTCGCCGCCGCGCAGGCCAGCGGGTTGCCCATAAAGGTCGGGCCGTGCATAAAGCAGCCGGCTTGCCCGTCGCTGATAGTTTCTGCCACCTGACGGGTGGTGAGGGTGGCGGAGAGGGTCATGGTGCCGCCGGTCAGCGCTTTGCCGAGGCACAGAATATCCGCCGCAATCCCCGCGTGCTCGCAGGCGAACAGCTTACCGGTTCGACCAAAGCCGGTGGCGATCTCATCGGCGATCAGCAGGATGCCCTCGCGATCGCACATCCTGCGGATCCGCCTGAGCCACTCGGGGTGGTACATCCGCATTCCGCCCGCGCCCTGAACAATCGGCTCGAGGATCACCGCGGCGATTTCATGGCGGTGGGCGGCCATCAGGCGGGCGAACGGCACCATATCCCGCTCATCCCAGTCGCCATCGAAGCGGCTCTGCGGCGCCGGGGCGAAGAGGTTATCCGGCAGATAGCCCTGCCACAGGCTGTGCATTGAGTTCGTCGGATCGCAGACCGACATCGCGCCGAAGGTATCGCCGTGATAGCCGTTGCGGAAGGTGAGAAAGCGCTGGCGCGGGTCTCCCTTCGCCTGCCAGTACTGCAGCGCCATTTTCATCGCCACTTCGACGGCGACGGAGCCGGAATCGGCGAGGAACACGCATTCGAGGCTTTCCGGGGTCATCGCCACCAGCTGGCGGCACAGGGCGACCGCGGAAGGGTGGGTAATCCCACCGAACATGACGTGCGACATCTGGTCAATCTGCGCTTTCATCGCCGCGTTCAGGCGCGGGTGATTGTAGCCATGAATGGCCGCCCACCAGGACGACATGCCGTCAACCAGCTGCCCGCCGTCGGCGAGGGTCAGCTCACAGCCGTGGGCGGCCACGACCGGATAGACCGGCAGCGGCGAAGTCATTGAAGTGTAAGGGTGCCAGATGTGGCGCCGATCGAAAGCGAGGTCGTCCGTTGTCATAATCGACTTGTAAACCATTTTGAAAACATTTAGGTTTACTAGTATAAACCGAACCAACAATTAACAAAACCCTTTGGAGAGGCTAATGGCTCACCACCCCCGCTGGACAATGTCGCAAGTTACTGAGTTATTTAATAAACCCTTTCTGGATCTGCTGTTTGAAGCGCAACAGATCCATCGCCAGCACTTCGACCCGCGCCAGGTTCAGGTCAGCACGCTGCTGTCGATTAAGACCGGCGCCTGCCCGGAAGACTGCAAATACTGCCCGCAAAGCGCGCGCTATAAAACCGGTCTGGAATCCGAACGCCTGATGGAGGTTGAACAGGTGCTTGAGTCGGCGCGACAGGCGAAACAAGCCGGTTCAACCCGCTTCTGTATGGGGGCGGCGTGGAAGAATCCGAACGATCGCGATATGCCGTATCTTGAGCAGATGGTGAAAGGGGTAAAAGCGCTGGGGCTGGAAGCGTGCATGACCCTTGGCACGCTCAACGATAGCCAGGCCCAGCGTCTGGCCGGCGCCGGTCTGGATTACTACAACCACAATCTCGATACCTCGCCGGAATTCTACGGCAATATCATCACCACCCGCACCTACCAGGAGCGCCTCGATACCCTCGATAAAGTGCGCGATGCCGGAATTAAAGTGTGCTCCGGCGGTATCGTCGGGCTGGGGGAAACGGTCAAAGACCGCGCCGGGCTGCTGCTACAGCTGGCCAATCTGCCGACGCCGCCGGAAAGCGTGCCGATCAACATGCTGGTGAAGGTCAAAGGCACGCCGCTGGCGGATAACGACGACGTGGACGCCTTTGATTTTATTCGTACTATCGCCATCGCGCGCATCATGATGCCGACCTCGCACGTGCGCCTCTCCGCCGGTCGTGAACAGATGAACGAACAGACCCAGGCGATGTGCTTTATGGCCGGGGCGAACTCGATTTTCTACGGCTGCAAGCTGCTGACCACGCCAAACCCGGAAGAGGACAAAGACCTGCAGCTGTTCCGCAAGCTGGGGATTAATCCGCAGCAGACCGAGGTACTGGAAGGCGATAACGCCCAGCAGCAGCGCCTGGAGCAGGCGTTGATGAACCCGGATACCGAGGAATATTACAACGCGGCGGCGCTATGAGCTGGCAGCACCGCATCGAGCTGGCGCTGGCGGAACGGCAGGCGGCGGATGCCTTGCGCAGTCGCCTGCCGGTGACGCTGGGCGCAGGACGCTGGCTCAGCCGCGAAGGGCGGCGCTGGCTCAATTTTTCCAGCAACGATTATCTTGGCCTCAGCCAGCATCCGGCTATCGTCAAGGCCTGGCAGCAGGGGGCGGATCGTTACGGCGTCGGCAGCGGCGGCTCCGGCCACGTCAGCGGCTATAGCGAGGCGCACCGCGCGCTGGAGGAGCAGCTGGCCGGCTGGCTGGGCTATCCGCGCGCGCTGCTGTTTATTTCCGGCTTTGCCGCGAATCAGGCGGTGATTGCCGCGCTGGCGGGCAAAGAGGATCGGATTGTCGCCGACCGTCTCAGCCACGCTTCGCTGCTGGAAGCCGCCAGCCTAAGCCCGGCGCAGCTGCGGCGTTTTCAGCACAACGACAGCCGCCATCTTGACGATTTGCTGGCGAAACCGCTATCCGGCCAGCAGCTGGTGGTGACCGAAGGCATTTTTAGCATGGACGGCGATAGCGCGCCGCTGGCTGAGGTTTATCAGGCGGCGCGGGCGGCCGGTGCGCTTCTGCTGGTTGACGACGCGCACGGTATCGGCGCGCTCGGCGAAGAGGGGCGCGGCAGCTGCTGCGCGCAGCAGGTACGCCCGGATCTGCTTATCGTCACCTTCGGTAAAGCGTTTGGCGTCAGCGGCGCGGCGGTGCTGTGCAGCGAGGCGCTGGCGGATTATCTGCTGCAGTTTGCCCGCCATCTGATTTACAGCACCGCCATGCCGCCGGCGCAGGCGGTGGCGCTGAGCGCCGCGCTGGCCGTGATTCGCAGCGACGAGGGTCAGCAGCGGCGGGAAACGCTGGCCGGCCATATCGCCGACTTTCGCCGGGGAATGTCCCACTATCCCGGCGAGCTCACTGATTCCGGCAGCGCGATCCAACCGCTGATCGTCGGCGACAACGCCCGCGCGCTGCGGCTGGCGGCGCGTCTGCGTGAGGAAGGCTGCTGGGCGACGGCCATTCGCCCGCCGACGGTTCCCGTCGGCAGCGCGCGGCTGCGCCTGACGCTGACCGCCGCGCACGAGTCTGCCGATATCGCCCGCCTGCTGGAGGTGCTGCATGACGGCGGTGAATAAGCGCGCCGTCGCGGCGGCGTTTGGCCGCGCGGCGGGACATTACGCTCAGCACGACGAATTACAGCGTCTTAGCGCCTCGCTGCTGCTGGAACAGCTCGATATCAAGACCTTTCCTGAGGTGCTGGACGCGGGCTGCGGCCCCGGCAGCATAAGCCGCTTCTGGCGCGATGCAGGGAGCCGGGTGACGGCGCTGGATCTTTCCGTCGACATGCTGGCGGAGGCCCGCCGCGGAAACTGCGCGCACCGCTACGTCGAGGGCGACATTGAAGCGCTGCCGCTGGCGGACGGCTGCGTTGATCTGGCGTGGAGCAACCTTGCGGTTCAGTGGTGCGACAATCTCGCGACCGCCATTGATGAGCTGTCCCGGGTCGTGCGGCCCGGCGGCCGCGTGGCGTTTAGTACGCTGCTGTCAGGTTCGTTACCTGAGCTCAATCAGGCCTGGCGAGCCATCGATGAGCGGCCGCACGCCAACCGTTTTCTCAGCGAGCAGGCGGTGCGTCAGGCGCTGGCCGAACGCCGCGCCAGCGGCCACGTCCACGCCATCACGCTGCCGTTTCCCGACGCGCTCAGCGCGATGCGCTCGCTTAAAGGCATTGGCGCGACCCATCTGCACCACGGACGCAGCCCTGCGCCGCTCAGCCGCGGCAAGCTGCGGCAGCTCCAGCTCGCCTGGCCGCAGCAGCAGGGCCAGTGCCCGCTGACGTATCATCTTTTTACAGGAGTTATCGAACGTGACTAAACGTTTCTTCGTTACCGGCACCGACACCGAGGTGGGGAAAACCGTCGCCAGCTGCGCGCTGCTGCAGGCGGCCAATCGCGAGGGATTTAAGAGCGCTGGCTACAAACCGGTGGCTTCCGGCAGCGACTATACGGCCCAGGGATTACGTAATGAGGATGCGCTGGCTTTACAGCGCAATAGCCGCGTGGCGCTGCGCTACGAGCAGGTCAATCCGTTCACCTTTGCTGAACCGACGTCACCGCATATTATCAGCGCCGATGAAGGGAGACCGATTGACGCCGCCGCGATTTCTGCTGGCCTGCGCGAGCTGGAAGCGCTGTCCGACTGGCTACTGGTGGAAGGGGCGGGGGGCTGGTTTACGCCGCTGTCAGAAACGCTGACCTTTGCCGATTGGGTAGAGGAAGAGCGGCTGCCGGTGATTTTAGTGGTCGGCGTTAAGCTGGGGTGCATCAACCATGCCATGCTGACCGCTCAGGCGGTGCTGCAGGCCGGGCTGCAGCTGGCGGGCTGGATAGCCAACGATATCCAGCCGCCCGCCAGGCGCCACCCTGAATATCTGGCAACGCTGAAACGCGTGCTGCCCGCGCCGTTTCTTGGCGAGATCCCGTGGCTGGCGGAGGCGGCTCAGCGCGAGGATCTCGGTCAGTATCTCGACCTCAGCGCGCTGGATCGGGCGTCATCCACTTCGCCAGCAGCGGGGCATCCAGCTGGATAACGTCGCCCTGAGCTACGCTGCGTCCACAGTGCAGCAGACAGAAACGATCCGCCACCCGACGAATAAACGGCAGGTGCTGTTCGGCGATCAGCACCGTCAGGCCAATATCGCGGTTCAGGCGCATCAGTAAATCCCCGAGCTTGTGCAGGAAGCGCTGGCCGCCGCCGCGCGAAGGTTCGTCGAGGATCAGCAGGCGCGGACGGGTTATCAGCGCCCTGGCCAGCGCCAGCTGGTACTGATCGTCGGCGCTCAGGGTAATCCCTTTACTTTGGCGCAGAGCGTACAGCTCGGGGAACAGATCGTAAATCTCTCCGGCGACCGCTGACGCCGGTTCGCCGCCCGCCGCAAGGGCAATGTGCAAATTTTCCTCCACGCTCAGCTGCGAAAAAATCCGTTTATCCTGCGGTACATAGCCAATGCCGATGGCGCTGCGCGACTGCGCGGAGAGCGGCATCAGGTCATAGGGCGCCGATCCTCCGTCCTGCCAGGTGATAGTGCCGCTGGCCACCGGTAGATGACCGGTAATACAGTTGACGAGCGTGGTTTTCCCCATTCCCTGGCGCCCCATGACGCAAGTGCATTTACCGGGTTTGAGCTCAAGGTCAACATTCCACAGCGTGTGCTGGCTTCCGTAATAGTGGTTCACGGCGCGTAGACTCAACATAGACGTTTTCTCCTTTCCTGGGATAGCAGGCGACGAGAAGATTCTGCAAATCTCTTGCCAGGAAAAAGAACTCTCGGTATTTGCTGGTCAATACAGGTGCGACCGGGCACAAGCGGACCGACCTTGCACTTTCCCGGTGCCCGCGCGCTGAAATGTGGTGCAAAAAATAACAAAAAATCTAGCCACTCTTCGCCAATAAACAGCAAAAAAAATTCAATTAATTTTTTTCGCGGCGGGTTTGGCCGGGGCGACGGGTTTTGTTCGGGTGGCTCGGGTCATGGGCTGCAGACAGTTATCCACTATTCCTGTGGATAACCTTGTGTATTAGAGTTAGAAAACTTGCGGTAAGCTAGAGAGTACGCGGCCTGCGGCCGAATTGGCGCGAAACCCGTCTTTTATTAAATTCTATTAAATATCAATTATTTAAATAAAATCAATGCCTGTAAGAAAAGTGTCACCGACTGCCATAAAACATTCATCCCCTCGCTTGACAAATGTTAAATGGCCATACTTTTTGGGGATAACCCTGAAGCGTGGTCGATTATCCCGTAAAGCGGTTTTTATTCGTCCATGTTGGCGGTAAAAAGCGCTAATTAGTCCGACTACGATAATACGACACTGTTTTTATATCCAGTATTTTTTATTGGCAAAAGCTGAGCCGGCGAGTAGAATTAAACACCTGCCGTTCAACCCTTCTTCAGGTTCTGATTGATGAGTAAACCGTTCAAGCTGCATTCTGCTTTCCGTCCCTCCGGCGATCAGCCGGAAGCCATTCGTCGCCTGGAAGAGGGGCTGGAAGATGGCCTGGCGCATCAAACCCTGCTCGGGGTCACCGGCTCAGGTAAAACGTTTACCATCGCCAACGTCATTGCTGACCTGCAGCGTCCGACGATGGTGCTGGCGCCAAACAAAACCCTGGCGGCGCAGCTATACGGCGAAATGAAAGAGTTCTTCCCGGAGAACGCGGTGGAGTATTTCGTCTCGTACTACGACTACTACCAGCCGGAAGCCTACGTGCCAAGCTCGGACACCTTCATCGAGAAAGATGCGTCGGTGAACGAACATATTGAACAGATGCGTCTGTCGGCGACCAAAGCGCTGCTGGAGCGTCGCGACGTGGTGGTGGTGGCCTCGGTCTCCGCTATCTACGGTCTGGGCGATCCGGATCTGTATCTGAAAATGATGCTGCATCTGACGGTCGGCATGATTATCGACCAGCGCGCTATTTTGCGCCGCCTGGCCGAGCTGCAGTACACCCGCAACGATCAGGCCTTCCAGCGCGGTACCTTCCGCGTGCGCGGCGAGGTGATTGATATCTTCCCGGCGGAGTCTGACGATATCGCGCTGCGCGTTGAGCTGTTCGATGAGGAAGTTGAGCGCCTGTCGCTGTTCGATCCGCTGACCGGTCATATTGAGTCGACGATCCCGCGCTTCACCGTTTATCCCAAAACCCACTACGTCACCCCGCGCGAGCGTATCGTCCAGGCGATGGAAGAGATTAAAGTTGAACTGTCGGAGCGGCGTAAGCGATTGCTGGAGAACAACAAGCTGCTGGAAGAGCAGCGTCTGAGCCAGCGTACGCAGTTCGACCTCGAAATGATGAACGAGCTGGGCTACTGCTCGGGGATTGAAAACTACTCGCGCTATCTGTCGGGCCGCGGGCCGGGCGAACCGCCGCCGACGCTGTTTGACTACCTGCCGGCCGATGGTCTGCTGGTCATCGATGAGTCCCACGTCACGATCCCGCAGATCGGCGGTATGTACCGCGGGGACCGGGCGCGCAAAGAGACGCTGGTGGAGTACGGTTTCCGCCTGCCGTCGGCGCTCGATAACCGTCCGCTCAAGTTTGAAGAGTTTGAGGCCCTGGCGCCGCAAACCATCTATGTTTCGGCGACGCCGGGAGCCTATGAGCTGGATAAATCCGGCGACGAGGTGGTGGACCAGGTCGTCCGTCCTACGGGGCTGCTGGATCCGGTCATCGAAGTGCGTCCGGTAGGCACCCAGGTCGACGATCTGCTCTCGGAAATTCGCATCCGCACCGCGATCAACGAGCGCGTGCTGGTCACGACGCTGACCAAACGCATGGCGGAAGATTTAACCGAATATCTGGAAGAGCACGGCGAGCGGGTGCGCTACCTGCACTCGGACATCGACACCGTGGAGCGCATGGAGATTATCCGCGACCTGCGCCTCGGCGAGTTTGACGTGCTGGTGGGGATCAACCTGCTGCGTGAAGGTTTGGATATGCCGGAAGTTTCGCTGGTGGCGATCCTGGATGCCGATAAAGAAGGCTTCCTGCGCTCTGAACGCTCGCTGATTCAGACCATTGGCCGCGCGGCGCGAAATATCAACGGCAAAGCGATTCTCTACGGCGATAAAATCACTCCATCGATGGCGAAAGCGATCGGGGAAACCGAGCGCCGCCGCGAGAAGCAGCAGGCGTACAACGAAGAGCACGGTATCGTTCCGCAGGGTCTGAATAAGAAAGTGGTCGACATTCTGGCGCTCGGTCAGAATATCGCGAAAACCAAAACCAAGGGGCGCGGCAAGTCTCGCTCACCGGTTGAGGCGGATGTCGTCGCGCTAACGCCGAAGGCGCTCCAGCAGAAGATTCACGAACTGGAAGGGCAGATGATGCAGCACGCGCAGAACCTGGAGTTCGAAGAGGCGGCGCAAATTCGCGACCAGCTTCACCAGCTGCGCGAGCTGTTTATCGCCGCTTCGTAGCGGCGTTGCCAGCTAAATATCGCCCGGGCCTTACCGGGTCTTCGGGCGATGGACGGAATGTGTTTTTCGTAGGCCGGGTAAGACGCCAGCCGCCACCCGACAGAAAAGCGGGCACATGAGCCAAAATGAGGTGGCCGAAACGCTTTGGTTATTTGTTGCCCCTCTGTCGCGATTTTCCGTGATGCTTAATGTTGGCTTAATCTTGTTTGGCGAAACTATCCTCACTTTACTGAGGATAGCGCCATGCAAAAATTAACCTTCCGCGAATACCTGGCAGTCACCTGCGCGTTTGTTATCGTCGTTGCCTTTTTCCATCAGTGGGTGCTGACGTTCTGACGCGAAGCTTTAGGGAAGAGTACCCAGGCGCGAACGCCGGGCCCGGGCTGTCGGTTATGTAAAAAGAACTGCGCGTCGTGCAGCTGGGCGATGCGGGTGACGATGCTTAACCCGAGACCAATACCGCCATAGCGGCTGTCCATGCGGACGAACGCTTTGCTTAACTCACCGCTTTTAGCCTCATCAATTCCCGGTCCTTCATCCTCAACGGCCAGAATGGGCGTTGGGCCAGGCGCTATCGACACTTTAATCGTCGACCCCGTCGGGCTATAACGATGCGCGTTTTCGACCAGGTTACGTAAAATAACCTGCACCAGCGTGGCGTCGCCCGACACGATTGCCTCTCCATCCTTGACGTTGATCGCCAGCGTCTGCTGGCGCTGCTGCAGCATTGTCTCAAGCTCGCTCTGCAGCGGTTCGATTACATCCTCTTTCAGCGCAACCTGCTGATAGCTTCCGGCGGAGAATGACTGGCCAACGCGCGCCAGCTGAAGCAGCTGGGTAATGCTATTGGTCATTTGATCGAGACGCTGAATTAGCGGGTCCACGCTAACGCCATGCACTTTCGCCAGAAGCTCCAGGTGCAGACGCAGCCCGGCCAGCGGCGTGCGCAGCTCATGGGCGACATCGGCGGTAAACAGACGCTCGCGATCGAGGGTTAAATTCAGGCGGGACACCAGCTGATTAATCGCGGTGGTCACCGCGGTGACTTCAGGAACCGATTCCTTCAGCGTGATAGGCTGCAGATTGTCCGGGGTGCGGCTTTCCAGCTCGAGCTGCAGTCTGGAAAGCGGCTTTGTGATTTTTTTCACCGCCAGCAGGGAGATATACAGCGCCAGGCCGATAATCAGCAGGCTTGGGATCAGCAGGCTGGCTACCGCTTCGCGAACCTCATGCTCAATATGCTTCTGATTGTTATGCCCTTCAATGGCGCTGGCGACCAGCAGCTGAATCTGCTCCTGACTTTCATGCCACAGCCAGAACACGCTGATGAGCTGACAAACGGCCAGAATAGCGCCAATTGTCAGCAGCAGCCGATGACGCATAGTCCAGTTTTCACTGACAAAAAAAGCCATAGCGTTATTCGGTCTCCGCGTTATCAACCAGCATATAGCCAAAGCCCCGGACGGTGCGGATGCGTGATTTGCCGACTTTATCGCGCAGATTATGGATATGCACCTCCAGCGTATTGGTGGCCGGTTCGTTGTCCCAGCTGTAAATGTCATTGTAGAGAATTTCGCGATGCACCGGGCTGCCCGCTTTCATCATCAGGCGTGAAAGCAGAGCGTACTCTTTGGGCGTTAAATCCAGGGACTGCTCGCCGAGCCAGACCAGCCGCCGGGTGACGTTCAGGCGCAGATTGCCGACGGACAGTTCGTTATCGCCCTGATTATTGTGACGACGCAGCAGGGCGCGAATGCGCGCGTTCAGCTCTTCCAGCGCAAACGGCTTAACCAGGTAGTCATCCGCGCCGGTATCCAGGCCGCTGATGCGGTCATCAACGGTATCGCGGGCGGTGAGGATCAGCACCGGCTGGCTGAACTTCTCCCGTCGCATGCGCGCCAGGAAGTGCAGACCGTCTTCATCCGGCAGGCCGAGGTCGAGAACCACCAGGCTGTAGTGGTTGCTGGCCAGAGAGAGGGCGGCTTCGTGGGCGGTTGATACGCCGTCGCAAACGTAGCCTTCGCTTTGCATCGCCAGAATTAACCCTTGTAACAGGAGCGCATCGTCTTCAATGACTAAAATTTTCATCGGCCTGCCTCTCTACATGGCGTTAAAATATCGTCTGTTGCCTGGTACTCGCGGGTGCTGACCCCGAGCAGACCGAGCAGGGTGGAGAAAAGATTATCCTGCGAATACGCTTGCGTTTTCGCTTTTTGCTGCAAACACTGGCTGGACACGCCATAGCGCTGTTGATAATCCGCTGACAGCCACAGCAGCATCGGGACGTGTTTTTGCGTCTCCGGGGCGATGGACCACGGTAGCCCGTGTAAATACACCCCATCCTCGCCAAGCGACTCGCCGTGATCCGAGAGATACACCAGGCTGGTGGTAAATTTATCCTGCTTTGACTGCAGTAATTTTATCGCTTTGTCGACCACATAATCGACATACAAAATCGTATTATCGTAGGTATTGGTGAGCTGCTGCTGGGTGCAGCTCTGAATCTCGTTGGTGTCGCAGGTGGGCGTAAACTGTTTAAACTGCGCCGGATAACGATTGTAGTAGGTTGGGCCGTGGCTGCCGATAGTGTGCAGCACGATAATCCCGTCCTGCTGCAGATTGTCGATATAGTTCTCCAGGTTATGGAACAGCACCTCATCGTAGCATTCGCCGTCGATGCACTGGCCGCTAAGCTTGAGATCGGTGACGTTCTGGTGCGGTACCCGGTCGCAGGCTCCTTTACAGCCGCCGTCGTTATCATTCCACTGAACCTGAATTCCCGCGCGCTGCAGGATATCCAGCACGCCTTCCTGATGGTGCGCCAGCTCTTCATCATAGTGGGCCCGCGGCATATTAGAGAACATGCACGGTACAGAAACCGCGGTCGCGGTGCCGCAGGACGTGGTGTCGGGGAAATAGATGACATTATCCTGTTTCAGGCGCGGGTTGGTCTCGCGGGCGTAGCCGTTCAGGGAAAAGTTTGCCGCTCTTGAGGTTTCGCCTAACACCACGATAGTCAGGTTTTTCCGCGGTCCGCTGCGCATCTCCGGCTTCTGAACCGCGTCTTCGCCAATTTTGACCAGCGGAAGATTATCCATCCTGTTATGCGCATACCAGGAGTTCACGGCCACAATGCTGTTTGACGGGCTCAGGGACTTAACCAGCTCTTTGTTATTGCGAAACAGCGAGGCGTAATCTTTATAGAAAAATGCCGCGACCAGAATAATCAGCAGCGCTGAAACCACGATGCTCAACAGCCTTACCGCCACGCTGCGCCACAGGGTTGCCGGTTTGCGGATTTTAACCCACCAGGCCACGACCACCGCCAGAATGCCGGAGAGTCCCAGGATCAGGACCATTTTTCCGGAGAGTAGCGCAAAGCTTTCGGCGGGAGTGGTATCGAGAATATTGGTGATCATCGCCCGATCGATAACCACGCCAAAGGTCCAGATAAAATACTGGGCCGAGGCGCTAAGCAGAATAAACAGGCTGATAACGAGGCGGTCAAGCTTAAGAAATGACGCTAGCGTGGTGATGATATTCATCACGCTGATAGCCACTATCGGCATACTGAGGAACACCAGCCAGTTATGCAGGCCGTTGACCGGCAGCAGGGTAAACGCCTGGCGATAGAAAGCGATGTTCAGCGCCAGGCCAATATAGCAGGCGAACAGAATCAAATAGACCGTACGGTTAAGCATTGGCCGACGTAAAGAAAATAACGACATAGCGAAGTCCACATAAAGAGATGTTCGCTATGCTGCCCGTTTTTTTTTAAGACAACCTTAAGATTTTAAGCCTGCCTGTTTTTGTCGCGAGGATAAGGCCGCGTTGAGGATTAGCCTAAGGCCTGAATCGCTTTATCCAGCGCGCGGCGCAACAGCTGGCGATCGTGACGATAGGGCACATCGCTGGCGTCCAGAGGCGTCTGAATGACGACCCGATCCTTAACCCCTGCGATATCGGCTTTCGGGCCGACAACCAGCGCGTCAATCACCCGTTTACCAATCTGCTGCTCCATAATGGCGACCCTGTCCGCCAGCGTCAGGCTGGCTGCCGGGCTATGCTCTTTGCCGAGGTTATCGATAAACACCATTGGCGCGGGCGTGCGGCGCAGCGCCTTCGCCATCTCATCAAGCAGCAGAATCGGCATCAGGCTGGTATAGAAGCTGCCGGGGCCAATCAGGATTAAATCGGCTTCGGCGATGGCTTCTATCGCTTCACGGGTGGTGGGCACCGGCGGGGAGAGCATAAGCTCGCGCGGCACGCTGGCAAGCTGATCGATATTCACTTCACCGTAAACTTCGTGCCCTTCATGGTCGATGGCCATAAGATCGACCGGTTGTTCCGACATCGGGATCAGAAACGCGTCGACCTTAAGAAGATTCCTGATCAAATTGATCGCTTCAAGCGGGCGCACGCTCAGGTGATCCAGCGCCTTAAGCATCAAATTGCCGAGGTTATGCCCGGAAAGCTCGCCGTTGCCGCTAAAACGGTACTCAAACATCGCCGAGGCCACGCTGGGTTCGGCGATGAGCTGATTAATACAATTGCGCATATCGCCCCAGGCGATGCCGCCTTCCGCGCGACGAATGCGCCCCGTAGAGCCGCCGTTATCGGTCGTGGTGACGATGCCGGTGAGGCGTGAACCGAGCGAAGAGAGGGATGACATTACCCGGCCCAGCCCGTGCCCGCCGCCGAGTGCCACCACGCGATCCAGATCGGCGAAAGTGCGATTGCGCATAAAAATCCCTTATAACCATTTATCGGGCTCACAGTAACCGATCTACCCCTAAAAGACGATGGGCTGAATCTGACAAACTGACCGACATCAATGCAAAAGCGTGGTTTTTAGCTATTCTGTAGCGAAAATACGCGATCGTATCGATATGTACATGATTATATAACGAAACTGGAAATGGCATAACCGTTATTAAAGCGCTACTATTCGGCGTAACCCACTAACACTCTAGCCTCTGTGCCTGTGTCGAAAGATATGGTGCTTTGGCCGTGACAACTTCGGTTGCCACCAGGGCGCGAAAAGAAATGACCGCGTCTCCCGTATTTGGAAAGGTGTCTATGGCTTCACAGCTTACCGATGCATTTGCGCGGAAGTTTTACTATCTGCGTTTATCAATTACCGACGTATGCAACTTTCGTTGTACCTACTGTCTCCCCGATGGCTATAAGCCCGGCGCCGTCACCAATAAAGGCTTTCTCAGCGTTGATGAAGTTCGCCGCGTGACGCGCGCGTTCTCCGCCCTGGGGACGGAAAAGGTGCGCCTGACCGGCGGCGAACCCTCGCTGCGTCGCGATTTTACCGACATCATCGCCGCGGTGCGGGAAAACCCTTCTATTCGCCAGATTGCGGTCACCACCAACGGCTACCGGCTGGCGCGCGACGTTGAAAGCTGGCGCGATGCCGGGCTGACGGCGATTAACGTCAGCGTGGACAGCCTCGATGCGCGTCAGTTTCACGCCATCACCGGCCAGGACAAGTTTCATCAGGTGATGGACGGCATCGATGCCGCATTTGCCGCTGGCTTCGAAAAAGTGAAGGTCAATACCGTGCTGATGCGCGACGTTAACCATCACCAGCTCGACACTTTTCTGGCGTGGATCCAGCCGCGCCGCATTCAGCTGCGTTTTATTGAATTGATGGAAACCGGCGAAGGCAGCGATCTGTTCCGCCGCCATCATATCTCGGGCATGGTGCTGCGCGATGAGCTGCTGCGTCGCGGCTGGATCCATCAGATCCGCCAGCGTAGCGACGGCCCGGCGCAGGTGTTTTGCCATCCGGATTATGCCGGGGAAATCGGTCTGATTATGCCTTATGAAAAAGACTTCTGCGCCACCTGTAACCGTCTGCGCGTCTCTTCCGTGGGTAAATTGCACCTGTGCCTGTTTGGCGAAGGCGGCGTCGATCTGCGCGATCTGCTCGCCGATGAGCAGCAGCAGCCGGCGCTGGAGGCGCGCATATCCGAGGCGTTAACGCACAAAAAACAGACCCACTTCCTGCATCAGGGCAACACCGGTATTACCCAGAACCTGTCCTATATTGGCGGATAATTCATTTTAAGGAGCGATCAGATGAGCCAGGCCAGCGCTGAGTTTATCCCGACCCGTATTGCTATTCTCACCGTCTCCAGCCGACGTGGCGAAGAAGACGACACCTCCGGACACTGGCTGCGCGACGCGGCTGAGGAGGCGGGGCACGTCATCGTCGATAAGGCGATTGTGAAAGAGAACCGCTACGCCATTCGCGCCCAGGTGTCGGCGTGGATTGCCGGCGATGAGGTGCAGGTGGTGCTGATTACCGGCGGCACCGGTTTTACCGACGGCGACCAGGCGCCGGAAGCGCTGCTGCCGCTGTTTGACCGCGAAGTGGAAGGTTTCGGCGAGGTGTTCCGCATGCTCTCCTTCGAAGAGATCGGTACCTCGACCCTGCAGTCCCGCGCCGTTGCCGGGGTGGCGAACCGCACGCTGATTTTTGCGATGCCCGGCTCAACCAAAGCCTGTCGTACCGCATGGGACAATATTATTGCGCCGCAGCTCGATGCGCGCACGCGCCCGTGCAACTTTATCTCTCATCTTAAGAAGTAATTTATGACGCAGTTGACCCATATTAACGCCGCCGGCGAAGCGCACATGGTCGATGTCTCAGGGAAAGCGGAGACGGTTCGCGAAGCGCGCGCCGAGGCCTATGTTGAAATGCAGGCCACGACGCTGGCGATGATTATCGACGGTAGCCATCACAAAGGCGATGTCTTTGCCACCGCGCGCATTGCCGGGATCCAGGCGGCAAAACGCACCTGGGAGCTGATTCCGCTTTGCCATCCGCTGATGCTGAGCAAAGTCGAAGTCAATCTGCAGGCGCAGCCCGAGCATAACCGGGTGCGTATCGAATCCCTGTGCCGTCTGACCGGGAAAACCGGCGTTGAGATGGAAGCCCTGACCGCCGCTTCCGTCGCCGCGCTGACGATTTACGATATGTGCAAAGCGGTGCAGAAAGATATGGTGATAGGTCCGGTGCGCCTGCTGGCGAAAAGCGGCGGCAAGTCCGGCGATTTCAGAGTGGAAGATAGCCATGATTAAGGTTCTTTTTTTTGCCCAGGTGCGCGAACTGCTCGGCACCGACTCCCTGACGCTCGATCCGCAAGGCCTGACCACGGTTGAAGCCGTTCGCCAGCAGCTGATCGCCCGCGGCGACCGCTGGGCGCTGGCGCTGGAGGAGGGCAAGCTGCTGGCGGCGGTAAACCAGACGCTGACGACGTTTGATCACCCGCTGGCGGCCGGTGATGAAGTGGCGTTTTTCCCGCCGGTTACCGGGGGATAACATGACGCAGACGCGTATTATCGTCAGCCATGACCGCTTTAAGGTCGGCGACGAATACCCCTGGCTGGCCGAGCGCGATGAAGACGGCGCGGTAGTGACGTTTACCGGCAAGGTCCGCAACCACAACCTTGGCGACAGCGTCAAAGCGCTGACCCTCGAACATTATCCGGGGATGACGGAAAAGTCGCTGGCGGAGATTGTGGAACAGGCGCGCGAGCGCTGGCCGCTGGGCCGGGTGACGGTGATTCACCGTATCGGCGAGATGTGGCCCGGGGAGGAGATTGTCTTTGTCGGCGTCACCAGCGCCCACCGCGGTAGCGCGTTTGCGGCGGGGGAGTTTATTATGGATTACCTGAAGACCCGCGCGCCGTTCTGGAAGCGGGAGGCGACGCCGGAAGGCGAGCGCTGGGTCGATGCGCGAGATAGCGACCGTGAAGCGGCAGAACGCTGGTAGTGTGGTACGCTTAGAAGATAAATTTCGTTAATCAGGAGACAGTCATGGATAGATATCCTCGTTCCGGGGCGATCGTACAGGGTCGCAGCGGACTTCAAACTTATATGGCGCAGGTGTACGGCTGGATGACGGTCGGGCTGCTGCTCACGGCGTTTATCGCGTGGTTTGCGGCCAACACCCCTGCGGTGATGATGTTTGTCTTTTCCAGCAAAATAACCTTTTTCGGCCTGATCATCGCCCAGCTGGGGCTGGTATTCGTGCTCTCCGGCATGGTGCAGCGGCTGAGCGCGGGAATGGCGACCACCCTGTTTATGCTCTATTCGGCGCTAACCGGGCTCACCTTATCCAGTATATTCCTCGTCTATACCTACTCATCGATCGCCAGTACCTTCGTGGTGGCAGGCGGGATGTTTGGCGTGATGAGCCTTTACGGCTATACCACTAAACGCGACCTGAGCGGCTTCGGCAATATGCTGTTTATGGCGCTTATCGGTATCCTGCTGGCGTCGCTGGTTAACTTCTGGCTGAAGAGCGAAGCGCTGATGTGGGCGGTGACCTACATCGGGGTGATCGTCTTCGTCGGCCTGACCGCCTATGACACCCAGAAGCTGAAAAACATCGGCGAGCAGATTGACGTTCGCGATGCGTCAACGCTGCGCAAATACTCGATTCTTGGGGCGCTGACGCTGTATCTGGACTTTATCAACCTGTTCCTGATGCTGCTGCGCATTTTCGGCAACCGTCGTTAACTCGTTCCCGGATCTCAGACGGTGGTAAACCTGTAGCCCCGGTCAGCATCAGCGACCGGGGCTTTTTTGACTACTCGCCCGCCAGCTTGCGCTGGTTTTTCTCCCGCAGATGCTTCGCCCGGCTCTCCAGAATCAGGTAGCCGATGGTCGCCAGCAGCAGCGGCAGGAAGTAGTACAGGGCGCGATAGGCAAGCAGGGCGGCAATAATCGCGCCGCGCGAAATCTCTTCCCCGGAAAGCATGGCGATAAATACCGCCTCAAGCACGCCAATGCCTGCCGGAATATGCACGATAACCCCCGCAATGCTGCTGACCAGCAGCACGCCGAGCACGAGAAAATAGTCCACCTGCGGGCCCAGCAGCAGCCAGATAATCGCCCCCATCGCCATCCAGTTCAGGCTGGAAACCGCCATCTGCAATATCGCGAAGCGCCAGGACGGCAGCACCAGCCGCTGGCCTTTTATCGTCAGATGGCGCTTTTTAGCAAAGGCACAGGCCCACAGGTAAAACGCGGAAATCAGCAGTAAAACGACGCCCAGAATTTGCAGCGACGACTGGCTGATATACCAGCGCTCGGGCACCTTCACCATGCCGGAGCTAAAAATAATGCCGCCGAGCAGAATATAGCCCAGCCAGTTGGTGGTAATGCTCAGAGAGAAGATACGGGTAATGGTTGCGCCGCTCAGGCCGAGGCGCGAGTAGAGCCGATAGCGCATACCAATCCCACCCACCCAGGTGCTGAGCGTCAGGTTAAAGGCGTAGCAGATAAACGACACCAGCATCACCTGGCGTTTCGCCAGCTTGTGGCCGCAGTAAGCGCGCCCCAGCAGGTCGTAGCAGCCATAGATCAGGTAGCTGGCGATAACCAACCCGATGGCGCTGAGCAGCGCCGTACGGTTGTAATCGCGAATGACCTTCCACACGTCCTGCCAGTCGATTTTTTGCGCGTAGACCACCAGCAGAACGACGACGGCGATAAAAAAGAGCACCGTCAGGATTTTTTTCGCCATCTGCCAGCGAGGGTGAGATTTCGCCATCAGGATTTCACCTCCTGGTTTTCCGGGTCCACGCGGTCCTGGGTTTCTATTTCTGGCTGTACCGGGGGCTGAACCCGCGACAGCAGCGGCGTATGGGCCGGTAGCCATCCGACCCAGGCAGGGAAGTGGCGCAGGAAGTGGAACGCCAGCACGCTAATGCCGAGCCGCCACCATGTTCGTTTCGACAAAATGCGCTTATCGACCTCGCGGCAGTCGTTAAGGATTAAGCCATTGAGATTATCGCGCAGCGTCTGGTTAAACTCGCGGTCGTGAATCACCAGGTTGGCTTCCAGATTCAGCGACAGGCTCAGGGGGTCGAGGTTGCTGGAGCCCACCGTGGCCCAGTGATCGTCCGCCAGCGCCACTTTGCCGTGCAGCGGACGGCGGCGATATTCGAAAATCTGCACGCCGCCTTTTACCAGATAGTGGTAGAGCAGGCGCGCGCCGAATTTGACAATCGGAATATCCGGCTCACCCTGAACGATGAGCTTAACGCGCACGCCGCGGCGGGCAGCGTTGCGCATAGCGTGCAGCAGCCGATAGCCTGGGAAAAAGTAGGCGTTAGCGATAATCACTTCCCGGCGGGCGCTGGTCAGCATCTTCAGATAGTGACGCTCAATATCATCGCGATGATCCTGATTATCCCGCCAGATAAACAGCGCCTGCGCCTCGCCGGGGTTGCGGTTGATTTCAGGCTTATGCCGACGCCGCTGCCACCAGCGTCGGGTCGCTTCGCTGGTGGGGAGGTTTTCGAGTTCAAATTGCAGAATATCGAGCACCACCGGCCCTTCGACCTGTACGGCGTAATCCTGTTTGGCCTCCGGACCGTAATCGGTCATGTGCTCGGCGGAGTAGTTAATGCCGCCGACAAAGGCGGTAACGTCGTCGATCACCACGATTTTGCGATGCATACGGCGAAATAAATTAGTGCGCATGCCGAGCAGGCGCGGGCGCGGATCGTAATAGCGAAAAATCACGCCAGCCGACGTCAGCTCGCCCACAAAGCTTTCGCTTAAATCCGGCGAGCCGTAGCCGTCCAGTAAGACCTCGACGCGCACGCCGCGCTGGGCCGCTTTTAACAGAACGGCATGGAGCTGTTTGCCGACGTCATCTTCAAACCAGATAAAAGACTCAAGGATCACCCGCTGCTGCGCTCGGCCGATGGCGGCAAACAGCGCCGGATAATAGTTATCGCCATTTTCTAATAGCCGAATGCGGTTTCCTTCCTGCCAGCTGCATTTCACAGATGTATCTCCACGCTAAGCGGTGCATGATCGGACAGATGACGCCACTGTTTTAACGCCAGCGCTCTGGGCTGGCTGGCGTGGGCGTTTTTTACGTAGATGCGGTCAAGTCGCAGCAGCGGAAAGCTGACCGGGAAAGTGCGCGCCGGGCGCCCTCTGGCGCGGGTAAAAATCTCCTCCAGCCCGGCCTGGGCTTTAAGCTGGCGGTTCGCCTGCTGCCGCCAGTCGTTAAAATCACCGGCTACCACCACCGGTTCGCCCGCGGGTAAACCGTTCACCCAGTCCGCCAGCATCGTCAGCTGGGCCTGGCGTTGATGAGCGCGCAGTCCCAGGTGTACGCAGAATAAATGGATAGCGATGCCGCTTTCCGGCGGGACGATGCGGCAGTAGAGCAGGCCGCGCTTTTCGCTGTTGCCGACCGAAACATCGAGATTTTGATAATGTTCAATGGGAAAGCGGGAGAGGACCGCGTTGCCGTGATGCCCTTCCGGGTAAACGGCGTTGCGGCCGTAGGCGTAATCGCTCCACATGGTATCGGCCAGAAACTCATAGTGGGTGGTATCCGGCCAGTTTTCGATATGCAGCGGATGAATTTCGTGCGCCCCCATCACCTCCTGCAGGCAAACAATGTCGGCGCTGACGCTGCGCACCGCTTCGCGTAATTCGGGCAAAATAAAGCGGCGGTTGAACGCAGTAAACCCTTTATGGGTGTTAATTGTCAGCACGTTTAACGAAAATCGCGGCATTTGTTTGTCCTTATTTCTCTGGGCAATGTCACTTTCCTGTAGGAAATAGTGTAGTAGAGGTCACAAAAAGATGCGGTGATACGGAATTTTCCGTAAAGTGCGGTACTCTGAGTAGCAGAGAAAAATCCTTCAGGAGAGAAGCCATGAAGTGGCAACAACGTGTACGCGTCGCAACGGGTCTTAGTTGCTGGCAGATTATGTTGCATCTACTGGTCGTGGCAGTACTGGTGATGGGTTGGATGAGCGGCGCGCTGGTGCGCGTCGGATTAGGTTTGTGCGTGCTGTACGGCGTCACGTTAGTGTCGATGCTGTTTTTGCAGCGCCATCACGATGAGCGCTGGCGCGACGTCGGTGATTTCCTTGAGGAACTCACCACCACCTGGTACTTCGGTACCGCGGTGATCGTGCTGTGGTTGCTGTCGCGCGTGCTGCACAATAACCTGCTGCTGGCCCTCGCCGGGCTGGCAATACTGGCCGGTCCGGCGGTGGTTTCACTGCTGGCGAAAGATAAAAACAGATACGCTAAATCGTTCGGGCTACAACAAGGCGGCAACGCAGCGAATCCCCAGAAGCATAGATAACTATGTGACTGGGGGGAGCAAGGCGAGCCAACGCAGTTGTGGCTTGAACGATGACGAGTATTACGCGATCTTTCTTCGGAACATCGCATACGCCGCCGAGCCGGTGGTGGCCGCTATGACCAGTAGCGGCCACAAACTTCCCCACACGATTTCCAGACTCGCATCCTTCAAATAGATCTGCTTGGTGATATCGGTGAAATGACGAATCGGGTTCACCCACGTCAGGTTTTGTAGCCATACCGGCATATTTTCCACCGGCGAAACGTAGCCGGAGAGTAAAATCGCCGGCATCATAAAGACGAATACGCCGATAAACGCCTGCTGCTGCGTGGAGCACAGCGACGAAATCAGCAGTCCGAATCCTACCAGTGAAAGACCGTAAACGATCATCGTGAAGTAAAACAGCAGCAGTGAGCCAGCGAAGGGAATCTGATAGGCCCAGATACCGATCCCCAGCACGATGGTCGCCTGCAGGGTGGCGACAATCAGCGCCGGGACCGCTTTACCGATAAAGATCTGCCAGGTTGCCAGCGGCGAGACCAGCAGCTGGTCGAGCGTTCCCTGTTCGCGCTCGCGGGCAACGGAGAGCGAGGTGACGATCATTACGCCGATGGTGGTGATCATGGCGATCAGCGAGGGCACCACGAACCATTTGTAATCGAGATTCGGGTTATACCAGTTGCGTACCACCAGCTCGCTATTGTTCGGTTTGGCTTTGCCTTCCTGCAGGTCCTGCTGATAGCTTTTGACGATCTGCTGGAGGTAGTTGGCGGCAATTTGCGCGCTGTTGGAGTTGCGCCCGTCCAGCAGCAGCTGGAGCGGGGCGGTCTGGTTGGTGTCGAGGTTGCGCGAAAAATCCGCCGGGAAACGCACGACCAATAGCGCTTTTTGTTCATCGATGGTCGGTCTTATTTCCTGAGGGCTTTTCAGTAACAGCACGTGGGTGAAGGCTTTGGCGCGGGCAAAGCGCTGGGTCAGCTCCACGGCGTGCTTGCCGTTGTCTTCGTTATAGATGGCGATGGTGGCGTTCGTTACCTCCAGCGTGGCGGCAAAGGGGAACAGCAGCACCTGAATGAGCACCGGCATAATCAAAATCGCCCGCGTCTGCGGTTCACGCAACAGCGACTGCAGCTCTTTGCGGATTAACGTCCATAAGCGATGAAACATCTCATATTCTCTCTTTGTGAGCCCCGGATTGCGCTGCGCTTATCCGGGCTACCCGTTTGCCAGCCCTTGTACCGGGGGGCGCGCAGGCAAATTAATCCAGACGCCGTTTGGTTTTCAGCCACGTCAGGCCGATAAACATCACCGCCGAGGCGATTAAAAACATCACGTTCACCAGCAGCACCACCGGGATGTTGCCCGCCAGAAACAGGCTTTGCAGGGTGCTGACAAAATAGCGCGCCGGGATCACATAGGTCACCGCGCGGATTATCGCCGGCATGCTGTCTATCTGAAAAATAAACCCGGACAGCATAATTGAAGGCAGGAATGCGGCATTCAGCGCCACCTGCGCGGCGTTAAACTGGTTGCGGGTAATGGTGGAAATCAGCAGCCCCATTCCCAGGGTGCTCAGCAAAAACAGGCTGGTGATAAAAAACAGAATCACCAGCGAACCGCGAAAGGGCACGCCGAGAATAAACACCGCCACCAGCATACACAGCAGCATCGCCAGCATGCCGAGGAAATAGTAGGGGATCAGCTTGCACAGCAGCAGCTCGGCGCGGGTAATCTCGGTCGACAGCAGCGCCTCCATGGTGCCGCGCTCCCACTCGCGGGCCACCACCAGCGAGGTCAGGATCGCGCCGACTACCGTCATAATGATGGTAATCGCGCCTGGGATAATAAAATGCTGGCTGATGGCGGCCGGGTTAAACCAGTAGCGCGTCTGCACGTCGATTAGCGGCTCGAAGTTTTCGCCGCGATCTTCCGCCCGCTGCTGCTGCCAGATTTGCCAGATGCCTTCGACGTAGCCCTGGGCGAAGTTAGCGGTATTGGGTTCGCTGCCGTCGGTGATGAGCTGGATCGGCGCATCGTCGCCGGGGCGGGCCATCTTCTGGTCGAAGCCCACCGGCAGGGTTACCAGGGCGCGAATGCGTCCCGCCTGCATCATCTGCACCAGTTCCTGGCGGTTATCGCTGATGGTGGCGTCGATATAAGGGGAGCCGGTCATGGTATGGACAAAATCCAGCGCCTCTTCGCTCTGCTGCTCCAGCAGCACGCCCACCCGCAGTTTGCTGGAGTCGAGGTTAATCCCGTAGCCAAAGATAAACAGCAGCAGCAGGGGGATGACCACCGCAATCAGCCAGCTGCTGGGGTCGCGGACAATCTGCCGCGTCTCTTTCACGCACAGGGCGCGTACGCGCCGCCACGATAGCAGTTTACCGCTCACCGGCGTTCTCCTTATCCCAGTCGTGAATGAGGGTGATAAACGCCTGCTCCATCGTTGGATCAGGCTGTTCATCATCCGCCGCCAGCGCCTTCAGATCGTCCGGCGTGCCGCTGGCGATCAGTTTGCCGCGATAGACCAGGCCGATACGATCGCAATACTCCGCTTCATCCATAAAGTGGGTAGTGACCATCACCGTCACGCCTTTATCCACCATGCTATTGATATGCAGCCAGAATTCGCGGCGGGTGAGGGGATCGACTCCGGAAGTGGGTTCATCAAGAAACAGGATATCCGGCTCGTGCATCAGCGAGCAGGCCAGCGCCAGGCGCTGTTTATAGCCGAGCGGCAGATCGTCGGCGGCCTGCCGGGCGATGCTTTTCAGGCCAAACGCCTCGCTCATGCTGGCGATTTTGTCGTTCTGCGCCCGTCCGCGCAGGCCGTAGACGCCGGAGAAGAAGCGCAGGTTCTGCTCAACGGAAAGGTTGCCGTAGAGCGAGAACTTCTGCGCCATATAGCCCAGATGCTGACGCGCCTTGCCGGAGCTGACTTTCAGGTCCATGCCCAGCACCAGCGCTTTCCCGGAGGTGGGGACCAGCAGGCCGCACATCATCTTAAACGTCGTGGACTTTCCCGCGCCGTTAGGCCCGAGGAGGCCGAAAATCTCCCCGCGTTTGACCTGAAAATCGACGTGGTCGGTGGCGGCAAAATCGCCGAATTTCTTGGTCAGGGTCTGCGCTTCAATCACCGTGTCCTCACGGGAGCCTCCCACGGTGTGGATAATGTTGCCCAGCGGCGATTCGGCAGTCCCGGCGCCGCCCAGCAGGTCGATAAAGGCATCCTCGAAGCGCGGCGCGGTTTCGGCGACCTCCAGCGGCGGCATATCGCCAGCCTTCTGTACATCGCTGATCCTGGCCTCTTTTTTAAGGATCAGGCGTACCGATTTACCCTGAATCACGCCATCGCTGACCTGCGGCAGCTTCAGCGTACGCTGGAGGAGGCGGCGGTTATTCTCCCGGGCGCTGGAAACCAAAAAGCTGCGTCCGGCCATGGTCTGCGTCAGCTCTTTTGGCGCCCCCTGGTAGAGCAGCTGGCCCTCGTTCATCAACAGAACGTCCCGGCACTGCTCGGCCTCATCAAGATAAGAGGTGCTCCAGAGGATCAGCATTCCGTCGCCCGCCAGTTCGTGCACCATCTGCCACAGTTCGCGGCGCGAGATAGGGTCGACGCCGACGCCGGGTTCGTCCAGCAGCAGGACTCTCGGTTCGCCGACGAGGGTGCAGGCCAGGCCCAGTTTCTGCTTCATGCCGCCGGAAAGCTTGCCCGCCAGCCGGCCGGTAAAGGGGCCGAGGGAGGTAAATTCCAGCAGCCTGGCGAAGGTTTTTTCCCGCGCCTCGCCGGTCACGCTGCGCAGATCGGCGTAGAGCGTCAGGTTTTCCATCACCGTCAGATCTTCATACAGGCCGAATTTCTGCGGCATATAGCCGAGCACCGCATGCAGGGCGCTGTCGTCGGCAATTGGGTCGAAGCCGATCACTTTTGCGCTGCCTGCGTCGGGCTTCAGCAGCCCGGCGAGCATGCGCATCAGGGTGGTTTTTCCGGCGCCATCCGGGCCCACCAGACCGGTCACATAGCCGGAGTGAATGGTGCAGTCCAGCGGCGCGACGGCCGGGCGATCCATGCCGGCAAAGCGCCGGGTCAGGCCGCTCAGCGTAATCACGTCCTCGCTCATTGGCCGTTTCCGTGACTGAAGGTGACGGTGACCGGCATTCCCTGGCGCAGCGCGTCGTCGGCATCGGTGACCACAATACGCAGGCGATAAACCAGATCGGTGCGCAGGTCCGGCGTTTCCACAGTTTTCGGCGTGAATTCAGCGGTTGGGGAGACGAAGCCGATTTTGCCGCGGTAGGGTTTATCCGGGCGACTATCGGTGTAAAGCAGCACTTCGCGACCCGGCTGGGCCTGACCGAGGTTTTTTTCATCGATATAGGCGCGTACCCACACCGGATGGGTTAACGATAACGTCATCACCGTGCCGCCAGCGCTGAGCATGCTGCCCGGCTCGACGGCGCGGGTCATCAGCGTCCCGTCGGACGGCGAGGCCAGCGTGGTATCGTGCAGATCCAGCTTCGCCTGTGCCAGCGCGGCCTGCGCCTGTTCAAGGCTGGCTTTGGCCTGGGCGATTTCCTGCGGACGATTACCGGCGCGGTACTGGCGCAGCTTATCCTGCGCGGACTTCAGCGTCGCCTGGGCCTGATCGCGCGATGAGCGGGCGTTTTCCAGGTCGTTAGCGGAGATGGCGCTGCTTTTGCGCAGCCCCAGCTGGCGCTGGTAAAAATTCTGCGCATAGTCGTAAGCGGCCTGCGCCTGGTTGACCGCGGCGGCGGCCTGAGCGATCTCTTCCGAGCGATACCCCGCCATCATCAGGTCGTACTGCGCCTGGGCGGTAGAAACGTTGGCCTGAGCCTGCTGCAGGGCATTCTCGTAGGGCGCTCGGTCCAGCTCGCCCAGGGGCTGCCCGGCTTTAATCGCATCGCCCTCGTCGACGCTGAGCGACGCCAGCCGCCCGCCCACGCGGAAGCTGAGGTTGACGGTACGAATATCCACGTTGCCATACAGCGTGAGCGCTTTCTGCTGGCTGCTCTGGTACCACCACCAGCCTCCGCCAATGACAGCGGCCAGCAGGAGAAGCAGCACAACGACGATGAGCGGTTTTTTCATGACTCCAGACTCCTTTGCGATAATCCTTCCAGAACGAAATCAATATGGCAGGTGATAACCTCAATAATTTGCGCGGTTTTGTCCCGATCGAACTCAGCCCAGCCCGCGCGGCGCAACACCGTTTCCCTACCAAGGCGAAAAGCGAGAACTTCGCCCAGCAGCGCGTGGGTGTGGAGGACCATTTCCGTGCTGTCAGCGTTAAGGCCGGTATAGGCGGCGATTAAGCGGGTCAGGTAGCAGTGTAGCGGAGCAATCACCTGATCGTGGATGAGCCGGTAGGCCGGCGTTGGCGACAGCTGCTCGCGGGAGATAAATTTGCTCAAATTGACGGTGTCGTCCTGGGTCAGCAGCAAAATCATATTCTGGCAGGCGCCCAGTATCAGGGTGCGCATGGCGGCTTTATCCGGAACAGGCTCAGCGCACAGCGCTTCCGCCGCCTGCGCGTGGGGGCGGAAATTGTGCTCGATAAAATCGGCAATCCACTGGGCGCAGGCGAGATAGAGATCGTCCTTGGAACCAAAATAGTAGGTAATGGCAGCGATATTCTGCCCGGCCTGGGCGGCAATATCGCGGGTTGTGACGTGCAGGCCGTATTCGCCAAACTGGGCGATTGCGGCGGCGATAAGCTGGCTTTTCGCCTGCTCGCCCTTACTGGTCGTGGGAGTGGTTGTCATCGCGCGAGAAAAGTTAATCAATCGATTGATTAACTCTAGGCGCAGGTTGGCGGTTTGTCCACCGTTTGCTGCTAGATATGAAATCCTTCGCGACTCAGCTCTTCGGCAACCCAGGCAAAGAAGATCTTCACTTTCTCTTTTTGTTCATTCGGGTGCGGTAAAACGAAGTGATGCGCGTTAACCGGCATGCTGACGTCGCGGGTAAAGACGGGTTCCAGGTGGCGTTGGCTCACGCTCTGCCCGGCCAGCAAATTACTCTCAAGAATAATCCCCATTCCCATCCGGGCAGCCTCAATACTCATATAGGAGCGGTCAAAATTAAAAATAAAGTTTTTATTCCAGCCGCGAACCTTATGCCACGACAGCCAGTTGCTCCAGCCGATCAGCGTGCTATCGGAATGAATAAGGTCGCAGGCCAGCAGGTCTTCAATGGACTGAACGTCGCGGCCGGCTAAATAAGTCGATGAGCTAAAGGGGAGCACGCGTTCATTTTTTATGGTCTTGACCACCAGGGTTGGCCACTGTGAGAGCCCGTGGCGAATATCGATATCAATATTATCGCGGGAGAACTGGATGCTTTCATAAGAGCAGGTCAGGCTAATTTTAAGCTCCGGCCAGGCCTGGCGAAATTTATTCAGACGGGGCATCAGCCACAATAATCCAAAGCTCGGCGCGGAATGAATCCGTAAATAATCCTGGTGGATATCATTAATCACCTGGTTAGTGGCCTGACCAATAATATTTAACGCCCCGGAAACCTCTTTAAGGTATTTTTCGCCAATTGTGGTTAATACCATCCCTTTACTGCTACGGGAAAATATCTTTTTTCCCAGATACTGTTCCAGGCTGGCTATCTGATGACTTACCGCGGAGGCCGTAATATTAAGGTTCTCTGCCGCCAGGTTCAGGCTGCCGGTATCGGCCACTTCAATAAAGGCCTGAATGTTACGTAAGGATGGCATCGGCAAGCTTTTATTCTGCAGCGGCTGGTTCATGATTTCCTCCGGCGGGGGGAATAACGCAAGGCGCTTTTTTTACTCAGAAAGAAGGACGTCCAGCCGTTATCCCAGAAAATGATGGTCAGCATAGCACAGCCGGAAAATAAGTGATGGCGCAATCCGTGATGAAGTTAAGGAAGGTGCGAACAAGTTCCTGATATGAGATCATCATATTCATCCGGAGCGCATCCCAGAGGGACATCATGAGCCATCAACTCACCTTCGCCGATAGTGAATTCAGCACTAAGCGCCGTCAGACCCGAAAAGAGATTTTCCTCTCCCGCATGGAGCAGATTCTGCCATGGCAGAATATGACCGCTGTCATCGAGCCGTTTTATCCCAAGGCGGGCAATGGCCGACGGCCCTATCCGCTGGAGACCATGCTGCGTATTCACTGCATGCAGCATTGGTACAACCTGAGCGACGGTGCCATGGAAGATGCCCTGTACGAAATCGCCTCCATGCGCCTGTTTGCCCGATTATCCCTGGATAGCGCCCTGCCGGACCGCACCACCATCATGAATTTCCGCCACCTGCTGGAGCAGCATCAACTGGCCCGCCAATTGTTCAAGACCATCAATCGCTGGCTGGCCGAAGCAGGCGTCATGATGACTCAAGGCACCTTGGTCGATGCCACCATCATTGAGGCACCCAGCTCGACCAAGAACAAAGAGCAGCAACGCGATCCGGAGATGCATCAGACCAAGAAAGGCAATCAGTGGCACTTTGGCATGAAGGCCCACATTGGTGTCGATGCCAAGAGTGGCCTGACCCACAGCCTGGTCACCACCGCGGCCAACGAGCATGACCTCAATCAGCTGGGTAATCTGCTTCATGGAGAGGAGCAATTTGTCTCAGCCGATGCCGGCTACCAAGGAGCGCCACAGCGCGAGGAGCTGGCCGAGGTGGATGTGGACTGGCTGATCGCCGGGCGTCCCGGCAGGGTAAAAACCTTGAAGCAGCATCCGCGCAAGAACAAAACGGCCATCAACATCGAATACATGAAAGCCAGCATCCGTGCCAAGGTGGAGCACCCGTTTCGCATCATCAAGCGGCAGTTCGGCTTCGTGAAAGCCAGATACAAGGGGCTGCTGAAAAACGATAACCAACTGGCGATGTTATTCACCCTGGCCAACCTGTTTCGGGTGGACCAAATGATACGTCAGTGGGAGAGATCTCAGTAAAAACCGGAAATAACGCCAGAAATGGTGGAAAAAATAGCCTAAATAGGCTGATTCGATGTGTTTGCGGGAAAAAAATCGGCCCAGATCCGCGAAATTTTAATCAGCGAGTCAGCTTGGGAAGAAATGACCTGCTTATTCGCACCTTCCTTAACAGTTTTAAATGCACAACTCTCGAAAAAAATAATTGACAGGAATTTGAGTGCAGTCACGAAGCAAATTTTTCTCACGCGCAATTGAGCTTTTTTGAATACCCTTTCTTTTTGGGATTGTTATATTGCAACTACAGGCCTGATAACAGGGCGCGATGCGGTAAGGGTCGCGACAAAAACATAAAAAATAAAGAGGATACCCTATGTCACGTATAGATACTGTTGTCTGTACTGACGCCAGAAAAACAAAATATCGTTTCGTGGTATTGACGATGATTTTCCTGGTGTATGCCATAAATTACGCCGACAGAACGAATATCGGCGCGGTACTGCCGTTTATCATTGACGAGTTTCATATCAACAACTTTGAGGCCGGGGCCATCGCCAGCATGTTTTTCCTCGGCTATGCGGTAAGCCAGATCCCGGCCGGTTTTTTTATTGCCAGACGCGGTACCCGGGGACTGGTTTCGCTGTCTATTTTCGGCTTTTCCGCTTTTACCTGGCTGATGGGCACCGTAAGCTCGGTATTTGGCCTGAAGATGGTGCGACTGGGGCTGGGGCTTAGCGAAGGGCCGTGCCCGGTGGGGCTGGCTTCAACCATTAATAACTGGTTCCCGCCGAAAGAGAAAGCCACGGCAACGGGCGTCTACATCGCCGCCACCATGTTTGCGCCGATAATCGTACCGCCGCTGGCGGTGTGGATCGCGGTTACCTGGGGCTGGCGATGGGTCTTTTTCTCCTTTGCGATACCGGGGATTGTGGCGGCGGTCGCGTGGTACCTGTTGGTTAAGTCAACGCCCGCGGAAAGCGGATTTGTTTCGCAACGCGAACTGGAAGAGATTAATGCCGGGCGTGAAACTGATAAAAACGCCGTCCGCGAAAATATATTAATTGCCGACCGCTTCACCTGGCTGGATAAAATTATTCGGGTGAAAAAGATGGCGCCTGTCGATACGGCGAAAGGATTATTTACCTCGAAAAATATTCTTGGTGACTGTCTGGCCTATTTTATGATGGTCAGCGTGCTGTACGGGTTATTAACGTGGATCCCGCTGTATTTAGTGAAAGAGCGCGGTTTTGACGTGATGAGTATGGGCTTCGTGGCGAGTATGCCGTGCATCGGCGGCTTTATTGGCGCGATTGGCGGAGGCTGGATCTCGGATAAAGTGTTAGGCCGCCGGCGTAAACCCACCATGATGTTCACCGCGATTTCAACCGTGGTCATGATGCTCATTATGCTGAACATTCCAGCAAGCACCTGGGCGGTATGTATTGGATTATTCTTTGTCGGTTTTTGTTTGAATATTGGCTGGCCGGCTTTTACCGCCTACGGAATGGCCGTTTCGGACAGTAAAACCTATCCAATTGCCTCTTCTATTATTAATAGCGGCGGCAACCTTGGCGGCTTTGTTGCCCCGATGGCCGCCGGTTTTTTACTTGATCAGACCGGCAGCTTTAATTCTGTATTCACCTATTTTGGTATCTGCGCCGCAATAGGTCTGGTGGTGATTCTTTTCCTCGATGAGCCACAGTAACGGCAATATTTCTGTTAATTAATATGACGTCATGTCATGGAGTGAAAATATGTTATTAAAAGATAAAGTCGCCATTATTACTGGCGCGGCCTCCGCACGCGGTTTGGGTTTTGCCACCGCCAAATTATTTGCCGAGAACGGCGCCAGCGTGGTCATTATCGACCTCAATGGTGAAGCCAGCAAAGCCGCTGCGGCGGCCCTGGGCGAAGGCCATCTTGGTCTGGCAGCGAACGTCGCCGATGAAGTTCAGGTGCAGGCGGCAATCGAACAGATTCTGGCGAAATATGGCCGGGTTGATGTGCTGGTGAATAACGCCGGCATTACCCAGCCGCTGAAGCTGATGGAAATTAAGCGTGCCAACTATGACGCGGTGCTGGACGTCAGCCTGCGCGGCACGCTGCTGATGTCGCAGGCGGTTATTCCGGCAATGCGGGCGCAAAAATCGGGCAGCATTGTCTGTATCTCATCGGTTTCCGCCCAGCGCGGCGGCGGTATCTTCGGCGGCCCGCACTACAGCGCGGCAAAAGCCGGTGTGCTCGGCCTGGCGCGGGCGATGGCGCGCGAGCTTGGCCCGGATAACGTCCGCGTAAACTGCATCACGCCGGGGCTGATTCAGACCGATATTACCGCCGGCAAGCTGACCGACGACATGACGGCCAATATCCTCGCCGGGATCCCGATGAACCGTCTGGGCGATGCGGTGGATATCGCGCGTGCCGCCCTGTTCCTCGGCAGCGATCTCTCTTCCTACTCGACCGGTATCACCCTGGACGTGAACGGCGGCATGTTAATCCACTAAGCGAGGCAATCAGATGAAGATGACAGAAACACAACAAGTTGCCGCGGCGGCGTGGCGTATCCGTCGCTATGCCCTGCAAATGGGCGAAGTCCAGGGACAGGGCTATATCGGCCAGGCATTAGGCTATGCGGATGTGCTGGCCACCGCCTTCAGCCACGCGATGCGCTACCGTCCGGAAGATCCGCAGTGGGAAGGGCGTGACCGTTTTCTGCTCTCTCACGGCCATTACGCCATCGCCTATTATGCGGCGCTGCTGGAAGCGGGAATTATCCCGGAAGAGGAGCTGGAGACCTACGGTTCCGACGACAGCCGCCTGCCGATGTCGGGCATGGCGACCTATACGCCTGGAATGGAGATGTCCGGCGGCTCGCTGGGGCAGGGGCTCTCCATCGCCGTCGGGATGGCGCTCGGTCTGAAGAAGAAGGGCAGCGCATCCTGGGTTTTTAACTCTATGTCGGATGGGGAGCTGGACGAAGGTTCAACCTGGGAAGCGGCGATGTCGGCGGCCCACTACGGCCTGACTAACCTGATTAACCTCGTTGACGTTAACAAACAGCAGGCGGACGGCGATTCGCGCAAAATTCTCGGCTTTGAGCCGCTGCATGAAAAATGGGCCGCCTTCGGCTGGTACGTGCAGCGCGTGGACGGTAACGATCTGGCGGCGGTGGTGGCCGCCTTTGATAACGCGAAAAATCATGCGGGCAACCAGCCGCGGGTCATTTTATGCGACACGCTGATGGGCAAAGGGGTGCCGTTCCTTGAAACCCGCGATAAGAACCATTTTATCCGCGTCGATGCCGACGAATGGCAAAAAGCGATTGCGGTGCTGGACGCCAACAAACCGGAAGGAGTGCTGTAATGAGCCAGAGTAAACCACGCTTAAAAACGTCGGCGATGATCGCCTCCATTGCTGATGAAGGTCAGGCGACCGTTTCCGCGCCGTTTGGCGTCGCGCTCTCGAAGCTGGCGGCCCAGCGCCCGGAAATCGTCGGTATGACCGCGGACCTGTCAAAGTATACCGATCTGCATATTTTCGCCCAGGCCTTTCCGGATCGCTTCTTCCAGATGGGAATGGCGGAGCAGCTGCTGATGGGAGCCGCCGGGGGAATGGCGAAGGAGGGATTTATTCCCTTCGCCACCACCTACGCCGCTTTTGCCACCCGTCGCGCCTATGATTTTATCCATCAGGTCATCGCCGAAGAGCATCTGAACGTGAAGATCTGCGCGGCGCTGCCGGGCCTGACCACCGGCTACGGGCCGAGCCATCAGGCAACGGAAGATCTGGCGATTATGCGCGGCATTCCCGGCATGGTCATCGTCGATCCCTGCGATGCGCTGGAGATAGAGCAGGCGGTACCGGCGATTGCCGACCACGACGGTCCGGTGTATATGCGTCTATTGCGCGGTAAGGTGCCGCTGGTGCTCGATAAATATGATTATCAGTTTGAGCTGGGCAAGGCGAAGCTGCTGGAGGACGGTAACGATGTACTGATTATCTCTTCCGGGCTGATGACCATGCGCGCCCTCGAGGCGGTTGAAAAACTGCGGGCCGATAATATCAGCGCGGCGGTGCTGCATGTCCCTACCATCAAACCGCTTGATGAAAAAACGATCGTTGTGCAGGCTTCGAAGCCCGGCCGTCTGGTGGTGACCGCGGAAAACCACACGTCGGTCGGCGGGCTGGGGGAGGCGGTTGCCGCGCTGCTGATGCGTAAAGGCGTACGCTGCGAGCTGGATACCGTCGGTTTGCCTGACGAATTCCTGCTGGCCGGCGCGCTTCCGACGCTGCACGACCGCTACGGCATCTCCACCGCGAAGATGGTCGAAAAAATTAAGTATCGCCTGCGTTAATCGCCTTCGCCGCCGCGTTCTGCGGCGGCGTTTCTCTGCTTTTGTTCGCGGTTTCCCCGTCGAGGCATTAAACGGGCTATTTCGGGAACGCCTGGCGCGAAGCGCCATCGCCGCTTCTCATCGACAGGACGGGGAGCAGTGGTTTGTTAGCCGGAGGATTCTTTTCGGCAGATTTTATGCGGTTCGTCACAAAATCTGCTAGACTGCGCAGCTTCATGGCATTGTGGTTTTTGCCATCTCTTTCGCAATAATCTCCCTGAAAACTACGCCTGTGACGGGCCGGGGCGGTTCGGAGTTGTTATGTCTTTTGATTCCCTTGGCCTGAATCCTGAAATCCTGCGCGCCGTCGCTGAGCAGGGCTACGTTGAGCCAACCCCAATTCAGCAGCAGGCTATCCCGGCAGTATTACAGGGTCGCGATCTGATGGCCAGCGCTCAGACCGGTACCGGCAAAACGGCGGGATTTACGCTGCCGCTGCTTCAGCATCTGATCCAAAAGGAGCCGCATGCTAAAGGGCGTCGCCCGGTGCGTGCGCTGATCCTGACCCCAACGCGCGAGCTGGCGGCGCAAATTGGCGAGAACGTCCGTGATTACAGCAAATACCTCAACGTTCGCTCGCTGGTGGTGTTCGGCGGCGTGAGCATTAATCCGCAGATGATGAAGCTGCGCAGCGGCGTCGATATCCTGGTGGCAACGCCGGGTCGTCTGCTGGATCTTGAACATCAGAACGCCGTGAGCCTCGACAAAGTCGAAGTGCTGGTGCTGGACGAAGCCGACCGTATGCTGGATATGGGCTTTATTCACGATATTCGCCGGGTGCTGGCGAAGCTGCCGGCCAGACGTCAGAACCTGCTGTTCTCCGCAACCTTCTCCGATGACATTAAATCGCTGGCGGAAAAGCTGCTGCATAACCCGCTGGAGATCGAAGTCGCCCGCCGCAACACCGCCTCTGAGCAGGTGAGCCAGCTGGTGCATTTTGTCGATAAAAAGCGCAAACGCGAGCTGCTGTCGCAGATGATCGGTGAAGGTAACTGGCAGCAGGTGCTGGTCTTTACCCGCACCAAGCACGGCGCAAACCATCTGGCGGAACAGCTCAATAAAGACGGCATCCGCAGCGCCGCTATTCACGGCAACAAGAGCCAGGGCGCGCGTACCCGCGCATTGGCTGACTTTAAATCCGGCGGCATTCGCGTACTGGTGGCCACCGATATCGCCGCGCGCGGTCTGGATATTGAAGAGCTGCCGCACGTGGTGAACTACGAGCTGCCAAACGTACCGGAAGACTATGTGCACCGTATCGGTCGTACCGGGCGCGCCGCGGCAACGGGTGAAGCGCTGTCGCTGGTTTGCGTTGATGAACATAAACTGCTGCATGATATCGAACGCTTGCTGAAAAAAGAGATCCCGCGTATTGCCCTGGCGGGCTACGAGCCGGATCCATCGATTAAAGCCGAGCCGATTCAGAACGGTCGTCAGCAGCAGCGCGGCGGCGGTCGCGGTGGCCAGAGTCAGGGCCGCGGTGGCCAGGGGCAAGGTCGCGGTCAGCAGTCCGCTCCGCGTCGTACCGATGGCGAAGCGTCGAAAGCGCGAACTCAGGACGGTAAGCCTCCTCGCCGTCGTCGCCCGCGTAAACCCGCCGCGGCGGAGTAACGCTATCCCGTCACTCCTGTGGCGAGTGTCGCAATCGCGCGGCTAAGCCACTGATGGGTTGTCCGGGTAAGACTCCTTACCCGGACGCGCTTCGCTCAGCATAACCTCGAGCGTGATTCCAGTTTGCTCAGAAAGACGTTCCTTCCGACGGCTAAAAAATGGCACAATAGTGGCTGTTTATACAGTATTCAGGTTTTCTCATGGCTTTGACCGCAGCGCTGAAAGCGCAAATCGCCGCCTGGTATAAGGCGCTTCAGGAACAAATCCCTGACTTTATTCCCCGTCCTCCGCAGCGGCAGATGATTGCCGATGTGGCGAAGACGCTCGCCGGGGAAGAGGGGCGACATCTGGCGATAGAAGCCCCGACCGGCGTCGGCAAAACCTTGTCATACCTGATTCCCGGCATCGCCATTGCCCGTGAAGAACAAAAAACGCTGGTGGTCAGTACCGCCAACGTTGCTCTGCAGGACCAAATCTACAGTAAAGACCTGCCGCTGCTGCGCAAAATCATTCCCGACCTGCGATTTACCGCCGCCTTTGGCCGCGGGCGCTACGTCTGCCCGCGTAACCTGGCCGCGCTTGCCAGCACCGAGCCAACGCAGCAGGATTTACTGGCCTTTCTTGATGACGAACTCACGCCTAACAACCAGGCGGAACAGAAGCTGTGCGCGACGCTGAAAGCGGACCTTGATAGCTACAAATGGGACGGCCTGCGCGATCATACCGATAAAAATGTGGATGATTCATTATGGAGCCGCCTGAGCACCGATAAAGCCAGCTGCCTGAACCGCAACTGCCACTATTATCGCGAATGTCCGTTTTTTGTCGCCCGCCGGGAAATCCAGGAAGCAGAAGTGGTGGTGGCGAACCATGCGCTGGTGATGGCGGCGATGGAAAGCGAAGCGGTGCTGCCGGAACCGAAGCATCTGCTGCTGGTGCTGGATGAAGGCCACCATCTTCCGGAGGTGGCCCGCGATGCGCTGGAAATGAGCGCGGAAATCACCGCCCCCTGGTACCGCCTGCAGCTGGATCTTTTTACGAAGCTGGTCGCGACCTGCATGGAGCAGTTTCGCCCTAAAACCACGCCGCCGCTGGCGAATCCCGAGCGTCTGAATGGGCATTGCGAGGAGCTCTATGAGCTTATCTCCTCCCTGAATAATATCCTCAATCTGTACATGCCGGCCGGGCAGGAGGCGGAGCACCGCTTCCCGATGGGGGAGCTGCCGCAGGAAGTGATGGAGATTTGCCAGCGGCTGGCGAAGCTCACCGAAACGCTGCGCGGTCTGGCGGAGCTGTTCCTTAACGATCTGGGCGAAAAAACCGGCAGTCACGACGTGGTGCGTTTGCACCGGGTTCTGCTGCAGATGAACCGAGCGCTGGGGATGTTTGAAAGCCAAAGTAAACTGTGGCGGTTGGCATCGCTGGCGCAGTCCTCCGGCGCGCCGGTGACCAAATGGGTCACCCGCGACCTGCGGGATGGCCAGATGCATATCTGGTTCCACTGCGTGGGGATCCGCGTCAGCGATCAGCTGGAGAGGCTGCTGTGGCGCAGCGTCCCGCATATCGTCGTTACCTCTGCGACGCTACGCTCGCTTAATAGCTTTTCGCGTCTGCAGGAGATGAGCGGGCTGAAAGAGAAAGCGGGAGACCGCTTTGTGGCGCTGGATTCGCCCTTTAATCACGTCGAACAGGGTAAAATCGTCATTCCGCAGATGCATTATGAACCGCTTATCGATAACGAAGAGCAGCATATTGCCGAGATGGCCGCCTATTTCCGGGAACAGGTTGAGAGCAAAAAGCATCTCGGCATGCTGGTACTCTTCGCCAGCGGAAGAGCGATGCAGCGGTTTCTCGAACAGGTTACCGATCTGCGCCTGCTGCTGCTGGTTCAGGGGGATAAGCCTCGCTACCGGCTGGTCGAGCTGCATCGTAAACGCGTTGAAGGCGGCGAGCGCAGCGTACTGGTTGGGCTGCAATCCTTCGCGGAAGGCCTGGATTTAAAAGGCGAACTGTTAAGCCAGGTGCATATCCACAAGATCGCTTTCCCGCCGATTGACAGCCCGGTGGTGATCACCGAAGGCGAATGGCTCAAAAGCCTCAACCGCTATCCGTTCGAAGTTCAGAGCCTGCCCAGCGCGTCATTCAACCTGATTCAACAGGTTGGCCGCCTGATCCGTAGCCATAGCTGCTGGGGAGAGGTGGTAATTTATGATAAACGCCTGTTGACCAAAAACTACGGTAAGCGTTTATTGAATGCATTACCCATATTTCCGATAGAGCAGCCAGCCGTCCCTGAGGTTATAGTAAAAACTAAAACAAAACAGACGCGTCGCAAACGGCGTTAGCGGTGCAATGTCGACGCGGTGAGACGCTCAGAGGAGCCTGCAATGGAGTACAGCAAGATCGTTAAAGAAGTCGGGCGCGGAAAAAACCACGCTCGCGACCTGGACGTGGAAACGGCCCGCGCGCTCTACTCGCGGATGCTTAACGGCGAGGTGCCTGACCTTGAGCTCGGCGGCATTCTTATTGCCCTGCGCATCAAGGGCGAAGGTGAAGCGGAGATGAAGGGCTTCTATGAAGCGATGCAGGAGCACACCATTAAGCTGACGCCGCCGGTCGGCAAGCCGATGCCGATTGTGATCCCCAGCTATAACGGCGCGCGTAAACAGGCTAACCTGACGCCGCTGCTGGCCGTCCTGCTGCATAAGCTCGGCTTCCCGGTTATCGTTCACGGCGTGAGCCACGATCCCACCCGCGTGCTGACGGAAACCATTTTTGACCTGATGGGGATCCCGGCAACGCTTCACGCGGGCCAGGCACAGGCGCGGTTAGATAGTCACCAGCCGGTTTACGTTCCGGTCGGCGTATTTTGTCCGCCGCTGGAAAAACAGCTGGCGATGCGCTGGCGCATGGGCGTGCGTAACAGCGCACACACCCTGGCCAAGCTGGCGACGCCGTTTGCCGAAGATGCGGCGCTGCGCCTGTCGAGCGTTTCGCATCCTGAGTACGTCGGTCGGGTCGCGAAATTTTTTGCCGGGATCGGCGGCCGGGCGCTGCTGATGCACGGTACCGAAGGCGAGGTTTACGCTAACCCGCAGCGCTGCCCGCAGATTAGCCTGATTGATGAGACCGGTACGCGGGTGGTTAACGAGCGTCAGGATGGCGCCGCTGCGCAGGCAGTCGCCCTGCCGGAGTCAAAAGATCCCGAAGTGACCGCGCGCTGGATCGAGCGCTGTATGGTCGGGAGCGAACCGCTGCCGTCATCGTTGAAAATTCAGCTGGCCTGCTGTCTTTTGGCCACCGGCGTGGTCTTGTCTCTGGAGCAGGGGCTGGCGAAGGTGGCTGAGAGCTGGTAACCCTATCGCAGGATCGCAGGCAAAAAAAAGCCCGTCCAGTGGCATGGACGGGCAAGGCAAGGGTATTAAAGGATCTTACAGGGTTAAAACAGTGGCATTACAGGGTGTTGCTGTTGCTACAGGGATAACTGACGATTATTTATAGATAACCGCAGTACCGCTCAGTTTGTTGTTGCTGTTAGCGGAGGTAATGCTATAGCCGGTTGCACCAGCGGCCTCGGCTTTTTCAGCCAGTTTAGCTTCCAGTCCATCCAGCGTCGTCGCGCCTTCAGCGGAAACCACACCAATTTTGTTCATGCTCTCTGCCTGAGCCGATGTCACCGGCTGAGCGGCGAACGCGCCGAAAGACAGAGCGGAAAGGGCGATAGCGGCGGCAGCATATTTGATGTTTTTCATAGTTAATCTCTCGCAGGTTGTTCTGTATAGGGGACGATGTTCCGTCGATGTGATAAGTATCACGGTTTTTAGCGGGAGATAAAATCGAAGGAAATTAACAGTCTTCATCTAATTTTTTGAACGACTATTAATTTATTGAATATTAATAAATTATTTTAGCCGGCGGCGGCGAAACAGGTCGGGGCGGCGAACGGGGGGCTGGAAGGGCACATTTTGCCACGCCGTTTGCCAAAAAACGTGCGCGAAAAGATAACGCGATGTGCGTAATGAACGGTAAATATTGGTCAGCGAAGCTGGCTATCCTTGGAGCCTCTGCGATTATATCCTGAAAATGTATTGTTATGTAAATCTTTCTCCTGTTGGCATTTTACGCAGTATTTCACCCCCGCCACCGCCCGTCGGCGCGCCTCAGGAATCGGCTCCCCGCATTCTTCACAAAATTTGTTGCTTTCCCCCGATGACAGTTCGTTTCGCGCCCGAGCTATCGCGTCGTTGATGGTGCTGTCGATCTGTTCCTGCACCGCGTCATCATTCGCCCAGCCTGATGCCATAGTTCACCTCGCTATCTCGCCTCTCTTTAGTATAGAGAATATGGGGATAAAAAATGACCAGACAAGGCTCAGATCTCTGACCATTCGCGCAGCAGGTTATGGTACAGATTAAGCAGAGACAGGACTTCGTCACTTTCGCCGTGGCGGCTTTTTAATTTCTGAATATTGCCATCCAGTTCAAACAGCATACTGCGGCGTTTATCGTCGCGGATCATTGACTGAACCCACAAGAACGAGGCGACGCGAACGCCTGAGGTCACCGGAGTGACGCAGTGCAGGCTGCTTGAAGGATAGAGCACCAGGTCCCCGGCAGGGAGCTTAACCGAATGCTGTCCGTAGGTATCGTTCACGACCAGCTCACCGCCTTCGTAGCTCTCCGGGGGGCTTAAAAAGAGCGTGGCGGAAAGATCGGTGCGCATCCAGCCTCCCTGCGCCTGGCTGCGTACCGCGCCGTCGACGTGGAAACCATAAGTTTCGCTCTGCTGATAACGATTAAACAGCGGGCTGGAAATCGCTTTCGGCAGCGCGGCGGCAAAAAACAGCGAGCTGCGATTCAGCGCCGCCAGTACGTTACCCTGAAGTTCGCCGTAAAGATTGCTGTGGGTATCAACCTGCTGGTTATTTTTGACCTGGGCGCCCAGATCGCCGGTCGTCACGCGCCCGTCGACCCATTCCGCCTGCTGCAGCTGAGCGATAAAATCGTCCACTTCCTGAGAGCTGAGAACGGCGGGAATATGATACATCATCGTTTTATCTCCGGAGAAAACGGGGCGTAGCCGCCCCGGGGTGGATCAGAAGTGCATATTGGCGGTGAGCACGAAGGTTCGCGGTTCGCCCGGGTGATAACGGTAGCCGCTCTTGTTAATCGAGGCGACATAGTCGGTATCAAACAGGTTGTAGACGTTCAGCTGCAGGTCGAGATTACGGTTAATGCGATAGCCGACTTTGGCATCAGCCACCCAGTAGCCTTCGGTATAGGAAGGCGTGCCGACCGCACCGTCGCTGCCGCGATGCATGCTGCCGACGTATCGCGCGCCGGCGCCGACGGCGATCGCATCGGTGGCCTGATACTGGCTCCAGAGAGTAAACGCATGCTCTGGCGTATACGGCAGCGCGCTGGTGCCATCCTGGGCGGTATTCGCGCCTTCACGAACGCTGGCGTGCTGTTGGGTATAGCCGCCAATAACCTGCCAGTCGGGCGTGATATTACCGGCCAGAGAGATCTCATAGCCTTCAACGCGCTTCTTACCGTACTGCGAATAGCTGCCGTCGTCGTTCTGCTCGACTTCGTTTTCAATATCGGTGCGGAAGAGGGCGGCGGTCAGCAGCAGGCGCTTATCCATCAGCTCCCACTTGGTGCCGACTTCGCTGGTTTTGGCCTTCTGCGGTTTAAAGTCGGTTCGGTTGGCGCTGCTGCCGGTGCCGCTTTGCGCGAGGGTGAAGTTGCTCCCTCCCGGCGGCTGCTGGGAGACGGCGTAGTTGACGTAGAGGTTGCCGTTATCGGTCAGGTGGTACAGCGCGCCGGCCTTCCAGTTAACCAGGTTACCGCTGGTTGAGGTATCGACGGTGGTGACGGGGGTATTTTTCGCCACCCCGGTCGGGCAGGCGATGGCGCCGCGGCCGGTACCGCCGCACAGGCTGGCGCTATCGTATTTGGTCTGGTAGTTATCCAGACGGATCCCGCCGTTAAGTTCGACGTCCTGGGTTATCTGCAGCGTATCGAAAGCATAGACGCCGACGGTATCCGTCTGTCCGTTAGCGTTGGCGCCGCTGCGGTTCAGGCCGCCGATGGAGATATCGCTGTTCGGATGATAAATATTCACCGCCGGAGGCGTGAGCGGATATACCCCGTAGTTGGTCTGGGTTTCGCGGGTAAATTCCACACCGGTGCTGACGTCATGACCGATGGCCCCGGTATAGAACGTTGACGTCAGGTTAGTCTGGTTGGTCAGGATCTTGTTGCTGGTATCTTTCGTGTTCGCCAGGCGCGACCAGGTCCAGGTGCCGACATCGTTGGGGTTTGGCTGAGTGATGTTTGACGCGCCGCCCATCACCGCAGTCATCAGGTAATCCTGCTTCACGCGAGACCAGCGGGTGGTGTTGCGAATCGTCGTCGTGTCGCTCAGGTCGTGCTCGAAGCGCATCGTCACGGTATCGGTTGTGGAATCATCGTAGTCGGAGTCGGTGCCGTAGAAGTTGCTGGTGGCGACCTTGCCGGAGTGATTCAGCGCCGAGGTGCCGGCGTTGGGAGCGGAATAGCCCGGCAGACCGATGGTGGGAATGCCGCCGTCGGGCGTGTTGTGCTGGGTTACGTGCAGATAGTTAAGATACAGGCGGTTTTCGGTGCCGAGGCCAAATGCGGCCGATGGCGCGACGCCGTAACGCTCGTTTTTCACCTTGTCCCGGCCCGCATCGTGGGTTTTCTCGCCCATCAGATTCAGACGCACCGCGCTGGTTTCGCCAATGGCCTCGTTAATATCCAGGGTGCCGCGTCGGAACCAGGCGCTGCCCGCGCTGGCGGAGGCGTCGATGCCGGAATCGAGGCGCGGCTGTTTGCTGATCATATTGATCGAGCCGGTCGGCGCGCTGCGTCCGTAGTCGGAGCCTGAAGGTCCCTTGATGACTTCGATCTGCTCGGTATTAAAAGTATCGCGGCTGACGCTGCCGATATCGCGGATGCCGTCGACGTAAATGCTGTTGGAAGTGTCCGCCCCGCGCATGTAAATCGCGTCGCCGGTCGTCGAGTTGCCGTTTTCGCCGGCAAAGAAAGCGCCGACGCCGGGAACGTTTTTCAGCGCGTCGGTGAGGTTAGTGACGCCCTGGTCCTTCATCACCTGCTCAGAGACCACGCTAACCGTCCGCGTTGTGTCGGCGATCGGGCGTGAAAATTTAGGATCGGCGGAGCGGGTCGGCGCGTACAGCGATGGCGTCTGCGCTTCGACCACCAGCGTTTCGCCGCTATTTTTTTCAGTGCTATCCGCGGCAAGCAGCTGGCCGGTCGGAGAAAGACTCAGGCATAAGCCGGTGAAGAGAGTGAGCGAGTGAAAACTGCTGAACGGCAAATTGTTATTTTTTTCCATATCAATAAGTGACTTATAATTTTAATTAGGCCATAACGACCGCAGACGAAGCGTTGCTTCGCCCCGACCACTGCAGGTGATTTTTTACAAAAGCAATGAGTTTGATAATGATTGTGATAATCATTATCAAACAACAGGCGAATTTCTATCACTCATTTATAAAAAAATAAATACATTTATTTACATTGGCTGCATTTTTTCTACATAAAGGCGCGCCGGGCAGGCGAGGTTGTCGCGGGAAATGGCATTCAGCTACCCGGCCTGGAAAACGGCGCTAGTACAGGCCGGGTGGGAGGGTTAGCGGGCGTCCGGACGAACGAGGTCAAAGCGCAGGCTTTCATCAATGCCATAATAGGCGCTGGGGCCTCCGGCGCGCAGAATCGGCTGGGCCCTGGCGGTCTGGTAAATTCCGTCTTCCAGCAGCGATTCATCGATATGCACCGCCACCACTTCGCCCAGCACCAGCCAGGTGTCAACCGCTCGCCCTTCTGCGGTCGTTAACTGGATGCATTGTGAAAGGCGACACTCGAAGTTTACCGGGCTTTCGGCGACCCGCGGCGCGCTGACGATGCGGCTGGGAGCGGCAGTCAGCCCGGCGCGGATGAATTCATCTTCATTATGGGGAAGGGTGGCGGAGGTTTCGTTCATCGCGACCGCCAGAGGCCGGGTGGCCAGATTCCAGACGAACTCTTTAGTCTCGGCGATATTCTGTACGCTATCTTTCCAGCCGCTGCTGGCAAAACCAATAATCGGCGGCCGATAGTTAAAGCAGTTGAAAAAACTGTACGGCGCGAGGTTACGCTGGCCGCTGTTATCAAGGGAGGCTATCCAGCCGATGGGGCGCGGCCCGATAATGGCGTTAAGCGGGTCGTGCGGCAGCCCGTGTCCGTGCGAAGGTTGGTAGAAATACATACGACACCCGTGACAAAAAAAGAGATAACCAGACTCACTTATTTACCGCGCCGCCGTCAACGGGTATCTTACGCGGCTGTTCAAAGGAGATTGCCATGAAAGCCCAGAAACCGGGGTTACACCCGCGTAACCGTCACCAACAACGCTACGACCTGCCCGCGCTGTGCCAGGCCCACCCTGAGCTCCAGGGCTTTATCACCCTTAACCCGGTGGGTGGGCAGACCATCGACTTTGCCAATCCGCTGGCGGTGAAGGCGCTGAATAAAGCGCTGCTGGCGCACTTCTACGCGGTGAAATACTGGGATATTCCCGACGGCTTTCTCTGCCCGCCGGTGCCGGGCAGGGCTGACTACATCCATCATCTCGCCGATCTGCTGGCGCTGGATAGCGGGACGATCCCGGCCAACGCCAGCATTCTCGATATTGGCGTTGGCGCAAACTGCATCTATCCGCTCATTGGCGTGCACGAGTACGGCTGGCGTTTTACCGGCAGCGAAGTGAACGCCGACGCGTTCGCCAGCGCCCAGGCTATCGTCAACGGCAATCCCGGCCTGACTCGCCAGATCCGCCTGCGTCGTCAAAAAGACGCTAAAGCGATTCTGACCGGCATTATTCATAAAAATGAGACCTACGACGCGACCCTGTGTAACCCGCCTTTCCATGATTCCGCCGCCAGCGCGCAGGCGGGCGGTGAACGTAAACGTCGCAACCTGGGACTGGGCGAGGAGAGCGTGCTGAACTTTGGCGGCCAGCAGCAGGAGCTGTGGTGCGAAGGGGGCGAGGTTGCGTTTATTACGCAGATGATTGCGGAGAGCCAGCAGTTTGGCCGTCAGGTGAAGTGGTTTACCTCCCTGGTTTCTCGCGGCGACAATTTGCCGCCGCTCTACCGTGCGCTGACCGACGTCGGCGCGGTGAAAGTAGTGAAAAAAGAGATGGCCCAGGGAAATAAGCAGAGCCGCTTTATCGCCTGGACCTTTATGGACGAAGCCAAACGTCGCCGCGCTTTATAACGTGGGCTCGGCGGGTGCCGGCGGTCCCGCCGGTGCCGGCATCGGCAGAACCTGGTAAGTTTGTACCGGCGCCCGCACGCCCGCGAGGTCAAAATGCCTTTTCACCTGAGTGTCGAGGGCGAACCTTACCGTCCACTGCTTCAACGGCAGGGTGGTAAAGGTGACGCGCAGGGTGAAGGCGGTATTGCTTAAGCCCACCAATCCTGCGAAAGAGGGCTCGCCAATGATCAGCCCGCGAATCTCTTCCTGCGCCATCACTTCCGCGACCGCGTCTTTCAGCGCCTGGTTGGCCTTATCCAGATCTTCTTGCCGGTCAACATCATAGTTGGCCACCACCGAGCCGATACCGCGCACGAAGTTGGCGAAGGTGGTTATCGAAGACCACGGAATAATATGATAGGCGCCGGTATCCTGGCGTACGCCGACGGAGCGAATCGACATGCGCTCCACCGTTCCGGTTAACGGCCCAATCGTCACGAGGTCGCCGGTGTTCATGCCGTTCTCAAACTGGATAAAAATCCCGGTAATAATGTCTTTGACCAGGGTTTGCGCGCCGAACGAAATCGCCAGGCCCAGCGCGCCTGCGCCGGCCAGCAGCGGGGCGATATTCACGCCCACTTCCGAAAGCAGGATCATGATAGTAATGGTGCTAATGACCACCGCCAGCGCGTTGCGAAACAGCGTCAGCAGCGTTCGGGCGCGGGCGCTGGGCAGCGGGCGGCCGTGAATATCCGATGCCAGCCGGTTCTCAATCAGGCTGGCGAGCAGCGTCCAGCCAATTGCCGAGAAGAAGAGGATCAGTGCGATACGAATCAGCACATCCACCGCTTTTTGCCCGCTGCCGTTATGCATCCACTGCCAAAAATCGAACAGCCCCCACGCGCTGAGCAGCAGCATGATCGCCACGCAGACCGTCAGGATACGCGCGGCTTTCAGCGACGCGGAGATCCAGCCGTTCAGCCGTTTTTGCAGTTCGGGGTAGTTGCGCTGGGTTTCCGGCGACAGGGTGATGGTTTTCGCAATCCAGCGCGACAGAATACCGGAGACCAGCGCGGCGGCGCCGATGATGGCCAGGCTGCGCAGCGTCGCGCCCATCATAAATTTCAGGCTGTTGCCGGGATCGAACAGGGAGAAGAAAAACAGCACGATAAAATAGGCGCAGGCCAGCCAGTGCCAGATCAGCGCAAAGGCGCGGATAAACAGGCTAAAGAAGGCCAGCGAGCGGTCGGCGAGATGGATAAGCCCTTGGGTAATCAATTTCTTATTGTGAAATATCAGGTACAGCGCCCAGAGCGTAATGCACAGCATAATCACCACGTTGGCCAGCGCTCCGAACTGTACGTTGACCTGGTTGGAGATAATCGGCACCGCGACGATGAGCCCGTAGCCAATCAGGCTGCTCAGCGCGCTGAGACGCAGGTTCCAGTATTTCGCCGCTTCATCGCTGAGGTTGAACGGGCGTAGCTCCGGGATGCGGGGGCAAAAAATAAGCCGCAGAATGGCCTTGAAAAATTCAATCAGCGCGAAGGCGTTGAGAAACAGGCTTTGTTGAAAGGCGATGGTGGGATTGTTACCGTTCAGGCGGTCGCTTAAAAGCTGGCCCACGAAGAGCGTGAGCGCCAGCAGAAGCAGGTCAAAAATAAACGCGCCGGCGATCGTTGCAGGTAGCTGAAGCCAGTTGCTGCGGTCGCGGTTTTTATGCCGTCCCCAGTGGCCCATTTTGCGATACAGCGGCAGGGCCGCCAGGCGTACCAGCCACCAGAACGCAAAGACCAGGCCCGCCAGCAGCAGGAAATGCCAGGCGGCGTTGGTGAAAGTCTGAGAATTAAACGCTTTGTGCGGAGAACCGGTGATGTTGCGCCACAGCTGGGAGAAGCGCGAAGAGAGCTGCTCTCCGTATTCGCGGCTGATGTGGGTGACGTTCTCCAGCACCGTGGTCTCGTCTTTTATTTCCGGCGGCGTCAGCTTCGGCGTACTGTCCGGCGGCGGCGTGGCGGCGGCTTTCCGCAGCTGCTCGATAAGCTCCTGACGGGCGTCGGCGTTTTCAAGCACGTCGGCCAGCGCGCCGTAGGCCGCTTTCTTCTGCGCCACATCGGGTTCACTGCTGCTGGACGGGTCCGCTGTGGTTGCCGGAACGCCGGGCAGCGTCGCGGCCCATAGCGGAGCGGTGAAGAGTAGGGCAAGCAGTAACAAAATCCGCGGCACAGGCACCTCCATTGCATCTCAAACCAATAAGTATAGAAGATGAGATCCGCAGAGCGAGGTTGGGATGATTCTGGAAAGCGGCTCTCCCGCGAAGGGAGAGCCGGGGGGCATCAGGCTACGTGCTGCAAAAACTCGCGCAGGCGCGGGCTGGGCGGGTTATTCACCAGCATCTGCGGATCGCCATCTTCCGCAATGCGCCCTTTATCGATAAAGATCAGGCGCGACGCCACTTTTTCGGCGAAGCCGATTTCGTGGGTAACGATAACCATGGTCATGCCTTCTTCGGCCAGATCCTGCATCACTTTCAGCACTTCATGACGCAGTTCAGGGTCAAGCGCGGAAGTTGGCTCATCAAACAGCATCATTTTGGGTTTAACCGCCAGCGCCCGGGCAATGGCCACGCGCTGCTGCTGTCCGCCTGAAAGCTCAGAAGGGTAGTGGTGCGCACGTTCCGCGAGGCCCACTTTCTCCAGCAGGTCTTTCGCCAGTTTTTCCGCCGCCGCTTTATTGGCGCCGCGAACGCGCAGCGGGCCGAACATCACGTTTTCCAGCGCCGTCAGGTGCGGGAACAGATAAAACTGCTGGAATACCATCCCGGCTTCCTGGCGAATCAGCCGCTCGTCAACCTTCGGGTCGTTGACCTTCAGACCGTCGACGATCAAATCGCCGCTGGTAATCTCTTCAAGTTTGTTAATACAGCGCAGCAGGGTCGATTTACCGGAACCGGACGGCCCGATAATCACCACGACTTCGCCCTGGTTGATCTTCAGATCGATATCATGCAGCACCTTGGTTGGGCCAAAATGCTTGGAAACGTTTTTAAATTCAATCACAGGATTTTCATCCTTCTTTCAAGACGACGCAGAACAAAGCTCAGCACCAGGGTGATGATCAGGTAGATAACCGCAACGGCGCTCCAGATCTCCAGCGCGCGGAAGTTACCGGCAATAATTTCCTGGCCCTGACGGGTCAGTTCGGCCACGCCGATGACGATAAACAGCGAGGTATCTTTGATGCTGATAATCCACTGGTTGCCCAGCGGCGGCAGCATACGGCGCAGCGCCAGCGGCAGGATCACGTAGCGGATAGTTTCCCGACGAGAAAGGCCCAGCGCGAGGCCGGCTTCCCGGAAGCCTTTATGGATCGACAGCACCGCGCCGCGGGTGATTTCCGCAATATAGGCGCCGGAGTTGATCATAATGGTTACCACCGCCGCCGAGAACGGGTCGATGCGTAAATCGCTAAACGCCATCGGCAGGGCGAAGTAGATGAACATGACCTGCACCACAATTGGGGTGCCGCGGATGATTTCGATAAAGACCAGCGCGATGTGGTTGGCAATCCAGCCGCCGAAACAGCGGGCGAAACCGGCCACCAGACCGATTATCAGACCGCCGACCAGGCCGAGGACCGAAATCCACAGCGTCATTTTGGCGCCTTCCAGTAAAATTGGGATGGCGGGCCAGATGGCACTCCAGTCAAACTGCATAATGTGTTCCTGTTACCGTGTCGAAAACAGAGGAAAACCCCCTGAGAAAACTATTCAGGCCTGCTGACGGGTAGCCCGGAGAGCTCCAGGTCTACCAGACCACAGCAGGCCTGGAAGAGAGTATCGCTAATTATTATTTGGGTTCAGTACCGAACCATTTTTTATAAATTTCGTTGTAAGTGCCGTTCTCACGCAGCGTTTTCAGCGCGCCGTTCACTTTTTCACGCAGCTCGTCGCTGCCTTTCGGGAAGGCGATACCGTAGTTTTGCGCTTCCAGCGAGTCGCCTACCGCTTTGAACTTGCCGTTACCCGCAGTTTTGATGAAGTAAAGGATGTTTGGCGTATCGTGCAGAACCGCATCAGCGCGACCGGTACCCAGTTCCATATAGGCGTTATCGATGTTCGGGAACTGGCGCAGATCTTTGGTTTTGATATTGGCTTTCGCGTAATCAACGGAGCCGGTGCCTCCCTTCACGGCAACCACTTTACCGTTCAGATCTTTGACATCTTTAATATCGTTATTATTCGCGTTAACCATGACCAGCAGGCCGCTTTTGTAGTAGCCGTCAGAGAAGTCGATCGCTTTTTTACGTTCGTCGGTGATGGTGATCCCCGCCAGCGCGAGATCGATGTTTTTGGTCTGCAGTGCCGGAATGATACCGCTGAAGTCCATTGGCTTCAGGGTGTAGTCAAGCTTCAGCTCTTTCGCAATGGCAGCCCACAGGTCAACGTCGAAACCGACATACTTATCGCCCTGTTTAAATTCGAACGGTACAAACGCCGTGTCGGTCGCGACAACCAGTGTTTTATCAGCGGCGTGAGAAGAAACCGCAAAAGCCAGGGTCAGTGCAGCCAGTGAAACTTTAAATACAGACTTCATAGCATTTCCTTTTATATCCACGGGACGATCCCCTGCGAGAACGAGTTGCCTTATGAAAAAATCATGCCACTTTTACAACCTGTTGTTTTATAACAAGCAGGAAGGCGCCTGTTGCACAATTTTGATAACGGATAACGTTAAATGCACCGATATGGGGCGCCGTTTTGGTGCGTCATAAAGGCATCGCATAACAAGAGCATTTTTAACGCAAACCCTGATGTTAAAACAATCTCGGCGTAACGATTGTGTGAGGTGATTATTACAATTGATTTACTTTTGCGCGTATTTTGTACATTCTCATGCACTGAAGTGGTGCGCGGCGGGGAAGTGGAAAGAAAAAAAGCCGCCAGCGTGGCTGACGGCAGTTGGCCTTACTCGATATTGGCTTCGATGAACCACAGGAATTTATCCAGGTCGCGTGAAGCAGCGGTGAAGATATCAGCGGTATCTTCATCTTTGGCTTCATCGATGGCTTTACGCACATCGTTGGCGACGATCGCATAGCGGTCGGCCAGCTCTTTCAGATGGTCCTGGACGCTATGGATATCCTGCGGGTAGCTTTTCAGCGGGCTTTTGCTGTTAATGACCTGAGTCGTACCCAGCGCTACGCCACCAAGCTGTACGGCACGTTCTGCCATCGTATCAAGGTGGTCGACGAGCGCAGTGCGGAAGCCGTCCAGCATCTCATGAACGGCAATAAAGTTTGCACCGCGCATATTCCAGTGAGCCTGTTTGGTAATCAAAGACAGGTCAATGAACTGGATCACCTGGCGATTCAGCAGCTCAACGGTCGCTTTCTTCGCGCTATCAGCGACGTCGTTACGGGTATAGAGCAGATTCGTTGCTTTAGTTTTAACCAGTTTTGCGGTACTCATAGTGTCATATCCTCTTGATATTTGTACTCGTCATACTTCAAATTCGAATTATTCGGAGCGTCTCATCCCAATAACTTGCGGAATTAAGTATAGCAACGGATTTGAGCTTTGCAGCGGCGGTAGTCTCTATCGGTCTGATAGCGCAGGGCTGTTAGTCAGGAAAAATAGTTTATAAATTAAGGAGATGATTGAGTTTCTCGTCAATCAGCTCCTTTTCGCTAGCTGATGTCGACCTTCTGTATCTTCGTTTCCCGACGCATTGTCAGCGTGGAGCCCATCGAGGCAAGAATAATCGCCCCCAGCGCCAGCGTTTGGGTCGCGGTTAGCGTTTCCCCAAGAAACACCATTCCGGAAAGCGCGGCGAGAGCCGGCTCCATGCTCATCAGGGTGCCAAAGGTCTTGCTGGGCATGCGGGTCAAGGCAACCATTTCCAGAGAGTAGGGCAGCGCGGTCGATAAAATGGCGATCCCCAGTCCCGGCAGCAGCAGCCCCCACTGAAAGAGCGTATCGCTGGCCTGGATCATCCCCATCGGGACGAAGACCACCGCAGCGATCAGCGACCCCATAGCGACCGTTGCGGGGCCATGCTCTTCGCCGGCGCGCTGGCCGGTCAGAATGTAGACCGCCCAGCAGGCGCCAGCGCCGAGGGCCAGCAGCGCGCCAATGGGATCGATCTGCGCCACGCTTTGCCCCAGCGGCAGCAGAAACCAGAGCCCGAGCACCGCCAGCGCCACCCAGACGAAATCGAGAGGGCGACGGGAGCCAAAGAGCGCCACCGCCAGGGGGCCGGTAAATTCCAGCGCGACGGCGACGCCTAGCGGAATGCGCTGAATCGATAAATAGAACAGGTAGTTCATCGCACCGAGCGACAGGCCGTAGAAAAGCAGCGGCAGGCGCTGCTCCGGGGCAAAGCGCAGGCGCCAGGGTTTGAAGATAACCACCAGGATGAAGGTGCCGAGCGCGAGGCGCAGGGCGGTAACGCCTGGCGCACCCACCAGCGGGAAGAGTGACTTGGCCAGCGAGGCGCCACTCTGGATCGAAATCATGGCAATTAAAATAACCAGTATCGGCAACCATGCCGGTACTTTGCGGGAAGAGCCGGGCATCCTTTCTCCTGTCAATTTTGTCAAATGCGGTAAAGGTTCCAGTGTAAATGAATTACCCCGCGCCGGTTGAGCTAATGTTGAAAAAAAGGGGTGTAAAAGCAGTACAATAGCGCGGGGTTGAAGATAATTTCACCAGAAGATTAGGAATAATCTGGATACACGTCTGGCGCTTTATGAGCCTTAATAGGAGTATATTTGTAAAAAAGGTTTGTTTTCCAGTTTGTTATAGAAACGTAGAAACCTTTAGTTACATGAAAAAGTACGTTAGACAATGTAAAGTGAAAAGAGTTTCCCAAAAGTTTTTGTTATATTTAAGGCTTAGGACTTATTAGAAACACATTTGAGGTGGTTATGAATAAAATTGCACGTTTTTCAGCACTGGCCGTTGTTCTGGCTGCATCCGTAGGTACCACTGCTTTCGCCGCGACTTCTACCGTTACCGGTGGCTACGCGCAGAGCGACATGCAGGGTGAAGCGAACAAAGCAGGCGGTTTCAACCTGAAGTACCGCTACGAGCAAGACAACAACCCGCTGGGTGTTATCGGTTCTTTCACCTACACCGAAAAAGATCGTTCTGAGTCTGGCGTTTACAAAAAAGGCCAGTACTACGGCATCACCGCAGGTCCGGCTTACCGTCTGAATGACTGGGCGAGCATCTACGGCGTAGTGGGTGTTGGTTACGGTAAATTCCAGGACAACAGCTACCCGAACAAATCTGACATGAGCGACTACGGTTTCTCTTACGGTGCTGGTCTGCAGTTCAACCCGATCGAAAACGTTGCTCTGGACTTCTCCTACGAGCAGTCTCGCATTCGTAACGTTGACGTTGGCACCTGGATTGCTGGCGTAGGTTACCGCTTCTAATCACTCCGGTGATATAAAAAATCCGCCTCAAGGGGCGGATTTTTTTTGCCTGCGGTTTACGCAACCGTGTTAATTGACGGTAAACGCGTCGGTACCCAGATGGGTATAGTCCACTTTCTTCAGCTGGAAGTTAGTGATGTAGATGGGGCCGGCCTTCTGTTCCGAGATAAAACGATAGCGCGGGGCAATCTCCTGAGCGCTGATGCCGGTCCACTGCGAAAAGAAGCTGAGGAAGTCGTTGGCGGACCGCCGCGCTTTAATGACCTTATGCGCTTTATCATCGCTGGAGATCACCATAAAGGGGACCTGGAAATTCTGCTGGTACTTATCGTCGTGCGCCAGATACTGCACCTCTTTCCCGCGCTCTTTAAAAGCCAGACCGTGATCGGAAAAATAGGTCATCGAGAAGGTTTCGCCCGAGTTTTGTAGCTGAGTATAAAGATCGCTCAGCAGCGTATCGGTTTGCGTCATGGTGTAGAGATAGCAGGAGGTCTCTTTCGACTGAACAAAAACCGCGTATTTCCCTTTGGTGCGGTCGCAGGCCTGCGGATGCGAACCCATCAAATGCAGGACAATCAGCTGCGGCTGGGTGCGGCGGGTGGCAAGCACCTGCGCGGTCAGCTTTAATAGCTGCTCATCCTGAGTGTTTTTATTGGCCTCGAAATCGCCGTTCTTGAGGAACTGAACTTCGTCCGCGCGTTTGGCGATGCTGGCAATTGCCGTATCGTATTCGCCAATTTGCCCCTGATTCGAGAACCACCAGGTCTGAAAACCGGCGCGGTTGGCGAGGGTGACAAAGTTATCCTGAAACTGCGGTTTATCATCGACCACCCGGTTGAGGGTTAAACCGAGCGATTTCTGCGTTGAACCGCTGGCGGCAACGTAGTCATTGAACAGATAGCCTTTTACCGAGCTGGCGAACGGGGTGTTGTCCCAGTGGCCGCCAAAGGCGCCGAGCGCATCGCGACGCGCGCTCTCGCCGATCACCACCACATACAGATGATATTTGGGCTTTACCGCCAGCACGTGCCAGCTGTCTTTCATATTCGCCAGCTGCGCCATTCGCGCCTGCTCATCCAGCACTTCATTATTATTCACAACCACGTCTTTAACGAAGCGTACGGCGGGGTAGCCGGTGTCGATAACCTTAAAGACGCCGCCCCAGGCGAGGTTTTGCACCGGCTGGAGAAAGAAAATAGCGGTGCAGAACAGCAGCCCCAGCGTCTCCATTTTCCCCCATCGCGCCGATGCATCCGGCTTGCGCCGTACGGCAATCACGCCGAGCGCAAAGATAAACACGGCCAGCAGATAGTTGTACCACGGGAAAATGGTCAGGATCTCGGTGGACTCTTCGATGTTTGTGGCATGCAGCGCCAGCAGCGTGTTGAAATTGGGCGCGCCGTAGGCCTGGCCGAAAGGATAGTACATGGCCGCCAGCAGCGAATAGGCGCCGATCGTCACTTTTTGCGCGCGCGGAAAGCTGCGCCACAGCAGATGCAGCACGCAGGTAAAAGCAACGGTATAGAGCAGGCTAAAGTCGTAGCCCAGCGCCAGGTTAATAAACAGCGATTGTAAAAAGTAGAATCCTGTCCATGGGTTCAGTACCAGTCCGCGGGCGACCAGCGTTTCTTTCAGCGTGACATTCATAGTAAACAATCAAAAAGAGCCATGTGCGTCCCCTGGCATCAAGGGGTAAAACCTGCTGGACAGTGCGTGAAGAGGGTCTCTGCGAGCCGCAGTAGTGGCAGGGCTGACAAAAGATAGGGCTTGCAAATGTTAAGGTCAACCATCCATAACGGATTGTTTTGGGAGGAAGCTTACAAAACTTGAAAAAAGTTGCCGTAGCGCTGAGTAATCAGCCAGTTTGACGGGAAATTATGACAGAAAAATGAAGCGGCGTACCGCGACGCCGCATTAGTTGTTGGGTTTATCCTGCTGGGGCTTGCCGTTGATCAGATCGCACAGCATACCGACAAGCATTAACCGTACTTTAAAAGGAGAATGGGTAAACACGTTTAAACACCTCTTGAATTCATTCATCTCGACCTCCTGTAACTTCGTCCTTCACTCCTTGAAGGATGTGTGTATTACATACAGATATAGCACAGGCTATATTTTATAGCTATGGCTAAAACGTTAATTTTTTGTTCTCTGTGCGCGATCCATTACAATAGGGATCCTTTTATATGATGCTTGATGCGTCACAGGAATGAGGAAGCACAATGAACCGTCGCGCAGGTAAGCCAATAACAAAAAAAGTGACGCAGCTAGTGAATGTCGAAGAACACGTTGAGGGGTTTCGTCAGGTGCGCGAGGCGCATCGTCGGGAGCTGATTGATGACTACGTGGAGCTGATCTCCGATCTGATTATGGAGGTGGGGGAAGCCCGTCAGGTGGACATGGCCGCGCGTCTTGGGGTGTCGCAGCCAACGGTTGCGAAAATGTTAAAACGACTGGCCAGCGTCGGGCTGATCGAACAGATCCCATGGCGGGGGATCTTTTTAACCCCGGAAGGTGAGAAGCTGGCGCATGAAAGCCGCGAACGCCACCAGATCGTCGAAAACTTTTTACTGGTGATCGGCGTTAGCCCGGAAATTGCGCGTCGCGACGCCGAAGGCATGGAGCACCACGTCAGCGAAGAGACGCTGGCGATGTTTAAACAGTTTACCCTCAAGCAGGGGTCACCGGGAGAATGAACCTCGTCTTTGTTCAGTCGCTAATCCGCGACCGTTTTTTGCATCTGCTGCTGATCGTCGGCGTTGTTTTAAGCTTTTTTGTTCCGTTTGCCCCTGCAGGCTGGTTACACGCCATTGACTGGCATACGATTATCACCCTTAGCGGGCTGATGCTACTGACCAAAGGTATTGAACTGAGCGGCTATTTTGACGTAATAGGTCGCAAAATGGCGCGCCGCTTTGTGACCGAGCGCCAGCTGGCCATCTTTATGGTGCTGGCGGCCGCGCTGCTATCCACCTTCTTAACCAACGACGTGGCGCTGTTCATCGTCGTGCCGCTCACGCTGACTCTGAAAAAATGGTGCGCCATCCCGACAAGCCGTCTCATCATTTTTGAAGCGCTGGCGGTGAACGCCGGGTCGTTGTTAACGCCCATCGGTAACCCGCAAAATATTCTTCTCTGGGGGCGCTCGGGCCTCTCCTTTCCGGCCTTTATCGGCCAGATGCTGCCGCTGGCGGCAGCGATGATGCTCACCCTGCTGGCGCTGTGCTGGTTCTGTTTCCCCGCGAAGCGTCTCGACTATCAGAGTAGCGACAGGGCGCCCTCCTGGCGGCCAAAGCTGGTCTGGAGCTGCCTGGCGTTCTATGGGGTCTTTTTGACCGCCTTAGAGCTGAAGCAGGAGCTGTGGGGACTGGCGCTGATCGCGCTGGGTTTTTTGCTGCTGGCGCGGGCGGTCATTATCCACGTCGACTGGACGCTGCTGCTGGTCTTCATGGCGATGTTTATTGACGTTCACCTGTTGACCCAGCTACCGGCTCTCCAGCATGCGCTTAACGGCGTCGGCCAGCTCTCGGCAGGCGGATTGTGGCTGACGTCGATTGGCCTGTCGCAGTTTATCAGCAACGTCCCGGCGACCATTTTGCTGCTCAATTACGTTCCACCATCGGTGCTGCTGGCCTGGGCGGTAAACGTCGGCGGGTTCGGCCTGCTGCCGGGCTCTCTGGCAAACCTGATTGCGCTGCGCATGGCTGGCGATCGCCGTATCTGGTGGCGTTTCCATATCTACTCTCTGCCCATGCTGCTGTGGGCCGCGCTGGTAGGGTACGGATTGCTGCAGCTCTGATTTTCAGAGAATTGGGCAAGAAACGGACAGAAACGCCACATTCGCGCTCTCCTTTTCCGGGGTATAACTTTATTCACGATGGTGAATCACCCTGATTGAAGGAGAGTCCTATGCGTTATCAAAAACTGGGCCATACCGGCCTTTTTGTCTCTGAGCTGTGCCTCGGCACCATGACCTTCGGCGGCGAAGGCGGCCTGTGGGGGAAAGTGGGGCAGCTGCGCCAGGCGGAGGCAGAGCAGCTGGTGGGCAGCGCGCTGGATGCGGGCATCAACTTCATCGACACCGCTGACGTCTATTCAGAAGGGCGCTCGGAAGAGATTACCGGCCAGGCGCTGAAGAATCTGAAAGTGCCGCGTGAAAACGTCGTCGTGGCGACCAAAGTGTTTGGCGAAACCGGCACCGCAGGCGTGAACTCGCGCGGCAGTTCGCGCTATCACATCATCGGCAGCGTGAAGGAGAGCCTGCGTCGCCTGCAGCTCGATCATATCGATCTCTATCAACTCCATGGCTTCGATCCGGCGACCCCGATCGAAGAGACGCTGTATGCGCTGGATAACCTGGTGCAGCACGGCCACGTCCGCTATATCGGCGTGTCGAACTGGGCGGCATGGCAGATAGTCAAAGCGCTGGGCATTTCCGAACGTCTGGGGCTGGCGCGTTTTGCCTCGTTGCAGGCTTACTACACTCTTGCCGGCCGGGATCTGGAGCGCGAGCTGGTGCCGATGATGCAGAGCGAAGGCCTGGGCCTGATGGTCTGGAGCCCGCTGGCGGGAGGGCTGCTCAGCGGTAAGTACGATCGCGATGGGCACTCGGCGAGCGGCGGCCGCCGTCAGGAGTTTGATTTCCCGCCGGTGAATAAAGCGCGGGCTTTTGACTGCATTGATGTGATGCGCGAGATTGCCGATGCGAAGGGTGTTTCGGTGGCGCAAATCGCGCTGGCCTGGCTGCTGCATCAGCCGGCGGTAAGCAGCGTGATTATTGGCGCGAAGCGCGCTGAGCAGCTCGCCGATAACCTCGCGGCGACCAGCATTGCCCTGAATGATGATGAACTGGCGCGGCTTGACGCGGTCAGCGCGCTGCCGCGAGAGTATCCGGGCTGGATGCTGGAGCGCCAGGGCGAATACCGCCGCGACCAGCTCGCCCAGCAGTAACTTCCTCTCTTGCACGCCGGATCGTCTGTTTCGCGATCCGGTTTTTTTATCCGTTGCGCTCACAAAACGCGATCCTGGACTTTGCCTGACGGGAGAATTTCGTTTATATGACTAGTCATGAAATTAATATGACTAGTCATAGGTGCGAGCGATGAACAGAACACTACCGGCAGATTTTTTATGGGGTAACTCGGTTTCCAGTATGCAAACCGAAGGGGCGTGGAATGAGGGCGGGAAGGGGATGTCGGTTTACGATATCCGCCAGCCGGCGGAATTTGCGTCCGACTGGAAGGTGGCAACCGACTCGTACCACCGCTACCGGGAAGACTTCGACCTGATGCAGGATTTGGGCATGAACTGCTACCGCTTCCAGATTGCCTGGAGCCGCGTTTGCCCGGAAGGCGACGGTGAGTTCAATGAAGAAGGTATCGCCTTTTATCACCAGTTTATCGATGAACTGCTTGCCCGCGGCATTGAGCCGATGATCTGCCTCTATCACTTCGATATGCCGCTGTCGCTGGCTGAACGCTACAACGGTTTTACCGACCGTCGGGTGATGGAAGCCTTTATTCGTTACGGGCAGAAGATGATCGACTGCTTTGGCGACAAGGTGAAGTGGTGGCTGACCTTTAATGAACAGAATCTCTACCACATGCCGGACGCGTTTCTGATTTCAGGCTATATGCGCGGCGAGAAGACCCTGCGGGAGCTGTATCAGATCCAGCACCACGTGATGATGGCCCACGTACACCTGACGCAGTATCTGCACCAGGCGAAGCCGCAGTGCCTGATGGGCGGCATGCTGGCCCACGCGCTGGTCTATCCGGCGACCTGCAAACCGCGCGATATCCTTTGCGCCCAGCAGCTCGATGAGTTTTTAAACCAGAACCTGCTGCGCGCCTTCGCCGGAGAGGGCTACAGCCCGGAGGTCATGCACGTTGTCGCCCGTGAAGGCTTTGCGGATATCTACCGCGCAGAGGATCTGGCGCTGATGGCGCAGGTTAAAATCGACTATCTGGCCTTTAGCTACTACGCCAGCAAGGCGCTGGATAGCGACCCGATCCCGCCGGGCACGCCGGTGAACCACTACATGCAGTTTGGCGATAAAAAGAATGACTTTCTGCAGGCCACCGAGTGGGGCTGGCAGATTGACCCGCTGGGCTTTCGCACCATCATTACCCGCTACTACAACGACTGGCGTCTGCCGGTATTCCCGATTGAAAACGGCATCGGGGTGATTGAGTCCTGGGACGGCGAAAATCCGGTCGCTGACGATTACCGCATCGCCTATCATCGCGACCATATCAACGCCATGAAAGAGGCGATGTTTGAGGACGGCGCGCGGGTGATTGGCTATCTGGGCTGGGGGTTAATCGACATTCTCAGTTCGCAGGGCGATATGCGCAAGCGCTACGGGGTTGTCTACGTGAATCGTGAAAACCACGACCTTAAGGACCTTAAGCGCGTCCCGAAGAAAAGCTATGCCTGGCTGAAGCGGGCCATCCGCAGTCACGGCGAAGAGATGTAGCGGCGCCTCGCGCGGGCAGATGGTATATTCTGCCCGCCAGCCACTATCAGACACGTAAAAGGATCCGGGAATGACGGCCAAATATCTGAGTATCGCGCGGGAAATCAAAAAACGTATTATCAGCCGGCAGTATCCCGCCAGCGCGCCGTTACCCGACCAGTTCGCCTTAGCGGCGGAGTTCAGCACCAGCAGGATGACCATCCAGCAGGCGATGCGCCAGCTGATTGTCGAAGGCCTTATCTACACCCGTAAGGGGCAGGGAACCTTCGTGCGCAAAAACTTCCTCCAGCTTTCGCAGTGGGAGCTGCCCGGCAGCGACTATTTTGGCGCCACCAAAACCTGGGAGCATGTAGGGGAAGTGACCAGCCGGGTGATTCGCTTCGAGCTGCGTTTTCCGTCGGAAAAAGAGCAAAGCTCGTTGCTGATTGACGCCGATGCCCCGGTCTATGATTTCGTCCGCCTGCGGCTGCTCAACGAGGAACCCGTGTCGCTGGACCTCACCGTGATGCCCGTTGCGCTGGTGCCCGGCCTGAATAAAACGCATCTCGAAAGCTCGGTATTTCGCTACGTGCAGGAGACGCTGGGGCTTAAAATGATGGGCTCGTATCGGGTGGTGCGGGCGGTGAAACCGCAGGCGCTGGACAGAGAACATCTCAACTGCGAAGCGAGCGACCCGGTGCTGGAGGTGGAGCAGGTGATCTATCTGGAGGACGGTACGCCGCTGGAGTATGCCCATTGCCACTATCGCTACGACCACGGCGGAATTATTCTGGTCAATAACGGATAAAAAAATGGCGGGCACCGGGCCCGCCACTCTGCGCGATGCGTTTTAGTTCAGACGCACCGGCATACCGGAACGGTTCTGGATCGCCTGATCGACCACGCTCTGGTCTACGTCAGTCTGGCTGGTAATCGCCTGTACTGATTTGGTCAGGTTAATCGGCACGATTTCGCCGCCCTGGAACTGCTCTTCCGTAGTGGACAGCGGGTTGTGAACTTCAATGAAGCGGCTGCCGTCAGGCTCGGTAGTGGCTTTTACCGGCTCATCGATAAACTCTACGCGGGTGCCGACCGGCACGTTTTCAAACAGGAATTTGATATCGTCGTTACGCAGACGCACGCAGCCGTGGCTGACGCGCAGGCCGATGCCGAAGTTAGCGTTGGTACCGTGAATAGCGTACAGGCGGCCGATATACAGCGCGTACAGGCCCATCGGGTTATCAGGGCCGGCAGGAACAACGGCCGGCAGCGGTTCACCGGCTGCGGCATATTCAGCGTGCATTTTGGCGGTAGGCGTCCAGGTCGGACCGGCTTTTTTACGCTCAACTTTCGTCACCCAGTTGATCGGCGTGTCTTTGCCTAACTGGCCGATGCCGATCGGCAGCACGATGACGGTGTTGGTGCCTTTCGGATAGTAGTAGAGGCGCATTTCCGCGCTGTTGATGACGATACCTTCATGCACGGTGTCCGGCAGGATCAGCTGCTGCGGGATATTCAGCACGGTGCCGCCTTTCGGCAGGAAGGTGTCCACGCCCGGGTTGGCTTCCAGCATGTTGGATAAACCCATCTGGTATTCAGCGGCGAAATATTCCAGCGGCTGCTTGTTGCCTTCCGGAATGGTGATCACCTGGTTCTGGCCAATCAGACGGCTGCCGTCGGTGGGCAGAGGGTAGGTTACAGCAGAAGCTGTGTTGCAAAAGCCCACGATGGCGAAGGCTGCCGCGAAGAGTGTTGATAATTTCATAATCTTTATGTCGTGGGCGATGTTAATGCCGCACAGGCCTTTGTCAGTTTAAACAGGAAGTCGATGGGAGCGCATTATATGTGCTTTCCGGCAAACAGGTAAATGAGATGTGTACGAAATCACATTTTTTTCCTGTGACCCTGAGTGTAGCCCGTCAACGCGGGCTCTGCAGCCTGAAAACGGGAGGGGATTACCCCTCCAGAAGCCGCGACTGGAGCGCTTCTCGCGCCTGCGGCGTGAGCTGATACTCTTTCTCCAGCCAGGCATCGACGCTGGCGTAGCGTTCGTCGATTTGCGAAAGTGCGGCGGCAAGGTAGGACTCATGCACCGTCATCATTTCCGCCAGGTTCTGCCGGCCGCGGGGGGTCAGCGCATTACCGAGGGACTGGAGCATGTAATCTTCGACCTGCGTCAGCATGCCCTGGGTGAGCAGATATTCCTCCATGACCGTATGACGATCGCAGCCGAGGGCGAACAGCGTCAACGCGCAGCCAACGCCGGTGCGGTCTTTTCCCACCGCGCAGTGCTGCAGCAGCGCGCCGTCGAAAGGCTCCATCAGCCAACCGGCCAGCTGGCGATAAGCGGCGTTATTGAACGGCAGCTGGCGGTAGAGCGCCAGCATAAACTGCTCGCCGTTAAGGACGTTCAGGGTGGCGGCGTTGAGCTCGGTGACTTTGGCGTTGACGTCGCGAACGTGCGGATTCGCCGGGGCGTTGAGGTAGTGAGCCGCTTCGTTCAGCTTATCGGGGCTGCGATTCACTTCGCCCGGATCGCGATAATCAATCACTCGGCTAAGCGGGATCGCGTCCAGATGGGTGAGGTCATCTGCCGTCATCATATGCAGCGAGCCGGAGCGGAATAATTTCCCGGTACGCACGCGACGGCCGTCGGCGGTACGCTGGCCGCCCAGGTCACGAAAGTTGATACCGCCCTGCAGCGATAAGAAAGCCGGATGGCGGGAGAGTGTGGTCATAGGTTCCTTCCAGATTAAGGTAAAAAATTACGCATTAAGCAGTGTAACCGCGCAATATGACATGACCCTAACACAGGCGTCATTGATGATTTTATAACGCCCCGTGAAAAGTGAAGCATTTGCTGGCATAATGTCTGGTTCATCACACTTCTCATTCTCTATTTTCAGGATAACCCCGTGCTAGTATCCAGCAACGTCACCATGCAGTTCGGCAGTAAGCCGCTGTTCGAAAATATTTCCGTCAAATTTGGCGGCGGCAACCGTTACGGCCTGATTGGCGCCAACGGTAGCGGCAAATCCACCTTTATGAAGATCCTCGGCGGCGATCTTGAGCCGACGCTGGGCAACGTCTCCCTCGATCCGAACGAGCGTATCGGTAAGCTGCGTCAGGATCAGTTTGCGTTTGAAGAGTTCAGCGTGCTGGATACGGTCATTATGGGCCACGGCGAGCTGTGGGAAGTGAAGCAGGAGCGCGATCGTATCTACTCCCTGGCGGAGATGAGCGAAGAAGATGGCTACAAAGTGGCTGACCTGGAAGTGCTGTACGGCGAGATGGACGGTTACTCCGCTGAAGCGCGCGCCGGCGAACTGCTGCTCGGCGTCGGCATCCCGGTTGAACAGCATTACGGCCCGATGAGCGAAGTCGCTCCCGGCTGGAAGCTGCGCGTGCTGCTGGCGCAGGCGCTGTTCTCTAACCCGGACATTCTGCTGCTTGATGAACCGACGAACAACCTGGACATCGACACCATCCGCTGGCTGGAGCAGACCCTCAACGATCGCGACAGCACCATGATCATCATTTCGCACGACCGTCACTTCCTGAATATGGTCTGTACCCACATGGCGGATCTGGATTACGGCGAGCTGCGCGTTTACCCGGGCAACTACGATGAGTACATGACCGCGGCGACCCAGGCGCGCGAACGTCTGCTGGCGGACAACGCCAAGAAAAAAGCGCAGATTGCCGATCTGCAATCATTCGTCAGCCGCTTTAGCGCCAACGCCTCTAAATCTCGCCAGGCGACCTCGCGCGCCCGTCAGATTGACAAAATTAAGCTGGACGAAGTGAAAGCGTCCAGCCGTCAGAACCCGTTCATTCGCTTTGAGCAGGATAAGAAGCTGTTCCGTAACGCCCTGGAAGTGGAAGCGCTGGCGAAAGGCTTCGATAACGGCCCGCTGTTTAAAAACGTCAATCTGCTGCTGGAAGTGGGGGAGAAGCTTGCCATTCTGGGCGCCAACGGCGTGGGTAAATCCACGATGCTGAAAACCCTGGTCGGCGATCTGACGCCCGATAACGGTACCGTTAAATGGTCTGAGAACGCGCAGATTGGCTACTACGCGCAGGATCATGAATATGAGTTTGAAAACGATCTGACGGTATTCGAGTGGATGAGCCAGTGGAAGCAGGAAAGCGATGATGAGCAGGCGGTGCGCAGCATCCTGGGTCGTCTGCTGTTCAGTCAGGACGATATCAAGAAGCCGGCGAAAGTGCTCTCCGGTGGCGAAAAAGGCCGCATGCTTTTCGGTAAGCTGATGATGCAAAAACCGAATATCCTGGTGATGGATGAACCAACCAACCACCTGGATATGGAATCGATCGAATCGCTGAACATGGCGCTGGAGATGTATCAGGGCACCCTGATCTTTGTTTCCCACGACCGTGAGTTTGTGAGCTCGCTGGCGACCCGAGTGATTGAAATTACGCCGGAGCGCGTTGTGGACTTCACCGGTAACTACGAAGATTATCTGCGCAGCAAGGGTATCGAATAATATTCCTGTTGTCTGTCCCGGATTGCGGCGCTGCAGCGCCTTATCCGGGCTACCGGCCCACAGACGGCGGTGAACCTGTAGCCCGGGCAAGGCGCGTTAGTGCCGCCCCCGGGAGCAGTTCGCAGAGTGACTGAACTCCCCGGAGGCGATGCTGCGCATCTGTCCGGGCTACCGGCCCGCAGACGGCGGTGAACCTGTAGCCCGGGCAAGGCGCGTTAAGCGCCGCCCCCGGGAGCGGTGCGCAGCGTGGCTGAATTCCCCGGAGGCGATGCTGCGCATCTGTCCGGGCTACCGGCCCACAGACGGCGGTGAACCTGTAGCCCGGGCAAGGCGCGTCAGCGCCGCCCCCGGGAGCAGAGCGCAGCATAGCCCTTTGTAGAGAACAGAGCGGCTGAATTTCCCGGAGGCGATGCTGCGCATCTGTCCGGGCTACCGGCCCGCAGACGGCGATGAATCTGTAGCCCGGGCAAGGCGCGTTAAGCGCCGCCCCCGGGAGCAGAGGCTGCGTGGCTGAATTTCCCGGAGGCGATGCTGCGCATCTGTCCGGGCTTGTATTATTAAAAAATCCAGAGAGAACCGGCCAGTTCCCTCTGGTGGTGGTCCGGATGCCGTGTCCGGGCTCAGACTTTTAGTCTGTTTGGTAGATCCCGCACCAGACCACCGTTATCCACAAGTGATAAACCGAACAGTATCATGGACCGGTTCACCCGGTACCCCGTATTTGCAAGGATGGTTACACCATGGAAAACGAAATTCACTTTATTGGCATTGATGTTGCCAAAGCTAAACTCGATGTCAATATGTTGCGGCCTGATGGCCGTCACCGCAGCAAGAAATTTGCCAACACCCCCGGAGGTCATGACGAGCTCGTCAACTGGTTGCGGGGACATCAGGTCATCCATGCCCATATCTGCATGGAAGCGACCGGGACGTATATGGAAGATGTCGCCGCTCATCTCTCTGACGCAGGGTATCAGGTCTCTGTTATCAATCCGATGCTCAGCAAAGCGTTCGTCCAGAGTCAGGGAATACGCAGCAAAACTGATACGGTGGATGCCCGCCAGCTGGCGTATTTTTGCCGGGAGAAACGCCCGGCGATATGGGAAGCGCCACATCCGGTTGAACGTGCCCTGCGGGCGCTGGTTCTGCGGCATCAGGCGCTGACAGAGATGCATGTTCAGGAGCAGAACCGGCGTGAAAGCGCGCGTGATGTTCAGTTGCCGAGCATAGACATGCATCTGCTGTGGCTGGATACGGAACTGAAACGTCTTGAAAAGCAGATAAAAGACCTGACGGATGATGACCCGGATATGAAACACCGGCGCAAACTGCTGGACAGTATCCCGGGCATTGGCCCGAAAACTTCAGCGGTGCTGCTGGCTTATGTGGGGCTGAAAGAGAGGTTCAGGGAGGCGAGGCAGTTCGCGGCGTATGCGGGTCTGACGCCCCGGCAACATGAATCAGGCAGCAGTATCAGGCGGGTAAGCAGGATGAGTAAAATGGGCCATGTATCGCTGCGTCGGGCGTTGTATATGCCGGCGATGGTGACGCTGTATAAAACAGAATGGGGCAGGGAGTTCAGGGAACGGCTGGAGAAGAACGGAAAAAATGCAAAGCTGATAATCGGGGCGATGATGAGGAAGCTGGCGCAGGTCGCATACGGCGTCCTGAAATCAGGACGCCCGTTCGATGCCACACTGCATTCGAAAAATGCTTGCATGGCATAACAGTATCTACCGGCCCGCAGACGGCGGTGAACCTGTAGCCCGGGTAAGGCGCGTCAGCGCCGCTCCCGGGAGCAGAGCGCAACGTGACTGAACTCCCCGGAGGCGATGCTGCGCATCTGTCCGGGCTACTGGCCCACAGACGGCGGTGAACCTGTAGCCCGGGCAAGGCGCGTCAAGCGCCGCCCCCGGGAGCAGAGCGCAGCGTGGCTGAATTCCCCGGTGGCAACGCGAAAAAGGTGAGGGCTACACCCGCCACTCGCTCCTTTCTTCACCGTTCACCAGCAGCCTGCGTTTTTCCCCCGCCGGCAACGACACCTTCAGCGCTTTCCACGCCGGACGATAATCGCCGCGCGCGTTCACCTTCAGGTTGATGCTGGCGCTATCGCAAACCATTTCCCATTCTACCCACAGCGCATGGCCATTCTGATAGCCCCAGCTTTCGCCATCATCTTCAAACAGCAGGCCGCGACGGGTCCCCACGCCCTTCAGCGGGAAGAGTTTCAGCTCGCGGCAATCGTCTTTTTGCGCATCGACGTGGCGGATACGCTCGCTCAGCGGCAGGCCTGCTCCGGCGCGAACCAGCAGCGGCAGTTTTTCCAGCGGCGCATCAAGGACGATCCACTGGCCTCCCGCGAACCACTGGTGGCTATCAAAGTCGTACCAGCCGTCCTGATTGGCCGGCAGCCAGACGCGGCGCTGACGCGCGCCGGGTTCGACGACGCTGGCGACCAGCAGATCGCGACCCAGCAGGAAGTCGTCGCATTCGGCAAACGTCTGCGGATCGTGTTCGTGATCGAGGAAGGTCGGACGCAGCATCGGTTCATCGTCGGCGTGAGCCTGCCACAGCAGCGTATACAGATACGGCAGCAGACGATAGCGCAGCTCAATGGCTGAACGGATAGCCGGCGTGACTTCCGGGTACATCCAGGCTTCGTTGACCGTCTGGTCGTCATTCCACGAGTGAATGGTAAAGCGCGGATGCATAACGCCGTTTTGTACCCAGCGTACGAACAGCTCCGGGTCCGGTTTATCGCCAGAGAAGCCGCCAACATCGTGGCCGACATTGAACAGCCCGGAGAGGCTCATTCCCAGCCCCATGCGGGTGTTATAGCGCAGCGTATCCCAGTTGGTACGGTTATCGCCGCTCCAGGTCTGGACGTAGCGCTGCATCCCGGCGCAGCCGGAGCGAGAGATCAGGTACGGTCGTTTGTGCGGCGCAAAGCGCTGCTGAGCCTCCAGCGACGCGCGCATCATCAGCAGCGGCATGACCGGGCGAATATGTTTAATGGCAATTTCCTCGCCAAACCCGTAACAGCGGGCTTCGCCGTCCCAGACTTCATACTCGTTATTATCGTTCCACGTGGAGTCGATACCCATCTCCAGCAGCTGGGTTGTCACGCCTTCCTGCCACCAGGCGACGGTCTGCGGGTTGGTAAAGTCAAGGTGCGACCCTTCGTCATCCCAGAAGCTGGAGCGCTCGGGAGCATCCGCCTGTGAATCGCGGATAAAAAGCCCGCGCTCCGCGACCTCGTTATAACGCGGATGGTCCTGCAGCAGGCAGGGCTTAATATTGGCGGCGAGCTTCAGTCCGGCATCGTGGAAGGCCTGGCTCATCACCTTCGGCTGCGGCACCTTGTCGTTGTTCCAGTTAAAGACGTAGCGCTTGCCGTCAATCGAGGTATAGCCGGAAGAGAGCTGGAACGAATCGCACGGAATGGCGTGTTCATCACACAGGCGGATGAAGTTCATCAGCTGGTTTTGCGCATCCGGCGCGTCGGTGTAGTGCATCGTTGAACCGCTGTAGCCGAGACTCCATTTCGGTCCGAAGAGCGTTTTGCCGGTCAGGCGTACGAACGCTTTGGTGATATCCAGTACCCGTTTGCCGGAAAAAAGATAGTAATCGATGTCGCCGGCTTCCGCCTGCCAGCGGCGATAGGCGGTATGGTAATTATCGATTTCGTTGCCGAGATCCAGCCAGCAGCTGCTCAGGTTGTCGTAAAACAGACCGTAGCTGACATCGCTACGCTGCGCGATGGTAAACGGAATATGTTTGTACAGCGGGTCGGTGCTCGCCGCGTTATAGCCCATGGCGTCGAGGTTACGCATCTCATAGCGCTTCCCGTTACGCTGCAGATCGCCGGCTTTTTCGCCCAGACCGTAGAAGCGTTCGTCTTTGCGTCGGCTCAGGTAGTGGGCAACGCCGTCGCCGTGCGCATTCGCCAGGTAGGCGCTGGTGGGGCGGTCGTTAACCAGCGGCTGCCACTCGCCGCCCTCATCGCGATAGCTCCATTCCAGCCACAGCGGCTGGTGGACGGTGACGCGCAGCTGGTCGGTGGCGATGCTCAGGGTATCGCTATGCTCCGTGAGCTGCCAGGCGGGGAGGCTAAAGCCGCTCAAATCTTCGCGCGGGCGTCCTTCCCACGGCACGTCCTGCTGGGGAGCGATACTCCAGGTGCGATCCAGCGCCAGCTGGCCGTGCCGCTTTAGCAGCACGCGGAACATATTCTCTTCCAGCACGTACAGACACAGGGTGTGCTGGCCGTCTACGATCAGCTCAACGTGGTGGTCCAGCCGTTGGTGCAAAGTCCAGTTTTTCAAAGTCTTCATTTTTACATCCACTCTCAGGCGCGTTTTGCGCGACGTTCAGCAATAAATGCCACCAGGAATACCGCGCCAATCAGGTCAAAGAACCCCATGGCGATAAATAGCGGGTTGAAGCCGATTTTGTCGGCGGTGACGCCAATCAACAGCGAGAACAGAAAGCTGGCGATCCAGGCAGCGGAGCCGCGCATCCCGTTCACGGTCGCCATCTGTCCTTTATCGAACGACTCCACCACCAGCGCGCTGAGCATGCAGGAGATGATCTGGTGGCCGAAGCCGCCAATTGAAATCAGCACGATGGTGATATAGGGATCGTGGGTGATCGCCACGGTGGCGAGCGAAATCATCAGGAAGGCGCCGGTGACGGAGCTGGCGACCACCGAGTTCACTCGCGAACAGCCGAACCAGCGGGTATACAGTTTGGTCAGATAGCCGCTGGCGACGCTGCCGAGGTCGGCCGCCAGAAACGGCAGCCAGGCAAACATGGCGATTTGTTTTAAATCCATGCCGTGCTCTTTCGCCAGGTAGAGCGGTACCCAGAAGCTCAGCACCGCCCAGGCGGGCTCAGCCATAAAGGCCGGAATGGCGATACCGTAGAAGCGCTTGTTTTTCGATACGGTTTTTAGCGCGGTAAAGAAGGGCAGTTTGACCGGTGGCGCTTCATTGTCCTGCTGGATCAGCGCCAGCTCAGCTTTACCGAGGTTAGGGTGTTTTTCCGGGTTATGATAGAACGCCCACCACAGCACGACCCACAGCAGCGCCAGCGCGCCGGTGAACATGAATGCCCCCTGCCAGCCGAACGAAGCGTGTGCGAAGTAGATAATCGGCGGCGCCAGCATGGCGCCCACGGAGAAGCCGACGCCCGCCCAGCCTGCCGCGATCGGCCGCTCGGATTTTGGAAACCACTCACCCAGCGTTTTGGCGTTGGCTGGCGTCGCCGCCGCCTCAGCGCCGCCCATGAAAAAGCGCAGAATCGCCAGGTGCAGCCAGCTCCCCGCCCCGGCATGGGCGATGCAGGCGATGGCCCACAGGGTGGCGCAGATCATAAAGCCGAGCTTGAGGCCAATAACGTCGATAAGCCAGCCGCAGAGCGGCTGGAAAATGGTGTACGCCAGCTGAAAAGCGCCGACTATCCATGAGTACTGTTCAGTGGTAATACCCAGGGAGGTTTTTAGTTCCGGGGCGATAATCCCCAACGAATTACGCGTGATGTAGTTAACGGTGACGCCGAGTAAAAACAGCACCAGCATCCACCAGCGCAGGTTCTTCACTATGCGGCGCGATTTACTGACCGCCATATCATTATTGAGGCCTTGGCTCATAGAACTCTCCACGAGACATGTAGTAGGGAAAATTGACCAACCCGCTTGCTGAGTTGTCGCTAAAATTTTCTATTTCGTTGTTTGTTAAGGTTGATGTCTCGACACTATTGGTTGACTAATCTCAAAGGTGTTGGACCAATTCAGGCTAAGGGAGAATGCGAGCGGGCAATAGCGACAATTCTGCAAATATTTTCATGGGACGATCCAGATCGCAGTATGACATCGCCAAATCGCTTAAAAATATTCACATTCTCAATATGAAAATTTTTTCATGAGCAAAGTAGAGCGCGATCACAAAATGGACAAAAAGCTGAAAGTGAGCGAAATCGCGGCGCGTACCGGGCTGTCGGTGAGCACGGTATCGCGGGTGCTGGCGGGAAAAGCAAATACCAGCGCCAGGGCTCGCCAGAGGGTACTGGATTGCGCCCGCGAGCTGGGCGTCATGGACGGTATCGCCGCCGGGAGAATGCTGCTCAATAATCTGGTGGTCTTTGCCCCTCAGCGGGCGTTCGATGAGCGTACAGATATTTACTATTATCGCGTTATTCAGAGCATCAATTCGGCGCTGGTGCCCCATGAGGTGCATCTGCGCTACTGCGCGCTGGAGGAGAATGACAGCGATGCCAATTTGTTTTTGCAGCGAATGCATGAAACATCGACCCAGGCCGCCATCTTACTGGGAATCGACGATCCGCATATTCACGATCTGGCGGCGGACCTGGCCAAACCCTGCGTGATGATTAACTGCCACGACGCCGGAATGCGCCTCCCTTCCGTGGCGCCGGATCATCGGCTGATCGGCCAGTTCGCCGCCCGGTATCTATTTGAGATGGGGCATCAGGCGATCATGAACGTGATGTGCCTGCGCCGCTATACCATGGAGCTGCGTCTGCTGGGCATTAAGCAGGCGTGGCGGGCGCGGAATCTCCGTTTCGTTGACGGCAGGGATTTACTCGCTGTGGCCAACTTCAGCGCCAGGGATACCGAGGAAAAAGTCGGGGAGTGGCTGGATCAGCGCGGCGATGGCCCGCTGCCGACGGCATTTCTGGTGGGCGGTGATTTTATGGCGGCAGGCACGATCGCCGCATTACAAAAACGCGGTTTGCGCGTCCCGCAGGATGTTTCCGTCATGAGCATCGACGGCTTTAACCTGGCGGCGATCCAGGATGTACCGCTAACCGCCGTCCACGTCCCACGCGATGAATTAGGGGTCGAAGCGGTACATCTATTACAGCAGAGACTGATCCGTCCCGATGCGCCGCACGGCGCGTTACTCCTGCATGGGACGCTGGCAGTACGCGATTCGGTACGGCGGATACGCGCCGGTAACCGCCGTACTGCCGTTGAAGCGAAGGGGCTATATGATGATTAATTCGCCATCCCCAACGCGCGCTTACCGTGGATATTTAAGTCATCCAGCGTAAAGCGGCCTTCCCAGTCGCTTTCATAATCCTCGCGGGGGAAATCCCCCGGCGAAGCGCCGCGCGCCAGCGCCGCTTTGACCTTCTGCGCGTAGGCGAGGTTTTTCTCGCACATTGGCGCGGCGGGAATATACATCACGTTGCCCCAGCCCTGCTGATTTTCCACCGGCGCGACCGAGTGGATCACGTCGCAGTGCCACCATACCGAATCGCCCGCATTCAGCGCCGGAATAGAGCTTAAGGCTTTGATCAGCAGCGGGTGCCATTTTTCCGAAATCGGCAGCACCTTGCCCGGCGCGACGCCGCACAGCTCATCTTCCGGGACATCGTCGAGCAGCGGACGCAGCAGCACGTAAGCCATCGCTTCCGGGATCGGCACCACGTGCAGCAGACCCTGATCGGGGATCATATCGGAGAGCGCGGTCCATCCCTGGAAGGTGCGGAACACCGAGCATTTGGTGGTGTTGTCGACCGTATACTCTTCGACTTCGGTGCGGTGCGCCGCGTCCCACGGGTCGTAAGCATCAATGTTGCCGTTAAACACGTCGGCAAACACTTTCTGATAGGCCGGCAGCAGCCAGCGCTCCAGGGCGCCGGAATCGGTATGCGCCCCCAGACCTTTCGAGGTGGTTCCCGGCGGGCGGCGGCGAATGCGGTCCGGGTAGATGACGCTGACGTCCGGGTCGAACCATTGCTTGCCGTCGCGGTTAAAGGTCCACAGACGGTTGAGGAACGACTGCACGGCGGCCATTTCATCGCTCTGTCGCGCCTGCATCTGCGCCTGGGACCAGTAAATCGGATAGATTTCCGGGCGCGAAGCTTCCAGCGATCCGAAAAAGGTATCGCCGGGACCTTTATAAACGTCATCGAAATGGTTGCGGTCGAGATACTCGAGCATTGCGTTGTCCCACGCCAGCGCCTGTTCGCGAGAAAAATGGCCCTTGATAACGGCGCAGCCGCGACGCTTGATGAGCTCGCGCTGGGCTTCCGTGACCTGGCCCCGGGCAATATCGGCGAACGGGATCGTCGGCCAGACGTCCTGACCGCTGGCCTTAAGGGAGTCAATCTCTTCCAGACGCGCGGCGATACGCGCCGTCAGCCGATCGAACACCGCCTGCACGTCGCCAATTTGCGCCCGCAGCTCCTGTTTAATCCGGCGGATGGCCGCTTTGGGGTCGGCGGGTAAAGTTTCACAGGTATGGGTAACAGCCATAATGACCTCTCATCTTTCATTCGAAAGTAATTTATCTTACATATGATAATTTAAGTTAAAATTAAGTTAATGCAAGTTTAAAATTATGCGGAGGTGCACAAAACGGGAAGCCGGGGCGGTAAACCCCGGGTGTGGCGTTACTCGTTGAACGGGGCGGTGTGGTCGAGGACGGCCTGAATGACGTTCAGCGCGCCGTCGTGGTTGTTATCATCGGTGGCAAAACGCGACACCGCCTTGATGCTTTCGGCGGCGTTGGCCATCGCGAAAGAGTATTTCACCAGCTTGAGCATTTCCGTATCGTTAGCGCTGTCGCCAATGGCTACGCAGGCCTGCGGCGAGATGTTCCAGCGCTTAAGCAAGCGGCTTATACCGTTGGCTTTATGCAGGCCGGGGATAATCAAATCGACGAAGCCAAAGCCGCTGGTGACCGGCTTCATGATGCCGTCCAGCGAGACGTGCAGTTTGTCGATAAGCTGCGGGATTTCGCTATCCGGCAGGTTAAGGGAAAACTTAAACAGCGTGTCGTCGATGTCATGATAGCGGCTAATGCGCTGCAGGCGATGGTAGTGCTTTGACATCAGGGTGACGAACGCCTCGGGCGCGCGCTCGCTGACGTAAGCGCTCTCGAGGCCGCAGGCGACGAAGTTGAGCTGCGGGTCTTTCAGCAGTTCACTAATGACGACCTGGGATTCATGACGGGTGAGTTCGCCGTGGAACAGCTGTTGACCGCGTTCGTAAACCAGCGCGCCGTTCTCGGCAACAAAGGAGATTTGGTCACGGATTTCCGGGAAAAAAGAGATCAGCTGGTAGTACTGGTTGCCGCTGGCGACCACGAACTCAATACCCTGCTGCTGGAGTTGCGCGAACTGCGCGAGAAAACGCGAGCGGTCATACTGCTTGGCGTCATTGAGAAAAGTTCCGTCCATATCGGTGACGATAACTTTAACGGTCATAACACATGCTCCTGGCTTAACTTCGACCAGTAACATTCTAATTACAATGTGATGGGGAGCACAAATTTATTTCGAATGAAAGTTTGCGTTCACCTCTGTGCAGCATAAAACCCCGGATTGCGGCGTAAACGCCTTACCCGAACTACCGGCCCGTAAACGGCTTCGAACCTGTAGCCCGGCTAAGCGTAGCGCAAGCCGGGGGATGTGGCTTACAGCGTATGCTCGGTACGGGCGATAATATCGTCCTGTGCATCCGGCGACAGGGCGGTAAAGAACGCCGAGTAACCGGCCACGCGGACCACTAAATCACGATACTGGTCTGGGTGTTTCTTCGCTTCCAGCAGCGTCTCGCGCGACACGATGTTGTACTGAATATGCCAGCCTTTATGCACCTCGAAGAAAGTGCGCAGCAGCACCATCAGTTTTTGCTTATCGGATTCGTTCTCCAGCGTGGCCGGGTTCAGCTTCTGGTTAAGCAGTACGCCGCCGAGGATTGAGCCGGTCGGCAGTTTGCCCACCGAGCTGATTACCGCGGTCGGCCCGAGATGGTCGGTACCGGAGGCCGGGCTGGCCCCTTCCGCCAGCGGCGAGTGCGCTTTACGGCCATCCGGCGTCGCCATGGTCTGCGCGCCAAACGGCACGTTGGCGGAAATGGACGAGGTGCCGGCGTAGTAGTTGCCGCCGATCGGGCCGCGACCGTAGCGCGGGTTATGATACAGCTTCAGCTCGTCGATATAGGTCTGGTAGGCGCGAGCCAGCAGCATATCCACGCTGTCTTCATCGTTGCCGTATTTCGGCGCGCCGTTGATTAAGCGCTGGCGCAGCTGCTCGTGGGTCAGGCCTTCGAAGTCTTCAGCCAGCGCCTTTGCCAGCTCCTGCTGACCAATAACGCCCTGATCGAACACCAGCTTCTTCACCGCCGCCAGGCTGTTGCCGAGGTTAGCGATGCCGACCTGCAGACCGGATACCCAGTCATACTTCGCGCCGCCCTGCTTGATGCTCTTCGCGCGCTCGATGCAGTCATCGACCAGCGCCGAGCAGAGAATATCGTGCACGTTCTCTTCCAGCATGGTGTCGACCACGTACTCAATCTCGATAGATTTGCGCGTGTAGTAGCGGATCTGCGTATCCCAGTCGGCCAGAACCTGTTCAAAGTTGTCGAAGTTGCCTTTTGACAGCGCATGTTCCTGCGGCAGGAAAACCTGGCCGCTGGTGGCGTCGCGGCCGCCTTCCAGGGTTGTCAGCATGACGCGGGCAAAGTTGATAAAGCTCATCCCGGTGCAGCGATAGCCCCATTTACCGCCGACGGCGGTTTCGATGCAGCCGATAGCGGCATAGTCGTACGCGTCCTGCGGCTCAATCCCCAGCTTGATAAATTCCGGGATGACGATTTCATCGTTGTTGAACGCCGGCATGCCGAAGCCGCAGCGGATCACCTGCACGCAGGCGTCGAGGAAGTCGTTGCTCATGCCCGCGTGATAGCGCACGCTGAGGTTAGGTTGAGTCGAACGCAGCCGACCGCAGGATTCCAGGATGGCGTAGGAGAGCGGGTTCACCGCGTCCTGCGCGTTGCCGTCCACCAGATTCTGGCCGCCGATGGTGACGTTCTGGTACAGCGGGCTACCGGCGGAAGCCTTAGAGTGCGAGCCGGAGCGAATTTTGTTCACTTCCAGCAGCTTCAGCCAGCAGCAGTGCAGCAGTTCGATGGCGTGTTCGCGATCCAATGATTGTGCCAGCTCAACGTCGCGGCGATAGTAAGGGTAGAGATACTGGTCCATGCGGCCGAAAGAGACCGAGTGACCGTTGGATTCGATCTGCAGAATCAGCTGGATGAAATAGCACAGCTGCAGCGCCTGCCAGAAGGTTTTCGGCGGCTCGTGGGCGATAATATCGCAGTTTTCGGCTATCGCCAGCAGCTCGTCGCGGCGGGATTCGCGGCTCTCCGTCGCGGCCATGCTGCGCGCCAGCCCGGCATAGCGCTTACAGTGGTCGCTGACCGCTTCCAGCACGATATCAATGGCTTTAAGGAACTGCTCGCCGTGCAGATCTTCCAGCACGGTCAGGTTAATGCGCGAACGGCGCTCGGCGACTTTCGCCCGCATGCCGTCGAGGCCTTTTTCCAGCAGCAGCGGATAGTTAACCGCAAGGTGAGCGTCGCCAGAGGTCATATTGCCTTCGGCTTTGATAATGCCGGTCGCCAGCAGCGCTTTTTGCTCGTCGGTAAACATGCCGTAGCAGCGATCCTGTACGGTTTGACCGCGCCACCACGGGCACACTTCGTGGAGCACGCGTTTGTTCTCTTCGCTAACGGCAAACCCGGCGCCGGGGCGATCGGCGAGGTCGTCGATCTCTTTTTCGATCCAGCTAACGGTGTATTCCGGGAAGATAGGCGCCGCGCGAACTTCGCTGGCCTGGTTGCCGACGATCAGTTCATCGTGCTTAATCCAGATCGTGCGTTCCGCCAGGTGATGAGCCAGCGCCAGCGCGCGGCGTACCGGGATCGGCTTATCCAGATGCTGCTGATAGGCTTCGGTATAGTGCAGGGCGCGCTCGGTACAAACCGGCGGCTTAACGATATGCACCAGTGCCATTTTATGCGCCTGAATGCGCGGGCTCAGAGTATCCAGTTTCAACGTTGTCATAAGGTTATCCTCGTAGAGTCGCCGTTAAACCTTTGCTCTGAGCATAGCGCTGCGCGAAGGCGAGCAGCTCGGGTGCAGCAAGCGGTTTATCCGGAGCGGTATAGGGCTGACTGAGTAATTGGTATTTATTCATGCCTAAGGTGTGGTAAGGCAGGAAGTGGATCTCGCCAACCTGTAAACGGTCAGCGGCAAAATCGGTAATGGCGGCAATATCGCTTTCGTTGGCGTTAAAGCCCTGGATCAGCGGCACGCGAATGATGATTTTCTTTCCGGCCTGCGCGACGCGCTGCAGGTTATCCAGCACCCGGCGGGCGCTGCCGTCCGTCCACTGCTGGAAAATCGCTTCGTTGACGTGCTTGAGGTCGGCGAGAAACAGGTCGATAAACGGCAAAGCGGGCTCGACGTATTTCCACGGCACGTGCAGGCAGGTTTCGACCGCGGTGTGGATCCCCGCGCGGTGGCTGGCCTCAAACAGCTGTCGGGCCAGTTCGGGATTCATAAACGGCTCGCCGCCGGAAAGCGTGACGCCGCCGCCGCTGCGGTCGTAAAACGGTTTGTCGCGCAGCACCGTAGCCATAATCTCTTCGACGCTTTTCTCTTCGCCGCACACGGTTAATGCCGTGGTCGGGCAGCAGTCGCGCAATTTGCCGATATGCGCATCGGTGAGCTTTTCGCGGTGGATAATCAGACCGTCCAGCTTGCGGGTAATCACCTCCGGCGCAGCCAGCTGGCAGAGGTCGCAGCCGTCCAGGCAAAGGCGGGCGTCATACAGCAAATCCGCCGTGCGGGCGCGGCTTTCCGGGTTCTGGCACCAGCGGCAGCCCAGCGAACACCCTTTGAGGAAGACGACAGTGCGGATCCCCGGGCCGTCATGGGTTGAATAACGCTGAATGTTGAAGATCATGATTCACCCTCTTATTTGCATATGAAGATTAAATTACTTTCGAATGAAAGTTGTATTGATGTAAATCAACAAGCAGAAAGAGGAAGGAGAATGAAGGTTAAAATGCCGCTGCGGGTCACAAAACATCCGGCGACAGCGCCGCCGGAAAAGGGTCAGGGCGTACCGCACACCTCGCAGTGAGGGTTACGCGGCAGCCTCATTTCGCGGAACTGGCAGCGCATAGCGTCGTACATGACGATTTTTCCCGTCGCCGGGCTGCCGTAGCGGGTCAGCAGCTTTATCGCTTCCATCGCCTGCAGCGAACCGATGGTGCCGACCAGCGGCGCCATGACGCCGGCTTCGACGCAGGTGAGGGCGTTTTCGCCAAACAGGCGGCTCAGGCAGCGGTAGCAGGGTTCATCTTCCTGATACGTAAAGACGCTGATTTGCCCTTCCATGCGAATCGCCGCGCCGGAGACCAGCGGCGTTTTATGGCGGAAACATCCGGCGTTGAGCTGGTTACGGATCGCGACGTTGTCGGTACAGTCGAGCACCAGATCGTGGGCGGCGATTTGCGCCGCCAGCGCCTCGTCTTCCAGCCGCGCGTTGAGCGCCGTGAGCTGAACGTGGGGATTAATCCGCGCCAGCGCGGCGCGGGCGGAGTCGACCTTCGGCTGGCCGATGGTGTCGTCGCTGTGCAGCGTCTGGCGCTGAAGGTTGGAGAGCGAGACGGTGTCGAAATCGAGCAGGGTTAGCTGGCCGACGCCTGCCGCCGCCAGATACTGCGCGGCGGCGCAGCCCAGCCCGCCGAGGCCGACGACCAGCACGCGGGAGGCTTTCAGCTGCTCCTGACCGTCAAAATCGAAATCGCGGAGAATAATCTGCCGGTTATAGCGCAGCATCTCCTCATCGCTCAGCTCCACGCCCATTACAGCCCTCCGAACAGATGATTAAACGGCTCGACTTCCACCCATTCGCCCGCTTCCACGTTGCCGCGCTCGCGTTCGAGAACGATAAAGCAGTTGCCGAGGCTGAATGAGCTGAAGATATGCGAGCCCTGGTGACCGGTGCTGCTAACCACCAGCTCGCCGTCCGGACCGCGCTGCAGCACGCCGCGCTGAAAATCGAGGCGGCCCGGCGATTTCTTCAGGCCGGAGGCGGCGCGAACGCGCAGGCGCATCGGCTGAGCTTGCCCGACGTTGCCGGACAGCTTCGCCAGCAGCGGCTGAACCAATTGGTAGAAGGTCAGCGTTGCGGAAACCGGGTTGCCGGGCAGGCCGCAGAACCAGCTGTGGTTGAGCTTGCCGAAAGCGAAAGGTTTACCCGGCTTAATCGCCAGCTTCCAGAAGCCGATTTCCCCCAGCTCTTCGAGGATCGCTTTGGTGTAGTCCGCCTCGCCGACGGAAACGCCGCCGGAGCTAATCACCACGTCGGCCTGCTGGTCAGCCTGAATAAAGGCTTCGCGCAGTTTAGCCGGGTCGTCGGGAATAATGCCGAGGTTAATGACCTCGCAGCCCAGCTCCTGCAGCATCAGGTGCACCGCCAGGCGATTGGTATCGTAAATTTGCCCGTCGGCCAGCGGCTGGCCCGGCAGCTGGAGCTCATCGCCGGTGGAGAAGACCGCCACCCGCACTTTACGCACCACGTCAACCTCGGCAATCCCCAGCGAGGCGATGACCGGCAGCTCGGCGGCGGTCAGGCGGGTACCTGCGGGGAAGACGACCGCGCCGTGGGCGATGTCTTCGCCAAGACGACGAATATTCTGCCCGTTTTTCACCGGGGCGAGGAAGCGGATACCCTCATCGGTTTGTTCGGCCTGCTCCTGCATCACCACCGCGTCGCAGCCTTCCGGCACCGGCGCGCCGGTCATAATGCGGATACAGGTGCCCGCGGGCCAGACGCCGTCAAAGGGTTGACCGGCGAAGGCCTTGCCGGCCACCGGCAGCGCTGCGCCGTCGGTGAGATCCGCCAGGCGCACGGCGTAGCCGTCCATCGCCGAGTTATCAAAACCGGGAACGTTAAGCGGCGAAACGAGGTCATGGGCGGTCACGCGCGAAAAGGCCTGCAACAGCGGTACGGTATCCGTCGCATTCAGCGGCGTAATACGAGTGAGCATCTGGGTCAGGGCTGTGTCGAGCGGCATCAGTCCGGCGGTAAAATCCATGGGTTTCTCCTGCGGGCAAACATCGAAAACGCCTATTATGGCAGAAAAGAGAGACGGGCTATAACCCATCTGGCGACAAGCTTTACATCACCGTCCGCTCTTTCTATATTCAAAAATTGTATAGGACAGTCAGCACGATAATGATATTTATACACTTTATCGTTAAGGAATGGCGCAATGGGTAAGGCGGTTATAGCAATTCACGGCGGGGCCGGGGCGATTAGCCGCGCGCAGATGACGCCGGCGCGCGAGCGGGAGTACGTGGCGGCGCTGTCGGCGATTGTCGATAGTGGACAAAAAATGCTGGCTGCCGGGGCCAGCGCGCTGGATACGGTAACCGAAGCGGTCCGGCTGCTGGAGGAGTGCCCGTTATTTAACGCCGGTATTGGCTCCGTATTTACCCGCGATACCCGCCATGAGCTCGATGCCTGCGTGATGGATGGTTACAGCTTACAGGCGGGGGCCGTGGCCGGGGTTCAGCATTTACGCAATCCGGTGCTGGCGGCGCGTCTGGTGCTGGAGCAAAGCCCGCACGTGCTGTTGATTGGCGAGGGGGCGGAAGCGTTTGCTGCTTCCCGCGGTATGGCGCGGGTCGATAACAGCCTGTTTTCGACTTCCGAGCGTTTGCTGCAGCTGCGTCAGGCGCAGGAGGGCGACGATATCGTGCTCGATCACCACGCCGCGCCGCTGGATGAACGGCACAAAATGGGCACCGTCGGCGCGGTCGCGATGGATCTGGCGGGCAACCTCGCGGCGGCGACCTCCACCGGCGGCATGACCAATAAGCTACCGGGACGCGTCGGCGACAGCCCGCTGCCCGGTGCGGGCTGCTATGCCAATAACGCCAGCGTCGCCGTTTCCTGTACCGGTACCGGCGAAGTGTTTATACGTACGCTCGCGGCCTACGATATTTCGGCGCTGATGGAGTATAGCCAGCTCAGCCTGCAGGAGGCCTGCGAAAGGGTGGTGATGGAGAAACTTCCGGCGCTGGGCGGCAGCGGCGGCCTGATCGCCATCGACAGAGAAAGCAACGTGGCGCTGCCGTTTAATAGCGAAGGCATGTACCGGGCCTGGTGTTATGCGGGCGATACGCCCACGATTGGTATTTATCGCGAATAAGAGGAAAGGGCGTTGCCGCATAGTCAAGAAATCGATGCCGATGATGTTCTGCAGGTGCGCGGCCTGAACGTCGTGTTCAATCAGCAGCAGCAGGCTTTTTCCGCCGTCCGCGACCTGTCGTTTACCCTGCGGCGCGGCGAGACGCTGGCGATTGTCGGCGAGTCCGGCTCCGGGAAGTCGGTGACGTCCCTGGCGCTGATGCGCCTGCTCGACCAGGCGGTCAGCGAAGTGCGCAGCGATGCGCTGCTGCTGCGTCGTCGCAGCCGGCAGGTGATTGAGCTGAGCGAACAGTCTGAAACCGAGATGCGCGGCGTGCGCGGCGCGGATATGGCGATGATCTTCCAGGAGCCGATGACGTCACTGAATCCGGTCTTCACCATCGGTGAACAGATTGCCGAATCTATCCGCTTACACCAGGGGCTGAAGCATGATGAGGCCCTGCGCGAAGCGAAGAAAATGCTCGATCAGGTGCGCATTCCGGAAGCGGAAGCCATGCTCTCGCGCTATCCGCATCAGCTTTCCGGCGGGATGCGTCAGCGGGTGATGATCGCCATGGCGCTCTCCTGCCGACCGGCTGTGCTGATTGCCGATGAACCGACCACCGCGCTGGACGTGACTATCCAGGCGCAGATTTTACAGCTGATTGCCGTCCTGCAAAAAGAGATGGCGATGGGCGTTATCTTTATTACCCACGATATGGGCGTGGTCGCCGATATCGCCGACCGCGTGCTGGTGATGTATCGCGGCGAAGCGGTGGAAACCGGCAGCGTGGAGGAGATTTTCCGCGCCCCGAAGCACCCGTATACTCAGGCGCTGCTGGCCGCGGTGCCGCGGCTGGGGGCAATGCGCGGCACTTCACTGCCGCGCCGCTTCCCGCTGTTAAACCAGAGCCCGTCGCCGGAGGGGCAGAACACCGTTGTGCCCGGGGAACCGATCCTGAAAGTTCGCGATCTGGTGGCGCGCTTCCCGCTGCGTAGCGGTATTCTCAACCGCATTACCCGCGAGGTGCATGCGGTCGAAAAGGTCAGCTTTGATTTATGGCCCGGCGAAACCCTGAGCCTGGTGGGGGAGTCCGGCTGCGGTAAATCAACGACCGGCCGGGCGCTGCTGCGGCTGGTGGAAACTCAGGGCGGCAGCATCACCTTCAACGGCCAGCGGATTGATACGCTGACGGGCAGTAAGCTTCAGGCGCTGCGCCGCGATATCCAGTTTATCTTTCAGGACCCCTACGCCTCCCTCGACCCACGGCAAACGGTGGGCTATTCGATTATGGAACCGCTGCGCGTGCATCGGCTGCTGGAGGGCGATGCCGCTCGTGAGCGGGTCAGCTGGCTGCTGGAACGCGTCGGGCTGGAGCCGGAGCATGCGTGGCGCTATCCGCACGAGTTTTCCGGCGGCCAGCGGCAGCGCATCTGTATTGCCCGCGCGCTGGCGCTCAATCCGAAAGTAGTGATTGCCGATGAGTCGGTATCGGCGCTTGATGTGTCGATTCGCGCGCAAATTATCAATCTGATGCTCGATCTACAGCGTGAGATGGGTATCGCATTTCTGTTTATCTCCCATGACATGGCGGTGGTTGAGCGCATCAGCCACCGCGTGGCGGTGATGTATCGCGGGCGCATTGTCGAGATCGGCCCGCGCCGCGCCGTGTTTGAAAACCCGCAGCACCCCTATACCCGTAAACTGATGGCCGCCGTTCCGGTGGCCGATCCTGCGCATCGTCGTCCGCAGCGCGTGCTGCTCTCAGACGAGCTGCCGGGCAACATCTTCAAGCGGGGCGAAGAGGGGATCAGTACGCCATTACAGCAGGTGGGACCGGGGCACTTTGTTGCCAGAGAGCCCGCCGCCGACGTGCTGGCGCGCTAACAACGACACCAATAATGCAGCATTTCAGGAGAACAACATGACTCAACGCGTTTCAGGAAAATGGCTGTTGGCGCTGGGCGTCGCTTCGGCGCTGACAGCGGCTCCGGCCTTTGCCGCAAAAGATGTGGTGGTGGCGGTCGGCTCTAACTTTACGACCCTCGACCCGTATGATGCTAACGACACGCTGTCGCAGGCCGTCGCGAAGTCGTTCTATCAGGGGCTGTTCGGCCTTGATAAAGAGATGAAATTGCAAAACGTGCTGGCGGAAAGCTATACCGTTTCCCCGGACGGCCTGGTGTATACCATTAAGCTGCATCCGGGGGTGAAGTTCCAGGACGGAACCGAGTTCAATGCCGAAGCGGTTAAGGCGAACCTCGATCGCGCCAGCAATCCGGAAAATCATCTCAAGCGCTATAACCTGTATAAAAATATCGCCAGCACCGAGGCTGTTGACCCGACAACGGTGAAAATCACCCTCAAACAACCTTTCTCTGCGTTTATCAATATTCTGGCCCACCCGGCGACGGCGATGATTTCTCCGGCGGCGCTGAAGAAATATGGTAAAGAGATTGGTTTCCATCCGGTTGGCACCGGCCCGTACCAGCTCGACACCTGGAATCAGACCGACTTCGTTAAAGTGAAGAAGTTCGCCGGTTACTGGCAGCCGGGGCTGCCGAAGCTGGACTCCATCACCTGGCGCCCGGTCGTGGATAACAATACCCGCGCGGCGATGCTGCAGACCGGCGAAGCGCAGTTTGCGTTCCCGATCCCTTACGAGCAGGCGCCGCTGCTGGCGAAAAACAGCAAGCTGGAGCTGGTGGCCAGCCCGTCGATCATGCAGCGCTATATCAGCATGAATGTGACGCAGAAGCCGTTTGATAACCCCAAAGTGCGCGAGGCGATTAACTACGCCATTAACCGTCAGGCGCTGGTAAAAGTCGCCTTTGCGGGCTATGCCACCCCGGCGACCGGCGTGGTGCCGCCGTCAATTGCCTACGCTGAAAGCTACAGCGCCTGGCCGTACGATCCGGCGAAGGCCCGCGAGCTGCTGAAAGAGGCGGGCTATCCGAATGGATTTAGCACCACGCTGTGGTCGTCGCACAACCACAGTACGGCGCAGAAAGTGCTGCAGTTTACCCAGCAGCAGCTGGCGCAGGTGGGCATTAAGGCGCAGCTGACGGCGATGGATGCGGGCCAGCGCGCGGCGGAAGTGGAAGGTAAAGGGCAGAAAGAGAGCGGCGTACGCATGTTCTATACCGGCTGGTCGGCGTCGACCGGAGAAGCGGACTGGGCGCTGTCGCCGCTGTTCGCGTCGCAGAACTGGCCGCCGACCCTGTTCAATACGGCTTTCTATAGCAATCCCCAGGTGGATAAAGACCTCAACGACGCGCTGAAAACCACCGATGCGCAGGAAAAAACGCGGCTGTATAAAGACGCGCAGGATACTATCTGGAAAGAGTCGCCGTGGGTGCCGCTGGTGGTAGAGAAACTGGTCTCGGCGCACAGTAAAAATCTGACCGGATTCTATATCCAGCCGGATACCGGATTTAGCTTTGAACAGGCGGATCTTAAGTAGATAGCTGCGGGTCCCCGGGCGCAGGCTGCGGGGACTTCGCGCAAGGAGAAGCATGCTCAATTATGTGATTAAACGCCTGCTGGGGCTGATCCCCACGCTGCTGATTGTGGCGGTGCTGGTGTTTCTGTTCGTGCATATGCTGCCCGGGGACCCGGCGCGGCTGATTGCCGGACCGGAAGCCGATGCTCAGGTGGTGGGAATGGTGCGCCAGCAGCTGGGGCTCGATCGGCCGCTGCACGTGCAGTTCTGGCACTATATCAGCAATATTGTGCAAGGGGATTTCGGTACCTCGATGGCCTCGCGTCGCCCGGTAAGCAGCGAAATCGCCAGCCGTTTCATGCCCACGTTCTGGTTAACGCTCGCCAGCATGAGCTGGGCGGTGATCTTCGGTATGGCGGCGGGGATCGTGGCGGCAGTCTGGCGCAACCGCTGGCCGGATCGCCTGGGAATGGCGCTGGCGGTCACCGGCATCTCGTTCCCGGCGTTCGCGCTCGGCATGCTGCTGATGCAGGTCTTTTCCGTTGAGCTGGGCTGGCTGCCGACGGTGGGCGCCGACAGCTGGCGCCACTATATTCTGCCTTCGCTGACCCTGGGCGCGGCGGTGGCGGCGGTGATGGCGCGCTTTACCCGCGCCTCGTTCGTCGATGTCCTGCATGAAGATTACATGCGTACCGCGCGGGCGAAAGGCGTCAGCGAAACGCTGGTGGTGCTCAAGCACGGCCTGCGCAATGCGATGATTCCTGTCGTCACCATGATGGGCCTGCAGTTCGGTTTTTTGCTCGGCGGTTCAATCGTGGTGGAGAAGGTCTTTAACTGGCCAGGCCTCGGGCGTCTGCTGGTGGACTCGGTGGAGATGCGCGACTATCCGGTGATTCAGGCGGAAGTCCTCCTGTTTTCTCTGGAGTTTATTCTTATTAATTTAGTGGTGGACGTGCTGTATGCCGCCATTAATCCGGCTATCAGGTACAAGTAAGGTGCGATTGCTCAACTGGAGAAGACAAGCGGCTATCAACGCGATGCCGGGGATTAAACCCGGGCAGATACGTACCCCGTGGCACGAGTTCTGGCGGCGGTTTCGCGGTCAGCCGGTGGCGATGGGGGCGGGGGTATTTGTTCTGCTGCTGATTGCGGTGGCGATCGTGGCGCCGTGGATTGCGCCGTTCGACGCGGAAAACTATTTTGATTACGACCGGCTCAACGACGGCCCGTCAATGATGCACTGGTTCGGCGTTGATTCGCTGGGGCGGGATATCTTTAGTCGGGTGCTGGTCGGCGCGCAGATCTCGCTGGCCGCCGGGGTACTGGCGGTATTCATCGGCGCGGCCATCGGCACCGTACTTGGGCTACTGGCCGGGTATTACGAAGGCTGGTGGGATCGCATCATTATGCGTATCTGCGACGTGCTGTTCGCTTTCCCGGGGATTTTGCTGGCAATTGCGGTCGTGGCGGTAATGGGGAGCGGGATGTCGAACGTCATCATCGCGGTGGCGATCTTTTCGATCCCGGCCTTTGCGCGTCTGGTGCGCGGCAATACCCTGGTGCTTAAGCAGCAGACCTTTATTGAGTCGGCGCGCAGCATCGGCGCCAGCGATGCTACCATCCTGTTTAATCATATATTGCCCGGAACGGTATCATCGATAGTGGTCTACTTTACGATGCGTATCGGGGTGTCGATTATCTCCGCTGCCAGCCTGTCATTTCTGGGGCTTGGCGCGCAGCCGCCGACGCCGGAGTGGGGGGCGATGCTGAACGAGGCGCGGGCGGATATGGTGATGGCGCCGCACGTGGCGCTGTTCCCGGCAATCGCGATTTTTCTGACGGTGCTGGCGTTTAACCTGCTGGGTGACGGCCTGCGCGATGCGCTGGATCCGAGGATAAAAGGGTAGGCGTTCGAGGATTGTGCAGCCCGGACAGGTGTCCGGGAAAGCACTCCGCACGTTAATCCTGTGCGGTTTTGTCGCCCGGATAAGGCGCGCGAGCGCCTTCATCCGGGATAGGTTAAGCGGGCGGAATTAAACCCGGCTGCCCCACAGATCGTATTCGTCGGCGTGTTCGACTTTCACCCGCACAACGTCGCCCGGTTTGACTTTACTCTCACCGTTCAGGTAGACCGCGCCGTCGATTTCCGGCGCATCGGCCATGCTGCGGCCAATTGCCCCTTCTTCATCCACTTCGTCGATCAGCACCATAATTTCACGACCGACTTTCTCCTGCAGGCGCTCGGCGGAGATCTGCTGCTGCAGCTGCATAAAGCGGTTCCAGCGCTCTTCTTTCACCTCTTCCGGCACCTGATCCGCCAGTTCGTTGGCGGTCGCGCCTTCAACCGGGCTGTACTTGAAGCAGCCGACGCGGTCGAGGCGGGCTTCTTTCAGGAAGTCGAGCAGCATCTGGAAATCGTCTTCCGTTTCACCCGGGAAGCCGACGATAAAGGTCGAGCGCAGGGTGAGTTCCGGGCAGACTTCGCGCCACTGCTTGATGCGCGCCAGCTGGCGGTCGGCGGAGCCCGGACGCTTCATCATCTTGAGAATACGCGGGCTGGCGTGCTGCAGCGGAATATCGAGGTAGGGCAGAATTTTGCCTTCCGCCATCAGCGGGATCACATCATCGACGTGCGGGTACGGATAGACGTAGTGCAGGCGCACCCAGATACCGAGCTTCGCCAGTTCTTCGCACAGGCTAACCATACTGGTTTTGACCGGCATACCGTTGTGGAAACCGCTGCGATGTTTGACGTCAACGCCGTAGGCGGAGGTGTCCTGAGAGATCACCAGCAGCTCTTTGACGCCGGCGTCGGCCAGGCGTTTGGCTTCCGCCAGCACTTCGCCAATCGGACGGCTGACCAGATCGCCGCGCATTGACGGGATGATGCAGAAGGTGCAGCGATGGTTGCAGCCTTCGGAAATTTTTAAGTAAGCGTAATGACGCGGCGTCAGCTTCACGCCCTGTTCCGGCACCAGGCTGAGGAACGGGTTGTGTTTAGGCTTCGGCGCGTAGTGGTGGACGTGTTCCAGCACCTGTTCATAGCTGTGCGGGCCGGTAATTTCCAGCACCTTCGGATGCACTTCGCGGATCTGATCTTCTTTTGCGCCCAGGCAGCCGGTGACGATCACTTTGCCGTTTTCTTTCAACGCTTCGCCAATCGCTTCCAGCGACTCCTGCACGGCGCTATCGATAAAGCCGCAGGTGTTAACGATAACCATATCAGCGTTATCGTAGGAGGGAACCACGTCATATCCTTCGGTACGCAGTTCAGTCAGGATACGTTCTGAGTCCACGAGGTTTTTCGGGCAGCCCAGAGAGACAAAGCCGATCTTCGGCTGAGGGGTGACATTGCTCATAGCTTAAAAAGTGTTCAATTATTGGGATGGTCAGGGCAGGGATTCTACAGAGATCGGCGGAAAGTTTATACTCCTTTTCTTGTTAGCCTGGCGATGTCCGTGTTTCTTTTTATCGGGATGATTATCCAGATTGTTAATCAAAATAAGGGAGTTATTCACCTTTTATCTTGCAACCCGGGGAAGTCGGTTTAGATCTGGTTTAACCTGAAGCGGTAAAATAGCCGCTGCTTTCAGTCTTTATTTTTATCAGGTTTCCCATGTTTAAAAAGTTGGGTGGTTTCGTCTGCGCGCTGGCCATGATTGGCGCGACGCCCGTTTATGCCAACGAGATGGCGTTATATTCGGTCAATACCGGTTCCTTTGTTTATCACATGACCGGCAATCACGGTCAATATAACGAAAAATTCAATAACCAATTTTTTTCCGTTGAGCGCAAGCTGTCAGCGGATTCAAAGTACAGCCTGTTGGCCGGCACCATGAAGAATAGCTTTGCCGACCGCTGCCTCTCGTTAGGAGCGAGGAGAGACTGGTACGCGGGGGCAAGCGGCTGGACGTTCAAGGGCGTCTATGCCTATACCGGCGAGTTTTTCTTTAAAGCCTTTCGCGATTGCGGGGATTCAGGCACCTATCGAACGGCGAAGAAAATCACCGGCGTCGGTTTCTCTCCCTATATTTATCATGGCCTGCAGTACAATTTTACCGATTATTTCGGCGTGGAAACGGGCATTATCGTCCCGGCCATATTTGTGATGAGCGTACAGTGGAGCTTCCGCTAATTCGCCCGAAAGAGGCTTCCGGGCGAATTTTGATTAATGGCTTTGCGCAACGCCAGCGCCTGGCGCAGCCCCCGGCGCGGTCGGTTCTCTATTATCGCGCAGCGTAAATACTGAGATCAGCGTAAACAGCCCGGCGATGCCGCCCAGAATATAATAGGTATGCGCGAAGCCGATGGTGTCGTACAAATACCCGGCCAGCGGCGAGTAAATCGCGGTGGCGATGGAGGCGACGAACAGCACCAGCAGGTAGACCGTCGAGGAGAGCTTGTTGTCGAAGTTGGCGGCGATAAATTTAAATACCGACACCAGAATCAGCGGTTTTTCCAGCGCATGCATCATTTTGACCGCGCCGATCCACACCGGGCCCAGCGGAATCGCGGAGCCGACGATACGCACCGACATGATCAGTCCGGCGATGATCAGCGCCCATTTCGCGCCGGTGCGGTTCACGAACCACGGCATCAGGCATAAAAACAGCGTCTCGCCGCATACCTGAATGGAGGCCAAAATGCCGTACCAGCGATTGCCTTCTTCCGGCGTCGGGAACTGCAGAGAAAAGTACTGGGCAAACTGCTGATCGTAGGTGTCGTAGATTTGCGTGACGAACAGGGTAAAGATCAGCAACATCCAGAACTGGCCGTTCTTCGCCAGCTCCAGGGCATGCGAAACTTTCAGCGCGCTGGTTTTCTGCATTTCCGCTTCGGTCAGCTCGATTTTGGTCAGCATAAAACAGAGCGCGGCAATCACAATGGCGATACTCGCCAGCCAGAAGGCGAGGTTCGGATTGCTGTCGATATACTTGCCGACGATCCACGCGGCGGCGGCCCAGCCTAACGATCCCCACATTCTTACCCGGCCATATTCGAACTGGTAGCGCCGCGAAATTTTATCAATATACGAATCAATCACCCCGCAGCCGGAGTTAAAAATCATCCCCAGGTATACCCCGCCAAGCAGCGCACCCAGCCAGAAGCTGTGCACCAGCAGCGGCGCGTACAAATAAATAAAGAACGGGCCTACCGGTAGCAGCATGGCGACCAGGATCCAGATCAGCCGCTTTTTCAGGCCGAACTTATCGGAAATAAAGCCGAAGAAGGGCTGCATCAGCAGGGCAATAAAGGCGTTGACCGAGTAGAGCAGGCCGGTTTTCGTTGCGCTAATGCCGAGGTGCTGAGTCGTCCAGATCACAAAGAACGCCATGGTCGAGGACCAGGCGAAGAGATAGAGGAAATCGAAAAGACTCAACAAGATATAGTTTCTTTTGCCGGGCGTCATCATTTCAGTTCCTTCAAGCGATAGAGATAAAGGTTACAAACAGGATCGATATGCCTGCCGTTCTTATTGAATGTTATACGTAATACATTTTATTTGATGATATGACACCCGGCGGCATTTTCTGGCAACGTGAATTGCGCTAATTTGTGATCATTACTGCAATAAATGATTTTATATCCCAGGGTTGGAATTTTTACTTTTATGAGAACGTATAACATTTTTGGCTTTCAGGAGATGATGTCGCAGGTGGGGATTTTAAGCTTCGTTGTAACATTGTAAAGGATGTTAATGCCCTGAGAATTATTGATCTGCCTCATCGTTTTGTACAAAAAATGACCATATTATGATTGTGGTAAAGGACGACAGAGGAGGAACCGCGATGAGCGTTGACAGACTATATCGTAACCTGATGAATAAGCTGATTAATGCCAACATTGATCTCGATGCTTATTTACAGCTGCGTAAAGCAAAAGGCTATATGTCAGTCAGCGAAAACGACCATCTACGTGATAACTTGTTTGAACTGTGCCATGAAATGCGTCAACACGCGCCGCGCCTGCAGCACGTCGTTGCGCCGGAGGAAAAGGATGCCCTGCGGCTGGCGGGCGAAGCCGTCGCTTCCGCGGCGGTGTGCCTGCTGAGCGGACATCATGACTGCCCGTCCTACATCGCTGTCGACGTAGATAAGCTGGAAAGCTGCCTGGCGGTATTGCGGCTAAATATTCATAAATTGAATGATTCTAAGCCCATTACTCATGCCTGAGATCGGGGGGAGCCTGCTCCCCCCGATTAATGTTATGTAAAAATCCCTTCCCGTTTTCCCACGCTGGCTACCCTTATCGCATTGCTGACAAAAGGAGTATGCCATGCGCCAGACCATTACCCTGATGATAGCCCTTACCGCACTGTTGCTGCCTGCGGCTGCCCTTGCCGCCCGGGAGCGCGTAGAGGTGCTGCAGAACCAGCTTGAACACCCGTGGGCGCTGGCCTTTCTTCCGGACGATCGGGGCATTCTGATGACCTTGCGCGGCGGTGAGCTCCGGCTGTGGCAGCGGGGAAAAGGCCTCGCGCCTGCGATCTCGGGCGTACCGCAGGTCTGGGCCAACGGGCAGGGGGGGCTGCTTGACGTGGCGCTGGCCCCGGATTTCGCCCAGTCGCGCCGGGTCTGGCTAAGCTACGCCGAAGGCGGGAGTGACGACAAGGCCGGGACCGCCGTAGGCTACGGCCGACTGAGCGAGGATCTCCAGCGCCTGGAAAACTTCCAGGTGGTTTTCCGCCAGCAGCCGAAGCTCTCAACCGGCAACCATTTTGGCGGGCGGCTGGTGTTCGACGGCCGCGGTTATTTGTTTATCGGTCTCGGGGAGAATAACCAGCGTTCGACCGCTCAGGATCTCGATAAGCTGCAGGGAAAAGTGGTGCGGCTAACGGCTGATGGCAAGGTCCCGGAGGATAATCCTTTTGTCGGCCAGGCTGGCGTCAGGCCGGAAATCTGGTCTTACGGTATTCGCAACCCCCAGGGGATGGCGATGAACCCGTGGAGCGATACGCTGTGGTTAAATGAACACGGCCCGCGCGGCGGGGATGAGATCAACCTGGTGCAAAAAGGGAAAAACTACGGCTGGCCGCTGGCGACGCACGGCATTAACTATAGCGGCCTGCCGATCCCGGAGGCCAAAGGCAAAACGCTGGAGGGAACCGAAGCGCCGCTGTTTGTCTGGGCGAAGTCGCCAGCGGTGAGCGGTATGGCGTTTTACAACGCGCCGACCTTCCCGCAGTGGCAGCACAGGCTCTTTATCGGCGCGCTGAAGGATACGTCGCTGATTGTCCTCAAGGTTGACGGCAATAAGGTGACGGAACAGGAGCGGATTCTGGGCGATCGCGGTAAACGTATCCGCGATGTGCGCGTTGGACCCGATGGCTATCTGTATGTCTTAACCGACGAATCCAACGGCGAGCTGCTGAGGGTGAGCCCGGCGGGCTAATATCAGGTGACCGGGATCATCACCACGTTGCGCCAGGCCTGGCGCTGGTTAATCTGCTGATACCAGCGCTGCAGGTGCGGGCGCGGTTGCCAGGTTTTCACGGTCTCCAGCAGGTTATAAATGAACGGCGCGACGGCGATGTCGCCGAGGCCGAAGGCGTCGCCTGATAGCCACTGACGGCGCGACAGTTCGTCATCGAGAATGGCGAACAGGGTCTCGCAGGTGGCAATACCGGCTTCAATCGCGGCGGGGTCGCGTTTTTCCGGCGGGGTTCTCACCAGCCCCATTAAAATCGGCCGATGGGCAGGCGAGAGAGAACCGTTGGCCCAGTCCATCCATTTCTCTCCCTGAGCGCGTTCGGCGGGCGACTCCACCCACAGGCGATCCTGACCATACTGCGCGGCCAGATAGCGGATAATGGTGTTGGATTCCCAGAGCACGATATCGGTCGTCTCATCTTTCAATAGCGGTACCAGCCCATTGGGATTCATGGCCAGGTAGGCCGGATCGTGATTCAGACCGAACTCCAGGCCTGCCAGAATTTGCTGATACGGGAGGTCGAGTTCTTCCAGCACCCAGCGCACTTTCTTCACATTGGTCGAGTTATTTCTGCCCCACAGCGTAATCATATCCGCTCCTGCTTTTTATTTCGCCGCCGTTGCGGCGTAGTGAGCATTCATGTTGGAATAAAGTTAATATTCCGGCAAGTTATTTTATTTCACTGAAATTAAACGTTTTTTATGCCTACTACCTTGCGTTTGGGGCACCCTTGGGACACTACGTCAGAAAAACTACTGTTCAGCATTTCCACCTGGTTGCGGTCCATCTCTCCGATCCACTTCGAGTAGATTTCATAAACCATCTTCGCATTCTCGTGGCCCATCTGTCCGGCGATGAAAGACGGGTTAGCTCCGGCAGTTAAAAGCCAGCATGCGAACGTGTGGCGCGACTGGTAAGGGCGTCTGCTCCTGATTCCCGCCTTCTTTAATCCAGCCTCCCAACTATACCCCAGAGACTGAGAGCCATAATACTTCGTTTCCCCGCGCCAGTTTTTGGGGGGGATAAATACGAACCGCAATTTTTGTTGTTCAGTTAACCCATGCTCACGATGATGAAAAGTGATTTCGGTTTTGCTTAATGCGCCGGTTAGCTTGAATTGTTCACGTAGAGCATTCAGCGCAGGTTCAAGTAGGGTTACTGTTCTGATGCCCGCTTCGGTTTTGGGTGGCACAAACAGCCCTTCATTCGTCTGGTTACGCCTGACGTGAAGCTCACCCTTATCAAGATCCACATCCTCCCAGGCTAAAGCTGTAAGCTCTCCATGCCGAAGGCCGGTAAAAATGGCCGTAGTCCAGAGCAAAGCATACCGAGGAGATAGCGCTTTTATAAAACCCTCGTACTCACTCTGGAGAAGCGGATCCGGGTCTCTCTTGGAGCGCTTAAGCATCTTTATACCTTCGTGAGGGGTATGCTCGATAAAGCCGCTCAGGTTCGCTAGCTTGAGCAACGCAGTCAGGTTGTTCATCAGGCCGTTGACCGTGGATACAGCGCGACCTTTTCTTTTAAGCCAGGGCGCGTGATCGCTAAAGGTGTTACCAGTTAATAGCGCGTTCCTGTAATTCAACAGGTCGGTATGCTGAATATCAGCAATATACGTATTACTTCCAACAATAGCGCAAAGCGTTGCTATACGTGATTCTGCGCCTCTGTATGACGCAGCTGAGACCTCAAGCTTTTTGGCATTAAGATAAACTTTGCACAATTCACCGAAGGTTTTAATTTTTTGTGTTGTGGTGAATTTTTTAAGCGCCTTTGATTCAGGAAAGTGCTCTGCATAGTCAAATTTACCTTGCTGAATCTCACTCATAATTAAAGCACGGAGATTGCCAGCTTTTTTTATATTGCTATTTGATACGGTCCAGCCCCGCAAAACTTCGCGGCAACGTATGCCGCGATATAGAAAGCTAATTCTTATTCCTTTCCCATGCAGCTCTACGCCAGCAGGCATATTCATTAAGTTTCCCCGACAAGCCTATTAATCCTGGTGTAGTTGTAGAGAAGCGTTACTCTTCCTTCTGAAGCTTTTGGATCTGGTGGGTGTTTCTTATAATGAATGCCCTCGATCCATCTCCCATCCCGGTAAGATTTAATTTGCCGAGGAGTCATATACATCTTCGCTACAATTCCCTTTTCCATCACCCATTCATCTTCTTGAGTAATATCGGCCATAAATAACCTCATGGCTGGGAAACTATAATCAGTTCCCCAGTTTAATGTTGATTATTGGAAATCAGTTCAGTTGTGTTTTTGTGTAATTCAGTCGTTCCATGCTTCCAGTTCGTTTTCGATCTCCTCGTCGATTTCGTCATTGGTAGCTTCTTCGTCTAGGTAGTCACGCGCCTCTTTGAGGTACTTTTCCCGGCGTTCCCGATACCAGGCAGAAAATTCTGGTGACCAGCCGTTCGGCTCACCGTCATAGTCAAACTTAGCGTTACGTTCAGCCATGCTCTCGACCATGCTGTAAGCGGTAGTGAGCGCCGCTTCGCGGATATACCTATGGAGGTCACTCTTACGCCAGAACGGATTCACCTTAGAATCGCAGATAGGTTTAAATTCTACTTCCCACCGTCTGATGCAGCGTGCGTTTAGTGATTTGCTCATACCACCACCTTGTGCGCTTCCGCATCGAACTTACGTCCCTGATACCAACCGCGACGCAGCCAGCGACGGATGGTGCGCATAGCCTTTGCATCACCACGTACGGACTCAGGGAAACCACCGTATTTCACTGTTTTAGGTCCACGCTTGCGCTCTGATTGCATCATTCCGCACTCAATGATGTGATCGCGGTAGAAAGCCAGCCACTGCTTGCGATTACAGACAGGGCAAGGAATGTCACCACCATTCGTCAGCATGCCATCTTCGTATGCGTCGCAATCCCACAGATAACCATCGCAGCAAAGGCTATCCGGGTAATGCGCACCAAATTCATAACCTTGATATCCGCAGCTCATTTGTCATCCTCCAGTACCAGTTCTGTGTCGTCAGGAACCTGAATCGTGAGCTCAACGCTATAGCCGCGTTCGTGCTGGGTGAAAGATGTGGGCCATGCTGGAAGTGGCGTTTCTTCTTTAACCTGGCCCACGCCAATAGCCCAGCAACCTTCGTCGGTATAGCAGGCAATAACCAGCATCTCACCTTCAGCGGATTTGAGGTGATAAACGCCTGGATTACTGTATATGCAGATTTCTTCCCTGATAGCGCCTTCGCATTCGAAAAGGTCATCACTGGCACCGTAAAATTTAAGTTCTTTCATATTTAGTCCTCCGGTTATTTATTCCACGCTGCTGGTCGTAATTGAAAGCTTGCTGGTCTTGAAGGTAGTGTTTTGCGAACTAAAGACTGTGTAGCCTTTATTTGGTCTTTCTTTTTTTCCCTTTCGTTACAGGTAGGACAGTAATATGCCACTTTGCGATAAGCGCCTCGGCCAGAGGGGCGAAACTGCAACTCTTCGCGTGCAAAGGAGCCGCCGCAGCTGTAGCAGTTGAGTTTTTCGGTTTCCATATTTATTCCTGTATTAAGGTGTGTGGATACCTGCCATTTAAGGCATTAATTCATTTATTCGATAATTAAAATGAAACTTCGGTATTTACTTTATATTGACCTGTAAGCAAGTCAGCATCGACGGAAATTAAATCTCCGTACAGGTCATAATTTAAAACAACATCACGAAATTGAAGTCCGGAAAGTGAATCCGTGCGACCACAAAACATATGGTCTTCTTCGTGCTTTGCTGCTTCATGAATATCTTTTATTGACGCCATGGCATCAGACCACATACCACTGTTACCAATAAATTGCGCAATAGCGAGTTTGCTTTGAGCTGCTTTAACCATCGGGTTGCTTTGCAGAAAATTAGCCATTAAACACCCCCGTAACATGCAGAATTTTGATAATGGTCGCTGACCAGGCAACAAGGCAGATGGTCAGAACAATAACCAGTGAACGAATGCCATTTCTGCTCATACTCCACCCCAGCACTGAACGCTTACCGATGCGACCACAACCAAAAACGGAACAACCTTCAACCAGAACCGGCGCCATGCTGGCTTGTCTTCGTCTCGAATCATCTCCTTTCCCTCATGCGTATTGAGTACCTAACAGACCTTGCAATGCAGTGCCGGGTGCCTCCCGGTGATACCAGCCAGTTAAGAACTGGTACCGACAGCTTCTTTTCCACCCCACTCTTTTTAGAAACGAGTGATACCGCTTAACTGTGCCGCGTGCGCATAGCCGCATTCACTGCATTGCAAAGCCTGTTGATTTTTAGCCTTCAGGCGGCCAACCGAACGTTTAACCTATCGCACCGTTGTGTCGATGTACTTATGGTGAGCTACAGGCTAAATAAAATCAACCAAAAGATAAGTCAAAGGCTAAAAAAATACCGCCAATCGGCGGCATTCTTTTGAAATTGAAGTGAATTTATTTTTCTCTGGTAGTCGGATCTACGTTGTCAGAGTAAAAATCTTTGAGTTTTTGTAGCCGCATCTGGAATGCAGCCAGCATATTGCGCCTCTCGATAGGAGGCAATTCGCGGAAAACTTCAATAAGTGCAATTTCGTCTTCGGTGTATGTCCCGCCGAGTTCCTCTGCTCCTGTAAGTATCCATGAGAGCGAGGTTTTAGCGGCCTTAGCTAGTTTGGCTGCTGACTCCTTGCTAATGGTTTCCCTCTTAAACCAGTTGGTTACAGAGGTAGGACTAACTCCCGCAATCCTCGCCATTTCTGTGCGAGACCAATGATTCAGTTTCATCAACTCATCAAGTCTTGCGGCAAGCGTGCTTTGTGGCTTTACGCCTGATTCATGCTGGGTTTCTGTCTTCATAGCAACAATTGTAAGCCACTGGCTAAAACAATAATAATTTCTTGTTGTTGATTTTTTTTAGCCATTAGCTCAATATAATTGCGCAATGGCTAAAACGAGAGGTTCACATGTCAGGTCTTGATAAGGCAATTACAGCTGTAGGTGGCAAACGTCGGCTTGCGCTTGCCTTGAACATTAAACCGTCGTCGCTGAGTCGATGGATTCATAAGTACCAGGGGCAGGTTCCACCAAAGCGCGTAATTCAGGTTTACGAGGTAACTGGAATTACTCCGCATGAGTTGCGTCCTGATCTTCACCCAAACCCAACCAGTGGCCTTCCTGAGAATAATACGGCTACAGCACAGAAGGAGTCTGATTAATGGAAATCAAACACGAGCACGTTGAAATAGTTCTGCTGGCCTGGGCTGCTGAAGTCGGTCAGGCATATGCAGCTAATGCCATTACTGAAGAGTACGTGCGTTCCGGTGGGGCTGAGCTTCGCCTGGTTCCGGGTAAAGCGTGGGCCAATCAGCAAAATATCTTTCATCGCTGGCTGAAGGGTGAGACCGAACAGCAGCGCGAGAAAATCCGCCTGCTGCTTCCGTCAATCCTGCGCGTTTTGCCGCGTGAAATCCGTCATCGTCTGAGTATCTACGACACGATCGAGCGTCGGGCATTGCTGGCGGCCCAGCATGCCATCGGAACGGCTATTGATGCCCACGACGATGCTATTGAAGCCATATACAGCAAGGCGTATCAGCCTCTCGCTGTTGAAGTAACGAAATACCACTGATTCTGGAGGTGACTATGTGTAACCAGTCTGCTGCTGAATTGATTGCTCGCCTGAAACGAGCGTATCCGGCGTATGAGCCGTCTGAAGGAGATTGTGCAGGCACTGGCATCCCTAAGGCCGGTTCTCGCTTCCAGCACAGACACAAAGGCCACATGGTGACGGTACTCACAGCGACAGAGAAAGATGTTTCCTACCGCAAACCCTGCGGGGCTATTGGCTGGGTGGGATTGAGAGAGTTTTTACGGCTACACAATGAGGTTTCGGAATGAACAATCAGGTTTTTGAAATTGTTCAGGCCATGTCGGGGCAGGGCAACTGCATAACGATCCCCGGACCGTATCTGGATTTCTTTGCAGGAGACAGGCAGCAGCATTTGCTGGCGGCCATTCTCAATCAGCTGGTGTTCTGGTCGGGCAAGTCGAGTCTGGAAAATGGCTGGTTTTACAAAGAGCACGCAGCGCTTGCGAAAGAGATCCGCGCTAAAGACGGCGATGTGGTCAGAAAAGCAATGTTCAAGATTACAGAGCAGTACCTGGCGGGAGTTATTGAGGAAGAACTTCGGCAGGTAAGCGGCACGCCGAAGAAGCATTACCGCGTCGATCAGGAAGCGTTAATAGCCAAGATTTTCCCGCAAGGGGGAAATTCAAATAAACCATTGAAAGATATGGATTCGGCTCAAGAGCCGAATGGAAACGGCTTAAGAGCCGAATCGAAGCAAGTTATTGAAAGTAATGGAAACGGCTCTCAAGCCGAATGCATTCGTCCCAAGAGCCGAATGGAAACGGCCCAAGAGCCGAATCCTGGAAACGGCTCTCAAGCCGAATCCTATCTCTATACAGATCTTAAAAACAGATCACTACCTACAGATCATAAAAACCACGCGGGAGAGATTTCTCCTGTGGATAACTTTTCTGAATCGACTCAGAAAACAGTCACGCCGGAAGCAAACATTCCTGATGCTACCGAAGACGGAATCCTAGCTACCGATGACGATTTCGATCTCGCGATGTGGTTCTGGTCGACCATCATCGAGCTGTACGAACGCGCCGCCGAATTCGACGGAACTCTGGCCAAACCGAGAGAGCCAAACTTTGTCGCATGGGCTCAAGAGGTTCGCATCCTTCGCCAGGAGCACGGCTGTAACCACGACCAAATCCGCACCATGATTGAGCGCATTCAGCGAGATCAGTTCTGGTGCCCAAAAGTTCAAACTATGAAGACATTGCGCAACAAATGGCCAGAGCTGGCACTGAAGCTGTGCCCGGCAAATCTCGCAAACGGCGGCAACCTCGGTTTTAGCGGCAAGATTCAGACAGATATTCCTAAAGGTTTCAGGGGCTAAGGAGTTTTTTTAATGAAAACAACCAAATCCAAGAAAACACAATACAACGGTGAAATCACGCTGATCGAATTTCTCAAAGCTAATTCTGATTTGACTACGCGTGAAATCGCCAATGCGCTGGGGCGCGGTATGTCGTCAGTGAATGGCCAGCTTCGCCAGCTGCATGGAGCAGGTCAGATTGTCCAGAGTGGCCTACGCAACGGTGCAGCTTTATGGCGGTTTAACGATATGCCGTTTGGCTGCGCAAACCGCTTGCGGATGATGTTTGAAAACCTCTTGAGGGAATGTCGCGGAGTGGCTCAGTGAAATTACCTGTATGCCCTGATTGCGGGCTTCCCCCGGAGTTTCACTGGAAGAATTACACATTCGGTTCTTGCTCCGGATCCCTGAAGTGCCCGAATGAACATTATCGCGCCCAGTACAGCTACTGGGCTGGTGGAAAGAACAAAGCCAGGCATGCTCTGGAACAAAAATGGGCGGAAGCGGTGAATAAAAACGAGGTTAAAAATGGCTAAAGATTCGAAAGTGGTATACGGCGCCAGTGGCAAGACAAACGTTTTAACGTTCGAGCCTGAAAACCTTCACCTGGTAACCGATATGACCCACCCTCTCTACGATGAACGTGTTCACCTGCCGATCGACGAAGGGATGGTACTGAACATCAAGGAGCTGGGTGTACTGGAGCCGATCATCGTCTGGAAAGACCCTGAAACGGGGCTCACCTGCGTAGTTGTAGGTCGTCAGCGCGTAAAACATACCCTGGAGGCAAACAAGCTTCTTTTGAAAGAGGGCAAAGACCCACTGCTTGTTCCTGGGGTCGTTAAGCGCGGATCAGCAAATCAGATGGCTAAATACATGGTCAGCGAAAACGAAATTCGCCGACCTGATACACCGCTTGGCCGTGCTAAAAAAATGTCAGACGCTCTCGACCGCGGACTCGATGAGGACGACATTGCAGTGTTGTTTGGCTGCAGCTCTCAGACCGTTCGTGCAACGCTGTCACTTCTCGATGCCACCCAGGCCGTCCGGGAAGCGGTGGAGGCTGGCACGGTGACCGTTACCCAGGCACGTCAGTTGGCTTCTCTTAAACCCGAAGAGCAGCGGGAGAAGGTCTCTGAAATCGAAGCGGCAACTGCTGGCACAACCGGCCATGAAAAAGCCCGGCGTCAGCGTCAGATACTCGGTGATGCAAAGCCGCGCCTGAAAACCAGAAAAGAAATCACAAAAGCCCTGGAATCTGCAGAGGGTGAATATGCTGATGCTCTACGCTGGGTGCTCGGGGAGGCTGTATGACAATCACACTACAGGCAGTAAACGAGCTCATTCAGTCGCTTGAGTCTGCGGGCGAGCTGTCGATCAAAGAGACAAAGGTTCTGGCGCTGGCGAAAGCTTACCAGCAGCTGGCTGCGGAAAATGTGGGGCTGAAGGCTTTAATCCCGGAAAACTGGCAGATGCATGATGTTCTGCACCAGTTAATCGTTGCTCGCCCTGGTGGGGTGTATTTCAACAAATGGGAGAAGCTAATCATTGGGGTGCTGAACGAAACCCACGCAACCGATCGCATCGTAGCCGGGATTAAGGCTGATGGGGTGGAGTCAGGAATTAAAACCATCATGACGATGCTGAATCACCAGGCTCCGGGCGTCAGTGATGCAATCAACGTGTTGCGCGTCCACTCCTCTGAGCTGCGCGAGGGGGCCAAATGAGCATCATGATCGAAAAAATGGATGTTCTGTCTTTCACCATTACCGGCGCTGAACGCTTAGACCCTGTGCGGGTGATGATTGAAAACTATGAGCCAGGGAAGGGAAGAATCACAGTCACCTGCTACGGGCAGGCATGGACTGGCGCATGGTTTGCAATGGGCGGTGACACTGTTCAGGAGTTCATTAAGCGTGTCAGCAATGACTACCTGATCGGGTGTTTATCTCCCCGGCTTGAAAGCTCGGTTGACGATGATAACGACGCCAACCTTGCATTCGTTAAATCTCAAATCATCAAGTTGCGCCGCGAACGGGAACTTGACGCTGAGAAATCCCGTGAAATGTGGAATGAGGCCGAAAATGCTGATGACGTTAAGGCATGTTGCTGTGACTACGGTATTGGCAACGAACTTTTAGAGCTTTTTGGCGATGACCCCTGGTATGCCGGATGGCCGTCTGTACCCAATCCGAAATATCAATATCTCGATCGCATCCTGAATGCCGTTCGTGTCGGCCTGGTAGAAATGGAGCGTACAGCATGACAACTGATATCACCGAACTGTTGCAGAGAGAGAAATTCGAAGCGTGGGTTATGACTCAAATCTGCATTTCAAAGTCGACGCTGGAAGGCTTGCGCACTGCTGACGGATACCGAAACACCACGCTATCTGGAACAGATTACAACCGCATGTGGAATTGCTGGAAAGCGGCTGGCGCTGAGCTGGTAGAGGCGCTGGAGAAGGCGCAGCAGCCGGTAGTGCCACCAATGCAGCACTGGGAGGAATTGTGCCGTGAGCATCCGGACATGAGCATTGGAGATGCGATTATCCGTGCCGCTTGGTGGAATCACTGCCGCGCCGCCATGCTCCAGGCTGGCAACTTTCCGGTAATTCCGGATGGTTACGTGATGGTGCCGATGACGTTAACCGCTGAGAACGGCGCAAAGGGCGCGTTGTCCGGTGAGTTTTCAGAAACTAAATTCGTAAACTGCCCTGAGTGTTTTGGTGATGATGAATGCGAAACCTGCGACGGCAGCGGGAGAATTGAAATCACAGTACCGGTTACCTGGACGACTATTAAAGAGATCTGGGCAAAAGGCGTTGAGCATTTCGCAGCCGCCCCACAGGAGGTACCAGATGGAAAATGAAGGCGACAACGTCATCACTCTGGTGCAGCCAAAGCGTGACGAAGAAAAGCTGTTGAACATCACCGTAATTGACAAAAAGGACTACAGGGAGCAGCACTGCAAGCATAAAGCCGTCGAGGTCGATGAGAAGGGGAGGATCATTCTGTGCCTGCAATGTGGCTGCGCTGTAGACCCTTTCCAGTACGTTCTTCAGTGCGCGACTGATGGCGAGGCTGTGGTGAGAGAGATTCAGCAGCTTCATAACCGCCGTGATGAGCTGCGCGAATCTGTCGCCAACCTCGAGCGAGAAGAGAAAAATGCAAAGGCAAGGCTACGCGCTGCCAGAACGTCGATCCTATTCGCGGAAAACGACCTGAAAAATACTGAGCAGGGGATAAAGCAATAAAACACAAACACCATATTTGTTATCAACAAATCTAAGGTTTGTTATTTATGCAAATGATAACCAGAAAAAAGCCAGCTTTTACCGAGCTCTATCAGACTGGAGTTCTGACCCGCATTGTTGCAGTCAGAAACGCAGATAGCGGAGGCTGGCGACTGTTTGGGCTGTGGAGAGATAAGCAAATCGGCGTATACGTTGAAGCCGCTCGCGGTGGCGTCCGGGAGTGGTCAGGGTTGAATTACCTGGCTAACTTCTGCGGGAGCTGCGGAATCAGTTTGTGGGAGGTTCACTGCAAGGTCGAGCCAAAGTTACTTCAGTGATTATTAGTCCATCACCTTAAGCCCGCTTTTGCGGGTTTTCTTTTTCTTGCCTGGAAAATAGTGGGTTGCACACTACACAAAATGTGCATTCTTTGTCGCGCTAGTGTTTTCTGCTACTTCATTTTACATGCAGTTAATTAAATTCTGAAATTGGCTTAATTCTTCTATCTGAGTGAAATAGGGGGTTGCACCAGAGAAAAAATGTGAATGACTTTTTTATATTTAGTGGTTTTCCATAATGCATTGAATTTATTGCTCTTTATATTTTAATTGTCATTCTATTTTGTCTGTAAAAATAGGGTCTTGATGGACGATCTAAATATGTCATTGTATTCCAGAGCGTCGCGAGTTCATTTTTAGCCATCCCTGTACAGGAAAAGAAAAATCTACGATTTATGAAATATTCACAAGGTGCGGACTGATGAATAAGAAAGAAATGAATGAAGCAATGGACGTTTTGGGTACGTATGTTGTCAACCACCTTTCTGGTGGAGTTTATGTTGTAACTCCGCTTAATGAAGGAGAGATTGTAATCACAAAGGAATCTCACGAGGAGTGTAAAGTATTCTTCCGGAAGAAGAAAAAGTGATTTATACTAATCACCTCGGCTGAACACCGAACCTATCGCGCCATCACCGGAGTAAAGTGATGACGCAAAAACGCATCAACGCCATTTTACGCCGTGCCTCAGTGCGCGGTGTTTCCGTTTGTCTGTCGCATCCAGGTGGTGCGGTATGAGCAAATCAAAAACCAAAGCTGAAAAGCTGCATATCAGCCGCGTAGCCGCTCTGGGCTGCATAGTTTGCCGCAACCTTGAATACGGTGAATCACCCGCTGAAATCCATCACTGCAGTTCTGGTACTGGCTTGTCTGTCCGCGCTGATAATTTCCACGTAATCCCTCTTTGCCACGCACATCACCGCACCGGCGGCCACGGTGTTGCTATTCACGCTGGGCGTAAGTCATGGGAGGAAAAATTCGGTACTGAAGCTGAGTTACTGAGCCAGGTTCTCCAGGAGTTAGGGGAGACCACAGCATGACTAATCCTTACGGCGAATCTCTAGCAGCCCTTCGCAACGCACCATCACATTATTTAAAAGAGGTTGGCGACCAGTGGCGAACGCCGGATCCGCTTTTCTGGGGTATCAACGCAATGTTTGGTCCGTTGATGCTGGACCTGTTTGCTGATGACAGCAATGCAAAATGCCCTGTCTGGTACACCGTAGAAGATAACGCGCTGACACAGGACTGGTCGGAAATGCTGGACTCAATTGGTGGCGCTGCATTTGGCAACCCCCCTTACAGCCGTTCTCAATACCACGAAAAGCAAGCTATCACTGGCATGACTCACATCATGAACTACGCAGCAGCGCAACGAGAGAAGGGCGGCCGCTATGTGTTCCTGGTCAAATCCGCAACGAGCGAAACATGGTGGCCAGAAGATGCGGATCATGTTTGCTTTATCCGCGGGCGAATTGGTTTCGATCTGCCTGTCTGGTTTAAACCCGCCAACGACAAACAAAGGCCGACCAGCGCGTTTTTTGCTGGTGCCATAGCTGTATTTGATAAGACCTGGCGAGGCGAGAAATTCAGCTACATCAACCGCACCGAACTGGAAGCGAAAGGCCACGCGTTTATGGCGCTGGCGCAGTTTGCCATTGATAAGAAGGTGACCGCATGAGCCGTGACGCAATCGAGCGGATCCGCTACCGCTGGAAAAAGCTTCGTCTTTGCCGTCATCGCGGCACTGTATTAGTTGACTACCGCATCCTCAAAAACTTTATACGCACCTGCCAGATCCGGGGAGAGACAGCATGACTCCAATGCAACGCCGTAGACAAAATGCCGCTATGTCAGAAGTCGCGGTTGCCACGCATAAACGATACCTCGGACGCCCAGAATTGCTTACCGGTATTCAGTCTGCCTGGATTAAATCCCTGCTCACTGTCTGGGGGGAGAGTCTACGAGGTGCTACTTTTCCCCGCAAGCCTACAACGCATTCATGCTGGTGGGCCATCAAAGGGGTCAGATGGTCAGACAAAGCTCTGGAGCGTTTCACTGCTGCGCTTGAACAGGCAAGGAGGGAGGGATTTCGCGGGCCTAATGCCCTGAAGAGGGCTCAGATAATTTTATGGCCAAAGCCAGAGACTAGCGTCATAGACAGCGCTATCAGTGATGATGATGCTGATTTTGTGGAGAAATGCGTGCTCGATGCCTTTGATGTTAACGACCCTGTTTATATTGTTGGGCTGAGCTATTACACGACGAGAAAAAAAATATCTGATATTACCAGGGAGCTTCAGAAGATAGCCCCATGGCTGACGGCAGACCAGGCAAGAGAGCGCGTGAAATGGTGCCTTAAGATATTTCAGGGAAGGGCATTTCTATCTGCACGCAAAAACCTGAGGAGTTAGGTTTTAGCTTTTTGTGCTCAAGGTTCATTTTATAATTGATTTTCACCCAAAAGTTTAGATAATCCATTCATGCTTGGCAGAGCTGCGCCACGATGGCAGCGATGAGAAGCGACAATTTGAATATAACGAGAACCCCGCCAATGCGGGGTTTTTGCTTTCCGGCGATACGACAGGGGTATTCGCGAGATGCATTGCATCAGTACCCCTGTCACATCGTCGTATAGCATTGAAAATGAAATTGGCAGATGTTAAATTTCTGGGGTGGTGAATCCCCCTGTGCGGAGGGGCAATGCCAGGTCGAGTTATTTTTTTGCGCTTATTGCGAGTCGTTCCTGACCTGGCAGCGACTCACCGGGAGGCACCCGGCACCACACACATACTGCATAACCCTATCTAAAGGCCTGCCATTCCGGTGGGCCTTTTCTTTGGGCAAAAAAAAGCCCGCATGGTTTCATGCAGGCAAGGCAGTTACATTTAGATTTTGTCCCGGTATATGTTTTTTTGTCCGGAAGTCGAAAGATACTGTCTTGACTACTTTTTGTAAATAACGGATTCAAATCACAAGGCCATGCATTTGCATGGCTTTTTTATTATCAGGTCCCGCAGGAATCATCATCGACATGCTTCGTTGTTAAATCCAGCCTGACGGGCCTGACCCCTTTAAAACACAGCGCCATCCGTAACTAACGGGGGTGGAGTATGTACAGAATGGACAAACTCACAACGGGCATTGCCTACGGTTCTTCCGCAGGTAGCGCGGGGTTCTGGATACTGCAGCTACTCGACAAAGTATCCCCATCCCAGTGGGCTGCCATTGGCGTTCTTGGGAGTCTGGTATTTGGCTTCCTTACTTACCTGACAAATTTGTATTTCAAAATTAAAGAAGACCGGCGCAAAGCTGCCAGGGGGGAATAATGTCTCCAGCACTGCAAAAAACTGTTATTGCAGCGGTCACGGGCGGCGCTATTGCGATCGCTTCCGCTCTAATAACCGGGCCAACCGGTAATGATGGTCTGGAAGGGGTGAGGTATAAGCCGTATCAGGATGTTGTGGGTGTCTGGACAGTCTGCTATGGCCACACCGGCAAAGATATTGTGCTCGGAAAGACCTATACCGAGTCTGAATGCCGGTCCCTGCTCAACAGGGACCTTACCACCGTCGCCCGCCAGATTGACCCGTACATCCAGAAGCCGATTCCGGTAACAATGCGCGGGGCTCTGTACTCGTTCGCCTATAACGTCGGTGCCGGAAACTTTCAGACCTCCACGCTGCTACGCAAAATCAACCAGGGCGACCAGAAAGGCGCATGTGACCAGTTGCGCCGCTGGACCTACGCCAAGGGCAAACAGTGGAAAGGCCTGATAACCCGCCGCGAGATTGAGCGTGAAGTTTGTCTGTGGGGGCAGAAATGAACATGATTTGCTTCATCATGGCTGCGCTGCTTGCCTTTAACGGCAACGATGCGTGGCCATATCTTCTGGCAATCGGGGTAATCATGTCATGAGCCGATTAACCGCCATTATCATCGCCGTGGTTATCTGTCTGGTCGCCTGCCTTGGCTGGCTGGTTATGTATTACCACAACGCCGCCAGTCAGCAGGAAGCCAGAGCCGAAACTGCTGAGCAGCAGGTAAATACCGCTCAGGCCATCACCTCCAACGTACTGACCACCATGACGATATTCAACTCCATCGCCGAGGCTAACAAAAATGCAAAAGAGCAGATCGCACTGGACACATCGGGAGCCACGGCTGATATCAGGGTTGCTGTTGCGAATGATGATTGCACTAATCGCCATGTGCCTGCTGGCGCAGTTAAGCGGCTGCAGCAATACGCGAATGGTTTACGTCAAAGTGCCAGTGATACCGCTGCCGGCCAGCCTGACAGCTGACACCCCGCAACCGGAAATCCCTGACAACCTGACGTGGGGCCAAAGCCTGGATTTAAACGTCAGCCTGCTATCGGCGCTGGGCCAGTGCAACCGGGATAAGGCTGATATACGTCGGGCTGAAATATTTAGAGGGAAGAATGGGTGATATGCGGCAATTACTAAAATGCCACTTTTCTCCCCTTAATTTGCATGCCTATAATGTCTTTGCCAATTGGCTTCACACATAAGGTGAGACATGAAAAACGGTATTTACTTCGTTACTTTCAGCAGCAATGACCATGACGTTGGACAGGGCACTGTAGTAGTAAAAGAAAACGCCATCAACGGTGGGGATTTCGGATTTACCTACCAAGGGCATATTCAGGGCGATACATTAGATTTGCATGTTTCTCAGCATAATCCTCAGGCGGTCAATGTCATTCAAGGTGTAAATGACTACACGATGGAAATGAGCATTGTAGAAGTGCAAGGGGGTTACCTTTTATCAGGGGCCGTTAAAGGAGTCCCTCAGGCTCGGCTTAGAGTAAGTGCAAAATTCATTGGTGAGTTGGTTTAAAGTGTGTTTTTGCCTGACTCGCTGCGGCGGTTTTTTTCATTGGCATTACAGGAGCCACTACCTGAGTGGCTTCGATAATGCTTTCAAAAAAAGGAAATAGAATTATTCTATTTCCTCCATTAACTCAGAGGAAATTGTATGTACCTAAAAATTAAGCTAATCAAAGGAAAGGGGTTGGTTGGTGAGGATCCTGACACTGGTAAAGTTTACATAATAAATACCGGATTATCCTTTACTGGTGTTACTAGCAAAGGAGAGAAATGCTCAGTGATCAATACCGCTAGGGTTGAATCTCTTCAAGATGTGTCAGAAAGAATGATTGTTATTCATGGTGGTACCGTGCTTACTGGCGATTTATTGATTCGCCCAGACCGAGAATGTCGATTAGCTGAAATAAGATAAAATTAGAGCAATAATCATCACAAAGACCACCTACGGGTGGATTTTCTAATGACTATTAACAATAGTGGGGCAGCATGGCAACGCTTAAGGACTTATCCCTGCAGCTTAGGCAGTTGCAGAAGCAGATTCCATTCGCCGCTGCTCAGGCCATGACGGCCGTCGTGCGGGAAATTGCCGCAGCGCAAAAAGTCGCATTGGGTCGAAAGCTGGAATCGCCGACGCCGTTCACGGTTAATGCTGTGGGCTCATCGGGGGCCAGAAAGAATAACCTCCGCGCGAAAGTTTATGTGCGAGATATCGCTGCAGGTTACCTGGAGCCTTTCGAATTTGGCGGCGATCATAAGCTGAACAGCTCAGCGTTGCTTAACCCCAAAAACATCAAGCTGAACAAATACGGTAATATGCCGCGAAATAAACTTTCGCAGTTGAAAGCAAAGTCGAACGTGTTCATTGGTGATGTGAATAATGTCAATGCGGTCTGGCAGCGTCGTAAACCAAAACCGGCGAAGAAGAAGAGGGCTAAGCGCTCTCCTAATGGTACACGCAGGCCTAGACCAAAACAGAGACCCCCTAAGCTGCTGGTGAGGTTTGGCGATGCGCTTCCTGTAACGCCTGTGTTGGGATATATGGACCGCTCGAAGGCTATGGCAGAGGCATTGATGCCTGCTGCGCTGAGTAAAGCGATTGCTGAGGCTATCAGGACGGCTAAGTAAGGGACAATGATGTCCCTTACTGGGATGTGAGTTACAGAGATATCTCACATGCTTTTATAAAGCTATTAGTTGCAGTGGTCGAACCAGATGCATTACCTGAGAACGAGGATTGGTTACCGCCATCTGGTGTTTGCACACCAACAAGAACTTTAGATTTAGCGCTTTGTAATTGCTTAAGCACTACGGTTATTTTCTCTGCATCAACAGCTTCAACCTCGATTGACTGGGCGTTTCTACGTGACAGAGACGCCTCAAGCTTATTGATTGGATTGTCATCAATCTTGATGATTAAATCCATTTCTACCGTGGGAATGGAGTCACTTGTTTTGTCAGTTTCTACGTACGCAACTGTTAATTTATTCTTGGTGCAATCGAAAATCAGCCCAGAGTTTGAGGATGACAAGCTGCCTAGCATCACAGCCTTTTTCCCGCCTGTGAACAGGTCATCATCTACTTTAGTAAGCCATTGAGCGCTTGCAGAAAAAGATGTGAGCAAAACGGCAGCCAGGGCCGCATTAATAAAACTAACTTTTTTCATCATTATCCCCTTGCATTAATCGTGACAATGATAGGGTGTGATTCAATGTGATGCTATGTAAAAAAATGTTTTCAAATTCCGTCATACAAAAAAATGGGTCCTTCCTGAGGCTTTTGTAAGGCACGGGCATTGCGCGCCGCGGTGTTTTTGTAGCTACAACTTTTTATTTTGTGTCCCATGTCCCACCCCAAGGGATCGCCAGCCGCGCCAGAGCCAGCACGGATTATTCCATTTATTCCAGTGGGACATTCGTGTGGGACATTGCAAAAATGTCCAAGGTAAATGTCCCACCCCAAAAATGTCCCAGGTGATGCCCCATGACCACTATGAACCAGAGTCAGTACGCACAACATTCAGGCGTCGATCGCAAGACCATTGGCCGATGGATCAAGGCTGGTCGGTTTATCGTCATGGATGGCGACCTGATTGATGTTGAAGCGAGCGATTCCGCGCTGAAGAAAAACCGCGATGGAAAAGATCCGCGGGCTTCAAACGCGAAGAAGAAAAAAACCGTAGCACCCCGGAATGATGGCGACGATGAAATTGATGAAACCGTTCGCCAGATAATGCTTACAGAAGGTGCCGACCTTTCCAGGGAAGAGGCCGCGCGGATCCGTGAAAATTACATGGCCCTGCAGGCAAAGCTTCAGTATGAAAAAGACAGCGGCCAGACAATTGAATTGGCCATCGCCGAGGAGGTCCTGTTTAACGCCTTTCGCCAGCAGCGTGATGCATGGCTGAACTGGCCTTCACGCGTGGCACCGCTGATAGCCGCCGATCTGAATGTGCCGGCGGACAGGATGACAGAGGTGCTGATTGAACATGTCCACAAACAGATCTCAGTCCTCGGAGAACCAGAGTTTAACCCAGCGGAAGATTGAGCGTCTTCAACTGAGTGTCCGAAAAGGGTGGACACCGCCGCCGCGCATCAGCGTCCCGCAATGGGCCGATGACTACCGGAAGCTGGCTAAAGAAGCTGGCAGCACCTCTGGTAACTGGGAAACATCAACGGTAGAGATCGCCCGCGGTCCTATGCTGGCCGCGACTGAATCGGGCGTCCACGTTATTACCGTGATGTGCTGTACTCAGTTGATGAAAACCGCGCTGCTGGAAAATCTGTTCGGTTATTTCGCACACCTCGATCCATGCCCGATTTTGCTCCTGCAGCCGAAAGAGGAAGCAGCAGAGCAGTTTTCGAAAGAGCGTATTAGTCCGCTAGTACGCGTGACACCTGTGCTGCGTAATATCATCGGTGACTCAAAACAGAAGAGTTCGAAAGAAACCATTTTGTATAAAGCCTTCACCGGTGGATTCCTGGCGCTGGCTGGCGCCGGTAGCCCTGATAACCTTGCGCGCCGTCCTATCCGTGTTTTGCTGGCGGATGAGGTGGATAAATACCCGATTACTCGTGAGGGTGATCCCATTGCCCTGGCGGAAGAGCGAACCGCGACATTTGGCCTTAACTGGCTGTCTGTGCGGGCTTGTTCGCCGACGGTCGAAGATGAAAGCCGGATTGCTGCCAGTTACGAAGATTCAGATCAGCGGCGGGCCTCTGTAGTTTGCCCCCACTGCGGGCACCGACAGTTCCTTGATTTCTTCAAACATGTCCAGTGGCCGAAAGAAGGTGATAAGCATCTGACCAAAGCGGCCATGATCCATTGTGAATGTTGTGGCGCTGGCTGGTCGGAAGGCGAGCGTCTGCGGGCATTACAGACAATTCGCTGGCACCAGACTAAACCGTTTGAATGCTGTGGTTCCCGCCATTCTCCATTAATGGAATATGATCAGAAATGGCATGAAGGCGATGAGGGGAGTGTTGATACTGTCTGGCGCTGGTCGGAGTCGGAACGGCATGCCGTATACCGGGCGATTTGCCCGGACTGCGGGGCCGAGGCGCTGGATAATCAACACGCCGGGTACCAGGCGTCAAAACTCTTCAGTCCCTGGCAAAAAGACAAGCCATCGGATATTGCGAAAAAATACCTCGATGCAAAAGGCGATCCGGATAAAGAACAGGCCTGGTGGAACACCCAGATGGGGTTGCCGCACCGGCCCAACCATGGGAAACAGCTCCCGGTTGATGTTCTGCTGGCGCGCCGTGAAGTCTTTCCGGCCGTCGTTCCTGATGGCGTGGCATTATTAACTGCCGGCGTCGATACCCAGGATGACCGATTCGAAATCACGATCACTGGCTGGGGTCGGGACGAAGAATCGTGGTCAGTTGCGCATGACGTCATTTATGGCGATCTGGAAACTGAGGAGCCGTGGAAGCGCCTCGATGCGTACCTGAAACAGATATGGCGACGTGGTGACGGGCGAGGGCTGAATATTCTGGCTGCATGTATGGACTCCGGTGGTCACCATACCCAAAAGGTTTATGAGTTCTGTAAAGAGCGCCTTGGGCGTCGTATCTGGGCTATCAAGGGGGAGTCTGCGCAGGGGGGCAAACGCAACCCCGTCTGGCCAACCAAGCGACCGACATCGAAAAGTAAAGCCAGCTTCAGGCCAATTATTCTTGGCGTGAACTCTGCGAAAGATGTTGTCCGTGGTCGCCTGCATCTTGAACCGCCGGCTTTAGGTACTGCAGGTGCGGGCTATATGCACTTCCCGGATGATCGTGACCTCGGATATTTTAACCAGCTACTGGCAGAGCGACTGGTTTACAAAGTCACTGCGGGTCAGCGTTATAGCGTCTGGGAACAGATACCGGGGAGGGCAAACGAAGCGCTCGACTGTCTTGTTTACAGTTATGCGGCTCTATGTGGGCTAAAACATATGGGGTTAAAACTCAACGTTCGGGCAGCCAACCTTGCCGCTGACCCCGATAAATTCCTGCCAGCTCCTCCTGTACCCGAAGAAAAAATTAGTTACGAGTTACCGGGCGCCGTCATTGTTGAGCAGCCAGATGAAAAACCAAGACGAAAGCGGATCTCGCAACTCTTGCCATAAGGAGGCCCCGTGCCACAAATCACAACGTTACTGACCGGAATGAGTACTGAACAATTACAGGCGGCGCTTAGTCAGGCGCAGCAGGCATATATCGACCTGTCAACGGGTGCGAAAGGTGTCTCTTTTTCGTACACACAAGGCGACGGCACTCGAACAGTAACCTATCAGCAGACAAGTCTCGGTGATTTGCTGGCGCTGATTCAAACGATACAGGCAATGCTTGGGATTTCCAGAAGACGTCCAATACGGGTGAGGTACTGATGAGTGTGCAAATCTTAGGGGCTGACGGACGTCCTTTGCCGCCATCTACTCAGAAAATGAAGTACGGGGCGTTGTCAGGCAGCGGCAGAGTTCCATATGACGCGGCGGACTCCTTTAGCGATCAAATGGCCAACTGGCAGCCTGCTCTGTGGTCACCAGATAATGAAATTAATATCTATCGTGATCGCATTGTGTCTCGAATGCGGGACCTGGCACGTAATGACGGATGGGCGTCAGGGACAATAACACGCGTTCTGGATAATGCGGTTGGTGCGAATTATCGACCAATCTTTAAACCCGATTATCGGATGTTGCGTCTTATTACGGGCAATAAGGCGTTTGATGCTACCTGGGCGGATGAGTACGGAAAGGTGATTGAAGCGCACTGGCGATCATGGGCAAATGATCCCGGACGATATTGTGATGTTGAGCGAAAACAAACAGTTTCTCAGATGCTACGGCTAGGATTTCGTCACAAGTTGCTCGATGGCGATTCGTTATTGATTCTTCAGTATCGACGCGACCGTTTAGGCCCCGGACGCGGACAGTATGCCACGACGGTACAGGTCGTCGATCCTGACAGACTCAGTAACCCACAGCAGAATTTCGACATGCCGAATATTCGTGGCGGCGTGGAGATTGATGCCGATGGAGCACCTGTCGCTTACTACATCCGTGAAGCGCATATCGGCGACTGGTGGAGTGGAGCGAAAACCATGACATGGCAGCGCATTCCTCGTGAAACATCATGGGGACGTCCGATAGTGATCCATGATTTTGATATGGAACGGGGGTCGCAACACAGGGGGGTAGGAATACTAGCACCTATAGTGCAGCGCCTGAAAATGCTGATTAAATATGATGAGTCTGAGCTTGAGGCGGCAATTCTGAATGCCATCTTCGGTGCCTACGTTGAATCACCATATGATGCCCAGATGGTGTCTTCAGCCCTTGGTGATACAGGCTTTGGTGATGGTGATGAACTGAGTGCATATCAGACTCAGCGAACTGAGTATTACCAGGATAAGCGCCTTAATCTTCAGAATGGCGCCCGAATCCCTCATCTCTTCCCTAATGAAAAAATAGTTACTCTGGACGCGGCTCGTCCAACCAGTAACTTTGACGGGTTCGAAAGCGCGGTATTACGGAATATCGCCGCAGCTACAGGATTATCCACCCAGCAGGTTACTCAGGACTGGTCGGATGTTAACTATTCATCTGCGCGTGCAGCCATGCTGGAAGCCTGGAAAACGCTAACTCGTCGCCGTGACGATTTTGCAACCGGAACCGCTCAACCAGTCGCTTCTGCATTTGTAGAAGAAATTCATAGTATTGAATCGTTGCCTTTGCCTTCCGGAGCGCCAGATTTTCTTGAGGCCAAAGCGGCATATTGCCGTGCGCGATGGATGGGGCCGGGACGTGGATGGGTGGACCCGGTTGCTGAGAAGAAAGGCGCGATCCTCGGGCTTGATGCCGGTCTGTCCACTCTGGAAATGGAAGTGGCTGAAAACGCCGGCGAAGATTGGGAAGAGGTGATGGATCAGCGCAAACGCGAAATCGATGCCTGTCTGGAGCGTGGTCTTCCATTACCCAGTTGGGCGCAGGCGGATCAATTCGCCAGCGAGACAATTAAAGACCCGGAGGAAAAGTGAATCTACCTCATCTGGCGCAGCGGCTGTTTAATACGCCGCTCGCCCTTCACCCAAATAAAGCCGAGGTCATTATGGCTGCGGTCATGGATCGGTTTGGTATCAGCAGAATCGAATCCTCCCTGGCTATGGAAGATGATGACTGGTACGGCTACGACGGCAATCGCAGTCGGGAGTCAAAGCGCGATCCTGGATACGACAACGTAGGCGGGATTGCCGTTATCCCAGTTTGCGGCACGCTGGTTCAAAAGCTGGGATGCCTGAGGCCGTACAGCGGCATGACCGGTTATGACGGCATCCGCCAGTCATTTCTGACCGCGCTGGCGGACCCGGAGGTCAACGGCATTTGCCTGGATATTGACTCTCCGGGTGGGGAGGTCGCTGGCTGTTTTGATCTCGTTGATGAAATCTACAACGCCCGGGGCATGAAACCTATCCATGCCATTCTGACCGAAAATGCGTATTCCGCGGCGTATGCGATTGCCAGCGCTGCTGACCGTATTTCTGTTCCCCGGACCGGCGGTGTTGGTTCCGTCGGTGTTATCACCATGCACCTGGACTGGACGCAGCGAATTAAAGACGACGGCCTGAAAGTGACGATCATTACCTTCGGAAGCCGTAAAGCAGAAGGCTCGCCATTACGGGAACTTTCTGAAGAAGCGTTTAATGCCATCCAGCAGGATATTAATGCCATGGGGGAATTGTTCGTAAATACCGTCGCCAGAAATCGCGGCATAAGCGCGAAGGTGATTAAAAGTACTCAGGCCGCCTGTTTTATGGCTGCTGATGGTGTGGAGCTTGGACTGGCTGATGAGGTATGCCCTCCGGATGCTGCGTTCAGACATTTACTTGAAAAAACAGGAGCCTGAAATGGCAAAGAAACCGTTTAGTTTCGCCCACCTTATTGGACTTGGTGTATCAGCTTCCGAAGAGGAAGACGATAAAAAATCCAAAAAGGCGAAAGCCCGTCGCGCGGAAGAAGACGAGCGCGATGATGACGCGGAAGACGATGAGCGTGACGACGACGCCGAAGAAGATGAACGCGACGACGATGCGGAAGATGACGATGACGATCCAGATGCTTCCGAAGAGGATGAATCCGACGATGACGACGACCGCAAAGAAGGCAAAGTGGCTAAAAGTGCCCGCATTGCTGAGCGTAAACGTTGCGCCCGCATCTTCAGCAGTAAGCACGCTGCTGCGAACCCATCGCTGGCCGCCTCGCTCGCATTCAATACCGGGATGAGCGCTGCGGCTGCTATCAACATTCTGGCATCTACCGTGCCAACTACTCAACCCCAGGCAACGGGCAAGCGTTCTCTCGATCAGCGCATGCAGGAAAGTGAGAATGTCCGGATTGGGCTGGATGGAGGGAAACCAGCCAGCGGTAAATCGGCACTGGTGAGCAAAATGACCAGTCTCTACAACTCCACGAAAGGGGAAAAATAATGGATCAGTTTGGTCAGAATCAGTTCGCCCCGGGTATGGAAAGTTCGTTGTTTTTACCCGACCAGCTCATCGCCGGGACGCTTCAGCTTGTTACGGACACCGGCATTATTACCGGTGGTACCTATAAACGTGGAACCGTACTGGGGATGGTCACCGCCAGTGGGAAGTATAAACTGAGTGTGAAGACGGCAACCGATGGTAGCGAAACCCCGGTGGCGATTCTGGTTGATAATGTTGATGCGTCAACTGCAGATCAGAATGGCGGCCTGTATCTGATGGGCGAGTTCAACCAGAACCACATTATCTTTGATAACTCCTGGGCCATTCCGGCACTGAAAACAGCCCTTCGACCGCTGGCTATTTTCCTGAAAGACAGCACTCAGGCCCCTGTAGCCACTTCCTGATTTACCCCTCTCACTCCTGATCTAATGCTTTAACCGGCAGGGGCTGACTCATTCCAATTTTTGCCAGCGTGCAGCTGGCATTATTAAGAGACTGAATATGGAAAATATTTTTGATACCAGCGTGCTGGCACAGGTCGTTCCTAACCTGAAAACAAGTCAGAACTGGTTACTGGATCGCTTCTTCCCGAATGTCGTGACCTACGAGACTGAAGAGGTGGCGATTGATGTCGATGTCGGCCTGCGTCGTATGGCGCCGTTTGTCTCTCCGCTGGTGGAGGGCAAGCTGGTCGAGTCCCGTAAATACCAGACCAATACCTTCAAACCTGCGTACATCAAAGACAAGCGCGCCCCTGATCTGCGTAAACCGATTCGTCGTCAGATTGGCGAGCGAATTGGTGGCGAATACACTGCTGCCGAACGTGAAATGTTAAATCTGCAGTTTGAAATGGCTGACCAGATCGACATGATCAACCGTCGTCTGGAGTGGATGGCGGCCAGCGCGCTGGTGTCCGGGACCGTCACGGTCACCGGGGAAGGTTACGAAACTAAAGTGGTGGATTTTGGTCGTGCTTCCGACCTGACCATCACCCTGAGCGGTTCGGACAAATGGCCGCTGACCGTTGCCGCAGGCGCGACCAATACCCAGCCTTCTGATGATATCGAAGCCTGGCAGACCACTTTCCTGAAAGAGTCCGGTTCTGTCGCCACTGACCTGGTCTTCACGAATAAGTCGTGGCGTGCATTCCGACTCGATACCACCATTAAGGATAACGCCATCACATTCCCGGCGCTGAGCCCGTTTGGTAACCAGATTAATGCGGGCCCACAGGTGATGAAGGGGGCTATCTATAAAGGCCGCTGGGGTAACTTTGACCTCTGGTTGTATAACGACTGGTTTATTGACCCGCTCGATAATGTCGAGAAGCCGATGATCCCTGATGGTGCAGTCATCATGAGCGGTGCGGACCTGATGGGTACCCGCGCCTTTGGCGTCATTCTGGACCCGGCATTCAACTACGGCCCGCTGGCCTATGCGCCCAAGTCCTGGGTAAAAGAAGATCCGGCACAACGCCTTATCCTGATGCAATCCTCCCCGCTTGTTATTCCGAGCCGGGTCAACGCATCCCTCTGTGCAACGGTGGTCTGATATGGCTAAAGCAACCAAAACCGGGTCGGTGGATGATCTGAATGCGGAAGGTACCGCCGAAGAAGGCCTGAATGTTGACGATCTGAATGCAGGCGGAATCGTTCAGGATAACCAACAGCATGACGAAACAGACGGTGATTCAGCAGATGATGTGGACGGCGCTGAAGATGAAACCGACGCCCCTGAATACGTCGTTCTGAAGGGGAACTGCATTCGCCATGACGGCGAGATTTACCGCGAAAATCTGCGTATTCCGGTCTCCGGTAAGGACGCAGAACGTCTGCTGGCTGCAGGTGTGATCGCCGATGTTCAAGTTCTTCGGCAGCGCGCGATATCTGCTGCGCGTGGCGTGAAAATTACTACGGAGTAAGCGCGATGGGAGTGGACTGGGATTTACACCTGTTGAGTCCGCTACATGGCGTCTTCGGCGATGAACACGAGTACCGTCCCAAAGACGGTGCTCCTTTCACAATTAACGGCATTTTTGACCGTGGGTATGCCCAGGCTGCTGAAAACCTCGACGGGGATTCAGTGATCAATACCTCCAGTCCGATGCTCGGCGTACGTGATGCCGAGTTCCGCAAGCTGGGGAAACCTCAGCCTGAAGTATCGGATCGGGTGTTTATTAAAACCGTCGGCGGCAACGTCATTAATCAGTTATTCGTGGTGTCCAATGTCGAGCCTGACAGTCATGGCGGATCCCGCCTTGTTCTCAATGTGGTGAAATCACGATGAATGCATCAGCTATTCGCAAAATGGTGGTGACGGCGCTGGTCGGGAACACCGATGCCGGCGACCATGTTTATTCTCCGCGGGACTGGCCAACCTCGGCGGCGCTTTATCCGGCGCTGCTGGTACAAACCCCGTTCGATCATAAAAAGGCGCAGGGACGGAATACGCCAGCGTTCACTACGGTGACCACTGTCCGCATTACTGGCCGCGTCCAGGAGTATGACGGGGAAACCGATGATGACGGCGCAATGCGAGCCGAGACCGCGCTGGAGGACCTGCGCGAGCAGGTGGAAAGGGCAGTCATCAACAGCTACGAGCTCACCCGTAAAATTCAGAAGTACGCGGAAGTCCGGTCGACCATTAATGTTGACGCTGACGGTGAGGCGCATCTGGGCCAACTGCTGTTCGAAATCGATATCGAACATTATCAGGGGCCGGAGGACTTTTATCCCATCGCCCCGCCGTTGCTGGAGGGGATCGATATCACAGTCGAAATGCCTGACGGTACGCCGCGACCGGGAACCAGTATTAACCTGCAGGAGTAATCCATGTTTGTAAAACCTAAAGATGGGCTCAGCGTGCGCTGTCCTGTCCGGGGCGAAGCATTGCCCAAAGAAGGCGCTGACGTGCCGGATAATACATTCTGGCGCCGCCGACTGAAGGATGGCGACGTAATCCCGGTTCAGGAAAAAGGTGTAAAGAGCACCGTTCAAAAAGAGGGCGACAGTAAATGACCGTTCCGTTTTCACGCGTCCCCAGTAACCTCCGGACGCCGTTGTTTTACGTGGAGTTTGACAACTCCATGGCCAATACCGCTACGGCAACCCAGCGCACTCTGCTGATTGGGCAGATGCAGTCCAGTGGATCAGCGGTGCCCAATATCCCTGTTAAAGTTTCCTCCCCGAATGGAGTAGGGGACCTGAGTGGCAAAGGTTCTCAGTTGCATGGAATGATGACGGCGTATCAAAAGAATGATACCGCTGCAGAAGTCTGGATCCTGCCTCTGGCAGATGACTCTGAATCTATGACAGTTGCTAAAGGGACTATCAAAGTCACCTCGCAGGCTTCTGAGACTGGGGTTATCTCGCTCTATATCGCCGGGATCCGCGTGCAAATGACAGTCCTGGCAACTGATACGCCAGTACAGATTGCCGCAGCGATGGTAGCAGCCATTTCCAAGAAAACCGATCTGCCTGTCACTGCTGCCGTAAAATCTGACGCCACTGATACCGTCGAGCTTACCGCAAAAAATGCTGGGCTTTTGGGCAATGGCATTGATATTCGCCTTAACTATCTCGGTACGCAGGGGAGTGAGGCCACACCGACTGGACTGACTCTCACGATCACGACAATGTCTGGTGGCGCAGGTGCCCCTGATTTTGTCGATGCGGTCGGCAATCTTCAGGATAAAACCTTCGACTTTATCGTTAACCCCTACGACGACACCGTGTCTCTTGATGCGATGAAGGCGTTTCTTAACGATGCTTCTGGCCGCTGGGCGTGGGATAAACAACTTTATGGTCACGCCTTCGGTACTACGTCTGGAACTTATGCCGAGCTGGGAACGAAGGGTGAGGCGCGTAATAACCAGCACGAAACATTGCTGGGCGTCTATCGTTCTCCAACGCCACGTTACATCTGGTCAGCGGCGCTGGTTGGGGCTATTGCCCCGAGTCTGCGCAATGATCCGGGCCGCCCGCTGCAGAGCCTGCCGGTTTATGGCGTACTGGCACCAGATCTGCAGGACCGTTTCGAACTCACTGAGCGTAACAACCTGCTGTACAGCGGCATTTCAACGTACACCGTCGCTGATGATGGGACTGTCAACGTTGAAAACGTCATCACCACCTATCAGAAAAACAGCTACGGCGACGAAGACGATAGCTATCTTCAGGTAGAAACATTGTTCAGCCTGATGTTCGTCACGCGTTATCTTCGTACCGCCGTGACCAGTAAATTCGGGCGAATGAAACTGGCCGCAGATGGAACCCGTTTTGCACCTGGGCAGCCGATTGTCACGCCTAATATCATCAAGGCCGATCAGATCGCTGAATACCAGACGTTGGTGTTTAACGGCTATGCACAGGATGCCGAAGCGTTCGCGAAAAATATTATCGTTGAACAAAACGCATCAAATCCCAACCGCGTCGATGTGTTGTGGCCGGGAACCCTGATCAATCAACTGCGTATTTTTGCGCTGCTTAACCAGTTCCGCCTGCAGGCTGAATCAACAGGAGCATAAGTCATGGCTGATACTTCTAACCGCATTGCCGGTACTGCCTATGTCACCGTTAACGGTGTGTCGGTCATGGTTGAAGGCTCGTTCAAATACCAGCCCTCAACGGTAAACCGTACCACGCTGACCGGAATGGATGGCGTACACGGTTACAAAGAAAAGCCTGTTGCGCCGTATATTTCTGCCCGCCTGCGCGATAGTGGCGGCACAAATGTGCAGGGCTTTAACAAACAGACCAATGTCAACGTCATCGCGGAACTGGCAAATGGCAAAACAATCATTGGTCGAGGGCTCTGGACGGTAAACGTCCAGGAAGTTGAAAGCGAAGATGCAGTGTTCGATGTTCGCTGGGAAGGGTTTGAGGTCACGGAGAACTAAGATGGCTGAATTAGAACGTACGAAAATCATTGTTCTTACAACGCCTCTTGAGGATACGGCACAGAAAACGCGCTATGAGCAACTTGAGCTTAAAGCGCCGACACTTAGCCAGGCTGAGCAGTTTTACGAAAAGCAGTCTTCTTCAACCTCTCTTGCGGCAATGCGCTTACTCATTTCTCTGGTATCTGACACCCGCGAAAGCGTTTTACAGCCGATGGATTTTATCGACTTCCGCAAGTGCGAGGTTTATCTGCTCAGTTTTTTGACCTGGCAGCCCTGACAGCATGGCAGGAACTTGCTGCTGAAGTGACATTTTATTTCCGCTGGACTGAGGACAGGGCGTGGGGCATGACCTACTCCCGTCTGAAGTGGTGGATATCTCAGGCCTCCAGGATTAACAAACTCAGGAAACCTTCACGCGATGAGTAACTCTTTTGATTTTGAACTGGTGGCTGGGGATCATGTCAGCGAAGCAATAGCTCGGATAGATGAGGCTGTCCGTAATCTTGAGCCACAACTTGATAAGACCCGTGAAGGTCTTCAATTAGGCGGCCAGGAGACGATTGATGGGCTGAATGGATATAATTCCAGGCTGGATATTATGGCCCGGACTGCACGCGATAACGTTCAGTTTATCGGTGACATGATACCTCCGATGAAAATAGTGGGAGAGCTAGCGGGAAAGTTTGCCGGTCTGGGATTAGTCGGTGGAGTTATTGGCTCCATTGGTGGGGCGGCATATGCCACAGGAAAGCTCGCGGAAAGCTACCGGGAAGCAGCCAGAGGGGCTTATGACCTGAACACACATGCACAAAATACTGCTATGAGTGTTCAGGACTTTTCCCGACTTTCCGGGGCTCTTCAGTTGGTAGGGGCAGACAGTGATAGTGCTGCATCCTCGATCGAGGGAATCTTCAAATCTCTCAACGAGGCGAATAGTGGTAAAAATGCTGGTGTCATGGCCGCCATGGCTCAGATTGGCGCCCAGATTGAAAGAAATAATGATGGTTCTGTCAACACGCTAAGAACGCTTGAGTCCATCGCAAGGATTTTCCCCAAACTTCGGCCAGATCAACAAAAATCGTTTGCTGATGCGATGGGTTTAACTCCTGAGATGCTCACGCTTATGCGTGAAGGAGCAAAATATGCTGGTCTTCTGGCAAAAGCGGATAAGGTAGGATTGACGGTGGATCCCGCACTTAACCAGCAACTTACAAGCTTCGATGTTGCAGTGAAGGAAGCGAGCGCTTCCTGGGACGGATTCAAATCAAAGCTTGAACGTAAGGTTTATGCCGCTCTTGATACCAATGGCCTTACCGATATGGTGAATGGCTTTACTGATATGCTGGCGAATAATTTCGACAACATTTCCATGGGGCGGTTTGCTGGACAAAACAAAGGCGACGACTCCGAGCTGATGCGCAGAGCGCTGGCAGATCCTGAATTTCAGAAGAGCCTCAACGGAAATGAGAAAAATCAGCTTACTGCTGGCGTAATGACTGATGAGTCCAGGAAGAAATATCGCCAGTATTTTTATAATCAGGATCGCTCACAGCAATTACGTGATGATGTAAACGCCATTATTAGACCAGAAACCTCACGTGGCCCCATCGTCTATAACCCTAATGGTAAAAACACCCTTGGGTTTAGAAATCACAATCCTGGAAATTTGAGGGATGCCTCAAACGCAACAGGAAGAAATAAGGGTTTTTCTACGTTCTCCAGTGATGAGGATGGTTTGGCGGCGATGGCTCGTCAACTAATGCTGTATGGTGATCGGGGTAATAATACTCCGGGTGGTATTCTTCATACGTATGCCCCGCGAACTGAAAATAAAACGCAGCAATATATTAACGATGTATCAGCCAGGACTGGCTATGACTCCCGTCAACGCCTTGATCTGCATAACCCTGAAGTACTTAAAAATCTGATGGCTGCAATGATTCAGCATGAACAGGGATCACAACCGTACACGGAAGAGCAGCTGAAAAATGCGATACAGTCAGCCATTATGGATGACCGGTGGTCAGGCTTGCGAAGCCGCGATAATCTTACGCAACAGCGAAGAGATATCATCTCTGGTGCTGGAGGTAATGTACGGACGCCCTCCATACTGGCTCCAACTGATGGAGTCGGTGATACTAATGTCATGGCCGATAATATTACTCGCTCTCTGACGGATGCTCTTTCTGAACATCCATTAAAGCTTGAAATAACCATGATTAACGATAAAGGAGAGAGAAAAACCTATAACGTAGAAAATAACGGAAAAATTATCACTCCCATGAATTATTAACATATCACCGCCTGTGCCGGCGGTTTTTTATTTCCGGAGGATTGATGGCAATCATTCAGGATGCGATCACATCCCTGATGGGGGGAGATACGGTTGAAGACTGGCAAAGTCAGCTTCGACCATGCTCCTTCCGTGGCGTCCCCTTTGCCATCATCAGTGAAGAGGGGAGTCACGGACGCCGTCAGGCAGTGCATGAATACCCTTACAGGGATACCGCCTGGATAGAGGATATGGGGCGAGGCACCCGTCGTTTTGTCCTCAAAGGGTTCCTCGTTCAGGATAGCCTCATATACGGTGGTGGAGATGTCATATCCCAGCGGATAGCATTGATCGCCGCTTGTGAAACCAAGGGCAGCGGGACGCTAATTCATCCCACTCTTGGTGAGATGACAGTTTCTGTACCTGAAAATGGCCTAAGCCTTTCCGGAGATATGAAGAGTGGGAGAGTATTTGAGTTCACCCTGACACTCATTGAGTCCGGCATTAAAGTATTTGCTATAACCGGCAGTAGTGCATCATCAAAAACGGTTAAAACAAACTACCTGAAACTGGTAAGTACTACGGTTCTTAGTACCATCGCACGTGTTAAAGCTGAAATGCGTGGGGTTAGCCAGGCAATAAAAACAATAAAAAGTACGATAAGCTTTTGGTCAAATATGGTTAACAGCACCATTAATGAAGTGACAAATATCAGTAATGTGCTGAAATCAACATTTGGTAATGAGCGATATGGTCGATATAGCAAAGGCACTGTAGGCGGCTCATCATCTGGATTGATGGGTGGAACATCTGCGGATGATACGGAAGATTTCCAATTATTATCTGATCAGGTTTCTGCTCAAGCCATTATGGACAGGAAGGGAATTACTGACTCAGCTACTACGCTCAATAATTCAACAACTATTGATGATTTTATCCAGCGCGCAGCCGACTTAATTAATTATATCCTCAACTGTACCGGTGGTGTTAACGAGCGTATTACGGCACTGGAAAAGCTGGCGAATGCAACCAGTACCGAATATCAGAATTCGACTTCAAGCGCTGACATTGCGCAAACCGTTAATACTCTGATTATCGTCTTATGCAGTGCCGCTATGGCTTCAGCGGCATCAGATTCCAACCCTACCAGCCGCGATGAAGCGGAGCAAATAACCCGGCGTGTAGCTAACCAGCTTGATGCGGCGCTTCTGGTTGCTGGTGACAGAGCCGATGATGATTTATACGGTGAGTTGTTGCTGGTCAGATCTTCATTTCTTGAGGCTATGTCAGCAATTTCTGGCGGTTTGAGCGAGCTAATGCAATTTAATTCAACCCAGCCTCTTCCCGCGCTTACTCTCGCCAGTCGGCTGTATCAGGATGCTTCCAGAGCGGATGAGCTGATTCAGGAGTCCAGCGTTCCCCATCCGGCATTTATGCCTGTTTCGATGAAGGTATTACGGCAATGAGCGAAGATCTGGATACGGTTAGGTTAACGGTAGGTAATAAAATAATAGAGGGATGGGATTCAGTTCGTGTTACCAGAAGCATAGAGCGCTTCCCGTCTGATTTTAGTCTTGGGCTAATGGACTATTACCCAGGGACTAATGATAAGCAGCTGGTGCAGGAGGGGCAGTCCTGTGAAGTGCGCATCGGGAATGATCTGGTCCTGACGGGCTATGTTGACAGCTGGGAGCCGTCAATTACACGATCCAGACATGAAGTGCAGGCTAATGGGCGCAGCAAGTGTCAGGATCTGGTGGACTGCTCTGCAGAGTGGCCAAACAATGTCATCAACCAAAGTGATGCGCTAAGTATCACTACCCGGCTTTCCTCATGGTACGGCATCAAAGTTTCATGCGATGTTGACGATCTGGTTGATGTGCCTCAGTTCACTATCAACTGGGGAGAATCACCGCAGGAAATCATCGAGCGGGTCACACGCTGGTCGGCGCTGCTTTATTACGACCTGCCGGATGGCAGTCTTCTGCTGACGCGGGTGGGAACACGGCGGGCGGCCAGTGGTGTGGCTGAAGGGGAAAATATAGAGCAGGCGTACTACCGCGCTGATATGTCGGAAAGGTTTTCTGACTATGTTGGCATCTCGATGAGCGTTTCACCAATTGCTGGGTTTTCACCTGATACTGCCTATGACTCAGTCACTCTAGCCACAGCGCGCGATCCGGAAGCAGCAAAGATGCGCTACCGGAAGCGTATCGTTATCGTTGAAAGCACCCTGATGGCATCTCAGCAGGCACAGCGCGCGATTGATTGGGAGATGAACAGGCGTTATGGCCGCTCAAAGCAACTAAGCGTCACGATAGATAGCTGGCGGGATAAAGCTGGGAAGCTATGGGAGCCAAATACGCTGATACCCGTAAATATTCCCACGCTAAAGCTGCCTAAAACCGAGTTGCTGATTGCCGACGTAACATTTATGCGCGACAGCGATGGCACCCATGCCAGGCTAACGCTAATGCCTCCAGAAGCGTTTGCCGTTCAGCCCTACGCCTTCTATCAACAACTCGCAGGATTCAACCAATGAGCCAGATTCGTAAGTTTGCAACCCGTATTGCCAGCATGTTAGGGGTAGGGCGAATTACTGCGATGACAGATACTGGCAGCACTCAGACCGTGCAGTATCAAACTCCGCTGGAGGTCGCTAACGCCCACAGACTGGCGGAGTTTGGGTTTTCCTCTGGGTTACCTGTCGGAACAGACGTTGTGTTGGCGTTCCTGGGTGGCGATCGCTCAAACCCAGTGGTCATAGCAACCAACCATCAGGGGTATCGTCATTCGGATCTTAATTCAGGCGAGACAGTAATGTACAACCAGTGGGGCCTGAACATCCTTCTGACAGAAAATGGAGTCTTCGTTGATGCTAAGGGTAAAAACGTAGAGGTTAATAATGCCACTACCGTCACTATTAATGCCTCTGATTCCATTCTTGCCAACACGCCGATGTTTAAGTGCACCGGCGACATTGTAGACAACTGCAATTCAAACACCAAAACCGTAAAACAACTGCGTGACGCCTACAACATTCACGACCATGAAGTGAAAGGGGTTCAGTCAGGAGAAAGCACTGTCACCAGTGAAAAAACCACAGAGAAGGTATCTGATGAGTGATATTTCATCCTTCTGGAATATTGATGAGATGCAGGCCGACTGGCAGGAAAATTTCGGCATTCTCACCTCTGACAATGATATGCATACCGCCGTGCTGATCAGCCTTTTTACCGATGGCCTTGCACGCGCAGATGACCCATATGAGGGGACAGATCGCCGAGGATGGTGGGGTGATCTGGGAAATGAAAAGACAATCGGTTCACGTCTGTGGTTATTGCGGAGAGAAAAACTGACCCGCGACGTAGCTATGCGAGCGGAGCAGTATGCTGAAGAAGCGCTGGCATGGATAAAAAGTGACGGAATCGCCAGGGAAATACAGGCGACCTCAGAAATCGTTTTTCCAAACAGGCTGAATCTTATCATCCGTTATCTTCCCCCGGACGGCGACTGGCAAGAATTCAAATTCTTCTGGTTATGGGAGCAACTGAACAATGCCATTTAAAAGAAAAACGCTTAGTGAGCTGAGAACAGAAAATCAACAGTTCATGCAGGCGGAGCTGGAGAAGGTCGGCGCGCTGCTCCGGTTCGGAAATTTGAAGGTGCTAGCGGATATGGACGCTGGCATGGCGCACTTGCATTACGCCTATCTGGATTATATTGCCCGACAATGCACTCCTTTTACATCGACAGATGAATGGCTCGCTGGATGGATGGCGCTTAAACAGGCCTACCGTAAAGCAGCCACCGCTGCTCGATCACCTGAAGCGCAAATCAAAGGGACGTCAGGGAGGACGTTAGATGCGGGAGCAGTAATTAATCGATCGGATGGTTATCAGTACACTACTGATGCTGGTGTAACGATCGGCAGCTCTGGCACAGCAACAGTTGCTGTTACCGCCGTATTACCTGACATCGCCGATGATGTCACTGGAGGTGGCAGCCTGGGAAATGCTGATGCCGGTACTATCCTGACCCTTGATGCGAATGTGTCTGGCATTGAAAGTACGGTCATGCTCATTCAGCCAGCCACCGGCGGTGCTGATATTGAGGATGAAGAGGATTTTCGCCAGCGCGGTCTTCTGTTGTTTCAAAATCCGCCTCAGGGGGGCAGCGATACTGATTATCGTACATGGGCTCTGGCAGTATCCGGTGTTACACGTGCATGGGTCCGCCGTAGAGGAATGGGCCCAGGAACCGTTGTGATTTACATCATGTGTGATGGCAACGACAAGACAAACCATGGGTTCCCGGTTGGTACGGATGGTATATCGCAGCTGGAAGAATGGGGCGCAGTGAAGGCTTCAGGCGATCAGGGAAGGGTAGCCGATTATATGTACCCACTTACCCCTGTCACCTCCCTGAATTACATCTGTTCGCCTACTGAGCGGGTTATTGATTTTGAAATAAGTGGTATCTCTGATGCGAGTAGCACTACAACTGCTGCTATAGCTGACGCTATTGACAGCGTTTTGTTTGAATCTGCTGATCCTCTCGGAACAGGAAAAATCTATCTTTCAGACCTTAACCGTGCGATAGGGGATGTTTCTGGGACAGCTGGTTTTATTCTGGTTTCCCCATCTGCAAATATTGAGCCGGGAATAGGTGAGATGGCCGTTCGTGGAGAGGTGAACTATACATGAGCCTCTTCTCAACTGACGACTATCTTAAAGCCCTACAGGCACTAATCCCGTCAGGAAGAGCCTGGACAAAAGATAGAAATGCAGTGCAGACGGCGGTGCTTCGAGCACTGGCAAGGAGCTATCAACGTAGTGATAACGACTCTCAGTCTCTACTCAGTGGTGCTTTCCCGAAGACGGCAACCATCATGCTTACTGACTGGGAAAATACACTCGGATTACCTGATGATTGCTCCATTGGCGAGGTCGACACAATCGCCAAGCGACAAAATGCAATCGTCTCAAAATTAATAAGTACCGGCGGTCAGTCAAAAAGTTATTTCATCGGTATTGCCGCTGCGATGGGCTATACCATATCCATCAAAGAATATCGGCAAGCGAGAACGGGATTATCCGTATGTGGTGATGGGATTAACGGTGATGACTGGCCATTTGTTTGGTTGGTAGAAGCAGAGGACACAACGATATCCTACGCGCGGGTAGGACTCAGTTATTGCGGAGATCCACTTCGCTCATGGGGGAATCGCCAGCTTGAGTGTCGTATAAACGCGCTGGCACCGTCTTATACACTGGTCAAGTTTGGCTATATCTATTTCGGTTTCAATGATGAGGGGGTCTATGAAGTCACTCCTGAATTTGCAACGATATTTGATATTGCATCGGGACATATCTCTTTAAATTAAATCCTGAAGGTAAATATGAGAAAAGTTGGAAGTACAACAGATACCGCTGATGCTAATGGCGAATATACTAACGGTAACGTTGCTAATGGTGTATCGCCGACAATTATTAATGCAGAAATGCTTAATACATTTCAAAGGGAAATGGTTAACTTAGTTGAAGGGTTGGGATATACACTAAATCCTGACGACGACTCGCAAATATTAAAAGCAATTAATGGTGTTATTACTGGCCGTATATTGGGCGTGCCAAGAGTTATTACCAATAGTGGCATGTTTACAAAATCATCTGGCGCTAAAAAGTGGAAAATAAGAATTCTTGGCGGTGGAGGGGGGAGTTCTGCGGCAGCAGCAACGGCAGCAGGACAAACATCTATGAGTAATGGTGGTGGTGCCGGTGCATACGCAGAGGGAATGTATGATGTATCCGCATTGACGTCAGTAATGATCACTATTGGTCAGGGCGGAAAAGGTGGTACTGCATCATCGCTTTATGGGGAGGATGGAGGGACTAGCTCGGTCGGAGATCTTATTATTGCACCCGGAGGAAAAGCCGGATTGCCAGCAGGCCCGGCTAACCCTCCATTTCAACCAGTGGCAAACTCTAACTCAAACGGCCCTACCGGATGGAATATCGTTGGTGTTTCTGGGCCAGGAGCAGAGTCAGGGGTTGCTGTATCAACCGAATACACAATCGGTTCAAGGGGAGCCAATAGTCAGCTTGGAGTTGGAGCAGCCGTGCAGGCCATAAACAATCCCGGCGTAACAGGTGGCGGATATGGCTCTGGTGCATCTGGCTGCTCAAATGGGCCATTACGACCAGTTAACCCGGGGGCAGCAGGTCGTGACGGAATAGTTATTATTGAAGAGTATACGTGATATAAATGTCGTACTTTTTTAGGGGGAGCAATGACGCGAATGATTAATATATAAATAAAATAGCTTTCCAACTTCTAAATAAATGCGCGGGTTTATTTTTAATATGTATCGGCATCTGGGCTTTTACCAATTCCGAATCGTCATCAATTAAATAATTGTTGGGTTATTATTAACTACACAGCAGCTTAGCTCCTGCATGGAAATCATATGCCTCAAAGATACAACACAGGAAATTCACGTCCGTCTAACAGCATGAAAGATCTTAACGATAATGCGTTAGCCTTTGATGACTATATGAATACTGAAAGCGATATATACATTGATCGCTTTGGGAATGCGAAAGACTCACTTTCAGGGACTGCAATAAAAATAACAGCAGCCGCAGGTGTTGCTGTAGAGGCAACACGACAGAACCTGATCCCTCTCAGCCGCCAGTATATGACGCTGGCCGATGCTCAGGCTGATATTGCAAACATCCCGGATGGCTCAACAACCTATGTACGCAGCCCTGATGGCGGCACACTGGCGGATGAGTACATTAATAACGGTGGCACGCTGGCGGCTACGGGCAGAGCTATGCCGTCGATGAGCGCTCTGAAAACGGGATACATTACAGGGGATGCTAAAAGCGATGCGGAAATTGTTGCCGGGCTGGTGATATATGCTGATGGCTCTACTGCATCGAGCCCTGCATGGAATGCCTGGTATCTGAAAGTCAGGGCGGGCGAGACAGTCACCTATAGCGGGACGGTAGGCTCTAACACCGCTGGCGAACAGATGGCGTATCTTATCCAGCTGGACGCCAACAAAGCATTCGTGGCATCTCTGGCTGAGTGGATATCAACCGGGAACGTAACGGATAAAGCCACGCTGTCAGCAGTTGCGACTCAGGACGGGTATATTTACGTCCGGGTGAGGGATACGGCAGAATTCACCCTGACGCAGCGCAAAAAAACAATTCTAGTGGAGGCAGATATTGATGCCGCCGGAGGGGTAGCAAGCTATGCCAGTTATCAGAATGTGCTGGCGAATAAACCGCTTGTTGATATTACCTCATCTCAGAGTACTGCATGGGTGGCCGGGCGGGTGATTTATGCCGATGGTACCCGCACTGATGCGGCCGGAGAGTCATGGCGTGCCGCTTACGTTCCGGTAAAAAAAGGGGATGTTCTCGAATATCACGGTGAGATTGGCAGCGCCACACCCGGCGAGCTGATGGCGTACATAATTCAGCTCGACGCCAGCCTTAATGTGGTGGGGAATCTGGCGACTTATTCGTCGGAAGGAGTCCAAAAAACAGGTGTTTTATCGGGCGTGGCAACCCAGGACGGTTTCGCTTACTTCCGTGTGCGGGTGACCACGCCGGAAGCGGCGATTTATCAGAGCAGAGAGCGGTTCACACCCGGCGCAGATGTATTCGGCGTCAAAACTGTAACGTCTGTGAATGCGGCCAACCGCGTGACTACGGATGTCACGAATGCTTCAACCACCACATATATTATCGGGCGTGTCATGTCAGCGGATGGTTCGGTGGTGGACAACGCAGGAGTTAGCTGGAAAGCAGCTTATCTGCCCGTGAAGGCAGGAGAGGTTATTCAGTATCACGGCCAAATCGGCACCGGCACTTCGGGCCAGGTACTGGCTTATATCATCCAGCTCGACAGTGCGCTGAAATTTGTGGCGCCACTCGCCACCTATACTTCGCCCGGCTCGTCCAGCGCTGGTGTTATGACTGGTGTCGCCACGCAGGATGGTTTTGTTTATGTCCGGGTGCGTGTGACTGATCCGGCAGCAACCATTACAAAGACCACTCAACTGTTTTCCCTGCCCGCCAGCGTATACGCTGTAATGAACCCGGCCGATATTGTTGCGGCTAACAGAACAACCCTTGACGTGACCAGTGCACCGGATACATACACTATCACGGGGCGGGTTATATACTCCGGCGGACTGATTTCTGACACCGCAGGTGAGAACTGGAGAGCAGCGTATGTTCCTGTTCGCGCGGGGGATATCGTGCGCTATTTCGGGCAAATCGGCTCCGGCACGGCAGGCGAAGTTATTGCTTATATCATTCAGCTGGATGCTGCAATGGCGGTTGTGGCTAATCTTGCCACTTACACGTCACCGGGTGTCACCAGTAACGGCGTAATGTCCGGTGTGGCAACCCAGGATGGTTTCGTTTACGTGCGCGTACGCGTCACCACACCCGCGGCAACCATAACACGGACGTCTCAGGATAAAGCTTTTGCATCAGACCTGAGAGGGCCGGTAAAAACTGTCGATTATACCAGCGTGGCATCAGTCATTGCTGATAACTCAGTAATGTACAGCGGCGGTAATATCGTCTCCGGCTCTGCTTACAGTGCCTGGCGGATGTATTACATCCCGGTGCGAAAAGGCGACTCTGTCGAGATGTACGGGCAGTACGGCTCCGCCACCGTCGGGGAACTTATCGCCTATATCATGCAATGTGACGCGGATAAGGGGTGGATATCGGACCTCTTCACCTTCAAATCGGGCGGCGGATATGTGACGGCAACGTATCGCGGAGTGGCCACACAGGACGGTTACGTTGCGGTGCGCGTCAGAAAAACAACCGACCCCGTATACGCCGTCAGGAAGATTTATCCCAATCAGGTCGCCAGAGTCAATGACGTGTCCGCCATGATTGAGCAGTCCACACGGAGCAGTCAGGCAAAAGCAAAAGTTTTTAACGCGCCTTTCCATGTCGATCTATCCGGGCTGCCTGAAAAGACGCCTGACTTCGACAGTTTCAACAACCCTCTGGAATACACTTTCACTAAGCAGTGGGCGCGTCGCGATTTTTACAATGCCGCTGACTCGTTCATGCTCTCTTTCATGGACCTGGAAAACAATCCCTGGAATCTGCAGAGCAATACTTACGATATCACCGCCGGGAATGTGTTTGCTTATTCCTGGTCAGCAGGAAAGGTCTCTTTCCGTAACCCGATAGCAAATGGCCGGGTGGTGATGTTCGCGGATCGCTATATGCCCTTTGCAATCAGTGAGATCGCGATCGACAGGCTGGCAGGCAATGCCACGATGGGGATAATGTTCGCGGATGTTGACCAGCAGAACAGTGTTTCGGTCCGCGTCTCGAACAGCCAGGTTATCTGTGAAATCTACGCCGCAGGGAGTCTGCTTGATACCACCACGTTCACCGGTTCGGATATGACCGGCGCAGTGCTTCAGGTGCAAAATACCGGGGTGTCACTGCTGCTGAAAAAAGTGAACGCTGACGGGACGTGGAAATGGATTGGCCGCTATGAGCACTATGCCATCTTTGATGCCCGCAGGCTGGAATACCTGGACACGTGGAAAACCTACGTGTTTGCACAAACGGATGCATATTCGGCCAGTGATGTTGCTGTCTTTAGTGGTTTTTCAAACCGAATTGCCAGCGGGGCGAATTCCGTCTCCATTCGCTTCCTGACTTATGAAGACGGTACGTTTATTCAGCGCGGTAACTGGCTTTATTTTCTCGTTGAGGGAACAGGGACCACTATCTCCGACCTGTACACCCAGATAGTCCGTATCAACTTCAACAGCGGTGAAGTCCAGATGATTGGCGCGATTTTCCAGGTGCGGACTGACGGAACCGATGAGGATGTCGTACTGGGTGATGACAGTATCAAGGCGGTGTATGACCGGAACAGTCAGAGCTGGAAGGGCATCTCTTGCGGTATGGACTATCAGGGGAAAGGGCTGGCCGATAACAATCGACCAAAACTGTACTTTGAGACGAAACAGGACTTGCTGCAGGGCGGCGTGATTATTGTCAGAAACTCTGTGCAGATGAAGAACGCGAACGGCAGTTTTTTCGGGATCGGGGCAAGCTACGTGGAGGATATTGATTTCTACTATGAAGCTTCAAGCAGCCAGTGGGTGATGACGGGAAACACCATTTCCAGCGGATGCAAAACTTTCCGGAGCCCGACGCTGTACGGCGGCATTGTTCAGGAATATACGACAGCTGAAGTCCCTGCTGGCGTGCGCGATACAGGCAACCAGTTTGTGCATTTCGGTGAAACGGTCTATCTGACCAGCGGGGGAACGGCCAACCGGATGCATCTGCGCAAGTATGAGGCAGGTCTGACTTTCCTGGGTGAATTTGTGCAGGATGTGTATCTGGCTCCGAACACAACCGGGCCATGGTGCACGCTGGTCCCGTTCACTAATGGAGATGAAACGGAGCTTTTCATGCTTTCCTTTGACCGTTCTGATTTGTATGAAGGTCTGGGTAACGGTGCATCGACATACGATCACGGCGGTCTGTACTGCTGGAAAGCCAGTAAGTAATTACCTACCCACTTCGCCCTTTTATTGTTGGGCTTAGTGGGTATTTTTTACTTTATAGGAACTGCACCCGTGGGCAGGTTTACTCGATTGTATTTTCTTGCGAGGAATTTTTTCTCTACCATAAACCACGACGCAAGAGCTATGATTGTTGTTGCAATTAAAGACATAATGAATGATTGTCCAAACTCGTCAGGTAAATAATTGCTGAAAATTTGCTGTAAAGGGAATGCGTATATGTAGACGCCATAAGAAATATCAAACTTCCCTTTTATGAGAACATCCCTAAAAGAGAATCCGAACATTATGACAATTACAGGAGCCAAAAAGAGAAGTGGCAAACTAAGTTCGTTGCTATGAGGTAGAACCAGCAACCCGATGAATCCCAAGGCCATCAAGATGTATTTTACTACATGATGCTTTTGCCATATATGTCTGGTGGCAAAAAGAAGAGAGCCCATCGCGAAGGGAATTGAATATGCAGCGGCCCGATAAAAATAATAGTCTGATATGTGGTATTTATTATTTATAAGAACACCCAAAACTGAGAGAGCTATAAATATGATTGACCCTAAGATTGGTTTTTTGATAATTGAAAAGATTAGCAGGATTGCAATGTAATCTAAAAATTCAAACTTCAGTGACCATAAGCTACCATTAGCTGAATCATTGAATACGTAATCACTTGTGAAACCATTAACTATTTCCCCAGCGCCAGGAGAGCCAAAGAAACTAAAGTACAGTAAGGATTTTATCGGGTTGATAGATAACAACCAGTCCAAAGCATGGTTACTTGTGCCAAAAAAAGGAAAAACTAAAAAAGTCATTATTATTGCACAGGCTATTAGTCCTGGGAAAATACGCAAGGCTCTTTTCTTTATATACGAATATGTATTCGATGAATTCAAATAGCTATTCGTTATTAAATAACCAGATATAGAAAAGAAAATAATTACGGCAATTGTTCCTAGTTTTGTTGTGCCAAATAGCTTTGGCTCAGGTAGTCCATTCAAAGCATAGTGGTGACTAACCATAACCAGGTATGCAGCAACATGGCGTATGATATCGAAACAATTAGAGCTGTGTTTCGGAGGAGCTGAGAGATTGCTTTCCATGATTTCTCTATAATGTGTGTAAATTGTGCATTATATATTACAAATTGATAAGAATGTAAATTCAATAAATAACACAAATCCAATTGACATTAATGGTGTTCTGTGGTTCGTTCGGCGAATAACCAATCCTAAACCGACACGACATACAAGATGTGCTGAGTAGTCTCGCTTGATCTTCCCCTTCAATAAAACCACTGTATATGAAAACAGTATTTATTGGAGGGCAGATTATGGGATTCCCGTCACCGGCTACGGATTACATTGAAAGCACGTTAACAGTAATTTCTCTGTGCAACATCACAGCAAACTCGCGAGTTATCGCAACTGACCGTGGGTATGTTGTTCTGGGCTTATCGCTGAAGGTAAAGCAGGGGAGTATTCTGCTCATACGTTCTGCTGGCGAACTTCAGTTTGCAAAGCTAATGAGTAGATCGTTCATTACTGTAGAAGGAGAATCGATTGAAGGCGATGCCATGGATGAAGTCGAAGTGCTCGGAGTTGCGATGCACACGATCAACAGCTTGAGGCTGGCTACTAGCCTTGTTTGAAGGGGAGTGTGATTAACCGCACGTTAACTACTGTTGCCTGAAATTAACATCTGAGATAATAACCTCACGAATAATAGAGCAAAGCGCGTTTAAATGTGAGCAGTAAGAAAAAGTTAACGTTCATGCAATTTTTGATAATAAATAGTCAACTCGCCGGCATCTCAGATACTTGGGCTGATTTGTGGGTATTGATTTTCCATACAAGCCTTAGTGCGGGTAGGCTGTTGGCGCTTCGGTACGATGACATAGATAATGATTCAATACTGATACGAGAGCGGGGGAGACTGGAAGCGCTGCGCGTTGAAATTCCACCTAGGGCGATGGCGATGATAACTCGGCGACGGGAAAGGTATCCAGAGGATGTTTTTGTGTTTCAGAGTCATTCGAACCGGGTAAAGTATGAATGCCGGCCAGTCACTTTAATTGCTTTCAACACTGCCTTAGGCCGGGCTGCAAAATCCTTACCGGGAGTCACCGTGAGCAGTAGTAGCGCAAGAAACGTATCTCATTAATCGCCCATAAGCACCTGCTGGCAAAGTAGTCAACTTGCAACCCCTTAGTGGGTTATTTGTAAGCTATGGGAATGGTTATTGCCTCAGACCCTTAGGGGGTAAAATTGGGGCAAATTTTGGGGCAGAATAACGTTTGGGGCACGATTTGGGGCAATCAAATGTCCGCATTTGTCCACATTTGACCAGAAGTCAATAAAGTTAAGTTATTGAAAAAATTGCAGAACGTTGAATTTGCTAAACTATTTTTTTGCATGCCATAATAAAGTTAATATTTAGGCAACCGCGATCAAAAAAATTGCGCTGTTTGCAGCACCGGACGAGGTTATTGCGTAAACTTTAAAAACTTTACCAACTCGCTGTTTCTTTAAGGTCATTTGTACGCTTTACTCACCGGCTGCTGCGGCGCGGAACGAGTGTGGCGGCATATTTTTGTTTGGAAAGGATACTTGGGTGGCTCTTATGACGCATGATGCTTTTTCCCTTCGCGGCCTCGCGGCAGGCTGCGCGCTTTTACTTCTCGTTGCGCCTGCGGTGCAGGCTGCGGAACAACTCCCCGATGCGCCATCCATTGACGCGCGAGCCTGGATCCTGATGGACTATGCCAGCGGCAAAGTGCTCAGCGAAGGCAATGCCGACGAAAAACTCGACCCGGCGAGCCTGACCAAAATCATGACCAGCTACGTTGTCGGCCAGGCGTTAAAGGCGGGTAAGATTAAGTCTACTGATATGGTGACCATCGGACGCGATGCGTGGGCCACCGGTAACCCGGCGCTGCGCGGCTCTTCGGTGATGTTCCTCAAGCCGGGGATGCAGGTGTCGGTAGAAGATCTTAACAAGGGCGTCATCATTCAGTCCGGCAACGACGCCAGCATCGCGATAGCCGACTACGTGGCGGGCAGCCAGGACGCGTTTGTCAGCCTGATGAACGGCTATGCGCAGAAAATGGGCCTGACCAACACCACCTTTATGACCGTGCACGGTCTGGACGCGCCGGGCCAGTTCAGTACCGCCCGCGATATGGCGCTGCTCACCAAAGCGATGATCCATGACGTGCCGGAAGAGTATGCGATCCATAAAGAAAAAGAGTTCACCTTCAACAAAATCCGCCAGCCGAACCGCAACCGCCTGCTGTGGAGCACGAACCTCAACGCTGACGGGGTGAAAACCGGGACCACCGCCGGAGCGGGCTACAATCTGGTTTCTTCCGCGACGCAAAACGATATGCGCCTGATTGCCGTCGTGCTCGGCACCAAAACTGACCGTATCCGTTTTAACGAATCAGAAAAACTGTTGACCTGGGGCTTCCGCTTCTATGAAACCGTGACGCCGATTAAACCCGATGCCACCTTCATTACCCAGCGCGTCTGGTTTGGCGATAGCAGTGAAGCGAAGCTGGGGGCGGGCGAGGCGGGTTCCATCACGCTGCCGAAAGGCCAGCTGAAAAACCTCAAGGCCAGCTACACCCTGAACGAGACGCAGCTGACCGCGCCGCTGACCAAAGGGCAGGTTGTCGGCACCATCGACTTTAAACTGAATGATAAAACCATTGAGCAGCGGCCGCTGATTGTGATGGAAGCGGTGAATGAAGGCGGTTTCTTTAGCCGGATGATCGATTTCGTGCTGATGAAACTGCACGGCTGGTTCGGCGGTTGGTTCTCTTAAAATGCAGGCCGCGCCCTGCGGGGCGCGGTTAGTAAAGCAGTGAAATTTGTTTTTCCTTCGCCAGCGCGAGCAGATCGTCATCCGGACAGACGTCGCTGGCTATTACGTCAAACTGCGATAAATCCCCCATCCGCGCCGGCCGGACTTTGCCGAATTTACTGTGATCGACAACCAGCACGTGGTAGCGAGCGCTTTTCATCGCCCAGTGTTTGACCGGCAGCTCTTCCAGGTTAAAACAGGTCGCGCCCTGCTCGCAATCGACGCCCGCAGCGGAATAAAACGCGATGTCCGGGCACAGGTGGCTCAGCGTATCCTGCAGGCTTAGCGGTTTAAAAATGGCGTTGCTGGCGTGGAACTCGCCGCCGCACAAAATTGCGCGGCACTGGGGCTTTTCCTGTAAGGAAAGAAAGGTATTGAGCGAATAGCAGACGCCGGTAAAGGGCAGGGCGCTATCGATGGCGTCGATGATCCACGGCGTGGTGGTCCCGCAGTCAAAAAAGGCCATCTGGTGGGGCTCAAGCAGCTTTGCCGCATGGCGGGCTGCGCGGCGTTTTTCATCCACAAGGCGCGTTTTCTGATCGCTCAGCAGATAGTGCGTTGCGCTGCGCGGCTCCAGAACGATATAGCCGCCCAGCAACACGACCGGACCGCTGTGGCCGTTGAGGTCGCGACGAATGGTCATCTCTGACACGCCAAGCAGGGTGGCCGCTTCTTTTAGATGGAGTTTATCACTGCGCTTGAGTGCCTGAATAAGCTGGCTGATGCGTTCGTCACGACGAGTTTCCATATTCCCTCTAAGCTGAAAGCGCCCTGCATTGACAGGGCGTCAGCGGCGATTTTACCTGCCGGAAGAGGCTTAGTCACGCGCAGGAATCGGGCGCTGCCGCAACTTTACCGGCTGGTCAGGAACGTCTATTCGCGCACCCAGCCTTTGCGAATCGGCAGCGAAAAGAACAGGCGGTACAGCCGCTGCAGATGCTGATAGAGGGTTTTTCCGCCGCTTTGCCACAGCAGTTGGGCGCTAAGGCAGGCGATCATCGCGGTGAGCAGCCCGCCCAGCATGTCCATCGGCCAGTGAACGCCGAGATAGACCCGGGACCAGGCAATCGCGCAGGCAACGGCGATAAGCAGCGCGCCCGACCACAGGCGGTGCCAGAACATAAAGGCCAGCGCAAAGGTAAAGCAGATAGTACCGTGATTGCTTGGGAAGGAGTTATTGGGTGAATGATGCAGGAAGTTATAGCCCACACCGGCGGCAAACGGACGTTCATGCGGAAAAAACACGCCGAATATCCATGAAAGCGTGAGGCTAATCGCTAGCGCCATCATCACCTTAAATACTAGCTGACGCTGGTTTGGCCCCCAAAGCCATAAGGCGAACACCAATAATGGCACAATAATAATCAGGTCTTTGGCGATAAACGTCGCGATTTCAATTGCCCACCACGGCGACGCGGGGGTGGCATTGAGGAATGCAAACAGCGAGTAGTTAATATTTTCCAGCATACATCCAGGCTCTTGGGTCCGTTAGCAACAAGCCGCCCACCTTAAAAAACGGTGGCGATAAGGTAAAGCAGTATTGTCTTAATTATCAGTTTGTTATGAATGAAAGTGCGTATGTGGCTTCGTTAACAGACTGAGTAAAGGAGTATATAGCCTGTAATCTAATTGAAACATAAACGAAATATATACGATGGGATTTTCATTCGGTGATGGCGACGCGGTCTCTGCGTGGCGATATTTCTCTTCATCGCTCACAATTCACTATCTCCCCGGCACGACTTTCATTAAACTTTGCGCGGTTTTATTTAAATAAGAGATTTCATGCACAATTCTTCGCTTTCAGGCAAACGCCTCGGACGTCAGGCGCTGCTCTTTCCGCTGTGCCTGGTGTTATACGAATTCGCCACCTATATCGGCAATGACATGATCCAGCCGGGAATGCTCTCGGTGGTGGAAGAGTTTGGCGTGGGCAATGAGTGGGTTCCGACCTCAATGACCGCCTATCTGGCCGGCGGTATGTTTTTGCAGTGGCTGCTGGGGCCGCTTTCGGATCGCATCGGCCGCCGTCCGGTCATGCTGACCGGGGTGGTGTGGTTTATCGTGACCTGCCTGGCGACGCTGCTGGCGCAGACGATTGAGCAGTTCACGCTGCTGCGCTTTTTGCAGGGCATCAGCCTGTGCTTTATCGGCGCGGTTGGCTATGCGGCGATACAGGAGTCTTTTGAAGAGGCGGTGTGCATCAAGATCACGGCGCTGATGGCCAACGTCGCGCTGATTGCGCCGCTGCTTGGGCCGCTGGTGGGCGCGGCCTGGGTTCATCTCCTGCCGTGGGAGATGATGTTTGTCCTGTTTGCCGTGCTGGCCGCTATCGCCTTTTTTGGGCTACAGAAGGCGATGCCGGAAACCGCCACCCGCATGGGCGAGAAGCTATCGGTTAAAGAGCTGGGGCGTGATTATCGTGAAGTGCTGAAAAACCTGCGCTTTGTCGCCGGCGCGCTGGCCACCGGTTTTGTCAGCCTGCCGCTGCTGGCGTGGATTGCCCAATCGCCGGTGATCATCATTAGCGGCGAGCAGGCGACCAGCTACGAGTATGGTCTGCTGCAGGTGCCGATATTTGGCGCGCTGATTGCCGGTAACCTGGTGCTGGCGCGCCACACTTCCCGCAAGACGGTGCGTTCGCTGATTATTCTCGGCGGCTGGCCGATTATGATCGGCCTGCTGATCTCCGCCATCGCGACGGTGGCGTCAACCCACGCGTATCTGTGGATGACCGCCGGGCTGAGCGTTTACGCCTTCGGGATTGGGCTCGCCAACGCCGGGCTGGTACGCCTGACGCTGTTTGCCAGCGAGATGAGCAAGGGGACGGTGTCGGCGGCGATGGGGATGCTGCAAATGCTGATCTTTACCGTGGGTATCGAAGTGAGCAAGCACGCCTATGAGGCTGGCGGTAGCGGGCTCTTCAGCTTGCTCAACCTGCTGAGCGGGGTGCTCTGGCTGGCGATGACGGTCTACTTCCTGAAGGATAAACGCGTAGGCAGCTCCCTCGAACCGCAGTAATATTCAGATGCCCTGCTGCGACGTTACGCGCCGCAGCAGGCGCGCCCTCAGGCGAACGGCGCTTCGCGATTAAGCACTTTATCAATAATATGCAGTACGCCTTCTTCGTTATTGTGCGGCGCACGATAGCCAGCAACGGCCTTCACCGGCGCGGCGGCGTTGGCCATGGCGAAACCGAAGCCGGCATGCTGCAGCATTTCGATATCGTTGCCGCTATCGCCAAACGCCACCACTTCATGGTTCTCGATCCCCCAGCGTTCCTGCAGGATGCGCAGTCCGTTGGCTTTATGCACGCCGGGAATAATCAGGTCAATGCTGCCGTAGCCGGTAGCGACCGCGGTCACCATATCGCCAAGCGCAGCGTGCAGCTTCGGCTGTATCTGCGGGATCAGCTGGTCCGGGACGTTGAGACCGAACTTCAGAATCTCATCATCAGCAATATGATTAAAATCGTCGACCAGTTCGAGGCGATGATAGTACTTTGCCGCGACCGCTTTCAGCGCATCATTATACTGGTTGAGGGTATAAGCGCTGCGCTTACCGCAGGCGATAATTTCAATGTTGGTCAGCGTCTGGAGATGATCGATGACGGTATTGAAATGCTCCTGCGGCATCCGGCAGTTAAATACATCTTCTCCGGCGCTGACCACCCAGCCGCCGTTTTCGGCGACAAAGGCGATCTCGTGCGCTACCTCCGGGAAGAAGGAGATAAGCTGGTAATACTGGTTGCCGCTGGCGACGACGAAGCGGATGCCCTGCTCGCGCATCCGTTGATACTGGGCGAGGAAGCGCTGACGGTTATAGGTTTTGGCATCGCTCAGAAAAGTGCCGTCCATGTCTACCGCAATCATTTTGATGCTCATTAACTGTTCTCCATCACGGGTTCAGATTGTGGCTTCGCTACCGCGCGAGCGACGATGGCCGCGACCAGCACGAGTGCCAGCACCACCATCATGGCGCTGCGCAGGCCGAAGTGTTCGCCGAGAAAGCCCAGCAGCGGCGGCCCGACGAGGAAGGCGAGGTAGCCGGTAATCGCCACCACGCTGACGCGCTTCGGCGCATCGGGGCCGGTGTCGCTGGCGGCAGAAATGGTCAGCGGGAAGCCCAGCGACGCGCCGAGACCCCATAATAGTACGGAGAGACCGGCGACCCACGGGTTATCGACGAAAATAATCAGGCCAATGCCCAGGGCGCCCATTACCGCGCTGGCGCGAACCACCGTCACCCGGCTGTAGCGGTCAATAAACCAGCCGCCGGTAAAGCGGCCAAGGGTCATGCCGAGGGTGAAGCCTGCGTAAATCAGCGAGCCGGAGGTTGGGCTGAAGCCGTGGCCGTCAACCATCAGCAGCGGCAGCCAGTCGTTGGCGGAGCCTTCAGCAAAGGCCATAGCCAGGACGATCGCGCCAATCAGCAGCAGCTGGGCATCGCGCCATATCGGCAGGCCTTTGCCTTCATGGCGCGCCGCTTCCGCCGCATTTTTGCCGGTGCCTTCAGGGATCGCGCGAATGGCGATAGCAATGGGGGCGACGGCCACCAGCGCCGCCAGCAGGATGTGCGGCGCGGCGGGCAGGCCGAAGCCGGTTACCGCCATACCAATCCCGGCGCCGACGAGCGTACCGAAGCTGTAGAAACCATGCATCATCGGCAGGACGGTTTTATTCATCTCACGTTCAACGGCGGCGCCTTCGACGTTAATGGCCACTTCCGCGGAGCCAAAGCTGGCGCCGAAGATGGCTAAGCCGATAGCAAACAGCACCGCCGAGGTAAACCATAGCGCGGCGCTGAGCACCAGCATGCCGACCACCGCGCAGGACATGGTGGCGCGAATCACTTTACGGGTGCCGAATCGATTGACCAGCCACGCTGAGCAGAGGATGCCGCTCATCGAACCTATTGATAGTCCAAATAATACAATCCCCATTTCCGCCGTCGATAGCGCGAGCAGATCGCGAATCGCCGGCGTGCGGGTCGCCCATGAGGCCATGAGTAATCCGGGGATAAAAAAGAACATGAAGAGCGCCCACAGCCTTAGCTGGAGGGCTCTGCGGGAGGTTTGCGCTGTCATCCGTAAATGCCCGAGAGTGAAGAGATGCAGACAACAGTAGCAAGGTTGTGTACATTTGTACATCCAGGCAGGCTGCCGCGGAATGCTTTTTTATTGACCTCTATGATTCGATTCAGCCTGAGGCATATTTGACGCGTACGCCGTGGGATTCAGCATCTGTTTAAATGAAAGAGGAAAAGGGGATGGCCCGTCGACCAAACGACCCGCAGCGGCGGGAGCGGATTTTGCAGGCGACGCTGGACACGATCGCGATACACGGTATCCACGCGGTCACGCACCGGAAAATCGCCACCTGCGCGGGCGTGCCGCTGGGCTCGCTGACCTACTATTTCAGCGGCATTGAGGCGCTGGTCGAAGAGGCGTTCAGCCTGTTTACCGGCCAGATGTCGGCGCAGTATCAGCAGTTTTTTGCCGATGTGCATAGCCGCGAAGAGGCCTGTGACGCCATTGCGGAGCTGATTTTTAGCGCCCAGGTGACCACCGCGCGCAATATGGAGCTGATGTATCAGCTATATGCTTTTTGCAGCAGCCAGCCGAATTTAAAAGCGGTCATGCAGAACTGGATGCTGCGCAGCCAGCGGACCCTTGAGCAGTGGTTTGAACCGGCAACGGCCCGCGGGCTTGACGCCTTTATCGAGGGGATGACGCTGCACTTCGTGACCGACAGAGCGCCGCTATCGAGAGAAGCGATTCGACTGATGGTAGACCGGCTGGCGGGAGCGTGAGCGGGGCGCAGAAAACAAAAAACCCATCAACCTTGAACCTAAGTGGCGGGGTTGATGGGCTCCACAAAATGGGGACATCAAAGAAAAGCAGTGGCACTACTTATGACTGATGCCAGCAAAAAAAGTTCTGCGTATGCGCGTTTTTTTTCTTAAAAAATTCACTGTAGCCCCGGCCAGATGATGACAATCAGCGTACCTGCCAGGGTTAACAACACGTTAGCGATGGCGTAGGTCCCCGCGTATCCCAGCGCAGGAATATTGCTGCGCGCGGTATCGCTGATGATTTCCATCGCCGGCGCGCAGGTACGGGCCCCCATCATGGCGCCGAAGAGCATCGCCCGGTTCATGCGCAGCACGTACGCGCCGAACAGGAAACAGATAACCACCGGCACCAGGCTGACGATAAGGCCCGCCGCCAGCATCTGACCGCCGACGGCGCCGAGGCCGTTATTTATGCCGGCGCCCGCGCTGAGCCCCACGCCTGCCATAAACACCATCAGGCCGAACTCCTTCACCATATTCAGCGCCCCCTGCGGAATGTAGCCAAACGTCGGATGGTTGGCGCGCAGGAAACCGAGCATAATGCCGGCAAACAGCAGACCGGCGGCGTTACCGATGCCGAAGCTGAACGAGCTGAACTGGAAGGTGATCATGCCGATCATCAGGCCAACGATAAAGAAGGCGCAGAAGGCGAGCAGGTCGGTCACCTGGCTGTGGATGGAGATAAAGCCGATACGATCCGCGACGGTTTTAACGCGACGCGCGTCGCCGCTGACCTGCAGCACATCGCCCTTGTTGAGCACCACGTTATCGTCGATAGGCATTTCGATCTGGCTGCGGATAACGCGGTTTAAGAAGCAGCCGTGATCGGTCAGCTTCAGCTGCGCCAGGCGACGGCCGACGGCATTGTGGTTTTTGACCACGATCTCTTCGGTGACGATGCGCATATCGAGCAGATCGCGGTCGAAGACCTCTTTGCCGTTACGGAAGCTTGGGTCGAGGCGGGCATGGGCATCCGGGTAACCCACCAGGGCGATATCATCGCCCATCTGCAGCACCGCATCGCCGTCCGGGTTTGCGAGAATGCCGTTGCGGCGGATGCGCTCAATGTAGCAGCCGGTCTGGCGGTAAATGCCCAGCTCGCGCAGGTTTTTACCATCAGCCCACGCCACCAGCTCCGGGCCGACGCGGTAGGCGCGGATCACCGGCAGATAGACCTTACGCCGGGAGTCGGTATCGAGGCCGCGCTCGCGGGCGATTTGCTGGGCGCTGGTCTGCAAATCCTGATGCTGCAGCTTCGGCATATAGCGGGCGCCGACGATCAGGCTGACCAGGCCAATCAGGTAGGTCAGCGCATAGCCGAGGCTCAGATGATCGAGCGAGAGGGCGAGCTGGTCGCTGGGCATGCCGAAGTGCCGTAGCGTATCCCCGGCGCCCACCAGCACGGGCGTGGAGGTCATGGCGCCGGCGAGCATCCCGGCCGTCAGGCCGATATCCCAGCCGAAGAGCTTACCCAGCCCCATGGCGATCAGCATCGCGCTGCCGACCATCACCAGCGCGAGCATCAGGTAATTTTTGCCGTCGCGAAAAAAAATAGAAAAAAAGTTGGGCCCCGCTTCCACGCCGACGCAGAAAATAAACAGCATAAAGCCGAGATTGAGGGCATCAGTGTTAATACTGAAATGCTGTTGCCCTAATAATAGGGAAACCACTAAAACGCCAATGGAATTACCAAGTTGTACCGACCCGAGACGCAGTTTCCCGAGGCAGAGTCCTAATGCAAGCACAACGAACAATAACAGGATGTAATTCCCGTTTAACAAATCTGCGACGTTTATATTCACGAAAGCCAACTTCTCATTTACTAGTAAGTTGTTGAAGGAAATGGTTATTTGGTCTAAGGTTGGTCCAGTGTTCGCGTTGTCCCGAACGCTATTCTGGCATCCCGTTATAACCAGCAAAATATAGTCGACAGTTTAATCTTTCCTGGAGGCTGCGGCTAGTAACAATCGTGTTTACATTGACGGGATCTTTTATTGGCATGGATTGCCAGAATCTTTATCTGACTGGGCGAAGTGGAAGTTGGTTAGAGGCAAAATCAGGAGGATGTCGTGAAATCTGAGCGTGCTTGGGCCGGTATTATCTGTGGGTTCTTTCTATTTATCGTGGTTTGTTTATCACTACTGTTACATATGAAAGGCGCCTTTCGGGCTACCGGTCACCCTGAGCTCGGGCTGCTGTTCTTTTTGCTCCCCGGTGCGGCGGCAAGCTGCCTCTCTCCCGGGCAGCGGGTACTGCGTCCGCTTATTGGCGCGATGCTGGCTGCACCTGTCTGTCTGGTGGTTATGCGGCTTTTCTTTGTGACCGAGCGTTCTTTCTGGCAGGAACTGGCGTGGCTGTTTAGCGCGGTGTTCTGGTGCGCGCTGGGCGCGCTGTGCTTTTTGTTTATTTGCGCCTGGCTTGATACCAGACGCAGGCACTCGTCAGAGGAGTGAGCCGTCTCAGGCGAACAGGCCGAGATTCTCTTTCGCCCAGGCTTCAAAGTCAGTGCAGCCGCCAATGTGCTTCTGATCGACAAAAATCTGCGGTACGGTTTCAACCGGTTTACCCACGGTTTTTTCCAGGTCGGCTTTGCTGATGCCTTCTGCGTGAATATCAATATAGCGATAGTTAAAATCATCACGCTCGTTGCTCAGTTTTTCCGCCAGCTCTTTGGCGCGAACGCAATAGGGGCAGCCTGGACGACCAAAAATTACCGTAAACATAGTCCTTCTCCTTAAACCTCAGCCGGATGGCGAATGCCGCGTATCATGCCGCGTTATGTCGAGGAGGGAAAGAAGGTTCTGCCTTTTGCTTCGATGGCTTAAGGCTATGTTTGGTAAATATTCTGCTGATGAAACCGCTATACTCCCCTGATACGCGACCGGTTTTTGCCCGGGAGCGTGCATGATTTTGACCGAAGGAGCGTTATGCGATCGCCCGCTGCATTACCAAAAAGCATTCTGGTAGTCGAGATTATCGGCATGGTGCTGTTGACCCTGGCCTGGCTCTCGCTCAACCAGTACGTCAGCCTGCCCGCGCCGTTTTCCAGCCCAACGGCGGCGCTGCTGATGATCTTCGCGGGGATCCTGCTGATGCTTCCGGCCGCCGTGGCGTTAATGTGGCGAGTGGCGAAAGTGATTGCCCCGCAGTTGACGCAAACGAAAACCCCACCTTCTTCATTGCCTGACAGAGAAAAACGAGATGACGCCGACCATTGAGCTGCTGCGTAGCCACCGTTCTATTCGCCATTTTACCGACGCGCCGATAAGCGACGAACAGCGCGCCGCGATTATTGCCAGCGCGCAGGGCGCTTCCAGCTCCAGTTTTTTACAATGCTCCTCAATTATTCGCGTTACCGACCCGGAAATACGCCAACAGCTGGTCCCGCTGAGCGGCGGCCAGCAGCACGTAGCGCAGGCCGCTGAATTTTGGGTATTCTGCGCTGATTTCAATCGCAATCTGCAAATCTGCCCGGACGCTCAGCTGGGCCTCGCCGAACAGCTGCTGCTGGGCTGCGTCGATACCGCGATTCTGGCGCAGAATGCGCTGGTGGCGGCGGAATCCCTTGGCCTCGGCGGCGTCTATATTGGCGGCCTGCGCAACAATATCGATGCGGTGACCGAGCTGCTGAAGCTCCCGCAGCACGTACTGCCGCTGTTTGGCCTGTGCCTTGGCTGGCCGGACGATAACCCGGAGGTGAAACCGCGCATGCCGTCGGCGATGCTGGTGCATGAAAATCACTATCAGCCGGTGGACGACGCGGTGCTTGCGGAATATGACGAGCAGATAGCGCAGTATTATCTCTCTCGCGGCAGCAATACGCGTCGCGATACCTGGAGCGACCATATCCGTCGGACTATTGTTAAAGAGAGCCGTCCGTTTATTCTGCAATATCTGCATAAGCAGGGATGGGCTACGCGCTGATTGCGTGTAAACTGCCCTCGGTCTGACGCAAGGAAATTCCGCAGGTCAGCGCTAATTGACTACCAGAGGCCCGCCAGAGCGGGTCTTTTCGCAGAGGTGCAGGGTGAAAATTGCCATATTATCCCGGGATGGAACGCTTTATTCATGTCGACGCCTGCGCGAAGCCGCGCAAAAACGCGGACACCAGGTGGAAATCCTCGATCCGCTTTCCTGTTATATGAACGTCAGCCCGGTGGCCTCGTCGATTCACTATAAAGGTCGCCAGCTCCCGCATTTTGACGCCGTGATCCCGCGCATTGGCACGGCGATCACCTACTATGGTACCGCGGCGCTGCGTCAGTTTGAGCTGCTGGGCAGCTATCCGCTGAATGAATCGGTGGCGATCACCCGCGCCCGCGACAAGCTGCGCTCGCTCCAGCTGCTGGCCCGTCAGGGGATCGATCTGCCGCTCACCGGTATTGCCCATTCGCCAGACGATACCAGCGACCTGATTGCCATGGTTGGCGGCGCGCCGCTGGTGGTAAAGCTGGTGGAGGGTACCCAGGGCATCGGCGTCGTGCTGGCCGAAACGCGCCAGGCGGCAGAGAGCGTCATCGACGCTTTTCGCGGCCTGAATGCGCATATTCTGGTGCAGGAGTATATCGCCGAGGCGAAGGGGCGGGACGTGCGCTGCCTCGTGGTGGGTAATGAAGTGGTGGCGGCAATTGAACGGCGAGCGAAGGAGGGGGATTTTCGCTCTAACCTGCATCGCGGCGGCGTGGCGTCGGTGGCGTATATCAGCGAGCAGGAGCGTGAAATGGCCATCAAGGCCGCGCAAACGCTCGGGCTGGACGTGGCCGGCGTTGATATCCTGCGCGCCGCGCGCGGTCCTCTGGTGATGGAGGTCAATGCTTCTCCTGGGCTGGAAGGAATTGAAACCACCACCGGCGTCGATATTGCCGGCAAAATGATCGCCTGGATCGAACGACAAGCCACGCCCGGATTTTGTCTGAAAATGGGCGGATAATTCCCTTTCACGACACCGTCATGGTACAGGACGCTTTTTTTGCGTAAGCTATGGCGTCGCATTTTTCACAGTAAGAGGTCACAGGTCATATGGATTCACTGGTCGTTCCGGGTCTTGATACGTTACGTCAATGGCTCGACGAATTGGGCATCAGCTTTTTTGAGTGTGATTCCTGCCAGGCACTGCACCTGCCGCATATGCAAAATTTCGAAGGCATTTTTGATGCCAAACTTGACCTGGTGGATAACGTGGTGCTTTTCTCCGCGCTGGCAGAGGTGAAACCCTCCGCGCTGCTGCCGCTCTCCGCCGATCTTTCTGCGATTAACGCCAGTTCGTTGACGGTGAAAGCTTTCCTCGATATTCAGGATGATAATCTGCCGAAGCTGGTGGTGTGCCAGGCCTTGACCGTAGGCGTCGGCGTGACGATCGATCAGTTCGCGTGGTTTTTCCGCCAGAGCGAAGAACAGATATCGATGGTCATCCTCGAAGCCAGCGCCAATCAGGTGCTGTATAAGTCTGAGGAAGAAGAGCCGGTGGCTGAGAATATTCAGTACCATTTTCTTCACTAAGCCTGTCGAAAAATAGCGCAGCCACTGCCATAGCGGCTGCGTATTACATGCTTTTATTCTGCTATTAACCTTCCGGAAAAGAATTTTTCACCGCCATTCCGCCGCTTTCGGCTTATCACATAGACCCTTATTGCATAAAAAATTGATAAAAGCCGTTTTTTTACCTGGGCTATAGCCTCTTATTCTGGCTACAGTTATTCTGACGCTGCTTCCAGTTGCGGGCAACCATTCCGGGAGAGGTCCTCTCTCCTTTTCTTAGGCAATGAAAAAATATGCATGATTATTGCATGCGAACAAGTGCGTATATTCAGCCCGCTTGTTAACGGGCATTGAGAAGGAATAAGAGATATGACCGCCTTTGGTAAAAAATGGTTAACAGGTCTGGTTACGGGTGCGCTGATGGCCGTTTCTGCCGGTTCGCTCGCAGCCGAACAAAAAACCCTGCATGTTTATAACTGGTCTGATTATATTGCGCCGGATACGGTGGCGAATTTTGAAAAAGAGACCGGTATTAAAGTGGTGTATGACGTCTTTGACTCCAACGAAGTGCTGGAGGGTAAGCTCATGGCGGGCAGCACCGGTTTTGACCTGGTGGTGCCGTCGGCGAGCTTCCTTGAGCGCCAGCTGGCGGCCGGGGTATTCCAGCCGCTGGATAAAAGTAAGCTTCCCAACTGGAAAAATCTCGACCCGGAAGTATTGAAGCTGGTCGCGAAGCACGACCCCGACAATAAATACGCGATCCCGTACCTGTGGGCGACAACCGGCATAGGCTATAACATCGATAAAGTGAAAGCCGTGCTGGGCAAAGATGCGCCGCTGGACAGCTGGGATCTGGTGATGAAGCCGGAAAACCTGGAAAAGCTGAAAAGCTGCGGCGTCTCCTTCCTGGATGCTCCGGAAGAGATTTTCGCCACCGTGCTGAACTATCTCGGCAAAGATCCTAACAGTACTAAAGCCGATGACTACACCGGCCCGGCGACCGATCTGCTGCTGAAGCTGCGTCCGAATATTCGCTATTTCCACTCCTCTCAGTACATCAACGACCTGGCGAACGGTGATATCTGCGTCGCTATCGGCTGGGCGGGCGACGTATGGCAGGCGGCTAACCGGGCGAAAGAAGCGAAAAACGGGGTGAATGTTTCCTACTATATTCCGAAAGAGGGCGCGCTGGCGTTCTTCGACGTCTTCGCCATGCCGGCGGATGCGAAAAACAAAGATGAGGCTTATCAGTTCCTGAACTATCTGATGCGTCCGGAGGTTATCGCCCACATCAGCGATCATGTCTATTACGCTAACGGCAACAAAGCCTCTGTTCCGCTGGTCAGCGAAGCGATCCGCAATAACCCGGCCATTTACCCGCCGGCTGACGTCTTCGCCAAGCTGTTCACCCTGAAAGTCCAGGATCCGAAAATCGACCGCGTGCGTACTCGCGCGTGGACGAAGGTGAAAAGCGGTAAGTAATTCTCCGTGAGTTGTAGGCCGGATAAGCGTCGCGCTGCCGGCAACAGGCGCACCGCGATGGTGCGCCTGCACCATGATTTGATTTCTGCCGGAGAACACCCCGTGAATGATGTGATTCCTCGCCCGCAGGCGAAAACCCCCAAAGCGCTGACCCCGCTGCTGGAAATCCGTAATTTAACCAAGTCCTTCGATGGCCAGCACGCCGTCGATGACGTCAATCTCACCATTTATAAAGGCGAAATTTTTGCCCTGCTGGGCGCATCCGGCTGCGGCAAGTCAACCCTGCTGCGCATGCTGGCGGGATTTGAACAGCCTACCGCCGGACAGATTGTCCTGGATGGCGTCGATCTGGCGCGGGTGCCGCCGTATCAGCGGCCGATTAATATGATGTTCCAGTCCTACGCGCTGTTTCCCCATATGACGGTGGAGCAGAATATCGCCTTTGGCCTCAAGCAGGACAAATTGCCCAAGGCCGAAATCACCAGCCGGGTGCAGGAGATGCTGGCGCTGGTGCATATGCAGGAGTTCGCAAAGCGTAAACCGCATCAGCTCTCCGGCGGCCAGCGTCAGCGCGTGGCCCTGGCCCGCAGCCTGGCGAAAAGACCGAAACTGCTGCTGCTTGATGAGCCAATGGGGGCGCTGGATAAGAAGCTGCGCGACAGGATGCAGCTGGAAGTGGTCGATATCCTTGAGCGCGTCGGCGTTACCTGCGTGATGGTGACCCACGATCAGGAAGAGGCGATGACCATGGCGGGGCGTATCGCCATTATGAACCGCGGTAAGTTCGTGCAAATCGGCGAGCCGGAGGAAATCTACGAGCACCCGACCACCCGCTACAGCGCGGAGTTTATCGGCTCGGTCAACGTCTTTGAAGGGTTGGTGAAAGAGCGGCAGGAAGATGGCCTGGTGCTGGACTCTCCGGGCCTGACCCATCCGCTGAAGGTCGATCCCGATGCCTCTGTCGTCGATAACGTGCCGGTGTGGGTGGCCCTGCGCCCGGAAAAAATCATGCTCTGCGAAGACCCGCCCGCGGATGGCTATAACTTCGCGGTGGGCGAGGTTATCTATATTGCCTATCTCGGCGACCTGTCTATCTACCATGTGCGCCTGAAAAGCGGGCAGATGCTGAGCGCTCAGCTGCAAAACGAACACCGTTACCGTAAAGGGGCTCCCACCTGGGGTGATGAGGTGCGTTTGTGCTGGGATGCTGATAGCTGCGTCGTGTTGACGGTGTAAGGAGAGGGCGATGAGTACATTAGAACCCCCGTCAGGCGTAAAAAAACCTGGCGGTTTTGCGCTGTGGCTGGCGCGGCTGCAGATGGCCCACGGGCGCAAGCTGGTCATTGCGCTGCCCTACGTGTGGCTGATCCTGCTGTTTCTGCTGCCGTTCCTGATCGTCTTTAAAATCAGCCTTGCGGAGATGGCGCGGGCGATCCCACCCTATACCGACCTGCTGGAGTGGGCCGACGGTCAGCTTACTTTAACGCTGAATCTCGGGAATTTCCTGCAGCTCACCGACGATCCGCTCTATTTTGAAGCGTATCTGCAATCGCTTCAGGTGGCGGCGATCTCGACGTTCTGCTGCCTGCTGTTGGGGTATCCGCTGGCGTGGGCGGTGGCGCACAGTAAGCCATCGACGCGAAATATCCTGCTGCTGCTGGTGATCCTACCCTCATGGACCTCCTTCCTGATCCGCGTTTATGCCTGGATGGGGCTGCTGAAAAGCAACGGCGTGCTGAACAACTTCCTGCTGTGGCTGGGGGTCATCGACCAGCCGCTGGAGATCCTGCACACCAACCTGGCGGTCTATATCGGTATTGTTTACGCCTATCTACCGTTTATGGTGCTGCCGATCTATACCGCCCTCACGCGTATCGATTACTCGCTGGTGGAGGCGTCGCTGGATCTGGGGGCCCGGCCGCTGAAGACCTTCTTCCAGGTGATCGTTCCCCTCACCAAAGGCGGGATTATTGCCGGGTCGATGCTGGTGTTTATTCCGGCCGTCGGGGAGTTCGTTATCCCGGAACTGCTGGGCGGGCCAGACAGCATTATGATTGGCCGCGTGCTGTGGCAGGAGTTTTTCAATAACCGCGACTGGCCGGTGGCGTCTGCGGTGGCGATCGTGATGCTGTTGCTGCTGATCGTACCGATCATGTGGTTCCACAAGCATCAGCAAAAACAGGTGGGGGAACACGGATGAATAATTTACCGGTAGTCCGTTCGCCGTGGCGAATTTTGATTCTGCTGCTCGGCTTTACCTTTCTGTATGCCCCGATGCTGATGCTGGTGATTTACTCATTCAACAGCTCAAAGCTGGTGACGGTATGGGCGGGGTGGTCGACGCGCTGGTATCGCGAGCTGTTTCATGACGATGCGATGATGAGCGCGGTAGGCTTAAGTCTGACCATTGCCGCCTGCGCCGCGACGGCGGCGGTGATCCTCGGTACCATTGCCGCAGTGGTGATGGTGCGTTTTGGCCGCTTCCGCGGTTCAAACGGCTTTGCTTTTATGATCACCGCGCCGCTGGTGATGCCCGATGTGATTACCGGCCTGTCGCTGCTGCTGCTGTTTGTCGCGCTGGGGCATTCAATTGGCTGGCCGTCGGATCGCGGCATGCTGACCATCTGGCTGGCGCACGTCACCTTCTGTACCGCGTACGTCGCGGTGGTCATTTCATCGCGCCTGCGTGAGCTGGACCACTCTATTGAAGAGGCGGCGATGGATCTGGGCGCCGCGCCGCTGAAGGTCTTTTTCGTCATTACGCTGCCGATGATTATGCCGGCGGTGGTCTCCGGTTGGCTGCTGGCCTTTACGTTGTCGCTCGACGACCTGGTTATTGCCAGCTTTGTTTCCGGGCCGGGGGCGACGACGCTGCCGATGCTGGTCTTCTCCAGCGTGCGCATGGGGGTCAACCCGGAGATTAACGCCCTGGCGACGTTAATCCTCGGCGTGGTCGGGATTGTTGGTTTTATCGCCTGGTATTTGATGGCCCGCGCGGAAAAGCAGCGGGTGCGCGATATCCAGCGTGCAAGAAGCGGCTGAACCACCTAAAATCTGCAATAGAGTTAACATCGGCGCCGCATTTGTGGCGCCGTTTTCATGGAAGACTTTACGTTGGGATTGTTTACTAAAACGCGTTCCTCTCATGCTCGTCTTAACGTTCCTGCGCTGGTGCAGGTGGCGGCCTTCGCCATTATTTTAATCCGCGGCCTGGATTTGCTGATGATCCTCAACCAGCTTGGCGTTCAGGGAATCGCGGATTTTGTCCATCGCAGCGTGCAGACCTGGGCGCTCACCCTGGTGTTTCTCTCAAGTCTGGTGCTGGTATTTATTGAAATCTGGTGCGCGTTTTCGCTGGTAAAAGGGCGCAACTGGGCGCGTTGGCTGTTCCTGTTGACGCAGATTATCGTGATTGGCTACCTGTGGGCCGCTTCATTGGGCTACGGTTATCCCGAGCTGTTTAGTATTGCCGGGGAATCGAAGCGCGAAATCTTTCGCTCCCTGGTGCTGCAAAAACTACCGGATCTGCTGGTGCTGGCGATGCTGTTTGTGCCGGCCCCGTGCCGACGCTTTTTCCGTTTACAGTAACGGTGATACAATCCCCGCCCCTGTTTTTTTGAAGGTCTTGTTATGCATTGCGCACTTTATGACGCGGGCCGCTGCCGCTCCTGCCAGTGGCTGGAACTGCCGGTATCCCAACAGCTCGCCGATAAAATGGCCGATCTGCGCGCGCTTCTCGCCGATGCGCCCGTCGCTGACTGGTGCGCACCGGTTTGCGGGCCGGAAAGCGGGTTTCGCAACAAAGCGAAAATGGTGGTCAGCGGTAGCGTGGAGCGCCCATTGCTCGGGATGCTGCACCGTGATGGCGCCCCGGAAGACCTGACCGACTGTCCGCTTTATCCGCAAAGCTTCGCGCCCGTCTTCGCTGCGCTCAAGCCGTTTATCGCCCGCGCCGGGCTCACGCCCTATAACGTTGCCCGCAGGCGCGGAGAGCTGAAGTACATTCTGCTGACCGAAAGCCGGCTCGACGGCGGTATGATGCTGCGCTTTGTCCTGCGCTCGGAGAGCAAGCTTGCCCAGCTGCGCGCCGCGCTGCCGGAGCTTCAGGCGCTGCTGCCGCAGCTGCAGGTGATTACCGCCAATATTCAGCCGGTGCATATGGCCATCATGGAAGGAGAGCGGGAAATTTTCCTCACCGACCAGCAGGCGCTGGCGGAAAATTTCAACGGCGTGCCGCTGTGGATCCGCCCGCAAAGCTTCTTTCAGACCAACCCGGCGGTGGCCAGCCGTCTGTATGCCACCGCTCGCGACTGGGTGCGCCAGCTGCCGGTCAACCATATGTGGGATCTCTTCTGCGGGGTGGGCGGCTTTGGTCTGCACAGCGCAACGCCTGAGATGCGCCTGACCGGGATTGAAATTGCCCCGGAGGCGATCGCCTGCGCGAAGCAGTCCGCGGCGCAGCTCGGGCTGAATAATCTGCATTTTCAGGCGCTCGATTCCACGCAGTTTGCGACCGGCGAAGGCGACATTCCCGATCTGGTTCTGGTGAATCCGCCGCGTCGCGGTATCGGCGACGGCCTGTGCGACTATTTAAACCGTATGGCGCCAGGCTTTATTATCTACTCCAGCTGCAACGCCCGGACGATGGCGAAAGATATCGCTCGCCTGGCCGGTTATCGCATTGAGCGGGTCCAGCTGTTCGATATGTTCCCCCATACCGCCCACTATGAGGTACTGAGCCTGCTGGTTCGCGAAGTATAAACAAAATGTGAACTCTTCAGGCGGTGAAGATCGGGTAAGCTTGGCTAATCAGAACGTAAGAATAGCGGAGTGCTGCCGGTGGCAAAAAAAATCCTGTTGGTTGAAGATGATGAAGATATCGCCGCGCTGCTGCGCCTGAATCTGCTGGATGAAGGTTATCAGATTGTCCACGTGGCGGACGGAGCCCAGGCCCTGCGCCTGCTGGAAAAAGAGCTTTGGGATGCGGTGATCCTCGACCTGATGCTGCCGGGCGTAGACGGTCTGGAAATTTGTCGGCGCATTCGTCAGCAAACCCGCTATCTGCCGGTGATTATTATCAGCGCTCGCGCCAGCGAAACCCAGCGGGTACAGGGGCTGGAGATGGGAGCGGATGATTATCTGGCCAAACCGTTTTCGATTCTCGAACTGACCGCCAGGGTCAAAGCGGTGTTCCGTCGTCAGGAGGCGATGGGGCAGAATCTGCTGATGGATGCCGGCCGTATCGCCAGCCATGGTTTAAGCATTGACCCCTTGTCGCGCGACGTTAAGCTGCGCGGCGAGACGGTGGATCTGACGCCGCGCGAGTTTGACCTGCTCTACTACTTTGCCCGCCATCCGGGGGAGGTCTTTTCCCGCCTTGAGCTGCTTGATCGGGTGTGGGGCTATCAGCACGACGGCTATGAGCATACGGTCAATACCCATATCAACCGCCTGCGCACCAAAATTGAGCGCGACCCGGCGGAGCCGGACATCATTCTGACCGTCTGGGGAAAAGGCTATAAATTTGCCGTGGAGCGCAAAGAGGCGCAGCCATGATCCGCCGTCTCAGCCTCAGCCAGCGCCTGGCGCTGGTGTTTACCTCACTGCTGCTGCTCTGTGCCATAGCCGTTTGTCTGATCCAGCTGTACAGCAGCGCGCAGTACGGCAATGTCATGGTCCAGCGTCTCTCCGCCGGGCTGGCGCAGCAGATCGCCGCCCGCGAGCCGCTGCTGGACGCTCAGGGGCAGGTTGATCGCCGGATGCTGAAGCCGCTTTTTGATCGGCTGATGACCTTCAATCCCAGCGTAGAGCTGTATCTGCTTTCGCCCGACGGCGAGCTGCTGGCCGACGCCGCGCCGCCGGGGCATATTAAGCGCCAGCGCATCGATCTGGCGCCGGTGCAAACGTTCCTGTCCGGCGGCGCCTGGCCGGTGTACGGCGACGATCCGCGCAGCCTTGATAAGCAAAAGGTGTTTAGCGTGGCGCCGCTGCGCCAGGACGGCCAGCTGCGCGGCTATCTCTACATTATCCTGCAGGGTGAAACCTTTAATGAACTGGCGGCGAGCGCCTGGCAGAAAACCTTGTGGAGCCTGCTGCTGTGGACTCTGCTGCTGGTGGCCGGTCTCGGCGGGCTGGCGGGCTGGCTTGCCTGGTTCTGGGTAACGCGCCCGGTGCGTCAGCTCACCGCGCTGGTGGCAACCGACAGCCAGGACAGTATTCATGCGATAAAGGCGCTGGCGGCGCAAACTCCGGAGGCGAACCCGGGGAATGAAGTGGCCGTGCTGCATAATCGCTTTATTGAACTGGCTCGTCAGATTGCCGGGCAGTGGGACCGTCTGGCCGACAGCGATCGCCAGCGGCGAGAATTTGTCGCCAATATCTCCCACGATTTACGCACGCCGCTCACCTCTTTGCTGGGATATCTGGAAACGTTAAGCCTGAAGGCCGATCGCCTGACGATGGAGGAGAACAAGCAGTATCTGAATATCGCCCTGCGCCAGGGGAACAAGGTCCGCCATCTTTCTCAGCAGCTGTTTGAGCTGGCTCGCCTGGAGCACGGAGGGATTAAGCCGCAGCCGGAAACCTTCGTGCTGGCTGAGCTGGTGCAGGATGTCGCGCAAAAATTCGACCTGGCAATCGCGACGCGCAATATCGGTCTACGGCTGGATCTGGCCGCCGGGCTACCGCCGATAACGGCGGATCTCTCGATGATTGAACGGGTGCTGACTAATCTGCTCGATAACGCCATTCGCCATACGCCGGAAGGTGGGCTTATCCGCCTGACGGCGCGTCGCTCAGGGCCGGAGTTTATCGTCGAGGTGGCCGATAGCGGACCGGGCGTTGCCGGTGAGCTGCGGGCTACCTTGTTCGAACGGCCTTCGGTGCTTGAACCTGGCGCGCAAAGCGCATCACGAGGGGGACTGGGGTTGATGATTGTGCGACGGATGCTGCAGCTTCACGGCGGCGATATTCGCCTGCTTGAAGCGCCGGCAGGGGCCTGTTTCCAGTTTACCCTGCCGGTGTAAGGTGGCGGATTGGCCGATCGGGCGGTCTATCGCCGCCTGCTAAACGGTAGCCCGGGTAAGGCGTTTACGCCGCAACCCGGGAAATGCGCCGGGATTGAGGCTTTAGTGCGGCTTCGTCCCGGGCCGCGCTGCGCTTGCCCCGGCTACGGCGACTGTCTGCGGACCGGTAGCCCGGGTAAGGCGTTTACGCCGCAACCCGGGAAATGCGCCGGGATTGAGGCTTTGGTGCGGCTTCGTCCCGGGCCGCGCTGCGCTTGCCCGGGCTACGGGGCCACGGCTGTCTGCGGGCCGGTAGCCCGGGTAAGGCGTTTACGCCGCAACCCGGGGAATGCGCCGGGGTTGAGGCTTTGGTGTGGCTTCGTCCCGGGCCGCGCTGCGCTTGCCCGGGCTACGGGGCCACGGCTGTCTGCGGGCCGGTAGCCCGGGTAAGGCGTTTACGCCGCAACCCGGGGAATGCGCCGGGGTTGAAGCTTTGGTGTGGCTTCGTCCCGGGCCGCGCTGCGCTTGCCCGGGCTACGGGGCCACGGCTGTCTGCGGGCCGGTAGCCCGGACAGGCGCATCAAGCGCCGCCTCCGGGAATGCTTACTCCGGGAACCACTGCTTGCTGATTTTCTCGTAGGTGCCGTCGGCTTTAATCGCCTTCAGCGCGGCGTTCAGTTTTTCCAGCAGCGCTTTGTTATCCGGGCGTACCGCAATGCCGAGGCCGGTACCGAAGTACTGCGCGTCGGTGACTTTCGGCGTTGCCGCGCCCAGCTGCGGGTTGGTTTTTAGCCACTCGTTGACCACGGCGGTATCGCCAAACACCCCATCAATACGGCCATTTTTCAGGTCGATAAACGCATTCTGGTAGCTATCGTAAGCCACGGTTTTCACTTCCGGATGTTTATCCTGCAGGTATTTCTGGTGCGTGGTGCCGTTTTCCATCCCGATACGTTTGCCTTTCAGATCGGCGAAAGAGTGGAAGGCATCTTTCTTCGAGATAACCAGCGCGGAGTTAGCGTAGTACGGGTCGGTAAACGCCACCTGCTTGCTGCGCTCCGGGGTAATGTCCATGCCGGAGATGACCGCATCATATTTCTTGAATTTGAGCGCCGGGATCAGGCTGTCGAAGGCATGGTTGGTGAACGTACACTCAGCCTGCATCTGCTTACACAGCGCGTTTGCCAGATCGATGTCGAAACCAGCGATCTGGTTATTGGCGTCCATCGATTCAAACGGTGGGTAAGTTGCAGAAACGCCAAAGCTGATTTTTTCTGCGGCAGCGGCGCCAAAGGCGAAAGTGCTAAGCAGTGCGGCCAGAACTAACTTTTTCATTGTGGAACTCCCGTCGGTCAATCTTATGATGTTGTGCCGTGTCTGCGGCTGGGAGTAACAATGCCACTAAATGAATTTGTATTCAATAATCATGGATAATTATTTTAATTGAAATAAAAAAAGACGGATAATTCAGTGAGCTTATCCGTCTTTATTTGGCTTTTTATGCGTTTTTAATTACGTCGCTCAAAGGCCAGCGCTTTATGTTCCACCAGGCGCATCAGCAGCGTCAGCAGGCCATTGACCACCAGATAGACAATGCCGGCGGCGCCGAACACCATCACATCATAGGTACGTCCATAGAGCAGCTGGCTGTGGCCCATCACTTCCATCAGGGTAATGGTGTAGGCCAGAGACGTACTCTTGAACACCAGCACCACTTCGTTGGAGTAGGAGGAGAGGGCGCGTTTAAAGGCGTACGGCAGCAGGATCGCCAGCGTATCTTTCTTACTCATTCCCAGCGCGCCGCAGGATTGCCACTGGCCATCCGGGATGGCGCGAATGGCGCCATAAAACAGCTGCGTGGTATAAGCGGCGCTGTTGAGAGAAAGGGCGATCAGCGCGCAGAGCCAGGGCTCGGAAATCAGATGCCAGAGTACCGGATACTCCTGCAGCGACGGGAACTGTCCCGGGCCGTAGTAAATCAGGAAGATCTGCACCAGCAGCGGCGTGCCGGTAAACAGCGTGATATAGCCGCGCACGATCCACACCAGCCCCGGCGTTTTTAGCGTCAGAATGATGGTGAAGATCAGCGACAGAATCAGCGCCACGACGATAGAGGCTGCGGTCAGCGTCAGGCTGGTATGCAGCCCTTTTAGCAGTTCGGGTAAGTAATCAAGCATCAGCCTGGTCTCCGTTCGAAGCGCGTCGCACGCTGGTCAATACGTTTCAGAATGTACTGACTCAACAGGGTGATGACCAGATAGATTGCCGCCGCGATGATATACCAGTTAAACGGCTCCTGGGTTCGGGTGGCGATGCTTTTAGTTTGCAGCATCAGATCGTTGACGCTGATCAGGCTCACCAGCGCGGTATCCTTCAGCAGCACCAGCCACTGGTTGCCGAGTCCCGGCAGCGCGTGGCGCCACATTTGCGGCATCACTAAGCGAAAGAAAATAGCGGCTTTCGATAATCCCAGCGCCTGACCGGATTCCCATTGCCCCTGCGGAACGGCTTTAAGCGCTCCGCGCAGGGTCTGCGATGCGTAAGCGGCATACAGCAGAGAAAGCGCGATAGCCCCGCAGAGGAACGGACTGACGTCGAAGTTTTCAATCTGCATCTGTACCGGGATCTGCACAATGCCGAGATTGATCGTAAAACCATCAGAAAGGGTCAGCAGCAGCTGTGAGGAACCAAAATAGATAAACAGAACCACCAGAATTTCCGGTAGTCCGCGCAAAAGGGTGACAATGCCGGTTGCGAGCCAGGCGACCGGACGCAGCTTTACCGACTCGAGGACGGCAAAGAGCATCGCCAGCACCAGGCCGATGATCAGGGCGCAAACGGCAAGGCCGACGGTCATCCCGGCGGCGCTTGCTAATGGAAAAAATTCGTTCATTCAGCGTTACTTCTGGAACCATTTGTTATAGATAGACTGGTAAGTCCCATCGCTTTTCACTTTTTCCAGCGCAGCGTTAAATTTCTGCTGCAGTTCGGTATTGCCCTGGCGCAGCGCAATGCCGAGACCGGTGCCGAAGTAGTCTTTATCGGTCACCTTGTCGCCCACCGCGGCCAGCTTCGGATTGCTCTTCAGCCATTCGGTCACCACGGCGGTATCGCCGAATACGGCATCAATACGGCCGTTCTGCAGGTCCAGCTTCGCATTCTGGTAGCTGTCGTAAGGAACGGTCGTGATTTCCGGGTGTTTGTCGGTGATGAATTTCTGGTGAGTGGTGCCGTTCTGCACGCCAACTTTCTTGCCTTTCAGGGCGTCAATGCTGGTGAATTTACCCTGCTGGCCGACGAACAGCGCGGAGTTTTCATAGTACGGGGTGGTGAACAGCACCTGTTTTTCACGCTCAGGGGTGATGTCCATCCCGGCCATGACCGCGTCGAAACGGCGGAACTTCAGGCTGGGGATCAGGCTGTCGAAAGCCTGGTTGGTAAAGGTGCAGGTGGCATCAATCTCTTTACACAGCGCGTTCGCCAGATCGACATCAAAGCCGACAATTTTGTTATTGGCGTCGATCGATTCAAACGGAGGGTAGGAGGCCTCGGTGGCGAAACGAATGGTCTGGGCTGCGGTAGCGGAGAGGCTCATGCCCGCAAGAAGAGCGGCAATCAGTACTTTTTTCATCGTCATTTCCCCGAAAACATCAATGTGAAAGATAGTTTTTAAACGCGTCGGTCTGCGGATGCGCGAAGCAGCCGGCATCACCTTGTTCAACGATATGGCCATTTTCCATATAGACCACGCGGCTGGCTGTTTTGCGCGCCACTTCCACTTCGTGGGTGACGATAACCTGCGTAATACCGGTTTCAGCCAGTTCGCGGATAATACTGACGATCTGGGCAGTGATTTCTGGATCGAGCGCCGCCGTGGGTTCATCGAACAGCAGAACCTGCGGTTCCATCATCAGGGCGCGGGCAATAGCGACGCGCTGCTGCTGGCCGCCGGAAAGATGCAGCGGGTAGCGATCGCTATAGGGTTTCAGGCGCAGACGTTCGAGCAGCTTTTCAGCGCGGGCTAAAGCCTGATCTTTGCTCAAACCGAGCACGCGGCAGGGAGCTTCAATCAGATTTTGCTGCACGGTCAGATGCGGCCACAGATTGTACTGTTGGAACACCATACCCACGTTCTGGCGCAGCTCGCGAATGGCTTTGTCAGAAGGCGCTTTGGTAAAGTCGAAATGATTTCCGGCGATATGCAGCGTACCGGAACGCGGCATCTCCAGCAGATTGAGGACGCGCAGCAGCGAGCTTTTACCGGCACCGCTTGGGCCGAGCAGCACCAGCGTTTCCCCCTGCGGGCAATCCAGCGTGATGTCGAACAGCGCCTGGTGTGCGCCGTAGAAGCAATTAATGCCGTTTAATTTTATGCTCATCTGGGCAGTCTGATACATATAGCAATTGAGGCCGCAAATAGTACCTTTGGCAGAATAGTTATGCAATATTTATGCGTTAAAAGTTAAATGTAAACCATGTTTACATTTAAAGTTAGCACAAAATATGGCTTCGTGAAGGTGGGATAAGTCAATGTCGGCATTACCAGCGGAAATGCCGACATTTTACCGGGGTTATTTCATTCGGCCCGAGCGGCCCAACGCCTGGATTAGCGTTTTTCCAGACTCTGACGCAGGGTGCCCGCCGGCGCATGGGCGTTGTTGCCGAGGTAGCGCACGTCATCCACGGCCCAGCACTGGCCTTCCTGAATCATCAGCACTTCGTCTTTCCAGCTTTGGGTGCCCTGTTTCAGCTCCACGCGCAGGGGAATATTGCGCGCGTCGCGATTAGGGATGGTGGAGGCGCTGGCGACATCGGCGCTGTCGGCTGGCGTTGTGCTACTGGAGAAAAGATTTGACTGCAGCAGGGCGTTGTTAGACGGGTCCTGACGCGCGTCGTTCAGCAGTTTTGCCAGACCGTCGCTCAGGTATGGGCGCAGCGCGGTTAAATCGCTGTTGCGGTGCTGTACCTGGTAGTCATAAAACTTCTGCGCTACGTCATCCGGGCCGCCTTCGATGCAGGGGCCGCTGCGGGTGCCGTTATCTTTGTACGCAGGCGTGACGGTAGTACAGGCGCTGAGCGCCAGCGCGCAGGGGAGGACTAATGCAAGAACTTTGTAGCGCATGATGATTTCCTTATGAGCTCACTACGTTAGAATATCTTTTCAAGCATAGTGTATCAGATAGGGATTGTGCTTGACCCTTAGAGCTAACGCATTGAACGCTAAAGAAGGAGTTTCATCATGCAATTTTCCACCACTCCGACCCTCGAAGGTCAGCCCATCATTGAATACTGCGGCGTCGTCACGGGGGAAGCGATTCTGGGCGCCAACGTATTCCGCGATTTTTTCGCCAGCATCCGCGATATCGTCGGCGGTCGTTCCGGCGCCTATGAAAAGGAGCTGCGTAAGGCCCGTGAAATTGCGTTTGAAGAGCTGAGCGAGCAGGCGAAGGCGCTGGGCGCCAATGCGGTGGTCGGGATTGATATTGACTACGAAACCGTCGGTAAAGATAGCAGCATGCTGATGGTCAGCGTTAGCGGCACCGCGGTGAAGACCCGCCGATGAGAACTTGCCGGGCAGGCGTACTGCTGGCGCTGCTGCTGGCGGGCTGCGCCAGCGAAAAAGGTATTATCGATCGCGATGGCTATCAGCTGGATACGCGCCATCCGGCGCAGGCGGCATATCCGCGCATCAAAGTGCTGGTGATTCACTACACCGCCGACGATTTCGACGTTTCGCTGGCGACGCTGACGGATAACCAGGTGAGCTCTCACTACCTGATCCCGGAGAAACCGCCGCTGCACGGAGGTAAACCGCGGATCTGGCAGCTGGTGCCGGAAGAGGAACTGGCCTGGCATGCGGGCGTCAGCTTCTGGCGCGGCAGCACGCGCATTAACGACACTTCGATTGGCATCGAGCTGGAGAACCGCGGCTGGCAAAAAACGGCGGGGGTGAAAAGCTTTACGCCGTTTAATCCGGCGCAGATTGACGCCCTGATCCCGCTGGCGAAAGATATTATCGCCCGCTACCACATCGCGCCGCAGAACGTGGTCGCCCATGCGGATATCGCGCCGCAGCGCAAAGACGATCCGGGGCCGCTGTTCCCGTGGCGCAGGCTGGCCGAGCAGGGGATTGGCGCATGGCCTGATGCCCGGCGCGTGGCATTTTATCTGCAGGGCCGTCCGTCATACGAGCCGGTAGACGCCGCAGCGCTGCTGGACGTCCTGGCGCGCTACGGCTATCAGGTGACGCCGGAAATGACGCCAGCGCAGCAGAAGCGGGTCATTATGGCTTTCCAGATGCACTTCCGTCCCGCGCGCTGGGACGGGGTTGCCGATGCGCAAACCCTGGCGATAGCCGAAGCGCTGCTGGAAAAGTACGGGCGTGGTTAATAGTGCAGCTTGCCGTGGTCCTTCAACCACGCGGCGGTGCGGAGTATCCCTTCATCCATCGTGATGACCGGCTGATAGCCTAGCTCCTGCTGGGCGCGGGAGATATCAAGAGTAAAATCAAAGTTCAGCTTAGAGACGCCGTAGTGGGTAAATGCGGGCTCTTTCGCTGACTTATTGCCAAAGCGCTCCATGCTGCGGGCGATGATATCCAGCATGGGATAGGGAACCGAACGGATGCGGCACTTAATCCCCAGCTCGTCTATGAGTTTCTGCACAATGCTGTGCAGGGTTTGCGGTTCGCCGTTAGTAATGTTGTACGCGCGGGCCGAGGGCAGAAGGTCACTCTGCGGCTGGCTGGCGAGCCACATCGCGTGTACCGCGTTTTCATAGTAGGTCATATCCACCAGCGCGCTGCCGCCGCGCGGCAACAGGACGCTGCCGTAGTGCTGCATCATCTGCGCCAGGCGCGGGATAAACACTTTATCATGCGGGCCAAACAGGCTTTGCGGGCGCAGGATTGTAAAACGGGTATTTGGGTTGGCCTGCGCCAGCAGATTGATCACATCTTCGCTTGCCGCCTTGCTGCGGGCGAATTCGTTGGCGAAACGCTGCGGGCGGAAATCCTCCGCAACATCGCGATGATGGTGATAATCAAAATAGAGCGACGGCGAAGAGATATGCACGAAGTTGCGCACGCCCCAGGCAACCGCCCACTCGCCGAGACGCCGGGTCGCGCGCACGTTAGCTAAATCGAAGGCCTGCTGGGTGCCCCACGGCGAGGTAAAGCTGGAACAGTGCCACAGGGTATCGATACCGGCGAGCATCACTTTGGCCTGCGAAGAGACCAGCTCGGTTAAGTCCGCAGGGACGAACTCTGCGCCCATTTTGCTCAGAAGCTTGCCCATCGCTTCGTTGCGCCCGGTCGCTCTGACGCTAATGCCCCTGTTACGCAGATATTCCACCGCGTTGCGGCCCAATCCGCTGGTCGCACCGGTAACCAGTACCTTCATATCGATCCACTGTTTAACAAAAGAATTTCGTGCGCATTTTTCCGTGATTCTGACTACGATGCAATGAGAATCATGAAAGAATTCTGCACCTATACTCTATTTGATGGTGATTTGCTCCGCCAGGTGGGCGATGCGTCGCGCCATACCGCGAAAAATAAACAGATGCGCCGGGATCATCAACAGCCAGTAGAAAAGCCCCGGCATACCGTGCGGGTGCCACCAGGCGCGCACGTCCAGTTCGCGATGATTGCCTTTATCGCGCAGGGTAAAGCTCAGGCGGCCAAGGCCGGGCGCTTTCATGCCGAATAACAGCGTCAGCTGCTTTTCCGGCTCGACGATAATCACCTTCCAGCTGTCCACCGCATCGCCGGTCTGCAGATATTCATTTTCCGGGCGACCTTTTGCCAGCCGGTGACCGACCAGCAGATCCATCGCCCCGCGCGTTTTCCACAGAGCGTTGCCGAAGAAATAGCCCTCTTTGCCGCCAATTTGGTTGACTACCTTCCACAGCGCAGCAAGGCTGGCGGAAGTGTTAACGGTACAGCCTGCCTGTTTCGGATAGTAGCCGTACTCGGGCCGCCAGCGGGCGAAGGCCTGCGCATCGTAGCCCCAGTCGCTGGAGTTCACCAGTTGCTCCTCTTCTTTAAGCGTAAGGCGCACCGCTTCATCAAACGCGATAAGCGGTTGAGGAATTAAGGCCCGCAGGGTCCGATCGTCGGCGATCAGATCGTGCTTTAGCCCCTGGATCAGCGCTTTGGCCGTGGTTGGCGGCACTGAGGTAATGACGTTGAGAAACCACACCGAAATCCAGCGGGTCGGGAAAGGGATGGGGATCAGCGGGCGGCGTTTGCCGCTGACCGCCATAAAGCGGATGAACTGCTGCTGATAGCTCAAAATTTCCGGTCCAGCGGCTTCAAACACCCGATGCTCCCGGGCCGGATGATTAAGCAGCTGCAGCAGATAGTAGAGTAAATTTTCCAGCGCAATCGGCGTGGTGCGCGAGCGCACCCAGCGCGGCGGCGTCAGCACCGGCAGGTTGTAGACCATATCGCGCATCACTTCGAAGGCGGCGGAACCGGCGCCGACGATAATGCCGGCGCGAACTTCCGCTACCGGAACGCCTGATTCGCGCAGCAGATCGCCGGTGATCTGGCGGGCGCGCAGATGATCGGATTGCTCCTGCTTCGCCACCTGTAAGGAACTGAGAAAGATGACTTCGTTCACCGGCGACTTGCGCAGCGCGTCGCGAACGTTGAGGGCGACCCGCCGTTCGTGGCGGATAAAGTCGCCGCCTTCGCCCATCCCGTGCACCAGATAGTAAACGGTATCAGCCTGCGCCAGCAGGGCGGGTAGCGCGTCCGGCTGGTTTAAATCGAGCGAATAGCACTCGACGCCGGGGATCTGCTGTTTTTTAAGCCTGTCGATCTGGCGTGCCGCCGCCAGCACGGTGAAGCCCTGCTCGCTGAGCCTTTTCACCAGATGCTGGCCGATATAACCGCTGGCGCCAAGCACCAGAATTCGCTGCGACACGCCGGACTCCTTAACGGTTTAAAAATGCCTGCCAGTGGCTAACCACCTCGGTGAGCTGCTGGCGGTTAACGTCAATATGCGTCACCAGGCGCACGATGGGCGAGGCGTTGATCAGCACCCCGCGTTCGCGCAGATACTCGCCCAGCGCGGCGGCGCGCGCTTCACCGACGCGAACAAACAGCATATTGGTATCATGACGCGTCACCTCGGCGCCGGCGGCGCGCAGCTGCTCCGCCATCCACGCGGCGTTGTCGTGATCCTCTTTTAAGCGCGCGACGTTGTTCTGCAGGGCATACAGGCCCGCGGCCGCCAGAATCCCGGCCTGACGCATCCCGCCACCGACCATTTTCCGCCAGCGGATAGCGCGGTGAATGTACTCTTCGCTCCCCACCAGCAGTGAGCCTACCGGCGCGCCGAGTCCTTTAGACAGGCAGATGGTGAAGGAGTCGCAGTAGCGGGCGATCTCGCGCAGCGCGCAGCCGTATTCCACGACGGCGTTAAAAATACGCGCCCCGTCAACGTGCAGCCCCAGGCCGCGCTGGCGCGTAAACTCCCAGGCATCTTTGAGATATTCACGCGGCAGCACTTTGCCGTTATGGGTGTTTTCCAGCGATAGCAGCCGGGTAGGGGCGAAATGGATATCGTCCGGTTTGATTTTGGCCGCGACTTTATCCAGCGGCAGGGAACCGTCCGCTGCGGCATCGATTGGCTGCGGCTGGATGCTGCCAAGCACCGCCGCGCCGCCGGCTTCGTAGAGATAGTTATGCGCGCCCTGGCCGACGATATACTCTTCACCGCGCTGGCAGTGGCTGAGCAGGGCGACCAGGTTGGCCTGGGTGCCGCTAGGCAGGAAGATAGCGGCCTCTTTGCCCGCCAGGTCGGCGGCAAAGCGCTGGAGTTCGTTAACGGTCGGGTCATCGCCATATACGTCATCCCCGACCGGGGCGGCCATCATGGCTTCCAGCATGGCGCGGCCCGGACGGGTAACGGTATCGCTGCGTAAATCTATCATGTCATATCCTTATACACTTCATCCTTCGCTCTGCCCCGGCGTTGGCTGCTCCCTCAAACCCCGGTCACAGAGTTATCTCTGCGCCCGGGGGTTTTCGGCCTTGCCGCCTTGAGGCAACACGAATAATTTTGCGTATGAATTGAAAAGGATATTTTTACCTTAGCCAGTTAGTTTTCGCCAGTTCGATAACTTCGTCGCCGCGGCCGCTGATAATCGCGCGCAGCATATAAAGGCTGAAACCTTTGGCCTGCTCCAGTTTAATTTGCGGCGGCATCGCCAGCTCTTCACTGGCGACGACCACATCTACCAGGACCGGGCCATCGGTAGCGAAAGCGGTTTGCAGCGCTTCATCAACCTCTGACGCGCTTTCAACACGTATGCCCTTAATGCCGCAGGCTTCGGCGATGCGGGCAAAGTTGGTGGCGTGAAGTTCAGTGCCGTCTGTCAGATAGCCCCCGGCCTTCATCTCCATCGCCACGAAGCCCAGGACGCTGTTATTGAAGATAACGATCTTCACCGGCAGCTTCATCTGCGCCAGCGAGAGAAAATCCCCCATCAGCATGCTGAAGCCGCCGTCGCCACACATTGCCACAACCTGACGGTCAGGGGCGGTGGCCTTCGCACCGATGGCCTGCGGCATGGCGTTAGCCATTGACCCATGGTTGAACGATCCGAGCAGGCGGCGCTTACCGTTCATCTGCAAATAGCGCGCGGCCCAGACGGTCGGCGTACCCACGTCACAGGTAAAGATGGCATCGTCGTCGGCATAGTGGCTGATGCGCTGCGCCAGATACTGCGGATGAATTGTTTTTTCGCTGGGCTTCGCCAGGTCATCAAGCCCCTTGCGCGCGTCGCGATAGTGTTCCAGCGCTTTATCGAGGAACTTACGGTCGGTTTTCTCCTCAAGATGCGGCATCAGCGCGCTGAGGGTCGATTTAATATCGCCGACCAGCGCCATATCCACTTTACTGTGGGCGCCAATACTGCCGGGATTGATATCAATCTGAATGATTTTCGCGTCCGTCGGGTAGAAGGCGCGATAGGGGAACTGGGTGCCGAGTAGCACCAGGGTGTCGGCGTTCATCATGGTGTGGAAGCCGGAGGAGAAGCCAATCAGTCCGGTCATCCCCACATCATAAGGGTTGTCGTATTCTACGTGCTCTTTGCCGCGCAGCGCGTGAACGATAGGCGCTTTGAGCTTCGCGGCGAAGTCTACCAGCTCTTTATGCGCCCCGGCGCAGCCGCTGCCGCACATCAGGGCGATGTTGCTTGAATAGCGCAGCAGCTGGGCCAGCTTTTTCAGCTCTTCTTCCGCCGGCGTCACCTGCGGCAGCGGCGCGTGGTACCAGTGGCTGCTGGCGCTTTCCGGCGCGGCTTTCAGCGCAACGTCGCCGGGAAGCACCACTACCGAGACGCCGCGGTTAATCACCGCTTTGCGCATGGCGATGGCCAGCACCTGCGGGATCTGTTCCGGGGTTGAGACCAGTTCACAGTAGTGACTGCATTCCCGGAATAGCTCCTGTGGATGCGTTTCCTGAAAATAGCCGCTGCCGATTTCGCTGGAAGGAATATGGGCGGCGATGGCCAGAACCGGAACGTGATTGCGGTGGCAGTCGAAAAGGCCGTTAATCAGATGCAGGTTGCCCGGCCCGCAGGAGCCTGCGCAGACCGCCAGTTCGCCGGTAAGCTGCGCTTCCGCCCCGGCGGCGAAGGCGGCCACTTCTTCATGGCGCGTGGGCATCCAGTCGATGGTCCCCATACGGTTCAGGCTGTCGCTTAAGCCGTTGAGCGAATCCCCGGTTACGCCCCAAATACGTTTAACGCCAGCCTGTTCAAGAGTTTTGGCAATGTATGCCGCCACGGTCTGTTTCATGGTTCTCCATCTCCTTTTTGTGATAACGCTTACAAGCTTAGATGAAACTGCCAGTTACGCTCGCTTTAACCTCTCATTTTCCGCTGGTTTTTTTCAGTGAAAACTCCGCATAATCTGAGCTCACATAAAGTGGTAAACAGGAATCATTTCAAATGGTTAAATCGCTGTTAAATGCTGTTAATAAACTGCTATCCCATGACGATTTCGGCAAACTCTTGTTACGACTTGCCGTTGGCGGGCTGATGCTGTTTCACGGGTTGCATAAGCTATTTGATGGCGTAGGGGGAATCAGCAATATGCTGGTAGCAAAAGGATTGCCGGGGTTTATCGCTTATGGGGTTTTAGTGGGCGAGGTGGTAGCGCCTTGCCTGCTGATTCTGGGAGTGCTTACGCGTCCGGCGGCGCTGGTGCTGGCGTTTACGATGGTCGTGGCCTGGCTGATGGTCGGGACGGGCAAAACCTTTGCGCTGGATGCGGTAGGCGCGTGGGCGATTGAGAGCCTGGTCTATTTCTTTGTTGGCGCGCTGGCGATTGCCTTCCTCGGGGCAGGGCGCTATGCCATCGGCGGCAATTCGGCCTGGCGGTAAACATTGCCGGACGGCGTTGCGCCATCCGGCAGCTGAGGGTTAAGCCAGTACCAAATCACCCTGCGGGTGGCAGGAGCAGGCCAGCACGTAGCCTTCAGCGATTTCCGCATCGGTTAACGTCATGGTACTGCTGACGGTATATTCTCCGGAAACCACTTTGGTTTTGCAGCAGCCGCAGACGCCTGCGCGACAGGCGACGGTAACCGGCACCTTATTGCTTTCCAGCGCTTCGAGCAGCGTGGTGCCGACCGGCGCGTAGAACGCTTTCGCCGGCTGCAGTTTGGTGAACTTCAGGCCGCTGGTAGCGGCTTCCGCTACCAGCGTAAAGAACTGCTCTTTAAAGAAACGCGTCGCGCCCAGCGCTTTCACCTCCTGCTCAACCCAATCCATATACGGCGCCGGGCCGCAGGTCATCACGGTACGGGAGGTCAGATCCGGTACACTTTTCAGCAGATCGATCGTCAGTCGGCCAGAAACAAAACCGTGGGTGGCATTGTTTTCAGCGACTAAGGTCACCGGATATTCGCGCCATTCGTCGGCAAAAATAACATCTTGCGGTGAACGAACGTTAAAGATCACCTGCACATCGGCCTGCGGGCGGTACTTTGCCAACCAGCGACGCATTGACATGATTGGCGTAACGCCGCAGCCAGCAGCCAGCATCAGGAACTTATCTTCAGCCTTATCTTCACAGGTAAATTCACCCATGGCATCGGACAGCCAGATATAGTCGCCGCGCTTCACGTCGCGGGTCAGCCACTGTGAGCCTGCGCCATCGTCAATCCGACGGATGGTCAGCGTGATGTACTCGCTTACTCCCGGCGTCGATGAAATGGTGTAAGCACGCAGCGTCTCCGCTGAATTACGTACGCTGACCAGTGCATACTGCCCGGCACGGTACGGATAATAGTCGTGGCACAGCAACGAAATTGTCCATACATCCGGCGTTTCCTGATGGATGTGATGAACCTGCATCCGCCATGGGCACTGATGAGTTGGCATTGTCATTCTTTACTCCTTACGCGCTCAGCAGCTGCTTCATGTCTTCTTCAACGGTGGTCACGGAACGCAGACCGAATTTCTCGTTGAGAACGGCCAGCAGGTCCGGCGTGAAGAAGCCCGGCGCCGTCGGGCCGGTGACGATATTTTTCACGCCCAGCGACAGCAGGGTCAGCAGAATAACAATCGCTTTCTGTTCAAACCAGGAGAGCACCAGAGACAGCGGCAGGTCGTTCACGCCACAGCTCAGTTTCTCAGCCAGGGTGACCGCCAGGATGATGGCAGAGTAAGCGTCGTTACACTGACCGGCATCGACCAGACGCGGCAGACCTTCGATATCGCCGAATTCGAGTTTGTTGAAACGGTATTTACCGCAGGCCAGGGTCAGGATCAGGCAGTCGTCCGGTACGCTGGTGGCGAAATCGGTGAAGTAGTTACGTTCGCCGCGCGCCCCGTCGCAGCCGCCCACCAGGAAGATATGGCGCAGTTTTTCACGGCTCACCAGGTCGATTAGCGTATCAGCCGCGCCCAGCAGGGTCTGACGACCGAAGCCAACGGTGATCAGGTGCGGGATCTCGCTGTACGGGAAGCCCGCCATCTGCTGCGCCTGGGCGATAACCGGGGCGAAATCTTCGCCTTCCAGATGATTGACGCCTGGCCAGCCGACGATGCTGCGGGTCCAGATACGGTCGTCATAGGCGCCGACGGTTGGGTCGATGATGCAGTTAGAGGTCATCACAATCGGGCCAGGGAAGCGGGCAAACTCAACCTGCTGGTTTTGCCAGCCGCTGCCGTAGTTACCAATCAGATGCTTGAATTTACGCAGTTCCGGGTAACCGTGCGCTGGCAGCATTTCACCGTGGGTGTAGACGTTAACCCCGGTACCTTCGGTTTGCTCCAGCAGGTTGTACAGATCTTTCAGGTCATGGCCGGAAATCAGAATGCATTTGCCTTCGGTCGCTTTGACGTTGACCTGAGTCGGGGTGGGGTGACCATATTTGGTGGTCTCGCCAGCGTCCAGAATGCTCATCACTTTGAAGTTCATCTGGCCGATTTCCATCGAGCACTCCAGCAGCGCGTTCATATCGGCAGGCCAGGTACCGAGCCACGCCATGATTTTATGGTACTGGGCGTAGATGTTGTTGTCGTACTGACCCAGAACGTGCGCGTGCTCCATATAAGCCGCAGCGCCTTTCAGGCCGTACAGGCACAGCAGGCGCAGGCCGAGAATGTTCTCGCCGATGGCCGCTTTGTCTTTGTTCGGGGTGAATTCCGCCGCCTGGCGCTGCAGGTCGCCCAGATCGTCGCTCGCCAGCTGCAGATCGGCCATCGGGTTGTTAACCGTCGCGTGGGCATCAATGTTCAGGCACTGGGCTTTCAGCGCTTCACGCAGGGTGATGGCCTCGCGCGCATAGCCAACGATACGCGGGGAATCGAAGTTAACGTTGGTCAGCGTGGAGAAAAAAGCGCGCGGCGTAAAGCTGTCGATGTCGTGGTCGATGATGCCGTATTCACGGGCTTTAAGCGCCCAGGCGGAGAGCCCCTGCAGAGAGGCAATCAGCAGATCCTGCAGATCGGACGTTTCGGCCGTTTTTCCGCACATACCCTGCGCGTAAGAGCAGCCGTTCCCTGCCGGGGTACGGATGGTTTGTTCACATTGCACACAAAACATGGTCACACCTTTTTAAAGTTATATTTAATATACATGTTTAAGGTTATGCCCGAGCGCGAGAAGATAAAAGGTATTTCTGATACAACTTACGGGGAGATTGATTTAGCGCAAAATTGGCGGCAGAAGACTACCGCCAGAGAGGTATTAAGCGGAGAAGAAAGCCATCAATATGGGCACCAGCAGACTGAGAATGAAGCCATGAACGATGGCCGCCGGCACAATCTCCACCCCGCCAGAGCGTTGCAGTACCGGCAGCGTAAAGTCCATTGATGTCGCGCCGCAAAGGCCCAGCGCGGTGGAACGGCTGCGGCGCACCAGTCCGGGGATAAGCATTATCGCCAGCAGCTCGCGGGCAAGATCGTTAAAGAAGGCCGCGCTGCCAATTACCGGGCCATAGGATTCGGTCAGCAGAATCCCGGAGAGCGAATACCAGCCAAACCCGGAAGCCATGGCCAGCCCGGTTTTTAGCGGCAGGTCGAGAATAAAGGCGTTGATGATACCGCCCAGCAGTGAACTGACCATGACCACTACCGCGACAATCATTCCGCGGCGATTCAGTACGATCTGCCGCAGCGTCATGCCATTATTGCGCAGTTGAATACCGATGAGGAACAAAAGGAAGATCAGGGTATATTCGCTGGCCTCGGTGGCGTGTTGTAAAAAGGATATACCGCTCAGACCAATCATAAAACCAATAAATACCACGCCGCATAGCTGAAGGGATTCCAGAGCCATTGCCAGACGGGAGGGTAATTTTTCCTGACGATGATGATTTTGCCAGGGCATTTTTTGCTCGAGCCACATCAGGGCGGCAATATTGCATAGCAGAATAATAACGACGCTGACCGCCGCATAATGAAGGATCGCCAGGAGGTTGCTGGCCAGATTATCCAGGAAGGCCAGGCTAATGCCCATAAAAAAGAGAATAACGTAGACAATCCAGCTCAGAAGTCGCGCGATGAGTTTAAGGGCTGATGGCCGATGAAGAGGAATAAGATAGCCTATAACCAACGGCAGCAGAATGATTAAAAGTCCCGAAAACATGAACGACCTGGTCCTTGCAGAATGAAAACAGCGCCCCTGACACTACCCAAATCGCCGGACTGAGTAAAGTGGTGGAAAAAAAGAAAGGCCCGGCAGCACCGGGCCTCAAGAAAAGTGGAGGAAGTTTAGCTGCGTTTTTCCAGCAGGGTGCGGTAGAGCACGCCGCCGAGAATGCCGCCGATAATCGGCATCACCCAGAATAGCCACAGCTGCTGCAGCGCCCAGCCGCCCTGGAATATCGCTACCGCGGTACTGCGCGCCGGGTTTACCGACGTGTTGGTGACCGGAATGCTGATCAGGTGGATAAGCGTTAGCGCCAGGCCAATAGCGACAGGAGCGAAGCCGGCCGGTGCGTTTTTATCCGTGGCGCCGTGAATGACCAGCAGGAAGCCGCAGGTCAGGACGATCTCAATCACAATAGCGGAGAGCATGGAGAAACCGCCGGGAGAATGTTCGCCATAGCCGTTCGATGCGAATCCGCTAGCGGCGGCGTCAAAGCCCGCTTTACCGCTGGCGACAACGTACAGAATAGCGGCGGCGATAATACCGCCGACAACCTGGGCGATAATATAACCAATCACGTCCCTGGCCGGGAAACGACCGCCGGCCCATAAACCTAAAGTTACCGCCGGGTTAAAGTGCCCGCCGGAAATATGACCGACGGCATACGCCATGGTTAATACGGTTAAACCGAAAGCCAGCGCGACGCCGGCAAAACCAATTCCCAGCTCAGGGAATGCCGCAGCCAGAACGGCGCTGCCGCAACCACCAAATACCAGCCAGAATGTACCAAAGCATTCTGCTGCTAATTTTCTAAACATAACCACCTCAATAAAAACGTAAACGCGCACGAGTTTTCGTGCCGGCCTTTATTTTCGCCACAAAGAATGACGACCAGAATAAAGCGACGCTATTCTATGGACGATCGCCACCTTGGGACCAGTTAAATAAATTGATGTAATTTGATTTAGAACAATGCGCGGGGATTCCTTTTCATGTCGGTTTTTTTAAAAGTGTAGAACAAAAACGGTTAAAAAAACGACTTTCAATGATGAAGGCGTTTCTCAATTAAGTGATGTACGGCTCATCACATTCCCCCCTGCGGCCATGAGCGATTCGCAGACGCCCGGAGTGTCATGTTGATGCTCACCTCGCTATACTGCTGATAACTGAAGGAGATAGTCGCCACTGAGCGGAGGGCATATGCATCTTGAGCGCGTAGAAATAGTCGGTTTTCGCGGCATTAACCGATTATCGTTGATGCTGGAACAAAATAACGTGCTGATTGGCGAAAATGCCTGGGGTAAATCCAGCCTGCTGGATGCCCTGACGCTGCTCCTGTCGCCGGAGTTCGACCTCTATCATTTTGTTCGGGAAGATTTTTGGTTTCCGCCCGGCGATATTCAGGGGCGCGAGCATCATCTGCATATCATCCTGACCTTCCGTGAAAATGAACCCGGGCGCCATCGGGTTCGACGCTATCGTCCTCTCAGCAGCTGCTGGGTTCCCTGCGACGATGGCTATCAGCGCGTTTTCTATCGCCTGGAGGGGGAGCTTGCCGATGACGACAGCGTGATGACCCTGCGCAGCTTTATTGATGGTGAAGGGAAAGCGCTGGAGCTTGACGATATTGATGAGCTCGCCCGTCACCTGGTTCGGCTGATGCCGGTTCTGCGGCTACGCGACGCCCGCTTTATGCGGCGGATCCACAACGGCACCGTTCCGCACTCGCCGCAGATCGAAATTACCGCTCGCCAGCTTGATTTCCTCTCTCGCGAACTGGTACATCATCCGCAAAATTTAACCGATGGGCAGATCCGCCAGGGACTGTCGGCTATGGTGCAATTGCTGGAGCACTATTTTGCCGAGCAGAGCAGCGCGCAGTCGCGCCATCGTCTGATGCGCCGTCATTCACATGATGAACAGCGCAGCTGGCGCTACCTGGATATTATCAACAGGATGATCGACAAGCCCGGCGGGCGCAGCCATCGGGTGATTTTATTGGGGCTGTTTTCGACTCTGCTGCAGGCGAAAGGCACGGTAAGACTCGATCGCGATGCGCGGCCGCTCTTGTTGATTGAGGACCCGGAAACCCGGCTGCATCCTATTATGCTGTCGGTGGCCTGGCATTTGCTCAATTTACTGCCGCTGCAGCGGGTGACGACAACGAACTCCGGCGAACTGCTGTCATTAACGCCCGTCGAGCACGTCTGTCGGCTGGTGCGTGAATCTTCACGAGTGTCGGCCTGGCGGCTGGGGCCCGGCGGGATGAATGCGGAAGACAGCCGGCGCATCGCGTTTCATATTCGCTTTAACCGCGCTTCATCGCTGTTTGCCCGCTGCTGGCTGCTGGTGGAGGGGGAGACGGAAACCTGGGTTATCAACGAGCTGGCCCGCCAGTGCGGCCATCACTTTGACGCGGAAGGGGTGAAGGTCATTGAGTTTGCCCAGTCGGGTTTGAAGCCGCTGATTAAATTCGCCCGGCGAATGGGTATTGAGTGGCATGTGCTGGTGGATGGCGATGAAGCCGGGAAGAAATACGCCGCCACCGTTCGCAGTTTGTTGAATGACGATAAAATGCTGGAGCGAGACCATCTCACCGCGCTACCGGCGATGGATATGGAGCATTTTATGTACCGTCAGGGCTTCGACGATGTTTATCACCGGGTCGCGCAGCTGCCGATGAATATACCCATGAATATGCGGCGGGTGATCACCAAAGCGATTCATCGTTCGTCAAAACCGGACCTGGCGATTGAAGTGGCGATGGAGGCCGGACGGCGCGGGGTTGACGCCATTCCTGCGCTGTTGAAAAAAATGTTCTCTCGCGTACTATGGCTGGCGCGCGGACGCGCAGATTAGCGCAGACCGCTGTTTCTCTCTTTCTGCCGGGCGATCCATCCCGGCAGGTCTTCATCTGCACACCCTCAACTTCAGTTAAACAAAAATGAAGCGCATCTAAAAATGCGCGTTATTCTATTGCCGCATTTAGATAGAATTGTCGCGGGTTCTGCGGGTTAAAACATCAGGAATTGTTATGAAATTAAATGGAAAGCGCAGGAAAGTTTGGTGGCTGCTGGCGATTGTCGTGCTGGCCCTCGCCGTCTGGGGATGGCGAATTCTGAATGCGCCGCTGCCGCAGTATCAGACGCTGGTGGTGCGTAAAGGCGACCTTCAACAGAGCGTGCTGGCGACCGGTAAGCTCGATGCGTTGAAAAAAGTGGACGTCGGGGCGCAGGTGAGCGGGCAGCTAAAAACGCTGCGCGTCGAGATTGGCGACAAAGTGAAAAAAGACCAGCTGCTGGGGGTTATCGACCCGGAGCAGGCGGAAAACCAGATAAAGGAAGTCGAAGCGACGTTGATGGAGCTACGGGCGCAGCTGAACCAGGCGCGCGCGGAACGTAAACTGTCTGCGGCGACGCTGGCTCGTCAGCAGCAGCTGGCGCAACGGCAGCTGGTCTCTCGCCAGGACCTCGATACCGCCGCGACCGACTTAGCGGTCAAAGAGGCGCAAATCGGCACGATTGAAGCCCAGGTCAAACGCAATCAGGCGACCCTGGATACGGCCAAAACCAACCTCGACTACACCAAAATTCTGGCGCCGATGTCCGGAGAAGTGACGCAAATCACCACCCTGCAGGGGCAGACGGTGATTGCTGCCCAGCAGGCGCCGAATATTTTGACCCTGGCCGATCTCAGCACCATGCTGGTGAAGGCGCAGGTCTCGGAAGCGGACGTCATTCATCTTAAGCCGGGGCAAAAGGCCTGGTTTACCGTACTGGGCGATCCGCTGACGCGCTATGAAGGAACGCTGAAGGATATTCTCCCGACGCCCGAAAAGGTCAATGACGCTATTTTCTACTACGCCCGTTTTGAAGTGCCGAACCCGCAGGGCATCCTGCGCCTGGAGATGACCGCCCAGGTGCATATTCAGCTCTCAGAAGTGAAAAATGTTATCACCATCCCGCTGAGCGCGCTGGGTGAGGCCATCGGCGATAACCGCTATCACGTGCGTCTGCTGCGTACCGGTGAAGTTAAAGAGCGTGAAATCGTTATCGGCGCGCGTAACGACACCGATGTGGCGGTGGTGAAAGGGCTGGACGAGGGGGATGAAGTCATTATCGGCGAAGGTGCGGCCGGAGCGGCGAAATGACGGCGTTACTGGAACTGCGTGATATTCGCCGCAGCTACCCCTCCGGCGATGGCAACGTTGAGGTGCTGAAAGGCATTACGTTGAACATTGCCGCCGGTGAGATGGTGGCAATCGTCGGCGCGTCCGGCTCCGGGAAATCCACGTTGATGAATATTCTCGGCTGTCTGGACAAACCGACCGGCGGTACCTACCGGGTCGCGGGAACGGACGTGGCTCGCCTCAACGGCGACGAGCTGGCGCGCCTGCGGCGGGAACATTTCGGTTTTATTTTCCAGCGCTATCACCTGTTATCGCATCTCACCGCGGCGCAGAACGTGGAAGTCCCTGCGGTTTATGCCGGCGCCGAGCGCAAAGCGCGCCTGGCCCGGGCCCATGAGCTGCTGGTTCGGCTGGGGCTGGGCGACAGAGCTGAATATCAGCCTTCGCAGCTCTCCGGCGGCCAGCAGCAGCGGGTGAGTATCGCCCGCGCGCTGATGAACGGCGGGGAAGTGATTCTGGCGGATGAGCCAACCGGTGCGCTGGACAGCCGCTCCGGCGAAGAGGTCATGGGGATACTTCACCAGCTAAAAGCGCAGGGGCATACGGTGATTATCGTCACCCATGATCCGCAGGTGGCGGCCCAGGCGGAGCGGGTGATTGAGATACACGACGGTGAAATCGTGCGTAATCCGCCCGCTCTGAGTCCGGCGCAAGGCGGCGTACTGCGCCAGCGCACGGCGGCCGAACCGTCGGCGTGGCGTCAGTTCAGCAGCGGCTTTCGCGAAGCGCTGATCATGGCCTGGCGCGCGATGGCGGCGAATAAAATGCGTACGCTGCTGACGATGCTCGGGATTATTATCGGCATCGCATCTGTGGTGTCGATTGTGGTGGTGGGCGATGCCGCGAAGCAGATGGTGCTGGCCGATATCCGCGCCATCGGCACCAATACCATTGATGTATATCCCGGCAAGGATTTCGGCGATGACGATCCCCGCTATCAGCAATCGCTCAAGTACGATGACCTGTTAGCTATTCAGAAACAGCCGTGGGTGAGCTCGGCGACCCCGGCGGTATCAAAAAGCCTGCGCCTGCGGGCGGATAACATCGACGTTGCCGCCAGCGCCGAGGGCGTGGGGGCGCAGTACTTTAACGTCTACGGCATGACCTTTAGCGAAGGCAATACCTTTAACGAGCTTCAGCTAAATAGCCGCGCGCAGGTGGTGGTGCTCGACAGCAACGCGCGCCGACAGCTATTTCCGCACAAAGCGCGGGTCGTCGGCGAAGTGATTCTGGTCGGCAATATGCCCGCGACGGTGATCGGCGTGGCGGATGAAAAACAGTCAATGTTCGGCAGCAGCAAAATTCTGCGCGTCTGGTTGCCCTATACCACGATGGCTGGCCGGGTGATGGGGCAATCGTGGCTGAATTCCATCACCGTGCGCGTCAATGAAGGCTACGACAGCGCGGTTGCCGAGCAGCAGCTGTTGCGTCTACTGGAACTGCGTCACGGTAAGAAAGATGTTTTCACCTGGAATATGGACAGCATCTTGAAAACGGCAGAACGGACCACACATACATTACAGCTGTTTCTGACGCTGGTGGCGGTGATTGCGCTGGTGGTCGGCGGGATTGGCGTGATGAATATTATGCTGGTCTCAGTCACCGAACGCACGCGGGAGATCGGTATCCGTATGGCGGTCGGGGCGCGGGCCAGCGATGTCTTACAGCAGTTTTTGATCGAGGCGGTGCTGGTTTGCCTGGTCGGCGGGGCGCTGGGCGTCACGCTTTCGCTGCTGATTGCCTTTGTATTACAGCTGTTTTTACCCGGCTGGGAGATCGGTTTTTCACCGTTGGCGCTATTGACCGCGTTTTTATGCTCCACGCTGACCGGGGTGCTGTTTGGCTGGCTACCGGCGCGCAATGCGGCTCGTCTGGACCCCGTCGACGCCCTGGCGCGCGAGTAGCGATAAAAAAATGCCAGTCAGAAGGACTGGCATTTTGCTGGCGGGATGTACACAATGAAGCAAAGAGTTATGCGGCTGTTTCTGTTTCTTCAGCTTCAACAGGGACAATCACGCTGGCGTGGTTACCTTTTGGCCCCTGGTGAACATCAAACCGAACCGCTTGTCCGGCTTTTAGCGTTCTGTAACCATCCATCTGGATGGTCGAGTAATGGGCGAAAATGTCTTCGCCGCCGCCCTCAGGGCAGATAAAACCGAACCCTTTGGCATTGTTGAACCACTTAACAGTACCCATTTCCATACTTCGACATCCTTCGTAAATCTTATAAGTAAGATGGAATGAACCGGTAGTGGAGTGACGAGTTGTTCATTTGCTCGCCAACTCTCGCCACTACAATTTAGAGAAATCAGGAAATGCGTCAAGCGATTGACGCCAGGGGACGGTGAAAAATGCGTCAAAATTTGAAGCAGTTAACGCTATTGCCGGGGAATGTGACAGACGTCGCGGATGGAAGTAATAGATGATAATTATCTATGATCTATTGTAGATTTGTGATGTGCATAGCCTCTGGTCATCGACAGGCCACCGCCTGTTGGCAACAGCAACCGATGATGAACACTGACGATGAGTAAGAGAGACTGGTTGGACTTCGATCAGCTAATTGAGGACGAAGTTAAAGATGCGCTTAAACCGCCATCTATGTATAAAGTGATATTAGTCAATGATGACTACACTCCAATGGAGTTTGTTATTGACGTGTTACAAAAATTCTTTTCTTATGATGTTGAACGTGCAACGCAACTGATGCTGACGGTTCACTATCAAGGTAAAGCGATTTGCGGGGTGTTTACCGCTGAAGTCGCAGAAACCAAAGTATCGATGGTGAACCAGTATGCGAGGGAGAACGAACATCCGTTGTTGTGTACGCTAGAAAAAGCCTGAATGCAGGCAATAAACTTGGGGGAGGTGCCTATGCTCAATCAAGAACTGGAACTCAGTTTAAACATGGCTTTCGCCAGAGCGCGCGAGCACCGTCATGAGTTCATGACCGTCGAGCACTTGTTGCTGGCGCTGCTTAGCAACCCTTCGGCCCGCGAAGCGCTTGAAGCGTGTTCAGTGGACTTGGTCGCGCTGCGTCAGGAGCTTGAAGCCTTCATCGAACAGACCACACCCGTACTGCCTGCAACGGAAGAAGAGCGCGACACTCAGCCGACGCTGAGCTTCCAGCGCGTGCTGCAACGTGCTGTTTTCCACGTCCAGTCTTCCGGCCGCAGCGAAGTGACCGGCGCCAACGTTCTGGTCGCGATTTTTAGCGAACAGGAATCTCAGGCGGCATACCTGCTGCGTAAACATGAAGTCAGCCGACTTGATGTGGTGAATTTCATCTCTCACGGTACGCGTAAAGACGAGCCGAGCCAGTCTTCCGATAACAGCGGAAGTCAGCCTGGCAGCAGCGAAGAGCAAGCAGGCGGGGAGGATCGTATGGAAAACTTCACCACCAACCTCAACCAGCTTGCCCGCGTAGGCGGTATCGATCCGCTGATCGGCCGCGAGAAAGAGCTGGAACGTGCTATTCAGGTTCTGTGCCGCCGCCGCAAGAACAACCCGCTGCTGGTGGGGGAATCCGGCGTTGGTAAAACCGCTATTGCTGAAGGTCTTGCCTGGCGTATCGTGCAGGGCGACGTGCCGGAAGTGATGGCTGATTGCACTATCTATTCACTGGATATTGGCTCGCTGCTGGCAGGTACTAAATACCGCGGCGACTTTGAAAAACGCTTTAAAGCGCTGCTTAAGCAGCTGGAGCAGGACACCAACAGTATTCTGTTCATCGATGAGATCCACACCATTATCGGTGCGGGGGCGGCTTCCGGCGGGCAGGTCGATGCCGCTAACCTGATTAAACCGCTGCTTTCCAGCGGTAAGATTCGGGTCATTGGCTCGACGACCTATCAGGAGTTCAGCAACATCTTTGAAAAAGATCGTGCCCTGGCGCGGCGTTTCCAGAAAATTGATATCACCGAACCTTCCGTGGAAGAGACGGTGCAGATTATTAACGGCCTGAAGCCGAAGTATGAAGCGCACCACGACGTTCGTTACACCGCGAAAGCGGTACGTGCGGCGGTAGAGCTGGCGGTGAAGTACATTAACGATCGTCATCTGCCGGATAAGGCGATTGACGTGATTGATGAAGCCGGAGCGCGTGCGCGCTTGATGCCGGTGAGCAAACGTAAGAAAACGGTTAACGTGGCGGATATTGAGTCCGTGGTGGCGCGGATTGCGCGTATACCTGAGAAGAGCGTTTCCCGCAGCGATCGCGATACGCTGAAAAACCTCGGCGATCGCCTGAAAATGCTGGTCTTCGGCCAGGATAAGGCGATTGAGGCCTTAACCGAAGCGATCAAGATGGCGCGCGCCGGGCTTGGCCATGAGCACAAACCCGTCGGCTCTTTCCTGTTCGCCGGGCCTACCGGGGTCGGTAAAACCGAGGTTACCGTACAGCTGGCGAAGTCGCTGGGCATTGAGCTGCTGCGTTTTGATATGTCCGAATATATGGAACGTCATACCGTCAGCCGCTTAATCGGTGCGCCTCCGGGCTACGTCGGTTTCGATCAGGGCGGGCTGCTGACCGATGCGGTTATTAAGCATCCGCACGCGGTGCTGCTGCTGGATGAAATTGAAAAAGCGCATCCGGACGTCTTTAACCTGCTGCTGCAGGTGATGGATAACGGGACGCTGACCGACAACAACGGCCGCAAAGCCGATTTCCGCAACGTGGTGCTGGTGATGACCACCAACGCCGGGGTGCGCGAAACCGAGCGTAAATCCATTGGCCTCATCCATCAGGACAACAGTCCGGATGCGATGGATGAGATCAAAAAGATCTTTACGCCGGAGTTCCGTAACCGTCTCGACAACATTATCTGGTTCGATCATCTGTCTACGACGGTTATCCATCAGGTGGTGGATAAATTTATCGTCGAGCTGCAGGTTCAGCTGGATCAGAAAGGCGTCTCTTTGGAAGTCAGCCAGGAAGCCCGCGATTGGCTGGCCGAGAAAGGCTACGACCGGGCCATGGGCGCGCGTCCAATGGCGCGGGTGATTCAGGACAACCTGAAAAAGCCGCTGGCCAACGAGCTGCTCTTTGGCTCACTGGTTGACGGCGGTCAGGTGACCGTTGAACTGGATAAAGAGAAAAATGTGCTGACCTACGACTTCCAGAGTGCGCAGAAGCACAAACCGGAAGCGGCGCATTAAGTTTCGGTACTCAGTGACAAAACCGGCCTCAGGGCCGGTTTTTTTATCTGCGCGCTTTAAGTTGTAAATGACGCAGAAATGAAAAGACCGGGAATTATCCCGGCCTTCAGCATCTGGCGCGCTAAGCGCGAAAACGATCAGCGACTACGGAAGACAATGCGGCCTTTGCTCAGGTCGTACGGGGTCAGCTCAACAGTCACTTTGTCGCCCGTCAGAATGCGGATGTAGTTTTTACGCATTTTACCGGAAATATGCGCAGTTACCACGTGACCGTTTTCCAGTTCTACGCGGAACATAGTGTTAGGCAGCGTATCAAGTACGGTGCCCTGCATTTCAATATTGTCTTCTTTGGCCATCTAGTCCTCTGGGGTATCACTACCGTAGTTTTGAACCGGCAAGATAATGCCGAAGTTCAGCAAGTATGTAAAGTTTTACGTCAAATCGCCGAAGTAGTTTTGGCGCATTACCCGTAATTCACGCGGATAAACCGGGTGACAGGCGCAAACGTAAAGGGGGAGTGACAGAACAATGGGTGTTATCTGACTCTTATTATTCCCAAACGGCGGCGGGGCAACGGGCAGAAGCTACTCTACCGCGCAATTATAACATCCCAACAAAAAATGTGCTGAAAACATTTATGCTTCTCCTGCAAATAGCATCCTTGGTACCCAGAATCGCTCCGGCAGACGATACGTCCGCAGCACGGAAAGATAGTCGAGGTAATCGCGGCGGGGAATTTCCACTGCGCCCAGCGACGCCGTATGCTTATTCAGCACCTGACAATCGATTAATTTTCCGCCATCCTGCGAAAATCTCTGGCTAAAGACCAGCAGCGCGGTTTTAGAGGCGTTTTCGGCACGGCTGAACATCGACTCTCCGCAAAACAGCGCGCCCTGCGCGACGCCGTACATCCCGCCGACTAATTTCTTTCCCTGCCATACTTCAACAGAATGAGCATGTCCCAGCTCATGCAGCTGGTGGTACGCCTGAACGATCCCCGGCGTTATCCATGTTCCCTCATCGCGGTGGTCGGCGCAGCCCTCGATAACCTGACCAAAGGCGTGATTCAGCGTGACGCGATAAGGCGAGCGCTGATGGAAACGCTTCATACTGCGGCTGAGATGAAATTTCTCTGGCCACAGTACCGCTCGCGGATCGGGGGACCACCACAAAATAGGGTCGCCGGGCGAAAACCACGGAAAAATACCGCGCTGATAGGCCATCAGTAAACGCGCCGGGCTAAGATCGCCGCCCAGCGCTAACAGGCCATTAGGTTCGCGTAAAGCGCCTTCCGGGGAGGGGAAGGCGATGGAATGATGAGAGAGCTGAACCAGCCGCATTTTTACCTCAACGCATCAGGCAATGATTCAATAGTAGCCTACATGCGCTGCTTAAACTGGTAGTAACGCCCCTGTTCAGCCAGCAGTTCTGCGTGACTACCTTGCTCAATAATCTTCCCGTTGTCCATGACTATTATCTGATTAAAACGCGCCAGTCCGCGCAGACGATGGGTTACCATTAACACGGTTTTTTCACGCATCACTTCCGCCAGTAAATCAAGGATTTGACTTTCGGTCGTCGCATCGAGGCCTTCAGTGGGTTCATCAAGCAGCATGACCGGCGCATCGTGAAGCAGGGCGCGGGCGATAGCCAGCCTGCGCAGCTCGCCGCCGGAAAGCTGACGACCGCCTTCACCCAGCCAGCTGTTCAGACCGCTATCTTCCAGTAATTTCGCTAAGCCGACGCGTTCAAGCGTTTGGGCAAGTCGGGCATCGCTGGCTCCGGGAGAAGCCAGCAGCAGGTTGTCGCGCAGCGTAGCGCTGAACAGATGTACGCGCTGCGGCACGACGCTCATCGCCCGGCGCAGCGTCGCCTCATTAAACTGCCCCAGCGGCTGATTGTTGAGTAAGATTTCCCCTTCAGCCGGATCCCATGCACGGGTCAGCAGCTGCAGCAGGGTCGATTTACCGCAGCCTGTTCGTCCGAGGATGGCGATATGCTCTCCGGCCTCGATCTGCAATGACACTTTCTCCAGCGCGGGGGAGGGCTGCTGCGGATAGCTGAAGGTGACCTGATGTAAGCGTAACGAGACGTTCTCCAGCGTCTGGCCTTCGCCATGAGTGAAAGTCACTTCCGGCTCTTGCTCGGTAATTTGCGTGATGCGCTTTGCGGAGGCGATCACCTGCCCCAGATGCTGAAATGCGCCGGTTACCGGCGCCAGCGCTTCAAACGCCGCCAGCGCGCAGAAGACAAACAGCGCAATCAGCGCCCCTGGCTGAGTATCGCCGCCAACGCCCGCGGAGGCGAGCCACAGCATAGCGATAACCGCAATTCCGCCAATCAGCAGCATCAGCGCCTGAGAGAGCGCGGTCAGCTCAGCCTGGCGACGCTGCGCATCCAGCCAGCGCGCTTCCGTTTTTTCCATTTGCTGCCGGTAGCGGTCGCTGGCGTTGAATAGCATGAGTTCCGCCTGTCCCTGGAGCCATGAGGTCAGATGCTGGCGATATTGCCCGCGAAGCCGGGTTATGCTTTCACCTGCGGGTTTACCTGCGCGATAGAACAGCGGCGGCATCACCAGCAGGGTGAGCAGCATAATACCACCGAGGGTCAGGGCCAGAGTGACGTCCAGCACGCTCAACCCTACGGTGACGACCAGGATCACCACCAGCGCGCCTACCAGCGGTGATATGACGCGCAAATAGAGATGATCCAGGGTATCGACATCTGCAACCACCCGGTTAAGCAGCTCGCCCTGACGAAAACGCGCCAGCCCGGCGGGGGAGAGCGGCAGCAGCTTACTGAAGGTAAAGACCCGCAGGTGCTGCAGAACGCGGAAGGTGGCGTCATGGCTGACCAGACGCTCAAAGTAGCGGCCAGCGGTGCGAATAATCGCCGCGCCGCGCACGCCTGCGGCTGGCAGCATATAGTTAAAGCTGTAGATGCCCGCCACGCCAACGACGGCTGATGCCGACAGGAACCAGCCGGATAGCGTTAATAAGCCAATGCTGGCCAGCAGCGTCACGATCGCCAGCACGATACCGAGCAGCAACAGCCATTTGTGTCGTTTGTACAGCGCCAGGTAAGGCCATAATGCGCGCATTTAAATCTCCTCCTGACGATGAGCGAGTAGGGTCGCGAAGGGGCCGCCAGCGGCCGCCAGCTGCGAATAGCTGCCTTGCTCAACAATTCGACCATCCTGCATAACCCAGATCGCATCCCAGCTCGCCAGTCCTTCCAGCTGATGGGTAACCATTAGCGTGGTTTGCTGCGTTGATGCATTGGTCAGCGCCTGCATCACGCGCTGTTCGCTATGCGCGTCAAGGCTGGCGGCAGGCTCATCAAGCAGCAGCAGACGACAGGGCACCAGCAGCGCTCGTGCGACGGCGACGCGCTGAGCCTGCCCGACCGACAGCCGGCCGGCCTGATCGCCAACAGGCGTATTAATACCCTGCGGCAGAAGAGAGACGAACTCGCTAACCCAGGCTTTATCCAGCGCAAGCTGCAGCTGCGCTTCGGTGGCTTCAGGGCGGGAGAGCAGGACGTTTTCGCGCAGCGTCGCCGCGGGCAGCTGCGGATTTTGCCCGACCCAGCTCAGGAGACGACGCCAGCGGTCGGCATCCAGACTCTTTAACTCGACGCCATTGACCTTGAGCGAGCCGTCATAGGGAAGAAAACCCGTTAACGTATTCAGTAGCGAGCTTTTGCCCGAGCCGCTTTGCCCAACCAGCACCACGCGTTCACCGGCGCGCAGGGAAAAATTCAGCGGCCCGGCCAGCACTTTCCCTTCGGGAGACTTAATCAGCAGGTCGCGAGCTTCAAGGCTTACCGTTTCATCATCTTTTAATGCCTTTTCCCCACGCTCTGCCTGCGCCAGCGGCGCTTCCATAAAGGTCTTCAGGCTATCGGCGGCGCCAATCGCCTGCGCTTTCGCATGATAAAAGGTGCCTAAATCGCGCAGTGGCTGGAAAAACTCAGGAGCCAGAATCAGGGCGAGGAAACCGGACATCAACGTCACCCCGGCGCCGTAATGGCCAAAGTTGAGCTCTCCCAGATAGGAAAAACCAAAGTAAACGGCGACCAGCGCAATCGACAGCGAGGTGAAAAACTCCAGGACACCGGAGGAGAGAAACGCCAGGCGCAGCACTTCCATTGTTCGCTGGCGGAAATCCTGCGAGGCCTCGCGTATGTTGTCCGTCTCCGCTTCGCCGCGATGAAAAATACGCAGCGTTTCCATACCGCGCAGGCGATCGAGAAAATGGCCGCTTAAACGCGCCAGAGCGAGAAAGTTGCGCCGGTTGGCATCAGCCGCGCCCATTCCCACCAGCGCCATAAACAGCGGAATAAGCGGTGCGGTACCCAGCAGAATTAGCGCCGCGGCCCAGTTGATGGGGAAAATCGTAATAACAATCAGCAACGGTACAGAGGCGGCCAGCGTCATCTGCGGCAAATAGCGAGCATAGTAGTCATGCATATCGTCGATCTGCTCAAGGATCAGCGTGGCCCAGCTACCCGCAGGTTTGCCCTGTATCCACGCCGGTCCCGCCTGCTGTAAGCGATCCAGAACCTGACGGCGGATCTCAAGGCGGATATGTTGACCGGCCTGAAAACCCACTCTTTCACGCAGCCAGACCACCCAGGCGCGCAGCACAAAGACCAGCACCAGTAGCGTAAAGGGCAGCAGCAGCGCCGTCGCGGGGATATTTTCCATAATCATGCGATGGAGGATCCTCGCCAGGAACCAGGCCTGGGCGACGATCAACAGGCCGCTAACGACGCCCAATACGCGGGAAATCATCAACCAGCGACGGGAGATAATGCTTTGATCTTTTAACCAACGGGTTAACTCTTGTTGACGGGTTTTATTCATTGCGCGCTTAGCAGGTGTAGTTATGAGTTTTTTGGGCACGGCAATGTTACAACGAGGCAAAAATAAAGGCGACTTTTCGTCGCCTTCTTTACCTTTGTTACTGACTTGTAAAGATTATTTGCAAGCGTCGGCTAAACCATCCAGATAGCGCTCCGCGTCCAGCGCTGCCATGCAGCCGGTACCCGCAGAAGTAATCGCCTGACGGTAGATATGATCCATCACGTCGCCGGCGGCGAAGACGCCCGGGATGCTGGTCTGGGTGGCGTTGCCGTGGATGCCGGACTGGACTTTAATGTAGCCGTTTTCCAGCTCCAGCTGACCGGCGAAAATTGCCGTGTTCGGGCTGTGGCCGATAGCCACGAACAGCCCCGCAACCTCCAGGGATTCAACGTTATCCGCATTCTGGGTATCGCGCAGACGCAAGCCGCTTACGCCCATCTGGTCGCCGGTCACTTCTTCCAGCGTACGGTGGGTGTGCAGCACGATATTGCCGCTCTCCACTTTGTCCATCAGGCGTTTGATAAGGATTTTTTCCGCGCGGAAGCCGTCACGACGGTGGATCAAATGCACTTCGGAAGCGATGTTAGACAGGTACAGCGCCTCTTCGACGGCCGTATTGCCGCCGCCGATGACGGCAACCTTCTGGTTACGATAGAAGAAACCGTCGCAGGTCGCACAGGCAGACACGCCGCGGCCCTTAAACGCTTCTTCCGAGGGAAGACCCAGATAGCGTGCTGAAGCGCCGGTGGCAATAATCAGGGCATCGCAGGTGTATTCGCCGCTGTCGCCGACCAGACGGAACGGACGGTTTTGCAGGTCGACGCTGTTGATATGATCGAAAATAATTTCGGTTTCAAATTTGGTGGCATGTTCATGCATGCGCTCCATCAGCAGCGGTCCGGTCAGATCGTTAGGATCGCCTGGCCAGTTTTCCACTTCCGTGGTGGTGGTCAGCTGACCGCCTTTTTCCATTCCGGTAATCAGTACCGGCTGCAGATTTGCGCGCGCTGCGTAGACCGCAGCGGTGTATCCCGCAGGTCCAGAACCAAGAATAAGCAGTTTACTGTGTTTGGCCGTGCCCATGAGATCCTCATAATTTATTGGCATACATGAGCTGGATTGTAGGGAATTTGTGGACGTAAAAAAAGAGCGCGGCGGTTTTGTTAACGATATGTGCAATAGAAGCTGCCGATTAATCGGCGATTTAACGAACGAAGAATATAACTAATTCTACTGTTAGCGAGACAATTATAAGAGGAAAACATGAGAATCAACCGGGGAGGATTATGAATATCTGGCATCTTGTACTAAAAATCGATGTTTTGCTTTGACAATCCCCTGTGCTTTTGCGAAAACATTCATGGAAGAAGAAAAGCAGTGTTTCGCGTGTGGCGAATTTTCATGCACGCAAATGCCATTTTTATCCGGGTTAGCGAAATCTACGCATGGTGTGGACAGACGCCATGCGTGATGTCGGTGGCTGCCGTCAGGCAACGGGCTTCTCACGTACCCCTGGGTTACCCAACGTCGTACGGGTGATAACAGGATGGACTCTGGCAGTGAAGGCTCAGAGTCGGAACAGGAGTAGGGAAGGAATACAGAGAGACAATAATAATGGTAGATAGCAAGAAGCGCCCTGGCAAAGATCTCGACCGCATTGATCGTAATATATTGAATGAATTGCAAAAAGACGGGCGTATTTCCAACGTCGAGCTTTCTAAACGGGTGGGACTTTCTCCGACGCCTTGCCTTGAGCGCGTGCGTCGACTGGAAAGACAGGGTTTTATTCAGGGCTATACAGCGCTGCTCAACCCGCACTATCTGGATGCATCACTTCTGGTATTTGTTGAGATTACTCTGAATCGTGGCGCGCCGGATGTGTTTGAGCAATTTAACTCCGCTGTGCAAAAACTTGAAGAAATTCAAGAGTGTCATCTGGTTTCCGGGGATTTTGACTACCTGTTGAAAACCCGCGTACCGGATATGTCAGCGTATCGTAAATTACTGGGCGAGACCTTGCTGCGCCTGCCGGGCGTAAATGACACCCGTACCTATGTGGTAATGGAAGAAGTCAAGCAGAGTAATCGTCTGGTAATCAAGACGCGCTAACACGGAACAGGTGCAAAATCGATGTAGTTTGATTACACTCCTGTTAATCCATACAGCAACAGTGCCGGGGAGACCCGGCACTGTTGTCCGTTTTAGCCGAAGGCAGGAAACAGCCTGATACCTGGAGAGCCTTTCTTGAGCCAGGAATACACTGAAGACAAAGAAGTCAAATTCACAAAGCTGAGTAGCGGACGCCGGCTCCTTGAGGCGTTACTCATTCTTTGCTCCCTTTTTGCCATCTGGTTGATGGCGGCCTTACTCAGCTTTAATCCCTCGGATCCTAGCTGGTCGCAAACGGCGTGGCATGAGCCTATTCACAACATAGGCGGGACGCCGGGAGCCTGGCTTGCCGATACGCTATTTTTTATTTTTGGCGTAATGGCCTATACCATTCCGGTCATCATTATCGGCGGCTGCTGGTTTGCCTGGCGTCATCAAGAAAACGACGAGTACATCGACTATTTCGCCGTCTCGCTGCGTTTAATTGGCGCGCTGGCGCTGATCCTCACTTCCTGCGGTCTGGCGGCAATCAACGCTGATGATATCTGGTATTTCGCCTCCGGCGGCGTGATCGGCAGCCTGCTGAGCACCACCCTGCAACCGCTGCTGCACAGCAGCGGCGGCACAATCGCGCTGCTCTGCATCTGGGCGGCAGGACTGACGCTATTTACCGGCTGGTCCTGGGTTAGCATTGCTGAAAAACTCGGCGGTGCGATTCTTTCTATTCTCACGTTTGCCAGCAACCGTACCCGTCGTGACGATACCTGGGTTGATGAAGGGGAATATGAAGATGATGAAGAAGAATATGAAGATGATGAACCCGCGAAGCAGCAGGGTTCTCGACGCGCGCGAATTTTACGCAGCGCCTTAGCTCGCCGCCAGCGTCTGGCTGAGAAGTTCTCTAACCCGATGGGACGTAAGACCGATGCGGCGCTGTTCTCGGGTAAACGGATGGATGACGCCGAAGACGAGGTGCAGTACAGCGCCGGCGGTGCGCCTGTTGCCGCTGACGATGTCCTTTTTTCTGGCTCCAGCGCAGCGCGTCCGGCAAATGCTGATGATGTTCTGTTCTCCGGCGTCAGTGCGGCACGTCCCGGCGATTTTGACCCCTACGATCCTCTGTTAAACGGTCATAGCATTGCCGATCCGGTGGCTTTGGCCGCGCAGGATACCGCTGCGCCGCAGGCATGGTCTGAACCGCTGCCAGGGTATGAGGCTCAGCCGGTCTATCATCCGGAACAGGCACCGGTACAGCAGCCAGCATATCAGTCTGAACCGGCTTATCAGCCGCAGCATGCGTACCAGCCGGAACAGGCACCGGTACAGCAGCCAGCGTATCAGCCAGCACCGACTTATCAGCCGCAGCATGCGTACCAGCCGGAACAGGCCCCGGTACAGCAGCCAGCGTATCAGCCCGAACCGGCTTACCAGCCGCAGCATGCGTACCAGCCAGAACAGGCACCGGTACAGCAGCCAGCATATCAGCCAGCACCGGCTTATCAGCCGCAGCATGCGTACCAGCCGGAACAGGCCCCGGTACAGCAGCCAGCATATCAGCCAGAACCGGCTTACCAGCCGCAGCATGCGTACCAGCCGGAACAGGCCCCGGTACAGCAGCCAGCATATCAGCCGGAACCGGCTTACCAGCCGCAGCACGCGTACCAGCCGGAACAGGCCCCGGTACAGCAGCCTGAGCCCTACGCCGCCTCCGTTGAGCCTGAGCCTCCGCAAGAGGAGGTGAAGCCTCAGCGTCCGCCGATGTACTACTTCGAAGAAGTGGAAGAGAAACGCGCGCGTGAACGCGAGCAGCTTGCCGCATGGTATCAGCCGATTCCGGAGCCGGTCAGTCCGGTTGCGACAAAACCGATCGCGCCTCCGCCTGCTCCGGCGGCTGATGTTGCCGCGGTGAGCGCGCTGGCGGCTGGCGTCCATCAGGCCACCGGGGCGGCCTCTGCTAGCGCCGCGGCGGCCTCCGTCGCATCTACCGCATCCAGCGCCGCGCCGCTGTTTAGCCCGGCGTCGGGCGGCCCGCGAGCGCAGGTAAAAGAGGGCATAGGGCCGAAATTGCCGCGTCCAAACCGCGTTCGCGTGCCCACGCGCCGTGAGCTGGCTTCCTATGGCATTAAGCTGCCTTCGCAGCGGTTGGCTGAAGAACGTGCGCGTCAGGCAGAGCATCAGCACTATGATGACGATGCGCTGACGGACGAGGAAGTAGCAGAGCTTGAGCAGGGTGAGCTGGCGCGTCAGTTCGCGGCTGCGCAAAATCAGCGCTATGGCGATAGCTACGCTGCGGAAGAGGATGATGTAGACGAGGATTCAGCCGCTGAAGCCGAACTTGCCCGTCAGTTTGCCGCTTCCCAGCAGCAGCGCTACGCCAGCGAGCAGCCGCCGGGATCGCATCCGTTCTCTGCGGCGGATTATGAATTCTCACCAATGAAAACGTTAGTTGATGATACGCCGAGCGAGCCTGTCTTCACGCCGTTGCCGGAAGTACAGCAGCCTGCCCCGCAGTATCAGCAGCCGGCCCAGCATTCGCAGCCCGTACAGCAGCCGATGCCGTACCAGCAGATGCCTCAGCCGCCGCAACATGCGCAGCAGCAGGCTTATCAACCCGCGCAGCAGCAGCCGGTTCACCATCAGCCGATGCCGCAGCAGGCTCCTGGCAGCTATCCGCAGCAGCAGGCTCCGCAGCAGCCGATCCCGCAGCCGCAGGAAAGTCTCATTCACCCGCTGTTGATGCGCAATGGCGACAGTCGCCCGTTACAGAAGCCGACGACGCTGCTGCCCTCGCTTGACCTGCTCACGCCGCCACCGGCTGAAGTTGAGCCGATCGATACCTTTGCTCTAGAGCAAATGGCGCGTCTGGTTGAAGCTCGTCTGGCCGATTTCCGCATTAAAGCCGATGTGGTGAACTACTCACCTGGCCCGGTTATTACCCGCTTTGAGCTTAACCTGGCGCCGGGCGTGAAAGCGGCGCGCATTTCCAACCTGTCGCGCGATCTGGCCCGTTCTCTGTCCACTGCGGCGGTTCGCGTGGTGGAAGTGATCCCGGGTAAACCCTACGTTGGCCTGGAGCTGCCTAACAAAAAGCGCCAGACCGTTTACCTGCGTGAAGTGCTGGATAATGCGAAATTCCGCGATAATCCTTCACCGCTCACGGTGGTCCTCGGGAAAGACATTGCGGGCGAACCTGTCACTGCCGATCTGGCGAAGATGCCGCACCTGCTGGTGGCGGGTACCACCGGTTCCGGTAAATCCGTTGGGGTCAACGCCATGATCCTCAGCATGCTCTATAAAGCGCAGCCGGAAGATGTGAAATTCATCATGATTGACCCGAAAATGCTCGAGCTGTCGGTCTATGAGGGAATACCGCATCTGTTAACGGAAGTCGTGACGGACATGAAAGACGCGGCCAATGCTTTGCGCTGGAGCGTCAACGAGATGGAGCGCCGGTATAAACTGATGTCTGCGCTGGGCGTACGTAATCTCGCGGGTTATAACGAGAAGATTGCTGAAGCCGCACGTATGGGACGGCCCATTCCGGATCCTTACTGGAAGCCTGGCGACAGTATGGATGCGACGCATCCGGTACTGAAAAAAGAGCCTTACATCGTGGTGCTGGTCGACGAGTTTGCCGACCTGATGATGACCGTCGGCAAGAAAGTGGAAGAGCTGATTGCGCGCCTGGCGCAGAAAGCGCGCGCCGCTGGGATCCACCTGGTGCTGGCGACCCAGCGACCGTCGGTTGACGTTATCACCGGCCTGATTAAAGCTAACATCCCGACGCGTATCGCCTTTACCGTATCGAGTAAAATTGACTCGCGTACTATCCTTGACCAGGGCGGTGCGGAATCACTGCTGGGAATGGGCGATATGCTCTACTCCGCGCCTAACTCGACGATCCCTGTGCGCGTCCACGGCGCTTTTGTACGCGACGAGGAAGTTCACGCCGTCGTTCAGGACTGGAAGGCGCGCGGGCGTCCGCAGTATGTCGATGGCATTACCTCCGATAGCGAAAGCGAAGGCGGCGGCGGTGGCTATGAGGGCGGTGAAGAGCTCGATCCGCTGTTCGATCAGGCCGTCAACTTTGTGACGGAAAAACGCAAAGCCTCCATATCTGGGGTACAGCGTCAGTTCCGCATTGGCTATAACCGCGCCGCGCGTATCATTGAGCAAATGGAAGCTCAGGGGATCGTGAGCGAGCAGGGGCATAACGGTAACCGTGAAGTGCTGGCGCCGCCGCCTTTTGAGTAACCGCAAAGTTGGGTAAATAAGTGAAAATCAGCCTGTTCTGCTGTTTTACGGTCATTGGCCGTTCTACATTAGCAGCAGACCAGGCTCCCGCGTCGGGAGTGACGCACATTAAGGAATAACAATGAAAAAACTCGCAATCACCTGTGCATTACTGTCCAGTTTTGTCGTCAGTCAGGTATGGGCGGATGCCGCCAGCGATTTAAAAAGCCGCCTTGATAAAGTGAGCAGCTTCCACTCCAGCTTTACCCAGAAGGTCACCGACGGCAGCGGTAATGCCGTGCAGGACGGGCAGGGGGACCTGTGGGTCAAGCGGCCTAATCTGTTCAACTGGCATATGACCCAGCCGGATGAAAGCGTGCTGGTTTCCGACGGCAAAACGCTGTGGTTTTACAACCCGTTTGTTGAGCAGGCTACCGCTACCTGGCTGAAAGATGCGACCAGCAACACGCCGTTTATGCTGATTGCCCGCAATCAGGCCAGCGACTGGCAGAACTACAACATTAAGCAGAACGGTGATGATTTTGTTCTGACGCCGAAAAACGGCAGCGGTAATCTGAAGCAGTTCACCATCAACGTGGGTCGCGACGGTACGATTCATCAGTTCAGCGCCGTGGAACAGGACGATCAACGCAGCAGCTATCAGCTGAAATCGCAACAAAATGGTGCCGTGGATGCATCTAAGTTCACCTTTACGCCGCCGCAAGGGGTTACGGTGGACGATCAACGTAAATAGAGGCGAACGTGAGCAACCTGTCGCTCGATTTTTCCGATAACGCGTTTCAACCTCTGGCCGCCCGTATGCGGCCAGAAAATTTAGCGCAGTACATTGGCCAGCAGCACCTGCTGGCGCCGGGTAAACCCTTACCGAGGGCGATTGAGGCCGGGCATCTACACTCGATGATCCTCTGGGGGCCGCCCGGGACAGGAAAAACCACCCTGGCCGAAGTGATTGCGCGCTACGCCAGCGCCGACGTTGAACGTATCTCAGCGGTGACCTCCGGGGTGAAAGAGATCCGCGAGGCCATTGAACGCGCGCGCCAAAACCGCAACGCGGGTCGCCGCACGATCCTGTTTGTCGACGAAGTGCACCGTTTCAATAAAAGCCAGCAGGACGCCTTTCTGCCGCATATTGAAGACGGGACCATCACCTTTATCGGCGCGACGACGGAAAATCCCTCCTTTGAACTCAATTCCGCGCTGTTATCCCGCGCGCGCGTTTATCTGCTCAAGTCGCTGACCAGCGACGACATCGAGCAGGTGCTCAACCAGGCGATGAGCGACAAAACGCGCGGCTACGGCGGGCAAAATATCGTCCTGCCGGACGAGACGCGCAAGGCCATCGCTGACCTTGTCAACGGCGATGCGCGCCGGGCGCTGAATACGCTGGAAATGATGGCCGATATGGCCGAAGCCGACGCCTCCGGCAATCGCGTGCTGAAAGTTGAGCTGCTGACTGAAATTGCCGGTGAGCGCAGCGCGCGTTTCGACAACAAAGGCGATCGCTTTTACGATTTAATCTCCGCGCTGCACAAATCGGTTCGCGGCAGCGCCCCGGACGCCGCCCTCTACTGGTACGCGCGGATTATTACCGCCGGCGGCGATCCGCTCTACGTTGCCCGCCGCTGCCTGGCGATTGCCTCGGAAGATGTCGGCAACGCCGATCCGCGCGCGATGCAGGTTGCGATCTCCGCATGGGACTGCTTTACCCGTGTCGGACCGGCGGAAGGCGAACGGGCGATTGCACAGGCCATTGTTTATCTTGCCTGTGCGCCCAAAAGCAACGCGGTTTACACCGCGTTTAAAGCGGCAATGGCCGACGCCCGCGAACGTCCCGATTACGACGTCCCGGTTCATTTGCGCAATGCCCCAACGAAGCTGATGAAAGAGATGGGCTACGGGCAAGAGTATCGCTATGCTCACGATGAACCGAATGCTTATGCCGCCGGGGAGCAGTACTTCCCGCAGGAAATGGCGCAAACGCGCTATTATAAGCCGACAAACCGGGGGCTGGAGGGCAAAATAGGCGAAAAGCTCGCCTGGTTAACCGAACAGGATCAAAATAGCCCGATAAAACGCTACCGATAATTGAGGCGTTGCGGTAAGGTTGTCACACTATTTCCGTGGTCGCGCTCTGCGGCCATTTTTCTTTTATTAATTCGATAAGCACAGGATAAGCATGCTCGATCCCAATCTGCTGCGTACCGAGCCAGACGCAGTCGCAGAAAAACTGGCACGCCGGGGCTTTAAGCTGGATGTAGATAAACTTCGCGCTCTGGAAGAGCGTCGTAAAGTTCTGCAGGTTCAAACTGAAAACCTGCAGGCGGAGCGCAACTCCCGATCGAAATCCATTGGCCAGGCGAAAGCGCGCGGGGAAGATATTGAGCCATTACGCCTGGAAGTGAACAAACTCGGCGAGCAGCTTGATGCCGCTAAGACCGAGCTGGACGCGCTGCTGGCGGAGATCCGCGATATCGCGCTGGCTATCCCTAATATCCCGCACGACGACGTTCCGGCCGGTCGCGACGAAAACGACAACGTTGAAGTCAGCCGCTGGGGAACCCCGCGTGAGTTCGATTTTGACGTTCGCGATCACGTCACGCTGGGCGAAATGCATGGAGGGCTGGATTTTGCCGCCGCCGTGAAGCTGACCGGTTCTCGCTTTGTGGTCATGAAGGGCCAGCTGGCACGCCTGCATCGCGCGCTGGCGCAGTTTATGCTGGATCTGCATACCGAACAGCACGGCTACAGCGAAAACTACGTCCCGTATCTGGTTAACCAGGACACGCTGTACGGTACCGGTCAGCTGCCGAAATTCGCCGGCGACCTGTTCCATACTCGTCCGCTGGAAGAAGAAGCCGACAGCAGCAACTACGCGCTGATCCCGACGGCGGAAGTTCCGCTGACCAACCTGGTTCGCGATGAAATCATTGATGAAGACGATCTGCCGATCAAAATGACCGCGCATACGCCGTGCTTCCGCTCTGAAGCCGGATCTTACGGCCGCGATACCCGCGGTCTGATCCGTATGCACCAGTTCGACAAAGTCGAGATGGTGCAGATTGTACGTCCGGAAGATTCCATGGCGGCGCTGGAGGAGATGACCGGCCACGCCGAGAAAGTGCTGCAGCTGCTGGGTCTGCCGTATCGTAAAGTGGCTCTGTGCACGGGCGATATGGGCTTCAGCGCATGCAAAACCTACGATCTGGAAGTGTGGGTGCCGGCGCAGAATACCTATCGTGAGATCTCTTCCTGCTCCAACGTCTGGGATTTCCAGGCGCGTCGCATGCAGGCACGCTGCCGCAGCAAATCTGACAAGAAAACTCGCCTCGTACACACGCTGAACGGTTCTGGCCTGGCGGTCGGACGTACGCTGGTCGCGGTGATGGAAAACTATCAGCAGGCGGATGGTCGCATCGAGATCCCGGAAGTTCTGCGTCCGTATATGCGCGGCCTTGAATTTATCGGCTGATTTTTCAACGCTCTTCTCAAAAGCGCCTGCGGGCGCTTTTTTTTTACCCCCTTCTTGATACCGGGCAATAATCGCCTTCGCGATTACGAAGATACTCCCTTTGGATTAAACAGGATAAAAAACTAATAAAGGTTAATTTCGTTGTATATATAACCATATAACGGCATTAAGTTAATTGTGAGCAACCAAAGCGAGTATCTATGAAAACCAAAACCTCCGATGCTTTACTGGCTGCTGAGGTGAGCCGGCGTGGTTTAATGAAAACCACGGCGATTGGCGGGCTGGCGATGGCCAGCAGCGCTTTTACCTTACCCTTCACGCGCATTGCCCAAGCCGCAGACAACCTCAACCCCGCCAGCGAAACGGTCACCTGGAGCGCCTGTACGGTGAACTGCGGCAGCCGCTGCCCGCTGCGGATGCATGTGGTGGGTGGTGAGATAAAATATGTTGAAACGGACAATACCGGCGACGATAGCTACGACGGTCTGCATCAGGTTCGCGCCTGTCTGCGCGGCCGCTCGATGCGTCGACGCGTCTACAACCCGGACCGCCTGAAATATCCGATGAAGCGCGTGGGCAAACGCGGCGAGGGCAAATTCGAGCAAATCAGCTGGGAAGAAGCGTTCGATACTATCGCCAGCAATATGCAGCGCCTGATAAAAGAGTACGGTAATGAGTCCATCTATCTGAACTACGGAACGGGAACCCTCGGCGGAACCTTGACTCGCTCATGGCCACCGGGGAAAACCCTGATTGCCCGCCTGATGAACTGCTGCGGCGGCTATCTCAACCATTATGGCGACTACTCCACCGCGCAAATTGCCGCGGGACTGAACTACACCTACGGCGGCTGGGCCGATGGCAATAGCCCGTCGGATATCGAAAACAGCAAGCTGGTGGTGCTGTTTGGCAATAACCCCGGGGAAACCCGCATGAGCGGCGGCGGGGTGACCTACTACCTGGAACAGGCGCGGGAGAAATCTAACGCCAGGCTGATTATTATCGATCCACGCTATACCGATACCGGCGCCGGACGCGAAGACGAGTGGATCCCTATCCGCCCGGGAACCGATGCTGCGCTGGTCTCCGCGCTGGCGTGGGTGATGATTAACGAGAACCTCGTTGACCAGCCTTTCCTCGACAAGTACTGCGTAGGCTATGACGAGAAAACGCTGCCGGAAGGGGCGCCGGCCAATGGCCACTATAAGGCCTATATTCTCGGTCAGGGCAAAGACGGTATCGCGAAGACCCCTGAGTGGGCGTCGACGATTACCGGCATTCCCCAGGCGCGTATCGTGCAGCTGGCGCGCGAAATCGCCGGCGCTAAACCTGCCTATATTTCTCAGGGCTGGGGCCCACAGCGCCATGCCAACGGTGAGCTGGTCTCCCGCGCGATTTCCATGCTGGTAATCTTAACCGGCAACGTCGGGATTAACGGCGGCAATACCGGCGCGCGTGAAGGTTCTTACTCCCTGCCTTTTGAACGTATGCCGACGCTGGATAATCCGGTGGAAACCAGTATTTCCATGTTTATGTGGACCGATGCGATTGAGCGCGGGACGGAAATGACCGCGCTGCGCGACGGCGTGCGCGGCAAAGATAAGCTCGACGTGCCTATTAAAATGGTCTGGAACTATGCCGGTAACTGCCTGGTCAACCAGCATTCAGAGATTAACCGTACCCATGACATCCTTCAGGATGACAAGAAGTGCGAGATGATTGTGGTCATTGATTGCCATATGACCTCCTCGGCGAAATATGCCGATATTCTGCTGCCGGACTGTACGGCTTCGGAGCAGATGGATTTTGCCCTCGATGCCTCCTGCGGCAACATGTCATACGTGATTTTTGCCGATCGGGCCATCAAGCCGCGTTTTGAATGCAAAACCATCTATGAGATGACCACGGAGCTGGCGAAGCGCATGGGCGTTGAGCAACGTTTCACCGAAGGCCGCACTCAGGAAGAGTGGCTGCGTCACCTTTATGAGCAATCCCGTAAAGCGATCCCGGCGCTGCTGCCGTTTGATGAATTCCGCAAGCAGGGAATCTTCAAACAGCGCGATCCGGAAGGCCACCACGTTGCCTATAAAGCTTTCCGCGAAGATCCCGCCGCCAATCCGCTCACGACGCCGTCAGGGAAAATTGAAATCTACTCTGCGCAGCTGGCGGAAATTGCCGCGACCTGGGAGCTGAAAGAAGAGGATGTTATCGACCCGCTGCCGATATACAGCCCTGGGTTTGAAAACTATGACGATCCGCTGGCGAAAAAGTATCCGCTGCAGCTGACCGGTTTTCACTATAAAGCCCGCACACACTCCACCTACGGCAACGTTGACGTACTGAAAGCCGCCTGCCGTCAGGAGATGTGGATCAACCCGCTTGATGCACAGAAGCGCGGTATCGCCAATGGCGATCGGATCCGCATTTTTAACGATCGCGGTGAAGTGCATATCGAGGCCAAAGTGACCCCGCGCATGATACCGGGCGCGGTCGCGCTGGGTGAGGGGGCCTGGTATAACCCGGACGCAGGCCGCGTGGATCAGGCTGGCTGCATTAACGTGCTGACCACCCAACGCCCGTCGCCGCTGGCGAAAGGCAATCCATCGCATAGCAACCTCGTCCAGGTTGAAAAGCTGTAAGGAGTAACCGATGACAACTCAATATGGATTTTTTATTGATTCCGCCCGTTGCACCGGTTGCAAAACCTGCGAACTGGCTTGTAAAGACTATAAAAACCTCACGCCGGAAGTGAGCTTCCGTCGTATCTACGAATACGCCGGCGGCGACTGGCAGGAGGATAACGGCGTCTGGCAGCAAAACGTCTTTGCCTATTACCTCTCTATTGCCTGCAACCATTGCGAGGATCCGGCCTGCACCAAAGTTTGCCCGAGCGGGGCGATGCATAAACGTGAAGATGGCTTTGTCGTTGTCGATGAAGATGTCTGTATCGGCTGTCGTTATTGCCATATGGCCTGCCCGTACGGCGCGCCGCAGTACAATGCGACAAAAGGTCATATGACCAAATGCGACGGCTGCCACGAGCGCGTCGCCGACGGCAAAAAGCCGATTTGCGTGGAATCTTGCCCGCTGCGCGCGTTAGATTTCGGCCCGATTGAAGAGCTGCGCCAAAAACACGACCAGCTGGCCGCCGTTGCGCCGCTGCCTTCGGCCCACTTCACTAAACCGAGTATCGTGATTAAACCTAACGCCAACAGCCGACCGTGTGGAGATACCACCGGCTACCTGGCCAACCCGAAGGAGGTGTGAGATGGGGAGTGGATGGCATGAATGGCCGCTGATTGTTTTCACGGTCTTTGGTCAGTGCGTGGTGGGCGGCTTTATTGTGCTGGCTCTGGCGCTAATGAAAGGCGACTTATCGCGTGAACAGCAGCAGCGCGTCGTGTGGAGCATGTTTGGCCTGTGGGTGCTGATGGGCGTGGGCTTTATTGCCTCAACCCTGCATCTTGGGTCGCCCATGCGCGCGTTTAACTCGCTCAATCGCGTAGGCGCCTCGTCGCTCAGTAACGAAATCGCCAGCGGGGCGCTTTTCTTCGCCGTCGGCGGCATTGGCTGGCTGCTGGCGGTGGTCAATAAGCTACCGGCGGGGCTGCGTCATCTCTGGCTGGTCATTACCATGGTGCTGGGGATTATCTTCGTCTGGATGATGGTCCGCGTCTATAACACTATTGATACGGTACCCACCTGGTATACGGTCTGGACGCCGCTTAGCTTCTTCCTGACGATGTTTATCGGCGGTCCGCTGCTGGGATATCTGCTGCTGCGCGTTGCCGATGTCAACGGCTGGGCGATGCGCCTGCTGCCGGCGGTGACCCTGCTGGCGCTGGTGATTAGCGCCATCGTGGTGCTGATGCAAGGCAGCGAGCTGGCGACAATCCATAGCTCTATTCAGCAGGCCTCGGCGCTGGTGCCGGCCTACGGCTCGCTGATGGCGTGGCGCCTGGTTGCGCTGGCGTTGGCGCTGGTCTGCTGGATTGCTCCCCAGCTCAAAGGCTACCAGCCTGCGCTGCCGATGCTGGGGCTGGCTTTTGTGCTGGTGCTGATCGGTGAGACGATCGGCCGCGGCGTCTTCTACGGCCTGCATATGACCGTTGGAATGGCAATCGCCAGCTAATCGCCCTTTATCGCGCCAGAAACCCTTATTCTGGCGCGATAAAAAGTGCGGTCGATTCATGAAATATTTCTACCGATATTCCCACCGCTATTTTCCAATAAATTAATAAAAACAATGGAATAATATAAATAGCTATTCTGTTGTCGATCCGCTGGATAAAAAACTTCTATCGTTCCCCCGCAAACCGCGTCACGCCTGATTTCAGGCGGATTGACAATGTTTGCAGCAGTGGCATGATGCGCACGAAATCTGAACTCCATCACGGTTTATATCCATGACCATCTACACCCGGCCAGTGCAAATGCTGCTCTGTGGCCTGCTTTTGTTGACCCTGGCGATAGCGGTTTTAAATACGCTCGTCCCGCTTTGGCTCGCCCATGAAAATATGCCGACCTGGCAGGTCGGGATGGTGGGCTCGTCCTATTTTACCGGTAATCTGGTGGGAACATTGCTTGCCGGATGGGTAATTAAGCGTCTGGGCTTTAACCGCAGCTATTACCTGGCATCGGTTATTTTTGCCGTGGGCTGCGTGGGTCTTGGTATTACGCTGGGCTTCTGGAGCTGGTTCAGCTGGCGCTTTATCGCCGGCGTCGGCTGCGCGATGATTTGGGTGGTGGTGGAGAGCGCGCTGGTCTGTAGCGGCACTTCGCGGAGCCGGGGTCGCCTGCTGGCGGCGTATATGATGATTTATTACGTCGGCACGGTGCTGGGCCAGTTAATGGTCAGCAAGCTGCCGACGGATCTGATGAGCGTTCTGCCGTGGGTGACGGCGCTGGCGCTGGCGGCCATTCTGCCGCTGCTGTTTGCTCGCGTGGCGACTCAGGCCGATGAGCCGCACGAACCGGCGCGTATCTGGCCAATGTTAAGGCTGCGTCAGGCCCGCCATGGCGTCAACGGCTGCATTATTTCCGGCATTGTGCTCGGTTCGCTGTATGGCCTGATGCCGCTGTGGCTCAACCACCAGGGCGTTAGCGATTCCGGCATCGGCTTCTGGATGGCGGTGATGGTGAGCGCAGGTATCGTGGGGCAGTGGCCGATTGGCCGGCTCGCCGATCGCTACGGCCGTCTGCTGGTCCTGCGCGTTCAGGTGTTTGTGGTGATTCTCGGCTGTCTGGCGATGTTAAGCCAGGCCGCAATGGCGCCCGCGCTGTTCGTGCTGGGCGCTTCCGGCTTCACGCTCTATCCGGTGGCTATGGCCTGGGCCTGCGAAAAAGTTGAGCGTCATCAGCTGGTGGCGATGAACCAGGCGCTGTTAATGAGCTATACCGTGGGCAGCCTACTTGGGCCGACGCTGACCGCCATGCTGATGCAGAACTTCTCTGACAATCTGTTGTTTATCATGATTGCCAGCGTGTCATTCATCTACCTGCTGACGCTGCTGCGCAAAGCGGGGCACCATCCTACGCCGGTGGCGCACGCCTGATTTTTCAGAACATAGCCAGGGCACGACCCTGGCTATGGATTAATGCGACGCAAGAAGCGCAATAAACTATGCGCGGTTTTGCACCGTGCTGTATCGCTGAAGTCTCTCCCCCTCATCCAGCCAGCAGACTAACCGCTGGATGGTCTGGATATGCTGTTCACTATCGGCCGCCGCCAGTACGACTATCAGCCGAATGCCGGGATGCTCCGGAAAATCAACGGCCTCGCTACAGCAAAGCAGCGAAAGCGCGCTGTTTCTGCTCAGCACGCCGGCTTCCGGACGCGCGTGCGGTAGCGCAAACGCCGGGCTCAATATATACCAGGGACCATCCTGCTCCGTGGCGCTGATAATAGCCCTGGCATAGCCCCCGGTGATTTTTCCCTGCTCCTCAAGCGGGCGGCAGGCGAGATGAACGGCGCTGCGCCAGCTCAGGCAGTCGCTGGTGAACTGACAGGCGGAAAATAGCCTCTCTTCCATAAACGTTCCCTTTACGCGCGAGCCGACCGCCAACTGACCGGCTCGGCTGGTGGTTAACGTAGCGCGTTAAACAGCGCGTCTCCCGAGATGCCATATTTCGCTTTTAGCTGCCTGCTATTACCCGATTCGGTAAATGTGTCCTGCGTTCCCAGACGCGTAAGGCGCGCCGGATGTGCCTTTTGCGCCAGGGTTTCCGCGATCAGGCCGCCGAGGCCGCCGTTGACGGTGTGATTTTCAAGCGTAGCGATAAGCGGGCAGCCTTCGACCAGCCGATAAAATGCCTGCTGGTTGAAGGGTTTGACGGTTGCAACGTGAATAAGCTTGCCCTTTTTGCCGCTGGCGAGCAGCTTTTCATAGCCGTCGGTAGCCTGTTCCAGTACCGTTCCTTCAAACAGAATCGCAAAATCCGTGCCGCTGTCGGCGATGGCGGCGATATCGCTGACCCGCGGAACGACGCTTTTGTCGCGAACCGGCATCGGCTCGCGCGCCACGCGAATATAAACGGGTCCCTTTATTTTTGCCGCCTGCTCGAAGGCCTCGGCGATTTCTTCCGCATCTGCCGGGGTCAGGACGGTTAACCCCGGAAGGACGCGGGTCAGCGCTAAATCCTCCAGCGCATGGTGTGAAGCGCCGTCCGGGCCATCATCCATACCGGGGTGGCTACCGACGAGTTTGATGTTGGCTTTGGCATAGCACGCCTGCCGCAGCTGGGTCCAGGCGGTGCCGGTGACGAACATCGCAAAGTTAACATAGAAGGGCATAAAGCCTTCCAGCGCCTGGCCGGCCGCGAAGCTCATGGCGGAACCTTCCGCAATGCCCATTTCGAAAAAGGCCTCAGGATAGACGGCCTGAAACTGGTCGGTACGGGTAGAGCTGGCTAAATCGCTGTCGATAACAACAACGGGATAGCCCTTTTCTTTTAGCGCAATCAGGGCATGCCCGATCTCATCACGGGGTGCTTTCATCACTGTAACTCCTCCATCGCCTGCTGAAATTGTTCTTTGCTCGGGGTTTTTGAGTGCCAGTCGCCGTTGTTTTCCATATAGCTGACGCCGGAACCTTTGGTGGTGCGCGCCACGATGGCGACAGGTTTACCTTTCAGGTGACGGGATAGCATCAGGGTATCGGCAACCTGATGCATATCATTGCCGTTGTGCAGTTCCAGTACATGCCAGCCAAAGCTGCGGATTTTGTCCGCCAGCGGCTCGAGATTAACGACGTCATTGACCGGATCGTGGGAAGAGAAGCCGTTGTAATCGATGATGGCGACCAGATTATCCATTTTCATATGCCCGGCCTGCTGTAAGGTTTCCCAGATTTGGCCTTCATGCATTTCGCCATCGCCAACGATGGCAAATACCCGGTGCGGATCGTTGCGCCGCTTTTTGGCGGCCGCCATACCAAAAGCAATCGACAGCCCCTGACCCAGCAGTCCGGTTGTCGCATCGACTTCCGGCAGCGACTTAATGCTCGGGTGCCCCTGCAGGCGCGAGTTGATCTGTCGGAACGTATTGAACTCGCTGCGCTCGATCTTGCCTTGTTGATACAGCATGGCGTACTGCGCGGCGACGGCGTGGCCTTTACTCATCACCACGCGCGAGCGGGGGGAGGCGGCCAGATCGACTTCCTGGTAATAGAGCCAGGTAAGCACGTCGATTATTGACAGCGCCCCGCCCGGATGGCCAATTCCGGACTCGTAAATCATGGTGACGATCTCGCGGCGGGCGGCAAGCGCGTGGGATTTCAGTTCATCAATGTTCATGTTCATTCCTTCTTAGGGCAGCATTTTACCGATGTAGTACACGACCAGACCCAGAGCGACGAAGTCGGTTTCCGGGAAGCTGGTGCCTGAAAGACCGACGGATTCCATAATCGGGTAAATCAGCGCCGGGCCGATGCCGATCAGGATCCCGGTGATAAAGCTTCCGGCAATCGCGCCTTTCCAGCCGCCGGAGGCATTACCAAATACCGCTGCGGTCGCGCCAATGAAGAAGTAGGGAATGGCTACCGGGATAATCACGGTTTGGCCAAGGATCGCCAGAAAGCCCATCACCACCAGCCCGCCGACAAACGAAGAGATAAACCCCAGCACGGTGGCGGTCGGGGCGTAGGGGAAGACCACCGGGCAGTCGAGCGCGGGTTTGGCGTTAGGAATAAACTTCTCCGAGATGCCGAGGAAGGCCGGAACAATTTCTGACAGCAGCAGGCGTACGCCGGTAATGATGATGTACAGCGAAGCGGTAAAGGTCAGAGACTGAAAGAGCGGGTAAACCAGCCAGTGCATCCCGCCTGCCGCTGCGGTGACCGCGGCTTTTCCGGCAGCGAGCGCGGCGATGTAGTAGAAGATGCTCACCGAGATCGACACCGAGACGATGTAATCTTTAAAGATCCCCAGCCAGCCGGGAAGGTTCAGCTTTTCGGTGGATTGTTTCGGATCGCCGACCTTTGCGCCAATCCAGCCGGAGGCGGCGTAGGCCAGCGTGACGTAGTGCCCCATCGCGATCTCATCATTACCGGTTATCTTTCGCATCCACGGCTGCGCAATGGCCGGATAGAGGCAGGCGGCGAGACCCAGCAGCACGGAGCCGACAATGATGGTCGTCATGTCGCTGTAGCCCAGCGCCTTCAGCGTTACGGTAAGCAGCGCGGAGAGATAAAGATTATGTTGCCCGGTAAGAAAGATATATTTAAACGGCGTCACGCGGGCAAAAAACAGGTTCCAGCCAAAACCAATCACCATGATTAGCGACACGCACATGGCGAATTTGGTTTGCGCCAGTCCGGTTAGCGCTTCTGCCAGCGGCATGACGCCCTTCAGGCCAAAGCCATCGCTGAATAAGGTCTGAAAGTTACCCAGGGAAGTGACTGCCAGACCGGCGCCGCCGGCAAAAACCAGAAAGCCGACGATGGTTTTGAAGGTGCCGGAAAGGACTTTTTCAATCGGCTTGCGTTGGATTAACAGGCCGATTAATGCAATAAAGCCAACTAAAAGTGGGGTTACGCCCAGAATGTCGAATACAATAAATCTGAGGAAATCCATATTGCCTCCGGGAGAGGTTAGTTGCTTTGAACGATGTCGGTGAGTGCAGACTCCATCTCTTCACTGTTCATCAGGTCGGTGATGCCGACCGCTCTGAATCCGGCGGCTTCGACTTCGTCGGTGAGATCGCGCATAGTGATGACAAAATCAATATCTCGCCAGGTGCGTAACCCTGAGAGGACGTCGTGCTCCAGCTCGATATTCCAGCCGTGCTTGTCGATGATTTTTTGTGCTTTGATTTTGAGCATTAAGGAGCTGCCCATACCGGTACGACAGACTATGAGACCTTTCATGCGATGTTCTCCTGTTTGTAAAAATAATTATTTTTATTTATTTGTATGAGATAATAATTATTATCTTTGCGGCAGGACGAAAGATGTGACTGTGTTTGCATTTTGAGCAAATAAGGCAAAACATGAGCCAGATAGACAATAACTTGTTGATAAGCATAAGAAACGGAGCTTCAGGGCTAAGCCCGATACTGGAGAAAGTTGGCCGTTTTATTACGGAAAATCCTGACTTTGTGATGCATCACACGATTTCAGAACTGGCCGACTCCATTGATACCAGTGAGGGGAGTATCACCCGTTTTTGTCGGGCCTTTGGTTTTAAAGGTTTCTCGGATTTCAGAACCGCGCTGGCGATGGAGCAGGGCGCCGCGCGCTCGGAAGACCACGGTATCAACGAGAGCGAAGAGATTGCGCCGGTGCTGGCGAGCATTCGCGACAGTAATGCCATTGTCGATAACCAGGAGCTGAAAGCCGCGGCCGACTGGCTTAACACCCTGAACAGCATTGCTATTTATGCCGTGGGCACGGCGGTGCCGGTGGCGTTGTTCCTGCAGATGAATTTAATCAATATGGGTAAGGCGGCCAGCTTTATCGATCGCTCCTATCCGGCGGCGATGCCGCTGCTGGCTGACAGTCAAAAAACCGGCATCATCGTCGTTCACAGCGAACAGGCATCGGCGGATATGATGCAGGCCCTGTCGCTGGCAAAGCAGCAGGGCGTTAAAATTTTATCGCTGACCCGCGGGACGTTTGCGCCGCTGGCCCGTTTATCTGACTGGAATCTTCAGGCGGCGGTGGCTTTACAGGGGGAAGGGGAGTCGGGGTTTGCGGAAATCGCCGGCGCAATGATGGTGGCCGACCGGATCCTCAGCGCCCTGGAAGAGCAGGATGAACGCTATGCGGAATACCGAAAAGCGCATCAGAAGCGCATTTTCTCGATTGAGAGCGTGGCGAATAAGCTGTCGGAATATTTTATGTCCTGACGCTGATTTTTTGGGGAAACACCCGGTAGCGCAATCTCTACCGGGTGGGGATTTTAGTACATCACTTTATGACCGTACTGTTCCAGAATGCCCTTCACGCGTTCCATGGTCTCTTTCTTTGGCGGATGGACGCCGTCCAGCTTGTACTCTTCGCCCATGGCTACCCATTTGTGCTTGCCCAGCTCGTGGTACGGCAGCAGTTCGATTTTCTCGACGTTGCCCATGTCACGAGTAAACTCACCCAGGCGATGCGCGGAATCATCATCGTCGGACCAGCCCGGAACCACAACGTAGCGGATCCAGACGTTGATGTTTTTGTTTGACAGGTAACGGGCAAACTCCAGCGTCCGATGGTTAGAGACGCCTACCAGATTCTGGTGAATTTCATCATTCATTTGCTTGAGATCGAGCATCACCAGATCGGTGACTTCCAGCAGTTCATCAATAACCGGGTCGTAGCGGCGCACAAAGCCGTTGGTATCGAGACAGGTATGAATACCTTCTTTCTTACAGGCGCGGAACCAGTCGCGAACAAATTCGGCCTGCAGGATAGCCTCGCCGCCGGATGCCGTCACGCCGCCGCCGGAAGCGTTCATAAAGTGGCGATAGGTCACCACCTCTTTCATCAGCTCTTCAACGGTAATCTCTTTGCCGCCGTGGGTATCCCAGGTATCGCGGTTGTGGCAATAGAGGCAGCGCATCAGGCAGCCCTGGAAGAAGGTGATAAAGCGGATCCCCGGGCCATCGACGGTGCCACAGGATTCAAAGGAGTGAATGCGACCAATTGTTGACATTGCGGTGATATCTCCGAATTTGGCCCATCCGGGGCCTATGTAGATGCACAGCTCAAAGGCTATGTCGAGTCTGTTTTGGCTGTTATCCATAAAGTATAGACAGCAGACAAAAGAGACTGGGGCAGGATGATATTGCTAAAAAGGCCCCACTTGCGTGGAGCCTTTATAGTACGCTTTTTACAGTACGATTTCAGTCAATACCATTACATGGTCTGAGTGAAGGTACGAGTAATAACGTCCTGCTGCTGTTCTTTCGTCAGGGAGTTAAAACGTACTGCGTAGCCGGATACGCGGATAGTCAGCTGCGGATATTTTTCCGGGTTTTCCATCGCGTCGAGCAGCATTTCGCGGTTCATAACGTTGACGTTCAGATGCTGACCGCCTTCGATGGACGCTTCGTGGTGGAAGTAACCATCCATCAGGCCGGCGAGGTTAGTTTTACGAACTTCGTCGTCTTTACCCAGCGCGTTCGGCACGATAGAGAAGGTGTAAGAAATACCATCTTTCGCGTAAGCAAACGGCAGTTTTGCAACGGAGGTCAGAGAGGCAACAGCACCTTTCTGGTCACGGCCGTGCATCGGGTTAGCACCTGGTCCGAACGGAGCGCCAGCGCGACGACCGTCAGGGGTGTTACCGGTTTTCTTACCATACACAACGTTAGAGGTGATGGTCAGAACGGACTGAGTCGGGATAGCGTTGCGGTAGGTGTGCAGTTTCTGAATTTTCTTCATGAAACGTTCAACCAGGTCAACGGCCATATCATCGACGCGAGAGTCGTTGTTACCAAACTGCGGGTATTCGCCTTCGATTTCGAAGTCGACAGCCAGACCGTTTTCGTCACGAATCGGTTTAACTTTCGCATATTTGATTGCAGACAGGGAGTCAGCCGCAACGGACAGACCTGCGATACCACATGCCATGGTGCGGATAACATCACGGTCGTGCAGCGCCATCAGGGAAGCTTCGTAGCTGTACTTGTCGTGCATGTAGTGGATGATGTTCAGCGCAGTGACGTACTGTTTAGCCAGCCAGTCCATGAAGTGATCCATGCGGTCCATCACTTCGTCGAAGTTCAGAACGTCGCCTTTGATCGGTTCAGATTTAGGACCAACCTGCATTTTCAGTTTTTCATCAACGCCGCCGTTGATTGCGTACAGCATGGTTTTCGCCAGGTTAGCACGCGCGCCGAAGAACTGCATTTGCTTACCAACAACCATCGGGCTTACGCAGCAAGCGATAGCGTAGTCATCGTTGTTGAAGTCAGGACGCATCAGGTCATCGTTCTCGTACTGCAGAGAAGAGGTATCGATGGACACTTTCGCGGCGTATTTTTTGAAGCTCAGCGGCAGTTTTTCAGACCACAGAATGGTGATGTTCGGCTCCGGAGACGGCCCCATGGTGTACAGGGTGTTCAGGAAACGGAAGCTGTTTTTGGTGACCAGAGTACGGCCGTCAACGCCCATACCGCCGATAGATTCGGTTGCCCAAATCGGGTCGCCAGAGAACAGTTCATCATATTCAGGGGTACGCAGGAAACGAACCATACGCAGTTTCATGACCAAGTGGTCAATCATTTCCTGTGCGTCTTGCTCGGTGATTTTACCGGCTTTCAGGTCACGTTCGATGAAGATATCCAGGAAGCTGGAGGTACGACCGAAGGACATTGCCGCGCCGTTCTGAGATTTAACGGCAGCCAGGTAGCCGAAGTAGGTCCACTGGATAGCTTCCTGAGCGGTGGTTGCCGGACCAGAGATATCGCAGCCGTATTTTGCCGCCATTTCTTTGATCTGACCCAGCGCACGGTGCTGTTCAGAGATTTCTTCGCGCAGACGAATAGTTCCTTCCAGATCTTCGCCGTTTTCCAGTTTCTCTTGCAGAGAGACGAACTGAGCGTATTTGTCTTTCATCAGGAAGTCGATACCGTACAGCGCAACGCGACGGTAGTCACCGATGATACGACCACGGCCATAGGCATCCGGCAGACCGGTCAGAACGCCAGATTTACGGCAGTTCAGGATGTCTTTGGTGTAAACGTCAAACACGCCCTGGTTGTGAGTTTTGCGGTATTCAGTGAAGATTTTCTTCAACATCGGGTCCAGCTCGCGATTGTACGCTTTGCAGGAACCCTCTACCATTTTGATGCCGCCGAACGGGATAATCGCGCGTTTCAGCGGAGCTTCAGTCTGCAGACCAACGATTTTCTCGAGACCTTTCTCGATGTAGCCAGCGTCATGAGAAGTGATGGTGGATGCAAGGGAAGTATCAAAATCAACAGGCGCGTGAGTGCGGTTTTCCTGTTTAACGCCTTCCATTACGGTGTCCCACAGCTTGGTGGTCGCGTCAGTTGCGCCAGCCAGGAAGGACTCGTCACCTTCGTACGGGGTATAGTTTTTCTGGATGAAGTCGCGGACGTTGACTTCGTTCTGCCAGTCACCTTTCGCAAAACCTTCCCAGGCTGTGGCTAACTTTTCATTAAGCTCGGACATGTAACACCTACCTTCTTAAGTGGATTTTTTATTTACTGCCTGAAACAACCCTTAGTGATGGTCGTCGCCACGCAGGTAAATGACCCAGTATGTCAACCCAACCAGCAGACCACCGCCGATGATGTTCCCGATAGTTACCGGAATCAGGTTATCAGTGATGAAGTTCATGACGGTCAGGTGAGAGAAACTTTCCGGAGTTGAACCGACAGCGGTCCAGAATTCCGGGCTTGCAAAGTCGCGGATAACGATACCCAGCGGGATCATAAACATGTTCGCGATACTATGCTCAAACCCGCTGGCAACAAACATTGCCACCGGTAAAACCATAATCATGGCTTTATCCATCAGGCTGCGGCCGGAGTAGCTCATCCATACCGCAAGGCAGACCATCAGGTTTGCCAGGATACCCAGGCACACGGCTTCAACAAAAGTATGGTGCATTTTGTGGTCGGCGGTTTGCAGAACGTTAAGTCCCCATTGACCGTTGGCAGTCATATATTCGCCTGAAAGCCACATCAGCAATACAAAGAGTAAGCAACCAATCAGGTTACCAACATAGACGTTGAGCCAGTTTTTCGCCAGTTGACCCCATGTGATTCTTCCGCTGGCTTTCGCGACAACGATAAGAACGGTTGAGGTAAACAGGTCGGCACCGCAAATAACGCAGAGAATCAAACCTAGTGAGAAGCAGATGCCTCCAATCAGTTTGGCAACCCCGAATGGCATCCCGGCCGTGCCGGTTGTCGCGGTAATATAGAAAACAAAAGCGATAGAGATGAAGACACCTGCGGTGATCGCCAGATAAAACGTCTTTATCGGATGTTTTGTCGCTTTATAGACACCCGCTTCTTCGGCGACTTTCGCCATGGCAGCAGGGAGTAAAAGATCAAAAGGGTTGTCAGCTTTCACACTAACTCTCTCTTTATGTAAGTTGGCGGTGAGATACTAACAAAGCATTATAGAAGGGAATTTGATGTAGATCATATCCTACCGGAACTATAGGCCTTTTGAGTGTGTGGATTTGCCTTAATGTTGACTTAATTTGTTGTTTTTTAATGAAAAAATAAATTTTAAAATTTACAAATAATGTTGATTATTTTCATTTTACCCCCGTTTTTCGGTTAATTAAAATGGGGTATTTTTATTAAAATTAACAATATTTGCGGTGGGATTTTATTATTTCTCACCACTAATTAACTTTATGGCTACAATCGGGCTTTGGGGTTGCGGAAAACATAAAAATGGGGGCCTTCGCCGGCCCCCATAATAGGGTTATTCAGGCAGTAAAGCGCGCTTATTTACCCCAGAATGCTGCTTTTGCGCGCTGCAGCTTTTCGTAGGCTTTCAGCAGCGACTGATGAGCCGGGAACGCGAGCAGGTCGCTGTCTACTGCCTGCAGGCCGTAGAAAGGCGCTTCTCCGCTCAGCGCGGCGCTGGCGGCTTCTACGGCATCGGCGCCATACATGCGTACAAAAGCGTTCAGATACTGCAGCGGCTGGCGCTCCTCTTCCTGGCTCAGCAGCAGCAGGGTTTGCAGGCAGCGGTAGTAATTAGCGCGCTCGGCGCTAAAGATGGAGGCGTTGAACTCCATGGTCCACTCGGTCCAGATTAGCGCCTGCTCGAGATCGCCGCCCGCCAGCGCGAGCATAGCTTTCAGCTCGCCAATGCGCAGCGTATACCAGCCGTTGTCTTTGCCGGTCGCCAGACCCAGCAGTTCGCGCACGCGGGTGAAGTCATCAAGGCCTTCATCATCCATTTGTTCGATAAGCGCCAGATAATCTTCTTTTTCCCACTCGCTTTCCGGCAGGGAAAGAATCGTTTCCCGCAGAGGCGCGCCCATGCTGTTATTCGCCAGCCAGAGGTCTTCCGCCGGATAAATATCAGACATGCCCGGGACAATGATTCGGCAGGCGTAGACGCTCAGGTGTTCGTAATCGGCGATGTAAACTTCTTTATCTTCTTGTTTAAAGATAGCCATCAGGGTGGCGAACTCTTCCTCCGTGGTTCCGGAGAAACTCCAGTCCACGAACGGGTAGTCGGCATCCTGCTTAAACATATCCCAGGAGATCAGGCCGCTGGAATCGATAAAGTGCGTTTCAAGGTTCGCATGTTCAGCGACTTCTTCATCATCGAAGGTTGGCGGCGTGAAGACGTCGAGATCTTTCAGGCTGCGACCCTGGAGCAGTTCGGTAACGGTACGTTCCAGCGCCACGCCGAAATCGGGATGCGCGCCGAAAGAGGCGAAACAGGTGCCGTTAGCCGGGTTAAACAGCACGACGCAGATAACCGGATATTTGCCGCCGAGCGAACCGTCATAAGCGAAAATCGGGAAACCTTCGGCCTCCAGCTTATTGATCGATTCTACTACGCCCGGATAGCGTGCCATTACCTCCGCCGGGATCTCCGGCAGGCTGATGCTTTCGGCGATAATGCGGTTTTTAATATGCCGTTCGAACACTTCTGAGAGGCCCTGAACGCGGGCTTCGTTGCGGGTGTTGCCCGCGGACATCCCGTTAGAAACGTACAGGTTGCCGACAATATTCATCGGAATATAGACCGTTTCACCATCAGACTGGCGGGTGAACGGCAGACCGCAGACGCCGCGATCGTCATTCCCTGACTGCAGATCGACCAGCATGCTGGCGGTTAACTGATCGTCAGGATCGTAGAACGCGCGCAGGCGGGTATCCAGCAGGCCTTCCGGTACTTCGTCATCGTCGGTTAACGGGAACCATTTTTCATTCGGATAGTGAACGAAGGGACCGTTGGCGATAGTCTCGCCCAGCCAGAAGTCGGCAAAGAAATAGTTGGTCGAGAGACGCTCAAAGTACTCTCCGAGCGCGGAGGCCAGCGCGGCTTTTTTGGTGGCGCCTTTGCCGTTGGTGAAGCACAGGGCGCACTCTTTATCGCGGATATGCACTGACCAGACGTGCGGAACCGGGTTGAGCCATGAGGCCTCTTCAATATCGAATCCGAGGTCGTGCAACTTCTGCTGGAAGCGAGCGATGGAATCTTCCAGGGCGGCATCTTTGCCGGGAATAAATGTTTGAGTCATGGCAGTCACTTTTATCGTACGTAAAGCGCGCAATGATACGGGTTTTAGATGACGGGTGCTATCTCCATCGTCTGGCTATGCTTATGTCACTCAATAACTGTTCAGGCGTTAATCATGAAGACATTTGACTGGCATCGTATGGCACTGGATAAAGTGCCCGTGGAATTTCTGGCCGAGGTGGCATTACGGAGCCTCTACACCTTCGTACTGGTATTTATTTTTCTCAAGATAACCGGGCGGCGGGGCGTTCGTCAGATGTCACTGTTCGAAGTGCTCATCATTTTGACCCTCGGTTCGGCCGCGGGCGACGTCGCATTCTATGATGACGTTCCGATGCTGCCGGTACTGGCGGTTTTTATCACTCTGGCCCTGCTGTACCGATTGATTATGTGGCTGATGGGGCATAGCGAAAAACTGGAGGATCTGCTGGAGGGTAAGCCGATTATTGTTGTGGAAAACGGCGAGCTGGCCTGGGAGAAACTGCAGGCGGAAAACATGACCGAATTTGAGTTTTTTATGGAGCTGCGAATCAGCGGGGTTGAGCAACTGGGGCAGGTGCGGCTGGCTATTCTGGAAACCAACGGGCAGATCAGCCTCTATTTCTATGAGGATGACGATGTTAAAGCCGGACTCTCCATTCTTCCTTCCCGCTTTACCGATCGTTTTACCACGATACCCCGGGACGACGAGTATGCCTGCGTTCGCTGTAGCGCAATCCTTACGCTACGAGCCGGGGATAAACAATTATGCCCTCGCTGCGCAAATGCAGAATGGTCGAAGGTCAGCCGGGCAAAAAGAGTCACCTGACAGCAATTATGTCGGTTTTATGACGTCAAGCTGGCAGATTCTTTTGTGTGAGCGAGGCCGCATTTCCCCGACGCTCAGTTTTAGCCATTGCGGTGCGTGTCACTGAATGATAAAACCGATAGCCACAGGAATAACTTATGCCCGCGACGGTTCGCGGGTAAATAACATAGCAAGTGGTGAGGGGAAATGGCTCAGGTCTATAACTTCAGTTCAGGCCCGGCAATGCTGCCGGCGGAAGTACTCAAACTGGCACAAAAGGAACTGTGCGACTGGAACGGTTTGGGGACGTCGGTGATGGAAATCAGCCACCGTGGTAAAGAGTTCATTAAGGTGGCTGAAGAAGCGGAACAGGATTTTCGCTCCCTGCTCAATATTCCTTTCAACTATAAAGTTTTATTCTGCCACGGCGGCGGTCGCGGACAGTTTGCCGGTATCCCGCTGAACCTGCTTGGCGATAAAACCGTTGCCGACTACGTCGATGCCGGCTACTGGGCGGCCAGCGCGGTAAAAGAAGCGCATAAATACTGCACGCCGAACGTGATCGACGCCAAAATCACCGTTGACGGCCTGCGCGCGGTTAAGCCGATGAGCGAATGGCAGCTGACCCCTGGCGCGGCCTATCTGCACTACTGCCCGAACGAAACCATTGACGGTATTGCCATTGAAGAAGCGCCAAACTTTGGCGACGATGTGGTCGTCACGGCGGATTTGTCATCGACGATTTTATCCCGTGAAATTGACGTCAGCCGCTATGGCGTGATCTACGCGGGCGCGCAGAAAAACATCGGTCCCGCAGGTCTGACGCTGATTATTGTGCGCGAAGATCTGCTGGGTAAAGCCAGCGTAGCCTGCCCGTCGATTCTTGATTACTCCATCCTGTCCGCCAATGACTCCATGTTTAACACGCCGCCGACGTTTGCCTGGTACCTGTCAGGTCTGGTGTTTAAATGGCTGAAAGAGCAGGGCGGCGTTGCCGCTATGGATAAAATCAACCAGCAGAAAGCCGACCTGCTTTATAGCACCATCGATAACAGCGGTTTCTATCGCAACGATGTCGCTGCGGCGAACCGCTCGCGCATGAACGTGCCGTTCCAGCTGGCGGACAGCGCGCTTGATAAACTGTTCCTCGAAGAGTCCTTTGCCGCAGGTTTGCATGCGCTGAAGGGCCACCGCGTCGTGGGCGGCATGCGTGCTTCCATTTATAACGCCATGCCGCTGGCGGGCGTGAAGGCGCTGACCGACTTTATGCAGGACTTCGAACGCCGTCACGGTTAATCGCGCCGCGTTTTTTCATCCCCGCAGCCGGTCTGCGGGGTTTTTATTCTGTTTGTTTGAGAGTTGAGTTTAATGGAATCCCTGACGTTACAACCCATCGCACGCGTAGATGGCACGATTAACCTGCCCGGGTCCAAGAGTGTCTCTAACCGTGCCTTGCTGCTGGCGGCTTTGGCCCGCGGCACGACGGTGCTGACCAACCTGCTGGATAGCGACGATGTACGCCACATGCTGAATGCCCTGAGCGCGCTGGGAGTTCATTACACCCTGTCTTCCGATCGTACCCGCTGTGAAGTCACCGGCAACGGCGGCCCTCTGGAGGCGGCTGAAGCATTAGAACTGTTCCTCGGTAATGCCGGAACGGCGATGCGTCCGCTGGCGGCGGCGTTATGTTTAGGCCGTAACGATATTGTGCTGACCGGCGAGCCGCGAATGAAAGAGCGGCCGATTGGCCACCTGGTTGACGCGCTGCGTCAGGGCGGGGCGCAGATTGATTACCTGGAGCAGGAAAACTACCCGCCGCTGCGCCTGCGCGGCGGTTTCAGCGGCGGCCAGGTTGAAGTGGACGGCAGCGTTTCCAGCCAGTTTCTGACCGCGCTCCTGATGACCGCCCCGCTGGCGCCTCAGGATACCGTCATCGCGATTAAAGGCGATCTGGTTTCCAAACCTTATATTGATATTACGCTGCACCTGATGAAAACCTTTGGCGTTGAGGTTGAAAATCAGTCTTACCAGCGTTTTATCGTACGCGGCAATCAACACTACCGCTCGCCGGGCGACTACCTGGTTGAAGGCGATGCCTCCTCGGCATCCTACTTCCTCGCCGCCGGCGCGATTAAGGGCGGAACGGTGAAAGTCACCGGTATCGGCCGCAACAGCGTCCAGGGCGATATCCGTTTTGCCGATGTGCTGGAAAAAATGGGCGCAACCATCACCTGGGGCGATGACTTCATTGCCTGCACCCATGGTGAACTGAACGCCATCGATATGGATATGAATCATATTCCGGATGCGGCGATGACCATCGCCACGGCGGCCCTGTTCGCGAAGGGCACCACGACGCTGCGCAACATCTATAACTGGCGTGTCAAAGAGACCGATCGTCTGTTTGCGATGGCCACGGAGCTGCGTAAAGTGGGGGCAGAGGTGGAAGAGGGGGAGGATTACATCCGCATTACTCCGCCCGCGAAGCTCCAGTTTGCTGAGATCGGCACCTATAATGACCACCGTATGGCAATGTGCTTCTCGCTGGTGGCGCTTTCCGATACGCCGGTCACCATCCTTGACCCGAAGTGTACGGCGAAAACGTTCCCGGACTACTTTGAGCAGCTGGCGCGAATCAGTACGCTGGCCTGAATAACGCGCGTTTAAGGTAAAAACGCCGGCCATCGTGTCGGCGTTTTTTTATGCCCGCGAGTTAAATCGGCAAGCCCTGGCGCAGTACATTCGCGCTGGCATCGCCGCAGATTAACGGTAAAACGGCATCATCTTCCGGGCTGTTGCTCTGTCAGCCCGCTATAATTGCACAATTCTTCCACAGGAGATTTCCTGTTATCCGTAATTTACAAGCAATGCTCACTTTCCGTTGAAGAGATGCGTATAATGCGCGGCGTTTATATATTGATGCGCCTTGCTGAAGGAGAAAAAGATGACGGCAACAGTTCCGGTAATCACCATTGATGGGCCTGGCGGTGCGGGCAAAGGCACCTTATGCAAGGCAATGGCAGAAACGCTGGGCTGGCATCTGCTCGACTCTGGGGCGATTTATCGCGTGCTTGCTCTCGCTGCGCTACATCATCATGTGGATGTTGAATCCGAAGAGGCGCTGGTGCCGCTGGCTGCGCACCTGGATGTTCGTTTTGTCTCCACTAACGGTAGCCTGGAAGTGGTGCTGGAGGGGGAGGACGTTAGCGCTGAGATTCGCACTCAGGATGTTGCCAACACGGCCTCTAAAGTGGCGGCTTTTCCCCGCGTGCGTGAAGCGTTGCTGCGCCGCCAGCGGGCCTTTCGCGAATTGCCAGGCCTGATCGCCGACGGACGCGATATGGGCACCGTCGTATTCCCTGATGCGCAGGTGAAAATTTTCCTTGACGCCTCCGCGGAGGAACGTGCTCATCGCCGCATGCTTCAGTTGCAGGAGAAGGGCTTTAGTGTTAACTTTGATCGCCTTTTATCCGAGATAAAAGAGCGCGACGATCGCGATCGCAATCGTACAGTCGCGCCGCTGATCCCGGCTGCCGATGCTTTAGTTCTTGATTCAACAGAACTAAACATTGAGCAAGTGATTGAAAAAGCGCTACACTATGCGCGCGAAAAACTGGCTTCCGCTTAATCGTCTTATCGATAAAGCACAACAGCCTCCGAATTATAGCAGTACCCCCGCAGCAATGGAGTGTTAGCGGGTATGTTAAACAACCCCATCCGGCATGGAGCCAGGTGGACGTTAAATATGAAACCTGAAGATTAAACATGACTGAATCTTTTGCTCAACTATTTGAAGAATCCTTAAAAACAATCGAAACCCGTCCGGGTTCCATCGTTCGTGGTGTTGTTGTTGCTATCGACAAAGACGTAGTACTGGTTGACGCCGGTCTGAAATCTGAGTCTGCCATTCCGGCAGAGCAGTTCAAAAACGCCCAGGGCGAGCTGGAAATCCAGGTTGGTGACGAAGTTGACGTTGCTCTGGATGCAGTAGAAGACGGCTTCGGTGAAACCCTGCTGTCCCGTGAGAAAGCTAAACGTCACGAAGCTTGGATCACGCTGGAAAAAGCTTACGAAGACGCTGAAACTGTAGTCGGTATTATCAACGGCAAAGTTAAAGGTGGCTTCACTGTTGAGCTGAATGGTATTCGTGCGTTCCTGCCGGGCTCCCTGGTAGACGTTCGTCCGGTGCGCGATACGCTGCACCTGGAAGGCAAAGAGCTTGAATTCAAAGTCATCAAGCTGGACCAGAAACGTAACAACGTTGTTGTTTCTCGTCGTGCCGTTATCGAATCCGAAAACAGCGCAGAGCGCGATCAGCTGCTGGAAAACCTGCAGGAAGGCATGGAAGTTAAAGGTATCGTTAAGAACCTCACTGACTACGGTGCATTCGTTGATCTGGGCGGCGTTGACGGCCTGCTGCACATTACCGATATGGCATGGAAACGCGTTAAGCATCCGAGCGAAATCGTAAACGTTGGCGACGAAATCACTGTTAAAGTGCTGAAGTTCGACCGCGAACGTACTCGTGTATCTCTTGGCCTGAAACAGCTGGGCGAAGATCCGTGGGTAGCTATCGCTAAGCGTTATCCGGAAGGTACCAAACTGACCGGTCGCGTGACCAACCTGACCGACTACGGCTGCTTCGTTGAAATCGAAGAAGGCGTTGAAGGCCTGGTTCACGTTTCCGAAATGGACTGGACCAACAAAAACATCCACCCGTCCAAAGTTGTTAACGTTGGCGATGTAGTGGAAGTTATGGTTCTGGATATCGACGAAGAACGTCGCCGTATCTCCCTGGGCCTGAAGCAGTGCAAAAACAACCCATGGCAGCAGTTCGCGGAAACCCACAACAAGGGCGACCGTGTTGAAGGTAAAATCAAGTCTATCACTGACTTCGGTATCTTCATCGGCCTGGACGGCGGCATCGATGGCCTGGTTCACCTGTCTGACATCTCCTGGAACGTTGCAGGCGAAGAAGCAGTTCGTGAATACAAAAAAGGCGACGAAATCGCAGCAGTTGTTCTGCAGGTTGACGCAGAGCGCGAGCGTATCTCTCTGGGCGTTAAACAGCTCGCAGAAGATCCGTTCAACAACTGGGTTGCACTGAACAAGAAAGGCGCAATCGTAAACGGTAAAGTCACTGCAGTTGACGCTAAAGGCGCAACCGTAGAGCTGGCTGACGGCGTTGAAGGTTACCTGCGCGCTTCTGAAGCTTCCCGTGACCGCGTTGAAGATGCAACTCTGGTTCTGAGCGTTGGCGACGACGTTGAAGCTAAATTCACCGGCGTTGATCGTAAAAACCGCGCAATCAGCCTGTCTGTTCGTGCGAAAGACGAAGCTGACGAGAAAGATGCAATCGCAACTGTTAACAAACAGGAAGATGCAAACTTCTCCAACAACGCAATGGCTGAAGCTTTCAAAGCAGCTAAAGGCGAGTAATCTTAGTCTTTCGGGTTACAACAACCTGAATTACGACGAGTTTACTTGACAGATTGCAGGATTCGTCCTGTAATCAAGCACAAAGGGCGGCTACGGCCGCCCTTGTTTAAGCTGTTAGCTAATTTTGCCTTGAAGGAAACCGGAGGAATAATGACCAAGTCAGAATTGATAGAAAGACTTGCCAGCCAGCAATCTCACATTCCTGCGAAAGCAGTGGAAGATGCTGTTAAAGAAATGCTGGAGCATATGGCCTCAACGCTTGCTCAAGGCGAGCGCATTGAAATCCGCGGTTTCGGCAGCTTCTCTCTGCATTATCGAGCACCCCGCACCGGGCGTAACCCAAAGACTGGCGATAAAGTTGAACTGGAAGGTAAATACGTTCCCCACTTTAAGCCGGGCAAAGAATTACGCGACCGCGCCAATATTTACGAAGAGTAAGTTTCGCCGATCGGTGACAACATACTTAAACGTTAAAAAAGCACCTTCGGGTGCTTTTTTTATGCCTTTAAATCTCTCTTTGAAGTGACCTCACAAAACGCGGGTTCTGTTGCGTTAACGCGGTAGATTTTGCGGATGGCGCGGCGCAGTTCCTTTCCTTGCCTGGCGACACACTCCCCGTTTAGCGTAACACTCCCTCTGACAGGGAGGTGCTAATGCGTTTACCACAACTTGCCGGCTGTGTGATTATCGGTATTCTGCCGCTGCTCTGGCTGCCAGTACTGCCCGGGCGGAGGGTTATCTGGGGGCTCATGGCCCTGGCGCTACTCATTGCGCAATGTCGACGCAGACCTGCGCAATACGCAGCATTGATAACGCTGTTTTTTGTCTGGGGAGCCCTCAGCGCAGGCGAGGTGCTGTGGCCGACGGAGAGGTTAACGGACAGGAATCGCCAGGTTGACGTTGAGCTAACCGCAACGGACGGGCAGACAACGCATCAGGGGAAGATTATCCGTCTGGATGGGCGACGGCTGTTTCCTGCGCCAGGGATTAGCCTCTACGGCAGCTACCTGCCAGAAACGCCCTGCGCAGGTCAGGTTTGGGCGATGACGCTGCGCGCGCGTCCGGTACACGGACAGCTCAACGATGGCGGGTTTGATAGCCAGCGTCATGCATTGTCGCAGCATCGTCCGTTAACCGGACGCTTTATCACCGCTGACGTTCGGGTGCGGACCTGTAGTTTGCGGGCGCGTTATCTTGCTTCGCTGAATCAAACGCTGAACGCGTTGCCGTGGCAATCGGTGATGCTAGGGTTAGGTATGGGGGAGCGTCTGGCGATACCGCGAGAGATAAAGACCCTGATGCAGGAAACCGGGACATCGCACCTGATGGCGATTTCTGGCTTACATATCGCGCTAGGGGCTTCATTGGGCTGGTTGCTGCTCAGAGGTGTGCAGTTTTTTCTCCCGTGCCGCTGGCTTGGCTGGCGGGCGCCGCTGCTCGTTGGCCTGGCGAGCGCGATTTTTTACGCCGGGCTGACCGGTATGCAGCCACCCGCGTTGCGCACCTGCGTCGCGCTGGCCGCCGGCTGCGCGCTGCGGCTATCCGGAAAACGCTGGTCGCCATGGCAGCTATGGGTCTGCTGCATTGGCGCAATACTGTTTGCCGATCCGCTGGCGGTGTTGTCCGAAAGCCTCTGGCTTTCCGCGTTTGCCGTTGCGGCGCTTATCTTCTGGTATCAGCTGGCGCCGATGCCGGGCGGCAAAAGGAGCGGGCTACTGCGTCAAAGCCTCGCGTTATGTCATCTGCAGATCGGCTTAATGTTTTTACTTGCTCCTCTACAGATCGCACTTTTTCACGGCATCAGCCTGACGTCCGTGCTGGCCAACTTGATTGCCGTGCCGCTGGTGACCTTTGTCGTTGTCCCGCTAATTCTGACCGCGATGTTTTTACACCTCTGCGCGCCGTTTATCATTGAGATGGCAGTCTGGCAATCGGCGGACCGTGTTCTGGCCGCGCTATTCTGGTTCTTACGACAGCTGCCGCCCGGCTGGCTGGCGCTGGATGCGCGCTGGCTTGGGATAAGCTTGCTGCCGTGGCTGGCGTTAATCGTCTGGCGTTTTCATGCGTGGCGCACGTTGCCCGCGTTTTGTTTAGCATTTCTCGGGCTATTGAGCTGGCCCTTCTGGCGGAGTACGGCTGCTAACGAATGGCGAGTCACCATGCTGGATGTCGGGCAGGGGCTGGCAATGGTGATTGAACGCGAGGGCGCGGCGCTTCTCTATGATACCGGCCTGGCCTGGCCCGAGGGAGACAGCGGTCAGCAGATCATTATTCCCTGGCTACGCTGGCATCATTTGCAGCTTGAAGGCGTCGTTCTCAGCCACGAGCATCTCGATCACCGCGGCGGGCTAAATTCGGTGTTAAAGGTGTGGCCCCGGATATGGGTGCGAAGCCCTTTAGGCTGGGAGGGTCATTTAGCCTGCCAGCGCGGAGAAACCTGGCAGTGGCGGGGTTTAACCTTTCGCGCGCTCTGGCCGCTGCCTGGAGCGACAGCGCAGGGGAATAATCGCTCGTGCGTGGTGCGTATTGATGACGGTAAACACAGTATTCTGCTGACCGGGGATATCGAAACGCCTGCGGAACGGGCGATGATTAGCCGCTACTGGCAGCATCTTACGTCTACACTTATCCAGGTCCCCCACCACGGCAGTAATACCTCGTCGGGAATCGCCCTGCTGCAGAGCGTTGGCGGAGAAGCTGCGCTGGCTTCCGCTTCGCGCTATAACGCATGGCGCATGCCATCAACCAAAGTGATTCAGCGCTACCGAAAACAGAGTTATCAGTGGTTCGACACGCCGCATCAGGGGCAAATTACGGTGGTTTTTTCTCCGGATAGCTGGCAAATCCATGGCTTACGGGATCAAGTTTTACCGCGATGGTATCATCAGTGGTTTGGCGGGAAGGCGTAGAACGGGTAGAATATGCGGCTATTTCAACACAAGCTGGTTTATTGAATGCAGAACGATAAAGATCTCTCCACGTGGCAGACCTTCCGCCGACTCTGGCCGATTATAGCGCCGTTTAAACCCGGGCTAATCGTGGCAGCGGTAGCGTTAGTGCTTAACGCGGCTAGTGATACCTTCATGCTATCGCTTCTTAAACCGTTATTGGATGATGGTTTTGGTAAAACGGATCGCTCGGTGCTGATATGGATGCCGCTGGTGGTGATCGGGTTGATGGTTCTGCGCGGCATTACCAGCTACGTTTCGAGCTACTGTATCTCCTGGGTTTCCGGCAAGGTCGTGATGACGATGCGCCGTCGTTTATTCAGCCACATGATGGGGATGCCGGTTGCCTTCTTTGACAAACAGTCCACCGGGACGCTGCTATCGCGTATTACCTATGATTCCGAGCAGGTCGCGTCTTCTTCCTCCAGCGCGCTGATTACCGTCGTGCGCGAAGGCGCGTCGATTATTGGCCTCTTCGCGATGATGTTTTATTACAGCTGGCAGCTGTCATTGATTCTGATCGTGCTGGCGCCGATCGTGTCTATTGCGATTCGCGTGGTCTCGAAGCGTTTTCGTAATATCAGCAAGAATATGCAGAACACCATGGGCCAGGTGACGACCAGCGCAGAGCAGATGCTGAAAGGGCATAAAGAAGTGCTGATGTTTGGCGGTCAGGCCGTCGAAACCAAACGTTTTGATAAAGTCAGCAATAAAATGCGCCTGCAGGGGATGAAAATGGTCTCCGCGTCGTCAATTTCTGACCCGATTATTCAGCTGATCGCCTCTCTGGCCCTGGCTTTCGTGCTATATGCTGCCAGCTTCCCGAGCGTAATGGAGACGCTGACGGCGGGTACCATCACCGTTGTCTTCTCTTCAATGATCGCGCTGATGCGTCCGCTGAAATCACTGACTAACGTCAACGCGCAGTTCCAGCGCGGGATGGCCGCTTGCCAGACGCTTTTCGCTATCCTTGACTCCGAGCAGGAGAAAGATGAAGGCACGCGGGTTATCGAACGCGCGAAGGGCAACCTCGAATTTAAAAACGTCACCTTCAGATACCCGGGACGCGAAGTCGCCGCGCTGCGCAATATAGACCTGAATATTCCGGAAGGAAAAACCGTGGCGCTGGTAGGGCGCTCGGGTTCGGGTAAATCGACCATCGCCAGCCTGATTACGCGTTTCTACGATGTCGATGATGGGCAGATCTTACTGGACGGCCACGACCTGCGTGAATACACCCTGAGCTCCCTGCGCGATCAGGTTGCGCTGGTGTCGCAAAACGTTCATCTCTTCAACGATACCGTAGCGAATAACATCGCCTACGCGCGTACCGAAGAGTACAGCCGCGAGCAGATAGAAGAAGCCGCTCGTATGGCTTATGCCATGGACTTTATCAACAAAATGGACAATGGCCTGGATACGATTATCGGGGAAAACGGCGTTATGCTTTCCGGCGGTCAGCGCCAGCGTATCGCTATCGCTCGCGCCCTGCTGCGTAACAGCCCGATACTGATCCTCGACGAAGCCACGTCGGCGCTGGATACCGAATCGGAACGCGCTATTCAGGCGGCGCTGGACGAACTGCAGAAAAACCGCACCTCGCTGGTGATTGCCCACCGTCTGTCGACGATTGAGCAGGCCGACGAGATCGTGGTGGTGGAAGATGGCCAGATCGTTGAACGCGGCAGCCATACCGATCTGCTTGAGCACAAGGGCGTTTACGCCCAGCTGCATAAGATGCAGTTCGGCGCATGATTGCACGCATCTGGTCCGGTGAGTCGCCCTTATGGCGGCTGCTGCTTCCGCTCTCCTGGCTCTATGGCCTGGTGAGCGGGTTGATACGGCTGAGCTATAAACTCGGTTGGCAAAAAGCCTGGCGAGCGCCGGTGCCGGTGGTGGTGGTGGGTAATCTGACCGCGGGCGGTAATGGTAAAACGCCGGTTGTCGTCTGGCTGGTGGAACAGCTTCAGCAGCGCGGTATTCGCGTTGGCGTCGTTTCACGCGGCTACGGCGGTAAAGCGGCGAGCTATCCGCTGCTGCTGAATACGGCTACCCCCACAGCGGAAGCGGGCGATGAGCCGGTGCTGATTTACCAGCGTACCGGCGCGCCGGTTGCCGTCTCGCCGGTACGCAGCGATGCGGTACAGGCCCTGCTCGCCGCCCACGATCTGCAGCTTATCGTCACAGACGATGGCCTGCAGCACTATAAGCTGGCGCGCGACAAAGAAATTGTGGTGATTGACGGCGTGCGCCGTTTTGGCAACGGCTGGTGGCTGCCTGCCGGCCCCATGCGCGAGCGCGCTTCGCGTTTACGCAGCGTGGATGCGGTTATCGTTAACGGCGGTCTCGCCCGTCCGGGAGAGATCCCGATGCAGCTTCGCCCCGGGCAGGCGGTAAATCTGCTGACCGGTGAACGCCGGGATGCGGCGGCGTTGGACAACGTGGTGGCGATGGCCGGAATCGGCCACCCGCCGCGCTTCTTCGCCACCCTTGAAAGCTGCGGCGTCAGTCCGATAAAAACCATCGCCTTAGCCGATCATCAGGCATTGGCGCAGAGCGCAGTCGCCGCGCTGGCGACGCCGCAGCAAACCCTGCTGATGACCGAAAAAGATGCGGTGAAGTGCCGCGAATTTGCTCAGGCAAACTGGTGGTATCTTCCGGTCGACGCGATAATGACTGACCAACGCGCGCAGCGGTTGCTCACGGACTTAGTTACCCTGGCGCAACGCTAATCGTCGTATCACCGCTTGCGCCGGAACCCTTAACGGAGAAGCTGCATGCCGGTATTGTCCCTCTCGCTTAAAGAAGCCCGCCATCTTCACCTTGCCGCTCAGGGGCTGCTAAAAAAGCCCCGTCGCCGCGCAAAGCCTGGGGATATTCTGCAGACCATTAAGCAGATGTCCCTGCTGCAAATCGATACCATCAATGTTGTTGCGCGCAGTCCTTATCTGGTGCTGTTCAGCCGCCTCGGCCACTATCCGCAGCGCTGGCTGGACGAGGCGCTCCGCGCCGGCGAGCTGATGGAGTACTGGGCGCACGAAGCCTGCTTTTTACCGCGCAGCGACTTTTCACTGGTGCGTCACCGCATGCTGACGCCGGATAAAATGGGCTGGAAATATCACAAAGCGTGGATGACCGAACACGCCGAGGGCATTCAGGCGCTGTTGGCGCATATAGCCGAAAATGGCCCGGTTCGCTCGGCCGACTTCGAGCATCCGCGCAAAGGCGCCAGCGGATGGTGGGAGTGGAAACCGCATAAGCGCCATCTTGAAGGCTTATTCACAGCCGGTGAAGTGATGGTTATCGAGCGGCGTAATTTTCAGCGCGTTTACGATCTGACGCAGCGGGTCATGCCGGACTGGGACGATGAGCGCGACGGGCTCTCTCAGGAGCAGGCTGAAGCCATGATGTTACGTAATAGTGCTCGCAGCCTGGGGATTTTTCGCGCGCAGTGGCTGGCGGATTATTATCGTCTGCGTCAGCCCCCGCTGCCGCTACTGCTGGCGAGCTGGCAGGAGGAGGGGCTGGTGGTGCCGGTTAACGTTGAAGCGCTGGGCGAAATGTGGCTCCACCGTGATGCACTGGCGCTGCTGGAATCTTCACCCGGCGGTAGGCTCGCCGCCAGCCGCAGCGCGGTGCTTTCGCCTTTCGATCCGGTAGTCTGGGATCGCAAACGAGCGGAACAGCTGTTTAACTTTACCTATCGCCTGGAGTGCTACACGCCCGCGCCGAAACGGCAGTATGGCTATTTCGTATTACCGCTGCTGCACCAGGGGAGACTGGTTGGCAGAATGGATAGCAAAATGCACCGCAAAACCGGCGTTCTGGAAATTATCGCCCTGTGGCTGGAGGAGGGCGTCAAGGTGACGTCGGGTCTGGAGAGCGGGCTAAAACGCGCCATTGATGATTTTGCCCTCTGGCAGGACGCCACGCGGGTGAGCTGCGGGAAGCTGCCGGCGGAACTTTTTGCCGGGCGGCAACAGGGTTGGGAAATTGACGCTGCCTGAGCCCACGTGTGATATGCTGCTGAAGAATCTATTCGGTCCATCTGGAGGAATCATGGATCACCGTTTACTTGAAATTATCGCCTGTCCGGTTTGTAACGGTAAGCTATATTACAGCCAGGATAAGCAAGAACTGATCTGCAAACTTGATCGCCTGGCTTTTCCGCTGCGTGAAGGCATTCCCGTACTACTGGAAACCGAAGCCCGCCCGCTTCCTGTAGAAGAGAGCCAGTCATGAGTTTCGTGGTTATTATCCCCGCGCGCTTCGCTTCTACCCGCCTGCCAGGGAAACCGCTCCAGGATATCAACGGCAAGCCGATGATTGTCCATGTTCTGGAACGTGCTCGCGAATCCGGGGCCGAGCGGATTATCGTTGCTACCGACCATCCAGACGTGGCCCGCGCGGTGGAAGCCGCCGGCGGTGAAGTCTGCATGACCCGTGAAGATCATCAGTCAGGCACCGAACGCCTGGCCGAGGTGGTTGAAAAATGCGCCTTCAGCGATGACACCATCATTGTGAATATTCAGGGCGATGAGCCGATGATCCCGCCCGCGATCGTGCGCCAGGTAGCCGAGAATCTGGCTGCCAGCACCAGTGGTATGGCAACCTTAGCGGTGCCAATCCACGATGCGGAAGAGGCGTTTAATCCGAATGCGGTGAAGGTCGTCATGGATGCTGAGGGCTACGCGCTCTATTTTTCCCGCGCCACCATTCCGTGGGATCGCGATCGTTTCGCTAAATCCCGCGAGTCTATCGGTGATTCGCTGCTGCGTCATATCGGTATTTATGGCTATCGCGCCGGTTTTATTCGTCGCTATGTGAGCTGGGCGCCGAGCCCGCTGGAGCAAATAGAGATGCTCGAGCAGCTGCGCGTGCTGTGGTATGGCGAGAAAATCCATGTCGCGGTGGCGGAAGTGGTTCCCGGTACAGGTGTCGATACGCCGGAAGATCTGGAGCGCGTTCGCGCGGAGCTGCGTTAATCCCCCCATCCCCTCCGCCAGGAGGGGATATTCCCAGGCCGTTATTCCATACTTTTTTACGTCAATTTTGATCTCACCCGATGACAACCCCGGCCCAGGCGCTCATTATGAAACCGGTAGTATTCATAGGGGTAATCAGAAATGGAACAGTTGCGTACCGAGCTGAGCCACCTGCTGGGTGAAAAACTAAGCCGCGTGGAGTGCGTCAGCGAGAAACCGTCGTCGGCTCTGTGGTCGCTATATGATGCGCAGGGAAACCCAATGCCGCTGCTGGCGCGCAGCTTTACGACGCCGGGCGTGGCGCGTCAGCTGGCGTGGAAGATATCAACCCTGGCGCGAAGCGGCACCGTCCGTATGCCGGTTGTCTACGGCGTGATGACGCACGACGAGCATCCGGGTCCCGATGTACTGCTGATTGAACGACTGCGCGGCGTCTCGGTTGAAGCCCCCGCCCGCACGCCGGAGCGCTGGGAGCAGCTGCAGGAGCAGATCGTGGAAGCGCTGCTGGCCTGGCATCGTCAGGATAGCGGCGGCTGCGTAGGGATGGTCGATAGCACTCAGGAAAACCTCTGGCCATACTGGTACCGCCAGCGCGTGGAGGTGCTATGGAGTACGCTGAATCTTTATCAGGATACCGGCCTGACGATGCAGGACAAACGCATCCTGTTCCGCACGCGCGAATGCCTTATGGATTTGTTTAAAGGTTTCAATGATAACTGCGTGCTGGTACACGGTAGCTTCACGCTGCGCAGCATGCTTAAAGATCCGCGCAGCGATCAGCTGCTGGCGATGGTGGGGCCGGGCATGATGCTCTGGGCGCCGCGGGAATACGAGCTTTTCCGTCTGGCCGAGAGCGCTCAGGAAGAGGAGCTGCTGTGGCACTATCTGCGCCGGGCGCCGGTGGCGGAAGCGTTTCTCTGGCGACGCTGGCTGTATCTGCTGTGGGACGAAGTGGATAATCTGGTGAATACCGGACGCTTTGACCGCGTCCGGTTTGACCTGGCGGCAAAGTCAATCCTGCCCTGGCTCGCCTGAAGAACCTTTTAGCCACTGCCAGATGCGGCCTAACGTTTCGTAACCCACCCGATCGCTATGCATGAGCCAGACGGGCGAAGGAATAGCCCGCTCCCACGGGTTAAGCGGTGACTCAATCGCCAGCTGGTTGGCCGGCGCGGGCAGGGGAGTTAGCCCGGCGCGGCGAAAGAAAATCATCGCCCGCGGCAGATGAGACGCGGAGGTGACCAGCAGGAAGGGCGCATCGCCTATCGCCATCTTCACCGCAGCGGCTTCCTCTTCGGTATCTTTGGGTTTATCCAGGACAAGGATTTCGCTGCGCGGTATGCCCAGGCTCTCTGCCACTCTGGCCCCGGCTTCTGCCGTACTGACCGGATTTGTTTTTGCCGCTGCGCCGGTAAAGATGAGTTTCGAGCCCGGATTTTCATACCACAGGCGGATCCCCTCCGTCAGCCGCGGCAGGCTATTATTGATGAGATTGGAACTGGGCGCCCAGTCCGGGTTCCAGGTGTAGCCTCCGCCAAGCACGACCACGTACTGCACGCGCTTTTCACCTCGCCACGTCGGGTACTTATCTTCAATTGGCTTGAGCAGGCTATCGGCGACCGGTTGCAGGCTCAACAGCAGCAACAGCAGCCAGCCGAGGCTGACGCAGAGCTTGCCGGTGCGCTGGAAACGGCTAAACCACAGCAGGGCTATGCCGAGCGCAATGAGCAGCAGCAGCAGGGGAAGCGGCAGCATCATACCGCCTAAAACCTTTTTCAGCGTAAAAAGCATGCCGTACGGTTCCTTTTTTAACCATATAACCAAAGATATGCCCGGATCTTACAACAGATCGCTTCATTCTCCGCGCGGGTATGACAAAATAGCGGCTTTGTGTTGGCGTGTGGAGTCACCCGTGCAGGATCGTAATTTCGATGATATTGCTGAAAAGTTTTCGCGCAATATATACGGCACCACCAAAGGCCAGCTGCGGCAGGCGATCCTCTGGCAGGATCTGCAACCGCTGCTGGACCGGCTGGGGCCTGGGCCATTGCGAGTTCTTGACGCGGGCGGCGGCGAAGGGCAGACGGCGATCAAAGTGGCGGAAATGGGGCATCACGTCACGTTATGCGATCTCTCTGGTGAAATGGTGGCTCGTGCCCGGCAGGCGGCTGCCGATAAAGGTGTGATCGACAACATGCATTTTGTACAATGCGCGGCTCAGGATATTGAGCAGCATTTGGAAAGTCCGGTCGATCTGATACTGTTTCATGCGGTGCTGGAGTGGATAGCCGAACCACAGGCGATGTTGCGTACCCTGTGGTCGATGCTGCGCCCCGGCGGCGCGTTGTCGCTGATGTTCTACAATGCTAACGGTCTGTTGATGCACAATATGGTCGCCGGAAATCTCGACTATGTGCAAATCGGCATGCCGAAAAAGAAAAAACGCACGCTGTCGCCGGACTATCCGCGCGATCCGCAGCAGGTTTACGGCTGGCTGGAAGAGATTGGCTGGCAGATTACCGGCAAGACCGGCGTGCGGGTGTTTCATGATTATCTGCGTGAAAAACACCAACAGCACGATAAATTTGCGGCGCTGCTGGAGCTGGAAACGCGCTACTGTCGCCAGGAGCCGTATATTAGCTTAGGCCGTTATATTCACGTCACCGCGCTTAAGCCGCAGATGCAAGGATAAACTATGAGTGAATTTTCCCAGACAGTCCCCGAACTGGTTGCCTGGGCCAGGAAAAATGATTTTTCTATTTCGCTGCCGGTCGACAGACTCTCTTTTCTGCTGGCGATTGCCACGCTGAACGGCGAGCGGATGGAAGGGGAAATGACCGAGGGAGAACTGGTGGATGCGTTCCGCCACGTGAGTGATGCGTTTGAGCAGACCAGCGAAACCATCAGCCAGCGCGCCAATAATGCCATTAACGATATGGTGCGCCAGCGTCTGCTGAACCGCTTTACCAGCGAAATCACCGAGGGTAACGCTATTTATCGCCTGACGCCGCTGGGCATTGGGATCACCGACTACTATATTCGCCAGCGCGAGTTCTCCACCCTGCGACTGTCGATGCAGCTCTCCATCGTTGCCGGCGAACTCAAGCGCGCCGCCGACTCGGCAGAAGAGGGCGGCGATGAGTTCCACTGGCATCGTAACGTTTTCGCTCCGCTGAAGTACTCGGTAGCGGAAATCTTTGACAGCATTGACCTGACTCAGCGGATCATGGATGAGCAGCAGCAGCTGGTGAAAGATGATATTGCCCAGCTGCTGAACAAAGACTGGCGGGCGGCGATCTCCAGCTGCGAGCTGCTGCTGTCGGAAACGTCCGGCACCCTGCGGGAACTGCAGGATACCCTGGACGCGGCGGGCGATAAGCTGCAGGCAAACCTGCTGCGTATCCAGGATTCGACCATGGCGCGCGACGATCTGAATTTTATCGATCGTCTGGTGTTCGATCTGCAAAGCAAGCTGGACCGTATCGTCAGCTGGGGGCAGCAGGCGATTGACCTGTGGATCGGCTACGATCGCCACGTGCATAAATTTATCCGTACCGCCATTGATATGGATAAAAACCGCGTCTTCGCACAGCGTTTGCGTCAGTCGGTGCAAACCTACTTCGACGCCCCCTGGGCGCTCACCCATGCGAATGCCGATCGTCTGCTTGATATGCGCGATGAAGAGATGGCGCTGCATGATGAAGAGGTCACCGGGGAACTTCCAACGGATCTGGAGTACGAAGAGTTTAACGAAATTCGCGAACAGCTGGCGGCGCTGATTGAAGGACAGCTGGTGGTCTATAAAGAGAAGGGACTGCCGCTGGATCTTGGCCTGGTGGTACGCGAATATCTGTCGCAGTATCCGCGCGCGCGCCACTTTGACGTCGCGCGTATTGTGGTCGACCAGGCGGTACGTTTGGGCGTAGCGCAAGCAGATTTCACCGGACTGCCGGCAAAATGGCAGCCGATTAATGATTACGGAGCCAAGGTACAGGCGCATGTCATCGACAAATATTGAACAAGTGATGCCGGTTAAACTGGCGCAAGCGTTGGCTAATCCGTTATTTCCGGCGCTGGATAGCGCCCTGCGCGCGGGCCGTCATATCGGCCTTGACGAGCTGGATAATCACGCATTTTTAATGGATTTTCAGGATTACCTGGAAGAGTTTTATGCTCGCTACAACGTCGAGCTGATTCGCGCGCCGGAGGGGTTTTTCTATCTGCGCCCGCGGTCGACCACGCTGATCCCGCGCTCGGTGCTCTCCGAGCTGGATATGATGGTGGGTAAAATTCTCTGCTATCTCTACCTCAGCCCGGAGCGTCTGGCCAACGAGGGCATCTTCACTCAGCAGGAGCTTTACGACGAGCTGCTGACCCTCGCAGACGAAGCCAAGCTGCTCAAGCTGGTCAATAACCGTTCTACCGGGTCCGACCTAGACCGCCAGAAGCTGCAGGAAAAAATGCGCGCTTCGCTCAACCGCCTGCGCCGCCTCGGCATGGTGTGGTTTATGGGCCATGACAGCAGCAAATTCCGCATTACCGAATCGGTGTTTCGCTTCGGCGCCGACGTGCGCGCCGGTGACGATCCGCGCGAAGCCCAGCTGCGTATGATCCGCGACGGTGAAGCGATGGCGCTGGAAAATCGCCTGCAGCTTAATGATGAGAATGAAGAGAATCAGCCGGATAGCGGGGAGGAAGAGTAATGATTGAACGCGGTAAGTTTCGCTCGCTGACGCTGGTTAACTGGAACGGTTTTTTTGCCCGTACTTTTGATCTCGATGAATTAGTGACCACGCTTTCCGGTGGTAACGGTGCCGGTAAATCCACGACCATGGCCGCCTTCGTCACCGCACTGATCCCGGACCTGACGCTGCTGCACTTTCGTAACACCACGGAAGCGGGGGCGACCAGCGGCTCGCGCGATAAAGGCCTGCACGGTAAGCTGCGCGCTGGCGTCTGCTACTCCGTGCTGGACGTGATCAACTCCCGCCACCAGCGCGTGGTGGTCGGCGTTCGTCTACAGCAGGTCGCCGGTCGCGATCGTAAGGTCGATATCAAGCCTTTTGCGATCCAGGGCCTGCCAACCTCCATCCAGCCAACTCAGCTGCTGACCGAAACCCTTAACGAGCGCCAGGCGCGCGTGGTGACGCTCAACGAGCTGAAAGATAAGCTCGAAGCGATGGAAGGGGTGCAGTTCAAGCAGTTTAACTCTATTACCGAGTATCACTCGCTGATGTTCGACCTGGGCGTGGTGGCTCGCCGCCTGCGTTCGGCTTCGGACCGTAGCAAATACTATCGCCTGATCGAAGCCTCGCTGTACGGCGGTATTTCGAGCACCATTACCCGCTCGCTGCGCGACTACCTGTTGCCGGAAAACGGCGGCGTGCGTAAGGCGTTCCAGGATATGGAAGCGGCGCTGCGTGAAAACCGCATGACGCTGGAAGCTATCCGCGTGACGCAGTCGGACCGCGACCTGTTCAAGCATCTGATCAGCGAAGCCACCAACTACGTTGCCGCCGACTATATGCGTCACGCTAACGAGCGACGCATTCATCTCGACAAGGCGCTGGAGTATCGTCGCGATCTGTTCACCTCCCGCGCTCAGCTCGCGGCGGAACAGTATAAGCACGTCGATATGGCCCGCGAGCTGCAGGAACATAACGGCGCGGAAGGCGATCTGGAAGCCGATTATCAGGCCGCCAGCGACCATCTGAACCTGGTGCAGACCGCTCTGCGCCAGCAGGAAAAAATCGAGCGCTATGAAGCGGATCTTGATGAACTGCAGATTCGCCTCGAAGAACAAAATGAAGTCGTCGCGGAAGCGGTTGACCAGCAGGAAGAGAACGAAGCCCGCGCCGAAGCCGCCGAGCTGGAAGTGGATGAGCTGAAAAACCAGCTTGCCGACTACCAGCAGGCGCTGGACGTGCAGCAGACTCGCGCGATTCAGTACACCCAGGCGCTGCAGGCGCTGGAGCGGGCAAAAGCCCTCTGCCATCTGCCGGATTTAACGCCGGAGAGCGCCGACGAGTGGCTGGAAACTTTCCAGGCGAAAGAGCAGGAAGCGACGGAGAAAATGCTGTCGCTGGAACAGAAGATGAGCGTGGCGCAAACCGCGCACAGCCAGTTTGAACAGGCTTACCAGCTGGTGGCGGAGATCAACGGCCCGCTGGCACGTAATGAAGCCTGGAACGTGGCGCGCGAGCTGCTGCGCGAAGGCGTTAATCAACGTCATCAGGCCGAACAGGCGCACGGGCTGCGCAGTCGTCTGACGGAGCTTGAACAGCGTCTGCGTGAACAGCAGGATGCCGAACGCCAGCTCAATGAGTTTTGTAAGCGCCAGGGCAAACGCTACGATATCGATGAGCTGGAAGCCCTGCACCAGGAGCTGGAAGCCCGCATCGCATCCCTTGCCGACAGCGTTTCCACCGCCAGCGAACGGCGGATGACCCTGCGTCAGGAGCTGGAACAGCTGCAGTCGCGGACGCAAACGCTGATGCGCCGCGCGCCTATCTGGCTGGCGGCGCAGAACAGCCTCAATCAGCTGTGCGAGCAGAGCGGCGAGCAGTTTGAGTCAAGCCAGGACGTTACCGAATATCTCCAGCAGCTGCTGGAGCGTGAACGCGAAGCTATCGTGGAGCGCGATGAAGTCGGAGCCCGCAAGCGCGCTATCGACGATGAAATTGAGCGTCTTAGCCAGCCGGGCGGTTCGGAAGATCAGCGCCTGAACGCGCTGGCGGAACGTTTTGGCGGCGTACTGCTGTCGGAAATCTACGATGACGTGAGTCTCGATGATGCGCCGTATTACTCCGCGCTCTACGGTCCTTCCCGCCACGCCATTGTGGTACCGGATCTGTCGCTGATTGCCGATCAGCTGGAAGGTCTCGAAGATTGTCCCGAAGATCTCTACCTGATCGAGGGCGATCCGCAGTCGTTCGATGACAGCGTATTCAGCGTCGATGAGCTGGAAAAGGCGGTGGTCGTTAAGATTGCCGATCGTCAGTGGCGCTATTCACGCTTCCCGACGCTGCCGCTGTTTGGCCGCGCCGCGCGTGAAAGCCGCGTTGAAACGCTGCACGCCGAGCGCGAAAGCCTGTCCGAGCGCTTTGCGACCCTGTCGTTTGATGTGCAGAAAACCCAGCGCCTCCATCAGGCGTTCAGCCGCTTTATCGGTAACCATCTTGCGGTAGCCTTTGAGGACGACCCGGAAGAAGAAATCCGTAAACTGAATACGCGTCGCGGCGAACTGGAGCGGGCGCTGACCGCCCATGAGAGCGATAACCAGCAGAACCGGGTGCAGTATGAGCAGGCAAAAGAGGGCGTATCCGCACTCAACCGCCTGCTGCCGCGTCTGAATTTGCTGGCCGATGACTCGCTGGCCGATCGCGTGGATGAGATCCAGGAACGCCTGGACGAAGCGCAGGAAGCCGCGCGCTTCGTCCAGCAGCATGGGAATCAGCTGGCAAAACTGGAGCCGATCGTTTCCGTGCTTCAAAGCGACCCGGAGCAGTTTGAACAGCTGAAAGAAGATTACGCATATTCGCAGCAGACTCAGCGCGACGCGCGTCAGCAGGCATTTGCGCTGACCGAAGTGGTGCAGCGTCGCGCCCACTTTAGCTACTCCGATTCTGCAGAGATGCTGAGCGGTAATAGCGATCTGAACGAGAAGCTGCGCCAGCGTCTGGAGCAGGCTGAGGCGGAGCGCGCCCGTACCCGTGAAGCGCTGCGTACCCACGCCGCGCAGCTCAACCAGTACAACCAGGTGCTGGCATCGCTGAAAAGTTCCTACGACACCAAGAAAGAGCTGCTCAACGACCTGCATAAAGAGCTTCAGGACATTGGCGTGCGCGCCGACGCCGGCGCCGAAGAGCGCGCTCGTCTGCGCCGCGATGAGCTTCATGCTCAGCTCAGCAACAACCGCGCGCGGCGGAACCAGCTCGAAAAAGCATTGACCTTCTGCGAAGCGGAAATGGATAACCTGACCCGCAGGCTGCGCAAGCTGGAGCGCGATTACTGCGAAATGCGCGAACAGGTGGTCAGCGCTAAAGCCGGCTGGTGTGCGGTCATGCGCCTGGTGAAAGACAACGGCGTGGAGCGTCGCCTGCATCGTCGCGAGCTGGCCTACCTTTCGGCAGATGAACTGCGCTCGATGTCGGATAAGGCGCTCGGCGCGCTGCGTCTGGCGGTCTCGGATAACGAACACCTGCGCGATGTACTGCGTATTTCTGAAGATCCGAAACGCCCGGAGCGTAAAATCCAGTTCTTTGTCGCCGTTTATCAGCATCTGCGCGAGCGTATTCGCCAGGATATCATCCGCACCGACGATCCGGTGGAAGCGATTGAGCAGATGGAGATCGAACTCAGCCGTCTGACGGAAGAGCTGACCAACCGCGAGCAGAAGCTGGCCATCAGCTCCCGCAGCGTGGCCAATATTATCCGCAAGACTATCCAGCGCGAGCAAAACCGTATTCGTATGCTCAACCAGGGGCTGCAGAGCGTCTCCTTCGGCCAGGTCAACAGCGTGCGTCTGAACGTCAACGTGCGGGAAACCCACTCGATGCTGCTGGACGTGCTGTCAGAACAGCATGAACAGCATCAGGACCTGTTTAACAGCAATCGTCTGACCTTCTCGGAAGCGCTGGCGAAGCTGTATCAGCGCCTCAATCCGCAGATTGATATGGGGCAGCGTACGCCGCAGACCATCGGTGAAGAGCTGCTGGACTACCGCAACTATCTGGAGATGGAAGTGGAAGTTAACCGTGGTTCCGACGGCTGGCTGCGCGCGGAATCCGGTGCGCTATCGACCGGTGAGGCTATCGGTACCGGGATGTCGATTCTGGTGATGGTAGTACAGAGCTGGGAAGATGAATCCATGCGCCTGCGCGGTAAGGACATTTCGCCGTGTCGTCTGCTGTTCCTTGATGAAGCGGCGCGTCTGGATGCTCGCTCTATCGCGACGCTGTTCGAGCTCTGCGATCGTCTGGAGATGCAGCTGATTATTGCGGCGCCGGAAAATATCAGCCCGGAAAAAGGTACCACCTATAAGCTGGTGCGTAAGGTCGTGAATAATCACGAGCACGTGCACGTCGTCGGGCTGCGTGGCTTCGCACCGCAGCTGCCCGAAACGCTGCCGGGAACGGCAAATGCTTCATAGGATGGTACAATAACCAGCCAAAGGGCGACGCGATGTCGCCCTTTTTGTTATCCGTTCCTGTACTTTAGGATTGTATAATCTTTTAACTTCTTTACATTTGGGAAGGCAAAAGCGTTTTCGTCTTCATATACTGAAAGTAAGCCCCATTTTAGCGGGCAGCAATGTGTTAACAGGGGGCAAGGGATGTTGCTAAAGAAACGGTATGGTCGTCAATTGTCTGCGCTCAGCCTGAGCCTGGCGTTTGCATTTGCTCCACTGTTCAATGTCCAGGCTGAAGAGCCTGAAGTGGTACCATCGGATAGCTCTGCCACCATCAGCGAGCTCTCTTCCGCGCTAAGCCAAAGCGCAAACCAATCCGCGGCGGTCGCCCAAATGGCCGGCGAGCAGGCGCTTTCTGCCGATGCGGCAGCGAAGAGCCGCGCCGGGATTCAGGCGGTACTGCCGTCCGGTTATCAACCCGTATTTATGAATCCGCTGGTATCGCTGTATGCGGCCAGGGATATGAAACCGATGTGGGATAACCGCGAGGCGGTGCAGGCGTTTCAACAGCAGCTGGCTGAGGTTGCTATCGCCGGTTTTCAGCCGCAGTTCACCACCTGGGTTGAGCTGTTGACCGACCCGGCAGTGAACGGTCTGGCGCGGGATGTCGTTCTGTCTGACGCCATGATGGGCTATCTGCATTTTATTAGCGGTATTCCGACTCAGGGCAACCGCTGGCTGTATGGCACGAAACCGTATGCCATGTCGACGCCGCCTCTGTCGGTAATTAACCAGTGGCAGGTGGCGCTGGATAACGGTTCGCTGCCGCAGTTTATTGCGGGTCTGGCTCCGCAGCATCCGCAGTATGCCGCAATGCATCAGGCGCTATTAGCTCAGGTTGCCGATTCCCGTCCCTGGCCGCAGCTCACCGGTAAGACGTCGCTGCGCCCGGGGGAATGGAGCAACGATGCCGGCGCGCTGCGCGAAATTTTACAGCGCACCGGTATGCTGGATGACGCGGCAAAAATTGCGTTGCCCGGTGATGAGGTGGTGAGTCCGTCCGCCGGGAAAAAGGCCAAAAGCAGCGGCCGTGGCGTTTACGATCGCCAGTTAGTGGAGGGCGTTAAGCGCTTCCAGGCGTGGCAGGGACTGGGCGCAGACGGCGTGATTGGTCAGGCGACCCGCGACTGGCTCAACGTTTCTCCTGCGCAGCGCGCCGGCGTGCTGGCATTGAATATCCAGCGTTTGCGCCTGCTGCCGGGTAATCTGGCGACCGGAATTATGGTGAATATTCCCGCCTTTTCGCTGGTCTATTACCAGGACGGTAGCCAGGTGCTGGCATCGCGGGTTATCGTTGGCCGTCCGGATCGCAAAACCCCTATGATGAGCAGTGCGCTGAACAACGTTGTGGTCAACCCGCCGTGGAACGTTCCGCCGACGCTGGCGCGCAACGATATTCTGCCGAAGGTGCGCAATAACCCAGGCTATCTTGAGCAGCACGGCTATACGATGATGCGCGGCTGGAATAGCAAAGAGACTATCGACCCGTATCAGGTGGACTGGGAAACGATAACCGCATCGAATCTGCCGTTCCGCTTCCAGCAGGCTCCCGGCGCGCGCAATTCGCTGGGGCGCTATAAATTCAATATGCCAAGTTCAGATGCGATATATTTGCACGATACGCCCAATCACAATCTGTTCCAGCGGGATGGACGCGCGCTGAGCTCCGGGTGCGTGCGCGTGAATAAAGCCTCAGAACTGGCCAATATGCTGCTTCAGGATGCTGGCTGGAATGATGCGCGTATTTCAGATGCGCTAAAACAGGGGAATACCCGCTACGTTAATATTCGCCAGAATATCCCGGTTAATCTCTATTATTTGACCGCGTTCGTTGGCGCTGATGGGCGTACACAATATCGAACAGATATTTACAATTACGATCTCACCGCGCGATCCAGCGCACAAATTCTACCTAAAGCTGAACAATTAATCAGATAAATGAAGTAGTTCAACGGATTTGGTTGTCCTACCACTGTGTGAAAACGGGCCTTGCACGCTGCAAGGCCCGAGTTTACTGGGGTTAGGCTACCTTGACGTTGGCAATAATGCCCGGTAAGGTGCCTTTCGTGCGCCAGAAGTGCATATACATATAATCCTGCAAAGGCGCTGTGGCAGTAAGCAGCCCGTTCTCCATAGCTGATATTTATTAGCCGTAGGGGAGCGAGTGCGTGCTGGCGGCTAACGGGCGCGTTGCGGGAAAAGTATATTACGATTCATTTACCTGTAGACCTGATTATCATGGACAAATTTGACGCTAATCGCCGCAAACTGCTGGCGTTAGGTGGAGCGGCGCTCGGTGCTGCTGCCATTCTGCCTGCGCCGGCATTTGCCACCCTCTCGACCCCCCGACCGCGTATTTTGACGCTGAACAACCTGCATACCGGTGAATCACTCAAGGCGGAGTTTTTCGATGGCAGAGGCTATATTCAGGATGAATTAGCAAGACTTAATCATTTTTTCCGTGATTATCGCGCGAATAAGATTAAGTCCATCGATCCCGGTTTGTTCGATCAACTCTATCGTTTGCAGGGATTACTTGGTACCAACAAGCCTGTCCAGCTTATTTCCGGTTATCGTTCTGTTGATACCAATAATGAGCTTCGCGCGCGTAGCCGGGGTGTGGCAAAACACAGCTACCACACTAAAGGCCAGGCCATGGATTTTCATATTGAAGGCATTTCGTTAAGCAATGTTCGCAAAGCCGCGTTATCTATGCGCACAGGTGGTGTAGGATACTACCCACGTAGCAACTTTGTGCATATTGATACCGGGCCAGTACGGCACTGGTAACGAAAGGAGCCTCATGAACTATCGTATTATTCCGGTTACCGCGTTCGCGCAGAACTGTTCTTTAATCTGGTGTGAACAAACCAAACTGGCGGCGCTGGTCGATCCCGGCGGTGATGCTGAGCGAATCAAACAGGAAGTCGCGGCGGCAGGCGTTAGCCTGATGCAGATTCTGCTCACGCACGGTCATCTCGATCACGTTGGTGCGGCGGCGGAGCTGGCACAACATTATGGCGTGCCGATTATTGGGCCGGAAAAAGAAGATGAGTTCTGGCTGGAAGGATTACCGGCGCAGAGCCGGATGTTCGGTCTGGAAGATTGCCAGCCGCTGCAGCCAGATCGCTGGCTGAACGAAGGCGATACGGTCAGCGTGGGGAATATTTCCCTGCAGGTGCTGCACTGCCCAGGCCATACGCCGGGGCACGTGGTCTTCTTCGATCCTGCTTCCCGACTGTTGATTTCTGGCGATGTGATTTTTAAAGGCGGAGTAGGGCGTAGCGACTTCCCTCGCGGCGACCATAGCCAACTGATCGATGCGATTAAGCGCAAGCTGTTGCCGCTGGGCGATGACGTGTCGTTTATTCCGGGTCATGGACCGATGTCGACCCTTGGCTATGAGCGTCTGCACAACCCATTCCTGCAGGATGAAATGCCGGTCTGGTGACCGAAGCCAGCATATAAAAAAGGCCGCACATGCGGCCTTTTGTTGTCATCCCTAAACCACCTCCTAGGGAGGTGGTGATTGCTCCTGTAAGGCTATAGCCTGAAGAATGCCCATGTCGGAATATCTCTGCTTACTCACCACAAGTAAAAGGAGACAAACCGACATGGGACTTTACAGGAGTTCATCACATGTATATTGGCGTTGCAAATACCACATAGTCTGGACACCCAAGTACCGATTCAGGATCCTGAAAGATAAGCTGGGTAAGGAGCTGTACAGGACGATCTATATCCTCTGTGGAATAAAGGATTGTGAGGTTCTGGAGCTAAATGTTCAGCCCGATCATGTACATCTGGTCGTCATCATTCCACCAAAGATCTCGATATCAACTCTGATGGGCCATCTAAAAGGACGCAGTGCCATCAGGCTTTATAACCGTTTTCCACATATCAGGAAGAAGCTATGGGGGAATCATTTTTGGTCGCGAGGCTACTTTGTCGATACGGTGGGAGTGAATGAAGAAATTATCAGACGATATGTGAGGCATCAGGAGAAAACGGAACAAACGTATGAACAGCAGATGGAATTGCTAGAGTAATCAGCGGAAGGTGACAATAGCCCCCCTTACAGGGGGCATTCTCAAAAGCCACCTTCTCAGAAGGTGGTCTTTTACTTGCCCTGCGCTGAGATTACAGTACGGCAACAATCGCTTCGCACAGCGGCGCCATGTTGTCGGGCGTCATACCGGCGACGTTTATACGTCCGGACGCCACCGCGTAAATTCCGAACTCTTCACGCAGACGCAGTACCTGCTCTTTGGTCAGGCCGCTGAACGAGAACATCCCGTTTTGCTGAATGATGAAAGAGAAATCGCGGCTGGCGCCTTTTTCCTGCAGGGTATTAACGAACAGCAGACGCATACGCTGGATGCGTTGACGCATGTCGGTCAACTCTTGCTCCCAGATGGCGCGCAGCGCGTCATTGCTGAGAATGGTCGCCACTACCGAGGCGCCGTGAGCGGGCGGGTTTGAGTAGTTCGCGCGGATAACCGACTTCATCTGGCTGAAAGCGCGGTCTACCGCTTCCTGGTCAGCGGCGACCAGCGTACAGGCGCCCACGCGCTCGTTGTACAGGCCGAAGTTTTTCGAGTAGGAGCTGGCAACCAGCAGCTCTTTATGCAGAGCGGCGAAAGCGCGCAGGCCTTCAGCATCTTCTTCCAGGCCGCGGGCAAAGCCTTGGTAGGCAAAGTCAAACAGCGGCAGCCAGCCTTTCTCTACGGAGAGCTGCGCCAGCTGTTGCCACTGTTCCAGCGTCGGATCGATACCGGTTGGGTTATGGCAGCAGCCGTGGAACAGAACCACGTCGCCGGCCTGCGCTTCGTTCAGGCTGGCCAGCAGCCCGTCGAAGTCGAGTTTGTGATTAGCGGCATCGTAGTAGGTGTATTCGCGCACTTCCAACCCGGCTGAATTGAACACGCTTTTATGGTTCGGCCAGCTGGGGTTGCTCACCCAAATACGTTTAACGTCGGTGTTCTTCGCCAGAAAATCGGCGGCGACGCGCAGGCCACCTGTACCGCCGGGCGTTTGCGCGGTGCGGGCGCGTTTATCATTGATAATTGCGCTTCCTTTCCCGAACAGAAGCTCCTGGGTGCAGCGGCCAAATTCCGGAATACCATCGATACCCAGATAATTTTTTGTGGTTTCATTTTCCAGCAGATACTGCTCTGCTTTTTTCACGCTAGTCAGGACCGGTGTTTTACCCGTTTCATCTTTATAAACACCAATTCCAAGATTAATTTTTGTTGGGCGGTCATCGGCACGAAACAGATCGGCCAGGCCCAGAATTGGGTCGGCAGGGGCGGCGGTAATGTTCTCAAACATGACGAGGTTCCATTGTGATTACTGAAGGGAAATCCGCTATCAGGTTAACGGGAGTTATGTTAATTGCCAACCGTTTGCGACAAAAAGCGAGAAGGTTTTTGAAAGTTACGATCTTCCTCTCAGGAAAGCAGAAAAGCAGGACCGAAGTCCTGCTTTTTAGGCATATCACGAAGGGGTGTACTGCAGATTAGAACTGGTAAACGATACCCACTGCGGCCTGGTCGTCGGTCGCAACGCCAGCGGCTTTGGTGTAATCGTTGTCGTTCAGCTGGTTGAATTTATACGCAGCGTAGACGTTCATGTTTTTGTTGAAGTAGTACCAGGTACCCACTTCGACGTATTTAACCAGGTCAGCATCGCCGCCGGAGAAGCCAGCGCGGGAGCGCAGGTCTTTACCTTTAGTCTGTACGTAGCCGATGGACGGACGCAGGCCGAAGTCGAACTGATACTGAACAACGGCTTCGAAGTTCTGAGTTTTGTTAGCGAAGTAGTTGCCTTCGTTTTCCGGCGTCATGTTGTAAGTCTGGGAGTACATGACCGCAGCATAGACGTTGTTCGCGTCATACTTAGCGGAGGTTGCCCATGCTTCAGCTTTTTCGCCCTGACGGTCAGCTTTCTGATCGCCGCTACGGTTGGAGTTCGCATAGCCTGCAGACAGCGCAATGCCGTTGTCAAACGCGTAGGTTGCCGCGGTGCTGAAGCCGTCGCCGTTTTGTTTCTTAACATCACGGCTGGAAGCGTCGTTTTTACCCTGGTACTGCAGCGCGAAGCTCAGGCCGTCAACCAGACCGAAGAAGTCAGAGTTACGGTAGGTGGCTACGCCGTTGGTACGCGCGGTCATGAAGTTGTCGGTGTAGCTCCAGCCGTCGCCGCCCCATTCAACCAGCATATCGGTTGCCGCTTCAACGTCGTAGATGGCGCCGTAGTTACGACCGTAGTCGAATGAACCGTATTCACCGGCTTTTAAGCCTGCGAAAGCCAGACGAGTTTTGGTGGTCTGTTTACCTTCAACATTGGACGCATCCATGTTGTATTCCCACTGACCGTAGCCGACCAGCTGATCGTTGATCTGGGTTTCGCCTTTCAGGCCGATACGGGCGTAGGTGGTATCATCGCTGCTGGTGTCGCCGTTGGTGGTCCAGACGTGCTCGCCAACCATTTTTCCGTAGAAGTCCAGTTTGTTGCCGTTTTTGTTATAGATTTCTGCAGCGTTAGCTGCACCGGCTACCAGCAGGGCAGGAATTACCGCTGCCAGAATTTTGCGCTTCATCATTATTTATTACCCTCATTTATATTTTTTTATGAACACTTGCCACTGCCGTCAATAAGTTTCGTCAATAAAAATTTACAGAACTATTGATGATAGTTTGGTGTCTGGAGGCATCTTTCCATTCAGAACAACGTTTCGCTAGCCTGAAAATGCTACCAATATCGCATATGAGTAACAAAAGGAAATCCTATGTAACTAAATATGTATTTTTGGGAACTTTGTGAACTCAATCAACATTCCGCACCTGTTCGCCGATTAAATCACCTGTCTTTATATATCTATATGAATTAATTATGATTAATTTAGATAAGAGAGGGTTTGTGCATTTTACGTCAGCATTTTGCTTTATTTTTATTCAAATCTTGTCGTTGCAAGTTGTGCTGTGACTGGTTAAAAAACGAGCAATATAATCAGCATGTTTGCCAATTTATGAACATAAGGTGCGGTTTTAATTAGCGGTCGCTAATGAAATAGTGCGTAACATAATTGTGAATCAGGATGGTTGATGTTTAAGTTTCCTGATATTCGTTAACGTAAATTGACATAAAAAAAGGCCAGCTTGCGCTGGCCCTGGATGAAAATTGCAGAAAAAAATCAGAAAGTCGCGTTACGCGGGGTCCGCGGGAACGGAATGACGTCGCGAACGTTCTGCACGCCGGTCACGTAGGCGATAAGACGCTCAAAGCCCAGACCGAAACCGGAGTGCGGTACGGTGCCGTAACGGCGCAGGTCGCGATACCACCAGTAGTCTTCTTTATTAAGACCCATTTCCGCCATACGCGCGTCAAGCACGTCCAGGCGCTCTTCACGCTGGGAGCCACCGATAATTTCACCGATGCCCGGCGCCAGAACGTCCATTGCGGCGACGGTTTTACCGTCTTCGTTAAGGCGCATATAGAAAGCCTTGATGTCTTTCGGGTAGTTTTTCACCACCACCGGGGCTTTAAAGTGCTCTTCCGCCAGATAGCGTTCGTGCTCGGAGGAGAGATCCACGCCCCAGTAGACCGGGTTTTCGAACGACTTACCGCAGTTTTCCAGAATGGTGACCGCGTCAGTGTAATCAACCTGGGCAAAATCAGCGGAAACGAAACGCTGCAGGCGGTCGATAGCGTCTTTATCAACGCGTTCGGCAAAGAACTGCATGTCGTCTGCGCGCTCTTCGAGAACGGCTTTGAAGACGTACTTCAGCATCGCTTCCGCCAGACCTGCCACATCGTTCAGGTTAGCAAAGGCGACTTCCGGCTCCAGCATCCAGAACTCTGCCAGGTGGCGGCTGGTGTTGGAGTTTTCCGCACGGAAGGTTGGGCCAAAGGTGTAGATTTTGGACAGCGCGCAGGCGTAGGTTTCGCCGTTCAGCTGGCCGGAAACGGTCAGGAACGACTCTTTGCCGAAGAAGTCTTTATCGAAATCGACTTTGCCCTGTTCGTTGCGCGGCAGGTTTTCCAGATCCAGCGTTGACACGCGGAACATCTCGCCGGCGCCTTCAGTGTCGGAAGCGGTAATCAGCGGAGTCGAAACCCAGAAGAAGCCCTGCTCGTCGAAGAAACGGTGCAGCGCCTGCGCCAGGGTATGGCGAACGCGCGCCACCGCGCCAATCAGGTTGGTGCGCGGGCGCAGGTGGGCAACTTCACGCAGGTACTCGATGCTATGGCGTTTAGCCGCCATCGGATAAGTATCCGGATCTTCCACCCAGCCGCTGACTTCCACGTGGCTGGCCTGGATTTCAAAGCTCTGACCCTGGCCCTGAGATGCCACGACTTTACCGGTCACCACGACCGAGCAGCCGGTGGTCAGGCGCAGCACTTCCTGATTGTAATTGGGAAGAGAATTACTAATAACGGCCTGTACAGGATCAAAGCAGGAACCGTCATAGACGGCGAGGAAAGAAAAGCCAGCTTTAGAATCTCGGCGGGTACGCACCCATCCGCGCACGGTGACTTCGCTGTCAACGGCAACGCGGCCCTGGAGTACGTCGGCTACAGGCACAACGCTCATAATAGTCTCTCTTGTTAGTCCAATAGAAAAATCTGTATTCCCCTGCAACAGGGGGATATCTATGTTACCTGTCATCTTCCATCAGACAAGTAGATTTCGCACAAGAAAGGGGGGTTTTAGGAAATAAATAAGGAGATAGCCTACTTTGCTGCGTGAGAGCCTGATATTCAGAGAGATTCGTTCAGCGCGATGATCCCATGCAGGGCGAACGGGGTTCTTAATGCCTGATAACGTCTCGGGGTGATAAGCGGAGGCGAATAAAAATGCGCCCGTTTTGGCGGACGCATTTTGTCTTTATATGACCTAGCTGGCTTTTTTAACCGGCGGTAGATCGAAGGCTTTGCGCAGCGCGCGGACGAAAGCTTTATCGTGACAAATCGTTTTACCCGGGCTATCCGAAAGTTTCGCCACCGGTTTACCGTTGCACTCCACCAGCTTGATAACAATATTGAGCGGCTTCACCTGAGGAATATCGCAGGTTAAACGCGTGCCGATACCGAAGCTCAGATTCACCCGCGATGAGAAGTGGCGATAGAGATCAACCGCTTTTGTCAGGTCGAGATTATCGGAAAATACCAGCACTTTGCTCAGCGGGTCGATGCCCAGCTTTTTGTAGTGGGCGATAGCCTTCTCGCCCCATTCCACCGGGTCGCCGGAGTCGTGGCGCAGCCCCTGATAGCGGGTCGCAAACTCCGGCCCGAAATCGCGCAGAAAAGCGTCCATCGTAATGCAGTCGGTCAGCGCAATCCCCAGCCGATCGGGATACTCTTCCAGCCAGGCCGCGAGAGCCGCGCGCTGGCTGCTCGCCAGGTTCGGGCTGATCTGCTGATGCGCCTGGAACCATTCGTGAGCCTGGGTCCCCATTGGGGTCAAATTCAAACGCCGCGCCAGATCGTAATTGCTGGTACCGGTGAACCAGGATTCTTGCTGAAGACGCTGAACAATCGCCTGCTGCACCTCGCGGGAGAAGCGGCGGCGGGTACCGAAATCCATCAGGCGGAAGCCCGACATATCGATATCAGCAGTGAGGCGGTTAAAGTCAGTCAGCTTATGCTCAAGGGTGTCCAGCGCGAGATCGACGCTGATTTCCGGCGAGCGATAGCGATGTACCAGCTCGCTTATCACCGCCAGCAGCGGAACTTCCCACATAATAACTTCAAGCCAGGGGCCGGAAAGGCGAATATTCAGCTTGCCGTTGTCATTGATGACCGTGACCTGGCGCGGGTCGTAGCGGAAGCCGCGTAGCCACTCGAGATAGTCTGGCGCAAAGAAGGGCAGGCTCGACAACCAGTGATATTCATCGTCCTGCAGTCTCAGGTCGCGCATCGTCTCAACCTGCTCGCGAATCGCATCGGCGTAGATGCCGAGCAGATCGTCCCCGCGGCAGCGGAACTCCGCCGCAACCTGTACATCATTGTAGCGGTGGAAGACAGCCTGCTGCATGTGCAGCTTGTAGGCATCCGTATCAAGCAACGAGTGCAGTACAGGAGAAGTGAATTGGGTCATGGTGCGCAGTAGCATCCTCTCACTGGAGCGTTTCCATCAAAACCAAAGCGGTAAAAGGAGGCGGAGTATACCTGTAATACCCGACGCTGTCCCGCGGTGACGGCTGATGGCGACGCTGACGGTCATTTGCGAGGCCTAGTTTAATATATTGAACACGCATCACACCACAAGCTTTGCGCCTGGTCGAGCGCATTTCGTGCCTCTTGTGTTATCAAAATGTAGCAATTTTCATGTTTAGCATTGAAAAGATGAAGATTCTGCATAGCGAGATTTGCGCAACAGGAATAGACTGAGTCGACACTTTACAGGACACGCTAAAGGTTTTTTATGACACAACAGCCCCAAGCCAAATACCGCCACGACTACCGTGAGCCGGAGTATCTGATTAGCGATATCGATTTGACCTTTGACCTGGATGCCGCGAAAACCGTTGTGACGGCTGAGAGCAAGGTCTCCCGCCACGCGGCTACGTCTGATGTGCCATTGCGTCTGGATGGCGAAGACCTGACGTTGGTCTCTCTGCGGATTGATGGTCAGCCGTGGAGCGACTACAAGGAAGAAAATAACCAGCTGGTGATTAGCGGGTTGCCGGAACATTTCACTCTGACCATCGTCAATGAAATCAGCCCGGCGGCGAATACCGCGCTGGAAGGGCTATATCAGTCCGGCGAAGCGCTGTGTACCCAGTGCGAGGCGGAAGGCTTCCGCCACATTACCTGGTATCCGGACCGCCCGGACGTTCTGGCGCGCTTCACCACCAAAATCATCGCCGATAAAGCAAAATACCCGTTTCTGCTCTCCAACGGTAACCGCGTGGCCCAGGGCGAGCTGGAAAATGGCCGTCACTGGATCCAGTGGCAGGACCCGTTCCCAAAACCGTGCTACCTGTTTGCGCTGGTGGCCGGTGATTTTGACGTCCTGCGCGATACCTTCAAAACCCGTTCGGGGCGTGAAGTGGCGCTGGAGCTCTACGTTGACCGCGGTAACCTTGACCGCGCGCCGTGGGCGATGACTTCGCTGCAAAATTCCATGAAGTGGGACGAAACCCGCTTTGGTCTCGAGTACGACCTCGACATCTATATGATTGTCGCCGTCGACTTCTTCAACATGGGCGCCATGGAGAACAAAGGCCTTAACGTCTTTAACTCCAAATACGTACTGGCGCGTACCGATACCGCGACCGATAAAGATTACCTGGATATCGAGCGCGTGATTGGTCATGAATATTTCCATAACTGGACCGGCAATCGCGTGACCTGCCGCGACTGGTTCCAGCTCAGTCTGAAAGAGGGGCTGACCGTTTTCCGCGATCAGGAATTCAGCTCCGACCTCGGCTCGCGCGCGGTGAACCGCATTAATAACGTACGCACCATGCGCGGCCTGCAGTTTGCCGAAGACGCCAGCCCGATGGCGCATCCGATTCGCCCGGATAGCGTGATCGAGATGAACAACTTCTATACCCTGACGGTGTATGAGAAGGGAGCGGAAGTGATCCGCATGCTGCATACCCTGCTGGGCGAAGAAAATTTCCAGAAAGGCATGCAGCTCTATTTTGAGCGCCACGACGGCAGCGCCGCGACCTGCGACGACTTTGTCCAGGCGATGGAAGACGCTTCCAACGTCGATCTGTCCCACTTCCGCCGCTGGTATAGCCAGTCCGGTACGCCAATTGTCACCGTCCATGATGACTACAACCCGGAAACGGAGCAGTACACGCTGACCATCAGCCAGCGCACGCCGCCGACCGCTGAGCAGGCGGAGAAGCTGCCGCTGCATATTCCGTTCGACATCGAGCTGTACGATAACGAAGGCAAGGTAATCCCGCTGCAGAAGGGCGGTCACCCGGTGCATCACGTGCTGAACGTCACCCAGGCGGAGCAGACTTTTGTTTTCGACAACGTTTACTTCCAGCCGGTCCCGGCGCTGCTTTGCGAGTTTTCCGCGCCGGTGAAGTTGGAGTACAAATGGAGCGATCAGCAGCTGACCTTCCTGATGCGCCACGCGCGGAATGATTTCTCCCGCTGGGACGCGGCGCAGAGCCTGCTGGCGACCTATATCAAACTCAACGTCAACCGTCACCAGCAGGGGCAGCCGCTGTCTCTGCCGATTCACGTCGCCGATGCGTTCCGCGCGATTCTGCTGGATGAGAAGATCGATCCGGCGCTGGCGGCGGAGATCCTGACGCTGCCTTCAGCGAATGAAATGGCGGAGCTGTTTGCGATTATCGATCCGCTTGCCATCGCGGCGGTGCGCGAAGCGCTGACCCGCACGCTGGCGAAAGAGCTGGCTGACGAGTTCCTGGCGGTTTACAACGCCAACAAGCTCGACGGCTACCGCGTTGAGCATGCCGATATCGGTAAGCGTTCTCTGCGTAATACCTGCCTGCGCTACCTGGCGTTTGGCGATACCGAGCTGGCGGATAAACTGATTAGCGCGCAGTATCACCATGCGGACAATATGACCGACGCGCTGGCGGCGCTGGCCGCGGCCGTAGCGGCCCAGCTGCCGTGCCGCGATGCGCTGATGCAGGAGTATGACGACAAGTGGCACCAGGACGGACTGGTCATGGATAAATGGTTTATCCTGCAGTCCACCAGCCCGGCGGATAACGTCCTGGAGACGGTTCGCGGCCTGTTGCATCATCGCTCGTTTAGCATGGGTAACCCGAACCGCGTCCGTTCTCTGATCGGCGCCTTTGCCGGCAGCAACCCGGCGGCGTTCCATGCAGAAGACGGCAGCGGCTATCAGTTCCTGGTCGAGATGCTGACTGAGCTGAACAGCCGCAACCCGCAGGTGGCTTCGCGTCTGATTGAGCCGCTGATTCGTCTGAAACGCTATGACGAGAAACGTCAGGCGCTGATGCGCGGGGCGCTGGAGCAGCTGAAGGGTCTGGAGAATCTTTCCGGGGATCTGTTCGAGAAAATCAGTAAAGCGCTGGCGTAACGCCAGCGCGAGTCCAAACCTGTAGCCCCGCTAAGCGCAGCGCGAGCGGGGGAACGTCGCAGTCGTTAACCGTGGCTCACTAAGCGTGGCGAGGATTCGTTCTTGCCGCGCTGCATCACCCGATTCAGTACTTCCGCTTCCAGTTCGGCCAGCTTCACTGAACCCGTGCGTCGCGGACGGGGAATGTCCACCAGCAGATCCAGCCCTATCTTCCCCTCTTCAATCAGCAAAACGCGATCGGCCATCGCCACCGCCTCGCTGACGTCGTGGGTGACCAGCAGAACGGTAAATCCGTGCTCCTGCCACAGCGAGACAATCAGATCCTGCATCTCCAGGCGAGTGAGGGCGTCCAGCGCGCCCAGCGGCTCATCAAGCAGTAATAATCCGGGGCGATGAATTAACGCGCGAGCCAGCGCCACGCGCTGCTTTTGCCCGCCGGAAAGCGCCGCGGGCCACTCACCGGCGCGGTCTTCAAGGCCGACGCTCGCCAGCGCCTTGAGCGCCGCCTCGCGCCACTGCCCCTTCAGCCCGAGGCCGACATTGTCGATCACCGTTTTCCACGGCAGCAGGCGGGAATCCTGGAACATCATCCGGGTATCCTCCTGGATTTGCGCCAGCGGCGTCGAACCCGCCAGCAGCTGCCCGGCGTTGGGTTTTTCCAGCCCGGCCAGCAGCCGCAGCAGGGTGCTTTTACCGCCGCCGCTGCGTCCGACCACCGCGACAAATTGCCCGGTGGGAATATGCAGATCGAGTTCATTCAGAATCGTTTTGCTGCCGTAACGCTTGCTTACGCCGTTTAGCAGCAGCGGGATCCCCGGATTAAGACGCGCGGTTGTCATGCGTTGGCCTCCTGAAGGTGGTAAGCCGGATTCCAGCGCAGCCAGACGCGTTCAAGAAGCTGTGCGCTGAAGTCGGCCAGTTTGCCGAGAATAGCGTAAAGAATAATGGCGACGACCACGACATCGGTCTGCAGAAATTCGCGGGCGTTCATCGCCAGATAGCCGATACCGGCGTTAGCCGAGATGGTTTCAGCCACGATCAGCGTTAACCACATCAGGCCGAGCGCAAACCGGATGCCGACCATAATGGAGGGCAGGGCGCCCGGCAGGATCACGTGACGGAACAGAGCAAAACCCGATAAGCCATAGCTGCGGGCCATCTCCACCAGACCCCTGTCAATGTTTCGAATACCGTGCCAGGTATTGATATAAATCGGGAACATCGTCCCCAGCGCCACGAGGAAAATTTTGGCGCTTTCATCGATGCCGAACCATAAAATCACCAGCGGAATCAGCGCGAGGTGCGGTACGTTGCGCAGCATCTGAATGGAGGTGTCCAGCAGGCGTTCGCCCCAGCGCGACAGGCCGCTGATAAGCCCGAGAACTAGGCCAATGGAACCTCCGATGCTGAAACCAATAAGCGCCCGCCATGAGCTGATGGCCAGATGTTGCCAAAGCTCACCGCTGGCGGAGAGCGTCCAGAAGGCTTTGAGCACCCCTTCCGGTGACGGCAAAATACGGGTAGAGAGCCAACCAACGGAAGAGGCGAATTGCCATACAATCACGCTGCCAACCGGCAAAAGCCAGGGGGCTATGCGGATCAGGAGTTTTTGCGAAAGCGTCGCCATACAGTGTTCCTTTATTCTTTAGCGTTTTGCCTGGTGACGGGCATCAACGCTGAACTTTAAACGTGCTCAACCCGCTGTAAGGTTTTCAGCGCCGGCGCGCGGCTGCTGGGGCGATGCAGCGCCTGCCAGAAGGTTTCCAGCGCCTGGTCGAGGCGGCCCTGCAGATTCGGGGTAAACTGCGGTTTATGCTGATAATCCGTGACCTGGCTATCGTCAGCGAAAACGCCGTGGAGGATCTCCTGGGCTTTCAGCGCGTTGAGTACCGGTTTTAAGGCGTAATCCACCGCCAGCATATGGGCGATGGTTCCGCCGGTAGCCAGCGGCAGAACGATTTTGCCCTCCAGCGCGCGCTCCGGCAGCAGGTCCAGAAGCGTCTTTAACGCGCCGGAAAAAGAGGCCTTATACACGGGCGTCGCGATGATCAGCCCATCGGCGCCGGCAAGCTGTTCATTTAACGCATGGAGGGCTGGGTTATCAAAGCGAGCGTAGAGCAGGTCTTCCGGAGCGAAATTCTGCAGATGCCAGTGGCAGACCTCGATATCCGCCGCCGAGAGCGTCTCTCTGGCGTATTCCAGAAGCGCGCTGGAGCGGGAAGGGTAGCGCGGGCTGCCCGCAAGTGTGATGACTCGCATACTCTCTCCTTATAACTAAATATTTGCATTTATCTATAATTGATAACATTTAGCCGCAGTGTGACAGAGCGCTTTTATTTCCCTAAATGATTTATCCGGCGTTGGATTGTCAGAAAGTGCATAACGAACGGGAGAAAAGTAAACGTTTGCGTCGGAGGTAAGATTTTTTGTCGTAGGTCAATTCCCTTTCCGGGGTGGATCGCACATAATACGCCCCCGGTTTGCACACCGGGAATCCAGGAGAGTTCATGTACTACCCCTTCGTTCGTAAAGCCCTTTTTCAGCTCGATCCTGAGCGCGCTCATGAAGTCACTTTTCAACAATTACGCCGTGTTTCGGGTACCCCGCTGGAAATGTTGGTTCGCCAGAAGGTGCCGACAAAGCCGGTAACCTGTATGGGGCTCACATTTAAGAACCCGCTGGGCCTGGCCGCCGGGCTGGATAAAAACGGCGAGTGCATTGATGCGCTCGGGGCGATGGGTTTTGGTTCCATTGAAATTGGTACCGTGACGCCACGTCCACAGCCGGGCAACGATAAGCCAAGGATCTTCCGCCTGGTCGATGCCGAAGGTTTGATCAACCGCATGGGCTTTAATAACCACGGTGTTGATAACCTCGTGGAGAACGTAAAAAAGGCGCATTTTGACGGCATTCTGGGTATTAATATTGGCAAGAATAAAGATACACCGGTAGAACAAGGCAAAGATGATTATCTGATTTGTATGGAAAAAATCTATGCTTATGCCGGCTATATCGCCATTAATATCTCCTCGCCGAATACCCCAGGCTTGCGTACTTTACAATACGGAGATGCGCTGGACGATTTGCTTTCTGGTATTAAAAATAAGCAACGCGAGCTACAAGAGAAACATCAAAAATATGTTCCTGTGGCCGTAAAGATCGCTCCGGATCTTTCCGTCGAAGAATTGATCCAGGTAGCGGACAGTTTAGTACGGCATAATATAGATGGCGTCATTGCCACCAATACCACTCTGGATCGATCGCTGGTGCAGGGGATGAAACATTGTGATGAAACCGGTGGCCTTAGCGGACGTCCATTGCAGCTGAAGAGTACGGAAATTATCCGCATGCTGTCTGCGGAATTAAATGGCCGCCTGCCAATTATCGGAGTCGGCGGTATTGACTCGGTGATTGCCGCCCGGGAAAAGATAGCCGCCGGAGCGACGCTGGTGCAGATTTATTCCGGATTTATTTTTAAAGGCCCGCCGCTGATTAAAGAAATTGTTACCCATATCTAATCTTTTCCCCCTCTGATACTCCTCCAGGGCTTTATTTATAGCCCTGGTTGTTTTATATTCCTTCATTGTTGCTTATTTAGACATTTTAGTCTTTTCTTAATTTTTGAAATATTCTGTAGCAGTTTACCTGTTTATTACAGACGGAAGTGGAAGAGGACGGGGGTAGAAATGCGGATCAAACCTGACGATAACTGGCGCTGGTATTACGATGAAGAGCATGACCGCATGATGCTCGATCTGGCTAATGGTATGTTATTCAGATCGCGTTTTGCTCGCCGCATGTTGACGCCCGACGCCTTCGCGCCTTCCGGATTTTGCGTTGATGACGCAGCGCTCTATTTTTCATTTGAAGAAAAGTGCCGCGATCTCGAATTATCAAAAGAACAGCGCGCTGAATTAGTACTCAATGCGCTGGTTGCGATTCGTTTTCTCAAGCCGCAAATGCCGAAAAGCTGGCATTTCAACACGCATGAAGAGAGCTGGCAGCCCGGCGTTGGCGATGCCGCCAGCGCATGGCTCAGCGATACCGGCCAGCAGGTGAATCTGCTGGTGGTTGAGCCCGGAGAAAACGCCGCGCTGTGCCTGTTAGCCCAGCCCGGTCTGACGCTTGCCGGGCGGGTGATGCAGCTCGGCGACGTGATTAAAATTATGAACGACAGGCTGCAGCCGGCGCCAGGCGTCGCCAGCTACAGCCTGGGTCAGGCGGTTTAAGGCGCCAGCCTCACCGCGGTTTTCGGCACGCAGCTACAGCATAAAATGGTGCCATCTGCGGCGACCGCGTTTTTCTTCAGCGCGCTGACTTCTCCTTCTTCCAGCCGGATGCGGCAGCTGCCGCAAATCCCAGCCCGGCAGGAGTAAGGAATACGAATTCCCTGTTGTTCCAGCTGCTCCAGCAAGATTTGCTGATTATTACCGGTAAAACTCACACCCTGCCACGCTATTTCCACCGTCGCGTTCTCCTGCGCTTCAGGTGCCGGCGTAGTATCACTCTCGCCTGCGCCGTAGGCCTTCGCCGGGCCGCGGGCGAGCACTTCTAACGCATCGCCTACGCGGATTACGCCGCTATTTCGCGCGATCAGGTTCTGGCCAAAATCGACATCGCCGTTGTCCAGCGCCGTGCGGAAACGCTGCAGCGTGCTTAAGGGCTCCCCGGAAGGATGCTTTTGCCCGCGCTCCGGGCTGACGGTGGTCAATACGCAGCGGCTGCACGGTTTGACGACATCAAAAATGACCTCGCCAATGCGCACCACTTTCCACGTATCTTCTTCCCAGGCGGCTGCGCCGGTCACCAGCAGATTTGGGCGAAATTGTTCTATGCTTACGCTGGCCGGACAGCGATTTTGCAGATCGCGCAGCGAGGCCTCATTGGCCAGCAGATAGGGAAAACCGTCGGCAAAAGAGAGGGGGACGGCATCGTGACGTTTTACCCTGCGGCTAAGCGCTGGCCCCAGCCAGCGGAGCTGAACGCTGCGGTTGAAGAACCCGCTTAGCCACTGGTTCACCCGGTCCGGGGCAATCAGGGCGGTAAAATGGTTGCCCCAGACTTCGGTCGGCTCCTGCTGTACGGAGAAATCGCTGAAGCGCACCATCGCGCTGCTGCCGTCCGGCGCGGTCAGATGCAGACCATCATGGAGCGGCGCGGGAATAAATTTGACCATTTGCGGAAACTGACGGGCGGTAATGAAGGTGCCATCGGTTTCCGTCACCATAAATATACGATCGAAGGCCAGCCCGCTGCTGTCTGCATAAGCGTGGCTGAGCCCCATTCCCCGCATCGATTTGACGGGATGAATAAAAAGTCGCGAAAGGGTTACCATACGCTGCCCCTGGCTTTAAAAATAAGCCTTTAACTTTATGACATGGGGCGCATATTGGCTATAATGCGCACCAATTTTCTTTTAGTAAAAGTGACGATATGAATTCTCTGTTTGCCAGTACGGCTCGTGGGCTGGAAGAGCTGTTAAAAACTGAACTGGAAGGGCTGGGCGCGGTGGACTGCCAGTTGGTCCAGGGCGGGGTCCATTTTCAGGGAGATACGCGGCTGCTGTATCAAAGCCTGATGTGGAGCCGGCTGGCTTCGCGGATTATGCTGCCGCTGGGGCAGTGCAGCGTATACAGCGACCTGGATCTGTACCTTGGCGTACAGGCCATTCCATGGACCGAGATTTTCACTCAGGATGCCACTTTTGCCGTGCACTTTAGCGGGCTGAACGAAGAGATCCGCAACAGCCAGTACGGGGCGTTGAAGGTGAAAGACGCCATCGTCGACAGCTTTACGCGTAAGAATCTGCCGCGTCCCAACGTCGATCGCGAAAATCCCGATCTGCGTATTAACGTCTGGCTGAATAAAGAGACCGCGCATATCTCCCTGGATCTCAGCGGCGAGGGGCTGCACCTGCGCGGCTACCGCGACGGTACCGGTATGGCGCCAATCAAAGAAAACCTGGCTGCGGCGATAGTGATGCGTTCCGGCTGGGCTGCCGGTACGCCGCTGCTCGATCCCATGTGCGGTTCCGGTACGCTGCTGATTGAAGCGGCGATGCTCGCTACCGATCGTGCGCCGGGTTTACACCGCGGCCATTGGGGTTTCGGCGGCTGGGCGCAGCATGACGATGCTATCTGGAAAGAGGTGAAGTCCGAAGCGCAAACCCGCGCCCGTCAGGGGCTGGCGGCGTATGAGTCGCGCTTTTACGGTTCCGACGTTGACGCCCGCGTCATCGAACGCGCGCAGCGCAACGCCCGCCGCGCCGGTATTGGCGAACTGATTACCTTCGAAGTGAAAGACGTTGCCCAGCTTAGCAACCCACTGCCGAAGGGCCCTTACGGCACGGTGATAAGCAACCCGCCGTACGGCGAGCGTCTGGAGAGTGAACCGGCGCTGATTGCCCTGCATAGCCTGCTGGGGCGGATCATGAAAAATCAGTTTGGCGGCTGGAACCTGTCGCTGTTTAGCGCCTCGCCGGATCTGCTGAGCTGCCTGCAGCTGCGCGCTGATAAGCAGTTCAAAGCGAAAAATGGACCGCTCGACTGCGTCCAGAAGAACTATCATCTTGCGGAAAACGAAGGCGGCAAAACCGCGATGCTGGCGGAAGATTTCGCCAACCGTCTGCGTAAGAACCTGAAAAAATATGAGAAGTGGGCGCGTCAGGAAGGCATTGAATGCTATCGCCTGTATGATGCCGACCTCCCGGAGTACAACGTCGCTATCGACCGCTACGCCGACTGGGTGGTGGTGCAGGAGTATGCGCCGCCGAAAACCGTTGACGCGCACAAGGCCCGCCAGCGCCTGTTTGATATTATCGCCGCCACCATTGCCGTACTGGGGATTGCGCCGAACAAGCTGGTGCTGAAAACCCGCGAACGGCAGAAAGGGAAAAACCAGTATCAGAAAATGGGTGAAAAAGGTGAGTTCATTGAGGTGCAGGAGTATAACGCACGTCTGTGGGTAAACCTGACCGACTACCTGGATACCGGGCTGTTCCTCGACCACCGTATTGCTCGCCGCATGCTGGGCCAGATGAGCAAAGGCAAAGATTTCCTCAATCTTTTCTCCTACACCGGTAGCGCCAGCGTCCACGCCGGCCTTGGCGGCGCGCGTTCCACGACGACGGTCGATATGTCCCGTACCTACCTCGAATGGGCTGAACGTAACCTGCGCCTCAATGGCTTAACCGGCCGCGCGCATCGCCTGATGCAGGCTGATGTGCTGGGCTGGCTGCGGGAGACCACCGAACAGTTTGATCTGATCTTTATCGATCCGCCAACCTTCTCCAACTCCAAGCGTATGGATGATGCGTTTGACGTACAGCGCGATCATTTGCGCCTGATGACCGATTTAAAACGTCTGCTGCGTAAAGGCGGCACGATCATGTTCTCGAACAACAAACGCGGTTTCCGTATGGATCATGACGGGCTGGCGCAGCTGGGCCTGAAGGCGCAGGAGATCACGCAAAAAACGCTGTCTCAGGATTTTGCCCGCAACCGTCAGATTCACAACTGCTGGCTGATTACCGCAGCCTGAAAGGAATAAAGAATGTCTTTAATTAGTATGCACGGCGCCTGGCTCTCTTTCAGCGATGCGCCGTTGCTGGATAATGCTGAACTGCATATCGAAGATAACGAACGCGTCTGCCTGGTAGGGCGCAACGGTGCGGGTAAATCGACCCTGATGAAGATCCTCAATCGTGAACAGGGTCTTGATGACGGGCGCATTATCTATGAACTGGATCTGGTTGTGGCGCGTCTACAGCAGGATCCGCCGCGTAATGTTACCGGAACCGTCTATGACTTTGTGGCGGAAGGTATTGCTGAACAAGCGGCATACCTTAAGGGTTATCACGATGTTTCGCAGCTGGTGATGACCGACCCGAGCGACAAGAATCTGAACGAACTGGCACGCCTTCAGGAACAGCTGGATAATTTAGGGCTGTGGCAGCTCGATAGCCGCATTAATGAAGTGCTGGAACAGCTGAATCTGGATCCTAACGCCGAGCTTTCCTCGCTGTCCGGCGGCTGGCTGCGTAAAGCGGCCCTCGGCCGCGCGCTGGTCAGCGGGCCGCGCGTGCTGCTGCTCGATGAACCGACCAACCACCTCGATATTGAAACTATCGACTGGCTGGAAGGTTTCCTGAAGATGTTCAAAGGCACCATTATTTTTATTTCGCACGACCGTTCCTTTATTCGCAACATGGCGACGCGAATTGTCGATCTCGATCGCGGTAAGCTGGTGACCTATCCGGGGAACTACGATCAGTATCTGCTGGATAAAGAAGAAGCGCTGCGCGTGGAAGAGTTACAGAACGCGGAGTTCGATCGCAAGCTGGCGCAGGAAGAAGTGTGGATCCGTCAGGGGATCAAAGCGCGTCGCACCCGTAACGAAGGGCGCGTGCGGGCGTTGAAAGCCATGCGCCGCGAGCGCGGTGAGCGCCGTGAAGTGATGGGCAGCGCGAAGATGCAGGTGGAAGAGGCCGCGCGTTCGGGCAAGATTGTGTTCGAAATGGAGAACGTCAACTACCAGGTTGATGGCAAGGTGCTGGTTAAAGACTTCACCGCTCAAATCCAGCGCGGCGACAAAATTGCGCTGATTGGCCCGAACGGCTGCGGCAAAACTACGCTGCTGAAGCTGATGCTCGGTCAGCTGCAGGCGGATAGTGGACGTATTCATGTGGGTACCAAGCTGGAAGTGGCTTACTTCGACCAGCACCGCGCGGAACTTGATCCGGATAAAACGGTGATGGACAACCTCGCGGAAGGTAAACAGGAAGTGATGGTGAACGGCAAGCCGCGCCACGTCCTGGGCTATCTGCAGGACTTTATGTTCCATCCGAAACGCGCGATGACGCCGGTGCGGGCACTGTCGGGCGGGGAGCGTAACCGCCTGCTGCTGGCGCGCCTGTTCCTCAAGCCCAGTAACCTGTTGATACTCGATGAACCGACAAACGATCTGGATGTCGAAACCCTGGAGCTGCTGGAAGAGCTTGTCGACGGTTATCAGGGAACCGTGATGCTGGTTAGCCACGACCGTCAGTTTGTGGATAACACGGTAACGGAGTGTTGGATCTTCGAAGGCGCGGGGCAAATTGGCCAATACGTGGGCGGCTATCATGACGCCCGCGGTCAGCAGGCGCAGTATCTGGCGAAAAAACAGCCGGTTTCTAAAAAGACAGTTGAAGTTGCTCAACCGAAAGCAGAAAGTGTCAAACGCGCTGCCAGCAAACTAAGCTATAACCTGCAGCGCGAGCTGGAACAGCTGCCGCAAAAACTGGAAGAACTGGAAGCCCAGCTGCAGAATTTGCAGGAGCAGGTTGCCGACCCTTCTTTCTTTGGTCAGTCGCATGACCATACGCAGCAGGTGCTCGCACAGCTGAGTGAAGCGGAGCAGGCGCTGGAAACCGCCTTCGAACGCTGGGAATATCTCGAAGGTTTAAAAAACGGCGCATAAGCTGAGGAGTTTTCATGTGCGATCATCATCATGCTGCGCGGCATATCCTGTGTCGACAATGTGATCTGCTGGTGGCTTTGCCGCAGCTGGAGCATCGCCAGAAAGCTACGTGTCCGCGTTGCGGAACGACATTGACAACGTCATGGGACGCGCCCCGGCAGCGTCCCACAGCCTACGCGCTGGTCGCGTTGTTCATGCTGCTGCTGGCCAATCTGTTCCCCTTCATCTATATGAAGGTTGGGGGGATCAGCAGTGAAATCGAGCTGCTGGAAATTCCGAACGTGCTGTTTAGCGAGGATTACGCCAGCCTCGGTACCTTCTTTTTACTTTTCGTCCAGCTGGTGCCGGCTTTCTGCCTGGTCACCATACTGCTGCTGGTCAATCGGGTGAGCATGCCTTCCGGGCTAAAGGCGTTTCTGGCGCGGATCCTGTTTCACCTTAAAACCTGGGGGATGGCGGAAATCTTTCTCGCCGGGGTGCTGGTCAGCTTCGTTAAGCTGATGGCCTACGGCGATATCGGCATCGGCCTGAGCTTCGTTCCCTGGTGTATGTTCTGCCTGTTACAGCTGAGGACGTTCCAGTGCGTGGATCGCCGCTGGTTATGGGATGACATTGCGCCAATGCCGGCGATTACACAGCCGCTGAAAGTCGGCGTCTCCGGCCTGCGTCAGGGGCTACGCTCGTGCTCATGCTGCACGGCGGTTTTGCCCGTCGATGAGGCCGTTTGTCCGCGCTGTCGGACAAGGGGAACCGCCCGGCGTAAAAACAGCCTGCAGTGGACGCTGGCGCTGTTGGTGACTTCGCTGATCCTCTATATGCCCGCCAATATTCTGCCGATCATGATTACCGACCTGCTGGGCGATAAAATGCCTTCCACGATTATGGCGGGGGTGATCCTGCTATGGAGCGAAGGATCGTATCCGGTGGCGATGGTGATCTTTATTGCCAGTATTATGGTGCCGACGTTAAAAATGATCGCCATTGGCTGGCTATGCTGGAACGCCAGCGGCAAGGGAGCGCGCGACTCGGAGCGCATGCATCTGATTTATGAAGTCGTCGAGTTTGTTGGCCGCTGGTCAATGATTGATGTGTTTGTTATCGCAGTCCTCTCCGCTCTGGTACGCATCGGTGGATTAATGAATATCTATCCGGCGATAGGAGCAGTGATGTTTGCGCTGGTCGTAGTAATGACAATGTTTTCGGCCATGACCTTTGACCCGCGTTTATTGTGGGATCGTGAGCCAGATTCAAGCCATGAGGAAAGACTGCAGCATGGAAAATAAGAGCGGAGAAGCGAAAGTGCAAAAGGTGAAGAACTGGTCACCGGTGTGGATCTTCCCGATAGTCACGGCGCTGATTGGCGCATGGATTCTCTTTTATCACTATAGCCACCAGGGGCCGGAAGTGACCCTGATAACCACTAACGCAGAAGGTATTGAAGGGGGCAAAACCCGGATAAAAAGCCGCAGCGTTGACGTCGGCGTGATTGAAAGCGCGACGCTCACGGACGACCTGACCCACGTGGAGATTAAAGCGCGGCTGAATTCAGGTATGGAAAAACTGCTGCACCAGGATTCGGTTTTTTGGGTGGTTAAACCGCAGGTCGGCCGTGAAGGGATTAGCGGTCTGGGAACGCTGTTATCCGGCGCCTATATCGAACTGCAGCCGGGTAGCAAAGGCTCTGTTCCTGCGCAGTATCCGCTGCTGGATTCACCGCCGCTGGCCTCCCCTGATGCTAAAGGTATTCGCATCCTGCTGGAAAGCAGCAAAGCGGGGCAGCTTTCACCCGGCGATCCGGTGCTTTTCCGCGGCTACCGCGTAGGTTCAGTTGAAACCAGCACCTTCGATGCGCAAAAACGCAATATTACCTATCAGCTGTTTATTAGCGCGCCTAACGATCGGCTGGTCACCAATAACGTGCGCTTCTGGAAAGATAGCGGTATTGCGGTGGATCTGACTGCTGCGGGTATGCGCGTTGAGATGGGATCGCTGTCGACGCTGTTTGGCGGCGGCGTCAGCTTTGATATTCCCGAAGGGCTACCGTTAGGTGAGCCGGTGGCGAATAAAACAGAATATCATCTGTTTGACGATCAACGCAGCATCCAGGATTCGGTGTTTACCCAGCATATTGACTACGTGATGTTCTTTAAAGATTCGATTCGCGGTTTGCAGCCCGGCGCGCCGGTTGAATTCCGCGGTATCCGTCTGGGGACCGTCGGCAAGGTGCCGTTCTTTATTCCAGGCCTGAAGCAGAACATCAACGACGATTTCCGTATCCCGGTAGAAGTGCGAATTGAGCCGGAACGTCTGATCAATCAGTTAGGCGCCGATCCTGACATTCGTAAGCATATCGATGATCTAATGAATCGCGGGCTGCGCGGTTCGCTTAAAACCGGAAACCTGGTGACCGGTGCGCTGTATATCGATCTCGACTTCTACCCGAAAGCCCCTCCGCGCGGCAAGATGCAGGAGTTTGGCGGTTATCCGATTATTCCAACCGTGAGCGGTGGTCTGGCGCAGATCCAGCAGCGCCTGATGGACGCGCTGGATAAAATTAACAATCTGCCAATTAACCCGCTGCTGGAGCAGGCAACCAGTACGCTGGCGCAAAGTGAAAAAACGATGCAGCACGTACAGGCGACGCTGGACAGTCTGAACAAGATAACGTCAAGTCAGTCGATGCAGCAGCTACCGGGCGATATGCAGAATACGTTGCGCGAGCTTAATCGTAGTATGCAGGGCTTCCAGCCGGGATCTGCGGCATACAATAAGATGGTTGCGGATATGCAGCGTCTCGATCAGGTTCTTCGTGAACTGCAGCCGGTACTGAAAACGCTCAATGATAAGAGCAATGCGCTGGTATTTGAGGCGAAGGATAAAAAAGATCCGCAGCCGAAGGGAGCGAAATAATGAAGAAATGGCTAATAGCGGCGGCGGTATGCGCGCTGACGGCATGCAGCAGCGGCGGTGAGAGTAAAACTTACTATCAGCTTCCCGTGGCGCAGGGTGGCGCGCAAAGCGCCACCCACCAAAGCAAAAACTTGCTTTGGGTCGAGCAGGTGAGCATTCCGGATTATCTTGCCGGTAACGGGGTGGTCTATCAGACCACCGATGTTCAGTATGTGATTGCGAATAACAATCTGTGGGCGAGCCCGCTCGATCAACAGCTGAAAACGACGCTGGTGGCGAACCTTAGCAACCAGCTTCCGGGTTGGGTGGTTGCCTCTCAACCGCTGGGTAGCGAGCAGGATACGCTGAACGTGTCCGTCAGCGGTTTTCATGGCCGTTACGATGGCCGGGTCATCGTCAGCGGCGAGTGGCTGCTGAAGCATCAGGGGCAGTTGATTAAGCGGCCGTTCCATATTGAGCTTAAGCAACAAGAGGATGGCTACGACGCGATGGTGAAAACGCTCGCTCAGGCCTGGACCCAGGAAGCGACGGCGATTGCCAGCGAGATTAACCGCTTGCCATAAGTAAAATTAATAAGAATAAAAGCCGCTGCGACAGTGAAAATCGCAGCGGCTTTTTTATTTGTCTCATCAGTTTGTTACTTGTGCTGGTTCACAGTTTTTGTACAAACGAAGTTTCATGTAGCTCACAAATATGACAATGGCGTGAATTTTGCGCATTGACGCTATCCCTGATTCGCGGTATTCGTTAACCGTGGTTGCGTATTTAGTGACCATTGTTTTCTTTTCCACCAGATCAAAGTATGAGGGAAACGAGGCATGAAGAGACAAAAACGAGATCGCCTGGAACGGGCACATCAGCGTGGGTACCAGGCCGGTATTACCGGAAGGTCGAAGGAAATGTGTCCTTACCAGACCTTAAACCAAAGGTCTTATTGGCTAGGAGGCTGGCGAGAGGCCATGGAGGACAGGGTACAAATTGCCTGACTGTCTCTTTAAAAAGAAGCCTCCGCTGCGCGGGGGCTTCGCCTTTTCTAACGCGTGATGTTTATCAGAACGCGGAAGTGTCCTGGAACAGGCCCACTTTCAGATCGGTTGCGGTGTAAATCAAACGACCGTCAACCAGCACTTCTCCATCCGCCAGCCCCATAATCAAACGACGGTTTATCACGCGTTTGAAATGAATACGGTAGGTCACTTTCTTCGCCGTTGGCAGTATCTGACCGGTGAGCTTCACTTCGCCCACGCCTAATGCACGTCCTTTACCTTCGCCGCCTAACCAGCCCAGGTAGAAGCCAACCAGCTGCCACATGGCATCCAGGCCCAGACAGCCCGGCATCACCGGGTCACCAATGAAATGGCAACCGAAGAACCACAGGTCCGGGTTAATATCGAGTTCTGCCTCAACATAACCTTTGTCATAGTTACCACCGGTTTCGGTCATTTTGATGACGCGGTCCATCATCAGCATACTTGGCGCCGGCAGCTGTGGGCCTTTGGCACCAAAGAGTTCACCACGACCAGAGGCAAGAAGGTCTTCTTTTGTATAGGATTCGCGTTTATCTACCATGTTTTCAGTAAGCCTTATTTTGAGTTCGGGACGCAGGATAGCTAACACGTGTACGCTGAACAAGTCCGATCAGTTCGAACCTGAACCGCCTAACCAGCGTAGCGGCCACGGAAAGCGATGACGACTCTCTTGCTGTGTCGCCTGCGCAATTCGTTCCTGAATAGTTTGCCGTAACGTTTGTCCTTCTCCGTCCCAGAGTAGCTGGGTCAGAATGGGCAGCGCTTCCGTCACGTCATCGACTGCCCAGATAAAGAACTGCTCATCCGCAACGGCCTGTTGCAGTTCCTGCGCCAGGCTCAGGTGACGAACGTTGGCGGAGGGAATGATGACTCCCTGTTTACCGGTCAGCCCACGCTGCTGGCAAATAGCAAAGAAGCCCTCAATTTTCTCGTTAAGCCCGCCAACCGGCTGTACGCGACCAAACTGATCGACAGAACCGGTAATGGCGATGCTCTGATTAATCGGCACATTGGCCAGCGAGCTGATCAGTGCGCACAGCTCGGCCATGGAGGCGCTATCGCCATCCACTTCGCTGTAGGACTGCTCGAAGGTCAGAGAGGCGGTGAAGGGGAGCTGTTGTTCGAGCTCCAGCTCGGACATCAGAAACGCCTGCATGATCATCATGCCTTTTGCATGAATGTTGCCACCGAGCTCGGCCTTACGCTCAACGTCAATAAATTCGCCGTCGCCGATATGTACGACGCAGCTAATACGTGAAGGCTCGCCAAACGCACGCGGATGGCCCGGAAACTCAATGACGGAGAGTGCGTTGATTTGTCCGACGCATTCGCCTTCGGTCTCGATCAGGATTTGCTCCTGCAGTATTTCATCCTGGATGCGTTCAGCAAGGTAGCCTTCGCGCCACAAACGACGCTCCAGCATGGTTTGCATCTCTTCAGCGCTAATCTCTTCACCTTCACAGAACGCGGCGGCTTCGCGAAGCTGGCGAGCAATCCAGAGCACGCACAGCGGCAAGGTTTCCTGGTCGCCTGTATAACGCGCACCTTCCTGGATCAGCAGCGGCCAGGCGTTAGCTGACAGCCCCGGGAGTTCGAGCAGTTGAGCATTTTGCCAGACCCACTGGCACCACTGCTTCAGCGTATCGGCATCAGCGATTTGCAGATTATCTTCATATTCGCTGTAGATAGCCTGCGCAGAAAGCTCGGGTTCCATCTCCTGAAAATCAGCAAGAGATTCCCGCTCGCCGACCAGGATAACTTTCAAACTCAGGGGCATAGAGGGAATGCTGACCGGAAGAGGGCGAGACTCATCGAATGATAACCAGTCAAAACGCTGGCGGGTTACCATATTTTTCAGCCGCATCCACAGCAGGGGCTGTGCCAGTAATGCACGGAGGGAGAGAATTAATACCCCGCCGTTAGCGCGATGGACCAGACCGGGTTGTAACGTGATTTCACCATTAAACTGGCGCACGCAGCCAAAAAGCTGCTCTGCTTCGATCCAGTCCGCGGCTTCAACCGGCGCAACGCTGGCGAAATTATCTTCAGTCATTTGCGCAGGGGAGAGCGAGATTTTTCCGCCATCAACCTGATAGCGAACGCCACAGAGCGTTTGTGCCGGTTGGTGTAAAGTACGGGTTTCGTTAGCCAGCCACTGCAGGTACTCCGGCTCTTCCGGAATTTTAACCAGCATAAACGGCGAAATGGCTGGAGTGACCAGGAGCTGCTCCAGGCCATAGAAGAGTCGGGGTTGCAGTTCGCCTGAGAGGGATGCCTCTGCGTGAGCTAAGTCGGCTTGTGCAAACAGCGCCTGATAACTTTCCGTATCAGGAGCGAGGTCGTTTCGGGTAAGTTTCGTAATGGTCAAAGTCGCTGTTTTTTAGTCAGATGTAAAACGCGCGATTATACATTATGCGGCGTCCGAGCACACGAGGGATTGCGGTTGTCGCGGTGATAACGAATCTACCAACATCACGAAAGATCATTTATTCTCAGCACATCAGGAAAAAACTGATATCCTGAAATGAGTTACACGGTCACATTGAGATCGCAATGAAATATCAACAACTGGAAAATCTTGAAAGCGGCTGGAAATGGACTTATCTGGTAAAAAAGCACCGGGAAGGTGAGCTTATTACCCGCTACATTGAAGCCAGCGCTGCGCAAGCCGCCGTCGATTTATTACTGACGCTCGAAAATGAACCCGTGCTGGTGAATACCTGGATTGAGCAGCATATCAATCCGGCGCTGGTGAACCGCATGAAGCAGACTATCCGCGCCCGACGTAAGCGTCATTTTAACGCGGAGCATCAGCATACGCGTAAAAAGTCTATCGACCTGGAGTTCATGGTCTGGCAGCGTCTGGCAGGTCTGGCGCAAAGACGGGGTAAAACGCTGTCTGAAACCATTGTGCAGTTGATTGAGGATGCTGAGCATAAAGAGAAGTATGCCAGCAAGATGTCCAGCCTGAAGCATGATTTGCAGGTACTGTTAGGTAAAGAGTAGCGATGCAAGCATCGGGATATATCGGTGCGCTGCTGCTTTTTGATAGCGGAATTTAAGGTAAAAAAAACCCCGCATCGCGGGGTTTTTTATTAACGAGATAACTTAAGCCTGCGGCTGAGTTACAACGTCTTTGTAGCCTTTAACTTCGATTTCTACGCGACGGTCCGGCGCCAGGCAGTCGATCAGAGCTGCGCGAGCTTTCACGTTGTCACAGGTGTTGCCAGTAACCGGGTTGGATTCGCCCATACCGCGAGCAGAGATTTTGCTAGCCGGGATACCTTTGGATACCAGGTAATCAACAACGGACTGAGCACGTTTCTCAGACAGCTGCTGGTTGTAGGCATCAGAACCGATACGGTCGGTGTAGCCCAGAACAACTGCGGAACCGTCTTTCGGATCCATGTTGCTCAGCTGGGTGTACAGCTGATCCAGAGCCTGCTGGCCTTCTGGTTTCAGAGTAGATTTGTTGAAGTTGAACAGAACGTCAGACTTCAGGGTGAAGTGCTTGGTAGTCACTTCTGGAGCCGGAGCCGGCGCCGGAGCTACAACCGGAGCAACGTCGTCCTGACCGAAGCGGTAGGATACGCCCAAGCTCAGCATGCCGTTATCAGGACGGGTACCAACGGTGCCAGCGTCGCCGATGTTGTTAACCCACTGGTATTCCAGACGGGTTGCGATGTCACGAGTAACAGCCCACTCTAAGCCGCCCGCGAATACCGGGGAGACGCCAGTGTCGTGTTCGCTACGGGAAACGCCAGTAGAAGCGTAGTTACCTTTGGAGTCAGCGCGCCAAACCATACCACCCAGACGGGTATAGATATCCAGATCGTCAGTGATCGGGTAACCCAGTTTAGCAGTCAGCTGAACGCCCTGAGCTTTGAAAGCGCCGTTGTCAACGCTGCCTTTGTAAGCCATACGGCCCAGCCAGTCATAACCCATTTCAAAACCGAGGTACGGGTTAACCTGGTAACCACCAAACGCACCAGCACCCAGCTGATCGTTACGGGTCGGGCCGTTGTTGCCCTGGAAACCGTTACCGTAGAAACCGGTGTCGTGATACTGGGACCAGCCCAGTTTAGCACCTGCGTACCAGGTGTTATCTTTCGGAGCGGCCTGCGCTACGGTAGCGAAGCCAGCCAGTGCCACTGCAATCGCGATAGCTGTCTTTTTCATTTTTTGCGCCTCATTATCATCCAAAATTCGCCATGAAGGTTCAGAAGACCTCACGGTTAAATCCTTCACCCGGGGCGTGACTTGTTGTTAACTATGCTGATACATGCAGCGTAAGCCGATCACCCCTGGCGATGTAAAGTCTACAACTTAGTTCGAAACTTACAAGTGTGAACTCCGTCAGGCATATGAAAAAAAAGGGTTGTGTACGCTATGTTTAACAAATACGGTTGAACTTAATCGAGGCAAAAAAAGTCGCGAAGCCGCATCAGACAAGCATTTTAACAAAAATGCCGTTCCAGAAAGCCCATCTCACGCCAGGGCAAAAAAAATTCCAGGATTAATCCTAAACTCGGTTAATGATACAGGTTTGAGTGAATTTTTAGCCCAGAAAGTTGTCTGCCTGGCTGAGCGGTATTTCTTACCGGACGCATGATAAAGCCCATCGCGTGACCCTCTTCTGCAGCGGCAACCAGGCGTTCATGTTCCTCAATGCTCAGTTCTTCTGATAGCCAGCCAATAACGACGCTATAATTTCCGGTGCGCAGTGAGCGAACCATGGATTCCAGGGTGTTAGCGGGGGAGAGCTGGCTGATCTGCATCACCTTCGACAGCGGCAAACCGGACGACTGCACCCATTCGCGGCTCAGCTTCTGTTGTGGCGTCAGCCAGAGCTGCCAGCGCGATTGCTGGCCAAGCTGTTGTAATAAAGGAAGCAATAGTAGCTGCGTCATCATGGGCTGGTCTTCTCGATAGACTATTTCACTGATCAGCCCATTAGCTGGCTGTTCGGCAGCGTCATGAGAGAGACGACGTACTGAAGTAGAAGTCAGTGGTGAACGATTTGCGTGAGCTGATGTAAACATAGTCTATCCCGCCTGTGGGTTACTGTATGCATATACAGTATATGCGGCCGGGTGAAAGATCAACCCTATTTTCTCTGTTGCTGGATGAAATTTGTACGTCGCCGGGAGTGAACCCGAACCGGTCGCATCGGATGTCCGCGCGCGCACAATGTGAATTCATGGTTGTCGCGCTTTCTTCCCGGGTAAATTTTTCTCATAAATGATGGCATTAACGCTCTATGAGCGAACAGGGATGCCCTGCTCTCTGTATGCTACTGTGATGAATATTAATTAAGCATTTTATCTTTCCCGGATTTAACTTCATCAAAAGACTATTTTCTGAAAGCTGCTCGCAAAAAAACACGCCGATTAAAATGAATAGATAATTCATGTTGCCGCATGAAGGGAAGTCACTTATTTTCTCTTTTAACGGATCCGTTAGCACATTTATGTCTTATTTACATGATTAACAAAGGAATAATCATGAAGAAAGTTATATGTCTTAGGATCCATCAGTTTCGGGCATGTTTGTCTCCATTAGGAAAAATAAGCTGTCGGCCCTTATTTGGTGGCTATAGTCTGGCGATAGATAATACCGTGTTTGCCATGATGGCTGAGGGGGAAATCTATCTTCGGGTTTGCGAGCAGAGCGCGGAGTACCGCGTGGCGCATAAAAACCCGCTGTTGAAGATGCAGAAGAATGGTCGTCTGGTCGCGCTGAAGTATTATCATATAGATGAGGAACTTTGGCGCGATAGCAAAATGCTTTTTCATTTATCGGCGCTGTCATTACAGAGCGCGCGTCATGAAAAACATCGGCAGCGACATTCCGGAAGATTAAAAAATTTGCCAAATATCAGTTTTCATATGGAGCTACAGTTGATTAATTCAGGCATTACGGATGAATTAATGCTGCGTAAGATTGGGGCCAAAGAAGCCTGGTTGAGGTTACGAAAAATAAATAAAGCGCTAACGGTGAATATTCTTTATTCCTTACAGGGGGCTATTGAAGGCGTCCATGCGGCCACGCTCCCGACGCAGCAGCGTCAGGAGCTTGAGACGTGGGCAACGGAACAAATGCGGGAGAGTGAGAGCTATTCAGGTTGAATCTCAACCTGTCGCTGTAGCCGGCAAATCTCTGGCAGCAGCGCCAGTAGCAGCCCGATTTGTTGAAGCACTAACGGCTCTTTGCTATCGGCACGAGGGTCAAGATGCTGTATCCGGGTTTGCAGGCTTGTTAACGCTTGCTGTACCCGCTGTTCATCGGCCGGTGAGTGGTGCAGCGCGTCATCAACATAACAAACGGCATCGTCCAGCAGCGCCAGGATATCTGGCGTTGTCAGCTTTTCCCTGTGCGCGCCCAGGGCGGAGATATAGCTGGTAAAAGTGTGGTTCAGGCATAACAACCGAAAAGCGGTTTCCCGCATTTGCGAGCCCGCTCTGGGTTCCGTTGATAAGTTTGATACAACGGATGCCAGCTCACCGTCCCTGCTGTGCGCCGCTCTTCGCGCAATACGATAGGCAAGACGGTTGTCGCGCCCCTGATGATATTGCTCGAGTATGGCATCTAAATATCGGCAGTTGGCATTGATTGCTTGTTCAAGTACTCGGGGCAGGTTGCGGAACTTCCAGTCTGGCCAAATAAAGCTGACTGCGGCCCAGGCGATAGCGCAGCCGATCAGCGTATCAAATATACGCGGTAGGGCGACTTCGAAACCTTCCCCCAGGAGGTTAAAGCACAGCAAAACCAGGAGGGTAATGAACATGGTCGCATGGGCGTACTGCACATTACGGAATGCGAAGAACAGCACGCCGGTCAGGACAATTAAAAGCAGCTGGCCTTCGACGGAAGGGACGAGAAGCAGTACCGGCAGGCCAATCGCTACGCCGATGAGCGTACCGATTATCCTTAGCGCCAGCCGGTGACGAGTGGCGTTATAGTTTGGCTGGCATACGAACAGGCTGGTCAGCAATATCCAGTAACCGTGGTTCAGTCCGGTTAACTGGATAAATGCATAACCTGCGCACAGGACTAATGACATTCGGACCGCATGGCGAAACAGAGCTGACTCTGGGGTCATATTATTGCGCAGGCGCAGCCAGATATCGCTGAAACTGCCAGGTTGATCGTCGGCTAACAGATTTTCCGTATTGTGACTGGACTGTACAGTCGTCTGGACGGATTCAATTGTCGCCAGCTGGGCGTCAATGGCGCGTAAGTTATTAAGCAAAAATCCCAACGCCTTAATCTGTTCTGCCGGCGCGCCGCTGGCTTTTACGCGATCGAGCGCGGCGTCAAGATGCATAAAAGCGCGCTCAAAGTGAGTATCATGAAGGTAGGGTTCGCGTAGCAGGATAGAACGAGACAGTTTCTGGCAGGCCTGCGCCTGCATTGACAGCATACGCTGGAAGCGGAACATCACGTCACTGTAGCGAAAATGATCGCGCAGCGTTTGGTATTGAATATGCGATGAGCTTGCGCGTTCGTGGATGTCCTGCGCCACGAAGTAATACTGCAAAGTGCGACGCGTTCCGCGCTGCCCGCGATCGCCGCGCAGGCGAGTCAGCAGGGAAACTTTGGTCTGATTCAGCGTGGCCACAAGCTGGCCATTGGCTATCGCCAGGTCATACAGCGGAGCCTGGCTTTCATCTTCAATATCCGGATCGAACAGGCGCGATTTAAGCTCCAGATAGCGAGCTAACTGCTCGTAGCTGCGTGCCAGATTGTCCTGAAGAGGGCGGATAGGGAAAATCAGATGTCCGGAGAGGGTAAGTAAGTTGTACCACACCGCGCCAGCCAGCAAAAACAGCGGCTGGAGATACCAGTGGCTGTAAAGCGTAACGCCCAGCATGGTATAGATGGCGATTAACAAAGCACCAAAGGCGATGGTGGCATAGCGTTGGCCCAGGCCGCCGAGCAAAATAAAACCGATAGTTGAAACGGTTAATCCCGCCGCAAATAACCACGGCCAGGGAAAAAGGAGTTCCACTGAGGCTGAAGCAATAAAAAAGCACACGAGGGTAATGGCCAGATTACGCAGACGTCCTGTCAGGCGGTCATCAAGGTCGGTCAGCGCCGCTGCCACCACCCCGAGTGTTAGAGGAATCGTGAGTTTTACTTCGCCAAGCCACCAGGGAAATGCGGTCGTGCCGCAGAGTGCGATAAATATCCTGATGTTATATAACCAGGCACTGTTCCATGTATAGCGGCGTAGCAGGGGGGTGAGCATTTCTCTATTCCATTCAATTACTGAAAGCGGCGACGCGCATTGGCTTCACGCGCGGCGCGAGCGGTCTCGACGGAGACGACTCGTCGGCCTACTGGCCATAAAGCAATAGCGGCGATTTTAAAATTGGCGATGCCAACCGGGATGCCAATGATAGTCAGGCATTGGGCGATACCACAAAAGATATGCATCAGACACAGCCACCAGCCAAAGAAAATAAACCATAAAATATTCAATAGTGTCCCACCCGCGTTTAGCAGGCTATTCTTTCCCTGAGGATCGAGTTCGTCGACATGAACGGCCTCATTCCCATAGGGAAAAAGAGAGAGTTTTGTTATCTCCCAGCAGGAGCGGGTGAGAGGCAGGGTAAAGATCAGCACAATGCTGACCAGCGTCGCCAGAAGCCAGCCGAGCGTGGTGGCGAATCCGCCAAGGATAAAGTTTAAAATATTCAGAACGGTACGCATAAACCCTCTGCTTAATACGGTGGATAATAAGGCACGGCCATTGTAGCGTTTTTTACGCTGGAGCACCCGGTCGCTGGCGGTTAAACTTAAAAACATCCAACCTGATTGAAATTCGACATTATATGGAACTTAGAGCGACAACATTGGGCAAGCGTATGGCTCAGCATCCTTATGACAGGGTGCAACTTCTTAATGCCGGAGTAAAGGTTTCCGGTGATAGCCATGAATATCTTATACCTTTCAATCAGTTATTATCAATTCATTGCAAGCGTGGGCTGGTTTGGGGGGAGCTGGAGTTTACCCTACCGGGCGAGAAAGTTGTGCGTTTGCACGGTACCGAATGGAGTGAAACCCAGCGTTTTTACCATCATCTGAACACGCTCTGGCAGCAGTGGAGCGCGGAAATGAGCGATATTGCCGCTGATGTACTTCGCCAGCAGCTGGCGGAAGTGGCGCGTTCCAGCGCGGAAGGTAAATGGTTGACGCGTCAGCAGGTAAGCGATATTCAGCGCAAAATACGCCATGCGCTGAGCGGATTACCAGTGCCGACAGTCCGTCTTGATGCTTTTGATAACTGCCGCGAGCTATGGCGGCAATGCCAGAGTTGGTTGAGTAATACGGAAAAAGCCAGGCTCGAGCATAACCAAACTTTTACGGAATCCATGCTGGAGCAATACCGCGGATTTTTTGCCGCAGTGGAATCATCGCCGTTGAATCCGGCTCAGGCACGCGCAGTCGTAAACGGCGAGCGTTCGTTATTAGTTCTGGCAGGTGCCGGAAGTGGTAAAACTTCCGTGTTAGTGGCGCGCGCAGGCTGGTTATTGACCCGTGGCGAAGCGGCGGCTGAGCAAATTCTGCTACTGGCGTTTGGTCGGCAAGCCGCGCAGGAGATGGATGAGCGCATCCGCGAGCGCCTGGGCACTGAAGAGATCTCGGCGCGTACTTTTCACTCCCTTGCCCTGCACATTATCCAGCAGGGCAGTAAAAAAGCCCCGACGATCAGCAAGCTGGAGAGCGACAGCGCTGCACGGCAAAAACTTTTAGTACAGAGCTGGCAGCAGCAGTGCCAGGAGAAAAAAGCGCAGGCGAAAGGCTGGCGATTGTGGCTGGAGGAGGAAATGGGCTGGCAGATCCCTGAAGGGGATTTCTGGCAGGACAAAAAGCTGCAGCGTCGTGTTGCCAGCCGCCTTGACCGCTGGGTTAGCTTGATGCGTATGCATGGCGGATCGCAGGCTGAGATGATTGCCGGGGCCCCTGAAGAGGTACGCGACCTTTTTGGCAAGCGCGTTAAGCTGATGGCCCCTCTGCTAAAAGCGTGGAAAACGGCGTTAAAAGATGAAAACGCCGTCGATTTCTCCGGCCTGATTCATCAGGCGATCAATATTCTGGATAAAGGGCGGTTCGTCAGCCCGTGGAAGCATATTCTGGTGGATGAGTTTCAGGATATCTCCCCGCAGCGGGCATCCCTACTCGCCGCGTTACGTCGGCAAAACACGCAGACGACGCTGTTTGCCGTTGGCGATGACTGGCAGGCTATCTACCGTTTCAGCGGTGCTCAGCTCTCTTTAACAACGGCCTTTAATCACTATTTTGGCGAAGGGGATTGCTGTGCGCTGGATACGACGTACCGATTTAATAGCCGGATAGGCGAGATCGCAAACGGGTTTATCCAGCAAAATCCGCACCAGTTAACGAAACCACTAAATAGCCTGGTCGCAGGGGACAAAAAAGCGGTGACGTTATTGGCGGAGGACAAACTCGACGATCTGCTTGATAAAATGAGCGGCTATGTCAAACGAGAGCAGCGGATTTTATTGCTGGCGCGCTATCATCATTTGAAGCCGGCGGCGCTGGAGAAAGCCGCCACGCGCTGGCCACATCTGCAGCTCGATTTTATGACTATTCATGCCAGCAAAGGACAACAAGCTGATTACGTCATAATTCTTGGCCTTCAGGAGGGGGATGATGCGTTTCCTGCACCGGCGCGTGAGTCGATTATGGAGCAGGCGCTCTTACCGCAGCCGGAGGATTTTCCCGATGCCGAAGAGAGGCGTTTGCTGTATGTCGCCATCACCCGCGCCCGCCTGCGCGTATGGCTGTTGTTTAATAAAGAGCAACCTTCGCCGTTTGTTGAAATGCTAGAGGCGCTGGATGTCCCGGTAGCAAGAAAGCCATGATGGCTGGCGGCGTGGCCGCCAGCGGGGCTTATTTCAGACGCTCTGCAAGGTAGCGCTGATAATCAGGGATCAGGATATCAACGGGGTCGCTGAAGTGCGGGGACTGGATAATAAAGTCGGCGGTTGAGACATTGGTGGCGACGGGAATATTCCATACCGTCGCCAAACGTAATAACGCTTTAACATCCGGGTCGTGCGGCACGGCATTTAGCGGATCCCAGAAAAAAATCAATACATCGATTTTACCTTCTGAAATCAGCGCACCCACCTGCTGGTCGCCGCCCATGGGACCACTCAGCATCGCATGCACCTCCAGCCCGGTTGCGCGTGACACCAGATTTCCGGTCGTTCCTGTCGCCGAGAGCGTGTGTTGCGCCAGCAATGGCTGGTGGCGCTCGACCCACTTCATCAGCATATCTTTACAGTGATCGTGAGCAACCAGCGCAATATGCTTGCGTGCTGGCAAGGTACGTGTTGTTAGTTCCATCATTTCATTCCACATTTTGGCCTGTAGACAGATTACTGGAAGTGACTGTTGCTGCAAGCGTCGGGATGAAAAAATTTGACGCATCTGCAGGTCAGGACTCATGCGGGTTCATCCGGATTAGCATACACTTGGGCTAAATAGCAGGAGGATGATGATGAAAGAAAACGATATCGCAGGTATTTTGACCTCGACACGGACTATCGCCCTCGTGGGGGCAAGTGACAAACCTGACCGCCCAAGCTATCGGGTGATGAAGTATCTTCTGGAGCAGGGGTATCACGTCATTCCCGTTTCCCCTAAGGTTGCGGGTACCACGCTGCTGGGGCAAAAAGGGTATGCCACGCTTGCTGACGTGCCGGAAAAAGTGGATATGGTCGATGTTTTCCGTAACTCAGAAGCGGCCTGGGGCGTCGCCCAGGAGGCAGTGGCTATCGGTGCGAAAACGCTATGGCTACAGTTGGGGGTAATCAATGAACAGGCGGCTGTTCTCGCCCGAGACGCCGGTCTAAACGTGGTGATGGATCGCTGTCCGGCGATAGAGATCCCGCGGTTAGGATTAGCCCGTTAAACCTAAAACCCCGCCTGGCGGGGTTTTTTATTATCAATATTGATTAAGTTATTTATGGTCAATATTTTAATTAAAACTACATCGAAACGTTTCTTTATTTTAAAATAAAACCCATTGTCTTTGTGGATTTAACAGACATTGTCCAGGTTTTATCTCCCTTATTACTTAAAATTTCCTCGCGAGGATAATTTATTTTTTATAAATAAACCATAGAAAATACATGGGGAATCCTTATAAAATATTTTAAAGTTTAAAAAAATAATTGTTTTTTCTCATGTCATTTATATGACTAATATCACAGATATTTTTCGGGTAGCGTTAAAATGGAGGTTTGGTGATATAAGAAATGTATTATCCATGATTTTATCTTCATTGTAATAACCGTGAGCAATCATTTTTCTTATGGTCTCTATTAACATCTCAAAATGTAAGTTTATTATTTTAAGTTATTGTAATTTGAGTAATTAAATTTATTACAGAATGTGATTGGATTATTTTGCTTTGACCTTGCGGGACTCCGTTAAGTGGTATATCTAATAAGATGCATAATTAAGAATTATCTCATACCTCTGACTGCGTCTTCATCTCAAGGGTGCAACCTGATGAAAAATATAAATGTGACAGTGAAAGAAACTGGTGCTGAATACACCGTCGATGGCAATCAAGTTAATCTCAATACGCAGTCAGTGGTTCTCCTGCACGTCAAGCGTGAGGATATTCGTTCATATACCCGACAAGGTAATGATCTTGTTCTAAAACTCCAAAACGGTGACACCGTTACAATTAAAAACTTTTTCGTTGTGGATGAGCATGGACAGCACAGTGATTTAGTTCTTATGGATGATGAGACCGGCGCGCTATGGTGGCTAGAAGGTGCGGGTACTGATGGGGCACACTATTCGCTGATTAGCGATCTTTCAGAAGTCATCGCGACCGGTGGCGCGGGACAAAGTATTGCCGGTTGGGTCATGGCTGGCGCGGCTTTGCTGGGTATTGCGGCAATGTTCGCCGGCACCTCAAACAAAGACCACCACTCTTCGGTTTCTGAAAGCGATTCTGATGCTGACAGTGATTCAGACTCCGACAGTGATACGGATGCTGACAGCGATAGCGACTCTGATTCAGACAGTGATTCTGATTCAGATAGTGATTCCGATTCTGACAGTGATTCCGACTCGGATTCAGATTCAGATAGTGATTCGGATGCTGACAGCGACGCGGATAGTGATTCTGATGCTGACAGTGACTCCGATACTGATACCGAGCTACCTACCGCGGCACAGAACATAGCGGTCATTGACAATGCGGGCCCCATCACCGGTGTGCTCCATTCTGGAGATGTCACTGACGATACGACCCCGGAGATTAAAGGGACAGCAGAGGCTGGGGCCACGATAACGATTTATGACGGCGATACCAAACTGGGTTCTGTCGTCGCGGATGAAAATGGCAACTGGAGCTTCACGTTACCGGAGCTGAGCGAGGGTTCCCACAGCCTGAGCGCGACGGTGACGGACAAAGCCGGCAACGTCAGCGAGCGTTCGCCGGCGTTTGAACTGACCATCGATACCACTGCGCCGGCAGCCAGCATTCCGCAGGTAACCGACAATGTTGCAGAGCACACCGGCCAACTGCAGAGCGGGGATCTGACCAACGATGCGACGCCCACCCTGAACGGCACGGCGGAAGCGGGATCCACGGTGACGATCTATGACGGCGACACCGTGCTGGGCACAGTGGTTGCCGGCGAGGATGGACGCTGGAGCTTCACGCCAGCTAGTCTGGAGGAAGGCGCCCACAGCCTGAGCACTACGGTAACGGACAAAGCCGGGAACGTGAGCGAACGTTCGCCGGCCTTTGAACTGACGGTAGACACTATAGTGAACCCGGTTAGCGATCTGCAGGTCACTGATAATGCAGGAGAAGACACGGGTACACTGAACAGCGGTAGCGTGACGGATGATGATACACCAACCTTGAGCGGTACGGCGGAAGCAGGTGCCACGATCACAATTTATGACGGTGATACCGTACTGGGAACCGCGATTGCGGACGAGGACGGACGCTGGAGCTTTACTACTGACGCACTGGCTGAAGGATCCCATAGCCTGAGCACCACGGTGACCGATCTGGCCGGCAACGTCAGCGAACGATCCCCGATATTTATATTAACTGTCGATCTTAGCGATGATACCGACTCCGACAGCGACTCGGATTCAGACAGTGACTCCGACTCGGACAGCGATGCTGACTCTGACAGTGATTCCGATTCTGACAGCGACTCGGATTCGGACAGTGATTCGGATTCGGACAGTGACTCCGACTCGGATTCTGACAGCGATTCGGACTCGGACAGCGATTCTGATAGTGACAGCGATTCGGACTCTGACAGCGACTCGGATTCTGACAGCGACTCCGACTCGGACAGCGATTCTGATAGTGACAGCGATTCGGACTCCGACAGCGACTCGGACTCTGACAGTGATTCGGATTCGGACAGCGACTCTGACTCTGACTCGGACTCTGACTCCGACAGTGACTCGGATTCTGACAGTGATTCCGACTCCGACAGCGATTCGGATTCGGACAGCGATTCTGACTCTGACAGTGACTCCGACTCGGACAGCGATGCTGACTCTGACAGCGACTCGGATTCTGACAGCGACTCGGATTCCGACAGTGACTCCGACTCGGACAGTGATTCCGACTCCGACAGCGATTCGGACTCTGACAGCGATTCGGATTCAGACAGCGATTCTGACTCTGACAGTGACTCCGACTCGGACAGCGATGCTGACTCTGACAGCGACTCGGATTCTGACAGCGACTCGGATTCTGACAGTGACTCGGATTCTGATAGTGATTCCGACTCTGACAGCGACTCGGATTCAGACAGCGATTCTGACGCTGACAGTGACTCGGATTCGGACAGCGATTCGGACTCCGACAGTGACTCCGACTCTGACAGTGATTCGGACTCCGATAGTGACTCCGACTCGGATTCCGATAGTGACTCCGATTCCGACAGCGACTCCGATTCTGACAGCGACTCCGATTCAGACAGTGATTCGGATTCTGACAGCGACTCGGACTCTGACAGTGATTCTGACTCGGACTCCGACAGTAGACTGGCCCCATGAATCTCCAGACAGTTGGTATCACTTAAATTAGTGATAGTCTTAATACTAGTTTTAGACTAGTCGTTGGAGTCCGAATGATTGATGTTCTAGGTCCAGAGAAGCGCAGACGGCGCAGCGTTCAGGAAAAAATCGCCATTGTTCAGCAGAGCTTTGAGCCCGGAATGACCGTGTCGCTGGTCGCCCGTCAGCATGGCGTTGCTGCCAGTCAGCTGTTCCTGTGGCGTAAGCAATATCAGGAAGGCAGTCTCACTGCGGTTGCCGCGGGTGAACAGGTTGTACCCGCGTCGGAGCTGGCATCTGCAATGAAGCAAATTAAAGAGTTACAGCGCCTGCTGGGCAAAAAAACCATGGAAAACGAGCTGCTGAAAGAAGCCGTTGAATATGGCCGACAAAAAAAGTGGATAGCGCACGTGCCCTTGTTGCCGGAGGATGGCGAATAAGCCTTGTCAGTCGTTGCCTCCGGGTCTCACGTGCGCAACTGCATGCCATGGCCCGTCGGTCGAAGGGCTGGCAGGATCGTCGGTGCAAGCGCAAGCCTGATGATACTGAAGCGCTGGCTCGTATCCATACCGTTATCGACGATCTGCCCACCTATGGTTATCGTCGTGTATGGGCACTGCTGCGCAGACAATCAGAAACTGACGACATGGCGGTGATCAATGCCAAACGCGTATACCGCATCATGCGTCAGAATGCGCTGCTGCTTGAGCGTAAACCGGCAATACCGCCCTCGAAGCGGGCGCATAGAGGGAAAGTGGCCGTTGGAGAAAGTAACCAGCGGTGGTGCTCCGACGGCTTCGAGTTCAGCTGTGATAACGGTGAAAAACTGCGGGTCACGTTCGCACTGGACTGTTGCGATCGCGAGGCACTTCACTGGGCGGCAAGTACCGGTGGATATGACAGTGAAACCGTGCAGGACGTCATGCTGGGTGCAGTAGAGCGTCGCTTCGGTAACAGGCTGCCGACATCCCCCGTTGAGTGGCTGACAGACAACGGTTCAGCCTACCGTTCTCATCAGACGCGTCAGTTCGCCAGAATGGTAGGACTGGAGCCAAAACATACGGCGGTACGTAGTCCAGAAAGCAACGGAATGGCGGAGAGCTTCGTGAAAACGATGAAGCGCGACTACATCAGCATCATGCCAAAACCTGACGGGTTAACAGCGGCAAAGAACCTTGCGGAGGCCTTCGAACATTACAACGAATGGCATCCGCACAGTGCACTGGGATATCGTTCGCCACGGGAATATCTGCGGCGGCGAACCAGTAATGGGTAAAGCGATAAAAAGTGTCTGGAAATATAGGGGCCAATCCAGATTCTGACAGCGACTCGGACTCCGACAGCGACTCGGATTCGGACAGCGACTCGGACTCTGACAGCGACTCCGACTCTGACAGCGATTCGGATTCCGACAGCGATTCGGACTCCGACTCTGACAGTGACTCGGACTCTGACAGTGACTCAGACTCCGACAGCGACTCAGACTCCGACAGCGACTCGGATTCTGACAGTGACTCGGATTCAGACAGCGATTCGGACTCTGACAGCGACTCTGACTCTGACAGTGACTCCGACTCTGACAGCGACTCGGATTCCGACAGCGACTCGGATTCAGACAGCGACTCGGATTCTGACAGCGATTCGGACTCTGACAGCGACTCTGACAGCGATTCGGATTCTGACAGTGACTCCGATTCCGACAGCGATTCTGATTCTGACAGTGACTCCGATTCTGACAGCGACTCGGATTCTGACAGCGACTCGGATTCTGACAGTGACTCGGATTCTGACAGTGACTCGGATTCTGATAGTGATTCCGACTCTGACAGCGATTCGGACTCTGACAGCGACTCGGACTCTGACAGCGACTCTGACTCCGACAGTGATTCGGATTCGGACAGCGATTCGGACTCGGATAGCGATTCGGACTCGGATAGCGATTCGGACTCCGACAGCGACTCGGACTCGGACTCGGATAGTGACTCGGATTCGGACAGCGATTCGGACTCCGACAGTGACTCCGACTCTGACAGCGACTCGGATTCGGACAGCGACTCAGACTCCGACAGCGACTCGGACTCCGACAGCGACTCGGACTCTGACAGCGACTCGGACTCCGACAGCGACTCGGACTCCGACAGCGACTCGGACTCTGACAGCGACTCGGACTCCGACAGCGACTCGGATTCCGACAGCGATATCGAGGCCATCCCCGATAGCAACAGCCCGGACGTTGTCGCGCTGGAAGGTAACCTGAACAACGTCAGCGGTACCAGCGGTCAACTGGTTGGCCTGACGTTACTCAGCACCGTCGATGTCTCGCTGCTGTCGGGCAATAATCTGCGCTTTAGCGTGGGTTCCGGAACCGTTGAGGATATGACGGTATCGGTGAACGGCAACTCGCTGCTGACGGCGAGCGGATTGCTGACCACTATCGTCAACCTGCTGGGAGCAGGAAATACCCTGACGGCCGATCTGTCGGTGGTGAATACGGTCACCGGCGAAGTCGTGGCGATTGCGGAAAACAGCGTCTCTATCTCGGCGAGCCTGCTTGGCGGGCTCTCCTATAACGGCACGGTCTCCTTCGCCAATCTGCCGGCGGGCGACTACACCATGGTTATCTCTGCGCCGGAAAGTAACGGCCCCCTGGTATCGTTGATCAACGCGCTGGCGGCGGCCCAGGTGGCAAGCTTCGTCAACGTGGACGTGACGGATTCGGTTGGCTACAGCGTCGGCGCCATTGAAGGTAACGTGCTGGATACCACCGCCAGCGGCGATATGCAGGATAGCGGTCAGGGCATCTCGGTCACCAGCGCGGTATCGGACTCCGTCGACGGATCGACCCCGGTTAACGTGACCAGCGCTGGCGTCAATATCACCGGGGCTTATGGGGTACTGACGATTCACTCTGATGGCAGCTATAGCTACCAGTTGACCAAAGGCGGGGCCGCTATCGGTCAATCGGATGTCTTTAGCTATACCATTACCGATGAAGCGGGCAATACCTCGACGACTAACCTGACGATTAATATCGGCGGCAACATCGAACCGGCGCAGGCCAATCCGGATGCTCAGGAAACGGATCTGACCGCGACGTTCGATACCCTCAACGGTGAAAGCGGTACCGTTGGCCAACTTGTCGGCGTCTCGTTACTCGGTTCCGTCAACGTTGGCTTACTCAACGGCAATAGTTTTGACTTTGACGTCGCCGCGGGGGCAAACGAAAAAGTGCTGCTCGCTGTCTCTGGGACCACCGGCCTGAGCCTGGGCGCGGCCCTGAGCACATTGCTGAGCCTGCTGGGTGGCGCATCGTCCTTTACGGCGGATCTCTCTATCGTCGATAAGGCGACCGGCGAAGTGGTGCAGGTTCTGACCAACGCCGTCAACATTAATGTTAATGGACTGGGTCTCAGCCTGGGCTATAGCGGCGGCGGCTGGTCCTCAATGTTACCTTCAGGGTCGTACACGGCGGTGGTCTCTTCACCGAATACCGGCGGTCTGTTGGGCGCGCTGCTGGACCTGAACCTGGGCACCTTTGTCAACGTGTCGGTCACCGACTCTGAGGGCTATCACACCGACAGCCTGACGGGGAACGTCCTGCAAAGCGATGGCGACGGCGATGTGGCGGACACCGGGGTAAATATTAAGGTGACGAGCGTCACCGCCACCTCGGTGACCGACGCCGATCCGGTATCGGTCACTAGCAGCGGAACGACGATAGCCGGTGCCTGGGGATCGCTGACCATCCATAGCGACGGTAGCTATACCTATCAGCCGTACGGCGGAGTGAGTAGCGTCGGCCAATCGGAGGTCTTTACCTACACCATAACCGACAGTCTGGGCCACACGGCGAGCACGACGCTGACGATCGATATCGACAGCCCGGCTTCGCTGGCGGTGAATGATGTCGTTGCGCTGAACGTGGCAACGGCGCTGGCAACGGTGAATGTTCCGGCGATTGACACGGCGGGGCTGAACACAAGCGGTAAGTCGACAACGGGCGGAGTATCAGCGAGTAAGTCGATTAGCTTTAGCGTGGGGGCCGATCGCGAAATGGATACCCTCTCGGTGAATGTGAACTACACCGCAAGTGGCTCGGTGGTCAATACCGTCAGGATTGACAGCACGGTCAGCATTTATCACGTACTCAGCGACGGCAGTAAGGTTTTGGTGTGGCAGGGGGCACCGACAGAAAATCTGACCACGATTATCGGCGCAACAGCCAGCGCTACGGATACGCTAACGCTAACGGGTGTGGCATTGAGCGAAGGAAATTACGAGATGGTCCTGGCTTCGAAAGCCACCGCCACTCTGGATTCTTTCTTAACGCCAGCGCCGAATTATACGGTTGGAGCTTCTATCACCGGTACGACGTTCGATACCGCAACGCACTATACGGTGGCAGGAACCAACGTCAGCGGGAATATCCAGAACGGAAACAACTCGGGCGGTACGGAAGATTTCCATGGCGTGCTGTATGCCTCATACACCGTCGCCGGACATACTTCCACTGGCATTGCCGAATCCTGGACCTTCAACAGCAATGGCAGTATCACCACCAGCAACGGTAGCGCAGTAACCGGAAGCAGCGTCACAATTTACGGTGACTATGGCACCCTGACGATGGCGAATAATGGTTCTTATACCTACAGTCTGAAGGCAGGGATGGATGTGTCGACAATCACGCATAAGGAGGTCTTCGCCTACACGGTAAACGACAGCAATGGCGTTTCTTCCGCGGCGACGCTGACCATCGATCTGCATCCGCAGATTACCGGCAGCGTGAACGGCGACGATATCCACAGCACCGCTTATGACGATACCTTCACCCTGGGTATCGGGGCCGACACGGTGGTTTACAACCTGCTGGCCGATGACAATACCGGCGGCAACGGCAGCGATACCTGGAAGGATTTCTCGGTTGCGCAAGGGGATCATATCGATGTGTCGGCGCTGCTGGTTGACTGGGATGGGAACAGCAGCAGTCTGGGCAACTATGTGACCCTGAGCTACGTTGGCAATAACACGGTGGTATCCATCGACCGCGACGGCGGGGCCGGTGACCATCAATCAACAACCTTAATTACGCTGGAAGGGGTGCATATCAATTCGCTCAACGAGCTGCTTGATACAAATAACTCCAACTAATCGGCGTTATAGCGAACGGCACACGGAAGTGCCGTCCAGATTATTTATTGCGGAGGAATGAATCGGGCAGCGATCCGGGAGATAGCAGACCGTTATTTAATAAAAATAATGATGCGGAAATTATTATATCCGTTTTTTCAGTGCGTGAATTCTGAAGGGTAAATTTGATGCGTCTATTTAAACAAAAAAGGAATGTCATAACCTGCGGCTATACCGCTCTCTTTATTGCTTTGAATCCGCCGTTTTCAGGTCATGCGGAAAATTCATACTTGATGCCGAATGATATTAGCAGCCAGCGTTTAACCGATAGCCAACAGGTCGCGGGGTACAATGAAGAGATTATTAATAGCCAGACCCGAATATCCGGCCCGCTGGATATTAAAAAAGCGGTAAAAAATGCGGTCAACTGGCATCCGGCGATTACCCAGGAGGTCAGCAAACTCCAGGAAATGGCGCAGAAAGTTGACATGGCGAAAGCCAAATATTACCCGCAAATTAGTGCGGGTATGAATAATGGTTATAGTAATACTTATTCTGATGCCGGATATACGCCATCGCTGGTCGTCTCGGTATCGCAAATGCTTTACGACTTCGGCAAAGTGTCCAGTTCGGTCAGAGCCGCCGACTCCGGCGTGGCCCAGCAGCAGGCCACCGTCATGCTGAATATCGACCAGGTCGCTCACGACACCGCCGCGGCGGTAGTGCAGGTGCAGGGCTATCAAAAGCTGGTCGACATCGCTAAAGCGCAGGTCGATTCGCTTAAACAGATTGGCGATCTTATTCGCCAGCGCAACGATGCGGGGGCGTCATCGTTATCGGACGTTGTGCAGACCGATACCCGCGTGGAGGGCGCGCAATCTACGCTCCTGCAATATCAGGCGGCCCTTCAGCGCTGGAAAGCCACGCTCGCGACCTATATCGGCATCGGCGGCATTGCCACGGTGACGGATGACCTTCCGCAGGGGATGGACGCCGCCTGCGCGGTATCCAAAATCGATTACCGCTCTGTTCCGGCGGTATTAGCGGCGCTGGCCCAGGCCGGCCAGGCTCAGGCTCAGCTGGATAACGCCAACGCGCAAATGCTGCCGACGATTTCCCTTGAGCCGGAAGTCACCCATTACCTCAACGATAACTATGCCAACAGCGCGGTACTGAATAAAACGCAATACTCCGCCTGGGTGAAAGTGCAAATGCCCATCTATCAGGGCGGTGCGATGACCGCCTCACGCGACGCCGCCCAGCAAAGTCTGGCGGCGGCGAATGCGGCGATAAAAACCGCCCAGCTGGACGCCAGCCAGAAGCTGAACGCCTCTCGCGATGAAGCGGTTAATCTTGCCCAGTCGCTGGGGATTCAGAAACGTCAGCAGCAGCTGGGTGAGCAAACCCGGGCGCTGTATCAGGATCAGTATCTTCAGCTCGGCTCGCGGCCGCTGCTGGATCTGCTCAACGTCGATCAGGAAATTTACCAGGCCAGATTTAGCCAGGTCCTGACGGAATCACAACTGCGTTCGCTGGAGCTGGACTGCCTGTTCAGCACCGGCAAGATGCGCTCGGTGTTCGCGCTGGAAAAACAAAATATCCAGGGCGTGGAGATCCGCCCATGACCTCACAAAACGAACGCGCCGGGATACCGCATTTGCTCGATTGGTCTAATGCGATTGCTTTTATTGCCAACCACTATCGACAAAGCTTTTCTCCCGGCACGCTGCATGCCGCCGCCGAGTGGGCGACGCAGAAAACCCTGCCGGAGGCGCTCCGGCACCTGGCGCGCCACGCCGGGCTAAACTGCCAGTTTTTATCTCCGGGCGATGAGAAAATGTCGGCCTGGCGGCTACCGCTGGTCGTCCAGCTGCGCGACGGGCAAGTCGCCGTGCTCGAAAGCTTTGACGTTAATAACGCCGTCGGGGTGCGGTTTGTGAAGGAGCTCGCGCTGCTCAGCTACTGCCCGCTGGAAACCCTGCTGCCGGAAATTGAAAAGACCATTGCGTTTCGCCCGTCAGCGCCGGAAAGGGATATTCGCACCGAGAGCTACCTGGCCCGCTTTCAGCCGGACTGGCTGCGTAAAATTGTGCTGAAAGATATTCGCCCCTACCTGCACGTGATGCTGGCGTCTTTTGCCATAAACGTTCTTGCGCTGAGCGGTATTCTGTTTTCGATGCAGGTTTACGATCGGGTGATCCCGGCGCAGTCTTATCCCACTCTGTATGTCCTGTTCAGCGGCGTATTGCTGGCGGCGGTATTTGCTTTTGTGCTGAAAATTATGCGCGGGCACGTCACGGATCTGCTCGGCAAACGCGGGGATATTCGCGTTTCTGACCGGGTCTTCGGCCACGCGCTGCGCCTGAAAAACAGCGCGGTACCGCGCTCGACGGGGAGCTTTATTTCGCAAATCCGCGAGCTGGAGCAGGTGCGCGAAATGATGACCTCAACGATGATGACCATCGTAGCGGATTTACCGTTCTTTTTGCTGTTTCAGGTGGTGCTGTTTATCGTCTCGCCGTGGCTAAGCTGGATTGCGCCGGTGGCGACGATTCTGATGATCCTGCCCGGCCTGCTGCTGCAGCGCAAGCTCGCGGCGCTGGCCAATAAAAACCAGCATGAAAATACCTTGCGTAACGCCATTCTGGTGGAAAGCATTCAGGGGTTGCAGGACATCAAAATGATGCAGGCGGAAAGCCGCTTTTTGCATCAGTGGAATAGCTATATTGCCATTACCGCCGAGTCGGGGGTCAAAACGCGCAGGCTCACCCACGGCCTGGTCAGCTGGGGAATGTCGGTGCAAAACCTGCTCTATGCCACGGTGGTGGTGGTCGGCGCGCCGCTGGTGATTAATGGCGACATCACCACCGGGGCGATGGTGGCGGCATCAATGCTCTCGACCCGCATGGTGGCGCCGATGACCGCGCTGTGCGGCGTACTCGCTCGCTGGCAGCAGGTGAAAACGGCGAAGGCCAGCCTCGATAACCTGATGGCGCTGCCGGTCGAAGGGGGGCAGGACGAAACCCGGGTTCACCGCGCCGTGCTGCACGGCAACTACGAGTTCCGGCAGGCGGAATTCCGCTACGGCCTTAACGATGCCGCGATCCCGCTGCGTATCAACCAGTTATCCATAAAAGCCGGCGAGAGAATCGCCATCCTTGGGCGAATCGGCGCCGGTAAATCGACCCTGCTGCAGGCGATGATGGGCAACGTCGAGCTGGTTTCGGGCGAGCTGCGGCTGGATGATTTAAGCCTGCCGCAGATCGACCTCGCGGATATTCGCCGCAACGCCACCTTGCTGACCCAGGAGGCGCGGCTGTTCCACGGCACCCTGCGCGAGAACCTGATCCTCGGGCGACCGGCGGCGACGGATGATGAAATCTTCTCGGTGCTTACCCTGTGCGGCGCGCTGGAGTTTGTGCGCAAACTGCCCCTCGGTCTTGAACACGTCATTATGGAAGGCGGGCTGGGGCTTTCAGGCGGCCAGCGGCAGTCGCTGCTGCTGGCCAGGACGCTGCTGCGCGATCCGAACATTATCCTGCTCGATGAACCGACCTCGTTTTTCGACGAGCGAACGGAAAAGGCCTTTGTGGAACAGCTGGCGCAGTGGGCCGGCGAGCGAACGATGATCATCGCCACGCATAAAGCTGCGGTGCTTAATATCGTCGATCGGATCCTGGTTATCCAGGACGGGCAGCTGGCGCTGGATAAACCCAAAGCAACGGTTTTTGAGCAAGAGAAAGCCCGCGGGCAGGTGGTGAACATATGAGTAAAATCCCCCTGATGGCCGATCACGACCCGGTGGCGCTGCTGCCGGATAGCGAAGAAGACGAGGCGAAAATTGTTAAATCGCGGCGGCTGATTCTCCTGCTGGCCGTTATGCTGCTGGTGGGCGGCATCTGGGCATGGTTCGCGGTACTGGACGAAGTCTCAACCGGTACCGGAAAAGTGATCCCCAGTTCGCGGGAGCAGGTGATACAAACCCTCGACGGCGGTATTTTAACCGAGCTGAACGTACGGGAAGGCAGCAAGGTACAAGCCGGACAGGTTGTGGCGCGCCTCGATCCCACCCGCAGCGAATCTAACGTCGGCGAAAGCCAGGCGAAATATCGCGCCTCGCTGGCGGCGAGCATTCGCTTAACCGCCGAGGTGAACAATCAGCCGCTGGCGTTTCCCGACTCCCTGAAAGCCTGGCCCGCGCTGCTGGCGGAGGAGACGCGTCTTTACCATAGCCGCAAAGAGCAGCTGAGCAAATCGACGCGCCAGCTGGACGAGTCGTTAAAACTGGTGAATAGCGAACTGGCCATCACCGAAAGGCTGGCGAAAACCGGGGCGGCGAGCAATGTCGAAGTGCTGCGTCTTCGCCAGCAGGTCGCGGATATTAGTTTTAAAAAAATCGATCTCAATACCCGCTATTTTGTTGACGCGCGTGAACAGCTGTCAAAAGCCAATGCTGACGTGGCCAGTCTGGCGGAAGTGATAAAGGGGCGCGCCGATTCGGTCACGCGCTTAACCGTTCGTTCGCCGGTGCAGGGGATCGTTAAAAATATTAAGGTCAATACGATTGGTGGGGTTATTGCGCCCAACGGCGAGCTGATGGAAATTGTTCCGGTCGATGGCCGGTTATTAATCGAAGCGCGGATTTCACCTCGTGATATCGCTTTTATTCATCCTGACCAGCAGGCGCTGGTGAAAATTACCGCCTATGATTATGCCATCTATGGCGCGCTGAACGGCGTGGTGGAAACCATATCGCCGGATACCACTCAGGATGAAGCTAAACCGGATGTTTACTACTATCGGGTGTTTATTCGCACTGACTATGATTACCTGGAAAATAAAAGCGGCAAGCGTTTTTTAATTGGCCCGGGAATGATTGCCACCGTTGATATTAAGACCGGCGAAAAAACGGTCATGGATTATCTGGTCAAACCGTTTAATCGGGCAAAAGAAGCCTTAAGGGAACGTTAATCAACGGGCGAGCTTCTTATCGGCTACGGGTCATCGCCGTTTGCGGTCCGCTAGCCCGGATAAGGCGCGTTGAGCGCCGCCTCCGGGGAGTGTGCCGGGCCGAGCCATCGGCGCAATATCTAAAATGGGTTTGTTTGCAGTCTCTGATAATAATTTTTAAACATTCAACGCATTCTTGAATAAACGGAGAGGGGAAGATGGCGCTAAGTGATTTACTGCAACAAGCCTGCTTTCAGGCGAAAAAATTAAAATCCACCGTATTGCCCTCTGACTATCCGGCATGGGTAATCTTCTTTAGCGTCAGCGATGGCCAATCACGCGCGCATATGCATATTTCTCGCGGTACCAGCTTCGATCTCGCGTGGCTGGCGGGGGCCAGGGCGCTGCAGGAGTGGCGTAAAAAACAGGACAGCGAACCGCAGTGGCTGCGGGTTGACGTCGTGGACAGCGTGGAAAAGCTCAGCTGGCAATCCCTCAATGAAAAATTCATGGTCACCAAGCGTAACTATTTTCGCTTTGGCCTCGCGTTTGACCCGCAGTTTAATTGCGCAATGCTCGAGCAGGAAATTGCCGGCAACGCGCTGCTCTACGATGGCGATAACGGCGTCGTGGCGCCGAATAGCGTCAATCTGGAAAACTACGCCCGGCGGCGGTTTAAACAGACGCTTAGCTGGCCGCAGGATCCGCAGCAGCCGCTCTGGCGCTTTAAAACTCAGGGGATCTTCTGCGATCGTTTTGGGACAAAAGTGATGGAACAGAGCGGGCGAGGTTCCGGCTATCGCGTTATCGGGGAAAACTGGCAGGACGAGTGCCTCGCCGAGGTGATTAAAAAAGGCACCGATTATCTGGCCCGTCAGGTAAAGCAAGACGGCCTCTACCATTACGGCTGGTTTCCCTGTTTCGACCGCCCGGTCCGATCCTATAACGCGCTGCGCCACGCCAGCTCCACCTATTCGCTGATTGAGGGCTGGGAAGCGACCCGTCAGCCGTCGGTTCGTCAGGCGATAGACCGCGCGATTGCGTACCTGGTTAACACGCTGATTGAAGTACGGACGCTGGACGATGGACGCGAGGCGGCGTTTCTCTGCGACGTGGGCGATGAGATCAAGCTCGGCGGTAACGCGGTAAGTATCCTGGCGCTGGTGAAATACACCGAAACGACCGGAGACCGGCAATATCTGCCGCTGATGGCGCAGCTGGCGACCGGCATCGCCTTTATGCAGGATCCGCTCAGCGGCCAGTTTGTTCACGTATTGAATAGCCACGATCTGTCGCTGAAAGCCAAATTCCGCATCATTTATTACGATGGCGAAGCGGCTTTTGCTCTTATGCGCCTGTACAGCCTGACCAAAGCGCCGCAGTGGCTGGAGATGGTGGAAAAAGCCTTCGCCTATTTCATTAAAAATAAGCACTGGCAGCACCATGACCACTGGCTGAGCTACTGCGTTAATGAGTTAACCCGCTTTCGCCCGGAAGAGAAGTACTTTCGCTTTGGCCTGAACAACGTGCGCGATCATCTTGATTTTGTGCTGCATCGCGTCACCACCTATCCCACGCTGCTGGAATTAATGATGGCGGCGTCGGAGATGGTGACCCGTCTGGACGCCTCGCCCGAGCATCGCCATCTGCTGGCGGATTTTGACCAGCAGAAGTTCTGGCAGGCGCTGGAAGTTCGGGCGCGCTATTTGCTGAACGGCTTCTTCTGGCCTGAGCTGGCGATGTTTTTTAAAAATCCCGCACGGATCGTCAACAGCTTCTTTATTCGCCACCACAGCTACCGCGTGCGTATCGATGACGTCGAGCACTACCTTTCCGGCTTTATCGCCTATCAGAAATACCATTTAGCGGCAAAAAAGCCGCTGCTCCCGCAGGACGACGCGCCGCCGTCGAATAACGCGATCCCCGTTTTTCTGCTGGAGACGCTGCGCGACGTCGGCAACGGTATTGAGGTGGCGGCCATGCGGCGGGCGAAGCTCTTTACCGAACATTTGCGCACCGTGCCCTGGATAGTTACCGCGACGTGGAATCCCGAATTGTCCAGAGCGGTGCGGGCGCTGAAAGCGCGCGGCGCGCTGCCCGAAGAGGTGCCGGTTTATAACCTCTATGAGTGGCTCAGCGATTGCTTTGAGATGAACGCGATCGCTGCGCTGGCGCCGCTGGTGGGCAATATCGAGCTCAGGCATGCCGTCAATCCCGGCGCGGATGTCGCGGTGGGTAAACATAACTTCCTGCTGCGTCCGCAGGGGAGAATCATCGAAGACTATATTGATAGCGCCGGCAATATTCTGCTGCGCAAAAGCTTTGACGAGAAAAAGGGCAACGTGCAGCTAAGCCATCTTGAAATTGCCCTGGCGGGCGGTGAAGTCAAACGCTTTGCTCAGGAAGAGGCGTTTTATGCGTGGATGCTGGAAACCCGGCTGGCGGAAAAAGGGCGCTGGCATTTTATCGTCGATAAAAATAAAACGTGGAAAAGCTTCGTCTGCTCGCGGCCCGCACAGCGCATGGCGTGTACGCTGAGCGCGATTATTCACTCCCATCATCAGCTGTCTAACGGCGCGCTGAAAAGCTCCTACCGGCATATCCTCGAACAGCCGGAGCTTGTCGATCGGCTGATTGTCCTCACCGATGAGCAGTGGCAGGACCTGCAGCTGGAGGGTTTCCCGGCCGCGCGGATGGCGGTGATCCCCAATCATCTCGATAACGGCAATATTCCGGCGAACCCGCAGAAAGCGCCGTCGCAGACGGTCATTTATCTGGCACGCTACTCGGAAGAGAAGCAGCATGCCTTGCTGCTGAACGCCTTTCGTAAAGTGCTGACGGCGATCCCCGATGCGCAGCTGCACACCTACGGGGTCGGGCCGCTGCGGCGCAGCTTAAGCGCGCGGGTGGCGGAGTGGGGGCTGGAGAAGGCGATCCATATCAACGGTTTCACCTCCGACATCGCGCAGGCGCATAAAACGGCCTGCTGCACGGTACTTTGTTCGACTCAGGAGGGGCAGTCTCTCTCCGCCGTGGAGGCGATGGCCTACGGTACGCCGCTGATTAGCTTTGCCATTAAGTACGGTCCGCGCGACATCTTGCAGGACAGGGAGGCGGGGATTCTGGTGCCCTGCGGCGATGAGGAGGCCCTGGCGGCGGCGCTGATCGCCGTTATCTCCGACAAGTCGCTGCAGCAAAGTATGCAGCAGGCCGCGCAACGCAACGCCCAGCGCTACTACGGCAGCGCTATCGCCGGACGCTGGGCGGCATGGCTGCAGACAAGCGAGCGTCAGTTGGATGCCGGCGCGGAGCGCGGAAACGGGCTGGAAAAAAAGCGTCCTCGGGCGGTTAACGTTGGCTAACCGTCAGCGCCTTTTTTATTCCCGCGGCCCTCAGGCGTGGCGATGAGACGAGTCATCGCGCTCCTGCTGGCATCCTGCTGCTGTTCGCCGCTGCTGGCGCGCGATGTGGTGCAGGTTTCCCGCTGCGTTCCCGGCTCTTTGCTTCATGCGCATCGCCTGGAAAAAGCGCACGTCGTGGATGACTTTCATATTTACTACAGCCTGCAGGGTAGGGACGCCCTGCAATATCCGCAGGATAGTACCGGCGACGGCGTGCCGGATGTCGTGAAAGACATTGCGAGCCAGCTCCAGGCTGCGAAATATCTCTACACCTCGCTGCTGGGCCTGCGCTCGCCGCTGCAGCAGAAAATTTATCGCCAGGCCCGACAGATCAACATCTACCTGCTGACGCTCCCCAAAGGTCACGGCCTGGCCTTCGATCGGGTGGCGGCAGAAACCATGGGTGACGGAACGGCGCTGCCCTGCGGCTTAAAAATTGTCCTTAACGCCGCGCTGCGGCCGGCGCGCAACATTACGCCAGCGCATGAATTATTCCATTTGTATCAATACGGCTACGGGGTTTTTAAACAGAAATGGTACCTGGAAGGTATGGCGCGCTGGATGGAAAATGCCTTCAGACCCGCGCAGGAAAGAGTCGTGCCTTCACCCGGGGAGGTTACCTGCGAGAGCAACGTTTCTCGCGGCTATAGCGCGGCCACCTTTTGGGCCAGCTATGCGCAGCAGGCGTTTGCCGCCACGCTAGTGCCGGATAACGCGCTGGCGTATCGCTATGTCGACGGCAGCCCGGTGTTTCAAACCCGGACGGTGCCCGGCGGCGCGATGCTGGCGCCTTTTTTTCAGCAGCTTGCGCTCAGCAGCCGGCGCATTTCTGGTGAAATGAAGCTGCCCAATATCCGCTGGAGTGAACAGCAGCAGCGCGACGGGCGGTACAGTCACCTGATTTGCCAGGCGTTAGCCGCGACGGCGCAGAATAAAAAATAAGCGGTATGCATACTCATTCTGCTGGCTGCGCGGGCCCGGATTTTGAATAAAGCCTGTTCATCTTTTCCGGCAGATCAATAATATCCGTCAGGATGCCGCGCGATAAATGGATATAGCCGTCACTCTTCAGCTTCGATAATACCCGCATGATGCCGCTGCGGGACAAAAAAGAGTGGTCCATAATATAATTCACGGCAGTGATGTTGTTTTTAATTACATTTGGTTCATCAATAAGTTCGAGAAGATGGCTACGTATAATTTCGTATGCGGAGAGTTGTGATATCGTCATGCAATGAGCATAGACTTTGGCCGAACTATAATCCTGCAGCATCGCCAGCGATTGCCAGAGATGATATTTGACGACCTGCTCATGAAAAAAACGTTGTGGAATCAAAAGTAAGCGCGATGTTTCTTTCGTTTTAACATACAGATGGCGGGTATATGCCAGCTGGCAGCTGGCGCCAAAAATAAACGGTGCGCTTTCAGCATTAAGGATCATCCCATCGCTTATGCGGTTTAACGCCACGCTCCCGTCGAATAAAATGAGGCACTGTCTTTCACCATTCCGCGTCAGGCTGATGTTGCGTTTTTTGCTAATGGTGCAGGGCGTATGCTCTTTAGCGATTATCTCAATCAATTTTTCAATATGATCGGTGGGTTTCACGACTTTGCTTAAAATTTCATCGCGGAGCAGCGAGTGATTATTCCTCTTCATTGTTACCCTTTTAAAACAATGAGTTGAAAATATTATTGAATGGATGTTGTACGCGTCTAATAATCAATAATATGCTTTCTGTTGGCAACTTATCGAACATTGCCAGGATTATTTTCCTGCTATAAATTACGATTTGTAATCTAAAACCTGTAATTCATATTAGTCAATATAAATTGATTTTTTTTATTGTTTTTTTAAGCCAGGTAGATCTTTTTTTGCGGCTGGTCTTTTTGCGCAAAAAGTCACGTTATTGCGCTTGAGGAATTTCTCGCTTCGTTTTTGATTTTTTAACGCGATGATAAGCGGAGTGAGTCAGGTAGGTATATGTGTTTATTAAATAAAAAAGCGCGGCGTTTATTTTTTATCCTATTTGCCGCATGCGCGGCGGCAAGGAGGAGATGAAAATAGCCAACGGGGTTTTAAACCTGGCGGTATCCAGGCGTAAAACCCACAAATGACTAGTTGCGCAATCGAGGGGCCTGCAGCTGCTGGCGAATGGTTCTGGCCAGTTCGTCCAGCGACGGCTGTTCAGGATGTTCGTCGCTGGGCTCGCTGCTCAGCTGCGCTTCTGCGAGATAAGTGTGAATCGGCTGGCCATCATCGTCTTCCATCACCACATGATACCAGGGCGCAAGGCGCAGTTCGTCGTTAGCGGCGATTTCATCCTCTTCCGGCTCCGTGAGCGAGTACTCGGGATCGACATCGACGATCACGCCCAGGTAGCCCAAAAGCGTGTGGCGAACTTGTTGGCCGATACCGAATTTGCTGGCTATCATAAGCACCTCCTGGGAGACATGATTACCTGCTATATGCGGGCCGATTCTCCACTTTTCAAGTTACATGATGCGGCAAGCAAACCCTTTCAGATACAGCCCTTCGGGGTAGGTTGCTATCACCGGGTGGTCGGCAGCCTGGCGGAACTGTTCTATAAATTGTACATCACGTCCGGCATCCAGGGCGGCATCGGCAATGATTTTCTGAAATAAATCGGTGGTCATCAGGCCGGAGCAGGAGAAGGTCAGCAGGACGCCGCCGGGATTCAGGAGCTGAATCGCCAGCATGTTGATGTCCTTATAGCCGCGGCAGGCGCCCATCAGCTGGCTTTTGTTTTCAACAAACTTCGGTGGATCCATCACAATCACGTCAAACTTTTCGCCGGCGTCGCGATATTTCCGCAGCAGCTTGAAGACGTCGTCGCGGATGAACTCCGCTTTAGACAGATCCAGCTTGTTCAGCTCAACGTTCTGCTTTGCGACGTCCAGCGCCTCCTGCGAGGTGTCAACGCTGACAACCTGACGGCAGCCGCCCATCAGCGCGGAGATGGCAAAACCGCCGGTATAGGAGAAGCAGTTCAGCACGCGCTTATCGGCGACGTATCGACGGGTCGCTAGGCGGCTGTCGCGCTGGTCAAGGTAATAGCCGGTTTTGTGACCGCCCTGAATGTCTACCAGCAGCTGCATACCGTGCTCGGTAATCGGCAGCAGGGCAGGCGGCAGTTCGCCGACAACCGGCCCCTGCGCCAGCTCCAGCCCCTCTTTTTTACGCACCGCGACGTCGCTACGATCGTAGATAGCGCAGTTCGGAAACAGGGTTTGCAGCGCGCTGACAATCGATGCCCGCTGGTATTCGGCACCGGCGCTCAGCAGCTGCAGTACAAAAAAGTCGCCAAAACGATCGATGGTCACGCCCGGCAGGCCGTCGGACTCACCGGCTATCAGGCGATAGCTATCGAGCCCGTCGCGGGCCGCCAGCCACTCGCGCCAGGTTTGCGCCTGCTGCAGGCGACGTTCGAAAAAGGTGTTATCAATGGCTTCATTGCGATCGAAGCTCCAGACGCGGGCGCGGATCTGTGAAGACGGCGAATAGGCGCCGCGGGCCAGCCATTTTCCCTGAGAATCAACGATATCGATGGTCTCACCTGAACGGGCTTTACCTTCCATCCGGGCGACGGCGCCGGAGAAGATCCAAGGATGGCGACGCAGCAGGGATTTCTCGCGTCCTTTGGTTAACACTAAGCGGGGGAAAATGGAGTCTGTCATGGGGCTACCTTTAAGCAACGGGAATGTCGGCACCGAAAAAATGGCGCGTAGGTTAGCACAAGTGGCTGAGGCAAGCACCATTCCACCGGTATCGACAAGTGAGCGTTTCGGCACAAAACGCAGGCGCTTTGGCACAATAAAAAACATGCCGGGATCTTACAGTATTTCCTCACCTTACGGAGGAAAATACGATGAAAACAGGATTGAAGGTCGCAGCCGCGATGATGGTTATAATGAGCGGGACGGTGATTGCCGCGCCGTTTAGCGTCAGCAGCGCGGATATGCGCGACGGCCAGACGCTGGCGCAGACGCACTGGTTTGGCGGTTTTGGCTGCACCGGCGGCAATATTTCACCGCAGATCGCCTGGAAAAATGCTCCGGCGGGTACCCGCAGTTTCGCGGTGACCGCTTACGATCCGGATGCGCCGACCGGGAGCGGATGGTGGCACTGGACGGTGGTGAATATTGCCCAACAGGTGACTGGCTTAGCCGCTGGCGCCGGAGACAAAAATAACGCTAAACTGCCCGCCGGGGCGATACAGGGGCGCAATGACTTTGGCTATGCGGGTTTTGGCGGCGCGTGTCCGCCCGCCGGAGATAAACCGCATCGCTACCGCTTTACGGTATGGGCGCTTGATACCCCGACGTTGCCCATTGATGGCGAGGCCAGCGGGGCGTTAGTCGGATTTATGTTATACAGCCACGCTATCGCCAGCGCGCAGTTAACGGCGCTGGCCGGAAGATAATAAAAAGGGCGGCATGATGCGGAACATCCATTTTCACCATAACGCGTTAACGGCGGCGGAAATCACTACCCGTCGTTTATGCAAACTGCACCGCGTCACGCTGTTCTCGCCCGCGATCTGCCGGGTAAACCGCGGCAGTAAGGTCATTGTGCAGGGTGCCAGCGAGATGCTGGCAACGCCGCAGCAGCTGATTATTTTGCCCGCCGAGGTTGAGCTCGAGGTGATTAATCAGCCGGAAAACGGGCTTTTTTGCTCCGACCTGCTCTCTCTCACGCCGGAACTGCTGGCGGATTTTAAGCACCGCTATATGAGCGAGCCGCAGACCGGTCGTCTGACGTCGCTTTGCGCGCCGCTGGCGCCGGAAATGTCGTTTATGTGGCAAAGCGTCCTGCGGGCGGTACGGGAGGGGCTCAGCGCCGAGCTGCAGCACCATCAGGCGATGGGATTGCTGCTGGCGCTGTATCAGGCTGGCTACGCCGGGCCGCTGCTCAACGAGCGGCGCGAGGACATAACCGGTCAGGTCAGGCAAATTATTATGCTGTCGCCTGCTGAAGCGTGGAGCGTGGCGAAAGTGGCTAAAATGCTCTTTCTTGGCGAATCGACGCTGCGCCGTCGTTTGCAGCAGGAGTCCCGGAGCTTCCGCCAGATCGTGGAAGAGGTCCGTATGGCCTACGCGCTGGGGCAATTACAGTCGACGTCGCGACCCATTGGCGACATCGCGCAAAGCAGCGGCTACCTGTCAGGCTCGCGCTTTAGCGCCCGTTTTCGTCAGCACTATGGATTATTACCTAAGCATGTACGCTGACGGAATTTGCTATCCTCTGTATTGAGTCATTGGCCGAAAAGGGGGGAACATGGCAACGGTTTGCACGATGGCGTGGGTATACGGCTCCGTTCAGGGCGTCGGGTTTCGCTATTCGACCCAGCGCGAGGCGCTGCAGCTGGGATTAACGGGATACGCGCGCAATCTCGACGACGGCGGCGTGGAGGTTCTGGCCTGCGGAGAACCGGACCAGGTGGAGAAACTTATTGCCTGGCTGAAGGCCGGTGGGCCGCGCAGCGCGCGGGTGGACAGGGTTCTGACCGAGCCCCATCAGCCCACCAGAGAGTGGCAGAAATTCGCCATTTTGTATTAGATGCATTTAACCGGTTTAGGCAGTCCGGCGATTTTTGTCGCCTGCTTAGCCGGGCCTTTCGGGAACAGGCGGTAGAGGTAGCGGCTGTTGCCTTTCTCTTCGCCAAACTTGTTCGCCATGGCCTTCACCAGCATACGAATCGCCGGTGAGGTGTTAAATTCCAGATAAAAGTCGCGCACAAAGCGCACCACTTCCCAATGCTCAACGGACAGGCTGATGCCCTCCTGCTCAGCGATAACGGCCGCCATCGCTTCGTTCCACAGGGTTGTGTCCTTCAGATAGCCTTCGCTATCGGTCTCTATTTCATTGCCTTCAAAGATAAACATGATTCTTCACATACCGCTGAAAATGGCGGCAGTGTAGCAAAAAATAAGGCCCCGCATAAGCGGGGCCTGAGTACAGACGGGGAGAGGATTAGTCTCTGCTGGCGAAGCCAAGGATGCTCAGCAGGCTGACGAAGATGTTGTACAGCGAGACGTACAGGCTAACGGTCGCGCGGATGTAGTTGGTTTCACCGCCGCGGATGATGTTGCTGGTCTCAAACAGAATGGCGCCTGAAGAGATCAGGATAAACACCGCGCTAATCGCCAGATGCAGAGCCGGCAGCTGCAGGAAAATGTTGGCAACCATACCGATAAGCACGACCACCACGCCCGCCATCAGCATTCCGCCGAGGAAGGACATATCTTTACGGGTGGTCAGCACGTAGGCCGAGCAGCAGAAGAACACCAGCGCGGTACCGCCCAGCGCCAGGCCAATCAGATCGCCCATACCCGCAGACAGGTAGGCGTTAAGCATTGGCCCCAGGATGTAGCCCAGAAAACCGGTAAAGGCGAACGCGGAAATGATACCCGTTGGCTTATTCGCGGTTTTATAGGTCAGGAACATCAGGCCGTACATACCGACCAGCGTCAGAATCAGACCCGGAGAAGGCAGCATCAGCACCGTGCTGGCCGTCGCCGTAATAGCGGAAAATGCCAGCGTCAGGCTAAGCAGGAAATAGGTGTTCCGCAGAACTTTGTGCGTGCTAAGTAGCGATGAACGGTCTCGCGACGATGTAATTATACGATCCATGAGTCACTCTCTTATGACAGATGTAATTAATAACGAAGCATAAAAAAAACAGGGCCTAAGCCCTAATGCTTTTACCCATCTTTACTCAAAGTCAGCGGGCTGAATGCAGCACATTATTCCAGGAAAATCGGGATAAGTGGCATTTTTATTTGTTCGCCTTCCGGAGTCAGATCGAAATCTGATAACTCACTGAAAAATATTGCGTTATAGCCATTCTGCGACTAACTCTGGAGAGGGTACTCACGAAGCGTAACAAAGGCAAGGGATATGAAAACACAAAAATATAATCACATCACACGCGTACTGGTGGCCGTCGGTCTGTTCTCCATGGTCATCCCGGCGCTGGCCGCTCAGGTACCGCCGGGAACGGCGTTGGCCGAAAAGCAAGAACTGGTCAGAAATAACGGCAGCGAACCGTCGTCGCTGGATCCGCATAAAGTGGAAAGCGACGTTGAAAACAACATTATCAGCGATCTTTTTGAAGGGCTGGTCAGCGTATCGCCAGCAGGAGAGATTGAGCCCCGGCTGGCGGAGAAGTGGGAGAATAAGGACAACACCGTCTGGACGTTCCACCTGCGTCCCGGTGTGACCTGGTCCGACGGTACGGCGATCACGGCGCAGGATATTGTCTGGAGCTGGCAGCGTCTGGTGTCGCCGCTAACGGCGTCGCCTTACGCGAGCTATCCCGGCAATATGCATATCGTCAACGGGGCGGAGATCGCGCAGGGGCAAAAAGCGCCCGAGACGCTGGGCGTCAAAGCGATAGATGATGTCACCCTTGAGGTCACCTTAACTCAGCCGAATGCGGCGTTTTTGGCGATGCTGGCGCACCCATCTTTGGTTCCGCTCGATAAAGTGCTGATATCGCGCTACGGCGACAAATGGACCAAACCGGAGCATATCGTAACCAGCGGGCCCTATAAGCTGTCGCAGTGGGTGGTGAATGAGCGCATTGTGGCCGAGCGCAATCCTCGCTACTGGGATAACGCGCATACGGTCATCAATAAGGTGACGTACCTGCCGATAAGCTCTGAAACCGCCGACGTCAACCGCTATAAGGCGGGAGAGATCGATATTGTGTATACGGTACCGATTAATCAGTTTGCCCAGCTCAAAAAAACCATGGGCGATCAGCTGGATGTTTCGCCGCAGTTGGCCACCTATTATTACGAATTCAACACCACCCGGCCGCCGTTTAACGACCCGCGCGTACGGCGGGCGCTGAATATGGCCCTCGATAAAGACATTATCGCGGAGAAGGTGCTGGGGCAGGGGCAGCGTCCGGCCTGGCTTATCAGCCAGCCTGACATCGGCGGGGTGAAGCTGCACAATCCCGAGTACGCCAGCTGGCCGCGCGAGAAGCGTATCGCCGAGGCGAAAAAGCTATTGAGCGAAGCCGGGTATAATGAGACCCATCCGCTGGTCTTTAATCTGCTCTATAACACGTCCGAATCTCACCAGCGAATTGCCATCGCCGCCAGCTCAATGTGGAAAAAGAATCTTGGCGTTGAGGCAAAGCTGCAAAACCAGGAGTGGAAGACCATGCTCGACGCCATGCATACGCATAATTTTGACGCCGTGCGCTACGCGTGGATAGCCGACTATGACGACGCCGCGACGTTTCTCAATAACTTCCGCACCGGCGACAGTGAAAATACCAGCCAGTACAGCAACCCGGCCTACGATGAGGCGCTGCGCAATGCGGCAAAAGCCTCTGACACGACGGCACGGGGAAAGTTCTACCAGCAGGCGGAGGATCTGTTAGGTCAGGATGTCCCGGCCATTCCGGTCTATCACTACGTGCGCACCCATCTGGTCAAGCCATGGGTAGGGGGATTTACGTCGGATAAGCTGGGGTATTACTACACCAAAGATATGTACATCAAAAAACATTAACGCGAAGAGGGCGGCTTGCGCTGAAAATCTGCGCAAACTGCCTGAATTTCAGACGAATAACGCGTTTTTGTTTAATTTTAAGGCAGTTGAATAAATTGGTGCTTTACAGCCTGAACAGAGGTGTTTATAGTGCGCCTCATTGGAAGCGTGGCCGAGCGGTTGAAGGCACCGGTCTTGAAAACCGGCGACCCGAAAGGGTTCTAGAGTTCGAATCTCTACGCTTCCGCCAAATTCTAAATAAAATCAATAGCTTGAAGAATGGTTTTGATTTTATGGTGCATAAAGTGATGTAAAAAAAGCCCGTTTATACGGGCTTTTTTACATCTAAAGTCCGTCATTTGCTCAATAAATATCCTTTCACTAGCAATGCCCCCTTTTCAGGTAAGAGGCATTGCTGTAAGTCGATACCTATGGCAAAGATACTTTGTTATTCGTGCCCATCAGTATGCTACTTTGTGATGGTAAAAATTCCCCTTTATTTTCATCTCTTCCTTGTAATAATATTTTTGCATCATCTTTATTATAGTCACGAACGGCTTTAGCTGATAGCTCACCGATAATGGTGTCAGATGAGCGTAGCCGGTTAATAATAAGAACACAGTTTGTGTCATTAAAGTCGGACATCATGTTTTGATCTCCTTCGCTATCGCCAGCAACTAATATTGGTCCTGTATTTTTGTAATGCTGTTGTATAAATTTCTTTATAGTTTCGGTTTTACCTTTACCTTGCGTCTGGGGATAGTATGGATCGAGGCTGTGAGTCAATCTACCTTCTTTATCATATAAGGGATGCATTGCATAGACATGAGACTCAGGAACAGAAAAACCATATTTTCCTGTAGTAACGATGCTTTTTATCACATCTAAAGCTGAAGCGGAAATGACATAAACATCAACACCTGCCTGCTGTAGGTTTTTATATAATGTCTGCATTTCTGGGATCAGCCTGAATCCGTTTTTCCATGTTACTGATACGATACCAGCTCGGCCTGCCATATCAGCCGGGCTTACCCATGTCACCTTTCCGATAGGCTGGTTATTTTGCCACTCAATAGTATCGTGCACTAAATCAGCTACTTCTTTTTTGGACATGCCAGAAAAAAGATACGTCACCCATGGATAAGATACCTCATGGTCGAATGACCCACCTATTGCATCATATAAATATCTCATTTTCACTATAAAATTCATATAATTGGAATTTTTTTTAATTTCATCAAGCGTTTTATTACCCGCAAATCCGCTGTAATTATTGTATAGCCATGTGTAGCTATCAATAATGTCTTGACCAATGAGGTTTATATTAACCGGTTGATGATTTTTATTATTATAATCCGAGTTAAAGTTTGAAGGCGGTATATCTTTGTAAATTATCTCTTTCAATATCTCAGGTTTCATCGAAAATTTAAGGTTTTCTAGTTGATAGATAAGCGTTGCCTCTTCGATATCCAGAAAAGCTGTTGTATTGTCAAAATCAAAAACAGCATATAAAGAATGCGCAGGCTTCTGCTTTGCTTCTTGAATGAGTCTGTCAATTTTTCTTGAGTTGAACTCGTCCCAATTGCCGATAACTATTTGCTTTTGTTGGGGAATCGCAGCTTCTAAATTTTGTGACACTTGATTTGTGTTACTGGCACTGGCCGTTGTTCCATATACTCCAAAAAATACGGATAGTAGTGCATATATTATTGTCATTTTCATGATTAATTCCTTTTTTAGGGTGCATTACCATCTGTAGCAAAAAGTAAAAGCTAGCTATATCAAAAATTGGCACCCCGATCATGAATGTGATGGTTATCATATTTTATGAATATATGAAAATGGTGAGGGAGTAAGCCAGAATTATCTACAGAGAAATGTTTAGTATGCCAAGGTAGCAGGCCCAAAACAGTTAGAACTATCTCCACGTGTTATTTTAATGTCACTTATCTATCTACGGCTAGTCCTGATGGTTCTTTTGCTTTCTTCGGCATCGTGCAAGCCTGTCATACAAACCCCGAGCTATTTAATCGCTCGGGGTTTTTTCTTTTGCGCCGCTATTCAGTATGCCATTCGGTTGAGTAACCCGCTCTGGCCGTTTGAAGCTGACAGGTGCGGTTCCCTTCGCAAAGTCCCCCTCATGCGCAGTTGAGGGGGGGGCTCAGAAGATATTGATGCTGTAGCCGACGATAAACTTCACGTCGTTACGATCGGTTTTATAGTTGCTGTCTGTCGCCCGGAAGAGCGCCGGGAGCAGGGTAAAGGAGAGGCCTTTCGCCATGCCGTCCGCCACCAGATAGCGAGCGGAAAGATCGAACGACACCATGTTCCCGTCGTACTTTCTCGCCGAACCGGTTTTACTGACATCGCTAACCACGTGCCAGCCGTAGGTTCCGGCACCGCCCAGGGTTAACTCCGGTAGATTAAGATCGGCGAAGTTATAACTCACGCCAAAACGAACCGCGCGGGCGCCGGAAACGTTAAAGTCTTCCAGCTGCGACAGCGTCGGCTGATAATCACGCTTATCGGAGTTCGCCCACGGGGTTAAGCGGAAGTTGTAATCTCCGGTGTTCGGGGCGTAGTTCTGACTATAGCCAAGGGACCACACGGTGTTGTCGTGGCTCAGGTTAAAACCAACCCCCACATAATATTCCGTTGCAGGATCTTTAATTTTCGACAGATCTTCAATGTAGCGCGCACCCTGGTAGAAGAGCTTACTCTGCAGGGAGACATCCTTTGTCAACGTATCGTGACGCTCTACCTGTGCCTGCCAGTTGCGACGGTAACCTTTACCTTCGCCATAGCCCACGTCAAGCACGGTACTGCCAAAGTTATAGACTGCGCCCACCGTGTGAATGTAATTGATGATTGCACCGGCTTTAATGGTTTTGCCGTTGTCATCGAGTCCGGCGGCGTTGTTCTGGTGCCAGGCCGTGGTCATCGGTTTAAAATCACGGCTCCAGTCGTTCTTGAAGCGGTCGGCCCAGGCGTAGGTCAGCCTCAGTTTGTCGAGGGTCAGGGCACTGTCAAACCCGCGAAAAGCGTGAGGGTTGAGGCCCCAGCTGCTTTTTACGGTACCGGAGTTAATGGGGGTATAGCCCGCGGCCAGCTTGAAGTTGGTGCCTGCATCGCCAAGGTTGAGCTTGAGTGCGGCAACCGACACGCTCATGTAGGACTTCTCGCACGGGCTGAACTTGCCCGGCTCGCCGCAATCGTAGTCGTAGTAAAGGATTTCCGACTGACCGACGGTATGCCCGAGCTTAATGTTGGCGTTGCCCCAGAAATCAAAGCCAATAACGTCCTGGTAATAGCCTGAAATATAGCTAATCGCCACGTTACCGGTCTGGTTCTGGATCCCGGCTGGACCCAGTCCGTATTTACCGGTCGCGGGGTCTTTTACAGCACGATGACGAATATATAGTGAGGTATTGAGATTTAATTTTCCTTCATCATAAAACGCTTTCTCAAACTGAGAAGGCGCTTCATAATCCGTTTCTTCTTCCGCAAAGGCATCTGCGGCAATAAAAAGAAACAGCGGTGTGCACAGAGAAACTCTGAGTCTATGACTTGTCATTATTATATACCTTATAAAACCATGTATTATAGGGCGAGGGGATGTACTGCTTATTTAAAACTCGTGTTATTTATGAGCTCCGGGATTTGCGCACCATATTTTTCGAGGAGATATTCATTATGTTGTGCGGAATTCGCAATGTTACCGCTCAAAAATACCGGCAGAGATTTATTTTCACTCCCCAGGTTCGCTATGATTTCCGCGAACAGGGTGTGCATAATAAACAGCCCGGTCATTGAGGAAACCGGCGCGAACGGCGTTGCATGCTCCGTAAGGGAAAGCACCGCATCACCGATTGGCACCTGGTTATCAATGGCGACATCCACGCAGTCCCGCAGCTTAAGGCCGGCCTTGTGCTTCGACGGCTGGGTCTTGGCATACAGAAAGCTGGTCAGCGCCAGGGTAAATGCCCCGTGCTGTTTTGCCCAGAGTGCTGCATCGACCGGAGCGGGGTTAATCCCGGAAGTTGAGATAACAATCAGCGCATCTTTACTGGTGATCGAGAATTTCGCCAGATGCTCAGCAATATAGTCATTCTGTTTTTCATAATATGATGAGGCCGCCGCCCCCTGATGTAACATTAATGGTTCGATAAATATTGGCCGAACCGGGGCGATACCTCCGGCACGATAAAATACATCTTCAGCGAAAATATGTGAGTGGCCACAGCCGAAAATATAAATTACACCTCCCTGGTTAATGATTTTTGCCAGTTCCACGGCGGTGGAAGTGATTTTATGGCTTTGCTGTTGAGTAATGTCGTTAAGTTTTTTCTGGACGATATCTAAATAGCTCTGAATCATTGTCATAACCAGTATCCTGACCATTGTGGTTGGTAGACTCGGTATAACGCTTCCATATAGAAGTAATCTCCCCAGAGATTACATTCATCGATGCCTTTACCGAGGGCATAGGCGTAAACACCGTGTTTAAGTAAGCCTTCGCAGACATCATCATCGCGGGCAGACGCGCCGCGCATTAATGCCAGCAGACATTGACGCGCCAGTTTCTGGTAACCGGCATCCGGAAAGTGCTTATGCGCTTCCAGCAGGCCGCAGATCGCAATCGCCAGCGCGGAGCTGTCTTTCGGGGCGTCCGGATCTGCAGCCAGCAGCAGATCCCAGGCGGGAACGCCGTCCTCCGGCAGGTAGCGGAAGAAATACTCGCAGGCCTGCTGCCACCGTTCGTAGTGGTCGGTTTCGCCGGTGGCCGACCAGTGAAGCGGGATGCCGAGAATGGCCCACGCCTGGCCGCGGGCCCAGCAGGAGTTATCGCTGTAGCCCTGAAAGGTTTTCCCGTGCGAAGGCGCACCGCTTGTCTGGTCAAAATAGAAGGTATGGAAAGTGGAGCCGTCTTCGCGAAAAATGTTGTTGATGACCGCCGCATAGTGGCGTTCAGCCACTTCCCGATAACGTGATTCACCGCTGATCTTTGCCGCCACGTGGAGCAGGGGAAGGTTAATCAATGAATCGATAATAAGCCGGTACTCCTGCGGGTCGTTAAGCGTCCCCCAGGCCTGGATAAAACCGGCGCTGTGGTGAAAACGGTTTACGAGCAGATCGGCCGCCGCCAGAATAAGCGGGGTTAGCGCTTCGCGCTCCGTCAGTTTCCAGTACGCGACTGCCGACAGGCTATAAAGGAAGCCGATATCGTGGTGATCGAGGACGTGGTGCGCCGCCAGGCGGGCTTTAAAACTCGCCACGTTGCGTTCAACGCCGTCCAGGTAGGCGCGATCGCCGCTGAACTCCCAGGCCATTGCCTGCATCCCGGTCCAGAATCCGTTGGTCCAGTCGTTATTCTCTTTCAGAACGTAGCGATTATGGATCGTGCAGGCTGAGGGGAATTTCTCGCCGTACAGACCCATGTTACGCGCGATACGCCGCGCGCACGCCGTCAGCTCATCCCGACAGGCGTCGGGCGTGAGGGCAGGAAAGGGCAGCGGTGTGAGGCGATTCGACAGACTCTCTTTCATGATTTTTCCCTACAGCGTGAATACGCGCTCTTTGTACTGACTCATCAGCATGTCGTTGTATTCTTTACCGCCGGGCAGATTGATGCTGCGCATCACCGGCGGCGCGATACCTTGTTCCAGCAGCATCTCGATGCAGCGGATCACCACGTTATTGATGATGAAGGCCGCAGACAGCGAGGACACCGGACCGGTCATGATGTTGCCGTTATTCATACTTAGCGTGCAGTCACCGGACGGGCAGCCGTTATCGAGAATGACATCGGCATAGTCGCGAATGCTCTCGCTCGTTGGCGTCGACTCACCGGCGTAGCGGGTGATAACCACCAGCTTCAGCCCCCTCTCTTTGACCTTGCGTGCCAGCTCAACGTGCAGCGGTTTAGTGCCGGAGTTGGAGATAATCACAAAGCAGTCTGACTCGCGCAGATCGAGCAGCCCGGAGAAGATGTCGCCAATCCCTTTCAGCGAATCAAACCAGCCGGTTGGCCCATAGAACTGGTCAATGGCTTTGGTATTGACCAGGCCGCCCGCACGACCGGCCAGCTCAACCGCGGCGGCAAACGAGTGGCCGGAGCCAAAGCCGTGAATAATGCCGTTGGCTTTGACGCACTCGGCAAACAGCGCCGCCGCCTGCTCAACTTCAGCGCTCTGAGTAAGAAACACCTGATTCAGCGTCGCTAAAACATGCTGATAATACTGCTGCTGATGTGGTGACATCCCTTATCCCTTATCGGCTTTTAAAAACGTGGTGATACAGGCGTTCGGCTCTTCCGGCGTCATCTGCGCCGTCACCGCCACGCCTTTTTCCAGCAGCGCGTTGATGGCCGCGATCTCAGCATCGTTGACGCTGACCGAGCGTTTGATCTGGCGGCGATCGTCTTTGTTGGACATATTGCCGATATTGAGCTGGGGGAGGGCAATCCCGGCGTTCATCAGCTTCAGCGCCAGCTCCGGGGTCTTCAGCAGGATCAGTACGCGCTGACCGTCGTAATTTCCGGCGAGGATATTGGCGCTGGCTTTCTCAAAAGAGAGAATAGAGGTGTTACAGCCTTCCGGGGCTGCACTGCGCAGCAGCATTTTCTCTACGTCGTTTGCAGCTACGGCGTCGTCAATCACCATAATACGGTTGGCGTTGAAGTGGCTTACCCAGCGGGTGGCCACCTGGCCGTGGATCAGCCGGTCATCGACACGAATATGCACAATACCTTTCATGATAAGTTCCTTAAATCAATGTGTTACTTAACCGAGAATATTCAGGTTGTAGCCGATAATACCTAAAGCAATCAGGACAAAAATGACCCGAGTCGAGTTCATCTTTTTGAGCCCCAGCAGCCACCAGGTGAACCCCACAACCAGCAGCGGAATAAGCCCGGGCATAATCTGGTCGGCAATGCTCTGCAGCTTGAGCGACACTTCGCCGTAGCTGAATTCGAAATTAAGATTCGCCTTCACCACCGAGGGGATAAGCGCCCCGATAACCGTCAGCCCGAGAATATTGGCTGCGCGGGTGATTTTGTTGAGGCTATTGGTCAAAGACCCCAGCAGGTTGACCCCTTCCTGATACCCTTTGCTGATGCTAAAGCGCATAAACAGCATGCGAACCAGGGCGAACAGTAGCCAGAGAACAAGCCCCACCGGGTTGCCCTGCAGCGCGAGGTACGAAGCGACAGAACCGATAATGGTGGTCGGAATAACAAAGAACAGCGTATCTCCGATGCCCGCCAGCGGCCCCATCAGACCGGTTTTGATCCCGGCAACCGCATCTTTGCCCGCAAGCCCGGTCTGCTCTTCCAGGGCGATGTTCACCCCGAGGATCCCCGGCGCCATGGTGTTGTTGGTGTTAAAGAACTGGCTGTGTACCTTCGCCGCGTCCTTCTGCTCTTCGGGTTTTGCGTACTTTTTCTCAAGGAACGGATAGATGCTGTACAGATAGCCCAGACCCTGCATTTTTTCGTAGTTCCAGCCTGACTGACCGAACAGGAACCAGCGCCAGAACACGCGTTTTAATACTTTATTCATCGCCCATTGCTCCATTTGCCGGGGATTCGGTAGTTTGCGTTACCTGTTTTTCTGAGTTGAAGACGTAAAGCGCAATTGCCAGACCCAGCAGCGCGGCGCCCAGCACCGGCACTTTCAGATAGGCCGCCAGGAAAAAGCCCAGAATCAGAAACGAGATGTTCTTCTTAATCGGTAAATAGCGCAGCAGGATGGAGATACCCAGCGCAGGCAGTAGGCCACCGGCGACTTTAAGACCGTTCATGATGGACGCGGGGATCCAGGTCACGACGTCATTAACAAAGGTTGCCCCGAGGATCAGCGCCAACAGCACCGGCAGCATACGCGAGAGCGAAATAGGCACCTGGCCCAGCAGGTTCATCCTGGCCGCCGCCTTCACCTGACCCTGTTCAATCAGCCTGTCGGCCTTATGATGGATAAAGGTGTTGCTGAAGCGGGCGAGGATATCCAGCTGTACCATTAAGAGACCAATCGGCACCGCAATGGTGGCGCCAAACGCCGCGCCCTGGCCGCTGATGATCGCGAAAGTGGTACCCAGCACCGCACCGGTCATGTAGTCCGGGATCGACGCGCCGCCGAAGTTGCCCACGCCCAGTACCAGCAGGTTCAGGGTGCCGCCGACGATAAGCCCGGTGGTCATATCGCCCATAATGAGGCCGGCAAAGAAGCCCGCCATGCTCGGTTTCACTAACCCAAGCGTCGTGTTGTTGCCGTCGTATATCGCCAGCCCTGAATAAAGCGTCAGTAACGCTATCTGCCAGACCGCAATGTGCTCCATTTTTTACTCGTCTCCGTCGTCTGTGTGGGCGGCAAGCGCTGCCTGCTGTAAATGGTAAATACCATCACGCGCCGTAGTTATTATTTCATTCAGCGAGGCTGGCGAGTGACTTTCATCAATTGCCATGGCCATTTCCAGAATTAAATTTAAATTCATCCCAGAGAGCAGGGTGATATTATTCCATAGGTTGTTAGTGACAATAATCTCCATTGCGGAGTTATACGGCGAACCACTTTTTAAATCAGAGAGGATAATAATTTTGGATTTTGCTGCGCTAAGGATGGTGATTTTATCGAGAAGTTCCTGTTTAAATACTGCTATCCCTTTCTCACCATCCAGTTCAACTACATGAAGGTTTGGCTGCGCTCCGAGTATTAATTCTGTGGCCTGTCTGGCACCGCTGGCGAAACCCCCATGAGAGATTAATAATAATTGGTTCATCCTGCCCCCTTATCTGGCGTTCTTATTTCAATATAAAATGATTCTAACCGTTTCCAGGTCTCAATATATTCAATCACCTGACCTTGCTCGTCGTGGGTATAGCGTTTCATCATGATAACGGGCTGGTGAGCCGTGAGCTCCAGGTGCTGCAGGACTTCTGGCGCAGCATCGGTCAGGGCGCAGATGGTCTGCCGATAGGGCATGGTGTACATATCAAGACCATTGTTAACCTTAAAAGCCTCATAAATAGAGCTGAGTGCCGAATTCTTAATCGTCAATTGACTGGCGAAGTAGCGGGCCGGAATATGCGAAATCTGTAATGCATAAGGTTTGTTATTATCAAACTTTAAGCGCGCAATACGATAATATCTTTCATCATCATTTAACCCGAGCTTTTCTTTAATACACGGATCGTTTTCCTGTTCACAGGCGATAACTTTAACCGACTGCATGCCTTTTAAATCGTTATCTGATTCTGAGAAAATAATGTTCTCATTTCGTTTGGCTTTCGAAACAAAAGTGCCTTTACCCTGATAGCGAATCAGGTAGCCTTCATTCACCATTTCGTGAATAGCGCGAATAACCGTGGCGGAACTGACGGAGTAGCGCTCTTTTAATTCCGACTCACTGTAGAATTTTTCCCCGGGTTTAAAAGTGCCGTTTCTTATTTCATCTAACAGTGCTGCCTTTATCACCTGGTATTTCGTTGACTGTGCCGTTGCTTTCATTGTTTCGCCAGTTTCTGTTTACATTTATTTTATTTCGTAGGCTTACGATACCCGTACCCGATTGTCCGATCAACCTCTCAACCCAACTTAACCGGTTAACCTGTTAAGTTCTTTCCTGGACTGTGATGCATTTCGCAATTTCGCCCCGACGGAGGGGGCAGGGGCGAGGAATTTTTGCCGCAGCGGCCGGGCGTGAACGCAAACTGATTGCCGCGCTATTGCGCTGGCGAGCTGAGAAAACGGAGCGCCCGCATTCAACAACCCCGGCCAGTACATCGCGCGGGGTTTTCTTTCTAAAGGGCGCCATTGTGGTGCTTGCGTGCCCTAACGCAGCTGCGCGCAGGCTTCGGCAATCCGCTGACAGGCCTGCGTCAGCAGCCCATCTTCCACCGCGTAGGCAATACGTAAATACCCCGGCATGCCGAACGCGGACCCGTGTAACACGGCCACCTGAGTGTGTTCTAACAGCCAGTTCGCCAGTCCGCTGTCGTCGCGGAGAGTTTCGCCGGTGGGCGTCACTCGCCCAATGAGCCGCTGGCAGTTGGCAAACACATAGAATGCGCCCTGGGGAATGCCAGCGCTCAGGCCCTCGGTGGCGGCAATCATCCCCAGCACCTGCTGACGGCGCTTATCCAGCGTGTGCAGCCAGCCGTCTAAGAAGTCCGCCGAATGGTTAAGGGCCGCGACCGCCGCAGCCTGCGAAATCGCGCTGGGGTTGGAGGTGCTTTGTGATTGCAGGATCTGCATGGCGGCAATGAGCCACTGCGGCCCGCCCGCATAGCCCAGACGCCAGCCGGTCATGGCGTGGCTTTTGGACACGCCGTTCACCGTCAGCGTACGCGAAACCAGCTGCGGCGCGGCCTGAGCAAACGTGGTGAACGGGGTATTGTCGTAACGCAGCGGCTCGTAAATGTCGTCGGCCATCACCAGCACCTGCGGGTAGTCCGCCAGCACGTCTGCCAGCGCGCGCAGCTCCCGTTCGCTGTAAATCGCCCCGGTCGGGTTGCCCGGCGAATTGAGGATCAACCAGCGCGTTGACGGGGTGAGGGCGGCGGCCAGTTGTTCCGGCGTTAGCTTCCAGCCGTGTTGTTCATCGCAGGGCACAATCACCGGTTCGCCGTCGGCCAGAGAGACCATATCCGGGTAAGAGACCCAGTAGGGCGCGGGAATAATCACCTGCTGCCCGGCGTCCAGGGTTGCCAGAAAGGCGTTGAAAATAAGCTGTTTGGCGCCGCTCCCGGCGATGATCTCTTCCGGACGGTAGCGCAGCTGATTGTCGCGAGCGAACTTGGCGGCAATGGCCGCCTTGAGCGCTGCGGTGCCGGAAACGGCGGTATACTTAGTCTGGTGATGCACGATAGCTTCAATGCCCGCATAGCTAATATGGGGCGGGGTAGCAAAATCCAGTTCCCCTTCGCCCAGGTTGATAACCTGCTTGCCTGCGGCTTCCAGTACCCGTACCTGGTCAGAAATGGCCGCGGTCGGAGAAGGCCGTACGGATTGCATACGACGGGCGATTTGACTGTTATTCATAAATCCTCTTTTGTATCTAATGATTCAATTAATACAATTAGGTACCCAACATCAGCAGGAAACTCGCCGTGTCACCGATCTTTATTCTCGATAACAGCTCCGCGCCCGCCCGCTACGGGATTACCGCCAGCCTGTGGGCCAATCGTCTTGGGTTGCCCCTCTGGAGCCTTCGCCCCGACTTCGCCGGGGATGTACCCGATAGCCACCAGCACGTCATTCGTGCAGGGTACTGCGTGACCAGCGGCCTCTGGCGCAGCGATACGCTGCGTGAAGAGGTGCGCGATATCGCCCGCCTGCCGTCATCAGACGCCGTCATTGTGCTGGCGTCCTCGCAGGCGCCGCTTATCGCCGACCTGCGGGGTCAGCGGCTTTACAGCGACGACAGCCGCCACCGTCTGACGCTCAGCGATGGGCAACACACGCTGTTAGATCTCACCGCCGACCGCTACGGCCGCTGGGATAGCGGCGTGTCGTCGTCTGCCGGCGGGTCCTTGCGCATCGCGCTGATTGGCCGCGAGGCGGACCACCGTCTGGTCTATCCCGCCACGCTCGGCTCGCTGGGCGATGCCGCGGCGTCGCTGGGGCTGAACCTGGAGGTCCATTTCTTTGCGCCGGTCAGCCTGTCCACGGGATTACACGAGCTTCAGGCCTTCCAGGGCGTGGTGCTGCCAGGCGGTTCCTCGATGGCGGCGGTCAACGGACAAATCCGCGTGGCGGAAGAGACCCTGGCCCGCGGGCAGCCAACGCTGGGGCTGTGCCTGGGAATGCAGAGCATGATGACCGCAGCCGTGCGCCGTAGCCCGGGTTTCGAATCGGCCATTCCCGCGGAAGTCACCCCCGATGAAGCCCTGCACAGCTTTGTTCCCTTTGCCGATGGCCGTCATCGCTGCGGCGTATTCCCTTTTTCCTCCGGGCTTATCCCCGGCCATATCCGCGAAATGCACTACAACCATCGCTACTGCTTTAACCCCGAGTTATTGCCGGCGCTGTCTCCCGGCGGGGTCCGCGTGAGCGCGCAAAGCGACGGTATCGTGGAAGCCGTTTCCCAGCCTGAGCTGCCGTTCTGGCACGGGGTTCAGGGGCATCCGGAACTGATGTCCCGCCCGGATGCGCCCCATCCGCTGTTCGTCGCGTTCCTACAGGCGGCGCTTAACGCGCCAGCGTAACCCCGCTGCGATGGTCGCTGGCAAGCTCCTGCATTACGCGGGTCAGCTCTGCCAGCGCCGCGTCGCCGATCGGTTTTAACGGTGCGCGTACGGTGCCGCCGTTAAAGCCGCGCAGCGCCATCGCCGCTTTCACCAGCTGCGGCTGACCGTGTTTGCGCGCCAGCGCCCGATACGCGTACCACAGCTGATGCAAATCGCGGGCGGTGGCGGCGTCGCCCCGTTCTACGGCGCGGAAGGTATTGACGATCAGCTCCGGCAGCGCGCCGCTGTTGGTCGTGCTGATGCCGTCAAACCCGGCCATCATCGGCCCGAGGAAAGCCAGATCGGAGGCGCAGAACAAACGCAGACGCCCGCGCAGGCGGTTGGCAATCTGATCGATGGCGGTAGGGTTTAGATCGCCCTGTTTGATGCCGACCACGTTCGGGATCTCTGCCAGCCGTTCCAGCAGCGCCGGGGAGAGGGTGATGCCGATGCCCGGCGCGTTGTACACCAGAATGCCGGTTTTGGATAACGGCGCCATCTCATTGAAGTAGCTGACGATCTGTTCGTCAGTGATTTCGCTAACAAAGGGGGCGGTGACCATCGGCAGCCCGCCCAGCTCGCTTGCCAGCCGGGTCAGCTCGCGGGCGTCGCGCGGGTCGGAACTGGCGCTGCACAGCATCACTGCCACGCGGTCGTCCACGCATCCCATCACCTCATGAAACAGCTCGCGGCGTTCTTCGACGGTCATTACCGGAAACTCACCGTAGGTGCCGCCAATCAGCAGGCCGTCATAGCCCAGATCAATCACGCGTTCGATATTTTCACGCAGCGCCGGGAAGTCGATCGCGCCGCTGGCGGTGAACGGGGTGACGGTGATGTTGAAAATGCCGCGCAGGCGTTCACGGCACTCGTTGATATCTTTCATCTTTCTTTCCTTACAGCAGCGTTAATGGGCGAGCCAGGGAACCCAGCTGGCGATATCCGGTTTCAGTCACCACCACGGTTTCGCTGACGCCGACGGTGAATTGACCGTAGATACGCAGGGCCGGCGGGATGTGGAAGGTCATGCCAGGCTGCAGCTCGGTGGTGACGCCGCTGTACAGGCTGAGAATGCCGCCTTCGCCCCAGTCCGGCGCGAAGGCGATACCGATGGAGTAACCGGTGCGTTTTTTGAAGTTTTCGGTGAATCCGGCGCGGTCGATCACCTTCTGGCAGGCCAGGTGCGGCGCTTCGCAGGTGGCGCCCGGACGAATGGCGTCAAGGGCGGCCTGCAGGGCTTCCTGACAAACTTTTTCCATTTCGATGGCGATAGCGGGCGGACGGCCCAGCCAGGCGGAGCGCATCATCGCGGCGTGGTAGCGATCGTGGGCGGCGGACATCTCCAGAAAGACCGGGTCGTTATCCTGCATCACCCGACGTCGCCACGTGCCGTGCGGCACGCCGCTGCGTGGGCCGGTAGAAACCAGCGGTTCCATGCCGACATACTCGGAACCGGCGGCAATAGCGGCCCCCATCATCGCGGAGACCAGCGCGTTTTCGTCCGCGCCGCTGCCAATCGCCGCCATCCCGGCGCGCATGCCCGCATCCACATAGCGCGCCGCGAGGGCGATTTTTTCCACCTCCGCCGCCGATTTCACCGCGCGCAGCGGTTCGATGACGCCCGCGGTATCGGCGATGGTGCCGAGCTTCGCCTGCAGGGCTTCATAGACGGCAATCGGCAGGAACCAGCCGCGTTTGTCCAGCCCAATGCGTTTGTTGAGCCAGCCGCGCTGTTGCAGCATGCCCACCAGAAAATCCACCGGGTTATCGCCATCCTGGTAGATGGCGGCGTCTGAAATAAAGGTGTTGGCGATAAAGTTAAAGTACTCGAGCTGGCGAATCACAAAGACCGGATTCCCTTCTACCGGCAGCAGCAGCGCCTGAAAGGTGTAATAGCCCGGCGTTTGCTGACCGGTAAGCCAGAAAATGTTTTCCGGGCCGGTCACGATCATTACGTCCACGCCCGCGCGGCTTAAGCGTTCGCGGGTACGCTGAATGCGCTGCGCATATTCGTCGGCGCGAAAGGCGGACTCGCTGCCCTGAATCACATTGTTAACATCTTGCATCATTAAACTCCTGGAGTAAGTTGGCCCGCGCGGCATCGAACTGCACGCCCAGACCGGGAGAGTCGTTAACGGCGACCATGCCATTGCGGTATTCCAGCCCGCTGACGGGATCGTCGGTTAATCCATCGGCGCCATACAGTTCGGCGAATGCCGGTTGCACCACGCGGCACAGCTGGAGCGCGGCGGCGGTGGCGGCATGGCCTTCATTCATCTGGCCAATCATGAACGGCACGTCGGCGAGTCGCAGACGGCCGGCGGCGGCAAGCGTCGGAGCAAGCCCCCCCAGTTTCACCAGCTTGAGATGCCCCCACAGCGCACCTTTGGCGGCGATAAGCCGGGTGATGGCCGACTCGCTGTTGAGGCTTTCGTCGAGCATGATCGGGATGCCGTAGCCGTACAGTTCAGCAAGCTGGCTATCGTTTGCCGGGCTTAACGGCTGTTCGATATAGCTGAGATTCAGCTCGCGCAGATAAGGGAACGCCGCGTGAGCCTGCGCCAGCGACCACTGGCCGTTCACGTCAATCGCCAGCGAAATCTGCTGACCAAACCGCAGCCTCAGCTTTTGCAGGCGGGCCAGGTCGGTGGCGAAATCCGCAATCCCCGTGCGTAACTTCAGCTGGGTAAAACCGCGATCGACATAGCGCTGCGCCTGCGCCAGCATCTCTGCTTCGCTGCCCCAGAACAGCGTCTGATTGGTGTGCCAGGCGGGCAGGCCAGCTGGCGCCCCCAGCCAGGCGGCGACGCTGACCCCGTTCTGACGCGCCATTAAATCGTGCAACGCCATATCCAGCGCCATGCGCGACGGCGGCAGCAGCGTGCGGTCCTCCTCGTGCAGCGCGGCAAGTTGCGCCGCGGGCTCCTGGCGCCAGTCCCAACCGTTGAGGCGCTGAAGCAGGTTGTCCAGCACCTGCTCTTCGCGGTAGCCGTGCAGGTAGCGAATGTTGAGACGCACTTCGCCAATCCCCGTCACGCCACGGTCCTCCAGGCGCAACCAGAGGGTGTCGAGCGCCGTCACCGGGCCGGAGGCGGCGGTATGCAGCGTCACGCCGGCGTAATGCAGGTCTCCCCGAAAGAGCTGCGCTTTCATAAATCGGACGCCGGCGGCAGCATGGCGAGCGCAATATCGAGATAGATATCTGCCGCGGCGATAAATTCATCGACGGGGACGAATTCATCGGGCTTGTGGGCCACGGACAGCGAGCCGGGGCCAATCACCACGCCCTTTGCGCCCAGCGAACGGAAATGCACCAGGTCGCAGCCGCCCTGAAAACCAAACGGGCCGGGCTCGCTCTGTCCGTGACGGCGGCAGGCGGCAAGGCTTTGCTCGACAATGGCTTCGCTGCTGTCGGTTTGCGTCGCGCCGCCGGTGGTGGGCTGCCAGGCGATAATTTCCGCTTCCACGTTTGCCTGCGCGTACGCGTGGTCGAGCAGCTGTTGCAGTTCGGCTTTAACAACCTCTTCGTCTTCCCCCGGTACCATGCGGCGATCGAGCAGCAGCTCGCAGCTGTCTGGCACCACGTTGTCCGCATGGCCGCCGTGGATGCGGGTCACCGTCAGGCTGGCGTTGCCGACCAGATCGTGGCAGCGGCAACGCACCTGCTGGTGGTGGGCCTCTTCGATCAGCCCTAAAAGGCGCGCGGACTGGTAAATGGCGTTAACCCCCAGCTCCGGCGTGCCGGAGTGCGCGGTGACGCCTTTTACCCGCACGCGAGGACGCAAGCTGCCTTTGTGAGCCGAGAAGGTCGCATTCGATGTCGGCTCGCCAATCACCGCGAAATCAATCGCCGGCGGGGTGTCGCGTACGTAGAATTTCGCCCCTTCGCTGGCGACCTCTTCATCGGCGGTGAACACGCCCATCAAGGTGCCGGACCAGCGCTGACGGTTGGCGGCCAGCAGACGCAGGGCTTCAACCATCGCCACCAGCGGGCCTTTGGCATCGCAGGCGCCGCGCCCGTACAGGCGGCCATCGCGTTCGCTGAGGGTGAAGGGATCGCTCGCCCAGCCGCTGCCCGCCGGAACGGTGTCGATATGGGTGTTGAAGGCGAAGCACGGTCCCGGTCCATTGTGCAGGACGGCGATAACGTTGGTCCGCCCCGGCGCGTATTCGCTAAAGGAGAGATCGAAGCCGGCGGTCAGCAGCCAGCCTTCCAGACATTCGGCGGCTTCACGCTCATGGCCCGGTGGATTTTCCGTATTGATGGCAACCAGCGTCGCTAAATCCTTTTTCATTCGTGCGCTGTCAACCTGGTAACTGGACATAGGAACTCCGTGATTAATGTAATATTTGCGTCAGGAAGCGCTGCGCGCGCTCGCTGACGTGGCCGGCGAAGAAATCACCTGTGCTGGCGCGATCGATAATTTCGCCATCTTCCATAAAAAGAATGTTGTTGGCGGCCCGCCGGGCAAAGCCCATCTCGTGGGTCACCACCATGCTGGTCATCCCTTCCGCGCTGAGCTCTGCCATCACTTCCAGCACTTCGCGGATCATCTCCGGGTCGAGAGCTGAGGTGGGTTCGTCGTAGAGCATCAGCTCGGGCTTCATCGCCAGGGCACGGGCAATCGCCACGCGCTGCTGCTGGCCGCCGGAGAGCTCGTCCGGAAAGTTGTCCGCGCGTTCGTTGATGCGCACCTTCGCCAGCAGGTTGTCCGCCAGCGTGCGGGCATCAATGCGGTTCATCCCCAGCACCGTCATTGGGGCCAGCATGATGTTTTCCGCCGCCGTCAGGTGCGAGAACAGCTCGTAGTTCTGGAACACCATGCCAATACGCTGACGCAGTTTGTGCACCGGCACTTCGCCCCGGCTGATGTGCTGGCTGGCGAAAAAGACGTCGCCGCTGTCGGCAGGCGAGAGCATGTTGACGCAGCGTAGCAGGGTGGATTTTCCCGAGCCCGATGGCCCAATCAGCACCACGGTTTCCCCGCGCTGCACCTCAAGTGAGCAGTTCTTGAGCACGGTCTGGCGACCAAAAGTCTTATCAATGCCGATCATCTCCAGCAGCGGTTTCTCGCTCATGGTTCCTCCCGGGCGATTTTCGGTAATTTAAACAGGCGGGTCAGTCGCTTCTGGCTCTTGCTGCGCCGCTGTTTGGGATCCAGTACGCTTTCAAGCCACGACTGGAAGATCATGAACAGGCTGGTGAGCAGCAGGTAATAGAGACCGGCGGCGCAAAGCGCTTCGAAGTAGCGGAAGCTGGCGCTGGCGGTCTGGTTGGCGACCAGCAGCAGCTCCTGAACGGCGATAACCGACACCAGCGCGCTCGATTTCAGCATGCTGATCATCTGGTTACCCATCGGCGGCAGAACGATGCGTGCGGCCTGAGGCAGCACGATTTTTCGCATGATCTGCCCGTGGGTCATCCCGAGCGCCATGCCGGCGGTGCGCTGGCCGCTTTTTACGGCCTGCAGGCCAGAGCGCAGAATTTCCGCCATGTAGGCGCCTTCATTAAGCGAAAGCGCCAGCACTGCACAGGTAAACGCGGAGAAGCGTAAGCCGAAGCCTGGCAGCACGTTGTAGACAAAGATTATCTGGAACAGCACTGGCGTCCCGCGAAACAGCCACAGGTAGAAAAAGGCCAGCCCTCTCCCGGCGCGAAACGGCGCTTCCTGCAACAGCGCCAACACCAGGCCCAGCACCACGCCACACAACAGTGAGCAGAGGGTAATCAGTAGCGTCATCCACGCACCCTGAACAAACTCGGGTGAGAGGAAGTACTGCCACATTAGTTCGATCGACATAGCTTTCTCCGGTTAATGGCAAAACGGTTTAGAAAAGGGCAACGGAGTCAGGGAAGTTCCATTTCTCAATCAATTGCTTATAGGTGCCATTTTTGACGAGACCCTGGAGACCTTTCTCCAGCAGGGCCCGGGTTTCGGTGTCGCCTTTACGCACGGCAAACGCGATATGGGTATCCGCTTCGAATTCGTCGCCAACCGCGGCAAACATGCCCGCTTTTTCGGTTAACAGGGCGACGGTCCCCGGCGTGGAGAGGAACTCGGCATCGGCGCGGCCCTGGGCGACGGCGACGGCGGAGTCGGTGGCGGCGGGGAAGGTCATGACGTTAATGGCCGGTTTTTTGGCGTCCAGGCAGCGCTGGTTGTCTGCCCGGGCCTGGCTCTCTTCGATCCCGCCGAGCGTCACGGCGATGTTTTTGCCGCAGAGGCTCAGGTCGCGTCCGGTGATTTTTGCCGGGTTACCTTTGCTCACCACCACGCGGCTGCCGATTTTCAGATAGGGCACGAAGTCGACCTGCGCGGCACGGGTCGGATTGACGTACATGGCGGAGTTGATGATATCGAGACGTTTCCCCTGCAGCGCTGGGATAAGCCCTTTGAACTCCATCGGCATCGGCGCAGGCGTCAGTTGGATCTCTTTGCTTAGCGCGTTAATCAGGTCGATATCGAAGCCGGTGAGCTTGCCCTCTTTCACGAACTCAAAAGGCATAAACGTCGCCGCCGTGCCGTAGGTCAGCTTGCCCGGGGCGATGGTTTCCACCGCAGCATGGCTTACCAGCGGAAGTGCGGTCAGCGCGAACATCAAGGTACGCACGCGGCGAAACAGTAAAGAATTGCTGGACATAGTCGTCTCCTGGTTAAGATTTAAATTGAATTTATTGAGTCAATAAATACAATCAAGCGTGTGAAAAAATGTCTCATCCTGGTGCGTATTGCACGCTAATCGTGCAGTCCTTGCTTTGTTTTGCTGCGTTTTGTTGCCCGTGATATTGTATATATCGATCACAACAATGCATTTCAGGGAACCGTTCTCCATGCAGCCTGACTCCACTGCGAGCAGTCGCCGGATTGCCCGGCAAATACTCGACCTGATATCCGAAGCAAAATTCGATCCAGGTCATCATTTACGGGAGCAACATCTTGCCGATGCGCTGGGCGTGTCGCGTACGCCGGTGCGCGCCGGGCTAAAAGAGTTGACCCGAATGGGGGCGGTTGAAGCGCGTCCGAATCAGGGCTTTTTCCTGCTTAAACGCAGCAATGAGCTGGAGCTGCTGGAGATTGAGCAGTCCAAGAGCAATGACCAGAAGCTGTACGAGCAGCTGGTACACGATCGTATTGCGGGTGCGCTGCCGGAATCGTTTACCCAGACCGAAATCAGCCAGCGCTATGATGTCGATCGCGGCGTGCTGACCCGTACGCTGGTCAAGCTATCGGAGGACGGCCTGATTGCCCGTAACGCGGGGCACGGCTGGCGCTTCCTGCAAACCCTCAACTCCGATGTCGCCCTGCGCAACAGCTACGGTTTTCGCCTGATGATTGAACCGACGGCGCTGCTGACGCCCGGCCTGCATGTGGACAGGCAGATGCTTAAACGCCTGCGCGCCCGGCATCTGCGGCTCATCACCCACCCGGACATTACTCAGGTGCCGGCAAAAGAGATTTTCGAAACCGACGCTGAGTTTCACGAGCTGCTGGCAGAAGCCAGCGGCAACCTGTTCGTGTTACAGGCCATTCAGCAACAAAACCGGCTGCGCCGTCTGCTGGAGTTTGGCAGCTATCACAATAAGCGCCGCGTAAAAGCGTGGTGTGAAGAGCATGTTGCCATCATCGATGCTCTGCGAGAGAACAAGCCGGAACTGGCGGCAGAGTTGATGAGAACGCATCTGCAATACGCCTTTGACCAGGTCAATGTTAAAAACGCCCACGCATAACTGGCATCGCTCTTGCACATGTTGCTTCTGAAAATACAATCAGGAGCACTTATGGATTTTCAGATACAACAACGTGTGGCGCTGGTCTGCGGTGCCGGCAGTGGTCTGGGACAGGCTATTGCCCTGTCCCTGGCGCAGGAAGGGGTGAAGGTGGCGGTCACCGGCCGCAGCGCGGAAAAACTGGCGCAAACGGTGGAACGTATCACCTTATTGGGCGGTACTGCCCGCGCCTGGCGGTTGGATCTCGCCGCCCCGGAGCAGTTTGATCGAGTGATTGCCGATATCCGCGAGCGGTGGGGCGATATCGATATTCTGGTTAACAACTCCGGTGGTCCGCCGCCCGCACCGGCGCAGGGGACGGATGGCGCAGTCTGGCAACAGCAGTTTTCAGTCATGGTCGCCTCGTTGATTCAGCTCACCGATAAACTCCTGCCCGCCATGCGCAGCCGCGGCTGGGGACGCATTATTACCACCACTTCATCCGGCGTGATAACCCCCATTCCCGGCCTCGCCCTGTCGAACGCGCTGCGCATGAGCCTGCTCGGCTGGTCGAAAACCCTCGCCAGCGAAGTGGCTGGCGACGGCGTGACGGTGAATGTGATGGTGCCAGGGCGCATCGCGACCGACCGCGTCAGCCAGCTGGATGCTCTCAAGGCGCAACGGGAAAACAGCAGTGCGGAAGCGGTCGCCGAAAAGAGTCGTCAGAGCATTCCGGCCGGGCGCTATGGCGAACCGCAGGAGTACGGCGCCGTCGCTGCGTTTCTGGCAAGCCAGCCTGCCAGCTACATTACCGGCGCGGTGATTCGGGTTGATGGGGGATTGATCGGCGCGATTTAGCCAGCGAGAGTGCGCCATGCCAGCCGGTTCGCATCGGGCTGGCATGACTGCCTATCAGCCGCTCCGAATTGTTTATTTTGCAGGCAACGAAATCCATTACTGCAAATTTAACCAGCAGGCATTGGGATCGGGTCTGAAAACGATAACTTTTCTGATTAAACTTTTATTCTACCTGCGTTGTTAAAGTGGAATGGTTCACCATAAATAATGCGCAAAGCGCGAGCAGTACGGCCCCGCCGGTAAGTAGCCACCCGGCGTGGTGAAACGCGGCTAAGCTCCCCCGGGTATGGGCAAATCTGACGTAGCAGGCGGTCACCAGCGCCGCGCCCGCCATCGCCCCAACGCGCTGGAGGATATTCAGAACAGGTGCGGCATCAGCGACGTGACGGCTGCCAGCCATAGCCAGGCCCGCAGCCATCGCGGGCACCGTTGCCAGGGCTAAACCGAACCCTCTGACCGCTATTGCGCCCCCCACAAGCGTATAGCGACTTCCCGCATCAATCATTGCCAGTGGCAATGTGGCAAATGCCGCGAGTAAACCGCCAATGATAAGCACCGTTCGTGGCCCCAGCTTATCGGAGAAGTAGCCGGCCACCGGAAATCCTATCGCCGAGCCGATTAACTGAGGGGTGAGAAGCAGGCCCACTTCAGCAAGCGTTACATGGCAAACGTCGCGGAAATATAAAGGAAGCAGGAACTGACCGCCAAAATTCACCGCGCCGCCGATAGCCATCAATACGGCAGATAAAGTGAAACCCCGATGCTTGAAAAGCTCGAGATGCAGTAAGGGGGACTCAATGCGCAAAGAGCGATAAATAAACAAGCAGGTGAACAGGGCGCCCACGCTGAGCATGATGACGTTCCAGCCATATTTACCACTATTCAGGCTGAGCTCTTTCATGCCTTCCATCAGCATCGGCAGGCTGCAGAAGACCAGCGCCAGTCCCAGCCAGTCCAGGGAGAGGGGCCTGTCAGTTTTTATTGTTGGACGGGGAAGCAGCTTCCATCCGGCCAGACAGGCGCACAGACAGAACGGCACCGTGATCCAAAATAACCCTCGCCATCCGCAGATTTCAAGCAGGACCGCGCCCAGCGATGTTCCCAGCAAGGGAGCAATGACGATCGCCACGCCAATCGTGCCAATCACCCGCCCCAGACGTTCGCGTCCGACGACCAGACCAAGGATCGTTTGCCCTGCCGGTACGAGTAATCCCCCTGCCAGGCCTTGCATAACTCTTGCGGCAAGCAGCACCTCAAAACGCGGGGAAAGGGCGCAAACTGCCGAAAAAATCGCAAATAAAATAAGGCCATAGAGCCAAAGCTGCGTAGCGCCAAACCGCCTGGCCGCCCATGCGCTAAGCGGAACGCCTGCCGCAAGGGCCATAAGATACGCCGTTGCTATCCATTGTATTGCCGTGTCCGTCACGCCAAGGCCGGCGGCCATCGCGGGCAGCGCCGCGCTCAGCATCGTTGATGAGAGCATCGTTGCAAACGCCCCCAGGGTGATGATGGCCGCCTGCATCCACAGCATCGGAGGTATGGCGTTTATCGGTCGCGGATGGGTTGTTTCCTTGACCCGCTTGTCTTGATTGATATTCATAAAAAGCCCCCTAAGGACGATGTGCGAAGAAATCTATCATTGATCAATAAACCTATCAATGATAGATTTATTTGCATTAAAGATTCCGCCAGGCGCTGAGTTCAGACAAAATGGCGCTTCTCAGACCACTGGCCGGTTTGATGCATCAATAAAGGGGGAATATCATGGCGAAAATCCAGCGAGATCAGGTGATTGAGGCAGCATTAGCATTATTAGATGAGGTCGGCCTCGAAGCGATTACGACCCGTAAGCTGGCACAAAAACTGGGGGTGGAATCAGCGACGTTGTACTGGCATTTTAAGAACAAGGCCAGTTTACTTGAAGAAATGGCTTCCGCGGTTTTAGCCAAACACCATTCCCTGCCTGTCCCCGAAGATATTGCTGAATGGGCAAACTGGCTGGCGGATAACGCCCGTAGTTTCCGGCGCGCTCTGCTCGCCCATCGGGACGGCGCCCTGTTACATGCCGGGACATCACCGGCCCGGGTGGGAGGGGATACGTTTCGTCCCAAGGTGGCGTATCTTGCGCGCGTCGGTTTCACTGAGGCCGACGCCGCAATGATATTACTCACTCTGAGTGAATACACCCTGGGATGCGTATTAGAGGAGCAGTCCCGCTCGGGCGATGATGGTAAGCAAATTTTATCAAAGCCATCGCCAGGAAGTGCCTCTAGCGAATCGCTGGTTTATCCCCATCCGGATACTGCGTTCGAATTCGGTCTGTCGTTGATAATGAAAGGGTTATTAGTGCCCTGAGCTTAACGCTGCGCCGGTGACAACATGATGTGCATACCTTACGCAAAAACTATCTTGATAAAACCGGCAGCATTCAGAAGGGGAGGCGACATGTTTATTTCCGAAACAGTGATAGCCGTCATCATTGACTGGATCGACAATAACTTACATAAACCACTGCGTATAGAACAGATAGCCCGTTATTCAGGGTATTCCAAATGGTACCTGCAGCGTTTGTTCTTGCAATATAGAGGCGAGAGCCTCGGGCGCTATATCCGTAATAAAAAACTGGACTCAGCGGCCCGCGATTTACGCGAGACCGATGAGAATATTTACAGTATTGGTTTGCGCTACGGCTATGACTCGCAGCAAACATTCACCCGATTATTTACGCGTCATTTTCATTTGCCGCCCGGTGAATATCGCAAGAAAAACAAAACAGCCTGTTACGTACCGGGTAAGGCTGAATCTTAATCTCCTTTCCGATAGCCCTGGCAAAGCCGCCGCAGAAAAATCGATGCGAAGAGATTTATCAAAAAATAGAAAAACAGACAGCGCCGAAAAGACAAAACCTCCTGTTCTTTGAGTAAACATGGGGAACGGCGCGGAAAACGCCGCGCCTGGTGAGTTATCAGGAGGTTGCTGGTCAGCAGAGCGATTAATGGTAGGCGGGAAGCCAGCTGCCGTGTGCTTCAATAAGATCGTCGCACAGATTGCGGATGTCATCGATCGACAGCTCTGCGGAAGTATGCGGGTCGAGCAGGGCGGCATGGTAGATGGCTTCGCGTTTGCGCGTCACCGCCGCTTCGATGGTCAACAGCTGAGTATTGATGTTGGTCCGGTTCAGCGCTGCCAGCTGCTCCGGCAAATTGCCGACGTAGCATGGCGTGACGCCCTGGCCATCGACCAGGCAAGGGACTTCGACGCAGGCCTCGCAAGGTAAGTTGGTAATCAGGCCGGTGTTGAGCACGTTACCGCCAATTTTGTAAGGCCGATCGGTTTCCATCGCTTCGATGATGTAAGACGCGTATTCATGGGTACGGCTGTGGGTCAGGCTGGTGTCATGGGTCAGCGCCACTTTCTGCTGCTGCCATTGGTCAATCTGTTCAATACACCGGCGCGGATATTCATCCAGCGGGATATTGAAGCGTTCAATCAGCTCCGGGTAGCTGCGTTTGATCCAGTAAGGCATGTATTCGGCGTTGTGCTCTGACGATTCGGTGACGTAATAGCCGAAAGTTTTCATGATTTCATGGCGCACCATATCATCATGCTTGCCCTGCAGGGCGCTGGCCCGGCGCTTGATTTCCGGGTACAAATCCTCGCCGTGACGGCGAATGTCCAGCAGCCAGGCCATGTGATTAATACCCGCGATATGAAATTGCACGTCGTCGGTTGGCATATCCACGCTTTTCAACAGCGTTTCAGCACATACCTGAACGCTGTGGCACAGTCCTACCGTTTTCACTTCCGTATGGCGCAGCATGGCGCCTGTTATCGTGGCCATCGGGTTGGTGTAGTTCAGCAGCCAGGCGTCCGGGCACACGGCTTCAATATCCCGTGCGAAATCAAACAGCACGGGTAGGGTGCGCAGCGCGCGGAAGATACCGCCAATGCCCAGGGTATCGGCAATAGTCTGCTGCAGACCATATTTTTTCGCGATCGTGAAATCGGTGATGGTGCACGGATCGTAGCCGCCAACCTGAATAGCATTCACCACGTAATTGGCGTTTTTCAACGCCGCGCGGCGGTTCTCAACGCCAAGGTAGGCGGCGATCTTCGCTCTGCCCGCATTGGTATTGCGGTTGATATTATTCAACATGGCGAGGGATTCATTGAGACGGGCGCTGTCGATGTCGTACAGCGCAATCTCCACCTCTTTCAACGCCGGCGTCGTCATAATGTCGCCGAGTACGTTCCTGGCGAAAATGGTGCTGCCTGCGCCCATAAATGTCACTTTAATCATGCTATTTCTCCGTTCCTGCTGTTTTCACCAGGCAGAATGTACGCTGCGGAATGAACAGGAAATATGGCTAAATGTGATATTGGTATGGCGAAAAATGATGTCGCTATGAAAGTGTGAGCCAGCTCCGAATCTGGCTGAAACGCGGTGACTTTACTGCAGGCATCTCTGATAACGTGGGTGAAAAAGAGAGAGCGCGACTGATGCACAAGACTTTTACCCTTAATCATACCGACAATATCGAATTGAATTTGTACCAGTACGGCGAGGAGAATTGTCATAAGGGACACCGCTTTGGCCCCGCAGTCCGCCAGCATTACCTATTTCATTATGTGATAAGTGGAACCGGCACATTTTACAGTGAGTTTGGCGCTTTTCCTGTCGGCGCCGGGGAGGGGTTTCTGATTCATCCCCATGAGGTGACAACCTACTGCGCTGATAATAGGGATCCGTGGCATTATATGTGGCTTGAGGTCGATGGCCTGATTGCCGCCAGAATTTTCGAGGAGTGTCATCTTAGTCGGCAATCTCCGGTTTATCGCCCCAACCTGAATAAAGACGACTCCAACGCCTCTGGCTACCTGCGGCAAATTGTCGAACATGGCGATGAACATCCGCTGAAGGTGCAGGGATTGTGCTATCTCTTCTTTTCTTCGCTAATCAGCAATACGCCCGGCGAAAAGGCTTCTCTCCCTGATGATAAAACCCGGCATCTGCAAAGGGCGATCAAAAAAATTGAAAATCGCTACCACGAACATCTGACGGTTGATAGCCTGGCCGCCTATTGCAATATCAATCGCAGCTACCTCTGCCGGTTGTTCAAAGGCGCCTACGGTATAGGTCCTAAGGAATACTTGCTAAATTTTCGTATGAACATCGCAGTAAGCCTGCTGAAAAACAGCGCTACGGCGATTAAAGTCGTGGGCATTTCCGTAGGCTATGAAAATCAGCTGCATTTTTCTAAAGCCTTCAGGAAGCTGTACGGCGTATCTCCGGCTAAATGGCGGCAAAAATACCTTTCTGAACAGCAGGCGCTGAGATGACGTTCAGCGCTTATTCTCATCGGCGGTGACTCTGCGCGATCGCTATTTTGCGGGCGTATCCTGATTGAGAATGCGCGATCGACAAACATCCAGAATTTCATCTGCCAGAGAGGAGCTATCAGGACAGGCGCGGGAAAGGACCAGCGCGCCGACAAGATGCGCAATCGTATCGATCAGGTCGGCACGCGTAAGGCCTTCCGCGGCTTTCTCATTTGCTAAGGTGGCCAGCTGAGCTTCAATGCCAGCCGCAAAGGTTGCCTTAATGGCTTCAGATTGACGCGCGGCGTCACTACCCAGAGCCGACATCACACACCCCTTTGCCATGTCATCACGATGTTGGCGGGAGAGGTAATACTCCACAAACGTTTTCCGGCTCACATCGGCCGTACGTTCTGCCGAACGCGTAAAGCCGCAATGCATCGCCTCCGATAATAAATCGGCCTTGGAACCAAAGTGTTTGTAAAACCCTCCGTGGGTTAAGCCAGCCGCTGACATCAGCTCCGCTACGCCTACGCCGTCGTAACCGCGCTCACGAAAAAGTTCTGAAGCCGTTTCAACGATTCGCATCCTGTTTTCGCGAACCTGCTCTTTTGACACTTTCATGGCTTACCCCCTTCAAAACAAAGGCTAAGTATACATTGATGATGATCATAATCAAACCAGTTGACTTTATAGATGATGATCATCATCATTAATCCTGCGCATTTACCCGCTACCCAGCAGAGGAAGAAACATGACGAATTCCCCCTTATTTCACCCCTACGAACCTGGAACGATAACGCTTGCTAACCTGAACAACATCTTGAGAGCGTACTCAGAATGAACAATAAACGTGTGGCTCTGGTGACAGGCGCTTCTTCAGGCATCGGCGAAGCGACGGCTCATCAACTTTTAGCGGCGGGTTATAAGGTTTATGGCACCAGCCGGCGTGGCTCTCAGGCGGGTACACACCGCTTTCCGCTGCTGACGCTTGATGTGACTGACGATGCTTCGGTCGGGGCCGCTATTGACGATCTGCTGCGCCTGGAGGGGCGGATCGATATTCTGGTCAATAATGCGGGCTTTGGGGTCGCGCCTGCCGCCGCGGAAGAAAGCTCTATTGAACAGGCCTGGAGCATTTTCGATACCAACTTTTTGGGCATCGTCAGGCTGACGCGGGCTGTGCTCCCTCATATGCGCCGTCAGGGCAGCGGGCGCATCATCAATATCGGTTCGATTCTCGGGGTCGTGCCGTTGCCGTATGTCGCGCTTTATGCGGCCAGCAAGCATGCGGTCGAAGGGTACACGGGAGCACTCGACCATGAACTGCGCACCCAGGGCATCAGGGTTTCCGTGATCGAACCTGCCTACATAAAAACGCAGTTTGAAGCCAATAACAGAGAAGCGGATGCAAAGCTGGAAGAGTATGACCTTATCCGGGCTAAGCTGACGAAAGTGGTCAGTAAGGCAATGGCCGAAGCGGAAAGTCCGGAGGTTGTGGCTAAGGTGGTGGTTAAAGCGGCCCAGGCTCTACGGCCCAAGATCCGCTACACGGCAGGATCGCTGGCCGGTAAATTGAATTTCATTCTCCGATTCGCGCCTGCAAAAATCCTGGATAAGGTCGTGCGCAACAGCCTTCAGCTTGATGCGAGAGAGTCATCATGACATTTTCGCGACTGGCCGCGTCAGGCATCGTCGAGCGGCGTGAAGGATATGCTAACGGGCAAATTCTGTTTGCCGTATTTATCGAGCCGTTACTGGGAACCGCTTTTTTACTCGGCAATAGCGGCGCCAGAAAACATATCAGGACAAATACCAGGAAACCAGCACCATGAAAGCCTTCACGTTTAAACGCTACGGTAAATCCCCGGCGCTGGGATTTGATGACGTCGATTATCCCACCCCCGCGGCTGATGAACTTCTGGTTAAAGTTTACGCCGTTGGCCTGAATCCCATTGATAACGTGATTCCTGGCGGCCTGTTCAAACCGATTTTGTCTTTTAAACTTCCCGCAACGCTGGGCAGCGACTTGTCCGGGGTGGTTGTGGCAACGGGAAGCCGCGTGACGCGTTTTAAGCCAGGCGATGAAATCTTCGCCAGTATTTTCGACAGGGGAACCGGTTCTCTTGCCGAATTTGCGCGAGTACCTGAAAATCTCGCTGCCATGAAACCCGCAAACCTGGATTTCGAACAGGCAGCGTCGCTCCCGATGGTGAGTCTCACCGCCTGGCAGGCGCTGACAGAGAGAGCCGGACTGCAGCCAGGGCAGAAGGTGTTCATCCCGGCGGGGTCCGGAGGAATAGGCAGTTTCGCGATCCAGCTGGCAAAGCATCTTGGCGCAAAGGTGGGAACGACCACAAGTTCAGGCAACCTTGCGTGGGTGAGTCGTCTTGGCGCAGATGAGGTGGTTGACTACAAAAAGCAGACGTTTGAAAACGTGCTGAGCGGCTACGATATTGTACTCGGCACTCTCCGGGGAGATTCGATTGAAAAAGCCGTTAAAATACTCAAGCCTGGTGGCAAGATTGTTTCCCTCACCGGACCATTGGATGCCGCGTTCGCCCGTGACCGGGGGTTAAATTTCTTTTTGCGTTTTATCTTTGCGCTGATGAGCCGAAAGATCCTGCGTCTTACACGAGTGCGGGGTCTTAGCTATTCGTTTTTATTTGTCCGCCCCGATGGCGAGCAGCTCGCGCAAATTAGCCAACTCATCGAATCCGGGCAGATCGGGCCTGCGATCGACAAGGTGTTTCCCTTTGCCGAAACAAAGGAGGCGCTGGACTATCTTGCCCGGGGCCATGCTAAGGGAAAGGTGGTCGTTAGGGTGTCTGGGTCATAACCGCAGCGGTTTTCCGCTTCAACAAAAACACTTTCGTTTAAATCCGTCGTCCTTACTCTCCATCGGGAGCGCCCTGAGGACGGCCTTAGCCCGCTGAGAAAAGCGGGCGTCACGCCGTAGCGTTCACTTCCATCATTGAGATAAGCTGTCATAGGTGAGCCGATGCTTTTGTTGGCAAAGGATTTTGTCTGATACAATTTTGCTCGGGGAGCATCCGAATCTGGCCCAACAGCGTATGTCGCCTGACGCGGACGCTTCGGGCAGGTGCCGTCACCTGTGAGGATGATATTGCGCGATCCTGAAACAAGTCGAAATCGTGACTTAATTCTAAAATGGTCACTTGTTGTCAATCAAGGCGCATCACGCTAAGCTGAAAAAATGACTAAGAATATGAACGTTCCATCATCACGCGGCCCGCTCGATCACAGCGTCCGGGAGCAAATCGTCGACGCTGCCTTTGAGCATTTCGGGCATTACGGCTATGAAAAAACCACCGTGGCGGAGCTGGCTAAATCTATCGGTTTTTCAAAATCTTATATCTATAAGTTTTTTGAATCCAAACAGGCTATCGGCGAAGTGATCTGCGCTAACCGCCTGGAAATGATCATGGCCGCAGTACTCTCAGCGGTGGCTGACGCGCCGTCAGCCAGCGAAAAATTACGCCGTCTCTTCCGGGCGCTGACTGAAGCGGGGAGCGAACTCTTTTTTCACGATCGTAAACTCTACGATATTGCCGCCGTCGCCTCGCGGGAGAAGTGGCCTTCAACAGAAAGGTATGCGGAACGGCTGTTAAAGCTGATTGAGAGCATTCTTGTCGAAGGCAGGCAGGCCGGGGAGTTCGAAAGGAAAACCCCCCTTGATGAAACCACTTATGCGATATACATGGTGATGTGCCCCTTCATCAATCCTGTTCAACTGCAGTTTAATCTCGAAACGGCCCCAACGGCGGCGGTTCTTCTCTCGTCGCTGATTTTAAGAAGCCTGGCCCCCTGATTTGTGACCATTGACTTTATTGGTCACTAGTCTGAGAATGCGGAAACCATCCTGTTATTTGATTAAGGGTTTCCCATGCTCAGGCTTCATTCAGCCCGCTTTGCCGCTTGTCTTCTGCCGTTGGCCCTCGTGGCCTGCGGTGATAACGCCTCGAGTGACGATCCGCGCACCCAGCCGCCGCTCGTCAGATCCGCATCCGTAGAACTCGCGCACGATACCTCTCGCGCCTATACCGGCGTGGTGGTGGCAAGAACGCAAAGCGATCTTGGTTTTAGAGTGCAGGGTAAGATCCTTGAACGCTTTGTTGATACTGGCCAGACCGTTAAGCGCGGTCAGCCGCTGATGCGGCTGGATCCCGCCGACCTGAAGCTGCAGGCCGTGGCTCAGCAACAGGCCGTTGACGCCGCCAGGGCGCGGGCGCGAAAAGCCATCAGCGATGAGGCGCGCTACCGTGGCCTCGTTGGCGCTGGCGCAGTCTCCGCCTCGGAGTATGACCAGATCAAAGCGGCGGCAGATTCCGCGAAAGCGGATCTCAGCGCAGCCCAGGCGCAGGCAAACGTGGCGCAAAATGCCACGGGCTATGCCGTGCTGCTGGCGGACTCTGACGGCGTGGTGATGGAGACGCTTGCCGAACCCGGTCAGGTTGTCAGTGCCGGGCAGGCGGTGATCCGGCTGGCCAGAGCGGGGCAGCGTGAGGCGCTGGTACAGCTGCCGGAGACGCTGCGCCCTGCCATCGGCAGCGAAGCGCTGGCGACGCGCTATGGCGACGAAACGCAGCCCGTCGCCGCAAAACTGCGCCTGCTTTCCGATGCCGCCGATGCCACCACCCGTACCTTTGAGGCGCGGTACGTGCTGGAAGGCCCGTTAGCCAACGCGCCGCTGGGGGCGACCGTAACGCTGCACATCAAAAAACAGAGTGGGGAAAGCCAGGTCATGCAGGTACCGCTGGCCGCGCTTTATGATGCGGGCAAGGGACCGGGCGTCTGGCGGATCTCCGCGCAGCCAGCCAGGGTCGCATGGCAGCCCGTCAAGGTGCTGAGCGTGGGCGAGGAGGCGGCGCAGGTAACGGGCGAGGTGAAGCCCGGTGAGGAGATCGTTGCGCTAGGGGCGCATCTTCTGCACGAGGGCGAGGCTGTCCGCCTGGCCGGGCAACCGGATACGGCCCGGACGGGGGATAAACCATGAGCCAGGGCCGCTTTAACCTGTCAGCGCTTGCGGTGCGCGAGCGCTCGGTCACGCTGTTTTTAATTATTCTGGTGACTATCGCCGGTATTTACGCCTTTTTTGGCCTCGGGCGAGCGGAGGATCCCCCCTTTACGGTTAAGCAAATGACGGTTATCACCGTCTGGCCCGGCGCGACCGCGCAGGAGATGCAGGATCAGGTGGCTGAGCCGCTGGAAAAACGCCTGCAGGAGCTCAAATGGTATGACCGCACGGAAACCTATACCCGGCCCGGCATGGCCTTTATCACGCTCTCACTCCAGGACAATACGCCGCCATCACAGGTGCAGGAAGAGTTCTACCAGGCGCGGAAGAAGCTTGGCGATGAAAGCAGAAACCTCCCCGCCGGCGTGACGGGGCCGATGATAAATGATGAATTTGCCGACGTCACTTTCGCCCTGTTTGCGCTGAAAGCGAAAGGAGAACCGCAGCGCCTGCTGGTCCGCGATGCCGAAACGTTACGCCAGCAGCTCCTGCACGTCCCGGGGGTCAAGAAAGTCAATATTATCGGCGAACAGGCCGAACGGATTTATATCTCTTTCTCCCATGAGCGTCTGGCTACCATGGGGCTCTCGCCGCAGGATATTTTCAATGCGCTGAATAACCAGAACGCATTAACCGCGGCAGGTTCAATTGAAACGCGCGGCGCGCAGATCTTTATCCGCCTCGATGGCGCTTTCGATGAATTGCAGAAGATCCGCGATACGCCATTTATTGCTCAGGGTAAAACGCTCAAGCTGTCCGACGTGGCAACGGTAGAACGCGGTTATGAAGATCCGCCCACTTTGCAGATTCGTAATCAACATGAACCGGCGCTGCTGCTGGGGATCGTGATGCGTGAAGGCTGGAATGGGCTGGCGTTGGGTAAAGCGCTGGATGCCGAAACGGCAAAAATCAATGCCAGTATGCCGCTGGGGATGACCCTGACGAAAGTCACCGATCAGTCCGTGAATATCAGCGCCGCAGTCGATGAGTTTATGATCAAATTCTTCGTCGCCCTGCTCGTGGTGATGGTGGTCTGTTTTGTCAGCATGGGGTGGCGCGTGGGGGTCGTGGTCGCGGCGGCGGTTCCCCTGACGCTGGCGGTTGTTTTTGTGGTGATGGAGGCCGCCGGTATCAACTTTGACCGCGTGACGCTGGGCTCCCTGATTCTTGCGCTGGGCTTACTGGTTGACGACGCGATAATCGCCATCGAAATGATGGTGGTGAAAATGGAGGAGGGCTACGACAGAATCAAAGCTTCCGCCTACGCCTGGAGCCATACCGCCGCGCCCATGCTGGCCGGTACCCTGGTCACGGCTATCGGCTTTATGCCGAATGGTTTCGCCCAGTCCACCGCCGGGGAATACACCAGCAATATGTTCTGGATTGTTGGCCTCGCCCTGATTGCCTCATGGCTGGTCGCCGTTGTTTTCACCCCTTATCTGGGGGTGAAAATGCTGCCGGATATCGCAAAGGTAGAAGGGGGGCATACCGCCATCTATGACACGCCGCGCTATAACCGCTTTCGCCGCCTGCTGACCCGCGTTATCGCCAGGAAATGGCTCGTGGCCGGTTCCGTCATCGCGCTTTTCGCGCTGGCGGTCATGGGGATGGGGCTGGTAAAAAAACAGTTTTTCCCCACCTCTGACCGCCCGGAAGTGCTCGTTGAAGTGCAGATGCCCTATGGCACCTCGATTGAGCAGACCAGCGCGGCAACGGTCAAAATAGAGGACTGGTTGGAAAAACAGCCGGAAGCCAGGATAGTTACCGCCTACATTGGCCAGGGTTCACCGCGTTTTTACCTGGCGATGGCCCCCGAACTTCCCGACCCGTCGTTTGCCAAAATAGTGATATTGACGGACAGCCAGGCATCACGCGATGCGCTCAAATTGCGGCTGCGGCAAGCCGTAGCCAGCGGACTGGCGCCTGAAGCACGCGTTCGCGTGACGCAGCTGGTGTTTGGCCCGTATTCCCCTTTCCCGGTCGCCTGGCGAGTGATGGGGCCGGATACCGATACACTGCGCGACATCGCGGACCGGGTTAAGGGCGTGCTGCAGGCAAGCCCGATGATGAGGACCGTCAACACCGACTGGGGATCGCGCGTGCCGACACTGCATTTCACCCTCGATCAGGACCGTCTACAGGCAACCGGCTTAACGTCCAATGCCGTTGCTCAGCAGCTCCAGTTCCTGCTATCGGGCATTCCCATCACCGCCGTGCGGGAAGATATTCGCTCGGTGCAGGTGACGGGGCGCGCCGCGGGGGATATACGTCTGGATCCGGCCAAAATTGAAGGGTTTAGCCTGGTCGGCAATGCGGGCCAGCGCATCCCGCTCGCGCAAATCGGGAAGGTGGAGGTCAGAATGGAAGATCCTTTACTGCGTCGCCGCGACAGAACGCCCACGATTACCGTGCGGGGGGATATTGCCGATAATCTTCAGCCGCCGGACGTTTCCGCCTCCATCATGAAACAGCTGCAGCCGATTGTGGACTCGCTTCCGCCGGGGTACCGCATCGAAATGGCGGGTTCAATTGAGGAATCGGCTAAAGCCACCCGGGCGATGGCGCCGCTGTTCCCCATCATGATCGCCCTGACGCTGCTGATCATCATTGTGCAGGTGCGCTCAATGTCGGCCATGGTTATGGTATTTCTAACCGCTCCGCTCGGGCTTGTCGGCGTGGTTCCCGCGCTGCTGCTTTTCAATCAGCCATTTGGTATCAACGCCCTCGTCGGGCTGATCGCGCTTTCGGGCATTCTGATGCGTAATACGCTGATTCTTATCGGGCAGATTCACCATAATGAGAAAGAAGGTCTCGATCCGTACCATGCGGTCATCGAAGCGACGGTGCAGAGAGCCAGGCCCGTCTTACTGACGGCCATGGCCGCCGTTCTGGCGTTCATTCCTCTGACCCATTCGGTGTTCTGGGGGACGCTCGCCTATACCCTGATTGGCGGGACGTTGGGGGGAACCGTCATGACGCTGGTGTTCTTGCCCGCCATGTATGCGATCTGGTTCAGGATCCGTCCTGAAGCCCGGCGCCATGCTGAACAACATTAAGGCGCTCGTCTGCCTGCTCAACGAACGCCTGGCGTGACCGTCCGAAAGCAGAGAAAAGCGCCGCAGTCCGCGGCGCTTTTCATCACGCCTGAATATAGCGATGAATATTGGGCCCCATGGTGTATTGTTCGGCTGTCAGATTGGGAAAACCGGGAGTTTTTGAATATTCGGGTTATCCCGGTTCTTTTTTATTAAAGAAAAGCGTAAATCATCAGTAGCCAGAGTATGGCTCCAACGGCAATAATCATTTTCAGGATGAAGTTACTTGCCGGGAAAAAATATACCGCCGGCAGTGCGGAACGCCTGGCCTTAATGAGTAAATAAGGCGGCAATAATATACTCCACAGCACCAGCGAGATGCCGGCAAAGGCCAGGGCAGACAAAAATCCTTGCGGGGCAAAAATACAGGCCAGCGCGGCAGGAAAATAGGTCAAAATATGGCCAGCGGGCGTGAGCCCCGACGGTTAATTTTGTTCAGCATATCCTCGAGATAATCACTCAAACCGATTGAGGCTGACATCAGTGAGGCTAAAACGGCAATACATCCAAAAGAGACCAGCATCCGTAGGCGGCCTGCCGAAGCAGGCCGGCAGCAGCTATTTATTTCGTGGCTTCAGCCAATGATTCTCTGAAGTTTTTATGGAAGTCGTCGATTTGCCCGCTCTCGTGGAGCGCCGACAATGCGCAGCGCAGAATGGCGTGCCCTTCTTCAACGGTTGGATACATCGCCACGGTCGTCGCGAAGCCGCGATCGTGCAGTTTTTTGCACATCGTGATGGCGAGATCTTCGTTACCAATCAGGATCCCCCGAATCGGCATCGTCGTACCCCGGTTAACGATGTCGATCTTGCCGAAAACTTCGTCAAAATAGCGAATGACGTTCTGAAGCTTCTCCTGGCGGGCAGCGACGGTGCCGTCCAGGTGGAGATCGGCGGCGGCTACGCAGGCGGCAATTCCAGGCAATGAAGGCGGCCCACCAAAGGCGTAGGTTGTGCCGTAGGTCTTAATAAATTTGATGGTCTCAGCGTCGCGACAGGCGATAAATCCGCCGTGTGAGCCAAAGGCTTTAGATAGCGAGCCGGCGATAATAATACGTTCGTCAAGCCGATGGCCGAGGCATGACATAACGTATCCGGAACCGTACTCTCCGTAGATAGAGGTGCCGTGCGCATCGTCTATATACGCGTAGCCGTCATACTGATGCGCCAGGCGGACAATATGCGCGACGGGGGCGACGCCGCCCATTGAGCCTACGCTGTCTGATACCGAGATCGGCGTTAATCCCTGGCTGGCCGCATAGCGAAAAGCCTCTTCAATCCGCGCCTTATCCTGAAAATCAATTCTGACGACTTCCCCAAACTGCTGTAAAAGCCCGCGGTTGATCTGCAACGTCGCGTGCGCGGTCTTCTCCATAATAAAATAGGGTTTTTTGCTGAACGTAAAATGCGGCAGCGTCCCGGATGCCAGCAGCGGCAGCACTGCGATATGGCAAGGGGTCACGGCGTTAAACGTCAGAGTATGAGCTCCATGCATGATGTCGTTCAGTCGTGCTTCCAGCTGCGGGAACAGATCGACTTTTACCCGCGTTCTGGCGACAGAAACCTGCACGCCAAAACGCTCAATGGCGTCGACAACCGCTTTTTTCAGCGCCGGGTGAGTCTCTAGCCCAAGATAAGAGCATGAGACAAATTCCACCATTTTTCTACCATCGTCGAGGGTAATGACCTTGCCGTCCCTTTTTACCGCGACCAGTTCATTAATATGTTCAGAGAATACCCGGGTCTGATATTTTAGCGACCTGTCTATTTTCCTTTTTTGCCAGTTTTCCATTGCGTTACCTTCATTGTCGTGACTACCAGAAGAGACAGAATTGCCAGCGTTAACGTGCTGGCACCGAGGGTTCTGTCAAACCCCATACCGGTATCCGTTAGTTTTACGGCGAAATAGCTGATGGCGCCGGCGCTCACCGTTTGAATAAATCCGGTGACGGACGCCGCAATACCTGTTTTGCTGCCTTTGATTTGCAGTGCGATAAAATTCGCGCTCGGGTAATAGGCGCCAAGGGTGAGGTTAAAAATCATCGATCCGGCGATACATAATAATAGTGAGTGGCTGCCGATAATAAATGGGGTAACCGCCAGCGCATTCAGGATAAATAAAATCCACGGGTTAATTATTCGCTCGAATTTTGCGATCTGATTGCCAATAATAAAAAATAATACGGAAGCAGAAAAGAGCAGCGAGTAGTGCATGGTGCTTAGCCCCAGCTGCTGCATAAAAATGGCCGGCGACAGCGAGATATAGCAAAACAGCGAACTCAGAATCAGCGAAACCAGCAGCGTTCCCTGAATAAATGCCGGGGTGATAAACCCGGAAGAGGAGGGCGCCGCGGCCGCATCATGCTGCTCAAGGCGACGCGGAGAGAGCACAAGGGTGACGACGCTAAACAGGGCCATAACCAGGAATATCGAATTCCAGCTCAGATAGCCGAGGAGCGCGGCGCCGGCCAGCGGCGCAATAAGAGGAACCACCGCGCTGGCGGAAGAAATATCGGAAAGCGCGCGCTTGAGCGTTAGCGGGGAGAACGTCTCTTTAGCGATAGCTTTAGACAGGACCGGCCCGGCGCCGGCGCCCAGGGCCTGTAATGCCCTGCCGGCCAACAGCATCATTAAACTATCGGACATAAAACAGAGGAGGCTGCCCGCGAGGAAAAGCAAAAAGCTGGCCGTCAGTACGCGTAATTTACCCAACTTTTCGCCAAGAAATCCTGATAATAACTGGCTCGCCGCGTATATCACCAGAAAACCACTAATGGTTAACTGAATAGCCGAATAATCGGTAGTAAACGCTTTTTGTAATAGGGGCAGCGCGGGCACGATCATATCTGTCGCCAGCGCGGAAACCGATGCGGCGAGAATAAGGTATAAGTATATCCTGAGCATATTAAACTCTTCGGTGAATATGGGTTAAAACGTTAGATTATTATTTATGAATACGCCGCTGCTTTTTTAGCGAATGAGCAAATCGCGATTCCGGTCAAAATTAATAGCGAGCTCAGTAAATGATAGAGATGCGGCTGGGTATGTAAAAACACAATGCTTAATATGCCGCCGGAAAGCGGAATAATATGGGTATAAATCTCACCGCGAGTCGCGCCAATAGCCGCGATGCCTTTATTCCAGAACAGGTAGGCCAGCCACGAGGGGAAAATCACCAGATACGCCAGTCCAGTAAGGAAAGCGATATCGTGGTAGGCGGCGAATGAGGTGGCGGGGTGCAGCCACAGCCAGAAAATCACCACCGGAAGCAGAATAAGGGCGCCAAGAAGCGAACTGACGGCGACGAAAGCATTGGCGGGGATACGACGATCTTTGTTACGCAACAGCGAGCAGTATACTGCCCAGCTTAGCGCCGAGCCCATTGCCCACAGATCGCCCTGGCTAAACCCTTTTAGCCCCTCTGCGTTGCTCAGGTTGCCATGCAGCAGGAGCAGCAGCACCCCTGCGGTACTAAAGATCACGCCCCACCAGTTCCGCGCCGATACCCGGTCATGGAAAATCAGGCGATTAATCATCAGCACCATACAGGGGGTCGCAGACATGTAAATCGCTGCGTTCAGCGCAGACGTCGACTGCAGACCAATATAGAGGGTTAAGGGAAAGCTCACCTGTCCACACAGCGTTAGAACCAGCAGCGTTGCGCCATTCTGGCGGAACAACGGCCGACTGTCGCGGATTTGCCGCTGATACAGCAATACCAGCAGTAGTGCGGTCAACGCCCATCTCGCTTCGGTCATGAGAATCGGATCCGCGCCCTGAACGAGAATATGCCCTACGACATAATTCCCTCCCCAAAACAGGGCCGCCAGCGTGAGTAACAGGTAAGGCATGCTCATTCCTTGCATCGCTTCGAACTGTACTAAATGGTAACTTTATTTTTTTTAATATATCAATTAAATTTTATGGTTATTGGGCGGTTTTATTATTTTTTTATTTTAAATCATATGTTTAAAAATTAGTTACCTGTGTGCAAAAAATCTGATTGCAGCATATTTGTCTGTACGATAACGTATATATACCATGCATTAAACAGGGATAAATCAATGCGTAAGACAGAAAATGGTTTCACCGGGAACGAACAACATTCCGCAATGGCCAGGCTCTCTCTGGATGACATGATTGACCAGCTTCTTCACAGCAACGCGCTTTCACTGAAACTGACGGCCAATCCGCTACTGGCGGACAGAGCCTGGTACCTGACCGAAAATACCTGTACTAAGGCTTTTACCGCCAACGATCCGCAAGCGAAAAAACGTGCCCACAGCGCGCTGTTTAAACTCTACCAGGCGTGGCTGGCGGAACCGCTATCGGCGGCGGCAAAAAACCAGTTTCATCCATTACTCTGCGGGATCAGAAGCTACATCGAATCAGAATGGCTCCGGGTGGAAAAAAAACGTTTCAGTTTCCCGATACCCGCGCTTGACGCCGGGAATATCGTTGAGGAACTCCGTCATTTATGTCAGAAACATCCGGCTTCGCACCATCCCCTCTTTGATTTTCTCTCCTCTTCCGCCTCTGCTACGCAAATAGACTATTTCTTCAAAAGCGATAGCGCGCTCAATCTGCTGTTTTTCGATCTGGTCGCGATGGGGCTGGTCGGCTCTCTGCCAGAAACGCGTGCAGAGATTGCCCAGAACCTTTGGGATGAAATAGGCCAGGGCAGCCAGGAGTTTACGCACGTTAATCTGTATAAGGATTTGCTGAAGCGCAGAGATATTGCGCTGCCTGAAAACCATTTCGCCCATCTGTATGACTGGCAGGGGCTCGCCGGGTATAACGCGTTCATGCTGGGCGGCGTTAACCGTCAGCATTACTACAAATCGCTCGGCGTGATGGCGATGACGGAACTGCTGGACCCGCCGCAGTACCAGAAGCTCGTGACCGGGTGCCGTCGCATTGGCCTTACGGATCGCGACGTGCATTATTACGCGGAACATATCGAGGTTGATATCGGTCACGCCGATGGGTGGCTGAATAACGTTATCGTTCCGATCGGCAATAAAAACCCGGCTGCGCTGGAGGAGGTCTACGTTGGCGCAGCGCTGCGTCTTCAGACCTGCTGCGATTACTACGATTGTCTGCTGGAGGCGTTACGTACCGTTGTTGAACGCGAGTCAGAGGGTGCCGCCCTCTGAATAAATAAGCGCTTTTGCCGCGCTCCAGGCCGTTATTCCGGGAGGGATCTCCCGGCATTCCGAGGACTCCGCCTGCTGAGCGGCAATGGCGCCGTCAATCAGCATGAGCATCATCATCGCCACCCGTTCCGCAGGTTCCGGTTTTAACAGCAGGGTAAGAATGTCGCGGAAAAACTGGTAGAGGCGCGATTTAAACCGTGAGCATGTCGCCCGGATAGCGGAAGACGAGGTTCCATATTCAAACAGGGCGCGGGTGAACATGCAGCCGTGGAAATCCTCACAGGTGAACCAGTTATTGTAATATTCGAAGACGGCAAACAGCTTCTCGCGGCCTGAAGGTTTATCGGCGGTAATCTCCTGCAGCGCCTGCATAAACTCACTCTCTTTCTGCTGTAAAATATCAAGAATGAGCGCCTCTTTATCCGCATAGTAGCGGTAGAAGGTCATTTTGGAGATGCCCGCATTCTCCGATATCCGGTCAATACTCGGCGACTGATACCCCTCTTTGTTAAACAGAGACATTGACTGGCGGATAATTTCCGCTTGTTTTGGCTTCATACTGTTTCCCGTGGAATGAAGTAATACAGAGGGTTTCTGGTAGCGAGCAGTCATTCATTTGATATGGCGGGCGGCACGCTGCAACGACGTATGCGCAATGTCATCCCGATGGCCGATATCCCAGCCCCTGCGGTGAGCGGCATCAGTGAACGCGTTGACCCATAAAAATTGTTGTCGATTCTTACATCCGGCTGCAAAAAAAGCAAAAATCCCTCAGGCGATCTTTGCGCTGCGCGAATCAGGACTGCGCTGGTGCCGACACGTTATGCCCTTAGCCCTCCACGCTGCGCGCGGGGAGGATAAAGAGAGGCCCGGGAGAAGTCAGTATCCCCCCGAACAGGGGGTGATGTTTTTGTGATGCACATCATAAAATAACGCCTGGTTATTGTGATGTTATTTGCAGTCAATGGATTTGCATTTGAATCAACCCGCGCTATCTCTGCGGGTTTTTTTTCGTCCGGCGATGGTCGGCGGGCGGCGACTCGGCCTGCTGTAAATAGTCCTGATACCAGCCGCTGATACGTCGGGTCACCGGATTTTCGTTGAGGTCGAAGCGCCTGCCGTCGAGCCTGTTTACCGGGGTAATACCTGCCAGCGTTCCGGTGACAAAAGCTTCGTCCGCAGTGAAGGCTTCGGCAAGGGTAAAGGATCTTTCCTGCACGCCGAGGCCCTGCTGGCGCGCCAGTGACAAGATAGTGTGGCGGGTAATACCGTTAAAGCAGTACAGGCCGTTTGAGGTCCACAGCTCGCCCTGGCGTACGATAAAAAAGTTGGTGGAATTGCAGCTGGCGACAAACCCATGAGGGTCCAGCATCAGCGCTTCATCTGCGCCGGCGTCCAGCGCCTGCAATAGCGCCTGGATCAAATTCAGGCGGCTGTGGGAATTAAGACGCAAATCGAAAACATCCGGCGCGCTGGTACGATAGGTCGAGGTGAACAGGGCAAGGCCGCGCCGTTTGGCCTGTTCATCCACAACCTTATATTCCGCCACGCAGACGATAGTGGCGCCGCCGAGGATAAAGCGCGGGTCCTGATTTGGCGTGCGCTTTTTGCCGCGGGTGATCATGAGCCGCAGATGGGCGCCGTCCGTCATACCGTTGATCTTCAGCGTGCTGTACATAATATTGGTTAGCTCCTCACGACTATGGCCGATATTGAGCTGGATAGCGGCCGCCCCGGCAAACAGGCGATCGAGATGCGCCTGAAGGGCGATCAGCTTGCCGTTCACCAGCCGCAGCCCCTCCCAGACCCCATCGCCGCAGACGTAGCCGGAATCGAAAACGGAAACCGTGGCGCGATCGCGGTGAACGAATTCGCCGTTGACGTACACTTGCACATTGTCGTTGCGCGTATCCTGCAGGTATGCCTGACTGCTTTGAGCGGAGAGAGCTAAACTCATCATGTTTCCTTGCGGTTAAAATGCCCGTTCAGCGAAACGGGAAAGGAAGGCCTGGGTGCGCGGTTGGCGCGGATGGCGCAGCACCTCTTCCGGGGGGCCCATTTCATGAATCACGCCGTTTTCGATAAAAATCACCCGATCGGCGAAATGCCAGGCAAAGCCCAGCTCATGAGTGACCAGCAGCAGCGTCCGCCCCTCATCTGCCAGTTCACGGATGGTATGCAGCACTTCCCCCACGAGTTCAGGGTCGAGGGACGAGGTGGGCTCATCGAACAATATTATCTCTGGCGCCATTGCCAGGGCGCGAGCAATAGCGACGCGCTGCTGTTGACCGCCGGACAGGCTGCCGGGCCAGGCCTGGTGCTTATGGCCGAGCCCCACTTTTTCCAACTGCGCGTGGGCAATGCGCATCGCCTCTTCGCGACGCATCTTTTTCACCGATATCAGGGCTTCGCTGACATTTTGCAGCACCGTGAGATGCGGGAAGAGATTAAATTGCTGAAACACCATCCCCACGCGCTGGCGAACATCGCTCAGCTGTTTTTCGCTATAGCGCCGCTGACCGCGGCTGTCGATTTTACCGAGGGTAACGCCGTCCAGTTCTACGGTGCCAGCGCTGGGTATTTCCATAAAGTTCAGACAGCGCAGCAGGGTGCTCTTACCCGAGCCGCTGCCGCCAATGATGGCGATTTTCTCACCGGCATAGATATCTAAATCGATGCCCTGTAACACGCTTTGCGCACCAAAGCGTTTGTGCAGGGCGCGTATCCGCATGACGACTTTTTTCTCTGACATGGCCTTTCTCATCATATTAAGGATGTGGACGGTAGCGGCGCTCCAGACGTGCCGCCAGGTAACTTCCGGGCCAGATCAGCACAAAATAGAGCAGGGCGACGACGGTGAAAATCTCCACCGGGCGATACCAGGTACTGCTTAGCAGCCTGCCCTGATACATCAGTTCGTTAACCGTGAGAATCGAGGCCAGGGAGGTCACCTTCGCCAGTTCAATCATGCGGTTTGTCAGGGCTGGCAACATACGGCGAAATACCTGCGGCAGGATAATACGCCGCAGCATCACGCCCGGCGGCATGCCTAAGGCTTTTGCCCCTTCCCACTGCCCGCGTTCGATGGACTGTAGCCCGGCGCGAAAAATCTCGGTGCTGTAGGCGGCGGTGTACAGGGTTAACGCCAGCGCGGCGGCGCCAAAAGTGGAAAACTGAATGCCCACCAGCACCGGAAAGGCATAGTAGAACCAGATGAGCTGGATAAGCACCGGCGTATTGCGGAACACCTCGACAAAGGCGCTGGTAAGAGGATAAAAATAGCGCGGCCCGCGGGCACGGACGACGCCAACGGCAAGCCCGATCAGCGTGCCGACAATTCCCGCCAGCAGCCATAGCTCCAGCGTAACGCCCAGTCCCTTTAGCAGTACCGGCAAGTTTTGCCAGACAAGGGAAAAGTCCCACTGATAATGCATGGTTGTTCTCTCGTTAACGTGAGTCGGAGACGGCAAGGCGTCGTTCAAGCAGCTGGCTGCCCTGGCTGATAATCAGCAGCAGAGTGAAGTACATCACCGCAATAAGTGAATACACTTCCAGGGGCCGGTAAGTCTGACTGTTGATTTGCATCGCCTGATACAGCAGCTCGCTGTACGCCAGAGACGAAGCAAGGGCGGTGGATTTGAGCAGTTCGAAAGAACGCTCAAGGAAAGGAGGAATCATTCTGCGCAGCGCCTGAGGGAAAATGACCCGGCGGAGCGCGGTGGCGCGCGACATGCCCAACGCCTTCGCGCCTTCCCATTGTCCGGCGCCGATCGACTGGATGCCGCCGCGGTAAACTTCGGCATAAAACGCGGCCGACTGGGAGGAGAGCGCCAGTACCGCGGCAGCAAACGGCGAGAGCGTCAGCGGGCTGACGACTGGCAGAGCGTAGTAGATCCAGAAGAAGTGGACGATAGCGGGAGTATTACGATAAAAGCCGATCAGTATCAGCGCCGGAAGACGGAAGAGCATTAGCGGCGAGGCCTTCATCAACGCCAGCGCAATGCCGGCCAGCATGCCGAATAAAATACTGGTGACGCCGATCTGAATGGTACCCCACAGCCCCTCCAGCAACAGCATGCGATATGGCCAGATGGCGGCAAAATCCCATTGATACGACATAGTTCTGGAACCCCTGAAAAACGCAAAACGATGGTGATGGTTTTAGAACGACATCATCTTAGCAGTAGCGAAATGTGATAATTAAATAATAAAAACCATTGCTATTATCTCTTTTGGTTATAAATATTTACGCGAGAAAGCAATGCCAGACTCTGATTCCTTAACCGCTACGCTGGCGCGTTTTGCCGGCGAACTCACCCCGGCTGCGATACCGGCGTCGGTGAAAGCCAGGATCGCTCTGCATTTTATCGATAGCCTGGGCTGCGGCGTTGCCGGCTGCGAAGACAGCGTGCTGCGGAAAAGCACGCGGGTTATTCGTAGCCAGTACGCGACCGGCAGAAGCGCGGTGCTCGACGGTGGAACTCCGCTCTCCGCCAGCGGCGCCGCGTTCCTCAACGCCGCTGCGATAAACGCGCTGGATTATGACGATGGTTTTGAAGTCGCCGGGCGGGGGATGGGGCATCCCGGCGCCACGCTGGTGGCCGGGGCGCTGGCCGCGGTGGGCCAGGGCGGGCCGGTCAGCGGCGGGGCGTTGCTGACCTCTCTGGTGGCGGCCTGGGAAATCAATAGCCGCGTGATTATCTCTCAGCAGCCGAGTCCTGAACGGTTTCAACAAGTGTACGGCGTGTGCCAGCACGAATCGCTGGGGGCGGCGGTGGCGTATGGTTTACTGCGCGGCTGCGATGCCGCGGGGCTGGAAAATAGCCTGGGACTGGCCGCCTCGTTAACCCCTTTGCCCACGTTGCATAAATACAACTGGCAGGCGCGTCCACTGGTTTCGTTTAAGGATTACAACGCGCCGGCGGCAGAGGCCGGCGTACGCGCGGTGGAGCTACACCTCGCGGGGATAGTGGGGCCGCGCGAGATACTCGATGGTGAACAGGGGTTCTGGCGGATGTCAGGCTCCGACCGCTTTCAGCCAGAACGGCTGACGGAGCATCTGGCGACGCACTGGCAGCTCAGGCACGCCAGCTTCAAAGACTATCCGGTATGCCGCTGGATGCATACCGCGCTGGCGTCGTTTGAGCGTCTGCTGGACCGTATTCCGTCGCCAGAGTCGATTGAGCGGATTCGCGTTTACGGTAGTTTTACCCTGGCCCGTTTTTTCGCCGACGCGCGTCCCGTCAGCAATACCGATGCGCAGTTCAGTCTGCCGCTGGCGATAGCCTGCCTGGCGTTTAAAATCGCGCGTCACCAGTGGAGCAGCGATCGGACGCGCGGCGCGGCGCCACTCCTTGCCTTCGCTGACCGGGTTGAAATCATCGCCGATGAGACCTTTGAACAGCTGATGCTGCAGCATCGCCGTCCCGCCGCGCGCGTGGACATTGTGGTAAAGGGAAGGACGATCGCCGGAGAGCGTATCGACTTCCCGCCGGGGTGTGCAGAAAATCCGCTGCCGGAACAGCGGATCGTTGATAAATGTGTGGCCAACCTGTCATCACGCCTCAGCGCGCCGCGGGCAGCGCGGCTGATTGACGCTCTGCTGGATATGGAACGCTGCGCGGACATTGGCGCGGCAATCTCGCCGCTTCTGTCCGCGCCAGGAGAGTAGTCGCTTATTTCCACTCTTCTTTAATCACCGAGGGCACTTTGCTGATATCCACACCGCGTAGCTTAAGGGCGTCTTCATAAAACTGTTTGCTCTGTCCCGACTGGTAAATTTTGGCAAACTCTTCATTCAGAAAGTTGCGGAAGCGGGGATCGCTCTCTTTGCGCAGCGCGCCGCCGGTGCTGATGGCAATAATCGGTTTTGGCAGAATCAGGTTGCCTTTGTGCACTTTTGCCTGCTGCAGAGCCAGCGCCGGGTGAACGTACGAGAGGACGTCGACGCGTCCGGCGTAGAAGGCTGCGACGCCTTCATCCATATTGGTAAAGCGCACCAGCTGCACTTTGGGTAATTTTTTGGTCAGTATCAGGTCCGGGCTGCTGCCGAGCGTGACGCCAATCTTAATATCCGGGCGATTGAGATCTTCCCAGCTCTCGGCCTTCACGCCGTCGCGGATCAGGACCCCTTGCGCATACCAGAGGAAAGGCTGGTCGGAAAAGTCGGCGGCTTTGCGGCGTTCATCGGTGGGGTCCAGCACCAGCATGGTATCAATCTGCCCAGCCTGCAGCGCGGCGACCGCATTTCCCCAGGTGGTCTCCACCGGCACCAGTTTTACGCCTAAATCTTTTGCCAGTACTTTACCCACGTTATAGCCAATGCCGTTCCACTGACCGGTGGCTGGATCTTTGAAATACCACGGTTCCCCCTGCGCGACGCCGACGCGCAGTTCGCCCGATTGCTTAATATGATCCCAGGTGGACTCTTCGGCATGGCTGAAAAAAGGCGCGGCGGCGATCGCCAGCGACAACAGCAATTTATGAATTTTTGTTGGCATATTTTTACCCTGATGAGAAAGTCATTTCTGAAAAACAACGTATTACGCGAACACGATAACGGAGTTTGTTATCAGTGCATTATTATTTTTTGGTTTAACTCATGCCCGAATGTTATTTGCTGATACCTAACCGGTTTCGCTTAAATTACGGCGCGTTGCACATATTATTCATAACTTAATGCGCTATTGTTCTAAGGTGCTTTATTTCCGTCGCCGAATATAAAAATTCCGATCTGGTGGGAGTCATAGTTTGCTGGGACGTTAAAATGGAGCAAGCTCGTTAAACAAGGCGGGGAAGGTGAATTTCGTTGATAAAAATAGTGAAATAAAGACGCATTGTGATTTGGTCAGGGATTTCATCAGCGGCAGCCAATAGAATAACCATCGGTTTTAACCCGCAGGATCCGTTGCCTCGCGATATAACGAAAAAACCCCGACATGATGTCAGGGTTTTTTAACTGGCGTGAGTCCATCATCGGCAGCGAAGCTGAAATCTACCGCCAGCAAATAAAGCGCAGCTTAGATGGCGAAGACGTTACCGGCAGAAGGGCCTTTCTGGCCATCTTCAATGGTGAATTCGACTTTCTGGCCTTCGTTCAGGGTTTTAAAACCGCCGCCCTGGATAGCGGAAAAATGTACAAACACATCTTTGCTACCGTTGTCCGGGGTGATGAAACCAAAGCCTTTCGACTCATTAAACCATTTTACTAAGCCAGTCATTTTATTAGACATTGATAATACCTCAACATATCTGAGCCTTACGGCGAAAAGGTTTCGCACAGAATCTAATTAATAACGATAAGGAGACTCAAAAGGAAGAATTATCAATGGATAACACTTAAGATGAGGACTGCTTTACTGAACCGCTTTATTATGTCTGTGTACTTAACCGACCAATCATTAGTCACATACTTCACCGCGGATAGCAAGACTTATTTCAATTGATATTGCCGGGGCGGAGAGTGATACGGGAAGAGAGGGAGTGATTCACCAGCGCCTTGTTGATGACGTAATGATAATAACTTTCAGTATTTCATTGGGTTAACTCGATTTTTGGTTACGGTAACGTGGATGAATCTGCAGAGAATGTTTTTTTATTTTTCCGAACAGGCTCACCCGGCGGTGAAGCCATATCACCGGTCGCAGCGCGATTAATTTAGGCCGTTTCTCATTATTAATCCCCATCGGGGTATCTGGACGGCTAAAATTTCATTTGCTTATTAATGGTATTCATGCCTTAATGAAATTATTAATCCGAAAAAACGCATGCACTTAAAAATTTTACCGGCCCGTTCTCATTACCAGGCGCTATCGCTGATACCCCCTTTCTTTTGAGTCCATACGTTTAATCCGACACGTTTTCTGTCAATTACCTGATGCGCAAGGAGTCAGTATGTCCTCAAGAATTAAAGGTCTGGTCAAGTGGTATAATGAGTCGAAGGGCTTTGGTTTCATTTCACCTCTCGATGGCGGTAAAGATATCTCGGTCCATTGCTCGGCGCTGCGTGGTGATAATTTTAATACTCTGTTTGAAGGCCAGAAAGTTGAATATGCCATACTCCATAGAGATGACAAAGGCCCTGCCGCCACCCATGTCATACTGTGCGATAAATAACGATTTATAGCGTTACGCCCGCGATAGCGAAAGCCGTGCTGGCGATATCACGACGGCCTGTCCCAGGATTATTCCTCCCTTATTCCATGTCCTGTCCCTGAGCGCAACGACAGCCGCGTTGCGTACGGTTTTTCTTATCCGGCGATGCGGCAGAAATGCGTTCAACGGATTCTGGAAGCGCGTACAATTCATCGGCTTTCAGTCAGTATTTAAATCCGATGACAGGGGATAGTGATGGTCAGACGCTTTTTGGTGTGTTTCTTCATGCTGTGCGCATGCTCAGCCTATGCCGCTAACGGCGGGAATGGCGGCGACGGCGGGAATGGGAATAACTCGGATGGGGGCAATGGCTCTGATGGCAGCGCGACCGCGTCTGGACGCGATGGTTGCCCCGGCGGCACGCAGCCTGACTCGTCCGGAAAATTTTATCTTCCAGGCACAAAAGAGCCGTGCAATCCGGGCTGGCAGGATACCATGAAAAGCGCGCGCCATTAGCCTTAACAGCCGCTGTTTAGCGGCTGACGACAAGACCGCCGAACGAGTGAGGCAAGCGAGTCTAAAGCGCGGCGACATCCTTTCCCTTAACGCAGCGTAAAACTCGTCTTGTCGTTCCAGCTGCGCTCGTACCAACCTCGTGCTATTTAATATGGCGCGGGGTGTTTTCCCCTTTCCGACGTTGTTTAATGCACCGCGTAATCATGACGAAAAAGACGGGGACAAAGAAGATAGCCAGCACCGTTGCGCTTATCATACCCCCGAAGACGCCCGTTCCCAGGGCATGCTGGGTCGTGTCGCTCGCCCCGCTGGCCAGCATCAGCGGTACGACGCCTAATGTAAATGCCAGCGAGGTCATGAGTATTGGGCGTAAGCGCTGCGTTGAGGCGAGTAATGTTGCATCCACCACGTTCATTCCCTGGCTCATCAGTTGTCTGGCAAATTCCACAATCAGAATCGCATTTTTAGCGGAAAGGCCAATCAGGGTTATCAGGCCCACTTTAAAAAAGACATCGTTGGTCATATTCGCCACCGTCACGGCCACAACCGCGCCGAGCAGGCCGAGAGGAACCACAAGCATTACCGCGAAGGGAATCGACCAGCTTTCATAGAGTGCGGCCAGCACCATGAATACGACCAGCACCGAGAGTATTATCAGCCCCGGCAGCTGTGACGCGGACTGCTTTTCCTGTAACGAACTCCCCGCCCATTCTCCGGCGAAACCCGCCGGCAACTGGTCCGCCAGCTTCTCCATCGCCATTATTGCGCTACCCGTGGACTCGCCCGCGGCGGCGCTTCCGCTAATGCGGATGGCCGGATATCCCTGATAGCGATTGAGCTGCTGCGGGGCAACGTTCCAGGAGAGCGTCACAAACGCCACCAAAGGAAGCATCCGCCCCGAGCGGTTCTTCACCGACAGGGTCAATAACTGCTCCGGTTGCATACGGTAGGGCGCATCCGCCTGAACGATCACCTGTTGAACCCGGCCATTATTGGTATAGTCATTGACGTAACTGGAGCCCGTTGCGACGGTAATCGTTTGGTTAATCTCATCAAACGATACGCCCATCGCTTCCGCTTTTTCCCTGTCGACGTTAAGCATCAGGCTACTCCCTTCAGGGAGCCCATCGATATAGACATCGTTCAACAGGTGACTCTGGTTCGCACGCTTTACCAGCTCATCCGCTGCCTTTTTCAGGGCCGGATAGCCCTTGCCGCCACGGTCCTGCAAATACCAGGTAAACCCGGATGAGGTCCCCATGTCGGAGATAGCCGGAGGGAGCAGGCTCATCGTGACGGCATCGGGAACGCTTTCCATACTGCTTTGAATATACTCTGCTTCACCCTGGGCGGTCGCGCCCTCGCGATTTTTCCAGTCCTTCAAGGTGGTGAAAGCCATGGCAGAGTTTTGCCCTGAGCCTGAAAACCCAAATCCCAGGATCATGATGTTGCTTTCAACGGCCTGCCGCGCGGCAATTTCATCTTCAAATCGTTGTACCACCTTAAGCGTACGCTGCATCGTGGCGTCGGAAGGGAGCTGGATCGACGACATAAAGTAACCCTGATCTTCATCCGGTAAAAATGACGAAGGTAATGAGGATAGACCGGCATACAGCGCGAGACAGAGCGCGGTATACAGCAGCATCATGCGTCCGGTCCGTTTCAGAACAAACCCGAGCCCGGAGGCGTAAAATGAGGCGAGGCGGTGAAAACGGGCGTTAAACCACGCGGAAAAACAGCCGCCTTTGCTCCGGTCAGGCTGATGCGGCCGAAGTAACGTAGCGCAAAGGGCAGGGGTGAGCGTCAGCGCCAGGAATGCCGATAATAAAATGGATACTGCCATAGAAATGCAGAATTGCCGGTAAATAATCCCTACCGACCCGTCGGCAAAACCCATGGGAATAAATACCGCGGTCAGCACCAGCGTAATACCCATAATGGCCGGGGTGATTTCACTCATCGCTTCCCGCGTGGCCTGCTTCGGGGAGAGCCCCTTTTCTTCCATGAGGCGCTCAACGTTCTCCACAACAACAATAGCGTCATCAACAATGATGCCGATTGCCAGCACCATGCCGAACATGGTCAGGATATTGATGGAATAGCCGCTAAACAGCATCACCGTTAAGGTGCCCAGCAGCGCCACCGGGGCTACGATTGCGGGGATAAACGTGCAGCGGATTTTGTGCAGAAACAGCAGCATAACGAGAAACACCAGCACCATTGCTTCGGCAAAGGTTTCCACCACCTTCAAAATAGAAAGCTTCACAAAGGGGGCGGTATCAAACGGAACCGTGAACGCCATTGCTTCAGGAAGCACGCCTGAAAGCTCCGCCAGCCGCGCGCGGACCCCCGATGCCGTGCCGATCGCATTTGCGCCGGGAGAGAGCTGAATAGCGGCAGCCGTGGCGGGAACGCCGTTTTCTCGTATGCCAAAAGCATAGCTTTGTAACCCGGACTCCACGCGCGCAATATCAGCCAACTTTAGCCGTGCGCCAGTCACCTCAGATTTTAAGGTAATGTTGCGAAACGCCTCAACCGATGAGAGCTGACCTTTAACGGTTATCGGATAAGTAACGGCCTGCTGCGGCGTCGTTGGTTCATCTCCCGTTCTGCCGGGAGAAACAATCACGTTTTGTTGGCCGACAGCGCTCACCACGTCCGTGACGGAAAGCCCGTAACCGTGGAGCTTTATAGGATCCAGCCAGATACGCAGCGCTTTTTCCCCGCCGAAGAGCTGGACTTTGCCAACGCCAGGGACGCGGCGCAGCTCATCGATCACATTGCGAGCAAAATAGTCGCTTAAATCAGCCTCCTGATACTCTCCCGTCGGGGATTTTAACCCCACCATCATCAGAAAGCCGGAATTGGCCGCCTCAACCGTTATGCCATTTTGCCTTACCGCCTGTGGTAAACGCGGCTCGACGATTTTAATCTGGTTTTGCAGATCCATCTGCGCGAGCTTAACGTCCGTTCCCGGTCTGAAGGTTACCGTAATGGAAGCCATGCCGGTGGTATCGCTGGTGGATTCAAAATAAAGCAAATTATCCACGCCAGAAATCTCGCGCTCGATAAGTGAAACAACAGACGTATTCATCACATCCGGGCTGGCCCCCGGATAGCTGAGCGAAATAATAATGCCCGGCGGTGCGACGGCAGGATATTGCGCAACCGGCAGGCGCGGAATGGACAATATTCCCGTCAGCACGATAAACAGCGCGACCACCCAGGCGAAAATAGGACGTTCAATAAAAAAGTGCGGCATCAGATAGACATCCAGTCAACAAACAAAAAGGTCAGTAAATTCAGGATGACCGCTCGGTTTCCCGGGGCCTATCCTCCGGTAAACTCGTGCGATAGCGTCATCCAGGCGGCAACGTTCGAGCAATTGTCTCCTGCGCGAATGGCATATATCGCCATCCGGCCAGAACGAGGCCGAGGAGGAAGAGGCTAAGTCTAAATGCGCGATGTTGACCGCCAATGGCCGATTTATGGAGGGAGTGTGTATGCATATTCCCGGTTAATCTTATGAACGCGGCTGCCGCACTCGGCTAAAGAGGGCTATCTTTCTCATGGCCTAAAATCAAATTATCCGCATCAATAAATACGCCGGAGAACCGCAGAAAACGATCAGCAAAAAGCACTCATAATAAAAGATAATATCATATATGTCGGGTATGATATTCAAAAGTATATTAAATACAACAATGCTATAAATAAATATTAATACCAGCCAGAAGACGATAATCGCTAATTCTCTTAACGCGCCAGGTTTCTTTTGGAATATAAACGCCAGGACTGAGAAGGTGATGCTGGCATGGACCAATGGCGATGACAGCGTCGTGGAAGCTACCTTTTCATCAATGGCATGTACCAGGTATAACCATAAATAAAGTAACGCCCATGCTGTCAGGGAAAATATAAAGGCAGCGAGAACTTTTTCACGACGAATATTACTTAAGCTTTCCATAATGTTTTCTCTGACAGGGGCCCACATCAGTTGCCTGGCGAGCTGAATTCTCAGGCGTGCGTGTCACACTCACGCTTTCACTTTTCTTCCTCGATGAAGGATTGTCGCAGCGGTATGTTGATTGTTTATTTCGTGATTGTGTAGCCAGTATGGAGACGCGTTCCGCGTGCTTTATATCGGCAGGAAAAAATGCGGCGTGTGCAACTTTTTAACTCCTGGCTTGTCACATTGCTTTTAACAGGGAAAATATCCACTCGCGGCTGGTGCCTGAGATTAGGTTGTAGAATGTTTAAACAAGTACGGCATAAAATCTTTTTAAGATAAAATAAAATCTATTATCGGTAATGTGGAAACTAAAATGAACAAAAGCAATCTGATAATTATCGCCGAGGATGACGATGAAATTGCCGCTATTCTGACAGGCTATTTACATCGGGCGGGAATGAAAACCTGTCGGGCGGAGGACGGCGAGCAGGCGATAAATCTTACCCGTCTGCATAAACCGGACCTCGTGTTACTGGATATCCATCTACCCGTTTATGATGGCTGGAACGTGCTGACGACCTTACGCAAAGAGACTAACGTGCCGGTTATCATGGTGACCGCGCTTGATCAGGACGTCGATAAACTGATGGGACTGAGGCTCGGCGCAGATGACTACGTGATAAAACCGTTTAATCCCTCCGAGGTGATCGCCAGAGTGGAAGCGGTACTCCGCAGAACCCGGCCGAATGCCGAAGTCGCCAATTCAAGGCCATTAAGATTGCCGTTTCTGACCATTTATCCCGATGAATTTTATGTGGAAATTACCGTCGAGAATAAGATTGTCACCCCGGTGTTGACCACCACCGAATTTAAGCTTTTGACCTACCTGGCGCGCAGTCCGCGAAAGGTGTGCTCACGCGAAGAGTTACTCGATGCCTGCCTGCCCGAGGGGGATTCACTTGATCGAACTGTTGATAGCCATATGAGTAAACTGCGGAAAAAGCTTGAACACGCGGGGCTCAAAGGCATCCCGGAGAGCATCAGAGGAGTGGGCTATCGGTTAGGTGAGAAAAAATGAACAAAGAAACGATTCTGAGCCGTCAGATATTGACCTATATGCTGTCGTTAACCTTCATTATTATCGCTATCGCCGTGGTGGGCTCTTATCTATTTTATAGCTTCTTGATTGACTACCTGCCGGGAGGCGCCGTCTCCGGGAGCGAAGATGATATGACCTTGCTGGACTGGCTGTGGATCATGATAGCTTCAGTCACCAGTCTGGTGGTATCGCTGTTTTTTACCGTGAAACTCTCTGCCAGAATATTGACGCCGCTAAATGCCGTTGCCCAGAGCCTGAAACAAATTTCGCAGGGCAATCTTGGCGCAAGAGCGTCCGGAACCAGCTCTCAGCTGGGCGAGATTAATAATCTTGTTAATGATTTCAATGAAATGGCGGAAAAGCTGCAGACCCTCGACGTTCAGCGAAATCTGTGGAACGCGGCCATCGCTCACGAACTCAGAACTCCCGTCACTATTCTGCGCGGAAGGCTTCAGGGGCTGGTCGAAGGGGTGTTTGAGCCAGAGCCCGCGCTATTCAGAAACCTGCTGAGACAAACGGAAGGCCTGACTAATTTAATCGAGGATCTGCGGGTCGTAAGTTCCTCCGGCGGCGCCGGCTATACGCTGACGCTCAGCGAGGTCGATCTCGAAGCGACGATTACCAGCGCGCTTGACACTTTTTTACCGGAGTTTCGCAGCAAGCGGTTCACCCTTATCACTGAACTCAAGCAGCAGTTGTGCGTTTGCGATCCTTTGCGTATGACGCAGTGCCTGACGGTACTGTTCGATAATGCGTTAAAATATTCCACCTCCCGAACTTTGCTGGTAAAGAATGGAACCTCTGGCAAAGAAAATTATATTCTGGTTCAGGATCGCGGTCCCGGAATTCCTGAAGAACTCCAGCGGCTGTTATTTGAACCTTTTCAGCGCGGAGAATATGCCAGACATATTAATCCTCAAGGCTGCGGATTGGGATTATCGGTCGTCAAAGCGATTATGCTCGCTCACGGCGGCAGCGTGAGCTATCGGTTGTCACGAGAAAATCACTCGATTTTTAAATTATCATGGCCCGTCAACCTGCCCTGACAAAACAGGCTCAATTGAGCCTGTTTCTGGAGACATCAGTGCCACATGTCCCCGAGCTTAGCATCCCATATCGCCGGTGTGATATTAAGTTTACCTCGCTTCGGACTTAATGTTATTTCACTGAAATAGATTTCATTTTCTTTTAGCATCAGATCGACACGGCAGTAGTCAATCTCTTTTGCCAATTCCTGCGCGGCAGTGACGGCGCGATGAAAGGATTCGGGTTCAGGTACCGGCCCCGGCGTGTTTGGATATTCCATCTGAAAAGGCTGCAGCCGCCACGATCTGTCATAGACATTAATATATTCGCGCCCCTGTTTATCGGTGAAATCAGCCTCCACAAAGCAGGCTACCCCATGAAAACAGTGTATTCTTAACATTTCAGGCGTAACGTTCTTATCTCGGTCAGAAAATAAGTCGATAAACATCTCACAGAGAATAACCGGGGCAATATGCTTATATTGCCACTCTCGGGTTGTGTAATACATATTCTTTTTGAGCGCCAGCTTGAGTCGGTTTAAGGTATTGGCCGGATTAAAATTGTCTCTGTCGGTGCATATAACGGTGCTGCCGCAGTCATGATTGCACTTCAACACGAATTTTGCCGGGAGTCTGCTAAAATCAATATCCTCTGCGCGGTGGTAAACGCCAATTAACGGTATCACCTGCACAAGCTGCGTTCGTGTACGGACATATTCTCTGACCGCCAGTTTGTCGGCCAGCAGAGTATAAAGGGCGTTATGATCGAAGACGAGGCGGTGGCATATCTTCTCACTCAGCGTGATAGGTTTTTTGAGATTGGCAAAGGTTTGCGACGCTTTGTTGAGTTTGGCAGTATGAAAGTAAAGATCCGAAGTCATCATTCCCCGGCATTTTCTGAATAAGTATTCGACGTATTTAAGAGAGTAGTTCAGCTTGTTCATGATTCCTCCTGAGCGTAATGAATATTCTGACGAAGGAGGATTGAGTGATATTGTTCAGATTATGGAGTGGAGATGGAGCAGGCTGGCTGTGGCGTGAAATCACAACGCGTCCGCGGCTGGCGCCAGTAAGAACGGGCTTTTAGCGAATCGGTAAAAATACCTTTGATACGGCTACGCTGGGCGGTAACAACAGCATGTCAGAAGGGTTGTCAGTTTTAACTTAAATAAGGATATCGGTATGAGTCAGATGGTACGGAAAAATTACCCTGAACTGGGCGAGGTCAAGGCGCCCTACGTTCATTCGGTTAAGCACGGGAACACGCTCTATATTTCAGGGCTCACCGCGTTTGGCACCCGTGCGCAGCAGGCCGGTATTGGCGCACAGGCGGAGGAGGTTTTTACGCAGATACGAACCGTTGCCCGCGTCGAAGGCATCGATTTTTCGTCTCTTATCAAAGTCACGATCTTTATCACTTCTTTTGATGAGATCGACGAGTTGCGCAAAGTGCTTTACCGGAACTACAGCGATCATCTACCCGCCAGCTCGCTCGTAGAAGTCAGCCGCCTGTTTTCTGCGGATCTCAAAATTGAAATTGAGGCAATATTCGGCCTGTGAGCCAGTGTTTATTGCCCGGGCCGCGGTCTGCGCCGCCGGGCAGACTCAATCAATTTATTTGAAGCATTCGGTTAAACAAACAATATTTATTCTCACCTGGTTATGCGTAGAGTAGAGGCATAACGCGGCAGACACGTTTTTCATTATGCGCCACCTGCCAACGACCTCCCTGCAACCCAGGACACCCACGTCATGAAAAAGATTGGCTTTTTGTCATTTGGTCACTGGACGCCGTCGCCGCAGTCCGGGACGCGTTCGGCCGCTGATGCGCTGCTGCAATCCATCGATCTCGCCGTTGCCGCCGAAGAGCTGGGCGCGGATGGCGCCTATTTCAGGGTGCATCATTTCGCCCGCCAGCTTAGCTCGCCGTTTCCCCTGCTGGCAGCGGTCGGGGCGAAAACCAAACGTATTGAAATCGGCACCGGCGTTATCGATATGCGTTATGAAAACCCGCTGTATATGGCCGAGGATGCGGGCGCGGCGGATTTAATCTCCGGCGGCCGTTTACAGCTGGGTATCAGCCGCGGCTCGCCGGAGCAGGTGATCGATGGCTGGCGCTATTTTGGTTATGTTCCCGGCGAGGGCGAAAACGAGTCCGACATGGCGCGCCGCCACACCGAAGTGCTGCTGGACGCGCTGCGCGGAGAGGGGTTTGCGAAACCTAACCCGCAGCCCATGTTCCCCAATCCGCCGGGACTGCTGCGGCTTGAGCCATATTCTGAAGGGCTGCGCGAGCGAATCTGGTGGGGCGCCGGTTCGAATGCGACGGCAAGATGGGCGGCAACGCTGGGGATGAACCTGCAAAGTTCGACGCTGAAAGACGATGAAACCGGCGAGCCGTTCCATATCCAGCAGGCGAAGCAGATCCGCGCCTATCGCGAGGCCTGGGCAGAAGCGGGCCATACGCGCACGCCGCGGGTTTCGGTCAGCCGCAGCATTTTCGCTCTGATGAACGATCGCGACCGGATGTATTTCGGTTCAGGCCGTGACGAGAGCGATTCGATAGGTTTCCTCGACGAGAAGACCCGCGCCATTTTTGGCCGCAGCTACGCCGCAGAGCCGGATAAGCTGGTCGAACAGCTGAAGCAGGACGAGGCGATTGCCGAAGCGGATACGCTGTTGCTGACGGTGCCGAACCAGCTGGGCGTGGAGTATAACGCCCACGTGATTGAGTCCATACTGAAGCACGTTGCGCCGGCAATGGGCTGGCGCGACGCATAAACCCGCGCTGAGCGACGCCCCGCAGGCGCGGGGCGAAAGGGTTTTACGCTGCGACCTTTGGCTGTAGCTGATAGATCCAGGCGGTCACGCGCTGGCCGTCTTCCATGGTAACGTCAACGGCAACGCGGTCGTAGCCCTCTTCAAACGCATCCAGCATTGGCCAGTGGGCGCTAAGATTCGCGGACAGGAACAGATAGCCGTCGACCCGAGGCCCGTTGTTGTCGAGCACGATCCCCGGAAAATCCGCCGCCGCTCCCCAGCCGCGTTCATAAAACAGACCCTGTACATAGCCGGGCAGCCACTCGCCGCCAATGTTGTCCATAATATGGGCATTGGAGTGGCCCGGACGCAGCGTGCCGTAGACAAATAAACGTTCCATTATTCCTCAATCACTCAAGCGTTGAAGGCCCGGACGGGCAGAGCAGGTCTTAAAATACGAGCTCTGGCCGGGGTTGGCAAGGCGCCCCGCGGGACGCCCGCTCTTCATCAGGGCTCAGGTCCGAACATCTCCAGCAGCTGTTTCTTGTCGGGCATGCCGACCACCTGCTGGAGTTCATTCTGTTCATTCATGTAATAGATGGCCGGCGTCGCGCTGGCGCCCAAATCATCCATCAGCTTTTGGTTATGCTGAAGAAGATTAAAGGTTTCGCGCGGCGTCACGCCGTCAAAGCGCGGCACTTTTTTGCCGCCGGAGAGTTCATACTCTTGCCAGGCCGCTACCGGATCTTTGGCATTCAGGATTGCCGTGGCGTATCGGCCGCTATTCGGGTTGAGAAAGGCAACCAGCAGGGTATTCAACTGGACCTTACCGGCTTCTACCCACGGCTGCGCCGCCGACCAGAACGTCTTGCAGTAAGGGCAGAACGGATCGGCGAAGACGATGACTTTTCGGGCCGCCGAATCCGCGCCCTCCTTGAGCGGCCCGGCATCGTTCAGCTTCTTCCACATTTCGCGGCCTAATGGGGTATAGATCGCTTCTTTAAAATACCCCTCGCTGAGGTTTTGCCCTTTATCATCATAAAGATACCCGGAAATGACGTGCTTTCCGTCCGGGGTTAAAAACAGGGTCACCCCCATATCCTGATACTGACCGACCCAGCCTTTTACGCCGCCGGGGGAATCTATCTCCTTGATAATTTTGATCCCTTGCTGTTCACCAAAGTTTTGAACTATCTGGGGAATCGCCCCCTCCGCAAGTGCCAGGCCCGGTATCATCCAGGCCGCCAGCAGGAAAATATATTTCATCATATCGCCTCTCAATGCAGGGGGAGCGCTCCCCCTGACGTGGGTTACTGTTTTTTCAGCGCATCGCCGATTGTGGCATCAAATTGCTCCCAGGGGATCCAGCCCGACAGCATCTCATCGCCAATTAGCGTGGCCGGCGTTCCCTGAATGCCGAGCTTTTCGGCGACAGAGAAGCTTTTCTGAATCGTCTCCAGGCTTTGCGCATCCGGCTTAGCCATGATGACGCCCGCCTTTTTTTTCGCCTGCTCAAGGCTGGCGCCGTCGTGATACCCCTTTTTTGCCATCAGGATCGCATTAAATTTGGCGAACTGTTCAGGATGCGTGCGCCACAGGGTGAGCGCATCCCTGGCCGCGGTCATTGAGCTTTCGGAGCGCCAGGGCAGAAACTTAAAGATCACCGCAACATCCGGGTATTTTTCCACAATCTTCTCCAGATAGGGGTCAAACTTTTTACAATACGGACAGTTATGATCCGTAAAGACCACCAGCGTCAGCTTCGGCTTTTGCGCGCCGATTCGCGGTGAGTGGGGGTCGTGAAAGAGAAAATCGCCGTACTGCGACAGCACCTGGTTGAGCGATTCCTGTTCCGCCCGGGCATTCTGCCGATCGAGCTTATCGGCCGCGGCGATCAAAATTTCAGGATGGCTGAGCAGCGTCTCCTGGACCAGTGCCTGCACGCGGGCCTCCTGCGCCGGCGTGAGCGGCGACGAGGCTGACGCCGTCAACGACGCCGAGAGAAGAAGAAAAGTGAGCAGCGTATTTTTCATCGTTAATTAACCTCTGGCATGAGTGAGCGCGTTCAGGACGCTTTGTTGATCGAGCAGCGGCGGGAGCGTCTCTCCTTGCGGCACGCCTGGACCGTAGACCTGATTGAAGGGAATGGCGTAACGATTTCGGCTTTGCAGGAAACGGGCGATCGGCTCAGAGGGCTTGCTCCAGTCGCCGCGCAGCGCGACGACATCCGGCTCAGCCAACGCGCTGATGATGGCGGGCTGATTTAACACCCGGTATTCATTGACTTTGCACGTGACGCACCAGTCAGCTGAGATATCGATAAACACCCGTTTGCCATCCGCCAGCGCGCTCTGGATGGCCGCCTCGCTGAGAGGCTGCCAGCGAATTTGCTGAGCGTTAGCCTCCGGCGACGAGACGATGGCACCCTCGGCGAGCAGGCCGCGAACCTGAAAGCCGGCAAACGCCGCCAGCGCGATAATCACCAGCCAGAAGGCTGGCGTCGCTCGCGGACGGGCGACTAACAAGGCGATCGGGGCCGCCACGGTGAGGGCCAGCGTCAGCATGCCGCCCGCCGTTTCGCCCAGGTGCAGGCCGAGCAGCGTCGTCAGCCAGAGGCTGGAGGCCAGCATCATGACGCCAAGCGCCATTTTCAGGGTGTTCATCCAGCGGCCGGGGCGGGGGAGCAGGGTGGCGGTTTGCGGGAACAGGGCGACGAACAGCCACGGCGCAGCCATCCCCAGCCCGAGCACCAGAAAAATCAGCCACAGCTCCTGAAGCGGAGCGGCAAGCGCGAAAGCGACGGCCGTGCCCAGGAAGGGGGCCGAGCAGGGCGTTGCCAGCAGGGTGGCAAAAACGCCCTCGCAGAAGCTGCCCGCCATCCCGGCGCCGCCGGCGGTCGCCATCCGGCTCACGGCTGCCGAGGGAAGCAGCATCTCGACTACCCCGAAAAGGTTCAGCGAAAAGAGAAAGGTGACGGCAACCATTAAGCCGATAAACCAGGGATTCTGAAACTGGATCCCCCAGCCCAGCGATGCGCCGGTGAGCTTCAGTATCGTCACCATCAGCGCCAGCAGAGCAAACGAGGTCAGAATACCCGCGCTGGTGGCCAGAAAACGCAGCCTGACCATGCCCCTGTCTGAACCGGCCAGCAGCACCGCGCTGAGCTTCATGCCCATCACCGGCAATACGCACGGCATCAGGTTAAGGATTAAGCCGCCGAGCAGCGCGAAAAGCACTATTTTCCCGAGACTAACCGTCGCCGCCGGGGCGAGATCCGCGCCAGTCGTAAGGTTTATCTGCTGCGCTTTTTCACCATTTGTCAGCACCAACGACAGCGCTTTTCCTGCCAGCGTGGCGGGTATTTCTCCCCATTCGTCGGTGACCGGTACCGTCACCTTGAGGTGGCTGCCCTCGGCGCGAATGTCCGGATCGCCGGCCACAATTCCCCCGTCCATAGGGTCAAAATAGATCCCGGGGTTTTTCCATTCGCCGGTTGCGGTGGCGGTGATGACCAGCTGGCTCCCGACCCGATGCGCGGCGAGATCGTTGGTTATGCCGGTATCTGCCGGGACAGTGCGCATGGCCCGGGCAAAGGCGTCCCGGAAATCGCCGTCCGCGGGCTGATTGAAATCGAGACGCAGCCGGTAGTCGGTCAGCAGACAGACGTTGCTGCAGGTCGATAGCGTAAGCGTGCCTTCCAGCACGTCGCCGGGGGCGGCGGCGATCGTCATCGGGATCGCGACCCGGTCATGGTAGCCCTGGGTCGTCAGGCCGGAAATCTTGAATCTTGACGGGGCAGGCCAGTACCACCGCGCCTGTTCCCCGTTGTTCCAGATGATTTGCGGGGCGACGCCGCCTTCGCCCGGCGAGCGCCAGTAGGTTTTCCAGCCGGAGGCCAGCTCAATAGAGAGCAGTCCGTCGATCCGATCGTTTCCTTTTTCCGCCTGGAAGCGGATCCGGGCATGGTCGTTTTGCGGGGATGTCAGCCATCCGGTGTCCGCCCCGTGGGCAACGCCCGCGCAGGCCAGCAACAGGAAGACGAAGCCCCTGAAGATATTCAGCATTTTTTTCTCCGTGAATTTAAAAATTAATCGTCTAAGAACGATTTTTCATTCACGGAAAACGCAGTTTTTAAGGTGTATTCGCAGCGTGGGCGGCCGGACGGGATCGTCCCGGAAAGCCACCGGACGCCCAGCGGTGAGCAGCTGAAGCAGGGCGAGGAAGAGTATGACGGCAGGTAAAGCGCCATCAAAGAATAGCGGCTGCGCGCAGAGCAGGGATTTAGCGCTCAGCTGACAGGGCGAGGGGCCTGGCTCAGCCTCCTCAGAAGACGGCTGCTGGGCCTGCGCGCTGAAGGGTATCGCCTGCGTGCGGGCGCCGACATCGGCCAAAAAATGGTGCAGATAGGCCGCCCGCTGAACAAGGCAGAATGCCATGACCAGGCAGGTCAGTATCAAAAACCATTTACCAGGAAGCCGACGATTGTGCATAGGGTACCAGGACAAGACAGAACCCGAGGATCATAAACAATCCTTATCAATGTACAAGAGGCTGGCGTGTAAGGTTTTGTCTGGATGGATAACGTTGCCGGCGTATGCGGCGGAAAGGCGGGCGTTCAGGTATTTAGTACATTTATATTATTTACAGCGTTGATGCATCCGGCTACTATTCGCGTCGCTAAGCGGTACCGGCACGCCGCTGCCGGACGTGACTGCTTAGCGCCTGACCGCCATTAGCTCATCTGGAAGAGCGAACGACGTACGTTGTAGGGAACGGGGTTCGAGGCCTCGATGGCGGCCCAACACTTGCTTAGCGAATCCGCACGGTATCGGTAATAAAGCCTCTCGCTTCTGTTGAATACGCCTCTGAACATCTTTAATCACTCCTTTTAGATCTCTTTCCTGCTATTGCTACATAGCCGTTATTATTGCCTGTGAAATAATTTCTCTTCTCTCGCTATTACTCGCAACGGAATGTGATTGCCTGGTTTTATCGCGACTGCCCTGGCAAAGGAATATCTGAATTTGGAGTGTTTAAGATTTACCTAAGCAAATCTGAATAATTTTAATGTGAATCTACTTATTAGGATTTAGTCGCGTATTTTTCAGAAATTTCATCACTTTTTATATGGTATTCTCCCTTGTTCAAGGAGTGAACGAAGGAAAAAAGAATGCTTTACCGCTATGCCGTTTTCTCCAGAAAACATAATACGTTTCATATTCTTTTACTGTTTACCATTTTGATAATAAGTTTCATACATTTGAGCGTGCTGCTGGAAACCGATAACACATGGCTGCTGGGGCCGATGGTGATTTATCTGCCCATTTTTTTCCTTTGGCGAAAGGTCTCAGTGTTACGAAGCAGAATCGCTGATTAATGTGCTGGTGGAGTTCCCTACATGAGTGAAAATACAACATCTAAAGCAACCTCTGAACCGAAAGTCCGGCAGCCCGTCTTGCGGAAAGTCGATCTTAACCTGTTAACCATTTTTGATACCGTTATGCAGGAGCAAAGCTTAACCAAAGCGGCGCACACGCTGGGCATGTCGCAGCCGGCGGTCAGCAGCGCGGTCTCTCGCCTGAAGGTGCTGTTTAAGGATGAACTGTTCGTCCGCAACGGCCGCGGGATAAAACCGACAGAGCGCGCCTTTCAGCTGTTTAGCTCCGTTCGTCGCGCGCTGTCGCTGGTGCAAAATGAGCTGCCGGATACGCTTTTCGACCCGCTGGACTGCGAACGTAATTACAACCTTTGCGTCTGTAGCCCGCTGGATAACTACCTGACTCCGCTTATTTTTAACAAAATCAGCGAGATTGCTCCCAGGGTCACTCTTTCCTTTAAATCTTCGCTAAGTCAGCAGGTGACAAATCAGCTGCGCTATCAGGAGGTGGAATTTGTACTCGATTACAACAAATTCAATCATCCGGAATTTACCAGCATCCCGCTATTCCATGACCGAATGGTGCTGGTGGCCAGGCGCAACCATCCGCGTATCGCATCGCCGCTGAGCGAGGAGGATATTTATCGCGAGCAGCATGCTACCGTCGCGCTGGATCGCTACGCCTCCTTCAGCTATCCCTGGTATAGCTCTGAAGAGCAGCAGGCCTGCGTCGCTTTTCACGGTAACGCGATGGTCAGCGTGTTGAGCGTGGTGTCGCAAACCAATATGGTGGCTATCGCGCCGGAATGGCTGGCGAAAGAGTTTGAAGAGCAGTTTGCGCTACAGCTGCTGCCGCTGCCTTTAGAAATGGACAGCCGTACCTGCTATCTTTCGTGGCATGAAACGGCGGGCCAGGAGAGAAGCCATCGCTGGATGGCGGAGCTGCTAATAAAGATTTGCCAGCGCTAAATAGACCTGAAGAAATGCCTGGTAAGACGCCAGGTATTTTATTATTCACGCTCAACTCTCGCCCTGAACATTAATTAAGATCCCCGCTTTATTCTTGTTCATCAGGCACTGATGACCGGATAAAATACGCTGTATTAATAAATTTAACCCGCCAGAATTTCATTAAAAAATCTATTTACCTAAAATCGCGCATTTCTCCGGCAGAGCCAACCGGCGGTTTCTGTACCCAATGGATTTCGAGTTGCTTTGAGGCGGCAAGAGAGAGACAAATTCGTCGGGAACGAATTTGACCAGCCGAAGGCTGGCCGCCGGTGAGAGGCAGGAGCCTCTCATTAATCCCCAGGAATTTACTCAAGTAAGTGACTGGGGTGAACGAACGTAGCCAACAAAAAAGCAACTTGAAAGACGACGGGTATATACTCTTATTATCCAGCCGGGCCGACGCCTGAACCAGGGGATGATGTTGATGCGCAGAAAAATGATGAAGCCTGCGGTGGCCGTCGCCGCCCTGATGATGTCATCGACGGCCCTACAGGCGGATGAAATTAACCTGTATTCGGTTAATACCGGCTCCTGGATTTACCATCTGTCGAACAACCACGGCCAGTACACCGAAGGTTTTGACAACCAGTTTGCCTCCGTTGAGCGCAGGTTCTCCGAAGATTCGCCGTACAGCCTGCTGGCCGGAACGATGAAAAACAGCTTTGACGATCGCTGCATTGCGCTGGGGGTTCGCCGCGACTGGGTCTCGTTGGGCAACGGCTGGGTGTTTAAGGGAATTTATGGCTACGTTGGCGAGTTTTTTTTCTCGGCCTTCGAGCACTGCGGCGATCATGGTTCTTATAAGGATTTTAAAGACGCCACCGGCATCGGCTTTTCTCCCTATATTTATCATGGTTTCCAATACAACTTTACCGATTATTTCGGCGTTGAAAGCGGAATTATTCTTCCCGCCGTCTTTGTGGTGAGCATACAGTGGAGTTTTCGCTAATACAGTGGCGAAAACCCGCCCGCTGTGGGGCTTTGAAAGAACCGTAATAAAAAATGAAGCTATCTTAAGGTTATTTTAATCTTCACCGCGGCGGTTATTTTTTTATAGCATTTTTCTCGCCCTTATCCGCCCGCGCTCAGTACATTTCACTTTTTTCATTAGATGGTAATTGTTTGCATTATCATTCACATTCCTCTGTGATTTAATCCTTGCCGGCCGGCGGCCAGTGACTCTTCGCCCACCTCTATTAAGGATTAATTTATGCGTTTTCGTCTGGTGTCTTATTGCTCCGCTGCATTGATGGCTTCTTCCGCGTTTATTGTCCCGCAGGCGCTGGCGGCGGCCAGCAGCGACGGGATTGTGGTCTACAACGCGCAGCATGAAAATCTGGTGAAGTCCTGGGTTGACGGCTTTACCAAAGAGACGGGAATTAAAGTGACGCTGCGTAACGGCGGCGACAGCGAGCTGGGTAATCAGCTGGTGCAGGAGGGGACGGCATCCCCGGCGGATGTCTTTCTGACCGAAAACTCCCCGGCGATGGTGCTGGTGGATAACGCGAAGCTGTTTGCGCCGCTGGCGGCTGAGACCCTTCAGCAGGTCGCCCCGCAGTACCGCCCTGAGCACGGTCGCTGGATAGGCATTGCCGCCCGCAGCACCGTATTCGTCTATAACCCGGCGAAAATCAGCGAAGCGCAGCTGCCGACATCCCTGATGGATCTGGCGCAGCCGCAGTGGAAAGGGCGCTGGGCCGCTTCGCCATCCGGCGCGGATTTTCAGGCCATCGTCAGCGCCATGCTGGCGCTGAAAGGCGAGCAGGAAACCCTGGCATGGCTTAAAGCGATGAAAACCAATTTTGTGGCCTACAAGGGCAACAGCACGGTGATGAAAGCGGTGAATGCCGGTCAGATTGATGGCGGCGTTATCTATCATTACTACCGCTTTGTCGATCAGGCGAAAACCGGCGAGAACAGCAAAAATACCCGTCTCCACTACTTTAAAAACCAGGATCCGGGCGCCTTTGTCAGCATTTCCGGCGGCGGCGTGCTGGCCTCCAGCAAACATCAGGAACAGGCTCAGGCCTTTATCAAGTGGATCACCGGCAAGCAGGGACAGGATGAGCTGCGCACCAATAACGCCTTTGAATACGCCGTTGGCGTCAACGCCGCGTCCAACCCGAAGCTGACGCCGCTGAAAGCGTTAGAGGCGCCGAAGGTTGAGCCGTCTTCGCTGAACAGCAAAAAAGTGGTTGATTTGATGACCCAGGCTGGCCTGCTGTAATCGTCCGTTAAAGTGAACACGCTATGTCTTCTCTGAGTTTCGCGCTCGGAAAAAAAGCCCAACGCCTGCCCGAGCGCAGGCGTCCTGCTTTTCCGATGATCGCGTTAGCCGTTCTGTTTTCTCTGCTGGCGCTCTTGCCGCCGGGTTTTGTTATTGCCGTAGGGGTCGATACCGGCTGGGAGACAATCCAGGCGCTGGTCTTTCGCCCGCGCGTCGCTGAGCTGTTAAGCAATACCCTGTGGCTTATCGCGCTGACGGTACCCCTGTGCATTGCGCTGGGCGTTGGCCTGGCCTGGCTGACGGAGCGCACGCTGCTGGCGGGGCGGCGGCTCTGGTCGGTGCTGGCGGTTGCGCCGCTGGCGATCCCGGCCTTTGTGCAAAGCTACGCCTGGGTCAGCGCGGTGCCGGCAATGCACGGCCTCTCTGCCGGGGTGTTTCTTTCGCTGCTGGCCTACTACCCGTTTATCTATATGCCGGTCGCCGCCGTTCTGCGGCGGCTGGACCCGACGCTGGAAGATGTTGCCGCCTCATTAGGTACGCCGCCGTGGCGGATCTTTTTCCGCGTGGTTTTGCCCCAGCTCAGGCTGGCGATATGCGGCGGCGCGCTGCTGGTGGCGCTGCATCTGCTGGCGGAGTTTGGCCTGTTCGCGATGGTGCGTTTTGATACCTTTACCACCGCCATCTATGACCAGTTCCAGTCAACCTTCAGCGGCCCGGCGGCGAACATGCTGGCCGGGGTGCTGGCGCTCTGCTGTCTGGCTATTTTGCTGCTGGAAGGGGCGTCTCGGGGGAAAGCGCGCTATGCCCGCATCGGTTCGGGCGCCGCGCGCGAACAGCAGCGGCAGCCGCTGGGCCGGCTGGCGGCGCTCCCTCTCCAGCTCGCTCTGCTGACGCTGGTGATGCTGGCGCTGGGCGTTCCGCTGATGGTGCTCTGCCGCTGGCTATGGCTGGGCGGCGTGGAGAACTGGTTAAACGCCGACCTCTGGCTCTCCCTGCGGCAAACGCTGCTGCTCGGCGCGGTGGGCGCTCTCCTCACCACCGCCTGCGCTATTCCCATTGCCTGGCTGGGCGTTCGCTATCCGCAGCGCCTTATTCGACTGCTGGAGGGGTGTAACTACATGACCAGCTCTCTGCCAGGCATCGTGACGGCGCTGGCGCTGGTGACGGTCACCATTCACTACGCGCGCCCCATCTATCAGACCGAGGTCACGCTGCTGCTCGCCTGGCTGCTGATGTTTATGCCCCGGGCGCTGGTCAACCTGCGCGCCGGCATCGCGCAGGCCCCCGTGGAGCTGGAAAACGTCGCCCGCAGTTTGGGCCGCAGCCCCGGACGGGCGCTGTGGAGCGTGACCATGCGGCTGGCGGCGCCGGGCGCGGCGGCAGCGGCGGCGCTGGTGTTTCTCGGCATCACCAATGAGTTGACCGCCACGCTGCTGCTCTCTCCGCTCGGCACCCGCACGCTGTCGACCGGCTTCTGGGCGCTAACCAGCGAAATTGATTACGTCGCCGCCGCGCCTTACGCGATGCTGATGATTCTGCTTTCGCTGCCGCTGACCGGCATTCTCTATATCCAGTCGAAAAAAATCGCAGGCCTGTAAATGCTTGAACTCTCCTCAATCTCAAAATCTTTTGCCGGTACGCGGGTGCTCGAAAACCTGAATCTGACGGTGGCTGCAGGCAGCCGGACGGCGATCGTTGGCCCCTCCGGCTCCGGTAAAACCACGCTGCTGCGGATCCTCGCGGGTTTCGAAACGCCGGATAGCGGACGCATTGTTATGCAGGGGCGCACGCTGTTTGCGCAGGGGACATTTATTCCCGCCCACCTGCGCGGGGTGGGCTACGTGCCGCAGGAGGGCGCGCTGTTCCCCCATCTGAACGTCGCGGACAATATCGCCTGGGGCCTCGACGGCAGCCGGCAGGAGAAATATCAGCAGGTGGCGGCGCTGATGGAGAGGGTGTCGCTGGACCGTCAACTGGCGAACCACTGGCCGCACGAAATCTCCGGCGGTCAGCAGCAGCGAGTAGCCCTGGCGCGCGCGCTGGCGCAGCGGCCCGCGCTGATGCTGCTGGATGAGCCTTTTTCCGCCCTCGATACCGGGCTGCGCGCGGCCACGCGCAAAGCCACCGCCGATTTACTGGCGCAGGCCGGGGTCGCGTCGATTCTGGTGACTCACGATCAGAATGAAGCGCTCTCCTTTGCCAGCCAGGTCGCGGTGATGCGTCAGGGACGTTTTGCCCAGGTCGGCACGCCGTATGAGGTCTACAGCCGTCCCGTCGATGAAGAGACTGCGCTATTTCTCGGCGATGCGCTGGTGCTGCCCGCCGAGCTTCGCGGCGGGCGGGCGCGCTGTGCGATTGGCGAAATTTCAATCGATGATCCGCATGCCGTCGGCCAGGGAAGGGTCATGCTGCGCCCCGAGCAGCTGGTTATCTCTCCCTCTCCGGCGGATGGACAGTCGCTCACCGTACGCGATGTGGACTTTAGCGGCCACCTGTCAACGTTAACCCTGGCGATGCCCGGCCAGGGCGAGCCGCTGATCGTCAAAACCGTCAGCCGGCAGTTATGGCGGCCGGGGGCGGCGGTACGCATTGAGGTGGTGGGCGAGGCGCGGGTCTTTGCCCGCTAGCGCCGACGGGCTATAAATCAATGCACAGATTCGCCGACCGGCTGCGGGAGCAGCACAGGGCGATCTGCTGCGCGCCGGCGGATTTCTCCGCCTCCGACTGCACGGTGTCGCGGTGGTCGACAACCCCCTCGATAACCGGCGTCAGGCAGGCGCCGCAAATCCCCATCTCGCAGGAGAGGGGGACGGCGACGCCGTTCTCCTGGAGCACCTGGGCGATGGTCTTATGCGGGGGCACCGGCCACCGCTCTCCCGAGGACGCAAGCGTCACGCTAAACGTTTCTCCCTCCTCAGCGCCGGCGGGCATCGCGACAGGCTGAAAGGCTTCGCTATGGATCAGCGTTTCCGCCCAGCCCTGTTCCATGGCGACCCGGCGCGCGGCGGCCATAAATCCCTCTGGCCCGCAGAGATAAATCGGATATCCGGTATGCGTCTTGTTCAGCGCGGCGGCTAAATGCTGCCGGGCGCTGTCGCCTTCGCAAGAGCTGTGAATCACCACGCTTTCGGCGCGGAATCGCCGCTGCAGTTCGCGGACAAACGCCCCCTGAGCGCGATTTTTCAGGTAATAGTGCAGCGTAAACGGCACGCCCTCCGCCTCCAGCCTTAGCGCCATCGCGTACAGCGGCGTAATGCCGATACCGGCGGCCAGCAGCGTCACCCGCTCCGCCGCCCGTAAGGGAAACAGATTGCGCGGGGGAGAAATCAACAGCGTCTGGCCGGGACGCAGCTGCTGATGGATATAGCGCGAACCGCCGCGTGACGCTTTCTCCAGCGCCACGCAGATCAGGTAGCCGTCGTCTGCGTCCTCCGGGCCGGTCAGCGAATACTGGCGGATAATGCCGCACGGCAGATGAAGGTCAATATGCGCGCCGGGCTGCCAGGCGGGGAGCGGTCGCCCGTCCCGCGCCACCAGCCTGACGGCGAGGTTCTGGCTGCCCTGGCGCCAGAGGCCGTCAACGATAACCTCTACTACATCGCTCATGATGGCTCTCCACTTAAACGAGGAAAAAGTCGCCGAAGCCCATTTTTTTCAGTCCGCGGCGATAGGCGATGGAGCTGCGATCGGCGGGGATATGCGCTTCGAGCGTTAAATCCAGCGGCAGTCTCTCCGGGCGCTGGGTCTCCACCATCAGGCGATCTTCCTCAAAGACGCGCAGGTTAAAGGCGTGAACATCCTCTACCGGCACGTGCAGATCGAAATTACGCGCGATGGGCGCGAACATCCGGGTTATCCGCGAGGAAACCGGCGAGGCGGCGTTCATGATCACCAGCCTGGCCTCACCGGGAAAATGAATCGTCAGGGTGGCGGTAAACGGCAGATGCATCTCGAAATGGCGCAGCCACTGGAAGCCCTCCGGCGCGCGAAACTCGGAGCTGGCGGGATAGTTGCCGACCGAACTCCAGTAATCGGCGATAAAACCAAACGACGTCTCCTGCGGGTTATAGTTCGGCACCACCTGGTTATCCGGGTCGGCGAAAGTATCGGTATGGATCCAGGCGAAATGGGCGACATCCAGAAAGCCCTCTACCTGGCGCCCCGCAAAGCCGTTGACCTCAAAGGCCGGGCAGTTGATTTGCTGAAAGCCGTCGTCGTGCCAGTGCGGCATCACCGGCAGCGGCATCGGGTTCTCCGGGTCGAAGGCCAGGCAGGTCCAGATCAGGCCATAGCGCTCCTCAACCGCAAAGCTGGTGAGGTTGAGCTTCGCCGGTACCGGCTGGTCGGGGCTGGACGGGATACGGTTACAGCGGCCATCTTCGCCGAAGCGCAGGCCGTGGTACGGGCAGACGATCCCTTCTTCATCGTGAAAGCCGAGCGTCAGCGGCACGCCGCGGTGGGGGCAGACGTCGCGAGCGACCACCACCTGGCCCTTAATACGATAGATCACCAGCTGCTCATCAAGCAGGGTGGCTTTTACCGGCGCGGGGCCGATATCGCAGGCGCGGGCGACCGGGTGCCAGCATTTCGCCAGGCGCAGCCAGTCCTCAGGCTCAAAGGTGCAATGGGCGGGTGGGGTGGGCTGTGGTCTGTTCATGGCTTCTCTTCCTGCTCACAAAAACATTTGTTTAATTGTTGTGAGTTTATTGTTGCCATATTAGGGTGTTGACATCCATCAGCAAGAATTCATCCAGCCGTTGCAAAAAAGAGAACAGGTCACCGATGAGCCCATTTTCACGTTTCGCCCTCTATTTTGCCGAGGTCGCCCGCAGCGGTAGCCTGCGGCGGGCGGCAGAAAAGCTGCATATTTCCGCCTCGGCCATCAACCGGCAAATCTTGCAGGCGGAAGAGGCCTTCGGCACGCCGCTGTTCGAACGCCTGCCGGAAGGGCTGCGCATGACCACCGCCGGAGAGCTGCTGTACGACAATCTGCTGCGCTGGCAAAAGGAGTTTCATCTGACGCGGCAAAAGTTTGATGAGCTGCAGGGGCTAAAGCGCGGCACCGTTAGCCTTGGCATGGTGCAGGCGCTGGCGGAAGGGAGCTTTGCCGCCGCGCTGGCGGAGATTATCGGCAGCTGGCAGTGGCTCGAGCTGAATTTGCAGGTCGCGGATAGTCATACCGTCAGCCAGAAGGTGCGGCAGGCGGATCTTGATTTCGGCCTGATTCTGGATCCTGAAGGCCAGGCCGGACTGAGCGTACTGGCCTTTGCTGAACTGGAGATGGGCGCGGTGATGCGTCCGGATCACCCCCAGGCGCAGGCTGCGATGCTGTCGCTAGGCGAGCTCAGCGAGGAGCGGCATATTGTTCCCGGCGCGCCGCTGATCGTCCACGATCGGGTCGCGATGCTCTATCGCCATTATGATTTTTTCCCGGCGAACAGTATCAGCTGCAACGATATCCGGCTGATTAAATCGCTGGTGCTTAAAGGCGGCGGCGTGACTATTCTCAGCCGTCTGGACGTGCTGGAAGAGGTGAAGCTCGGGCAGCTGGTGTTTGTCCCGCTGCGCAACAAGCTGCTGCGCCCGCTCACCCTGGCCCTGTGCACCGCACCATCGCGCCAGCTCTCCCGCCCGGCGCAGATGGCGATCCAGAAGCTGACCGCCGTGATGGAGGAGATGCAGGCCGGGACAGCGGCTTCCCCCCCGTCTGCGTAATATGCCCGGCCTGAAATACTCTGCGGCCTGCTTACCCGGTGGCGCTGCGCTGACCGGGCTACAGGTTCCCCGGCATCTGCGATCCGGTAGCCCGGACAGGCGCGCAGCGCCGCCTCCGGGACGGTGTCGGGGTGATGCATCGGCGTGGCTTCTTCCCGGCTCGCGCTGCGCTTAGCCGGGCTACGAGCTGACCGGGGCTACGGGTTTCCCGGCGTCTGCGATCTGGTAGCCCGGCTAAGGCGTTTACGCCGCGAGCCGGGAACAGGCCCGGCCTGAAATATTCTGCGGCCTGCTTACCCGGTGGCGCTGCGCTGACCGGGCTACAGGTTCCCCGGCATCTGCGATCCGGTAGCCCGGACAGGCGCGCAGCGCCGCCTCCGGGACGGTGTCGGGGTGATGCATCGGCGTGGCTTCTTCCCGGCTCGCGCTGCGCTTAGCCGGGCTACGAGCTGACCGGGGCTACGGGTTTCCCGGCGTCTGCGATCCGGTAGCCCGGCTAAGGCGTTTACGCCGCGAGCCGGGAACAGACCCGGCCTGAAATACTCTGCGGCCTGCTTCCCGGTGGCGCTGCGCTGACCGGGCTACGGGTTCCTCTGCGTCTGCGATCCGGTAGCCCGGACAGGCGCGCAGCGCCGCCTCCGGGACGGTGTCGGGGTGATGCATCGGCGTGGCTTCTTCCCGGCTCGCGCTGCGCTTAGCCGGGCTACGAGCTGACCGGGCTACGGGTTCCCCGTGTCTGCGATCCGGTAGCCCGGACAGGCGCGCAGCGCCGCCTCCGGGATGGTGTCGGGGTGATGCATCGGCGTGGCTTCTTCCCGGCTCGCGCCGCGCTTAGCCGGGCTACGAGCTGACCGGGCTACGGGCTCCCCGGCGTCTGCGATCCGGTAGCCCGGCTAAGGCGTTTACGCCGCGAGCCGGGAAGGGGGCTGATGCCAGCATCTTTACCCCAGCGGGCCGCCCTGAATGGTTTCGCACAGACCGTTGATAATCCGCTCCCCGGTTTCGGATTTCAGCTCCTGATACCAGGCTTCCGTCAGCGCCATATCTTTGCCATGGGTCACATCGCAGCGCTTACGCGCCTTCAGCACCAGGTCGCGCACCCGGTCGCAGCGCTGCGCTTCGTACTGGCGCAATACCTCGGTGATATCCCGGCTCTGGCGGAACAGATCCCCCAGCACCACCGCATCCTCCAGCGCCGCGCAGCCGCCCTGGCCGATATCCGGCGTGGTGCTGTGCCCGGCATCGCCCAGCAGCGCCACCTTGCCGCGAACCAGCCGTTCAAACGGCTCGATATCATGGATTTCAATGCGGTTGGTGGTCTGCGGGTCGAGGGCGGCGATCAGCTTCTGCACCTGCGGCGACCAGCCGCTGAAGTAGCGGCTGAGATCCGCGCGCAGGGTGCTGCGATCCTCGGCCAGCCCCGCCGGGAGCGGAACATCAAAGAAAAAGTAAAACCGTCCATCGGAGACCGGCATCAGCGACACCCGTTTCCCCTCGCCAACGAAGGTGGTCCACTGGTTGCCCGGCGCAATCGCCTCATCAATTTCCACCAGACCGTTCCAGTTAACGTAGCCCGCGTAGCGGCGCTCAGGGGGATAGCCGAGCACGTACGGGCGCAGCGCCGAATGACTACCGTCGGCGGCAATCAGAAAATCGCCTTCAGCCATCGACCCGTCGGTAAACCAGACGCGAACCCCGTCGGCATTTTCTTCGCAGCGGGTGACGCGTTTACCAAACTGCACGGCGTCGCGCCCCCAGAAGTCGAGCATCTCGCGCTGCAGCTCGGCGCGGGAAACCGGACAGGGACGGCCGCCGGTGCGCGCCACCAGCGGCGCGAGGCTGAACTGCGTCAGAGTCTCCCCGCGCAGATAATCCTTGTAAGCCAGAAAATACATGGGGCCGCCGTAACTCTCGATAATATCCCCCATGCCTAAATGCTTCATGCACTTAACGCCGTTAGGCCAGATGGAGATGGCCGCGCCCACCGGCTTGATTTCTTTCACCGCTTCAAAGACTTCGCAGTGGATACCGGCATTTTTTAATGCCACCGCCGCGCTCAGGCCGCCGATTCCGCCGCCGATAACTAATGCTTTCATTTGCTTCTCCTTTACATACGTCGTTATTGGCTTGAGCAATTTGCGTACCACTTTGGCGCAGGCGCTGATTTCGCCGATTCGGGCTCCCCGCGACCGTGCGGTTGCACAACGCTGGTGCGCAGAGCGGGTTTTATTGCCTTTTTATGAATCAATAATTTCTAAATTTGCAATGGAGAATCTAATGTTTCATTGTCGCGCCGAGGTCAGACGCCAGAGGGCTGGCAAAAACGATGGGTTATCTGCTTGAAAAAACGGAATAAAATTAAATGTTGCGCAAATGTGAGCGAGTTTGGCCTGTTTTGTGCACCCGTTCCCGCACGCTTATTCGCAACGGGATGAAACGACCATGTCAGATGAAAAAAACGGCGGCTTACTGTACGGTCTTGAGCAGCGGATCCCGCCGCTCCCGGCTTTTTTTAGCGCCTTACAGCACGTACTCGCCGGGCTGGTAGGCATTATTACGCCGCCGCTGATTATCGGCGCGGCGCTGGGGCTGGGGGAGTGGCTGCCCTATTTGATCAGCATGTCCCTGCTGGCTTCCGGCATCGGGACCTTCCTGCAATCCAACCGCCTGTGGGGGATCGGCGCGGGCATGATCTGTATGCAGGGGACCAGCTTTGCGTTCCTCGGCGTCGCCATTGCCGGCGGTATGTGGGTAAAAGGGCAGGGCGGCACGCCGCAGGATATTATGGCCATGCTGTTTGGCGTCAACGTTGTCGCCGCGCTGGTGCCCTGTCTCGTCAGCCGCTTTATTGAACCGCTGAAGCGCATTTTTACTCCAGTGATTACCGGCAGCGTGATTGCGCTGATCGGCATTAGCCTGATTAAAGTCAGCGTCATTAACTGGTGCGGCGGCGAGCAGGCTAAAGCGTTTGCCAGCATGAGCAATATCGCCCTCGGCGCGGGCACGCTGGGGACCATCGTCCTGCTGAGCTGTGCGAAAAACCGCTGGCTGCGTCTCTCTTCGGTGGTGGTGGGGATTGCCGTCGGCTGCGCGGCGGCGGCGCTGAGCGGATCGTTCCAGCTTAAAGGCGTCGGCGATGTCTGGTTCCGCTTACCGCAGCTGTTCCCGTTTGGTTTTCAGTTTAACAGCGCGATTTTTCTGCCGATTGCGCTGGTGTCTCTGGTCTGCATTCTTGAGGCGGTGGGGGATCTGACGGCCAATTGCCTGATCTCTCAGCAGTCGATAGATGACGAGGCCTTTCGTTCGCGGCTGAAAGGCGGCATTCTTGCCGATGGCATAAGCTGCATGGTGGCGGCGATGCTGTGCGCGTTCCCCAATACCACCTTTGCGCAAAACAACGGCGTGATTCAGATGACCGGCGTCGCCAGCCGCTACGTTGGCCGCTACATCGGGGTGATTTTGATTCTGCTGGGCCTGTTTCCGCCGTTCGGCGAGATACTGCGCCAGATCCCGGCGCCGGTGCTGGGCGGCGCGACGATGGTGATGTTTGGCTGCGTTGTGGCGGCGGGGATCCGCATTATCACCCAGAAACCGCTGACCCGCCGCGATATGCTGATCGTTGGCCTGGCCTTCGGTTTTGGTCTCGGCATTGAAGCGGTTCCGGCGTTTCTGACCCACTTCCCGCCGATCGTGGGTAACCTGTTCGGTTCCGCGGCGACCAGCGGCGGGCTGGTGGCGATTGTCCTGAATCTGATTATTCCGGAAGAGAAACCGGCCGCGGCGGCGGCCACAAGGAGCACCGATGATCGCGCTGAATCACTTTAATCAGCTGAGCGGCGAACATGCCGTCGCCGTGCTGGAACCCTGCGTGGCCGTCTCCGGCTGGGCGGCGGCGCTGGCCGCCGGCCGGCCCTGGCGCAGCCGCGCTGATTTACTCAGCGCCGCCCGGCGGCTGATGGCGGCGTGGGGCGAAGCGGAGCTGACCGAGGCGCTAAGCGCCCATCCGCGTATCGGCGAAAAGCCCGCCGGGTCTCAGGCGCACGCGGCGCTCTCGCGTCATGAACAGGGAAGCGTTGATGACCGCGATGCTGCGCTGGCGCAGGCGCTGAAAGAGGGCAACGCCCGCTACGAAGCGCGATTTGGCCGGGTCTTTTTGATTCGCGCGAAAGGGCGCAGCGGGGATGAAATCCTGGCGGCGCTGTCGCGTCGCCTGCAAAACAGCGAGCGCGCAGAAGTCGAGGACGCGTTAGCGCAGCTGCGCGAAATCACCCTATTAAGACTGGAAGGAGCGATTGGCGAATGAGTACCTTAAGCACCCATATTCTGGATATTTCCACCGGCCGACCGGCGCAGGGCGTAAAGATTGCGCTGGAGCGCGAAGGCGCGCTGGTTGCCCGCGGCGTCACCGATGATAACGGTCGCATTGGCGAACTCGGCGCCGGGACGCTGGCGCCGGGGCGTTACCGGTTGTGCGCGGAAATCGGCGAGTGGTTTGCCGCCAGCGGGCGCGAGACGCTCTACCTGAGCGCGCAGATTGATTTCGTCATCCGCGAAGCGGCTGGCGAGCACTATCATTTACCGTTTTTAATTTCCCCCGGCGGCTGGTCTACCTATCGCGGCAGCTAAATTTCCCCGGAGGCGGCGCTGCGCGCCTGTCCGGGCTATGAGTTCGGCGCTGTCTGTGGTCTGGTAGCCCGGACAGGCACAACGTGCCGCCTCCGGGAAAGGGACTACTGCGCAGCCGCATCCCCCCACACGCGCTCGCCGTTTACCCACGTCTCGCTGATATTACGTTCATCGCCCAGGGTCATCAGCACGAACAGCTGTTCATAGATATCTTTGCAGCGCCCGCTGCGTAACCTTTGCAGCGGCGTGACCGCCGGGTCGATAACCACGAAATCGGCCTCTTTGCCGGGCTGGAAATTGCCAATCTTCTCGTCAAGGCGCAGCGCGCGCGCGCCGCCAAGGGTCGCATGGTAGAAGGCTTCGCTGGCGCGCAGGCGATAGCTTTGCAGCTGGCTGACCTTATACGCCTCGCCGAGGGTGCGCAGCATACTGAACGTGGTGCCCGCGCCAACATCGCTACCGATGCCCATGCGCACTTTGTTCTGCCAGCAGGCCGGTAAACGAAACAGCCCGCTGCCGAGAAACAGGTTTGACGTCGGGCAGAAGGCCAGCGCTGAACCGGTCTCGTGCAGGCACTGCCACTCGGCGTCCGCCAGGTGAATGCCGTGGGCAAACACGCTGCGCTCGCCGGTCAGCCGATAGTGATGGTAGACGTCAAGATAGTGCTCATGCTCCGGCCACAGGCTTTTTACCCAGGCCACTTCGTTGAGGTTTTCGCTCAAATGGGTATGCAGCCAGGTATCGGGAAACTCTTCCCGCAGCTGCCGCACCGCGGCCAGCAGCTCCGGCGTTGAGGTCGGCGCGAAGCGCGGCGTAATGGCATAGCCGAGGCGGCCGCGCCGGTGCCAGCGTTCAATCAGTTCGCGAGTTTGCCGGTAGCTCTGCTCCGCGCTTTCGCTCAGGTAGTCCGGCGCGTGGCGATCCATCATCACTTTGCCGGCGAGCAGGCGCATATTCAGGCGCAGCGCTTCGTTAAACAGGGCATCCACCGATTGCGGATGCAGCGTACAAAAAACCAGTGCGGTGGTGGTGCCGTGGCTCAGCAGCTGGTTGACAAAAAACTGCGCGATCTCCGCGGCGTAGTCGGCATCGGCAAACTGGCTCTCCACGGGAAAGGTATAAGTGGTGAGCCACTCCAGCAGCTGCTCGCCAAATGCGCCGATCATCTCGGTTTGCGGATAGTGGACGTGGGCATCGACAAACCCCGGCAGTAGTAGCTTACCGCGCAGGTCGCGATAGCCCTTCTGCGGGTGCAGAAAGCGTTCGCCCTCCTGCCACGGCAGCAGCGCCTGAATGCGTCCGTCGCGAAGAAACAGCACGCCATCCTCGAGATAGCGCGCCTGGCGGGCGATATCGTCGGCGCTCTCGGCAACCCCGGCGATATCGAAAAATGCGCCGCGAACTGCGGCATGGTAGTCCATCATCATAGCTGCCCTGTGGGTTAGCGAAAGGATAGGTTGATTGAGCAAGATTAATGCCAGTTTGCGCAGGCGGAGAGCCGCCGCGACGTGACGCCGCGGCGGGAAGGCCGGGTTACTCTTTCTGGGCGAGGGCGCTGAAGCCGGCGGTTGCGCCGACGCGCTCGTCGCGGGCGATCCAGCGGTAGGCCGCGCCGCTCAGGAAGACGCCGATAAACCAGCTAAAGTTAGCCACTTCGTGCAGGGCCGGAATAAAGCTGATGACCAGACCAATCGCGACGGAGGGCACCAGGGCGGCGATCGCTTTCGGGTTAAAGCCGTTGCGGTACCAGTACTGGCCTTTTGGCGTGTCGTCGAACAGATCGTTAACGGAAACCTTGCCGCGTTTAATGATGTAAAAGTCCACGATCAGGATACCGAACAGCGGGCCGATAAACGCCCCCAGCACGTCGAGGGTGTAGTGGATCAGCTCCGGCGAGTTAAACAGGTTCCACGGCGTCAGCAAAATCGATCCCACGGCGGCAATCATCCCGCCGGTGCGGAAGCTGATTTTCTGCGGCGAGCAGTTAGAGAAATCGAACGCCGGGGAGACAAAGTTGGCCACGATATTAATCCCGATGGTGGCGGTGATCATGGTCAGCAGGCCAATGGCGACCGCCAGGTCGTTACCCACGCGGCTCACGGTCTCAATCGGGTCGGTGATCATGCGGCCAAACAGCGACTGCGTGCCGGAGACAATCACCACGGTCACGATGGAGAACAGCAGGAAGTTAAACGGCAGGCCCCAGCGGTTGCCGCGGCGGATCTCGCCCATGCTTTTGCCGTAGCGCGAGAAATCGCCAAAGTTGAGCAGCGGGCCGGAGAAGTAGGAGACCACCAGCGCGGTGGCGGTGATCATCTGCCAGGTCTGCTCCCCGGCGCTCAGCGATTTGCTGGCGAGGGTAAAGGAGATCCCGTCAAAACCGGTTTTGTATACAATCCATCCCGCCAGCGCCAGCATTACCACGTAGACCGCCGGGCCGGCGATATCGATAAAGCGCTTGATGGCGTTCATCCCGTGCCAGAACACCATCGCCTGCAGCAGCCACATGGTGGCGAAGCAGAGCCAGCCCAGATGCGACAGGCCAAGGAAGCTGGAAGCGGTGAGCGTCGACAGCGAGGGCCAGAACTTCAGCAGCACCAGCATCAGCGCGTTGGCGGCGAGATAGGTCTGAATGCCGTACCACGCGAAGGCGATAAGCCCGCGGATCACCGCCGGAATATTGGCCCCAAAGACGCCAAACGCCTGACGGCAAATGACCGCGTAGGGCACCCCCGCCATCTGGCTGGGCTTCGCCACCAGGTTAGCGCACAGCTGAACGATGCAAATCCCCACCAGCAGGCACAGCAGCACCTGCCAGCTCGCAAGACCAAGGGTAAAGAAGCTCGCCGCCACCACGTAGCCTCCCATGCTGTGCACGTCCGACATCCAGAAAGAAAAGATGTTGTACCAGCTCCAGTTCTGGTCGCGCGTCGGCGCCAGATCCTCATTGCAAAGCCGTGGGCTGTATCCAGCGTGGGGATCAGCGGCCTTAACCTGATGCGTATTTTGTTGATTTGGCATGAAACCTGCTCCTGTAAATGAACACCCGTTTAAATGGATTGCCGAGGCTGTTGCAGGAATCAGGCCAAAACAGTTAATTTTGTATGCAAGAATTAAATTTTATGTATACGATTCGATATCAAAAAGTGAAAGTCGGAGTGGTTAATGAGCAACCAACATCGTCTGCAGGCCGCGCCAGAACTGCAGGATAAAGACGAATCCATCTATCAGGCGCTGATGACCGCGATCGTCGAGCATCAGCTGCCGCCGGGGAGCAAACTGCCGGAGGAGGCGCTGGCGGAGGTGTTTGGCGTAAGCCGCACCGGGATCAGAAAAGTGCTGCAACGACTCGCGACTGTGCAAATGGTCGCCCTGACGCCCAAACGTGGTGCACAGGTCGCCAGCCCAACGGTCGAAGAGGCGCAGGCGATCTTTCGTACCCGCGCGCTGCTGGAGGTGGCCAACCTGCCGGATGTGCTGACCCGCTGCCAGCCGCCGCACCTGGCGGCGCTGGAGGCCATTATCCGTCAGGAGCAACAGGCGCATGAACGCTATGACGGCCCGGCGGCGATCCGCTATTCGGCCGAGTTTCATATCCAGCTGCAGGCGATCTCCGGCAATCAGGTGCTCACCGAGATGGTGACCCGCCTGAGCCAGCGTTCATCCTTGGTTATCGCGGCGTGGGGATCGCCGTGGCGTCAGGGCTGCCGCTGCGACGATCACGAACAGCTTGTCCAGCTGCTGCGCGACAAGGCGCTCCAGCCCCTGAGCGACGCCTTAAGCCACCATTTTGAACATATTGTCGCCAGCCTCTGTTTTGAGCGCTCTGGCGTGACCCTGCCCGATTTTGCCCGGCTGTTTGCCGGCTATAAGGAGCCGTAATGGCCGCTGTTTGTATACAAGTCATCAACCCTAACACCAGCCTGGCTATGACGGAAACCATCGGTGCCGCCGCGCGGGCGGCTGCCGCGCCGGGAACCGAGATTCTGGCGGTCTGCCCCCGTGAGGGCGTGCCGTCGATAGAGGGCCACTTTGATGAAGCCATCGCCGCCGTGGGCGTGCTGGAGCAGATCAAAGCCGGTCGTCAACAGGGGGTAGACGGGCACGTGATCGCCTGTTTTGGCGACCCCGGGCTGCTGGCGGCGCGCGAGCTGGCGCAGGGGCCGGTGGTGGGGATTGCCGAAGCGGCGATGCATATGGCGACGCTGGTGGCCACCCGTTTTTCCATCGTGACCACGCTGCCGCGCACCCTGATCATCGCCCGTCATCTGCTGCACCAGTATGGTTTTCATGACCACTGCGCCGCCCTGCACGCCATTGATTTACCGGTGCTGGCGCTGGAGGACGGCAGCGGTCTGGCGCAGGAGAAAGTACGAGCGCGCTGTATCCAGGCGCTAAAAGAGGACGGCTGCGGGGCTATCGTGCTGGGCTGCGGCGGGATGGCGACGCTGGCCCAGGAGCTGACCCGCGAGCTGCGCGTGCCGGTGATCGATGGCGTCAGCGCGGCGGTCAAAATGGTTGAGTCGCTGGTGGCGTTAGGCCTGTCGACCAGCAAGCAGGGCGATTTAGGGTTTCCGGAAGCCAAGGCGTTGAGCGGCAAATTTCAGGCATTAAATCCCTTTTAATATGAAGAGGTAGCAGATGGCATTTTTGGCAGACGATTACCCGCGCGACCTGCGCGGCTACGGCGGACAGCCGCCGCACGCGCGGTGGCCGAACAATGCGCGCATCGCCGTGCAGTTTGTTCTGAACTACGAAGAGGGCTCGGAAAACCACGTGCTGCACGGCGATGCCGGTTCTGAGCAGTTTCTGTCCGATATTATCGGCGCCGCCAGCTATCCTGACCGGCATATGTCGATGGATTCGCTGTATGAGTACGGCAGCCGCGCTGGTTTCTGGCGCATCCATAATGAGTTCAGCCAGCGGGGACTGCCGCTGACCGTGTTTGGCGTCGCCATGGCGCTGGCGCGTCATCCCGAGGTGGTCGAGGCGATTAAGTCGGCGAACTATGACGTGGTCAGCCACGGCTGGCGCTGGATCCACTACCAGAATATGCCTATCGAGCAGGAGCGGGAGCATCTTCATAAAGCCGTGCAGGTGTTAACCGATCTGTTTGGCAAACCGCCCACCGGCTGGTATACCGGGCGCGATAGTCCCCATACCCGCCAGTTGGTGGTGGAGCACGGCGGTTTTGATTACGACAGCGACTATTATGGCGACGATCTGCCGTTCTGGAGCGAGGTGGCCTGCGGCGACGGGACGCGTAAGCCGCACCTGATCGTACCTTATACCCTCGACGCCAACGATATGCGCTTTGCCACCGCCCAGGGGTTCAATACCGCCGAGCAGTTTTACACCTATTTGAAAGACAGCTTCGATGTGCTGTACGCCGAGGGGGCCAGCGCGCCGAAGATGATGTCCATCGGGATGCACTGCCGCCTGCTGGGGCGCCCGGGCCGCTTCCGCGCGCTGCAGCGTTTCCTTGATTATGTGCAGCAGCACGACCAGGTTTGGGTCTGCACTCGTCAGCAGATTGCCGACCACTGGCGCGACGTTCATCCGTTCCGGGGGTAAAGGCGTTCCCCGGGTCACGCCGCAAGCGGCTTACCCGGGCTACAGCTCTGCAAACGGCCGCAATCCGGTAGCCCGGACAGATGCGCAGCATCGCCTCCGGGAAATGACGCCATCCTGCGCTATGTCCCCGGGGGCGGCGCCGGGCGCCTGCCCGGGCTACGGGTTCATCACCCTCTGCGGATCCGTAGCCCGGGTAAGCGCAGCGCAACCCGGGGGATACCGGGAAAGGCGCGGGGCTTAACTCATCAAACTCACCTGGGCGGCGACGATGCGCCAGCCGCAGGGGAAGCGCACCCAGGTTTGCTGCTGTCGGCCAATGCGTTCGCTGCCTTCGCGGGTGAATTCGGTGCTGCACACCGCGTAATCCTCGCCGAAGGTGGTGATGGTGGTGTGCCGCAGCGCGCGCTGCAGGCTGGCGGCCGGGCGGGCGGCGCGAAAGGCGCGGATTTCGTCGATACCGTAGAGATTTTCCCCGGCCCCCAGCCGCACCGTGCGCTTATCGTGCCAGAACAGCTCATCCAGTACCGCGATATCGTTGCTCACCAGCGCTTCCTCATAGCGGTAAAACGCCGCCGTCACCTCGGCGAGAACCAACGGGCGATTAATCTGCTCTTGCGTCATCATGCTGCTATCTCCACCGGGCGGGCGTCGGTAATGCCCATCTCCTCCAGTGCCCGCGCCGCGCGCAGACAGGCTTGTTCATTAAAAGGCGCGGCAATCAGCTGCAGGCCAATCGGCTGACCGTTCGCCGTACGCAGCGGCACGGTGACCACCGGCAGGCCAAGGAAGGAGATGGGCTGGGTCAGCATCCCCATGCTGGCGCGAATCGGCAGCGGCTGGCCGTTAATCTCCATGGTCTGCGCGCCGATGAGCGTCGCGCTGCACGGCGTGGCCGGGGCGATCAGCACATCCGCATGGGCGAACAGGGCTTTAAACGCCTGCTGCGCGTGGCGGCGGAAGCGCTGGGCCTGAAGATACCAGGCCGACGGGATCATCGCGCCCGCCAGCAGGCGCTCGCGGGAGTTCGGCTCAAAACGTTCGGGCTGGCTACGCAGCGCGGGCAGGTACTGATTTCCGCCCTCGGCGGCGCTGATAATAAACGCCGCCGAGCGGGCCAGCTCCCCCTCCGGGAAAATCACAGCCTCATGCGCCGCCAGCGCCCCGGCGACGCGAGCGACGGCCGCACGGGCGTCGTTATCGCACCATGTCGTAAAATAACCGCCGAGGGTGGCGCAGCGCAGGCCTTCGAGACCGCGTGACAGCAGATTCGCCGTGCGCTCGCTGGCCTTGTCGGCCTGAAAACCATCGCCCGGATCGCGACCCTGCAGCGCATCGTAGACCGCCGAAAGGTCGCTGACGCAGCGGGCAAACGGACCGATATGGTCGAGGCTGGCGACGAAAGGATGGCTGCCGGAGCGCGATAACCGGCCAAAGGTCGGCTTGAGGCCGAAGATCCCGCACAGCGAGGCCGGGACGCGAATGGAGCCGTTGGTATCGCTGCCCAGCGAGAAATTCACCAGCCCGGCGGCCACCGCCGCCGCCGACCCGCCCGAGGAGCCGCCTGCGATCCGCGAAAGATCGTGCGGGTTACGCGTCGCCCCGTAGTGGCTGTTCTCGGTGGTAAAACCGTAGGCGTAGGCATCCATATTCAGCATCCCGGAGAGCAGCGCGCCCGCGCTATGTAGCTGGCGCACCGCCCAGCTGTCGGCGGCGGCGGCGGGGCGATCGCTCAGCAGCTGCGCCCCGGCAAGGGTGGTATGGCCGGCGACATCGAACAGATTTTTCACCGCGTAGGGAACGCCTGCCAGCGCGGGCAGGGGCTTTTTTTCCCGCCGCAGGGTATCGATATTCTCTGCCTCGGCGAGCATGCGCTTTTCGCTGACGTGGGTCCAGGCGTTGATCTGCGGGTTAACGCGGGCGATGTTCTCCAGGGTGTGGCGGGCGATCTCTTTGGCGCTGAGCTCGCCGGCGGCCAGCGCGCGCTGGATTTCGTGAATCGTCATTTCAGGTAGCTTCATGCTTTATAGACTCCGGCGATTTCGACGCGATCGTCGAGGGGAAAGGCCAGCAGCGGCCCGGCCATGGCGGCGATGCGGCTAAACTGCACCCTGAGCTCTGCGCGCCGCGCATCGTCCAGCTCCAGCGCCAGCAGCTGTTCCATTTGTGTGAGGTAAGCGTCCCATTCGTTGTGCGGTGTGTTCATCATCAGCTCCTAATAGCCGGCGGCGGAGCCGTTGCTGCGCGGATCGCTGGCCCCCTCAAACAGGCCGTTGGGATGGCGAACAATCGCCCCGGCGTGGCCCATGGCTTCGCTAAAATCGGCCAGCACGTCAACGTCGTGCCCCAGCTGACGCAGGCGGGCAACGCTTTCGGCGCTGAAGCGGCCCTCCAGCTTGAGCGAGTCGGAAGTCTGCCCCCAGGTGCGCCCCAGCAGCCAGCGCGGCCGGGTGATGCTCTCCTGTAGCGGCACGTTTTGCATCACGTAGCGGGTGAAAATAGCGGCCTGGGTTTGCGGCTGGCCGTCGCCACCCATGGAGCCGTATACCATCACCCGGCCATCGTTCAGCCTTGCGGCGGCGGGGTTGAGGGTGTGAAACGGCTGCTTGCCGGGCGCCAGCGCCAGCAGGTGGCGCGGGTCGAGGCTGAACGATGCTCCGCGGTTCTGCCAGACAATGCCGCTTTCCGGCAGCACCACGCCGCTGCCGAACTCGTGGTACAGGCTTTGGATAAAGGAGACCGCCAGCCCGCTTTTATCGATAACCCCCATCCACACGGTGTCGCCCGGGCCTTTGCCCGCGCCCCACGGGGCCGCCCGCTGGTCGTCGATATTCTCCGCCAGCGGCTGCAGCGCCGCCGGCGTCAGCAGGCTCTGGATATCGACATCAAGGTGGCGAGGATCGGTGATATGCGCGTCGCGCAGGCCGAAGGCCAGCTTGGTCGCCTCCACAATTCGGTGGACGGTCATCGCATCGTCGGCATCGGCCATCGCCAGCCTGTCGGTGATGCCGAGGATCGCCAGCGAAACCAGCCCCTGGGTCGGCGGCGCGAGGTTCCACAGTTCGCCGTGCCGGTGCGCCAGCCTGAGCGGCTGGGGGCGGCGAGCGCGATGCTGCTGTAGGTCGCTCAGGGTGACGGGCAGTCCGTACTTTTCCATACCGCGGGCCAGCTGCTCCGCCAGCGGCCCGCGATAGAAGCTGTCTAAACCGTCTTCGGTTAATCGGCGCAGAGTGTTCGCCAGCGCCGGCTGCAAAAAGCGGCTCCCGGCCTTCGGCGGCTGGCCGTCCACCAGAAAGGTTTCGGCGAAGCCGGGCTGGTCGCGCAGTTCGCTGAATTTATCGGCGGTCGCGCTGGCCTGCGAGGCGGTCACCGGGATACCGCCGGCGGCGTAGCCGATGGCATCTTCCAGCAGACGCGTCAGCGGCAGCGATTTCCCGGTTAACTCCCGCGACACCTTAAGCGCTTCGTCCCAGCCGCTGACGGTGCCCGCCACGGTCAGGGCCGCCTGCGGTCCGCGGTGGGGGATCTGCGCGAGGCCGGCGTAGGCCTGCGGCGTCGCCAGCGACCCCGCCGCGCCGCTGGCGTCAATGGCGATGGGATCGCCCTCGGGGGGCACGATAAGCCAGAAGCCATCGCCGCCGAGGCCGTTCATATGCGGGTAAACCACGGCGATGGCCGCAGCGGCGGCGACCATCGCTTCTATAGCGCTTCCGCCTTCGCGCAGAACCGCCAGCGCGCTCTGGCTGGCCAGATGATGGGGCGCAACCGCCATCCCGCGGGCGGCAACATGACTTTGCATGGGGTGTCCTCAATTAAGCGAAATGTCCGCAGAGGGTTGCAAAAGCTGTTCCATGTCTGAACGTAAAGTTTCAATCGCTGCCGACGATGCGCGTTTTTTGCCGAACTGGCATGCATTATGAAAGGCGTTAGCGGTATAGTGCGGTGAAACGAAAGTTACAGAGGTCTTATGCAACAGCTTGATGAACGACTGAAAGAGCAGTACCCGTCATTATCACCCCAAGAGCAGCGGGTGGCGGATTTTATTTTCGATCATTTTGATGACCTGATTAGCTACAACAGCGCCGAGCTGGCGCAGCTGAGCGGCGTATCGAAAGCCACGGTCAGCCGTCTGTTCAAGCGCCTGGGCTATGAAAAATATAAAGATATGCGCGATGAGCTGCGCACCCTGCGCCAGAGCGGAATGCCGCTGACCGATAATCGCGATGCGGTGCAGGGCAACACGCTGCTGGCGCGCCACTATAAACAGGAGATGGCCAACCTGACCCAGTGGGTTAACGCCCTTGATGTCCAGCAGTTCGCCGAGGCGATTCAGGCGCTGGTGAGCGCCCGGCGTATCGTGATTATCGGCATGCGCAATGCTTATCCGGCGGCGCTGCATCTGCGCCAGCAGCTCCTGCAGGCGCGCGGGCAGGTGCTGGTGCTGCCGCAGCCGGGACAAAGCTTAAGCGAAGAGCTGGTGGATTTAACCGCCGACGATCTGGTGGTGGTGATGGCGTTCCGCCGCCGCCCGCGAATTATTCGCCCGCTGCTGCAGCAGCTGCAGAGCAGCGGCATTCCGGCGCTGCTGATGTGCGAGCCGCAGGCCCACGGCCTGTTTCCGCTGGCGCGCTGGCGGCTCTGCGCGCCGCTGGATAGCGTATCGGCCTACGACAGCTACGCCTCGGTCAATAGCCTGATCAATCTGCTGTCGAACGCCTTTCTGCACGAAATTCTCGATAAAGGCCGCCCGCGCATTCACGACATCGCCACCCTTTATCAGCAGCTGGACGAGCTGGAACAACGATAATGGGGCGCCAGCGTGGTGCTTTGCATGGTTTTGGTGCGATAAAATAATGGGGGAACGCGCGGTCGTTCCCTCTTAATTCCTCAATTTCCCTTGTTTTACGTTCGCTTAGCCAAGCGGCGGGCTAACCCGATGCGCGGCGCTTTATCTGGCACATTAGTTGCAAAAGTGACTTCAAAGAATCTTTTGTTTCATGCTAACGTAACGGGTAAACATCATGAAGAAACTGTTGATCGCACTGGCCGGGGCCGCTTGTCTGTTAACCAACCTCCCGGCGGCGAAAGCTGACCAGCTCCAGGATATTGAAAAGCGCGGCACGATCCGCATTGCGGTGCCGCAGGATTTCCCGCCGTTTGGCTCGGTGGGTACCGACCTTCAGCCGCAGGGCTACGACATCGATATGGCGCGCTATCTCGCCAAAGAGATGAAGCTCAAGCTGCAGCTGGTGCCGGTGACCAGCGCCAACCGCGTGCCTTATCTGCAAACCGATAAGGTGGACCTGGTGATTTCCAGCCTCGGTAAAAACGCCGAGCGCGAAAAGGTGATCGACTTTAGCCGCGCCTATGCGCCGTTCTTCCTCGGCGTGTTTGGCCCGAAAGGCGCGGAGCTGAAAGACCCGGCGGCGCTGAGCGGTAAAAGCGTGGGCGTGACCCGCGGCGCGGTGGAAGATATGGTGCTGACCAGCGTGGCGCCGAAAGAGGCGCAGATTAAGCGCTACGAAGATAACAACACCACGCTGTCGGCCTATTTATCTGGCCAGGTGCAGTATGTGGCCACCGGCAACCTGGTGGTGGCGGCCATCTCCCGGCAGAACGCTGACAAGGCCCCGGTGCCGAGCTTTATGCTGAAGGATTCGCCGTGCTTTATCGGCCTGAAAAAGAACCAACCGGCCCTGAAGGCGAAAGTGGATGCGCTGATTGAGCAGGGCGTAAAAGACGGCACCCTGAACGGTTTGTCTGAGAAGTGGCTGAAAGCGCCGCTGCCTGCCAGCCTCGGCGCGTAAGGTCCGGGCATGACGGAGCAACTTCATTTTTCTGCGCTCTGGCCGCACTGGCCGGAGCTGCTGGCGGGGCTGTGGGTGACCATTCAGCTGACGGTGCTGGCGACGATAGGTGGCCTGACGATTGGCATCTTCGGCGCCGCCATCCGCAGCGGGCGTCCCACGTGGTTCAGCCGGATTTGGGGCGGGTATGTCGAACTGATTCGCAACACGCCGTTTGTGGTACAGCTGTTTTTTATCGTCTTCGGCTTACCGAATCTGGGGCTGAAGATGACGGCGGGCGAGGCCGCGCTGCTGGCGATGGTGGTCAATCTTGGGGCCTACAGTACCGAGATCGTACGCGCCGGGATTCAGGTGACGCCGAAAGGTCAGTGGGAAGCGGGGCGCGTACTGGGGCTGACCCGGACGCAGACCTTTATTCAGGTCATTCTGCCGCCCGCGCTGCAGCGCATTTATCCGGCGCTGGTGAGCCAGTGCATCATCGTCATGCTCGGTTCGTCGGTGGTGTCGCAGGTCTCTTATGAAGAGCTGACCTTTGCCGCTAACCTGATTCAGTCGCGCACCTTCCTCAGTTTTGAGGTCTATCTGGTGACGACGGGGATTTATTTAGCGCTGTCGATAACGATGCGTCAGCTGCTGATGGCGGCGGGACGTAAATGGCTGGGGGTGCAGGCATGATGACCACCTTTACCGATTGGGACATTGTCCGCAATCTGCTGCTGGCCGGGCGCTGGACGGTGCTGCTGTCGCTGGTGGCGTTTCTCGGCGGCGCGCTGGTCACGCTGCCGCTCCTGCTGCTGCGCATGACCGGCGGGCGTCAGGTAAAACGCCTGATCCGCGGCTATGTCGAACTGTTTCAGGGGACGCCGCTGCTGATGCAGCTGTTTCTCGCCTTTTTCGGCGTGGCGCTGTTCGGCATCGACGTTTCGGCGTGGACCGCGGCGTCGCTGGCGCTGACGCTGTATACCAGCGCCTTTTTGCTCGATATCTGGTTTGGCAGCATCCGCGCCCTGCCAAAAGGGCAGTGGGAAGCCTCGCGCTGTCTGGGGCTGAGCTTTGGCCAGACGCTGTATCGGGTCGTCGCCCCGCAGGCGCTGCGGATCGCCATCGCCCCGACGGTGGGGTTTGCCGTGCAGGTGATCAAGGGTACCGCGCTGGCGTCGATTATCGGCTTCGTCGAGCTGACCAAAGCGGGAACAATGCTGACCAACGTGACGTATCAGCCGTTTAAAGTCTTTGCGCTGGTGGCGCTGGGCTATTTCATTCTGTGTTACCCGCTGTCCCGCTACAGCCGTCATCTGGAGAACAAATTCAATGCCTCTCATCACCATTAATCAGATGCAGAAGTACTACGGCGATAACCACGTGCTCAAGGGCGTCGATCTGGATATCGATATGGGCGAAGTGATCTCGATTATCGGCCGCAGCGGGTCGGGCAAAAGCACGCTGCTGCGCTGTATCAACGGCCTGGAAGGCTATCAGGAAGGCAGCATTAAGCTCGGCGGGATGACCATTACCGACCGCGACTCGCAGGCGCGGGAGATCAGCCGCTCTATCGGCATGGTGTTCCAGAGTTTTAACCTGTTTCCGCATATGACGGCGCTGGAAAATGTGATGCTGGCGCCGCGTCGGGTGCTGAAGAAGAGCGCCGCCGAGTGCCGTGAACTGGCCCAGCGGATGCTGGAAAAGGTCGGATTGGGCGACCGGCTCGATTACTACCCGTCGAGTCTCTCCGGCGGCCAGCAGCAGCGCGTGGCGATTGCCCGCGCGCTGGCGATGTCGCCAAAAGTTTTACTCTGTGACGAGATCACCTCGGCGCTGGATCCGGAGCTGGTTGGCGAAGTGCTTAAGGTGCTGGAGCAGCTGGCGGCGGAGGGCATGACGCTGATTCTCGTGACCCATGAAATGAATTTTGCCCGCGAAGTGGGCGACCGCGTCGTGTTTATGCATCAGGGACGCGTCTGGGAGCAGGGCGACAGCAAAACGCTGTTCGCCAACCCGCAGACCAGCGAACTGAAGCAGTTTATTTCCTCCGTGCGCGGCCTCAATCAATAAGGACTTAAAGATGGATATCACTCAGTTTCCGCAACTCAATCCGCCGTCGCGCCTGCTGATGGGGCCCGGCCCGATTAACGCCGACCCGCGCGTGCTGCGCGCCATGTCGAGCCAGCTGATCGGCCAGTACGACCCGGCGATGACCCACTATATGAACGAAGTGATGGCGCTGTACCGCGGCGTATTTCGTACCGAAAACCGCTGGACGATGCTGGTGGACGGAACCTCAAGGGCCGGGATTGAGGCGATCCTGGTTTCGGCTATTCGGCCGGGGGACAAGGTGCTGGTGCCGGTGTTTGGCCGCTTCGGCCATCTGCTGTGCGAAATCGCCCGCCGCTGCCGGGCGGAAGTGCACACCATTGAAGTGCCCTGGGGTGAGGTGTTTACCCCGGACCAGGTGGAGGATGCCATCAAACGTATTCGTCCGCGCCTGCTGCTGACGGTGCAGGGCGACACCTCCACCACGATGCTGCAGCCGCTGGCGGAGCTGGGGGATATCTGCCGCCGCTATGACGTACTGTTTTACACCGACGCCACCGCTTCGCTGGGCGGTAACCCGCTGGAAACCGACGCCTGGGGGCTGGATGCGGTCTCGGCCGGGATGCAGAAGTGCCTCGGCGGCCCGTCCGGCACCTCGCCGATTACCCTCAGCGCGCGCATGGAAGAGGCGATTCGCCGCCGCAAATGCGTGGAAGAGGGGATTCGCACCGATGCCCACCGCGACGGCGACGAGGAGATGATCTACTCCAACTATTTCGATCTCGGCATGGTGATGGACTACTGGGGGCCGGAGCGCCTTAACCATCATACCGAGGCCACTACCGCGCTGTTCGGCGCCCGCGAATGCGCACGGCTGATCCTCCAGGAGGGGCTGGATAACGGCATTGCCCGCCATAAGCTGCACGGCGACGCGCTGGTCAAAGGCATTCAGGCGATGGGGCTGGAGACCTTCGGCGACCTGAAACATAAGATGAACAACGTGCTTGGCGTCGTTATCCCGCAGGGTATCAACGGCGACCAGGCGCGCAAGCTGATGCTGGAAGATTTCGGTATTGAAATCGGTACCTCGTTCGGCCCGCTGCACGGCAAAGTGTGGCGGATCGGCACCATGGGGTACAACGCGCGTAAAGACTGCGTGATGACCACGCTCAGCGCGCTGGAGTCGGTGCTGAACTTTCTCAAATTCCCCACCACTCAGGGCGCGGCGATGCAGGCCGCGTGGGATCACTATCGCAGCGAGAGCGCCCAATGAGTCCAGCACAACGCCAGCAGGCGGAAATGCAGCAGGCCGCGGCGCGGGTGATGGCCCGCGCCGATGAGCTGGCCGCGATCAGCGAAACGCCGGATGCCCTGACCCGGGTTTATCTCTCCCCACAGCATCTCGAGGCCAACCAGCGGGCGGCGCGGTGGATGACCCAGGCCGGAATGACCGTCTGGCAGGACAGCGTCGGCAATATTTGCGGCCGCTACGAGGGAGAGCAGGAGGGAGCGCCCGCCATCCTGCTGGGGTCGCACCTTGATACGGTGCGCAACGCCGGGCGCTACGACGGGATGCTCGGCGTCCTGGCGGCGATCGAAGTGGTGCACGGTCTGCATCAACAGGGGCGGAGGCTGAAACAGGCCATTGAGATTGTCGGCTTTTGCGATGAAGAGGGGACGCGATTCGGTATTACGCTGCTCGGCAGCCGCGGGATAACCGGTACCTGGCCCGAGAGCTGGCTGGCGCAGACCGATGCCGACGGTGTCAGCGTGGCGCAGGCGATGGTGCTGGCGGGGCTGGATCCGGCGCGCATTCATCTTGCCGCCCGCCGCCCGGAGGAGATTGCCGCCTACCTGGAACTGCATATCGAGCAGGGGCCGTGCCTCGAGCAGGAAGGGCTGGCGCTGGGGGTGGTCGAGGCGATCAACGGCGCGCGTCGCCTGAACTGCCGCTTTACCGGCGAGGCGGGACACGCCGGGACCGTGCCGATGAGTCATCGGAAAGATGCGCTGGCCGCCGCCGCCGAGTGGATGGTGCGGGTAGAGACCCTGACCCGCGAGCAGGGCGGAAACCGGGTCGCCACGGTGGGTACGCTGCGCTGCGCGCCCGGCGCGGTTAACGTGATACCCGGCGACGTTACGCTGACCCTGGATATTCGCGGGCCGCACGACCAGCCGCTGGATGCGCTGCTGGATACGCTGCTGAAGGAGGCGCAGGCCATTGCCTCTCGTCGCCAGCTGCGGTTCAGTGCCGAAGAGTTTTACCGTATTGCCGCCACCGCCTGCGATAGCGGATTGCAGCAGGTATTGAGCGAGGCGGTGCAGGCGGTGCAGGGGCGTTCGTTGACGCTGCCGAGCGGCGCCGGGCATGATGCCATCGCCATTGCCGAACGCTGGCCGTCAGCGATGCTATTTGTGCGCTGCAAAGGCGGCATCAGCCATCATCCCGCGGAGTCGGTCACCGCCGACGATGTGGCGCTGGCGATAGCGGCCTATTCGCGCGCGGTGTCGGCGCTGGATGCCGGGAAGTAGCGGCTATCGTTTCGCTTCTGGTAAACCGGGCATAGCGCAACCCCCCACCACGGTGGGGGCCTGTTTTATCTTTTGCCGTTCGGTTTAAGCTGTTCGCCGGGTCTGAGCCTGAACAGCTCGTCATCTCGCGTGGAGTAGCGAACCGTCCCGTCAGCCAGCCGATAAGCACCCTCGGTGAATCCCGCGCCGTTCAGGAACGGCGCCACCGCGTCCGGCGTGTTGCGGAAGGCGGCTTCCAGGGCGAGAAGCGCATAGGGGGCAATACTATCGATACTGGCATATTCGGCCTCAGGGTCATCGACAAAAAAGCCGTTGAGGCGCTGCTTGTTGATGATGTTCGCGCCGATGCGATCCGCCAGCGTCAAATAGTCCTGCTGCCCGGTAGCCTGCCACAGGTCGATAAGCGCGAAAATCGCATACGGCTGATGGTTCTCCGTTTGGTTATTCAGCCTGCGGTTTGCGCCGCCGGGTTCACCGATATCGCCTAAACCCTGGCCTTTCGCGATGCCGCGGGCGACTTTCCAGATGGCACGATCCGGTTCAAGCGTCCAGGCGCGGGCGTAGGAGAGAAGAAATTCATTTCCCGCCGGATAGGCTTTGAGCACCGTGCCTTTTTTCCCATAATAGCCATCGCGTTTTAACGCATAGCCGGAGAGATCCGTGCCGTTGGCCAGCATCGGGCGGAAGGTATTGTTCTGCTCATCGTAAGCGTAGGTCGCGAAGGCTTTGAGGCCATCAAGGGTCCATTTTTTGAGATCGTCACCGTCTTTGCCGAGCGATTTTGCCAGGGCAAGCTGCATCAGCGCATTTTCTGAGTAGAGCGTGCTGGTCCGGCCCTTCAGCAGCATATTGCCCTCCAGCGCGTCCGGGCCCAGTTCGGGGCCAAACTGCCGCTGCGCGCGGTCGCCGTATTTCGAATGCGTGTCGCTGTCATCGGTGGTGTCGGCGCGTTTTAGCGGTTGGGTAAACTGGTAGACGCCCAGTCCGGTCTTCTTATCTCGCGGCAGAACGTACTGTTCGGCCAGACGCTTCGCCCACGTCAGCGCGCCAGCGTCACCATCGTATTGATAGAGCAGCGATGCGGAGTAGATAAGGTCGTTGCCGGCATTGAGAAAGCTCAGGCCTTTGGTGGCGAAAAAGGGCGGCTGTTGGACAAAATCACTTTGCCAGAGCGCGCCCATCGGTTTGCCGTACTCCCCGTGACGGCTGGTTTCCAGCGTTTTCCAGTCGTAAACATGAGCGTTCCAGAAAGCCTTGATAAAGCGCGCGGTGGCCTTGTCATCGACGGCAAACATCATGTCGTAATAGGGATACGCGTTCTTAAGTTCATGGACCATCTCCTTTTCGCTCGGGCCTTGAGGCTGCAGCGTTTTCAAATCAACAAAGCGATGGCCTCCCCACAGCAGTAGCCCGCTGGCGTCCTGATAGTGGTCAAAGTAATAGCGAATATTTTCCGCGACCCGCTGCTTATATTTTGCTTCGCCGGTCAGGTTGCTTAACCCTACCAGCACCCGCATCAAGTTTTGCTGGGCCGAGAAGTTCGACAGCACGGTCACTTTACCGTCCGGAAAGACCCATTCCATTTGCTTGCCGGTGCGAGGATCCACGCCATTGGCCAGCAGAGGAGAGTGATGGCCGTACCGATCTCCCGCTTTATCCAGCACGACGTCAGCGAACTGCTTTACGCTGCTCAGGCGCGCGTTCTCCTGGGCGCCAGCACTCAGTGAGAAGAGACTCAGAGCGCCCAATGCCAGGGTGATTTTTGCAATCTTCATTATTATCCTCTTAATGAAAATAAGGGTTTAATAAAACCCTTATTTATTATCTGGCTGACAGGAAGTTATCAGAAGGAGTATTTCACACCAACGCGATAACGCGTTTGGCGTTCATCGGTGGTTTTACTGCCGGAAACGTTGCCGATGGCCATATAAGGAGACCAGTTTTTATCAAATTTATAGGTTAGCTTAAAATCATGGGTCCAGTCATAGCTTTCGTTATCCGCTAAAATAACCCCCGCGGAGTTGGCTTTTTTATAGTCCAGTTCATAATCGAGCTGATAATCTTTGAGGAATTTCCAGGAAAGAACGCTGGTCAGATTATAGCCGTTCTCCGAGGTGTCTTTAGACGTGCCGATATTGCCTGAATTGCGCTTGTAGTAAGGTCGGTAGCGCAATGAGGCGCTGACATCGTCGGTCAGATTCGCTTTACCGCGCAGGTAGGGACGATAGTTGTTTGAGGACGAACTGGTATCCAGAGAGAAGCCGGGCTCAATCTGGAAGGTTTTATTTATTTTATGCACATAGCTCGCCACCACTTCGGTGCCGTTACTCACGGTTTCATCATAGGCTTTATTTTTATCCTGCGAACCTTTCCATTTCCCTTCCAGCGACAGGCCAAAGCCATTGGCAAAACGGTGAGACATCAGCAGTCTGTCTTTATGATTATTGCCGGCTTTGTCATTGGTTTCATGACGATAATCAAATGTCACCGCGTGGGCAGCAATACTGATAAAAGGGATCGTGACTAATAATAAGGAACGAAACATAGGGTGCCTCTACTTTTTTTATTTTCCAAAGGTACAAGAAATTACCTGCCGTAAAGCAGGCAGAACGATACAAATGAAATTATTAGATGGTAGTGTGGTGCCGGGTGCCTCCCGGTGAATCAGGCGCTGACTTCCTGATTCGTCTATAAAAACGAAACGTCGATGAGGGTATTCCTCAATTCAGCATGACCCCGCCGCTTAGGGGGATTCACCACACATTATTCTTTATTCCCTGGTGATGACTAATTAGTACTGTCTGTAATTTTATTGAAAATTACTTTTACACAAAATGAAATGATGTTTTGAGATCGAGATCTGAATATTAAAAATAGAAGATAAATATTTTTTATGTCATTTATAAAGATAATCCTAATGATTTATTATGATTTTAAATCAATGGATTAAGTGGTTTCTTTTGGTTTATTTTTCGTTTTTATTTGCGAATATAAGGGTTTTTTGTGAATTGGCAGTAATCTTATTCCTATATTTTTAAGCGCTCAGTTTGTTAAAACTTAAAAATACTTCGATGGTTTCAATGGTTAAACCGAAGCCAGTACTGCCAATCCCTTTAAGCTAAACGAAAGCTAAACGGAAAAGAGGGCGGTATTGATCTGCCAGACTGACGACATAACACTCTCAGAAAAGCATCCATATGGAAGGATAATAAAAGACGGTAAACTCGGGACTTCAAGATGACTATTCATGGAAAGGATCGTGTATTTATTTCTGGCGTTGAGAATATAGTGCAGGAGCTGAGCGATGGCGCGGATGCCGGGTTAAGCAACTGCGTGTATGTCACCTGCGGGATGGATATCCAGGAGATATATGCTTTGTTCTTTCGCCATCCGCCGGAGCACTACGCCATCTTCATCACCTCTGAGCGCCATTTTGAGACCATCAACCGGCTGTTTCCGGGCCTGTTAAAGCTCTGTTTGTCAGAGAGGTTGACGGTCGAAGAGCTGCGTCAGGCGTTAAAAGTGATGGGCCTGTTATCGGCCCAGAACCAGAGCGTTGCTTATCTGCCCGATACGTTTAATTTTACCCATGCCGAGCAACAGATCATGAGGCTCAGTTTACGCGGCCATTCTCTGGATGATATTGCCCGTATCCGCGGGGTCAGCCCGTCCACGGTCAGCGTCCAGCGTACCCGGCTGATGAAGCGCATGGGAACCAAAAGCCTGCAGGAGCTCTGCTCCCTCTATGCGGCTATGCGTACCAGCGCTTTCTGAATAAACGCAGGGCTGGAATCTGGCGAAATTTGAGATATTATTCTGAGCCATTGTACTAGTTTAAAGGTTCAAAGTGATGACGTTTTCCACCCTTGCCGATGTCAGAAGCCAGATCGATTCGATTGATAGCGAACTGGTTAGCCTGATTGCTCAACGTGCTGAGTGCGTTAAAGCCGCTGCCGCATTCAAAACTGACCACTCCGCCGTTCGTGCTCCCGCGCGCGTGCAGCAGGTTATTGATCGGGTTCGCGAAAAGGCGGCTGCCGCAGGGTTACCCGAAGTGATTATTGAGAAAGTGTATCGGTCCATGATAGACGCCTTTATTGAGTATGAGCTTGAGCAACATAATCAGCTACAGCGGCAAAAAAGTAACGGTGTGTTGGGTGAGTGACCCACACGATATTCTCCTGGCGCGCAGGGTCAGTTAGCCTCATTCTGACTCCCCGACGGGCTGCTAAGCTATTATCCCCACGCTCTGATAGCCAGTGCCGCGCTATAGAGCCCGAATCCCCAGGCCAGATGTGTGAGCACGCTTAGCAAGCGAGCCAGCCACGGGTGAGGTGTTTGCGATGCCGCAATGCCGAAGCCCAATGCGGGCTGAAGTACGCTGCACGCAGCCGGAGCATAGGCATTGTGAAGAGTTTAAAAGGATTGTGGCGAGAGAGCTGAGGCTGGTCAGCTAATTAAGAACCTTATACTTTGACGAGAGCATAATGATGGAAAAAAATTTTACGCCTGAGCAAATCGAAATCATTAATCGCGTGGTTTTTGCGCGTATCGAGCATATGAAAGAGAAAGTGATTGAAACCATTGAGCAGACAGAGCGCGATGCGCACCAGCAGCTGGTGGATTGCGGGATTGATATGACCGATTTCTGTCCGGCTAATCAGCACTTTCTCATGATGACAATCGTCCAGGCGCTGATAGATCGGGTGCACGGGAGCGACAGGGCGCTTGCCCGGAAGATAATAACCATGGAGGCGAAGAGACTGAACGTCAGCGTTAACGTCGAGGCAGATAGTTCGAGATAACCTTAAGGCTGAGTCTGCGGCGGACCAGGAAATCCGCGCCCGTCGCCCGGCATCGCACCTTTACAGTTCGCGCAAACGCTCTGCGCTGTTATGCTAAAAACCCGGCAAGCCGCGCTGTAATGAGACCTGACCATGCCCGAACGCGAAAAAAACATCCATATTCAACCCTGTTCTTCTATCTCTCGAACGCATATTCTTCCGGCACTGCTGGCGATTGTCGCCGTATCGAGCCTGTGCGCGTTCGTCTCGCCGCCGCTGGGGCCGTGGCGCGAAATTTTGACCAATCCAGGGATGTATATCGATCTGCTGGCGCTGCTATTTCTGCTGTTTATGCTCTGGAGTTCGACCAAGGTGCGGATGAACCACGTGGCGGTTAACTGGGTACGCTACGGCCTGCTGCTGTGGATTGCCGGTGGCACTTTCGACCTGATGGACGAAATATTCCACCAGCCGCGCTGGATGGGGTACTACTGCGAAGATCTGCTGCGCCTGTCCGGCATGCTGCTGAGCGCGGTCGGGGTCTACAAAATTATTGAGCGCATCAATCTCCTGTACGTCGACGCGCGTTCGCAATCGCTCAAGGATGAGCTGACCCAGCTGCCCAACCGTCGTTTTTTTATCGACACCATCCGCGAGAAGGAGGGGCGCAGGCTGGCGCTGATGATTGTGGATATCGACTACTTCAAGAAAATTAATGATACCTGGGGTCATCTGGTGGGGGACGAAGTGCTGTTTGCCCTTGGCAAACAGCTGGCGAAGCTTACCAGCGATAAGGTGTTGCCTTCGAGGATTGGCGGAGAAGAGTTTGCCATTATTGTCGATGGCCTGTCGGCGCAGGAAGTGGATGAACTGGCGCAGTCGATTTTGCAAAACGCCCGCGCGATCCTGATCAACCACGATAACCCGCTGTCGATCAGCATTGGCGTAGGTCTGCGCCATAAAGACGAGCCGCAGAACCTGTTTATTAAAAAGGTCGATGACGCGCTCTATAAGGCAAAAAATAACGGCCGCGGACGGGTTGAATGGGCCGCGTGAACTATCCCTGCTGCGCGCTGCGGCAGTGGCGACGATATTCGGAAGGCGAGCGCTCGGTGTAGCGTTTAAACACCCGGCAGAAATAGTTGCTGTCGACAAAACCGCAGTTGTGGGCGATCTCTTTGACCTTAAGATCGTAGCCGCGCAGCAGCTTTTTCGCCTTTTCCAGGCGGACGCTGGTGAGAAACTCATTAAAACCGACGGAGCCGGATTTCTGGAATATATGCGACAGGTAGTTGGGCGTAATATGAAAACGCTTCGCTACCGACTCGCGGGTCAGCGGCTGGGTGAGATGCTCTTCGAGATAATCCTGTACCGCCAGAAACAGATCGCGGCTGCGGCTGACGCGCATCTCCAGCCCGACCAGCTGCTCAAGGCAGTGGCTCAACAGGGCCGCGACCACCAGCCTGGCGGTTACCGGGTCCGGCTGCAGGCAGATTTCATTGAGCGACAGCAGCAGGTAGGAGCCCACGCGCGGTCCGAGGCGGGCGACGTTCTGCTTTTCCGTGCGTAGCTGCTTGCCGTCCCAGTGCTGAACGCAAAACCCGAGCTTCTGGCGACCAAACAGAATGCTTAACGTCGACGCCGGCGCGGTCCATTCCGGCAGCGTCCATTTACCCGCCTGAACGTAGAGCACCTGCGAGGCGGAGAGCATCGTCTCCGACAGCGGCAGCCCGCTCTCCTTAAGCTCACCCTCAAGCACAATTTCCAGCCGTGGAAAGGGCACCTTAAACGCCAGCTCGGGCTCGGAGATATCCGGGTCGGGGAACCTGACGTGCAGATTATCTTTCTGATTTACTAAACGATTTAAAATATCCGCCAGATCGTCAATCATTCCGTATGCCTTAGAAGAGAGCAATTATCCTGTTGATTATAATCTATTTTATCTGCACAGGTTTGTTCTGTATCAGGCGTCTTCGCTAATGATTGCCCTGCAGGAAGGGGGAAAAAGCTGGATTTTGATGGCCATCACACTTTTCCCTGCCGCGTACGCTCGTCCAGTTTTTCGTAGTTTTGCCCTCATGTATTCCCGCCCGCCGCCGATTAGAGTTTGTTTTGTGTTATCGATAAGTTAAGGAATATAAATATGGAACAACAATCTGCGGTTTATCTGGATGCGCTGGGGGCGAACGTTGCGCTGAGCCCGGCAATGAAACAGGAGCTGGATACCCTGGGCTACACCGTTGTGCATAACGTGGTGGACGCGGAGTGGCTGGCGGCGATGCGCGCGCTTATCGACGCCATCGTCGAGAGAGAGGGCGATAATCTGGCGATCGAGCACCACCAGGAAGCGACGGCAACCCGCATCGCTAACCTGATTAACAAAGGCGCGATTTGGGAAAAGGTCTGGTCCCATCCGCTGATTCTCTCCGCCTGTCGGCATGTTTTTCAGGGGGATTTTAAAGTCTCCAGCCTGAACGCGCGGGAAGCGTTGTTCAACGGCGGCCATCAGCCGCTGCATGCGGACTGGAAAAAGCCGCGTCACGATTTTCCGAAAGTGCATCTGGTGAATACCATCTGGGCTATCGATGATCTGAGCGCTGAAAACGGCGCGCCGCGCATTATTCCCGGCACCCATTTGCGTCCGGAGCTGCCGGAAGCGGTGCTGGATGACCCGGAGCTGGCGCATCCTGATGAGGTGGTGTTCGCCGCGCCGGCGGGCAGCGTGATGATTTATAACGCCCACGCCTGGCACGGCGGGACGCGCAACCGCGTCGGCAGCAGAAGGCGCGTGCTGCACGGCTTATATATCGACAGGGCGGATACCGCGCAGCAGGATCAGCAGCGCTGGCTGACGCCGGAAACCGCCAGCCGCCTGACGCCCGCGCAGAAATGGCTGCTGGGGGTGGCGTAAAAATCGCATGGAATTATAGCCCCGGTAAGCGCAGCGCGACCGGGGGAAGTCTGAGCGGGCGCAGTGCTATTTCCCCGGGCCGCGGCGCAAGCGTCTTGCCCGGGCTACAAAACGGCAAACGGCGGTGAACCTGTAGCCCCGGTAAGCGCAGCGCGACCGGGGGAAGTCTGAGCGGGCGCGGTGCTATTTCCCCGGGCCGCGGCGCAAGCGCCTTGCCCGGGCTACAAAACGGCATACGGCGGTGAACCTGTAGCCCCGGTAAGCGCAGCGCGACCGGGGGAAGTCTGAGCGGGCGCGGTGCTATTTCCCCGGGCCGCGGCGCAAGCGCCTTGCCCGGGCGACAAAACGGCAAACGGTGGTGAACCTGTAGCCCCGGTAAGCGCAGCGCGACCGGGGGAAGTCTGAGCGGGCGCGGTGCTATTTCCCCGGGCCGCGGCGCAAGCGCCTTGCCCGGGCTACAAAACGGCAAACGGCGGTGAACCTGTAGCCCCGGTAAGCGCAGCGCGACCGGGGGAAGTCTGAGCGGGCGCGGTGCTATTTCCCCGGGCCGCGGCGCAAGCGCCTTGCCCGGGCTACAAAACGGCAAACGGTGGTGAACCTGTAGCCCCGGTAAGCGCAGCGCGACCGGGGGAAGTCTGAGCAGGGGAAGTGTTATTTCCCCGGGCCGCGGGCAAGCGCCTTGCCCGGGCGGCAAAATCACCGGTGTACTCACGGGATCTCAAGATAAACCACCGGCTTTTTCATAATGCATTTCACCGCGTCGACAATCTGCTGCGGCTGCAGCAGAAAGGTTTTGATGCTGGTCTTAATGGTGCGGATGCCGCTAAAGCGTCCGGCATCGTCAATTTCAATATCCGTCACCAGCAGAACGACATCGGCATGGGCGATATCGTCGGCCATTATTTTGTTCTCCACCCCCAGCGCGCCCTGGGTTTCAATTTTGATATTCCATTTCTCCTGGTGGCCGACTTTTTCCAGCCGCTCGGCCGCCATATAGGTGTGAGCGACGCCGCTGACGCAGGCCGTGACGGCAACGATAGTGAAATCCATAGCATCCTCCTGGCGTTATCCGCCGACGGTCACGCTAAAACCGGCCCGTTCGGCCAGCGTCCTGAATGGCTGAATCTCAGATTCTGCAGGGGCTTTAATCATCGACATCGACCATTTTTTTCCCAGTAAGTGATATTTGGCTTCGCCGTACTGATGGAACGGCAGAAGATGAATTTCCGGCAGCTTAAAGGGGGCCAAAAACGCCAGAATCCGGCGGAAATTCGCTTCATCAAGCGTGAATCCCGGAATCAGCGGCACCCGGGGGATCACGTGAATATGCGCTTCCACCAGACGGGTAAAGTTATCCAGCACCCGCGGCATATTCATCCGCAGCTGCTCGCGGGCCAGCGTTTCATCCATGATTTTTAGATCGAATAGCACTTCATCGCAGGCCTGCGCCAGCGGAAAAAAGCGGCGGTAGGCGGTATCGCCCGCCGTTTCAATCGCCGTTCTGATCCCCCATTCGCGCAGGCGGCGCAGCAGGCGCGCGGCGAATTCGGCCTGCATCAGGACTTCGCCGCCCGACAGGGTCACGCCGCCGCCGGAGGCGCGGAAGAAGACCTCATCCTTCAGCACCTCTTTAAGCAGATTATCGAGGGTGACGTCGCGGCCAATCTGCTGCCACGCGCCGGAAGGGCACTCGACCACGTCCTGCTGGCAGCGGGAGCAGCGCAGGCACTTGCTCTCCCGGCGTACGGTCTGAATTTGCGGCGAGATCGACTCCGGATTGGCGCACCAGGGACAGGTATGCGGGCAGCCTTTAAAAAACACGACGGTGCGGATCCCCTGACCGTCATTCAAAGAGTAGCGCTGGATATTAAAAATGCGCGCCTTATCGGCGCGCGTTTCCAGGACCTCACAGCTGATGCGCGGTGCGGCGGATAATGTCATCCTGAATCTCCTGCGACAGCTCGACGAAAAAGGCGCTGTAGCCCGCAACGCGCACCACCAGGCCGGCAAAATCCTGCGGCCGCTGCTGGGCTTCGCGCAGCGTATCGGCGTTGACCACGTTGAACTGAATATGCTGCAGCTTCAGCCTGGTGAATGCCTGCAGGAAGTCGGCCAGCTTATTGAGGCCGCCGTCGCCGGCAAGGGTCGCCGGGGTGAATTTGACGTTCAGCAGCGTACCGTTGGAGAGCAGAAAGTTATCCAGCTTGCTGACCGACTTAAGCACCGCGGTCGGCCCCTGCACGTCCTGGCCGAGCATCGGCGACAGCCCGCCGTCCGCCAGCTGCTCTCCGGCCAGGCGTCCGTCCGGAGTGGCGCCGACGACCGAGCCGAGCGGCACGTGGGCAGAGACGGTATAGGAGCCCGGCGTAAAGCGACCGCCGCGCGGGTTGCGGTACTGCTCTACCTCTTTGCAGTAGAAGCGCAGCAGATCGGCGCTGATGTTGTCCACTTCGTCAATATCGTTGCCGTATTTCTCGAAGCGGTTGATCAGGCGCGCGCGGATTTTTTCCCCTTCCGGCGTCTGGAAGTTGGCTTTCAGCACCGCGATCAGTTCGGCGAAGCTCAGGCGTTTTTGCTCAAACACCATCCCTTTGAGCGCGTGCAGCGAGTCGCTGAGGTTAGCGATGCCGATGCCCTGCACCCCGGAGAAGTTATAGCGCGCGCCGCCTTCGGTGATATCCTGGCCGTGCTGCACGCAATCCTCAATAAAGGAAGAGAGCAGGGGAACCGGCGCCCAGTCGCGGTGGCCGATATCGCAAATATTGCTGCCTTCGACCATCAGCCTAATGTAATAGCGAATCTTGTCGCGGATCTGGTTGATCAGCCCATCCCAGGTGATGTCAGGGTTACTTTCGTTTTCCAGCATCACGATTTCCATCACCTTCAGCAGGTTGAACATGGCGATATCGTGCAGGCCGTAGGTGCGCCCCGGGATCGATAGCTCAACGCAGCCAACCACCGAGTAATCCCGCGCGTCATCCAGCGAGACGCCGCGATTGAGAAACGCCGGGATCACCACTTCATCATTAAAGATTTGCGGAATACCGGTACCGAGGCGAATGGTTTCGGCGGTTTTGCGCAGGAACGGACGGTCGATCAGCTCGTTGACCCGCACGCCGAGGTTCGGCTGCGGCAGGCGCACGTTCTGGTAGGCGTCGAGGGATAAAAACGACAGGATATTGACCGCGCTGCGTCCAGTCTCGGTCAGACCGCCGAGCAGGGCGGTATAGCCGGTCGGGAAGCCTGCAAAGTAGCGCGCGCTGCTGGTGGAGCGCAGCAGGACAATATCGTTGCACTTCACCCACAGCGACTCCAGCAGCTCCTGAAGAAACTGCGGATCCTGGCCGCGATTCAGCGAAGCCTGATAGTACGGCAGCATGTACTGGTCAAAGCGACCCAGCGAAATGGAGCTGGCGTTGGATTCATACAGCAAAATGATGTTCATATACCAGAAGAGCTGGCAGGCCTGCCAGAAATCTTCCGGACGGTGCACCGCGTTATGGCGGGAGATGTCCGCGATGGTCTCCAGCTCTTTGCGCCGCTGCCCGTCGCCGCAGCCGGCGGCCATGTCATCGGCAAGCGCCGCATAGCGCAGAATATGGCGCTGGGAGGCTTCCAGCAGGATCAGCACCGCCTGATAAAAATTGTTCTGCGGGTGTCGCTGACTCACCGCTTTCATCTCCGCCACCAGCGCGGCGAGGCCGTTTTCCAGCAGGCGAGGGTAGTCGATGATGATATGTCCCTGGCCTTTATCGGTCTGGTTGACGCTAAAAATCTGCGTGCTGACGGCGGCCTTCACTTCATCGGTCATCTGGGCGTTAATGAAATCCTTCATCGAACGATTTTCCCAGTAGGGGAACAGCACTTCGCGGTAGATGCGCTTATCTTCTTCGCTGATGTTGAAGCGGTCCTGCGGGCGGGTCGGGAACTGGTCCAGCTCCTTGAGCAGCCAGTAGGGATCCATTTCCGGCGACATGATCCCGGCGCGCGGCTTGATCGTACGGTTGCCGGCAATCAGTTCATCATCACGAATCGAAATCTGCACATGATCGAGGACCCATGCGGTCGCTTTCGCCCGGCGGATCATTACCGGCTCCCCCTCGGTCTGTTTATGGCTGGCGGTGTAGAGCAGCGCTCGCTCGAGGGAGATTTCGCGCGGGTTGGCGAACAGACGATCTTTTAAGCGTTGAGTGCGATTGGTCATGACAAACTCCATGTTATTTTGCGGGGCGCAGGCCGCGCCCCGTGCATTCAGTCAGGCATTCTGCGAAAGGTGGCCGTCGATTTTGTTCATAATGGCTTCGGCGCGCTTCACGGCGTCGCTGATGTTGACGCGCACGATGGTTTTACCGGCAAAACGCTCTTCAAACTTGATGCCGATATCTTTGGTCAGAATCACCATATCGGCGCTGGCGACGTCTTCTGCGGTCAGCTCGTTCTCAATGCCGATGGAGCCCTGGGTCTCGACTTTGACCTGCCAGCCTTTGGCCTTAGCGGCGCTCTCCAGTGATTCGGCGGCCATATAGGTGTGGGCGACGCCAGACGGGCAAGCGGTAACGGCGATAATTTTGGTCATATAATATTCCTTCCCGTGTCTCAGTTAATTTCGAAATCAAGATCCATCTCGTCATCGGCTTTGGCGTCAGACGTTTTCTTTTTCGCCAGGGCCTTAAGCAGGATGACGCAGGCGGCGCTGACGATGGCGCCAACCGCGAGGCCGGCAATAAATCCGCCTTTACCCTCAACGACCGGCAGAACGATAAGCCCGCCCCAGCCGGCATAGCACTGGGCGCCGAGCAGCGCGGCGGTAACGCAGCCGGCGGCGGCGCCGATCATATTGGCCGGGATAACGCGCAGCGGGTCGGCGGCGGCGAAGGGGATCGCGCCTTCGGTCACGCCAACGCAGCCCATCACCAGCGCGGCCTTACCGGTTTCGCGCTCTTCCGCAGAGAAGTATTTACGTCCAATCAGCGTTGCCAGGCCCATGCCCAGCGGCGGCACGGCGATGCCGACGGCGGCGATGGCCACCACGCTGTAAACGCCCTGGGAAACGCAAATCAGCATGAAGGCGTAGGCGACCTTATTCACCGGACCGCCCATGTCGAAGGCCAGCATCAGGCCCATGATGATGGCGAGAATCACGATGCTGCCTTCGCGCATGCCCTGCAGCCATCCGGTCAGGCTGGCGGTGAGCGCGCCAATCGGCTCGCCGAGGCCCCACATCATGATCCCGGCGGTAATAAAGGTGCCGATAATCGGGATAACGAAGATGGGCATCACCGAGCGCAGCACCTTATGCACCGGGATTTTCTTCAGGTAGTAGACCACCAGCCCGCCAATGATCCCGGCAATCAGCGCGCCGAAGAAACCGGCGCCGAAGCTGTTGCCGACCCAGGCGCCGATGGCGCAGGGAGCCAGCGCCGCGCGGTCGGAGATGGAGTAGCCGATATAGGCCGCCAGAAACGGCACCATTAGCGTCAGGCCGGCCACGCCGATATCAAACAGTTTTTTCAGGTTAGGGTCGGTGGCGGCATCGGGCACAGCGCCCTTGCCGTACAACATGACGGAGACTGCCAGCAAGATCCCACCGGACACGACAAACGGGATCATATGTGAAACCCCGGTCATGAGGTGCTGGCGGGTATTTTTTAATATTTGCACCAGTTCATTCATTGTTATTCTCCTGAGCGCTGCGTGGCCCGTGACTGAGTTGATGCTTCAACCTTAGAAAAAGGGCGGCGCATAAAATAGTAGAGAAAAAGTGCATTTACTGGATATTTGTAAGGCCAGAGGAAAATTGCGATCCACCTCAAATCTTAGCGCTGGTGGGTTTTTGGCGCCGTTAGTCAGGCGATTTGTGACCGCGAGCATAAAAAAGAGTCGGGCATACAATTATCCAGTAATTGCCACTTTTATCGCGTAGTGGCGGGCCGGTTCTTTCTTTACCTTTTGGCTAAATACGCATTATTCAGGAGGAAGGCGATGGCTCTGGTAATTGAATTCATATGTGATTTGCCCAACGGCGTGCATGCGCGTCCGGCAAGCCTGGTAGAAACCCTGTGCAATACTTTTTCGTCTTCGGTCGAATGGTTAAATACCCGCACGGAAGGACGCGGAAACGCAAAAAGCGCGCTGGCGATTATCGGCACCAATACCTTGAAGGGGGACCGCTGCCAGCTGGTTGTTAGCGGCGAAGATGAACAGCAGGCGTTTGACGCGCTGTCGGCATTCATCAGCGAGGAGTTCCCGCACTGCGATGCGCCGCTGCCGACGGCGGAATCCATGGACGTTCAGCCGGTTCCTGAATCCCTCTCGCGCCTCAATCCCACGCTGTTTCACGCCCAGCCGGTCTGCGCCGGCAGCGCGGGCGGCAGGCTCACCCATCTTAAATCCCTCGACCTGCGCGATTCAGGCGCGCTGCCCGCAGCGGGCGCAATTGAACAGGAACAGGCGGCGCTGGACAGGGGCCTGACCCTGCTGGTGAAAAATATTGAGTTCCGCCTGCTGGATAACGACGGGACCGCCAGCGCGATCCTTGAGGCGCATCGCTCTCTGGCCACCGACGCCTCGCTGCGCCAGCATCTGCTGGGCGGGCTGCTGAGCGGCCTGAGCTGCGCTGAGGCGGTGGTCGCGACCGGCGAACATTTTTGCGCCCAGTTCAGCGCTTCCGGCAATAGTTATTTGCAGGAGCGGGTGCTGGACGTGCGCGATGTTTGCTTCCAGCTTCTGCAGCATATCTACGGTGAGGATCGTTTTCCGGCACCGGGTAAGCTGACGGAAGAGGCTATCTGCCTCGCCGATGAACTCACCCCCAGTCAGTTTCTTGAACTGGATAAAACCCTGCTTAAAGGTCTGCTGCTGCGCAGCGGCGGCACCACTTCACATACGGTGATCCTCGCGCGTTCGTTCAATATTCCCACTCTGGTGGGCGTCGATATGGAGGCGCTGCTGCCGTGGGTCGATCGGCGAGTGCAGATTGACGGTAACGCCGGGCTGGTGGTGGTGAATCCCGATGAAGCGGTGGCGCGCTACTACCAGCAGGAGGCCTGGGTGCAGGCGCAGATCCGCCGCCAGCAGCAGGCCTGGCTGGATAAAGCGGGGCGTACGGAAGACGGTATTCGCCTGGAGGTGGCGGCCAACATCGCCCATTCGGTAGAGGCGACGGCGGCCTTCAACAACGGCGCGCAGTCGGTAGGCTTGTTCCGCACCGAAATGCTCTATATGGACAGGCCCAGCGCGCCGTCGGAAAACGAGCTGTATAACCTATTTTGCCAGGCGCTGGAGCCGGCCAACGGGCGCAGCATTATCATCCGCACCATGGATATCGGCGGCGACAAGCCGGTGGCCTACCTCAACATTCCGGCGGAGAACAACCCGTTCCTCGGCTACCGGGCGGTGCGTATTTATGAGGAGTATCAGGCGCTGTTCCGCACTCAGCTGCGGGCGATTCTGCGCGCTTCCGCGCACGGCGCGCTGAAAATCATGATCCCGATGATCTCCTCGATGGAGGAGATTCTGTGGGTGAAAGAGCAGCTGGCGGATGCCAAACAGTCGCTGCGCGGCGAACAGATTCCGTTTGATGAAAAGATCCCGCTGGGCATTATGCTCGAGGTGCCGTCGGTGATGTTTATCATCGACCAGTGCTGCGAAGAGATTGATTTCTTTAGTATCGGCAGCAACGACCTGACCCAGTATCTGCTGGCGGTGGATCGCGATAACGCCAGGGTGACGCGCCACTACAACAGCCTCAATCCGGCTTTTTTGCGCGCGCTGGATTACGCGGTTCAGGCGGTGCATCGCCAGGGTAAATGGATCGGCCTGTGCGGCGAGCTGGGGGCCAAAGGTTCCGTGCTGCCGCTGCTGGTGGGGCTGGGGCTGGATGAGCTGAGCATGAGCGCGCCGTCGATCCCGGCGACCAAGGCGCGTCTGGCGCAGCTTGACAGCCGCGCCTGCCGTCAGCTGCTGAATCAGGCGATGCAGTGTCGTACTTCGCTGGAGGTCGAGCACCTGCTGGCCCAGTTCCGTATGACCCAGCAGGACGCGCCGCTGATTACCCCTCAGTGCATTACGCTGAACAGCGACTGGCGCAGTAAAGAGGAGGTGATTAAGGGCATGACCGACAATCTGCTGCTGGCCGGGCGCTGCCGCTATCCGCGTAAGCTGGAAGCGGATCTGTGGGCCCGTGAAGCGGTGTTCTCCACCGGGTTAGGGTTTAGCTTCGCCATTCCGCACAGTAAATCGGAGCATATTGAGCAGTCGACCATCAGCGTCGCCCGTCTGGCGCAGCCGGTGGCGTGGGGCGACGACGAGGCGCAGTTTGTGATTATGCTGACGCTCAATAAGCATTCGGCGGGGGATCAGCATATGCGTATTTTCTCGCGGCTGGCGCGGCGCATTATGCATGCGGAGTTCCGGCAATCGCTGGTGACGGCGCAGAGCAGCGAGGCGATTGCGGCGCTGCTGCAGCGCGAGCTGGAGCTGTAATTCGGTCCGGAGAATCTCCCCGGTGGCGCTGCGCTTACCGGGGCTACGGGTTTCCAGCCGTCAGCGGGGCAGTAGCCCGGGTAAGGCGTTTACGCCGCGACCCGGGATTTCCGGGCCCGGTGCCTGAGGGAGGCAGATTGGGTAGCCCGGACAGGCGCGTAAGCGCCGCCTCCGGGAAAGCGTGCAGGGGTTTCGTTCACCGCTATCCCGCAGAAAATGTCTCACCGTGGTAGGTGAACGGGTAAAGGGGGAGAAAACCGTCTCCCCCTTTACAATCCCCGCGGTCCCGCAAAGAAATCGGTGCTGCGCACTGCGCTCACCTCCCGGTCCTCAGCCCGCGGTCGGCTCAACTCGATATTACTCGTCCCATCCCTGGGACTCGCCCCTACGGGGCCAGCGCAAGCGCTGTTCAAAATTGCTCCAGGCAATTTTGTCGTGTCTCGATTCGCCTCTGTCCGCCATCCCTGGCGGCCAGCCCTTGTCTTCCGACCTCCGGTTCGCCGATTTCAGCGGGCACCAGGGCATCGCTGCATCTCACTTTGTTTCAGAGATATCCCCGCTGCTGTATGAAACTCTCCCGGAGGCGGCGCTTGACGCGCCTGTCCGGGCTACTTTTGTTCAACAATCGCCCGACAAATCGCCTCGCCCACCTGCTGGGTGGAGGCGCTGCCTTGCATATCCGGCGTCTTCGGTCCGCTGGCAATGGTCTGCTCAATCGCCGCCAGAATGCCGTCGTGGGCGGCCTGGTAGCGTGCGTCCCCGTTGCCGAGGAAGTCGAGCATCATCGCGCCGGCCCAGATGGTGGCAATCGGGTTGGCGATATTTTTGCCGTAGATATCCGGCGCCGAACCGTGCACCGCTTCAAACAGCGACGGAAAGGTGCGATCCGGATTGAGGTTTGCCGACGGGGCAATGCCGATGGTGCCGGTACAGGCCGGGCCGAGATCGGAGAGGATATCGCCGAATAGATTGGAGCCGACCACCACGTCAAAACGTTCCGGCTGCAGCACGAAGCGGGCGCACAGAATATCAATATGCTGCTTATCCCATTTCACCTCCGGGTAGTGCTGCGCCATCGCTTCGACGCGCTGGTCCCAGAAGGGCATGCTGATGGCCAGACCGTTGGATTTGGTCGCCGAGGTCAGGGTTTTGCGCGGGCGGCTCTGCGCTAATTCAAAGGCGTAGCGCAGGATCCGGTCAACGCCGCGACGGGTAAATACCGACTCCTGAATCACCACTTCATGTTCGGTCCCCGGATTCACATGGCCGCCGAGGGCGGAATATTCCCCTTCGGTGTTTTCACGCACCACGTAGAAATCGATATCGCCGGGCTGTTTACCCGCCAGCGGGCAGGGGACGCCGGGGAACAGGCGCACCGGACGCAGGTTGACGTACTGGTCGAACTCGCGGCGGAACTTCAGCAGCGAGCCCCACAGTGAAATGTGGTCCGGCACGATATCCGGCCAGCCGACCGCGCCGAAGTAGATCGCATCAAACGTTTGCAGCTGCGCGCGCCAGTCGTCGGGCATCATGGCGCCGTGCTGCGCGTAATAGTCGCAGCTGGCCCACTCAAAGTGCTCGAAGCTTAACGCCAGCCCCCAGCGTTCGGCGGCGGCCTGCAGCACGCGGACGCCTTCCGGCAGCACTTCTTTACCGATGCCATCGCCGGGGATGGCGGCAATACGTAAGGTTTTATTCATCGTTATTCTCAGTTTGAGGTAAGGAAAATTGACTTCACCGCTATCCTATAATTGACTGATTCATAATTAATCCCGTTAACTGGTGAAACATAAAACACGAATCATGAATAATTTGCCGCTGCTGAACGATTTACGCGTCTTTATGCTGGTTGCCCGCCGCGCCGGTTTTGCCGCCGCCGCGGAAGAGCTCGGCGTCTCGCCAGCTTTCGTCAGCAAGCGCGTGTCGCTGCTGGAGCAAACGCTCAACGTCCAGCTGCTGCACCGTACCACCCGGCGCGTGGCTATCACCGAAGAGGGCGAGCGCATCTACGAATGGGGACTACGCATTTTGCAGGATGTCGACCAGATGATGGATGAGCTCTCCGATGTGCGGCAGGTGCCGCAGGGGACGCTGCGGATTATCAGCAGCTTTGGCTTTGGCCGGCGGGTAGTCGCGCCGGCGCTCTCCGAGCTGGCCCGTCGCTACCCGCAGCTGGAGATCCGTTTTGACGTCGCCGACCGGCTGGTGGATTTGGCCAATGAAGGGGTCGATCTGGATATTCGCGTCGGCGACGATATCGCGCCCAATCTGATAGCCCGCCAGCTTGCCAGCAATCACCGCATCCTCTGCGCCTCGCCGGCGTTTGTCGCCCGCTATCCCCGGCCGAAACAGCTCAGCGATCTCGCCGCGCTGCCCTGTCTGGTGATCAAAGAGCGCGACCGGCCCTTTGGCGTCTGGCAGCTGCGCGATGATAAAGAGGGGGAGCACGCCATCAAGGTGACCGGACCGCTGTCGTCTAACCACGGTGAAATCGTCCATCAGTGGTGCCTGGAGGGGCAGGGGATTGCGCTGCGCTCGTGGTGGGACGTCAGGGAAAATATCGCCAGCGGCAATCTGGTGCAGCTGCTGCCGGAGTACTATCAGCCCGCCAATATCTGGGCGGTATACGTGTCGCGGCTGGCGACCTCGGCCAAAATTCGTACCACCGTGGAGTTTTTGCGCCACTACTTCCAGCAGCGATTTCCGCCGCGCAACGGCGAGGAAAAATAGCCGACGGCCGGCGCCGTCGGCCGAGGGGATTACACGCCGAGCCGATCGCGCAGGCTGTAGTAAGCCGCGCCCATGGCGGTAAACGGAATACGCAGGCTGCGCCCGCCGGGGAACGGATAGTGCGGCAGCCTGGCGAAGGCGTCGAAACGTTCGGCGTCCCCGCGCAGCAGCTCCGAAATCAGCCGTCCGGCGAGGTGGGTACAGGTGACCCCGTGGCCGCTGTAGCCCTGCATATAATAGATATTGTTATCGAGGCGGCCAAACTGCGGCATTCGCGAGAGGGTCAGCAGGAAGTTGCCGGTCCAGCGGTAGTCGATTTTCACCCCCTGCAGCTGCGGGAAGGTTTTCAGCAGCTTCGGCATAATCAGCCGCTCAACGTCGTCCGGATCCCGCGCGCCGTACACCACGCCGCCGCCGTACAGCAGACGGTTGTCGGCGGTCAGGCGGTAGTAATCCAGCAGATAGTTACAATCTTCTACGCAGTAGTTTTTCGGGATCAGCGAGCGCGCCAGATCCTCAGACAGCGGCGCGGTGGTGACCACCTGGGTGCCGCACGGCATGCTGCGTTTCGCCAGCTCCGGCTCGAGCTTATCGCCGAGATAGGCGTTACCGGCGACGATCACGTAGCGGGCGGTGACCTGTCCGCGTGCGGTGGTCACTACCGCCGGGCTGCTGTGCTGAATGCCGGTGACCGGTGATTGTTCGTAAACCCGGCCGCCGTTGAGCCGAATGGCGTCCGCTTCGCCAATCGCCAGATTGAGCGGATGGATATGACCGCCGCTGTGGTCCAGCAGCGCGCCGGCGTAGCGGTCGCTGTCCACTTCGCGACGAATGGCGCTGGCATCCAGCAGCTCCAGCTGGGTATTGCCGTAGCGCTCCCAGTTCGCTTTCTGCTCTTCCAGGGTCTCCAGCTGTTTATGATTCAGCGCGACAAACAGCCCGCCGGGGCGATAGTCGCAGGCAATCTGATAGCGCTGGATACGTTCACGAATAATGTCGCCGCCTTCAAACATCATGCTGCCGAGCATTTTCGCGGCATCCGGGCCGTAGGTTTTTTCGATAACGTCGATATCGCGGCTATAGGAGTTGACTAGCTGGCCGCCGTTGCGTCCGCTGGCGCCGAAGCCGATGCGCGCGCCTTCCAGCAGCACCACATCGTAGCCCATTTCGGCCAGATGCAGCGCCGAAGAGAGGCCGGTATAGCCGCCGCCGACGACGCAGACGTCGCAGCCGATCGATTCGTCCAGCGTCGGGAACGGCTCATAGCGGTTGGCGCTGGCGGCGTAATAGCTGGTGGTATGTTCGCTCATGATTAAGACTCCAGGGCAATCCAGATAGTTTTCAGTTCAGTGAATTTTTCCAGCGCGTGCAGGGACTTATCGCGTCCGTTGCCGCTCTGCTTATAGCCGCCGAAGGGCACGGTCATATCGCCATCGTTGTAGTTGTTCACAAAGACGGAGCCGGCTTTCAGACGGCGGCTGACGCGGTGAGCGCGGGAGAGATCGCGGGTCCAGACCGCCGCGCCGAGGCCGTAGCGGCTGTCGTTGGCCAGCGCCAGCGCCTGCTCTTCGGTTTTAAAGCGGGTCACCACCAGCACCGGGCCGAAGATCTCCTCCTGGCTGAGGGCGGAGGCGGGGTCGACGTCGACGAAGATGGTCGGGCCGACCGCCGCGGGCCACGGATTTTTACGTCCATCCAGCAGCAGCGTGCTGTGCGCTTCGCCGGCGCGAATAAAGCTGTGGACGCTATCGGCGTGGCTGTTGTCGATCAGCATGCCCATGGTGGTATTCGGGTCGAGCGGATTGCCAGGCTGCCAGCCCTTTGCCTGCTCTTTTAGCAGGTCGAGAAAGCGGTCGGCGATGCTCTCCTCAAGCAGCAGACGGGTACCGGCGATACAGACCTGGCCCTGATTGTAGAAAATACCGCCGGCGGTGGCGTTAACCGCTTTTTGCAGGTCCGGGCAGTCGGCAAAGACGATATTGGCGCTTTTACCGCCCGCCTCCAGCCAGACGCGCTTCATATTGCTGTCGCCCGCGTCTTTCAGCAGCTGTTTACCGGTGCGGGTGGAGCCGGTAAAGGTGATGACTTCAACGTCATGATGCTGCGCCAGCGCCTGACCGGCTTCATGGCCGAAACCGCTCACCACGTTGAATACGCCGTCCGGCAGCCCGGCCTGTTTCGCCAGGCCCGCCAGGCGCAGAGCGGTAAGCGGGGATTTTTCCGACGGCTTAAGCACCACGCTGTTGCCGGACGCCAGCGCCGGGCCAAGCTTCCAGCAGGCCAGCAGCAGCGGAAAATTCCACGGCACAACCGCCGCAATCACGCCAATCGGTTCGCGGACGATCATGGCCAGCTCGTTGCCGCCGGTGGGGGCGACTTCGCCGTACACTTTATCGATGGCTTCGGCGTACCAGCGGATCGCGCGGGCGGCGCCGGGGACATCGTCGCGCAGGCTGTGGCGAATCGGTTTACCGGTGTCGAGGGTTTCCAGCAGCGCCAGCTCTTCGCGATGGGCTTCCATCAGGTCGGCGAATTTATGCAGCACCGCTTTGCGCTGGGCAGGGGAGGCCTGCGACCAGTCGCCGCGATCGAAGACGCCGCGGGCGGCCTGGACCGCGCGATCGACGTCGGCCTTTTTGCCGCGCGCGACCTCGGCTAGCGTCTGCTGGGCGGTAGGGTCGACGGTGGCGAACACGCTATTATCGGCGGCGGCGCTGTATTCGCCGTTAATAAATAGCCGCGTTTCAATCGCGATATTGTTTGCTTTTTCTTGCCAGTAAGCCAGGTTGTGAAAATCCATCATGACTCCTTAATGACATAATCGGAAAAATAAAAAAGTGGTGATTTCAGACCCTCAGGGCGCAGGGCGTCCCCGGGGTTGAGTACCGTTTAAATTGCCCATTAACAGGCGTGAATTATCCGGGGCCAGCGGAATAAGTCTTTCCGCATTGCGCAAGGTGAACTGCGTTATCTTCGCGCCGCCGGAGTTCGCCTCCGGCGGCGCAGGCCTGAAGAAAGCCTGAGAAAACCTCAGGCTAAAAAATCAGAATGTGGTGGGGGTATGGGCGCTGATAATTCGGCAGATACCCGCCGAGGTGTTGCTGAAGCTATGCGGTATGCCGGTGTTAATGGCATAGCTTTGCCCAGCCACCAGATGATACGCCTGACCGTTGATGGTCAGCACGACTTCACCTTCCAGTATGGTGCCTATCTCCTCACCCTGATGCTTGATCCTCTCCCCGGTTGTGGTTCCAGGCTGGTACGTTTCAAAAATCATCGCCAGCGTGCGGTTCGGATTGCCATTATGAACCAGCTTCATCGACACCCCCTGACTGCCGATTTCAATCAGATCGTCCTGATTGATAACCACCTGCGGTTCAGCCGGTTTTTCTGGTTCAGAAAAGAATTCCGAGAGCGACAGCCCGTAGACTTTCAGCAGCTTTTGCAGCGTACTGATCGCAGGACTGACTTTGTCCTGCTCTATGGTGCTGATGGCACTATGTGTTAACCCAGACAGTTCGGCGGCACGACGCTGTGAGAGACCCAGCTGTTGGCGGATCTCTGACAGACGTTTCCCTGGCGCCAGTCCGTCATCGCTCATATTTGCATTTCCTTAACGGTAGTGGTCAGAGTCGCTGTTTTTCAGCAATATAGCTCTGACAGGCGGTGATAAAACCTTCAAACAACATTCGCGACAGGGCGTATTCGCTACTGTTCCATTCAGGATGCCACTGCACGCCGAGGGCGAAAGGGTGGTCGTTAACGCTGACCGCTTCCACCAGCCCGTCCGGAGAACGCGCCTCCACGCGCAGCCGTGGACCCGTCGTTTTTGCTCCCTGCCCGTGTAACGAGTTTACCCAAAACGTGTTGCAGCCCGGTATTAACTGAGAAAGTAATCCTCCTTCCTGAACCTGAACTTCATGCGAGGGCGCATATTGCTGCTCGACGGGAAGTTCGGGGTCTTCGCGGTGTTCAAGAAGCTCAGGCTGCTCGAACAGACGACGATACAGAGTCCCGCCGGTGGCGACAACCAGTTCCTGTAGTCCACGGCAGATGGCGAAAATGGGGATGCGCCTTTCGAGCGCGGCGTCGATCAGCGCCATGCTCAGAAGATCACGCCCGGGATCGGCGTCAGGCTCATCGCCGTTTTCACCATAGAGGTGCGGCTGTACGTTGCTCGGGCTGCCGGGCAGATAAATGCCGTCCAGTTTCGGCAGTAGCGCAGAAAGCAGTTCCGGCTCGGCCAGCGCGTGCGGCAGGGCAATCGGCACGCCTCCGGCGTTCACAATCGCGTTCAGGTACTTCTCTTGCAGAGTCTGGGTCTGGTGACCCTTAAGCCTGTTTCGACACATCACCACGCCAATAACTGGCTTGTACATTATATTTTCCATGATCGCCCTCACAAAGTGGACTAAATTATGACCGTATTAGCGGGTAAAACGGCCATTTCGTTCAATATTTTCTCAATCTAGCAGTGGATATAGCCCTTTGCAAACTTAATTTAACATTTGACAAACAATTTGTTTGCATACACATTCGAAGGGTGGACATTATATTTAACAGTGCCATTCAGGGTCCGAAACTAAAACAACGGCGGTGAATCATGGAAACCAATATCGTAGAAGTTGAGAATTTTGTTCAGCAGTCGGAAGAGAGACGGGTCAGCGCATTCACCTGGGAAGTGAAGCGCTACCTCGAGCGTTATCCCAATACGCAATACGTTGATGTGCTGCTAACCGACCTGAACGGCTGCTTCCGCGGTAAGCGGATCCCGGTGTCCAGCCTGAGCAAGCTGGAGAAGGGGTGCTATTTCCCGGCTTCGGTGTTTGCGATGGATATTCTCGGCAACGTGGTGGAAGAGGCGGGGCTCGGTCAGGAGATGGGCGAACCGGACCGCACCTGCGTGCCGGTGCTGGGAACCTTAACCCCGTCTGCGGCGGACCCGGAATACATTGGTCAGGTTCTGCTGACCATGGTTGATGAAGATGGCGCTCCCTTTGACGTTGAGCCGCGGAACGTGCTGAACCGGCTCTGGCAGCAGCTGCGCCAGCGCGGGCTGTTCCCCGTGGTAGCGGTAGAGCTGGAGTTCTATTTACTTGACCGCAAGCGCGACGCGGAAGGTTACCTGCAGCCGCCGTGCGCGCCGGGAACCGGCGATCGCAATACCCAAAGCCAGGTTTACTCCGTCGACAACCTCAACCACTTTGCCGACGTGCTTAACGAAATCGATGAGATCGCCCAGCTCCAGCTGATCCCCGCCGACGGCGCGGTGGCGGAAGCCTCTCCCGGCCAGTTTGAAATCAACCTCCACCATACCGATAACGTGCTCGACGCCTGCGATGATGCGCTGGCGTTAAAACGTCTCGTGCGTTTGATGGCGGAGAAGCATAAGATGCACGCCACTTTTATGGCGAAACCCTATGAAGAGCACGCCGGTAGCGGGATGCATATCCATATCAGCATGCAGAACAACAAAGGCGAGAACGTGCTGGCGGACGCGGACGGCGAAGATTCCGCGATGTTAAAACGCGCGCTCGCCGGGATGATTGACCTGATGCCGGCGTCGATGGCGCTGCTGGCGCCGAACGTGAACTCGTATCGTCGTTTCCAGCCGGGAATGTACGTGCCGACCCAGGCGTCGTGGGGGCACAACAACCGGACGGTGGCGCTGCGCATTCCGTGCGGCGATCGGCACAATCACCGCGTCGAGTATCGCGTGGCCGGGGCGGACGCCAACCCGTATCTGGTGATGGCGGCGATTTTTGCCGGCATCCTCCACGGTCTGGATAATCCGCTGCCGTTACAGGAAGAGGTGGAGGGCAACGGCCTCGAGCAGGAGGGGCTGCCGTTCCCGATTCGCCAGAGCGATGCGCTGTGGGAGTTTATGCAAAACGATCATCTGCGCGAGCGGCTTGGCGAACGCTTCTGCCACGTTTATCACGCCTGTAAAAATGACGAACTACTGCAGTTTGAGCGTCTGATCACAGAAACTGAAATCGAGTGGATGTTGAAAAACGCCTGATTTTCGCCCCGCGAGGGGCGCTTTAGCATTATCACGAGTAGCATCATGCGGCCTGAGCGGAGCCTGGTCGGACGTTTTTGCTGGGAGCCCAGCCATTCCCGGATGTCGCGTTAAGGAGCGCAGGCGGCAACGGGGCTTCAGTTAACGACACAGTGTGTAACGAGGTAGGAAATGATGCAGATGTTTAAATATCCGCAGGGAGAAGGGGGCCGTCATGGCCGCATGGAATGCGTCGCCACCGCCGCTCGTCGGTTCTTTTTACCTTTTGATTTGCCATTAACCCCGTTGCGAAGCAGGTTGGTTTCCCGGTCTCTACGACCGCAAACCCAGGTGTGCAGCGGGGGAAATGGCTATGTCTATTAATCCCTCTCTCGATAACGCCTCCGGGGCGGAAAAACCGCGCCTGCGCAAGTCTCTCAAGCTGTGGCAGGTGGTGATGATGGGCCTCGCCTATCTGACGCCGATGACGGTTTTCGATACTTTCGGCATCGTCTCCGGCATCAGCAACGGCCACGTCCCGGCGTCCTATCTGCTGGCGCTGGCCGGGGTGCTGTTTACCGCCATCAGCTACGGCAAGCTGGTGCGCCAGTTTCCGCAGGCGGGCTCGGCCTATACCTATGCGCAGAAGTCGATCAGCCCGCACGTCGGTTTTATGGTGGGCTGGTCATCGCTGCTGGATTATCTATTCCTGCCGATGATCAACGTGCTGCTGGCGAAGATTTATCTTTCCGCGCTGTTTCCGGACGTGCCGCCCTGGGTGTGGGTGGTGACGTTTGTGGCTATTCTCACCGCGGCGAACCTGAAAAGCGTCAACCTGGTGGCGAACTTCAACACCCTGTTCGTGCTGGTGCAGATCTCGATCATGGTGGTCTTTATCGTGCTGGTGGTGCAGGGGTTGCATAAAGGGGAAGGGGTGGGCACCGTCTGGTCGCTCCAGCCGTTTATTAGCCAGAATGCGCACCTGATTCCGATCATTACCGGGGCGACGATAGTCTGCTTTTCGTTCCTCGGTTTCGATGCGGTGACCACGCTTTCCGAAGAGACGCCGGACGCCGCGCGGGTGATCCCGAAGGCCATCTTCCTTACTGCGGTCTACGGTGGGGTGATTTTTATCGCCGCCTCGTTTTTTATGCAGCTCTTTTTCCCCGATATTAGCCGTTTTAAAGACCCGGACGCGGCGCTGCCGGAGATCGCCCTCTACGTTGGCGGCAAGCTGTTCCAGTCGATTTTCCTGTGCACGACGTTTGTGAATACCCTGGCCTCAGGCCTGGCTTCGCACGCCAGCGTGTCACGGCTGCTGTACGTCATGGGCCGCGATAACGTTTTCCCGGAGCGCATTTTCGGCTACGTCCATCCGAAATGGCGTACCCCGGCGCTGAATGTGATCATGGTGGGGATTGTCGCGCTGTCGGCGCTGTTCTTTGACCTGGTCACCGCCACGGCGCTGATTAACTTTGGCGCGCTGGTGGCGTTTACCTTCGTTAACCTGTCGGTATTTAACCACTTCTGGCGGCGTAAAGGTTTTAACAAAACCTGGAAAGATCGCTTTCACTATCTGCTTTTGCCGATGGTGGGCGCGCTAACGGTGGGCGTACTGTGGATTAACCTGGAGGCGACCTCGCTGACGCTGGGTCTGATATGGGCGGGCCTCGGGCTGCTGTATCTGACGTATCTGACCCGCCGCTTCCGCAAGCCGCCGCCGCAGTTTGACGGCGCCAAAGCGGAACAGGCCTGGGAATCGTAACGATTTTTTACGCCGACACAAAGGCAGGCGATTGAGCCTGCCTTCTTTTTTGTCATTCTCGTTTGAAATCAGGCGCTCGGGAGGAGATAGCAGGGGCAGAAGGTAAGAATAGTGAGGACGTATTATTTCTTTTTCTTATGAGTTGGCAGCTGTGCAGAGCGCCGATCCTTCACATAGGAGACCAGGCTGAAGATGGCTACTCCCAGCAAAACCACCGCGACGATAAAGAGCAGGATACCTGACATAGATTAACCTAATGTTATGTTTAACATGAAGAAAAAATACCGTGATATCGAGATAATAGCATCGGGATATTTCTTAAAGATGACCCGATGAATCAGACGAGAATAGACTGCCAGCAATACACTGAAATTATTATTTACATGAATAAATGTGAAGAGTAAAGCAAAGGCGTGGTGAAAAAATGAACGGGTTACACTCGTTTAAGCGAATTTACAGACGAGAGTCCCACAGGCTGCTACCCTTGGCCCGCTTAAATAGGGTTGAGAGTAATAAATGTTTAACAAGCATATCATCGGTCTTATTGGGCCGTTGTTGATTCTGACTTCATTCCATAGCCTGGCTGACGCCGGGCATCCGTCAATTCGTGAACGTATTGTCGAGCAGGTGTTAAAACCCTGCGAAGGAAAAAAAGCCGGCGATAAAGTGCAGATCGTCGACCATCGCGGCGGCAAGCATGCGGCTATCTGCACGCTGGCGGCGGTACCGCTACCGGAGTAACGCCCTCCCTCTGATTTCAGCCTCCTTTCGTTCTGGCGGAAAGCGTATTTCTTTCCGCACTTTGCGAGCCATTGCCCGGAAAAATGTCATAAATTTGTCACAATTTAGGCGATGATAATCACTGACTGAGGATTAAGGGATGAGAAAAAGTCTACTCGCTGCCGCCGTCACCGGCGTTATTTTACTCTCCGCCGGCGTCCAGGCGCAGGAACAGGCGGCACCGGAGGGGTACCAGCTTCAGCAGGTGCTGATCATGAGCCGCCATAACCTGCGCGCGCCGCTGGCGAACAACGGCAGCGTGCTGGAGCAATCAACGCCGAAGTCCTGGCCTGAGTGGGATGTCCCCGGCGGCCAGCTGACCACCAAGGGCGGGGTGCTGGAAGTGTATATGGGGCACTATATGCGCGAATGGCTGGCGCAGCAGGGGCTGGTGACCAGCGGCGAATGCCCGCCGGAGAACGCGGTCTACGCCTATGCCAATAGCCTGCAGCGCACCGTCGCCACCGCGCAGTTCTTTATCACCGGCGCGTTTCCCGGCTGCGGCGTGACCGTGCACCATCAGGAAAAAATGGGCACCATGGACCCGACGTTTAATCCGGTGATCGTCGACGATTCCGCCGCGTTTAGCGAAAAGGCGGTGCAGGCGATGGAGAAAGAGCGGCAGGGGATGCAGCTGAGCGAAAGCTATAAGCTGCTGGAGGAGATGACCGACTACCGTAACTCCCCGTCCTGCAAAGAGAAGCAGCAGTGCTCGCTGAGCGACGCGAAAGATACCTTTAGCGCCAAATATCAGCAGGAGCCGGGCGTTTCCGGGCCGCTTAAAGTCGGCAACTCGCTGGTTGACGCCTTTACGCTGCAATATTACGAAGGTTTCCCGAAAGACCAGGTGGCGTGGGGCGAAATCGCCAGCGATAAGCAGTGGCAGGTGCTGTCGAAGCTGAAAAACGGCTATCAGGACAGTCTCTTCACCTCGCCGGAAGTGGCGCGCAACGTGGCTAAACCGCTGGTGAAATATATCGATAACGCGCTGGTGGGCGACGCGGCGAAAGCGGCGAAAGTCACGCTGCTGGTGGGGCACGATTCCAATATCGCCTCGCTGCTGACGGCGCTGGATTTTAAACCTTATCAGCTGCACAACCAGTACGAACGTACGCCCATCGGCGGCAAGCTGGTGTTCCAGCGCTGGCATGATAAGAGCGGCAATCGCGACTTGATGAAGATTGAGTACGTGTATCAAAGTACCGAACAGCTGCGCAATGCCGATGCGCTGACCCTGCAATCGCCGCCGCAGCGGGTGACGCTGGCGCTAAACGGTTGTCCGGTCGATGACAACGGCTTCTGTCCGATGGACACCTTTAAAAAAGCGATGGCCGAGGCCACGAAGTAGCAGAGTATAAAAAACCCGGAGCAATCCGGGTCTTGCTGCCGATGTTTAGCCTTGTCTTGTAGCCCGAACAGGCGCAACGCCCCGCCTCCGGGAAGCTCATGCAAGAACTCCCGGAGGCGGTACTGCGTACCTGTCCCGGCTACACGTTCTTGCGTTCGATAGTTTGTTCGCCCCAGAACAGGGAGTCTTTGTCGGTTTTGGCGAAGGCGAGGGGCAGGACTTCATCGCTGCCTTCTTCCCAGATTTTCTCCGCCAGCTTTTCATCGTAATTGGCTAATTCAAAAATCGCCTCGGCAATTTCGGGAGACGTATTGCGCAGACTGGCCCATTCACCCACGCGGTGGGCCTTTGCTTCTTGATTCGGCATGCTTGTCCTCCTGCTGAAGATTAACCGTGTAATTTCACTGCCAGACCCGCAACGTGTTGCCCCTGATAGCGGGCAATGGCTAATTCTTCTTCACTTGGCTGGCGTGAGCCGTCGCCGCCGGCAATGGTGGTGGCGCCGTAAGGCGTGCCGCCGCGAACCTGCGAAACATCAAACAGCTCCTGGGCGCCGTAGCCAATCGGTACAATAATCATCCCGTGGTGGGCAAGCGTGGTCCAGGTTGAGGTGATGGTTTGCTCCTGACCGCCGCCGGTACCGGTTGAACTGAATACGCTGGCCAGTTTGCCGTACAGCGCTCCGGACGCCCACAGGCCGCCGGTCTGATCGAGAAAGGTGCGCATCTGTCCGGACATATTGCCGAAACGGGTTGGGGTACCAAAGATGATGGCGTCGTACTCAGCCAGCTCCTGCGGCGTGGCGACGGGCGCGTTTTGCGTTTTCCCGCCTGCTTTGGCAAAAACCTCTGCCTGCATGGTTTCCGGCACGCGCTTCACGACCACTTCAACGCCATCTACCTTGTTTGCTCCTTCGGCGACGGCATGCGCCATGGTCTCAATGTGTCCGTACATGGAATAATAAAGCACCAGAATCTTAGCCATTTGCATCACTCCTCGGTTGCGTTATGAGCCAGCCAGTCGACTGGCTACCTTTAAAGATAAGACCTCTGGCGAAGAGTGCAAATGCAACAATCATTTATTTGATTTATAACAACATTGCTAACATTCAGGGCTGTTGCAAAAAGATACATCTTCAGCGGCGCTATTTTAGGCTGTCATAAGAGTCGCTTAGCGCGCGTCCGGCGCAATAGCGGCAGTTCTTATACAAAATCTATTTCAGAATGTGACGATATCCACCCGGCACGGCTTTCCTTCGCTAACCTTAAAAGCACGTGATACGCAACCCGTATCGCGGAGGCCAGAGCCTCGTGTTTCACCTAATGCAGCATGATGTCTAACCTAAATGGAGGTCAGTAATGGCAAACCATCGTGGCGGTGCCGGCAACTTTGCCGAAGACCGTGAAAGAGCATCAGAAGCAGGTCGTAAAGGTGGCCAGCATAGCGGGGGGAACTTTAAAAACGATCCTCAACGCGCTTCCGAAGCGGGCAAGAAAGGGGGCAAAAACAGTCATGGTAGCCGCGAAAGCTAGCGCGCCGGATTGTTGCTGATGGGGGTTAATCTCCCGGGCCCGACCCCATCACCCTCGCCGCCGACGTCACGTCGGCGGTTTTTTTTCCACTTTGCAGGTTCCGCTGAGCGGGAGGAACGCCCGGCTCGCGGCGTAAACGCCTTAGCCGGGCTACGGGTTGACGCTGTTTTGTAGCCCCGGTAAGCGCAGCGCGACCGGGGATTTCCCGGTACGGGTCTGCTGGCGTTGCACGCTTTCATACCGGGGTGACGTTGGTTTGCCCGGCCTCACGCGGACGGCGGTTAAGCAGAGCGTGGAGCAGGATCGCGCCGAAGGTGGCCGTCCCGATGTCGCCGAGGGTAAAGCCGCCGAGCGAAAGCGCGAAGTCGCCCGCCCCCAGCACCAGCGTCACCGCCACCATAATCAGATTTGCGTTCTGGCTCAAATCCACGCGGTTCTGCACCCAAATTCGCGCGCCCGCGACGGCAATCAGGCCGAACACCACAATCGATGCGCCGCCGATCACCGGTCCCTGAATGGTATGGATCAGCGCGCCAAATTTCGGTGAAAACCCAAGCAGCATCGCAATCAGCGCCGCCGCGACGAACACCAGCGTCGAGTACACTTTGGTGACCGCCATCACGCCGATATTCTCCGCGTAGGTGGTCACGCCGCTGCCGCCAACCGAGCCGGAGAGCATCGTTGCCAGTCCGTCGCCGACGAACGCGCGGCCCATATACGGGTCCATATTGCGCCCGGTCATCCCGGCAACCGCCTTCAGGTGGCCGAGGTTTTCCGCCACCAGAATCACCGCCACGGGAGCGATCAGCATCATTGCCTGGCCGTTAAAGGTCGGGGCGGTCATCTGCGGCAAACCGAACCACGCCGCCTGCTCAAGCAGGCTAAAATCCAGCGGCTTGCCCAGCCCGAGGCCGTTGGCCAGCAATGCGTACAGCGCGCAGGCGATAATCAGCCCGACGAGGATCAGCAGCCGCTGCAGCATCCCGCGGGTAAACACCGCGACCAGGCCGATGCACAGCACCGTCAGCACCGCCATCCAGCCGTCGAACGGCGTTGCTGATACGCTGCGTACCGCGATGGGCGCGAGGTTAAGGTCTATCGCCATGACCACCGCGCCGGTGACTACCGGCGGCATCAGCCGCTCAATCCAGCGGGTACCGATTTTCATCACCACCAGGCCAATCAGGGTATAAACCAGCCCGCAGAGGATAATGCCGCCCAGCGCGACGCTAAGGTGCGGGTTAAGCCCCTGGCCGTTGAAGCCGGTAACGGCGATGACCACGCCGACAAAGGCAGCGCTGGAGCCAAGGTAGCTCGGCACGCGCCCGCCGGTAACCAAAAAGAACAGCAGGGTGCCGATGCCGGACATCAGGATCGACAGATTGGGATCCAGCCCCATCAGGATTGGCATCAGGACGGTCGCGCCAAACATCGCCACCGCGTGCTGAACGCCCATCACCACGGTTTGCCCGACCGACAGACGTTCATCGGGGGCCACGACGCCGGACGCGGCGGAGGGGGAGGTTAACTGCCAGCGAGGAAAATCGAAGAGAGCCATGATGAGATCCTGGGTTTAGGGTTAACAGGCTGGACGCATCAGCGTGTGGTAGCCGCGGTCGAACCACATCAGTCCGCGCGGTTCCGGATGGCGTACAATCGCCGCCACTTCGCAAAACAGGATGTCGTGAGTTCCGACGCTGACGATCTGGCTGATGCGGCAGTCGAAGCTGACCAGCGCCGCTTCCAGACGCGGACAGCCGGTCGCGCCGGTTTGCCAGTCGGCGGCGGCGAAGCGCTCCGCCATCGGCGTTTTACCGCCGAAAAGGTTCGAGAGTCCTTCCTGACCGGCCGCCAGGGTATTAACGCACAGCGCCTGGTGCTGGCTGAAGATCGGCCATACCGAGGCGGAACGATTCAGGCACACCAGCAGCGTGGGCGGCGCGTCGGTAACGCTGCAGACGGCGCTGGCGGTAAAGCCGGCGCGGCCTGCGGGACCATCGGTGGTGATGATGTTGACCGCCGCCCCGACGTGGGCCATGGCGTCGCGAAAGCTTTGTTTATCGGCAGTAGACATACGGGCTCCTTATGCCAGCTGGCAGGCATCATCAAAAGGCAGACGCGGCAGGCGAGCGTACAGCTTGCCGGGATCGCCGTAGCCGATATTAATCAGCAGGTTGCTTTTCCAGGCGCCGTCGGCAAAAAACGCCGCATCGACTTTTTCGCGGTCAAAGCCCGACATGGGGCCGGTGTCCAGGCCCAGCGCGCGGCAGGCGAAAATCAGGTACGCCGCCTGCAATGAACCGTTGCGAAAGGCGGTCTCTTCCACCATCTGCGGGCTGGAGGTAAACCAGCTGCGGGCGTCGCCGTGAGGGAACAGCTCCGGCAGCCGGTCATAGAACGCGCTGTCCCAGGCGACGATAGCGGTGACCGGCGCCTGCAGGGTCTTCGCAACGTTGCCGCTCGACAGAGCCGGGCGCAGCTTCTCTTTGCCTTCCGGCGTGCGGATGAAAACGAAGCGCGCCGGGGAGCAGTTAGCGGAGGTCGGTCCCATTTTCAGCAAGGCGTAGATTTCACGCAGCTGCTCGTCGCTGACCGGCCTGTCCAGCCAGCCGTTGTGGGTTCGGGCCTCGGTAAACAGCGCGGCGCAGGCGGCTGGGCTAATGGCTTCGCTCATAGATTCTCCTGGGGGACGGGCAGCATCGCGGCCAGCCCGTCGCATAAAATAGGGTTAAAGGTGGCGGTATCGGTGACGTTGCAGGCGTGGCCGCCCCAGGCCATTTCCGCCAGCTGGCTGCCGGGGATTGCCGCCTGCAGCACGCGGGAGCAGGAGGCCGGGACCAGCAGATCGTCAGCGGCGCTGATAATCAGCGTCGGGCAGGTTATCGCTGCCGCCCGCCGCGAAAAGTCGGCCTGCTTGAGGGCGTTCAGCCTTTTCAGTAAATTCTCTTTGCCCTGGAAATGGCTGATGGCGAGCGCGTCTTCGGCCTCCAGCCGCGGCAGGCGAGAGGCCATCCACTCCGCCGGATAGAGGAACAGCGGCTGCGCTTCTACCCACGCCTGCGCGCCACCCGCGTGCAGCAGGCGTTCGCGCACCAGAAAGCAGCGGCGGGTATGCGGGGAGAGCGTCAGCCAGCCGTTCACCAGCACCAGGGCGCTTATCGCTTCGGGATGGTCCAGCGCCAGCTGCAGACCGATCAGCGCGCCCAGGGCGTGGCCGACCAGCGCAAAACGCACAATCCCCGCCGCCTGCAGCGCCGCGTTAAGCTCCTGCGCCATGGCCGCCATGCTGTAGCCGACGGGCAGGGGGCCGCCGTTTTCACCGGTGCCGTTATGGTCATAGCTCACCAGCTGATAGTACGGTTCGAGCGCCGCCCGCTGCGGTAGCCAGTAGCCGCCCGCGCCGCCGAGCCCGGCGCTCAGAACCACCACCGGCGCGCCCGGATAAGGCGCCGGGGAGACATTTAGCTTCATCATGCCGGCTTCCCGATATGCGCGACGGTGGCTATTTCCACCAGCGCATCGGGCTTCACCAGCCCGCACTGAATACAGAAACGCGCCGGTTTGTCGCCGGGGAAGAACTCCGCGTAGACCTCATTAATCGCGGCGTAGTTTTTCCAGTCGGTGATAAAGATGCTGTTGAAGGTCACATCCGCCATACTGCCCCCCGCCGTCTCGATAACGCTCTTGATGGTTTCCAGCACGTGGCGGGTTTGCGCCTTTGGGTCGCCGATATAAACCACGTTGTTTTGCTTATCAAACGGCAGGGTGCCGGAGACGTAAACCACGCCGTCGGCCAGCGTGCCCGGGACAAACGGGGCGATAGGCGTGGTGGTGCCTGGCGGAATAATCACCTGTTTAGGCATAACGTTTCTCCTCGGAAAAGGCGCGCGGCGCGGCGGGCTCAAGGGCGGTACAGAAGCTGGCGACATCGCTGACCCAGCCAAAGAAGGTTTCGATATTGAACAGCGCCGCCTGCTGGGCGAACGCCGGACCGGCCTGATGGGTGGCGTCTTCCAGCACGATACCGAAATACTCGAGGAAGAAGCCGTCGCGCAGGGTCGATTCCACGCAGACGTTGGTGGCAATACCGGTAAAGATCAGATGGCGGATGCCGCGGCTGCGCAGAATGCTGTCGAGCGAGGTGTTAAAGAAGCCGCTGTAGCGCGGTTTCGGCAGCACGATATCGCCGGGCTGCGGCTTAAGCTGATCGACCAGCTGATAGTCCCAGCCGCCTTTCGCCAGCAGCTTGCCCTGCAGCTCCGGGTTCTTTCGCATTGTTTTCAGCGCGTTGGATTTATGAAAATTCGGCGAACCGGGGCCGCCGGCCTCCACGTACTGGTCGTCCCAGCCGTTCTGGAACCAGATAATCAGCATCCCGGCGGCGCGCGCGGCGGCCACGGCGACGTTGATATTGTCGATAACCGGGCGGGTGGCGGAAACGTCAAATCCGGCGAGGTCGAGATAGCCGCCCTGGCTGGCGTAGGCGTTCTGCATATCGACAACGATCAGCGCGCTCTGCTGCGGCGCAAAGGTCAGGGATTCCGGACGAGCGGGCAGGGTAATCATCAGGCAACCTCTTGAGTCATGGTGGCGATATGGTCGCGGCAGCGCATCAGCGGCTGAATGCGCTGACCAAAGGCTTCGATACCGATAAGGAAATCATCAAACGTCAGCAGCACGCCGTCGGTGCCGGGGACCGCCGCCACTTCGTCGAGCATGCGGGCGACGCTGGCGTAAGAGCCGACAAGGGTGCCCATATTGATGTTGACCGCCGAGGTGGGATCGGCCATCTGGCGCACGTTGGTGTCGCTGCCGGAGCGGGTGTCTTTCTGGCTCTGTTCGGTAAGCCACGCCAGCGCTTCGTCATCGGCGCCGGCTTTGTAATGCTCCCATTTGGCGCGGGCCGCCTCGTCGGTTTCGTCGGCAATCACCATGAACAGGACGTAGGAACCGACGTCGCGGCCGGTTTTTTCCGCCGCCTCCATCATCCGCGCGGCGGTGGGGGCGAAGGCGGCAGGGGTGTTGACCCCTTTGCCGAAGCAGAAGTTGTAGTCAGCGTGCCGGGCGGAGAACGCCATACCGGCGTCGCTTTGCCCGGCGCAGATCACTTTCATCGGCTGCGACGGCTGCGGGCTGACGCGGCAGTCGTTCATGGTGAAGTAGTCGCCTTTAAAGTCGCTGCGCCCGGTTCCCCACAGGTCGCGCAGGACCTGGACATATTCGGTGAGATAGTCGTAGCGGCTGGCGAAGTAGTCGTCGCCCGGCCAGATGCCCATCTGCTCGTATTCCGGCTTTTGCCAGCCGGTGACCAGATTGACGCCAAAGCGGCCGCCGGAGATAGAGTCGATAGTCGAGGCCATGCGCGCGACGATCGCCGGGGGTAGCGTCAGCGTGGCGGCGGTGGCGTAGATCTGAATGCGCGAAGTGACGGCCGCCAGTCCGGCCATCAGGGTGAAGGACTCCAGATTATGATCCCAGAATTCGGTCTTGCCGCCGAAGCCGCGCAGTTTAATCATCGACAGCGCGAAATCGAAGCCGTAGTGTTCGGCTTTTTGCACGATGGCCTTATTGAGCTCAAACGTCGGCATGTACTGGGGAGCATGGGTGGAAATCAGCCAGCCGTTATTACCAATCGGAACGAAGACACCAATTTTCATACCTACCTCTCTGCATGTCGTTGAACAAGAAGGCGCGGCGCTGCATCCTGCATCTCCCTCAATCACCTCGCCTGAAAGATAAAGCAAAGGCGATGCCAGTTTTGCAAAGGCTAATGTTATTAAGGTGTTGCTGTATGGTTGCTGAAAATAGCAGCAATAAAAGTGGACTGAATGGTCAAAATCGGTGCACGAAAAAACCGCAGTCGTGCGCAATCAGGGTGCAGAGAGTCGTGTCGGCGCTGGGCTTTTGCTATGCTGATGGCGTGAAAAGAAGGAGATAACGAATGGCACAGGGCGGCGTGAAAAAGATCGGCAAACGCTCACAGGCGGTGAGCGCGAAAAAAGAGGCTATCCTGGCCGCCGCGCTGGACGCGTTCTCGCAGTTTGGTATCCACGGTACCCGGCTTGAGCAGGTCGCCGAACTGGCCGGGGTATCGAAAACGAACCTGCTCTACTACTACCCGTCGAAAGAGGCGCTGTATATTGCCGTGCTGCAGCAGATTCTGGCTATCTGGCTGGCGCCGCTAAAGGCCTTTCGCGAAGATATCAGCCCGCTGGTGGCCATCGGCGAATATATCCGCCTTAAGCTGGAGGTTTCTCGCGATCACCCGCAGGCGTCAAGGCTGTTCTGCCTGGAGATGCTGCAGGGCGCGCCGCTGCTGATGGGCGAGCTGACCGGCGATCTGAAAGCGCTGGTGGATGAAAAGTCGGCGATTATTTCCGGCTGGGTCGAGAGCGGCAGTCTGGCGCCGGTTGACCCGCAGCATCTGATCTTTATGATCTGGGCGACCACACAGCATTACGCCGATTTCGCCACTCAGGTTGAGGCGGTAACCGGCGCGACGCTGCGCGATGAGGCGTTTTTTCAGCAAACCGTCGATAACGTCCAGCGGATGATTATCGAAGGGATTCGCGTACGTTAATTGGCGGGCGGCAGCGGGCAGCTCTGATCGCCATCCTCGCACTGCAGCAGCGAGGCGAGGAACGATTCGCGCTCGACGGTTTTATCGGACATGCACTGGTTGATCAGCATCGGCTGTACGCTGCCGCCTTCAGCGCCGGAGGCGAGGAATTGACAGTCGGCGTCGCGCAGGGCAATCCACGACAGCTGCGCTTTTTTCAGCAACTCCTGCTGCTTGCCGGAGGCGCGCTTCAGCGCTTCCTGGTACGTTTCATTTAGTTTTTTGTCGTCAGCCTGGTACCGCTCGGCGGTGCACTGGTTCATTTCCGTTTGATTGCTGGCGTTGCTGCATTCGTCCGCCAGCGCATGGGTGCTTGCCAGCAGCGCGGCAAAAGCGAGTAAAGTGCGTTTCATTGGTCAACTCCCATAAAAAAAGCTCCCGTCCGGGAGCCTTAATTAACCACAGCCTGCGTCTGGTGTCATTAGCTGACGTTGTGCCGTCTGCTTTCCCGGGGGCGGCGCAAAGCGCCTTGCCCGGGCTACTGATAGTGCGGGCTGTGGTTGGGTAGCCCGGGTAAGGCATCAGCCGCAACCCGGAAAGCAGGCTTAGCCAATCGTCATCAGGCTGGCGTTGCCGCCGGCCGCGGCGGTATTGACGCTGAGCGAACGTTCAATATAGAGGCGCTCCAGCAGCAGATTGCTCTCGCCGCGGGCGAAGCCCTGCACCGACACGATAGCGCCATCGCGCGCCGCCACCTGTTCGCACAGTTCCCGCAGCTGATCGGAATCGCCGTGGTAGATAACCGCATCGAAAGGCTCGGTCGTCAGGGTTTCCGCTTTGGCGAAGTGGATCCGCGCGCTGACCTCACGCGGCAGCTTTTTCGCCAGCTCGCGCTGCAGAGGGGCGTCCGGCCACAGCACTTCGCAGCCAACGGCGGTCACGCCCGCCAGCTGGGTGAGCGCATCCTGCTCATTATCGGCCACGCACAGCACGCGGTCGCGCGGCATAAAGGTCAGGGTGTTGCGCTCGCCGGTTGGCCCCGGCAGCAGACGCTGGGTTCCGGCCTGCGCCTGCTCGCTGAACTGCTGGCACAGAGCATGCAGCTCCGGGCGATCCGCCGCCCACTGCTGTAAAGCGACCAGCGGTTTTTCCAGCAGCGTCTTCAGCTGCGCGTCCAGCGGATACTCCGCGTCCTGGCGGGCGAGGGTAATCCCGACGGCGTTCTGCGGGCGGCTGGAGAGCAGCCGATACAGATACAGCGGGCCGCCGGCTTTTGGACCCGTACCCGACAGGCCCTCGCCGCCGAACGGCTGCACGCCGACCACGGCGCCGACCATATTACGGTTGACGTACAGGTTGCCGACGTTGGCGCTGCCGGTGACCTGAGCGATGGTTTCGTCAATACGGGTATGCACGCCGAGGGTCAGACCGTAGCCGGAGGCGTTAATCTGTTTGACCAGCCCGTCCAGTTCGTTGCGGTTATAGCGCACTACGTGCAGCACCGGGCCGAAGACCTCTTTTTTCAGCTCATCGAAGCTGTCGAGCTCAATGAGCGTCGGCGGAACGAAAGTACCGCTGGTCCACTCGCGGGAATCTTCGCCGTTTTCGCGCACCGCCTGGAAGACTTTGCGCCCTTTGGCGCGCAGCGTCTGGATGTGGCGCTCAATATTCTCTTTGGCTTCGGCGTCAATCACCGGCCCGATATCGGTGGTCAGGCGGCCCGGATTGCCCATCCGGCACTCGGCCATCGCGCCGCGCAGCATGGTCAGCGTATGATCGGCGATATCATCCTGCAGGCAGAGTACGCGCAGGGCGGAGCAGCGCTGCCCCGCGCTGTCGAACGCCGAGGCGAGCACGTCGACAACCACCTGCTCGGTTAATGCTGAAGAGTCGACGATCATCGCGTTCATGCCGCCGGTTTCGGCGATCAGCGGCGTCGGACGCCCCTGAGCATCCAGCCGGCTGGCGATATTGCGCTGCAGCAGGGTGGCGACTTCGGTTGAGCCGGTAAACATCACGCCGCGTACGCGCTCGTCGGAAGTCAGCGCGGCGCCGACGGTTTCTCCGCGGCCCGGCAGCAGCTGAATAACGCCCGGCGGTACGCCCGCTTCCAGCAGGATCGCCACGCCCTGAGCGGCGATGAGCGGCGTCTGCTCGGCTGGTTTTGCCAGCACGGTATTGCCTGCCGCCAGCGCGGCGGCAATTTGTCCGCTAAAGATCGCCAGCGGGAAGTTCCACGGGCTGATACAGACGACCGGGCCCAGCGGGCGATGGGTTTCGTTGTCAAAATCGTTGCGCACCTGACCGGCGTAGTAGTGGAGGAAGTCCACCGCTTCGCGCACTTCGGCAATCGCGTTGCTGAAGGTTTTCCCCGCTTCGCGCACCAGGATGCCCATCAGGGTCGGCATCTGGCCTTCCATCAGCACCGCGGCGCGTTCGAGGATCGCCGCGCGCTCCTGCGGCGGGGTGGCGAACCAGATTGGCGCGTTGTTAACCGCGCTGGTCAGCGCCTGCTGAACTTCGTCCTCGCTGGCTTCGCGCACGTAGCCGACGATATCTTTTGGCTCTGCCGGGTTCACGACCGGCTGCATTTCGCCTTCGGCCACCGGGTGCTCCAGCATCGGCAGCGCCTGCCATTTATGCAGCGCGCTGTTTAATAACGAGGAGGAGAGGGAGGCCAGACGATGCTCGTTGGCGAGATCCAGACCGGCTGAATTGCTGCGGTCTTTGCCGTAAAGATCGCGCGGCAGCGGGATTTTCGGGTGCGGAAGACCCACCTGGCCCTCCTGCTGGGCCAGTTTTTCCACCGCGGCGACCGGGTCGGCAACCAGCTCATCCAGCGGCAGGGTGCTGTCAGCGATACGGTTCACGAACGAGGTGTTGGCGCCGTTTTCCAGCAGACGACGCACAAGATACGCCAGCAGCGTTTCGTGGGTGCCGACCGGCGCGTAGATACGGCACGGGCGGTTGAGTTTGCCATCGGCGACTTTACCGGTCACCTGCTCGTACAGCGGCTCGCCCATGCCGTGCAGGCACTGGAATTCGTACTGTCCCGGGTAGTAGTTCTGTCCGGCCAGCTGATAAATTGCCGCCAGGGTGTGGGCGTTATGGGTCGCGAACTGCGGATAGATCAGGCTCGGCACCGCCAGCAGCTTTTTCGCACAGGCCAGATAGGAGACGTCGGTGTAGACCTTGCGGGTATAGACCGGATAGCCTTCGAGACCGTCCATCTGCGCGCGTTTGATTTCGCTGTCCCAGTAGGCGCCTTTAACCAGACGAATCATCAGGCGGCGACGGCTGCGGGTCGCGAGGTCGATCAGGTAGTCAATCACGAACGGGCAGCGTTTCTGATAGGCCTGGATCACAAAGCCAATCCCGTTCCAGCCCGCCAGCTCCGGTTCAAAGCAGAGTTTTTCCAGCAGATCGAGAGAGATCTCCAGGCGATCGGCCTCTTCGGCGTCAATGTTGATACCGATATCGTACTGGCGCGCCAGCAGGGTCAGCGATTTCAGGCGCGGGTAAAGCTCTTCCATCGCGCGGTCGTACTGGGCGCGGCTGTAGCGCGGGTGCAGCGCGGAGAGCTTAATCGAAATGCCCGGTCCTTCATAAATGCCCCGTCCGTTGGAGGCTTTGCCGATGGCGTGGATCGCCTGCTGGTAGGAGACCATATAGGCCTGAGCATCGTCGGCGGTCAGCGCCGCTTCGCCCAGCATATCGTAGGAGTAGCGGAAGCCTTTGTCTTCCAGCTTACGGGCGTTGGCCAGCGCTTCGGCGATGGTTTCGCCGGTGACGAACTGCTCGCCCATCAGGCGCATCGCCATATCGACGCCTTTACGAATCAGCGGTTCGCCGCTTTTGCCGATAATACGGTTCAGCGAGCGCGACAGGCTGGTTTCGTTGTGGGTGGAGACCAGCTTGCCGGTAAACAGCAGCCCCCAGGTGGCGGCGTTGACGAACAGCGACGGGCTGCGGCCGATATGCGACTGCCAGTTGCCGTTGCTGATTTTGTCGCGGATCAGGGCATCGCGGGTGGCTTTGTCGGGAATGCGCAGCAGCGCTTCTGCCAGGCACATCAGGGCCACGCCTTCCTGCGAGGAGAGCGAGAACTCCTGCAGCAGGCTCTGCACCATTCCGGCGCGGCCGCTGGCGGTTTTCTGATTGCGCAGCTTCTCCGCCAGCTGATAGGCGAGCTTGTGCGCCTGTTCGCCGAGAGTCTGCGGCAGGCGAGCCTGCTCCAGCAGCATCGGCACGGCGTCGGTTTCGGCCCAGCGCCAGGCGGCGGTGATCGACGCGCGGGAAACGGACTGCGGCAGGATCTGCTCGGCGAAATCGAGGAAGGGCTGATAAGGTTCGTCAGCCGGATGACCGGCCTCATCGCTTTCGTTCGCCGCGCCGGACAGCAGCGCCGGCAGCTCCGGCAGCGTCTCGTCGTTTTCCAGCTTTTCCAGATAGTTGAAAATGGCCTGTTTAATCAGCCAGTGCGGCGTGCGGTCAATACGGCTCGCCGCGGATTTAATGCGTTCGCGCGTCGCGTCGTCAAGTTTTACACCCATGGTGGTGGTGCCCATGTCAGGAACTCCTGTAATAGAACGTCTTCGTGCCAAGATGAGGTTGCGTAGAAATATCTACCATGTTGCAACTTTGTGCAACCTTGTTAATTGAGAATTGTGTGGCAGGTAGAAAAACGCCGTGAATGTTAAAAATGATGATGAAAATAGCAGGTATTTACCCCCTGTCTAATAAGGTATTTCTATGCGTCACTTAACACTTTTGCGTGGTGCAACCGCTAAAAACGTGAGAGAGTGCAACCTATAACAAAATGAAGTTTGGTCCCGGAAGCATTTCGTGTAAATGCTGTGTTAAATCGTTTGTGAAAAAACAAAGCTTCCGTCAGGATACGGTCGCCCAATACAACCAATAGGCCATTGCCCCGTTCCGGTAGTGGATAAAACGACAAATTTGGATGCTGTCGACAAAAATTCTGGAGATTTTTACATGGCTATTAGCACACCCATGTTGGTGACTTTTATTGTTTATATTTTTGGCATGGTACTCATCGGCTTTATTGCCTGGCGCTCGACAAAGAACTTTGATGATTATATTCTCGGCGGCCGCAGCCTTGGCCCATTTGTCACCGCGCTCTCCGCCGGAGCCTCCGATATGAGCGGCTGGCTGCTGATGGGGCTACCGGGGGCGATATTTATTTCCGGTATTTCCGAAAGCTGGATTGCCATTGGCCTGACGTTAGGCGCATGGATTAACTGGAAGCTGGTGGCGGGGCGTTTGCGGGTGCATACCGAGGCGAATAATAACGCCCTGACGCTGCCGGATTATTTCACCGGCCGTTTTGAAGATAAAAGCCGCGTGCTGCGAATTATCTCGGCGCTGGTCATTTTGTTATTTTTCACCATCTATTGCGCTTCCGGTATTGTGGCCGGCGCGCGTCTGTTTGAAAGCACCTTTGGCATGAGCTACGAAACCGCGCTGTGGGCCGGGGCGGCGGCAACCATTATTTATACCTTTGTCGGCGGCTTCCTCGCGGTAAGCTGGACCGATACCGTTCAGGCCAGCCTGATGATATTCGCCCTGATCCTGACGCCGGTGATGGTGGTGATTTCCGTCGGCGGGTTTGGCGATTCCCTGGAAGTGATTAAGCAAAAGAGCATTGAGAACGTTGATATGCTCAAGGGCCTGAACTTCGTGGCGATTATTTCGCTGATGGGCTGGGGCCTGGGCTATTTTGGTCAGCCGCATATTCTGGCGCGCTTTATGGCGGCGGATTCGCATCACAGCATCGTTCACGCCCGTCGCATCAGCATGACCTGGATGATCCTCTGCCTGGCGGGTGCCTGTTCCGTCGGCTTCTTCGGTATTGCCTACTTCAATAACAACCCGGCCGTTGCCGGTGCGGTTAATCAGAACGCCGAACGCGTCTTTATCGAACTGGCGCAGATTCTGTTCAACCCGTGGATTGCCGGGATCCTGCTGTCGGCGATTCTGGCGGCGGTGATGTCCACCCTGAGCTGCCAGCTGCTGGTGTGCTCAAGCGCGATTACGGAAGATCTGTATAAAGCGTTTTTGCGTAAAAATGCCGGACAGAAAGAGCTGGTATGGATAGGACGCTTTATGGTGCTGCTCGTCGCGTTAATTGCGATCGCCCTGGCGGCCAACCCGGAAAACCGCGTGCTGGGTCTGGTGAGCTACGCATGGGCTGGCTTTGGCGCGGCGTTTGGCCCGGTGGTGCTGTTCTCGGTGATGTGGTCACGAATGACCCGTAACGGTGCGCTGGCCGGGATGATCATCGGCGCCTTAACGGTCATTATCTGGAAGCAGTTCGGCTGGCTGGGCCTGTATGAAATCATCCCAGGCTTTATCTTTGGTAGCCTGGGGATTGTGGTCTTCAGCCTGCTGGGTAAAGCGCCCTCCGCCGAGATGCAGCGACGCTTCGCCGAAGCGGACGCCCATTATCACTCCGCGCCGCCGGTGCGCGCGACCGCCGAGTAATCCTCTGCAACCCCATCAAGCCCGCGTAATGCGGGCTTTGTTATTTATGCCTCTTGCTAATGGCTTGAAAATACGCTGATATCTCAGCACAAATAACAATGAGGGTAGCAAAATGAGTTTCAAACAGGGTGCAGTGGCGCTGGTACTGGCAGGGATATTAAGCGGCTGCGTAGCGCCCGCCGCGAAGACGGCTCCGGCGGCGGACGCTAACGCCTGCCCGGCGGATAACGCCATGGTGCAAACCACGCTTTATTTCGGCTTAAGCCGTCCGGCCGGGAAGGATATTACCGCGCAGGAGTGGCAGCAGTTCGTTGACCGCGACGTGACGCCGCGCTTTCGCGATGGCCTGACGGTCTTTGACGCGCGCGGGCAGTGGCTGGGCAATGACGGTACCGTGGCGCGCGAGCAGAGCAAAGCGCTGATGCTGATTCACGGCAAAGATGCGAAGAGCGAAGAGGGGATTGAGGCGCTGCGCACGACCTATAAATCACGCTTTGCGCAGGAGTCGGTGATGCGCGTTGACCAGCCGGTCTGCGTACATTTTTAATTTGAATCAGGTGAAATTCCCGGGTTGCGGCTAACGCCTTACCCGGGCTACATAGCTACGCGGGCCTGTTACCCCGGGGTAACAGGCCAAACGCGCTTCGGTTACAGTACCAGCCCCGCAAAGCTGGCGGAGAGCAGGCTGACCAGCGTTGCGCCATACACCAGGCGCAGGCCGAAGCGGGAAACGATATTCCCCTGCTGCTCGTTCAGGCCTTTAATCGCCCCGGCGATAATGCCGATAGAGGCAAAGTTGGCGAAGGAAACCAGGAACACGGATAAAATTCCCAGCCCGCGCGGCGTCATGCTGGCGGCTATTTTTTGCAGCTCAATCATAGCGACAAATTCATTGGCCACCAGTTTCGTCGCCATAATACTCCCGGCGTTCAGCGCATCGCTAAGCGGAATGCCAATCAGCCACGCCAGGGGATAAAAGACGTAGCCGAGGATCTGCTGGAAGCTCAGGCCAAATATCGTGGCGAACAGGGCATTTATGGCGCTAATTAAGGCGATAAAACCAATCAGCATCGCCAGAATAATCATCGCGACTTTAAAACCGGCCAGAATATATTCACCGAGCATTTCAAAGAAGCTCTGGGATTCATGCAGTTTTTCAAGCTTGATCTCCTCCTCGCTGCCCGGACGCGTCGGGTTAATGATCGACAGCACAATAAAGGTGCTGAACATATTCAGGATCAGCGCGGCGACGACGTATTTCGCGTCGAGCATACTCATATAAGCGCCGACGATGGAGAGCGACACCGTCGACATCGCGGTGGCCGACATGGTGAACAGGCGGCGGGAAGAGAGATCGCCGAGCACGCCTTTATAGGCAATAAAGTTCTCTGATTGACCGAGAATCAGCGAACTGACCGCGTTGAAGGACTCCAGCTTACCCATACCGTTAACCTTTGACAGCAGGGTGCCAATCAGGCGAATAAAAATTGGCAGAATACGCCAGTGCTGAAGAATACCGATGAGCGCGGAGATAAAGACAATGGGGCACAGCACGCCAAGGAAAATAAACGCCAGCCCTTTTTCACTCATGCCGCCAAATACAAAGTTGGTGCCTTCGGCGGCAAAGCCGAGCAGTGATTCAAAAAAGGATGCGATATTTTTCACTAGCCACAGGCCGCTTTCGGCGTGGAGAAAAAAGAAAGCCAGGGCAACTTCAATAATAATTAACTGGATAATATAGCGAATGCGGATTTTTTTACGGTCGTAGCTGGCAAGCCAGGCAAGGGCGAGGATAACCACCAGCGCCAGCAGGAAGTGCAAGAATTGAGTCATGTCGTTTATTTCGCAGGTCAATAAGGCCGCCATTTAGCCACAGCTGGGCAGCCGGGTAAATATCTGGCGCAAAAAATCCCGTCCTCCTGCCCCGAGGGGCCTGGGCTGCGGGATAATCGCGCAAGTCATTATTTGTTCGCGACTGATTTACAAATCGTCATCATTCACTCCACATTTCACTTGTGTTTCTGATTATTGTAATGATAATCACTATCATAAATATTTACCTATCTTTGCATCAGTTGACTGCGGTTCACATTTAAGGGTGTTGGCATGTTTGTCCCATTTCTCATCATGTTACGTGAAGGCCTGGAAGCTGCGCTGATTGTCAGCCTGATTGCCAGCTATCTGAAACGCCCCCAGCGCGGTAGCTGGATTGGCGTCATGTGGATTGGGGTGCTGCTTGCGGCGGCGCTGTGCCTGGGCCTCGGCATTTTTATCAACGAAACCACCGGCGAGTTTCCGCAGCGCGAGCAGGAGCTGTTCGAAGGCATCGTGGCGGTGGTGGCGGTGTGCATTCTGACCTGGATGGTGTTCTGGATGCGTAAAGTGTCGCGCAACGTCAAACAGCAGCTTGAGCAGGCGGTTGATAATGCCCTCCAGCGCGGAAATAACCACGGCTGGGCGCTGGTGATGATGGTTTTTTTCGCCGTCGCGCGTGAAGGCCTGGAATCGGTCTTTTTCCTGCTCGCCGCTTTCCAGCAGGATGTCGGAATCTGGCCGCCCATCGGCGCGATGCTCGGCCTGGCGACGGCCATCGTTTTAGGGTTCCTGATCTACTGGGGCGGCATCCGCATGAATCTCGCCGTCTTTTTCAAATGGACCAGCCTGTTTATTTTACTGGTGGCCGCAGGCCTCGCCGCGGGGGCTATCCGCGCCTTCCATGAGGCCGGACTGTGGAACCATTTCCAGGCGGTCGCCTTCGACCTGAGCAACGTCATTTCGACGCACACCCTATTCGGCACGCTGCTGGAAGGGATCTTCGGCTATCAGGAAACGCCGACCGTCAGCGAAGTGGCGGTCTACTTTATCTATTTGATCCCGGCGCTGGTGCTGTACGTCTCGCCGCCGGGTAAAAAAACCACCGCATCCCGGGCAGCGTAGTCGGGCATCGCGGATTGCAATAGTGACAACATACTTATCGAAAGGGATGGTCATGATGAATCAGTTTCGTCGTAATGCGCTGCAGCTTACGCTTGCTGCGCTGTTCAGCTCGGCTTTTTACGCCCAGGCGGCCGATATTCCGCAGGTCAAAGTGACCGTCACCGACAAACAGTGCGAGCCGATGAACGTCACCGTGAAGGCGGGTAAAACCCAGTTCATCATTCAGAACCACAGCCAGAAAGCGCTGGAGTGGGAGATTCTGAAAGGGGTGATGGTGGTGGAAGAGCGGGAGAATATCGCCCCCGGCTTTACGCAAAAGCTGACGGCCAACCTGCAGCCGGGTGAATATGATATGACCTGCGGCCTGCTGACTAACCCGAAAGGCAAACTGACGGTGACCGGCGAGGCGACCAAAGATGCCGCCAAAGCCGATGCGCTGCTCAGCCTGGGTGAAGCCATTACCGCCTATAAAGCCTGGGTCACCGCAGAGACCGCGGAGCTGGTTAGCGGCACGAAAGCCTTTACCGATGCGGTGAAAGCGGGCGATATCGAGAAGGCGAAAGCGCTGTACGCGCCGACGCGCCAGCACTATGAACGTATTGAACCGATCGCCGAACTGTTCTCCGATCTCGATGGCAGCATTGACGCCCGCGAGGATGACTACGAGAAAAAAGCCGAAGATCCGAAATTCACCGGCTTCCACCGGCTGGAAAAAGCGCTGTTTGGCGATAACAGCGTCAAGGGAATGGATAACTATGCCGATCAATTGAACGCTGACGTTCGCGAGCTGCAAAAACGCATTAGCGAACTGGCGTTCCCGCCGTCAAAAGTGGTCGGCGGCGCGGCCGGTCTGATTGAAGAAGTGGCCGCCAGCAAAATCAGCGGCGAAGAAGATCGCTACAGCCATACCGACCTGTGGGATTTCCAGGCCAACATTGACGGCGCGCAGAAAATCGTCGACCTGCTGCGTCCGCAGCTGCAAAAAGAGAACAGCGCGCTGCTGGCTAAGGTGGATGCCAACTTCAAAAAGGTGGACGCCATTCTCAGCAAATACCGCACCAAAGATGGCTTTGAGACCTATGACAAGCTGACGGATGCCGATCGTAACGCGCTGAAAGGCCCGATCACCACGCTGGCGGAAGATTTGGCCCAGCTGCGCGGGATCCTGGGTCTGGACTAAGGCGATGGCTGAGCAAAAATATGATGTTAATCAACCGTCCCGGCGGCGGTTGTTAAAAGGGATCGGCGCGCTTGGCGGCGCGCTGGCGATATCCGGCGGCTGTCCGGTGGCGCACGCGGCAAAAGACAATAGCTCTCCGGGCACGGTGTCGCCGGATGCGCGTCAGGAAGCGCAGCCGTTTTATGGCCCACATCAGGCAGGGGTGCTGACCCCGCAGCAGGCGTCGATGATGATTGTCGCCTTTGATGTGCTGGCCAACGATAAAGCGGACCTTGAGCGGCTGTTTCGCCTGCTGACCCGGCGTATTGCCTTTCTGACCAAAGGCGGTCCCGCGCCTGAGACGCCGAACCCGCGGCTGCCGCCGATGGACTCTGGCATTCTCGGGCCGTGGATCGCCCCGGATAATCTGACGATCACCGTCTCGGTGGGGCATTCGCTGTTTGACGAGCGTTTCGGCCTGGCTCATCAGGCGCCGAAGAGGCTGCAAAAGATGACGCGTTTTCCGAACGATTCGCTGGATGCGGCGCTGTGCCACGGCGATCTGCTGCTGCAAATTTGCGCCAACACCCAGGATAAGGTAATTCACGCCCTGCGGGATGTGATTAAGCACACCCCGGATTTGCTCAGCGTGCGCTGGAAGCGGGAAGGGTTTATCTCCGACAGCGCCGCGCGCAGCAAGGGTAAAGAGACGCCGGTGAATCTGCTGGGCTTCAAAGACGGCACCGCGAATCCGGTGAGCACCGATAAGGCGCTAATGGATAAAGTGGTGTGGGTCACCGCCGACCAGGGAGAGCCTGCGTGGGCTACGGGCGGCAGCTATCAGGCGGCGAGGATTATTCAGTTCCACGTTGAGTTCTGGGATCGCACGCCGCTGAAAGAGCAGCAGACCATTTTTGGCCGCGATAAACTGAGCGGCGCGCCGCTTGGGATGCAGCACGAGCACGATGTCCCGGATTACAGCAAAGACCCTGACGGCGATACCATTGCGCTCGATAGCCATATTCGTCTGGCGAACCCGCGTACCCCGGAAACCGAATCCAGCCTGATGATGCGCCGGGGCTATAGCTATTCGCTGGGGGTGACCAATTCCGGTCAGCTGGACATGGGGCTGCTGTTTGTTTGCTACCAGCACGATCTGGAAAAAGGCTTCCTGACGGTGCAAAAGCGCCTGAATGGAGAAGCGCTGGAGGAGTACGTGAAGCCCATTGGCGGCGGCTATTTCTTTGTTCTGCCGGGGGTTATCGACGATCTGCATTATCTCGGGCAATCGCTGCTCGAAGCCTGACGTACCTGCCCGCAAGGGCAGGGCGTTTTCTGCTGTTTTTCCATTCATTTTTTGTATTTCCTGCCTTGTTTCATTTTTCTGTAATCTTATAGTCGGAAACTCTCCTCAGCTGCGATGAGAATTATTTGTTGTCTGTGTGTGAAAAATAAGTTGCGCTTAGAATTATTTCTGATGTACTTATTACAGGCGCGGTAGTTCTCGGCAGTAGTCTCGTTTCATTATGGAGATCGCGAATGCCCGATTGCTGTAACGGAAAACGTCAAACCCCAGACCGTACTTATCAGCACGGGAGCCCAACTTCCGGCCGCGATTTTCACACCGCAAAATCCTTCTCCTCTATCAAAGAAAACCAGAACCCAGGCAAGGTTACCGGTGCGCGTAGCCGTGACCCTCTGCCAATTCGTCAGGCAAGCAATGGCTTACAAGGAAGCCAAACCTCAATCGTTAGTGCGCATAATCGCGTCGATCGTGGCGCGTGTGATGTAAACCAACAACGCAAGGTGCTATCCATGGGAAGACAAAAAGCAGTGACCAGAGCTCGTCGTGAGGCCAAACGTGTGCTGAGACAGGATTCGCGAAGCCATAAGCAGCGCGAAGAAGAATCGGTCACATCGCTTGTGCAAATGAGTGGCGTAGAAGCCATTGGCATGGCGCGGGATAGCCGCGACGCATCGCCAATCGAAGCGCGCAATGACGCTCAGGCGCATTATTTGAATGCCATCGACAATAAACAGCTGATCTTCGCCACGGGCGAGGCCGGGTGCGGTAAGACCTGGATTAGCGCGGCAAAAGCAGCTGAAGCCCTGATCCATAAGGATGTGGACAGAATTATTGTTACCCGTCCCGTTCTGCAGGCCGACGAAGATCTCGGCTTCTTACCGGGAGATATCGCCGAGAAGTTTGCTCCCTATTTCCGACCGGTCTATGACGTGCTGGTGAGAAGGCTAGGGGCTTCCTTTATGCAGTACTGCCTGCGTCCGGAAATCGGCAAGGTGGAAATCGCGCCGTTCGCCTATATGCGCGGACGTACATTTGAAAATGCGGTGGTGATTCTGGACGAGGCCCAGAACGTGACCGCTGCGCAAATGAAGATGTTTTTGACCCGCCTCGGGAAGAACGTGACGGTTATCGTCAACGGCGACATTACCCAGTGCGATTTACCTTCAGGCGTACGGTCGGGTCTGACCGATGCGCTAGCGCGTTTTGAAGAGGATGAGATGGTGGGTATTGTGCGCTTTACAACCGATGATTGCGTGCGCTCAACGCTTTGCCAGCGTGCGCTGAAAGCCTACTACTGAGTTCTTCTGCGTCTGCAAAGCCCGGGTGACCGGGCTTTGTTTTTGCTGCACTACAGAAGAGCCTGCAGTGAAGGAGTGGCCATCGTGGCTTCAAAAGGAACGATCTCGACTTTCGCTACGCCCGATTGCTGAAATGGATCCTGGCTCAGCCAGTTTTGCAGCCCATCCATATCATCGCCTTTAGCCAGAATCACGCCGCCGGACCTGGGGATTTTACGCCCCGAAGCGAGAAATATTCCGGCAGCATAGCCTTGCTTTAGCCATTCCACGTGCGCAGCAAGCTGGGCGTCTACCTGATCAAGCGGTTTAACGTAAGTCAGAACAACAACGGCAATGGTGCTCATTTTCCTTCCTTAACATTTAAATGTAACGCTGCAGAAGCTTATCATTCACGTGAACAGGGCTTCAGGTTTTTTTAATCAACTGACGCGGTGGGTGTCTGGACGAGCGCAGAATCGATTAAAATGTCCAGGTGATTGCCGCGGTCACGGAACCTTCATTGCGCCGTGAGACTATCGGGCTGTCAGCGGCATGTTCTCCGAGCCAGGTATAGCCGGCGCTGAGCGTGGATCCCCAATGCTCGTCATATTGATGGCTCCAGGTCAGCGCGTTGTCGATGCCGTAAAATCCGCCGGGTGCGCGATAGGGGCGATAGCCGGAACGGGCGCTCTGCCGTTGATCGACCCCGTAAAAGGTATTGGCGTACCGGTCGTCGCCAAACAGCGCGGCGGACTGTAAGGCAACGATATCCTGCGAATTCTGGAGCAGCAGGAGGGTTGCGGAGGTCTGATAATGCACGCCCTGGGCGTCGGTGAGCGGAAGCGTAGCCTTACCTTCAACGGTGAGCCACGGCGTGACCGACCAGCCGACGGCGAAGGCGGTATTCATGGTGGCTTTAATATTACCCATCCCCTTCAGCGTATTCGCCCCATCGCGCCAGCCTGAGTTTTTTTCCGCTCGCCCGAGGTCATAACCGAGCGTGTGCTCGAAGTAGAGACCGCTGTCGCCAGCCAGGTCATAGCCTATGCCTTTTTGACTATCAATAAAGAAAGCGCCTTTCCGCCCCTGTAGTACGGGAACCACCTGCCAACTCTGCTTGTCAGAGCCGCTGTAACGAGGCGCGTATTTTCCGCCCACCCCGATAGTCAGCCCATCGGAAGGCGCGGCGGCTTCATCGGCACGCGCGCCGGGTGTTATCGCCATTAAAAACGGCACGACCATATACGGCGAAATTTTTCTGGCTATCATACTGTTCTCCACGTGGACGCGGGCGCCGTCGATAAGGACGCGCCGCAGAATGCCGGTGCAGTATGGTTTTGCTAAATCAATGAACGGTCGGGATAGTGTTAAGAAACGGTCAAGGTGAACAGATGTTGTCCAGAAGAGTGTTGATAATTGAAGATGACGCCGATGCGGCCGGGGTGCTTGAGGCCTATTTACGCCGGGAAAACTATGATGTGGCGGTCACCGTGGATGGCCTCGCTGGGCTGGATATGGCGCAGCGCTGGAAACCCGATCTGATTCTGCTGGACGTGATGCTGCCCGGGCTGAACGGCACCGAGGTGCTGGCCAGCCTGCGGCGGAAAAGCGATGTGCCGGTGATTATGGTTACCGCGATGGGGGATATGCCCGATCGTATTGGCGCGCTGCGCTATGGCGCCGACGATTATGTGGTGAAACCCTATCATCCTGGCGAGGTGGTGGCGCGAGTTCAGGCCGTGCTCCGGCGGAGCCGCAAAGCGGAGACGCAGGAAGACATTCTGCGCTGGCAGGGGCTGGAGGTGGACGTCGCTGCCATCGTCGCGGCCGTCAGCAATCCGGGGGAATCTGTCCATGTTCTCGATCTTACCCCGACCGAGTTTTCGCTTCTGGCTACGCTGATGCGCGCCCCCGTCCGTCCCTTTTCGCGACAGTATCTGCTGGAGCGCTGCCTTCCTGAGAGCGAAGCGCTTGAGCGCGTGGTGGATACGCATATTTATAACCTGCGTAAAAAACTGGAGGGGGCGGGGGTATCCGGGGTGCTAGTCAACGTTCGCGGCGTGGGCTACAGGTTCAGACAGCCATGATGAAGACCCGTCACTCCTCTCTCTGGCGCTGGATTTGCGGGCGCATTCTGGCGCTGGCCATCGGCAGCGTGATTGTTATCGCCACCTGTATGTGGCTGCGTTTCGCCGTGCAGAACTATTGGATCATGCACAAAATGCCGCCCGCTTTGCGGGAGGAATTCATTGCGCTCAGCCGCAATCCGGAGGCCAACCCGGCGCGTTTTCATCATATTGTCGATACCTGGTGGGGATTGAGCTATTCCACGCCCTCTATCGCCTCGGCGGACTGGGTGACCGTGGCGGTGCTGGTGCTGGTCATGATCCCCTTCATTGTCGTTATGGGGCTCCGCTACGCCCGTCCGCTCTCGCTGCAGTTCAGCCGTCTTCGTGATGCGGCGAAGGACGTCACCGGGGGGCAATTTGGCCGCCAGGCGGAGCTGATTGAGGACGCGCCAGCGGAAATGATCCGCTTTGCTGCCGACTTTAACAAAATGACCGGCCAGCTGGCCCGCTATGATAAAGAACTCCGCGCCTCGCATGTTGCGATGGCGCATGAGCTTCGCTCCCCGCTGACGGCGGCGATTGGCCGTCTGCAGGGCATGCTGGATGGCGTTTTTGATACCCAGCCGCAGCAGCTGGAGATGGTGATGAAACAACTCCAGCATCTGAATCGATTAACCGATGAGCTGCATCTGCTTTCCCTGGCGGATGCCGGCAATCTGGTGCTCGATGAGCGGCTATTTTGTCTGGATGAGCTCCTTCAGGAGCGAGCCGCATGGTTAACGCCGCAGGCGGACGCGCAGAGCGTGACGATCGCCATTCAGCCATCGCCGTCCTGTCCCTTCCGCGGCGATGCTTTTCGCATGGGACAGGTATTTAGCGTACTGATGGAAAATGCCGTACGCTACGGGCGCAGGGGGGGACATCTGGCAATTACGCTGCGCCGCGGCGAGGGCGCTTACACCATTGATTTTGTCGATGATGGGCCCGGCGTGGCGAGGCATTTTTTACCGGAAATGTTTGAACGTTTTACCCGCGAGGAGGCGTCCCGCGCCAGACACTCCGGCGGCAGCGGCCTCGGATTATCCATTGCGCGCGCTATCTGCGTGGCGCACGGGGGGCGCATCAGCGCGTCGCTACCGGCGAGCGGCGGTCTGCAGATTCGCGTTGTTCTGCCGTACGCTCCCGCCACAGAAGAAAACAGCCTGCCTTGATAATCCCTTGACACAACATCGAGCCATTCTCGATGAATGTGTCATGTAATGGCGCCATTTCCCGAACGGAGTGGCGTTTATGTTATATGAGTTAGTTCTTTCCCTTCGTCAGTGCGTGTCCGCTTTCCTCGGCGCAGAACGGACGCTATCCTGGTTTGCGCTGTTGCCGCCGATCGTACTGGTCCTGATGATCGTACCGCTTGTGGGCTGCGGCGATAAAAGCGCCGAAAAGCCCGCGCCGGCCCGCCCGGTGCGCTACGTGGTGGTGGGTTCCCCGGCGACGCTTCCCGCTCTGGAAAGAACGGGCGAAATCCACGCGCATGATGAGACGGCCCTGAGCTTTCGTACGGCGGGCAGGATGCTGACGCGCGCGGTGGATGTCGGCGATCGGGTCAACTACGGGCAGCTGCTGGCGACGCTTGAAGAGACCAGCGCGCGAAATCAGCTGGACAGCGCGACGGCTGACGATGAGAGCGCCCGAGCGACCGCCCGGGTCGCCGCGCTGAACGTTAACCGCATGCAGAAGCTCATCGCCACGGGCGCAATCGCCCGCTCTCAGCTGGACAGCGCGCAGGCGGACTGGCTGGTCGCCAGCGCCCGGGTGAAGAGCAGCGAGGCCGCTTTGCGCAACGCCAGGGAAAGCCTGGGCTGGACGCGTCTTACTTCGCCGGGTGAGGGGGTTATCACGGCGGTCAGCGCCTCTCCCGGTCAGGTGGTCAGCGCCGGAGAGACGGTGGTGACGCTGGCGGCGGGTCAGGCGCGCGATGTGGTGTTTGATATCCCGGATCCCGCTAAGGTTGAGGCGCAAAGGGCGGAAGAGTTTCAGGTTGCTTTGCTCAGCGATGCCGGGGTGAAGGCCTATGCTGTTTTGCGTGATATTAGCCCACAGGCCGATCCCCAGACCCGGACATGGCGCGTCAGGGCAACGCTCAAGAAACCGCCCGCCGCGATGGCGCTGGGCGCCAGCGTCACGGTAAGGCTGCCGTCATCAGGCTCGACGGGGTACGCCATACCGGCTTCTGCGCTGAGCCGCTGCGGAGATAAACCGGCCGTCTTTGTCATCACCCCGCAGATGGAGGCGCAGCTGCGCGTTGTCGTTCCCGCCAGCTACACGGCTTCTTCCGCGATCATCGCCTCCGGCCTTGTGCCCGGCGACCGGGTTATTACCGCCGGCGTTAGCAAGCTGCGCCCGGGCGAAAAAGTCGTCGCCGGAGAGAGGCTGCCGTGAAAATAGCGCCGTCAAAAAATCGCTTTAACCTTTCTGCATGGGCGCTGGAAAACCCGCAAATGGTCAGTTTCTTTATGCTGCTGATTATGGTTATCGGTTCGCTCAGCTATACGCTGCTGCCGCGAAATGAAGATCCGGCTTTCACTATCAAAACGGCGGTAGTCTCTGCGCAGTGGCCGGGCGCGTCGGTAACGGATACCACGCATCTGGTGACGGATGTCCTGGAGAAAAAATTACAGGAAACGCCCTGGCTCGATTATATCGAAAGTGAAACCCGAGCCGGGCAAACGGTTATCTATATTAATCTCCGCGATGACACCCCGGCGCACAACGTCCCGGCGATCTGGTACCAGATCCGCAAAAAAATGCAGGATATTGCGCCATCGCTGCCGGAAGGCGCGCAGGGACCGAGCGTGAACGATGAGTTTGACGACACGTACGGTACCATTTACGGATTTATCCCTGACGGATATAGCCTTGAGGAGGTGCGACAGCGGGTGGAGACGATCCGCCGTGAACTGATGTCCGTGCCGGATATCGGCAAAACGGTCCTCCTTGGCGAGCCGCAGGAGCAGATAGTCATCGCTTTTTCGCCCGCCCGGCTGGCCGGTATGGGGCTTACCATTCAGCAGGTTGCGGACGCTCTGAAGGCCCAGAATGCCGTGGTGCCGGCAGGAACCCTGCGCACCGGGCAGGAGAATATCACGCTAAACGTCAGCGGGGCCCTCAGGACCGAAGCGAGCCTGCGCGCCGTCATCCTGCACATCAACGATCGCTATCTTCCCCTGACCGATATTGCCACGATTGAAAGAAGCGCGGCCGAACCGCCTTCAGCGGAGTTTCGCGTCAACGGACGTACTGCCGTTGGGCTGGCGATTTCCATGGCGCCGACGGGCAATATGCTGCGCTTTGGCGAGACGCTGAATAACAGAATGCGCGCCATCGGCGTCGGGCTACCGCACGGCATCGAGATAGTTAAAGTGGCTGACCAGTCGGCGGTGGTCAGCGGCGCCGTAAGCGGATTTGTCCGGGTACTGGTGGAAGCCGTGCTGATTGTGCTGGCGGTTTCTTTTGTCTCGCTGGGATTAAGGGCCGGGCTGGTGGTGGCCGCGGCGATCCCGCTGGTGCTGGCGATGACCTTTACCGGGATGATGCTGGCAGGCATTGGTCTACAGCGCATCTCTCTCGGGGCCCTGATCGTTGCGCTAGGGCTGCTGGTGGATGATGCCATGATCGCCGTGGAAACCATGGTATCCCGGCTTGAGGCCGGCGATACGCGACGGCAGGCGGCGACGTACGCTTTCCAAACCACGGCATTTCCGATGTTGACCGGTACGCTGGTCATGATTGCCGGATTTATTCCCGTCGGTTTTGCCTCATCCAGCGCGGGCGAATACTGCTTTTCGCTGTTTGCCGTGGTGCTGATGGCGCTTCTGAATTCATGGGTCGTGGCGATTCTGTTCTCCCCTTTGACCGGAACGTGGCTGCTGCCGGAAAAGCTGAAACATCGTGCCGCAGGCCCGGGCCGCATGGCGCGGGGATATGGACGACTTCTGCGTACGGTGCTGCGCCACCGGCTTGCCACCCTGGGGATTGCGCTGGCCGCGCTGGGGCTGTCGGTGTACGGGACCACGTTTATGCAGGGGGAGTTTTTCCCTTCATCTGATCGCCCGGAGCTGCTGGTCAGCCTGACGCTTCCGGCCAATGCTTCGCAGACGGAAACGGAGAAACAAACGGAGAGGCTGGAAAGGGCGCTCGCCGGGAATCGCAACATTGACCATTATTCGACCTATATTGGGGCGGGCGCCATCCGCTTTTATCTGCCGATGGATGTTCTGCTGGATAATGAAAATACGGCGCAGCTGGTGGTGGTGGCGAAAGACCTGGCCGCCCGCGACCGCCTGCGGGAACAGTTAAACACGCTGCTGACCACGCAATTCAGCGATCTGACTTCGCGCGTTTCTCCTCTGGAGCTAGGGCCTCCGGTGGGCTGGCCGATCAAATACCGGGTCAGCGGGCCGGATTATCTCAAGGTCAGAGAGTATGCCGGGCGTCTGGCCGAGGCGATAGGGCGCTCGCCGTTAACCCGGGAGGTAAACCAGACCGCCGGCGAGCCGGAGAGAACCATCGTCCTGCAGGTGAACCAGACTGCCGCGCGGGCGGCGGGCGTGTCATCGCAGAGCCTGGCGCAGACGCTTAATACCGTCTGGTCAGGCACGACGGTCACATCGCTGAGAGACAATGACCGGCTGGTTGATGTGGTGCTGCGGGCGAACGACAGCGAGCGATTGAATCTTGCCACCCTGTCATCGCTGACGGTTGAAGGGCGCGGTGGAGAAAAAGTTCCCCTCAGCGCGGTGGCCACGCCGACCTGGGGAGTGGACGATCCGGTGCTCTGGCGTCGGCAAAGATTGCCGTTTATCACCGTACAAACCGACCTCGCGCCGGGGATGCGGGCAGAAGGCGTATCGAACGGTCTGCGCCCGACGGTGGATCAACTGCGCGCGGGTTTACCCACCGGTTACAGCATTGTCGAAGGCGGGGTGGTTGCGGAGTCCGAAAAAGGCAACAGCTCGGTATTGAATATTTTACCCGTCACCCTCGGCATTATGCTGTTATTGCTGATGCTTCAGCTGCGGCGCTATTCCCGTATGCTGCTGGCTCTGTTCATGGCCCCGTTCGGCTTGCCGGGGATTGTTATGGCCATGCTGCCGGGCGACACGCCAATGGGATTTGTGGCTCTGCTCGGCGTCATCGCGCTGGCGGGGATGATTATCCGCAATGCCGTGATACTTATCACTGAAGTTGACGGCAATCTGGCTCAGGGCATGGAAAGCGATGCCGCTATTATTGCCGCCGCAGAGCACCGGGCCAGGCCGATATTTCTGACCGCCTGCGCCGCGATACTGGGTATGGTCCCCATCTCTCACCAGGTATTCTGGGGACCGATGGCGTATGCCATCATTGGCGGGCTGATTGTCGCGACGCTCGTCACGTTAACCGTGCTGCCGGCGTCCTTTAGCCTGCTGTTGGAGAGGGGGAGATACCGGAAAAAACGTCCCGCCGCTTAATAACACAGGATGGCCGGGGGCGACCCCGGTCGGGGTGCAACAGGCGAAAAAAAAGCCCGTACTTGCGTACGAGCTCTTCTTAAAATATGGCGGTGAGGGGGGGATTGACTCGCTGCGCTCGCCGTTACTCGGCCCGTCCCTGGGCCTCGCCCCTTCGGGGCCAGCGCAGGCGCTGTGCAAAATTGCTCCCGGCAATTTTGTCGGGGCAGATTCCTCGCAGGCTCGTCATCTGTCCAACTGGCTGTCGCCAGTTGTCGAACCCCGGTCGGGGCTTCTCATCCCCCCGGCGGGTGCTATATGCGAAAAAAAAGCCCGTACTTGCGTACGAGCTCTTCTTAAAATATGGCGGTGAGGGGGGGATTCGAACCCCCGATACGTTGCCGTATACACACTTTCCAGGCGTGCTCCTTCAGCCACTCGGACACCTCACCATATTGTTTTGTCGCTCACCTTGGGTGGGCAACGGGGCGCTACTATAGGGAGTTGCGCTAAAACGGTCAAGCAGTATTTATGCTTTCGCTATCGTTCGGTTAAGCAATGAACACTGCCCCGCCGTAGCACGGCGGGGCAGTCATTTTAACGCTGTGAATCAAGCTGTTCGTTATTCTTCACCACGTCCTGAGCTTTGGCGTAGCTCTCGATCAGCAGCTGGTATGCCGGGAAGACCTTGGTATACACCTCGGCCCACTCAGCGGCATCCGGGCGGTTCCAGGTGCGCTGCAGTTCAGAAGCAACCGCTGCGGTATCCATCGGCACGACGCCAGCCTGGACGACGCGGGCGAGGGTGATTTCCTGCGCCATCTTGCTATAGGTACCGGAAGCATCAATGACGGCAAAAACCTTATAGCCATCGGCGACGGCGGCAATGGACGGGAACGCCATGCAGACGCTGGTAATGGTACCGGCGATAATCAGCGTTTTACGCCCGGTCGCTTTTACCGCGGCAACAAATTCCGGGTTATCCCACGCGTTAATCTCTCCTTTACGCGCAATATATTGCGCATGGGGCGCGTTCGCATGAATCTCAGGGATCAGCGGACCGTTTGGTCCCTGCGGCACTGACGCCGTGGTGATCACCGGGATCCCGGCTAATGAAGCCATCTTCGCCAGCGCGGCGGCGCGCGCCCGCAGCTCCGGCATCGGCATATCACCCACGGTCTGGAACAGACCGCTCTGGTGGTCAATCAGCAGCATGGCGGTATCATTGACATCAATAACCGGACGAGAACCATTAAAGTTAGCTGGGGTAGACATATTATTCACCTCATTCAATATCAGATTTGGCCGAAGCGGCCGCTATTAAAATCACGAACCGCTTCCGCGATTTGTGCTTTGGTATTCATCACAAAGGGGCCGTAGCCCACGATCGGCTCCTGCAGCGGTTCACCGGCCATCAGCAGTACTTTTGCGTTGCTACTGGCCGAGAGGTGGAGCGCTTCTCCTTTCTGGCTGAGCACCACCAGCTGACCCTCGCGGGCGCTACCCTCGCCGTTCACCACCACTTCACCTTCCAGAACGACCAGCGCCGTACTCCAGCCGGCAGGCTGATGCAGCGTGATTTCCTGGCTCTGGTTAAGCTGCAGGTCCCAGACGTTAAGCGGAGAAAACGTGTGCGCAGGGCCGACAATATCTTCGTAGCGCCCGGCAATAACCCGCATATGGCCCGCATTATTCGGCAGCTCAACGTCAGGAATCACATCAGCAGTGATGCTCTGGTATCCCGGCTGCGTCATTTTGTCTTTCGCCGGGAGGTTGACCCAGAGCTGAATCATCTTCAGCTCGCCGCCGGTACGGGTAAATTCCGCCGAGTGGAACTCTTCATGCAGGATCCCGGCGCCTGCGGTCATCCACTGCACATCGCCCGGCCCAATGACGCCGCCTCTGCCGGTAGAGTCACGATGTTCAACTTCGCCGGAATAGACCACGGTGACGGTTTCAAATCCGCGATGCGGATGTTCGCCGACGCCGCGTTTGCCTGTCCCCGCCGGGAAGTGATGGGGGCCTGCGTAGTCGAGCAGCAGGAAGGGGCTTAGCTGTTCGCCGTGAGTCTGGTAAGAGAACATTGAGCGAACCGGGAAACCATCGCCTACCCAGTGCTGTGAAGGCGCGGTGTAGATACCTGTAATTTGTTTCATGGCAGTCTCCTGAATAGCTGTTTCTGATGTGGATAAGCATAGATTCGCCACTAATAGTCCGCTAGATAGCAAAAATGACCTATACTGTTCTAAAAATGGAACGATGGGGGAAGGATGCAGGATCTCAATGACTTAGCCTGGTTCGTACAGGTGATCGATCACGGTGGTTTTGCCGCGGCGGGCAGGGCGCTCGATCAACCCAAATCCAAGTTGAGCCGTCGTATCGCCCAGCTAGAAGAACGCCTCGGCGTCCGTTTAATTCAACGTACAACCCGGCAGTTTGCGGTAACGGAAGTTGGCCTGACCTTTTATCAGCACTGCAAAGCGATGCTGATCGAGGCGGAAGCGGCAGAACAGGCGGTGGAAACCCTGCGTTCCGAGCCGCGCGGGAGCGTAAAGCTGACCTGCCCGGTAACGCTATTGCATGCGCATATCGGGCCGATGCTGGCACGATTTATGGTGCGCTATCCGGGCGTGAATCTGCAGCTGGAAGCGACCAACCGACGCGTTGATGTTGTTGGAGAGAGCGTCGACGTCGCGATTCGCGTACGTCCAAGGCCGATAGAAGATAGCGATCTGGTGATGCGTGTTCTGGCCGATCGCGGGCACCGTCTGGTCGCCAGCCCACGGTTGGTGGAGCGGCAGGGGCAGCCTCAGGTTCCTTCAGCGCTAAGCGATTGGCCGGGGTTAAGCCTGGAGGCGGGCAAACATCAGCATAAGTGGCAGTTGACCGGCCCGGAGGGGGCAAGGGCGGAAATCTACTTTACTCCCCGGCTGGTCACCACGGATATGCTGGCGCTCCGTGAAGCGGCCATTGCCGGCGTTGGGGTGGTACAGCTTCCTTTATTAATGGTGCGCGATCAGTTGGCCGCCGGAGAGCTGGTGGTTGTCCTCGATGAGTGGCAACCGCGCAGGGAGGTGATCCATGCGGTGTTTGCCTCTCGTCGCGGATTACTCCCCTCGGTCAGGGCGCTGGTGGATTTTCTCAGCGAAGAGTATCAGCGGATGGAAGAGGATTAGCATTTGCCACAATCCCGGCGGCGGCGCGATGCGCCTGCCCGGCTCGGATTACCGGCAATCTGCGGCCCGGTAGCCCGGCTAAGCGCAGCGCAAGCCGGGAAGAAGCCACAGCAATACCACGTCACGGCATATTCCCCGGGTTGCGGCGTAAACGCCTTACTCGGGCTACGGGCTATCGGCAATCTGCGGTACTGTAGCCCAGGCACGCGCTGTGCGCCGCTCCGGGAGAAGAGTACGGAGTAGCAGAATTTCCCGGAGGCGATGCTGCGCATCTGTCCGGGCTACCGGACGGAGCGCAGCAGGCGAAAAAAAAAGCCCGTACTTGCGTACGAGCTCTTCTTAAAATATGGCGGTGAGGGGGGGATTCGAACCCCCGATACGTTGCCGTATACACACTTTCCAGGCGTGCTCCTTCAGCCACTCGGACACCTCACCATATTGTCTTTCCCGTTGTTGCCGGGAACGGGCGCTAATTTAGGGAAATACGTATCTCCCGTCAATCAACTTTTTTAAAAAATCGCGCGTTTAGCCAAACTTCAAGCAACTTGCTCCCTAAATGGGCGAAAATCGATTTTTTTTATCGCCATTCCCTTTTTCGCACGCTCGGCGAATGAAATTTGCTATGCTGGCAATCTAATAGAAAACAACGAGTAAAACGCGACGCTAACCTAACCTGCCAGCAGCGTCGGCTATCAGGAGCCTTTATGGATATCATCTTTTACCACCCCACGTTCGACACCCCTTTCTGGATTACGGAACTGGAAAAACAGCTGCCCGGCTCGCGCGTCCGCGAGTGGAAACCCGGAGATAATCAACCCGCTGACTATGCGCTGGTCTGGCATCCGCCGGTAGAAATGCTCCAGGGCCGCCAGCTTAAAGCCGTCTTTGCCCTTGGCGCCGGCGTCGATTCAATCCTCAGCAAACTGCGGGAACACCCGGAAATGCTGCCGCTGTCAACTCCGCTGTTCCGTCTGGAAGACACCGGCATGGGGCTGCAGATGCAAGAATACGCGGTGAGCCAGGTGTTGCACTGGTTCCGTCGTTTTGATGACTATCAGGCATTAAAACAAGAGGCGCGGTGGCAGCCGCTGGAGGAGTATCAGCGTGAAGATTTCACCATCGGCATCATGGGCGCGGGCGTGCTTGGCGCGAAAGTGGCCGAAGCCCTGCAAAGCTGGGGTTTTCCGTTACGCATCTGGAGCCGCAGCCGCAAATCCTGGCCGCAGGTCACCAGCTTTGCCGGAGAAGAGGAGCTGAATGCGTTCCTCAACGGAACACAAGTGCTGATAAACCTGCTGCCCAACACGGCGGAAACCGTTGGAATTATTAATAGCGCGCGCCTGGCGCAGCTGCCGGATAACAGCTACGTGCTGAATCTGGCTCGCGGTGTTCATGTGGTGGAAGACGATCTTCTGGACGCGCTGAATAGCGGCAAGTTGAAAGGCGCGATGCTGGATGTGTACAGCCGCGAACCGCTGCCTGAAGCGAGCCCGCTTTGGCGGCATCCGCGAGTGGCGATGACGCCGCATGTTGCCGCCGTCACCCGGCCTCTGGAAGCCATGGCTTATATCGCCAAAACCATCGGTCAGTTAGAACGAGGTGAAACGGTCAACGGGCAGGTCGATCGCCAGCTGGGATACTAAGCGACAGCCCCGCATGAGCGGGGTTTTTGCTGATCACAGGCGCAGATTCCTGCTATTCTTGCCACAAACAGAGAAGGAGATTGTGATGTATCCTGTTGACCTGCACATGCATACCGTCGCCAGCACCCACGCCTACAGTACCCTGCACGATTATATTGCAGAAGCAAAGCGCAAGGGGATCAAACTTTTTGCCATTACCGACCACGGGCCCGATATGGCCGATGCGCCTCACTACTGGCATTTTATTAATATGCGTATCTGGCCGCGGCTGGTGGAGGGCGTTGGTATCCTGCGCGGTATCGAAGCCAATATCAAAAATACCCAGGGCGAAATTGACTGTACCGGCCCGATGCTCAACTCGCTGGACCTGATCATTGCCGGTTTTCACGAGCCGGTGTTCCCTCCAAAGGATAAAGCAACGCATACCGAAGCGATGATCGCCACGATAGCGAGCGGCGCGGTGCATATCATTAGCCATCCGGGTAATCCTAAGTTTCCCGTTGATATCCCGGCCATTGCCGCGGCAGCGGCGAAGCACCACGTGGCGCTGGAAATCAATAACTCATCCTTTGTTTCGTCGCGCATTGGCAGCGCAGATAACTGCCGTGCCGTTGCCGCGGCCGTACGCGATGCCGGCGGCTGGGTTGCGCTGGGCTCGGATTCCCATACGGCATTCACGCTTGGTGAATTTAGCGAATGTCGCAAAATCCTCGATGCTGTTGATTTTCCGGAAGAGCGAATTCTTAACGTGACGCCGCGGCGTCTGCTTAATTTTCTTGAATCGCGTGGGATGCCTGCGATTCCTGAGTTTGCTGAACTTTAATTTGAATAACTGGAATAAATGAATGAACGAGTTTTCAATCCTCTGCCGCGTGCTGGGCTCTCTCTATTATCGTCAGCCGCAGGACCCGCTGCTGGTGCCGCTGTTTACCCTTATTCGCGAAGGGAAGCTGGCAGCAAGCTGGCCGCTGGAGCAGGATGAACTGCTGGAGCGTCTGCAAAAAAGCTGCGATATGCCGTCTCTGTCCGCCGAATACAACGCGCTGTTTGTCGGTGAAGAGTGCCGCGTGGCGCCATACCGCAGCGCATGGGTAGAAGGCGCTACGGAAGCTGACGTTCGCGCTTTCCTCAGCGCGCATGGTGTCCCCACGGGGGAGGGCGCGGCGGATCATTTAGGCTCCTTGCTGCTGGCCGCTTCGTGGCTGGAAGATCACGCGCCGGAAGATGAAAGCGACGTTCTGGAAACCCTGTTCGCTGAGTATATTCTGCCGTGGTGCGGCGAGTTCCTGGGCAAAGTTGAAGCCCATGCAACCACGCCGTTCTGGCGCGCCATGGCCCCGCTGACTCGTGAAGCCCTCTCCGCCATGTGGGATGAGCTGCAGGAAGAAAATGAGCAATAAATTGCGATCAAAGTCACAATTTAATTGCAACAAAGCATTCTTAATTTCATTTAGTGTGTTCCGTGTCGCATTTGACGGGCGCGTTTCTGCTATGATACGCGCCATGAACATACTCTTCGCAATCGCATTAACGACGGGCATTCTCTCCGGTATCTGGGGATGGGTGGCCGTCGCATTGGGTCTGCTGAGCTGGGCAGGTTTCCTCGGCTGTACGGCTTACTTTGCCTGTCCGCAAGGTGGGTTAAAAGGGCTGCTTATTTCGACCTGTACGGTCATGAGCGGCGTGGTGTGGGCGCTGGTGATTATTCACGGTAGCGCGCTGGCGCCGCAGCTGGAAGTGGTTAGCTATATCATGACCGGCGTCGTGGCGTTTTTGATGTGTATCCAGGCGCGCCAGCTGATTCTCTCTTTTGTGCCGGGTACTTTTATCGGCGCGTGTGCGACGTTTGCCGCCGGCGGCGACTGGCGTTTAGTTGTGCCTTCACTCGTGCTGGGCCTGGTATTTGGCTATGCGATGAAAAATAGCGGCCTGTGGCTGGCGACCCGGGCGGAGAAAAATAAATCTCTGGCTAATCAAAGTCGCGAATCTTTTTAACCTATCCCACTTTTTTATCACCAAAGAGCCCGTCGGGCTCTTTGGCTGTTTTTGCTGCCAAGTATTACCTCATCATAAATCTTCCCGCCGTTTTGTTTTTCCTTATATATCCGCAACTTTAACTGTACCGGGAGTTAGTGAATCGATTTTGTTAGCACATTTAAACAAATGATATTTTTTGTTTTAAAATTGTTAATATAATTAAAGTGAAGTAAAAAAATATAACTCGTCGCACTCATGGATGGCTGGTGCTCTTCAGTAGCTATACCGATATGCAGAGGAGTTTTATAATGAAAACAATTAGATATGCTTCGCTTGCAGCCCTGTTTATATTACCCTCGTTTATTAGTCCTGCGATCGCCGAACAGACCGTGGCTGGCGTCGTCCATTTTTACGGACGGGTGGTGGAAGCACCTTGCCAGCTCGATGCAATCAATAATCAGGTTATTATGGATTGCCCGCGGGCGGAGACGATTAAAATTTCCGCTCAGCAGCTTGAGAAAGGGAATATCCGCAACGAAAATATCCGTTCTGCGCAATTACGCTATATTAATCCGCAACGGACCCTCGCCATTCTGGATGTTGATTATCGGTAACCCTCTGCCCCCGGGCTTTCGCCCCGGGGGCTATCGTGCCATATTATCCTCCTGTATTCCTTTCAAGACGTATGCCGACAGGAGGAGAAATGGCTGTTCAACCTGAAGTGGTTCTCGGCGATATTACCAGGCTTGAGGTCGATGTTATCGTCAACGCGGCTAATCCGTCGCTGCTTGGCGGCGGCGGGGTGGACGGGGCGATTCACCGCGCGGCAGGGCCGGAACTGCTGGCTGCCTGTAAAGTTGTGCGGCAACAGCAGGGAGAGTGTCCGCCGGGTCATGCGGTGATTACGGCGGCAGGAAATCTGCCCGCCAGCGCGGTGATTCACGCCGTAGGGCCGGTCTGGCACGGCGGTGACAGGCAGGAGGCGGAATTACTGGCTGACGTTTACAAAAATAGCCTGCTGCTGGCCTCGGCAAATAATTACCGATCCATCGCATTTCCTGCTATCAGCACCGGCGTATATGGTTACCCTAAACAGGCTGCCGCGGAGATAGCCGTGCGGACGGTAACTGCCTTTCTCACTCGCTACAATCCGCTGGAGCGCGTTTATTTCGTTTGTTTTGATAGCGAAACCGCCGGCATCTATACCCAATTACTCGAGGCGAGTCGCGCGCAACTCGGCCATCAGAATAAGATATGATAGTTTCCTGCGAAGGCGGGAAACTATCATAACGGGAGAGTCATCGGTGACTGAAGGGAAGGTTCTACAAAAACAACGGCTTCGCCGGATGGAAATTGTTGCCGCGGCACAAAAATGTTTCGCGGAAAAGGGCCTGCATGGCGCCTCCGTAGCGGATATTGCGCGTCAGGCTGGCCTTAGCGTAGGCCAGCTATATCGCGTTTTCGCCAGCAAAGAAGAGATCATCGAAGTTATCGTCAGCGAGATCGTGAATGCCAGAGTGGGTGAAATGGTTGCCGGGAATCATGATTTAGCCCGCATGGCTTCAGTTTTAGCCGGCGTGCTCCCCGCGACCGAGTCTACGAAAAACGATAATTATCTGCTGATGGAAATTAACGCCGAGGCGTCCCGAAATCCGCGCCTGCGTGAAATTATGATCCAGGCCGATCGTCGCCTGAAAGAGGAGGGCGGACGGCTTACCCGCCACTACCATCCTGAGATGACCGCGGAGCAAATTAGCGTCGCCTGCGAATTTATCGCGATATTAACGGAAGGGGCGGCATACCGTTGCGACCTGGCGACGGCTCCGACGGTAGATAAAGCGGCGATGGAGAGCCTGTACCGCGATGTCTTTCAGCTGTTGTTTGCGCAAAAATAGCGCTGCTATGTGCGTTCCACACAGCAGCTCCCTGTTTTAACTGGCGGAAATTTGCGGCTTAGCCGTCTTTTGCTGGAATTTTCCGGAAAAAAGAAAGCGCAACAGCGGTATCCGCAGATGAATTTCATACAGCACCAGTGCAATCCCGACAACAAAAACCAGCCCGGTGATAAATCCAAGGGTATTTGATTGAATGACCGGGGTTATCCATGCCCCGTAGAGCAGGGTCAGAGGGTGGTGCACCAGATAGATAAATAGCGATGCGTTGACGAAGTAGGTCACCCGCGCGGACTGGAAATTCAACAAACGGTGGCCAAGCGAAAAGACCACGTTGACCATCCATAGCCCCAGCACCATCGTAATCACGTACTCCGTTTCGTACATCCAGCCATCGCCCGAGCCGTACTGCTGATTCAGTCGGTAGGCGATAAATCCCAGTAAAGCCGCCACAAAGCACCACGGCGAGGGAGTCGTGAACATCGTCTTCAGCCGCGCGTTAATAAACGTCTGGGCGCCCAGGATAAAGAAAGGCAGATAGAACAGCGTCTGCATCACGATAAAGTTGAACAGACCGTTGCTGAGAATGGGCGGATAGAGAATAAAAATAGTGCGGCGGATGACCGCGTACAGCACGCCCAGAGCGAGAAAAATCATCGACAGCTGGCCTAATGTGACGGTGTCACCAAAGGTGGGCGCAGCGGCAGAACGCGGTCGCGTCAGCCATTTGAACATCACCACGCCCAGCGACGTCAGGACCACCAGCACCAACAAAAACCACAGATGAGAGATCAGCTCCCAGGCGAGGGTGTTGAACTTGTCATAGCCTGACAGCGTATGCCAGTTATCCGCTTTACCGTTGACGTACTGCAGCATAATAAACTGCGGCAGGGTCAGGAGCGGGATCGCCGTTAACATGGGAATGCCGACGCGCTCAACGCGTACTTTCCACCATTTTTTCAGCGGATAGCGCAGAAAAAGCATGTAGGAAAAATAGCCGGAAATCACAAAGAAGACCTGCATGCGAAAGGCATGGATGAAGTCGTTAAATAACGTCAGCCACCACGAGGGCTCGGCGCTGTTAACATGCCAGCTGTGGCTGGAGTAAATGAGCGAAATGTGAAAAGGGATGCCCAATAGCATCAGCCAGGCGCGGATGCTATCGAAAAAATATTCACGCTGTACCGGAGTATTATTCATACAATATCACTACATTCTCAGACAATTCGTCTTATCACTCAACGTGATAACGTTTAAATTCTCTGCAACCCTACATGAACTCTGGTTAACTGTCTCCAGGATAAGCACGCAAAGTGCAAACGGGGCAGTAACTGTGTATTCCCTGTGCCGCGATGCCGAACAATGCAGGGATTATGTTGTCGGAATGCCTGAGTTTCCATTAAAATAGATCGGATCGATTTAAGCACACAAAGGGGGAAGTGCTTACTTATATGAAACATAAACCACAGATGATGAAAATGCGTTGGTTAAGCGCAGCCGTAATGTTGTCCCTGTGTACTTCATCTGCATGGGCATTCAGCATTGATGACGTCGCAAAAGAGGCACAAACGTTAGCCGGCAAAGGCTTTGAAGCGCCTAAAAGTAACCTGCCCTCTGCCTTCCGCGACATGAAGTATGCGGACTATCAGCAAATTCAGTTTAATCACGACAAAGCCTATTGGAATAATCTGAAAAGCCCGTTCAAGCTCGAGTTTTATCACCAGGGAATGTATTTCGATACGCCGGTCACCATTAATGAAGTGACGGCAACCAGCGTACGTAAAATTAAATATAGCCCGGACTATTTTAATTTTGGCAACGTTCAGCACGATAAAGACACGGTTAAAGACCTCGGTTTTGCGGGCTTTAAGGTTCTGTATCCGATCAACAGCAAAGACAAGAACGATGAGATCGTCAGCATGCTCGGAGCCAGCTATTTCCGCGTGCTCGGTCAGGGCCAGGTATATGGGCTTTCTGCCCGCGGACTGGCTATCGATACCGCGCTGCCGTCCGGAGAAGAGTTCCCGCGCTTCCGTGAGTTCTGGATTGAGCGTCCTAAAGCCACCGATAAACGCCTGACGATTTATGCGCTGCTTGATTCCCCGCGCGCAACCGGCGCCTATCGCTTTGTGATCATGCCCGGTCGCGATACCGTGGTGGACGTGCAGTCTAAGGTCTATCTGCGTGACAAAGTCGGTAAACTGGGCGTGGCGCCGTTGACCAGCATGTTCCTGTTCGGGCCGCATCAGCCGTCTCCGACCACCAACTACCGCCCGGCGCTGCACGACTCCAACGGGCTGTCCATTCTTGCCGGTAACGGTGAGTGGATCTGGCGTCCGCTCAATAACCCGAAACACCTGGCCGTCAGCAGCTACGCAATGGAAAACCCGCAGGGGTTTGGCCTGCTGCAGCGCGGCCGTCAGTTCTCGCGTTTTGAAGACCTCGACGACCGCTACGATCTGCGCCCAAGCGCGTGGATTACGCCGAAAGGTGATTGGGGCAAAGGGAAAATCGAACTGGTCGAGATCCCGACCAACGATGAAACCAACGATAACATCGTCACCTACTGGACGCCGGATCAGCTGCCGGAACCCGGCAAAGAGATGAACTTCAAATACACCATCACTTTCAGCCGTGACGAAGACAAACTGCATGCGCCGGATAACGCTTACGTTATGCAGACCCGCCGTTCTACCGGCGACGTCAAGCAATCGAACCTGATCCGCCAGCCTGATGGCACCATTGCCTTTATTGTCGATTTCACCGGCGCCGAGATGAAAAAGCTGCCCGCAGATACGCCAGTGACTGCCCAGGCCAGCATCGGCGATAACGCTGAAATCGTCGAAAATACCGTGCGCTACAACCCAGTAACGAAAGGCTGGCGTATGATCCTGCGCGTCAAAGTGAAAGATCCTAAGAAAACCACGGATATGCGCGCAGCCCTGGTCAATACCGACCAGACGCTGAGCGAAACCTGGAGCTATCAGCTGCCTGCCAATGAATAAGATAACGAAGTACATCGACGCATTGCCGCTGTCGGATGCAGAAAAACGCGCGTTACCTGACGCAAGTCTGCAGGCCGTACATGAAGCACTGGACGCTGAACATCACGTTTACCACCGCGAAGACGACTCCCCGCTGGGATCGGTAAAATCGCGGCTGGAGCACAGCTGGCCAGATTCGCTGGCCGGTAACCAGCTGGTTAAGGATGACGAAGGGCGCACTCAGCTCAACGCCATGCCGAAAGCAAAACGCTCCTCCATGTTTCCGGACCCCTGGCGGACTAACCCGGTCGGGCGCTTCTGGGATCGGCTGCGCGGACGCGACGTGACGCCGCGCTATCTTTCTCGCCTGAGCCAGGAAGAGCAGGAGAGCGAGCAGAAATGGCGTACCGTCGGCTCTATCCGCCGCTACATACTTCTGCTGCTAACGCTGGCGCAGACCGTGGTGGCGACGTGGTACATGAAAACCATTTTGCCCTACCAGGGCTGGGCGCTGATTAACCCGGCGGATATGGTGGGGCAGAACCTGTGGATCTCCTTTATGCAGCTGCTGCCCTATGTGCTGCAGTCGGGGATCCTGATCCTGTTCGCCGTGCTTTTTTGCTGGGTCTCAGCGGGATTCTGGACCGCGCTGATGGGCTTCCTGCAGCTGCTCATCGGGCGTGATAAGTACAGTATCTCAGCCTCGACCGTCGGGAATGAGCCGTTGAACCCGGAGCATCGCACGGCGCTGATCATGCCGATCTGCAACGAAGACGTTGACCGCGTATTCGCGGGCCTGCGTGCGACCTGGGAGTCGGTAAAGGCCAGCGGCAACGCTGAGCACTTTGATGTCTATATCCTGAGCGATAGCTACAACCCGGATATCTGCGTGGCAGAGCAAAAGGCGTGGATGGAGCTCATTGCCGAAGTGCAGGGCGAAGGGCAGATCTTCTATCGCCGCCGCCGCCGCCGCGTGAAGCGCAAAAGCGGTAACATTGATGACTTCTGCCGCCGTTGGGGTAGCCAGTATAGCTACATGGTGGTGCTGGATGCCGACTCCGTCATGAGCGGTGAGTGCCTGAGCGGCCTGGTGCGCCTGATGGAAGCGAACCCGAATGCCGGTATCATCCAGTCATCGCCTCGCGCGTCGGGCATGGATACGCTGTATGCTCGCTGTCAGCAATTTGCCACCCGCGTCTACGGCCCGCTGTTTACCGCCGGGCTGCACTTCTGGCAGCTGGGCGAATCGCACTACTGGGGACACAACGCCATTATCCGGGTGAAACCGTTTATTGAGCACTGTGCCCTCGCGCCGCTGCCGGGTGAGGGTAACTTCGCGGGTTCCATTCTGTCGCACGACTTCGTCGAAGCCGCATTGATGCGTCGCGCCGGATGGGGGGTCTGGATTGCTTACGATCTCCCCGGATCTTATGAAGAGCTGCCGCCGAACCTGCTGGACGAGCTGAAGCGCGATCGCCGCTGGTGTCAGGGGAACCTGATGAACTTCCGCCTGTTCCTGGTTAAAGGGATGCACCCGGTTCACCGCGCGGTGTTCCTGACCGGCGTGATGTCATACCTGTCGGCGCCGCTGTGGTTTATGTTCCTTGCGCTCTCAACTGCCCTGCAGGTGGTGCATGCGTTGACCGAACCGCAGTACTTTCTGCAGCCGCGGCAGCTGTTCCCGGTCTGGCCGCAGTGGCGTCCGGAGCTGGCCATTGCCCTGTTTGCTTCCACCATGGTGCTGCTGTTTCTGCCGAAGCTGCTGAGTATTATCCTGGTGTGGTGTAAAGGGCCAAAAGAGTACGGCGGATTTATCCGCGTGACCCTTTCTCTGCTGCTGGAGGTGCTCTTTTCGGTGCTGCTGGCGCCGGTGCGTATGCTGTTCCATACCGTATTTGTGGTCAGCGCGTTCCTCGGCTGGGAAGTGGTGTGGAACTCGCCGCAGCGTGATGACGACTCTACCCCGTGGGGCGAAGCGTTTATGCGTCACGGCTCGCAGATGCTGTTGGGTCTGGTCTGGGCGGTGGGCATGGCATGGCTGGATCTGCGCTTCCTGTTCTGGCTGGCGCCGATTGTGGTGTCGCTGATTCTGTCGCCGTTCGTGTCGGCCATTTCCAGCCGCGCCACCATCGGCCTGCGCACTAAACGCTGGAAGCTGTTCCTGATCCCGGAAGAGTACTCCCCGCCGCAGGTGCTTAAAGATACTGACGCTTACCTGACGCTCAACCGTCAGCGTTCGCTGGACGACGGCTTTATGCATGCGGTATTTAACCCGTCGTTTAACGCGCTGGCAACGGCGATGGCCACCGCGCGCCACCGTCACGGGCATATTCTGGATATCGCTCGCGAACGTCACGTTGAGCAGGCGTTGAATGAGACGCCGGATAAACTAAACCGCGATCGTCGTCTGGTATTGCTGAGCGACCCGGTCACGATGTCACGCTTGCACTATCGCGTGTGGGCCGCGCCGGAGAAATACTCTTCGTGGGTCGGCGCCTATCAGCAGCTGACGTTGAATCCGCTGGCGTTAAAAACGAAGTAAGCCGTACGTTAAGGAAAATACCGGCAATGGCGCCGGTATTTTTTTACCTGAAAATCGAGGTTGTTGATGAGAGTTTTACTGGTTATCGCAATGACGCTGTTTCTCAGCGGCTGCGGGAGTATTATCAGCCGCACAGTGCCTGGCCAGGGCCATGGAAACCAGTACTATCCCGGCGTTCAGTGGGATGTTCGTGATTCAGCATGGCGCTATATCACTATTCTCGATCTGCCCTTTTCGCTGGTGTTTGATACGCTACTGCTGCCGCTTGACGCCAGCCATGGCCCCTATAACTAATTAGCGTTCATCCCATTCATCGGCGGCAGCCTGGCCCTCCTCGGTATCGAGAGAGGGTTCAAGCTGAAACTCGCCTTCATCCCATTCGTGCAGCGTGTTTTCTTCCAGCCACTCCTGGCGAAGCTCAATCTCATCATAATCACCGTCAAAGACGCTCTGCGCAGCCTGACCGCTGAGGACCGGCAGACATTCGCCCTGTTCATCCTCGTCGGCGAAAAATTCGGCCTGCCAGGCAATATCACCGTCCTGGAGTACGTACTTCTGGATATTTAACTGCTCAATGCTGGCGCTCTCTTCGTCGCTATCGGGATTATTAGCCAGAAACTCCTCGCGGGCTGCATCGATTGCTTCTTCAAGCGTGGCATAGAACATCGAATCCTTTGGCATGGCTAACCTCCTAAGATGAATAGAAATGAACACGATTCAATCTATAGAAGGCGGTTGGCAATGCGTCAAGGAGGTGAACGCCACACGGACATTAATTTACCGAATGCGTGCCGGAACCCGGATTGTCCGTTGCCCGGGGGCGGCGGGAGCGACCGAGGGTCAAGGTCGAGTAGACCGCATTGAACAGCACCACACCGGCGGTGACTAAAAAGACTGCCCGGAAGCCGTAGTTGGCGGAAACCGATGCGCCGATGAGCGGGCCCGTGACGTTGCCGATATCGCGGAACGACTGGTTATAGCTGAATATTCTGCCCGAGATTTGGCTGGTGGAGTTGTACACCAGCAGCGTTTGCACTGCCGGCAGCAGCGCGCCGTCGGCGGCACCTAACAGGAAGCGCAGGATACCCAGCTGCAGCGGCGTCTGGACGAACGACATGGGAATCAGGAGCAGGACAGAAATCACCAGCGCGACGATCAGGATTTTTTCCGGACCGATACGGTCGCCGAGTTTACCGAGGCGAGGGGCGCTAAGCAGGGCGGCAATACCGGGGACTGAAGCTATCATGCCGCTGATAAACGCAATATTACTGACGTTGCCGGCGAGATCGCGCACGTAAAGCGTCAAAATCGGCGCGATGGAACCGGTAGCCACCTGGATAATCAGCGATGTCACAAACAGACTCAGCACCAGTTTCGGATTTTTAAGCGACGTGAAAACGTCTTTCGCGCTGAGCATCTCTTTTTTACTGACGGCGACAAAGTTCTCGCGGATGAGAAAAAGGGTAAATAAGAAACAAATAAACAGCACGCCTGCCGTCATAAAGAAGACGGTACGCAATCCCCAGTGATCGGCCAGGAAACCGCCGGCCAGCGGCCCCAGCAGCGCGCCGCTGACCGCCCCGGTAGAGAGGGTCCCCAGCGCCCAGCCGCTCTTATGACGGGGAATTTGCGTCGCTATCAGCGCATTGGCGTTAGGAATAAATCCGCCGAGCAGACCTAACAGCGCGCGCAGGATCAGAAACTGCCAGATATTCTGCGCCAGGCCCATCAGCAGCATAACGATTGCCATACCGAGGGCCGAGCGCAGCAGCATAATTTTGCGTCCTTTGCGGTCCGCGAGACCGCCCCAGAAGGGGGAGGCCACGGCGGAAAATAAAAAGGTAATGCTGAAAACCAGCCCTGACCACATATTGAGGGCGCTATGGCCGGTTACGCCGAGTTGTTCGACGTAGAGAGGGAGGAACGGCATCACCAGGCTAAAGGCGGCGCCGGTTAAAAAGCAGCCGAGCCAGGTGACGGTGAGATTACGTTTCCAGTTAATGGGGGTATCAGCAGAGGGCATAGGTTTCCACTGGCCTGCCGCGCAGGTCAAATAATTGAAAATATGAGCCTGCTAATTATGCGCCTGAGAAATGGTTGCCGCAATGGAGGAGAGCTTTTAAAGCTAAAGGAGGGCCCTGAACGGCGGGGCTTACCCCGCATCCGGATTCAGATGCGGGGTCATTGCGCGAGCGCGCGCCGGGAGGCGCTAGTAACGAGAAGGAACGCCTTCAGGACGCGTTTTAAAGCGGCGATGCATCCACATATACTGTTCCGGCGCCATCAATATGCACTTCTCTACCACTTTGTTCATCCAGACGGCGGTAGTCTCCGCATCGTCCAGCGGCGGATCGCACTCCGGCGGCAGGATAATCAGCTCATAGCCTTTACCGTCCGGTTTACGGCGCGGCACGAACGGCACAACGCAGGCTTTAGACATCTTTGCCAGCATCCAGGTGCCCGAGGTGGTCGCGGCCTGGTCAACGGCGAAAAACGGCACAAATACGCTGGCGGCCGGGCCATAGTCGTGATCCGGCGCATACCAGATCACTTCACCCTTTTTCAGCGCGCGGATCATGCCTTTCAGATCTTTACGATCGATCATGTCTTTGTTGGAGCGCAGGCGTCCCCATGTCTGCAGCCAGTCGATAACCGGGTTATCGTTTGGACGATAAACGCCAATGCCCGGCTCGTTGATACCGAACATGCGCGCGCCCATCTCCAGCGTGAGGAAATGAATGCCAATCAGCAAAATGCCGCGCTTTTGCGCCTGAACATCACGGATATGCTCGACGCCGATGGAGTCAGTCCAGCGCGCAATACGCTTCGTCGGCCAGAACCAGGCCATGCCGGTTTCCATTAACCCCATGCCGACGGATTCAAAGTTTGCCACGACCATGCGGTGACGCTCTTGCTCGCTCTTATCGGGAAAACAGAGCTCCAGATTCCGGTTGGCTATTTTGGCCCGGCGCTTCATTAGCCGCATGGCGAGGCGGCCAAGACCGGTTCCGAGGCGATAAATCAGCGGATAAGGCAGTTGAACAACCAACCAGAGCAGGCCGATCCCGAGCCAAAGCAACCAGTAACGCGGGTGCAGCAACGCTGCGGAAAATTTAGGTAAATGGGTCATCTCATACCTGTTTAATTAAGCAACGTGTTCTATTATCGCATTTTTTTATGCCTCAGCCAAAATACCGGCCGCAGATGGCATTTAATGTTAACGCAAGCAAATATGGGTGAGAAAAATGTAGCGCAAAATGTGGGGATGTAAATTAAGCGTGTTTGCTATATGATGCCCGCCGTTTATTTTACTCATTGACTATGCCGAGCAGGTACACCATGCCAGTGTTACATAACCGCATTTCAAATGAGACGTTAAAGGCGCAAATGTTGGCTGAGACCGAGCCGCGCACGACGATCTCGTTTTATAAATATTTCACTATTATCGACCCAAAAGCCACGCGCGATGCGCTGTGGATTGCGTTGACTAAGCTGAACGTCTTTGGCCGAATTTATCTGGCTCACGAAGGTATTAACGCGCAAATTAGCGTTCCGCAAAGCCGGGTCGATGCGCTGCGCGAATTCTTATACGCTTTTGATCCTGCCCTGAATGGTCTGCGCCTGAATATCGCCCTCGATGATGACGGTAAATCCTTCTGGGTTCTGCGTCTCAAGGTACGCGATCGGATCGTCGCGGATGGGATTGACGATCCGACGTTTGATGCATCGGACGTGGGCGATTATTTAAAGGCTGCGGAAGTCAACGCGATGCTGGACGACCCGGATGCGGTCTTTATTGATATGCGTAACCATTACGAATATGAGGTCGGCCATTTCGAGAATGCGCTGGAGATCCCGGCGGATACGTTTCGCGACCAGCTGCCGAAGGCCGTTGAGATGATGCAGGAACATAAAGATAAAAATATCGTGATGTACTGCACCGGCGGTATCCGCTGCGAAAAAGCCAGCGCGTGGATGAAGCACAATGGGTTCACTAAGGTCTCGCATATTGAGGGCGGGATTATCGAGTACGCGCGACGCGCGCGCGAACAGGGGCTGCCGGTTCGCTTTATCGGTAAGAACTTTGTCTTCGATGAGCGTATGGGAGAGCGTATCTCAGATGATGTTATCGCCCATTGCCATCAGTGCGGCGCCCCCTGCGACAGCCATACCAACTGCCTGAACGATGGTTGCCACCTGCTGTTTATTCAGTGTCCTGCCTGCGCGGAGAAATTCGCCGGCTGCTGTAGCGAAGCCTGCATGGAAGAGCATAAGCTGCCGGAAGAGGAGCAGCGAAAACTGCGCGCCGGCCGCGAGAATGGCAATAAGATCTTTAATAAATCTCGCGGTCGGTTGAATACGAAGCTGGGGATCCCGGATCCTGAGCCTTCAGAAAAACCATAGCCAGATAAGATCGATAAACGCCAGCAGAAGCCACAGCGCCAGATAAATCATAAAATGTTCGCGGACGTTGTTAACCAGTAATTCGAACAGGCGACGCATCATCTCTCTCATCATTCACGGCCTCAAGCGAGGCCGTTTCTTTAGCGTGGTTGTCAGGTTGTACGGCGGGCGCTTATTTCTTAAACCGCGCCAGTGAAAACGGGGATATATCAAACCCAAAGGGTTCTTCAAGCGCAAACCGTGTGGCCAGTTCACCGAGTACCGGTGCGAACTTAAAGCCGTGCCCGCTCAGGCCGGTAATCAATAGCGTATCCGGCTGGCCGGGCAGCGTATCAATGATAAAGTCCTCGTCGGCGGTGTTGTCATAGGTACAGGATGCGCCATGCAGGCAGCCGCCGATACCGGGCAACACATTACGCAAGAAGCTAAAAGCTTCAGAGCCGTCCGTTGCAACGGCACCAAACGGCTTACGCTCTTCCGGCGTGGAAATAGGCTGCCCGCCGTTATGCTTGCCGATTTTCAATTCGTTATCTTCTGCCGGGAAACCGTAAAACTGATCGCCATTCGCTAACTCACCGGTAAACGCCGGGAAATTATTTTTGCTGCTGTAGCGGCCATCCGCCTGAAACCAGGCGAAAATTTTACGTACCGGCTGGACAGGGAGTTCTGGCATCAGCCGGGTAACCCAGGTACCGGCGCTAACCAGCAGTTTTTTGCCGCTGTACTCACCATCAATCGTCTCGACGGTTACGCCGTTCGGCGCGTGGTGAATGGCCGATACCGGGCAGTTGAAGAGCTGTGCGGCGCCCGCTTCGCGTGCCAGACGGATCCAGCTTTCAACGGCCAGTTCGCTGCGCAGTATGCCGGATGCGGGTTCAAATATCGCCCGATAATCATCAGGAATACGAATTTCCGGCCAGCGAGTCATCACCGTCTGCGCATCCATTTCTTCGATATTGAGCTGGAACTCGCGCGCGCTGCTGGCAACATTGCGCAGAAAGTCGGAACCGGCAGGCCCGAGGTTAATCACTCCTGTACGTTCAAAGACGGCTTCACCGCTGGCGGCGGCAAACTCATCCCATAGCTGTTGCGCGCGCAGTACCAGGGGGACATATCTTTCGCCTTCGCCGTAGGCGTGACGAATGAGGCGGGTGCTGCCGTGATGGCTGCCTTCCTGATGCGGCGGCTGATGGGCATCAATCATCAGTACGTTGAGCCCTGCCTGCCGCGCATAATAGCCTGCGGCAGCGCCGACCGAGCCGCTACCGATAATGATAAGATCGTATTGCATGGTGAGTTCCAGGTTATTGCTTTATTAGCAGGGTAATTAACAACCTGCTGTTATACAAGCCCGAAAATAATTCAGGCACCCGAGGGTGCCTGTTAAGTGAATATTCTGACATTAGCGCTAAATTTTAATGCCTTCGATACTCATTTTCCTGGTATTCGCCAGATTCAATCTTCGCAATACCTGCTTCCAGAATCGAAATAAACTGACGTGCGACGTCCGTCGTTAGCCATAGCGTCTGGCCAATCTCTGCGTCTCTACTGCTTTCTTGAGCGGGGTTTTGGTAGTGCAGGCGCAACATCAGCGCATCGTAACTATCAACGGTGCTGATGTCCCATCCGACGAGGGGATGGGTCTGGATGACTTCATTATTCTTTTCCATCATAACCCCTTATTCATATGTTAAAAGACAACAGTTCTCGAGGTTTAATGCGTGTTTTTTGAAGCAAGTTAATTATATCAGTAGTCAAGAATAAACTCGAGAAATTAAATGAAATAGAGACACATACGCGCCCATGTGCTGATTTTTTAGGCAAGTCAGGGAGGGTTATTTGTTATTTATGAAGGTGCTAAGGAAAAGCAATAGGGGAGAGTCTGACTATGAAAAAAATAAAAAAGCCGGGGCGACCCGGCAAAAAATTGCACAATGAGGGAGCAAATTTAATTGACTAGTCGCGGACAAACCAGTCGTCAGCGCTTTCCCAGGTTTCTTGCAGGATTTCGCTAATCCGGTCTTTGTCTTCTTTCAGGCCGCCGATAACCGACAGATTGTTATTAGCTGCGTACCGAACCGTTACCTGACTTGAGGTAGAGGGAAACTGCTGTTCGATACGACGCGAGAGTTCATTGTTCAGCGCATCTAAGGCGCCGTTGGGTAAGGCTGTTGATTTGGCGATAGAGACTTCAATACGCATAATTGCCCCCTGGATAATGTACTGTTTATTTATACAGTACACTCTGAAGATTTACAACAGGGGGCGGGCTATTTATTTTTTCATCGTCCAGCGCACGGTTTCCCCGGCAAGGAACGGCACCAGCGCGTCGCCTGGCAGGGCTATACTCTCGACCACCTGGCTCTCTTCGCGCACCAGCTCCACGTAGCCTTCATTGACCGGCAGGCCATAGAAGCGGGGGCCGTTAAGCGAGCAGAAGGCTTCAAAGTGTTGCAGGGCGTTCATCTCTTCAAATACCGTGGCGTAGCTGCCCAGCGCGGTCGGCGCGTTAAAACAGCCTGCGCATCCGCAGCTGGCTTCCTTACGATGGCGGGCATGGGGAGCGGAATCCGTACCGAGGAAAGCGCGGTCAAAACCGCTGGCAACCAGTTCGCGCAGCGCCTGCTGGTGAATATTGCGTTTCAGGATCGGCAGGCAATATAGGTGGGGGCGCACGCCGCCAACCAGCATATGGTTGCGGTTGAACATCAGATGCTGCGGAGTGATGGTGGCCGCCAGCAGCTCGTTACCGTCGCGTACGTATTCAGCGGCATCTTTGGTCGTGATGTGTTCGAAGACCACCTTCAGGCCTGGCAGGCGCTGACGCAGCGGCTCCATGACCGTTTCAATAAAGCGCGCTTCCCGGTCAAAAATATCGATATCAGCATGGGTGACCTCACCGTGAACCAGCAGAGGCATCCCCAGCTTTTCCATGCGTTCCAGCACCGGCATAATGGCATCCGTACTGGTGACGCCGTGGCTGGAGTTGGTTGTAGCGTTGGCCGGATAGAGCTTGGCGGCAGTGAATACGCCTTCGTTAAATCCGCGCTCCAGCTCAGCCGGGTCGAGCGTATCCGTCAGATAGCAGGTCATCAGCGGCGTAAAATCATGGCCCGCAGGGATCGCATCAACGATACGCTGGCGATAGGCGAGGGCGGCTTCGACGGTAGTGACAGGCGGTACCAGGTTCGGCATCACGATCGCCCGGCCATAAAATTCACTGGTATAAGGCACGACGGTTTTTAACATATCGTCATCGCGCAGATGGATATGCCAGTCGTCAGGGCGGCGGATTTTCAATACCTGGGATTGTGCTGTCATGGAAGGCTCCGGCTAATAGGTTCTGTCATCAGGGCTGTTTTTGCCGGGCACTAAGGATAAGCGTAAACGTTTTCCTTTGCATCAACTTCCGTAAAAAATCGGGCGCTTCAGCGCCCGAGCTATCAGTTGGTGAACGGGATAATAATCTCGCCGGGCTTCACTTCAATCCCTTTAGCATACTTTTTCGCCAGCGCTTCACCGGTGCTGGCATCTTCGCGCAGGACGTAGGCAGGCTGCTGATTGAAGTAGCTACGCAGGGACTGATTCAGGTAAGGGATCAGCGTCTGTACGACAGACTGGAGCTTTTCCGGCTGAACTTTAGCATCGACGACTTCCATCTCCTGCAGGAAAATGGCCCCCTTTTCTTTATTGAAAGCCGGCAGCGCTTTGAGCTTCAGATCGATGGTCGCTTTCTGGTTCCCGAAAAGTGAATTCAGATCTAAATTGGCCACGCCGCTTAACGTGACTTTGTTTGGTTCTTCACGGCCAATAGCGCTGGTAAGATTTTGCAGTTCAATATGGGCATCCGCTACGCCTGGCAGGCCAATATCCTTAGCGAAGTGGTTACGTTTCTGCAGCGCCTGATTGATTTCCTGCTCGCTCACGGAATATTGCGTGAGCTGATTACAGGCGCTAAGCAGGCCGCTAACGATAAGTGCGGCCGCGATAAACATCTTTTTCATTGGATTCCTTAATGTCATGCCATGGGTTCATCCTGACACAAAGCAGCATGGCCCGCCAGCGCAGGAGGTGCTAGCGGAAAAGACTGAAAAAGAGGCGTTCGGCAGCGAAGGGCTAAACCATCCGCTGCCTTGAGGCTAAATAGCCATTGAGGAAAGCAGGTTGATCTGCGTCTGTTTGGCCATGTTGTCACGATAGGCGGCCACCCGACTCGGCCAGTTCACGCCGGCAACCAGCGTCAGATTCCTCAGCAGAGGAAAGAGCTGAATATCATCTTCAGAGAGTTCTCCGTTGACGGCGTTCGGCTGGACAATCAGTTTATCCAGCGCCCGCAGATCGTCGCTGATGTTCTTCACCAGACCGGGAGAATGGGCAAGATGGTCGGCAAAGCTGCCGATAGCCGCCTCTTTCTTTTTCACAAAATAGGCGCGCGCCTCTGGCGTGGCGAATTCATCAAACGCGGATTTGGCAAAGCGGGGGATCAGCAGGCGGTTCGCGTAGCCGTTGACCTTCCGCAGCCAGGTTTCCACCGCCGGATTACGCGGGCCGGTAAGCAGCGGTTTGCCGTCCAGCTTATCGACATAGTGCACGATATCCATGCTTTCCGGCATATAGCGGCTATCGTCTTTTTGCAGGATTGGCGCCATTTTCTGGCCGATCATTCGGGTGGGGGTTAATTCATCATCGTTCAGGAGCACAATCAGTTCGACGGGGATATTTTTCAGGCCGAAAATCATGCGGGCTTTAAGGCAGAACGGACAGTGATCGTAGATATATAACTTCACGTTTCTCCTCCATTGTTGCTGAACATCCTCAATTCAGTATGGAGGAGAAACGAAGGCCCGGCAAATCAGGTTCGCGGCTCCAGCATTCCAGAGGCCGAACGTTTTGGACTGAACTGCCACCACAGCGCAATAAACGTCGCGAGGCCGATAATGCCCAGCATCAGCCACGGCAGCTCAGGCTGACCGACGGCCTTACCGGCATCGAACAGCCAGCCGCCGCCTGCGTAGCCGAAAGCGCCGCCGAAGGCCAGGCCTAACCGGCTAAAGCCCATATAGCTGCCGCGCGCTCTGGCATCCGCCAGCGACGCCCCCAGCGTTTCACGCGCGGGTTCAGCGATGATTGACCCCATATAAAATACGCAGATCAGCGTAAACAGCTGCTGCAAATTGCTGCTCAGGCCAATTGGCATCATCGCGAGCGTCATGATCAGCAGGCCGGCCATCAGGCGCTGCTCCAGGCGAAAACGCTTTTCGCTCCAGCGGGCAATCGGATACAGCAGCGTTAGCGAAATGGTCGCTTCAATGGCGTACATCCATTTGACCGCCGCCGGAGAACCCGCAATATCATTAACCATAATCGGCAGCATCAGCATCACCTGCACCGCCAGCATGTAATACCCGGTCAGCGTCAGCACATAGGTGACAAAGCGTTTGTCGCGCAGCACGCGCCCCAGTCCTTCACGAACCGGCGTTTTGACCGTCGACAGCTTCCATGCGGGAAGATACCAGGCGTTGAATGCCGCACAGGCGATAAACAGCGCCGCCCCGGCGCTGCACACCAGGCGAAAATCATATTGCAGCAGCCAGCTACCTAGCAGCGCGCCGATCACCGCTCCTGCGCTGTCCTGCATCATCAGGATAGAGAAGAAACGTCCGCGCTGGTGCGGGCGTACCAGCTTGACCACCAGCGCCGCCCGCGGGGGATCGAACAGCGTGCCGCCGAGGCCAGAAAGAATACAGGAGAGCCACAGCACCCAGGGTTCATGGGCAACGGCCATCGCCGCGAAGCCGGCCGCGCGCATCAGCATACCGGTAACGATCATCGGTTTGGCGCCAAAACGGTCGGCAATGGCGCCGCCAAATATTCCTAAGCCTTGCTGCACCAGCTGACGCAGGCCGAGCGCAATCCCGACCATCAGCGCAGCCCATCCCATCTGGTCGACAAAGCGAATGGAGATAAGCGGGAACACAACGAAAAAGCCGAGTACGACCAGCATGTTATCGACTAACAGGAAATATTTACCCAGGCTCCTTGCCTGCGATACGCGGGACATTTCCCCTCCAGGGAAAAATAAGAATAAGCTCTGACATTTTGCGGGGTTAATGGCTATTTTCCCAGCGCGCTCGCGACAATATTTTTTTATCAAAATGCAAGAACGATAGAGGCTATTCATCGAAAAGCAGAGATGGTGCAGAAAATGGTATGTTGCTGTTTTCACACCGCCGTGCAGGACAGGTATAGTAAAGTCAGCAAGTATTGCGTCAGGGGAACAGGAGAGGGGAATGTTTGGCTATCGCAGTAACGTACCGAAGGTGCGTTTGACGACGGACCGGCTGGTGGTTCGGCTGGTGCACGATCGTGACGCCTGGCGTCTGGCCGATTATTACGCGGAAAATAAAGGGTTCTTAAAACCCTGGGAACCGGTGCGCGATGACAGCCACTGTTATCCTTCCGGCTGGCAGGCGCGTTTATCGATGATTTCTGAGTTTCATAAGCAGGGCTCGGCGTTCTATTTTGCTCTGCTTGACCCGGAAGAAAAAGAGATCATCGGCGTGGCGAATTTTTCGAACGTGGTGCGCGGATCGTTTCATGCCTGCTATCTCGGCTACTCCATCGGGGAGAAATGGCAAGGGCAGGGGCTGATGTATGAAGCGCTGACGTCGGCCATTCGCTATATGCAGCGCACGCAACATATCCATCGCATAATGGCAAACTATATGCCGCATAATCAGCGCAGCGGCGATTTGCTGGCGCGTCTGGGCTTTGAAAAAGAGGGTTACGCCAAAGATTACCTGCTCATTGATGGGCAGTGGCGCGATCACGTACTGACGGCGTTGACGACACCGGACTGGACCCCGGGTCGCTAAGGAGACATCATGAAATATCAGTTAACCGCGCATGAGGTGCGGGTCATTGGCTGCCTGCTGGAAAAGCAGGTTACCACGCCGGAGCAGTACCCCCTGTCGGTCAACGCGGTGGTCACCGCCTGTAACCAGAAAACAAACCGTGAACCGGTAATGTCGCTCAGCGAAAGTGAAGTTCAGGATCTGCTCGATACGCTAGTCAAGCGCCATTATTTGCGTACGGTCAGCGGTTTCGGCAATCGGGTGACCAAGTATGAACAACGCTTCTGCAACTCTGAATTCGGCGATCTGAAATTCACGCCGGCGGAAGTCGCTATCGTGACCACACTGCTGCTGCGCGGGGCGCAGACGCCTGGCGAACTCCGCGGTCGCGCGCAGCGAATGCATGAATTCAGCGATATGGCCGAGGTTGAAAGCGTCCTCGAAAACCTGGCTTCGCGAGAAGATGGCCCCTACGTTGCGCGTCTGCCGCGGGAGCCTGGCAAGCGTGAAAGCCGCTATATGCATCTGTTCTGCGATGATATGGATTCACTGATTACCGTCGTGGAGGCCGTGTCGCCGCCCGGCGACGATCTTCAGATGCGCGTTGAGGCGCTGGAGGCGGAAGTTGCCGAGCTGAAAGCGCGTCTCGATTCACTGCTGGCTCACCTGGGAGATTAAGCATGTCGGCGAAACTACGTATAGGAGTGGTTGGCCTGGGCGGTATCGCGCAAAAGGCGTGGTTACCGGTGCTGGGGGCCGCCGATGACTGGACGCTACAGGCGGCGTGGTCGCCCGGGAAAGAGAAAGCGCTGCGTATCTGTGAAACCTGGCGTATTCCCTATGCGGATTCTCTGGAACAGCTGGCGGCGCAGTGTGATGCCGTATTCGTGCATACTTCAACGGCTTCACATTATGAAGTGGTTTCCCGCCTGCTCAATGCCGGAGTGCATGTCTGCGTTGATAAACCGCTGGCGGATAAACTCAGCGATGCGGAGGCGCTGGTTGAGCTGGCCGCTCGCCGTCATCTCACGCTAATGGTCGGGTTTAACCGCCGTTTTGCCCCCCTCTATCGCGAGCTGAAGGCCCAGCTCGGGAGCGCTGCGTCGCTGCGGATGGATAAGCACCGTAGCGACAGCGTGGGCCACGATCTGCGCTTCACGCTGTTGGATGACTATCTGCACGTCGTCGATACCGCGCTATGGCTGGCGGGCGATAAAGCGCGTTTAAACGGCGGTACGCTGCACACCACCGCTCAAGGGGAGATGCTGTATGCCGAACACCATTTCAGTTGCGGAATGATGCAGATAACCACCAGTATGCACCGCCGCGCCGGAAGCCAGCGGGAGTGGGTACAGGCGGTGACCGACGGCGGATTATATGAAGTCCGGGACATGCGGGAGTGGCAGGAGGAGCGGGGACGCGGCGTGATCCAGCGCCCGATCCCCGGCTGGCAGACCACCCTTGAGCAGCGTGGATTTACCGGCTGCGCGCGGCATTTTATCGAATGCGTGCAAAATCAGACGGTTCCTGAAACGTCCGGCGAGCAGGCGCTGCTTGCTCAGCGCGTTATAGAGAAACTGTGGCGCGAAGCGATGAGCGAATAATCCGTTGTAACAACTGACAGTAGTAATTCATTATGAACCCGGTAGACTATCGCCACTTTCCAGCGCCCGCATTTGCGGGCGTTTTACTCCAGGGTTGTGGAATAACACGTTAATGAATCTTTTAAAATCACTGGCGGCCGTCAGTTCGATGACCATGTTTTCGCGCGTGCTGGGCTTTGCGCGCGATGCGATTGTGGCGCGTATTTTTGGCGCGGGGATGGCCACCGACGCCTTCTTCGTTGCTTTTAAACTCCCGAACCTTTTACGGCGTATTTTTGCTGAAGGCGCTTTCTCACAGGCTTTTGTGCCGATTCTTGCTGAATACAAAAGCAAACAGGGTGAAGATGCGACCCGGGTGTTCGTCGCCTATGTTTCGGGACTGCTGACGCTGGTTCTGGCGCTGGTCACCGTCGCCGGTATGCTGGCGGCACCGTGGGTGATTACTATCACCGCGCCGGGATTTGCCAATACGCCCGAAAAGTTCGCCCTGACCACGCAGCTCTTGCGCATCACTTTTCCCTATATTCTGTTGATCTCCCTGGCTTCACTCGTGGGCGCCATCCTGAATACCTGGAACCGCTTTTCGGTGCCAGCTTTTGCCCCGACCTTCCTGAACGTCAGCATGATTGGTTTTGCGCTGTTTGCCGCGCCCTATTTTAATCCGCCGATGCTGGCAATGGCGTGGGCGGTAACGGTTGGCGGTATTTTGCAGCTCGCCTGGCAGCTGCCGCATCTGAAAAAAATCGGCATGCTGGTGCTGCCGCGGGTCAACCTTAAAGATGCTGGCGCAGTGCGGGTGGTAAAACAGATGGGCCCGGCGATTCTCGGCGTCTCCGTCAGCCAAATCTCGCTGATCATTAACACGATTTTTGCCTCATTCCTCGTTTCCGGCTCCGTATCGTGGATGTACTACGCCGATCGTCTGATGGAGTTTCCGTCCGGCGTACTGGGCGTGGCGCTGGGGACCATTTTGCTGCCTTCGCTGTCTAAAAGCTTCGCCAGCGGCAATCACGATGAATATTGCCGTTTGATGGACTGGGGATTACGCCTGTGCTTCCTGCTCGCGCTACCGAGCGCGGTGGCATTAGGGATCCTGGCCAAGCCGCTGACGGTCGCGTTATTCCAGTACGGGAAATTTACCGCTTTTGATGCCGCGATGACCCAGCGCGCGCTGGTGGCATATTCTGTCGGGCTGATGGGGCTCATCGTCGTGAAGGTGCTGGCTCCCGGATTCTATTCGCGCCAGGACATTAAAACGCCGGTGAAAATTGCCATCGTCACGCTGATCATGACGCAGGTGATGAACCTCGCCTTTATTGGCCCCCTGAAGCACGCTGGTCTGTCGTTGTCGATTGGTCTGGCCGCCTGCCTGAACGCCGCGCTGCTCTACTGGCAGCTGCGGAAACAGAAAATTTTTACGCCTCAGCCGGGCTGGTTCCTGTTCCTGCTGCGCCTGGTCATCGCGGTGATTATTATGTCAGCGGCGCTGCTGGGCGTGATGTACCTGATGCCGGAGTGGTCGCAGGGGACGATGCCGTTCCGCCTGCTGCGCTTGATGGTGGTCGTGGTGGCCGGCGTTGTCGCCTATTTCGCGACGCTGCTGCTGCTGGGCTTTCGCGTGAAAGAGTTTGCTCGCCGCACGGTTTGAGTTGTTCTGATGAAAGAAAAGCCGCTCTGCAGGAATTGCACAGCGGCTTTTTTTACCTGACGGTTCGCTCTTTATCTGGCGGTTCGCTGCGCCGATACGACCCTGGCGCTTTCCAGCAGGCGGATCCCAAGGGCAATCGCACCGGTTACGACGGCGAGGGTCACCACGCCGCTCCAGCCTGCGAGCACATACAGTTTGCTTCCCAGTACTGAACCCAGCGACATCCCAATAAACACGCCGGTGAACAGCAGCGCGTTGAGGCGTCCGCGCGCCTGCGGCTCCAGGCCATACACCAGGTTCTGGTGCGCTACGAGGCTGGATTGCAGCCCCAGGTCAAAACCGACGGCCGAGATGGCAATCAGGATTAGCTGACCATGTGGCGGTAGCGCAGGCAGCAAAAACATCAGGGCAAACGAAACCGTCACCAGCGCCGCGCCCATTTGCGTGACTTTTTCTGCGCCGAACTTGTCGGCCAGGCCGCCGGCCAGCGGGGCGGCAAGCGCCCCGGCAGCCCCTGCAATACCGAAGCCACCGGCTACCGCGCTGCCCATCTGATAGTGCGCCAACAGCATGACCGCAAGCGTAGACCAGAAGGCACTAAAGGCGATAGAGAGGAATCCCTGGGCGAATGCGGCGCGACGCAGTGCCGGATAGCGTTTCCACAGATGCGCCATCGATTTCATCAGCTGCGGGTAGCTGAGGGTTGAGTGAATTTCGAAGCGCGGCAGCACGCGCCACATCACCACGCCAATCATCGCAATGCTGACCGCAGCCGCCTGATACATTACCCGCCAGCCGAATAGCGCCCCCACCAGACCACTAACGGTTCGCGACAGCAGGATCCCCAGCAGCAGGCCGGTCATCACCGTACCCACCATTTTCCCCTGCTTGCCCGCGGGAGCCAGAATCGCGGCTGCCGGTACGATATCCTGCGCCATGGTCGCGGCCATACCGATAAGCAGGCTGACAATCAGCAGGGAGCTTAGCTGACCGGTAAGGCTGCAGAGCAGCAACAGGACGGCCAGCGCGGCGCTTTTCATCAGGATCAGCTTTCTGCGGTCGTGGCGGTCGCCAAGCGGGAGAAGGAAAAGTATGCCCAGCGCGTAGCCGGCCTGGGTCAGGGTCGGAACCAGACCCATACCCTCAACGCTCAAATGGAGGTTAGCCCCCATCAGCGGCAGCAGCGGTTGCGCGTAATAGATTGAGGCGACGCTGAAGCCCGCGCCCAGCGCAAGGATGAAAATGACCCACCCGGCGGCGCGGGAGGTGAGTGGAGTTGGTGTCATGGTGGATTCCTCTTAGAAGCGATGGCGCTATTTTTCCCGTAATCCGGCTGGCGCGGTAGATAGCCCGGTGGTAAAACGGTTATACGCTAAACGTATAGGCAAAATATAAATGAAGAAGCAAGAGCGTATAGATCGTATCGAACTGATGCGTACGTTCATTCGTATCGTGGAGGCCGGCTCTCTCTCCGCCGCCGCGGTACAGATGAATACGACCCAGGCGACGGTAAGTCGACGGCTTCAGTCTCTGGAGGGGCTGCTTGGCGCAAAGCTGATTCTGCGCACGACCCACGCGATGAAGCTGACCGATGACGGTGAGCGCTGTTATCAGCATGCCCGCCAGGTCGTCGATGCCTGGCTGGCGCTGGAGGACGACCTGCGGATCACCGATGACCGGCCGGTGGGGATTTTAAGGGTGCGGGCCCCGCATGCGTTTGGTCAGCAACAGCTGCTGGGGCCGCTGGTGGATTTTTTGCAGCGCTATCCCCAGCTGGCGGTTGAATGGATGCTGAACGATAAGACGGTCGATTTTCTGAGCGATGGTATCGACTGCGCGATTCGCGTGGGGGCTGAGGTGGATCCGGCTACGGTATCGGTACTGCTGGCCGAGGTTCCCCGCAGCGTGGTGGCATCCCCATCGCTGCTGGCGAACTTGCCGCCGTTAAGCGCGCCGCAGGAGATGTCGTTGCTGCCGTGGATAGCCATCAGCACGTTCTATCAGCATGAGGTGAGGCTGCAGTCGCAGGTGGATGAGCAGCTTATTACCTTTGCCATCGCGCCGTGTCTGAGTACCGATAGCGTGCATGTGGCGCGTAATACCGCGCTGGCGGGGCTGGGCGCGGCGATTGTGTCGAGCTGGGCGGTAGCGGACGATATTGCCGCCGGGCGGCTGGTGGAGCTGTTCCCGCAGTGGCGAGCCTCACCGCTGCCGGTACACCTGGTGTATCCCTGGGCGCGCTACTATCCGACGCGGTTGCGTAAGTTTCTCGATCTGATGCGTGAGGTCATGCCGCAGATTGCGGGGATGCAGCGTCCGGAAGGGGAATAAAAAAAGACCGGCGCGGGGGCCGGTCTTGTCGAGGTGACGTTACTCTACGGGCTGCGGACGGGTAGGTCCGGCAGCGGCTTTGTGCGTGGCGCTATGACCGCCAGCAGAACCTTTACCGTCAAAATCAAAGTTCGGGCGAACCCACTCGCTTTGACGAGGCGCTTCAGGTACGTAGTCTGGCGCTGGGGCGCGGGTCATCGGCGCCGTGGCGTGACGATTGGCGACCTTAACGACCGGCGCAGCCGTGACAACAGGTTGAGTCGCAACGACCGGCTCCGCCTCTGGTGCAGGTTCAACCACCGGTTCGGAAACAACAGGCGCTTCCTCAACAACCACCGCCGTCTCTTCAACCGCAACAGGTTCAGCGACCGCAGCTTCCGGTTCGACAGCTTCTTGCGCAACGACGTCAACGGCTTCTGCGACAACTTCTTCGGCCACGGCTTCATCGGCTTCGGCAATCAGCTGCGGCTGTTCATCAACCGGGGCGGCGATAGCCTCCGGATGCGTGGTTTCTACGACCGGAACTTCAGGTTCGCTAATCACCGCCACAGGCTCGGAAGTGGCCACTGGCTCGACTGCGCTTTCTGCGGCGACAGCCGGGGCAATCACTTCAGAGACAACCGGCTCAGCGGCAGCCACTGGCGCGACGACGGGCTCAGCCGCAGTGGTCGAGAACTCCTGAACCTGCACGTCTTCCTGCTGCTGGTCCTGAGGGCGAACGACCGGGTAGCGGATCCACACTTTACCAGACGCCATTTCCGGCGATGCGCAGGCTACGGTCAGCGGCATCGGGGATTGCGTCGGGTAACGCTCATCACGGTAGCGACGACGGCGCTGGCCGCTGACGCGCAGGTGACGAGGGGAACGACGTGAACGACGCGGCATACCGTTAGATTCGCGGGCTTCACCGTTCTCATCATGTTCCGCAGTGGTTTCAACAACCGCCGGCAGGTCGACTTTCGCCAGTTCAGTGCGCGGCGCTGCGGCTTCCGGCTGGACGACCGGCGCTTCGGCGACCTGAGGCGCGGCTACCGGCTCGACAACCTGTTCAGCGGCAGCAGATTCAATACGCACCTTCTGCGCCAGCTGGCGAGGTTTACGACGCGGCATCGTCTGCACGCGCTCTTCCTGCTCGCTCTCCTGAACAACCGGCTCTTCGCGGGTTTGCGCTTTGGCTTCCTGCTGAACCTGACGTTTATCATCGTTACGACGGCGATTACGTTCGCGGCGCGGCTGCTGCTCGTCGCGCGCTTTGCCTTTTTCGCTATCTTCGACCGTTGTCTGGCGGATTTCGCGCGGCTCAGCGTTCTGCTGCTGCTTCTCACGACGGTTGCGGCGGTTTTCTTCACGAGACTCGCGGCCTTCGCTGTTCTCGGCACGACTATCGCGGTTCTCGCGGTTCTCGCGGCTATCGCGATTATCCCGGTTGTCGCGGCGGTCATTGCGATCGCGGCGGTTGTTGGAACGCGGTTTACGACGCTCCTGCTGACGCTCGGATTTCTCTTCCGCTTTTTTCTCAACCTGAACTTCCGCCGGTTTAGTCTCTTCCTCGCTGGAGAACACTTTTTTCAGCGCGCTGAAGAAGCGGGCAACCAGGCCAGGCTGCGCCGGCGCTGCCGCCTTCGGTGCGGATGCGGCAGGCGCAACGGTAGCCGCGGCTCTGGCCGGCTCTTCCTGGGCCGGAGCCGGAGGCGCGTCAGGCATGACAAAAGCAGCCAGCGCCGGTTGTTCCGGGAGTTTACGCTCGGCCGGCTCTTCATCAGAAGGCATGGCCATCTCTTCTTCGTGCAGTTTCGGCAGCAGATAGCTCAGCGTGGAGGTCTCTTCGCCTTTACGCACGCGCAGAACAGAGTAGTGCGGCGTTTCCATCTGGTCGTTTGGCACGATAATAACGCGCACATCGGCCTGACGGGTTTCAATCGCGCTTACCGCGGCACGTTTTTCGTTCAGCAGGTAAGAGGCAATCGGCACCGGTACGATAGCGTGAACTTCTTTGGTGTTCTCTTTCAGCGCTTCTTCTTCGATCAAACGCAGAATAGAAAGCGACAGCGATTCGTTATCGCGCACGGTACCCGTTCCGCTACAGCGCGGGCAGACGTGATGGCTGGACTCCCCGAGCGACGGGCTCAGGCGCTGACGCGACATCTCCAGCAGTCCAAAGCGGGAAATATGGCTGATCTGGATGCGCGCTCTGTCCTGACGGACGGCTTCGCGCAGGCGGTTTTCTACCGCACGCTGGTGGCGAACCGGGGTCATATCGATGAAGTCGATAACGATCAGGCCGCCAAGGTCGCGCAGACGCAGCTGACGAGCGATTTCATCGGCTGCTTCAAGGTTGGTATTAAACGCCGTTTCTTCGATGTCGCCGCCGCGGGTGGCGCGTGCGGAGTTGATATCGATAGCGGTCAGCGCTTCGGTACTGTCGATAACGATAGAACCGCCGGAAGGCAGACGCACTTCACGCTGGAAAGCGGACTCAATCTGCGATTCGATTTGATAGTGGCTGAACAGCGGGATTTCCCCGGTGTACAGTTTGATTTTGCTGCTGAAATCAGGACGACCCAGCGCCGCAATGTGCTGGCGAGCCAGCTCAAGCACCTTCGGGTTGTCGATAAGGATTTCGCCGATATCCTGACGCAGATAGTCGCGGAAAGCGCGCACGATGACGTTGCTTTCCTGATGGATCAGGAAGGGTGCAGGGCGGCTGTCTGCGGCTTTCTGGATGGCTTCCCAGTGCTTCAGGCGGAAGCTTAAGTCCCACTGCAGCGCTTCGGCGGATTTGCCGACGCCAGCGGTGCGGACGATAAGTCCCATGCCGTCCGGCAGCTCAAGGCTGGCCAGCGCTTCTTTGAGTTCGGTGCGATCGTCACCCTCGATGCGGCGTGAAATACCGCCAGCGCGTGGGTTATTCGGCATCAGCACCAGATAGCTACCCGCCAGGCTGATAAAGGTGGTCAGCGCGGCGCCTTTATTGCCACGCTCTTCTTTATCGATCTGGACAATCACTTCCTGGCCTTCACGCAGCACGTCCTTGATGTTTGGACGACCGTGAGAATTGTAGTTGGCAGGGAAGTATTCGCGGGCAATTTCTTTGAGAGGGAGGAAACCATGACGCTCGGCACCATAATCAACAAATGCGGCTTCGAGGCTAGGTTCAATACGAGTGATTTTGCCTTTGTAGATGTTCGCTTTTTTCTGTTCGTGCCCGGGGCTTTCGATATCCAGGTCGTACAGGCGCTGCCCATCAACAAGGGCGACGCGCAACTCTTCCTGCTGAGTTGCGTTGATTAACATTCTTTTCATCGTAACTTACTCATTATTCTTACATTGACGACTAAGCTACGGGCAGAGTAACGCCTTACCGGGGAAAACCGATGGCCTCGTGTCTGTTTCACGTCGCCAACCTCACGGCTGTCGCGCGCTTAAGAGGCGCAGAGTGTCGGTCGCCTGTATTTCAAACGGAAACACAGCGCACTTATCAGGGGAACTGCCTGGGATGTATCACCAGAGAAGATTCCATTTATACCCATCGTTTTTCATGCAGCAGGCGTGGCGGCTTAACCTGCTCATCTTAATCATTTGATCCAGATGAGCGCCGGGATATCCCAGTGTGAACGCCTTCCTGCGACGTGAAATCCATAGAGCCTGTACCGGTAAGGACTGCAACCCGCAGCCCGCTAACTGTCTGAAAGATCAATACGTCTTACGCCATTGCTGCGTTGATGATCGGTCAGACAAAATTGGTCATTCCGCTAATTTCTTGTTCTAACAAGTTTCAGCACGGAATACTGCATCATTATTCCATTGCTAAGCTCGTTATAGCAAGTTGACTTTCACCTTTTATCACCCGGTTACTCACAGTTTTTTCACCCGCGTATACAGATTGTTCTAATAACAAACAAAACGATGATGAAGCGTACTGTGAAATCCGGATGATGATAAATATAAGCATATAAAAATGAGTGGCGCTAATGCGTCGGGCTATTTAGAATCGCGCACCATGAAAACTGAGATCCCAAGCGTAAAAATGGTTGCCATTGCTGATGATGAAGCCGGGCAACGTATCGACAACTTTTTGCGTACGCAGCTGAAGGGCGTACCGAAGAGCATGATTTATCGCATCTTGCGTAAAGGCGAGGTGCGGGTTAACAAAAAGCGCGTGAAGCCGGAATATAAGCTGGAAGCCGGCGACGAAGTGCGCATCCCGCCGGTTCGCGTCTCTGAGAAGGAAGAAGAGGCGGTCTCTCCACACCTGCAAAAAGTGGCCGCGCTGGCCGATGTGATTTTATATGAAGACGATCATATCCTGGTGCTTAACAAGCCTTCCGGAACGGCGGTACACGGCGGCAGCGGATTGAGCTTTGGCGTAATTGAAGGTCTGCGCGCGCTGCGTCCGGAAGCGCGTTTCCTGGAGCTGGTGCATCGCCTGGATCGCGACACCTCCGGCGTGCTGCTGGTCGCCAAAAAGCGCTCCGCGCTGCGTTCCCTGCACGAGCAGCTGCGCGACAAAGGAATGCAGAAGGATTACCTGGCGCTGGTGCGCGGGCAGTGGCAGTCGCATACTAAAGTGGTGCAGGCGCCGCTGCTGAAAAATATTCTGCAGAGCGGTGAGCGCATTGTGCGGGTTAACCAGGAGGGGAAACCCTCGGAGACGCGCTTTAAAGTTGAAGAGCGTTATACCCATGCGACGCTGGTGCGCTGCAGTCCGGTGACCGGTCGTACGCATCAAATCCGCGTGCATACGCAATACGCCGGCCACCCTATTGCTTTTGACGACCGCTACGGCGACCGTGAATTTGATAAGCAGCTGGCGGGCACCGGCCTTAACCGGCTGTTTCTGCATGCGGCGGCGCTGAAGTTTACCCATCCGGGTAGCGGGGAGATTATGCGCATTGAAGCCCCCTTAGATAATCAGCTTAAGCGCTGCCTGCAGGTCTTGCGTAACGCGAAATGACCGCGCTCAGGCTCAGGGTTTGAGCCACCTGGCAAGCCAGGGGAAAACTTCATCCTGCTGTTGTTGATTAAAAACGTGGCCCAGTTCCGGCCACGTTTTTGTTTCCAGCTTATCCTGCGCGTTTTGCGACGCCCACACTTTATGCACTTTTGCGAAGGCGTCGTTAACGGCTTCCGCCGGGAAGAGCTTATCTTGTCCGCCGCTGTAAATAAGCATCGGTTTTGGCGCGGCAATGCTGGCGATATCGGGAATATCGAGGCGTCCGGATAAGCCAGGGTGAAGCATATAAAACGCCGACTGGCCGCGCAAAACGTTGTTGCCAGGCTGCATCAGGCCGTTCCAGGTTCCAAACCAGGAGATAACCGCAGTCGCGGCGACTTTGTCAGACAGGGCGGCCAGCTGCCAGGCGCGAAAACCGCCCATTGAGAAACCCACGACCCCAATGCGTTGACTATCAACCGTTTTTAAAGTGCTGAGGAAATCGACGGTACGCAGATCTTCATAGGCAACTTCACCTGCCAGCGAGCGCCCCAGGTTAAAGTAGTTGCTGGCGAGGGCCTGCTGCTGCACGTAGACCATCGGCCCTCGGTCCCCCCAACCCGGGCTATCAATGGCGATGACGACATAGCCGCGCTGCGCCAGTTCATCGCCGATAAACCGACCGCTGAAAAATTTATCCGCCCACGCCTCGGCGCTGGCCAGCCGTGCGGCGTCGTTCCACGGACGGATTAGCTTCTCCTTACCGATATCAAACTTTGAGCCATGGTCGTGCAGCAGAACAATTGCCGGGTGAGGGCCGGGGGAATTTGGCGTCAACATCAGCGCGGCAATCCTGTTATCGTCGGTTACGTTGAAGGCCAGCTTCTCGGCGGTATACGCGCCTCGATTTTCTCTCATCAGCGTTTGCGGCGCGAAGGGGAGTGTCGACGCCGGGGTTAGCAGAGACTGCCGAAGCAGCGTACGGGCCTGCTGTCGCCATTGCTCAAAATCACGGTAGTGGCCAGAGAGCCACGAGTCCGGGTAGGTCATCTGCGCTTTCAGCTGCTGCCAGGAGGCGGGGAGATTGCCCTCTACGATGCCCTGGCGCTGCCAGTCATGGGCATTAACGCCGGCGGCGGCCAGCAGGGTGAGGGTCAAAAGCGTAGCGCGGGTTGGCATAGTGGCTCCATTTAAAAATAAAACAACGTTTCATAATGGATTCTAATGGCGCGGGTAAAATAAACTGTGACAGGCGATGCATTAATTAAGTTGGGGTAAACCTGCTCTGCTCCGTTGGGCAGCGGGTAAAACGCGTTGTAAAGCGGCGGCACGCGGCCTCAGGAAGAGACCGCGTGGGATCGGGAGGCCTTTATCATGTTTACGTGAGCAGGGGATTCAACGCTTCCCGGCGCAGCATCTGGCACAGGGCAATGAGCGGCAAACCGACCAGCGCGTTGGGATCGCGCCCCTCAAGCCGTTCGAATAGCGTGATGCCTAAACCTTCGCTTTTAAAGCTTCCGGCGCACTGCAGCGGGTTTTCCTTGCGGATATAGCTCTCAATTTCCTGGTCGCTTAAACGGCGGAAATGAACGTCGAAAGGTTCGCATTCCGTTTGTAGATGACCGTTGGCGGAATTGTACAGCGCCAGGCCGGTATAGAACGTGACGATGGTGCCGCTGGCCTTTCTCAGCTGGCGATGGGCGTTTTCTTCCGTATGCGGTTTGCCGGTAATTTCACCGTCCAGGACACAAACCTGATCGGAGCCTATAATGAGGTGCTTTGGGTAGCGTGCGGCAAGGGCCTGCGCCTTTGCCTGCGCCAGACGTATCACCAGCTGGCGGGCAGGTTCGCCGGGCAGCGGGGTTTCATCAACGTTCGGCGCAGCGCATTCAAAAGGCACCGACAGTTTTTCCAGCAGCATTCGCCGCCACGGCGAGGTTGACGCGAGGATTAGTTCAGACATATTTTTTCATCCACATATAGCGCTTCGCAGAGCATCATTTTAAACTATGCGCCGCAATGTGTGCGAATAAATGGCAAAAGGCAACCTGAGGCTGCCTTTTTCTTTGACTCTATGACGTTACAAAGTTAATATGCGCGCCCTATGCAAAAGGTAAAATTACCCCTGACTCTCGATCCGGTTCGCACGGCTCAAAAACGCTTAGATTACCAAGGTATCTATACCCGTGATCAGGCTGTGCGTGTCGCTGATTCTGTTGTCAGCGTGGACAGCGATGTGGAATGCAGCATGTCGTTCGCTATCGATAACCAGCGTCTTGCCGTTTTAAGCGGCGATGCGACAGTGTCGGTAACCCTCGAATGTCAGCGTTGCGGGAAACCGTTCCCCCATCATGTTCACACAACGTATTGTTTCAGCCCCGTCAGAAATGACGAACAGGCCGAAGCACTGCCGGAAGCGTATGAGCCGATTGAGGTTAACGAATTCGGTGAAATCGATCTGCTGGCGCTGGTTGAAGATGAAATCATCCTCGCCTTGCCCGTAGTTCCGGTGCATGATTCTGAACACTGTGAAGTGTCCGACGCGGACATGGTCTTTGGTGAACTGCCTGAAGAGGCACAAAAACCAAATCCATTTGCCGTATTAGCCAGCTTAAAGCATAAGTAATTGAGGAGTAAGGTCCATGGCCGTACAACAGAATAAACCAACCCGTTCCAAACGTGGCATGCGTCGTTCCCATGACGCGCTGACCGCAGTCACCAGCCTGTCTGTAGACAAAGCTTCTGGTGAAAAACACCTGCGTCACCACATCACTGCCGACGGTTTCTACCGCGGTCGCAAGGTTATCGCTAAGTAATCACGCATTACTCCATGGATTTCGCGTTGCAAGAAGACGCAAGCGAGAGAAGCACCAGGAGCATAGCTCACTATGTGACTGGTGTGAACGAGCGCAGTCAACGCACTTGCCGCGTGAAAGACGAAGAGTAAAAGCGTGATGAAGCTTAGTGAGGATCTCCCCGGGTAACTGGGGAATAACCGAACCGAGCAGCGACGATACCTTGACACGTCTAACCCTGGCGTTAGATGTCATGGGCGGGGATTTTGGCCCTTCCGTGACAGTGCCTGCAGCATTGCAGGCACTGAACTCTAATTCACAACTCACACTTCTTTTAGTCGGCGATCCCGACACTATCGCGCCATTACTTGCCAAAGCTGATTTTGAACAACGTTCACGTCTGCAGGTTATCCCTGCGCAGTCAGTTATTGCCAGTGATGCTCGACCCGCGCAAGCGATTCGCGCCAGTCGCGGTAGCTCAATGCGCATTGCGCTTGAGTTAGTGAAAGAAGGGCGGGCGGAGGCCTGCGTCAGTGCGGGTAATACCGGAGCGCTAATGGGGCTGGCGAAGCTGCTGCTTAAGCCCATTGAGGGGATTGAGCGCCCTGCGCTGGTTACTATGTTGCCGCATCAGCTGAAGGGCAAAACGGTGGTGCTGGATTTAGGCGCTAACGTGGATTGCGATAGCACAATGCTGGTGCAGTTTGCCATCATGGGGGCGGTTCTTGCCGAAGAAGCGATCGGTATTAAGGATCCCCGCGTTGCGCTTCTGAATATCGGCGAAGAAGAGATGAAAGGTCTCAGCAGCATTCGCGACGCGGCGGCGGTTTTGAAGACCCTGCCAACCCTCAACTATATTGGGTATCTGGAAGCCAACGAATTGTTGACGGGTAAGACGGATGTTTTGGTTTGTGATGGATTCACGGGCAACGTCACATTAAAAACGATGGAAGGTGTTGTCAGAATGTTCCTTTCACTGTTGAAATCACAGGGAGAGGGGAAAAAAAGGTCGTGGTGGCTGCTTTTATTAAAGCGTTGGTTACAAAAAAGCCTGTCGAGGCGATTCAGTCACCTCAACCCCGACCAGTATAATGGTGCCTGTCTGTTAGGATTACGCGGTTCCGTGATTAAAAGTCATGGGGCTGCCAATCAGCGCGCTTTTTGCGTCGCGATAGAGCAGGCAGTGCAGGCTGTGCAGCGGCAGGTTCCTCAGCGAATTGCCGCTCGCCTGGAATCTTTATACCCTGCAGGTTTCGAATTGCCTGAAGGCGGCAGAAGCGGAAATTCCCGGCCTCAAACCCGGATGACCGGCAACGACTGACGCCTCGCAGTTTGAGTTAACCCGGTATATTACCCAAGAGTGACTGAGCGTACATGTATACGAAGATTATTGGTACCGGCAGCTATCTGCCTGAGCACGTGCGTACGAACGCTGAACTGGAAAATATGGTCGATACGTCTGACGAGTGGATTGTTACTCGTACCGGTATCCGCGAGCGTCGTATTGCCGCACCGAATGAAACAGTTGCTACGATGGGCCTTGAAGCCGCTAAGAATGCGCTGGACATGGCGGGCGTCAAGCCGGAGCAAATTGGTCTGATTATTGTTGCGACCACCTCCGGTACCCATGCGTTTCCTAGCTCGGCATGCCAGATTCAATCAATGTTGGGTATTAAAGGCTGCCCGGCGTTTGACGTCGCTGCGGCCTGCGCGGGGTTCACCTACGCGCTTAGCGTTGCCGATCAATACGTAAAAAACGGTGCGGTGGATTACGCGCTGGTGATCGGCGCTGACGTGCTGGCGCGCACCTGCGATCCTGCCGATCGCGGAACCATTATTATTTTTGGCGATGGCGCCGGCGCCGTGGTGCTGGGTGCTTCTGAAAAGCCGGGCATCATCTCCACCCATCTGCACGCGGATGGCAGCTACGGCTCGCTGCTGACGCTGCCGAACGCCGATCGCGTCGAACCGGAAAACCCCATCTATCTGACGATGGCGGGTAATGAAGTCTTTAAGGTGGCGGTAACCGAGCTGGCGCACATCGTGGACGAGACTTTAGCTGCGAACAACCTCGAGCGCTCTGCGCTTGACTGGCTGGTGCCGCATCAGGCCAACCTGCGTATTATCAGCGCCACGGCGAAGAAGCTGGGCATGTCGATGGACAACGTGGTCGTCACGCTCGACAGACACGGCAATACGTCGGCGGCATCTGTTCCCTGTGCGCTGGATGAAGCCGTTCGCGATGGCCGCATTCAACGTGGTCAGCTTATTCTGCTGGAAGCCTTCGGTGGTGGTTTCACCTGGGGTTCCGCGCTGGTTCGTTTTTAGGATAAGGATTTAAACATGACGCAATTTGCTTTTGTGTTCCCGGGACAGGGCTCTCAGAGTGTCGGGATGCTGTCAGATATGGCGGCCGCTTACCCGGTCATTGAAGAGACGTTCCGTGAAGCCTCTGCGGCGTTGGGTTACGATCTGTGGGCGCTTGCACAGCAGGGCCCGGCGGAAGAGTTGAACAAAACCTGGCAGACGCAGCCGGCTCTGCTGACCGCCTCCGTAGCGCTGTATCGCGTCTGGCAGCAGCGGGGCGGTAAAGCGCCCGCTTTGCTGGCGGGCCACAGCCTCGGCGAATACTCTGCGCTGGTATGCGCAGGCGTTATCGATTTTGCTGATGCCGTCCGCCTGGTTGAGATGCGCGGCAGGTTTATGCAGGAAGCGGTACCGGAAGGTACCGGCGCGATGTCCGCGATCATCGGGCTTGACGATGCTGCGATTGCCAAAGCCTGCGAAGAATCTGCTGAAGGGCAGGTGGTTTCTCCGGTAAACTTTAACTCGCCAGGACAGGTGGTTATTGCGGGTAACAAAGAGGCCGTCGAGCGCGCGGGAGCCGCCTGTAAGGCTGCGGGTGCGAAACGTGCGCTGCCGCTGCCGGTCAGCGTACCGTCCCACTGCGCGCTGATGAAGCCGGCGGCGGAAAAACTGGCGGTTGAGCTGCAGAAAATCACCTTTAACGCGCCGACGATTGCGGTGGTAAACAACGTCGACGTGAAAAGTGAAACGGCGCCTGATGCTATCCGTGATGCCCTGGTTCGCCAGCTGTATAGTCCGGTTCAGTGGACCAAAACCGTTGAGTTTATGGCATCACAGGGCGTAGAGCATCTGTATGAAGTTGGTCCGGGTAAAGTCCTCACCGGTCTGACTAAACGTATTGTTGACACCCTGACCGCTTCCGCGCTTAACGAGCCGGCGGCGATGTCTGCGGCGCTTGAGCAATAAAAGAGGAAAACCATGAGTTTTGAAGGAAAAATCGCGCTGGTTACCGGTGCAAGTCGCGGGATTGGCCGCGCAATCGCTGAAACGCTCGTTGCCCGTGGCGCGAAAGTTATCGGTACTGCGACCAGCGAGAGCGGCGCGCAGGCGATCAGCGATTATTTAGGTGCTAACGGTAAAGGTCTGCTGCTGAATGTGACCGATCCTGCATCTATCGAATCTGTTCTGGGAAATATTCGCGCAGAATTTGGTGAAGTTGATATCCTGGTGAACAATGCCGGGATTACTCGTGATAACCTGTTAATGCGCATGAAAGATGATGAGTGGAACGATATTATCGAAACCAACCTGTCATCTGTTTTCCGTCTGTCAAAAGCGGTAATGCGCGCTATGATGAAAAAGCGTCATGGACGTATTATCACTATCGGTTCTGTGGTTGGTACCATGGGAAATGCGGGTCAGGCCAACTACGCTGCGGCGAAAGCGGGTCTGATTGGCTTCAGTAAATCACTGGCTCGCGAAGTTGCGTCCCGCGGTATTACTGTAAACGTTGTTGCTCCGGGCTTTATTGAAACGGACATGACGCGTGCGCTGACCGATGAGCAGCGTGCGGGTACGCTGGCGGCAGTTCCTGCGGGGCGCTTAGGCTCTCCAAATGAAATCGCCAGCGCGGTGGCATTTTTAGCCTCTGACGAAGCGAGTTACATCACCGGTGAAACTCTGCACGTCAACGGCGGAATGTATATGGTCTGACCGAGATTTGTGCAAAACGCTCAGGAACCGCGCAGTCTGTGCGGTTCACCGTAATGTTTTGTACAAAATGATTTGCGTTATGAGGGCAAACAGCCGCAAAATAGCGTAAAATCGTGGTAAGACCTGCCGGGATTTAGTTGCAAATTTTTCAACATTTTATACACTACGAAAACCATCGCGAAAGCGAGTTTTGATAGGAAATTTAAGAGTATGAGCACTATCGAAGAACGCGTTAAGAAAATTATCGGCGAACAGCTGGGCGTTAAGCAGGAAGAAGTTACCAACAATGCTTCCTTCGTTGAAGACCTGGGCGCTGATTCTCTTGACACCGTTGAGCTGGTAATGGCTCTGGAAGAAGAGTTTGATACTGAGATTCCGGACGAAGAAGCTGAGAAAATCACTACTGTTCAGGCTGCCATTGATTACATCAACGGCCACCAGGCGTAAGTGAACATCTCCAGGCGGTCATTCGACCGCCTGAGTTTTATCTATATTTTGTCCCACAAGAATCTATTTTCCCTCCCTGGAGGACAACCGTGTCTAAGCGTCGTGTAGTTGTGACCGGACTGGGCATGTTGTCTCCTGTCGGCAATACCGTAGAGTCTACCTGGAAAGCTCTCCTTGCCGGTCAGAGTGGCATCAGCCTGATCGACCATTTCGATACTAGCGCCTATGCAACGAAATTTGCTGGCTTAGTAAAGGATTTTAACTGTGATGACTTCATCTCGCGCAAAGAACAGCGCAAGATGGACGCCTTCATTCAATATGGAATTGTCGCTGGCATTCAGGCCATGCAGGATTCTGGCCTTGAAGTGACGGAAGAGAATGCTACCCGCATCGGTGCCGCTATTGGTTCCGGTATTGGCGGGCTTGGCCTGATCGAAGAAAACCACAGTTCGCTGGTAAAAGGCGGACCGCGTAAGATCAGCCCGTTCTTTGTTCCTTCCACAATCGTTAACATGGTGGCCGGGCATCTGACCATCATGTTTGGTCTGCGTGGACCAAGCATTTCCATCGCAACCGCCTGCACGTCTGGCGTACACAACATTGGTCACGCCGCGCGCGTTATCGCCTATGGCGATGCTGACGCAATGGTCGCCGGTGGTGCGGAAAAAGCCAGTACCCCGCTGGGCGTAGGCGGCTTTGGTGCAGCGCGCGCGCTGTCCACGCGCAATGACAACCCGCAGGCGGCAAGCCGTCCATGGGATAAAGAGCGTGACGGTTTCGTGCTCGGCGACGGCGCCGGCATGGTCGTGCTGGAAGAGTATGAGCACGCGAAAAAACGCGGCGCGAAAATCTATGCGGAAATCGTCGGCTTTGGTATGAGCAGCGATGCCTACCATATGACTTCGCCACCGGAAGATGGTGCTGGAGCCGCGCTGGCGATGGTGAACGCCATTCGCGATGCTGGCATTGAAGCTAGCCAGATTGGCTACGTCAACGCCCACGGCACCTCTACGCCGGCAGGCGATAAAGCAGAAGCGCAGGCGGTGAAATCCGTCTTCGGTGACGCTGCCAGCCGCGTCATGGTCAGCTCGACTAAGTCAATGACCGGCCACCTGCTGGGCGCCGCGGGCGCAGTAGAGTCTATCTACTCCATCCTCGCGCTGCGCGATGGCGCCGTTCCGCCAACCATCAACCTGGATAACCCGGATGACGGTTGCGATCTGGACTTCGTTCCGCACGAAGCGCGTCAGGTTAGCGATCTGGAGTATACCCTGTGTAACTCCTTCGGCTTCGGCGGCACTAACGGCTCGCTAATCTTTAAAAGGGTGTGATGCGCGCCTGACGCCACGTCTTTGCTGACGTCAATGCTCATCGAAAAACTGGCCCGCTCGTCGGGCCTTTTTTTTGTCATCCCTAAACCACCTCCTAGGGAGGTGGTGATTGCTCCTGTAAGGCTATAGCCTGAAGAATGCCCATGTCGGAATATCTCTGCTTACTCACCACAAGTAAAAGGAGACAAACCGACATGGGACTTTACAGGAGTTCATCACATGTATATTGGCGTTGCAAATACCACATAGTCTGGACACCCAAGTACCGATTCAGGATCCTGAAAGATAAGCTGGGTAAGGAGCTGTACAGGACGATCTATATCCTCTGTGGAATAAAGGATTGTGAGGTTCTGGAGCTAAATGTTCAGCCCGATCATGTACATCTGGTCGTCATCATTCCACCAAAGATCTCGATATCAACTCTGATGGGCCATCTAAAAGGACGCAGTGCCATCAGGCTTTATAACCGTTTTCCACATATCAGGAAGAAGCTATGGGGGAATCATTTTTGGTCGCGAGGCTACTTTGTCGATACGGTGGGAGTGAATGAAGAAATTATCAGACGATATGTGAGGCATCAGGAGAAAACGGAACAAACGTATGAACAGCAGATGGAATTGCTAGAGTAATCAGCGGAAGGTGACAATAGCCCCCCTTACAGGGGGCATTCTCAAAAGCCACCTTCTCAGAAGGTGGTCTTTTACATTCAGTTTTCTCCGCTTGTTCAATGTATCTCCTCCTGCGAAACTAACCGGCCAGCGATAAGGAGACTTTTATGTATTTGATAAATGGCGCTGAAAGTGAAACGCTTGCGGTGAACGATCGCAGCGTTCAGTTCGGCGATGGCTGCTTTACCACGGCGCGCATCGTCAGAGGCCGGGTTCAGCTGCTGTCAGCCCATCTGGCCCGCCTGCAGAAGGCCTGTGAACAGCTCTTTATCCCCTACGACGACTGGGCGCTATTAGCGCACGAGATGGCGCATCTGGCGCAGCCCCATCAGGATGGCGTGCTGAAGGTCATCATCACGCGCGGGGCGGGGGGGCGCGGATACAGCGCTGCCGGCTGCGTGAATCCCATGAGAATCCTCAGCGTATCGCCCTGGCCGGAGCACTATCTTCGCTGGCGCGAGGAGGGGATCTCCGTGACGTTGAGCCCTGTCAGGCTGGGACGCAATCCCTCGCTCGCCGGCCTCAAACACCTTAATCGGCTGGAGCAGGTGCTGATTCGTTCTCATCTTGAGCAGACGGACGCCGATGAAGCGCTGGTCCTTGACAGCGACGGGTGGCTTACGGAATGCTGTGCCGCGAACTTATTCTGGCGTAAAGGATCCGACGTCTTTACCCCGCGCCTCGATCGGGCGGGGGTCAACGGTATTATGCGCCAGTACATTCTCGCTAAGCTGGCACCATCGCCGTTTCGCGTTGTCGAAGCCACCATGCGCCCCGAGGCGTTACGCGAAGCCGACGAGGTCCTTGTCTGTAACGCATTAATGCCGCTGGTGCCTGTTCGCCGCTGGAACGATAAACGTTGGTCCACGCGCGAGCTTTATCATTTTTTAGCCCCCTTGTGTGAGCTGTCTGATTAGCCATGAAGAAAATGTTACGTTTCATTCTGCTGTTGGTGGTGGTGCTGGGCATCGCCGCGGGCATCGGTATGTGGAAAGTTCGCCAGCTGGCGGACAGTAAGTTACTGATTAAAGAAGAGACCATCTTTACCCTTGAGGCCGGGACGGGGCGCCTGGCGCTTGGGCAACAGCTATATAGCGATAAAGTCATTAACCGCCCTCGGGTGTTCCAGTGGCTGCTGCGCATCAAGCCTGAGCTGTCCCACTTTAAAGCCGGGACCTATCGCTTCACGCCTGATATGACGGTACGCCAGATGCTGCAGCTGCTCGCCAGCGGTAAAGAGGCGCAGTTTCCGCTGCGCTTCGTTGAAGGTATGCGGGTGAGTGACTACCTGCGTCAGCTGCGCGATGCGCCTTACGTCAAGCATACGCTGGCGGATGACAGCTATGAAACCGTGGCGAAGGCCCTTGATCTGGAACATCCCGATTGGGTCGAAGGCTGGTTCTGGCCGGATACCTGGATGTATACCGCCAATACCAGCGATGTGGCGATCCTTAAGCGCGCGCATCAGAAGATGGTTGCCGCGGTCGATAAAGCCTGGGAAGGGCGGATGGAGAATCTGCCGTATCATGATAAGAATCAGCTGCTGACGATGGCCTCTATCATTGAAAAAGAGACGGCGCTGCCGGAAGAGCGCGACCGCGTCGCATCGGTATTTATTAATCGTTTACGTATCGGCATGCGTCTGCAAACCGATCCCACCGTGATTTACGGGATGGGGGAGAGTTATAATGGCAAATTGACGCGTAAAGACCTGGAAACGCCGACCGCTTACAATACCTATGCCATTAACGGTATGCCGCCCGGACCCATCGCCGCACCGGGCGAGGCCTCGCTGAACGCCGCCGCGCATCCGGCGAAAACGCCGTATCTTTATTTTGTCGCGGACGGCAAGGGCGGGCATACGTTTAATACCAACCTGGCCAGCCATAACCGCTCGGTTCAGGATTATTTGAAAGTACTTAAGGAAAAAAATGCGCAGTAACTATATCGTCATCGAGGGCCTGGAGGGCGCAGGGAAAACCACCGCGCGTGAATGTGTGGTAGAGACGCTAAAACAGCTGGGCGTTAGCGATATGGTGTTTACCCGCGAACCGGGCGGCACCATTCTGGCCGAGAAGCTGCGCAGCCTGGTGCTGGATATTCAGTCCACCGGCGATGAAGTGATTAATGATAAAGCGGAAGTGCTGATGTTTTACGCGGCGCGCGTACAGCTGGTAGAGACGGTGATTAAACCCGCTCTGGCGCGCGGTCAATGGGTCATTGGCGATCGTCACGATCTCTCGACCCAGGCCTATCAGGGCGGCGGTCGCGGTATCGACCAGACGATGCTGGCGACCCTGCGTGACGCGGTACTGGGAGACTTTCGTCCCCATCTGACGCTTTATCTTGATGTGACTCCGGAGGTGGGCCTGAAGCGCGCCCGCGCCCGCGGCGAACTTGACCGAATTGAGCAGGAGTCGCTGGATTTCTTTAATCGAACTCGCGCGCGCTACCTTGAACTGGCGGCGCAGGATCCCACCATCCGTACCGTTGACGCCACCCAGCCGCTGGAGGCCGTCGAGCGCGACATCCGTGCGGTGGTCAATCAGTGGGTTGCGGAGCAACTCCCATGAAATGGTACCCGTGGTTACGCCCGCCCTTTGAACAGCTGGTTGCCAGCTATCAGGCGGGACGGGGCCACCATGCGCTGATGGTCCAGGCGCTGCCGGGCATGGGGAGCGATGCGCTGATTTACGCGCTTTGTCGCTTTCTGATGTGTCGCCAGCCGGAAGGGCATAAAAGCTGCGGTCATTGCCACAGCTGTCAGCTGATGCAGGCCGGTACCCATCCTGATTATTATGCGTTGACCCCGGAAAAGGGGAAGAGCTCGCTCGGGATCGATGCCGTGCGCGAGGTGAGCGAAAAGCTTTATGAGCACGCCCGGCTTGGCGGCGCGAAGGTGGTGTGGATAGGCGATGCCGCTATGCTGACGGATGCGGCGGCAAACGCGCTGCTGAAAACGCTGGAGGAGCCGCCGGAGAATACCTGGTTCTTCCTGGCCTGTCAGGAGCCAGCGCGCCTGCTGGCAACGCTGCGCAGCCGCTGTCGTTTGTATCACCTTGCTCCGCCTTCAGAACGCTACGCGCTGGCGTGGTTAGAGCGGGAAGTGACGATGTCACAAGACGCGCTGCTCGCGGCGCTGCGGCTGAGCGCCAACGCGCCAGCGGCAGCGCTGGATCTGCTGCAGGATTCTCACTGGGCACCGCGCCAGCAGCTTTGTCAGATCCTGGGTAATATTTTAACTCACGGCGACTGGCTGATGCTGTTGCCGATTTTGAACCATGAACAGGCAGCGATTCGCCTGCACTGGCTGGCATCGCTGCTGGTCGATGCGCAAAAAAGGCAGCAGGGGATTACGCTTATCAGCAATCCGGACGCCTGGCCACTGGTCAATCAGCTGGCCGCTGCGCTGCCGGCGGCGCGCCTGCAGGCGATTGCGCGTGACGTCAGCGCCTGCCGCGAACAGCTGTTGAGCGTTGTCGGCATTAATCGCGAACTGCTGCTAACCGAGCGCCTTCTGCGCTGGGAACATTACCTGCAACCCGGGGCGGTTCTTCCCGTATCCCACCTCTGAGAGAGACATCATGTTTTTAGTCGACTCCCATTGCCATCTCGATGGCCTGGATTATCAAACGCTGCATAAAGATGTAGACGATGTACTGGCAAAGGCTTCCGCGCGCGATGTGAAATTTTGCCTGGCCGTGGCGACGACGCTGCCGGGATACCGCGGTATGCGCGAGCTGGTGGGGCAGCGTCACGACGTCGTTTTTTCCTGCGGCGTCCATCCGTTAAACCAGGATGAAGAGTATGACGTTGAAGAGCTGCGCAAACTCGCAGCAGAGGACGGCGTCGTCGCGATGGGCGAGACCGGGCTCGATTATTTCTACACGCCGGAAACAAAAGCGCGTCAGCAGGCGTCGTTTCGCGATCATATCCGTATAGGCCGGGAGCTGAATAAGCCGGTTATTGTTCACACCCGCGATGCCCGCGCCGATACGCTGGAAATTTTACGCGAAGAAAAAGTGACGGATTGCGGTGGCGTACTACACTGTTTCACTGAGGATAGGGAGACAGCGGGTAAGCTGCTGGATATGGGGTTCTATATCTCGTTTTCCGGCATTGTGACGTTCCGTAATGCGGAGCAGCTTCGCGATGCTGCGCGCTATGTACCTCTCGATCGCCTGCTGGTGGAGACCGATTCGCCGTATCTGGCGCCGGTACCGCATCGCGGCAAAGAGAACCAGCCGGCGATGGTCCGGGACGTCGCCGAGTATATGGCGGTCCTCAAGGGCGTATTGCTGGAGCAGCTGGCACAACAGACGACTGAAAATTTCGCGACGCTTTTTCATATTGACCCCTCCCGGCTGCAACCTCTCTGATATTGCTTATTATTTTAAGGCTCGTAATTAATAGCTAAAGCGAGTAAAGTTCACCGCCACAAATGGGGCGGTGAAGGTTTTTGGGCAACATTCAGACACGAGTTATGTAAATCAATGTCAGTTTTTAATGGGTGTCTGATTGAAACGTGATAGCCGTCAAACAATCATCCCGGTAATTATTTTACTCTGTGTAATAAATAAAGGGCGCTTAGATGTCCTGTCCACGGCGCGGTTCTCCCCCCGGGCCAATGCGTGAAAACGTAAAAAAGCACCAAATACTCAGGAGCACTCTCAATTATGTTTAAGAATGCATTTGCTAACCTGCAGAAGGTCGGTAAATCGCTGATGCTGCCGGTATCCGTACTGCCTATCGCAGGTATCCTGCTGGGCGTCGGTTCCGCAAACTTCAGCTGGCTGCCAGCCGTAGTTTCCCACGTCATGGCGGAAGCGGGCGGTTCGGTCTTCGCTAACATGCCGCTGATTTTTGCTATCGGTGTCGCACTTGGCTTCACCAATAACGACGGCGTATCCGCTCTGGCATCGGTCGTCGCTTACGGCATCATGGTGAAAACCATGGCCGTGGTTGCACCTCTGGTTCTGCATTTACCTGCTGAAGAGATTGCGGCTAAACACCTGGCGGATACCGGCGTCCTCGGCGGTATCATCTCCGGTGCCATCGCAGCCTACATGTTCAACCGCTTCTATCGCATTAAGCTGCCTGAGTATCTGGGCTTCTTTGCGGGCAAGCGTTTTGTGCCAATTATCTCCGGCCTGGCAGCGATCTTCACTGGCGTGATCCTGTCCTTTATCTGGCCGCCGATCGGTACCGCAATCCAGACTTTCTCCCAGTGGGCCGCTTACCAGAACCCGGTTGTTGCGTTCGGTATCTACGGCTTCATTGAGCGCTGCCTGGTGCCGTTTGGTCTGCACCACATCTGGAACGTTCCTTTCCAGATGCAGATTGGTGAATACACCAACGCAGCAGGTCAGGTCTTCCACGGTGATATTCCGCGCTATATGGCAGGCGACCCGACTGCGGGCAAACTGTCCGGCGGCTTCCTGTTCAAAATGTACGGTCTGCCGGCCGCCGCTATCGCTATCTGGCACTCTGCTAAACCAGAAAACCGCGCGAAAGTGGGCGGTATCATGATCTCCGCAGCGCTGACCTCGTTCCTGACCGGTATTACCGAGCCGATCGAGTTCTCGTTCATGTTCGTTGCGCCGATCCTGTACATCATCCACGCGATTCTGGCAGGTCTGGCCTTCCCGATCTGTATCCTGCTGGGTATGCGTGACGGTACGTCGTTCTCTCACGGCCTGATCGACTTCATCGTTCTGTCTGGCAACAGCAGCAAGCTGTGGCTGTTCCCGATCGTCGGTATCTGCTATGCGATTGTTTACTACGTGGTGTTCCGCGTGCTGATCAAAGCGCTGGATCTGAAAACCCCAGGTCGTGAAGACGCCACCGAAGACAGCAAAGCTGGCGCGACCAGCGAAATGGCTCCGGCTCTGATTGCCGCGTTCGGCGGTAAAGAGAACATTACTAACCTCGACGCATGTATCACTCGTCTGCGCGTGAGCGTGGCGGATGTGGCGAAAGTTGATCAGGCTGGCCTGAAAAAACTGGGTGCCGCAGGCGTGGTTGTTGCAGGTTCAGGCGTTCAGGCTATTTTCGGTACCAAATCCGATAACCTGAAAACTGAAATGGATGAATACATCCGCAACAGCTAAGTTGTGATATGGGGAGACTAAGGCAGCCTACGGGCTGCCTTTTTTAATGGCCGCAGGCGTTAAAAGCGCGCCCGCGGCTTTCGTCACGTTAAGCAGAGATCAGAACTGATAGCTGGCCGTAATGCTGACGTTGCGCGGTTCGCCGTAGACGATGGAACCATCGACGTTGGTGTCGTAGGTTTTGTCGAACAGGTTATTGACGTTACCCTGCACAGCAAGATTTTTAGTGACCTGGTAGCGAGTGAACACATCCACCAGCGCGTAGCTGCCTTGTTCCGCACGGAACGTCCCGTACGGCGTCGCGGTATCTTTATACACCCGGTTCTGCCAGTTAACGCCGCCGCCGACGGTCAGTTCAGGCATTACCGGCAGACGGTAGCGGGTGAACAGCTTGACGCTGGTACGCGGCAGGTTGGGATTCACCGCATTGCCTTCATTGTCTTCAGCGACAAAACGCGTCGCCCCAAAGGTCATCTGCCAGTTATCGGTAATCGCCCCGTTGATTTCGAACTCCACCCCTTTGCTTACGGTACCGTCGACGGTTTTATAGGCTGCTTCGCCGTTACTGCCGGGGATTTGCCCGCCGGTCGCCTGGCCGAGGTTATCCTGCTCGATGCGGAATAGGGCGAGCGTCGTCGTTAACCGGCTGTCCATCCAGTCCGACTTCAGGCCCACTTCATAGTTGTTTCCGGTAACCGGGGTCAGGTATTTACCGGAACTATCGCGCTTATTCTGCGGCTGGAAGACCGAGGTATAGCTGGTGTAGGCCGACCAGCTGTCGTTGATGTCGTAAACCAGCCCGGCGTACGGGGTGGTATGGTTTTTCTCCATCGTGTAGGTCAGCGTCTCGATGCTCCAGTTGTTATAGCGGACGCCAAGAATCAGATGCAGCGGGTCAAGCAGGGAAAAACGCGTCGCCGCGTACAGCGACTTCATTCGCGTGGTATCGTCCTGCGCCAGGCTCTGCGGGCCCCAGCTGGTTTCCGGGAATGTCGCGCTATTGAAGCTATAGAAGTTACCAACTTCATCGGGGAAGACGTTTGCCCACGAACTGAAATAGCGGTTGTTTTGTTTACTGTAGCTGGTGCCGATCATCAGGTTGTGCTGGCGACCAAACAGGTCGTAGCCGCCGTCGGCGAACAGGTCAACGGCGTCGACTTTACGTTTGCCGCTATTCCAGCCGGTACCGCCGACGTAATCATAGCCCGGGCCGTAGCTGCTATAGGGGCCCACCAGCATTCCGGTCGCTTTGTTGACATACGCGTCCACGTACATCATCTTGCTGTCGAACGTGATCTCAGAATGGGTGGCATTCATCGTTGCCTGCCAGGTATCGGCAAAGCGCTGTTTCAGCGTGACGAAGACCTTGTTGATCTCTTTGTCGTTATAGGCCCAGTCGGGCGCGGTGCTGTGGGCGCGGTCATAGTGGTTCTTGCTGCCATCGGTATTCCAGCGAGGCAGGCCACCCCATGTCGGGCTATTCACGTCGATACGCTGATACTCGTAGCCAGCGGATAAAGCGGACGACGTACCGAGATCGGCATCAAGAATGCCGGAGAAGAACGTTTTTTCGCTGTTATAGCGATCCAGCCACGAGTCATTATTTTGATAACCGGCGATAATGCGCGCCCGTACGCTGCCATCGTCAGTCAGCGGGCTTTGCATATCAGCAACATAGCGCTGCTTATTCCAGCTGCCGTACTCCGCAGAGACGTTTCCCTTGAACTCCCGGCTGGTCGCGTGCTTGCGGATCATATTGACCGACGCGGCAGGGTTGCCGGTACCGGTCAGCAAGCCGTTGGCGCCGCGTACGACCTCAACCCGTTCGAAGAGGGCCATATCGGAAAGCGCGTCGCCCAGATTCCAGCGGGATTCAAACCAGGTCGGAATGCCATCGACCATATAATTGTCGATCTCAAAACCGCGGGAATAATAGCTGGTGCGGTCTGAGTCCGCCTGGCTGCTGCTGATCCCCATGGTATGGTCCATGACGTCGCCCAGCGTTTGCAGCTGCTGATCCCGCATCCGCTGTTCGGTAATGATACTGACCGATTGCGGGATATCGCGCTGGGCCATCTCCATTTTAGTCCCGGCTGAGGTGGTTCTGACGCTGTAGTCCTGCTCTTGTGTCTCCGAGGCGCTATCTGCGGAACCTTCTACAATAATAGTGTCTTCGGACGTGCCGGCTGCCTGACTGAGGTTGGGAAAGATCGCCAGCGCGATACCCATAGCAAGCAGGGACGGCGCGTTACGCCCATCCCGAAAGTTGGTGGAGAGAGACATCATAAACCCTTGATCGTGTGATTGTTGTTATTTGCTGCGGCGCGATGGCCGCGGCAGATCGTCAGTGCGCTGCATTTTCTTTGAATGCAAATGAGAAATATACGCATTAATATTTAATGTGTAAACAAGCGGGAAAACGGCTATGCCCGGGTCTTATTGACTGGTACCGGGGGGCATACAGCGAAGAAACGCTTAATCCGTCAGCAGCTAAGCGCTTGCTCGCGTAAGAAAAAACGCATTCAGGTTGAAAGAGGGGGAGTAACTCGCTCATACTCTTAGGGGAATCCTGTGCATCCGCGTTTACCTGCAGAGGCAGGCCAGAGCACGGTATAAAAATTATTAAGGAATCAGTCATGGCAGAAGAAACGATTTTCAGCAAAATCATTCGCCGGGAGATCCCGTCGGATGTGGTTTATCAGGATGAGCTCGTGACCGCTTTTCGCGACATCTCTCCGCAGGCGCCAACCCATATTCTGATCGTTCCCAATATCCTGATTCCCACCGTCAACGATGTGACCGCAGAGCACGAGCTTGCCCTGGGACGCATGATGACCGTCGCGGCGAAAATCGCCCGCGATGAGGGGCTTGCCGACGATGGCTATCGCCTGATCGTCAACTGCAATCGCCACGGGGGCCAGGAGGTCTACCATGTCCATATGCACCTGTTGGGCGGCCGTCCGTTAGGCCCGATGCTGGCTCATAAAGGTTAACATTCATGCGCGCAGCTCACTTCGGCGCACTTCTGGCCGTGACGTTACTGGCCGGGTGCAGTTCGCATCCGGAAATTCCGGTCAGCGATCAGCAAAGTCTGGTGATGGAATCAAACGTACTGGCAGCGGGCATCAGCGCTGAAGTACCGACGGTGACCGCATCCGAGATTCAGGCGACGGCGACCACCCGATTGTTCAATGAACGCCAGGTACCGGTGACCGTGCATTATCGCTTTTTCTGGTATGACGCCAGAGGGCTGGAAATGCATCCGCTGGAGTCCGCGCGCAGCATAACGGTGCCTGCGCACTCTTCCGTTACGCTTTATGGCAGCGCCAATATTCTGGGGGCGCACAAGGCCCGACTTTATCTTTATCTGTAAGAGGTAATCGTAATGATTAAACTATGTCGCTATGCATTAGTTACCGCACTGGCGATATTCCTTGCCGGATGCGTGGGTCAACGTCAGGAACCCGCTCCCGTTGAGGAAGCGCAGCCGAAGCCGCAGCAGCCCGTTCAGCCGCAGCCGACTGTGCCGACTATTCCCGTGATACCTACGCAGCCGGGTCCGATTGAACACGGCGAGCAGCCAGCGCAGCCGGCGCCGCGCGTGCGTCATTTTGACTGGAATTCCGCGGTGCAGCCGATGATTGGGCAGATGCTGCAGGCCAGCGGCGTAAATGCGGGCAGCATTTTGCTGGTCGACAGCGTCAATAACCGCACCAACGGCACGTTGAATGCGGGAGAGGCCACCACGGCGCTGCGCAACGCGCTGGAAGGCAATGGAAAATTCACCCTGGTCTCGCAGCAGCAGCTGGGCGTAGCCAAACAGCAGCTTGGCCTGTCGCCGCAGGATAGCCTTGGCAGCCGCAGTAAAGCGATGGGCATTGCGCGTACCGTTGGCGCACAGTACGTGCTCTATTCCAACGCGACCGGCAACGTTAATTCCCCTGAGCTGAAAATGCAGCTAATGCTGGTCCAGACCGGCGAAATTATCTGGTCAGGCAAAGGTGCTGTTCAGCAACAATAAGCTCACGCGCGACGAAGTGCTGTCGCGCTTTTTCCCGCGCTATACGCCTGTCGCCGCGCCGCTCCAAAACGGGCTGAGCGGCGGCAGCTGCATTCTCAGCGATGGTCGGCAAAAGCGGGTGCTGCGCCAGCCGCACGATCCGCATGCGCCGGCCTGCGACTTTCGCCGTCAATATCACGTTCTGTCACGCCTTCCCGATTCGTTAGCGCCCGCGCCGGTGTTTTATTCTCCCGCCTGGATGGTGGTGGAATATTGCTCAGGCGATGTGGTTAACGCATTACCGGAGTGTCCGGCGCTCGCAGGGTTACTGTATCATCTGCACCAGCAGCCGCGCTTTGGCTGGCGTATCGCGCTGCGGCCGCTGCTTGAGCGGTACTGGCAACAGTGCAGCCCCGCGCGGCGCACACCGCGGTGGCTACGCTGGCACAAACGGCTGCTGCGTCGCGGCGAGCCCCGGCCGCTGCGTCTCGCCCCGTTACATATGGATGTCCATGCGGGCAACATCGTTCACGGCGAGGCGGGACTGCGGCTGATTGACTGGGAATATGCGGGCGATGGCGATGTTGCGCTGGAGCTGGCGGCGGTGTGGATCGAGCCCGCCGCGCATCGTCGGCTAGCCGCAGAATACGCGAGACGGGCGAGCATCGATGAGCTTCAGCTCTGGCGGCAAATTCAGCGCTGGCGTCCGTGGGTGCAGCTGCTGATGGCGGGCTGGTACGAGCGACGCTGGCAGCAAACCGGCGACCGACAGTTTATTGTGCTGGCGGATGAGGTATGGCGCCAGTTAGACAAAAAGTAAAAGGATAAGAGAGGTGGATGTGGGCCCGGTAATGTTGGATGTCGAAGGTTTTGAACTGGATGCGGAAGAGCGTGAGATTCTGGCGCATCCTTTGGTTGGCGGGCTGATCCTGTTTACCCGCAACTATCACGATCCGGCGCAGCTGCGTGAGCTGGTCCGCCAGATCCGCGAGGCCTCGCGCAACCATCTGGTGGTAGCGGTAGATCAGGAAGGCGGGCGCGTACAGCGTTTCCGCGAGGGCTTTACCCGCCTTCCCGCGGCGCAATCTTTCGCCGCGCTGCTCGGCATGGAGGAGGGCGGTAAGCTGGCCGCAGAGGCCGGCTGGCTCATGGCCAGCGAAATGATCGCCATGGATATTGATATCAGCTTTGCGCCGGTTCTGGACGTTGGGCATATCAGCGCCGCTATTGGCGAGCGATCCTATCACGACGATCCCGACAAAGCCCTGGCGATAGCTCGTCATTTTATTGACGGCATGCACGCCGCGGGAATGAAAACCACCGGTAAGCACTTTCCCGGACACGGCGCGGTGACGGCCGATTCCCATAAAGAGACGCCGCGCGATCCGCGCGCGGAAGCGGAAATTCGCGCCAGAGATATGGCCATCTTCCGTACGCTGATTGGCGAGCAGCGGCTTGATGCGATCATGCCCGCCCACGTCATCTACAGCGACGTTGACCCGCGTCCGGCCAGCGGATCTGCGCACTGGCTAAAAACGGTTCTGCGCGGTGAGCTGGGATTTGAAGGGGTGATTTTCTCTGACGATCTGTCGATGGAAGGGGCGGCGATTATGGGCAGCTACGCCGAGCGCGGCCAGGCATCGCTGGATGCGGGTTGCGATATGATCCTTGTCTGCAATAATCGTAAGGGTGCGGTCAGCGTGCTGGATAACCTGTCGCCGATCAAAGCAGAACGTGTTACGAAATTGTATCATAAAGGTTCCTTTAGCCGTCAGGCGTTAAGGGATTCCGCCCGCTGGAAGACGATCAGCGCGCAGCTTGAGCAGCTTCACGCGCGTTGGCAAGAGGCGAAATCCGCGTAATAAACCTGAAAGGCGTTGTTGTCTGGTGAGGATGCGATGATTATCTATTTACATGGTTTTGACTCAAACAGCCCCGGTAACCATGAGAAGGTGCTTCAGCTTCAGTTTATTGACCCCGATGTTCGGTTGATTAGCTACAGCACGCGGCATCCCAAACATGATATGCAGCACTTATTAAAAGAGGTCGATAAGATGCTGCAGCTGAGCGCCGACGATCGGCCGCTGATTTGCGGCGTGGGTCTCGGCGGCTTCTGGGCGGAGCGAATTGGCTTTCTTTGCGATATCCGCCAGGCCATTTTTAACCCGAACCTGTTTCCCAATGAAAACATGGAAGGGAAAATTGATCGGCCGGAAGAGTATGCGGATATTGCCACCAAATGCGTGAATAATTTCCGCGAAAAAAACCGCGATCGCTGCCTGGTGGTGCTATCTCGTCAGGACGAAGCGCTGAATAGCCAGCGTTCGGCGGACCTGCTGCACCATTACTATGAGATAATCTGGGATGAAGAGCAGACCCACAAGTTCAAGAATATCTCCCCGCATCTCCAGCGCATAAAAGCCTTCAAAACCCTCGGCTAAACGCGCGCCGGCCCGCAATGTGAAAACATCGCGGGCTTTTTTTTATTCATTTTTGCGATTCTGCGCTCAAAAAATATGCGGTAAAACTTGATGCATATCAATTTTGGTATGACCAATGCACCGTTCATGTTATTCTCGATCTCGCTGAATGGTTTCACTGCCGTAACCTGTTGTTAATTAAAGGTTATATGTATAACTTTTAATTAACAATTGGTTAATAATTTTAGGGGGTCGCGTGACTACGCCATTGAAAAAAATAGTGATTGTGGGTGGTGGTGCCGGTGGGCTGGAGCTGGCTACCCAGTTGGGTAAAAAGCTGGGCCGTAATAAAAAGGCCAAAATCACGCTGGTTGATCGTAACCACAGCCACCTGTGGAAACCGCTGCTGCATGAAGTGGCGACCGGTTCACTTGATGAAGGTGTAGACGCGCTGAGCTATCTTGCTCACGCCCGTAACCACGACTTCCAGTTCCAGCTGGGATCGGTGGTGGATATTAACCGTGAAACCAAAACGATCACCCTCGCCGAGCTGCATAACGAGAAGGGCGAGCTGCTGGTGCCCGAGCGTAAGCTGCCTTACGACACGCTGGTCATGGCGCTGGGAAGTACGTCGAACGACTTCAACACGCCTGGCGTGAAAGAGAACTGCATCTTCCTCGATAATCCGCATCAGGCGCGTCGTTTCCATCAGGAAATGCTGGATCTGTTCCTCAAGTATTCGGCGAACCTCGGGGCGAACGGCAAGGTGAATATCGCCATCGTCGGCGGCGGCGCGACCGGCGTTGAGCTGTCGGCCGAGCTGCACAATGCGGTGAAACAGCTGCACAGCTACGGCTACAAAGGTCTGACTAACGAAGCTTTGAACGTGACGCTGGTTGAAGCTGGCGAGCGTATTCTGCCCGCGCTGCCGCCGCGCATTTCCGGCGCCGCGCACAGCGAGCTGACCAAGCTTGGCGTCCGCGTATTGACCAAAACCATGGTCACCAGCGCCGATGCAAACGGTCTGCACACGAAAGAAGGCGAATTTATCAACGCTGACCTGATGGTCTGGGCGGCCGGGATTAAGGCGCCGGACTTTATGAAAGAGATTGGCGGTCTGGAGACTAACCGTATTAACCAGCTGGTGGTCGAACCGACGCTGCAAACGACGCGCGATGCGGATATTTACGCCATCGGCGACTGCGCGTCCTGCGCCCGCCCGGAAGGCGGTTTTGTCCCGCCGCGCGCTCAGGCTGCGCACCAGATGGCGACCTGCGCCCTGCACAATATTCTGGCGCAGATGAAAGGTAAGCCGCTGAAAGCTTATACCTATAAAGATCACGGTTCGCTGGTGTCGCTCTCTAACTATTCCACCGTGGGCAGCCTGATGGGCAACCTGATGCGCGGTTCAATGATGATCGAAGGTCGCATTGCGCGCTTCGTCTATATCTCTCTGTATCGCATGCACCAGATTGCGCTGCACGGCTACTTTAAAACCGGCCTGATGATGCTGGTAGGACGTATCAACCGCATTATTCGTCCGCGCCTGAAGCTGCATTAATGTCTCTGGGCGGCAAAGCCAGAAGGTTTTGTCCGCCCGTTTGCTTTTCGCATTAAGAGACTCATAGCCAGAATATCCTCCTTTCCTTGCCGGGAAACCCTCTCAGATTCCTCCGAATCCCGTTGATTTGCCACACGTTCACGCACTTTTCATCCGCTTTCTTATTTGCAAGCCTGATGCCTGGATTGCAAAATTACGGGCAATAGCAACGAAGGAGGAAGTCCCGTGAATAAATCAATGTTGGCGGGTATAGGAATTGGCGTGGCTGCCGCGCTGGGTGTCGCAGCCGTTGCCGGTCTTAACGTGTTAGATCGCGGCCCGCAGTATGCACAGGTAGTGTCCAGTACGCCGATAAAAGAGAGCGTCAAAACCCCGCGCCAGGAGTGCCGGAACGTCACCGTGACCCATCGTCGACCGGTGCAGGATGAAAACCGCATCGCCGGATCCGTGCTGGGCGCGGTAGCCGGCGGGGTTATTGGCCATCAGTTCGGCGGCGGACGCGGCCGCGACGTTGCCACCGTCGTGGGCGCGCTGGGCGGCGGCTATGCCGGTAACCAGATTCAGGGCTCAATGCAGGAAGGGGATACCTACACCACGACGCAGCAGCGCTGCAAAACGGTGTACGATAAATCAGAAAAAATGCTCGGCTACGATGTCACTTACAAAATCGGCGACCAGCAGGGCAAAATCCGTATGGATCGCGACCCTGGTACGCAAATCCCGCTGGACAGCAATGGCCAACTGATTCTGACTAACAAAGCGTAAAAAAGATGTGTATCTTTATTCGCCCCTCAGGCTCTCTGGCTGAGGGGCTTTTTTATCAGAAGCTCAAAGCGTAGTTCAGGCCGAAGGTGCGTCCGCGACCTTTATACTCGTAGAGAGAGCTGCTGCCGTAGGTCGGGCTATACAGCAGCGGCGCGCGCTGGCCCCAGACGGTGACATAATCTTCATTGAGCAGGTTCTCAATGCTGAAGGTCAGCTTGCCGAGGGGGAGCGCGTAGCTGCCGATAAAGTCTACCGTATTGTAGCCGTCGAGCTTGTTGCCGCTGGCATCGCTGATATCAAACACCTGCTGGCTCTGCACCCGCAGCGACCACGGTTCCGGCGCCCAACCAACCCACGCGGTGGCTTTTGACGGCGAGGCGAGAGTGACGTCCCACTTCTGCCAGCTACCGTCGCTTTTCACCTGCGATTTCAGCACGTTAAAGTTAGCTCCGGCGCTCCAGTCGCTGTTCGGGAAGTAGTAGTCCACCGCGCCCTCTACGCCATAAATACGGCGTTTATCGGACTGCACATCGATGGTCATATCGGTACGGTTAACGACGATCGTTTTATCGGAGGTCGAATAGTAAGCCGCCAGCTGAGTGCGCAGATTATCACCGGTGTAGCGCCAGCCCAGTTCGTACGAGTTAACTTTAATTCCCTGCAGCGGCGAATCGCCAACGTTCACGCTTGAGATAAGCGGAAGATGGCCGTTGACCGCCGCGCCGTACTTTCCGATGCCGTAGTATTTGCCCGGATCCGGCAGCTCAACGCCCTGAGAGAAGTTAAACCAGGTCTGCTGGCGATCGGTGAGATGGGCGACAATCCCGGCGTTAAACAGGAAGTTGTCGTAATCGGTTTTTCCGCCCGGAATGGCATCCGCTGAGCTGACCTTGCCGCTGGCGACATCCTGCTGCTGGGCATAGCCGACAAAATCATCGACCCGGTTTTCCGTCCACTGATAACGTACGCCGCCGCTGATAGTGAAGATGTCGTTCAGGTCATAGCTGGACTGCAGGAACGGCGCCAGGTTGGTAATGCTGTAGCCGGGATAACGGCCGGTGGTGTAGATAGCCTGGTTATTCAGACCGCCGGAAGACATAGACTGGCCCAAATCGAAGAACATCTGATTGGCGTTGAAGGTTTCGTGGTCGGCGTCCACTCCCCAGGTCAGATCCCAGCCATCCAGCGGCTGGCTATTCAGGGTGATCTTCGCGCCGTACTGATCGGTATCCTGCTTTGAAGAGGAGAAGCTGCTGACCTGGCCTTTGCTAAGCGTAGGGAAAGGGTAAAAAGTCAGGGATTCATCACGATAATAGACCTGGCTAACCAGATTCTGGCCGAGGAAATCGGCATCGGAATACTGCAGGCTTATCAGGTGACGTTCGGTGCCGGGGACGCGGTCGGAGTTCAGGCCATCGGTGGTAAAGGCTTTGCCGTCGCCGGTCACCGCCGACATATTTTTCCCGAGGTACAGACCGTAATCGTCGCCCTGGCTTTTATAGTACTGGGTTACCAGCTGCAGCTGACGGTTCTCGTCAATCTCAATGGTTCCCGTTCCCATCACATCCAGGCGGTCGGAATGCTGAAGCCCGGTCTGGGTATTATCAAGGATCAGCGCATCATTATTGCCATCATACCAGCCGCCAAAACGCTGATAGGCGACCGATAAACGGCCGGAAGCGTGGTCGGTACCGCCGCTGACCGCTGCCGCCACGCGTTCATCATGATCGTTGCTGTTGGCAAAGCCGGTTTTGCTCCCCAGCTCCAGGTCAACCTGGCGCTCCTGCTGGCCCTTTTTGGTGACGATATTAATAAGGCCGCCGGTACTACCGCCGCCGTACAACGATGTGGCGCCGGAGATCACCTCGATATGCTCAATGTTAAACGGATCGATAGAATCCAGCTGGCGGCTGTCGGTACGGGAGGAGTTAAGGCGAACGCCGTCAATCAGCACGACGATCGCGCGGCCGCGCATATTCATGCCGTAGTTGGTGCGTCCCTGGCTGCTGACGTCGATGCCGGGGATCAGCTGCGCCAGCACGTCTTTAAATTCTTTTCCGCCCTGAACTTGCTGTTCAATTTCCTGGCCTTCGATAACCCAGGTGGTCTGGGCCATTTCAGCGACGGTGCGGTGCGTTCGGTTTGCGCTGACGATCATGCTGTCATCAGCGGCCCAGGCGGGCAGGGCGGTTGCCAGCAGCAGTGGGTTAAGCACCCAGAGACGCTTGTTCATGCTCATTCCTTTTATGAGTTTATGCCCGTCATTCTTCAAGTTGCAGGTGTGTTGACTGCGGATTATTCGGCCCATCCATGGGCCTCGCCCCTACGGGGCCAGCGCTAGCGCAGATCAAGGCACAAGTGCCATGTCCTGCAACTCGAATTATTTAGGGCTTACGATATCGTTGTTTTCGTTATTCGGTACGGGCGTACCGGTTGTTACACAGTGAAATATACAGAAACGTTTAAGACCGAATTTTGCCCGTATTGATTATTGTTATCAATATCATTCTCGCGAAATGAACAAAATAAATGACTGAAAACATTGCGTTATGTAGGGATAAAGGGGAGGGGAACCGGTGGGGAGCCCACCGGTAAGCGAGGTGTTAGCGCTGAAGAACCTGGGGCCACAGACGCAGCGTGGTCTCGGCGATTTGCATGATTTTAGTGAAGTCGGCGCCTTCGCGGGCGCTGATCGACATGCCTTGTAATATGCAGTTAAGGAACTGCGCCAGCTGACGTACGTCGCCGTCTGGCGGCAGCTCGCCGCGCAGCTGCCGCTGCTGGAGAAACTGCGTTAGCGTTTGTTCCTGCATCGCGTGCCGGGACTTAACGGTATTGGCGATATCGGTGGACGCCGCCGCCAGCGCTGCGGAGGTATTAATCATAAAGCAGCCTGCCGGCGTTTCTTTGCTGGTAAAGCAAGTCGCGACGGCGGTGAAGTAGTCGCGTAATGCTCGATCGACGCTTTTCTCTTCGTCAAAGAGGAGCGCTTCGTGCCTGGCGGCAAAACGCGCGATGTAGCGATCCAGCACCGCGCGAAACAACCCCTCTTTATTCACAAATTCCGCGTAGAGCGTAGGCGCTTTTGCGCCCGTCGCCTCCACTAAATCGGCGAGAGAGGTCGCTTCATAGCCGTGCTGCCAGAAGAGTGTCATGGCCTTATCCAGCGCCGCTTCCCTGTCGAACACTTTAGGTCGGCCACGGCTTTTTTTTGTGCAACTTTGAACGTCAGTTGTCATGATGCCGCTGTACCTGTGTTGGTTTGTTGAAAGGGCATTATAAAAATAAACCTTACGTGCTACCAGCGATGTTGCTCTAAAAATAAATAATTCATATATGTATGAATTTTAAGCTGTTTATAAATAGTTAAACGGTCGTTATAAAAATAGTTTGACGTGTGATGTGGATCACATTATCATTTCCCTATCGATCGTTAATTAAATGCGTTCGCCCCTACAAAAACATTCATCTGCACAGGTATAACAATCATGAAAAACGTTAAAACACTCGCTATCGCCGCTGTTCTTAGCTCACTCTCTTTCGCCAGCTTCGCCGCTGTAGAAGTTCAGTCAACGCCGGCGGGTCAGCATAAAATCGGTACCGTTTCCGCTTCAGCCGGGACCAACCTGGGTTCGCTGGAAGATCAGCTGGCGCAAAAAGCGGAAGAGATGGGCGCAACCTCTTACCGTATTACGTCCGTAACCGGTCCTAACACCCTTCACGGGACTGCGGTTATCTACAAATAATTTTTTGAACTACCCCTGTTATGCCACTGACCACGCGCGGATCTGACCCCCTTCAGCAGTCCGCGTAAAGTAAGAAGTACGTTGTTCTCTGACGAGAGGCGGTGCCCACCCCTTATATGGCGCCGCAACCCGCAGAAAAGCAGGACCCTGTTTGATTATTGCCATAAAAAAAACCGCCTCAGTGAACTGAAGGCGGTTTTTTTTCGTCGGCAGTTTAGCGAACTAGAGCGACTGCTCCGTTACGCGATGGTGGCGGGTGACGTCAATCGGCATGCCCGAACGCAGCATCATCGCGCGTTCCATTACCTCGGTGTCGGTTAACTGTGCCTGCTTAAACGCCTGCATGCTGTCGGTAAGGGTAATGGGCAGCGTCTGCGGGTCGTCATCAATATGTTTTGACAGCGGCTGATGGACCTCCACCAGACGGGTGCCGTTCGGCTCCACGGACACCTTGATTGGCGTATTGATAATCGTCACCCTGGTGCCAGGGGTGATTTCGTTGTACAACGCTTTGATGTCGTCATCGCGCAGGCGAATACAGCCGGAGCTGACGCGCATGCCTATGCCGAAGTCGGCGTTGGTGCCGTGCAGCAGATACACGCCGCCGTACGCCGCCAGGCGAATAGCGTGGTGCCCCATGGGGTTATCCGGGCCAGCGGGCATGACGGCGGGCAGGTCAATGCCCATTGCTTTATAGCGGGCGCGAATATTGGCCGTCGGCGTCCAGGTCGGGTTGGCGCGTTTGTCGGAGACGGTGGTGACCATTGTCGGCGTGATGGTGTCGCCGCCGAGCTGACCAATGCCGATAGGATAAACGGTCACTTCACTTCTTCCTGGCGGGTAGTAATAGAGGCGAAGTTCGGCCAGGTTAAGGACTAATCCTTCGCGCGGCGCGTCGGGCAGCAGGGTTTGCAGCGGAATCGTCAGCACGCTACCGGCTCGTGGAACATACGGATCCACCCCGGGGTTAGCCTGGAGCAGGGCCAGAAAACCGACGTTGTACTTTTTGGCGATCGCTTCGAGCGAGCCGCCGTTATTCTCGACGACATGAAACTGGTTTTGCCCGACCAGACGGCTGCCCGGAGGCGGCAGGGGCCAGGTATTGGCGCGAGCGGGCAGCGCCAGCGCGGCGGCGATAGCTATCATCCCCAGCCAGAGAGAAATTCGCGTAAAGCTTTTCATCACCCTAATCCCATAATAAGTAAGTGGTTATTTTTATACGAAAAGTCCCTGAGATTATGGCGAAGCGAGTGTCTGGAAGTTCAGAGGGATTGCAAAATGTTTGTAAATTTTGCCGAACAAGTGGGGAGGGGCGGGATACGACGCACAGGCCGCATCCCGCCTGCTATCAGGCGGCGGCGTTCTCTTCGAGCTGGCGCATAAACTGGCGCACCCACTCCATCCGCGTTTTACGCTCGGCAAGGTCCTGCGTAAACTTGAGGCGCGTTGGGCCATCCAGGCGATAGTGCTGAGGCTGCTTTTGCAACAGGCCAATCAGCCACATCGGATTCACGTTATTCTTCTCGTTAAACTCAATGGTGCCGCCCTTTTCGTTGCTCTCCAGCTTGCGGATCCCCAGCTTCTGCGCCTGCTGGCGCAGTCGGGCGATATCGAGCAGGTTTCTTGCCGGGTCGGGCAGCAGGCCAAAGCGATCGATAAGCTCGACTTTGATCTCCTCCAGCTCATTCTCGTTCTTCGCGCTGGCAATGCGTTTGTAGAACGACAGGCGCGTATTCACATCCGGGATAAAGTCGTCCGGGAGCAGCGACGGCATCCGTAGCTCAACTTCGGTCTGCTGACTGGTAAGATCCTCCAGCGAGGGTTCGCGGCCTGCTTTCAGCGCGTCAACGGCATTTTCCAGCAGCTCCATATAGAGGGAGAAGCCGATGGTTTCCATGGAACCGCTCTGATCCTCGCCCAACAGTTCACCCGCGCCGCGAATTTCGAGGTCATGCGTTGCCAGCGCGAAACCAGCGCCGAGATCTTCCAGCGATGCAATCGCCTCAAGGCGTTTTTGCGCATCGGTGGTCATCGCCTTCGGATGCGGGGTCAGCAGCCAGGCATAGGCCTGATGGTGCGAACGACCGACGCGACCGCGTAGCTGGTGCAGCTGTGCGAGACCGAAGTGATCGGCGCGCTCGATAATAATGGTGTTCGCCGTTGGAATGTCGATCCCGGTTTCGATAATGGTGGTGCACACCAGCACGTTAAAGCGCTGGTGATGGAAATCGTTCATCACCCGTTCGAGTTCGCGCTCGCGCATCTGGCCGTGACCGATGGTAATGCGCGCTTCCGGCACCAGCTCCGCCAGCCTCTCGGCGGCTTTCTGGATGTTTTCCACGTCATTATAGAGGTAGTAAACCTGGCCGCCGCGCAGTACCTCACGCAGGATCGCCTCGCGGACCACCAGCGCGTCATATTCGCGGACGAAGGTTTTGACCGCCAGACGGCGGGCGGGCGGGGTGGCGATGATCGACAGATCGCGCATACCGCTCATCGCCATATTCAGCGTACGCGGAATAGGCGTGGCGGTCAGGGTCAGGATATCGACGTCGGCGCGCATCGCCTTGATGCGCTCTTTATGGCGCACGCCGAAGCGGTGCTCTTCATCAACAATCAGCAGGCCGAGATCGCGCAGCTTAACGTCCGGCTGCAGCAGTTTATGGGTGCCGATAAGAATATCGACTTTCCCTTCCGCGACCTGCTCGAGGATCTGCGCCTGCTCTTTGGCGCTACGAAAGCGCGAGAGCATCTCGATGCGCACCGGCCAGTTGGCGAAGCGATCGCGAAAGTTATCGAAGTGCTGCTGGGCGAGCAGGGTGGTCGGCACCAGCACCGCCACCTGCTTATGGTTTTCAACCGCCAGAAACGCGGCGCGCATCGCCACTTCCGTTTTGCCGAAGCCGACATCGCCGCACACCAGACGGTCCATCGCCAGCGGCTGACACATATCGCTTAGTACGGCGTTAATAGCCTGCGCCTGATCGGGCGTGGTCTCGAACGGGAAGCCGTCGCAGAACAGCTGATATTGCTCTTTATCATGTTTAAACGCGTAGCCCGCTTTCGCCGCACGCTGAGCGTAGATATCCAGCAGTTCGGCGGCCACGTCGCGCACTTTCTCGGCCGCTTTCTGCCGCGCCCGCGCCCAGACGTCGCCGCCCAGTTTATGCAGCGGCGCATTCTCTTCCGCGCCGCCCGCATAGCGGCTAATCAGATGCAGCGACGACACCGGCACGTACAGTTTGGCATCGTTGGCGTAGGTCAGCATCAGGTATTCGCCGTTGATGCCGCCCGCTTCAAGGGTGGTCATTCCGGCGTAGCGCCCAACTCCATGCTCAAGATGCACCACCGGTTGGCCGATATGCAGCTCCGCCAGGTTACGAATCAACGTATCGGGATTGATGGTGCGGCGAGAGTCCTGACGACGGCGCGCGACGCGCTCGCCCAGCAGGTCGCTTTCGCAAATCAGCGCCAGATTACGCTGGCTATCGACGAAACCATGCTCGGCGGCGCCGATCATCAGATAGCGGCCATTACCCGTCGCCTCTTCAAGACGCAGGATATGCTTTGGCGCGATTTTAATACGCGCCAGCATTTCGCCAAGCGCCTCTCGACGCCCCTCGCTCTCGACCGAAAAAATCACCGGCCCGCTGAAGGACTCGAGGAATCGGCGCAGGTTATCCAGCGGCGCTTTGTTCTGCGCCTGGATCGCCAGCTCGGGTAATTTCTGATAACCGAGATTGGTGTTGGCGGCTTTTTCCGCCAGACGCTCGGTTTTGAGCTGGACGCGCGGCCATTTTTTGAGCTCGCTAAACAGCTCATCGCTGCGCAGCCACAGCTGTTCCGGCGGCAAAAGCGGGCGCATCGGGTCGACGCCGCGGTTTTCAAAGCGGGCGCGGGTTTCGTTCTGGAAGCGTTCGGCGCTGGCCTCCAGATCGCCGGTATTAACGATCAGCGTTTTCGCCGGGAAATAGCTGAACAGCGGCGGCAGCGGCTCGTTAAAGAACAGCGGCTGCCAGTATTCGATTCCCGCGGGCAGCGTGCCTTTACTGACCTGCTGATAAATATGCTCGGCGTCGCGTTTGACCTCAAAGCGGTCGCGCCACTGGCTGCGGAATAGCTCGATAGCGGCCTGGTCCGTCGGGAATTCGTGCGCCGGAAGCAGGTTAATGCTGGCGACTTCCTCCAGCGTACGCTGGCTGTCGACGTCGAACAGACGCAGGCTGTCTATCTCATCATCAAAAAAATCGAGACGGTAGGGCTGCTCGCTGCCCATAGGAAAAAGGTCAAGCAATGCGCCGCGCGTGGCGTACTCGCCGTGCTCCATCACCTGGTCGACGTGACGATAGCCGGCGCTATCCAGCTGGGAGCGCAGCGCATCCCGCGACAGGCGCTGGCCTTTTTTCATCACCAGCGCGTGGCCGTGGAGGAAATTATGCGGACAGACGCGCTGCATCAGGGTGCTGACCGGGATAATCAGTACGCCGCGTTCCATGGTCGGGAGCTGGTACAGGGTGGCGAGACGGGAAGAGATAATGTCCTGGTGCGGGGAAAAGCTATCGTAGGGGAGGGTTTCCCAATCCGCCAGGCCCGCCACCATGCTATCGGTAAACTGCCTGATTTCATCATTCAGACGCAGGGCGTTTTGCATATCGGGGGCAATCAGTACCACCGGTCCGCCGTGGCGCTCGGCCATTTCCGCCACCAGAGTGGCGCAGGCCGCGCCGGTCAGTTCGCCAATCTGGCGCTGATCGCCGGCTTTAACCGGCAGAGAGTATCGGTATTGTTCAGGCATAGACGGTATCATGATCTCTTGGGTATTCGCTCTGCCGATATGGAGGGCAACTCGCTGATATTCAATAGTGAGATTATCCGCGATCGACCCGGATTCGCCAACCCGTATCGCAAACATCCTGTCGTGGCCAAAAATGTAACGAACTCCGATAAGCGTAAAGTTAAATAATGACTTACCTGTCTATCTTGTTGTTTATATTGATGTTTTGCTATTTTTGTCAATAAAATCTACAGGTATCAGTCATTTACGCTGCCCATAATCGCTTATATACTCGGGCATCGGCTATCAGCAATCAGATGGATTACATGTATCAACCTGCCGCACTCTTTATCGGCCTTCGCTATATGCGTGGGCGCGCAGCCGACCGCTTCGGTCGTTTCGTCTCCTGGCTTTCGACCATCGGCATTACGCTTGGCGTGATGGCGCTGGTGACCGTTCTTTCGGTGATGAACGGCTTTGAACGCGAGCTGCAAAACAACATCCTGGGGCTGATGCCGCAGGCCATCCTTAGCGCCAAGCAGGGGTCTGTAAACCCGCAACAGCTGCCGGAAAGCGCGGCCAGATTACAGGGAGTCACCCGCGTGGCGCCGCTGACCACCGGCGATGTGGTGCTGCAAAGCGCCCGCAGCGTGGCGGTCGGCGTGATGCTCGGCATCGACCCGGCGCAAAAAGATCCCCTGACGCCCTACCTGGTTAACGTCAAGCAGAGCGATCTGCAGGCCGGCAAGTATAACGTCATCCTGGGCGAACAGCTGGCAGGACAGCTGGGCGTCAATCGCGGCGATCAAATCCGCGTGATGGTGCCTTCCGCCAGCCAGTTTACCCCGATGGGGCGGCTTCCCAGCCAGCGCCTGTTTAACGTAATCGGTACCTTTGCCGCCAGCAGTGAAGTCGATGGTTATCAAATGTTGACCAACATCGACGACGCCTCGCGCCTGATGCGCTACCCGCAGGGAAATATTACCGGCTGGCGGCTGTGGCTGAATCAGCCTTTACAGGTGGATACCCTCAGCCAGCAGACGCTGCCGGAAGGGACCAAATGGCAGGACTGGCGCGAGCGTAAAGGCGAGCTGTTCCAGGCCGTGCGGATGGAAAAAAATATGATGGGCCTGCTGCTGAGCCTGATCGTCGCCGTCGCCGCCTTTAACATCATTACCTCTCTGGGAATGATGGTGATGGAAAAGCAGGGCGAGGTGGCGATTCTCCAGACCCTCGGCCTGACGCCGCGGCAGATCATGCTGGTCTTTATGGTCCAGGGCGCGAGCGCCGGGATCGTCGGCGCGCTGCTTGGCGCCGGGCTGGGCGCGCTGCTGGCCAGCCAGCTGAATAATTTGATGCCGATTATCGGCGCGTTCCTCGACGGCGCCGCGCTGCCGGTGGCCATTGAGCCGCTGCAGGTCATTGTGATTGCCCTGGTGGCAATGGTGCTGGCATTACTCTCTACGTTGTATCCTTCATGGCGCGCTGCCGCCACTCAACCCGCTGAGGCTTTACGTTATGAATAAGATCCTGCTGCAATGCGACAACCTGTGCAAACGCTATCAGGAAGGCACCGTGCAAACCGACGTGTTGCATGATGTCAGCTTCAGCATTGAGGAGGGTGAGATGATGGCGATTGTCGGTACCTCCGGTTCCGGCAAAAGTACGCTGCTGCATCTGCTTGGCGGGCTGGATACGCCGACCTCCGGCGACGTTATCTTTTCCGGCCAGCCGATGAGCCAGCTCTCCGCCGCCGCCCGCGCCGATCTGCGCAACCGCGAACTGGGCTTTATCTATCAGTTTCACCACCTCTTACCAGATTTTACCGCGCTGGAAAACGTGGCGATGCCGCTGCTGATTGGTAAGCAGAAGGCGGCGGATATCGAGCGGCAGGCGAAAGCGATGCTGCGCGCCGTCGGGCTTGAGCACCGCAGCGACCACCGTCCGTCGGAGCTCTCCGGCGGCGAGCGTCAGCGCGTTGCGATTGCCCGTGCGCTGGTCAATAAACCGCGCCTGGTGCTGGCGGACGAGCCCACCGGTAACCTTGACGCCCGCAACGCCGACAGCATTTTTCAGCTGCTTGGCGAGCTGAACGTGGCGCAGCGTACCGCCTTCCTGGTGGTGACCCACGACCTGCAGCTGGCAAAACGCATGAGCCGCCAGCTGGAGATGCGCGACGGGCGCCTGACAGCCGAACTCTCCCTGATGGGGGCTGAGTAATGGCTTCTCCGTTATCGTTATTGATTGCCCTGCGCTTCAGCCGTGGACGGCGGCGCGGTGGGATGGTGTCGCTGATTTCGGTTATTTCGACGATCGGTATCGCGCTGGGCGTGGCGGTGTTGATCGTTGGCCTGAGCGCGATGAACGGCTTCGAACGCGAGCTCAACAACCGCATTCTGGCGGTGGTCCCGCACGGTGAGATTGAACCGGTGAACCAGCCGTGGAACAACTGGAACGAGGCGCTGGCGAAGGTTGAGAAGGTCAAAGGCATCGTTGCCGCGGCGCCATATATTAACTTCACCGGGCTGGTGGAGAGCGGCAGCAATATGCGCGCCATCCAGGTGAAAGGCGTTGACCCGCAGCAGGAGAGCCGTCTCAGTTCGCTGCCCAACTTTGTGCAGAACAATGCGTGGGCCAGCTTTAAAGCCGGCGAACAGCAGGTGATCCTCGGTAAAGGCGTCGCCGATGCCCTGCACGTTAAGCAGGGGGACTGGGTGTCAATTATGATCCCTAACTCCGATGCCGAGCATCAGCTGCTGCAGCCAAAGCGCGTCAGGCTTCACGTCGCCGGTATTTTGCAGCTCAGCGGTCAGCTCGATCATAGTTTTGCCATGATTCCCATGCAGGATGCGCAGCAGTACCTTGATATGGGCAGCAGCGTGACGGGGATCGCCATCAAAGTGACCGACGTGTTTCATGCCAACACCCTGGTACGCGATGCGGGCCAGGTGACCAATAGCTACGTTTATATCAAGAGCTGGATAGGCACCTACGGCTATATGTACCGGGACATTCAGATGATCCGCGCCATTATGTACCTGGCGATGGTGCTGGTGATTGGCGTGGCCTGCTTTAACATCGTCTCGACCCTGGTGATGGCGGTGAAAGATAAAAGCGGCGATATTGCGGTGCTGCGCACGCTTGGCGCAAAAGACGGGCTGATCCGCGCGATTTTCGTATGGTATGGTTTACTTGCCGGTTCGGTAGGGAGCCTGATTGGGGTGGCGATTGGCGTTATCTGCGCCTTTAAGCTGACCGCAATCATTAACGGTATTGAGAACCTGATCGGGCATAAATTCCTCTCCGGCGACATCTATTTTATTGACTTCCTGCCGTCTGAACTGCACTGGCTGGACGTCGTTTACGTGCTGGTGACGGCACTGTTGCTGAGTTTGCTGGCCAGCTGGTATCCCGCCCGCCGCGCCAGCCGCATTGACCCGGCGAGGGTGCTGAGTGGCCAGTAATTTATCGTCATGGTCGGCTTTGCTGACCAGTAAAGAGGAATTGCTGAAATGTACTATGGATTTGACATTGGCGGCAGCAAGATAGCGCTGGGCGTATTTGATAAATCGCGGCGGCTGCAGTGGGAAAAACGCGTCGCCACGCCGAAAGAGAGCTACGAAGCATTTTTGCAGGCGGTAGAGGAGCTGGTTGAAGAAGCCGACCAGCGCTTCGGCTGCCAGGGCTCGGTGGGCATCGGTATTCCGGGCATGCCGGAGACGGAAGACGGCACGCTCTACGCCGCCAACGTGCCCGCCGCCAGCGGCAGGCGGCTGCGGGCCGATCTGAGCGAACGTCTGGGCCGCGATGTGCGGCTTGATAACGACGCCAACTGTTTTGCCCTCTCCGAAGCGTGGGATGACGAGTTCACCCAATATCCGCTGGTGATGGGGATGATCCTCGGCACCGGGGTTGGCGGGGGGCTGGTGCTCAACGGAAAATCGATTACCGGGCATCGCTATATTACCGGCGAATTCGGCCATATCCGCCTGCCGGTGGATGCGCTGGAGGTGGTGGGGCGCGATTTTCCGCTTACGCGCTGCGGCTGCGGCCAGCTGGGCTGCATTGAAAACTACCTTTCCGGACGCGGCTTCGCCTGGCTGTATGAACATTTTTACCAACACGCTTTAACCTCGCCCGAGATCGTCGCGCTATGGCAGCAGGGCGACGCGAAGGCGCGCGAGCACGTCGAGCGCTATCTCGATTTACTGGCGGTATGCCTGGGCAATATTTTAACGATTGTCGACCCGGATCTGCTGGTGCTTGGCGGTGGATTGTCTAACTTTACAGCAATAACCGAAGGGCTGGCGCAGCGCCTGCCGCGACATCTGCTTCCCGTTGCCAGCGTGCCGCGCATTGAGCGCGCGCGTCATGGCGATGCCGGAGGCATGCGCGGTGCGGCCTTCCTTCATCTGACTCAATAACGACAGAGGTAGCTATGCAGTCGCGCCGCTTACATCGATTAAGCCGATTTCGCCGCAATAAGCGTCGGTTACGAGACCGTTTGCGTCAGCGGATTTTCTTCGGCGAAGATAAGGAGACCCCTGAAACGATGGAAAAACCAAGAGTCGTGGTGCTAACCGGCGCGGGTATTTCGGCAGAGTCGGGAATTAAAACCTTCCGCGCCGCCGATGGCCTGTGGGAAGAGCATAGGGTGGAAGACGTGGCGACGCCGGAAGGCTTCGCCCGCGATCCGGCGCTGGTGCAGGCGTTTTACAATGACCGCCGCCGCCAGCTGCAAGGACCGGACATCGTGCCCAACGCGGCGCATCAGGCGCTGGCGCGGCTGGAAGAGGCGCTGGGCGATCGTTTTCTGCTGGTCACCCAGAATATCGATAATCTGCACGAGCGCGCGGGCAATCGCCGGGTGATTCATATGCACGGCGAGCTGCTGAAGGTGCGCTGCTCGTGGAGCGGCCAGGTGCTGGCGTGGACCGGCGATGTGACGACGGAAGACAAATGCCACTGCTGCCAGTTCCCCGCGCCGCTGCGCCCGCACGTGGTGTGGTTCGGCGAGATGCCGCTGGATATGGATGAGATCTACCTTGCGCTGGCCGAGTGCGATATCTTTATCGCCATCGGCACTTCCGGGCACGTTTATCCGGCGGCAGGCTTTGTTCACGAAGCGCGGCTGCAGGGCGCCCATACGGTAGAGCTCAACCTCGAGCCAAGCCAGGTGGGCAGCGAATTTGCCGAAAAGCACTATGGCCTGGCAAGCGAAGTGGTGCCGCTCTTTGTGGAAAAGCTGCTTAAACAGCTGGCAGGATAAACGCAACCTCATCACTACAGCGTTACGGAAAACAGGAGTGGCTATGGATAGCCCATTAGCAATATCTGCCGCGATATTTTTGGCCGCAGTAGGGGCGGTTCGGCGTGGTTCGGCCCGCTTATCGTGCTGAGCGCGTTGTGGAAGCCGCTGAATTATGTTGCGGGAAAGCTTGCTGCTGTCTTAACGAAAACCAGGACAAGAAATAATCCACGCTTTTGCCACCGCCCGAGAAAAAGCGTACGACAATCGCCAGGGCAGGTCGCTCATGAAATTCAGGACGCCGCGGCGCCCTTTATTCATAGCGCCTTCTGCATATTAATCACCGCCCGGGCATTGGATGCGCTGGTGGCCAGCACGTCAATCACGCCGGTGCGCAGCGCGCCGAGAATCGCCGTTGCCTTGGTGCTTTCCGAAGCAATGGCGATCACGCACGGGATGGCGCGGAGCTGTTCAAGGCTCAGGCCGATAACCCGATCGTTCATCACCGTATCAACCGGTTTACCCTGGATATTGAAAAAACTATAGCCGGCGAGATCGCCCACTACGCCCTGTTCCTGGCGCGCGGTCGCAATCTCCTGTGGGGAGAACCAGCCGAGTTGCACCATAAAGCTATTTTCATTCATATCGCCAAGGCCAATGATGGCGACATCCGCCTTGCTGGCCTGTTCGAGCGTGGCTTTAATCAGCCGGTTTTGCATAAACGCCGAGCGCAGTTCCGGCGTTTCGACATAGGCCGGGGCGTACAGCGTTTCGCTAAAACCGTTGAATTTACGCGCCAGGTTTCGACTGATGTGATCGGCATCGATCAGCTGGTTGTCGCGCTTGGTGCCGCCGATACCGCAAATAAAGCGACAGTTGCGCTCCGGAAAAATCCCCACGTGGTTGGCCACGGCGGCGACGTTGCGACCCTGCCCGACGGTCACCGTCATATCGCTTTTGAGGATCCCGGCGAGATAGTTGCTGACCAGCGCCGCGACCTGCTGGCGCTGTTCATCCTCGTCGTGATGGTCCAGGGCGATAAGCGCGCGCTTGATGCCGAAATGGGAAATAAACTGCTGCTCAATCTGGGAGCTGAAGACCGGGTGGTATTTCACGCTGATCTCGACAATTCCTTCGTGGCGAGCTTTTTTCAGCAGCCGACCGACCTTAATGCGTGAGATCCCAAAGCGTTTTGCAATCTCTTCCTGGGTTTGCTCCTGATCGTAATAGGCCACGGCAATTTCTGTCAGCAGCGCATAATCTGAGTCTTGTTCAGTCATAGTTATCGCCTGGTGTTTCCATCTTTGATGTCTCCCTAATACTACTGCGCCTGAAGAATAAATTCCTCTGTAACGCGTTGAACAATGTCGCAATAGCCGTTGGCATCCCATGCCGCGCGGCCAATAAACAGTCCGTTAATGTCATCCTGCTGAAGGAGTTCTACGGCATTTTGCCGATTGACGCTACCGCCGTACAGCAGGGGAATGCGCCGTCCGATTTCTTCGCCGAAGGTCTCGCATAACGCCTGACGCAGCGCCCGGTGGATCTCTGCGGCCTGCTCCGGCGTCGCCGGCGTGCCGTGTTCGCCGATAGCCCATATGGGCTCATAGGCAACCAGAGTGTGTAAAACCTGCTGTTCATTCAGGCCATAAAGCGCGATTTTCATCTGCCGCACTACCGTTTCCCGTGAGACCTGCCAGCGTTTTTCATCGGCGCTGTCGCCGATACAGATCAGAGGCCGGAGGCCGTGACGCAGGGCGCGATGCACTTTTTGGTTAATGGCGGCGTCGGATTCATTGAACGCGCCGCGACGCTCGGAGTGACCAAGCTCGACCAGGGCGGCGCCGGTTTCAGCCAGCATGGCGGCGGATATTTCACCGGTCCAGGCGCCGTCTTCCGCTTCATGCATATTCTGCGCGCCGGTCAGGCAGGGGATCTGATGCTGCTGTAGATACTGGCTGACGGGATAAATGGCGGTGAAAGGGGGAATAATAAACGGCTGGATTTTCGGATGCCTCACCTGCGGTAACCGCTGCGCCAGCGTTTCACAAAAGGCCATGGCTTGCGATAACGGTTTGTTCATCTTCCAGCTGGTTCCTAACCAGATTTGTTCCATCTTGTTCTCCGTAATAGGTAAATCAATAGCTTGTCGTGAAATGGCTTTCGCTTATGAGTGAGATTGAACTTTTTATCACTCAATGAACATATGTTAGATCACATTTTTTTATAAAATAAATCTATGGATTTTTTTATGTGATCTAAATCACCAATAACCTCTCAATCATCAGGTAATGTTTTGAGCATATGATTCACTGTTGAACATATGAACAAGCCGATTTTCACTACGAGAGGTCCACGATGTCACAAGAGAAAAAGCCCGTTGTCGCACTTACCATTGGCGATCCTGCCGGGATTGGTCCGGAGATTTCAGTCGCGACGATGATGGAGAAAAGCGTCTACGACGAGTGCAAACCTTTTTTGATTGGCTCAGCGCCGATTATCGCCAGAGCAATGAAAATCATGGGCTGTGATTTTCCGATTAACAAAATTAGCCATCCGCAGGAAGCTCGCTTCAGCTGGGGTACGCTGGACGTGCTGGAAACCGATGATTATGACTGCGAGAGCATTGAATGGGGCAAAGTGCAGAAGCTGGCGGGGCAGATGTCGCTGGACTATGTGCTGAAATCTATCGAACTGGGGAAAGCCGGCCTGATCGATGTGGTCTCTACCGCGCCGATTCATAAAGAAGCAATCAAGCTGGCGGGGTGTAAACTTCCGGGTCATACCGAGATCTATCAGGTTGAAACGCAATCCGATTATGGCCTGACCATGTTCCACGTTCATAACCTGCGGGTCTTCTTCGTGAGCCGTCATATGGCGCTTAAAGACGCCTGCGATTACGCCAATAAAGAGCGCGTTCTGGCCTGCGTGCAGCAGATCCACCATGAGTTCACCGCGCTAAATATCAAAAATCCGCGCATTGCGGTAGCTGCGCTGAATCCGCATGGTTCAGACAACGGCCTGTTTGGCCACGAAGAAGCCGATAACCTCATCCCGGCAGTCAAAGCGGCGCAGGAAATGGGGATTAACGCCATCGGCCCGGTGCCGGCAGATTCCGTCTTCCATCTGGGTAAACAGGGGCGCTATGACGCCATCCTCTCGCTTTACCACGATCAGGGGCATATCGCCTGTAAAACCCTCGATTTTGAGCGTTCCGTGACCATTACCTTTGGCCTGCCGTTTATGCGTAGCTCGGTAGACCACGGCACGGCGTTTGATATTGCCGGCACCGGTAAAGCGGGCACCGTCAGTATGCTGGAGCCCACGATGGCCGCGGTGAGCTACTGGAAAATGAAAAACCACTAATCGCTGAGGTTAATGCGAAGCAAAAGGGCAGAGAAATGGAAAAACATCTGTTAATTAGCAAAGGCTGTAAGGGCTGGGGCGGGCCGCTGACCATTAATATTAGCCAGGCGAAAAAGATTGCTTATATCACCGGGGGGATTTGTCCCCCGGTTGTTGAGCGCCTGAGCGAACTGACCGGCTGGCCTTCCGTCGACGTATTTAAAAATGGCGAGCCGCCGGAAGAGGAGATCGGCCTGATGGTTATCGACTGCGGCGGCACGCTACGCTGCGGTCTCTATCCCAAACGCGGTATTCCGACGATTAACCTCCATCCCACCGGTAAAAGTGGCCCGCTGGCGGAGTTTATTCATGAAGGGATCTACGTCTCCGGCGTGACGCCTGCCTGTATTGAAATGATCTGGCCGCAGGGGGAAGGCGGTAAGCTGGGGATCGTGGCCGACGATCTGACCGGCGCGACCACCGTCGGGGTGCTGCTGGCGCGTAGCGGGTTAAAAACCGCCGCGTTCTTCGATACTGAATCCTTCGCCCGCAATGAGGTGGAGTATCCGGCGATGGTCGTTAGCAGCGACAGCCGTCCTTTGCCGAAAGCGGAAGCCCAGCAGCAGGTCAGCGCCGCGGTGAAGCAGCTGCAGGCGCGCGGCGCGCACTACTTTACCAAGCGTATTGATACCACGCTGCGCGGCGGCATCGGCTTTGAAATTGATGCCATGCTGGAACAGTTGCCGCTGGAAACGGTTGCCGTAGTCGTGCCGGCGATGCCGCAGTCGCGGCGTATTCTGGTTGGCGGCTATTCGGTAATTGACTCCGTCGCGCTTTCGCGAACCGATGTCGCACGCGATGTGCGTACCCCGGTTACTGAATCCTGGGTGCCGGGATTGCTGGAGGCACAGACCCATCATCAGGTCGGACATATCGCGCTGGCCTCGGTGATGAAAGGCGAGGAGCAACTGCAGCGGGATCTCCAGGAACAGCAGCAGCGCGGCGTGCGGGTGATCGTCGTCGATGCAATTACCGTTGACGATGTCGATGCGATTGCCGGGGCGGTGGTGGCGCTGAACTGGAACGTGCTGGCGGTCGACCCGGGGCCTTTTACCGAGCGGCTTGCGGTCCGTCGTGGCCTGATGCGGGAAGCGCGCAGCAGCGCGACAGCGTCGTCAGGGGCGGAAAACCCGCGCGGTTCGATTCTGGTGGTTGCCGGTAGCGCCACGCCGGTGACTAAAAAGCAGCTTCAGCATCTGATCGCTAATGACGAAAGAGTATGTCACATTCCTGTTGATGCCGAACTGCTGGTTGACAGGAAAAACGCCGCTGAAATCGAAGTGAATCGCGTGGTGCAGCATGCCCGGCAGTGCGTGCCGGCACAGCAGAACGCCATCTTCGTTTTTGAATCCGCGTTAACCGGGCGGCTGCTGAATCTTCAGGAAGAAGAGCAGCGCTTTGGGCTGGCCCACGGACAGGCTGCGGAAAATATTAACCAGGGACTGGGGAATATTGTTCGTGACGTGCTTAACTGCGCAGCCGGAGAAATTAAAGGCCTGTATATGACCGGTGGCGATACGATGGTGAATGTTCTTAAAGAGCTCGGCGCTACCGGGATTGAAATGATTGACTACGTGATACCGCAAACCGATATGGTGCGTATTATCGGCGGCGATTATGCGGGATTGATTTGCGTCGGTAAAGGCGGTTTAACCGGACCAGAAGATATTATTAGTACTATTGTTGAAAGAATTTATAAAGAAGCGCAGCTATAACCCACCGGTCATATAAATAAAAAACGACGTAATGGTCGTCCGGGTAGTATTGCGTCGTTATCTCTGTTAAATCATAATTTATGAGTTACCCTATGAACATAAATATATTAGAGAAGATGAATAAGGTGCCAGGCGGTTTAATTATTATTCCGTTGCTCGCGGCGATTCTTATTAATACCTTTGCACCGGAAGTCCTGGGCATCGGCGGCCCGACGACCGCATTATTCAAGGTTGGTTCCAGCGCAATGATGGGGATTTTTCTGCTGATTTGCGGTACCTCGATCAATATCCGCCAGGCCGGCCTGCCGCTCTATAAAGGCGCGGTGCTGTTGTTCCTGAAATGCCTCGCCGGCGCGCTGGCCGTATGGGTGGCCGGAGCGATGTTTGGCCCCAACGGTTTCCTCGGTATTTCGACCCTGGCACTGATTGCCTGTTTAACCAGCTCCAACAGCTCGCTATATATCGCGCTGTGCAGCAACTACGGCGATGCCAGCGACGCCGGGGCGATCTCCGTCTTCTGCGTCAAGGATGGGCCCTTTGTTACCATGATGGTGCTGGGGGTCAGCGGCCTGGCCAATATTCCTTTCGCCGCGCTGCTATCGATGCTGATCCCGCTGCTGATTGGTATGCTATGGGGCAACCTTGATGATCGTTTCAAACAGCTGTGCGCCGCCGCTCAGCCGCTGATTATCATTATTATGTCGTTTGCCATCGGCGCCAATTCCAGCATTAACACGGTCTTTACCGCCGGACTGTCCGGGATCCTGCTTGGCATTATCTCTGCGCTAACCGGCATTGTGTTCTATTTTATCTACAACCTGTTCCTGAAGAAGAAAACCGCGCTGGGCGCCGCGCTGGGGACAACCGCCGCCAGCTCTGCGCTGACGCCGGCAATGGTGGCTCAGGCCGACCCCTCGCTGGCGATGTACGTGGATGCCGCGACCGCGCAGCTGGCGACGGCGAGCATCATCACCATGATTACCGCGCCGATACTGGTGGCCTGGTTTGATAAACGTCTGAAAAAGCGCGCGCCGAGGGTTGAACCAGTAAAAGAAGAAACCAGTGAAGAGAAAGTGACATTATCTTCGCCTGCCACCAAAGGGAACAAATAATATGATCGCGCCGTTGTATTCATTACTTATCACGGCTGTCGGGGAATATGTCAAAAACTCTCTACAGGAGCATCAGCTGATTTTATTTTCTGAATCCGTTCCTGACGATATTGCGATGTATTGCGCCGTACATCAGAGCAGTGAGCTGACAGCTGAATTGTCACCCGGGCAGATAATGAAAATAAATGAGACTATTTATCGAGTCACGGCGGTAGGTTGTGTTGCAACGGCAAATTTAAAACAGCTTGGCCATATCACTTTAAAATTTGATGGCGCTGCCACCGCTGAATTACCGGGGATGGTGCATCTCAATGGTGACGTCCCCCAGAATATTCAGCGCGGCGACCAAATCTTTTTCTATCCGGAACTAAATTAAGACGTACAGCTAAATTAAGGAAATTATCATGAAAACAATCGCTATTGGTGCGGATGATGCCGCCTATGCTTTTCGCGACGCTATCGTCGCTTATCTGAATGGGCAGGGAATTAAGGTCGCGGATTACAGCAGCGATAAACGCCAGGGCAGCATGGTCTACCCGGATGTTGCCCACGCGGTGGCAATGTCAATAAAGCAGGGCGAGCACGATCGCGGCATCCTGATTTGCGGCACCGGCATTGGAATGAGCATTGTGGCGAATAAAGTGCCGGGGATACGAGCCGCCCAATGCCACGATACTTTCTCCGCCGAGCGGGCGCGCAAAAGTAATAACGCGCAGATTATCACTCTTGGCGCGCGCGTGATTGGCCCGGAGTTGGGCAAAAAAATTATTCAGGCCTGGCTTGAATCCGAATATGAAGGCGGCGGCTCCGCGTCGAAAGTGGAGCGTATCGACTATTACGAACACCAGCACGCCAGAGATTAATATCCGCAGTCGTAATATAAGGAACAGACTATGAGCCAGTTAGACGAACTGAAAAAATACACCACGGTGGTTGCCGACACCGGCGATATCGAATCGATTAAAAAATTTGCCCCGCAGGATGCGACCACCAACCCTTCACTGGTGCTGAAGGCCGCGCAGCTCCCGCAGTATCAGGCGCTGATTGCCGACGCAATCGGCAAGGCGCGTCGGCAGGGCGGCAGCCCGGAAACGCAGCTGATAAACGCCTGCGATCAGGTGGCGGTGGATATCGGTACCGAGGTACTGCGTCATGTGCCGGGGCGTATTTCTACCGAAGTCGATGCCCGTTTTGCCTGGGATCGCGGGATGTGCGTGTCGAAGGCGCGCAAGCTTATTCAGATGTATGAAAAGAACGGCATCGGGCCGGAACGCATCCTTATCAAACTTGCCGCCACCTGGGAGGGGATTCGCGCCGCAGAGGAGCTGGAACAAAGCGGTATCAACTGTAACCTGACCCTGCTGTTCTCCTTTGCCCAGGCGCGGGCCTGCGCCGAAGCGGGCGTCTTTTTAATCTCGCCGTTCGTGGGGCGTATTTACGACTGGTATCAGAAAAACCAACCGCAGTCGGAGTATCAGGTCGACAGCGATCCGGGCGTGGTTTCCGTGCGCCAGATTTATCAGTACTACAAATCTCACGGCTACGACACCGTGGTGATGGGGGCCAGCTTCCGCCGTATCGAGCAGATCCAGGCGCTGGCGGGTTGCGATCGCCTGACTATCTCCCCGGCGCTGCTTGATGAACTGGCCGCCAGCGAAGGCGCGCTGAGTCGCCAGCTGGCGCCCGGCTGCGTGACGGAAACCCGCCCCAGCCCGATGACTCAGGCGGAGTTCCTCTGGCAGCATCATCAGGATCCGATGGCGGTGGAAAAACTGGCGGAAGGTATCCGCCTGTTCGCGGTCGATCAGGTCAAACTGGAAAATCAGATTCAGCAGATGCTGTAAGGGCAGGAAAAGAGACTTATGAATACCACAAAAACCACCCGCAGCCTGTGCGCCAACGCGCTGCGAGCGCTGAGCATGGACGCAGTACAGAAAGCCAAATCCGGTCACCCGGGTGCCCCGATGGGTATGGCTGACATTGCCGAAGTCCTGTGGCGTGATTTCCTGAATCATAACCCGCAGAACCCGTCATGGGCCGACCGCGACCGTTTTGTCCTGTCCAACGGCCACGGTTCCATGCTGATTTACAGCCTGCTGCACCTCACCGGTTATGATCTGCCGATTGAAGAGCTGAAGAACTTCCGTCAGCTGCACTCTAAAACCCCGGGTCACCCGGAAGTCAGCTACACCGCGGGCGTGGAAACCACCACCGGTCCGCTGGGGCAGGGTATTGCGAATGCGGTTGGTATGGCCATCGCGGAGAAAACTCTGGCGGCGCAGTTCAACCGCCCGGGCCACGACATTGTTGACCACTTCACCTACGCGTTCATGGGCGACGGCTGCATGATGGAAGGTATCTCTCACGAGGTATGCTCCCTGGCCGGTACCCTGAAACTGGGCAAGCTGGTGGCGTTCTATGACGACAACGGCATCTCTATCGACGGTCACGTGGAAGGCTGGTTCACCGATGACACCGCGAAGCGTTTTGAAGCCTACGGCTGGCACGTGGTGCGCGGCGTTGACGGTCACGATGCTGACTCGATTAAACGCGCGGTAGAAGAAGCGCGTGCGGTTACCGACAAACCGTCCCTGCTGATGTGCAAAACCATCATCGGTTTCGGTTCGCCGAACAAAGCCGGTACCCACGACTCCCACGGCGCGCCGCTGGGCGACGCGGAAATCGCGCTGACCCGCGAAGCGCTCGGCTGGAAACACCCGGCGTTTGAAATCCCGTCTGAAATCTATGCCCGGTGGGATGCCAAAGAAGCCGGCCAGGCGAAAGAGTCCGCGTGGAACGAGAAATTCGCCGCCTACGCCAGAGCCTTCCCGCAGGAAGCCGCCGAGTTTACCCGCCGTATGAAAGGTGAGATGCCGGCTGATTTAGACGCGAAAGCGAACGAATTCATCGCGAAGCTGCAGGCTAACCCGGCGAAAATCGCCAGCCGTAAAGCGTCCCAGAACGCCATTGAAGCCTTCGGCCCGCTGCTGCCTGAGTTCCTCGGCGGCTCCGCTGACCTGGCGCCAAGTAACCTGACCCTGTGGTCCGGCTCTAAGGCCATCAACGAAGACGCTGCCGGTAACTATATCCACTACGGCGTGCGCGAATTCGGTATGACCGCGATTGCCAACGGCATCGCCCTGCACGGCGGTTTCCTGCCGTACACCTCCACCTTCCTGATGTTCGTCGAGTACGCGCGTAACGCGGTACGTATGGCGGCGCTGATGAAGCAGCGTCAGGTGATGGTCTACACCCACGACTCCATCGGTCTGGGCGAAGACGGCCCGACGCACCAGCCTGTTGAGCAGGTGGCTTCCCTGCGCGTCACTCCGAACATGTCAACATGGCGTCCGTGCGACCAGGTGGAATCCGCCATCGCGTGGAAATACGGCGTGGAGCGTCAGGACGGCCCGACCGCGCTGATCCTCTCCCGTCAGAACCTGGCGCAGCAGGAGCGTACCGAAGAGCAGCTGGCGAACGTCGCCCGCGGCGGCTACGTGCTGAAAGACTGCGCGGGACAGCCGGAGCTGATCTTCATCGCCACCGGTTCTGAAGTGGAGCTGGCGGTTGGCGCTTACGAAAAACTGACTGCCGAAGGCGTGAAGGCGCGCGTGGTTTCCATGCCGTCCACCGACGCGTTCGACAAGCAGGATGCCGCTTACCGTGAAGCCGTGCTGCCGAAAGCCGTCTCTGCGCGCGTGGCCATCGAAGCGGGTATCGCCGACTACTGGTTCAAATACGTGGGCCTGAATGGCGCGATCGTTGGCATGACCAGCTTCGGTGAGTCTGCGCCGGCGGAGCAGCTGTTTGAAGAGTTTGGCTTCACCGTGGACAACGTGGTCGCGAAAGCGAAAGCGCTGCTGTAGTTCTTTTACCGCCTCCGGGCTACGGGCCAGCGCGGTCGGGTAGCCCGGACAGGCGCGCAGCACCGCCTCCGGGGGAAAAGCCTGTCTTCGCCGTGCCTCACACCGTTGCCAGAGCGGCAGCGCTGGTATTATTTTGGCCGTTAATATTTTGATTTTGCATTTCACATATATGTAACGCTGTGATTAACAAAACAGTATCAGACAGACATTTGTGGCATGTTTCTTCACTCGGACAACAGAGAAGGAATAACACCATGGCCACTGAATATGTTGACTACCTGATCCTCGGCGACGAGCATCACGGCGAAATCCACAGGGATATTAAAAGCCACTCTCTCCGGGTCCGTTCGAAATACGCCGCCTGTTCCGTCCGGGGAGATACCTCTGCCGAGCAGCCAAAAATGGTGAACTACAATGTCCATGAATATCCGGCGCAGGATGGGCGATTTTATCTGGTGGCGACCAACTACCCGCTGGCCGATTTTGACGTTGAAGACGCGCTGGTTAAATCAAGAATTCATCCGTTGAGAAGCTAGAAACGCACTTCCTGAAGCGGTCGGGTAAGCACCATGCTACCCGACCTGTGAGGTGATTAACGACCCGCTTTCAGCTTCTGATAATACTCTTCATAAAGCGTACTGGCGCTGCCGACATCGTTCTGCCATTCGCCTTTCTGAATCGTTGCGGCGTCCGGGTAGAGCGATTTATCGTTAGCGACTTCCGGGCTTAGCATCTTCCGCGCGGCAAGGTTTGGCGTCGGGTAGCCGATGGTTTCCGCGACCTGTTTGGCCACTTCCGGGCGCAGCAGGAAGTTGATCAGCTTCAGCGCGCCATCGACGTTTTTGGCGTTTGCCGGAATCGACAGGCTATCCATCCAGAAGATGCCGCCTTCTTTCGGCCACACCACTTCCAGCGGCGTACCGGCCTGACGCGCAACCCACGCGGAGCCGTTCCATACCATGCCAAGGTTGACCTCGCCTTCCATATACGGGTTCGCCGGGTTATCGGAGTTGAACGCCGCGACGTTCGGCATCAGTTTTTTCAGCTCGTTATAGGCCGCTTCAATCTCTTTCGGATCGGTGGTATTACCGGAGTAGCCCAGTTTACGCAGCGCGACCTGGAACACTTCGCGCGCGTCGTCGGTCAGCAGCAGGCTGCTCTTATACTCGGGTTTCCACAGATCCGCCCAGCTGGTGACGGTCTTCGGATCGATCTCTTCGCTATTCACCCCAATGGCCGTCGCGCCCCAGATGTACGGAATGGAGTAGTCGTTGTTGGGGTCGAACGGTTTGTTGAGCATTTCAGGGTCAAGATTGCTGAAGTTGCTCAGTTTGCTCTTGTCGATCTTCTGCAGCATGCCCTCTTTACGCATTTTGTCGACGAAGTAGGTGGAAGGCACGACCAGGTCGTAGGCGCCGTCTTTATAGGTTTTGAGCTTGGCGTACATGGTTTCGTTCGACTCGTAGGTCGAATAGATCACCTTGATGCCGGTCTCTTTGGTGAACTGCTCCAGCAGCCCCGGCGGGACATACTCGGTCCAGTTGTAGAAATAGAGCGTTTTGCTATCGTCCGCGTGCGCGGCGCTTATACCGACTGCCAGAGCGCCCGCAGCGAGCAGGTGGCGTGACCATTTTTTCATTTTAACGTCCCCTGAGTTTTATCACGTGCAATTATCTGGCTGGCAATAACCATCACCAGCGACAGAACCAACAGAATGGTCGCCAGCGCATTAACCTCCGGCGATACCCCAACTTTAACCATCGAATAGATCTTCAGCGGCAGGATCTCATAACCCGGCCCGGTGACGAATGAAGAGACCACCACATCATCCATCGACAGGGTAAAGCTCAGCAGCCACCCTGCGGCCACCGCGGGCAGCGCCAGCGGCAAAATGATCTTTCGCAGAATGGTCAGTTCGCTGGCGCCGAGATCTTTCGCTGCTTCCAGCATCCGCACGTCAAAACCTTTCAGGCGCGAAAATACCGTGACCACCACGAAGGGCAGGCAAAAGGTGATGTGGGAAAACAGCAGCGACCAGAATCCCAGCTGAATACCGATCAGCATAAACAGCACCAGCAGCGAAATCGCCATCACGATATCCGGCGACATCATCACCACGAACAGCATCCCGCTGACGAACGGCTTGCCGCGAAAGCGATAGCGGTACAGCGCCACGGCGGTCAGCGAGCCGATAAGCGTAGCAAAGGTCGCCGAGAGCACCGCCATGGTCAGCGAGTGCTGCGCCGCCTGCAGCAGGCTGTCGTTATTCATCAGCAGGCTATACCAGTTGGTGGTAAAACCCTGCCAGTTAATGCCAAAGCGTGAACTGTTAAACGAGTTAACGATCAGAATAATAATGGGAATATAGAGATACGCGTAAATAGCGGTCATAAAGCCGCCGCGCAGCAGTCGACCGATCATTCCAGTTCCACCTTTTTATTCAGTAAACGCGCCGCGCGCCAGTAAATCAGCAGCATCAGGCCCATCACCAGCGTAAGCGTGATGCTGGTCGCCGCGCCAAACGGCCAGTCGCGGATGTTGAGGAACTGGCTCTTAATCACGTTACCAATCAGCAGGTTCTTCGCGCCGCCCATCAGGTCGGAAACGTAGAACAGCCCCATAGCCGGAAGCATCACCAGCAGGCAGCCGGCGATAATCCCCGGCATGGTCAGCGGAATGATGATACGGATAAAGGTTTGTAGCTTACCGGCGCCAAGGTCTTTTGCCGCTTCCAGCAGCGGGCGGTCGAGCTTCTCGATGCTCGAGTAGAGCGGCATCACCATAAACGGCAGCAGAATATAGACCAGGCCGATAATCACCGCCGAGGGGGTGTACATGATGCGCAGCGGCGTATCGATGATACCCAGCCACAGCAAAAATTCATTAAGGTAGCCCTTGGTGCTGAGGAAAATCTTCAGGCCGTAGATACGAATCAGCGAATTGGTCCAGAACGGCACGATCAGCAGAAACAGCATCAGCGGGCGCACCTTCTCCGGTAGCCTGGCCAGGAACCAGGCGAAAGGGTAGCCGAGCGCCAGGCAGGCCAGCGTCGCCAGCAGCGCCATATTCAACGAATGCAGCAGCACGTCGTAGTAGAGCGGGTCGAGCAGGCGCGCGTAGTTGTCCAGCGTAAAGACCAGCTTGACGAAGTTGGTGTCGTCGCGGGTCAGAAAGCTGGTGGCGATGATCATCAGGTTGGGCAGAAAGACAAACAGCACAAGCCAGCCCACGATGGTGGCGATCGCCACATTCTGGAATTTACTGGTGTTCTTCATCGGCCAGCACAACCTCCCAGCTTTCTACCCAGTTAATGGCCATTTTCTGGTCGAGAGAGTGGTCAAAATCAGGATCGTCTTCATTAAAGAATTCGCTGACCATCACCATTTTACCGTTTTCCAGTTCAACCACCGATTCCAGCGTCATGCCTTTATAGTTGCGTTCGCGGATATAGCCTATCAGGCCATCGGCGTCATTACTGTCGTGGATCTCGTCCACGCGCAGGTCTTCCGGGCGCAGCAGAACGTTAAGCCGCTGGCCTTTTTCAACGGCGAAGTTGACGTAGATATTGCACTCGCGGCCTTCGACGCTGGCGCGCACCCGCCGATCGTCAATCCGTTCAATGACCGTGGCGCTGAAAATGTTGATTTCGCCGATAAAGCTGGCGACGAACAGGTTTTTCGGTTCTTCGTAGATTTCGCGCGGCGTACCGTCCTGCTCGATTTTACCCTCGCGCATCACCACGATACGGTCGGACATGGTCAGCGCTTCTTCCTGATCGTGGGTCACGAAGACGAAGGTGATGCCGAGCTTACGCTGCAGCGCCTTCAGTTCGTTCTGCATCTGCTTGCGCAGTTTATAATCAAGGGCGGAGAGGGATTCATCAAGCAGCAGCAGGCGCGGTTTGTTCACCACCGCGCGGGCAATCGCCACGCGCTGCTGCTGGCCACCGGAGAGCTGATGCGGTTTACGTTGAGCAAACGCTTCAAGCTGCACCATGCGCAGGGCATCGTGGACGCGGGGAGCGATGTCCGCCGTCGGGGTTTTCTGCATACGCAGGCCGAAGGCGACGTTTTCAAACACCGTCATGTGCGGAAACAGCGCATAGCTTTGAAAGACGGTGTTCACGTGGCGGTTTTCCGCCGGGATATGGGTGATATCGTGATCTTCGAGATGGATTTGGCCGCTATCGACGCTTTCCAGTCCGGCGATAAGACGAAGAACGGTTGTTTTACCGCAGCCAGAGGGGCCAAGCAGGGTGAGAAACTCACCGTTGTTGATGGTCAGATTGAGGTCGGAGATAACCGTTTTACCATCAAAGCTTTTGCGAATTCCCGCCAGCTGAACCAGCGGAGAACGCGAACGCGGTTGTGTATTCAATTTTCGACTCTGTCCCATGTAGACGCAGCGGAAAGCTTACCGATGCGGGGTTTGTGGTTAACCACCTTTGGTTTTGCACATAAAATAATAAGGCCGAGCATTCTACGGCAAACGATTGTAATCGCCAATGATTGATGCGCCATGATGAACTACCTTTACAACATTATCGTGTGAAATGTATTAAATTCTCATTTGCCGGGCTAAAAATGACCTGACGCAATATTTGGTTTTTCCGGCTTATCAATAATGTTGTCACAAAAGAAGAGGGTGGCTACATGGATAAATTGCTTGAGCGTTTTTTGCAGTACGTTTCTTTAGACACGCAGTCGAAACCGGGCGTGCGTCAGGTACCGAGCACGGAAGGTCAGTGGAAGCTGCTACGTCTGCTTCAGGCGCAGCTGCAAGAAATGGGACTGGTGAATGTAACGCTGAGTGAGAAAGGGACGATCATGGGCACCCTGCCAGCTAACGTTGAGGGTGATATTCCGGCCATTGGCTTTATTTCTCATGTCGATACGTCGCCTGACTTCAGCGGCAAGAACGTGAATCCGCAGATCGTAGAAAACTATCGCGGCGGCGATATCGCGCTTGGTATTGGCGATGAGGTCCTCTCGCCGGTGATGTTCCCGATACTGCACCAGCTGCTCGGGCAGACGCTGATCACCACCGATGGTAAAACGCTCCTCGGCGCCGATGATAAAGCCGGTATCGCAGAGATCATGACCGCGCTGGCGACGCTAAAGGCGAAGAATATTCCTCACGGCGATATTCGCGTGGCCTTTACCCCAGATGAAGAGGTGGGCAAAGGGGCGAAGCATTTCGATGTTGCCGCGTTTGACGCCTGCTGGGCCTATACCGTCGACGGTGGCGGCGTGGGTGAGCTGGAGTTCGAGAACTTTAACGCCGCGTCGGTGACGATTAAGATCGTTGGCAACAATGTTCATCCCGGTACGGCGAAAGGGGTGATGGTCAACGCGCTGTCGCTGGCGGCGCGCATTCATGCCGAAGTCCCAGCGGACGAAGCGCCGGAAACCACCGAAGGCTATGAGGGCTTCTACCATCTGGCCAGCATCAAAGGCACGGTCGATCGGGCCGATATGCACTACATCATCCGCGATTTTGACCGCAAGCAGTTTGAGGCCCGCAAGCGCAAAATGATGGAGATCGCCAAAAAGGTCGGCAAGGGGCTGCATCCGGATTGCTATATTGAGCTGGTCATCGAAGACAGCTATTACAATATGCATGAAAAGGTGATGGCGCACCCGCACGTGGTGGAGATTGCCCGCCAGGCGATGGTGGATTGCCAGATCGATCCGCAGATGAAGCCGATTCGCGGCGGTACCGACGGCGCGCAGCTCTCCTTTATGGGTCTGCCGTGCCCGAATCTGTTTACCGGCGGCTATAACTACCACGGCAAGCATGAGTTTGTGACGCTTGAAGGCATGGAGAAGGCGGTGCAGGTGATTGTACGCATTGCGGAGCTGACGGCGAAACGAGGCGCATGAAGGCTATAAGCTACGGGCCCGGTGAGGCGTCAGCCGTCACCGGGCAGTCGAAGACTCAGTCCTCAAAGAACCAGTAGCCGCTGTTGACCAGCGCGGCCAGCAGGGCGAGGAAGGAGGGATCTTCCAGCGCATCGCCGAGATGCTCAGCGTTTAGCGTCAGGTGGGTTGCCAGAGCATCCAGCGCCGGACGATGCGGAGAGTTGATCTTCTCGCCGTTGACGAATACCTCGCCATCAATCCGCAGCACGCGCAGGCCCCCAAGACGCGTCAGCTTATCTCCCTGCTGCAGGGCATCGTAAATTTCATCCGGCTGGTACGGTGGCTCCGGCGGCGCCACGTCCAGCTCGTGCCGGGACTGGGTGATAAATTCGCCGAACCACTGCTTAAAGTGCTCCGGCTGATTAATCAGCCCCAGCATCATATCGCGCAGGCGATCCAGCTCCGCGGGCAGAATATCCGCAGGGTGCTCGCGAGACGGTACGTCCGGGTCGGCGTAACGCTGGCTGCCCAGTTCACGCTGCAAAATATAATCAGCAAAGCCGCTGAACAGCTCACGCGCGTTAGGCGCGCGATAGCCAACTGAATAGTTGAGCGAGTTTTCCAGCGAGTAGCCTTCGTGCGGGAACCCCGGCGGAATATACAGAATATCGCCCGGCTCCATCTCTTCATCAATAATGGCTTCAAACGGGTCGACCTGCAGCAGGTCCGGGTGCGGGCAGTGCTGTTTCATCGGCATTTTTTCACCCACGCGCCAGCGGCGGCGGCCGGTACCCTGAATGATAAACACATCGTACTGGTCGAGATGCGGACCGACGCCGCCGCCAGGGACGGAAAACGAGATCATCAGATCGTCGATGCGCCAGTCGGGCAGGGCGCGGAACGGATGCATGAGCGCCGCCGTTGGCTGATGCCAGTTATTGACTGCCTGTACCAGCAGCGACCAGTTATTCTCGCTCAGGTGATCGTAGCTCTCAAAGGGGCCGTGGCTGACCTGCCATTTACCGTCCTGATGACTGACCAGGCGGCTGTCGACTTCGCTCTCCATAGCCAGTCCGGCCAGTTCGTCCGGGCTTAACGGATCGACGAAATTAGCAAAGCCCCGTTTCAGCACCACCGGGCGTTTTTGCCAGTAGCGTTCGATAAAGTCGGGCCAGTTAAGCGTTAATTGATAATCCATATTTATATTCCACAGCAGGTGTCTGTTAGGGATTATAACGGATGCGGCACCAGCATGATGCAGGCGCCGTTAAAAAACCGACTGTTTTAGCTCTCTTTATCTTCCAGGGCCTGGCGACCAAAAATAACTTCCATGCAGGCGCCGCCGAGCAGGCTCTCTTCGGCGAGGATGCGGCCATCGTACTGGGCTACGATATCGCGGGCAACCGAGAGACCGACGCCCTGTCCGGGGCGCAGCGTATCTGCGCGCTGGCCGCGGTCGAACACCGCGCTGCGCATCGCGGCAGGGATCCCCGGGCCATCATCTTCAACCAGAATATGCAGATGGTTGTCGTTGGTCTGTCGGACGGAGACTTCCACAAACTCAAGGCAGTATTTACAGGCGTTATCGAGCACATTGCCCATAACCTCCATAAAATCATTCTTTTCACCGACAAAACTGATTTCCGGCGAGATATCCAGGGTAATGTTCACGCCTTTACGTTGATAGACCTTATTCAGCGCCGAGGTCAGGCTATCGAGGAGCGGAGCGATGGGATGCAGCTCGCGACTGAGCAGCGAACCGCCGCTGCGCATGCTGGCGCGATGCAGATAGTAGCCAATCTGCTGCGAGATGCGGCTAATCTGCTCCAGCATCACCGGCTCTGCTTCATTGACGCTCATTTTCTCACCGCGCATGGAACGCAGCGTGCTCTGCATCACCGCGAGCGGGGTTTTCAGACTGTGGGTGAGGTCGGTCAGCGTCGTGCGGTATTTATCATAGCGTTCGCGTTCGCTTTTCAGCAGGCGGTTGAGATTGCTGACCAGCCGCGTCAGCTCGCGGGTGGTATTCGGATTGAGCATCTCGCGGTGATGCTCCTCCAGTTCGCGCACCTCTTTGGCCAGCGATTCGATAGGGCGCAAGCTCCACCATGCCGCGACCCACAGTAGCGGGATCACCAGCAGCAGGTTAGCCGCGAGGACATAGATAAACCAGCTCCACACCATGTAGGAGCGCTTAAGCTCTACCGGAATGGTGTCGACAACCACGATACTGAGCTGCGGCATGGTGCTGGTGGCCGGATAGATATTGATCGCCACCGAGTGGGTCATTTCGGAGCCATCGTCCTCTTGCCGAATGGCGTCCAGCTGTTGTTGAATCTCATGGTTGTTGTGCTGCAGCATACTGCTGCTGTCAACGTCGGCCTCAATTTCGTGAAAGCCGTTGTTTTTGAGCCAGTCCGGTTGAATACGTTTTACCAGCCAGGGTACGTCGCGCTGTGCCCACAGCAGCTGGCCGCGGGCGTCGTAAATGAGCGTCACCGTGGGGCTTTGCATATTCAGGTTTTCGGGGATATCAACATCGATGGTGTTGTTTTCCCATTTCGCCAGCATATAGAACAGATTGCTCTCGCCGCGCAGCAGGCGGAAGGTGGTTTTATCGAAACTGACGCTATACCCCACCAGCGCGACCATGCCATAGGAGAGTGACAGCACCAGCACCACGGCGGCCGTCGCCAGCAGAAAGCGAACGCGTAACGACAGCGGCAGAATATGCCGCAGCACCCCTTTCATCCGCGCAGTTCGAACAGATAGCCCTGACCGCGCACGGTAGTAATCACATCCTGCGGATACTCAGCCTGTATTTTTTTGCGCAATCGTCCCATCAGCACATCGATGGTATGGCTTTCGCGCAGCTCGGCGTCGGGATAGAGCTGCAGCATCAGCGAATCTTTGCTGACCACTTTGCCCCGGTTGCGGATCAGGGTTTCCATAATGGTGTATTCAAATGCCGTCAGCTTGATGGGCTGGTCGTTGACCGACAGCTCGCGACGCGACAGATCCACCTGGAAAGGCGGAATGGAGATAACCTGTGATGCCAGGCCGCTATTACGCCGCAGAAGCGCCTGCATGCGGGCGGCAACCTCTTCGATATGGAACGGCTTAGTGACGTAATCATCCGCTCCGGCGCTCAGGACCTCAACCTTATCCTGCCAGCCTTCGCGGGCGGTCAGCACCAGCACCGGTACCGACACGTCGTGGCTGCGCCAGCGACGAATCAGCGAAAGGCCGTCTTCATCCGGCAGGCCAAGATCGACGATGGCGATGTCCGGAACGTGCTCACCCAGATAGTAATCCGCTTCCTTTGCGTCTTCCGCCGCATCGACCTGATGTCCCAGCTCCTGCAGCTGAACTTTCAGGTGGTGGCGCAGCAGAGCGTTATCCTCAACCACGAGTACGCGCATGCCAGTTCTCCATTTTATTTATGATATTGAACAGTTTAGCGTTTATTATACACCTTTAATATAAACAGCTGTTAAATAAAGAATTTTATTCGATTTTTTGTACCTCGGTCTCTTGGGCGGTGAGGACGAGTCCATCTTCGGCCGCGGGCGACATCATCGGTATCGGGCGCAGCGTACGTTTATCGATCAGTACGGAATGGGGTTCCCCATGGGCAAACAGATGCAGCTCTCCCCACTGGCGTAGCGCAACGACAACGGGGAACAAACGCTCTCCTTTTGCCGTCAGTATGTATTCCTGATAAGCCGTGCCATCCGAGGCGGATTGCATAGTGAGAATACCTGAGTTTACCAATTTGTGCAGACGGTCAGAGAGAATATTACGCGCCATACCGAGGCTTCGCTGAAAATCGCTGAAGCGGCGTATGCCATCAAAGGCGTCGCGTACAATCAACAAGGACCAGCGATCGCCGATAATATCCACGCTTCGGGCGACGGGGCAGGTTTCGTTTTTCATTTTTTCACGCGCTGGCATGGGCTCTCCGAACGGCCTGGTAAGTAGTTGCATTTTAAAACTTGATGTTTTAGCCTTCAACTGGTTTTATTTTGAAACCATATAACCAAGGTGGGCATCATGAAAGCGACACTGATATCTCCAGTGCTAAGCGATCCGCAAACGGTTATGCCTCGCAGCCTGGTCTGGCTGTTTGCTATCGCCAGCGGCCTGAGCGTGGCAAACGTGTATTACGCGCAACCGCTGCTCGACGCGCTAGCGCGAGATTTTGCGATCGGCGACGCCGCGATTGGCGGGGTGATTGCGGCGACCCAGATTGGCTGCGCATTGGCGTTGCTACTGCTGGTGCCGCTGGGCGACAGGGTGAATCGCCGCCGCCTGATGGCGACGCAGGTGATTTTACTGATCGCTGCCCTGGCGGCGGTGAGTATGGCTTCCACCGCCGTGATGCTATTGGGCTGTATGCTTGCCGTTGGCCTGCTGGGTACCGCGATGACCCAGGGGCTAATCGCGTATGCCGCCAGCGCCGCCGCGCCCCATGAACAGGGACGCGTGGTGGGCGCTGCGCAAAGCGGAGTATTTATCGGGCTGCTGCTGGCGCGGGTATTCTCCGGGTCGATTAGCGATCTCTTCGGCTGGCGCGGGGTGTACATCTTGGCCGCTTTACTGATGCTGGGCATTGCGCTTCCGCTGTGGCGTCGGCTGCCGGTATTGGCGGCTGCGCCGAACCCTCTGAGCTATCCGCGGCTGTTGATATCCATGCTGGCTCTGCTGCGCCAGGAAAAAGTGCTTCAGGTGCGCGGCGTGCTGGCATTACTGATGTTTGCCGCTTTCAATATCTTCTGGAGTGCGCTGGTTTTGCCATTAAGCGCTCCGCCCTTTCGCTTTTCCCATACTGAGATTGGCGCCCTGGGCCTGGTCGGGGTCATCGGCGCTCTGGCAGCGGGGCGTGCCGGTAAATGGGCCGATCGCGGATATGGGCAGCGTACCAGCGCCGCGGCCCTGGCGATGTTGCTGATAGCCTGGTGGCCGCTGTCGCTGATGGCATGGTCGCCCGCGGCGCTGTTGGTTGGCATTGTACTGCTGGATCTCGGCGGTCAGGCGCTGCATGTCACCAATCAAAGCATGATTTTCCGTACCCGTCCCGAAGCGCACAGCAGGCTGGTCGGTTTGTATATGCTGTTTTATGCGCTTGGCAGCGGTTTGGGCGCGGTGAGTACGACAGCGGTATATGCGCGCGCGGGATGGCAGGGCGTTTGCCTGCTGGGGGCTTCGGTCAGTCTGCTGGCGCTGCTGTTCTGGTTAATAACCCGGGGGATGACGACGAGCAGATGAGGGGGAGGAAAAATAACCCTCTTTCCCGGCGGAAAGAGGGTGGAAAGGTTTACTTCAGTTCGTCAACCATGGTGGTCGCGCGGCCGATATAGTTAGCCGGGGTCATGGCCTTCAGGCGAACTTTTTCCGCTTCCGGCAGCGCCAGGCTGTCGATGAACTGCTGCATGCCTTCGGCATCAACGCGCTTGCCGCGGGTCAGCTCTTTCAGCTTCTCGTACGGCTTCTCGATGCCGTAGCGACGCATGACGGTCTGAATCGGCTCGGCCAGAACTTCCCAGTTGTGGTCCAGTTCATCCAGCAGGCGGTCCTGATTCAGCTCCAGCTTGCTCACGCCTTTCAGGGTGGATTGATACGCGATCAGCGCGTAGCCGATGCCCACGCCGAGGTTACGCAGGACGGTGGAGTCGGTCAGGTCGCGCTGCCAGCGGGAAACCGGCAGTTTGCTTGCCAGATGCTGCATCACCGCATTGGCCAGACCGAGGTTGCCTTCGGAGTTCTCGAAGTCGATCGGGTTCACTTTATGCGGCATGGTGGAAGAGCCGATTTCGCCGGCAATGGTCTTCTGCTTGAAATGGTTGAGCGCGATATAGCCCCACACGTCACGATCGAAATCAATCAGGATGGTGTTGAAGCGGGCGACGCAGTCAAACAGCTCGGCGATATAGTCGTGCGGTTCAATCTGGGTGGTGTACGGGTTCCACTGGATACCCAGCGAGGTGACGAACTCTTCGCTGAACTGGTGCCAGTCGACTTCCGGGTAGGCGGCGATGTGGGCGTTATAGTTCCCCACCGCACCGTTGATTTTGCCAAGAATTTCAATCTGATTCAGCTGACGATACTGGCGCTCCATACGGTAAGCGACGTTCGCCATCTCTTTACCCATGGTGGACGGCGTGGCCGGCTGGCCGTGGGTGCGGGAAAGCAGCGGGATATCGCGATACTGTACCGCCAGCTCCTTAACCGCGTCGATCAGCTTGCGCCAGTATGGCAGGATCACTTCGTCGCGGGCGGTTTTCAGCATCAGCGCGTGGGACAGATTGTTGATGTCCTCGGAGGTGCAGGCGAAGTGGATAAACTCGGAGACCGCGTGCAGTTCTGCCACGTCGGCGACTTTTTCCTTGAGGAAATACTCAACCGCTTTGACGTCGTGGTTGGTGGTGCGCTCGATCGTTTTGATGCGCTCTGCATCTTCTACGCTAAAATCGGCGACGATTTTATCAAGGTAACCGTTTGCGTCGGCAGCAAAAGCAGGAACTTCCTTGATCGCTGCGTGCGCGGCCAGTTTTTGCAACCAACGCACTTCTACCTGAACGCGGAATTTCAGCAAACCGAATTCGCTGAAGATACCGCGCAGCGCGCTGACTTTGTCGCCGTAGCGGCCGTCGACTGGGGAAACGGCGGTCAGTGAGGATAATTCCATAGATCACAACTCCGGGGTTAAATGAGCAAGAATTTGTTTTGCCTGGTTAACCAGACGATTACGGGAAAACATCAGCTGCAGACGTCCGCCGCCGACCTGGTGCCAGAGCACCGCGGAGCGAATACCTGCCAGCAGGGCAGAGCGAACCTTCGCCTGAACCTGAGGGCTTTGCAGCACGGCTGGAGAGCCGGTCACCTGAATCCGCGGGCCCAGCGGGCTAATGACATCAACATAGATGCCGGCCATTGCGCTGAGCAGGGTCTCGGATTGCAGATCGAAATGTTCAAGCTGACGGCGCAGGCCACCGATACGGTTGCCGAGGGTATCCATGGCCCCTTTGCTGGCGGCAAGCTTACGCTCGAGCACCATCAGGCTTAGAGTATAGCGGGTGAGTTCGGCGTTCAGTCCCTGGCGACTGCTGGTATTCAGCACGCCAATGAGAGTTTCCAGCCCGAGACGAAGATTGGCTTCACTACCACCGAACACCGCCAGCGTTGAATCCGGGTCGAGGTCGATGATGCTGTTCAGCGACACATGCAGGGCGTCGCTATCGCAGTGCCCCTGGTGCGCCAGTTCCTGAACCAGACGCGCGGCCTGGCAAACGCCGGCCAGCGCCAGCGTAATGTCATAATAATTCTTCGCCACACATTCTCCTTGTAAACCGCCGAATACCCGGTTGAGGCATTCCGCGGCTAATATGTCTGTCAAGCCTGCAGCGGCAAGCGCTGTTCGATAATCCCACCGCCGAGGCAGACTTCGTCGCGGTAAAAGACCGCAGACTGGCCAGGCGTGACGGCGGCAACCGGCTCATCAAAGATCACTTCAATGCGGTCGTCATCCAGCGCTTTTACGCTGCAGGGGATATCGGTCTGGCGGTAGCGGGTTTTCACCGTGCAGCGCAGCGTGCCGGTCAGCGGCTCGCGGTCTACCCAGTGCAGCTGTTGAGCAATCAACCCCACGGACATCAGACGCGGATGGTCGTGGCCCTGGGCGACAATCAGAATATTGTTTTCGACGTCTTTGTCGACCACGTACCACGGGTCTTCGCCGCCGTCTTTGATGCCGCCGATGCCCAGGCCTTTACGCTGACCCAGCGTGTGGTACATCAGGCCCTGGTGCTCGCCAACTTCGTCGCCGTCAACGCTGATAATTTTACCCGGCTGGGCGGGCAGGTAGCGGCCAAGGAATTCACGGAATTTACGTTCGCCGATAAAACAGATACCGGTCGAGTCTTTTTTCTTCGCGGTGATGAGATCCAGCTCTTCGGCGATTTTACGCACCTGCGGCTTTTCCAGCTCTCCTACCGGGAACAGGCTTTGCGCGATCTGTTCGTGGCTGAGAGTATAAAGGAAGTAGCTCTGGTCTTTGTTACCGTCGAGGCCGCGCAGCAGCTGGCTCTTGCCGTTAACGTCGGCGCGGCGCACGTAGTGCCCGGTGGCGATGTAGTCAGCGCCGAGGTCTTCTGCGGCAAATTCGAGGAAGGCTTTAAATTTAATTTCTTTATTGCACAGAATATCCGGGTTCGGCGTGCGGCCGGCTTTATATTCTTCAAGGAACAATTCGAATACGTTGTCCCAGTATTCTGCGGCAAAGTTGACGGTGTGAAGTTCAATTCCCAGCTTATCGCAAACGGCCTGCGCGTCGGCAAGATCCGCCGCTGCGGTGCAGTATTCCTCGCCGTCGTCCTCTTCCCAGTTCTTCATGAACAGGCCTTCCACCTTATACCCTTGCTGGAGCAGCAGGTAAGCGGAAACTGAGGAATCAACCCCGCCGGACATGCCGACGATCACTTTTTTCTGGCTTTCTGACATTGGAATACTCACTACATTGAACTTCGAGGCGGCGTATTCTAGCACGCGTCATCCGCCGAGGCACCCCCTGTAAACGGCCAGTTAAATTCGCCGATGAGCGACAGCGGGTAGCGCGGATCCTGCTGATAGCTGCGAATGCTCTCGGCAACCAGTTGAGAACGCAGGTTTGTTGCGTTAAGAATTTCCTCGGCACTAAGCCACAGGCAGCGATCGATATCGCTATCATGGGGCTCGGTGGCGCACGTATCGTTAAGCTCGATAGTAAAGAGGAAGCGCAAAAACGGGGTGCGATCCGGGGCTATCCACTGATGCAGGCGAAGAAAGTGCTGCGGCGTCGCGCGAATGCCGGTCTCTTCCCAGAGCTCGCGCTCTGCGGCCTGAACCAGGGTTTCGTCGGCTTCGAGGTGACCTGCAGGCTGGTTCCACAGCGCTTTTCCGTTGATCGTTTCTTCAACTACCAGGAATTTGCCTTTCGCGTGAACCACGCAGGCGACGGTGACGTGCGGCTTAAACATTGGTTTTCCTTATGGATGCGGTGAGTCGGTTTTACGCCATTCGCCGTTGGCCAGGCCATCCAGCGTATAGCCGCCCATCGCGTAGCGAATCAGGCGCAGCGTCGGAAAGCCGACGTGGGCGGTCATCCGCCGTACCTGGCGGTTGCGTCCCTCATAGAGGGTGATTTTCAGCCAGCTGGTGGGGATAGATTTGCGCTCGCGGATGGGCGGATTCCGCGGCCACAGCCACTCTGGTTCCGCAACCCGCTCAACGCCGGCGGGCAGAGTAGGGCCGTCATTAAGCGTGACGCCGTCGCGGAGCGCGGCCAGCGCGTCCGCCGTGGGTTCACCTTCCACCTGAACATAATAAATTTTACCGGTGCGCTTACCCGGTTGAGTGAGCGCCGCCTGCAGCGCGCCGTCGTTGGTCAGTACCAGCAGGCCTTCGCTATCGCGATCCAACCGACCGGCAGCGTAGACGCCGGCAACCGGAATAAAATCTTTTAGCGTGCTGCGTCCGGCTTCATCGGTAAATTGCGGCAATACATCGTATGGTTTATTGAACAAGATCACAGTTTTTGGCTGGCGTTCTTTGCGTTGTCTGGTGACTTGTTGCGTGCTGAATCGCTCAACGCGATGTTTTCTAAATGAAGTTTTTTGCATGGTATTTTCAGACTCAATCAATTGCCGCATTATAGCCTAATTACGAATGCCTTTCATGGATGCAAACATTCAGGTAGTATTGACATGCTCATTACAACTTATTAACAAAAAGGTTGCTCAAACCGATTCGCATTACAGGAAGGCGACACGGACGCGAAATCTCCGGTTAGCGGGATATTCCGATGACGGGAGTGGGCGAGTAAAGCCAGCGCCCGGCTAGCGTGAAGAGGGAAGAGCAGAACCAGAAGCGCTCGAAGGAGAGGTTAATGGAAAGCAAAGTAGTAGTTCCGGCGGAAGGTCAAAAAATCACCCTGCAAAACGGCAAGCTGAACGTCCCTAATAACCCGATTATCCCGTTCATCGAAGGTGATGGTATCGGCGTTGACGTGACTCCGGCGATGCTGAAAGTGGTTGATGCTGCCGTTGAGAAAGCCTATAAGGGCGAGCGTAAAATTTCCTGGATGGAAGTTTACACCGGTGAAAAATCGACCCAGGTTTATGGCCAGGATGTCTGGCTGCCTGCCGAAACTCTTGATCTGATTCGTGAATATCGTGTTGCTATCAAAGGCCCTCTGACCACCCCAGTCGGCGGCGGTATCCGTTCTCTGAACGTTGCTCTGCGTCAGGAACTGGACCTCTACGTTTGCCTGCGCCCGGTTCGTTATTATCAGGGTACCCCGAGCCCGGTTAAGCATCCTAAACTGACCGATATGGTTATCTTCCGCGAAAACTCTGAAGACATCTACGCCGGTATCGAGTGGAAAGCCGATTCTGCTGAAGCAGATAAAGTGATCAAATTCCTGCGCGATGAAATGGGCGTGAAGAAAATTCGCTTCCCGGAACATTGCGGTATCGGCATCAAGCCGTGCTCTGAAGAAGGCACTAAACGCCTGGTTCGCGCCGCCATCGAATACGCTATCACCAACGATCGCGATTCTCTGACCCTGGTGCACAAAGGCAACATCATGAAATTCACCGAAGGCGCGTTCAAAGACTGGGGCTACCAGCTGGCACGCGAAGAGTTCGGCGGTGAGCTGATTGACGGCGGCCCGTGGCTGAAGATTAAAAACCCGAACACCGGGAAAGAGATCGTCGTTAAAGACGTTATCGCCGACGCCTTCCTGCAGCAGATCCTGCTGCGTCCGGCGGAATACGATGTTATCGCCTGTATGAACCTGAACGGTGACTATATCTCTGACGCCCTGGCGGCGCAGGTTGGCGGTATCGGTATTGCCCCGGGTGCGAACATCGGTGACGAGTGCGCGCTGTTTGAAGCCACCCACGGTACTGCGCCGAAATATGCCGGCCAGGACAAAGTGAACCCAGGTTCCATCATCCTGTCCGCTGAGATGATGCTGCGCCACATGCAGTGGTTCGAAGCGGCAGACCTGATCGTTAAAGGTACCGAAGGCGCTATCGCCGCCAAGACCGTGACCTATGACTTTGAACGTCTGATGGAAGGCGCTAAGCTGCTGAAATGTTCAGAGTTTGGCGACGCGATTATCGCGAATATGTAATCAGCGATCACTGATTGAAGACAGAAGGGAGCCAAGTGGCTCCCTTTTTTACGATCGTTCAAAATCTTTCCCCAAAACTTTCCCCAAAATTCCTCCCCAAAACTGGCTTAAAATCATACTGCTTTTTGACCTACAACGAGCCAGTCTTTACCCCGGTCATCGTTGTATTTATCCGTCATCTTTTTCGATTTGTGGCCCAGTAACTTCTGAGTATCTAGGCCCTGCTCCCGGTATAACCGTTCTGAAAGAGATCTCTGTTCGTGGAAGGTTGGGGCGCTTCCTTCATCCCATGCAAGACAACTTTTGTCCCGAGCTTTTTTAAATGTTGAAGTCAGAGTTTTCGTGGATACTTGATCACCACGGTTAGCCTGAGAGGTGGTATATCTGAAGTGGACCAGATATTTACTAACCACCGCATCTCTACATTTTGAAACAACATCGCGTAGCGAAATATCTAGTACTTCATTTCTTAGTGAGAGCGGAATGGCAAGACGAGTACCTGTTTTTTCCTGCACAATATGTAACATATCATCCCAAATATCGGTGAATTTCATATTACAAATATCACCTATGCGCTGGCCGGTTACTATTGCGAGTAACATTCCGCACTGCAAATATGGCTGTTGATGCTCAGCGCATTCATAAATAGTCTTCCATTCCTCCAGTGATAAACGTTGTCTAGTAATTTTGTTTCGAGGTTGCTTCGTGGCCTGGGCAGGGTTATAACCTGGCGGAACATGTCCAGCATGCTGTGCCTCTTTAAATACATCAATTAATACCATGCGAACAATTTGAGCCATTCTATTATGACCCTCTGCCTTAACCGCATCTGTTATTTCAGAAATATCTAGTGCTGAAATGTCTTTCAGATATTGCATGCCGCAATGCTCACGAAAAAGCCGGATAGGTTTAGCTTTTTGCCTAAAAGAATTTGGTCGAAGTTCGTTGTGTTTCAACCTTTCCTCCTGCACGGATTCATATTTATCAAGCCATGCTGTCACTGTAATGTCCGCGCGGTTTCCTTTCATACGCGACAGACGCTCGTTAATACTAAGGATCTGCCTAGTTCGCTGCTCTGCAATGATCGTGTTTGCTTCACTTGCCACCTGCTTTGCCTCAGCTTCATCTGTGCCGAGGCTATGAAAACGCCCAGAAATAGGGTGTTTGTATTGCCAGTAAACCTTACCGGTGCGTTTATCAAGCTTGCAGTACAGGTTTGGGATAGAGATTTTATGAGTGCGCGGTCTAGCTGCCATCGTTAATTATCCGTCTCAATTTTGGGTTTACATTTATTGGAAGTTGAGGTTCAGCAACTACACCTATAAAACGAGCTTCTCTGTCAACCATCCAGCGCCGTCCAACTCGCATTGGTGGTGGCGCTATCATTTGACCTTTAGCGTATTTTTTTAATACTCGCTCGCTAGGGGCTTCACTACCGAATTCATCTTTCGCCCATTCGAGTAAAGAGACCATACGTGACATTTTTTCTCCATACACCGGCTGCACCCGGTTATCGAATATTATAAGCACATGACGAACAACCACTGCGTAGCCCGTCAATACAGGTTTTACATAACGGGTGATCTTTATGTTTACCTGTATTTAGTTGGTGGATAATTTCCACAGGAATAAGCACTGGTAACGGAACATGAAGCGAATGTCTGCGTAGAACTGACAGTTCGATTGCATGTTCAAGGGCTATGGCTTTCCAGTCATCTGCCTCTGCTTTATACCAGGCTAGATCCTCACGCATACTGCGCCAACGCCGGCGTTTAAGTTTGCTGGGCATCAGTCTTAATCCTCATTTTCGAAATTCGTCCATTCCATATCATCAGGAATGCCAGGACTAAGCAGCGGATTAGTTGCAGCCAACATTTCACCAGCTGCACCGCGACGCTGAGCTCGGCGCAGAACTTCGTAAATTTCGAAAACTTCTGTGCGCTTGTCACCGATATCAAGCTCACATGCCAGAGTATGAAAATCTGTAGTGAGAGCCTGAAGCCTTTGAAATAATTCGGCTTTACTCACTTTTCACCTCCCGCTGGGCGGCTGCGAAGTGATTAATGGCCTTATCCCAGATTTCTTTGATGGTGGTCCAGTCAATCGGCATGGTGCTCGTCCAGGTTCCCTCGCCGCTGCAGTCGTCGCACCCTTCACCAAAACACTCATGGCATGTCAGCGTATATTCAAGATTGAATTCCCCGAGAAGCGCTGCTTTTGCACCGTTCTCAGCGGTTAGCCTCATCGGCACCATCACGTACCCCTCTGGAATTACCGGAGAGTTGCTTGACGGGTGTTTGATTTCAGAGCCGGGAGCTGCGTCAGTGTTGGGCTGAATGCTTGATGGATGGTTGAGCATGGCGGCGCGGCAGGCGTTCCAGCCCTTCACCTCGGCGATGGCAGCTACTGCATCAACGGCGTACATGCTCAGTGTATTTGGCATTGGTTTTTCCTCTGGCACTACCGGCTGCTGCGCGTGGCGATAGAGCGGCTGGGCGGTTACGCTGCCGCGAGTCTCGCGTTGTTCTTCCGTGTATCGCCAATAGCCTTCGGCATCGTCAGACCAGCGCCAACGCCACCCCACTGGCTCGCTGTCCATTGCGGCCAGCGCCATGCGGGCCAGTTCCTCAGCCTCTTCCGCTGGCAGCATTACGTTGCTTCCAGCACCGTAGGTTTCACGCCATGATTTAATTTTTTCCAGCCGTTCTCTGGTTAACTGATTATTTGTCATTGGTTGGCTCCTTCAAACATCATGCCGCCATCGCAATCAGGGCACTTCCCCGAATCAACATCGTTATCGTCATAAAGGCGACCATATAAACAGTTACCTGCGCGGCACTTCAGCGCCTTCGTCTTTTCGGTGGCACGAATTACACTCCCAAGCCTCTCCAGATATCCCCTTTTAATCAGTGATTCAGCCATAGCACCAACCTTTACTGGCAGTATCTTATCGCCATCCCAGACACCATCTTTGCGGCCTGGCCAAAGATGAATTTCCCAGTCATAAATTACAGCCGGTTTGATATATTCGCGTTCGCGCTTGTTAAGTGGCTTATCCATCTACTCAGCCTCCTCAATGCCTGCAGCCAACATTGCTGCATCAACATCACCTTTCAAATAAACGGCCATGCGCTCACCTGAGATGGTGATGAACCCAGGGCGCGGCAACTTCACAGTGCGGGACTTCAGCTCGGCGATGCGGTCTGCTTGCTTGCACAAGGCCTGAGACAAAAGAGCAATCAGCTCATTGTTTGAGTTAGTCAGATTGTGCGAGCCTGTACACCATTCTGTGTAAATGCCTTTTCTCAGAAGTGACCGCTCAGGCGGTCACCGAACTCGATGATAAAACGGCTCATTGCCATGCGCCAGTCCCTCAGCGGCATCGTCCATTTTTGTGAGGCGGCCTGGATTGCCAGCCACACGACCTTTTTCACTGACTCATCCGTCGGGAACACCTTGCGCTTTTTGATCGCATGCCTGATCACGCTGTTCAGTGACTCAATGGCGTTGGTCGTGTAGATGACTTTGCGGATATCTGCCGGGTAGGCGAAGAACGTCGCAAGGTTCACCCAGTTTGCCGTCCAGCTCCGGCTTATCTGCGGATAGCGGCTGTCCCAGGCGCTGGCGAACGCTTCCAGCGCCTGCAGACCTGCTTCTTCCGTCGGCGCCTGGTAAATCGCCTTCAAATCGCGGGTAACGGCCTTGTAATCTTTCCAGGAGACGAACCGCAGGCTGTTGCGCACCATATGTACGATGCACAGCTGGATGCGGGCCTCCGGATATACCGCGTTTATGGCGTCCGGGAAGCCTTTCAGTCCGTCGACACAGGCGATGAGGATGTCGTTCAGGCCGCGATTCTTCAGTTCTGTCAGCACATTCAGCCAGAACTTCGCGCCTTCATTTTCGGCCAGCCACATACCCAGCAGTTCCTTCTGGCCTTCGATGTTGATGCCCAACGCCAGGAACACGGATTTATTGATGACGCGACTGTCCTGCCGGACCTTAAGGACAATACAGTCAAGGTAAACAATAGGATAGATTGCATCCAGTGGCCGGTTTTGCCACTCAACAACCTGCTCCATGACGGCGTCAGTGACTTTTGAGACCAGCGCTGGCGAGACATCCGCGTCGTACATCTCTTTGAATGCAGTCGCTATCTCGCGGGTGGTCATCCCTTTGGCGTACAGGGATAAAATCTGATTATCCATCCCGGTGATGCGGGTCTGGTTTTTCTTCAGCAACTGAGGCTCAAAGGTGGCTTCGCGATCCCGGGGAGTACGCAGTTCAAGTGGACCATCCGCAGTCGCTACGGTCTTTGTTGAGTAGCCGTTGCGGGTATTGGAGCCCGGTTTAGGCTGATTTTTATCGTACCCCAGATGGTGAGACATCTCAGCATTGAGAGCCGCCTCAACGCTGATTTTCTTCAGCAGACGATCGAACTGGCTAAGATCGTCGGGAGTTTTGAGATTTTTGGCCAGTTCATTAGCCAGAGCCTGCAACTGTTTTTCGTCCATAAAGTAACCTGCCTTTGATGTTGAATTGAACATATCAAAATCAGGCAATTACACAAATTTATGTACAGGCTCGATTGTGCCAGTCGGCGTCATCAGTGCAGAACGCATCGACAACTTCGCGCCATTGCTTCTCGCCTGCCTGCGCCTTCTCCAGTGCCTCTACCAGCGCATCAACATAGCCAGCGGCACGGAGGGCAAACTCCGTGATCGATAACTCAGCGTCAGTTTCTTTCCCGTAGCTTTCGCACTCCGACACAACGGCAAAATAGTCAGAATCAATTTCGTTATCTGCCAGGTGGCGTAGCAGGTCGGCTGTCTGCTGCCCGTTTGCAATCAGCAGTTCGTTGCGCTGCGCAAGTTCGGTGATATCAGTTGTCATGCGGCACCTCCTGCTTTAGCGCTGACAAACCTGCTGTCGTAATTGAGTATCCGCAGCTAGTGAGGGTAATCAGCCCCCTTCTCTGTAGCGCTTTGAGTGATTGCCGCCAGGTTGCGTAGGGACGCTCACCGGAAGCTATTACTGAAAGAATCTCGAGTTGCTTCGTGTTTAGTTTGCTCATTTGTCGTTCCCCTCGCGCAGCTGCTTCACGTGTGAATTAGCCAGGGAAAGGTAAGCCAAAGCTGACACTACTTCGCTTTCATCAAAAATCTTATGCACGGTGTTGGATACGAACTCCTCCACCCCATCAGCCTTAATCCCGGCTACGATGCGATCGGTTGCGTGGGTTTCGTTCAGCACCCCAATGATTAGCTTCTCCCATTTGTTGAAATATACCCCGCCCGGGCGTCCAGCCATTAACTGACGAAGCAGGTCACGCATATTCCAGTTCTCGGCGATTAACTGCTTCAGCCCCGCATTCTCCGCAGCCAGCTGATCACGCTCAGCACGTAATTTCTCGACCTCAGCGACCAATACTGCGTTACGCTCTGCCAGTTGGTTAAGTGTTAATCCGTCGTTGCTCATACAGCCTCCCCGAGTACCCAGCGCAGAGCATCAGCGTATTCACCGTTGGCAGCTTCGAGGGCTTTTGTGATTTCTTTGCGAGTTTTAAGGCGCGGTTTCTTATCGCCGAGGACCTGGCGCTGACGACGCGCTTTTTCATGACCGGTAGTGCCAGCGGTCGCCGCTTCGACTTCGGCTACCTTTTCCCGCTGTTCTTCGGGTTTCAGTGATGCCAGTTGCCGTGCCTGGGTAACGGTCACTGCGCCGGACTCTACCGCGTCTTTGACTGCCTGAGTGGCATCCAGAAGGGATAGCGTAGCGCGTACAGTGGGGACACTGACGCCGAACATCAGCGCGAGGTCTTCCTCGTCATGCCCGCGCTCCAGCGCATCAGCCATCTTTTTGGCCCTGCCCAGCGGTGTGTCGGCCTGGCGGATTTCGTTTGCGCTGACCATTGCCTGTGCCATGCGAACAGCAGAACCGCGTTTAGTGACAGCCGGAACCAGCAGCGGAGTTTTACCCTCTTTGGCCAGGCGTCTGTTAGCCTCCAGGGTATGACGGACACGCTGACGGCCATCAACCACGCAGGAGTATCCAGTTTCCGGGTCTTTCCAGACAATAATCGGCTCCAGAACACCCTGGTCTATGATGTTCAGCACCATGGCTTCACTGAGAGGTAAGTGAATACGTTCATCGTAAAGCGGGTGAGCCCTGTCAGTGACAATATGCAGATTTTCCGGCTCGAACATCAGAACGTTTGTCTTGCCGCTGGCGCCATAAGCATCGATCGAGTTTTTAGCCATTTCTGTTTTCCTCGCTCAGGTTCGCTATCATCGCGGCCATAGCGGTGTTCTGGTCCATTGCCTCTGTAAGGGCGACAAAGGTCACATCCAGCCTTGACGCTATGTCTTGCATTAATTGGGCTGCTGCTGGTGGTAGGTCAGGTGCCGTAGCGTACGCTGCAGCAACCAATTCTTTCACTTTCACGTGTGGCATTAGCGCCGCTCCATCAGTTGGTTAAAGCGGTTCATGAACATGCCGTAAGATTGACCAGGGCGGACGGGATTAATCACAAATTGGTCGGTGGGAATAATGCCTTCGAGCATCGGCCAGTGGGTGCCGTCGTCGATTTCAAAGTCGCGACGTTCGCTGGCCAGCATCACAAGGTCGGCATACTTCACGGTCGGGTGCTGCTCAGATGGAAGGCCAAATTTTTGACGGATAGCAGCATCAACCCGATCCTCAATGGCGCGGTAGTCCGGGAGCAGGCGTTTAAGCGGTGCTGGAATATCCTGCAAATAAGCCTCTGCGGCATCGTGCAGCAGTGCTTGAAGTGCAAACTCCTGTGGTACCAGGTGGCTGGTTAACACGCTGTGCTGACCGACGCTGTAGAACTCCGGAAGATGGCCAGCAAAGCGGCAAATATTCGAGAGCGCGTTAGCGATATCTTCGATCTCAATGGCATCCAGCTGGATAGCGAGATAGTTAAAGTGCTTGCCTGTGAACGTTTGTATAAAGCTCATCGTATTTCTCCATTTAATTGCGCTCTGCACAGCGCTGATTTTTGGGTGTAGGAATCCCTCGCCAGGTGGCGATTAATTGCAGGATTACGCTTTAATAAATCCCCGCAACGACGGGGATTTAATGGAGAGCAATCAGGCTTTGAAGTTGCCGATAAAGGTTTCTACCGGCTTGCCGTCGAACTTGCCAACCAGCAGATCACGGAACTCATTGGCGATCGCTTCTTCCTGGGCCTCCAGTTGGACAATACGCAGAACGAAAACCGGGTCGCTACTTTTCAGCAGACTGTTGCGCAGACTGAAACGACGTTCGCCCAGGCCTTCATAGGGTACACACTTAAACTCAAACGCGACCGGCATAACATCTTTACTGCTGGCTTCGATACTTTGCATCAGCGATTTTTTGCCGCTGAAATCACCGTCTTCATGATCGGCGGCATTAGTTTGCTGGATAGTGACACGGCGAACCGCCTGCGCTGCCTGTGCAATTTTCATTGTCTGTCCGTCAGCATCGAACGCAGTGAGATAGTCGCTCCAGTCTTCGAGCCATTCGGCGATTTTCTTCTGATTAAGGTGATCGCCGTTGATCGACAGTAACGCGCGGAAGGGCGCTGTCTTCTTAAGCTTGATCGAGGCGACGTTATCAGCGTGGCCTGGGTTGTCCAACGTGCCGATATTGAAGATAGAACGAGCCAGCATGTTATCGGCATCAATAAAGCAACGTGCTTTTTCTTCTTCCTGGGCATAGGCGACAGAATAGCGAACGAAATCATCAATGCTGGTTGTGTCCATGGCGCCACGGAAACGAAAGCGCTCAAAAGCAAAACGCTCCAGGCTTTCAACGCTTGTATTTTGAGGTAACAGGGCGGTTGGGCAGGCCAGGCCGGGGATATCGTTCAGGTGATAACCGGAAAGCACCAGGTCTTTGACTTGCTGAAAAGTACCGCTGTCTAACTGAGACATAAAAATTCCTTATTAACTGATTAGCGAAGTGGTATCAGTGAATTTGTGCGGGCGGATCACTGAGCCGCTTTAAGCTTTCCGTCCACCGTGCCGGTGATACCGAAGAGTTGCCCCTGATCCTCCTGCAGGATAGTGAGCTTGCCGCCTTTGTTAACCCACATTGGTGTTTCGGTGGTGTCCTCTTCCGACGCTTTGCCGCGGGGAGTAGGGGTGCTGTAGTTCAGCTTGTGCTTAATCTTGACGCGCTTCTCTTCAACAGAGTTGCCCATACGCTCAAAATCAAAGGTGAGGACTACCTTGCCTTTGTTGCCGTTATTCAGAACGCCGAGTGCGGTGGTATTAAGAGCCGCCGCAATCTTGTTCATGAATACGCCGGCGTCCAGTTCGCCCAGGAAATCAGGCACGACTGTCATGCGATCATTACTCATGGTTTTACCCTCTCGAAAGGCGGCTGCCACCGCCGGGAATTTCTCCGTACACAACACAGAAGAGCACCTGCGGTTAGGACGCCGCCCGGGTGGATTGGGTAATGAGCCCGTCGCCCGGTGATGCTCTTGTGTATTGTGTAAAAAGGGCGGTTATCCATCAGAACGTTATCCTCTTCCTCCTTTGGATAGTGGAAAACGGATAACCGCCAAGACTACACACAGCACAGTTAACTAGGTTGTGGCGGTGGTGCCTCCACCTGCCGGGTTAAGCCATAACCGGCGACGTACACTGCCCGGAAACGCATTCCATGAACGGGTTGGCTCGCCACGTGCGCATAGCCGCAATTACCACAACGAAGAGAGCACTGCCGGTGCCCGAATCGAACGGACCTTTTCCCTGCCCATCACCAGATATAGAACTATCCTGGCGTCTGGAATCGAACCAGACTCTGTGCCTTGCTCGTCAATGCCCTCATCGTTGTGTCCCGGACTCTTCCCGGGCGTCACACCTTTTCGCCGCGCTGGTGGGGCGCACGTCGTGCCTGAAACACTTAGCTTGCACATTTCCGGTTGTTCTGAGAGCGCATGGATCAAGGGAACTCTCAGGCCGCTAACGCTGCATGTGCCATACAACGGTTGCGAATATTGCCGTTCACAACTGGAAGCGCACTCCTTCAGTTACAAACCAGTCCCCACGACCGATGGAAGATGGAATGCGCTTTCATGTTGTGTGCCTGCTTTTACCCACATCAGGCGAGGTGGATCCTGGTTATTCCCCAACAACAAGGATTCGGTTAATCTGGATATCCCCAACAACATGATGAGTATTCATAGTGATAGCTGAACTATCCGCGGCTATGACCGCGATAAAGGAGACTGCGGGTCTTGCAAAAGTCATTAATGACGCGAAAACTGATGCTGAAGTTAAAGCTGCAACTATTGAGCTTCAGAACAAACTAATCACCCTCCAAGCTGAATGTTTCTCTCTTGGTGATGCCATCCGTTCTCGTGACGAGAAGGTAATGCTTCTCAAAGCAAAAATTGCAGAGTTTGAAGACTTCAAAAGCCAAACCGAAGGCTATGTTCTGAATAAGTTTGATTCTGGTTCTCTGGTGTATTCCAAGAAGCAGATTGTGGGTGATACGGAAATAACCGTGCATCTTTGTCCACATTGTTTTGCTGCAAATAAAGTATCCATACTGCAACCTCAACAGGTGAGTATGTATGCGAGTTTCAATCAAAGCAGATGTCCCTCCTGTCAGAATGTGTTTGATACAGACTCTGCACCTCCAGCCAGTTACTGATGTTAAAGATATCCAGATTGTTAAAGAGCGAAGCGTCCTATGGGGCGCTTTTTTGTTGCATCAAGTATCTTCGGGCGGGGCGCCGGCGACCAACCGGCTCAACCCCTACAGTATTAATCCAGGAATACTGGACCCCCGACGCCGTGGGCTAAACGGCTGCTGTGTGTCGGGTGAGTTTCTGTTGCTGGTGGTCAATCCAGCCCCGCAACCCCTCCCGAAGATACCTGTGGTCATTAACTTGCCTTGGCCGGCAGGCCGAGGATGCTGCGCATTTCTTTCTGAGTGCGAATAGCTATGGCTATCGTCAGATCAATATCCCCGCGGTAAGCTGTGCCATCTTCACAAATAATAAGAGTGATTGATTTTTGGCCTTTCTTGCTTACCTCGAAGCGATGCGCTTTACGGACTACATGACAGCCGTTTGCTAGTGCGTCCTTGATAAGGTTTTCAATGCCTTTGCTCGCCATGATCTGTTCCTATTTGGTTTATCTGTTAGCGAATCATCCCGGTCTTCATATGCCCCGGGCGGCTACTTCGTGGGCGTCCTGCCTATTCGCTGTTGATGGATTAATAATACAGATAAAACTGTTAATGAGTCAACAGTCAAAACTGTATTGAGTGATGAACTATACTAAAAAAACTGTAATTTATTGTTTTTTATGAAACTAAAGACGTAAAAAAACCGGCGCCGGCCGGTTCATGTGAGGAAGGATTTACCTTTTTCGCCTGTAAATTCTATGTTCGACCATTACGCCGATAATTTTCAACGGGCGTTCAGAGCTATTAATGGTGGGGTAGTCGTCATTAAGGGGGACCAGTTCATATTGCTGGCGGCCTGAAATATCGGTAAATGTAGGACGGTACTTTTTAAAAGTAGCCTCATTTTCACCATTTTTAGCAACAACAAACTCGCCCGGAACGGGCTCTAACTCGGGATCAACAATGATAATGTCGCCTTCTTTAAAGTCAGGCTCCATTGAATCACCTTCTATCCTTAGTGCAAAAGTAAACTCAGAAATATCAAGGTCAGTCATGATGTATTCGAAGCTACCATCAAATGCATCAATAGGGTGTTTTTCTGCTAACGCCCCAGCCTGGACGTAACTGATCAAAGGTACTTTCCTTGAATTCACATCGGCCAGAGCCATGAAAGGCCCACCGTTCATCAACCATGTTGGGTCGCACTTAAGTGCTTTGCTTATTCCTACTATGTTGCGAGGCTTTTTAGTTTTTCCATCCTCAATGCTGGCCCATGATTGTTGCCTTATTCCTGCCTTTTCAGCTGCTTGCTCTTGAGTAAGACCAAGTTCGATTCTTTTTTGTTTTACGCGTTCTGCAAGGCTCATAGCTCCTCCATTCCCATGGCCTCATGGTCACAGTTTAAACTGTGATTGACAAACAGTAGTATCTGTTCAAAAATACAGATAAAACTGTGGAGGTGTTATGGGATCAATTTCTCAAAGATTAAAGAATAAACGTGAAGAGATGAATCTCTCACAAGCGCAATTGGCTGAATTGGTCGGAATGACCCAGCAGTCATTACAAGCGATCGAGGCGGGTTTAACAAAGAGGCCCCGTTACATCATTGAATTGTCTTCAGCCCTGCATTGCGATCCTCATTGGTTGCTCTATGGCGAGGGTGCTAATGAGAACGATAGCGCTTCAGGGGTGTAACAGAAACCACAGACGTAGGGGGTAAGCAGTGGGGGACAAGCTTAAGAATATGTTTCAAGTGCTGGAAAATCTTGCACCCGGTTCGGTAAAGCATAGTCATGATGGCCGAACGGTTACTCTGATTGGCTGGCATTTAGAAGAGTTTAATCAGCCCTGTGATGATCAGTACGAATCCAATCAAATCAAAGATATTCCCAATAAGACAGGCGTTCCGTGGATGCCCAGATATCTTGCCAGTCGGGCGGTTAAAGGGATCCAAGGTCAACACCTCCTGATAAGGGTGATTCATCCATTCGCCAAGACCCCAAAAGAAAAGTCCAGAGGATATGAAGCCTGTGACTGCTGTGGGGTACGCGGGAAGGAGTCCGGCACCGTTGAGAAGAAAAATAAAAGCGCCTATCAGGATCATAACTTTGTACCAGTAATCCAGGGAAAGTTTGGCGAGCGGGTTCTGCATTTTTTATCCCGTTTTTTTCGATAGGTCATTGATTTAGAAATCATACACCAACAGAGGTATAGAGCAATGATTGAACAACACTGGAAAGTCGAAAAGCAGCCAGCATGGCTGGTGGCGGCGATCCGTAAAACTATAGCCGCGTTACCTGGTGGCTATATCGAAGCCGCTGAGATTCTGGATACCACCCAGGACGCGATCTTTAACCGACTGCGTACTGGTGGAGATCAGATATTCCCTATGGGCTGGGCAATGGTCTTGCAGAAGGCCGCAGGTGTTAGCTACATCGCCGATGTTTTTTCGCGTGAAACCGACAACGGAATCCATGTATCTGGCGCTGCTCATGAAGACGAGAACGAAGAGATTGGTTTGAAGCTTGCGGAGCTGGTGGGTCAGCTTGGCGAGTTGGTCAGCGCCTATCGGGAATATATCGATGATGGGGTGGTTACACATGGCGAGTGGCAAAGCCTGAATGATATCGCCTACCAGTTCCGGGTCACGTTGATGACGTTTCTCAACCTGATTTCTCGTGTTTATTGTCTGCCAGAAAAGAGTGACGCCCGCGAGTGTGCAGCTCCGGGCGTCGTGGCGAATAAATCTTTGTGTATGGAGAAATAATCCGCATGAGCAATTTAATCGTAAATCTTCAATTACCGCAACTACGGATGTACCCGATCCCGGGCGTTTCGTCGTTTCGGTATGAGCGCATGGTATGCGGTAAATGGGTCGAGTGTAACCACAGTCGGGCACGCGGAGTTGTGGGGGTCTTTAACCGGAGGGCTAAAGCGCTATGCGAGAAGTTAACCGGAAGTTCAAAGACCACTATGGCAATCCAGTCAGAGTTATCCGCTGGGAGCCTGAGACACGTCGCGTCATCTACCTGCGGGAAGGCTATTCCCACGAGTGCTTTAGCCCACTCGATCAGTTTCAACGCAAGTTCAGGGAAGTAGAGGGCAGCCATGAGCAGTAAATTACACGGCCTCGTATGGGAAGCATGCGCTTTCAAAGGGCTGATAATCTCTGAAATAGCGGTCATGGCTCGCCTGGCAGACTTCAGTAATGACGAAGGGGTGTCATGGCCAGCGGTTACCACTATTCAGCGACAGATCGGCGCCAAGAGCGAGAATACTGTCCGCAGCGCTATCAAAAAGCTTCAGGCTAAAGGCTGGCTGAAGAAGCAGGAACGGCGCGTGGGCGGAAAGAATAATTCGAACGTTTATAAACTCAATGTTGACATGCTGGAACGTGCAGCAGCTGAAGCAAAAATTTTCTACGCAACGCCACGTGAACAATCAAAATTTGATGCCTCAGAATTTGAGGGTTCAAAATTTGAGGGGTCAAATTCTGATGCCTCAAATAATGGGTCTGTACCCCCTCAAATATTGCGGGAGGACCCCTCAATGGTTGAAGGCGATCCGTCATTAGATCCGTCATTAGATCCGTCATCTAAAAAACCTTCTTGTCGGGCTCCTGCGGAACCCGACGATAAGCCGGATCCTGAAGTTGTTATTACCGATAACGCGATCGAAGTTCTGGCACACCTGAATCTGGTCAGCGGTTCCCGTTACCAGAAATCTAAGACCTCGCTGGAGAACATTCGCGCCCGCCTCCGCGAAGGTCATACCGTTAGCGACTTGAAACTGGTAATTGACGTCAAGCATGAGCACTGGCATGGCAACGACGAGCAATACCAGTACATGCGACCCGAGACACTTTTCGGCCCTAAAAAATTCGAGGGATATCTGCAAAGCGCTATCCGTTGGAATGCTAAAGGCCGCCCGCCAAGGGAGTCGTGGGACAAAACCAGACCGCGGGATGTTAATTCAATTAGTCCAGTACAAACCACGATTCCACGGGGTTCCGGGGATGAACATAGCCAAGTCGATCTTTGAATTTATTGAGAAGAATCCAGGCAAAATGCTGCGCGATATCACTGCGGCATTTCCTGAAACCAAACCGGTAACAGTGAAGAGCGCTGTTCATCGCCTTTACTACGACGGGGAACTTGCCAGCGTTGAAGTTACTGGTGGGTTTATCTACTTCGTAGCGGGATCCATCGATATTGAAGAGTACCTGCCTGGTGGGCTTTCGGGGAGATTCTTGCCCTTGAAGCGACAGCCAAAAAGCTGGAAGAGAAACGCTATTACCGCCGTGCGGCGACGGTATGGCAGCAACTTTGTGACAGCAACTGTACGGCTAAAGCAAGAGAGCGATACCTGCGTCTTAAGAATGCTTCTGTTCGAAACGCCAGAAACATGAATGATTCTGCCGGGTCATGCTATCTGGCTGGAAATTACTGCGGAGGTGACTTGTGCTCCGATTGAAGAAGATTTTGATAAGTCTCCGGCGCCTTGTGCGTTTGCATCACTGGCGTTACTGGTGGCAGCACGACGTTATTTTTCGCAGAAAATATGCACTCCTCAGAGATGACCTTTTCAGCTTTGATCGCCGTTACTGGTTACTGAGAGCACTTGTTGATGCTGATCAGCGCAGGGGAAAACTATGAGTCAGGAAGTACAAGAAGCAATGACCGCAGAAGAGCAAACTTTAACAAAAACCATCAGCCCTTATTGCCTGGCACTTGAGGAACAACGCCAGCGTAGTGCGCATTATTTGAAAGAAGTCGGGGATCAATGGCGTACCCCTGATCTGCTGTTCTGGGGCGTTAACGCTATGTTTGGCCCGCTGGTACTGGACCTGTTTGCAGACGACAGCAATACAAAATGTCCGGCATGGTATACCGCTGAAGATAATGCGCTGACGCAGGACTGGTCTGGTCGTTTGGTAGAACTCGGAGGAGCGGCCTTTGCTAATCCGCCGTACAGCCGTTCGCAGTACCATGAAAAACAAGCCATCACTGGCATGACTCATATTATGAACTATACCGCCGAGCAGCGTGAAAAGGGTGGTCGTTACATTTACCTCGTGAAGTCAGCAACAAGTGAAACATGGTGGCCGGAATATGCCGATCACATCATGTTTATTCGTGGTCGTATTGGATTCGATCTCCCAACGTGGTTTGTGCCGGCCGACGAAAAGCAGAAGCCCACCAGCGCATTCTTTGCCGGGGCCATTGCGGTATTTGATAAGACCTGGCGCGGTGAACATTTTAGCTATATCGATCGCGTTGAGCTGGAAGCAAAAGGGCGCGCAAGTATGGCGCTGGCTGAGTTTGCTGCAGGAAAATTCCTGTCACCAGTTTCGTCAGTTCAGTCTCCTGAAGTGATCATCCCCGATGCTGTTGCATCATTGGCTGAGCCTGAATCCCGGATCTGGCCACTGGAAGTTGGACTCGTCTTTGGACAGGTACAAGGCGCAGAGGATCTGGAGCTCTCCCAGCAGAACAAGCTGAAGGCCCACATTAACCAGTTGTGGCTGGAGCGCGTGCCCACCAGCGAAATCATCACCGTTGCAGGTGGGCTGGTCGGCAGCATGAGGGGGACCGCTCATGCGTGAGATTATTGTCGATAATTTTGCTGGTGGCGGTGGCGCCAGTACAGGTATTGAGCTGGCGATAGGGCGTAGCGTTGATATCGCGATTAACCACGATGTTAACGCCGTTGCTATGCACCGCACTAACCATCCCGACACGCTTCACTATTGCGAAAGTGTGTTTGATGTATCCCCATTAGCCGCTACCAGTGGCAAGCCTGTCGGCCTGGCATGGTTCTCGCCTGACTGTCGTCACTTTTCTAAAGCGAAAGGAGCTAAACCAGTAGAGAAAGCTATTCGAGGGCTGGCATGGATCGTCATTCGTTGGGCGCTGGATGTTGGCCCGCGAGTCATGATGCTGGAAAACGTCGAAGAGTTTAAAACGTGGGGTCCGTTACTCGCGGCAGAAATGCGACCGGATCCGACACGCATCGGTGAAACTTTCAATGCATTTGTCGGGATGCTTACCACCGGTATTCCAGCAGATCATCCTGCACTGGGGGAGTGTTGCGAGTTTCTGGAGTTTTCACCGGATAGCGAGCAGGCCAAGCGCTTAATTGCCGGGCTGGGTTATGTCGTCGATTTTCGCGAGCTGCGCGCCTGCGATTATGGCGCGCCGACCATCCGTAAGCGGTTCTTCATGGTGATGCGCCGGGACGGGAAACCGATAGTCTGGCCGGAAGCCACGCACGGGGATCCGAAGTCTTCCGCCGTGCTGGCGGGCCAGCTGGAACCGTGGCGTACAGCTGCGGAATGCATAGACTGGTCAATCCCCGCGCCGAGCATCTTCGGTCGCAAGAAGTCACTGGCAGAGAATACGCTAAAACGGATTGCCCGCGGCATTCAGCGCTTTGTTATCGAAAGTGCTTCGCCATTCATTGTGAAGTGCAATCACACAACGACACGTGGCAAATACGACTGTTTCCGGGGACAGGCGCTGGACGATCCGCTACAGACGATTACGAAAACCCACGGCTACGCAATTGCGGTACCTCATCTGACAAAATTCCGAACCGGAGCTACCGGGCAGGAAGTCACCGATCCGTTGCCGACGGTGACGGCCGGTACCGCAAAACGCCCTGGCGGGAATGGTCACGCTATGGGTATTGTTGAAGCAGAGCTGGCTCCGTTCCTGGCTGGCAATGGCGGCAGCGAGTACCAGGCTAAACCACGCCCGCTCGATAAACCCGCTCACACCATCATGAAAGAATCGCGCGCCTGTGTCGTCGCTCCGGTTATCGCCCGGCAGTTCGGCGCCAGCATCGGACACCGTGCCGACGAACCTAGCGCAACAATCACCGCGGGCGGCGGCGGTAAATCGCAACTGGTATCCGCATTCCTGGCGAAACACTATGGCGGGAATTATCAGGGCGCCGGTATTGACTTGGATGAACCAGCTCATTCAGTTACTACCGTCGATCATCATGCGCTGGTTACTGCTCAGATTGTTGGTGTTGGCGGTCGCGCTGGGCAGAGCAGGCCACGTGACGTTAGCGAGCCATTGCAAACCATGACGACAAAGGCTGATGCCGCAATGGTTACGTCTCATCTGATCAAGCTCCGTGGTACATGCCGCGATGGCCAGCGCACTGACGAGCCGATGCCGACTATCACTGCTGGTGGCCAGCACGTAGGCGAGGTTAAAACGACTCTGGCAGTCGAGGACTATGACGAAGAGCGAGCGCAGCAGGTGCTGTCGTTCCTGCAGGAATACTGCGGAGAGGAATGCACCGGGCTGGTGGAAATCGGCGGAGTGACTTACCGCATCGTTGATATCGGCATGCGCATGCTGCAGCCACACGAACTTTACCGGGCGCAGGGCTTCCCCGAGTGGTACATCATTGACCAGGATTACCGCGGCGTGAAATACGCGAAAGATAAGCAGGTTGCGCGCTGTGGAAATGCCGTCCCGCCGCCGTTCGCCGAAGCGCTGGTACGCGCTAACTTACCCGAAATGTGCGTGAACAGAGAGGAGCAGGCAGCATGACTTCCTTGACCTTAAGGCAGCAGGAGGTCCTTGACCTCCTGATCGAATATCAGCGTAAACATGGTTTTCCGCCTACAACTTACGAACTGACCGGCATGCTGGGGTGCCGGTCCCCCAATGCAGCAGCAACGCACCTCAAGGCGTTAGAGAAAAAGGGTGTTATCACAATCAGCCGCGGGGTTTCTCGCGGTATCAGCATCACCCCTGCGCTGCTGGCCAGAGAAATATCGGTCAATCTCAACAGCATCGTAAAAGTGAAACTCAATGAAGTCTCCCTCAGACATTTGGAAAAACAACACGAGCAGAATCGAATCCAGCACCCGAGGCTCTTCGGGACTTTTCGCCCCCGATAACAGACGAAAATGGCTATACGTCAATGACCTTGTGGAGCCTCATGTCTGACCTTGGCCCGCTCTGCTATTGCGGAGGAGATGTTCCGTTTGAGTTGAAAATAGTGCTGGAGGCAGAATGAAATTTATTCTTCCATTCCCACCCAGCGTGAACACCTACTGGCGGTCCCCAAATAAGGGCCCGCAAAAGGTAAACACCTTGTCAGCGCAGCCGGCCGTAAATTCAAACATGCAGTACGTTCAGCGATCATTGAGCAACTGCGTGCAATACCAAAACCATCTACCGCGGCAGCAACTGTAGAAATTATTCTCTATCCGCCAGACTATCGCCGGCGTGACCTGGACAATTACAACAAGGCACTTCTTGATGCTTTGACTTATGCCGGTATCTGGGAGGACGACAACCAGGTTAAGCGTATGGCTATTGAATGGGGTGAAATCGTCAAAGGAGGCAGGGTAGAAATCACCATAGTCTGCTATCAAAAAGTGGTGGATGTATGTACAGCTGTGGGTTGAAAGATTTGCGAGTTGGCAGTAATGTCGAATGGTGCAAACGAAACGGGCGTGCAGGCCCTTTCGTCACTTCAGAGTGTATGGAGATAAATATGGCTAACCATGTTATGGGCGTAGCTACGCCTGTCGATAATCAATTGCATCAGGTAATTCCGGTAATGCAGGGCACAATGGGCGATCAGAGAGCTTCGTTGGTCAGCGCCAGGCGACTGCATAATTTTCTTGGGGTCGGTCGTGACTTCAGCAACTGGATAAAGTCTCGTATTAGCCAGTACGGTTTTGCTGAAAACATCGATTATACAGTTATCGCCAGTTCTGGCGAAAACCCACTCGGCGGGCGCCCGGCAGTGGATTACATGGTCACCATCGATATGGGTAAAGAGTTAGCGATGGTAGAACGCAATGAAAAAGGTCGTCAGGTAAGGCGTTATTTCATTAGTTGCGAGCAGCAGGCAAAATCAGCGATAAGCCATACGCATCCTGATTTTTCCAACCCGGCGCTAGCTGCCAGGGCGTGGGCTGATGAGTATGAAGCCAGGCAGAGGATTGAGGCTTTAAGTCACCGGCAGGCTCAATATATCGATCATCTTGAAAACCTGTTTACCGACGGCTTATCCCCAGTGCAGTTCTGCAAACGTCTGAATGGTGTCAACGTTAGTAAAGTCAGCGCCTTCCTACAGAGCTCTAACTGGCTTTACGATGACAATCCTAACGGCAATCACGCTCAATGGCGTGTCAGATCTCAGGTCAGGGATAAGTATCTCACCGAGAAGAGCACAAAAGTTTCACCGAGCGCCGCCGCCAGTTTCACAACATACCAGCCCGTCCTCCTGCGCGATGGGGCTGTTTGGCTTTATCGTAAGTATCTGAAGGGACAACTGCCGATGAAGCGATCCTGGAATGGGGAATATACCCACGATAAAGAGCTTTCTGGGGGCATTCAGTGAGAGCATTACTGACCCCTGAAGTCGTGTCTCGTCTCGGTGTTGTTCTTTTCAAACCCGGTCGTGAATTGATGCCTCTCTTTACCGGCGGCCGTGTCCTGATAGAGCGTCAGCCAGAGAAGATGAAAACACTGCCCACTGGGCGGATCGCCGATGCACGTCAGCCTCTTGCAGAAATGGACATTCTGCGTTTTTTCATGAGGGATGAGAGGGTTATTAACGCAGCGGGTGGAATAAACGCTCTTGAGGCCTGGCTTCTACGACATGTCAGAGAGTGCCAGTACCCGCATTCCCATTATCACCACCATGAATTAGTGACTATGCGGCATCCGCCTGGCGCCATGGTTGTCTGCTGGCATTGTGATAATGAATTACGTGAGCAGACCACCGAAATGTTGTCAGAGCTGGCTTATCAGAATCTGGTGCATTGGGTGATTGAAAGGGTGCTGATCAGCCTTGGATACAATAAGGAGCGCGAATTATCGATGGCGGAGCTCTGCTGGTGGGCTGTGAAATCCGGCATTGCTGACGCAATAACCGAGACGATGGCGCAGCAGGCCTTAAGACTGCCTGAGGAACCTTTCCTGTCCGTTTATAAGGATAGCGATATTGTCCCGTCATTTGCTGCAGGTGAAATCCTTCAGGATCTTGTTGAGGGCATTGACCTGGCGGACGCCAGCGTACTCATTGAGCAACCTCAGATTGAAAGTAAACCCATTCTGAGGCTTAGTGTCGATCCGAACAGCCCCGAATCATTTATGCGCCGCCCAAAGCGCCGGCGCTGGACCTGCGAAGTTTACACTCGTTGGGTTAAAACTCAGCCATGTGAATGCTGTAGGCAACCATCAGACGATCCACACCATATAATAGGGAATGGTCTGGGGGGAACTGGCACCAAGGCCCATGATCTCTTCGTGATACCACTGTGCAGAGTGCATCACGATGAATTACACGCCAATACATCAGAGTTCGAAAGGAAATATGGCACTCAGTTAGAGCTGTGGGCTCGTTTTCTGGATCGGGTAATGGGTATCGGCGTCATTGTAAAAGCTTGAGTGTATGGAGTACTGAGCATGAATATTGAATCAATTCCCAAATTTTTCGCTCCCAAAGGAATGCATATTTCTGATAGCGGCCGTGCAACCGCCAGCGAGCAACTTACTGTGACAGATGTAATGGCGGCTCTGGGGATGACACAGGCAGAGGCAGGAATAGGCCTGTCGATGTTTTTGGGTAAAGCTGGAATCAGCGAACATGACAGAAAGGCATCCGTCAGTTGGTTGGCTGAATATGCAAAATCAAAAGCGCCTCGATCGATAAGAAAAGCAGCAGGGAAGAAGTTCCCGCTGTGTATGCTGATAATAGCTCGGTTCGCTTATAACGACTATGCCTCGTCTGCAGCTGACAGCGTAGATTGCAGGAAGTGTTCTGGTTCAGGCTTCATAAAAAAAACCTCAATGGTGGAAAAAAGCCACTACAAAATGAGATTACCGCAATGGGCAAAAGACCTCGGGCAGTCACCTTCGGATTTTGAAGTAAAACGTCAGGTGGAAGAGATTGACCATGTTCTCTGCTTCAAATGCGGCGGCACCGGGAAAATCAGCAAGCGATGCCAGTGTGGCGGTACGGGAAAAACCCTGGACCGTAAAGAGTCAGAGCTACAGGGAGTGCCTGTCTACAAAGTATGTAAACGTTGTGAAGGCCGCGGTTATAGTCGTCCTAAGTCTTCAAATGCTTACAGAGGTATGCTCTCTGAGCTGCCTGGTCTGCCAGAACGTACCTGGCGATACAGCTGGAAACCTTTCTATGAAAGTCTGGTTACAAAATGCTTTGAGGAAGAGAGTTATACCGACTCACAACTTAAACGTGTGACAAAGGTGTCTGATTTGATAAATATCGCATAATTTAGCGACGCGTTACTTGCAAAGTTGCCGCTTTTGTGTAATTTTATCTATAACGATGGGCTTTGTATGTTCAACGTTGATTAACCCGCCAGCAGCGGGTTTTTTTATGGGCTAAAATCGATAAAATCTTCTTCTCTTTCAATTAGTTCTTGCTGGATACCGTCACCAGAGTTATCTGTATGTCACACCACTTATTTGAGGTAAAAGACATGCTAAATCAGCAAGATATGACGGAAACAGCCAAGGCTGTTTTTGATGAGTTGAGTGACAAACCGGCTACGGCTGGGGAGATTGCTCAGAATACTCACCTGAGCCGCGAACGCTGCCAGCTCATACTTACGCAGCTGGTAATGGCGGGGTTATCTGATTATCAGTTCGGATGTTATAAGCGCCTCCAGTAATGGGGGCTTTTGCTGTGAAAATGGGCGGCTGGTGGGTGTTGTAGCACCCGACCAGCCATCAGCTCATGCTTTCAGGTCACAAGCTAACCACGGCCCACTGCTTTAGCGCAAAAGCAAAGTGAGCCTATCAGAGTTACGCTTACTGATCTATGAAAAATACTGTAAAAATATCCAGTATTGAATTAATCAATGCTGATTGCCTGCAATACCTCCCATCGCTACCCGATAACTCCATTGATCTTATTGTTACCGATCCGCCTTATTTTAAGGTGAAGCCAAACGGCTGGGATAACCAATGGAAGGGGGACGAGGACTATTTACGTTGGCTGGATAGCTGTCTGGCACAGTTCTGGCGAGTGTTAAAACCTGCCGGCAGCATGTATCTGTTCTGTGGGCACCGCCTGGCAGCGGATATTGAGCTGTTGGTGAGAGAGCGGTTTAACCTGCTCAACCATATCATCTGGGCTAAACCATCAGGGCGATGGAACGGCTGCAATAAGGAGAGTTTACGCGCTTATTTCCCGGCCACTGAGCGTATCATTTTTGCCGACCATTATCAGGGGCCATACAGGCCCAAAGACGATGGATATGCCGCAAAGTGTAATGAGTTAAAGCAACACGTCATGACGCCTTTAATTTCTTACTTCCGGGATGCCCGGGAATCTCTTGGCGTGACGTCGGCCCAGATTGCAGAAGCCACGGGTAAAAAAAATATGGTTTCCCACTGGTTTGGCCTTAGCCAGTGGCAACTGCCGAATGAAGCCGATTATTTGAAGTTGCAGGCTCTGTTTCAAAAAATCGCCATGGATAAGCACTCACGCAACGAACTGGGAAAACCTCACCACCAGCTTGTCGCTACCTGGCAATCACTTAACCGGAAGTATTCTGAACTTCAGCAGGAGTATTACCGGTTACGGCGCCCATTTAGCGTGTCGGTCACGGTGCCATATACCGACGTCTGGACACATAAGCCGGTTCAGTTTTATCCAGGTAAGCACCCATGCGAAAAACCTGCCGATATGCTTCAGCAGATCATTACTGCAAGCAGTCGGCCAGGGGATGTCGTAGCTGATTTCTTTGCTGGTTCGGGTTCCACAATAAAGCAAGCTGCTCTGCTCGGGCGGAGTGGAATCGGTGTTGAACTGGAAACCGAGCGGTTTGAACAGACGGTCAGTGAAATGCGTAATTTGCTGGAGCACCAGCCACCACAGCCAAATCCCTTACCTTAGGGCTTAACCGGGCGTAAGCCGCCGGATAAACGTAACCGGCACTTAAATGGCTGCGGGGCCAGCGTCTGAAGCGAATCCCGATCACGATGCGAAAACTACATGTCCCAGCTGTGCGCAAAGTGACTTAAAGGCAGGGCCACAATTTGAATCTGCGACAACTTAGGTTGGTAGCTCCGTATCAGTAAGCGGATCCATCAGGCTCGCATTCGCGGGCCTTTTTCGTATCTGCGCCACGCTCGGCGTTATTTAACCACAGGACCCTTACCAGGAGTAGGCATGAATCTATCTCTTGAAACGGTTAGGACCTTTTTTTCATACGATGAAACTACGGGCATCCTTTATTGCAAGTCACCTTTTGGGAGTAAAAGTCCTGGCGACACTCTTGGCGTCAAGACTGATACTGGGTATTTAAGGGTATTCTTCAATGGAAAGAATATACGTGTGCACCGAATAATTTGTGTCTTGAAATACGGTGAAATTCCGTCAACCCTTGTTGTTGATCATATTGATGGCGACAAGTTGAATAACCGTATTACAAATCTCAGGCTCTGCACACAAAACCAGAACACTCGCAATCGACGGATACACAGCAATAACGCAGCTGGACTTAAAGGGGTCTATTTCAACGATTCCCCCCGCAATAGAAAAAAATGGATTGCGCAAATAAGTATTGCAAAGAAAAAAATTCGACTTGGTCGCTTCCACACTAAAGAAGAAGCGCACAGGGCGTATGTAGCTGCTTCCAGGCAGTACCATGGTGATTTTTCATCTATTTAAGCTCATAGCCGCCTCGCTCGGCGGAAAAATCAAAACCACAACTTTTCAGGGTGAGCCAGGAGGGACGGTATTACGTCGCCTTGTGGTTACCATCCCTGAGCGTTGGCTCACCACTAAAGAGAGACGTAATTATGTTCGGTATTTTTAAAAAGAAAGCCCGTAAAGCCGTTGTTGAAGTGAAAAAAATGGAAAACCGCGATGCCGTAGAAGCCACGGTCTGGGGAGCGTACTCGATTGCATACGCCGATGGCACCTGCGATGCAAAAGAGATTGCAGTGCTTGAGAAGACTATTTCGGCCCTCCCTGCATTTGCGCCATTTGCTGGTGAAATTGCCCAGATGAGTTCGAATATTCGCGCTCGCTATGAAGCATCACCACGTTCAGCCAACGCTCAGGCGTTGCGCGAACTGGCTGACGTTGCCGGGACGGATGACGCTGTCGATGTTCTTTGCCTGTGTCTTGATGTAGCTGATAACGACGGCATCGGGGAAGAAGAAGAGAAACAGCTGAAGAAAATTGCCCAGGCTCTGCAACTTCCTCTGGACCAGTACCTGTGATCGGTAAACTTCGCTGGGCCGCAGCCGGGGTGCTTTTGTTTCTGGTGGTTGCTATCGACTTCACCAGCAAAATGATGTCAATCCTGGCTGATGGCGTGCTGGTAGCCGGGGTAATCGCTTTGCTCTGGCCCCTTATTAGATCCAGTGATTAGCACTGTGCAAAAGGCATCGTAATGATGCCTTTGACAGAGTGTCAGTTATTGACGCCGCCTATGACTACATCCTAAATTATCCGTGTGGTGAATCCCCCTATGCGGAGGGGCATTGCCAGTCTGATATGTTTTTTTGCGCATTGCGAGTCGTCTGTGGACTGGCGGCGACTTACCGGGAGGCACCCGGCACCACACCTAATAAAAAATGATGATAGCTGTAAGGCCCACTTCGGTGGGCTTTTTCTTTGGCCAAAAAAAAAGCCCGCATGGTTTCATGCAGGCAAGGCAGTTACATTTAGATTTTGTCCCGGTATATGTTTTTTTGTCCGGAAGTCGAAAGATACTGTCTCGAATACATTTTGTAAATAACGGATTCAAACCACAAGGCCATGCATTTGCATGGCTTTTTTATTTGTGCCACCAGAGCATCATTCACTCTGTGCTTTGTCGTTAATCCATCTGGCGGCCATCCTAAAGGACTATCTGCTGAGTTCTTTTTTCAGAGGTTGCATTTTCTTCAGTACCTCATCTGAATTAGTGACTGAGAAACCCGTCGGGAAAAATAGCATTCCATCGGATGGATGTTCATCGTGCCAGTGCTTCGTGGCGGCCATCGTATGAGCGTCGAGATAACTGGTGTAAGCATCAAGGAGAGCGTTTTTCCTGCGCCTCGGGGCGTAAGGTAGCAACTGGTTGAAATCAGCATCGCTGATAAGCCTGAATGGATAAGAGCCTCCTTCAATAGCCTCAATTTCGCTTAGCAACTTTCCCCGCAGTGGTGCGGAATGCTTCCTGAACTCTGCCTTACGTGACGAATGGTTACTGATTAGTGACGGAATAAAGAGCCCTAGCAGTGTCAGTATCACTCCGATTACTGAAATAATTTCCATGAGATTTCCCTATGCCTGATTTTATTTATTCAGTATTACCCTTGGTGGGATTCGGTTTTTCTTGTTTTGGTCTTGGATACATCCTTGGCTTCGTACGCGGACGAGACTGAACAAGAAGAATAAATCCGTCTGAGAGGGTGGTGAATCCTGATATTTTTACAGTGATTTTTGGTGGCTGTCACCTGGCGGCCATCCTATTTTCCCCTCGTTCTGAGAGGATCCACAGCAATAGAGGGGGCTAAATGTCCGATCCTGTCTCTGGTACTTCAGTTGCGGCCGGCGGCCTGATGGGGGCTAGCATGTTCGGTCTGGCTACCGGAATAGATTACGGCGTGGTATTTGGTGCGTTCGCCGGGGCGGTTTTTTACGTGGCCACGGCAGCTAACATATCGCGCGGTAAGCTGGTGGCATACTTTATGACGTCATTCATTGTTGGTGTTCTGGGCGCCGGTCTGGTGGGTTCCAAGCTTTCAAGCTGGACTGGCTACAGCGACCGTCCGCTTGATGCGTTGGGAGCCGTATTAATATCAGCGCTTATCATCAAAGTTCTGACGTTTCTCAACAGCCAGGATCTAAATAGCTTGTTCAATATGCTGACCCGGTTCCGGGGAGGAGGTTCAAGTGGTAAATGATCCTTCAGCGCTGGCTAATGCAGTCATTTGCGCCGTCATTGTGCTGGCATTGATGTTCTACCAACGAGGTAGTGCGAGACACCGTCCGGGCATATCCGTTCTGGCTTATCTCATGGTGCTGGTTTATGCCAGTATCCCTTTCCGTTTCCTGTTTGGCCTGTACGAGTCATCCCACTGGCTGGTGGTGCTGGCTAACATTCTTATCTGCGGCGCGGTTCTCTGGTTCAGGGGAATGTGGCGCGACTGGTTGATGCACTGAGGCACTGATGAACCAATCACAATTTCAAAGGGCGGCTGGTATTAGCGCCGGGTTAGCTGCGCGCTGGTTTCCGCACATTGATACTGCAATGAACGAATTCAGCATTACTAGTCCACTCGATCGAGCGATGTTCATAGCGCAGTGTGGACACGAAAGCACATCATTTACCCAGATGGTCGAAAGTTTTAACTATAGCGTTGCCGGCCTGGCTGGTTTTGTGAAGGCAAAGCGCATCACGCAGGACCAGGCGAACACCCTGGGGCGTAAAACTTACGAAAAGGTTTTACCGCTCGAACGTCAACGAGCGATCGCTAATCTCGTCTACAACAATCGTTTTGGCAATAAGGCTGCGGGCGATGGCTGGAAATACCGAGGGCGTGGAATTATCGGGATCACCTTCCTCGAAAATTATATGAAGTGCGGTAATGCACTGAAACTGGATTTAGTCAGCAACCCTGAGTTGTTGGAGAAAGATATTAATGCGGCCCGCAGCGCAGCCTGGTTTTACACCTCAAACGGATGTTTGAAATACCACGGAGATTTAGTGCGCGTGACCCAGATTATCAACGGAGGGCAGAACGGCATTGATGACCGACGCGCCCGCTTCCTGAAAGCTAAATCTGTTCTGGTATGAGGTCCTCATGGGCATTGAAATGATTATTGGTCTGGCAACTGCGTTGCTGGCCATTGTCGCTGGCGCATTTGGGTTAGGCCATGCGCGTGGGACCAACAAGGCAGAAGCCAAAGCCGATCAGCAGCGAGCCGAAGAGAACGCCGCTGCTACCGTCGCCGCGGTAGAACGGCGGGCTGATGCAACGAAAGGGGCCAGCGATGTTGAAGAGAGCGTTAAGCGTATGCCTGATGACGATGTTGATCGCGAGCTGCGCGAAAACTTTACCCGCCCCGGTGGTGGTTGATACCGCCTGCAACTGGGTGCGGATCATCTACCTGACTGACCACGACATAGACGTGATGGATAAACAGACGAAGCGCGACATTCTGGCGCACAACAAATCCGTGCAGGCCAACTGCCCGCAATCAACAGACAGGGTTACACGATGACCAAGACAAAGAATATTGAATTTCGGCTGAGCAAACTTGAGAAAGGGCCAGACAAGAAGGTTCTGGCCATCATGGAGATAAGGTCGAGAACTATTGCAGGTAGCGTGCTGAAGCAGATTCCCTGCCAGGAGTTGAAAGATCGATAATGTCATTGAAGATAGCCTTGTAGGCTTTATTTAACTTCTCAACTGTTTTCGGGGTGATATCACTCGTAGGCGGCGCGTCGATACCATCCATTAATTCTATTTCAGCAAATTTTCTCAAAACCTGAAGGACATTTTCTTTTTGTTCTTCGGGCATCGTTTGCACGATAAAAGCAACAACGTTTCTCAGCGCCAGGATTTGAGCGTGAGTTACGTAGTAATGATCGATCATATTTTCTCCCTGTTCTGTTGAGTTAGGCGATTTAACAGTATAGAGGAGAAATGTTGTCCGCCACCCTGTAGCAGACTTTAATCGTGATGCCTCGCAATAGCGGGTAAATTTCCATATCCAACCAAAAGAGAAAAACCAATGAGTGAAGCAAAACCGCAGGACGGCAGCACTGTAAAAGGCTACCGCACATTAACCGCTGGCGACATTGAGCGAATGAACCGCCTTAAAGGCGTCAGCCGCCACTTCTGTAGTTTGCTTGATACCGATCGAGGTGAATTGTTGGCTGTCCGTAATGGCCCGGCAATGTTAAGCGCTGAGCAGGCTCGGGAGATTGATGAAGCTTTGCGCTGTCTGGCAATCGCTCGCACCAAAATGCAGGAAGCCTGTATGTGGGCATGCCGCGCGGTGGCTCGCCCTGACGCTGATTGCTAACACAACTTGCGAAAAGAAATCCACCGAAAATAAGTCAGTCGATGCTTGATGATTAGCAGATAGTCTGCTAACGCTATCGTGATAGTATTTCAGCGGAGTTTATCTATTAAAAGGAATGCGCGATGTGGACGTACTGATTGACAGTGCTTTCGAGGGATATCTCTTCCTCTTACTGGATATGTGGACAGTTTTAATTGTTGCTTTCGTCGGGTTGGCTCTGTCATTTTATGGCGTGCAAATGCGTAGAACTGCCGTCACCTTCTTTCTGCTTGCTGCGATAATCGGGACTGCTGGTTCGATCTATACTTAAATGTAGGTTGCAGAGAATATGCAGAAAGTCAACCCGCAATCCAACGGTGGCTATTACTGCGGTTACTCGTGTCATATGCCCTGAAACACATAATTTGAACCCAGGTCGCCAATGGCGGCCTTTTTATTGCCAGAAGTAGGAGAAGAAGCATGTTAACAGTAAAAGTGATGTCGCCTAGTGGCGGCGAAGAAATTCATTGTGGACTGAGCGTTGGTTTCAACCCCAACCAGCAGAGTATTGCCGTATCGGGAATGGACCAGAACGTATTCCTGAAGCAGGGAGAAGTGGCCTACGTGATGAACGCAAACGGCAAGACCATTTCACGTTACGAACACCTGGAACGACAGTAGGCATTACGGAAGCTCTTCAGCGAAGGGCTTCGATAATGCTCCCCACATCGCTTAGAGGTAAGACATGGTCGAAATCACCGACGCCCAGCAGATTCGCCTGAACCTGCTATCCACCCTGAACTATGACACTGCCGCCGCAAAAGTCGCTGTAGAGTTTGTTCAGGATAGTCCGCTTAAGTACCAGTTATTCATCCAGCAATACAGCCGCGTCACGACAGAAACCGAAGTGGTAGCAAAGACGATGAAAGCAGTACAGGAAGCAACTGAAGCGCTGCCGCTCTTCGATACGAGCGCTGAGCAGTCCAGCTAGGCATTACAGCAGGCATTCACTGAGTGCCTGTGATAATGCTCTAGGAACGAAAACATGAATAAAGAACCGCGCATATATGGCAGCAAATGGGACCGTGAGCGTCTTCTATTCCTTCGTGCGCACCCCTTATGCGTCATGTGCCACGAGCAAGGCAGGGTGACAGCGGCCACGGTGGTTGACCACATCATCCCGCACAAACTGAAAGAGGCTCTGCGTTCTGGTGACAGCCAGGCAATAGCGAAAGCGCAAAAGCTTTTCTGGAGCCGGAAGAACTGGCAAGGGCTGTGTAAGCAGCACCATGACTCAACGAAGCAGCGAATGGAGAAGCGCGGCACCGTTATCGGCTGCGATGAAAACGGTATTCCGCTTGATCCAAATTCTCACTGGTTCAGATGACGTCAATTCCATAGGGGAGGGGCGGGTCAAAAGTTCAGAAGTCTGACCCGAAATGACCGCCGCCCATCCTTTTTGTGCACAACCGCGAAATGAAAAGTTTTTTTCCGGGAGGTTCCGATGGCAGGACGACGCCCGAAACCGACCCACCTCAAAGTGGTCTCAGGCAACCCGGGCAAACGTAAACTCAACGATAAAGAACCGACTCCGGCGCGAGAAATTCCAAGCCCGCCGGCGCACCTGACCGACTGGGGAAAGGTTGCCTGGGGAAGGTTGACTGTTCTCCTTGACGGGATGGGGGTTTTAACGGTTGCCGACACCTTAGCCCTTGAACGGCTATGCGATATTTACGCTGATATTCTTCAGTTGCGCGACACCATCGCAGTAGAGGGAAGAACCTATACCGTCCAGACCGAGGGTGGTTTTCTTATCAAAGCTAACCCGGCCGTTTCGATGTTGGCCGATGCCGACCGCCGTTTTAAAAGTTACCTGGTTGAATTCGGTCTGACGCCAGCGGCAAGGACGAAGGTGAAAGTGAATGGCGAAGACCCCGAAGAGGACACGCTCGACAAGTTCTTCGGTTGATCCTGCAACCCAATATGCGATGGATGTAACCTCGGGCAAAGAACTGGCTGGTCCTGACATACGTAACTCATGCCAGCGCCACCTTAACGATCTGCAGTCATGTCATGCCCGTGGTCTGCACTGGGATGTTGAGGCGGCGCAACGCTCGATTGACTATTTTGCGAAAGTTCTGAAGCTCAATGGTGGTGATTTCGAAGGCGAGCCTTTCGTGTTGCTGCCATGGCAGTGCTTCATCGTCGGTTCGATTTTTGGCTGGAAAAACGCCAGAGGTTTTCGCCGGTTCCGAATGGTCTATGTGGAGTCCGGGAAGGGATCCGGTAAATCCCCTCTGTCTGCGGGTATAGGGCTTTACTGTCTCACTGCGGATAAAGAAGCACGCGCTGAAGTTTATGCCGCTGCCACGAAGAAAGACCAGGCAATGGTCCTTTTCCGTGATGCGGTGGCGATGGTCGATCAGTCTCCAGCTCTTTCCGCACGTATTCAGAAATCAGGTGGTGCCGGGAAGGAATGGAACCTGGCTTTTCTTCAGTCTGGTTCCTTCTTTCGTCCAATCAGTTCAGATGACGGACAGTCCGGCCCGCGACCGCATTGTGCTCTTATTGATGAAGTTCACGAGCATAAAAGCAATCAGGTTGTTGAAATGATGCGTGCCGGTACCAAAGGTCGTCGGCAGGCGCTGATTTTCATGATCACCAACAGTGGGCACGATAAAACGAGCGTCTGCTATGACTATCACGAATACGGCCGAAAGGTTTCTGCCGGTTCGATAGAAGATGACAGCTTTTTTGCCTTCATTTGTTCTCTGGATGAAGGAGACGATCCTTTCAAGGATGAGTCCTGCTGGAAAAAAGCTAACCCTTCGCTGGGTCACACCTTTGAAGAAAGCTATCTTCGTGAGCAGGTGACTCAGGCCCGCGGGATGCCTTCGAAAGAGAGCATCGTCAGACGTCTTAACTTCTGTCAGTGGGTTGACGCGGCTAATCCGTGGATGAGCAGTGATGTCTGGATGGGTTGTGAGGAGAGCTTTGATCCAGATGAACTGGAAGGTGAGGAATGCTATGGCGGTTTAGACCTGTCCGGATCGCGTGATTTGACGGCACTGGCGTTGTTTTTTCCAAAACAACGTAAGTTGCTGGTGGAGTTCTGGACCCCGAAAGATACGTTACTGGAACGGGCCAAAACGGACCGGGTACCTTATGACGCCTGGGAGCGAGATGGTCACATCCACACCACACCTGGCAAAGCAGTGAAATACGGCTTTGTTGCCCAGCGCATTGCAGATCTGACTCAGAAGTTTGATATCAAGGCCATCGCCTTCGACCAGTATCGCATTAAATATCTTGAGCCGGAGCTTGAGGAAGCATCTGTTTCTGTTCCCTTAATCCCTCATGGGCAAGGGTATTACAAAGCGAAAGATTCCGGGCTGTGGATGCCTCACTCCATCGAATTGTTTGAAGAGTTGCTTGATGACAGCGTCATTATCATCAGGACGAACCCTTGTCTTCGCTGGAATGCGGCTTCAGCAGTGACGGAGGCTGATCAGAAAGAAAACCGAATTTTTGCCAAGAAAAAAAGTACCGGGCGTATCGACGGCATTGTAGCGGGCGCTATGGCAATCGGTGCCTCCGAAGGCTATGAGGATGATTCTGGCGATATCGACGACTTTTTCAGTAATCCCATCATTGTGTGAGTCACCATGAATAAAGATAAGAAGCCAGGCCGGATAAAAAGCGCCGTTCGCCGGTGGCTCGGCGTACCCATCTCACTTACAGACGGTGAATTCTGGGCTGCTTATGCTGGTGGGCAGTCCGCAGCAGGCAAATCCGTTACGGTTGATAAAGCCCTGCAGTTATCGGCAGTGTGGTCATGCGTAAGGCTGTTATCCGAAACCATCGCGACGTTGCCTGTTGGTTTTTACGAAAAAACAGCTGATGGTCGCCAGAGTGCAAATGATCACCCGCTTTATGAGCTCCTACATAATCAGCCGAATGCTGACATGACCGCTGTGGAGTTCTGGGAAATGATCATGGCCAGCCTTCTTTTATGGGGGAATGCTTACGCGGAAATCGACCGTACCGGGAAGCGTATTACCTCGCTTGTACCGCTCAGGCCAGAAAGGATGAAGGTTGATTTAAGCAAGAGCGGAGATCCAATTTATACCTACCGTGACTGGCCTTCAGGTACATCCCGAAACATTGATGAACGGGACATCATGCACATCCGTGCGTTCAGCACCAATGGTGTCATGGGCCTGTCACCTGTCAGTTATGCCCGACAGACACTTGGTCTGGCAATGGCAACAGATGAAGCCAGCGCCAAAGTTTTTAAAAACGGTATGCGGCCCAGCGGCGTTCTCTCAATGGATCAGATCCTGAAAAAAGAGCAGCGCAATGAAGTACGTGAAAGCATGGTCGAACAATTTTCTGGATCCATGAATACCGGGAAAATGATGGTTCTTGAGGCGGGAATGAAGTTTCATCCTGTTGACCTCAACCCGGAAGACGCCCAGATGCTGCAGTCCAGAGCATTCAATATCGAAGAGATTTGTCGGTGGTTCAGAGTATGGCCGGGATTGATTGGACACAGCGCCCAGGGGCAGACGATGTGGGGAAGTGGCGTCGAACAGATGCTGATTGGCTTTTTAACGTTTTCACTTCGTCCATGGCTGACCCGTATTGAGCAGGCGATTCGTAAAAGTCTCCTGGCTCCGGGAGAAAGAAATAAGTACTTCGCGGAGTTTTCCATCGAAGGTCTCTTACGTGCCGACAGCGCCGCCCGTGCCGCTTTTTACTCAACGATGACCCAGAACGGTCTGATGACCCGCAATGAAGCACGGCAAAAAGAAAACCTTCAGCCAAAACCTGGCGCTGACCAACTAACCGTTCAATCCAACCTGCTGCCGATAGATCAGCTTGGCAAGTCCGGCGACAGTGAATCGGCCAAAAACGCATTGCGGGAATGGCTTGGCATTAAATCAGAGGAGACGCCGGAATGTACCGGAAAAACGCAGCCATGAAAGTAAAGGCATTCGACTTCGACATTAAGGCCGTCAACGATGACGGCCTTTTTCTGGGTACGGTTCTGTCTTCGATGTGGTGGATAGCTACAACGAAGTCGTGGCGCCGGGTGCGTTCCTCGAAAGCATCGAGGAAACACGGGCGAAGGGGAGAACGTTCCCGGTTCTCTGGCAGCATCGCACCGGCGAACCCATCGGGAACTGGGACATCTCGACCCTGAAAGAAGATAAACATGGGCTTTTTGGTGAAGGGGCCCTGTGGCTTGAAGACGCGGCCTACGCGAAAACCGCCTGGCGGGGCATGAAAACCCGTGCCATTACAGGCCTTTCCATTGGCTATTACGTCCGTGAGTCAAATTACGATGAGAAAACCCGGATCCGCACCTTAACGAAGCTCGACCTGGTTGAAATCTCCATTGTTACCGTGCCGGCCAATGATGATGCGCGTATTGACGTCATTAAGTCGAAGCTGTCACACGGTGATCTTCCTTCCTTACCTGAATTTGAGAAGTTCCTGCGAGAGGCAGGTTTCTCGAAAAGTCAGTCCGCCGCGGTCGCCTCCCGCGGACTGTCCTATCTGCTTGACCGGAGTGAGTCCGGGGCGAAGACGGCGAAACCAAAGCGGCTATTGCGGCGATGCGCCAGCAACTGAGCCAGTTTTCTCTCCCAAAAATTCTCTAAGGGATTTATATGTACCAGAAAAAATCGGCTGACGATCAGCCACAAAGTATTGGCGAAATCTCCTCCCAGCTCACCATGGTGATTGATCAGGTCAAAAACTTCGGCGAAGACGTGAAGAGAAAATGGAGGCAGGAGAAACCGTTTCGCTGGAACTGAAACAAAGAACGGACGAAAGCATTAATCAGATGAACGAGCTGAAAGAACGTCTCACTGAGCTGGAGCAAAAAGGTGCACGCCGCCCGAACGATGCACCTGCACAGCGAAAATCGCTCGGTGAGCTGGTGGTCGAAAGTGAAGAGTTCAAAGGCATGGACAGTTCGGCCCGTAAGAGCATCCGCGTCAAGCTGGAACAGAAAGATATTATGAACGTGCCGGCGACTACGGGCACTGGCGTGAGCACAACCAACAGTCTGGTGGTCTCCGATCGTGTTCAGGGCATTATCGCCCGCCGGAACGCACTCTGACCATCCGTAATCTGCTTATCCCCGGTAATACCGCATCTAACGGTATTGAATTCGTTCAGGAAACGGGGTTTACCAATAATGCTGCAGCTGTGGCGGAAGGTGCTCTGAAGCCAAAATCAGACATTAAGTTTGAGTTGAAAAGTGCGCCGGTTCGTACCATTGCGCATTATTTTAAAGCGTCCCGTCAGATCCTGGACGATGCGCCCGGTCTGGCCAGTTATATCGATGGCCGTGCTCAGTATGGTCTTCGCTTTAAAGAGGAGCAGCAGTTGCTGAGCGGCGATGGCACCGGCGCGAATATCCTCGGTATTCTGCCGCAGGCAACAGAATTTGCTCCAGCGCTTACCCTGTCCAACGCCACGCCGATCGACCGTCTTCGCCTGGCTGTTCTGCAGGCCGTTCTTGCAGAATATCCGGCGTCTGGTTTTGTACTGAACCCTATTGACTGGGCAGGCATCGAGTTAACCAAAGATAACGAAGGCCGCTACATCATTGCGCAGCCGGTCAATGGTGGTGTTCCACGGATCTGGGGTCTTCCTGTTGTGGAAACTCAGGCTATGGCGCAGAACAACTTCCTGACTGGAGCCTTCAACATGGCTGCGCAAATCTTCGATCGCATGGATATCGAAGTGCTGCTCTCCACTGAGAACGAAGATGACTTTATTAAAAACATGGTCACCATTCGTGCGGAAGAGCGTCTGGCGTTAGCAGTTTATCGTCCGGAAGCATTTGTCACCGGTAATGTAACCGCTTCTGGCGGCTGACAATTCAGGGCCGCTTAGCGGCCCTCTCTTTCTGAGGAGATTGTGATGGCCAGAAAAAATGTGGATGAACCGTCTGTATCCGACGGTAAAAATGCGGCGCCAGAACCCACTGATGCCGGGACTATTCAGGTTCAGCCTGTCCGGCGTTTTATGGATGGCGATATTTTCAGGACGCCCGCCGATGATCCTTTTCATGTCTCTCGCTTACGTGCTGCCGAGCTCAAAGGTAACGGGCTGGTGACGATAGTTGGTGAAGTCCCTGATAACAAAATGAACCGCGCCCCCGAAACCAAAGGGTAATGGTTATGACGGTAATCAACACTGAAACAGCCATGGAACATCTCAGGCTGGATGATGAAATCGATAAAACGATGGTGGAGGGGTATCTTGCCGCTGCGGAGGATGCTGCTATGCAGTTTCTTAACCGTCGCTTTTTTGCTGACCAGGCTGCTCTGGATAGTGCTGTTGAGAATGAAAGTGCCGGCGATCGTCCGCTTATCATCACGCCCTCCATTCAGAGCGCGGTTCTTCTTATAGTGGGCTGGTTGTATGAAAACCGCGGGGATGATCTGAGTCCTGATATCCCAGGACCCGCACGCTGGTTGCTGAATCCCTGGCGAATTCAAATGGGTGTTTAGCCGGAGGGGATGATGAAAATTGGACCAATGCGGCATCGGATCACCATCCGAAATTTTATTACTACGCGAACACCGAGTGGTCAGCCAACAGAAGAGTGGTCTGACGGCGCCACTATCTGGGCAGAGGTAAAGGGAATCAGTGGACGAGAGAACCTGACAGCAGGAGCAGAAAGGGCAGATGCTACAGTTCGTGTCTGGGTTCGATATCGCAAAGATATTTCGGCATCATCGCGGCTTCTTGTCCTGAACGGCCCCTACAAAGGAGTGACATTGAATGTCACCGGGCCTCCGGTGCCAGATAGCAAAGGTACCCGGCTGGAAATTCTCTGCAAACAGGGGACCGAAAAATGATTGATGTGAATCTGGATTTTTCCGGCTTAGAGGATATCGCCCGAGACCTGCAAATCCTCAGCAAAGCCGAAAACAACAAAGTCCTCCGGGACTCTACTCGGGCCGGGGCTGAAGTCCTCCGGCAGGAAGTGATTGATCGGGCTCCTGAGCAAAGTGGAAAACTGAAGAAAAACGTTGTTGTCGTCACCCAGAAAAGCCGTCGCCGTGGGGAAATCGCGTCGGGGGTGCATATTCGTGGCGTTAATCCGCGAACGGGGAACAGCGACAACACCATGAAGGCCAGCAACAAGCGGAATGCTTTCTACTGGCGCTTCGTGGAGCTGGGAACATCTACGGCCCCGGCACATCCTTTTGTTCGCCCCGCTTTTGATACCCGACAGGAAGAGGCTGCAAAGGTAGCGATGGAGAGAATGAACAAGGCGATCGATGAGGTGCTGGCGAAATGACAGAGGATGATATCTATACCCTGCTGTCGCCGCTGGCAGACGGGCGGGTTTATCCGTATGTGGTGCCGCTTGGCAGCGACGATTTACCCGCAGTGGCCGCTCCTTACATTATTTTCTCGATACCGACTGATGTTGCCGGGGATGTTTTCTGTGGGCAGGCCGAATCGACGCTGCACATTCAGATAGACGTGTGGGCAGAAACTAACGATGAGGCCAGGGCGTTGCGGCTTGAGGCCCTTTCCCGGCTGGAAGTGCTTTCACCTACCGAAGTGACCAAAATCCCTGGTTATGACACTACAACCCACTTGCATCGGGCAACGCTTGAAATAACGGTCATTGCCTGACAGGAACCAATCCAATCTGACCGCCGCTGGCGGTTTTTTCATTTATGGAGGCTGCAATGTCAGCATTGTACGAACGCGCCCAAAAAACGGTAGTAATGATTACATCAGTGCCGGTCACTGCGGAAGAGCTGGCATCGGCGACCTGGCTCAACCTGAGTTGTACCATTAAACAGGCCAGCTTTACCGCTGGTCAGAAAAACGATATTGACGTGACAACGCTATGCTCAGAAGAAACGGAGAATATCAACGGACTCCCGGCACCGTCTGAGATGTCTCTCTCCGGTAACTTCTACCGCAACCCGGCGCAGGATACGCTGCGTACTGCTTACGATAATGACGGCGTATACGGCTTTAAGGTTGTGTTCCCTTCCGGGAATGGCTTCCTGTTCCGCGCCGAAGTTCGTCAGCATACCTGGGATTCACAGACCAACGGTGTTGTTGCTGCAACGTTCTCTCTGCGTCTGAAAGGTAAGCCCAGCAATATTGATTCGACAGGTATTCTGTCATTCATCAACGATCTTTCACCTTCGCTATCAGTAGCGGCAGGAAGCGCCCTGACAATGGGTGTGGTCATCCAGGGTGGCACTGCACCTTATACCTACGTCTGGAAAAAAGGTTCGTCAACCGTCAGCGGGCAGACCAGCGCAACGTTTAATAAGGCCAGTGCCGTTTCTGGAGATGCCGGTGTTTACTCCTGTGTAGTCACTGACTCGGCCACTCCGGCGAACGTTATCACCTCATCTGACTGCACCGTCACCATCAGTTAATGGAGCGCCGGGAAACCGGCGATAAACTTAATGTCAAAACAGAATCTTAAAGCGCTGGCTCTGGCCCCGATGGCGGGTTTCCGTAAAAAAGAAGTCACCGTTCCGGAGTGGGAAAACGCCAAAGTTATCATTCGTGAACCATCGGCTGAAGCCTGGATTCGCTGGCAGGGGATTGCCAGTCCGGAACAACCAAAACCACCGGAAGGGCAGGAAGCGCCAGAGGTGCCAGAACTGACCCCTTCAGAACGCGCGTTCCGCACGATGCGGGCAGATGTCACACTCTTCATTGATATTCTGCTGGATACCGACCTGCAGTACGTTTTCACCGTCGATGATACCGAACAGGTTGAAGCAATTTATGGGCCTGTCCATTCCCGGTTGCTGAAACAGGCGCTTGATCTCATTCGTGATGCGGATGATGCCAAAGCAAAGTAAAAATGCCTGGCATGCAGTTCCTGATGGCACTGGCGCTCCGGATGGGCCGCACGCTGGGCGAACTGCGACAAACCATGACGGTCGGCGAATTCAGGATGTGGGCTGAATTCGACCGTATCAGCCCGATCGGTGATATCCGTGGCGATATCCTCAATGCTCAGCTGGTTTCAGCGATGTACGGGGCGCAGGGCGGTAAAGTCACCATTGAAGATGCTCGACTTAAGTGGAGTACAGAAGAGGACGAAGTAAACGACAGCGACGATCCTTTTGCAGGCTTAGAGGCCGCTTTGCTCGCAGCATCGGAATAAAATTGAATCGTCTCCAGCCTCGCTTCAACGCGGGGCTTTTTTTTATCTGCAATTTAAAGCGCATTCGCGTGCGCATCTTCCAGCAAGAGCTTTCCGTAGTGTGAGTCTGAGACAGGGCGGTGGATTTCATCGTTCCGCTCTTGGCTGCCCATGTCTACGCGAACAGGCTCGCACCACAGAAAGGTAAATACGATGAAATATCCAACCGTATCAGTAAACGGCGTTTCCGTTCGTGTTGACGGTGAAGGTCGCTACAATCTCAACGATCTTCATGCAGCGGCTGTGGCGGAAGGCAAAGCCACCGAATCACAGCGGCCTGGTGAATTCCTCAAAACAAAGCAAGTAAGACGGTTTGTACAGGCCCTGAGCGATGCGAAGAAAATCGCATCGGTATTAACCATCAAAGGTGGTCCGCTTCAGGGGTCATGGGGACTCGAACTAATTGCCATCCGTTATGCTGCGTGGCTTAACCCATTATTCGAGATTAAGGTATACGAGACATTCCAGATGCTGATCCGTAATGGCTTTGATGCTATGGCTCGCTTAAATAAAATTGACCATGTGATAAACACCGAAACCAAGGAAGTGAGTCAATGCGCAAGCCGTATGGGAAAATGGGGAGCTGGTGGTCGCAAACGCCTGCTTTTGGCAGCTCGCGCCCGTGTGGTTGATGAGGTTCAAATGTACCTGCCTGGTTTTGAGGCGTGAAAAACACAAATCCGTGGTTTTTGAATAGCGCACGGCGTGGGCTTTCATCGATACACGGCGACTAACTACAGCGATCCTTTTGCAGCCTTAGAGGCCGATTTGTTTGCAGCATCAGCTTGAATTAAACAACGATAGCTGAAGTCTTTCTTAACCAATGGTAGGATTTACTCATATCTTTACCAACAGGGGCGCTGTGTGAAAAAATTAATAGTTTTGACATTATCCATTTTAGTGCTGGCCGGATGTAAGCCCGGCGATGAAAAAGCTACGGAAATAGCTCAAAGGGAAATTTCATCAGTGATGAAGGACCCAGAGAGTGTGAAATTTAGGAACGTAAAATATATCAAAGGAAATGATGATAATGATTATGTAAATGGAACTGTATGCGGAGAGTATAACGCTAAAAATGGATATGGCGCCTACACAGGATACAAACCATTTTTGATTAACCTATCCATGAAATCAAAAGGCTTTTTTTCAAAGGGTGTGGAATATTCTGTCTCCCTGAAAAATATATATAACGACCCTTCGCCTGGCGAAATTAATTACTATATGAAAACATGCTCGTGAATATAATTTAATCGAAAGCCCCGCATTGCGGGGCTTTTTTATGAGGTTTGTAAATGGCAACCCTTCGCGAATTAATTATTAAAGTTTCTGCTAACTCCCAATCCTTCCAGACAGAGATCGCGCGCGCCTCTCGCATGGGGTCGGATTATTACAAAACAATGCAGAGAGGAGGGCGGCAGGCTGCTGCATCCGCACGCGAAACAAGACAGGCGCTTGCCGAAGTATCAGCCCAACTGTCAGAAACTAAAAGCGCAGCCATGGGTATGGCTGGTGCGTTTGCTGGGTTTTTTGCTACTGGACATCTTATTGCACTTGCTGATGAGTGGAGTTCTGTTAATGCACGGTTAAAGCAGGCGTCAACTTCAACTGATGATTTTTCCAATTCCCAACGATTATTGATGGATATCAGCCAGAAAACAGGTACTGCTTTTAGTGACAACGCCAGCTTATTTGCGCGTTCGGCAGCATCAATGCGTGAATTCGGTTATTCGTCAGGAGATGTACTGAAAGTAACTGAAGCTATCAGCACGGGCTTGAAACTATCTGGTGCAAATACAGCAGAGGCTGGATCGGTTATTACTCAGTTTAGCCAAGCTCTGGCACAAGGAGTGTTACGCGGCGAAGAATTCAACTCTGTTAATGAAAATGGTGATCGTATAATTCGCGCGTTGGCTGCTGGTTTGGGCGTTGCACGAAAAGATTTGAAAGCCATGGCTGACAATGGGCTGCTTACGATAGACAAAGTGGTTCCAGCTGTTACAAGCCAATTAAGATTAATGCAGGCTGAATTTGAATCTATACCAAAAACAGTCTCAGGCTCCACCCAAAAGGTTGAGAATGCTTTTCTGGCTTGGGTTGGTGGAACAAACGATGCTTATGGTGCCTCCGCTGCGCTTGCTGGTGGGCTTGATTCACTGGCTGAGAACATTGATACAGTAGCAATGGCTGCGGGAGCGTTAACTGCTGTGGGCGTGACCCGTTTTCTCGGTAACTGGACGTTGCAATTAAAGTCGCACACCGAAGAGCTTATACGGGCCAGAGGCGCAGAGATTTCGAGCACAGCGGCCAAAATTGAGGGGGCAAATGCTTCTCTTGCACAGATCGAATCAGAAAAATCACTTCTCCTTTCAAATCAACGATCGCTCGTGGCTCAATTAGAATTGGCGCAGACTGAAAAACAACGTGCGACTATCAGAACACTTCTGGCCAAAAACTCAATGGATATGGTAAAGGCTAACAAAGCCGAGACCGCGACCGTTAATGAGCTATCAATGGCAAACCAGAGGTTGAATGCGCTAACCTCTGTTACAAGAACGGCATGGGCTGGAGTATCCTCCTTATTTGGTGGCATTCCAGGGATTTTAATGCTAGGGGCAGGCGCATGGTATACATGGTATCAGAATCAGGAGCAGGCACGTCAGTCAGCTATACGGTATGCTTCAACCCTTGATGAAGTTGTTGAAAAATCGAAGGAGATGAGCGCGATCCAACTGCGTGGTTCAGTAGCGGATTCCGGTGACTCTATTGATGCGCTGAAAGATAAACTGGAAGACTTGAGAGACGCACAGGCAGAAGCGGCTGCAAAGGTTCAGGAATACACCACACTGGCACGGCAAATGGGTGTTCAGAACATTGAAAATAACGGTCATTTGCAGAATGCCGCTAAATATCAGAGGGAATATAATAAAATATCCCGAGATATTGCTGACACTACATCTCAATTAAACAATGCTGTAGATGCGCAAAATAAGTTACAAACTGAATTAGCCTCAAAAGTTCAGGCATCGGCAGTCGCTTTTGACAAAATCAAAAATTCGATAATTGGTGCGCTGAACGTTAATGAAGCAATGGCAACTTCGTTGTCAGTTACCATTCAATTCATGGACGAATTAAAAAAACGTTCTGGGAATGGCCAGTCTCCAACAGCCCAGACCAACACAGCTTATGATAATTTTATAAAGCAACAGAAGGAGAGCATAGCCCTCTCTCAAAAAGAAGGTGTTGAGCGGGCCAAGCTTAAAGCGCTTCAGGATGCCATCAAACAGGGAGCGGTTAGAACTGATAATAAAGGTAATATTTTACCGGGGCAGGATGAGCAGATCGCAGCTATTCAAGGTAATGCTGCTACAGACTTTAAACTTAACGAATCGCAAAAAAAAACTCGTGGAAAGTCAGAGGTAGAAAAAAATGAAGATGCGTATACCCGCATTGTTAAACAACAAGAAGAACAGATTGCACTCGCCGGACAAAGCAATGAACTGGCAAAAATAAAATATCAGATAGTTCAGGGGGAGTTAGCTTCACTCGATCAAGCTAAAAAAGAAACCCTTCTGCACAATGCTGCGCTTATCGATCAGAAAAACATTGCTGAACAGTTAAAAACGTTCCGTGAGGGGCTCGCTGACAGCAACGCTGCTGCGCGTGATCGGGGGGATATTGATTTTCTTGGTGCCGGGATGGGGCATAAGGCCCGCGACCGCATGAAGGAAATGGCGGATATTCGCACTGACTTCCGTAAGCAGCAGGATGAGCTTCAGCGTGACTTTAACAAGAAGCAAATTTCTGAAGACCAGTACAAACAGCAAACGGAAGCGCTGCAGGCGGCGCTTGCTGAACGGTTAGCGATTCAGGAGGACTACTACAAAAAGACCGATGAACAGCAGTCAGACTGGCGCACGGGGATCAGCGATTCACTGATGAATTATGTGGATCAGGCCAGTGACCTTAGTTCAATGGCGGCATCAGCGACGAGCGAAATTCTCAATAACGCCACTAACTCTATTTCCAACAATATGACCGACGTTCTTACTGGGGCTGTGTCATTCAAGGAAGGCATCTCGAACGTTTTCACGTCTATGGGTGAAACCATTATTAAGACGCTGATTCAGGTAGCCACGCAAGCACTGATCACGAAAGCGATCCTGTCGATGGTTGGCGGTGGGGCTGGTGGGCTGTTCGGGAGCCTGTTCGGTGGGGCTAGCGGAGCGGCCAGCAGCGGAACAGCTATCCAGAGCGCTGGCGCGAATTTCTCGTTTAACGCCCTGGGCGGCGTCTACGATTCTCCTTCTCTTTCTGCATACAGCGGCGGCGTATACAGCACTCCGCAGTATTTTGCGTTTGCAAAAGGGGCTGGCGTGTTTGCCGAGGCTGGCCCGGAAGCCATCATGCCGCTAACCCGTGGTGCTGATGGTTCCCTGGGTGTTCGCGCGGTAGGTCGTCAGTCGCCGGCGGTTCAGGATGCGGCGAGGCAGATCGAGGCTCAACCTCGGATCGCCGTCAGCGTTGACGCCAGAAGCACCTTTACCGGACAGCCGGACGACGCAACGATGCTGGCCGTTGAACGAAGAAATGATGCACTCGAGCAGCGGATCATTAACACCCTTACCGCTGAAATTAACAGTCCACAGAAGAAGTTCGGGCGCGCGATTTACTCGAATCTGCAAGCCAAAAAGCCCACCTGATTACCTGCCCGGAGGGAATATTCATGGCAGATATTATCTACCCGGACGATTACCTGCCCATGCCTCTCATGGACGGTTACGGGTTTAAACCGATATCGCCACTTAAACGCACGGAAATGACGTCTGGCCGCGCACGCCAGCGGCGTCTTTACACCTCAACACCGACCCAGGCCTCAGTTAAATGGATTTTCCAGACTGACGCGCTGGCGCAGGTGTTTGAGGCGTTTTTCCGGGATGCGCTGAAAGATGGACAGTCCTGGTTTTACATAAGGTTGCAGACCCCGATCGGAGTGAAACCTTACAAAGCCAGATTTGTTGATATCTACGATGGACCGACGCTCGTCGCTCCAAAATACTGGCAATACAGTGCGACCCTGGAGCTTTGGGAGCGACCATTGCCGCCGGTGGGCTGGGGGAATTACCCGGAATGGCTGGCTGCACAATCACTGCTGGATATCGCACTGAACAAAGAGTGGCCGAAAGCATGACCATACTCGAAAGACTCTATGCCAGCAGCGGATTGGAAGTCATTCACGATACGCTGCAAATTGCAGCCGGTGATCAAAATTACTGGCTGACCAGCGGCTGGGATAATGTTTCCGTTACTCTCGAAAATGGTCAAACGGCGACGTTTGAGGGATGTGCGATTGACATCGCGTTACCCGCCCGCAATGCCGATGGAACTCAGGATTTAAAATTTGCGATCAGCAATATCGACGGTGAAGTATCTGGCGCCATCGATAATCTGCTCGATGAAATGAAGTCAGCAACGTTGACGTTTCGCCGGTATATCTCAACCGATTTATCAGCCCCTGCCGCTGCGCCTTATACCCTTGATGTAAAGTCCGGCTCCTGGACACAAACATCCGTTCAGGTCACTGCGGGGTATATGAACATCCTTAAAACGGCGTGGCCGCGTAACCGATACAACCTCGCCGAGCATCCTGGCTTACGCTACTGATTTGAGGTTTCCCCTATGTTTAGCCCTGAAAAATACCGTTCAGTCACCTGGCTGAAAGGCGGTCGCGTATACCCGCAACTCGACTGTTTCGGAATCATTAATGAAATTCGTAAAGATCTCGACCTGCCATTATGGCCAGACTTCGCTGGCGTCACGAAAGACGAAGGAGGCCTCGACCGCGAAGCCCGGAAATTCATGAAATCGCTCACGTGCTGCGAACCATGCTTAGGCGCCGGTGTGGCCTGCTATTCGGGATCTACTGTCACACACGTGGGGATTGTAGTGCAGTTGGATAACCAGCTGCAGGTCGCGGAATGCAACCCGGGAACGCACGTCACTTTTTTGCCGCTGGCGCGCTTCGTTCGACGATTTAACCGCGTGGAGTTCTGGCAATGACAATCAGGATTTTCCCCTCCCGACTTCCGGGGGAGCCGCTGGAGCGGCACGAACACGGCCCCCTGACTTTGCACGAATGGATGTCGAAAAACGTCCCGAGTTATTCGCTGGAAAAAGTGCACCCGATCACTGTAGAGCTCAGCGGTCAGATTTTACCGCCGAATGAATGGCCATTATGTTACCTGCAGCCAGACAGTGACGTCAGGATATACCCTGTCCCGTACGGTACCGGGCTGGAAATCGCGGTGTGGGTATCGATCGCTGTCTCGATAGCATCGACAGCCTATGCGCTGTTTTTCGCTCCAAAACCCGAGCTGGGCGGGTTTTCATCTAACAATGGCACCTCACTTGACCTGAACCCGGCAAAAGCGAACACGGCAAAGCTTGGCGACCCAATCAGAGAGGCGTTCGGTCGCAACAGGATTTACGCGGATTATCTGGTACAACCCATGACCCGCTTTGACCCGAACGACCCGACCATAATGCGCGTGGAGATGTTTGTTTGCCTGGGCTATGGCCGGTTTTCTTATGCTGGTGGTGATTTTCGGGTGGGGGAAACCCCGGCGCTTACACTGGGTGATGGTTTCAGCTTCACAGGTTATGGGCCTGGCGAAAACGTTGCTGGCGATCATCGTAGTGAATGCTGGTTTAATTCTACTGAAGTGGGCGGTACATCGAGCGGATCTGGGTTGGATATGGCCCAGACAGCACCAGAAACCAGCGATATTATCGCTGACGCAATGACAGTATCCGGTAGTTCTGTTTCGTTTATTGGCCTTGACGTTGATGACGATAATGACAGTAACAATGATGCAAACAAGTTGCCTCCATCCTGGGTTGAAGGGGCAATTGTTACATTGCTGGCTCCGCTCAATATTCAGGTATCAACCGTTGCCGGCGCGAACGTGCTGGCCAGCGACATGCTGGCTGAGAGTGCCCCGTATGTCGGTATGCCCGTGACGTTGAACTTCAGCGGTGTTGATTATGACCTGCAGATTGCATCGTTTACGCCGCAACAGAATGCCGTTCCGGGCGTTGGTGGAACTGCCGCGGTGTTGCGCGGGAATGCGGCGCCGACCACATATGATTTTTCCACTGTCGGGCAGACGTTTACCGTGACCTGGCAGGGGACTACGTATACCGTTTCGCTGGTGGCTGATTACGGCACTATGTCGGGGTTGCTCACGGCGATTAACGGAGGACTGACCGGGTCAGGGTTAATCGCCCACGATGACGGCGGAGTGGTGCGTATCGTTGAGTTATCGAGTCCGTGGCGCGGTGGTTCCATCACTGCTTCACCGCTCCCGTTTTCCGTTTTTGGTGATTCGCCAGAATTTACTGCCGGCACGGCGTCCAGCGGCGGTACGCCTGCGATTACGGCCAGCGTAACACTGGCGTATGAGTCGGGGACATCATTCTCCGGTCTTCCAGACGGGATCCTGAGAATAGCTCTGGCCCACCGCGGCAATGAATACAGAATTTCATCGGTTGATGGTCCAACTGCATCTGTTCAGCGCTTTGTTAACGGAGCGGTCGATAATACCTGGCCTGGATTTGCGACACGTACCGTCGTTGATTTTTCGGCATCGGGTATTAACGACAACAATACGTGGATGGGGCCATTTTTGGCCTGCCCTCAAAACGAAGTGATCGATGCTTTCGAGGTGAATTTTTCGTTTCCAAACGGGATATGCGGCTTCAACAACAAAGGTGGTAAACGCATTCGTCACGTTGAATGGGAAATCCAGTACCGCGTATATGGCTCAGGCTCCGGCTGGGCGAGTAAGCAGGGGGTCTATGCCCTGCAGAACGTCAACGGGTTGGGCTTCACTGAAAGATTTAACCTTGACGCGCCGGGACTGGTAGAGGTTCGCTGCCGCCGCCGTAACGAGCAGGGTTCGAACAATGCCCGTGATGCCATGTTCTGGCAATCACTCTCCGGGCGGTTACTGGCGCGCCCCACCTCTTATGCGGGCATCTCTACGATCGGTATCACGGTAGAAACCGGCGGCCAGCTGGCTGCCCAGTCAGATAAGCGCGTCAGCGTGGTGGCAACACGGAACTATGACGGCGGAGGCGACCGGACTATCAGCGGTGCGTTTTATCATCTTGCTCATAGTCTGGGCTATCGGGACGATCAGATCGACATGGCTACCATCAATATGCTGGAGTCCACCTACTGGACTCCGCGAGGTGAGTATTTCGATCATCAGGCATACCTCGACAGCACGTCGGCGAAAGATATTTTCGACAAGATAGCTGAGGCCGGCATGGGCTATTTCCTGCTTTCAGATGGGATGCTATCTGTCGGTAGGGAAGGCGTCAAAAACTGGACCGGTATTATCACGCCACAGGATACGGTTGAAGAAATGCAGACGGCGTTCCGTGCTCTGACTGACGATGATTTTGACGGTGTGGACGTGAAATACATCAACCCCACAACTTGGGCGGAGGAAACCGTGCAATGTCGCGCGCCCGGTAATCCTTACCCGCGCAAGGTCGAATCCTACAAAATCGATGTGGTGATGAGCGCAGACAGGGCATACCGCATTGGTATGCGCCGTCTCATGAAATATCTGCATCAACGCCGGACCTACACGACGACGACCGAAATGCTGGGTTGGTGTCATGAGTTTGGCGATCACATCATTCTCTCTGATGATATTCCTACTGGTAAAACAATCAGCTGCCTGATCGAGGCCATGGCATTCGATGATGAAGTTATCACCTTAACGGTCACTGAGCCTCTGGACTGGAGCTACGCTAACCCGCGCTGCTGGATACAGTTTCAGGACGGTCGGCCATCAACCCGCTTATTAACCCCGACGCGCGTCGATGACTTTACTCTTTCAATACCGTACAACGCCGATCTGCATCCTGAAGACTGGACGATGGATGACCCGGATATTGAATTACCGCGCCTGCTGTTTTGCGACAGCGAGAAGGGTGCACGACACGGAATTATTCAGGAAATAGTCCCCTCGGATGACGGCACCTGTCAGGTGACCGCCCCGGAATATAAAGAAATTTTCTACGCATACGACGACGCCACATACCCCGGCGACGTCGCGTAATACCCCATAAAAATCCCTTTCAACTTTTCTTTCGCTCAAACCCTCGTTTGTGCGAACGCCTTTTTTGGAGCAAAAAACATGGCCGAACTTAACCCGCCACTGGGAACGACGACGCCTGAAATATTCCTGGATAACGTCAAGCGCGCTGACGAGCTGGTTAACGGTCCGGCAGGTACGGTTAACGACCGCGGCGGTGAACCGCTGGATACGTGGCGCCAGATGATGGCGAAAAATGATGAGATTCGTCAGAACCTTGTGCCATTGAGTAAGCAGTACATGACGATTGAAGCGGCTCAGGCTGATATTGTTAATATCCCGGATGGCTCAACAACCTATGTACGCAGCCCTGATGGCGGCACACTGGCGGATGAGTATATTAATAACGGTGGCACGCTGGCGGCTACGGGCAGAGCTATGCCGTCGATGAGCGCTCTGAAAACGGGATACATTACAGGGGATGCTAAAAGCGATGCGGAAATTGTTGCCGGGCTGGTGATATATGCTGATGGCTCTACTGCATCGAGCCCTACGTGGAATGCCTGGTATCTGAAAGTCAGGGCGGGCGAGAGCGTCACCTATAGCGGAACAGTGGGCTCTAACATTGCCGGCGAACAGATGGCGTATCTTATCCAGCTGGACGCCAACAAAGCATTCGTGGCATCTCTGGCTGAGTGGACATCAACCGGGAACGTAACGGATAAAGCCACGTTGTCAGCAGTTGCGACTCAGGACGGGTATATTTACGTCCGGGTGAGGGATACGGCAGCATTCACTCTGACGCAGCGCAAAAAAACGATTCTGGTTGAATCCGATATTGACTTCAGTGGTGGTGTGGCGAGCTATGCCAGCTATCAGAACGTGCTGGCGAATAAACCGCTTGTCGATATTACTTCATCTCAGAGTACTGCATGGGTGACCGGGCGGGTGATTTATGCCGATGGTACCCGCACAGATGCGGCCGGAGAGTCATGGCGTGCTGCTTACGTTCCCGTAAAAAAGGGGGATGTTCTCGAATATCACGGTGAGATTGGCAGCGCCACACCCGGCGAGCTGATGGCGTACATAATTCAGCTCGACGCCAGCCTTAATGTGGTGGGGAATCTGGCGACTTATTCGTCGGAAGGAGTCCAAAAGACAGGTGTTTTAGCGGGCGTGGCAACCCAGGACGGTTTCGCTTACTTCCGTGTACGGGTGACCACGCCGGAAGCGGCGATTTATCAGAGCAGAGAGCGGTTCACACCCGGCGCAGATGTATTCGGCGTCAAAACTGTAACGTCTGTGAATGCGGCCAACCGCGTGACTACGGATGTCACGAATGCTTCAACCACCACATATATTATCGGGCGTGTCATGTCAGCGGATGGTTCGGTGGTGGACAACGCAGGAGATAGCTGGAAAGCAGCTTATCTGCCCGTGAAAGCAGGAGAGGTTATTCAGTATCACGGCCAAATCGGCTCCGGCACTTCTGGCCAGGTACTGGCTTATATCATCCAGCTCGACAGTGCGATGAAATTTGTGGCGCCACTCGCCACCTATACTTCGCCCGGCTCGTCCAGCGCTGGTGTTATGACTGGTGTCGCCACACAGGATGGTTTTGTTTATGTCCGGGTGCGTTTGACTGATCCTGCAGCAACCATTACAAAGACAACGCAACTGTTTTCCCTGCCCGGCAACGTATACGCTGTAATGAACCCGGCCGATATTGCTGCGGCTAACAGAACAACCCTTGACGTGACCAGTGCACCGGATACATACACTATCCCGGGGCGGGTTATATACTCCGGCGGGCTGATTTCTGACACCGCAGGTGAGAACTGGAAAGCAGCGTATGTTCCTGTTCGCGCGGGGGATATCGTGCGCTATTTCGGGCAAATCGGCTCCGGCACGGCAGGCGAGGTTATTGCTTATATCATTCAGCTGGATGCGGCAATGGCAGTGGTGGCTAATCTTGCTACTTATACGTCACCGGGTGTCACCAGCAATGGCGTAATGTCCGGCGTGGCAACCCAGGATGGTTTCGTTTACGTGCGCGTACGCGTCACCACACCCGCGGCAACCATAACACGGACGTCTCAGGATAAAGCCCTTGCATCAGACCTGAGAGGGTCGGTAAAAACTGTCGACTATACCAGCGTGGCATCAGTCATTGCTGATAACTCAGTGATGTACAGCGGCGGTAATATCGTCTCCGGCTCTGCTTACAGTGCCTGGCGGATGTATTACATCCCGGTGCGGAAAGGCGATTCTGTCGAGATGTACGGGCAGTACGGCTCCGCCACCGTCGGAGAACTTATCGCCTATATCATGCAATGTGACGCGGACAAGGGATGGGTGTCGGACCTCTTCACCTTCAAATCGGGCGGCGGATATGTGACGGCAACGTATCGCGGAGTGGCCACACAGGACGGTTACGTTGCGGTGCGCGTCAGAAAAACAACCGATCCCGTATACGCCGTCAGGAAGATTTATCCCAATCAGGTCGCCAGAGTCAATGACGTGTCCGCCATGATTGAGCAGTCCACACGGAGCAGTCAGGCAAAAGCAAAAGTTTTTAACGCGCCTTACCATGTCGATTTATCCGGGCTGCCTGAAAAGACGCCTGATTTCGACAGTTTCAGCAACCCTCTGGAATACACTTTCACTAAGCAGTGGGCGCGTCGCGATTTTTACAATGCCGCTGACTCGTTCATGCTCTCTTTCATGGACCTGGAAAACAATCCCTGGAATCTGCAGAGCAATATTTACGATATCACCGCCGGGAATGTGTTTGCTTATTCCTGGTCAACAGGAAAGGTCTCTTTCCGTAACCCGACAGCAAATGGCCGGGTGGTGATGTTCGCGGATCGCTATATGCCCTTTGCAACCAGTGAGATCGCGATCGACAGGCTGGCAGGCAATGCCACGATGGGGATAATGTTCGCGGATGTTGACCAGCAGAACAGTGTTTCGGTCCGCGTCTCGAACAGCCAGGTTATCTGTGAAATCTATGCCGCAGGGAGTCTGCTTGATACCACCACGTTCGCCGGTTCGGATATGACCGGCGCAGTGCTTCAGGTGCAAAATACCGGGGTGTCACTGCTGCTGAAGAAAGTGAACGCTGACGGAACGTGGAAATGGATTGGTCGCTATGAGCACTATGCCATCTTTGATGCCCGCAAGCTGGAATACCTGGATACGTGGAAAACGTACGTGTTCGCACAAACGGATGCATATTCGGCCAGTGATGTTGCTGTCTTTAGTGGTTTTTCAAACCGAATTGCCAGCGGGGCGAATTCCGTCTCCATTCGCTTTCTGACCTATGAAGACGGAACGTTTATTCAGCGCGGTAACTGGCTTTATTTTCTCGTTGAGGGAACAGGGACCACTATCTCCGACCTGTACACCCAGATAGTCCGTATCAACTTCAACAGCGGTGAAGTCCAGATGATTGGCGCGATTTTCCAGGTGCGGACTGACGGAACCGATGAGGATGTCGTGCTGGGTGATGACAGTATCAAGGCGGTGTATGACCGGAACAGTCAGAGCTGGAAGGGCATCTCGTGCGGTATGGACTATCAGGGGAAAGGGCTGGCCGATAACAACCGGCCAAAACTGTACTTTGAGACGAAACAGGACTTGCTGCAGGGCGGCGTGATCATCGTCAGAAACTCTGTGCAGATGAAGAACGCGAACGGCAGTTTTTTCGGGATCGGGGCAAGCTACGTGGAGGATATCGATTTCTACTATGAAGCTTCGAGCAGCCAGTGGGTGATGACGGGAAACACCATTTCCAGCGGATGCAAAACCTTCCGGAGCCCGACGCTGTACGACGGTATTGTGCAGGAATATACGACAGCCGAAGTCCCTGCTGGCGTGCGCGATACAGGCAACCAGTTTGTGCATTTCGGAGAAACTGTCTATCTGACAAGCGGGGGAACGGCCAACCGGATGCATCTGCGCAAGTATGAGGCAGGTCTGACGTTCCTGGGTGAATTTGTGCAGGATGTGTATCTGGCTCCGAACACAACCGGGCCATGGTGCACGCTGGTCCCGTTCACCAATGGAGATGAAACAGAGCTTTTCATGCTTTCCTTTGACCGTTCCGATTTGTATGAAGGTCTGGGTAACGGTGCATCGACATACGATCACGGCGGTCTGTACTGCTGGAAAGCGAGTCTTTAATCACTTTGCTGCTGGCATAAATTGTATTAGCTCAGACCTGATCTGACAGTTACCGGTTATTTATACAGGTATCTGTCAGGTTACATCTGGCTTAAATTTTTCTCAGCCCAGAACACGAAGCGGCCGGGTTTAAAGAGGGCGTTAAAACGCCTCAAAAAAGGGGATACGCTGGTGGTCTGGAAACTAGACAGACTTGGCCGTCGAATGTGGGACCTGATTAAGCTGGTGGGGGAACTGCAGGAGAAGGGAATTTACTTTCGTAGTCTCACAGACAGTTTTGATACCGGAACGCCAGCTGGCCGGTTTGTCTTCCATGTTATGGGTGCATTAGCTGAAATGGAGAGAGAGCTAAACATCGAACGTACTCGCGCAGGTCTGGCCGCAGCTCGCGAACGTGTCAGGATCGGCGGTCGTCGTAAAATCATGACCCGCGCTATCGTCAACCGGGCGGAAGAATTGTTAATCGCTGGCGCGACCCGGCAGCAGGTGGCCGACGTGATAGGGGTAGGGGTGAAGACGATCTACAAATATTTACCTGCACGGTGAGGATGATCACCTGCGCGCCGTATGCAAGAGCGCGTAGGTGATCAAGGCTGCATAGGCAGTGAACAGCATTTGATATTTTACTCGCGCTTCGTTTACTGACGTAGCCCGGAAAGCTCTTAAATGTGGAAACTACTGCCAAACTTTTTCACCGATTTTCACAGCTGCCATGATGGCCTGTTCGGTTTCCTTGTAAAAATTTGGTGTGGCCAGTTCCCAGCGACCATTCTTATGCACCATCAGAATGTAGTCAGAGATAAGGCCTGGGTCCTTAACGACGGCAAAGGTCAGCATATCAGTTGAAGGCCTGGGTAAAATGTTATCCGGAGGGAGGTAGATGCGCACCCCGGAGACAATCACATTCGCAATTTCCATCACTCCTCCATCATCCACATATCCGCCTCTTCAAACATCTCCTGGACAACCCGGCTGATTTGCTCTTTTTCGTGCTTACTGGCATCGGTATTGATCGCCGGCAAAGTCATCATCGGCTTTACACGGACCTCGGCATCGGGAAAAATCCTGTGGACTCGCTTAGTTAATTCAGCCGTAATTGTCTCCCTTGCACCGGCCATCCCCTCAAAGTTTCTCTTGTCGTAAATCAGTTCCACAAACATTTCGCGCTCCTATTTACTGGGTATAATTACAGTATATATACTGTATGCATGAACAGTGTCAACATGAGGAAGTGCGTTATGAAGTTTTACACACCAACTGAGCTCCGAGAGGTCCTATTTATACCGCTATTCAGTGACCCGGTGCAGTGCGGATTTCCCAGCCCGGCTCAGGATTATGTTGAACAGCGAATTGATCTCAACGAGTTGTTGATTAATCACCCCAGCGCTACATATTTCGTTAAGGCCGCCGGAGACAGCATGATCGAGGGCGGTATCAGTGAGGGCGATCTCCTAGTCGTCGATAGCTCGCGTAAGGCTGAGCATGGCGATATCGTGATTGCTTCTGTCGAGGGGGATTTCACCGTTAAAAAATTGCAGCTGCGACCGACAGTTCAGCTTAACCCTATGAACAGCGCTTATTCCCCGATCGTCGTCGGGAGTGAAGACACGCTCGATATTTTTGGCGTCGTTACCTACATAATTAAAGCGGCGGGCTGAGATGTTCGCGCTCTGTGATGTGAACTCATTTTATGCGAGCTGCGAGACCGTGTTTCGGCCCGACTTGAAAGGGCGGCCGGTGGTCGTCCTGTCGAATAACGACGGTTGTGTGATTGCGCGCTCTGCGGAAGCAAAGCCGTTCGTGAAGATGGGAGAGCCGTACTTTAAACAAAAAGATCAGTTCCGCCGGCAGGGCGTGATCTGCTTCAGCAGTAATTACGAGCTTTATGCGGACATGTCGAACCGGGTGATGACAACGTTAGAAGAGCTTTCACCGCGGTGCGAAATTTACAGTATCGATGAAGCCTTTTGTGATCTCACCGGCGTTCGTAACTGCCGGGACCTTACCGATTTTGGCCGGGAGATACGTGAGACAGTGTTACGCAGGACACACCTAACCGTAGGTGTGGGAATCGCCCAAACAAAAACACTCGCGAAGCTGGCTAATCATGCGGCAAAGAGGTGGCAGCGGCAAACCGGCGGGGTGGTTGACCTGTCAAATATCGACAAACAACGTAAGTTGATGGCCGCACTGCCAGTGAATGAGGTTTGGGGCGTCGGGCGCCGCATCAGTAAAAAGCTGGAAGCTATGGGCATCAAAACCGTGCTGCAGCTGGCTGATACTGATATCCGTTTTATCAGGAAGCATTTTAATGTGGTGCTGGAGCGAACCGTGCGGGAGCTACGCGGGGAACCTTGCCTCGGTCTGGAGGAGTTCGCGCCGGTAAAACAGGAAATTGTCTGCAGTCGGTCGTTCGGTGGGCGTATCACGGAATACCATGAGATGAGGCAGGCGATATGCAGTTACGCTTCGCGCGCAGCTGAGAAACTTCGTGGTGAGCACCAGTATTGCCGGTTTATCTCCGCATTTGTCAAAACGAGCCCGTTTGCGCTGAACGAGCCGTATTACGGCAACAGCGCATCGGTCAAGCTGCTGACCCCGACCCAGGACAGCCGGGATATAATCGCCGCGGCGACCAGGTGCCTGGATGCTGTCTGGAAAGATGGGCATAGGTATCAGAAAGCCGGCGTGATGCTTGGTGACTTCTACAGCCAGGGCGTCGCCCAATTAAACCTGTTCGATGACAACGCTCCGCGGCAGAACAGCGAAAAGTTAATGGAGGTCCTGGATCATCTCAATGCCAAAAATGGGAGAGGGGCGTTGTACTTTGCAGGGCAGGGCATACAGGCCGGTTGGCAGATGAAACGAGAGATGCTTTCCCCGAGGTATACAACTCGGTTTTCAGATATTATTTCAGTACGGTAAGATGTTACATCAAGAAATTATATATTAATTTGTGAGGAATATATGCAAGAAGAAAAACTAAAAAAAGCCATTGAAGAATGGGATGCAGTAATACATGAGAATTTTCACAAAGGAATGATAAATGGAGCTAGCTTGGCCACAAGTGAGACAACCTCTATCTTAGATAAATTTAGCATGTGGTTATTAGTTGGCGTTGGTGGTACTGCTGCATTAATTATTGCGAATATTGATAAAATAACTCCATATACTGGTATTATAGGATTTAAATGTATTGTTTTGTTTTTGTGTATGTCTGCAGTATTTGGTTTTTTATCTAAATATTTTTCTATAGTAGTGCACTCGTCTGTTGCTGTTAGCATTCGAATGGCTCAGATCTCGACTGAGGAGTTAAAAAATACGAGGAAAACTGTAAGGCCCGAGATGAGGTAGGGCAGGAAATATCATACGTTAGTAAAAAAAATGTAGATGTGAATGAGTTTATTAACGACTACATCAAATTATACCCAAGTGATTTTTTGAGGAAGAAGATAAAAAAGACATTCGACAAAATGAGTCAGGACAAACTTCATGGCAACAGAAGTGCTGTAAAATGTGTAGTTTATCAAAGTGTATGTTTAGTTTTGCAAGCTCTTTTTTACATATTCTTTCTTATATCTGTAGCCGTATTAATCGGTATCAAATAGTAATGTTATTTATTAGGTAACTCAATTGATGTGTAATGTTGCCGACTCCTTGGGATGCAGGGTACCAGATGAAATGGTTGACAGACACAGTTCCATTTGCGCCGTTCTCTTCTGCCTCTTTACCCTCGATACTCCGTTACATCCATTCATCTACGGCTAAAGGAACCAGAACGAGCGGCCGGCTGGTCGAGGATGTCGACCAGCCACTGATCCGCAGTCGCGGTCACAATCAAAGATCCCTCGGCTTCATCCCCTCGTTCGAACGGAAAGTTCTCGATCTATTTGGGAGGAAAATAGCCCCGGAAAGGTTGTCATTGACGGGAGTTTCTCCCCATTAACTCCCCGTACAAAAAACCGACATAAAAAACCAGCCTTAAAAGTCTGGTTTTTTAGGGATTATTGGTCGGCACGAGAGGATTTGAACCTCCGACCCCCGACACCCCATTACACCGGAGTTAATGGAACGAGGACGAAGAAGGCTGAGCTCCCTCGGTGACAGACAACTGATATGAAAGTATTAAATAATTAGGAAGTATAATTATTTATCTATATATTCATTTTTTAAAACAACTCTATTTAGAAGACTTCTCCCCAGATAAATATCCGAATGTACCTCCAATAATCGCGGTTATAACTGGCATTATTTTTGACGTAAACTCACTTCCTTTTACTGAGTCTAGTGCATACATGATTGCAATTGATAAAATACATATCGCTAAGATTATTGTCATTGCGGAAAATATTATTGTCTTGTTTCTACTATCACCAATAGCTTTAATTTGAGCTGCGGATTTAGGTTTTATAGCTTCTAACCTTTCCTCTATCATTCTCTCAAAAGCATTCCATGCTGCATCAAGTTGTAAAGTTGATGAAGATGACATGTTAGCTGAAGAACCAAAGGCTGAGCTTGACGATGAAAATGGATTTATTTTAGCCATTTACAAGATCCCCTCGATAGAGCTTGTTGCTAATTCCTTTATTTTTTTAGTGAGGATTTCAATGAGCAAATCTTTACTCATCGGGGTCTCGCTAGGCATGTTATTTATATCTTTTTGAATGAAGACTCCATTTGAAGAAATGGAACGAGTATCGATCTGCGCGTTGTTGATTGAATAAATGTTGTTAAATGTGTAGCCGAAATCAGATGATGGCTTGTTATATCTTAAATTGAATTCTGAGACATTGCCCAAATCTTTTTTGGCTAGTTTACGTGAGAGTGTTATCGCTGGGTTTTTATCCAACTCAAAATAGCTACCTATAATGCCAATTCTATTTAATTGAACATCACTAGGTATGTTTTTGATGATTAACTTAGCTTTTAGAATGAAATCGGAAATAGCATCGCCTTCCTTTAGAGGTGAGTCAACCATATTCATGGTTATATCCATTCTTGATAGTGAAATGTTGATGCTATAAATACCTGATGCACTCGTTGAACTAACTCGAGGAATTTCTGGAGGGATTTCAGGTGGTAAGGGTATAATCTGAGGCATCGAATCGAAAATGTTACCTGAGGATTCGTTTAACTTTGATAGAAATTGATCTGGTCTAGTAATGGTGTTAGTGAAAAAAATTGCGAGTTGATACGTAAAAACGTGTACCATACAAAACCTCTGTGTGCATTGATAAATGGTTTAAAATAAAACCATGGTTAAATAACTTGTATTAAATTTTATTTAATGTGTTTTTATCATTAAATCTAATTCATTTCAATTGAAATTTTAAGATGATTGATTTGACTTTTATTTTTTTATTATAAAACAATATGTTAGTGTGTTGATTAAGCCTGAGCAGGATGGAGGTGAAGGAGTTCATCGTAAAAGGCCTGCATAAAATCCAACCTTATCAAAGGTGGTTTTAAATGAACTGCAGGGAGAATTCAAAATATTTTTAATTAAAATGTGTATGCTCGTATTCGCGGGTGAACTTAATATGAAAGGTATGGTGATCAATAATTTAAATAATGGAGCGAGTTTTTACTAATGACAAAATTAAAGTGAAGTTTCAAGGGCATTCAAAAATTGAACATAAATCAGCGTAAAAATATATGGATATCACGCTAGTATAAAAATATTCATTGAATAGAAACGCTGAATATTTGCGTGGTTCCTATCATATCAGGGGAAAAGACGAAATCACGCTCGCCTGTTCGAAAACGTAGACGAGGTTATTCCTCACGAGTTTTTGATTGAGCAAATGTCCACACATAGTTACCTACAGCTGTCAGACTGAAAGCATAGAAGATGACGAAAGTTGCGGAATTAGTTGAGACACATGCCTGAGGGCCAACCAGCTCATTAAATTGTGGATATTTTCCCCAAAACTATAAACAATTATTGGAAAATCAGTTGGTTAGATGGTGCGGTTTGAGGCTGGGAAAATGTCATTATTATAATTTTTTATTAGATTTTTCATAGGGATAAATATCAGTTAGTCATGTACTGCTGCGCCACATGCAGTGGTTCGAAGCGGCAGACCTGATCGTTAAAGGCACCGAAGGCGCAATCGCCGCTAAGACCGTGACCTATGACTTTGAACGTCTGATGGAAGGCGCTAAGCTGCTGAAATGTTCAGAGTTTGGCGACGCGATTATCGCGAACATGTAATCCAGTCTCTGGGTTAAACAAAAACGGGAGCCGATGGGTTCCCGTTTTTTTATTCTCCGGGGGGAATCGCGTCCGTTACGCGGGTCTAAAAGGAGGGGTATAGCGGTCTCTCGTCCAGTTTTACGCGGTGGTGTGACTGTCGACTCAATCCGCCTTCAACATCCCAAAGCTCACAATTCTCGACCGCCCCAGCTCTTTTGCCCGGTAGAGCGCTGCGTCAGCCGCGCGCAGCAGGCTATCGCTTTGCGTATGCTGCGGGTAGCTGGCGATGCCGATGGAAACATCGATCTGACCAATTTCAGCCAGGCCATAGCGTAGCGTCAGCAGTTGGACGCTGTGATAGATGTCGGTCGCGCAGGCCATCGCGGCCTCTTCATCGGTTCCGCCCAGCAATACCAGGAACTCTTCGCCGCCATAGCGGAAGGCCATCCCAATATCGCGCACCGCACGTTGAATAATCGCCGCGACGTTTTTAATGACCAGATCGCCCGCTTCGTGACCATAACTATCATTAATCGCCTTAAAGTGATCGATATCGATCATCAGGCAGCTCAGCGGCGTACCGTTGCGTACCGCCAGACTCATTTGAGTATGCAGAGCGTCATCCAGGTGGTGGCGGTTACGCAGGCCGGTTAATGAATCAAACAGCGCCTTTTCCAGCAGCGCGTTGCGTAAACGCTGGTTCGCCAGCGCCAGACCCAGGGCTTCGGCCATCAGTTCAAGATAGGCGCGGGACGGGGCGGTCGCGGAGGTGACGTTGCTGAAGGAGAGCAGACCAATCGCTTCTCCTTGCGCAATCAGCGGCACGCATAGCGACCGTTGAGCCTGCGATTCCGACAGGTGATAGCAGGCGATATCCGGCTCACCGTTGACCGGCGGATGGCTCAGCCCGCGCCGCACGGCCCAGCAGTTATCCGGATGGAAGACGTCGGCTTCAAGCGGCGGAGAAAGCCACTGCGCCACGCAGCGCATCTGCCAGGGATCGGTATCGAGAATATACAGCCGGCCCGGGATCTCCGGGGCGATATTTGGCGCGAACAGTTCGGCAACCTTGATCACATCCTCGAACGATTCGCAGCCCTGCAAGCGCTGGGTCATCCTCGCCAGCAGCTCCCGGACCGCCCAGTCCGCATCGCGCTCTTGTTCCAGCCGCTGCCGCGCCAGCCCGTTCTCGCGAAAGATACGAATGGCCTGGGCCATATCGCCAATTTCATCAATCTGGGTAAACTGCGGCGTCTCAACCGCATAATCCTGCGATGCCAGCCGCTGCACCACGTCGCTCAGGCGAACGACGGGATAGAGCACCCGCCGCTTAAGAATAAACCCCAGCACAAACAGGAACATTAGCGCGGTGAGCCCAACCATGATCTCAGAAAGCGTACGCCAGATCCGTGACTTCTCCGTAGCCTCGGCAATGGTTTTATTCACCCGGCCTTCGAGCATCAGGCGAAAGTGATCGAGCTGCGTCTGGACCCGCTCGAGCTCCTGCTCATAGGCAGCGCCGTAAAGCAGGCTGACCGCCGCTTTTTCTTCTCCCCTGGCAACCTGCGCCAGCGCCGTTTGCTGTTCATCCTGAAGTTCATCGGCTATCTGTAAACCCTCGCGCAGCAGCGCCAGCTCTTCAGCGGTTGCGCCACTGTCTTTCAGCTTTTCCAGACGATGTTCAATGGCGGCGGTGGCCTGGGCTTGCTGCCGGTACTCCTGCAGCACATCCTGATTTTTTTGAATGATGTAAAGTCGCGCGAGATCGGAAAGCTCCCAGGCGCCGCTTTCTACTTCTTCGCTTAGCTGGTCAAACGCCTGGCGTTGTTCGACGGCGCGGCGTTCGGCATTATCCGCACTTGAGGCCATCAGCATGGCGATGCCTGAGGCGAGGGTCAGGGCGACGGTGATCCCGTAGGCCCAGTTAGTCATGGTGGCGATTCTCACCGGATATTCCTTGCGTGCAGATGAATTAATTATTTTTTTATCGTCACACTCCGGCTTCACCGGAAAAAAAGCGGTGATTACGGGTGCAGCGTGTGAGTAATAATAGCGTGCAGCGCTTCGGCATGGTGATGCAAAATGCGGTACACGTCTTTATCCAGCGCGCCATTTATAACATCACTCTCTATCAGCTGTAACGCTTGCTGACGGCTCATTCCGGGGCGATAGGGGCGGTCTTCGGTAAGCGCGGTGAAAATATCCGCGATGGCGATAATCCGATCCGGGAGCTGCAGGTAATGCTCATTGAGATGAAGCGGATAGCCGCTGCCATCCAGCTTTTCATGATGATTCGCGGCCCAGTTAATTATTTCGCCGAGTTCGCTGAAGGTGCTAAGAATTTCGCCGGTCATATAGCTATGTTCCCGCACCTGAAGCAGCTCTTCGTCATTCAGTTCGCCCTGTTTCTCCAGGATTTTCAGCGGAATGTGTACTTTGCCAATATCGTGTAAATAGCCGGCAATCTCAATTTTCTTACACTCCATCTCCGGCAGATTCATATAAGCGGCGAGGGTGCGCGAAATTCGCCCGACCTTCAGACTATGGCTGGCGGTGAAGCTGCTGTAGGTATCGACGATTTTGGCAATTAACAGGCAGATATCTTTCAGACCGTCGATATCGATATAAACATGGTTGATAGGGCCGATGATCTCCAGCATTCGCTGAATATGTCCGGGATTGAGGTGCAGCCAAAAATGCTCTTTTTGTGCGAGCTGGCACAAAGTCTGGCACAGCGGCGGATCTATCGCCTGGTAAAGCGCGCGAAATTTACCAATAATCATATCGGTTTGAAAGGTTGTCGCGTGCTTATCGCCAGCAAGCAGGCGTTCAAACACGTCGGCGAAATAGACGATATGCTGTTCGAGGCTGCCTTTGTGGTGTGGGCTAAAATGGTGATCGCGGATAATCGGCAGGATGGGGGCCAGGGTCGCTAACCCGGCCAGCATTTCTGCTCCCCGGTGCTGATGCGGATCGTTGAGGTTATCGATGGCGTTCAGCGAGGAGAACACTCGTTTATCGCCCAGAACGCCAATGTCGTGCAGCAGCGCGGCGCAAAAGATCGTCTGCTGCTGCTGACGCGAGAGCCCTGACGCCTGCGCAAGCTCCAGCGCGATCAGCGCCGTTCGTTGCATATGCAGGTGTAATTCAGGGTTAATAATTTGTATGACGCGGGTGGTAAGCATCAATGCTGATTTTAAGGCGATATTATGCATCGTTTTTCTCCATCGCATTACCCGCACCGTTTTGCTCTATTTCGTTGATAGCGATGCCGACATGACAAAATAGATTGAATAAGTCCATTCGGGTTTCGCATTTTTATCCTGCCCATTTTTAGCGCGTGCCTGCACCAAAGTAGCGCTCCGGGCGAAGTAAAAATCCTTTTTTGTCCGATAGTTAATCATTTTTACCGAGTAAAATACATTAAATCCTGGCAAGCCGTTTGCATTCTCTCTGCGCGAATTTATTTAATATCTATTTTGGGATGAGTCATGATGAATTTTAGAGCATTACTGGCAATTACGTTACTGGCGATAAGCGCTTTCGCCTCGAGTGAGACGCGTCTGCCGCATATCGTAATCCTCGCGACCGGAGGGACGATTGCCGGTTCAGCGGCCAGCAATACCCAGACTACCGGGTACAAAGCCGGCGCGATTGGCGTACAGACGCTGATTAATGCCGTGCCTGAGATGAGCAAGGTCGCGCGCGTTGACGGCGAGCAGGTCGCTAATATCGGCAGCGAAAATATGACCAGCGACATCATTCTTAAACTGTCAAAGCGCGTCAATGAACTGCTGGCCGCGATGATGTGGACGGCGTAGTGATTACCCATGGTACCGACACCCTGGACGAGACGCCTTATTTCCTCAACCTGACGGTAAAAAGCAATAAGCCGATCGTTTTCACGGCGGCAATGCGTCCAGCCACGGCCATCAGCGCCGACGGTCCGATGAATCTGCTGGAAGCGGTGACCGTGGCGGCCGATCCGGAAGCGAAGGGCCGCGGCGTAATGGTAGTGCTTAATGACCGCATCGGCGCGGCGCGTTTTGTCACTAAGACCAACGCCACGACGCTGGATACCTTCAAGGCGCCGGAAGAGGGCTATCTGGGCGTTATCGTGAGCGGCAAACCGCAGTTCGAAACTCGCGTGGATAAAATTCACACCGTGCGTTCGGTTTTTGACGTCCGCAATCTTAACGCGCTACCGAAAGTGGTCATTATTTATGGCTATCAGGATGACCCTGAATATATGTATGACGCGGCGATCGCGCACCATGCCGACGGGATTATCTATGCGGGCACCGGCGCGGGGTCGGTCTCCGTACGCAGCGCGGCGGGGATCGAAAAGGCGGAAAAAGCCGGAATCGTGGTGGTTCGCGCCTCGCGTACCGGCAGCGGCGTCGTGCCGGTTGATGACGGCCAGCCTGGGCTGGTAGCCGACTCGCTCAACCCGGCAAAAGCGCGCATCCTGCTGATGACGGCGCTGACGCAAACGAAAAATCCGCAGGTGATCCAGCAGTACTTCCACACCTACTGATCAACTTCGGGTAGGGCGCAGCGCGCCTTACCCGGGTTATTTCACCACGCACATCGGGCGCTGCGACACCGGCTCCGGGTGAATCTCCGCCTCCAGGTGAAAAATCTCCCGTAGCATCTCCGGCGTCAGTACCGTTTCCGCCAGGCCCTGAGCCTGCACCTGGCCCCCTTCAAGCACCACCAGATGGTCGCAGTAGCGGCTGGCCTGGTTCAGGTCGTGCAGTACGGTGACCACGGTCTTGCCCATCGTCTGCAGCTCGCGCATCAGCGTCATTAGCGCCACCTGATGATGAATATCCAGCCAGGTCGTTGGCTCATCGAGCAGCACCAGCGGCGTATCCTGCGCCAGCAGCAGCGCCAGAAAAGCCCGCTGCCGCTGGCCGCCGGAAAGGGCGGTCAGCGGTCGTTCCGCCAGCGCAGCGATGCCGGTTCGTTGTAGCGCGCTGTCGACCTGCTGTCGATCCTGCGCGGAAAGCCGCCCCCACAGCGGTAGCCACGGACTCCGGCCGTAGCCGACCAACTCGCGTACGGTGATGCCTTCCGGAACGTGATGCTGCTGCGGCAGCAGCGCCAGTCGCCGCGCCAGCTGTCGGGCGGAGAGGCGGTTTAAGGGGACATCATCGAGCCAGACCTCGCCGGCGATGGGCGTCAGGAGGCGAGAGAAACACTTCAGCAGCGTTGATTTACCGCAACCGTTTGGCCCCAGCAGCGCGGTAATTTTCCCGCCCGGTAGCGTCAGATCGAGATTGTTGATAACGCGCTTGCCGCCATAGCCAGCGGTTAGCTTTTCTATTCGCAGTTCCATTTAACGCATTCTCACAAGAAGCCAGATAAACCAGGGGGCGCCGATAATCGCCGTCAGCACGCCTGCCGGCAGCTCAAGCGGCGGATGCAGCGTTCGCGCCAGCAGATCGGCGAGCAGCAGAACCAGTCCGCCCGTGAGCGCAGAGAGCGGCAATAAACGGCGATGGCGGCCGCCGAAGAGGCGACGCACAAGATGCGGCACCACAAGGCTGATAAAGGCGACAGGACCGCAGACCGCGACGCCGATCGACGCGAGGGCCACCGCCAGCGTTAAGCCGTAGCCGTTAAGCCAGCGCACGTTGACGCCGAGCGTTCCCGCGCGCTCATGGCCTAGCGCCAGCAGGTCGAGATCGCGACTGAGGGCGAAGCTTAAGGGCAGCAAAATCGCCAGCAGGGGCAGGACGATGATGACGAATGCGCCGTCTCTGGCCCACAGGCTTCCGGTCAGCCACAGCAGCGCGTTATTGATCTCCTGCGGCCGCGACAGTAAGAGGTAGTCGGTCACGCTGGCCCAGCAGGCCGACAGCGCGATGCCGGTCAGCGCCAGGCGCATTGGGCGAGAAAAACCGGCAAGGGCGAGCGGTATCACCATCGCCACCATTCCGCCGATAAAGGCCAGCAGCGGCAGCCACGGCAGGGGCAGGGACGGTAAAAACCACAGTGCCGCCACCGAGGTCAGGCTCGCCCCGTGGTTAATGCCCAGAATGTCCGGCGAGGCCAGCGGATTATGCACAATACCCTGAACCAGCGCCCCGGAAACCGCCAGCGCGGCGCCGATAATCAGCGCCAGCACCACGCGCGGCAGGCGATATTGCATAAGGACGTAGTGATACTCGCTGTCCGCATGCCATCCGCTGAGCAGCGCTCGCCACGGCAGCGGGATCGCCCCCATCCGCAGCGAGAACAGGGTTAACAGCGTGAGCGCGAGCCATAAAAACACGATGCGTTGTTTCACCCGCGTCTCCTGACCAGCCAGACAAAACAGGGCCCGCCCGCCAGCGCCAGCACCGCGCCCGCGGGCAGTTCACCCGGCCAGGCCAACGCTCTGGCGAGCATATCCGCCAGCAGCATAAACAGGGCGCCCAGCAGGGCGCTGACCGGCAAAAAAGTACGATGATCGTGACCCGCCCAAAAACGCGCCAGATGCGGGACCAGCAGGCCAACAAAGGCAATCGGTCCGGCGACGCTGACGCTGGCGCCGGTAAGCAGCAACACGGCCGCGTTGATAAGCAGGCGCAGGCGCGGCAAATTCACCCCCAGCGAATGGGCGGCGGTATCGCTGACGTTAAGCAGATTAAGCGCGTTGGCCAGCAGGAATACGCCGGGGGTAATCAGCGCGACAAAAGGGAAAAGCTGCCAGAACTCGGCCCAGCGCACGTGGGAAACGCCGCCCGCAAGCCAGGTAAGAATGCCCCAGGCGCGATCTTCCGCCAGCAGCAGGGTCATTCTGGTCAACGCCATGCATAGCGCCGAGAGAGCAATACCGGCGAGGATCAACCGTTGGCGATCCTGCTGTTGACGCCAGCCGCCGCCGGCGCTCATCACCAGCAGCCAGCTTATTCCGCCGCCGCAGGCGGCAATCAGCGCCAGCGAAAAGCCCGCCAGCGGTGCCGGACTGAATGCGCTGGTCAGCGCCATCGCCAGCGCCGCGCCGCTATTAATGCCGAGCAGTGAAGGCGATGCCAGCGGGTTATGGGTAAGCGTTTGTAATAACGCCCCCGACATTGCCAGCGAGGCGCCGAGCATTACCGCCACCAGGCTGCGGGGCAGGCGCAGATTAAGCACCAGCGCCTCCGCAAGCGAAGGAGACTCAGGCGCCAGCAGGGCGTGAAGGGCGTTGAGCGGCGAAATCGGGATGGGCGAATAGCAGAACAGGCTCAGCCAGAACAGGCCGCTGAGGGCCAGCAGCGGCCATCCCCAGATAAAAAACGCGCGACGGAACGGTTTCATGGCGTGATATCAACCGCCCGGTGGTGGACAATTTTAACCATATCGCTGGCAATACGCTCGGCGGCGAAGATCCCGCGCATCCGCGCCCAGCTGTTGCTGTCGACGGCGGCGACCTGCCCTTTCTGCTCGGCCTGCAGCATTGGCCACAGGGGGTCCTGCTGCCATTTTTTCACGATACTTTCACTACGGTAATGAGCGACCAGCAGCCATTGCGGATTCACGGCCAGCAGCTGTTCGAAATTTATCGCCGCCATCGGCGCGCCGCCGATCGGCGGCGGAACTTTCAGGCCAAGCGCCGTCAGCACGCTGCCGGTATAAGTTTGCGTTGAGTGAAGATTAAACTGCTGTTCGCGGGAGGTGCCAAACAGCACGCTGGCGCCAGCCGGCAGCTGTCGGGAAAACGCCGCCATTTTTTGCCGATGCAGCGCCAGACGCTGCTGCATCTCCTTATCCTTACCCACTACTTTGCCGATAATCGCCGCTGACTGCAGGTTCTCCTCCCAGGTTTCATTGCGCGATTTCAACAGCAGCACCGGGGCAATCTGCCTCAGGGCGGCGTAAATTCCGGCATGGCGACTGCTATCGGCGACGATCAGATCGGGATGCAGCGCGCTGATGGCCTCCAGTGAAGGCTGGGCGCGGGTGCCCACCGACTGCCAGGGCTTCAGACGTGCGCGTACGTCCGCCAGAATACGCGACGGATCGTTGTCATCGGCCACGCCTGTCGGGCTAACGTCAACCGCCGCCAGCGCGTCGACAAAGGAGAGTTCAAGCACGACGATGCGCTGCGGCGTTTTATCAAGCGTAAAGCGACCGCGCTCATCCTGTACGGTGGCGGCAAAGAGCGGGCCCGCCAGAAACAGCAGGCTGAAAATACACAGACGAACAAGGCTAAACATTATTCACTCCAGCTTGCCGGACAGGGCGCGAATAGCGCTGTCCGGCAACGCTCTATCATCAGAACTTCATTGATCCTTGCAGGTACAGCGTGCGCGGCTGACCGGCGTAAAGCCCTTTGTTGTTATCGTCGTACGAGCGGGTGTAATACGCATGGTCGAAGATGTTTTTCACCCCCAGCGCGAGGTTGAGATTGGCCATCTGCGGGCCAAAGTCATAGGCCACGCGAGCGCCCCACAGCATATAGCCGGGAATGCGGCCGGTGCTGCCATCGGCGCTTTCGGCAACGGTATTGGCGTTATCGGCAAACTGGCTCGACTGGAAGTCGCCGTTGAGGTTAAACGTCCAGCTGCCGGGCTTGTAATCGACGCCAAAGGTGCCTTTGTGCTTCGGCGAGAAGGGAACCTGGTTACCGTAGGTGTCGCCTTTCTCGCGGATTTCAGCATTGACGTACGCATAGCTGGCGTAGACAGAGAGATTATCAAGCGCGGGTGAAAGCTCGCCGAGGGCGTAACGGGTTTGCGCTTCCAGGCCGCTATGACGCGTTTTACCCCGGGCGGTGACCGTGTCATTGGTCTGGTTGGAATCGTACTGATTGTTGAAGTTAATCAGGAACAGCCCCATCTCTGCGGTCAGCGCGCCGTCGTCGTAGCGGGTGCCGACTTCCCAGGTTCGCGCTTTTTCCGGTTCCACATTGCCGCTTTGCACAGCCTTGCCAATCTGGCTGTACTGTACGGTGCCGAATGAGCCTTCTGTGTTGGCATAAAGATTCCAGCTGTCGGTGAGGTGATAAAGAACATTCAGCGCCGGGAGCGGGGCGTTATAGCTGACCCGTTCGCGGGTGCCCAGCAGATTATTGTCCTGATAAGACTCAATGTGCTCAAAGCGCATACCTGGCGTAATCGTCCAGTTGCCGATATCCACGCGATCGTCGATATACCAGGCGTGGGCTTCGGTGCCGGAACGGGTATCGCGATCGTACGGGCTGGCGGTGCTGGGCAGCTCGCCGCTGGTGGTCGCGGTGTAGTAACGCATCTCGTGGGTCGATTCGTTGACGTAGCGATAGCCGACGCCGACTTCGTGGGCGGATGGGCCGATCATAAAGCTTTGGCTGTAGCGCGGCTCGATGCCGCGGACCCAATATTCGCGCGGGGAGAGGGTAATGCGCTTACCCTGTTCCAGGTAGCCGCTGCGCAGGGTATGGGTATAGAACCCCTGAATATTAAATTTATGCTGCGCATCCGGCTGGTACTGGTAGCCGAGGCTGGCGAGCTGGCGGCGCCCCCAAAAGCGGTCATAAGGACGCGTGGACTGCCAGCGGTCGGCGTTGTAGTCGGCGCGGGAGAGGCCGCCGGGCATATCGGCTTCGCCGTCATAGTATTGCAGCAGGCTGTTAAAGGTATGGACTTCGTTGGGCGCGTATTTGCTTTTCAGCATCACATCATCAATCCGCGTGGCGCTGTGTTCGCGCCAGTCGCTGCCCCGGGTGCCGGAGTAAAGCAGGGCGGATCCGAAACCGTTGTCCGCCGTGCCGCCGATCGCGAGGTTATGCGTCTCTTTCGGGTTGTTTTGCGAAGAGGTGGGGCTGAGCTGCCCTTCAATGCCGCCCTGAATGCCAAAATCCTCGGGGATGGCGCGGGTGACGAAGTTCACCACGCCGCCGACGCTCTGCGGCCCGTAGCGCACCGCGCCGCCGCCGCGCACGACATCGATGGCGTCCATATTGCCGAGCGAGACCGGCGCCAGCGAAAGCTGCGGCTGGCCGTAGGGGGCAAAGGGAACCGGGATACCGTCCATCAGCACCGTGGAACGGCTGGCAAGCCGCGGGTTGAGGCCACGAATACCGAAGTTCATCGCCAGGTCGTGACTGCCGGTGCCGGTATTTTCCGGCGCGTTGACGCCAGGGATCCGGTTCAGCACTTCGCGCATCGTGGCGGCGCCGGTTTTGGCGAAATCCTCCCGACGGATCACGTCGCGGGCGCCGGCGTGCTCAAAGACATCATTTTCGCGCGCGTCGCCAAGCCAGTCCCCGACGACGGTGAGGGTGGATTCTGCAATGACGGGCGCGGGATCCAGCTGCAGGGTCCAGACGTTCTTGCCCAGCGGCTTGAGCCGTAATCCGCTGCCGTTCAGCAGCCTGCGTAAACCCTCTTCGGTTTCAAAGCTGCCGTGCAGGCCCGGGCTATGCTTGCCGCGCGTCAGGCTGGCGTCGGCGGAAAGCGTGATACCGCTGCGGGCGGCATATTGGTTCAGGGCGTGGTCTAACTCCCCGGCGGCAATATCATACTGCGCGGCGGCGAATACCGGCGCGGCAGCCAGCCCCGCTAGCGGCAGCAGGCTTAAACGGATTGCCATCACCAGAGGCATCGGTTTGCGTAAAACGCGTAAAGGCGTCATCTCTTCTCCACCATCGTTTTTGGTTATATTCATCAGATAAGTCGAACGAGCAGGGGAAAAGGGACAATAGAGAATGAGAATTTTTTCGATTTTTTTTCTCAGGCCGGAACGAGCGTGACCCAGTAGCGGGTGACAGACCGCAATGTAATCGGCAGCGTTTGCGCGATAACCTGCAGAATGGCATCAGGATCGCCCAGCGGAAAGGTGCCGCTCAGGCGTAAATCGGCCACGGCGGGATCGCAGCGCAGCACCCCGGAGCGATAGCGGGCGAGGGTTTCGACCACTTCGCTCAGCGGGGCGTCGCGGAAGGTCAGCACGCCCCGGATCCAGCTATCCTCGTCGCCGTTGAGCTTAACCAGGGCGGCGAAGCGATCGCGGGTAAACCACAGGCTTTCCCCGGCGTTAACGCGTTGGGCGCTGCCGGACGGTAAAACCACTTCTACGGCATGCTGCTGTACCGCCAGCCGGGTGCCGCCGGCAAACTGACGGACGGTGAATTCGGTCCCGAGCGCGGTGAGAGTGCCTTCCCGCGTTTGGACCCGGAAAGGCCGCTGCCGGCTGTCGTGAGCGGTCCTGATGGCGATTTCGCCGTAGCGTAAATGAACCATGCGCTGCCGCGCGTCAAAACGGACGTCGGCGGCACTTTCGCTATTCAGCGTCAGCAGCGAACCGTCGGCAAGCCGCTGCGGGCGCGGTATCCCTTTCGCCGTCCGGTAGTCGGCGCGGAGGCCCTCCGCCAGCTCGGACTCCCAGAGCCGCCAGCTGCCTCCGGCCGCCAGCAAAAGCATCAGCCCTTTCAGCACGTGGCGACGCGCCAGACGGCTATCGTGAAGAGCACGGCTGGCCAGCCCGCCCGGCAGTTGCCCCATCTGCTGACGCAGGTTTTCTACCTGCTGCCACGCCCACTGATTTTCGTTGTTTTGCTCATACCACTGCTGCCAGCGGGCCTCCTGCTGCGGACTGACGCGCCCATCGCTGAGGACCGCGTACCAGTGCGAGGCGGAACGCAGCGCCTGACGACGGGATTCGCTTAGCGTCGGTTTCACAGGCCATTCTCCAGACGGAACAGCAGGCAGTGCTCGGTGGCTTTCGCGATATATTTCTTAACCGAACTGACGGAAACCGCCAGGCGACTGGCGATATCGGCGTAGGTCAGCCCTTCAAGCTGCGAGAGCAAAAACGCTTCCCGGGCTTTTGTGTTAAGCCCGTCCAGCATGGCATCAATCTGCTGTAACAGTTCGAGCTGGCTCTGCCGTAGCTCCGGTGAGGGAGAGAGCTCTGGCGGTAGCTGAGAGAGCATGTCGAGCCAGGCGCGCTCCAGGGCGTTGCGGCGGAACAGGTCGATCATCACCCGTTTGGCAATCGTGCAGAGAAAAGATTTTGGATCGCGAATCGTCAACAGCGACTCGCCGGCCATAATTCGGACAAAGGTGTCCTGCGCTACGTCGTCGGCGTCATATGCGGATTGCAGCTTATGGGTAAGCCATTTTTTCAGCCAGCCATGATGGTCGCTATAGAGCGAGGCAAGCGTCAGCGGAGAGGCGATGGCGGAAGAAGGTGACATAGCCAGGTTCAGGAGAGTTGATCAATACGGTATATGTTAATATGAGAATGGTTATCATTTCAATAAAGCGCGACAGGGATAAGGGCCATACAGACCCATAGTAACGATAAGTTATTGTTAAATATTGAATAGATTTTTCCCCTCATTGCATCATTTCTTTCCCTTTCTTCTTAATGAAAATAAAATTCATTATCATTATTCCCTCCTTAACCTTAATGTTGTATTTATAATGCATCTTATAGGGAGTGAGGAGAGACAAATGAACGCAAGCGAAAAAGCCGGACATACGTTTTTGGCAAGCCTGGGGAAAACCCGCTTACGCCCCGGCGGCATTGAAGCCACAGAGTGGCTATTTCAGCAGGCGGGTTTTACCGCCGACAGTAAAGTTCTGGAGGTAGCCTGTAATATGGGGACAACCTCTATTGAGCTGGCGCAGCGTTTTCACTGCAGCGTTTACGCCATCGATATGGATAAAGACGCGCTGGCGAAAGCCCGGCAAAATATCGTTCGCGAAGGTGTGGATCATCGGGTGATAGTGATGGAGGCGAATGCCGCTCGGCTGCCATTTGCCGATGCAACGTTTGATATGGTGATAAATGAAGCGATGCTCACCATGTATGCGGATAAAGCCAAAGAGAAACTGGTGGCGGAATATTTTCGCGTTCTTAAGCCCGGCGGTCGTTTGCTGACGCACGATATCATGTATACGCAGGATGCGCTGGGAGAGGACACCCGGCGGCAGCTGCAGGGGGTGGTGAAATCCCACGTCAGCCCGCTGAGCGCCGCCGCCTGGCAGACGCTTTTCCAACGGACCGGCTTTGATGCCGTAAGCATTCATCATGGACCGATGTCGCTGATGTCGCCGCGAGGGTTGATGAAAGATGAAGGTTTTAAACAGGCGCTAAAAATTGTCGGCAATGGCTTGTTGAAGCGCGAGAATCGTCCGAGATTTTTATCTATGTTGCGTTTTTTTCAACGTCATAAAAGGCATTTGAACTTTATTGCCTGCTGTTCTGTTAAAGCAACGGAGGTAAAAAGTCTGAAATAGCCCACCGGCGATATGGATAATTGTCGATAAATATTAATTATTGTCAGGAAAGTAAAATAAGCTGATTCTTATTTTAGTCATTTCGCTGACACTCATTTTTAATATTTCTATTTTATGTCAGTGAGGCTTATGGAAGATAAAGGAATAGCCTGTCCGCAAACGTTGTGAAAAGGATAACAGAAAGCAGAGGCTATCCCGATCTCATCTGGATGCAGTCGTACCTCGACGCGGCTTCAGCTGCGGCCTGCGGGTTACCACAGCGACGTTCTGGTTGGAAAAGACGCATACTTTATGTTGAATGATTAGCGCGTTAATCATTCTTGTGGTGGATATTTGAGGTTTATTATTCACTTTTTTATTTACATTTTGTTACAGGTGTGCTGGTATTGTGTTTTTTTCTGTTGGCCTCTTTTTTTACTTGCCGGAGTGAATTTACCAGGATTATTATTGTCTGAACTGCTACACGTACCGCCTAATGACAGATGAAGGGACTCGTTTTTTCCTTAAGCGTTACCTCATGTTCTAATGTTTACAGGAAAAAACATGTCTTGCGCTTTTAATAAAAAACTTCTTCATCCCCGTAATTGGGGGACCTGGTTTGGCCTGAGCGTGCTCTGGCTCATCGTCCAGCTTCCTTATCCCGTCTTGCATCTTATCGGTACCAGCGCCGGTCGCGCATCCCGGCGCTTCCTGAAACGCCGTGAGCATATCGCCAGACGCAATCTCGAACTTTGCTTTCCCACCATGTCGCCCGCGGCGCGCGAAAAGCTTATCGAACAGAACTTCATGTCGCTAGGGATGGGTCTGATTGAAACGGGGATGGCATGGTTCTGGAGCGATGAGCGCGTTAAGAAATGGTTTGACGTGGAAGGCATGGTCAATCTCAATAATGCCCTGAGCGAGCAAAAAGGCGTGATGGTCGTTGGCGTCCACTTTATGTCGCTTGAACTGGGTGGCCGTACGATGGGGCTGTGTCGTCCGATGATGGCGACCTACCGTCCGCACAATAGCCCGTTAATGGAGTGGGTGCAGACGCGAGGTCGTTTGCGCTCGAACAAGGCGATGATTGACCGTCGTAATTTATCCGGTCTGGTACATGCCTTAAAGTCGGGTGAAGCGGTGTGGTTTGCGCCGGATCAGGACTACGGCCCGAAGGGGAGCGTATTTGCTCCGTTCTTCTCGGTACAGCAGGCAGCAACGACCAACGGTACCTACGTACTCTCTCGTTTGTCGGGCGCGAAAATGCTCACCATCAGCATGGTGCGTAAAGCGGACCGCAGAGGTTATAGCCTGCACATCAGCGACGTCATGAGCGACTATCCTGGCGAAGATAAACAGGATGCGGCAAGCTATATCAACAAGGTTATAGAGAAAGAGATCCTGCGCGCGCCGGAGCAATACCTGTGGGTTCACCGCCGCTTTAAAACCCGTCCGCTTGGCGAAACTTCGCTCTATTAAGCTCTCCGCACTCGCGGCGCTTTCAAAATGGTCCCGGTTGCGTTAACGTGCGCGGGATCATATTTTTTGTTGTAAGCGAAGGAGTGCGTTGTGTTCGCTGAGTTTGGTGTATTGAATTACCTGACCTATCTGGTCGGCGCTATCTTTATCATCCTGGTTCCCGGCCCGAATACCTTTTTTGTCCTCAAGACCGGCATCGCCCACGGCGTTAAGAAAGGGTATCTGGCGGCGGCAGGCGTGTTTATTGGCGATGCGGTGCTGATGTTTCTGGCTTTTGCCGGCGTCGCGACGCTCATCAAGACTACGCCGGTGCTGTTCAATATCGTGCGTTACCTGGGGGCGATTTATCTGCTGTGGATGGGCGGCAAGATGCTCTACGCGGTGTTAACCCAGCGTGATGGTCATTCGTCTGCTGATTCCGAGCCGGGCAGCGCGATTCTCAAACGTTCGCTGACCCTTAGCCTGACGAATCCAAAAGCGATTCTTTTTTATGTCTCATTCTTCGTGCAGTTTATTGACGTCGGCGCCAAAACGCCCGGGCTGGCGTTCTTTATTCTGGCGCTGACCCTGGAGATAATCAGCTTCATCTATATGAGCTTTTTGATCCTCTCCGGCTCTTTCGTCACGCGTTACGTGAAGACGAAAAAGAAGCTGGCGAAAATCGGCAACAGTCTGATAGGCCTTGTGTTTGTCGGTTTTGCCGCCCGTCTGGCGACGCTCCAGTCGTAATCGTTGGGGGCCGGTACGCGGGACCGGCCCTATCGTGACTGTCACTGCCTCGTAACAAAATCCCTTCAATTTTGATTGCATTGGTGTTACATATACAGCCGATTATCGCTCAGAAAAAAGGGAACCCGGATGATTCTGCAGAAACTCACCAGCAATAAAAACAGCAAGAAGTTCTTTTTGTCGATCGCGGCGATCTTTGCCATCGCGCTTATCGTGGTTGGGCGCGCCACCTTTGGCGGCGTGGTGAGTGAATACAATATGCCGTATTCAGAATGGACGACGTCAATGTTCTTCCTGCAGGGGGCGATGGTCACGGTTTACAGCATTGTGTTTACGCTGCTGTTTTCCATCCCGCTGGGTTTCCTCTTTTTAGGTTCCGACCGCCGGGACTAATTTCATGCAATAAGGCGAACCGAAGTTCGCCTTATTATGTTTCCACGGCTATCGCCAGTCTCTGTCGTCATGATGATGGTGGCGGTGTTGATGGTGATAGCCTGGGTCGACAATACATCCCGATAACAGCGTGCAAAGCGCGAGAATCAACGGCAACACGATCGGTTTTTTCATTTCTCACTTCTCCAGTTAAATCCGTGCGCAAAAACGGGCATGCGCCATCGGCTGATGAGGTGAGTGTATGCTTTTAACTTATTGAGTAGATGAGATAATTCTGCAATCCTTGCCGGAAAGACGCGCGAATAATCCTGGAATTACCACCAGCCCAATTGCGTACCCGCCACGGCGACGATGGCGACAATAAGCATAATTATGGTGCTTTTTTTCATTACGCTCCGCCTGGTGCCGCATAGCCGCCGACAAAAAACCAGCCCAGAAAAACCACGGCGACGATAAAAATAGCCACCGGAAATAGAATACCCAGTCTCATTATTGAGCCCCTGTAAGTGCGAGTCGTGTCGACTATGATACGGGATTTCACCGTAGATTAGTCAATATGAAAAAAACGCCCCTGACGGCGAGACTGCTTATCCTGATACATCGCCTCATCGGCGGCGCGCAGCGCCAGTTCAACGTCGATCTGCCAGGGGTCGGCTTCAATCACCCCAAAACTGGCGCCGGGGTAGTTAATCCGGTGTTCGCCAAGGAAATAGATCCCCGCCAGCGCTTGACGTAACGCGGCGATATACTCCTGCTGGTCGGCTGAATCGGGACCCGTACCGACAATTAAAAACTCATCGCCGCCGAGACGACCTACAATATCGCCGCTGCGCACGCGGGCGGCCAGGCGTTCTCCGATCTGAATCAAAAAGCTGTCGCCGCACGGGTGGCCGAATCGATCGTTGATTGCTTTGAAATCATCGAGATCGATAAAAATCAGCAGCACGCTGAGCTGCTGTTCCCGGGCCTGCGAAAACTGCGCGGCAAGATGCTTAAACAGCGAGCGGCGATTCGGCAAACCCGTAAGCTCGTCGGTATACGAATGCATCTCCAGCGCGACGTTAGCCGCCCGAAGCTGCTGTACCAGCGTCTCTTTCTCAACGTAATGGGAGATGAGGTTGGCAAACAGATTCATCACCTGCTCACCCTCAATGTTATAGGGCTGTCTTGCCCGGCTGGTGGCGCACAGCGTGCCGAATAATGAGCCGTCGGTCAGGCGCACGGGAATGCTGAAAAAGGTGGCGATCCCCAAATCCTGGGCGGCGAGACACGAACGCCAGCGCTCGGCAACATCGTTGCTAAAAATGCAGCGGTCGTCCAGCGCGCGTTTGCACAGCGAGTCGTTCCACGGGACGGAGAACCCTTCGGGGATCTGCATTTCGCTGCTGTTGTGCGCGTACATAATATGCTGGCGCTGCGCGTCGAAGTCGATACGAGTCAGGTAGGTAGATTCCATTCGGGTAACCAGCTCCAGCATCTCAAGCAGCTGTCGCACCAGGGTTTCGAGGGAGTGTTCATTAGCGAGCGTTTGCGACACGCGAGCGAGAATAAAATCGGACATGAGAAATACGGCTCCCGAATGCTAATCGTCACTACCAGCAAATGATGCTAAAAAACAATCAGCGCAGAATTAACAGAGATACACAAAATTTAACACATCTGGGGGGAGAATACCTGCATCCGCGGCGGGAAAAAAAGCCCCGTCGGGGGCGACGGGGAAAACTCATTGATTATGGAATGATCTGTTCTCTGGTCAATTCGAGAACAGGGCTACTCTACGATGCAAAAGTGCAGCTAAAATGGAGAAACCGTGGAGATTCAGGGTGAAAGACCGTTTTAAACGATTAAGGAGGGGAAATGAAGGGGATGATAGTCATGCTGCCTCTGGCGCTTGCCGGATGCGCGCAGAGTCAGCCGACGCAGCAAGCACACCCGATAGGGATGGCTAACCCGGCTTCGGTATACTGCCAGCAGCTGGGAGGGAAACAGGTTCCTGTTCAAAGCCCGCAGGGCGTGCGCACCGAGTGCAAGTTACCCAGTGGTGAAACGTTAGATGAATGGGCGCTCTGGCGCCGCGATCATCCGGCTAAGTCATAGCGCTTTCAGCCAGTCAGCCAGCACCTGGGCATGGTTTTGCCGGGTGTTTTTCGCCGCGTAGAGCAGCGTCAGCGGCTGCTGCCTGGCAAGCGCGGCCAGGCGCTCGCCTTCATCGCGGTGGGCTTCCAGCTCCTGGCGATAGCGCTGGCTAAAGTGGGCAAAATCAAGCGTCTCGCCGTGAAAAGCCTTACGCAAATCAGTCGATGGCGCCAGGATTTTGCACCACTCATCGTAATTCAGCGCCTCTTTTTTTATTCCGCGCGGCCACAGGCGGTCTACCAGTATCCGGTAGCCGTCGCTCGCTTCCTGCGGGTCATAAACCCGTTTACATTGAATCATCGTCACTCTCCCTCTGTTCCATCCAGGCAAGCAGCTGCGGCAACTGCTGCTCGGAAAATACCGTTATCCCGTATTCGCGAAGCAGGGCGGCGGCAACGCCGGCACCGGGTTTGCGCTGTCCGTTAAAGGTACCATCATAGATAAACTGACTGCCGCAGGTTGGGCTGCCGTCGGTGAGCAATGCTGCGGTACAGCCTTCCTCCTGCGCTGCTTTTAGCGCCAGCCAGGCGGCCAGCTGATAGCGCGCAGTGACGTCCTGGCCGTCACTTTCAACAATTTTCGCACGGTTTTGCATGACATCCGCTCCCTGCGCGCCAAGGATTTCCGCCGGTAGCCTGGGGATGGGCAATCCGGCAGCCAGCTCCGGGCAGTGGGTGACCAGCCGCCCCTCGCTCTGCCAGCGAGACAGCGCGTTAGCCAGCCGGGCTTTGTGGCTACCGTTATAGCGAACCTGAAAGCCCATCAGGCAGGCGCTAACCAAAATTTTGTCCTTCATCATGCATCCATAGCGATTTGTCTGCCCTATACCATAGCGCCAGTCAGACTAAATTACCCGCGTTCAGAAGCAGACAAAATAAGGATTGTGTTCTGCCGTTGAGATCGCTAACCTGAGGCTCCTTGTGTTGCCTGATATTCGCTCTGACATAAGGATCCTGCTATGAACTCCCTCCTGCGTATTGCCCTGGTTGGTGATTACAACCCTGATGTAGTTGCCCATAAAGCGATTCCCCTGGCGATTGATGATGCCGCCGCCGTACTGGAGCTGCCGCTGCGTTATGACTGGCTGGCTACCAGCGAAATAAAGTCCGCTGACGATCTCGCTGATTACGATGCTATCTGGGTGGTTCCCGCCAGCCCCTATAAAAACGCCGAAGGCGCGTTTATCGCTATACGCCACGCGCGGGAAAACAGCATTCCGTTCCTTGGCACCTGCGGAGGATTCCAGCACGCGATTATCGAATACGCGCGCAACGTTATGGGCTGGCGGGATGCCGCACATGCGGAAACCGATACCGAAGGCCGGATGGTTATCGCGCCGCTTAGCTGCTCGCTGGTAGAAAAGTCGGACAACATTGAACTGCGGGCCAATACGCTGATCTCTCGAGCCTATGGCCGCGACAGTATTGAAGAGGGTTACCACTGCAGCTACGGGATTGCCGCCGATTTTGCCCGCGAGCTGGAGCAGGGCGACCTGCGGGTTACGGGCTGGGATGATGACGGTGAGATTCGGGCGGTAGAACTGGTGACGCATCCGTTCTTTGTCGCCACGCTATTTCAGCACGAGCGCAATGCGCTGGAAGGCAGACCTGCGCCGCTGGTTCACGCGTTTTTACGCGCGGCAAGTCAGTGAGCGAACGCCCGGCGGCGGTTGCCGGGCGTCGATATCGCTAGCCGTTGATCTCCCGATCGCGGCCGGCCAGCGCGCCAAATACCGCCATCGCAACGGAAATCAGCGCCACGGCGATCAGCGGGATATGCCAGTCGCCGTTGGCATCATGAATTTTTCCCATCACCGGCGGTCCGCAGGCAGCCAGCAGATAGCCCACCGCCTGCGCCATTCCCGACAGCGCGGCGGCCTGGTGCGCCGAGCTGGCGCGCAGCCCGATAAAGGTCAATCCCAGAATCATGGTCGCGCCGGAACCGAAGCCAAAGATAAGCGTCCACAGCACCGCCTGAGCGGGTAAAAACCATAAACCGAGCGCGCTGACTGCGCACATCAGGGCGACCAGCACCGCAATGCCGCGCTGATCTTTCAGCCGATGCAGTATTAACGGGATCGCCAGCCCCGGCGCCGCGGTGGCCAACTGGAGCAGCCCGTGCAGGGAGCCCGCCTGCGCTTCGCTGTAGCCTATGCTTTGCAAAATGGCGGGCAGCCAGCCGATGATGACGTAGTAGACCAGCGAGTTAATCCCGAGAAACAGCGTCACCTGCCAGGCCAGCGCCGAGCGCCAGATCCCGCGGTTGTGGATGGCGCCCGACCCCGTCAGCGGCGCGGTGACTTGCCTGCGCGCCTGCGGTAGCCAGATAAACAGCGCCAGCAGCGGAAATGCCATCAGCATCAACAGCGCGCCGCGCCAGCCCAGTCCGGCGAGCGCCAGCGGAACGACCATTGCCGAACCCAGCGCCGCCGCGCCCCCCATGGTGAGAGAGTAAGCGCCGGTCATTTTGGCGACGTGCTGCGAGAAGTCACGTTTGATCAGTCCGGGCAGCAGAACGTTGCCCAGGGCGATGCCGCAGCCGATAATCGCGGTTCCGATAAACAGCAGCGAGACGAAGGGCAGGGAGCGCAGACCCACGCCGAGGCAAATCAGGATCATCGCCAGCAGCAGGCTACGTTCAATGCCGAATCGGCGGGCGACACCTGCCGCCAGCGGCGAGACCAGGCCAAAGGCCAGCAGCGGCAGGGTGGTTAACAGACCGGTTTGCGCGGTGGTAAGGCCATATTCGCTGCGAATGGCATCAAGCAGCGGCGCGGCGCCGGTAAAGGTGACCCGCAAGGTGGTGGCGATAAGCAGAATACCGGCAATCAATAGCAGATTACGGCGGCCGGCAGAAGGTGAAACAGAATTCATGGCTATCTCAAACAAGAATACGTGGCGCTTACCATAGCCTGTTTGCCGCCTGTTTAAATCAAGCTAAAATGACAGATTATCGCTAAAATCGGACAATATCATGATCGGACTCGGCCTGGACGGCTACGACCCGGACAGCGGCCACGAAGCGGCGGCGGCTTTTCGTATTCAGGTGGTCGCGGACGAGCAGTACATTCCGCGCCATCAGCACCGTAAAGGTCAGCTCATCCTGGCGCTGCACGGTGCGCTGACCTGCGAAGTGGAGAACGCGATGTGGATGGTGCCTCCGCAGTACGCGGTGTGGGTACCGGGACAGGTGCCGCACAGCAATCGCGCGACGCCGGAGGCGCAGGTCTGCTTTTTATTTATTGAACCCCACGCGGCGCCGATGCCGGATTTCTGCTGCACGCTAAAGATTTCGCCGCTGGTGCGCGAGCTTATCCTCGTTATGGCCGAGCGCGGCAGGGCCGAACTCGCTAAACCGGCAATGAACCGCCTGGTGCAGGTGCTGTTCGATGAACTCCCGCAGCAGCCGCAGGAGCACCTGCAGCTCCCGGTCTCCGGGCATCCAAAAATTCGTCAGATGGTGGACATGATGGCCGTCGACCCGGCCCGCTGGCAAACGCTGGCGCAGTGGGCGGCGGAGTTTGCCATGAGCGAACGCAATCTGGCGCGGCTGGTGGTGCGTGAGACGGGCTTAAGCTTTCGCCGCTGGCGACATCAGCTGCAGCTGATCCTCTCCCTGCAGATGCTGATCCGCGGGCAGACGGTACAGCAGACGGCGCAGAGCCTGGGCTATGACTCGACCACCGCCTTTATTACCATGTTTAAAAAGGGCCTCGGGCAAACCCCGGGGCGCTATCTTGCCAGCCTGGCTACGACTTCCCAATAAACAGCGAAATGATCCCGGCGGCGATCAGCGGGCCGACCGGGACGCCGCGGAAGAGGGCGACGCCGAGCACGGTGCCGACCAGCAGTCCGGCTACCAGCTGCGGCTGCGAGCCCATCAGCGCCACGCCGCGCCCGCCGAGCCAGGAAACAAAAACCCCCACGGCAATCGCCAGCAACGATTTCCAGTTCACGAAGGAGTGCAGCAGCGTAGAGGGCGGTAGCGTGCCGCTGGCAATGGGCGCCATCACGCCGATGGTGAGAATAATAATACCGATGGTCAGCCCTTGCTTTTCAATCCACGGAAAGAAGGCGTTGAGCGGGGTGACGCGGACGATAATTAATACCAGGATTGAAATAGCTACGGTGGTGTTATGGCTAATAAAGCCGAGCGCCGCCAGGCCCAGCAGTATTAACAGGGTGGTGTCGAGCATGTGCAGAGGTCCTTGCCAGAATATAAAAAAGAACAGCCCGTTTACTCTACGCATAATCGCGTAAGTAAACAGGTTTTTTATCGCAGACTCGCGATTTGAGGCATCTGCACGATCGATTTTCACCCGCGGCACAATCCGCGCCCTGGCGCAGGAGAGGGAACAATCAGGCTTCGCGATGAAACGCGATCAGTTCCGGACGGGCAATACGCAGATAGTCGGCGGTATCAAGGATGATGGACTTATCAAGCTGCCCGGCGTTGAAGGCGATTTCCGGGAAGCGCTCAAACAGCAGCGGGTCGGCGACCAGGCGTAAAGAGGGGTGGAAGCTGAAAGGGGGAATGGCGCCAAAGACGCAGGCGGTCAGGGCGTCAACTTCCGCCGGACTGGCCAGAGAGGCTTTGCTGCCGCCGACGTATTCGGCCAGACGGGCTAAATCCGCCTGCAGATCGGCGGCAAGGATAGCCAGAACGTGCTGATTAACCCCATGTCCTTTAATTTTACATACCAGCGCTTTCGCTCCCTGACCCAGCGCGGTGCCGCGGATCTTCGACACGGCTTCACACTTTCCGACGGCTTCATGTTCCACGACCCGGTAACGGGCGTGGTCGCGGTTAAGCAGCGCCAACAGCTGCTGATGAATACTCACTTTTACTGGCGCGTTCATGTCGTTTTTTTCCTTAAAAATAAAACCTCAAGATTAATCCTCTCGCCCCGGGTAAGCGTGTTTTTTTTGCTTTTTATTTTCGTACAGCCGGGCATCCGCGATTTTCATGACGTCGGCCAGGCTGTCCCCCGGCGCCATGCTGCAGGCCCCCCATGAAAAATTAACGCGCTGGTTAATGTCAATTTCCTTCAGGTGCTGGCGAATGCGCTCGGGTATATTTTTCGCCTCCTGTTCCTCATAATCGATCAGTATCAGGAAGAACTCATCGCCGCCCAGCCGGATACCGTAATCGCTTTTACGTATGGCGGCGGAAATGGACTGGGCGAGCAGCACGATGGCGCGGTCGCCTTCATCGTGCCCCCAGGTGTCATTAAGGTATTTTAGCCGGTCGCAGTCCAGCGCCATAAACACGATATTTACACCTTGCTCGGTGAGCTTTTGCATACGCGATTCCAGCAGCGAGGAGAGAATTTTTCGGTTGTACAGACCGGTTAAGGAATCACTAATGTTTTCTTTAAAAACGTCGGTATACAGGCGAAAGTGCATGCGTACCAGGTGCAGCAGAACGCCGGTAGATATCAGGTAAAACAAAAATAGCTTCCAGGAGCTCAGCAGAAAATAGGACATATCCAGCGACAGCGAAATGTGCAGGTTTTCCGCCACCTGCTGGCTATGGTGGGCGTAGCTGAAAAAATGCGTCTTGCTGCGGTGAACGCGGATTTCAGACGTTGAGTCCGAGTCCGTTAAGGTGATGTCGAGATAGCGCCAGACCAGGGGGCGGTCGGTGGTATAGAGCAGCTTCTCAATATCGTGACGAGTGACGTCCACCATCACAATACCCTTCAGCCGATCCCGATAATAGACCGGGGTTAAGAACGACAAAATATTCTGTCCGGTTAGCGCGTCAGCATAGATGCTGGAAATTAGCGTACGCCCGCGAAGTAAACCGTTAAGACTGAACTGAGTGATGCCCAGTTTACTGTCGTGAAGAAAGTTCCAGTTATCAACGGGGCTGCTATCTATCTCAATCGGCGAATAGAAATACGCGTATTTATTGTCTAAATCGAGGTAATAGCGGAAGCGTTTATCTGATTTGAACGTTGCCGAATTCAGCGCGGCGATAATATCGCTTTGGGCTATCGCGGCATCAAAAGCCTGCAGCGCCGGGAGATCGTTAATCCACGGCTCGCACGAAGGCTGGGTGGTGCTGAGCGTACCGTGAAGCCCGGGGAAGGTATGCCCGGCGATATTGAGCCCGTATACGTTGCCATTGGTCTGCACGCCAGCGCAGGCCTGTCGGGCCTTTTCGGCCGCGGGATGCGTATCCAGCTTTCGCGAGACCTGGGAGATAACCAGCTGATTTTGATATTTATCGTACAGAAAGGCGGATTCGCCCTTCTCGACGATGTAGCGCATGTATTCCGACATATCCCGATGGCTGGCGACTAATTCATACACCAGAAATGAAGATGTCAGGACAACCACCCCCGCAGAAATGAAATGACGGAGTAATTTATTCTGTAATTTCATGATGATAATTTCGCCAGCACAATTAAGACAATTCTACCATGTGCGGCGCAGGGACGCCACGTTCGGTGGCAGACAGACTGTTTATTTATCCAGTGCCGGACTCGGTCAGCATCGCGCGGCAATGGAAATAAATAGTTTATTAAATATGAGGGCGCTAATGAATATTGCTGTCGTAAATATCCTGCAAAATCCATTTTTCACTCATTTTATCCTCAATGAAATATGCTGCAATGACGCTGCTATGGCTATCCTGGTGCAGATAAAAATGAAATAATGTTAATTATCAAGCGAACTTTTCTTATTTTTACCAGTCCTTAGCAGGGTTACAGGCAGTACTATTGAAAGCGGCAATGAGGTTATGATGATGGAAAACGCAGCGGTGCAGGGATCCCCTCGAAAGTTTAAAAAAATAAGGGCGCTAAACAGGCGTCGAAATTATTTTTTTAAGAAAATACGCAATGATTTGCGAGTCTATATCGCTAAAGCGTTCTGGGATAGTCGCGCGCGCCGCGAAGCTGATTTAACCTCCGCGAAAACGGTGCTGTTAATGCGTAATGAAGGTGCGATCGGCGATGTAGTTGTTGATTCAGCGCTGGTTAAATGCCTTCACGAGGCGGGAATGACCGTTGACTTTCTGTTGACCAAATCCAATAGTCAGGTCATGCGGTATAATCCTCGCATTCGCCATATCTATGAAGCCGAGAATGTCGACTCGGCGGATTATTTGCACAAATTTACCCATAACGTTCCTCAGTCAGTTATTACTGAGCTTGCGAATAATAAGTACGATATTGTAATCGACCCGTCGTTGTTTGATATTCCGGTACACAGGATGCTGCTGTTACGACAGATAAAGCCCAGAGCGGTACTGGGTTTCAATAAGTGGCCTTCTATTAAACACTACAGCAAGTCTTTTGATTTTGACTGTGAAAACTGGCACGTCAGTAAGACCTTTTCTTTCATCGCTGATTATCTCCAGCTGGATAAAAAATCTCTGCAATCTTATGATCTGCATATTCCGCAGGATATCAGCCAGCAGGTTCGTGATTATCTGGCGGCGCTCAACGGGCGTAACGTGGTGATTAATATTTTTGCCGGGCATCAGGACCGCAGTATGTCGCAGGCGCAGCTGGCAACGCTTATCGCCAGGCTGTGCGAGGATTATCCGGACGTCAATATCATATTGCTCGATCATCGCAATGAAATCCGGATTCCCCTGCCGGAGAAGGTCTGCGTGAATCCGTTCAAAACGCTGCACCACTGCATGGCGCTTATCGCCGAGGCCGACTTAGTTATCTCGCCGGATACCTCGGTGGTCCATATGGCGGCGGCGTGGAAAAAACCGCTTATCGCGGTCTACAAAGATGTGCGGATGAATAATCGACTCTGGGCGCCGGGGTACGACAACGCGCGGCAGATTATCGTTAAATGCGGCAAGGTATACCAGCTGGAGAGCTTGCCCGACCTGATAATGGCGGAGATTGATCCCGTCACTCTGCAACAGGCGCGAGCCGGGTAAGGTGGGGTAAAAAAACAGCCAGCGTCTGTGCTGGCTGTCCGGAAAGGCTTAACCGTCCGCTTTTGAGGTTTGCTTGTGAAACAGTTCACGGAACACCGGATAAATATCTTCCGGGTCGCGAATATGCTGCATAGCAAAGTTTTCGAAGGTTGACTGCAGGTGTTCATATTCCCGCCACAGCGTCTGGTGCGCGCGCCGGGTTATCTCGATATAACTATAGTAGCGCACCACGGGCAGGATTTTCTTCGCCAGCAGTTCGTTACACAGCGGTGAATCGTCCGCCCAGTTATCGCCATCCGAAGCCTGCGCGGCGTAGATATTCCACTGCGCCGGGTCATAGCGCTCTTTGACCACTTCATCCATCAGCTTCAGGGCGCTGGAGACAATGGTGCCGCCGGTTTCCTGCGAATAGAAGAATTCGTGTTCGTCGACCTCTTTCGCCTGCGTATGGTGGCGGATATAAACCACATCAACGTTTTTATAGGTCCGGCTGAGGAACAGATACAGCAGGATGTAAAAGCGTTTTGCCATGTCCTTTGTCGCCTGGTCCATGGAGCCGGAAACGTCCATCAGGCAGAACATCACCGCCTGACTTGACGGTTCTGGCCGTTTTTCGTAGTTCTTGTAACGCAGATCGAAAGTGTCAATGAACGGCACGCGGTCAATTTTCGCCCGCAGTTCGGCTATCTCTTTACGCAGCCGCTCCTCTTCCAGCAGCTGCGCCGGTTCGCTTTTGCTAATGGTGTCCAGGTCTTCTTCCAGCGCGTGCAGTTCCCGGCGTTTACCGGCGGTCATCGCCGTGCGGCGCGCCAGCGAGTTTTGCAGCGAGCGAACGACGCTGATGTTAGCGGGCACACCGTTAGCGGTATAGCCCGCGCGATGGGTTTTATATTCCGTCAGCTGACGCTGCTGGTTTTTCTTCAGGTTCGGCAGGGCGAGATCTTCAAAGAGCAGATCGAGATATTCGTCTTTCGAAATCTGAAAAACAAACTCATCCTGACCTTCTCCGTCGGCGCTGGCCTGGCCCTGACCGCTGCCTCCACCGCCTCCGCCGCCCTGAGGGCGCTCAATGCGGTCATTCTGTACGAAGTGATCGTTACCCGGGTGTACGCGATTGCGCAGGCCGCCGCGCCCCTGATGAAACATCGGTTCGTTAATATCGTCCGTTGGGATGGAGACGGACTCTCCGCTCTGAATATCGGTTACCGAGCGCTTGTTTATGGCCTCGGAGATCGACTGTTTTATCTGCGCTTTATAGCGGCGCAGAAAGCGCTGCCGGTTGACGGCGCTTTTATTTTTCCCGTTCAGGCGTCGGTCTATGAACCAGGTCATATGCCCTCCTGTACTGCATTTGCCAACTTATGCCCCGGCCATTCAGGCGCCGAAATATGCCTGGCGCTGAATGTCATTGGGTCTTCGCAGTTATTATTAGCCCGGCAGCCGCTGCCTGCCGGGCTGGTCTATCAGGATGATTTACGTACCCGCAGATACCATTCGCACAGCAGGCGAACCTGCTTGCGGGTATAGCCTTTTTCCATCATGCGGTCGACAAAGTCATCGTGTTTTTTCTGCTCATCGGTTGACGTTTTGGTGTTGAAGGAAATCACCGGCAACAGCTCTTCGGTATTGGAGAACATTTTCTTCTCGATAACCGTGCGCAGTTTCTCGTAGCTGGTCCAGTTTGGATTACGCCCGCTGTTGTGCGCTCTGGCGCGCAGCACGAAGTTGACTATTTCGTTACGGAAGTCTTTCGGGTTGCTGATCCCGGCGGGCTTCTCGATTTTCTCCAGTTCCGCATTCAGCGACTCGCGGTCAAACAGCTGGCCGGTATCCGGGTCGCGATACTCCTGATCCTGAATCCAGAAGTCAGCGTAGGTGACATAACGGTCAAAAATGTTCTGCCCGTACTCCGAGTAGGACTCAAGGTAGGCGGTCTGGATCTCTTTCCCGATAAACTCGGCGTATTTCGGGATCAGATAGCCTTTGAGGAACTCAAGGTAACGCTCGGACTGCTCCTGCGGGAACTGCTCGCGCTCGATCTGCTGCTCGAGGACGTAGAACAGATGCACCGGGTTGGCGGCGACTTCGGCATGGTCAAAGTTAAATACCCGCGACAGGATTTTGAACGCGAAGCGGGTAGACAGGCCGTTCATCCCTTCATCAACGCCGGCATAATCGCGATACTCCTGATAGGATTTCGCTTTCGGGTCGGTGTCTTTCAGGCTTTCGCCGTCATAGACGCGCATTTTTGAATAAATGCTCGAGTTTTCCGGCTCTTTCAGGCGCGACAGAATGGAGAAGCGCGACAGCGTTTCCAGCGTGCCCGGCGCGCACGGCGCATGGGTCAGCTCGCTGTTGTTAAGCAGTTTTTCATAGATACGGATCTCTTCCGAGATACGCAGGCAATAAGGCACCTTGACGATATACACGCGGTCGAGGAAGGCCTCATTGTTTTTGTTATTACGGAAGGTCACCCATTCCGATTCGTTGGAGTGGGCGAGGATAATCCCGTTGAACGGCAGGGCGGAGATCCCTTCGGTACCGTTATAGTTACCTTCCTGCGTCGCGGTCAGCAGCGGATGCAGCACCTTGATAGGCGCTTTAAACATCTCGACGAACTCCATCAGCCCCTGGTTGGCGCGGCACAGAGCGCCGGAGTAGCCGTAGGCGTCCGGGTCATTCTGCGCGTAGTGTTCCAGTTTACGGATATCGACTTTACCGACCAGCGCCGAGATGTCCTGGTTGTTTTCGTCACCGGGCTCGGTTTTGGCGATGGCAATCTGCGCCAGGATTGACGGCCACACTTTCACCACGCGGAATTTCGTGATGTCGCCGCCGAATTCATGCAGACGCTTGGCCGCCCACGGCGACATAATCGTCCCCAGATAGCGGTTTGGAATGCCGTACTCTTTTTCGAGGATTTGCGCATCCTCCTGCGGGTTAAACAGACACAGCGGATGGTCGTTGACCGGGCTGCGCTCACCGTTTGCGCTGAGCACATAGATAGGGACGCGCTGCATCAAGGACTTCAGGCGTTCGGCAAGCGATGATTTACCGCCGCCCACGGGGCCCAGCAGATACAGAATCTGTTTCTTCTCTTCCAGCCCCTGAGCGGCGTGTTTTAAGTAAGAAACAATTTGCTCGATGGCATCTTCCATACCGTAAAACTCTTCAAAGGCCGGGTAGCGCGCGACGACCCGGTTTGAAAAGAGACGGGATAGCCTGGGTTCGAGGGCCGTATCGACCATGACCGGCTCACCGATGGCCATCAGCAATCTTTCTGCTGCGTTAGCATAAGCACTGCGATCTTGCCGACAGATGGTAAGAAACTCCTGCAGTGTGAACTCTTCGTCCTTGGCAGCTTCATAGCGCTGGCGATAGTGATCGAATATATTCATGGCATGCCGTCCTTTCGTTTTTAGCACAGGTTGAGAGCCGTTCATATGAATAGTGGGAGCTCCCGGAAGAGGTAAGCTGCACAGCGCTCTCTGAATCTCCAGCAACCCTTATGCCAGGTTGGCGAAGTCTCGGGATAACGTGCCCCGCATTTACTTCTTCTAAATTAAAGCGTAGATGCATTTGGAAAACTTGCATGGCGCAGAAAATCAATTTCAATGACTTATCAACAACTCATCCGGAAAAGCAGCGTCTCATTCCCACTTCGGGTTTCGCCGCGTCATGACGCTGTCATTCAGCTGTCAGCGGGTGGTCATCTGATGATGAGAATCTGGTGAATTCAGTGTAATGACTGGTAAAGAATTTGAGGCATGACGTATACAACGTTAAACTGCCTGCGCTAATAATTTGACAACAGGAATATGGATCGTGACTAAAATCAAACTTCTGGCACTTGGTGTGTTGATTGCGACTTCAGCATCCGCCGTACACGCTGAAGGGAAGTTCACTTTAGGGGCGGGTGTAGGCGTCGTTGAACATCCGTACAAGCAATATGATGCTGATGTTTACCCGGTGCCGGTGATTAATTACGAGAGCGATAACTTCTGGTTCCGCGGCCTGGGCGGTGGTCTCTACCTGTGGAATGATACCAACGATAAGCTCTCCGTGACCGCCTACTGGTCGCCGATGTACTTTAAGCCAGGCGACAGCGATAGCGAGCAGATGCGCCGTCTGGATAAACGTAAGTCCACGGTGATGGCAGGGCTTTCCTACGAACACTATACGCAGTACGGTTTCCTGCGCACCGCGCTGTCGGGGGACACCCTCGATAACAGCAACGGTATCGTGTGGGATCTGGCCTGGCTGTATCGCTATACCAACGGCAACCTGACGCTTACGCCGGGTATTGGCGTGGAGTGGAACAGCGACAACCAGAACGAGTACTACTACGGTGTTTCGAAGCATGAGTCGAATCGCAGCGGCATGCGCAGCTACGATCCGGACAGCAGCTGGAACCCGTACCTTGAGCTGTCGGCTAACTATCGTTTCCTCGGCGACTGGAGCGTATACGGCGTGGCGCGCTATACCCGCCTGTCTGACGAAATTACCGATAGCCCGATGGTGGACAAATCCTGGAGCGGGCTGATTTCAACCGGGATCACTTACTCCTTCTGATAGTGCGTTATTACAGTGCAATTTGTGCATCAAAACAGGGCGTAAAGCCCTGTTTTGCATTACGGTGGTGCAATCAAACACAGGAGCATGTCATGGCAGAAAGGACAATCCGTTTTGGCGAGCATTCAGCGGTTCCGCTCATAGGGCAGGGGACCTGGTTCATGGGCGAAAACCCGGCTCTGCGCGCGCAGGAGTCTGCTGCACTACGCGCGGGCATCGATCTTGGCCTGACGGTGATCGATACGGCGGAAATGTACGCCGACGGCGGCGCCGAAGAGGTTGTCGGCGAGGCCATTCGCGGGCAGCGCGAGCGCGTGGTGCTGGTGTCTAAAGTCTATCCGTGGAACGCTGGCGGTCGCAAAATAGCCAGCGCCTGCGAGGAGAGCCTGCGCCGCCTCAATACCGACTATCTGGATCTCTATCTGCTGCACTGGCGCGGGGACTATTCATTGCAGGAGACGGTTGCGGGCATGGACGCGCTCGTTGCGCAGGGGAAAATTCGTCGCTGGGGCGTATCAAACCTCGATTACGATGATATGCAGGAACTCTGGCAGGCGAACGGCGGCGAACAGTGCGCGACCAATCAGGTGCTCTACCATCTGGCCTCCCGCGGTATTGAATATGACCTCCTGCCGTGGTGCCAGCAGCAGCGGCTGCCGGTGATGGCATATTGTCCGCTGGCTCAGGCCGGTCGACTGCGCAATGGACTTTTAAATCATACCGTTGTGAAAAATATTGCGCAGGAGCGGGGCGTAACCGCGGCGCAGATTCTGCTGGCGTGGGTGATTAGCCACCGGGGCGTAATAGCGATCCCGAAAGCGTCAAGCATTGAGCATGTCAGGCAAAATGCCGCGGTGCTGGATATTGTGCTGAACGATGAGGAGCTTGCGCTTCTGGATAACGCCTACCCGGCGCCGGCCAGAAAAACGCCACTGGATATGGTCTGAACAAGCGTTTAAGAAAAGCCCCGACTTCGCGGGGCTTCAGCCGTCATCCGGCAGATATGGCGCACACGCGGTTAACCCGTGGGCCAAGCTTCCTGGCGTTAGCGTTTCACCACGCGGAGGGTTTGCGTCAGGCGCGAAGGTTTCTCTTCGCTGGCCTTCTGCGTTTCGGTCACGCAGCAGGTTTCTACACAAACGAAGGTCTTGTAACCATCATCCGGCATGTCGCCCATGCTGACGGAAAGCGCCGGGCCCGGGTTCCAGGCCACAACGTTGCTGTTATGATGATGCGTAACGTCGATGTTGCGGTTCAGCGCATCGTCATGAATCACGCTGCAGGTTTCGGCATTCAGATAGACGCGGTCGGTACGGTCGGGAAAAGTCTCTGTGCCGTTGCTTAATACGCCTTCTTCCGCATTTTTCACTTTATCAATATAACGGTCGCCCAGACCGCTGACCTTCACTGCCGCAATGTCGCCGACGTTGAAATAGGTATGCAGGGCAGACGTGGTTTCAAATTCGCCGTGCGCCTCCAGCTCAATTTCGCAGGTTTTGCCCAGCTTAAAGCGCGCCAGCAGGGTGAACTCGTGCGGCCAGTACTGGCGGGTGGCGTCGCTGCTTTTCAGTGCAAAGGTCAGCACCACGCCGTTGTCGTCTTCATCGTGCCCTTTCAGGGCCCACGGCAGGTTGCGGGCGAAGCCGTGGGAGGGCAGACCCTGCTGAGCAGAAGGACCAAACCACGGCCAGCAAATCGGCACGCCGCCGCGCAGGGCAACGCCGTTTTTAAATGGGGTGTTGCCGCTGAGCCACAGGACTTCTTCTTCGCCAGCGGGCTTCCAGGAGAGCAGGTGAGCGCCCTGGAAAGCCACGGACGCTTTCACCTGCGGATGGTCAACGACGATCAGCTCCAGGTCATCAAGCTGGCGGCGGGAAAGTACAGGGGTAAGCTGTTCGATAACCGGGAGGGCAAAAATTTTATTAATCATTACGCAATCCTTTATCTTCAGACAAAAAAAAGAGCGACCGAAGTCGCTCTTACAGATTACTGTCTCATCCCAACTTATTTGGAGATGTGAGCAATCAGGTCCAGAACCTTGTTGGAGTAACCAGTTTCGTTATCGTACCAGGAAACCAGTTTCACAAAGTTGTCGTTCAGAGCGATACCCGCTTTGGCGTCGAATACGGAAGTGCAGATTTCACCGTTGAAATCGGTGGATACCACGTCGTCTTCGGTGTAGCCCAGAACGCCTTTCATTGCGCCTTCGGAAGCAGCTTTGATTGCTTTCTTAATTTCTTCATAAGAAGCAGCTTTTTCCAGACGAACGGTCAGGTCAACAACGGATACGTTCGGAGTCGGAACGCGGAACGCCATACCGGTCAGTTTGCCATTCAGTTCTGGCAGAACTTTACCTACAGCTTTAGCAGCGCCGGTAGAGGACGGGATGATGTTCTGAGCTGCGCCGCGGCCGCCGCGCCAGTCTTTGTGAGACGGGCCATCAACGGTTTTCTGAGTCGCGGTGGTTGCGTGAACGGTAGTCATCAGACCTTCGATGATGCCGAAGTTGTCGTTGATAACTTTTGCCAGCGGAGCCAGGCAGTTGGTGGTGCAGGATGCGTTGGAAACGATGTCCTGGCCTTCGTATTTGTCAAAGTTAGCGCCTTTAACAAACATCGGAGTGTTGTCTTTGGACGGGCCAGTCAGTACGACTTTTTTCGCGCCAGCGGTGATGTGTTTACGAGCGGTTTCGTCGGTCAGGAAGATACCGGTTGCTTCAGCAACAACGTCAACACCCACTTCGTCCCACTTCAGGTTAGCCGGGTCACGCTCAGCGGTAACACGGATTTTTTTACCGTTAACGATCAGATGACCGTCTTTCACTTCAACGGTACCGTTGAAACGGCCGTGAGTGGAGTCATACTTCAGCATGTAAGCCATGTAGTCAGCGTCTAACAGGTCGTTGATTGCAACGATCTCGATGTCAGAACGTTCCTGAGCAGCACGGAAAACAATGCGACCGATACGGCCAAAACCGTTGATACCTACTTTGATAGTCATATATTCCACCAGCTATTTGTTAGTGAATAAAAGGTTGCCTGTAAAATTACAAAAACCTTACGCAGCGTCAAGCGGAATCGTGTCAATCATTGCGACAAATCAATCCAGAGCATGCCTTTGCGCGGTCGATTTATCCCACTTTCCCTTTGAGCCCAATTCCATATGGGGGCTGCGCCCGGAATTTTAAAGGTCACTGAAGATAAAAATGTGATATTCATCACAATTGTGTGGCTGCCTTTTGGCGTCGCCTAAGTTTAGAACAAAAGTGCACGCTTCATTGTTAATATTTTGTTAGAATTGACGTGAAAAGTTGTCCTTTCACAGCGAGAAGCAAGCCAATGTCGAATAAACCCTCTTCGGACGAGCTCAAAAAAAATTTGAGCGAGATGCAGTTTTACGTGACGCAGAATCACGGTACTGAACCGCCGTTCACCGGGCGGTTGCTCCACAACAAACGCGATGGCGTCTACCACTGCCTGGTGTGCGATGCCGCGCTGTTTCACTCGCAAACCAAGTATGATTCCGGCTGCGGCTGGCCAAGCTTTTATGAGCCCGTCAGCGATGACGCTATCCGCTACCTTAATGATTACTCCCACGGTATGCAGCGCACGGAAATTCGCTGCGGAAACTGCGATGCTCACCTTGGGCACGTATTCCCGGATGGTCCACAGCCTACCGGAGAGCGTTTTTGTGTTAATTCGGCCTCATTAAGCTTCACCAATGATGAAAACGGTGAGCAAATTAAGGGTTGAAAAAACGATTCAGCAAATTATTCCAAACGGGGTTGGCGGAAGATGGAAATTGAGCGGATTATTGACGGTATGACGCCGGAAGTTTATCAGCGCCTGGCGACGGCGGTTGAGCTGGGTAAATGGCCGGACGGCGTGGCGTTGACTGACGAACAGAAAGAGAACTGTCTGCAGCTGGTGATGCTCTGGCAGGCGCGATACAACGTTGACGCGCAGCATATGACCATCGATACCAACGGGCAGATGGTGATGAAGAGTAAACAGCAGCTGAAAGTTGACTTCGGCATTACGCCGCAGCCTATCGCGACCTTTAAATCCTGAGACTGAAAAGGCCTGCGTCAGCCCGGCTAACTCCGCGCCGGGCTCTGAAGCATCACAACGTTACTTCTTGTTCATCATCGCTTTAAGATCGGCGAAGGGGTTATATTTCGCTTCGCCGACGCTTTTCTGCGCATCTTCGCCAGCAACCACCGTCGAGCCATACAGATCGGCTTCGGTGTATTTTGAGTGCTCATGATCGTGACAGTACAGGCACAGCATCTCCCAGTTGCTACCATCTTCCGGGTTATTGGAGTGGTCGTGGTCAATATGGTGTACCGTCAGTTCACGCAGGTTTGAATAGACAAACTCTCGCGAGCAGCGTCCGCAGACCCAGGGGAAGAGCTTCAGCGCTTTTTCGCGGTAACCGACTTCCAGACGGGCGTAGTTTTTCGGGATATAAGCCATAATACCCATGCCTTTTGTTGCAAATGAAAAGCTGCGCCGGAGCCGGTGCAGCGGAATGGTGTTATCATAACCTATTGTGCTGGCGCTGACACCGCGCAGATCAGCGTTTGATCCCCAATGACTCGGCCAGCTGTTTCGCTAACTGATTCTGGTCATCGGCGCCGTACTCCCAGAACATCGCGCCACCCAGCCCCTTGCTCTTGATGTAGTCAGCCTTGATGGCCACCGAGCGCGGGTTCTCATACGAAAGCGCAAAGAGGGCTTGACCGTCGGCGGACTGCACCGACAGCCACGGTACCTTCGCTTCATCATCCCAATGCTGAGTAAAGCGCTTCTGCGGATCGTTGATTAACTTCGCCACGATATCGTTATATTTCACATAGGTATCTTTGGTCAGATCGACGCCCAGCGATTCGAACAGTTCAATCTGTTGAGCCGCAAAGTAGGGGCGGGTGGCCGGGTTTTTCTGCGCGTCCGGCTTGCTCCAGTCAATACCCGGCTCGACGGCGCGTTTGGGTATCCGGCCATAGAAACCAATCCCCAGGTTCATCTGGCTCGCCTTTAGACCGGCGGCAAGGTAGTTGTTCACTATAAAGTCCGCGCTGTACTTATCCGCTTCGGCGACCGTCGGCCAGCGGGTTGAATCATACAGGTTGGAATTGAAGTACTGGGTACCGTAGGCCAGGTCGTAGGTCATCAGGTTGATGTAGTCGAGCGATGGCGCAATGGCTTTGACGTCCACCCAGCTTTTTGGGCTCTCCGCGTTGGCGCCTACGGCGATGGTCACCAGTTTTTTATTACCTACCGCCGCGCGCAGCTCTTTCAGCAGGGCGGTAAAATTATCGCGATCGGCCGGTTGGCTGGCGACCAGCCCCCACGCGCCGTTGACCGGATACTCCCAGTCCAGATCGATCCCATCGAGACCGTATTTTTCAATAATCGCCTGAGCGGACTGAATAAACACCGCCCGGGTTTCCTTCGTCGCCGCCGCGCCGGAGAATCCGCGCGCTCCCCAGCCGCCGACGGAAAGCAAGACTTTCAGGTTCGGGTTCTGCTGGCGCAAGCTGGGGATTTTCTGTAAATCAGCCTGCACTTTCGGCGACAGCCAAATTTGATGCAGCTTGCCTGGATCTTTCAGGGCGGCGTTGGTTTCGTCTTTTTCATCGTTGTAAATCAGACCAAACGAGTAGTTGAGATGGGTAATCTGGCGTACGTCCAGTTTATCAATATCGCCGCCGGGACCGGCAGTGACGTCGCCGCCGCCGTTAAAGTAGCCGACGGACATCAGCGAGTTAGCGGAAACAACGCTCGCGCAGAGCAGGGGTAAAGCTGCCAGTAAAGGCAAAAGTTTCATAGCGGATCCTCTTTGACTTAAAAGTGACATTGAAAAGCAAACACGCCACGGAAATGGCGTGGCGAAAAAAACAGCTCGTGCAGCCTAGCATCTTCCGCTGCGCAAAAATGCGAAGCGGTTCACGGCTGTATTAGCGAAGCGGTGGTGCGATGAGGTTCACTTCGGAGTAAACGCCAGGATGCAGACCATGACGCAAAATGAGACTAACAATGACCCGATTAGGGGCTTTATCATCCAGGCGTGATGCGGCGCTTTGCGCGCTGATTCTGTTTTGTTTTGGCATCGAAACGCGCAACGCGTCGCTGGAAGAGATTTCCGCTCTGGCCTGAGATAACGCGCCGACAGGACAATGCCTGTCGGCGTATTTCATGCGTGGGTTTCCAGCCAGTCGTCAAGGGTATAGAGAGTTGCGCCCGCGGCGGCCATCTCCATAAACGCCAGATTGCTATCCTGCGGCTGAATATTCACCCCGCGGCAGCCGTCGGTAATCACGTTGACGGTGTAGCCCAGATTGAGGGCGTCAAGCACGGTAAACTTGACGCAGTAGTCGGTGGCGAGCCCCAGCACCGTTAGCTCGCTAATGCCGCGCTCGCGCAGCCATGCATCGAGCTGCGTTTTCTGCCGGTGGCCGTTGTCGAAAAAGGCGCTGTAGCTGTCAATGGCCGGATTTTCCCCTTTGTGGAACACGGCGGCAATATCCTGCTGTTTGAGCAGCGGATGCAGCGCCGCGCCTTCGCTATTCTGCACGCAGTGATCCGGCCAGAACGTCTGCGCCAGGCCATCAAGCTCGCCCTGGGCATAGGGTTCGACCTGATGCTGACTGGCAAAGCTGCCGTGGTTCGCCGGGTGCCAGTCCTGGCTGGCAACTACCGTTTCGCCCCGCGCCAGGCTCCAGGCGATAAGCTGGTTGGCGACGTCCACCGTGCTGTCGCCCTGCGGGACGGCTAGCGCGCCGCCGGCGCAGAAATCATTTTGTAAATCGACCAGTAGCAGCGCGCGCTGGGTCATGTGCTTCTCCTTACTCATCGGGTGTCAGTTCGCCGCGCAGATTCTCCTGCATGGCGTGACGGATGGCCGCCACGTCCAGATCCTGGCTCAGCAAATAGTGTAGCTTGGTCAGCGTGGCCTCGACGGTCATATCAAATCCGCTAATCACGCCAGCCTGCGCCAGCGCGTTGCCGGTGGCGTAGCCGCCCATGTTGACCTTGCCGGACATACACTGGGTCAAATTAATCACCACGATACCGCGCTGGCTGGCTTCGGCCAGGACCTGAATAAACTCGCCGTTCTGCGGCGCGTTACCGACGCCATAGGAGCGCAGGATCAGCGCTTTGACCGGCTGGCGCAGGAAGTTGCGCACCACGTCGGCGGAAATGCCGGGATAAATCGTCACCACGCCAATCGGCTGCGGCGTGATAGGGTGAACCACCAGCTCGCCGCTGCCGTGCGGCGCGGGAGGCGTGCCGAGCCGGCGAATATGGATGCCGGCTTCCAGCAGCGGCGCCAGGTTGGGCGAGGCGAAGGCGTTAAAGCCGTCGGCATGGGCCTTCGTCGTGCGGTTGCCGCGGTAGAGGCGATTATTGAAGAACAGCGACACTTCGTTAATCGGATAGTTGGCGGCGACGTACAGCGCGTTGAGCAGGTTAATCTGGCCATCAGAGCGCAGTTCGGCAAGCGGGATTTGTGACCCTGTCACAATGACCGGTTTTCCCAGATTCTCCAGCATGAAGGAGAGCGCCGAGGCGGTAAACGCCATGGTGTCCGTGCCGTGGAGGATCACGAAACCATCGTACTGGTCATAATGGTCGCGAATATCGTCGGCGATATGCTGCCAGTCTTCCGGCGTCATATCGGAAGAGTCCATTAACGGGGCGTATTCATGAATGGTGAAGTCCGGCATCTCCGGGCGGTGAAACTCGGGCATCAACGCCAGCTGGCGCTGTAAATGGCCGGAAACGGGGATATAGCCGTGTTCAGAACGCTGCATACCAATGGTGCCGCCGGTATAGGCAACGTAAATAGATTTCTTCTGCATAGCATCGCTTAGGTTAAACGTAGACAGGCGCAGTATAGAGGGGCGGAAGAAAAAATAAAGTAAATGCCGCCCCACGGGATGGGGCGGCAGAGGATTAACGAATATTGGCGCAGGTTAAGCAGAACGCGTAGCGGTTCTGCGGATCGTTGAATGCCGCCAGCTTATCGCTCTCGGTTTTCACCGCATTGGCCGCCGCGGCGACCGGTGCGGGCAGATACGCCTGGACCGCTGCCGGCAGCGCCGCGCGAACGGAACCCGTCAGGCTATCCACCACCATCGAAAAGAAGGTCGGTTCTTCCTGATAGTAGTTGATATGCCACTGTTTCAGCTTCGCCAGTTCGGCGGCTTTTGCCACCGCGTCGTCAAAGTCGCCAAGGCTATCGACCAGGCCGTTCGCTTTTGCATCTTCACCGGTCCAGACGTGGCCCTGAGCGATTTGGTCAATTTTCTCCGGCGTGCTCTTACGCGCGTTCGCCACCAGGGTGATAAAACGCTTGTAGCCGTTTTCGATGCTGAGCTGCATCAGCTGTTGCACTTCCGGAGGCAGCGCTTTGGTGGTTGAGACATCAGCCAGCGGCGAGGTGGCCACGCCGTCGGTATGGACGCCAATTGAGCCGAGGGTATCTTCGACGGTATTGATCACCCCAAAGATACCGATAGAGCCGGTAAGGGTGCTGGGGTTGGCGACGATATAATCCGCCGGGGTGGAGATCCAGTAGCCGCCGGAGGCTGCCATGCCGCCCATTGAGACCACCACCGGTTTACCGGCCGCTTTTGCCGCCGCCAGCTCTTCGCGAATCATCTCGGAGGCGCTGACGCTGCCGCCCGGGCTGTTAACCCGCAGCACGATCGCTTTCACTTTCGGATCGAGGCGCGCGTCGCGGATCTGCGCGGCGGTGGTGTCGCCGCCGACGTTACCCGGCGTTTCTTCGCCATCCATAATCGCGCCGTTAGCAAAGATAACCGCTATTGCGGAACCCTGGTCGGCAGGCGTTTTCAGCGTGTAATCGTAGTAGCTGATCGCGCTGTAGTTGTTGTCCTCTTTACTCCAGCCAAACTGTTTAGTCAGCGCTTTTTCCACCTCGGTAGAGGTGCCCAGCGCATCAACCAGCTTGTTATCCAGCGCGTATTTTGCCGTGTCGCCATCGACTTTACGCAGGCCGTCAATCACGCCCTGAGCGCCGGGGAACAGCTGCTGAGCGGTGATCTGGCGGTTGGCGGCAATGGTATTGAGGTAGTTTTGCCACAGCTCGCCAATCCAGCGGCTGTCCGCCTCGCGCGCCGCCGGGGACATATCATCGCGGATAAACGGCTCTACCGCTGACTTATAGGTGCCGACGCGGAAAACGTGGGTCGACACTTTGAGCTTGTCGAGCAGCGATTTGTAGTACAGGCCGTTGGTCGCGAAGCCGTGCAGGTCCACTTCGCCCTGCGGCGAGAGCCAGATCTTATTGGCGAAGCTGGCCAGATAGTACTGGCCCTGGCTGTAGCTGCTGCCGATGGCATATACCGGCTTGCCGCTATCGCGGAATTCGCGCAGCGCTTTACCGATATACTGCATCGACGGCTGATCGCCGCCGGCAAAGTCCTTCAGATCCAGCACGATACCGGTGATATTGCGGTCGTCTTTCGCCTGGCGAATTGTCTGCACAATGTCGAACAGCGAGTTTTCCTGCAGGCGATCGGAACTGGCGCCAAACAGCTGGCGGCCAATCACGCCAAGCTTGCTGCTGGCCGAGGGTTTATCGACCACCACGCCGGTGATATCCAGCAGCAGCGCGCCGCGGGTAGCGTGCTCTGTCGTTGTACTACTGAACTGGGCCCAGATGCCGACGCAGGCCAGCACCAGCACCAGGAAAACCACGTTCAGTGCGAGCTGGCGAATGAAATTTAGCACGCGCCATGTCCATTTAAAAAATCCGGCGAGCAGTCGCCAAAGAGTTCGCATGTATTCTCCCTAACCATAATCAAAAATGGGCGAGCCGCAGGGGCTGCCGCGTCTGGCTATCCTAATGAGAGTGCCGTCGGTTGTCAGCAGGAATCACCCGTTGGGCTGTAACAAAATCCTTGCGCATGTTAATTTTATGAAAAATCACATCACAGGAGTTATACAGATGGATGCTCTCGAACTACTGGTTAATCGCCGCAGCGCTTCACGTCTGACCGACCCGGCTCCGGCGGGCGAACAGCTGGAAAACATCCTTCGCGCTGGCCTGCGCGCGCCGGACCACGGGACGCTGCAGCCGTGGCGCTTCTTCATTATTGTCGATGAAGGGCGCGAGCGCTTCAGCCAGCTGCTGGAAAAAGGCGCGGTGGCGGCAGGGGGAGATGAAAAAGCGATTGAAAAAGCGCGCAGCGCGCCGTTTCGCGCGCCGCTGATCATTGCGGTGGTGGCGCGCTGTGAAGATCATCCGAAGGTGCCAAAGTGGGAGCAAGAGATGTCGGCGGGCTGTGCGGTGATGGCCATGCAGATGGCGGCCGTGGCGCAGGGGTTTAACGGCATCTGGCGCAGCGGCGCGTTAACCGAAAGCCCGGTTGTACGCGAAGGGTTTGCCTGCCGCGAGCAGGATAAGATCGTGGGCTTTCTCTATCTGGGGACCCCGCAGCTCAAAGCGTCAACCACCATCGCTTTGCCGGATACCGCACCGTTCGTGACGCGCTTCTGAGTCCGTTCTCGTTATGCCGGGCGGGCCCGGCTCACCGGCTCCTCCGGGGGAGTAGCCCGGCTAAGGGCAGTGCGAGCCGGGTGGAAGCAGTGCCAGTCTATCAGACTTGACACTTTTCCCGGAGGCACCTGTCCGGGCTACCAAACCGCGGACGGCCTGGAACCCTTCGCCCAGACAAGGCGTTTCAGACGCCACCTCCGGGCATTCAACGGCGACGATGTTACTTCTGTCGCTTCGCGAATTCGTCTTTCGCTTTCTGAAGCTGCTGCTGGAAGGCCGGATTGGTATGCAGCGTGGCGACGACCGCCGAACCGACGATACGCGCCGCGTCTACGTCGCTCTGCCAGTGATAGCCGCAGATCACCCGGCTCTCGCCGAGCTCAAAGCCGCGCTTAAGGATTTCATTTTGCCGCTGGGGATTAATCTCAGCCAGTACCAGCGCGGTGGCCCAGCCGATAGAGGTGTGGCCGGAGGGGTAGGAGCCGTTTTTCGACAGCGTATCCTGTTCCTTGGTGTTACAGGTGGCGACGCCATAAAACGCAAATGGGCGAATGCGCATGTACTTCTCCTTCGCTCCTCGCGTCGCCAGGTCGCCGGCATCTTCAATCATGTTGGTGAGCAGCTTGTGCAGCTCCGGCGCATCTTTGGCGGTAATGGGCGAGCCGAAGGCGCCGGAGAAGGCGTTGGCGACGCCGCCGCCGCTCAGGTTGGCGTCTTCAACCGCCAGCTTACCGCGCTCGGTGCCGCGCAGCAGACGGCCTTTCTCATACATTGCCTGATCGTTTAAAAACGCGATACTGCCCACTTCCGGCGGCGGCGGCAGCAGCGTCAGGCTGTCGATGGCCTGGGCGTTGGTCAGGTAGTAGAGATCGGGTTTTGTGGTGACGTCGTTACCGGCGGGAACCAGGGCGAAAGCGTTAAGGGAGAAGAGACTGGCCAGGCAAACGGCGAGAATACGCTTTTTCATGAAAACTTCCTTACGTTGTTATATGTCCAGAGAAAACAGAATTTATGCTTGTCATATTTCTGTCATTTTTTAGTAAAGGGTAAAATCACGTTGAAAAAGCGGGACCGCATCGCAAAATCGGTTTTTTGTCTGCTTAATGAGCAACCATACGCGATTTCGGACTGTCGCACTTACCACTCCGCCATTTGGGCGCTACCATATCGGGATTGCAATGACAGGAGATGTCCATGAGCGAGCAAGCCATTCGTTTAACGCAATACAGCCACGGAGCCGGTTGCGGGTGTAAAATTTCCCCTAAGGTGCTGGAAACTATCCTGCAAAGCGACCAGGCCAAGTTTATTGACCCAAATCTGCTGGTGGGCAACGAAACCAGCGATGATGCCGCGGTCTACGATCTCGGTAACGGCACGTCGATCGTCAGTACTACCGATTTTTTTATGCCGATCGTCGACAACCCGTTCGACTTTGGGCGCATTGCGGCGACCAACGCCATCAGCGATATTTTCGCCATGGGCGGTAAGCCGATTATGGCGATCGCTATTCTCGGCTGGCCCATCAATACCCTGGCGCCGGAAATTGCCCGTCAGGTGGTTGAGGGCGGGCGCTTTGCCTGCCAGCAGGCGGGGATCGCGCTTGCCGGCGGCCACTCCATTGACGCTCCGGAACCCATCTTCGGGCTTGCCGTGACCGGCGTCGTCCCGACCGAGCGGGTGAAGAAAAACAGCACCGCGCAGGCCGGCTGCAAGCTGTATCTCACTAAACCGCTGGGTATTGGCGTGCTGACCACCGCGGAGAAAAAGTCGCTGCTGAAGCCTGAGCACCAGGGGCTGGCGACGGAAACCATGTGCCAGATGAACCTCGTCGGCTCGGCGTTCGCCAACATTGACGGCGTGAAAGCGATGACCGACGTCACCGGCTTCGGGCTTCTGGGCCACCTGAGCGAAGTGTGCCGCGGCGCGGGCGTACAGGCGCAGCTTACCTATGCGGATATCCCGAAATTGCCCGGCGTCGAAGCCTACATCGCGGCGGGTGCGGTGCCGGGCGGTACCGGGCGTAACTTTGCCAGCTACGGCCATTTGATGGGCGACATGCCGCCAGCGTGGCGCGATCTGCTGTGCGATCCGCAAACCTCCGGCGGTCTGCTGCTGGCGGTAACGCCGGAAGCCGAGGCTGAGGTGCAGGCTGCCGCCGCTGAGTTTGGTATCACGCTTACCGCTATCGGCGAGCTGGTTACCGCCCGCGGCGGACGCCCCATGATCGAGATCCGTTGATTTCATGCGGCTGTTTATTGCAGAAAAACCGAGTCTCGGTCGCGCCATCGCCGATGTGCTGCCAAAACCGCATCGCAAAGGCGACGGCTACATTGAGTGCGGTAACGGGCAGGTGGTCACGTGGTGCATCGGCCACCTGCTGGAGCAGGCCCAGCCCGACGTCTACGATGCGCGCTATGCGCGCTGGAACCTGCTCGACTTGCCTATCGTGCCGGAAAAGTGGCAGCTGCAGCCTAAACCGTCGGTGACCAAACAGCTTAACGTGATTAAGCGTCTGCTCGGCGATGCGCAGGAAGTCATTCATGCGGGTGACCCGGACAGAGAGGGGCAGCTGCTGGTGGATGAGGTACTTGACTACCTGCAGCTGGCGCCGGAAAAGCGTCAGCAGGTGCAGCGCTGTCTGATTAACGATCTTAACCCGCAGGCGGTGGAGCGGGCGATTAACCGCCTGCGCGCCAACAGCGAATTTGTTCCGCTGTGCGTCTCCGCGCTGGCCCGCGCCCGCGCCGACTGGCTATACGGGATCAATATGACCCGCGCGTACACCATCCTTGGCCGTAACGCGGGTTACCAGGGGGTACTCTCGGTCGGGCGCGTGCAAACGCCGGTGCTTGGCCTGGTGGTACGCCGCGATGAAGAGATTGAAAACTTCGTCGCTAAAGACTTCTTCGACGTCAAGGCGCATATCGTTACCCCCAAGGATGAGCGTTTTGTCGCCACCTGGGTGCCCAGCGAGGCCTGTGAACCGTACCAGGATGAAGAGGGGCGACTGCTGCATCGCTCGCTTGCCGAGCACGTCGTCAAGCGCATTGAGGGGCAGCCGGCGACGGTCACCGCTTATAACGATAAGCGGGACTCTGAGCCAGCGCCGCTGCCATTCTCCCTCTCGGCGCTGCAGATTGAAGCCGCGAAGCGCTTCGGCTTTAGCGCGCAGAACGTGCTGGATATCTGCCAGAAGCTGTACGAAACCCATAAGCTGATTACCTATCCGCGTTCGGATAGCCGCTATCTGCCGGAGGAGCATTTTGCCGGGCGCCATGCGGTGCTGAACGCGATCGGCGTGCACGCGGCGGATCTGCTGCCGCAGCCGGTGGTGGATCCGGAGATCCGTAACCGCTGCTGGGACGATAAAAAGGTCGATGCCCACCACGCGATTATTCCGACCGCCCGCAGTTCGCAGGTAAAACTCAGCGACAACGAAGAAAAGGTTTACGGCCTGATTGCCCGCCAGTATCTGATGCAGTTCTGCCCGGATGCGGTGTTCCGCAAATGCCAGATCGATCTCGATATCGCCAACGGCAAGTTCGTTGCCAAAGCGCGTTTTCTGGCGGAAGCGGGCTGGCGAACCCTGCTGGGCAATAAAGAGCGCGATGAAGAGAACGACGGCATGCCGCTGCCGGTGGTGGCAAAGGATGACGAGCTGCTGTGCGAAAAAGGCGAAGTGGTGGAGCGTCAGACCCAGCCGCCGCGTCATTTTACCGATGCGACGCTGCTATCGGCGATGACCGGTATTGCCCGCTTTGTGCAGGATAAAGACCTGAAGAAAATCCTGCGCGCAACGGATGGCCTCGGTACGGAGGCAACCCGCGCCGGGATTATCGAACTGTTGTTCAAACGCGGCTTCTTAACCAAGAAAGGGCGCTATATCCACTCCACCGACGCCGGGAAGGCGCTGTTCCACTCTTTGCCTGAAATGGCGACGCGCCCGGATATGACCGCCCACTGGGAATCGATTCTGACGCAAATCAGCGAGAAACAGTGCCGCTATCAGGACTTTATGCAGCCGCTGGTCGGTACCCTGTTCCAGCTTATCGACCAGGCCAGGAGCACGCCGGTACGCCGCTTCCGCGGAATTGTGGCCCCGGGCGACGGCAAGAAGAGCTTTAGCAAGGGGAAAGGCAGAGCCAAAGCGAAAGATAAAAAAAGCGCCGCCGGCCCTGCGGCGGAAAGTCCGCAATAAAAAACCCCGGGAAACCGGGGTTTTTCAATTATGTTCCGAACCCATATACAGGGGTTCATTCAGCGAGTGGACTTAAATAACACCCTGCGCCAGCATTGCGTCGGCGACCTTCACGAAACCGGCGATATTCGCGCCGCGTACGTAGTTGGTCTGCTTCGCTTCACCGCCGTACTCAACGCAGGCGTGGTGGATATCCAGCATGATATGGTGCAAACGGGCATCCACTTTCTCCGCTTTCCAGCCCATACGCGCGGCGTTCTGCGCCATTTCCAGACCTGAAGTGGCGACGCCGCCGGCGTTGGCCGCTTTACCCGGCGCGAATAGCACGCCCGCTTCGAGGAACAGATCGGTCGCCGCGATAGTGGTTGGCATGTTGGCGCCTTCCGCGACGGCCTTCACGCCGTTGGCAATGAGCTGGCGGGCAGCGTCGACGTCCAGCTCGTTCTGCGTGGCGCACGGCAGAGCGATATCCACCGGCACGGACCACGGCTGCTTGCCTTCAAGGTAGGTCAGGCCGAACTCGCGCGCGTAATCCGCCACGCGGCCGTGGCTGCGCTCTTTAATGTCGATCAGGCGCGCCAGTTTTTCTTTGGTAAAGCCAGACTCGTCAACCACGGTACCGTTGGAGTCGGAAGCCGTAATCACCCGGGCGCCGAGCTCCATGGCTTTCTCAATCGCGTACTGCGCCACGTTGCCCGACCCGGACACCGCGACGCGAGCCCCTTCAAAGCCCAAACCGTGGCGCTTAAGCATCGCTTCGGTGAAGTAAATCAGTCCGTAACCGGTGGCTTCCGGACGAATCAGGCTGCCGCCGAAGGAGAGGCCTTTACCGGTGAAGACGCAGGCGCTGTTGTTGGAGAGCTTACGCATCATTCCGGCCATAAAGCCCACTTCACGACCGCCCACGCCGATATCACCGGCCGGCACGTCGGTATCCGGACCGAGGTGGCGATACAGCTCAGTCATCAGCGACTGGCAGAAACGCATCACTTCGCCATCGCTTTTTCCTTTAGGATCGAAGTCGCTGCCGCCTTTACCGCCGCCCATAGGCAGGGTGGTGAGAGCGTTTTTGAAGGTTTGTTCAAAGCCGAGGAATTTCAGAATCGACAGGTTTACAGAGGGATGGAAACGCATACCGCCCTTATACGGGCCGATGGCGGAGTTGAACTGCACGCGCCAGGCGCGGTTAACCTGAACCTGATTGCGGTCATCAACCCAAACGACGCGGAACTGGATAGCACGCTCCGGTTCAACCAGACGTTCCAGCAAATTCATCTGACGATAGCGCGGATTTTCCTCAAGGAATGGCCACAGGGTGGTCATCACCTCGCGGACCGCCTGAGCAAATTCAGTTTGATTTGGATCGCGCTGTTGAACGCGGGCGAGAAAACCTTCCAGAGTGCACGTCTGATCCATAGATATAAGTTCCCCTTATGGTTGTGGTTGCGTCTATTTATTATGATTCGGCCCTTGAAAAAGCCGATTTTCCGACTATACCATCGGAAATCGTTAGTTAAGCAAGGAAAAATTGTTCAGAAAGCAAAATTTATAATCAGGCGGTGGTCATAATCAAAAACGATGACAACCACTCGATAAAATTAGCGGGAATGGAGAGCGGCGCGCTGGGCGATAAAGGCTTCGAGCAGGGGAATATCGGCTGGCGCAAGAGGGAAGGTTAACGCCTCCTGCGGTGAACACCAGCGCAGCTGACTGTGGTAGCGGGCGATGGGTTCGCCGTTAAAATGCGGAACCCACCAGGCGTGAAGATGTATCAGGCGAGCGGACACTTCGCGCTGGTGGCTGGCGATGTAGCATTCCGGCCGGGCGTCGATCGCGAGCTCCTCCCGGAGCTCGCGCGCCAGCGCCTGGGCCTGGGTTTCGCCGGGTTCGACTTTACCGCCGGCCAGCTCCCACATTCCCGGCTGATCCGCGTGGGGCGGCCGCTGCGCCAGCAGAATTTGCCCGTTGCGTTCGATAATGGCGGCAACAACATCAAGGGTTTTTAGCATGTGAATCATCGTTCTGTACGGGATAATGGCCTATTATCACCGTCCTTGTCCCCGTCAAACAACCCTGAATTCGCTGGAGAGACTTTGTGCTTGACCGTCATTTGCATCCCCGCCTGAAACCTGTCCTCAACGCCGCCGCCGCCCTGCTGGATCGTCCGGCTATCTCTCCCGATGGCCTGACGCTCTTTGGCTTTGCGATTGGCGTGCTGGCGCTGCCGTTTTTAGCCCTGGGCTGGTATCCGGCGGCGCTGGCGGCGATCGTGCTCAACCGACTGCTGGATGGCCTGGACGGCGCGCTGGCCCGGCGACGCGGATTAACCGATGCGGGCGGTTTTCTCGATATTTCGCTCGATTTCCTGTTTTACGCCCTGGTGCCGTTTGGCTTTATTCTTGCCGATCCGGCGCACAACGCGCTGGCGGGCGGCTGGCTGCTGTTCGCGTTTATCGGTACCGGCAGCAGCTTTCTCGCCTTTGCCGCGCTGGCGGCTAAGCAACAAATCGATAATCCGGGCTACGCCCACAAATCGTTTTATTATCTCGGCGGGCTGACGGAAGGGACGGAAACTATCGCGCTGTTTGTGCTAAGCTGCCTGTTTCCGGCGTGGTTTGCGTGGCTGGCGTGGATGTTTGGCGCACTGTGCTGGCTGACGACCTTTACGCGGGTGTGGAGCGGATACCTGACCCTGAAGCAGGTAAGAGATTGATGGGCGGGTTTTTCCCGGTTGCGCTTAGCCGGGCTACGGGGCCACAGTCGTCAGCGGTCCGGTGCGCCAGCGCCGTCTTCGGGAAATGCGCCGGGAAGGATGCTTCCCGGCGGTGCATATGGCCAACAGGCGAATTACATACTGCTTTCCGGGCCGCGTTCCCCGCGCGAGACCGGGTTTTTCGGGTTGCTGCTCCACTCGTACCAGCCGCCGTCGTAGACCGAGACGTTGTTCCAGCCCATCGCCCGGGCGTACATAAAGGTTTCTGAGGCGCGCCAGCCGGTACCGCAGTAAAAAGAGACCTGCTGGTTCGGCAGAATATTCCATGATTTCCACATCGCGGCGATATCATCTGCGCTACGCATGGTGCCGTCCGGATTATGGAAATCCTCCATATGGGTGGAGTCGCTTCCGGCATGGCCCCAGCGGGCCCCGGCAATCTCCCCCATCGGCTTGATATAGCTGTAGCCGCTGGTGGTGCCGATAAACTCCGGCCAGGAACGAATGCTTACCAGCGAGGCGTCCTGACGGTGCAGCAGGGCGCGAGCCTGCTCGGTATTGAGCATCAGCTGCGGCTGACCCGGGATCGGCGCGCCGAACTCCGGCTCGGGCTTCTGCTTCGGCGGCGTTCCGCGCTCGACCGGCAGCCCGGCGTCGGACCAGGTTTTCCAGCCGCCGTCGAGCAGGCGTACATCCTTAACCCCGGCGTAGAGCATGATCTGCGCCACGCGGGCGGCGGCATACACGTCGCGACCGTACAAAATCACCGCGGTGTCATGGCGAATACCGTGTTTTGCCAGCATCGCTTTAAGCTGCGCGTCGGAGACTTTGTTCCATAGCGGCTCGCTCTCCACCTCGTTGGTATCGATATACCCGGCGCCCGGAATATGGCTCAGCAGATAAAACTTCGGCGCGCCCCAGGCGGCCTCGAACACCTTCCAGTGCCCGGCAGGCGCGGCGGTGACCGGTTTACCCTGCTGGAGGTCGTGCAGCCACTGCGGATACACCAGCTGTTCAAAATGCGGCAGCTTCTGCAGGCGGTCCGCCTGGCTCAGGGCGTCGCCGAGCGAGCTGAGGTGAGTGAAACCTGCCGCCTTAAGGCGCGCCGCGACTTTCGCGTTGTCGTCGGCGTTGCCGTACAGCGCAATCGGCGTAGAGGCCTGCAGATTGTGCAGCTTAGCCCAGGCGCTCAGCTGTTCATCGTTCAGCGAGCCAAGCCAGCTGGCGGCGAGGTTGAGCGCCTGCGGTTCATGGCCCTGAGGGCCGTTGGCGCCTTGCGGCCAACCGTTATAGAAAGCGCTAAGGCGCGTGTCAATAGCGACGCCGTTGCGCTGTTGCAGCGTGGAAAGCGTTAGCGTTGGCATGGTGTCAGCGGCGGAGGTGGAAGCAGCAAGCCCCATCAGCAGGGCGAGTGCGGTCAATTGAGAAACACGTTTCATCGAAATGCCCGGCAGTAGAAAATTGAGCGGCAATTCTCCGCGAACAACGCGGAGAATTCTTTGCGATAGCGCAGGCTTTCATTGCCAGAGCCCCATATGCAAACAGCGTCCGCCGGCGGGCGTATCCTGGTCATCATGCGTGACCAGCACCGCGGGGATCGCCTGCCGCGCCAGTTCATTGAACACCCAGCGGCGAAAATCGGCGCGCAGCGCAACGTCGAGGCGGTTAAACGGCTCATCCAACAGCAGCGCCCGCGGTCGGGCCAGCAGGGCGCGCAGCAGGCTGACCCGCGCCCGCTGGCCGCCGGAAAGGGTGGCCGGATCGCGCGTATAAAACCCCGCCAGACCGGCGCGCTCCAGCGCCTGTTCGACCTGGGTTTTGCGCTGGGGGCCGCGGACGTCAGCGGCAAGCGCCAGCAGTAAATTTTGCCCGACGCTGAAGTGGTCGAACAGCAGCGCGTCCTGGAACAGGATGCCGATGCGCCGTCGCTCGGTGGGTAAACTGTCGCAGCGCTGGTTATCCAGCCACAGCTCGCCGGCGGCGCGAAAATTCTCCGCCAGCGCGCCGACCATCCAGGCGAACAGGGTTGATTTACCGCTGCCCGAGGGGCCCATCAGGGTCAGTATCTCGCCGGGAGCAACGGAAAAGTCGACGTTGCGCAGCAGCGGCTCTCCGTTGAGGCTGAGAGTCAGGTTTTTGACGATCAACATTAGCGTAATCCTTGTCGATAGCGGCCGGTCAGCCAGGCCAGCAGCGCGGTGGCGGCAAAAAACAGCGCCGGCAGCAGTAGCTGCCATAGCGCCTGCGCGGCCAGAGTGGACGTCTCGCCGCCGCTGCTCAGCGCGACGGCTTCGCTGGTGAGCGTCGGGAACCGTCCGCCCCCCAGCCATAACGTCGGCAGGTATTGCGCGATGCTTACCGAAAAGCCCACCGCCAGCGCGGTCAGCAGAGGACGCGTCAGGGCGGGTAAGGTAACCAGCCAGAAGATGCGGCCTCGTTGCCAGCCGAGGGTGCGGGCGAGCAGCTCCATGCGCGGGTCGCGAGCGCGCCACGCGGGACGCAGAATAAACAGCATCCACGGCACGACCCACAGCAGGTGCCCCCATAAAACGGCGACCCACTCACCGTCCAGCCACGTATACAGCGCCAGCTGATATTGGCCGTCTACCAGCGGCAGCGCCGGTAAAATCAGCGGCAGCCAGATCCATCCGTCGAAACGGGAAGGGCCAGACGCCAGCCACAGCAGGCAGATAATCGCGCCGAGCGACGCTGAGCAGAGTCCAAGCCACAGGCTGTTGCCGACGCTATCGCTGACCGGCTGGCTATTCTGCGCCGCCGCGGCAAGCAGCAGGGCGCAGGCCACGCCGCACAGCGGCAGAAGAAGGGCGAAGCTTTTCCCGGTGAGCGCCCGCGGCTGCGGGTGGCGGATCCCCTGAACCTGCGGGATCCGCCGTCGCCAGAGACGCCAGACTCCCCACGCCGCCAGCGCCATGATGGCCAGCGTCAGCAGCAGTACCAGGCTGGTGAGGGCGCCTTTCGCTTGCTGGATCTCATCGCCCTGGCTTAACCATTGCCAGGCCAGCACCGCCAGCGTCGGCGGGTTACCCGGGCCAATCACCAGAGCGACGTCGACCGCCGAAAGGCTCCAGGCGGCGGTGGCCAGCAGCGCTATCGACAGCGCCGGAAGCAGCGTGGGCAAGACTAACCATTTCAGGCACTGCCAGCGTCCGTAGCCGAGGCTTTTTAATACCGTCGCCTGTCCGGCCAGGCGTTTCTCGCCTAACAGGCCATAAACCACCCACAGCAGAAACGCGCTCTCTTTGAGCGCCATCGTCAGGCCCAGTCCAATGCCGTAGCGGTCAACCGGCGGGGTAAAAAAGGGCAACAGGCGCGGGAGCCAGCCGCCATCGGCGAAGAGCAGCAGGGCTGCGGTGGCGAAGGCCACGTGAGGTACCGCCAGCAGCAGAGGGAGCCTTGCGGCCAGCCGCCGCCAGCCGCCCGACGGCCAGAGTGCGGCCACGACGGTGAGCGTGATGATCAGCGCGCCGCCAACCGATAGCAGGGTTGAGACGAGAGTCGCCGCCAGCGCCTGGCTGAATTGCGGGTCGGCAAACAGCGACAGCCAGCGCGCGCGGCGGAGCGCCGGAAGCGCCATCAGCGCAGCGGCCGGCAGCAGCGGCAGATAGATCAGCGCGACGGCGGCCCAGGCCAGCAGCCTTAGTGCGTGCCGTAGCGGCGCAGCCATTCCTGCTCCAGCGCGTCAACCCAGGCCGCGTGCGGTTCACCCAGCATCGGCGGCATATTCTGCGGCACAACGGCGTTAAAGGCCTGCCGCTCAGTCTCGGTTAATTTCGCCGGATCCAGCACGCTGGGGTCGCCCCACACAGTCGGGTCGGCCTTGCGCAGCTGGGCCTGCGGCGAGAGCAGGAAATTCGCGACCACTTTCGCCCCCGCCGTCGCCCGGGCATTGGACGGGATCGCCACAAAGTGGACGTTGCCAAGCATCCCCTCGCGGAAGCCGAAACCGTAGCTGTCTTTCGGCAGCTCGCCGCTGACCGCTTTTTGCTGCGCGTGCAGCGGGTTAAAGGTGATGGACAGCCTGAGGGTCCCATTTTTAAGCATGGCATCCATGCGGGCGGGCGAAGCCGGGAAGTCGCGGCCCTGGCGCCACAGCAGAGGGTGAAGCCGATCAAGATAGTGCCACAGCGGCGCGGTCACGGCGGCGAAGGTGGCCTCCTCAGGCGGCTGGCGTAGCGCGTCGGGCCGCGGAGTCAGCGTCAGCAGCAGCTGTTCAAGAAACGCGGTACCGGTAAAATCCGGCGGACGCGGGTAGGTGACGCTGCCGGGATGCGCGGCGGCGAAAGCCAGCAGCGCCTGCGGAGTGGTGGGCCCGTCGGGCGTTTGTGAGCGGCGGGCGATAAAAGTGAGCTGCGCGCCGCCCCACGGCAACTCGGCGCCGTCGGTGGGGATAGAGAAATCCTCGCGCACCGGCTTTTGCGTATCGACAAAGCGCCAGTTGGGCAGGGTTTCCGCCCACCGGGTTTGCAGCAGCCTGGCGTTTTTCAGGGTGCGGAAGTTTTCGCCGTTGACCCACAGCAGATCGATGGAACCGCCTTTACTGCGTCCGGCGCGGGCTTCGGTCTGGATGCGCTTCACCGCGTCGGCGGCATCCGCAATATGCACGATGCGCAGGTCGATAGCGTAGTCGCGCTTTACCTCACCGCTGACCCAGTCGAGATAGCGGTTCACCGCCGGATCGCCGCCCCAGGCGTTAAACCACACCGTCTGGCCGCGGGCTTCTTGTTGTAGGGATTGCCAGCCGGCGCTGGCGGCCAGCGGGGAGAGCAACAGCAAAGCGAAGACCAGCACACTGCGCATAACCACTCCTTATGGTTTTGAATCGGTTGGGATCCGGCACAATCCCTGGGCGGGGATCTCCATGGCCGAATTAAAGCGCGCCGACAGGTTTTGTAAACCGATCAGCGCCGTGAGTTCGGTGAGCGCGCGGGCGTCAAACTGGCCTGCCAGCCTGTCGCGCAGCGCATCGTCGACCACCGGCGGCGTCATGCTGGCCGCCTCGGCATACTCCAGCGCCAGCCGCTCGCGGTCGCTGAACAGCGCGCTGTTCCGCCATTCGGCGACCGCCAGCAGCTTAGCGCTGCCGCCGCTGCGTTCCGCCAGCTTCATATTGGTGATATCAATGCAAAACTCGCACAGGCACAGCTGCGCGACGCGGGCGCTGACCAGCGATCTCAGCACCGGATCGAGGGGCGAACGCTTGCGTTCCAGATAGCCGACGAACATCGACACCAGGTAAAACACCAGCGGAATACGGCCCCACCAGCGGATAGGGCTGAGCACCTCGCCGTAGTGGCGACGATGCAGCCAGGCCTGCGGGCGAAGAATCAGCGGAATAGACTTCAGAGGGGGTAAGCTCATCGTGAACGCCTCTTTTGTTGTTCAAGATAGAGTGCTTTCGCGACGACCACCACAATCGCCAGCGCAAACAGGATCGATAAACCGGTCACCAGCCAGAATGTGCCGCCGGTCAGCAGGCTGCCGGTCCACGAATAGACTATCGTCGCGGGCAGCTGGCCGAGACCGGTGGCCAGCATAAAGTGGCGAAAGCGCATTGACGTCAGCCCGGCGGCGTAGCTCACCGGGTCGAAGGGAACGAAAGGGAGCAGACGGCAGATTAATATGGTGTGTTTGCCGTAGCGGGTAAAAAAGCCATCCATACTCTGCAGTACGCTCTTGCCGGTGAGCTTTTCCACCGCGTCGCGGCCGAGCGCTCTGGCGATAAAAAAGCACAGCGCCGCGCCGGCCATCGCGCTCACCCACGACAGCGCGCCGCCCCAGAAGGCGCCGAACAGGGAAGCGTTAGCGAAGGTGATCAGGAAGGCGGGAAGCGGGGCGATAATCGCCTGCAAAATCATCAGGGCGAAGGAGACCAGCGCCGCCTGCGGGCCCCAGGAGTCGATAAAGCGTTCAATAGCCTGCTGATCGAGCGTGGCAAAAGCGGCGAGGCTGCGCTGCATAAACTCATTGACGCCGGGTATCAGCCACCATGCCAGCAGAAGCGCAAACAGCGTCATGCCGATGGCTATCCGGTAGCGCGCGTTGCTATTTTTCATCGTGAGCCTGTATCCGTGATGTCTCGATTCGCCGATAGCGGGCATATCTTTTCGCCGCCTGAATCAGGACAAATAAAGCCAGCCCCGCGAGGGTCAGCTTCAGTATAAACAGGGGGGTGATACCCTCGCGGATAAGCTCGCTGGCCATCAGCGTATAGATAAATATGCCGGGCAAGGTGGTGAGGGCGGAAATAAAGGTAAACGTCCAGAATGGAATCGCCGTCAGGCCATAGGCGTAGTTCTGTACATTATAGGGAAACAGCGGGATGAGCCGGGTCAGAATTAAAAAATCGGTGCCGCTACGGGCGATGCCTTTTTCAATGGCCTGAAAAATCGCCGTCTGCCCGACGTATTTAAGCAGCAGCTCGCGGCCCAGCCAGCGGGCGAACAGAAACGACGCGGAGGAGGCGAGCGTCGCCGCCAGCAGCGATAGCAAGGTTCCCGCCAGCGGACCGAAAATCACCCCGCCGGCAATCACTAAAAGAGTGCCCGGTAGCAAAAAAAGGGTGGCGACGATAAACAGCAGAATATAGAGCGTATAGCCGAAGGCGCCGCTCTGGCGGATCATTTCGCGCAGACGATCAAAATGGGTAACCAGCCCGGCAAAACCCGATTGCTGAATAATACAGGCGACAATGCTCAATATCACCACAACAAAAAGCAGCTTATATTCTGCTTTATGACGGCTTCTTTTGCATTGGGTTCTCCTGTATGGCGCGGGCGGTCTGAAGTGCGCGCGACAGTATAATAGTTTGCCGCCGTTCACAATCTCTGACGGCGGCTTTTTTGATATGGCTCAGGCTCTCCGGACGGGAGAGCCTGACGGAGGGAATATTTAGACTTTAAAGGTCGCCCATACCGGCGCGTGGTCGGACGGCTTTTCCATTGCGCGAATTTCGTAGTCGATGCCGGTTTCGCTGCAGCGCTGCGCCAGCGGGGTGCTTGCCAGCAGCAGATCGATACGCAGCCCGCGGTTATCGTCAAAGCCCTTAGAGCGATAGTCGAACCACGAGAAGTGTTCGTTATCCTGCGGATTCGCATGGCGGTAAGTATCCACCAGGCCCCAGCCCAGCAGGCGCTCCATCCATTCGCGCTCTTCCGGCAGGAAGGAACACTTGCCGGTACGCAGCCAGCGCTTGCGGTTCTCTTCACCGATGCCGATATCGAGATCGGTCGGGCTGATATTCATGTCGCCCATGATCAGTACCGGATTCTCTTTATTCAGTTCGGTATCAAGGTAGTTTTGCAGGTTCTGATAAAACGCCGCCTTCGCCGGGAATTTGGTTTCATGATCGCGACTTTCGCCCTGCGGGAAATAGCCGTTAATCACCGTCACGTTGCCAAACGGGGAAGGGATTTCCGCCATGATGATGCGGCGCTGGGCCTCTTCACCATCGTTTGGGAAACCGCGACGCACGGAGATCGGCGTCTCTTTGGTCAGCAGCGCGACGCCGTAATGGCCTTTCTGCCCGTGATAAAAGACGTTATAGCCCAGCTTTGCCACCTCTTCGAGAGGAAACATATCGTCGTGAACTTTGGTTTCCTGTAGGCCGATGACGTCGGGCTGGTGTTTATCGATGATGGCGGCCAGCTGATGCGGGCGGGCACGCAGGCCGTTGATATTAAAAGAGACAAATTTCATAGTCGCTGCCACTGTGCAAGGTGAATAGTGCAGGGATGGTAGCAGAAATTCGCCGGGCTGGCTGCGCAAAGGCGCTTTATTCTGCCGATTGCAGCGGTTGGTAGCCTGTTTGCACAAACTGTGCACCATTCTGGAACGCGCTGCGCCAAAAAAGGGCGATTATTGCCGATAAATTTCGTCAAGGATCACAATTACAGAATTATATCTTACTCCTGCATAATCTTTCTTTTTATTCCACTGCAAAAGCCTCTTTTAGTATTTTTATTCACTTTTTATGCATTTTATGTGAATAACGGTCTTTCGTAACTTATTGATATTTCGTTGACGACCTCGATTTATGCATTTTTACCTCTGGCTGGCACGAACCGTGCAATCTACATTTACAGCGTAATAACCATATTCATTAACATTATTTAAACTTTTTATTTACCGGAAGAGGTCGATATGTCTCAGTCAATTACGCGTAGCAACTTTGATGAATGGATGATGCCTGTATACGCGCCAGCGGCTTTTATTCCGGTACGCGGCGAGGGGTCACGCCTGTGGGATCAGCAGGGAAAAGAGTATATCGATTTTGCCGGCGGCATTGCGGTGAACGCCCTCGGCCACGCTCATCCTCGGCTGGTTAAAGCGCTGACCGGGCAGGCGGAAAAGTTCTGGCATACCGGTAACGGCTATACCAATGAGCCGGTATTGCGTCTGGCTAAGCAGCTGATTGACGCCACTTTTGCCGACCGGGTCTTTTTCTGTAACTCCGGGGCCGAAGCCAACGAAGCGGCGCTAAAACTGGCGCGCAAATATGCCCACGATCGTTTCGGCAGCGAGAAAAGCGGCATCGTGGCGTTCAAGAATGCCTTCCACGGCCGCACGCTGTTTACCGTTTCCGCGGGCGGCCAGCCGGCCTATTCGCAGGATTTTGCGCCGCTGCCGCCGCAGATTCAGCACGCCATCTATAACGACCTCGACTCGGCAAAGGCGCTGATCGACGACAATACCAGCGCGGTGATCGTTGAACCGATGCAGGGTGAAGGCGGCGTCGTGCCTGCGGATGCGGACTTCCTGCGCGGCCTGCGTGAACTGTGCGATGCGCACAACGCGCTGCTGATTTTCGACGAAGTCCAGACCGGCGTCGGCCGTACCGGGGAGCTGTACGCCTATATGCACTACGGCGTGACGCCGGACGTGCTTTCCACCGCGAAAGCGCTGGGCGGCGGTTTCCCGATCGGCGCGCTGCTGGCATCGGAGCGCTGCGCCAGCGTGATGACCGTCGGCACCCACGGCACGACCTACGGCGGCAACCCGCTGGCCTGCGCGGTGGCGGGAGAAGTGTTTTCCATCGTCAACACCCGCGAAGTGCTCAGCGGCGTTAAGCAGCGCCATCAATGGTTCTGCGAACGGCTCAACGCGATTAACGCGCGTTACGGCCTGTTTAAAGAGATTCGCGGCCTGGGGCTGCTTATCGGCTGCGTGCTGAAGGATGAATATGCCGGCAAGGCGAAGACCATCAGTAATGAGGCGGCGGAAGAGGGGCTGATGATGCTGATCGCCGGCGCCAACGTGGTGCGTTTCGCTCCGGCACTGATTATCAGCGAAGAAGAGATCAACGCCGGGCTGGATCGCTTCGAACTGGCCTGCAAACGTTTTCTCGCGGGGGTCTCATCATGATGGTGATCCGTCCTGTAGAAAAAGGCGATCTGCCGGGGCTAATGACCCTGGCGGGCGAGACCGGCGGCGGCCTGACGTCGCTGCCGGCCGATGAAGCCACGCTGGCCGCGCGCATTGAACGCTCGCAGATGACCTGGCGCGGCGAGCTGCCGAAAAGCGAGCAGGGTTATGTGTTCGTTCTTGAGGACTGCGCCAGCGGCGCGGTAGCGGGAATTTGCGCCATTGAGGTGGCCGTGGGGCTTAACGACCCCTGGTACAACTATCGCGTCGGTACCCAGGTGCACGCATCGAAAGAGCTTAACGTCTACAACGCCCTGCCGACGCTGTTTCTCAGTAACGACCATACCGGCAGCAGCGAACTGTGTACGCTGTTCCTGGACCCAAAATGGCGTAAAGAGGGCAACGGCTATCTGCTGTCGAAATCGCGTTTTCTGTTTATGGCCGCCTTTCGCGAACGTTTCAACGATAAGGTCGTGGCGGAAATGCGCGGCGTCATTGACGAACACGGCTACTCGCCGTTCTGGGAGAGTCTCGGGAAACGCTTCTTCGCGATGGAGTTCTCCCGCGCCGACTACCTGTGCGGCACCGGGCAGAAGGCGTTTATCGCCGCGCTGATGCCGAAGCACCCGCTGTATATCGACTTTTTAAGCGACGAAGCGCGAGCGGTCATCGGCGAGGTCCATCCGCAAACCGCGCCGGCACGCGCGGTGCTGGAGAAAGAGGGATTTCGCTATCTCAACTACGTCGATATCTTCGACGGCGGCCCGACGCTGGAGTGCGAAATTGACCGGGTGCGGGCCATTCGCAAAAGCCGGCTGGTCACCGTCGTTGAAGGCCAGCCCGCGCCGGGCGAGTGGCCGGCCTGTCTGGTTGCTAATGAGCAGTACCAGCAGTTTCGCGCCATGCTGGTTCACGCCGACCCGGAGAGCGACCGCCTGGTGCTAAGCGCGCGCGAGCTGGATGCCCTGAAATGCCACCCCGGCGACCAGATTCGCCTGGTTCGTTTGTGCCCTGAGGAGAAAAAATCATGAGTTTATGGATTAACGGCGACTGGCAAAGCGGTCGCGGCCCGGCCCGTAGTAAACATAACCCGGTAAGCCAGGCGCTGCTGTGGCAGGGCAACGATGCCGATGCCGGGCAGGTGGCGCTGGCGGTCACCGCGGCGCGCGCGGCGTTTCCCGCGTGGGCGCGTCAACCGTTTGCCGCCCGGAAAGCGATAGCGGAAAAGTTTGCTTCGTTACTGGAAGCGAACAAAGGCGAATTAACCCGGATTATCGCCCAGGAGACCGGCAAACCGCGCTGGGAAGCGGCAACGGAAATTACCGCGATGATCAACAAAATCGCCATTTCGGTGAACGCGTATCATAGCCGTACGGGGGAAGCGCAGACCGCGATGGCGGACGGAGAGGCGACGCTGCGCCATCGGCCGCACGGCGTGCTGGCGGTCTTTGGCCCCTACAATTTTCCCGGACACCTGCCTAACGGGCATATCGTTCCGGCGCTGCTGGCGGGAAATACCGTGGTATTCAAACCCAGCGAGCTGACGCCTCAAAGCGGAGAGGCGGTGGTGAAGCTATGGGCCGAAGCCGGCCTGCCGCCGGGCGTGCTTAACCTGCTCCAGGGCGGGCGGGAAACCGGCGAAGCGCTGAGCGGCCAGGCGGACATCGACGGCCTGCTATTTACCGGCAGCTCTGCGACGGGTTTTCAACTTCATCGCCAGCTTGCCGGGCAGCCGGAAAAAATTCTCGCTCTCGAGATGGGCGGCAACAACCCGCTGATCGTCGATGACCCACAGGATATCGACGCCGCGGTCCATCTGACCATTCAGTCGGCGTTTATTACTGCCGGACAGCGCTGTACCTGCGCGCGGCGGCTGCTGGTAAAACGCGGCCAGATCGGCGATGCGTTTCTTCAGCGGCTTGTGACGGTGTCACAAACGCTGATTCCCGACGCGTGGGACGCCGAACCTCAGCCGTTCCTCGGCGGGTTAATTTCAGCGCAGGCCGCGCAAAAGGTACATCAGGCCTGGCTGGCCCACGTGGCCAGCGGCGGAAAAACCCTGCTGGAGCCGCGCCTGCTGCAGGCCGGAACCTCGCTGCTGACGCCGGGTATTATCGAGATGAGCGCGGTGGCGCAGGTGGCCGACGAAGAGGTCTTCGGGCCGCTGCTCTGCGTCTGGCGCTATGACCATTTCGATGAGGCGATTGCCCTCGCTAACGCGACCCGTTTCGGGCTTTCCTGCGGGCTGATCTCCGCCGAACGCGACAAATTCGACCAGCTGCTGCTGGAGGCGCGGGCCGGGATCGTTAACTGGAACAAACCCTTAACCGGCGCCGCCAGCACCGCGCCGTTCGGCGGTACCGGCGCTTCCGGTAACCACCGGCCGGGGGCGTGGTACGCCGCAGACTATTGCGCCTGGCCGATGGCCAGTCTCGAATCACCGGAGCTGGCGCTGCCGGCAACCCTCAGCCCCGGGCTGAATTTCCGTAAGGAGACATCACAATGAAAGCCCGGGAAGTGAACTTTGACGGGCTGCCGGGCCTGACCCACCACTATGCGGGTTTATCTTTCGGCAACGAAGCCTCGACGAAGCACCGCTATCGGGTGTCGAACCCGCAGCTGGCGGCAAAGCAGGGGCTGAAAAAAATGAAAGCGCTGGCGGATGCTGGCTATCCGCAGGCGCTGATCCCGCCGCAGGAGCGGCCAAACATTCCGCTGTTGCGGCAGATCGGTTTTAGCGGTAGCGATGAGCAGGTGCTGGAAAAGGCGGCGCGCCAGGCGCCGGAACTGCTCTCGGCGGTCAGCTCCGCGTCATCGATGTGGGTGGCTAACGCCGCCACGGTCTCGCCCTCGGCCGATTCGCTGGATGGCCGGGTGCATCTGACCGTCGCCAACCTGAACGATAAATTCCATCGCGCCAGCGAAGCGCCGACCACCGAAGCGCTGCTGCGGGCGATTTTCCCCGATGAGCAGCGGTTTGCCGTACACGGCGCGCTGCCCCAGGTATCGCTGTTCGGCGATGAAGGGGCGGCAAACCACAACCGCCTCGGCGGCGACTATGGCGCGCCCGGCGTGCAGCTGTTTATTTACGGCCGCCAGCAGGGGGGCGAAGATAATCCGCTGCGCTACCCGGCGCGGCAGACGCTCGAGGCCAGCCAGGCCGTCGCCCGCCTGAATCAGGTCAATCCCCGGCAGGTGATTTTCGCCCGACAAAATCCGGCGGTGATTGATAAGGGCGTGTTTCATAACGATGTGATTGCGGTAAGCAATCAGCAGGTGCTGTTTTGCCACGAGCAGGCGTTTGTTGACCAGCCGCAGCTCCTGCAGCAGCTGGCGCAGCAGGTCTCCGGCTTTACGCCGCTGGTGGTGCCGGCGAGTCAGGTTTCGGTGGAAGAGGCGGTGGCGACCTATCTGTTCAACAGCCAGCTGCTAAGCAAAGAAGAAGGCGGGATGCGGCTGATTTTGCCGCTGGAAGCGCAGGAACACCCGGGCGTCTGGCGCTACCTGAACCGGCTGGTGGAGGGCGATAACCCCATCGATGAGCTACAGGTTTACGATCTGCGTGAAAGCATGGCTAACGGCGGCGGCCCGGCCTGCCTGAGGCTGCGGGTGGTGCTGACGGAGGACGAGCGACAGGCGGTGAATCCGGCGGTCATAATGAACGATACGCTGTTCGCCACCCTGAATGACTGGGTAGACCGCTACTATCGCGATCGCCTGACCCAGGTCGATCTCGCGGATCCGCAGCTGCTGCGCGAAGGCCGCGAGGCGCTCGACCGCTTAACGCAAATCCTGCGCCTGGGCTCAGTGTATCCGTTTCAGCAATAAGGAGGCGTCGTGGACGACTTTCTGGCACTTACTCTGGCGGGGCGTCTGCCCCACCATTTCCATGGTCAAACCGCGCATTTCCGCTGGCACTGGATTGACTGCGGTATTCTGCAGCTCATTCCTCATGAACCCTGCGATCGGTCATTGGTTTTGTCATCCGGGCTTCACGGCAATGAAACCGCGCCGGTCGAAATCACCGATTTACTGCTGCGGCAGCTGTTTCGTGGGGAAATACCGCTCCGCTGGCGGCTGCTGGCGATCTTTGGTAACCCTCCGGCGCTGCGGGCCAACAAGCGCTATATGCACAGCGATATCAACCGGATGTTCGGCGAGCGATGGCGCGCTTTTAGCGTCAGCGATGAAACCGTTCGCGCCCGGCAGCTGGAGCATGCGCTGGCGCGATTTTATGCCGGGACGCCCGGCGAGCGCTGGCACCTGGATTTACATACCGCCATACGCGGTTCGCTGCATACCCGCTTTGGTGTCCTGCCGGCGCGGGATACGCCGTGGGATGAAGCGTTTTTGCGCTGGTTAGGGGCGGCAGGGCTGGAGGCGCTGGTGTTTCATCAGCAGCCTGGCGGGACTTTTACCCATTTCAGCTGCGAACGCTTCGGCGCGCGCTCCTGCACGCTGGAGCTCGGCAAGGCGCTACCTTTTGGCGAAAACGATCTGCGCTTGTTCGCGACGACTCAACGCGCGCTGTCGCTGCTGCTGGCGGGAGAAGTGGCGGCGGAAGAGGCGCACGCGCCGCTGCGCTACAGGGTGGTACAGCAAATTACCCGCAGCAGCGACAGTTTCCGGCTGCATATGTCGGCGCAGACGCTGAACTTTACGCCGTTTGCCGCCGGGACGCTGCTTGCTGAGGATGGCGATACCCGCTACATAGTGGAAAAGGATCAAGAGTACGTTTTGTTTCCCAACCCCAGCGTCGCCTTCGGCCAGCGCGCCGGGCTCATGCTGGAGCGCTTCCGGTGAATCCGTCGCCCGTCCGGGCGGCGGCATTTATTTCAGCGTTTATTTTTCCGCAGTCATCTTATTTTTTCGTGCTCTGTCCATTGATTGCAGATTATTCCTGGTTAAATGCTTTGTTTTTAATCTCCGCTGATTTATAATCTTCATAATTTCCCACTAAAACAGTTGCTTATTTATTTTCTATTGCATTTGTTCCCTCATTTTCCTTATTTTCTCCATAATTGGCGAGAAAATGTTTTTTACACTTTCAATGTTTTACGCTTGCTCTGATTAATTGACGATAAACGTCGTAAAGTTAATCTCGTCAACACGGCAACGCGCCGTAAGAATAACGCAAAGTAAGGATTGAACTATGAAGAAGATTACTGCACTGTTTGTTGCCTCTACTCTGGCTCTGGGCGCGGCTAACCTGGCCCACGCGGCTGACGCTACTGCAACCCCAACCGATAACGCGCCGATGATGCATCATAAGCGCGGACCTGCGGGCCCACATGAAATGATGTTTAAAGGGCTGAACCTGACCGATGCGCAGAAAACGCAAATCCGCGACATTATGAAGAGCCAGCGCGACAACATGAAGCGTCCGTCCCTGGATGAGCGCCGCGCGATGCATGAGCTGGTAGCCAGCGATACCTTCGATAAGGCAAAAGCGGAAGCGCAGATTGATAAGATGGAAGCCCAGCATAAAGAGATGGCGCTGGCTCGTCTGGAAACCCAGAATAAGATTTACAACATTCTGACGCCGGAACAGAAAAAGCAGTTCAATGCCAATTTTGAGAAGCATCTGACAGATCGTAAAGCGCCGGAAGGTAAAATGCCTGCACCTGCTGAATAACTCAGCGCGCTGACTTAAGACCGCCGGTCTTGCCCAATAACGCCAACAGGCTTTGGGCAGGACCGGCGGTTTTTCTTTATCTGTAGCGACAAGCTGATTTACCCGGCAGGGACGAATGTGCCAGTATGAGTGCCATCGCCACGGACTCTGGTGTCCTGGTCTAAAGCCTACTCTGCTCATGGATCTTGCATATGGAAATGTATATCGGCCTCGCCGTCCTCGTTGTCGTCCTCATCTGGGTCGTGATGACCTATAACCGCTTTATCTCCCTGCGACGTTTCAAAGACGAAGCCTGGAGCGGCATTGCCGTACAGCTTAAGCGCCGCCACGACCTGGCGCCGAATCTGCTGAGCCTGGTGAAACGCTATGCGCAGCATGAAAAAGAACTGCTGGAAGAGATCTCCCGCCAGCGCGGCGAACTGGTCGGAAGCACCCGACAGATCGCCGACAGCGAACGCCAGTACTCGGGTACGCTAGGGCGCGTTTTCGCGCTTGGCGAAGCGTACCCGGAACTTAAAGCCAGCGAAAACTACCTTGCCTTACAGCAATCTCTCAGCGAAATAGAAGAGCAGCTGCAGATGGCTCGCCGCTACTTCAACGGTACGGTGCGCGATTTCAATATCCTGGTCGAGTCTTTCCCCAGCCTGCTGCTGGCGCGACTGTTTAATTTTCAAACGGAAGTGTTCTTCGAGCTGGACTCACCAGAAGAAGCTAAATCACCGCGGATGGCGTGATTAAATGGCGAATTTACTTTTTCGGGGGCTGCGCACCCTCGTCCTGCTGCTGCTTCTGAACATCAGCGCGGCTTTTGCCGCCGGCGACATGATCATCATCAAGGATGCTTCCCAGCTTCCCGCTGGCGCTATTCCAGCGTATGAACATATCCTCTCTTTCGATGCCCGGGCGCGCTTTAACCCGGACGGTAGCATGGAGATGCGGGAAAATATCAAAGTACTTTCTCTGGGCAGGCAGATTCGGCGGGGAATTTTCCGTACGCTGCCCCTGACCTGGAACCGCCAGGACGGCAAGATCTTTCGCGTGTATTACGCGATCGAGTCGGTGTCGCGCGATGGCGTGCCTGAGCCGTTTAGCCTTGATGAAGCGGAAAAAAACCTGACGGTACGCATTGGCAGCGGCGAACGGCTCCTGAAACCAGGGATCTATAACTACGAGATTCGCTATCAAATCAGCAACCATTTCAGCCGCTTCCCCGAATGGGATGAGCTTTACTGGAACGTGACGGGCAATGACTGGGCGTGGCCTATCAGCAAGGCCAGCTTTCGTCTTGAACTGCCGGACGCCGCCGGAAATCTCAACGCCGACGCTAAGGACGCCAGAGTGCGATCGCTTGATGTTTATACCGGCGTCGCAGGGGCGAAAGAACACAACGCGCAGGTGCTTCCTGACGGTAGCGTCCGCACCCTGCGGCCTCTGGCGCGGGGGGAGGGGCTGACCGTTGTCTATACCTGGCCTCGGTCGATCCTTGCCGATGCTCCGGCGCCGGAGGCCGCTTTGCCGCTGGTGCATCTCCTTATCCCCACCCTAAAAACCGGCGTGGTCTGGCTACCTCTGCTGCTGATGGCCGCTTATTACCTGATGTGGTGGCGAAAAAACGTCACCAAAGCCGGGCTAAAAATGCCGCCGGTCGTTGCGCTTTATTCGCCTCCTCCCGGCATGTCTCCGGGCTACCTGCGTTTTATCACCCGGCGTAAATATGATGATGTGGCTTTTAGTAGCGATTTATTAGCGCTGGTGGCTAAACGCGGAATGGCGGTCAGCGGGGACAGTCAACACACCCCTAACCCGTGGCTTGCGAACGCCGGCGTAAAACAGCGGCTGACCCGTTTGCCCGTCGAGGGAAACCGGCAATTAAACTATGATGACAGGCAGCTATTAAGTACGCTTTTTAAGGGTAAACAAAAAAATATCGATCTCAGCAAGGCCCATCAGCGATCGATGCAGACAGCGCGTGAAGAGCAGGAAAAGCGTTGTGAAGCGCAGCGGGATAAATTATTTCGCAAATGGGGGCAGCCGCTGCGGCGCTGCATCTACATTGCGCTGTTGGTGCCGGTGGCCTGCGGTCTTTGGGTTAATACGGAGGCCGCGCTGCTGACGATACCGGCCGCGGTTTTTATGCTGATTGGCGGAGCGATGCTCGCCTGTTTGCTGCGCTTTATATGCCGCCCGCGGGAAATGTGGCGTGCCTGGGGGCCGGTGCCGCTCTTTTTTTTGGCGATCTTCGGCCCCTTCGCGACGCTGGGAGGCGGGATTTTTCTCTTTGGTATACTGCCCATCACCCAGCTTCCGTCAGGATACATTGGCGCGCTTATGGCCGCGCTGGTGCTCTGCGTTTTCGTGGCCTGGAAAACGCCTCGCTATACGCAGCGCGGGCTTGATGAACTGGCTATCGCGAAAGGATTGATGCGCTATCTGGGCACCGCCGAAAAGCATCGTTATCAGATTATCTATCCGCCCGAGCAGATGATTTCCCATTTTGAAGCGCTGCTGCCGGTTGCCCTGGCGCTTGGCGTAGGGAAAACATGGGCAAATACCTTTGCCCACTACCTGAGTAGTACAGGCGCCGTGTCGCATGCGTTTGCCGGCGCCGACTGGGGAAGCGTCCACCACTTCAGCGAAGCCTGCCGAACCGCCTCTATGTCAACGCCGGATAGCGGTTCAGGGAACGGTTCATCATCAGGTTCCGGTTACAGCGGCTCCGGTTCCTCCGGAGGCGGTTCATCCGGAGGCGGCTCTGGCGGGGGCGGCGGGGGCGGCTGGTAATTGCCCCGATAGCGCATCGGGGCTGACATTCGCCTCACAGAGGATGGAGCTTATAGCGGCCGCTGAGCAGCGGCTTACACAATATTTTATAACCGTCATGGTCAAATTTGGCCGACAGGCGCGTGAGTGATGACGCCTGCGACAGAGACTCTACCGCGCCGAGCCAAAGCCAGTTTTGAATAATGTGGTATTGGGTCATATCCTCGCTGCTCTCTTCCAGCGCGATCGCCCCGGCCCAGGGCCAGCATACCAGCTGCATCTTTTGCATATTGTCGACCAGACGCTGCTGGTGTGCTTCAACGCTCTCTTTTCCGCAACAGGCGCCCGCGCAGCGGCCGAGCGCCGAACGAAAGCAGGCCCGCCCGCGGTTGAGCGGCTCGAGGCCCATTAATCCGTAGCACAGGCGATGCTCGTCGGCAATTTTTTGCAGCGCCTGCAGCGCCGCGCGGCGGTTGGCAAAAAGACCATAGAGATCGCTTTGCAGGGAAAAATCCAGCTCGCTGGCGTACACCACCTGCGGACGGGCGTCAGCCAGGCGTAATGAACATAGCTGTCGGTTTTGCCGCAGACGCTTATTGAATAGCGGCTGCTGTTCTTTAATGAGCTGTGCCTCTAATAAGAGTGCGCCCAGCTCTCCCGCCGTTCGTTGCCAGGTAATGCGCCGGGACTGGCGCAGCATCGCCGCTTCGTCGGGCGTGCGCAGATGCGACAACACCCGGCTGCGGATATTCACGCTTTTCCCGATATAGAGCGGTAGGGTATCGCTTTCGCCGTGGAACAGATACACTCCCGGCTGCCTGGGCAAAGCCTCAAGCCACGGACGCAGATGTTCGGGATACTCATAAATTGCCGCCGCTTCAAATTCGAGACGCGGGGCGGATTGCCTTCTTGCCACTTTTGCTCCTGGTGCTGGTTATTTATCCAGTATAGCAGTCGAAGGAAGAGGCGAAAAGGATAAAAAATCGCCCCGAACCGGGTCGGGGCGGAGGGGGAGAGGCGAATTACTTTTTCCAGAAGTCGTCGAAGACCGTAATCGGCGGTCGGCGTTTATGCTCGGTTTTCAAATACCAGCCTTCAATCGTTTTCGCAATTTTCTCATCCAGCGCTTTGCCTTCCAGATAATCATCGATATTTTCGTAGGTCACGCCCAGCGCCACTTCGTCCGGCAGGGAGGGGCGGTCGTCCTCAAGATCGGCGGTCGGCAGCTTTTTATACAGATGCTCCGGGCAGCCTAGCTGGGCCAGCAGCTGTTTGCCCTGGCGTTTGTTAAGGCGAAAGATAGGGTTAATATCCGTACCGCCATCACCGTATTTGGTGAAGAATCCGGTAATGGCTTCCGCCGCATGGTCGGTACCCACCACGACGCCGTGGGTCATTCCGGCGATGCTGTACTGAGCCTTCATGCGTTCGCGGGCTTTTTCGTTACCGCGAACAAAGTCGCTAAGTTCAATCCCGGCCTCGCGCAGCGCCTGTTCGCTGGCCAGCACGGCGCCTTTGATATTGACCGTTAATACGCGATCCGGCTGAATAAAAGCGATAGCGTCCTGGCAGTCCTGCTCATCCGCCTGCACGCCGTAGGGCAGGCGCACGGCAATAAACTGCAGGCTGCTGTCACCGGTTTCGGCACGCAGTTCGTTGATGGCTAACTGACACAATTTACCGGTTAGCGTTGAATCCTGGCCGCCGCTGATGCCGAGGACCAGTGATTTAATAAAAGGGTATCTCTGAAGATAGGCCTTCAAAAAGTCTACGCTGCGGCGTATCTCGGCTTCGACATCGATCTGGGGTTTTGCGCCCAGCGCCTGAATAATCTCTTGTTGTAGCGTCATTGCGCCCTCCGGGAAGTGAATCTGTTTGCCAATAAGCAGTGGTTTAACCTACCTCTTTGCCGGTAAAACGACAAGGATCACAATTTTGAGTGAAGCAAAAGCAGGCAACCTCAACAAGAGGGGATTTATTATTGGAAAGCTCTTAATTTCGCTTCATTTCCACCTTCGGCTTGAAAAATAACGATATTTATTCCAGGCTTATTAACACGCCAAAAAAAAGAGGATGGTATATGAACAAGCATTTTGCAGGATTTCTGGGCGCAGCAGCAGTATTGACCCTGCTGGCAGGGTGTACGGCCTACGACCGTACGAAAGATCAGTTCACTCAACCCGTGGTTAAAGACGTTAAGAAAGGCATGACCCGCGCGCAGGTTGCGCAAATTGCCGGTAAACCTTCATCAGAAGTCACCATGATCCACGCGCGCGGTACCTGCCAGACATATATCCTGGGTCAACGCGATGGTAAAATTGAAACCTACTTCGTTGCGCTGGATGAAACCGGCCGCGTGATGAATTCTGGTTATCAGACCTGCGCCGAGTACGATACCGACCCACGCAACAGTAAGTAACGCCCCGCCATAGTGCTGATTCCTACGAAAGCCCGACCAGTGGTCGGGTTTTTTTATGAGTTCTGATGCTTATTTAATTGCGCGAATTATTTGAGGGAAATGTGAAGGCAGTCAAAACGCGAGGTCAATGAGAGACAATTCTGTTCAAGGAGGAATTATCCTGCTGTCGATCGATGCCGTATACTCAATGCATAAACAATACTAATTCAAAGAAACATCTCTTACCGCCTCTCAGGCATCAATGCTGCAGAGAGGACCGGGTCACACAAATTGAGGAAGCGTTCATGGAAAAGAAACATATCTACCTGTTCTGTTCTGCTGGGATGTCGACATCACTGCTGGTATCGAAAATGCGTGCCCAGGCCGAGAAGTATGAAGTGCCGGTGATTATTGAAGCATTTCCGGAGACCTTAGCCGGTGAAAAAGGACCTGATGCGGATGTCGTATTATTAGGCCCACAAATTTCCTATATGCTGCCGGACATTCAGCGTTTACTGCCAAATAAACCCGTAGAAGTCATTGATTCTGTTTTGTACGGTAAGATCGATGGTTTAGGTGTTCTGAAAGCGGCCGTTGCGGCCATTAAGAAAGCTGCTGCACAATAATTTTATTTTAAAACTCGACATATTTCGGATAGCAGCGGTTAGAATTTCGTGAGGGTGTGTTTTAGCTGCTCGCTGTCCGAAATACCCAGAGTTTATTTTCCCGTCAAAGAGTAATTTCATCTATCATTGCCGCAGTGACTATATTGCGGCCTTAAAGGGTATTTATTATGAGTAAAGTGATTGACTCGCTTGAAAAAGTACTCCTGCCTTTTGCCGTCAAAATAGGAAGGCAGCCCCACGTCAATGCAATTAAAAACGGCTTTATTAAGTTAATGCCATTGACGCTAGCCGGGGCGATGTTTGTTTTAATTAACAACGTATTTTTGAGCTTTGGCGACGGCTCATTCTTTTATTCAATGGGCATCCGTCTGGATGCGTCTACAATAGAAACGCTTAACGGTTTTAAAGCTATCGGCGGTAACGTTTATAACGGTACGCTTGGCATTATGTCGCTGATGGCGCCTTTCTTTATTGGCTCCGCTTTAGCTGAGGAGCGGAGAGTAGACCCGATGGCCGCCGGTTTACTGGCCGTTGCGGCATTTATGACCGTCACGCCTTATAGCGTCGGTGAAGCCTACGCCGTGGGCGCGAACTGGTTAGGCGGCGCCAATATCATTTCTGGTATTGTCATCGGTCTGGTCGTTGCCGAGATGTTCACCTTTATCGTTCATCGCAACTGGGTGATTACGCTGCCGTCCAGCGTGCCGGCTTCGGTTTCCCGTTCATTCTCTGCGGTTATTCCGGCCTTTATCATCCTCTCGATTATGGGGATTATCTCCTGGGCGTTGACCCACTGGGGGACTAACTTCCACCAGATCATCATGGACACTATCTCCACGCCGCTGGCTTCAATGGGCGCCGTCGTAGGCTGGGCATACGTCATTTTCACCTCGCTGCTGTGGTTCTTCGGCGTACACGGGTCGCTGGCGCTGTCAGCGCTGGATAGCGGAATCATGACGCCGTGGGCGCTGGAAAACATTGCAACCTACCAGCAGTACGGTTCCGTCGAGGCCGCGTTGGCCGCGGGTAAGAGCTTCCATATGTGGGCCAAGCCGATGCTGGATTCCTACATCTTCCTTGGCGGTACCGGCGCGACTCTGGGCTTAATTATCGCCATCTTTATCGCTTCACGTCGTGAGGATCATCGTCAGGTGGCGAAACTGGCGCTGCCGTCAGGCATCTTCCAGATTAACGAGCCAATCCTGTTCGGTCTGCCGATCATTATGAACCCGGTGATGTTTATCCCCTTCATTCTGATTCAGCCTCTGCTGGCGGCTATCACCATGACGGCTTATACCCTGGGCATCATCCCGCCGATTACCAATATCGCGCCGTGGACCATGCCAACCGGTTTAGGCGCCTTCTTTAACACCAACGGTAGCGTAGCCGCTCTGCTGCTGGCCCTGTTCAACCTTGCCGTGTCCACCCTGGTCTACCTGCCGTTTGTGGTGATTTCCAACAAAGCGCAGGGCGTCATTGAGCAGGAAGAGAGCGAAGAAGATATCGCTAACGCACTGAAATTCTAATATTGAGCGGTACGGAAGATTTCCCGTACCGTCCTGGAAATAAGGGAGTCATTATGTTTGATCTGGATAACATCGCAGCAGAAGAGACCGCGGTAAACGACCTCGAAGAGGTGGTGATGGGGCTGATTATCAACTCCGGTCAAGCGCGCAGCCTGGCTTATGCCGCGCTGAAGCAGGCAAAGCAGGGCGATTTCGAGGCGGCGAAAACGATGATGGAACAGTCGCGCATGGCGCTGAGCGAAGCGCACCTTGTGCAGACGCAGCTGATTGAGAGCGATGAGGGGGAAGGCAAAATGAAGGTGAGCCTGGTGCTGGTTCATGCGCAGGATCATCTGATGACCTCAATGCTGGCTCGTGAGCTGGTTGCCGAATTGATTGAGCTGCACGAGAAGGTACAATAGGTCATCGACACGATGAGGCAGCCAAAGATGATGACCACTGAAATCAGTACCGCCCGGGAGCAACAACTCTTTAACGGCAAGAACTTTCATGTGGTCATCTATAACAAAACGGAGAGCGTAAGTGGGCTTCACCAGCATGATTACTACGAGTACACCATCGTTTTAACCGGGCGCTATTATCAGGTTATTAATGGCAAGCGGGTGCTGCTGGAGCGCGGGGATTTTGTCTTCATCCCAATGGGGTCGCATCACCAGAGTTTTTATGAATTTGGTGCGACGCGCATTCTTAACGTTGGCATCAGCAAAAGTTTCTTTGAGAAACACTATCTGCCGCTGCTGCCGTTTGGTCTGGTCGCCTCACAGGTCTATGCCGTTAAAAGTACTTTTCTCAGTTATATTGAGTCGGTTATTGCATCACTGAATTTTCGTGAAACTGAATTCGACGAATTTATCGAGCTGGTGTCTTTTTACACCCTGAATCGTTTGCGGCATTATCGTGAAGAACCTACGGAAGACGTTATTCCGCAATGGTTAAAAAATACCGTTGAGGGTATGCACGATAAGCTTAAATTTGGCGAGGGGGCGCTGGAAAATATGGTCGAGCTTTCCGGGAAAACTCAGGAATACTTAACCCGGGCGACCCAGCGTTATTACGCCAAAACGCCGATGCAGATGATTAACGATATTCGCATCAACTTCGCCAAAAAACAGCTGGAGATAACCAACTACTCGGTGACCGATATCGCCTATGAGTCGGGGTACAGTAGCCCAAGTCTGTTTATTAAAACATTCAAGAAGCTGACTTCTTTTACCCCCAGCAGCTATCGGAAACACCTCACCAGTATTAATTAACCGGGCGCGGAATAGTCCGCGCGGTCTAAATATTCAAATTAACTGTCCGTATTTAAACGGAGAGCGGGTGCCGCATACGCGCTATCCGCAAGGGAGAAAAAGATGAGCCAGAAATTGAAGGTAGTGACTATCGGCGGCGGCAGCAGCTATACCCCGGAATTACTGGAAGGATTCCTGAAGCGTTATCATGAACTGCCGATTAGCGAACTGTGGCTGGTGGACGTCGCGGAAGGGCAGGAAAAGCTCGATATTATCCACGCGCTGTGCCAGCGCATGGTGGAAAAAGCCGGCGTCCCGATGAAAGTCTACAAGACCCTCGATCGCCGCGCGGCGCTGGAAGGCGCAGATTTCGTCACCACCCAGCTGCGCGTCGGCCAGCTTAAGGCGCGCGAAAAGGATGAGCGTATTCCGCTGAGCCACGGCTATTTAGGCCAGGAAACCAACGGCGCGGGCGGACTGTTTAAAGGTCTGCGCACCATTCCGGTCATTTTTGACATTGTGAAAGATGTGCAGGAAGTCTGTCCGAACGCCTGGGTGATTAACTTTACCAACCCGGCGGGTATGGTGACCGAAGCGGTTTATCGTCATACCGGCTTTAAGCGCTTTATCGGCGTGTGCAATATTCCTATCGGCATGAAGATGTTTATCACCGATGTGCTGAAGCTGAGCCCGAGCGATGAGCTCAATATCGATCTGTTTGGTCTGAATCATCTGGTGTTCGTGCGGGATGTGCTGGTCAACGGCGTTTCGCGCTTTGACGAGCTGCTTGACGGCGTGGCGTCGGGTCGATTGAGCGCAAACTCGGTGAAAAATATCTTTGATTTGCCGTTTAGCGAAGGGCTGCTCCGTTCGCTGCGCCTGATCCCTTGTTCCTATCTGCTCTACTACTTTAAGCCAAAAGAGATGCTGGCGATTGAAATGGGCGAGTACTACAAAGGCGGCGCCCGCGCGCAGGTGGTGCAGAAGGTTGAGAAACAGCTGTTTGAGCTGTACAAAGATCCGGATCTGAACGTTAAACCAAAAGAGCTGGAACAGCGCGGCGGGGCGTATTACTCCGACGCGGCCTGTGAAGTGATTAACGCCATTTACAATGATAAGCAGGCCGAACATTACGTGAACGTGCCGCACCATGGCCACGTGAATAACATCCCGGCCGACTGGGCGGTCGAGATGACCTGTACGCTGGGTCGCGACGGTGCGAAACCGACGCCGCGCATCACGCATTTCGACGAAAAAGTGCTGGGGCTGATTTACACCATTAAAGGCTTTGAAGTCGCGGCCAGCGAAGCGGCAATCAGCGGTAAACTGGATGACGTGCTGCTGGCGCTTAACCTGAGCCCGCTGATCCACTCCGATCGTGACGCAGAACAGCTGGCGCGTGAGATGATCCTTGCGCACGAGCAGTGGCTGCCAAACTTTGCGGCGACTATCGAAAAACTGAAACAGTAACGGGAGCGGCTTATGGAACGCGTGTTAATCGTCAATGCCGATGACTTTGGCCTCAGCAAAGGGCAAAACTACGGCATTATCGAAGCCTGCAAGAACGGTCTGGTCACCTCCACGACGGCGCTGGTCAACGGCGCAGCGATCGGCCACGCTGCCCAGCTTAGCCGCTGCGTCCCTGAGCTGGCGGTGGGGATGCACTTTGTCCTGACGCTGGGCGAACCGCTGTCGGCGATGCCGGGCTTAACCCGCGAAGGTCGTCTCGGTAAGTGGATTTGGCAGATGGCGGAAGAGGATAGCCTGCCGCTGGATGAGATCGCGCACGAGCTGGAGTGCCAGTACCGGCGCTTTGTCGAGCTGTTTGGCCATGAGCCGACGCATATCGACAGCCATCACCATGTGCATATGATTGCGCAGATTTACCCCATCGTCGCGGCCTTTGCGCGCGAGAAGGGGGTGGCGCTGCGGATCGATCGGCAACTGGCGACGCTGTCAGGTTTAGCACAGGATGCGGCGCGCAGCAGCGACGGGTTTACCAGCGAGTTTTACGGGGAAGGGGTTTCGGAAGCGCTGTTTCTGCAAACCCTGGATGCCTCTATCCAGCGTGATGAGCGATCGCTGGAGGTGATGTGCCACCCGGCGTTCGTTGATAACACGATTATGGGTAGCGCCTATTGCTACCCGCGCCTGACCGAACTGGACGTGCTCACCGCCGAGTCGCTGAAGTATGCGATTGCCGAGCGCGGCTACCGGCTCGGCACCTATCGCGATGTGTAAGTAAAGAGAAGTGAGAAGCCCGGCAGAAATGCCGGGCTTTTTTTACGCCGGGATCGCGGAGATTTTGGCGCTTCTCGACCACACCCGATGCGCCGCCATCAGGGTAATCAGCGCATCCACCGACGCATTATCGATGGCGTCCGTCTCAACGATGCCTTCTTCCCCCTGACTGGCAACCTGCAGCGGCGCTTTGCACTGCCGGGCATCGCCTGCCAGCAGAATCGGCTTCAGGTGTTTATAGGCTTCCAGCAGGTAGTAGTGGAAATCACCGTTGTTGCTCAGGCTTTGCAGATCGCCGCCGGGAACAATGACCGCGTCCACGGTAAGCGATGGCGACCCGGCAAAGGTCCCGGCCACCGGCAGCTCGGTACCGTCATCGGCCTGCACTTTCCCCATTCGGGAATAGAGTAGTTTGGCATGCACCCCGTGCGCTTTGAGCGCCTTGAGCAGCGTCAGGAGCTCTTTGGCGACCGGACGATCGTTAAGCAGTACCGCTACCACCCGGCCTTTTACGTCACCGCTGGGAATAGCGTACAGGCTTAACGTAGGATCCTTTTTCAGACCGTTAACATCCGGCGGCGGCGTGATGCTGCGCTGTTCGTCGGTGAGCTCAATACCCAGATTTTTACCCACCGCCTGAGCCAGCTGCAGGTCGATATGCGCCAGCTGATCGACCACCCGCTCGCGGATCCACTCCCTGACGACCTTGCTCAGCTCGAAGCTGAATCCGTCGATAATATGCTGCTGCTCAATAGGCGTCTGGCTACGCCAGAACAGCAGGGGCTGCGAGTAATATTCGCCAAACGACGGACTGCGCTGGCGAATCTTTTCCCCGTCAACCCGCTCGGCATAGGATTCAAAGCCGCCGCGTTTAGCGGCCGGCGGCGTCTCCCGCGGCCAGTTATCGTTGATGGAGTTAGGTTCATAGTTTGCCGGGTTGGTATCAATATCCATCCGGTGCATGCCGTCACGCTGGAAATTATGGTACGGGCAGGTGGGTTTATTGATCGGAATTTCATGGAAATTCGGCCCGCCGAGGCGGCTGATCTGCGTATCGGTATAGGAGAAGAGTCGGCCCTGCAGCAGCGGATCGTTGCTGAAGTCTATCCCCGGAACGATATGCCCTGGATGGAAGGCCGCCTGTTCGTTTTCGGCAAAGAAGTTGTCCGGGTTGCGATTGAGGACCATCTTACCGACGCGCTGCACCGGGACCAGCGCTTCCGGAATCAGCTTGGTGGGATCCAGCAGATCGAAATCAAAAGCAAACTCGTCCTCTTCCGGGATCAGCTGTAAGCCCAGCTCGTACTCAGGATAATCGCCGGCTTCAATCGCTTCCCATAAATCACGGCGGTGGAAATCGGGATCGCGACCGGTCAGCTTTTGCGACTCGTCCCATACCAGGGAGGCTTTGCCCGCGACCGGCTTCCAGTGAAAACGTACGAAGGTGGCTTTACCTTCCGCGTTAATCAGGCGGAAGGTGTGGATGCCGAACCCTTCCATCGTGCGGTAGCTGCGGGGCAGTCCGCGGTCGGACATCGCCCACATCACGTTATGCAGCGTTTCGGGCTGCAGTGAGACGTAATCCCAGAACGTGTCGTGCGCGCTTTGCCCCTGCGGGACGGCCCAGTGCGGCTCGGGTTTGACCGCGTGGACGAAATCAGGGAACTTGATCGCGTCCTGAATAAAAAAGATCGGCGTGTTGTTGCCGACCAGGTCAAAGATGCCCTCGTCGGTATAAAACTTGGTGGCAAAGCCGCGGATGTCGCGCACCGTATCGGCGGAGCCTGCGCCGCCCTGAACGGTGGAAAACCGGACGAAGACCGGCGTTTTTTTCTGCGGATCGCAGAGGAAAGCCGCTTTGGTGATATCGCTTAAATCGCTGTACGCCTGGAAATAGCCGTGCGCAGCGGAGCCGCGGGCATGGACGATCCTCTCAGGAATGCGCTCGTGGTCAAAATGGGTGATTTTTTCGCGCAGGATAAAATCTTCCAGCAGCGTGGGGCCGCGTTTGCCCGCGCGCAGCGAGTTCTGGTCGTCTGCGATGCGTACGCCCTGATTGGTGGTGAGCGCAAAATCCTCGCCGCCTTTACGCTGTTTTTCAAGGGCATCGAGCTTTTCGCTGCGCGTATCCGGGGCTTTCATACTGCCCGGGGCGGTCGGCTCTTCACCTGGGGCGGTGGGATGCGGCGTGGGCCGCCAGTTCTGATCTTCGGGGGCTAAGGCATCCAGACCTGGTTTTGCTTCCCGGTCGTCGTGAACCGGTGATTGATGGGGTTGCGGGTTATGGTGTTTATCAGACATTGCTCGCTCCTGCTTTCATTGCTGAAAATGGTCGTTGCTAAACCAAAACCCTTCTAATTGTAGAACATCATTTCAAGAATATATTTTTATAAGAGTTTTACTACTAAAGGGCCGCAAGCTGGGGGCGACGAAAGGGGGCTTTTTCGGCTATGATAGGGGTTTCTGTTTCCCGCTGTGTTTAGTGAATCTATTTGTGATGAAACCACTTCGCCAACAAAATCGTCAGGTCATTAGCTACGTGCCGCGAGTCGAGCCTGCGCCGCCGGAACACGCCGTCAAAATGGATGGTTTTCGCGACGTCTGGGTTTTGCGGGGTAAATACGTTGCTTTTGTGCTGATAGACGAACATTTTCGTCGCTCCCCGCCGTTTAACGTGCCGGAAGCGGCGCAGCGCTGGGCGACGCAAATGAGGCAGGAAGGTGAAATCGACGCCTGAATGTGCCGGGCACAATAAAAAAACCGCTGAAAATCAGCGGTTTTTTGTTTTTAACAACCTGAAGTGCGGGCCCGCTTAGCGGTGCGCGAGCTCCGCGTCCTCTTCGCTATCGAGAATAGCTTTATCGGTTTGACGCAGCCACTGGCTGGTCAGGGTACCGGCAGTCATGGAACCGCTTACGTTCAGCGCGGTACGGCCCATATCAATCAGCGGCTCAACCGAGATCAGCAGCGCCACCAGCGTGACCGGCAGGCCCATCGCCGGCAGGACGATCAGGGCGGCAAAGGTCGCGCCGCCGCCCACGCCCGCGACCCCGGCGGAACTAACGGTCACGATGCCCACCAGCGTCGCAATCCACAGCGGATCGAGCGGGTTAATACCGACGGTAGGGGCGACCATCACGGCGAGCATCGCCGGATAGAGGCCCGCGCAGCCGTTCTGCCCGATCGTGGCGCCGAACGATGCGGAGAAGCTGGCGATAGACTCCGGCACGCCCAGGCGACGCGTTTGCGCTTCCACGTTCAGCGGAATAGACGCCGCGCTGGAGCGGCTGGTAAAGGCGAAGGTCAATACCGGCCAGACTTTACGGAAGTACTTCAGAGGACTCACGCCGTTGACCGCCAGCAGCAGACCGTGCACCACGAACATGATGCCCAGACCAATATAGGAGGCGATAACGAAGCTGCCGAGCTTGATGATGTCCTGCAGGTTAGAGCCCGCGACCACCTTGGTCATCAGCGCCAGCACGCCGTACGGCGTTAACTGCATCACCAGGCGCACCAGCTTCATTACCCAACTCTGCAGCGTGTCGATGGCGGTGAGTACGCGCTGGCCTTTGGCGACGTCATCTTTCAGCAATTTCAGCGCCGCGACGCCGAGGAACGCGGCGAAGATAACCACGCTGATAATCGACGTTGGGTTCGCGCCGGTCAGATCGGCAAACGGGTTTTTCGGTACGAAAGAGAGGATCAACTGCGGGACGCTCAGGTCCGCGACTTTACCGGCGTAATTGCTCTGAATGGCGTTGAGGCGGGCGGTCTCCGCGCTGCCCTGAACCAGCCCTTCGGCGGTCAGGCCAAACATATTAGTGACCAGCACCCCGACCAGCGCCGCAATCAGCGTGGTGAACAGCAGGGTTCCAATACTGAGGAAGCTGATTTTACCCAGCTGCGAGGCATTATGCAGACGGGCGACCGCGCTCAGAATGGAGGCGAAAACCAGCGGCATGACGATCATTTGCAGCAGTTGAACATAGCCGTTACCGACGATATTGAACCACTGGATAGAATCCTTCAGCACCGGGCTGTCGGAACCATAGATAAGCTGTAGCGCCAGGCCGAAGACAACGCCGATCGCCAGACCGACCAGCACTTTTTTAGCGAGGCTCCACTGTTTATGGCGGGTTTGGGCCAGCGCCAACAGTAAAACCGCGAACACGACTACGTTCGCTATTAATGGAAAGTTCATCCCCGTTCTCCTGATATCTTTTATTACCGGGTTGGTCAATAACCAACTCTTATGACGGCAAGGGTAGCAGAAGGCGTTATTCGTTACTTATATTCAAATGGAATTGATTATAACAAATTGAATAATTCGCTGGTTTATCGTCCAACCTGGTGGCTAATTAAGCGATTAAAGGTGGTTTGCAAAGAATTAATCATGTCCGATGACCAGCGAATGGCGCTGTTTTCGGCAAGGTTTTGCGGCATCCATACGGCATAGATAAACAGCGCCATACACAGCGCGCGCTCCAGCTGGTTACCCTTGCGCGGTGCAAGCAGGGGCAGGCGAAAACGCCAGCGGCAGGGCCAGAGCAGCGGAACGCCTGCCGGGGTGAGCATGTCGGCGAGAATATGGCTGAGGTAGCCAAGAACCAGGCCCTGAACCGCATCTGCCGGCACTATCCAGCTTTCCGGTACTTTCAATGAGAAAATCGCGACCGCGCCAAAGACTACCAGCAGGCTATGGGTGAAGCCGCGATGGCCAAAGGCGCGCGCTATCGGTTTTGATATCCAGCTTAATCGCTGACCGAGAAACGACTTAGGGTGATCGATATCCGGCAGCAGACAGGTCAGGATGGCGGAAGGAACGATGTGCCACCAGTCGCCCTGAGCCAGCACGGGGGTCAATTCCGCGTTTTTCGCAAATACCGCACAGGCGATAGAGAAGAGGAGGTGGCCTTCCGCCGTCATGATAAACACCCTAAACTGTCAATTCATACAGTATAGGGTTTTTATACAGTGTGCGGAAGAGGTGACGGTGTAACTCTTTGTCACAAAAACATCAGCGTGCCAGCCAGCCGCCATCTACCGCCAGCGTAAAGCCGCTAATGTAATCCGCCGCCCGGGAGGCGAGAAAAACCACCGGCCCCTGAAGGTCATCCGGCACGCCCCAGCGCCCGGCCGGAATACGATCGAGAATCGCTTTGCTGCGCTCGGCGTCTTCACGCAGCTGCTGAGTATTGTTGGTAGCCATGTATCCCGGGGCAATGGCGTTAACGTTGATGCGATGCCCCGCCCATTCGTTGGCCATTAGGCGGGTAATGCCCAGTACGCCGCTTTTTGACGCGGTGTAGGAGGGTACCCGAATCCCCCCCTGAAAGGAGAGCATTGAGGCAATGTTAACGATTTTCCCGCCATCACCCTGCTGAATAAACTGTCTGGCGACCGCCTGTGAAAGAAAGAACACCGACTTCAGATTCAGGTTAATCACCTCGTCCCAGTCTTTTTCGCTAAAGGAGAGCGCATCGGCGCGGCGGATGGTTCCCGCATTGTTGACCAGAATATCTACCCGGCCCATGGCGGCCACGGCCCGATCGACAATGGTTTCAATCTCATCCTGCCGGCTCAGATCGGCCTGAATAGCGGTAAAGCGTCGGCCCAGCGCCTGAACCTTCTCTGCGGTTTCATGGGGGATCCGGCGATTCACGCCGACGATATCGCACCCGGCCTGCGCAAGGCCCAGCGTCATTCCCTGGCCCAGCCCGGTATCACAACCCGTCACGATAGCGACCTTGCCTGTAAGGTCAAAGGCGTTCAGTACCATATGCACCTCTGTATGCTGATTTCACGCGTTAAATAACGCCGTTGAGACAAGCATAGAGGGCGGGAGAAGAAAAAACAAATAAAAATGAAACGCTGTTTTAATTTTGTGATGATGAGACGGTGCCGCTATCTCATCATCAGCGGCAGGATTAACCGAGCAGGTCGCTCAGGGTGAGGGATTCAAGGGTGGCAAGCTTCACGTCCGCCAGCACGAAGCGCGGATCGCGGCTGTTTTCCGCTTCCGGTACGACGATAGATCGCATTCGGGCCGCTTTGCTGGCAATCATGCCGTTAACCGAGTCTTCCAGCGCCACGCAGTGCATCGGGCTGACGCCGAGTCTGGCGGCGCAGTCCAGATAGACCTGCGGGTGCGGTTTGCTGAACGGCAGCCCTTCGGCGGAAGCGAGGACGTCAAATTGATCGCGCAGTTCAAACATGGTGAGGACTTTTTCCAGCATCCGCAGCGGCGAAGCCGACGCCAGGCCGATTTTCAACCCCTGGGCTTTGCACATCGCCACCGCTTCCCGCGCACCGGGGAGGAGCGGACGCGCTTCTTCCACCAGCTGGATGGCGCGGTTGATGATCCGCGCGGTGACTTCGGCACGATCCGGGCCTTTCCACGGCTGCTGGGCAAACCACAGATCGACGACTAAATCGATGCGCAGCCCCAGGATATCGGGCATTTCATGGCGGCGGCTGATATCCACCCCGAGGCTTGCCATCACCTCCAGCTCCGCTTTATCCCACAGCGGCTCAGAATCAATCAGTAAACCATCCATATCAAAAATCGCGGCGTGAATCTGGCGCCTGGCTGACATAAGTCCCTCTCCTGTAGCGTAAGTAGATAACGAATCGGCACTCATGGTATATCATACCGCGCATTATTGGGCGAAATTCGCCGACGAAGGTAGACTTAGGGTAGACAGGCGTCTTAACAAGGGGAACCCATGACGTATCAACAAGCTGGACGCGTTGCAGTACTTAAACGTATTTTGGGGTGGGTGGTATTTATCCCGGCGGTTATCTCGACGCTGATCTCCGTGCTGAAGTTTATGTACGAGCACAGTGAGAAAAAACCGGGCATTGACGCGGTGATGATGGACTTTGCTCATGTGATGATTGAGATGATGCGTTTCAATACGCCGTTCCTGAATTTCTTCTGGTACAACTCGCCGCTGCCGGACTTTAAGCACGGTATGAATATCGGCTTCTGGGTTATCTATATTCTGGTGTTCGTCGGCATGGCGCTACAGGCCTCCGGGGCGCGGATGGGGCGCCAGGCGAAGTTTCTGCGCGAGGGCGTTGAGGATCAGCTGATTCTGGAGCAGGCGAAAGGGGCCGAAGGGCTGACGCGCGAACAAATCTCTGAACGCGTTGTGGTGCCGCGCCATACCATCCTGGTGCAGTATTTTCCGCTATACGTCCTGCCGGTTATTATTATTGTGCTGGGCTACTTCTTCTTCTCTTTACTAGGCTTTCTGTAAAAGACCGGCCCGGAAGCGCCGGGCCGGCAGAATTACTGGGCGGGAAGGGCGCGCGGTTTACCCTCATTATCTACCGCGACGTAGATAAACAGCGCTTCGGTTGCTTTGTAGCGCTGGCCGATGGGTTCAGACGACACCTTTTTGACCCACACTTCCATATTGATGGTTATCGACGTATTGCCGCGCTTCACGCAGTTGGCGTAGCAGCACACCACGTCGCCGACCGCGACCGGGCGTAAAAAAGTCATGCCGTCGACGCGCACGGTCACGACGCGACCGTGGGCAATCTCTTTGGCCATAATCGCCCCGCCAATATCCATCTGCGACATCAGCCAGCCGCCGAAAATATCGCCGTTAGCGTTGGTGTCCGCCGGCATCGCCAGGGTGCGTAATACCAATTCGCCCTTCGGCGTAAGATCTGTTGTTGTCATTCTATACTCTGTACTAGTCAAAGATGATCAGGCGGATGCTACTATGAAAATGACGCTGAGAGAATAGGGAATACGCCCGCGATAGCGGGCGTGAGGGGTTAGAAGGAGATCGTGACGCCAGCGTAATAGGCGCGACCCGGTTCGTTATAGGTCGAAGCCCCTTCGTTTTCACGATAAATTTGCTTATCGAACAGGTTACTGATCCCGGCGTTCAGGCGCAGGTCTTTCATTAGCTGATAGTTGCCGCCGATACCAACCACGGAATAGGAGCCCACTTCATTTGTGGCCAGCACGCCGTTTTCAGTACGAATTTCCGCATATTCCCGCGGTTTCTGCCGACCGTACAGAGTCCAGTTGACGTTCGCCGAAAACTTGCTGGTCACCTGCCAGTCGAGCAGGGTATTGATGGTGTATTTCGGAATAACGGACAGCGGGTTTCCGGTATCTTTGTTTTCCGATTTGATCATATAAGTGGCATTGGTGCGCCAGCTGAGCGTATCGACAATGACCGGAACCAGCAGCGTGCCTTCAAGGCCTTCGACGACCGCTTTCCCACCGTTCTCCCACTGCAGGATATTCGCTCCGGTCGCGGTATTACCCAGTATCTCGGTACCGGAGACGATCTTGTTTTTGTAGTCGTTGCGAAACCAGGTGACGCCGGCGTTGTAACCGTTCAGGTTAAACTCAAGGCCGATCTCCTTGTTGATGCTGATTTCCGGATCGAGGTCCGGGTTACCCAACAGATAGCAGTTGCCATCGGCAATACTTATCGGGCAGCCGTTACCCCGCGTCGAAAGCAGATAGCCTTCGCTCGACTGATACAGGTTCGGCGCTTTAAATACCCGGGCGATGCCCGCTTTGACCTTAAACATATCGCCCAGATCCTGCGACAGGTTCAGGCTCGGGCTCCAGTTGCTGCCGAAGTCGTTATGATAGTCGAAGCGCAGACCCGGGATAATATTGGTGCCCGGCGTCGCTTCGATATTGTCTTCCAGATAAATACCGGTCAGGGTGGCGCTGTTTTTAGGGCTGCGTTGCGAAGGATCGCCGGACATCCCCGGCAGTGTTTCCGTCGTCGTGGTGGCCTGCATGGACGCCGGATCGTTTAGCTCATCGCGATTCCATTCCATGCCCAGAGTCAGGGTCTGTTCAGCGAGCCAGTTGAAGGGGAGATTCACCTCTGCGGTTGAGCGCCACGACTCCAGGCGGCTGGTGTCATAGACATCGCTATTGATCATCCCTTCAACGCGGCCGGTGGTGCCCTCCTGCAGGCGGGTATTGTTGGTTTTTTCGTAGTAGACGCCCGCCTTCGACTGGCCCCAGTCCCAGATCCCGTTGTAGGTCAGGCCCCAGGTCTGCCGATATAGCCGGTTGGTTTCCTGACCGTACAGCGTATCCACCAGGCCATTTGGGCTCATATTGCTGTTGCTGTACTGCGTATCGCCGGCATAAATATTGCCCTGGCGGCTATAGGCGTAGCTAAAATCCAGGATCTGCTGCGGCGTAACTTTCCACGACAGCAGGGCGTTAATATCTTTGTTGCGTACCCCTTCGCGGCCCGCCGCGTAAGAGCCATTTTGCGCGCGGTTAATATCCCAGGCATCGGGCTCCGTTTTGTTAATGTTGCCGTACAAACGCATGGTCAGGGCATCTCCCGCCAGCGGTCCGTTGAGGCTGAAGTTAGCTCGGTTGGTGGCGCCTTCTTTATTATTTTCCGGCTGATTGGTATACAGCGAAAGCGAGCCGTGCCAGTCGTTGGTGGGGCGTTTGGTGATGATATTGACAACGCCGCCCGCGGCGCCTGAGCCGTAGCGCGCTGCGGCAGGGCCGCGCAGAACTTCAATGCGTTCCACCATTTCCGGCGGTACCCAGTTGCTGTCGCCGCGGGTATCGCGCTCGCCGCGCCAGCTATAGCGCACTGAATTGCGGGAGGTGACGGGCACGCCGTCGATAAGAATCAGCGTGTTTTCCGGTCCCATTCCGCGAATGTCGATCTGACGGTTGTTGCCGCGGCTGCCGCTGGCGCTGTTGCCGGTCAGGTTGACGCCGGGCATTTTACGGATGATTTCTGAGAGATCGTTAACCGGGGGATCTTTAGCAATATCTTCCGCAGTGATGATCGAGACGCCCGGCTGCTGCTTCAGCGCCTCTTCGGCGGTGCCATGAACCACCATGGTCTCCGTATCCTGTTCCACCTCTTCGGCGAAGACCCCTGGGCTGAGTAAGCCTGCAATGGCCAGGGCCAGGGGCGTTGCTATGTGATTTTTCTGCGTTCTCATTATAAATATCCATATCAAATCATGAAAAATTGAGATCGAGAATATCAATGATAATCATTATCGTTTCAATAAAGCGATGCTAATCTCCATTAAATCCTCACAATTGCCGCAACTTTCCGGCATGTGGTAGATATCATGAAGAAACCGGCGAGCCTGCACCCTCCGGTTTCCGGGCGCGTTCGTCAGGAGGTGGGGGTTTCGTTGTCGGTTTTTTGACGGCGTGTTTGCGATTGGTACCACGCCGGGAGCTCAGCCAGTCTGATGCCGGTCGGGACATAGCTTTGTTTCAGGCAGGCTATGCGCTGGGAACGATAAATACCGGTATAGCCCGAGACCAGCCATGCCACCACGCAGGCCAGCGCCGCGTAAACACCGATTTCCGCGCCAAATAGCTCAATCGCCATCAGCGTCGAGGCGATGGGGGTATTCGCCGCGCCGGCAAAGACGGCGACAAAACCTATCCCGGCCAGAAAACCTGGCGGCATATGCAGCAGCGGCGCCAGCGCATTGCCCAGCGTCGCGCCGACGTAAAACAGCGGGGTGACTTCGCCACCTTTAAATCCGCTGCCTAAAGAGACAACGGTGAAGATCAGTTTGCCGAAGCAATCCCACGGCGCCAGCGGATGCTGGAAAGCGTCCACTATCACCGGTATGCCCAGGCCAATATAGCGCTCTCCGTGCAGCAGCCAGACGGCGCCGGCAATCGCCAGTCCGCCAATAAACGGCCGCAGCGGCGCGTAGTGAATCCGTTTTTTCATGAAGGCGCCGACCGCATGCGCGCTGTCGGCGAAAATGCGCGCCGCGAGGCCAAAGCAGCAGCCGGCGATAATGATGGCCAGCAGCGTCCAGAGCGTCAGCGTGGGAAAGCCGGTAATAAAGTAGTACGTATGCTGCACGCCCCACATGATGCCGACCCGATCGGCGATAATCGCGGCAAACAGACAGGGAAGAATGGCGCTGTAGTCCATCCGTCCGATAGCCAGGACCTCGAGCCCGAATAGCGCTCCGGCGAGCGGGGTACCGAAAACCGAAGAGAAACCGGCGCTGATCCCGGCCATCAGTATCATTCGCCGGGCATCGTCGTTAAGGCGGAAAAGGGCCGTAAAACGGTCGGCAATCGAGGCACCCATCTGCACTGCCGTGCCTTCACGCCCGACGGAGGCGCCAAACAGATGAGAAACAACGGTACCAAAAAAGACCAGCGGCGCCATGCGCAAGGGAATGACGCGCTGAGGGTCGTGAATCTCTTCCAGAATCAGGTTATTGCCGGCCTCCACGCGGGTGCCGTAGCGCAGGTAGATCCAGCCGACGGCAAAAACGGCCAACGGCAGGAGCCCGATAAGCCAGCGGTGAGCTTCACGCGTTGCCGTGGCCCACTGCAGTGAGAAAAGAAAAAACGCCGATGCCGTACCCGCCAGCACCGCGATGATAAAGGCGAGGAGCAGCCATTTTCCGAGGAAGAAAAGCAGAGAGAGTGATGAAAAGCGGTTTGCACGCATCGTCAGTTCCTTAGAAGATTAACCTTCCCGGACGCGGTGCCTGCAATTCAGATATGCCTGCCCATTCCCGGTCCGGGAATAAAAAGCAGGCATCATTAGCCACATGGCGGTTCAAGGAGGAATGCCATCTCCTGTGAGAAATAGCTTACATTACGAATCGTTTCAGCTGAAGCGATTTATGCGGAGAGGGGAAAAGCGAAGAACGCGGCACGCCGTCCGGCGTGCCGTGGGAAAGCCAGCTTAGTGGTTGTCGTCCTGCGGCATATGGCGATAGATATACACGCCGCTCAGCAGGGTGAATACCAGCGTCAGGGCGGTCAAACCAAAGACCTTGAAGTTGACCCAGATATTCTGCGGCAGCCAGAAAGCGATATAGATATTCGCCAGTCCGCAAAGGATGAAAAACACCGCCCAGGCAAGATTCAGACGCGACCATACCTGCTGCGGCAGCGTCAGCTCTTTACCCAGCATGCGCTGGATCAGCGGCTTCTTCATCACCCACTGGCTAAACAGCAGCGCGCTGGCAAACAGCACGTAGATAACCGTCACCTTCCATTTAATAAACTCATCGTTATGGAAGAAGATGGTTAAGCCGCCAAATACGGCCACCAGCACAAAGGTAATCAGCGCCATTTTCTCGACTTTACGATAGCGCACCCAGCTGTAAATCAGCACGATGGCGGTAGCGATAATCAGCGCGGTCGTCGCGGCGTAGATATCATAAAGCTTGTAGAATGCGAAGAAGACTACCAGCGGTAAAAAATCCAGAAACTGCTTCATACATCGATTCCGTCGTTCAGGTTGGGGCAGGGAGCACCCGCCCCGGATTAGGTTAGTTACGAATGAGCATATACAAGCGAAATAAATAGATCAGCAACAATGCGGAGATAAGATTGCTGAGGGTATTTATTACCACCGCGCCAACGTTTGGCGTCAGGACCGCGAAGCTGGAGGCAAACAGCAGCAGCAGCGTTTTCGCCAGCAGCCAGCCGATAATGGCCGGCGCCACCAGACGTACGTTGGCCCAGGCCAGACGCATACTGCTACGCATGGCGCTGAAAATCCCCATTTTATCCTGCACCAGCATAACCGGTGCGAAAGAGAGCACGATAGCCAGCAGGACGCCCGGCACCACCACCAGCATCATTCCCATCTGCACGATAAACGTCGTCAGCAGGATCAGCAGCAGCAGCTTTGGCAGCACCGGCGCAGAAGCGCCGATCGCGCGCAGGGCGCTGACTCGCTGGCCGGCGGAGACCATCTGAATCATGAGCAGAACGCCGCCGGCAAGAATGGCGTTACCTACCAGCCCTGAGAAGGTGGAGGCCGCAGACGCGCGCAGCAGGATTTGCTGCTGCTCCGGCGTCATGCTCTGGACCAGTTCGAACAGCCCGCCGCTACCCGCCAGGCTATCGCCCTGGCTCAGTATTGACAGCTGCTCTTCACTGGGTGAAAAGGCATGGCCAAGTACTACCGTAATGAACGCGCATAGCAGCGCAATCAGCAGGATAGTAACGAACTGATTGCGGAAAAAGTTCCCGGTGTCACGGTAGACGGACTTCGCCGTGATAGACATGCATTCTCCTTGAGTATTGCAGGTGTTAACTAGCCGGCGATTGTACCGCAAATCGCGGCTGGGTAGCAGTCTCTGCTCCTGCACGCTAAGTATATCTTTGTAAATAGAAGAGGAAATCAGCGACGCGCTGCCTTGAGTGTCATAAAGGAAGAAATTTGATACGACACGCTTCTCACTGATTGTATTGAGAAAGTGAAAATTAATCTGGATCAATAAATGTTAAATTGGCCCACTTAATGTGATCTAGGTTGGATCAAACATACTTCAATGTAGGTATATTCTGGCGCTGAATAACCATAATGAGGAAGTGGGTATGAAAAAGTTAGCAGCGGCGGTTGTTATTCTGAGCAGTCTTTCCGGCAGCAGCGTCTGGGCGCATGAAGCCGGTGAATTTTTTATTCGCGCGGGTTCGGCAACGGTCAGACCGACCGAAGGCGCGGGCGGCACGTTAGGCAGCCTGGGGGGCTTTAACGTCAGCAATAATACGCAACTGGGTTTGACGTTCACCTATATGGCAACGGATAACATCGGCGTTGAACTGCTGGCCGCCACGCCGTTCCGCCATAAAGTCGGGACCGCGGCAACCGGCAATATTGCGACCGTTCACCATTTACCGCCGACGCTCATGGCGCAGTGGTATTTTGGCGACTCCAGCAGCAAGCTGCGTCCATACATTGGCGCGGGTATCAACTACACGACCTTCTTCGATGAAAGCGTGAACGATACAGGTAAAAAGACCGGCATATCCGATCTGAGCCTGAAAGACTCCTGGGGGGCGGCAGGACAGGTGGGGATGGACTATCTGATTAACCGCGACTGGCTGATTAACATGTCGGTGTGGTACATGGATATCGACACCACCGCCAACTATAAGCTGGCGGGCGCGCAGCAGCACGACAGTATTCGTCTGGATCCGTGGGTGTTTATGTTCTCTGCGGGATACCGGTTCTAAGGTCTCAGGTAAAGCTGGTCGCAATGACCAGCTTTATTGCACGTCCCGACGCGAAGTCCGCTGCTGCGATTGCCGATGCGTCATGTGCCGCAAGCACTCCCCGGAACGTCCGCGTCAACCTCTACTCATTACCCCATTTATTCAGGAATTCCGCGATATCATCGATGCGCTGCCGATCGATGCCCGCTTGTATGGCCATCTCTCCCTGCGCCTCCTCGCTGATTTCTTCGTTATTCATCAGCCGCGTAATCAGCAGTTGAAAATAGCGCGCCAGGGGCTCACGTTCTGACTCGCTGACGGGCTCGGCGGACTCCGTCGAATACTCATCCGCAATGTCGTAATATTTCAGTGGTACTTCCTCGTGCATAAATCGCTCCCGGTTGACGTTGTGCCTGCATTTTCTGGCTTGAATAATATCACCCCTGCCTGGCTTTAGCTCAGGAACGCCCAGAAAAACGTATGACTAGCCCACGCCATGCGCAACGGGTCCAGAAACTCTCCATCATCGGGGTGTAATAGCGTAAAAAGCGAAAATTGACTGCCATGAACCCGTCTGCAGGCCATTAATACGCATAGACTTATCACCACGGCACGCGACATCCGCGATAATCCAGATACTCTAATCCGGGACGATTTTGTTTTTCCAGCAGCACGTTCACCAGCGAGGGGATGGTCTCCGCCATGGTGAGCGGGGCGCTCTCGCCGCCAAGAGCCGTGCGGATCCACCCCGGCGCCATGACCACCATCGGATGCGATACGCTGGCAGGGCGGGCGGCAAAGCTGCGCATAAACATATTCAGCGCGGCTTTGCTCCCGCGATACAGCTCGCGCTGCCCGCCGGTATTATTGCTCAAACTGCCTTGTCCTGAAGACATAACGCCAATCAGCCCCTGCGGCAGCACCAGCGCCTGCAGATTTTCTATGACCCGCATCGGCGCGAGCGCGTTGGTCAGCATGACGTGAATAAACTCTTCCGTCGCGATCTCGCCGATGGTTTGTGTGGGATCGCGGTTGGTGGTGCCCGCGTTGACGAACAGCATATCCAGCACGCTATCGGCAAGCGCATTGCGCAGCGCCGCGATCCCGTCGCTATCACAAATATCCAGCGCCTCAATGCGCACCCGTCCAGGATAAGCCTCGGCCAGATGGTGCAGCGGCGTCGTTTGTGAGAGATCGCGTACGGTGCCGATGACCTGCCAGCCATGCAGCAGAAACTGTTCAGCCATGGCGTGCCCAAGCCCGCGTGACGCGCCTGCGATCAATACTGTTTTAGGGGAAGTGACCATGGGCATAACTCCTGAGTAAATACATGATGGGGTAAATATAGGCTGGTGCTGTAGCAGGCGGAAGGCGCAGCATTTGCAATAATAAAGTGCATCAGACGCCTTATCCTGGAGTGGAGAAAAGATGACCGATCCTGATTTCAATTTACTGGCGGCGCTGGATGTATTGTTGAGCGAGAAAAGCGTTGCCGGGGCGGCTAAACGGCTTGAGCTCAGCGCTTCGGCGATGAGCCGCACGCTGACGCGCCTACGGCAGGTCACCGGCGACCCGCTACTGGTCAGAGCCGGGCGAAACATGGTGCTGACTCCGCACGCAGAAAGTCTGCAGGCGCGGGCAAAAAACGTTGTCTCCGAGATGCGCGCGGTGCTCGAGGCTTCGCCTGCGCCGCTGAGTTTATCGACCCTCGAGAAGCGATTTACTTTGCGTACCAATGAGGGATTTATAGACACTTTTGGCCCGGCGCTGGTGAACGCGGCCGCGCGGGAAGCACCGGGCGTGACGCTGGAGTTTGTCGCTAAGCCGGAGAAAGATGCCCGATTTTTACGCGAGGGGCGGGTGGACCTGGAAATTGGCGTACTGAAAAATATGGGGCCGGAGATCCGCCTGCAGGCGCTGTTTCGCGATCGTTTTGTCGTCGCGCTGGCCAAAAACCATCCGCTGGCCGCCTTTGCCGACATGTCGCGAGAACAATTTGTTTCCGTGGGGCACGTCATTACCTCCCGTCGCGGGTTGATACGCGGGCCGGTTGATGACGCGCTGGCGGCGTGTGGCATGCGCCGCAGGATTGCCGCGGTGGTGCCTGGTTTTTCCGCCGCGCTGGCCGTGGCCCGGGATTCTCAGCTCATCGCCGTTGTCCCGGCCTCCTGCCTGCAGAGCGCGGCGGGAAAAGAGATGGTCGCTTTTCCTCTCCCGGTGAGTACGCCGGAGATAACGGTGTCACAAATGTGGCATCCTCGCCACGAGCATGAATTAGCACATCGCTGGCTAAGGCAGCTGGTGCGCAGAGTGTGTCGACAACCATAAAAAAAGCCCGCACAAGTGCGGGCAAAAATACTGGAAGCAATGTGAGCAATGTCGTACCGAATACCTGAGCTGTTTGCTCAACTATTCAGTAATGAGAAAGATAATATTTCTCATTTAAGATATCAACCCCAACTTTTGTGCAGAAGCGATTTTTTTAATCGACGACAAAGACGGTGCGTTTCTGGCTGTCGTCCTGCGGCCACGCCGTGGCGACCTCGCGAAGCGGCCTGGGAGTCGTGGCGATAGTCAATCCGCCGGCGACGGCGGCTTGCAGCATCTCCCCGGTGGCGGCCAGCAGCTGGGGCACAGAAAGGCTGCCAATTCCGCTGCCCATCAGCTGCAGCGGCGAGGATCGTAGCACCGCGCCATTGAGAGAGATATCGGCGGCGGAAAGGGAACCGACCTGAATAAAACGTACCGGCGCATTTCCTGGGCTGTGTTTTGCCAGCGCTGGCAGCAAAAGTTCAGCGCTACGTCCCCACAGATAATCGACGACGACATCAATCTGCTGCGCCGCCAGCCCGGCAAACTGCGTCCGTAAGTCCGCCTCATCCTGACTTAAGTTAACGGTTTCATCAGCGCCGAGGGCGGCCAGCTTCTCCACGTTTCGCCCGCAGGCGATCACTTTTCTGGCGCCGAGAAAACGGGCGATTTGTACCGCCAGCTGCCCGGCGCTGCCGGTGGCGCCGTTGATCAGTACCGTTTCCCCCGCTTTCATCCCGGCGCGTTTGACCAGCGCCGCCCAGGCCGACATCCCCGGATTAGCCATTGCCGCGGCGGTGATATCGTCCAGCGCATCCGACAGCGGCAGACAGTGGTTTAAGGCGACGGGAGTCCGTTGCGCCATGCTGCCCCAGGGCGCGACGGGGAAGGCGAAATAGACGCGCTCTCCGCCGGGTAAGATACCGGTGCCGTCAATACCCGGGACAAAAGGCAGGCGGCCATCGAAACTATAATGCTTACCGGAGGCCCGGCCTTTCACTACATGACTGATGGCGGCGGCCCGAACCTCGACTAACGCCTGATGCTCACCGGGCTGCGGATCGCGAAAATCGGACCACACCGGACCCTGCTGCAGGTCAAAAACCACGGCTGCTTTCATTGTCTTCTCCCCCTGTGGGATAGTTATGTGTAAAATGCACGTATCTGATAACGGCACTATACCCGGTTAACTAATATATGCAAGATGCACATAATAATTACGACATCACCGGCTTTCACGGCGCGCTGCTCGATATCATCAGCGTGATGAACCAGCCAATGCGCGACGAGCAGATACTGCAGGCGGCTGGGGTCCAGCTCGATCGGATCCTCTTCCCGCTGCTGGTGGCAATAGGGCGCAGGGGACCCGTTGGGGTCGTTGAACTGGCGGATAGCCTCGGTCGCGATTACACCACCGTCAGCAGGCAGGTGAAGAAGCTGGAAGCGCAGCAGCTGGTACTCAAGCAGCCCAATGCAAAAGATCGCCGGATTAGCGAGGTGACGCTCAGCGAAGCGGGGCAGGCGATGATCGATCGTATCGCGGGAGCAAGAACGCGGCTGATGAATGAGGTGCTGGCCGGATGGACGCAAGAAGAGGTGATGGCGCTGTTTCGCCTGACGCGTAAATACGCCGACAGCTTACAGCTGAAATAACCGCCCGGCCCGGGGCCGGACGGTAGGTACGTTAAGCCGCTTTAGTGGCGGCTTTCAGGCTTCGGGCGAAAGCCTTGAGTTCCGCCAGCATGGCCTGCGGGTCGTTCACGTTCCGCTCGATGATTTTGACGATGGCTGAGCCGGAAATCGCGCCGGCCGCGCCGGCCTCAATCGCGGCGGTAACCTGCTCCGGCGCCGAGATGCCAAAGCCCTGCAGCGGCGGCGCGGCGTGGTACTCGGCCAGCTTTTCAATCAGATGATGCAGCGGCAGCGCGGCGCGGTTTTCCGCGCCGGTCACGCCCGCCCGCGACAGCAGGTAGGTATAACCGCGACCGTAAGAGGCTATCTGGCGCAGCAGATCGTCATCGGCATTGGGCGGGCAGATGAAAATCGGCGCGATATTGTGGCGCAGCGCGGCCTGGCGGAACGGCGCGGACTCTTCCACGGGAACATCGGCAACCAGCACGGAATCGACGCCCGCGCGTTCGCACGCGGCGTAGAATTCATCGATGCCGGGGCTGAACACCAGGTTGGCGTACATCAGCAGGCCGATAGGAATGGTAGGGTGTTTCTGGCGAATCGCCGTCAGCATTTCGAAGCACTGCGCGGGGGTCACCCCGGCGGCAAAAGCGCGCAGGGTGGCGTCCTGAATGGTCGGGCCATCCGCCAGCGGGTCGGAGAAAGGAATGCCCAGCTCCAGCGCGTCGGCACCGGCTTCAATCAGCGTATCGATAATTTTCAGCGACTGTTCCGGATTCGGATCGCCGAGGGTGACGAAGGGAACAAACGCGCCTTCCCGGCGAGCTTTCAGTTGTGCAAACAGCGTCTCATAACGTTCCATCAGATTTCCCCTCGCGCTTTTAAAATATCATGTACGGTGAAGATGTCTTTATCGCCGCGGCCGGAGAGGTTAACCACCAGCAGCTGCTCTTTTTCCGGGTTTTCACGCATCATTTTCAGCGCGTGCGCCAGGGCGTGGGAGGATTCCAGCGCCGGGATAATCCCTTCATGGCGTGATAGCTCTTTAAAGGCCTCCAGCGCTTCGTCATCGGTAATCGACACGTAATCGGCGCGGCCAATGCTGTTTAAATAAGCATGCTGCGGGCCGACTGACGGGAAATCGAGCCCGGCGGAGATGGAGTAGGACTCCTCAATCTGGCCTTCTTCGGTTTGCATCATCGGCGATTTCATACCGAAGTAGATGCCCACACGACCGTGCTTAAGCGGCGCGCCGTGCTCGCCGGACTCAATACCGTGACCTGCCGGCTCCACGCCAATCAGGCCAACAGCGGTTTCGTCGATAAAATCGGCGAACATGCCGATAGCGTTCGATCCGCCGCCGACGCAGGCAATAACCGCATCCGGCAGGCGACCTTCTTTCTCGAGGATCTGCGCTTTGGTCTCTTCGCCAATCATGCGCTGGAATTCACGCACGATGGTCGGGAACGGGTGCGGGCCCGCGGCGGTGCCGAGCATATAGTGGGCTTTTTCGTAGCTGCCGGACCAGTCGCGCAGGGCCTCGTTGCAGGCATCTTTTAGCGTAGAAGAGCCGCTATGAACCGGGATCACTTCCGCCCCCATCAGGCGCATGCGGAAAACGTTCGGCGACTGGCGTTCGATATCCTTCGCGCCCATATAGATGCGGCACTTCAGGCCGAGCAGGGCGCTGGCGAGGGCAGAGGCCACGCCGTGCTGACCGGCGCCGGTTTCGGCGATAATTTCCGTTTTACCCATCCGTTTCGCCAGCAGAGCCTGGCCGAGCACCTGGTTAGTTTTATGCGCACCGCCGTGCAGCAGGTCTTCACGTTTCAGATACAGCGTCGTGCGGGTGCCTTCGGTAAGGTTGCGGCATTTGGTCAGCGCCGTCGGACGACCGGCGTAGTTTTTCAGCAGGTCGGTAAATTCGGCCTGGAATGCCGGATCTTTTTGCGCGCTGACGAAGGCTTCTTCCAGCTGGCGCAGGGCGGGCATCAGGATCTGCGGAACGTACATCCCGCCGAATTCGCCAAAGTAGGGGTTCAGTAAAGTACTCATTATTGCTCCTTAATATGCGCGCAGCGTTTGAAACACAGAGGACAGCTTGTCGGCATCTTTAATACCCGGCTGCGACTCTACGCCTGAATTAAAATCGAGTCCGGCACAGCCGCTTTTGGCGGCTTCTACGCAGTTATCGGCGCCGAGGCCGCCTGCCAGCATGACGTTATGCAGGTCCTGGCCCTGCAGCAGGGACCAGTCGAAACGCTGGCCGGTGCCGCCCTGACCGTTGTCGAGAACGTATTTATCGACATGGCGCAGATCGCGCGGCGGTAGCGTTTCACCTACGCTGAGGGCTTTCCAGATTTGCACCTTCGGCGGAAGTTCGGCGCGCAGGGTATCAATATAGGTCTGGTCTTCGCTGCCGTGCAGCTGTACGGCGGCTAAGTCGAGGTTTTCCGCCCGGGCGATCACTTCCGCCACCGGGGTATTGCGGAATACGCCGACATAGCTCAGAGGCGCGCTGGCGATCACCGCTTGCGCCTGCGCCTCGTTCACCGCGCGCGGCGACGTCGGGACAAAAATCAGGCCGCCGTAGACCGCGCCGGATTCATACGCCACCTGGGCATCCTGGGGGCGGGTCAGGCCGCAGACCTTATTCTCGCCGAGCAGCACGCGCTTCACGGCGGCGTTGAGATCGGCGTGCTCCATCAGCGCCGAGCCAATCAGGAAACCGTTGGCGAAGTGGCTCAGTTCGCGCACTTCCGCGTAGGTATGGATGCCGGACTCGCTGATCACCGTGACATCGTGACCGAGCTTAGGCGCCAGGGTACGGGTACGGTTGAGATCAATCGACATATCGCGCAGATCGCGGTTGTTGATGCCGACCACTTTCGCCTTCAGCGCAATCGCGCGCTCCAGCTCCTCTTCATTACTCACTTCGGTCAGCACGCCCATGTTCAGGCTGTGCGCGACGGCGGAGAGCTGGCGATACTGCTCATCATCCAGCACTGAAAGCATCAGCAGACAGGCGTCGGCCTGGTAGTAGCGCGCCAGGTAAATCTGATAAGGATCGATGGTGAAGTCCTTACAGAGAATCGGCTGCGGCGCGACCTTACTGACCATCGGCAGGAAATCGAAGCTGCCCTGGAAATATTTCTCATCGCACAGCACCGAGATAGCCGAGGCGTAGTGCTTGTAGACGCCAGCGATGGCCGCCGGGTCAAAATCTTCGCGAATCAGGCCTTTTGATGGCGAGGCCTTTTTGCACTCGAGAATAAACGCGGTGCGGGTTCCGGCGAGGGCATCGTAAAAATTGCGCTGCGTCGGTACCACTTCATTTTGAAAACTGGCTAACGGTTGTTGTTGTTTGCGGGCTTCTACCCAAATCGCTTTGTCGGCCACGATTTTTGCTAAAACGGTCTGCATTTTTTACCCTCTTGCCGCTAATGCGGTCACTCTGTCATAGGCCGCTCCGCTATGCAGCACATCGATGACTTGCTGCGCGTTGGCCTTCAGGTCTTCGTGTCCATGTAAACGCATCAACATGGCGACGTTGGCGGCAACGGCGGCTTCGTGAGCGGCTTCACCTTTACCTTGTAGCAAGCGCGTAAGAATGTCACGGTTTTCTTCCGGCGTGCCGCCTGCCAGCTGCTCCTGATGGTAAGGCGTCAGGCCAAAGTCGGCGGCGGTGAGCTGGTAGCTCTTGATTTCGCCATGGTTCAGTTCCGCGACCACCGTCGGCGCGTGCAGCGACACTTCATCCATACCGCCGCTATGCACCACCGCGGCGCGCTGGTAGCCCAGCACGCGCAGGGTTTCCGCAATCGGCAGCACCAGTTCCGGGCTATAGACGCCAATCAGCGCCAGCGGCGGATGAGCCGGGTTGATCAGCGGCCCAAGCACGTTAAACAGGGTGCGGGTTTTAAGCTGCTGACGGACCGGCATCGCGTGGCGGAAACCGGTGTGGTACTTCGGTGCGAACAGGAAGCAAACGCCCAGTTCATCCAGCGCCTGGCGAGATTTATCGGCATTCATATCCAGATTGATACCGAACGCCGCCAGCAGGTCGGAGGAACCGGATTTACTCGATACGCTGCGGTTACCGTGCTTCGCGACCTTCAGGCCGCAGGCGGCGGCCACAAACGCGCTGGCGGTCGAAATATTGATACTGTTGCTGCCGTCGCCGCCGGTACCGACGATGTCGGCAAACGGATAATCCGGCCGCGGGAACGGCGCGGCGTTTTCCAGCAGCGCGGTGGCGGCGCCGGCGATTTCCTGCGGATGCTCACCGCGTACTTTCATACTCACCAGCGCGGCGGCCAGCTGCTCGGGTTTGACTTCACCGCGCACCACCGCAGAGAACAGCTGATGGCTCTCCTGCTGGCTCAGGGTTTCGGCCTGGTACAGTTTTTCCAGAATCGGCTGGAGGGTGTTGGTCTGCTCCAGCTTCTGCAGCGCCCAGGCCAGGGTTTGCTCCAGCAGGCGTGCCCCTTGGGTGGTCAGAATTGACTCAGGGTGGAACTGGAAGCCGCAGACGCGATCCGCATCGTGACGCACCGCCATCACCATACCGTTGAAGTGGGCGTTGATGGTGAGTCCGGCCGGGATATTGCTGCCCACCAGCGAGTGGTAGCGGGCGACCGGCAGCGGATTGCTCAGTCCGGCAAACATCGCCTGGCCATCGTGCTCAATGCTTGATGCCTTCCCGTGAAGAATTTCACCGGCCTGACCGACGTAGCCGCCGTAGGCTTCGACAATCGCCTGATGGCCGAGGCAGATACCGATAATCGGCAGCTTGCCGCGCATGCGGGTCAGCAGCTCCGGCATGCAGCCCGCTTCGCTCGGCGTCCCCGGCCCCGGAGAAAGCATCAGTACCGGGTTTTTCATGGTGCCGATGCGCTCAATCAGCGCCTGCGCCGGGACGGAGTTGCGGTAAATCACCACGTTATGGCCGTTCGAACGCAGCTGGTCTGCCAGGTTATAGGTAAAAGAGTCGATATTATCGAGCAGCAGAATGTCGGCCATTAGAAAATCTCCTTCGCGTGGTGGGCCTGGGCGATAGCGCGCAGCACCGCGCGAGCTTTATTACGGGTTTCATCCGCTTCTGACTGGGGAACGGAGTCGAGCACGATACCGGCGCCGGCCTGCACCGTGGCGACGCCATCCTGCACGTAGGCGGAACGGATCACGATGCAGGTATCGAGGTCGCCGTGGGCGGTAAAGTAGCCCACCGCGCCGCCGTAGCTGCCGCGGCGTTTGCCTTCAGCGGCGGCGATTAGCTGCATGGCGCGCACTTTCGGCGCCCCGCTGAGGGTGCCCATATTCATACAGGCGCGGTAGGCATGCAGCACGTCAAGGTCGCGGCGCAGCTCGCCAACCACGCGGGAGACGAGGTGCATCACAAAGGAGTAGCGGTCGACTTTGGTCAGGTCGGCGACGTAGCGGCTACCCGGGGTACAGATGCGCGCGAGGTCGTTACGCGCAAGGTCGACCAGCATCAGATGCTCGGAGAGCTCTTTATGGTCGGTGCGCATCTCCAGCTCAATGCGGCTGTCGAGATCGCGATCCAGCGAACCATCCGCGCGGCGGCCGCGCGGGCGGGTACCGGCAATGGGATAGATTTCAATCTGGCGATTGGTGGCATCGTACTTGAGAGAACTCTCCGGCGACGCGCCGAAGAGGGTGAAATCGTTGTCCTGCATAAAGAACATGTACGGGCTCGGGTTGCTCTTCTTCAGCACATCATAAGCGGCCAGCGGCGACGGGCAGGGCAGCGAGAAGCGGCGCGACGGCACGACCTGAAAAATCTCGCCCGCGCGGATGGCGCGCTGCATTTTACGCACGACGGCGCCGTACTCTTCGTCGCTCTGATCGCAGTCGCAGCTCATTTCGGCAACCGTGGTCACCGGCAGCGGCGCCGGCGGCTCGTTTAGCTGCTGACGAAGCTGAGCGAGCCGCTGTAGCAGACGCTGTTTTTCGCTTTCCAGCGGCGTGAACAGGCTCGCCTGGATACGGGTGTTTTTGGTCTGATGGTCGATAACCAGCAGCGTTTCCGCCAGATAGAAGCAGTAATCCGGGCAGGCGGTATCGCTCTCCAGCGGCGGCAGGTCTTCAAAGCCAGCGACCAGGTCATAGGCGAACAGGCCGCCGAAGAACATCGCTTCGCGCTCCTCCTGCGGGACGGTTATCAGATCCTGCAGCAGGCGAAAAGCGTCGAATACCGAAAGTGAACACAGGCGAGCATCTTCATCCAACAGCGCGCTGACCGGTGGGAAGGTTAATACCCGGCTATTTGGCTGACGCTGGTTATCGATGCCGGATGGCAGCGCGCTATCCAGCAGTTCGAGTAACGCCGTACCGTTGGCGGAAAATGCGTGAATAGTGACAGCGTCACCTAGTGCGGTAATGCGCAGCGCGCTATCCACCAGCAGCAGGCTCTTTAAATCATCCTTACTGTCGATATCCGCGGATTCCAGCAGCAGGGTGGCTGGACGCGCGCCGCATAGCTGGTGGAACAGCGCCGTGGGGTTTTCCCGATAGATGGCGTCGCTGGTGAGAAGCTCGAGTGCCGGTTTTGATGTTTGCATTATTGTTGTCGCCTGTTCGCTATAATAATTTGTCCAATAAAAAGCCCGCTCATTGGCGGGCCGGGTATCTGTATGCTGAGTGCAAAACGCGATCACGCCGCCCGATAACAGGAGGTGCGCCACCAGCCGTGCAGAGTGATGAATTGCGTTTTCATTGTTGATACCCCTTCATGTGAACTTGCGTACTAGTTAACTAGTCCGAGGGATTAAAGTCAACCCCTGTTTGCAGATTTTCTCTATCAGTCGGTATGATAATGCGCTTATTACTATCCTTAATCACTTAAGCTGCAGAACCACAGTCAATCTGCCTGTGACTTAAAGTATGACGGGTACCGGTTCATGTCCAGCAGGAGTCATCTTGAGCAACACCAATTACGCAGTGATTTACGACCTGCACAGCCATACCATCGCCTCTGACGGGCGTCTGACTCCAGAAGAACTTGTCCATCGCGCCCACCAGATGCGCGTCGGCACCCTGGCGATTACCGACCACGATACCGTGGCGGCAATTCCCGCGGCTCAGCGTGAAATTGAACGTGCCGGTTTACCGTTGGCGCTGATTACCGGGGTGGAAATTTCCACGCTGTGGGAAAATCATGAAATTCATATTGTCGGGCTGAATATCGATATCCACCATCCGGCGATGACCGCGCTGCTCGATGAACAGAAAGCGCGTCGCCAGATGCGGGGTCAGCAGATCGCCGAGCGGCTGGAAAAAGCGCGGATCCCTGGCGCCTGGGAAGGGGCGCTGAAGCTGGCGGACGGCGGTGCGGTGACGCGCGGCCATTTTGCCCGTTTTCTGGTGGAGGCCGGCTATGCCAACAATATGGCTGACGTATTTAAGAAGTATCTGGCGCGCGGGAAAACCGGTTACGTTCCGCCTCAGTGGTGTACAATAAAACAAGCGATTGATGTCATTCATCATTCTGGCGGTAAAGCGGTCATTGCCCATCCCGGGCGCTACGATCTCTCCGCCAAGTGGTTAAAACGGCTGTTGGCCCATTTTAGCGAGCAGGGGGGCGATGCGATGGAGGTGGCGCAGTGTCAGCAGGCGCCTCACGAGCGCGCACAGCTTGCCGCTTACGCCGTGCAGTATGGCCTGGATGCCTCGCAGGGGTCTGATTTTCATCAGCCCTGCCCGTGGATCGAACTGGGCCGCAAACTTTGGCTACCCGCGGGCGTGGAAGGGATCTGGCGCAGTTGGGAAGTGGCCGTAGAACAAAATTGAGAGGGAAGTATGAGCCAGTTTTTTTATATCCATCCGGAAAATCCACAGGCGCGGTTAATTAACCAGGCGGTGGACATTGTGCGTAAAGGCGGGGTCATCGTCTATCCGACCGACTCCGGCTACGCGTTAGGCTGCAAAATTGAAGATAAAGGCGCGATGGAGAGGATTTGCCGGATCCGTAATCTGCCAAACGGCCACAACTTCACCCTGATGTGCCGCGATTTGTCCGAACTGTCGACCTATTCATTCGTTGATAACGTGGCCTTTCGTCTGATTAAAAACAATACCCCGGGTAACTACACGTTTATCCTCAAGGGCACCAAAGAAGTTCCGCGCCGTCTGCTGCAGGATAAGCGTAAGACCATCGGTATGCGCGTGCCGTCCAACCCGATTGCGCAAATGCTGCTGGAAACGTTGGGCGAGCCGATGCTCTCCACTTCGTTGATGCTGCCGGGAAGCGACTTTACCGAATCCGACCCGGAAGAGATCAAAGATCGTCTGGAGAAGCAGGTTGACCTGATTATTCACGGCGGCTATCTGGGCCAGCAGCCGACCACGGTTATCGACCTCACTGAAGATGCGCCGGTTGTGGTGCGTGAAGGCGTGGGGGACGTAACGCCGTTCCTGTAATGACGTCTGTTTCCATGGAAGGAATCGTCATGTAATGAATACCCGCTCGCCGCTTTTATTTGCCGCCGTTCAACGCGGCGCAATGCCGCGCGCCTTTTGATGGTTCATCCTCTGCAAAAGACCCTATTGTGCTACCTGGCTTCCATCAGCGCGCCATGCGCCCGGACGGAGGTGCGCGGTAAGTTGTGCTATGCTCGTAACGCAAAGAAGCATTCATCTTAAAGTTCGTGTACCATGTTCGCCCACGCGAGAAGGCGTGTCTCTGTTATGTCTGCTGTAGCAACATAGATAACGGCACGCGCTGATGCAAAAAAATTTTACAGAACAGGGTGTTAGGTTTCATTTTGCCTCGCGCCCTGTTTTTCGAAGTATACCAGACGCCTGGGAAGGCGACACCTTAAGGAAGCTCAATGAGCGAGAAATTACAAAAAGTGCTGGCCCGCGCTGGCCACGGCTCCCGCCGTGAAATCGAAGCCAAAATCGAAGCTGGCCGCGTCAGCGTCGATGGCAAAATCGCCACGCTTGGCGATCGCGTTGAAATTGTCCCGGGTTTAAAAATTCGCATCGACGGTCATCTGATTTCGGTGAAAGAGTCTGCGGAACAGATTTGTCGCGTGCTGGCTTACTACAAGCCGGAAGGCGAACTCTGTACCCGTAACGACCCGGAAGGGCGACCGACGGTGTTCGATCGTCTGCCAAAGCTGCGCGGCGCGCGCTGGATTGCCGTCGGTCGTCTTGACGTCAACACCTGCGGCCTGCTGCTGTTTACCACCGACGGTGAACTGGCGAACCGCCTGATGCACCCGAGCCGCGAAGTGGAACGTGAATACGCGGTGCGCGTATTTGGCCAGATAGATGATGACAAGCTGCGCCAGCTCTCTCGCGGCGTGCAGCTGGAAGACGGCCCGGCGGCGTTCAAAACCATCAAGTTTACCGGTGGCGAAGGGATTAACCAGTGGTACAACGTCACGCTGACCGAAGGCCGTAACCGCGAAGTTCGCCGCCTGTGGGAAGCCGTTGGCGTACAGGTCAGCCGCCTGATCCGCGTGCGCTACGGCGATATTCTGCTGCCGAAAGGCCTGCCGCGCGGCGGCTACACCGAGCTGGACCTGGCGCAAACCAACTACCTACGCGAACTGGTTGAGCTTACGCCGGAAACCACCTCTAAGGTCGCCGTCGAAAAAGATCGCCGTCGCATGAAGGCAAATCAGATTCGCCGCGCGGTTAAGCGCCACAGCCAGGTGAGCAATAATAATAACAACCGTCGTTCCAGCAGCCGTAATAACGGTAACGGTTAATTATTCCAGTTCCGGCGGTCACCGCCGGAATTCTCCCTCCTGTGACTCCTTTCACACTTCTGCATAAAGACAAAAAACAGGAAATGCCCGGACAAATAACGCAAAGCGGTGCGCCAGGCGACGCCATATACTGAGGCCACTGATTACATTAACAGGTAGCCTAAAATGGAAACAGCAGGAAAACTTTCGGCAAGCTATGTGGTTATCGGCGTTAAAGAAAAAATAGGGTATGGTTTTGGCGATTTCGCTTCTAATTTATCCTTCGGCTTCGTTTCTCTGTTTTTACTTTTTTTCTATACCAATATTTACGGCATTAGCGCCGTACAGGCGAGCCTGATCTTTGTTATTGCCCGCGTGGTTGATGCGGCCTTTAATATTCTGATTGGTTTTGCCATCGACAAAACCCACAGCCGCTACGGTAAGCTTCGTCCCTGGTTGTTGTATGGTTCAATTCCGCTCGGCTTCTTAACGGTGCTCTGCTTTGTGCCTTTCGGCGGTGAGGCGAAATTCTACTTCGCACTGATTTCCTATACTATTTATTGCCTGGCCTATACGGCGGTAAATACGCCTTATTCGGCGCTGACCAACCGTTTAACCCAGCATGAAGCCTCCCGCTCATCGCTGTCGGTATACCGGTTTGTCCTGGCGATTGTTGGCTATCTGATTGTGTCCACTACCGCGGACAGGCTGATTTCCCCGTTTAGCGATAAGCAGCTGGGATACGTCTTCGCCGTCTCTTGCTTTGCGCTGCTGGCGACGTTTTTGTTCCTTGCCTGCTTCGGGATGACCAAAGAGCGCGTTGGTGAAGAAGAGGAAGATACTCCGGCGCCAACGCTGCGGGAAATGTTGAAGGCGGTGGCAGGCAACGCGCCGCTAATTAACCTCTCCATGTTCACCGTCTTTTTTTATATTGCCTATACCGTGTGGATGGCGATCGCTATTTACTTTATCAAATATATAATTGGTAGCGAAGGTTTTACTTCCACCTTCTTTATGATTCAGTCGGCGGCTTATATTGTCGGTACCGTTATTTCGGAAAAAATCATTGCGCTGATTGGTAAAAAGAAAATGACGCTGGTGGCGCTGTCGATCGGCGTTGCGGGCGTACTGATGCAATATTTTATCGCTGGCGACAATATCTGGCTGATCATGACCGGCGTGTGTCTGTACAGTATTACGCTGGGGATGGGTTTTGTTTCAATGTGGTCAATGATTGCCGATACCGTGGAATATGCCGAGTGGCACCATGGGGTGCGCACCGAAGGCGCAATTTACGGTTTCTTTAATTTCATTACCAAAATAGCGATGGCCATCGGCGGCGGCTGCGCGGGCTGGATGCTGGACTATTACCACTATGACGCGGGCAACATTACCGCCAGCGCAATTAACGGCATTAACGTACTGATGACGCTATTTCCCGGCGCGATGTTTGCCCTCAGCGCACTGTTTGTCGCCTGCTATTCGCTGGATGAAAAAACCTATCGCGATATTGTGCAAAAAATCAGCCTGCGCAAACAGAACGCGCTTTAACCTCAGGGAGCCAGAGAGATGAATAACGATTTTAACACCACCCTCGCCGCGATGAGCGCGGAAGAAAAAGTGGCGCTGCTGACCGGCAGCGGCCTGTGGCGGACGGCCTCGCTGCCGCAGCACGGTATCGAAGATATCATTATGACCGACGGCACCTACGGCGTGCGCTACAGCAGCGCGCAGATTGATGGCCGGGAAAAGTGGAGCATGGATGATTTTATCTCAGTCATCACCCAAACCGCAGATCAGGCCAGCGCGGAAGAGCCCGCCGCGAAAGGGGGGAGTGAAGCGCTATTCAGCACTTCGCTACCGGCGACCTGCTTTCCTAATGGTTCCAGCCTGGCCTGCAGCTGGGACGTGGAGCTGGTGCATCAGATGGGGGAAGCGCTGGGGCGGGAGTGTCAGCAAATGGGCGTCGGGATCCTGCTCGGGCCGGGGATTAACATTCGCCGTACGCCGCTGGCCGGGCGAGGATATGAATATTACGCCGAAGACCCGGTGGTCAGCGGCGATATTGCCGCTGCGCTGATCAACGGCCTGCAGCAGGAGGGGGTTGGCGCCAGCCTGAAACACTTTGCGGCGAACAACTCGGAGTACCGCCGCACGGAAATGGATTCGATTATTGAAGAACGGGCGCTGCGGGAAATCTATCTGGCGGGTTTCCAGCGCGCGATTGCGAAATCCCGGCCGTGGACGGTGATGTCTTCCTACAATCGTCTTAACGGCGTGCAAACCTCCCAGGATCCGTTTTTGCTCACTCAGGTTTTGCGCGATGAGTGGGGATATGAAGGGCTGGTGATGTCCGACTGGTACGGTATTAAAGATCGCCCCGCATCGCTGATGGCGGGTAACGATCTGGCGATGCCCGAAACCCGCCGCGATAAACAAACTCTGCTGGCGGCGATTGAAGCCGGAGAGGTGCCGATGGAGGTGGTGGACCGCGCCTGTCTCCGCATGCTGGAACTGCTCGACAAGGTCCAGCGCCATCGCCGCCCGCAAACGCGAGCCGATTTTACGGCGCACCACGCGCTGGCGCAGCGGCTTGCCGGTGAATCCATTGTCTTGCTGAAAAATGAAGATAATCTGCTGCCGCTGCGTCCGGAGAAAACGCCGCGCGTCGCGGTGCTGGGTAAACCGGCTCAGGAGCCGGTGATCCAGGGGTCCGGATGCGCGACCACGGTGCCGTATCTGCTCGATCGGCCGCTGGATGAAATTTTCGACCTCGCCGGCGACGACTTCAGCGTCTCTTGGGCCGTGGGCGCGCCGGACGATCTGCGCTGCGATGAACAGGCGCTGGCGCAGGCCTGCCGCGTCGCGCAGGAGGCCGACGTGGCGGTGATCTTCGTCAGCACCGCCGTAGGTGAAGATGGCGAAAACGGCGATCGTCAGGATCTGCATATTCTGCCGGTGCACGAACGGTTAATTCGCGAAGTGGCGACGGTCCAGCCGAATATCGTGGTGGTGCTGGCGAATAGCGATGCGGTGGTGATGCCGTGGCTCGGCGAGTGCAAAGCGCTGCTGGAAACGTTCTTTGCCGGGCAAGGGATGGGGCGCGCGGTGGCGGAAATCCTCTTCGGCCAGCGTAACCCCTGCGGCAAACTGACGGTAACGGTGCCTAATTCCCTGGAGGAAACGCCGGCCTGGCTGCACTATCCGGGCGAAAACCTGCGTCATCATTACGGAGAAGGGCTTTTTGTCGGCTATCGCTATTATGATAAACGTCGTATGACGCCGCAGTTTCCGTTTGGCTTTGGCTTAAGCTATACCCGGTTTGCGTACGATAATATCGCGCTGTCAGCCTGCCGTGCAGGCGCAGGCGAGACGCTTACCGTGTCGTTCGACCTGACCAACTGCGGAGAGTATGCGGGCAAAGAGATCGTCCAGCTGTACGTTAGCGCGCCGAAGGGGGAGCTGATTCGCGAAGTGCAGTCATTAAAAGCGTTCAGCAAAGTGGCGCTGGCCGCCGGAGAGACCCGTCGCGTGAGCCTGCAGCTGCCCATTGGCGAGCTGGCCTGCTATCATCCGGGCCTGGGTGATTGGGTCGTGACGCCGGGCATCTGGCAGGTTCGCGTCGGCGCCTCATCCAGGGATCTGCCGTTGATCGCGGAGATTGAGGTAGATTGTCCGCAGCGGTACGTCCCGCTGCGCGATGATAACTCTCTACAACAGCTGATCCAGCAGCCGGAGGCCTTTGCCCGCGTAGTGAAGCTGATTGCCGATAAGAGCCAGATGCCGGCGGAGCAGGTGCGTGAAAAACTGATTCGCCTGGCGCCGGATCTGTTCTGCGGGCTGCTGATTGCGCTGACCGAATTCCTGGCGCTGGATATCGAACGCGACGAGCTTAACGCCGTGCTGGCCGGCGCTCATCATTGCCAATGACAGGAGAGTGCGCATGTTTCCTTTTTCAGTGACTCACCCTCGTTCGGTCACCCAGAGCGGACGACAAACGGCGAACAGCGGCTACGAGCTGATTGCCTTTGACGCGGAGAAGCTGAACGTGTTTGCCGCGGAGGTTCGCTACTGCGAGCCTCACTGGCATCCGGCTCCGGAGCTGATTACCGTGCTGGCGGGGCGATTTACCCTTGTCGTCGGCCAGCAAAGCCTGGAGCTGGCGCAGGGAGACATGCTGTATATCAATGCCGAAGAGGTCCATTCGCTGAGCGCCGAGGAGGCGGGCAGCCAGCTGCTCACCGTACAGTTTTCCCCCGGCCTGTTTGATGAACTTCATCCCTCGCCGCAGCTGGACTGGAGTACCTGCGGACGACCTTACTCTCCGGCAGACAGCGAGGTACGCCAGCGGCTGGCGAGGCTACTGGAACAGCTGATCGATAACCACGCGCCATTTCAGCGTATCGCAGCGATTTATCTGCTGCTGGATGCGGTCGTCTCCGCCGGCAAGCCGACGCGGCGCGCCGAAAGCTCGCTGCGCGACGAGGCGATGATCAAAAAAGGCATTGATTTTATCAATCAACACTTTGATCAGCCGCTGACGCTGAGCGAGGTCGCCTGCCATAGCGGGATGAGCTACTCCTGGTTCTCGCGGCTGTTCAAAAAGGTGAGCCGGTATAATTTTAAAGAGTATCTGACGCTGGTGCGGCTAAATAAAGCCCGCACCCTGCTGCGCGATACCCGCACTCCCATCACGGAGATTAGCCACAGCTGCGGCTTTCAGGAACACAAGTATCTGATCGCCGCCTTTAATAAATACTGCGGCGTCACGCCAACCGAATACCGCAAGCGCTTCGTCTCGCGGCAAAATATGCGCGAAAGCGAACTGGCGCTGGGGGAGGATTGCCTGTGCCTGCCGCTGAATCATGCGCTGCTCGAGCGGCTGGCGGCTAGTAGTCGATCCCCATCTGCGCTTTGATTCCGGCGTCAAAGGCGTGCTTCACCGGACGCAGCTCGCTGACGGTATCGGCCAGTTCGGTAATCTCACGGTGGCAGCCGCGGCCGGTAATAATCACCGTCTGGTGCGCCGGGCGGTTGCGCAGCGCGGTAAGCACCTCTTCCAGCGGCAGGTAATCATAAGCCACCATGTAGGTTAGCTCGTCCAGCAAAACGAGGTCGAGGCTTTCATCAGCCAGCATGCGGCGCCCGTGCTCCCAGACCGCGAGGCAGGCGGCGGTGTCGCTTTCGCGATCCTGCGTATTCCAGGTAAAACCGGTCGCCATCACCTGAAACTCAACGCCGTGCGGCTCAAGCAGGTTGCGCTCGCCGTTTGGCCAGGTACCTTTAATAAACTGTACGACGGCGGCTTTTTTACCGTGCCCGACGGCGCGGGTGACGGTGCCAAAAGCGGCGGTGGTTTTGCCTTTACCGTTGCCGGTAAAGACGATCACGATGCCGCGCTCTTCCTGCGCGGCGGCGACGCGAGCGTCAACTTTATCTTTTACCCGCTGCTGGCGTTCGCGGTGGCGTTCATCACTCATTGTGCGATTCCTGGTTTGCGGCCCGGCTGGGCGTCAAAGGTCATTCCCGTTTTGCGACGACTGTCGTCGCCCATCAGCCACAGGTAAACCGGCATGATATCAGCGGGGGTTTTCAATTTTTGCGGATCTTCCGTCGGGAACGCATTGGCGCGCATTTTGGTGCGGGTGCCGCCTGGGTTAATGCAGTTGACCCGCAGATGACGGTTCTGATACTCCTCGGCCAGCACCTGCATCATGCCCTCAGTGGCGAATTTCGACGCGGCGTAAGCGCCCCAGTTCGCGCGTCCCTGGCGGCCGACGCTGGAAGAGGTAAAGACCAGCGAACCCGATTCGGATTTAAGTAATAAAGGAAGCAGCGCCTGGGTGAGCATAAAGGTGCCGTTCACGTTCACCTGCATCACCTGCTGCCATACTTCCGGCTTTTGTTGATCCATCGGGCACACGTCGCCCAACAGACCCGCGTTGTGCAGCACCCCGTCGAGGCGCGGGTAGTGGATGGCTATCTTCTGCGCCAGCTGCTGGCACTCCTGCGGCGTGCAGGTTAACAGGTCGAGAGTAAACCAGCGGGCGGGAATGCCGCCCGCCTGCTGTATTTCGTGCGCGACGCTGCGCAGCTTTTCTTCATTGCGGCCGACCAGGATAACGCTGGCGCTATAGCGGGAATAGGTCAGGGCGGCTTCACGGCCAATGCCGTCGCTGGCGCCGGTAACCAGGATGATGCGGTCCTGTAACAGGTGACGTTGCGGTTGATAGTGCACGGCGACTCCTCGGGCGATCTGCTGACGATCGCGCTTGCTGTTCGGTATCTCACTTTTGCGCTTTATGCCTGAAAGCGCCCGCTATTGCAATCGGCGAAGCGGAAACTCTTCGCGGAATTAATATCTTGCAACGATTTCATCGTCGCTGAAAAAAACAGGAAGGCGCCTCGCGTGCGACACAAAGCACAAAGACTTCTCGCCGACGGCTGATGTACACTGTGCGCCAACGTCAGCGGTTTACACAAGGTGAAAACGTGGAATTACTTGCTCAATATGGCCTGTTTTTGGCCAAAATCGCGACCATCGTTGTCGCAATTGCGGTTATCGTCGCCATTATTGTTAACCTGACTCAGCGCAAAAAACAGCGCGGCGAGCTGCGGGTCACCAATCTTAGCGAGCAATATAAGGAGATGAAGGAAGAGCTGGCGGTTTCGTTGCTCGATGGGCCGCAGCAGAAGCTGTGGCATAAAGCGCAAAAGAAAAAGCTCAAGCAGGAAGCAAAGGCGTCAAAGGCGCGGGCGAAGCTCGGCACACCAGAGCCGGACGTCAAACCGCGCGTCTGGGTGCTGGATTTTAAAGGCAGTATGGATGCCCATGAAGTCAGCAGCCTGCGCGAAGAAATCACCGCCGTTCTGGCGGCGGCAAAAGCGCGCGACCAGGTCGTCATTCGCCTTGAAAGCCCAGGCGGCGTGGTTCACGGTTACGGCCTGGCGGCTTCGCAGCTGCAGCGCCTGCGCGACAAGCAGATCCCGCTAACGGTCGCGGTCGATAAAGTCGCGGCCAGCGGCGGCTATATGATGGCCTGCGTGGCGAACAGAATCGTCAGTGCACCCTTTGCTATCCTGGGCTCTATTGGCGTTGTGGCGCAAATTCCCAACATCAATCGCTTCCTGAAAAATAAAGATATCGACATTGAGCTACATACGGCCGGGCAGTACAAACGCACCCTGACGATGCTGGGTGAAAATACCGAAGAAGGGCGGCAGAAATTTCGCGAAGACCTCAACGATACTCATCGGCTGTTCAAAGATTTTGTCCACCAGATGCGCCCCGGGCTGGATATCGAGCAGGTAGCGACGGGTGAACACTGGTACGGCGTTCAGGCGCTGGAAAAAGGCCTTGTGGACGCGGTGGAAACCAGCGATGAACTTCTGCTGGGGCTGATGGATAAGCACGAGGTTATCAGCGTGCGCTATCAGCAGCGTAAGAAAATGCTCGAGCGGTTTACCGGCAGCGCGGCGGAAAGCGCCGATAAACTTCTGCTGCGCTGGTGGCAGCGCGGGCAAAAGCCGCTGATGTAAACAAACAACGCGAGGCTTCGGCCTCGCGTTGTTGTCATGGCCCTGCAGGCAGCGGTTAATCCGCCAGGTGGTACTTATCAGACAGCTCGTGTGCGAGGTATTTAAACATATTAAATACCGCCGTACTCTTCGCCGTTGGCAGACCCTGCTCGTCAAGATAGAACTCGCCGCTGAACACCAGCACGCCGTTACGCTGAACGACGTCGGTGGCCTCGATCCCGGCTAACGTATCTTCATGTTCGCGAATGAGTTTGTTGGCTTTTTCCAGAAGCGTCTGGCGATCGATGGGTTGGGTTGTACCTTGCATAAATGCCTCCTGTGTTTCTTCGCGGCTAGTCTACGCCGCGCGGCGGCGAGGGGCAAATTTTCCATTGATCTTGCAGGGGTAATCGCAGAAGCCTAATAAACATCAGTTTAGTGGCGGGATTTGCTTTTGCATGCTAATAAAGTTGCGTAACGAATTTTATCAGGTACAGTGTGACGCTTTCAGCGATCTGGCAACAGATTTGCTTGACATTCGGCCAAAAATTATTCGTGCTATGTCGCCTGGCGAGAAAACGCCAGCAAACTCAGCTATCTGGTTTTATGGATGCGAAACCGGTGCAAGGGGTTGATATCCATCGATAACGACGCAACATAGGTTGTGACGTGTCGCCAGTGGATGGTGAATCAATGTGCGATGTATTCCTGGATGAATCAAATTAGGTAAAGGTGAATATGGGTAAAGCTCTCGTTATCGTTGAGTCCCCGGCAAAAGCCAAAACGATCAATAAGTATCTGGGTAATGACTACGTGGTTAAGTCCAGCGTCGGTCATATCCGCGATTTGCCGACCAGTGGCTCAGCTTCCAAAAAGAGCGCCGACTCTACCTCCACCAAAGGGGCTAAAAAGCCTAAGAAGGATGAACGCGGCGCTCTGGTCAACCGTATGGGCGTGGACCCGTGGCATGACTGGAATGCGCACTATGAAATACTCCCGGGTAAAGAAAAGGTCGTTTCTGAACTCAAACAGCTGGCGGAAAAAGCTGACCACATCTATCTCGCAACCGACCTTGACCGCGAAGGGGAAGCCATCGCATGGCACCTGCGGGAAGTTATCGGCGGTGATGAACAGCGCTATAGCCGCGTGGTGTTCAACGAGATCACGAAGAATGCGATTCGTCAGGCTTTCGAAAAGCCGGGCGAACTGAATATTGACCGTGTCAACGCTCAGCAGGCGCGCCGTTTTATGGATCGCGTGGTGGGCTACATGGTCTCTCCACTGCTGTGGAAAAAAATTGCCCGCGGTCTGTCAGCAGGCCGCGTCCAGTCGGTTGCGGTGCGTCTGGTGGTCGAGCGCGAGCGCGAAATTAAAGCGTTCGTTCCGGAAGAGTACTGGGAAGTTGACGCCAGCACCACGACCCCTGGCGGCGATGCGTTACCGCTGCAGGTCACGCATAACGGCGATAAGCCGTTCCGTCCGGTAAACCGTGATGAAACCATGGCGGCGGTCGCGCTGCTTGAGAAAGCCAGCTACAGCGTGCTGGAGCGTGAAGATAAGCCGACCAGCAGCAAGCCGGGCGCGCCGTTTATCACCTCCACGCTGCAGCAGGCCGCCAGCACGCGTCTTGGCTTCGGCGTGAAGAAAACCATGATGATGGCGCAGCGTCTCTACGAAGCGGGCCACATTACCTATATGCGTACCGACTCGACGAACCTGAGCCAGGACGCGCTGAGCATGGTGCGCGGCTACATTGGCGACAACTTCGGTAAGAAATATCTGCCGGAGAGCGCGAATCAGTACGCCAGCAAAGAAAACTCGCAGGAAGCGCACGAGGCGATTCGTCCATCCGACGTCAACGTGCTGGCCGAAACGTTAAAAGATATGGAATCTGATGCGCAGAAACTGTATCAGCTGATCTGGCGCCAGTTTGTCGCCTGTCAGATGACGCCTGCGCAGTACGACTCCACCACGCTGACGGTGAAAGCCGGCGATTTCAAACTGAAAGCCCGCGGCCGTACGCTGCGCTTTGACGGCTGGACCAAAGTAATGCCAGCCCTGCGTAAAGGCGATGAAGACCGTACTTTACCGATGGTCAATAAGGGCGACAGCCTGAGCCTGGTCGAGCTTACCCCTGCGCAGCACTTTACCAAGCCGCCGGCGCGTTTTAGCGAAGCCTCGCTGGTTAAAGAGCTGGAAAAACGCGGCATCGGTCGTCCGTCCACCTATGCGTCGATCATTTCGACCATTCAGGATCGCGGCTACGTGCGGGTGGAAAACCGCCGCTTCTATGCGGAAAAGATGGGCGAAATCGTCACCGATCGTCTGGAAGAGAACTTCCGCGATCTGATGAACTATGATTTCACCGCGCAGATGGAAGACCGCCTCGACCAGGTGGCTAACCATCAGGCCGAGTGGAAGCAGGTCCTCGACAGCTTCTTCGGAGACTTTACCTCGCAGCTGCAGACGGCAGAGAAAGATCCGGAAGAGGGCGGCATGCAGCCGAACCCAATGGTGCTGACCACCATCGACTGCCCAACCTGCGGGCGCAAGATGGGGATCCGTACCGCCAGCACCGGCGTATTCCTCGGCTGCTCGGGCTACGCGCTGTCGCCAAAAGAGCGCTGTAAAACCACCATTAACCTGGTGCCGGAAAACGAAGTGCTCAACGTGCTGGAAGGCGATGACGCTGAAACCAACGCGCTGCGCGCTAAACGCCGCTGTAAAAAATGCGGCACGGCGATGGACAGCTACCTCATCGATCCGAAGCGCAAGCTGCACGTCTGCGGTAATAACCCGACCTGCGATGGCTACGAAATCGAAGAGGGCGAGTTCCGCATCAAGGGCTATGACGGCCCGATCGTTGAGTGTGAAAAATGTGGCTCCGAAATGCACCTGAAGATGGGGCGTTTTGGTAAGTATATGGCCTGCACCAACGACGAGTGTAAAAACACCCGTAAGATCCTGCGTAACGGGGAAGTGGCGCCGCCGAAAGAAGATCCGGTGCCGCTGCCGGAGCTGCCGTGCGAGAAATCGGACGCTTACTTTGTTCTGCGCGATGGCGCGGCGGGCGTCTTCCTGGCCGCCAACACCTTCCCGAAATCGCGCGAAACCCGCGCGCCGCTCGTGGAAGAGCTCTACCGCTTCCGCGACCGCCTGGCGGAGAAGCTGCGCTATCTGGCCGATGCGCCGCAGCAGGATCCGGAAGGCAACAAAACGATGGTGCGTTTTAGCCGCAAAACTAAGCAGCAGTACGTTGCCTCAGAGAAAGACGGCAAAGCCACCGGCTGGTCAGCTTTCTATATAGATGGCAAATGGACTGAAGCAAAGAAGTAACTGCTATCATCTGATAAAAGGGCCGCGCCGCGGCCCTTTTTTGACATCACATGTTGTTGATATCCAAGATATTACTCTGTTCCTCCTCTCTCCTTATAACCGCCTTATTATTTTTTGTTAGTATCTATACACTGTAGATATAAATGATATAGTGGTTATAGCTAATCCCTTTTTTATTATCTTATCGTCTTATACATCACCGTCATCAGGATACGTTGTGGCGCCAACGCGGCGAGTCGCAGGGAGGTTCGGGCTAGCCCGTCCACCGCCAAATGACCTGAGCGTAAAATGTATTAAGCGGGTTTATTTTACGTGCTATCGGATATCAGCCATGAAACTACAGCAGCTCCGCTATATCGTTGAGGTTGTTAACCATAATCTGAACGTCTCCTCCACGGCCGAAGGCCTGTACACCTCACAGCCGGGCATCAGCAAGCAGGTTCGCATGCTGGAGGATGAGCTGGGAATTCAGATTTTCGCCCGCAGCGGCAAACATTTGACCCAGGTCACTCCCGCAGGCCAGGAGATCATACGCATCGCTCGCGAGGTCCTGTCGAAGGTCGATGCGATCAAATCGGTAGCGGGTGAGCATACCTGGCCTGATAAGGGGTCGCTGTACGTAGCAACTACCCACACCCAGGCCCGCTACGCGCTACCGGGCGTTATCAAAGGCTTTATCGAACGCTATCCCCGCGTCTCCTTGCACATGCATCAGGGGTCGCCAACGCAAATCGCCGAGGCGGTGTCGAAAGGCAATGCTGACTTCGCTATCGCGACCGAAGCGCTTCATCTTTATGATGATTTGGTGATGCTGCCGTGCTACCACTGGAACCGCTCCGTGGTCGTCACGCCAGAGCATCCGCTGGCGTCGCGAGAGTCGGTATCGATTGAGGAGCTGGCGCAGTATCCGCTGGTGACTTACACCTTCGGCTTCACCGGCCGCTCCGAGCTGGATACCGCCTTTAATCGCGCCGGCTTAACGCCGCGCATCGTTTTCACCGCCACCGACGCCGATGTGATTAAAACCTACGTGCGTCTGGGCCTTGGGGTAGGGGTAATTGCCAGTATGGCGGTGGATCCGGTTTCCGATCCGGACCTGGTGAAGCTGGACGCCAATGGTATTTTCAGCCACAGCACCACGAAAATAGGTTTCCGTCGCAGTACCTTCTTGCGAAGCTATATGTATGATTTTATTCAGCGATTTGCGCCGCATCTGACCCGGGATGTGGTCGATACCGCCGTTGCTTTGCGCTCAAATGAAGATATTGAAGCGATGTTCAAAGATATTAAATTACCGGAAAAATAACCACAGAAAAAATAATGGCATCCTCTCGGGGATGCCAAAGCCTATAATGGCCTGAAATGGAATATCTAAACCTCGTCTGAATCACAATTTTCGTTAACTCCTCGTACCACATTTGCAAATATACCTGCCGCGATCAAATTAATGATGAAAGATATCTGCTGAAAAGCGAATTCACTGGATTAATAGGCAATGCATAATTAAGATTTATCTGTGGTTAGTAATTCTTAGCGATTGGTGGTGAAAAAATGATTAGTGATATCGATTATATGAAGTTTGCGATGTCACAGGAACGTGACAAGACTGAGATAGATCCAGTTTTGAGAAGTAAGGCCTGGAGCGCCGTTATCCTTGGGCTTGCGATGTTCTGGAGCGTCATTGCTCTGGTTGTCTGCAACGTTTGGTTACTAAGCTAGAGCACCTTCCAGTCACAGCGGTTATGTCAGTTTTATGACAAGTGAATTATTGAGAATTATTTCTATCTGATAAAATAGCGGTAATAAGGAGGATATAATTTTTCCCTTTTTAGACTCGCTCGATAAATTTTCTCTATTGGACTAATCGCCAGAATAATGGCGATTAGTCTTTCTTTGTACTCGTGTACTAATACGACGCGCTCGCCGACGCAAACCTGACTTCTTCAATCCTTCTCAATATATCCGCCCTCATTATTCAAATTTCCTGTCTTAATGCGTTACGCCTATTTTAGCAATTTGAGTTGTTATCAAAATGTTACATCAAAGATGTGTTATCTTTAATAATGACCCTGAGGAGGATCAGGGGATGCTATCCCTAAGGTAAAGGAGGAGCTATGTCGTCAACCCTACGAGCAGCCAGTAAGGATACGCTCCAGGTTAAAGATAAAACCTGGCATTACTACAGCTTACCGCTGGCCGCTAAACAACTGGGCGATCTCTCGCGCTTGCCCAAATCGCTCAAAGTGCTACTGGAAAACCTGCTGCGCTGGCAGGACGGCGATTCCGTGACCGCCGAAGATATTCATGCCCTGGCCGGATGGCTGAAGCATGCCCATGCCGACAGGGAGATTGCCTACCGTCCGGCGCGCGTCCTGATGCAGGACTTTACCGGGGTTCCTGCCGTGGTGGACCTGGCGGCGATGCGCGAAGCGGTCAAACGCCTGGGCGGCGATACCGCCAAAGTGAACCCGCTTTCGCCCGTCGACCTGGTGATTGACCACTCGGTCACCGTAGACCGTTTTGGTGACGATGATGCTTTTGAAGAGAACGTCCGGCTTGAGATGGAGCGCAACCATGAGCGCTACGTCTTTTTGCGCTGGGGGCAGCAGGCATTCAGCCGCTTCAGCGTAGTACCGCCGGGTACCGGTATTTGCCACCAGGTAAACCTCGAATACCTTGGCCGGGCGGTGTGGAGCGAACAGCAAAACGGCGAGTGGGTGGCTTTCCCCGACACCCTGGTCGGCACCGATTCCCATACCACGATGATTAACGGTTTAGGCGTTCTGGGCTGGGGCGTCGGCGGTATCGAAGCGGAAGCCGCCATGCTCGGTCAGCCGGTTTCCATGCTGATCCCGGACGTTGTTGGCTTCAAGCTGAGCGGCAAGCTGCGTGAAGGCATTACCGCGACGGACCTGGTCCTGACGGTCACCCAAATGCTGCGTAAACACGGCGTTGTGGGTAAGTTTGTTGAATTCTACGGCGATGGCCTCGATTCTCTGCCGCTGGCGGACCGCGCGACGATTGCCAATATGTCCCCGGAGTATGGCGCGACCTGCGGCTTTTTCCCGATCGATGCGGTAACGCTTGACTATATGCGCCTGACCGGCCGCAGCGAAGAGCAGGTGGCATTGGTAGAAGCCTATGCGAAAGCGCAGGGCATGTGGCGTCAGCCTGGAGATGAACCGGTATTCACCAGCACGCTGGCGCTGGATATGGGAACCGTTGAAGCCAGCCTGGCCGGGCCGAAACGCCCGCAGGATCGCGTAGCGCTCGGCGATGTGCCCCAGGCCTTTGCCGCCAGCACCGAGCTGGAAGTTAATCACGCGCAGAAAGATAAACGGCCAATCGACTACACGCTGAACGGACAGCAGTATTCGCTGCCTGACGGCGCGGTGGTGATTGCCGCCATTACCTCCTGTACTAACACGTCGAACCCCAGCGTCCTGATGGCCGCCGGCTTGCTGGCCAAAAAAGCCGTTGAGCGGGGGCTGAAACCGCAGCCGTGGGTTAAAGCGTCGCTGGCTCCCGGGTCGAAGGTCGTTTCCGACTATCTGGCCCACGCAAAGCTGACGCCGTATCTTGATGAACTGGGCTTCAATCTGGTCGGCTATGGCTGTACCACCTGTATCGGTAACTCCGGACCGCTGCCGGACCCGATCGAGCGCGCAATCAAGCAGGGCGATCTGACCGTCGGGGCTGTGCTCTCCGGCAACCGCAACTTTGAAGGACGTATTCATCCGCTGGTAAAAACCAACTGGCTGGCGTCGCCGCCGCTGGTGGTCGCCTACGCCCTGGCGGGGAATATGAATCTCGACCTGACCCGTGAGCCGTTAGGGACGGGTAAAGATGGTCAGCCGGTGTATCTGAAGGATATCTGGCCGAGCGGAATCGAAGTCGCGCAGGCGGTTGAGCAAGTCTCAACGGAGATGTTCCGTAAAGAGTACGCCGAAGTGTTTGAAGGGACAGCCGAGTGGAAGGCGATTAAAGTGGATCGCTCTGATACCTACGACTGGCAGGATGATTCCACCTACATTCGCCTGTCGCCGTTCTTTGATGAGATGGGCGTTGAGCCTAAACCGGTAGAGGATATTCACGGCGCGCGCATTCTGGCCATGTTGGGCGACTCGGTTACCACCGACCATATCTCCCCGGCGGGCAGCATTAAAGCCGACAGCCCCGCGGGCCGTTATCTGCAAAATCACGGCGTCGAACGCATTGATTTTAACTCCTACGGCTCCCGTCGCGGCAACCATGAGGTGATGATGCGCGGGACGTTTGCCAATATTCGTATTCGTAACGAAATGGTCCCCGGCGTGGAGGGGGGGATGACCCGTCATCTTCCGGATAGTCAACCTATCGCTATTTACGATGCCGCTATGCTCTACAAAGCGGAGGGCACGCCGCTGGCGGTGATCGCAGGCAAAGAGTACGGTTCCGGCTCCAGCCGCGACTGGGCGGCTAAAGGACCGCGTTTGCTCGGCGTCAGGGTGGTGATTGCCGAGTCTTTCGAGCGTATCCACCGCTCCAACCTGATTGGAATGGGGATCTTACCGCTGGAATTCCCGCAGGGGGTGACGCGTAAAACGCTGGGACTGAGCGGCGAGGAGCGGATAGATATCAGCAACCTGCAGGCTCTGCAGCCCGGTATGACGGTGCCGGTCACGCTGACGCGCGCGGATGGCCGGCAGGAAGTGATTGAATGCCGCTGCCGCATCGATACCGCGACTGAGCTGACCTACTATCAGAACGACGGTATTTTGCACTATGTGATCCGCAATATGCTGTAAACCCGCGTCTGATATAAAAAGGGCCAGCACAGGCTGGCCCTTCATTTTTCAACGGAATTACTTGCTCAGCAGGTGCCCCATTTTGGCAGCCTTAGTATCCAGATAGTGGGCATTTTTCGGGTTGCGTCCCACAATCAGCGGCACGCGTTCCACAATGTTAATTCCCGCTTCAGTCAGGATTTCGACCTTCTTCGGGTTGTTGGTCAACAGGCGTACCTGGTCGACGTTGAGCAGCTTAAACATATCTGCGCACAGCGTGAAGTCGCGTTCATCGGCGGCAAAACCCAGCTGATGGTTGGCTTCCACGGTGTCATAGCCTTGATCCTGTAACGCGTAGGCGCGGATTTTGTTCAGCAGACCGATATTGCGCCCTTCCTGGCGGTGATACAGCAGAATGCCGCGCCCCTCTTCGGCAATATGCGACAACGCCGCTTCCAGTTGAAATCCGCAATCACAGCGCAGGCTAAAAAGGGCGTCGCCCGTTAAACACTCAGAGTGTACGCGAGCCAGAACCGGGGATTGCCCCGAAATATCGCCAAATACCAGCGCGACGTGATCCTGCCCGGTTGCCAGTTCTTCAAAACCCACCATGAGAAAATCGCCCCATGGGGTTGGCAGTTTGGCTTCTGCCACACGTTTAAGCTGCATGTGATTCTCCAGATTCTATCAGCACCTGACTGTGCTTCTGTTTGCCGCTATTTTGCCACAATGGCGCGACGTTCTCCTAATTGCGTCGGGTTACCTGCGCGCAAAGCGCACAAACGAACTACTTTCCGTTATGATATTGAGGTTAATGAATAAGGAGATGAGATGCTGTTGATTGCCAGACGAACCGCCGTTGGCGCGGCCCTGTTATTAATCATGCCTGCTGCGATCTGGATTTCGGGCTGGAAATGGCATCCCGGGCTGTCGGCAGGGACGATGAAGCTGCTGTACTGGGTGACCGAGACGGTGACGCAGCCATGGGGCATCATTACGCACGTTATCTTATGCGCCTGGTTTCTGTGGTGCCTGCGTTTTCGTCTGCGAGCGGCGATAATGCTGTTCCTCATTCTGGCCGCAGCGATACTGGTTGGGCAGGGAATGAAGACGTGGATTAAAGGCCGCGTTCAGGAGCCTCGTCCCTTTGTCATCTGGCTGGAGCAGACGCAGCAGGTGCCGGTCACGCAATTCTACGCGTTGAAACGCAAAGAACGCGCTAAACTGGTGCATGAGCAGCTGGCGCAAGAGCAGCAAATCCCCGAATTTTTGCGCAAGCACTGGCAAAAAGAGACCGGCTTCGCTTTCCCGTCTGGCCATACGATGTTCGCTGCCAGCTGGGCGCTGCTCGGCGTTGGTTTGCTGTGGCCGCGGCGTCGCTGGGTCACCCTGGCGCTGCTGCTAACGTGGGCGACGGCGGTGATGGGCAGCCGCCTGGCGCTGGGCATGCACTGGCCGCAGGATCTGATCGTCGCAACGCTGATTTCCTGGCTGCTGGTGACCCTGGCGACCTGGCTTGCCCAGCGGTTCTGCGGCCCGCTATCGCCGCCGGGAGAAGAGGCGCAGGATATTAAAAAAAGGGCGGCAGCGCCGGAATAATGTTGATATTACCCCTATCAGGCCGCATATCCTGTACTGGTGTCATGCATTTCCATTTCACCGCTGCGGCGAAAATGGTACTTTATAGGGCTGAACGCGGGATTTTTTCGCGCAACCCACAGAACGGGAAGTCATGTGAAATATTTTCTTATTTTCTTACTGGTGTTAGCCATCTTCGTCATTTCAGTGACGCTGGGCGCGCAGAATGACCAGGTGGTCACGTTCAACTATCTCCTCGCGCAGGGTGAGTTCCGTATTTCGACGCTGCTGGCCGTGCTTTTTGCTGCCGGTTTTGCTATCGGCTGGCTGATCTGCGGTCTTTTCTGGCTGCGCGTTCGCGTCTCTCTGGCGCGCGCTGAGCGTAAAATTAAGCGTCTGGAGCATCAGATCGCGCCAGCCAGCGCTACGCCTGCAGAAGCCGGTGTTCCTGCGGTGAAGGAATAATCATTTATGCTGGAGTTGTTGTTTCTGCTTTTGCCCGTTGCCGCAGCGTATGGCTGGTACATGGGGCGCAGAAGTGCACAACAGTCCAAACAGGACGATGCGAGCCGTCTGTCGCGTGACTACGTTACAGGGGTCAACTTCCTGCTGAGCAATCAGCAGGATAAAGCCGTCGATCTGTTCCTCGATATGCTGAAAGAGGATACCGGCACCGTCGAAGCCCATCTGACGCTGGGCAACCTGTTCCGCTCGCGCGGTGAAGTTGACCGCGCTATCCGCATCCACCAGAGCTTAATGGAAAGCGCCTCGCTGACTTACGACCAGCGCCTGCTGGCGGTTCAGCAGCTGGGGCGCGATTATATGGCCGCCGGGCTCTACGATCGGGCGGAGGGGATGTTCAAACAGCTGGTGGATGAAACGGATTTTCGCCTGAGCGCCCTGCAGCAGCTGCTGCAAATTTATCAGGCAACCAGCGACTGGCAGTCGGCGATAGAAGTGGCCGAGCGTCTGGTTAAGCTGGGGAAAGAGAAACATCGCGGCGAAATCGCCAATTTCTGGTGTGAACTGGCGCTGCAGCAAATGGCGGGCAACGATCTGGATAAGGCGATGGCGCTGCTGAAAAAAGGCGCCGCGGCGGATCGCAACAGCGCTCGCGTCTCCATCATGATGGGTCGGGTATGGATGGAGAAGGGCGACTATGCCAAAGCGGTAGAGAGCCTGGAGCGGGTGATTGAGCAGGATAAAGAACTGGTGGGTGAAACCCTGGAGATGCTGCAAACCTGTTACCAGCAGTTAGGGAAAACCGACGAGTGGGAAGCATTTTTGCGCCGCTGCGCGGAGGAAAATACCGGCGCGACGGCCGATCTGATGCTGGCGCAGATCCTCGAACAGCGGGAAGGGGTTGACGCCGCGCAAAACTACGTGACTCGCCAGCTGGAGCGCCATCCGACGATGCGCGTTTTCCATAAGCTCATCGATTACCACATTAATGAAGCCGAAGAGGGGCGTGCGAAGGAGAGCCTGGGCGTGCTGCGCCAGATGGTGGGCGAGCAGGTCCGCAGCAAGCCGCGCTACCGCTGCCAGAAATGCGGCTTTACCGCCCATACGCTGTACTGGCACTGTCCATCCTGCCGGTCGTGGTCAACCATTAAGCCCATTCGCGGACTCGACGGGCAGTAATTTTAAAAAAAAGCCGCACTTTAGTTACAACATACTTATGGATTATTATGTCCGTCTCCTCCGGCTACGGCTATTAAGGCGTCCGGCAGGGAGGGAAATGCAGCCTGTTATTTTCGGCTTATCGCAGGTAGAATGCTGCCCGTTTACCTTTTTTGCGCCGAACCGGCGCTCATCAACAATTAAGGTCCGGTCATGACGTCTACTGCTACATCTTCTTCCCGCGTTGTCACATCCTCTCCCATCGTCGTTGCTCTCGATTATGATAACCGTGATAAAGCGCTGGCGTTTGTCGACCGTATCGACCCGCGCGACTGCCGGCTCAAGGTTGGTAAAGAGATGTTTACCCTGCTGGGGCCGCAGTTTGTTCGCGACCTGCACCAGCGCGGTTTTGAGATTTTCCTCGATCTAAAATTTCACGATATCCCGAATACCACGGCGCGTGCGGTCGCCGCAGCGGCAGAGCTTGGCGTCTGGATGGTTAACGTTCATGCCTCCGGCGGCGCGCGTATGATGACTGCCGCACGTGAGGCCCTGCTGCCCTTCGGAAAAGATGCGCCGCTATTAATTGCGGTAACGGTGTTAACCAGCATGGAAGCCAGCGATCTGCAGGATCTGGGCATTACGCTATCTCCGGCGGACCACGCCGCGAAGCTGGCGGCGCTGACCCAGCGCTGCGGGCTGGATGGCGTTGTCTGTTCGGCGCAGGAGGCGGTTCGCTTTAAACAAGAGCTGGGCCAGGCGTTCAAGCTGGTGACGCCTGGCATTCGTCCGCAAGGTAGCGACGCGGGTGACCAGCGGCGCATTATGACGCCGGAACAGGCGCAGGCGGCGGGGGTAGATTACATGGTGATTGGTCGTCCGGTAACGCAGTCTGCCGATCCGGCCGCCACTCTGCGCGGTATCAACGCATCGTTGAATAAGGGGGTATGATGAGCGATTCCAACAGTCGTCTGGTTTATTCAACGGACAGCGGTCGTATTGATGAGCCCAAAGCGGTACAGGCGCGTCCGAAAGGGGACGGTATCGTACGTATCCAGCGCCAGACCAGCGGACGCAAGGGGAAGGGCGTGTGTCTGATTAGCGGAATAGATGAAAGTGACGACGCGCTGGCTAAGCTGGCTGCCGAGCTGAAAAAGAAATGCGGCTGCGGCGGGGCGGTAAAAGATGGCGTGATTGAGATTCAGGGCGATAAGCGTGACTTGCTCAAATCGCTTCTGGAAGCCAAAGGCATGAAGGTTAAGCTGGCTGGCGGTTGATTAATAATAAGGCCACGATAAATATCGTGGCCTTTATTTTTGTGCTGGTGTACTGGTCAGCAAATATAAACTTTCATTTTATTGTTCGTGGTTAATATTATTTACCCACCTGGTGGCCGATAATCCCGCCGACTGCCGCGCCGCCGAGGGTACCCAGGGTGCTGCCGTCCGTTAATACCGCACCGCCCAGTGCACCGGCACCTGCGCCGATAGCGGTGTTACGGTCGCGTTTAGACCAGTTAGAACAAGCGCTCAGAGACATTGCAACAGTGACGGCCAGAACCACAGCGGCCATTTTTTTGTTCATTGAAGTCATCATTTTTTTTCTCCTGAATAATCTATTCATGGATACAACTTCCCTTAAGCATAGCTTGTTACGCCAGCCCGGGGGGTATTCCATGAAGCTTTAGTTGCGCAGGTGTTGCTCTATTCACGCAGGTGATAGTTACTTCCTGTTATATCGCTAACATTAATTCTACTTTCTATAAATTTTTCAGGCAGGTAAAAAGTCTGAATTCAGGTGTCAGAAAAGTCTCAGACCAGGGCGATGCCGGGGAGAGCCCGGCAAAGCGGCGACAAGGCAGAAATAAGGATCAGGGATGGTTAACAATATCGACGGCTAAACCGCACTGGGTTAACTGGTTGCGCACGGCATCATTGAGATTATCATCGGTGATAATGCGGTTGAAGCGCCCTATCGGGCCGAGCGGATAGGGATGAACCACGTTGAATTTCGAGCTATCGCTGAGCACAATCGCTTCACAGCCCTTTTCAAGCACCGCGTTGACCACGTCAGCACGCATCATATCCCGTCCGGTAAATCCGGTTTCAGCCTGCCAGCCGTCAATGCCAATAAAGGCCTTGCTGAAGTGGACCTGCTGAATAAACTGACGGGTTAGCGGACCCACCATACTTTCACTGCGCTTTTGATAGATCCCGCCCAGCAGGATGACTTCTCCAGGCGTCTCTTTCAGCAGATGCGCAATATAGCTGCTGACGGTGATGATAGTGATATCGCCGCGCTCGGCAAGCGTACGGGCGAGCAGGGCGTTGCAGCTCCCGTTTTCGATAAACACCGTTTCCCCGGACGAAACGAGCGTAGCGGCCCGCGCAGCCAGCTCTCGCTTAATCGCGAAGTTGGTCATCATGCGGGTTTCCACATCTTCACTATCCAGCGGAACGGCGAAGCCGTGGGTACGCCGCAGGTAGCTCTGTTTCTCGAGTGAATTCAGATCCTGGCGAATGGTGACTTCAGAGACACCGGTCATCTTCGCGAGATCGGCCACGCTCATACGGCCTTTATCGATGACCATTTGCAAAATACTTTGTTGTCGGGCGTTCATAGCAACTTCGCAGTTAAGGGCTATTTGGGCGCGATCGGCCCTGGATGGCCGATGGCGACGATGAAGATTATCAAATTTCCCACGGCGCTTTAGGCTGACCGGGTTTATTTTCCTGCTCGTCGCTGGAAAGCGCCTGCAGTTCAGCTTTCAGAATTTCCAGATTATGGATTGCGGAGTGATAATCCCCGGCAACCAGAATATCCAGCACGGTATCGATTCGTTGGGCGAGCAGGCGGGCATTCAGATCTGACATGGCGTTATCCTGGTTACAAATGTGAATAAAATCAATGATGCTAAAAACGGATGAAAAAGAGAAGCGAAAAAAACGCACAAACTAACTCATCTACAATGATTCGTGGGCAACGCGCAGAAAAACAACGGGAAGGGCTAAAATGCGGCTCCATATAAGGGAGCCGCACAGGTGAACTATCAGGCGGCTGGACGCGCAATCACGCTACGGGTTTCCATGCGCACTTCGGCAATCGTGACGTCGATAACATCCGTGACTTTGTAGACGACTTCGCCTTTGATCTGCACGGTGCCGTTTTCCTGGCTGCACACCAGTTCATCGCGCACGGCGTGAAGGAACGGCGCCGGGATAAAGGCAACCGCGCCGTTATCAACCAAACGCACGCGCATGCCGCCGCGGCTGACATCGATAATCTCAGCTGCAAAACGGGTATTGGTGCCGGCCTGCGGATTCAGATAGCGGGCGTACAGCCAGTCTCCAACATCGCGCTCCGCCATGCGGTTGAGGCGACGGCGTTCAGCCATTTGGATCGCAACGTCATCCTGCGGGCGGGAGATCGCTTCCCCTTTGATAATCGCTTTCAGCAGACGATGGTTAATCATATCGCCGTACTTACGGATCGGGGAAGTCCAGGTCGCATAGGCCTCAAGACCCAGGCCGAAGTGCGGGCCCGGCTCGGTGCTGATTTCCGCAAACGACTGGAAGCGACGAATACGGCTATCGAGGAAACCAGACGGCTGCGCGTCCAGCTCGCGACGCAGCTTGCAGAAGCCTTCCAGCGTCAGCACTTCCACCGGGTCAACGTGCACATCGTGAGTCTTCAGTAAGGCCGCGAGCTGCTCGGTGTTGGCCGGATCGAAACCGGTGTGGACGTTATAAACGCCGAAACCGAGTTTGTCGCGCAGCACGCGGGCGGCACAGATGTTGGCGGCAATCATTGACTCTTCAACGATGCGGTTGGCGATACGACGCGGTTCGGCGACGATATCCAGCACTTCACCCTTGTCGCCAAGCACAAAGCGGTAATCCGGGCGGTCCTTGAATACCAGCGCGTGGTTTTTACGCCATTCGCTACGACGCAGGCAGGCCTCCTGCAGCAGCTTAATTTGCTGGGCGATAGTCTCGCTTCCCGGCTGCCAGCCACCGTTATTTTCCAGCCAGTCGGAAACATCATCGTAGGCCAGCTTCGCTTTTGACTCGATGGTCGCCGCGAAGAACTGAATATCATCTTCGATGGCGCCGTCATCCGCGAGGATCATGCGGCAGGCCAGAACCGGGCGAACCTCGTTGGGGCGCAGAGAGCAGAGGTCGTCCGAGAGCTCGCGCGGCAGCATCGGAATGTTGAAGCCCGGCAGATAGTTGGTAAAGGCGCGAATTTTCGCCGTGTTGTCCAGCTTGCTGCCTTCGGCAATCCACGCGGTCGGATCGGCGATAGCGACGGTCAGATGCAGCTTGCCGTCAGCGGTTTGCTCAACGTACAGCGCATCGTCCATATCTTCGGTGCTGGCGCTGTCGATGGTCACGAAAGCCAGGGCCGTTAAATCACGGCGTTCCAGACCTTCATCAAGCATCTCGGTCGCCACGCCGTCCGGCGCTTCTTTTTCCAGATTATGACGCGCCAGGGTGACCCACCATGGAACGAAATGATCGTCGCCGTAGGTAATGTACTGGGTGAGCTCAGCGTAGAAACCGCGGTCGCCTTTCAGCGGATGACGGCGCATTTCGGCAACGGCCCAGTCACCCTCTTTAAAATCATGCTCTACGCCGCGCGCGGCGCGGCAAGGAATGGCATCTTTCAGCAGCGGATGGTCAGGAACGATGGAAAGACGATCGTCTTTCTTATGAACTTTGCCGACAAAACGCGTCAGGAACGGCTCAACCAGTTCTTCAGGCTCAGCGCTTTCGCGTTCCTTTTCAGTATTGACCACGGCGATAATACGATCGCCATGCATCACTTTTTTCATTTGCGGCGGCGGAATGAAATAGCTTTTCTGCGAGTCGACTTCGAGGAAGCCAAATCCTTTTTCCGTCCCCTTAACGACCCCTTCAACGCGCGGAGTCTGGGAATGCAGTTGCTGTTTAAGCTGCGCTAGCAGCGGGTTGTCCTGAAACATAATTTCGTATTTTCGTGGCTAAAAGAGCGGCTGACATTTTTACGCGAATATGCCTGCCGCAGCAAGCGCTGTTTCAGCATTTTACGTCTCCTGACGTACATTCCCGAGGGCGATTTTCAGCCGATTCATCCAACCGCACAGCCCGCACCAGGCGAGTAGATCGATAGCCGCGCTACGGGAAAGCCCGTAATCTGTGAGGGGAGTTAGCTGGGCGGCGCTGAAGCGGTCGGGCGCGCGGGTCAAAAGCTGTACGGATTGTAGAAGCTGGCGTTCCATTGACGGGTTGTCTCCCCATGGCTGGACGCCGGATTCATTACCACGCAAAGCGTCCGTGAGATCGGCTAAATCTGGACATCGCGAGGCCCACGCGTTAAAGCAGCTGATGCTGCCATTAATCCGCGCAGCGATCAGCGCCACCTGCGCGGCGAACGGTTGTCGATCGCTGAGGTGGGTCAGAAGCTGTTCCTGCAGAGCCAGAGGAGGTTCCTGAGCCGCCAGCAGCGGGGCAAGTTCAAACAGGCCCGGATGTTTTCGCCAGTTCGCTAAAAGAGACTGGCGCTCATCGTCGGCATAGCGTAAGTCCGCGTCGTCAAGTCCTGGCTGCCAGTCACTCTCCCTCGCGACGAAAAGCGCTTCCGGGGCATCTTCCTGCTGCGGCATGCCGGGGATCCAGCGCACCGGGTAACCCAGCGCGGCATGGAAGGCGGCGATAGCGCGGGCCTGGAAGCTGATAAAGCCAATAATCTGATTGATAAGGATAATATCGCGACTGGTCAGGCCGACTTCGTCCAGCTGGCTGCGGGCGAGCGCGTTGATCAGCGAAGGAGAGCTCGCGAGCTGACGCGCATACTGGGTAATTTGCGCCAGACGACGGTTGCTCTCACGCGAGGAGTCCGGGCCGGGAAGCGGCGCCAGGCGAGCGGCGTAGTGATTACACAGGCGCTGTACGCCATAAACCTGGGCGACGGTCAGCGCCGTACTTAGCCGGTCATAGGCGCTAAATGTCTGTAGACGGTTAACCGTCACTGACGCGGGAAAGAGGGCATCTGCCAGCCGACGGGCGGGCGTAAGCCAGCGCGCATGCGCCTCGAGCAGCTCCCGGGGGAGAGTCAGATCGAGTAGAAAACGATCTTCGACATGGGCGGCTTCAGGGACGAGCGGCAATACATCCACCGGGCAGATTGTTGACTGGGTCTCATGATACCAGTGGTTTTTGCCGTTAACGCGGCGTTGCTCCATGGGCGTTCCTTGTTCGGTATGTGGCAAACCGCCGTTTCGCGGTCATGCTATGCGGAACTATCCTGGCTTAACCCTGGAGCGGGAGAAAATATTGATCCGTGCTAACAAATAGCGGATTGGAATAACAGAAGGAAAGCGCGGGGGAAATACCCCTCCTCGCGGGCGCGAGGAGGGTAACGAACTTATTTCAGTTCCAGCTCGTTCATGGCGGCGATGCTGAAGCCGCCGTCAACGTGAACGACTTCGCCGGAGATGCCGGCAGACAGGTCGGAGCACAGGAATGCTGCGCTGTTGCCCACGTCTTCAGTGGTGACGGTGCGACGGATCGGGGTGACCGCTTCGCAGTGCGCCAGCATCTTACGGAAATCTTTAATACCGGAAGCCGCCAGGGTACGGATCGGACCGGCAGAGATGGCGTTAACGCGAACGCCTTCCGGGCCCATGGCGTTCGCCATGTAGCGCACGTTAGCTTCAAGAGAGGCTTTCGCCAGACCCATCACGTTGTAGTTCGGGATGGCGCGCTCTGCGCCCAGGTAGGAGAGCGTCAGCAGCGCGGAGCCCGGGTTCAGCATACCGCGGCAGGCTTTCGCCATCGCCACAAAGCTGTAGGCGCTGATATCGTGAGCGATTTTGAAACCTTCACGAGTGACCGCGTTAACGTAGTCGCCGTCCAGCTGGTCTGCCGGCGCAAAGCCGATAGAGTGGACGAAACCGTCGAACTTCGGCCACACTTTTGCCAGCTCGGTGAACAGAGACTCGATGCTCTCATCTTCCGCGACATCGCACGGCAGGACGATATTAGAGCCCAGCGCGGCGGCAAATTCTTCCACACGACCTTTCAGTTTTTCGTTCTGATAGGTGAACGCCAGTTCAGCCCCTTCACGATGCATGGCTTGCGCGATGCCGTAGGCGATGGACAGTTTGCTGGCAAGGCCAGTCAACAGAATGCGCTTACCGGAAAGAAAACCCATAGCTTTTAATCCTTATCGTTATTGCGTATTTTTACTTTAACAATCATTTGGTTAGCATTGTTATTTCGAAATAACTCAAATTTAGCCGGGAATTATATCTCACTGACGACCCCTTGTGTCACGATATTTTTCTGCCATTCGCCACGTCATATCGCGCTTTGGCTACCGTGTATACAAGAGTATACCATCGGATATGACGGCGACCTGGCGCTAGCGCCGTGCAATTTACGCCTCGGTTTATTTACCGTCTTTACGCCAGGCATCGGCAGTCAGCGCCTCGCCGAAATGGCCGGCAATCAGGCGTTTTGTCAGCTCGTGCAGCGGAGACGCCAGAACGTCGGCGGTGCTGCCGCGTTCGACCACTTCGCCCTGATGCATCACCAGCACCTGATCGCTGATGTGCTTCATCATGCCCAGATGCTGAGTCACGTAAATGTAGGAGATACCCTGTTTTTCCTGCAGCTCCAGCATCAGGTTTATCAGCTGCGAGCGCATTGACATATCCAGCGACGCCAGCGCTTCATCGCAGACGATGACCTTCGGACGCAGGATCAGCGCGCGCGCCAGGCCCAGACGCTGTTTCTGTCCCGGCGCCAGCATATGCGGGTAGTAGCTGACGTGGTCCGGCAGCAGGCCAACCATTCGCAACGTTTCGATAATCTGCTTCTGCCGCGCTTCGGGTTCGAGGTCGGTATTCAGGCGCAGCGGAAAATCGAGGATTTGCGAAATACGCTGCCGCGGATTGAGCGAGGTCGACGGATCCTGAAAGATCATACGAATCTTCTGGCTGCGGAAAGAGTAATCGCCAAACGCCAGCGGGCGATCGTCAATCAGCAGTTCGCCGGTGCTGGGTTCGACCATTCCAGCGAGCATTTTTGCCAGCGTTGACTTGCCGGAGCCGTTCTCGCCGATAATCGCCAGCGTCTGGCGCTCGCGCAGGGTAAAGCTTAACGGCTTAACCGCTTCCACCGTTTGCCGATGAAACCAGCCGGTGCGGTAGCGAAAGGTCTTACTCAGATTGCGCACTTCAAGCAATGTTTCGACCATTTCACTCTTTCTCCATGTTCAGCGGGAAATGACAGGCATAGAGGTGGTTACGGGCGCCCACCAGCCGGGGCGTTTCGATACATTCGCGCTGGGCATAGGGGCAGCGCGGCCCGAGCCGGCAGCCGATGGGCAGCTGTTCGAGCAAAGGGATCGCCCCCGGCAAGGTGTTGAGCCGACTCTTGTGCGGCATGGCGCTGCCGAAATCGGGAATCGCCCGAATCAGCGCCTGCGTGTAAGGGTGATGAGGAATCGTCACCAGCTCTTCGCTCGGCGCGGTTTCCACCGTCTGCCCGCAGTACATCACGTTGATTTTGTCCGCCCATTTACTGAGCATCTGCATATCGTGGCTGATCAGCAAAATAGTGGTGTTGTTGTTTTGGTTCAGCCGCGTCAGCAGGCGGATGATTTGCGCCTGCGTTGTCGGCTCCATGGCGTTAGTCGGCTCATCGGCGATCAGCAGCCGCGGCTGGTTAGCCAGCGCGATGGCGATCATGACCTTCTGGCACTCTCCGTCCGTCAGCTCGTAGGGGAAGCTGCGCATCGCATCTTTATGATCTTTGATCCCGACGCGGTGCAGGAGCTCGATGGCGCGCCGCTTGCGCCAGCCCAGGCGCTGCCACCAGCGTCCTTTAAAGGTCCAGCCGGGGATATTCTGCGTTAATTGCTGGCCGATCCGTTCGGAAGGGTCGAGACAGGATTGCGGCTCCTGAAAAATCATTGAGACGTTGTGGCCCACCAGCTTACGCCGCTCGCGCACCGACAGACGCAGCAGGTCGATGTCGTCGAAGCGCATGCGGTCGGCGGTTACCCGCCAGTTGTCCTTGGTGACGCCGCATATCGCTTTAGCTATTAAGCTTTTGCCGGAGCCGGACTCCCCGACGAGGCCGCGTATTTCCCCCTCGGCGAGTGTCAGGCTGACGCGATCGACGGCTTTTACCCAGCCTTCGTTGGTCTTGAATTCAATGGTTAAATTACGGATGTCGAGTAACGGCATTATTCCACCCCGGCGATGATGGCGCGGCGGATCCCGTCGCCCAGCAGATTAACCAGCAGGACGCTTATCATGATTGCCGCACCCGGCAGCATCACCGTCCACGGCGCCACGTAAATCAGCTCCAGCGCGTCGCCGAGCATCGCTCCCCATTCGGGGGAAGGCAGTTGAGCGCCGAGATCGAGGAAGCCCAGCGCAGCGATATCCAGGATCGCCATCGACAGCGCGCGGGTGATCTCGGTGACCAGGCCTGAGGTAATATTCGGCAGCACCGCGAACCATAAAATATTCAGCGTCGAGGCCCCGTCAAGGCGGGCGGCGATAACGTACTCTTTTTCCAGTTCGTCATGCACCATGCTGTAGACCGAACGCACCATCCGCGGCAGAAGCGCCAGCCAGACGGCGAACATCGCGTGGCTGAGGTGCGGCCCGGCGAAGGCGACCACGATAATGGCCAGCAGCAGGGACGGGATCGACAGCAGCGTGTCAAGAATATGGTTCATCACCGCCGACCGCAGGCCGTGGGTAGAACCGGCAATCACGCCAAGCACCAGTCCCAGCAGGGCGGCGCCCAGCGTCACCACAAACGCGCCGCCGACCGTCGGCGCCGCGCCGCTCAGCAGGCGGCTCAGGACGTCGCGACCGAGATCGTCGGTACCGAGAAAGAACGACACTTCGCCGTACCGCGACCAGGACGGCGGCAGCAGCTGGTAGCCGAGAAACTGCTGGTCGATGCCGTAAGGAGCGAACCAGCCGCCGAAAACGCACAGCAGCGCCAGCGCCGCACAGCCGTACAGGCCGATCATAGCGGTCGTATCGCCGTAGAATTTTCGCCATACGGTGCGTAGCGCACCCGGCGGGCGCTTCTCCAGATAGACGCTATCGTAGGGCATACCATTCCTTATGTTTCAGTGGGTTAGCCATAGCACCCAGAATATCGGATATCACGTTCACAATAATTACCAGCGCGCCGATGACCATCACGCCCGCGGAAATCGCGGCGTAGTCCTGTTGGCGAATCGCGTTAATCAGCCAGCGGCCCAGCCCCGGCCAGCTAAAGACCATTTCGGTAATCATCGCCAGCGTTAGCATGGTGGAAAACTGGAGTCCCAGGCGCGGGATCACCGGCGGCAGGGCGTTGTGCAGGACGTGGCGGTGTAAAATCGTCCGCCGCGATACGCCGCGGGTGGCGGCGGCTTTGACATAGTTGGTGTCGTATACTTCGCTGGTGCTGATACGCATCAAACGGATCACTTCCGTCGTCGGCGCTACCGCCAGGGTTAGCACCGGCAGCACCATGTGGCGCGCCGCGCTGACGATCATTTCATGGCGCCACGGGGAGTCGGATAGCCATGCGTCGATCAGCGCAAAGCCGGTGACCGATTTCACTTCATACAGCAGATCGAAGCGCCCGGAGACCGGAAACCAGCCCAGGGTAAGGGAGAAAAACAGGGTCAGCAGCAGCGCCAGCCAGAAGACGGGAATCGAAAAGCCCAGCAGCGCCAGGGCGCTGATCAGGGTATCTTGCCATTTGTTGCGCATAATGCCCGCCAGCATACCGACGGGGATCCCGATCACCAGCGCGAAGCCGAAGGCGAGGATACAGAGCTCCATGGTGGCGGGAAAGACCTCTTTAAGCTGCTCGGAAATCAGCTGACCGTTGATGCTGGAAACGCCGAAATCCCAGTGCAGCACGCCCTCAAACCAGAATAGCCAGGCGTTCCACAGCGAGGCGCCCTGCAGCGGCGCGTGGGGCGTAAAATAGCTCAGGCTAAAACCGACAAAGGTCAGCAGGAAGAGGGTAATCAGCAGCAGCAGCAGGCGACGCAGGGTAAAAATAATCATGGTTTTTTCACCTCGTCTTCTTTTTCCCGCGAGACGCCTGCGAATGAGGCGTTGCCAAACGGGCTCAGCACCAGGCCTTTCATGTCGTAACGATAGGCCTTTCATGTCGTAACGATAGGCCTGCAAGCGCAGGGAGGAGGCCAGCGGCAGCACCGGCAGTTCATTGGCAAGAATGCGCTGCGCCTCTTTATAGGCCTCAATACGCGAGGCCAGCTGCTGGGAAGTGAGCGCCTTTTGCAGCACCTCGTCGAATTCGCGATGACACCAGTGAGCATAGTTGGTTTGTGAGGTAATCGCCGCGCAGCTCAATAGCGGACGGAAAAAGCTGTCCGGATCGTTACTGTCCGTTGCCCAGCCGGACAGCGTCAGGTCATGACTCATATCCATTAATCTGGCCTCCTGGAACCGGCCTTCGACCGGCACAATAATCACCTTCACGCCAATTTGCGCCATATCCGCCTGAATAAGCTCGGCGGTTTTCAGAGGGCTGGGGTTCCAGGCCTGCGAGCTGGTTGGCACCCACAGCTTAAGCGTTAGATTTTCCAGCCCCAGGGCTTTCAGCCGGGCGCGGGCTTCCGTGGGGTTATATTCGGTGATCCTGGCGTCGTTATCGTAGGCCCAGGAGGCGCGAGGCAGCATAGACGCGGCGGTTTCCGCCGTGCCGTAGTAGATCGACTGCATCAGGCGCTGATTATTGATGGCCAGCGCCAGCGCATGGCGTACCTCAGGATTATCGAGCGGCGGCTTAGCGGTGTTAAACGCCAGCCAGGCGATGTTCATTCCCGGGCGCAGGGTCAGGCGCAGACGCGGGTCGTCACGCAGAATAGAGAGCTGGCTTGCGGCGGGCCAGGCCAGCACGTCGCACTCGCCGGTCAGCAGTTTTGACAAGCGGCCGGTGCCGCCGGAGCCGAGATCGACCACCACCTGCGGCATCAGCGGTTTACCGCGCCAGTAGGCCGGATGGCGCTGCAGGCGAATGTACTGACCGCTGCGATACTCCTCCAGCTGGAACGGACCGGTGCCGACCGGTTGCCGGTCGATCAGTTCCTGGCGATCGTTCTGCGCCAGCTTCGCGGCATACTCTGCCGACATCACCGAGGCGTAGTGGGTGGCCAGGTGCCACAGGAACGAGGCGTCCGGGCGTTTGAGGCGAAACTCGACGGTATGACTATCCAGCTTACGCACGCTTTCCACGCTGTCGGCAAACTGTAAGCTATCGAAATAGGGAAAGCTGCTGCCGTTAACGTTGTGCCACGGGTGGTCGCGATTAAAAATGCGGCCAAAGGTGAAAATGACGTCATCGGCATTAAAATTGCGGGTCGGTTTGAACCAGGCGGTGGTCTGAAAAGGCACATTGTTGCGCAGGTGGAAGCGGTAGGTTGCGCCGTTGTCCAGCACCTCCCAGCTTTCTGCCAGTTCGGGAACCAGGCGATAAGTATAGGGATCGACGTCAAGCAACCGGTCGTAGAGCTGGGCGGCCAGGGTATCGACAATCAGGCCGCTGCTGACCTTTTGCGGGTTGAAGGTGTTGACCTGACCGCTCACGCAATAAACGAAGCCGCTATCGCGAATATCCGCGTGCGCAGGCAGCGCTGGCGCGGCAAAAGCTTGCCCGTACAGCATACATACCGCTGCCAGGAGAGAAGACAATTTCAGGCGCATAGTTTCTTTTTGATTATAGAGCAAGGCTCTATCTTATTAATATTAAATAACATTTACCACCACCTTATTGCTCATGGAGATAATATAAGCGAGGGCTGCGTCGGTTATTTGACCAACTGATTCAAATTCATACCGCTTATTAACTTCGAGTATACCTCGTAAATCATCCGACGTTTGTCATCAGGCAAGCGAGGGGTTGAGCAAAGCGTATTTTCGATTCATCTGCCGCACGGCTTGAGCAAGCTATGGGTATTGAGCATGGCGCTTATTTGCGTCGAAGCCCCGATATCCGCCACATGGTATCTTTTTATTGGCGGTTTCTCCAGCCAGCCGTGGCTGTAAGGCTGGCTGGCGGTCGAGGCGCTACAGGGGAAGGAGCCGGTTATAGCGGGCGATATAATCTTTGGGATTAATTTCCAGCTTTTCGCCATCGTGATGGTGGGCAACATAAGTACGCAGTACCAGGCCGCTGTTTTGCGGCGTAATTGTCCAGCCCTGTTGACGATATGCATCTTCGGTTGAGCGGATAAGCAGGTCCGAAAAGATCATCATGACCGAGAGCGCCGGCGCGCGGTGGCTTTTCATGGTATGGACCAGGCTGACGTGCGCCGCATAGCGGCCGAGCGTTGAAGGATTAACCGGAATCATCTTTATTTTCAGTCCATTGAGTCATGATGCGCTGATGATAGTTCACATGAGGATATCTTGCTAGTTACAATTTTTTAACCGATTGCGAACGTGCTGCCGCGCAAGCAAAAGCTATTTTTCACGGCACAGACCGCTTGCAGAAAGAAGCAGGGTAGTGACACTGTCACTTTTCAATCGCCGAGCGGCGTGAATTCATAAAGCGCCAGCGCATTGCTCTCCAGCGAATCGACAAGCTGCCAGCGGTCGCTATCCGGCGTCTCTTCACTGACGCGCAGCGCCGGACGCGCTCTGTGCATCAGCCAGCGATAGTCCTCATCGTCCGGGCCGCTTTGGCTGCGAAAGGCCTCAAACAGCGGGAAGAGCGCGCCATGGTGCCGATCGAACAGATGATGTTTGATTCGCCAGCGTCCTTCAAGGCCGAGCAGGCGCACGCTCCAGGGCTGACTAAAGCGCTGGATAAACGCCTCCTCGCTGGAAAGCCAGGGATTGAAAACCACCGTATTGCGCAGCAGTAGCTGATAATGGCCGTTATGGCGCAGCAGCAGCAAGTTCTTGTCGTTGATCACCACCTCGCCCCGCAGCCTGCGCCACAGCCATAGCACCCAGTAGACCGGTCGCGGCAGACCGTGGAGATAGTGCAGCGCCAGGCTGGAAGTATCCAGCTTGCCGTTGGCGCGGGCTTCCCCCTGCAGCCCTGAATTCAGCCAGAACCCCGCGAGCCAAACCTGATCCGCCAGTCCCAGCAGATTATCCATCAGCAGCGCGCCGCGAAAGAAACGGCCGTTGGTATCGCGGGTATCGCCGGTGAGGGTATTCCACGAGAGCAGCCAAAGCGGCAGCAGGAGCTGCCGCTGGCGCAGCGCGCTATGAAGTTTGCGCAATTTGTGTACCGGATAGTTTTCGCTGGCGGCCAGTTTCTGGCTATCCACCTGCGCGAGATCCAGTAGTTCATTAGCATCGGCCTGGCAGGCCAGAAAATCCGCCTCGACCAGCAGCGGTGAACGCAGAAGGGGATCGTCCTCCACCTGTTGAGGAAAACGGTGCCAGATCCCCAGCGCCGACTGCGGCGATAGCCTCTGCAGGATCGCCTTTTGTTGCCGCCAGGCGTGCTGGCGGGCCTCGTCGCTGGCCTGAGGGGACCAGTGCCAGACGAAGTGCCAGCTGGCGAGGGTTGCCGGCGGAAAATGGTTAGCGGACAGAGAGAGGAAACGTTGCAGCAGGTCGCCGCGGGTGGTGAGCCCGGTATGCAGTATCACCGCCCAGCCAAGGGTCGCCAGCCAGCTAAAAATGCGCTGCAGGTTATACCAGCAGGCATACCCGGCCATTTGCGGATCGTCCCAGCCGGTGCCGAACAGGCGGCTGCTGAGAAACGGATCGTGAATATCGATGGCGAATATCGGCAGCGCGTCGTGCAGCTGTTCCAGTTCGCGGCGGACATCCTCGCGCAGCAGGTCGTCCAGTTCGCGAACGGTAATCACCATTCGGGTGTGACGCAGCGGCGCGGCGCGCGCCGGGAGTTCGCGAACATCGAGATGGCGGGTTTGTTGGGGGCTGAGCCGCAGCGGCGGGCTATCCAGACCGTAGGTTTGCGGCGCGTTGAGCCGGGCGTACAGCCGATCGATTGACACCGGCTGCCATCGCTCGGTCTGCTGTAGGTGCGGGCGGAGAGATTCGACCGCCGTCTGCGGGTGCTGCTGGCGGAACTGGCGCGGCGTCAGGCCGTGCTCGCGTTTAAACAGGTCGCTCATCACCCGGCTGCTGGCAAAGCCCTGCTGCTGAGCGATCTGCTGTATCGATTGACGCGTCGTCGTCAGCTGCTCCGCGGCTTCGCGCAGGCGCAGCCCGGTGATGTACTGCATAAAGCTGACGCCCACCTCTTTGCGGAACAGACGCGAGAGCCAGGCCTCAGAAACAAACTCCGCGGCGGCTATCTCCTGCAGCGACAGGCGCCGTTGATAGTTGGCGTCGATTCGCGCTACCACTCTGTTAATTCGCTGGCTCCAGCGTTCGGCTCCGCGAGGCGCCTGGGCGGTGAGGGGACGGCTGAAGCGTGACGCCAGCAGGAGAGCAATTTCGCTAAGCCAGCGGTTGGCCTCCAGCCGGTAGTGGGCCTGCGGATTGACCAGACCGAGGACCAGCAGCTGGCGCATCAGGTAGCGCAGGGTGTCTTCGGCATCGCGCGTTTCGCTGCTGCTCTGGTAGACGGAGGCAAAAAAATCGCCGTCGAGGCGGGTCAGCCATCCGGCGTTCAGCGACAGCGCCATCACGACGTTCGCCGTCTTGCTGTGCAGGCTCCAGCGGCGATGACGATTCACTATCGCCAGTTCATCGGCCTGCAGGTACCGACCCGTCTCGCCATCGCGGAGTTCGACGCTGCCCTCAAGCAGCCATAGCAGCGTCAGAGCATCGTTTTCCTGCTGGCTCAGCTGCCGGATATCGCGAACCACAACCTGAAAGTCGCCTGAATGATGCTCCACCGTCGCCTCCTGAAGACAAAAAACAGCACGTCATTTTTTGTCATAACCGTTTTGTATGAAAAACACTCATTAATAATCCGTCACTATAAAACAAAAAAGCGCATTTTAAAGCCGACAGGGATGCATAAACTCGAAAGTGTCGTGCAAACACAACACAGGAATAATAAAAATGACACACCCGATTATTGAGGCATTACAGGTTAACGAGGCGCAGTTTGTCGCGCTTCGCCGCCGTTTCCATCAGCAGCCGGAAATTGGTTTTGAAGAGCATAAAACCAGCGAAGAGGTTGCCCGCCTGCTCGGCGAATGGGGCTATCAGGTTCACCGCGGTCTGGCGGGCACCGGCGTGGTCGGTACTTTACGCGTCGGCGAGGGTAAAAAACGGTTGGGGCTACGGGCGGATATGGACGCGCTGCCGATGCAGGAGATGAGCGGCAAAGCGTGGGCCAGCCGGGTCGACGGTCGTTTTCACGGCTGCGGCCACGACGGCCATACCACCACGCTATTGTACGCCGCGGAATATCTGGCGCGCACCCGGCAGTTTAACGGCACCCTGCAGCTTATTTTTCAGCCTGCTGAGGAGTTGCTCTACGGCGGTCGGGTCATGCTGGAAGACGGCCTGTTTGACCAGTTCCCCTGCGATGCCATTTTTGGCCTGCATAATATGCCGGGGCAGCCGTTAGGCAGAATCGGCCTGCGCGATGGGGCGATGATGGCCTCCTCGGATACTCTCCATATTGAAGTCAAAGGGGTGGGCGGACACGGCGCGGTACCGGAGCATACCGTCGACGCCACGCTGGTTGCCTGTCATATCACCCTGGCGCTGCAATCCATTGTTTCCCGAAACATCACGCCGTTTGAACCAGCGGTCGTGACCGTGGGCAGTATTCAGGCCGGGCACGCCCCGAACATTATCAACGACAAGGTGTTAATGAAGCTCACGGTGCGCACCTTAAACGAACAGGTTCGCGAGACCGTCCTGCAGCGCATTCACGATATCGCCGTTGCTCAGGCCGAGAGCTTTAACGCCAGCGCCGCCTTATCCCACGTTAACGGCAGCCCGGTTTTAAGGAACGATCCGGCTGCCAATGAGATGGTCCGCACGGTGGCGACCGCGCTGTTTGGCGCGGCGCAGGTCGGCGAGGTGAAGCCGTTTATGGGCAGCGAAGATTTTGCTTTTATGCTCGAGCGTAATCCGAACGGCTGCTATTTCACCATCGGGGCCGGGGACGAAGCGGATCGCTGCATGGTGCATAACCCGGGATACGACTTCAACGATGCGCTGTTGCTGAAAGGCGCCGCGCTGTGGTGCGCCCTGACGGAACACTATTTGCGTTAATGTCCGCAACGAAGAGGACCCTGCTATGAGTTCTGTATCGCTAAGCGAAGCGCAGTTCGTCGGCACCGATCGTCTGCTGGCGGGTATTGTATTGAGCGTTCTGACCTTCTGGCTGTTTGCCCAGTCGGTGATTAACGTGGTTCCGGCGATGAAGAGCAGCCTCGATATTTCGCTGGAAACCCTGACCCTGGCGGTGAGCCTGAGCGCCTTATTCAGCGGCTGCTTCGTGGTCGCCAGCGGCGGGCTGGCGGATAAATTCGGCCGCATGCGCATGACTACCCTGGGCCTGATCCTCAGCATTGTCGGTAGCGCAATGCTGGTGTTCTCTCAGGGACCCGCGCTGTTCCTGGCCGGGCGCGTTTTACAGGGGCTGTCGGCCGCCTGCATCATGCCGGCGACGCTGGCGTTAATTAAAACCTGGTATGAAGGCAAAGCGCGCCAGCGGGCGGTCAGCTTCTGGGTCATCGGCTCGTGGGGCGGCAGCGGTCTGTGCTCGTTTGTCGGCGGGGCGATCGCCACCGGTCTGGGCTGGCGCTGGATCTTTGTTTTCTCCATCGCGGTAGCGCTGGCGGCGCTGTTTTTGCTGCGCGGTACGCCGGAAAGCCGCAGCGCCAGCGCGCAGCAGCATAAGCTGGATATCAGCGGCCTGCTCAGCCTGATCCTTGCGCTGGTGCTGCTAAATCTGTTTATCAGCAAAGGCCACGGCTGGGGCTGGACCAGCGCAACCTCGCTGGCGATGCTGGCCGGCGCGCTGGCTTCGGGGCTGTTTTTTATCCGCAGCGGCCAGCGTAAGGGCGACGCGGCGCTGATTGATTTCGCGCTGTTTCGCAACCGGGCCTACAGCGCCGCGGTGTTGTCGAACTTTATGCTCAACGGCGCTATCGGTACGATGATGATTGCCAGCATCTGGCTCCAGCAGGGGCATCATCTGAGCCCGCTGGAGAGCGGAATGATGACGCTCGGCTATCTGGTTACCGTGCTGGCGATGATTCGGGTGGGCGAGAAGCTGCTGCAAAGCTACGGCGCGCGTTTGCCGATGATGAGCGGCCCGGTCTTTACCGCGGTCGGTATTCTTCTTATCTCCTGCACCTTTCTCGATAAATCGACCTATATCGTCACGGTCTTTTTCAGCAACGTGCTGTTTGGCTTCGGCCTGGGCTGCTACGCCACCCCGTCAACGGACACCGCGGTGGTTAACGCTCCTGAGAATAAGGTAGGCGTGGCCTCGGGGATCTATAAGATGGGCAGTTCGCTCGGCGGAGCGATGGGCATTGCGGTGACAGCGTCACTTTTTGCGCTGTTTTTACCGCTCGGCATGGCCAGCGCGGCGCAGTATGCGCTGTGGTTTAACGCCGCGCTCTGCCTGGGTTCAATGGCGGTGAGCGCGCTGCTGCTTCCGCGTACAGGTCAAAGCTGATGTTTTTTCAGCAGCGCCCGCAGCTGGTGGTAGGTTAGCCCCAGCAGTTCGGCCGCCTGCTTTTGATTGTACTTCGCCTGTTCGAGGCTTCTCTCGAGCAGGCTTTTTTCTTGCTCCTGCTGGAAAGCGCGTAAATCGAGCGGCAGCGTGGGGCCTGGCGTCTTCTCCACTTCGACGGGCGTCGCCGCGTGCTGCTGGCGGAAGGGGTTAATAATAATATTATCCAGCTCGCGCTCGCTGCTGCCGTGACGGTAGACCGAGCGTTCAACCACGTTTTTTAATTCACGGATATTCCCCGGCCAGCGGTAGTTCTGCAGCGTCATGGCGGCGCGTTCGCTAAAGCCGGGAAACAGCGGCAGTCCGAGCTCGCGGCACATCTGGATAGCAAACTGGGTGGCGAGCAGCATGATATCGCTCTGGCGCTCGCGCAGCGGCGGCAGCTGCACCACATCAAAGGCCAGACGGTCGAGAAGGTCGGCGCGAAAAAGTCCGTCTTCCACCATTTGCGGCAGGTCGGCGTTGGTCGCGCACACCAGGCGGACGTTAACCTGTAGCGGCTGGCTGCCGCCGACGCGCTCCAGTTCGCCATATTCAATCACGCGCAGCAGTTTTTCCTGTACCAGCATCGGCGCGGTGGCCAGCTCATCGAGAAACAGGGTACCGCCGTCGGCGCGCTCGAAGCGCCCCGGGTGACGTTTACTGGCCCCCGTAAAGGCGCCGGCCTCATGACCGAACAGCTCCGAATCGAGCAGATTTTCATTGAGCGCCGCGCAGTTCAGGGAGATAAACGGCCCCTGCCAGCGGGAAGAGAGGAAGTGCAGACGGCTGGCGATCAGCTCCTTGCCGGTTCCGCGCTCGCCAATCACCAGCACTGGTTTATCGAGCGGCGCCAGTCTTGAGACCTGCTCCAGCACCTCAAGAAAGCTATTGGCCTCGCCGAGCAGGTTGTCCTTGTAATCCGCCATGATGAATTTCGCCATTTAGTAGTGTGATTCACCAGGTCACTTTAGCAATGCGCTGGCCGGATAACAACCACTTCCATTAAAATCAATAAGATAAAAACTTGGCACGGCATTTGTATTAGTCATGGCACAGGCCGGTGCCTGATACCAGAACTATGAGGATTGAAATTATGGGTATTTTTTCTCGTTTTGCCGACATCGTGAACGCCAACATTAACTCTCTGCTGGAGAAAGCGGAAGATCCGCAGAAGCTGGTTCGGCTGATGATCCAGGAGATGGAAGACACGCTGGTTGAAGTCCGTTCGACCTCGGCGCGGGCGTTGGCTGAAAAGAAACAGCTGAGCCGTCGTATTGAACAGGCCGTTGCCCAGCAGGCGGAATGGCAGGAAAAAGCCGAGCTGGCGCTGCGTAAAGAGAAAGAGGATCTGGCCCGTGCGGCGCTGATCGAAAAGCAGAAGCTGACCGACCTTATCGGCAGCCTGGAAAACGAAGCGCAGCTGGTTGATGAAACGCTGGCGCGGATGAAAAAAGAGATTGGCGAGCTGGAAAACAAACTCAGCGAAACCCGCGCCCGTCAGCAGGCGCTGATGCTGCGTCATCAGGCCGCAAGCTCCTCCCGCGACGTTCGCCGTCAGCTGGACAGCGGTAAGATTGACGAGGCGATGGCGCGTTTTGAATCGTTTGAACGCCGTATCGATCATATGGAAGCCGAAGCCGAAAGCCACCGCTTCGGTAAAGATAAATCGCTGGATCAGCAGTTCGCCGATCTGAAAGCGGACGATGAAATCAGCGAGCAGCTGGCGGCGTTGAAAGCCAAAATGAATCAAAATAACCAGTAATGTCTTCGGGCGGCACCAAGACGTGCCGCCGCCATCAGCAAGGAGTTCACATGAGCATGCTTTTTCTCGCCATCCCTTTGACGTTGTTTGTGCTGTTTGTTTTGCCGGTCTGGCTCTGGCTGCATTACAACAACCGCACCGCCAGCGGCAGCCTATCGCAGAACGAACAGCAGCGCCTGCTGCAGCTGACCGATGACGCGAAGCGCATGCGCGAGCGTATTCAGGCGCTGGAGGCGATTCTTGACGCTGAGCATCCGAACTGGAGAGAGAAATAATGAGCGGACTGGATCTGAGTAAAAAACTGTGGCGCATTCCGCAGCAGGGCATGGTGAAAGGGGTTTGCGCCGGCATCGCGCAGTACCTGGACGTGCCGGTTAAGCTGGTGCGCCTGATTACCGTACTGGCAATGATTTTTGGCCTGTTCCTGTTTGTGGTGGTGGCCTACATCATTCTCTCGTTTGCGCTGGATCCTATGCCGGAAAGCGAGCTGTATGGTGAAAAAACGCCGAGCAGCGGAGAGCTGTTGGCCGCCGCGGATAAGGAGCTGGCAGCAGGGGAGCGTCGTCTGCGTGAAATGGAACGCTACGTCACTTCCGACACCTTTTCGCTACGCAGTCGTTTTCGCCAGCTATAACTGAAAGTTGAGGTTAATGATGAACATAAAATGGCAGCAGGCCGGGCAAAAAGTCAAACCGGGTCTGAAAATCGCAGGCAAGCTGGTGCTGCTCACCGCGCTGCGCTACGGCCCGGCGGGCGTCGCAGGCTGGGCGGTAAAATCCGTCGCGCGTCGGCCGCTGAAAATGCTGCTGATGCTTGTTCTGGAACCGATGCTCAGCCGGGCGGCGCAGCGGTTTTCTAAACGTCGCGGATGGCGTATGTTATGAGTGCCTAAAAACTCACTCTATCAGGATGATAAAATGCGAAAACTGCTTCTGGGTTTAGCGCTGGCCATGGCCTTACCCGTCTTCGCGGCGGAGCACTGGATTGACGTCCGCGTTCCGCAGCAGTATCAAAAAGAACACGTCGACGGGGCGGTGAATATTCCGCTGGCGGACTTAAAAACGCGGATTGCGGCTGAAGTACCGGATAAAAACGATACCATTCACGTCTATTGCAACGTTGGCCGGCAATCTGGCCAGGCTCAGCAGATGCTGAGCGAAATGGGCTACACGCAGGTGGTGAATGCCGGCGGCCTCAGTCAGATCGCCAGGCCGAAAAGCGCCAGCAAATAATCTTCAGCCCCGTCGCAGCGGGGCTATTGCACTTTATGATTAGCCCTCATGTCTATTTCCCTCGTTCTTCAGGCTCAACAGGATGGCGATGAAGCGACTCAAAACAGAATTTAATGCGCTGGTGAATCGTGGGGTTGACCGGCATCTCCGCCTGGCCGTCACTGGCCTTAGCCGCAGCGGCAAGACCGCCTTTATCACCGCGCTGGTAAATCAACTGCTCAATATTCACGCCGGGGCGCGGCTGCCGCTGCTCAGCGCAGCGCGTGAAGAACGCCTGCTGGGCGTCAAGCGCGTCCCGCAGCGGGATTTCGGCATTCCGCGTTTTACCTATGACGAAGGGCTGGCCCAGCTGTACGGTCAGCCGCCGGTCTGGCCAACGCCCACCCGCGGCGTCAGCGAAATCCGCCTCGCTCTGCGCTATCGCTCCAACGATTCGCTGCTGCGCCATTTTAAAGAGACCTCGACCCTCTACCTGGAGATTGTCGACTATCCCGGCGAGTGGCTGCTGGATCTGCCGATGCTGGCCCAGGACTATCTGACCTGGTCACGGCAGATGACCGGATTACTGCAGGGGCAGAGGGCGGAGTGGTCAGCGCGCTGGCGTCAGCTATGCGAAGGACTGGATCCGCTGGCGCCCGCCGATGAAACCCGTCTGGCGGAGATCGCCGCGGCGTGGACCGACTATCTGCATACCTGTAAGCGCGAAGGGATGCACTTCATTCAGCCGGGGCGCTTTGTGCTGCCCGGCGAAATGGCCGGCGCGCCGGCGCTGCAGTTTTTCCCCTGGCCGGACGTTGATGCCGCCGGTGAAGCTAAGCTGGCGCAGGCGGACAAACAGACCAATGCCGGAATGCTGCGCGAGCGTTTTAAATACTACTGCGAGAAAGTGGTTAAGGGCTTCTACAAAGATCATTTCCTGCGCTTCGATCGGCAGATCGTGCTGGTAGATTGCCTGCAGCCGCTTAATAGCGGGCCGCAGGCGTTTAACGACATGCGTCTCGCGCTGACGCAGCTGATGCAAAGCTTCCACTACGGGCAGCGCACGCTGTTTCGTCGCCTGTTCTCACCGGTTATCGATAAGCTGCTGTTCGCCGCGACCAAAGCCGATCACGTCACCGTCGATCAGCACAGCAATATGGTGTCGCTGCTGCAGCAGCTGATTCAGGATGCCTGGCAGAACGCGGCGTTTGAAGGCATCAGCATGGATTGTCTGGGGCTGGCGTCGATTCAGGCGACGCAGAGCGGCCTTATCGAGGTGAACGGCGAGAAGATCCCTGCGCTGCGGGGGCATCGGCTAAGCGACGGACAGCCGCTGACCGTCTATCCCGGCGAAGTGCCCGCGCGCCTGCCGGGTCAGGCCTTCTGGGAGCAGCAGGGCTTTCAGTTTGAAAACTTTCGCCCGCAGGTGATGGACGTTGATAAACCGCTGCCGCATATTCGCCTCGACGCGGCGCTGGAATTTTTGATCGGAGATAAATTGCGATGACCGAACCTTTAAAACCGCGTATCGATTTCGATGGCCCGCTGGAGGTGGAAAAGGCGCAAATTCTGAAATCCGCGCGCGCTTTTGACGGCGCCGATGCGGAGAAGTTCGCTCCAGCGCGGCTCGACGCGCCGGAAGAAGAAGAGGGCGCGGCGGAAGCGGTGGTGGAATCGGTGCTGCGACCTAAGCGCAGCCTGTGGCGAAAGATGGTCAGCGCCGGGCTGGCTATTTTTGGCGTCAGCGTCGTGGCGCAGGGCGTGCAGTGGACGATGACCGCCTGGCAAACGCAGGACTGGATCGCCCTTGGCGGCTGCGCAGCCGGCGCGCTGATCGTCGGGGCGGGCGTCGGTTCGGTGGCGACCGAATGGCGCCGGCTGTGGCGACTACGCCAGCGCGCCCACGAGCGCGATGAGGCGCGGGACCTGATGCACAGCCATGCGGTTGGCAAAGGGCGCGCCTTTTGCGAAAAGCTGGCCCAGCAGGCGGGGCTGGATCACTCGCACCCGGCGCTGCAGCGCTGGTATGCGGCGATCCATGAAACGCAGAACGATCGTGAAGTGGTGAGCCTGTACGCGCAGATCGTGCAGCCGGTACTGGATGCGCAGGCGCGGCGTGAGATTAGCCGTTCGGCGGCGGAATCGACGCTGATGATTGCAGTCAGCCCGCTGGCGCTGGTGGATATGGCGTTTATCGCCTGGCGTAATTTACGTCTGATCAACCGCATCGCCACTCTGTACGGTATTGAACTGGGCTACTACAGCCGCCTGCGCCTGTTCCGCCTGGTGCTGCTGAATATCGCTTTTGCCGGCGCCAGCGAGCTGGTGCGGGAAGTCGGGATGGACTGGATGTCGCAGGATCTCGCGGCCAGGCTATCGGCGCGCGCGGCGCAGGGAATTGGCGCCGGTCTGCTGACGGCGCGGCTGGGTATTAAGGCGATGGAGCTGTGCCGTCCGCTGCCGTGGATCGCCGACGATAAACCGAGGCTGGGGGATTTTCGCCGCGAGCTGATCGGCCAGCTAAAAGAGACGTTGCAGAAGAGCAAAAGCGGCGCGGAAAAATAAGTCGCTTAAGCATTCCCGGCTTGCGGCGTGAACGCCTTAGCCGGGCTACCGTTTCACAGAAGGCTGTAACCTGTAGCCCGGCTACGCGCAGCGCAAGCCGGGGAGAAAAGCAGAAGCGATGATAGCCGCTTATCTCATCGTCATTTTTCCTCTGAGCGCATAACTTTACGGCAGAAAGGCCATTTTTCCGCCATACTGTCAATAATTGTTGACAGCTATCTTCACGCCAGCAAATAACTGTCCTATTATTCATCGGTTATTGGCCTCTTTAGGGTGAAAACGCCTATGCGTCTTGAAGTCTTTTGTGAAGACCGTCTTGGTCTGACTCGTGAATTGCTCGATTTACTGGTGCTGCGCGGTATCGACCTGCGGGGCATCGATATTGACCCTATTGGCCGAATTTATCTCAACTTCGCCGAGCTGGATTTCGCCAGCTTCAGCAGCCTGATGGCGGAAATTCGTCGTATCGCCGGCGTCACCGACGTGCGCACCGTGGCGTGGATGCCGTCAGAGCGCGAACATCTGGCGCTCAGCGCGCTGCTGGTGGCGATGCCTGAGCCGGTGCTGTCTCTCGACACCAAAGGAAAAGTCGAACTGGCTAACCCGGCCAGCTGCCAGCTGTTTGGCCAGAGTCAGGAGAAGCTGCGCAGCCACCCGGTCGCGCAGCTGATTACCGATTTTAACGTCCAGCGCTGGCTGGAAAACAGTCCGCAGGAGTCCCACGCCGAGCACGTGGTGGTCAACGGGCAGAACTTCCTGCTGGAGATCACTCCGGTTTATCTCGAAGGCGAACACGGCGAGAAGGTACTGACCGGCGCGGTAGCGATGCTGCGTTCGACGGTCCGTATGGGGCGCCAGCTGCAAACGATGACCATTCAGGACACCAGCGCCTTTAGCCAGATCCTCGCCGTTGGGCCGAAAATGCGCCACGTTGTCGAGCAGGCCCGTAAGCTGGCCATGCTCAGCGCGCCGCTGCTGATCGTCGGTGATACCGGTACAGGGAAAGATTTGCTGGCCCACGCCTGCCATCTGGCCAGCCCGCGCGCGGGGAAACCTTATCTGGCGCTGAACTGCGGCTCCATCCCGGAAGACGCTGTGGAGAGCGAGCTGTTCGGCGACGCCGTTCAGGGCAAGAAAGGCTTCTTCGAGCAGGCTAACGGCGGCTCGGTTTTGCTGGATGAAATTGGCGAAATGTCGCCGCGCATGCAGACCAAGCTGCTGCGCTTCCTTAACGATGGAACTTTCCGCCGCGTTGGTGAAGATCATGAAGTCCACGTTGATGTCCGGGTGATCTGCGCTACCCAGAAAAACCTGGTGGAGCTGGTGCAAAAAGGGCTGTTCCGCGAGGACCTCTACTATCGTCTTAACGTCCTGACCCTGTATCTGCCGCCGCTGCGCGATTGCCCGCAGGACATCATGCCGCTGACCGAGCTGTTCGTGGCGCGTTTTGCCGATGAGCAGGGCATCCCGCGGCCGAAACTCTCCGCTGATTTGAACAGCGTTTTGATGCGCTACAGCTGGCCGGGCAACGTGCGCCAGCTCAAAAATGCGATCTATCGCGCGCTGACGCAGCTGGACGGTTTCGAGCTGCGCCCTCAGGATATTCTGCTGCCGGATCACGACGTCTCCTCGCTGGCGGTAGGCGAAGAAGCGATGGAAGGCTCGCTGGATGATATTACCCGTCGTTTCGAACGCTCGGTGCTCACCCAGCTTTATCGCAGCTTCCCCAGCACGCGTAAGCTGGCCAAGCGTCTTGGCGTCTCGCATACCGCCATCGCCAACAAGCTGCGTGAATATGGCCTGAGCCAGAAAAAGGGCGATGAGTAATGCCCGTCGGCCGACTGCCTGCGCCGCCGGCCGGCATTTCCAGAAAAGGGAGGGGGGCTGGCGTCAAATGAATCGGTATATACTGCGTTTTTACCCTCTTTATGGCAGGCATACGCATGTGGATCTGGCGTAGTCATTTTTTTCAATGGATGAAACTGCTGGCGCTCTCCAGCGCGATCTCTTTTGTGCTGTTCTGGTTTCACCTTCCCGCCGCGCTGCTGCTGGGGCCGATGATTGCCGGCATCAGCCTGAGCCTGCGCGGTGCGGAAATTCGCGTACCCCGTCCCTTTTTTATTGCCGCCCAGGCGATTATCGGCTGCATGATTGCCCGCAGCCTGACGCCCTCCATTTTCGGCGTTCTGCTGGCAAACTGGGCGCTGGTGCTGCTGATTCTCTTTTCCACGCTCGCTATCAGCGCGCTGGCGGGATGGCTGCTGGTGCGCTACAGCGATCTGCCCGGCGCCACCGGGGCGTGGGGGAGTTCGCCGGGCGGCGCCTCGGCGATGGTGATTATGGCCCAGGAGTACGGCGCCGATGTCCGGCTGGTCGCGCTGATGCAGTATCTGCGGGTGCTGTTTGTTGCCGGCGCCGCGGCGCTGGTGGTGCGCGTCGCGCTCGGCGGTGAAGCGCAGGAGATGACTCAGCAGGTCGCCTGGTTTCCGCCGATCAGCCGGCAGCTGCCGCTTACGCTGCTGTTGACGGCGGCGGCGGGGTGGCTTGGGCTGCGGCTGCGCTTTCCTTCCGGGGCGATGCTCTTCCCGATGCTGATTGGCGCGCTGGTGCAGGGAGAAGGCTGGCTGCTGCTCGAACTTCCCGAATGGCTGCTGGCGCTGGCCTATGCCGCCGTCGGCTGGAGCGTTGGTCTAAAGTTTAATAAACAGATTTTCCTGCTGGCGCTGAAAACCCTGCCGCAGATCCTGGCATCGATTATCGGCCTGATCCTGCTGTGCGCGCTGATGGCTTATGGGCTGACGCAGGTTTTGCCGCTGGACTTTATGACCGCCTATCTGGCAACCAGTCCGGGCGGACTGGACACGGTGGCGATTATCGCCGCCGGTACGCGGGCGGATATGTCGTTTATTATGGCAATGCAGACGCTGCGCCTGTTCACCATCTTATTGACCGGCCCGGCGATTGCGCGCTTCATCTCCCGCTATGCGGCGCGGCAATAAAAAAAGCCCCCGTTTAACGAGGGCTTACGTAACTCAGCGAGGATATTACGCTTTCAGCGCGGCCAGGGCTGCGTCGTAGTCCGGCTCTTCGGTGATTTCATTCACCAGCTGGCTGTAAACAACCTGGTCATTTTCATCAATGACGACCACAGCACGCGCCGCCAGACCGGCCAGCGGGCCCGCGGAGATAGCGACGCCGTAGTCGGCCAGGAACTGCGCGCCGCGCAGGGTAGACAGAGTGACAACGTTGTTCAGGCCTTCAGCGCCGCAGAAGCGAGACTGCGCGAACGGCAGGTCAGCGGAAATGCACAGCACGACGGTGTTGTCCAGTTCAGACGCCAGCTGGTTAAATTTACGTACCGATGCCGCGCAAACGCCGGTATCGATGCTTGGGAAAATGTTCAGCACTTTACGGGAGCCGGCGAACTGGCTCAGCGCGACGTCAGAGAGATCTTTGGCCACCAGCGTAAACGGCTGCGCTTTAGCGCCTGCCTGCGGAATGGTGCCTTGAACAGAAACGGGGTTGCCCTGGAAATGCACGGTTTGTGACATGGTTATCTTCCTGTTTACATATAGTTAACGTCGCGGCTAGTGTATGACATCCGTCATCAGCACGGCAAATCCTTTTAATACTTACCTGCGAGGTTCAGGGAATGCGAAATCTGCGAGTCTATGAAGAAGCCTGGCCGTTACATACTCCGTTTGTGATCGCCCGCGGCAGCCGCAGCGAGGCAAAAGTCGTGGTGGTGGAGATTGAAGAGAATGGCGTCAAGGGGACAGGTGAGTGCACGCCCTATCCTCGTTACGGAGAGAGTATAGCCTCGGTGATGGCGCAGATTATGGCGATTGGCGAACAGATTGAACGCGGCGTCTCTCGTGAGCAGATTCAGCACCTGCTGCCCCCCGGGGCCGCGCGTAACGCCGTGGACTGCGCGCTCTGGGACTGTCAGGCGCGCAGCGCGGGTAAGAGCATCGCGCAGCTGTTGGACGTGACGCTGCCCAACCGGGTGGTTACGGCGCAAACGGTGGTTATCGGCACGCCGGACCAGATGGCGGCGAGCGCGGCGGCGCTGTGGGAAAAAGGGGCCACGTTGCTAAAAGTGAAGCTCGACGATCATCTGATTAGCGAGCGATTGATTGCCATTCGTGAAGCGGTTCCGCAGGCAACGCTCATCGTGGATGCCAACGAAGCCTGGCGCAGCGATGGCCTGGCCGAGCGCTGTCAGCTGCTGGCGGATATCGGCGTGGCGATGCTGGAACAGCCGCTTCCGGCTGGGGCCGATGAAGCGCTGGAGAATTTTATCCACCCGCTGCCCATTTGCGCCGATGAGAGCTGTCATACGCGCGACAGCCTGGCGGCGCTGCGCGGCCGCTATGAGATGGTCAATATCAAACTGGATAAGACCGGCGGTCTGACCGAAGCGCTGCTATTGGCTGAGGAGGCGGAGCGCCTGGGATTTGCGCGGATGCTGGGCTGCATGCTGTGTACCTCAAGAGCCATCAGCGCGGCGCTGCCGCTGGCGCCGCTGGCCCGTTTTGCTGACCTCGATGGCCCGACCTGGCTGGCGGTGGACGTTGAGCCGGCGCTGCATTTTAGCACCGGCGTGCTTCATCTTTGAGGATGCCAGTGCAGTAGGTCCGTCATCGCCTGAAGGTATTTATCCGTCGCCTCGTCGGCGGATATCGGCGGGAATTCGGCGGTGATGCAGGGCAGGCCGATATCCGCGCACCAGCTGCCGAAGGAGCCGGGCGTTTCATAGCCGACGCTGCCCACCAGCGGCAGGCTGAACGCCCCGGCAAGCCACAGCCCCAGCGCGCTGTGGCCGGGGTCTTCAATACAGGCCAGCGGATCGTGAAACGAGACCACCCACGCGGGATGGATCTGGTGGATCAGCTGGCACAGCGCCTGGGTTTCCGGTTCTGAACCAGGTTTTTCGCCGGTGAGCAGAACCACATCGCGCTGTTCCGCCGCGCTGTTCCAGCGATAGACCGTTTCGCCTTCTTTCCAGTTTGCCGCCGGAAAATTCCGGTTCAGGTCGATGCCGCGCGCGTTGGCGCGCAGCCCCAGCTGGCAACCGTCCGGGTTGACCGCCAGCACGACATGATGGCGGCGCAGCTCGGGTTTGAGCGTACGTAGCGCGCAGGAGAGGGTGACAATCGATGCGTTTTCATCGCCGTGGGTACCGGCAAGGATCAGGCCGCTGCGGCTATCGGCCAGCGGTGCAGGGAACCACAGCAGCGGTGCGCCGAGGTGAGACTGGCCATAGCGTTGTGTGCCGGGCGGAAAATCACCGCGCTGAGGGCGAGGACGAGAAACGGGCATAGGGCATCCTGTTGTCAGGTTATTTTTCAGCAGTGTTGTGTAAAACCGTCCCGGAATCAAATAGTTTCCAGCGAGGACGAAATCAGCATATATGTCAACTTTCTTTCACAAGCCGTTTGCAATTTCAGGTGATGAAACAAATAATTATCGCACTGCCAGCTCTGGTTTTTTTATTTTAAAGGGGATCTTATGAAGTATCCTGTCACATTGACATGCGGCGCGCTGTGGTTAGCCAGCGTCTCTTCTCTTGCCTGGGCGGCCGATGTCCCGCCGGGCACCGTATTAGCCGAAAAACAGGTGCTGGTGCGGCACATTAAAGATGAACCCGCCTCCTTAGATCCCGCCAAAGCCGTCGGTCTGCCTGAAATTCAGGTTATCCGCGATCTTTTTGAAGGTTTAGTCAATCAGGACGAGAAAGGCAATCTGATCCCAGGCGTGGCGACTCGCTGGCAGAGCAATGATAATCGCGTCTGGACATTTACCCTGCGCGATAACGCCCGCTGGTCCGACGGAACGCCGGTAACGGCGGAGGATTTCGTCTATAGCTGGCGGCGGCTGGTTGATCCTAAAACCACCTCCCCGTTTGCCTGGTTTGCTGCGCTGGCCGGAATCGCCAATGCGCAAAATATTATTGATGGTAAAGCCGCGCCGGATACCCTCGGCGTCACCGCCGTGGACGCGCGTACCTTGCGCGTGCAGCTGGATAAACCGCTGCCGTGGTTCAGCAATCTGACGGCGAGCTTTGCTTTCTATCCGGTGCAGAAGGCTAACGTGGAGAGCGGCGACAACTGGACGCGTCCGGGAAGCCTGATTGGCAACGGCGCGTATGTCTTAAAAGATCGCGTGGTGAATGAAAAGCTGGTGGTGGTTCCCAATACGCACTACTGGGATAACGGCAAAACGGTGATCCAGCAGGTCACATTTACGCCCATTAACCAGGAATCGGCGGCCACCAAACGCTATCTGGCCGGCGATATCGATATCACCGAGTCGTTCCCGAAAAATCTGTACCAGAAGCTGCTGAAGGATATTCCGGGGCAGGTCTATACCCCGCCGCAGCTGGGCACTTATTATTACGCGTTTAACACGCAGAAAGGGCCAACCGCCGATGAGCGCGTCCGCCTGGCGCTCAGCATGACTATCGATCGCCGTCTGATGGCGGAGAAAATTCTGGGTACCGGCGAAAAACCGGCCTGGCGCTTTACCCCGGACGTGACCGCAGGCTTTACCCCGCAGCCGACGCAAATCGAGAGCATGAGCCAGGCCGAGCTGAATGCCCAGGCCAAAGCGCTGCTGCAGGCGGCGGGCTACGGTCCGAACCGTCCGCTGAAGCTGACGCTGCTGTACAACACCTCGGAGAACCACCAGAAAATCGCGATTGCGGTGGCTTCCATGTGGAAGAAAAATCTGGGCGTCGACGTGAAGCTGCAAAATCAGGAGTGGAAAACTTATATCGACAGCCGCAATACCGGCAACTTCGATGTGATTCGCGCCTCATGGGTCGGGGACTACAACGAGCCGTCGACGTTCCTGTCGCTGCTCACCTCGACCCACAGCGGTAATATCTCCCGTTTCAACGATCCGGCCTACGACAAAATTCTGACCCAGGCGGCGCTGGAAACATCGGAAAAGGCGCGCAATGACGATTACAACGCGGCGGAAAAAATCATTATGGCGAAAGCGCCCATCGCGCCGATTTATCAGTACACCAACGGGCGTCTGATTAAACCGTGGCTGAAAGGGTATCCGATAGCCAATCCGGAGGACGTGGCCTATAGCCGCACAATGTATATCGTGAAGCACTGATGCGTACTGACCTCCTGCTAACATCAGACAACCATCGCTAAACCCATAACTGGCGCGGTTTACAGCGCCAGTTTCTCCTTTCGCATTCCGAGTATCTTCACCCAGGTCGTTTCAGCTCCAAATTCCCACTTTCCGATGCTGTTATTCGTTCGGGATTAAAGCAGAGCCCGTCAACTCAGTGAACAACTTTAGCTCGCGCGCGTTGCAGGCGTCGCAACGTAATAGTACTGGCACCAGCAACCAGAGGCACGCCTTGCCCGGCTGTTGCTAATACAACAGGCGGTGTGCATCAGTTGGCGCATTCGCAACAGCTCTTGCGCAAGCCAATTTATTAAAGCCATTGATTAACATGAATTAAATAATGCGCAGCCTTTGGCATGATTATCGCTAACACCCATATAACAAAATTAAAATAACTCTTCGATAAATATCGAATATGGTTATATAGGAAATGGATAATGACGCAGAAAGCTGACGAAAATATCAACATATTGGCGTTCTCTCGCCGTAGGTTGCTCTCGCAGAGCAACCTTAGCGGAGAAAGCGAGGAATGGCCGGGCGACTATCGGCAGGCAACGCTGGCGCTGATCTCCGGCTGGACCGGTATTGACTTCGGTCAGTATCGGCCGGACCAGGTGCTGAAATACCTGCATACCAACGCCATCCAGTCGGCGGTTGAGGCGTTTTCCACCGCCGACCCGAATCGTCAATGGACGGTGGAAGCGCTGGCGGACTGGGTGGGCATCGGCGGCTTTGGCCCGCTGCTCGTCGGCAGTGCGGAAACGGTGGCCGATGAACTGCAATCCTGGGTCGAGGAAACCGATGTCGATGGCTTCAATCTGGCCTACGCCGTGACGCATGAAACCTTCCGCGACGTGGTGGAGCTATTAATACCAGAGCTGCAAACACGCGGCGTCTTTAAGCAGGATTACCGGGAAGGCACGCTGCGTGAAAAACTGTTCGGCGCCGGGCCGCGCCTGACCGCGCCGCATCCGGGGGCAGACTACCGTCGCGGCGTGCGAAACGATGTCGGGGCGAAGGAGACGGCGGCATGATTGATATCGATAATCTGCATAAACGCTACCGCACGGCGGATGGCCGCGTCAGCGAGGTTCTGAAGGGATTATCGCTCAGGGTGCCCGCCAGCTCCATTACCGCGGTGGTAGGGCCGAGCGGCGCGGGGAAATCGACCCTGGCGCGCTGCATCAGCCTGCTGGAACGCCCCGATAGCGGCAGTATCAAGGTTAACGGCAAAGATTTGTCATTACTGTCAGGGGAGGCGCTGCGGCGTGAACGGCGCGCGATCGGCACCGTTTTTCAATCCTCAGCGCTGCTGAATCGCAAAACGGCGTGGCAAAACATCGCGGTGCCGCTGGAGTATCTGGGCGTGGTGGAACGCGACATTAAGGCGCGGGTCGGTGAACTACTGGAGAGCGTAGGGCTGAGTCACAAAGCGGAGGCCTATCCGTCCCAGCTTTCCGGCGGACAGCGTCAGCGCATTGGTATCGCTCGCGCGCTGGCATTACGTCCGTCGGTACTGCTGGCGGACGAGGCCACGTCTGGGCTGGATCCCCAGGCGACCGCCACGGTGCTGGGTTTGCTCCGACAGCTACGTGATGAGTACCGGCTGGCGATAGTCCTGATTACTCATGAAATGGATGCGGTACGCTCCGCGGCGGATGCGGTGGCGGAAATCCGCGATGGCGCGATAGTCCAGTACGGGCAGGTGAAAGAGCTGCTGGCCCGTCCGGATTCCCTGCTTGGTCAGCAGCTATTGCCGCTGTCGCCCATCGCTGTTAACAGCGATCTGCTGCTGCGCCTGAGTTATCGCTGGGATGTGCCGGTGGCGACTGACTGGATCAGCCGTCTGAGCCACCAGCATGCGCTACAGATAGATTTGCTAGGCGGCCATGTGGAAGTGATCAACGGTCAACTGGCGGGGCGTTTACAGGTCGGCGTCCGATTTCAGGGACAACGACTGTCAGCGGATCGAACGATCGCGCTTTTAGCGCAGCTGGGCATTGCGGCGGAAATCCTTGCTCATGCCCCCGAGCTACAGGAGGCGGTATGAAACCGACAGTGATAAGCCAGGATACGCCGTGGCATGAAATCCACACATTGCTGCTGCCTGCTTATGGTGAAACCTGGCTGATGGTTGCCATTGTGATGCTGTTTGTGGTGACCCTTGGCGGCGTGGTGGGCGTGGTGTTATTCAACGCCTCGCCGCGAGGATTATTTCCGCGTCCCGCGCTTTACCAGGTGCTTAACTGGGGCGTCAACATGGGGCGCTCTCTGCCCTTTCTGGTGTTAATGGCGGCGATTATCCCGTTTACGTTCTGGCTTACGGGCACCACTATCGGCATCCCTGCCGCGGTGGTACCGATGATTGCCGCTGGCGTGCCATTTTTTGGCCGTCTGGTGGAAAACGCCCTGCGCGAACTCCCGGCGGAGGTTACCGCGGTGGGGCTGGTGTGCGGCGGTTCGCGCTGGCAGATAATCCGCCACGCGCAGCTCAGCGAGGCGCTGCCTGCGCTGGTGGCGGCGGTCACGCTTAACCTGGTGTCGATGATCGAATATTCGGCGATTGCCGGCACTATCGGTGCGGGTGGGATCGGCTATCTGGCGGTCGTGTACGGCTATCAGCGTTTCGACAATCACATCATGATCGCCACCATTGTCGTGCTGATCGCCACGATTCAGATCATTCAATTCTTTGGCGACCGTCTGGTCAATAAGCTTCGCCACACTCAGGGGATTTCTTCATGACAACAGAACAGTTTGAACTCCGTAAAGCCCGCCGCTGGCCATGGCTGGCGGCGCTGGCAGCGATCGCGGCGCTGGCCGTCGCGTTCTGGTGGTGGCGCGGATACGCGCAGGCGCCGCAGGTCGTTTTCGGTACGACGTTAAAAATTCACTACGAACCGGCGATGGCGGGCGAGCAGCGAATTATTGAGTACATCAGTCAGCATATTGCGCCCGATTATGGCCTGAAGCTGGAGGCGGTGGGCGTACAGGATCCGGTACAGGCGGACAGAGCCGTGGCGGAGGGGCAGTATGCCGGCACTATCTATCAACATCAGTGGTGGCTTAAGCAGGTGGTGGACGCCAACGGTTTTGCGCTTTCGACGACCGTACCGGTTTTTCAGTGGGCCTTCGGGATCTATTCCGACCGCTATAAATCGGTACAGGATTTGCCCGTCGGGGCGACCCTCGTCGTGCCGGATGATGGCGCTAACCAGGGGCAGGCATTATGGTTGCTGCAAAGGATAGGGTTAATCTCACTCGATCCGGCGGTTGAGCCGCGCACGGCGAAACTGAAAAATATTGTCGGCAACCCGCACAAGTTCAATTTTAAAGAGCTGGATTTATTAACCATGCCGCGTGCGCTGAATTCGGTGGATGCCGCTATTGGTTATGTTTCACAATTTGATGCCGGAAAAGTCCCGCGGGAAAAAGGCATATTATTCCCGCCTGCGCCTAAAACGTTTGCCTCGCAGTTAGTCATCGGTACACCGTATTTATCGCAGGAGAATATTGTTAAATTAAAACAGGCTTTTTCCGATCCGCGTATTCAGACGTGGTTAAAGACCACTGACGATCCGCTGGTCAAAGACGTACTGGTTCCGGTCTCAGCAAACTAAGGCATCATTGATGAAACGATAATAACCGGACGGGCGTTTGCTCGCCCGGTTACTGGCGTTATTATTTATTAACTTATTGAATATATTGATAATTATATGATTATTTATTGTTTTTAATATGCTAAAGCCCGGCTTATAACCAGAGTCACCTGCACAATTATATAAGGTAAATAATATGAGTACTCTGTCTGTTGATAATGCTGGCGCCGTTTCGGCGCCGGTGAGTAGCGTCGGGGATGTGGCGCGATTAATTAATTCCGGCAGGGAGCAGAGTAAATATGCGCGGATGATTGTATTCCTCGCGCTCGGCGGTGTATTCCTCGACGCTTATGATTTAACCACGCTCTCTTACGGTATTGATGATGTGGTGCGGGAATTCCAGCTCTCGCCGTTTTTAACCGGCATTGTCACCTCGTCAATAATGGTCGGCACGATTATCGGTAATTTAATCGGCGGCTGGCTGACGGATAAATATGGCCGTTATTCGGTGTTTATGGCCGATATGCTATTTTTTGTGGTATCGGCGATTGCGGCGGGACTGGCGCCGAATGTCTGGGTATTAATCGGCGCTCGGTTTCTGATGGGGATTGGCGTCGGGATCGATCTCCCGGTCGCCATGTCTTATCTGGCCGAGTTTTCCCGCTTTAGCGGGAAGGGTAATAAGGCCGCGCGGCTCGCGGCCTGGTGTCCGATGTGGTACGCCGCCTCGACGGTCTGTTTTTTAATCATCTTTGGGCTCTATTTCCTGTTGCCAAAAGAACATCTGGACTGGCTGTGGCGCGCATCGCTGCTGTTCGGCGCGGTTCCGGCGCTGCTGATTATTGCCGTGCGCAGCAAATTCATGAATGAATCGCCGTTATGGGCGGCCAACCAGGGCGATTTGACCTCGGCTGTGCGTATTCTGCGCGACTCTTACGGGATCAACGCTCACGAAGCACCGCCAGAACGTCCTGCTCCACCGCCTAAAGTGAGCTTTCGCGTGCTATTTGCAAAACCGTACCGCGAACGCACTATTGTCGCCGGAGTGATGAACGTCTGTATCTCATTTGAGTATACGGCGATCGCCTTTTTCCTGCCGTCCATTCTCGCCCAATTCCTTGGCGCTGGCGTGTTCGAAACCATCTCCGCTTCGCTGGGACTCAATGCGCTGTTCGCCTTTACCGGAGGGCTGCTGGGGATGCACCTGGCATGGAAATACCCGTCGCGACACGTCGCGATCGCCGGGTTCGCACTGCAGTTTATCGCCCTGATCGTCCTCGCGCTGGTGGGGCAGCCGCAGGCCGCGCTGGGTGTAGCGCTGGCGATTGCGATGCTGGGGCTGTGGCTGTTTGCCGAGGGCTTTGGTCCCGGCGCGCAGTTGATGATCTATCCGGCGCTTTCATACCCAACCGCGATTCGCGCCACCGGGGTCGGCTTCAGCCGCGCGCTTTCCGGTATTGGCAGCGCGCTGGCGCTGTTTGTGCTGCCGCTGCTGCAGGCATCGCTCGGTACGCAAATGTTCTGGGTCGTATCGCTGGCCGCCATTATCCCAATTTTCTTCCTGCTCGCGGTACGCCATGAGCCTACCCAATATGACATTGACGACAGCCACCATTGAGGAACAGAAAATGACTTTACTCTCTACCGGCACCGACTATGAACAGCTGGCGGCGACCTTCCGACCGATTTTTGCTCGTATCGCGCAGGGGGCGGCGGCGCGCGAACAAAACCGCATCCTGCCCGATGAGCAGATCCGCTGGCTGAAAGAGGCCGGATTTGGCACGGTACGCATTCCGCGGGAAAAGGGCGGCTGGGGCGCGTCGTTGCCGCAATTAATTGCGCTGCTTATTGAGCTGGCTCACGCCGACTCCAACCTGCCGCAGGCGCTGCGGGCGCATTTCGCCTTCGTTGAAGACCGCCTCAATCAACCTGACTCGCCGGCGCGCGATCGCTGGTTCCGTCGCTTCCTCGACGGCGAGCTGGTGGGCAGCGGCTGGACCGAAATCGGCGCGGTCAGGCTGGGGGAGGTTTTCACCCGCGTAACGCCCGTTGAAGGCGGCTGGCGGCTGGACGGTGAGAAATTCTATAGCACAGGTACGCTGTTTGCCGACTGGATAGATGTTTTCGCCCGGCGCAGCGACAACCAGGGCGATGTGATTGCGCTGGTCAGCACGAGCCAGGCCGGCGTTGAACGCGAGGATGACTGGGACGGCTTCGGTCAGCGTCTGACCGGCAGCGGCACGACCCGCTTCAAACAGGCGCAGGTGGAGCAGGATCACGTCTACGACTTTGCGCAGCGCTTTCGTTATCAGACCGCGTTTTATCAGCATATCCTGCTGGCGACGCTGGCGGGAATTGGCCTGGCAGTTGAGCGTGACGTCGCCGAAGGCGTGAAAAAGCGGACCCGGATGTACAGCCACGGCAATGCCGCCGTGCCGCGCGACGATGCGCAGGTACTCCAGGTTGTGGGACAAATCAGTAGCTGGAGTTGGGCGACGCGGGCGGCGGTATTGCAGGCGGCGGAATCGTTGCATCAGGCCTACCTTGCGCATGCCAGCGGCGACGAAGCGCTCATTGAACAGCGCAATCGCCTGGCTGAAGTCGAAGCGGCGCAGGCGCAGGTGATTGCCAGCGACTGGATCCCGCGTGCGGCCACCGAGCTGTTCAACGCCCTCGGCGCGTCGGATACGCGAGTGAGTAAGGCCCTGGATCGGCACTGGCGCAACGCGCGCACCGTGGCATCGCACAATCCGGTGATTTATAAGGCGCGAAATATCGGTAACTGGTTGGTTAACGGCGAAGCGCCAACATTTATCTGGCAGATTGGCGACGGCGAGAAATCGCAGGGCTGAGAAACACGGCGAAGGAGCCTCTCCGTAAGGATCGTTGGCACTCCCATCACGATTGAGCGAGGGAGCATCCCCCGGATCATGGACGACTGGGGGCAGTAATCATGCCGGGTTTGGCTGGCTAACACCCCAGTATATTGGGTACGGATAAAGTAACGGGGCTACACTTCCTTCATCAACATTGTACGTAAGGGAAAACGACATCAGGGCAGCGGTGCGCTGGAGACGCTGGTGCAGGACGGCGACCTTTTCGCAGATATTGCAATACGGTCTGACTCTTAAACAACAAATAGCTACCGAAAATGCGGCAAGAAATTGCCGCATGCCACTCTTTAACGTGTTAAGAAGATGGCTGAGGTCCAAATCCGGGACTGGTCCTTTTGCCTGGCACTGATGAAGAACGGATGTTCCCGTTTTTCTGACAGGATAAGTTCAGAAAGTGGAATTTCGCCGCTGATATCACGTGGAAGCGGCTGTTCGGTAACCAGTTCAATATCTACCTGAAGTTCGGTGCCTGGAAGCGTAAAAGTCTCTTTGCCTGCAATCAGAAGCGTTTGACCATCAATATCCGTTTCAAAAACCGGCGCCCAGGCATGTGGTTGTGGCAAAAGCGGATCGCCCACTTTGATATAGCTACTGATGTCCAGATGAACGTGTATTTTTGCTCCGGCCAGCCCACCGGTACTGACAGTAACTGTGTCGCTGTCACCATTGGTGTCGGTCCGCAAGCCAATCTGTGTATGACTTTTACGCCAGACGGTCTGCTCCGGGTGATCTGCGCCCGAGAGGGAAAACGCATTGATTGGTGTCCCTGTGACCTCAATATGTCCCGTCCAGTAAGCACCCCGATAGCGGTCCTTAATGCGTGCACCCCCCAGACGCACCCGGAACTGATATTTAGAGCGCCCAAATTCCGCGTGCAAATCGCGATGCCATACCTCTCTTTCTCCATCGTAAAGCGTTACCGCTTCCCAGCCCGCATCGCCTAACAGACGATAACGCAGTACATCTGCTGAACTGAATTCCGCTACATCTCCCATCAGCGCATCGCCCGCACGCAACTCGGCATAGCTTCGTTCACCTGTTGTGGCATAGGTGTGGCGGGCACGAAGCGCTGCAGCCACACCTTTTCTGTCGAATTGTTCAGCAAGTACGCCAGTCAGGCCTCCACGGGATCCGAAGACGGCTGTCGCAGGCACGCCACCACCACATCGCCCCTGATGTTCATCGCTGTTGGCGGTCGCGCCCAGACGATAGCCCCGTTCGAGCGCCTCGGCATAGACCCAGTGAAACTGCCCCCAGGCGGAACCGACTTCTATCAAGCGCTCCAGCTCCGGGTGATGCCAGTCCAGGTTGCAGCGACGCCCGCCAACATGCGGGATTAACAGATGTTTGTGCGGTTCGCGTGCGTAGGCCGCATAAAGTTCATCAAGTGGCCATGCACCCGGTTTGATGGTTCCGGCAGTGAACTCATTCCACTCGAATGAACGCACCAGCCGCCCCTGATTATCAAACGGGAACTGAGGTTCATCATCTTCAAGGAACACCACATTATGATCGCCACCGGCGCAGGTATTACCGCACCACTCGGTACCGGAATAGCAGACAAAACTGTCTGGCTGGTTCAGCGCATTAATCAGCTTTACCGCCTGCTTCCAGCGCGCTTCAGTCACGTTAAAATCGTTGGCGGTATAGCCAAGAATATCGAGACCGGCGACATCACGCCCGTAGCTGAGGTTATACAGCGTGTCGTTGGTACCAACCGTGTCATCAGAATGCACATGAAGATCGGCATAGAGCGGGCGCAGACCTGTGGGGTTTCCTCCACCGTTATCCATCCTTTGCCTTCCAGCAAGGGCAGCGTGCCCAGTGCGGCGCTGAACGACCATTCTCCTGCGCAGAGATGCAAATCGCTGATACGCGCAATCGCCCAGCCCTCTTCGGCCAGCCGGAAATCATGATGCTCTGTTTCACCTCCCGATGAGGTCAGCGTCAGGCGTCCTGCCAGCGGCAGGCTCCGGCAGGTATTCCCCCAGCGGTCATCCAGCCGGACGATAACGGAGAAAGGCGTTTCAGGTGTCAGCAACCTTGGCGCGATCGCGGCAAGAGAAGCGGGCTCACCGGGCACGATATCCAGCAGCGTATCGCCGGGTACCTCAGCAAATTTTGAGCTCCCCAGCGGATCAACAAACAGGCGGAAGCGGAAAGCTTTCTCAACGAAACTCTGTACACGCGTACCGCCCCCGCCATGGCGCCGATCGCCCAGGCGGATAATGATTTTGTCTCCCGGATTGATGTAGCCATCAATAATGTCGATCAGAATGGCTTTCTGGAACGGACGCTCGTGCCCCTTCTGATCAAAACGCACCTTCAAATGCTGGACCGTGGCAGGGCTCTGTCCTGGCACTAGCGGGCCTGCCTGATACTCGGCGCTGACATAGTTGGCTGCCGAGGGATCGCTGGTCTGAAACAGCGCCCAGTCCGAGTAAAATTTAAAGGCGAGCTTCAGCCATGCGCCGTCAGCAAGCCCGCTGGCGCCCACGGTATATACCAGTTGGATCTCTTCCCACGCACCGGCAGTCAACTGAGTATGCGAGCAGGCCACACTGCCCAGAAACGGCCGGGCTTTATTCTGCTCATACAAGCCCTTCGGAGCGATGTAATCGCCTGCATCACGGATATCGAACTGACTCACATTAACCTCACAATTATTGGGCGCGCCAGCGCTGATAGCGCTGTTCAATGCGGCGAAAAACAAGATTTTCCATTAACCAGGCGATAAGCCCGATAAGGCAAATTCCCAGTAGTACCTGACTGCTGTTACCCGTCTGTCCGCCCATGGCAACCATCCAGCCTATGCCCTGAGAGGCGCCGAGCATTTCCGCTGCCACCAGCGCACGCCATGCCTGGCTGAATCCGATGCGCAGTGCGGCGGTGATAAATGGCAGGGAACTGGGCAGATAGACATGAAGAAGCAGTTGAAACGGTCGAGCTCCCAGCGTGCGTGCTGCACGCACTTCACCGCCACGGATGCCGCGGATCCCCTCCTGAATGGCCAGACACATCGGGAACAGCGCAGCGATGACAATCACCACCACGATGGAAACGAATCCCAGGCCGAAGATCAGCAGCATCAGCGGTGCCCATGCGATGGGCGGGATAGCCATAAACAGGCTGTTCAGTGGCGTAAGGAACTCCCTGACGCGATCGGAAAGTCCGGCGCTGACGCCAAGAATCAGTGCCAGCAGCACGGCAGTCAAAAAGCCGGTGAATTCTTCCAGCAGGCTGGCCTGTAGCTGACCCCAGATGGAACCATCACTGAACCAGCGTATGGCTTCCCGCCATACGTCCCAGGGTTGCGGCAACACATAAGAGGGATAGTGACTCGCAACGATAACCCAGACCATGAGTAACGCGGGCAGGGAAGCCCAGCCCCAGTTTGGTTTGAACTTCACTGCGTTATCCCTGCTTTTGTCAGCCACTGCGTATCAACAAATTCATTCAGCTCTGGCGCCTTTTGCATGTAGCCCAGCGTCTGTGAGTCCTTCATCAGCTGCTCAAAAAAGGCGCCATCTTTCTTCGTCAGTGACACAGACCACTCAATACGTTTACGGGCTTCCTGAACCAGCGCCTCCGGCGGCAGCGTTTTACCGTCAGCGGTTTTAATGGCCCGCAGCTTAAACGCATCGGCCATGATCCGATCGGCTTCTGCAGGATGCTGATTGATAAAATCCACTGCTTTCTGATGCGCACGGATAAGCTTCACTACATCGTCCGGGCGGTCCTTCAGGGTCTCCGGTAACGCCATCAGTACATACCACGGATAACCCGGTTGGACTTTGTTTACATCGAGCAGCAGTCTGGCGTCGCCGCGCAGCAGTGCTTCGCTGACAAAGGGCTCCCAGGTGAAGGCTGCATCCACAACGCCCTGCTGCAGCGCAGCGGGCATGTTACCGGCGGGCATACTCAGGATCTGAGCATCTTTGTCAGCAACCAGACCTGCCTGCTGTTGCAGCACCACACCGCGCAGCAGAACATCCATTCCGCTCCCTTTTTTGACGCCAGCGATGCGTTTGCCTTTTAGGTCAGCCAACCGGGAAATAGCACTCTGTGCGGGAACGATCAGCGCGGCCTGTCCGCTGTTCACCTTAGCGATAATTTGCCCCTTGAGCCCGCGCGAAAACCACTGGAATACCGGTGTCGCACCCATATAGGCTGCATCAAGTTCATGCGCCGCCAGCGCCTGACTGATGACGGGACCATCACCAAAGGATTTAAGCTCGACGGTCAGCCCTTCCTGCTGATAAAAACCCTCTTTCTCGGCGATAAGTGCAGGCGCGTTGGCCAGCGCATAGACCCAGCCAATACGCAGCGGCTGGGAATCCGCAGCGTCAGCAGCATTGAATAAAACCCCTGATATCAGCACAGCAAGAAATGATTTACCCATTTGATTGATGTTCCGTTTTGTTAGAGTGAGTGGTTGTCGGACTGCTGCATCACATCGGTAATGCGCTTCAGTAATTCATTACGGTACATGGCAAAAGCCGGAAGCTGTCGCGTCTCCAGATTGCTTCGCGGGCGCGGTAAGGCGATAGACAATTCGCTGTGTACGCCACCGGGTGCACGATTCAGAACGATGACGCGGTCAGCAAGAAACACAGCCTCTTCAATATCGTGGGTGATGAAGACCGTTGTCTGCCCAATGGCGGACCAGAGACGTAGTGTCTCCTCGTTCATGTCCCCACGGGTGATGGCATCGAGCGCAGCAAATGGTTCGTCCATTAACAGAACATCCGGCTCCAGCGCCAGCGCGCGAGCCAGTGACACGCGCTGCTGCATGCCCCCGGACATCTGGTGCGGCAACTGATGTGCGGCATGTACCAGGCCCACACGTTGCAGATATGTCATAGCGCGTCGGCGCTGAGAGGCCACGTCCTCGCGCCTTTGCATCCGCAATCCGAACCGGACATTCTCCAGCGCGGTCAGCCAGCCAAAGAGCTGTGGCTGCTGAAAAACATAGCCAAGCCGATGGTTTTCCGGCGTGGTACGCTCACCGCCAATCCGCACGGCTCCCCGCTCTGGTTCTGTGAAACCGGCCAGCAGATTGAGTAACGTGCTCTTACCGCACCCCGAGGGGCCCAGCAACACCACAAACTCTCCCTGGCGGGCATGAAAACTGAAATGGCTGAATACCGACGCGCCGCCGGGATAGCGAAAAGTGATATTGTCTACCGCCAGTGCGTATGGTTGAGAATTGGTCATGCTGAGCGTCACGTATAAGAAATAATGAGATGTGGTTATAATACGTATTAATACAAGTTGATCTAAGATCGCTTCTGACTAAACTAGATCCGAACGGAATACGAGAGACGGAACCTGAATGACACTGGTGCGTGAAAACATCACATCGCTCTACCGGCAGATTGCCGATACCCTGCGGCAGGAAATTGCCGCCGGACATTTTCAACCTGGCGGAAAACTGCCCTCTGAAGCTGCGCTTGAACAGCGCTTTGCGGTCAGCAGGGTGACGGTACGGCTCGCGCTGAAGCATCTGACAGAGCAGGGGATTGTCGAGCGCAAGCAGGGAAAGGGAACCTACATATCGGGCAAGAAGGTTGCACATGGCATCAACGTCATGCGTAGCTTTCATGAGTCGCTAAAGCAGCAGGGGCTGAATGCCACAATGCGTTTGCTGGTCAAAGAGGAGGTGCCAACGCCAGAGTCGCTGCAATCGCTGTTTCAAATGTCCCGGACGCTGACGTTTATTTCACGGCTGCATCTGGTGGATAATGATCCCATTGCGGTGGGTTACAGTCATTTCCCTGCATTTCCTCATGAGCTGAGCTGGGAAGAGACCGAGAAGGAACCGACCTGGGTCCTGTTAGAAAAAGCCACGCAACATCACATCAGTCGCTCCGATATTGCCATCCGGCTGGCCTTCGCGGATAAGGGACTCGTTGACGTGCTGGGAACCGATAAAAACGCGCCGCTATTTTTACTGGAGCGAACATCCTGGTTTGAAAACGGGCAGTGCGCTGAGAACTCTCGCTTTTTCATTCGTCCGGAACGCTACGAGTTTATTTTGAGCAACAGCTGAAGTAGGGGGGCTGATTCTCACCGGTGATTTAATTTGACTGGGTATTCAGAGTATTGGCGATCCGGTCATGAACCTCGCGATCTGGATGATGTTCATCATTCTGTTATCAGTATATGCGGTGAATGTCATTAACCCTTAATCTTCTTCGTAAATCATCGTAGCTACTATTGAATGAGCGCTGACAGGGGGATACATGGATTCAGCATACGCGTTTAAGAATTTGGTTTCAGGAACGTCCCCCCGGAAAGTGAAGGCATGTTTCTTGTCAGGCCCACATGCGAGTCAACAGGGCACTCCCTGATACTTCGTGTTTTGTTATGACACCACCTGATCTCTGTATGTCCTGTTTATCGCTGCGCTTTGCTATAACCTCTTCTATACACAGCGTATTAACATCGTTGCCCTTGCGCGATATTCAGCACAGAGACACCTATGGATATTGATAAAATCACAAAATTGATCGAACTGGTCGAAGCGTCAGGCATCTCCGAACTGGAAATTTCTGAAGGCGAAGAGTCTGTTCGCATCAGCCGCACCGCGCCGAATGTCGGCTACCCAATGATGCAGCAGGCTTATGCTGCGCCGATAGCCCAGCCTTCGGTAGCCGCTGTCGTACCAGCCGTAACCGCTACGGAAGCACCGGCTGCCGCAGCGGAAATCAGTGGCCACATCGTACGTTCCCCAATGGTTGGTACTTTCTACCGCACCCCGAGCCCGGACGTGAAAGCCTTCATCGAAATGGGGCAGAAAGTTAACGCGGGCGACACCCTGTGCATCGTTGAAGCCATGAAAATGATGAACCAGATCGAAGCGGATAAAGCAGGCGTGGTGAAAGCCATTCTGGTGGAAAGTGGTCAACCGGTTGAATTTGACGAGCCGCTGGTCGTCATCGAGTAATGAGGCGCACATGCTGGATAAAATTGTTATCGCTAACCGCGGCGAGATCGCACTGCGTATTCTTCGTGCCTGTCAGGAACTGGGCATCAGGACCGTCGCCGTGCACTCCACCGCGGATCGCGATTTAAAACACGTACTGCTGGCGGACGAAACGGTCTCTATCGGTCCGGCACCGTCCGTGAAAAGCTATCTTAACATCCCGGCGATCATCTCTGCTGCCGAAATCACCGGCGCCGTGGCGATCCACCCGGGCTACGGCTTTCTTTCTGAGAACGCCAACTTTGCCGAACAGGTTGAACGCTCGGGCTTTATCTTTATCGGCCCGAAGGCCGACACTATTCGCCTGATGGGCGACAAAGTGTCCGCGATTACCGCCATGAAGAAAGCCGGCGTGCCGACCGTTCCGGGCTCTGACGGTCCGCTTGGCGATGATATTGACGTGAACCGCGCACATGCCAAACGCATCGGTTACCCGGTGATTATCAAAGCCTCCGGCGGCGGCGGCGGTCGCGGCATGCGCGTCGTGCATAAAGATGCCGACCTGGCGCACTCCATCACCATGACCCGTGCGGAAGCGAAAGCCGCTTTCAACAACGACATGGTGTACATGGAGAAATACCTGGAAAATCCCCGTCACATCGAGATCCAGGTGCTGGCAGACGGCCAGGGTAACGCCATCTATCTGGCCGAGCGCGACTGCTCCATGCAGCGCCGCCACCAGAAAGTGGTGGAAGAAGCACCGGCGCCGGGTATCACCCTGGAATTGCGTCGCTATATCGGCGAGCGTTGCTCGAAAGCCTGTGTGGATATCGGCTATCGCGGGGCGGGTACTTTCGAGTTCCTGTTCGAAAACGGCGAGTTCTACTTTATTGAAATGAACACCCGTATTCAGGTAGAACACCCGGTAACCGAGATGATCACCGGTGTTGACCTGATCAAAGAGCAACTGTGTATTGCAGCCGGTCAGCCACTGTCTATCAAGCAGGATAAAGTGGTGGTCAGGGGCCATGCGGTGGAATGTCGTATCAACGCCGAAGATTCGAACACCTTCCTGCCGAGCCCGGGTAAAATCACGCGCTTCCACGCACCGGGTGGTTTTGGCGTTCGCTGGGAATCGCACATTTACGCCGGCTATACCGTGCCGCCGTATTACGATTCCATGATCGGCAAACTGATCTGCTACGGTGAGAGCCGCGACGTGGCGATTGCGCGCATGAAGAATGCGTTGCAGGAGCTGATTATCGACGGTATCAAAACCAACGTGGAGTTGCAGACCCGCATCATGAACGACGAAAATTTCCAGAACGGTGGCACCAATATCCACTATCTGGAAAAGAAACTTGGCTTGCACGAGAAATAATTCCTTCCCGCAAGCTTCTCCCTCTCCTGCATGGAGAGGGAATTGTTCATTCCCTTCATATTTCCAGTTTTTACTGCTGGACTTATTCGCAATCACGGTGAGTTGAACTGCTTTTAATTTTCCTGGTAATAAATTTCCCGTATGACGTTATAGCAATCTTGTAAAAGCTACACCCCTTCGCCAGGAGTAACCTGAAGTCGGTTAAAACGGTTTCTATTCTGTGACTTACGGAGGTGTGTTTTGTCTGAACTGTCTTATGTGTCCGGTGCGCGTCACTCGGCGTGGTCCATCTATCTGGCGCAAGTGGAACGTGTCCTGCCCTTGTTGGGGGAGCTGAGCCACTGGGCCGATACCCTGCGTCATCCGCGCCGCGCGTTAATCGTCGATATTCCGCTGGAAATGGATGACGGCAGCGTACGCCATTTCGAGGGCTATCGGGTCCAGCACAATTTATCGCGCGGGCCGGGCAAGGGCGGGGTGCGTTTTCATCCTGATGTCACTCTGGAAGAGGTGATGGCGCTCTCCGCCTGGATGACCGTCAAATGCGCGGCGCTGAATTTGCCCTTCGGCGGCGCGAAAGGCGGCGTGCGCGTCGACCCCGTTACGCTGTCACATAAAGAACTGGAGCGCCTGACCCGGCGCTATACCAGCGAAATCGGTATTTTTATCGGGCCACAGCAGGATATTCCGGCACCGGATGTCGGTACCAATGCGCAAATCATGGCGTGGATGATGGATACCTGGTCGATGAACGTTGGCAAGCCCTCCACGGGCGTGGTCACCGGTAAACCGGTCCATCTGGGCGGTTCGCTGGGGCGCGTTAAAGCAACCGGACGCGGCGTGTATGTGACGGGCTGCCAGGCGGCGCAGGCGCTGGGTATCGACGTGGCGCAAAGCCGTGTGGCGGTGCAGGGCTTTGGCAACGTTGGCAGCGTCAGCGCCGGGCTGTTCCATCAGCACGGCGCACGTGTTGTCGCGGTACAGGATCAGTTCTGCACGCTCTATCACCCAGACGGCATTGATATACCGGCGCTGATTGCCTGGCAAAAGGCGCATGGCAAGATCCTCGGTTTTCCTGGCGCTGATACTGTGGCGGATGAAACGTTCTGGACGCGGGATCACGACATACTGATCCCGGCGGCGCTGGAAGGGCAAATTACCGCAGAACGCGCTGCCGCTTTATCCTGCAAGCTGGTGCTGGAAGGGGCTAATGGCCCGACACTGCCGGAAGCCGATGATATTTTGCAGGCGCGGGGCGTGGTGGTCGTACCGGATGTTATCGCCAACGCGGGTGGCGTCACCGTCAGCTACTTCGAATGGGTACAGGATTTTTCCAGCTTTTTCTGGAGTGAAGAGGAGATCGACAAACGGCTGGATACCATTATGCAAAGTGCGCTGGAAACCGTGTGGAATAAAGCGCAGACACTGAATATAACCCTGCGTACCGCCGCTTATGCCGTGGCCTGCGAACGTATCCTGTTGGCGCGTAAAGACAGAGGATTATATCCGTAATATTCGATCGGTTCGCGCCGCCATGGAATGCTCCCGGATGACGGCGCGAACGCTTTATCCGGGCTACTTGCCTGCACGGTTGGAGCCCCGATAAGCGAGGCGCCACCGGGGATATTCATGAATGGCGGTTCAGGATTATGAGGAACGCATGATTTGCCCTTTGCGCTGACGCCTATCGCACCAGATAGTGAAGATCCCGGCGACAGCAACGATAGCGGCCCCAATCAGTGTGGCGTGTCCGGGCAGACTGTCGAGAAACAGATAGCCAATCACCATCGACCACACCAGCGTGGTGTAATCAAACGGTGCCAGCAGCGATGCATCGGCATAGCGCAGGCTGAGTGTCACCAGAATTTGTGCCACACCGCCAAAAAAACCACAGCCAAATAGCAGCGCCCACTGCCAGCCTGTTGGACGTGACCAGCCAAATAGCGCAGACGACAGGCCAATTAGCGTCGTCATTAATGAAAAATAGAAGACGATGGCGCCTGGCGTCTCGATACCATTTAAAAAGCGAATTTGTACACTGGAGGTTGCCGAACAGACTGCCGCCAGCAGCGCGAACACCGCCCCTAAGGCTGCGCCGTCAAGAGTAAGCCCCGATGAGCGCAAAGCGTGGCCCAGCGTCAGGTTTGACGACAGCATAATGACGATGCCGCTAAAGCCAACAACTACCGCCAGCCAGCGGGAAAAACGGACATTTTCTTTCAGCAGGAGTGCCGCCATCAGCACGGTAAAGAGCGGAGCGGCATAGCTGATGGCGGTGGCATCAGCCAGCGAAATATAGACCAGCGCCAGGTAGTTAAAATACATGCCACCGGTCCCGGAAAAACCGCGAATAAAATGGCCGAAAATATTGCGGGTTTTGAGGCTTTTCATGACGTTGCCCTGCAGCTTTAGCCACAGTAGCAGCGGGAATAATGCGACAAATGAACGGAAAAAAATCACTTCTCCGGTGGGGATGGCGCCGTTGAGCCCTTTGACGCAGGCCAGCATTAATGTCGCGCACAGTGCTGACATTATTTTCAGCAACATCCCGAGTTTGGCATTCATTATCTTACCTTTGATTTGACAACGTACAGATGTGGATGAAACCCAACCTTAGAACGTCGGGAAAGTGCGCTGATAAGATAATTTGCCTCTGTCTGAATAACCTTTTCTTATTACCGTAACGGCGCGTTTTCGCATGGTATCCGTCATATAAATTGTGTATCCCGCGACAGGGTTTCCCTCTTATACCGTCGAAAATAAAGCCCGTATATTCCAGGGTATACGGTCTGCCATACCGAATGAAATCTGGTAATACAACGGCGTGTATTCAACGAGTTAGCACTTTGGGGAAAACATCATGACAGCAAAGAAATTATCTGCCGCTCTGGCATTGCCACTTTTACTGACCAGCATTGGGGCCAGTGCTGATCTGCTCTCGGATATTACTGCGCATGGCGATCTGAAATGTGCGGTCTACTCCGACGTACCGCCATTTTCATCGCCGGATGTCAAAACGCGTCAACTGGTGGGCATGGACGTTGATCTTTGCACGGCGCTGGCAGAGAAAATGGGGCTGAAATTAACGCTGGTGCCGACCTCTGTTGAGGCACGCATTGCGGTTATCGCAACGGGCCGTGCCGATGTACTGATTGCTAACCTTGCCTACACCAAAACGCGTGGCAATCAGATCCAGTTCAGCGACCCGTACTATGTCGCCAAAGAGATGCTGCTGGTGAAAAAAGAGAATGCGGATAAAACCCTCGCCGATTTTAAAGGCAAACGTATCAGCGCCACCAAAGGCACCACCTCTGAGCAGTCGATCCATATTAAAGGCGGCAAGGCCGTGACATTCCAGGATGCGGCATCCGCTTTCCTCGCACTGGAACAAAACAAGGTGGTCGGCTTTGTGACCAACACCATGACCGGCATTAAGATGATCTCCCAGGCGAAAAAAGACGGTGCTGAGCTTGCGATGATCAAAGAACCTATGGCACTGGAGCCGATTGGCGTGGGCATGAAACGTGACGAACCCGCGCTGCTCAACGCGGTTAATACCAGCCTGAAAACCATGGACAGCGATGGCACCATCGACAAAATCTGGGACCGCTGGATTGGGCCAAATACCGAGTACAAGATGGTGCGCGAAGAGCGCGTACAGCCACTGTCGAACCTGAAATTTGAACCGCTGGAATAAGTTATGGCCTGGTTAGAGCAACACGCGTCTGTTTCTTTAGCGGCGGAGATCACGCTCTCGACTATGGGGAGTCGTGCCTGGCTGGTGGAAGCGCCGGGGGAATTTAGCCTGGCCGCGCAACGGCGAATCTGGTCCCTGGCGCAAAGGCTCTCTCAATGTGATGACGTCGAAACGCTGATTCCCGGCGTCACCAATTTACTGGTGTTGCTCAGACAGACGCCGGAAGAGGAGGACGCATTCCCGCATCGGCTACGTGAATACTGGCGAGAAGCGCGGGAGGTGCAGCCGCAGGGGCAATTGATTGAGATCCCGGTGCACTATGGCGGCGAGCTGGCAAGCGATCTTGCATCGGTGTGCCGCCACACCGGTTTTACGGAAAAAGAGGTGATCCGCCGCCACTATCAGGGGGAATACACCGTGGTGGCGTTGGGCAGCGCGCCGGGGTTTGGTTATTTGCATGGTCTGGATCCTTTGCTGGCGACGCCGCGTAAAAAGGTGCCCTCGCTCAATATGCTCAAAGGGACAGTGACCATTGGTGGTGCGCAAACGGGCGTGTCGGTATTGACCGGGCCGAATGGCTGGAACGCGATTGGTTTTGCCGAACTGGAGGTGTTTGATCCGCATGCGGCTAACCCCGCGTTGATGGCCCCTGGTGACAGCATCCGTTTTTTACCCGAAAGGATAGAACTGTGATCGAAATCGAACGCACGGGCTCGCTAAACACCGTGCAGGATTTGGGGCGTTTTGGTTTCCGCCACCTTGGCGTGTCAGTCAGCGGCGTCATGGACCCGCTGGCCTTGCGGGCGGGTAACGCGCTGTTGGGCAACGATGACAACGCTGCCGTCATTGAAGTGCAGATGTTTCCATTTCGTGTGCGCTTTCATGAAGCAGTAACCATTGCGTTGACAGGGGCTGACTGCCGGGCGCGTCTGGATGATACCGATCTGCCACCCTGGTGGGGCTGCCAGGTTAAAAAAGGCCAGGTACTGGAGATGCGTTATCCTCGTTCCGGTAGCCGGGGGTATCTCTGTGTGGCCGGCGGCATCAATGTGCCCGAGGTGTTAGGTTCGCGCAGCACCGCGCTGCGAGGCGGCTTTGGCGGCGTTGAGGGGCGTCCGCTGGAGGCAGGAGATCGACTACCCCCTGGCCCGGCAACGTACAAGCCGTTGCCTGAAGGCGGTGTGGGTATTGAGCCGCCGGAACTGGCGCTACGTGATGTTTTTGCCGCCCCGGTGAAGGGAATTGTGCCGGTGCGGGCGATTCCATCCGGCGAGTATGCGTTATTCGCGGCGGATCATCTGCGTTTCTGGCAGCAACCCTGGCAGATTTCCCGCCAAAGCAACCGCACCGGTTATCGCCTTGCCGGTGAACCGATTTTCCCCTCCCGTACGGTTGAGATGCGTTCTTATGGGCTGATTCCGGGCATTGTGCAGGTGCCGCCAGCAGGGGAGCCGATCATACAGTTAAGCGATGCGAATACCGCAGGCGGTTATCCCAAAATTGCCTGCGTGATTGAAGAAGATCTTTGGCGGCTCGGCCAGCTACAGGCCGGACAGTCGATTCAGTTAATCCAGAGTGATGCGAAGCAGGCTATCGTGGCGCGGCAGGCGACTGAACGCTGGCTGGCACGGTTGCGCGATTTTTCGCGTTCGCTTATCAGCGTGAATGGGAAATAGACAATGATGAAAATAGATGTGAACTCCGATATGGGAGAGGGCTTTGGTGTTTATCAACTCTGTGACGATGAAGCCCTGATGCAGGTCGTCTCTTCGGCCAATATCGCCTGCGGTTTTCATGCGGGGGATCCGGCCATCATGACGCAAATGGTACGCCTGGCGAAGCTTCGGGGTGTTGGAATTGGCGCGCATCCGGGGCTGCCGGACAGGTCAGGATTTGGACGTAAAGAGATGGCCTTTAGCCCGGATGAGATTTGCCAGCAGGTGGTGTACCAGATTGGCGCGCTGCAGGCGATTGCGAAGCATGAAGGGGCGACGGTGTCGCATGTGAGTTTCCATGCGGCAATGGGCAATATGATTAACCGCGATGAAGCACTGGCGCGTCAGGTGATGCAGGCGATTTATCGCCTCGACCCGAGCCTGATCGTTTTTTCCCAGCCAGACACCCTTATTGAGCAGGCGGCGAAAAGTGTCGGTTTACCGGGGTTAACGCTGTTTCTGGCTGACCGGGCCTATGATGCCGCCGGGCGTCTGGTGCCGCGCGGCAAGCCAGGTGCGGTAATCAAAGAAGAAGGTGTCGTGCGAGGGCGGGTTCGCCAGTTTTTGCAGGAAGGGACGGTGACCACCATTGAAGGGTATCCTCTTGCCGTACGCGCCCGCTCGATTCTGGTACACAGCGACACGCCGGGTTCATTAGCGCTGGCGAAGATTGTACGCAGCGAGATTGAAGCCTGTGGCGGCATCGTGGCTCCGGCGGCGGAAGTGTTACAGCAGTAGCGTTGATTGCGGTGTGTTTTAAGCCTGACAGGCGTCAACGCCGTCGGGCTTTTTTTTATGGCGAGGAATGTGAATATCGGGATCGGGGGGTGAGTATCAGGCCAGGTGTTACAGCGAAAATCCCGGCTAAGCGAAGCGCCAGCCGGGGTTAATGCTTATTGGCATCCCTCGCAAAACGCGGCGAGACGCTCGCAGCCGGTTTGCAGCCGCTCCATGCTGGTGGCGTAAGAGAGGCGAATATACGGACTCATACCGTATGCCGCCCCCTGAACGGTCACCACGTGTTGCTCTTCAATCAGCGCCATCACAAAATCCGCGTCGTTGTTAATTTGCCGTCCGCCCGCGCTGGCTTTCCCTATAAATGCCGCGATATTGACGAACAGATAGAACGCGCCCTGCGGCTTGTGGCACACCAGTCCGGGGATTGCCGCCAGTTTCTCCAGCACGAAATCGCGCCGCTCGCGATAGATAGCCGCACGCTCTTTCAACAGATCCTGTGGGCCATCCAGCACCGCAATTGCCGCTGCCTGTGCCAGCGTGGCGATCCCCCCGGCGTTCTGCGTGTTCACATTGCTCATCGCTTTAATCAGCGGAGCCGGTCCTCCGCAGAACCCGAGACGCCAGCCGGTCATCGAGTAAGCCTTCGACACGCCATTCACCGTCAGCACCCGGTCATATAGACGGGGTTCAACCTGCGCGATGGTCAGGAAGACGCAGCCGTCATAAATCAGGTGTTCATAAATATCGTCAGTCAGGATCCAGACATGCGGATTATCCAGCATCACATCGGCAATCCCCTGCAGCTCTTCGCGGCTGGCGACGGACCCGGTGGGGTTGCTCGGGTAGTTCAGCAGCAGCCATTTAGTTTTTCCCGTGATGGCCGCGGCGATATCGCCAGGTAGCGGTTTAAAGCCGTTTTCTTCGTAGCACGGCACCGGAACGGGCGTCGCGCCCGCAAATTTCACGATATCAGCATAGCTGATCCATGATGGCGACGGGATCACCACTTCGTCGCCAGGGTTTAACGTGGCCAGCATGGCGTTGAAGATCATCTGCCGCGCGCCGCCAGTGGTGATTATCTGGCTGACATCATAATCCAGCCCGTTATCACGCCTGAACTTGCGCTGAATGGCGGCGCGTAACGCGGGCGTTCCGTCCGTTGGCGGATAACGCGTATCGCCAGCCAGCGCAGCGGCGTAGGCGGCTTCAATGGCGTGCGGTGGGGTTGGGAAATCCGGCTCGCCGGTGGAAAGCCCCACCACGTCAATCCCCTGCGCGGCGAGATCGCGCGCTTTTTGCGTCATCGCAACGGACGCTGAAATAGCTATGTTTTTAAGTCGATCGGCAATATCAGGCATATCACAGGTGTTCCAGTTGATTCAGCGGGAACCGCGCTCGCGCGCGGTGGATGAAATCTGAGAATAGGGAACAGGCCTGGCGAGCGGATAATACTGCTTTGTTGTGGGGACATAATGCAAAACAATGACTGAACAACAGGAAAGATACCGCAATGATGCAAGCCCGTGCCCTTTTGCACCGTGGGAGTGCGGGGAACGGATGGCAGAATGCGGGTCGGGGCGATGGCAGCGAGCGTTTGCCGCCATAAAGACATAAGCAGACTGTGTGGATACGCAATCATCAGAACTGGCACAGCCATTGCTTTATTGATGGAAAAGCCATCTCTGGAGAAAAGCTATGAATCTGCGTCGCCTGAAATATTTCATCAAGATTGTCGATGTGGGAAGTTTAACCCAGGCGGCGGATATCCTGCATATTGCTCAGCCCGCGCTTAGCCAGCAGCTCGCGACGCTGGAAGGGGAAGTCAATCAGCAACTGTTGATTCGCACCAAGCGTGGCGTGACGCCAACCACCGCAGGTAAAATCCTGTATACCCATGCGCAGGCGATTTTACGCCAGTGCGCGCAGGCGCAGAGCGCCATTGACCGCTCAGGCATGGAGCTGTGTGGCAATGTCTCTGTGGGGCTCGCCCCCGGAACCGCGGCGCAACAGCTTGCCATTCCGCTGATGCAGGAGGTACAGCGTCAGCATCCTGGCGTCGTGCTTTATTTCAATGAAAACTTCGGCACCACTTTAAGTGAGCTCATCATGAACGGGCGGATGGATATGGCGGTGATTTACGATAACCGCGCGATCCACGGACTGCGTTTTATTCCATTGATGAAAGAGCACCTGTGCTTTGTTTGCCCCAATGCGCTTGATAAGCCCATTAAAGAGATCGCGCTGGCTGATGTGGCGCGTTACGACCTGTTTCTGCCCCGCATTTACAACATCATGCGTAAAGTGGTGGATGACGCCTTCGTCAAAGAGGGCCTGGATTACCGGGTCGCCTGTGAAATTGAATCGCAAACCACCCTCAATGCGGCGCTGGCTGCCGGACTGGGATGCACGGTCATGCCGGAATCGGCCGCCCGCGCGATGTTGAAAGCCTCTGATGCCTGGATGGCAAAAATCATTGAACCGGATGTCCATGCGTCACTGTCGTTCTGTATTTCGGATCATCTGCCGCTGTCTGAACCTGCCGAAGCGGTGAAATCGATCCTGCTGTCACTGGTCTCGAACCGCACACCGGATAACCGCCCCCTGACGCTGGTGAGCTAATAAGTCTCCCTTATTGCCGTAAAGCGAAACCCTCTTACTGGCCAGTCACGTGTGCGGGATAGAGTGAAAGCATTCACTGAAGACAACAGCCAGTACCGGGTCGCTATGGAAAAAACAGTTACTCTTGAGGCGCTGACGCAGCTCACACAAAGCCTGCGCGCCACGTCAATTTCTCACCTTGTGCTAAAGGGCAGGGCGTGGTCCGTGTATATCACCACTACGCCGTCTATTGCTCCCCTTCCTGCGGCGGATGTACTGCCGCGTTTTACGCTAATGTGTTCTCCGGCACCTGGGCGGGTACTACTGCGCCATCCTCTGCTTGCAGAGAATTTCGCCGCTCCGGGTAGTCCGATCAAACAGCATGATTTACTGGCACTGGTCAAAGTGGGTGCACTCTATTTACCCGTACGCAGCCCGGTTGCCGGGCGGCTTGTTTCCTTTCATGTGAGTGAGGGAGATGCCGTGGAGTTTGGTCAGGAAATCGCGAAAATTCAATCAGATGACTCATTTCTCTCAGGATTATAAGTCCCCCTTATTGCCTCAAATCATTTATGTCTTATACCGCTGAGGCATAACTGAATAGAGTCAAAATACACAATAAATACGATGCGGCATCTCAGAAATGCCGTGATGACAGGAGAGGCAATATGCCATTTTCAGATTATAAAGTCGCCCTGGTCACCGGTGCATCCGCCGGTATGGGCGAAGCCATTGTCGAGCGTTTATGCCGGGAAGGGATTACGGTGCACGCCGTGGCGCGCCGTCGGGAACAATTAGCCACACTGGCGGAGCGGACTGGCTGTATTCCCCATGCCGTAGACGTGGCCAACCTCGACGCGCTGACGCGTTTATGCAGCGATCTGCAAGTGGACATTCTGGTTAATAACGCCGGTGTATCGCATCCCGGTTCAATTCTCAATGCCAGTGAAGAGGTGATTGAAACTCAGCTCAACGTCAACCTGCGCGCGGTTTTGCATCTGTGTCGTTTGCTGGTGCCAGGGATGATGGCGCGCGACCGCGGTCACGTTATCAACATCACGTCGATTGCCGCGATTTACAACTTCAACGGCAACTCCGTTTATCACGCCACCAAAGCGGGCGTTCATGCGCTTTCACGCCAGCTACGCGTTGACTGCTACGGCAAGCGCGTGCGAATTACCGAAATCTGTCCGGGACGCGTGGCGACCGATATTTTCGGCAATGTTTCTGGCGATCATGAAGATGCGCGCAAGCGTTTTATCGATGGTTTTGAGCTGCCGGAGGCCAAAGACATTGCCGATTGCGTGGCCTTTGCCGTTAGTGCCCCGATAGCAGTGAACATCGGCAATATTGAAATAACGCCGACGCTGCAGGTACCCGGCGGGCTTTCTACGATGCGTCCAGGCGAAAGCGCAGTCTAAGCAGGTTAACAGGAGGCTCATTATGGCGCTTGATTTTAGTACCATTTTAACAGGCCACTATGGCGAGATGATCGTGAAGGGCGCGACCGTCACGCTGGAACTGGCGTTGGGCGCCTGGCTGCTGGCTATGTTTATCGCACTGCTGCTGCTGGTTATCCGCCTGTCGGAAAACCGCATCGCTGTGCGTCTGGTGGCAGCTTACGTCTCGTATCACCGCAATGTGCCCACGCTGATTCAGTTGATGATGTGGTATTTCGCCATTCCGACGCTGCTGCCGGAATCGGTACAGATGTGGATTAACGATTTCAACGCCGAGTTCCTCTGCTCGATGTTCGCCCTGGGATTATGCCAGGCGGCTTACTTTTCCGAAGATATTCGCAGCGGCCTGCGTGCCATTCCTGACGGGCAAAACGAGGCGGCGCGTGCGCTGGGCATGAACTATATGCGGGCAATGGGCTCGGTGATCCTGCCGCAGGGGATCCGCAATGCCTTGCCTGCACTGATTAACCACACCGTGCTGCTGTTTAAAAACACCAGCCTTGCGATGGTCATCGGGGTGACCGAGTTAACCTATGTGACGCGCGATCTTGAGAATCAGACCTTCCGCACTTTTGAGGCCTATGCCATTGGCACGTTGGGCTATCTGGCGTTTTCGCTGCTACTGATGGGGCTGGGTGCGCTGTTAGGCCGTCATTTTCAACGCGTGTACGCGAGGTAAACACCATGTTTGACGTTTTTACCATTTTGCAGGACCACGGCATGCTGTTCCTGATGGGGCAGTATCCGAACGGGCCGCTCGGGGGCGTTCTTTGCACGCTGTTAATTTCACTGCTGGCGGTCGTGCTCTCTTTCCCGCTGGGCGTGCTGGTTGGGCTGGCGAGGTTGTCTCCGTGGCGCGGGCTGCGCTGGGCGGCGGCCTGCTGGGTCTACACCCTGCGCGGTATCCCGCTGATGATGGTAGTGTTCTGGACCTACTTCTGCGTGCCCTTGCTGATTGGGCAGAATATCAGCGGTTTTTCCACCATGCTCTGCACGCTGGTTATCTACGAAAGCGCTTACATCGCCGAGATTGTCCGCGGCGGCATTCAGGCGTTACCGCAGGGGCAATATGAAGCATCACGCGCGCTGGGGATGAGTTATCTGAAAACCCTGCGACTGGTGATCTTACCGCAGGCATTGTTCAACGCATTGCCAAGCCTGGTGAGCCAGCTGGTGTCGATCATCAAGGACAGTACCCTGGGCTATGTGATTAACGTGCCGGAACTGACCTATGCGGCAAACCAGGTCAGCAACCAGCTCCTGACCAAGCCGTTTCAGGTCTTCGCCATCGTGGCCCTGAGCTACTACATCATCTGTTTCAGCCTGACATGGCTGGCAAACAGGCTAGAAAGCTGGATTGCCAACAAACGGCTCAATGCGCGGCCGCAGCAGGGAGAAGAGCAGAACGATCCTCTTTTCTTTGCCAACCGCAAACTTAATAAGGAAACATCATGATCCCGATGATTTTGTTTAATCAGGTCAATAAATGGTATGGCGATTACCACGCCCTGACTGACCTCAGTGCCGAAGTCAAAGCGGGGGAGGTGGTGGTGGTTTGCGGCCCCTCAGGCTCCGGGAAATCAACGCTGATTCGCACGGTGAACCGCCTGGAGCCTATCGAGCAGGGGCAGATTCTGTTTGATGGTATAGATATCCACGGCAGCAGCATGCGTCTGAACCAGTTGCGCACCCGTATCGGTTTCGTCTTTCAGAACTTCAATCTGTTTCCCCACGTGTCGGTGATGGAAAACATCATGATGTCGCCAGTAAAAGTGCTGGGCACCAAACGTTCTGAGGCGCGTAAACACGCCGGGGAACTGCTGGAGCGAGTGGGATTGTCGCATAAAGCTAATGCCTATCCGGCCCAGCTCTCTGGCGGGCAACAGCAGCGCGTCGCTATCGCCCGTGCGCTGGCGATGAAGCCGCCGGTGATGCTGTTCGATGAACCGACGTCGGCGCTGGATCCTGAAATGGTGGGGGAGGTCTTAAGCGTCATGCGCTCGCTGGCCCAGGAGGGGATGACGATGATGTGCGTGACCCATGAAATGCATTTTGCCCGCGATGTGGCCGATACCATCTGGTTTATGGATCAGGGGAAAATTCTGGAGAAAACAACGCCGAAGCAATTCTTTAGCGCACCGCAGCATCCGCGAGCACGGCGTTTCCTTAGCGATTTACTGAATTGAAGGCATTGCGGAGTCCTGGCAGGCGGGCTGCCGCCTGCTGGAAAAACATGTGTAACGGGGTGGCAAAGCGGGATTCGCGGCAAAGGCAGTTATGTTGCTGATCATGGTGAGCCAGCGTCGGCTTCATTCGAATATGATTCTGTGTCTGTTTGAGCTGGAGATTTGCCCATGCTGATCGGCTATCTCCTCGTCAAACCAGATAGGCATTCGTCCTGTCGAGAATGCCCATAAACCGATACGGTGATGCAAGCAAGCATAGAGGTGATCTCATTGAATTGGTTGCACAATCAGTAGAGCACAAAACGCTATGCTTGTTTTTTTCACCCGCCCATGAATGGGGATTCCTCAGTAATGGGCGGGGCTTTTTACTTAATCTTTCAACGAAATCCCTTTCATTGTTTCCCAGATTCTATGCTTATCCTGCTCGTGTAAATTCTTCTGCTGCACGGCGTGCATAAATGCCTCCTGGCCCTGTTCCGTCAGAGGTTGCCCGGACTTTAATCGTGCCGCCACACTTTGCAGAATACGATGGCTAAGTTGGCCGATTTGCGTCCGGACATCCTGAAGCGGGCGAGGCTGCCAGTCAGTTTCCGGCGCGGCCAACCAGTCGGCGCGATAGCGGTACTGAATCGCCTTGGCGGCGTCCATCTGCGCCTGAATAAATGGCCTTACGCTCTCGCCTTTTAATCCCAGCGAATCAGCATCAGCAGTGGCGCTCTCCAGAACCTTCTTCTCTTGCTGTAGATCTTCAATCGCCTGGTGATGTTGCGCTTTATATCCGGCAACGTCTTTCATCAAGGACAAACGTTCATTGATCAAATTGCCAATCGAAGGGGTTGAAGCAGAAATTGCCGTTGCAGAGAAACTTGCGGCAGCGAGAAGCAACACGGCTGTATAGAGCTTGTACGGCATCATAAATCTCCGACGTCGATAAACAGGAAGTCTGTAAAGGCGTTCCCGGTCAGTTGAAGAAACATTTCGCAGAAAGCGTAGCTAGCGCATTTTACAGTCTTGTGATGATAAAAAAACCGTAAACCCGATCCGGGCTTACGGTTCTCTTTTACAGCGGGGTTAAAAATTTAGCGCCAGCATCGCCTTCAGACGGTAGTCCCCGATGATCCGTTCCGGCCTTTTATATTTGTCAGGTTTGCTACTGCAACAATTCGGCAAATTTCGCCAGCCATTGCGGATGAGCGGGCCAGGCGGGGGCGGTCACCAGATTGCCATCCACATGCGCCTGATCGATATCGATGTCGGCAAAATGTCCGCCGCTGAGCCGCACTTCCGGCGCGCAGGCCGGATAGGCGCTGCAGGTGCGGCCTTTTAATACCCCCGCAGCTGCCAACAGCTGAGGGCCGTGGCAAACGGCAGCAATAGGTTTACGCGCTGCGTCAAATGCCTGCACCAGTTTAAGCACTTGCGCATTCAGGCGCAGATATTCTGGCGCCCGGCCGCCGGGGATTAACAGCGCGTCGTAATCCTGTTCTTTCACCGTTGTAAAATCGGCGTTGAGAACAAAGCGGTGCCCGGGTTTCTCGCTGTAGGTCTGGGCGCCGTCAAAATCATGGATCGCGGTCATAATGAAGTCGCCTTTTGTTTTATCTGGACAGACCGCATCAACCTGATGACCGATCATTTGTAATGCCTGAAACGGCACCATAGTTTCGTAATCTTCGGCGTAATCGCCCACCAGCATCAGAATCTTTTTGCCCATCTTATTCACTCCTGTATGAAGAAAGGTGTCTAAGATATAGCCTGGCGGGAGAGGGAATGCGAACCTGTGGATGAGGGACGGCTGGCGGGGCATGCCGATCTGGCGGCGATGCGGCAAATGAATCCGCAGCTGCAATCCATTGAGTCCTGGCTGGCGGGAACAGGACGCGTCGCTTTCGAACGGGCGCTGGCAATCTCTGCCGGCCGGGCCTTTAAGCGGTAAACCCGCTTTACCCGGCGCCAGGCAGGAATTAATGAGCGAGAGGTATTATTGTAAGCTCTGTTTTAATATATCTGCTGAATGAAATGCCGCTATTTCTTTTACGCTCAGCGCGACTCTATACGTTGTCCGGTTTAACCATCGATACCGGATATTTGGCAAGTATTATTTGTAAGTTTTATATTAATCCTGTCAGCCATTAATTATAGCCATATTAAAATCCACTACTGGACTTTTTTATGGCCGGTAAAGGATAAAAAATAATTTATTTCTTACGCCCCTGTTCGCGCGCGTTTCAGTATCCGGAACGACCAGTATTTGCGTTACATATTGATTTGCATCAATCAACGTTGCCTATTCAGATATGAATTTAATTCACATTCCTCTGTCAGGTATACATCCTGCCTTTATTGTAAGAAAAGAGTTGTTATTACATACCAGCTTTGTTTGTCTCATGCGTTTCATTTTTACATTTGCCTTAAGATGCCTGAGGAAAGTCTTATAATGGACTTTGCAACCGGCAGGTTGATATTTTTTGGCGCTTTGCTCTACTATATCCGGGTCTTCACACACCGTTATCTTTAACACATTATTCCTCACGGGAAGGGACTGCTATGGCTGATACGTTCCAGAATGAGGTGCCCAAGGCACGCATTAATTTAAAGCTGGCTCTGCACACAGGAGGCGCGCAGAAGAAAGTCGAGCTGCCGCTGAAACTCCTCACCATCGGTGATTTCAGTAATGGCAAAGAAGACCGGCCATTATCGGAAAGAGCAAAAATAAACGTCAATAAAAATAACTTCAACAGCGTACTTTCGGAATTCAGCCCGGAAATCAGCCTCACGGTACAGAACACGCTGGCCGGCGATAGCGCCGAAGAAAATATTCAGCTCCGCTTCGCCGATATGAAAGATTTCGAACCGGAGCAGGTGGCCCGCCAGATCCCCCAGCTCCGCGCCATGCTGGCGATGCGGAATTTATTACGCGACCTCAAATCCAACCTCCTTGATAACGCCACTTTCAGAAAAGAGCTTGAGAAAATCCTGAAAGACCCGGCGCTGACGCAGGAATTACGCGACGAAATGAGCGCGCTGGCCCCGAAATAAACGGCGTGCGTTATTTAATGGATTAACCGGGAATATGCTGATGTCTGTAAATACTGAAACCGCCCCCGCGCAGGGGCAGACCGCTGTACTGGAAAAAGAGAGCGTTTACGCCTCCCTGTTTGACAAAATCAACCTGACCCCGGCTTCCCGCCTGGGCGATATTAACGACTTTCTGGATGATGCCGCGCTGTCCGACGCCCCGGCGGGCGAACGACTGACGGCGGCGATGCAGGTGTTTATGGACTGCATCCGTCAGTCCGGAAAGACCGTGGAGAAGCTCGACAAGACCCTGATTGACCACCATATCGCTGAACTGGACTATCAAATCAGCCGCCAGCTGGACGCGGTGATGCACCATCCTGAGTTCCAGAAGGTGGAATCCCTGTGGCGCGGCCTGAAGCAGCTGGTGGACAGCACCGACTACCGCCAGAACGTCAAAACCGAAATTCTGGACGTCTCCAAAGACGACCTGCGCCAGGACTTCGAAGACGCGCCGGAGCTGATTCAGAGCGGCCTCTACTGGCACACCTACACCGCCGAGTACGACACCCCGGGCGGCGAGCCGATTGGCTCGGTGATCTCCGCGTATGAGTTCGACGCCAGCCCGCAGGACGTGGCGCTGCTGCGCAACATCTCCGGCGTCTCCGCCGCGGCCCATATGCCGTTTATCGGCGCCGTCGGCCCGGCCTTCTTTCTGAAAGAGTCCATGGAAGAGGTTGCCGCCATCAAGGATATCGGCAACTACTTCGACCGCGCCGAGTACATCAAATGGAAATCCTTTCGCGACACCGACGACGCGCGCTATATCGGCCTGGTGATGCCGCGCGTGCTGGGCCGCCTGCCGTATGGACCGGACACCGTGCCGGTGCGCAGCTTCAACTACGTCGAGCAGGTGAAAGGCCCGGACCATGAGAAATACCTGTGGACCAGCGCCTCGTTCTCCTTCGCGTCCAACATGGTGAAAAGCTTTATTAATAACGGCTGGTGCGTGCAGATCCGTGGCCCGCAGGCGGGCGGTGCGGTGAAAGATCTGCCGATCCACCTCTACGATCTGGGCACCGGCAACCAGGTGAAGATCCCGTCGGAGGTGATGATCCCGGAAACCCGCGAGTTTGAGTTCGCCAGCCTCGGCTTTATCCCGCTGTCGTACTACAAAAACCGCGACTACGCCTGCTTCTTCTCGGCCAACTCCGCCCAGAAGCCGGCGCTGTACGACACCGCCGACGCCACCGCCAACAGCCGCATCAACGCCCGTCTGCCGTATATCTTCCTGCTGTCGCGTATTGCGCACTACCTGAAGCTCGTTCAGCGTGAAAACATCGGCACCACCAAGGATCGCCGCCTGCTGGAGCTGGAGCTCAACACCTGGGTGCGCGGTCTGGTGACGGAGATGACCGACCCGGGCGACGAGCTGCAGGCCTCACACCCGCTGCGCGACGCGAAGGTGGTGGTGGAAGATATCGAGGACAATCCGGGCTTCTTCCGGGTGAAGCTGTACGCGGTGCCGCACTTCCAGGTGGAAGGGATGGACGTGAACCTGTCTCTGGTCAGCCAGATGCCGAAAGCGAAAGCGTAAGGCGGGGGCAGGGATGAAAACAGTACGACCGCTGTGGGGGCGGGGCCAGATGGTTTCCCCTCAACATTTTCAGCAGGAGGCCGCGCAAGCGGCCTGGCACACCGAGTGTGTCGCCCGACTGGGAGCAATACATCCCTGGGGGGTTGCGCGGACGGCTTTTGACGCCGCGCTGTTGAAACAGGGGAAGCTGAAGGCCGACCACCTGTGCGTGCGTTTCGCTGACGGAACGCTCACTGATAGCGATAACGCCGATGCGTTGCCGCCCGTGATGACCTTACCGGAAACAGAAAGCCACGAACTGACGGTGGTTTTGGCGCTGCCCCATGAGTATGAAAACGGCGGCAACTGTCTGCAACCGGAGCAGAAAGCGGAGCGTCCTGTGCGCTGGCGTCTGGCCTGGCGGGAGGTGCGTAACCGCTATGGGGATGACAGCCGCCAGATTGCGGTAATGCAGCCGGAGCTGACGCTGCGTACAGACGATAACGACAACGGCAATTACCAGACCGTCGCCGTGGCCCGTCTTAAGCGCGACAGCCAGGGAGACTGGTCGCAGGACGCGTCGTTTATCCCGCCGCTGCTGAACGTGCAGGCCAGCCGCTGGCTAACGGAGCAGACCGAATATCTGACGGGTCAGCTACGCGCGCGCCTGCAGCGCCTGATGTCTATGCGCCGGGAGAGCAACGAACGGATGGCCGACTTCGCGGTGGCGGACGTGTCGCTGTTCTGGCTGCTGAATGCGCTCAACAGCGCTGAGCCGGTGCTCAGCCATTTTGTGCGCTATCCGCAGGTACACCCGGAGCGGCTTTATCAGGCGCTGGCCGGTCTTGCAGGCAGCCTGCTGACGTTTTCTCTTGATCACACCACCGCCGATATTCCGGCCTATCGTCATGAGCAGCTAACGGCGGTCTTCCCGCCGTTGTTTGACCTGCTGGGTGTGCTGCTGGAAGCCAGCCTGCCGTCGCGGGTCGTGGCGATTGACATGGTCCGCGATGAACGGCGCAAGCGCTGGCACGCCCGTCTCCACGATCCGAGACTGCGTGAAGAGGCGGATTTTTATCTCTCGGTACGCTCGCCGCTGCCGGTAGCGCAACTGCTGGAGCAGTTTCCGCTTCAGTGCAAAGCGGGTAGCCCGGATGAAGTCGACAGGGTGGTCAACGGTTCGCAGCCCGGCATTCCTTTGCGCGCGATGAGCCACGTCCCTGCGGCTATCCCGCTGCGCCTGGAAAACCAGTATTTCACCCTTGATATGGCCCATCCGGCGGCGCGGGCGATGCTGCTGGAAGGCAGTTGTGTCTTTTACGTCCCCGGTCTGCTGGGCGATCCGGAACTTGAACTGTTTGCGGTGCTGCGCTCATGAAACAGGACATAAATATCGACGCCCTGATGGCGGACGCGTGGCTGACGGTGACGGAACTGCGGTTCGGCGCAAGACTGGCCGACGGGGAGGGCGACCGCCTGTGGCGACATTGTGTAGATCATATTGAACAGGTGATGGCGAAGCTCGAGGCTGCGGACGTCAGCGAGGCGAGCCGTCGGCATATTCTCTACGCCTGGTGTGCGCTGCTGGATGAGACCGCCAAAGGACGCGAAGGCGAGGATGATGCCTGCATCGTCTGGTATGACCGTCCGCTGCAGGCGAAATACTTTGGTGCTCTGGACGCCGGAGACGCGTTGTATGAACGGATGCGTCAGGTTCTGCGCGAGCCCGCGCCGGATATGGCGGTGCTGACCTGTTTCCACCGGGTGCTGATGCTCGGCTTTAAAGGGTGTTATGCCCTGAATGAGCCGGCTCGTGACCAGCTTGTTCGGGTACTGACCGAGCGCGTGCCGCCGTTTGAAACGGACCAGAGCCGTCCCGTACTGGCGGGTATCTCCGGGCGCAGCGGCCTGGCGGACGGGTTACGTCGCTGGCCGGTTTGCATCGGGCTGTCGCTGGTAGCGATCGCCGCGCTGTGGTGGGGTCTGAACCACTGGCTTGATTCCCTGATTGCAACCCTGCTGCCGGGGGCCGGGAAATGAACGTGCGCTATTTGCGCCTGTTATGGCTCTGGGGCGGGATCCTGGCGCTGCTGCTCTGCCTGCTGTTTCTGCCGCTGGCCTCCGGCGGGCGGATTCTGGCCGCTGCGCTGATACTGGCCGCCGTTATCGCCGGGCTGATTTTCGCCGGGCGCAGGCGGGAAGATCCGCTGGTAGATAACGCCTGGCTGGATGAGATACCGGACGCGCCGTATCGCCTGCCGGTGGTGCTGGTCTGCGGTGATATCGCCGGGTGGCCGGAGAGCGGGCCAGTTTACCGCACGGCACGGGGCTGCTGGTTAAACGTCCCGACGGCTGAACTGCAGCAGACGGTACGTATTCTTCTGTGGAAACGCCCGGACCTCGTATCGCAGCTGGCGGTGATGGTCAGCGTCTGTCCGCAGCTGCATCGTGATGAGGCGGCGCTGGCGGCCGGGCTTTATGAGCTGCGCTGGCAGCTGAGCCAGGTGCGGAGCGATTGCCGCCGGGCGGTGCCTTTACTGTTGAACAGTAAGGTGGCGGGGGCGTCTGTTCCACAACCGCTGTGGCAGACAGCGCAGGCCGGGGAGGCCATGCAGGTATGGCTGGCGGACGATGTGCCGTGCAGCACCGGGACATGGCTGGCGCAAAAGGACGGGACGGACCGCCTGGCTGCGCAGGTGAGGATGAATACGCTGGTTCGCCTGACTGAACAAACAATGATGGCCGCGCTGACGGCGGCGTCGGACGATATGCCTCCGGCGGACCCGGCGATGGTGGTATATCACATGACGCCTTCGGGGGCGCCGGTTCTGGCTGATAGCCTGTGGCAGCGCTGGTTGTCTCAACATACTGCCCTGAATTCGCTGCCCGGCTGGCAGCCCGAACCCTCATCAGCGGATGTCACGCTGCCGAATTTTATTCTGCCGCTGTTGCCACTGGGCGCTGGCGTGACGCCGCTCAGCAGAACTTTACGGCGGGCATTCTGCCTGTTCACCCTTGCCGCCATCATCGCACTGTGCGCCAGCGCGTGGAACAACCGCCAGCTGCTGCAGCGGGTGGGGTTCGATATTCAGCATTACGCGCAGATTGCGATGGATGACTACGCCCCGAAAGCCCGCGCCGTGCAGATCCTGCGCGGGGATGCGCTGCAGCTGGATCGGTGGGCGCGCCACGGTGAACCGCTGGAAATGGGGCTCGGCCTGTATCACGGGGAGCATTTGCGCATGCCGGTGCTGGACGCCATTCGTTCCTATGTCCCGGCGCCTCCGCCACTGAAGCCTGCCGAGAAAACCGCGCCGAAAATCATCCGCCTCGACAGCATGTCGCTGTTCGACACCGGCAGGTGGGCGCTGAAGCCCGGCTCGACAAAGCTGCTGGTGAACTCACTGGTGGGCATCAAAGCGAAGCCCGGCTGGCTGATTGTGGTGGCGGGCCATACCGACAGCACCGGCGACGATAAATCCAACCAGATACTTTCGCTTAAGCGTGCCGAATCGGTGCGCGACTGGATGCGCGACACCGGCGACGTGCCGGAGAGCTGTTTTGCGGTGCAGGGCTACGGCGAGAGCCGACCCGTTGCCCCCAACGACACGGCCGAAGGCCGGGCGCTTAACCGCCGTGTCGAAATCAGTCTGGTGCCGCAGGCGAATGCCTGCCAGCCACCGGGCATGACCCCCGCGCCATCGCAGGATGATGGCGCTTTTTAAAATGATACACACAGTCATTCGGGCTGCCTCGCGGCGGCAACTGATGCGTCCCCGGGAGCATAGTTCACTATGTGACCGGGGCAAATGAAGGCAGCCAACAAAGAGGCAGCCTGAAGGACGACGTGTATAAATGGAGAAGTAATATGGCAATTCCAGTCTATCTGTGGCTGAAGGACGACGGCGGCGCGGACATCAAAGGTTCCGTGGACGTGAAGGACCGTGAGGGCAGCATCGAGGTGGTGGCGCAGGAGCATAACCTGTACATCCCGACCGACAACAACACCGGGAAGCTGACCGGCACGCGAATCCACACGCCGTTCCTGTTCACTAAGGAAATCGACGCCTCCAGCCCGTACCTGTACAAGGCGGTAACAACCGGCCAGACGCTGAAGTCGGCGGAGTTCCGCTGGTACAAAATCAACGACGCCGGTCAGGAAGTGGAGTACTTCAACACGAAGCTTGAGAACGTGAAGGTGGTGAAGGTCAACCCGCTGATGCACGACGTCAAGGACCCGTCCTACGAGAAGCATAACCACCTCGAGCAGATTGAGCTGCGTTACGAAAAAATCACCTGGACCTACAAGGACGGCAACATCATTCATTCCGACAGCTGGAACGAACGCGCCACCGCCTGATGACTCGCCATATTTCACGCTGTAGCGGCGTTGGCTGCGTTCGCTTGTCGTCTTGCTACAGCGTGAACTATTTAGAGTCATCCCCTGATGGGCAGTTTCCGCTGCCCGTTTTTGCTGAGCGCCTGAACTGACGGGCGCTCAGCAAAAAAAACAATCTGCCTGCCTGACCTGATGCGCTTTGGGTTCCTGAATAACAGGGAACAGCGACGGGCGGTAGCGTGTCCGAAACTGATAAAGAGAAAAGCTCATGGAAAATCCCGCCATTTTGTTACGCCGACTTAACCCTTACTGCGCCCGTGCGATGGAAGGCGCTGCCACCCTGTGCCAGCCCCGGGCGCACGCGGAAATCCTGCCCGAGCACTGGCTGCTGAAACTGCTGGAGCAGGGCGAGGGCGACCTGACGGTGCTGGCGCGGCGCTACGAATGGGATATGGACGCGATATGGCAGGATTTGCTGACCTTTATGGATAAGCTCCCCCGTTCGGTGCGCGGCCGCCCGCAGCTTTCAGACGCTATTCAGACTCTGATGCAGGAGGCATGGCTAAGCGCTTCGCTGGCCGGGGAGGAGCATATCCGTAGTATCCACCTGCTGATGGCGCTGGTGGATAAACAGAGTCTGGTGCGCTGCGACGGCCTGTGGCCGCTGCTGACCCTGGCGCAGAGCCAGCTGGCGCGCCTGCGTCCGCTGCTGGACGCGCAGTCCGAGGAACGCCCGGAGGTGCAGCAGGAAGCAGAGCTGGCGCAGGGCGACGAGGTGGCGTTTGTCGGCCGTCCGGTTAATGCGGGCGTAAAAGAAGGGGATCTGAATCCGGCCCTGCAGAATGCGCTGGATAAGTTCACCCTCGACGTGACCGCCCGCGCCCGGGACGGCAAAATCGACCCGGTGTTCGGCCGTGATAATGAAATCCGCCAGATGGTGGACATTCTTTCCCGACGCCGCAAGAACAACCCGATACTGGTGGGCGAGCCGGGCGTCGGCAAGACCGCGCTGGTGGAAGGTCTGGCGATCAGAATCGCCGAGGGCAACGTCCCGGACGCGCTGAAACCGGTAAGCGTGCGCACCCTTGACCTCGGCCTGTTGCAGGCCGGAGCGGGGGTGAAGGGAGAATTCGAGCAGCGGCTGAAAAACATTATCGACGCGGTGCAGCAGTCGCCGCTGCCTGTGCTTCTGTTTATTGATGAGGCCCACACCCTTATCGGCGCGGGTAACCAGGCGGGCGGCGCCGATGCGGCTAACCTGCTGAAACCGGCCCTTGCCCGGGGCGAACTCAGAACTATCGCCGCCACAACCTGGAGCGAGTACAAACAGTATTTTGAGCGCGATGCGGCGCTGGAGCGGCGCTTCCAGATGATCAAAGTCGATGAGCCGGACGACGACACCGCCTGCCTGATGCTCAGGGGCCTGAAGTCCCGCTACGCGGAGCATCACGGGGTGCACATCACCGATGAGGCGGTGCGCGCCGCCGTCACCCTCTCCAGACGCTATCTGACCGGACGCCAGCTGCCGGACAAGGCGGTGGATTTACTCGACACCGCCTCCGCCCGCATCCGCATGAGCCTGGATACGGTGCCGGCGCCGCTGACCCGCCTGAAGGCGCAGCTCACCGCCCTGGCGATGGAAAAGCAGGCGCTGCTGGAAGATATCGCGGCGGGCAACCACACCCACGGCGAACGCCTGGCGGCCATCGAACAGGACGAAGTCCGTATTATCCTGCAGCTCGACGAGCTGGAAACGCAGTATGGCCAGGAGCTGAAGCTCACGGAAAACCTGCTCGCCTGCCGCGCCGATATCTCCCGCCACGCGGAAATCGCGGACCTGCAAAACCAGCTTAGTGCCGTGCAGCAGGGGAACCCGCTGCTGGGGCTGGACGTGGACGCGCGCACCGTTGCCACGGTCATCGCCGACTGGACCGGCGTGCCGCTCTCGTCTCTGATGAAGGATGAGCAGACGGAGCTGCTGAGCCTGGAACAGCAGCTCGGTAGACGCGTGGTGGGCCAGGATGCTGCGCTGAACGCCATCGCGCAGCGTCTCCGTGCCAGCAAAACCGGGCTGACGTCGGAGAACGGCCCACAGGGCGTGTTCCTGCTGACCGGGCCGAGCGGCACCGGCAAGACTGAAACCGCGCTTGCCCTTGCTGACGCGCTGTTTGGCGGTGAGAAATCCTTAATCACTATCAACCTCTCCGAATACCAGGAGCCGCATACCGTCTCCCAGTTGAAAGGCTCTCCTCCGGGGTACGTCGGCTACGGCCAGGGCGGGATCCTCACTGAAGCGGTCAGAAAGCGTCCGTACAGCGTGGTGCTGCTGGACGAAGTGGAGAAGGCCCATCGGGACGTGATGAACCTGTTCTACCAGGTGTTTGACCGGGGTTTTATGCGCGACGGCGAGGGGCGGGAGATCGACTTTCGCAACACGGTTATTCTGATGACCTCCAACCTCGGCAGCGACCACATCATGCAGATGCTGGACGAACGGTCGGAGGCCACGGAATCTGACCTGCATGAACTGCTGCGTCCGCTGCTGCGCGACCACTTCCAGCCCGCGCTGCTGGCGCGCTTCCAGACGGTGATCTACCGCCCGCTCACGCGGGACGCGATGCGCACGATTGTCGGTATGAAGCTCAGCCAGGTGAGCAAACGCCTCAGTCGCCACTACGGCATGACCACTACCATCAGCGACAGCCTGTACGACGCTCTGACGGATGCCTGCCTGCTGCCGGATACCGGGGCGCGCAACGTGGACAGCCTGCTCAATCAGCAGATACTGCCGGCGTTGAGCCTGCAGCTGTTAAGCCATCAGGCGGCGGGGCAGAAGCCGCAGCACCTGATACTGGGCCGTGATGAAGAGGGGGGGATTGTGATGGAGTTTGGCGCAGGGGCGGGCGTATGAGCGAGATAAAATCCCTGTTGTTCAGCCACAGCCACCATCTGTTAACGGTGCGCGGCTGCAGCGCCCTTCTGGACGTGCTGAGCTTTGAAGGTGAGGAGGCCCTGAGCGAACCGTTCAGATACGTAATTGAGTTCACCAGCGCCGACAAAACCATCACGCCGCAGCAGATGCTGATGCAGGACGCGACCTTCACCCTGCAGGCGCCGGCGGACCAGGGTTTCGGGATTAACATTCAGCAGCCGGTGCGCACGATTCAGGGCGTGGTGACGGCGTTTGAGCGCCTTTCCGCATCCCGCGACGAAACGCACTATTCCCTGACCCTGCAGCCTCGTCTGGCGCTGCTTTCCCGGAGCCACCAGAACCGGATTTACCAGGATATGTCGGTGCCGGATATCGTGGAGCATATCCTGCGTACCCGCCACGCCATGCGCGGGGAGGACTTTGTTTTCACCCTGGCACAGGCGTATCCGCGTCGCGAGCAGGTGATGCAGTACGGCGAGGACGACCTGCGCTTTATCACCCGCCTGCTGGGCGAGGTCGGTATCTGGTTCCGCTTCACCGCCGACACCCGGCTGAACATTGACGTGGTGGAGTTTTACGATGACCAGCGGCACTACGAGCAGGGGCTGGTTCTGCCGTCGGTGCCGCCCTCCGGCCAGCACGACGGCGGTACCGAGTCGGTGTGGGCGCTGAAAAGCCAGCATAACGTGGTGCAGCAGTCGGTGTTCACCCGGGACTACAACTACCGCAACGCGCCGGAGGAGATGAGCCAGAGCGCGGACGTGACGTCCGGCGACGTCACCACCTACGGCGAGGCGTATCACTGGGCGGATAACTACCTGGCGCCGGGCAGCGACGGCCAGCGCAACCCGGAGCCGGAGAGCGGGGCGTTTTATGCCCGTCTGCGCCACGAGCGCTACCTGAACGACCAGACCCGGCTGAGCGGCAGGACCAGCAGCGCGGCGCTGGCGCCGGGCCGGGAGCTGAAGGTCACCGGAGGCGTTGAGGTGACGGAGGTTTTCCGCCAGGGCGTGGTGATTACCGGCATCCACAGCCGCGCCCGTCGCGACCGCAGCTATGAGGTGGCGTTTACGGCCATCCCGTTCTCGGAAAATTACGGCTTCCGTCCGCAACCGGGCGACAGGCTGGTCATGGCCGGCACGCTGCCGGCGCGGGTGACCAGCACAAAAACCAACGATATCTACGGCCATATCGACCGCGACGGCCGTTATAAGGTCAACCTGCTGTTCGACCGCGACCACTGGCAGCCGGGGGAAGAGAGTCTGTGGGTACGTCAGGCGCGCCCCTATGCCGGGGACACATACGGCCTGCACCTGCCGCTGCTGGCGGGGACGGAAGTGGCCATCGCTTTTGAGCACGGGGACCCGGACCGTCCGTATATTGCCGGTGTCCTGCACGACTCGGCGCACCCGGATCCTGTCACCATCCGGAACTATAAGCGCAACGTCCTGCGGACCCCGGCGAACAACAAAATCCGCCTCGACGACGCGCGTGGCAAAGAGCACATCAAGGTCAGCACGGAGTACGGCGGCAAGAGCCAGCTGAACCTGGGGCATCTGGTGGACAGCGAAAAACAGCCACGCGGGGAGGGGTTTGAGCTGCGGACGGACAGCTACGGAGCGATACGGGCCGGGAAGGGAATATTCATTACTGCTGATGCACAATCGAAGGCGCAGGGACAGCAATTGGCGATGGAACCGGCGCTGTCGCGGCTTTCAGCGGCACTAGTGGAAATGCAGTCACTGGCTGCCAGCGCACAGCAGGCACAGGCGCTGGCTGCTGATGTTGGACGTCAGCAGACGTTGCTGCAACAGAAGATAGAGCAGCTTCAGAAGGAAGTACTCCTGGGAACGGCCCCGCAGGGTGTGGCGCTGGCAAGCGGTGACGATATGCTGCTGTCGGCGCAGAAGAATCTGACGCTGATTGCAGGTCAGCAGCTGGATATGGGGGCGCAGAAGGACTTCACACTGGCGGCGGGTAAACAACTCAGTCTCTGGAGTCAGAATGGGGCGAAGTGGTTTGCGTCGCGGGGGGATATTGATATTCAGGCGCAGGGCGGACATATCACCACTTGGTCAACGCAGGACACGCATATTTCGAGTGGCAAGAAACTGGTAATAACGGCACAGGATGAACTGACGCTGATATGCGGGGGCGGATATATCAAAATCAAAGGTGGGAATGTTGAAATTGGCGGCCCTGGAAAGTTGCTGATAAAAAACACCGGTATTAAGAAAGCAGGTTCGGGTAGTATGCAGGGAGTAATGAAGTCGTTTGAGTCGGGAAGTTTTGATGAGAAGTTTGTCATTCGAAATTCTCTGACCAAAGAACCTTTAGCCAATAAGGCATATTCAATAACCATGCCGGATGGAAGGATTGTTTCAGGGGTGACAGATTTAAATGGTTCTACATCATTAAATGCCTCGGATGTCATTGATGATATGACTATCACTCTTATTAAAGGTAGGTAAGATCTCAGTCTTTATTTATGGGGGAGCGAAATGTTACTGATGATTTATTCTTTGTTAATAATTTATGCGCTAATCGCAGGGAGTTTGCTTACATTAGTTGCATGGCTTTGTTGTAAGAGAGTTCATGGTTTGCGTATCATATTGCTGATTTGGTTTGTGTGTATCTGTGTGGCGTTTGTTGCTTTGTATGCTCTGCAATTTACTGAATTTGGTCTCATACGATAATGCTATGTTTTCAAAACAGGAGGTAGTATGGTATATAAGACTGAGCCAGTTAGAGAGTTAGAGATTAAATATGATGATAATGGCCATCCTTCTTGGTGTTCTTTTCCATCGCATAAGAATGTTCAGGTTCGTGGAGCTTGCGATGTGCCACCTCATCTGCCTGGACTTGTAATACTTGTCCATGGTGTTAACTCCACAGGTGAATGGTATCAAAAAGCAGAGTCTGCATTATGTGCAGGATTGAATAAACGCCTTGGACTTGAAGGCACTAATTTTGAGTTAAAGGCTAACATATATAGTGGGGATGACAAGATAGAATTAGATGAGAAAGGCGCCGAAAAAAGAACTCCAATGTCTCCATTAGTAGAAAGGAAATTAGTTACTGACAATGGCCGGTCACCTGTAATTCGATTTTATTGGGGCTATTCATCACCATTAGGTGACGAAGATAAGTTTGTTATTCCTTTGGTAAGTATTAAGGGTGATGACTATCATCAGATGAAGCGAGATGGCGTCCCATTGTATGATATTTTGAAAAAAGGTCCTTATATATGGGGCGGCGGTCCTTTTCAAAATGGCACGAATAATCTTCATTCACTTTGGAGTAAAAAAGGATTCAATGAAGATTTAGCCAATATACCTGGTGCAAAAGTTCAATATGGTAATGAAGACAAAGATCGCTTACTAACCACAGCACCACCACGAAACTATTATGCTCATGCCGCGAAGCGGTTAGCTGATTTATTGGATCTTATTCGAGAGAAATATCCTAAGGATACAGTTACCATAATTTCACATAGTCAAGGAACTATGGTTTCAATGGCTGCTACTGCACTGGCAAATAAAGCACCTGATGCTCTATTTATAATGAATTCACCTTATGCCCTTCATAATAGTCAATTGAATGCCTTTTCAATGCCTCCTGAAGAATGTATTTCTCCATCTGGTCGAGAAAGTACTCTGTCAGCAATAATTGATAAAGTTGCACTTCAATCAACACATTTATCTTCGTTAGGCTATGAGGGGTTGTGTGTAGGTCAATCACAGGATAATAAAAACTGGAAGCCAGATATAACTCTTGTAGCTCCTGACAAAAATGAAACGAGAAATATCCAGGAAAGAGATAATCACGGGAGGACTTATGTTTATTTCAATCCACATGACAGAGTTATGGGTTCCCTCCCTCTGCGTTCGATAGGGTGGCAAGGTTTCCCAAATGATGAAAAAGGCAATCCTCATCCACTTATCACCCAGCATAAGGGGTATTTATTCCAGCGAATGCTTGCCAGAAATACACCTTGTGGTATAGCTCCCGAGTCAAAAACTCCATTTGGTCGATTGCCAGATGGTAAACCCTTTTGGGATGATGAAGGAGATGAATACCAGAGCAGTGGTTTTGTGTACCCAGATCCACCTCACTGGCAAACTGTATTTATTAATGCCGAGGAAGTCCCTGAGCCAATTAAGGAAAATGAACTAAGTGATTTCGATAAAACAAGAGTTGGTGCTGAGCATGGCCCACAGGAAAAAAACGGTTGGGGGGAGAGTGATCCTAAAACTGGTTATAAGAATGACGATACTTACGATAATTTCATTAATTTGTATCCCGATCAGGATATCGTTATTGGTGTCAAAAAACAATCGGAATATGGTACTTACGGTAGCGTAACCCCAGTAACCCGTAAGGAGACGTTTGACGAAAAAGATCGCAGGATACGTTCATATGTCGCACAACCTACAGATCACAGTACCTTACCCAGTAATTTAAATTTTATGGCACGAGTCGTTGCTTATGATTTACCCATTGGTTACTGTGAATCGGGTTGGGATAGGGCTTTTATCACTGATCTACGCCGTCGGGCAGACTGGACTCAGGGACTGGATACATATTTAAAAACCGGAATTCCAAACAATGTTACTGAACCAGAAATAATCAGCAAAGAAACAGCATTGGAAGAAATGATTCGTGTGAAGACCAAAGAATACGGATATTGATATGGGAAAGAAAATAGTTGTTCTTGGCGATGCTACCTCGCATGGAGGTAAAGTAGTCTCTGTATCATCTACTTTTGAAATTGAAGGTAAAAATGTTGCACTGCTGAATGATTCGGTGTCCTGTCCGGAACACGGTTCTAATCCGATAGTGGAATGCGATATGAGTTATGAGGAAAACGGTAGGGGAATTGTGGCGCATGGTTGTAAGAGCGCCTGTGGTTCCGTGATCTTCGCTAGTTTGCCGGATGTGGAGATAGGTTGATGGGCTGGTCATTACCGGAGGTTCCCGCGAGGCCAGATACGCAACCCTGGTCGCCCTGGGTATGCCTATCAATTACTTTCGCCGGTGTATTTATCGCGTTAGTTCGGGTCGTACTGCATTCACCCTCCGGTAGTTTACCAACGCTCGCAAGCGGCTACTGGCTACCACTGACCGGATATACTTTGGTGGGTGTTACAATTACCGTAACCTTTTATTTGTTATGGTGGGAAATACAGACTTTCCGCGTCCGTAACTGGAATAACTGGCGACGAAATATGCACCTGGCCTGGCAGCGTCAAGCACACCTGCATTTATGCGTGACCAGGCATGTGGTATTAACCGCAGACCCACAATTGCTTTCTCGACTAGCGGGTGTTGCGTCTGAAAGCAGCGACGAAACATCTTTATTAACATTGCTTCCCGAAGAAGCTTTTATTCCTGGTATTTCACGCTTTGAACAACTTTGTCGTTTATTAATAAACCAGATTAAAACAATACTTTCTCAGGCCTATCCTTCAGGTCCGTTAACGGTGATAATACAGACATCTGCTCCTGATAAAAAACAGGAAATTCAGTATTTTTCCCTTCTCTGGGAAGATGAAAAATTGCCATGGATGCCAGATATTCATGCCTTATCCAATTCGTCAGTTTTTAATAATTGGAATAAATTCCTGTCTACTGCTCGTTATCCATTGCTTGTACTGGCACTGCATTACCGCCAGCCGGAGGAAGCCTTAGCGGAATTTGCCTGTGCGTTGTTGCTGTTGCCTGAAGCGATGCTTAAATCGTCAGAACAGCGCGATGCAGTGCGAGTATTTCGCGCCATGCCGCTGAATACTGGTGCATTGCCCCGCGAGCTGGCTGAATTGCGCGATATGGCGCAGCAGCCTTCTGGTGTAAAACATCTGGTCTGGCACAGCGGGTTATCTACGTCGTCCGCACAGGCGCTGGGACGGGTGGTTAATGATTTACCTCTGCACCTGCATACTGATATCGCAGCCGGTGGCATTATCGATTTTGCGAAAATCAGCGCAGACTACGGGCATCTGGCGGGATGGCTGATGGTAGCTGCAGCAGCAGAGATGGTCAATTACGGTCCGGGAAGCCACTGGCTGCTACAGGCGGATGACAAACGGGCCGGCGCAATGGTCGTCGGCAATAATCTGCCGGTTATCTGCGATGAAGATGTGAACATACTCCCGTTGCCTTATCCGGCGGGTTCACTCTGCCTTGCCGTATTGCTCAACGTGGCGGCTTTTGGGGGCGTTGCCCGTTTTTTTCCGGACTGGCTGTTCTCCTGGTGCGGCGTGCTCAGTATGTTACTGTCGCTGGCAGTCACTCTACCCGGTGCTGTTTTCCTGCTGCGCCGCGCCCTCACTGCTCTGCAACGCCCCCACTTTGTTCAGACTGCCGGACTTGCCCGCAAGGAATAATCCAATATGAAAAGGTTTTTATACATCCTGGGAGCGGGTCTCTGTGTCCTGGTTGTTTTGTTGGCGCTGTTGTTTATTCTGGCCCAGACAACTCATCTTTTTTTTGAATGGACGGAGGAACGCGTATTCTGGATTTCGCTGTTGGGTGCGGTTTTTCTGACCAGTCTGTTGAGCGTGCTGATTTTTTTTCTTATCCCTTTCCAAAAAAACGACACCCCGCTGACTCCGCAGTACAGTCGCCCGGCAGGCGAGGGGGCTGGTACACAGGAACGGGATATCTCCCTTTCTTCGCTAAAAAAGCACCTCCGCCGTCGCTACAACCTTTTCTGGCGCAGTAAGGTCCGCCTGCTGCTGGTCTGTGGCGAACCCGAACATATCGCCGCCATCGCCCCCGGCCTTGCCGAAAAACAGTGGCTTGAAGGCCTCCGCACGGTGCTGATTTACGGCGGCAGCCTGTCATCGGCGCCGGATACCGGGCGCCTGACCGCCCTGCGTAAGCTGCGCCGCAGCCGTCCGCTGGACGGCATCGTGCTGGCGCTGGATGAGAGACAGACCACCGCCGGTACGCTGGACAACCATCTTCGCACCCTGGAGCAGGTCGGGGGGGCGCTGCGCTGGCAGCCGCCGGTGTACCTGTGGCAGGTGACTGACAGCGACTGGTCGCAGGATGCGCGCGTCACCCAGACGGTAGGGGCGCTTTTCCCGGCCCGCGCCACGCCAGCGGGGGTGGAACGTCAGCTCCGCGCTATCCTGCCATCCCTGCGCGAAAGGGGAATGCAGCAGCTGTGCGCCGGGCCGTCGCACGATTTCCTGTTACGTTTCGGCCGGCAGCTGGAGAAACAGGGAATATCCCACTGGAAAACGCTGCTGACGCCGTGGCTGACGGAGCACCTGAAGCGTGTTCCGCTGCGCGGCCTGATGTTCAGCCCGTCGCTGGCCCCTGAGGATAATGCCGCGGGCCATGAACACCGCTGGTCCGCTCCGGCGGTCTGGCAGGGCGTGACGGCGGACTGCGCTCAGGCGCGGGGCGTGCGGGTAGGGATACCGTGGCAGCGAACGCCGGGCGTCACCCTGCTGGCGCTGATTGCCCTGTGGGGGGCGGGCAGCGTGGTCTCCTTTGCCGTTAACCGCCACCATATCGTCAGCGCGGCGGCGCGGGCGCAGCAGCTGGTGAATCATCCCGAGGTTAACGACCCGCAGCTGATGGCGCTGCAGGCCCTGCGTAACGATATCGGGCGTCTGCAGACGCAACAGGCGAATGGCGCTCCCTGGTACCAGCGCTTCGGGCTGGACCACAATGCGCCGCTCTCTGCCGCCCTGATGCCCTGGTACGGCCGGGCCAGTAACCGCCTGATACGCGATGCGGCCATGCAGGCGCTGACGCAGAAACTGACCGTCCTGGCGAACCTGCCGCCGCGCAGCCCGCAGCGCGCCACGTCAGCTAAAGCGGGCTACGACCAGCTGAAAGCATACCTGATGATGGCGCGCCCGGACAAAGCCGACGCTGCCCTGTACGCGCAGGTGATGACAACCACCGCGCCATCCCGTCCGGGACTCTCCCCGGCGCTGTGGCAGAGTATCGCCCCGGACCTTCACGCCTTTTACATGCAGAGCCTGCCGTCGCAGCCAGCCTGGAAAATCACGCCGGACAGGCAGCTGGTCACCCGGGTACGTCAGGTGCTGCTGGAGCAGATTGGCCGGCGCAACGCGGAAAGTACGCTGTATGAGAACATGCTCACCCGGGTGCGCCGCAGCTACGCGGACATGACGCTGGAGGACATGACGCCGCAGACCGACGCCGGTCGCCTGTTCAGCACGCCGGAGTCGGTGCCGGGGATGTTCACCCGCCAGGCGTGGGAGGGCGGGGTTCAGGAAGCCATTGATAACGCCGTGGCGTCCCGGCGCGATGAAATCGACTGGGTGCTGAGCGATAGCCGTAAAACGCTGCCCGGCGACGTCTCCCCGGAGGCGCTGAAGCAGCGCCTGACGGCGCGCTACTTCACCGATTTTGCCGGTGCCTGGCTGAACTTCCTCAACAGTATCCGGCTGAACCCGGCGCACAATATTGCCGACGTCACCGACCAGTTAACGCTGGCCGGGGACGTGCGCCAGTCGCCGCTGATTGCCCTGATGAACACCCTGGCTTACCAGGGGCAGACCGGGCAGCAGAAAGAGGCCATTTCCGCATCGCTGGTGAAATCGGCGAAAAACCTGCTGGGCGGTGATGACCGGCCGGTGATTGACCAGCAGGCCGCCGGACCGGCAGGGCCGCTGGACAGCACCTTCGGGCCGCTGCTGCAGCTTATGGGTAAAAACAGCGCGCAGAGCGTGATGGCGGCGGACAGTTCGCTCAGTTTACAGACTTACCTGACGCGTCTGACCCGCGTGCGCCTCAGGCTCCAGCAGGTGGCAAACGCCGCCGACCCGCAGGCGATGATGCAGCAGCTGGCGCAGACGGTCTTCCAGGGCAGGAGCGTTGACCTGACCGACACGCAGGAGTACGGCAGCCTGGTGGCGGCAAGCCTCGGTGAAGAGTGGAGCGGTTTCGGGCAGACGATGTTTGTTCAGCCGCTGACCCAGGCCTGGGAGACGGTGCTTCAGCCGTCGGCGGCCAGCCTGAACGAAGCGTGGCAGCGCTCAGTTGTCGCGAACTGGAATTCAGCGTTTAAGGGGCGTTATCCCTTTGCTGCCGCGAAGAGCGACGCCTCGCTGCCGATGCTGGCGGCGTTCATCCGCCGCGATACCGGACGTATTGACCGTTTCCTCAGCACGCAGCTGGGCGGCGTTCTGCACCGGGAGGGCAGCACCTGGGTGGCGGACAGAACCCACAGCCAGGGGTTGACGTTCAGCCCGGCCTTCCTGAACGCGGTGAACCAGCTCAGCCAGCTGTCCGACATCCTGTTTACCGACGGCAGCCAGGGTATCAGCTTTGAACTGCAGGGGGTGGCGATGCCGGAAGTGGTGGAAACACAGCTGACGCTTGACGGGCAGAAACTCCACTATTTTAACCAGGTTGCCGACTGGCAGAGCTTCCGCTGGCCGGGGGTAATCAATAAACCGGGGGCGATGCTGACCTGGACGTCGACGGCGGCGGGAACCCGTCTGTATACAAACCACAGTGGTCCGTGGGGCGTTATCCGGATGCTGGAGCAGATGCAGCGGCAGAAAGCGGGGGACGGGCTGTACCGGCTGAGCGTCACCGCGCCGGACAGGCGACAGCTTCAGTGGCTGCTGCGTACGGAACTGGGCGACGGACCGCTGGCGCTGCTGAAGCTGCGAAACTTCAGTCTGCCGTCGCAGATATTCAGCGTCGGTGTCCCGGCGCCAGGCCGCACGGATGAATATGAATCTGACGTTGTGGAAGGGAGTGAATAATGGCCTCTGTTAATACTCTGATGGGCGGGCTGACAGCCCTCGATCCAGCATGGGCGGCGGTATTGTGTCATTAAATCAACAAAAAGGTGATTTGTATGGGGGCGGGTAACTATTTAGTGGTGGGAGATAAAACCACCTGTGGCGGGGTGATTACTGAAGGTGATGCCACGCAGACGATACTGGGTAAAGCGGCGGCACGCGAGGGAGATAAAGTGACCTGCGGCAGACATTCCGGCATTTACTACATCGCAGGTGGTATGGCGAATGACATGGTGAACGGGCGAAAAATGGCGGGAACGCAGGATAGTCACAGTACCTGCCCGTGCCAGGCGAGGTTTATCCCTTCCATGATGAATGACAATTACGAAAGTTGATAACCGAAAACTATGGACGACTTAACCCTGCGTTATTTTGACGCCGAAATGCGTTACCTGCGTGAAGCGGGCGAAGAGTTCGCCCGCGCCCATCCTGACCGGGCGGCGGCCTTAAATCTCGACAAAGCGGGCGCGCGCGACCCCTATGTCGAGCGCCTGTTTGAAGGCTTCGCCTTTCTGATGGGTCGCCTGCGCGAAAAGCTCGACGACGATCTGCCGGAGCTGACCGGCGGACTGGTGAGCATGATCTGGCCACACTACCTGCGTACCATTCCATCGCTCTCCATTGTTGAGTTCACCGCGGACTGGCGTGAACTGAAAGAACCTGTCCGCATTGAAAAAGGCTTTGGAATTCTTTCTCAGCCCATTGGTGAAAAGCGCACCCGCTGTCATTACACCACGACGCAGCCGCTGACCCTGCAGCCCCTGTCGCTAGCCCGGGCGGGGATCTCGACGGAACCGGATGGGCGCTCGCTTCTCCGCCTGCGCTTTGAGTGCAGCCCGCTGGCAGACTGGAGCCGCATCGATTTAAGCCGCATCCCGCTGTACCTGAATGGCGACGCGCCGCTGGCCTGCGCCTTGCATGAGGCGCTGACGCTCCGGGTGGCGAAAACGGGTATCCGCTTTCCCGGCGATGCTGACCGCAGACCGCTGGACGCCCGTTTTGCCGTCTGCGGTTTCAGTAGGGAGGAGGCGCTGCTGCCGGAGTGCGGCAGTTTCAGCGGTTATCAGCTGCTGCTGGAGTATTTTACCTTCCGTGAAAAGTTTATGTCGGTGACGCTACGCGGCCTGGAAAATGTGGATTTCCCGGAAGAACTGGCGTGGTTTGAAATCGATATCGTGCTGGAGAGACAGTGGCCGCATGAATATGCGCTGTCGGAGAAACATCTGCGCCTGCACTGCACGCCGGTGATTAATCTCTTTCCGCTGGAGTCCGATCCGCTGCATCTGGACTCGTTACAGACCGAATACCTGCTGCGCCCGATGCGTGTCCAGGACGGTCATACCGAGATTTATTCCGTGGATTCGGTCACCTCCTCGCGCCACTCCGGTCACCAGACGTATGTGCCGTTCACCAGCTTCCGTCACAAGGGAGGAATGCTGCGCCATGATGCGCCGGAATATTATTACCATACGCGGGTAAAGTCCGGTCCTTCAGGGCTGCACGACACCTGGCTGACGCTCGGCGGCGAGGCGTTTGATAACCACACCGTACCGGAGAATGAAAAACTGTCGCTCAGCCTGACCGGCACCAACGGCCAGCTGCCGCGCCGGGCGCTGCAGAGTACGCTGCTGGACACGGTGGTGAAATCCACCACCGCGCGCATTCAGGTGCGTAACCTCTGCGCCCCGACGCTGCCGTGCTACCCGCCGGACCGCGATCGTTTTCACTGGCGGGTGCTGAGCCATCTCGGCAGCAGTTTCCTGTGGATGATGGATAACGCCGACGTGCTGCGCGGCGCGCTGGCCCTCTATGACTGGACCGATAACGAGATGAACCGCCGCCTGGAAGCGATTGTCGACGTCAGGCATCGCGAGGTGGAACGTTTTGCACAGGGCCATTTTCTGCGCGGCGTGCAGATTGAGGTGACCCTCGACAGCAGCGGCTTCGCCGGGCACGGCGATATCTGCCTGTTCGGCGAGATGCTGAACCGCTTCTTCGCGCTGTATACCGATATTCACCTGTTCAACCATCTGATTCTGATACTACAACCTGGGGGAGAGCGCCTCGAATGGCAGGAGAACCACAACCGCCGCATTCCCGGCTAAGCCCCCGGCTTGAGCGGGAAATCTATCGTATCAACTTCTACCGCTTCTGCCAGTTACTGGAAAAGCGTCGTCCGGGCGCATCGCCGTTGGGCAGCACCCTGAATCCGGCGGACGATCCGGTACGGTTTCGCCCGCATCCGGGAATGGGCTTCCCGGTCAGCGAGCTGAAAACGGTGGAATATGATGAAGACCATCCGGATGCGCCGCCGACGGTGCGCACGACGTTTATGGGGCTCTACGGCGTCGACTCGCCGCTGCCCACCGCGTGGCTCGACGAGATCGCCCAGCAGCGGGAAGGGCACGAAGCGCAGGAGGCGTTTCTCGATATCTTTAACCACCGCATTCTGACGCAGTTTTACCGCATCTGGCGAAAATATTCCTACCCGGCGACGTTTGAAGCGGGGGGCAGGGACAGCACCTCGCAGAGCCTGCTGGGCCTTATCGGTCTGGGAATGCCGGGTACCGATAAGCATATCGCCACCCCGATATCGCGTTTTCTGGCGCTGCTCGGCATCATGCGCCTGCCTGCGCGTACCGAAGAGGGGATTCAGGCGCTGGTACGTCTGCTGGCTCCCCGCACGCGGACCACCGTCACGCCGCACTGCCCGCGCACGTTTTTCATCAACAATCCACTGGGTTTTTACGGCAATGACGATTTTCTGCTCGATGGCTATAACGTGCTGGGCGACGAAACGACAGAGGTCAGCAGCCAGCTATTGATTGCGCTGTACACGGACGATATTGCCGAGGCGCAGGGGTGGTTACCGGAAGGGCAGATATATCAGGACTTTCTGGTCCTGCTGCGGGTCTATCTCGGCTGGCGCTATAAAGCGCGTATACAGCTGACCGTTCCTGCCCGGTTACTGCCTGCGCCGGTGCTGGGCGAAACCCCCTTTATGCTCGGCATGACGGGGATACTGGGCGTGGAGGGAGAGGAGATCCCGCCCGATATCCCCGCCACCTTTACTATTGAGCCTGGCGGCTATTGCGGAATGCCGTCTGCAACTTTACAACAAGGAAACCAGCGTGTTGCATACCACTTTGATTAAACGATGGAGTTTACTTCTTATGCCTTTACTGCTGACAGGCTGTGGCCTGACGCAGAAAATTAGCGACAGCACCTCATCGGCGGTGAAATCGGTGTTTTATAAGCAGGTAAACGTCCTGCATCTGGACGTTACCGCCCGGGCGGAACTGAACACCGATGAGCGGGAGAACACCTCGCTCTCCCAGCCGGTGATGGTGTGGGTCTACCAGCTCAGTGACCGCAAGACGTTCGATAAACGGGTCTATCAGCAGTTGGTCACGGAAAGCGAGGAGGCCGCCGGAGACGAACGGCTTGCCAGCCGTAGCCTGGTGGTAAAACCCGGCGCTGACGTCAGCCTGGATATGCCGATGGACGAGAAGGCGCAGTTTATCGCGGTGGTGGGGTTATTCCGGGCGCCGGATATGGTGAAGAATGACTGGAAGCTGGTGCTGAGGCGCGACGATCTCGATCCCGACAAACCGCGCATTATTGAAGCCAGCCATAACCGCCTGACGCTGAAACCCCTGAAGGATGACTGAGATGCCCACACGCCATAATGCCCCCTCGCTGTATGAAATGCTGTACGGCAACTTTACCGGCGGACTCGACCTGCATCAGGTCAGTGAGGAAAACCAGGTTATTCTGTCGGTGCTGGATAATATGCAGCGCGTCCTCAACTGTCGCGCCGGGACGCTGGCGCACCAGCCCGATTACGGCCTGCCGGATATGACTAAAATCCTCCAGGGGATGCCGGGTACGGCTCATGAGCTGATGGGCATCCTGTCGGCCGTATTGCTTAAATATGAACCGCGGCTGAAGAAAATTGACGTGGTTCTGCTCGAGCAGGCTATTCCCGGCGAGCTGCGTTACGCCATTGACGCGGAGCTGAAGGGCGTAGGCCTGGTGCGCTACGGCACCGAATTTATGCCCGAGGGCAGGGTGCTTATCCGCCACCTCAAACAGCAGCAGTACCTGGAAGTCCGCTCCTCAATCTAGTTTTTATTCTGGCTGAAACCATCATGACGACCCCTTCTGAATGTTGCCTGAAAACCGGCGGCGACCCGCGTACGCTTGCGGATTACGCGCGCCTTCGCGATGAAATGAACAAACTGACCCATCCGGCGCGCCCGGATGTCAACTGGCGGCTCGCGGAAAAACTCTGCCTGTCGCTGTTTGAGCACAACGGCGTGGAGCTACAGACTGCCGCCTGGTATACGCTTGTCCGCATGCATCTGGCGGGGCTATACGGCATGAATGAAGGGCTGGCGATACTGGTCGCGCTGGTCTCCCGGCAGTGGGGCAATATGTGGCCGCAGCCGACGACTGCGCGAATCAAAATACTCAGTTCGCTCAGTCAACGGCTGCAGCAGGCGATGCGCACGCTGTCGCTGACCGATATCGACCTGAGCCAGCTTTACCAGGCAGAAGCGCATCTGACGGCGCTGGATGACGTACTGCAGCGTCTGGAACTCAAACATGCCGGCCAGCTTGATGCCCTGTCTATCCTGCTGCACAACGCGGCGGTGCGGCTGGAGAGCAGCGAAAATAAAGAGGAGACCGCGCCGCAAGCGGCCGCGCCTGATCCTGCCCCTTCCAGCCTCCCTGAACCGACCGCGCAGGTGAAATGGGTCTATGTCGCCGAACCGGCATCGCGGCCGAATGCTGACGTTGTGACGGCATTCCCGGCGCCCGCGAAGCCCTGGAAGCCGTTTGTCGCCGGGATGCTGACTATGCTGGCGCTGGCCGGGGCCGCGGCGGGAGGATGGCGGGCAACGCACCCGTCCGATTCGGGGCAGATGCGGTTTCCCGCCCGGTTCTCTCCATTGCCTACGGTGCTTTCCGCTGAGCAGTTACAGACGCTACGACAACAATCCCCCTCGGCGGAGCCGGGGATAAAACAGACTCAGCAGCAGCTGGCGCAGCTTTTACAGCTAAAACCGGACTGGGCTTTGAGTTATGGTACTCATCTGGCGCAGCAGGCGCTGACGCTATGGCCAGAACAGGCGAAACCGCTGGCGCGGCAATGGCAACAGCAGGTCAGCGCCGCCGCGCTTCCCGTGGAGAATCTCAGCGGCTGGCACCAGGGAATGACGCAGCTACAGCAGTTGACGAACCGGCTTAACGCACTGGATGAACAGAAGGGGCGGTATATCACGGTGAGTGAGCTGAAGTCAGCGGTGTTTGCCATAACGCAGTCGTTCAGCCGTACCGTTCCGGCGGAAGAGCAGCTGCGACAACTCTCCGCACAGCCGCGCAATCAGCCAGGGTCTGCGGCGCAGCAGAACCAGACGGAGCAGCATCTGCAACAACTGATTGCCCGCTATGCTGCGCTAAAACAAAAAACGGCGGAATAACCCTGCAATAGCACCCGCACGGGTTATCAGCTTGAAGCATGACTTTCGCTATCGGAACGGCCGGTCGCTGGCCAGATGCAACAACCCTGCCACACCCGGCACCGGCGCGCCTGTCGCGCCGGTGCCTCCTTTCAGCGTTTAATCTCCCCAGACAGGGCTATCTAATAACGCCGTAATTCACTGGCTTCCCAGCTATACGCGTCCCTGGCGATTAACGTGTCGCCAAGCTCCTGATAATCGAAATGATAAAACTCAGCGCGGGCGCCATAACCGGAGTAGTCGACTGCCGCAAGGCCAACAAACGCTCCGGTAAAGAATCCGCCATAGCTTTGCAGGACATAATCATCCGAAAGGATCGCAGCATCTAGCTTCACAGGGATTTCAGTGAACTCAACCCCATCAAAGCTATATTCATAGCTATACGTTTCCTTCCTGACTTTCGTCCGGAACCAGACATATTCAACGTGCTCCGGGACCTTGATGGCTTCATCTTTTAAATATGATGTATACCGCCCTCGGTTATTCTCACCTATTTCAATGACCTTACCGTTAATTTCATTCCAGGTAATGAACACAAAACTCCAGTGACGATCGTTATAGTAATTCGTTAATCCGGCCATTTGCTGGTAGTTAAATGGATTAAATTTAACTTTAACTTTCGCATCAAAATAAAAGGCTTGCCAGCGTCGGGCAATCAGCGACAGGTCATGGGTATTCGCTAAAGATCCCTGGCCAATTAACGTTAACTTGCCATCGCCGGTGGTACCCATTTTTTCTGTAAACGGCACCCGCAGGGTGTTCCAGTTACCATCGAGTGTCGCCGTTGTAAATTCGTCGTGCTGGCTACGGTCTTCCGGACTTTCGGTATCAATGGCATCTTTCGGGCCTTCGACAAACGTCTTTCCGCCGTGACCGCCTTCAATACGCGGCCAGCCGCCTTCATCCCAGTACACCTTCTGGATAGCCGTTTCTCTGCCCAGCGTTGACCAGCCGCGAGGATCGTAGACTGACTCACCCGGGCGATTCCACGGACGCGCGCAGAGCGAGGCGTAGTACCATTCGCCGCCGGGGGTGGAAACCAACGCGCCGTGCCCTTGCTTTTGGATGTAGCTGTCTGGCGTATCGACGTTGGTTAAGAAGACCTCACCTGGCTCCGTTTCAAAGCTGTTGGCGTCTAAGGTTTTAGAACGCGCAACCACTTCCTGGTGCGTAAATACGGTGCCCCCCTGGGCGGCAAAAAGATAATAATATCCGTTCAGTTTATAGAGATGCGGCCCTTCAACGAGCCCAACGGCGGTCCCCCGATAAAGGGTACGCGCGGTCTCTGGCATTAATTTCAGGGTTTTTGTATCCAGTTCAGTTAACGTGATGCCGTCAAAGGGATGGTGATATTCGCGATGGTCCCAGGTTTGCTGCACGATATATTTCCGGCCATCATCGTCGTGGAAGAGAGAAGCATCAAAACCTACGCCGTTAAGCTTAATGGGATCTGACCACGGGCCACGGATATCGGCTGCGGTGGTCAGATAGTTTGTCATGTCTTTAAAGGCGCCTTCGGTGACTTTGACGTCGGTATACACTAGCCAGAATTGACCGTCGGCATAAGAGAGCGCCGGCGCCCAAATGCCGCCTGATGAAGGATTGCCTTTCATATCCAGCAGGGTGGTGGTTGACAGGGGCGAAGGGAGAAGATTCCAGTGCTCCAGGTCTTTTGACTCATGTAAACGAACGCCAGGGAACCACTCAAACGTAGAGTTGGCGATATAGTAGGTGTCCTCGACACGGATAATACTGGGGTCGGCATTAAACCCACGTAAAATAGGGTTTTGAATAAGTGACATATCATTACACCTTTTTATTTAAATGTTCCAAATGCATTTAATTTATATTTTTAACTACACGCGGACTTCATCAAGCTGACGGTTAATATCGGTCACGTTTTTGTCAGAGATGGGATAAACCTGCATGATGATCATCGATATGATGGCTAACGCGATAGGGATCCACACCGCGGTCATAATGATCCCGTCGATAGCGCTGGCGCTTTGCCGGGCGCCGGTTTCATTAAAGCCATAAACGGCCAGTAACCACAGGGGAATCGCGCCGCCGATGGTAAAGCCGATTTTGAAAAAGAGGCCCATAATCGCATTAATGATCGCCGCATTTCGCTTGCCGGATTTTAATTCGCCATACGCAATCACTTCAGGAACCAGCGCCCACATAAAGCCGGTCGCGGACGTTAAGCCCCATTGTTTAATGAAGGTGGCGATGTAAGCAAGCCAAAGCGCATCGTGCATGCCCTCGCGTGACCAGACGTAAGTCAGTAGCTCGCCGACAATAAACATGGCCAGAAAAATATGGAAGAAGCCTTTTTTACCAAAAATTTTCTTGAGTTTGGGCCAAAAAATAGGGAATGCGATGCCCGGTATGGAGGCGACAAGGCCTACGGCGCCCATCCATTCTGAATGACCGACAACGTACTGATTGAAAAAGCCGTTAACCGTGTTCATGAAAAACATGAACGTGAAGGCCAGCATGAAAAACAGCCCGAGAATAACCAGCGGGCGGTTATGTTTGAGTTCAAGGAACAGATCGGTCGTTTTGACGTTGGCGGTCTGTTCTGCCGTCGCGACAACGCGTTCTTTCGTAAATTTATAGCAGATGAAAAGCGCCACCGCGCCGATGAGCATATACACGGAGTAGACGCCGAACCAGGCGTAGTTGGCTGATGGATCGGTATAGTTTCCCAGATTGAGCTCAATGCCGAAAAAACCGGTGTCCTTAAGGCTGCGATCTTTTGGTGAAGCCATCTGTACAAACATCGGGAACAGGGTATAAACAAGAAGATTGGCGCTATTGGCCAGCATCATTCGGGTACTGGTGAGTTTATCAATCGATTCCGGATCCCGGGTCAGGGACGCATTAAGCGAACCATAAGGAATATTCACTACGGAATAAACTAAATCCAGAGCCAAATAAACGATGAAGGCAAAAGGTACCGAACCTCTGACCCCAGGAATGGGAGCAAAAAGTAAAGCGGAAAGGATCACCAGCGGTACGCCGGCTCTTAACAGCCAGGGGCGATATTTACCTGCTTTTGACGTTCTTTTGTCAACATACGTGCCGACCATCGGATCCCAAAAGACATTGATGATTCGGACAAAAAGAAATATAAACCCTGCCGTTGCCGTGCTGATGGTATTAACCGTCAGCATGTGAAGAGCCAGAAAGCCGCCTATTGTGCCAAAAACCAGGTTTTGAGCGAAGTCGCCCATACCATAACCAATACGTTCTCCACGCGTTAATTTATGATATTCATCATGGCGGCTTTGCATTATGTTTTTACTCATTCTGAGCAGACTCCGGTGTGTTGTGTGGATGTGTAACAATTTCTGACATAAATGATCTCGAAGAATCTATTACGTTTTTAAATTAATTTATTATGTTTTTTTACTTCTGTGATCATCGAAGCAAAGCCTCCTCCAGACCCTCCATTTCACTTGTTGATTAACGCTTTACAAGCTATACCCCGGTAGATTTAAAACGCCGCAAAACCGGCATTTTGTTTTATTGTTTTTTTTACTCTGGCCACTCCAGGAAATGTACTCTACAGGGTTATCCGCGCGCTGAGTAAATGGCGCGAATATTTGCGAGATGGCTCACGTTTGAGCATTTTCTTAATCACGGAGTGAAATAACGTAATTGAGCAACCGGCCAGGAGAATACAGGATGTGTCACAGTTGTTAATTTTTCGCTTCATAAATTATGGGATTCATCATGCCATCTTGTGCTGAGCGGGGCGCTGCCAACGGTTTGACTCATCCATGCGACGGTGCCGGGGCGGCGGCTGGCGGCGGCCGGACCCTGTGTCCCGGGGATGCAGGGCAAAGCGTTAGCGCCCTGAACGCTACCCAGCGTCTGGGGGGCAAAACGTGATGCTGTGAGTAGGGAGGACGTCGCCATCGTTTTAAACCACGGCGTTAATTTCGGCGTATGCCCCAGCGCATTCAACGAATTCACTGCTGGCCGGGGGAACTATCCAAAGTGATAATTCACCCGGGCTGCGCTAATACTTAAACAATAACTATGGAGATCGGATAGCCCTAATAGTGTAAAGCCTCTGTTGACGTACAAAATAAAAATTAAATCGTTCTTATGATAGCGACATATTCTGATTGCCCAGAATGGGATTGTTATTATCTGAATAAAATTAACCTATATTGAGATAATTATGACAATGATAAAAAAACTTCCATTACCCATGGCGGTTATCGCCGCGCTTTTCCCATTTACCTCTGCAGTCGCCCAAGAGTTCACTCAGGAACAGATCGACGCCATTGTGGCGAAAGCCGTCGATAAAGCCCTGGCCGAACGCCAGGCGAAAATCGACGCCGCGGCTGATAAAAAAGTGGATGTTATCACCAACCCGCAGACCACCGCGGCCACGCCGGATATGGCGATCCCCTTCGGCCTGAAGTTCAGCGGCTACGCCCGCTACGGCGCGCAGTTCCAGACCGGCGATCAGAAGTTTGTCGGCGTCGATGGCTCCTATAACGGCGCCTCGGCGATCGGCCGTTTAGGCAACGAAGGCAACGGCGGCGAATTCCAGATAACCAAAGCCTTCAGGAGCAGTAAAGGCGCTATCTGGGATATCAACGTCATGTTTGACCACTGGAGCGATGAAGTTAACCTGAAAAAAGCCTACGTCGGCGTCACCAACGTGCTCGAGTCTAACCCCAACGCCTATATCTGGGCCGGCCGCGACTTCCATCAGCGCCCGCAGCAGGGGATCAACGACTACTTCTGGATGAACCACGACGGCCAGGGCGCCGGGGTGAAGAACTTTGATATCGGCGGCGTGCAGTTTGACGTGGCGGGAGTGTCGCAGGTGGAGTCCTGTAGCCCGGAAGTGATGGCGGACGAGGCCAACCCGTCGCGCATCACCTGTACCGGCGGCTCCGGTACCGGCGATAACGGCCACTACGCCCTGACCACCAAAACCCACAACATCAAGGCCGGGCCGATCGACGTTGAGGTGTACGCCAACTACGGTTTCGATTCGAAAGCGGTGGACAGCGACGAACGTCTCGACGCCTGGCAGGGCGGGCTGGTGCTGAGCCACACCAACGACAGCGGCGTCAATAAAGTGATCCTGCGCTACTCCGATAACTCGGATAACAGCGTCTACAACAAAACCGATGACCTGACCGCGATTTACGCCAGCTTTGAAGGGCTGCATAAATTTACCCGGCAGGCGCAGATCGAATATCTGCTGGCCTTCCACGACTATGACAACGGCAAGGACAACACCGATAACCGTAAAAACTACGGCGCCATTGTCCGTCCGATGTACTTCTGGAACGATGTGCACTCCACCTGGCTGGAAGCGGGCTACCAGCGCGTCGATTACGACCAGGGCGGCGATAACCACGGCTGGAAGCTGACGCTGTCGCAGAATATCGCCATCGGTATGGGGCCGGAGTTCCGCCCGATGCTGCGCTTCTACGTGACCGGCGGCCAGGTGGATAACAAGCGCACCGCGAAGGTTAACGGCACCAAAGACGAGCAGCTGGATTCGTTAAACCTTGGCGGTATGTTTGAGGCGTGGTTCTAGAAGCCAATGGATCCAACAACGAAGAGGCTGGCGTGCGCCAGCCTCTTCGCGCGTTCAGCTATCTCAATGCACCGTCAGGCGGAGGGCCAGGTCCTGCGGGTAGGGATCAAAGTAGTTCTGCGCCTGCAGATAGCGATCCGGGTATTCGGCCAGATAGTGCTTAAGCAGCGTTAACGGCGCAAGAATAGGCAGCAGCCCGGAGCGATAGTTAAGGATCACCTCCCGCAGCTCGCCGCGCTGGCGGCTGTTTAGCTGGTTACGAAAGTAGCCCTGAATATGCATCAGCACGTTGGTGTGGTTTTTACGCGAGGCGGGCTGTTTCAGGATCGTCATCAGTTTTTCGCGGTAGATCGCAAAGAAAGCCTCCAGATCCTGCCATTCGTGGAGCGAGGCAACGAATGGGCCAATCTCGCGGTATCCCGCCTGATGGTGGGCCAGCAGCTGCAGTTTATAGCGGCTATGGAAATCCAGCAGCGCGCGGCGCGTCAGGCCATTTTTGTGCAGACAGTTAAGCTCGTGCAGGGCGAAGACCCGTTCGACAAAATTTTCACGCAGCACCGGATCGTGCAGGCGGCCATCTTCTTCCACCGGCAGCCACGGATATTTCTCCATCAGCGCGGCGGTAAACAACCCTGTGCCTTCTTTTCGCCCGCGATTGCCCTTTTCATCGTACAGCCGCACGCGTTCCATGCCGCAGCTGGGCGATTTGGCGCAGACGATAAATCCCGATAGTGCGCCCAGGGTCGAGAGGTGGGCGCTGGCGAAATCGGCCATCTTCTCCGTCACGTCGTCGTGCGGTGCATGCGTGAAGCGCATGCGGATTTCCCCTTCGGTCGTTTGCACCAGCCGCAGCGCCGGGCGCGGGACGGGGAGGCCGATAGCCATCTCCGGGCAGACGGGTTTAAACGCCACCCACTGCGCCAGCTCGTCCATCACGAAGCCCATGCGCTTATGCCCGCCGTCGAATCGTACGGCAGAACCGGTCAAACATCCGCTGATCCCAATGACGGGTTGTGTGTTCATGGCGTAGTCCTCTTTTATTGTGCGGTTCGGGTGAAGAAAAGGGTCACGATGGCGACGGTAATGCCGAATTTCTCCATCTCGGTTTTGTTGAACAGATGCGCGTCGTCCTGCAGGAACATCCAGTCGTCGAAGTGCAGGAGCCAGGTGCTACCGCTGGCCGTCACGTTCATGCTGTAGCGCCAGTGAAAAGCGTTGCCCGCCGCCTGGCCGGTCGCCACGCCGGCAATGTCGCCCGCGGTGCCTTCATAACGGTGGTCGCCGGTGCGGCGAATGCGCCATACCCGCTGCTGCTTTTCGCCATCATCGTAAATAAAGCGTTCGTGGAGCGTCAGCGTGTCGCCAACAACGTCGCCGTCAATGGCGACATGGAAGCGGCGCAGCTGTTTGCCGTTGCGATCCTGAACCATCCCCCAGGCTTCCGTTTTGCCCTGAAAGTAGTGGAAAATGTCCAGCGCCGGCTGCTGCTGCCGGTAGTCGGCCACTTCGGCGCTGCAGCCCGCCAGCGCCAGCATCAGCAGCGCGAGGCCAAGGGTCAGAATGCGTTTCATGATGTTCGCTCCGCGGTAAGCTGCACAACGCTGATGGTGCGGGCGTTAAACCCGGCTTCGCAGTAGCCGAAGTAGTAGAGCCACATGCGGCGGAAGCGATCGTCAAAGCCGAGCTTCTCAATATCCTGCCAGGCGTGGATAAATCGCTGCCGCCAGTGGGCCAGGGTGCGGGCGTAGTCCGGCCCCATATCGAACAGATCGCGCACCACAAAATCGGTGTGCCGCGTCATCAGCTCGTTCATCGCCGTGATGCTGGGCAAAAATCCGCCGGGGAAGATGTAGCGCTGAATAAAATCCACGTTTTTGCTGTAGCCGCGATAGCGCTGATCCTGGATGGTAATTGCCTGGATCGCCATTCTGCCGCCCGGGCGCAGCCGCGCCTGGCAGGTGCGAAAGAAAGCCGGCAGATAGCGTTGCCCCACGGCTTCAATCATCTCCACCGACAGCAGCTTGTCGTACTGGCCGGTCAGATCGCGGTAATCGCAGAGCAGTACCTCGACGCGATCCTGCAGCCCGGCGCGGGCAATTCGCGCGTTGGCCCACTGGAACTGTTCCTGCGACAGGGTGGTGGTGGTGACCCGGCAGCCGTAGTGGCGGGCGGCGTATTCGGCCATCGCCCCCCAGCCGGTGCCAATCTCCAGGAGATGATCGCCGGGCGTAAGCGCCAGACGCTCGCAAAGGCGCGCCATTTTGGCCCGCTGGGCCTGGGTGAGATCCTGGCCGTCGTCGGTAAACAGCGCGCTGGAGTAAAGCAGCTCGTCGTCAAGGAAGTGGGCGTAAAAGTCGTTGCCCAGATCGTAATGGGCGGCGATATTTGCCTTCGCCTGCGCGCGCGAGTTGCGGCGCGTCCAGTGGCGCAGCCGCTCGACGGGCTTGCCCAGCAGCCGGAAGCCGCGCTCCAGCCGCCCCAGTACCTGGCCGTTACGCGCCAGGATCTGCAGCAGCGGCGTCAACTGCTGGCTCTCCCATTCGCCGTCCATCCAGGCCTCCGCGGCGGCGAGGCTGCCTCCGGTCAGTAAACGCCGGTAGACGCCCGAGGAGAGCACGTGCACCTCGGCGCGCAGCGCGGCGGCGGGGTCGCCAAAATGAAAGGTCTGCGCCCCTTCGCGTACGGTGAGCGCCCCTTCGCGAATGCCGCTCAACAGACGAAAGAGCAACCAGCGCGCGATACGCACGTTGCGCGGGATATCGGGTTCAAGCGCAAAGACAGGATCGGTCATGAGCGTTCACTCCTGCTGACAGGATGGTTGTACAGCGGCACGCGCTTGAGCCATAGCCGCAGCGCCTGCCAGTAGATCGCGAGGACGGTTTTCAGCGTCATCAGCGGAATGCGCAGCAGCAGCTCGCGCAGGCTGGCCCGCGTTAAAGGCGCGCGGCTCAGGGCCAGCGTGGCGTCGAAGACTTTCGCGGCCTGATGGTTCTCGATATGCATGTGCAGCGTTTTACCGGGACTGTTAAAGCGCCAGAGGTAGACCATATCCATCGGGTTAAACGGCGAGACGTGAAAGGCTTTCGCCAGCGGACGCGCCCGTTGACCGTCTACCGCGTAGTAATGGCGCTCATTCCACGGCGTGTTGCGCACTTCGGCCAGCACCCAGCGCAGGGTACCGGCGCCGTCGTAGCAGTAGTAAAAGTTGACCGGGTTAAAATGAAAGCCCAGGTAGCGCAGTTGGGTCAGCAGCATGACGCGGCCATCCGGGCGCGCGCCGGTCAGGCTTTCCAGCCGGTTCAGAACCTGCGCTTTCAGCGGCGTGCCCAGCGGATAATCCGCATCGTAAAAAGAGGCGGCAGCAAAGCGATTGCGGCGGATACCCGCTTCGCCGAGCCGATCCAGCTCATCCAGATCGAGCCAGGCCATAAAGATGCGATAGCGAAAGTGGTGCGCTTTCGGCTGAAGACGGCGGTGGCGTAATACGCCCTGATAGAGGCAGCTGTTCATGTCAGAGGTTCTCCGCCGCGATGATGCCGTTGACCACATCGAGGGCGCTGCGCACGCCATCTTCATGAAAACCGTTGTACCAGTACGCGCCGCAGAACCAGCTTCGCTGGCGGCCGTTAATCTCCTCGCGCCGCATCTGGGCGGACCAGCTTTGGGGATTAAATAGCGGGTGTTCATAGACCATACGCTTCCAGACGAAGCGCGGGTCCACCGGCGCTGGCGGATTGAGGGTGACGCAGAACAGCGGGGCGTCGGCAGGCAGGCCCTGGAGAATATTCATGTTATAGGTGACGCAGGCGCTGGCCTGATCCTGTTCGCTCAGGCGATAGTTCCAGCAGGCCCAGGCGCGCTTGCGCACCGGCAGCCAGCGGGGATCGCTGTGCAGGACCACCTCGTTTCGCTGCCAGCCGATATCCCCCAGTATTTCGCGTTCGGCGAGCGTCGGGTCCGCCAGCATGGCCAGCGCTTCGGCAGAGTGGCAGGCGAAGATCGCCTGATCGAAGTGCTGCTCCCCCGATGCCAGCTGGAGCGTGACGCTATCCTGATGACGGATCACGTTCTGCACCGGCGCATTGAGGCGCAGGCGCAGGCGATCGCCGGACCGGGCAAGCAGGGCGCGCACGTATTCGCGCGAGCCGCCGGGCACCACGTACCACTGCGGGCGCTGGCGGATATCCAGCAGGCCGTGATTATCAAAGAAGCGCAAGAACAGCGCCAGCGGGAAGCGGCGCATCTCCTGCAGCGACGAAGACCAGATAGCGGCCCCCATCGGCAGGATATAGTGGCGTGCGAAAAAGGGGCTAAAACGGTGCCGCTCAAGGAAGGTCTGCAGCGTGGCGCCCGGGTCGAACGCTCCCGCCAGAGCCTGCTTCGCCAGGCGATTAAAGCGGACGATCTCCGTCAGCAACCCCCAGAAGGCCGGCTTTAGCAGATTGCGCCGCTGGGCGAAAAGCGAGCTCAGGCTGTGGCCGTTATACTCCAGCCCGCTTTGCGGATTGTGGACCGAAAAGCTCATCTGCGTTTTTTGACCGCTCAGCCCAAGCTCGTTAAGCAGGCCCATAAAGCGCGGATAGGTGCGATCGTTATACACGATGAATCCGGTATCGATGGCCCAGGTACCCTGCGGCGTGGCGATATCCACCGTGGCGGTATGCCCCCCCGGCGTGGACGCCGCTTCGAACAGGGTCACTTCGTGTTGCCCGGCAAGGCGCCAGGCGCAGGTCAGCCCGGCAATGCCACTGCCAATAATCGCGATTTTCATGGGCGCACCATCCTGCGCAATAGCCTGCGCTGAAGTCCTTCAGGAAGCCCGGCCAGCAGGCGCAGAAGCAGGCAAAAGCCCGTCGGGAAGGCGATACGATCGTGCCCTTTCGCCAGGCCGCGGCGAATCGCTTTAACCGCCTGCTCCACGCTCACCTGGCCGGGCATAGAAAAATCGTTTTTACGCGTCAGCGGAGTGTCAACAAACCCCGGCGAAACGACCGTGACGGCGATCCCTCTTGGCTCCCAGTCCAGGCGCAGACTGTTGGCAAACCAGGTCAGCGCCGCTTTCGAGGCGCCATAGGCTTCGGCCCGAGGAAAGGGTAGCCAGTGCGCCATCGAGCTCACCAGCACCACGCGATTCCCGGCTGACAGCTGCGATTGAAGCGCCGCCAGGCAGTTCACCGGCCCGAGAAAATTAGTGGTGATGACCCTTTCAACCAGCCCGGCATCCACCGTTCCGTGATCGAGATATTCGCAGGTCCCGGCGCAGAGAATGATCAGATCGGCGCGGCAATCAGCGAGCGTCTGGCGACAGGCATCCCTGTCCGTCATATCGAAAGAGCGGACGCTGATGTGGGGACTGTGCTGCTGTAGCGCCGACAGACGCGACGGATCGCGGCCGCAGGCGATAACCCGGTGGCCGTCCGCAGCGAAGGACCTGGCGAGCCCGGCGCCAATGCCGGAGCTGGCGCCGGTGATGAGCACCGTCATCATGACCGCACCCTCCGTTTAGCGCCGCGCACCGCCCATCCCAGCAGGGGAAGGTGTTCGTACAGCATCTCCCCGGCGTCGTAGTAGTCACGCTGGTGAATAATTCGTTCGTCTTCAACGGTGACCACCGAGCAGCCCGCAAGCTGTAGCGCCTTCCCCCCGGCAAGTCGCGGATGCGACCAGTGCATGGTCCAGGCGACGGCAAAACGTTGACCTTCGCAGAGTGGGGCATCGAGGGTGAAACGGCAATGATCGACGTTGGCCAGCAGGTGCGAAAGATAATCCTGGATCGCGGACAGCCCCTGGTGTTGGCCAAAAGGATCGATCAGCACCGCATTCGTGTGGTACAGCGCGGCCAGCGCCGAAGGCGGCTGGGTATCCAGCGCGGCGTAGTACGCGCTAAAACGACTGATGGCGGACGACGAGGGACTCATAGGTCACTTCCTGAGTAAACAATATGGCATAGTTAAAACTTACACAATTAATATTATTTGTCCAAGTTTGGACTAAAATATTTTTTATTTTCATTGATTATCAGTTGGTTAATAACGTGTCTCTGAAGCATGCTTTTGTGGGGGGTTGGAGAGAAAAGAAGAGTCAGCGGGCTTGTGCGAAAAAAGAAGAGGGGCAATTCTGAGGGACCTGCTCGTTGCGCCACGGAGCGGTGGCGCACGCAATTACAGCGCAACAATCTCCAGAGAGACAACCTGCTGCCAGCGTTCAACCTGTTTCTGGCGGGCTGCAGAGAGTTTACCGGTCGTCACCAGCAGCCATTTGCGATCCGGCAGGATCTCCGGCGCCAGGGTCGCGGGGGGGAGAGGGAAGGATGTCGATGCGGTGGCCCTGACCGGTGCGTTTGAGCGCTTCGAGCCAGATTTCGCAGGCGTCCGTCAGGTGCCAGCCGGTGATCAGATAGTTATCGCCGGGCGCCTTTTTGTCCCCTTCGAGGCAAAAAGAGGTGTAGGCGATAATGATGCCGTCGAGGATTTCGCGCAGCGTCATGATGGCGGGTACGTTGGCGGAAACCTGGCTACGCAGCGGGCGCAGCACTTCGGTGACCAGCTCGGGGCGGGGGGATTCACGACCGGCGTCGTAAATCAGCTGGCGCAGGGATTCGATTTTCCCCTCTTTAAGCCGCTGGAGCATGCTCTCCTGCAAGGTGATCCAGTTATTCGTCCGCCGTGCGCCAGGGCGCGCCAGCAGGGGCTTTACCTGGCTGACAGGTACCCCTTTTTTTACCCAGTCGAGGATTTTAAGCGCCTGCTGGATATCGTCATCGTTATACAGGCGATGGCCGCCATCGGTACGCTGTGGTTTAAGCAGGCCGTAGCGACGCTGCCAGGCGCGGAGCGTCGTCGCGTTTATGCCGCAAAGCTGCGCAAATTCTCCGATGGAGTAGGTCATAAGGTACACCTGATAATCAACAATACTCTCAATAATATACTACGAATAGCGGCGGGTTGAGTGCATTCCACGCGTTTGCAAACTGTAGCCTCTGCCGGAACTTAGTGAAAAGAAAAAGGAGAGAACAAATAAATCGCCACCATCCCTGAGAGGCTGACGATCGTGCTGATGATGAATCGGGTTCTGAACGGCTGCTTTTGCGTTTTGTGGCGGAACAGCTGTTGGCCGGCTATCGCGCCAGCCCAGCCGCCCAGCACCCCGAACGCCAGCAATGTGGCTTCCGGTACTCTGCGCCAGGCCCTGCGCGCCGCCATTTTATCCACGCCGTAGAGCGCCAGGGTCAGCGCGTTGACCAGCAGGAGCCAGGTAGCAAAGGGCCAGGCGGTAAAAATGCTGCCGACCGCTGCGAAAATCAGGAGCAAATAACAACATCGATTGAGATTTATCATATGAGCCGCGGTTATTTTCAGCGTGTATCGAAGCCGCATTATACGCATTACCCGCGGCGAGAAAAATCCGCTACCCGCTTCGGATGGCGTCAGCTTATTGCGTCATTTGCCGGCTGGTGTACAACGTCATCCCGACCGCGGCAAGAAGCAGTATGCCGCTTAAGCCAAACGCGCTTTGCCACCCCAGGCGGTCAAATACCAAACCGCCCGTCGTCGAACCCAGCGCGATCGACAGCTGAATAACGGCAACCATCAGACCGCCTCCCGCTTCGGCGTTGTCGGGCAGCGTCCGCGCGATCCATGTCCACCAGCCGGTTGGCGCCGCGGTCGCCAGCATCCCCCACAGGCTTAACAGCACGGCAACGGTCCAGGCGTGGTGTCCTACCAGAAGCAACGTGCCGGCGATGAGGGCCATCAATAAAGGGATGGTCATTAAGGTCTGATAAAACCGGGCGTTGAGGAGTGTTGAAACGCCCAGGGTGCCGATAAAACCCGCGACGCCGATAGCGAGCAAAATCAGGGACAGGCCAGAGGCGCTGACGCCGGTCACCGCTTCCAGAAACGGCCGCACGTAGGTAAATAAGGCAAACTGCCCCATAAAGAAGAGTCCGCAGGCCAGCAGACCGATTGCGACGATGGAATGTCTGAGCAGGCGAAGCACGGAGCCGCGCGGCCGGCTCGCTTTATCGCTTTCCATCGCAGGCAGGCTGAAGCATTGCCAGATGAACGCGACTATCGCCAGCGGCACGAGGCAGAAAAAGGCGCCGCGCCAGCCGACGGTGGCCCCCAGATAGCTGCCAAGCGGCGCGGCCACGACGGTCGCCAGCGCGTTGCCGCCGTTGAAAATCGCCAGCGCGCGGGGAACCTGGTGCGTGGGGACCAGCCTGATGGCGGTGGCCGCCGACATCGACCAGAATCCCCCGATAACGATGCCAATCAGGGCTCTTCCCGCCATATAGATCGCATAGCTGTGGGCCAGCGCGACAATCATTCCCGAGACCGCCATCAGAACCGTCAGCCCCAGCAGAAGGTGTTTACGATTCAGACTTCCGGCAAGGTTAGAGATAGTCAGGCTGGTCAGCACCGCCAGGGCGCCGGAAATCGCAATGCCCTGGCCTGCCAGCCCCTCGGTGATGTTTAGCTCTCCGGCGATCGGCGTCAGCAGGCTGACCGGCAGAAACTCGGAAGCGATGAGGACAAAAACGCACAGCGTCATGGCAAAGACGCCGCCCCAATGGGCGTGCGGTTGAGGGGGTGGTGTATGACGACTCAGTGTGGACATGATAGGGGTATCTCTTTATTTTTCCGGCCAGATTCGGGTGCGGCCGGAGCGGACGCTATTCTTGAATAACGACTAAAACGTGGGTAAACGTCATGCGCGGGCGAGGGCAAGCCGCCCGCGACGATCGGGCGGCTTCCGGCCGTTATCTCAGGTTGGTTTTGAAAAACTGTTCAAATCTGGCAAACGGGATTTTACCGGCCGCATTATCATAGAGATCGACATGGTTCGCGCCGGGGACAATCACCAGCTCTTTCTCTTTGCTACCGATGGCCTTAAAGGCGTCTTCGGCAAAATAGCGTGAGTGGGCTTTTTCTCCGGTCACGATCAGCGTCGGGATAGTGACTTCACTGGCATAGCTCAGCAGCGGCATATTCATAAACGACAGCGGCATGGTTGCATTCCACGCGCCGGTTGAGTTCACGGAGCGGGCGTGGAAACCGCGCGGCATCCGGTAATAGTCAAAAAACTCTTTCAAAACCGGGTTCGGGTTGGCCGGCAAGGTTTCCGGCAGAATACGATCGCCTGCGCTGACGTGACCTTTCTGATCGACATAAATATCATGCCCGCCCGGCGCGAAGGTGCCGCTTTCCGCATCCTTCCAGCGCTGCGCGTTCAGATACTGCAAGACGGCGCGGCGATCGGCGGTGGTATAGCGGTCTTTACCGTCGCCAACGCCGTGGCCCATCGCGCGGCTCATGTCGTACATGACGCTGGTGGCCACCGCTTTCACCCGGGTATCCATCGCGGCGTCATTCAGCGCCATACCGCCCCAGCCGCAGATGCCGAGCAGGCCAATTCGGTTGCGGTCCACCTCGTTTTGCAATCCTAAGAAATCCACCGCCGCGCTGAAATCCTCGGTGTTGATATCCGGAGAGGCGACGTTACGCGGATGGCCGCCGCTTTCCCCCGTATAAGAAGGATCGAAGGCGAGGGTGACAAAGCCCTGTTCCGCCAGGGTCTGTGCATACAGACCGCTGGACTGCTCTTTCACCGCGCCGAAGGGGCCGCTGACGGCAATCGCCGCAAGCTTGCGCTCGCCGCGATCTTTCGGAATGTAGAGATCGCCGACCAGGGTGATCCCATAGCGGTTCTGGAAGGTCACCTTACGGTGAGTGACTTTCGCGCTTTCCGCGAAGGTTTTGTCCCATTTTTCGACCAGCGAAACGGGCGCGTTTGGATTGGTTGTTTCGGCATAGCTCATGGTGGTGACTCCACTAAGTGACGCGCATAGCAGCATGGCAGGCATGGCGGCCGTCAGTTTTCTGGTAAACGCTTTCATTAATCATTCCCCTAAAACAGCTTCCAGATACAGGTTTCATACGGACAACGCTGCGGTGCTTTGTTGCAATGCGCTGATTATAGTTAGCAGTCAGAGTGCTGATTAGCGGGTGAAAAGTGCTAAGATTCATATCATATTGTTATAAATTAAGGCGCAGGCGCGGGAGGAATCATGGCAAAACGGGAAAACTATAACGATCTGTACCTGTTTATGCTGGTGGTGCGGGAGGGCAGTTTTACCGCCGCGGCGCAGCGGCTTGGGCTGGCGCAATCCGGCGTCAGCCGTGCGGTACGTGAACTTGAAGAAAGGCTGGGGGTACAGCTTCTGGTGCGTACCACCCGTAAACTCTCGCTCACCCAGGCCGGCGAGCAGCTCTATCGAACCGTTGAATCCGGCTTTGATGCGTTAGATTCGGGGCTTTCGACTCTGGCGTATTATCGCAACACCCCCACCGGTACCGTCCGCATCAATGCCAGCCAGCACGCCATTGATAAAGTGCTTCTGCCAAAGCTTTCGGTGTTCAAACAACGCTATCCCGATATCCGGCTGGAACTCATCAGTGAAAGCCGGTTTGTCGATATTATCGCGGAGCGATTTGATGCCGGGGTGCGTCTGGGGCCGGAAGTCGGCGGCGGTATGGTCGCGGTGCGCATTTCACCCGATATGGAGATGGTCGTTGTCGGCACGCCCGAGCATTTTCGCCGCTACGGTTTTCCGCAAACGCCGGCGGACCTGGTGGTTCATCCCTGTATCGCGTACCAGTTTGGCGACGGGACTATTTATGCCTGGGAACTCAATCAGGACGGTAAAAAAATCACCCACCGGCCGCAGGGACAGTGGGCCTTTGCCGACAGCTATATGGAAGCGAAGGCCGCCCGGCTGGGGTTGGGGCTGGCCTATGTCCCGCAGGAACTGGTTGCCGATGACTTAGAGCGAGGCGCGCTTATCAGAGTCCTGCAGCGTTACAGCCAGCGGCTGGAAGGCTCTTTTCTCTATTATCCCCATCGTAATGTGTCGCCCGCGCTGCGGGCGGTGATAGACACGCTGAGAATCTGAGCAAGCAGGACCCAGAGTCGGGCGCGGATCGTTGACCGGGTTTAAGGCAGTAACCGCATGCATTTATCAATCATTGTGGTTTTGCGCGGGGATGAGTGCCTTAATCCCGTTTTTCACAATAAGCTTTCTAACCACTCGGTAAATACCCGCACTTTGCGTGAGAGATGGCGGTGCGGATACAGGAGTGACAATTTGCGATCGGGGGTAGGGTTGTCAGGTAAGACTTCCACTAACAGGCCGCGATCGAGATAAGGCTGTAAAAAAACGTTCATTCCCTGGACTAATCCCAGCCCTGCCAGGCCTGCCGATAAATAGGTTTCAGAGTTATCGATGACCAGCTTGCCGGGAAGCGTCATTTCAACTGTTCCTTCTGGCGTAGAAAACGTCCACGGCATAATTTGTCGGCTGCTGCTGTTAATCCAGTTGATGGCCTGATGCTGCTGTAGATCCTCCAGCGTTTGCGGCACACCGTGGCTGGCAATATAGGACGGGCTGGCGCAGGTCGTCATTTTAATATTGCCTAACTTACGGGCGATATAGTCCCCGTCGTCCAGTTCCCCCACCCGCAGTAAGCAATCAAGACCATCGCGCAGCATATCCCGGCGGAGGTCTGAGCTACTGAGGATGATTTCGACGCCAGGGTGCTGGCGATAAAAATCAGGCAGATGGGGGACGACCAATAACGTCGCAAAAGCGACGGGCATATCCACGTGAAGCTGGCCGCGCAATACGCTATCGCTCCCAAACGACTCCAGCAGCGCATCTGCCTGGGCCAGTAAAGGTTTACTCTGCCGATAAAACGCTTCGCCGTCAGGCGTCAGGTTGATGCGCCGCGTTGTTCGCTGCATCAAACGCGTGCCGCAGTGCTGCTCAAGCAGCTGCAATGCCTTAGTGACGGCAGGACGATGAATTTGCAGGTTCTCCGCTGCCTGAGTAAAGCTACCGGACTCGACAATTTCAATAAAAATGCGTATCGATTCAAAGAGGTTTATTTGCATAGCGGGCTTCTTTTACCGGGATCGGGATATCATATTGTTACTGATTTTATAATAGTGATGCACTTTTTCGGCTATTTTTCTAAATAATATAACGTCCTACACTCCTTCCATCATGAAACTGAACCGCTCCATAGCGCTATTGTGAAGGATATTACCCCATGAAAAATAACCGAATCTGCCAGATCCTGAATATAGAAAAACCTGTTATTCAGGGGCCGTTATCGTGGTTGACCGATGCCCGTTTAGTCGCCGCTGTCAGCAATGCCGGCGGGCTTGGTGTGCTGGGACCGAATGCCGGTTTAACCGCTGAGACCGCGGTGTCCACGCCGGAAGAAACCGCCGAAAAAATGCGTGAAGAGATTCGCAAAACCAAACGGCTGACCGAAAAACCTTTCGGCGTGAACCTGATCCCCGCGGCTGAAAACGATATCTGGACCCCGCCTATTTTGCAGGTGATAAAAGAAGAGAGCGTCAGAGCCGTGGTGTATACCGGCTACGGTGAAGGAGCGCTCATACCTGCGCTGTTCAACGAATTAAAAGAGGCGGGCATTGCTATCATCTATCGCGATATTAACCCGACGCCTGAAAATACCCGCCTTGCTGAAGAAGCGGGCGCCGATATCATCGTCGCGACCGGCTTTGATGAGGGAGGTACATTGCCGGGGACCGCGCTGGGAACCTTTTCTATCGTGCCGCTGATCGCCGATGCGGTGAAGCGTGTTCCGGTGATGGCCGCGGGCGGTATTACCGACAAGCGCACCGCCAGAGCGGCGCACGCGCTCGGCGCTGAAGGGATATTTGCCGGTTCGGTTTTTATCGCGACGGAAGAAAGCAGAGTGCCGCGGTCGGTCAAAAATAAAATTATTGCCGCCAGTGGCCTGGATTTGCTGCTTTTCCGCACGCTGCCCCATTACTATCGCTCTCTGCCGGGCAGACTGGCCGAAAAACTGGTGGCGATGGATAAAGCCGGCGCCAGCAACGAGGCGCTCGGTGAAGCAATGGGGGGATTACGCGGCCTGCGCGTCGGCATGCTGGAAGGCAATGCCGATGAGGGCTATATCGCGCTCGGCACGGGTATCGGCAGCATCCGCAGCGTCAAAAGCGTAGCGGAAGTGGTCGACGCGTTAACCGTGAGTTAGCGCTCCCCAAGAGACGCAGGCCGTTCAGCTAAATCATCCGCTTGTTAGCGTGTCTGACTGAGAATAATACGGTCGAATAGACGGTCTCCCAGCCAGACGCGCAGACAGATAAGCATTTTTGCAAACCTACCCGCGGCATAGCGCGTACGTGGGTTCTTACTGTTAATGGCGCTTGAAACGACATCCGCGATAACCTTCGGATCGCTGCCTGTCCCGTGCCCGTAAGTTTTTTTGATCGACGCGGCCACCATTTTCACCAGTTGGCCATAGGGGCCACTATGTGAACGTTTGACGATGCTTTCGCTGGCAGCATCACCGAAGCCTGTCTCTATCACCCCCGGCTCGACGATCGTGACCTTAATCCCAAATCCGGCGACCTCCAGGCGCAGGCAGTCTGACCATCCTTCGAGCGCGTGTTTTGTGGCGTGATACCAGGCGCCAAGGATGCTGTACATCTTCCCTCCCATCGAGGAGATGTTGACAATATGCCCGCTACGTCTGGCCCGCATTGCAGGGAGCAGTAGCTGCGTCAGCCGTGCGGCACCAAAGAGGTTAACCTCAAATTGATAGCGTGCTTCATCAATACCGATCTCTTCTACGGGTCCATACAGGCCAAAGCCTGCATTATTGATCAGGACATCCACTCCCCCGGTTTGCGACAGAATGGCGTTTACACAGGAGACAATCTCCTCATCCCTGGCTATATCCATCCGTAACGGCTGTGCGCCAAGTTCGGCCAGATCGGCCATTTTATCGATGCTACGGGCGGCAACATATACCTGGTAACCATCCTGAATCAGGCGACGGGCAATAGCTTTACCCATCCCTGACGATGCGCCGGTGACCAGCGCGGTTTTCTTTTCCGGAGCGAACATAAGGACCTCGTTTCATGGACTGGCTACAGTTTGCCTGCAGACAGACTCTTTTCATCTGGCCTTATGCGCCAGTACGCTTGCTAACGGCGCCATTCGCTTCAGATCAGAAAGGAAGCCGCCTTCTGTGGAAACGACAGGAGGTAACGCGATTCTTATGGCAAGTCGGTGCTTAACAACCGCGTCATCTCGTTTGTTTAACCTGATGAGCTCTTTCCATTAAGACGCATGCTCCCTCTGACGGTTTCCGGCGTCTGTCCGGTCCAGGCCATAAATGCGCGATAGAAGGAGTTTGGATCTTCAAAGCCAAGCAGGAATGCAATCTCATAGCCGGAGAGATGGGTATGACTCAGATAGTGCCGCGCCAGGTTCTCCCGGCAAAGATTGACCAATGTACGAAAATTTCCTCCCTCACTTTCAAGTCTGCGCTGAAGCGTACGTTTGCTCATACCGAGACGCTCCGCCGTTTTCTCAATGGTGGCTTCGTTACCGGGAAGAAGCTCAAGAAGTACCGCCTGTACGCGTTCAGTTGTTGAGGCCATTTCATCTAACGTGCTGAGACGGCGGCGCAGCTCTGGTTCAAATATTTGCCACATTCCTTCGTTCACCGTTAAAAACGGGCGGAGGGCATCAGCGGCGGAAAAGCTGATGGCCGGTTTTTCTCCATGCGCTACGGCAGTACCGAAAAAGCGGGTAAGGTGGCCGTCCTGTATTCTGGCGGGAAGCTGAGGGAGCGTGACTTTCACTGCTGTGACCGGTTCGCGAGTGGCAAGTTTTAGCAGCCGCAGTAAGAAAGCAAGTTCTGCTATCTGCAGGGACGAAGGAATGTTTATCGCTGACAGCCAGCGCGGTGAAACGGTAAGGATGCCGCTGTGTTCTACGACTATTTCCAGAACCATTGGGGCGATGAGTTGCTTATATCTGGCCAGTCGCTGAACTGCCTGCATCATATTGGTGCTGCATAGTGCGGCGAAAAGCGGGGGATCAAAGACTTCAGCAGAGACTCTTTCTACCAGGGGTAAGGGAAAAGCAGGATCGTTTGTTTCTACCTCAAGGGCGCGCCAAAAACGAATATACTCCTCAATATTAAGGCCGCGCTCTGTCCTCGAAAACGTGTCGTCGGGCAATCCTGCTTTGCGCAGTAGGTGTTGAGGCTCTAAACCGGCATCTTTTAGCAGCGCCTTCCAGCCGATATTGAGAGAGATAGTACGGTTATGTGCCATTGTCAGGTTTCCGCTGGATGAGTGTTGTCCGGGTGCGATTCTTTTCCCGGAGAAGAGCATAACGTTTCAATCCTGGCGGTAACATTCATAAAGCGCCACAATTGTGGCAAATCACGCCAAATGAGAGGCGGCTGTACACCTTCCCGGAATCATTGAGTCATCCATGGGCGGCCTCTCCAGCCTGGGCCCTGGATTCATTCACGCTACCTGCGCGCCAGCTGGCGAGCATCGTGGTGTGAAAATAAAGCTTGCTATCAATCGCCATCTGTGTGATCAATAGCAAGTTGATTTACTACACAGATGCGGTAATAAACGGTTTAGCGAAGCAGTTCTCATCTCAAGCGTTATCCACAGATAATCCTTCTTTAGACTCTCCTTATCGTGATTAATTAAGCTCTGTGACGCGAATAATGTTAAAGTTTTTTGAACCTGCGACAACGATGACGGTCTAAACCCGAGTAGACAGGCTCAGAAGCTGGCGCAAACGGTGATAGTGAAGGAAAGCCCTTGTATCTCCCGTTTAGCGTGAAAAGTGCATAAGAGATAGCGTTATCCCAAAGCACACGATTATTTTATTGAAATCTACCGAACATTACGTGCCCTCGGGCAAACTAAGAAATTAACAACATTAAAAAATCGCTGGTGCAGTAATAGAGTTCAGTCTGAAGTGCGCTTCAGATGTTTCTATAAGAAGTAATGACAATGATGTCATTGTTATTCTCAACCATTCAGAGCAGCGTTTTTACGCTGTGACAGAAAAGCCGGGAAGGCGTTTTCTGTGAAATATGGCTAAATGTCCCTGCGGTAGAGAATGTTGTAGCAAAAAGAGGCTAACATCATGATTGACCACATTCATTTCAGATGCCCATGCTGTCATGGGTCACAGTACAGAACATCCACCTACGATGTTTCTGAAAAAAATCCGTTTGGCGCGAAATGCATTTTTTGTAAATCCGCAATGATTACATTTGATAACATCGCACCGCATATTTCCAGAAACTCGGCATCGCTGGCGTTACGGAAGTAAGAAAAGGCCCCGAAAAGGGCCTTTGATATCTGCAAATACCCTAAATAATTCGAGTTGCTTAAAGGCGGCCAGGACGTGAGCTTCAAGAAGCATAGATAACACCTTATCCAGGCGGCCCGTAAGGGCGAGACTCATGGATGAACCGAGTAACAAAGCCAACACATAAGCCGCTTGAAGTATGACGGGTATAGTAAGCATTATTACCATTTTGATCGGGCTGCCTGCGGGCAGCTTTTTAGTTTGTTTAAATTTAAATCACGCCGTACTTTTCTTCTCTTTGCCGATGTGCGTCAATGCGCAGCTACGCAATTCTTACGGAAATCTTGTTGCGTTCTATAATTCTTAAACCAGAACTAATCAGGTATTTCTATGCATATCCTACCGCCCGTCCGTCCGGAAGAGAGTATCCAGCGCTTAACGGCGCTCCTGACGCCAATTGCTGAAAAAATGGTCGTTGTGCCGCGGGAACGCATGACCTGGACGCATAAAAATCAACCGCAGTTGTTCCTTTTCCTTGACGGCGAGCTCTCCATACTCCGGGCCTCGGACGGTCTGTTGATTGTCACGGTTTACCACCCACACCTGTTTGGTATTGCCGAGATGATCCAGCCGGTACGCGGCCATCAGCTGCGTGCGGAAACCGAATCGACAATACTGCGCGTTGATGCGCAAAAAGCGATGGAAGCCTTTCGCCAGCACGGCGTTTGGGAAGACGTCGCCTCACTGTTGTCGTACCACACGGCTTATCTTTTCTATCGCGACGCGCTCGTCGTACAGCAGCGAACCTACGCCGTTATCCGCAATCATTTGCAGGAAATGGGCCAGCTACCCGAAGAGACCCGGATGCGGGTATCTATCCTGGATTATATCCAGGAACGTACGCACTTATCTCGCAGCAGTGTATTAAACGTGTTGTCGGCGTTAAAAAGTGGTAATTATATTGCTTTTAAACGGGGAGGGTATTTGACGGGGGTGAATAAATTACCCGAGCGTTTTTAGCGCTGGCAGTTTGTCCAAAATTAAATAATAAAACGATTATCAGCGCGACGCTAATATTCTATTGTAGGCCCACTTAACTTTTGACGATGACATTTATTCGACAACGGGTCGACAATGGGATGATTATGAAGAAGACGCTTATTACGTTAATTATTGCTCATACTTTTACGGCGACTGCCGCTTTTGCTGCTGCGGAGACTGGAACCTGGTACGCGGGGTCTAAATTTGGCTGGTCGCATTACGGCGACTCCAGCACCGATCGGCAAGTCGATGTTGACCGCGATAACGTCGGCGGCGGTGTGTTTACCGGCTATCAGATTAACCCCTGGCTGGCGGTTGAAGGTGGATATGACTATTTAGGGAATATGGGCATCAATGGTCGCCATGGCGCAGTCGGTTCGCAAATGAAAAGTCAGGGGCTACAGCTTTCGTTGAAGGCCAGCTACAGCCTGACCAGCGACTGGGATCTGTACGGCCGGGCCGGCCTGATGGGCTACCGTGCGGAATCCGATGTGAATGGAAAAAATCGATTTGATACGGGCGTGCGTCCGGTGCTGGCTTTCGGTACCGAATATGCCTTTAATGACAGATGGTCGGGGCGCCTGGAGTACCAGTGGGTCAACAATGTGGGTAACGAAAACCAAATTGGCGTGAGCAGCGATGTGAGCTCCGTGATGGCCGGCATTAGTTACCGCTTTGGGCAATAAACGCATCGTACGGGAAGAGTCTCCTTTGAATAAAAGGGGCTCTTTATCTGCTAATGGTATACCTATGGTCATAATTACAGTATAGAACTGGTAGCCACAGGACCCGATAAAGTGTGATCGTGATCAACATTGATAATCGCCAATGCCTTTAAATATGATACAGGGAAAATAAATGTAATATATTAATGGTGATTTTATGGCAATTAAGGATTTTTTTAAACAGACCACACCTGGACGCCGTCGTTATGGCGTAGCGTTATTTGTCGGGGTAGTGGCAGGGATTATGTCGGCATTTGTTAAATGGGGCGCTGAAGTTCCTTTACCGCCGCGTACTTTCTCCGGTGGCAGAGATGAATTTAACCCACCTTATCTTTTCTTACGCGACTATCTGGGCATTGACCCGACGCATACGGTTTATACTTTTTCCGAACACATCATCAATCCGGTGATGGTTACGCATATTATATTCTCATTGGTATTTGCCGTTGGCTATTGTGTCGTCGCGGAGGTCTTTCCGAAAGTTAAATTATGGCAGGGGGCATGGGCCGGGATTGTCGCAACCATCGCCGTTCACTGGATTTCCTTTCCGTTACTGGGCCTGACCCCCTCTTTATTGAATATTCCTGCCGATGAATATATTTCGGAACTGGTGGGGCATATTTTTTGGTTCTGGGCCATTGAGATGATTCGTCGCGATCTTCGCAACCGCATCACCCACGAACCGGACGCTGAAGTGCCTCTTGACGCGCCGTTCAGATAATTAATCCCCACAGAGCCCGCGATCTCGCGGGTTGTGTGGGGCGGGACGTAGAGATCAGGACAGAGATGAAGGCATTGTATTCAGCGCGAAGTTGAGGATCTTCTCGCCATCAAATGAGGCATAGGGCAAGCTTTCAATCACGGCAATTTCTTGTGGTAAATGCAGTGCGCTAATAAATTGTTCAACCTTATACTGGATATGCGGCGCAACCAGTACGCCATCATAGGCAGGCACGACGCTAAAGAAATTTTCAACCCCAACGGCGCTGATTAATAAATCTAATTGGCGATCGTCAGCAATTTTTTGCATTTTGCGGGCAATAATCCCTGCCGTTTCGCCAAACAGACAGCATATTAATAGTTTTTTCACGATTTAACCCTCGGTGAGATAGCGAAGCTACACTATTCCTCCTTTACTCACGAAAATGCGCGATGTATCAATATTTGAGGTTAATTTCTGCGGATATTTTTATTATGACGGAGAGCATCACAGATGCGAAAAACGTATGCCTCTGTGATGCTGTGAATGGCAGGGATGACTCTCAGGCTACCTTTTTTTACGTGAAATCAGGAAGCGATCGCCGGCTCGCGTGAGCTTCGTTCCATTTGTACAGTACTCGATAGCAAAATTAAAAAACTCATCAGAGTCGAGCTCGAAATCCAGTTCGAGTTTAATGGCGTCGCCGGACTGCAGAAGCTGCTTTGCCTGTTCCAGATTGCTGGCTTTTACTGTTCCCATCTCTTCACCTCGTTTTAGCGCTGGTGGCGTCCGGGGGCTATCTTACAGGCTTTGTTTTACGATCGCGTGACACGGCTTATTATTTGCGCTTTCTGCCGTTCGCCAGCCGTTGCCATCGCTATGGATAAGCCGATAGCGATGGTCCGGGGTTCAATCTCAGTCGACGTTATTGAAGTAGTCCCGCGCCGCCGCCTCAACGTTCTTTGCCTCAATGCCCGTTTTCTCGGTGATGGAGGCAATAAACGGCTTGAACTTCTCCGTCATCACATGACCTCCGTCCCAATGAGCGACATAAAAACGGCACTGATAACGATAAAAGTGGAGAGTTTTGTCTCCTAACGTGTAATACATATGAATCTCCGGTTCAGTATGTCGGGTGGACAACAACAAGCGATGAGCAAAGCACGCATCAACGGATTCTATCCTCCTCCCAATTCGCGGAAATTTCCAGCATGCCGTACAAAACCATCTGGAATACGTAGGGGGAGGCATTCTCCAGCCCCGTGCTATGCAACGCCTTACGCAAAATTCAGCGCAACTTCAACGGCTTCACGCCAATCTCCGACAGGCGACTTGAAAAACTCAGATGAACTATCGATACTGTATAAAAACACAGTATTATAACGGTGAGTCTATTATGTTGTTCTATAAACCGGTTGAGTTGCGTCAGATCGTGTCGATTCCGCTGTTTAGCGACCTTGTCCCATGCGGTTTTCCCAGCCCTGCGCAGGATTATATTGAGAAGGGAATCGATCTCAATGAGCTTTGTATCAGCCATCCCGCGGCAACCTATTTTGTCATGGCGACAGGCACCTCAATGGTGGATGCCGGTATTTATGAAGGTACGCTGCTGGTGGTGGATCGCGGCCTGAAAGCGAAGCATGGGGATATCATCATTGCCTCAGTCGACGGTGAATACACGGTTAAGCGTCTTTGTACGCACCCCATCATGCAGCTCTTGCCGATGAACCCGGATTTTCCGCCAATTGTGCTGCGCAACGACGGTGAAGCGCTGGAGATTTTTGGCGTTGTCACTTTCAGCATCAACAGGCTCCGCTGATGTTTGCCCTGGTCGATGTGAATTCATTTTACGCCAGCTGTGAAATAGCCTTTCGCCCTGACTTACGCGGGCGTCCGGTGGTGGTGTTAAGCAATAACGATGGCTGCGTCATCGCCAGAAACCATGAGGCGAAACTGCTGGAAATTCCAATGGGCGCGCCGTATTTCAAAGTGAAATCACAGTTTGAACGTCATCAGGTAGCGGTGTTTAGCAGCAACTATGCCCTTTATGGCGATATGTCCCATCGCGTCATGACGATTCTCGAAGAACTGGCGCCCGCGGTGTATCAATATTCCATTGATGAAGCGTTCGTAAATTTGACCGGGATCCATCGTTCTGAGGAGCTTGAGGCGTTTGGTCGCCACGTGCGTAGTACATTACTCCAGAGTACCGGCTTGACGGTAGGGGTGGGGATCGGGCCGACGAAAACCCTGGCCAAGCTGGCGAATTATGCGGCCAAAAGGTGGCCAAAATTCGAGGGCGTTGTCGATCTCTCATTGCCGGCCAGGCAGAGAAAACTGCTGGAGAAGGTTGCCGTCGGTGAAATCTGGGGAGTGGGGCGACGCATTGCGAAAAAGCTCAATGACATGGGGATTACGACGGCTCTTCAGCTGGCCGAGACGCCCGCTTCTCTGATCAGAAAACATTTCAGCGTTGTAATGGAGCGCACCGTGCGGGAGCTGAGAGGCGAGTCGTGCCTTGAACTGGAAGAGTATATGCCGACTAAACAGCAAATTATCTGCTCGCGTTCCTTTAGTCAGAAGGTAATTGAATACGGGGCGATGCGCGAAGCCGTCTGCAGCCATGCGGTCCGCGCCGCTGAGAAGCTGCGCGCGGAGCACCAGTACTGCCGCTATGTTTCGGTCTTTGTGAAGACCAGTCCGTTCGCCGGTCATGAAGTCTATTACAGCAAAGACGCCGGCACGAAAATCCACATCCCGACGCAGGATAGCCGGGATATCGTCGCTGCGGCGCTAAAATGCCTGGATACTATCTGGCGGGAGGGATGCCGATATCAAAAGTGCGGCGTGATGCTGGGCGATTTCTTTAGCCAGGGGGTGGCGCAGTTAGGCCTGTTTGACGACTATCAGCCGCGAGCGAATAGCGAACAGCTGATGACGGTGCTTGATTTAGTTAACCGACGTGAAAAAGGCCAGCTCTGGTTTGCCGGGCAGGGAATCGAGCGCAGCTGGGAGATGAAACGGCATATGCTGTCGCCAGCCTACACCACCCGATTCAGCGATTTGCTGCGGGTGAAACTGTAGGCTGGTATGAAAGGGAGTGGTTATCCGGAGCGGCGCTCCGGACGACAAACCGTCAAACATATCGCGCAGCGCTTATTGCAGGCCCGCCAGTTCATCGGCGGTCAGCGCTAAAGTTTGCGTTGTTCCGCTTTCGGCAGACTGCGCTGCGGCTTCCAGTACCGCCATGACGGCGAGCGCTTCTAAGGGCGATACCGGGTTGCTGATTTTGCCGGTCAGCGCATCGCGGACGTGAATATAGTACTGCCGCTGATCGCCTCGTGGCGCGCTGATTTCACTGGCGCGCAGGTTGGCATCAAACACCACCAGGCTATCGTCATCTTCGCCCCAGCTTTCGCTGCCCGGGACCACGCCCGCCAGCAGTTGGCTCTCCTGCTGGTCAGCGCGTTGTTTGACGACGCTACCTTTATCACCATGGACGGTAAAGCGGGATACGCCGCCCGCGACCAGCATGCTGCAGTGCAGAACCACTTTGTGCTGCGGATAGTTCAGCACCACGTGCGCCCAGTCGTTGATTTCCGCGCCTTCACGCAGGGTGGCGATATTCCCCTGCACCGACTGCGGCAGGCCGAACAGCTGCAGCGTCTGGTCGATCAGATGTGGACCTAAATCAAACCACAGGCCGCTGCCCGGTACGTTCTGCTCCCGCCAGCGGACGCGCACTTCCGGGCGGAATCGGTCGAAATGGGATTCAAAATGTTTAACTTTGCCGATGAGCCCCTGTTCGATAACCTGCTTCACGCCCAGATAATCGCTGTCCCAGCGGCGGTTATGGAATACCGACAGTACACGCTGTTTCTCTTCCGCGAGGGCAATCAGTTCACGAGCCTCCTGCATATCGAGGGTAAAGGGTTTGTCGACGACGACGTGCTTGCCGGCGTGTAAAGCCAGGCGCGCAAGCGGAGCATGGGTTGCGTTAGGAGAGGCGATAACCACCAGATCGACATCCGGATGCTGGATGGCCTCTTCAGGCGATGCGATGACGGTGACGTCTGGCAGGTCACGTTTCACTTTCTCTTCATCACGCGAGGCGACAATCGCCAGATTCAGGCCGTCGACGGACTGGATCAGCGGGGCGTGGAAAGTTTTGCCGACGAAGCCGTAGCCAATCAGGGCAATATTAATGTTCTTACCGGTAGTCATAAGCATCTCCGCGTTATTAAGCATCAGCGATATGGAGCTGTATTGAGTCGTTATCCTTCAGTTCGTCCCAGGGGCGATCGAGGAAGAGCTGATGGATGTCGGCGAGTCCGGCAACCAGCCAGGGCTCGCAGTGATTCAGTTTCATATGATCGGCAACCAGCCAATGTTCCGCGCTGGCCGCCAGCATGGCGCGCTTGACTTCAGCATCCGCCTCCTGACTGGCGCTGAGGCCGAGGTCGGCGTGGAGCGCGCAGGTGCCGAGAACAGCGATATCCGCCCGATAGCGTTCCAGCAGCGAAACCGTAGCGTTACCGGCAAACAGGCGCTGCTGCATATCCCATTTCCCCCCCAGCAAAATAAGCTGAATATCCGCACGGGTGCTGAAGTGCTGGGCAATATCTAAAGAGGGGGTAATGACCGTCATTGGACCCTGTATCTGGGTGGCGACGGCCAGCACGGTGCTCCCGGCGTCAAGAAACAGCGTGGATCCGCCGGGGATCTTCTCCGCCACCATTTTACCTAAGCGCTTCTTGGTATCCGGTAGCAGGGTATTCCTGTTCTGCCGATTCATGGCGGAGAGATTGAGCGCGATAGCGCCGCCGTGGTTTTTCTGGGCGAGCCCCTGTTTTTCGAGGTCGCTAAGATCGCGGCGCAGCGTATCTGCAGAAACCTGCAGTCTGTCTACCAGCTCACTGATCGTGATCTGGCCTTTTTCACTAAGTATATCAATGAGATATTTTTGCCTGGCCGTTTTATGCATCGTTTGAACCCGCAAAATACTGCAATAACTTGCATAATACAGCATTTTGCGGAAAAAGAAATCTTCACAACGCGCGGCGCGGGGATGAGTTAACGAAGACTTTTATACGGGATGGCTCGATCAAGGGCTGAAATCACCGTTTGAATCCACGAGGCGTGGAGGCGATAAGTCGGGATTGCAGAAAAAGACAAGCGATGAATAGTCTAAAATGATACCGAGAAATAACTTGAGTTAATGAGTGTGTTTATATCAAAATTCACTATCAGCAGCGATAGCGCTGGTTTTTGCTAGCGCTTCGTCGTGAGCTGGACTTGCTGGCGACGGTCCGGTTGGCAGAAATATAATTCATATGGATGGCATGACGTTTTCTCACTATTTCCGTTTGGGTTGAATGCTGAAAATATTAATCCCGGATGGGGCACCTCGAAGTTAATCGGTGAGGGGAATGCCCGTCACGCCAGATAGCTATTTTACTTAAAGTTCGTTGAGTGCCCGTTCTCAGGTCAAAAAATAATGTTTATGTATATCGTGTTTTTTAAAACGACGATAGCTGTACTGTGCGTATCGTTAGCTATCTGGATAATACTTGATTTACTTTCGTCAGCAGGCTAAATCGATGTTTAATATTGTTATTAAAAATAATAATCAGTTCTTTAATTTGGGATTTCATTTTTTATTGCAGGCGCTCTTCCCGGAATACTCATTCTCTACACAGGTCACCGCATCGCTTAACGAACGGCTCGTGCGTGATGCAGATGTCGTCGTACTGGATTTATGCCGCGGGGAAGAGTTCGTATGTCATCCAGAGTTGTTAAACCGTAAACCGGGATTGCTGATCGGCGTGGTTGCCAGGCTAAATCATCGAGGGAAAGGCGTTTTGCCGCTCTGCTTGAAGGAGATAGTTTTTGTTGGGCGCGATGAGAAGCTCTCTCAGGTTATTGCGAAAATTAAACTTTCATGGGTTCTGACGCCTCCGTCAGCAAAAGAAAAGCTGGCGCTTCGGTGCGATAGTTGCCCGCAGAGGACGCTTTCCCCGCAGCAGAGAATCATCGCGGCGGCAATTTATCAGGGGTTAACGGTGAACACGATTGCCAGAAAGCTATCGCTTTGCAATAAAACGGTTTTTGCCCACAAGCGTCTCATTATGTCTAAATTTGATCTACGCAATGATTTAGACCTCGTACTATTGCTGCGTCATCTGGATAACGCACGCTGGGTTGCGAAAGATAATTCTTAAACTTGCAAACCGGCAAGATCGCTCTATTCTTATTTTGCTTACTAAAATGGAGGAAAAAGCAATGTGTACCAATTTGCATGACAACGCTCGTCAATACGCAGAAGAGAAAAAATGAACGGCTCCTGCTAGCCTGCCTTCCCGTCAGCCCAGCGTCTGGCGGCAGGTGATAATGCAGGTTAGACACCGTATTGCAAAGTTCATCAGCAACCCGCCGCCGGCGGGTTCTTTTTTTCAGCCCTCCCGCTTTTCGCCAGTGAATTCAGCAGCATGCCCTGATTAGCTCTTGCGTAACCGTCGCGTAAGGCTAGACTACGGAAATGTGCATGAGTTAACGGAGGTCCAGTGGACGCCATTAAGGGATCGGAACTGAACGTGCCGGATGCCGTTTTTGCATGGGTGTTCGACGGGCAGGGCGGCGTAAAGCCGTTGGTCGATAGTGACACCATTGATAAAGAGCATCCTTGTTGGCTGCATCTCAACTATACCCATGTGGATAGCGCGGAATGGCTGGCATCGACGCCGCTGCTGCCCAATAACGTGCGTGACGCGTTGGCCGGGGAGAGCACTCGTCCGCGAGTGACGAGGATTGGCGATGGGGCGTTAATCACGCTGCGCTGCATCAATGGCAGTACCGATGAGCGCCCGGACCAGCTGGTCGCGATGCGTCTTTATATGGATGAGCGCTTGATTGTCTCCACCCGGCAGCGCAAAGTCCTGGCGCTCGACGATGTACTCGGCGATTTGCGCGAGGGCAACGGTCCGGTTGACGGCGGCGGCTGGCTGGTGGAGGTCTGCGATGCGCTGACCGATCACGCCAGCGAGTTTATCGAGCAGCTTCACGACCGGATTATCGATCTGGAAGATGATTTATTGGATCAGCAGGTTCCGCCGCGCGGTATCCTGGCGCTGTTGCGTAAACAGCTTATCGTCATGCGCCGCTATATGGCGCCGCAGCGCGATGTGTATGCCAGATTAGCCAGCGAGCGTCTGCCGTGGATGACGGACGATCACCGGCGCCGGATGCAGGACATTGCCGAACGTCTGGGGCGAGGTCTGGATGAGATTGATAGCTGCATCGCCCGCACGGCGATTATGAGCGATGAGATCGCGCAGATTATGCAGGAGTCGCTATCGCGAAGAACCTATACGATGTCGTTGATGGCCATGGTTTTTCTGCCCAGTACCTTTTTAACCGGTCTCTTTGGCGTCAACCTCGGCGGCATTCCCGGCAACAGCTGGCATATGGGTTTTGCCATTTTCTGCCTAATGTTAGTCGTTCTCATTGGGGGTGTTACATGGTGGTTGCATCGTAGTAAATGGCTGTAAAGAATCGTCTTTTGTCGCGATGATGATGGTGAAAACCCGGCAATGTTTGAGCGAAATCAATAAACCATCTACCCATTCAGGGCAATATCTCTCTCGCAGGTGAATGCAACGTCAAGCGATGGGCGTTGCGCTCCATATTGTCTTACTTCCTTTTTTGAATTACTGCATAGCACAATTGATTCGTACGACGCCGACTTTAATGAGTCGGCTTTTTTTTTGCGCTCTGTTTCTCAGCTTCTACGCTTAACGGGTGTACCCGCCCACAACCGGGAGTCAATATGCGTAATGAACAGCTGAACTCAATTCCCATTCCGCCGGAACCTAACGATCCGGTACCGGTCCACGATCCCAAACCTCGCCCGCGCCCGTTACCCGACCCGCCGCCTGACGATGAGCCGATTAAATTGTCGCATCGGGAGCGGAGATCTGCGACGATACGCGCCAGCAGATTGTCCGCCCCTAAATGTAATGCGAGAAATAATTGTGACCGCTTTTTCAACTCTGAATGTTTTGCCCGCCGCCCAGCTAACTAACCTGAATGAACTGGGGTATCTTTCGATGACCCCGGTTCAGGCCGCGGCTTTGCCGGCGATTCTTGCGGGTAAAGATGTCCGCGTGCAGGCAAAAACCGGCAGCGGTAAAACGGCGGCATTCGGCCTCGGGCTACTTCAGCACGTTGACGCCTCGCTGTTCCAGACGCAGTCGCTGGTGCTGTGTCCGACCCGCGAGCTGGCGGATCAGGTCGCCGGCGAGCTGCGTCGGCTGGCGCGCTTCATGGCGAATATCAAAATTTTAACCCTCTGCGGCGGCCAGCCCTTTGGCGCCCAGCGCGATTCGATACAGCATGCGCCGCATATTATCGTCGCTACGCCGGGGCGGTTGCTCGATCACCTGCAAAAGGGCACTGTATCGTTAGATGCCCTACAAACGCTGGTGATGGACGAAGCGGACCGCATGCTGGATATGGGCTTTAGCGATGCCATTGATGAAGTGATCCGCTTTGCGCCGGCTTCGCGCCAGACGCTGCTGTTTTCCGCCACCTGGCCGGAAGCGATAGCGGCAATCAGCGGCCGCGTACAAAACAACCCGCAGACTATTGAAATTGACGCCGTTGATGCACTGCCGGCTATCGAGCAGCAGTTTTTTGAAACCTCGCAACACGGCAAAATCGCGCTGCTGCAAAAGCTGTTGAGCCAGCATCAGCCCGCCTCCTGCGTGGTGTTCTGCAACACCAAAAAGGATTGTCAGGCCGTCTGCGACTCGCTAAACGCCGCCGGGCAAAGCGCGCTATCGCTGCATGGCGACCTTGAACAGCGCGATCGCGACCAGACGCTGGTGCGCTTTGCTAACGGGAGCGCGCGCGTGCTGGTGGCGACCGATGTTGCTGCGCGCGGGTTAGATATCAAGTCGCTTGAGCTGGTGGTGAACTATGAACTGGCCTGGGATCCGGAGGTTCACGTACACCGTATTGGCCGTACCGCCCGCGCCGGTGAAAGCGGCCTGGCGATTAGCCTCTGCGCGCCGGAAGAGGCGCAGCGCGCAAATATCCTTGCCGAAATGCTGCAAATGAAGCTCAACTGGATGAGTGGGCCGACGAATAGCAGCGTTGTGCCACTGCAGGCAGAGATGGCCACGCTATGCATTGATGGCGGCAAAAAAGCGAAGATGCGCGCGGGCGATGTGCTGGGGGCGTTGACCGGTGATATCGGTCTTGAGGGTGCAGATATCGGTAAGATCGCCGTTCATCCGGCGCATGTCTACGTTGCCGTGCGTCAGGGCGTCGCGCATAAAGCGTTTAAGCAGCTACAAAACGGGAAAATTAAAGGTAAAGCCTGCCGGGTTCGTTTGCTGAAATAAGCGCGGAAAAGGCGTCTCAGGCACCTGCCTGAGACGCAAATACGTTATTTTACTTCCACAACGTTCAGGCGCAGCTCATCCAGCTGCGCGTCATCTTCTTCCGGCTGCCAGCCGGCCGGCTGCATCGGAATCTCTTCACGATCGAACGCCAGATCGCCGCCGTCAACGACCGCAGAGCCGTGCTGAATGCTTTTAAAGTCGAACAGGTTAACGTCGCTGAGATGGGAAGGCACCACGTTCTGCATCGCGCTAAACATCGTTTCGATGCGCCCTGGATAGCGTTTGTCCCAGTCACGCAGCATGTCGGCAATGACCTGGCGCTGGAGGTTGGGCTGCGAGCCGCACAGGTTGCACGGAATAATCGGAAAACCTTTCGCCTGGGAGAAACGCTCAATATCTTTTTCCCGGCAGTAGGCCAGCGGGCGAATCACGATATGTTTACCGTCATCGCTCATCAGCTTCGGCGGCATCCCTTTCATCTTCCCGCCGTAGAACATATTCAGAAACAGAGTCTGCAGGATGTCGTCGCGGTGGTGGCCGAGGGCGATTTTGGTCGCGCCCAGCTCAGAAGCGGTGCGGTAAAGAATGCCGCGGCGCAGACGTGAGCAGAGCGAGCAGGTGGTTTTACCTTCCGGGATTTTTTCTTTAACAATGCCGTAGGTATTTTCTTCAACAATCTTGTATTCAACGCCCAGCTGCTCAAGATATTCCGGCAGGATATGCTCGGGGAAGCCCGGCTGTTTTTGATCAAGGTTGACCGCCACCAGGGAGAAGGAAATTGGCGCGCTTTTCTGCAAGTTGCGCAAAATCTCCAGCATGGTGTAGCTGTCTTTACCGCCGGAGAGGCAAACCATGATGCGGTCGCCTTCTTCAATCATATTAAAATCAGCGATCGCCTCGCCGACGTTACGGCGCAGGCGCTTCTGCAATTTGTCGATATTGTATTTTTCTTTCTTTGTAACTTGCTGATTATCAAGCATTATAACGTTCTCTGAAACGAAAAGGCATGTAAGGGGCAAAGTTAACATCACGGTGCAAGCCTGGCGTCAGGCATTGATAGCCGATCGCCGTTCATTTCATCCATCCCTGTACTGTCGACTTTGAACACCATTTATTGCGTTTTCATGCCCCATCTGGTTAACAATGGTTAGCACCGGCTTACAGCAGCCAGCAGGCAAAAGTATGTCGCGTATGGTACGGATTCCGACGACGAATGCCAGCGCGTTTTACGGCGGCTTTCCATCTGCTAACGATAGTGCGGCGAAGTTTTGGCCTCAATCCCCCTTCCGGGCAGAAAAAAACGTCGTTTATAGGCACGCCAGCGTCACATACCCGGTGATGGACGGTATCTGGTAAAAGGGTGCGAGAATTTATTGTTCGCGATAATCAAAAAGCGTTGGCAAGGTACCTCGGTTTTTTTAAAGCAGGGGCCTTGTTCCTGCTTTTGCCATAATCCGCCAGGATCGCGATATAATTATTTGCATCCTGATAATTACACAGCGAAGGTATTTGGCACAGGTGAATAACAGCGGTAAAGTTTGAGTAAAAATAACCTGCTACAGACTGATTCCCTACAACGCCAGAGCAGTTGGGTTTTTTCCTGATAATAATCTGAATATGTGCCTACTCAATGGGGTTTTTCCTTGCAAAACGAAGCGCTTATCCAGTCCACATTCGAATTTCTCGGATTATGAATAAGGCAATTACAAAAATTGACAGTTGCCTGATATTTTTATGAGATTTAAACTTTCACTGCAACTTATGGATTAACTTTGATTATGGGAATAAAAATGAAAAAAAGTACCGTTGCAGTAATGATGATAGCGATTTTTTCAGGATCAGCTTATGCCGAGTCAATGCAGCTAAGTCCAAACTTTTCTGCGGAAAGTTTTACTGTATCGACGTCTGCAGGGATGCTGAGTGGGAAATCACAGGAGAGAGTTTATGACGCGGATACGGGGCGAAAGGTCAGTCAACTTGACTGGAAAATAAAGAATGTCGCCATTGTGAAAGGTGATATCTCATGGGATGCCTACTCCTTTTTGACGCTGACCGCCCGAGGCTGGACGTCGTTGGCTTCAGGCTCAGGACATATGGATGACTATGACTGGATGAACGATAACCAGTCCGGTTGGACAGATCATTCATCTCATCCCAGCACCAATGTCAATTATGCCAATGAATACGATCTCAGCGTGCAGGGCTGGCTTTTCCAGGACGACAATTATAAAGCGGGCGTAATTGCGGGTTATCAGGAAACGCGTTTCAGCTGGACGGCTACCGGAGGTTCTTACAATTATGATAACGGTGCGACGACTGGCAATTTTCCGACCGGTGAGCGTGGGATAGGATACAGCCAGAGATTCTCCATGCCCTATATCGGTCTCGCGGGTCAATATCGTATCAATGACTTTGAGTTTAATGCCTTGTTTAAATTCAGTGATTGGGTCAGAGCTCATGATAACGACGAACACTATATGCGTGAACTGACCTTTCGCGAGAAATCAACTAATTCGCGTTATTATGGTACATCAGTTGATGCCGGGTATTACGTCACGCCTCATGCCAAAGTTTTTGCTGAATTCACCTATAGCAAATATGAAGAGGGCAAGGGAGGCACTCAGATTATTGACACCTATAGCGGTGAATCAGCTTCAATTGGAGGAGATGCTGCCGGCATTGCGAATAAAAACTATACCATCACAGCCGGTCTTCAATATCGATTCTAAATCATTACCGCCCGTGGATATAGCCAGCAAAATTCGCTAATCCCGGAGCGCGCTTAATCAGTATGGAGTGTCTCCCGCTCTGGGGGCACGCCATTATCCACGGACAGGATGGATTGTGGCAAGCGCAAAGGGATCGCCCAGGAATTGCTAAAAACCGGAGGTAAATGCAAGGCGCTTAGCCTCGTGTGCCGGCATTTCATTTATCTCCTCGTATGCTCTACCTGTGGCGCAAAATCCGCCACGAACAAAGATACGATTCACGAATGCATCAGGTAACCTTCAGGTAGGGGCGCGAAAAGATGAGTTTGTCCGGGCGAAGAGAAGGCGATTGAACCGAAAGGGAAATGGGCAGGCAATGATGATGCCTGCCGCCGGCAATTATTTAGCGCAATAGACGCGCGCTTCACGCGGAGTATAAATACCCAGGGTGACAAAACCCAGCAGGCCGTTAACAAAAGTCTGCTGCACTTCAGTACGGACAACTTTGTCGGCGCCGCCGCAGACTTTGGCAGCATCAATTTGCTTCGACTGGCCAATGCCGCTGACAAAGAAGTGGTGAGTGGTGACCTGCTGAGGTTGAACGGTGACGCCAGGATTTACCGAGAAGCTCTGCTGGGCGCAACCAGAAATAGCGGCTGCGGCGAAAACTACCATAATTAACTTTTTCATTTCATCCCTATAATTGTTGTAAAACATACCCATGTTCGGGCAAAGGTTTTATACAGCAAAATGAAAAAGACACAACGTACTAATTTTAATAGTACCAGGTAAATGATTCCCCTATCTGCGATGCTGCGGGTACGGCCCAGTGCTCAGATTGCGGAAAAAAAGCCCGCACAGCGGCGGGCAGAGTAGGTTTACCGCACGACCAGCACCGAACATTCCGCATGGCGGACAACGGCGGCGGCGTTAGAGCCCAGCAGATAGGTGGTGATATCGGGACGGTGCGAAGAAATGATCACCAGATCCGCGGGGAGAGACTTCGCCATAGCAAGGATTTTATCTTTTGGCGAACCCTCGGAAACGTGTAAATGGATACGGTCTTCCGGAATAGTAAACTTTTTCACAATCTCTTTCAGCCGCGATTCCGATTCGGCTTTGAGGTCATCCATCGCCGGCAGCTCTGCGGTGTAAGCCATTCCCAGCGAAGCGTAATAGGGAAGGGAGGGAATGACGGTCAGGAAATGCACCTCGGCATCATCGATTCTGGCTTCAGCTTCAACATGCTTGATAACGCGATCGGTTAATTCTGTATCGGAAATATCGATGGGCACAAGAATCATTCTGTTCATAAAACCTCCTGTTTAAGTAACCACTTAAAGTGTAGGCCATCCAGTTGATTATTGTACATTGAGCGCAATCACACTTTCGCCATCAGGCACGGCGGCGTTCAGTAAATTTACCTTTGATCACGCCGTCGTAAAAACGGCCTTTAGAAACCACCTGGAGAAAGTCGCGGAAAATGCGCGGCGGGACGCCGAGATACTGTAGGGTTTTGTTATCGCGAAAACGAATTTCAAGAATACCGGAGGACTCATCGTAGGCGATGGAATGGATACGGGATGATTTCACGGGATGATGGTGCATGGCGGGCGTCCTCTACGGCTACGGCGGTTCCTGGTAGCAATATAACATTCATCGGTCGATTATTTTAAAGCAATTGATATATTGTTTTGCTTTGAATGAAGTCGATGGCCGGGAGGGGAAGAGAAAGCCCGCCGTTGCCAGCGGGCCCGCAGATTAGAACTGGTAAACCAGGCCTAAAGCAACCACGTCATCGGTAGAGATGCCGTTGTTGGAATAGAAGCTATCGTCTTCGTCCAGCAGGTTGATTTTGTAATCAACGTAGGTGGACATATTACGGTTGAAGTAATAAGTCGCACCAATGTCAGCATATTTAACCAGATCTTTGTCACCATCGGTTTTGCTCAAATCTTTACCTTTAGACATCAGGAAAGAGACCGCCGGACGCAGACCAAAGTCGAACTGATACTGCGCAGTTACTTCAAAGTTCTGGGTTTTATTGGCGACGCCGTTGCCGTTACCGTATGGCGTCATGTTGCGGGTTTCGGAATACATGGTTGCCAGGTAAATATTGTTGGCATCGTATTTCAGGCCGGTAGTCCAGGCTTCCGCTTTATCGCCCTGTGCGGTAGTTCGGGTCATCTGATCGTTGGTACGGTCAGAAGAGGTGTAGGCAGCGGCAGCGCTGATACCCATACCGAAATCATAAGAAGTTGACAGACCAAAACCGTCGCCGTTGGCGTTACGTACGCTGCGATCGCCGTTGTTGGTGCCTTCGCCGCTGCCGGCGTTTTCATTTTTACCCTGATACTGCAGGGCGAAGTTCAGGCCGTTAACCAGACCGAAGAAGTCATTGTTACGGTAGGTCGCTACGCCGTTAGCGCGGCCGGTCATAAAGTTATCGGCCTGGGTGTAGGAGTCGCCGCCGAACTCTGGCAGCATATCGGTCCAGCCTTCTACGTCGTACAGTACGCCGTAGTTACGGCCATAGTCGAATGAACCGTAGTTAGCGAATTTCAGACCCGCAAACGCCAGACGGGTCCAGGACTGGTTGTCGGCGCCTTCGGTGTTGTTCGCCTGAACGTTATATTCCCACTGACCGTAGCCGGTCAGCTGATCGTTAATCTGAGTTTCGCCTTTGAAGCCAAGACGGACGTAGGATTGATCGCCATCTTTAGAGGAATCATCGGAGAAATAATGCAGACCATCTACCTTGCCATAGAGGTCCAGTTTATTTCCGTCTTTATTATAAATCTCAGCAGAGTGAGCAGCGCCAGCAGCTAACAATGCCGGGATAACGAGGGCCAGTACTTTTCTTTTCATTTAGACAATCCTTTAACGGTTTTTGTTTTAGCTTCCTCCTGGGAAGTGAACTCATGCTAAATGAGCAAATTAAGATATGGTAAATATCAATTGTTACGATATGAGTAAAATCTAAAATAAATAATTCAACTGAAATGGTGATAATTATAATGAATGATTTTGTGAAATACATACAAAATAAAAATTATACACGGTGATTTTAATATCGTATTATCCGCCCGTTATATGCCTTTTATTGTCATCTAAGAATTTATGTTGCCCTCCGTTCCTGAGAATGGTTTTTATTGAGCGGTAAAATGACAAGCCCGAATGAATATTCGGGCTTTTTTTATGGGTGACTAAAAAAACGTCAGTAAATTAGCTTTCGGTTGCCGGTTTTTCCACCTTACCGGCCAGCTGGGCAAGGAAGTCATAGCGTTTTTGTAAATCCGCCGTCGCATCCTTCCACAGCTGTTCCGCGACTTCCGGCTGCTGCGCGTTAAGGCGGCGGAAGCGCTGCTCGTTCAGGAGCGTTTCTGCCAGCGCGTCTGACGGCGGACGGGAGTCCAGCGCCAGCGGAAGTTTACCTTCATCGGCGCGACGTGGGTCAAAGCGATACAGCGGCCAGAATCCGGTCGCGGTCAGCTGACGCATCTGATCGTGGCTCAGCGCCAGATCGTAACCGTGTTCTTCGCAAGGGCTGTAGGCAATAATCAGCGACGGACCCGGATACGCTTCCGCTTCCTGAATCGCTTTTACCGTCTGGTTCAGCTGCGCGCCAAGGGAAATCTGCGCGACGTAAACGTGGCCGTACATCATCATGCTGACGCCGAGGTCTTTGCGCGCCTTGCGCTTACCGTGTTCGCCAAACTTGGTGACCGCCCCAAGCGGGGTGGCTTTTGATGCCTGGCCGCCGGTGTTGGAATAGCATTGGGTATCGAGCACCAGAATATTGACGTTTTCGCTCAGGCTCAGCACGTGGTCAAGACCGCCGAAGCCGATATCGTAGGCCCAGCCATCGCCACCGATTAGCCAGATCGATTTCTCGACCAGCGCGTCGGCGTCGGTTAGCAGTTCTTTCGCGTCGGCTTCATTTGCCAGAACCTTACGCAGCTCGGCCACCTGTTCGCGGCGTACTTCAGGCGTTGCTTCCGCGTGCAGCGCGTCGTTAAGCGCGGGCGGAAGTTTATCGGCGAACTGCGACAGCAGACGCATTACGCGCTGACGGTGCTGATCGACGGTGAGGCGGAAACCGAGACCAAACTCGGCGTTATCCTCGAACAGCGAGTTAGCCCACGCCGGCCCGCGGCCGTTGGCATCGGTGGTGTAGGGCGTGGAAGGCAGGTTGCCGCCGTAAATCGATGAACAGCCGGTGGCGTTGGCAATCAGCATCCGGTCGCCGTAGAGCTGAGTCAGCAGCTTGATATACGGCGTTTCGCCGCAGCCGGAGCAGGCGCCGGAGTATTCGAACAGCGGGCTGATCAGCTGCGAGGTGCGGATATCGATACGTTCCAGTTTGCTGCGGTCCATTTCCGGCAGATTGAGGAAGTAGTCATAGTTCACTTTCTCTTCTTCAACGTGTTCAAGGCGCGACATCATATTGATGGCCTTGATTTCCGGGTTCTGCCTGTCTTTGGCCGGACAAACCTCGACGCAGAGATTACAGCCTGTGCAATCTTCAGGCGCGACCTGCAGAACGTACTTCTGGCCGCGCATATCGCGGGATTTAACGTCCAGAGAATGCAGGCTGGCCGGGGCATTTTCCATCGCGTCCGGGGAGACCACTTTCGCGCGGATTGCCGAGTGCGGGCAGGCGGCCACGCAGTGGTTACACTGGGTGCAAAGTTCTTCCTTCCAGATAGGGATCTCTTCGGCGATATTGCGTTTTTCCCAGCGGGTGGTGCCCATCGGCCAGGTACCGTCCGGCGGCAGGGCGGAGACCGGAAGCGCATCGCCGAGCCCGGCCAGCATGGCGGCGGTCACGGTTTTGACGAAATCCGGCGCGGCGTCGGAGACGACCGGCGGGCGGTTCGGGCTGTTGGCATCGACCTGCTGCAGCGGCACTTCCGCCAGCGACTCGCGGGCCAGGGCCAGCGCCTGCCAGTTGCGTTCGACCAGCTCCTGACCTTTGCTGCTGTAGCTTTTAGCAATCGCCCCCTGCAGCTCCGCCAGCGCGCTATCGCCCGGCAGGATCTGCGTCAGATGGAAAAAGGCCATCTGCATGACGGTGTTGATGCGCGCTCCAAGGCTACACTCGCGGGCGATTTTTGCCGCGTTAACGATATAAAACCGCGCTTTTTTCTGATTCAGCGTGGCCTGGACTTCCTGCGGCAGACGCGACCAGACCTCTTCGGCGCCGTAAGGCGTGTTGAGCAGGAAAATACCGCCGGGCTTCAGGCGTTCAACCATCTGATACTTGTCGATAAACTGCAGCTGGTGGCAGCCGACGAAATCGGCCTGCGAAATCAGATAGGAAGAACGAATCGGCTTCTCGCTAACGCGCAGATGGGAAACCGTCAGGCCGCCGGCCTTTTTCGAATCATAGACGAAATAGCCCTGCGAGAACCACGGCGTCGAGTTACCGATAATCTTGATATTGTTTTTGGTGGCCGAGACGCTACCGTCGCTGCCGAGCCCGTAAAACAGGGCTTCCAGCTTCGCCTCCGACGGCAGCGTGTTTTCTACCAGCGGCAGCGAAAGATTGGTGACGTCATCGTAGATGCCGACGGTAAAGCGCGGCTTGGGTTTAGCGGCGCTCAGTTCGTTGAATATCGCCAGAACGCACTCCGGCCCGAACTCTTTTGAAGAGAGACCGTAGCGGCCGCCAATGGTACGCGGCAGGGTTTCTCGCTCGCCGCGGTTGAAGGCTTCCGCCAGCGCGGTCATCACGTCGAGATACAGCGGCTCAGCCTGGGCGCCCGGTTCCTTGGTGCGGTCAAGCACCGCTACGGCGCGGGCGCTTACCGGCAGCGCTTCCAGCAGGTGGGCAGCGGAGAAGGGGCGGTAAAGACGAACTTTCAGTACACCGACTTTTTCACCGCGGCTCAGCAGTTCATCAACTACTTCCTCACAGGTGCCGATTGCGGAGCCCATAATCACGATAACGCGCTCGGCCTGTGGATGGCCGTAGAACTCAAACGGTTTGTACTGACGCCCGGTGGCGGCGGCAAAATCGTTCATCGCCGTTTCAACGTGCGCGTAAACCGCGTCGTACCACGGGTTAGTTGCTTCACGTGACTGGAAGTAGGTATCCGGATTCGCTGAGGTGCCGCGGATTACCGGATGTTCGGGGTTCAGGGCGCGCTGGCGATGTTCATCGATTTTATCCTGCGGCAGCAGGCTGAGAAGGGTATCGTCCGCCAGAGGGGCGATTTTGTTGATTTCGTGCGAGGTGCGGAAACCATCAAAGAAATGAATAAATGGCACCCGGCTTTGCAGCGTGGCGATATGCGAAATCAGCGCAAAATCCTGGGCTTCCTGGACGCTGCTGGCGCAGAGCATCGCGCAGCCGGTCTGACGCACTGCCATGACGTCCGAGTGATCGCCGAATATGGAGAGCGCGTGGGTTGCCACGGTGCGGGCGGCGACGTGCAGAACAAACGGCATCAGCTGGCCGGCCAGTTTGTACAGCGTCGGGATCATCAGCAGTAAACCCTGCGATGAAGTAAAAGAGGTCGAAAGGGCGCCGGTTTGCAGCGCGCCGTGTACGGCGCCGATTGCCCCGGCTTCCGACTGCATTTCGACGACGCGGGGAACATCGCCCCAGACGTTTTTCAGCCCGTTGCCCGCCCAGGCGTCCGCCTGCTCCGCCATCGTGGAGCTGGGCGTGATCGGGTAGATGGCGATAACTTCACTGGTGCGAAACGCGACTGAAGCAACCGCGCCATTACCGTCGATAGTGATCATATCAATACTCACATTGCTAAATTTTTGATAAAAAAGTTTTTATGCCCATTGATACACGCTGAGCTCTTCTGCGAAACCGCTATCGGCGCGATTCCACCGGTAGCGGATAAGTTCGTCTCTCACCTGCCTGGTAACGGGGTTGCGTTACCTGCATCGCTACGGGCAGGGTGACCGGGTTTGTGAATCACTGTTTAAGTATAGACCCCGGAGGAACATGATTTTTTGATCTCCAGTAGCGACAAAATCCATAGTTCAGATAAATTAATTCAAGGTATTACATAGGTGCCTACGTATGAACGACACCCTACACCAAAATCAGTGGCGTCATTTTTCCATAAGTAGCAGTGTGGCGAATTCCGCCAGTCAAAGCCTCCTGACCGACAACACTGCCTTAATTACCTGTAGGTAATTTATTCGAGTTTTGCTATATTTTAGATACCTGATGGTAAATGGCGTTAGAATCATTGCGATGGATAAATACGAAATCAGACGACAGCGCTTGCTCTATATCCGTGATAATTTATGCGGCGGTAAGGCTGTTGATGTGGCCCGAACCCTTGGACGGGAGCCTTCTTACGTCTCAAGGATGCTCTACCCCGAAGGCAAAAAGCAAAAGAAAAGGATAGCTGACGAGATGGTCGAACTTATTGAATCTTCGTTCAATCTGCCCCGCGGATGGATGGACGGTATCACCGGTAATATTGATATCGAGCGAGAACCGGTAGAGGATTCGCCGCAGATGCCATATGTCATTGAGGTTCTGGATGCCCAGGCCAGCGCAGGGCCGGGCTGCATTGTCTCCAGTGAGGTTGATGAAACGGTGAATAGCATCACCTATGACTCTGCCGGCGCGCTGCGGCTTTTTGGTAACCGGCCCGCAGAGCATATCAAGGTGATCACGGTCTCCGGCGATAGCATGTCCGGCACCATTGAGACCGGTGACTATATTTTTGTCGATGTCTCGAAAGACTACTTTGAAGGTGACGGCATTTATGTTTTTTCTTTTAAGGGCGCGGTGCTGGTGAAACGTCTTCAGTTCACGGCGGATGGGCTGCTCGTTCACTCGGATAACAGCAAATATGCGGACTGGACGATTGGCGAAAGCCATGAACAGTATCTGAAGATCATTGGTCGCGTGATTTATAGCCACAGCGTTAAACGCTTTGTTTAAAGGCGTTCATTGCCGCGCAGCTTCGCCATCCTGTTTCTGTCATAAACCCTGAGCTCAACCATAAGCATTACCCGGGTATGCCACCTGTACGCCGGGCATACCTGCGGCTTCTCACCCCAATCCAGGGACACGCTGTTCAACACTACCCGCCTCGGACCTTTTCAGCTGTTTTTACGCGGCATACCACTTTTTTTCAAAAATATTTTCAATATTTTCAAGTGTTTAATGTATTTTCTTCATAAAGTATACCTATAGGTATTTATTTTTAAATAACCCTGAGGTATTCTTTTGTCATCAGCTTGATAGACAGCACTATCCGGATGATGAAATACAACGATTCATAACTGAATCTACGTGGCTGAAAAGCCAGCGCCATGGCGCAGTGCGCTTTGGGGGGAAGCCATTGGCAAGGATCCGATTGCCGATGACATTCCGCCAAAGCCCATTAAAGGAGACCGCAATGTCCCGTAAAACCGCGTTTAATGGCTCCGCTGCGGGTCGACGTCGCGCGCAGCGTTCCCACTTACAAAATCCGCAAACGCTCAGCTCAGATCTTATCCACCGGCCCACTCCGTCCCGCGCTCAGATTCAGGCAAAAGGGAAGCACCATACGCCTGAACGTATTGAGGACGCATTGCCGATTAAATTTGTGGCACAGGATATTTTTTGGCAGCGCGAGGAATATAAACGGCAAATTGAGCGAGCGACCATCATTTATCAGCAAGAATTTGCACACCAGTATGCGCAGCCAGGAACCTGGCTCTTCCAGAGGGCAATTTATGCGCTTGGTTTGCAAAAAAGAAAGAAAATAACGGCGAGGTAACGCCTTAGTGCCAGGCAAAATGACCCTGCGCTTCGTTATTTACCATCATAACTCATAGTGAAAGAAGGGAGGGTATATGTCCGATCCTGTTTCCGGTACGTCGATAATTGTTGCTGGTGGATTAATGGGCGCTGGTATGTTTGGCCTGGTGACAGGTATTGATTATGGCGTTGTTTTTGGGGCTTTTGCCGGCGCGGTATTTTATGTTGCGACAGCGGTTAATATCACGCGTTTTAGACTCGCTGCCTATTTTATGACTTCTTTTATTGTCGGCGTTTTGGGTTCCGGGTTAATTGGTACGAAGCTGGCTATCTGGACCGGATACAATGAACGGCCTTTAGACGCGTTAGGCGCCGTGCTGATATCCGCGCTGATTATTAAGATACTCACGTTCCTGAATAATCAAGAACTAACCGACCTCTACAAAATACTAACCCGCAACAATAGTGGGCGCCCGAATGGGAAATGAACTTCCCGCGCTGCTTAATGCCGTTCTCTGTGCTTTGATCACCCTAACCTTAATGTTTTATCGGCGCGCCCGGTACAGAAGGTATCGACCATGGATATCGTATACGGCTTATTTGCTGGTAATCACTTATGCCAGCATACCGTTTCGTTATCTCTTCGGCTTGTATACGTCGACCCACTGGTTGGTTGTTACCGTGAATTTTTTTGTCTTTATTGCCGTGTTCCTGGTGAGGGGGAATATTGCGCATTTAATCGATAAATGAGGAATAAATGAATAAAGATGAGATTTTTAATGCCATTCTGGAAAAGGAGGGCGGTTATGTAAATCATCCTGATGATAAAGGAGGTCCGACAAACTGGGGGATTACTCAAGTCACCGCACGGGCTCATGGTTATGATGGCGATATGCAAAAACTGACGCGCCAACAGGCGCTGGATATTCTCAACGCTGACTACTGGATTGCGCCCCGGTTCGATCATGTTGCTGAAATATCTACCGCGATCGCTGAAAAACTGTGTGACGCCGGGGTCAATATGGGGCCTGTTCTGCCGGGTAAGTGGCTTCAACGCTGGTTAAACGCTTTTAATCATCGTGGAGTACTTTATCCGGATCTTATAACCGATGGTGTTATTGGCCCCAGGACCTTAAATGCCTTGAGCCATTATGTTATTCGAAGAGGCAGTGAAGGGGAGCTTGTACTGCTCCGGGCATTAAACTGTAGCCAGGGGCAGTATTATCTGAAGTTAGCAGAAAAAAGTGAGGCTAATAAATCATTTATATATGGTTGGTTAAGGGCTCGAGTAATGAGTTGACTGGCAATAAAATCTGCTAATCCAAAGCAGAACATCTCCTTTTACAGGAATTTCCTGAAAGGACCATTTTTATACTACAGCAAATGGAGGGCATGCTAAGTCCAAATTTTTTATAGCAGATGTGCTGATAACATATCGCAAAGTTTTGATAAAGTCGAGGGTTAATCTGTTCGATGATTAATCTATCAAGAAAACCATGTTATTAAATTTAATTAAGGATGAAAATATGCAATTCATAACACTGCCGTGGGCAACTTTGCAGGCTATTTACAGAGCAAAAAATGGTGAGGTTGTTGAAGGGAAATATGTCCGTGTGGCAGGACATTTCATTAATCTCTGGGATCCCTCTAACGAAGGCTCAGATCGTGTTAGTATTACACCGGTGTTTCAGATAGTATTTCGCAATCTTGAGGATGGAGTTCTTTATTTTGCCGGGCGTGCGATGTTTTTTGATAAAGTAAAATCTGAGTACGATGCATATTTCCATCATCCGTTTGAAGATGTCGATTCAAGCGTGATGACACAAGTCTATGCGGTAACAGATACGCAATATCTGGCCGGAACATTCTATTCTGGAGTTGTACCAAATTAATGCCCCTCCGCCCGGCTAAGTCGGCACAGCCCCTTAGCCGGGCATTTTTACTGAATGACAGAATTAGAAAACGGCTCCCCTGTGGAAAATATTATTACAGAACAAATAATTATATCGTTTCCTGCAGCGACTCAATCGCCTCATTATGATGCTTCTCAGTCGTACAGAGATTAATGTGCTCATGCTGAGAGGCTTCTGACGCGAAAAAATTTGCTAATAAATGTTAATACAGCGCATAAATACGTACTTCGCCTCTCGACGCGGCGCGCTGAGCTGCCTATTATCCTTAGGCTTGTCCATTTTAAGATGTATCTGAGGGGAGAGAAGATGCGAGCTGCGTTTTTAGTGGGATGTGCTGCGCTGTTACTGTCGGCGTGTAGTAGCAATGATGAACCTGTTCAGCAGGCAACGGCGGCGCACGTGTCGCCGGGAATGCGTGCCGCGATGAGCAGCTCCGGCCAGGCAAACTGCGCCATGGTTGGCGGCTCGTTATCGGTCGCCCGCCAGCTTGATGGCTCCGCTATCGGCATGTGCGCATTGCCGAACGGCAAGCGCTGCAGCGAGCAGGCGCTGGCAGGCGGAAGCTGCGGTAACTATTAATTCATCAGGTCGGCGAGCTTATACACCAGCGTCTGGTCGGCGGTCGCCAGCGTCAGCTGCGTTTCCGTCAGGTCGACCTGCGCGCCTTCGCGCAGCATTTTGCTCAGCGTGGCGTCCAGCGCGTTCAGCTGCGAGTCCGTGCAGAGCATGCGGGTCATCGCCAGCTCTTCAACCTTCAGCTCGCCGTCAGAGACTTTGCCCGTGCCGCTGAAGCGGTTGCACATATTACCTGAAACAGACATCTTGCCCGTAATGGGCATTTTTTCGCCGAAGCTCAGCTCCTGCGGCTTATCCGCGGCATTAAGCGGCTGCCCGTTAACGCTGGTCAGCACAAAACGGTGATGCTGAAGCTGTTCCGCTCTGGTTGACACCTTGCTGTTATAAACGCAGCCCGATAGCAACATTCCCGCCGCCAGCAGCGCAGCAAACTTGTTCATTTAGTCTCCATAAATATTTATCGTATTAATAAATGAAGGGAATTGTAACTTTATCGCAGGCGATTACTGTGGGGATTATCTGAATGTGCCCCCCGCAGAGGAGGAGCACAAAAGGGAAAGGAATATCAGACCAGCGCGTTAGGGCAGGTTTCGCCAGCATCCACCTGACGCAGGTTGTCGAGGGTGGTTTGTGAAATGCTGATCAGCGCTTCCGCGGTCAGAAACGCCTGGTGACCGGTAAACAGGACGTTATGGCAGGCAGAGAGACGGCGGAACACATCATCCTGAATCACGTCATTAGACTTATCTTCAAAGAACAGATCGCGTTCGTTCTCATACACGTCCATCCCCAGCGCGCCAATTTTCTGATGCTTCAGGGCGTCGATTGCTGCCTGCGAATCGATGAGCGCGCCGCGGCTGGTGTTGATGATCATCACCCCGTCTTTCATGCGATCGAACGCGGCATGGTTCAACAAATGGTAGTTTTCATCGGTCAGCGGGCAGTGCAGGGAGATAACGTCAGACTCCCGGTACAGGGTTTCAAGATCGACATACTCCACGCCCATATCCAGCGCGGCGGCGCTTGGGTAGGGATCAAACGCCAGCAGACGCATACCGAAGCCTTTCAGAATGCGCAGCGCGGCGACGCCGATTTTACCGGTGCCGATAACGCCGGCGGTTTTACCGTGCATGGTGAAACCGGTTAGTCCTTCAAGGGAGAAGTTCGCGTCGCGGGTGCGCTGATAGGCGCGATGAATACGGCGGTTCAGCGACATCATCATGCCGATCGCGTGCTCTGCGACCGCTTCCGGCGAGTAGGCCGGGACGCGCACCACGCGCAGGCCCAGCTCTTTCGCGGCATCGAGATCAACGTTGTTGAAGCCCGCGCAGCGCAGCGCGATGTACTTCACGCCGTGGGCTTTCAGTTCTTCGAGTACCGGGCGGCTACCGTCATCGTTTACGAAGATGCACACCGCTTCACAGCCGTTGGCGGTTTTGGCGGTCTTTTCGGTTAGCAGGAAGTCAAAAAATTCCAGTTCAAAGCCGTATGCATCATTGACGTGCTGCAGATACTTCTTGTCGTACTGTTTCGTACTGTATACAGCGATTTTCATAAGACTTTTCTCCAGTGATAATACCGTCACGGTAGCATAATTAAAATAATCTTACAAATGTTAAAAACTAGTTTAATCAGCAGGTTATAGTATTAATTCTAGAGCATATCGTAGAGTTAAGAAATCTCTTTAAAAGACAATACGTTTCATTAAAAGTTGAGGCTCAGCGCCCCTGGCGCCAGCAGGATCAGAGGCCAGAGTAAACCTGAACTGACGTTAGCGAGCTGAAACTGCCAGAGAGAGGTCCCGCTGGCGCCGGTGACCAGCGGTACGGTGGCGCGCAGCGGAGAGAGAAAGCGGCTAAAAAAGACCGCCCACGCGCCGTGGCGGCGCAGGAACAGCTGGCCGCGAGCGAGGCGTTCGGCATTAAGCCAGCGTATACGATGCAGATGGTGCCGGTAGCGGTAGCCCGTCAGCCACGAGAGCCAGAATCCGCCGATGGCGCCGAGGCTGGCGCTCATCCACATTAACAAAAAATGGCCGACGCTGGCCGATGCCAGGGTGCCGAACAGCAGCAGTCCGGAGGTGCCGGGAATCAGCAGCGAGATAACGGCGCAAGATTTCGTGAACGTCAGCAGGAAAACCATCAGCAATACCAATGAATAGCGGCTCTGAGCGTATTCCATCAGCGAGATAATTAAGTCCACAGCACCATCCGTTTACGTTCGCAGGTGTGGACCAGTGTCGCAGGCGAAAACTAAACCCCGGTTAAATAGCCGGCTGGTGAATCACATGGCGGCGACTACGCTTAAACGGGATGGAAACTTTAACTCACAGGTCGAACGTGCCACAATAGCGGCCTCTCGGCTTTTACTTATTTCGAATCAGGATATTAGCTGCCCATGAAGGGTAAATATAAAGCCGCCATCGCGCTATTATTAGCCCTCGTGCTGCTACCGCTGGCTTTGCTATTAACGCTCACCCACTGGGTGCCCACGCTGGCAGGTATCTGGCTACCGGCGGGAACCCGAATCTCACTAAATGAAAGCCCGCGACTGACGCGCTCCGCGCTGCGTATTCCGGATCTGCGCTACCTGGTCGGCGACTGCGAAATCGCGCGCGTCGCCAATGCCTCGCTCTCGCGTCCCAGCCGCTGGCGTTTACATATCAGCGAGCTGGATATAAACAGCGCCTGCCTGAACAAGCTCCCGGAAAGCGAAGCCGCGCCGGGGGCGCCGAAAACCCTCGCCGAATGGCAATCAATGCTCCCTTACAGCTGGCTGACGATTGACAATCTGCGCCTGTCGCCGTGGGAGAAATGGCAGGGGCGGCTGGTGATGTCGCTGACGCCGCAGCAGCAGGATATCGGCTATGCCGGTAAAGAGGTTACCCTCCAGGCGCGGCTGCGCGGCCAGGCGCTGACGGTCAGCGATTTTTCCGCGCGTCTGGTGGAAGATCAGGCGCCGGTGAAGCTGGTGGGCGAGTTTCAGATGCCGCTGGTGCCGGACGGTTTGCCGGTCGACGGCCACCTGTTCAGCACCTTTGAATTTCCACAAACTCCCGGTCTTGTCGATGCCGAGCTGGAGTGGCAGAAGAACCGCGGGCAGCTGCTGGTCACGCCGCGCGGTGAAGTGGAGCCGATGCTTGACCTGCCGTGGGAAATCACCCCGGATCGTATCGTCATCAGCGATGGCCGCTGGCACACCGAATACGCGGGCAACGCGTTGAGCGGCCGGGTTGCGCTTTCGCTGGGCAACTGGCAGCAGGGCACCGAGCAGATGCAGGTCAGCGGGCGTCTTAACGTGCTCACTCAGGGCCAGGCCGGGAAGGGCAACGCCGTGCTGAATATCGGCCCCGGTAAGCTGAGCATGGACAGCAGCGACATGCCGCTACAGCTGACCGGCGAGGCCAAGCTCGGCGATCTGATTTTTTATGCCCGACTGCCCGCGCAGCTGAGCGGGCCGCTTACCGCGCCGGTGCTCAATTTTCACCCCGGCGCGCTGCTGCGTTCGCGCGGGCGGGTCATCGATTCGTTGAATATCGATGAAATCCGCTGGCCTCTGGCGGGCGTCAAAGTGACGCAACAGGGCGTTGATGGCCGCCTGCAGGCTATTCTGCGCGCCCATGAGCAGGAGATGGGGGATTTTATCCTGCATCTTGATGGCCAGGCCGACAACTTTATGCCCGACCGCGGCCGCTGGCAGTGGCGCTACTGGGGCGATGGCCATTTCACCCCGATGCAGGCGCGCTGGGATGTTAAAGGCGCGGGCGAATGGGTTGATAGCGCCATTGTACTCAACAGCCTGTCGACCGGTTTCGATAAGCTGCAGTATGGATCCATGCTGGTGAGTACCCCGCGCCTGACGCTGGAAAAACCGATCCACTGGCTGCGCGATGAGCAGCATCCCAAACTGACCGGCGCGCTGTCGCTGGATGCCGGGAAAACCACCTTCAGCGGCGGCAGCGAACTGCCGCCGTCAACGCTTAAGTTCAACATTGATGGCCGCGATCCGACCTGGTTCCGGTTCAGCGGCTCCCTGCATGCGCAAAAAATTGGCCCCGTGCGCGTTACCGGGCGCTGGGACGGCGAACGTCTGCGCGGTGAGGCGTGGTGGCCAAAACAGTCGCTGACCGTTTTCCAGCCGTTGGTGCCGCCGGAGTGGAAGATGAACCTGCGTGAGGGAACGCTCTACGCGCAGGTGGCATTCTCTGCCGCCGCCGAACAGGGCTTCGAGGCGGGCGGTCACGGTGTGCTCAAAGACGGCAGCGCCTGGATGCCGGATAACCAGATCAACGGCGTCGATTTTGTGCTGCCGTTCCGCTTTAGCGACGCCACCTGGCAGCTTGGCACCCGCCATCCGGTATCGCTGCGCATCGGCGAAGTCGTCAACCAGTTCACCGCGCGCAATCTGACGGCGGATCTCCAGGGCGCATATCCCTGGAGTGAAGACGCACCTTTACAGTTGAGCAACGTCAGCGTCGATATTCTCGGCGGCAAGCTGACCATGCAGCAGCTGCGGATGCCGCAGCACGATCCGGCGCTGCTGCGTCTGCAAAATATCTCCAGCAGCGAGTTAATTAGCGCGATTAAAGTGAAGCAGTTCGCCGTGTCCGGCCCGTTTAACGGTGCGCTGCCGCTGTGGCTGGATAACGATAAATGGATTATCAAGGACGGCTGGTTCAGCAATCCGGGGCCGATGACGATGCGTCTTGATAAAGACACGGCAGACGCGCTGGTGGCTGACAACGTCTCCGCCGGGGCGGCCATTAACTGGCTGCGCTATATGGAAGTGGCCACCTCGTGGACGCGGATCAACCTCGATAACCTCGGCGTGCTGACGCTGAAGGCGACGATTAGCGGCACCAGCCGGGTAGAAGGCAAAAGCAATACGGTGCACTTAAACTACTCCCATGAAGAGAATATCTTTGACCTGTGGCGCAGCTTGCGTTTCGGCGACAATCTGCAGGCGTGGCTGGAGCAGAACGCCAGGCTGCCCGCGCCGCGCTGTCAGGACAGTCATACCTGTAAGGAACAACAATAATGATCAAACTATTCGCCGCCTTTCTGGCCACCGCGCTGCTGGCGGGCTGTACGCCGCGTATTGAAATCGCGGCATCGAAAGAGCCGATCACCATCAATATGAACGTCAAAATTGAGCATGAAATTCATATCAAGCTGGATAAAGACGTTGAGAATCTGCTCAAATCCCGTAGCGATCTGTTCTGAGGCGATGATGAGAATACGACTGATAACCGCCGCGCTGGCGCTGGTGCTGTTCAGCGCTCAGGCGCAGGCCCTGACCCTGAATGAGGCTCGCCAGCAGGGGCGGGTCGGCGAAACCCTCAACGGCTATCTTGAACCGCTGCGTCAGGATAAAGAAACCCTTGAGCTGGTGAAGCAGATCAACGCCGCCCGCAGCGACAGCTATCAGCAGCTGGCGGATGACAATAATCTACCGGTGGATCAGGTGGCGAAAATGGCCGGTCAGAAGCTGGTCGCCAGGGCGCAGCCGGGCGAGTACGTGAAGGGCCTTAACGGCAAATGGCTGAAAAAATAGCTATCGGCAGCGCTTGCGATACTCCCCCGGCGAGACGCCGAAGCGCTGCTTAAAGGCGGTGGAAAAATGGCTATGATCGCTGAAGCCCCAGCTGTAGCCGATCCCCGCCAGCTTTTCGTCATCATGGGCGCTTTGCAGCGCGCGGGCGCACAAATCGAGCCGACGATTCTTGATATATTGCGCCACCACCAGCCCCTTTTCCGCAAACAGCCGATAGAGGCTGCGCACCGACATGCCGGTTTCGCTGGCCAGCCACTCCGGGCGCAGATGTTCCGCCTGAATCGACTCATCGATTAACGCCATGATTTTCTGAAACTGCTTATCGCGCCGGGACGGCTGGGCCTCCTGATGATGCAGCATCGGGCGCAGCAGGCAGACGATGGCCTCCAGCGCCGCTTTGCTTTCGCTGGCCGAGAGTTCAGGGCTGTTCATGCTTTCATGCAGCAGGCGCTGGCTGAGCTGGACCATCGGCAGGCTTTTCGCCAGCCGGGTAGCGATGCTGATTTCACTGCCGCGCAGCTGTTGCTCCAGCAGCGATCTTGGCAGCAGCAGGGAGGCCTGACGCGAGGTTTGCTGCCAGATAATTGAACAGGGACGAGACGCGTCGATCAGGGTGATATCGCCGCTTTCCAGCATCGCCTGGCGGCCATCCTGCTCGATCGTCGCCTGGCCCGCGAGCTGGAAGACGGTATAAAACCAGGCGTCGTTATCGCGCTGGATCTCTTGTCGGGTGCGGTAAAGATTAATGCCGCAGGCGGTCACCGTGCTGACTTTCAGGTCGCCGGCATAGCTGGCGTCGATCTCACCGTGGAAATTATCAGCCAGCGGACGGGCGGCAAACTGCCCGCAGACCTGATTGATTTTTGCTAACCAGTGCTGGTAGTTCTGCCCACGATTTGCCGTACTCATCGCACATCCCTTGTAATAATAATGTTTTTGCATTGTTGCACTTATGATGCCGGAGGCAAGGGTCAACGGCGGAGTATATGAAAGAACTATTACCTGCTGCACATTTTCTGTCCGCCTCATCGACTTAATTGCGGCGCCTGTCACAGCGGCAACAGCGAATGTCACAGAGAAAAAAGCGTGAATCGCGACCCCGGCATAAACTGAAACCACTATCCGTGAACAATAAGGAAGGGGTATGTCCACATCACAGGTCGCGCTACTCGCCAGCGTGCAGCAGTTTTTAGACAGACAGCATGGGTTGTATCTCGACGGTGCGCAGCAGGCGGCAGAGAGCGAAAAGCGCTTAACCGTCTGGGATCCGGCCACCGGTCAGGCTATCGCCAGCACCGCGGATGCTAACGCCGCGGATGTCGATCGGGCGGTGATGTCCGCCTGGCGCGCTTTCGTTTCCCGCAGCTGGGCAGGGCGGACGCCCGCCGACCGCGAGCGGATCCTGCTGCGCTTCGCCGACCTGGTGGAGCAGCACGGCGAGGAGCTGGCGCAGCTGGAGACCCTTGAACAGGGGAAATCGATTAACATTTCCCGCGCCTTTGAAGTGGGCTGCACACTGAACTGGATGCGCTATACCGCCGGACTGACCACTAAAATCAGCGGCCGCACCCTCGACGTATCGATCCCCTTCCCGCAGGGCGCACGCTATCAGGCGTGGACCAAAAAAGAGCCGGTGGGCGTGGTGGCCGGGATCGTGCCGTGGAATTTCCCGTTGATGATCGGCATGTGGAAAGTGATGCCCGCGCTGGCGGCTGGCTGCTCGATCGTCATTAAGCCGTCGGAAACCACGCCGCTGACCCTGCTGCGGGTAGCGGAACTGGCAACCGAGGCCGGCGTACCGGACGGCGTTTTTAACGTGGTGACCGGCAGCGGCGCCGGGTGCGGCGCGGCGCTGACCTCGCATCCTCAGGTCGCCAAGGTGAGCTTTACCGGATCGACCGCTACCGGTAAACAGATTGCCCGCGTGGCCACTGAGCGCCTTACCCGGGTCACGCTGGAGCTGGGCGGCAAGAACCCGGCCATCGTGCTGAAAGATGCCGATCCGCAGTGGGTTATTGAGGGATTAATGACCGGTAGCTTTCTGAATCAGGGGCAGGTGTGCGCCGCCAGTTCGCGAATTTATATCGAAACGCCGCTGTTCGATACGCTGGTGAGCGGCTTTGAGCAGGCGGTGAAGTCGCTACAGGTCGGGCCCGGTATGCTTGAGAGCAGCCAGATTAACCCGGTAGTGTCGCAGGCGCACTGCGCAAAAGTGGCGGCCTATCTTGATGAAGCCCGTCAGCAGAAGGCAGAGCTGATTAGCGGTAACGTGGGGCCGAATGCGCAGGGCTACTATATTGCGCCAACGCTGGTGGTTAATCCCGACGCCGGGCTGCGCCTTAGCCGGGAAGAGGTTTTCGGTCCGGTGGTGAACCTGGTACGCGTGGCCGACGGGGAAGAGGCGCTGCGCCTGGCCAACGACAGCGATTTTGGCCTGACCGCCAGCGTCTGGACCCGCGACCTGAGCCAGGCGCTGAGCTATACCGATCGCCTGCAGGCGGGGACGGTGTGGGTTAACAGCCATACGCTGATCGACGCCAACCTGCCGTTCGGCGGCATGAAGCAGTCCGGTACCGGCCGCGATTTCGGCCCCGACTGGCTGGACGACTGGTGCGAAACAAAGTCGGTTTGCGTGCGCTACTAGCCGCCTTTTCCCCGGTGGCGGCTGGCGCCTTACCGGGGCTACAAGCGAGTAACTTGCGGATTCTGTCGCCAGTCCTGCGGCAAAATCCGCGCCTCGATACCTCAAATCCGGCTCATCTCCGTATGCCCGGTGGCGCCTTTCTCCGGGAGTAAACCGTCACTCCAGCAAGGACGGGTCGGCGTCGATCATCATCTCCTTCATCTCTGCAAAATGCTGGCGTGAAAAGTCGGCGATCCCCTCCCAGTCCTGCGCGGTTTTCTCCGCCACCGCAGCGGAGAGCACTTTCAGCGGCTGCCCCGTTGACCAGGCGGTCACCAGAATCTGGCAGGCGCGCTCCAGAGTCCAGATATCATCGAAAGCCTCGCCAATTGACGGTGCGGTCACCAGTACGCCGTGGTTGCCCATCAGCAGCCGGCGCTTGTCGGCCAGCAGCGACGCCAGACGCGCGCCTTCCGCCGTGGTGTCCGCCATGCCGCCGTATAACCTATCGACGGCTACCCGATTGAAATAGCGCGCCGTGTTCTGATCGATCGGCGGGATATGCGGCGTCTCGAGGCAAGCAACGCTGGTGGTATACACCGGATGCAGGTGCAGCACCACCCGCACCTCCGGCAGGCGCTGGTGGATCTGCCCGTGAATCGCCCACGCCGTGGCGTCCACGTCCGCTCGCCGGGCGCAGGCTTCATCATCGGCGTCCAGCAGCAGCAGGTCGCTGGCGCGGATGCGCGAAAAGTGTTTCCACTTCGGATTCAGCAGGAATTTTTTGCCGTCCGCCGAGATGGCCGCGCTAAAGTGGTTGGCCACCGCTTCGTGCATCCCGAGATGGGCGATGATGCGAAAGGTCGCCGCCAGGTCGATACGCGTCTGTTCTTCATAAGAGCGGGCCATATGATTACTCCGCTTTCGGCATCAGAGTCTGCAGATCCTCTGGCGTCGGCGCCTGGAAGTTATATTTCTTCAGCAGCGCGGCGTATTCCGGCGTCGCGCTGTATTTCTTCAGCCCTTCCTCCAGCGCGGTTTTCACTTCGCTATTGCCTTTTTTCACCCCAAAGCCGTTGAGCACCGGATAGATCAAGGTTTCGGAAGAGATGGTCACCCGATCGCCAAGCTTGTCGATCACGCCGCGCGCCACCGCCGCATCGGTGATTTGCGCCTCAACCGCCCGCGAGAGCAGCGCCTGGGTGGTTTGCGGGTCGGTGGTGTATTCACTGAGCGCTATCGGCTTCAGGCCCTTTTTCACGCAGTAGTCAGCGGAGAGCTTTTGCAGCTGCGCCAGCCATGACGTCGCCCCCATTGAACCAATTTTGTGGCCGCAAAACGCTTCCGGCGTTTTCGGCTGATAGTCGCTGCCTTTCAGCGCGAGGATCGCTTCGCCGCTTTTCAGATAGGGCACCATATCGATAACCTTCAGACGCTCGGCGGTGATGTACATCGACGAGTTGGTGATATCGAAGCGTCCCCCCTGCAAGCCCGGAATCAAATTCGGAAACCGGGTATCAATATTCACCGCCTCGCGGCCCATAGCTTTCGCCAGCCCGGCAAGAAACTCGATATCGAACCCTGCGGGCTTGTTGTTTTCCATATATTCATACGGGAAAAAGGTCATATCCGAACCGGCGGTGATTTTCCCCGGCTGCTGGAAGGCCTGAGTGCTAAAGGACGACAGGGCGCCAGCGGTGCAAAGGAGCAGGGCAGCAGGGCGGAAAGCTTTAAAACGTTTCATACAACCTCCAGAGAGTGGGCAAATTACATGCTGGCGCGATCGGTACCGGCCTGCTGGACGAAAAAGGATGCGCCGCGCGGTTTTTGCGGCAGGCGTAAATGATTCACGGTACTGCGCACCAGGCCGCTCTCTTCCCCGGCAACCATCTGCCCGGCGTGCGCGCTGGGCAGCGGATTTTCGCCGTACGGCAGGGCATCTTCCGCCGCGTAGACGCTGATAAACAGCGTCCGCGGCAGGTCGGTTTCATTGGGGCTGGAGGCGTGGAGCAGACGAGTATGCATAAAGCACACCGATCCCGCCGGGCCAAAACAGGCCTGCGGCTGCTGGCAGTGGGTCGCTTCAACCTCCCGATCCACGGCGCCGGTAAAACGATCGTTTTGCCAGTGGGACCACAGCGGTCCCCGATGGCTTCCCGGCACCACGTTGAGCGGGCCGTTCTCCGGCGTCACTTCGCTGACCATCAGCAGGGCGGTGATGATGTCGTCGTTGCTGTGAGGGGTAAACAGAAAATCCTGGTGCCACTTCACCTGCGTGGCGGTGTGCGGCAGCTTGGAGTTGATTTTGCTGTGATGGAAGCGGGTCCCGCTGCCGCCGATCAGCTGGCCGGCAATCGCCGCCATTCTCGAATCAAGCGCGGCCTGGCGGTAGGCGGCGGAAATCTCCGTGGGGGAACTCACCCGGCGCAGCGACGGATGATGGGGCGCGTGGTCGCTTTCGAGATCGAAACGCGGCCGACCGTCCAGGGTTTCGCCCCACACTTCGCTATGCTGTCGGCTCTCTTCGACCCAGGTGTCGAAATCGGCCTGCAGCAGCGCGATTTCCTCGGCGGAAAACACCTCTTCGACAACCAGAAAACCCTGCTGATGAAACTGTTCGATTTGCCACTGCGCGATCATATTTTTCTCCTTTCGGGAACGGAGGCGTTAAGCCAAAGAGACATCTTTCAGGAAGGCGTCCACGCGCGGATGCTGGCCGTCGCGCATTGCCTGAGGCGTGTCGTCGCAGACCACGCGCCCTTTTTCCATAAACACAATTCGGTCGGAAACCTTAAAGGCGAAGTTCATTTCATGGGTGACGATCACCATGGTGATGCCTTCATGGGCCAGCGATTCGATAACCTGCAGAACCTCGTTAACTTTTACCGGATCCAGCGCCGAGGTGGGCTCATCGAACAGCATAATTTGTGGGCGCATCATCAGGGCGCGGGCAATCGCTACCCGCTGCTGCTGGCCGCCGGAAAGCTGATGCGGATATTTCCACGCGTGTTCCAGCATGCCGACTTTATGTAGCAGTTCGCAGGCGTGCTGCTTCAGCTCGTCTTCGCTGGCCAGATGGTGATAGCGCGGCGCCAGCAGCAGGTTGCCGAGTACGGTCAGGTGGGGGAACAGGTTGAAGCTCTGGAAGACCATGCCGATATTCTGGCGATGCTCGCTGTTCTCCATAAAACGCGGCTTCTGCTGCCCCTGCCGGTCAAGGTGAATAAAGGGCTGGCCGTTGATTTTGATCTCGCCGTTATCAATCTGCTCAAGGCCGTTCAGCAGGCGGATCAGCGTGGTTTTACCGGAGCCGGACGGGCCGATGACGGAGACCACTTCGCCGGGCTGAATTTGCAGGCTGACGGCGCCCAGCACTTCGACATTGTTATAGGCTTTATGCAGCTTTGACGCCTGTAGCGCCGGTTCCTGCGCGACGCTAACGCTGCGGGCCGTTGCCGGACGCCGCGCGGTGGCCAGCTGCTGCATTTCTTCATCCACCGGTCGCGTGGTCTTACGCTGGGTGACGTCGAGCCAGGTCTCGAGGCGCTTAAGCAGGAAATCAAACACCGTGACGATCAGGATGTAGTAAAACGCCACCGCCGCCATGGTCTCCATGACGAGGAAATTCTGCGAATAGAGGCGCTGGCCGACCATTAAGATCTCGGTCAGGGAGATAACCGACACCAGCGAGCTGAGCTTGACGATGGCGATATACTCATTAGCCAGCGCCGGCAGGGCGACGCGCAGCGCCTGCGGGATCACCACACGCCACTGGGTGCCGGCATAGCGCAGCCCGAGCGCGCGGGCGGCTTCGCTCTGTCCTTTGGGAATCGACAGCAGTCCGCCGCGATGAATTTCAGCAATATAGGCGGCTTCGCTCAGCACCATCGCCAGCAGTCCGGCCCAGAACGGGTCGTTCAGCACCGGGGCGAAGGAGGGTAGCGCCTGCGGCATGTTGTAGACAAAAATCAGCAGCACCAGCAGCGGCATGCTGCGAAACAGCCAGATATAGAGGCGGGCAGGCGCGTTAAACAGCTTGCGCGGCGACTGTTTGGCCAGCGCCAGAATAAACCCCAGCACAATACTGAAAGCCCAGGTCAGCAAACTTAATTTGATGACGGTCCAGGTGGCCTGCCAGAAATCGACATCGCTGAGCAGGCTTAACATATAGTTCCAGTTAAACGTCATGGGCTATTTCACTCGCCATAATTAACGGAAATTAAGGCGATTCCCCTGTTCTAATATGGGGAGCCGCCGGCGTTCATCTTGCCATGACACTATGCTGGCACTCTTCGACCGGTGGCAATTAGTAAATTTTTGGCCTTTAAGTTTAAAAAAACTATACAGCTATATTAACCTCAGGGAATTTAACGCAATTAATGAGAAACAGCATTGAAACAACTTAAAAACAATCACCCTTATTTTTAAACCTGATTTTTCGTAAAATGACAATTTGTGCAATATTGGGGCGCGCCGCGGGCGAATAAGGTGCAGGGCGATGCTTTATGGTGCAATACGCGAAATCAGGCAAAAAAAGAGGGCGGGTTATTAAATAGAAACGGCGGTTATTTACCGACGAGGTAAAGCGCAAACGGCATGGCACGATGCTTGCAGGCTGCTTATCGTAAAACTAAGCCCGTTCGTAATAAGACAATATTTTATCAATGGTGAAGCGATGAACCGATTTACCCTCAAACAGCTTAAATATTTCGTGACGGTGGTGGAAACGGAGAGTATCGCTGAGGCTTCCCGTCAGCTGCACATTGCCCAGCCGTCGATCTCTATTGCGATTAAAAACCTCGAAAGTACCTTCGACCAGCAGCTGTTTATTCGTCACCACGCGCAGGGCGTATCCCTGACCTCAAGCGGGCGGCGCTTCTACGATAAAGCCAAAGAGCTGCTGCGGCTGTCCTATGAGTTTGAGCAGAACTCGCGGGCGGATAAAGAGCTGGTATCCGGGACGATTTCCGTCGGCTGCTTTGAATCCGTCGCGCCGCTGTATATGCCAAAACTGGTAGCGGGATTTAAAAAAATGTATCCCGAAATTACTCTCCAGCTCTACGACGGCGAACAGCATGAACTGATGCACGGTCTGCACCGCGGACGCTTCGATCTGGCGCTGGTCTACGACCTGGAACTGGGTCACTCCATTCATAAAGAGCTGCTGAACGCCCCGCATAAACCCTATGCTTTGCTGCCCGCTTCTCATCCGCTGGCGCAGAAAAAATGCGTCACGCTCCAGGAATTAAGCCGGGAACCGATGATTTTGCTCGATGCGGTCCCCAGCAAAAACTATTTTGTCTCGATATTTAAAGAGAAAGGTTATCACCCGGAAGTGGCCTACAGTTCGCCGTCCATAGAAATGGTGCGCTGTATGGTCGGGCAGGGATTAGGCTTTTCGGTACTGGTTACCCGTCCGCTGTGCGATATGACCTATGACGGCGAAAAGCTGGTGCAGCTGGATATTGCCGACGAAATGCCCGCATCGACATTAATTATGGCGCATCTTGCCAATAATGAACCCACGCGTCCGACGCAGCTATTTATGGATTATTGCCGCAGCATAGAATTAACGCCGCATCAGCACGCGTAATTTAATTAACGCGACCGCAAGCGTTATTTTCTTGTCGCGTTATTCAGCCTCGTAAATTTCTATTCAGACGATCGTTTTATAATAATTTACCATTTCATCACACTTACTTAACCTGAGTTCTGTCAATCCCGGCGGATAAGCCGGACAACCGTGCTTGAAGGACACAGATATGACAGAGCAGATTACAGAGATCGATACCCTGGTGGTAGGCGCGGGGCAGGCGGGCGTCGCCATGAGCGAGCATCTGACGCATCACGGCATTCCGCATCTGGTGCTGGAAAAAAAGCGCATCGCTGAGGCCTGGCGCAGCGGCCGCTGGGATTCGCTGGTGGCCAACGGCCCGGCCTGGCACGATCGGTTTCCCGGCATGACCTTTCCCGGCTGCGACGCCGACAGCTTTGTCGCCAAAGAGCAGATCGCCGACTACTTCGCCGCGTATGCCAAAACCTTTAATGCACCGATCAAAACCGGCGTTGAGGTCTTTAGCGCCGAGCGTTTAAACGGCCGTCCGGGGTTTCGCGTGGAAACGTCACTGGGCGTGATTGAGGCGCAGCGTATCGTCGCCGCCACCGGGCCGTTCCAGCGCCCGGTGATACCGGCCATCGCGCCGCAGGATAGCGCTGTACAGCAGATTCATTCCGCACACTATTTCAACCCGCAGCAGCTTCCGGAAGGCGGCGTGCTGGTGGTTGGCGCGGGGTCGTCCGGCGTGCAAATCGCCGATGAGCTCCGCCGGGCGGGGCGCGCGGTATGGCTCTCCGTTGGCGCGCACGATCGCCCGCCGCGCCGCTACCGCCAGCGCGATTTTTGCTGGTGGCTGGGGGTGTTAGGGCTGTGGGATGCGGCGGCCAATCAGCCCGGCAAAGAGCACGTGACGATTGCGGTCAGCGGCGCGCGCGGCGGTCATACCGTTGATTTTCGCCAACTGGCGCACCAGGGAATTACCCTGGTCGGACAGACGCACGGCTTTACCGAGGGCAAAGCCGTTTTCCGTGCCGATCTGGCGGACAACATTCGTCTTGGCGACGCCTCCTATCTGGCGCTGCTCGACGCCGCGGATGAGTATATCGCCCGCAACGGGCTGTCGCTGCCGGAAGAGCCGGAAGCGCGCTTTTTCCTGCCCGACCCCGATTGCCTGACCCAGCCCCTCACCGAGCTCGACCTGGCAGCCGCGGGGGTGAGCTGCATTATCTGGGCTACCGGCTATACCACCGATTACCGCTGGCTGAAGGTCAACGCCTTTAATGAACAGCAGCGCCCGCAGCACCACCGCGGCGTCGCCAGCGAACCGGGGGTCTATTTCCTCGGTCTGCCGTGGCTCTCCCGCCGTGGCTCAACCTTTATCTGGGGCGTCTGGCACGATGCGAAATATATCGCCGACCAGATTGCCATTCAGCGCCAGTATCAACGCTATCAACCTTCCTGCTAATGCCTGATTTGAGGACGCAACCTATGCCAACCCATACCCGTATTCGGATGTTTAACACCAAAGAAACCTATCCCAATCAGACGCTCAATAACGATCTGTGCCAGGCGGTGCGCGCGGGAAATACCGTGTACGTTCGCGGTCAGGTGGGTACCGATTTTGACGGCAATTTGATCGGCCTGGGCGACCCGCGCGCCCAGGCAGAACAGGCGATGAAGAACGTTAAACAGCTGCTGGAAGAGGCCGGCAGCGATCTGACGCATATCGTGAAAACGACGACCTATCTGATCGACCCGCGCTACCGCGAACCGGTGTACCAGGAGGTGGGGAAATGGCTCAAAGGCGTGTTTCCCATTTCGACCGGCGTGGTGGTATCGGCTCTCGCGCAGCCGCAGTGGCTGATGGAAATTGACGTCACGGCGGTGATCCCTGACGACTGGCATGCGCAGGAGGCACCATGACCCTCTCTATTTCCGCCCTGTGCCCGGAGTCAGGTCAACTGGGCATTGCGATTAGCTCATCCAGCATTGCCGTTGGCGCCCGCTGCCCGTGGCTGCTGGCGGGCGTTGGCGCGGTGTCCAGCCAGAACATCACGCTGCCCGCGCTCGGACCGCAGATCCTTGCCGGGCTTGAGGCGGGGCTCACGCCGCAGCAGGCCCTGACGCAGGCGCTGGGCGAAGACCGGTTTAGCGATTATCGCCAGGTGGCGGTCATCGACGCCAGCGGCGAGAGCGCCGTGTTCGGCGGCGAACATACGCTCGGCATCTGGCAGCTGGCGCAGGGCGAGAACTGCGTGGCGGCGGGGAATATGCTGGCCAACCCGCAGGTGATTACCGCCATGACGGCGGCGTTCGAAGCCGCCAGCGGCGAACTGGCCAGCCGCCTGATTGCGGCTCTGCAGGCGGGTATCGATGCGGGCGGCGAAGCCGGGCCGGAGCACTCGGCGGCGCTTAAAGTCGTGGAGGATTACGCCTGGCCAGTGGTGGATTTACGCGTCGACTGGGCGGAAGAACGCCCGGTAGCGGCGCTGGAAGCGCTGTGGCTGGCCTACGAGCCGCAGATGGAAGCGTATATCACCCGCGCGCTTGACCCGCGCGAAGCGCCGACCTACGGGGTGCCGGGCGATGAATAACCGCGTGCGTGAGATCCTCGGCGCGCTGCTGGCGTTTGATACCACCAGCCGCGAGTCGAATCTGGCGCTGATTGCCTGGATCGGCGACTTTCTGCGCGCGCGCGGCGTGACGTCGCAGCTGTTTTATGACGACGAAGGGCGCAAGGCAAACCTCTATGCCCGCCTTGGGCCAACCGGCCCCGGCGGGGTGATGCTCTCCGGCCATACCGACGTGGTGCCGGTGGATGGTCAGGCGTGGACGGTGCCGCCGTTCGCCCTTACCGAACGCGACGGGCGCTACTACGGTCGCGGCAGCGCGGATATGAAAGGGTTTATCGCCTGCGTGCTGGCGTCGCTGGAGGCGTTTCTTGCCGCGCCGCTGCGGATGCCGCTGCACCTGGGGTTCTCTTATGATGAGGAGGTTGGCTGCCTGGGCGTGCGCAGTCTGGTGGATTTTCTCCGCGCCTCCGCCGGGAAACCGGCGCTGTGCATTATCGGCGAGCCGACCGACATGCGCCCGGTCTACGGCCATAAAGGCAAGCTCGCGGTGCGCTGCCGCGTGGAAGGGCACGCCTGCCACTCGGCCTACGCCCCGGAAGGAGTTAACGCGATCAGCTACGCGGCCAGGCTGATTTCCCGGCTGGACGCGCTGGGTGAAAGCGTTGCGCAGCAGCAGGATAGCCGGTTTTCGCCGCCCTCGGGCACGCTGCAGGTGGGGACGATTCACGGCGGCGCGGCGCTGAATATCGTTCCGCAATCCTGCTGGTTCGACTTTGAAATTCGCTATTTACCCGGCACGCGCCCGCAGGCCGTGACCGACGCCCTGGGCGATTATGCCCGCGAGCAGCTGCTTCCGGCGATGCGCAAGGTGGCGCAGCGCAGCGATATTCATTTCCAGACGCTGAGCCACTATCCGGGGCTGCTGAGCGACCCGCAGTCAGAGTTCGCCCGCTGGCTGGCGCAGTGGTGCGGCAGCGACGATTTCACCACCGTCGCCTACGGCACCGAAGGCGGCCTGTTCGATGAGGCGGGCGTCGCGACGCTGATCTGCGGGCCGGGCAGCATGGCGCAGGGCCACAAGGCGGACGAATATATCAGTATCCCCCAGACCGAACGCTGTATGGCGATGCTGGAAAACCTTTGCGCCTGGATGCGCGCCGATCCCTCCGATTCTCTTCGCTGATTTATCAACACAGGATGGCGACTATGCAAAACCCGAACTCCCCGCTTATTGATCAACAGACCGTCGACCGCTGGCAGGCCGACGGCGTCGTGCTACTTAAAGGCGTGTTCACGCCGTGGATCGAGAGCCTGTCGCGCGGCGTCGCCGCGCTGATGGCGAACCCCAGCGAGTACGGTCACGCGCGAACGGTGATCCCCGAGGACGGCTCGGCGCCGTTTTTTCAGGACTATTGCAACTGGCAACGAATCCCGGAATTTCGCGATTTTGTTTTTCAGTCGCCGGCGGCGGAGATCGCCGCGGCGCTGATGGGGTCGCAGACGGCGAAGTTTTTCCACGAGCACACGCTGGTGAAACAGCCCGGCGGCAGTACGGTAACGCCATGGCACCACGATCAGCCCTATTACTGCGTGGAGGGGCGGCAGAATGTCAGCCTGTGGATCCCGCTCGATCCGGTAGCGGAGGCGATTTCGCTGCGCTGCATTCGCGGTTCCCATCGCTGGGACGATGAGTTCAGCCCAACGCGGTTTAACGGTTCAAAGCTCTATTCCCATTCGCGCTTTAAAGAGCTGCCGGACATTGATGCCCATCAGGAGGATTACGATATCGTCAGCTGGGCGCTGGAGCCGGGCGATGCGGTCGCTTTTCATTTCCGCACGCTGCATGGGGCAAAGGGCAATTCAACCGCCCGCGCGCGGCGGGTATTTTCCGCCCGTTGGGTAGGGGATGATGCGACATTCGCGGACCGCGGCGGCGTGACGTCGCCGCCGTTTCCGGGGCTTAAGCTTCGCGACGGAGAGCCGCTTGTCGCCGATGAGTTTCCGCAGGTCTGGCCGCGGTAGCGGCGGCAGGGCGGGCGAAGACCCGCCCATCTTGCGGCGAAAGGTTTTCACTCACTGACTGAGGGGATTGAAGCTCCTTAATTTTTTGCTTTAAGGGCTAAGGGGGGAAATTGATATGACTCGGTTACTCGTGGTTATGATCTCTTAGAAAGACGGTCAGTACGTCCTTGGGTGGGGTTACACCACTTTCTGAAAGTAGCCAACCTACAGCGCCGCGATGATATGTTCCGTGAAACAGCACATGATTGAGCATATCAACCGCCTTCATCTCACCCGGTCCGCCATCGACAAACTGGAATTTAATGGTTTCAGCAAGGTCAACGGGGGACATAGCATTGACGTATTGAATATACCAGTCTGTACATTCAGTCATTGTTCTCAGAAGTTCATCTGCAGAGGGCGTCTCTGGCGTGTTCAGTGCGGTGTAGGAGTGCTTCTGGCCGGTAATGTTAGCGCGGAAGATCATATCAACCACATGTATGTGATTCATTAATCTGAGCGTCAGATGGCGTTTTTCTGCATTCGCAGACGCATCAATTTTTTTAATCGCTTGTAGCGTTTCAATATCTATCCAGCGTTTGTATCTAAACAGCGTAGCTATTTTGTCAGTACCCATGCGTCACCTCTTTTATCTATTTTGTGATTATATCAGTAACATTCAGTACCGCTGGCAGGGCGGTACTGTTGCTTTAGCGTAGGCCGCCGTCAGGTTTATATGCCGTTTATGACGTCAGCCGATAGTGCGACTGCACCAGTCCCGAAGGGAAGCTGCGGCTTGATAACAGCGTCAAATCGATATCCCTGGTCAGGGATCCGAACAATGGTTTTCCCGAACCGAGCAGGACAGGAACGGTCGTGATAACGATATCGGCGACCAGACCTTCACGCAGGAACGACTGTATTACCTGCCCGCCATCCAGATAGACGCGATGCGCGTTTTGCGCCGCCAGGTCAGCAAGCACTTCCCCCGGCGTGCGGCTTGAGAGCTGCACTTTGCCCTTCAGCGCCTCGGGAATGGCGGTATCGGTTAGCTGTCGGGAGAGAACCAGCACGGGTCGATCGTAAGGCCATTGGTCAAAAGTCAGCGCTTTCTCATAGCTCCCCCGGCCCATAACGATCCAATCTTTGTCCGCGATGAATGCGGCATAGCCATGATCTTCTGTTGGGTCATCGCGCTGCAACAGCCAGTCGATATCGCCATCCTGTCGGGCGATAAAAACATGTGTGGTGACCATCAAGTGCTCCGTATACAGCTTATATTTATGCCGTTGAGTTTAGGGGGAGGTGTTTTGTCCACATAATATGATTCAAGCTTTTCCAGCCAAAATATTCAACATGCGGCGCAATGGTTCCGCTGCTCCCCACAATAGCTGATCGCCGACCGTCAGGACCGAGTAGATCGGTTCATTGTTTAGCGACATTTTCTTGTAACGACCAATACCCACCTTAAGCGAACCGCTGATACAGGCCGGTGTCAGGGTACTGACACTCTCTTCCTTGTTATTGGGCACATAGTTAACCCAGGGGTGGGAATTCATCACTAATTCGGCAAATTCCTCTTCGTTGACTTCACGTTTGAGCTTAAGGGTTATAGCAGCGCTGTGGCAGCGGATCACGCCGACGCGTATGCATAAGCCGTTTACCGGGATCGTACCGGGAGAAAGGCCTAAAATTTTGTTGGTTTCCGCCTCACCTTTCCATTCTTCACGGCTATTGCCATCGCCTAAATCGCTGTCAATCCAGGGAATGATGCTGCCCATCAAAGGTGCACCGAAGTTCTGGGTCGGCATATCAGCGCTGTTAATCAATTCACTGACCTTATTAACTAACGGAAGCACTGAACCTGAGGATGCCAGCTCATCCGGAGATAAATGGCGGCTTATGTAAGCACTTTGCGCAATGAGTTCCCGTACATACTGTGCACCAGCACCCGATGCGGACTGGTAGGTCATCACACTCATCCATTCGATCAAGTCAGCCTTTATCAACCCAGCCAGCCCCATAAGACTCAGCGTAATGGAACAGTTGCCGCCGACAAAAAGTTTAATACCTTCTTTAATTGCACGATCGATATTGTTGCGGTTGACGGGGTCGAGAATAATGCAGGCTTTCTCATCCATCCGCAGCGCTGAGGCCGCGTCAATCCAGTAGCCTTCCCAGTCATGGTTAAGCAAAGCAGGGTATATTGCTTTGGTATAATCCCCGCCCTGGCAGGTGATGATGATGTCCATTTCGGCCAGCGCACTTACGGAATTAGCATCTTTAAGTGTGTAGCTGACGCCATCAATGACAGGACCGGCGGCTCCTGCACTGGAGGTGCTGAAAAAATGCGCTGATATATTGTCGAAGTCGTTCTCTTCGATCATTCGCTGTAGCAAAACAGAACCGACCATTCCTCGCCAACCAACAATGCCAACCTGCTTCATTTGCTTAATCCTGATTACGTTATGAGAATGTTAATTTTCTTCGGAGCACGTTATATCTCATTCCAAATTAAAGGTCATTACGAACAACATCCGATTCCATCATTATTAAAATCTTTCATCTGGCATCAGCGATTTTTATCTCTTTCACAGCTAAAAAATTATAACCTGTTGACCTGCGGCATTTGTATTTAAAGGCAAGAACAGGCTTAAGACACCCGCTTCTGGCACACAACAGCCAGACTGAACAAAGCCAGGGTTTGCAATGAGCGGGGAGCGGACGCTGGTTTACCGCGCCTTGTCATGGTAAATATCTGGCAGCAAGAGCCGTGCTTCGTTCAGTTAATATAGTGGAATCGATTTTTATTTGAGGTTATAGGGAAAAGCCGCTCTATGATCTTTTCTGTCCCTGATAGTTAATGAATAAGTAATAAATGAAGGTTAGCAAATAATGAAGTCAGTTCAGCCAGCAATGATTGCCGCCGCCGAAACTCGCGGCGGTAGGGGAGTAATGGTGACTGACTCCTGATAAAACAGATTCTCACGCCCCGCCAAACCTGACGGGGAAGGAAATCTCTCCGTTCAGAACGTTCTGAGACGTCAGGAGGCGCGACTATAGTCTATCCAGCTCATGTACAGTACGTTCATTGACGATATTGCCCGTATTCAGCGTCGTTTTTGGCTCAAGTAAAACGACGCAGCACTCTTCAGTTAACGCTTCAGGACAATGCTCGGTTCCTTTCGGCACAATGATAAACTCACCCGCTTCAAGCACGATATCGCCCGTTCTTAACCCCATTCGCAAGCGGCCGCTGATAACAAGAAAAAGCTCGTCCTCATGCTCATGATGATGCCAGTCAAACTTTCCGGCTAACTTAGCCAGTTTGACATACTCGTTATTAATTTCGCCGACAATTTTGGGGCTCCAGCATTCGCTGAACAGAGCAAAACTTTCTTTTAAATTAACTTTATGCACTCATCTTCTCCGTCACATATATAATCCAGATGGATTTATTTGGCATAGTAAAAGAACCGACAATGGTAGCGCGGTGCGCTACCGGAAGGTTGATATTCATTGCTAAAAAAACTCCGGCGGACCAAAGATAAATTGGCCGTAACATGGCCAGCTTTCTGGCGCTAACAACTGCTTCGCATTGCGGAAAATACAGCGTAGGGAAGCCGGTGCTGTTGTTCGAAATAACAATACAGTCAGCCCGCATGCAGAACAATGGGTTTCCCGGTTACGGGCGCAATAATTTATCAATACAAAATCAATCGGCTGAATTTACTTCATTTTATTTATAAAAGAATTTTCCGCCTGGCATTCAGGAGAGCGTTTTTGTTTCTTTAAGTGAACACATGCTCGCTCTTCGGCATTTTATCAGAGGGCTCCTGGCCAGATAATCGCGTAGAGGAGTTAACCTGGCTCGAGGTGAGTCATCACCACCGTTGCGCTAATCGCCGTCTCTCTTGAGCTGTATGTGTGCGCAACCTGCGCGGAGAAAGCGTAAAAATCCCCGGGTTCTAATGTGATGACTTCGTACTGACTAAAGCGCAGATGCAGGGTACCGCTGTGAACCAGAATATGTTCATGCGACCCGTCTGAATGCCCGGGACTGTGGATGGTGACCTGCGGCTCCATTTGCAGCAACCATATCTCGGAGGTATTGCCGGGGCCGATGCGGAATTTCATCATTTGTGAATATTCGCCCGGCGCGGGACGATGCTTATCAAAACAGGGATATATCCTGCTGCCGCCGCTCAGTAAATCGCCAACCGGTAAACGTAATGCAGTGGCGATAGCGTCCAACGTATCGACACGGGGGCTGGAAAATCCTGACTCCAGTTTGGATAATGCCCCCTTTGAAACCCCTGACAATTTAGACAGGTCGTTTAACGAAATCCCCCGTGACTGCCGCAGTCGTCTTATTTTATTGCCGATATTTAATGACAACGCAGCAGGTTTATCGTGTCCTGAATCAGCCATTATTGCGACCCTCCCCGAGTGTGGCTTTCTCATATGAATAAATGCCCGCCCAGTTGTGATCGCGGTAAGGACATGACGATGCTGTCGCCGGCCTGATATATCATAGCTGCATCAACAGGCAGCAATTTATCACGCGCCCGCAATGCCTGGATACTCTATTTATCCATTCAGATGACCCCCCCTGGGGTTTACAGACTCATGAGGGGCCGCCTGAAAAAAGGGAAATATTGCACATCAAGTAAAATTTTAGCGCTCAGAATTTGATGGGCTGCTTTGAACGATGAGCCGGTCTTCAATGATTTGTATCAGACTCTCTGACGAGAGTTCCATTGGTCGCGAGTGGTTTCCCGGATAGCGGTGTTTGTCCTGGGATTTGAGTATTGGCGGCATCTTCCACGATAGTTTTACATTCCGGCCCTGTAAGCGGCCGGAAGTATCGTTTAAACCCGTTCAGAATACGCTTTCAGCATGGCAAGGAGCGCCCGTCGTGCCGCATCGTCCGCGATATTTTCAGGCAGCGCATCAGCGCGGAGATTGATATAAGCGTCAACCGCCTTGCTGATGGAGATGCTGACGGAGTCACGATCGTGCGTGGCCAGCGTGGAGGTCAGCAGGCCCTCAGGATCGATATTGTGGCATTCAATGCGGCGAACCCCACGCTGCGGTAGATTGGCGCGGCGGTACAGCATCGGTCCCAGCACTTGCTCCCGGAAGAATGACAGCATACCCATCGCTTCGAAAAGTTCGCCCCTTCCCAGTTTAACCACCGCATAATGAAGCCAGATCCAGGCTCGGGACTCAAACCACTCCGGCGTCATGTCAGGCCACTGGGCACGAAATTGTGCCAGATGTCGCTCCAGGGCATGGCGATCGCGAGAAAATAACACTACCGGCTCCTCAACGCGTTGAGTGAGCATGTCCAGGGTGACAAATTTCAGATCGACATGGAGGAGTTCAGGGCCATACAGGCATATCAGCAGGCGAGGCTCTCCGACATGTTCCCCGGTGAACGCATGCAGCAGGTTGCCTGCTGTTCCGGCGAACGCCACACGCTGCGCCATGATTTCATCATAGTAGAGAGGGTCTACCACAACGACAAAATCCAAATCGGAGTATTGATCAAATCCGCCATGAATAAGCGATCCGCCCCCGAGCAGGGAGTGAATCCGGGCGTCAGACTGAACGTTAAGCTTGAGTTGCTCTGCAAAACTTCTGTGTAAATCGGGTAACGTACTAAGCATACTTTTTCCTGTTCACAAAAAATACAAAGCATTACAGAATATCGAGTTCGGTGTATTCGGGCCAGATATTTTTGCAGGAAGCGTCGTTTCCTCATTGAGTCTCGGGTCCACTATGGGTGGATAGCCTGAGCCACGTAGCCCGATCCTCCGCTACGCCCGCCGTCAGGGCTTTCAGGCAGGATGGAAACGCTGGCGGATAGCCCCGCCACCAGTTCAATCCCTTCCGGTATCTTATCTAGCTGAATACGAACGGGGACTCGCTGCGCAAGTCGCACCCAGCTGAAGGTGGGATTGACATCCGGCAGCCCCAGCCCGCCGGTCTCGTCATTGCTATCATCGATCCCCCGGCCGATACTCTCCACGTGCCCGGTGATGAGCGGGTCAAACCCCATCAGCGAAATGTGTGCGGTACTCCCGATGCGAATATGACGCAGCTTAGTCTCTTCAAAATAGCCCACCACCCAGAAACTGTGCGCATCGACCACGGCGACCTTTGTTTCTCCCGCCGCGGCGTAGTCGCCGGGGCGGAGCCGAAGATGCGTCACGTAGCCGGTAACGGGGGCGCGCACCGTTGCATGGGATAAGTTCAGCTGCGCCAGTTCCAGCGCAGCCAGCGCCCCCTGATAATTGGCCGCCGCGACGCGCGCTGCGCTGCCTGTTTGCTGGATATCCTCGCCGGAAATGACCCCTTTGATGAGCGCGCGTCGCCGGGCGGCATCCTGGCGCATCAGCATTTCATGACGTTTTGCTTCGACGTCGGCCTGCGCGCTGAGCACCGCCAGCTTCAGCCAGCGCGGGTCGATGGCATAAAGCACATCGCCGCGGTTAACCCACTGATTATCCCGCACCGCCACGCTGCTCACCGGCCCGGAAACATCCGGCGCAATCTGCACCACATCTGCCCGAACCCGGCCATCGCGCGTCCAGGGCGTCTGCGCATACTGTTTCCAGAAAATAAACGCCACGCAGGCCGCTACCGCTACTGCGATTAACGTCAGCGCGTAACGGCCCAGCAAAGAGAAAAAAGATTTCATGCGAATAACCCCAGTGTGGTCAGGCCCTGCAAAAGCAGGAAAAAGGTCACGATATAGGTTGAAACATCAAGCAGCGGGCGTAAGGGCAAGCGGCGGTAAAGCCTGCTGCAGGAGAAAAGCGGTACGAGTAACAGCGTACAGACCAGGGCAATGAGCGCGGTCAGCAGCAGTCCGGGGATAAAAACGCCCCCGATATTGATGTCATTTATCATGGGTGGGTTCCTCGTTCTGCGTCCGTAACGCGCAGTGCAGATCGACCAGTCGGTCGACAAACTGGCATGATTTTTCCTCCCTCGCGGGCAAGCAGCGGTTCGCCATGGCGGCAATGCGCTCGCGTAAGGCTTCGGTCTCCGTTGTGTGGGTAAGACGAGAAAGCACCTCGTGGATATCGCTGCCGGCGGGCGTTTCGCAACGGCGCAGGCGCATAACGCAGAGGCCTATGCGCAGAAAGTGCACCAGGCGATCGAGCGCCCGGGCGGAGGACTGCCCGCTGCGCGGCAAGCGTGGCAGCAGCAGGGCGGCCCGGTCGATCATCAGATTGGTCCAGTGCGTTTCATCGCCTTTAAATACGCCGCTCACGCTGCGGCGAATATCGCGTTGGCACAGTTTCAGCAGACGCTTTATCGCCGCGTCCGCCTGTACGGTTTGCAGCAGACTCATGCCGATAACCGCAAAGCCGGTCGCGAAAAACAGGGCGATCGCGGTGTTGGCCGCGTCGGCGAAGTCGCCGCTGTAGCGCGCGCCCAGCTCGCACAGTACCGGCAGCGTCAGGGTGATCCCCATGGCCATAAAGGTCGTGGGGGGCCGCGCCTGCAGCGAGCCGGCAAGCAGATAGACCGGGGCAAGCACCGCCACCAGCACGGGGAAATCGCTGAGCGGAGGAAGCAGGGCGAAGCTATAGATAAGGCTTATCACTACGCCCCAGACAGAGCCGATAATATATTTCACAATATGCGGGGCCGGCGTGTCGAAACTGCCAAACAGCGTGCAGCAAACCCCGAGAATCGACACCGCCGTGCCGCCATCGGGCCAGGCAGAGTAAATCCATAGCAGACAGCCGCTCAGAATGATGACAAAAGCGCCCAGCGCCGTGCGGGCGGCGCTCAGGGGATCGCGATGGAAAACGTATCCTGTCGCCGCACGATCTTCCACCTGCGCTGGCGCAGGTCTGGCGTGATGAATGGCCTCCGAAAGCCGCTCACACTGCTGCAGGAGGGTAATCAACTCAGCGATGTAGCGTAAGAAATTTACCCGCAGCGCATCTTCAAAGGTCAGCGCCTGCGCCGCGAGCCGCTGCGCTAACTGCGCGCTGCGCTGTTGCAGCGCTTCTGCGGCGTTTTTGCGTTGGCCGGTATCGTCGCAGGTCAGCCAGGCCTGCACGTCATTCAGTAGAGTCTGCATCGCGGCGGGCATCCCGGCGATGGTCTGCAAACGATCGCGTACTTCGCCGTTGACAATCACCAACCGCGCCAGCCTGTCATGGAGCGCTTTCCTGGCCTGGCGGGCCGGAACCGAAAGGGCAAAATCATACGGGATATGGTGGCTGATGCCCTGCAGAAACTGTAGCGCCAGCGCCAGATGCAGCGGCTCTGACTGCGCGTCGGCCTTGCCTGCCAGGGTGTCGGCAATCCGCTGGCGCGCGGCGTGCAGCGTCTGGGCTAATTTGCTGTTGAACAGCCCTGATATCCGGGCAGGTAAAATGTAGCGGTGAATCAGCGCGGCGCAGACGATACCGATAGCGATTTCCTGTACCCGGATGAGGGCGATGTTAAACACCGTGCCGGGATCGGCGACGGCGGGAAAACCAATCAGGCTTGCGGTATAACCGGCCAGCACAAAGGCATAGGCGCGGGGCGTGCGTTCAAGCAGGGATAAATAGAGGCAGAAGGCGATCCAGCCTGCCAGAATCACGCTACAGAGAATTGGCGTATTCACAAACGTCGGCACAATCAATACCGTGGCCCCCGCGCCGGCCACGGTACCGGCCAGGCGATAAAGGCTTCTGCTCAGGGACGCGCCCACCGAGGTTTGCGACACGATGTAGACGGTGATGATGGCCCATGAGGGCCGTTCAAGGCCAATCGCCAGGGCAACGTAATAGGCGAGCATCGCGGCGGCAAAACTCCTGACGGAATAGAGCAGGGCATGGGCGTCGCTCAGCAGCGAGGGAGAGGCTATGCGGCCTGACCAACGGCTTATCGCGTGTAAAAAACGGCTGTGATGGGAAGTTAATGTGCTCATGCCGGGAATTATTCCCGCTTTGCGCGTCTCCTTAAATACTCTATTCTGTCAAAAAATACCTAAATGTTGCCAATGAGATGCCATCCAGACTTGCCCATACCCTGTTTGATCCCGATAGCACGCCGAGCCCTGCCGTCGCGCGGCATATTGATTTCGTTGATTACGCGGCAGAAGTGCCGGTTCATACCCACCGCAAGGGACAACTGATCGTTGCCCTCTATGGGGCGGTGATTTGTCGTGCGGAAAACGATATCTGGATAGTGCCGCCAGACTGCGCGGTGTGGATCCCCGGCGGGATCCCGCACAGCGCCAAAGCGACCTGGAATGCGCATCTCAACTATTTGTTTATTGAACCCGGCGCCGCCGCGCTGCCGGATAAATGCTGCACGCTGGCGATTTCGCCGCTGATTAAAGCGTTAGTTGACCGCTTAACGAATGCGGACGTCGATTACGCCGCGGAGAGCCATGTCGGCAGGCTGACCAGAGTGACGCTCGATGAGCTGGCCACCATGCCGCAGCAGAAACTGAGCCTGCCGGTTTCGGCGCATCCTAAGATCCGCGCCATGGCGGATGCGCTGGTCAGCCACCCGGAGGATCGCAGCACCTTTAAAGTTTGGGCGAAACGGCTGGCGCTCAGCGAGCGCTCATTAGCGCGCCTGATGCTGCGCGAAACCGGCCTGACCTTCGGGCGATGGCGTCAGCAGCTGCATTTGATTATTGCCCTGCGGGAGCTGGCAAGCGGGGTATCGGTGCAAAACGTGGCGGCTAATCTGGGGTATGAGTCGGTCAACGCGTTTATCACCATGTTCAGAAAAACGATGGGGAGCACGCCCGCGCACTACTTTGCCGGTCGAAGAACGGCAGATCCCTGAGCGGCGCGCAGGCTGGATGCGGAGTGAGGCGCTTAATATCCGCCGCGGCCACAGCGTCGCGGCGAGCGCAAAATTTAGTCAGAGAAGGGCGGGGTCGGCTGGCTTAATCCAGTCGTATCCGGGTTGCCGATGCTGCGGCGCCATGCGCCGGGGGCCTGGCCGAACTGACGCTTGAAGCTGCGGTTGAAGGACTGCTGGGAGTCAAAGCCCAGGGCGATCGCCACGTTCAAAATCGGTTCGTCGCTGTGGGCTAAGCGCTCGACCGATTTTTGTAGCTTTTGCGCGCGAATATACTCGGCGAGAGGATAACCGGTATGCTCCTTAAATAGCCGCTGCAGATGCCATTTCGAATAGCCGGCTCGCCTGGCGACGGTGCCAATGTCCAGACGGCTATCAAGATTGTTGTCGATCCAGTCGAGTAAATCGTGAATGAATGCGCCAGTGTTCATCTGATGTACCTCTACGCAGCGTCTAAAAAAGCATCTTTATCTGTTGCATTTAAAGGTGGCCCGTTTTTGCACTAATTGCAAGTTTTATTGTTGCATTTAAATCCATGTCGGAAACGCGCCATTTTTAGGCGCCAGGAATAGCACATAAAGTGCAACAATTATTCTTGCACTAAATTTAGCGCCTTCCTACAATCGCCGCGATAGTGTATTCGCAACTGTTACAGTTTTGTGGCGATGAACGACACAAATGGCCTTAAGCCAGCCCGGACAAAGGAAGTGGCGCGGTGTCTTCCGCTGCGTCTTGCCCGGCGGCTACCAATACCGGAATAAAAATAATGAGCCTGCAAAAATACTGGGGTAACTTTCATCTGACTGTGCCGGGCGTGATGCTGCTCTCGGCGCTCCTCGTTGGATGCGATGAGGGCGTCGCGCAAAACGCCGCGCCGCAGGCGCCCGCCGTCAGCGCCGCTGATGTGGTCGTCAAATCCATTAGTCAGTGGGACAGCTTTAACGGTCGGATTGAAGCGGTGGAAAGCGTCCAGCTGCGACCCCGCGTCTCCGGCTACATTGACAAAGTGAATTACACCGACGGCCAGGAGGTGAAAAAGGGGGAGGTGCTGTTCACTATCGATGACAGAACCTATCGCGCCGCGCTGGAACAGGCGCAGGCGACGCTGGCGCGAGCCAAAACGCAGGCCAGCCTGGCGCGAAGCGAGGCTAACCGTACCGATAAATTAGTCAATACCAACCTGGTCTCCCGCGAAGAGTGGGAGCAGCGCCGCGCCGCGGCCACTCAGGCGCAGGCCGACATTCGCGCCGCGCAGGCGGCAGTCGACGCCGCGCAGCTTAACCTGGACTTCACCAAAGTGACCGCGCCTATCGATGGCCGCGCCAGCCGGGCATTGATCACCAGCGGTAACCTCGTCACCGCCGGCGACAGCGCCAGCGTGCTCACCACGCTGGTGTCGCAGAAGACGGTTTACGTCTACTTTGACGTGGACGAGTCGACCTACCTCCATTATCAAAATCTCGCCCGCAGCGGGCAGGGCGCGTCCAGCAATCACCTGGCGCTGCCGGTGGAGATTGGCCTGGTTGGCGAAGAGGGCTACCCCCATCAGGGCAAAGTGGATTTTCTGGATAATCAGTTAACGCCGAGCACCGGCACCATCCGGATGCGCGCGCTGCTGGATAACGCGCAGCGTCAGTTCACGCCGGGTCTCTTTGCCCGCGTCCGCCTGCCTGGCAGCGCGGAATTCAACGCCACGCTTATCGATGATAAAGCGGTGTTGACCGATCAGGATCGCAAATATGTTTATGTCGTTGATAAAGAGGGTAAAGCGCAGCGCCGTGATATTACGCCGGGCCGTCTGGCCGACGGTTTGCGCATCGTGCAGCAGGGGCTGAAGCCGGGCGACAGAGTCATTGTCGATGGTCTACAGAAAGTGTTTATGCCGGGCATGCCGGTTAACGCGAAAACCGTGGCCATGACCGCCAGCACCGCCCTCCACTGATCCCTTGACCTGAGAATCCAACCCATGGACTTTTCCCGTTTTTTCATCGACAGGCCGATTTTTGCCGCCGTTCTGTCGATTCTGATTTTTATCACCGGATTAATCGCCATCCCGCTGCTGCCGGTGAGCGAATATCCTGACGTCGTACCGCCCAGCGTGCAGGTGCGCGCGGAGTATCCGGGCGCCAACCCGAAAGTGATTGCCGAGACCGTGGCGACGCCGCTGGAAGAGGCGATCAACGGCGTTGAAAATATGATGTACATGAAATCCGTCGCCGGTTCTGACGGCGTACTGGTGACCACCGTAACCTTCCGTCCGGGTACCGATCCCGATCAGGCGCAGGTTCAGGTGCAAAACCGGGTATCGCAGGCCGAAGCGCGTCTGCCGGAAGATGTGCGGCGTTTGGGGATCACCACCCAGAAACAGTCGCCGACGCTGACGCTGGTGGTGCATCTGTTTTCGCCCGGCGGTAAATATGATTCCCTGTATATGCGTAACTACGCCACGCTGAAGGTGAAGGATGAACTGGCGCGCCTGCCCGGCGTCGGCCAAATTCAGATTTTTGGCTCGGGCGAATACGCGATGCGCGTCTGGCTCGATCCCAACAAGGTGGCGGCGCGCGGGTTAACCGCGTCGGATGTGGTCACGGCGATGCAGGAGCAGAACGTCCAGGTTTCCGCCGGGCAGCTTGGCGCCGAGCCGCTGCCGAAAGAGAGCGACTTCCTGATCTCCATTAACGCCCAGGGGCGCCTGCATACCGAAGAAGAGTTTGGCAATATTGTCCTGAAAACAACGCAGGACGGTACGGTCGTCCGCCTGCGCGACGTGGCGCGTATCGAAATGGGCTCCGGCAGCTATGCGCTGCGTTCCCAGCTGAACAATAAAGACGCGGTCGGAATTGGTATCTTCCAGTCGCCGGGGGCGAACGCCATCGATTTGTCTAATGCGGTGCGCGCCAAAATGGACGAGCTGTCGAAGCGTTTCCCGCAGGATATGAAATGGGCGGCGCCTTACGATCCGACGGTATTTGTTCGCGATTCCATTCGCGCGGTAGTGCAAACGCTGCTGGAAGCGGTGGTGCTGGTTGTGCTGGTGGTGATCCTGTTCCTGCAAACCTGGCGCGCGTCGATTATTCCGCTGATCGCGGTGCCGGTTTCGGTTGTGGGTACCTTCAGCATTCTCTACCTGCTGGGCTTCTCGCTGAATACCCTGAGCTTGTTCGGGCTGGTGCTGGCCATCGGCATCGTGGTGGATGATGCCATCGTGGTGGTGGAAAACGTCGAGCGAAATATCGAGGAAGGGCTGGCTCCGCTCGCCGCGGCGCATCAGGCGATGCGTGAGGTGTCCGGCCCGATTATCGCCATTGCGCTGGTGCTGTGCGCGGTGTTTGTGCCGATGGCGTTTCTCTCGGGCGTGACCGGCCAGTTCTACAAGCAGTTTGCGGTGACGATCGCCATCTCCACGGTGATCTCCGCCATCAACTCACTGACGCTCTCTCCGGCGCTGGCCGCGCTGCTGCTAAAACCGCACGGTGCGCCGAAAGACTTCCCGACCCGGCTTATCGACCGTCTTTTCGGCTGGATTTTTCGTCCGTTTAACCGCTTTTTCCACCGCAGCTCGAACGGCTATCAGGGGCTGGTGGGAAAAACGCTCGGACGACGCGGGGCGGTGTTTGTGGTCTATGTGCTGCTGCTCTGCGCGGCGGGCGTCATGTTTAAAGCGGTACCCGGCGGATTTATACCGACGCAGGATAAACTGTATTTAATCGGCGGCGTGAAAATGCCGGAAGGTTCTTCGCTGGCGCGCACCGATGCGGTGATCCGCAAAATGAGCGAAATCGGGATGAATACCGAAGGCGTGGATTACGCGGTCGCGTTTCCGGGGCTTAACGCGCTGCAGTTCACCAATACGCCGAATACCGGAACGGTCTTCTTTGGCCTGAAGCCGTTCGACCAGCGTAAACATTCGGCGGCGGAAATTAACGCTGAGATCAACGCGAAAATCGCGCAAATCCAGCAGGGCTTTGGCTTCTCTATTTTGCCTCCGCCGATTTTAGGGCTCGGCCAGGGTTCCGGCTATTCGCTCTATATTCAGGACCGGGCAGGTCTTGGCTATGGTGCGCTGCAAAGCGCGGTAAACGCGATGTCCGGTACCATTATGCAGACGCCGGGGATGCACTTCCCGATCTCCACCTACCAGGCTAACGTGCCGCAGCTGGATGTCCAGGTCGATCGTGATAAGGCGAAAGCGCAGGGCGTGTCGCTCACCGATCTGTTTGGTACGCTGCAAACCTATCTGGGATCGTCTTACGTCAATGATTTTAACCAGTTCGGCCGGACCTGGCGCGTGATGGCGCAGGCCGACGGCCCGTTCCGCGAAAGCGTGGAGGATATTGCCAATTTGCGCACGCGGAATAATCAGGGCGAAATGGTGCCAATCGGCAGTATGGTGAATATCAGCACCACCTACGGGCCGGATCCGGTGATTCGCTACAATGGCTATCCGGCGGCGGATTTGATTGGCGATGCCGATCCGCGCGTACTCTCTTCCTCGCAGGCGATGACGCAGCTGGAGAAAATGTCCGGCCAGATATTGCCGAACGGGATGAATATCGAATGGACGGATCTGAGCTTCCAGCAGGCCACGCAGGGCAATACGGCGCTGATCGTCTTCCCGGTGGCGGTGCTGCTGGCGTTCCTGGTGCTGGCGGCGCTGTATGAAAGCTGGACGCTGCCGCTGGCGGTGATTCTTATCGTGCCGATGACGATGCTCTCCGCGCTGTTTGGCGTCTGGCTGACCGGCGGCGATAACAACGTGTTCGTACAGGTGGGGCTGGTGGTGCTGATGGGGCTGGCCTGTAAAAACGCGATTCTGATCGTGGAGTTTGCCCGCGAGCTGGAAATTCAGGGGAAAGGGATCATGGAAGCGGCGCTGGAGGCGTGTCGCCTGCGTTTACGTCCGATTGTGATGACCTCTATCGCCTTTATTGCCGGGACCATCCCGCTGATCCTCGGCCACGGCGCGGGCGCGGAAGTGCGCGGCGTTACCGGGATCACGGTGTTCTCCGGGATGCTGGGGGTGACGCTGTTTGGTCTGTTCCTGACCCCGGTGTTTTACGTGACGCTGCGTAAATTCGTGACGCGCGGTAAACCTGCTGAGGACGTTTCGCCGGCGTAGGGTGCGGCAGATAACAAAAAACCGCCTTCACTGTGAAGGCGGTTTTTTTTGCGCTCAAGGAAAATTAATGGGCTTCTTTATATTTGGCGATAAGTTCAGGCACCGGATCGCACCCGCTGGTATCGGCTTTTTTCACTTCTTCCAGCGCGCTTGCCACGGTGTGGCGTGCCAGTACCTGTAGCGAAGCCTGCTCCGCTTCATCGGCGATAGATTTGAAGTACCAGCACGCGTTCGCGCTGACCACGCAGCGGGCGGGGACGTCAGGGCGCGACGCCCACAGTTTTTTATCTTCGATAACGGAGACGTAGATATCGCGCAGGGTGATCTCTTCCGCCGGGCGGCCGAGATGAATAGAGCCGTTGCGGCCAAGCGTTGAGACAATTATGCCGTCACGCGTGAGAGGAACCATGAGTTTGCGGATAAAGCTCGGGTTCGCTTCCAGGCCGTAGGCCAGAATCGCGCTCGTCGAACGTTCACCCAACTGCTCCGCCATTGCTACGCTGAGAACCATCTGCAAAGCTGTCGGGAAGCGGTAATCTAACATTTTCTTATCCTGGGTAGCGGTGAATCTTGTTCTTTTTGGCACCGCAGAGGTGAGTAAGCAATAAACAACAATATACCAAATACGGTAATTTTTTTGAAGCAATCTGCGCTTTTCCCACCAGGTAAAAAAGCGTAAGTGAGAGCGGGGCCAGCCGACGCTTCACGCCATGGCGTGAGGCACTGATGAAAAAGGTATCAGCATTTAATACCCGCTCGGGCACACAGGACCCCCGGGGTCTTAATGGGCGTTTACCGTTGAAGTTGAATGAGGTGGGTAGCCATCCCCCATCTGAGTGCGGCGCATTTGCCGTCCGTAAAATCGAAAACAGAGTAACTCGCATTGGGGTGAGCATAGCGAGAGAAGTTATCGAGAGCCCCCTCTTTAAGTATCGCCAGCACGCCCTGACTGACATGCCCGTGAGAAACAACACAGACGATCTGATGTGCACTGGTATTTTGCAGGTGTTGTAAGAAATTTATCACGCGTCGAGTCGCCTGGGCTAACGACTCTCCCTCCGGGGGACAATAGGCTGCATCAAGGAAGAGCAACGCATCGGCATCACGCGGATTGTTTCGCCTGAAGTGCTCGAAAGATATCCCTTCAAAGCAACCAAACGACTGTTCCTTAAGAGATTCTTCAACTTTTAACGGGCAGCCAAGACCTTCAGACAGCTTCAGCCCCATGTGCAAGGCGCGCCCAAGCGGGGAGCTGTAAACACATTCTATTGGATATGCCTCTTTCGTCAGCGCTGTCAGTAACGCCGCTGTTTCTTGCATACCGCGGTGGGTTACGAAGCTGTCGCGATGCCCCTGAATAATCCCTCTATGATTCCACTCGGTTTCTGCGTGCCTCACCCATATCACTTTCATCGTATTTGAGATCCGTTATCCAATGTGAATACCCGTTTGTTTATCTGATTCAGGGCGAAAGTGTAGCATGGTGAACGTTTGAAGCCGGTTTCTGGATATTATCCAGCGATAATGTCCGCTTCTGGCACAAAGCGCTGCCTACCAAACTCACCCCATGTCCTGTCGCGGTGTATTAAACAACGGGGAGCCACTCAGCTTAAGCATGTACGTTTGCTTTATACTAAGATATTTATCCAACATAGGCGTTAAGATATCGTCTCAGGATCAAGATGGATTTATCAGCATGACCAGAACAGAAAGGCTTCTCGAATTACTACAGATATTAAGGGCGCAAAGATATCCGATCACGGCTTCCGCTCTCTCAGAAAGATTAGAAATAAGCGTTCGCTCCCTTTACAGAGATATAAAAACGCTACAGCAGCAAGGTGTGTGCATTGAAGGGGGGGCTGGAATTGGTTATATCGTTAAGTCTGACTTTCATTTGCCGCCTTTAAATCTTTCTCATGAAGAAATTAATGCTATTATACTTGGGCTAAATTGGGTTTCTCATAATACGGATCATGATTTCAAAAAAACCGCAAGGAATGCGCTTGCTAAAATACATGCCGTTATTCCCGGTGAATTAAAAAATCTTATTGAGAGTCAATCCTATCTGACCGGTCCCACAGAAAAGAATGAGGTGTTTTTTGAAGACTTGCGTGATGCGATTAAAAAACGAAAGAGAATCAAAATAAAGTATTGTGATAAGAGCAATGTTAACTCTTCTCGAGTCATATGGCCCATCGCATTGGTATATATGGAGTCATGCTGGCTTTTGGTTGCATGGTGTGAAATGAGAAAGGATTTCCGTCATTTTAGAACGGACAAAATACAAGGCATTGTGCCGCTGGATTCCAGGTATAGTGAAAGCAGGTTAGTTTTATTGAATAAATGGAGAATGAAAGAGGGGATCGGCCTGGAGAAAGAGTACTGACAAAAACTGTCACTGCGAATTTGTATACTTCCTCAGATGTAAGACTCAATGCTACGTCATAGGGGGGATTATGAATTTTCAAAATAAAGTGGCTGTTATCACCGGCAGCACTGCAGGTATAGGCGAGGCAGTCGCAGAGCAATTACACAAACATGGCGCGAAGGTCGTCATTGTGTCCCGCTCGTCAGAGGAGGCGAAACAAAAAGCGAAACAATTGTCTTCACAGGGACAACCAGCAATGGGGATCGGATGCGATGTGTCACAGCCCGAACAAGTACGGCAAATGATAGATGACGTTATCAACTATTTTGGCAGGCTTGATTATGCTGTCAATAATGCAGGCATAACAGGTGAGCATGGTAAAAAGATAACAGAGCAGACAGTTGAAAACTGGGATAAGGTCATTGCCACCTCATTGAGCAGCGTTTTTTACTGCCTAAAATACGAGATACTTCAGATGATGAAGATGGGGGGCGCTATCGTTAATTTATCTGCAGTAAATGGTCTGGTTGGCATTCCTGGGCTGGCGCCTTACACCGCCGCTAAGCATGGTATAATTGGTTTAACCCAAACCGCAGCGCTGGAGTTTGCATGTCAAGGCATTCGCATCAATGCCGTCGCTCCGGGCTATGTCCAAACCCCACGAATAAGCGAATTCCCTGAAAATATCGTACGCAGTTTCGCAAATAGCCACCCTATGAAAAGGATGGCAAAAATGCAGGAAATCGCAGACTTCATATTGTTTTTGTTGTCAGATAAATCAGCGTTCTGTACCGGAGGCGTTTATCCCATTGATGGTGGTTTTTTAGCTGAGTAACATTCCCGTTAGGTTTTTTAAAGCCTCCGTTTTGCCGCGTCAGAGGCCAGGGGCATGCCGGGCCGTTCCGTCAACGTCAGCCCGGCGCTGTCTATCACTGATATTTGGCGACCAGATACACCTCTTCGCGGCGTCGCCAGAAATGTGAAGGAATAAACGGGGATATATACTCATACGAGGGCGCGAAGAAGGATCGTACCTGAGCCCGGCGATAAAAAACGAAAAAACGTATTTTTTATCGAATAGATTAAAAGGTTGTGGCGTTAACTCATCATCAACGTACTGATGGAGTCATCATTTATGACTGCAACAACGCAACCGCTAACACAACAGTGCCACGATAGTTTTACCCTGGCACGGCATTGGGTCACCGCAGCCAATGTCATTTTCCTGTTTGCAAGCGCACATATCCGGGAGCCGCTGGAGCGGGGAACGCCCCTGAAAAAAAGCGGCGGGCCGGTCATATTTGCTGCGCGCTTTTCCCTCACTATCTGCTACGGGACAGCATGCCGCGTCGTATGCTGCCTTGCCGTTCTTTTCGTTAACCCGGAGTTCACTATGAACACGTTGTCGTTTTTACATTCCGCCATTAATCAACGTCTGCTGCTGCCAGTGGTGTTTGCTCTGCTGACCACGCCGGTTTTGGCCGCAGGTGACAATAGTACCAATAGCAAAACGCCGGACTGCCCCAGCGGTCAGGTGTATGACAGCACGAAAAAACAGTGCGTACCTGAAAAAACAAGCCAGCTCAGCGATGAAGATAAAACGCGTTATGCCTATCATCTGGCCAAAAAAGGGGAGTACCAGGCGGCCCTGGACCTGCTCAACACCCTGAAAAATGGCGATACCGCGGAAGCCTGGAATTACCGGGGCTATGCCACGCGTAAGCTGGGCCGTACCGATGAGGGCATTGGCTACTATCAGCGTTCAATCGCGCTCGATCCGACCTATGCCAAAGTACGTGAATACCTTGGTGAAGCATGGCTGGCGAAAGGCCGTCCTGACCTGGCAAAAGAGCAATTGAAAACTATCGCCACGCTGTGCGGCTATAGCTGCGAGGAGTACCGGGATCTTCAGGCAGCGATCGACGGTCATCCTGAGTCCTGAATAAGAGTATGAGGATAAAAAAATTACGACCAGCGGCGTCCGTCAGCATCTTGCTGCACATCTGACACGCCTGTGGCGCTATGGGTTGGTTCTGTCGCGTAACCGAGAGGTTGTCGAAGAGCGGGTTCAGTCTGCCTGTGTCCGCGCGCTTGAAAAAAGCGCGCGGTTCACCCCGAGGAGGCGGCCGACACGTTGCCCGTCCCGATTGGTTACCCTATCCTGGTTTTATCTCCAATTGACCGGCCCCGGGCAATAGCCGCTGTCAATGTTCCCTGGCCAATTCGTGGCATACGATACCGAGCTGTTCTACGGCATGCAAAAGCGCGGGGGTGGGTTCATTCGCACCGTTCAGGCGCAGGTAGTTTTGCAGTTCCGCCGCGCCCGGGGAAAACAGCGGCCCCGGACTGACGCCAATGCCCAGGGCGAGTGCGCGACGATGTACCTCCAGCGCATCTATCCTGGAGGGGAGTTGTACCCAAATCAAAAAGCCGGCTTCCGGAGCCGCGACGCGCGTGCCCGGTGGGAAGCAGGCTTCAACTCGGGTGATGATGGCGCGCATACCTTCCGCAATCCGCAGCTTCAGGTGCCGCAGGTGCCTGTCGTAATCGCCGCTGGCGAGGATCTCGTTTGCCGCGGCTTCAATCAGCGGCGCGCCTGCCCATTCTCCGGCCATGCGGGCCTGCAATACCGCGGAGTGGTAGCGTCCGGCAGCAATCCAGCCAATTCGCCAGCCCGGCGCCAGGGTTTTCGACAGCGAACTGCAATAAATCACATTTCCGTCCCTGTCGAAGGCTTTACACGCGGGCGGACGCTGAGCGCCACCGGCCAGATCGCCATACACATCGTCCTCAATGAGCGGGATGCCCTTATCGGCGAGCAGCGCCACCAGCGCCTGTTTGCGCGCCACGGGCATGCTGGCACCCAGCGGATTTTGCACCGTGGGTGAGGCAAGCACGGCCGCAGGGCGGTGGCGCTGGATAGCCTCTTCAAGGGGCGCCAACAATAAGCCTTCAATCGGGTCTGTGGGGATCTGTAACGCCTTCAGACCCAGATCTTCCAGCAGCAGAAGCGTGCCGAAGTAGGCGGGCTGCTCTATCGCGACAGCATCGCCAGGCTGGCATACCGCGCGGAGCGCCAGACGTAGCGCCTGGGTTGCGCCTGCCGTAATGATAAGGTCATCCGCGCCAAAAAGAGCGCCCCACTGCGCAGCGCGTGCGGCAATCTTTCTGCGCAGGTCCGCTCTTCCCGGGGGCAGGCTGTAGCTCTGCCCGCGCGCATCAAGCCGACGACCGGCGGTGTGCAGCGCCCGCTGTAGTGCATCCACGGGAAGCCAGGCGGGATCGGGTAGCGCGGCGCCAAGCGGCACCAGACGCGCTTCAGCGCTACCGAACAGCGACCGGGCAATGGCGGACATAGTCACCGGCACCGGCCCGGGCAAAGAGGCAGCGCGCTGTTCGTTTCCGGAGGCGGCTGGCTGGCGGACAAAATAGCCTGAACGCGGTCGCGCGATAATCAGACCCTCCGCCTCAAGATAACGCAGTGCTTCCAGGGCCGTGGGGAGGCTGACCTGTTCGCGTTCGGCCAGTTTACGCGCGGAGATAATGCGATCGCCAGCCCGTAAAACGCCTGAAGCAAGCGTCAGCCGCAGCATATCGGCTATACGGCGGTAGCGGGGCGTCGGCGGGGATATTTCGGACATCGTCATCTGTATAGTCTGCTTTTTGATAAATCTGACTATACAGGCGAAGCGGGGCGCCATCTATAGTGTGTTCCACACCAACCAGCCGGGGAAATCATATGCACAGCGACAGTTTTGACCTTTCACTTTACTTCCGCCGCATAGGCTATAGCGGGCCTGCGGCAGCGGATACCGCAACGCTACACGCGCTCATGCGTCACCAGCTCTTTGCCATCCCCTTCGAAAATCTGGACGTACAGGCAGGTAAAATCGTGTCGATGGAGCCCGATGATATTGCCAACAAGCTCTTACGGCAGAGACGGGGCGGCTACTGTTATGAACTCAACGGGCTGTTTACCATGGTGCTGGAAGCGCTGGGCATTGCCTGGCGGTTTGTCGCGGCGCGGCCCATGTTCTATCCCGCGCGCCGGCCTAAAACCCATATGGCGGTCGTCGCGGAAGTCGAGGGCCGTCAGTGGCTTTGCGACCTTGGCTTTGGGAGCTACGGTATTCGCGCGCCGCTGGCCCTGGATGAACTTGATACGGACATTATCCAGGATTTCGATACGTTCCGGCTTAGCCGCGATGCGCACGGCGACTATCTGCTGCAGGCAAAAGTTGAGGGAAGCTGGGCCAATCAATATGGTTTTGACCTGTCACCTCAGGAATGGATTGATTTTGCTCCGGCCAATTTCCTTAACTCCACGCACCCCGACGCGGTCTTTGTACAAAAGCTGCTGGTTATACAGCATCAGCCCGAGGGGCGCTTTATTCTGCTGGGCAATACGCTCAAGAGCATTACCGCGGATCGGGTAGAAAAGCAGCGGCTGGAAGACGATGAAATTGCGCATGTACTTGAGCAGCGCTTTGCGTTGTCTGCCCGCTAATTAATCAAAGGGGCCAATGAGTCCGGGGCGGAACGGGCACGAAGCAGGGATGCCGGGGGAGCCATCGCGATCGCCATGAGGTGGGAGTGACCGCTTCCCCGTGCCCCTCTCAATCTGTTCATCTGCTGCGACATCAGCAGCGGGTGATTATTTACGTTGCCGGCGGGTATATGAAATAGCAGATAATGCAAATAAAAAACTAACGCCACTTTTAATAAACAAGGCTATTCAGTTAATTACCACTACAAAAATAAGATAATTCTATCTGAGCTGGCCAATCTGTATCCGTAGTACATATTTCCGCCACACAACCCCCTGCGCCTGGAAATTCATTGCTAACAAGTAGTTACAGCTGCGCGGCAATATTTTGGCGATAAAAAATGGTTAAAATAAAATCATCTACTAAAATCAAATTGTTGATTAAATTCATACAATGCTCGTTCGTATTAATTTAGATAATTGGCTTTGTGTCGAATGCCCAAAATTTAAGCAGCGGGTGATAGCTGCTGACGATAATTATCCCGCTCGATATTGCCCTGGGTCTGGCAGGTAAATTCCTGCTCTGGACGTTTGTGTAAAACGACACCGGGCTAATTGAGTTATTTCAAAGGACAACGTAAATGACGAATATCTACGACTCTACCAATATAAGCAGTCAGGAAGCAGCCAGGCACTTGCCTGCGGCTGCTGTAAACAGCGCGAGCGCGGTTTCATGGGGGGCGATATTTGCAGGCGCCGCCGCTGCCGCCTCGCTGGCGCTTATGCTGCTCATGCTTGGCGCCGGATTAGGCCTCACTTCAATCTCTCCCTGGGAAAACCAAGGTCTTGCGGCGGGTACCGTCGGTATTGCCGCCATCGCCTGGCTGACGTTTACCCAAATTGTGGCGTCAGGAATGGGGGGATATCTGGCCGGACGGCTTCGGACTAAATGGGTTGATACGCATACCAATGAAATCTATTTCCGCGATACGGCGCATGGCTTTCTGACATGGGCGGTGGCGCTGCTGGTATCAGCCGTTCTTTTAACCACCACCATCAGTTCACTCATCGGCGGCAGCGCAAAAGTCATTGGTTCCGTTGCCGGGGGCGCGACGGCAACCGCCGTGAATAACGCGGGGGAGGGATCCTCGATGTTATCGAAGTCATCGATGGAATATTTTACCCGCTCGCTGTTCAGGGCGAGCGGCTCCACTCCGGCAGGTAACAGCAACTCACCGGGCAATGATGTCATGGCCATGAATCAACCGGCGCCGCCAAAGGCGGAGTCACCCGCTCAATTAGCCGAGGTGACGGGCATTTTTGCTAACAGTATTTATTCTGGCGCGCTTCCCAAGGATGATCTGACCTATGTGGCGCAGCTGGTTTCTCAGAATACCGGCATCAGTCAGCAAGAGGCCGAACAGCGGGTACAGGCGGTTTATGATAAAGCCCAGGCTAATTTGAAAGAGGCAAAAGATAAAGCGCAGCAGGCCGCAGACGCCGCCAGAAAAACCACCAGCTACGTCACTCTGTGGTCATTTATTTCTCTGTTAATTGGCGCTTTTGTTGCCAGTCTCTGTGCCACCTATGGCGGCCGTCAGCGTGATTTATAACGTCTAATACTCATTATACGGGAGGAACCTATGCGTTCAATATTGCTTTTCTTTCTGGGTGTGCCAATTCCTATCATTATTTTAATCGCGCTATTTGTGCACTGACTATTTTCCGGCCCCGCAGGAATCGTGGTTAAGAAAATACTGACCCTCGCACATTACCGCTAAAGCATAAATGCCCTTCGAGGGCATTTATGCTTTTTATCAGGCGCTCAGAGGAGCCTGCTGCGCGTCACCAGGGAAGCTCTCCGCGACAGGGTGATGTCAACTATCAATAACACCCGCAGTGAATTAACACTCACGCCTTGCCATCATTAGCGCCAGGTCAACGAGGCGGTTAGAGAAGCCCCATTCATTGTCGTACCACGCCAGAATTTTAACCATATTGCCGCCAATCACCAGCGTTGACAGACCGTCGATAATCGACGAGCGCGGGTCACCCTGGTAGTCGCTGGAGACAAGCGGTTCATCGCTATAGCCGAGGATCCCTTTTAGCGGCCCCGCCGCGGCGGCTTCACGAAAGGCATTGTTCACCTCATCGGCCGTCACCTCTCGCGCCAGCGTCACGGTCAGGTCGACAATAGACACTACCGGTACCGGGACGCGCAGCGAGTATCCCGTTAAGCGGCCATCCAGCTCAGGAATAACTTTGCCCAGCGCCTTCGCTGCGCCGCTGGAGTAAGGCACTATCGACAGAGCGGCGGCGCGAGCGCCGCGCAGATCTTTTTCCGGCTCATCGTGCAGGGCCTGGCTGTTGGTGTAGGCGTGGGTGGTGTTCATCAAACCGTGCTTAATACCGAAATGCTGGTGCAGAACCTGCGCGGCAGGCGCCAGACCGTTGGTGGTGCAGCTACCGTTGCTGACCACGTAGTGTTTATCCGGGGAGTAGAGGCCATCGTTAACGCCCATCACGATGGTTAAATCATCGTTTTTGCCGGGGGCGGAGATAATCACGCGCTTTGCGCCACCGCTGTGAATATGCACCGCCGCCTTGTCGCGATCGGTGAAGAATCCGGTGGCTTCAATGACGATATCGACTTCACGCTGATGCCACGGGATATTGGCCGGGTCGCGTTCGCTGAATACGGTTATGGGTTTACCGTCAACCACAAGCTGCCCTTCACCGGCGGTGACGTCGGCGTCGAGCTTACCGAGCAGCGAGTCGTATTTCAGCAGATGCGCCAGCGTTTTGCTGTCCGTCAAATCGTTGATCGCCACAATCTGAATATCCGGATGACCCAGTGCAGCGCGTAGTACGTTGCGTCCGATACGGCCAAAACCGTTAATACCGACCTTTACCATGATTAACTCCTTATCCATTGTCTCTGGCGTCAGAGTAGGCCGGGCAGGCTTTGGCGTAAATGACAAAAAAGGATCACTTTACGCCATTTTGCGACAGTGAAATCGCTGGCGATATTCCCCGGGTGTGAGGTGAAGCTGTTTTTCAAACAGCCGTCGCAGGTTAATGCTGCTGCCAAATCCCGTTTGTTCGGCGATACGATCCAGCGTCTCGTTAGTTTGCTCCAGACGCTGCCGCGCGGCGGCCAGACGGGCTTCGGCGACGTAGCGCGCCGGCGAAGCACCGGTTTCCCGGGTAAATACGCGGGTGAAATTCCTTGGACTCATGGCGACCCTTTCCGCCAGTTTATCGACGCTGAGATCGGCGGTGAGGTTTGCGAGCAACCACGCCAGCAGATCGTTAATAGGGCCCAGGGTGCTGGTCTGCTGAAGGTTGTAGCGGCTAAACTGCAGCTGGCCGCCGGGACGACGCAGGTACATGACGAAATCCTGGGCAATATCGCGCGCCAGGCTGAAGCCGTAGTCCTCTTCAACCAGCGCCAGGGTGAGATCGAAGCCGGAACTGACCCCGCCAGAGGTCCATATGTGTTCGTCCTGAATATAGAGCGGACCGCCTTCGACGCGTACCTGAGGAAATTCCGCCTGCAGGGTATCCAGTAGCTTCCAGTGGGTAGTGGCTCGCCTGCCGTCCAGCAGCCCGGTTTGCGCCAGCAGCAGGGCTCCGCCGCAAATGGAAGCAATGCGGCGGGCATGGGGAGCCGCAAGGCGCAGCCAGTCAACCACCGCAACCCCTTCCTGCGGGTTTTGACCTCTGCCGGTAATCATGATGGTATCGAGCGGCTCGCGAGGGTCTATCTCATGCAGGCGATGATCGGCCAGCAGATTTAAACCGGACTGACCATGGATCACCTGATGCGGCTGGGTGGTCGCTAGCTGGACCTGGTAGCAGAGCTCCCCGGCGCCTTCCGGGTGCAGACGGTTGGCCTGCATCAGAATGTCGGCAATACCGGCGGATTCAAACAGCATGCCGCCATCCGGGACAATAATAAGTATCTTCTTCATGTCCTGAAAAGTAATCTTTTTACAGAATAAGTCAACAGAACAGACGGGGGAGGGGGAGTTTCTGCCACCGCAGCGACGCTCTCGTCTCGCTCGCTGATGGTGTGACGTCGACGGGATGGGGTTGCCTGCTGAGGTAGGTCTCGCACAAACTGGACTGGAAAAATAGTACCGAATCTCCGCTATGAGCTAATAGCAGACATAACATCCCCGGGATAGTTTGGGAAAGGATACTCTTCCAGCATCAGTTTCGGTTCATGCTTTTTGGGACAGGATACTTTATGCTGGTTACTCTCATTTATAGGATACGACCATGATAACTGTAGAGAAATCCGATCCATTTTCTTCAGAATCCCATCGCTTAATCGAAATGCTATCAGCTGAACTTGCCGCTATTACGGGGGATAGTGGCAAAAGCAATTTCACCGTTGAAGCAATGAATGATGACAAAGCCTTGTGGGTATTGGCAAAGAATACTCATGGCGAAGCAATAGGATGCGGCGCTATTCGGCCGATAACGCAAAATATAGCCGAGCTTAAAAGAATGTTTTCAGACCGAAGCGTGCCAGGAGTTGGGGGAGCTTTACTCACTTTTCTGGAAACATCTGCAAAAGATATGGGTTATAGCGAACTCAGACTGGAAACCCGACACATCAACCATCGGGCAGTAAATTTCTACGAGAAAAATGGATATATTCGTATTGAAAATTACGGCCCCTATGTCGGTAGGACAGAAGCCGTGTGTTTCTCAAAAGCATTGCGCTGATTGTATTAATTGGACCTGCTTTCCGCTCCAGGCACAACGCTGTCTACCAAACTCCACCAATGCCCGTTTAGCTATAGCGTTAAGGCTGTGAGAATAAAGACAGATAACGATAATGCGCAGGATCGTGTGTTGCGCTCATGCAGAACCATGGTCATCGCGGTTTCTGCATCGAAACGGAGCAGCCGGCATGATCGAGGAGGGGACTCCTCCGGAGAAAACGTGCGGAGTATACAGGCACCTTAAAGGGAGCATTTTTCCATGGCGATTCACTGTGCCTGTCTCTGGCCGATATATTCCTCTAATCCCTTTGCCAGGACATCGAAAACCAATTTGCAGCACAGACTATTGCGCAGGTCTTCGTGCATGACGATCCAGGTATCAAGATAGAAAGAAAAGAAATTCGGCAGTAATCTCCGCAGTGGAACATAGCCATTGGCCAACTGCACCTGGCATATGCCAATGCCGGCACCGGCGCGAATAAGATTCAGCTGAGCCACGTCGCTGTCGGTGCGCATGGAAAATGCATTCCGGCTTAGCTGAGGGAATTTTTCCAGGGCCTTACGGATGAAAGGCGTATCCTGATCAAAGCCAACCAGCGCATGTTTCAGCAGATCTTCGCTATTTTCAGGCGTGCCATGTCGTGCAAGATAGGACGTCGATGCGTGGAGACCGAGTTCAATGCAGCCAACGCGACGCGCAATAAGCTGTTCCTGTACTGGCGTCGTCATGCGTACAGCAATATCGGCTTCCCTGTGCAGTAAATCCTGAACCCGGTTCGACAGAACTAATTCAATCGTTATTTGTGGGTGAGACTCCCTGAGCCTGGCAATAAGCGGCGGCAGAACTTCAACGCCGATAACGTCACTCGCGGAGACGCGGACGACGCCATGAATGGACGCGTTGTTATGACTGAAGTTGGAGGCTGTGCGCGCTAGCGTATTCGCGGTGCTCTCCATCGCTTCGGCATGCACCCTCAGCGCCAGCGCCGTTTCAGTCGCCAGCAAGCCCGTCTGCGACCGCGTGAACAACACCTGGCCCAGAGCGGACTCGAGCGCAGCGATATGCCGTCCCGCCGTAGGCTGCGTAATCGAAAGCCTGCGTGATGCGCCGGAAAGCGAGCCTTCCCTGAGCACAGCCAGAAATGTTCGGTACCACTCCCATGGGATAGATGTATTCATACAAATTTGTATAGCTGCCCTATAAAGATATGCAATTCAATTTAGCTCTGCCTGTACGTACGCTGTCAAGGTCAAATCAGCAAAGAGGCAGACAATATGGAAACCCGAGGCAAGGTCCTGATACTTGGCGCAACCGGCGGAATCGGTGGTGAAACGGCGCGCCGGCTCATTCAGAACAAATGGGACGTTCGTGCACTAAAACGAGGACTTCATGGCAGTGAACGACGTGGTGACATCCAGTGGGTAGGGGGCGACGCTCTCGACCCGGAGCAGGTCGCCGCTGCGGCAGCAGACTGTAGCGCGATCGTTCACGCCGTCAATCCGCCCGGCTACAGAAACTGGAAGCATCTGGTGCTGCCTATGCTGCGCAACACGATTGGCGCAGCAGAACGAACCGGCGCCTTGATCGTGCTTCCCGGGACCGTTTACAACTATGGTCCTGACGCTTTTCCGCTATTACGGGAAGACGCTCAGCAGACGCCGGTCACCAGGAAGGGAGCTATCAGGGTACAAATGGAGAAAGAACTGGCGGCCTATTCGCAGCGTGGCGGACGGGTATTGATCGTCCGCGCGGGGGATTTTTTTGGTCCGCGCGCCGGTAATAACTGGTTTTCTCAAGGTCTGATTAAGCCCGGCAAGCTGCCTGGCGTCATTACCAATCCAGCTTCGTTTGCAACCGGTCACCAGTGGGCTTACTTACCTGATGTCGCGGAAACGATAGCTGCGCTGCTGGCACGACGCGAGGAGCTTGAGCCCTTTGCACGTTTTCATATGCAAGGTCACTGGGATGCCGACGGCAGCGAAATGGTCAGCGCGATTCAACGCACTGCAGCACGCTATGGCGGCATGGCCAAAATACAATCATTTCCGTGGTGGTTGATGTACCTGGCAGCACCTTTCAACGCAACCTTACGCGAACTTCTGGAGATGCGGTACCTGTGGCGCCAGCCGGTTCGCCTGGACAATACGAAACTGGTGAATTTTTTAGGTGCCGAGCCTCACACCCCTCTTGATGAAGCTGTCCATGCGACATTACAGGGCCTGGGCTGCATTGATCGTACCGAGATGCCTCGTATAACAAGGTAGCGGTACTGCCAGCCACTCATCGGCTGGCACACCATGCCAGGACGTGTGGCATAACGCTAAAGGCGCTGGCAGACCAGCCCTTTATTCTGGCGACAGGCGGATGCGCCGTTAATGGCAAAAGCCTGATGGAAAAGGCGGGTCTGCAACTTGTTGATATACGCGTGACGGTACGCGACTGGATTAGCGCCTGTAAGCTGGTCGCGGAAGGGATGGGCGTCGCCATTGTGCCTGAATTAGCCCTGCCAGAGGCGTTGCGCAATCTGTGCGTGGTGCCAGTGACGCCTGCCATACACCGTGAGTTTCGGCTGGTCTGTTCGTCATCCGGAACGTCTTCCGGCGCAACGCAGGCGCTACTTAACGCGCTACGTAAACGAGGATGAGCGGGCATGCGGCGAACCGGATCGTCAGCGATAAGCGACAAACCGGCTTATTGTTTATATCGGCGCAGGCTGGAGGCGGGATGCCGAAGGAGGGCTGATTCGGGGCGTATTGGGCGGCGCACCAGCTCTCCCCCACAGTTCGGGCACCGGCCTTGCAGCTGCTGAGTCACGCAGTTAACGCAAAAGGTGCATTCGAATGAACAGATGTACGCGCTTGTTGATTCTGGCGGCAGATCGTTATCACAGCATTCACAATTAGGGCGAAGTTCAAGCATGGTGATCTCCTGCTATTAAATAAAGGGGCGTCATGAGCGCGCGAGGGGCATCTGCCTGTCCCGTATTCGAACCGCTGCGCTTAATCTGCACGAGATGAGCATGATCGACAGGTCGAAAAAAAGCAAGAGATTGAGTGGCTTATCAGTACCAACCGCTTCTGGCGCTGGTGGTTGGGGGAAAAGACCGCTGAGCCTGTGCAGCGCGAGAAGAGGACGTTAATAGAGGAATAAAAACATCGCCAGATTTGCCCGTGGCGGCTACAGTTAAAATTATTTAACTGGTATGACCACATGGGCGGATATCTTTTATGAACCTGATAACAATCCCTGTAAAGCAGGGGGATGTTCTGGCTGCCACAGTATGGGAGAGAAGCGATGCTAAAGCGCTGGTGATTCTCCATCCTGCCACCGCGGTATCACAGGCGTTTTACAAGGACTTCGCTGAGTATCTTTACGCAATGGGATTCAATGTTCTGACCTACGACTATCGGGGGATAGGTCATTCCAGGTCAGGCACGCTGCAACACTGTCATGTCTCAATGTCTGACTGGATCGAGCAGGATGTCGGCTGCGTCACCGCGTGGGCAAAGCTGCGTTTCCCCAATCTTCTGCTGATGGCGGTAGGGCACAGCGTTGGTGGGCACGCTATTCTGCTTTCGACGGCCACCCGGTCGCTGCATGCGGCGGTTCTTGTTGCTTCGCACGCTGGCGTCACCCGCACAATTAAACAAACGCAGGAAAAGCTCAGAGTCTGGTTTTTATTACGTATTCTGGCGCCGGTTCTGTGTCGTACCTTTGGCTATATGCCTGCCAGACGCCTCGGGCTGGGGGAAGATTTACCCGCGCCCGTCATGCTGCAATGGGGGCGCTGGAGTGCCATGCCCGACTATTTTTATGACGATCGCGCCTGGGATGCGCGCCGACGGGCAAGCGAAGTCACGTTACCCCTTCTGGTACTCGGTTTTGATGACGATCCCTGGGCTAATTCTGCAGCGATTACGCGCCTGATGGCGCCGGTGGAAAACGCAAAAATTGAACGCCGCGAGATCCGGCACGCGGATTATGGTATTCCGGCCGTCGGCCACATGGGCTTTTTCCGTACCCGATGTGCGGAAAAAATATGGCCTGAAGTCGGTCGCTGGCTGGAGAGACAGTGTCAACATTATGGGTAATTATCCTTATGGCCAGAAAGATGCTCCGGGGAGTTCGGTTAATGTCTGACTCCTGTGCTTCTGGCACGGAACTGACTGCTGCAGGAGTCACGGGGAGGAGCGGACTTTCAGAGCGCGGTTGAATAGCAAGAAGTGGGCTTCAGAGGATTGGCGTTACCCGCGTCTTATAACCTCAGTTCAGCTGAGAGTCCGCACCACACAATTATTAGGTACTACGTCAGGGATGAGAGTCGTTGCCATAGGGCAGACTCCGATGAATATGGGGTTATGACCGCCACCTGAGGTTCCAATCTCGTTGGTGGCGGAACCAGACGGGGTTGGAACTACCGGCCTCATCGACACCGACGCATCTTTCAATGCCCCCACCTGGCCCACCATTGAGATGTGACCGTGCGCACGACATAAAAAAAGTGCTAACGCGCGTTAAGTCGCCGATGAAGTTAGACAGGGTTCCAATCCTGGCACCTGATTTTGCAGGTGCAACAATACGATACAACGCTTACCCGCGCCGGGTAATACCGTTTGCTGGCAGGCGGCTCGCAGAAATGAAAGGTAGTTAATGGTAAAGCCGAAAATTAGGGGTTGTATTTATGCTGCTATATATTTGTAAAAGCGTTTTTTCATTCAAGAGGATATATTGGAGGGGGGAATAGCGGCAATGAGTCTTTGAAGTATAAACTGAGTGAATAGAATTGAGAACAATAATTATTGGCGCCAACTATTATCACAGGAAAGACAACTGTAAGGATCTGCAAAGGTTTTATGATGTGCTGACTTTCAATGTTATGCTCAAAATAAAAATGGAGAGTGCTAATGAATATACCAACACCTTTTAGTTTGATAGGTATGATGCTGAAGTGGGTTTGGAATAAGATTACTATTTTTTGGTTGTTTAAAACTTATAAAAAACCCCATGAATACAAACTAAAAGATCTAAGGCTGGGTTCACGTTGGGAAAAGTTAGGTGATGATCTCGAGTATTCAATAAGATTGGCTAATGCAGCCGATCACGAATCGCTTAAATCAAAAGTGGCTTTTCGTGCTGCGAAAGGAATGCTTAAAAATGTGACACTATTCTTTGAAGCTTCAGGAAGTGGTATTCGTTACCTGCAAAAAATTGAGTTAATAAACTTAGATCAAGATTTAGTAATTGTTCATTTAGATCAAATTCCTAGGCAGGATTTGATTGAGGCATCCGAGGCAGGTATATTTTTTACTATAAATAAGATACGTTTCATCCAGTGTATAGTAACCCACATAGACGGATACCAGTGTCCGCCTTTTGATTCAATACCAGTACATCTTTCGCAGAATTGGTTACTGAACGATAAGTGGGAACAGCGTTGGGGTATTTTATGGAATTGCAATGCAATAGAACAAGCAAAATATGAAATTTCAGGGTATTGGAGATTCAGGCTTGGGGAGTATCGTCATTTTTTAATTTATCAAGCTGAGCATGAAAAACTCTCTATGCAATCTCAGCTTCGAAAATTAGTTTGCAGATTTTTAATTCATCCTTACATGTTAACTTTACAGTTTTGGTTAGCGATTCATTCTGGGTGTTTTAGCTTAGTAGATGGGAAGTTAATTTATAAGAATCAACAAGAGACAAGTGTGATTGATTAGCTGTAATGGATATTATATTGCTTATTGTCCAGGACTATATAAGTCTTAATTCGTTCTTTGCACATAGGCATGTTTATTTAATACTCTTTTGACTCGAAGAACACTAATATCCATTTTACAGTCTGGTCTATCCAAATAAAAAACGGCGATAACTCCAAACCCAGTTTATCGCCGTTTAGCGTCTAAGCCACCTTACTCCTTCTTCTCGCCCAGCGTCGGCGTCTCGTCAAAGAAGTTCCACGGTTTCAGCAGCGCGTGCGCCCACTCGGTCGGCATAATCGGCCACTCCTCGGCGCGGGCCACGTGGGTGGTGCCGGTGGTGATCCACACCACGTCATCATGGTTGTCCAGCGACTCGTCATCTTTCGCGTACTGGCCGAGGCCGGTGTCGTGAATCGAACGGTTAGGGTACTTGCCTTCCGGGAAGCGCTCGGTGGGATGATAGCGGGTGACCCACAGCTGCTTATCCATAAAGCTCAGACGATGATAAATCCACTCATCAGGGGCAAATTTTGCCCCGGTGGCGACCGGATGCGTGCCGCCCGCGTAGGGGATAATCTGATACGACACCGGGTTGCCCATCCGGTTTTCTTTCGTGGTATTGCTCAGCAGACGGATGGTGCCCGGGTCAAATTTCTGCGCTGCTTTCTGCTCGCTATCAATCGTGTACTGATTGATCTGCATGGTGCTGGTACGCGGACCGCCGGCGGTATTCGGCTTCACTTCCGGGTCCATGGCCACCAGCGTGTTGTTCTCGCCGTCAACGTCAAGATCGAGGCGGAAGTTATAAATATGCTGGTGGGTGGTGCCGACAATATTATGGTCAATCAGCGTGCCGTAGCGGGTGTCCTCTTTGGCGCTCGGATCGTGCATGGTCTTCGCCTGCACGCCTTTCACCGCTTCGATGCCGGTTGCCCCGGCATCAATGCCGATGGTGCCGTTTTCGTGGAATACCCAGTCAAAAATATAGTCGTAGTTGCCGACGGTGCTGATCCAGCGCACCACCAGCTCGCGGCGCTCGGTACTGACGTTTGGCTTGCCCATCTCCTGATGCTTATACTCCGGCCCGGCGTAGCGTTCGAAGATGGCGATTGCGCGCGGGATGGTCGTGGGCGTGCCGGTATAGTCGGCGATGGTTTCATCCAGCAGGACCGCGTTGGACGGCGCGTCCTTGCCGCGCACGATAGGCGATGTCAGGGTGCCCATGCCGTAGTCGCCGGAGTCCAGATAGGCTTTAAAATACCAACCCACGTCCGGGTCGCCGTAGGGCACGATCATCCCGCCCAGCGAACCTTCATACATCACCTGACGTTTCTTGCCGTTATCGTTATATGTCACGGTGGAGAGAATCGGCCCAACGCGGGAGTTCATGCGCAGGTGGAAATCCCAGTTTTGCCAGTGGATCATATCGCCGGTAATGGTGTAGTTTTTGCCCTCTGGCTCAATGATATCCAGCGGTTTAATCTTTGGCGCAACGCGGTCGCGACCATCATAGGGGCGGGCCGCCATCGGCACCGGGATCGTCGGCCCCTCTTCGATTTTGATGATCTTCTTCTGCTCAAGGTCGACCACTGCTACCAGGTTTTCAATCGGGTGTGCCCAGTAGTTACCGTCGCCAACGTCAAGATAGCTGACCACTTTCAGCAGCCGCGCGTCCTGCTTGAGGCCATCTTTGCCGTCGAAGTAGCCGACGGTTAGCGGGGTGGTAATCACCTTGCTCGGGTCGTCGATGCCGTGTTTTTTTAACACTTCGGCAAATTCGCTGCTGGCGTTGATGATGTTCTGCACGCTGGCGAAATCATCCAGCAGCACCATGCCGTGGGCGTCTTTAATCGGCGTCCATGAAAGCACTTTTTTATTCTGTAAATCCACCACCGCCTCAATAACGTGCTTGCCGTCGAGCATGATCACGTCGGCAGCGCGCGGGGCGTTGACCGGCGTACCGTTGAGGGCAAAATCCCACACCGCTTTTTTATCCGGCTCGCGCAGGGAGATCTCGGTGAATCGGGTATTGGGTTTGAAATCCGCCGCGGCTTTAACGATAGCGACCGCTGCGCTGATTTCCGCCGCTGACAGCGAGTTCAGCGGATGCGGGCGTTTTTCCACCTGGAAGGTCTGGTCAAGACCGGACTGAAACACGTCGTTGATAAAGGTGTCAGAAACCCACGCTTTGCCGTCTTTCATCACTACCGGCACCTGCAGCTCCAGGGTTTTACCATTGACGATGGCCGTTTTCGCCCCCGGTTTTACCTTTACGTAAGCGCCGTCTTTAATCAGGGTAAACATCTGCGCGTAGTCATCCCACTGAACGTCCGCGCCAAAATCCTGCAGGGTTTTGTCCATCGGGACCATATGGGCTTCGCCGCCGTGGGCGAACGCCGGGCTTTGCCAGGCGCAAGACAGAGCGACAGCCAACGCCAGAGCCGTTTTGCGGGGAGAAAGAATCGCCATTGAGACCTCACCTTATTGTTGTGTTGTGCAGTGCCGCTGCGAATGTCGGCTTGTGTATCGTTAACCTAACAGCGGTCAGCGCCGGGGCGTTTGCCTGCTTATGCCAGGTTGTTTGTCAGTTTTGCCAGTTATAAAAAATGCCTCCGCAGAGGCATGAAGATGGCGATAAAGATGGGCGAATTTCTAATATTTACTCCGCAAAATCCCCCTGCTGGCGGGCCACCAGGGTCAGGATGGAGTAGAGCGCGACCGCCTGCTGGTGCTGGTTAAAAATCTCTACCGCCCACTCGACGACGCCGGTCGCTTTCTCCTCCGCGCTGCGCTGGCGTTTCACCGTTTTGCGTTTGCAGGTCAGGCGTACCTGGATGGTATCCCCCGGCTTCACCGGCTCGATAAAGCGCAGATTTTCCATTCCGTAGTTGGCGATCACCGGGCCGACCCCGGCGTCAACAAATAGCCCGGCAGCGGCGGAAATCAGGAAATAGCCGTGCACCACGCGCTCGCCGAAAATCGACTCCGCGGCGGCAATCTTATCCATATGAGCGTAAAAGTGATCGCCGCTCAGACAGGCGAAGTTGACGATATCCGCCTCGGCCAGGGTGCGGCGCGGCGTCAGCAGGCTGTCGCCCGGCTGGATCTCCTCGAAATATTTACGGAAAGGGTGAATGCGGTCTTCCACTACCTGGGCGCCGCGCACCCACTGCTGCCCAATGGCGGCGAGCATCGTCGGGCTGCCCTGAACCGCGGTGCGCTGCATATAGTGCTTCACCGCCCGCAGGCCGCCCAGCTCTTCGCCGCCGCCGGCGCGCCCCGGGCCGCCGTGTACCAGCTGCGGCAGCGGGGAGCCGTGGCCGGTGGACTCTGCGGAAGACTCTTCGTTCAGTATCTGAATACGCCCGTGGGCGCGGGCGGCGCCGAGAATAAACGCCCGCGCCAGTTCGCCGCTGGCGGTCACCAGGGTTCCGGCCAGGCTACCTTCGCCGGCCCGCGCCAGGGTCATGGCGTGCTCAACGTTCTGATACGGCATCAGGGTGGCGACGGGACCAAACGCTTCAATAGCGTGTACCGCCGGGGTCTCGTCCGGCTGCGGGCAGTACAGCAGCGTTGGCGGGAAGAAGGCGCCAGCGGCGCTGAAATCGGCCTGGCCCCCCAGCAGCACGTCACATCCAGCGGCCACCAGACGGTTGACGTTATCCTGCACGTCCTGACGCTGTTCGTGGTTCACCAGCGCGCCCATCTTCACGCCTTCCTGCGTCGGGTCGCCGACCACCACTTTTTGCAGGCGCGCAATCAGCGCGTCGCTCACCGCTTTCACCTGCGCCTGCGGCACGATAATACGCCGGATGGCGGTGCACTTTTGCCCGGCCTTCGCCGTCATCTCTCGTACCACTTCGCGAATAAATAGCGCGAACTCCGGCTGCGCCGGCGTGACGTCGTCACCGAGTACGCAGCAGTTCAGCGAATCCGCTTCCATGGTGAAGGGGATGGACTTCGTGACCAGGTTGGGATGCACCCGCAGCTGCTGTCCGGTACGGGCCGAGCCGGTAAAGGTGACCACGTCCTGGCTATCGAGATGGTCGAGCAGATCGCCCGCGCCGCCGCAGATCAGGCTGATTGCCCCCTCCGGCACCAGCCCGCTATCAACAATCATTTTGACCATCGCCTGCGTCAGCTGCGCGGTAGCGGTAGCCGGTTTGACGATGGCCGGCATACCGGCAAGCCAGGTGGGCGCCAGCTTTTCCAGCATGCCCCAGCAGGGGAAGTTAAAGGCGTTGATATGTACCGCTACGCCGGATTTTGACGTGAGCACGTGGCGGGCGGCGAAGCCTCCCTGTTTTGACAGCGGAATCAGCTCATCTTCCGGCCACAGGGTATCGTCCGGCAGCTCGCGGCTGCCGAGACCGGCGTAGGTGAAAAGGGTGCCAATGCCCCCTTCGATATCTACCCAGCTATCGGCGCGGGTGGCGCCGGTTTCGGCGGAGATCGCGTACAGCTCTGCCTTCTGCTCCAGCAAATATCTGGCGAGCGCCTTCAGCATCGCGCTGCGCTCAATAAAGGTCATCGCCCCCAGCGCTTTGCCGCCGCGCTCAATCGCGAAGCGTCGCGCCTGCGCCATATCCAGACCCGCGCTGGTGACTTCCCATAGCGCTTCGCCGCTGATGGCGTGATGGATGGTACGCGCGTGGCCCCGGCCGGTCTGCCACGCGCCGGACAAGTAGCTGGCTAACTGCTGCATGGTTCATCTCCAGATGTGTTACGTGAAATATCTATAAATAGTTCTTTGGTGAATCATAAAAATCAAGCTCGCATTTAATAATTTATTAACATTGTGATCGGTGATGATCTGCGTTATGCACTTAATATCTTGTTAATAAGGGTTTTTACAAAAGCTTTTGCGGTCGCTATCACAAAAAGAACAAACAAAATTTGTGGTTTTATTTAACCTGAATGTAACTTTTATAAAACAAAGTGATTCGAAAATTATTTTTAATCGAATTTATTGGAATCATAAAGGTGATGACGTGACAGAAGAACAACGCTTTGACCAGCGCATCGCGCAGGAGACGGCCATCGAACCGCAGGACTGGATGCCGGAAGCCTACCGCAAAACGCTGATCCGCCAGATTGGTCAGCACGCGCACTCGGAAATCGTCGGCATGCTGCCGGAAGGCAACTGGATCACTCGCGCGCCGACCCTTAGGCGCAAAGCGATTCTGCTGGCGAAAGTACAGGATGAAGCCGGGCACGGTCTGTACCTCTACAGCGCGGCGGAAACCCTCGGCTGCGCCCGCGAAGACCTGTATCAGAAGATGCTCGACGGCAAGATGAAGTACTCCTCCATTTTTAACTACCCGACCCTGAGCTGGGCGGATATCGGCGTGATTGGCTGGCTGGTGGACGGCGCGGCCATCGTCAATCAGGTGGCGCTGTGCCGTACCTCCTACGGACCCTACGCCCGGGCAATGGTCAAGATCTGCAAAGAGGAGAGCTTTCACCAGCGCCAGGGGTTTGAAGCCTGCATGGCGCTGGCGCAGGGCAGCGACGCGCAGCGGCAGATGCTGCAGGACGCCATCAACCGTTTCTGGTGGCCGGCGCTGATGATGTTCGGCCCGGGCGACGATAACTCGCCAAACAGCGCCCGCAGCATGGCGTGGAAAATCAAGCTCCATTCGAACGACGAACTGCGCCAGCGCTTTATCGATAACACCATTCCGCAGGTGGAAATCCTCGGCATGACCGTACCCGACCCGGATTTGCGGCTGGATGAAACCAGCGGCCACTACCGCTTTGGCGCCATCGACTGGCAGGAATTTAATGAAGTGATTGCCGGACGCGGGATCTGCAACCACGAACGCCTGGGCGCTAAACGCAAGGCATGGGAAGAGGGCGCGTGGGTGCGGGAAGCCGCGCTGGCGCATGCGCAAAAACAGCAGGCTCGCGACGCCGCGTAAGGAGAATGAAGATGAGCAAAAACTACTGGCCGTTATATGAAGTGTTCGTTCGCAGCAAACAGGGACTGTCGCACCGCCACGTCGGCAGCCTGCACGCCGCCGATGACCAGATGGCGCTGGAAAACGCCCGCGATGCCTATACCCGCCGCAGTGAGGGCTGCTCGATTTGGGTGGTGAAGGCCAGCGAAATCGTCGCCTCGCAGCCCGAAGAGCGCGGCGCATTTTTCGACCCGGCGGAGAGCAAAGTCTATCGTCATCCCACCTTCTACACCGTGCCCGACGGCATGGAACATATGTGAGGCCGCGATGAAAAACGACAACCCCGTTGCCGCTTATGCCCTGCGCCTCGGCGATAACGGCCTGGTGCTGGCCCAGCGTCTGGGCGAGTGGTGCGGCCACGCGCCGGAGCTGGAGATCGATCTGGCGCTGGCCAATATCGGCCTCGACCTGCTGGGGCAGGCGCGCCATTTCCTCAGCTACGCCGCCGAACTGACCGGCAGCGGCGATGAAGATACCCTGGCCTTTGGCCGCGATGAGCGCCAGTTTTGCAATTTACTGCTGGCGGAGCAGCCAAACGGCAACTTCGCCGACACCCTCGCTCGCCAGTTTTTCATCGATGTCTGGCACGTGGCGCTGTTCAGCCGCCTGGTCGGCAGTCGCGATGCGCAGCTTGCCGCCATCGCCGCCAGGGCGCTGAAAGAGGTGCGCTACCACCAGCGCTTTAGCCGCGGCTGGCTGGAGCGCCTGGGCAACGGCACGGCGCTTTCCGCCCAGAGAATGCAGAGCGCGGTGGATAACCTGTGGCGCTTTACCGGCGAGCTGTTCCAGGCCGATGAGCTGGAAATTGAGCTGAGTGCGCAGGGCATCGCCGTCGACCCGCGCGAACTGCAGGCCGAATGGCAGAACGCGGTGCACACGGCGCTGATCGACGCCGGTTTGCAGATCCCGCAAGAAGCGGCTTTCCGCAGCGGCGGTAAGCAGGGGCTGCACAGCGAACATCTCGGGCCGCTGCTGGCGGAGATGCAGTATTTACAGCGCGCCTATCCCGGCCAGCAGTGGTAGCAGGAGGGGATTATGCAACGTCTGGTTGATATCGCGCCCCCGGAGGTCCACGCCGTCTGGGATCTGTTAGGCGCCATTGCCGATCCGGAAGTGCCGGTGCTGACCATTACCGACCTCGGCCTGGTGCGGAGCGTGGAGCGCCGCGGCGATGGCTGGGTGATTGGCTTCACGCCAACCTATTCGGGCTGCCCGGCCACCGAACATCTGCTGGGAGAAATCCGCGCGGCAATGACGGAAAACGGCTACGCGCCGGTGCATATCGTGCTGCAGCTTGACCCGCCGTGGACCACCGACTGGATGGGGCCGGACGCGCGTGAACGCCTGCGCCAGTACGGCATCAGTCCGCCGCAGGGCCATGCCTGCCATGCCCACATGCCGGAGGACGTGGTCTGCCCGCGCTGCGGCAGCCGCCACACCTCGCTGATTAGCGAATTCGGTTCCACGGCCTGCAAAGCGCTGTATCGCTGCGACAGCTGCCGGGAACCCTTTGATTACTTTAAATGTATTTGAGGTTGCGATGACGACATTTCATTCGCTTACCGTGGCGAAAGTGGAGCCGGAAACCCGCGATGCGGTCACCATCACCTTTGCCATTCCCGACGCGCTGCGTAATGCATACGCCTTCCGTCCGGGCCAGCATCTGACCCTGAAAGCGCGCCTTGGCGGGGAAGAGCTCAGGCGCTGCTACTCCATTTGCCGCAGCCGCTCGCCGGGTGAAATCAGCGTGGCGGTGAAGGCCATCGACGGCGGGCGCTTCTCGCGCTATGCCCAGAGCGACATTCAGCAAGGCATGGCGCTGGACGTGATGGTGCCGCAGGGCCACTTCGGCTACCAGCCGCAGGTCGGGCGTTGCGCTGAGTACCTGGCGATTGCCGCCGGTTCCGGCATTACGCCGATGATGGCGATTATCGACGCCACCCTCGCCACCGAAGTCGACAGCCGCTTCACGCTGGTTTACGGCAACCGCAGCAGCCACAGCATGATGTTCCGTCAGGCGCTGGCCGACCTGAAAGACCGCTATCCGCAGCGTCTGCAGGTGGTGCACCTGTTCAGCCAGGAGTCGATGGACAGCGATCTGCTGCAGGGGCGCATCAACGGCGACAAGCTGCGCGAACTGGCCGCCCATCTGCTGGACTTCAGCCGCTTCGAGCACGCCTTTATCTGCGGCCCGGCGGCGATGATGGATGAAGCGGAGATCGCCCTGCGCGAGCTGGGCGTACCGGAGGACGCGATTCATCTGGAACGTTTTAATACCCCGGACAGCCGCGCCAGGCGGGCTACCGGCGTCCAGGCGGAGGGCCGCGCGGTCACGATTCGTCAGGACGGCCGCGACCGAACCATTGCCCTGAGCGCGGAGGATGACAGCATTCTTGACGCCGCGCTGCGCCAGGGGGCGGACCTGCCGTTTGCCTGCAAGGGGGGCGTCTGCGCCACCTGTAAATGCAAAGTGCTGCGCGGTGAGGTTGCGATGGCCGCTAACTACAGCCTTGAAGCCGACGAACTGGCGGCGGGCTACGTGCTGAGCTGTCAGGCGCTGCCCACCAGCGACGATGTGGTTGTCGACTTTGACGCGCGGGGGATGGCATGAGCGAACTGTTCATTGCTCGTCACGCGCGCGTACTGCAGCTGACGCTAAATCGCCCGCAGGCGCGCAACGCTTTGAATAACGCGCTGCTGACGCAGATCGCCGACGTGCTCGACGCGGCGGCGCTGGACCCGTCGGTCGGCGTCTGCGTCATCAGCGGTAACGAACGCTTCTTTGCCGCAGGGGCTGACCTGAACGAAATGGCGGAAAAAGATCTGCCCGCCACGCTCGATGATATTCGCCCGCGGCTGTGGGCGCGTATCGACGCCTTCAGTAAACCGCTGATCGCTTCGGTTAACGGCTATGCCCTCGGCGCCGGATGCGAGCTGGCGCTGCTCTGCGATCTGATCGTCGCCGGCGATAACGCCCGCTTCGGCCTGCCGGAAATCACCCTCGGCATGATGCCGGGCGCGGGCGGGACCCAGCGCCTGATCCGCTCCGTCGGTAAGGCGCTGGCCAGCCGGATGGTCTTGAGCGGCGAAAGCATTGATGCCCATCAGGCGCAGCGGGCGGGGCTGGTATGCGAGGTTTATCCGCCAGCGCTCACCGATGAATATGCACTCGCTTTGGCGGCAACCGTGGCTCGCCACTCGCCGCTGGCGCTGCGCGCGGCTAAGCAGGCTTTGCGGTTGTCGCAGGAGGTGAGCCTGCAGGCCGGGCTTCAGCAGGAGCGCCAGCTGTTTACTTTGCTGAGCGCGACCGAAGATCGCCGCGAAGGCATCGACGCCTTTTTACATAAACGCACTGCGGAATTTAAAGGACGCTAATCGTGGAAGCTTTCATTCTCAGCGAAGTGGAACAGGGCGTGATGACGATTACCCTTAATCGCCCGGACCGTCTGAACAGTTTTAACGACCTGATGCACCTGCAGCTGGCGACGTGCCTGAAACAGGCCGAACGCGACGACAGCGTGCGCTGTTTACTGCTGACCGGCGCCGGGCGCGGCTTTTGCGCCGGGCAGGATTTAAATGACCGCAACGTTGACCCCAGCGGGCCGGCGCCGGATCTCGGTTTATCGGTCGAGCGTTTCTACAACCCCCTGGTGCGCCGTCTGGCGGCGCTGCCGAAACCGGTGATTTGCGCGGTGAACGGCGTCGCGGCGGGCGCGGGGGCTACGCTGGCGATGGGCTGCGATATCGTGCTGGCGGCGCGTTCAGCGAAGTTCGTCATGGCGTTCAGCAAGCTTGGTCTGGTGCCGGACTGCGGCGGCAGCTGGTTTCTGCCGCGCGTGGCGGGGCGCGCGCGGGCGATGGGGCTGGCGCTGCTGGGCGATAGCCTGAGCGCGGAGCAGGCGGCGCAGTGGGGGATGATCTGGCAGGTGGTGGACGATGCCGAGCTGAAAGACACCGGCCTGGCGCTGGCCCGGCACCTGGCCGCCCAGCCGACCTATGGCCTCGGGCTGATTAAAAACGCGCTGCGGCTGGCGGAAACCCAGACCCTGGACCAGCAGCTTGACCTGGAGCGCGACTACCAGCGCCTGGCCGGACGCAGCGCCGACTATCGCGAAGGCGTCAGCGCTTTTCTGGCGAAGCGTCCACCTCACTTCAGCGGGAAATAGCCGATGAGCACAACGTTACCTACCGTCGCGGTGATAGGCAGCGGCACCATGGGCGCCGGCATTGCCGAAGTTGCCGCCGCCGCCGGGCATCCGGTACTGATTTACGACATCGCCCCTGAGGCGGTGGTTCGCGCCATCGGCGGGATTCGCCAGCGGCTGGCCTCCCGCGTCAGCCGCGGCAAGCTGGCGGCGGAACAGGCCGGGGCGCTGCTGTCGCGTCTGGCACCGGCTGAGGATCTGAGCGCTTTAGCCCATGCGGAGTTGGTTATTGAAGCCGCCTCCGAGCGCCTGGACGTGAAAAAAGCGCTGTTCAGACAGCTGGCCGAAATCTGCTCCCCGTCGACGCTGCTGGTCAGCAACACGTCGTCGATATCGATCACCGCCATCGCCGCGGGAATAAAACACCCGGAGCGGGTCGCCGGGCTGCACTTCTTTAACCCGGCCCCGGTAATGAAGCTGGTGGAAGTGGTCAGCGGCCTGGCCACCTCGGCGGAAGTCGTTGAACAGCTCTGCCTGCGGGTCAGCGACTGGGGAAAACAGCCGGTTCGCTGCCGCTCAACGCCCGGCTTTATCGTCAACCGCGTGGCGCGGCCTTTTTATGCCGAAGCGTGGCGAGCGCTGGAGGAGCAGGTCGCCGCGCCGGAGGTGATTGACGCCGCCCTGCGCGACGGCGGCGGTTTTCCCATGGGGCCGCTGGCGCTGACCGACCTGATTGGCCAGGACGTCAACTTTGCGGTGACCTGTTCGGTATTTAACGCCTTCTGGCAGGACCGCCGCTATCTGCCGTCGCTGCTGCAGCAGGAGCTGGCGCTGGCCGGACGGCTGGGTAAAAAGAGCGGGCAGGGAGTCTACTGCTGGCCTGCTGAGGCACAGCCTGAGCTGGAGCTGGCCGCCGTATCGGCAGAACGCGCAGCAAAGCGTATAAAACGTGACGTTGTCACCGAGCTGGACGAGGTGCTGCTGCTGGAAACGACCGGTGAAACCGCCCTGGCGTTAAGCCTTCAGCACGGCCGCCCGGTGGTGGTCTACGACCATAGCGCAGGCGATACGGTGGTGCTGGCCAGCGCGGAAACCACCTCTCAGGCGGCGATCGATAAAGCGACTTTCTATTTTCAGCAGCAGGGCAAAAAGGTGCTGCAGATCGCCGACTATCCCGGCCTGCTGGTGTGGCGGACGGTGGCGATGCTGGTTAACGAAGCGCTGGACGCGCTGCAGAAGGGCGTTGCCAGCGCGGAGGATATCGATACCGCCATGCGTCTGGGCGTCAACTACCCGCACGGCCCGCTGGCGTGGGGTGAATCACTAGGCTGGGGCCGGGTGCTGCGGCTGCTGGAAAACCTGCAGCAGCACTACGGCGAAGAGCGCTATCGCCCCTGTTCCCTGCTGCGCCAGAAGGCGCTGATGGAGAGACATCATGAGCAATGAAGCCTGGCACAACGCCCGCGCGATGTACGAGAACGATAACTGTGCGAAAGCGCTGGGAATTGAAATTATCGCGATGGACCAGGGCTACGCGCAGATGACCATGGCGATCGCCCCGAACATGCTCAACGGCCACCATACCTGCCACGGCGGACAGCTGTTTTCGCTCGCCGATACCGCCTTCGCCTACGCCTGCAACAGCCAGGGGCTGGCGGCGGTCGCGTCGGCGGCGAGCATCGATTTTCTGCGTCCGGCCTTTGTCGGCGAGCTGCTGACCGCGACGGCGAGAGTTAAGCATCAGGGCAAGCTGACCGGGGTCTATGACATAGAAATTGTTAACCAACAGCAAAAAGTTGTCGCTCTGTTCCGCGGTAAATCGCACCGCATCGGCGGCACAATCACAGGAGAAGTCTGATGCGCGACGCCTTTATTTGTGACGGGATCCGCACGCCGATTGGCCGCTACGGCGGGGCGCTGGCCAGCGTGCGCGCCGACGACCTCGCCGCCATCCCGCTGCGCGAACTGCTGAGCCGTAACCCGAAGTTCGATCCGGCATCGATCGATGATGTGATTCTCGGCTGCGCCAACCAGGCCGGCGAAGACAACCGCAACGTGGCCCATATGGCGACGCTGCTGGCGGGCTATCCGCACACCGTACCCGGCACCACCATTAACCGTCTGTGCGGCTCCGGTCTCGACGCTATCGGCTTCGCCGCACGCGCCATCAAAGCCGGAGAGGCGGATCTGATGATCGCCGGCGGCGTCGAGTCCATGTCGCGGGCGCCGTTTGTGATGGCCAAAGCCAGCGCCCCCTGGCAGCGCCAGGCCGAGCTGTTTGATACCACCATCGGCTGGCGTTTTGTGAACCCGCTCATGCAGCAGCGATTTGGCACTGACAGCATGCCGGAAACGGCGGAGAATGTAGCTGAATTGTTAAATATCAGCCGCGCCGATCAGGACGCTTTCGCTTTCCGCAGCCAGCAGCGTACGGCTCAGGCCCAGCGCGACGGCATTCTGGCGCAGGAGATCGTACCGGTAAACGTTGTCGACAGGAAAGGAGCGGTAAACGTCGTGCGCGACGACGAGCATCCGCGGGCGGACACCACCATTGAACAGCTTTCGCGGCTAAAAACGCCGTTCCGTCAGGGTGGCGTAGTGACCGCGGGAAATGCCTCCGGCGTCAACGACGGCGCCGCGGCGCTGATTATCGCCAGCTCGCAGCAGGCCATCGTCCAGGGGCTGACGCCCCGGGCGCGTATTGTGGCGATGGCGACGGCGGGCGTCGAGCCGAAGCTGATGGGGCTTGGACCGGTACCGGCGGTACGTAAAGTGCTGGAGCGCGCCGGGCTGAGTATAAACGATATGGATCTGATTGAGCTGAATGAAGCCTTCGCCGCCCAGGCGCTGGGCGTGCTCAGACAGCTGGGGCTGGCGGATGATGCCCCGCATGTTAACCCCAACGGCGGCGCCATCGCCTTAGGCCATCCGTTGGGAATGAGCGGCGCCCGGCTGGCATTAAGCGCCAGCCTGGAGCTGCAGCGCCGCGGCGGGCGCTATGCGCTGTGTACGATGTGTATTGGCGTGGGTCAGGGCATTGCCATGATCCTTGAGCGAGTGTGAGCGAATCTACCTGCGAGTACCCTACAAAATGACAACGATAACTCAATTAGACCCGATTGAAACCGCATCGCGCGACGAGCTACAGGCCCTGCAAACCCAGCGTCTGAAGTGGACCCTTAAGCATGCGTATGAGAACGTGCCGATGTATCGCCGTAAATTTGACGCGGCGGGCATTCATCCTGACGATTTTCACGAACTGAGCGATCTGAGCAAGTTTCCCTGCACCACCAAGCAGGATCTGCGCGACAACTACCCCTTTGATACCTTTGCGGTGCCGATGGAGCAGGTGGTGCGTATCCACGCGTCTTCGGGCACCACCGGCAAGCCGACGGTGGTGGGCTATACGCAAAACGATATTGATAACTGGGCCAATATTGTCGCCCGCTCCCTGCGCGCGGCGGGCGGGACGGCAAAAGACAAAATTCATGTCGCCTACGGCTATGGCCTGTTTACCGGCGGGCTGGGCGCCCACTACGGCGCGGAGCGTTTAGGCGCGACGGTCATTCCCATGTCCGGCGGGCAGACTGAAAAACAGGCGCAGCTGATCCGCGATTTCAAGCCGGATATGATTATGGTGACGCCGTCCTACTGTCTGAACCTGATCGAAGAGCTGGAGCGCCAGATGGGCGGCGACGCCAGCGGCTGCTCCCTGCGGGTGGGCGTGTTCGGCGCGGAGCCGTGGACCCATGCGATGCGGGCGGAAATCGAGCGTCGTCTGGGGATTTCGGCGCTGGATATCTACGGCCTGTCGGAGGTTATGGGGCCGGGGGTGGCGATGGAGTGTCTGGAAACCGCCGACGGTCCGACGATCTGGGAGGATCACTTCTACCCTGAAGTAGTGAATCCGGACACCGGTACGCCGCTGGCGGACGGCGAACACGGCGAGCTGCTGTTCACCACCCTGACCAAAGAAGCGCTGCCGGTGATCCGCTACCGCACCCGCGACCTGACGCGCCTGCTGCCGGGCACCGCCCGCACCATGCGCCGGATGGATCGCATCAGCGGGCGCAGCGACGATATGCTGATTATCCGCGGCGTGAACGTCTTCCCGTCGCAGCTGGAAGAGGAGATCCTCAAGTTCGAACATCTGGCGCCGCACTATCAGCTGGAAGTTAACCGCCGGGGCCATCTTGATTCACTTTCGGTGCGCGTGGAGCTAAAAGAGAGCGGTCTGGCGCTGAACCACGAGCAGCGCTGTCAGATTTGCCACCAGCTGCGCCACCGGATCAAGTCGATGGTGGGGATTTCGACCGATATCAGCATTGTTAACTGCGGCAGCATTCCGCGCTCCGAGGGTAAGGCCTGCCGCGTGTTCGATCTGCGCAAGGTGGCCGCTAACGGATAACGCATTCTCCCGGAGGCGGCGCATTGCGCCTGTCCGGGCTACCCGATGCCGTAACTCCCGTAGCCTGGACAGTGGTAGCCCGGGTAAGGCGTTTACGCCGCGACCCGGGGAGTGTGCCGGGGTTGATATATCAGCTCTGCTTCTTCCCGGCTCGCGCTGCGCTTAGCCGGGCTACGAATTCACCGTTGTCTGCGGGCGGGTAGCCCGGGTAAGGCGTTTACGCCGCGACCCGGGGAGTGTGCCGGGGCTGATGTATCAGCTCAGCTTCTTCCCGGCTCGCGCTGCGCTTAGCCGGGCTACGTGTTCACCGTCGTCTGCGGGCTGGTAGCCCGGGTAAGGCGTTTACGCCGCGACCCGGGGAGTGTGCAGGGGTTGATGTATCAGCTCGGCCTCTTCCCGGCTCGCGCTGCGCTTAGCCGGGCTACGTATTCACCGCCGTCTGCGGGCCGGTAGCCCGGGCAAGGCGTTTACGCCGCGACCCGGGGAGTGTGCCGGGGCTGATGTATCAGCTCTGCCTCTTCCCGGGTCGCGCTGCGCTTAGCCGGGCTACGAATTCACCGTCGTCTGCGAGCCGGTAGCCCGGGTAAGGCGTTTACGCCGCGACCCGGAGAGTGTGCCGGGGCTGATATATCAGCTCAGCTTCTTCCCGGCTCGCGCTGCGCTTAGCCGGGCTACGTATTCACCGCCGTCTGCGGGCCGGTAGCCCGGGTAAGGCGTTTACGCCGCGACCCGGGGAGTGTGCCGGGGTTGATGTATCAGCTCTGCCTCTTCCCGGCTCGCGCTGCGCTTAGCCGGGCTACGTATTCACCGTCGTCTGCGGGGCGGTAGCCCGGGTAAGGCGTTTACGCCGCGACCCGGGGAGTGTGCCGGGGTTGATGTATCAGCTCGGCCTCTTCCCGGCTCGCGCTGCGCTTAGCCGGGCTACGTATTCACCGTCGTCTGCGGGGCGGTAGCCCGGACAGGTGCGCAGCACCGCCTCCGGGATTTCCTGTGCTATGATTCAAAAAGGACAAAAATCACAACAGAATGAATCAGATGAGTAAACTCGACACCTTTATTCAACAGGCCGTCGCCGCGATGCCCATTAGCGGGACCTCGCTTATTGCTTCTTTATACGGCGACGCCTTGCTCCAGCGCGGCGGAGAGGTCTGGCTCGGCAGCGTGGCGGCGCTGCTGGAAGGGCTCGGATTTGGCGAACGATTCGTGCGTACCGCGCTGTTCCGCCTGAATAAAGAAGAGTGGCTCGATGTGGTGCGCATTGGCCGCCGCAGCTTCTACCGCCTCAGCGACAAAGGCCTGCGCCTGACCCGCCGGGCGGAGCATAAAATCTATCGCGCCAGCGCCCCGGAGTGGGACGGTACCTGGCTGCTGCTGCTGTCGGAAGGGCTGGAGAAGAGCACTCTGGCGGAAGTCAAAAAACAGCTGCTGTGGCAGGGATTTGGCGCGCTGGCGCCGAGTCTGCTGGCTTCGCCATCGCAGAAGCTGGCGGACGTGCAATCTCTGCTGCACGAAGCGGGCGTAGCGGAGAATGTTATCTGCTTCGAAGCGCATTCCCCGCTGGCGCTCTCCCGGGCGGCGCTGCGCGCTCGCGTTGAAGAGTGTTGGCATCTCACCGAGCAGAACGCGATGTATGACGCGTTTATCACCCTGTTTCGACCGCTGCTGCCGCTGCTTCGCGACTGCGAGCCCGCGGAGCTGACGCCTGAACGCTGCTTTCAAATTCAGCTCCTGCTGATTCACTTCTATCGCCGGGTGGTGCTGAAAGATCCGCTGCTGCCCGAAGAACTGCTCCCCGCGCACTGGGCCGGACAAACCGCGCGCCAGCTGTGCATCAATATTTATCAACGCGTTGCGCCCGGCGCGCTGGCGTTTGTCGGCGAGAAGGGCGAAAGCTCGGTGGGGGAACTTCCCGCGCCGGGGCCGCTCTATTTCCAGCGCTTCGGCGGGCTGTCGGGCGTATAAGGAGGCACCATGCCCATTTATCAGATTGACGGTATGACGCCGGTTGTACCGGACGAAAGCTATGTTCATCCCACCGCCGTGCTGATTGGCGACGTGATCCTCGGCAAAGGGGTCTACGTCGGCCCTAACGCCAGCCTGCGCGGCGATTTTGGCCGTATCGTGGTGAAAGATGGCGCTAACATCCAGGATAACTGCGTGATGCACGGTTTTCCCGGCCAGGACACGGTGGTGGAAGAAGAGGGACATATCGGCCACGGCGCGATTCTGCACGGCTGCACCATCGGCCGCAACGCGCTGGTGGGGATGAGCGCGGTGATTATTGACGGGGCCAGGATTGGGGAAAACAGCATCGTCGGCGCTTCGGCCTTTGTGAAAGCCAACGCTGAAATGCCCGCCAACCATCTGATTGTCGGCAGTCCGGCAAAAGCCATTCGTACATTAAGTGAACAGGAGCTGGCCTGGAAGAAGCAGGGGACGCGGGAGTATCAGGTGCTGGTGGAGCGCTGCAAACAGACGCTGCATCAGGTGGAACCGCTCAAAGAAGCAGAGTCGGACAGAAAGCGGCTGATCTTTGACGAGAATTTGCGGCCGAAATCATCATCCTGAGGGGAAAATCATGGCAGAGAAATTATCCGCTCAGTGCCACTGCGGCGCGGTGGCGTTTACCGTTGAGCTTAGCGATGGCTTCAACACCGTTCGCCGCTGTAACTGTTCATATTGCCGGATGCGTGGGGCGGTTGCGGTCTCCGCGCCGCTTTCAGGAATAGAGGTGGTGCGCGGACGGGATAAGCTCACGGAGTATCGTTTTAATACCGGTCAAGCCGTGCACTTTTTCTGCTCGGTATGCGGGATTTACACTTTTCATCAGCGGCGTTCAAACCCGCAGCAGTACGGCGTGAATGTGGCCTGTATTGACGGCGTGTCACCCTTCGATTTTCCCTGCGTGGAGGTCAACGACGGCGTGAATCATCCGAAAGATGGCGGCGGTGGCGTGGTGGGGTATTTGCGCTACGAGAAAAAGTGAAACTCTCCTCCCGCCGGGAAGCGGGAGGAGTCAACTCTTATGCGGCTACAACGCTGTCGATAGCGGCTTTTGCATCAGACTGCGCTTTCGCTGCGACTTCCGGGCCGTAGGCGATGCCTTCAGCAAACACGAAGTTCACATCGGTAATGCCGATAAAGCCGAGGAAGGTGGAGAGGTAAGGGGTCACCAGATCGGTCGGGGTATCTTTATGGATACCGCCGCGGCTGGTGACGACAACCGCACGTTTACCTTTCACCAGACCTTCCGGCCCTTTCTCGGTGTAGCGGAAGGTCACGCCAGCGCGCGCCACCAGGTCGAAGTAGTTTTTCAGCTGGGTCGGGATGTTGAAGTTGTACATCGGCGCCGCGATAACAATCACATCGTTCGCCTGCAGTTCAGCGATCAGTTCGTCAGAAAGCGCCAGCGCTTCCTGCTGACGCGGCGTCAGCGGCGCGTCGCTCGGACGCAGAGCGCCAACCAGCTCACCGTCCAGTACCGGAATTGGGTTTGCAGCCAGGTCGCGCACGGTGATAACGTCTTCCGCGTGCTTTTCACGCCATTGTTCAACAAAATAGTCGGACAGCTGACCAGATTGCGAGTACCCTGCCAGAATACTGGATTTCAGAACTAATACTTTGCTCATGGGTGTTTCCTTTTTTAATGTGATTGACGGGCCGATGCCCTGGTGCTTGTTGACACTCTATTCACAATCATGCCACAGAGAAAGCGCAATAAATCGAACTCTGTATTCAGTTTTTTTGAACAAGGCACGAAATGCGCGGATGTGGTACTCTAACGCAATACTTCAAAAGAGATTTTTCCCGGCAGTGCGCTGCCCGATAACGCTATGACAGAACAACAAAAAATAACCTTCTCATCGCTCTTTGAACGGCTTGATGGCCTGATGCTGCGCGATAAGTCGCGCTTCTCCCGTCGCCTGCACGGCGTGAAGAAGGTTAAAAATCCTGATGCCCAACAGGCCATTCTTCAGGAGATGGCGCAAGAAATTGAACAGGCGGCAGGGAGAGTCCTGCTGCGCGAAGCCGCGCGGCCGGCGATCGCTTATCCGGAAAACCTGCCGGTTAGCCAGAAAAAACAGGAGATTCTCGAAGCCGTTCGCGATCACCAGGTGGTGATTGTGGCGGGGGAAACCGGGTCGGGGAAAACCACCCAGCTGCCAAAAATTTGTATGGAGCTGGGGCGCGGCGTTAAAGGCTTAATTGGCCATACGCAGCCGCGTCGCCTGGCCGCGCGTACCGTCGCCAACCGCATCGCCGAAGAGCTGCAAACGGAGCCGGGCGGCTGCATCGGCTATAAAGTTCGCTTTAGCGACCACGTCAGCGATAACACCATGGTTAAGCTGATGACCGACGGTATTCTGCTGGCGGAAATCCAGCAGGACCGGCTGCTGATGCAGTATGACACCATCATCATCGATGAAGCGCACGAACGCAGCCTCAATATCGACTTCCTGCTGGGTTATTTGCGGGAACTGCTGCCCCGTCGCCCGGATCTGAAAATTATTATCACCTCGGCGACCATCGATCCGGAACGCTTCTCGCGCCACTTTAACAACGCGCCGATTATCGAAGTGTCCGGGCGCACCTACCCGGTAGAAGTGCGCTATCGACCCATCGTTGAAGACGCCGACGACACCGAGCGCGATCAGCTGCAGGCGATTTTCGACGCCGTTGATGAGCTCGGGCGTGAAAGCCCCGGCGATATCCTCATTTTTATGAGCGGCGAGCGCGAAATTCGCGATACCGCCGATGCGCTCAATAAGCTGAATCTGCGCCATACCGAAGTACTGCCGCTGTATGCGCGACTGTCCAACAGCGAACAGAATCGCGTGTTCCAGGCCCACAGCGGGCGGCGGATCGTGCTGGCCACCAACGTCGCGGAAACTTCGCTGACCGTGCCGGGCATCAAGTACGTTATCGATCCAGGCACCGCGCGTATCAGCCGCTACAGCTTCCGGACTAAAGTACAGCGCCTGCCGATTGAGCCGGTTTCCCAGGCGTCGGCTAACCAGCGTAAGGGCCGCTGCGGCCGCGTCTCCGAAGGGATCTGTATTCGTCTTTATTCTGAAGACGACTTCCTGTCGCGTCCGGAGTTTACCGACCCGGAGATTCTGCGCACCAACCTGGCGTCGGTTATTCTGCAAATGACCGCGCTCGGGCTCGGCGATATTGCCGCGTTCCCGTTCGTTGAAGCGCCGGACAAACGCAATATTCAGGACGGCGTGCGCCTGCTGGAAGAGCTGGGAGCGATTACCACTGACGAACAGCAGACCGCCTATAAGCTGACGCCGATGGGCCGCCAGCTGAGCCAGCTACCGGTGGACCCGCGTCTGGCGCGCATGGTGCTGGAAGCGCAAAAACACGGCTGCGTGCGCGAGGCGATGATTATCACCTCGGCGCTCTCTATTCAGGATCCGCGCGAGCGGCCAATGGACAAGCAGCAGGCGTCCGACGAGAAACACCGCCGCTTCCACGACAAAGAGTCCGACTTTCTGGCGTTCGTCAACCTGTGGAACTACCTGGGCGAGCAGCAAAAAGCGCTCTCCTCGAACCAGTTCCGCCGCCAGTGTCGGGTTGATTTTCTCAACTACCTGCGCGTGCGCGAGTGGCAGGATATCTACACCCAGCTGCGTCAGGTGGTCAAAGAGCTCGGCCTGCCGGTCAATAGCGAGCCGGCGGAGTATCGTGAAATTCACACCGCGCTGCTGACCGGTCTGCTGTCGCACATCGGTATGAAAGACGCCGACAAGCAGGAGTTTACCGGCGCGCGCAACGCCCGCTTCTCCATCTTCCCCGGATCGGGGCTGTTTAAAAAGCCGCCGAAATGGACGATGGTCGCCGAACTGGTGGAAACCAGCCGCCTGTGGGGGCGCATCGCCGCGCGCATTGAGCCGGAGTGGGTCGAGCCGGTGGCGCAGCATCTGATCAAACGCTCGTACAGCGAACCCCACTGGGAGCGCGGGCAGGGCGCGGTGATGGCGACGGAGAAGGTGACCGTTTACGGTCTGCCGATTGTCGCTGCCCGCAAGGTCAACTACAGCCAGATTGACCCGGCGCTATGCCGCGAGCTGTTTATTCGTCACGCGCTGGTGGAGGGCGACTGGCAGACTCGCCACGCTTTCTTCCGCGAAAACCTGAAGCTGCGCAACGAAATTGAAGAGCTGGAGCATAAATCGCGCCGTCGCGACATTCTCGTCGATGACGAAACGCTGTTTGAGTTCTACGACCAGCGCATCAGCCATGACGTCATCTCCGCGCGCCACTTTGATAAATGGTGGAAGCAGGCCAGCCGCGAGACGCCGGATCTGCTCAACTTTGAAAAGAGCATGCTGATTAAGGAAGGCGCGGAGCAGGTCAGCAAGCTCGACTATCCGAACTTCTGGCATCAGGGCAACCTCAAGCTGCGTCTGACCTATCAGTTCGAGCCGGGCGCCGACGCCGACGGCGTGACGGTGCATATTCCGCTGCCGCTGCTCAACCAGGTGGAAGAGGCCGGGTTTGAGTGGCAGATCCCGGGGCTGCGCCGGGAGCTGGTTATCGCCCTGATTAAATCGCTGCCGAAGCCGGTGCGCCGCAATTTTGTCCCGGCGCCAAACTACGCGGAAGCGTTTCTCGGCCGCGCGACGCCGCTGGAGCTGCCGCTGCTGGATTCACTGGAGCGCGAGCTGCGGCGGATGACCGGCGTGACTATCGACCGCGAGGCCTGGCAATGGGATCAGGTGCCCGATCACCTGAAAATCACTTTCCGGGTGGTGGACGAGAAAAACAAGAAGCTGCAGGAAGGGCGTTCGCTGCAGGATCTGAAAGATGCGCTGAAAGGTAAGGTGCAGGAGACGCTGTCCGCGGTCGCCGATGACGGTATCGAGCAGAGCGGGCTGCATATCTGGAGCTTTGGCCAGCTTCCGGAGAGCTACGAGCAGAAGCGCGGCAACTACAAAGTTAAGGCCTGGCCGGCGCTGGTGGACGAACGCGACAGCGTGGCCATCAAGCTGTTTGATAATCCGCTGGAGCAGCAGCAGGAGATGTGGCGCGGCCTGCGCCGCCTGCTGCTGCTGAATATCCCGTCGCCGATAAAGTATCTGCACGAAAAGCTGCCGAATAAAGCCAAGCTGGGGCTCTATTTCAACCCCTACGGTAAAGTGCTGGATCTGATCGATGACTGCATCGCCTGCGGCGTGGATAAGCTGATTGACGAAGCGGGCGGCCCGGTATGGAGCGAAGAGGGCTTTGCCGCGCTGCATGAAAAGGTGCGCGCCGAGCTGAACGAGACGGTAGTGGACATTGCCAAACAGGTCGAGCAGATCCTGACCGCGGTCTTTAACGTCAACAAACGCCTGAAAGGGCGCGTGGATATGACCATGGCGCTGGGGCTGTCGGATATCAAATCGCAGATGAGCGGGCTGGTGTATCGCGGTTTCGTCACCGGTAACGGCTTCCGCCGCCTTGGAGACACGCTGCGCTATCTGCAGGCGATTGAAAAACGGCTGGAGAAAATGGCCATCGATCCGCACCGCGACCGCGCGCAGATGCTTAAAGTGGAGAGCATCCAGCAGGCGTGGCAGCAGTGGCTGAATAAGCTGCCGCCTCAGCGCCGTCAGGATGACGACGTGCAGGAGATCCGCTGGATGATTGAAGAGCTGCGCGTCAGCCTGTTCGCCCAGCAGCTCGGCACGCCGTATCCGATTTCCGACAAGCGGGTACTGCAGGCAATGGAGCAGATTACGGCCTAGGCCGCCGCTTTCCCCGGTGGCGCAGGCTGCCGGGGAAGGTGGATAGCGTCAGGCGTTCACCCACGCGAGGGTGAACCCATCCCAGCCTTTGCTGCCCACGGTTTGCAGGGCCGTGACCGTCAGTCGCGGGTCGCTGCCCATCATGTCGATAAACGCTCTGACACCCTGCACCCGCTCATCCGCGCTATCCGGATTCGTCACTTCGCCATCGCGCACCACGTTATCGCCCACAATCACTGTCCCCGGACGGGAATAGCGTAACGCCCAGCGCAGATAGTGGGGATTATTGGGCTTATCCGCATCGATAAAAATGAGATCGAACGGCGGGCGCTCTCCCAGCGTTTCGAGGCTGGCCAGCGCCGGACCTTCCAGCACCGCAACGCGATCGTCCACGCCCGCCAGGCGCAGGTTCTCGCGGGCGACGGCGGCATGGTGCGCGTCGGCCTCCAGGGTAAGTAATTCGCCATCGGCGGGCAATTCTCTGGCCATCCAGATGGTGCTGTAGCCGCCGAGCGTGCCAATCTCGAGGATGCGTCTGGCGCCCGTCATGCGCACCAGCAGGGCCAGAAACTGCCCCTGATTAGCGGCAACGTCGATAGCCGGAAGCCCGGCGCGCTGGTTATTCTCCAGAACCTGGCTGAGTAGTGGATCGGTGGGGATTAACGCTGTCACGAGATAATTATCTACTGCCGACCACTGTTGTTGCATGTCAGATTTCCCGTATTACATCCCTGATGAATCAGACCAGCCGCCTCCCAGCGACCGGTACAAATCAACTTGCGCCAGCAGCAGGTTGTTTTTCACCTGTACCACGCTGAGCTGGGTGGAAAACAGCGTGCGCTGGGCGTCCAGCACGTCCAGATAGGAGGAGTAGCCGTTGCGATAGCGGTTTTGCGCGATGCGCAGCGTCTCTTGGGCCACCTTCTCCTGCGCCTGCAGCTCCGCCAGCTGCTCGCCGTAGCGGCCGATGGCATCGAGACTGTCATTCACCTCTTTAAACGCGCCGCGTACCGTTTTCTCATAGCTAAACAGCGCCTGATTGCGCTGGGCCATCGAAACGTCCACCTGGGCATTCAGCGCCTGGCGGTTGAGCAGCGGCGCCAGAATGCTGCCGCCGAGGCTCCATAAGCGTAGCGGATTATCCAGCAGGTCGGGCAGGGTGCGATCCTGCAGGCTGCCGGTGGCGGTAAGGTTAATGGACGGCAGCAGCTGCGCCTGCGATGACGCCAGGGTAGCGTCGGCGGCCACCAGCTGACGCTGGGCCTGAACGATATCCGGTCGGCGGTTGAGCAGGGTTGACGGCAGCTGGGAAGGTAGCGATAGCGGCGACAGCTGCGCGAACGCGTTGCGCTTAACGGCGTCCGGATTGGCGCCGAGCAGAAGGTTGAGCGCATTTTCCTGCTGGGCGATTTGGTGGCGCAGCGGCGGAATTTGCGCGCGCGTGGAGCGCAGTTCGGAGTCCGCCTGCATCAGCTCCAGGCGTGAGGTATAGCCCGTCTCAAACTGGCGCTTCGCCAGGTTGAAGGCATCTTCGCGCGATTTTAACGTTTGCTGCGTCACCCGCAGCTGTTCATCCAGCGAGAGCAGGGTGATATAGCCGGCCGCCACCGAAGAGGCGACGGTCAGATTCGCCGCTGCGGCAGCCGCCTTTTGCGCCTCCAGGCTGGCTTGCGCCGCGCTGGCGGCGCTGCGGTTTGCGCCCCAGAGATCAACATCGTAGCTGGCGGTTAGCGCGCCTTTATACACCGTACTGTGGACAGGCAGGCCGGTAGCGGCCGACTGGGACCGCGCGCGGGTGCCGGTCAATCCGGCGTCAAGGGAGGGAAACAGGCTGCTATCGGCGGCGTAAGCCCGCGCCTGGTACTCGTTGACCCGTTCGCGGGCTATCAGCACGTCGCTGTTGTAGCGCAGCGCCTGGTCAACGTAGAGATTGAGCGTACTGTCGTGGAAGTTGCGCCACCACACGCCCTCAACCGGGCTGGAGGGGCCGACATCCGCCCGCCAGGCGGCGGGGATCTGCAGCCCGGGCGCGGCCCGTTGAACGTCGGCGGACTGGCAGCCGGCCAGCGCAAGCATAACGGCGAGAGCGAGCGGACGGATCATTGCTGCTCCTCCGCGCGGGTATCGATGGTAACCTGCACCGACATGCCCGGCCGCAGGCGCTGGCGGTTTTTCTGCCCCTCATCAACGGCGATGCGTACCGGAATGCGCTGGGCGATTTTGACAAAGTTACCGGTGGCGTTATCCGGCGAAATAGCGCTGAACTCCACGCCGGTCGCCGGGGAGATGCTCTGCACCGTACCGGTGAATTTCTCGCTGTTCAGCGCATCCACGGTAAAGGTCACCGGCTGTCCGACGCGCACCTGGGCCAGCTGGGTCTCTTTCAGGTTAGCGATCAGCCAGTGCTGCGGCGGCACCAGCGAGGTCAAATGCGTCCCGGCGGTCACGTATGCGCCAAGGCGAACGGAGATTTGCCCAAGCTGACCGTCCGTCGGCGCGATAATACGGGTGTTTTGCAGGTCTATCTGCGCCAGCTCCAGCGCGGCTTTCGCATTGGCGACGTCGGCGAGCAGCGAGTCACGATTAACGATGGTTGATTGCAAATCCTGGCGCGACATCTCCAGCGTTGCTTTGGCCTGCTCGATATCCGCGGTGCCCTGCGCCGCGCTGGCGCGGGCGGAATCGCGTTCGCGAATCGATAACGAGCCGTCGGCGGTCAGCTCCTGAACGCGTTTTAAATCCGCCTGGGTTTTCAGATTCTGCGCGCGGGCGTTTTGCAGCGCCGCTTCGTTACGGGTGATGACCGCTTCGGCGCTTTTACGCTGCTGCTGATTGTTCTTCAGCGCCGCCTCTTTCATTGCCAGCTGAGCTTCCGCCTGATGGACGCGCTGCTTATAGATGCGGTCGTCGATTTGAAACAGCACGTCGCCGGCTTTTACCTGATTAAAATCCTGGACCTTAACCTCGGTGATATAACCGTTGACCTGCGGGCTGATAAACGTGGTTTGCCCGCGAACGTAGGCGTTATCGGTAAACTGGCTTTCTCGGGTAAACGGCGGCAGCTGCCAGGCGTAGAGAATAACCAGTACGCCAACGATGCCAATGGCGGCGGCGGTAAAAATAGAGACGATGCGAATATTATTTCGGGTATTGGCCTGCTGTTTGGCCGCATCCTGCTGACTCATAATAACTCCAGAGTGAAAATTTTTATTTGCTTCCCGTCGCGCGCTTCAGCGCGATACGAGCGGTAATACGTAATCTTATTAAGCGCCAGAAAACCCATACCAGCGTGGCGGCTGAAATCGCCGCCGTCAGCAGATAGGTATCATTGTAAGCGAGAATATTGGCCTGCAGGGTGGCGGCGTTTTGCAGCAGCGTGGTGGCCTGAACGTTGAGCAACGTGCTGTCGCCAATCTGGCTTTGATACATCTGACTGTACTGCTGCAAACGCTCGGTAATCAGCGGATTGAGCGTGGTGAGCTGGTCGGCGAGCTGGCTGGAGTGAAACTTCTCCCGCCAGGTCTGAAAGGTGCCGAGAATAGCGGAACCCAGCAGGCCGCCGATATTCTGGCTCATGCCGAACAGCACCGAGAAGCTCACCAGGTTGCGCTGGTCGGCAATGACGCCGCCAATCCCCGCCAGCATCGCCGGGGCGAGGAAAAAGGCGCTGCCGAAGCCCAGCAGAAACTGGCTGAACATCAGCTGCTCCGGTCGCGTGAGGATCGTCGACTGGCTGTCGAGCAGCGAGGCAACCATAATCAACGCCAGCGCCGTGGCGGTGGGCCAGTAGAGGCGCTGCGGGTTGAGCGTCAGGCAGCTGGCGACGATGCCGCAGACGATCCCGGCAAAAATTGACCATGCCAGGTTGGTCATCTGTTCATTCTGCAAACCGACGTACTGCAGCCAGCCGATAACGCCGGTATTCTGCTCCGCCAGCACGATGCGGATCAGCAGCATAATCAGCCCGAGACGCAGAATACTGCCGCTGGAGAGCCATTTGATATTGAGCAGCGGATTGCTGCGGTTATGCTCAAAGGCAATCGCGGAGACAATCAGCACCACCGCGCCCGCCAGCGCCCAGCCGATCCACGGCGCTTCAAACCACCAGTCCAGTCGTCCCAGCGACAGCACCGCGGTGACCAGCGCCATCCCCGGCGCCAGCAGGAAGAAGGTGATGAAGTCTTTCTTCTCAAACACCTTTTTACGATCGCTTGGCGGCAGCTTGAGGGCGATCACGCAGGCCAGCGACACCAGCGCCAGCCCCAGCTCAAAGAAGTACAGCCCGCGCCACTCGTCGATTTGCAGCAGCTCGGTTGAGAACAGGCGCGCCAGCGGGATCGCCAGGGATGAACCGGTGATGCCGATGGTCAGCGCTTTGAGCCGATGGCGGGCGGGCCAGGCCTGCACCTGATAATAAATCCCCAGCGAGCTTAGCGCTGCGGCTACCATTCCGTGGGCGGCGCGCACCATCAGCGCTGAACTGAGGTCGTTAACGAACAGGTGGAAAAAGGTCACCAGCACGTAGAGAACGAGAAAACCCTCGGTAAAAGCGCGCAGGCCGAACTGCTGGCGAAACTTCACCAGCAGCAGGTTGATGGAGACGTTGGTCATCACGTAGACCGCCGGGAGCCAGGCAATCTCAGTTGACCAGGCGGCAAAAGTACCCTGCAACAGCTGCAGATTGGCGGTTACCACCGCGTTGCCGAGCGCGCCCGTCAGGCAGACCAGCAGCCCGACGATCCCGTAGGCAATACGTTTTGGCGTACTGTGAATGGGGGTCGACGGCGAGCCGAGGATCGCCGGTTTTTCGTGCGGGGCCCAGTCGTGAGGAACATAGGGATTAGCGTGACGACGCGGCATTATTTTTTCTCAACCTCGCGCAGCAGTTTCTCCAGTACCCGCTGCGTCTGCCGCTGCTCTTCGGGGGTAATGGCGGTAAGGATCTCCTCCCGCAAATCATCGGCCACCGTTTTCACCTGCTGATACACCTCAAGGCCTTTGGCGGTAGCGATCAGCAGTCGTTTACGCTTGTCGCGTTCGGTTTTCACCCGCTCGACCAGACCGAGATCGACCAGCCGGTTGAGCAGCGGTACGAGGGTTGCGCTTTCGACGCCGAGCTCCTGGGCCAGCTCGCTTTGCGATAGCGGCTTTTCGTTACGCGCGATGGCGGAAACGGCGACCCAGCTGGCCTGGCTCATGCCAAGGTCCTTGAGCCGACGGTTGACCGCCAGGCGCCAGTGGTGGGCGGTCAGATATAAAAGATGGGAAAAGTTAAGCTGTCGGTTATCCATAGGTCAGTCTGCAATATCGTTAGAGCTCTAATGATTTTTGCCTGACCAGAACGAGAATTCAAGCCTGATTGATAAAAACAGGTTAACGGTATGTGCGTTTATTGTGGAAGAAGCTTTGGGAGGGGGAAGAGAGTTCTGGTCTCAGCCCGGCATTAACCGGGCTGAGAAGGGGGATTTTATCCCGGATAAATACCGCGATCTTTACGCGCCATCAGAATTCGCTCACAGGCCACGATATAGGCGGCGGTACGCAAAGAGCACGCTTTTCCCACCGCTTTTTCGTAAACGTGAACGATCGCATCGGTCATGATACGGTCCATTTTGGCGTTGATCTCTTCTTCGCTCCAGAAGAAGCTGGCCATATCCTGCACCCATTCGAAGTAGCTCACGGTGACGCCGCCGGCATTACAAATAACGTCCGGCACCACCACGATGCCGCGCTCGGCCAGCACGTCGTCCGCTTCCGGATAGGTCGGGCCGTTAGCGCCTTCAAGCACCAGTTTGCAGCTGAGGGTTTCCGCGCGCTCGCGCGTAATCTGACCTTCCAGCGCCGCCGGGATCAGAATATCCATCGGCGTCGTCCAGAACGCTTCTTTGTCAATTTCGCGGGCGCCCGGGAAGCCGGCAATTTGCTTGTTCTCCGCCTGCCATGCGGTCAGCGCGGCCATATCAATGCCGCCCTCGTTATACAGCGTGGCGGTGTGGTCCTGAATCACCACAATCCGCGCGCCGACGCCTGCGAACAGGCGGGCCGCTTCGCTGCCCACGTTACCAAAACCCTGCAGCGCGACTTTGGCACCCTCGATTTCGATACCGCTGCGGCGAGCCACTTCGCGACCGGTGACGAATACGCCGCGGCCGGTGGCTTTTTCACGGCCCAGCGAACCGCCGAGGTGAATAGGCTTGCCGGTAACCACGCCGGTGATGGTGGTGCCGTGGTTCATGGAGTAAGTATCCATCATCCAGGCCATCACTTTACCGTTGGTACCAACGTCCGGCGCCGGAATATCTTTTTGCGGCCCGATGATAATGCCGATCTCGCTGGTATAACGACGGGTCAAACGTTCCAGTTCACCCTCTGATAGTGAGAACGGGTCGACGCGGATACCGCCCTTGGCGCCGCCGTAGGGAATATTGACTGCCGCACACTTGATGGTCATCCAGGCTGAAAGCGCCATCACTTCATTCAAATCGACATCCGGATGGTAGCGCACGCCGCCTTTACCCGGTCCACGCGAGAGGTTGTGCTGGACGCGGTAGCCTTCGAAGTGGCGGATAGTGCCATCATCCATTTGTACCGGAATATCAACGATCAGCGCGCGTTTCGGATGGCGCAGGGTTTCAATCCAGTAGGCGAGATCGCCGAGATAGGGCGCAACGCGATCGATTTGACGCAGGTAGGTGGTCCATGGAGATGTACTACTTTCAGAAGCGTAAGATAACTTTTCCATAAGAGTCCTGTTTCGCAGTGATAATTATTTTGTTAACCGTGGAAAGGTACAGCTATAAACTCTGTAACGAGAATGTTATCACCAATTTAATGGGACGGTATTTGGCAAAAATGCAGAATATGCTGTCGTTGCGGCTGGGGTTCGGCTTTTTATGAATAAAAAAACGGAAAACAAGGTCATCAATGGATGAATATGCATCTTTGTGCATTAAAGCCGTAGTTGTGACCCTTTATCTCTATTTATCAGAATCTTGACCCTCTTCAAAAAGTGAATAAAACGCTATGTATATGTGTTGACTTTGTTGCTTAACAGGCGTGGGTGTTCTGTTCGCACTTTATTACCCCAAAGTACGCTGTACCGTCTAAGATGGTGGCCGGTAATGTCAGGCTAAGAACGCTAAAAGGAGAGAACATGTCAGAGCATTTTCCATCGCTGCCGGAGGCGGTACTGGCCGCGGCGAACCAGCTGGGGGCCTGGCTGGCGCAGGATGATTTACCGCAGGATCCGCAAATAGAGCTGGTGGTGCTGGCAGGCAATGCGGTGATCCCGACCATTGATTTCGCCTGCCGGCTGGCGGCGCATCACGCCGTTCCTCTGCTGATCAGCGGCGGTATCGGCCACTCCACCTCGTTTTTATACCAGTCGGTGCTGAATGACCCGCGCTATCGCACCATTCCGGTAGACGATCGCGCCGAGGCGCATATTCTGGCCGACATTGCCCATCAGTTCTGGGCGATTCCGCGCCAACGAATCGTGGTGGAAGACCGCTCCACCAACTGCGGCGAGAACGCGCGTTTTACCCGGCAGATGCTGGAGCAGAAGGGCATTGCGCACCGTACGGGGGTGGTGGTTCAGGATCCGACCATGCAGCGGCGAACGATGGCGACATTTGCCCGCGTCTGGCAAGACGACCCGCGTGCGCCGACGTGGTACAGCGCGCCGGGCTGTTCACCGGTGTTGTGTAACGGGCGTGACGGCGTCACGTTCAGCGGGAAAGAGGCGGGTCTGTGGCCGGTGGGGCGCTATCTGGCGCTGATCCTCGGTGAACTGCCGCGGCTGGCGGATAACCCGCAGGGCTACGGCCCCCAGGGTAAGGGATTTATCGCTCATGTGGATATTCCGCCGTACATCGCTCAGGCGTGGCAGACGCTGCGCGACGACCGCCTGCTCTCCGATGCGCTAAGCGCGCGTCAGCTGGCTTAGAAGATGGCGCGGCATGCCATGATAGCCAGCCCGCGTTTCCCCTTCGAACGCAGGACCTATTAGCCGGTAACTCTCATCTTGCCCGTTTGCGTTGGCGATATCGCAAACGGGCATCATCTGTTATTGAATTGTGATTTTTTATGCCCCGGGTTGCTCTGTTTTTATGAAATATCTCACAAAAACAAGCGCTCATGCTGTCCCTTTGCCTGATGGACGATAATTTTTAACATCTAGTTCACCTGTTAAAAACAATAATCCTGAGGAGCAGACCATGACAGCACCCGTTCAACACCCTATGTATATTGACGGCCAGTTTGAACCCGGCCGCGGTGATGCATGGATTGATGTGATCAATCCGGCGACGGAAGCGCTGCTTTCGCGTATTCCCGACGGCAGCGCGGAAGATGCCCGGCGCGCGATTCTGGCCGCTGAGCGCGCGCAGCCGGGCTGGGAAGCCCTGCCGGCGATTGAGCGAGCGGGGTGGCTGCGCAAAATCGCTGCCGGTATCCGCGAGCGGGCCGAGGAGATCGCCGCGCTGATCGTCGCCGAGGGCGGAAAAATACAGCAGCTGGCCGCGGTGGAGGTCTCCTTTACCGCCGATTATCTGGATTATATGGCCGAATGGGCGCGCCGTTATGAAGGTGAAATTGTACAGAGCGACCGGCCGGGGGAAAATATTCTGGTATTCAAGCGCGCGCTGGGCGTGACCACCGGCATTCTGCCGTGGAATTTTCCGTTCTTCCTGATTGCCCGCAAGCTGGCGCCGGCGCTCATTACCGGTAATACCATCGTGATTAAACCGAGTGAATTTACGCCGAATAACGCCATCGCTTTTGCGCAAATCGTCCATGATATCGGCCTGCCGAAAGGGGTCTTTAACCTGGTGCTGGGGCGCGGCGAAACCGTGGGCCAGGAGCTGGCGAGCAATCCGAAAGTGGCGATGGTCAGCATGACCGGCAGCGTCGCCGCGGGCGAGAAGATTATGGCCGCGGCGGCGAAAAACATCACCAAAGTGTGTCTGGAGCTGGGCGGTAAAGCGCCCGCTATCGTGATGGACGATGCGGATCTTGAGCTGGCGGTTAAGGCAGTGGTGGATTCTCGCGTCATTAATAGCGGGCAGGTGTGTAACTGCGTTGAGCGCGTCTATGTGCAAAAGGGCATTTACGATCGCTTCGTTAACCGTCTGGGTGAAGCGCTGAAGGCGGTGCAGTTTGGCGATCCGGCGTCTCGCGACGATATCGCAATGGGACCGTTGATTAACGCCGCCGCGCTGGAGCGCGTGGAGCAGAAGGTGGCGAAAGCGGTGGCCCAGGGCGCGCGCGTTGTCCTGGGTGGGAAAGCGGTGACGGGTAAGGGCTATTTCTATCCGCCGACGCTGCTGCTGGACGTGCGCCAGGAGATGGATATCGTGCATGAAGAGACGTTCGGCCCGGTGCTGCCGGTGGTGGCGTTTGATACCCTTGAAGAAGCGCTGGCGATGGCCAACGACAGCGATTACGGGCTGACGTCGTCAATCTATACCCGCGATTTGAACGTCGCGATGAAGGCGATCAAAGGGTTGAAGTTTGGTGAAACCTATATTAATCGCGAGAATTTCGAAGCGATGCAGGGTTTCCATGCCGGATGGCGTAAATCGGGCATCGGCGGCGCCGACGGGCGTCATGGTCTGAATGAGTATCTGCAAACCCAGGTGGTCTATCTGCAGGCCTGAGTCAGCAGAGAACCGGTGGGCTTCCCGGAGGCGATGCTGCGCATCTGTCCGGGCTACCCAGCCCGCAGACCGCCTCCCGGGTCGCGGCTGACGCCTTACCCGGGCTACCCAAACGCAGGCCGCACGTACCTGTAGCCCGGGCAAGGCGCGTTGCGCCGCCCCCGGGGTTTATTTGGCGAACTTATCCAGCACGCGGATAAGCTGGGTAACGAAGCCATACTCGTTATCGTACCAGGAGACGGTTTTCACCAGCTGGAGATCGCCAACCTCGGCAATCTCCAGCTGCGTGGCGTCATAAATGGAACCGAAATGGCTGCCAATCACGTCCGACGAGACGATCTCCTCTTCGGTGTAACCGAATGATTCGTTGTTCGTCGCCGCGTTTTTCATCGCCTGATTGACTTCTTCAGCGGAGACCTTTTTCTCCAGCACCGACACCAGCTCAGTCACCGACCCGGTTTTCGTCGGTACGCGCTGGGCGTGGCCCTTCAGCTTGCCGCTAAGCGCTGGAATAACCAGCCCGATGGCTTTCGCCGCCCCGGTTGTATGCGGAATGATATTTTCCGCCGCCGCGCGGGAAGCGCGTAGATCTTTGCCGCGGGGGCCGTCAACCAGCGATTGCGTACCGGTATAGGCGTGAATCGTAGTCATGGTCCCCACCTTAATACCAAAGGCGTCATTCAGCACTTTCGCCATCGGCGCCAGGCAGTTGGTGGTGCAGGAGGCCACGGAAATAATCGTATCGTTTGCCTCCAGCGTGTCGTCGTTAACGTTATAGACAATGGTTTTCATATCGCCAGCGGGCGCGGAGATAAGCACTTTTTTAGCGCCGGCGGTCAGATGAGCTTGCGCTTTTTCCGCGGAGGTATAAAAACCCGTACACTCGACGATCAGCTCGGCACCGACCGCTTTCCACGGAATATGCTGAGCCTCTTTTTCGGCATAAACGGTAATTTTTTTGCCGTCAACGATAAGCGCATCTTCAGTAAAATCGATGCTCCACGGGAAAGGCCCGTAGTTAGAATCATGCTTAAGCAGGTAGGCCAGTACCTTAGGGGAGGTGAGGTCGTTGATGGCGACGACCTCTAAAGGACTATTAACCTCCAGTAATCGGCGCAGTACTAAACGTCCAATACGCCCAAATCCATTAATCCCGAGTTTACTCATGAAGAATCTCCAGGTCAGTTGAACTGTCAGGTGAAAACTTCTCCAGGCTTAGTTCAGCTGGCGGGGATAGGGCAACCAACGATTTTTCCGGCGCCGTTAAATGCTGATAAAAACGCGTACGGAAAAAGTGAATAAATTCGGCGGGTTGTGGGCGGGGCGTTAAGGGTTAATAATTTTTTGTTTCAGCTTTATACGCCGCGGGCATATTGGCAAGGGATTGAAAAGGTGGGCCCTGGAAGGGCCCGCCGGGTGGCCGATTATTCGGCGTTCCCGCCCCGTTCAGCAAAAGCGGCAAGCGCGGCGCCGTCAAGGCGATAGCGAACCCACTCACTTTGCGCAACGGCGCCAATGCTCAGATAAAAATCAATGGCCGGCTGGTTCCAGTCGAGCACGCTCCACTCCAGGCGACCGCACTCTCTTTTTACCGTCAGCTGAGCGATGGTTCGCAATAGCGCTTTTCCAGCGCCGCGGCCGCGAAATTCGGGAGTGACGTACAGATCTTCCATATAGATGCCGTTTCGACCGAGCCAGGTGGAATAGCTGGTGAAGAACACCGCGTACCCGGCAACCTTATTGTCAATCTCGCAGATTAGCGCTTCCGTTTTGCTGTCGCTGGCGAAAAGCGATGCCTGGATTTCATCTACCGTGGTGACCACCTGCTCCGGCGCTTTTTCATAAACCGCAAGCTCGTAAATCATGTCATAAATTGCTTTTGCGTCCGCCGGGCGGGCCTGACGAATGGTCATATTCATTGGAGTACCTGTTGTGCCATCGTGAGTTTGATACCGCCAAGCATAAACGTTAAGGTTAGAAGAATTAAGTGCAATGAAATCACCCAATGATGAATATTATGCATCCTGCGCTTCGCCGTCTTGATTTGAATCTGCTGCCGGTATTTGAGGCGGTCTACCGCTATCGTTCGGTCCGCCTGGCGGCGGAAGAGCTGGCGATGAGCACATCAGCGTTAAGCCACGCGCTATCCAGACTGCGCGCCGCGCTCAACGACCCGCTTTTCTATCGCGAAGGTCATCGTATGTGCCCCAGCGTTTACGCCACCCAGCTCGCGCCTTCCATCGCTTCGGCGCTCAAGTTTTTAGATCAGGAGCTTACTCCGCAGCCGAAGTTTGTGGCCTCAGCCAGTACCGACTGCCTACAGATAGCGATCACGGACTTCACCGCGCAGTGCGTTTTCCCGACGCTGATGCCCAGGCTACAGCAGCAGGCGCCAGGCCTGCGTTTCGAACTGCGCTATCTGCCGCACAGCCCGGCGCTGACGGAACTGCTGGCCGGCGAGGTGGATTTAGCGCTGGGATTTAGCGCGCTGGATGAAGCAGAGCATCCGGAGCTGGATGAGATTTGCTGGCTGAAAGATGATTATGTTGCGATAAGCAGCGCCAGGCGATCCCGGCTCACGCTGGCGGACTACCTGGCAGCACGGCATCTGGTAGTCACCCCGTGGAATGAAAGCCAGGGCGTTCTCGACGTGCAGCTTGCGAAAATGGGCTTCTCGCGGCATATCACCATCAAAACCCCCTCTATGCTGAGCGCGCCAGCTATTATTGCGCAAAGTGAACTGCTTATGGCGATACCGCGCTCTGCCGCGGCAAAAATGACTGACGCGGCGACGCTGAAGGTCTTTGAATTACCGTTTGAGGTTCCGCCGTTTGAAGTGAAAATCTATTCCCACAAGCGGAGCGGGCAGCGCGGCGCGAGCCAGTGGCTGAAAGAGAGGCTGAGGGAGTGGGCCGCGACGGAACGAACCTGATGTCTCGTTTGACGAGTCAGCGATATATGCTTAACTCATGAGACAACAAATGTGAATCGTCTGTTAACAGCCTGATGTGCGCTTCAATGGTAAGCGCAGCGTCATCTATCCTGATAACGTAAGAGAGAAAAATTGAAATTAGCCGGACTCCATCCCGATGAACTGCGTCGCCTGCAATCGCTGCGGGCATCCGGATTACTTAATAGCGGAAAAGAAGAGCGTTTCGATCGCCTGACCCGGCTTGCGCGTACGCTCTACGATCTGCCGGTGGCGTCGGTTAGCCTCGTGGGAGAAAATACCCTGCATGTTAAATCCTGCGCCGGACTTGAAGTCGATACCCTGCCGAGGGATATCACGTTCTGCGCGCATACTATTCTGCAGACCGACCCTTTAATCGTTAATGACCTGCAGCAGGATCTGCGCTTTCACGATAACCCGCTGGTCACGGAAGCGCCTTTTATCCGCTTTTATGCCGGATACCCGGTACAGCTGCCTGACGGCGCGACGGTCGGCGCGTTCTGCCTGATGGACCACAAGCCGCGCGCCTTTTCCGTGCATGAGATACAAATATTAAGCGACCTGGCCGCCATCGTTGAAGATGAATTCAAGGTGCTCGACGCGGCGACCGCCGATGAGCTGACGGGGCTGTTCAACCGCCGGGGTTTTATGTCGTTAGCGGAGTACGCGCTGCTGACGGCCAGGCGGCGCAATGAACCGGCGAGCCTCGTATTTATCGATCTCGATCGCTTTAAGCTGATTAACGATACCTGGGGTCATGAACAGGGGGATAAAGCCCTGACGGCGATGGCTGATTTGATGAAAGCCACCTTCCGGGAGTCGGATATCATTGCCAGGCAGGGCGGAGATGAGTTTATTATCCTGCTTGCTAATACTGCCCAGCAGGCGGCGGGCATCGCGATGGCGCAGCTAAGCAATAACGTTGCTGAATATAATCAACAGGCGGGCAATCCGTGGCAGCTGGCCTTTTCCTGGGGCTGCGTTGAATACGACCCTGCAACGCATCATAGCCTCAATGAGATCGTTGCGGTGGCGGACCGGCGCATGTATCAGGCGAAGACCAGCCATGGCGCCGAGCGCCGGTAGGGAACCGCCCGGCGTCGCCAGCCGATATTCGGCGTCTGGCTGATGCCGCGGCGGCTTGCGCTTCCTTAGTGGAGACCAAGGCGGATCAGTTCAACGGGCTCGAACTTACCTTCCGTCCCTTCCACTTCGACTGTCTTATTACGGCGCAGCTGGGCTGGCGTTAAGCCCGTCGCGTGGATAGCGATAATTTTACCGGTTTTACCCGTCCCGTTAATCATCACCTGGCTGCCGTTAGTAATAGGATTGCGGTTACGATCGTAAGTGATCATGCTGATTTCTCCTTTTAATCATCGGGTGGTAACAATCGCTTCTTGCGCCGGGCTTGCCCCCGGCGCGGACGTAATACCAATACGCCTCTCGGCCCGTCATTTTGTTGTTTTTGATCAACTTCACACTTTTTAGCGTCTCTCAACGGGCTAACGAGCCGGAGACAGGCTTTGCCTGACCCGGAATCCGTACTGCTTTTGAAGACGATTCCGCGGGTATCAACCCTCGTGGAGGCCCGGGTTGCAGTCGCTGATGCGGCTGCTAAACTTTTTTCGGGCATAACGGAGCGGAACGATGAAGAACAAAGAAGAGCAAACGGGGCTGATTGGTCTTGCCATTGGCGCGGCGGTTATTGGCCTGGTCTCTGGCCAGAAGCCAATTAACCGGGAAAGCATTGTTGAAGAACTGGTGAGACTGGGTAGACAGAAGGGGGATGGCATCGAGGACGAGATTTTTATGCAGGCGGCAACGCTGGTGCGCAAGGGGGTATAATCCCGCCGGTAGAAGAAGCCCGGGTAGGCGAAAACCCGGGATTAAACGGGGAGGAAGGTCATCATAAGATACGCTATCACAATGCATATCAGCGCCATGTACCAGACAAAGCTCATTCTGTTACCCGCCCTGTAGCGCCATGCCGGTCACCGCGTTAACCACGGTCGCGGCCATCAAAACGCCGCCGACGATAGCGCAGGCACGGTTTTTCCGGGTCGCCCCCAACGTCAACATTACCACCGCTGCGGCAAAGAGGGGGATGGCTATTATGCTGAAAGTGTTCATCGTTTCCTCAAAACTCGCCCGTTAATCTTCCTGCATCCACATATCGGCTTCTTCGAACATCTCCTGCACGGCGCGGCTGATCTGCTCCTTCTCGTGCTTGCTGGCGTCAGTATTGATGGAAGCCAGGGTCATCATCGGCTTAACGCGGACGTCGGCATCGGGAAAAATGCGATGCACTCGCTTCGTCAGTTCATTAAGAATGATCTCTTTAGCGCCGGCCAATCCCTCGAAATTTCTCTTGTCATAAATCAGCTCTACGAACATTTTTTATCCCGTTGATGATAATAGCAGGAAGTATTGTACTGTGATTATATACAGCGTCAAGGCCGAGGTATACGTTCCCCGTATTCCTGCGCCGGGGATAACTCGCCGCTTTTGCATTAAATGCGCGAAACCGACAATTGTTTTTTTATAAGTACGTAAAAGTTAATGAATTTTTAATAAAAGGTGTTTATGTTGGCGATATCACCGTTTTATTAAGGGTTTCTCATGCGCGATAAATATTCTGGCCTGCAAATTGGCATCCACTGGCTGGTGTTTCTTTTAGTGATAGGCGCTTACGCGGCGATGGAGCTGCGGGGCTTTTTCCCCCGCAGCGCGCGGCCCGTCATCAATATGATTCACGTCTCCTGCGGGATTTCTATTTTTGTTCTGATGGTGGTGCGCCTGTTGGTGCGTCTCAAATCCCCGGCGCCGCCAATTGTGCCTAAGCCGTCGCCGATGATGACCGGCTTCGCGCATCTGGGGCATCTGGTTATCTATCTGCTGTTTATCGCGCTGCCGGCCATCGGCATGGTCATGATGTACTACCGCGGTAACCCGTGGTTCGCGTTTGGCCTGACCATGCCGCACGCGGCGGAAAGCAACTTTGAACTGGTGGATACCCTGAAAGCGTGGCACGAGCTGCTGGCCAATACCGGCTACTTTATCATTGGCCTGCACGCGCTGGCGGCGCTGTTGCACCACTACTTCTGGAAAGATAACACGCTGCTGAGGATGATGCCTCGCAGGCGTTAAACCTCGATAAACCCGCTTCGGCGGGTTTTTTTGTCTCATTCTTCGGGGGCCTCAACTTCCGCTAAGCGCAAATTCTCGCCGCTATGCTACGGTTAAAGCGGCGAAGCCATTTGCCTCATGGCAACAATAAATATAGTATACCCCCCTATATGATATGGAGGGCGTCACCATGCCACATTCACCTGAAGATAAAAAGCGTGCCCTCAGTCGGGTAAGGCGCATCCGTGGCCAGGTTGAAGCGCTCGAGCGGGCGCTGGAATCCGGCGAACCCTGTATGACCATTCTGCAACAAATCGCCTCAATTCGCGGCGCCGCCAACGGCCTGATGGGAGAGATGGTTGAAATTCACCTGCAGGATGAACTGGTCAGCGGCGAAACGACGCCAGACCAGCGCGCCGCCAGAATGGCGGAAGTCGGGCATCTGCTACGGTCCTATTTAAAATAAAATCACCACGAGGAAGAGAGATATGAAATCACGTGCAGCCGTCGCGTTTGGCCCAGGCCAGCCGCTTTCAATCGTTGAGATTGACGTCGCGCCGCCGAAAAAAGGCGAAGTGCTGGTCAAAATCACCCATACCGGCGTATGCCACACCGATGCCTTTACCCTCTCAGGCGACGATCCGGAAGGCGTTTTCCCGGCGGTACTGGGCCATGAAGGCGGCGGGATTGTCGTCGAAGTGGGGGAAGGCGTGACCAGCCTGCAGCCGGGTGACCACGTTATTCCTCTGTATACCGCCGAATGCCGCGAGTGTAAGTTCTGTAAATCCGGCAAAACTAACCTCTGCCAGGCGGTGCGCGCCACTCAGGGTAAAGGCCTGATGCCGGACGGCACCACCCGTTTCTCCTACAACGGTGAACCGATTTATCACTATATGGGGACCAGCACCTTCAGCGAATACACCGTAGTGGCCGAAATTTCGCTGGCAAAAGTTAACCCGCAGGCGCCGCTGGATAAAGTCTGCCTGCTGGGCTGCGGCGTCACTACCGGTATCGGCGCGGTGCACAATACGGCGAAAGTAAAAGAGGGCGATACCGTCGCCGTCTTCGGCCTCGGCGGGATCGGCCTGGCGGTGATCCAGGGCGCGGTACAGGCGAAAGCCGGGCGCATTCTGGCGGTGGATACCAACCCGGAAAAATTCACTCTCGCGAAAGAGATGGGCGCGACCGACTTTATCAACCCGAATGATTACGATAAGCCGGTTCAGGATGTGATTGTTGAACTCACCGACGGCGGCGTCGACTTTAGCTTCGAGTGTATCGGTAACGTCAACGTGATGCGCGCGGCGCTGGAGTGCTGCCACAAAGGCTGGGGCGAAAGCGTCATCATCGGCGTTGCCGGCGCGGGCCAGGAGATTAAAACCCGCCCATTCCAGCTGGTCACCGGGCGCGTCTGGCGCGGCTCCGCGTTCGGCGGCGTGAAAGGGCGTACCCAACTGCCGGGAATGGTTGAAGAGGCGATGGCGGGGAAAATTCGCCTCGATCCGTTTATTACCCACCGTATGCCGCTGGATCAAATCAACGAAGCGTTTGATCTGATGCATGAAGGTAAATCCATTCGTACCGTCATTCATTTCGGCGAGAATTGATTTTCCTGGTGAAAAATAACCCGGGCATGCCCGGGTTATCGTTTAAGAGGGATTACTCCCGCCGCAGGTTTTCATAACCATTCTGCCATCGCCGCTGTTCCCGCCGCTCCCGTTCACGTTGAATATCCGATTTCTCATCTTCCCACACCGCGCAGTGCGGGCCGCTGAACACCTCGCAGGGCTGTGGGTTGGCGGTGAGCGGAGACGCCGCTTTCTCTTCCCAAATCGTCGGATCGCGCAGGTCCACTTCCGGGGCTTTTAACGCCTGAGCCGAGGCGGCGGCTAACATGAAGGTGCCTGCGAGCAGGCGGCAGGGTGAACTTTTCATCCATTATCCTTGTTCAGTTGTTATTATTGATAACCATTCGCAATAGTAACATAGCTGAATGAAAATGGCTTGCCTAGGGGGGCTGAAGATGATTTTGCTTTCGCGCCAGCCGCCACCGGGCGGTTCCCGGGCCGCAAAAAGGGCCCCGTTTGGGGCCCTGACGGTTACTTCTGCTGCGGAAGCGCGTAGGCGATAATATAATCGCCGCGGTCCGGCGACTGGCGAGCGCCGCCCGCGTTGATGATGATGTACTGTTTGCCGGTTTTCGGCGATACGTAGGTCATCGGGCCGGACTGGCTGCCGACCGGCAGACGCGATTTCCAGATCTCTCTCCCGTTGGCGGTATCAAACGCGCGCAGGTAGAAGTCCTGGGTGCCCGCGAAGAACAGCAGGCCGGACTGGGTTGATAACGAGGCGCCCAGCGTCGGCATACCGATAGGGATTGGCATATGCATGCGGATCCCCAGCGGGCCTGTGTCCTCAACGGTGCCCACCGGAACCTGCCACACCAGTTTGCCGGTTTTCAAATCAACCGCTGACATAGTGCCGAACGGTGGTTTCTGGCACGGAATGCCCAGCGGCGACAGGAAACGTTCGCGCATGGCGCCGAACGGCGTGCCCTCCATCGGCACAATCCCCATTTCGATACCGCTGGCGTCCTTCGCCACTTTGGCGCGCGGCACCATATAGTTGGCGAGGCCAAGGCGCATATCATTGACGAACATCAGGCTGTTGTTCGGGTCAACCGACACGCTGCCCCAGTTCATCCCGCCCAGCGAGCCGGGATACTGCAGCGAACGATCCTCGCCCGGCGGGGTGAAGACGCCCTGGTGACGCATCTCTTTAAACTGGATGCGGCACAGCAGCAGGTCGACAGGCGTCGCGCCCCACATATCCGACTCGGTCAGCGTCTCGTTGCCGATCATTGGCATGCCGACGGAGTAGGGCTGGGTCGGCGAGTAGCGCTCGCCCTTGACGTTGCCCGCGGGGACTGGACGTTCCTCAACCTTGGCGACCGGTTCACCGGTGGCGCGGTTCAGCATAAAGATCATGCCCTGCTTGCTGGTTTGCACCAGCACCGGCGTGGTGCCGCCTTTACCGTCAGGCAGATCGTACAGCAGCGGCTGGGAAGGCAGGTCGAAATCCCAGAGATCGTGATGGGTGGTCTGATAATGCCAGCGTACCTGGCCGGTCGTGGCGTCAACGGCCACGATGGAGGAACTGTATTTATCGTCCAGCGCGGTACGTTCGCCGCCAAAGAAGTCCGGCGTTGCGTTACCGGTCGGCAGATAAATCAGATTCAGCTTCGCGTCATAGGACATGGCCGACCAGACGTTCGGCGTACCGCGGGTGTAGGTCTGTCCGGCCGGCGGTTCGCCGGTCAGGTTCGGGTTGCCCGGATCCCATGCCCACGCCAGTTTGCCGGTATGAACATCATAGGCGCGAACGACGCCCGGGGGCTCGCCGGTGGAGAAGTTATCCGCCACGCGACCGCCAACCACGACCACGTTACCCGCCACCAGCGGCGTGGAGGTCTGCTGGTAGTAACCCGCTTTGATTTCCCCCATGCCAACGCTCAGGTCCACAATACCGTGGTCGCCGAAGGCGTCGCACAGTTTACCGTTATCGGCATCAATAGCGATCAGACGGGCGTCGGTGGTTGGCAGGAACAGGCGGCGGGAGCAGGCGGCCGGCTGCGTGTCGGCGGCAGGGGAAGCCTGGGCCTGGCTCTCTTCGTAATAGCCTAAGCCGCGGCAGCGCTGCCAGTTCGGCGCGGTGGCTTTTGAATCATAGCGCCATTTCTCTTTACCGCTATCGACATCCAGCGCCAGCACCTTGCTGTAGGGCGTACAGACGTAAAGCGTATCGCCAATCTGCAGCGGCGTATTCTGGTCTTCCGCGCCGGAGCCGTTGCTCTGCGGGATATCCCCGGTGTGGGCGACCCAGGCAACCTGCAGCTGGTCAACGTTCTGTTTGTTAATCTGGTCGAGGGCGGCGAAACGGTCGCCGTGGGTGGTGTTGCCCCAGTGCGCCCAGTTTTTCTGCTGCTCGCCCGCGGCGACCGGTTTAACCGGCACCGCCTCGCTGGCGCTGACCAGCGGCTGGGATTTAAACATCCAGCCGAAACTGACCAACAGTACCACCGCCAGCACCGCTGCCAGGCCAAACGCCGGCCCTTTTTTCGCCGGCTGCCGGGACAGAAACGGCCAGACCAGCGCGGCAAGGAAGGCCAGTACGCCGAGCGCGAACAGGCGCGAGAACAGCGGCCAGTAGGTCCAGCCGGCATCGCTAATGGCCCAGACGATCGAGGCGATAAACGCTATCGCGTACAGTATGATACCGCCGCGACGGCTGCGGAAAATGAGCACCGCGGCGATAACCATCACCAGGCCCATAATCGCAAAATAGAAGGTCCCGCCAACGGAGGCGAGCTTTGCACCAAGAATACCGATAGCCAGGCCGATGATCAGCATCAGCCCGGCGAGAAGCCACTGCAGGACCCGGGGGAATCCTCGCGGCGCGTTGCCAGTTGCCATTTTTTCTCCTTAACCACACCTGAACAGGCGTGAACCAGATGAATCAATTTCTCAAGTGAAGGCTTTTGAATGAAGCGATGTTGACCTTCATAAAAGCAGGTTTTTTACTGTTATTGATTTCGAGTGAACCATTTGGTGAAATCGTGGCTATGATAGATCTGTTAAAGAAATTTACGCAATTGTTAATGAATGATTTCGCACTAATTGATTATTGTGGTGAATATGGTGGGTGCGAAAAGGAAATCAGGCGGTCAGATCTCCCCGACGCGGGTAACTGTCGGGGAGAGGGCGATCAGACGGGCATCGATTTACGAATGGCGCTCAGCAGGGTTTGTGTTCCCGCGGTGAGCGTGGCGTCCACTCGGGTGAGAATACCTATCGGTTCGCCCGCGCCCTGGGTGGGCACCGGCAGCGCGGCCAGCAGCCCACGGCGCAGGTCGTCTTTGACCGCACCGGAGGGGACAAACCAGACGTAGTCGTAATCGACGGTGAGCTGGCGCGACAGGGAAGCCGACAGCGTCTCGATGCAGCCAGACGGAATTTTGCAGCCCTGGCTTTGCAGCAGGGTTTCGGCGTTCTGTCGCGGCAGCGTACCTTTGGGCGAAACCACCACCGGCCACTCCATGACCCGACTCAGCGTAACCGTTTCCTGCAGCAGCGGATGCCCCGGACGAACCACCAGCTTCAGGGATTCGAGAAACAGCAGTTCATAGTTCAACCCGCTCATCAACTCCGGATCGGACATCCGTCCGATACCGATATCGATTTCTCCCGATTTGAGTCCGGCCAGCAGCATGGTGTTATTCATGGTCGCCACCTGCAGGGTGATATCTTTTTGCTGCTGATGGAACTGGCCGATCACCGAGGGCAGGATCCCCAGCGCGGCGGTGGGGAGCGCCCCGATGCGCACGATATCGCTGTTGAGGCCTTCTTTACGGTTTAGCGCCTGTCCCGCGGTATTGAGCGCGTCGAGCACTTTAACCGCGTGGGTGAGAAACTGTTCGCCGACCAGCGTGAGCTGCGCGCCGAGGCGTCCACGCTCAAACAGCCGGGTACCGGTCAGCTGCTCCAGTTCGTTTAGCGTTTTAGATAAAGCCGGTTGACTCAGATTTAAGGTTTCAGCCGCACGCCCAAGAGTTCCCTGTTGAGCGACGGCCACGAAAGTATGTAGATGGCGCAAGCGAATGCGCTGACTGAAAAGACCATTTTTTTGCATAATCAATGTTAAAAACAGAGGCGTCCCAGTGACAAGTAAGGGCGATTAAAATTGTTAACTTCATAGCAAAATATTATTAACATTTTATATTATTATTTTACAAGTTGATTTTATTGAGTTTGCCATATAGCGTCGCCCCTGACCGGCAGGGGCGGAAAAAGGAAGAAAAAACTCAGATATCGAAGAAGACGGTTTCGTTTTCGCCCTGCAGGTGAATATCGAAGCGATATACGATCTCCGCGCCGCGGACCTCGCGCTGCGCGATGAGGGTCTGGCGACGCACTTCCCATTCAATCAGATTCAGCACCGGGTCGACCTGGTTGGCATCCTGCTCGTCGGAAAAGTACATCCGGGTGTTGAGGCCAATATTAATCCCGCGGGCGACCACCCACAGATTAACGTGCGGCGCCATGGTGCGCCCATCGCGACCTACCACGGCCCCGGGTTTAATGGTTTCGAAGCGCCAGACGCCGCTGGTGAAGTCCGAGCAGCTGCGTCCCCAGCCGCGAAACGCCGCATCCAGCTTCTTGCCCTGCTGTCGGTCGTCGGGATGGTTATAGCGCCCGGCGGCGTTGGCCTGCCAGATTTCCAGCAGCACATCGCGCACCGGCGTGCCGGAGCCGTCGATGACTCTGCCTTCGATAGTAATGCGTTCGCCCTCGGTGTCTGCCGTTGTCAGCGTCGGGCCAAAATTTTTCTCAAAGATATGGAAACCGGCGGCGTCCGGCGCGAGGCCGATATGCACATAAGGGCCGGCGGTTTGTGACGCGGTTTCAGGTAAATAATCTTTCATCGGGCGGCCCCCTGCGTGCGGTTTTCAAACAGCGTTGCGCGATGGCCGCGCAGCACGAGATCAAAACGGTAAGCCAGAGAGTCCAGCGGTACGGCGGCATGGGTATCCAGCTCGGCGATTAATGTCCTGATGGCATCATCGTTATTGATGGTTTTAACAATAGGACACTGTTTAATCAGCGGATCGCCTTCGAAATACATCTGCGTGATCAGGCGCTGTGCCCAGGCGTCGCCGGAGAGCGAAAAGTGAATATGCGCCGGACGCCAGTCGCTTACCTGGTTGCGCCACGGATAGGGGCCGGGCTTGATAGTGCGGAAACAATAGTAGCCGTTTTCGTCGGTCAGCACCCGTCCGCAGCCGCCAAAGTTCGGGTCGATAGGCGCCAGGTATTGATCTTTCTTATGCCGGTAGCGTCCGCCCGCGTTGGCCTGCCAGACTTCGACCAGCGTATTTTTCATTGGTCGGCCAAATCCATCGCGAACGTAGCCGTGGACGATTATCCTTTCGCCAATCGGCAGGCCGTCTTTGGCGTAGTTGAGGATCAGGTCGTTATCGAGCGCGCCGAGATCGTCGCTGCTGAACACCGGTCCGGTGATTTCAGAAAGGGAATTCTGCAGGGAAATGAGCGCATTGCGCGGCGAGCGCAGCACGCTGGTTTTATAGCCCGGGGCGTAAGCGGGAGGATGGCTGCTGTAGTCGCGGTGCAGGACCTCGCGCGGTGACCATTTGTCGTTCATGAGGGTACTCCATATTATCGGTAGAGAGGCATGTTGTTGTAATGTCGCCACTCGCAGTGTGTGTAAATGTTTTGTTAATTTAAAGTGAAATTAAAGGGTGTTTAACATAACCGGCGGTTATGAAGTGAGCGGTTGAAAATAAACCGGCCAGCTACCGGCATCACAGTTTGTAAATTCTTCCCGCCGTCTGCAGAGAGCTTTCCTACACTCCAGGGAGAATTCACTGGAGGTAAGACATCATGGCGAACACCATCACGGCTGATGAGATTCGGGAAAGCTTTTCGCAGGCGATGTCGGCGATGTACCAGCAGGAAGTTCCGCAGTACGGGACGCTACTGGAGCTGGTGGCCGACGTTAACCTGGCCATACTGGAGAATAACCCGACGCTGCACGAACAACTGGCCAACGCCGATGAACTGGCGCGGCTGAACGTTGAACGCCACGGCGCGATCCGCGTCGGTACGGCGGAGGAACTGGCGACCTTGCGTCGCATGTTTGCCATTATGGGAATGTATCCCGTCAGCTATTACGATCTGTCGCAGGCCGGCGTACCGGTTCACTCCACCGCGTTTCGCCCCATTGATGACGCCGCGCTGGCGCGCAATCCGTTTCGCGTTTTTACCTCGCTTCTGCGACTTGAACTTATCGCCAATGAAGCTTTGCGTCAGCGGGCGGCGGATATCCTTTCCCGACGCGATATCTTCACGCCGCGCTGTCGTGAACTGATCGCGTTACATGAACAGAAAGGGGAGTTTACCGCCGCAGAGGCGCGCGAGTTTGTGCAACAGGCGCTGGAAACCTTTCGCTGGCATCGACACGCCACCGTCGATGAGGAAACCTATCACGCGCTGCATGAAGAGCACCGGCTGATTGCCGATGTGGTCTGTTTCCCCGGCTGCCACATTAATCATCTGACGCCGCGCACCCTGGATATTGACCGGGTGCAGGCGTTAATGCCCGAGTGCGGTATCGCGCCAAAAGCGTTGATAGAAGGGCCGCCGCGCCGCGATGTGCCCATTTTACTGCGCCAGACCAGCTTTAAGGCCCTTGAGGAACCGGTGATGTTTGCCGGAGAGCATAGAGGCACGCATACGGCTCGCTTTGGCGAAATCGAGCAGCGCGGTATCGCCTTAACGCCGAAGGGCCGCGCCCTGTACGACCGACTGCTTGGCGAGGCGGGGGTGGGCAAAGATAATCTCACCCATCAGCGTCATCTGCAGGAGGTGTTTAGCCCGTTCCCGGACAGCGAATTCCTGCTGCGTCAGCAGGGGCTGGCGTACTTTCGCTATCGCCTGACGCCCGCCGGCGAAGCGCACCGTCAGGCGTTTCGTCCGGGCGACGATCCGCAGCCGCTGATTGAACGCGGCTGGGTCATCGCACAACCGATTATTTATGAAGACTTTTTGCCGGTCAGCGCCGCCGGGATTTTTCAGTCTAACCTGGGCAACGAGATACAGACCCGCAGCCACGGCAACGCCAGCCGCCAGGCCTTTGAGGAGGCGCTGGGCTGTCCGGTCTATGATGAGTTTGCCCTTTATCAACAGGCGGAAGAGCGCAGTAAACGACGTTGCGGTCTGCTGTAAAATCAGTACTCTGCTGGCATGAGTTGTTAAAGGAAGCAGGCCATGCAGAATCCGTCTACCCCGCTGGTGAAAACCCGGCAGGGCACCCTATCCGGCACCGCTGAAGAGAACATGCATATCTGGCGCGGTATACCCTATGCCGCGCCGCCCGTCGGCGATCTCCGCTGGCGCGCGCCGCAGCCTGCCGCCCGCTGGCAGGGCGTGCGCCGGGCGGAGAGTTTCTCAGCCTCCAGCTGGCAGGATATTGAGTACTGTCGTGAGCTCGGCGGCGGCGATCCCGGCCGCTTTTCCGAGGATTGCCTCTACCTTAACGTCTGGTCGCCCGCTTCGCGCGCGCAGCCGCTGCCGGTGATGGTCTGGCTGCACGGCGGCGGCTATACCATCGGCGCGGGAAGCTTACCGCCCTATGACGGTAAAGCCTTAGCGTCCCGTGACGTGGTGGTGGTGACGGTTAACTACCGGCTGGGGCATCTGGGCTTTTTTGCCCATCCGGCGCTGGAGGAAGAAGAGGGGGAGCGCATCTATAATTTCGCGCTGCTCGATCAGATCGCCGCCCTGCAGTGGGTTCAGGAAAACATTCATGCCTTCGGCGGCGATGCGGCCAACGTGACGCTGTTCGGCGAGTCCGCCGGGGCGCGCAGCGTGCTGTCGCTCATGGTTTCGCCAAAATCAAGAGGGCTGTTCCATAAGGCGATTATTCAGAGCGGCTATACCTTGCCGGATCTGCCGCGGGAAAAGGCGCTGGCCAAAGGGCAGCTCATCGCGGAGCACTTCTCTTTACCGCAGGCCAGCGCCGAACAGCTGCGGGCGATTCCGGCGGACGCGTTCTGGTCGCTGACCGCACCGCTTACCATCGGCCCGGCGCCCATTGTTGGCGATGCCGTACTGCCGCAGCCGATGCTGGAGACTTTTTTTAGCGGGCGTCAGCACCCGCTGCCGGTGATGATTGGCTCGAACAGCGATGAGGCCAGCGTCATGGCGGTGTTTGGCGTCGATATCGCCGGGCAGATCCAGAAGCTTCGCCGCGAACGCCGTTTTGGTCTCGGTTTGATTAAGCTGCTCTATCCCGGCGTCAAGGGCGATGAAGCATTAGGGCGTGAAGTTTGCCGCGATATGGCCTTTACCACCCTGGGTTACGTGGTGATGCAGGCGCAGCAGCGGGTAGGGCAACCGTGCTGGCGCTACTGGTTTGACTACGTTGCCGAGGCGGAACACCAAACCTATCCGCACGGCGCGTGGCACGGTAATGAAGTGGCGTACGTTTTTGACAATCTGGACCTTGCCGAGCCGGTGCGACAGTATGCGAACGATCGCGACCGGACCTTTGCCGCCCGGGTTGCCGACTATTGGGCTAGCTTTGCCCGTGTAGCGGGTAACGGCTGCCACGAGCTCTCCGGGCCGGTGCGCTGGCCCGCCAGCGTGCGCGGACGGGACCGTCTGTTGCGCATCGGTTTGCACAAGCGGGCCGGTTTTAAAGTGGAAAACCGCTTTATGCGCGCGCGTCTGGCGCTGTTTCGGCGGGTGATGAAGCACCATGTGACGCTGGATTAACGCTGTCCGGAAGATCTCCGTCTGCCGCGGGACGTTTTTAACCTTCTGCAGCAAAAATAATCGCCTGCGCGGCCAGCGTTCGTCTGGCCGCTTCCTGTTTTGCTTTGCCGCCGCGGTATTTAGCATGAAACGCCGCCGGTTGGTGAAATCATCGCCGCCCCCCCCGGATATCGGTAATTCGGTCTGGTCCGGTGGACATATTTTTTTCACGCATTTCTGCCGTCAACAATTGGATTATCAATCATTTTTGTCTAGAGTGAGCGACATTCACGACGCATGGGTTTGTTACGTCGCGTCTCAATTCACATATGAAGAAGGATGCTCTCTCAGGCATGAACCGCAGACGTTTTCTCAAATCTTCCATGGCTGTTGCCGCCGTATGCGGAACGTCAGGAGTTGCCTCTCTATTCTCGAAAGCGGCCTTCGCCGAGGACTCGGGAATTGCCGACGGCCAGACCCGTCGCTTTGACTATTCCGTACTTCAGTCGATGGCCCACGATCTTGCGCGTCAGCCCTGGGGCGGCGCGCCGCGCGATCTGCCGCCAACCCTGGCAAACCTGACCCCGCAGGCCTACAACAGCATTCAGTACGATGCTGCGCACTCCCTGTGGAGTAATATCGAAGAGCGCAAGCTGGATATTCAGTTCTTCCACGTCGGGATGGGGTTCCGCCGCCGCGTACGGATGTTCTCCCTGGATTCACAAACCCAGCAGGCGCGGGAAATTCACTTCCGTCCCGAGCTGTTTAAATATAATGACGCCGGCGTCGACACCAAACAGCTGGAAGGCCAGAGCGATCTCGGCTTTGCCGGGTTCCGCGTGTTTAAGGCGCCGGAGCTGGCGCGCCGCGATATCGTCGCCTTCCTCGGCGCGAGCTACTTCCGCGCGGTAGACAGCACTTATCAATACGGACTCTCCGCCCGCGGCCTGGCGATCGATACCTTTACCGATACGCCGGAAGAGTTCCCGGACTTCACCTCTTTCTGGTTTGAGACCGTGAAACCGGGGGCTACGGTATTTACCGTCTATGCGCTGCTCGACAGCCCAAGCGTCACCGGCGCCTATAAGTTCGTGGTTAACTGTCAGGAGACGCAGGTGATTATGGATGTGGAAAACCACATCTACGCGCGTAAAGACATCAAACAGCTGGGCATCGCGCCGATGACCAGTATGTTCAGCTGCGGCAATAACGAACGGCGGATGTGCGACACTATCCATCCGCAGATCCACGACTCCGACCGCCTGTCGATGTGGCTGGGCAACGGCGAGTGGGTGTGCCGCCCGCTGAACAACCCGCAGAAGCTGCAGTTCAACGCTTTCCAGGATAAAAATCCGCGCGGTTTTGGCCTGCTGCAGCTGGATCGCGACTTCTCCCACTATCAGGACATCATGGGCTGGTATAACAAACGCCCGAGCCTGTGGGTGGAGCCGCGCAACCAGTGGGGTAAAGGGGCCGTCAACCTGATGGAGATCCCGACGACCGGTGAAACGCTGGACAATATCGTTTGCTTCTGGCAGCCCGAGAAGCCGGTTAAAGCAGGGGATGAGCTGGACTTCCGCTATCGACTCTACTGGAGCGCGCAGCCGCCGGTCCGTTCGCCGCTGGCGCGGGTATTGGCCACGCGTACCGGAATGGGCGGTTTCCCGGAAGGCTGGGCGCCGGGTGAGCACTACCCGGATAAATGGACCCGTCGTTTTGCTATCGATTTTGTCGGTGGCGACCTGAAGGCCGCGGCGCCAAGAGGCATTGAGCCGGTGATTACCCTGTCGAGCGGCGAAGCGAAGCAGATAGAAATTCTCTACGTGGAACCGTTTGATGGCTATCGCATCCAGTTTGACTGGTACCCGACCTCGGATTCGACCGACCCGGTCGAAATGCGCATGTTCCTGCGCTGCCAGGGGGAAGCGATCAGCGAAACCTGGCTCTATCAGTACTTCCCGCCAGCGCCAGACAAGCGTAACTATGTTGACGATCGGGTAATGAAATAATTGCCCTTTATTTCGCCCGCTAAGGTCACTTAGCGGGCGTTTGTTTTTTAATCAGACTATTAATCAGAGTCCATTATGACTGACGAAAACGCGCCTGCGAGAGAAACTATCCCCGTCACCGAGTCGCTTTCTCTGCGCGCTGTGGATGAAAGCCACGTCGCTGAGCTGCATCAGCTGGTGATCAAGAACCAGCGCTGGCTCCAGCAATCGCTGAGCTGGCCCGCTGAAGTCAGTCACGAAGACGAAACCCGCCGCCACGTGCAGGGCAACGTGATGCTGCACCAGCGCGGTTACGCCAAAATGTTTTTGCTCTTTCTGCGAGAAGAGATCGTCGGCGTGCTGTCGTTTAACCAGATTGAGCCGATCAATAAGACCGCATACATCGGCTACTGGATTGATGAAAGCCACCAGGGGCAGGGGCTACTTTCTCAGGCGCTGCAGGCGCTGATGGACGCTTTTGCCCGCAGCGGGACGGTTCGCCGCTTCGTGATTAAATGTCGGGTAGCAAACCAGAGAAGCAATCAGGTCGCCCTGCGTAACGGTTTCACCCTCGAAGGGTGCCTGAAGCAGGCCGAGTATCTGAACGGTTCGTACGATGACCAGAATATCTACGGGCGCATTATTGATTGTGACACCGGGCAATTCCCGGCTCGCGGCTGACGCCTTGCCCGGGCTACGGGCCGCGCTGAGATGTAGCTCGGGCAAGGCGCGTTGAGCGCCGCCCCCCGGGGAACAGCGCGCAGGGGCCTGAAGCTGATAAACCACGCGGTCGGGAGCAAAGGTTATAGAAAGCCGACAATGGGCGTGCGGGTAAAAAGTTCGTCGCCGTTTATCACTTTCTCCCCTCTGATAGAAATGGCGTCGCCCGCGCTGGCTTCAATTCGCGCCCTGTCGCCGATCGTCACCTGATGTTCAATCACCACATCGCCGCAAATCACCGCATGCCCTTCAATTAACACGCTATCGTCCAGCAGAATCGGCCCGCCGCGCAGGTGCGCATGCCCGCCGACCATCACCCGATGCTTCAGCAGGCAGTTGCCTTCGACCACCGCGTGCTCCGCCACCTGCGAGCTGTAGCGCAGGGTGGGGATGGCGTCCTCTTCCCGCCCGGCGATAATCCTCGCGTGGCCATAAACTCGCGCGTTATCGCAGACCCAGACGTCGTTTTCGTCGTTACCCTCCAGCCGCGCGCAATCGAAGATTTCCGCCCGATGCTCAACAAACGCGTGTTCGACAAACGCGTCGCCGTAAACTTGTGCCTGGTGAACGATGCGCGAAGCGCTGACCGTTGCCCGCTGATAAATGCGCAGGATTTTGTCGCTGTCGGCGGTCAGACCCTGGGCGGCGATAATAAGCGAGTGGGGGAGGATCTGCGCATTGTCGGCCAGGTGACAATAACCCCGAATCTGCGAATGCGAAACGGTGACGTTGTCACTTATGCGCGCGCAGTGGCTTGCCTGCACGCTGTCCAGTCGCGCGTTATCGCTGACGATGGCGCCATGGCTGATAATGCACTCGCCGGTTAAGCGGGCATTGCCCTCGATTTTCGCACCGGCAAACACCGCGCTATTCGGGTCATAAATCCAGCACTCGCCTTCGTGGCTCAGGGCTGCTTCATTGTCCAGCCAGCCGCCTTCATCGCCGCGCTTCACGTCAGCGAAATCGCGTAAGGCGACAATTTGCCGCAGATTGACACTATGTTTGTTTCCGTCGGCTTCATAGTGAAACTGGCGAACCTTCTCACTGAGGTAATATTTGCGCATCTGCCTTTCTCATTACATATGGTTAACATAAACATAGCAAAAAACGCCGTAGCGTGTTTTTGAAGGTTCCTTTAGAATGCAACTTAAGATAAATTGAAAATTTAAACAAAATGAATAAAGAGCAGCGCGTGAGCCGGGTGCTGAATCTCCCGGCGGGCTATTTTGGTATGGTTCTGGGCATTATCGGCATGGGCTTCGCCTGGCGCTACGCCAGCACGATCTGGCCGGTGAGCCGGACAATCGGCGACGGTCTGGTTATCGTGGCCACCCTCGTCTGGGCGCTGCTGGCGCTGGCGTTTATCAGCCGTGCAGTCCGTTTCCCGCACAGCGTACTGCAGGAGATGCGCCATCCGGTGGCCAGCAGTTTTGTCAGCCTGTTTCCGGCGACGACCATGCTGGTGGCCATCGGCTTTGTTCCCTGGCTGCGGCCGCTCTCGCTGGTGTTATTCGCGATTGGCGTAGTGCTGCAGCTAAGCTATGCGGCCTGGCAGAGCGCCGGGCTATGGCGGGGGAAGCATCCCAATGAGGCGACCACCCCGGGTCTCTATCTGCCGACGGTGGCGAATAACTTTATCAGCGCCATGGCCTGCGGCGCGCTGGGCTTTACCGACGCCGGACTGGTGTTTCTTGGCGCCGGCTTATTCTCCTGGCTTAGCCTTGAACCGGTGATTCTGCAGCGCCTGCGCAGCGACGGCGAACTGCCGATGGCCATGCGCACCGCCCTCGGCATTCAGCTGGCGCCGGCGCTGGTGGCGTGCAGCGCCTGGCTGAGCGTGAACGGCGGCGAGGCGGATACCTTCGCTAAGCTGCTGTTCGGCTATGGTCTGCTGCAGCTGCTGTTTATGCTGCGCCTGATGCCGTGGTACCTGCGCCAGCCGTTTAACGCCTCGTTCTGGAGCTTCTCGTTCGGCATCTCCGCGCTGGCGACCACCGGCCTGCATCTCGGTCATCAGCATCCGGACGGCTTTTTCCATACTCTGGCGTTCCCGCTGTTTCTGTTTACCAATCTGATCGTCGGCCTGCTGCTGGTTCGTACCTTCTTGCTGCTGGTGCGCGGTAAACTGCTTATTCGCGTTGAACGCGACGCATTATTAAAAAATAAGGATTAATCATGACGCTTCGTGACGAAAACTACTTTACCGATAAATACGGCATGACCCGCACCCACTCTGAGGTGCTGCACGCCGCCACGCTGATCGCGCCGGGCAAGGCGCTGGATCTGGGCTGCGGCAACGGGCGCAATAGCCTCTATCTGGCGGCCAACGGGTTTGATGTCACCGCGTGGGATAAAAATCCGGCCAGCATCGGAAATCTTGAGCGCATTCGTCAGGCGGAAGGGCTGGAGAATCTGCGGACGGCGATTAAGGACCTTAACGCCCTCAGCTTTGACGGCGAGTATGACTTTATTCTTTCGACCGTGGTGATGATGTTCCTCGACGCGAAGACCATCCCGGGTCTGATTGCTAACATGCAGCGCTGCACCAGACCCGGCGGCTACAATCTGATTGTTGCGGCTATGGATACCGACGATTATCCGTGCAGCGTCGGCTTCCCGTTCGCGTTTAAACCGGGAGAGCTGCGCAATGATTATGAAGGCTGGACGTTACTCAAATATAACGAAGACGTCGGTGAACTCCACCGCACCGACGCCAGCGGGAACCGGATTAAGCTGCGTTTCGCCACGATGCTGGCGCGCAAACCGGCTTAACGCGCCGCTAACAGGCAGAGCTGTAATGCGGTCTGATAAGAGGCCTCAAAGGCGCGCAGCGGCAGAAACTCAAATTTCGAGTGGAAGTTGTGCGCGCCGGTAAAGAAGTTGGGCGTTAATACGCCTTTTGCCGACAGGGCCGCGCCGTCGGTGCCGCCGCGCATCGGCGTCGGTTTCGGCGTAATGCCTAAGCTTTCCATCGCTTCGAACATCAGATCAACGGCGCGGCGGTCTTCGCCGATGGCATTGCTGATGTTGCTATAGGTGTCGCTGATGTGAAATTCCACCTTACCGGTCGGATACTGCGCGGCGATTTTCTGCGCCACCTCGCTAATTTGCTGCTTACGGCGATGAAAACTTTCGAGGTCGAAATCGCGAATGCTGGCCTGCAGCAGGGTGCTGTTCTGATCGCCCTGGATACCGTTAAACCAAACGTAGCCCTCGCGTCCGGCGGTATGCTCCGGCGTTTGCTGGCGATCGAAATGGCTCATGTAATCGGTGGCCATCAGCAGCGGGTTCACCAGCACGCCCTTTGATGACATGGGGTGAGCGGTCACGCCGGTAAAGCGAATCTCCGCCGCGGCGGCGTTAAAGTTTTCATAGACGATTTCGCCGAGCTCGCAGCAGTCGATGGTCCAGGCAAAATCGACGGCAAAGCGCGCGAGATCCAGCGCCTTCGCGCCGCGCAGGCCCACTTCTTCATCCGGCACAAACGCGACCACGATGTCGCCGTGGCGGTGTTCCGCCGTCAGGTTTTCCAGCACCGTCATCACCACCGTAACGGCGGACTTGTTATCCGCCCCGAGCACGCTGGTGCCGTCGCTGAAAATAATCTCTTCATTGGGATAAGCGAGGATTTCCGGATGTTCCGCAACGCGCAGCCAGATATCTTTATCCCTGTTCAAACAGAGATCTTCACCAGTAAAACGCAGAATTTGTGGATGAATATCCGGCGACAAACCGACGTCAACGGTATCGATGTGGGTAATAAAGCCAATCCGCGGCGCGCCTGCGACGTTGCCTTTTTTCACCGCCGTGACGGTGGCGTGCTCGTCAATCACAATCTCATCCAGCCCCAGCTGGCGTAGCTCATCCGCAAGGGCCTGCGCCATCGCGTGTTGCCCGGCGGTGGTAGGCAGCGTCGTGGCTCGCGGGTCGCTTTGGCTGGTTATCGCCAGGTAGCGAAAGAAGCGTTGGGTTAATTGACTGGCCAGGGCTGATGACATAGTGATTCCTTCTTTATTCGAGTTTTCAGGTGTTTGCAATCAGGCTTTAGTGTTATGTATGAAAGGGAAAACAACAAGCTATTCATTAGCTGACAAATTAAAAAGGAAAACCTATGCAACGCAGATTCACGACGCTTGCTCTGGCGTTAGCGGCCCTGACGGCCAGCTCGGCCATTAGCGCAAAAACGCTGGTCTACTGTTCAGAAGGATCGCCGGAAAACTTTAACCCGCAACTCTACACCTCCGGGACCAGCGTGGACGCCAGCGCGGTGCCGGTCTATAACCGACTGGTCGATTTCAAAGCCGGCACCACAGAACTGGTGCCGAGCCTCGCCGAAAGCTGGGAAGTCAGCGAAGATGGGAAAGTTTATACTTTTCATTTACGCAAAGGCGTTAAATTCCAGAGTAATAAATATTTTAAACCCAGCCGCGATTTTAATGCCGACGACGTTATTTTTTCGTTTATGCGGCAAAAAGATCCTCACCATCCTTATCATAATATCTCCAGCGGCAATTACTCCAATTTTGAAAGCCTCGAATTTGGCCAGTTAATTACCGCGATTGATAAGCCTGATGAATATACGGTGCGTTTCACGCTGGCCCATGCCGAAGCGCCCTTTGTGGCCGATCTTGCCTGGTATTTCGCTTCTATTTTATCGGCGGAATATGCCGATGCGATGCTAAAAGCCGGCACGCCAGAGCGCGTGGATATGGACCCGATTGGTACCGGACCTTTCAAACTCGCGCAATATCAAAAAGATTCCCGAATTCTTTTCACCGCGTTCCCGGAATACTGGCAGGGGAAGGCGCATATCGATCGTCTCATTTTTAGTATCACGCCGGACGCCTCGGTGCGCTACGCCAAACTGGAGAAAAACGAGTGCCAGGTGATGCCGTTCCCCAATCCGGCCGACCTGCCGCGAATGAAAGAGAACAACGCGATCAACCTGATGAGCAAAGCGGGCCTTAACACCGGTTTCCTGGCGTTTAACACCCAAAAAGCGCCGCTGGACAACGTTAAGGTGCGTCAGGCCTTAGCGATGGCGATCAATAAACCGGCGATCATTGAAGCGGTGTTCCACGGTACCGGTACGGCGGCGAAAAACCTGCTGCCGCCGGGCGTATGGAGCGCGGATAGCCAGCTGAAGGATTATGACTACGACCCGCAGAAAGCCAAAGCGCTGCTGGCGGAATCGGGGGTTGCGGGGCCAATTACCATCGATCTGTGGGCGATGCCGGTGCAGCGACCCTATAACCCGAACGCCAAACGCATGGCCGAAATGATCCAGGCCGACTGGGCGAAAATTGGCGTGCAAACGAAAATCACAACCTATGAGTGGGGTGAATACTTAAAGCGGGTGAAGGATGGCGAACATCAGGCGGCACTGATGGGCTGGACGACCGCGACCGGCGACCCGGATAACTTCTTCGGCCCACTCTTTACCTGCCAGTCGGCGAACGGCGGGTCAAACTCTGCAAAATGGTGCTATCAGCCGTTTGATAAAATTATCGCCGAGGCAAAATCGATAACCGATCGCCAAAAACGCGAAGCGCTCTATCGCCAGGCGCAGCAGATGATGCATGACCAGATGCCGGCAGTCATGATTGCCCACTCGACAATATTTGAACCGGTGCGTAAAAACGTGTCAGGCTACGAAATAGACCCCTTTGGCAAGCATATTTTTTATCAGGTTGATATCAGATAAACAGCCAATCACGGCCCGCCGGCAACGGCGGGTTTATTTTTTCCAGCTACTTGACGTAGCACCGCTTTTGCCACAAAACTTACCCCTGTTATTTGCTATAACTCTTGCCGATAAATGGTATTCACAGGGATTAACCTATATGCGTACTCCGTTATTTTTTAAAGTCGCTGCGCTTGCTGGCCTGTTAGCATTGGCCGGTTGCTCATCCAAAATCGCTAAGCCGGAACAATATTCGGGATTTTTAAAAGATTACTCTAACTTAAAAGAAACCACCTCGGCGTCCGGCAAACCGGAACTGCGCTGGATTTCGCCGGATTACAATCCGAGCAACTATGACAATATCGTCTATAACCCGATCACCTATTACCCGGTACTAAAACCCACCACCCAGGTGGGCGAGAAGGCGCTCAGGGATATCCTGAATTACACCAATAAAGAGATGAAACAGGCTATTTCCGAGCGTAAACCGCTGGCAACCACCCCGGGCAAGCGCAGCCTGATCTTCCGCGGCGCCATCACCGGCGTGGATTCCAGCAAAGAAGGGCTGCAGTTCTACGAAGTGATTCCGGTCGCGATGATTATTGCCGGTACGCAGGCGGCAACGGGCCACCGTACCATGGACACCAACCTGTTTTTTGAAGGGGAGCTGATTGATGCGGCGACCAAAAAGCCGGTTATCAAAGTGGTCCGTAAGGGCGAAGGTAAAAACCTGTCCAACGAAAATACGCCGCTCACCGTCGAGACCCTGAAGCAGGTCATTGATGATATGGCGATTGACGCGGTGAAATTCGACCCCAATAACCGTTAATCAGGCGTATCTGTTAATCAAGGCGCTAGTGGTTGATAGCGCCTTTTTCATTTCCCCTCGACGGTAGCGCGAGCGTCAGCAGCGATCCGAGCGAACCCAGGCCAGCCTGCGCCGCAGCAGCCACTGCTCCGGGCGAGCGAACATCACCAGATTTCCGACCAGGATCAGCGCCAGTCCGGCCACGGCGCTACTGTGCCAGACGTAACCTTCATAAAAAGTCGAAATAGTCAGCGCGACGAGTGGAAACAGCAGGGTGCTGTATGCCGCTTTACCCGCGCCGATTCGCCCCACCAGCGTAAAATAGGCGCCAAAGGCAATCACCGAGCCAAACACGGCGAGATACAGTAGCGCGCCCATATAGCTGAGGGTCCACTGCGGCGCGAAATTATCACCGCGAACCAGCGCGATCGCGCCCATGACCAGGGTGCCGTAAAGCATGGCCCAGCTGTTGGTGGTCAACGTCTCCAGACCGCGGCGCTGGTGGCGGATGCTGAGCATATTGCCGAGCGAAAATCCAAAGGTGCCCAATGCGCTGAGGGCAATACCCAGCAGGAGCGAGGCGTTCAGGCCGCTGGCCCATAAATCATCCCAGAATAGCGTCACGATCCCCGCCAGCCCCAGCGCGGCGGCCAGCCAGAAACGGCCCGGAGGCTGCTGGCGATAGAAGAGAAAGCTATTGATCGCGTTAAACAACACCGCCATGGAGAAGATCACCGACTCCAGCCCGGTATTGATATACGCGGCGGCGGTATAGAAACACCAGAAATTAAAGCAGAAAACGCAGCAGCCCTGTAGCAGGCAAAAGAGATGGTCGCGCGCGGCCAGCGGGCGCAGGCGGCGGGTAACCAGCAGAATGGTCAACATCGCGACGCTGGCGACGGCGAAGCGCCAGAAAATAGACACCGGCGCGGCAACCGGCCCCTGCTGCAAAAAGATAGCAATCCAGGTGGTGCCCCAGATAACCACGACCAACCCGTAGAGTAATGCGTTCAAAATGTCTCTCCTGTGAGTGTTGTACCGGTCATTGTGCGGCCTGGGCGAATTCGGCGCTGTCATCAGCTTGTCGCCGACTTGCAAATTCTTGCGCTTATTTTTCATTAGCGGCGGGGGAATGCTGGTATCTGCCGGCGACTCTTCTTAGACTAGCGATCTGCGGAATCTGAACTGTGAAGGCTATGGCTTACGGGACTTTCGAAACATTGCGTCAAAAAAATGCCGTGCTGCGGGGGACGGTGAACCTCAACTCCGGTATTCAGCTGGCGGCGTGGTATAACAATCTTGATACCATCACGGTACAAAGCGACCACCATACCCTGAGCCTCTATATTGCCGATGGCTACGAAAGCTACCAAAAAACCCCCCACGGCTGGAAAAACGGCGGCGGGCCGGATCGTTTTTGCCTGATGCCGAAAGGCGATGAGAGCACCTGGGATATCCGCGGCGATCTCTCTTTTGTGCATCTTTACTGCACCGATGAACACCTGCGCCGGGTAGGCGAGCAGATTTGGGACCGCAGCCCGGCCTCGTTCACGCTGCAGGAGAAAACGTTTTCCAGCGATGACAAAATCACCGCCGTCTACCGCCAGTTTCTCCTCGACAACGACTGGCAGCAGCAGGCGAATCAGCTGACGTTGAGTTCGGCCAGCACGCTGCTGCTCACCCACCTGATTCAGCACTATTCGAACGTTCAGTGGCGTTTACCGACCGTGACCGGCGGGCTGGCGCCGCACGTCTTGCGCAATCTGCTGGCATGGATTGAGGAGAACCTCGACCAGCCGCTCACTCTTGCCGATCTGGCGCAGGAAGCGGCGTTAAGCGAATACCATTTTGCGCGGATGTTTCGCCAGTCGATGAAGATGGCGCCGCATCAGTACGTTATGCAGCGCCGGATGGTTAAAGCGCAGGCGCTGATTAGCCAGAGTCGGCTGCCGTTAACCGATATCGCCATGGCCTGCGGTTTTAGCAGCGCCAGCCACTTCAGCAACCGGGTGAAAAGCGCCACCGGCCTGACGCCCTCGCAGCTACGCGCGGCGCAGCGTTGACAGCAAAACGTAGCTGACGCCGCCGAGAACCAGCCCCCAAAACGCTGAGCCGATACCGGCCAGCGTCACGCCGCTGGCGGTGACCAGAAACGTTACTACCGCCGCATCGCGCTCACTCTCATGATTCAATGCCTGAAACAGGCTGCCGCCGATGGTACCGAGCAGCGCCAGCCCGGCAAGCATCTGGACCCACGCTATCGGCAGCGCCGACATCAACGAGGTGATTGAGCCGCCAAATATCCCCGCCAGCAGATAAAACACGCCCGCCGCCGCCGCCGCGAGCCAGCGTTTTTGCGGGTCCGGATGGGCTTCCGGGCTCTGGCAAATCGCGGCCGTAATGGCGGCGATGCAGATCGAGTAGACCCCGAAAGGCGACAGCAGCAGCGCCAGGCCGCCGGTGGCGACAATAAGCGTTGAAGCGGGGACCCGATAGCCCGAGGCCTGGAGGGTGGCGAAGCCGGGGGCGTTTTGCGACGCCATGGTGACGAGGAAAAACGGTATACCGACGCTGATCAACAGCGCTGGCGTAAATTCAGGGGCGATCCAGGAAGGGGCGACAACGCTGAAGCTTATTTGTGACGTTGTCACTTCTCCGCTCAATCCGGCCACCGCGCTTCCTGTCAGCAGGGCGGCGACAACCGCGAAGCGGGGAAGCCAGGCTTTGCACAGTAACCATACGGCTAACATACTGCCGCATAACAGCAGATTAGCCTGCAGGCTGGCGAAAGCCTGCATGCCAAAGCGCAGCAATATGCCGGCCAGCATCGCCGCCGCCAGCGAATGGGGAATAATCTTCATCAGCCGGGCAAATATGCCAGTGATGCCGCAAAGCACGATTAAGGCATTGGCAAAAATAAAGACGCCAACCGCCTGGGAGAGCGTGACCCCCTGCAGGCCGCTGACCAGCAGCGCCGCGCCGGGCGTTGACCAGGCCGTCAGGATGGGCACCTTTCGCCATACGGTGAGGGCCAGGGTGCTGATGCCCATTCCCAGACCTAAGGCGGTCATCCAGCCGGCGATTTGCGCAGCATCGGCGCCTGCCGCCGCCGCTGCCTGCCAGATAATGGCGGCAGAGCTGGCATAGCCGACCAGCACGGCGACGAAGCCGGCGAGCAGACTCGGAAAAGGGAGAGTGAAAGAGCGCATGGGAGTGCCTTGTGCGTTATAACGGTCGGTATAATGTAGCATTGTGCGTTATAGCGCACAACTGGCTTTTCGGCAACGCCAGACCCGGATAGCGGAGCCCGGGCGAGCGCTATTCGTCAATTCCCTGTAGAATCAGGTGAATGTGCGTATAATTCCTTCAGATATTATTGGGAGGTTGAATGGATATTGCGCAACACCTGTCGGCAACGTTAAAAACGCTGCGCCAGCAGCGCGGCTGGAGCCTGTCGCGCCTGGCGGAAGAGACCGGCGTGTCGAAGGCCATGCTGGGCCAGATTGAACGCAACGAATCCAGCCCGACGGTAGCGACGTTATGGAAAATCGCCACCGGGCTTAACGTGCCGTTTTCCGCCTTTATCGTTGCCGATGAGGCCGGTGAACCGACGGCATTTGATCCCCAGCAGCAGGCCATGGTGGTCACGCCGCTATTCCCTTGGGACCCGGTGCTGCGCTTCGATCACTTCTCCATCACCCTGGCCCCGGGCGCGCTGAGTGAGTCAACGCCGCATGAGCAAGGGGTTATCGAACATGTGGTGGTGATTAGCGGCGTGCTGGATCTTTGCCTGCAGGACAGCTGGCAATCGCTGCAGCCAGGGGAAGGGCGGCGTTTCGCCGGCGATTTAGCGCACGCCTATCGCAATAGCGGTGGGCAGACTGCCCATTTTCATTCGCTGATCCACTACCCGAAATAAAAAAGCCGCGAGTAAACTCGCGGCCAGGCAAATGACTGAGACAACAAATCACAACGTGACGAGGAAAATCCGGAATACGTGATGACTCTATCCTCAGGCACTTTTTCTGGGAAATATCTTTTCCTTCAATGCTTTGCTAAAAACTGCAAATTCCTTCCGCGGCGGCGATGGAAAATGTTTTGGTCTGCGCCAGGTTCTGACTACAATAGCCGCCATTTCGACCCCCTATAATGGATAACGACGAGCGTATGCGCCTGCAAAACCATCATCTTGAACTACTGAGTCCTGCCCGCGATGCCGGGATCGCCCGTGAAGCGATTTTACACGGCGCGGATGCGGTCTACATCGGCGGGCCGGGCTTTGGCGCGCGCCACAACGCCAGCAACAGCCTGAGCGATATCGCCGGTCTGGTACCGTTTGCCCATCGCTACGGCGCGAAAGTGTTCGTGACCCTGAACACCATTCTTCATGATGATGAGCTGGAACCGGCGCAGCGCCTGATAACCGACCTGTATGAAACCGGCGTCGACGCGCTGATTGTCCAGGATATGGGGGTCATGGAGCTGGATATTCCGCCGATTGAGCTGCACGCCAGCACCCAGTGCGATATCCGCAGCGTTGAGAAAGCGAAATTTCTCTCCGACGTCGGCTTCAGCCAAATCGTGCTCGCCCGCGAGCTGAATCTTCAGCAGATCAAAGCGATTTACGATAACACCGACGCGACCATTGAGTTCTTCATCCACGGCGCGCTGTGCGTGGCCTATTCCGGCCAGTGCAATATTTCCCATGCTCAGACCGGGCGCAGCGCCAACCGCGGCGACTGCTCGCAGGCCTGCCGTCTGCCCTATACCCTGAAAGATGACCAGGGCCGCGTGGTGGCGTATGAAAAGCACCTGCTGTCGATGAAAGACAACGATCAGACCGCCAACCTGGCCGCGCTGATCGATGCCGGGGTTCGTTCCTTCAAGATTGAAGGCCGCTACAAAGATATGAGCTATGTGAAGAACATCACCGCGCACTATCGCCAGATGCTCGACGCCATTATTGACGATCGCGGCGACCTGGCCCGCGCCTCGGCGGGGCGTACCGAACACTTCTTTGTTCCGTCAACGGATAAGACCTTCCATCGCGGCAGCACCGACTATTTTGTCAACGCGCGCAAAGGTGATATTGGCGCGTTTGACTCGCCAAAGTTTATTGGTCTGCCGGTGGGGGAAGTCCTGAAAGTCGGTAAAGACTTTCTCGACGTTGAGGTGAGCGAAACGCTGACCAACGGCGACGGCCTCAACGTGATGATCAAACGTGAAATCGTCGGCTTTCGCGCCAACACGGTGGAAAAAACCGGCGAAAACCGCTATCGCGTATGGCCGAACGAGATGCCCGCGGATTTACACAAAGTGCGTCCGCACCAGCCGTTAAACCGCAACCTCGATCATAACTGGCAGCAGGCGCTGCTGAAAACCTCCAGCGAGCGCCGCATCGCCGTCGATATCGAACTGAGCGGCTGGCAGGAGCAGCTGGTCCTGACGATGACCAGCGAAGAGGGCGTGAGCGTCACCCACACGCTGGACGGCGAGTTTGCCGAGGCGACCCAGGCGGAGAAAGCGCTGGCGAACCTGCGCGATGGCGTGGCGAAGCTCGGCCAGACCCTTTACTATTCGCGCAACGTTGAGATTAACCTGCCCGGCGCGCTGTTCGTGCCAAACAGCCTGCTGAACCAGCTGCGCCGTGAAACAGCGGAAATGCTTGATGATGCGCGTCTGAAGGCCGTGGTGCGCGGCAGCCGCAAGCCGGTTTCGGTGCCGCCGCCGGTCTATCCGGAAACGCATCTGTCGTTTCTGGCTAACGTCTACAACCACAAAGCGCGCGAGTTTTATCAACGCTACGGCGTGCAGCTGATCGACGCCGCCTATGAAGCTCATGAAGAGAAGGGCGACGTGCCGGTCATGATTACCAAGCACTGCCTGCGCTTTGCCTTCAACCTGTGTCCGAAACAGGCCAAAGGTTCGATTAAAAGCTGGAAAGCGACGCCAATGCAGCTGATCCACGGCGATGAAGTGCTGACGCTGAAATTTGACTGCCGCCCATGCGAAATGCACGTGGTCGGTAAGATAAAAAACCATATCCTGAAAATGCCGCTGCCGGGCAGCATCGTGGCGTCCGTGAGTCCCGATGAGCTGATGAAAACCCTACCGAAACGCAAGGGCGCCTGATAACGAAATCGCTACTGGTAGTGATGCATTTTTGGTTTCCGCGCATTCTGCCAGTGGTGCTGCTCGCGCAGGTCGGAGGCGGCGTCTTCCGCCTGGCTGCGCAGCTCGTCGCTATCGGCTTCGTGCTGTAACTGCTGTTCGAGACTCTGTACCGGGAAGAAATCGTGTCCGTGCTGGCGGGCCAGCACGTGCCCGGAAAACAGGGCGCACGCCAGCAGTAATGTTGAAATGCTTCTTCTGAACATCTCTTTTTCCATGCTATCGGCGAATGAGGCTACTATGCCAGGGGCTGGGTGAGCTTATTACGTCGGTTGTCAAAGAAGAGAAAAGGCTTTGTCAGCATCGCCTGACGGATGGCGAAAAAAAGCCCGATGGTGTCGCCATCGGGCCGAATAACATAACGTGACGGGCGGATCAGGCCTTCAGCCCGGCGGCCGTCATCAGCAGCCGAAATCCCATGCTTACCGCCGCCAGCGCCAGCACGCTGCCTCCCCACAGGACCATCATCCATAACGTGCGCTTAAGCCATACTCGTTGCATCAGTGATACCCCTCGCCGTGTTGAACTTTGCCGCGAAAAACGTAGTAGCTCCAGAAGGTGTAGCCGAGGATCACCGGCAGAATAAGCAGCGCGCCAACCAGCATAAAGCCCTGGCTTTGCGGCGGCGCGGCGGCCTGCCAGAGGGTGATGCCCGGTGGAATAATATACGGCCAGATACTGATTCCCAGCCCGCTAAAGCCGAGAAAGATCAGCCCCAGCGTGAGGACAAACGGCAGCAGGTGGCTGGTGCTGTTGCGCAGCGCTCGCCACAGCCAGGCGCTTATCGCCGCGACCAGCAGCGGTACCGGCAGCAGGAAGAAGAGATTTGGCAAGCTAAACCAGCGCTCGGCGATGGCCGTCTGCGCCAGCGGGGTCCAGATGCTGATGGCGACAATTACCGCCAGCAGCGCCAGCAGCAAACCGCGCGCGGTCACGCGCATATTGCGGTGGAGCGCATTCTCGCTCTTCATCACCAGCCAGCTGGCGCCCAGCAGCGCATACGCAATGCACAGTCCCAGGCCGCAGAACAGGGTAAACGGCGTAAACCAGTCAAACACCCCGCCGCTGAAACTGCGGCCGCTGACCGCGAAGCCGTTGATCACCGCGCCGACAACCATCCCCTGGGTGAAGGTGGCCAGAATCGAACCGCCCATAAAGGCGCGATCCCAGAACGGGCGGTGCGATGGCGTCGCGTTAAAGCGGAATTCAAAAGCGACGCCGCGGAAAATAAGCCCGATCAGCATCAGGGTGAGGGGGATCGCCAGCGCATCGATAATTACCGCATAGGCCAGTGGAAAAGCGCCAAACAGCCCCGCGCCGCCGAGCACCAGCCAGGTCTCGTTGCCATCCCAGACCGGCGCGACGCTGTTCACCATGACGTCGCGATCCGCCGCGTCCCGCGTGGTACTGAATAAAATGCCAATGCCCAGGTCGAAGCCGTCCATCACGATATACATCAGGGTGGCGAAGACGATGATGACAAACCAAATAACCGATAAATCGATACCCATTACCAGGACTCCTTCTGCTGTACATGGTCCGTTGCGGCGGAAAGCGGGCGGGCAGGCGTACCGGCGCCAGGCGGCTGAGCGTCCTGCGGCCCTTTGCGAATCAGACGCAGCATATAGCTATAACCGACGCCGAATACCGAAGCGTAGACGACGATAAACGTCAGCAGACTGATGGACATATGCAGGTCACCGTGAGCGGAGACGGCATCTGCGGTACGCTGTACGCCGTAGACGACCCACGGCTGGCGGCCCACCTCGGTGGTCATCCAGCCCGCGAGGATAGCGATAAGCCCCGATGGCCCCATCCATAGCGCAAAGCGTAAAAAGGGTCGGGAGTGATAGAGGCGACCGCGATAGCGCAGCCACAGGGCCAGCGCGCCGAGCAGGATCATCAGCATGCCGAGGCCGGCCATCAGACGGAAGGACCAGAACACGATGGTGGCGTTAGGGCGATCTTCCGCCGCGAACTCTTTCAGCGCGGGAACCTGTTTATCCAGGCTGTGGGTGAGGATCAGGCTGCCGAGGGCCGGGATTTCCAGACCATAGCGCGTCCGTTCCTGCTGCATATCCGGCCAGCCGAACAGCAGCAGCGGGGTGGGTTCTCCGGGGATATTCTCCCAGTGACCCTCGATAGCGGCGATTTTCGCCGGCTGGTGCTTGAGCGTATTCAGCCCGTGCATATCGCCAATCATGGCCTGAACCGGGGCGACAATCAGCGTCATCCACAGGGCCATGGAGAACATCGCGCGAACGGCGGGCGTGTTGTTGCCGCGCAGCAGGTGCCAGGCTGCCGATGCGCCGACGAACAGCGCGCTGCTGAGAAAGGCCGCCACCGACATATGCAGCAGGCGGTAGGGAAACGACGGGTTAAAGATAACCGCGAACCAGTCCACCGGCACCACCTGGCCATTGACGATCTCAAACCCCTGCGGCGTTTGCATCCAGCTATTGGACGCGAGGATCCAGAAGGTGGAGATTATCGTCCCCAGCGCCACCATGCAGGTGGCGAAGAAGTGCAGGCCCGGCCCGACGCGGTTCCAGCCGAACAGCATGACGCCGAGGAATCCGGCTTCAAGGAAGAAGGCGGTCAGAACTTCGTAGGTCAGCAGCGGGCCGGTAATGCTCCCGGCAAACTCGGAGAATCCGCTCCAGTTGGTACCAAACTGATAGGCCATGACCAGACCTGAGACCACCCCCATGCCGAAGTTGACGGCGAAGATCTTCGACCAGAAGTGGTAGAGCGAGCGCCAGGTCGGGTTTTTGGTTTTTAACCATAAGCCTTCGAGAACCGCAAGGTAGCTGGCTAACCCGATGGTGATGGCGGGGAAGATGATATGAAATGACACGGTGAAGGCGAACTGGATCCGCGCCAGGTGGAATGCATCAAGACCGAACATGCAAAACTCCGCAATAAAATTGATTCAGCGCAATTCTAGGCCTCCACCATGGCGGATAGCAGGAACAGAAACCCTGTTTTTATCTATAACAGTTGTCGATTTGAGCTTCTGTTTTTTGTGATAAATCCTATTTTTCTAAAATCAAGCTATTTCACACCCGCAGATAGTATGTTATTTTAATTTGACGTTAGCGCTGCAAGCCAGTAATTAAACGTTCCTTTGGGTAAGCGATATTTATATTTTAAATTTAAGTATAAATATCCTGAATAATTCATAAGTTGTGTATCAATCCTATAATAAAATAATTGACCGTTTTTACCGCGCGCACGTACGCCTTCATTAACGCTGGTTTCGTGTGCTGTGGATTTTAATCTGGGATTTTAACTCAGCGTGATTTGAGCGCTGAGTTAAGGATATGTTTAATACATACCCGTAATCTTATGGGTTGTTATTGGATAGTGTATTTATTGATTATATTTTACAGAGGATGTGATTGTGTCGACTAATGGACTTCGTAGCTTGTGTACTGTTTTGTTAATTATGACTTTTTTCTGGATACTGGTTGTTAGTGGGATGGTTATGCTATTTTAAATAATAGCTTATCGTTTAATCACTTGAGTTTATTCTGCATCAGGTGGATATATGAGCAATAAACGAATGGCTTAGCTGTAAGTAATTCGTGCTATCGCCAATGCCAATCTTTGTAAATAGGTCAGTATATAAATACTGGCCTATTTTATAAACTGATATACAATTGTGCTGACATTTTCTTGCGGATTGTTATATGAAAAAGTACCAGCAGCTGGCGCAGCAGATTACCGAACAGATTGGCCTTGGGGTGTGGTTACCCGGCGACCGGCTGCCCTCACTGCGGGAACAGGTGGTCAGCAGCGGGATGAGTTTCATGACCGTCAGTCACGCCTACCAGCTGCTGGAAAGCCAGGGCCGGATCATTGCCCGCCCGCAGTCCGGCTATTATGTCGCGCCGCAGCCGATCAAACAGCGCCAGCCTGAGCCGCCCGCCCAAGTGACGCGCGATGAGTCCGTTGATATCAACACCTACATTTTCGAGGTGCTGCAGGCCAGCCGTCAGGCGTCCATGCTGCCCTTTGCCTCCGCTTTTCCCGATCCGCGCCTGTTTCCACTGCCGCAGCTTAACCGCTCTCTGGCGCAGGTCAGCAAAACCGCCACCGCCATGAGCGTGATTGAAAACCTGCCGCCGGGGAATGATGAACTCCGCCATGCCATTGCCCGCCGCTACGCGCTGCAGGGAATGAATATCTCGCCGGATGAAATCGTCATCACCGCCGGAGCGCTGGAGGCGTTGAACCTTAGCCTGCAGGCCGTTACTGAACCGGGCGATTGGGTCGTTGTGGAAAACCCCTGCTTCTACGGGGCGCTGCAGGCGCTGGAGAGGCTGCGCCTGAAGGCGCTGTCGGTGGCGACCGATGTCAAAGAGGGCATTGACCTCGACGCGCTGGAGCAGGCGTTGCAGAATTACCCGGTTAAAGCCTGCTGGCTGATGACCAACGGGCAAAACCCGCTCGGCTTTACCCTCAGCGCGGAGAAAAAAACGCAGCTGGTCGCGCTGCTGGCGCGCTACAAGGTGATGCTGATTGAAGATGATGTTTACAGCGAGCTCTATTTCGGCCGCGAGAAACCGCTGCCGGCAAAGTACTGGGATCGCGACGATATGACGCTGCACTGCAGCTCTTTTTCCAAGTGCCTGGTCCCCGGGTTCCGCATTGGCTGGGTGGCGGCGGGCAGGCACGCCCGACGCATTCAGCAGCTACAGCTGATGAGCACGCTCTCAACCAGTTCACCCATGCAGCTGGCGCTGGTGGATTACCTTTCGACCAAGCGCTATGACGCCCATTTGCGGCGTTTGCGCCGCCAGCTTGCCGAGCGCAAGCAGCTGGCCTGGCAGGCGCTGCTGCGCCATCTGCCCGCGGAGGTGAAAATCCATCATAGCGACAGCGGCTATTTTCTCTGGCTCGAGCTTCCCGCCGGGAGCGACGCGGGGGAGCTGAGCGCCCGCGCGCTGGCGTATAATATCAGCATTGCGCCGGGGAAAATGTTCTCCACCTCCGCCAGCTGGACCGCATTTTTTCGCTTTAATACCGCGTGGGGCTGGGGAGAAAGAGAGGAGCAGGGGGTTAAGCGGCTGGGCGAACTGATTCGCGAGATGCTGGCGTAGCTGGGATGGCGGTCCGCTTGCCCGGGCAGGGGAAGCTTAGTGGCGCCCGGGCAAGCGCAGAATATCCCTGACCGGTCCGGCCGCCACCCGGCAAAAAAGCGCGGCGGCAGAGAAAACGGTTTTTTCATTTATCCGGTTTTTTTATATCCAGCGGTTATCCCTTTCCTTAAAAATATGTCGCTGACGCAGGCTGAATATCATGCCCGTTATTATTGTTCCGCGGTAAACCATATGAAATTTGCATAGTCATATTAACTCGCTAACCGCTTGTCTATAATCCGCAAAGTTAGCCCGTGTCGCACGTTTTGTGCGTAATGCGCCCCTTGTCACAACCTGAATAAATTTCCCCGGGAGGCCATAGCGCGCCGTCTACTGTTATTAAGGGAGATATTTTTACGGCATGGCTGCCGCTCATTTTCTTGTGACAGGAGTAAGACCCGATGAGCAAAAAAATTGCCCGTGGCAGCCTTTGCGTGCTGGGTATGGTTTGCCTGACGGCGCAGGCCGCCGAGCCGCCGACATCTCTCGATAAAGGCGAAGGCCGTCTCGATATTATCGCCTGGCCGGGATATATCGAACGGGGACAGACCGATAAAAGCTACGACTGGGTAACTCAGTTTGAAAAAGAATCCGGCTGTCAGGTCAACGTCAAAACCGCCGCCACGTCCGACGAGATGGTCAGCCTGATGGCGAAAGGCGGTTATGACCTGGTCACCGCGTCCGGCGACGCCTCGCTGCGCCTGATTATGGGCAAGCGCGTGCAGCCGATTGACACCGCGCTGATCGCTAACTGGAAGTCCCTCGACCCGCGCGTGGAAAATGGCGCGTGGTTCAACGTCAACGGTAAGGTTTACGGCACTCCCTACCAGTGGGGGCCGAACCTGCTAATGTACAACACGAAAACCTTCCCGACGCCGCCGGACAGCTGGAGCGTGGTGTTCGTCAAACAAAACCTGCCGGACGGTAAAACCAACCTTGGCCGCGTGCAGGCCTATGACGGGCCGATTTATATTGCCGATGCCGCGCTGTTCGTCAAAGCCACCCAGCCGCAGCTGGGCATCAGTGACCCCTATCAGCTTACCGAAGCGCAATATCAGGCGGTACTCAAGGTGCTGCGCGATCAGCACGCCCTGATTCATCGCTACTGGCACGATACCACCGTACAGATGAGCGATTTTAAAAACGAAGGCGTCGTGGCCTCCAGCGCCTGGCCCTATCAGGCCAACGGTCTGAAGGCGGAAGGTCAGCCGATTGCGACCGTTTTCCCGAAAGAGGGCGTCACCGGCTGGGCGGATACCACCATGCTGCATAGCGACGCGAAACACCCGGTTTGCGCCTATAAATGGATGAACTGGTCGCTGACGCCGAAAGTGCAGGGGGATGTCGCGGCCTGGTTTGGTTCGCTACCGGTGGTACCCGAGGGGTGCAAAGCCAGCGCGCTGCTGGGGGACAAAGGCTGCGAGACCAATGGTTACAACGAATTTGCCAAAATCGCGTTCTGGAAAACGCCGGTAGCGGAAGGCGGGAAATTTGTTCCCTATAGCCGCTGGACTCAGGATTACATTGCGATTATGGGCGGTCGTTAAGTCGCCGGAGGCGAAGAACATGCACGCGGTAGAGTTCGATAATGTTTCGCGGCTGTACGGCGACGTGCGGGCGGTGGACGGCGTCAGCATCGCCATTCGCGATGGCGAATTTTTCTCCATGCTGGGGCCCTCCGGCTCCGGCAAAACCACCTGCCTGCGCCTGATTGCCGGGTTTGAACAGCTTTCGGGCGGCGCCATTCGCATTTTTGGTAAAGCGGCCAGCGAACTGCCGCCGTGGCAGCGCGACGTGAATACGGTGTTCCAGGATTACGCGCTGTTTCCTCATATGTCGGTCCTCGATAACGTCGCCTACGGGCTGATGGTCAAAGGCGTCGGTAAGAAAGCGCGGCATGCCCGCGCGCTGGAGGCGCTGGAGAAGGTCGCGCTCGCGTTTGTCCACGCGCGCAGGCCATCGCAGCTTTCCGGCGGCCAGCGCCAGCGGGTGGCGATCGCCCGCGCGCTGGTGAATCAGCCGCGCGTCCTGCTGCTGGATGAGCCGCTCGGGGCGCTGGATTTAAAACTGCGTGAACAGATGCAGCTGGAGCTAAAGAAACTGCAGCAGGCGCTGGGCATTACCTTTATTTTTGTGACCCACGATCAGGGCGAAGCCCTGTCGATGTCCGATCGCGTGGCGGTGTTTAATAATGGGCGAATCGAACAGGTTGATGCGCCCCAGGACCTCTATTTGCGGCCTAAAACGGCGTTTGTGGCCGGCTTTGTCGGCACCGCCAACGTATTCAGCAGCGAGCAGGCGCACAAGCTGTGCGCGATGGCGGGAACGTGGTCGCTGCGCCCGGAACATATCCGGCTGAACGTTGCCGGGGAGATCCAGACGGAGGGCGTTGTGCAGGCGGTGCAGTATCAGGGGGCCGCGACCCGCGTCGAACTCAAGCTGGCGAATGGCGAGAAGCTGTTGGTGAGCCAGGCGAATAGTGATGGCCATGCCGCGCTAAACGCGCCGCCGGTAGGGCAAACGGTGCTGGCTTCGTGGTCGCGAGCGGCGATGGTGCCGCTGGAGAGCGGAGGCTGATATGACGATGGCGATTCCGTCCGCCACCACCGGGCGCGTATCCGCGCTGTTCTGGCGTAAACCCTCGCTGGCCCTGTTTTTGCTTCTGCTTGGCCCGCTCATGTGGTTTGGCATTGTCTATCTGGGATCGTTGCTGACCCTGCTATGGCAAAGCTTTTACACCTTCGACGATTTCACCATGTCGGTCACTCACGACCTGACGCTGGCCAATCTGCAGGCGCTGTTTAACCCGGCGAACTACGACATCATTATCCGTACCCTGACGATGGCGCTGTCGGTGACCGTCGCCAGCGCGATTCTGGCCTTGCCTATGGCCTGGTACATGGCCCGCTATACCCGGGGCAAGATGAAGGCGTTTTTCTACATCGCCGTGATGCTGCCGATGTGGGCAAGCTATATCGTCAAAGCCTATGCATGGACGCTGCTGTTGGCGAAAGATGGCGTTGCGCAGTGGTTCCTGCGCCATCTTGGCCTGGAAAGCGTACTGAGCATGGTGCTGACGATCCCGGCGGTCGGCGGCAATACGCTATCGACGTCCGGACTGGGGCGCTTCCTGGTGTTCGTCTATATCTGGCTGCCGTTTATGATCCTGCCGGTGCAGGCCGCGCTGGAACGCCTGCCGCCATCATTGCTTCAGGCCTCCGCCGATCTGGGCGCTCGTCCGCGCCAGACCTTCCGCTACGTGGTGCTGCCGCTGGCGATTCCCGGCATTGCCGCAGGTTCGATTTTTACCTTCTCCCTGACGCTTGGCGATTTTATCGTTCCGCAGCTGGTGGGGCCGCCGGGGTTCTTTATCGGCAATATGGTCTATTCCCAGCAGGGGGCGATTGGCAATATGCCCATGGCGGCGGCGTTTACCCTGGTGCCCATCGTGCTGATTGCCCTTTATCTGGCGTTTGTGAAACGTCTGGGAGCGTTTGATGCACTCTGAACGCGCACCGCTGCTCCTGAAAGTGGCAACCTGGGGAGGGGTGATCTTTCTCCATTTCCCGCTGCTGATTATCGCGCTCTATGCGTTTAATACCGAAGACGCCGCCTTCAGCTTTCCGCCACAGGGCCTGACGCTGCGCTGGTTTAGCGAAGCGGCGGAGCGCGGGGATATTATCGATGCCGTGACGTTGTCACTTAAAATCGCCGCGCTCTCCACCGCTATCGCTCTGCTACTTGGCACGCTGGCTGCAGGTGCGCTATGGCGCAGCACGTTTTTTGGCAAGAACGCCGTCTCGCTACTGCTGCTGTTGCCGATAGCACTGCCCGGCATTATCACCGGACTGGCGCTGCTCACTGCCTTCAAGGCCGTCAATCTGGAACCCGGGTTGCTGACGATCGTCGTGGGGCATGCGACGTTCTGCGTCGTTGTGGTGTTTAACAACGTCATTGCCCGCTTTCGCCGGACCTCCTGGAGCCTGGTAGAGGCGTCGATGGACTTAGGCGCTACGGGCTGGCAAACCTTTCGCTATGTGGTGTTGCCCAATTTGGGGTCGGCGCTGCTGGCGGGAGGTATGCTGGCGTTTGCCCTGTCGTTTGATGAAATTATCGTCACCACGTTCACCGCCGGGCACGAGCGCACGCTGCCGCTCTGGCTGCTCAATCAGCTCGGACGCCCGCGCGATGTCCCGGTGACCAACGTGGTTGCGCTGCTGGTGATGCTGGTGACGATGATGCCGATTCTGGGGGCCTGGTGGCTCACCCGTGACGGCGACGTCAGCGCTGAAAACGGAAAATAAAATATCGATACAGGATAATGCTATGCAAAATAACCTTTTGATTAACGGTAAGTTAGTGGCTGGAGAAGGCGAGACCGTGCCGGTGTTTAATCCCGCCACCGGTGACGAGATCCTGTCGATTGCTGAGGCCACGGCGGCGCAGGTAGACGCTGCGGTTGAGGCCGCGGATCGGGCCTTTGTTAGCTGGAGTCAGACCACGCCGAAGTTCCGCGCCGAATGTCTGTTGTCGCTGGCGGACGTGATTACTGAACATGCGCAGGCGCTGGCTGAGCTTGAATCGCTCAACTGCGGTAAGCCGCTGCACTGCGTGGTCAACGATGAGCTACCGGCGGTCGCCGATGTCTTCCGCTTCTTTGCCGGCGCGGCCCGCTGTCTGCCGGGCATGGCGGCGGGTGAGTATCTCGAAGGCCACACCTCCATGATTCGCCGCGACCCGGTTGGCGTGGTGGCCTCCATCGCGCCCTGGAACTACCCGCTGATGATGGCGGCATGGAAGCTGGCCCCGGCGCTGGCGGCAGGCAACTGCGTGGTGATCAAACCCTCGGAGATCACCCCTTTAACGGCACTCAAACTGGGTGAGCTGGCAAAAGACGTTTTCCCGGCCGGGGTGCTTAACGTGCTGTTTGGCCGCGGCGCAACGGTCGGCGATCCGCTGACCGCTCACGCGAAGGTCCGCATGGTGTCGTTGACCGGTTCGATCGCCACCGGCGCGCATATCATCGGCCATACCGCATCGTCGATTAAACGTACGCATATGGAACTGGGCGGGAAAGCGCCGGTTATCGTCTTTGATGACGCGGATATCGACGCGGTGGTGGAGGGCGTACGGACCTTTGGATTCTATAACGCAGGCCAGGACTGTACCGCCGCCTGCCGGATTTACGCCCAGGCCGGAGTTTATGACCAGCTGGTGGAAAAACTCGGCGCCGCGGTCGCCAGCCTGAAGATGGGCCCGCCGGAAGACGAAACGACCGAGCTGGGGCCGCTGAGCTCGCAGGCGCATCTGGACAGAGTCTGCGCCGCCGTCGATGCCGCCCGCGCGCTACCGCATATTCAGGTGGTCACCGGCGGCAGCAAAGCGCCAGGCAACGGTTACTACTATCAGCCGACGCTGCTGGCGGGAGCGAAGCAGGAAGATGCGATTGTCCAGCGCGAGGTCTTCGGCCCGGTTGTCAGTATTACCTCATTTCATGACGAAGAGCAGGCGCTGAGCTGGGCCAACGATTCGCAGTATGGTCTGGCTTCGTCGGTCTGGACCAGGGACGTCGGCAGGGCGCATCGCCTGAGCGCGCGTCTGCAGTATGGCTGCACCTGGGTTAACACCCATTTCATGCTGGTGAGCGAAATGCCGCACGGCGGGCAGAAGCTTTCGGGCTACGGCAAGGATATGTCGATGTACGGTCTGGAGGATTACACCACGATCCGGCACGTCATGATTAAGCACGGATAGGACGCGTTCGTGATAATCGCGAAGCGGACTGATTACCCTGCTAATAGTTAGTTATAGCAAAAAAAGCTAAAACGGAAGCGCTGCTTTATGAGAATATTCTCATGCCCCTTCAAGAGCTAAGCCATGATGAGTGCCGGAGATAAGCGCCGGATGGGGCTGGTACCCCCCAGGGTGCAGGATGCACCCTTAACGGGACACTGCAACGATTGATAATGATTCGTAAGCCCCTGCATGATATGCAGGGGCTTTTTGTTGTACGGTCGCTGCGGGTTTGTTACTGCGAGTGCGCCTGATATCGTAGCGTCATCAATTTATTACGTATCAGGTCATCTGGTTTTTCGAAAATGATTATCAGACTAACGTTTTGTTTTTTTGCTCGGTAAATTCGCCTGGCGACGTTCGCGAACATAGGAAAAAAGATTATAAATTGCAGCAATGAGTAAAATAAGCGCCACAATGAGAAGGGCGATTCCTGACATGTACCACCTCAAAAATAAATGAGTAAAAAACAAGCTTCGCATAACTTGTGATTATGAATGTATGATTTTGTGCTAAATAACGCAAATGATATTTCTTATCATTTAAAACCTGGCGGGGATGTCTGGCTGTCTGCTGCCGTTGTAATCTATTGATGTATAAATAATTTCTAATTGTGGGGTCATTCTACTGCAATCCTGGCTGCCCTGGAACCTGCTAATAATGATGATCGCATACCGGCATCGCGTCCAGGCGAGTATAAAGAACAGTAAACAATTCCCCACCGGTATGAAAAGCGCCTTTGTTTTTAACTATACCGTTAAGCGTTGGCGGTCGTGCCGGGATGATATTGAGGCCCGGCATTAACCCTATTAATAATCATGTTATTGGGCGCGGCAGATGAAATTATTATGCCTGCGATCGGTAATATAAATCCGGTGATATTTATTCGCGCGCGATAATCTTTAGATTCTGCGTAATTGTAATATTTATGTTAAATATTACGCATATCCAGGACGTTGATAAGAGAAAGGACGCAGGTTTGACTTTCTATAGCCGCTCATGCGAACATTCGGCGCAATTTGTTGCTTCGAAGTTGATATTGTTTTGAAAAAAATAGCGTGTTTCCTTTTTGTGGCCTGCGCCACGGCGATGCTTTACGGGAATTTTCCGGCCAAACAGATTATGGGCTGTGAAGAGCAGGGCGTCGCGGAACCGGTCTGCATGGCGGCCGCATGGGATAGTGAAAAAGTCGATCTTTTGCCGGCCTGGAATCCCGACGTCCAGAAGCTGATTACCGCGCAAAAGACCCTGTCTGCTGCGGAGCCGGGGTCTTTCAAATCGTAAAAAAGCAGCCTTCATGGGCTGCTTTTTTAGGTTTCATTGCTGAGTAAAATCGCTAAAACCAACCAAAACGAACGGATAACAGGCCGATAAGCGCAAGTGCCGCGCCGACATTTATCAGAAGAACGGTTTTGCTGGAAACATCCATAACGCCACCTTTATAAATAAGCCTCTACATTTATAGTACGAGCTCAAAGTTTGCGCTATCGGACAAAGACGAATCGGGCGTTTTTCTGAAATTAACCCTGTTACCTGTTTTAAAATACCATAATCTCTGACGCACTCTGGGGGTGCGAAAAGGCATCGCGGTCGGCGAAAATGCTTGTCAGGGAAGGAAGAAGAAAAATGACGTTATACCAGAAAATGCTGATTTTTTACGGAGTTATGGGCTTCATCTGCGCGGTAATCAGCTGGTTCTTAACGAAAGAGAGCCGCTGGATCCGCCTGCTGGCGGCGCTGTTGATTGGTGCGACATGGCCGTTCAGTTTTCCCATGGCGCTGCTGGTCTCCCTGTTTTGAAGGAAAAATTGATGGCTCACTCTTGGTTATGACTGTATAAAAAAACAGTCATCACTCACGGAGCCTTTTCGATGCTTAGTTTTTACTCTTCACAGGCTGGCGCTATAGTGCGCTGGCTCGATCTGCCCGGTCGCGGCGACCCTGTTGTTTTTATCCACGGCCTGGGCTGCGCCTCTACCTATGACTATCCGCGCGTTGCCGCCGACCCGGCGCTGGCCGGGCGGCGAATGATTCTTGTCGATTTACCCGGTTTCGGCTACAGCGATAAACCCGAGTCCTTCGGCTACCGTATTGGCGATCAGGCCGGGGTGGTGGTTGAGCTGCTGGACCGCTTAGGGCTTGAGCGCTGCTATCTATATGGCCACAGCATGGGGGGCAGCGTCGCGATTGAAGCGGCCGAGCGGCTCGCCGGACGGGTGCGGGCGCTGCTGGTGGCCGAGCCTAATCTCTATCCCGGGGGCGGCATGTACAGTAGACGTATCGCCGAACAGACTGAAGAACGCTTTATTGCTCGCGGCTACGCCGACATGCTGTCCGCCGACGCTTCGCCTTGGGCCGGCTGTCTGCAAAACAGCGCCCCCTGGGCGGTGTGGCGCGGCGCGACCAGCCTGGTGAAGGGCGTTAATCCCTCCTGGTTTAGCCGCTTTATCCACTTATCCTGTCCTAAGGCTCTGATATACGGTGAAGATTCGCTACCGGCCCGGGAAGCGACGGATAGCGAAGCCGCCGGGATCCCGCTGCTGGTGATACCCCAGGCCGGGCACTCAATGGCGTGGGAAAACCCATCGGCGCTGGCCCGTACGCTGGCCGATTTTTACTCCGCCATTGAGGCAGAAGTCTGATTCGTGATCGCTGCGTATAAAAAGAAACTATATTTTATTTATTTTGATATATGGTTTCTTTTATTCATGGCGAGCGTGAAATGCGAAAAATCACTATCCTGGGTATCTCGGCTTTACTCTTTACACCGCTGCTTCTGCAAGGGTGCGCGACGCAAACTCCGCGCGGGACGACCTCCCGTCCGCAGCTTACGGCGGCAGAAGCGGCAACCTTCACCATTGAGCGTTATTTTGCGCAAGGCGGCGCGTTAAGTGCCCCCGATGGCCCCTGGTCGCCATCGCCGGTTCACCTCCCGCAAACCGAGAGCGCGTGGCGCGTGGCGCCGTCGGGAGCGCCGTTCACCCGCATTCAGCAGGCGGTTAACGCGGCAATAGGCCAGCATGGGGCGCAGGAGGCGCGCATCTATATCCGCATCGAACCGGGCATCTATCGGGAGACGGTCTATATCCCTGAAGGCGCGCCGCCGATAACCCTCTACGGCGCCGGAGATAGTCCTGAAGAGGTGAAAATTGAGCTGGCAATAGACTCGCAGTTCTCGGTAGCGCGCTATCGCCAGCGGGTAAATAGCCAACAGCAATACCGCGAAGGCGATCCGGCATGGTATCAGTATGCGCTGTGCGCCGGGCGAACCAGCAAGACGATAGGCACCAACTGCGCGGCGGTGGTCTGGTCGCAAAGTGCGGATTTTCAGCTGCTGAATCTCAGCGTAGCCAATAGCCTGCTGGATACCGTCGACGGTGGGACGCATCAGGGCGTGGCGCTGCGGACGGACGGCGATCGCGTGCAGCTGGAGAACGTCCGCCTGCTCGGACGTCAGGACACGCTCTACGTAAATACCAGCAATCGGCGCAATGAGGCGGTAACCGACCGTATCAGCCGGGTATACGTGAAAGACAGCTACGTCGAAGGGGATGTGGACTACGTCTTTGGCCGGGCGAACGCCGTTTTTGATAACGTCCATTTTCACACCGTCTCAACGCGCCGCTCGCCTGAGGCATACGTGCTTGCGCCGAATACGTTGCCGGATAATCCATACGGCTTTCTGGTGAAGAATAGCCGCTTTACCGGCGACGGCGGCTATCAGGGCAGCTTCAAGGCGAAGCTGGGCCGCGCCTGGGATCAGGGGGCGGGGAAGACCGGTTATTTAGCGGGTAAAACCGCTAACGGGCAGGTGCTTATTGCCAACAGTATTATCGATCAAAGCTACGATCGGCTTTCCCCCTGGGACGCTGCGGCCACCACCGCCCGGCCGTTCCGCGGCAACACTTCCGCAGAACGGCAGCTTGATGATGTTGCCTTCAATCGCCTGTGGGAATTCAATAACCACTGGCAGCCCTGAGGCTTAAAACGGGAGCTCGCGCGGGACCGTTTGCAGCGTTACCCAGCGTAGCTCGGTAAACTCGGCAATTCCCGCGCGTCCGCCAAAGCGGCCGTAGCCTGACGATTTGCAGCCGCCAAACGGCATTTGCGCTTCGTCATGTACGGTGGGGCCGTTGATGTGGCAAATGCCGGTTTGCAGATTTTGCGCCAGGTTCCACGCCCTGGCGCTGTCCCGGCTGTATATCGCCGACGAGAGGCCATATTCGCTTTCATTGGCGACGGCCAGCGCTTCAGCTTCGTCCTTAACGCGAATAATCGATTTCACCGGACCGAACGACTCCTCATGCCAGATGCGCATTTCCCGGGTGACGCCATCAAGCAGGGTGGCGCGCATTTGCGTCGAATCGGATAGGCCGCCGGCCAGCAGGCGCGCCCCCTTCGCCAGCGCGTCCTCTATCAAGGCATTGCAGCGGGTGACGGTCTTCATGTCCACCACCGGGCCGAGCAGGCTGGCGGGCAGGGCGGCGGCGCGTCTGGCCAGCTGCGCCACAAACGCTTCCGCGACTGTCGCGTCGACGATGATGCGCTCGGTGGACATGCAGATTTGTCCGGCGTTGGCAAATGCGCCAAAAATTGCGCCTGCGGCGGCCTGTTCGAGATCGGCGTCATCCAGCACCAGCAGCGGTGCTTTGCCGCCGAGCTCCAGCACCGCGGGTTTCAGATGTTCGCCGCAGGTGCGGGCGATTATCCGCCCCACCGGCGTGGAGCCGGTGAAATTGATGCGGCGTACGGCGGGGTGGGCAATCAGTAACTCCACCAGCGCAGGCGCGTCGGCGGGGGCGCAGGTCAGATAATTGACCACGCCCGCGGGAAAGCCTGCCGCCGCCAGGGCATCGATAATCAGCCCCTGCGTCGCCGGTGAAAGCTCCGCGCCTTTGAGGATAACCGTATTTCCACAGGCCAGCGGCGTGGCGATAGCGCGGGTCGCGAGGATTAATGGCGCGTTCCACGGCGCCATGCCAAGCACCACGCCTGCGCCCTGGCGGATGCCCAACGCCAGATTTCCCGGCACGTTGGAAGGGATCACCTGGCCCTCAATTTGTGTGGTCAGGGCGGCGGCTTCGCGCAGGATATCGGCGGCCAGATGAACGTTAAAACCGGCCCAGTGCGCGGTGGCTCCCGTTTCCGCCGCCATCGCGGCGATAAATTTTGCCTCACGGCGCAGCATCTCTTCCGCGGCCTCCAGCAGGAGACGTCGGCGCTCGGCGGGTACCGTATCGCGCCACTGCGGGAACGCCGCGCCGGCGGCAGCGGCGCAGCGGCGGGCGTCCGCCAGGCTGGCGGCGCTGGCAACGGAGGCGCGTTCGTGCGTGAGCGGATTATCGCGGGTAAAGGTGGCATGACCTTCAGCATCATGCCACTGGCCGTTGGTGTACAGATTGCAGGTTATTGTCATTATTGGCTTCTCCTGGCGTTACGATTTGCCGAGTGTACCGGGTTGCGCCGCCGCGCGCTGGCGGTCGGGCGGTTATCGCCCGCTTTTTTCGTAACTTTGCGCAGGGTTCACATTTATGAAGACGTTCGATGACGCCAATCGAGAGGATGTTGAATTTATCGGCGAAAACGCGGTTTTTAGCATAACCTGATAGCAATTGATTATTTGCCGGTTGAATTCTCCTGTGCTGTTATTAAAGGACTTATAACAAATTCATAAGGCTTATAACCATGTCTACAGGGAAAACGTTTCTTGCGCTGGCGTTGAGCGCGCTACTGCCGGCGGCAGGCGCCTGGGCAGCGGGCAACGATACGCTGGTCTATTGTTCCGAAGCTTCGCCGGAATCTTTCAACCCGCAGATTGCCAGCTCGGGCCCGTCTTTCGTCGCCAGTTCCCAGGTGCTTTATAACCGCCTGATAAACTTTGACCCGGTCAAAAATACGCCGATTCCCTCGCTGGCCACCGAATGGCGCGTCTCCCCGGACGGTAAAACCTGGACTTTCACCCTGCGTAAGGGCGTGCAGTTCAACAGCAACAAATACTTCAAGCCGACCCGTGATTTCAACGCCGATGACGTGCTGTTCTCGGTGCTGCGGCAGAAAGATGCCAGCCATCCGTACCATAATGTTTCCCAGGGACATTACGAATACTTCCACGACGTTGGGCTGGATAAGCTGATCAAAGACGTCAAAAAAATCGATGATTATCACGTGCAGTTTGTGCTGAACGAGCCGAACGCGGCGTTCCTCGCCGACTGGGGAATGGATTTTGCGTCGATTCTGTCTGCCGAATATGCCGATGCGATGCTGAAAAAAGGCACCCCGGAGTATGTCGATACCTGGCCTATTGGTACCGGACCCTACGCGCTGCAGCAATATAAAGCGGATTCGCTGATCCGCTATGTCGCCAACCCGCACTACTGGGACGGTGACGTGCCGACCAAACACCTGATTTTCTCGATCACACCGAACGTTGAGACGCGTCTGGCGAAGCTGCAAACCAATGAATGCCAGATTATCCCCGCGCCGTCGCCGGTACAGTTCCCGGTGATTAAGGGCAATAAAGATCTGGCGCTGCATGCGGTTGAGGCGCTCAACGTAGGCTATCTGGCCTTTAATACCGAGAAAAAGCCGTTTGATAACGTACTGGTGCGCCAGGCGCTGAACTACGCTACCGACAAGCAGGCAATCGTGAAAGCGGTCTTCCTGGACTCCGGCAGCGTCGCGAAATCGCCGATCCCCGCCAATATGCTGGGCTATAAGAAAGATCTGCCTGATTACGACTACGATCCGCAAAAAGCGAAAGATCTCCTCAAGCAGGCCGGGCTGGAAAAAGGGGCCGAAGTCACCCTGTGGTCGATGCCGGTGCAGCGGCCGTATAACCCCAATTCCCGACGTATTGCCGAGATGATTCAAAATGACTGGAGCAAGGTTGGGATCAAAGCCAAAATCGTTACTTATGAATGGGGTGAATACCTCGCCGGCATGCGCAAAGGCGAGCACGACAGCGCGCTGTTTGGCTGGATGTCTGATAATGGCGATCCGGATAACTTCGCCGGCACCCTGTTAAGCTGCGATAACATTAAAACCGGCTCTAACGTTGCCCGCTGGTGCGATAAGACCTACGATGCGCTGGTGAAAAAGGCTATCCTGGTCAGCGACCCGCAGGCGCGCGCCGGACTCTACGCTCAGGCGCAGGAGATTTTTCAGCAGCAGGCCCCCTGGATCACCCTGGCGACCGGTAATACCTTCTACGCGACGCGCAGCAACGTGAGCGGCTACAGCGTGAGCCTGATGGGCAGCGATTTTTCCAAAGTTAAACTCAATTAAGCCGGAGGAGAGAAGCATGTCGCATCTGGATGAGGTCGTCGCGCGCGTGGACGCCGCGATTGCCGAAAGCGTTATTAGCCATATGAATGAACTGCTGATCGCGCTGAGCGATGACGCGGGGCTGGGGCGGGAAGAGCGCTACGTTCAGCAGCAGCGTTTGCGTAACGCCATCGCCCACCACGGCCGCCAGCAGCACGAGGAGCAGGAAGCTCGCCGGGAGCAGCTGACCCGCGGCGGCGAGATTCACTAGTTACGCCGCTAGAACTGGCGTCTGGCCACCAGACAGTCATTTTTCACACTAACAATCTTCATATATTTCAAAAAGATAACCCCCATTAAGTGGGGGTTATTTTCTTATGGCAGCGAAAAAAATAATCCTTATTTTTCAGTAAAATAAAAAAAGTTTTGGGGAAGGGAAATCGTACATTTTTCGATGCGCAATTGACTCCCAATCAATGCCGGACAGCAAAAAATATCGAACATACTATTTGACAACCACAACTAAAATGGGGTTAAAATCCGCGCCGATCGCACTTGCGATTGCTGCGGTAGTTCAGCGCCTCCGGGCGTGGTCGCCGTAGAGCTGTATCCCCGTTGAGGCAGTCCAGCCAGGTTGGCGAGGTACAGTAAGTAAACCCGGTCATCGTGAACGCGCAGCCGGGGTGGTGACTTGTTATTGTGTCGGGCCGTTCGCGCATTGAGTTGCGGGAAGTACGGCGGCATAGCCCCACACCACGCGAGCCAGAGCAGATGAGGCCAACGTTGGGGTACCGTTTCGGGGTGGGTTGCTACACTTCGAGCGGCTGGGACGAGCGTACGGAAACTCCGAGGGACGCACCCAGAACGAGAGGACATTGGTTTTCCCTGAAAATGGCTAAACCTTTGTCCTTTCTGTGCCTCGCCCCGTTGCTCAGGGTCGCGATACCCAGTACGGCAGCGTCGGACACTGCGTCAGAATATTTTTTTTAGTGAAGGGCGAAAGCCCAGAGGCATGAAGCCCGTCGGGAGGTTGCAATGAGTGACCACCAAACCATCACATGCTCGAAAGTCTCAGGCTGACAAACAGCTAAAGACTGAGCAGCTCAAAGCAGATCGCAAGCAGGCAATCAGCGAAGAGAGTAAGTCTCTTATTCGTGAGATGCGCAAGCTTGGGTTTGCTCCCCGCAAAGGCAACGTAACTCAAAAGCACTTTGAGCGTTACGCGGCCTACCTTGAAACTCAGGCAATGGCTAATCGCGCTGCAGGGCGAGGTGCCCGTGTTCCTGCAGCGTGGCGGTCTTATGTCCACGCTGTTCGACAAGATGCAGTCACCGGGCATCAAATCCACGGCATTCGCCAATCTAGCCACAACTGCAACTCGCCTTCTGTCGCTGGCACCAACGCTTGCGGATAAGTCGCGTACTGACCTTGGCTCGCATGTTGACGCCCATCTTACTGATCATGAGCTTGACCAGCTTGAGCGCGACATCATGAAGGGCGTAAAGCATGAGTGAGCGTCCAGAGTTCACTACCCGTGAGTACCGCGATCGTGTTCGCCGGCTTGCTGCAATGGTTGTCTCGCAGGGCAAGGAGCGTAACTACGTATTCACCGGGTCCGATGTAATACGGCATGACAGCGTATCCCGCGTGAGTGTAGCCGATGGTAAAGTTAGAGACTGGCTTGCTGCTTATATGAACGACCATGAAACTGGCATGTGTCGTATGCTGGTTTTTCCTGAACTGTCAGAAATTTGGATCATGATTTACGGTACCGACCAGGCCAGTGGAGACTATAGCAAGACCATCGCCCTTACCTACAATTACCTGAAAGAGACCTGGAGCCGAAAAACCCTCCCATATATTAACGATACGGCCTTTGCGCCCCTTGCCCCCCGTCATACCCGCGAACATGGGATAGCATGGATATTACATGGGATAGCGATAACACCGTTTGGGATACTGACAGTGTTAAAACCGCCCAGGGAACCGTGATAGGAGCGTGTGCAGCTGGTGGGGTCTATTACCTCAACTACGGGGCGACAGAGGCGCGCAACAAGTACAGCGGAGGTGTTTACGCCATGACAACCCAGGACCTGCAGTGCTACGTCGAGCGCCGCGGCCTGGACTTTAACACCGGCTATCGAGAGATGATCTCCGAGGTCTATTTAAATGGCAGGGGTCAAAACGATATTACTCTCAGTATTGGTCGGGCCGACAACCCCGACGCCGGTTATACATGGGAAAAGCAGACAGTTACCCTGTCAGCGCAGCGCCTTACCACCTGGTGCGCAGAGGGCGAAAGCCACGGGTACCGCCTGGAGATATCCGGGCAGGGGGATATTCCCGCCGGTATTAATTTTAAAATTGTGCAGACGGGGCAATGATGAATACCGCAGAAAAGAAGGCTGCAGCCAGTGTTGACGCCCTGGAGAGGTCGCAGCAGGCACCGCGCCGGACGAGCAGTGCCAGCACGCAGAACGAGCTAACGGCCAGCGCTCCAGCGCTGTACCAGGTAACTAAAATCAACGTGCCTGCGAGCCTGGGTGAGGTGGGTAAGCTGATCCATAGTGAATGCACCAAAATCCAGCAATCGCAAACCATCATTCTAAGCCTGTGGCAGCAGCAGCAGGAGGCCAAGACAGAAATAGCCAGGCTCAGAGGTGCTCTGGAGGTCGCCGGAATCGGCATACCTGATTAGCACTAAGGAACCAAACATAAATCAATAACCCGCGCAATATGTGCGGGTTTTTTATTGGCTAAGGAAAATCTAATGAAAATTAAATTGCTGTTTTCGATTGTCGGTCTGGTTCTGGTTGTCTCATCTTCGGCGTTCGCTTGCCCTAAAGGCGAGCACCCGCACGGCGGAACGGGGAGTCATCATAAGGGAGGGTATTGTTCTTATGAGCAATAAGCTGCTGATTCTGCCGGTTGCAGTGATGTTGCTTTCTGGGTGTGTGGGTAAGGCAAATCATCCACAGTGCCAGAGTCTTAAGGCGGGTGCTGCTGGATCTCAATTTGGCGCAGCTCTGACGGGAAGGTATGTAGATCAGCTCAAGGCAGATATGGATGAGCGCCAATACGAGCGCTGTGAGGAAATGTTTGATTTGGTTCAATACCAGGCCCAGCAACAAGCCCAGCTTCAACAGCAGGAGCAGGCTCAGGAGAAAGCGCAGGAGCTAGAGCGCCACAGGATGATACAGGAGAAACTGAGCTCCCCGGAAATGCAGAAGGAGCTAAGATCCGATTCACTGAAAGACCTGGTTAGCTGCGCCAAAGGTGAGAGGGGAGAAAAGCTACCGCCTGATGTTTTGAGTATGGTGGAGGGTATGTGTAAAGGAGAGATTGATAGGAGGGTGGATTCAGGGAAAGTAAGCCGGGCCAAGGTGGATAAAATGATTAGCCAAGGAACGTAAGCACAAATGAAAATCAATCCCCTTCGGGGGATTTTTTGTGTTTGCAATGGTTCATTGTGGGTATACCTCAGCTACGCTGAAAGAATGAATTGAGCGTTATTCCGTGGTTCTTCAGCGGAGAGTGGAAAGAGGAGAGATTAGGCCGAGAACGCGTCAGGGTAGAATGCAGGATGCGAAGGTTCTACTGGCAAGACTCCCAACCTCAGCCCTTACGGAGATCTCTTCCATGGAGATATCGGCCATTCTCGCCGAGTACATAGACGACGATAAGATAAGGCGTGCTAAGGGGCTTCGTGAGTCATGGATCGACCTGTATAGAGAGGCGCAATACGACGGCAAAGTTCCGCATGGCTGCAACCCTGCAGAAGCCACCCGTAAGCCCATTGCTAAGGTTAAGCGCCGGCGTCTTTCATTGGATGAATGGAGGCAGATCTATGATATGGCCGATGCCCATTATATTAAGTCTGCGATGCTGCTGGCGTTAATCACCGGTCAGCGACCTGGCGATATCGTCAACATGAAATTCACCGATATTAAAGACGATCTTCTATACATAAAACAGAGCAAAACCGGTGCAAAAATCGCAATACCATTAGAGTTAAGATGCGTGGAAATTGACATGAATTTGCGTGAAGCTGTCGCCATCTGCAGGGACAGGGTGTTAAGCAAGTACCTTATCCATCACACAAAAACGGTGGCTAAAATCAAGGCTGGTGACCCTGTAACTGTTCATAGTCTCGGTCGAAAGTTCGCCAAGGCTAGAGACTTGGCCGGGATAGCCGCAGATGACGAACGCGAATTACCGACATTCTATGAGCAGCGATCTCTTTCCGGGCGTCTCTATAAGGCCCATGGTCTGGATGTTCAAATGTTGTGGGGTCACAAAACTGAGAAAATGTCGGAGCTGTATCTGGATGATCGCGCCGACAATTGGCAGGTAATTTCTCTATGATTTTGGTGGGATGTTTTGGGGATATTTTGGGGGGTGAAAATATCCCTAAATTAATCATAGGGTTATTAAAATGAACGCCTGGCCACCAGCCAGGCGCCGATAACCAGCATCACCGCCCCGCAGAGCGGGCCAACCAGCGCGCGTAGCGGGACGTGGTGCGCGCGAATCAGATCTAGCACTAAGCCCCCAACCAGCTGGCTGGCAATCAATACCGCAATCGTGGTTGCCGCCCCGACGTTCTGATAGCCGCTGATGCTGGCAAAGACAAAGAACGAGCCCAGCAGACCGGGAATAAGCGTCCACCACTTTACGCTGACCGCCAGCTCCTGAAACCCCGCCGCGCCGTGCTTAAGCAGCAGTATTGTCACGAAAATCACGATGCCGACCAGCGAGTTAAGCAGCATGGCGATCAGGATGGTCGATGCGGACTGGGTAATGCGCACCATCAGCGTGTTTTGCAGCACCAGCCCGACGCCAGCGGCGATTAAACAGGCCAGGGTCAGCGTTTGATTCATGCGCTGCCGTCCGGATCGCGGCGATCGTCAAGCTGCAGCTGCATAAAGGTCAGATCCAGCCAGCGGCCAAATTTCGTGCCGACCTGCGGCATCTGCCCGGTGGTGATAAAGCCCAGCGTTTCATGCAGATGCAATGAAGCCTCATTTTGCGCTTCAATGCCGGCGACCATGACGTGCTTATTCAGCCGTTTCGCCTCGGCGATGAGGGCGACGAGCAGGCTGCGGCCCAGCCCTTTCCCCTGATGATCGGGGTGGACATAGACGGAATGTTCGACGGTGTGGCGAAAGCCGTCAAAGGCGCGCCAGTCGCCGAAGGAGGAGTAACCGGTAATCACGCCGTTTTCTTCGCTCACCAGCACGGGATAACCGGCTATCTGCCGGGCTTCGAACCAGGCAATACGGTTGTCGGTATCGACGGTTTTGTCGTTCCAGATGGCGGCGGTATGGACGACCGCATGGTTGTAGATTTCAGCGATTGCCGCGCAATCGTCTTTGCTGGCATGGCGGATGCTCATGGTGTCCTCAAAGCTTGTACACTATAGTAGTACAGTATTATTACAATAATGTACGCAAGGCTGTCACCTGGTTTAGGCATAAATTTTTCCTCTGGCTGACCAGGTCCGTTGTGTGCGATGACTGCGCGACCCTGGGTTGCCTGCGCAGAAACATCATTTGTATTTATATTTCATGATTAGAGAATTTATTAAATATATTACTGTTAATTTGCCGTCATATTTTACATTTTTATTTACCGGATTTGGATTTTCCTGACATGCAGAAAAGAAATTAATTTAATCATAACTCATTGATTATATTGGTGATGATGTAAATCATTGTGATGGCAGTCCGCTTTTTATTTTCACCCAATAGAACTAGTCTAACCCCTGAAGATATATTTCGGTTAAGCAGAGCGCATGTCGAGAAGTTATTCGATATGGCTCTGTTGGATTTTATATAACGATATTCTGTTTACACTATTATGCGTATTTATACGCAGGGAATGATTTTGCTAACAAGGGTGAAGCAATGGCGCGTACACAAAATATGAAGAAATTAATGCCGTCAATATTGGCAATGGCCATGGGGGCTATATTGGGTAATTCCGCTATGGCGGCTGAAACCACCGCGCTACAGGCGGCACCGGCTTATACCGCGACGCAGACTAAAGGGGAGACGCTGTGGAGCAATGACGATACGGCAATCGGTATTTTAGGATCCGTACGTTTAATGGCCAAAACGGACTCTAATCATACTCAGGAACATAATATACAGAATAATGACTCGCGGCTGGGGGGTGCCGTGCGGCATAATTTTGACCTGAACGGCCTGAGTAATTATGCCGTCGGTTATTATGAGACCGGCGTTCATGGTTTAGATTCCGCCACCGATGACCAGGGCAATGATGTTTATACCCGGCAGGCTTATGCCGGTATTGGCAACGACCGCTATGGCGTGGTGACCTTCGGCAAACAGTATGCTCCCACGGACTGGGGGCTGGGTATTGATACGACTTATGCCTGGGGCGGTAAAGCGAAACATGATACCGCCGGAATGTCGACGGATATTATTAATTCCGCGGCAATCTATTATTACAATGATAAAAATATGACGATTGGCGTCATGGGGCAAGGCAATGACAACGTCGACAGCATCGGCTTTGCGGCCTACGGCGATGGGCCGAATCTGCATGACGCTTACCGCGATGGTTCAGCCACCGTTCACGGCGGCGCCGCGGTTGCCGCGCAGTACCGTTGGGATAACGGCTTCTCCGTCTCCAGCGCGGTGGCGTATAACAATTACACGGTAAATAGCGGGTCAGTCAGCGGCTGCCAGAATTTTGGCCCGAACGGACACTGTTTTAATTACACCGATAATAACGGCGATGCCTATGACGGCAATACTTATAGCATGGGCATGAACGCGAAATATACGACAAGCGTTGGCGATCATGCCTGGTATAACGGTGCGGAAGTGACTTATTACCTCAATAAAGTGAATGATGTTACAGCGGCGACCAGCGGCCATTACGAACATAATAACCAGCAGGGTGATGACCAGGAAACGGTGCTTGGCCTGGAATATGATTCACAGTTTAAAATCACCCCGGCCTGGGGCGTGTACGTTGATTTTAACTGGTCGCAGGGAGGCGATGCGATGGATGGGCAGCACTTCCAGTCGACGGTATTGGGCACCGATTACTGGCTGGGGAAAAACGCGGTGACCTATCTTGAATACGGCTACGAAAAAGCCTGGGGCAACGATAACGAAGCGTGGAATATTGACGACAATCTTGGCGCAGTGGGGCTGCGCGTCTTTATCTGACGGGCGTTTTCTTTTCATTTATGGTCTTGAGGGAGTTTAGTTAACGGATTGCATCCTTTTCTGCCTTGCCCGGTGGTGTATTACGCCGGGCCTTTTCACGATAATCGCCGCTATCGGCGTCTGGTTGTAGAAACAGTAGGGCTACACTATAGTGTCACGTTATGAATACTATAGAAGACAACCTCAACCAGCGCATCAGCGCACGCATCCGAATCGAGCGGGAATCCCGCGGCTGGTCGCTCAGCGAACTCGCCGAACGGGCTGGGGCATCGCGGGCGATGATCCACAAGATCGAGCGCGGCGAAAGCAGCCCGACGGCGTCGATGCTTGGACGGCTTTCCGGCGCCTTCGGCATTAGCATGTCGACGCTGATCGCCAGGGCGGAGATGCAGGAAGGCAAGCTGCTGCGTTTTGCTCATCAGCCGGTGTGGCACGATCCGCAGAGCCACTATCTTCGGCGTCACGTTTCTCCGCGTAGCGACCTGCCTATCGATCTGGTGCAGGTGGAACTTCCGGCTGGCAGCGACGTTCCTATGCCCGCGTCATCCTATGCGCTGGCCCGGCAGCTCATCTGGCTACAGCAGGGCGAACTGGTCTTTCTCGAAGGCAACGCGCGCCACGAAATGCAGGCGGGGGATTGCCTGGAGCTCGGGCCGCCGAACGACTGCCGCTTTATTAATGAAACCACGCAGCCCTGCGTCTATCTGGTGGTCCGGCTCAATCAATCTGCCTCATAATGTCAATGCGCGTTGCCGGGAAAGCAGCTAGCCTCAATACAGACTTGTCAAAAGAGGAGTTTGTTATGGCTTTCAATCCGCAACGCCACCGCCGTTGGGTGCTGGCATCCCGTCCGCACGGCGAGCCGACCGGGGAAAACTTCCGCCTGGAAGAGGGTGAGGTCGCTTCTCCCGGGCCGGGACAGCTACTGCTGCGCACCGTCTTTCTGTCTTTAGATCCCTATATGCGCGGGCGGATGAGCGACGCGCCTTCCTATTCGCCGCCGGTCGCCGTTGGCGCGGTGATGGTGGGCGGCACCGTGAGCCGCGTCGTGACATCGAACCATGATGATTATCAGCCCGGCGACTGGGTGCTGGGCTACGGCGGCTGGCAGGATTATGAACTCTCCGACGGCAGCGGGCTGGTGAAGTTAGGCGAGAGCCCGGAACACCCTTCCTGGGCGCTGGGGATCCTCGGCATGCCGGGCTTTACCGCCTATATGGGGCTGCTGGATATTGGTCAGCCGAAAGCGGGTGAAACGCTGGTGGTCGCCGCCGCCACCGGGCCGGTTGGCGCAACGGTCGGACAGATTGCTAAGCTGAAAGGCTGCCGTACGGTGGGCATCGCTGGCGGCAGCGAGAAGTGCCGCTATGCGGTAGAAACCCTCGGCTTCGACGCCTGCATCGATCACCGCGCGCCCGATTTCGCCGTCAAACTGCTTGAAGCCTGCCCGCAGGGGATCGATATCTACTATGAGAACGTCGGTGGGAAAGTGTTTGATGAAGTGCTGCCGCTGCTGAACACCTCGGCTCGCGTGCCGGTTTGCGGCCTGGTCAGCGGCTACAACGCCACCGCGCTGCCCGACGGCCCGGATCGTTTACCGCTGCTGATGGCGACAATCCTCAAAAAACGCATCCGTATGCAGGGCTTTATTATCGGCCAGGATTACGGGCACCGGATTGCCGAGTTCCAGCAGGAGATGGGGCGCTGGGTGCAGGCAGGGAAAATCAAATACCGCGAGCAGGTGGTTGACGGCCTGGAGAACGCGCCGCAGGCGCTCATCGGTCTGCTGAAGGGCGAGAACTTCGGTAAAGTGGTGGTTCGCGTCTCTCCTGACGAGTAGCTTTTTCCCGGCAGGCATCGCGCCTGCCGGTTTTATGATGATTTACGCGTAAAAGGCCAGCCGCTCCGCCAGCAGGTCAACAAACGCCTGGCGATCGACATCGAGCATCACCGTTGCGTTCGGCTTCCTGCCGGTCAGATTGTAGAAATCGACCACGGTCATTCCCTGGGTATATTTCCCCTGCGTTTCCACGCCGACCCAGCGTTCAATGGTGGTAAACATCTCCGGCTTCAGCAGCCAGGCAATGGTGCACGGGTCGTGCAGCGGCGCGCCGACAAAGCCCCATTTCTCATCCTTGTGGTACTCAAGGAAGAAGTCGAGCAGTTCGGCGACGATGGTGGATATCGGGTTGCCAATGCGGCGGAAGCGCTCAATATCCTCAACGTGAATTTGCGCTTTATGGGTGACGTCTAACCCGGCCATCACCACCGGAATGCCGGACTGGAAAACGATCTCCGCCGCTTCCGGGTCGACGTAGATATTAAACTCGACCGCCGGCTGCCAGTTACCCAGCACCATCGCACCGCCCATTATCACGATGCGGGCAATTTTGGCATGCAGTTCAGGGTGGCTGTTGAGCAGCAGGGCGACGTTGGTTTGCGGGCCGGTTGCGACGATGGTGACCGGCTCGGCGCTGTCGCGCAGGGTTTTGGCCATCAGCTCGACGGCGGTGCACGCCTGGGCGGCAAAGCCCGGTTCCGGCAGCGCCGGACCGTCAAGACCGCTCTCGCCATGCACGTTATCGGCGATAATCAGCTCCCGCATCAACGGCTTGAGCGCGCCGCCGGCTACCGGAATATCCGGGCGCTTAAGCAGGGTGAGCATCCGCAGGACGTTGCGCAGGGTTTTGTCCGGGGTCTGATTTCCCGCGGAGGAGGTGACGGCTTTAACATTGAGTTCGGGTGAGGCGAGGGCAAGAACGAGGGCAATCGCGTCATCATGACCCGGATCGCAATCGATAATCACTGGCAGTGCCATAGCAGCTCCTTGTTGGCGTTATTTTGTGACAAGGGTAACGCCGTAAAGCGGTATAGACGAGGCTTAACGCAGGATAGTGTGATGACGTGCACGATTGAGCGCCGATATCGCGCGACGCCCTGCCAATCTATCTGCCTGATCCTTGCGCAATCAGGGGGTAGCCATGCGGTGGCGCAAAAAGTCGCTTCTCGCGGAGGCCTATAATGATAAAACGACTCAACCATACAAATATTCATGGTTTGCTTTCCGCCAACGGATTCTTATTCTAAAGAAAACTTCAAGAGGTAACCGCAATGAAAGATGTTGTAGATAAATGCAGTACCAAAGGCTGCGCCATTGACGTGGGCTCGATTATTGATAATGAGGACTGCGTCTGGCGGGTAGAGAAAAACTTCGCCAGCCGCGAAGAGGCCGAGTCCACCATCGCGGCCGTCCGCGAACGTGCCCTGGCCGCCGCGCCCGCCAGCGAGCCGCCGCAGGTCGACTATACCATCGTGGCCGCCGGCGATGAGGCAAAGCTTGAGGCTTCGATTGCCTTCTCCTGCCAGGCGGAAAAGATCATTTTCGAATTGTCGTTAAGAAACGTGATTTAACGCCATCGAGCATCCACGGCTAGCCCTCAACAGGATCCTGCGAGCGATCCCGTTGAGGTCCCGCAATTAAGCGTTACTCAAACCGCCATGCCAGATTTAGACCGATACCGTAATTACGGCCCGGCGCCGGTTCGTAGTAGCGGCCGTTGGATTCGTTAACGATAACCGAGCCCGCGTAGCTGCGGTCGAACAGGTTATCGACGCGGCCAAACAGATCCATATCCATTTTGCCGTAGCTCCATTTATAGCCGGTCGTCAGGCCGACCACCGTCCAGGATGGGGCTTTGGCGGTGTTCTCATCGTTAGCCATAATATCGCTCATATAGCGAATATCGCTGCCCGCGTACCAGCCTTTTTCGGGCTGGTAGCCAAAGGAGGCATAGCCCATGTTGCGGGCGATCCCCGGAATGCGATTGCCTTTACAGCTGGTGTCATCACAGACGTTGGTACGATAGGTCGCATCCAGCCAGGTCCAGGCCGCTTTTAAACGCCAGCTCTCGCCGAACTGCTGATCCAGCCCCAGCTCCATCCCCTGGCGACGGGTTTTCCCGGCGTTTTTGTAGCTGGTACGCCCGCCGCTGCTGGCGTCGACGACAATCTCATTGTCGGTGTCGGTCTGGAATAGCGCGGCGGTCAACAGGCCGTTGCCGATACGCGCCTTGCTGCCAATTTCAACGGTTTCGTTGGTGGACGGCTGCAGGCCAAAGTTCAGCCCGCCCTGGTCGCCGGAGCGATAGGAAAGCTCATTAATGGTCGGCGTTTCGAAACCACGGCCGGCGGAGACGTAGACGTTCCACGCGTCGGTTACCGCATATTTCAGCGATCCTGCCGGCAGCCATTTATGATAGCTGGCCTCGCCGCTGTCATCGCCGTTGCCCGGCGTAATGTAATAATCGTTGGAATCGAACCAAACCGAGCTGTAGCGCACGCCCGCGTCCAGAGAGAGTTTCTCGGTGAGCTGCCACTGGGTTTGCAGATAGGGATCGACGTTCCACATCAGGTTACGCTCGTTGCGGCGAAGGTCTCCCTTTTCACCGTACTGCGGCGCGCCGTTGCTCATAACAAAGTTTTCGTAACCTTTGCGGCGCTCGCTCATGGTTTCGTAATCAAGACCGGTGGTAAAGGTGACCGGCACCAGCAGCTCGCCGCGGTGGGTCCAGCGGGTATCAATCCCCTGGTAGTGACGCGTCAGGTCGATAACGCCGCCAGCATGGGTGGGTTTGAGCTGCGGCGCGCGAGGAATCGATTGATACTGGGTGGTCTCACGTTCGCCGGCGTACATCATCACGCTCAGATCGTCCTGCTCGCTCAGCTGTCGCTCGTAGCGTAAACCGGCCTGGGTCTGTTTGATGGTTTTGCGGGTATTGTACTCATCGCCTCTTGGCGACTGGCGCGGATTATTTTGCCATTCGTCGTAGCTCAGGCCGCCCGCGTCATTAGCTTTAATATCCACGCTGTTAAACAGCAGGGTCAGCTTACTGACGTCATTGATACGCACGCCGAGCTTCGCGTTGGCGAGATTCTTACGCGCGCCGCTATGGTCGCGGGAGCCGTGGGTGGTGAAGCGGTTGGTGGAAACCACGTAGTCGACGTCGCCCGCGTGGCTGCCGTCGCCCACCGCGCCGGTCGCTTTCATACCGTAATGCCAGGTGCCAAAGCTGCCGTAGTAGCTGCTGGCTTCGATAGTGGGCGGCTGGCTTCCGGTCTGGCTGGTGGCGTTGATCACCCCGCCGGAGGAGTTACCGTACAGGGCGGAAAAAGGCCCGCGCAGCACCTCGAGCGAATCGAGGCTGCCAATATCAATATTCGAGGTTTGCCCCTGGCCATCGGGCATGGTGGCCGGGATACCGTCGACGTAAATACGCAGCCCGCGCACGCCGTAGGTGGAGCGGGACCCGAAGCCGCGAATCGAAAGCTGCAGATCCTGCGCGTAGTTCTGGCGGTTTTGCACCTGCAGTCCCGGTACCGCGCCCAGCGACTCGGAGAGGTTTACCCGCGGCGCGGCCTGGCGCATCTCATCGCCGTTAACCACGCTAACGGCGGCGGGGGTATCGAGTTCAGAAACCGCCGACGGCGCGGCGGTAACCACCATGGTCTGTTCAGCGGCGAGAGCGGTTGGCCCTGCGGAGACCAGTGGCAAAAGCAGAGCGGGGAGCGCGGCGGCGCGCACGGAAAGGATTTTCATCAAAGTTACTCACAAAACGAACCAAACGGAACATATGTATATATGTTAGCTCTTTTGTAAATTTTTTGAAAAGACTTAACGGAATTTGAGTTAACAAATAGCAAGAATTGCGTGATGCCGAGAGCGCTACGGGTAATTAACGCTCCACATTGCGATAAATAATGATTACTATTCGCATTCCAAAGAAGGGCGCAAAGCGATGATTTTGCGCCCCGGAAGCACTGTCGAGCAGGCATATATTTGTTTTATCAAAGGGAGTCGTCATGTCATTACGTCATCTGTCCGCGCCGCGTCTGCGCCGTTCACTGTTGTTAACTTCGTTACTGCTGGCGGGGAGCTTTAGCGCCCACGCGGCGGAAGAAATGCTGCGCAAAGCCGTCGGCAAGGGCGCATACGAAATGGCCTATAGCCAGCAGGAGAATGCGCTGTGGGTGGCCACCTCGCAAAGCCGTTCGCTGGATAAAGGCGGTATCGTTTACCGTCTCGATCCGACGACTCTCGAAGTCACGCAGATTATTCATAACGATCTGAAACCCTTCGGCGCGACGATCGATAACGCCACTCAGACCCTGTGGTTTGGCAACACCACCGACAGCACCGTCACCGCCATTGATGCTAAAACCGGGAAAGTGAAAGGGCGTCTGGTGCTTGACGCCCGCCAGCGCAGCGAAACCGTACGTCCGCTGGCCCCGCGCGAGCTGGCGGTCAACGAGAAAACCAACACCGTCTACATCACCGGGCTGGGTAAAGAGAGCGTGATTTGGGTGGTGGATGGCGACAAGCTAACGCTGAAAGACACCATCGCCAATACTGGCGCAATGGCGACCGGCCTGGCGCTGGACGCGGAAGCGAACCGTATCTATACCACCAATGCCGACGGGGAACTGGTGACTATCGACAGCACCAGCAACAAAATCCTGTCGCGTAAAAAGCTGCAGGATGATGGCAAAGAGCACTTCTATCTCAACCTGAGCCTGGATACCGCCGGACATCGCGCCTTTATCACCGACGGTAAACAGCCGGAAGTGCTGGTGGTCGATATTCGCGATGGCAAAGTGCTGGAGAAAATCGCCGCGCCGGAGTCCCTGGCCGTGCTGTTTAACCCGACCCGCAATGAAGCCTACGTGACGCACCGTAAAGCCGGAGAAGTGAGCGTGATCGATGGTAAGACCTATAAAGTGGTCAAGACCTTCAAAACGCCGACTCATCCGAACAGCCTGACGCTCTCCGCCGATGGTAAAACGCTGTACGTCAGCGTGAAGCAGGAGTCGACGCGTCAGAAAGAGGCGACCCAGCCGGATGACGTTATCCGCATCGCGCTGTGATTCTGACGGGAGGGGGCAACCTCTCCCGCCATCAGTGTGCTCGCACTGCAGCCGGGTGGCGGCTTACGCCTCACCCGGCCTACAAAATGCACTGTTTCTGTCTGCCCGAAAACCGCACCCATCCAGATATCACCCTCTGTTACAAACACTTATTAGCCTGATAAATGTAATGGCTATAAACTTACAACTTTCCTGCGCAAGCGGGACGGTGGCATTAATCCTGGAGAAAAGATGAAAAAATCATTAATGGTTGTTTGCGCCGGCGCGATGCTGGCTCTTCTGGCGGGCTGTAGCTCAAACTATGTCATGACGACAAAAAGCGGGCAGACTATCGTAACGCAGGGCAAGCCGAAGCTGGATAAAGATACCGGAATGACCAGCTATACTGATGAGTCGGGCAATAAGCGCCAGATTAACAGCAGCGATGTGGCTCAGCTGGTGGAGGATAATTAAGTTGTGCCTTTGCGGTTTGCCCGGTGAGGCAAACCGCAACGTGATTTATTGCTGTTTTTCAATATTCGGCGCGGTGCTATGAATGTCATGCACGCGCTTGCGCACGCCAAACCAGCCGGCGACCAGCAAAACGGCAATCAGCGGAAGCGAACCGATGGTATAAGTCCCATTCGGGTAATCGAAAGCCATTAATACCAGCACGCTAAGCAGGAACAGCAGGGTCAGCCAGGAGGTGAAGGGCGCACCCGGCATCTTGAAGCTAACGTCCGCCGCTTTGCCTTCCTTGATCGCCTTACGCAGGCGCATCTGGCACACCACAATAAAGCCCCATGAAGCGATAATCCCCAGCGACGCGACGTTAAGGACAATTTCAAATACCTGCGAAGGCACCAGGTAGTTGAGGAATACCCCAACGACATAGACGCCCAGCGTCGCCAGAATCCCGGCGTAGGGCACGTGGTGGCGGCTCATTTTCGACATAAACTTCGGCGCCGAACCGCCCATCGACATGGAGCGCAGAATACGCCCGGTGCAGTAGAGGCCGGAGTTGAGGCTGGAGAGCGCGGCGGTTAACACCACGATATTCATCACGCTGCCGATATATGGCACGCCCAGCTTCGAGAAGAAGGTGACGAACGGGCTCTGCCCGGCCTGATAGGCATTCCACGGCAGCAGCAGCACCAGCAGCAGCACGGAGCCAACGTAGAACAGACCAATACGCCAGATAACGCTGTTAATGGCGCGCGGCACCATGGTCTGCGGGTCTTTACACTCGCCAGCGGCGGTACCCACCAGTTCGATAGAGGCGAAGGCGAACACCACCCCCTGTACCAGCACCAGCGCCGGCAGCAGGCCGTGCGGGAACAGGCCGCCGTTATCGGTAATCAGGTGGAAACCGGTGGCATTGCCATCCAGAGGCTTTCCGCTGCCAAGAAAAATAGTCCCGACCACCAGAAACGCGACGATCGCCAGAACTTTCACCAGCGCGAACCAGAACTCCATCTCGGCGAACCATTTCACGCCGATCATGTTCATGGTGCCGACAATCGCCAGCGCGCCGAGGGCGAAGACCCACTGCGGAACGTCGCCAAACGCGCCCCAGTAGTGCATATACAGCGCGACGGCGGTGATATCGACGATCCCGGTCATCGCCCAGTTGATAAAGTACATCCAGCCCGCAACGTAAGCCGCTTTTTCGCCGAGGAACTCGCGGGCGTAGGAGACGAAGCTGCCGCTGGAGGGGCGATGAAGCACCAGCTCGCCCAGCGCGCGTAAGATAAAGAACGAGAAGAGGCCGCAGACCAGATAAACCAGCGCCAGGGCCGGTCCGGCCATCTGCAGGCGCGCGCCCGCGCCGAGGAACAGGCCGGTACCAATCGCGCCGCCGATGGCAATCATCTGCACCTGACGGTTGCCCATCGCCTTGTGGTAGCCCGACTCCTGCGAGTTCAGCCAGTGGCGTTTGGCAGCGTGCTGCTCCGCCACGCTAGAGTGTTTTGTATTCATTGATGTCGCTATTTTCCTGTCAATGTCCATGAAGTGGTTCGTGCTGCTGGCTCTCTCATCATTCTGAGGAATGAGATAAGCGAGCATGGCGGAGAATCCTACACGTATCGGAAAATGGACGCACGCAAAAGATTTGCGGACAGCACTTGCTTAAATATCAATGAGATCGGAAGCTTTTCGGTGTTCGCGCATGACGGGGAAATTTTGCTCATCGTTTTATCGTTATTGCGCTATTATTCTCCGCCCGCGTTTTGCCCGAGAGACCACGATGAAAATCAACGTAGTAGGGACCAGCGGCGTCGGCAAATCCACCCTCGCGCGTCGGCTGGCTCAGGAACTGTCACTGCCTTATATTGAAATGGATGTGCTCTACTGGCTGCCCGAGTGGCAAGGGACGCCGGACGATGAGTTCTACGCCAAACTCGCCGCCGCGCTCGCCGCGCCCGGCTGGGTGCTGGACGGCAACTATAACCGCAGCCGCCCGGTAAAATGGCGCGATGTGGATCTGGTGGTGTGGGTGGACTACAGCTTCTGGCGCACGATCCGCCAGGCGGTCCGTCGCGCGGCTTCACGCGCAAGCCGACGGCAGGAGCTGTGGCCCGGCACCGGCAATTGCGAAACCTTCCGCCGCTCTTTCTTTAGCCGGGACTCTATTATTCTCTGGACGTTGAAAACCTGGCGCAACAATCGCCGGCGTTACCTGGCGGATATGCAGGACCCGCAGTATCAACACATTCGCTTTGTTCGTTTACGCGACCAGCAGCAGACCGAGGCGCTGGTGCGCGAGCTTCGGCAGAATAGCCGATAATCCCCCGGCTCGCGCTGCGCTTAGCCGGACTACCGGACCGCAGATTGTCGGTAACCCGTAGCCCGGGTAAGGCGTTTACGCCGCAACCCGGGGAATATGCTGCGGCTTCTTCCCGGCTTGCGCTGCGCTTAGCCGGGCTACCGAACCGCAGATTGCTGGTAACCCGTAGCCCGGGTAAGGCGTTTACGCCGCAACCCGGGGAATATGCCGTGACGTGGCATTGCTGCGGCTTCTTCCCGGCTTGCGCTGCGCTTAGCCGGGCTACAGGGCCACAGATTGCTGGTAACCCGTAGCCCGGGTAAGGCGTTTACGCCGCAACCCGGGGAATATGCCGTAACTTGGCATTGCTGCGGCTTCTTCCCGGCTTGCACAGCTCCTGCCCGGGCTACCGGGCCACAGATTGCTGAGGACGCGTAGCCCGGACAGATGCGCAGCATCGCCTCCGGGGCAGTTACCTCACCGCATATCTAATTTCCGGCAGAGCACATGTAAATAAATTGTTTCTCACCAGCCGCGGGCGCTTCTAATAATGCAGTCATGTTAATCCACATGAGCCTGCGAAATGTCTTATCGAATCAGTATCCTGGATAAAAGCCCGCTGGCAGCCGGAGAAACGGCTGCCCAGGCGCTGGCGCGTACATTAACGCTTGCGCAACAGGCGGAAGCCTGGGGCTATCATCGCTTCTGGATAGCCGAACACCACAATACTGACCAGCTCGCCAGTCCGTCGCCAGAGCTGGCCATTGCCTGGATCCTCGGCCAGACCCGCAGGATTCGCGTTGGCTCCGGCGGCGTCATGCTGCAGCACTACAGCCCGTATAAAGTGGCGGAAAACTTCAATATGCTGGCTTCCCTCGCCCCGGGCCGCGTGGATCTGGGCGTGGGCAAAGCCCCCGGCGGACTGCCGCTCTCCACTCGCGCGTTGCAGCAGGGGCTTAACCCCCAGCAAAAGGGGCGTTTTGCCGACCAGCTGGCGCAGCTCGACAACTGGCTGTCGCTGACCGAAACCGACGGTGAGGAGAGCGTCCGCGCAACGCCGATCCCGCCGCGTCGCGCCGACGGCTTTCTGCTCGGCGCCAGCCTGGAGAGCGCGCAGCTGGCGGCGCAGCTGGACTGGAACTTCGTCTTCGCCGCCCATCTCAACGGCGATAAGCAGCTGCTGCGCGAGGTGTTAACCCGCTGGCGCGAACTGAGCCGTCGCGACGCGATTATTGCCGTCCAGGTCATCGTGGCCGAAGAGGCCGCGACGGCGGCGGAGCTGGCAAAATCCGTCGAAACGTGGGGCGTTGAGCTGGAAAACGGCCAGCGGGTCACCGTCGGCAGCGAAGCGCAGGCGGCCGCCTTTGCCCGTCAGGCGGGCAGCAGGCCGACGCGCATCGCCCGGCGGGAATCGGCGGTGCTGTTCGGCACCCCGGAACAGGTGAAAGCGCAGCTGGATGCCCTGCAGTCGGCCTGGAACATCGACGAATTTATTATCGACACGCCCATTAGCGATGGCGCGGCGCGCCTTAACTCCCTGCGTCTGCTGGCCCGGGCGCATTTGAGCGCGGAGGTGCAGCCATGAGCCTTTCCGAACAGTTAATTCGCTGGCGGCGCGAACTGCACCAGTACCCGGAGCTCTCGCTGCAGGAGGTCGACACCACCGCACGTATTCGCGACTGGCTGCAGAGCGGCGGCATCAGCCTGCTGCCTTATGAACTGAAAACCGGCGCGGTTGCCGAAGTGGGCAGCGGCGATAAGGTGATAGCCCTGCGTGCCGATATCGATGCGCTGCCTATCGAAGAGGCGGCCAGCGTGCCGTTTCGCTCGTTGAATGCCGGCGTGATGCACGCCTGCGGGCATGATATTCATACCAGCGTGATCCTTGGCGCGGCCTTACTGCTGAAACAACGCGAAGCGCAGCTGGCGGGACGCGTCCGTATTCTGTTCCAGCCGGCGGAGGAGAGCTTCGGCGGCGCGAAAACCCTGATTCGCGCCGGCGTGCTGGAGGGCGTTTCCGCCATTTTCGGTATGCATAATGAACCCGGGCTGCCGGTGGGCGAATTCGCCACCCGAGGCGGCGCGTTTTACGCCAACGTCGATCGCTTTGTGTTTAAGGTGACCGGCAAAGGCGCTCACGCCGCCCGGCCTCATGAAGGGAAGGACGCCATTCTGCTGGCCAGCCAGCTGGTGACCCTGCTGCAAAGCGTCGCCAGCCGCGAAGTGAATACCCTCGATTCCGTGGTGCTTAGCGTCACGCGGATTCAGGGCGGCAATACCTGGAACGTCCTGCCGGAAAGCGTCGAGCTGGAAGGTACGCTGCGCACCCACAACAGCGCAGTCCAGCAGCGGGTGAAAGCGCGGGTGAGCGAGATTGCCGCCGGCTTCGCCAGCGCCTTTGGCGCGCAGATCGATGTCTTCTGGTACGCCGGACCGACCGCGCTGGTTAATGATGAGCGCTGGGCCGCTTTCGCCAGCGACGTGGCCGATAAGTCTGGCTACCGCACGCACCATGCGGATCTCCATCTCGGCGGGGAGGATTTTGCCGTTTATCTTCAGCATATTCCCGGCGCGTTCGTCAGCATCGGCAGCGCCAGCGAATTTGGTCTTCACCATCCGGCGTTTAACCCGGATGAGCGTTTAATCGCCCCGGCGGCGCACTACTTTGCCGATCTGGCAGAGCAGGCATTACAAGCACTTTAATTATTCAGGGTCATTGACTAAGGATTAACGATGTCTGAACAACGGCAGCTGCGCATTGGTACTATATTACACGGCGCATCGGGAAATATGTCGGCCTGGCGTCATCCGGCCGCGCTGGCCGACGCCAGTATTAACTTTGAGTTCGTCAAGCAGACGGCGTTAAAAGCGGAAGAGGGCAAGCTCGATTTTATTTTTGTTGCCGATGGCTTATATATTAATGAAAAATCGATCCCGCATTTTTTAAATCGTTTTGAACCGCTCACCGTATTATCCACCCTTGCGGCGGTAACTTCGCGTTTAGGCCTGGTCGGTACCCTGTCGACCTCCTACAGCGAACCCTTTACCACCGCCCGCCAGTTCGCCAGCCTCGATCATCTGAGCGGCGGCCGCGCGGGCTGGAACGTGGTCACCTCGCCGCTGGAAGGCTCAGCAAAAAACTTCTCCCGCGCCCAGCATCCCGATCATGCGCTGCGCTACCGTATTGCCGATGAATATCTGCAGGTTGTCAAAGGCCTGTGGGACTCCTGGGAGCAGGACGCGTTTATTCGTAATAAAGAGAGCGGCCAGTTCTTTGATAAAAACAAGCTGCACACGCTTAATCATCACGGCGATTTCTTTAAAGTAGCCGGTCCGCTAAATATTGCCCGCACGCCGCAGGGCCGACCCATTATCTTTCAGGCGGGCGCCTCCGATGACGGTAAAAAGTTAGCCGCCAGCCACGCTGACGCTATTTTTACCCATCAGGAGTCGCTGGCGGAGGCGCAGGCCTTTTATCGCGACGTTAAAAGCCAGCTTGCAGCGCACGGCCGCCGGGAGAGCGAACTGCATATCTTCCAGGGCGTCAGCGTCATCGTTGGCGACAGCGCCGACGATGTGGAGCAGCAATACCAGACCACCGCTGCGCTGGTATCGATTGAGGACGCGCTGAATTATCTCGGCCGCTATTTTGAACATCACGACTTTGCTCAGTATCCGCTGGATGAGGCGTTCCCGGATATCGGCGACCTCGGGCAGAACAGCTTTCGCAGCACCACCGACGAGATAAAACGCAATGCCCGCGAACGCGGCCTGACGCTGCGCCAGGTGGCGCTGGAGGCGGCCAGCCCGCGACCGCGCTTTGCCGGAACCGCCGAAGAGGTGGCGGATGGTCTGCAGCAGTGGTTTGAACAGCGCGCGGCGGACGGTTTTATTATCCAGGGCGGTACGCCGGATACCTTCCCGCGCTTTGTGGATCAGGTGGTACCGATTCTTCAGAAGCGCGGACTATTCCGCCGGGAATATCCCGGCACCACGCTGCGCGAAAGCTTAGGGCTGGCAGAGCCCGTGAATCAATTCCAAAAACAATAATAGAGAACACCCGCTATGCAGAAAACGCAGAAAAAATCGCTATTACTGGCGCTGGCGCTGGCCGTTAGCGCGTCATCCTGGGCGCAGAACGTCACGATCAACGGCACCGGCGTGAGCCTCGAAGCCAACAAAACGCCGATTCATACGGCGAAAAACCCGCAGGCTATCGCGCAGCTGCCGAAAGGTCTCCACCTGGCGGTGCCGGGTAAGCTGACGGTCGCGGTCGCCGCGCTGAACTCACCGCCGCTGACCGTGTTTTCTGACGATAACAAAACCCTGCTCGGCAGCGAGGTGGATATCGCCCGCCTGGTGGCCGACAGCCTCGGGCTGGAGCTGAATGTGGTACCCACCTCGTGGGAGGACTGGCCGCTCGGCGTTGCTTCCGGCAAATATGATGCGGCGGTCAGCAATATCACCGTGACCAAAGAGCGCAAAGAGAAGTTTGATTTCGCCACCTACCGCAAAGATTCGCTGGGTTTTTACGTCAAGAGCACCAGTCCGCTGAGCAAAATTGAAAAAGCGGAAGATATTGCCGGGCTGCGGATTATCGTCGGCTCCGGCACCAATCAGGAAGCCATTTTGCTGGCGTGGAACGCCGAGAATCTCAAGAAGGGGCTGAAGCCGTTTACGCCGGTCTACACCAAAGACGACGCCGCCCAGACCCTGGCGCTGCAGTCCGGGCGCGCCGACGCCTTCTTCGGCCCCAACGTGATCGGCGCGTGGAAAGCGGCGCTGACCGGCAAAACCAAGCTGGTAGGCAGCGTTGACGGCGGCTGGCCGAAGGCGGCGCATATTGCCGTGACGGTGAAAAAAGGCAGCGGTCTGGTAGAACCGGTACAGACGGCGCTGAACGGCGCAATCCGCAGCGGCGACTACGCGAAGGTGCTGAACCGCTGGGGGGAAGGCGTGGAGAGCATTCCGCAATCGGAAATCAACCCGGCCGGACTCGGCGACTAACAGGAGGCATGATGAGCGATCTATTCCGCGATGTCTCTCCGGAAGCGCCGGAGCTGCAGCCGATTATTGAGGGCCTGTTCGGCGAGTACGCCGCGCGCTACGGCGACTATTTCTCCCGCGATGCCGAAGTCGAGCTGACTGAATGGTATCTGGCGCCGCAGGGGCTGTTTATCGTGCTGGAGCGCGAAGGGGAAATTATCGCCACCGGCGCGTACAAACCGAAAGATGCCCATACGGCAGAAATCAAACGTATCTGGACCCATCGTCGTCTGCGCCAGCAGGGGCTGGCGGCGAAAGTGGTGCAGGAGCTGGAGCGACGGGCGCTGCTCGCGGGCTACAGCCATATCTATCTGACCACCGGTTTTCGGCAGCCGGAAGCGGTGCGGCTCTACCTGAGCCAGGGCTACGAGGCGCAGTTTGACCTCAGCCGCGATCCGGAAGAGTACAGCCTGCCGCCGTTCGATGGTCGACTGCGCTTTACGAAAGCGCTGGCGGTCAGCGCGCTGAGCCAGAGCGCTTAAGGAGCCAATATGCATACCCAGGAAACGATTAAGGTTGTCCCCGCGCGCTATCCGCTGCGGGCGGTAGGTGCGCTGCTGGCGCTGCTGGTGCTGGCGGTGGTGATTCAATCGGTCGCCTTTAACCCGCGCTGGGAGTGGCGCGTCTTTGCCCGCTGGTTCTTTGACCCGGTGATCCTTGAAGGTCTCGGGCAGACGCTGCTGCTGACCCTGTTGGCGACGGCGCTGAGCGTTATTCTCGGCGGCCTGCTGGCGCTGGCCCGGCTCTCCAGTTCATGGCTGCTGAGCAGCCTGGCTTGGGGCTATATCTGGCTGTTCCGCTCGCTGCCGCTGATCGTGGTGCTGATTATTCTCTACAACTTCTCCTATCTTTACGACACGCTAGCGATAGGCATTCCGTTCACCGCGATTCGCTGGGCCAGCTTTGAGACCATCAACGTACTGGGGCAGTTTTCTACCGCCGTTGTCGGGCTGACCCTGGTGCAAAGCGCCTACACCGCCGAAATTATCCGCGGCGGCTTTCTCGGGGTCGATCACGGGCAGTATGAAGCGGCGGCGGCGCTGGGGCTTCCGGCCAGCCGTCGGACCCTGCGCATTATTCTGCCGCAGGCGCTGCGCACCATTTTACCGGCGGGCTTTAACGAAATTATCAGCCTCGCCAAGGGGACGGCGATGGTTTACGTGCTGGCGATGCCGGAGCTGTTTTACACCATCCAGATGATCTATAACCGCACCCAGGAAGTGATCCCGCTGCTGATGGTCGGCGCCGCCTGGTATCTGGCGATCACCAGCGTGCTGTCGCTGATCCAGTATCTGGTCGAGCGCGGACTGGCCCGCAGCGAACGCCGCTCGGCGGTCAATAGCGCACGCAGCAGCCGTCGCGTTGAGTCCATTCGTCGCCCACAACCCCAGGAGTCCGCCCATGCCCAACTCTCGTAACGGCCATATCTCCATCACCGGCGTCAGCAAATATTTTGGCCGCCATAAAGCGCTTGATGACGTATCGCTGGAAATCGAACCCGGCACGGTGACGGTGATCCTCGGGCCGTCCGGTTCGGGAAAATCGACGCTGCTGCGGGCGATTAATCATCTGGAGCGCGTGGATGAAGGCTTTATTCAGATCGATGGCGACTATATCGGCTATCGCCGTAAAGGCGACAAGCTCTACGAGCTGAAAGAGAAAGAGATCCTCCGCCAGCGGGTTAACGTCGGCTACGTATTTCAGAACTTCAACCTGTTCCCGCATCTGACGGTGCTGGAAAATCTGATTGAAGCCCCCATCGCCCATAAGCAGGCGACCCGCAAAGAGGCGATCGCGCGGGCGTATGAACTGCTGGACGTGGTCGGACTGCGCAATAAAGCCGACGCCTGGTCGCGGCACCTGTCCGGCGGCCAGCAGCAGCGCATCGCTATTGCCCGGGCGCTGGCGCTTAACCCGCGGGTGATGCTTTTCGATGAACCGACCTCCGCGCTCGACCCTGAGCTGGTGGGGGAAGTGCTGGACGTGATTAAAAAGCTGGCGCGCTCCGGCACCACGCTGGTGGTGGTCACCCATGAAATCGGTTTTGCGAAAGAGGTGGCGGACCGGGTGGTGTTTATGGTCGACGGCAAGATAGTCGAGCAGGGCAGCAGCGACGCGGTGCTGAACCAACCGCAGCATCCGCGTACGCGGCAGTTCTTATCGAGGGTATTAGCGGCATGAGAAACGGACTTTTGGCCCTGACACTACTCTCTTTATCTGCGGCATCGCAGGCGGCTATCGACCTGCGCGCCAACGAGCAGCCGCTGCCGGTGACCCGCGATGAGCAGGCGATCGCGAAGATCCCGGCAAATTACGCCTTCGTAGAGCCGGGTACCTTAACGGTGGCGATTTCGGCGCTCAATTCGCCGCCGCTGGCGCTGTTGGCCAGCGATAATCGCACGCGTATCGGCAGCGACCCGGATATTGCCCGGCTGCTGGCCGGCAGCCTCGGGCTGAAGCTAAAGCTGGTGCCCACCGCCTGGGAGGACTGGCCGCTGGGGATTACTTCCGGACGCTACGACGTCGCGCTGGTCAATATTGCGGTGACCGAGCAGCGGAAGGAGAAGTTTGATTTTGCCACCTATCGCGTTGACTCTCTGGCCTTTTCCGTGAAATCAACCAGCGATATCGCCCGCGTGAGCGGTCCGGCGGATCTCGCGGGTAAAAAAGTGATCGTCGGGTCCGGGACTAACCAGGAACGGATTTTGCTCGGCTGGAACGCCGAAAACGAAGCCGCCGGGCGGCAACCCGCGCTGCCGGTCTACCTGACCGATGACGCCTCGGGCAACCTCTATATTCAGTCCGGTCGCGCGGACGTGTTCTTTGGGCCGCAGTCGGTGGCGGCCTATAAAGCGGCGCTCAGCGGCAAAACCAAAGTCGTCGGCCTGGGGCCGAAAAAAGCGTACGTTGCCACCACGACCAAAAAGGGCAACGGTCTGGCTCCGGCGCTGCAGGCGGCGCTGAACGGCGCGATTGCTCGCGGCGAGTATCAGAAAGTGCTGGCGCGCTGGGGAGAGCAGGGCGAAGAGGTGACGCAATCGGAAGTGAATCCGCCGGGGATAACCTACTAAAAAACCGCTGTTTCGCAGGAGTGTGATGCGAAACAGCGGAGGCGAATGCTCGCCAGGGTTTTAAATCAGGCGGCGCGCGGGGTCAGCGTCAAACGATCCAGCGGCCCGACGATAAACAGATAGGAGAACAGGCCCAGCACGCCCATGGAACCGACGTACAGGATGGCGTAATCGAAGGAGTGAGTATTAGCGAGGATCACGCCGATAACCAGAGGCGTGATAATACTCGCCAGGTTGCCGCACATGTTGAACACCCCGCCGGCAATTCCCAGCATTTCCTTCGGCGAGGTGTCGCTCAGCACGCACCAGCCGAGGTTACCGAAACCTTTAGCAAAGAAGGCCAGGCTCATGGCGGCGATCGCCACCACTTCTGAGGTGGTGTAGTTGGCGACGACAATCACGCAGGAGAGCAGCATGCCGCAGATCACCGGCAGCTTGCGGGCGGTCGTCAGGCTGTAGCCGCGTTTGAGCAGCCAGTCTGAGAATACCCCACCGAGCAGTCCGCCGATAAATCCGGCAATGGCCGGGATGCTGGCGACAAAACCGACCTTGAGGATCGACATACCTTTGGCCTGGTAGAGATAGGTGGGAAACCACGTCAGGAAGAACCAGGTAATGGACGTTACGTAGAACTGGCCGATATACACGCCGATCATCATGCGATTAACGCAGACGCTTTTAATCTGCGCGAGGGTTAATTTCTGCTGCGTTTTTTTCGTACCTAATTCCGGCTCGCCGCCGCCTTGGCGAATATAGTCGAGCTCCTGTTGGTTAATTTTGGGATGGTAAGAGGGATCTCTTACTTTTACCAGCCAGAATATCCCCAGCACCACGCCGATAGCGCCAATATAATAAAATACGTAGTGCCAGCTTAAATTATGCAGAATAATCGTCATTAGCGGCGTAATAATTCCCAGGGAAATATACTGCGCGGCCTGATAGACCGAGGTGACGAATCCACGCTCTTTATTGGGAAACCACTGTACGCTGAGACGGCTGTTAGCGGGGAAGGCGGGCGCTTCAATCGCGCCCATCATCAGACGCAGAATCACCAGTACGATCAATGGGCTGGCGAACAGATAGATTGTTCCCTGAAACATGGTGACGATCGACCAGCCAATCAGCGCGCAGCCGTAAACCAGCCGCGAACCATATTTATCCAGCAGCCAGCCGCCGGGTATTTGCATAATGACGTAGGAGATACCAAAAACTGAAAAGGCCAGCCCCATCGCCTCGGGATCAAAGCCTAACTCTTTGCTCATAATAGGCGCGACGACGGACAGCGTTGCCCGGTCGGCATAATTAAATACGGTAGCCAGAAATAAAAACAGTAATATGCCGTAACGCACGTTGCTGCGTTTTAAGGGGGTAGTCATCTTCAACTCCTTTGCAGGGTTGTTTATTGTGGGTACAGTCAATAAGAGGTATTTCCCCGGCAGGGCTACAGGTTTTCAGTCATCTGCGGACCGGTAGCCCTTACGCCGCCATCCGGGGAATTCGGTTAAGGGCGTTTACCAAACTCGCAGCTTTGCTGGGTCCAGCGGCGGGCCTGTTCGCTCAGGGTAAAGCCCAGACCGTGGCGTTCGGAAACCCACATCCGCCCGTCGCGCAGCTCCAGCTGTTCGTTAAACAGCGGGTTCAGCCACTCGAAGTGCTCCAGCCACGGCTCGAGCGGGTAGGCGGCGGCGAGATGCAGGTGTACCTCCATCGCAAAGTGCGGGGCCAGCTTGCGACCGTGCTTCGCCGCTAGATCCATAATCTTCAGGAACGGGGAGATCCCGCCGACGCGCGGCGCATCCGGCTGGACAAAGTCGCTGGCGTTGCCGAGGATAAGCTGCTCATGTTCGCGGAAGCTGGTCAGCATCTCGCCGGTGGCAATCGGCGTATCCAGCGCGGCGGCGAGCTGCGCGTGGCCTTCAACATCGTAGGCGTCAAGGGGCTCTTCAATCCAGATCAGATTGAACTGCTCCATTTTGCGCCCCATGCGGATAGCGGTTTCGCGATCCCACTGCTGGTTGGCGTCCACCATCAGCGGGAAGTCATCGCCCAGCACCTCACGCACCGCCGTCAGGCGACGAATATCTTCGGCGGTATTCGGCTGACCAACCTTCAGCTTAATCCCGCCAATCCCGTTCTCACGGGAGATAGCCACGTTTTTTAACACCTGATCCAGCGGCGTATGCAGGAAGCCGCCGGAGGTGTTGTAGCACTGAACGGAATCGCGGTGCGAGCCCAGCAGTTTCGCCAGCGGTAGTCCGGCGCGTTTGGCTTTCATATCCCACAGCGCAATATCAAGAGGGGAGATGGCCTGTACCGCCATACCGCTGCGGCCAACGGATGCGCCGGCCCACAGTAGTTTGGTGTAGATCTTGTCGATATCGTTCGGATCTTCGCCGAGCAGATTATCGGCGATCTCTTTGGCGTGGGCGTAAATGCCCTGGCCGCCCGCACGCTTGGAATAGCTGAAGCCAACGCCTTCAAAGCCGTCCCGGGAGCGGATTTCCGCGATGATGATCGCCACTTCGGTAAGCGGTTTTTGCCGACCGGTCAGAACCTTTGCATCGCTAACGGGGGTCGCCAGCGGCAGAAAGGCCAGCGACAGTTTGACGTGTTCAATGCGGTCGCCGGTTTCAGCGGCGGTTTTGACGCCGGAAGCTTTGGCGTAGGTCACGGACTCGGAATTAGCGCTCGAGGTCATAGTCAGTTCCTTTTTAGTGATAAAATGTTTGCGCTAACATTTTTAATCCTGAAATTGTCCTGGCGCTACGACAGTGATTTTAATTTGTACAAACGATCACAATTAGCGGTTATAAAGGGTAAAATTATGCAGCGCAGGTCACGATCCAAAAAGGTTTGTGAAAAATCACAAATAAAAATGATAGCGATAACATTTTGTGTTTCAGGTATTTGATTCTATTGGGGATGTCGAGGTGAGCGCTGGCAATTGCGCGGGCCATCATCAATAATGGCCACAGAAAACGACTCAACACAGGGGCTTAGTCGTGAAAAGCAGAAAACCGACGCGCGCGCCGACGCTGGATGACGTAGCCCGTAGCGCCGGATTGTCGTCGATGACGGTCAGCCGGGCGCTGAATACGCCGCAGCTGGTGAGGCCAAAAACGGTCGAGAAAGTGATGCAGGCGGTGCAGGCAACGGGCTATATCCCTAACGCGCTGGCCGGCGGCCTGGCCTCCAGGCGCAGCAAGCTGGTGGCCGTGGTGGTGCCGCAAATCAATAACAATATGTTTGTCGATACCATCCAGGCGCTGAGCGATACCCTGGCGGCGCGCGGCTACCATATGCTGCTGTGCGTGGCGGGCTACAGCCGGCAGACCGAAGCCGAGCTGGTAGCAACCTTACTCTCCCGGCGTCCGGATGGCGTGGTATTGACCGGCATTCAGCACGCCCCGGCGCTGAAGAAGACGATCCTCAACGCCGCCACGCCGGTGGTGGAAATCTGGGATCTCACCCCGACGCCGCTGGATATGCTGGTCGGTTTTTCGCATGAAAAAGTCGGCGAAACCATTGGCGAGTACCTGCTGGAAAAAGGCTACCGCCGCCCGGGTCTGCTGTGGGCCGGCGATGCGCGCGCGACGTTACGAAAGCAGGGGCTCCGCGCCCGGCTGGCCAAAAACGGCATTGACGATGCGCCGCAGGTCGAGGTGCCGCTTCCGGCATCGCTGGCGCTGGGGCGTCGCGGGCTGGCCGAGCTGCTCGCCGGCGGCGAGTTTGACGTTATCGTCTGCAGCTCCGATACCCTTGCCCAGGGGGCGATTATGGAAGCCGAAAGCCGGGGGCTGCGCGTGCCGCAGGATCTGGCGGTGATCGGTTTTGGCGATCTGGACTTCGCCGCCAGCAACCGTCCGGCCATCACCACCGTCAGCGTCGACCGGCATGCCATCGGCGAGCAGGCGGCCACGCTGCTTGCCGACCGCATAGAAGGCGGAGAAGAGCGGGAAGCGATTATTGATATCGGCTTTCACCTGGTGGCGCGCGAGTCGGCGTAGCTCTGCCGTTTCGCATGTGCGAGGGGGCCTCAATAGCGGCATGGCGTAATCAAATCTATACTGCAAAATTGCTAAACCCGTCGCCGCTCTGTTCCTGAGCGGCAAATTCATCGAGGGCGCAGAATATGATCACCGTCTATGGCGTACCCGGCTGGGGCTCAACAATTAGCGAACTGATGCTGACGCTGGCCGATCTCCCGTACCATTTTGTTAACGTTGAGGGCTTTGACCAGCCGGGCCCGCAGCGCGACCGCCTCAAAAAGATAAACCCGCTGTGTCAGGTGCCGACCCTGACGCTTGCAGACGGCAGCGTGATGACCGAAACCGCGGCGATTGCCCTGATGATCCTCGACGTTCGACCGGATCTGGCTCCGGCGCCGGGATCGCCGCAGCGGCATGCCTTTCAGCGTCTGCTCATCTGGCTGGTGGCGAACGTCTATCCCACCTTTACCTTTGCGGATTACCCGGAGCGCTGGGCCGCCGATGCGCCAGACCAGCTGCGGGAAAGCTGCATCAGCTATCGCAAATCGCTCTATCTATGGCTGGAGGAGCAGCTTGCCGCCGCGCCGTATGCGCTGGGGACGGAAATAACCCTGCTGGACTGCTATATTGCGGCGATGTGCGCCTGGGGCCCGCGCCGGGAGTGGTTTGCGGCGCAGACGCCAAAATTCGTCGCCGTGGCGGATGCGGTGTATCGCCATCCCAAACTCGAAGCCGTTCTGCGCCGCAACGAGCTGATTTAAAGCACAAAAAGCGATCCGGATGACGCGGGTTATGCTAGTTTTATCGTCCAGACAATAAAGGAGCCTGCTATGCCGCACGTTGATATTAAATGTTTTCCCCGCGACCTGAATGATGAACAAAAAGCGGCGCTGGCCGCCGATATTACCGAGGTGTTGATTCGCCATCTCAACAGCAAAGAGAGTTCAGTGAGCGTGGCCCTGAAGCAGGTTGAGCCGAGCGACTGGCAGCAGGTGTGGGACAACGAAATCGCCCCGCAGATGGAACAGTTGATTAAGAAACCGGGCTATAGCATGTAACCCGGTTTCTTTCCCGGAGGCGATGCTGCGCATCTGTCCGGACTACGCGTTCCCGGCGGTTTGCGGTCCGGTAGCCCGGGCAGGCGCTCTGCGCCGCCCCCGGGCGAGGGGGCACTGAAGCGAAGTCATGCGCGATACATCTTGTCATGGGTAAACGCGTCACCATGTACAAGGTACATAAAATTCCTTGATTAATGTACCCTGTACATGTATTTTGTCTGATAAGTCGTAAGGACATCAGGGAATGAGATGTTTACTTTTATTGAACTACAAGGTTTCAGTAAACGACGCCAGGCGCTGTTACCGGATGATGAATTTCGGGCCTTCCAGGAAATCCTGATCAATGATCCTGAGGCAGGTGACACCATTTCGGGAACCGGAGGTTTTCGTAAAATCCGCTGGAGTCGTCCCGGAACGGGAAAGCGCGGCGGCGTGCGGGTGATTTACTATAATGTAACGATAAAGGGAAGAATCTACCTGGCGCTCATCTATCCTAAAAATGAACAGGATGAGTTAAGCCAGGAGCAGAAAAAGATGTTAAGGCAGGTTGCTGAGTTATTAAACTAGCCAATAAACATGAAGTGAGGCTGAGCTATTAATGATCGATACATTGATAGCGCCAGAGAGCCAACTGAGGTGTGTATGAAAGACGAATTGTTTGCCGATCTGCTGGCTAGTGCAGAAGAAATGGTCAGGATTGAGAAGGGTGAACAAACGCCGAAGGTGCACCACGTTCATACCTTCAGCGAAGTTGATGTGAAAGCGATACGCGAAGCCACAGGTTTAAAACAGCAGGACTTCGCCGCCGCCGTTGGCGTTAGCTATGAGCTGGTTAAAAGCTGGGAAACGAAACGACGTCATCCAACCGGTGCATCCAGAAAGCTGCTTTTATTGCTTCAGGGCAATCCATTGATTATCAACTTGTTGAAGGTTATTTGAAACGTTATTCTTCGCAAGGAAAATGACAGAGTTTGCCCCATTTCGTAACCAGGGCCTTTAAAAAGGAGAGTATTACGTATGGAAACCAATGATTCTATTTTGACAGAAGTCGAGAAATACAGCGCTCATATTTTATGGTTTTTATTTTATTAGTTTAATGTACTTTATACTGAACTAGCATAGTGACAAAGTAAGAACGTGTATTTAAATAAACCCGTCCAGGCGTTTACCCCGGACGGGCTATTTTATTAAAACCAAATCTCCGTCTGCACGCCGAAGTTCCAGTTCCCCCCGGCGGTAAAGCCTTTACTGCCGAAATCATCGTTGATCGCGTAGCGATCCAGATCTTTATCCCAGTTCATCCACGTAACAAAGAAACGTATCTCCGGCCGCGCTTTAATATCCAATACATCGCCCACTTTAAACGTCGGGGCGAAGGTCAGCTTGTAAAAATCGCCGCTCACCGCCTGGTATTGATGCACGCCGCTGTCGTAGCGATAGGTTCGTCCGTTGGGATTCAGGTCCATATATTGCCAGGACGCCTCGTACAGCAGGGCGAAGTTGCGGGTGATCCCCTGAGAAACCCGCAGGTTGAAGGTTGCCCAATCGTAGCGGTCCCCGTCGCGATAGCGGTCTTCGCTATGCTGGGCGATAACCGATGGCGCAAGCTGCCAGTTTTTCCCCAGCGGCAAAATACCGTATGACGCAAAGCGCAGAGATTTGGCGTTTTCGGTAAGATCGCCGTCGCTGCCCGGCTGCCGCGCTTCGGCGCCCAGCCCGCCGCCGTACTGCAGGGCGCTCTCCGATACGCCCGGCGCGAGGCCATAGAATTGCTGTTTGTCGTGATACGCCAGCATCGCGTAGTAGCCGTTTTTCGCCGTATTATCGCTGCGCAGGGCGTAGCTGCCGGTCGTCGACGTCGTATCTTTCAGGTCATCGTTACCCTGGGCGGTCATCGCCGTGGTCATCAGCTGCCAGTTGTTCCAGAAGTGGTTGGCGGTAAACATCAGGTTCTGTATATCGTTATCCTGATAGTTATCGCTGCCCAAATCGCCAAAGCTGCGCGCATAGACCGAGTAATCGCCGCGCAGCGTGCTGTTCCAGTTGACGTCATTGATCCCGCCGCCGGTACCGCCGAGGAACATAATATCGCTATCGGTAAAGTGGATATCGAAGTTATCGCGGTCGAAACGCTTGCCCGCCCAGATGGAGGCGCTCCTGAACGGCCCGGAAAAATCGGCGAAATTACCCATCTCGACGTACAGCTGACGCACGTTCAGATGGTGACTGTCGTTATCCTGCACCCACGGATCCGGGTTGGTCGCGCCGTCGGCAAGCATGGTTTTAAAGTGCGCCCACGACCCGTCGCTGAAGGTCATTTTTTTGCCGAAGCTGAGCTCCACGTAGTTATCTTTCTCATTGCCGAGACGGCCAACGTGGGCGTCACCGTTGAGCGAACTGGCCGGCGAGATCCCCGGACCGCCGCGCGCGCCTTTGCCGTGGCTGTTGACCAGCATTCCGGAGCGGGCGTAGGCGTTAAATTCAAAACCGTCGGTAAGGCGGGTTTTCGCCAGCTGTTTGTCGGCAGCCTGCTGCTTTTGCTCCGTGGCATCGGTGCGCTGGCTTAACGTCTGCACCTGTTTTTCCGCCGCCGCCGCACGCTGTTCTGCCGCGCTGGTGCGCAGCTCCGCCTGCTGCGCCCGACGTTTAGCCTCTCCGGCCTCCTGCTCCGCATGATTAAGCCGGGCCTCCAGCAGCGCCAGCCGTTGTTCGACGGTGAGCGGGGCCGCATTTGCGCCGTAAGCCGAAAAAAGGGCGCAGCAAACCGCCGCGCTAATCAAAGAGATACGCATATTAATCCTTATTTTTTTCAGAGGTATGAAGGGTGTGCTGCGCCTTACAGGGCGTGGTTTTCTCCGGCGACTGACGACGCGTCCGACGGCGCGCGGCGTCCGGCATCAAGGTCGGCGCGGATCTGTTCATACTGGTCGTCGAGGCGATAGAAGCGGCCAATCCACAGCATTGAGGCGACAATCAGCAGCGCCGGGATATAGAGGTAGCAGGCTTTTATCGCCAGCATCGCGCCGTCGCTTTGGGCCTGGTTGGCGATATAGCCGCCGGATGAGAGCAGTACCCCGGTAATAGCGCCCGCGCCCGCCATAGCCACCTTGCCAAGAAAGCCGTTGATAGAGGTCAAAATGCCGGCGGTATTGATGCCGGTTTTCCACACCCCGTAATCCACCGGATCGGCCTGCATGGAGAAGTAAATTGCCGTGCGCTGTCCGGCGCCAAGCGATAGCACCACCGCACCGGCAACCAGGCCCCAGCTGTTAACGCCTGCCGCCATCATCATGCCCATGCCGACCAGGTTGATCGCGCTGGCGACCAGATAAACGTGGCGCTTTTTCATCCGGCTGGCGAGCAGCGGCACGGTGAGGGTACCCAGCAGAGGAACGAAGGTGGAGATCCCGGCGACGATCGCCGTGAGATCGTTATTGCCGACGTAATAATGGAAAAAGTAGACCAGCGCCCCGGTCTGGAAGAAAAACGCGCCCCACATCAGGAAAATATTGATGGCGAAGACGAACCACGGCCGGTTGGCGCGCAGGCTGACCCAGGCGCGTTTTAAGGTCATGCGCTCCTGCGTAATGCTGATATTTTCCTTAACGTTCCGGAAGCTCACCAGCAGGAAGAAGGTGGCAATAACGCCGAAAACCACCGCCGTGTAGAAGAAGCCGTGCTGCTGATTGCCTTTCCCCAGCGCGCCAACCAGCGGCAGAGTGGCGACCGCGACGATGGTCGCGCCGAGCGAGCCGAGCAGAATACGCACCGCCGACAGCGTGGTGCGTTCCCGCGAGTCGTTCGTCAGAAACGGCAGCATGGCGCAGAACGGAATGTTGACGATGGTATAGAGAAACGACAGGCACAGATAGGTGACAAAAGCGTAGATCAGCTTACCGGTGGTGCCGAAATCTGGCACGTAGAAGGCCAGAATACACAGCAATCCGAAGGGGATCGCGCCAATAAGCAGATACGGACGACAGCGTCCCCAGCGGGTGGCGGTATTGTCGATTACCAGCCCCATCAGCACGTCGGCAACGCCGTCCACCAGACGCGTCACGAGAAACATCAGGCCAACGTAATAGGCGGGCAGGCCCATCACGTCGGTGTAAAAGAACATCAGATAAAGAGAGATCATCTGCCACACGAGGTTGCAGGAGAGGTCGGCGATGCCATAGCCAAGGCGCTGCCGCCACAGGGTAAAGGTTGTTTCTGCCATAAAAATACACTCGCTTATCGTTGTTGTTAAAGTCCGTACTGGCGAATAAACCAGGCCGGGGTGCAGCTCCACGCATGGCAATAACTGTTTATCAGTTTGCTGCCATAAGGGGAAAAATCAGGATGCGCCGGGTCGAAGATTTCCCAGAAGGTATCGGCGCCGTAGTCGACCATGGCTCCCCAGTAGGCTTTGATCTGCGAAATTGCCTCGTCGCGCAGCCCGCACTGCAGAAGGGCGGCGATATAGTGATGACGCAGGTAGGGTGTGTTCATGGCGACCGCGGGGGGATTTTTCTCCAGGTTGCGCATGATCTCCCGGCGCTGCTGCGGCGTGCCGACTTCCGCCAGCACCAGCCAGATTTGCGATGCCCAGGAGACCTGCCGCCGGGCGCCGCTGACGTAAAAGCCCTGCTGCGGGTCCCATAACGCATCGAGGGCCGCCGCTTTGAGCTGCTGTAAACGCTGGTGATAGCTTGCGGCCTGTTCAGGTTCGAAACGCTCCGCCAGCCAGACGGCGCGCTGCAGGCAGTAAATCAGTACCCCCTGCGCCGCCGCCTGTTTATTCAGCGACGCCTGCCAGTCGATAAACACCCACCAGTCGTCGCTATCGCGCACAATGCCGGAGGCGTCGCAGCGGGTCAGCGCCAGTTCTACCTGACGACGCGCCGTGGGCCACAGCTCGCGGGCGGTGGCCATATCCTCCGCGCTTTGCAGATAGTTGTAGAGGACGTCGACAAAAAACAATGAATAATCAAAAAGAAAGGTATCGTCCGCAATGACATCCGGCTGCACGAACACGTTGGCCGATACCATGCCGTCCTCGCGAGTATGCCCGGCAAAAAGGTACAGGCAGCGGCGCACCAGATCGTGGCGTGCGAAGGTGACATCGTTGACCAGCGCCTGCAGACGTAAATCGCCGAGCCACAGGCGGCGGTCGCGTTTGGGGCCATCTTCAAACACTTCCTGCATGCAGTTTTGCAGGGTCAGCACGGCAACGTTATCGATAGCCTGGAGCTGCGGGTCGGAGGTTGTCGCCGCCGGGCATGCGCCGCTGGCCGAGGTGACCGCGTTAACCTCAATCTGCGTGAACTGCAGGCGAAACTTGCGCGAAACGGCTTTGACCTCCACCTTCAGATAGCGGAAGCAGTAGCGGCGCGGCAGGTCAATTTCGGCGGGCAGGACATCAAGCCACAGATCCTGCTGCTGCAGCCAGCTACTGCTGAGCCAACCCTGATAATCGCTGAACGGTTCGCACACTTCGCTCAGCGTTTCGCCGAAGGTCAACTGCAGATGGGCCGGAGCGTCCGGCGGACTCCCGGCGCTCTGGCAGAGAAAATGCAGGTAGCCAACGTAGTGGCTGCCAAAATCAATAATGACGCTATCGCCGCTGCTCAGCTCGCGCTGGTAAAACGCGGCCAGGGTGCTCACCGGCTCGGCGCGCCAGCCGAAGAGCGCCGCGGCGTCGGCGTGGGCTTCGACTACCGCGATCGGCGGGTGTGCCTGACGACTCAGCGCGGGCCGGAGCGCCTCGGCGGTACGTAAAAAATTCGGGTGGCGGGTCATCATGACCTGAGAATTATGCTGAATTGCCTGTGACATACTGCGTCCTCTGTGTTGATTTGTCCGCAGCATAAGACGCCGCCGCCCGCGGCAACCACTCTGGCAATGCCAATGCATCTGGCAAAATGGCACTGATAATGAGATGAACGGATCGCCGATCACAATTCCATAAATCTTGCTCGTGGCGGCCGGTTAAATGCATTATCTTGCCCCTGCGCCGTATGCCGTTTTGGACCCGATCGATGATGCTAACCGTTGAGTATTATTTCACCCATCCGCAGGATAAGCTGGGAATGTACGCCAGCGATCCGGAAGATAATAGCCATGAACATAGTCACGAGTTTGCTGAACTGGTGATCGTTGAAGAAGGGCACGGCTTACACGTTATTAATGGCCGGCCATTATATATTCAGCAGGGCGACGTTTTTTACGTTCAGCCGGGAGATGTTCACTATTATGATGAGCTGGGAACGCTTAAGTTAATTAACGTATTAATTAACCCACTGGTAGAATTTCATTATTTACAGCCTCTCGACACCTTATTGCAGACGTTCTCCGCACGAAAGGCTTCCTGCTACGGCTGGCTGGCGCCGGATACCCGCCATATCTGCAAGGAATTGGTAGATAAAATATTTTCTGCCGAGCTGCGGCGGGGGCAAAATATTGCCCTGCGCGAAGCCGCCTTTTTCCAGCTGGTGACGACGATTCTGCATGCGGAAACCGAAGCCGAATATAGCACCACCAAATATAAGCTGCATAAATTGCTGACCTGGCTACAGGAGCACTGTTTTGAAGAACATAACTGGCCGCAGCTGGCGGAGAAATTCCACCTGACCACGCGGACCGCTTTTCGCCATATTAAAGAGGCGACGGGATTGACGCCGGATAATTATTTAAAGCGTCTGCGCTTAGTTTCGGCGCGCGTCAAATTACGCGAGACCGATATGACGATTACCGAAGTGGCTTATTTATGCGGTTTTGCCAACAGCAACCACTTTACCACCTTATATAAAAAGGTCTTTGGCCTGACGCCCAGCGAAGATCGGCGGCGTTTGCTGCGCTAGTTCACCTCCCGGAGGCGATGCTGCGCATCTGTCCGGGCTACGCGCCCTCAGCGGTCTGCGGTCCGGTAGCCCGGGCAAGGCGCTGTGCGCCGCCCCCGGGAGAGACGCGCAGGGTGGTGAAGAATTGCCCCGGAGGCGAGCGGGGGCTATTCTTCCGGGGTATTGGCGCGGACGTGGCGGCCGCTGGCAACAAAGTTGCCGGTGCCGAGATGATGGAGGGTATTGATCTTATCGTCGTCGAACTGCCAGCGTCCGCTGACGAACGCGCGCTCATCGGCGGCGGCGGAAACCACTTCGCCAAACAGCGTATCGTACTGCTCCTGAGCAGCGGTTGCCGGCAGCAGTCGGCACTCCATCCATGCAAGACACTTCTCTTCAATCAGCGGCAAGCCCAGCTCTGGACCTTGCACGACCGGGATGCCGTAAGCGTTAAATTTATCCTCATCGCGTCCGCTGATGCTGCCGACCGCGTAGGTCCAACTGGCGGCCTCGACGCCGGGAACGACGATGCCAAATGCGCCGTTGCGCTCAATAATTTCCCGCGTCCAGGCGCTTTTATCTACCACGATGGCCAGCCTCGGCGGAGCGAACTCCACCGGCATCGACCACGCGGCGGCCATGACGTTGCGGCGTTGAGAGTGGGCGTCATAGCTGGTTATCAAAATTGTTGGGCCATGGTTGAGCAGGCGACTGGCGTACTGAAGTTCCACGTGGCGAAAACGGCTCATATGCGTTCCTTGGTAAATGGGTCTGATGCCAGACAACACGTTAATCCGCAATGAAAATGTAATCAATACGTCATCGAGGGTCCCTATAGTCGGCGTCACTAAGTCCCAAAGAGGATAACAATATGTTAGCTCCCCTGAATTTGTCTCAGGTGAGCGCGCGCCGGCGGATGTTGACCGCGGGCAGAGTCTCGCTTTCCCAACGGGAGGGCGATAATGCGCGCGCTTACCAGCATTAAACTCGACGGCGTTTCTTTCGCCTTCGGCGCCCACACCGTGCTTAATCAGATCGATCTGCATATCGATGCGGGCAGCATTGTTGCGCTGCTGGGGCCTTCTGGCTGCGGTAAAAGCACGCTGCTGCGTCTGCTCGCCGGATTAACCGTACCCGCCAGCGGCAGCATTCACTTTGGCGATCGCCTGGTGGCGAAAACCGGCTGGGGCTTGCCGCCGGAGCAGCGCGATCTCGGCATGGTCTTTCAGGATTACGCCCTGTGGCCACACATGACGGCGGCGCAGAACGTGGCTTTCCCGCTGCGTATGCGCGGCGTCGGGCGCCAGCAGCGACAGCAACGGGTCGAGGAGGCGCTGGCGATGGTCGGTCTCAGCGGCTTCGCCGACCGCAAACCGTCGGGCCTTTCCGGCGGTCAGCAGCAGCGCGTTGCGCTGGCCCGCGCCATCGTCGCAGAACCGCGCGTGCTGCTGTTCGATGAGCCGCTCTCCAATCTCGACAGCGAGCTGCGCGAGTCGCTGTGCCTCGAAATGAGCCGCCTGCTGCGCCAGCTGGGCATCACTGCCGTCTACGTCACCCACGACCGTCGCGAAGCCGAGCTGCTGGCCGACAAGATTATTCATTTATCTGCGGGCTGCATTGCCGCCGTCCGCGCCGTGACTTCAACCTCAGGGGAATCCGTATGAAAACCGTTATCACCGTTACCAAAGGAGCCGCGTTCGCGATGATGTTGTCCGCCACCACGATCTCCAGCGCCCAGGCGCTCACCGTCTACACCGCCGGGCCGGGCTCGCTGGCGAAAAGCCTTGCCAGCGGCTATGAGAAGAAAACCGGCGTTAAGGTGAATATTTTCCAGGCCACCACCGGTAAGGTGATGGCGCGTCTCGAGGCCGAGCAGGCTAACCCGCAGGCGGATGTGCTGATTTCCGCCTCGTGGGATACGGCGGAAGATTTGCATCACCGCGGCTGGCTGCTGCCGTATCAGAGCGCCAATGCCGATAAAGTCCCGGCGAACCTGAAATCCGCCGATTACGTTGCTCAGGGTATTTCGGCCCTGGGGATCGTCTGGAATACCAAAAGCGGCACCCCGGAGCCGAAAGAGTGGCGCGACCTGACCGAAGCGGCGTTCAAAGACAAAGTGACGACGCCGGACCCGGCGCTTTCCGGCGCGTCGCTGGATTTGCTGATCGGGTTACAGAATGGCATGGGCGATAAAGCCTGGGCGCTGTTTGATGCGTTAAAGAAGAATGGCATGGTGGTCAGCGGGCCGAACGCCCAGGCGGTAACGCCGGTGATGCAGGGGGCGAAAGCGGCGGTATTCGGCGCGGTTGATTATGTCTCTTACGGCAATATCCATCAGGGCGAATCGCTAAAGGTGATTTTCCCGGCCAGCGGCACGGTCATTGCACCGCGGCCGATGATGATCCTCAAAACCAGCCAGCATGCTGACGACGCAAAAGCCTTCGTTGATTATGTGCTGTCGCCGGAAGGCCAGGCGCTGGTCGCCGACGCCTGGCTTATGCCCGCCCGCAGCGATGTTTCGGCGAAGCGCCCGCTGCTCAACGAGCTGAAAATATTGCCGACCGCAGGCGAGGGCACTAGCGAACGTAGCGCGGTACTTTCCCGCTTTAACACGCTTTTCGCCCAGTAAACCGACTTTTCCCCCGGGCTTCGAAAGTTGGCTCGGGCACATTCCCGGAGGCGGCGCTGGCGCGCCTGTCCGGGCTACCGGACCGCAGACGGCTGTGACCCCGTAGCCCGGCTAAGCGCAGCGCGAGCCGGGAAGACGCAACGCCTGGGCATCAGCCCGGGCACATTCCCGGAGGCGGCGCGACGCGCCTGTCCGGGCTACCGGACCGCAGACGGCTGTGACCCCGCAGCCCGGCTAAGCGCAGCGCGAGCCGGGAAGACGCAACGCCTGGGCATCAGCCCGGGCACATTCCCCGGAGGCGGCGCTGGCGCGCCTGTCCGGGCTACCGGACCGCAGACGGCTGTGACCTCGTAGCCCGGCTAAGCGTAGCGCGAGCCGGGAAGACGCAACGCCTGGGCATCAGCCCGGGCACATTCCCCGGAGGCGGCGCTGGCGCGTCTGTCCGGGCTACCGGACCGCAGACGGCTGTGCCCGGTAGCCCGGCTAAGCGCAGCGCGAGCCGGGTAAGATCGTATCCAGGAAAATACCGTGAAACAGAGACTTATTTCAGCGGGCACGCTGGCGGTGCTGCTGGTGCTGGTGGCATTGCCGCTGCTGTTTATTGTCCTCCAGGCAATTTTTCCCCAGTTTAGCGCCGGTTCGCTGGGCGGCGCGTTTAGCGGCGTATCAACGCTGATTGCCGACCCGCAGCTGCCGACAATGCTCGGCGGTACCCTGTGGGTGGCCTGCGGCGTGGCGCTGATGAGCGTGGTCATCGGTCTACCGCTGGGCGTCTTGCGCGGATTGTTTACTATCCCGCTGCCGCGGCTGTGGGATCTGCTCTTTCTGATCCCGTTTCTGACGCCGCCCTATATTGCCGCGCTGTCGTGGATGCTGACGCTGCAAAGTCATGGCTATCTCCAGCAGCTGACCGGCTGGGATCTTAACGATCTGCTTTTTAGCCGCATCGGGATCGTGCTGGTGATGACCCTCAATATCTTTCCGGTGGTCTACTTTGCCGTCTCGCGCAGCCTGTTGGCCAGCGGTCAGCGGCTGGCGATTGTCGCCCGGGTGCACGGCGCCAGCGCCTGGCGAGCGTTCTGGCACATCACGCTGCCGATGCTTTCTCCGGCTCTGGCGGCGGGGATGCTGCTGGCGTTTACCCTGGCCATTGAAGAGTACGGCGTTCCGGCGGCCCTGGGGGCGCGGGCAGGGCTGGTCATGCTAACCGTAGGCATTGAGAAAAAGCTCGCCGACTGGCCTGTCGATCTGCCCGGCGCGTCGCTGCTTTCGCTGCTGCTGATCGCGGTGGCGCTGCTGGCCTGGTGGCTGCAAAAACGGCTGACCGGCGATAAAGAGGTCACCAGCGTCACCGGCAAGCCGGGAGAGAATCGCGGGGCGGAGTTGGGCTGGCTGACGCTTCCGACGGTGCTAGTGATGGCGGGCGTCGGGGGGCTGGCGGTGGTGATGCCGGGCGCGTCGATGGTGCTGACCAGCCTGATGAGCACGCTGTCGGGCGGTATCCACGCTGACAATGTTACCCTTCGCCATTTTGCCGCGCTGTTTGCTCAGCAGGGCGACGCGCTGTCGGCACTGGCAACCAGCCTTTCGCTGGCGCTTGCTTCGGCAGGGGTTGTCGGCCTGGTGGGGCTGCTCGCCGCCTGGCTTGTTGTGGTGCAAAAAATGAAGGGGAGCGCCTTTGTTGATGCGCTATCGCTGCTGCCGGCGGCGCTGCCGGGCGTGGTGGTGGGCGTCGGGCTGATTCTGCTGTGGAACCAGCCGTTCTGGCCGGTGTCCCCCTACAACACCTGGTTTATGCTGCTGCTTTCCTACTGCTGTCTGCTGCTGCCCTGGCCGGTGCGCTACGTCAGCAGCGCGCTGCGTCAGCTTGGCAATAATCTCGAACCCGCGGCGCGGGTGCACGGCGCAACGGCCCTGCAGGCGCTGCGTCTGATCGTTCTGCCGCTGGTCTTTCCGGCGCTGCTGGCGGCGATGCTGATGGTGTTCGCCGTTGCCTCCCGCGAGCTGGTGACCTCGTTGCTGCTTGCGCCGGCCGGGACGCAAACCGTCTCGGTGTTTATCTGGCGCCAGTTTGAGCAGGGCTCGGCGGGAGAGGGAATGGCAATGGCATCGCTGACGCTCTTTACCGGTCTGGGGCTGATGCTCTGCGCGCTGGCGCTGATGCAGCGGGGCACGCGCGGATAAATACGATCGCACAAAATAGCTGGTCAGGCGAGAAAAACAGGCTATAAATGTCGGACACCGATTGCTGGAGGCATTGATGAGTCCCTTTTTAAGCGCCTATTTTTCTCGTCTGGGCTGGACGGGCACCCCGGACGTTTCACTTCACACCCTGCGCGAACTGCATATTCACCATAACGGCGCGATCCCCTTTGAAAATCTGGATGTGCTGCTGCCCAGAGAGATACATCTCGACGATCGCACCCTCGAAGAGAAGCTGATTCACGGTCGTCGCGGCGGCTACTGCTTCGAGCAAAACGGCCTGCTGGAGAGAGCGCTGCGCGAGATCGGCTTTCCCGTGCGCAGCCTTCTGGGGCGCGTGGTGCTGGCCAATCCGCCGCATATGCCGCCGCGTACCCATCGGCTGCTGCTGGTGGAGGTGGAGGGGGAACGCTGGATTGCCGACGTTGGTTTCGGCGGCCAGACCTTGACCGCGCCGATTAAGCTGCTGGCGGATATAGAACAATCCACCCCGCACGGCGAATATCGCCTGATTTACGAAGGGGAAGAGTGGGCGCTGCAGTTCAGCCATCACGGGCACTGGCAGTCGATGTACCATTTTGATTTAGGTCGCCAGTACGCTTCCGACTATGTGATGGGCAACTTCTGGTCGGCGCACTGGCCGCAGTCGCACTTCCGCCATCATCTGCTGATGTGCCGCCACTTGCCGGACGGCGGCAAAATGACGCTGACCAATTTCCACTTTACCCATTGGGATAAAAACCACGTTGTCGAAAAGCTCGATTTAGCGGACGTTCCGGCGCTGTATGAGGCGCTGCAAACGCGTTTTGGCCTCGGCGTGGATGATGCCAAATACGGCTTTAGCGAAGCGGAGCTGGCGGCGGTGATGGCGGCGTTTGATACCCATCCCGAGGCCGGAAAATAAATATCGTACAGGAACCGTTGGCTGGATAAGGGATGACTGTCAAACGGCGATGTTACCCGGCTTGCGCTACGCTTAGCCGGGCTACGGGGCGCTCCTGTCGCCCGGGTTAGGCGTTTTTGCCGCGACCCGGGATGATTGCGGATTTTGCTCAGCGTCTTGAACGTACCACCTGGTAGCGGCGGGTGAAATATTCAAACGGCGCGCTCCAGACGTGAACCAGCCGGGTGAACGGGAACAGCAGGAAAATCGTCATCCCCAGCACCAGATGCACGCGGAAAACAAAGGCCACGCCGCTGAGCATTTCTGACGAGCCGCCGCGGAAGGTGACGATGCCCTGCGCCCAGCCCACCAGCTTCATCATTTCACTGCCGTCCGGATACTGCGCCGAGAAAGGGATGGTGCTCAGCCCGAGCAGGCACTGAATCAGCAGAATGCTCATGATGATGATATCCGGCGCGGTCGAGGTGGCGCGAACGCGCTGGTTGGTCAAACGACGCCAGAGCAAACCGGCGCCGCCAATCAGCGTCAGGACGCCGCAGACGCCGCCGAGCACCATCGCCATCTGCTGCTTGACCGCAATGGGTAAAAACCAGGCATACATCCAGTGCGGCGTTAACATGCCGAACAGATGGCCAAAGAAAATGCCGAGTATGCCGATATGGAACAGATTCGACCAGATCACCATCCCGCGTTTATCCAGCATCTGGCTGGAGGAGGCGCGCCAGGTGTACTGGCCGTAGTCATAGCGCAGCCAGCTGCCGAGAAAAAAGACCGTCGCGCAGATGTAGGGGTAGATGTCGTAAAAAAAGACGTTCAGATACTGTATCATTTCGGGCCTCCCGCGCTGACGTCGACGTACTGCGGCGCCACGTCCTGGCTAAAGCGTCGTTGATATTGCTGTAACGGTGAGCTGTCACAGGCCGTGGCGTTGTCTTCGATAAATTTCACCTGTTCTTCTTCCCAGACCGCATCCAGCGCCTGCCGGGTGTCATCGCGGGGCTCGTTGTTGACCTGCTGCGTGACACTGTCACTTGATAGCGGGATCCCGCCGAGGCTGAGCAGGGCGTCAAACAGCTGATACCAGGGGACACCGCGCTGCTTCAGCCGCCCGCCCAGCAGCGCCAGAATCGGCGCGACGTTGTGCAGACCTTCGCGCGCGTCGTTTTCCGGCAGGATGCTGAGGTATTCCAGATACAGCGGCAGGTGGTCGGGAAGTTCGCGACAGTTGAGCACCAGGCCCGCCTTTTCATACTGAGCGAGCAGGTCGACCATTGCCTGACCGCGGTCGCGAGACTCGGCGTGCACGTGTTCAAACAGCAGCAGCGACGTAGCGCGGCCCCGGTCGAACACTTCGCACCATTCGGCCTGCTTGTCCAGCAGCGGGGCATTCAGCATCTCCGCGGCGAAGTCGTTGAGCACAGGGGCGTCGTGACGCACCATGCTCAGCACCTCGTCCTTGCACTGCCAAAGAAACTCATCCGGGTACTCCATCAGCAGACCGATCGCTTTGAGGATTTGCATTATTCCCCCTCCGCTTTATCGCGTACTTCGGTGATGTTGATGGCGTCAATGCGGCTACTGTTGAACAGGTTGAATTTGGTGTCGGAGCCGTGGCAGCCGTCGCCGAAGGTAAAGCCGCAGCCGTTGCGCTCGGGGAAGGCGTCGCGCGCCATTTCGCGGTGGCTGGTCGGGATCACGAAGCGGTCCTCGTAGTTGGCGATCGCCAGATAACGGTACATCTCCTCGACCTGCTCAACGCTCAGGCCCACCTCCTCGATGGCGCGAGTATCGGTGACGCCTTCCACCGTTTGCGAGCGCATGTAGTGACGCATCGCCATCATGCGCTTCAGCGCGCGCAGTACCGGGCCGGTATCGCCCGCGCTGAGCATATTGGCGAGATACTGCACCGGAATGCGCAGGCTTTCGATGGCCGGAAGCACGCCGTCGCTTTTCGGCAGACCGCCGGCGTCGGCGTAGGACTGAATCGGCGACAGCGGCGGCACGTACCAGACCATTGGCAGGGTGCGGTATTCCGGATGCAGCGGCAGCGCCAGCTTCCAGTCCATCGCCATTTTGTACACCGGCGAGCGCTGGGCGGCATCAATCACGTTTTGTGGAATCCCCTGTTTCAGCGCTTCTTCAATCACCGCCGGGTCGTGGGGGTTGAGGAACACCTCGCACTGCCGCTCGTAGAGGTCGGTTTCGCGCTCGGTGCTGGCGGCCTCTTCAATGCGGTCTGCGTCGTACAACAGCACGCCGAGGTAGCGGATACGTCCCACGCAGGTTTCTGAACAGACGGTGGGCTGTCCGGACTCGATACGCGGGTAGCAGAAGATGCACTTCTCCGATTTGCCGCTTTTCCAGTTGAAGTAGATTTTCTTGTACGGGCAGCCGCTGATGCACAGACGCCAGCCGCGGCATTTGTCCTGGTCGATCAGCACGATGCCGTCTTCTTCACGCTTGTAGATGGCGCCGCTGGGGCAGGTGGCGACGCAGCTCGGGTTCAGGCAGTGCTCGCACAGGCGCGGCAGATACATCATGAAGGTATTTTCAAACTGGCCGTACATCTCCTTCTGAATCTTGTCGAAGTTTCGGTCGCGGGCGCGCTTTTCAAACTCGCCGCCGAGCAGCTCTTCCCAGTTGGGGCCCCAGATGATTTTATCCATCCGCTTGCCGTCGATAAGCGAACGCGGACGGGCGGTGGGCAGGTGTTTTCCCTCCGGCGCGTTGTGCAGATGCTGGTAATCATAGGTAAAGGGTTCATAGTAGTCGTCGATCTGCGGTATCACCGGATTGGCGAAAATTTTGGTGATGACGCCCATTTTGCCGCCCAGACGCGGGCGTATTTTGCCATTAACATCGCGCACCCAGCCGCCTTCCCACACCTCCTGATCTTCCCAGTTTTTCGGATAGCCAATGCCCGGTTTGGTTTCGACGTTGTTAAACCAGGCGTATTCCATCCCTTCGCGTCCGGTCCAGACGTTTTTACAGGTGACGGAGCAGGTGTGGCAGCCGATGCATTTATCGAGATTGAGAACCATACCGACCTGTGAACGTATTTTCATTTTTTCGCCTCCTGTACCCCATCGCGACCTTCGTCATCCAGCCAGTCAATATTTTTCATTTTGCGGATCATGATGAACTCGTCGCGGTTGGAGCCGACGGTGCCGTAGTAGTTGAAACCGTAAGCCAGCTGGGCGTAGCCGCCAATCATATGGGTCGGTTTCGGGCACACGCGGGTGACCGAGTTATGGATCCCGCCGCGCCGTCCGGTGACTTCCGAGCCCGGAATATTCATCAGGCGCTCCTGCGCGTGGTACATCATGGTCATCCCCGGCGGTACGCGCTGGCTGACCACCGCGCGGGCGGTGAGCGCGCCGTTGGCGTTGAAGGCCTCGATCCAGTCGTTATCTTCAATACCCAGCTCGCGAGCGTCGGTTTCGCTGATCCACACGATCGGCCCGCCGCGCGACAGGGTCAGCATCAGCAGGTTTTCGCTGTAGGTGGAGTGGATGCCCCATTTCTGGTGCGGCGTCAGAAAGTTGAGTGCTTTTTCCGGGAAGCCGTTAGGCGGAATCGCTTTCATCTGGCTGACGCTGCGGGTGTCAATGGGCGGACGATAAACCACCAGGCTTTCGCCAAAGGCGCGCATCCAGGGGTGATCCTGATATAGCTGCTGGCGGCCGGAGAGGGTGCGCCAGGGGATCAGCTCGTGGACGTTGGTATAGCCGGCGTTGTAGGAAACATGCTCGCTCTCGAGGCCGGACCAGGTCGGGCTGGAGATAATTTTGCGCGGCTGGGCCTGAATATCGCGGAAGCGAATTTTTTCATCCTCTTTATTCAGCGCCAGGTGCGTATGCTCGCGGCCGGTAAACTCGCCGAGCGCTTGCCAGGCTTTGACCGCCACCTGGCCGTTGGTTTCCGGGGCGAGGGCGAGGATCACTTCCGAGGCGTCAATGGCGCTGTCGATGCGCGGGCGACCTTTGGCCGGGCCGTCCAGCTTGACGTAGTTAAGCTTGCCGAGGAAGTCGACCTCGTTCTGGGTGTTCCAGGTGATGCCTTTACCGCCGTTGCCCAGTTTGTCGAGCAGCGGCCCGAGGGAGGTAAAGCGCTCATACGTCGCCGGATAATCGCGCTCAACGACGGCAATCGACGGCGCGGTTTTACCCGGCGTCAGCTCGCATTCTCCTTTCCGCCAGTCCAGCACGTCGAAGGGCTGCGACAGCTCCGCCGGGGAGTCGTGCTGCAGCGGCACCAGCACAACGTCGGTCTCTTTATCGAGGTGGCCGACGCAGACCTCGGAGAAGGTTTTGGCGATATCTTTGTAAATTTCCCAGTCGCTTTTCGCCTCCCAAGCCGGGTCAACGGCGGCGGAGAGCGGGTGGATAAACGGATGCATATCCGAGGTGTTCATATCATCTTTTTCATACCAGGTGGCGGTCGGCAGAACGATATCGGAGAACAGGCAGGTACTGGACATGCGGAAATCGAGCGTCACCAGCAGGTCGAGCTTGCCTTCGATGGCCGCGGTCTGCCACTCCACCTCTTCGGGCTTCACGTCATCGCTGGCGCCCAGCTCATCGCCCTGAATACCGCTGTCGGTGCCCAGCAGATATTTGAGCATATACTCGTGGCCCTTGCCGGAAGAGCCCAGCAGGTTGGAGCGCCAGATAAACAGATTACGCGGATGATTTTTGCCGTTATCCGGCTGTTCGCAGGCGAAGCGGATCTCGCCGGACTTCAGCGCCCGGGCGGTGTAGTCGGCGGGAGTCAGTCCGGCCGCGGCGGCCTGCGCTTTGATGGTCAGCGGGTTGACGCCCAGCTGCGGCGCGGAGGGCAGCCAGCCCATGCGCTCGGCGCGAACGTTAAAGTCGATCAGATGGCCGCTGAATTGGCTGGCATCGGCCAGCGGCGACAGCAGCTCCCGGGCGGTCAGCTTTTCATAGCGCCACTGGCTGGCGTGATTGTAAAAAAAGGAGGTGCTGTTCATCTGGCGCGGCGGACGATTCCAGTCAAGGGCGAACGCCAGCGGCAGCCAGCCGGTTTGCGGACGCAGCTTCTCCTGGCCGACATAGTGCGACCAGCCGCCGCCGCTCTGGCCGACGCAGCCGCAGAACACCAGCATATTGATCATCCCCCGGTAGTTCATATCCATGTGGTACCAGTGGTTGACGCCGGCGCCGAGGATAATCATCGACCGTCCGTGGGTTTTATGCGCGGTATCGGCAAATTCACGGGCGATCTGCTCGATGTGCTGGCGCGGGACGCCGGTAATCTGTTCGGCCCACGCCGGGGTATAGGCTTTCATCTCACTGAAGTCCTGCGCGGCGTTGGGATCGTCTAAACCGCGATCGAGTCCGTAGTTGGCGAGAATCAGATCGTAGACGCTAACCACCAGGCCGGATTCACCGTTGGCCAGCGGGAGCTGCTTAACCGGCAGCTGATGCAGCGTCACCGGATCCTGCTTGATGCTGCGAAAGTGCGGGTTTTCGTTGCCGCCGAAGTAGGGAAAGCCCACCGTCACCGCGTCGTCACGGCTATCCAGCAGCGATAGTTTGAGTTCAATGGCTTGCCCGGCGGCCTGCTGTTCAAGGTTCCATTTGCCTTTCTCTCCCCACCGGAAGCCAATCGAACCGTTGGGCGCCACCAGTTCACCAGCGCTGTTATAGGCGACGGTTTTCCACTCCGGGTTATTGCTTTCGCCCAAATCGTCAACCAGATCGGCGGCGCGGACCATCCTGCCGGGAACGTAGAAACCCTCCTCGCGACGCTCAAGCATCACCAGCATCGGCATATCGGTGTAGGTGCGGCAGTAGTTGAGGAAATAATCGCTCGGGTTATCAAGGTGAAACGTTTTGAGGATCACGTGGCCCATCGCCATGGCCAGCGCGCTGTCGGTACCCTGTTTCGGCGCCAGCCACTGGTCGCTGAGCTTGGCTACCTCCGAAAAGTCCGGGGTAATCGCGATGGTTTTGGTGCCCTTGTAGCGCACTTCCGTAAAGAAGTGGGCGTCCGGGGTTCGGGTCTGCGGGACATTGGAGCCCCAGGCGATAATATAGCTGGAGTTGTACCAGTCGGCGGACTCGGGAACGTCGGTCTGCTCGCCCCAGGTCATTGGCGAGGCGGGGGGAAGGTCGCAGTACCAGTCGTAGAAGCTCAGGCAGGTGCCGCCGAGCAGCGACAGATACCGGGTGCCGGCGGCGTAAGAGACCATCGACATCGCCGGGATCGGCGAAAAGCCCGCCACGCGGTCCGGGCCGTAGTTTTTGATGGTCCAGACGTTGGCGGCGGCAATCAGCTGGTTCAGCTCCTTCCAGCTTGAACGGATAAATCCGCCTTTGCCGCGTACCTGCTTGTAGCTGAGGGTTTTGACCGGGTCCTGCATGATGCTGTCCCACGCCTGCACCGGGTCCGGGTGCTGAGCCAGCGCTTCGCGCCATAGGGCAATCAGCCGCTTGCGCGCCAGCGGATACTTCAGGCGGTTAGCGCTGTAGAGGTACCAGGAGTAGCTTGCGCCGCGCGGGCAGCCGCGGGGTTCGTGGTTGGGCAGGTCCGGGCGGGTGCGGGGGTAGTCCGTTTGCTGAGTTTCCCAGGTGACCAGCCCGTTTTTGACGTAAATTTTCCAGCTGCAGGAGCCTGTGCAGTTCACGCCGTGCGTTGAGCGGACGATTTTGTCGAACTGCCAGCGCTGACGGTAGCTGTCTTCCCAGTCGCGGTTGGTGTTGTACACCTGACCGTGGCCGTTGGCAAAGCTCTCGCCTTTCTGCTTAAAGTAGCGAAAGCGATCCAGTAGTTTACTCATGACCTTCCTCCTGCTCCGATAATGTCCGGCCTGAAAAGACCGTACGATCCCCAGGCCGGATAGGGCGTCAGCCGCCACCCGATGAATATGCCGTTATTGTTTTGCCGGTTTACGACGGCCGTAGACCAGCCAGGTCACCAGCACGCAAACCACGTAGAAAACCAGGAAGACCTTCATCGCCCCGACCGGGGAGCCGGTCATCGCCAGCGAGGTACCGAAGGCTTTAGGGATAAAGAAGCCACCAATCGCGCCGATGGCGGAGATAAAGCCGAGCGCCGCCGCGGTGTCGGTCACCGCTTCGTGCTGGGCCTGTTCGTCGCTGCCGCCGCGTTTCTTCACGCTGTCGAGGGTGATTTGGCGAAAGATCACGGCGATCATCTGGAAGGTGGAACCGCTGCCGAGACCGGCGGTCAGGAACAGCCCCATAAACACCACGTAAAAGGCGAGAAAACTGCCTGAGCCGCTGCCGGGGAGGGTGAGAAACAGCAGGCCGGTGAACAGCGCCATCAGCACAAAGTTCACCAGCGTGACCCGTACGCCGCCGAGACGGTCGGATATAATCCCGCCGAAAGAACGCGCCAGCGCGCCGATAAACGGCCCGAAGAAGGCCAGCTTAAGGATGTTAACATCAGGGAACTGCGTTTTCGCCAGCATGGCGAAACCGGCGGAGAAGCCGATAAACGAGCCAAAGGTGGCCAGATAGAGCAGGCTCAGCAGCCACATATGCGGGCGTTTCAGCACCGGCAGTTGCTCGCGAATCGAAGCCTTTGAGCTGGCGATGTCGTTCATTCCTACCCAGGCGGCGAAGGTGGCTATCACCAGCAGCGGAACCCAGACGAGGGCGGCGTTGCTCAGCGCGAGAAGAGAGCCATCCTCCTGAGGCACGCCATGGATGCCAAGAAAAGCGAAGATGGGCAGAAAAATCGCCGCCGGCGCGATCATCTGCATCACGCTGACGCCGAGATTGCCGAGGCCGCCGTTGATACCCAGCGCGCTGCCCTGTTTCGCTTTGGGAAAGAAAAAACTGATATTTCCCATGCTGGAAGCAAAGTTCGCACCGGCAAAACCGCACAGCAGGGCAATGGTGATAAATACCCAGAATGGAGTAGCGGGGTTTTGAATGGCGATACCCAGCCAGATACAGGGCACCACCAGAATAATCGTGCTTAATACCGTCCAGTAGCGCCCGCCAAATATAGGTACCATAAAGGAGTAGGGGACGCGTAATATTGCGCCGGAAAGCGAGGGCAGAGCGGTTAATAAAAAGAGCTGATCGGTGGTGAAATTAAATCCGACTTTATTGAGATTGACGGCGACGGCGCTGAATAGCATCCAGACGCAAAAGGCGAGTAGCAAACAACCTACGGAAATGCAAAGATTTCTGCGCGCTATTTGCTTTCCCTTATTCTCCCAAAACGCCGCATTTTCTGGTTTCCACTCTTTTAAAAGATAATGATTCTTTTTCTCATTTTTGCTCAGCATATTGCCCTCGAATGAACAGTAACCCGTCAAAAAAGAATAAACTGGTAAAACAGCAAATTAATAAAAGAAATAAAATCAGGGATGGGGATGTATCTGTTGTAATAAATGAAGAATAGATAAGAAAAGCGCGCCGAAAGAGGACGCGCGAATATTAGCTCAGGATTATTTGTTACTAAATGTAACTTAAAATTAAAAAAGTTCCATCGAGATAGAATAATTGATATGCCGATTGAAGGCGGCGTCATCTATTTCCTGCATTCCCAGCGCATAAATACCGTCGAGGCCGCAGACGAGAGCAATGAGCCGCCAGGCAATGCTTTCCATATCGTCCCCTGGCTTAAACTCACCGGCAGCGGTTCCCTGGCGGATGATCTTCAGGGTCTCTTCATGCCACATGTTCATGGTGAGCAGATAGGCCCCTTTGATATCGCTGTCGCTATCGGCCAGCAGCTGCGCTTCGCGCCACAGGCGAATGTATGGCTCAAGCCTGCCGTCGTCGCTGCCCACCATAGAAAACAGGCGTTCACGCCACGTGGCGTCGTCGGCGACCAGCGGCATATCCATCATTTCGCGGATCAACCGTATGAAGGCATGGGCTTTTAGCTCGCCCGCGGAGGTGAAATGATGGTGCAGCTGACCGGCGGAGACGCCGGCTTCGGCGGCAATCTGGCGGACGGTCATAGCGCTAAACCCGCCCCGAAGCGCTACGCGCATGGCTGCCAGCACAATAACTTCCCGACGCGCATCGCGATTTAAGTAGCCCATAACGTTAGTGACCCCGGTTTTTTTGGCGATAGTAACAAAAAGTTGGACACTCGTTCAACAATCCGGCAGGATCCGTTTTCTGGACGCTTGTCCAGTTTTAACGTTGAGGGAAAGTAGTATGTCTCGGCAATGGTTGACGCTGATGGCGATTTTGTTGGTTTATATTCCGGTGGCGATTGACGCCACTGTTCTCCACGTGGCTGCGCCAACGCTCAGCGTAGCGCTGGGGACCAGCGGTAACGAGCTGCTGTGGATTATTGATATTTATTCGCTGGTAATGGCCGGTATGGTGCTGCCTATGGGCGCATTGGGCGATAAAATCGGCTTTAAACGGCTGCTGCTGCTCGGCAGCGGTATTTTTGGCACCGCGTCGCTGGCGGCGGCGTTTTCGCCCACGGCAGAGACGCTGATTGCCTCCCGCGCGCTGCTGGCGGTGGGGGCGGCAATGATCGTGCCTGCGACCCTGGCCGGGATCCGCAGCACCTTTTCGCAGGCGCACCAGCGTAATATGGCGCTTGGTCTGTGGGCAGCGGTCGGTTCCGGCGGCGCGGCGTTCGGTCCGCTGGTTGGCGGCATGCTGCTGGAGCATTTTTACTGGGGATCGGTTTTCCTGATCAACGTGCCGATCGTCCTGCTGGTGATAGCGATTAATGCCAAAGTGGTGCCGCGTCAGCCCGCGCGGCGCGAGCAGCCGCTGAATCTTTTCCAGGCGCTAATCCTGATCGCCGCCATTTTGATGCTGGTCTTTAGTGCCAAAACGGCGCTCAAAGGGCAAATGGCGCTGTGGTTAACCGGGCTGGTGGCACTATCTGGCGCCGCGATGCTGTTCTGGTTCGTGCGCAAACAGCTCTCGGCATCGCGTCCCATGGTCGATATGCGCCTGTTTACCCATCGCATTATTTTAAGCGGCGTGATGATGGCGATGACCGCGCTGATTACGCTGGTGGGTTTTGAACTGCTGATGGCCCAGGAGCTGCAGTTTGTGCACAGCAAAACGCCTTTTGAAGCCGGGCTGTTTATGCTGCCGGTGATGGTGGCGAGCGGTTTCAGCGGGCCCATTGCCGGCATGCTGGTATCGCGGCTGGGGCTGCGCGAGGTCGCCACCGGCGGAATGCTGCTCAGCGCCCTGAGCTTCCTCGGCCTGTCGATGACCGATTTCAGTACTCAGCAGTGGCAGGCCTGGGGACTGATGACGCTGCTGGGCTTCAGCGTCGCCAGCGCGCTGTTGGCCTCCAGCTCGGCGATCATGGCCGCCGCGCCGAAGGAAAAAGCGGCGGCGGCAGGGGCCATCGAAACCATGGCCTATGAGCTGGGCGCGGGACTGGGGATTGCCCTGTTTGGCCTGATCCTGACCCGCAGCTACACCTCGTCAATTGTTCTGCCGGGTGGAATCGAGGGCGCGGCGGCGGAGCAGGCGTCATCCTCCATCAGCGAGGCGATTAAGCTGGCGCAGTCGCTGCCCGCCATACCGGCGCAAAGCCTGCTTGAAGCGGCGAAGGCGGCGTTTATTCATTCGCACAGCATCGTGCTGGCGACGGCTGGCGTCCTGCTTCTGCTGCTGGCGGCCGGCATCTGGCGTAGTCTGGCAAAAGCGCCTGAGCTGAATTAACCCTTTAGACAGCCGACTGCCAGATGATTGAAGACGTGCCCATCCCGGGAATTGCCATCAGGGATGGGCTGAAGTCAGTCACGGATCTTGTAGGCCGTTAAGGCGTCGGCCGCCGCCGTTTTAGCGCCGGGTCGCCTGCCAGCAAAGCAGGGAGCCGGCGCACACCATTCCGGCGCCCTGCCAGAACGACCACGACAGCGCGGCGCTGAGCAGTGCCGCCGCCAGCGCCGAGGAGAGCACCGGCGTAAAGTAGGAGGCGGCGGCCAGCAGGCTGACGTTGCCGTGCAGGATCCCGACGTTCCACGCCGCGTAGCCTAATCCCAGAGCAACGGACAGCGCGATCAGTTTGGCTATCACCGGCCAGCTAAAGACCATGGGCGGCTGTTCGCTGAACAGGAACTTTAGCCACAGGGTCAGGGCGGTAAGCAGAACAAAAAGGGTAATCCCGTTTTTGCCCTTCGCGTATTTAGCGGTGACCGTGCAGTAGGCCGCCCAGATAAACGCGCCGATGAACGCCAGAATATAGCTCAGCGGGCTGGAAACCACGTTGCGGGTAATTTCATCTACATTCAGACCATGCTCACCGCCTAATACCCAGGTGACGCCGAATAAAGCGAGAAATAACCCCGGGATAACCAACCAGCTGCTTTTTTGGCCGTTAAACAGAATGGCGAATAAAATCGTCAGGCTGGGCCACAGATAATTAACCATGCCCACTTCAATAGCCTGCTGGCGGCTACCGGCTAATCCGACCGACAGCGCCAGGCAAATTTCATAGCTGACGAACAGCAGGCTTCCTGCCAGTAAATAGGGGCGAGGGATCTGGCGTATTTGCGGGAAGCCGACGGTAAAGATCAGCAAAAGGCCGCTCAGGCTGTAGATCATCGCCGCGCCGCCCACCGGACCAAGCCCTTCGCTTACGCCACGAATCAGCCCGACCATGGTGCTCCACAAGACGATAGCGGCCAATCCAATGAGCGTGGCTCTCTTCTTCTCCATATTTAACCTGATGTTGGTTCAAACGCAGTCGGGTTTTATAACACTTTTTTTTCGCTTTCGGGGGATATTTTCCTCCGCGCTTAATCCTAATGGAGTAACGAAATTTAAGGCGGCTGACTATTAAGGGGTCATGGGTTCAGGACATTGATTTGACGCAAATAAAACAGGGTTATTGCTGTTAATTTCCACTCCCGCAATGAATAAACATCCCGCATGGAGGGGAACAATGGACGTCAGCCGCAGAAAGTTTTTTAAAATCTGCGCAGGCGGTATGGCCGGAACAACAGCCGCTGCATTGGGTTTTGCGCCCAAAATGGCCCTGGCTCAGGCGCGTAATTACAAATTGCTGCGCGCCAAAGAGATCCGCAACACCTGCACATACTGCTCCGTGGGCTGCGGGCTATTAATGTATAGCCTGGGCGACGGCGCGAAAAACGCGAAAGAAGCGATTTACCACATTGAAGGCGACCCGGATCATCCGGTGAGCCGCGGCGCGCTGTGCCCGAAAGGCGCGGGGCTGCTTGACTATGTTCATAGCGACAACCGCCTGCGCTATCCGCAGTACCGCGCGCCGGGTTCGGATACATGGCAGCGCATCTCCTGGGATGACGCGTTTACCCGCATCGCCAAACTGATGAAAGCCGACCGCGACGCCAATTTTATTGAAAAGAACGAACAGGGCGTGACGGTTAACCGCTGGCTGTCCACCGGGATGTTATGTGCCTCTGCGGCCAGTAATGAAACCGGCATGCTGACGCAAAAATTTGTGCGCTCCCTCGGCATGCTGGCGGTAGACAACCAGGCGCGCGTCTGACACGGACCAACGGTAGCAAGTCTTGCTCCAACATTTGGTCGCGGTGCGATGACCAACCACTGGGTTGATATCAAAAACGCTAACGTCGTGGTGGTGATGGGCGGTAACGCCGCCGAAGCCCATCCGGTGGGATTCCGCTGGGCGATGGAGGCGAAAAACAACAACGATGCGACGCTGATTGTCGTCGACCCGCGCTTTACGCGCACGGCGTCGGTGGCCGATATTTATGCGCCGATCCGTTCCGGTACCGACATTACCTTCCTGTCGGGCGTGCTGCTGTACCTGATCGAAAATAACAAAATCAATGCCGAGTACGTTAAACACTACACCAACGCTAACCTGCTGGTGCGCGACGATTTTGCCTTCGAAGATGGCCTGTTCAGCGGCTACGATGCCGAAAAGCGTCAGTACGATAAATCGTCGTGGAACTATCAGTTCGACGAAAACGGCTACGCCATGCGCGACGAGACGCTGCAGCATCCGCGCTGCGTCTGGAACCTGCTGAAGCAGCACGTTTCGCGCTATACGCCGGAGGTGGTGGAGAATATCTGCGGTACGCCAAAGGCGGACTTCCTTAAAGTGTGCGAAGTGCTGGCGTCAACCAGCGCGGCGGACCGGACCACCACCTTCCTTTACGCGCTGGGCTGGACGCAGCATACCGTCGGGGCGCAGAACATCCGTACCATGGCGATGATTCAGCTGCTGCTCGGCAATATGGGGATGGCGGGCGGCGGCGTCAACGCGCTGCGCGGGCACTCCAATATTCAGGGGCTAACCGATTTAGGCCTGCTCTCGACCAGCCTGCCGGGCTACCTGACGCTGCCGTCGGAACAGCAGACGGATCTGCAAAGCTATCTCGCCGCCAATACGCCGAAGGCGACGCTGGCCGAACAGGTGAACTACTGGAGCAACTATCCGAAGTTCTTCGTCAGCCTGATGAAATCGTTCTACGGCGACGCGGCGCAAAAAGAGAACGACTGGGGCTTCCACTGGCTGCCGAAATGGGACCAGGCTTATGACGTTATCAAGTATTTCAATATGATGGATAACGGCAACGTCACGGGCTATATCTGCCAGGGCTTCAATCCGGTGGCGTCCTTCCCGGACAAAAACAAGGTGGTCCGCAGCCTGAGCAAGCTGAAGTACATGGTGGTTATCGACCCGCTGGTGACCGAAACCTCGACCTTCTGGCAAAACCACGGCGAGTCGAACGATGTTGACCCGGCAGCGATTCAGACCGAGGTCTTCCGCCTGCCGTCCACCTGCTTCGCCGAAGAGGATGGTTCCATCGCTAACTCCGGGCGCTGGCTGCAGTGGCACTGGAAAGGCCAGGACGCGCCGGGCGAAGCGCGCAACGACGGCGAAATTCTGGCCGGCATTTACCACCGTCTGCGCGAGATGTATCGCAGCGAGGGCGGCAAAGGCGTCGAGCCGCTGCTGAAGATGGGGTGGCACTACAAGCAGCCGGATCGTCCGGAATCAGAAGAGGTCGCGAAAGAGAACAACGGCTACGCGCTGGCGGATCTCTTCGACGCTAACGGCGCGCCGCTGGCGAAGAAGGGCCAGCTGTTGAACAGCTTCGCGCTGCTGCGCGATGACGGTACCACCGCGTCGTCCTGCTGGATCTATACCGGCAGCTGGACCGAGCAGGGCAACCAGATGGCCAACCGCGATAACGCCGATCCGTCAGGCCTTGGCAACACGCTCGGCTGGGCATGGGCGTGGCCGCTCAACCGGCGCGTGCTGTACAACCGCGCGTCGGCGGATATTAACGGCAAGCCGTGGGATGCGAAGCGGATGCTGATCCAGTGGAACGGCAGCAAGTGGGTTGGCAACGATATTCCGGACTTCAATACCGCGCCGCCGGGCAGCAAAACCGGGCCGTTTATTATGCAGCCGGAAGGACTGGGGCGCCTGTTTGCCCTGAATAAGCTGGCGGAAGGTCCGTTCCCGGAACACTACGAGCCGATGGAAACGCCGCTTGGCACCAACCCGCTGCACCCGAACGTGGTCTCCAGCCCGGTGGTGCGCCTGTATGAAGAGGATGCCCTTCGTTTAGGTAAGAAGGATAAATTCCCGTACGTCGGCACCACCTATCGCCTGACCGAGCATTTTCATACCTGGACCAAGCATGCGCGGCTCAATGCGATTGCGCAGCCGGAACAGTTTGTCGAAATCAGCGAAGGTCTGGCGAAAGCGAAGGGGATTGCCAACGGCGATCGGGTGACGGTCAGCAGCAAGCGCGGCTTTATTCGCGCGGTAGCGGTGGTGACGCGTCGTCTGCAAACGCTCAACGTTAACGGCCAGCAGGTTGAAACCGTCGGGATCCCGCTGCACTGGGGTTTTGAAGGGGTAGCCCGCAAAGGTTACATCGCCAATACCCTGACGCCAAACGTCGGGGATTCCAACTCGCAAACGCCGGAGTACAAGGCGTTTCTGGTCAACATCGAGAAAGCGTAAGGAGCGAATGCATGGCGATGGAAACCCAGGACATTATCAAACGCTCCGCCACAAACCCGATCACGCCCGCGCCGCGCGCGCGGGATTTTAAGGCGGAAGTGGCGAAGCTGATCGATGTCTCCTCCTGCGTAGGCTGTAAAGCCTGTCAGGTGGCCTGTTCCGAGTGGAACGATATCCGCGATGAGGTTGGGCACTGCGTCGGGGTGTACGACAACCCCGCCGATCTGAGCGCCAAATCCTGGACGGTAATGCGCTTTAGCGAAACCGAACAGAACGGCAAGCTGGAGTGGCTGATACGCAAAGACGGCTGCATGCACTGCGAGGACCCGGGCTGCCTGAAGGCGTGCCCGTCCGCCGGGGCGATTATTCAGTACGCTAACGGCATCGTCGACTTTCAGCAGGAGAACTGCATCGGCTGCGGCTACTGCATCGCCGGGTGCCCCTTTAACGTCCCGCGCCTCAATAAAGAGGATAACCGGGTCTATAAGTGCACCCTGTGCGTTGACCGGGTCAGCGTAGGCCAGGAACCGGCCTGCGTGAAAACCTGCCCAACCGGCGCGATTCACTTCGGCAGCAAGAAAGAGATGCTGGAAGTGGCCAACGAGCGCGTGGAAAAGCTGAAGAAACGCGGCTATCCCCATGCCGGGGTGTATAACCCGCCGGGCGTTGGCGGCACCCACGTGATGTACGTGCTGCATCATGCGGACCAGCCGGAGCTGTACCACAACCTGCCGAAAGAGCCGCAGATCGATACGTCGATCAACCTGTGGAAAGGCGCGCTGAAGCCGCTCTCGGCGGTCGGGTTTATCGCCACCTTTGCCGGGCTGATTTATCACTACATCGGGATTGGGCCGAATAAAGAAGCGGATGACGATGAGGAGGAGCATGATGAGTAAATCGAAAATGATTGTGCGCACGAAGTTTATTGACCGCGCCTGTCACTGGACGGTGGTCATCTGCTTTTTCCTGGTGGCGCTATCGGGGATCTCGTTTTTCTTCCCGACGCTGCAGTGGCTGACCGAAACCTTCGGTACGCCGCAGATGGGTCGTATTCTGCATCCGTTCTTCGGGGTACTGATTTTCGTGGCCCTGATGTTTATGTTTGTGCGTTTTGTCCATCACAATATTCCCGACAAGCAGGATATCCCCTGGCTCAAGGGCATTATTGAGGTACTGAAAGGCAACGAGCATAAAGTGGCGCGGGTAGGGAAATATAACGCGGGGCAGAAAATGATGTTCTGGACCATCATGAGCATGATTTTTGTGCTGCTGGTGACCGGCGTGATTATCTGGCGGCCCTGGTTTGCCCACTATTTCCCGATTCAGGTTATTCGCTATAGCCTGCTGATTCACGCGACCTCGGCGATTATTCTTATTCATGCGATTCTGATCCACATGTATATGGCGTTTTGGGTGAAGGGATCGATTAAAGGCATGATCGAAGGGAAGGTGAGTCGCCGCTGGGCGAAGAAGCATCATCCGCGCTGGTATCGCGAGGTGGAGCGTCAGGAAGCGAAGAAAGAGAGCTGTGAAGGGCTGAAGTAAGCGTAACTGAGCAACCCGCTCTGGCTGAAGCCGGAGCGGATCAGGTATTGGTAACAAGGGCGTCAATGGCGGAAATAACTTCGCCTCTGGCGCTTTTTAAGTTACAGATAAAATCTTCGCGCTTGATCGGCTTATTATTAAGGTTTGTCATCATCGGCGAACAAAGCATAAACGTTTCAAATTCAATATTTACCTCAGGAACTAAAGGATGCTGCCATAGTGGCAGATGAGCATTACGCATCAGGGGAATAATTACCCTGGTGGGTAGGTCTTCATAAAAATCATTTTGCACAATCATAAAATAGGGTAGAGAGTGCTTCGTTTGCGAAGAAGGGTTCCGATACACGTCGAATTGTTTAAGCATCAGAGCACCCTGAAGTATTCATCTTCGGTGATGGACCCATGCTCGTCGACGAATTCATTCATTAACCGGATCAACTCGTTACTGGGATGAATTGACTGACTTTCAGCTGTGGGTATCGAGGATAAACGGTGCTTTTTGCTCGTTGATATCGCCTGCTGGAAGCTATCATCCGCTGTGTACTCTTTCATTATCCTGCCTCCGTGTGGTTAATGTCGCCATTATCAACCTACTACTTAAAAAAACAATACAGATTGTCCTGGTTAAGTCGCATTTGCGAGACAGGTTCCATTGAAAAGCAACGGCATGAAATGATGAAATTTTTATGGAACCGCGGTTGTGAATTGTTATCGCTATGCCGTTGCTGGCGACCGGGCAGCGGCGGGGCACGAAATGGCTTTATTGGTTTTTTTAATCTGCAAATAAGCCTATGAAATAATCACGCCGTTTTATGGATAAATATGCCACCCGGCGTTTTTATCTGGTCTGCCGTTTAATAATGCACAATAATGCCGGCGGTATGTTTTATAACAAGTGATTAGTTGTATGAAAAAGACTATTTTTTCGTTAGCGCTTGGCACTTTTGGTCTCGGAATGGCGGAATTTGGCATCATGGGCGTATTACCTGAAATTGCCCATGACGTCGGGATATCTATTCCCGCCGCGGGCAATATGATCTCCTGGTATGCGCTTGGCGTCGTCATCGGCGCGCCGGTGATGGCGCTGTTCTCCAGCCGCTTTTCGTTAAAAGCGGTGATGCTGTTCCTCGTGGCGCTGTGCGTTATCGGCAATGCCATCTTTACGTTATCTTCCAGCTATTCGATGCTGGCGCTGGGGCGCCTGATCTCCGGTTTCCCGCACGGCGCCTTCTTTGGCGTGGGGGCGATCGTTCTGTCGAAAATTGCGCCGCCGGGGAAGGTCACCGCCGCGGTGGCGGGAATGATTGCCGGAATGACGGTCGCTAATTTGCTGGGGGTTCCCGCCGGAACCTGGCTTGGCCATCAGTTTAGCTGGCGCTATACCTTTCTGGCGATTGCGGTGTTTGACATCGCCGTGCTGGTCGCCATCGCCTGGTGGGTGCCCACGCTGTTTGATAAACCGACGACGCGCTTGCGCTCGCAGTTTCATTTTTTAACATCGCCCGCACCGTGGTTAATTTTTGCCGCGACGATGTTCGGCAATGCCGGCGTATTCGCGTGGTTTAGCTATATTAAGCCGTTTATGATTAACGTCTCTGGTTTTGGTGAGAGCGCCATCATAGCCATTATGCTGCTGGCGGGGCTGGGGATGGTTCTGGGGAATTTATTTAGCGGTAAAGTCTCCGTCCGTTATAGCCCGTTACGCATTGCCGCCGTGACGGATGGCGTGATTGTCGTGACCTTATTACTTCTGTTCCTGCTGGGTGAGAATAAAGCCGCCGCATTAACCCTCGCGTTTATTTGCTGCGCGGCCCTGTTTGCCCTGTCGGCACCGCTGCAAATTCTGCTGCTGCAAAATGCGAAGGGCGGCGAGATGCTGGGCGCGGCGGGCGGCCAGATCGCCTTTAATCTCGGCAGCGCCATTGGGGCGCTATTCGGCGGGATGATGATTACGGCCGGTCCTGGCTGGCGTTTCGTTGCCTTACCGGCCGCGCTGCTTTCGTTTCTTGCGCTCAGTTCGCTGCTGATTTATGCCCGCCATCAGCGGCGTCTGGCCTGATTAAGCCCGCTGGCGCCTATTCCTGCCACGGCTCGCCGAGGGTCAGCATTAACCGGTTGGCCCAGGCAAAGAAAGCCGCCGATTGCAGTAAATCCAGTTGGGCGAGGGTATCCAGCCCCTGTTGCTCGACGGCGGCAAGGTGGTCAACGGACAGAGCGGGAGGGGTAACGGAAATCGCGGCGGCGAAATCGATCTGCGCCTGCCATCCCGGCGTCTGCCCGTCGCTTAACTGCTCTCCCGGCGTCACCGCCAGCAGCGTCTCTATCGCCGTTTCATCTTTAGCCAGCTGCGCCGCTTTGCGCGCATGCACCGAGGCGCAATAAATACAGCCGTTGATTTTGCTCGCCACCGTTGCCGCCAGCTCGCGCTCGGCGCGCGGCAGGCCGCCGGGAGTATAAAAGATCCCTTTGTCGGTTAACGTACGCTGCTCGAGGAGCGGCAGGTTGCGCGCCAGCAGGCGGAAGTAGGGCGAATCGCTGTGGCCAAATTTCGCCAGCAGCGCCTGCTCGTCGGGGGTGAATTCCGCCAGTGGTTTAGCCGTCAGCCAGGGCTCCCAGTGCAGTTCATCGCGGGTGAAGTGCACCGGCGCCTTCTTACCGCTGATGGTTTGCGGCGAGGTATGCCAGAATCCCGCCACCGTCGGGGTTTGTGCGACGTGGATATTTTTGCCATTAAGCAGGCGCAGCCCGACGACCAGCCGGCTCTGGAAGCTGACAAACGCGATAAGCTGGGCGAGGGTGACGATGCCGCGCAGGCTCCATCCGGCGCGGATTAAGGCCTCAAGCGCCGACGGCGTGGCCTCCACGGGCGTAAAGGTCAACAGCCGGGCAAAGGCCAGCGCCGGCGCCAGCCGCGGCGATGTGGGGTCGGCAATGCCAAAGCCGGCGTAGTGGGCGGCCAGCGCATCGCTCTCATGCAGCTTCGCCACCCTCGCGGCCACGGCAAAACGCTCGTCGAGCGGAAAGTCGTTATCCTGCTGACCAAACAGCGTTTCATAACTTCCCTGAGCATGGCGGGTGGCCGCCTCGCGCACGGCTCGCGCCGCCGCTAAGGCGGAATCGGGGGCAATTTCTGCCAGTTCGGCCAATATATCCTGACTGAGCGTCATGGTGACTCCTTATCGTATCTGCGGGGCAATATGCTGAGCGATCAGCTCAATGGAACGAAGCGTGTCGCGGTGCGAGGGTTCAACGGAGTGCACCTGAAACGAAATATCGGTTACCCGCCGCAGGACGCTATCGCGGGCCAGCGAAGCGGCGACGTGCTGCGGGTCGCCAACGTGCGCGTCAAGCTGCGGCAAAAAATCAGTGACAGTGTCACCAATAATATCATGACCTGCGGCGCGATGCTGGGCAGCCTGCTGGCGCAGGCCGGGTTCAGCGACCTGCAGCGCATACTGCTGGCTATCGGCGACAAAGGCCGTCCGCGAGGCGAGGATCCTTGGCTCGACGCCCGCCGGCAGCGCGGCGAGATAGGCGTCAATAATCGGATTCTGGATAGCGTTCAGCGGCAGCGTGGGCTGTCCAGCCGGACGCGGCTGCGTGCGCGAGAGCATCAGCCCGTGCCCGGCCTGAGCCGCGCGAACCGCCCCCTCAATGGAAAAGGTGGCAATCCAGATGCGCTCCGCCAGCTGCGGCGCCTGAGGGTACAGATGATTATCCGGGTGCGAGAGCGAATCCCCGCGCCAGGCGCTTTGAATCAGATGCAGGTGTTCAGCAAACACCGCGCTGCGCTGGTCCATCGTCAGCCCGAAGGGTAAAAACGAAGTGGGGGTGCCGCCGGAGCCGAAGCCCACCTCCAGCCGTCCATCGGCGAGCAGATCCAGCACCGCCGCATCCTCCGCCACCCGCAGCGGGTTTTCCATGGGCAGGGTGATAATGGCGGTGCCAAGACGAATGCGCTCGGTGTGCGCCGCGGCGTGGGCGAGAAAGACCAGCGGCGACGGCAGGCCGCCTTCGTGCTCATGAAAATGGTGCTGAGCGATCCACGCGCTGTCGAATCCCAGGCGTTCCGCGTGGCGAATTTGCTCGGTGGCCAGCCGGTAGCGCTCTTTAGGCGTGGCGTGGTCCAGCAGACGGGTGAAAAAGCCCAGTCGTTTACGCGTCATGCAACCTCCTTGCTCGGGGATGAAAAATGGGGAATCGCGGCGATAAGCTCGCGGGTATAGTCATGCTGCGGGGCGCTGAACAGTCGGCTGACGTCGCCGTGTTCAACCACCTGGCCCGCCCGCAGCACCGTCACGCTGTGGGCGATACGGCGCACCGTCGCCAAATCGTGAGTGATAAACAGATAGCTCAGCCCCAGCTGCTGCTGAAGCTGCTGCAGCAGCGCGAGAATTTGCGCCTGCACCGTGACGTCCAGCGCCGAAGTCGCTTCATCGAGGACAAGGATCGTCGGTTCAAGGATTAAGGCGCGGGCGATGGCCACCCGCTGCCGCTGGCCGCCGGAAAGCTCACGGGCGGTTCGAGACAGCAGCTCCGGAGCGAGCGCCACGCGGGCGGCGACCGTTTCGACGCGCTGGCGCCGCACTTCGGCGTTGAGGCGGTCGAAGTTTTTTAACGGCTCTTCGATAATCTCAAACAGCGTTTGCCGCGGGTCAAGCGAGGCAAAAGGATTCTGGTAAACGAACTGAATTTTACGCCGCAGCTGGCGGAGCGCCTCGCGGCTGAGATGCCCGGCATCGATACCGTCGATAGCGATATGGCCGCTATCGGCCTTTTCGAATCCCAGCAGGATCCGCGCAAGGGTCGTTTTGCCGGAGCCGGACTCGCCGACCAGCGCGTGGGTGCTGCCGCGCTTCACCTCGAAGCTCACGGCGTCCAGCGCCTGCAAATGCGCGCGGCCTAATGAGAAGCGCTTGCTGATGCCCTCCACGCGGATCGCCGGGGTCGCCAGTACGCGCCCGCTGGCCGGGGCAATGGTCAGCGTCGAACCCTGGAGATCGCTCAGCAGCTGGCGGGTATAGGTATGCTGCGGCGTACGTATGACGTCGCCGGTCGCGCCCTGTTCCTGAATCTCGCCGTGGCGAAAGACCAGCAGACGGTCGGCGCGTTCCGCCGCCAGCGCCAGATCGTGGGTGACGAACAGTACCGCCGTGCCGGACTCCCGGCGCAGCGTATCCAGCAGGTCGAGGATCCGCTTCTGTACCGTCACGTCGAGGGCGCTGGTGGGCTCATCGGCAATGATTAAGTCGGGTTTCAGGGCGATTGCGATAGCAATCAGCACCCGCTGCTTCATACCGCCTGAAAGCTGGTGGGGATATTGATCGATGCGCTGTTCCGGGTGGCTCAGCCCAACTTTGGTCAGCAGCGCCAGCACCTGCGCTTTACGCGCCGCGGCGCTGCTTTTTTGATGCAGACGCAGGATTTCGCCCACCTGCGCGCCGATGGTTTTCACCGGATTCAGGGAGTTGCCCGGATCCTGAGGAACCAGGCTAATCCGCGCGCCGCGCAGGCCGTCGAGGCGTTTAGCGGACCAGCCGCTGATATCTTCGCCATTAATCAAGATACGCCCGCTGTCCCGGCGCGCGTTATCCGCCAGCAGGCCAATAATCGCCTGCGCGGTGGTGGTTTTACCCGAGCCGGATTCACCGACAAACGCCAGCATTTCGCCGCGTTTGACCTGAAAACTCACGTCGTGCACGACCTCGCGCCATTCACGCTGTGAACGATAGCTGATGCGCAGATGCTCTACGCTTAAAACATTCATCGGCGTTCTCCGCTAAATTGACGGCTAATACGGTTGGCGGCGAGCACGACCGCAATCACCGCAATACCGGGCAGGGTGGTCAGCCACCAGGCGGTGGAGAGATAGTTGCGGCCTTCGGCGATCAGCAGACCCCACTCCGGGACCGGCGGCGGCGTGCCGTAGCCGAGAAAACTCAGGGTCGAGAGCGCCAGAATGGCCTGGCCGAACTGGAGGGTGGCAAAGGCCAGCACCGCGGTGAGCGAGTTGGGCAGAATATGCCGCCAGAAAACGGCGAAAAAGGTGCCGCCGCTGCCGTAGGCCGCTTCGACGAAGTCGCTGTGGCGTACGCGGACCACCTCCGCTCGCGCCAGGCGGGCAAAGCTGGCGACGGCCGCCGCGCCTACCGCGACGGCGGCGTTGAGCGTGCCGAAACCGAGCAGAATGATGACCGTCAGCGACAGCAATAAAGAGGGGATCGCCAGCAGCACGTCGACCAGGCGCATAATCGCCGACTCCACGCGTCCCGCCAGCGCGCCGGCCAGCGTGCCCAGCGCGGTACCGATAAACAGGCCGATCGCCACCGCCGCCAGCGCGGCGGAAAGCGAATGAACGGCGCCGAAGACGATGCGGCTCCACAGATCGCGGCCCAGCTGGTCGGTTCCCAGCCAGTGGCCGGCCTGCGGGGCCAGCCGCTGGGCGCCGGGGAACCCTTCCAGCGGGCTATAGTCGGTAAACAGCTGCGGAGCGATAGCCATCAGCGCGGCAACGATCATTACCGCCCAGGCCAGCAGCAGACCGGGCTGGACGCGCCGTGTACGCCAGTTTGACGTGCGGCGGCGCGCGGCGGTTGCGTAATCCACCAGGCTCATACGGCACCTCCGATAACGGTTTTCAGGCGCGGGTCGAACAGCGGCATGAGCAGGTCGACCAGCAGGTTAATCAGCACGAAACCGAGGGCAGAGATCATCACCACCGCCTGCAGTACCGCGATATCCTGATTATTGACGGCCTGCTGCGTCAGCAGCCCCAGACCGCCGCGGCCAAACACGGTTTCGGTAATCAGCGCGCCGGCGATCAGTTCCCCCAGCAGCAGACCGGCGATATTGAGCACCGGCAGCAGGGCGTTGCCGGTAACGTGCCGCCACAGGGCGCCGGTTTCGCTCAGGCCTTTGGCGCGGGCAACGGCGACAAACGGCTGCGCGGCGACCTGATCCAGACTGCGCATCAGGATTTGCGCCAGCGGAGCGGAAATCGGCACCGCGACGGCAATAATGGGCAAAATCAGCCCCTCAATCGGCCCGGGATTGATCACCGGGATCCAGCGCAGTTGAAAGGAGAAAATCTGAATCAGGGCGATGCCGAGCCAGAACGTCGGCAGCGAGATAAACAGCGCCGGCAGGGATTGCAGCGCGTTGCTGAGCCAGCGCAGGCCCGGCAGCCGTGAGGCGAAGGCGAGGGCGAAGGCCAGCGCCACCGCCAGAGCAAAGGCGGGCAGCGCCAGGCTTAATGTTTCCGGCAGGTTGCTGGCGATAAGCGCGCTGACCGGCAGCCCGGCCTGCAGCGAATAGCCAAAATCGCCACGCAGCATGGCCATCAGCGTATGGAAGTACTGTCTCCACAGCGGGCTATCGGCCCCGTAGGCGAGGCGCATTTCGGCGATCTGCTCAGGGCTGAGCCCCAGATCCGGATTCTGAAACTTGATCAGTACCGCATCGCCGGGTAGCACCTGTAACAGGATGAAGGAGAGGGTAAACGCGGCCCACAGCACCAGTAAACCCTGACCGGACCGCCGCAGAAGATAGTGGCTCATCGCGGGCTCCTTAGTGCTTTTCCAGCCACGCGCCGTAGAACGACGGGCGGCCTACCGCTTCAAAACTGACGCCTTTCACCCACGGCGCGCCGGCAAAGACCTGCGGCTCTTCAAATATCGGGATCACGTAGGCGTTGTCCAGCAGGTAGCGCTGGGCGTCGCCGGTGAGCTGGAGGCGTTTTTGCGGCTCGACTTCGGCTGAGATCGCGGTCAGCAGCGCGTTGAGCTTATCGTCACGGAAGCGTTGGACTTTGTCGCTGGAACCGCCTTTTTGCAGCAGCGCGTCGCGGTTAGCGGGGAAGAACATGCTTTTCACCACGTCAGGGTCGGCGCGGCCCACTTCCGACACGGTAAGCGGCGTTTTCAACGGGTCGAGGCTGTCCAGCGTACGGCTGCCGGCATCACCGGCTTTGACCGCCAGCGCAACGCCGACCTGGCGCCACTGCTGGGCGACAAGCTGGAGTACCTCTTTGTTTTGCGGCTGGGGCAGGGATTCATAGACGGTTAATGCCAGGCGCTGGCCATCTTTGACCCGTATACCGTCGGCGGCCGGTTTCCAGCCCGCCTCATCAAGCAGCTGTTTCGCTTTGGCCGGATCGAAAACCAGCTTATCGCTGAGGTTAACGTATCCGGCCGCGGTGCTGGCGACGACGGAGGTCGCCTGCGGATAGTTGGCGGAGAACAGGGTTTCAACCACCTGTCTGGCGTCGGTGGCGTGCAGCAGCGCCTGACGAACGCGCAGGTCGGCAACCAGCGGATTATCCGGGCGGAAGCTCAGGCTGTCGTTAACGCCGCGCGTCGGGGCGGCATAGATTTTAAAGCCCCGATCGGTTGCCTGCTTTTCATCATAGGCCTGCACCTGGCGAATAAAATCGGCCTGGCCTGCCAGCAGCGCGCCAACGCGTACGCCATCTTCCGGGGTGACGATATAGGTTATGCCGTCGAGATTCGCTGGCCCCTGCTGGGCGAGACTTTTCGGCCCCCATTGATAATCCTGACGTGCGACCAGAGCGAGTTCACGTCCCGGCTTTTCATCTTTAACCGTAAAAGGCCCGGAGCCAATAATATGGCGGGCGTCGCCCAGCTCTTCAAAATTTCGCGCCAGGGTGCTCAGGGAAACCAGCCCGGAGCCGATGGTCGCGGTGCCCTGCAGAAATCCCGGCGAGGGCTTTTTAAAGTAGAACTTAACCGTCAGCGGATCGATGACTTCGCTGCGATCGTAGTTATTAATCACCTCGGACACCGGCAGGCGGTGCGCTTTATTACCGAGGCCGTAGGTATCAAAGTTTTTGGCAACCGCATTGGCGTCAAGCGGGGTGCCATCAGAAAAGGTGACGTCAGGGCGAATCTTAAAGGTATATTCGGTTTTATCCGCGTTGGCGCTCCAGCTTTCGGCTATCCACGGTTCGACTTGTAAGGTTTTTGGATTTTGCCAGGTCAGCTTATCGGTTATTTGATTAAGAATACCGCCGTTAGGGTAAAAGCCTCCGGCCGGGGGATAAAGATTGGTATGCGGCTGCTGCTCCAGATAAATTAACGTGCCGCCTTTAACCGGCGCGTCGGCGGCCCACGCGGAAAACGCGCCGCTCAAAAAAAATGCCGCCAGCGCGGGCAGGCGAAAACGGGTGTGCATGGTGAATTCCTTTGTTATCTCTTGTTTGGCCATCATCGGGCGCGCGTTTTAACAAAGGAAGTAAGGATTTGCGCTAAGCATTTGCATAAAAAGCATTTATACCCGGCTCGATTTTTAGGGGCTGGTATTTACATGCCTTTCAGCTGAAACTCATGCTGGATAATTTAATGACTGAGAGATAGTCAGCGTAATAAAGGGAGAGCGACGATGCTGAAGTATTTACTGATGTTGGCGATGACGGTGCTGGCGGGCTGTACCAGCGCACCCAATTTGCCCTCTACCGATACCATTGTTAAGGTTAAACCTATTGAGTCGGGCATCATTGCCAATTCAAACAAATACAGCTATCGATTCTTCCGTAAAGGGGTGCCGCAGGAGTACCAGCGTTATAATACTTTCTACGAACGCTTCAATAAGGTCGCATCCGGCGTACGGGTGAATTTTGTCGTGAAACAGCATGAGGTTGTTGCGGAATATCTGGTGGTGCTCGACAAGCGCAGGCTGGATGCCAGTCAGCTAAGTCTGTTAACCAGCCAGTATCACGCGACCGCGCTGGACAACGACCATCTTGGCGTACTGTTTAAAGCGACCGGTTTCTGGTCAACCGTTGATCCCAATGAGCTGGATGACGCTTATCGGCTTGCCAGACCCGTCGTCGTGTCAATTAACGATAAAACGCAGACCATTAGCCCTCTGGGAGAGATCGCCCTGATCCCGCTGGTGCCGCTATTTCCGCTGGTGATGATGTACGGTTGCGCAACGGGGCCGTGCGTGTAAAGGGACAATTAAACCTCTCCCGTAGCGGGAGAGGTCCGAAGATTAGCGGCGGAAATCAATGACCATACGGCCGCGAATCTGTCCCTGTTCCATCTCTTTGAAGATGGCGTTGATATCGCCCAGCGGACGCAGGGTCACTTTCGGTACGACTTTCCCTTCCGCGGCAAACTGGAAGGCTTCGGTCAGGTCCTGACGGGTACCGACCAGCGAACCCACCACTTCGATACCGTCGAGGACCAGACGCGGAATGTCCAGGCTCATCGCTTCCGGAGGCAGGCCTACCGCCACCACGCGTCCACCCGCGCGAACCGCATCCACCGCTGAGTTAAACGCCGCTTTGGCGACGGCGGTTACCACCGCGGCATGCGCGCCGCCGGTTTTCTCATGAATAATTTTGGCCGCGTCTTCGCTGCGGGAGTTGATGGTCAGGTCCGCGCCCATTTCCGCGGCCAGCTTCAGCTGTTCATCATTAACGTCAAGGGCGATGACTTTGGCGTTAAACACGTTTTTGGCATACTGCAGCGCCAGATTGCCGAGGCCGCCGAGGCCATAAATGGCAATCCACTGGCCGGGTTTGATATGTGAGACTTTGACCGCTTTATAGGTGGTGACGCCCGCGCAGGTGATGCTGCTGGCCGCCGCAGAATCGAGCCCGTCCGGCACTTTGACCGCATAATCGGCCATGACGATACACTCTTCCGCCATACCGCCATCCACGGTATAGCCGGCATTTTTCACCGAGCGACACAGCGTTTCGTTGCCGCTGTTACAATATTCACAATGCCCGCAGCCTTCGAAGAACCACGCCACGCTGGCGCGATCGCCCGGCTTCAGAGAATGAACGCCCGGGCCGACCTGCTGCACAACGCCCACGCCTTCATGGCCCAGAATGACCCCGGTTTTATCGCCAAAGTCGCCGTTCTTAACGTGCAGGTCGGTGTGACATACGCCGCAGCAATCCATTTTTAAAAGGGCTTCGCCATGTTGCAGGGGACGAAGCGTTTTTTCCGTAACATTGACCTGATGATCTTGCGTGACGACAGCAGCTTTCATTCTGTTCTCCTTATTGAACATAAGCGTATTAACACAATTTTGTTTTTTACGCATGCTAAGGTTTAGCTTAAATCTTCATTAAACCAAGGGAATAATAGATATTCCTTGCCGGGGTGAGCTTGGTGTGCCGATTTTTTAATCAGAATTATTAATGAAATTCGCGTCACATTACTGTCATCGTTACGTCATACACGCTTCATTTGCGGCCTCTATCGTTCTGCTTTTCAATTTCTTATAACGATAGAGCGACACGACAATGCATCTGGTAAAAACACTCCTTGCCTCAGGCCTTCTGCTTTCCGCTACCGTTCAGGCGCAGAACGTACTGGATTTCCCGCAGCCGAAAAACAATCCTGAAGAGTTTTATGCCGTGACCGAAATTCCCGCGGGCGGCATTATCAAATATGAAACCGACGCCAAAACCGGCTTTTTGATCGCCGATCGTTTCCAGTCAATGCCGGTGGCCTATCCGGCTAACTACGGTTCGCTGACGCAATCCCTGGCAGGGGATGGCGATCCGCTGGACGTGGTGTTTTACACCCGCGCGCCGATGGCGCCGGGAACGCTGATTAAGCTGCGCGCGATTGGCGTGCTCAAGATGATTGATGGCGGCGAGAAGGACGACAAAATCATTGCCGTTCCGGCAAGCAAAATCGACCCAACCTACGATGACATCAACACCATCGGCGATCTGCCGAAAATCGAGCAGGAGCGTTTGCAGGCTTTCTTCCGCGTTTACAAACAGCTGCCGGAAGGGCGTAAAAAAGTGGAGCTGAACGGCTTTAACGATGCCGCCGCCGCGAAGCAGGAAATTAAAGCGGCATGGGATGCCTGGAAAGAGAAAAATCCGCAATAAGCGGAAAAACAGGCATCGCCCGGTGCCTGTCGCTTTTTCTTCGCCTTATTCTCCGCAGAGCGAGGTAATACGGGGGACTACGCCGGAACCGCCGAAATTTCCGTTACCCTGCGTCCTTTTCTTCAGCCCCAGCGTGGCGACGATGCGCTCGAAATTGCTTTTTTCACGGGTAATAAGTCCAGGTCAATCTCACTGCTGACGTTGTCTCATATCACTGGTACGATATAAATCTCTTTCACGGTCCTTATACGTACATATTTATGACAGAAATACGCATTGGCTATGCCCGATGTTCAACTGACCGCCAGGATCTGGCTCAGGCGGCAGTTCGCCAGGGAGACACGCTGGTCGTACCGAAACTGGACAGGCTGGCCCGTTCAGTTCCGGATGCAAGAGATATTGCTGATGCCCTTCAGGCCCGTGGCGTGAAGCTGGCGCTGGGCAACAGGATGATGAGATTGCAGACATCATCACCAGGATGATTCGATAATAATGATGAGTCTTATTAAAAGGTTTTTCAGACGGATATTCAGGTCATTGATATCGATGTACGGTCCTGCCTTATTGACACTTTTATTTGCAATTGTCCTTTTTCAAATTTTCCCTGATGGACCAATATGGCCTGTCCCCATATTCTGCATTTTTGTGATCGTTGTTTTTTATCGATACGTGAAATGGTAATCATCAAAACATCAAAATTTAGCATTGTTTGAAATTTATTTATAAGGAAATGCTATGTCTACACCCGCACATGGTACCAAGGGAGGCCATTGCCTCCCTTGGCTCTGACGAGGAGATAAAATGATCGACTTAACCGCCAGGATTGATATCGTTACCGGCTATCGTCCGGGAATGATTGGCCGCATTACGCAGATGCACGGCGAGTACTATGCGAAGCATTATGAATTTGGTCACTTTTTCGAGAGCAAAGTGGCCAGCGGGCTAGCGGAGTTTTCCGGTCGTCTTGAGAAACCGTGCAACCGGGTTTGGCTTGCCGTTCAGGGTGAGCAGATTGTCGGATCGGTGGCGATTGACGGCGAGGATCTTGGTAATAATGAAGCGCATCTGCGCTGGTTTATCCTCGACGATAGCTGCCGGGGAAGCGGCGTTGGCCGACGTCTGCTGAATGAAGCGATGGCCTTTTGCGATAGCCAGAACTTCGCCGCGGTGCGGCTGTGGACCTTCAGCGGGCTGAACGCCGCCCGCAGGCTGTATGAATCCTTCGGCTTTACGCTGGATAAAGCGTGGCAGGGGGATCAGTGGGGGCGGATGATGACCGAGCAGCAGTTTAGTCGGGTCAAACCCGTTGCGCCTGCCGGCGCGGAATAATCTCCCGGCGCGGATCGCCGCGCCGGGAGAGCGCCTGTTAGCCTAATAACGTCGCAATCGTTGTTATCTCCTTACGCCACTGCGCCTGCAGCTGCGGTTTTTGATGTTTTGGCTTGCGCGCCAGATCGTCGGCCAGCAGCTGCTCAAGCGTGACTAACCGCTCCAGCAGCGCATCCTGGTCCTCCTCCGGTTCGCTACTGTTCACCGTCACGGCCTGCGTCGCCGGACGACGAACGGCGGTGCGCAAAATCTCATACACCTCTTCGCTGCTGTGCCATTCGCTCAGCCCGCGCTCGTCGATAAGCCAGAAGCGATTGCAGCTGCGGTTAATGAGCTCGCGATCGTGGCTCACCAGCAGCAGGCCGCCGGGATAGTCGCGCAGCGTAGCCGCCAGCGCCGTTTTGCCATCCATATCTAAATGGTTGGTGGGCTCATCCAGCAGCAGCAGGCTATAGCGGGCCAGAGAGAGGCCGACGAACAGCAGGCGCGAACGCTCGCCGCCGCTTAAGGTGGCGACCTTTTGCCCGTGACGCGGCCAGCTGAATCCGGCGGAAATCAGCGCCCGCCTGCGCGCATCCGGACCTGGTTCAAAGGGCTCCAGCGCGTCGAGAAGGGTATCGTCATCCGCCAGCTGATGCAGGGTCTGGTCGTAATAACCCGGCTTCAGCCGCGGATGCAGGCGCAAACCGCTCTCCGCCGTTTCCTGCTGCATTTGCCGCCACAGCAGACGCAGCAGCGAAGACTTGCCGCCGCCGTTACGGCCCATCACCGCCACCCGATCGCCGCTTTTCAGGCGAGCCAGGCCCGCGGTAAACAGGGCCGGCAGACCGGGCGCGGGGGGAACGGGGAGCTGTTCCATCTCCAGCAGTCGGTCAGCCCGCAGCATGTCGCCGTGGAGCGCCAGCCGCCAGGGGGTGCCCATGGTCAGCTCGGTTTGGCTCTCCTTCAGGCGTTGAACCTGCTTCTCCATCTGCTTGGCTTTGCGGGAGAGATCTTCGTTGTCATAGGTCCGACCCCAGATAGCCAGCCGTTTGGCGCTGGCGGCGACCCGGTCGATCTCCTTTTGCTCGGCTTTATGGCGCTGCGCATCGCTGGCGTCCTGCTCTTCCAGCGCCCGGCGGGCGGCGCTGCAGGGCAGGGAGAAGGCGTGCAGCGTTCTGTCGCGCAGGATCCAACTGGAATTAGTTACAGCATCCAATAAGATATTATCATGCGACACCAGAACGAAGCTCCCCTGCCAGGTTTGCAGGAAGCTTTCCAGCCACAGGAGGGTCGGCAGGTCGAGGTGGTTTCCCGGCTCATCCAGCAGCAGGAGATCCGGCTGCTGAATCAGCGCCCTGGCAAGCAGCAGCCGGGTATGCTGACCGCCGCTCAGGGTTGACGCCCGCTGCGCGGCCTCATCTGGCGTAAAGCCCATCTCTGCCAATAGCCTCTCCGCTTGCCAGCGCTGACTCTCACGCTCAGGGGCGGGAAGTTTCGCCAGTACTACCTGCAGCAGGGGCTGCGCTAACAGCGCATCGGGTAGATGCTGTTCCACACGCGCCATCAGACAGTGACTGGCCAGCGCCACGCAGCCCGAACTGGGCACGATCGTGCCGTCCAGCACCTGTAGCAGGGTACTTTTTCCGCAGCCGTTATAGCCAATCAGGCCAATACGGTCGCCTTTTTTCAGGGTAAAGGAGAGGTTTGTGAACAGCGGGCCAAACGCCGTATCAACATGAAGAGATTGTGCAGTTAGTAATGTGCTCATTGTGAACTTACTCAAGAGTTACAGGCATATGAATGCCTCGTCAAACATCGCTGACGATAACCCGGTAAGCCCGAGGGAAGGGAGTTAGTCTATGGTTTCTTCGCTCAAGCTGAAGTTATCGCAGCACGATACCGATAACGCTTGAGCAGGTGCGATCGCCAAATGCACGTGAAAAAAACATTTCACAGTACGACATGGGATCCTCCTTTTTTATTCAGTGAGTTGATGGGTGCTGGCAGTGTAGAGGGAGAAAGCGGTTTTGACCAGATGAGAATAAAAAAAGGCCTGCAAAGCAGGCCCCCTGTATGACTCATCTACCGGTTAAATCGACGTGCGGCGGTAGTTCCGGTACTCCGGCTGCCAGAAGTTATCGGCGATCGCCTGCAGCAACGCTTCGGCGGAGGTTTTCACCGCCACGCCCTGTTCCTGGGCGATTTTGCCCACCGCAAACGCGATAGCGCGTGAAACGCTCTGAATATCCTTCAGCTCCGGCAGAACCGGGCCTTCACCGTTATTCACCAGCGGCGAATGTTTCGCCAGGGTTTCGCTGGCGGCCATCAGCATCTCATCGGTCACGCGCGATGCGCCCGAAGCGATAACGCCGAGGCCAATTCCCGGGAAGATATAGGAGTTATTGCACTGGGCGATAACGTACTGTTTGCCTTTGAGGGTGACCGGGGCAAACGGGCTGCCGGTGGCGACCAGCGCCGCGCCGTCGGTCCAGCTGAGGATATTCTGCGGCGTGGCTTCCACCCGGGAGGTCGGGTTGGACAGCGGCATCACGATTGGCCGCGGGCAGTGCTTGTGCATCTCGCGGATAATCTCTTCGGTGAACAGCCCCGGCTGCCCGGAAACGCCGATCAGGATATCCGGTTTGACGTTGCGCACCACGTCGAGCAGCGACAGCACATCATTCGTGGTGTCCCACGCTTGCAGGTGCTCACGCTTTTGCACCAGTTTGCTCTGGAACGGCAGCAGGTTCGGCATGGCGTCGGTCAGCAGACCGAAACGGTCAACCATAAAGACACGTTTACGGGCTTCCTCTTCGCTTAACCCTTCGCGCTGGATTTGCGCGACGATCTGCTCTGCGATACCGCAGCCCGCGGAGCCGGCGCCGAGGAAGACAATTTTCTGCTCGCTCAGCTGGCTGCCCGCGCCGCGGCTGGCGGCGATCAGCGTACCGACGGTGACCGAAGCGGTTCCCTGGATATCATCGTTAAAGGAGCACACTTCGTGGCGATAGCGGTTGAGCAGGGGCATGGCGTTTTTCTGCGCGAAGTCTTCGAACTGCAGCAGTACGTCCGGCCAGCGGGCTTTAATCGCCTGGATAACGTCGTCGACAAACTGATAGTACTCGTCGTCGGTGATGCGCGGGTGGCGCCAGCCCATATACAGCGGATCGTCCAGCAGCTGCTGGTTGTTAGTACCGACGTCCAGCACCACCGGCAGCGTGTAGGCCGGGCTGACACCGCCGCAGGTGGTATACAGCGACAGTTTGCCGATAGGAATGCCCATCCCGCCGATACCCTGGTCACCGAGGCCGAGAATACGTTCGCCGTCGGTCATCACGATAACCTTGACGTTGTGGTTCGGTACGTTTTGCAGAATATCGTCGAGGTTATTGCGGTTCTGATAAGAGATAAACACGCCGCGGGCGCGACGATAGATCTCAGAGAAGCGTTCACAGGCGGCGCCGACGGTTGGGGTGTAGATAACCGGCATCATTTCGTCAAGGTGGTTGCCGACCAGGCGGTAGAACAGCGTTTCGTTGGTATCCTGGATATTGCGCAGGTAGATGTGCTTGTCGATCTCGGTTTTAAATCCCTGGTACTGGATCCACGCGCGTTCGGCCTGTTCTTCGATGGTTTCGACCACTTCCGGCAGCAGGCCCAGCAGGTTGAAGCTGCTGCGCTCTTCCATGCTGAAGGCGCTGCCTTTATTGAGCAGCGGAAATTCAAGCAGCACGGGGCCGGCGTAAGGGATGTATAGAGAGCGGTTTTTCTTATGAGTGAATTGCATCGCACTAACTCCTTGATAATCGCTTCAGCCCGGGCGCGGCGACAGGCGGGGGGCTGGCAGGGAATGGCAGCGGGCAGAGTATAAAGCAGAAGACATCAAAGGAGGGTAAACATGAGGCCGATAGTCTTAAAAAAACACCATCCCGGGGAGAGGACGGTGTTTTTATCATCATTCAGCTGAAAAGTTAGCCACCGCGGCGCTTGCGGCCGGTGGCGCGAACATGGTTAACCGTGGTTTCCGCATCGCCTTCCAGCAGCACTTTTTTCTGCTGAGAAAGCTTGTAGTTCAGACCAAGAAGATGACGTGCCTGTTGGTTCGATTTCATTCTTACTCCTTTATCCTGTGTCGGTTTCAAGGACAAGCCCGACGGGTGTCGGACGAAATTTAACCCTTAAGTACGCCGCGCATTTTTAGCGCGGCGATAATCATCGTGGCCCATTTTGCCGGGATTAGCAACGTTGAGTCGGCAGATTAAGAACAGTCTTTTTAGCGGACCCCGGTTCGTCGGCCGGACAGGAGGTCACCCGCCATCCGGCACAAAGACCCGCACGTTAGCCAGTCTTACCACTTCATTTCGCCGGTATTCACTTTGGCGCTCAGATCCAGCGAACTCTCTTCCGCGAGTCCCGGCCAGCGCTGTTTCATCGCTTTGATAACGCCGGCGGAATCTTTGTGCGCGTTGAGCGCCTGCTCGAACTGGGTCAGATAATCGCGGGTAAAGGTAATCGCGCGGTCGCCTGCGGGCGGAGTCCCCAGGTAATGGCCGGGGATCACCTGCTGCGGATGCAACGCGGCCATCTCGTCGAGCGTACTTATCCACTGCTGGCGGCTTTCGACGCTCTGGGTGTCCGCCGTCCAGACGTGCATGCCCCACGCCACGCCGGTCCCGCCAAGAATGGCTTTATTCGCCGGGATCCAGACATAGGCGGCATAATTTTGCGGCTGGCGGATCTCAACCTTTTCGCCGTCTATGGTGAAGGTGTTTGCCGTCAGCGCTTGCGGGACGTAAACCTGCTTCGGCGCGCCGTCCTTCATCTGCGGGCCCCAGTAGGCCAGTTTGGCCGCTTTGGTGGCGTTAATGTGTTTAACCACTTCCGCGGTCGCCACCACGTTGACATCCGGGAAAGCCTTCACCAGCGGCTCGAGGCCGAAATAGAAGTCCGGATCGCCGGAGGTAATCACGATGCGGGTCAGTTTTTTACCGCTTTTCTTAATCATTTCAACCAGCTTCTCGCCATCTTTGACGCTGAATTGAGCGTCAAACAGCACCGCTTCATGCGGGCCGGAGGCGAGGGTGGAGTTAACCGCGAAAATGCCGTTCTCCTGCGGGTTGTAGGTTTGCAGCGTTAGGGGCGCGGCCAGAACTGACGTGCTGAAAAGCGTGGTCGCGATAGCAAGGGCAGATAATTTCATATTCGTTTTCTCTTGGTCAGGTGAATGAGCGCTATTGTACGGATTTCATGATTTGCGAAAATTCCTGAAAAAAGAGATGCTGAGTTTCATAAAACGTGCAGATGGAAATCAGTTATGGATCGGGTTATTGCCGCGCAGGTGTATATGCGCATTTGTGAACTGGGGAGCTTAAGCGCCGCCGCCCGCGCGCTGGGGATGTCGCGTCCGATGGTCAGCCGCTATCTGGAACAGATGGAGCAGTGGGCGGGAACCCGGCTGGTCCATCGCTCAACTCGCAAACTGACGCTCACGGCTGCGGGGGAAAAGGTGCTGCAAAAAACGCGCACCCTGACGCAGCTGTCGGATGAGATCGCCGGGCAAAGCGAGCGTGCGATCCCCAGCGGGACGCTGCGCGTCGCCTGCGCTCACTTTACGGCGATGCAGCTGATTTCGCCGCTGCTACCCGATTTTCTCGCCCGTTATCCGCAGCTGCGCCTTGAGCTGGATATCAATAATCACCCGGTCAGCCTGATCGGCGAACGGATCGACGTGGCGATTCGCATCACCGACAATCCGGAGCCCGGGGCTATCGCCCGCCGCCTCGGCGTGTGTCGTTCGGTGCTGTGCGCGTCGCCGCGCTGGCTTCAGCAGAACGGTCCGCTGCAAACGCCGGAAGATCTCACTCGTCACAACTGCCTGCATTACAGCCATTTTGCCAGCCAGACCTGGCAGTTTAGCGACGCCAGCGGCGAAAACGTGGCGGTGGCGGTTTCCGGCAACCTTAGCGCCGGGATCTCCTCGCTGCTGATGGAGGCGGCGGTCGCCGGCTGCGGCATCGCGATGCTGCCGGAGCTGGAGGCGCAGCGGGCGCTCAACAGCGGGGCGCTGAAACAGGTTTTACCGGCCTGGCGGCCAAAAGCGCTAAGCGTATATGGTATTTACCTTTCTCGGGACTATCAGCCAAGCGCGCTGCCGCTGTTTCTCGGTGAGATTCAGCAGAAACTGGCGCAAACTCACGATATAAAAGGAACCCTTTAATGATAGTGCTTCGCCCAATGCGCGCTACGGAGTACCCCGCGTATCTCGACTACTTTATCCCCGACTACGCGGCGGAAATCTCCGCCAATTACGCGCTCTCGCCGGCGGCCGCGTTAGCCCAGGCGCAGCGCGAAATCGCCGCGGATCTGCCCGACGGCGTCAATACTCGCGGCCAGGTTTTATGCTGCTTATTCGATGACAGTGACGGCGCAGAAAAGCGGGTCGGCTATCTCTGGTACAAGCCTGACGAAGAAATGCGCTCCGCCTTTATCTGCGATTTTTATATTTATCCGGCGTTTCAGGGACAGGGCCTGGGTAAACAAGCGATGGCGGCTTTTGAGCATGCGCTGAAAAGCCAGGGGATCGGCCAAATTAAACTGCGCGTCGCCGGGGATAATCAGCGCGCGCGCCATCTCTACGACGCCGCGGGTTTCCGCGTTACCGGCGTTAATATGAGTAAAAATATCCCGACGGATTGATCTGAAAAACGCCGCGCGCCGCCCAAATGCCTTAGGGGGTTCTATACTTAACCCTTTCATATCAAAAAAGGAGCGATATTATGGCAATCCATAAGAAAGGTCAGGCGCACTGGGAAGGGGATCTGAAAAGCGGAAAAGGAACCGTCTCGACCGAGAGCGGCGCGCTGAACCAGCAGCCTTATGGTTTTAACACCCGTTTCGAAGGCGTCAAGGGCACCAACCCGGAAGAGCTTATCGGTGCCGCCCATGCCGCCTGTTTCTCCATGGCGCTCTCGCTGATGCTGAGCGAAGAGGGCTACACCGCCACCTCCATTGATACCGTGGCGGTGGTGACGCTGGATAAATCCGGCGGCGGCTTTGCCATCACCCAAATCGCGCTGCAGAGTAAAATTGTGCTGCCAGGCATCGAGGCCGATGCGTTTGACGGCATCATTCAAAAAGCCAAAGCCGGTTGCCCGGTATCGCAGGTGCTGAACGCGGAGATAAGCCTCGACTACCAGCTCAATCCATAAGCTCGCTGGCGCCCGCTATCGGCGGGCGCTCCTGCCCTAAAAGCCATCGTTGGCAAATGCCCCCGGCGTTAATAAATGCTATCTTTCTCGCTCACGGATCAGAGCAGGTGGGTAATGACCAGCATACGCGGAATGATTGAAGCTCAGGTTCTGGGCTTAACCGGCATGGCGCTAAAAGAGATCGATTTTGAACACCCCAAAGGCGAACCGGGGCTATTTGGCCCGCAGTCGGCCATCTGGCAGGTTCATGGCGATTTTACCTCCATGCTCTGCGGCGGCGTCAGCGCGCTGCTGTTACAGATGCTGCATCCTCTGGCGCTGGCGGGCGTCTGGGATCACTCAAACTTCCGCGAAGATATCTTTGGCCGCCTGCGCCGTACCAGCCAGTTTATTTCCGCCACCACCTTTGGTACCACCGCCGACGCCGAACGGCTGATCGCAAAAGTGCAGGGGATCCACCTGCGGGTGAGCGGCAAGGATAAAGACGGCACGCCCTATCAGGCCAGCGACCCGGCGCTGCTCACCTGGGTTCATGTCGCCGAATGCAGCAGCTTTATGGCCTCGCACCTGCGCTACAAGCGGACCGTGGTCAGCGCCGCCCGCCAGGAGCAGTATTATCAGGAGGCCGCCGAAATTGCCCGCCGCCTTGGCGCTCGGGATATCCCGGTAACGCCGCGGCAGGTTGCCGACTACCTGCAGGATATGCGCCCAACGCTGCGCTGCGATGAGCGAACGCAGGAGGTTGCCGACGTCCTGCTATCGACCCGCCTGCCGGGGCGCCTGAGTCAGCCCATCGGGCGAATGATGATGCGCGCCGGGATTGACCTCCTGCCGCCGTGGGCGCAGGCGATGCTCAATTTGCCGATGAGCGCGCTGCAGCGGCATAGCGCACGAATTGCGGTACACGGCGTCGCCCGCGTACTGCGCGCGTCGGTGCGTAACGGCGCGTATCATTGCGCGATGCGCCGGATGAATCAGTTTTAATTATTCCGGCTGCGTTTTTACGCCAAAAATATAGCCATGGCTATTATTGTCATGGCTATATTTCTTAAAAACAAACTATTCTCATTTATATATTTGACAGCAATAAAAATAAGTAAATATTCTCTTAACGGCGGCGAATTATTCAGAAAAAATTAAGCCAAATCGCGTACGTTATTTCTTTTTTTACGGGGAAGTCATCATGGCGAAAATGACTGACGATGGTCAGCGCGCCCAGGTTGCGCGTAAAACGACGCTGGTCAGCGTGGTGGTCAATCTTTTTTTATCCAGCGCCCAGGTTCTGGCGGGCGTTTTTTCCGGTTCGCAGGGATTAATTGCCGATGGTATTCATTCTCTTTCCGATTTAGTCGCTGATTTCGTCGTGCTGTTGGCCAATAAAAAAAGCGGCAAACCCTCGGATAGCGATCATCACTACGGACACCGGCGCTATGAAAACGGCGCTTCACTGGTGATTGGCGCGCTGCTGTTACTGGTTGGCGCGGGTATGCTGTGGTCCGCCTGCGGCAAACTGCTGCATCCGGCGTCTATCCCGAGCGTGCATATTACCGCTCTGTGGGTGGCGCTCGCCGCGCTGACCGCCAAAGAGATGTTATTCCGCTATATGCTCAGGGCGGCTAAACAAATTCAGTCGTCCATGTTGATTGCCAACGCCTGGCACGCCCGCTCGGATGCCGCGTCGTCGGTGGTGGTCGCGGTCGGCATCATCGGTAACCTGGCCGGCTTCGCCTGGCTCGATCCGGTGGCCGCGCTGGCCGTCGGCGCGCTGGTCACCCGCATGGGCTATACCTTTTCGTATGACGCCCTCCATGACTTGATGGATCGGTCAGTGGATAGCGACAGCGAGCAGCAGATAATCACCACTATTCTGGCAACGCCCGGCGTCGTGGCGCTGCATGACCTGAAAACCCGACGCGCCGGCGATGGGATCCTGGTCGATGTACATATCGAGGTGCCGGGAGAGTTATCGGTGGCGGAAGGGCACGATATTGCGCTGTTGGCCCGCGCGCGGGTGCTAAACAGCCAAAACGTACTGCATATGATGATTCATATTGACCCTTGCCGCGCGGATAGCGACGCGATTATCGCTTAGGTTATTCCCCTTAACGCTTAAGGGCTATGTCAGCCTGCGGATAATATTGCCTGTGAAATAAAAAAGGACCATAATCCAGCGGCTATTCTTTCATCGCTGATAAATAGCCGGCTGACGCCGTGTCGTGTTTTTAAACAATATAAAAATGCAATCGCTTAATAGAAAGTATCTATTATTCGTTCGAAACTTCAGGAAGTAAAACAATGATTATCCGGCCAGAACAACACTGGTTCCTTCGCTTGTTTGACTGGCACGGCTCCGTGCTGTCAAAAATCGTCTTTCGCCTGCTGCTTAACCTGATGATGTCGATTATCGCGATCATCAGCTATCAATGGTACGAGCAGCTGGGTATCCATCTTACCGTCGCGCCGTTTAGCCTGTTGGGGATCGCCATTGCCATTTTTCTTGGCTTTCGCAATAGCGCCGGATACAACCGCTTTGTTGAAGCGCGCAACTTATGGGGAACGGTGCTGATTGCCCAGAGAACGCTGGTGCGCCAGCTGAAGAATCTCCTGCCGGCCGAAAGCGCAGCCCATCAACGCCTGGTGAGCTTCCTGGTGGCGTTTAGCTGGAGCCTGAAGCATCAGCTGCGCAAGACGGATCCGAGCGCCGATTTAGCGCGTCTGCTGCCGGCGCAAAGCGTGGCGGAAATTCTCGCCAGTTCGATGCCAACCAACCGCATTCTGCTGCTGGCAGGCGATGAGCTTGGGCGCCTGCGCGCAGAAGGGAAGATCGGCGATGTCACCTTCAGCCTGATGGACAATAAGCTTGATGAGCTGGGGCACGCCCTGGGCGGCTGTGAGCGCCTCGCCAGCACCCCGGTGCCCTTTGCCTACACGCTCATTTTGCAGCGCACCGTGTATCTGTTCTGTACGCTGCTGCCGTTTGCGCTGGTCGGCGATCTTCACTATATGACGCCGTTCGTGTCGGTGTTTATCTCCTACACCTTTCTGTCGTGGGATTCGCTGGCGGAAGAGCTGGAGGACCCGTTCGGTACCGCAGCCAACGATTTGCCGCTGAACGCGATGTGTAACACCATTGAGCGCAACCTGCTGGATATGACCGGCCAGCATCCCTTACCGGAGATACTGGCGCCGGACCGCCACTACAATCTGACCTGATTTTTGTATGTTTATTATTCGTTAAATAAGTTAAATCTAACGCGTGATAGATAACATTGATTATACAGTCACCGCCCTGATTGTTATGCTTTCGTTAACAAAAAACGCCCGTTACCCTGGCTGGTAACGGGTGATAAGAGATCGTGCGGCGTTTCACCTGCCATACGCCGCCGAAAGCGCATCAGGAGTGAACATGAGTAACAGAAGACGCGTCGTTCCCGGCGTCCATCCCTATGATGGTCCGGCGGGCGGCTGGGGTGCCTTAAAAGCCACCGCTATCGCCGTTCGTACGCAAATGGATGCGCTCGATGCCCCCGCCACGCTGCTGCGGACCAATCAGCCGGATGGCTTTGATTGTCCCGGCTGCGCCTGGCCCGACAAAGAGCATAAATCGACGTTTCAGTTCTGCGAAAACGGCGCCAAAGCGGTGACCTGGGAAGCCACCAGTAAACGGGTCACGGCTGAGTTTCTCGCGGCTAACACCGTGACGTCGCTGCTGGCGCGCAGCGATTTTGAGCTCGAAGGCTACGGGCGCTTAACCCAGCCCCTGGCCTACGATAAGGCCAGCGATACCCTGCGTCCGGTCTCATGGGACGCGGCGTTTACCCGCATCGGCGCCATTCTTCGTACGCTGCAGCCCAATGAAGTCGAGTTTTATACCTCCGGGCGCGCCTCTAACGAAGTGGCCTTCCTGTTCCAGCTGTTTGCCCGCGAATATGGCACCAACAACTTTCCGGACTGCTCCAATATGTGCCACGAGTCGACCAGCGTCGGCCTGCCGCAGTCCATCGGCATCGGTAAAGGGACGGTCTCCCTCGATGACTTTGATAAGACCGAGCTGGTTATCTCTATCGGCCACAATCCCGGAACCAACCATCCGCGCATGATGGGTACGCTGCACGAACTGGCGCGCCGGGGGGTGCCGATTATCGTCTTCAACCCGCTAAAAGAGCGGGCGCTGGAGCGTTTCGCCGATCCGCAGAACGTCATTGAGATGGCGACCTACGGCTCAACCAACATCGCGTCGACCTATTTCCAGGTCAAAGCGGGCGGCGACGCGGCGGCGCTTAAGGGTATCGCGAAGGCGCTGCTCCGGCTGGAAGCAGAGCAGGGCGATGTGCTGGATCGGGCGTTTATCGATGAGCATACGCTGGGCTTTACCGAGTTTGCGCAGGATGTGGACGCGACGCCGTGGCCGGATATTGAACGGGAGTCCGGCCTGACGCGCGGCGATCTTGAACGGGTGGCGGCGGCTTACGCTAAATCTAACGCCACGATTATCACCTACGGCATGGGCATCACCCAGCACAATAAGGGCACCTCTAATGTACGCCTGATAGCCGACCTGCTGCTGATGCGCGGGAATATCGGCAAGCCGGGGGCCGGGATCTGCCCGCTGCGCGGACACTCCAACGTACAGGGCAACCGTACCGTCGGCATCACGGAAAAGCCGAGCCCCCAGTTTCTCGCCAACCTGCAGCGGGTGTTTGGTTTTACGCCGCCGCAGGAGCATGGTCACGATGCGGTAAAAGCGCTACAGGCGATGATCGACGGCGAATCGAAAGCGCTGCTCTGCCTTGGCGGGAACTTCGCGGTGGCTATGCCGGATAGCGAACGGGCTTTTCCGGCGATGCGGGGGCTGGATCTGAGCGTGCATATTGGCACCAAGCTGAATCGCTCGCATCTTCTGGTGGCCAATGAGACCTTTATCCTGCCGTGCCTTGGCCGAACCGAACTCGATATTCAGGAGACGGGACGCCAGTCGATCACCGTGGAAGATTCGATGTCGATGGTGCACGCGTCGTCGGGCAAGCTGAAACCCGGTTCGCCAGAGCTGCGATCGGAGCCGGCGATTGTCGCGGCGATGGCCATGGCGACGCTGCCGGAAAGCAGCGTTGACTGGCTGTCGCTGGTCGCCGACTACGATCGCATTCGCGATCTGATCGAGCAGACCATTCCCGGCTTTGACCAGTACAACCAGCGTATTCGCCATCCCGGCGGTTTTCGCATGCCGCTGCCGCCGACGGAGCGTATCTGGCCGACGCCGACCGGCAAAGCGATGTTTTCCGTTTTTCACGGGGTGCACGAAAACCAGCAGGTAGCAGGGCATGACGTGATGCGCCTGGTGACGCTGCGCAGCCACGATCAGTACAACACCACCATTTACGCCATGGACGACCGCTACCGCGGCGTGTTTGGCCGTCGCGACGTGTTGTTTATGAACGAGCAGGATATGGCTGAGCAGGGATTCGAACACGGCGATCGGGTGGATATCAGCTCCGCGCTGCCGGGCCACCATCAGCGGCTGGAAGATATCACCCTGGTCGCGTACAGCATCGCGCCGGGCACCGTTGCCGCCTATTACCCCGAAGCCAACGTGCTGGTCCCTCTGGATTATCTCGATAAAGAGAGCGGCACGCCGTCGTATAAATCGGCGCCCGTCCGTTTAACGCTGCGCTCGAAAGAGATCCGCGCGCTGGCGGGGCTTCGCTAAAGCGCCGTTTGCCCGCGGCGATCGTCGCGTCGTGGGCAAAATCGCTACCTCTGCGCCAGAATCAGCTTAATCCCCAGCCCGACAAAACCGGCGGCAAAGCAGGCTCTCAGCCCCTGTAACACCCGCGGACGCGACAGCACGTATCCGCGCATCGCCGCCGAAAAGGCGCCATAGAGCATAAAAACCAGCAGCGTCATCAGCATAAAAACGGCGCTCAGGATCAGCATTTCCCCGATCGGCGAAGCCGAGCCGCGCTGGATAAACTGCGGCAGAAAGGCGAGAAAGAAGAGCGGCAGCTTGGGGTTAAGCAAATTAATCAGAATCGCGTGGCTGATGACCTGGCGCGGGTTGCGTTGTTCGACGCCCTCCACGTTCAGGCTGCCGCGCTGGGTCAGGGTGGCCCATGCGAGGTACAGCAGCCAGGCGACGCCGGCGTACTTCACCAGCTCGAAGGCGCCGGGGGTGCTGTGGAGGATGGCCGCCAGCCCGGTTATCGCCGCCAGCATATGCGGAATAATGCCCAGCGTGCAGCCGAAGGCCGCGGCAAAACTCATGCCTCTGCCCGCCGCCAGGCCGGTGGCAATGGTGTAAAGCGTCCCGGTGCCGGGGGCGATGACCACAATCAGCGAAGTCAAAAGAAACTCAGGGGTGATGAACGCCATGATGTCATTCCTGTTGCAGAGAATCGAGGCCCTGAGTATTTCGCAAAGCCGCGCGCCGGTATTGAACAAAATTGCACAACGTCGGCTAGCGGCTCGCCTGATAGCTGCCTGGGGTCATGGCGAACTGCCTTTGAAACGCGCGGGTCAGATGGCTTTGATCGGCAAAGCCGGCCATGAAGGCGGTATCGGCGGGGGAGTGACCTTCGGCGAGCAGGCGGCGCGCCAGGCGCAGGCGGGCCTGTACCAGATAAGCGTGCGGCGTGATGCCGGTTTCGCGAGCGAAGCCGCGGATCAGCTGAAAGCGGCTGAGGCCGCAGAGGGTAGCAAGCACCTCGAGAGAGATTTTCTCTTCGGGGGCATCATCGAGATATTGCCTGGCCAGCGCGATGGAGGGGGTACCGCTTTTATCAGGCCGCCGTGCGCAGAGATGGTATCGGCTCACCCGCATCAGGCAGAGCAGTAGCGCCTCTTCCACGGCGGTATCCTCGGGGGCGCTGGCGACAATCTCGCTAAACAGCCGCAGCATCAGTCCGCGCAGCTGCGGGTCCTCGACCACCGGGCGCAGGAGAATATCTTCGGCTTTTATCGCCCCCTGAAATTCAGCGGCAACCCGCTCGGGATCGAGATAGATCATCTGCCAGCTGCGCGGGCCATTCAGCGGGATACCGTCGTGCATCTCCCCCGGATTAACCATAATGATATTTCCGGCGGCGGCCTCAATTTTGCCCAGATGGCTCCACGAACGCTGCGCGCCCTGAGTGAAAATCCCGATGCCGAACTGGTCGTGGGCATGGCGCGGAAAACTCTGTTCCGTGACTAACGACATGGCTTCCAGTCCCGGCATGGCGAGCCGGTGCTGCTGAACGTGATGAAGGCGAGTTTTCAACGGTTTCTCCTGCCGGGGCATAGCATGAGTGTAGCCTCAGGCACGCGGGACGAGCAACGGTCCACCGGCGCTTGAATTTCATCAACGCAGAACATAACATTTAGCTAACATTTTGCCTGCTGCGCTGCCAGCAGATTGCGCAAACAGTGGATGATAATGGATATTAAACAGCTTAAGTACCTGATTGCGCTCGACAGAACACGACATTTCGGCCAGGCCGCGGCGGCCTGCCATATCACCCAGCCCACGCTATCGATGCGTATCCGCAATCTTGAAGAAGAACTTAATCTGACGCTGATTCAGCGCGGGCAGAGGTTTGAAGGGTTTACCCCAGAGGGCGAGCGTATTCTGGCCTGGGCGCGAGCGCTGCTGGCGGCGCACGACGGGCTGGAGGCGGAGGCGGCTATCTGTCGCGGGCAGATGGTCGGCCAGCTAAGAGTCGGGATGGTGCCTTTAGCCAGCCTGAATCCGATGCAGCTGATCAAGCCGCTGGCGGATACATACCCGGAGCTGCAGTTCAGTCTGCTGTCCATGACCTCGGAACAGATTATCGACGGCGTTAGCCGCAACCAGCTGGATCTGGGGATCTGCTATCTGCACCACGTCGATAGCCAACTGTTCAACGTGGTCTGGCTGCCGAATACCCGCATGGGGCTGCTGCACGATAGGCGTCATTATCAGTTTGCCGACGCGACGCCTGAGTGGGATACCCTGGCCGCGCTGCCGCTGGGCTTTCTGACCAAGGGCATGTACTACCGTGAATCGATTGAGATGAGCTTTAAGGCCAAGGGGCTGGCGCCAAAATACGTTTTTGAAAGCGACTCCACGTTTCAGATCATCCAGGCGGTGCAGGCCGGGATCTGCTGCGCGATTATGCCGCTGAACAACGGCCTCGAAGCGCTAAGCGATAATCTGGAAATCAGGCCGATCCCCGAGACGGAGGTCGACTCGATGCTGGCGCTGATCATGCGCAACAAAGAGCCAGTGTCGTCGCTGGCGGAAAAATGCTTCGCCGATGCGCAGGTGATTTTTAGCGAACGCCAGTCGGCTGACGGCGCTTAGCTGGCCATCTGCGACTGGATAAATTCAAGCCAGACGCGCGTTCTGGCGGGCATAAAGTGGCGCTCCCGATAGAGGGCGGAGAGCTGTAACGGCGCCGGCGGCAGCTCCAGCGTGACTTCCTGGAGTTCACCGCGATCGATAAACGGGCGGCAGGGTTTCTCCCCCAGAATAGCGAAGCCAACGCCGGCAAGCGCGGCATGCAGCGCCATTTCGCCGCTGTTGACGCGATAGTGCCCGTTGACGTTAACCTTTTTAAAGCTACCGTCCGCCGCGGCAAATTGCCAGGCTTGCCCCGCGAGGGCGCTGACGGTGGTAATGCAGGGCTGCGCGGTTAATTGCTCGCTGTGTGTCGGCATACCCGTTCTGGCAATCAGCTGCGGAGAAGCGACCACGCAGCAGGGAAACGAAAAGAGCGGGCGCGCAATGACGCTGGCGTCTTCCATTTTGCCGCGGGTGATAATCACCGCAATATCCACATCCTCTTTTAACACCTCCGTTCCCGCCAGATTCGTGGTACAGCTGACGATTATTTTTGGATAGCGCATGGCAAATTGCGCCATCAGCGGCGCAAACAGCGAGGGGCCAATTTCGTTCGGAAGACACAAGCGTAGCGGCCCTTCGGGTTCGGCCTGCTGCTGCGTCAGTTCAGCTTCCGTAGCGGCAAGTTGCTCCAGCACCGGTCGCATACTGGCGAGCAGCGTCTGACCGGCAGGGGTCAGCTTCATGTGCCGGGTACTGCGCTGTATCAGGCGCAGCTGAAGGCTCTCCTCAAGCTGCGAAATCTGTCGGCTCACGTTCGATGAGGGCATCTGCAGCGCTTTTGCTCCGGCGCGAAAGGAGCCATTTTCCGCCACGGTGACGAACACCCGCAGGGCGTTGAGATCCAATTTTTTCACTCTCGATTATCCCGATTTTGATAATTAACAACGTCATTTTTACCGTCTTATGCCCGGTTTTGCCAGACGCTAGACTCTCCGCATTACATAGTCAGGAGTCTTACATGCCCGGATATCTGGTACGAATAACGTTGATCATGGCCTTTGTTCAATTCATCAACGCCCTCGAATATATGATTTTTAATCCCTTATTTACCTGGATGGCGCCGACGTTTCAGGTGCCGGTAAGCCAGGCGGGTTACGTCACCGGCGTTTATACGCTGGCTTCCGTCATTGCTGGGGTAAGCGTCTGGCGATGGGTCGGTAACGTTAAACCGCGGCGCTTTTTGCTCTGCAATATGGCCCTGTTGGGGGGATTAACGATGATGACGCTGACCACCACCCGGTTTGACGGATTGTTGTTCTGGCGTTTTCTTGCCGGTCTGGTTGGCGGGACCACAATGGGCGTGGGCAGCAGTCTGTTAATCAACATTATGCCGCCGCACCTGCGCCCGCGGGCATTGGCCTCCACGATTGCCGCATTCTCGCTGGTCAGTATTGTCGGTATGCCGACGATGCTATTTCTCAGTGCAAAAATCGGCTGGCAGATAGCCCCCGCGACGATCGGCGGACTCTGCTTAATCGCGTTACCGCTGATAAAACTGGCGCTGCCGGAGCAACCCATCGAGGCGAGCCGTCAGGCGGGTTTGCGCTGGTCGTCATCGGTGCTGTTTTACGCCTCCGGCAACGCGCTCGCGCAGTTCAGTCCGATGTTAATCATTCCGCTGCTGGTACCGTTACTGACGGTGAAAATGGGGGCCAGCGGCGATGAATTGCCGTGGCTCTTTTTCGGCGGAGGCGCGGCCGGACTATGCGCAACTAAACTCACCGGCAAGCTATGCCAGCATTACAGCGGCTACCGCATCAGCCTGCTGGCCAGTCTGCTATTTATACTGAGCCTGAGCATCGCTTTTACCTGCAACCGCGGCGGCGCACTGTTTATGGTGCTGTTTCTGGCCGCCGCCTACTGTCGTCTGGTGGCCTCATCGGCTGTGGCAATGCGTTTTCCAGCGGATAGCGCCAGGTCCGGGTTTACGCTTTTACAGAATACCCTGATGTCATTAAGTACGGCGGCGGCCTTTCTGCTTTCATCGTGGGTGCTCTCGGTTGACGGCAACGGCGAGCGGGCGATGCAGGGGATATTGCTGCTCTGCGCCCTGAGCGCATTGCCGCTGCCGTGGCTGCTGCGGGTTCAGGAGAAAAGATTAGCCACGCGCGCCGCCGGCTAGCCCGGCGGCGGCTACCGTCAAATATTCTCCAGGCTGATCCCGCGGGTTTTCGGACCAAAGATGCCCACCGACAGCATCACCATCAGCATACTGGCGACGATAAAGCTAATCACGCCTGGGGTACCGGCGTATTGCAAAATAATGCCGATCAAAATGCTGGTGATCGCCGTCGACAGCCGGCTGAAGGAGTAGCAGAAGCCGACCGCCCGCGCGCGAATATGGGTCGGGAAAACTTCGGCCTGGTAGGCGTGATAGCTAATGGTCAGCCAGGCGTTTGACCAGGTGATCATAAACCCGCAGATCACCAGCAGCACCGGGCTGTTCTGCAGGGCAAACAGGGTGCCAAACACCACCGTCATCAGCGCGGAAAGCACAATTTGCCATTTGTTTTCAAAACGATGAACGAAGCGGGTGCAGAACAGACAGCCAATCGGATAGGCGAGGGTAATAAAGAACGCGTACAGCAGGCTGTGGGTGATGCTCGCCCCCTGGCCGGAAAGCAGGGCCGGTAGCCAGTTGCCGAAGCCAAAGAAGCCGATGGCCTGGAAGAAGTTCATTACCATCAGCATGATCGTACGTTTGCGGTACTGCGGCGCCCAGATCGCTTTAAAGCTTCCCAGCCTGCGCGGGTTATCCTGCGTCTCAACCTGGTGGCGCGGCGAGGGAGAAACGCCGCAGCGCTGTTCCATTTCGCACATCACCTTATGGGCTTCCTCGTGGCGGCCTTTTTCATCCAGCCAGCGCGCCGACTCCGGCAGCTTCTTGCGGATAACCCAGATAATCAGCGAACAGAGCGCGCCGAAGATAATCACCCAGCGCCAGCCGGTCAGGCCGAAAAGGGTAATCGGCACCAGCAGCCACGACATCAGCGCCACGGCGGGGACCGATAAAAACTGAATAAAGAAGGCGAAAGCGAAGGCTTTATTGCGCAGATGCGTCGGCACCCATTCGCTTAAATAGGTGTCGATGGTCACCAGCTCAATGCCGAGACCGACGCCGACCAGAAAGCGGCAGAAGATAACCCCTTCAGCGCTGCTTTGCAGGGCCATCATCAGCGAAAATACGCCGTACCAGGCGAGGGCAAACATAAACGTCAGGCGGCGGCCCAGTTTATCCGCCAGCGGCGCAAGCAGGCTGGCGCCAATAAACAGCCCCATAAAGGTGGACGACGCGAAGGCGGCCTGGTCGGAGATACCGAAGATACCTTGCTCGCCGGTATGGAAAATATCCTCTGCCAGCAGCCCGGTGCTGATATAGCCGGTCTGAAAAAGATCGTACAGCTCGAAGAAGCCGCCCAGCGCCAGGAGGGTGATAAAAGACCACAGGCCAACGGAGGCGGGCAGCGCATCGATGCGAGCGGTCAGGCTGGAGTGGGGATGTCCTGGGGAGGCGAACGCGGCGTCGCCCAGAACCTGGGTGGTAGACATATTATTATTTTCCTCAGATAAAATGTTTGCCTGCTAATGTTATTTGATTGTTAATGGTTTTAAATTTTTAATCGCATCGGGGGAGAGAGATTTGCAGAATAAAATAATGCCAATGTGGTTTGGCTGGCGTTGTATGCTGGTTTTCGCCTGTGGCCCGGCCGCGGAGTGAAGGAATTCACCATCGGGCCGCAAAGTTTGACCTGAAATAAATTTAAGATAACGAGAGATTGTTGCGCTCAGGTTATTCACCTACATTCAAAGCGAGTACTCCCACTCAGGAAAATAATCATGTCTAGCAAGAAAATTTTACAAGCAGCGCTGGCGGCGGCGCTTTCGCTGTCAATGATGGCCACGCCGGTTTTCGCCAACCCGGGTAATGGCAACGGCGGCGGTAATCATGGTAATAGCGGTAACCATGGCAATAACGGTAACAACGGTAACAAGGGCAATAGCGGTAAAAACAACGTTGATAAGGGCAACCAGGGTCATAAAGAAGGAAACCCGGGGCAGAGAAAAAACTACGGCAAACCCGATAATGTCTCTGCCGATATCAGCTTCTCCAGAGCGCGATCGCTGGCGGTAAACTACGGTTTAACCGGCTATCAGTCGCTGCCGCCGGGAATCGCCAAAAATCTGGCTCGCGGTAAACCCTTACCTCCGGGAATTGCGAAAAAAGCGGTTCCGGCATCGATGCTCAACGAACTGCCTTACTATCCTGGCTATGAATGGCGCGTGGTGGGCCAGGATTTAGTGCTGATCGCGCTGAGTACGGCGATCGTGACGTCGATAATTAATGGCGTCTTTGACTAGTGAATTAACCCCGGTTCGCGCCGGGGTTAATCCTGACGGGCAGGCTTAGCGCATTAAGGTCATTCTAAACAAATCGTCACTAAAGCGAGATTTTAACTTTACTCAAATAATTGAATGACTATAATGAGCACAAATTCACACAGGAGAAATATGTTGGACAGTCACCCTTACTTAAACATCAAGGCAAGCTGACGCTATTTTTTCTGCGCTGCTTGCCAACCGGCGGGCAGCAATCTCCTCATCCAGACGATTGCATCCCATAAAAAATAACGCAGCATGGCTGCGAGGATAATCGTCATGTTCATGTTTAAAAATACATTATTCCCTCCACCGTCAACGCGACGTTAATCGCCTCTCTGGCGACAATTTGTCGTGTGCTTAATAAAGCACGTAGTTAATTCTTCCAGCAAAAATGGAGGAAGCTATGTTGATGTTTCCTTATATCGCAAATTTACTCGCCGCGATGCTGTTGGGCGCGCTGATTGGCGCCGAAAGACAGTGGCGTCAGCGGATGGCTGGCCTGCGCACCAATGCGCTGGTCGCCACCGGCGCGGCGGTTTTTATTCTGAGCTCGATCTCCACATCGCCGGATAGTCCGGGACGTATTGCCGCGCAGGTGGTTTCCGGAATTGGTTTTCTCGGCGCCGGGGTCATCATGCGGGAAGGCATGAACGTGCGCGGCCTGAATACCGCGGCAACCCTGTGGTGCTCTGCGGCGATTGGCGTCCTGTGTGGCTTAGGCCAGTTCTGGCAAGCGGCGGCGGCAACGCTGATCATCCTGTGCGCCAATATTCTACTGCGCGAAGCGGCGCAGAGAATTAATCAGATCCCCGGCGCGACAGAAGAAGAAAAATGCTACGTCCTGAATATTATCTGTCATAGCGAACATGAAAACGCGATTCGTCAGCTATTGCTTAATATCAGTAAAGAGATGACGCTCAGCTTGCAGGGGCTGGTGTCGATAGCAGCAAAAGAACAAGGACATAAAGAAATCCGCATCGAACTGGTTGGTAATACCGACTCCCGCAAAGCGCGAGATCTTATTATGTCAAGAATTGGCGGTGACGAAAACATTACGTCAGTGCGCTGGTGCGTCGAGGGGAGTTAGCCTCCCTGATATTCTACTCTGGCAATGATTTGTCTAAGGAGGGAATGATGGATATTCCCAGGCAATTAAAGTAATAAGCGTTTAATAACGTAAAAATGAATTATGCATAAGTCAATTATGCAGGGATAACGACGTCTTAAATTTGAGGAATAATCATGACTGACATGAAAATAGAAAACCGGAAAATAAACCGGTCTGCGTCAGAAAATGATAAGCAGCATAAAAAAAGCTTCGCCATTGAAACCGAGGCATTTAACAGCCCGGATCATACGCTGGCGCGGCTCAACAGCAGCCGTCAGGGGCTCACCACCGAAGATGCCCTTGAACGGCTGAATGAATATGGCCGCAATGAAGTCGCGCACGAGCAGGCGCCGCCGGCGCTAATCCAGCTTTTGCAGGCATTCAATAACCCGTTTATCTATGTCCTGATGGCGCTGGCCGCCGTCAGCTTCGTGACCGATTACTGGCTACCGCTGCGTAACGGCGAAGAGACCGATCTGACCGGGATTATTATTATCGTCACGATGGTCAGCCTGAGCGGGTTATTGCGTTTCTGGCAGGAGTTTCGCACCAACAAAGCGGCGCAGGCGCTGAAATCCATGGTTCGCACCACGGCGACGGTGCTGCGTCGCGGTCCTGGTAACATGGGGCCGGCGCAGGAGGAGATTGCCATTGAGGAACTGGTGCCCGGTGACATCATCTTCCTGGCGGCGGGGGATCTGGTTCCGGCGGATGTCCGCCTGCTGGAGTCCCGGGATCTGTTCGTTAGCCAGTCGATACTTAGCGGCGAATCGCTACCGGTGGAAAAGTATGATGTTCTGGCCAGCGTGTCCGGCAAAGGGTGCGACAGGCTTCCCGAACCGAACAAAGATAAAAGCCTGCTGGAGATGGGCAATATCTGTCTGATGGGCACCAACGTGACCAGCGGCAGGGCGCAGGCGGTGGTGGTGGCCACCGGAAACCGCACCTGGTTTGGTTCGCTGGCGAAGTCCATTGTCGGTACGCGCACCCAGACGGCGTTCGACCGTGGGGTAAACAGCGTCAGCTGGCTGCTGATCCGTTTTATGCTGGTGATGGTGCCGATTGTGCTGCTGATTAACGGCTTCAGCAAAGGAGACTGGGTTGAGGCATCGCTGTTTGCCCTGGCGGTCGCGGTGGGCCTGACGCCGGAAATGCTGCCGATGATCGTCAGCTCAAACCTGGCGAAAGGCGCTATCGCCATGTCGCGGCGCAAAGTGATCGTCAAGCGGCTGAACGCCATTCAGAACTTTGGCGCCATGGACGTGCTGTGCACCGATAAAACCGGCACGCTGACGCAGGACAATATCATTCTTGAGCATCATCTTGACGTCAGCGGCAGCGAGAGCGACCGGGTGCTGACGATGGCGTGGCTCAACAGCAGCAGCCAGAGCGGGGCGCGCAACCTGATGGACCGGGCGGTGCTGCGCTTTGGCGAGGGGCGGATTGCGCCAGCGACCAAAGAGCGCTTCGTAAAGCTTGATGAACTGCCGTTTGATTTTGTCCGCCGTCGGGTCTCGGTGTCGGTGGAAGATGTCCGCCACGGCGAAAAAAGCCTGATCTGCAAAGGCGCGGTCGAAGAGATGCTGATGGTGGCCACGCATCTGCGCGAAGGCGACCGCGTGGTTGCGCTGGATGAAACCCGCCGCGATCTGCTGTTAGCCAAAACGCAGGATTACAACGCCCAGGGTTTCCGCGTGCTGCTGGTCGCGACCCGCAAGCTGGATGACTCCGCCCTGACAACCCCGCTGTGCGCCGCGGATGAGCAGGGGCTGACGGTCGAAGGGATGCTGACCTTCCTCGATCCGCCGAAGGAGAGCGCGGGAAAAGCGATTACCGCGCTGCGCGATAACGGCGTGGCGGTCAAAGTGTTGACCGGCGATAACCCGGTGGTCACGGCGCGTATTTGCCTGGAAGTGGGGATTGATGCCCACGGTATCCTGACCGGCGCACAGATTGAAGCGATGACGGATAACGAACTGCAGCGCGAAGTGGAAACGCGTTCGGTATTCGCCAAACTGACGCCGCTGCAGAAGTCGCGCATCCTGAAAACGCTGCAGAAAAACGGCCACACCGTCGGCTTCCTCGGCGATGGCATCAACGATGCGCCGGCGCTGCGCGATGCGGACGTCGGAATTTCGGTCGACAGCGCGGCGGATATCGCCAAAGAGGCATCCGATATCATCCTGCTGGAAAAGGATTTGATGGTGCTGGAAGAAGGGGTGATCAAAGGGCGTGAGACCTTTGGCAATATCATTAAGTACCTGAATATGACCGCCAGCTCTAACTTCGGCAACGTCTTCTCGGTACTGGTGGCCAGCGCGTTTATTCCGTTTCTGCCGATGCTGGCGATTCATCTGCTGATCCAGAACCTGATGTACGATCTCTCTCAGCTCTCGCTGCCGTGGGACAAGATGGATAAGGAATTCTTGCGTAAGCCGCGCAAGTGGGATGCGAAAAATATCGGCCGGTTTATGCTGTGGATTGGCCCGACGTCGTCCATTTTTGATATCACCACCTTCGCGCTGATGTGGTACGTGTTTGCGGCGAATCACGTCGAAGCCCAGGCGCTGTTCCAGTCCGGGTGGTTTATTGAAGGGCTGCTGTCGCAAACGCTGGTGGTGCATATGCTGAGAACGCAGAAAATTCCGTTTATCCAGAGTCGGGCGACGTTGCCGGTGCTGCTCACCACCGCGGTCATTATGGCGATGGGCATCTACATTCCGTTCTCGCCGCTGGGGGCGATGGTCGGGCTGGAGCCGCTGCCGCTGAGCTACTTCCCGTGGCTGATCGCGACGCTGCTCAGCTACTGCCTGGTCGCGCAGGGCATGAAGCGTTTCTATATCAAACGCTTTGGTCAGTGGTTCTGATGATAAGGAGGCGCAGAGATGAATCGTTCTCCGGACACCCTCATCGCGCTGATATTTTTCCTGGTGGGTCTGCTGGTGCTGTTGCTGGCTATCTGGCAAATCCTGTTCTGAAAAAGGGGGCGCGATGCGCAGAGGATCGCTGGATAAAGTCTTTATTCAGGTGGCGATTATTGCGGCCATCATTATTCTGCTGACAATCTGGATTAGATAAGAGGAGCCCGGGCCATTGGCCCGGGTTTAGCATTTCTGCTGGGGAAAGGATTACAGATCGAAGCGGTCGAGGTTCATCACCTTGGTCCATGCGGCAACGAAGTCATTCACGAACTTCTGCCGCGCATCGCTGCAGGCATACACTTCAGCCAGGGCGCGCAGGACGGAGTTGGAGCCAAACACCAGGTCAACGCGGGTCGCGGTATATTTCTCTTCGCCGCTCTTACGGTCGCGGCCGATAAACAGCTCAGCGTGCTCGTCAGCGGCTTTCCAGACGGTCCCCATATCGAGCAGGTTAGCGAAGAAATCATTGCTCAACACCCCCACGCGGTCGGTAAACACCCCGTGTCGGCTGCCGTCGAAGTTCGCGCCCAGCACGCGCAGACCGCCCACCAGTACCGTCATTTCCGGTGCCGTCAGCGTTAACTGCTGCGCTTTATCAATCAGCAGCGTTTCGGTGGAGATGCCGCCGCCAACGCGACGATAGTTGCGGAAACCATCGGCCAGCGGCTGCAGCAGATCCATCGCTTCCACATCGGTCTGATCCTGACGCGCATCGACGCGGCCAGGGGCGAAGGGAACGCTAACCTGAACGCCCGCCGCCGCGGCAGCCTGCTCAATGCCCACCACGCCGGCCAGAACGATAATATCGGCCAGCGACGCTTTACCGGATGCCTGCTGAATCCCCTGCAGGGTCGGCAGCACGCGGGACGCGATGGCGTTTACCGGCCAGGATTTCTGCGGTTCCAGCGCCAGACGCGCGCCGTTGGCGCCGCCGCGTTTATCGCCGCCGCGGAAGGTGGAGGCCGATGCCCAGGCAACGGAAACCAGCTCGCTGACCGAGAGGCCGGCGTCGGCAATGGCGGTTTTCAGCGTCGCGATATCCTCTGCGGTTGGGGTGTGGACCGCCGCCGGTAGCGGATCTTGCCAGATCAGATCTTCTTTCGGCACTTCCGGGCCCATGTAGCGGGACTTCGGCCCCATATCGCGGTGGATAAGTTTAAACCACGCGCGGGCAAAGGCTTCGTTAAAGGCCTGCGGGTCGTTAAGGAAGCGGCGGGAAATCTTGTCGAACTCCGGGTCGAAGCGCAGCGTCAGGTCGGTGACCAGCATGGTCGGCTTGCGTTTTTTCTCCGGATTAAACGGGTCAGGGATGATCTCCGGCGCATCTTTCGCTTCGAACTGAATCGCGCCTGCCGGGCTGCGGGTTTGCACCCACTCATATTTGTACAGGTTTTCGAAGAAGTAGTTGCTCCACTGGGTCGGCGTTTGCGTCCAGACTACTTCCAGACCGGAGGTGATCGCGTCGGCGCCCGCGCCGCTGCCGTAGCTGTTCGCCCAGCCGAGTCCCTGCGCTTCAATCGGCGCCGCTTCCGGCTCTGCGCCAACGTGGCTGGTCACCGCGGAACCGTGGGTTTTGCCCAGCGTATGACCGCCGGCGATCAGCGCGACGATCTCTTCATCATTCATTGCCATATTGCCGAAGGTCGCGCGAATCGCGGAGGCGGCGGAGAGCGGGTCGCCGCTGGCGTTGGGGCCTTCAGGGTTGACGTAAATCAGCCCCATTTCAGTCGCGCCAATGGCCTGCTGATTCAGGCTTTCCGGATGACGATGGGCCAGCCATTCGGTTTCGTTACCCCAGTCGACGTCCAGATCCGGTTCCCAAACGTCTTCACGACCGGCACCGAAGCCAAACGTACGGAAACCGGCATTTTCCAGCGCCACGTTGCCTGCCAGCATATAGAGGTCGGCCCAGGAGATTTTTTGCCCGTATTTTTGTTTTACCGGCCACAGCAGGCGACGGGCTTTGTCGAGGCTGACGTTATCCGGCCAGGAGTTGAGCGGTGCGAAACGCTGCTGACCGCGGCCCGCGCCGCCGCGCCCGTCAACGGTACGATAGGTACCGGCGCCGTGCCACGCCATACGAATAAACAGCCCGATATAGCTACCCCAGTCCGCTGGCCACCACTCCTGAGAATCGGTGAGCAGGGCGCGCAGATCGGCCTTCAGGGCCGAGTAGTCGAGCTTCTTAAACTCTTCGCGGTAGTTAAAGTGTTCGCCCAGCGGGTTTGAACGATTGGAGTGCTGATTCAGCAGATCCACCCGTAGTTGATTTGGCCACCAGTCGCGGTTGCCGGTGCCACCGCCCGCGCTCTGGGTGGGCGTCGCCGTCTCGGCGTGGAAAGGGCATTTCCCTGCCGACGGGGTATTCGAAGGATCGTTTGACGTGCTCATATCAGGCTCCGTTTGCTTTTGTGAATGCCATTACGATATACACTGCTACCAATAAGCGATATTTGAATGAGTCTACGGATTTAATAGTTATTTCCGTTCAATGCCTTTGTAAAAACCGAACATATATCATTGTTCAATGATTGATTGTTCAGTATTGACTCAACCACAATAGTCGTAACATACGCGTAAAGGAATCGTTAAGACATCATCCCCGCCAGCGAAGAGCGATTGTTTGAGTTACGACAATTTTAGTGCGTAAAACGGCTTAGCGCTGCCAGTATAAAGGCGTACCAAAAACGTCGATAAAATAGTCAATTACCGCACGTACGTTTAACGAAGGATGGCGGGCGTGAGGGTAGATCGCCGACACCGGCGAGGGGCTGCTGCCGATCGCCGCGCTGTAGTGAGGCATCAGCTGAACCAGCCTTCCAGCCCCCATGGCTTCATTGACCATCCAGTCGGGAAAGAGCACCACCCCCATGCCTCCCAGCGCAGCGGTCAGCAGCGCATCGGCGTTATTTGATGCCAGCCGCGGCGTTTGCGGATAGTGAACCCATTCTCCCTCCCCGAGGCGGAACAGCCAGCGGTTAGGTCCATTTGAACCGCTGTAGACCAGCGTGCTGTGATGGCGAAGATCTTCCGGTTTCTCCGGCGTGCCGCAGCGCTGCAGATAGTCCGGAGCCGCAACCAGATAGTGATGCTGCATACCCAGTACTCTGGCATGAACGCTGGAGTCCGGCAGGCTGCCGATGCGGAAAATCAGGTCGGTCGCTTCGCGGTGCGGATCGATAAAGTCATCGGTCAGCGCCAGCGCAATTTGCATCTGTGGATAGCGCTGCGTCAGCCCCGGCAGCCACGGCGCGATATGGCGCTGGCCAAAATAGACCGGGGCGTTGATCCGCACCAGTCCACCCGGCTCAAGACGACGGTCCTGCAGGTCGCGCCTGGCAACGCTGAACCGTTCGCCGAGCCCTCTGGCATGTTCGGCAAACAGGCGTCCCGCTTCGGTGGGAACCACCGCCCGGGTATTACGATAAAAGAGCTGCTGGCCGAGCGCATCCTCAAGCTGGTGAATGACGCGCGACACCATCGAGGGCGAAACGCCTTCCCGCCTCGCCACCACGGAGAAACTCTGGCTGTCATAGACGGCGATAAACAGCTGTAGCGCCCGAAAATTCACATTACCCGCATCGCTCATTAATGCAATATCCGCAAAAGTGTTTCCCTGATTGTATCGTTTTTCACATTACTTCGCTGCTTTATGCTCTGCCACCCAATCAATAATCGGATATCAACGATGCAGTTATTACTTATTTTTCTTGTGATTGCCGGCGGCATGGGGTTATCCGTGGAAGCCGGACTACTCGGGCCGCTTGCCGGTCAGGTAGGGGACCTGTGGGCCACATTCAGCATTTTTAGCGTCGGGAGCGCGCTAACCTTTCTGCTGATGCTGCTGTTTGGCCCCAGGCAGGGCCCCTCGTTCTTCTCCTTACCGGGCTGGCAGCTTACCGGGGGCGTACTGGGGCCCATTTACGTCGTCATCTTAACCATCGCCGTACCGGTTATCGGTATCGCCATGACGATGATCGGCATTCTGGCCGGTCAGGTATGCAAAAGCCTGCTGATTGACCATTACGGCCTGTTTGGTTCGGCAAAACGTAAAATCGATGGACGGCGGGTTATCGCGCTGCTGTTTATCATCGTCGCCCTGATTCTGATCGCCACAAGCTGAGGAGTTAACATGAGTAGCATAATGATTTTGCTGGCGCTGGTCGGCGGCGCGATGCTGAGTATGCAGGCGGCGATTAACGGCCGTTTGGGCAGCCAGGTGGGCGTATTTCGTAGCGCGTTTCTCACGTTTGCGGTGGGCGCTTTGATCACGGCGCTGCTGATTTTTTATTTTGCCCCCCATCAGTCGACAACGCTGCTGGATGTGCCGAAATGGCAGCTGCTGGGCGCATTTTGCGGGGTTCCCTATATCGTAATTATGGTGGTGGCGGTGCAGCGTATCGGTACCGCGACGGCCACGGTGGCGGTGATTTTTGGCCAACTGGCCATGAGTCTGCTGATCGATAATTTTGGCTGGCTGGGTAACGACGCCATTGCCTTTTCAGCGGGGCGGCTGGGGGCCATCGTCTGTCTGGGGCTGGCGCTGTTCTTTATTTACCGCTCCAGCGCGGCGGCAAAAGCTGAAGATAAGGAGAGTTAGCCCACCTGTTCAGGTGAGTTGTCGCGCATCGCCAACCGCGGTCATACTGTTCGTCACCCTGTGACTGGCGCTTTAGACAGGTTACTGTCGGGGAGCATGGGTATCGCCGCCGCGCGCCTGGGCATCACATCACTTTACCGGAGATACGCTATGCCTGAGATACCGTCGCTGCTGACCTTCGCGCTTGTTGCCCTTGGCCTGGTATTGACCCCGGGGCCGAATATGATCTATCTGATTTCACGCTCGATTTGCCAGGGAAGAAGGGCCGGACTGGTCTCCCTCGGCGGGGTAGCGCTGGGGTTTGTGTTTTATATGCTGTGCGCCGCGTTCGGTATTACCGCACTGATCTTCGCCGTTCCCTACGCTTACGACGCGTTGCGCATCAGCGGCGTGGTCTATCTGCTTTATCTGGCCTGGCAGGCGGTGAAGCCCGGCGGGCGCTCGGTCTTTGCGGTGCGCGACCTGCCTGCCGATAGCGGCCGTAAGCTGTTTATGATGGGCTTTATTACTAACCTGGCGAACCCTAAAATCGCCATCATGTATCTCTCCCTGCTGCCGCAGTTTATCTCGCCCGGACACGGCAGCATCCTTGCGCAGTCGCTGGTGCTGGGAGGGACGCAGGCGCTCATTAGCGTAGCGGTTAATGCGCTGATTGTGGTGATGGCCGGGCAGGTGTCGCTGTTTCTCGCGGGGCGCCCGTTATGGCAGCAGTTTCAGCGCTGGCTGATGGCGACGGTGCTGGCGGGGATGGCGGTGAAAATTGCCTTCGAGGCGCGGAAGTAATCGCTGCGCCCGGCGGCGCTACGCTGCCGGGCGCAAGGAATGGCTTTAGGCCCCTGGCCCTATCAGCTGTGAGCGGATCGTCGCCTCCGGCATCATCTCCAGCAGGCCGTTGCTCAGCATCTCTCCCGCCTCCTGCAGCGCGCTAAGCGGCATTTCCGGCAGGCTTTCAAGAATAAACCACATCCGCGGACTCTCCACGCTCAGACGAGTGCGTACTCCCTGTCGCCAGTTCCAGCGTCGGCAGGTCACGCCGCGATCGTCGCCCCAGACCACTTCTCCCGCGTCGGGATATTCGTGAACGATCTGCCCCTCTTTGACGGTATCGAACGGTTCGCTGCCGTCCGCGAGCTTGAGGTGCGGGGCGCCAACGTAAGCCGCCAGGTTTTCGCCGCCGACCGGCACGGCGTAGCGCAGGCTCACCGCATTATAGAGATCGACGATGGGATCGATCGCAGCCATCTCGCCATCGCGCAGCACCCGCCGGCGCAAGGCTTCCGCCGAGCAGGGCGTCCGCTTGGGTTTTGCGCCAAAGGCGCGGAATACCTCGTTCCAGGCCTGCAGATGCGCCTCCGCCCACTGCGGCTCGCCGGCGATAACCGCCTGGCAGGCGGAGCGGAGCGCATCGGACCCGACCAGGGGGGCGCGTACGGCGGCGGAAACGACATCAATGCTCAGGGCGCGAAAGCCGGGGGCCAGCGCGGAGACCTGCGGGCTGATTGACGGTAATACGCTATTCATTGGATAATCCTGTAACGACCATTTTAAAGCATAATATCGACCGATGACCAATAAAGTCAATATAACGACCGACGCGGGCGCCGATGCCGCCATGATTAATGAAGCCGTTGCGGCGCGCATTAAGCGCTACCGGGCGGAAAAGAAGATCTCCCTGGATGAGCTGTCGCGACGCGCGGGCGTCAGCAAAGGTATGCTGGTAGACATTGAAGCCTGCAGGGCCAATCCCAGCATTGCGCTGTTGTGCCGTCTGGCCTCGGCGCTGGGCGTTTCCGTGGCCGATTTTGTCAATGTCGCCACCGCGCCGCCGGTAAAGGTGATTGCAGAAGGCGAGATTCCCACGCTGTGGCAGGGCGAGCAGGGCGGCAAGGCGCGGCTCCTTGCTGGTACCAGCGGTCCGGATATGGTTGAGCTTTGGCAGTGGAGCCTCAATCCGGGAGAAAGGTTCACATCGCCGGGGCACGGGGAGGGGACGACTGAGCTGCTTTTCGTGACCGAGGGCGCCTTAACCCTGACGGTTAACGACGGGGTCTATCTGATTCGAGAGGGGGATTCCGCCGTCGCGCGTACCGACGCCCCGCATAGCTACGCTAACGCCGGGGATAAGATCGCGCGATTCACCATGACGGTGAGCGAAAAAGCGCGCTAGCAAGCGTTTCCCGGCGAGCGGCTATCGTCCCGACCGCTCGCCGCCTTCACGCCATACGCACCAAATCCATGCAATGCCCCATCATCACTCCCCATTTTTGGGAGCCGCGGCGGCGCCTGCCGTCGTAGGGCTGATTTTACGCGCGCTGCGCGCCTGGCATAGACCTTGCACACTCCTGTTCAGAAGGCAGCGCAACAGACAATTGAGATAACACAATAGCTGGCTAGGGTTCCGGTTCACTCAGGTGAACGTCTGGTCCGAGAGCTGGCGACCTCTGCGAGGTTACACGGCGGGACAAAAGCCCGGGAGACAGCAGCACCGTTGGGTGTCGCGCTGCCCCCGTTTCTCGTGCTAACCAGAGGTCCACCATGAAGACACCGCCGATCCTCCGCTCTCTTATCCTGTCGCTGGCGCTGCTGGCCAGCGTCCCCTCGTTTGCCGCCGTCAAAAAAGAGTTCAACATCTGCTGGACTATCTATGCCGGATGGATGCCCTGGGGCACCATCAGCAACGAAAAGATCATCGATAAATGGGCCAGCAAATACGGCATCAAAATCAATATCGTTCAGCTGAACGACTACATCGAATCCATTAACCAGTACACCGCGGGCCAGTTTGACGGTTGCACCATGACCAACATGGATGCCCTGACCATTCCGGCGGCGGGGGGCGTTGATACCACGGCGCTCATTACCGGCAGCTACTCCGACGGCAACGACGGCGTGGTGCTGAAGGGGGCGGATAAAAAGCTCAGCGATCTGAAAGGCATGGCGGTGTATCTCCCGGAGCTTTCGGTATCGCACTATCTGCTGGTTCGCGGTCTGGAAAAAGCCGGGCTGCAGGAAAAAGACGTCAAAGTGGTCAATACCTCGGATGCGGATATCGTCTCGGCTTTTGGCACCAGCGGCGTACGCGCGGCGGTGGCCTGGAATCCGCAGCTTTCGGTTATCAAAAAGACGCCGCAAACCACGGAGGTCTTTAGCTCTTCGCAGGTTCCCGGCGAGCTGATCGACATGATGGTGGTGAATACTCAGACTCTGAAAGATAACCCGGCGCTGGGTAAAGCCCTGACCGGCGCCTGGTTCGAGATGATGGCCAAAATGCAGGCCGGAGACACGCAGGCGCTAAGCGCAATGGCCGCCGATTCCGGCACCGACCTCGCGGGCTACCGGGCGCAGCTCAAAACAACCCATCTCTTCTGGACGCCTGCCGATACCCTGACGTTTATCTCCTCGCCGGCGCTGGCAAAAACCATGCAGCGGGTGGCGCAGTTCTCTTTTGATAAAGGGCTGCTGGGAGAGGGGGCGCAGAGCGCTGACTTTATCGGCATGACCTTCCCCGGCGGCGTCACCGTCGGCGATACCGCCAACAGCAAACTGCGCTTTGACGACAGCTATCTGAAGCTGGCGGCGGCGGGGCAGCTGTAATGATTGACCTTGGGAGTCCACGCCATGCGCCACATTAACCGCTATCCCCGGCAGGGTATGCGTCTGACGCTGATGCTATTGCCCTTCGTCCTGATGATCGCCGCCTGGTTTATCGGTTCGGCGGTGCGGCTGGAAGCCAACCCGCAGGATAAGCTGCTGCCCGGCCTGTCGCAGATGATCGCGGCCATCGATCGGATGGCCTTCACCCCGGATAAACGCAGCGGCGAGTATCTGCTGTGGGCCGACACGCTGATTAGTATGAGCCGCCTGCTGATTGGTCTGGCGCTCTCGTCGCTGATTGGCCTGGGCATCGGCATCGCCGCCGGCGTGTTCCCGATGTACCGCGCGGCGCTGTCGCCGCTGATGACCGTGGTGTCGATGATCCCGCCGCTGGCGATCCTACCGGTGCTGTTTATCGTCTTCGGCCTGGATGAGCTATCAAAAGTGATGCTTATCGTTATTGGCATTACGCCGATGCTGGCGCGCGACCTTGAACAGCGGGCGCGGGAAATCCCGGCGGAGCTGTTTATCAAAGCGCAAACCCTCGGCGCCAATAGCTGGACGGTGGTGCTGCGGGTAGTGCTGCCGCAGCTGCTGTCGCGGCTGATAACCTCCCTGCGCCTGCTGCTGGGCTCCGCATGGCTGTTTTTGATCTCCGCCGAGGCCATTTCCGCCACCGCCGGTCTCGGCTATCGCATATTCCTCGTCCGCCGCTATATGGCGATGGACGTGATTATTCCTTACGTCATCTGGATAACCCTGCTGGCGTGGCTGATGGATCTGGCTCTGCGCCAGCTGCACAAAGCCTGTTTCCCGTGGGCGGAAGGAGGCCGGGCATGAGCTTTATCGACATCAAAAATATCTGGCAGGAGTACGGCGACCACGTGGTGCTGGAGCGCATCAATTTGCAGGTGAAAGAGGGCGAGTTCTGTTCGATGGTCGGCGCGTCCGGCTGCGGAAAGTCGACGTTTTTACGCCTGCTGCTCGGCCAGGAAAAGCCGACTCGCGGGGAAATCACCCTCGACGGCCAGCCGCTGGCGGCGGAGCCGGACCGCAGCCGCGGCGTGGTGTTTCAGCGTTATTCGGTTTTCCCGCACCTCAACGTGCTGGATAACGTCGCCATTGGCCTCGAACTCCCGGCGTCACCGCTGTTTGGCCGGCTGTTTGCCGGCAGGAAACGCGACGCGCGCGAACGGGCGCAGCGGATGCTGGAGAAAGTCGGGCTGGGGCACGCGCTGAATAAATATCCGGCGCAGCTCTCCGGCGGGATGCAGCAGCGGCTGGCGATCGCCCAGGCTTTCGTCATGCAGCCGCGCGTACTGCTGCTTGATGAACCCTTCGGCGCGCTGGATCCCGGTATTCGCAAGGATATGCACGGGCTGCTGCTCCAGCTGTGGAGCGAAACGCGGATGACGGTTTTTATGGTCACCCACGACCTCGCGGAGGGCTTCAACCTTGGCACCCGGCTGCTGGTTTTCGACAAAGTGCGCATCGATCCGCAGGCGCCCAACGCCTGGGGTGCGCGCGTTACCTACGATATTCCGCTCAATGAAGCGCGGATGTCGCAGATGACCACCGGCAGCGACAATAACGTTTACGCATTAAGGAGATAGTTTGATGACCGCACTTTTTCACTCATCCCCCAGCCTGCGCGAAGAGCGGCTACCCGGCGGGGCGCACACCTCATTGATTTTGCGCAAAGGGCAGATCCTGCGCCTGACCGATATCGACGGCGGGGCCAACGTCAGCATGATGATGCTGAATCCCCATGAGAAGAGTGAGCGCCTGAATCTGCCGGATACCCTCAAGGGCCAGCACACCGCGCGCCTGACCGCCGGGCACTGTTTCTACTCCGATATGGGGCGCGTTCTGGCCGGGATTGTTGCCGACAGCTGCGGCTGGCACGACCCGTTCGGCGGCATACTCAACGCCAACGAGACGCGTGAAAAATATGGCGCAGGACGCTACCAGGAGCTGCGCAACGGCTTCTACCGCAACGGCGTCGATAACCTGCTGGTTGAAATGGGTAAATGGGATCTGGGCCTGGAGGATCTGCTGATGGTGGTTAACTTCTTCAGCAAAGTCACGGTCGATGAGGATGGCCGTTTTCAGTTTATTTCCGCCAACAGCCGCGCCGGAGATTACGTTGAGCTGTTTGCGCCGATGGATGTCCTCATGGTGCTGACCGCGCTGCCGCATCCTCAGGACCCTGCCGCTGAGTACGCTCCGCGGCCGATCCAGCTGAGCTGGTACCAGGCTGACGATGCGCAGGCGGCCGCGGAAGCGCTCTTTACCCGCGATGAAAACCAGCGCGCGTTCCTCAACACCCAACTTTTTGCCCTGTAAGGAGGCTGCGATGACCCTGATCGCCAGTAACCGTCGTCCCGAAGATGCCGTCTATCGCCATGTGATCCCGGCAGGGGAACCCTGGCTGTTTGAGGTACAAAAAGGGCAAACCCTGCGCCTGCTTGACCTCGAAGGCAACCAGGCCATTGATACCCTGTTTTACAACGCCGATAACCCCCGAGAACGCTACGATCCGCAGCGCACGCTGCGCCGCCAGGGCAATGCCTACCTGACTACCGGCAGCGTACTCTATTCCAATCTGGGCAATCCGCTGCTGACCATCGTTGCCGACACCTGCGGTCGCCACGATACCCTCGGCGGCGCCTGTGCCCAGGAGAGCAACACCGTGCGCTACGCCCAGGATAAACGCTATATGCACAGCTGTCGGGATAATTTCCTCTGCGCCTGCCTGCACGATGGCCGCCTGCATAAGCGCGATATCGGCGCCAACATTAACTTTTTTATGAACGTCCCGGTGACGCCGGAAGGCGGTCTGACCTTTGAGGACGGGATATCGGCGGCGGGGAAATACGTTGAGCTGCGCGCCGAGTGCAACGCCGTGGTGCTGATTTCCAACTGTCCGCAGTTAAATAATCCCTGCAATGGCTGGAACCCCACGCCCGCCGAGGTGCTGGTATGGAACTGACCCGCTGGCAGCGCTGGCGTCTGCTGGCCTTTCGGCTCTTCGCCGTCCGCGCCGACCGCCTGAACAGTACGCCGACGCGCAAACCTTAAGCGCCGGTTCACCCCGGGGACGACCTCAGGGGAACATCGACTTTTTGCGGGACGACCCGCGACCCTGTGAGTTGCGCTTATGTTTGATACCTTACTGATTGCCAACCGCGGCGCCATCGCCTGCCGCATTCTGCGCACCCTGCGCGCGATGCAGGTGAAAGGCGTCGCCGTCTATTCCGAAGCTGACCTGAGTAGTCTGCATATCCGCGACGCGGATGAAGCGTTAAGCCTCGGCGACGGCCCGGCGGCGCAAACCTATCTGGTGACGGAGAAGATCCTCGCTGCCGCGCAGCAGAGCGGCGCCAAAGCGATCCACCCCGGCTACGGCTTTCTGTCTGAAAACGCGGCCTTCGCTGAGGCCTGCGAGGCGGCGGGGGTGGCGTTTGTCGGCCCCACTCCGCAACAGCTGCGCACCTTCGGCCTGAAGCATACCGCTCGGGCCTTAGCCAAAGCCGAGGGCGTGCCGCTGCTGGAAGGCAGCGAGCTGCTGGCCGACAGCGGCGAAGCCTGCCGGGCGGCTGAGGCGGTGGGCTATCCGGTCATGCTCAAAAGCACCGCCGGCGGCGGCGGGATTGGCATGCGCGTCTGTCGCGACGCCCGTGAGCTGATTGAGGCGTTTGCCGCGGTGCAGCGGCTGGGACAAAACAACTTCAGCGACGGCGGGGTATTTCTCGAAAAATATATCGAACGCGCCCGCCATCTGGAGGTACAAATCTTCGGCGACGGGCGGGGAGAGGTCATCGCGCTCGGCGTGCGCGACTGTTCAGTCCAGCGACGTAACCAGAAAGTGATTGAAGAGACGCCCGCGCCGAATCTGCCTGACGGGATGGCGCAGGCGCTATGCGCGGCGGCTATCGCGTTGGGTAAAGCGGTGAGCTACCGCAGCGCCGGGACGGTGGAGTTTGTCTACGACAGCGCGGCGCGGCAGTTTTATTTCCTCGAGGTAAATACCCGGCTTCAGGTCGAACACGGCGTCACGGAGCAGGTGTGGGGCGTTGACCTGGTGCGCTGGATGATTGAGCTGGCGGCGGGGGCACTGCCTCCGCTACCTGAGCTGGCCGCCGGGTTACGGCCCCAGGGCCACGCTATCCAGGCGCGAATTTACGCCGAAGATCCGGGGCGGCAATTCCAGCCTTCTCCCGGACTGTTAACGGACGTCTTCTTTCCGCCGGCGGACGGCGCAGCCCTGCGTATTGACCGCTGGGTGGAGGCCGGGTGCGAAGTCCCGCCGTTCTTCGACCCGATGCTGGCAAAAGCGATCGCCTGGCGCCCCAGCCGCGATGAGGCTATCGCCGGCCTGGCGCAGGCGCTGGCGGAGACCCGCCTGTACGGCGTAGAAACTAACCGCGTGTACCTGCAACAAATTCTTGGCTTTGCGCCCTTTACCGAAGGCGAGCCCTGGACCCGCTGCCTTGAGCAGCTGCGCTACCGCGCGGCGACCGTGGAGGTGCTGAGCGCCGGAACCCAGACCAGCGTGCAGGACTATCCGGGACGTTTGGGGTACTGGGCGGTGGGCGTACCGCCGTCGGGGCCGATGGACGATCGCGCCCTGCGTCTCGGCAACCGCCTGCTGGGCAATGCCGAGGGAGCGGCCGCGCTGGAAATCACCCTCAACGGGCCGACCCTGAAATTTAATACCGACGTTCAGGCGGTGGTGTGCGGCGCGCCATTGGCGGTGACGCTCGATGGCGTAGACCAGCCGCTGGACTGCGTATTGACTATTCCGGCGGGGGCGACCCTGAAGCTGGGCGCGATAAGCGGCGCGGGGGTCAGAAGCTATCTCTGCCTGAGCGGCGGCATTCAGGTACCAGACTATCTGGGGAGTAAAAGCACCTTTACCCTCGGCCAGTTTGGCGGCCACGGCGGACGGGCGCTGCGCGGAGGCGACGTGCTGCATCTGGCGCCGCACGCCGCCGCCAGAAGCGGGGATCAACTGCCCGCCGCGCTACGCACCGCGCTGGCTGAGGTGCGGACGCTGCGGGTGATTTACGGCCCCCACGGCGCGCCGGAATTCTTTGCGCCGGAATATATTGCGACGTTCTTCGCCACGGAGTGGGCGGTCCACTTTAACTCCAGCCGCACCGGCGTGCGCCTGATTGGCCCCAAGCCGCTGTGGGCCCGCGACAGCGGCGGCGAAGCGGGGCTGCATCCGTCGAATATTCACGATAACCCTTACGCGGTGGGCGCGGTCGATTTTACCGGCGATATGCCGGTGATCCTTGGACCGGACGGGCCGAGCCTCGGCGGTTTTGTCTGCCCGGTCACGGTGATTGAAGCCGACCTCTGGCAGTTAGGCCAGCTCAAGGCCGGGGATAAGGTGCGTTTCGTGGCGGTGGATTTACCCACCGCCCGGCGGCTGGCGGAAGGGCGGCGCGCCGAGCTGGCGACCCTAAGTCACCAGGCGATAGCCTGGCAGCCCGCGCCGCTGACGTCGCCTGTCGTGATGACCTGCGGCGAGGCGGACAAACGCCTGGTGGCGCGACTCTCCGGCGATACGCATCTGCTGCTGGAAGCCGGGGAGCCGGAGCTGGATCTGGTTCTGCGTTTCCGCATTCACGCCCTGATGCAGGCCCTGGAAGCGCAATCAAGAGACGGCGCGATCGATATCACCCCGGGGATTCGCTCGCTGCAAATCCATTTTCAGCCGGAAACGTTGCCCCTTGAGACGCTGCTGGCGTGGGTGCGCAGCGAGTGGTCCACGGTCTGCCTGAGCGACGATCTGCAGGTGCCGACGCGCGTGGTGCATCTGCCGCTCTCCTGGGACGATCCGGCCTGCCGCAGGGCAATCGATAAATATATGACCACCGTGCGCCAGGACGCGCCCTGGTGCCCGAGTAATCTGGAATTTATCCGTCGCATCAACGATCTGCCCGATGAACAGGCGGTATGGAATACGGTATTTGACGCCAGCTATCTGGTGATGGGGCTGGGCGATGTTTATCTCGGCGCGCCGGTGGCGACGCCGCTTGACCCGCGCCATCGCCTGGTTACCACCAAGTACAACCCGGCGCGCACCTGGACGGCGGAAAACTCGGTCGGCATCGGCGGGGCCTATCTGTGCGTCTACGGCATGGAGGGGCCCGGCGGCTATCAGTTCGTTGGCCGGACCCTGCAGATGTGGAATCGCTATCGTGAGGTAGCGGATTTTGCCGGCAAACCCTGGCTGCTGCGTTTCTTCGACCAACTGCGTTTCTATCCGGTTTCGGCCGAAGAGCTGCTGCAAATTCGCCGCGATTTCCCGCTCGGACGCTACCCGCTGCGCATTGAGCACAGCACGCTGCGGCTGGCGGAATACCAGCAGTTTCTCCGCCGTGAAGCGCACAGCATCGGCGCGTTTCGCGAGCATCAGCAGCAGGCGTTTAACGCCGAACGCGATCGCTGGATAGCCAGCGGGCAGGCCCATTTTGACAGCCAGGAGAGCGCCGTGGATGAGGGCGGAGACGCGCCGCTGCGGCAGGGTGAACAGGGGGTGGAAAGCCCGATTTCCGGAAACCTGTGGCAAGTACAAACGGCGGCAGGCAGCCGGGTCCGCGCGGGGGATGTGCTGGTCGTGCTGGAGTCGATGAAGATGGAGATCCCGCTGCTGGCCCCCTGCGATGGCGTTATTCAACAGGTTCACGTGCAGCCGGGCAGCGCGGTACGCGCCGGGCAGCGGGTGGCGGTGATTATTGAGGAGAAGGCATGATGCAGCAGACGTTTGATTTACGCCTGGCAACCCTGGCGGAGCGTTACCGCACCGGTAAAACCACGCCGCGCAGCGTGCTGGCGGACATCCGCCAGCGGGCGCAGGCGCTTAACCCCGAGTTCAGGCTGTTTATCCATATTCTGAGCGAAGAGGAGCAGGAGCCGTTTCTGGCGGCGCTGGATGACCTCTCGCCGGCCGCGCTGCCGCTGTACGGCGTGCCGTTCGCCATCAAAGACAATATCGATCTGGCGGAGATTGTCACCACCGCGGCCTGTCCGGCGTTTGCGTATCGGGCGGAGCAGAGTGCGACGATTGTCGCTCAGCTGATTGCGCTGGGCGCCGTGCCGGTCGGTAAAACCAATCTCGATCAGTTCGCTACCGGCCTGAACGGTACCCGATCGCCGTACGGTCGCTGCCGCAATAGCTATCATGCGGAGTATCCCTCCGGCGGTTCCAGCGCCGGTTCCGCGCTGGCGGTGGCGCTGGGCGTTGCCAGCTTCTCGTTGGGCACGGATACCGCCGGTAGCGGCCGCGTCCCGGCAGGGCTGAATAACCTGGTGGGTCTGAAGGCCAGTAAAGGGCTGATATCCACCGCAGGGGTGGTCCCCGCCTGTCGTACGTTAGACTGCGTGACCTTTTTCAGCCCCACCGCCGACGAGGCCAGCCAGCTGCTGGCGCTCGTCGCACAGTGCGATCCGCAGGACGCCTGGAGCCGTCGTAATCCTCAGTGGAACAGCCGTCAGGCGTTCGGCAGGCCGTCCGCGGGGTTTCGTTTTGGCGTTCCGCGCGAGCTCAATTTCCTCGGCTGCCGCGCAAGCGAACGCCTGTTTTCCCAGGCCCGGCAACGGCTGACGGCGCTGGGCGGGGTGGCAGTTGAGATTGATTTCACGCCGTTTCTGGCGGCAGCCCGGCTGCTGTATGACGGGCCGTGGGTCGCCGAACGCTACGCGGTGGTCGGTCCGCTGATGGCGCGGCAGCCGGAGGCGGTACTGCCGGTTATTCGCGACGTGCTGGCAAAAGCGCCGGGCACCGACGCCACGGCGACCTTTACGGCGATCTATCAGCTACAGCAGTACAAAGCCCGGTGCGACGCGATACTCGAGACCCTGGACTGCGTGCTGACGCCAACCTATCCGCGCCCGGTGACGCTTGACGAGCTGGAGGCGGAGCCGATCGCGCGCAACGCCGATCTCGGGTACTACACCAACTTTATGAACCTGCTGGACTATGCCGCGGTGAGCGTGCCATGCGGATTTATGCCGGACGGATTGCCTTCGGGCGTCACGCTGTTTGGCCGGGCCTTTACCGACCAGTATTTACTGGGCCTGGCCGATGCGTTTCAGCGCGCTGAGCGGCTGCCGCTGGCGGGCGGAGCGCGGCTGGAGACCCCGCCGCCTGAACGCGTCGCCGGCCATGACCGAATGGCGCTGGTTGTTTGCGGCGCTCATCTCTCTGGCCTGCCGCTTAACGGCCAGCTGCTGGCGCGGGGCGGTCGGCTGCTGCAGGCGACCCGCAGCGCGCCACACTATCGTTTATACGCTCTCGCGGACGGCAAACGCCCGGCGATGGTTCGCGCCGATAGCGGCGGGGCGTCGATCGCGGTTGAAGTGTGGGAGCTACCCAGCGCGGAGGTCGGTTCGCTGCTGGCGGCCATCCCCGCGCCGCTGGGCCTGGGAAAAGTTGAGCTTGCCGACGGACGCCGGTTAGCGGGCTTTATCTGCGAAGCCAATGGATTAGGCGAAGCCACGGAGATTACCGCCTACGGCGGCTGGCGCGCCTGGCTGGCACGTTAAACTACAACCCCTCCATCGCTTTTTGATGGAGGGGATTGGTGACACTGTCACCTTAAATTTCTAACATGCTGAAACATTTCTGCCAGATCATTAGCAACCTTTCGGTAGGGCTCCCGCTGCGATAACGCTATTCTTCCCCGCTTTTCCCTTTTCAGGCACTTTGTAACCCAGGTAAATGACCGCTAATGTCCCTAATGAGAGATGAAATTCGCGACCATTCAGCGGAAAAGATGCTATTTGTCCGCCGTGCCGTCATTGCGTTTCTACTGGTGGTGATTTGCTTCGCCATCCTGATCCTTAATCTTTACCGCCTGCAGGTGGATCAGCACGACTTTTATCAGACGCGTTCAAACCAGAACGACATTAAAATGCTGCCCATCGCGCCGAGCCGGGGGCTAATTTTCGACCGCAACGGCATCCCGCTGGTACAAAATATTACCCTCTACCGTTTGCAGGTGATCCCGAGCAAAATCGCCGATATGACGGCGCTGCTGCAGCAGCTGACGCCGATCGTTGATTTAACCCCGCAGGATATCGCCGACTTCCGCGACGATATGCACCACAACAGCCGCTACAAAGAGGTGACGTTAAAATCGGACCTGAGCGATGTTGAAGTAGCGCGTTTTGCGGTCAATGAGTTTCACTTCCCTGGCGTCACGGTGGAGAGCTATCAGCAGCGCGCTTACCCCTACGGCGCCGAACTGGCGCACGTGGTTGGCTATGTCTCGAAGATCAACGACAGCGATCTGCAAAAGCTGGCCAAAGCCGGGGAAGAAGAGAACTACGCCGCCGACCACAATATCGGCAAGCAGGGCATTGAAGGCTACTACGAGAAAGCGCTGCACGGCACCACCGGCTATCAGGAAGTGGAAGTGGATAACCACGGGCGGGTCGTGCGTCTGCTAAAAGAGGTCCCGCCGGTGGCCGGGAAGAACATCTACCTGACGCTGGATCTGCACCTGCAGCAGTATATCGAATCGGTGCTGAAGGGGCAGCGCGCGGCGGTAGTGGCCGTCGATCCGCGCGATGGCGGCGTGCTGGCCATGGTGTCGAGCCCCAGCTACGATCCCAATCCCTTTGTCAGGGGCATCGGCTATCAGGCCTACCGTTCGCTGCTCGATAACCCGGACCGGCCGCTGATTAACCGGGTCACCCAGGGTCTCTATCCGCCCGCATCGACGGTGAAGCCCTACATGGCGCTGTCGGCGCTGTCGGCGGGCGTAATCACGCCAACCACCTCCTTCTTCGGCGCGCCGACCTGGACGCTGCCGGGGACCCAGCGCCGCTACCGCGACTGGCTGAAGAGCGGCCACGGCATGCTTAACGTCACCAAAGCGATAGAAGAATCGGCGGATACCTTCTTCTATCAGGTGGCGTTTGAGATGGGTATCGACCGCATTCACGAGTGGCTAAGCAAGTTTGGCTACGGTCAGTCTACCGGCATCGATCTTAACGAAGAGTATGCCGGGGTGCTGCCGAGCCGGGAGTGGAAACAGCGGGTGCATAAAAAACCGTGGTATCAGGGGGATACCATTTCCGTCGGTATCGGTCAGGGCTACTGGATTGCCACGCCGATCCAGATGGTCAAGGCGCTGACGACCCTGATTAACAACGGCAAAGTGCAAAATCCGCATCTGCTTTACTCCATGAAGCAGGGTAATAAGGTCGAGCGCTATCAGCCGCCGCAGGATCTGCCGCAGGTTGGCGATCCGCATTCGCCGTACTGGGGCGTGGTGCGCAACGGCATGTACGGCATGGCGAACCTGCCAAACGGCACCGGCTATAAGCTGTTCCATACCGCGCCGTACCAGATCGCCGCAAAATCCGGGACGTCCCAGGTCTTCAGCCTGAAGGAGAACCAGACCTACAACGCGAAGATGATCCCGGTGCGCCTGCGCGACCATATCTTCTATACCCTGTTTGCCCCCTATCAGCATCCGAAGGTGGCGATGGCGCTGATTCTGGAGAACGGCGGCGGCGATGGCGTGGTTGCGGGACCGACGGCGCGCGCCATCCTCGACCATATCTTCGACCCGGCCAACGCGCCGGCGGAACAGGGCGCGACGTCGACGGTGCCGCAGGTGGAGAGCGCCGACGCGCAGTAAACGTTATTCACTCTGAGCATAAGCGTTAGCGGATTGGTTATTTGCCGCCGCCGGCGCTTTTGCTCATAGTAGCGTTCTGTGTTGCTGTGAAAAAAGGCGCTCTGATGTCGTTAAGCCGAAATACGCTTCTTCTTGTACAAACCGGGACTCCGCCGGATGAAATCGTCTCCGACCACGGCGATCTTCCCCTCTGGTTTGGCAATTTACTGGCGCCGTGGCGCAATAAAATCAGCGTGGCGCGCGTCTATGCCGGAGAGCCGCTTCCCGCGCCGGATAACGCGACCATCGCGGTGATTACCGGCTCCTGGGATATGGTGACCGAACGCCTGCCGTGGAGTGAAATGACCGCGGCCTGGATCCGCGAGGCGATGGCGATAGAGATGCCGCTGTTTGGCGTCTGCTACGGGCATCAGCTGATGGCGCACGCCCTGGGGGGTGAGGTGGACTACCATCCAGCCGGACGCGAAGCCGGGAGTAAAACCATTTCGCTGTCCGCACACGGCCTGGCGGATCGTCTGCTGGCTGACCACCCGGCGCCGTTCAGCGCGCACCTCACGCATATGCAAACGGTCACCCGATTACCGCCAGGGGCAAAGGTGCTGGCTTCGTCGCAGCACGACCCTCACCAGATTGTACGCTACGGCGCGCATGCCGTTTCTACGCAGTTTCATCCGGAGATCACCCCGGCGATTGCCCGCTCGCTGATCGCGTTCCGCCAGGCGGCGCTGCGCAACGAGGGGGTTGACCCGGACAGGCTGAGTCGTGACGTTGTGGAGAGCCCGGTGGCCTCGGCGATTCTGACCCGCTTTGTCGCAGGCTACCTGCAGCCAGACCTGAACCCGGCTTAACCTCAGCGCTGTTTTTCCGCGAGCCAGGCCGCCGTTTCACCGAGGATTTCGTCGGAAAACGCTGAATCCGCGGTCATCCGCGCCAGAATTAACGCGCCGACCATGGCCGACCAGCTGCCAATCGCCGCGCGGCGGCTGGCTTCAGCGTCCCGATCATCCATCGCTTCACTGAGCTGCGCTATCTGCTGCTGCAGCCGTGCGCTCATTTCGTCACGCGCGGGCTCGGACTGGCGGATGGTTTCCGCCGCCAGCGCCGCCAGCGGGCAGCCGCTGGCAAAATTATCCCGATGTTCGGGGGAAAGATAACGCTCGATTTGCGCGACGACGTCGTTTTTCGCCGCGTCGTTCTCTATCTTCAGTTCCGCGAGGGTTTGGGCGATCAGGTCATCCTTCGATTTGAAGTAGCCGTAGAATCCGCCGTGGGTCAGACCGGCTGATTTCATAATATCGGTGACCGTGACCGCGTCAAAACCCCGCTCGCGAAACAACCGTCCGGCGGCGGTCAGGATTGTCTGCTTATTCTCTTCAACCTGTTTTCTGCTCACTCTCATGGCGTCGTCCTGCTGCGAAATTATTTATGATGACCATCATATAACATTATTTACAGCATACCCAGCCCGTGCCATTATACATGACGACCATCATGTATAAATTGAGGAGTACACCTATGAGCAGTGAATCAGCGGTGCTGGTAACCGGCGCATCGACCGGAATTGGCGCAGTCTATGCCGAACGTTTTGCCCGCCGCGGCCACGACCTGGTGCTGGTCGCGCGTAATCACGAGCGGCTGACGGCGCTGGCCGAGCGGCTGCGCGACGAAACCGGCGTTCAGGTCGACATCCTGCAGGCCGACTTAACCCAGGATAGCGACATCGCCGCCGTGGAGCAGCGGCTGCGGGAAGACGCGCGTATCAGGATTCTGGTCAACAATGCCGGCACCTCGATTCCCGGTGATTTCCTCCACCAGAGCAGTGACGATATCACTCGCCTGATTACCCTCAACGTGACCTCTGTGGCTCGCCTGGCGAACGCGATCGCGCCGCGTCTGGCCGAGGCCGGAGAGGGGGCGATTGTCAACATTGCGTCGGTCGTTGGGCTGGGTCCGGAAATGGGGTTGACCGTCTACGGCGCCGCGAAAGCCTTTGTGCTGTTTCTCTCGCAGGGGCTCGACGTTGAGCTGAGCGCGAAAGGCGTATACGTTCAGGCGGTACTGCCGGCGGCAACGCGCACCGAGATTTGGCAGCACAGCGGCAAAGACGTGGATACCATTCCCGGCCTCATGGAGGTGGATAAACTGGTGGATGCCGCCCTGGTGGGGTTCGACCGCCGCGAATCGGTGACCATACCGCCGCTGCATGATGAAACGCAGTGGCAGGCGCTGAACACGACGCGTCAGGCCATGCTCCCCGGCTTTGCGCAATCTGAACCCGCGGCCCGTTACCTGTCGCGATCGTGAGTTTGTCGCACCGTGTATCGGAAAGGAGAGTCGATACACGGTGCGACAACATCCCGCCATGTCACGCCCGGCACGGATACAACGCCTCTGGAAGGCAGTGCTGCGCACAGCCATCATCGGGCCGGTAGCCCGGGCAGGCGCTTTGCGCCGCCCCCGGGAGAAGAGCGCTGAGTGGCAGAATACCCGGAGGCGGTGCTGCGCACCTGTCTGGGCTACAGGTTCACAGCCATCTTCAGGCCGGTAGCCTCAATATCGTGACAACGTCACAAATTCAGGGCAAAAAACCATTAAAAAAGCCGATAAGGTGAGTTATCGGCTTTCAAGGTTAATGCGAAAACAAATTTACTGCGCCAGCAGCTCCTGGGCGGTACGCTCTACCAGACTCAGCAGCACCTTCACGTCCTCTAACGTCACGATCGGGTTCAGCAGCGTCAGCTTCAGACAGGTGACGCCGTTGTGCTCGGTCACGCCGACGTTAGCGCGACCGGAAGCCAGCAGCGCATCGCCAACCCGCTGGTTGAGCAGGGCGACCGCGGCATCGTCGCTGCCCGCCATCTGCTGCGGACGGGAACGGAACAGCACGCTCGCCAGCTGCGGCTGCATGACCAGCTCCAGCGTCGGCTGCGTTTTGACGTAATCCGCCACGTTCAGCGCCATCGTCACGCCGTGATCGATGATTTCCGCGTACTGCTTCTGGCCCAGCGCCTCCAGGCCCATCCACAGCTTCAGCGCGTCGAAGCGGCGGGTGGTCTGCAGCGATTTGGATACCAGGTTCGGTACGCCGTGCTCTTCATCGAACTCAGAGTTCAGATAGGCCGCCTGATAGCGCATCAGCTCATAGTGACGGGCTTCTTTTAACAGAAACGCGCCGCAGCTGATGGTCTGGAAGAACTGCTTGTGGAAATCCAGGGTGATGGAGTCCACTAAGTCAATGCCGTCCAGACGATCGCGATACTTCTCGGACATCAGCAGCGCGCCGCCCCAGGCCGCGTCAACGTGCAGCCAGATCTGGTGCTCAGCCGCGACGGCCGCAATCTCGCGCAGCGGGTCGATTGCCCCCGCGTCGGTGGTGCCGGCGGTGGCGACGATGGCCATAATCTGTTCGCCGTTAGCCTGCCCCTCGGCGATTTTCGCTTTCAGATCCGCCACGTCCATCCGCGCGAATTCGTCGGTTTTCACCAGCGTTACGGAACGGTAGCCGAGGCCCATCAGCGCCATGTTCTTCTGCACCGAGAAGTGGGCGTTTTCTGAACACAGCACTTTGTACTGACGAATATCGCCCGGCAAACCATCCTGCTGGATGGAATGACCCCGGCGGGCAAAGAAGGCATCGCGCGCCAGCATCAGGCCCATCATGTTGCTCTGGGTGCCGCCGCTGGTGAAAACGCCCGCATCGCCGGCGCCGTAGCCGACCTGAGCGCGCAGCCATTCAATCAGCTTGATCTCGATGATGGTGGCTGACGGGCTTTGGTCCCAGGAGTCCATGCTCTGGTTGGTGGCGTTAATCAGCACTTCCGCCGCCTGGCTAATCACCAGGCTCGGGCAGTGCAGATGCGCCACGCACTGCGGGTGATGTACCGACAGGCTGTCTTTCAGGAAGTACTCGATCGCACGTTCAATCGCCGCCTGGTTGCCCAGACCCTGTTCGTTGAAATCAAGGGTGATGCGCTCACGCAGTTCGTCAACGCTTTTCCCCTGATACATTTCAGGCTGCTGCAGCCACTGCGCTACCGCCTGGCTGGTCTGGGCGATCGCTTGCTGGTAGGCATCAATACTTTGCGCGGAACCAGCAAGAATCGGATTCAACTTGGACATTGCGGTCACTTACTCCACTCAGACCGGTTTTACGCCGGCGGCCAGCAGGGCCTGTTCAAATTTGTCGAAGAAAATTTCCAGCTCAGCGTTGCTGATCAGCAGGGACGGCAGCAGACGCAGCACGCAGCCGTGGCGGCCGCCGCGCTCGAGGATCAGACCCGCTTCGAAGCATTTCTTCTGCAGCAGCGCGGAGAGTTCGCCATCCGCCGGGTAGCAGCCCATGTGGTCCGGCGCTTCGTTCGGTTTAACGATCTCGATGCCGATCATCAGGCCCAGACCGCGAACGTGGCCGATAACCGGATAGCGTTTCTGCATCTCGGCCAGCTTGCCTTTCAGCCATTCGCCCTGAGCGGCGGTTTTATCCGCAATGTTATTGTCTTTCAGGTGGCGCAGGGTAGTCAGGCCGGTGGCCATCGCCAGCTGGTTGCCGCGGAAGGTGCCGGTATGGTGACCCGGTTCCCAGGCGTCGAACTGCTTTTTGATACCGAGAACGGCCAGCGGCAGACCGCCGCCAACGGCTTTCGACATCACGATAATGTCCGGCTCGATGCCCGCGTGTTCGAAGGCGAAGAATTTACCGGTACGCGCAAAGCCTGCCTGAACTTCATCGATGATCAGCACAATGCCGTGTTCCTGAGTCACTTTACGGATGCGCTGCAGCCACTCGACCGGAGCAGGGTTCACGCCGCCTTCACCCTGAACGGCTTCCAGGATCACCGCCGCCGGTTTACGCACGCCGCTTTCGACGTCATTGATCAGGTTTTCGAAGTAGTAAGTCAGCGCTTTCACGCCGGCTTCACCGCCGATACCCAGCGGGCAGCGGTACTGGTGCGGGTAAGGCATAAACTGCACTTCCGGCATCATGCCGTTAACCGCCGCTTTTGGCGACAGGTTGCCGGTGACGGACAGCGCGCCGTGGGTCATCCCATGGTAGCCGCCGGAGAAGCTGATCACGGAAGAACGGCCGGTGTATTTTTTCGCCAGCTTCAGCGCCGCTTCCACGGCGTCAGCGCCGGACGGGCCGGTGAACTGCAGACAGTATTCTTTGCCTTCGCCCGGCAGCAGGGAAAGGAGGTATTCAGAGAAGCGATCTTTTAACGGAGTGGTCAGATCGAGAGTATGTAACGGCAAGCCGCTGGTAATGACACTTTGGATGCTCTGCAGCACATCAGGGTGGTTGTGGCCGAGTGCCAGAGTACCTGCGCCGGCAAGGCAGTCCAGATACTGTTTATTATCCGCATCGGTCAGCCAGACGCCTTCCGCTTTGGTAATCGCAAGGGGCAGCTTGCGCGGGTAGCTCCTGACATTCGATTCGAATTCAGCCTGACGGGCCAAAAAGGTATCGTTGTTTGCATCTAATAAATCTGCGCCTAAAGTATCAATACGGACTTTATCCGTCATCATATCACTCCCACAACCAGCGTTACGGTTGAGCGCTGGTTGAATAAATTGGTGTAAGAAATTGAATCGCCATGCATTAAAGCGGGCACAATATATGGCTTTTTAGATACGCATTCAACGTTTTATTGATTAAGGTATATTTACGTTATTTTTACACAGGCAAAAACCAACGTAACCATTTGATTTAAATCAGGTGTTTTAAAGGATAAAAGACCTTTAAAATTGTAATTATTAGTGAGGAAGTTTCTCGTTTTTTAATACTGCCGGGCGGGCATTGCTGGCGAAAAGTTTCCGCCAGCAATGGCATGACTCAATGCAGCTCAACCGCATAATTTGTTAAAGGTGTGACTTTTTTCACCAACTTATTGTTATATAAAAACTGTTCATAAGCTTCATACCGTGGTTTATCCAGCGCCGCCGGATCGCTGGCAAACAGAGGAAGGGTTTTCAGCCATGCCTGCTTGTTCAGTTCGGTGTTGAGCTCGGGATGCGCGGCGGCAAACGCCTGCCAGGTCTCCTGCGGGTGAGCTCGCAGGTAAGCGACGCCTTTTTGCAGCGCCTTGAGGAAGGCCCTGATTTTCGCCGCGTGGACTTCATCCCGGTTGGCGACAATCACCAGCTCGTCGTAGGCCGGTACGCCGTAATCCTCAACGTTCATCACCTGCGGATCTTTCCCCTGCAGCTTCAGCTCCAGCGCTTCGATATTACGATAGCCGCCAATGACCGCGTCGACCTGTCCGGCCAGCAGGGCGCTGGTCAGCTGGAAGTTAACATTGATGAGCTTGATGCTTTTGGGATCGATTTTCGCATGCTGCGCCATGGTGGCCAGCGTCGCCTGTTCGATGCCGCTCACCGAATATCCTACTTTTTTGCCCTGCAGATCGGCGGGAGATTTTATGCTTTTATCCAGCGCGATCACCGTATTCAGCGGCGAATTAATCAGCGTGCCGACGCGGACCAGCGGCAGCCCTTCATCAGCAAAAAAATGCACCTGCGGCTGGTAGGTAATCGCCAGGTCCGCCTGGCGGGCGGCAACCAGCCGCGGCGGCAGCGCCGGGTCGGACGGCGGCACAATGTCGACGTCCAGCCCCGCGTCTTTAAAGGCGCCAATCTGTTCGGCCACCAGGATCGGCGCGTGGTCGGGATTGATATACCAGTCCAGCACCAGGGTGAGTTTCTCGTTGGCCAGCGCCTGACCGCTGAACAGCGCGGCAAGCGTCATACCGGCATAAATACGTTTACGCATGGTTAGTCCTTTTATTTAAGAGCGTTATTCCGGCGTCCAGTTAATCAGCCGGTGTAAGAAAGCATCCACCGCCAGCCAGAGCAGGACGGTCAGTAGCACCAGAATAAACAGGGCCGCAAAGCAGATATCGGTTTGCAGACGGGCGTTGGCGTTAAGCATCACGTAGCCCAATCCTTCGGCTGAACCGACCCATTCGCCGATGATCGCCCCGATGGGGGCGACGGCGGCCGCCATCCGCAGGCCGGAACCGAGTGCCGGAAGGGCAGCCATCAGGCGAACGTGGCGCAGCTGCGCGCCAAAAGAGGCCCCCATCGTGCGCGCCAGATCGAGATAGTCGTGGTTAACCCGGCGCAGACCGTCAAAAAACGCCGAGGTGACGGGAAAGAAAATCACCAGCACCGCCATCATGACCTTGGCGCTCATGCCGAAACCGAACCACAGCACCAGCAGCGGGGCAAGGGCGAAAACCGGGATCGCCTGACTGGTCAGCACCAGCGGCATCAGCCAGCGCTGAAGGCGAGGCGAGACAATCATGCACAGCGCCAGGATCACGCCGAGCAGAACGCCGAGCGCGAGGCCGCTGAGGATCTCGCTTAATGTGATCAGCGTGTGTTCGCCGAGGTACGCGCGGTTGACCCACAGAGCGCTTGCCACCGCCGAGGGGGAAGGCAGCAGGAAAGCGGGAATGCCGCTGCGGGTCGCCAGCCACCAGAGCAGCAGCAGGCCGCAGAACACCACGGCGGCGCGAAACAGTTTTGCGCTCATCCGTTAGCCCTTATGAGCTGTTGCAGCAGCTCCGCCTGGCTGGCCAACAGCGCCGGGTCGTCCGGCGCGCGCGGCGGCATGCCGGAGAGGTGATGCCCGTCGTCAATCCCGCCGGGAGCGGGGGAAAGGACCAGCAGACGGTGGCTCAGGCGGCAGGCTTCCATCGGGTCGTGGGTGATCAGCACGACGGTGCGGTTTACCAGCAGCCCGGCGGCCAGGGTCTGAATGCGCGTGCGGGTAATCGTGTCGAGCGCGGAAAAGGGCTCGTCCATCAGCACGATGGGCCGGTCTTCGTAGAGCGTACGCGCCAGCGCCGCACGCTGGCGCATGCCGCCTGAGAGGGCGGCCGGGCGGTCGCCGGCGCAGTGTTCAAGGCCAACCTGCTGTAACAGCGCAGCAACCCGCCGATGGTCTACGCGCTCCCCGCGCAGACGCGCGCCAAGCGAGACGTTGTCGCGCACGCTTAACCACGGATAAAGCAGATCTTTTTGCCCCATCCACGCCAGCCGCTTGTCTATTGGCTGCCCGTCGCTGGCGCGAACCTCACCGGCGGTGGCTTTTGCCAGCCCGGCGATAATACGCAGCAGGCTGGTCTTTCCGGCGCCGCTGGCCCCGAGCAGCGATACCCACTGGCCGCCGGGGATAGTGAACGTCAGATTGTCGAAGATCTGCCGCGAGCCAAAGCGCAGGCCCAGGCCGCGCACCTCAATTCCGGGAGCCGTCACGCCGGGCGCTCCGCGACGGCGTTAAGGCCCATCTGCCAGAAGTTAGCCTCCAGACGCGTGGCGGTGGTGAAAATAGCGCTGAGTTCAGCGAAACGCGCCTCGCCGCCGCGCTGCCGCCAGAGGGTTTCCAGCAGGCCGATGGCGTTATTGACGCTATTCAGGTAGCCCTCATCGCCGTAGTTGCGGATCCAGGAGGCATAAGGATTGGCGGTCAGTCGGGTCGCCGGATCGTGCAGCAGGCTGAGGCCGATTTCCGCGTAGCCGGCCACGCAGGGCATCAGCGCCGCCAGCAGATCCAGGGCGTCGCCGGAGTGGCCGATGTCCAGTACGTAGCGGGTGTAGTTGACGGTTTCCGCGGCTTCCGTTTCGGCGGCCATCGTCGCTTCATCCAGCCCCCATTCCCGGCAGTAGCCAACGTGGAGCGGCAGTTCGTCGAGAATGGCGTTCATCGACGCGGCGGCAGCGCGCATTTCCGCCAGGGTGCGCAGCTTGCTGACCAGCAGGGCGTAGCTGCGGGCGAAGTGGATCAGAAACAGATAGTCCTGCGTCAGATAGCGGCGAAAAGCGGGCTCGGGGAGGGTACCGTTGGCGAGCTGGCGGAGGAAGGGGTGGGCGACGTAGTGCTGCCAGTCGGCGCCGGCCTGCTGACGCAGACGACCATAAATACCCTGGGTAAACGCGGGAAGAATCACAGGACCTCCTGAAAAAAGGGAGATCCGGGCGTGCTGAAAGAAGTGTGAACAGGCAATGGCGCAAAACTGGCGGAAATGCCGACCCGTCCCTTCGCTGGCATGACCCAGATCAGGTTCAAAGGGTTCGGCTTACGCCATCTCAGCCCTCACGGGACACCCCTCGGTTTGGCCCCTGTTATACGACATTCCCTTTTTGATTACAATGCTGTGAATTTTATGATGAAAGGTGACGTTGTCACGTGTGAGAGTCGCGAGTAAGGGCTTTTTGCATCGTGGCAGCCCGGCGGCGGCTGATGCCTTGCCGGGCGCGTATTATCAAAGGATCAGTGAAATTCTACCCAGCTGGCGCCGCTGTCTGCTGAACGTACGCACTTCTCGACCCAGTGCACGCCGAGCGCCCCGGCTTTGGCATCCGGATACCAGAAGTTTTCCAGCAAAGCCGCGTCGCGACGGTCGGTTGCATCCATGGCGATGGCAAAGCGGCGATACAGATTCGACCAGGCCTCAAACAGCCCTTCGGGATGGCCGCCGCCGATCCGGTCGTCCTGCAGGGCCAGCGGATCGAGATAGGACATTCCGCGTTCGAGGATGCGCACCGGCTCGCCCTGAATTTCGTAGCGCAGCTGGTTCGGCTGTTCATCCCACCACTCCAGGCTGGCTTTCTCCCCGACGATGCGGACTTTCTGTCCGTGCATTGAGCCGCTGTTGACCGCCGAGCACCACATCGACCCTACGGCGCCGTTGTCGTACTCCATCAGCACATGCGCGTTATCCTCCAGCGGCGCGCGGCTTTTGACAAAGCTCTGGCGGGAGCACATCAGGCGAGTGATATTGAGCTTCGGCGCCATGGTCTCCGCCAGGAACAGCGGGTGGGTGGCCAGATCGCCCAGCACGTAGCTGGGGCCGACAAATTTCGGGTCCACCCGCCAGCGGGTGCTGGGGTTATCCTGCTCTACCGGCTGGTTATGGAAACCGTGGGCGAACTGCATATTGATGATGCGGATCTCGCCCAGCAGCCCCTGTTCAATCATCTGCCGCGCCTGCAGAATCAGCTGATGCCCGGCGTAGCCGTAGGTGACGCCGATGATTTTGCGCTGTTTTTCGCTCAGGGCCACCAGCGCATCGGCCTCTTCGCCGGTAAAACAGAGCGGTTTTTCGCAGACCACATGCAGTCCGGCCTCCAGCGCCGCGCGGCAAATAGCGTAGTGGGTGTTGTTTGGCGTGGCGATGGAGATCGCTTCAATGCCGTCTTCCCGCGCCGCCTCTTCGCGAAACAACGTTTGGTAGTCGGGGTAACAGCGCCCGGCCTCCACGCCCAGCTGCTGGCCAAACTCGCGCCCGCGCTGGGGGTCAATATCAAAGGCTCCGGCCAGCAGGGTAAACGATCCGTCACGCAGCGCCGCAGAGCGGTGAATATAGCCAATCTGGCTGCTTCCGCCGCCGCCCACCATGCCCCAGCGCAAGGAGCGGCCAACAGGTTTAATACCGTTAATCATGTGTTTTCTCCCGATTAAAAACCAACCGAGCGCAGGTAGCGCAGGCTTTCCGTGACCGCCTGCAGGCTGCCCTCGACGTTGCGCGGATCGCGCTCTTGCTCAATGGTGATCCAGCCCTGATAGCCCCGCTTGTCGAGAAAGGCGCGCACCGCCGGATAATCAATGGCGCCGCTGCCGAGCGGGCACATCACCCCCTCCGCGCAGGCGGAGAAGAAGTCGATGCCGCGGGAAATCACGCTCCTGAATACCTGCGGGTCGACATCTTTAAAGTGCAGGTAGTCAAGGCGGTCAAAATGGCGATCCAGCCAGCTGATGGGGTCCATGCCCGAATAGAAGAGATGGCCGGTGTCGAGACATAAACCGGCTACGTCATGGGGGATTTGCGCCGCCAGCAGATCGATTTCATCGGCAAACTCAATGCAGCCGCCGGCGTGAGGATGGATAACCGGGCGAACGCCGTACTCCTGCCACGCCAGTCGGCTGATGGTCACAATGTGGTCGACCATCCGCTGCCAGTCGGCGGGTGACAGGCGGGGAGCCAGCTCGCCGCGCCCGGCATATTTCGCCCGCTGCGGATTGCCGAAATCAATAATGACCAGATAAGGCGGCTGGAAGGGGTTGCCCGGCGTCTTTTCCGCCGACGGCACCTGCGACAGGTTGCGGCAGAGGTTATGCGTCAGTTCGACAATATTCGCGAAGTTCTCTTCGCTGACCAGATCGTCGAAGATCGTTCCGGCAACCAGCGACAGCCCCTGTTTATTCAGCGCTGCGCTGAGTTCATCGGCCCGGGTCGGCAGATAGCTCCACGGGCCCAGTTCAATGCTTTTATAACCGGCGGTCGCCGCTTCTTCCAGTACCTTGGACCACGGCGGCAGATAAGGATTTTTGGGATCATCGACGCCCCAGCTGCACGGCGCGTTGGCAATATGTATGGTCATGATGGCTTCCTTTTCAGATGAGGAGAAAACATGACCAGTATTGAATGAAAATTTCATATCCAACAATGATGAAATTTAAATTCTTTGATGGGATTCAAGGTTTATTTTGATAGCGTAAATGATAGTTTTTTATCAAATGCAGCACTGAAGCGGGGCGCGGCGACTTTACCCGCGCCTGCGGCAATCAGAGGTTTTCTTTAGTGAGGAGGTCAAACGGCTGCAGAGCGTTGATAAACGCCGCCTGCGGCTGGCTGGCGGCGTGGACAAACGCGTTGATGGTGGCGGCGGCAAATTCATCAAGCCGATGGGTAAGCATGAGATCGATAGTGCCGTCAATTAGCGCCAGCTCGCCGCTATCCACCGGGCCATGACAAATCAGGGTGACCTGATGCTGGCGCTGGCGCGCGCGCAGGGCGGCGACAATCCCTTCCACGCCGCCGCAGGGCGCGTAAATGGCCTTCAGATCGGGGTACTGTTGCAGCATCTCTTCCGTGACCTGGCGCGCGACATCGGCGCGTTCGTGGCTGCGCACCGGTTCAAGCACCCGATCGCCTTTGCCCTGTTCACGCAGGTAGGAGCGGAAACTTATCTCGCAGCTTTCCTGACAAATAAACCGGTTATCGCCGACGATAATGCCAATTTCGCCGTCGTCGTGGCACAGCCTGTCCACCGCCCAACCGGCGGTGCGGCCCGCTTTCTGGTTATCCAGCCCGATATAGCCGGTACGCTGCGGGATACTCATATCGGAGAGCAGGGTGAAGACGCGGACGCCTTTCTCGATGGCCTGCACGACCGCATGGCGGATAAGCGGATTATCCAGCGCGACAATACCGATAACGTCGACCGTATCGCTCAGACGGGCGATCGCGGCGGCCATATCGTCGATGGCGTTAATATCGTAATGCAGAAAAGCGGGGGCCTGCGCCGGGCTATGCCACGGTAACGCCGCCTGCTCCAGCGCCTGCGCCAGCTGATGGTAAAACGAGTGTGACTGCTGTAGCAGAATGAAGCCCATTCTGAGGGCTACCGCCGGCCGATCCGCCGCCAGCCGATAGCGGGATTGCTCCAGCGCGAAGCCTAAGCGCCGCGCGGATTCCAGCACTTTACGTTCGGTGCTCTCTTTCACGGGCGTGCGTTTATTGAGGACCCTGTCCACCGTCGCGATACCGACTCTGGCCTCTTTGGCGATATCCGCCATGGTGACTTTTTTTGCTGACATGATTCTCTTCCTTTGAGGGTAATGATAAAAAGCTATCATTATTGTGACAGGCAAACAGCGAGGCGGGTCAGACTTCAGGAAAATCATTTCGCCGCGCTGGCTTCATTGACCTGATATTCAACCGCCAGGGTCTACACTAAGTGCATCCCCACTCAGGAACAGGATGTTATGACGTATTCCCTCTCAAAAAAATTCCTCGCCGCCACCTCTGCGCTGCTACTGCTCTCCATGAGCGCGGTCCCGGCCAGCGCCGCCGCCGATAATAGCGACGCGGTCTCTCCGCTCAGCGCCGGAAATGGCTTAAGCGAAGCGGCAAAGCAGTATCTCCTGCGCTATCACTCCCGCAGCGGCGTGGACGACAAAACCGCCCGCGAAGATACCGCCGCGGTCTTTATTCCGTTTGGCGCCACACCGGAAGGGGGATGGCCGGTCGTGGTCTGGGCCCACGGTACCGTGGGCGTGGCTAATCACTGCGCGCCGTCGTTAAACCCGCGCAGCGATCGCGATAAGCAGTACCTGAACACCTGGCTGTCGCTGGGCTACGCGGTGGTCGCGCCGGATTATGCCGGTCTGGGTTCGTCTGGCCTGCACCACTATCTTAATGCCCGCGGCGAAGCGTGGAGCGTGCTTGATAGCGTTCGCGCCGCCCTGAAACAGTTCCCGCTGAAAAATGAACTCATTCTGGTCGGACAGTCGCAGGGCGCGCACGCCGCGTTCGCCAGCGCCGGATATCAACCCCACTACGCGCCGGAGCTGAATGTTCGCGCAACGGTGCTGACCGGAACGCCGTATTTTGAGAAGGGGACCACCGCAGCCGACATTCTTCCGCCGGCAGGCGGCAAAGCGCCGAGCGGCGGCGACCCGAAAATACCCTATATTTTCTATATTTACCTCTCGGCTGCCGATAGCAACCCGCAGCTCAATCCGGCTGATTATTTCCAGGATAAAGCGTTGCCGCTGCTGAAAGAGGCGAGCAATTTATGCATTACGCCGCTCAACGATGAAGTGATGAAGGCCGGTCTGAATGCGGCTAACGCCCTGAAGCCGGGGGTGGATTCGCTGTTAAACGCCAGCGTGGGCGCCATGCTCTACCCGACGCTGAAAATCGATCACCCGGTGTTTATCGGTATTGGTAGCGCGGATATTAACGTGCCGACGGCAATGCAAAAACGCTTTGCGGACGCGGTGAAAAGCGCGGGAACCCGTGCGGACGTGCATATTTATGAGGGGCTGGATCATAGCGGTACGGTTAACCCGTCTTTACGCGACTCGGTGCCGTTTTTGATTAAGACGCTCAACGATAAGCGGTAGCGGCGAAGGGATGATGAGCCGCCCTGAGCAAGGGGCGGTTCAGTACAGGTATGGCGTCGATTACCAGTATTTGGGGATCAGATAGCCATACATAACGACGGCGACAACAATCATCAGCGTAATAATTGCCCAGTCGGCTTTTAGTGATTTTACCGCGTTCATAAGTTCCTCTTTTTCAATGAATCACCGGGTAACGTTAGCGCCGTCGCGCCTGCATGTAGGTGATAGAGATCACATAAAAAATATTTGTCACACAAATAAAGTGTGTCAATTTTTTTACTATTCTCAGCAATATTTTGTCCGCTCATTCGTCTACCTCCGCACAGGGTAATTATTCAATAGCGTAATGAGGTAAACAGACGATGAGAGATATCGATATGCACGGTCAGCACCACCATCACCGCTTTGGCCGCCACAGAATGGCGAAGCCGCTTCTTATCGGCGTGGCGCTAATCGCCATACTTGGGCTGCTGGTGATGTCGCTGTGGAATGCGCTGCTGCCGGCCATCCTTGGGGTGAAGAGCATTGGCTTCTGGCAGGCGTTAGGTGTGCTGGCGCTGTCGCGGATCCTGTTCGGCGGCCTCGGCTTTCGCCCGGGAATGTTCGGCATCGGTAACGCGCGGCGTCGGATGCATGAACGCTGGATGAACATGAGCCCGGAGCAGCGCGATGAGTTTGTGCAGCGCTTTGGCCACCGCGGGCATCGCGGCCGCTGCGGCTGGCGCGACCGCCGCAGCGAGCATGCTCCGCAGCAGGAGAGTTCGGCTAAAAGCGCGGATCCCGAGTGAGCACAATGAAAAACAGGATCGTGGCGCCATCACGGCTTGTTTCCGCCCTCGATGCCTGCCGGTCGCGGCTGAAGGCTTTTATTCGCGGACGGACCCCGCTACGCGATGAGGCGGACGATATCCTGCAGGAAGTGACGTATCAGCTCATTCGCGTCGAGCAGCCGGTGGAGAATATCGCCGCCTGGTTGTTCCGGGCGGCGCGTAACGAGATGACCGACAGGGCGAGAAAAAAGCGCGAGCTGCCGCTGGCGGGCGGTTTCAGCGACGAGGAGGAGGGCGATTTTCCCGAGGATGAGCTGGCCGAAACGCTGTTTGGCGTTGCGCAAACGCCGGAGGATGAGTATCTGAAAGCGCTGCTCTGGGAGGAATTAAGTCAGGCGCTCTCGGAGCTGCCGCCCGCCCAGCGTGAAGCCTTTGAGAAAACCGAACTGCATGGCTACAGCTACCGGGAGCTGGCAGAGGAGTCCGGCGTCAGCGAACAGGCGCTGCTCTCACGTAAGCATAAAGCGGTACTCTACCTTCGTACCCGCCTGCGCGCGCTGTACGATGAACTGCTGGCCAGTTAGGCATTCTCCGGCCCCTGCTGCAGGGGCCGGAGAGGTGCGTTTAAGCCGCTGATTGAATTATTGCCTGTAGCCCCAGGCCGTGAGGAAGGCGCTAATCGCGCATTCGGCGAGCTGCTCCAGCCTCTCTGGCGCCACCGCTTTTTGCGCAATTAAGGCCCCCGGCAGCAGATAGCCCATAATCGCGCCGAGAAACGCCGTCGCCTCTAGCTCCGGGTCGCTGAGGGTCAGCAGACCTTCGTCTTGTTTCTGCGCCAGGATATCGCTCAGCGCCTGCAATACGCGGCCTGAGGGGCGCTGTTCGAGCGTGACGTAAAGCTCGGGCTTTTGCACCAGCACCTGGATCAGCAGGCGCTGAAAGTGAATATTCTCCGGCGCATAAAAGTGTTGTTGCACCACTTTCGCAAACCCGCGCAGCAGCGCGGGAAGATCCTGCTGACGATCCTGCAAAAGCTGGAGCAGGGGCGGCTGCATGGTGTCATTGAGAAACGCGAACGTCTCCAGCAGCAGCGCGTCTTTACCGCCGGGAAAATGGCTGTACAGCGTCGGGCGTGTGGTACCCGCTTCGGCGGCAATGGTATCCAGCGACACATCAAGCCCGTGGCTGAGAAACAGCTCACGGGCGGTTTGTAAAATGCGTGGGCGGGCTTTCATTGGCCGCCCGCGTTGATTTCCCATCAATTGAGTCCTTACCGTTTGCGCCCTTTAAGGCGCATCATTCCTTGCTGTACCAGCAGGAAAAAGAGTGGAACGAAGAGCAAGGTCAGCAGCGTCCCGGTGAGCATACCGCCGATCACCGCGGCGCCAATCTCACGCTGGCTGGAAGCGCCGGCGCCGGTAGAGAGTACCAGAGGGATAACGCCGACAACAAATGCAAGTGAGGTCATCACGATGGGGCGCAAGCGCAGGCGAGCGCCCTCCAGCGCCGCGTCGGCCAGCGTTTTACCTTGCTGAAACCGCGCCAGGGCGAACTCAACGATCAGAATCGCGTTTTTGGCGGAAAGCCCCATGGTCGTCAGCATACCGACCTGAAAGTAGATATCGTTTTCGTATCCGGCGAGCAACGAAGCGCTCACGGCCCCAAGAATGCCTAACGGGACGATCAGCAGTACGGCGACAGGAATCGACCAGCTTTCATATAAGGCGGCGAGACACAAAAACATAAAGGCCAGCGACGCCAGGTATACCCATAACGTCTGCACTGAGGAGGTCTGCTCCTGCCAGGATAAACCGCTCCATTGCCTTTCAAACCCGCTCAGCTCGCCCACCAGTTCGGACATCGTCGCCATCGCCGCACCGGAACTGACTCCCGGCGCCGCGTTTCCCTGAAACTGCACGGCCGACAGTCCGTTAAACCGCTGGAGCATTTGCGGCCCGGTGGTCCAGCGGAATGATGAGAAGCTGTCGAAGGAGGCCATGTTGTTGCTGTCGCCGCGGACAAACCAGGCGGATAAATTATCCGGCGTCGAACGCCAGGCCGCATCCCCCTGCATATACACGCGCTTGACGCGCCCGCGGTCGATAAAATCGTTGATGTACACGCCGCCCCAGGCCGCAGAGAGGGTGCTATTGATGGCGGCCTGATCCAGCCCCTGGGCCTGGGCTTTTTGTCTGTCGATATCCACCTGCAGCTGCGCTTTCTCCTCCAGACTGTTAATTCGCACGGCGTCCAGCGTCGGGGTTTGCCTGGCGGCAGTGAGGAGGGTGGTTTGCGCCTCGATGAGCGCCTGGCGGCCGTTTTCCGCGCTGTCCTGCAGCCAGAGTTCAAAGCCGCTCGACTGCCCGAGTCCGCGTACGGTAGGCGGCGACATGACGCTGATGGTGGCCAGCCGGGCGTTTTTTAAAAAGTACCGGTTCGCCCGCGCGATAATCGCCTGCGCGCTGTTCTGTTCCCCGGGGCGCGCGTCCCAGTGCTTTAGTTCGGCGAAGGCCATCCCGACGTTCTGCCCGCTGCCGGCGTTGTTTCTGCCGGTGACCATAAAGATGACGTTGAGGTTATCCTCCTCCTCGGCCATGAAATAGCGGGTAATGTCCGCGCCGACCGCCTCGGTCATCGCCATCGGCGAACCGGATGGGAGCGTAAACTGAACCATCACCGCGCCCTGATCCTCTTCGGGCAGAAAGCCGCTGGCCAGCTTCTGATACTGCCAGAGCATCAAAAGCGTCAGCGTCAGGGCCAGCAGCACAAAGCGGAGCGGGCGAACGATTATCCGCCGGAGTATGGCGAGGTAACGGTTCCGGCTGGCGGCGACGCCGCGGTTGAAACAGGTGAAGAATCGCCCTTTTTTAAGGTGCCCGGGTTTAAGCAGATGGGCGCACAGCGTCGGCGTCAGGGTTAACGCCACCAGCGCAGAGAGCGCCATTGCCGAGACGATGGTGACGCTGAACTGGCGGTAGATAATTCCCACCGAGCCGCCGAAAAACGCCATCGGGATAAATACCGCAGAGAGAACCAGCGCGATGCCAATCAGCGCGCCGGTGATCTCATTCATCGAGCGCAGGGTGGCTTCAGGCGGGGTAAGATCCTCCTCCGCCATCAGGCGTTCAACGTTCTCCACCACCACGATGGCGTCATCAACCAGTAAACCGATTGCCAGAACCATCGCAAACAGGGTGAGGGTATTAATGCTGTAGCCCAGCAGGCTGAGGATGCCGAAGGTGCCGAGCAGAACCACCGGCACCGTGAGCGTCGGGATCAGCGTAGCCCGCCAGCTCTGAAGAAAGAGGTACATGACGGCCACCACAAAAAGAATCGCCTCAATCAGCGTACGCACCACGCTTTCAATAGAGACCGTCACGAACGGCGTGCTGTCGCGCGGGTAAGCGGCGACAACGCCTTGCGGAAAGCGCGGCGTCAGGCGTTCGACCTCCGCCCGGATCTTCTCCGCCGTCGCCAGCGCGTTAGCCCCCGATGCCAGCTGAATTGAGATCCCGGCGGAGGGGAAACCGTTGAGCGTGGTTTGGTTTTGATAGTTTTCCGCGCCGATCTCCACCCGGGCGACATCGCGCAGATAGACCACCGAGCCGTCGCTGTGGGTACGCAGGATAATATTTTCGAACTGTTCCGGACGCTCAAGGCGGGACTGGGTGGTGACCGTTGCGTTCAGATACTGCCCCTCCAGCGTGGGCAGCGAACCGATTTCACCGCTGGTGACCTGCGAATTCTGCGCCTCGATGGCGGCCTGCACGTCGGAGGGCATCAGACCGTAGCTGGTCAGCTGCAGCGGATTGAGCCAGATGCGCATTGCATACTGGGCGCCGAAAACGGTGGTTTCTCCGACGCCTTCAACCCGGCTCAGCGGCTCCTGCAGGGAACTGACGAGAAAGTCGCTAATATCGAGGCTGGTTAACGACCGGCTTTGGTCATACAGGGCCACCACCATCAGGCTGTCTCCCTGTGATTTGGTCACCGCGATCCCTTGCTGCTGCACCTCCTGCGGTAAGCGCGTGATAGCCTGATTGACGGCGTTTTGCACCTGTACCTGCGCCATGTCAGGGTTAATGCGCTGATCAAAACTGAGGCTAATGCGCGCCTGGCCCGCTGAACTGCTGCTGGAGGAAAAATAAAGCAGGCCGTCGATGCCTTTAATCTGCTGCTCCAGCACCTGCGTCACGCTGTCTTCCACGGTTTCAGCCGAGGCGCCGGGGTAGTTTGCCGTGACGTTGACGCCGGGCGGGGCGATATCCGGATACTGTTCAACCGGCAGGGTCAGCAGGGCAATGGCGCCGGCCGCCATAATACAGATGGCGATGACGACGGCGAAAACCGGGCGAAACACAAAAAAGCGAGCCAGCATCGTGGTGCACCTTCGGTCAGTTAAGGGATGCTTGCAGAGCAAACACGGCGGGCGGCGCGTTTGTCGCATCGTCGGGCGGAATTGGGGTAAAGGGCAGCCCATGGAATGCCTCATCGTGGACTTTGCTCATCAAGAAGGCGCCGATCTCAGAACATGACGTCGTACGCTGGTACTCACTCCACAGATAGTCGTAGGTCTGAATACTGAAAATATTCTGCTGCAGCAAAAAGCGCAGATAGCGCTGGCGCTGCTCCGCCAGCTGGCTCATGCGCAGGGCGCGACAGCGCCAGGCCTCGGACGGTTCTTGTAGGTGCGAGCAGGCGTCATAGAGCGGGGCGCCCTGCGCGGGCAGGCTGGGTAAAGCGGCGTTCATCGCGCAGGGGAAAATGGCTAATGCAATGAAATAAAAAAGCTTTCCCCATTTTTCTTTGTTAATCATCAGATTCACTCCGCCAGTTTATTTACTTTACAGTAAAGTAAATAAACTGTTTAAACAAGCGTTCATCTGTACGAAGAGTAAACGGGGAAAGCGAGGGGGGATGAGCAGGATACGCCTGCTCAGGATTTAAAACATGCCGTTGCCGCTGGCGGTTTTTTGCGGAACGTTCTGGGTCACGTCCCAGTGTTCAACGATTTTATGCTGCTCGTCGACGCGGAAGATATCGATAATCGCCCGCGTCACGCCCGGCTCGCGACCGGTGACCTCAACGTGCAGGATCACATGATCGCCGTCGACAAACGCCTGCTTAATTTCGCTGTGCGAGTCGGGATATGTGTTCTTCAGGAAGGCGATAAATTGCTCAAAGCCTGCAACGCCGTCTTTCGCCATCGGGTTATGCTGTACGTAGTGGTCTCCCAGATAGGGTCTGGCGGCGGCAAAGTCTTTGTCATTTAACGCTTTATTATAAAAATCAATAACATTCTTTTTATTCAGCTGTTCATTTTCACTGTTGCCCGCAAAAACGGCGGGCGTCAGAGCGCAGAACAAGGAAAAGGCGACGATCGATTTTTTCAACATACATCCTCCGGTGGGGTTGATACCAGGCTCCTGGCCTGTCAGGTGAGTGCATCAGCTTCCCCAGCGGCTTTTCAGGTAGTTAACGGCCTGCTGGGTTTGCGGCTGATTGAGGTAATTCTCTCTGAATAAAATCGTGCCCTGAATTTGCGGCATGGATTCATTCAGATCAAGCTGCTTTTTCAGCTCCGGCACGCCGCCGCTAATCATCCAGTCAGGTTCGTTCTTCGATGGCTCGCCAACTTTGTACAGCGCCACGCCGATATAGAGGCGGGTATGGGTGGGTTTCACCACGTCAGCCCACCACTTTGCCAGCACATCGTAGCGGGCCGCGTCGCGGGCGAAAGGCCAGTAAATCTGCGGCGCGATGTAGTCCAGCCATCCCTGCTGGACCCAGAGGCGGGTATCCGCATACGACTCATCGTAGGCCGCTGCGCCGCGGGTATCCGAACCCGCCGGATCGTGGGAGCGGTTGCGCCAGACGCCTGCCGGACTGACGCCAAATTCAACATCGGGATTCAGCTGCTTGATGGTGCGGGAAACCTGCTCAATCAGCAGCTGCGTGTTGTGCCGCCGCCAGTCCGCTTTCGCGGCAAAGCCCTGGCCGTACTGCTGGAACGTCCGGTTGTCGTTAAGGGCCGATCCCGGTGATTCGGTGTAGAAGTAATCGTCGAACTGGACGCCGTCAACCGGGTAATGCTCCACAACCTCGGCCACGATGCTGGTGATCCAGTCGCGGACTTCCGGAATGCCCGGATCGAGCACGAAGCGATCGCCGGAGGTGCGAATCCACTCAGGGTGCAGGACGTATACGCTGGCGGGAACCTGCGACAGCGTGCTGTTCAGTTCGGTGACGGTTTTCGGCCGCGTATTGACCGAGACGCGATAGGGGTTAAACCAGGCATGAACGCGCATGCCGCGCTTGTGGGCTTCATCCAGCATAAACTTGAGCGGATCGTAGCCCGGATCCTCACCGATTTTGCCGGTCAGCATATCGGACCACGGCAGAATCTTCGATGGCCAGAGCGCGGTGCCATCCGGTTTCACCTGGAAGAAGACGGTGTTAATGCCGAGGCTTTTTAAATTATCCAGCTTGGCAACCAGCGCCTGCTGCTGCAGGGCGATGCGGCGTTCGGCGCTAATGCCGCCATTGACGGATTCCAGCGGCGGCCAGTCGAGGCGCGACACGGTCGTCAGCCAGACGCCGCGCACCGGCTCCTGGCTTTTGGGCAACGTCGGCTGGCGGGTCGCGGGCGGCATGGGCGTGACAAGAGAAACGGGCGGTTTGCTACCGCAGTGAGCCAACAGCAGCGCGGCAGCTATAGCTACCGCGGATATTTTCACCTTGTTCAGAATAAACTTACGAGAGCGGATCGTCATCATATTTGCCAGCTTTTCTGGTCATCGCACAAAAGAGTCATTTTCGTATTATTCGGCTTTAAGTCAATCATTTAGCTACAGATGCGGCGGCATAAGCACGCAAACCTCAGACGCAGAAAACGCCTCCTGCGCCGCGCAATGGTTTGCCATGATATATCATTGATATGCATTAAAACTTGATCGGTTCAGGGCGAGTATAAACAGGACTTATTAAAATTTGGCCAAACAATTGACCTTTGGCCTTTTCCGGCGAGTCAAACTGGATTAGCACAATGAACTACTCATCATCACGCCATCGTCTGTGGATACTCCTGTTTCTGATTGCGCTACTGAGCCTGGGCACCGGGCTTTGCTACTGGCAAATGCAAAAAAAGGTGAATCAAGATATCCATTCGCGCCTGCAGCAGGCGATAGCCAGCCTTGATGTGACCGTCTCCCATGCGGAGCAGGCAGCCGATCGGGCTGAGCCTTTTTATGGTAAAAGCTGTAGCGAGAATGTCCTGACGGAGCTGCGTACGCTGGTGGCCACCATTCCCGATGTGCGCACGGTGAATTTAGGTAAGGATAACGAAATATACTGCACCTCGGTTTTTGGCGGGCGTAAATTTCAGTTCGATCGTCGCCAGTATACGCATGGCGCTCTGCGCCTGCTGAGCGGCAGCGAAATCACGCCGTTTCATCCCTTGATGGTTTACAGCGAACAGGATGAGCGGGGAAATACGATTCTGGTTGGCGTTGACGGCTATTATTTATACAACATTTTGACCGTTCTTGATGGCGATGCGCATCTCTATCTTCAGGTTGGCGATCGGATAATGACCCGCAAAGGGGAAGTGACGGCGACGCCGGATATCAAGGTTCCCGTGCGCCTGGCCTCTGAGCTGTTTACCTATTCGGTTATTGCCGACCGCGGCTACGCCTCTGGCGTCGGGGCGTTTATCCGCTATGAGCAACACACGCTTATCGCCATTATTCTGGCCTCCTTGCTGCTCACCTTTTTATTCAGAAACTACCTCCGCTACCGGAATACGATTGAGTATCAGCTCAGAAAGGCTATCGAACTGAAGCAGCTCAAGCCCTATATTCAGCCGATTATCAACAATGACAGCGGAGCGGTTATCGGCGGTGAGGTGCTGGTGCGCTGGGAACATCCGAAGCAGGGATTTATTGCGCCGGATAAATTTATTTCCGTGGCAGAGCAGACCGGCTTGATTAAAGACGTGACGGCGATTTGCTTTGCCGAGGTGATCCGTCAGCTTCGGCGCCATCAATCCGTTATCCCTGGAGGGGTGTTTATTTGCTTTAACACCAGTTCGGTAAACTTTCAGGACGACGAAATAGTGACCCTGTGCCAGACGTTTATCCAGCAGATGAAAGAGGCGCAAGTCCGCCTTGTTCTGGAGATAACCGAGCGCGAGTCGATCGAGAATACCCGGCAAACATCAGCGGTGACGGACAAACTCAGGCGTATCGGCGTCCAGTTTTCGCTGGATGATTTTGGTACCGGCTACGCAAACTACAGCTACATCCAGCAATTTAATCCTGAGATTATCAAAATCGATAAGGTCTTTACCCTCAACATTGTGACCAACACGGCTTCCGCGCTGGTGGTGAAGAATATGGTTAATCTGGCCAGGAAGTTTCATTGCCAGATTATTGCTGAGGGCATCGAGGATAAGGAGCAGCTCACGATGCTCAAAAATATGGGGATTACCCTCTATCAGGGCTATTACTTTTCTAAACCGGTGCCGGTCGATGCGTTTATTCAGATGCTTCCTCGCTCGTTTAGCGAGTCAGGAAGGCCCTAAAGGCGACGCTCTTGCCCACGCAAAACACAGGAAATTAAAAGGTGATCGACTCGGCAAAACCGAGTAATAATGACCCGTTCAAGCTGAAAATTTGACATTATTGAGAAACAACTCAACAACATGGAGGTTGTCTTGTTTGAATCTCATCTCAATATTTTTATCCGCGCGGTTTTCGTTGAAAATATGGCGCTCAATTTTTTCCTCGGGATGTGTACTTTTCTCGCTATCTCCAAAAAAATCGATGTCGCATTTCGCCTCGGGGTAACCGTGACGGCGCTGCTGGCCATTGCGACGCCGATTAACAACCTGATTTACCATTATCTGCTGAAAGAGAACGCCCTGATCGAAGGGGTTGACCTGAGCTTCCTCGATTTCATCACGTTTATCGGCGTTCTTGCGGCGCTGGTGCAGATCCTCGAAATGGTGATCGACAAATATTTCCACGCGTTAAACCATGCTCTGGGGCCATTCCTGCCGCTGTTAACTATCCACTGCGCCATTTTCGGCGCGACGATTTTTATGGTGCAGCGTGAATACAGCTTCCTTGAATCACTGACTTATGGCACCGGATGCGGTATTGGCTGGGCGCTGGCGATTGTGGCGCTGGCCGGCATTCGTGAAAAGCTGAAATATGCCAATATGCCGAAAGGCTTACGCGGTTTAGGCAGCGTATTTATTACCGCCGGCTTAATGTCGCTGGGGTTTATGTCGTTCGCCGGCATCTCGCTGTAGGCTGCGCTGAACGTCGGGGGAGTGATTCTGCCGTCCAGACCCTTGGGTTGTACGGCAGAAGGCGCGAAGTTATTGCCTCAGCGTTTTACTACGGGTAGTTAAACGCATCCGGATGGTTCTCCAGGCTGCCGCTCAGGGCGGCAAAGAGCACCGTCTTGCCATCGATAGAGCGTTCATCGCTAACATTCAGCCAGGTCAGTGTCTCCTGGGCGGTTTTTTCGTCAACGGCGGAATAAAGCCCGGACATCTCTCCGGATTTTTCCGACCACAGCACGGCGAAGCGCTCCGCTGCGCAGTCGTGGGGCTTGCAGACGCTGAATACCTGATAGACCTCGGCGCCAAGCTTCACCGTCCGGGCAGGCGAGCCCGTGCCGCCGGACTTTATCCAGGCGGGCAGGGTATGCCCTTTAACCATCTGGCTAAAGGCTGCCGGTTCCTTTTTGGCCAGACCGTCCAGCGTCATATCGGTTTGCGCCATGGCGTGGGTGGATGCAGCCAGAAAAGCGATAGCGGTTAAGTGTTTAAGCATAAAATTGCTCCTGCGAACTCTCTGATTCCGTTTGATGGCCGGTGATAATGGCTCTGATTAGCTGTTTTTGGTCTGAACCCAAAAAGCGTGGATAAGGCCTGGAATATAGCCGAGGATCGTTAAAATAATATTGAGGATAAACGCCCAACCAAAGCCTTTACCCAGCAGTACGCCAAGCGGGGGTAGAATAATCGTCAACACAATTCGCCAAAAACCCATAATATCTCCCTGTTTAGTGAGTTAGCTCATAATTATTTTAGCGGTTGCGCCTGTTTTTGCAAATTTTAACTTTTTGAATAATAAGACTGCTAATATTACCCGCGCCTCGATACTACATATTTAATAAATAGAAAAGTCCCAATTCACCTTTCTGACATATATAAGATTATTCCAGGGTGAGGCTTGCGTCAGCAACGCTGACAAAGCAAGAGTGTTCCATCGTAAACGCATTTAAACGTAAATAAGGAATGCAGGTAACGAGGCGGGAAGTGCGCTACACTGGCGGGGAGATTTATCCCATCATGAAATGGCGGCGGCATGGACAACAATATCCTTTATAAAGTTATCGTCATCCTGACCATTGTCGGGTGGGGCTGGAGCATGGTTAGAAGGAAGCAGAAAAAGCAGGTCCTGGAACCCGCTATTGCGCAGGCGAATGCCAGGGAGCGTTATCAGTGGCGTTATTTCAGGTGGGGCTGGAGAGTTTTGCAAATCGTCTGCGGTTTTTATTTGTTGATTACCCTCATCCAGTTTCTTCTCTGCGGCTAGCGTTCGCCGCTGCGGCGAGCTGGAACAGCGCGCGACAGCGGCGAACGCTTCTTTTATGCGACGCCGGTACCGCCGTCTGAGCACCAGACCTGACCGGAAGCGTACGAGCAGGCATCTGAGGCGAGGAGAACGTAAAGGGGCGCAATCTCGACCGGCTGTCCCGGCCTGCCGAGCGGCGTATCCTCACCAAACTGCTGAACTTTCTCTTGCGGCTGGCCGCCGCTTGACTGCAGCGGAGTCCAGTACGGGCCGGGCGCCACGGCGTTAACGCGGATACCGCGCGGACCAAGCTGCTTAGCCAGCGATTTGGTAAACGCCACGTTGCAGGCTTTGGTCTGGGCATAATCCAGCAGGATCTCACTGGGTTTAAACGCCTGCACGGAAGAGGTGTTAATGATCGCCGCCCCCTGAGAGAGATGACGAAGCGCGGCTTTGGTTATCCAGAAGGGCGCATAAACGTTGGTTTTAAACGTGGCGTCAAACGCGGCGGTCGTTAACGCCTCAATGGATTCACAATACTGCTGCCTGCCGGCGTTGTTGACCAGAATATCCAGCCCGCCCAGCTCAGCGACCGCTTTTTCAACCAGGGTATCGCAAAATGACTCAATCCGAATATCGCCGGGAATGGCGACGGCTTTTCTTCCCTCGGCCTGGATCAGCGCGATAACGGCAGCCGCGTCGGACTCCTCCTCCGGCAGGTAGCCGATAGCGACATCCGCGCCTTCCCGCGCGTAGGCAATCGCGACAGCCCGACCAATTCCCGAATCACCGCCGGTAATCAGCGCTTTTTTCCCCGCCAGCTTTCCGGAACCGGTATAGCTGGTCTCTCCGTGATCGGGAAGGGGCTTCATTTCGGATGCCAGCCCCGGGGGCTGCTGCGGCTGCTCGACAAACGGCGGAAGTGGATAGTGTAGCGTTGGGTTATTTCCTGTTGTCATACCGGCCTCCTTAATAAATGAAATTTAAGATTAGTCAATGACTGCGTTTGGGCGATAAAAAAAGCGCAAACCAGGAATAATTAACATCGTAAAACCAGGAATTATTTACCTGGCTTTTAAGTCAACATGTAATACCAGAACAACGCAATTTCATCTTTTTCCGGTAACGCGCTGTAGAGATAACGATCGTATCCGCCCAGGGTAAAGCCATAATTTCGGTAGAAAAGGCAGGCGGGAACGTTGACGTTCTGGGTTTCCAGCTTTAATCCCGCCGCGCTCATGCTCCGAGCCCATATATGGGCTGCCGCCATGAGCTTGTTGGCCGCGCCCGTTCTGCGCTGTGAGCGCTCGATGGCGATATAATCCACGGAAATAAACTTGTTCCAGATCAAGGAAGCGGTGATAAATCCGGCCACTTGCCACGCGTCGGTTTCCGCGATTAAAAATATAGCATCCGGATTAACGCAGTGGTTTTCCAGCGTCTGGATATCCAGTTCATAGGTTTTATTATAAGTGCTGGGAAGTGTTTCAATTTTCAGATCATTATTGACAAAGGGGCCGGTGGCAATCTGGCTGACGGTGAAGGAAAAATCACAATATTCCAGACGAGCCAGGTCGGAATTTAATCCTTTACGAATCTGCATAGCATTCCTTGTTTTTTAAGCGATTTATTAATCATAGACAACGCCTTTAAAAATATCAGCCTCGCCAGCAACAGCGCACGCGTTTAAACCTGGTCTAATCTTATATTCATGCCGCATTTTCCACAGGTCATTTGAGGATATTTAATGGAATCCAGAGTATTTAAAAAACATTGGGGGGCGGAGTTCATTGCCGCGGACACAGTCCGCTTTCGCGTCTGGGCCGAAGGTCAAAAAACGATGACGCTGAGCCTGACGGGGCGGGATATTCCGATGGACGCCGCGGGAGAGGGCTGGTTTCAGATTGACGTCCCCGGCGTAAAGCATGGTGATGAATATATGCTCCGTTTAGCCGACGGCACGCGCATTCCGGACCCGGCGTCGCGCGCGCAACGCGATGATGTTAACGGCCCCTCGGTGGTCATCGACCCCAGGCGTTTTCAGCCGGTTAACGCTGGCTGGAAAGGGCGTCCGTGGGAAGAAACCGTGATATATGAACTTCATCCGGGCACCTTTACGCCGGAAGGCACCTTTCTGGCCGCCATCGAAAAGCTGCCTTATCTGGCAGAGCTGGGGATCACCCAGATAGAGGTCATGCCCGTTGCCCAGTTTGGCGGTTCCCGCGGCTGGGGTTACGACGGCGTATTACTCTATGCGCCGCACGCAGCGTATGGCGCACCTGAGGATTTTCACGCCTTTATTGATGCTGCCCACGGGTTAGGGCTATCGGTGGTTCTCGATATCGTACTGAACCATTTTGGCCCGGAAGGCAACTATCTCTCTCTGCTGTCACCGGGCTTTTTTCATCAGGACCGGATGACCCCGTGGGGTAACGCTATCGCCTATGAAACCGAGGCCGTGCGGCAGTATATTACCGAGGCGCCGCTGTTCTGGCTGACCGAATACCAGCTCGATGGGCTGCGCTTTGATGCTATCGATCAGATTGAAGATCGCTCCGCCAGGCATGTACTGATAGAAATAGCCGAAAATATCCGCGCCGCGATTCCCGACCGCCATATCCACCTCACCACCGAAGACAGCCGGAACGTGATTTTCCTCCATCCGCGCGATGAGAACGGACAGACGCCGCTCTTTACCGCCGAGTGGAACGATGACTTTCATAACGCCGCCCACGTTTTCGCGACCGGCGAAACGCATGCCTATTATCAGGATTTTGCGCATCAGCCGGCAAAGAATGTCGCAAGGGCGCTGGCCGAAGGGTTTGTCTACCAGGGTGAGCTTTCTGCGCAAACCGGAAAACCACGCGGCGTGGCCTGCGCCGCTCAGCCGCCGCAGTTTTTTGTCGACTTTATTCAGAATCACGATCAGACCGGGAACCGTGCGCAGGGGGAAAGGCTGATTTCTCTTGCCGGCGCCGGGAAAACGCGCGTTCTGCTCGCCGCATTGCTTCTGTCGCCCCACATTCCTTTGCTGTTTATGGGCGAAGAGTTTGCGGAGACGAACCCCTTTCTGTTCTTTACCGATTTTCATGGCGACCTCGCGAAGGCGGTGCGGGAAGGGCGGGCTAAAGAGTTTGCCGGGCACGCGGGACACGATGCATCAGTCCCTGACCCGAACGATCCCCAAACCTTTATCCGTTCTAAGCTCGACTGGCAGAAGGCGGCAAGCGAGGAGGGGAAAGCCTGGCTGCGCTTCACTCGTCACCTTATCCAGCTGCGCCATCGCTACATCGTCCCGCTGCTCGCGGCGAGAGGGGCCGCGGAGGGCATGATCCTGCACGCGGCGGCGCAGGCGATGGCGGTGAGCTGGCAATTCTCCGGCGGCACGCTCTCCGTGGCGCTGAATATCGGCGAGGAGCGGGCCGCGATGCCGGAAATACCGGGCGAGGTCATTTTTAGCTGGCCGGAGCGGCAGGAGGCGTTATCGCCAAACAGTATTGTTGTCCGTTTTGCACATGGAGAAGCCTCATCATGATCCCTTCCGCAACCTATCGTATTCAGTTCCGTAACGGCATGACCTTCGATCGCGCGGCGGCGCTGGCGCCGTATCTCAAAGACCTGGGAATCAGCCATCTTTACGCTTCGCCGATTTTTACGGCAACCAGCGGGTCAACCCATGGCTATGATATTACCGATCCTAACGAGATCGACCCGGCCATCGGGGGCCGCGAAGGGTTTGACCGGATGGTCAAGGCGCTGCGAAACGCGCAAATTGGCCTGATTCTGGATATTGTTCCCAACCATATGGCGACCTCGCTGGAGAATCGCTGGTGGCGGGACGTCATCGAGCAGGGCAAAAACAGCGCCTGGGCCCATTATTTCGATATTGACTGGACGCGTCCCGTTACGCTGCCGTTTCTGGGGGATACCTTTGAGGCAGAGCTGGAGAGCGGGGCGCTCGCGCTAAAACGCGATCCGGAAACCGGGAAGCCGGCGTTCGTCTACTATGACCAGGCCTGGCCCCTGAATCCTCAAACCCTGGCGACAGGTGAGCAACTACTAACATCCCCGGATCGCGACGCCATTCTGGCGCTGCACGAGGCGCAAAGCTGGCGGCTGATGTCCTGGCGGGAGGCGCCCAGGCAGCTCTCCTGGCGGCGTTTTTTTGAAATTACCGGCCTGATTGGCGTCAGGGTTGAAGACCCGGCGGTGTTTGACGACACCCACCGGCTTATCCTTGAACTGGTGCATTCTGGCATCGTTGATGGTCTGCGCATTGACCATATCGATGGCCTTGCCGACCCGCTGGGGTATTTGCAGCGCCTGCGCCAGGCAGCCGGGCCAGAGTGCTACATTACGGTGGAAAAAATCCTCGCCAAAGGCGAGCAGCTGCCCGCCGACTGGCCCGTCTCCGGCACCACAGGATATGAGTTTATCGCTTCGCTGGCGGAAGTGCTGGTGGATGACAATAACCTCGATCAGCTGCAGCAGGTTCATGATGAAGCGCTCGGCGGAGCGATAGATCGCCATACCGCGCTGCGCGAGGCGAAAGGACTGATGGTGGATCGCAATTTTGAGGGTGAATTTACCACCTTATTGCGGCTGGCCACCGAGCTGGCGGAGCGTAATAGCATGGCGGTTGAGAGCGACGCGCTGCGCCATGCCTTGCGTGAACTGCTGCTGGCCTTCCCGGTCTATCGTACCTACGGCACCGCCGAAGGGCTGACCGCAGGCGATATTACGCTGTTAAACCGGGTGGTTGACCAGGTGAACGCCAGGGAAGACAAACCCGATGCCAGGGCGCTTGAGGTCATTATCGCCATCCTGACCGGCAATCTGCACGAAAGTAGCCTCGAAACCGCGTCACTCTTCAGAACCCGCTTTCAGCAGCTGACGGGGCCGTTGATGGCTAAATCGGTCGAGGATACGCTGTTCTTTCGCCATAACCTCGACCTGGCATTGAACGAAGTCGGGGCCGATCCTACTCCTCGCGCATTTTCTCTCTCTCGTTTTCACCAGGAGATGCGCATTCGTCTTGCCCGCCAGCCCGACGCGCTGCTGGGAACGTCGACGCACGATACTAAACGCGGGGAAGATGCGCGCGCCCGGCTTTACACCCTGACGGAAGCCCCGCAGCTGTGGGCGGAAAACCTTGCGCGCTGGCGTCAGATGAATCAAACCCAGGTGCGTTTTTTGAACGACGGTACGGCGCCGAACGCGGCGGATACGTGGATGATCTATCAGGCGCTCGCCGGCGTGTGGCCTGCAACGCTGCTGCCCGACGATACCGCAGGGCTGAAAGCACTCGAGACGCGTTTTCTTGCTTTTATGGAAAAAGCGCTGCGCGAGGCCAAGCAAAGAACCGACTGGATCGACAGCAATGAGAGCTATGAAAGCGTTGTGCTGAACTATGCGCAACAGCTGTTCGCTGCGGATAATTCGCTCTTTCTCAACGATTTTCACACCGCCCTGCAGCCTTTTATCCGTGCCGGCCTGGTGAACAGCCTCAGCCAGACGGTCATCAAACTGACCGCGCCCGGCGTACCGGATATTTATCAGGGGAGCGAGGCGCTGAACTTCAGCCTTGTCGATCCGGATAACCGACGTGAACCTGACTTCGCCGTCCTGGCGCATAACCTCGATAGCGAAGGCCCAGAGTTATTTGATAACGAAAACGCATGGCGAGACGGGCAGCTGAAGCAGTACGTCACCGCGTCGTTTCTCAGGTTAAGGCAGAGACATTCCGCGCTCTTCCATTATGGTGACTGGGTACCATTAAAGGTCACCGGTGACAGGGAAGAGAATCTTATCGCCTACGCGCGCATCAACGACGAGGAGGCCCTTATCGTGGTGGTTCCTCGCCTGGCCTTTGACGTCGCGGCGCACGGGTTGGCTGATTCCCCGGCCAGGCTGTGGGGCAACACTGCGGTAGCCATACCCGAAGATCTGGCAGGACGACATTATCGCGATGCGTTAACCGGCGAAAACCGTCTTGTCGAAGAGGCGCTCGATCTGGCGTCAGCAACGGGGTGGTTAGTAACGCTTATTAGTGAAAAGAAAAGTAGAGAGGAATAGTGTCAATGAAAGAAACGTTTGCAATAGAGCCCGGGGACGGCCAGCAGCTGGGGGCTAATTTTGACGGAAAGGGCGTGAACTTCGCGCTGTTTTCAGCGCACGCTGAGCGGGTTGAGCTGTGCTTATTCGATCCTTGCGGAAAAACGGAAATAGCCCGGCTTGAACTACCTGAATATACACACGAAATCTGGCACGGCTACGTACCCGGTCTGCAGCCCGGAGCCTTATACGGTTATCGGGTTTATGGGCCGTACGATCCGGAAAACGGCCATCGCTTTAATCCACATAAATTGCTTATCGATCCCTACGCGCGGGAGCTGGAAGGCGATATTGAATGGAACGATGCGCATTTCGGCTACGAGATGGGCCATGAGGAGAAAGATCTGAGCTTTGATACCCGCGATAGCGCGCCTTTTACGCCAAAATGCAAGGTTGTCGACCCGGATGCCTTCGACTGGCAGGGGGAAAATCGCCCCGACGTCCCCTGGCCGCATGCGGTTATCTACGAAACGCATGTGAAGGGTTTTACCCAGCGCAATCAGGCGCTTCCCCCGGAGCTGCGCGGCACATTTGAGGGGCTTGGGCATCAGGCTTCCGTCGATTATATCAAGAGCCTGGGCATCACTTCCGTTGAGCTGCTTCCCGTACACTGGTTTCCGGACGATCAGCATCTGCTCGACAGAGGGCTAAAAAACTTCTGGGGTTACAATACGCTGGGCTTCTTCGCTCCCGCGTCCCGTTACTACGGACCCGCGGGTATCGCGGGCTTCCGCGACATGGTGCGCGCATTTCATGATGCCGGTATCGAAGTGATCCTTGACGTGGTTTACAACCACACCGCGGAAGGCAATGAACTGGGACCGACGCTCTCATTTAAAGGCATCGATAATTTTTCCTACTACCGGACGATGCCGGATCAGCATCGCTATTACATAAATGATACCGGGACGGGGAACACGGTGAATACCTCGCATCCCCGGGTGCTGCAGATGGTCATGGATTCGCTACGTTACTGGGCTCAAGCCATGCACGTCGACGGCTTTCGTTTTGATCTGGGGACCATTCTCGGACGCGAACCCGAGGGCTTCGATCCGCGAGGCGGGTTCTTCGATGCGGTAACCCAGGATCCGGTTTTATCGAAGCTTAAACTGATTGGTGAGCCCTGGGATATCGGTCCCGGGGGTTATCAGGTCGGCGGTTTTCCGCCTGGCTGGGGCGAGTGGAACGATAAATATCGTGATACGGTGCGGGAATACTGGAAGGGGGATAATGTTTCCAACGACTTTGCCGCCCGTTTACTGGGCTCCGGCGATCTGTACGATTTACGCGGCCGTCGTCCGTGGTCCAGCGTCAATTTTATTACCGCCCATGACGGCTTTACGTTGAACGATCTGGTTTCGTATAACGAGAAGCATAATGAAGCCAACGGTGAGGACAATAACGACGGGCATAATGACAACCGCTCCTGCAATTATGGCGAAGAAGGCCCGACGGAAAACCAGGATATCGTCGCCGTCCGCGAACGCCAGAAGCGGAATTTCCTGACCACGTTATTATTCTCCCACGGTACGCCGATGCTGCTGGCCGGCGATGAGTTTGGCCGTTCTCAGCAGGGCAATAATAACGGCTACTGCCAGGACAGCGAGATTTCATGGGTTAACTGGGAAGCACAGTCCGAGCAGGACCATGCGTTGCGCCATTTCACCCAGCGTCTGATAGCGCTGCGTGCGGAGCAACCGCTTTTACGCCGCGAAAGCTGGCGTGACGGGCTCGAGATACGCTGGTTTAACGCCGGCGGCGGTCTGCAGCAATCTGAACAATGGGATGAAGGTTCGACGTTAGGTCTCGCCATCAGCCGACCCGACCTTGAACAGGAGGAGGGCATCTGGCATGACGTGCTGATGCTGTTCAATCCCTTTGAGGGCGATGTTCCTTTCCAGATCCCGCAGTTTGGCGAAGGCGGCTGGGTTCTTGAGCTGTCGACCGCTGAAGAAAAAACGGACGGCGTCATCATTACCGAGACAATTGATTTTGTTCTGGCCGGGCGCAGCATTGCCCTTTTCAGACGGCCTTAAAGCCTCAGACAAACCCGGCGCTGAATGCCGGGTTTATATTGTCATTATTGATGCAGCGGCTGACCACTGGCGGCAAGGATGGATTCATGCATGGCTTCAGAAAGCGTTGGATGAGCAAAGATCATCGATAAGAGACTCTCATCTGTGGCCTCCAGATGATGCGCGATACCAAAACCCTGGATCTGTTCAGTGACCTGCTCACCAACCATATGCGCGCCCAGCAGTTCGCCGGTTTCGGCGTCGAAAACAGTCTTTACAAAACCCTCCGTCTCCCCGCTGGCCAGCGCCTTACCATTCCCCTGATATGCGAACTTACCGATCTTGATTGGCCGTCCCGTCTCGCGAGCCTTCGCCTCTGTCAAGCCCAGGCTGGCAACCTGTGGCCGGGCATAGGTACAACCGGGCACATAGTCGCGGTTAAGAGGGCGTACGCCTTTGACGCCGGCCAGCGTCTCGACGCAGATCGCGCCTTCGTGGCTGGCTTTGTGCGCCAGACACGGCGGGCCGGCCACATCGCCGATAGCATAGAGCCCAAATACGTTGGTTCGGCAAGCTGCATCCGTCTTGATAAATCCGCGGTCCAACTCGACTCCCAGCGCTTCCAGCCCCAGGCCTTCTACATTAGGCTGTACGCCCGCTGCCAACAGCACACGTTCGACTTCCAGGGTCTGTTCGGCGCCGGTGGTTTTCAAGGTGCAGCGCACGCCCGTATCGGTGCGCTGTACCTGCGTCAGCAGCGTTTGGCAATGGACGTGTATACCGCGTCGTTCGAATGATTTACGCACGGTAGCGGAGACTTCGGCGTCTTCAACGGGCAGAATCTGCGCGGCTTGTTCGACCAGCGTCACTTTGCTGCCAAGATCGTTATAAAGGCTGGCGAACTCGACTCCGATGGCCCCTGATCCGATGATTAATAGAGACTCCGGTAAGCGCTCAGGCTGCAGGGCCTCAAAATAGGTCCAGATTCGCTCACCATCTGGCTCTACTCCTGGCAACGCTCGCGGCCGGGCACCAGTCGCAAGGATCACATGACCCGCGCGATAGTCTCGCTCTTCTCCTCGGGGATCGGCGACCGTGACTTGCCCCTTACCACGCAGCCGGGCGGTGCCGGTAATGACCGTAACGCCATTTTTCTTCAGCAGGTACTCGACACCTCCGGTCAGCTGTTGCGACACGGCGCGGCTAAACTGCACCAGTTTCTGCACATCGAAACTCACCTCTCTGAGACTAAAACCCAGCCGATCGGCATGCGCAATACTGTGCGCCACCTCTGCACCATGCAGCAGCGCCTTGGTTGGAATGCATCCCCAGTTCAGGCAGATCCCCCCTAAATGCTGCTTTTCCACCAATGCTGTACGAAGCCCTAGCTGGCCGGCACGAATGGCGGCGACATACCCCCCAGGCCCGCCACCTATTATCAGTACATCATATTTGTCGTGCATAGCTCGTCTCCTCGATAAACAACAGCGTCGGTGTTTCAACCAGCCGCTTGAGCGCCCGGAGAAAAGCCGCGCCTGACGCCCCATCGATGACCCGGTGATCGCAGGACAGCGATACGGTCAGTTGATGGCGGACGACGATCTGTCCGTCGCGAACTACCGCTCGGGGCTCGCCTGCGCCAATCGCAAGGATCGCGCCCTGGGGTGGGTTTATGATGGCGTCAAACTGCCGTACTCCGAGCATGCCCAGGTTTGACACGCTAAAGGTGCCGCCCTGGAATTCTTCGGGCTTGAGCATGCCCGCCCGGGCTTTGGTTATCAGAGAATGAATTTCGTTTGATATGTCGCTTATCGACCTGCTGTTGGCCGAACGTACGATAGGGGTAATTAACCCGTCTGGCAGCGCAACGGCCACGGAAATGTCGGCATCGGCAAAACGGCGGATGCTCTGGGTAGCCTCATCAAACTGTATGTTGACGTCCGGCACGGCTATCAGCGCCATGGCGCAGGCCTTAACCAGCATATCGTTAACCGAAATCTTGACGCCGGGTACTTCGCTGTTGATTTCCTTACGCAATGCTAAGAGTCGCTCCAGATCGAGATCGACGGTCAAACGGAAATGAGGTGCATGTTGCTTGGACATTTGCAAACGGCCAGCGATCGCTCGCCGCATGCTGGACATCGGCAACGTCTCAAAGGCTGTCGCTGACGTGGCTTGTGGAGCCCCGGCCTGGGGTAGCCCATCAAGCAGCAAAGCGGCCGCCAGCACATCATCACGGCTCACCCGTCCGAGTGAACCGCTTTTGCGGCAGTCGTGCAGGTTGATCCCCAGTTTGTTGGCCAGACGGCGCGCCAAGGGGGTTGCCGATACCTGGCTATCATCGGTATGCGATCGCGGCGCTTTGCCGGAACGAACGGGCGGCGGCGGAGAGGCGATACGGCCGCCTGCGGCAACGATCGCGCTCTCCAGGTCAGCGACAGAGATACGCTCGCCGCGCCCGCTACCCTGGACCTTTTTCAAGTCAACGCCCAACCGCGCAGACTGACGTAACGCATGGGGAGTGGCATTCACCTGAGTCGGATCGGTTATGCCTTGCAGGCTGGTGGGTACCTCGGTCTGCCCAATGGATGCCGCAGGCTTATTGGCGGGGGCCGGTACAACGGAGGGCGCGACGGCCGCTACAGCAGGCTCGGTAGTCTGCGTGACAGGCGCTGCTGGCTGCACCGCGGCCAGGCTGGCGGCAAAGGCATCCAGTTCAGCATCGCTTACCGAAGAGTCAGCTACCAGCGCCAAAACAGCGCCGACCGGGAGGGTATCTCCCACCCGGGCGATTATCCTCCGTAGCGTACCGGCGAAGGGGGCCTCCAGAACATTGACGATTTTGCTGGTCTCAATTTCACAGATTTCCTGCCCTTTGGCAAAGCGGTCACCCTCCTGGATGGCCCACCGCGCGAGCACGCCTTCCTCCATTGAAAGGCCCCACTTCGGCATTTCAAGTGTCCTGATATCGCTCATAGCTTAATCCTCCAGTACTTGACGGACGGCAGCTTCGATACGTTCAACGCCAGGGATCCAGAGTTTTTCGAGAGCAGGGGAGAACGGTACCGGGGTGTGTGGTGGTGTCACCAGAACAACAGGCGCTTTGAGGAAATGGAATGCCTGGGAAGCAATCAGCGCTGCGACATCATGAGCAAAGCCAAAACGCGCGGCTGACTCGTCGACAATGACCACGCGGCCGGTAGAAGCCACTGATTCCAGAATACCTTCTTCGTCCAGAGGCGAGATTGTACGTGGATCGACCACCTCCACCGAGATCCCCTCCCTGGCCAGTTTGTCGGCGACCTGGTTTGCTTTATGTACCATTGCAGACAACGCGATGATGGTGACATCCTCACCTTCACGGGTATAGTTGGCGACGCCCAGGGGGAGGGTATAAATCTCGTCCGGTACCTCGCCCTTGAGGTCATAAAGCATTTTATGCTCGCAGAACACCACCGGATCGTCGTCGCGAATCGACTGGATCAGCAGTCCTTTGACATCATAAGGCGTCGATGGCACGACCACCTTAAGCCCCGGTGTGGTAGCAAAAATATTATAGGGTGACTGCGAATGCTGGGCTGCTGCAGAAAAACCAGCACCGATCATGCCCCGCATCACCAGCGGCGCCTTGGCCTTGCCACCAAACATATAGCGAAACTTTGCCGCCTGGTTGTACAGCGCATCATGGCTAACACCGAAAAAATCCATAAACATCAGCTCCGCCACCGGCCGCAGACCCGTTGCAGCGGCGCCGGCAGCCATGCCGACGATCGCCGACTCCGTAATGGGGGTGTCGATCACCCGGTCGGAGCCGAACTGCGTCCACAGCCCTTTAGTGACTCCGAGCACGCCTCCAAAGGCCTCTATCCTTGCTTCTTCGGGCGCATTTCCGCCGTGACCGCCGCGCAAGTCTTCACCAATCAGAACGACGCGTTCGTCGTGCTCCATTTCCTGGGCCAGGGCTTCCTTGACCGCTTCTCGATAGGTTTTTATAGGCATTGTTATCACCCTCAGTATGAGACGTAAACGTCTGTAAGCAGGTCTTCCGGAGCCGGATAGGCAGCGGCGCGCGCTTTGAATACAGCATCATCGACAAGTGCTTCAACCGCCGCGTCGATCGCCGCCAGTTCCTCAAGGGAGATGTGTTGCTTGACCCTGGCGGTGAAAATCTTCAGCGGGTCATGTTGTTCACGCAGACGTTGAACTTCGCCCTCAGCGCGGTAAAGCGCCGGATCGCCCTCAAAGTGACCGTGCCAGCGGAAAGCTTTGGCCTCAATCACGCTTGGGCCTCCACCTTCTCGGGCGCGCTTGACGGCCTCTGAGGTGGCATCGTAAACGGCAAAGAAATCTGTGCCATCAACCGTCACTGCCGGTAAACCGAAGCCCGCGGCGCGCCCGGCGATATCACGACCACCGACGGCGTAGTCATGACCCGTTCCTTCGCCATAACCGTTGTTCTCGAAAATAAAGATGGCAGGGAGTTGCAGCACCACTGCCATGTTGATGGCTTCAAATACCAGGCCCTGATTAGAACCGCCGTCACCGGTAAAAGAGACCCCAACGTTACCGGTCTTGAGGGTTTTGGCCGTCAGAGCAGCGCCGATGGCTAACGGAGGGGCGCCACCCACGATAGCGTTCGCACCCAGCATACCTTTCGACAGATCGGCAATATGCATAGAGCCTCCCTTGCCCCGGCATAATCCGCTGTCCTTACCGAATATTTCAGCCATCATGCCGTGAATATCGCAGCCTTTGGCAATACAGTGGCCATGCCCACGGTGCGTGGACCCAATGAAATCAGCGTTAGTGAGATTTTCGCAGACCCCCACCGCAATGGCTTCCTCACCGGTATAAAGGTGAATGAAGCCCGGAATATCACCGCTGGTGTTTTCCTGATGCAAACGCTCCTCAAACGTCCGGATTTCGCGCATCTTACGGTAAGCCTGGAGTAAAGCCTGTTTGTTAAGCATCACTTAATTCTCCTCAGTAAAGGTCGTCAGGCGGGGGTTTGACAGGCTGGAAGCCCCTTAACCACGCCGATGCAATGAATCTACGAGTGCGACGAGGAGGTGCGAAGCCACCTTCATGGGGGGGTAGGAGGGGGTTTTCATGCTTGAGGTCAAACTTTATAAATTTTATGTATCTATCGAGAGGGGTGGCTCCATGCCATCCCGGGCTCTGGCGTACAATTGATAAAAAAATAATACGAGTAGATAACTACGGATGAAGCCATCGGATTTGAAAAGTCGCCAGGCAACTTCACTGGTCTCCGGGCCATTGCGGCTGACGAGAGATTTGCCGCTAATCCTGACCAAATTCGTTCCACCACGCTCTTCGATACGGCTGCTACAGCGCTCACGGCTTCTGCTCCTCCTCGATCGCATGCAGCGACGCCGTCTGGGCGTCGTTTGCGCGGGTGCTGGATTTGGCAAAACCACGCTGTTGGCGCAGTGGTATCAGCAAATGATTGCCCAGGGTGAACGCGTTGCCTGGCTTAGCCTCGATGAGGATGATGATGGCGTATGGCAGTTCATTCCTTATCTGCTGCAAGCATTGCGGCCGCTCTATGGCGATTGGGACGCCGACTTTTGGCGCAACATAGAAGAACAGACGCCCTCCAGTTCGCAACAGCTGCTGGCCGGGTTGATTAACCAACTACATTACTGTCCGCACGACCTGTATCTGATCGTTGATGACTTCCATATGATTAATGATGCTGGTGTATATGAAGCCCTGGGATATTTGCTCAAGCATGCTCCTGCCGCCTTGCACCTGATCATTGGCAGCCGTTTCCACCCCAGTCTGTCCCTGAGCCTGCTTCAGGCACAGGACCAGCTGGTGGAAATCTACGATCGAGACCTGCAATTTACGCTTGAAGAAACCAGACACTATTTCAGCCAGACGATTGACATACCACTCAGTAATCAGCATGTACAGCGGCTACTTTCCGCGACAGAGGGGTGGATCGCCGGTATGAAAATCGCTTCGTTATCCCCAGAATTGCTCAATGATCCAGAACATCTGCTGCGCAATATTCGTGGTGGAACCCGCGCTATCGCCCGTTATCTGAAAGAGGTGGTACTTGATCCATTGCCACAGGAAGTTTTTGATTTTCTGGTCAAAACATCGTTTCTTAATCGTTTAAATGCCGGGTTATGTAACGGGGTTACAGAGCGTGATGATAGTGAAGCGATACTGGCATGGATTGAGCGGCACAATCTTTTTTTGTCAGCCCTGGACGAACAAGGCTGCTGGTTTCGCTACCATCCTCTTTTGCAGGAAACCCTGCGAACGATATTGCAGCAGAACAACGATATCAACCTCAAGCACTTACATGAATTAGCCAGTCATTGGTTCGTTGAACAGAGATTGTGGTCCGAGGCGGTACGCCACGCACTGGCAGCGGGCAAGCCGATCCATAACCCCGGGCAGGATGGCGCGGGCGCGCAGTCGCTGGCGGAAGAAGGGGATATAGATACCCTGGTTTCCTGGATGCATCACTTACCTGCGAGTACTGACCCTTCGCGCATTGACCTGCAAATCAATCTGGCCTGGGCGCTGGCGCACTATTTTCGCTTCGATGAATCGAGGCAGTTACTTGATAATCTTGACCAAATGGTCGTTAATCATCGTGATGATATAACCCCCAACGCCTGGCTCAAATTACGTGTCGTGCGCGCAATTTGCGAAGCTTTTGCCGAGAAAATCCCGGAAAGCCTGGCGATTGTTGAGCCGTTGCTGGCTAAAGTGCCCTGCGGAGACACCTGGGTCGATGGTCTCATTTGCAATATTCTGAGCTACTGCCACGTGGTTAACCAGCGCTATAGCGACGCTCTTGAGGTTCAACGGCATATGCCTTGCCCGGAAAGCCCATTAGACAATCTATTTGTCTCGGTTTATCGCGCTTTTATCATCACTCAGTGCCATCTTGGTCAGGGTGACCTGGAGAACGCCTGGGGGCATGCAGAGAATGCATTGCGCCAGGCTGAGCGTTATACCGGCCCTCAGTCGACCAGCGGCGCGACGCTTGCGCCGCTGCTGGCGGAAATGGCTTACGAACGAATGAACCTGGACTCATTAAATACGCTGTTAGCAGATAGACTCGAATTCATCGATCGGTTTGGTCCACCCGACGCCCTGAGTCGCTGCTATACCTATCTTGCGCGTCAGGCCTTGAATGACGATATGCCGCATGAGGCAGAACGGCTGCTGGAACACGCGCAGCGACTAGCGGTGTCTCGCGGATGGCAACGGCCGCAGGCTTTATTGTTAGCAGAGCAGGCGAGAGTGCGCCTGCAGCGCGCGAATTATCCAGGCGCGGAGCAGCTGCATCGGCAACTCGAACAACTGGCGGCCCGTGCCACAATTGATGCCGAAAACCCCTGTCAACGCGCAATAGCTCAGCATGCCAATGTCAGCCGCAGCCGCCTGCTTCTGGCGTCAGGCCAGGCGCCACAAGCCAGCCTTTTGCTGGGCGAACTCGTGACTGAGCAGGAGCGTCGGGGCGATCGGCTCTCCGCAGCGCGTCTTCGTACGCTATGGTCATTATCCTTGTGGAATAGTGGCGAAAACGCGGCTGCCGTGGCTGCATTGCAGCCCGTCCTGCAATTAGCGGCACAACAGCATCTCAAACGTATTTTTCTTGATGCTGGCGATGCCTTGCAGCCTCTGCTTGTCCGTGTACGCGAAACCTCGGCAGCCAGCGAAGGGGATGACCCTTGGCCCGGGAAAGGGAGCCTGTCTGAAGGCAAGCGGATTGAGCATGAAAACCTTGATGTTAACCAGGAGCTCAGTGAGCGAGAGCTGCAGATATTACAGCTCATTGCTGACGGTCAGATGAACAAAGAAATCGCTCGCTCCCTGACTATCTCTACTGAGACGGTGAAATGGCACATCAAGAACATCTACGCCAAGCTCAAAGTCAATAGTCGTACGCAAGCCATGAGTCGGGCTCTGGAAATGAAGTTACTGGATTAATAATGTCAGTGATGTGCGAATATAATCCATAAGTGAATATGTCAGTAGCATCTATTGGCCCTTTAATAAACACAAATTCCAGCGCCGTCCGTCGCTGCGCAACTCGGTGATGCTCAGCGGGTGGATGTCGATACGCGCAAATGAGTGAAGCGGGGCGCCGAGAACGTCGACGATCGTGGCGCGGATTGCGGCGGCAGGCGCAATGGCACAGTGGCGACCTCGAATATCGACGTGTTTAGCCAGCCAGCTGCCACAGCGCGCCAGCAGCTGAGCACGTGACTCTCCGCCCGGGGGAGCGGCACCCTCCAGCCAGGCCTGGAACGCTTCGGCGTCTTGCATCATCACCTCACGCACTGGCCGACCGGCCCAGATGCCGTAGTCGGGCTCCGCCAGTTCCGTCACTGGCGTACCCTGTAAAGAGAGCGCGGCGGCGGTTTGCCTGGCGGCGGCGTCCGGGGCGAACCAGACGCGGTGATAACGGGCGACACTGCTTTGTAGCTGGCGCGCCCGTTGCCACTCCCGCGCCTCCAGAGGGTCATCACAAGGAAAGTGTGAACCTCTGGAGGCTGCCGTTTCTCCCTGACAAATCAGCGTTAGCGACGCTCTCATGTTGTTAACCGCGCCGGAAGGCCGGGCGATGTTCGCGTGTCGTCGGCGTGCGTTCGGCTAAAGCACCGAAAGCCACGCCGATGACGCCCCAGAGCACCAGATGCGTGCCGAAGGAACTTATGCGGAAACGCCATAGCAGGTCCGCCGGGAAGTGGTCGGAGACTTCGTTCACTGTCGGCATCAGGGCGCAAACCACGAGCATCAGCGCCACGGCGAACAGCGTTGCCCACATCATCGCATTCCCTCTGCCGAGGCGCGGCGTGAGCTGATGCGATAACCACGCGGCCGCGATGACGATGCCGATAGAAAGCAACATCATGACGAAATAGAGCCCGGTACGATAGCCGATGGTCTCCGGGTTGCCGACTGCGGGCGGATTGGGCGGGTATTTCAGACCTGGCATCAGGCTCATTGCCAGGAAGCCGGCCAGCGCCAGGCACAACGCCAGCACACGCGGGTCCGATGGCCCAAAGCGCTGGTAGCTAAAGGCCCACGCCAGCGCCAGACCGCCGCCCAGCGCGGCGCCAAACAGCGCCATGCCGGTCATCAGGCCGACCCCGGACTGGGTCTGTCGGCTAAACACCTCTTCTTCTTCGCCGTCTGCTGACGCGCCGTGATGGTGAGCGTGAGCTGACATGCTTTTTTCCAGGCCAATCGCGCGATCGACCTGCGGCTCGCCGAAATGGTGCGCAAAGGCAAATGCCACCATCCCGGCCAGAACGCCGGCCATCATCCCTTTAAATAACAGTTTGCCAATCATTTCCGCCTCCTCAGTGGCAGGGAAAGCCCAGCAGATGACGTGCGTCGTGGAAGAATTCATGCACCTGCGTGCCGGAAAACATCGACGTTGCGCCTTGTTCTGCGCCAACGAAATAGATGGCCAGCAGCGCCAGCAGGGCGGTGAACAGCGCCCAGGGCAACAGTTTCGCGACAGGAATGGGAGCAGCCGGGGTGTGGGCATTAAGGGTGATATCACTCATGGTGTAACTCCATTATCGATTTTGCTGTTGATAGAGAGTGCCGGACTCACCGTGACCGGCACGCCCGGCGAAAGGTGATGATGGCTATGTGCCGGCGGGCAACTGGCGTTCGCCAGTACAATCGGCTGGCCGTGGGGCGTGTTGAGATACGCTTTGCGCCACTCCTGCGTCCGTCGGCTGATTTCATCCGGCACCGTCAGGTTGAGTGCCGTCATCATGTTTTCCATCGCCGCCGTCCACTGACGATAGTAGGCATCATTCGCGCTTTCACCCGGTTGCGCCGGCGCCGCGTTGATCTCTTTACTGAATGTCTGTACCCATTCTGCCCACGGGAACAGCCCGGCCCGGTGGAGATGGACTATCAGGGAGAACGCTTTTGCCTGCCAGGGCTTATCGAACACCGGCCCTTCCTCATCGCGCGGTAACCCGAGGGCGGCGTAATCGTGTTGTGTTACCGTATTCATGCTTCCTCCAGATAGTCGTCCCACAGATCGATGAACACTTTGTCAGGGCGCGGCTCTCCCCACAGCGCCTGCGCGGTGAAACTGACGCTGTAAACATGCTGGGGATGTTCGCCCAGCCCGTGCGCCGCAGTATCTGGCGTGATAAACACACCGTGAGCGATCTCTATGCGACCGACTTTATCGCGTGCGTAGCGTGGCAGGCGGGTATGGGTGGTCGGGTTGAAATTTTTCGTTCGTACCCAATCGCCCACCCGGAAGCGGGGCGCAACATCGTGACTGACCCGAGCAGACCCGCCGGTGCTGACAACCATCGACACCATCTCCTGCGTCAGCACAGGTGTACCAGGCTTGCAGGGGGCAGGCTTCGCGCCACCCCACAGTTCTTCAACGGTGATCGTCCCCTTTGCCAGCAGCAGCGTTTCGAATGCATGCAGCCAGTGCTCGTAGTAACTTGACTGCAAATATTCGGTCGGCGCCATACGTTCGATGGCGTGGCGAAATTCATCGACGTTAAAGTGTCCGCCGACGAACAACGAGGCGAACAGAGGAAATACCCGGCGTTCCCACTCATGATGGAAATAGGGCTCGTTTTCCTCGGTAGGGATCGGGCCAAGGCCGTGCATCCCCCCCAGATCATGTATCCCGTTCATGGTTTTCTCCTTTCGTTATGGTGCGCTAACCACACCGGTGCCAATCATCGAATCGCGCGTGATGAGTTCGCTCAACTGCGCTTCGCTCCAGCCTTCCGTGCCTGCCGGACGTTCTGGCAGGACCAGATAGCGCAGCTCGGCGCTGCTGTCCCAGACGCGAATCTCTTTGTTTTCTGGTATGTGTAACCCGAACTCGGCGAGAACGCCGCGCGGGTCGATGACGATACGCGAACGATAGGGCGCTGATTTGTACCACACCGGCGGCAGACCCAGCACCGGCCAGGGGTAGCAGGAACAGAGCGTACAAACGGTGACGTTGTGCACGTCCGGCGTGTTCTCCACGACCAGCATGTCTTCGCCCTGTATTCCGGAGAAACCCAGTTCAGCAATAGCGGCAGTGGCGTTTTCCATCAGTCGACGTTTGTATTCCGGGTCGCTCCACGCTCTGGCGACAACCTGTGCGCCGTTTCGGGGGCCGACTTTGTGCTCGTAGGTGTCAATCAGCTCATCCAGCGCAGCCGGGTCGATCAGGCCTTTTTCCTGCAGCAGGGATTCCAGTGCGCGGACGCGTAGCTCGATATCAACGGGGGGTTGGGTATGGTCGTGGTCGTGTTTATGGCTCATTTTAGGCTTTCCGAGAGTTAAGGTTAAAACGTCCGCCAGTCACCGCAGGCTTCGAAAGCGGCGGCGGCCTGATAGAGCGTGCTTTCAGCGTAATGACGTCCTACCAGCATCATGCCAACCGGGAGTCCGTCGACCATGCCACAGGGGATAGACATGGCCGGGTGACCGGTGATGTCCTGCGCAGCGGTGTTACCGATCATTTCGAAAGCGCGCGAGATGTATTCGGTGATGGAGCAGTCCGGGCCTGGTATTGGCTGAGCGAGCACAGGCACGGTAGGCATCACCAGCAGATCGAAATCGCTCAGGGCCCGGTCGTAGCCGGCGCGGGCCCGACGCGCGATATTCTGCGCTCTGGCGTAGTAGCGACCGTTATAGCGCTCCAGCCCATACTGGCCGACGAACATGCAAACTTTGAGCGACGGGGAGAGGGCATCCGCGCTGTCGTGCCATTGCGCGTGTTTGTCCAGCAGGCTGACGTCGTACTGGCCTTCCCAGTTAAAACCCATGCCGTTGCCGTGCATCATCTGGGCGGTCAGACCTTCGCAGCCGATAGGCGACCAAAGCGCGCCCGCCAGATTGTGTTCCGGCACGGAAATTTCGCTAACGATGGCGCCCAGTGCTTGCAGGCGGGCGATGGCGTCCCGCACCTTCGTTTCTACCTGCGGGTCCATATTCGGCAACTGGAATCCCTCGGTCAGAATGCCGATTTTCAGGCCGCGCACACCTTTTCCGAGGGCGGCGGTATAGCTCTCTACAACGGGCGCGTACTGACGCGGGTCAAGCCCGTCACTCCCGGCGATGGTTTCCAGCATCAGCGCGTTGTCGCGCACGTTGGCGGTGATGGGACCGGCGTGGTCGATGGTCGCCTCAATCGGCATGATGCCCGTGTAAGGCACCAGACCGTGGGTCGGTTTCATGCCGTAGGTACCACAGAAGGCGGAAGGGATACGGATAGAACCACCCTGATCGCAGCCTATCGCCATGTCCACTTCGCCAGCCGCCACCAGTGCGGCGCTGCCGGAGGACGAACCGCCGGAGGAATAACCATGACGATGGGGATTGTGCACCGGGGCCGGGTCGGAAGTGTGGCTGCCGCCGGAGAGGCAGAAGTGCTCGCAGGTGGCTTTGCCGAGAATCGTCGCCCCGGCATCCAGCAGGCGGGTGGCCACGGTCGCGTCGTAGGATGGGACGAAACCTTCTAGCGTGGAGGCGCCGTTCATCATCGGTACGCCGGCGAGCGAGACATTGTCTTTCAGAGCGATGGTCCGCCCGGCCAGCGCGCCAGTCGCTGCACCTTTTACCTCCGTTTTGTAATACCAGGCATTGAGCGGATTTTCCTCGCCAGTCGGACGATAGCCGGCGGCGCGCGGATAGCGGACCTCCGGGATATCGTCGGGAAGGGAGTCGATCAGATCGTAAGCGTCGAAGTTAGCCTGCATCACCGCCAGATATTCCTCGGCCTGCGCCGGCGTCAGGCTGATATGCAGCCGACTGGCAAGTTCCTGGAGTTGTTCGGCAGTGGGACGTTGAATAGCCATGTTGTTTCCTTTTTCTGTGTTTGCTCATGCGCCTGTCTTGAACATAAGCCCGGAATGCCATCCTGACTTGGTTATCCGGGTCAGTCGTTTGGCTGAAATGGACACCCGCGCAGCCGGTGGGTGTCCGTAAGGTGTTAAGACGGCTTATCGGCTTTAGGCCAGTGGATACCGACACTTTTCATGCCTTTGGTCACGTCCATGTCCGGATGTGAGAGCACCACGTCGCGATACGAAGGACTGCCGATGACCGCGGGCTTGAATTGAGTCAGGAAAGCGGTGACCTCTTCACGAATATCCTGCGGCACATTGAAGTTTTCGTAACACTCGTCGATAGACTCGAATACGGCTTTCCAGTGCACTTCGGTCAGCCCCATGCCGCGGTGCGCGGTCACCATATCTCGTCCCCGATAGACGGTGTTGCCACCCCAGTGCTTGCACAAGAAATCAACGAAGTTGATATGCTCTTTCTGAAATGAAGACTCGGACACGTGCGCCCAGATATGGCCGATGTCGGGATGCTTCATACAGGTCTTCAACACTTCGCCTGCGAAGGCGTAGACGGCGTCATATCCGCCGAGACGTTCATAGAGAGACGGCTTTTGCTGCTGTTCGCTCATGGTGGATTTCTCCGTAACATGTGAGTGGAAGGGGGTGCACAGGTCTCTGTTCAATCAGAACAGTTTCATCACGCGCAGGGTGGTGTGGAGATCTTCCTTAAAACCGCCATCGACGTTGATGTCGCGTTGGAGCAAGCCCTGCACTTGCACCGTGGGGGTGATGAATTTCGACAATTCCAGCCTTACCTGATCCGAACGCGTCGCTTGTCCGTTCTCGACGCCGTCGATCTGCTGCTTACCGCCCCACAATTTGGCGTAACCGGCGGAGACGGTCCAGGTGTTGTCTGCGGGCGGCGTCCAGCTTACCCAGCCCTGAAATTGATAGGTGTTGTCTTGTTTGAGGCGGCCGGTACCGATGCCCGTGGCATCGTCGTTGTCGCCATACCACATCGCATCAGCGGACAGCTGCGTGGCAAAACCGTTACCAAGCTGCTGCACGCCGCCAAGCTGCAGATCGAACTTCCAGCGGTTCTCACCGACGTTGAGCGTGCGCCCGGCATCGTAGGAACCGGCAGGGACGTACAGGTAGGGCACGAGGGCGAAGGTGGTGCTGGGGTTGTTCACCAGCCAGACCGGGGCGGCCAGAATGGGGTCGCCCAGGCCGCTGGCGGAATCGAGGCGGGCACCGCCCAGGGAGCCGTTATAAAGACGTCCGTAGGGCATCAGCACCTGCGGCGCGACCGTGAAGCCCCCCACATCCATATAGTGGACGTAACGTAAGATGCTGACGAAGGAGTCCATCCCGGTGCCTTGCTTAATTTCGTCGCCACCTGTGGGGGTAAAGCTGTCTCGCGTGGCGTAGGTGAAATACGCCAGAATGGCATCGGTACCGGCAGGAGCCGGAATGGCATCGGTACCGGCAGGAGCCGGAATGAGATCCTGTGAGTTGAGATCGACCGCATGGGCCGGGATCGTCGCCAGCCAGAGTGTGCAGGCGACCAGGCTGATACGAGATGTGGTGCCACTAACAGTCATAACGTTACCCTCATGTCTGATATCTCTTGTTTATTTCCCGGTACCAACGTGGCCGGAAGACCTTACGGTTACAGATATTAGGGAGAAATTTGCTGCGTACTTGTTTCATAAGGACAGTCGTTTGGCTGGCAGGGACAACGGGCGGGCAGGCTGAAAAGGCCCATAGCGTGATGCTCCGTCATAGCGCAGATGTGCACACCTTGAGTGCGGTTCTCGCTTTTTCGACGCCATTCGCGACGTGGGACGCCTGGCGCATCGACGGAGCGTCAGCGATATTTCCTCTGCCTTAGCGCGGATGCGAGTGCGAGCTGGAGGGACATCTGAGTGCTGGCACGATAGTTGCTGTCTGTGAACCCGTGTCTGTTATCGATGCGGGAATTAAGGTGCGAGGTGAGCAATTATGAATAGCATCATGCCGTCTGCGGTCTGCTCCCACTATTCGACCATTGGCGTTGCCGAGTCGCGCCGCTTCGAGTATTGGAACGACGTGGTGTTGCGTCACTGCATTCCGGCCGCCAGCGTGCCCATGGCTGGGGTCGACTTTGACGCCCGGCTTGCGGTACGCGGGGTGGGGATGGTGGATATCTGTTCGTTGTCCGCGCCGTTGCACCGCTGGGAACGCACCGCACGTTATCTGAGGCAGGGGCCAGACGACGATCTGTGGCTGGGCTATATGCAAGGCGGGTACGGCCAGCTTGAACAGGGAGGGCGCAAGGCGGCGCTGGCGGCGGATAGTCTGGTGTTATACGACGCCGCGCAGACGTTCAGTTTCAGCCTGGGTGGGGGCGATAACCACCTGGTGCGGATCCCGCGGCATCTGCTGAGTTGTCGTTTGCCGAGGATTGAAACGCTCACCGCTATGGTACTGGACGACAGTCGGCCCGGCGTGATTCCACTGCGTGAAATGCTGCGTCAGGCGACAGCGATGCCCGCGTGTCTGGACAACCCAGATATTTCTGGCCGTTTCTCCCAGACGATGCTGGATCTGCTGGTGCTGAGTCTGGAATTGCAGGATCTGGATAACGTGAGTGCTGAGCGCGATCTGTACGCCAGGATGATGATTTACATTCGGCGGCAGCTTGTCGATCCAGATTTGAACATTGAGAGCCTGGCTCGGGCGCACCATGTTTCCATTCGCACCGTCACGCGTGCTTTCGCCCGCCATAAAAAAACGCCGATGGCCGTGATTTGGCAGGAGAGGCTGCGAGCGAGCCGAGAGGCCCTCGAACGCGGACGAGTCAGTAGCGTGTCCCAGGCGGCGCTGGATTTCGGCTTCTCTGATTTCTCTCATTTCAGCCACGCCTTCCGCAAAGCCTTTGGCATCTCGCCTCGCTCATTATTGCCCAAAGAGCAGCAGGGAGCGATGCCATCGAACAGGCACACCGGGTCAGACTCCTGAGTCTGCGCGGTATGAGTGCGAGCTGCGCGTGACGGAAGGCGCTCCCAGGCGTTGCGGCGGCAGGTGGATGACACGATGGCGTTAGTGTTTTAGCGACTGGAAATGATTTGAATATCCCGGCTTAGCGCGGGGTAAGGTAAGGGTATGGGGGCGCATTGCGGCAGACTCGGCTTCTTTAATAGCATTTAACATAATATACATTATGCGCACCAAGATTGTTAGAACCATTTAGTAATGTCACTTTTGGGGCTGCGGATGTTTTCCTGGACTGTTATGTTGTGATCCCAAGATGCTGCCGGTACTTCACAGGACTCATTGCACCTAATGATAGCTTGATACGTTTCTCGTTATACCAGCGTATGTACCTGTCCAGGAAGCAGATAAATTTTTCCAGCGTGATACCCGCCCAGTCTCTGCCATAGAACATTTCGTTTTTGATACGCCCGAAGAAGCCTTCACACGCAGCATTATCCGACGAGCATCCTTTGCGCGACATGGACCTTATAAGTCCGGAGGTGTTGATACGCTCGAGCCAGCCCGGCCACCGGTAATGGCCACCACGATCGCTGTGTATCACCGGTTTATCATGTTCGTTGAGCGTATCGAGTGCGTCATCGAGCATCGTATTCACCAGCGTCGCGTCCGGGCGTGTTCCTATCGACCAGCTTACAACCTGGCCATCAAAGCAGTCGATAACCGGCGACAGATAGACTTTTCCAGCCGGAAGCTGGAACTCCGTAATATCGGTCAGCCACTTCTCATTTGGCCTGCAGGAACTAAAATCCCGGGCGAGTAAATTTTCCGGTGCCGGACCGATTTCGCCACAGTAAGAGTTATATCGTCGTCGCCTGGTGCGCTTAACAACGAGCTGCTCTTCTGCCATCAGTCTGCGGACAACCTTTTCAGAAATAACCCTGTTGTTACTGCGAAGCATCGCGTGAAGGCGCCGGTAGCCGTAACAGCGGTAATTCTCCTCAAAGATATCGGCCATGATCACGCGTATTTCCGCATACTTATCGTACAGACGTTTGCTGGCTTTGTGGTAAAAATAACAGCTGCGGGCAAGTTGCAGAACGCTTAGCAACTCAGCAACGGGGTACTTTTTCTTAAGGGCATCAACTATCAGGGTTTTCTCCCTGTTTTTCAGTTTCAGAAAGCTGATGCCCAGATCTTTTTTTATCAGTTCATTCGCCTTTGTCAGTATGTCACGTTCGAGCTGCAGCTGATGAACCTGCTTCCTGAGATGCTGGATTTCACCGAGTAAAGCATCCTGATTTTTATCCTGAGGGCTGCCTTTCGTTTGCGCATGGATTGATAAGCCTCGTCACTGATAAGGTCTTTCTTCCATTTGTACAGGACCGGGACGCTGACGCCTATGCTTTGTGCAACTTTACGCGCGGTTCCACGTCGGTTACAGAGCTCCCGGACGGCCTGAGACCTCTCTTGCGGGCTGAAGCATTTGCTTGTGCCTGAGCGAATGACCAGGGGACGCGCATTTGGGTAAAACTCTTCAATCCAGCGCTTTAGAATTTCGTTACTGGGGTAGCCGATGGCTCGGCGAGTGTACGACAGGCAACCACCGTGAGTAAGATAATGCTCAACAGCAGCAATTTTCTGTGTACGTGAATAGCGTTCTCTTGGTTTTAATTCCCTGGGTAAATCGCCCTTCTCTTCATAAATCCGAACCCAACGGCCCAGCTGTTTTGTGGAAGGATATCCCAGCTCCATGACGACAACGGAGGCTTTCTTTCCGTACCGGTAATAGAGTTCGACGGCCCGAATCCGGTCCTCGTATGAATGCATAAATTAACTCCTGAAGGTCCAGGAATTTGTCCGCACTTCCTTTTATCCAGATAGAAACGTCACCTTAGAGTAAGCTAAACTGAATGCAATTCTAAGGGACTCAACGCATGTTGGTGACCATGTCAGATAAAGAGATCCACCGCCTACCGGTGATACAGGCAGTTTGTGAAAAGCGTCTACGCCGTCGTGATGCAGCATCACAGCTTGGCATTTCAGAACGTCAGGCGCAACGACTTATCAATCGTTACCGAGTTTCTGGTGCTGAAGGACTTGTCAGCCGCAAACGCGGCCAGCCCAGCAACCGCCGGTTGACCGAATCTCTCAAACTACGAGTACTCACGCTGATACGTGAAAACTACAGTGACTTTGGGCCCACACTGGCCGCAGAAAAACTCAGAGAGCGCCATAATATCCGGCTTTCAATCGAGACCGTCCGCAACTGGATGACGTCTGACGGACTCTGGGTCCCGCATGCTCGCCGTAAGTCACGGGTTTATCAACCCCGACATCGGCGTGATTGTCTGGGTGAACTTATCCAGATCGACGGCTCCCACCATGACTGGTTTGAAGGCCGTGCGCCAAAATGCTGCCTGCTGGTCTTTATCGATGATGCCACCGGGCGTCTGATGCATTTGCGGTTCAGCGAGTCAGAAACAGCCTTTGACTACATGCTGGCAACCCGGGAATACATCGAGCAGCATGGGAAGCCGGTATCGCTGTACAGTGACAAACACGCAATATTTCGCGTCAGTGGTCCGGAGAAACGCAATACCACCGTTACCCAGTTCGGACGTGTGCTTTATGACCTGGCAATCGAGCTTATTTGTGCCAACAGCTCTGAAGCTAAAGGCCGCGTGGAACGTGCGAATCAGACACTTCAGGATCGGCTGATCAAAGAAATGCGTCTGGAAGGTATAACCGGCATTGAGGCCGCAAATGCCTGGCTTGCCACTTTCATCGCTGACTTTAACAGCCGGTTTTCACGACCGGCTAAGTTCCCCAAAGATTTGCATCGTCCGGTGCAGGAAAGCCCCGATGAATTAAGAGACATCTTTGCCTGGCATGATGTTCGTACCGTGTCGAAATCACTGACCTTCCAGTACGATAAGATCCTTTATCTCATGGACACCACAGAAGAAAATAGCCGTCTTGCCGGTGAAAAAATTAAAGTACTGGATTATCCCGATGGCACCCTCGCCTTCCTCTATGGGCACCGGAGCCTTAAGTGCCAGGCATTTGATAAGCTGGCCTGTGTCGACCAGGGGCAGATTGTTGATAACAAACGTCTCGGGACTGTACTCCGACTGGCTCAGGTAAAACAGGATGAGCGGGAAAGCGAAGGCAAACGGGAACGAAGCAAAAAATCGCCCAGCCGTAAGGCTCAGGTGCGCATCCAGGAACAGCTCCGGGCTATCAATCCCGTTCTGGCAGACCCGAGCTTGTTTGTGGCAAGTTCAAAGCGATAGAATCGACCATCAGTGCTGCAAAGTACCGGAACAGTGAGTCCCCAAAAGGATACTTGAGATGATTAAATTCCCGACTACAAAGCGCGTTGATTTGTATAAAACTGCTGTCAGCTCTGAGCAATTACATCTAGATCTGGTTGCGGCTCAGGAGTTCATGTTCGATGCCTGGGAAAATGATGACCTGGAAGTTGTGCTGAAACTCATCAGAAAAGCTATCAAGAAATCCCCGCTCTGTGCTGACGCATACTCATTCTACTGCGAGATATCTCAAGAACCTCCTGAGTCAAAAATCGGGAAGCTGGAGACTGCTTTGTACGCAGCCAGCATTGCACTTGGCGAGGATTTTCAGGAGTTCGCAGGACGTTTCTGGGGATTTGTCGAAACACGTCCATATATGAGAGCAAAAGCAGCTTTGGCTGAGGCCTTATGGGAGTCTGGTAATTTTTATCCGGCTATGGCTCATAGCCGCGAAATGCTGAAGCTCAACCCGAACGATAACCAGGGGATTCGTCATTTATTAGCGAACTATTACCTTGAGCTTGAAATGGTGGATGATCTGGCCTTGCTACTGGACGATTATCCTGGGGATATGCGTTCGTTTTTTCAGTATACACGCGCCCTACTCGCCTACCGACAGTCATCCCCGGATGCCGATGATATCGCTAAAGCTGCGATTGATTCTAATAGACACATCCCCGGCTTGTTATCGAAGTGCAGATTACAGATCAAGTCTAACAGTGGATATATCACGTTAGGTGGAATGGATGAAGCCATTTATTATGTGAATCATAATATAAAGCCTTGGATTCGCACCTCTGGCGCAATTGATTGGATTGTAAATAATTCATTAAGTAAAATATAAGGATTTAGTTTTAATGTTTAATCTAATTATGGGCGGAGAACCTGACTATTTTGAACATTGGCCCATGTATGAACGGGTTAGTGGGAGTTGTGATTTTCCTATATCACGTATGTTAGAAGGCACCTCTGATGACATCCGGTTGAAGTTAACGCCTTTGAATGATAAAGCATTATCTTATATTGAGAAATTACCTACGCTTTTTATGTCAGAACTTTATTCCCGAGACAATGTTGAATACATTACTTTGCGACTTGGTGTAATTTCAAATCTACGAACAGTTAACAAAAATGTTGAGTTTGATTTCAGAATCACTCACTCACAAGATGATGTCGTAGTGATAAACAAAGAGTTATATCAAACAGCTTTAGAATTAGGTGCATATGGGCTGAAACGGACTCACTGGGGAATAAAAGCACGTGATTTAAATCAAACATTAGCACTTCTAAATATAACGACAAGAAGTACACCACTTCCTCCTACTGAAGCACTTCCTGATGAAGTTGATAACTACCCAATAATAGATAATGTTCAAAGTTTCATGGCGCGTGTTTTAGAACAAGATCATGAAGAAGATGCAGAAATATTTTATCGTGGACATTCTGATGTATCTTACGAGTTGGCTCCATCAGTTTTCAGGAAAAACAAAAAAGGTAACTTCAAGCATTTGCACAGTGAATCAAATTTAGTCCGTGAAGCCCTAACAGCAAGGCCAACTGAGTTTGTTGATGATAAAACAATGCTAGACAAGTTAGTAAGGATGCAACACTACGGACTACCAACTCGTTTGTTGGATATAACATCAAATCCACTAATCGCTCTGTATTTCGCTTGTTGCGACATTAGTAATAATGAAAATACAAATGAGGTTGATGGACATGTTATTATTTTCAAAACAAAAAGGGATCGTATAAAATTCTTTGACTCTGATACAGTAAGTTGCATATCAAATATATCAATGCTAAGTCAAACACTGAAAGATCAGCTGGATTGTAAAATGGACAAGGAGGCTTTCAATAAAACTGAAGCTTGTCAAAAACTCATACATTACATTAAAGATGAAAAACCTTATTTTAAAGATGTAATTATACCATCAGATTTGGAAAGGTTAATTTTCGTTAAAGGAAGAAATAATAATGAAAGGATGTCATCACTGTCAGGTGCATTCTTATTATTTGGGAATAATGCTGTTTATCCCGATTTAGTTTCAAACCCTGATGATGCTATGCAAGAGTTTAAAGTAGAAAAAATAGTGATCAGAAACAAAGCTAGAATACTTAAGGAACTCGCAAGGTTAAACATTACAGATGCGACAGTTTATCAAGGCATGGAAAGGACAATGAAACTAATTGCGGCCAAATTTTCCGCAGGAGATTGATCTTCATGTGGTTTTTTGACACACTAGCCTGTCGCTACTGGCATTGGTCCCTTGTATGCTAAGCATATGAACTCTGGTGTGTGTTGGACAGGAGCAATTAACCAGTCGTATAGTAAAATTTGAATGTAAAAATATAAAACAAGGAGTTGAGAATGAACCCCATTACTTTGAGTGAAATGAGTGATGAAGATGAAGAGGTAAAAATCATTTCTTCATATGAACCTCAAGATGATGAGATTGCGATCGTTTTTGATAGTTCAAAAATTACTGGAGGTAATGCACTGGATTTTTTCCAGTTCACCAAGCAATCACATTCTAATGTTAAAGTGTACGGAGATTCTAATGGTGTTTCGTACCTGCAATTAAACAGTATAACGTTAGCGTTAGGCACTTTCTTTGCCACATCAGTAATGATACCTTTTTTAGTAAATCTTGTTTCAAATTATATTCAGAAAAAATTGATAACTTTGGAACTAGAGATATAGACGTTAAAGTCTCTATAATTAAAAAAATAAATCAGGAAAACATGTGAAATACACTGTTTCTGGAAAAGTAGACGATGTTTTAAAAGTAATTAACAAAATCAAATAAAAATCTATATAGATATTATGAATATTCACGAAAAGTTAAAGCGTTGGATGTGTATTACTCAAGAAGATAGTGCTATTCTTGATTATCTTAATGCTGAGTTAAAAAAAGCTCAATCCTTGAGCTTGAATAATGAATCAAACAGATTGTTTTTATACAAAACAATTTTACTAGCCCATTTAAAATATATTCAAGTCATTAATTTACTTACAAGAGGTGATTTTTATGAAGCATGGGTAGAACTTGAAAGGATAGAAATAGATTTAATACATATTAAAGAAAATAATGAGTTTCTGCCTGAGGTTAATTTCTATGGTGTTAACTTCTTAGCGAGAATGGTATGTAATTGGCAGGCGTTATTCCCATATAAAATCTTCGGTAGTTCTCGTGAAATAATAAAAGAAGTGAAATGTTCAGTATGTAATACAACCCGTAGTTTTATTAATGATTGTGGTCATGTTAAAAATAAACTTTATAATGGAGTTCTTTGCTTTGATGAAGTGATCGATTTTGAATTAATTACTTATGACATAGTTAGTAATCCCGTTAACAAATGTAGTGTTTTTTTCTCCAATGATGGTGATCATTATAACTATTCAACTTTAATTAGTGTTGTCAAATACATACAATCCCCACATCAAATTTTCAATATTACGACCTGGAGATTTAAGGCGAAAGAACATGATGGAGTATTATCGCCAGAAAATATTTGTCCATGTGGAGATTCTTTAAAAAAATATGCAGATTGTTGTTTGCCACGTAATGGTATTTATAAAAAACATATAGATATTTGGTTTCCCTTCCCGTTGAATGTAGAACCTATTTAGAACCAGATATTCAATAACTAAAGATCCCGTTGACACAGATATTTCCATATTAAGATGTTTTCGTTATATTTTTATTCCAGTCTTTCATATTTAACTTTTGCTTTATTAATTGGTTGAGTGGGATAACGCAGCAGTCACATTAATATGATTACATAGGCTGAAAGTGCCCTTTCTATCTTGCACAAAGAGGTGACATTTTAAACTTGCTTTGACAAAGATTGTAGGGGCTCAATGATAATGTCATTTGTGGCTCATTAGGAATGTCCAGGCTAAAGTTCTCAGACCTATATGCCTAGTCAACAACTCACTTTTCTTGATGAGGAGTTTTCTGTGGCTATACATGACACCGGGATGTTCACCGTGAAAGAAATCAACCGCCTCAAAATCCTTCAGGATGTCATCGACCGCAACCGTCAGTCCGGGCCACTGGGCATGAATAACCAGAGTCGTGGTCGCACCGGAAATCGCCTGCTTCCCGCATCATTGACTGATCAGGCCCTGAATATCATCCGTGAACGCTATGCCGATTTTGGTCCCACACTGGCGCGGGAAAAGCTCGCTGAAAATCACGGTATTGTTCTTGGTAAGGAAACACTCAGACGGCTTATGATAAAAACCGGGCTCTGGGTTCCCCGCAAGCATCGTGCGCCAAAAATTCAGCAGCCACGCTATCGCCGGGCTTGCTGCGGCGAACTGATCCAGATTGATGGTTGCGACCATCACTGGTTCGAGAACCGTGCGCCTGCCTGTACTGCCCTGGTCTACGTTGATGATGCGACGAGCCGCCTGATGCAACTCCGTTTCGTGAAATCGGAATCGACTTTCACCTATTTTAAAGCCACGCGGGGCTATCTGGAGAAGCATGGCAACCCCCTGGCGCTGTACAGCGATAACCAGTGAGCTTTGACAAAGATTGTAGCAGCTAAATTGAGATGTCCGTCTCTGACCAGATGCAGCTTCTCTTCGTCAGTTCGGAGTCCACGTTCACCTATTTTGAAGCCACCCGGGGATATCTGGAGCGCTACGGTAAGCCTCTGGCATTCTACAGCGACAAAGCCAGCGTCTTCAGAATCAACAATAAAAACGCCACCGGTGGCGACGGCTATACCCAGTTTCAAAATTCCTGACGGTGCAATATGACAAAGCGTTATATCTGATTGAAGATACTGAATTAAGCCGAAGGGCTATCGGGAAATATATCGAAGTCTGGCACTATCCTGATGGGAGAAAGGAGCTCAGGCTTAACGGGACAGCGTATCGACAGAATTATAATGCACTAATTATCAGAAATAATCTAATAAATAGAATCTTTAAATATTATAAGTTTCCCTGTCAACAACAACACCAAAATGAGAAACGGCGATGGCCCGAATCGTATAGAGACACAAACCTGAATATTCCGGACGCCGCGCTTCAGGACATCGCTCAAGACGCCGATAGCGGGCAGTATCCGGACGGTTCTATTGAACGCCGGGGCAACGGTACTACCCTGCCCTTTATGACTGACGACCGGCTATCTCACCCACGCACTTCTCCCTGAAATTTAGCATCGTCGCGGTTAATGTCGAAAATTTGCCACCTGACGTGGTTGGCATCGAGGGTGAAAACTGCCGTGGCGAGGGTGTTCTCCTCATCCGGATCGTCGGCAGCCAGCCGGTAAATTGGCAGTTTGGCGTCATGGGTATCTGAGAGAATGGCTTTTGCCGCCGCGGCGTCAAACGGAGGTTGCGTTTCCCGCCACTGCACGAAGCGTAACTGCCGCGAAGCTGAACTGTCGGTAACGATCTGCTCAACGCCAGCCAGTGCCGCATGCACCAGATGGTTGGCATGCCCGGTTACCGTCGTCACGGATTCATGGCGTATCGTTATCATCCGTAAGAGTGGCTGCGGCGAAACCGGGCCGCAGAAAGGGATATATATAACCATAATTCGCCGTAATTGCATTATGGCAGAGACGGAGGCTCATCTCTGCGCCACGGAGTATCGCCCCAGGCGAATGATCCGAAGCCTCTTTATTCGGCGCCTGAAACCGCGGGATTCGCAGGAACGACCCTATACCCAACTCTTTGATGGTATTAGCAAAAAACATTGTCGCCGCTATCGCAAAAGAGAAATTATTCGCTTTATTTATAAATTGGCTTGCTAAATAATTAGTCAGGTTTTATTACGCAGTAGAGGAATTAAGATGCGTTTCAGTACCATGCCCGACAGTGAAATTATTTCTGAACTGTGCCGAAGAATTAAAGAAACGCGTATACAGCTGGGCCTGTCACAGATTGAGCTGGCCGAACGCGCTCAGGTCGGCGCGGCAACCATTAAACGCGTTGAATTAGGCGAATCCGTTACCCTCAGTACGCTGATTGGTATTTTGCGCGGTCTCGATCGGCTGCATCAGCTGGAGTCGATTTTATTTGACTCGCACATGCGTACATTTAAGGCACAGCTCAATGCCGGAACCCCTTCCCGTATCCGTATTCGGAAAAAAACGCATCAGCCAAAAGAGAAATTGCCCGCCGCTGCCCAGACCAACGAGGCTGATGCCACGATTAACGAATGGTACACCTCATCGGCTTCTAACAGCGTGGTGTGGTCTTTTACGCCGTCCGACGGAGAGAAAAAAAGCTAACAGGCTTCAGGCGATTTTAAAGACCAGGGAAGAGAAAACCGCCTGCGGCTCAGGCAGGCGGTTTTTAGGAGACTCAGGATTCACACACCGCGACTTTAATCGCCAGACCGCCCCGGGCGGTTTCACGGTACTTGGCGTTCATATCTTTGCCCGTCTCAAACATCGTTTCGATAACTTTATCCAGGGAGACTTTCGGATCGCTGGTACGGTACATCGCCATACTGGCCGAGTTTATCGCCTTCACTGCCGCAATCGCGTTACGCTCGATGCACGGCACCTGCACCTGGCCGGCCACCGGATCGCAGGTCAGGCCGAGGTTATGCTCCATGCCGATCTCCGCGGCGATGCACACCTTCTCCGGACTGCCACCCAGCAGCTCGGCCAGTCCGGCAGACGCCATCGAGCAGGCCACGCCCACTTCGCCCTGGCAACCGACCTCTGCCCCGGAAATGGAGGCATTCATCTTGTACAGAATGCCTATCGCGCCCGCCGTCAGGAAATAGCGCATATAGATTTCCGGCGTCACCTCTTTGATAAAACGATCGTAATAGGCCAGTACCGCAGGAACAATGCCGCAGGCGCCGTTGGTCGGCGCGGTTACTACTCGCCCGCCCGACGCGTTCTCTTCCCCCACCGCCATGGCGAACATATTGACCCAATCCATCGCGCTCAGTGGCGTAATCGACTGGCTCTGCGGCGCCAGCACGCGGTGCAGCGCAGAAGCACGGCGCGGCACTTTCAGCGGCCCCGGTAAAATACCTTCCGTATTCATCCCCCGGTTAATGGCGTTTCTCATGGTCTCCCAGATTTTCGCCATATTTTGCTCAACGCTCTCCCGGCCGTGGCGGGCGATCTCGTTTTTCATCATCACGGCGGAAATTGACAGGCAGTTGTTCTGGCAGTGCGCCAGCAGGTTGCGGGCAGAATAGAACGGGAACGGAATATCAACCTCCGCCTCCAGGTTCTTACCAAAGTTTTCTTCCGTGACGATAAAACCGCCGCCGATGGAATAGTAAGTCTGGAAGTGGACGATTTTGCCATCGCAAAACGCCGTAATGCTCATCCCGTTTTCGTGCAGCGGCAGAAACTCATTGTGAAAGCGCATGCACTCCGCCACCGGGAACTGTATCTCGCGCTGGCCTTCTTCAATAAACAGACGATGCATGGTGTTGACATCGCGAATAATGCCCGGAATGGCATCGATATCAACGGTATCCGGTAGATACCCTGACAGACCAAGAATAATGGCGATATCGGTATGGTGACCTTTACCCGTCAATGAGAGGGAACCATACACATCCACCACCAGCCGAGTCACTTTATGCAGCAGGCCTTTTTCCTGCAGGGTATCAACAAACTGTTTTCCCGCTTTCATCGGCCCAACGGTATGTGAGCTGGACGGCCCGATGCTGATTTTGAAAATATCGAAAACGCTAATCATATGGCACCCACGCGGTTACATAGCAAAACGGATGCGCCGCCGGTGACAGGCGGCGCTGAAAACTTAGCTGAACAGAGAGAAGAAAATAGCGGAGATGGCAATCAGTCCCATCACCACCACAAACGCGTTGCTGATGTGGCCGCTGTACTTGCGCATGGCCGGTACTTTGTTGATGGCATACATTGGCATCAGGAACAGGATCATCGCGATGACCGGGCCGCCCAGCGTTTCAATCATCCCCAGGATGCTGGGGTTCAGGGTGGCAACAATCCAGGTGGTCACCAGCATGAACAGCGCGGTGATCTTGTTCAGTTTGTTGATTTCGATCGATTTCCCTTTTCCGCGCAGTGACTTAATCACCATGCCGTTGAAGCCTTCACGCGCGCCGAGGTAGTGGCCGAGGAAGGATTTAGTAATCGCAATCATCGCGATGATCGGCGCCATCCAGGCTATCACCGGCGCGTTAAAGTGGTTCGCCAGATATGAGAGGATGGAGATGTTCTGCGCTTTCGCTTCCGCCAGGTTTTCCGGGGAGAGGCTCAGTACGCAGCTGAACACAAAGAACATCACCGTCAGCACCATCATGATGTGGGCGAAGCCCAGAATACGGGAGCATTTGCGCTCGGCGTCCTGGCCATATTCTTCACGTTTAGCCACCGCAAAAGAGGAGATAATCGGCGAATGGTTGAAGGAGAAGACCATGACCGGGATGGCCAGCCACAGGGTCATCCACAGACCATTTCCCGTTGCCGAAGCGCTGCTCAGCGACAGCGTATCCAGTACCGCGCCGTTCCATTGCGGGATCAAATACAGCGCCAATATCATCAACGCGAACACGAACGGAAACACCAGCACGCTCATGGCCTTAACAATCATTTTTTCGCCAAAACGGACAATCCCCATCATGCCGACAATTAAAATCAGCGACAAAATAGCGCGCGGCGGAGACACCAGACCAAGCTGGTGAGTAATAAAGCTGTCGACGGTGTTGGTAATAGCAACGCTATAAACCAGCAGAATCGGATAAATAGCGAAGAAATAAAGCAGCGTGATAAGCTTACCAGCACCGGTGCCGAAATGTTCTTCCACCACTTCGGTAATATCTTCTCCCGGATTTTTGCCCGACAGGACAAAACGGGTTAAACCGCGGTGGGCAAAAAAGGTCATCGGGAAGGCAAGAATGGCCATGATGATTAACGGAATTAAACCGCCGACCCCGGCGTTAATTGGCAGGAAAAGCACTCCTGCACCAATTGCGGTACCGTACAGGCCCAGCATCCACACGGTATCACTTTTTCTCCAGCCGCTGCTCTCGCGAGCAACGAGGGTATTTTGAACGGTTTCCATAATATGGCCTCAGTAATATAGAGTAGGGTCAAATTAATTTGACTCTGATTCAGGTAATAAAAACGCTGTGTTTGTTTGGCTATTTTATAAAATGCAACTATGCTGATTCACTAACAGCGATCACATAACCTGATTTATAGTGGCACCTTTTAACGCATCAAAATTAGTACTGAAATCTTATTATTTTTTAAAGTATCATTTTTAATACGTTATTATTTATATGGGTGTGCTTAACTTGCTGGATATTTATATAATTCACGTGCAGAGAAAACAACCACTATTTGTCATACGATTAATAAAACGCAAAAAATCAGGGGCAAGGAAATAAACGCCCTCCCCCTCAATTTTCGCTAAAAGCTCTTGTAGTGCTCTTTACTCAGGCCATATTTCTTCATTCTGAGATAGAGTTTTTTACGCGGAATAAGCAGATACTCCGCTACTTCATTAATGCGCCCCTGATGGAGATTCAGCGCTTCGGTGATGATCTGCCTCTCTACGTCCTCAACCCGTCGATCGAGCGGCGTTGGCTCGCCGACGTGCATCAGCGGATTCACCGTATCCGCGAGCGGTAATACCCCCACCGCATACAGTTCGGCAGCGTTCGCCAGTTCGCGGACGTTGTTCGGCCACGCCCGACGTATCATCCCTTTTAACAGATGGCGATCCACCTCCGGGACGGGATGATTCAGTCGCTGACAGGTTTTTTGCAAATAGTGGTGGAACAGCGGCTCGATATCATCAGGCCGCCTTGACAGCGGCAGGCAGGCAATTTGCGTCATCGCGAAGCAGTAATAGAGCTCCGCCACGATCTGGCTACTGCCCGCCAGCGCCACTAGCGACGCGCTGCCGATACCAATCAGGCGAAAAGGCCGCTTCTCATGGCTCTGCGCCTGTACCAGCAGATGTTGTTGCTCATGAGTCAGGTGCTCCGGACGGCTTAATACCAGCGTTCCGCCCTGCGCCTGCGCGATCGCGTCATTCAGCTTATGGGCGTTGGCCGCAGTCAGTTCGCAGTAGACAAAAGGGCCTTCGGCGTTACGCCCCAGCTGGTGCAGGTAACGTGCGCCGGTCATACGCCCGGTTCCCGCTTCGCCGTAAAGCCAGACCGCAATATCCGTCTCTGCCAGCTGCTGTAAACGCTGGCGATACTGTTCCGTCCATTGGCTGCGCCCGATCAGCTCAACCCGTAATTTTTGCTGGCCGTACTGGCGACGCGCGATCACCGCTTGCCGCTGGCGCAACGCGGCGTCCACCAGCGAGAGCAGCTTACCCGGATCGACCGGCTTTTGCAGAAAATCCCAGGCCCCCTTTTTCACCGCATCCACCGCCATCGGTACGTCGCCATGACCGGTGATAAGCAGAATCGGCAGCTGCTCGTCATCCTGATGAAACAGCGTCATCAAATCGATGCCGGAGCAGCCGGGCATGCAGACATCGCTCAGCACAATGCCGGGCCAGTCCTTCTGCACCCACGCCCGCGCATCAAAGGGGTTATCGCAGGCGTGGACGTGATAACCCGCTTGCTCAAGCAGCTGCGTATAGGCATCCAGCACATCGCGATCATCATCAATCAGCAGAATCGAACACTCATTACTCAACATCATTTACATCCGTTAAATTAAATTGCAGCACCACGCAGGCATTGCGCGTTAACGTCGACGCCAGGCGCAGCGTCCCTTCCATTTGCGTCATCAGCGAAACAGAAATCGACAGCCCAATCCCCAGCCCCACATCTTTGCTGGTGGTGAACGGCTTCAGCAGTGACGGTAGCAAGGCCGCAGGCCAGCCGGGACCGTTATCGGCAATCAACACGCACAGGGTGTCGCCGTGGATTTGCCAGCTCACCGTTATTTTCGCCGCGTTCGGACAGGCGTCGAGCGCATTCGACAGTACGTTGACCAGCACCTGATGAACCCGCACTTCATCGCCGCGGATCCAGACGGTTTCATCCGGTATCTCCAGCGTCCCCTGCTGCGGCTTATGGCGCATCGCCAGCAGTTCCCACGCCACCGTAAACGTCTGACGCAAATCAACCGGATGCAGCGGCGTTTCCAGTTCAGCGCGGCGGGTAAACTGACGCAGCGAGCGGATAATTGCGTCAATGCGGTTAATCAACCCTTCCGCTTTACTTAACGTCGCCCGCGCCTGCGCCGTCTGTCCCTGCTCAATCGCCCGTCCTGCCGTAAACAGATACATCGACAGCGCGTTCAGCGGCTGGTTGATCTCATGCGCCAGGGTGGTCATCGTCTGCCCCACCACCGCCAGTTTAGCGGTCTGGATCAGCTCGTCCTGGGTGGCGCGAAGATCGGCCTCAATCGTTTTTCGCTCGCCAATCTCCTGTTCAAGCTGCTGTTTTTGCGCGTTAAGCTGACCCAGCGTATGGCGAAGCAAACCGGCAATACGCCCCAGCTCATCCCGGCCATAAACCGGAATGGTGGCATCCGTCCGGCCTAAACCAATCTGCACCACCGCCTGGTTCAGCGCGGTAAAGCGTTTCACCAGCCGCGATCGGATGAAATAATGATTCAGCACCCACGCCAGCAGCAGCGCCAGCAGCGTCGCCACCAGAATCAACCCGCCGCTCACGCGGACAATCTGTCCCATACGCTGATTAAACATCTGCATTTGCTGATGACTGCTGCCAAGCTGGGCTTCAAGCAGCGTCCTGAAGCGCCCCAGCGTGGCTTCTCTGGCGCGACTGGCGTCCACTAACGCTTTTTGTGCCGTAACGTAGTCGCGCATGGTATCCGGCATCTTATTTTTCACCATGCCGATTTCCAGCAGCTCATCAATCGTTTGTCGCAGCGTGATCGTGCTCGGCCAGTCGTCCAGCGCGCGAATATTTTCATCCGACGTTTTCTTCAGGTTTTCGAGATAGCGGATATGCGTCTCCACCAGCATGCCGTCATCATTTCCGGATTTCAGTTCATTAAGCCTGTCGCGCAGGTCGTCAACGATTTGATTCTCAATGCGGGCCAGCGTATAGACCTGCTGCTGTTCATTCTGGACCTCTCTGGAACGCTTCAGGTACTGCGCCGCGTCGCCCTGGCGGGCTTCAATCTGATCGAGCAGCGTTCCCTGCTGCCAGGTAAAGTCCTGCACCAGTGAATTCAGCTCAGTGGTAAAATCATCGTGCAGCCAGTCGATACGCGCCGAGAGCTCCCCTACCTTTTCGCGTACCAGAAACATGTTGTAGAGCACGCGATCCAGCTCCGACAGCAGCGCGCGGCTGTCCTGTAAAATCACCGCCAGCTGCTGGCGTTCCGCGGGCGACAATCCCTGACTCAGCCGCTCGATTTTATCCAGATGCTGAATAATCTGGTTACGCAGCTGCAGGCGCACCGTGGTATTCGGCGCCAGAAGAAATTCATTCAGCTGATCGACCACCAGATTGAGATTGCCTTCAATCAGAAAAGCAGAGTGGATGCGGGGAAAATACTCGTCCAGCGAATAGCGTATCTGCGAGCTTTGCTCATGCCATGAATAGAGGCTGACGCTGCTGACAATCAGCGTCAGCAGCGCGCCCATCAGAAAGGCCCCGCGCAGGCTGCTGCTGATACTGATTTGCCGCAGACGTTGCAGTATGGAACGGGCCATCATTTCAGCTCTTCCAGTTTATTGATCGCCTGCCGCTGGTTGTTGAGAAACCAGAGCTGCCACTCCATCATTTGCTGCTCGGCAAAGCTCTTATTATCAAACTTAGCCAGCCAGGCTTCATCCTCGCTGCTTGCCGGATCGACCGGGACGCCGGTTAGCAGCGCGCGTATCTCGGGCAGCGGACGCTTAAGGCGAGCCTCCGCGCTGTGCAGCGCTCGCCAGGCATCTTTCAGCTGGGCGAGACGAAAGCTGATCGCCGTATCAAACATCCGCTGAACCAGACGCTGACGCTTAAGGATCAGGCGATAGTTCAGCGGCGGTTGATTCATCAGCACCGCCTGCTGCGCCGCCCGTGGATTGCCTGCCGTCAGCGGCGTCACCGGGTATTTCCCGGTATTCGCGTCGGCGAGGATCCGCTGGCCTTCCGGGCTCAGCAGATAGCGAATAAACCGCCGCGCCTCGCTGGCGTGCTGGCTATTTTTGAGCACCGCGACGTAGGTAGGCGACACCGCCGACTGCGGAAAATAGATAAAAGCAAGGTGCGGATCGTTCAGCAACAGATTGGCGTAGTTATCAATCACCGGACCGGCTACGCCCAGCCCGCTTTTGATCTTATCCGCCACGCCAAAGCTGCGGGATGAAATCGTCACCAGATTTCCCGCGCTTGCCAGCAGCGTTTGCCATCCCTTAAGCCAGCCTTTTTGTTGCAGCAGCGACTCCACCATCAGATGATTGGTGTCCGAGCGCGACGGGCTGCTCATCAGCAGCGCCCCCTGATATCGGGGATCGGTGAGATCGTCCCAGTCCGCTGGCGCAGGCAGATGCCGCGTCGCCAGCGCCGAGCGGTTAATCAGCAAGCCAAACCCCGACATCGCCACGGCAACGGAGGTGGCGCGGATGGATTCCGGCACCAGGCGTTGACTGGCCGCCGGCGCGCCGCTGAACGGCGCCAGCTTTTGATGCTCCTGAAGATGCTGCAGCAGCATCGGTGACGAGGTCAGGACCAGATCAACGTTCTCCGCATTTGCCGTATCAAGCAGCTGTTCCAGCGAGGCGCTGGTGCGGTTGAGGGTGCGAATCATCACCGACCCCGGCTCCGTTTGCCAGCGTGCGATAATCCACGCGGTGGCGCTGGGGGAAAATGTTGTCGCCATCACCAGTTCGTTCCCCTGCGCCGCACAGGAGCTGAATCCGGCGGCCAGCAGCAGCAACGCGAGCGTCATGTTTGTGATCCCGTTCATAAATATTGAAATACCGAAAAAAGAGCGTTGAGACAAAACTTACCCGTTTATGACGCCTGGCGGATTAATCACCGCTAGCCTCGAAATAGCCGCGCTGGCCTCCGGGAATATCAGCAAACATTACCAGATAATGAATGTGGAATTTGTTAATATCCGCACATGCCTGACATAAAATCAGCGGAAAATTAATTATTCGCTATTTCATTGATGTTCAATGCGTTAAAAATAACCCCTGAATTCATCAATTTGAGTCAATTTTGACCCATTTTGACGATTTGAGTTTTCTGACCACTTATTTCACTCTTCATGCCGAATACTCCTGATGTTCATATCAATATAAAATACAGGTGACGACATGTTATCAATATTAAAAAAAGGGCCGTCGGCAAATAAAGTGCCGGCTGAGAAAATTCAGGCAACTTATGGCCGCTACCGCATGCAGGCGCTGCTAAGCGTATTTTTGGGTTATCTGGCGTACTATATTGTGCGCAACAATTTCACCTTATCCACGCCTTATCTGAAAGAGCAGTTAGATCTGAGCGCCACCCAGATCGGTTTGCTCAGCAGCTGTATGCTCATTGCGTACGGGATCAGCAAAGGCGTTATGAGCAGCCTGGCGGATAAAGCCAGCCCGAAAGTCTTTATGGCCTGCGGCCTGGTGCTGTGCGCGATCGTCAACGTCGGATTGGGGTTCAGCACCGCATTCTGGATCTTCGCTGCGCTGGTCGTTCTGAACGGTCTGTTTCAGGGGATGGGCGTCGGCCCCTCTTTTATCACCATCGCTAACTGGTTCCCTCGCCGGGAGCGCGGTCGCGTGGGGGCTTTCTGGAACATTTCCCATAACGTCGGCGGCGGGATTGTCGCCCCGATCGTCGGCGCCGCGTTTGCGATTCTCGGTACCGAGCACTGGCAGAGCGCCAGCTACATTGTCCCGGCCTGCGTGGCGGTGGTGTTCGCCATCAGCGTACTGGCGCTGGGTAAAGGTTCGCCGCGCGAGGAAGGCCTGCCTGCGCTGGAAGAGATGATGCCGGAAGAAAAGGTCGTGCTTAACGCTAAACACGCGGTAAAAGCGCCGGAAAATATGAGCGCATTCCAGATCTTCTGCACCTACGTTCTGCGCAACAAAAACGCCTGGTATGTCTCCCTTGTGGACGTGTTTGTCTATATGGTGCGTTTCGGCATGATCAGCTGGCTGCCTATCTATCTGCTGACGGTGAAACATTTTTCCAAAGAGCAGATGAGCGTCGCGTTCCTGTTCTTTGAATGGGCGGCGATTCCGTCGACCCTGCTGGCGGGTTGGCTCTCCGACAAGCTGTTCAAAGGACGGCGCATGCCGCTTGCCATGATCTGTATGGCGCTGATTTTTGTCTGCCTGATCGGCTACTGGAAAAGCGAATCCCTGCTGATGGTGACGGTATTCGCGGCGATCGTGGGCTGCCTGATCTACGTGCCGCAGTTTCTGGCCTCCGTGCAGACCATGGAAATTGTTCCCAGCTTTGCCGTCGGCTCCGCCGTGGGACTGCGCGGATTTATGAGCTACATCTTTGGCGCATCGTTAGGCACCAGCCTGTTTGGCGTGATGGTGGATAAAATGGGCTGGCACGGCGGGTTCTATCTGCTGATGGGCGGGATCGTCTGCTGCATTCTGTTCTGCTACCTCTCTCATCGCGGCGCGCTGGAGCTTGAGCAACAGCGTAAGAACACGCAACAGCAAGAAGCCGAACTGGCGCTGGCCGACGCACAATAAGCGCCTGAACCCGGCAAAAGAGAGTGCCAGCCTGCTGGCACTTTTAACCTTAAACTGGGTCGATAACCGTCACGCGGGCACCTTTAAATAGGGCGCAATGCTCGCTAATTTCTCCTGGGTTTCCGTCAGTTCGCGTTCCGGCGTAGATTGCTCGATGATACCCGCCCCCGCCTGTATCCAGCAGCGCTGGCTATCCTGAAACACGGAACGCAGTACTAACGCCGCATCGAAGCGCGTATCTTCCAGCAGCAGGATTGCGCCTGAATAGAGCTCCCGCGGCGTTTTTTCAATTTGCATGATCGCGTTGAGGGCCGCTTTTTTAGGGATACCTGACGCGGTAATTGACGGAAACAGCACGGTAAACGCATCCCAGGCATCCTTATCTTCCGCGAGCTGGCCGCTGACGCCAGACCCCAGATGCTGGACGCTGCCGCGCTGGCGAACCGACATCAAATCCTCGACCACCACGCTGCCGGGCTGGCAAACCGCCTCCAGTTCGGCAATGGCTTCTTTGACCGAGAGGATATGCTCAAGCACCTCTTTACCGTCGTGCAGCAGCTCCCTCTCATTTGCCTGATTATGCGCCGTATCGCCCATGCGATCGCGGGTGCCCGCCAGCGGTTCAGTGACCACTTTCTTTCCCGTCACCGACATCACCAGTTCCGGACTAAAACCCAGCGCCTCGCGTCCTTGCTGGCGAAACATAAACGTACGGGTGGGTGTGTTGGCCTGTCGTCCATATAGCAGCGTAGCGGGCATATCAATTCGCGCTGGCAGAGGAATCGCGCGTGAGACGATGACTTTAACGTAATCGCCGCGGCGGATCGCCGAAACGGCGCGCGCAACCTGCTGTTTATACGCTTCACCGTCCAGGGCGGTATCCACAACCATTGGCCCGCATGGTGTCGCCGTATCGACCTCTTTTACCCACTCGCACAGACGGCGGCATCCGTCGGCGGAGTCCGCGTAAACGGTAACATTTCCTTTTTCAAAAATAAGTTCTTCACGGGGAGCGGTTAACGTTAGCAGCGGCCACTCGCCGGCATCAAAGGCCATTCCCCGCGCGTGGGCCGCAAAGTTGAACCCAACCTGGCCATATACCCGGCATCCTCTCACCCGCGGATGCGTCATAAAACGACGCGCGCAGTCGGTAATCGAATCTACCGCCCACTTTTGTTCTCCGGCATCATCAATGAATGTCGCCTGGGTGCCGTCGGCATTAATCTGCAGTTGCGCCTGGCATCCTCTACCTATGTACCAGCAAGGTTGGCGCTCATAGACATAGCACTCTTCATCTCCGAACTGACGTAAGACGCCAGAAATCATCGGCAGCCATTGCTCCTCTGGTAACGCCAGGTGTAAAAATTCACTGATTTTCATCCCTTACCTCTCTGTGTTATTCCCGGATCAATCAATTGAGCTTGTCATCAGTTCTTCTGCCGAACGCAGTCGGATAGAAACAATCCACGCCGCCAGCAACGTGAATACGCCGGCAAACAGGAAGCAGGCCGCATAGCCAAAGCGCTGCGCGACAACGCCGCCGACTACGCCGGCCAGAATGGCGATGGCGGCGTCAGTACATTGAAAGAGCGTAAAATCGACACCGGCCTGCAAAGGCGAAGAAAGCGCCATCAGCGTGGCGTAAAGACAGACCAACGCGCAGGCCAGCGAAACAGATTGAACAACGATCAACCCCTGGAGAATCGGCAGCAGTAGAGGACCCGGCGCTATCAGCAGCGTCATCACTACCGCCAGCAGCGCGATGCCCTGCACGCCATAAGCCGCAAACAGCGCTCTGCCGGGTGAGAGGTATTTCATCAGCAATCCACCCGCCAGCGTTCCGGCTATGCCCGCCGCAATATTACCGCCGCTGAACAGCGCGCCGAGCGCTGACATGCTCAGACCATGATCCAACAGCAGCGGCGCCAGAAGAGGCAGCACAAACCGCATGCCGGAATTCAGCATCAATACCAGCATTAAGCCCAGACGAGCCTGTCGCCTTCTAAGCGCATAACCCAGTGCCGGAACATGCGGAACAGATGCTGCGCGCGTTGGTTCGGCAATGCGCCACAGGGGTACGGATAAGACCAGGATCAGCGCCGCCATCATCAGCATGGCCGCAGGCCAGCCGACGGTCGCCGACAGCATCAGAAACACCCCGCCTCCGCACATCATTCCCAGATAGCTGCCGCCGACCTGCACGCTGTTTCCCCAACCGTACCCTGCGCGGGTCAGCTGATCGACGCAAAAACCGTCGCTGGCGATATCAATAGTGGAGGCGACCGTACCTGCCACCATAAACAGCGCAAATAGCGCGACGACTAGCGTTTCGGGCAATCCGCCTTCTCGCCCTGTCCCGCCAATCGCGGCGGCAATCGCCAGGATCGCCGCGAGCGCAGCCTGCCCGCGCAGGATCAGCATGCGGGAACGGCGCTGCGGGCTGCCAGGAGGTAGCCGCCAGCGCTCGACCCACGGCGCCCAAATAAACTTCAGCGCCCAGGGCAGCATGAACAGGGTTGTCGCCCCGGCAAGCGCAAGCGATCCGCCAGCAGCGCGCACCAGCGCGGGCAAGGACTGCATCGAGAGCGCCGATACCAGACTCTGTGTCACATAGATGCCGGCAATGGCGAAAATCACCCGCCCGGTGGTTAACGTCAGCGGTTTCACATTCGACGGAACGTCACTCATGCGCCACCTCCTCTGATGTGGAACCCCCTTCGGCGCGCCAGACGCGGGCGGCCATTTGCGCGTGCCACAGCGCCTGGTAGCGCCCATGAAGAGAGAGCAGCTGCGCATGGGTGCCCTGTTCAACCACTTTGCCCTCCTCCATCACCAGGATGTTTCCGGCCCCGACGATGGTAGACAGGCGATGGGCGATAATAATCACCGTCCGGTTGTGAACCAGGTTATCGATAGCTTTCTGTACCGCCAGCTCGCTATCGATATCCAGCGCGGCGGTCGGCTCATCAAGAATGACGATTGGCGCATCTTTCAATAAAGCCCTGGCAATGGAAATCCGCTGGCGCTCGCCGCCCGATAGCTGTCCGCCCATCTCGCCCATTGGCGTCAGCCAGCCTTGAGGAAGGCGGGTAATGAATTCAAGACACTGCGCCGCTCGGGCGGCCTCTTCCACTTCCTGCTGGGTCGCCTGCGGGCGCGCAATCAGGATGTTCGCCAGCAATGTGTCATCAAACAGCCAGACATCCTGGAAAACGACGGAAATCAGGCTGTTGAGCTGCTCCGCCGTCAGGCGACGAATATCGATGCCGCCGATAGAAATCCGCCCTTGCTGCGGATCGGCATAGCGCATTAACAGTTTGCTGACCGTGGTTTTACCTGCGCCGGAAGCGCCCACCAGCGCGCTCATACTGGCCGCCGGAAAGGTCAAAGAGAGGTCATTGAGCGCGGGATCGCCGCTGTCGTCATAGCGGTAATGAATATTGTCAAAGCGGATATCGTAACGTTCCGGCATCTCCCCGCGTTCGGCAACGGGAAGCGGCGCGATCGCCATAAATTGCTCAATACGCTGTAAGGCGCTGGCAATCAGTTCCACCACCGAGGTGTAGCTGATAAACATGGCCATCGGTTCAGCGAAACGCATAATCATCGCGGCGGCGGCAATCAGAAAGGCGAGGTTCAATGTGCCCGTGACCACCCAGATAATTCCGCACAACACCACCACCTGTAGTCCCAGCTCCACAACGCCGGCGATCAGCATCGTCGCGCCCGCGCTCTGGCGGTGAGTGCGGGTCTGTAAGTTTTCCAGAGCATCAAAATGATCCCGCAGCGCCCGGCTTTTATCGGCATCGCTACCGCAGGCACGCAATACCATCATCCCCTGCGCAAATTCAACAATATCCCCGCTCAGCCGCTGATGCGCTTCGCCCAGGGTCTGCATTTGTCGCCGCATCGCCGGGCGGCGCCAGTAATAAAACGGCGCCAGCAAAGGGAAGATCAGCAGCATCACCAGCCCCAGCCGCCAGTCGATCCACAATGTCGCCAGCGACGCCGTCAGCGGCGTGACGATGGTCAGCAGTAAAATATTGGCTATCGCAATCACATAATTGAGGTTTTCATCCACGGAGCCCAGCAACAAGGCGTTCGTTTCGCCCGCTCTGCCGCGCTGGAGCCTCTCCAGCGGCACGCGGCGTAATTGTTCGCCCAGGCGCAGGCGCAGCTCATGGGTGGCCTGCGCCAGGTGCCCGCGGTATTCAAAGCCCAGCCCATACCAGCGGAGCGCCAGCGTCACCAACGCCGCAATGCTGAAGGCCAAAGCCCAGTGAAGAAGCCGCGATGCTTCATTCCGTAGCAGCGCATCAACGATCGGATAGAGACAGGCGAAGGCGATCCCCTGCATCAATGCCGCCAGCAGCAGAGCAACCAGACTGCGCCGCAGCGTTCCCGCCTGACTGCCCACGCTGGAGATAAGCTGGCGCCAGATCGCGCGCCAGGCCAGATTATCCGCCGGGTTAGTGTCTTTCATTTTGCACCGCCTCTTCCTGCGTTCCACCCGGCGCCCACTGCTGCGCCTGCTGATAGCGTTGCCATAGCCGTTGATACAGGCCACCCTGCGCCAACAGCTGCCCGTGGCTCCCGCTTTCCCGGAGCTGACCGTCGGAAAACAGCAATATCACATCGGCCTGAGTCACCATGGAGAGACGATGCGCGACCATGATGACCGTCCGGCCGCGCATGGCCGCCGCGAGGGCTTTGATAAGTGCCGCTTCACCTTCCGGATCGGCAAACGCCGTCGCTTCATCAAGCACCAGAATGGGACGATCCTGCAAAAGCGCCCGGGCGATGGTGATGCGCTGCCGCTGCCCGCCGGAGAGAAATACCCCTCGTTCCCCGACCCGCGTGCTGTAACCCTCCGGCAACGCGCTTATAAACTCATGCGCCTGCGCCACTCTGGCCGCCGCTATCACCGATTCCAGCGGCGTATCCGGCGCGCCCAGACGGATGTTATTGGCGATCGTGTCGGCAAAAAGAAAGTTGTCCTGAAACACAAACGAGATTTGCTTCATCAGGGTCTCTATCCGCATATCGCGCAGATCCACGCCGCCAATACGAATATGGCCTTTGTCGGGATCGGCGTAACGCAGCAGCAGCCGCGCCACGGTGCTTTTCCCGGCGCCGCTTGGCCCTACCAGCGCCACAATTTGCCCGACAGGCACATGAAAGCTCACCTCCTGCAACGCGGCGCCACTCCGCGCTTGCGGATAATGAAAGCTTACCTGCTCAAAGGTGATACTCGCCTCTTCCGGCTGTCGATCGGCTCGCGGCCGCGAGAGTTCCGGCATCGCGAGAACCTGATAGATACGCTGAACGCTTAAACGCGTTTGCGCGACCAGGTTATTAAGCATCATCATCGGCATTACCGCTTCGGCCATTCCGCTGGCTATCAGTAAAACGGCTACCCAGGCGATAAAATCGAGACTGCCAGCGTGCAGCAGGCCGTATCCGCACCAGATAAGAACGAATATGGTCGGCAGCGGGTTCAGAATTGAGAATGAAAAGCGCGCTGAAAATCCGGCCTGTCGATACCAGCTTTTGAGCACATCGACCCACTCTTCGAGGGCATGTTGATAGCGCAAAAAGCTGGTACTGCCGCTATCAAAGGTCCTCACCACCGGCATGGCCTGTACGAACTCAATCACCGCGGCGCTGACCCGTTCACGCGCCTGATGATAACGCTGAGCCATGTTTTCCGAGCGCTGACGGGCGAGTACCAGCACCACCGAACCAAACGCCAGTACCCCCAGCGTCGCGATGGCCAGTCGCCAGTCCAGCCAGAATACGAGAACAACAGTCGCCAGCGGCATGATTATGGCGCGGGCATAGAGCGGCGTGCTGTCAGCAACAAAAATATGTAACGACTTCACATCATCCAGCATTACTTTCGCCACCGATCCGCTGCCCATTTGCTGTAACGCGCCCGGCGCAAGCTGTAGGGTCTTTCGAGCTAATCTGCTGCGCAGAATATTCTCCAGATGGAAAGCCGCATAATGAGAGGTATTGAACGCCTGCAGACGCAGGATAAAGGTCGCTATCACGCAGCCGACTACGCCGCTCAGCGGCCAGACGGGGATGATGTCAGGCGCCCCGCGCAGATCGCGCAGGCACCATGCCAGAAAAAGCAGCGCCCCCAGGCTGGTGAAGGCCGCCAGCCCCGCCAGCGCCATAGCCAGGAGCACCTTCCGGCGAACCGGGGTAATCACCTGCCAAAGAGGAAATCGGGACAGCGATTCAGTGTTGGATGAGTGAGATGACATGGGAGCGACTGATTTTCCTGATGAATTTTTATGGACGCCAAAAACACTATTTCAAGGTGGCGTTCCGGGAATTAATGTGAATAATAACCATTATCAATTACTCATCTACCCCATTCGGTTCTATTTATACCCGCATTGGTCTAAGCCACAGGGAGATAACCCGGTCATGACGGAGTCACCACAAACGCAATCTGCAATCTCTATTCACCAGCTAGTGGTTGGAAAACCCGCGAACGACGGCACTATTCCTGCCCAGTGTGAGCTGCTGCGCTGCTCGTTGCAGGAAGGTATGGATATTTTGCTCTGGCGGGGCCACTTTGCTCAGCCCGAGACGTTGCAGCTGCACGATGACCTGGGCAGGATTAACTTCTCTTGCATTCTGGAAGGCACATCGCGCTTTGCGATCCAGGGACTCAGCCGCCACACCGACTGGGAACTCGCGCGCGATCGTCATTACATTACCCATACGCCAGACTGCCGCGGCAGCGCCTCCTACTGCGGCCGGTTCGAGAGCATTACGCTCTCTTTCAGCCCTGAAGCCCTCGCGCTGTGGGTGCCGGATATTAGCTCGGTCATTAAAAATAAGATCGACTCCCACTGCTGTTGCCAGCAGCAGCGTTGTAATGCCGAAACTCACCTAACGGCTCAGGCCCTGCGGCACGCGCTGATGCGGATGCACGGCGGCTTCAGTCATGAACAAAAACCGTCGACGTTATGGCTACAGGGACAAAGTCTGGTGATGCTCAGCCTGGTGCTGGATGAACATCGCGAGGACGCCAGCTGTTCCTCCTGCCACTTCAATCCGATGGAGCGCCAGAAACTGCTGCGGGCAAAGGATCTGCTGCTGGCCGATTTGACGCAGGCGCCGGGGGTCACCGAACTCGCCAGAGAGTCCGGTTTAAGCGTGCTTAAAATTAAGCGGGGATTTCGCGTTCTGTTCAACAACAGCGTCTATGGTCTTTTTCAGGCTGAACGCATGCAGGAGGCAAGAAGACGGCTGGCCAATGGCAATACTTCCGTTATGACGGTGGCGGCGGATCTAGGCTATGCCAACGCCAGCCATTTCTCCGCCGCATTTCAGAAGCAGTTTGGCGTCACCCCGTCGACCTTCAAACGTCTGATCTAACCAGGGCTTACCCCAGAAACTCCTCCGTTAACAAGGCCCGGATTCGCCATCCGGGCCTTGTTTTTTGCCGACCGTAAACCGAAACGGGCACAAATAAACCCGATTCGGGTAGCGCTCAATTGTTAATAATAATTATTCTCATATAAGCAATGCTTTTGGTATGACGTGCCATCAGGAGGAAGAATGATTTCTGGCGCCCCCTCTCAGGATCCGCTGTTATCGGACAACGGCGAAGCGGCCGATTATCAACAATTACGCGAACTGTTAATACAGGAACTGAATGTAGCGCCGCAGCAGTTACAGGAAGAGAGCAATCTGATCCAGGCGGGCCTGGACTCCATAAGATTAATGAGATGGTTACACTGGTTTCGTAAAAAGGGCTACCGCCTCACCCTTCGCGAGCTGTATGCCGCCCCCACGTTGGCAGCATGGCGCCAGCTGATGCGCAGCCGTTCGGGTGAAAAACCGGATGATGCAAGCTCCCTGGCGGAGGCGGCGTGGCCAGTCATGAGCGAGGGTACCCCCTTCCCGCTGACGCCGGTACAGCATGCCTATCTGACGGGCCGAATGCCCGGACAGACGCTGGGCGGCGTCGGTTGCCATCTGTATCAGGAGTTTGCCGGCCATTATCTGACGGCGCCAAAGCTGGAGCAGGCTATCACGATCTTACTGCAACGCCACCCGATGCTGCATATCGCCTTTCACGCCGACGGGCAGCAGGTCTGGCTACCGCAGCCATACTGGAACGGCGTCACCGTTCATGATTTACGCCAGACCGACGAGGCAAGCCGCCAGGCCTATCTGGAAACATTGCGCCAGCGCCTGAGCCACCGTCTTTTACGCGTGGAAATGGGCGAAACCTTTGATTTTCAGTTGACGCTCTTGCCGGACAATCGCCACCGCCTCCATGTCAATATCGACCTGCTGATTATGGATGCTTCCAGCTTTACGCTGTTTTTCGATGAACTTAACGCCCTGCTGGCCGGAGAGTCGCTGCCGCCCGGTGACCCCCGCTATGATTTCCGCGCTTATCTGCTGCACCAGCAGAAGATCAATCAGCCGCTGCTCGACAAAGCGCGCGCGTACTGGCTGGCGAAAGCATCAATGCTGCCACCCGCGCCGGTTTTACCGCTAGCCTGCGAACCCGCCACGCTGCGTGAAGTCCGTAATACCCGACGCCGCATGATTGTCCCGACAACACGCTGGAACGCCTTTAGCCAACGGGCCGGTGAGAATGGCGTGACGCCGACAATGGCGCTGGCGACCTGTTTTGCTGCCGTTCTGGGGCGCTGGGGCGGCCTGACGCGGCTGCTGCTCAATATCACGTTATTTGACCGCCAGCCGCTGCACCCGGCGGTTGACGAAATGCTTGCCGACTTCACCAATATTCTTCTGCTGGATACCGCCTGCGATGGCGATACCGTCAGCAACCTGGCGCGTAAAAACCAGCTCACGTTTACTGAGGACTGGGAGCATCGCCACTGGTCCGGCGTCGAGCTCCTTCGTGAACTCAAACGCCAGCAAAGCCATCCCCACGGCGCCCCGGTGGTATTTACCAGCAATCTGGGGCGCTCCCTGTACAGCAGCCGCGCCGAGTCGCCGCTGGGCGAACCGGAATGGGGCATCTCGCAGACGCCGCAGGTCTGGATAGATCATCTGGCGTTCGAGCATCGGGGCGAGGTCTGGCTACAATGGGATAGCAATGACGCGTTGTTCCCTCCGGCGCTGGTCGAGACGTTGTTCAACGCCTACTGCCAGCTGATTAACCAACTCTGCGATGATGAAAGCGCCTGGAAGAAGTCGTTCGCGGACAGGATGCCCCAAAGCCAGCGGGAGATACGTCAACGGGTTAACGCAACCGACGCTCCCGTTCCTCAGGGCTTGCTGCATGAAGGCATTTTCCGCATCGCCCTCCGGCAACCGCAGGCGCTGGCGGTAACGGACGCGCATTATCAGTGGAATTATCGTGAGCTGACCGAGAACGCGCGCCGCTGCGCTGGCAGGTTAATCGCGTGCGGGGTTCAGCCCGGCGACAATGTCGCTATTACAATGTCGAAAGGCGCGGGACAGCTGGTTGCGGTCCTCGCCGTGCTGCTGTCCGGGGCTGTGTACGTTCCGGTTTCGCTCGACCAGCCCGCCGCGCGGCGCGGGAAAATCTACGCTGACGCCAACGTCCGGCTGGTGCTCACCAGCCAGCACGACGCCAGCGCCTGGTCAGACGATATTCCCCACCTGACCTGGCAGCAGGCCATTGAGGCGGAGCCGCTAGCCGACCAGGCGGCGCGCGCGCCGACGCAGCCGGCCTACATTATCTATACCTCCGGGTCGACCGGCACGCCGAAAGGCGTGGTCATTTCTCACCGTGCAGCGCTGAATACCTGCTGCGATATCAATAGCCGTTACCAGGTGGGTCCCGGAGACAGAGTGCTGGCCCTCTCCGCCCTGCATTTTGATTTATCGGTTTACGACATTTTTGGCGTTCTGAGCGCCGGCGGCTCGCTGGTTATCGTTATGGAAAATCAACGGCGCGATCCCCGCGCATGGTGCGAATTGATCCAGCGTCATCATGTTACGCTCTGGAACAGCGTCCCGGCGCTGTTCGATATGCTGTTGACCTGGTGTGAAGGTTTCGCCGACGCCGCGCCGGAGAAACTGCGGGCGGTCATGCTTTCCGGCGACTGGATCGGCCTCGATCTTCCTGCCCGCTATCACGCCTTCCGCCCCCAGGGACAGTTTATCGCCATGGGCGGCGCCACCGAGGCGTCTATCTGGTCTAACGCCTGTGAAATTAACCGGGTCCCCGACCACTGGCGCGCCATCCCTTATGGTTTTCCGCTGGCCAACCAACGTTACCGGGTGGTGGATGAACTGGGCCGGGACTGCCCGGACTGGGTACCGGGCGAATTGTGGATTGGCGGTATCGGGGTCGCGGAAGGCTACTTTAACGATCCTGTACGCAGCGAGCAGCAGTTTGTAACGCAATCGAACGCGCGCTGGTATCGCACCGGCGATCTCGGGTGCTACTGGCCAGACGGTACGTTAGAGTTCCTCGGTCGTCGCGATAAGCAGGTCAAAGTCGGGGGATATCGCATCGAGCTGGGTGAAATCGAAAGCGCGCTCAGCCAGCTGGCTGGAGTGAAACAGTCAACCGTTGTGGCGATCGGCGAAAAAGAAAAGACCCTGGCGGCCTGGGTTGTGCCTCAGGGTTCGGCTTTCTGTGTTACCCATCATCGGGACCCGGCGCTGCCCCAGGCGTGGCGCGGGCTTGCCGGAACGCTGCCCTGCTGTGTCTGCCCCCCGGAAATCTCCGCCGGCCAGGTCGCTGATTTTCTTCAGCATCGCCTGTTAAAACTGAAACCGGGTCAAACTCCTGGCGCCGATCCTCTTCCCCTGATGAATGCTCTCGCTATCCAGCCTCGCTGGCGGGCCGTGGTGGAACGCTGGTTAGCCTTTCTCGTGACCCAACAGCGGCTGCAGCCCGCCGCTGAGGGTTATCAGGTTTGTGCGGGGGAAGCGCCGGAGAATGACCCTCCTTCTTTCAGCGGGCATGACCTCACCTTAACGCAGATCCTTCGCGGCGCTCGCCACGAACTGTCATTACTGAACGATGCGCGGTGGTCGCCGGAAAGTCTGGCTTTCGACCATCCGGCCAGCGCCCTGTATATCGAGGAACTGGCGACAATCTGTCAACAGCTTTCCCGGCGTTTACAGCGCCCGGTACGCCTGCTAGAGGTGGGTGTCCGCACCGCCCGCGCCGCAGAGTGCCTGCTAACCCGGCTCAGCGCTGACGAGATTGAGTATGTCGGGCTTGAGCACAGCCAGGAGCTGCTGCTGAGCGCCCGACAGCGGCTTGCACCGTGGTCTGACGCCCGTCTGGCCCTCTGGAGTGCAGACACGCTGGCGGCGCATGCTCATTCGGCGGACATTATCTGGCTGAATAACGCCCTGCATCGTCTGCTGCCGGAAGAGCCCGGGCTCCTCGCGGCATTACAGCAGCTGGCCGTTCCAGGCGCGCTGCTCTATGTGTTGGAGTTTCGTCAGTTAACGCCCTCCGCCCTGCTCAGCACGCTTCTGTTAACCGATGGTCAGCCCGAAGCCTTACTTCACAATAGCGCTGACTGGGGGGCGATATTTACCGCCGCCGCTTTCAACTGCCAGCACGGCGATGAAGTCGAGGGATTGCAGCGCTTCCTCGTACAATGCCCCGTTAGCCAGGTTCGCCGCGATCCTCGTCAGCTGCAGTCCGCTCTCGCCGAACGTCTGCCGGGGTGGATGGTACCGAAACGGATCTTCTTACTTGACGCCTTACCGCTGACGGCGAACGGCAAAATTGACTATCAGACGCTAAAGCGCTGTCATACCCCGGAAGCTGAAAACCGGACTGAAGCGGATTTACCCCTGGACGATATTGAGAAGCAGGTTGCCGTCATCTGGCAGCCGCTCTTGTCGATGGGCGCCGTCAGCAGAGAAACCGACTTCTTCCAGCATGGCGGTGATAGCCTGCTAGCCACCAGGCTGATCGGACAGCTCCACCAGGCGGGTTATGAAGCACGATTAAGCGACCTGTTTAATCACCCCCGGCTGGCTGATTTTGCCGCCACGCTGCGTAAAACCGACCTCCCTGTTGAACAACCCTTTGTCCACTCCCCTGAAGAACGCTACCGGCCTTTCGCGCTGACTGATGTGCAGCAGGCTTACCTGGTCGGGCGTCAGCCGGGCTTTGCCCTTGGCGGCGTAGGCTCACACTTCTTTGTTGAATTTGAAATTGCCGATCTGGATATTCACCGGCTGGAGAAGGTCTGGAACCGGTTAATCGCCCGCCACGATATGCTGCGCGCCGTGGTGCGGGATGGACAACAGCGGGTTCTCGAACAGACTCCCCCGTGGGTGATACCCGCGCACATCCTGCACAGCCCCGAAGAGGCGCTGCAGGTACGCGACAGACTGGCGCATCAGGTTCTCAACCCTGAAGTATGGCCGGTATTCGATCTCCAGGTCGGGTTCGTCGACGGGATGCCCGCCCGCCTGTGGCTGTGTCTGGATAACCTGTTGCTTGACGGGTTGAGCATGCAGATCCTGTTGTCAGAGCTGGAACACGGCTATCGCTATCCGCAGCAGCTGCCGCCGCCGCTTCCCGTTACCTTCAGGGATTATCTGCAGCAACCCGCGCTGCGGACGCCCAATCCCGACTCTCTGGCATGGTGGCAAACGCAGCTTGATGATATTCCTCCGGCGCCTGCGTTACCGCTATGCTGCTTGCCTCAGGACGTTGAGACGCCGCGCTTCGCACGGCTCTATGGGGCAATGGACAGCGCGCGCTGGCGTCGCCTGAAACAGCGGGCGGCTGATGCTCATCTCACCCCGTCGGCCGTACTGTTATCCGTGTGGTCAACGGTTCTTGCTGCATGGAGCGCACAGCCCGATTTCACGCTTAACCTTACGCTTTTCGACAGACGACCGCTGCACCCGCAAATCAACCAGATCCTGGGCGACTTTACTTCGCTGATGCTGCTGAGCTGGCATCCCGGCGAGAGCTGGCTGCAAAGCGCGCGGTTATTACAGCAGCGACTAAGCGAGAGCCTCAACCACCGCGATGTGTCGGCAATCCGCGTGATGCGGCAACTGGCGCGGCGGCAAAACGTACCGGCTGTCCCAATGCCTGTCGTCTTTACCAGCGCGCTGGGCTTTGAGCAGGATAACTTCCTTGCCCGGCGCAATCTGCTCAAACCGGTGTGGGGTATATCCCAGACGCCGCAGGTCTGGCTCGATCACCAGGTTTATGAATCCGAAGGGGAACTGCGCTTTAACTGGGATTTTGTCGCCGCCCTGTTTCCTGACGGGCAGGTGGAGCGCCAGTTTGCACAGTATTGCGCGTTGCTTAACCGAATGGCGGAGGATGACAGCAGCTGGCAGCTGCCGCTCGCCGACCTGGTTCCCCCGCTTAAGGTCACGGAGCGACGCGCCCGCCGGCTGCGCCCTGAGCGCGCTCAGCCGCGGATCGCGGCGGACAAGAGCAGCGTCAGCCTGATTTGCGACGCCTTTCGCGAGGTGGTTGGCGAGCCTGTCGCACCCGCAGAGAACTTTTTTGAGGCGGGCGCCACGTCGCTGAATCTGGTGCAGCTGCACGTCTTGTTACAACGTCACGAATTCGCCACCCTGACGCTGCTTGACCTGTTCACTCACCCTTCTCCTGTCGCGCTGGCCAATTATCTCGCCGGCGTAGCCCTGGAGGAGAAAACCAAACGCGTGCGGCCGGTTCGCCGTCGTCAGCGGCGCATTTGACGCGAAACAAACTGACTTTTCCCGGACGCCATCGCTAACGCATGGCGCGCCACTGACTTTGTCAATTTTAGGAAACGGGACCGATTATGGATAACTTGCGCTTCTCTTCTGCGCCAACAGCAGATTCCATTGATGCATCGATCGCTCAACGCTACCCGGACTGCGAACCTGTCGCAGTCATCGGCTACGCCTGCCATTTTCCTGAAGCGCCGGATGGCGAAACCTTCTGGCGAAATCTGCTGGAAGGCCGCGAATGCAGCCGACGCTTTACGCGCGAAGCGCTTCTGGCCGCCGGGCTGGATACCGCCATTATTGACGATCCTTGTTACGTCAATATTGGAACGGTTTTAGACAACGCTGACTGCTTCGATGCCACCCTGTTTGGCTATTCGCGGCAGGAAGCGGAGTCGATAGATCCCCAGCAGCGCCTGTTTTTACAGGCGGTCTGGCATGCGCTGGAGCATGCAGGTTACGCCCCGGGCGCCGTCCCCCATAAGACCGGCGTTTTCGCCTCTTCGCGGATGAGCACCTATCCCGGCCGCGAAGCCCTGAACGTGACAGAGGTCGCACAGGTCAAGGGCCTGCAGTCTCTGATGGGCAATGACAAGGACTATATAGCCACCCGCGCGGCCTACAAACTCAATCTGCACGGCCCGGCGTTATCGGTACAGACCGCCTGCTCCAGTTCGCTGGTTGCGGTCCATCTGGCCTGCGAAAGCCTGCGCGCAGGCGAATCCGATATGGCGGTAGCCGGCGGAGTGGCGCTTTCCTTCCCCCAGCAGGCGGGTTACCGCTACCAGCCCGGGATGATTTTCTCTCCCGACGGCCACTGTCGCCCTTTTGACGCCTCGGCAGAGGGCACCTGGGCCGGCAACGGTCTCGGCTGCGTGGTGCTGCGTCGCCTGAAGGACGCGCTGCTGTCAGGCGATCCGATTATCGCGGTGATCCTCTCCAGCGCGGTCAACAACGACGGAAACAGAAAAGTGGGTTATACCGCGCCGTCGGTGGCAGGACAGCAAGCGGTCATCGAAGAGGCGTTAATGCTGGCGGCCATCGACGACAGGCAGATCGGCTACATTGAAACCCACGGTACCGGCACGCCGCTGGGAGACGCGATTGAAATAGAAGCCCTGCGCAACGTCTACGCTCCCCGCCCGCCGCAACAGCGCTGCGCGCTGGGTTCCGTGAAGAGCAACGTTGGTCACCTGGATACCGCGGCGGGCATTGCCGGACTGCTGAAAACCGTTCTGGCGGTCAGTCGCGGAAAAATTCCGCCAATGCTGAATTTTCACACGCCAAACCCGGCGCTTAAGCTCGAGGAAAGCCCCTTTACCGTGCCGGTGACGGCGCAGGAGTGGCAGGACGAAGTGCGCTACGCGGGCGTCTCCTCCTTCGGTATTGGCGGCACCAACTGCCATATGATCGTCGCTTCGCTGCCCGACGAACTCAACATAAGCTACCCCGCCGCGGATGACGGCAGCAAGAGTTCCGCGCTGTTGCTCAGCGCCGCCAGCGACACCGCGTTGCGGCAGCTGGCAGCGGACTATGCCGCGGCGCTGAGGGAGAACGCGAATGCCAACAATCTGGCCTTCACGGCGTTACGCGCGCGCCGTCTCGATCTTCCCTTCCGCCTGGCGGCGCCATTAAATCATGACACCGCCGCCGCGCTCAGCACCTGGGCTGGCGCGAAATCGACTTCGCCGGTCTATAGCGGCCACGGCGCCAGCGGCAAACAGGTGTGGCTGTTTACCGGGCAGGGTTCGCACTGGCGCACTATGGGCCAGTCTCTGTACCAGCACTCAACGGCGTTTGCCGATACGCTGGAGCGCTGTTTTGCCGCCTGTCGCGACATGCTCACGCCTTCGCTACGGGAAGCGATGTTTAATCCCGATTCAGCGCAGCTTGACAATATGGCCTGGGCCCAGCCGGCGATTGTCGCGTTCGAAATCGCGATGGCGGCCCACTGGCGCGCTGAAGGACTGAAGGCCGACTTCGCCATGGGTCACTCCGTCGGCGAATTTGCCGCTGCCGTTGTCTGCGGACACTATACCATTGAGCAGGTCATGCCGCTGGTGTGTCGGCGCGGCGCGCTGATGCAGCTGTGCGCAAGCGGCGCGATGGTGGCGGTATTTGCGCAAGAAGAGGCGCTGATGCCGTTGGCCCGTCAGTTCGAGCTGGATCTCGCCGCCAACAATGGCACCCGGCATACGGTCTTTTCCGGGCCGGAAGCCCGTATCGCGGAGTTTTGCGCCGCGCTTTCGCAACACGAGATCGACTATCGTCGCCTGAGCGTAACCGGCGCGGCGCACTCCGCTTTACTTGAACCAATACTCGATCGCTTCCAGGAGGCCTGCGCGGGTCTGCTCGCCGAGCCGGGGCAAATACCGCTGATTTCCACGCTTACCGCCGAACTCATTGACGAGGCGACGCTCAACCAGGCGGATTACTGGCGCCGCCATATGCGCCAGCCGGTACGTTTTATTCAGAGTATTCAGGCGGCGCGCAAGCTCGGTGCCCGCGTTTTTGTTGAAATGGGGCCCGACGCCCAGCTGATTGCCTCCGGACAGCGCGAATACCGCGATGACGCTTACTGGATAGCCAGCGCCCGGCGTAAACAGGAGGCGAGCGCTGTCCTGAATCAGGCGCTTCTCCAGCTATACGCGGCCGGCGTCACCTTACCGTGGGCCGATCTTCTGGCAGGCGATGGGCAGCGTATCTCCGCGCCATGCTATCCGTTTGCGACCGAGCGTTACTGGAAAGAACGCGCCACCTCCGCCTGCGAGCCTGCCGATGCTGTGCTTGCCGCTGGATTAGAGGTGGCCAACAGCGCCGCGACAGCGCTCGAACTCCCACGTCTGGAGGCGCTTAAACAGTGCGCCACGCGACTGCACGCCATCTATGTCGATCGGCTGGTACAACGCTGTACGGGCGATGCGATAGATAACGGCGTGGACGCCATCACCATTATGCGCCATGGACGACTGATGCCCCGCTACCAGCAGCTGCTTCAGCGCCTGCTAAATAACTGCGTGGTCGACGGCGACTACCGCTGCGCTGAGGGGCGCTACTACCGCGCCCGCCCCATTGAACATCAGCAGCGGGAAATTCTGCTGACGGAACTCGCCGATTATTGTGAAGGTTATCAGGCTATCCCCGATACCATCGCCCGTGCCGGCGATCGGTTATACGACATGATGAGCGGCGCGGAAGAGCCGGTGGCGATTATCTTCCCGCAAGGCGCTTCCGACGGCGTAGAGGTGCTATATCAGGAATTCAGCTTTGGCCGCTATTTCAACCAGATTGCCGCCGGGGTAATACGGGGTATCGTCCAGGCGCGTCAGCCCCATCAGCCGCTGCGCATTCTTGAAGTCGGCGGCGGAACCGGCGGCACCACCGCATGGCTGCTGCCTGAACTCAAAGACGTACCGGCGCTGGAGTACCACTTCACCGATATCTCCGCACTGTTCACCCGCCGTGCGCAGCAGAAATTCGCCGACTATGACTTTGTGCATTACGACGAGCTGGATCTCGAACAAGAGGCGCAGTCTCAGGGCTTTGCGGCGCAGTCTTACGATCTTATCGTCGCGGCTAATGTGATCCATGCCACGCGCCATATCGGTCGAACCCTCGATAATTTGCGTCCCTTGCTCAAGCCGGGCGGGCGCCTGCTGATGCGCGAAATCACCCAGCCAATGCGTCTGTTTGATTTCGTTTTCGGCCCGCTGGTCCTCCCGCTACAGGATATCGATGCCCGCGAAGGCGAGCTCTTCCTCACCCCCCATCAGTGGCAGCAGCAGTGCCGCCGCGCCGGATTCTGCAAAATAGCGTGGCTACCGCAGGACGACAGCCCGACCGCCGGTATGAGCGAACATATCATTCTCGCCACCCTGCCCGGCCAGGAGATGTCCACGTCATCAGAATCCGCGCTGGAACAGACGTTGCCGGATAACCCTGATTATCTCGCCGACTGGTCCGATTGCGCAGGTCAGCCGGAACGGTTTACCGCCCGCTGGCAGGAGGCCTGGCGGCGCCTCTCCGCGCGGCACGGCGACGATTCCCCCGTGAAACCGCCCCTCGTTACCGCCCCGCAATGGCTGGGGGAGGTGCGCTTAAGCTGGCGAAACGCAGCCTTTTCCCGCGGCGAGATGCGCGTGGAAGCCCGTCATCCAGACGGCAAGTGGCTGCCGCTGGCGCCCGACGCGCCTCTTCCTGCGCCGCAGACGCATTATCATTGGCGCTGGAGGCCCCTTTGCATCGACAGTAATAGCCGCCCGCTGGTATTCCGCTTCAGCGCCGGTACCCTTGCCTACGAAGAGGCGCTGGCGCAATACGGCATTCTTCACGATCCGCAGGCCCCTTCTGTCCTGATGATTGTCGACGAGAGCGAGGAGACGCTGGCGTTAGCGACACAGGTGAAAGAGGCGCTCACCGCCAGCCCAGGCGGCTTGATTGTCGTCACCCGCCGCGCGTGGCGAATCGAGGAAAACGAGGCGCTATCAGCGGCCCATCACGCGCTGTGGGCTATGCTTCGCGTCGCGGCCAACGAACAGCCGGAACGGTTAATCGCCGCTATCGATATGGCTGAAAACGCCTCGTGGGAAACGCTGCGTCAAGGATTAAGCGCTGTTTCATTGTCACAACGCTGGCTTGCAGCCCGGGATAACGGCTTCTGGCTCCCTTCGCTGGCGCCCAATGCGGGATGCGCCGCCGAATTACCGGCGAAGGTGTTTGCCGGCGATAACCGCTGGCATCTGGTGACCGGGGCGTTTGGCGGACTGGGCCGCCTTGCCGTGAACTGGCTCAGAGAAAAAGGGGCGCGCCGCATCGCGCTACTGGCGCCGCGCGTGGATGCGTCATGGCCAGGCGACACAGCGGACGTGGAGATTCGCGTCTGCCGTTGTGATGTGGGTGATGCCGGAAAGCTGGCCCGCGTTCTTGATGAGCTGGCGACCAGCGGCGGCATTGCCGGAGCGATTCATACCGCTGGCGTATTGGCTGATGGGCCCTTGCAGGAACTTGATGACCACCAGCTGGCCGCCGTTTTCGCGGTCAAAGCGCAGGCGGCAAGCCAGCTATTACAAACGCTGGGCAACCACGACGCCCGTTATCTGATTCTCTATTCGTCCGCTGCCGCTGCCCTCGGCGCGCCAGGCCAGAGCGCCCATGCGCTGGCCTGCGGGTATCTTGACGGGCTCGCCCGGCAGTTCTCCTCCCTTGATACGCCGAAAGTGCTCTCCATCGCCTGGGGCGCATGGGGAGAAAGCGGCCGGGCGGCTACGACGGAGATGCTGACGACCCTTGCCGATCGTGGCATGGGCGCGTTAAGCGATGCCGAGGGGCGCTGGCACCTTGAACAAGCGGTGATGCGCGGCGCCGCCTGGCGACTGGCCATGCGCGTTTTCTCCGACAAAATGCCCCCGCTGCAGCAGGCTCTGTTTAACGCCGCAGCAACAGAACACGCCGCGATTCCGGCCGCGACTCCCGCTGATAACCATGCTTTTCACGGTAGCATCAGCGATAAAGCGGCGGTGATGACATGGCTGAAAAATCGCATTGCGGTGCAGCTAAGACTGAACGATCCTGCTTCGCTGAACGCAGATCAGGATCTGTTACAGCTGGGAATGGACTCGCTGCTCTTTCTTGAACTCAGCAGCGATATTCAACATGACCTGGGTGTACGCATCAACGCGGAACGGGCGTGGCAGGATCTCTCGCCGCACGGGCTCACACAGCTTATCTGTTCTCAGGCAGAGACGGCGCCGGAAGCGTTGCAGCACGATGCCGCTGAGCGTTACGCGCCCTTCCCGTTGACGCCGATTCAGCATGCCTACTGGTTGGGCAGAACCCATCTTATTGGCTATGGCGGCGTTGCCTGTCACGTGCTGTTTGAGTGGGATAAACGCCACGATGAGTTCGATCTCGCCGTACTGGAGAAAGCATGGAACCAGCTCATTGCCCGCCACGATATGCTGCGGATGGTGGTGGATGCAGATGGACAACAGCGCGTTCTGGCGACAACCCCGACGTATCGTATCCCGCGCGACGATCTGCGCGCGCTTTCCCCGCAAGAGCAGCGCCAGGCGCTGGAAAAACGGCGCCATGAACTGAGCTATCGCGTTTTACCTGCCGACCGGTGGCCGCTCTTTGAGCTGGTGGTCAGCGAAATCGACGATTGCCGCTACCGCCTGCACATGAACCTCGATCTTCTGCAGTTCGATGTGCAGAGCTTTAAAGTCATGATGGACGATTTGGCCCTGGTCTGGCGCGGAGAAACCCTGCCGCCGCTCAATATCACCTTCCGCGATTACGTGATGGCTGAACAGGCGCGCCGACAAACAACAGCATGGCACGATGCCTGGGATTACTGGCAAGAAAAACTGCCGCAACTGCCTTCAGCGCCGGAACTGCCGGTGGTGGAGACACCGCCGGAAACCCCGCACTTCACCACGTTCACTTCGACGCTTGACAGGCAAGAGTGGCAGGCGGCGAAACAACGCTGGCAGCAGCAGGGCCTCACCCCCTCCGCCGCGCTGCTCACGCTGTTTGCCGCCACCCTCGAGCGCTGGAGCCGTACCACGGCATTTACGCTGAATCTGACGTTCTTCAATCGCCAGCCGATCCACCCGCAAATCAATCAGTTGATCGGGGATTTTACCTCCGTCACGCTGGTTGATTTTAACTTCTCAACGCCACTAACGCTGCAGGAGCAGATGCAACGAACCCAGCAGCGCCTCTGGCAAAACATGGCGCACAGCGAAGTGAACGGCGTTGAGGCGATCCGCGAGCTGGGGCGCCAGCGCGGATCCCAGCGTCAACCGTTGATGCCGGTGGTGTTTACCAGCATGCTGGGGATGACGCTGGAAGGAATGGCTATCGACCGGGCAATGAGTCATCTGTTCGGCGAACCCTGCTATGTCTTTACGCAAACGCCGCAGGTCTGGCTGGATCATCAGGTGATGGAGAGCGATGGCGCGTTGACGTTTAGCTGGTACTGCATGGACAACGTGCTGGAACCGGGCGCGGCTGAAGCGATGTTTAATGACTACTGCGCCATCCTGCAGGCCGCTATTGCCAACCCTGAAGGCCTGAAGACCATGGACAGCAGCATTGCCGAACACATTCCCCGCCGCCGCTGGCCGCTGAACGCGCAGACAGACTACGATCTGCGGGATATTGAGCAAGCGGCGCAGGAATACCCCGGCATCCTACAGGCCAGAGCGGAATTAAGCGAAAATGGCGCGTTAACCCTGGATATTGTTGTGACCGAGGATCCACCGCCCTCAGCGCCGTTACATGATGAGCACGATCTCGCCTCACTGGCGCTGCCGTTGCCTGAACAGACGCAACTTGACGAGCTGGAAGCGACCTGGCGCTGGCTGGAGGCGCGTGCGCTGCAGGGGATTGCCGCCACGCTACATCGCCACCGTCTGTTCATCACCCCGGAGGTTGCCCACCCATTTGGCGAAATAGTACAGGCGCTGAGCGCGCAAGCGTCACACCGGCGCCTGCTACGCCAGTGGCTGCAGTGTCTGGCGGAAAGAGAATGGTTAGTGCGCGAGGGGGATAGCTGGCGCTGCCGCATTCCGCTCAGCGAAATTCCCGAGCCTCACGAAGCTTGCCCGCAAACCCACTGGAGCCAGGCGCTGGCGCAGTATCTGGACGCCTGCATCGCCCGGCACGACGACCTCTTCTCCGGGCAGTGTTCGCCGCTGGAACTGCTGTTCAACGAGTCGTTGCGCGTAACCGACGCGCTGTATCGCGAAAACCCCGCCAGCGCTTGTCTGAATCGCTATACCGCGCAGATTGCCGCCCTTTGCGGCGCAGAACGGATCCTTGAGGTGGGCGCCGGAACCGCAGCCACCGCGGAACCGGTGCTGAAGGCCACGCGAAACACGCGGCTGTCATACCACTTCACGGATGTCTCCGCGCAGTTCCTCAACGACGCCCGAACTCGTTTCCACGATGAATCGCGGGTGTCTTACGCCTTATTCGATATCAACCAGCCGCTGGATTTTACCGCCCACCCCGAGGCGGGTTACGACCTGATTATTGCCGTCAACGTGCTTCACGACGCCAGCCATGTCGTACAGTCGTTGCGCCGATTAAAGCGGTTGCTGAAAGCCGGCGGACGTCTGCTGATCGTGGAAGCGACGGAACGAAACAGCGTATTCCAGCTGGCGAGCGTCGGCTTTATCGAAGGGTTAAGCGGATACCGCGATTTCCGCCGCCGGGATGAAAAACCTATGCTCACCCGTTCGGCATGGCAGGAAGTGCTTGTGCAGGCCGGTTTTGCCAACGAACTGGCCTGGCCGCCGCAGGAATCGTCGCCGCTGCGCCAGCATCTGCTGGTCGCACGTTCGCCTGGGGTGAATCGCCCGGATAAAGCAGCCGTGAGTCGCTATCTGCAGCAGCGTTTTGGCGCCACCCTGCCCGCGTTGCAGATCCGGCAGCGAGAAACGTTATTTACTCCGCTATCGGCCCCGCCTGACGCACAGATTGCGTCAGCCGAATCGACACCGAGCTCCGGGGGAGATCCGGCGCTGGAAAAACAGGTCGCTGAACTCTGGCAAACGCTGCTGTCTCGCCCCGTGGCCAGACATCACGACTTTTTCGCGCTGGGCGGCGATAGCCTGATGGCGACAAGGATGGTCGCGCAGTTGAACCGCAGAGGGATTGCCAGCGCCAGCCTTCAGGATCTGTTCACCCATTCAACGCTCAGCGACTTCTGCGCCCATCTGCAGGCCTGTTCGTCGGCAGAGGAGAATCCTGTGCCCATTTGCCAGGGCGGTGGCGACGAAACGTTGTTTGTTTTCCATGCTTCAGACGGCGATATCAGCGCCTGGCTGCCGCTCGCCAGCGCGCTGAATATGCCCGTTTTTGGCCTGCAGGCAAAATCGCCGCAGCGTTTTGCCACGCTTGATCGGATGATCGATGAGTATGTCGCGAGTATCCGCCGCCAGCAGCCGCACGGCCCTTATGTTCTGGCGGGCTGGTCGTATGGCGCTTTTCTTGCGGCGGGCGCCGCGCAGCGCCTGGATGCCAAAGGCGAGCAGGTACGGCTGGCGTTAATCGATCCCGTGTGTCGACAGGATTTTCGTTGCGCAAACCGGACGGCCCTGCTGCGGCTGTTAGCCGAAGGCGATACGCCGCTGGCGCTGCCGGAACATTTCGATCGGCTGACGCCCGACCGCCAGCTTGCCGATTTTATCGACCTTGCCAGAACGGCCGGAATGATGGCGCAAAACCTGACGCTACAGGCGGCGGAAGCGTGGATCGACAACATCGCGCATCTGCTGCGCTTACTGACCGAGCATACGCCGGACGAAACCGTTCCGCTCCCCTGTCTCATCGTGCATGCCGCGATGAGACCCGCGCGCTGGACGCCAGCGGAAACCGAATGGCAAACCTGGATAGACCGCGCCGACAGCTATGCGATTAAAGCCAGCCATTGGCAAATCATGCTGGATCCCCCCCACGTTCAGACCTGTGCGCAGCATATCAAGCGCTGGCTCGGCGCAACCTCAACGCAACCGGAGAACACGTTATGATGCCGTCCGCCGCCCCTAAGCAACGCGTACTGATTGTGGGCGCTAAATTTGGCGAAATGTACCTCAACGCCTTTATGCAGCCCCAGGAGGGGCTGGAACTGGTTGGTCTTCTGTCCCAGGGAAGCGCGCGATCGAGAGAGCTGGCCTGTGCGTTTGGAATCCCGCTGTATACCTCGCCGGAACAGATCGCCGAGATGCCGGATATCGCCTGTATAGTCGTGCGCTCAACCGTCGCCGGCGGGAGCGGAACCCAGCTTGCCCGGCACTTTTTGACCCGCGGCGTGCATGTGATTCAGGAACATCCCCTCCACCCGGATGACGTCCGTTCTTTACAAGCGCTGGCGCAGGAACGGGGCCGCTGCTATTGGGTCAACACGTTTTATCCGCACGCGCGTGCGGGTCGCGCCTGGCTCGGGGATGCGCAGCGGTTACGTCGCAGCCTGGCTCAGGCGCCGTCGGTTGCTCACGCAACCACCAGCCGACAGTTGCTCTACTCCACGCTGGATTTGTTGTTGCTGGCTCTAGAGGTTGATGCCGCCAGCGTGGCGTGCGAAGTGGTCGGTAGCTTTAGCGACTTTCACTGTCTGAGACTTTTCTGGCCGGCGGGAGAAGCCTGTCTGCTACTTCAGCGCTATCTCGATCCTGACGATCCTGATATGCACAGCCTGATTATGCACCGTTTGCTGCTGGGCTGGCCGGAAGGTCATCTTTCGCTGGAGGCAAGCTACGGCCCCGTGGTCTGGTCATCCAGCCTGTTTGTCGCAGAACATCAGGCGAATGTTCGTAGTCTCTACCGCAGGCCGGAGATCCTGCGCGACCCGCCGGGTCAGACGCGCAGTGCGGCTCCCCTGAGCTGGCGTGATTGCTGTGAAACCGCCGGACCGGAGGGGGTCGGCAGGTTGCTACAGCAGCTGCGCTGCCATCTGGCGGGCGGAAATCTGCCGGCGGCCTGCCACTCCGCTCATCAGCTCGCGTTATCACAGTTATGGCAGCAGATTTTACGCGCGACCGGCAATGCCGAGATCCGACACCTGAAGCCGCCACGTCACGACCGGTTAACGGCTTTCTACCGCCACGATGAGGAGTCCTGGTGATGCAATCTGCCATGTGTATACCGTTATGGCCCGCCCGCAACGCCAGTACGGCGCATCTGGTGATGTGCCCCTTCGCGGGCGGCAGCAGTAGCGCGTTTCGCCGCTGGCGAGACCACCCCATGGCGGAGATCGCGCTTTCCCTGGTGACCTGGCCGGGGCGCGATCGCCTGCGCCATCTGGCGCCGCTCAGCAGCATTACGCAACTGGCGTCGCTGCTGGCGGACGAACTGGAAGAGAGCGTATCGCCTGACGCCCCGCTTTTACTTGCCGGGCACAGCATGGGCGCGCAGGTGGCGTTTGAAACCTGCCGGCTTCTGGAACAACGGGGGCTTCCCCCGCAAGGGCTGATTATTTCCGGCTGCCATGCCCCTCATCTGCATTCCCGGCGCAGGCTCAGCGACCGCGATGATGCCGACTTTATCGCTGAACTGATCGATATCGGCGGATGTTCGCCTGAACTACAGGAAAACAAGGAGCTACTGTCGCTATTTCTTCCTCTTCTGCGCGCTGATTTTTACGCTACTGAGCACTATCACTACGACTCGCTCGACGATTTTCCGCCGCTGCGCACGCCTGCTTTGCTCGTGTGCGGCAGCCGCGATCGTGAAGCCTCCTGGCCGGAGATGGAGGCCTGGCGTCCGTGGCTGAACCATATCGCAGGCGAGGTGGTGATTGACGGCGACCATTTTTATCTGCTGCAACAATCCAGGGCCTTTTTTACGCAGATTATTCACCATTTTCCCCACGTATTTTCTGCGACGACCGCTTTGCAAAATCGGTCCTGCACTTCAGAAAGGTGACGCATGCACTCTTCTTTTGATTCTCTAATAAAACAGTATCCCTTCCCCATTGCTGAACAGCTGCGCCACTGGGCGGCTCGCGATCCCTCGCGAATTGCTGTCGTTGATGCCAAAGGCTCGCTGACCTACAGCGCGCTCGATCTTCGGGTCGATGAGCTTGCTGCAGGGTTATACTCGCTGGGTTTGCGTCCGGGAGAACATGTGCTTATCCAACTCCCCAACGGCAACGCATTTGTGATCCTGCTGTTCGCGCTGTTAAGACTGGGCGTTATCCCTGTTCTGGCGATGCCCTCGCAGCGGGCGCTGGATATTGACGCGCTGATCGCGCTGGCGCAACCGGCCGCTTATGTGATTCATGGAGAAAGCCACGCGGACCTGGCCCGCCAGATGGCGTGCAAACACGCCTGCCTGCGGCAAGTTCTGGTCGCAGGTGAGACCGAAGGCGACGATTTTACGCCGCTCTTCTCGCTGCGCGGCGAACGGCAGGCGTGGCCGCAGCCCGATGCTGCCGGCACCGCGCTGCTGCTGCTCTCAGGCGGCACCACCGGGACGCCAAAGCTTATCCCGCGACGGCACGCTGACTATAGCTATAACTTCAGCGCCTCCGCCGAACTGTGCGGCCTTAAGCCACAGAGCGTGTATCTCGCCGTCCTCCCCGTGGCGCATAACTTTCCGCTGGCCTGCCCCGGTATTCTGGGAACCCTTGCCTGCGGCGGAAAGGTGGTATTGACCGACAGCGCCAGCTGCGATGAGGTGATGCCTTTAATCGCTGAACAAGGCGTGACCCACGTCGCCCTGGTACCGGCGCTGGCGCAGCTCTGGGTGCAGGCCAGAGAGTGGGAAGACAGCGATCTCTCTTCGCTACGCGTCATTCAGGTGGGCGGCGCCCGGCTTGACCCAACGCTTGCTGAGCAGGTTATCTCGACGTTTGATTGTCCCCTGCAACAGGTATTCGGTATGGCGGAAGGCCTGCTCTGCTTTACCCGGTTGGACGATCCTCTGGCCACCGTTCTCCACAGCCAGGGGCGCCCTATGTCTCCCCTGGATGAAATTCACGTCGTTGACGAAGAGGAGAACGACGTTGCGCCCGGCGAAACGGGACAGTTATTAACGCGCGGTCCTTATACTATTACGGGCTATTATCGCGCTCCCGAGCACAATGCCCGGGCCTTTACCGCGCAAGGATTTTACCGTACGGGCGACAATGTCAGGCTCGATGAGGCGGGAAATCTGTACGTTGAGGGGCGTATAAAAGAGCAGATCAACCGCGCCGGAGAGAAAATAGCCGCTGCGGAAGTGGAATCGGTGCTGATGCGTCTGGAAGACGTAAAGGATTGCGCCGTGGTCGCCGCGCCGGACACGCTGCTTGGCGAGCGGATATGCGCGTTTATCATCGCGCAACGCACTCCCTCTGACTATCAACAGCTGCGTCAAAAGCTGGTCCGAATGGGGATCAGCGCGTGGAAGATTCCCGATCAAATTGAGTTTCTGACCCACTGGCCGCTCACCGCCGTCGGCAAGGTAGATAAAAAGCGCCTGACGGCGCTCGCCATTGAGCGTTATCGCCATTCAGCCCAATAAGCGCCCCGCTACCCGAAACAGGTGGAAATAAACCCGTTTCGGGTAGCAGTGCAATTAGAAATAGTTATCATTTTCAATTCACCATTATCGGTATTTTGGCGTCTCGCCGTTTTTCAGGGATTCATAACAATGAAAATGACACGGTTTTATCCTCTGGTTCTGGGGGGATTTTTACTCCCGGCCGCTGCTCATAGCCAAACCTCACAGCAAGATGAAAGCACGTTGGTGGTCACCGCCAGTAAACAGTCTTCCCGCTCGGCATCAGCCAATAATGTCTCTTCTACCGTTATCAGCGCGACGGAGTTAAGCGACGCGGGCGTTACCGCCAGTGACAAACTCCCCAGAGTGTTGCCAGGGCTGAATATTGAAAATAGCGGCAACATGCTTTTTTCAACGATCTCGCTACGCGGCATCTCTTCGGCCCAGGACTTTTATAACCCCGCCGTTACCCTGTATGTCGATGGCGTCCCGCAGCTTTCGACCAACACCATCCAGGCGCTGACCGATGTGCAAAGCGTGGAGCTGCTGCGAGGACCGCAGGGCACCTTATATGGCAAAAGCGCCCAGGGCGGGATCATTAACATCGTCACCCAGCAGCCGGACAGCACGCCGCGCGGCTATATTGAAGGCGGCGTCAGCAGTCGTGACAGTTATCGAAGCAAACTCAACCTGAGCGGCCCGATTCAGGATGGCCTGTTATACGGCAGCGTGACCCTTTTACGCCAGGTTGATGACGGCGAGATGATTAACCCCTCGACCGGTAGCGATGATTTAGGCGGTACCCGCGCCAGTATCGGGAATGTGAAACTGCGTCTGGCGCCGGACGACCAGCCCTGGGAAATGGGGTTTTCCGCCTCGCGCGAATGCACTCGCGCTACACAGGATGCCTACGTGGCATGGAATGATCTCAAGAGCCGTACGCTGTCTCTCGGCGAGGGTTCACCGGACCCGTACCTACGGCGCTGTACTGACAGCCAGACGCTAAGCGGTAAATACGCTACCGATGACTGGGTTTTCAATCTGATCGGCGCCTGGCAGCAGCAGAATTATTCCCGGACCTTCCCTTCCGGCTCGTTGATCGTCAATATGCCTCAGCGCTGGAACCAGGATGTGCAGGAGCTACGCGCCGCCACCCTCGGCGATACGCGTACCGTGGATATGGTATTTGGGTTGTACCGGCAGAACACCCGCGAAAAGCTAAATTCCTCCTACGATATGCCGACGATGCCCTATTTAAGCAGCACCAGCTATACCACCGCTGAAACCCTTGCCGCCTACAGCGATCTGACCTGGCATTTAACCGAACGTTTTGACATCGGCGGCGGCGTGCGTTTCTCGCATGATAAAGCCAGCACGCAGTATCACGGCAGCATGCTGGGAAACCCATTTGGCGACCAGGGTAAAAGCAATGACGACCGGGTGCTCGGACAGCTCTCCGCAGGCTATCTGCTGACCGACGACTGGCGGGTATATACCCGCGTCGCCCAGGGATATAAACCTTCCGGATACAATATCGTGCCTACCGCAGGTCTTGATGCCAAACCGTTCAACGCGGAAAAATCCATCAACTATGAAATTGGCACCCGTTACGAAACCGCCGATGTCACGCTGCAAGCCGCCACCTTTTATACCCACACCAAAGATATGCAGCTCTACTCTGGCCCGGTCGGAATGCAGACCTTAAGCAATGCGGGGAGAGCCGACGCCACCGGCGTTGAGCTGGAAGCGAAATGGCGGTTTGCCCCCGGCTGGTCATGGGATATCAATGGCAACATGATCCGTTCCGAATTCACCAACGACAGCGAGCTGTACCACGGCAACCGGGTGCCGTTCGTACCGCGTTACGGCGCGGGAAGCAGCGTGAATGGCGTGATTGATACGCGCTATGGCGCACTGATGCCCCGGCTGGCGGTTAATCTGGTGGGGCCGCACTATTTCGATGGCGACAACCAGCTGCGGCAAGGCGCCTACGCCACCCTGGACAGCAGCATTGGCTGGCAGGCGACGGAACGGATGAATATTTCCGTCTATGTCGATAACCTGTTCGACCGTCGTTACCGTACCTATGGATATATGAACGGCAGCAGCGCCGTCGCGCAGGTTAATATGGGTCGCACCGTCGGTATCAATACGCGAATTGATTTCTTCTGATCCAACGATCCAGGGATGCAATAATCGCATCCCTGTCATCACCGAATTTAACTCGTTGACGTCCGGAAAACGCCAGGGACAACCCCAGCCAGCAACAAAACCTATATTGTCACTGGCCGGCCTTGAAGATAATTCCATCGGCCTGCTGCTGCCGAAGGAATTCAGCGCTTACTTCGCCGGAATAATCAGCACCTGGCCCGGATAGATTTTATCGGGATGCGTCAGCATCGGTTTGTTGGCTTCAAAAATACGTTGATACTCATTGGCGGAGCCATACATCGCTTTAGAGATGGCGCTCAGGGTGTCGCCGGATTTCACCGTATAATAGCGACTTTCCGCCCCGCTTTGCGTCACCTTCACGCTGTCATTAACCTGACCAACGCCGGTGACGTTACCTACCGCCACCAGAATTTTTTCCTTATCTTCTTGCGAACCGACATCGCCGGTAACCGTCGCGGTGCCGTCGTCCGCAACATCAATATTGACCTTTTCGGCACCAGGCAGATTAAGACCATCAATATGTTTTTTCAGCTTGTCGGCCTTATCTTCCTTGCTGCCGCCGGAGACGGCGTCCCATATTTTCTCGCCCGCTTCTTTGACAAAATTTAATAATCCCATCGTTCCATACCTCCATTACTGTTTCACGATCAAATATTCATCAGACCGATTAAGCCCATTTCCAGGATGTCGGTTCTGCTACCCCATAGCGGCCAGCACAACCTGCCATCAAAGTATAATCAATAAGCGTCAACGTGCAGGATATTTGCCCGGATACGGCAGGAAAATCGGCACTCTGCCCAGTGGGCATGACATAAAATCAGGCGTTAACCCGCAGTGATGGCGAAAACGGCTCAGGTCGGGACAATCAGCTGCAGGCCTGGATAGCGCTGCAGCCAGCGTTTTTCCGCGACGCGCTGGCGGAAAATAGCCAGCTTATGCTGCGCAAATACCGGCGTGGGCCGCAGACGGAGTGCAAACAGATCGTCCAGCCCGTAGGGCGCAATAACCTCAATAAGCCCTGAACGTCCCATTCTGACCGCGATAGCCGTCGCCGTTTCAGGCCAGTACAGCAACGCATTCTCCGTGGAGTGATAAGGTTTATTACCGTTACGTTGATGCATTCTGGCCTGATTCTTCACCGACCAGTTAAAGGCGGATGATTGCTGGCTCAGCCTCTCTTCCAGCACCCTATCGTCGGCGGCGCTGCCGCTTTTCGCGTCGAACCAGACAACATCCACATCACCCGAAACTGGCCTTTGCCCGTAGCCGTGCAGATGATCCCAGACCGCATCCCTGACAAAGCCGGCGCCAATCCAGCCATCGCTGAGTTCCAGCGCCTGAACGGCGTACAGCGCGTTCATTCTTACCGGGTCGTTTAACAACACGCTTTGTAAAAGGTCCTGATATTTCATGGTTTCCCTGTAAACGGCGATCGGTCCGCTAAGTGTATCAGCGTTCAGGAGGCGCCGCTTCAGGCGCCCCCTGTTATTGGGGTCAGTTTGGATATCGAAAATTATTTTATGTTTTAACCACTTAGATGTGAGAAAACCGCTCTCTGAGCGGATTTTCGTATCCCGATGAGCGATGCTAATAGCTCCTCTCAAACGATCTTAAGAAGATCCTTCTGAATCTTTGATCGTGATAGTGTAGGTTTTGTCGAAATCGCCTGATTTTGAAAGCATTCCGCCACCTAAGCCGCCATGTACTCGTACTTTAACTATACCTGCTTTTGTTGGTATCCCTCTAATCTGGATGCAATTATTGAATTCATCATCATCACAATACTGTAGGTGGAGACCTAAATTATCTGGATGAATATCTCCTGCAATGACCTGCTTACCATAAATATCATAAGAAAGAACTATTCCGCCAAATATATTTATTTGGTTATAGTAGGGAGTACCAACAATTGCATCATTAAGAATCTCCCCTTCTGGAGTAAATTCTGCCTGTAACGAACAGGCGGAAAGTAAAAGTAAAGATAAAACAAAAAATATCTTCCCCATGTTTATTTTAATGGTTTAAAAACCATCCCTCCAAAAAATCTCTTGATAAAAAATTGCAAATCTTTTTTAGGTTTTATCCAATTTCTTTGTTTTCCCCAAGAAAACAATTCCAAACTAATATATCCGTTGGGATCTTGTGTGACTGAACCATTCCAGACAACCCAGTGTGTAGGTAAAATTGTTTTATTTGTACTATTTACAAGAACTCCATCGTTTATTAACGTAACGACTTTATAGCCTCGCTCAATATATTGATTTAAATCTCTGATTCCCTGGACACCTGCCTGCGTGATCCCTACATTACTGAACACCTTTTCATAACCGGCCTTTTCAAACCATTCAGTCAGTGTTTGCCACATTGTGATGCCAGCCACTGGCGAATCAAGAGCATCAAAGCTCAGCATGGTATTCTCTGAATCCCTGAGCCCAGCTAGTGTCATCCAGTCAGTACCGGCTATCTTTGGCCTGCCATCATCATAGTAAAATGCACCTGTAGGGTGACGACAGCCTTCACCAGGTGAGATGATTAAGTCACCTATTTTAGTTTTCCCGTACCGCCAAAGTTCACGGGCAGCTTGCGCATACACATCGGGGCGATCCTTTTGCAAACAGTAAAAAAATGCAGCAGGCCCACATACACTTGCTGCTATTTGATTAGGGAAATCAAATCCGTTAAATCTTTCATCTATTTGACGTTCTATTAAATTTTTATCAAAAGGGTCTCTGGGATTGCCAATGGGGTATTCCTTTGCAATAAATGGACGTTCCGGGATGGTGATTTTAATCTGCTTTGTTTCGCCCCCCTGACTCTCAGGTTTCATTGTCCCTTTTGACTCAAAATAACAGGGGTTCTCCCGCTTCACCGGAGACCAGGCTTTGCCCGACGCAAATTCTTCCAGCGTGTACATCTTAGTGAACGGAACAGGCGTTACGCAGTGCGTATGCAACATGGTTTTTCGGTAAAGATTCATTTCCATAATATAAATTGTCGAGAGTGACTCATTTATATTTCCGGTCATGTGACTCTGTGTTTCATAATTTCCCAGAAACGGCTGTTGCTTCACATCCACAAGGGGCGATTTATTCCTGCTGGAGTCCATGCGATAAATGCACAGGTCATATAACAAAGCATCAGCCGGGACATTAGAGTTAATACGGGTACTGAGATAGTAAACAGCCATAATTAATCCATTAATATATGCAGGTTAATATTTTCAGCAGATTCAGCATAATGCCATCCGGTAACCCCGTGTTCATCGGTAACACCAGCTTCAGAACGTCCGTCCGGGAACATCAGAGTGTAGCGGCAACCAGCCATTAGCTGGCCATCGTCACCGGCGCACTGAAAGCGAATACAGTTCCGGGCACCGGAATCCTGTGCCTGTTGCGCCGGGACAGAGGACTGACTGGTATTGCGGGAGGTCAGAGAGCCGGTGTCTGTGCTGGTATACTGCGTGGCTGAACCGTACACGTAGTGATCTGGGCAACGGCACAGCACTCTGTCACCTGTGGCCGCATACGCTTTGCCTTCTTCTGCCCAGTCCTGCGCGGAGGCCAGAATTTCAAAATACCCGTTACATTTACTGCATGATGCCTTGTCGCCGGTCCGGGCTATTGCATTACTTCCTTCAAACCAGGACGCAGTCGCTGAAATGATTTCTCCGTAACTCGTTTTATCACCCAAACAGGCCAGTGCTCTTGCCATTATTAATCCCTCAATATATAAGCGGTTATACTCACCGGCATCATACAACAATCACAACTTAACCAAAATCTTCGGCTTCTGGTTGCCGGTACAGTGCCTGAATGCGGCATATCTGGGAGGGGCAGTACCCTGTCGCATCTGCCGTTTCACGGATGCTCAGTTTCTTGACCTGCCGGTAGTACAGGACTTTCTGATGCCGTCCTGATCGGCCTGTTTTCACCGGTATTTACCCAGTGTATGCGCCCGTTCAATACCCTGCTTTTGTCGCTGGCGGCGGCCCAGCCAGTCCTTATGCGACATCGCGGCCATCAGGTCGATAAGTATGTCATTGATGTCGGTTATCACGGCGCGGGTTATTGGGTCAGCCTGCGAAGGCTCCTTATCTGACAGAGCCTGCTATGAGGTGGGCACATCCAGGCTGACAATCCGCAGCACGTGTTGCTCGATCTGCTTTTTCAGCCTCATCCAGTACATTACCAGCCGTATGCCCCTGCTTCAGTCCAGACTTGAAGAGGTCAATGCCATGGCTGCCCTTGGTGAGCTGCCCGATATGGAAATATCTGACAAGGGGGGGTAAAAGTCTCCCCGCTGGATAACTGCGTCCCGGTGCAGGTTTCACAGCTGCCAGAGCTGGTTTACAGTATGCTACCGCACCCTAAAATCACGGAAATTCTCGATGAGGTAAACAGCTGGACGACGTTTACCCGACATTTTTCGCATATAAAAAATGACATTACCCATCCCGATACCCGCCTGCTCCTCACCACCATCCTTGCGAATGGCGTCAATATTGGTCTGACCAAAAGCCCCGGAAGCACCAAATCATCACTGGAAGATATCCAGCCATGGTACATCCGCGACGAAACCTATTCAGCCGCCCTTGCAGAGCTGGTAAACGCGCAGGGGTAAAGACCACTGGCGGCATTCCGGGGAGACGGGACAACGTCATCATCAGATGGACAGAATTTCAGAACAAGCAGCTCAGGCAGCTACGCAGGGCAGGTTAACCCGAAATATGGGCAGGAGCCTGGACGTCAGTTTTATACCCATATATCGGATCAATACAGCCCGTTTTACACCTGTATAATCAGTCGGGTCAGGGATTCAACCCATGTGCTAGATGGCTTGCTGTACCACGAAATGACTCCTTATTCACCTCGCGGCTACGCCTCGTACGCAGCGTGATGGAAATCAATTTCCCACTGCAGCACATCGCCGTAAAGCGCCGACAGCGCCTGCTTTTCGCTTTCACTCAGCGCCATGGCGCAGCGGTCGAGTTCGTTCTTCAGCCAGAGCGCCTGCTGATAAAATTCGTCCTCCGCGTGCATTTCCACCCAGCGGCGCACGTCCGCATCGCTCTGGTGATGTTCGCTCGCCCGTCGGCACCAGAAATAATACATCCACTCCGCACCGAACATCAGGGTAACAATCTGCTCATAGCTTCCCTGCCGGGCCGTCCGCAGCATGCCGTCGCGAAAGCGCCGCACGCCGGGCAGATCGTCCGGATAATCAGCGGGAGTTATCCGCCGTTCTGATAACACCTGTTCAAACCATGCAATCTGCGTGTCAACCAGGGCATTCAGGACGCCAATAAGCCAGCGCTGCTGATGAATACCCGGCGCCTTGCTAACCCCGAGAGCAAAAATCGCGATTGCCGTCGCGACAAAGTTGCCCTCAAACACCAGATAGCGGTTAAAGACGGCTGTCGGCAGACGATCCTGTTCGATATCAGTCACAAAACGGTGCTGCTGCATCGCCTGCCACGCCGGTTGATGTTCGCGCAGCAGGCGTTCGCTAAACGCTTCCATTATGCTTCCTCCAGCGCGGCCTGAGCGACCGACATAAAATGCTTCACCCGGGCCAGCTCAACATCGTTCCACCAGACGCCATCGACCTTCATCGTACTGGCCACAATGACCCCCTGGGTCCGCCCGAGGATCTGACTCACGTTGGCGGGCGTCACCCCGGAGCCCACCAGTAGCGGTAGCTCCGTCGCCGCGCGGATCTCGTCAATTTCCTCCATCGTTGCGCTATCGCCCGTGCGCTGGCCGGTCGCAATTACCGCGTCGGCCTCGAAGAAATCCACGTCGCGCGTGAGCTCCTGAATCGAACGATCGGCAACGATGGCGTGGCTACCGTGCTTGACGTGGCTATCGGCAAAGACGCGAATATGTTCAGCGCGCAGCATGCTGCGATAGCGCAGCGCCTTAGCGGCCGCCCCTTCAATAAATCCTTCGTTGGCGATATAGGCGTTGGCCCACTGGTTTACGCGGACGAAATCGGCCCCGCCCGCCAGGGCGATCGCCATCGCCGGGATCGCCGCGTTCGCCAGGACATTAATGCCCAGCGGCACACCAAAACGCTCGCGAACTTTCTCGGTAATCACCGCCATCAGCGCAGAGGTTTCATGACCGATATCCTCAGGTTTGGAAAAAGGAATATCACCATGGTTTTCAATAATCAGGCCGTGAACGCCGCCAGAAATATAATTTTCGGCATCGCGAAGTGCACGCTCAACAATACCGGGGACTGATTTGCCTCGATATTTCGGCGTACCGGGAAAAGGATCGCAATGAATAACACCAATAACAACTTTATTACGTGAAAAAATAGCTTGTATTGCATTCGTTTTTTCTGCTGAGATAGCAACCATCTTATCCATCCTGTTAAGGGAACACTATGCGTGTTTACGTTACTGGTAATATTACCGTAGATGAAACCTGGTCCATTCCGGATATACCGAAAAAAGGCGTGTCCATTCACGGCATTAAAGTTTCGCAGGATATCGGCGGTAAAGGCGCGAATCAGGCGATTATATTATCCCGCTGCGGAATCGACACGCGATTAATTGCCGCCACGGGAAATGACAGCAACGGCGAGTGGATCCGTCAGCAGATAAAAAATGAACCACTGACGCTACTACCCGACGCCCATTTCAATCAACATAGCGACACCTCGATTATTTTAAATAGCGCTGATGGCGACAATGCCATCATTACCACGACGGCCGCAGCCGATACGTTCAGCCTTGATGATATTATTCCGCATATGGCGGAGGCCGCTGCGGGCGATATTCTGCTACAGCAGGGCAATTTCTCCCTGGATAAAACCCGGGCGCTGTTCCAGTACGCCAAAGCCCGCGGTATGACAACGGTATTCAACCCCTCGCCTGTCAATCCTGACTTTTGCCATCTGTGGCCGCTCATCGACATCGCGGTGGTCAATGAATCCGAGGCCGAGCAGCTTAAGCCTTACGGCGTGAAAACCTTAGTGGTAACCCAGGGCGCGGCAGGCGCCTGGCTGGTTCAGGCGGGTCAGCGCCAGTTTTGCCCCGCCGTTCCCGCCGAGGCGCTAGACACCACCGGCGCTGGCGACACGTTCCTCGCGGTGATGCTGGCGTCCGCGATTCTGCGCGGCGTCGCGCCGGATGCGCTGGCGCTGGCGCACGCCAGCCGCGCTGCCGCCATTACCGTTAGCCGTCGGGGGACGCTCAGCGCGTTTCCCGACGGCCACGAACTCACCGCTCTGTTAGCCGTGAACGGCGCGCGCTGACCTACTTGAACAGCGAACGATAGGTATCGACGTTCGCTTTGGTTACCACCGTGGCCGGAACCAGAATGGTTTTCGGCACGGTTTTACCTGCAGTGATAGCGTTCAGCGCATTCAGGGCTTCGGCCCCCATCTTTTCCGGGTCCTGCTGCAGAATGGCGGTGACGTAGCCGCCGTCAATACCGGAAATCGCCTTCGCCGTCAGATCCCAGCCAAAGACTTTAATATCTTTCTGGCGCCCCTGGTTTTCCACGGCGGCGATAGCACCCAGCAGAGCGGGTTCGCCAGTGGCATAGATCGCCGTCAGATCGGGGTTGCCGGTAATCAGGTTCTCCGCCGCGGTCATTGCTTTATCCTGTACGTTCTGGCCGTCGACGACGTTAGCGATGGTAATTTTCGGATTGCTTTTCAGCGTCTCTTCAAACCCTTTCTGCCGCTGGTTCTGAATGGCCGAGTTCAGCGCGCCGACAATACCCAGCCGCGCCTGGCCGCCCATCTCTTTCTGCACGTAGTCCACGAAGTATTGACCAATAATTCTGCCACCTTCGATATTATCAACGCCGACCTGAGCCGCCTGCGGCCCGGCCGGTAATACGGCATCAATCGCAATCACTGGAATGTTAGCGGCGGCCGCTTCTTTTACCGCGGGCATAATTCCGTTAACGTCGATAGCGGCAACCAGAATGCCTTTAACGCCTTGCTGAATATAGTTTTCTATCGCGTCGTTTTGCGCCACGGGATTATCGTTAGAGTTAAAAATAACTAAATCCTTGCCGCTGGCTTTGGCTGCATCCTGCGCGCCTTTATTCATCAGATTAAAGAACAGGGCCTGCTGATTGATTTGTACCAGCGCATAAGTCGGACCGGCGGCGCCGGCGGCAGAAATAAAACTCATGGATGCCAGCATCGTGGTGGCAACAGCAAGTAAACGCAGTTTTCCGGTGTGAAATAACATCATCAGTATCCTCGTCGGGAATAGTTGATAGCCAGCAGAGTTCCGCGCCGCATGCGAACGCAGAAGGATTATTTTTTGGCGGGCAAATATCGTCTATATGGCCAGAACAATCATCGACCGTTCGGCGGATACCTGCTTAATTTCATTCCGGCAACCGGTCCGTGTCGGTGCGCGACTGGAATGAGTTAAACGGGTTTGGGAATGACTTCCCGGATGATGCGGTAAACTGCCTATACAATTCTCCGCAGATTAAATTTTGTCAAGCATTTATTTCCGGTTATTGTTAGCAGAGAAATTGCTGTATCCACCGCGCTTAACTATGTTACAGATAGCCGATTCTGGCAGAAATGGCGCAGGAAATGAGTATAAAACGCGTATTGTTATCCGATGTGGCAAAGCTGGCGGGGCTGTCGAAGGCAACCCTGTCGCGCTATATGAACAACAGTATTGTGCTACCGCAGGACACCATCGATCGCATCGAAACCGCCATTCGCGAACTGGACTATCGCGGCAATAGCCTTGCACGCCGTCTTAGCAAAGGCGGCAGCGAAACGCTCGGCCTGGTGCTCCCCGATATTACCAACCCCTTCTTTGCCGAACTGGCCGATGCCGCCGAAGAGGCCGCTTCTGTCAGCGGTTACAGCCTGGTGCTGTGTATCACCCGCAACAACCCGGAAAAAGAGTGCCAGTTTATCCGCTGGCTGGATACCTGCCAGGTCGACGGCCTGCTGTTCACCACCAACCGCCCCGATAACGGCCTGCTGCGCAAAGAAGTCCAGCGTCACGAACGCATTGTCCTGCTGGATGAAGATATTCCCGGCAGTAAGGTGCCGAAAGTGTTTGCCGATAACGTCCAGGGCGGGCGGATCGCCACCGAAAAACTGATCGCCGCCGGGCATCGCCATATCGCTTTCGTCGGCGGCCCGGACAAGCTGATGAGCGTACGCGAGCGCTATCAGGGCTTCTGCACCGCGATGGAGCAGGCCGGCCTGAGCTGGCCGCCCGAATGGGTGATGTACGGTGACTACCAGCGCGAGTTTGGCCAGCAAGCGCTGCGGACCCTGTTCAGCCAGCCGGTTCGCCCGACCGCCGTCTTCGCCGCCAGCGACTATCTGGTGCTCGGCCTGCTCGACGGTCTGCGCGCCAGCGGGCTCCAGGCGCCGGAGGCGCTATCGTTAGTCGGCTTCGATGACGCCAACTATGCCGATTTTACCCAGCCGCGGATTTCCACTATCCGCCAGCCCGCCCGGGAACTGGGCCGCACCGCGGTGAACATCATGATGCGTCTGCTGAACGACGATCGGGATATCCCGGCGGAAACCCGCCTGCCGGTAGAGTGGATTGGCCGCGACTCGATCAAGATCTGTTAAGCACGTCCCAAAATGGCGCAAAAGCGCCCACTTTTGGCGCAAAAAACGATCAATTAACATTTTATTCACTATAATCAGTAAACCGGTTTACCGGAGCGTAATGAATAAACTCTATTTATTACATAAGGTTAAATCACAGGGCTGCTGTGTTGTTCCTGCCCTGGCACGGATGCTGCAATGTTCTTACTGGCGAACAAATATCTTACATAGCGTTTGTCCTGACTGTGCTGGCGAGTGCTCTATTCCGCAGGTAAACCGGTTTACTAGCATGTAAACCGTGTCGGATAGCATCTCTCCCGCAGGATGGCGAACATTTTCCCGGCAACAGCGATGGGAGTTATCAGATGCAGCAGCCACAAACTACCCCGCCAAGGGTGGAGATGATCAATATCACCAAGACCTACGGGTCGATACGTTCATTGCGCGGAGTCAACCTTGAGCTGGCTCCGGGCGAGGTGCTGGGCTTAGTGGGCGATAACGGCGCGGGGAAATCGACCCTGACCAAAGTGCTCTCTGGCGCGGTGATCCCCTCCAGCGGCACGATTCGTATCGACGGTGAACAGCAGCAGTTTACTAATCCGGCCGATTCGCGCCGCTGCCATATCGAGATGGTGTATCAGGATCTGTCGCTCTGCGACACGGTCGACGTCGCGGGCAATCTGTTTATGGGCCGCGAGCCGATGAAATCACGCCTCGGTATCCCCTTCCTCGATGAGGCAAGAATGCACTCCGATGCCAGGGAGATGCTAAAAGGGCTTGGGATCTCCATTCCCGATACCCGGCTGCTGGTGCGAAATCTCTCCGGCGGCCAGCGCCAGGCCATTGCCATCGCCCGCGCGACGGCCTTTGACCCGAAGGTGCTGATTATGGATGAACCCACCGCCGCGCTGGCCGTCGCGGAAGTCGAAGCGGTGCTGGAGCTTATTCGCCGCGTTTCCGCTCGCGGGGTGAGCGTGATTCTGATTACCCACCGCCTGCAGGACCTGTTCCTGGTCTGTGACCGGATCATGGTGATGTATGAAGGTACCAACGTCGCCGACAGACGGGTGGCCGACACCAGCCTGAGCGATATCGTTAACCTGATTGTGGGCGAAAAATTCACCGCCCGCTCTGCGGCTGCACATTGAGGTAACAGGATGAGTATCATGAACTTAAGCAGCTCCCGCATGATCCAGCATTCGCTGCCGCGCCGCCTGCTGCATAACCACTCCGGCGTAGTCAGCATCGCGCTCTTTTTCGTCTTCTGCTGCGTGGTGTTTTCGCTGATCACCAGCAACTTTCTCACCGGTACCAACTGGCTCAACATCATCCGTCAGAGCGCCCCGCTGCTGATTGTCGCGACGGCGATGACCCTGGTCATTACCACCGGGGGTATCGATCTGTCGGTGGGCTCCACCCTGGCGCTGGTCGGCGCGCTTTCCGCTATCGCCCTGAATAACTGGGGGCTGCCGTGGCCGGTGGTACTGCTCGGCGGCCTGCTGCTCGGCGGATTGGTGGGCGCCATCAACGGCTTCTTTATCGCCTATGAAGGCATTCCGGCGTTTATCGTCACCCTCGCCACCCTGGCCGTGGTTCGCGGCATCGCGCTGCTGGTCACCCAGGGCTACTCGATTCCGGTTCCGGCTGACAGCCTGTTTACTTTTATAGGACGCGCGTGGGTAGTCGGTATCCCCATGCCCGCGCTGATCGGCATTATGATTCTGGTTATCGGGCATATTGTTCTCAATCATATGCGCTTTGGCCGCTATGTGACCGCTATCGGCGCTAACGCCGAAGGCGCGCGACGCAGCGGCATTAATACCAAAGCGGTCACCATGAAGGTCTATATCATCAGCGGGATGGCCGCCGCGCTGGCGGGGATGATCATTACCGCGCGCCTCGGCAGCGGCTCCTCCAACCAGGGCGAAGGCTTTGAACTGCAGGTTATTGCTGCCGTTGTGCTTGGCAGTACCAGCCTGTTTGGCGGCTTCGGTACCATTATCGGTACGCTGCTGGGCGCGCTGTCGATTGCGGTCATTCAGAACGGGCTGATCCTGTCGCATATTTCGCCGTTTTACACCCAGATAGCCACCGGCACCATTATCCTGCTGGCGATCTGGCTGAACACCCGCATTCTCAACCCCACGCGCTCCGCGGCAAAAGGATAGCTGATGAAAGGATCAATTTTTCGCCACCCCACCCCGCTGCCGCTTGGCGTCAGCAGCGGTTACGTGATGACGGTGCTTGGCCCGCTGCCGATTAGCGAAATGGGGGTTACTCTGATGCATGAGCATATTCTGCTGGATGCCTCCGGCAAATGGGTACCGCCCTGCTGCTGTAGCGATCGCCATCTTGCCGAAATGCCGGTGAAAATGGAAAACCTCGGCGAACTGTCGCTGAATCCGCTGATGAGCCGCGATAACTGCCAGCTGTTTGACGTCGACGTCGCGATTGAAGAGCTGACGAAATATCGCGCCCTTGGCGGAGAAACGGTGGTCGACCCGACCAATATCGGTATCGGCCGCGATCCCAACGCGCTGGCGCGCATCGCGCGCCTGACCGGTCTGAACATTATTATGGGCACCGGCCTCTATCTGGAACCTTCGCACCCCGAGTGGGTAAGAACCAGCAGCGTCGAACAGTTGACCGAACGGCTGATTTACGATCTGGGCGGCGCGGAGGAGAAACCGGAGGTGCTCGCCGGGCTCATCGGCGAAATCGGTATCTCGAGCCGCTTTACGCCGGATGAGGAGAAATCGCTGCGCGCTGCGGGCCGGGCCAGCGCCGCGACCGGCGTGCCGATCGAGGTCCATCTGCCCGGCTGGGAGCGGCTGGGTCATCGGGTGCTGGATATTCTCGAACAGGAAGGCGCCGATTTACGCCATACCGTCCTGTGCCATATGAATCCCAGCTTTGCCGATAAGCGCTACCAGCGGGAGCTGGCGCAGCGCGGGGCGTTTCTCGAATACGACATGATCGGCATGAGCTATTACTACGCCGACGAGTCGGCGCAGTCGCCCTCCGACGAGGAGAACGCCCGCGCGATTCGCGAACTGATTGACGACGGCTATATCCAGCAAATACTGCTGTCGCAGGACGTCTTCCTGAAAACCATGCTCACCCGCTACGGCGGCCACGGTTACGGCTACATACTCAAGCATTTTGTTCCCCGCCTGCGGCGCCACGGCGTCAGCGGCGAACAGCTTGAAACCTTGATGATTGGAAATCCCCAACGGGTTTTTGGCGGATAAAAGGAAAGTCATAATGCAGAAAAAAATCTTACTGGTCGGTGAATCCTGGACCAGCACCTCAACGCACGTTAAAGGCTTCGACCAGTTTGCCACCGCCACCTGGCACACCGGCGCAACGGATTTTCTGGCCGCGCTCGCGGACAGTGCCTACGCCATTACCTATATGCCCGCCCACGCGGCGGCGACAGACTTTCCGCTGACGCTGGAAGCGCTGCAGCAGTGGGATGCGATTATTCTTTCGGATATTGGCGCCAATACGCTGCTGCTGCATCCGGACACCTGGCTGAAAAGCCGCCGAACCGCCAACCGTCTGACGCTACTGCATGACTACGTGGCCGGCGGCGGCTCGCTGATGATGATTGGCGGCTATTACAGTTTCCAGGGGATTAACGGCGGCGCGCGCTATCGCCATACCGCGGTGGAGAAAGTTCTGCCGGTCCGCTGTCTGGCGTGGGACGATCGCATTGAAACCCCGGAGGGTTGCTATGCCGAAGTGACGGAATCCCACGCCCTGTTCAACGATATTCCGGGCGAATGGCCGTGGCTGCTGGGCTATAACGAAGTAGAAATGCATCCGGAAGGCAAACTGCTGGCGACCGTGGCCGGTACCGGTCATCCGCTGCTGGCCATTCGCGAATATCAGCAGGGTCGCTCGCTGGTGTGGACCAGCGATATGTCGGCACACTGGCTGCCGGAAGAGTTTGCTCAATGGCCCGGCTATCGCCAGCTGTGGATTAACTGCCTTGACTGGCTGACGGAACGTCGCTGATGGCCGCCACCCTTGAGCTCGCCCGGCAGCTGCTGGGCTTTAACACCATCAACCCGCCGGGCAGCGAAGCAGACTGCATGCGGTTCTTTGCCGACTGGCTTAACGATCGCGGTTTTGCGGTTTCGCTGTCGTCGTTCGGCGAGGGACGCTGCAATCTTATCGCCAGGCTGCCCGGGGCAAAGACCGGTAAATCGCTGGCCTTTACCGGTCATCTGGATACCGTGCCGCTGGGAAATGCCCGGTGGCAGTACGATCCTTTCGGCTCGCAGATAGAAGACGGGCGTCTTTATGGCCGCGGGTCCAGCGATATGAAAGCGGCGATAGCGGCGTTTGCCGTCGCCTGCGTTCATCAGCGGGAAACGATCCTCGCCGGATGCGGCGCGGTATTGCTGATTACCGGCGGAGAAGAGACCGGCTGCGACGGCGCACGGGCGCTGATCGCCTCCGCGACGTTGCCGGACGTGGGCGCGCTGATCGTCGGTGAGCCCACCGCCAACTATCCGGCGATCGGCCATAAAGGCGCGCTCTGGCTACGCTGCGAAACGCGGGGAAAAACCGCCCACGGCGCGATGCCGGAGCTGGGGATAAATGCTATCTATCTTGCGGCGGATGCGCTGGGTAAGATTCAGCATTTTTCCCCTGGCGCGGCGCACCCGCTGATGAAGCAGCCCACCCTCAACGTCGGACGCATCGAAGGCGGACTCAATATTAATTCCGTGCCGGACCGCACGCGTTTTGATGTCGATATCCGCAGCGCGCCCAATTTACAGCACGCCACTATCCGGCAGCGCTTGACCACGCTGCTTGGCGAAAGCGTCACGGTATCCACGCTGGTCGACCTGCCCGCCGTACTGAGCCGGGAGGATCATGCGTGGATTAAGCAGGTTTATCAGCGCTGCCAGCCGCTGCACGCTAAGCCGATTGAACCGCGCGTGGTGCCCTACTTTACCGACGCCTCGCTGCTGCTGCCTGCGTTGGCCGATCCACCCTGTATTATTCTCGGTCCCGGCGAGCCGTCTATGGCCCATCAGACCGACGAGTACTGCCTGCTCAGCCGGCTGGAGGAGGCTGAGCAGCTATACGGAGACATTATCCGCGACTGGATGGCGTAGCCGCCCGCAGCGAAGGCAAAGAATGAGTGACAGTGTCACTTTAAAGCGCATACCAGGCGATCGGCGTTTGAATAATATCGCGCAATAACAGAGGATAACCGTCTCGCGTCAGAAACGCATCATCACCAGCAAGGAGGCATTACCATGTCCGTGAAAATCCGCCCGGTGCTCATTTGCACTCTCTCTTTACTTCTTTCCGCCTGCTCGGGTAGTGCTTCTGCGCCGGATAGCGCCGAAGACGCGAAGGTATCGGCAGAAGTGGATAAGATGTTTCGCGATTATCAAACGGGTTCAGATCAATCACCGCAGGCCAACGTCTCACGCTATCTGACGCAGGTCCAGAGGGCTATCTTCGCGAAAATAGACCAGCCGGCGTCCTGGCAGGGGCAAAAATGCTCGGTGCGCTTAACGCTACAGCGTGACGGGACGGTGCATAATCCAGCGGTCGAGAGCGGCGATCCGGCGTTATGCGCGGCGGTAATGTCCGCGCTGAAAGAAGCCAAAATTCCGCCCGCGCCGGATGAAAAAACCTATCAGACATTCAGTCATGTGGTTCTGGACTTCAGGCCCTGAGAGCTATTTTTGCATGTTATCGCAGGGGCTATTCGGCCCCTGCACGATTTTCAGAACTCCACGCGGCCGCCGAAATTATAGCGTCGCCCTTCCAGCATCGCCTTCTGCCGGTAAGCGGTAGTGTAAACCGGGTTCACATCAAACAGATTGTAGATACCGCTCATCAGCGTGACGTGCTTACTCAGGCGATAACGCACGCCTAGATCTACCAGCGCATAGGCATCCGTTGAGCTGGATTTGCCGATATCCGGCGATCTGCTGCGCCAGCTCGCCTTGGTCCACAGTTCAAGATCGGAAGCGGTGTTCCACGTCAGCGAAACGTTGGCCATACTGCTGGGGAAATCGCTTAGCGCATAACCCTTATACTCACCGCTTTTTTGTTCACTGTGGGTATAGGTATAGTTGGCGTTCGCTTTCAGCGCTGCGGTCACCTGCCAGTCGCCGTTCAGCTCCAGTCCGTAGATCTCCGCATCCCCGACGTTAATGTATTGCGACACGCTATCCGCGGTATAGCCGTTGTATTGGCATTGCCGGGTAGCCGAGGCGGTACAGATGGTATGGTCGCTGATTTTGTCTTTAAATTTGGTATGAAAAAGCGTGGCGTCGAGCGCCAGCGCATCCTGCTGCCAGTACACGCCCAGCTCGGTGTTGATGCTCTGCTCCGGTTTGAGATCGTCGTTGCCGATACCAATCTCAGAATAGGGATAAGCGCCGTAGACGCTGGTAAAGCCGGCGTTGTTCTGGCGCAGGTCCGGTTTTTTATAGCCGGCGGATACGCCACCTTTCAGCGCCCAGCTTTCGTCAATGGTCCAGTTGCCGTAGAGCTTAGGCGTAACGTGATAGCCAAAATAGCTGTCATGATCCAGGCGCGCAGAAGTGGTCAACGTGAAGTCCGGTACAATCATCCACGCGTCTTCAGCAAAAACCGCCCAGCCGTGACGGGTGATTTTACTCACCGGGGTGACCCCGGGCGCCTGCTTGTCCGCAATACCAAAGGTGTCATTCAGCTCATTGCGCGTGAAGTTTACGCCTAGCGTCAGCTTGTGATCGGCCAGTGTAAAGGTGTTTGCGCTATTGGCCTCAAAATTATTCTGCTTGATAAACTGCGAGTCCATGCCGGGCACGCGGTACTCCGTACGGGCCTTTTCGTAGCTGATAAAGTTCTTCACCTCCACCAGGTCATCACCGTACCAGGCATGCTGTGACAGCGAGACCGCATCGCGGTCAAAGCCCCAGTACCACGCTTTATCGTTATGGGTTTTCTCCTGATTGCCTTTGGAGGCGTTCAGATCCCAGAGCTGGGTATCGGTTGGCGAAAGAGAAATTGTGGCGTCCAGATTCCCCGCCTGATGCTTAACAAAACGTTCCTGGGTCGGGCTGTCATCATCGCGACGGTCAAGATAGTCAGCCCCCACGCTGACGCCGAGTTTGCCCGGTACGACGGGCCCCATAAAGAAGGCGTTTGTCTGGTTAGTATTGCCGTATTCGCTTTTCTCCTGCAGGAAGTAATTATCCTCCAGCACCCCCGTCCATTTTTCGAGGTTATACGCCTTTTTGGTGATGACGTTGACCACACCGCCGATAGAGTCAGAGCCGTACAGCGATGACATAGGCCCGCGAATCACCTCCACCCGCTCAATGGCGGCCAGCGGCGGCATAAAAGCGGCTTCAGACCCAATGTGATGCCCATAAGGTCGCGATTCGCGGGTAGACTGCTTGATACCGTTCACCATAAACGAGGTATAGGTCGAATCCATACCGCGCATCTGTACATCGCCGGTCGCCAGGCTGCCGTGGCCGTTGCCCACCAGCACGCCCGGCATCTCGCGCAACGCTTCCGTGACGTTCTGATTGGAACGGGTATTCAGCGCCTTCTCATCGAGCACCGAGATCGTCGCCGGCGCCTCGCGCCTCTCCTGGCTGAATCCCGTGGCGGTCACTACCATCTGTTCTTCATTTATCCCTGCGCCATCAGCGGCGTAGGCTGCCGCGGGCAGATTGACGAAGGCGAGCGCCATCGCCACGTCTATGCGTGTCTTCATCGCCACAAAAAGTCCTTAGAATTGAGTGAGATCGATCTTGAGAACGTAGTCAGGCCGATCGCTTTTTTCGTCCTGTTTGACGCTGGCGTAAAGCGTTCCGCCATCCGCAGAAAGGACCAGGCTGTTGGGCATCGCCGCCGTTTTGAGGGTGTGCTTGAGACGATGGGTTCGCGCATCGATGACGCTAATCGAGCGATCGTTGCGATGGGTCACGTAGATTTCTTCACGCTTGGCGTTATAGAGCACAGCGACCGAGTTTGGCGAAGCGATACGATCGACCAGCTTGCCGGAGTCCAGCCGCACCACCAGCACATCGCGGGTGTTGGTATCGGCGATATATCCGACTCCGGCGGCGCTGTTCAGGGCGATATTGAGGAAATAGTGCTCAGCGTCAGCCGGATCGACCTTCACGCGGGAAATTAACGTCGACGTTTTGCCGTCAAGGGTAGCCAACTCCCCGTTGCCGGTGACCGCATAGACTTTTTCGCCCGATGCATCAACGGCAAACCCTACGGGGTCGATGTTCTTCAGCGTGTCAATCAGCTGCTGCTTGCGGGTATCGACCACCCAGAGCAGGCCCTGGCCTTTGCGCCCGATCCCTGACACATACAAACGCTGGTTTAGTTTATCCAGCACCACTTCGCGGACGTGGGCCTGTTTCGCAGGATCTGAATCATCGCTGAGCTGAATAGTGTTAATCACCTTATTGGTCAGCGTATCCAGAAGCGTTAGCGAGCCATCCAGCGCGTTACCCAAATACAGGATGTGATTTTCTTCATCCAGGGAGAGCGCGAAGGCGCGGCGTTCGGTAACGATTTTCTCATCAATCCGCAGAGAATCCGCCGCCAGTCGAAAGACCAGTCCCGCGGTTTTATCTTTATCAAACGAGGGCGCGGAGGCAGCGTAGAGCGTCTTCTGGCCGTTATCATAGGCCAGCTCGTAAACGCCGTGGCCGAGAGCCTGAGCGCGGAAGTCCCGCTCGGTGAAATCCTTAGCCGAGGCGGAGAGAGCATGCAGGGAAAACGAAATGACCAGCGCGAGGCGCGCGGCCTGCTTCAGGGATGCGGTAGACATGTAATTTTTCTTTACAGTAGCTTACGGAATGCAAACACTAATGAAAATAAATATCATTTGCAATTGCATTCATCTCCATCTTCCCTACCAATTTTTGTGTTCTGATATTAACCGCCGTTTTTTGTTCCCGCCGGGAGCTCTCCACGCTTCATTCATCGGAATCATTAAAATCACGCGATAATCGGCTGTAAGATGCTGACTAACTCCGCCAGACTCCCCGCCTGCATCTTTTCCATCACCCTCGCCCGATGGACCTCCACGGTGCGTACGGCAATGTTCATTATCTCCGCAATCTCCCGATTCATCAGCCCTTTCACCACCAGCAGCGCAAGCTCCCGCTCTTTGGGCGTTAGCTGCTGATAGCAGTCCACGTTCTTTTGCCGCGCAAACCGCTCGCCTGAGGCCGCCAGGCCGCGTTCCAGCGCCGTTTGTAGCGGCTTCACCGACACCGGCTTTTGCAGAAAATCCACCGCGCCGCGTTTCATCTGTTCTACCGCCATAGGTACGTCGCCATGTCCGGTCAGAAAAACCACCGCCAGGGTGCTGCCGCGCTGACGCAGCGCCTCATGTACTGCCTGACCGTCCAGCGCCGGCATCCGCATATCCAGCAGGACAACGCCGGTCCGGAAGAGATCGGCCTGCGCGAGGAAGACGTCCCCCTCTGCCCAGCACATCACCTCGTAGCCCAGGCTTTCCAGTAAAAAAGCACATGCCTGGGTCACCGCCAGGTCGTCATCCAGTAGATGAATTATCGCCATTGCCGCTCCGCGCTCCTTGTTGCATGAATGTCAGTACCACGGTGACACCGGGTCGTCCATCGGGCGCCGTTTGATTTGCCAGGCTTATTTCCCCCCGGACATAGCGGACCAGCCGCTGACAGATAACCAGCCCAAGCCCCATCCCCTCTTGTCGACTGGTCACAAACGGCTGGAATGCCTGAGCAAGCTGCGCCCCGGCGATACCACCGCCGTTATCCTGCAGGACGATCTTCACGCCTCCGGCATCGCGAACGGCATCAATCCACAGCATCTTCGCCCCGGCCTGCGCCGCATTGAGGATCAGATTCGCCAGCACCTGTTCAAGCAGAACCGGCGGTAAGACGAGCGTTAACGGGCGATCGACATCGCTGTTGAGCAATAGCCCGGGAAACTGCTGCGGCATTCGCAGCCACTGCCAGACATGGTCAATAGCCTGACGAACGCTGATACGTTCCCAGGTCTCCGCTCGTCCTGGCTCCCCGTGCGCCTGGCTGACCCAATGGCGCAGATTGCGCAGCGTTTCCGCCCCGCGCTGAGCCTGTTGATCGATGTGGCCCAGCGCGGGCAGTAAGGGATGCTGCGGATCCTGTTTCTGCAAACGGATCGTACAACCCTGCGCATAGTGGCGGATGGCCGACAGCGGCTGATTTAACTCGTGGGCAAAGCCTGAGGTCATCTCACCCAATACGCTCATCTGTCTTGCCGTTTGCAGCGCCAGCTCCTGCTCGCGCAGCCGGATAGCGTTGCGTTCAAGCTGCCTGCCGCGCCGCCGCACCAGCAGCATCACCCAGATATAATTCAGCGTCAGCAACAGCAGCGCCAGCCCGATGCCGCCCATGATTAACCGGTGCTGGATAAGCCAGCTTTTCATCTCCAGCCACAGCCGTCGCTGCTGAGGGTGCTGTTGAACTTCGCTCAGCAACGCTTCCACCTGACGGGTCGAAGCGGGCGCGCCCCAGTGAAAGACGGCGTTATCCGGGGCATTGAGCAAGACGCGGGTCACGCGATCCGCCAGCGCGTCGCTCACCGCCGGCAGCGCGGCAAACGACCAGTCGGGATACAGCGGGGTACTGGTTAGACAAGGTATCGCCGCCGGCCGCTCGATGACCGCGGTAAAATCGGCTTTATTTACCAGTCCCTCATCAGCCATTTTTTCCAGCAGGCACACCGGAACAATCGCCGCCTGCACTGCCCGTTCACGCAGCAGATAGATCAACGCATCCGCGGGGAATCCGCTAAAACGCAGATGCAGATCGCGTTCCGGCCGCAGCCCGGCATCGCTCAGCGCCTTGTATCCCAATAAATAGCCGCCGAAGGCCTGAGGATCGATGGCCCCTACCGTTTTGCCGATCAGGTCGGCCGGCGACGAAATACCGCTGTCGCGACGAGTCAAAATGACGCTGCCGATAACGTTGCTTGTCCCGAGTGAAGAGCGCAAAGAGGCCAGCCAGCGCAGCGAAGAATGACTATTCAGCTGGACAAACTGCGCCGGATTGGTCACCACAAACTGCACCGAGCCGTTATTGACCGCCTCCTGCATCTGCTGCAGATCGAGCGGCTGAATATGAAACTGCTGATCCGTTAGCTGCTGATTGAGCATCACCTCCAGCGGCTGCCAGTGGCTGCGGGTTAAGACCTCGCCGCGCATGGCCAGAACGCCGATATTCCACGACGCCGCCCACCCGCTGCTGTTCAGCAGGAGCGCCGTCACCAGCAGCGCCAGACGCTGCACCTTTTTCGCTCTCACCCGATTATCCCTGTTCATTATGTTGTTTTAGATCAACAACCCGCCGGGTATGTGGTTAACCACAATAGAGCTGACCCCGCCGCGATTTTTACACTGTAAATCATCAACATTGTTTATTCATCACATGCAAAACAATGACGTGACAAATGTTTCGTTATTGCTGCGCGAGGGAAAAATATGGACAGCAGTAAACGACAGTTTCTGGCGCAGCTGGGCGTTCTCACCGCCGGCGCGTCTCTGGTGCCGCTGGCGGAGGCGAAATTTCCCTTTTCGCCGGCCCGCCGCGAAGGCGCCTCACGCCACCGCTATGCCATGCTGGTTGACCTGCGACGCTGCATCGGCTGCCAGGCCTGCACCGTCAGTTGCGCAATCGAAAATCAGACGCCGCAGGGGGCGTTTCGTACTCACGTCAATCAGTATCAGGTGCAGTTGGGCGATCGGGTCACCAACGTCCTGCTACCGCGGCTGTGCAACCATTGTGATAACCCGCCCTGCGTGCCGGTCTGCCCGGTGCAGGCCACCTTTCAGCGCCAGGATGGCATTGTGGTGGTGGATAACACCCGCTGCGTCGGCTGCGCCTACTGCGTCCAGGCTTGCCCCTATGACGCGCGTTTTATCAACCATGAGACACAGACCGCCGATAAGTGCACCTTCTGCGTTCATCGCCTGGAAGCCGGGCTGCTCCCCGCCTGCGTCGAGTCCTGCGTCGGCGGCGCGCGGATCGTCGGCGATATCCAGGACCGTCAAAGCCGTATCTCGCAGACGCTCGCCCTGCACCATGACGCCATCAAGGTGCTGAAGCCGGAAAACGGTACCGTCCCCCACGTTTTCTATCTCGGACTGGACGAGGCGTTTGTTACCCCGCTGATGGGACATGCCCAACCCGCGCTCTGGCAGGAGGTTTGAATGAGCCAAACCATGATCATTGAGGAGGTGCTGGCCCGTCCGCAGGAGGTGAGCTGGCTACCGTGGGCGGTGCAGTATTTCTTTTTCATCGGCATTGCCGCCTGCGCGGCGCTGTTTGGCTGCCTGCTTCACTGGCGCAAAAGACACGATGCGAAGCTGGAACGGCTGACGCTGCTGATTGCTCTGACCTGCGCAATTACCGCGCCGCTGGCGCTGACGGCGGACCTGCATCAAGCCGCCCGCTTCTGGCACTTTTACGCCTATCCCACGCCCTGGTCGTGGATGCCCTGGGGGGCGCTGTTTCTGCCGCTATTTACCCTCTTTCTGGGCCTGTGGTTTGCGGTACGGCAGTCAGGTCTGCTGCGTAACAAAAGTGACAGCGTCACAAAATGGCTGGCGCTGGCCAGCGCGCTTACCGCGACGGGGCTGCTGCTTTACACCGGACGCGAAGTCTCCGTGGTTCAGGCCCGCCCGGTCTGGTTCAGCTACGCCTTTGTGCTGGCGATGTTCTTTAGCGCGCTGCAAACCTTTTTCGCCCTGCTGATTGTCGCGGTACGCAATGATTTTCAATGCCAAAGGCAGTTGGCGATATGGCAGCTCTCAGCGCTTATGCTGCTGGCCGTCGTCGTGGCGATCTGGGTCAGCGGTGATACCCTTTCCGGCTCGGCTATTCGTCAGTGGCTGGTCATTTCGCCTTCAGCCCGTCATTACGCGATCGGCTGGCTGGCATGCTGGCTTATTTCATTGATCTTTTGCGCGCTTGCCCTGCGTTATCCGCTGACGCTGCCCGTTCGCGCCCTGCTGGCCGTCAGCGCCATGGCGCTGAGCTGGCTGATGCGCTGGACGCTGCTGATTCAGGGGCAAACCATCCCCAAATTTAATGCCCAGTTTAATCCCTATACCCTGCCGGTCGGTACCGACGGCTGGCTCGCTATCCTTGGCACCTTCGGCCTGTGGATTGCGCTGCTCATTATTGTCCGTGAAACCGTAAACGGACTCGCAAGGAGAAGGCAACATGGCTAATTTAACCCGTCGTCAGTGGCTCAAAGTCGGCCTCGCCGCAGGCGGTCTGGCGTCTTTCGCCCTGAGCTATCGCGAGGTGGCAAAGCGCGCCATTGATGGCCTGCTCAGCGGTACATCCGGTAAAGTGACCCGCGATCGTATTTTCGCTAATGCGCTGATCCCGGAAGCCAATGCAAATACCGGCTGGCTACAAAATCCCCGGCAGGTTATCTCGATGACCCAATGTTTTGGCTGCTGGACGCAGTGCGGCGTTCGGGTGCGGGTGGATAGCGAGAAAGACCGGGTACTGCGCATTGCCGGCAACCCTTATCACCCGCTTTCTCATGAGCACCACCTCGACTCTTCCATTCCTTTTTCAACCGCCATGGCGCAGCTGGCGGGTGAAAGCGGACTTGATGCCCGCGCTACCGCCTGCGCGCGCGGCGCCACGCTGCTCGAGGGACTCTATAGCCCGCTGCGGCTCCTTGAGCCGATGAAGCGCGCGGGTAAACGCGGCGAAGGGAAATGGCAGCGCATCAGCTTTGAACAACTGGTGAAAGAGGTGGTTGAAGGCGGCGATCTGTTTGGCGAGGGGCACGTTGATGGCCTGCGCGCCATTTATGCGCCGACAACGCCCATCGATCCAAAGCATCCGGGATTCGGCCCAAAAACCAACCAGCTACTGGTCACCAATACCAGCGACGACGGGCGTGATACCTTTTTACGCCGTTTTGCGCTGAACAGCTTCGGCAGTAAAAACTTCGGCGCACATGGTTCCTACTGCGGGCTGGCCTATCGCGCGGGCTCCGGCGCCTTAATGGGCGATCTGGATAAAAATCCGCACGTGAAGCCCGACTGGGATAACGTCGAGTTCGCCCTGTTTATGGGAACGTCGCCCGCCCAGTCAGGCAACCCCTTTAAACGCCAGGCCAGGCAGCTCGCCAGCGCCCGCCTGCGCAATGACTTTCAGTATGTGGTGGTCGCGCCGGCGCTGCCGCTCACCACGGTGATGGCAGACGATCGCGGGCACTGGCTGCCGGTGATCCCCGGGAGCGATTCGGCGCTGGCAATGGCGATGATTCGCTGGATTATCGAAAACCGGCGCTACAACGCCGATTACCTGGCGCTACCGGGCGCGCAGGCAATGCGGCAGGCCGCCGAAAAGAGCTGGACCAATGCGACCCACCTGGTCATCACCGATCACCAGCCGGAGCTGGCCGGACGGCATTTAACCCTTGCTCACCTGAATGCGGAGGGCGCCAGCGAACCGGTGGTGGTTAACGAAAGCGGTGACGTTGTCGCCGCCAGCGGCTGCCCGCGCGGCGCGCTCTTTGTAACGCGCCAGCTAACCCTGCCGGACGGGCTCAGCGTAACGGTCAAAAGCGGCTTCCAGCTGCTGAAAGAGTCCGCTGAAAAGCTCACCCTGGCACAGTACAGCCAGCAGTGCGGCGTCGCGGAAGATAAGATCGCGGCGCTGGCGGATGCCTTTACCCGTCATGGCCGTAAAGCCGCGGTCATTACTCACGGCGGCATGATGGCCGGCAACGGATTTTACAGCGCCTGGGCGGTCATGCTGCTTAATGCGCTAATCGGTAATCTCAGCCTGGAAGGCGGCGTGTTTGTCGGCGGCGGCAAATTCAACGGCGCGACAGACGGCCCGCGTTACAACCTGGAGAGCTTTGCCGGTAAAGTGAAGCCGAAAGGGCTCAGCATCGCGCGCAGCAAAACCGCGTATGAATCCTCCGAAGAGTATCGCATCAAGGCGGCGGCGGGCGTCTCCCCCTACCCGGCCAGAGCCCCGTGGTATCCGTTCGTCGCCGGACAGCTGACCGAGCTGCTGACCTCGGCGCTCGAAGGCTATCCCTATCCGCTGAAAGCGTGGATTTCCAATATGACCAACCCGCTGTACGGCGTGCCCGGGCTACGCGCGGTTGCGGAAGAGAAACTAAAGGATCCGCAGCGGCTGCCGCTGTTTATCGCCATTGACGCCTTTATGAATGAAACCACCGCCCTGGCCGACTATATCGTTCCGGATACGCATAATTTCGAAAGCTGGGGATTCAGCGCGCCGTGGGCCGGCGTCGCCAGTAAGGCCACCACCGCCCGCTGGCCGATCGTCCCTGCCGCCACCGCAAAAACCGCTGACGGTGAGCCAGCGTCAATGGAAGCATTTTGCATTGCGGTGGCGAAGCGTCTTAATCTGCCAGGATTTGGCGAAAACGCCATTACCGATGCTCAGGGTAACCGCTATCCACTCCACCGGGCTGAGGACTATTACCTGCGCATGGCCGCGAACATTGCATTTATGGGTAACGCGCCGGTTGCCGAAGCCATTAGCGAGGATCTGACGCTGACCGGGGTGCAGCGTATTCTGCCGGTTATCAACCAGACCCTGAAAGCGGACGAAGTGAGCCGGGTAGCCTTTGTCTACTCCCGCGGCGGGCGCTTCGCGCCGGACACAAGCGGTCGAGCGGAGAATCGCGTCGGTCAATTGTGGGAAAAACCGCTGCAGATCTGGAACGCGGAGGTTGCCGCCCACCGCCACGCCATCACCGGCGAGCGCTACAGCGGCTGCCCGGCATGGTATCCGGCCAGATTGTCCGACGGACGCGCTATCGAAGCGCTTTTCCCGCGACAGCAGTGGCCGCTGAAGCTGATCTCGTTTAAATCCAATACCATGGCCAGCGCCTCGACGGTGATCCCGCGCCTGCATCATCTTAAGCCGACCAATCTGGTGGCGCTGAATCCGCTGGACGGCCAGCGCTACGGCCTAGCGCACGGCGACCGCGTACGAATTTCCACGCCCGGCGGCGAGGCTGAAGCCGTCATTAGCCTGTTAAGTGGCGTGATGCCCGGCGTCATCGCGATTGAACACGGCTACGGGCATCGCGAAATGGGCGCGGCGCGGCACACCCTCGACGGTGAGCCCATGCCGTTCGCGGCGCAGATTAAAGCCGGCATTAACCTTAACGATTTGGGATTTGCCGACCCAACCCGCGAGGTCAGCAATACCTGGCTGGACTGGGTCTCCGGCGCGGCGGTGCGTCAGGGGCTGCCGGCAAGGATTGAGCGGGTGTAGGCCGCTCCGGTACGTACAGGGTTGTGCTCCTTAGCGTACCGGTATTGAGGCGGCCATGATTAGTTATAAACCACCATCATCACGCCGGTTCCGTTGAAGGCGCCGGTTGAGGTGGGCGTCCCAGATTGCCACGCATGCCGTTGCTGAGCGGGATACAGGTATTGCCTGTCAATAGCTACCCTACTCGCTGCCGTAGTGAACCGTCAGGGTGATATCGCAGGCCAGAGAAAATCGCATACCCCTACAGCAAGAAGTGTTATTTTGCCTGTTCCTTGTTATTCTGCTGAATTGTTGTCCAGGTGATTATCATTCAGCGTGGTGATTTTTCAGACGCTGCCCTGGCGCTTGCCGACTCACACTCCAGACCAAAAACGCGGAGAGCGGCAACCCCATTCACACCTGCCCTGCAGGTTTTTTTTCCACAGGGAGATTAAGCGTGAGATTTGCATCAGTACCTTTCAATCAGAACCAGGTGGGCTGGCCGCTCAATGAGATTGATCGACAAATACAGCCGCAGCTATGCGGCGACATTAAAGCCGACTGGGTGATTATCGGCTCCGGCTATGCCGGCGTAAGCTTTGCCCGCAGGCTGGCCAGCCTCAATCCGCAGCTGAACATCGTGCTCATCGATGCCGAATGCGCCGCGACCAGCTCCTCGGCGCGAAATTCCGGCTTTATCATCGGCCTGCCGCACAATATCGGCAGCTCTACCGCCGAGCTGAAAAAAGCGCAGGATTACCGCGCCCTGCTCCAGGAGGGGATCCGCCTGCTCGATGAAACGGTGACCGAGCACCAGATTGCCTGCGAATGGGAAAACGTCGGGAAATACCACTGCCAGATAGATCCGTCCAGCGAAGCCATTATGCAGGAGTATGTGGATAACCTGCAGCTGATGCAGGAGCCTTACAGCCTGCTGGACGGCGAAGCGCTGTACCAGAAGCTGGGAACCCGCCTCTACAGCAAAGGAATTTACACCCCCGGCTGTATTCTGGTGAACCCGGCGAAACTGATTGCGGGCCTCGCGCATCATCTGCCGGAAAACGTCACGGTTTACCATCAAACCCCGGCGCTGGCTATGCGTCAGGAAAACGGCGGCGTCAGGGTGACGACGCTGCAGGGCACGATCCGCGCCGACCAGGCGATGCTGGCGACCAACGCGCTCTCCCGCGAACTCTCGCCCACCGTGAGCCGCCAGGCGTCAATGGCGACCTACGCCAGCATTACCGCCCCGCTCACGCCTGAACAGCGCCAGCGTCTGCCGGCAATGGAAAGCTGGGGATTAACGCCGGTCAACGCGATCGCCGGCGCCACGCTACGCTATACCCACGATCATCGTTTTCTGGTCCGCCAGCATGTCGATCCGGCATTGCGGGGAGTGATTACCGCCGGACAGACCGCCAGCGCCGCGCGCCAGCATCTGGCGCTGTTCCATACGGCCTATCCGCAGCTGCAGGATGTGCCGCTGGAGCGAACCTGGTCCGGGACCATCAGCGTCACCCGCAACGGCGCGCCGGTCTGGGGGCGTCTTGCGCCGCAGATCTGGACCGCCGGGGGCTGTAACGGCGCCGGCGTATCCAAACAGACTATCGCCGGGACGCTGCTTGCCGATCTGGCGATGGGCCAGGACAACCCGCTGATCGCTGCGATGCAGTCGCTCGGCCAGGCGAACGTTATGCCGCCTTCGCCATTCCTCGATATCGGGGTGGCGGGCGCATTATGGAAAGAGCGTTATGTGGGGCGCAAAGAGATGCCCGCGTAATCGCTGTCTGACAGGTTTCACTGCCCGGGCGTGAAACCTGTTGTTTGGGCTACTCCGGGATCGCTTCATCTTTACGCAGGGTCAGGACCTCGAATCCATCCGCGGTGACGGCGACGGTGTGCTCCCACTGCGCGGACAGTTTTTTATCGCGGGTGACCACCGTCCAGCCATCTTTTTTGGTTTTAATCCGGCTATCGCCCTGGTTCACCATCGGTTCAATGGTAAACACCATCCCCTCCTTGAGCACGGCGCCGGTGCCGGGTATGCCGTAATGCAGCACCTGGGGATCTTCGTGCATCTCTCTGCCGACGCCGTGGCCGCAGTACTCCCTGACCACGCTGTAGCCGTTACCTTCGACATAAGTCTGGATCGCATGGCCGATATCGCCCAGCGTCGCGCCCGGCCTGACGACCTTGATCCCTTTCCACATCGCTTCGTAGGTTTTCTGCACCAGCCGACGGGCCAGCGGTGAAACCTCGCCAATCAGATACATTTTGCTGGAATCGGCAATCAGCCCCTCTTTTTCCAGCGTAATATCCACATTCACAATCATGCCGGATTTCAGATGCTCGCTCTCCTTTGGCATACCGTGACAAACCACTTCGTTGATCGACGTATTCAGCACGTAGGGGAAATCATACTGCCCTTTGCTGGCCGGGCGCGAATGCAGATCGTTGACGATAAAATCCTCCACCCGGTTGTTGATGGCCATGGTGGAGATACCGGGCTGAATAAAGGTATCCAGCATGTCGAAAACCGATGCCAACAGCTCACCTGCGCGGCGCTGTCTGGCCAGCTCGTCCGCGGTCTTAATGGGAATTGATAGCATTGATCACCTCCAGCAACCGGTCAGAGCCGGACTTGAGCATCATCAGCTTAATTTGCTGATGGTTAAGTTCGGGATAGAGCTCGCTCATCATACCCAGACGGATCCAGTACTCCGCCTGCGCGTTGACCGAACGCGACATCGCCTTGCTGGCGTCACGAATATCGTCGTGCAGCAGGTCGGAAATTTTTACAATGCCCATTTATACGTACCGTGACAATTTATATATGGTTCGTATATTACGCCTCCCCGCTCAAGCAGACAACGTTTGTCGTCAGAAAGCAGAAAATGGGGTTGCGGTTATTGTCGCCCGCGCTACGGCTGGTTAAGGTTCAGAGCCACTATCTGGATGTTCCGAGGTTCAACGACGGTGCCTTTCGTCGTCACAAATGCATTGTGGACGACGTCCCCGCTCTCTTTATCCACCAGCGCAATATGCGGTTCATCATGCAGGATATTTTTATGCCCCCACGCCATCAGGGAAAACAGGATCGGCGCCAGGCTGCGGCTTTTTGGCGTAAGGATATACTCATAACGTTCGCGCACGCCTTCTTCCTGATAAGGCGTTTTGCTCAGCAAACCCAGTTCCGTCATTTTCTTTAACCGGTTTGCCAGCGTCTGCTTAGGCATTTTTGTATGCGAGCGGATCGTTTCAAAGCGCGTCACGCCGTAGAAAGCCTCTCTTAAAATCAACAAAACCCACCGATCTCCCAGGATTTCCGCTGCCGCAGAAAGCCCGCAAAGCTCCGGTAATAGGTAGGCAACTGAATTATTTTTTGACATGTCCGCTTTCGCTCTTTAATCTGAGTATGAATTTTAGACCTAGCTTACCAAGGAGAATACAATGCCCTTCGTCAATGTACAAACCATTAAAGGAATAATGAACCCGGAGCAAAAAAAAGAGCTTTTACGCCGCATGACCGATCTGATTGTCGAAATTGAAGGGAAAGGCGATCCCGAGTTCCGCCGTTCAGTCTGGGTTCGCATTGATGAGCATGAGCCGGAACAGTGGAGTCTGGGCGGCATACAGCCCACGGCTGAAGCGATCGCGGCAAAATTTTCGTCTGCTCAATAATCCTGCAAGGTCAGGAGCCTGGCACCGTCGCTGGCGGCAGAACGTTCACGTTTACCCATAAGCTTCCCGTCCGCTCCAGGCCAGAGCGGACGGGAGGCGTGAAGGTTAATCGACTCTGCATACCACGGTGGCATGATCCCACCATGCGTTCTCATTAATATTCACCTCAAGAACCGTAAATTGCTCCGCCCGAATCTCGTCCAGCAGGGCCTGGAGCGGTCGCAACGTACGCCAGGGTTTGCCCTCTTTAAGTAAATGATGGCGGATAGGATCGTACGCGAGAATATCCTCGGGATGACGCGGGGTTCCGCACATGGAGCCGATCACCAGCCGTCCTCCGGGTTTCAGTAATCTTCTGACTTCGGCAAAGCAGAGGTGGCGGGCATCGTCAATCAGGCAATGCACACAGCTGCCATCAACAATGAGCTCAAACGTCGCATCCTGACACTGATGAATATGGCAGACATCTCCGACAAAAAAATTTGCCGGGAGACCCGCCTGCTGAAAACGATTTTGTGCCCATCGGATCGCGGTTTCGGACCAATCTATCCCCCACACCGAATAGCCTCGTTCCGCAAAATACTGCGCGGCCATCGCGCCATTCCCGCACCCCAGCTCAAGGACAGGCGCGCCGGGTTGGGGGAAATAGTGCTGTAAATGAAGCCAGCTAAAAACGCGCTCCTGTTGTTCTTTGGCCCGGAAATAACCTTCGCCAGCCCAGGCGATAGCGCCATTTGCCAGCAACTGCCGATACTCTTTTTCATAGCGGTTCATAGTCAAGACGCCTTTGTCAGCAGCAACGCTCGTCACTTTACGCGCGGTAGAGGCAGGAGAAAAACCAACCGTCAGACACGCTCCGTCATCTCAGGCAGCAATTGTTCAATCACGTCGATAATACTTCTTACCCGCGGTGGGATAAAGCGGGCGTCAGGGTAGACCGCATAGAGAACGCGATCGGGTAATCGCCAGGCGGGTAATACCGGTACCAGCCTGCCGGACTGCAAAGCGTGGGCCGCAAGGGGTAACTGCATGCCGCCGATACCGATGCCGGACTCTAGCGCCTGCAGCAGCGCTTCGCTGGTGTTGGCACGGAAGACGGTATTCACTTTCATATCAACCGTTTTATCACCCGAGACCAGCCGCAGCGGCGCGTCCTGCGCGATGCCGCTGAACCGCACGTGCGGGTGGGCGGCCAGCTCGCTGACGGCATGCACCGTTTTAAAACCGGGGGCGGCAAAGAGCGCGGTTTCAATACGCGCCAGCACGCGCGCCGCACTCCCCGGCGGCGGTTCACTGCTCAACCGCAGCGCGACATCCACTCTTTCAGCAACCAGATCGGCAATGCGGTCATCAAGGGAAAGGGTCAGACGCAGCTCGGGGTGCATTTTCTGCAGCGCCAGCAGATGCGGTAAAAAGAGCTGCCCCAGGCCGCTCGGCAGCTGCACGTGCACCCGGCCTTGCCACTGGCGATCGGTTGGCTGTAAGCGCCTTTCCGCTTCATGCATCGCTTCCAGCAAAAGCTGCATATCGCGCCGGTAACTTTCCCCCTGCTCGGTCAGCGCCATCGCACGCGTGGTTCGGTGCAGCAGCACCACCCCAAGCTCCTCCTCAAGCGCCGCGATCTGCTGACTGACGGCGGATTGTTTCATCCCGCACTGGCGGGCTGCCGCGGAAAAGGATCCCGCTTCTACCACGCGCAGGAAAGTGGCAATGGCGTTGAGCTTATTATTCATTTAATGATTCTGCTTATAAGTGCCATCAGTTTTACGGGATATGCGTGAAAAAAATAATATACCACACTGCCTCTGTCACCCACCCTGGAGAAGCAACGTGAATAAGATACCGCAACCCAAAGTCGCCCTGGTCGCCGGCGCCAGCGGCATTATTGGCAGAGAGCTGGTGAAAACGCTGTTACGCAATCGCTGGGAGGTTATCGGCCTCAGCCGCCATGCATCGTCCCACCCGGAAAACATTCCCTTCATTCACGTCGATTTACTGGATGCGCAGCACAGCGCGCAAAAACTGCATTCGCTCAACGGCGTCACCCACATTTTTTACAGCGCATGGGCCAACGCCGGGAACTGGGCGGAAATGGTTGAACCGAACGTCACCATGCTGCGCAACCTGGTCAGCAACATCGAGCAAACCGCACCGCTACGGACGGTAAGCCTGATGCAGGGATACAAAGTGTACGGCGCGCATCTTGGTCCGTTCAAAACCCCGGCGCGTGAAAGCGATCCCGGCGTACCCGGGGCCGAATTTAACGCCGCTCAGCTCACCTGGCTCAGCCATTTCCAGCGCGGAAAAACGTGGCGCTGGAACGCGATCAGGCCGGGCGTGGTCGGCAGCACGGTGCCCGGCAACGCCATGAATCTCGCACTCAGCATCGCGATCTATGCTTCGCTATGTAAAGCGCAGGATCTACCGCTGCGTTTCCCCGGTTCGGAAAAAACCTGGCACAGCATCGTCGATCATACGGACGCCGGGTTGCTGGCTGATGCCACGCTGTGGGCTGCAACCTCGCCAACGGCGCAAAACCAGGCGTTCAACGTCAATAACGGCGACATCTGGCGCTGGTGCGAGCTGTGGCCGCGCATCGCGAGCTGGTTTGAACTGGCATCCGCCCCGCCGGTCAGACTGTCATTTCACCAGCTGTTTGTGGATTACCGCGCGTACTGGCGCGAACTGGCCGGGCAGAGTCTGGTGGAAGCGGACATCTTAAGGCTCAGCGACGGTAAATTTGCTGATTTCGTCTTTGGCTGGAACTACGACATGTTTGGCGATGGCAGCAAACTGCGCCGGGCGGGCTACACTGAAATGCAGGCCACCGACGACATGTTTTTCCGCCTGTTCGCACAGCTGAGAGCCGCTCGCATTATCCCCTGAAACAGCATGCTTTAACCGTCAGCCGGCGTCGCGCGAGCAATCCACGATTCAGTTTTTCGCCTCTTCCTCGCGCGCTCTGGTATCCGGGGTAATGATTATTCCAGGACGTAAAAAAGCCGGGTTCTCCCGGCATCATGATTTACCAACCATTTTCTGCGTATAAATACCAAACGTAGTGGATGATACTACTCCAAATTGCAGCATCCTTATGCTTCTGATGATTTCAGAGTACAGAAAGGTATCCGCTTCGATACGCTGGCAAAAATCTGCCAGGCGCTGGAGTGCCAGCCAGGCGATATTCTCGCCTGGGAGGCGGATTAACGCCCTTTCTCGATCGTGCAGGCCCACTGCTGGCTCATGCTGCTCTGGCTGGTGGCGATTTGCAGCGACAGGCTGGCGTCAAGGGTATGCGTGACGCTGTATTCAAGCACCACATCATCCAGATCGCGGGCGACGCGCTCAATGCGAAACAGAGCCTGGCCGGGTTCAATATTGAGCAATCCCGCCGTGCGGCTATCGCAGCACACCGGCGTATAGCGTTCCGTGGCGTTGGCCGGCGAGTAGCCGAACGTTTCCCGCAGCTGCTTATACAGCGATCGGCTGCCGTCCACGTGGCTCAGATCGTTATAGATACGGCCATTAAGCCAGGTCAGCACATGGCCAACCGGCCGGTCGCCCTGCACTAACAGCCGCTCCAGACGCATCAGCTGGCAGCCTAAATCCAGCCCCATTTGCTCCGCCACCTGGCGGTCGGCCATGGTCGAAATCAGCGACAGAACTTCCACGGCTATCTCCCCCGGCGGAGCAAAGGTGGTCAGTACGTCCGGGAGGTCGGTGTAGTATTTCTGCAGCGCATCGCGGTTAATAAACGTCCCTTTACCCTGTTCGCGGTACACCATGCCAATACTGGCCAGCGAATCTATCGCCTGTTTGATGGTACCGCGCGCGACCTTAAACTCCCCGGCGAGCAGCAGTTCGCCCGGGAGTTTATCGTCATAGGTAAAAGAGAGGATCCGCTGCAGGATAACGTCTTTTATCCTTAAATAGAGAGGGAGTCCATCCGACTCAAACATACTTGTGCTCCAACTCAGAGGTAGTGTATCTGGCTCCTGTAAGCGCTAAGTATATCCTGATTTATCTCCTGATTACCGTCTATGTTTGCGCTGGCGAGAATGGGCGGCGTGCGCGCATTTTCCAGCATGATTTCGCAAATACGTAATACCAGGCTGTTGGCGATGGTCGCGCCCATGATGGTGGAGAGCGGCGCGGCTTTCTGCGCCATCCCCGGCAGGCTCACCGCCGCATCGCCATACTCGCAGTGGTTATCAATGGTGATATCGGCCACATCCACTAGCAGCTTGCCGCTGGAGTGGCGCGACGTCACGCGCGCCGCCGTCGCCAGGCTGGTAATCGCGATAACCGTTGCGCCGCACGCTTTCGCCGCCAGCGCGACATCAATGGTAATCGCGTTGCGTCCCGACACCGAATGGATCAGCAGCGTATCTTCAGCCCTTAGCGGCGACTGCTCCACCAGTACCCGACCGAAGTGCTCCACATTTTCCACCGCGCTGGTGAGGGTTAACGGCCTGACGTTAAGCATCAGCGCAGGCGTAAAAAGCGGATTGACGATGGCCAGGCCGCCCGCGCGATAGCTCATCTCCTCCGCCAGAATCCCGGCGTGGCTGGCGCCAAAGACGAAGATGTTGCGCTGCCCCATAATGCTGTGGGACATGATTTCCGCCGCCCGGGTGAGTTCATCGGGGCGCTGCTCAAGAAAAGCCAGCTTCTGGCGGATCTGACTGTAGTACTGTTTCAGGGCCTGACTCATAGACTTCCTCCCGATATCAGAACGCCAGCAGGCGGGTCAAAAGATGAATGACTGGCGCGAGGACAAACATATCGCTGTCGCCTGCCCATAGCGCGGTATCCGGGATCGTATTGTCGATAAAGCCGGTGACGCAGAAATACTGCCCCCAGGCGACCACGGTCGAGGTGATAAACCCCGCCAGCAGAGCGCCTTTATAGCCTCCGGTAATATTGCCGAAGACCCCCGCCGTACCGGCGTGAAAGAAAATCACAATCATGCTGGGAATAAAAACGTAGCCGGTATAGCGGCCGATCAGGGTCAGCCACAGCAGCGAGCCGACAAAAGCGCCGACAAACCCCAGCACCACCGCGTTTGGCGCAAAGTTAAACAGTATCGGGCAGTCCAGCGCCGGTTTTGCGCCGGGCACCAGCCGCGAGCCGATGCCGTTAAACGCCGGCACCATTTCGCCAATAAACATCCGTACGCCGAGCAGCACGACGGCAATGCCGCCGGTAAACATCAGCGATTGTTTGAGGGCATAGATGTAGAAGCTCAGGTCGCCGGATTGCGCCAGGATCTCCGCCGCTTTCGGCGTACCTTTAATCTGCAGAATAAAGGTGCCTATAAAGAACAGCAGCGCCATGGTCAACGCCGTCACCACGTTGGAGTCGCGCAGGAAACCCAGCTTTTTAGGGACTTTGATATCTTCGGAGCTGATTTTGTTGCGGGCGAAAATCTGGCCAAAAATCGCCCCCAGCAGCGCGACGGAGGCGGAAGTATGCCCCAGCGCCACGTTGTCGTTGCCGGTGATTTTCCGCACCCAGGGCTGAACCAGCGCGGGCTGTAGGGTCCAGTAGAGCCCCATAATCACCGTTAGCATCAGCGTCAGCTGCACCGCTGAAATAGCGGGCTCGGTGTTCACCATCACCCCGGCAAAGATCATCGTCGTCCAGAACATCATATGTCCTGTCAGGTAGATGTATTTAAAGCGCGTCAGCCGGGCCAGCAGCAAATTGATGGCGAATCCGCCGGCAATGGCGATGGTCACGCTGCTTCCGTAGCGTTCACTGAAGCGCGCCTGGCCGATAATATTGGTCAGGTTCATGGAGCTGAGACCGAAAACTTCGGTCCAGATCGGCTGAAATATCAGCAGCGCGGAGACGATAATCCCGGCCCCCGCGCCGATGATCAGAAAGCCCAGAATGCCTTTCAGGGTGCCGGACACAATGTCCGCCAGCGATTTCTTTTGCAGCACCAGGCCCAGCAGCACGATCAGGCCAATTAAGATCGACGCTTCACCAAATATATTGATGGTGATCCAGCGCAGCACGCCAAGAAACTCGCTCATGACGGCTCTCCTGCGGGCAGAATTTTCGCCTGGGTCAGCGCCGCGGTGATTTCGGCGTTATCGATATAGTTGTTCACCACCACCACCGGACAGGACAGATGCTTAAGGTTGTCCACCAGCTCCGCGTTGGTTATCACCACATCGGCGTTGGCCGAAGCGGCGGAAGAGACATCCATATGTTCCACGGAGGCCTGAATCCCGTGCTGTTTTAACACTGCCTCAACGTTCATTTTTAAAATCAGGCTGGAGCCCATACCTAAACCACAGACTGTCAGAATTTTCATCGCTATTCACTCCGTGTTCATCACGCTACAAACGCTGCGAGCCGCTGGCTAACAGCCGATAAAGTTGTTCTGGATCGTTCGAATGCATCAGGGTATGCAGGTTATTTTCATCGCTGAGTACGGTCACGATATGCTGGATAAGGTGGATATGGGCATCGCTGCTGGTTGCCGAAAGCCCCAGCACCACCTGCACCGGGTCGTTTTCCGCATGACCAAACGCCAGCGGTTCACGCAGCCTGACCGCGCTGATCTGCGCTTTCATCGCCCCCTGCTCCGGGCGGGCATGCGGCAGCGCCAGCCCGGGGGCAATGACAAAATAGGGGCCCAGCTCGCGGTGGCTATCGACCATTGCCTGGACGTATTGCGGGCTACAGGCTCCCGCGCGGCACAGCGCGTTCCCCGCCTCGCGAATGGCCTCCTCAGGTGTAGCGGCCGGGCAGTCAACGCGTATCGCCTGACGCTCAATCATCGGAGGCTCCTTGGGTTAAGTGATGACGGATAGAGGCAAGCGTGGTCGCCAGCGCCCGCTGGACGAACGCGCGCCCTTTCTCTTCGCTGGCGGCAGTTGGATCGCCCAGCACCGCATAGTCAGAAAACTCGGTCCAGGGTATCGGCTGATAGCGAAAATTGTTCGGGAAAGTCGGATAGTGCGCGCGGGCGTTGGTCATGGTGACGAACTCCGGCGCCAGCGCCAGCATCAGCGAGGTTTCGACCTCATCAGCATGCATATAGCCGGGGTAAGCCACCGCGGTGGTTTGCCGTCGTTTTACCTCCTCCTCCATCCCCGCCCAGCTATAGCTAAGCAAGGTAATACCCTGCTCTTTTAGCTGCCGGGAGGCCGCTTTCATCGCATCAAAATTGCCGTAATGCGCGTTAATCACCGCCGTGGTGGTGATACCGTAGCTGGCCATGTTTTCCGCCAGCGACACCAGCAGCGACGTCAGCCGTTCATGACCGATATCAATCGCGCCCGCGTGGCCGCGCAGGGACCAGACCTGGCTGTAGGAAACGACCGGCAGGCTCAGGGCGCACTCGCCCAGCTGCTCGTCAAGCAGCGCGCAAAACCGCTCGGCCAGCAGGTTATCGGTATCCAGCGGCAGGTGGTCGCCGTGCGGCTCGACGGCGCCGAGCGGCAATAAGGCGATCCGCGCCTTTTGTAAAGCCCGCCGGGCCTCGCTTTCGTTTAAACGATGCAGCTTCATAACATCTCCTCAGGCAAAAGCGAGGTAACGCGCCGGGTTGTCGACGAAGAAATCATGCAGCAGCGCTTCGCCGTCAAACCCGGCTTCCCGGGCCTCGTCAATGAATCTTGGCCGCCAGTCGCTAAGGATAAATTTCAGTCCCAGCCCCCCTTTGCCGTAATGCGCGCTCATGGATTTACGGGCAAAATCGCCGCCGATTAAGATCTGCTTTTGATAACCGCGCTGGCAGAGCGCCAGGATGGCCTGGGTACGGATGTGCTCTGGGTGATATTTTATGCGGCTGATACCGTCGAAAGAGAGAAACGCCCCGGTGTTGGCGATCTGACGGTGCAGCCAGGGATCGGGGTTACGATCCATATGAGCAAAACATAAGCGGGAGAGATCCAGCCCCCATTTTTTAAAGAGCTGCGCCTGCTCGAGTCCCATCGTCCCCATTTCCGTATGGCTGTGCATCGGCGCCCCGGTGCGCTGCTGGGCGCGAACGATAACCTCCATGGTTTTTTGTTCCAGAGGGGAAATGGCGTTATAGCCGGTACCGCACTTCACCACGCCGGCCCGATGTTCGGTGCCCTCTATCCCCTCAGTGACCTCGCGACAGACATGTTCAACCAGTTCATCAACCTCTGAATGTGCAATCCATTCGGCGAAAGTTTGCGCGGAGCCCGGCCGCTTGCTGCTCCACAGAAAGCCTTTGTTAAAACCCGCAGTGGCGATAATGTGCAGCTGCTGGCGCTGCGCCATGGCGGCGACGGCTGCGGCCTGACGGCCATAATCCGGCGCGGTGGCGTCGTAGATGGCGTTACCACCCGCCCGGTGGAAGTCGCTTAATTCACGCTCTGAAGCCTGCGGATCGTCGAGTAACAGATCGTCATCCTGACGCTCGGCCCAATAGGGCGGAATACAGTAGATATGGTCGTGGCTGTAGGTGACGCCCAGCTGATTAGCGGAAATATCCCCGTTTAACGTTCGAATGATGCCCATGTTTCTTGCTCCCCGGAACGGATAAGAAGGTGCTTTCAACATAGGTGCGCCCCACTTGACCAGTCAAGTGATCAAGTTCGCATCCGTCATATAAAATTTCTATCTGTGAGGTAGGTCGACATTAACATTTATGTGACGTTGTCACATAAATGGATTCGGGATAAAAAAACCGTTACTCATGGAAAAACATACGTATCCCGGGTGAGGTGATTAAATTTATGTTACTTAAATTCAACGGGATACACACTCACTAAGCCAATTCATTCCTGACTAATAATTCATAGCTTTGATTAAAATGTTTAATTGAATGAATCGATAAAGAGAGTATTGTTAAAAACAATGATGAGCGGAGATAAATAAATGTTACGTGATTTTTTGAAGGTAGAAAAAGAGGATCGTCTGGTCGAACAACAGGACGCCAGCAGCGGTAAAGAGAATTCAACGGACGTCACCGAATGGATTATTGTGAATAAAAATGGTGATAAAAAAGGCCGGGTGGCGTTATTCAATCAATTTACCACCCGCCGTTCCTATTGCGTGAATTACCGCATCACCCAGTTTGATAATAGCGGCAAAGTGGTTGTCGACCGGCTGGCGGAATCAATCTGATCCCGGGGAACGTTAACACGCCGGCGTCCCGCGCCTTTAGCCCGGCCCGTCGCTGGCGGCGGCCAGCAGCGGCACAATCACATCGCTTAACGGCGTGGGGATATGGTGAATACGGCCATATCGCTGAACGACCCCGTTGCGAATATCCCACTCCAGCGGCAGCCCGGCCTCGCGATCCGTCAGTATTGAAGTGCTTAAATCCGGAGGCGCACGGTGAAAACCGGCGAGAATTTCCTGCGGCACGCCGTCGTCCAGGCTGGCGCCTGCGGCGCGCGCCACCGTCAGCCCCTCCTGCAAATAGGCTAAAGCAAGCGCCGTGATATCGTCGCGGGCAAACATCCCTGCCCGCCTCCCCGCCAGCACCATCAAACCGGCGACCGCATTCTGCAGCAGTTTACGCCACGCAACGGAGAGAAAATCCGCGCTGATATCCACTTCACAGCGCGTGTCCCGTAGCGCGTGCCGCACCCGCTCGGCCCCCTCAACATCCGGCAGCGTCAGGCGCGGTTTCGCCCGCAGCCAGACTGACGCTTCAGGTTCACGCTGGGCGGGGAACCAGACGACCGATGGCAGCACGGTAGCTTCCGCCACGTACGGCGCGAACAGCGTTTTTTGTTCAACGCCGTTTTGGAGCACGCAGACTACCGTTCGATCGTGACACAGCGCTTGCAGCCACGGTGCAATAGCCGCAATTTGTGTCGCTTTTACCGCCACAAATACCAGGTCGTACGGCGCGGCGACCGATGCCGGTTCCGTCAAGACCGGCCCCGGCACCACAATATTTCCGCCATCAAAACGCAGCGACAGCTGCGGGTGCGCGCGGCGGCCGCATACCAGAGGCGTACGGCCAACCTCGTGCAGCGCCGCGGCGATGGTGGTACCAATTGCGCCCGGACCGATCAGCGCAACGGTGGGTTCTTCAACTGTCATCTATGCCTCCAGGCCGCTTCCGGCCCCTGAGATTTCATTGGTACGTAACATAAACGCGACTTCGTTCGCATTACCATTTTATTCATATGGGTAATCTGAATGTGTGTGTCAGCGTACACACTTTTCACCATCAACAAGGAAGGTACATGTTTCCAGAATACAGAGAGCTGATTTCTCGATTGAAAACCACGCACCCGCGCTTTCAGTCGCTATTCGAAAAACATAATGCACTCGATCACGACATTTCGCGCATAGAAGGAGTCGATGGCAAAGGATACAGTCTCGAGCTTGTACAGATGAAGAAAGAAAAACTTATGTTGAAGGACGAAATGCTCAAAATCCTCCAGCATGAAAGCCTGATGTAAACGATAAGGCCGCCGGATGGCGGCCTTCTTATAACACCAGGCTACGAGCGAATAAACGCCAGCAGATCGGCGTTAATCACATCGGCGTGCGAGGTATGCATACCGTGCGGAAAGCCGGGATAAATTTTTAGCTGGCTGTTCGGCAGCAGCTTATCCTGCAGTATCGCGGCGTTTTGATAAGGCACAACCTGGTCGTCATCGCCCTGCATCACCAGCACCGGCAGCGTAATGGCTTTTAAATCTTCGGTCTGGTCGGTTTCAGAAAACGCCTTAATCCCCTCATAGTGCGCTTTTGCGCTACCGGTCATGCCCTGCCGCCACCAGTTCTGAATCGTGCCCTGGGACACCTCCGCGCCTTCACGGTTAAAGCCGTAGAACGGCCCGGACGCTACGTCGAGATAAAACTGCGAGCGGTTGGCGGCCAGCGCTTTGCGAAAACCATCAAACACCTCGATTGGCGTACCGCCCGGATTACTCTCCGTTTTTACCATCAATGGCGGAACCGCGCTGATCAGCACCGCTTTGGCCACGCGCCCCTGCGGCTGACCATACTGCGCAACGTAGCGCGCAACCTGCCCACCGCCGGTGGAATGCCCGATATGTACGGCGTTATGCAGATCCAGATGCTCCGCCACCGCTGAGGCATCGGCGGCATAATGCTCCATATCGTGACCGTCACTCACCTGATCTGAACGACCATGACCGCGTCGGTCAATCGCAATCACCCGGAACCCTTCTGCCAGGAAAAACAGCATCTGGTTATCCCAATCATCGGCGCTTAAAGGCCAGCCATGATGGAATACGATCGGCTGCGCCTCCTTCGGGCCCCAGTCTTTAAAGAAGATATTGACGCCGTCTTTGGTTGTCACAAATGCCATGTTACAAACTCCTCTCGTGAGAAAACAAGGCTGCGGGCCTGACGCCTGCAGTGGGTCGGGTCTTAGGGCGGGATGCTATGTCCGGACGATAGCGTCTCGTTAGGTGTGAAAATGACCTGGCTGGAAAAGTGTAGATGATTTTTGTCGATACTGAGCGTTCGCTTTGTATCCGATAAATGGGCTGTAAACAGCCCATTTAAGCATGCAGAAAGGAAAATTTAACGCAGCACGAACTTAATAACGCCGGATGGTTACCGTTTCGGCTCCCGCCTGGTCGAGCGCGGCGAGTCCCTCCTCTATCCGCCCGAGGCTTATCAGCCCGGGGGAGTGGCGAAAATCCTCGCGAAAAATGGCCAGATTGCCCCACGGCGCGTAATAGGCGATGTCGCCGCGCCGTGGGGTCATTGAGGCGCCAGAGTCCGCGTGGCGCAGTTTCGTCGGCAGCCAGGCGATTTTTTCCGTGGAACCATAATCCTCGAGCTTCACCGTCATCGGCAGCTGCGCCAGGAACTCATTAGCCGCTGCGCTCTCATCCAGCGAGCCGACAACCGTGGCGCCATTGAACTCAAACTGAATCTTCACCGCGTTCTCCCGCCCGGCGGCAAATGCCGCCCCCGTCGTAGCAATAAAAATCAATAGCGTGGCGCTAAGAGAGTTGAACATCCGCTCACTCTGCCAGGCCACGAGCGCGCAGGACTTCACTCACCACCGCTACCGCTGAAAAGGCATTTGGCCAGCCGGCATAGAAAGCGGCATGCGCAACGATCTCCCCCGCCTCTTGCGCGGTGAGGCCGTTATCCATCGCCCGGTTAAGGTGGTAGCCAATTTGCGCGCTTTGCCCGGCGGCAATCAACGCGCTGACCGTGACCAGGCTGCGGTCGCGCGGCTTCAGCCCCGGTCGCTGCCACAGGTCAAGAAACAGCGGTTGAGTCGTAAACTTCACCAGTCCAGGGGAAATCGCGCCGAAGTTCTGTTCTACGGTTGTTGAACGCTGATTTTCCACCGCCTGATTAAGAGGGAGCAGCTCCGGGGAGGCAGCAGCCAGCTGCTCGCGGCCAATGCCGCGCGCGACAAAAATATCTTTCGTCACCGCAACGGCGGCCATCGCGTTGGGCCAGCCGGAATAAAAAGCCAGATGCGTGATGATTTCTGAGATTTCAGCCGCCGTGACGTCGTTATCCAGAGCAACCTCAACGTTATGTTTTAGCTCCGCCGGCTGATTACGGGCGATAAGAATCGCCACGGTCACGATGCTGCGGTCGCGACGCGAGAGTTCTGTTCTCTGCCAGAGATCCCCTATCAGCACCTCGCTGCCGAAACGGGCAAGCGCCGGCGCGACGGATTGAATATCCTCAGCGGACAATACGGATGGACTACGTGGAACCATTTTTTCACCTCTTTTTTCTTCTGCCAGGGCTGGCGCGCCCAGCATTAACGACATTGCAGCTACGGCAATAAAAGCTTTCATCCTGAACACCTTTCCGACACGTTAATTCTTCAGCCTTTCCACCAGTTGACGCTGGTACTCAGGCAGTTGATCGCGGCTGGCACGCTGAAAAACCAGCGGAGGCAGCCAGGTCATTCCCGCATGCAGCGCGCTGGCCTTCATTGGCGTAAAGACGTCGGCCAGGCTGACGCCCGTTCGCCCGGTCTCGCCGTATGTCGCGTCACCGCCTGCGGCCGTCGTGACAATCAGCATCTCTTTGCCCTGCCATACTCCCGGCCCTACGCTGCCCCAGGTATCGTTCAGCCAGGCCTTCATCATCGGGGTGATGTTGAACCAGTGGGTCGGGAAGATAAAAACGATGCGCGAGTGTTCCCGCATGAGCCGTCGCTCTTCATCGGCATTGATATTTCGGGTATCAAAACCGTAAAGCGCCTCGAGATTGCGTACGGTCACGCCGGGTACGCTTTGCGCTGCGGCCTCAAGACCTTTGGTCATGACCGATTGCTCAGGATACGGATGAGAGACGATAACCAGCGTATTAGCCTCTGCGGCACGGCTGGTAGAGGTAAAGCTAAACAGAAACGCGGTGACGGCCAAAAGCCAGAACAGACCGGGAATACAGCGGTGCGAATAGTTCATCAAGCTCTCCTTCTCTTTTGCCACAGGGTAAGGCGCGGAATAAGAAGGAGCCAGCCCTCGCTATCGAATGGGGCTGTGAGTTATTTTCATCAATCGGGCTACAGACCGAGCGGCTTCATTTCCCGCACAAGGGAGATTAACAGGCGCAGCCCGGTGGGAACCTGATGACGGCTGGAGTAATAGATATAGAATCCCGGTCCGTATGAGGCCCAGTCGGTCAGCACCAGACGCAGGCGCCCTGCGCTGACGTGCTCTGCTATCAGCGGTTCCGGCAGGTACATCAGGCCAAACCCCTGCAGAATGGCCACCACGCCCGTCTCCGCCAGATCGACCGTTAACAGCGGCGGTACTTTGACGGTGAGCTGCTCTTCGCCACGTTCAAACTCCCATTTATAAATGCGGTTGTTTCCCAGACGATTGCTGACGCAGCGGTGCTGTTGAAGATCGTGAGGATGCCGGGGCTCGCCAAAACGGGCAAGATATTCCGGGGATGCGGCGACCACCCAGCGCACATCGGCAGACAGCCGCTGCGCCACCATATCTTCAGGCACGGTTCCGCCATAGCGGATCCCTGCGTCAAACCGCGCTTCCGTTACATCAACAATGCGGTTGCTGGCCACGATATCCAGCTCAATATCGGGGTAACGTTCAGCAAAAACAGGCAGGACCGGGGCCAGCAGCAGCGTGGCCGCCTCAACGGCGACGTTGAGCCGAATATGTCCCGCAGGCGAGTCGCGGTACGGATTGAGCTGTTCAATCGCGACATCGATTGAAGCGAGCGGCTCGCTTACCGCGTTGATCAGACTTTCACCGGCCGCCGTCAGGGAAACGCTTTTGGTCGTGCGGTTCAGCAGACGCACGCCCAGCCGCGCCTCAAATCCCTTGATCGCGTGGCTCAGCGTCGATGTGCTCACCCCAAGTTCAACGGCAGCTTTACTAAAACTCTGATGGCGGGAGATGGCGAAAAAATAGACAAGATCGGCCATGTCGGCACGGGTTACATTCATACGGTCTCGCTAACTGGATGGAAGTTAAGCTGAAAAACAACGTTACCTTGATGTGATGGCGTATCGTGACGTTGATCCGACCAGGAAAATCAAAGACCTGGATGCACGAACAATCTTCCGGGCGGTATGTTTATACTACAGGCGTCAGCCTTGATAAACTGACTTTCCGACCGGAGAAAACCCATTTTATCCGCCAGAGGCGCATGTATGTTACCTGATTGCGATAAAGCCATCGTCCTGCTGCATGAAATCTACGGCATCAACGCGCATATTCAGCGAACCGCCGCGACCTGGCGCAGCCGCGGCTTCGATGCGTACACGCCAGCGCTTTTCCCTCACTCTGCGCCGTTCGCCTATGAGCAGCAGGAGCAGGCCTGGCGCCACTTTTCCGATAACGTCGGATTTGATACCGCCGCCATCGTGTCGCTGCTGGCCGAGCTAAGAGCGAAATACGGCACGCTAATCCTTATCGGCTACAGCGTGGGCGCCACCTTAGCCTGGCTGGCCGCCAGAAGCGGACTCTGCGACGGTGCGGTTTGCCACTACGGTTCACGGATCCGCCAGTACTGCGATGCGGCGCCTCCGTGCCCAACGCAGGTGATTCTCGCCCGCCATGAACCGGCGTTCGATCCCCGCGCCCTGCAAAACGAGCTGGAGAAATACCCCTCCGTGACCTGCCGGATGTTCAATGCGCAGCACGGCTTTTGCGATGCCGACAGTCCGGCGTGGGATGCGCGCCTTGCACAGCAGGCGGACGAAGACACGCTGCGGTTTTTAACGCTTATTCAGCAAAGACAGGAGGCCTGATGCATCAGATATTTCAATGGATTAACGAACCCGCGACATGGTCAGAAGAGGACGGCGAACTGCGCGTAGTGACCGATGCGCAAACCGACTTCTGGCGCGAAACCTGGTACGGGTTTGAGCGTTTTTCCGGGCATATCTACGCCACGGAAGCCGCGGGGGACTTCACCTTTCAGGTAAGGGTGCGAGCAGATTTCAGTACGCTGTATGACCAGGCAGGGATCATGTTAATGCAGGACGCCAGGCGCTGGATTAAGGCCGGTATCGAGTACAACGACGGCGCGCCCGCTATCGGTAGCGTACTGACGCAGGGAACATCAGACTGGGCAACCGGTATTTTCCCGGGCGACCCCGGTGAGTTCTGGCTGCGTCTGACCCGCCGCGGAGAAGCGCTGCGCCTGCAGTATTCAACGGATGGCCAACTGTGGCCGCTGCTGCGGCTGTGCCCTTTTCCGGGCGGCGCGGCGAAGGTCGGCATCATGTGCTGCACGCCGCAGCGCAGCGGCCTGCGGGTTACTTTCGACCAGATATCACTGCTGCCGCCGAATGATAAAGATTTGCACGATCTGAGCTGAGCAGCCGGCTCGCGCGCGGGCAAAATCGCTGAAGAATCGCGACGGAGGTATGATTTCTGGCTCCCCGGGCTGCCCGTGCTCGCGCCTTGCTGCTAGATTGGCAGCAGCAACCTTCAGGCGAAAAATGAGGAGGAGTCATGTTTTCCTACATCATGCTCGGCACTAACGATCTGCCGCGCGCGATTCGTTTTTACGACCCGTTGATGGAGATGCTGGGGCAGCCCCGGAGCGGCCGCAGCGAGCAAGGCGCATCGTGGGGGACATTCAGCGGAAACCGCACCATCGGGCTGTGCGTTGGCAAACCGTTCAACCAGCAGCAGGCAACAGCGGGCAACGGCGCTATGGTGGCCCTGAACGCACGTTCGGTTGAGCATATTCAGCAGCTGCATCAGCTGGCGCTACGCCTGGGAGGAAGTGATGAAGGCGCCCCAGGACATCGCCCGCAGTACGGTGAAGGTTTCCACAGCGCCTACGTCAGAGATCCGGACGGCAATAAGCTGGCGTTTGATTATTACGCAAACGCAGACTAAACCCCACGCCGGAAAGTTAATGCAGGGTTAGCGCATGGCGAAACCCTGCGCAACAACCCTGGCAACTCTCAATATAGCGACGGATGCTCTCAGCCAGATGATTCGATTTCGGCAAATGGCCATGCAAATCGCGGCCTTGTCTGCATCAGCCTTCCGTAAACATTCCCGACCTGAACGTCTCCCTCATGGCTTCGATCTCTTGCTGGCGGGCCGCCTTTAAGGCAGACAGCATATTGCAGGTAAAATCCACAAAGCCAACGCCGTTGGCGGTCACCAGGTTACCGTCGCGTACCGAAGGCTCGTTTCTGTACCGCGCGGCGCCGCTGTAGGCTGACCCCGCCCGGCTCTGCAGGTAGGCCAGCCCGTTCGAGGTGTGGTCGACATCATTGAGAAAGCCATGCGCGCCAAGGAAGGCCGAAGCGTCGCATATCGCGCCTACCACGATCTGCCGGGCCTGCGCTTGTTCTACCAAAGGCACAACCCGCCGGGCCTCCTCTCCCCACCAGTTCATTCCGCCCACCAGCACCAGCGCGGCGTAATCATCGGGTATCGTCTCGAAGGTATAATCCGGCAGGCAGCGCACCCCGCCAATTGACCTCACCGGCCCCTTATCGGCAGCCACGGTCCTGACTTCGTATCGCGGTTCCCATACGCCAAACCCGCGGCGCAGCCCCGGTGCCAGCAGCGCGAACTCCCAGTCGGCGTACTCCTGGATGAGGACAAACAGCACTTCTTTACGCGTATCCATAGACATCGCACTCTCCTTTTATTAACAGAATTTGCCGTCGCAGCATCCGGGATACCGATGGACACTATCGCCGTACCGCCGCCAAAAACTGTATAAATTCACAGTATAAAAGGCAAGGCTATTTTGCTCCTTGCGGCAACCCGAATCGATTTTTGCGAGTCAGCTCCCCGGATAGAAAACTATCCGGGGCAATGGCTATCGTCTCCCGCGCGCTGAGCCCGCGTTTAATGAAATAGGCCTGCGCGCCAGGAGAACCTCCCTCGTGATGTACAGCGTATATCCCTCCGGCCGCAGCCTGGGCGCCCGCAGTTCTTTCAGCGTAATACCGACGATATCTCCCGATTGAAGACGTTGACGGATCGCGCTACCGCTAAGCCGTAGCGCTCGTCTCAGGACCGACAGCAGGCTGGTCTGAAAGGCGCGCGTGACCCTGACATCCACCCTCACCTGAGAAGCGCGAACAAGGTTGATGCGCCAGCGTTCCTGAACCACAAAGTCAGGCGTACCCGATAGCGCCGCGCGATTACGCCGCAGAACGACCGGATCGTGAGAGTAAGCCTCGACGGCAGATTTATCGTTAGCGATAAGTCGCGCGTAGAGCTGCGGATTGATTTTGCTGACGGGCAAACGCGAGAACAGGCTGATGTTCCAGGTATACGCGCAGCGCACGCACTTATAGATACTCCAGACATCGAGCACTTTTTTTTGCGAGTTGACCCGGAAGGCACCGGATGGGGTGAAATCCTGCTGCCCATGACAGGCGGGGCAGCGCTTGCTAATCAGCTGATAGCCGACTGGCCTGACGTTCCATGTAATTTTCATGGTGAACCTTTTTTTAACCCATACAAAAGCGGATCCGTGGAAAACGGACCGTGATTTTTGCGATGTGAAAAATATTTAGAGAATACTTTTCAGTGGGTTAAAAAAAGATTTCCAACGCGACGACCCTGTCTGACCGTGAATGAATGCGTTCAAGAGTAGCAAAGCGGCAAGCGGGCTAAATATGCATTAAATCAATAAATACATAGAAATCATTCACAAACGACGTTGTTTACCTTCTGTTCACAAAACGAGAAGCGGCTCACTGATCAAACAAACCTAAACGTTTATGTTTAGCCTCATAAACGTTTAGGTCAAGGAAATAGCCGTCTATATCGCGGGTAATTTCATAAATACAGAGAGCGAAATATGCGTAAAGCAACGATGCGGGATGTGAGTGAAGCGACGGGATTTTCTATGTTTACCGTTTCACGCGCGCTAAACGGTGGCGATGGCGTTGCTGACGACAGCCGGGAGCTGATTTTAAAAGTGGCGCGAGAACTCGGCTACGTACCTAACCGCGCGGCCCAGGCGCTACGCCGCTCAAGCAGGGACTCGGTGGCGGTGATTACCGCCCATGCCTCGAACTCTTACTACCTTAACCTGATGTCCGGTATTCAGCAGATGCTGCAGCCGTCGCAGTGGACCGTAGTGCTTGGCGATATCGCGGTCAACGGTACCTACGACCGCGCGCAGGAAGATCGCATGATTAACCGCCTGATCGAGTCGCGAATGGCCGGGATCATTTCGACGGTGACGCTTCAGCCGGAAAGCCTGAGCCTGCTGGCGAAATGGGATATTCCGGTCGTCTTCGTTGACTCACCTCCCCGCGGCGAGCACAACTTTCCCAGCGTCACGACCGACAATTATCAGGCCAGCCTGCTGGTGGGGAACCATCTGGCGCAGCACGGCTATAAAAGCTGGCTGCTCCTTATCTACCCGGACCGCTGGACCACGCGTTTTGAACGCGAGCGCGGTATTCGCGAGGCCGCAGAGCGCTGCGGCGCAACGCTTGAAGTTGTCGAAACGGAGAACGACGCGCAGTCGGCTGCGGACACCCTGAGCCGATACCTGGACCGCCAGACATCGCTGCCGGACGCGCTCATTGCCGGTAACAACCCTATTCTGCTGGGTTCACTTAAACAGCTTCAGCGGCGCCAGATAGCCATCCCCGACGATATGGCGCTTATCGCCTACGATGAATTCGACTGGGCGCCGCTATTAAATCCGCCGCTAACGGTGCTTAATGAAAACAGCGAAGAGATTGGCAGGCAGTCGGCTGAAATGCTTATCCAGTTAATTAATCCGGAAGGAAAAGGAGAAATTAATACCCAGCGTAAAGTTCCCGCCGAGCTGGTTATTCGCCAGTCCTGCGGCTGTAGAAAATGAATAACTATTAAAAAGATTGCTGACAACGTATCGCCCGGACGGCATTGCCCGGCGGCGCTTCCCCTGCACGGGCCGACAGAAATGGCGCTTGCGGTTTTCGTCGGCCGGGTAAGGCGCCACCCGACAAAAAAGCGGGCTACGGCGTGCTATACGCGCTCATCATTTTAGCGATGTAAATAACGGCTGAATTTCAGTCGCTACCGAAAAACAACATCAGGGGATTATTTCTGAGGCTTCCCCACACCTGGCCGTACCTTATACCACACGATAATGAAAGGAGCAGAATATGACCAAACTTCGCAAAGCATGGCTGGCTGTCGCGGTTAGCGCGGTAATCACCACCATGACAGGGTTTATTCCCGCAGCCAGCGCCGCGCCGCAGGATGGCAAAAAAATCTCCCGCATCGGCTTAATGGTGCAGGACATGTCCAACCCCTTCTTCTCGGCAATGGAAAGGAACGCTAAGCAGGCCGCGGCGCAAATCGGCGCAACCCTTAACGTACAGGATGCGCAGGTCGATCTGGCAAACCAGAACACGCAGATTGACGCGTTTATTCAGCAGAAAGTGGATCTCATCATTATTTCCGCCGTCGATGAATCCGGGATCGAGCCGGCCATTCAGCGGGCAAAAGCCGCCGGAATTATCGTTATCGCGGTCGATACGCCCGCGAAAGGCGCAGACGCGGCGATCATGACCAACGCCATCCAGGCCGGGGAAACCTCCTGCGAATACCTGTTCAGCCAGATGGGCGGCAAAGGCAAAGTGCTGCTGGTGGATGGCACGCCGATTCAGACCATTATCGACCGCATCAAAGGCTGTAAAAACGTCGCGCAAAAATACCCGGATATCAAAATCGTCGGCCAGCAGGCATCGCGCAACGACCGCGCTTCCGGCCTGATGGTGACCACCGACATGCTCACGGCCAATCCGGACGTCGCCGGTATTTTCGGCATGAACGATCCTTCCGCGCTCGGTGCGGTACTGGCCGTTGAACAGGCGGGCAAAGCGGGCGCGATCAAAGTTACCGGCGTCGACGGTAGCCCGGAAGCGGTTGAAGAACTTAAGCGCAGCGGTTCGCCGTTTATCGGTACCGCAACGCAAAATCCGGGCGAAATGGTGCGCCAGGCCATCACGCTTGCTCAGGATATGGTCGACGGCAAACCGATCGCCTCTCATACCGTCCTGATCCCCAGCGTACTGGTCACCCGCGATAACGTCGACAGCTATCCGGGCTGGTAATCACTTCGTCACTTTAAGAGGCAAAAACGGGATGACGCTCAGGTTCATCCCGGAGGGCAAAGACAATGGCCGATACAACATCACCTCCCTTGCTCAGGCTGGAAGGGATTTCAAAACGCTACGGCGCGACCCTGGCGCTGAACAACGTACGCTTTGATTTATTCGCCGGAGAGGTCCATGCCCTGATGGGGGAAAACGGCGCGGGCAAATCTACGCTGATGAAGATCCTCTCCGGTAACGAGCAGCGCGATAGCGGCGTTATTTTTATCGACGGGCAGGAGATTGATATTCGCACGCCCAGGGATGCCCGCAAATATGGCATCGCCATTATCCACCAGGAGCTGAATACGGTTCCCGATATGACGGTGGCGGAAAACCTGTTTCTCGGCCAGGAACCGACCGCTTTCGCCGGTATTCTCGATCGCAAACGGATGCACCGGGAGGCCAGAGAGAAGCTGGATCGGATTAACGCGGACATCGACCCGCAGGCGCCGCTCGGCTCGTTGAGCATCGGACGTCAGCAAATGGTCGAGATCGCCCGCGCCGTCAGTGAAAACGCCAAAGTGCTGGTGCTTGATGAGCCGACCGCCGCCCTGTCGCGGGCGGAGACTCTCCAGCTATACCGGCTGATCGAGCAGATGCGTCAGGATGGCGTCGGGATGGTCTATATCTCGCACCGCATGGAAGAGGTATGGCAGCTGGCAAACCGGGTCACGGTCTTCAGGGACGGCACGTGGATCGGCACGGAAATCCTCGGCAACGTCTCAACCACCGATATCGTCCGCATGATGGTCGGCCGGCAAATCGTCGATCTCTATCAGCACGAGCCGCGTACGCCCGGCAAGGTACTGCTGGAAGTCAGGGATCTGGCAGGCAGTGCGACCGGCCCGGTCTCCTTTGAGGTCAACGCGGGCGAAGTGGTGAGCATGTCCGGTCTGGTGGGCTCCGGGCGAACCGAAGTCGCTCGCCTGCTCTTCGGCGCCGACCCGCGCACCCAGGGAAGCGTGCGCATTGACGGCCGGGCGAGCAATCCGGCAGACCCCACCGCCGCTATCGCCGACGGTATCGGGATGGTGACCGAAGACCGCAAAACTCAGGGACTGTTTCTCGGGCATTCGGTTGAGCACAACATTGATATCAGCTCGCTGGATAGCTTTGTCGCCGGCGGCGTGGTGAAACGCAAGTCGATTCGCGCCGCCGTCCTTGAGCAGATGCGCAGGCTGCGGCTGCGGGAAAATGCGGTTGAACTGCCCGTCAGCGCCCTGTCCGGCGGAAACCAGCAGAAAGCGGCGCTGGCGCGCTGGCTGCTGCGCAATTCGAGGCTGCTTATTCTCGATGAACCGACCCGCGGCGTGGATATCGGCGCCAAAAGGGAAATCTACGAACTGATCGACAAGCTCGCCCGCGTCGGGAAAGCCATTCTGGTGATCTCCTCCGATTTACCGGAGGCCATCGGCATTAGCGACCGCGTGCTGGTCATGCGCGGCGGGCGAATCGTTCATCAGTTACCCTCGTTTTCAGCCACGGAAGAAGAAGTGATGCTGCACGCAACAGGAACCTTTACCAGTCAATCCGGAGAATGCCATGGACAACAATAAACCTGTGACGGAACTGCCGGTCAAAGCGCCGTTTGATTTTGCGAAATGGTGGGATCGGGTGGGGATCTTAATCGTTCTGCTGGTGCTGCTGATCCTGATGTCCACCTTCGCGCCAAACTTTAACCGCGTCGATAATCTGCTGAATATCGCCCGCTCGATTTCCGTCAACGCTATTCTGGCGGCGGGCATGACCTTCGTCATTTTAACCAGCGGCATTGATTTATCCGTCGGGTCAATCGTCGCCGTTTCCGGCGTAGTCTCAGTGGTCGCGGCGATGGCCGGGCTCCCTGCGCCGCTGGCGATTCTGGCCGGCGTTGGCGTGGGCGCGCTGTGCGGTCTGCTTAACGGCGTGCTCACCGCCTATCTCGCCCTCGCGCCCTTTATCGTCACTCTCGGCACGATGACCTTCCTGCGCGGTATGGCCTACACCATTACCGAAGGGCAGCCTATTGTGTCGAGCAGCCTGAGCTTCCGCGAGCTGGGAAATGGCTATCTTGCCGGTATCCCCGTGCCGGTCATTATTATGCTGATTGTTTATCTGCTGGCGTGGTTCATTCTTGAGCGCACGCGGTTCGGCCGTCATATCTATGCCGTCGGCGGCAACGCCCAGGCCGCGCGCCTGGCTGGCGTACGGGTCAAACGCGTGCTGGCGGCGGTCTACATGATTGCCGGCGTCTGCGCGGGTCTGGCGGGAATTATCTTCGCCGCCAGGGTGATTTCCGCCCAGCCCACGGCGGGTACGGGATATGAGCTGGACGCCATTGCGGCGGTGGTGCTGGGAGGCACCAGCCTCGCCGGTGGACGCGGGCGGATTATCGGCACCCTGATTGGGTCGATTATTCTTGGCGTACTCAGCACCGGCCTGATTCTGCTGAGCGTGCCCTTTTTCACCCAGCTATTGATTAAAGGCATCGTCATCATTCTTGCCGTGGCGATTGACGGGCTGAAACAGCATCCGGAGCTGTTTACCTTCTGGCGGAAAAAAGAGATCGCCCGTACCCGCTAGCTTTCCCTGACGCTTTGTTTATCCGCCGCGCTGGCGGCGGGTCTTCGCACGCTTAAATTTTAATGGAGTATACCCTCATGACATATCACATTACGCTGACGGACCCGATGAACGGTAGCCGGGATCGCGAACCGATTACGTTTATTCTCCCGGAGAAGCTGCAGGAGCCGCTGTGGTGGGCGATTACCGACGATGATGCGCGGATCCTGTGCCAGCGCCTTGAGCAGGAGTCGTCGGCAAGCCGTACCGCTTTTATCGCGACGGTCAGCTTCAGCGGGACCCTCAAGATGCGGCTTGACCGCCCGCTCACGGCGGCTGAAGTCGGTGAAATCGCCGGTATCCACCGGCTGCCTGGCCGGGAAAAGGACTGTTTTGTCCGTCTCAATACCGGCTGCTTCGATCTGGAAATGTGTCGGGGAACCGCCCAGGGCGTAGGTGCATCCAAGTGGGGGCTGCGCCATTTTCGCGCGCTGCAGGACAACGTCGAGCTGCTTCCTTCCGGAAATAACGCCATTGGCGGGTTTTACGGCCCGTTTTTTACCCCGGAAAATGGGCTGATAAACCCGCCGGAGCATACCCTCGTTGATATTGAGATCCTCGAGGAAGGTCCGGTCTATCATCACTACCGCATGCGCGGCGCGATCCCCGACGGATTATTACCGGAGCTGCGCGGTAAACGTTTCTCCATCGACTGGAAATTTAGCTGGAACACGCCCTGGTTTCAGCGGCGCTACTGCGTAGATGATTTTTCAACGGTGATTAACGGCCGTTCGGTGACCAACAAGATCACCGTCGGCGACGAATTTGAGAGCGGTCCGGGAAAACTGCTGTTCGATCGCTTCGCGGCGTACGGCGGCACCCGCTATCGCGCGGGCGACCCCTATGCCGAAGAGCTGGTCGCCATGGTGGCCAATACCGTCACCACCTCGGAAAACCAGAGCCCGAAATTTACCGAATTCCGCGAACAGCTCGCCGATATGGCCTCCGCCCACTGGGATCTCTACTGGCGGATGTTCTGCCGCTGGGAGAACGTGCTCGATGAGGCCGAGATTCGCGAACGGCTGAGCCAGGTTCGCGCCCGGGCGCATCGCAGAGCCGATCTCACCGAACGGGAATGGCTGCTGACCGATTCGCCCGTTGACGTTTCCGCCGTCGCGGATGAAACCATCTTTCCCGGGCCGGCCAGTAAAACCGTCGAGTATGATTCAGCGAGCGGCCGGGCGATGATCTGGTGGACCTCCCGCCCCTCCGGCGCGTTTCAGATAGTCCAGCGCCGCCAGTCAGGATGGGTTAACTGGGGCAGCAACGGCGAAAACGAGTGTCCGGAGCTCCCCGTCGGCGTCGATATCAAGACCGCCTGCGGACGTTTTGCCGAAAACTGGATGCAGGTAGCCGATCGGCTGGAAACCCCGCCGGTGGTCGCGGTGAGTCAGGGAGAAAAGCCATGATCCTCTGCTGCGGAGAAGCCCTCATCGACATGCTGCCCTGTCGGAGCCGCGAGAATGCCCCCGCCTTTACTCCCTGCGTTGGCGGGGCGGCGTTCAATACCGCCGTCGCCCTGGGTCGCCAAGGGATGGCGGTCGCGCTGTTTTCCGGTTTATCGGACGATTTTATGGGTGACATGCTGCGCCACACGCTTGACGCCTCCGGCGTGGATTATTCGCCCTCAACCCGCGCGCCGCTGCCCACCACCCTCGCCTTCGTCAGGCTGGTAGGCGGTCAGGCCCGCTATACCTTTTACGATGAGAATAGCGCCGGTCGAATGCTGACTGAAAACGACCTGCCGACGCTCGGGGATGACGTCTCCGCCGTTCTGTTCGGCTGCATCAGCCTGATCGCCGAACCGTGCGGCAGCGTTTATGAAGCGCTGATGGTAAGGGAAGCGCCGCGTCGGGTGATGTTCCTCGACCCTAATATTCGTGAAATTTTCATCCCGGACCGGCAGAAACACCTGGCGCGCATGAGGCGCATGATTGCATTAGCGGATATCGTCAAGCTTTCCGATGAGGACCTCGCTTGGTTTGCCGAACCCGGCGAAGAGCATGAGGTGATAGGCCGCTGGCTGGCGCTGGGGCCGAAGCTTATCGTGGTCACCCGCGGCGCTGACGGCGCTGATGCCTGGACCGCTGATTTTCATCTGCATGTGCCCGCTATTCGCGTAGCGGTGGCCGATACCGTCGGCGCGGGCGATACGGTGAATGCCGGTATTCTCGCCAGCCTCTCGCAGGCCGGGCTCCTGGAGAAGGAGAAACTAGTGACACTGTCACGCAAGCAGGTTCGCCAGGCGGTGGATCTGGGGATGCGCGCCGCCGCGGTGACGGTTTCCAGGCCGGGCGCTAACCCGCCCTGGGATCATGAACTCTGAAGACAGCGGACGCCCTGTCAGCAAGCGACAGCCAGATGAGGGTCTGAAACAGCGTTTATTGACGGACCCTTATCCTGATTTATGTTGTATATGATTTGAGTCCCAATTATTGAATGAAAGCTAAACCAGCTTCATTTATTCATGGGTTATTGCCGACTAATCCATTAATATCAGCTAATTAGATCGTCATTCAGTTTCTGTCGATCGCGTTAACAGGCATCAGGGACAGGACGTCAATAATGAAAAACAATCCATGGTTCGTGCGTTTGCGTAATACCTCTATTCCGCAGCATAAGCTGCGTCCGGCGAAATGGCTGGCGCTGATTGCCCTGCTGCTGCTGCTGGCGCAGTTGACGATAGAGTTTTTACTCTTAGCATAAGCACAATAAAATCGGCTGTTGGTGTTCAAATTCGCAAGCGCTGATAAGATTAAACTCAAGTTTAATTCGTGATAAGCATCTCAGTTTATCAACAACGGCTAGACAGAAAGAACGCAGGCATGCTAGTAATTAATTCAAGCAAGGGAACGGATTTAAATTAAACACCATTTAAACCCTACCCGCCAGGCTGAAAAATTAATTGATAATGGTTTGGATTGCTGAACGATTATCAAAAGGGTAAGTGAATCGAAGGCCCTCAGAGACGAAAGTCTCTGAGGGCCTTTTTTGTTTTTTTTCTATCTCAGGAGTCAAAAAATGTCTAAAGAACGTCGTCTCTCTCGCATTTTCGCAAAAGATGGTAAATCGGTCACGCTGGCGCTGGATGGCTACTATTTTTCAAGCAAAACAAATGGTATTGATAATACGATAAATCAGCTTCCGGCCCTTGTTGAAAGCGGCCTGGACTGCGCGCTGGTCACTTATGGCATGTTGAAAAATTTCCGCGAAGTTTTCAATTGCGTTCCCGTTGTATTACGCGTCGATAGCACAGTGAATATTTTTGATAATACCGTTCCCGATACGACTCCCGTCTTTTCCATTGAGGATGCGCTGAAAGTGGCTGCGGAAGGCGTAGTGTGCATGACCTTCCCCGGCGCGTTCAATGAAGAGAAAACGCACATCATGGCGATGCAGCTGGCGCAGGCCGCCGATCGCTGGAACGTGCCGCTGATCGTGGAATCCCTGCCGTACGGCTATCCCGTGACCAGCGACGACTCCAACAACCCGGCCGTTATCGCCGCCTCGGCCCGCATCGCCGTTGAACTGGGGGCTGACGTGATCAAAACCCGCTTTACCGGTACCGAAGATGATCGGCTTATCGTCGAAGCGGCCGGCGTGCCGGTACTGGCGCTGGGCGGCCCGAAAACCGGCATCGACGGTTATTTTAAATTTGTGCAGCACTGTATGCAGGTGGGTGCAAAAGGCGTGGCGGTGGGCCGCAATATTACTCAGGACCCACAGCCGGCAAAAGTAGTAGCAGGTCTGAACGCCATCATCCATGAAAATGCCACAGCGGAAGATGCCTACAGCCTCTACATGGCTAAATAACATCGGATATTAATATGTTCTTAAATAACACCATCATTCCTTCCGTCAGAAAATATAAACATTTTGAACAGGCGCTGTCCTGCGCATCAGAATACGTACTGCTATCCGAAGCAAATATCGGCAACCTGCAATCGCTGATTGGCAAATGCCATCAGCGCGGCAAGAAAGTGCTTATTCACCTGGAGCTACTGGGTGGTTTTAAACCCGACCAAGCGGGGATCAGTCTGCTCAAAAATTACTACAAGGTTGATGGTGTTATTTCGTCCAATCTCTCGGCCCTACGCTATGCCAAAAAAGAGGGATTGTTAACTATCTTCCGGGTATTGCTCATCGACTCGCGTTCGCTGGATCACTCCATCGATATTGTTAAGCATAACCCGCCAGATGCTATTGAAATCTTACCTGCTGAATATGCCTGCCAGTGTCTGGAATTGATTAGCCGGAATTTAAAAGGCTTTGACGTGATATTCATCGCCGGAGGCTTTGTAAAGCGGAAATACCTTGTAGATAAAATTTTCCATGCCGGATTTAAAGGCATTACCACCAGCGAACCCGGTTTATGGTAACGCATAAGGAGTCCACGCCAATGAAACAACACTACGTCATGGGCATTGATAACGGCGGCACCGTCACAAAAGCGGCGATTTACGATCGCGCCGGCAACGTGGTGGCCAGCGCGTCGAAGTCAACGCAAATGCTGACCCCGAAGGAATTTCACACCGAGCGAGATATCAACGAACTCTGGGCGGCCAACGTTGAAGTCATTAAAACGGCCCTCGCGCAGTCGGGGATCGACGCCAGCCAGATCAAAAGCGTGGCGGTCACCGGCCACGGCAACGGGCTGTATATGGTGGATGAAACGGGCGCCCCGGTGCGCAACGGGATCATCTCCACCGATAGCCGGGCTAAGGGCTGGGTTGAAAAGTGGTACCGCGACCCGACGTTTGTCAGCGACATTTTACCCAAAACCATGCAGTCCATCTGGGCAGGCCAGCCCGTCGCCCTCCTCGCCTGGCTGAAAGAGAACGAGCCTGAAGCGCTGAACAACGCGCGCTACATATTCATGGTCAAAGATCTGATTCGTTTTTATCTGACCGGCGAAGCCTTTCTCGAACTTACCGATATCTCAGGGACTAACCTGATCAACGTTCGCGACCGCGACTATGACGCCTCGCTGCTGGCCTGGTGGGGGCTCGGCGATCTGCGCGACAAGCTTCCGCCCATTAAACGCTCCACCGATTGCTGCGGCTACATTACCGACGACGTCGCGCAGCTAACCGGTTTGTGTGCCGGCACGCCGGTCTCGGGCGGCGTGTTTGATATCTCGGCGTCATCCGTCGCTTCCGGCATCAATACGCTGGATAAGCTGGCGATCATTACCGGCACCTGGAGCATCAATGAATACGTGACCGACCATCCGGTTATCGACCGGGATCTCTTTATGACCTCGATTTATCCGATTGAGGGCAAATGGTTAATTACCGAGGCCAGCCCCACATCCGCCAGTAATCTGGAGTGGTTTATCAATAACTTTATGGAAGGCGATCGCACCGCCGCGGCGGCGCAGGGATCGTCAGTCTACGATCTGTGCAATGATCTGGTCTCCACGACAACGCCCGCCGAGAGCCACCTGCTGTTCTTCCCGTTTGTCTTCGGCTCCAACACCATCCCGGACGCCTCCGCGGGGTTTATCGGCCTGAATAGCTTCCATAAAAAAGCGCATTTTCTGCGCGCTATCTACGAGGGGGTCGCCTTCAGCCACCTTTATCACACCGAACGTCTGCGCAACATCAACCCTGATCTAAGCCGCACCATTCGGATTGCGGGCGGCGTCACTAACTCTGCGGTCTGGCTGCAGATATTCGCCGATATTTTCCAGTCCACCCTGGAGATTGTCGACGTGAAAGAGCACGGCACCCTGGGCACCGCGATGACCGCCGCGGTCATGGCTGGCTGGTTTGATGACGTCTTTGTTGCCTCAAATGAGATGGTTCACGTTTCGCGAACGGTCACGCCGAACCCGGATAATAACAAGGTCTATCAGGATAAGTATCAGCTCTACAAAAATCTGCTATCGGAAATGCAGTCTCCGTGGAAAAGCTGCAGTAACTACATTACGCATTAAGCGAGGAAAGTATGGATCTGAATTTACACCACCGCACGGCTATCGTCACCGGCGGCGCAACGGGACTGGGCAAAGAGTTTGTCCTTTCCCTCGCCAGAGAAGGGGTCAACATCTGCTTCACCTATATGCGTGATGAGGAGCGCCCGGAGCAGCTGATCGATACGGTAAAAAATAGCGCCAGCGTCGAGATTATTGCGGTGAAAACCGATCTTTCCGATGAGCAAAGCCGGGAGAATCTGTTCGCGACCTGCATTGAGCGGCTGGGGAACGCCGATATTCTGGTCAACAACGCCGGGATCTGGCTAAGCGGCTACGTCACTGAAATCACCCAGCAGGAGTGGGACAGCGTGATGAACGTCAACCTGAAGGCGGTTTTCCACCTGAGCCAGCTGTTTGTCAACCACTGCCTGGCGAAAGATCGGGCCGGCAGCATCCTGAATATCACTTCTCAGGCGGCCTTCCACGGTTCGACCACCGGTCATGCGCATTACGCGGCCAGTAAAGCGGGCCTGGTGGCATTTTCTATCTCGCTGGCGCGCGAGGTGGCGAAACAGAAAATCAATGTCAACAACATCGCCGTCGGCATTATGGATACCGCGATGATCCGTAAAAACATTGAGCAGAATCCTGACTATTACGTCAGCCGTATTCCGGTGGGCCGGGTAGCCCAGCCGCACGAAATTGCCGACATCGGCGTCTTCATGGTCTCTCCGAAAACCAGCTATATGACGGGAGCGACTCTGGATGTCACCGGCGGTATGTTGATGCGTTAATTTATGGAGAATCATTATGAAATGTCTGGCAATTGCCGATCTGTTTATCAATGCAGCGATGATGGACGCGGGTCTGAAAGCGCTGAAAGATAAAGGCATTACAGTGGAAGTGCGCGAATGGTCGCACGAATCGATTGAAAAACTGCAGGAGGATAATTTACTGGTTGAACAGCAAGGCTCCGAAGCGGTGGCGCTGCCTGCCGCCCTGCTTCAGGGCGCTGAGGAGGTTGAGATCCTGATCGTCCAGTTCGCCCCGGTTAACGCGGCGGTATTCGACAAGCTACCAAAGCTTAAATACGTTGGCGTGCTGCGCGGCGGCATTGAAAACGTTAATCAGGCGGAGGCCAAAGCGCGCGGAGTTGAGGTAATGAATACGCCGGGGCGTAATGCCCGCAGCGTGGCGGAGTTTACCGTCGGCATGATTCTGGCGGAAATGCGCAACATCGCCCGCTCGCACGATGCGCTGCGCGATAAGTTCTGGCGCAAAGAGAGTCCAAACCACCGGGCCATTCCTGAACTGGGCGGCAAAGTGGTGGGTCTGGTCGGGCTGGGGCATATCGCTCAGCTGGTGGCCGGCTTCCTGCGCGGTTTCGGCAGCGAGATTATCTTTTACGATAAGTACGTCCCCGGCCATGACAGCTATGAAAAGGTGGATTCTCTCGATGAGCTGGTTCGCCGTGCGGATGTGATTTCGCTACATGCCCGCATGACCCCGGAAACGGAAAACCTGATTAACGCACATCATTTTGAATTAATGAAGGAGAGCGCCATTATCGTCAATACCGCACGCTCCGGCTTAATTAATGAAGGCGATCTGATCGCCGCGCTGCGGGACGGTAAAATCATGGGCGCCGCCCTCGACACCTTTGATGATGAACCGCTGCCGGAGGATAGCGCGTTTTATTCGCTGAATAACGTCACGATAACGCCGCATATTGCCGGCAGTACTATTGATGCCTTCAGCAATTCGCCGAAGATTTTTTCTGAGATCTTGCTGAAGCAACTCGGTTAAATATTAAAAGAGCCGCTTAAGGTTTTTGCTACGGCCCATTGGGCACGGGTTCGCTCGCGCCCAATTCGGCCGCCTTTTAAGGAAATATTATGGATATTATCAACAGCATTATTAGTCTGGGGGCATCAGTGATGATGCCAGTAATATTCTTTATTATCGCCCTGTGCTTCGGCGTTAAAATTGGCACCGCATTTAAAGCCGGGATGCTGGTCGGTATCGGTTTTGAAGGGGTGGGTCTGGTGATCGGCCTGCTGTTGACCAACCTCGGCCCGGCGTCGCAGGCCATGGTTGAACGCATCGGTCTGCACCTGACGGTGGTCGATACCGGCTGGCCGACCGCCTCCACTATCGGCTGGGGCTCGCCGCTGATGCTGCCGGTGGTCGTGGGATTTATTGTTATCAATATCGCCATGCTGCTGCTTAAATTAACCAAGACGGTAAATATCGATATATTCAACTACTGGATTTTCCTGATTATGGGGTCGGTCGTGTATGCCGGCACCGGTAACTACTGGCTCTCCGTTGGCATTACCTTCGGCATATTTATCTTAACCCTGCTGGCGGCGGATTTAACCGCACCGTATTTGCAAAAAAACTATAATCTTAAAGGGATATCATTCCCCCATCTTACCTGTATAACCTACGTGCCGTTTGGTATTGCCTGTAACTATATTATTGATAAGATCCCGCTGATCAATAAAATTAATTTCGACCCGGAAAGTATTAATAAAAAATTCGGCGTCTTCGGTGAACCGCTGACCCTGGGCTTCGTGCTGGGGCTGCTGCTGGCCTTCCTTGCCGGATACGATGTTGCAGCCGCGGTGTCGCTGGCGATTAAAGTTTCCGCCGCCATGCTGCTGCTGCCGAAAATGATCGAAATTTTAGTGCAGGGTCTGCTTATCGTGCGCGATGCCGCGGAAGCTAAGCTGAAAGCGAAATTTCCCAACCGCGACTTCTATATCGGCATGGATACCGCGCTGCTTATTGGCGAACCCTCGGTGCTGGCGACCGGACTGCTGCTGATCCCCATGGCGGTGGTGCTGGCGATTATTCTGCCGGGCAACCGCGTGCTGCCGTTTGTCGATCTGGCCTCGCTGATGTTCCTGCTGGCGATGGTGACGCCGTTCTGCAAACGCAATATGTTCCGCATGTTTATCACCGGCACGCTGGTGGTCACCTGTATTTTGTACGTCGGGACGGATATTTCGCGGGAATACACCCAGGCGGCGGTCAACTCTAACATTCCGGTGCCGGAAGGGATGGCGGAAATCACTAATATCGTGGGCGGAGCCACCACCCCGGTGGGCTGGCTGGCGGTGAAATTCGGCGAGTTTTTCAGTACCGCACCGTAAACTCCCCCTTATCTCACCCACCCCGGCGCGGGAAACGGCGTCGGGCTTTTCGTCTCGCCCTGCGTTCAAGCACAAAAAATGCCTGCCAGGAGGGTAAGCTGGCAGGCATGGTTCAATAAAAGGCGTTGTTTTAGAACTGGTAGGTTATGCCCACGGCAACGATGTTATCGGTGCTGATGCTGGCATCTTTGGTGAACCTGGTGTCATCCAGCAGGTTGATTTTATAGTCCACATAGGTAGACATATTTTTATTGAAGTAGTAAGTCGCGCCGACATCAACGTATTCAACCAGATCCTGGTCGCCGTAGCGTCCCAGATCTTTGCCTTTTGATTTCAGGTAGGCGATGGACGGACGCAGGCCAAAATCGAACTGATACTGGGCCACAACTTCAAAGTTCTGCGCGGTATTGGCGATATAGCCTTTACCAAACTTCGTCATGTTGCGGGTTTCCGCATAGGTGGTTGCCAGGTAGATGTTATTAGCATCGTACTTCAGACCGGCCGCCCACACTTCCGCTTTTTCGCCACGGGCGTAGAAGTCAGGATTCACGCGCCCTTCCCTGACCTGCGCATCGGTGCGATCGGATGCCGCGTAGGCCGCGCCTACGCCAAATCCTTCGTACTCATAGGTCGAGGCCAGACCCCAGCCGTCGCCATGCTGTTTCGCCAGATCGCGACCGTTGCCCTCTTCTTTGCCCTGGTACTGTACGGCGACGTTCAGGCCGTCAACCAGGCCGAAGAAACCGCTGTTACGGTAGGTGGCAACGCCGGTGGTACGCGCGGTGGCGAAGACATCGGTCTGGGTCCAGGTATCGCCGCCAAACTCCGGCAGCATATCGGTCCAGGCGCCGATATCATAGGCGACGCCGTAGTTACGGCCGTAGTCCAGAGAGCCAAATTCGCCAAACTTGAGGCCGGCAAACGCGAGACGCGTTTTGTCGCCGGAGTTGTCGCCTTCAACGTTATTGGCGCTGAAGTTATATTCCCACTGGCCGTAGCCGATCAGCTGGTCGTTGATCTGGGTTTCACCCTTGAAGCCCAGACGGGCATAGGTCTGATCGCCATCTTCTGACTTATCGCTGGAGAAATAATGCAGGCCGGTCACTTTCCCGTAGAGGTCGAGTTTGTTTCCGTCCTTGTTATACACCTCAGCTGCCTGCACGGTTCCTGCAGCAAGAAGTGTAGAGACGGCCACTGTTAGTAATTTTACTTTCATATTATTTCGTCCCTAACTATTAATAAAATATAAAATCTCAGATGCCTTCTGAGCGAGGCTATTATGCGATAATTCGCAAAGAGACTTGAAATTAAAAGTTCCAGTTTTTTAGACTAAATACCATAACTGTGACGACAACAGCGGTTGTTAATTGATGTCCATCAATCATTCACTGCTTCCGCTGGCAAATATTCTGAATCACGCCTTACGCAACCCATAGATGCAGAAGGTTTGACTAAAATAGATAAATTATCATAAGTAAATTCTAATGATTACATAAATTAAAGATTGTAATTTGTTAAAAACAATATAAATCAATAGTTTATAATTTACACAACCAATCATTAATGTTTATTCATAAAGGCACTGATTCCCCTGATCGGCTATTAATAAGTATATTCCGATCCTTCCCCGCAGATAAATTATAGTGCCGAAATGACCACATTTCTTTATTGAAGTTTCTTTACAAAAACCGTAAAAATTATAGCATAGTGGTTTAAGATGTGTTTAACACTTTCGTGAAAGGGATATCGCCAGCCCTATTTCATGGGATAAGTTTAACTATGAATAAATACTATGAATAAATAGAGCCAGGAGCTTGTCACTAGTTTGATAAGCCGCTGACGCGCCGGGAACGGCTTATCTGTATCGGGGGTAAAAGGAAGCTGGCGCGGGGCTGCTCCCCGCGCAATGCCTGGATTACAGGGTAAAACCGCCATCACCCACTTGCGCCCGGGCGTACCACTTCATTAGCTCGGCGGTTCCCGGCGCGTTTTCAGCTGGCGCCCACGGGGCCGCGTCTTGCTCAGAAACCGGCTGGTAACCACCGTATTTAACCTCAAAAATTACGCCGCCTTTATCCATCGACAGCACGGCATGCCAGGTACCCGCCGCCATCTCCAGCACCTTACACTCTTCGCCTAACACCACGCGCTCGGTCACGTTGCCAGCATCATCAAAGGTCAACACCACAAAACGTCCGCTAAGGGATGTCAGCAGTTCAAAAGTGTGCGGGTGGCGGTGAGGCCGAACATAGGTACCCGGCTCCATAGCGACGGCCAGGCGTTGCACCGGATCGCTTAAGTCAGGGTGGAAGTTACGATGGGCACGTAGGCGAGGCGAAGCTGCAGCCTGTTCGCTTTGTTGCCGAAGGTCACTCAACGTCATTTGTTTCATATAAGCCTTTATTGTAGTTGGGCAGCTTACGACAATCAGGTTGTCGTAAGGCTTAATGCTATTTTCAACAGACGATTAGCTTCGCCGCTCGCGGAACACATCGCTGTGCGGATTATAGACGCTGATGCCGCGGTCCCAAAGCGCCAGAAATGACGAGAACAGATCGTGGTGGGGTTCCGTTGTCCCCCGCTCGCCCTTTGAGGCAAGACATGGGATAGATGACATGAAAAAGAGTCACTTTGTGAGTGCGCTCCTTAACAGTCGTGGCAGACGGAAAAATAAGATGAAAGTGCGAAAATAAAGGTATAGTCACGCATACAGGTGCAGCAATTAATCCGGCGTAAATTTATCGAGCAGCGAAAAAGCGTGTAAATAATTAGACAGCGCCAGTAGCGCATGAAATGAGTTAAAGCCGAACTTCTCAATTAATCTTCTTTTATAGCTGCTGTAGGCCTTGGGCGAAATGCCGAGCAGCTCCGGATAATCTTTTGCCAGTACGGTAAATTTCATAATAAAAATATACTGAAATTCTCTCTCTGTTAACGTGATGTCCTCTCCCACGGGGATGCCATCAGTCACTCTGGCGATAATACTGGCGATATGTGCGGTGCGCCTTTTGTTTATCAAACAAATAATATTATCTTCAACCCGGAAACAAACAAAATTCTTTTTCATTTCAAAGCTATTTATCAAAAAATGAAACTGCGCGCAGCTGCTGGATGCGTACTTTGTTAAGCACAAATCGACCAGATTCGCCTTTCTGACCGCTTTTATGTCGTTTATTTTCAGACGCATGGCTTTCTTAAAAAAATGATTATGGCTGAAAATAGTTAACATTCCTTTCCCTCATGAAAGTGCAATCATCCTTTATAGAAATGCGTATAATAGGCGCCATGGGGATATACCCATGAGTGAAGTGGGTGAATTATAAGTTTGTTTAATATTTATTGTCCAGACGAGTGAATTTCAGAAAAATCCCTGCGAAATGTCAACCATCGCATTTTCACTGGCCCGGAGACAGCACTCATCCCCACGCTTACTTTAGGATTTTTCTTACGATGCATCGGTTAAAGAGAGATTAGCAGCATATCACTCTACGACAGAGATGATAATTAACGAATGACATTGAAAAAATTAATTTATCAAAAGATAAAACTACCAATGAGGGAATTGCGCATGAACCGAAGCGCATGCGCGCGCTGACTTCCGGGCATTTGTTTGCCCTTCGTTTAAGTCTGCGCCAGGCAGCGACCCGGCGCGACTCAGTTTATGAACGGTTTCTGGCCAGCAGAATAATAATGAAGAGTCCGCCGATGCCGGCCGTAATGATCCCGATAGGCAGCTCCTGCGGAGCCAGCAGCGTCCTGCTGACGATATCACCGCCGCACAGTAGCACCGCGCCCCACAGGCCGCATAAAGGAAGCAGCAGCAGATGTTTTACCCCAGAAAAATAGCGGCACATATGCGGCACCATCAGGCCGATAAAGCCAATCACCCCGGTCAGGGCCACCAGCAGCGACGTTGCTAACGCGCAGCAGAAAAACACCTCCATGCGCAGACGGGTAACGTTGATGCCCAGCGACTGCGCGGTCTGCTCACCGGCCAGTAAGCCATCCAGGGAGCGCCAGCGCAGGAGTATGAATGCGCCGAGAAGCAGCAGACTGAACAGGGCGTAGGGTAAATTATCCCAGCGCGCCAGACCGAGCCCACCCAGCGACCAGAACAGCACCGAGCTGGCGGCCCGCTGGTCGCCCGAGAAAATCAGATAGCTGGTCAGCGCGCCGAATAAAAAGGAGATCGCCAACCCGCAGATCACCAGGTGCTCTGCGCCACGCTGCTTTTTAAAATGAAACAGCAGCATCACCGCCACCGCCGAGCAGATGCCGCCAACGAATGCCGACACCGGCAGCGTCAGCGCGCCAAGCCGCTCACCGAATCGGGTGATCACCAGTACCGCTCCCGCCGATGCGCCTGAGGAAAGCCCGAATAAAAAAGGATCGGCCAGATCGTTGCGCGTGGTGGTCTGTAGTAGACCGCCCACGATGGCCAGCACCGCGCCCGCCAGTACCGCCAGCAGCGTCCTTGGCACGCGCAAATCAATGACAATACGTCCGATCATCTCCGAAACCGGCACATCCAGCAGCCGCAAGGCGCCGAGAACCTGGGTAAGCGACAGCGGCACGCTGCCTTTAGCCACGCTGAGCAGCATCAAGCCGGCTAATAACGGCAGCGCCCCCCACGCGGCCCAGTAGTAGCGACAGTGAGCCCCGCTCATTGGTGGGCCGCAGGATACATCGCATGAGCCAGCTTTTCGGCCGCGTTGATATTCGCCGGCCCGGGCGTCAACTCAGCATATTGCAGCTTCAGATAACGCTGCCGCTTCACCGCCGGCGTCTGTTTCATTAACGGATGATTTTCGAGGAAACGGCGCAGCGAATCAGCGCCGCTGCCGGTCTGATAATCGAGAAGAATAATAAAATCGGGTTCCGCCGTCGCCACGCTCTCCCAGGAGGTGGTCCCCCAGCTCATCTGCAGGTCGTCCATCACGTTTTTCCCTCCCGCCGCTTCGATAATCGCGGTCGGCATGGCGTACCGTCCGCTGGTAAAGGGCTTATCTTCGCCGGAATCATAGACAAACACCTTTAATGGCTGCACGCCCTGCGGCGGCTTAGGCAGCGCATTCAGCGTTTTTTTCCAGCCGTCGACCAGCGTACGGGCCTCGTGCTGCTTGCCAAAAATCTTGCCCAGCGTCAGCTCATCGTTATACAGCAGGTCCATACTCGCTTTTTGTTTCTGAGAGGCGGTAAAGACGCAGCTCTCGCTCAGCACAAAGGTTTTGATACCGTATGTTTCGAGCGCGGAAGGCGTGACCTCCCCGCCGACCTTCATGCCGTAATTCCAGCCGGCGAAAAAGAAATCAGGATTTGCCGCCAGCAGCGTCTCCAGAGAGGGATATTTCGGCGCCAGCTCGGGAATTGATCCCATCTGATGTTTAAATTCCGGGGTCATTTTGTACCATCCGGTAATGCCGGTTAAGCCAACGATGCGGTCCTGCAACCCGAGAGCAAAAGCCATTTCAGACATATTAAGGTCGTGGATGACCGCCCTTTTCGGCGCCTGAGTGAAGGTCACAGGCGTTCCGCAGCTGTCAATCGTGACGGGAAAATCCGCCGCGTTCGCCGCTGAAATAAAAAGAAACGCCATCGTCCCTGCAAACCATTTATTCATGCTGCGTTATCCTCCGGTAATTTATCAGGCATAGCCTGGCACCTCAAAAATCCGCAGCGCCTTCCCGGTCATGGGATGCGGTACGGTAAAGCTGGTCAAGCCGAAGACCGGGTAAAGCCGTTGTGAAACAAGCACGCGCTCCGGCACATCCCAGGCCACGGCGCGCCCTTGCGATAAAAGCAAAACCCGATCGGCAAAGGCGTCAATCAGGGAAAGATCGTGCAATACCGCAACGACCGTGATTCCCTGGCTTTTCACTAATGACAGCAGCTCCACTCTGCCGTGGGGATCAAGATGGTTGGTGGGCTCATCCAGCAGTAGCAGTTTTGGCGCCTGGGCCAGTACCCGCGCCAGCGCCGCCCGTTGTCTCTCACCGCCGGATAACGCGGAGAGCGGTCGCTTGCGCAGCCTCTGCAATCCCGTATCGTTAATCGCGCGGGTTACGATGATGTCGTGTTCGCGACGCGACATATCCCGGGCGTGGGGAATCCGCCCGAGGGCGACATAATCCTCAAGCGCCAGGCGCAGGTCGGGGGTATCATTCTGCGCAAGCACCGCGATCTGCCGGGCTCGCTGCTGCCGGGTTAATGCGGCAATGGAGCGGCCATATAACCGAACGTCGCCCTCCCGCGACGGCAGTTGGCAATCTATCGCGCGTAATAAAGAGGTTTTCCCGCTGCCGTTGGGTCCAATGACGGCTAGGCACTCTCCTTTACCGGCGCTGAAATGAATGCCGGAGAGCATTTCCCCGCCGCCGGGCCGCGGCAATGATGCGATATTGACGCTAAGCACGGGATCATCGGCTTTTCCACTCTTGGTCAAACTCTCCTCCATTAGCCGCCGCTCCCTCTCTCTTCAGCGTGGATGAGCGAAACACGCGCTCTTTTGATTTTTGATCGGCAGGTAGTGATGATAATCATTATCATTTAAAAAGAAAGGTAAATAGTCACATATTTTATAATGCCATTGAATGTTATGATATAACATATCAGAAAGGGAGTGAGAAATGCAACCCGCGCTGCCGTCATGCCAAAGAGAAGCGACAAAACCACGGGGAGTTGTTCTAATAGCCGGACAGTGCTCTCTTGCAGCAAACTCAGTGAATGTGAACAGGAAACGTCAGGATGAAAACGGTAGAGTTTTTGCTTTACACCCTTAAACCGGGGACCGGGAACGAGTTTCACCGGATAATGAAGGAACAAAGCGCCCCCTGTCATCGCGCCGCCGGAATGGATATCGTCTCCTTCGGCAATTCAGTTGATGACAACGACGCTTATTACCTGATCCGGGCCTATGAGGACCTGACGCATTTAAACGCATCCCAGACGCACTTCTACAGCAGCCCCGCCTGGCGCGAAGGCCCGCGACAGGCCATTATCGACAGGATCAGCGTCAGCGTAAAAACGGTTATGCTGCTGAGCGACAGCGCGATTGATGGCCTGCGAAACGGCTGACCCTCCAGGGCCGCTGGCGTGGCCCAACAAAAAACGCGCTCTCTTTTGCTGTCGCAGAGATTCTGGGGCCCGGGCAAAACGCGGCTGCCGTGCCTGCCTCCGACGCCACCGTTAGTTCTGATTCAACGACTCAAGAAAGCCCTGGGGCGTCGTGTCGCCCAGCTTTTTTTGCGCCCGCCCCCGGTTCCACAGCGCGCACAGCCGCTGCAGCGTCGCGTCCGGCTCATCCAGCGCCGGAATAACGTCGGCTAATCGTTCGCTGAGCTGTACCGCTCCGCGCTCCGCCATCGCCACCGTCCGGCAAGAGAGATCCGCGCGCGCGGGCTGAAAGCTTTTATGAGCATAAATCTCAAGACATTGTATACGCGCCGGACAGGCGTTCAGCGCCTCGGTCAGCCAGCTATCGACCAGCGCGGGAGAGATCCCGCAATAGATGCGGCCAAAGCACCAACCGCTGATCGGCTCCTGCGCCCAGAGCAGATGATGTTCACCGCCGTCGTCCATCGACAGCGCCAGCTGGCGATAGTGCAGCGTCAGGGTATCCGCGCGCATTCCCGCCTTTAACGCTTTTTTCCCCTGCAGCGCGGCATTTTTCCGTCCTTCATGGGCCGGACGCAGATAGCGGTTTAGCGTGGCGCGGGAAATAGCGATGCCCAGCCCCTCATTCACCATAAACAGCAGTTCGTCCAGCGGGGCGCGCAGCGCATCCCGGAGGGCGTTAATGAGGATCTCCTGCTCTTGTCTCAGTACTTTGTGTATCAAATGCGGCGTGGTGTGGTTATCGGAAATCTGGCTGCGGTTGCGCCAGCGGCGAACCGTAGTAATGGAAATCCCCAGTTCCTGCGCCAGTTCCCGGTCGCTTTTCGTCGATTCCTGAAGATATTTACGCGTTCTGGGGGTGGTGGTGGCATTAGCGTGCAGCTTAATTTCCATACGATCCTCTACAGAAAATATAACTAATCATATGAGATATATAATATTGCAGAGAATACAATGTGAACCGCTTCACCTTTCAGCCCACCGCTTTCTCTCATAATCCGCCATAGATAACACACACAGCCCTGTCGATCTTGTACGGAGTTCACAATGAACAATGTTCTGGGATTTCTTGAAGCCAAACTGATGCCTCTGGCGGCGAAAACCGCCCAGCAGCGTCACCTCGGCGCTATTCGCGGCGCCTACGTTTCATTCATGCCTTTTATTATTGTCGGTTCCATTCTGCTGGTGATCTCGTCGTTCCCCAATCAGAGCTACCAGCAGTTTATGGCCAGCACCTTCGGCGCGAGCTGGAGCGCAATTATCGAAATCCCGTTCAACGCGGTATTTTCCACAATGTCGCTGTTTATCAGCTTCCTGGTGGCCTACCGTCTGGCGGAGCACTACGGCGATGACCGCATCTCCTGCGGCATCCTCTCGCTGGTGGGGTTTCTGATCCTCACGCCGTTCATTAAGGTCGCTGAAAACGGCGGCATCACGGTGATCCCCGTGGAGTGGATCGGCACCAAAGGTTTATTCGTCGCGATGATCGGTTCGCTGCTGTGGACCGAACTCTTCTGCTGGCTAAAACGCAAAAAGCTGGTGATTAAGATGCCGGACGGCGTTCCGCCCGCGGTGCAGGAGTCTTTCGCCGCGCTGATCCCGGCGCTGCTGGTGATGATTCTGATCCTGGCGATTCGCATCGGGTTTGCGCACACGCACTACGCCACCATCCACCAGTTTATTTATGAGGTCGTCGCCTCGCCGGTACGCCATTACGGTACCTCCTACTTCGGCGCGCTGATGACCGTTTTCAGCATTACCATTCTGTGGTCGGTCGGCATTAACTCCGGTTCGATGATCAACGGCATCATTCGTCCGCTGTGGATGGAAAATCAGACCGACAACATCGCCGCTATCCAGGCCGGCGTCACCCCGCCGCACATTATCACCGAGCAGTTCTTCGATATGATCTGGATGGGCGGCGCGGGCGCAACGCTGTCTCTGGTGATAGCGATGCTGATTTTCGCCCGCAGCAAAAATATGCGCGAAGTTGCCCGCCTCGGCGCCGGTGCCTCCATTTTTAATATCAACGAACCCATCCTCTTTGGCCTGCCGGTGATCATGAACCCGATCATGCTGATTCCGTTTAACCTCGTGCCGCTGGTGCTGGTCACGGTGCAGTACGCGGCGATGAAGATCGGCGCGGTGGCCGTCACCACCGGCGTCTTTATCCCCTGGACGCTGCCGCCGGTGATCAGCGGTTTTATCGTCACCGGGCATCTTAGCGGCAGCGTGATGCAGATCCTCAATTTGCTGATTGGCGCCATGCTGTACCTGCCCTTCATGCGCATCGTCGATAAGCAGTATCGCGCGGCGGAAGTCACCGCCCGTGCTGAAACGGACAACACGCTTGCAAAACAGGAGTAAACCAATGTGGGGAATGATTGCCACCTGGCGAATGGCGCTGGAAGGCGTAACCGAAGCCGCGGCGGCGCTGGCATCCGGCGCTGATACCGCCAGCGCCGTGGTCAATGCGGTGGCGGCGGTAGAAGATTTTCCGCTGTACAAATCGGTGGGCTACGGCGGCCTGCCGACGGAAAACGGCGAGGTCGAACTGGATGCCGCCTTTATGCATGGCGATACCCTGGCCTTCGGCGCGGTCGGTAATCTGGTGGATATTGCCAACCCGGTGAAAGTCGCCCATGCCCTGAGCCGTCAGCGCTACAACAGTCTGCTGGTCGGCCAGGGCGCCAGAGAGTGGGCCATAAGCCAGGGATTCGCCGCCAAAGCGATGCTGACCGAACGCGCGATGCAGCATTACCGGAAGCGCTGTCGCGAAACGCTGGATAAAGGCCTCAGTCCTTACGACGGCCACGATACCGTGGGCATTATTGGCCTTGATAAACAGGGTTCCATGAGCGTTGCCACCTCCACCAGCGGCCTGTTTATGAAAAAGCGCGGACGGCTGGGCGATTCGCCGATTATCGGCTCCGGTTTCTACTGCGATAGCGAGACCGGCGCCGCCACGGCGACCGGCGTCGGTGAAGATCTGATGAAAGGCTGCACCAGCTACGAAATCGTCCGGCGAATGGCCCAGGGAATGACGCCGCAGCAGGCGGCGGACTCGGTGGTCTGCGAGCTGGAAGACAAACTGATGTCGCGCTTTGGCCGCGCGGGCGACCTTTCGGTGGTGTGCATGAACCGGCGCGGCGAATTCGGCGCCGCCACCAATATCAAAACCTTCTCCTTTGTCGTCGCCAGCGCGACGCAGCCGCTGACCGTGTTCTGCGCCGAGCGCGTTCGGGAGAAAACCCATTACCGGCCGGTAGACGACGAATGGATGCAGGCCTATGCCGCACGCATTCGCGCCCCCATCGAGGAGTAAGCCATGCTGGATTATCGTCTGATTAATCAACTGGATAGCGCCTGCACCGGCGCGCATCTGTTGACCTGGCCCGGCAGTACGCTGCTGGCCCAGGCCCCGCTCAATGCCGTTCCCCTGCTCGCGGAAATGGTGGCACAGGCCGCCCGCGGCGAGGTGGCGGATACCCGCTTCGGCTGCTCCCCCTTCGCCCGCATCACCCTCATTCCGCTCCCCCTGTGGAGGGATACGCTGAACGATGGCCTGGCCGAGGCGCTGCGGCCGCTATGCAAAAAGCCGGTGAGCGAAACGCTTATCCTCGACGCTTCGCTGGAAGAGAGCAGCGGCGCGTTAACCAAAGCGCTGCGCGAACTGTTTAACCTCGACTGGCAGCTTGATGATTTGGGCCTGCATCAGGTGAAAGCCGCCAGGCCACGCCTGCGCCAGCTCGCCCTCTATGCCTTACCCGAACAGCGGTCGGCGCTGGACATCCTCGCCCATCGTCAACGGGCCACGGCGCATGGCATGCTCGCCGCGCGGCGGCTGGCGGATCTGCCTGCGGAGCAGTGTACCCCGCAGTACGTGGTGGAAGAAGCCCGGCGTCTGTGCGCGGATATCGGCACGCTGCGCTGCGAAGTTCTGGATGAAAAAGCGATCGTCGAACAAGGGCTCGGCCTGCTGCATGCGGTGGGTAAAGGCGCTGAACGCCCGCCGCGCCTGCTGGCGATTCATTATGATGGCGTCCGCGAGGGCCCGGTTCGCTGCTACGTCGGTAAAGGCGTCACCTTTGATACCGGCGGACTGTGGCTCAAGGAAGGCGCCGGGATGTACACCATGAAGTACGATATGTGCGGCGCGGCCAACGTCCTTGGCCTGATGCTGAGCATCGCCGAGCTGGCGCTACCGGTGCGGGCAATGGGCGTACTGGCGCTGGCGGAAAACGCGATTGGCCCCGCCGCCATGCAGCCGGGCAGCGTCGCCCGGGCCTGTAATGGCCTGACGGTAGAGATCAATAATACCGACGCTGAAGGCCGTCTGGTGCTTTCCGATGCCATTGCCTGGGCGAGCCAGCGGCATCCGCAGGCGCACTATATTATTGATATTGCGACCCTTACCGGCGCGGTGGTTAAGGCGCTGGGTTACGATTTGAGCGGCTTGATGACGCAAAGCGACGCGCTGCGGGCGGGGTTAACCCGGGCAGGGATAAAAAGCGGGGATGAGGTCTGGTCGCTGCCGCTGGATAGCAGGCTGAAGAAGCAGACCGAAAGCGCAATCGCCGACCTGTGCAATACGCCCGGCAATAATGCGGCCATCAGCGCCTCCGCCGCCTGGCTTTTGCACCATTTTTGCCCGCCGGAGATCCCCTGGGCCCATCTCGACGTCAGCGGCACGGCGCTGTGGCGCGAAGGCGGTAAAAGCGTCGCTTCCGGCCGGCCGATTCCGCTACTGATTCAGCATCTGCTCGACGATATCGACGAGAGTTAACACCCTCCCCGGAGGCGATGCTGCGCATCTGTCCGGACTACGGATTACCAGCAATTTGCGGCCCTGTAGCCCGGCTAAGCGCAGCGCAAGCCGGGAAGAAGCCACAGCAATACCACGTCGCGGCATATTCCCCGGGTTGCGGCGTAAACGCCTTACCCGGGCTACGGGTTACCAGCAATCTGCGGCCTTGTAGCCCGGCTAAGCGCAGCGCAAACCGGGAAGAAGCCACAGCAATACCACGTCGCGGAATATTCCCCGGGTTGCGGCGTAAACGCCTTACCCGGGCTACGGGTTACCAGCAATCTGCGGCCTTGTAGCCCGGCTAAGCGCAGCGCAAGCCGGGAAGAAGCCACAGCAATACCACGTCGCGGAATATTCCCCGGGTTGCGGCGTAAACGCCTTACCCGGGCTACGGGTTACCAGCAATTTGCGGCCCTGTAGCCCGGCTAAGCGCAGCGCAAACCGGGAAGAAGCCGCAGCAATACCACGTCGCGGAATATTCCCCGGGTTGCGGCGTAAACGCCTTACCCGGGCTACGGGTTACCAGCAATCTGCAGCCCTGTAGCCCGGCTAAGCGCAGCGCAAGCCGGGAAGAAGCCGCAGCAATACCACGTCACGGCATATTCCCCGGGCTATCGACAATCTGCGGTGCTGCAGCCCTACTCCTCACTCACGACTGGCTTAACTCTTACCGCAAACAGCACAATCACCATGGCGCTGACCAGCAGCACGCCGCTGCCGACAAAAACGCCGCTCGCGCCGTTGAGATCGAATACCGCACCGCCGCCAGCCGCACCGGCGCTAATCGCCAGCTGAATAGAGGCCACCAGCAGACCGCCCGCGCTTTCAGCTTCATCCGGCACCGTGGTGGCAAGCCAGGTCGACCAGCCCACCGGCACCAGACCAAAAGCAAAGCCCCACATCGCCACCAGCAGACCATCCAGCAGCGCGACGTGGCCGAACGTTACCATCATCAGCGCCAGCACGCTCATTGCCAGCGGCACCAGCGCCAGCGTCAGGCGCAGGCTTCGGGCCAACAGATGTCCGGCAATCGAGGTGCCGATAAAGTTCGCTACCCCAAAACCGAGCAGGATCAGAGAAACCCCTTCGACGCTGGCCTGCGCCACGGTTTCGAGGAACGGACGCAGATAGGTAAAGAAGGCGAAGTGGCCGCTGAAAATCAGGATTGTCGCGAGCATGCCGCCAATCATACCTGGCCGACGCAGCACCTTAAACAGGGTAGCGAAGCTGCCGACGCTCTCCGGACGCATGGAAGGCAGAACCCACAGCTGCCAGAGCAGCGCAACCACGCTCGGCAGCGCACAGATAAGAAATACGTTGCGCCAGCCGATCAGCGCGCCGAAATAGCTGCCCAGCGGCGCGGCAACCACCGTCGCGATGGAAACGGCGGAAAAGATAATCGCCAGCGCTTTCGGCACCATCGCCGCCGGAACCAGACGCATGGTGGTCGCGGTCGACATCGACCAGAAGCCGCCGATGGCGATCCCCAGCAGCAGGCGTCCAAGCAGCAAAAACTCCAGCGAACCGGCGAAGGCCACCATCATGCTGGAGATAATTTGCAAAACGGAGAAGAACATCAGCACCCAGCGGCGGTCAATATTTCGCGTCGCGGTGGTGATCAGCAGCCCGGTAACTAACGCCACCAGCGCCGTCGCGGTGACCGCCTGCCCCGCCATGCCTTCGCTAACGCCCAGGCTTGCCGCCATCGGCGTCAACAAACTGGCAGGAAGAAACTCGGCGACAATCAGGCCAAACACCCCCAGCGCCAGCGCATAGACGGCGCGCCACGCGGGCCTGGCGTTGGCCTGGCTCTCTTCAGCTGCAATGCAGGAACTCATAAACATCTCTCCAGAACAATTAACATTTCGTTAAGGTTAGGCGGTTCTGTTCGGACGATCTATGATGCATACTCCTTGATTATTGATAATTCGTCCGGGAATGATGTTATGACTCAGCACGCCCTCGATCTCACCAGCGAACTTCTGCGCGGCATGCGCCTTTCCGGCGTCAACTACCGCCGCATCGAAACCTCCCGCCCTTTTGGCGTCGAATTCGGCTTCGTACCCGGTAAAGCGCAGTTCCACTTTATCAGCCGGGGACCGGTACTGCTGCGCATGGTCAGCGGTCAGCGCCTGATGCTGCAGAGCGGCGATGCGCTGTTTATTCCGAACGGCGATGGTCACGTGCTGCTCTCCGATGACCAGGCAACGGTGGTTAACGTGTCCAGACTGCCCAGCGAACCGGTTTGCGACTCGGTAAGCTGCGTCAAAAACGCCTGCGACGACGCGAAAAGCGACAGCGCTATTATCTTCAGCGCCTGTATGGACTTTGAGCTGGGCGGTATGCAGCCGCTGGTCAAAGCGATGCCCGAAGTGATGCTGGTCAGCAGCCTGCTGACCAGCCGTCCGGAGATCCCGCCGATGCTGGCGGCCATGGAACGCGAAAGCCTCACTCGACAGGCGGGCTACGCCGGCATTCTGGCGCGGCTGGCCGATGTGGTCGCCGCGCTGATTGTCCGCGGCTGGGTGGAGTGCGGCTGCGGCAACGCCACCGGCTGGGTACAGGTGCTGCGCGATCCTAAGCTGGCTAAAGCCATTTACGTTATGCATCAGCAGCCGGGCATTAACTGGAAAGTCGAGGATCTGGCCCGCGAGGCGGGAATTTCGCGTTCGGTATTTGCTGAACGCTTCCTCTCCGCCACCGGCACCACTCCCGCCCGCTATCTCACCGAGCTGCGTATGCGCCTCGCGGTGCAGTACATTTCCCATGAGGGTCAGGCGCTGGAAAAAGTGGCCTTCAGGCTGGGGTACAGTTCTCATGCCGCCTTCAGCCGCGCCTTTAAACGCATAATCGGAAAGGCGCCGGGCGCGCTGCGCGATCTGTCGCGGGAAGAAGGATTTTAGCACTGTCCCAGTTCACGGGTGCGCCTGACCGCCGCCAGTACGCTGCGCTGAAGCCCAGCGGCAAAATCGCTGTTGTTCAGCTCATACAGACCGTGGATCCCGACGCCCGCCGGGGAATTGTTGATATCCAGAAGCTGGCGCGGATGCTTCTGGCTTTGGCGCAGCATCTCGACCGCGCCGAGCAGGTTTTCCAGCACCACCTCCGTTGCCTGGGGCCGCGGCAGCCCCGCCAGTACGCCGGCATCGGTAAGGGACTCAATAAAGTAGTAAATATAGTTAGGGCCCGCGACGCCAAAGCCGGTAAAGATATCGATCAACCGCTCAGGCAGATACAGCACTTTGCCAAAGCCGCGCAGAAACGGCTCGATCTCAGCCGCGTTGGCGTAGGGGTTTAAGGTCACGCCGCTATAGCCAAATCCGGTATCGGTCAGGGTATTTGGGATCGCCCTGGCAATCGGCGTTGCCGCACCAAACAGGGAGGCCAGCTTTTCCAGGGTCACCCCCGCGATCAGAGAAACCACCGTCGTCGAGCCGTTTAGCTGCGGGCGCACGCGGTTCGCCACCCCCGCCAGATCGTCCTGCGGACGGATCCCCAGCACCAGCAAAGCGGCTTCGTTTACGCCACCGTCGCCCGACAGCCGATAACGGGCGCGCAGAGCCTCGACTCGCGCGCTGTCGATATCCTCCAGCGAGATCGCGTCCGCCCGCAGCGCACCGTGGCTTAATGACGCGCGAATAATCGCCTCCGCCATCTGTCCGGCGCCAATAAAATGGACCCTGGCCATGAGTCTTACTCCTTATTCAAAAAGATATTCGCCGTTGCCAACGCGAAAGCGTCGGCCTTTGAGCGCCGGGTCAGCAACGCGAAACACCAGTTCAGTCAGTTGGTTCGCCGCGCCCTGACGGAAAAGAAACTCTCGACCGCCCACCGCCAGCCCCTGCTCGCCTTGCGGGGCAAAGCCAAACAGCAGCTGCCAGCGGTCGCGCACCGCCTGAGGATGCTGTACCGTGAAAACCGCGCGCTGCAGTTCAATCTCCCCCAGAGGATGCGGCGCAGCGAGACCCTGTGCCTGCAGGCGGCTCAACCGGGCGTCATCCTCTTCCCCCCATTGCAGAATAAAGGGATAGACCAGGCCGTCAAAATCGCCGTCAATGGTGAAGATCCGCCAGCGGATAACGTTGCCCTGCGGATCGTCGCGCTGGCCGTTGACGATCGGCGAAACCCGCAGGCCCTGCTCGTGCAACTCCGCATGCGTGCGCTCAATATCGTCGCTACGCAGCGCCACCCGATACAGCGCTTCATTATCCGGCAGCAGCCGCGACGCATCCCGGGAGAGTAAAAACGTCTCCGCGGCGGAAAGCAGCTCTGCATCATCGGCAATCGCCAGAAATTCGATATAGGTCAGGCCGAAATAGCTCAGCGCATTCCTGGTCCCCCAGCCCGGGTGGCGCCCACCGGCCACCGCGTTGAGCTTTTGCCCGCTCAGCGCCTGAATCGCCGCTTCCGGCTGATTAACAAACTGGACCGCGTGGTCCCACGTTAAGGTTGCCATTCGCCCTCCCGCTCCTCTGCCTGATAAAAACGCAGCCGACAGGCGGCATCGCCGCGAGCCAGCGCGGTCTGCACCTCTAAATGCAGCCCCGGAAACGCATCGGTTAGCGCACGATCGCCTTCCATGCAGATATCGCACAGCGTCTCAATTTCGCTGGCGCCTCGCCCCTGCTGCCGCCAGCAGTTGACATAGGGACAGTAGTGAAACAGGACGATAAATTCGGCCCGGCTGGCGCTAACGGGCTCCATCTCATAAACCTGAGATTCCAGACCGCGGGTAAACAGCCCGGCAAACTCCTGCAAATCTTTTCGATCGCGCATTTGCGCGCGCAGCTTATGCCCGATATCGCGGCCATAGTGGCGTATTGCTTCACGGACAGAATCATCCGCGATATGGCGTTGTCGGCTTTCGTCCAACAGGTAACCGATCGTTGCCGCGCGTTTTTCAGTAATGGCGCGCAGCGCCAGGGTCACCTCATCGTTTAAGGTGGCGGCGTTATGCGCCGGTTCCGAGCTTATTTGCGTCATGCGCTTATTCCCAGTCGGTATTCACTTTCACGTCGCTGGCGCCCGGCAGGGCATACACATCTTCGGCGTACCATTTCCGCGAGAGCTCAGCGAGCGTGCCGTCCTTTTTCAGGGCAACCAGCTGCGCGTCAATCGCTTTGATTAGCTGCGGATCGGTATTTTTTTTATACAAATAGACGTTAGGAAACAGGCCAACGGAATCCGACGCTTTCAGATTAAGATTTAGCGCCTTATTTAACGCCAGCAGCGCGCCAATGGGGTAAATCGCCGCATCGTATTCCCCGGAGGCTACCGCTTTAAAGATATCGGCGGCGGACTGCTCGCCGTTGGGCTGCAGGTTAATTTGTTGGCCTGGATGTTTTTTATTGTAGTTTTCAATCACCGTATAACGGGCGTCGGAGGTATGAATCGGCACCAGCTTTTTCTTCCCGCTGGCGAGATCGCCGAGATTATGTATATCGTTCTCATCGTTACGCACAATCAGGCGCAAATCGCTGATCCCGGTCGGCTCGCCGGAGTGGTCGTATTTTTCCGCCCGCTCTTTGGTGAGATAAAAGTGATCCGCCGCGAGGGTATAGGCGCCGGTCGATAGGCCGACGATCATCGCATCGCGCGAGACCGCATTAAAATGAAACGTATAGTCGGTTAAACGCTGGTCCAGCACCTTTAACAGGTCGCCATCGTAACCGGTAATATTGTTGTTATCGTCAACAAAGCTAAAGGGAAAACCGTTAGCATTGACGACAACCTCAACCGTTTTCGCGTTTGCGCTTTTTTCAACAGCCTGCGCGGCGTTCATTCCCATTGCCAACGCCAGCGCACTCACCAGTAAAATTTTATTTTCAAAATACCTTCCCCAAAATGATAACCGTGAAACACTCTTTTCTGCGTTTCCTTGCCAGCGGGCGCTCAGAAACCTTTCTGCACTGCGCAATGCTCTGGCAATCGCCAGGCACAGCACGATATAAATCACCAGCACGACGCAGTAGGCTTCGACAAAATGAAACCCGCGCGCGGCGGCGATATTGGCTTTCGCCATCAGATCAACAACGGTGATGGTGTAAACCAGCGAGGTGTCTTTAATCAGATCGATCAGCACGCTGGTAAAGTTCGGCAGCGCGGATACCGCCGCCTGTGGAAAAATAATGCGTCGGAACTGCGTGAATCCGCTTAGCCCGATTGACCATGCGGCCTCGCGCTGCCCCTTATCAACCGCATTCCATCCCGCGCGAAAGGTTTCGGCGAAATAAGCGCTGAAGATCAGCGACAGCGCGGTGACCGCCGCCGCCAGCGGCGAGAGTTTATAGCGGTACATCGTGTCCTGCGGGCCGCCGAACAGTCCAGCGGCAATCCACGGCCAGACGTAAAAAAAGAAATACAGCATCACCAGAACCGGGACCGAACGGCCAAAGGAGAGGAATACCCTCGCCAGCCATTGAACGCCGGGTACCTGACGAATAATCGCCCACGCCAGCGCTGCGCCCAGCAAAGTGGAAAACAGTAAGGATAATAACGTTATCGTCAGGGTGACCGGCAGCGCGCTTAAAATAAACGTAAAATTGTCGCGAATGAACGCCAGGCTAAACATGTTAATTTATCACTCCAGCAGGAACTGATATTTCTTTTCAATACGAGTGGTAAAATAGAGAATAATACTATTCAGCACCCAGTAGACGATAATAACGCTAATAAATGCCGCGACTTGTTTAGCCCCGTAGCTATTTTGCGAAATCTTTTGTGCCCGTCCAAAAACATCCACAATACCAATAATATTGACCAGCGAGGTCATTTTCACGAGATTAATTAAAAGATTGCCAAAGACGGGAATAGCAATAATAAGCCCCTGGGGGAAAATAATCCGCCGTATTCCCTGATGCCAGGGAATATTCAGGCTGATAATGGCCTCTTTCTGGCCACTATCCACCGCGCGCCACGCTGAACGCATCATTTCTGCAAAGTAGGGACTGATACTGACCGAAATAGACAGCACCGCAAAGGTGGTATCGCTAATCCACAGCGGCGGCAGCGCCAGCGCGGTCAAAATTAATTTGCCGCCGAAGAAAAACAGCAGGATCAGCAGCGCCAGAGGCGCGCCGCGCAGAATGTCGGTATACCCATTTGCCGCCGCGCTGAGCGGCCTAAAGCGGCTAAACTGCAGCAGCACAATCAGCAGCGCGATCGTTAAACCAAGCAGCAGCGACGCCAGCGTTATACCGAGGGTCACGGGTAAATTTTCCAGCAGCTTCGGCACTATTCCGGCGATATCCTGCCAGCTAAACAGTGGGTTATTGTTCATCATCAGCCTCAGGCATGATAGTGCAGTTGTGCAAGAAACGTCCGGGTTCGGCCCTGCTGCGCCGCGCCAAATATCTGTTCCGCCGGGCCCTGTTCAACGATTTCGCCGTTTTCCATAAATACCACCCGGGAAGCGACCTGACGGGCGAACGCCATTTCGTGGGTCACGATGATCATCGTCTGGCCCGCGGCGGCAATGGTCTGAATAAGCTCCAGCACTTCACCGACTTTTTCCGGATCCAGGGCTGAGGTCGGCTCATCCAGCAGCAGAACGGCGGGGTTAATGGCCAGCGCCCGCGCAATACCGATACGCTGCTTTTGGCCGCCGGAGAGGCTGTGCGGATAGTGGTCTTTTTTATGCAGCAACCCCACCTGCTTTAAGAGTCGTTCAGCAATAGCCAGCGCCTCCTGCCGCGGACGCTTTTTAGCGTATATCAGTCCTTCGGTAATATTTTGCAGTGCGGTGAGGTTATGAAAAAGATTCCACGATTGAAAAACCATAGCGGTTTTTGACCGTAGTTTTTCAATCTCCTTTTTTCCCGCTTTTGCGCAATCCAGCGCCACATCATCTATTCTTATTTGCCCGCTATCGGCAGGCTCTAAGAAATTAAGCGTACGTAATAGCGTGGTTTTCCCCGAGCCGCTGGGGCCAATAATGCAAATAATCTCGCCGGAATGAATGCTGAGCGATACCTCTTTTAGCACTCTTTCACCGGAGAAGCTTTTACTGATCTTATTGAGCGTTATCATAATGAGATATTCGTGAATAATGATTATTTGCCGCACACCGGCATTTATTGCTGTACAAAAACTATATTGCCGCCGTTCAGATGATAGCAAACAAGAAAATCATCTATCGAAAGTCAAAAAATAACTTTTTATATATTTGTTATGACAATGAGGCTTGATTGTAATCAAACCTTATTTGCAAAACAGGATTGCGGTAATCGATATTTTTTATTCAAATTTACTGAATAATGAGAGCAAATTGTTTCGATTTTAATCATCGCGTCATCGACCTATTATTTATCACATCGGGGCAACAACGCTCCAACACTGACAAAACGCTTAAGGAATACGACCATGAACTCCATCAAAACTTTCGTTGCAGTTGCCGCACTCTCTACGATCTCTTTCGGTACTTTTGCGCAGAGCATCAGCGCCAGCGCTTCCACACTGGACCGTGCAGAAGCCAAAATTGCCGCTCAGGCCGCAGAGCAAGGCGCGTCTTACAAAATCACCAGCGCTCAGTTCAATAACCGCGTGCATATGACCGCAGAACTGACGAAATAAACTCACCCGTCATACTTCAAGTTGCATGTGCGTTGGCTGCGCGCGCTCACCCGAATCACTTACCAGAGTAAGCTCATCGGGATTCACTGACTTGCCGCCTTCCTGCAACCCGAATTATTTAGGGTATATAACAATATTGCCGGGCCGCCGGAAGACACAGGCGACAGCGACAACACGATGAAATAAGGAACAGAATATGAAAAATATCGGCGTAGTCACCGCACTGCTGTTAGCCGCTACACTTTCGTCCGGGGCGATGGCCGCAGAGAATAGCTTTGCGCGTCCGGAGGCAGGTTCAAATATCGACACGTCCGTGCATCAGAATCATATTGATGTCAGCCATGCCTTTGATAAAGAGAGCCTGACCGCAGGCAATCTTCAGTAACACACAGCCCAGGGCGCGCGCGGAATTATCCGCTGCGCGCCCTACTTTTTCTGCCAGTGTGCCCACGGATTATCCGCCGGCGCTTCCGCTTTTGCCGTATCGGTATCGGACAACGAATCGATATACAACGCTTCCACTTCTTTACGCGCCCAAGGCGTGCGGCGTAAAAACTTCAGGCTCGACTTAATACTCGGCTCGCTTTTAAAGCAGTTGATGTTGATGCGTTTCGCCAGTTCGGCCCAGCCATATCGCGCGACCAGCGCGTTTAACAGCGCTTCCAGCGTGATGCCGTGCAGAGGATCGTTTGGGTGCTGCATTGCGTCTCTTTACCTGAATTAAAAATTTCGCTCACCATACTGGCTCCCGACGCCAATCGCAACAGCCCCGCCTCCCCCTTATCCAAAATTCGCAAAAGCACAGAACCCTCCACGGTCATAAATTAGAAAAGAACGTTATTGGTTGATTATTTTCGTTTAAGGCAAGCTGGCTTCAACCACCCGACTGAGGAATCGATCATGCGCTGTTGTTGTCCCCGAACCCTGAATCTGCATCGACGAAAACACCTGAATACCGCCTTCGGAGAACACAATGAACGCGACAACCTTACCGATACTGGATCTGGCCCGCTACGCGGACCCCGCTGAAAAAGCGGCGTTTCTCGCCGACCTGCGCCACGCCGCCCGCGATATCGGTTTCTTTTATCTGATCAACCACGGCGTCGATGAGTCGCTGCAGCAGGCCGTGCAGCAGCAATCCCGCGCCTTTTTTGCCCTGCCCGACGATCAAAAGCAGAGGGTGGCAATGATTCACTCTCCGCATTTTCGCGGCTACAACCGCGCCGCTTCTGAATTAACCCGCGGTCAACCCGACTGGCGCGAGCAGTTCGATATCGGCGCCGAGCGCCCGGCCCTGCAGCTTAGCGAACGTGCGCCGCGCTGGCAGCGCCTGCAGGGGCCGAATCTCTGGCCAGAGGCGTTGCCCTCGCTCAAACCCACATTACTGACCTGGCAACGGGAAATGACCCAGGTTGGGATCACCCTGCTGCGCGCCTTCGCCGAAGCGCTGCGCCTGCCGCTGGATGCCTTCGATGGCCTGTATGGCGATAAGCCCAATGAACATATCAAGCTGATCCGCTATCCCGGCCAGCAGGAGACCCAGAGCGCCCAGGGCGTTGGCGCGCATAAGGATTCCGGCTTCCTCAGCTTCCTGCTGCAGGATGAGCAGAAAGGATTGCAGGTCGAAGTCTCCCCTGACCGCTGGATTGACGCGACCCCGCTGGCGGGCAGCTTTGTGGTGAATATCGGCGAGCTGCTGGAGCTGGCAACCAACGGCTATCTGCGGGCAACGGTGCACCGGGTCGTTTCGCCGCCTGCCGACCAGCAGCGGCTGTCGATCGCTTTCTTCCTCGGCGCCCAGCTGGATGCCGTGGTCCCCGTCTACACGCTGCCCGACGAGCTGGCCCGCGAAGCCCTCGGACCGGATAGCGACCCGCAAAACCCGCTGCTGCGCGAGGTGGGCTGGAATTACCTGAAAGGGCGTCTGCGTTCGCATCCTGATGTCGCCGAGCGCTACTACCAGGATGTTTTTCGCGAACGCGCCGAGCAATTGATCGTGTAGACCCTAAATAATTCGGGTTGCAGGCAGGCGGCAAGTCAGTGAATCCCGATGAGCTTACTCTGGTAAGTGATTCGGGTGAGCGCGCGCAGCCAACGCACATGCAATTTGAAGTATGACGGGTATAAACATAACAACAATACAAGGAATAAGATGATGAAATATGCCGCATTTAAACTGGCAGGGGTTGCACTGTCTCTCTCTCTGGCATGGAGTTCCGCCCAGGCCGCCGCGCTGCGCGTCGCCGCGGACCCGGTGCCGCACGCCGAGATCCTTAACTACATTAAGAAGATCGATCCCAGCCTCGACCTGAAAATCGTCGAACTCACCAGCGGCGTTAACGCCAACGAGCTGCTGGCCAACGGCGATGTCGATGCCAACTACTTCCAGCACGTCCCCTATCTGAAAGATCAGGAGAAAGCGCTGGGCAAAACCTTCGCCGTCGCGGCGACCGTCCATATTGAGCCGCTGGGGATCTATTCGCGCAAGCATAAAGATTTTAAATCGCTGCCCGAGAACGCCAGCGTGGCGGTACCGAATAACACCACTAACCTGAGCCGCGCGCTGTTCCTGCTGCAAAATCAGGGTTTGATTAAGCTGGCGGCAAAATTTACCGACCCGGCGACAACCCTGGCGACGCCGAAAGATATCGTGGAAAACCCGAAGCACCTGAAAATCCTTGAGATTGAATCACCGCAGATCCCGCGGTCGCTGGATGACGTTGACCTGGCGGTGATAAACGGCAACTACGCGCTGGAAGCCGGGCTGGTGCCGGCCAAAGACGCGCTGGGTCTGGAGAGCGCGACCAACAACCCGTACGCCAACATTCTGGTGACAACGCCGGCGCTGGCGAACGATCCGCGCATCAAGGCGCTGGCCAAAGACCTCACCTCGCCGCAGGTCGCCGAATTTATTCGTAAGCAGTATAACGGCTCGGTGATCCCGGTTGCTCCTCAGTCATGATTGAGATTGTCGGGCTGAGTAAAACCTATGCCGGAACAGGCCGACCGGCGCTAAACGATGTCTCTCTGCAGGTGCCGAGAGGAGCCGTTTACGGCATCCTCGGCCGCAGCGGTGCAGGCAAAAGTACGCTGATACGCTGCCTGAATCTGCTGGAGCGGCCCACGTCGGGCCGCATTATTGTGAACGGGAACGATATTACCCGGATGGATAAAACCGCGCTGCGCGAGTACCGGCTGCGTACCGGCATGATCTTCCAGCACTTTAATTTACTTCACGCCCGCAGCGTCGCCGACAATGTCGCGGTGCCGCTGGAGATAGCCAAAGTGCCGAAAGCCGCCCGCCAGGCGCGGGTGGCGGAGCTGCTGGAACTGGTCGGGCTGGCGGATAAAGCCGCCGCCTTTCCGTCACAGCTTTCCGGCGGGCAAAAACAGCGCGTGGGGATCGCCCGCGCGCTGGCCGCGCGGCCGGATGTGCTGCTGTGCGATGAGGCCACCAGCGCCCTCGACCCCGAGACCACGGCCTCGGTGCTCAGCCTGCTGGCGGATATCAACCAAAAGCTGAACCTCACCATCGTGCTGATCACCCATGAGCTGGAAGTGGTGAAAACCCTCTGCGACCACGCGGCGCTGCTGGAGCACGGGGAGATTATTGAAAGCGGCAGAATTGCCGATTTGCTGGTGGCGCCATGGTCGCGGCTACGGCAGTCGCTGCTGCACGATCCTCAGGCTGAGCGGGATTTCCTCGCTCGCCACGGTTTTCACGGGAGGCCATTATGCGGAGTAGCATGAGTTGGGAAGATCTCTGGCCGCTGCTGCTTCAGGGCACGGTAGATACCGTTTATATGGTCGGCCTGGCGGCGCTGTTTACCGTGCTGCTCGGTCTGCCGACCGGCGTGCTGCTGTTTGTTTCACGCCGCAACGGCCTGGCGCCGATGCCGAAGCTCAACGCCGTGCTGGGCGCGATTATCAACTTTGGTCGTTCGCTGCCGTTTATCGTGCTGCTGATCGCGCTGATCCCGTTCACCCGGCTGATTATTGGCACCACCCTCGGCAGTACCGCCGCGGTGGTTCCGGTCACCATTGGCGCCTTTCCGTTCTTTGCGCGGCTGACGGAGAACGCGCTGGATGAAGTGGATTACGGGCGTATCGAGGCGATTTTATCGATGGGCGGCAATATCTGGCACGTGATCTTTAAATCGCTGCTGCCGGAAGCGCTGCCGACGCTGCTGGCCGGCATCACGCTGACCATCGTTATGCTGATCGGCTTCTCTTCGATGGCGGGCGTGATTGGCGGCGGCGGACTGGGCGATCTGGCCATTCGCTACGGCTATCAGCGCTTCAATAACGAGGTGATGTTCGGTACCGTGCTCATTCTGGTCGCGCTGGTGCAGGGCGTGCAGATGGCCGGCGACCGTCTGGTCCGCGGCCTCGCCCACCGTCGTTAACAATAAGCGGGTGGCCGCGCGCCATCCGCGATTAAAACCCGCTTTCGCGCACCAGGGTGCGTATCAGCTCCGCTGCCGGCAGCTCGCGAATCAGGCTCACTCCCTGCCCGGCCCAGTGCGCACCGTACTGACGATCTCCCTGCGCTTTCGCCGCCGATGCCAGCGCCTTTCCGGCGTCGTAAGCCACGGGATAAGCCGGAATCAGCGGCGGATCGTTTATTTCACGCCAGCCGTTAACCAAGCATCTCGCCGGGCGTCCGGAAATGGCTGAGGTTAAAACCGTTTGCCCGTCAGACGCGCTTTTAAGGGCCTCACGGTATCCGCCATCCGTGGACGATTCAGGGCACAGCAGAAACGCCGTCCCTAGCTGCGCTCCGTCTGCGCCCAGATTCATTACGCTGTTAATTCCCGCGCCGTCCATCACGCCGCCAGCGGCGATAAGCGGAATATCGGTATGCCGTCTTATCGTCTGAACCAGAGTAAAGGTGCTCATCTGCCCGTCGGGCGCCAGCGGATCAAAGATGCCGCGATGGCCGCCGGCCTCGTAGCCCTGCGCCACCACCATATCGATTCCCTGCTCTACGGCCAGCAGCGCCTCTGCCACGCTGGTCGCGCTCGCCAGAGTGACGATCCCCTTTTCCCGCAGTCGGCGAAGGGTTTCACGATCCGGCACGCCAAAATGAAAGCTCACCGCCGCCGGAGTCAGGTCGAGCAGCAGCTCGGCCATCCGCGGCTGCTGCTGAAAACTGAGATAAATTTCCGCCAGCGTCTCCGGCGGCAAGCTGCCAAAGCGCGCAAATTCCGGGCGCAGCCGCGCCAGCCACCGGGCTTCACGCTGCGGATCCCTTACCGCCGGGGCGTGGCAAAACAGATTGACGTTAAACGGACGGGTGGTTAAGCGCCGGGTCCGGTTAATCAGCGTTTCAGCCTGCTCTACGGTTGACGAGCCCAGCCCCAGCGAGCCGAGCGCGCCGGCCCCGCTGACCGCTGCCGCCAGTTCCGGCGTCGACACGCCGGCCATCGGTGCCTGAATAATGGGGTAATCAATATCAAGCTGCTGCGTAAGCCTGTTGCTCATGGTTTGCCCTGTTTAAATTTGTGCGTTCGGGCCATTAAAATCTCTTTTAGAGATGATAAGATCAACATTATTTTCAAATTAAGAATAAAAATATGAACCACACCACATTAGAGATTTTTAAAACGGTGGCGCAAGAGCGCAGCGTCACCCGCGCGGCAAAGCGGCTGGGGCGCGCCCAGTCCAATATCACCACCCGCATTCACCAGCTGGAAGAGGAGCTGGGCGTGGAGCTGTTTGCCCGCGGCAATAAAAGGATGCTGCTGTCCCCCGCCGGTGAACATTTTTTGGGCTACGCGCTGAAGATCCTCAACCTGGCCGAAGAGGCCAGACAGGCGCTGCATCCGGCGACGCCGGGCGGCAATTTACGCATGGGGGCGATGGACGCCACCGCCGCCAGCCGCCTGCCGCCGCTGCTTCCCCGGTTTCGCGCGCTGTGCCCGGAGGTGACGCTCACCCTCAAAACCCAGCCCACCCGTCAGCTGACCCAACAGGTGCTGGACGCCGCGCTGGATTGCGCGCTGGTGAGCCTGCCGCAGGGAACGCCTCCGCCCGATGATCTGGAGTACGTATCCATCTTTAAAGAACAGCTGCTGCTGGTGCTTCCTGCCAGCCCACAGCGCTTTCGCTTTGCCGCCTTTGCGCAGGGCTGTACCTACCGGGCGATGGGCGAAGCGTTTCTGGCGCAATCAGAGGAGGTGGAGAGCGAGATCCAGGACGTCGGCTCCTATCACGCGATGCTCGCCTGCGTCGCCTCCGGCGGCTATGCCGGTATCGTGCCGCAGAGCGTGCTCGATACCCTGACGCTGCCCGAAGCCAGCCAGCTGCGGCCGGTTGGCCAGGCGATCACCCAGCTTATCTGGCGCAAAGGCTACGCGTCCCCCGCCCTCGAGAAAATGCGCCAGCTTCTGGAGTCAGCCTCCGACCTTTGACGCTCGCCCCGCCCCTGCCGCCACCAGCGCGGCGGCAGCCAGCAGCGCAATGGCGGCCGCGCTCAGCGAAGGATTAAACGACCCGCTGCGGTCATACAGCGTTCCGGCAACCAGCGGGCCGACGATTTGCCCGATGCCGTAGGTCGCGGTCATGGCGGCAATCATATTGAACGAAACCAGATGATTAAGCCGCCGCCCCTCGGACAGCGCGATGGTCACGGTGCCCAAAAAGGTGCAACCCACCAGCAGCGCGCTTAATATGCAAAACGGTAACGCATGGCTCAACGCCGGGAGAATGACGCCGATTGCCTGAATCAGCAAATTAAGGGTAAACGCGCGGCGGTAGCCGAGCTTGATCACCAGCCGGTGCCAGATAAAGCAGGAGGGAACGGCGGCGAGGCCGAAAATAGCCCAGATCTGCACCGGATCGATAACGTTCAGCGAACCGCTGAGAAACAGCGGAAGATAGGTGGCGGTAATAATGTAGCCGAAGCCGGCCAGGCCATAAATCAGCAGCAGTTTCCACGCCTCCCGCACCCGCCCCTCGCCCTCCTCGCGGTGCGCGGTCGCGGCGGGTTGATAAGCGATAAGGTAGTCGGCGGGGCTCAGCAGCAGACGCAGCGCGAGAACAAAAAGCACGCCAGAGCTTATCGCACATATCAGCCATATCTGCTGGCTGGAGAGCGCCAGCGCCTTCCCCAGGGAGATAAATTCCGCCGACAAGAATATCCCCATTCCGACGCCAGAAAAAAGCACCGGCGCGCCGTTAGGGTGCTTCATATGCTGCAGTAGCCAGAGGGAGGCGGCGATCAGCGTCACCGCGCTGAGTAATCCGGCAATTCCGCGCACCACAATAATCGCCAGGGGGGAAACCAGGAACGCCAGTAAGGCCAGGCACACCAGCGTCAACAGTGCGGAAAGCAGGCTTAGCCACCTGGCGTCCGCGGGCCTGGCTTTCGCCAGCAGCAGCGCGCCGGCCAGATAGCCGGCATAGTTCGCCGAAGCGGCAAGATTACCTTCACGCAGCGTCAGCAGCTGCTCATTGAGCATCAGCGGCAGGATCCCGGTATAGGCAAATCGGCCATAGCCCATGCCAACGATCAGCACGACCGAACCGGCCAGCGCCAGCAGAAAGGCCTTCCATTCCGGCCTGGTTGCAAAAACGTTCACCCACTCCCCTCCATTATTATTCTCAAATAAAGAATCATAAATAATAATCATTCTTTATTTATTATGATTTCGCTTGCCACGATGCGCAAGCAGCGCCATGCGGCAGCGCCCGGCCTGCGGGGAGAAACTTTACGGCAACGGCCGGGGGATGCTTCGGCGAGTAACGAAATGTGGAGTGAGGCGCTGGACATCCTTGTCCAGAGGGATTTAACGGTGGCTAAAAGCCAGTTTGGCAGCAAATAACATAAAGAGGCCGCCGGTTGCGCGGTCCATCCACCGAATAAATAGCGGCGTCTTTAATAGCCGAGCGGCAGAGCGGCTGGTCAGGATTAGCGTTAACGACCAGAGCGTCCCGATCGCCACGTGGATGGCGACCAGCAGGAACGTCCAGACGATGGGCGAGTGGCCGGCCGGAATAAACTGCGGCAGGAAAGAGACGTAAAAGATCCCCATTTTCGGATTGAGCACATTGCCCATCATCCCTTTTAAAAACCAGTTACTTGCCGGCGCCGCCGCCCTGTCTTGATGAACAAAATGACCGCGCGGCTTGAGAATTAACTGAATGCCCAGCCAGCATAAATAAGCGGCCCCGCACCATTTGAGCAGGTCATACGCCAGCTCCGATGCCGCCAGCAGCGCCCCAAGACCGAAGGCGACCGCCGCCCCCCAGATAAAACATCCCGTATCAATGCCCAGCGCCGCCTGAAAGGCTTTTTTTCCGCCTTCAACGGTAGCGGTTCGCAGAATTAAAGCGGTATCCAGGCCTGGGGTAAGGGTGAGCAACAGCGCAGCAAAAGAGTAAGCAAGAAGGGAATCAGCAACGGACATTTTCTCTCTCCGAAAGCGAAGATTCTAGATAAAACCCGCCGCAGAGACAATCGAATAAATTCGCTTTGCCGGGCGCGTTAAAAGCTCTTTGTGACAAATGGCCGCCGCAAAAGCGGATACAGTCAATCGACCAAACCTTTATTGATACAGGCTGTTATGACGCTTAACGCTATCCGCATCGCCAGGCCGGTCACCGACCTTTCACTCAGTAGCCACATGTACTGCACTGGCCTTGGGCTGGAGCAGATCGCGCAGTTTGCCGATCATGACGGCTTTAGCGGCGTGATGGTCGGACGCCGCGATCTCGGCTGGCATCTTGAATTCACCCTCTGCCATTATCATCCGGTGAAGCCCTCTCCGGGCGAGGAAGATTTGCTGGTGCTTTATTACCCGGAAGCCGCGGAATGGCGGGAACAGTGTGCGAAAATGCTGACCGCCGGTTTTGCGCCGGTCAGCGCGTTCAATCCGTACTGGAATGTGAACGGTAAAACCTTTGTCGACGGCGACGGTTATCGCGTGGTGCTGCAGAACAGAAGCTGGCCGTAGGCGCTACTCCATAAGCCGGACGTCAGGATGGCGCGGGCTTGCCGCTTCGTGAAAAATATCGCCCAGCCAGCCGGGAATTTCCGCCTCCGGGAGATCGTCCGGGATGATGATCCCACGCAGCGGCGAACATTTCCGCTCGTTCAGATCGACGCGGAAGAGTAGCCAGCATTCGCCCTGGCGCTGGACGCCAATATGGCGCCCGAATACGTCATAAATCAGCATTCCATCACCCTGCCGATCGCAGGGGATGATGGGCGGCTCATGCATGCCATTATGCTTTGCCCTCGCGCAGCCACGGGGTCACGGTAATCCCTGTCAGCAGCCCTTCCGGGCTCAGCAGCCGCGTGACGGTTTGCCCCCACGGCTCAATGCGGTTGTCCACCAGCAGACGATAGCCTCTGGCCTTCAGCGCGTCGGTGGCGGTGTTGATATCGCGCACTTCAAACTCGACCCACGCCTGCGGCACCGGCAGATAGTCAGGCCAGAGATCGGCGTCAAAGCAGGAGCGCGCCGCCTGCGCCAGCGGCCACAGGGCAAAATGTTTTACCCCGCCGATGGCGTCATGTTCGGTCAGCAGATACTCTTCGTTACCGGGCATCGGTTTTAGCGGCAGGCCCAGCGCAGCCACATAAAACTCCCTGCTGGCCGGCGTCGATTGCGTTATCGGCCCAAAGCCGGCGACAAAAAGCACATCCATACCGTCTAAATCGTATTCCATACTCTCTCCTGTCATTATCCGTGATGCGTTAACAGATTTTATACTCTGCCGCGCACGACTTTCCCAGAATCCTCTTTTCTCATGACTATTTTTAGTGCGTTTACCTGAATCATTGAGAAAACGCATGCTCTGCTCGTTGCGGCCGACGGCGCTGCGCTATGCTTAGCCTCCCTTTGGTTTGCAATACTTCGCGTTATGACCACTTCCGCCAGCACCACTCAGCTTAATCTGCGTATTATTTCTATCGTTGTTTTTACCTGTATCTGCTATCTCTCTATTGGCCTGCCGCTCGCCGTACTGCCGGGCTATATCCACTATCAGCTGGGCTATAGCCCCTTTATCGCCGGCGTGGTCATCAGCCTTCAGTACATCTCAACCCTGATCAGCCGCCCGCATGCGGGCCGCTACACCGACATCTGGGGGCCGAAAAAAGTCGTCAGTCGGGGGATTGTTTGCTGCCTGCTCAGCGGTCTCTTCACGCTGCTCGCGGTCTTGCTGCAATCCTCGCCGCCGCTGGCCGTTGCCGCGCTGTTGGTGGGGCGCATTTTCCTCGGCGTCGGGGAAAGTTTTACCGCCACCGGCGCGACCCTGTGGGGGATCAAAACCGTCGGTGCGATTCACACTTCGCGGGTGATCTCGTGGAACGGCGTGGCGACCTACGTCGCCATGGCGGTCGGCGCCCCGCTGGGTGTCATGCTTAACGGCTATTTTGGCATCAGCGGATTTGCCGCCGTGGTGATCCTGGCGGCGGCGGTTGGCCTGCTCTATGCCCGTACGCGGCAGGACGTCAGCGTGACGGCGGGGATCAGAGCGCCGTTTCATGTGGTGGCGCGCAAAATCTGGCCCTACGGGTTGGGGCTGGCGCTGGGTACCGTCGGTTTTGGGGTTATCGCAACCTTTATTACCCTCTACTTCTCCGCCCATAGCTGGCAAGGCGCGGCGTTTACCCTCTCCCTGTTCAGCATCGGTTTTATCTGCATCCGCCTGATCCTGGGCAACGCCATTACCCGCTACGGCGGCGTGCCGGTATCGTTAATCTGTTTTGCGATCGAATGTATCGGCCTGCTGATCATCTGGTCGGCCTCCTCGGCGTGGATGGCCGGAATGGGCGCCTTTCTCACCGGCTCGGGCTTTTCGCTGGTCTTCCCGGCGCTTGGCGTGGAAGCGGTGAAACAGGTTGAAGAACAGAATCAGGGCACCGCGCTGGGCACCTATTCGGCCTTTCTCGATCTGGCGTTGGGATTAACCGGCCCGGTCGCCGGCTGGGTGGCCGGTTATTACGATCTGGAGACTATTTATTTGTTGGCGGCGGCGGTGGTCGCGCTGGCATTTATCTTGATTTTGCGCATTTACCTGCAACAACGCGCTGCTTTACCGCGAACCTGAGGAAGCATCGTCGAAAGATAACCGGCGCAAATATGGGTAAAAAATTAATCAATAATTGACGGCAATTCGGCTTCCGTGCCACCATCGCCTCAGCGTCCGGCAAGCGGCGCGATGGTGGTACGGGTGAATATCAGAGACCGCATGTTTAAGGTCCATGCCCGTCCGCAACCTGATTCTGGCGGGAATAAAGACATGCACCAAAGTTTTAATCAGCGCGTTCATTTCTATTACTGCATTCTGGTGGCGCTGAAAATACACGCAAAATCGAAGAAATCAGGCGGTATCCGCGGGAAAAATAATTTCCTGCTCAAGTGGCTGCGTAAAGCGCAGGACAACAATATATTCCACCCGGATATTACCAGCGAGATCGAATGGCTGCGCGGCAAAATCATTCAGGCCGGCTACGATACCGACCTTGAACCCATGCTCGATTTTGTCTACGCCACCGCCAAACGCGCGGAAGATCTTAAGAACGCCGACTGATTCACGCCCGAGCCGCCTGGCCCGGGCGTTGTACTTTAGCGTTTGTTACGGTGCGTCAGGAGATAGACTGCCGGGATCACCAGCATCGAGAGCAGCGGCGCGGTGATCATCCCGCCGATCATCGGCGCGGCGATACGCTGCATCACCTCCGATCCGGTGCCCCCTCCCCACATAATCGGCAGCAGTCCGGCCATGATTGTCGCCACGGTCATCACTTTCGGGCGCACGCGCAGCACGGCCCCTTCATGAATAGCCTCGTTGAGCGCGCGATCGTTCAGCTCGGAGCGGCGTTTCGCGATCGCCTGGTTCAAATAGAGTACCATAATCACCCCGAACTCCGCCGCCACGCCGGCAAGCGCAATAAAGCCCACGGCGGCGGCTACCGACAGGTTGTAGCCCAGCAGCCAGAGCAGCCAGACGCCGCCGATCAGCGAAAACGGCAAAGTTCCCATAATCAGCAGAGCGTCTTTAACGCGGCTGAAAGTGACGTAAAGCAGGATAAAGATAATCATCAGGGTAAACGGCAGCACGATTTTCAGCTTCGCGGTGGCGCGCTCGAGGTACTCATACTGCCCGGACCAGGTCAGCGAGATGCCTTCCGGCAGCCTGACCCGTTTGCCGACCTCGCTCTGCATTTCATCAACTGCGGATTTTAAGTCGCGCCCGCGAATATCCACGTAGATCCAGTCCGACAGGCGGGCGTTTTCGCTTTTCAGCATCGGCGGGCCGTCGGTAATGGTGATGTCCGCCAGTTCCGAGAGCGCGACCTGCGCCCCGCCGCTGGTCACTACCGGCAGATCGCGCAGCTTTTGCAGCGAGTCGCGCATTTCGCGCGGGTAGCGGACGCCGATCGGGTAACGTTCTCGCCCCTCGATGGTTTCGCCGATGTTATCGCCGCCGACGACGCTGGCGACGATTGACTGCAGCTCCTTCACCGACACGCCGTAGCGGGCGGCTTTCACCCGGTCGATAGCGATATCGATATAGCGGCCGCCGTCGAGGCGTTCCGCCAGCGCCGACGTCACCCCCGGTACGCTACGCACGATGCGCTCAATCTCTTCGGCGGTCTTTTCGATCTCCGCCAGATTGTTACCGTTCACTTTGATGCCGACCGGGCTTTTGATGCCGGTCGCCAGCATGTCCAGGCGATTACGGATCGGCGGTACCCAGACGTTGGCTATCCCCGGTACCTTCACCGTATTGTCGAGCTCCTCGATCAGCTTATCCATGGTCATGCCGGGCCGCCATTCGCTTTTCGGCTTGAACTGAATCGTGGTTTCCAGCATGGTCAGCGGCGCCGGGTCGGTAGCGCTGTCCGCCCGCCCGGCCTTGCCGAATACGCTTTGCACTTCAGGAATGGTCTTGATCAGACGGTCGGTCTGCTGCAGCAAGCGTCCGGCTTCGCGGCTGGAGATCCCCGGCAGCGTGGAGGGCATATACAACAGGTCACCCTCGTCAATTTGCGGCAGAAATTCGCTGCCGAGCTGCGCCAGCGGCCACAGCGTGGCAACCAGCAGCAGGCCCGCCGCCGCCAGCGTCGCCTTCGGCCACTGCAAAACTTTATCCAGCAGCGGCTCATAGGCGCGAATCAGCCAGCGGTTGAGCGGATTGGCGGTTTCATCAGGAATTTTGCCGCGAATAAAGTAGCCCATCAGCACCGGCACCAGGGTGATCCCGAGTCCGGCGGCCACCGCCATCGAATACGTTTTGGTGAAGGCCAGCGGCGAGAACATCTTGCCCTCCTGCGCTTCGAGGGTGAACACCGGAATAAACGACAGGGTGATAATCAGCAGGCTGCAAAACAGCGCAGGCCCCACTTCCGACGCCGCGTGCTGGGCTATCTGCCAGTAGTCGGCGGAGGACGGCTGGCGTTCAGGGTGCTCGTGCCGCCACTGCTCCAGCACCTTATGCATATTTTCTATCATCACGATTGCCGCATCGACCATGGCCCCGATGGCGATCGCAATCCCGCCGAGCGACATCATATTGGCGCTGACGCCCTGATAGTGCATCACAATAAACGCGCCAAGGATCCCCAGCGGCAGCGTGATCATCGCCACCAGCGCGCTGCGGAAGTGGAACAGAAACAGCGAGCAGACCACCGCCACGACGATAAACTCCTCAATGAGCTTATGGGTCAGGGTCTCGACGGAGTTTTTAATCAGCTGCGAACGATCGTAGACCGGAACAATCTCCACGCCTGCGGGCAGGCTTTTTTGCACTTCCGCCAGTTTGGCCTTTACCGCGTTAATGGTGCTGAGCGCGTTTTTACCCGAGCGCATAATGATAATTCCGCCCGCCACCTCGCCCTGGCCGTTGAGTTCGGCGACGCCGCGCCGGATCGCCGGTCCCCGGCGCACGCTGGCGACGTCGGAGAGCAGCACCGGCACGCCGCTGCGCGCAGCGATAACCACCTGGTTAAAGTCGTCGATGGACTTCAGGTAGCCGGTGGTGCGCACCATATATTCGGCTTCGCCAAGCTCGAGCACCGAACCGCCCCCTTCCTGGTTGGCGCTCTGGATCGCGCTAATCACCTGCTCGTGGGTGACGTTCAGCGCCCGCAGCCGGTCAGGATTAAGGATCACCTGATACTCTTTGACCATTCCGCCGACGCTGGCCACCTCCGAAACATCCGGCACGGTTTTCAGCTCATATTTGAGGATCCAGTCCTGAATCGCCCGCAGGTCGCCGAGGCTATGCTGGCCGCTTTTGTCGGTAAGCACATATTCAAACACCCAGCCGACGCCGGTGGCATCCGGCCCCAGCGACGCTTTCGCTTCCGGCGGCAGGCTGCTCTGGACCTGGCTCAGGTACTCCAGCACGCGGGAGCGCGCCCAGTATGGGTCCGTTCCATCATCAAACAGCACATAGACATAAGCATCGCCGAACATCGAAAAGCCGCGCACGGTTTTCGCTCCCGGCACCGACAGCATGGTGGTGGTCAGCGGGTAAGTCACCTGATCTTCGACAATCTGCGGCGCTTTCCCCGGATAGCTCACGCGAATGATCACCTGGGTATCGGAGAGATCCGGCAGCGCGTCCAGCGGCGCCTGCTGTACCGACCAGACGCCCCAGGCGGCCATAATCAGCGTCGCCAGCAATACCAGCAGGCGGTTGCGCAATGACCAGCGGATAACGGCGGCAATCATGGCTGCTCCTTAGCGCCGTTCAGCGGCATCATTGAGGTGACTCGCGCCCCTTCATCGGTCAGGACGAAGTGAAACATCACCGACTCGCCGGGCCGCATCTGTTCCCGCAGCTGCGGCGTAATAGCAAAATCCATGATCATCGCCGGCCATTTCAGCGCCGGTACCGGCTGGTGTGCAATGGTTACCGCCTCATTGCTCACGGCCTTAATAACGCCCTGCGCTGAGTAGCTTTTTGCCTCCTCCTCTTGCCCGGCCATTTGCGGCAGCGCGCTGCGCAGGCTGGCTTCGGAGTCAATCAGGAACTGCCCGGAGGTCACCACCTTTTGGCCCGCTTCGAGGCCGGATTTAATCTCAACCAGACCATTCTGCGTTCGCCCTGCGGTCACCTCGACCGGACGGAAATGCCCCTCGCCGTCGGCGATCAGCACCCGATTGCTGGTGCCGGTGGCAATTAATGCCTCTTCCGGAATAGCCAGAACGGCGCTCTCCTGCTGCGCCTCAGCCAGCTCAACGTTTAAATACATGCCCGGCTTGAGCCGATGCTGCGGATTATTCAGCACTACGCGGGCTTTCAACGTACGGGTGGTGGCTTCGAGGTCGGGAAGCAGTTCGCTGACGGTTCCCTGAAACGCCATACCGGGCCAGCTGCCGGTGGTGGCTGTCACCTTACTGCCTTCGCGCAGCAGGCTGGCCTGGCTTTGCGGGTAATCAATCACGATCCAGACCGGATCGAGGCTGGCCAGCTCGAACAGCGGTTGGGCTGTCGTGACCTGCGCGCCGGTGCGCACATCCAGCTTGCTGACGTAGCCATCGTGCGGCGCGCGCACCGTCATGCGGGTTTGCGGTTGACCGCTGCGCTCAACGCTACGGATAACCGCTTCCGGCATAAACTGCAGCCGCAGGCGGTCGCGGGCCGCGGCGGTCAGCCCGCTATCGCCCAGCCGCCTCACCGCCAGATACTCCTGCTGCGCCGCCGCCCACTGCGGGATCCACAGCTCCGCCAGCGCCTCGTTCTTTTTCACAAACTGCTGGGAGGCGTTGACGTAAAGTTTCTCAATCAGACCGCTGGCCAGCGCCGGTACCGTTTCAACGCCCCGCTCATCAATGGCCACGGTAGCAAAAGCATTGAGCTTCATCGCCAGCGTCTGGCGGGAGACGTTCGCCGTACGGACGCCAAGATTTTGCTGCTGACGGGCACTAATCTGCACGCCCCCGGCGTCTTCTCCCGCGCCTTCATCGGCGTAACGCGGCACCAGATCCATATCCATAAACGGCGATTTACCCGGTTTATCAAAGCGCGTAGCGGGGGCCATTGGATCATACCAGTACAGCACTTTGCGACCCGTTTCCGCCTGGCCGCCGCCAGCGGCGGGCATCGGCGCGCTTCGCGAACCCAGCCAGTAGCCGCCCGCGGCGGCAAGGGCGACGGCCAGCGCCACAAGGGTAAGAGCAGATTTAAGCTTCATTATTTAACATCCTGTGGAATAAGGTAGCGAATAGCGGCCCACGCATCGGCAAGCGCTTTCTCCGCATTGTTGCTGGCAATTTCTCCGCTCAGGAGATCGCGACGGGCGGCGAGCAGCTCAGGCAGCGCGGAGCTGCCGCCCCGATACTGGGCATTGACGAGACTCACCTTCTTGCGCAGCAGCGGCAGCACCTCGCTTTGCTGGCGATCGTAAATGGCTTTCGCGGCGTTATATTGCGAAATCAGCTGATACTGCTGCGCCTGATGTTCGCGCATCAATAGGCAAGCGCTTTCTCCGCATTGTTGCTGGCAATTTCTCCGCTCAGGAGATCGCGACGGGCGGCGAGCAGCTCAGGCAGCGCGGAGCTGCCGCCCCGATACTGGGCATTGACGAGACTCACCTTCTTGCGCAGCAGCGGCAGCACCTCGCTTTGCTGGCGATCGTAAATGGCTTTCGCGGCGTTATATTGCGAAATCAGCTGATACTGCTGCGCCTGATGTTCGCGCATCAATAACGTCAGCCGATCGTTGGCTTCATAGGTACGGGAGACGTCCGCTGCGTGGTCTTTGTCCTGGCGTTTGCCCTGAAAAATAGGCATATCGACGGTAAACATTACCCCCACCATGTCGTCATAATCATCACCGCGTCGGGCGTAATAAACCTCAACGCCCACGTCGGGGATCGCCGCGACTTCCGACTGACCTGATTTCGCTTTCGCCAGATCGGCTTCTCTGGCGGCCTGGATCACTTCCGGGTGAAGTTTAATCCCGGCCATTAAGTCGGCTTCGTCGGCAGGCAGACGTTCAATGCGCGGCAGCGGGCCGGAGATATCGCGGACCTCCTTCCCGGTGAGCTGCAACAGGCGCGCCTGGGCGATCTGTACATCGCGGCGGGCATTATCCTGCTCATTTTTCATCGCATTCAGCGCCAGCTGAACGTCCAGCACGCTGCTGGGACTGGCGCTGGCGCTGCTGACGCCGGCCTTTTGTACGTCGATTTGCCGGGACGTTTCGCTAATCAACGTCTGCACCGAGCGCAGCGACTTCTGCGCCAGCGCCAGCGCCAGCCACGCCTGGGCGGTTTCCCGCTGCAGCCGGGCACGAATAACATCGGCATTAGCGGCGGTCTGGCGCGCCTCGGCGGTAATGGAGTCGGCTTTCCGTTCACGTTTTGTACTGCTGACGTAGTCCTGCATCACGCCAACTCTTTGCATGGTCATCCCCTCACGGGTGAGACGGCCGGCGTTATTGCCGCCCAGCGGGACGTTTTCAATACCAAATTTCAGCTTCGGATCGGGGAGCTGCATCGCAGAATCCGCCATATTCTTCAAAGCGTTAACCTGATGATCGTTGGCGGAGAGCTCGGCGGAGTAGTTTTCCGCCGCCGACAGGGCCTCAGAAAGCGTCGTTGCCCAGCCGTTGGTGGACATCAGCGACAGTAAAAGCGGCAGCCCGCAGGCCGCCTTATTGAAGATGTGCATAATGACTCCGGAATTATCGCGCGGTAATTGAAACGATCGCGTAGCCGGAGTCGGTCTGGCGGAAGGTGAAATCGACCTGCTCTCCCACCGCCAGCTTTTTATCGTGGTTATCAGCGAGCGCAAAGCTCATGGTCATCGCCGGCCAGTTCAGCTCGGTAACCGGAGAGTGGGCAATCACGACGGCATCGTCGCGCCAGGCTTTAATGACCCCGCTGGCCGAATAAAGCGTGGCGGAATCATCCGCCTTCTTCATCTCCGGCATATCCGCCATGGAGGACATGGTGTGAGGGTGCATCGCGGCGTCTTCCGCGCTGGCGGTAAATGCGCTGAAGGAAAAGGTCAGTACGCTGGTAATAAGCAGAAAAATAGAGGTCGAACGCATAATAAAGTCTCCGAAAAAAACATAAAGTCGCCCGCAGACCGGGCAGATCTGATGGATGTTTTTAACGGTGCGTTATTCCCTGAAACGGCAGAAGCGTATCTCAACCGGGGGACCGGTGACCGGCGGCGTGCGCCAGTCCATACGTTCAGCGCAGGTCTCCTGCTGCGGGGAAACCACGAGTAGCGCGGTTTCGGAGGGGAGCGCGTTCAGCTGTAGAGAGGTTAAGGAGTTAGGCTGCGCGGTATCGGGGTCGCAGTGCTTCTCACAGATAACTTTCTGGCCGACGTTTTCCATGCCGGGCATGTTCATCATGCCATCGACAATATGGTGAATCTGCACCTGCGGCACCGCGGGCTGCTGCTGGCCGCCATGGTGCGCCGCGACGGCGAGCTGAAGGTTGAGCAGTAACCAACAGGCAATAACAAGCCCTGCGCGGATACGAAGCCGGCGCCGGGTTGCTTGTTTAAATAATGCCTGTAGTGACTGAATCATAGTGATATTCGCAATTAGACGACCGCTGGATTAAATCACACTCACTGCAAGAATTAAACGATATTTCAAAGAGAAAACTCCAGGTTAAATAGAATGAAGTTTCTCTATAAATATTTACACCAAAAAGGGATATCAGTATTTGACCTTCCCCTTGGGGGAAGATGTATAGCCGGCAGATAATGTATTTAATAAATAGCAAAAATGTTATTTATATGTAATTAGCAAAAGTGAACGCGATTATTATTCCAGCACCAACGTATCGCCGGTTGCCGGCGCGCTACTCTCCGCTAGCCACCAGCGCCCCCATGAACCGGTGCAGTGGCAGGCCATCACCTCCTCGACCTTCTGCTGGCGCAAGAATTGTCTAAGCTGACGAATTGCCCACGGCGGCGCGCTGCGCAGATGAAGACCGCCGATGATGGCGTATACCTGCTGGATGCCGGTGATCTTCTGGCAGTGGCGAACGGTATTGATCAATCCGCGATGTCCGCAGCCGCAGATAATGACTAACCCTCGCGTCGAGCGGTAGATCAGGACGCCTTCATCGACAATATAGTCCTCACCCTGGGATTGACCCGTCAGGAGGCCATAGGCACGCGGGTGAGCGACCGTAATCTCACCGGACCACAGCAGTCGTTCGCCGATCGCCACCGGCTCGCGGCTGTACTCCATGCGGTGGCGGGAGTAGTCGATATCTCGCGACAGCTTTTTGACTTTCCAGTTGCGTCCTGCGAGAGATAACGCCGAGTAGCGGGTGAGTCCAATCTGCGGATGACAAATAATACGGCTGTTGTCCGGCAGCCACGGCACCCCGCCGCAGTGATCGTAATGTCCATGGGAGAGCACCGTGGCGGTCAGGTCAGATAAAGAGACGCCCATACGCTGCGCATTATGAAGAAACGTGCCGTCTGGCCCGGTATCAAACAGCACCCGGCTGGTTTCATCCTCCACAAGCAGGCTTAATCCGGGTTTCGCCTGCAGCAGGCTGTCCTGCCCCTTGCCAAGCCGGTTTTCGAGTAACACCTTAATGATTAACGCCATTTAATGACCATCCCCCTGGTTTGCGACGCCTACTGTAGCCAACCGCTGGCGGGGATGCCGTGATGAACCCTGCATAAGGAAAAGTGACAGCGTCACAATAAAGTAACTTATTGATTCTGTTTAGTTGCCAGATAAGCATTGCCGTCTATGCTGATGAACGAGTTTCTCTTAACCGGAGCGCGCTATGGCAGACTGGAATCCTTCACTTTATTTGCAATTCGGCGCTGAGCGTACGCGGCCCGCCGCCGAGCTTCTCGCCCGCATCGCCCACCGTCCCGCCACGCTGGCCGTTGATCTGGGCTGCGGACCTGGCAACAGTACCGCTCTGCTGCGCGATGCCTGGCCAGATGCCACGATTATCGGCGTTGATAATTCTCCGGCCATGCTGGAAGAGGCCTCCCGGCAGCTACCGGACTGCCGGTTCGTCGAGGCGGATATCGCTACATTCCGCCCCGAGCGGCCGGCGGACGTGATTTATGCCAATGCTTCGCTGCAGTGGCTCACGGATCATCAGCGCCTTTTCCCATATCTGGTCAGCAATCTTGCGAAAAACGGCGTACTGGCGGTGCAAATGCCGGTGAACTGGCAAGAGCCCTCGCACGTGCTGATGCGTCAGGTTGCTGAAGAGATGGGGCATCCGGCCAGTGGGCGGCAGCCGCTGCCGGATGTGTCGGAGTATTACGATATGCTGACCACCAGCGGCTGCGAGGTGGATATCTGGCGCACCACCTACCATCACCCGCTGGCATCGCACCAGGCCATTATTGAATGGCTACAGTCAACGGGCCTGCGACCGTTTTTACAACCGCTTGATGAACAGCAGCGCCAGGCGTTTCTCGGACGCTATCTGGAGCGGCTGAAACAGTACTATCCGTTACAGTGTAACGGAAAGGTACTGCTGCGATTTCCGCGCCTGTTTATCGTCGCGCGCCGCTAGCGTCATCGGAGTGTAAAAAGAGGGAGAGAACGCTACGGCGCAGGAAGCAGGCGCCGTAGGCCAGGTTTACCAGGACAGATGATGGACCAGAGAGAGATCCCATGCGGTGGCCAGCAGCGAAAGAAACATGATGAGGTTCACAACCGTCTCTATGCGTTTTTCCATTTTGTTACTCCTGAGTCGTTTCCCCTGTTTTACAGGGGAAATCTTAATAACTTCTTAATCTCAGATTTTCAGAGCGTCACGCGGTAACGAACATAGTCATCGGCGGGCGTAAATTCATCATACAGACGCCGGGCCGGATTATCAGTACGAGTGTGCCAGTACAGCCGCGACCACCCTTTCTCTTTCCCTTCCGCTTGCAGCGCCTGCATCAACGCCCTGGCGATGCCTTTTCCGCGCATCGGCGGGGCAACAAACAGATCTTCCAGATAGCAAACAGGCGTCTTTACCCAGGTGCCTTCGTGAAGGACACAAATCGCAAATCCAGCGATGTTGCCATCCGCCAGGGCAACCCGGCCCAGCATGGGAGAAGCGGAATCAAGCATCCGCTGCCAGGTATATTCCGTGACGTCGGACGGCTGCGGGCTACCGTAGAAACGGGTATAGCCTTCCCATAGCTGTAGCCACTGCGCTTTGTCCTGCTGGCTCACTTCACGAATGTCAATAACCATGGGTCTCATCCCTCGTTTGGATAAGCCATTATTTTCCAGTCAGATAATTAGTGCAACCGCCGGGGGCACAATTCATCTTTTTCTCTTAATTGCCCCTGTTTCCGCTGCCGGACGAAATGGGCACAATCTTTCAGACCTGCGTTTATAAAAAAACACAGAAGTATGTTGTAACTAATGCAAATGCCAAACTAACCCGGCAACTGCCGGGTTGAGAGTGATGCTCCATCGCTTTAGCAATGTGCCCGGATGAGTGCCGGGCGGCGGCTGACGCCTTACCCGGCCGACACAATCGATGCTATTCTGGTCGTCCGTCAGCGGGCTTTAGAGTATCAGCATAATGGCTTAACGGCGGCGCGCATGCCGTCGCGCAGAATAGCATCCAGATCCTGCGTGACCCGATCAACCAGACCCGGCACTTTCGTCAGGTCCTGCTCCCAGTGGGATTCAACGGACAGTACGGCTTTTACCAGCTCACCGGTAGTGATTTGCGCATCCCGATGCTGGGCCCATAGCGCCATATAGCTCTCCATCCATTCGGCATCATCCTGAACCGGATAGTTCTCACCGTTACGCTCGCCGCGATAAAAGGCGATCAGCGCCGCCAGCGCAAAGGTCAGGCGCGTCGGGAGAGCCCCCTCTTTCTTCTGGCCCGCCAGCAGCTGCGGCAGAATGCGGGTACGATATTTAGTCATGCCGTTTAGCGCGATAGACAGCAGCTGATGCTTGATGTACGGGTTACGGAAACGACCGGTTACCGCGCTGGCGAAGGACGCCAGCTCATCGCGCGGCAGATCGAGAACCGGAATAATCTCCTGATAAATCGCCTTCTCGACGAATGAGCAGATTTCCGCATCGTTCATCGCTTCGCCCACCGTATCCAGGCCTGCCTGGAAGGCGACCGGCACCAGCGCGGTGTGCGCGCCGTTAAGAATGGCCACTTTACGCTCTTTGTACGGTTTAATATCGTCAACAATCAGCACATTAAGCGGTAGCTTATCGAGGCGCAGCTCGGCGGCCAGGGATTTCGGCCCCTGAATGACAAACAGGTAGAAATGTTCGGCGGTATCGAGGAAACCGTCTTTATACCCCAGCTGCTCTTCAATCTGCGCGGCTTCATCGCGCGGATAGCCGGTCACAATACGGTCTACCAGGGTGGAGCAAAAAGCGTTGGCTTCATCCAGCCATGCCACAAACGCTTCCGGCAGCGCCCACTCCTGCGCATAGCGCAGCACCAGTTCCCGCAGCGCTTCACCGTTATAATCAATCAGCTCGCAGGGAACGATGACCCAGCCTTTATCCGCCGCGCCGGAGAAATGGCTGTAGCGTTCAAACAGCAGGCGGGTCAGTTTTGCCGGATAGCTCACCGCAGGCGCATCCTCGAAGCGGTCCCCCGCGTGGTAGCTAATACCCGCTTCGGTGGTATTGGAAAACACAAACCGCATATCCGGGTTGTGCGCCAGCCGCAGCAGTTCATCGTAATCCGCATAGGCGCTGATTTCGCGGTTTACCGAGCGAATCAGACGCGCATCGCTGACCGCTTCCCCTTTCTCGTTCAGGCCACGAATAATCGTGGTGTAGAGGCCATCCTGGGTGCTGAGCGACGGCGGGAATGAGCTCTCAATCGGACGCACGATCACCACCCCGGCATTCAGGTCGGTATGCTCGTTCAGCAGATCGATCTGCCAGTCGATAAACGCGCGCAGGAAGTTACCTTCGCCAAACTGAATGATACGTTCAGGGTACTGCGCGCCCGGGAAATCGCGACGGTTTAGTGTTTTCACAAGGGTTCCCTCATAGAGTAGTCATACAACCTGAGTAATTGGTCCAATAAGTTATCAGGTTTTTACGCAAGTGAAACCCTGTTTTGATCAAAGCTGTATGCAATATAAAATTTATGACAGAAATTTATAGAACAGCGATGTTGCCGTCAGCTCGCCGTCGGGCATCAGCGCATAGCGTGGAATTTCCCCGGCTTTTTCCCAACCACACTGTACATAAAAGTTTTCTGCTCCGCTGCCCGTCGCCGTATCCAGCACCAGAACGCTCTTACCCTGCTCGCGCGCGATGGCTTCCAGCCGGGACATGAGCGCATTCGCCAGCCCCTGACGCCGCGCATTTTGGTGAACCAGAAGTTTGGCGACATCGGCGCGGTGCGGCTGGTTTTCCGGCTGGTCAGTAATCAGCTGTACCGTACCAACAAGCCGCTGCTGCGCATCCGCTGCGGCGAGAACAATGCGCTCACCGGCGGCGACGCTCTGCGCCATTCGCAGCCAGAACGCCGTCGCGGTTTCCGGGGAAAAAGGCAGCATAAAGCTCACCGAGGCCCCGCCGTTGACGCAGCTGACGAGGATGTCGGTTAATTCAGGAAGGTGTTCAAGAATATCGTCACGCGACAGCGTGCGCAGAGAAAAGGATGTGGTCATAGGTAACTCCTTGAAATTGACCACATCACTATGTTTTTAACTTATATTTAACACAAGCGGAATTACCATCGTATTTTCTTATGTACGATTCAGACCATTTCTTGCGTAAAAATACGATTGCGTCCGGCTTTTTTTGCCCGAATCATAGAATCATCGGCGACCATGAGCAGCTGGTTGAACAGATCCGTTACTCTGGCTGAACCCGGCGCCCGGCTCTCCAGCCCCATGCTGATGGTCAGCTGGATCCTGTTTTGCCCCCAGGTGAAGGTTTGCGACTCGATGCCCTGGCGAATTTTTTCCGCCAGCAGCACTCCGTCTCGCGCGGATGAGGTCAGCGCCGCGACGGCAAACTCTTCCCCACCAATACGCGCCACCATGCCCTCTTCACCCACCAGCTGCCGCACCTGCTGCGCAAACTGGGCCAGCATACAATCGCCGCACTCGTGGCCCCAGCGATCGTTAACCTGCTTGAAGCCGTCGATGTCGAGCACCATCACGGTGAGCAGCTCGTTTTCCGCGATCGGCTGACGTTTCAACGCTTCGCTTAACCCGGAGCGAGAATAGACCCGGGTCTGGAAGTCGAAATCAGCGCGCAGGGCCAGCTGTTTGACCAGGTTATTAATCGCCTCAACGCTGGAAGCGACGATGATGGGGCTGATCAGCATCGCAGCAATCCCCAGGCGCGTTGAGAACAGCTGCCACGGCTGCATCCGGGTATCGGGGGAGAGATGGATAAGCGAGTTCGCCACCAGCAGAATTTCGCTAATCCCGGTAATAAAGGTCAACAGGCAGGTTAACGGCAGCGGATAGCGAATCGCGCACCAAATCAGCGCCGGTAACGGGAAGGTTATGCTCCCGGCCCCGCCCACCGCCACGCCGAGCACAATCGACAGCACCAGCGCAATCGCCGGTAACAGCTGACGCAGGCGAAAACGCCCGAACGCCGAAGGGAGCGTGAGGGTTAAAATGAACGGCAGGATCAGCACGGCAGTCGAAAACTGTTCGCTAAACCAGTCCGCCAGTTGGGGAATAAACGTGGCGCGTTCCACATCTACCGAACCCAGAGCCCCGACCGCCGCGCAGAGCAGCGCCGCCAGCAGACAGTAGCAAAACAGGCTTAGCGCATTTATCGGTCCCGGCATCGAATCAGCCCGGCGCTTATCCCACAAAATGAGCTGCGCCAGGGTGACGATAAAAACGATATTGGAGAAGTTGATCAGAAAGGAGGCGAACCCCATTCCCCAACGAGATGTTAAACCGTCATATACCAGCATGGCGGCAAAACAAACGGCGTAAAAATAGCTGCGATTTAGCCAGATATAACGCGCAAAAATCCCCGCCATTACCGCGTTCAGCGGCCAGAAGAACGACAATTCTTGTACCAGACGCAGCATCGCGCCAAAGAAATGCAGTAGTAGCGTTAAAGTGAACAACACCAGCGCATCACGCACGGGCTGTTCCTCACGAAACAGCGTGAATGACCGAATCGACAGTGGAGACATTCATGATTATCCGTCTAATTGTTTCAGGCAATTATTATGTTAATAATTAGTAAGCGGTTCATCATATCATGAGAATAATTATCAGGCATATACCGCCGCCCGATGAATTACAGTCTGCTGCGGTCCGGCGAATTCATCTGGATCACCAGCCAGTGGTGAATCACCTGCACCACGTAGCGCTGCTCTTCGTCGCTGAGGCCGCGCCCCCGCGGGATCGCGTGCCACTTTTCCAGACAGCCGCGACAGCAGGTCGCGGTGGCATGCTGGGCGATAAACACCGGATGTCCGCGCATCGGGGTCTGCTTACCGTCGTTAGGAATTTGCGCAGGGGCCAGCCGACTGGCGATAAAGTCCGCCGCGTGCTGGTCGATAACCTCCGCGCCCTTATCATAACAATACTGCCGTTCTTTCACGCCGAGGCGAAAACGGGAGCGAAAAGTGGAGCGCTGCAGGCGGGCAAACAGGTTTTCTATGGGCACCATCAGAATACCGACCTCCCCAGTTTTTGAGTGAGTTTTTCCAGTAAAGCGATCCCGGCCAGCGAGTTCCCGGCGTCATCGAGCTCCGGGCTCCAGACCGCAATCGCCATCTCCTGCGGAACGATGGCCACAATCCCGCCGCCGACGCCGGATTTCGCCGGTAAACCGACGCGCCACGCAAATTCACCGGCGTTCTGATACATGCCGCTGGTCATCATCAGCGCGTTGACCTGCCGCGACTGAATGGGGGCGATAACCGGCGTCTCAAGGTGCGGAGCGATACCTCGGTCGGCAAGAAACAGAAAGGTGCGCGCCAGCTCTACGCAGCTCATCTCCAGCGAACAGTAGTGGAAATAGTTTTGCAGCACCGTGGCGACATCGTTATGGAAATTACCGAAGGATTTCATCAGCCAGGCTATCGCGGCATTGCGCGCCGAGTGGTCGAACTCCGAACGGGCAACCACCGGGTCATAGGCGATATCGCCCACACCGCTCAGACGACGCACGATTTCCAGCATCCGCTGACGAGGCGCGCTGAGACGACTTTGCAGCATATCGCAGACCACCAGCGCCCCGGCATTAATAAACGGGTTGCGCGGTTTGCCTTGTTCAATTTCCAGCTGCAACAGCGAGTTGAAAGGCTGGCCGGAGGGATCTTTACCCACCCGCTGCCAGATCTCCTCTTCCTGATAGTGGTTCATCGCGACCACCAGGCTCAGGACTTTCGAGATAGATTGGATAGAGAAGCGCTCGTGCGCGTCGCCGGCGCTGTAGTGCTGACCGTCGACCGTACAGATAGCCACGCCGAGCTTATCGCCGCTGACGCTGGCCAGCGCCGGAATATAGTCCGCCACTTTACCGCGACCAATTAGCGGCCTGACTTCAGCCAAAATGGCATCGAGCATTGCGTTATTCATTACCGTCGCCACGCGCGGCTCCTTGCCAACAACAAAATTCGGGCGGTAATTATAGGCGCACGGGACGCGAAGAAACAGCCTCTTTCTCGCCCTCGCGTCGCCAGGGGGATGGTTCGCTCGTCAGCGGGGCGCCTGCCCGGGCTACCAAACCCGCAAATCGCACGAATCGGTAGCCCGGGAAAGGCGTTAGCCGCAACCCGGGGATTTTTCCGCAGGCTAGCGGCGATCTCTCCAGACGGTCTGCACGTTGCAGAATTCATGCAGACCAAAATGGGAGAGCTCGCGGCCAAATCCGCTTTTCTTCACGCCGCCGAACGCCACGCGGGCATCGCTGGCACAGTAGCCGTTGATAAACACTCCGCCGCACTCCAGCTCATCGGCAAAACGCTGGGCCTGCGCTTCACTGGTGGTGTAAACCGTTGCTGAAAGGCCAAATTCGCTATCATTAGCCAGCGCCAGCGCGTGATCGGCATCGCGGGCTTCGGTAATCGTCGCCACCGGGCCAAACAGCTCCTCGCGGAAACCGGTCATCTCCGCGGTAACGTTTCCGAGCACCGTCGGCGCGTAGTAGTTGCCGGCGCCTTCGATTTTTTCCGCCCCCAGCAGCAGGGTCGCCCCCTCTTTTAAGGTCGCGCGCACCTGCTCGTGCAGCTCATCGCGCAGATCGAACCGCGCCATCGGCCCAATATAGTTCTGCTCATCGCGCGGGTCGCCCATTTTCAGCGCGGCAGCGGCGGCGACAAATTTCTGCGTAAAGGCCTCGGCGATGCCCGCTTCGACGATAAAACGCTTCGCCGCGGCGCAGACCTGACCGGTATTCTGGTAGCGACCTATCACCGCCGCTTTCACCGCCTCGTCAAGGTCGGCATCTTTAAGCACGATAAAGGGATCGGAGCCGCCCAGCTCCAGCACGCATTTTTTCAACGCCGCGCCGGCCTGTGCGCCAATGGCCTTCCCGGCGCGCACGCTGCCGGTGACGGTTACCGCGGCGATGCGCGGATCGTTAATCATTTGCGAAACGCCATCGTTGGTGGCGTTCACCCAGCCAAAGACGCCGTCCGGCACGCCCGCAGCGGCAAAAATTTCGCCGATCATCGCCGCGCTGCCCAGCACGTTTGGCGCATGCTTAAGCAGATAGCTGTTGCCCGCCAGCAGAATGGGCACCGCGCCGCGCAGCACCTGCCACACCGGGAAGTTCCACGGCATGACAGCGAGGATAGCCCCCATCGGGCGGTACTCAATCACCGCTTTATTGTCTTCAACCAGCGTCGCCTCGGTATTGAGCATCGCCGGGCCGTGTTCAGCATACCAGTCACAAAGATTGGCGGATTTAGCCACTTCGCCGCGCGCCTGGGCAATCGGTTTACCCATTTCGCGGCTAATCATTTGCGCCAGCGCTTCGCCACGGGCACGCATCGCGCTACCGACGTTACGCAGCGTCGCCGCGCGCTCCGCCACGCTGACGTTGCGCCACTGACGATATCCCTGTTCCGCAAGGGCAATGGCCGCATCGACCTGCTGTTCGCTGGCCCAGGGCAGAGACGACAGCGTTTCACCGGTGATCGGACTCACGGAAATCGCATGAGTAGCAGATAAATTCATCGTTTTTCTCTCTGTGTTGATTGCGAAGTGACCTTATTCTGGCTTACCCTTCCTTTCATTAAAAATGAATAATATTAAGCAACCTATTCACAAAAGAAGAACGCTATGGATCTGACCCAGCTTGAGATGTTCAACGCCGTCGCCAGCACCGGCAGCATTACCCAGGCCGCGCAGAAGGTGCATCGCGTGCCGTCAAACCTGACTACACGCATCCGCCAGCTGGAGGCGGATCTCGGCGTCGAACTGTTTATTCGCGAAAATCAGCGGCTGCGGTTGTCCCCCGCCGGGCACAGCTTTTTACGCTATAGCCAGCAGATCCTCGCCCTTGTTGATGAAGCGAGGATGGTGGTCGCCGGAGATGAACCTCAGGGGCTGTTTTCGCTCGGCTCGCTGGAGAGTACCGCCGCCGTGCGCATTTCCCCTACCCTGGCGCACTTTAATCAGCGCTATCCCAAGATTCACCTGGCCCTCTCCACCGGTCCTTCCGGCACCATGATCGACGGCGTACTTGAGGGAAATCTGAGCGCGGCGTTCGTTGACGGTCCGCTGGTGCACCCGGGGCTGGAAGGGTTACCGGTGTTCCCGGAAGAGATGATGATCGTCGCGCCCTTTGGCCACCCGCCCATTGCCCGCGCCAGCGAAGTGAACGGCGCCAGCGTCTACGCGTTTCGCGCCAACTGCTCCTATCGCCGTCATTTTGAGAGCTGGTTCCACGCCGATCGCGCCACCCCGGGGCGGATCCATGAGATGGAGTCCTACCACGGGATGCTGGCCTGCGTCATTGCCGGCGCCGGACTGGCGCTGATGCCGCGCAGCATGCTGGAGAGTATGCCGGGCCATCAGCAGGTATCCGCCTGGCCGCTGGCCGAAGAGTGGCGCTGGCTGACGACCTGGCTGGTCTGGCGGCGCGGGGCGAAAACTCGCCAGCTCGAGGCGTTTATAGCGCTGCTGAACGAAGATCGACAAGCAGCAGCTTCTCCATAAAAATGCTTAACGGATCCGGCTGATACGGCGCAAAGGCGCTGCGGGTCTGGTAGCCATTGCGCGTGTATAACGCGACGGCGGCGTGCTGATGGATGCCCGTTTCCAGGCGTACGGTATGGCATTCGCGATTTATCGCCTCTTTCTCCAGCGCCGCCAGCAGTTTTTCCCCCAGCTGCTGGCCGCGATGGGCCGGGTGAATAAACACCCTTTTCATCTCGCCAATCCCCTCTTCGCCGAGCACGATGGCCCCACAGCCGACGGCCCGGTGCTGCCCATCGCGGATAATGAGCGCGATGACCGACGCCGCCGGTAACGCGCTCAGGTCGATAAGATGATTGCTTTCCGCCGGGTAGAGCGTCTGCTGGTATGCGTCCAGCTCGGCAATTAAGGCGGTCAGATCCGGGTGGTTTAGCGGGGTCGCGGCGATAGTGTACATAAAGAAGCTCCTTTTTTGAGCGTACTGTAGCGCGGGGCGTCCGCGGAGCCGCCATAGCATTAACTTATAGCTTCTGACCCGACTTGCGCTCCCCCGGTTAGAGGCAGTAATTTTGCGACATAACCTCTTTTATCAGGAAAATACGATGAATACCAAAGCGCGCAAGGTGATGATTATCGGGGCCGGAAACGTCGGCGCATCAGCGGCCTACGCCCTGTTAAACCAGAATATTTGCGAGGAGCTGATCCTTGTCGATCTCAATACCTCTCGCGCCGAAGCGCACGCTCAGGACCTGAGCGACGCGGCCGCCTACATGCCGGGCATGATGACCATTTCCACCCGGGAAGCCAGCGACTGCGCCGATGTCGATATCGCGGTCATCACCGTTTCCGGCGGCGCGCTCAAGCCGGGTCAAACCCGGCTGGACGAACTGACCAACACGGCAAAAATCGTCAAAAGCATCGTCCCGCAGATGATGCGCGGCGGCTTCAACGGCATCTTTTTGGTTGCCACCAACCCCTGCGACATCATCACCTGGCAGGTGTGGCAGCTTTCGGGCCTGCCGCGCGGCCAGGTGCTGGGTACCGGCGTCTGGCTGGACACGACGCGCTTACGCCGGGTACTGGCCCAGGCGCTGGATATCGGCGCGCAAAGCATCGACGCCTTTATTCTTGGCGAGCATGGCGATACCCAGTTTCCGGTGTGGTCACACTCGGCGGTTTACGGCTCCGCCATCGCCGATGTTTACCAAAAACATACCGGCCAGGCTCTCGACCGGGAGCTGATTGCCGAAAAGGTGCGCAAGCTGGGGTTTGAGATTTACGCCGGCAAAGGCTGCACGGAGTACGGCGTCGCCGGAACCATCGCCGAAATCTGCCGCAATATTTTCACCGGCAGCCATCGCGCGCTGGCGGTGTCGTGCATTCTTGACGGGGAATATGGCGTAACCGGCGCGGCGGCTGGCGTTCCCGCGGTGCTGACGCAAAGCGGCGTGCAGCAGATTATTGAGCTGCAGCTGGCCGATGATGAAGCGGAGAAATTCCGCCACTCTATCGAAGTGATTAAAGCCAATATCGCCCGTCTACCGTGATGGCCTATTTTTCCTGCAGGTTACGCAGGAATAGCGCGCAGGATAAGTTTGCCGGGTAACCCACTCGGATTCGGGATCGGCGGGTCTGTTGCCGATCCCGTTTTATGATGAAGGGCGAGCTAGCGTAGCGTGATGACGCCATTTAAATAGGTCACCGCCTGGCCGCTCATCAATACGCGTTTTCCTTTCAGCTCGCAGCGCATATCGCCGCCGCGCGCGGAAACCTGACGCGCCAGCAGCTGAGTTTTACCCCGCTTTGCGCTCCAGTAGGGGATCAGCATAGTATGCGCCGAACCGGTTACCGGATCTTCCCACACCGCTTCACCGGGTGAGAAAAAGCGGCTAACGAAGTCATATTCCCCGCTGCCCGCGGCGGTCACGGTCACTTTATGTTCGCCGGGCGTCATCGCAGCAATATTCGGCCGCAGGGCTTCGACCTGCTCACGGGAGGCCAGTTCGATAAGCCATGCGCGCCCCTTGCGGGCATGCAGATAGCGCTCAATCCCCAGCGCGGAGAGCATCTCCGCGGGCGGCTCGCGCTCTTCCGTTTCTCCCGCCGGGAAGTCCAGGGTCAGCCAGTCGCCCTCGCGGCTCACGGTCAGCCGACCGGAAGCGGTCGCGAAGTGAATGACCGCGTCAGGATAATCCAGGTGATGAAATATCACGTGCGCGCTGGCAAGCGTGGCGTGGCCACAGAGATTGACCTCATTGCGGGTGGTAAACCAGCGCAGCGCAAAACCATCGCTCTCAGGTACCACAAACGCGGTTTCCGACTGGTTGTGCTGCTGCGCCATTTTGAGCAGCAGCTCATCCGGCAGCCACTTTTTAAGCAGGCATACCGCAGCCGGGTTGCCGGCGAAAGGCTGGTCGCTGAACGCCGCCACCAGATAAAAAGGAATTTCCGTCACCGTCCCTCCTTAACGAAGCGTAATCGTGCCGATTAAGTAGGTGGTCGCCTGACCGCCGATCAGAACCCGGTCGCCCCGCCACTGGCAGCGCAGGTCGCCGCCGCGGGCCGACACCTGCCGCGCCTGCATGTCCGTTTTGCCGAGCTTCTCGCCCCAGTAGGGAATCAGCATACTGTGCGCCGAGCCGGTGACCGGGTCTTCCGCCACCGACTCGCCCGGACAGAAGAAACGGCTGACAAAGTCATACTCTTCGTCCGGGGCGCTGATACAGATCATTTTGCCGAGGCGCTCAAGCAGCTGCATATCCGGACGCACCGCCTCCACCTGCTGGCGGTCGGCTAAAACCACCAGGTAATCACGCGCCACGCGGACTTCCACCGCGTCGCTCAGCCCCAGCCCGGCCAGCAGCTCCGCAGGCGGCTGCTCAACGGAGGTTGTCGCCCAGGCCGGGAAATCCAGGGTCAGCCAGTCGCCGCTGCGCGTGACGCGAAGCTCGCCGACAAAGCGGGTACTAAATACGATTGTCGATGAGGGGTGGTCAAAATATTCAAAAATGACGTGCGAGGCCGCCAGGGTCGCGTGGCCGCAGAGGTTGATCTCATCCTGCGTGGTAAACCAACGCAGCTCAAACCCCTCATCCGTACGCACAAAAAACGCGGTCTCCGACTGATTGTGCTGCTGCGCCATTTTCAACAGCGTTTCGTCCGGCAGCCATTCGGTCAGCGGACAAACGGCCGCCGCGTTGCCGCCAAAGCTCCGATCGCTGAAGGCATCCACCAGATAAAAGCTAATTTCCTGCATTGTTCTGTCCCTCTATTTTTTTTACTTATCGATAACATGACATAAACGTGAGAAATCCACACGTTTAATAGAAAAATTAATCCGTTAGTGCCGAAAATCTGGCTGAAGCGAAAATGAGATGTAGATCACAAAATGATTGTATTTTCAGCAGCAATCGTTTTAAGATCGTCCCACTTCTTTCCTCTTTGTAACCAGCCCTGAACTTATGATGACAAATACGGTTTCACGCAAGGTCGCGTGGCTGCGCGTAGTCACGCTTGCGATTGCGGCATTTATCTTTAATACCACCGAATTTGCGCCCGTGGGCCTGCTGTCGGATATCGCCGACAGCTTTGGCATGGAAACGGCGCAGGTTGGGATTATGCTGACGATCTACGCCTGGGTTGTCGCCCTGATGTCGCTGCCCTTTATGCTGCTGACCAGCAAGATGGAGCGCCGTCGCCTGCTGGTTGGCCTGTTTATCCTGTTTATCGCCAGCCACGTGCTGTCGTTCCTGGCCTGGAACTTCAACGTGCTGGTGATCAGCCGTATCGGTATCGCCTTTGCCCACGCGGTGTTCTGGTCGATCACCTCGGCGCTGGCTATACGAATGGCGCCTGCGGGTAAACGCGCGCAGGCGCTGAGCCTGATTGCCACCGGTACCGCGCTGGCAATGGTCTTCGGTATCCCGATTGGCCGTATCGTCGGGCAATACTTTGGCTGGCGCACCACGTTCCTGGTCATCGGCCTCGGCGCGCTGGTTACCATGGTTTGCCTGATCAAGCTGCTGCCTAAGCTGCCGAGCGAGCACTCAGGGTCGCTGAAAAGCCTGCCGGTGCTGTTCCGTCGCCCTGCGCTGCTGAGCATCTATTTGCTGACGGTGATTGTGGTGACCGCGCACTATACCGCCTACAGCTACATTGAACCGTTTGTTCAGACGGTCGCCGGCCTGAGCGGCAACTTCGCTACCGTGCTGCTGTTGACCCTGGGCGGCGCGGGCATCGTCGGCAGCATCCTCTTTGGTAAGCTCGGCAACCTGCATGCGTCCGGGTTAATTAACGCGGCGATTGGCCTGCTGCTGGCGTGCCTGCTGCTGCTGCTGCCCGCCTCGCACAACGCCAACCACCTGATGCTGCTGAGCGTCTTCTGGGGTGTGGCGATCATGATTATCGGTCTCGGTATGCAGGTCAAAGTGCTGGCGCTGGCGCCGGACGCGACCGACGTGGCGATGTCGTTATTTTCGGGGATCTTTAATATCGGCATCGGCGCGGGCGCGCTGGTGGGCAGCCAGGTCAGTACCCATCTGTCAATGGCGTCCATTGGCTATGTCGGGGCGATCCCTGCGGTCGTCGCGTTAGTGTGGGCGGTAATGATTTTCCGCCGCTGGCCGGTGTCGCTGGAAGATCAGCAGCCGCATCACTCCTGATCGTGCTGCTAAAAAAAACCTGCCGGTCGTGAGATCGGCAGGTTTTTTTACGTCTGGTATCAGGACGGCGATGACCGTCAGGCGTGATAAGTGGAAATAATCTCCAGCACGCCGTTAATAATAAACTGCACGCCCATACAGACCAGCAGGAAGCCCATCAGGCGGGAAATCGCCTCAATGCCGCCCTTCCCGACCAGACGCATGATTGCCCCGGAGCTGCGGAGACAGCCCCACAGGATAATCCCGACCAGGGCAAAAATAATCGGCGGCGCAACCAGTACAACCCAGTCCGGGAAGCTCGCCCCGTGCTTTACCGTAGACGCTGAGCTGATAATCATCGCGATTGTCCCTGGCCCTGCGGTGCTTGGCATCGCCAGCGGAACGAAGGCGATATTCGCCGTCGGTTCATCCTCGAGCTCTTCCGATTTCAGCTTAGCTTCCATCGAGTCATGGGCTTTTTGCTGGGGAAAGAGCATGCGGAAGCCGATAAAGGCGACGATAAGGCCGCCGGCAATACGCAGACCGGGAATCGAAATTCCGAAGGTGTTCATCACCACCTGGCCGGCATACCAGGCGACCATCAGGATGGCGAACACATAAACCGAGGCCATCAGCGACTGACGGTTACGCTCGGCGTTGTTCATATTCCCGGCCAGGCCAAGGAACAGCGCCACGGTAGTCAGCGGGTTCGCCAGCGGTAGAATCACTACCAGTCCCAGGCCTATCGCTTTAAAAAGATCCATCATAGTGAATTAAGGTCCTGTCAATATTGGATTATCAAAAAAATGACGCGTGCTGAGTATATCGTCTGTTGCCAGATTGTACCCGTTCTCCTCAGGACGCATTCACCCTTCCTTCAAATCATAAGATAACAACGTGAAATAGAGTGACCTGCCTCACAACAATTCGTTTTAGCAAATCGTGGCATCGGATAATTCATCAGGTTGACTTATATTTGCCTAGGCAATAATATCTCCCGCAACTAAGTCATTGCCTGGGCAACCATTGTGAAAAGTACAAGCGACCTGTTTAACGAAATGATCCCTCTTGGCCGCTTGATCCAGATGGTTAACCAGAAAAAAGATCGCCTGCTCAACGACTATCTCTCGCCGATGGATATTACTTCCACCCAGTTCCGGGTGCTCTGTTCCATTCGTTGCGAAGTGTGTATTACCCCCGTTGAGCTGAAAACCGTGCTTTCGGTCGACCCAGGCGCAATGACGCGCATGCTCGACCGCCTGGTCTGTAAAGGCTGGATTGAACGGTTACCCAACCCGACTGACAAGCGTGGCGTGCTGGTACAGTTAACGCCAGACGGCGCAGCCCTTTGTGAGCAATGTCATCAGGTTGTGGGTCAGAAATTGCACCAGGAACTAACAAAAAATCTGTCGACGGATGAAGTGGCCACTCTTGAGTGTTTACTCAAAAAAGTTCTGTCGTAATAAGAAGAGGTAAGATGATGTCCAGACGCAATAACGACGCCATCACTATCCATAGTATTTTGTCGTGGATCGAGGATAACCTGGAATCGCCCCTGTCGCTGGAGAAGGTTTCAGAGCGCTCAGGTTACTCCAAGTGGCACCTGCAAAGAATGTTCAAGAAAGAGACCGGTCACTCGCTGGGACAGTATATCCGCAGCCGTAAGCTGACCGAGATCGCGCAGAAGCTGAAGCAGAGCAACGAGCCTATCTTATACCTGGCCGAACGCTATGGTTTTGAATCGCAGCAAACGCTGACGCGAACTTTTAAGAACTATTTCGATGTTCCGCCGCACCAGTATCGTATTACCAACGTGCCGGGCGAGTCGCGCTACCTGCTCCCATTAAATAACTGTTGTTAACCGCCTGCAAAAAGACGTATTGAGGAAATCATGAAACTATTCGCTTCCGCCGCCATCGTGCTATTGGCGCTGGTCTCGAGCCAAAGTTATGCGGAGCAAACCAGCACCCCGGTTCGCCACAACAACCGGGATGCGATGATTATTCCTTCCGAACATAATGATTCGCCTTTTGATTTCAATCACATGGCCTCTGGCAGTGATAAATCAGATGAACTTGGCGTGCCCTATTACAACCAGCAAAGCCTGTAAAATCCCTTTAGCCCCGTGACCGGGGCTTTTTTTTACCCTCGCGCCATGCCCGGACGCACGATCCGCAGGCCAAATACGTTGATATACAGCCCGGCCATAATCAGTACCGCGCCCAGCAGCTGCAGGCTATTCAGCGTCTCGCCGAGCAATAAGGCCGCGCTGGCCATCCCGACCACCGGCACCAGCAGCGACAGCGGCGCCACGCGCCAGGTTTCATAGCGGCCGAGCAGCGCCCCCCAAATACCATAGCCGACGATGGTGGCAATAAACGCCAGATAGAGCAGCGACAGGATCGTCAGCAGGTCGATATGCAGCAGGCTTTCCGCCATGACCTGCGGGCCGTCGAGGATCCACGACGCCAGCATAAACGGCAGCACCGGGATCAGCGCGCTCCATACCACCAAAGACATAATCGGCGGCCGGCTCGCATGCGACATAATTTTCTTGTTGAAGATATTGCCGCAGGCCCAGCTCAGCGCCGCGGCCAGCGTCAGCATAAAGCCCACCAGCGGGACATGCTGGCCGCCGAGGCTGGCTTCGACCAGCACCAGTACGCCGAAAATCGCCAGCGCGATCCCCGCCAGCTGTTTCCCCTGTAAACGTTCGCCGAAAATAAACGCCCCGAGAATGATGGTGAAAAAGGCCTGCGCCTGCAGCACCAGCGATGCCAGTCCGGCAGGCATGCCGAGGCTAATCGCGCAGAACAAAAACGCAAACTGACCGAAGCTAATCGTCAGGCCGTAGCCCAGCAGCAGGCTCAGCGGAATTTTTGGCCGCGCGACGAAGAGCAGCGCCGGGAAAGCCACCAGCAAAAAGCGCAGTCCGGCGAGCATCAGCGGCGGCATATTATGCAGCCCCACCTTGATCACCACGAAATTCAGCCCCCATACCACCACCACCAGCAATGCCAGCAGCCCGTCTTTACGCGTCATACCCGCCTCGGTTGTTATTGGAATTTTTGCGAACAAAATCAAACTACCGAATAATTCGTCCGCCGCATAGATCATTATTTTCGGTAGGGCGCTGGCGTGCTTTTCATCCCCCCCGGGAACTATACAAGCCCCGGTTAGCGTGCTATTTGTGATCGTGACAACAAAAATAACATCACATCAGGCAAGGAAAAAATGATACCGACTCTCAGGCGCTCAACCGCAGCGCTGCTGGCTTCGTCGTTGCTGTTAACCATTGGCCGCGGCGCAACGTTACCTTTTATGACGATCTACCTCACCCGCCAGTACCAGCTGGAGGTGGATAAAATCGGCTACGCGCTGTCGAGCGCGCTGATCGTCGGGGTGCTGTTCAGCATGGGTTTTGGCATTCTCGCCGATAAGTTCGACAAAAAGCGCTATATGACGCTCGCCGTGCTGGCGTTTATTGGCGGCTTTATCGCTATTCCTCTGGTCAATAGCGTCGCGCTGGTGGTGTTTTTCTTCGCGCTGATTAACTGCGCTTACTCCGTCTTCTCTACCGTGCTGAAAGCGTGGTTTGCCGACGTGCTGTCGCCGGAAAAGAAGGCGCAGATTTTTTCCCTTAACTACACCTTTCTCAATATTGGCTGGACCGTTGGGCCGCCTATCGGCACTCTGCTGGTCATGCACAGTATTAACCTGCCGTTCTGGCTGGCGGCCGGCTGCGCCGCCCTTCCGCTGGTATTTATTCAGCTGTTTGTGCAGCGCACCAGCGCCGCGATTGCTCAGGATAACGCGGTCCAGTGGTCGCCGTCGGTGCTGCTGCGCGATCGCGCTCTGCTGTGGTTTACCCTTTCCGGCCTGCTGGCCTCCTTTGTCGGCGGCTCTTTCGCTTCCTGCATTTCCCAGTATGTGCTGGTGGTAGCGGACAGCGATTTTGCCGAAAAAGTGGTTGCGGTGGTACTGCCGGTTAACGCGGCCGTGGTGGTGGCGCTGCAGTATGCGGTTGGTCGTCGCCTTACCGCCCGCAATATTCGCCCGCTGATGACCTTTGGAACGGTCTGTTTTGTGCTCGGGCTGGGCGGTTTTGTTATTTCCGATAACAGCCTGCTGCTGTGGGGCGTCTCCGCCGCCATTTTTACGCTCGGAGAGGTTATCTACGCGCCGGGGGAATATATGCTGATCGATAACATTGCGCCGCCGGGCATGAAAGCCAGCTACTTTTCCGCCCAGTCGCTGGGCTGGCTGGGGGCGGCGTTTAACCCGATGCTGACCGGAACGATTCTGACCCATCTGCCGCACTGGTCGCTGTTTGTGATATTGATGCTGGCGATTATCGCCGCATGGCTGATGATTTTCCGCGGCATGAACGTTCGTCCGTGGAACGGTAGCGCGGTCGCCCGCGCCTGATGCCGGGCGCCGTGCGGCTGTCAGGTTGCTGTCGCGTCCCTGTCGGGTTTCGATCGTGGTGCCCGACAGCCCGCTCGATGATACTCCATCTCAGGTTTTCACCCGGAGATAGAAACAATGAACAGTAGTCATCAGGTTAAACAATTACGTTTGCAGCGCGCCTGGTCGCAGGAGCAGCTTGCCGAACTGGCCGGCGTCAGCGTGCGCACCATTCAGCGCATCGAGAACGGCGACCGTCCCGGCCTCGAGACGCTCAGCGCGCTTGCGGCGGTATTTGAAGTTAACGTCGCCGAGATTAGCGGCGAATCGCCGGCGGGCCACGAAGCGTCGCTGGATTTACGTATTGAGGAAGCCAAAGCGCGCGTCGAACGCGAGAGCCGTTTTTACCGTTCATTGACGGTGGCCGTCGTCGTTTGCGTTCTGCTGGCGCTGCTGAACTGGCTGAGCGGCGCAGAGAGCTACTGGTCCGCATGGGTGGCGATCGTCTGGGGAGCGCTGCTGGTGGTTAAAGGGTTGCGTCTGTTTGTTTTTGGCGAATGGATCAATCGCTGGCGTCAGGCGCGCCTGCAGCGGCTGCTGCGCAAATAGCCCTCTGCGCGCTTTTCCCGGGGGCGGCGCAAGCGCCTTGCCCGGGCTACGGGCCCATCGCCGTCTGCGAGCGGTAGCCCGGACAGATGCGCAGCATCGCCTCCGGGAGCCATATCCAATGCGGCCTGTGGCGATCTCCCCTGGGGCGGCGCAAAGCGCCTTGCCCGGGCTACGGGTTCATCGCCGTCTGCGAGCGGTAGCCCGGACAGATGCGCAGCATCGCCTCCGGGAGCCATATCCAATGCGGCCTGTTGCGATCTCCCCGGGGGCGGCGCAAAGCGCCTTGCCCGGGCTACGGGTTCATCGCCGTCTGCGAGCGGTAGCCCGGACAGATGCGCAGCATCGCCTCCGGGAAATCATATCCAATGCGCCCTGTGGCGATCTCCCCGGGGGCGGCGCAAAGCGCCTTGCCCGGGCTACGGGTTCATCGCCGTCTGCGAGCGGTAGCGCGGACAGATGCGCAGCATCGCCTCCGGGAAACCATATCTAGTGCGGACTATGGCGATCTCCCCGGGGGCGGCGCAAAGCGCCTTGCCCGGGCTACGGGTCCATCGCCGTCTGCGAGCGGTAGCCCGGACAGATGCGCAGCATCGCCTCCGGGAAACCATATCTAGTGCGGACTATGGCGATCTCCCCGGGGCGGCGCAAAGCGCCTTGCCCGGGCTACGGGTCCATCGCCGTCTGCGAGCGGTAGCCCGGACAGATGCGCAGCATCGCCTCCGGGAAATCATATCCAATGCGCCCTGTGGCGAACTCCCCGGGGGCGGCGCAAAGCGCCTTGCCCGGGCTACGGGTTCATCGCCGTCTGCGAGCGGTAGCCCGGATAAGGCGTCAGCCGCCATCCGGGAGCCATATCCAATGCGGCCTGTGGTGAGCTCCCCGGGGCGGCGCAAGCGCCTTGCCCGGGCTACGGGCCAGCAGACTGCTGTATACCTGTAGCCCGGCTAAGCGCAGCGCGAGCCGGGGGGAGGCCGCCATCCGGAGCGAGTTAAATGGTGACCATCCCGCGGACGCCTTCGGCTTCCATATCGCCGCCGTTGCCCTGCTGGATAATCGCGCCGCGCGACATCACCAGATAGCGATCCGCCAGACCGGCGGCAAAATCATAAAACTGCTCGACCAGCAGAATCGCCATATCCCCGCGGTTCGCCAGCTGACGAATCACCTCGCCAATCTCCTTAATCACCGACGGCTGAATGCCCTCCGTCGGTTCATCAAGAATCAACAGCTGCGGACGGCTGGCCAACGCGCGGCCAATGGCCAGCTGCTGCTGCTGCCCGCCGGAAAGATCGCCCCCGCGCCGCTGCTTCATGGTTTTCAGCACCGGAAACAGCTGATAAATCTCTTCCGGCACCGCGCGCGCGTCGCGGGCGGGAAAGCGGGACAGCCCCATCAGCAGATTCTCCTCCACCGTCAGGCGCGGAAAAATCTCCCGCCCCTGGGGCACGTAGGCGATCCCCGACTGCACCCGCTGGTGCGGTTTACGGTGGGTGATATTCTTCTCCTGCCACAGCACCTCGCCGCTGCGCGCCGGGATCAGCCCCATCAGACACTTCAGCAAGGTGGTTTTTCCCACCCCGTTGCGCCCGAGCAGGCAGGTGATCTCGCCCTGGCGAGCGGCAAAATCCACTCCACGCAGGATATGGCTGCCGCCATAATATTGATGTAGTTGATTAACCTGTAACATCCGCGCTCCTTAGCGTCCGAGATAAACTTCAATCACCTGTTCGTTGGCCTGCACCTCGCGCAGCGACCCTTCCGCCAGCACCTGTCCCTGATGCAGCACCGTCACCCTGTCGGCGATGGTCTCGACAAAGCCCATATCATGCTCGACCACCATCAGCGAATGCTGCCCGGCAAGGGTGCGGAACAGCTCGGCGGTATATTCTGTCTCCGCATCGGTCATCCCGGCGGCGGGTTCGTCCAGCAGCAGCAGATGCGGCTCCTGTACCAGCAGCATGCCGATTTCCAGAAACTGCTTTTGCCCGTGCGACAGCAGCCCCGCCGGCCGATAGCGTTCGCCCTCCAGCCGCAGCAGGCGGAGGGTTTCGCTGATTCGGTCGGCCTGCTCGCTGTTCAGGCGCGCCCGTAGGCTGGCCCACACCGATTTATCACCTTTCATTGCCAGTTCGAGATTCTCTGCCACCGTCAGCGCCTCAAAGACCGTCGGTTTCTGAAACTTGCGCCCGATGCCCTGGCGGGCGATGGCGATGGGATCGAGGATTGTTAAGTCCACCGACTGATCGTAAAGCGCCCTGCCGCTCTGCGGCCGGGTTTTGCCGGTGATGACGTCCATCAGGGTGGTTTTACCGGCGCCGTTCGGCCCAATCACGCAGCGTAGCTCGCCCACGCCAATCTGCAGCGACAGGTTGGTCAACGCCTGAAAACCGTCAAAGTTGACGTTAATCTCTTCCAGCTGCAGTACCGGATCGGTCTGCTCGCGAAAGCGGTCCGTCGGCAGCTGGCGGGTAAATAGCTCTTCATCCAATGGCATCAGCGATCTCCTTTACGCAGCAGGCCGATAACGCCACGCGGTAAAAACAGCGTCACGATAATAAAAATCAGCCCCAGAAAGAGCTGCCAGTACTCCGGCATCGCCACGGTAAAGTAGCTTTTCGCGCCGTTGACCAGCCCCGCGCCGAGCACCGGGCCGATTAAGGTTCCGCGACCGCCGAGCGCCACCCAGATGGCCGCTTCGATAGAGTTGGTCGGCGACATTTCGCTGGGGTTGATGATCCCGACCTGCGGCACGTACAGCGCCCCCGCCAGGCCGCACAGTACGGCTGAAAGGGTCCATACCAGCAGCTTAAAGCCGCGCGGGTCGTAGCCGCAGAACATCAGGCGGTTTTCAGCATCGCGCACCGCCGTCAGCACGCGGCCAAATTTGCTTTGCGCCAGCAAATAGCCAATCCACAGGGTGAGCAACAGCAGCAGTACCGTGGCCATAAACAGCGCCGCCCGCGTGCTGATGGCGGTGACGGAGAAACCGAGCAGCGTGGTAAAGCCGGTAAAACCGTTGTTACCGCCAAAGCCGGTTTCGTTACGGAAAAACAGCAGCATCCCGGCGTAGGTGAGCGCCTGGGTCATAATCGAAAAATAGACGCCTTTGATTTTCGAGCGGAAGGCAAACCAGCCGAAAACCAGCGCCAGCAGGCCGGGCACCAGCACCACCAGTAGCATAGCCCAGGCGAAATGCTGGGTGCCCCACCAGAACCACGGCAGCTCGCTCCACGACAAAAACGACATAAAGGCCGGCAATCCGTCGCCCGCCGCCTGGCGCATCAGGTACATGCCCATGGCGTAGCCGCCGAGGGCAAAAAAGATCCCATGGCCAAGCGAAAGCATCCCGGCATAGCCCCAGACCAAATCCAGCGCCACGGCGACAATGGCGTAGCAGAGGATCTTGCCGGTCAGCGTCAGCAGCCAGGTGGAGACCGCCAGCGGATGCGTGGCGGGCAGCAGCGCCAGAAACGGCATACTCAGCAGGCCCAGCAGTAGCAGCACGCCGAACCAGCGCAGCGGGCGCGGCGCTTTGCGCGCCAGCGTTAAGGTAATAGGTTGGCTCATCAGTCAATAACCCTCCCTTTGAGGGCGAACAGTCCCTGGGGACGTTTCTGGATAAACAGGATAATCAAGACCAGAATCAGGATCTTACCCAGCACGGCTCCCATCTGCGGTTCAAGGATTTTGTTAAAGATGCCAAGACCAAACGCCGCCGCCACGCTGCCCGCCAGCTGACCAACGCCGCCGAGCACCACCACGAGGAAGGAGTCGATAATGTAGCCCTGGCCCAGCTCCGGCCCGACGTTACCGAGCTGCGACAGCGCGACGCCGCCCAGCCCCGCGATCCCCGAACCGAGGCCAAACGCCAGCATATCGACCCGTCCGGTCGGCACGCCGCAGCAGGCCGCCATCGCGCGGTTTTGCGTTACCGCCCGCACGTTCATCCCTAGCCGGGTCTTGTTCAGCGTCAGCCAGGTAAACAGCAGCACCAGCAGCACGAAAACCAGTACCGCCAGACGGTTCCACGGCAGAATGAGATTCGGCAGAACCTGCACGCCGCCGGAGAGCCATGCCGGATTGGCGACCTCAACGTTCTGCGCGCCAAACAGCATGCGCACCAGCTGAATCAGCATCAGGCTGATCCCCCATGTGGCGAGCAGCGTCTCAAGCGGGCGCCCGTACAGATGACGGATCACGGTGCGTTCCAGCGCCATACCGATACCGCCGGTGATCAGGAACGCCACCGGCAGCGCAATCAGCGGATAGAAGGCCAGCCACTGCGGCGCCAGCTGCGCCAGCGCCTGCTGAACCAGCCAGCAGCTGTAGGCGCCAATCATCAGCATCTCGCCGTGGGCCATATTGATCACCCCGAGCAGACCGTAGGTGATGGCCAGACCGAGCGCGGCGAGCAGCAGGACAGAACCGAGGGAGAGGCCCATAAAAGCCTGGCCGAGAAGATCGCCCAGCAGCAGGCGGTGCTGGATTTTACTCAGGCTCTCCTGGGCCGCCGCGCGAATCGCCGGGTCCGGCTCATGCCGGGCATCGGTATACGGCGTCAGCAGCGCCTGAGTTTCCGGGTCACCGGAGTGGCCGAGCAGCTCGATGGCCGCCAGCCGCTGTGCGGGCTGAGGACTGACAAGCTGTAAACGGGCCAGCGCAATTTCCAGCTGCGACTTCACCGCGCCGTCGGTTTCCGCCGTCAGACGCTGCTGTAGCAGCCCCGCCATCTCAGGCGTCGCTTCGCGCTGCAGGGTTTTCGCCGCCGCGGCCCTTTCCGTGACGTTGTCACTAACCAGGAGATGCGTCGCCAGCGCGCCTGCCGCCAGGTTACGCAGGCGATTGGTCAGGCGCACCGGTTTTGTTGGGCCGACGGGCGCCGGAACCGCGCCCAGCGCCAGCAGGCTGTCGCCCTGTTTGCTGAACGCATGACCGCCGCTATCGGATTGCAATGTTTCACTTTTCAGCGCCCGCAGCAGCGGTAAACGCGGCGCTTCGGGCGCGGCGGCCCACTGTTCCAGCAGCTGAGCCTGCTGGCTGCGATTGGCCGCCACAAAATCGTCGGCGTCCGCTGCCTGCGCCCGCCACGGTATCAAGACCATCAGCAGCGCGAAGTAACACATGAGGCGTAATGCGTTCATGGTCGTTCTCCTTTTCGGGGAAATCCGGGCTTCGGGCCCGGAAGACTGAATCATTCACCCCGGCGCGGCGCCGGGGTCTAACGCTTAGTTGCTGACGGTTTTAACCGGGTGATCCGGCTTTTTATCATTCCCGGCAATCCACGGGCTCCACGGCTGGGCGCGTACCGGCTCTTCGGTCTGCCAGACCACGTTAAACTGGCCGTTGCTTTCGATTTCGCCAATCATTACCGGCTTGTGCAGGTGATGGTTGGTGGCATCCATGGTCAGGGTAAAGCCTGACGGCGCCTTGATGGTTTGGCCGGCCATGGCATCACGCACCTTGTCGACATCGGTCGATCCTGCTTTCGTCACCGCCTGCGCCCACATGTGCAGGCCAACCCAGGTCGCTTCCATCGGGTCATTGGTTACCACGGTATCGGCGTTTGGCAGCTTGTGGGCTTTGGCGTAAGCGCGATAGTCGGCAACAAACTGTTTATTGGTTGGGTTATCGACGGACTCGAAGTAGTTCCACGCCGCGAGGTTGCCCACCAGCGGTTTAGTATCAATCCCGCGCAGCTCCTCCTCGCCCACGGAAAAGGCCACCACCGGCACGTCCGTCGCTTTCAGCCCCTGATTAGCCAGCTCTTTATAGAACGGAACGTTGGAATCACCGTTGATGGTAGAGACCACCGCGGTTTTACCGCCGGCGGAGAACTTCTTGATATTGGCGACGATAGTCTGATAGTCGCTATAGCCGAACGGGGTATAGACCTCTTCGATGTCTTTATCCTGAATGCCTTTGGCGTGCAGGAAAGCGCGGAGAATTTTGTTGGTGGTACGCGGGTAGACGTAGTCGGTACCGAGCAGGAAGAAGCGTTTCGCCCCGCCGCCGTCTTCGCTCAGCAGGTATTCCACCGCCGGAATCGCCTGCTGGTTTGGCGCCGCGCCGGTGTAGAAGACGTTCGGCGACATCTCTTCGCCTTCATACTGTACCGGGTAGAAGAGCAAACCGTTCAGCTCTTCAAATACCGGCAGAACCGATTTGCGCGATACGGAGGTCCAGCAGCCGAACACCGCCGCCACCTTATCCTGCGTCAGCAGTTGACGCGCTTTTTCGGCGAACAGCGGCCAGTTTGATGCCGGATCCACCACTACCGGTTCCAGTTTTTTACCCAGTACGCCGCCTTTGGCGTTGATGTCATCGATAGCCATCAGGGCGACATCTTTCAGCGGGGTTTCAGAAATCGCCATCGTCCCGGAAAGCGAGTGCATAATGCCGACTTTAATGGTGTCGGCGGCATAAACCTGTAAGGAGAAGCCCATGCTAATAACAGAGGCGGAGAGAGCAAAAGCTTTTAATAGTGTTCGACGCTGCATGTGTGTCACTCCTGAATAGCGCAAAATCAAAAAAATGAATTAACGACTCACCGGAAGTGATAAGGCAAAAACGATGCCAGGTTGTGAAAGCGTCTGAAAGCGCGGCAGAATACGGGGAAAATAAAGGCGGGTGCACAGCGTTGCCTTAAAATAGTGCAACGCTGCGCTATGGAGAGATTACCAGACCTGTGCGGCGATGCCGGTGACCAGGCGGACTTTATCCCACTGCTGGGCTTCGGTCAGAGAGTTACCCTCTTCGGTGGAAGCAAAACCGCACTGCGGGCTGAGGCAAATTTGCGCCAGCGGGACGTACTGCGCCGCCTCCTGCAGACGAGCCTTCACCCCTTCCGGGTTTTCCAGCTCCCCGTTTTTAGTGGTGATCAGGCCCAGTACCACCTGCTGATGGCCGGGGCGAATGTACCGCAGCGGCGCGAAGTCGCCGGAACGGTCATTGTCATATTCGAGGAAGAACGCGTCGATGTTAACGCCGCCGAACAGCACTTCCGCAACCGGCTCGTAGCCGCCCTCGGAGATCCAGGTCGAGCGGAAGTTACCGCGACACACGTGCAGGCCAACGGTCAGATCCTCAGGCTTCCCTTCCAGGGCCTTATTCAGAACGCGGGCATAAATGCGCGCCAGCTCATCCGGGTCTTCGCCGCGCTCGCGCACCTGCTGTCGCTGCTCATCGGAGCAGAGGTAGGCCCAGACGGTGTCATCAAGCTGTAAATAGCGGCAGCCCGCATCGTAGAAGGCGCGAATGGCATCGCGCCAGGTGGTTGCCAGGTCATCGAAATAGTCGGCGAGATCCGGATACACCGTCGCGTCGATATCTTTCCGGCCGCCGCGGAAGTGCAGCACGCTCGGGCTGGGAATGGTCATCTTCGGCTGAGCGCTGCCGCTGATGCTCTTCAGATAGCGAAAATCTTCCAGCATCGGGTGATCGCCAAAGGCCAGTTTACCGGTGACGCGAACGCCGTGCGCTTTGGTCTGTACCCCGTTGAACTGAATGCCCTTTTCTGAATCGTAGCGCTCAACGCCCTGTAGTCCGTCAAAGAAATCAAAGTGCCACCACGCGCGGCGGAACTCACCGTCGGTGACCACATGCAGCCCGCACTCGCACTGCTGCTGCACCAGAACGCGAATCGCCTCATTTTCTATCTGCCGCAGCTGCTGCGCGTCGATGGTGCCGGCGGCCAGCTGCTGACGGGCCTGTTTGATGGCGTCCGGACGTAAAAAGCTGCCGACAATATCTGCGCGGAACGGGGCCTGATGACGTTGCATGGTGTCTCCTTAGCGGCGGGCAAAGTTAATTACCCACCGTGATAGTTCATTATTTGAATTTATAGACTTCTGGATGGCTATATGTCCAGATACTGGCATGCAGAGGTTTCATCGGCAAACGACAATATTTCATGGCACATGAAATAAATTCATTTTGCGAAAGGCAACCCTTCATCTTCCCAGCCGGTCAGGCCGCCGAGCATCATTTTTACCGGGCGTCCCAGCAGAGCCAGCTTCATGGCGGCGACGTCCGCCCCGTTGCAGTGCGGCCCGGCGCAGTAGACCACAAACAGCGTGTCATCAGGCCACTGCGCCATTCTGGTTTCATCAATTTGTCGGTGCGGTAAATGCAGGGCGCCCGGGAGATGACGACGGGCAAAGGTTTCTTCACTGCCGACGACGTGCAGCAGAACAAAATCCACTTCTCCTTCGCGCATCGCGCTGTAGACATCGGCGCAGTCGGTCTCGAGGCTTAGCTTATGACGAAACCAGGCGGCAGCGTCGGTAGAACTGGCGGGGGCAATAGCGGTTACAACACTCATGGCATCTTCTCCTTGTCTGTGATACCACTACTTTAATTAACCGCCTGCGCGACATCTGCCGAGAACCATGACTGAAAACGCTGAAATCCTGACAATCCCATCCGTGACGTTGTCATGCCACCGGGTTGTTGCCCTCGCCTACGATGGCCTGTGTACCTTTGAATTTGGCGTCGCCGTAGAGATCTTCGGCCTGCCGCGCCCGGAGATGGGCGAACGATGGTATCGCTTTGCCGTAGCCGCCGTCGACGACGGTGAGCTGCGGGCAACCGGCGGAATTCGGCTCATGACCGACGGCGGTATGGCGCTGTTAGGCGAAGCGGACACCATCGTGGTGCCCGGCTGGCGCGGTATTGACTCCCCCGTGCCGCCAGCGCTGTGCGAGGCGCTGGTCGCCGCCCATGCGCGAGGCTGCCGGATAATTTCTATCTGCTCCGGGGTTTTCGTTCTGGCCGCGGCCGGGCTGCTGAACGGCCGCCAGGCGACCACCCACTGGCGCTATACCGACCAGCTGCGGGCGCGGTTTCCGCGCATTGAGGTGATCGATGACGTGCTGTACGTCGGCGCCGAAGGCGTCATGACCTCCGCAGGCAGCGCCGCGGGTATCGATTTATGTTTGCACCTGGTGCGCGAGGACTTCGGCGTCGAAGCGGCGAATCTTGTCGCCCGACGGTTAGTGGTTTCCCCCCATCGCGACGGCGGGCAGGCGCAGCAGATTGTTCGCCCGGTGGCCAAAGCGCGGGAGAGCCAGAGGCTGGGGCAATTATTTGATTTCCTGCACCAGAATCTCGCCGCTGGCCACACCGTGGCCTCGCTGGCGGAAAGAGCCGGCATGGGGCATCGCACGTTTTTACGCCGTTTCGAAGACGCCACCGGCAAAACCCCCGCCCGCTGGCTGCTTGACGAGCGCCTTCAGCGCGCCACGCAGCACTTGACCCACAGCCGGCTGAGCGTTGAGCAGATTGCCGAGCTTTGCGGTTTCTCAAATGCCAGCACCCTGCGCCATCACTTCCGCCAGCAGTTTGCCCTTAGCCCGTTGCAGTACAGGAAAAGCGCGCTGGCGGGTAAAAAGGGGGAGTGATTCACATGGATAATAGTCACGCCGGGCAATTTGTTAAGCGTTTGTTTAGATTAGTCGGGTTAAGATGTATCCAACAACCGTAAACCCGTTCAATGAGGACAACATAGCGCATAGCAAAACTAATGGAGGTTAATCATGCTGGGAAATATGCATGTATTTATGGCAGTTCTGGGAACCATTCTGTTCTTTGGATTTCTTGCCGCATACCTGAGCCACAAATGGGATGACTGATGAACGACGATAATCCCCACCCGTAAACGCCCCCTGCTGCCAATGCACCAGGGGGCGTTCTGCTTTTGGCTTGCCGATCGATGAACCACCTTATACACGATAATTTATCGTATCAGTCACCAGGAGAAACTCCGTCCGAACATCCCTCAACAGCCCACTCGATGCCGATCGTTGATAGGCTATGTTATGCTTTGTCATCATGAGCAAGGAGGCAGAATATGCACATCAATACCAAAATGAGGATTGCGGCGCTTTTATACCTTATGGCGGCGTACGCGGTTGCTCTGCCGGGGCTTGCGCTGTTTACAGACCTGGTGATAAACGGTGGCATTATTGATATGTGGAAAGGCGCGTATTCATTTATGGACCTGCTTGCCCGACGTAAAATACTTTATCTGCAGTTTGCCGGGCTGGGCGCTACTCTGGGTTTTGTCTACTGGCTGTTTTTCTTCCGAAAATACCGCCATCACGATCCCCTCGATAAATATTTTAAGTAGCGCCCGAGCGCCCGGCACGACGTACTGATTATGCCCGGTCAGCGAATGATGAAATCTGAGCCAGAAGCATTTCGCATACCTTACATACCGTTCGCTGGACATCCGTCAGCTGCGGCGAGGCTTCCAGCCCTTTGCCAGGGTTCTATTTAGCCTGCAGCTCCCGGCGGATAATTTCCGCCCCGGCGCTTAGCGCATTGAGCTTGCCGCTCGCCACTGGACGCGATAGCGGCGCCATGCCGCAGTTGGTTGAAGGATAAAGCTTATCGGCATCCACAAACTGCAGCGCTTTACGTAAGGTCGCGGCGACTTCCTCCGGCGTTTCGATCGCATTGGTCGCCACGTCGATGGCTCCAACCATCACTTTTTTTCCGCGAATCAGTTCAAGCAGATCCATGGGAACACGTGAGTTATGACATTCCAGCGAGATGATATCGATGCTGGAGGTTTGCAGCTTAGGAAACGCTTCTTCATATTGTCGCCACTCTGTTCCCAGGGTCTTTTTCCAGTCGGTATTCGCTTTGATGCCGTATCCATAGCAGATATGTACCGCAGTTTCGCATTTTAGCCCTTCAACGGCTCTTTCTAAGGCCGCGATGCCCCAATCATTAACCTCATCAAAAAACACATTAAAGGCTGGCTCATCAAACTGAATAATGTCGACGCCGGCGGCCTCCAGCTCCCTGGCTTCCTGATTAAGTATCTTCGCAAACTCCCAGGCCAGTTTTTCGCGGCTCTTATAGTGATTGTCATAGAGCGTATCAATCATGGTCATGGGACCCGGCAGCGCCCACTTAATCGGCTGGCTGGTGAGCTGACGTAAAAAACGCGCATCTTCGACAAAAACGGGTTTTTGACGCTCGACGGCGCCCACGACGGTCGGAACGCTCGCATCATAGCGATTACGGATTTTAACGACTTCGCGTTTTTCAAAATCGACGCCGCTGAGGTGCTCAATAAACGTAGTAACAAAGTGCTGACGGGTTTGCTCGCCATCGCTGACGATGTCGATACCGGCGCGCAGTTGGTCAAATAAGGACAGGCTCAGCGCGTCTTTTTTCCCGGCAATTAACTCTTCATTCTGCAGTTTCCATGGGGACCACAGTTTCTCAGGCTCTGCAAGCCAGGACGGTTTCGGTAAGCTGCCGGCTGTTGAAGTGGGTAATAATTTTGTCATTATCGATAGCCTTATATATGCGATGTCTTAAAGAGCGTAATGAGCAGACCATTGCTGCAGAATATTTTTATACGGTTTAATAAAGTGCTCTTCGGTAAACTTCCCCTGCTCTACCGCCAGCTGGCTGCGCTCTTCACGATCGTAAACAATTTTGGTTAATGAATGGTCCTGATGATGCAGATCGGGCTGATAGCAGAGTCCTGCGGCAGAGTTGGCGTTGTAGATCTCCGGGCGGTATATCTTCTGGAACGTCTCCATCGTGCTGATGGTGCTAATCAGCTCAAGGCTCGTGTAATCGCTCAGCAAATCCCCTGAGAAATAAAAGGCCAAAGGCGCAACGCTGTTTTTCGGCATAAAGTAGCGAACCTTCAGGCCCATTTTGCCAAAATATTGCTCAGTCAACGATGAACCCTCTGGGCGGTATTCGAGCCCCAGGACAGGATGTTGATTTCCGGTCTGGTGATAGGTGTCTTTGCTGGAGACGCTAAGGCAAATAACCGGTGATTTTTTGAAATTGGCCTTGTACTCCGCTGAATTGACGAAATGTTTAAATATGTTGCCGTGCAAATCGCCGAATCCTTCCGGAAGGCTAAAACCTGCGCGTCCTTTATTATGGTCTAACAGCAATACGCTAAAGTCGTAGTCGCGAACGTACGAAGAGAAATTATTGCCAACGATACCCGCAATACGTTCATCGGTCTTTTTATCAATAATGCTGGTTTGCAATATTTCAATCACCGGAAAGGTATCGCCGGTGGCGCTGATATTCATTTCGGCTGAAATAATTTCCAGCACAACGGCATAGCGATCGCCTTTGGGGTTATCCCAGTGCGCCAGCGTATTGAAACGATTGTCAATCATGACTAAGGTATTGCGCAGATTCTCCTGGCGATTTTCCCCTCTTGCTAAATTAGCAAAGTTGGTTGTAATACGCGTATTTTCTGAGGGGTTATAGTTTTCATCAAAGAGAGTGCGTTTAATAGTAAAGGTAAATTGTTGATTCATTGCAGATGTGCATCCTAAGTTCTGAGATAAAAACTGCAGTCCTTTCTGATGGTTGCAGGCTGGCGCAGGCTTCCATAAGCAGTCTTCATCTTCATATTATCTATATCGAATACAGCATGTTATGCCAGAGCCATTAGATGAGTGAAAGCGAGTTAATTTCATTACAACATGAGCCATATTCATGGTCTGGTATCAGCCCATGCTGTATCTCGTTGAACAGATCCAGCCGCTCTTGCCAACGAGCTTGTCCTGCCGGTTAAACATCCACACATTTTCCTGTTCGCCTGTATGAGTTGATGCTGAAGCAAGAAACATCAGAGGTCGGCCAGGGTAAACACGACCTCAAGCCTGGCGTCTTTGTTTTCAACAACCGTTCTCTTCATGCTCCTTTGCGCTCTGTCGGGCGCGATCGTTGGAGGAAAATGGAAGTGGGACCGGCGCGTTTTCATGCTTTACTTTGGTGATGTCCAAAACCTGACTAACGCTACCGATATTTTTTCTGGCATATTTATGTTCTATGGTTAATTCGGATTATCAACAGCGAATATAGCCATCAACAACCCGCTCTAACTTATTGATTTGAGGGATACAATGAATAATGTCATTCTCAGCATAATTGCTAAAATTTCCGCCATGGATGCCGAAAGTAAGCAGCTTGCTGCCCAGGTCGAGGCGCAGTCTTTGCTCATTAGCGCGCTGATGCTCGCTATCGGCAAGGAAGGCGGCGTCGCGGAATTAGTTAGCAGCGTAACGAAAGCGATAAATTCGGTACTGGAATCATCTGAAGACGTTCTGAAGACGGACGCAGAACTGCTTCTGACCAAGTTTCAGGAACAAATAGCGCTCACGCAGTTGATAAGCACCCACGAAGATGAAATCAGTCATGACAGGCTCGATGATTAACAAGGGTCAGTCTGTTATAGATTGGGAATATGCAGGGCTTGCGGTTAGTCATGAGCTTACCGGCCATCAGCAACTATTGGCCGGTTCAGCTTCAAAAAATAGGGATACTCCAGGCGGAATACGCAATGTCTACTCGCCTGCGCTGCTGTTGGAGGCAAACCGCTCGGTACATTAAGGCAAATCAGGCTTCACTTTTCCCCAGGCCAGCGTATGTCACCGACGCCGTTGACTTTCGGCATGGCAAATAAAAAGCCCTGGAAACGTTTAATACCCGCAGATTCGAGCCAGCACCACTCCTCTATCCGCTCTATGCCTTCAGCAACCACCGCAATCTCAAGTTCACGGCAGCAGTTGATAATCGATCTTACCACCGCTTGTTTAGGGCCGCTCTGATGGATATCGGTAATAATCTCGCGGTCGATTTTAACTTTATCAGGCTGAATTTTTGTCAACAACGAGAGTCCAGCATAACCGGCGCCAAAGTCATCAATTGCCAGCCCCATACCAGAGACGCGCAGTTTTTTTATCGCGCTGCTGAACTGGCTAAAACCGGAGATCATTTCATCTTCCGTCACCTCCACGATCACCTGTTCGGGTTCAAGACCCTGTTTTTTTATTTCCTGCAACAGGTATTCAATGGCATCAGGAATAACAACCAGAGACATCGGAAGGATATTAATGGATATTTTATGGTCGCCAATATTGATTTCTTTCGCCAGGGCAAAGGCAACTGATTTCGCTTTGAGATCAACTTCATAACGTTGCTCTGGCGGAATCGAGGCAAAGAAATTGGCGGGACTACCGCCGTCTTTATCACGAATAAGCGCTTCAAGCGAAGTGATATTCCCGGCCAACGGTTCGATAATGGGCTGGAAAGCAAACTGACAACATTGACCGGCAAAAAACGATTCTTGCGGCGCATGAAATGCATGTTTACGCGAATGAAGCGACCATTTGTCAGGCCGTAAAAAGGGTGACGGCGCGGCAGCGCTTTTTTGACTGATAAAAGTATGGATAAATTTATAGACGCGCTCTTCGGTGGAAAGATAACCTTTCAGTTGGCTAAGCTGGCGAACCTTTGTCAGGACGTCAGCGCTTTGCAGTTTATTCAGGTCAAAAAACATCATCCCTACGTTTTCAAAGCGCCGGCGCGGCGCGTAATCACGCATCAGCTCGACAACCTGATGGTGGCGATCGTCTTGCTTGATCGTGCTGAATAGCTGCTCAAGCACGCACTCATCCCCCTCAAGTATCTGAAGGTAAACATTATCTTTTAAAAGAAGTATGCCCGTAATCCCGCGTGCTGCGTTCTCAGCATTCGCTTTTTCAACCAGCAGTATGAGATCGGTTTCTTGTGTTAAATGCATCTGACTTCTGTAAATCAGAGTTGTCAGCATAATCCCATCCAGATGTTTGCCAGGAGAATGGAACTGTGTAACACAGTTTACCCTTTTAACCCAGGCTATCTGTCATAATTAACTGGACCGGCTGTAGCCGACTAAGTTTATCCGATTATTTACGGCAGCAACCGGCAAGGGCCAGCGAAATAATCTTCAGCGGCGCGGGTAATGGCAGTGATTCATTCAGCAGCCATTTAAACCGTTTGGTAAATGCGTTTTTTTAAGCGGTATTTACTAGCCAACAAATCCCTGCTCGCGCATACGCGCTATCGCCTCTTCGCTGGCGCAGACCATGCCCGTGGTCAGCGTTTCAAAACCAAAGCGGCGATAAAAGCCGACTTTATCCACCACCGAGTAGATGAAGGTTTTGCCGAACGGCCGCAGCCGATCGTTAACCGATTGCATCAGCTGCTGCCCGTACCCCTTTCCCTGACAGCGCGGGTGCACCGCGACATCCGCCAGATAGCTGCACCAGGTCAGGTCGCTAATCGCCTGGGCAACGGCAATAAGCTGCCCGTTTTCATAGCCAAACCAGCAAAAGGTACTATAGCGAAACGCGCGCTCCACCAGCGCGACGTCCCGCTGATTGAGACCTGCGGCGGCGATAATCTCCTCCACCGTCTGCCAGTCAACCGAGTCCACGTGCTCTTTATCTTTTAATATCATCATGACGTTGCCTTTCACTCGCCTGCTTTGGCTTTCAGCATAGCCGAATGGCGCTAAAAAAAGCGCGCCCTGCCGCCCCCGGTCAACAGCATTTTATGCTGGATAAAAAAGTATAAGCCGGGGAAATTTTCTGACACCGCGGCGTGAAAACAGCGCATTTATGCTTAACAGCGGCGAGTAATCGACCTGCTGGCAGAATTAAATAAAATAACGCCATATTCTAACGACCGAAAACGGGCAAAAAAAAACCGCCATGTGACTGGCGGTGAATGAATGCTTGCATGGATAGATTGTGTTTTGCATTTTTACGTTCAGGGCATAACCCCCTGAGTACGCTTGTCCGATAAGCTATCACGCGCAACATCAATGAAAGCTAAACGGACCGTTGCTTACAGCTTTTCCACCAGCGCTTTGATCTGCGCGACAAGACTCTCTTGCTCCTCCTGCCTGGCGCCCGCGCAGGGCCAGGTGGATTGGCGGATAATCAGGCGCGTCGGCAGCAGCTCGCGGATCTTCATCTGCGGGGCAGCCATTAGCTGGATGAGCAGCTCAACCGCCCTTTTTCCCAGAACGTTAAAATCCTGGGCGACAGTGGTCAGCGGCGGCTGGAAGTAGAGGCTGTCAGCGGTATCGTCATAACCGGTGACCGAGATCGCCTGGCTGCCGGTGCGATTCAACTGCGCCAGCGCGCTCAGTACCCCGAGCGCCATCTGATCGTTAGCCACCACGATGGCGCTAATGCGCGGATGGTGATGAAGGAGCTCAAACGTTTTGTTCCAGCCGCTGGCGGCGCTCCAGTCACCAAACACCGTCACCGCATTACTGACGCCCAGCCGATGCAGCGCCTCGCGCCAGCTGCTCAATCGCATGCGCGCGGAGACCGAGCTCTCCGGCCCGGCCAGCAGGCCGAATTCCCGGTGCCCGGCGTCCCAGAGATGCCGCACGCACGCGCCGCAGCCGTCGCGATGATCGAAACGCACGCAGCACACGTCGGTCTCCGGCGAAACATCAAGAAACATGCAGGCGATATCGGGGTTTTCCACCACCAGCCGCTCCGCGAGGCTGCTTTCGAGCGGCAGGCTGATAATCGCGCCGCGAATATGCTGGGCGCGAAACTCATTAAGCCGCGCCTGCAGCGACGAATAGTCGACCTGCACCGGCATCGCAATCGAGACCTCAAGCTGATGCAGACCGGCGTAGCTTTTCACCGCCGCGGCGATTTGTGAAGGCGCGTGCAGCGTCAGCGAAGCGGTGATCAGCCCAATCGACGGCGCGGATTTCCCCGCCAGCAGCTGAGCGGAACGGTTCGGTACGTAGCGCAGCGCCTGCATCGCGCGGATGACCTTATCGCGGGTTCGTTCAGACACCACGTCCGGATTATTCAGCACCCGGGAGACCGTCTGCTGAGACACGCCGGCCTCGCGGGCCACATCGTCAAGCGTTGCCAGGCGACGCTGCATAGTGCACTCCTTCTGAATTAAAACCTCAATGTCGTCCGCTAACATTTTATGTTTAAAAGACGACAAAAATCAGCTGTTTTTCCAGCTTTTCGTGATCGCCAGTGGGTTTCATTTTCGCCAATATTGCGGCTATAGCGAAAATAACTGATAACAAAATTATATTGTCTAGCGAATGACATTTTTATCACTTATCCGTCAGGAATACGTATGCAACAACACGACTCTCATTCCGCCGCAGCAGCAACGTTCCATCAGATTCTCGCCCGCGAAGACTGGCAGAACCAGACCATTACCCATCTCAACCGTTTACCGGCCCACCCGACTTTCGCCAGCTGGCGCGATACCGACGCGGCGCGGAAAAACCAGCCCTCGGCGTTCCGCCGCCGGCTTGACGGCCAGTGGCAGTTCTCCTGGGCCCGCAGCCCGTTTGACGTGGATGCCCGCTGGCTGGAAGACGATCTGCCGGACAGCCGCAGTACGCCGGTGCCGTCAAACTGGCAAATGGAAGGCTACGACGCTCCGATCTATACCAACGTCCGCTACCCGATCGACACTACGCCGCCGCGCGTGCCTAAGGAGAATCCGACCGGCTGCTACTCGCTGACGTTCAGCGTCGATGAGAGCTGGCGAGCCGACGGCCAGACGCAGATTATCTTCGACGGCGTTAATTCGGCTTTTCATCTGTGGTGCAACGGCGAATGGGTCGGTTATTCGCAGGACAGTCGCCTGCCCGCGGCCTTCGATCTCTCGCCCTACCTTCAGCCGGGCGATAACCGCATCTGCGTGATGGTGATGCGCTGGAGCGCGGGTACCTGGCTTGAAGACCAGGATATGTGGCGCATGAGCGGCATCTTCCGTTCGGTCTGGCTGCTGAACAAACCGACCCTCCACCTCTGCGACGTTCAGCTTACGCCGCAGCTTGATGCGCTCTACCGGGATGCCGAGCTGCTGGTGAATTTAAGCGTCGCCGCGCCGGTCGCGCTGCTGGAGGCGCTGGCGGTGAAGATCGAACTGTGGGATGACGATCGTCTGGTCGCCAGCCACCAGCAGTCGCCGGGTTCGCCGATTATCGATGAGCGCGGAAGCTATGCCGAACGCGCGGCGATTCGTCTGCCGGTAGAGCGACCGGCGCTGTGGAGCGCGGAAACGCCAAACTGCTATCGGGCGGTGGTGTCCCTGTGCCGCGGCGATGAAACGATCGAGGCTGAAGCCTGGGATATCGGCTTTCGCCGGGTTGAAATCAAAAACGGCCTGCTGCTGTTAAACGGCAAACCGCTGCTGATCCGCGGCGTCAACCGTCACGAGCACCATCACCAGCGCGGCCAGGTGGTGACCGAAGAGGATATGGTGCAGGACATCCTGCTGATGAAGCAGAACAACTTTAACGCCGTGCGCTGCTCGCATTATCCAAACACCCCGCGCTGGTACGAGCTGTGCAATCGCTATGGCCTGTACGTCGTTGACGAAGCCAATATTGAAACCCACGGCATGGTGCCGATGAATCGTCTTTCCGACGATCCGGCCTGGCTGCCGGCCTTCAGCGCCCGCGTCAGCCGGATGTTGCAAAGCAATCGCAACCACCCGTCGATTATTATCTGGTCGCTGGGGAACGAATCCGGCGGCGGCGGCAACCATGAAGCGATGTATCACTGGCTGAAGCGCAACGATCCCTCCCGCCCGGTGCAGTACGAGGGCGGAGGCGCCGACAGCACCACCACCGATATTATCTGTCCGATGTACGCCCGCGTTGAGCGCGATCAGCGGATTCCGACGGTGCCGAAATGGGGGATCAAAAAGTGGATCAGTCTGCCGGGCGAGCAGCGCCCGCTGATCCTCTGCGAATACGCCCACGCGATGGGCAACAGCCTCGGCAACTTTGCTGATTACTGGCAGGCCTTCCGCGACTATCCGCGCCTGCAGGGCGGGTTTATCTGGGACTGGGCGGATCAGGCCATCAGCAAAACCTTCGACGACGGCAGCGTCGGCTGGGCCTACGGCGGTGATTTTGGCGATACGCCGAACGATCGCCAGTTCTGTATGAACGGCCTGGTCTTCCCCGACCGCCGCCCGCACCCTTCATTAATTGAAGCGAAACACGCGCAGCAGTACTTCCAGTTTACCCTGCTTGCGCAATCCCCGCTGCGTATCAGCATCAGCAGCGAATATCTGTTCCGCGCCACCGATAACGAAGCGCTGCGCTGGCAGGTCCAGGCCGCCGGAGAAACCTTTGCCGAGGGTCAAGTGAAGCTTGAGCTGAGCCCTGAAGGCCAGAGCGAGCTGACGCTGTGCGATGCGCTGACGCTGCCCGTGGGCGCCGAAGCGGTGTGGCTGACGCTGGAGGTTGTCCAGCCACAGGCCACCGCCTGGTCCGACGCCGGGCATCGCGTCGCCTGGCAGCAGTTCCCGCTCGCCGCCCCGCTGGCGCTGCGCCGGCCTTCCCCCGTCGGCACGGCGCCAGCGCTGGAGAGCAGCGACGCGGCCTGGACCGTACGCAGCGGCTCGCAGCAATGGACTATCGACCGGGAGAGCGGCCTGCTGACCCACTGGCAGGTAGAGGGTGTGGAACAGCTGCTGACGCCGCTGCGCGACCAGTTTGTGCGCGCCCCGCTGGATAACGATATCGGCGTCAGCGAAGTGGAGCGCATCGACCCCAACGCCTGGGTTGAACGCTGGAAGAGTGCCGGGCTCTACGGCCTCAGCGCCCGCTGCGTACAGTGCGACGCCCAGCGCCTGGCCCATGAAGTGGTTATCGATAGCCGCTGGCACTATCTGCGCGGCGACGAAGTGGTGATTGTCAGCCACTGGCGGATGACGTTTGATGGCGAAGGCAAGCTGCATCTGGCGGTCAATGGCGAACGCGCCGGCACCCTGCCGCCGCTGCCGCGCATCGGGCTGAATTTCCAGGTTCCGGACCAGCATCAACCGGTTTCCTGGCTCGGCTACGGCCCGCATGAAAACTATCCGGACCGCCGCACCAGCGCCTGTTTCTCCCGCTGGCAGCTGCCGCTGGAAGAGATGACCACACCGTACATTTTCCCGACGGAAAACGGCCTGCGCTGCGATAACAAAGCGCTGGACTGGGGGCGCTGGCACGTCGCGGGCGATTTCCACTTCTCCGTACAGCCCTACAGCACCGAGCAGTTAATGGAGACCGATCACTGGCACAGGATGAAGCCGGAAAACGGCGTCTGGATCGCGCTCGATGCTCAACACATGGGCATCGGCGGCGATGACTCCTGGACACCCAGCGTACTACAGCAATGGCTGCTGCTTGAGACACAATGGCAATATCAGTTAACGATTCATTTCCAATAATAATCGGGGGCGCCAGCCCCCAACCTTACAGGCATAATAATATGGAATATTCACAATGAAACTCTCTGAACTCGCGCCACGAGAACGGCATAATTTTATATATTTCATGCTGTTCTTTTTCTTCTACTATTTCATTATGTCAGCCTACTTCCCCTTTTTCCCAGTGTGGCTGGCGGAAGTAAACCATTTAACCAAAACCGAAACGGGGATCGTCTTCTCCTCCATTTCGCTATTCGCGATAATTTTCCAGCCGGTGTTTGGCCTGATTTCCGATAAGCTCGGCCTGCGCAAACATCTGCTGTGGACGATTACGATTTTATTAATCCTGTTTGCCCCGTTCTTTATTTTTGTTTTCTCTCCGCTGCTGCAGATGAATATCATCGCGGGCGCGCTGGTGGGCGGGATCTATCTGGGGATCGTCTTCTCCAGCGGCTCCGGGGCGGTAGAAGCCTATATTGAACGCGTCAGCCGCGCCAACCGTTTTGAATACGGTAAAGTGCGCGTCTCCGGCTGCGTCGGCTGGGCGCTGTGCGCCTCGATCACCGGCATTCTGTTTAGTATCGACCCCAATATTACCTTCTGGATCGCCTCCGGCTTCGCGCTGATCCTCGGCGTGCTGCTGTGGGTCTCGAAGCCGGAAAGCAGCAATAGCGCCGAGGTTATCGACGCCCTGGGCGCCAACCGTCAGGCTTTCTCCATGCGCACCGCCGCCGAGCTCTTGCGGATGCCGCGCTTCTGGGGCTTTATTATTTATGTCGTTGGCGTCGCCAGCGTCTATGACGTTTTCGACCAGCAGTTCGCCAACTTTTTTAAAGGCTTCTTCGCCAGCCCGCAGCGCGGCACCGAAGTGTTTGGCTTCGTGACCACCGGTGGGGAATTACTCAATGCGCTGATCATGTTCTGCGCGCCGGCAATTATTAACCGAATTGGTGCCAAGAATGCCCTGTTAATAGCCGGGGTAATTATGTCAGTCCGAATTTTAGGCTCCTCTTTCGCGACCTCGGCGGTGGAAGTGATTATATTAAAAATGCTGCATATGTTTGAGATCCCTTTCCTGCTGGTTGGCACCTTTAAATATATCTCGTCGGCATTTAACCCAAAACTTTCGGCGACGCTATTCCTGATCGGCTTTAATTTATCGAAACAGCTGTCGGGCGTTGTGCTCTCGGCGTGGGTAGGACGGATGTATGATACCGTCGGCTTCCATCAGGCTTATCTGATCCTGGGCTGTATTACCCTGAGCTTTACCGTCATTTCGCTGTTTACCCTGAAAGGCAGCAAAACCCTGCTCCCGGCGGCAGCATAACGCCAGGCCGCCGGAAACCCTCCGGCGGCGCGTCGGCAATACACCATTAAGACGCCGGGTAAGGCAGTTGCCGCTAGCCGGCGATCCGCGTTTCCCCGTCGCTATTTTCCAGCCCGTAAAGGCGCGCTTCCGCCATCGATGAAATCAGCTCAGCCAGCTCGGCGGAGTGGCTGGTTAACCAGATTTGGCTATAGCGGGACGCTTCGACAATCAGCCGGGCCAGCGCCGGGAACATCTGGCGATGCAGGCTGTTTTCCGGCTCGTTAATGGCCAGAAATGCCGGAGGGCGCGGGCTTAATAGCGCCACCGCCAGGCACAGGAAGCGCAGCGTACCGTCGGACATTTCCGCCGCCAGTAAAGGCCGCCAGACGCCGTTACGGCGCATCTTCATTGAGAAACGCGAGTTTTCGTTTTCACAATAAAAGGTACACGCCGGGAACGCTTCGCCGAGGATCTCATGCAGCAGCTCTTCGGCGCCGATTTCCACGATGGTCTGAAAGGCGGCGGCGAGGTTGTGCCCATCGCTGTCGAGCACCGGCGAGCGGTAGCCTACCGTCGGGTGTCGCAGCGGTGAGAGTCTGCCAATATTGAATTCGTGATAAAAGCGCCAGTGGCGCATGGTTTCCCTGACCCGCGAGACCTCCGGAAAACGGTGCGGCTCGCCCAGTTGGCCAAAAATCGATTCATTCTCGTAAATGGCGTCGGTAAAAGTACTCTTTTCGCCATTCACATCCACCAGGAACGCCGCCTGGTTTTTACGTTCCAGCACGCGCGATGAAGGACGTCGGGAAAATCCCGCCAGCCAGATCGACTCCTCTTTAACGATTGGATCCAGCTGAAACTGGGTAGGATAAGGCAGCTTTTCCGGAAAACCCACCTGCAGCTGGTAGTCAAACTCGTCGGTCAGACAGCCAATCTGCAGCCGCCGCGGAAAGCGGTCGGTCGGCGCGCCTGGCCCGGACCACATAATGTTTTCCAGCCCGCCCTCATCGCTGATATAGCCGGAAAACTTCCCGTCGGCGCAGGCGGTTAACAGGTGGATGGCTTTATAGATATTGGATTTACCGCAGCCGTTGGGGCCAAAAACGATATTCAGCGCACCGAGTTCCAGCTCAATATCCCTGACCGATCTGAAATTTTTTATCCGGATATGGTTAATCATAGATTCCCGAAACTGATAAAAGCGTTTGGCGCTACTGTATCGGAGGCGAAAGGAAAACAAAACAGGCGCGGACCGGACGACAGCTTGCCGCCCGGCTCCGGCTTAGCTGAAGAGTTTTTTCATGCCGCGGGTCAGCGCGACTCTTTTGAGTTTGTCCGTATCCTCATGGCTCTCGTTGAAAACGCCGAAAAAATAGCGTTCATCGTCGATAGTCTGCGATACGATTCTGTAGCTCAGCGGCTGGCCGGATTTCGCGCCGTACTGCGCAGGCGTCACGGAAATCTCCGTCGCGTTATCGGCAACGCTAACCATCAGGCCGTCGCCCTTCCCTCCAACCAGCATCACCTTAATTAACGGGTGCACCATGTCCCTCCCGGGTTGAGGTCAATGATTAATTTTCGATGGCCGCAGGCTGACAGTTGGCCGTTGCGCCGCCGTGGCCGGACTTGTCTTTAGCGGAGGCCGGCTGAGCGCCCTCTTTACCAACAACGGGCGGTAACGGCACGCCTTCTTTGTCCACCGCAGGCGACGCCTTCTGGCAGGTCGCCGTTTTCGTGGCTTCTGCGCCCCAGACAGGGGTTTGCAGACTCAGGATCGCCACGGGAGCAAGCAGCAACGTGTTCTTCAGTACTTTCTTATAGTTCATACCGGCCTTGAGTAAAAAAATTTCTTTCTTATGCTGAGCTAAGCGCTGATTATTAGGAGTAAAAGCTGACAAATGATGAAGGAAAAAAGAGGAATTGTGAACATCAATAGTTCTTATTTATGAATTGCTGCCTTTCCTGCCCCCGCGCCCGACGGATCTTATATCTAAGAATTACCTTAATCAATTGAAATGACGGCAATCCCCCCATTCTGGTGACGTTTTTTTTTCGCCAGAGTGTAGCGCTTTTGTGGCAGAAACTGCAGCCTGGTTTATATCCCGGACGTTGTGGAAAATTCCTGGAGTGAGGCTCGCCGACGGCTGAGCATTTGTACTTCGCTTGTTAGCCACTAGACTTAAATAAGTCAAACGAAAGGAGACTCCCATGTCATCACAAGAGTATGAAAACGACGCGCAGAATTTGGCGGACAAAGTGAGCAACAAAGTCAATGAATTCGCCGGGGAAGCCCAGCAGCAATTTGGTGATGCGGTTGATTCGCCTAAACATCAGCTAAAAGGCGCGGCCCGTAAGTACGCCGCTCAGGCGTCGGATGCCGTTTCAGAGGTCTCCGAGCGCGTAAGGGAAAATCCGCTGACCGGGCTGCTGGCGGCCGGCGCTATCGGGCTGGTGATTGGTTTACTGGCGGGACGGAAATAACCCATTCTAAGGCCCTTCGGGCCTTAATTTTTTGCCTCCGGCGCGCTTATGCTAACGCTGACTCAAATCGCCACGACTTCAGCTACGTCAAACTGAAAAACGTAAGGGTCGGACAACAGGTGGAATTGCTCATCATCCGCATAGGTCACTGCGACATGATACGCTTCACCGGCAAAGGCGATGACCGCATCCAGATTGTGCCAGTACGTTGCCAGGAAGAAGTGTTCCCACTCCCCCTGCGTTTCCCGTCTGACAAATGCCCCCGCGTTGCCGCTGATGCCCTGGGAATGCTGTACGCCTGTCGCCTGCAAATGAACCGCAAACGCATCGCCAAACTCAACGGGAACACAACCATGCCAGGTTCTGACAATCATCCCTACACCTCATAAAAAATCAATAAAGATGCATTTATAGCAAAAAAAATGGCGATAATAGTGATTTTTTATGCAATTGCTTTATGCGCATCATACCGCCTGGTACATCCCGGACATTTGCAGGTATAATCTCACTCATTATTCAGCGGATTCAGACACGAAGATGACAAAACTCACCTTACAAGAACAAATGCTTAAAGCCGGGTTAGTGACCAGCAAAAAAATGGCCAAAGTTCAGAGAACGGCAAAAAAGTCCCGCGTTCAGGCTCGCGAAGCCAGAGAAGCAGTGGAAGAGAATAAAAAAGCGCAGCTTGAGCGAGATAAGCAGCTTAGCGAGCAGCAAAAGCAGGCGGCGCTCTCGAAAGAGTATAAAGCGCAGGTTAAGCAGCTTATTGAAATGAATAAAATCGATATTTCAAAAGGCAATATTGATTTTAACTTCACGGATAACAACTTCATTAAAAAAATCGCCGTGGATAAACCCACCCAGGCACAGCTGATTAGCGGCCGTCTCGCCATTGCGCGTCTGGCCGGCGATAACGACGGCGAGAACAAATACGCGATTATCCCGGCCAGCGTCGCCGATAAAATCGCCCAGCGCGACGCCAGCAGCATTGTCTTAAACAGCGCGCTAAGTGCGGAAGAGCAGGACGAAGACGATCCGTATGCTGATTTTAAAGTTCCCGATGATTTAATGTGGTAAGCAATGCGGGCCTGCGCAGACCGGCGATTCAGGCCTGGTCTGCGCAGGCGTTGTGCTTTACACTGCGCGCGGCAAAAATTGAGTAGATAAACGATTAACCAGGCGGTAACGGCGATGAACGGAACGATCACAACGTGGTTTAAAGATAAAGGTTTTGGATTTATCAAAGATGAAAACGGCGATAATCGCTATTTTCATGTGATTAAGGTTGCCAACCCTGAACTCATTAAAAAAGATGCAGCAGTCACTTTCGAACCCACCACCAATAACAAGGGTTTGTCAGCCTATGCGGTAAAAGTCCTGCCGGAAAGCAAATATATCTATATTGCAGGCGAGCGGATTAAGCTTACATCGATCAAATCTTTCCTGGTGTACAGCGAGGAAGAGCCCGCCGATGCCCGCATCGACAAAGAGAATGCGGTCCTTTCCGTAGGCCTGTTGATGGGAAACATCAGGCCAAAATCCACCGCTAAGCCTGGCGAAATGCGCTCGGTGAAAAAGCTGGCCATTACCACCTTCCAGGGAACCACCCTCATCTTTTCGGAAGATGAGATAGACATTGAGGCCACGGTAAAACTGCTTAAGGTGTGAAAGCGTATGGCTCAACAAACCGGGCTCTGCGCCCGGTTTGGGAGTGATGACAAACCTGTTTAAACATCTTCCCCGGATCTTCACCGGGTGGCGACTGACGCCTTACCCGGCCTGCCAATACCAGAGTCACAACCTGCCGCGCAATTTCTTTGGACTCGTGCAAGCGAAGCACCGTTGGGTAATTCCAGCCGTTCTGTTCTTTATCCGCAATGGGACGCCGGGATCTGCGTCCTTTATTAACCAGATAATTTTCCCTCCCTCAGCCAATATCCACCTGCCTCTCGGTTTATTCCAGTCGCGCTCGCGTTATGCCCGTAAAACATGACGCAAAATACGCTAATCCGCATTAGCTGTTAAAAAGGTTATTATTACCCTAAATAATTCGAGTTGCAGGACAAGGTACTCGTGCCTTGAACAGCGCTTACGCTGGCCCCGAAGGGGCGAAGCCGCAGGCCGAGTAACAAAGCCAACGCACAGGCAACTTGAAGTATAACGGGTATATACCGCACAAAGTGAACAGCATTTACATCATCGTCATTTATCCTGTTAGCCGTAAACAAAATGGGTGATATTAATGACTGTATTTAAAAGCTTGCTCTTCTTTCTTGGCGCGGCTTCTTCCTGCGCATTCGTGGTATTGTGCCTTTGGGTCGATATCCACTTTTGGGATTATAATATTTCTGAATTATCACTCACCGAAATTGTACAGGAGCTGGTTTTAACGGCCATCGTTTTTATTCATTTTCGGCTTGCGAAGCAGTATAACGCCATGCGCTACTGTCATATTCTTGTTGGCGGCTTTTTCCTTGCCATGCTCATTCGTGAGCTGGACGCCCTTTTTGATCTTATTTCTCACGGCAGTTGGCTGTGGTTTGCGCTGACTGCAGCCCTGTTAGCCTTAATTTATCCACTTATCCATTATCGTCAAACCCTGGCACAGCTGGCGCAATATACCCGTACACCCTGGTACGGCGTATTAATCAGCGGCCTGTTGGCTATTCTGGTCTTCTCTCGGCTCTTCGGCATGCAGGGCTTATGGCATGCAATTCTCAATGATGGATATGTCAGAGTGGTAAAAAATGTCGTCGAAGAAGGCTGCGAATCATTTGGCTATATGCTTTGTCTCACCGCCTCTTTTGGCCATTATCGTAATTTTCGCGGAACCTGGGGCAGACATCATATTGAGCCCCGTTGATACCCTGTTTTCATTTGCCTTGCGCACGGTGATGAGTGAGGTAAGTCCTAAAATGTTCCCGGCGGTAAACGCTTTGTTGGTTTTGCCCACAGCGCGAGGCTAAAATTTTGCCGCTATGGTACTGCCTCCATAGCACATTGCTCACCTGCAGCTCTTGCATACGGTTTGCAGGTGAGCAGCCTTATCCGCAGTAAAATTTACTTATTCACATTTTATCCGCTGATTTCTTGATATATCGGCGATCCGTTCCATAATGAAGTCTACGCACATCGCGCCCTTCTTTAGGGGATACGCCAGTAGCAGCGCTTTTGGACATGACCGCTTCTGCAGCTAGTCCCCATCCGGCTTGATCATCGACATCTCTCAGAACAGAGTTTTTGGATGTTATTCAATAGCTTTTTCCTGTGAAGTCAGAAACGCGTTTTCTCAAAAAAATCTTGAAATGAGGATTTAAGCCCATGAAATATGTATAGTTACCTTGATATAGAAAAAATCAAAGCCAATCTTGAGTGGATTGTTAATCAATCTTCAGCAAACTCTGAGATGCCCTCCGTTTCCGATCGCAAAACAATCTACAGCCTTCTGGAGCTCATACAGACCTATGACGGACTGCTGGAGTTAATTGCCCAATACGGAATTACCGTAGTCGATAAGGAAATCATCGAAGGCTTGTCCCTTACAGAAAGGTTTATCGCTAAGGTCAAATCGAATGCGAATGCATTTTAGCCATGCCCTGACACCGCGGTTTTCCAGCATCAGTTCACTCTTAACAGCGCGCTCGCGCCACTGGCAATAAAGCGCAGTTAAATCAAAACCCGTGCCGCGAGACAAAATGGCCTCGCGGAAGCGCTGGCCCTGTTCGTGGGTTAAACCGCCCTGCTCAACGCGTCCCGGATAGCTACGCGGTGGAAGTATCAAATCAACGGCATGCATGCCGTTAAATGACGAATAGCGTCTCGCCCTATGATTCAATGGACGCCGCTAAAGATTAGCTTTGGATGCTATATTCATAATGATTTTCTGAATGATTGCCATTAATTAATAAAAACCGTGAATGCAAATTAATAGTGGCATAACAAATCTTGGCATTTAGTGCGATTAAAAATGCTGAAAAACAAACAAATCACCTACACAAGGCACTGATTTGGCTGCGAATTTTTATTAAAAAGTAAAGCCACTCTTTCTTTAAACCTATTGCCATTATATTAAATAAGAAATATCCTAATCTCATCAGGCGTTACTTAAATAAAACATCATACGGCGGTCGAAATTTTTCCCACCGTCTTTTTAAAAATAAGAAAATCATGCTAAAAATCGCCATCATTACCAAAAACATTTATTTAGAAAAGGCCATAGAGGAACTTACCCAAGAAATTTCCAGCACCAAAGGCATAAGCGACCTTTGTTTCCAAAGAAACAACATACAAGATCACCTCACAAAACCAGACATAATTTTTACTGAGATGGAGGTTGGCGAGTATTTATTATGCCAGGAAATGAAAAAATACAAATCAGAGTGTCCAGCGGTGGTAATTTTCACCAAAAAAGAAATAACGTTTAATCCTTGCCTGCTGCCTTTATGCGTTCAAAATGCTGTCATTTTATTTCATAAAAACAGCCTTGAAACAATCAAAAAAAACCTGTCTATTCTCTTTGATGAATTTATCGCGGGCGATAAGAAACGTATAACGACAGAGAAGAATCGCTGTTTAAAATGCCCGCATCAGTCATTGAGTCGTTCGCAACTAAAAATCATTAATGCCATAAATCTTGGCCTTAACAATAATGAAACAGCAAAAAACCTGGGCATCGATCACAGAACCGTATACTCCCATAAATTGCGAATAATGAAGAAATTCCAGTTAGAAAACAACCAGGAGCTTATCAGATTCTCTTCCATCGTTATGAGAAGAACATCTCTCTATTTTAATTGAATTTCATACGCTTGCTTTTAAAACTCAACTTTTGCTTTTTTCTGTCTTTAAAATACGAAAATCCAGAAATCAGTGAAACCAGCAATAAAAAAACCGCGAATACCAGAAGCAATATATTAGCCATACTTAATCCGTTCAATAAAAGATATGCAAGAGATAAGACAGATGATAGAGTGAAGAACATTCACAGAGCAAGTTCGCTTATTAAATTTAAGAAATCCATGCAACAATGTAAGTAAACTCTTAATATTACAAGGAAGCTATATTTAATATATTAATATTATTTTTCGCTAAAAAACACTTTATGCCGGGCTTCATGTTTTTATGCAAAAGTGGCCAGCGCGTCGATGCACGGGATTACCATAACAGGACAAACCATTCCGAGGGCGCTAAATTGGGCGGAGACGTTTTGCAGAGATTTTGGAGAAGGAAAAATTGGATAAAAAACCGGGCGCTGCGCCCGGTCTTCTTCTACTCGTCAAAACGCGCGACTAGCTCAGCCCGCGGTTTTCCAGCATCGGTTCAATCTGCGGATCGTGTCCGCGCCACTGGCGATAAAGTTCAGCTAAATCAGTGCTATTGCCGCGAGACAAAATCGCTTCGCGGAAGCGCTGGCCGTTTTCACGGGTTAAACCACCCTGCTCAACAAACCACTGGTAGCCGTCATCGGCCAGCATCTGCGTCCACAGGTAAGCGTAATAGCCTGCCGCGTAGCCGCCGCCGAAGATATGCGAAAAGTAGCTGCTACGATAGCGCGGCGGCACGGCGGCCAGATCCATATTCTCCGCACGCAGGGACGCGGCTTCAAACGCATCGACATCGTCCGGGAGTTTATCCTCCCTCACGCTATGCCAGTACATATCCAGCAGCGCCGCTGCGAGCAGTTCGCTCATGTCGTAGCCTTTATTAAACTTCGCCGCGCGGAACATGCTGTCGCGCAGCGCGGCCGGCATGATTTCCCCGGTTTGATGATGCCGCGCATAGTGGGCAAATACCTGCGGCTCGCTGGCCCAGTGTTCATAAATCTGTGAAGGAAACTCAACAAAATCGCGCGGCGTATTGGTTCCCGACAGGCTGGCATACTTCTGGCTGGCAAACAGGCCGTGCAGGGTATGCCCAAATTCGTGAAATAAGGTGATGACCTCATCCCAGGAAAGCAGCGCGCTATGTCCGGCTTTGGGTTTCTGGTAGTTACAGACGTTATAAATTACCGGATGCTGCGCACGCAGGGTGGATTGTTCAACAAATACGCCCATCCACGCCCCGCCGCTTTTGCTGTCCCGCGAGAAGTAGTCGCCGTAGAACAGCGCAATTCCCTCTCCGTTAGCGTCGATAATTTCCCATACCTGCACGTCCGGATGATAAACCGGAATATCGAATCGCTCGACAAAGCGAATACCGAACAGCTGTGTCGCCGTCCAGAACACGCCGTCGCGCAGGACGCGGTCGAGGGCAAAATAGGGCTTGAGCTGCGCTTCATCGATGGCAAATTTCGCCCTGCGCACCTGCTCGGCGTAATAGAGCCAGTCCCACGCCGCCGCGCGGAAATCACCGCCTTCATTATCAATAACTTGCTGAATATCCGCCAGCTCCTGCTCGGCCCGCGCCTTCGCCGCCGGAGCGATTCGCCGCATAAAGGCAAACGCCTCTGCCGGATCGCCCGCCATCTGATCGGCCATTGACCAGCTGGCGAAGTCATCAGCGCCCAGCAGCTGCGCTTTGCGCGCGCGGAGCTCCGCTAGCCGCAGTACCAGCTCGCGAGTGTCATTCGCATCGCCCTTCTGATTTCGCGTCCAGCCTGCTGCAAACAGATTCTCTCGCGTCTGCCGGTCCTGCAGCGAAACCAGCGCGGGCTGCTGGGTTGTATTGAGTAAAGGCAGCAGCCAGCGACCACCTAATCCCTTCTCCTGCGCGGCTTCTGCCGCTGCGCTTATTTCATCGTCGCTAAGCCCCGCGAGCTGATGAGCGTAATCCACCGCCAGACCGCCAGATTTTACCGCCGCCAGCAGGCGCTGCTGAAACTGGCTTTGCAGCGCTGCCGCTTCGGTATTCAACGCGCGAAGCGCCGCTTTTTGATCGTCCGCAAGCGTGGCTCCCGCAAGGGTAAAGCGTTGCCAGGTCACCTCCAGCAGACGTCGGGATTCGGCGTCAAGGGAGAGCGACTCTCGCCGCTCCCACACCTGCTTCACGCGCTGAAAAAGGGCATCGTTGAGCCAGATATCATTCGCCAGTTCCGCCAGCTCAGAGGAAAACTGCTCATCAAGCGCCTGAATGGCCGGATTGGTCTCCGCGCCCGCCATCGCGAAGAAGACGTTGGTTACCCGAGCCAGCAGCTGGCCGCTCTGTTCCAGGGCTTCCAGCGTGTTGGCAAAATCAGCCGGCTGCGGGTTATTCACGATGGCGGCAATCTCTGCGCGCTGGCGACGAACGCCCTCGTCGAAGGCCGGACGGTAATGACTCACGTCAATCAAATCGAAACGCGGCGCCTGATAAGGCAGCAGACTGACGCTAAAAAAAGGATTGTTCTCCGACATCTTCATCTCCTGAACACGATTATTCTGTAAGATTAGGCAACTCATTGATTGACCGCAATGATTACTCTGTTCACCGCCGCGTTCGGCGGGAAGGTCTGGTGATTTCCATTACCCGTCGCCGGGATCGCGTGCTATGGTATGAAGACACAAAAATCGTTGAGGAACAGTAAGATGATTATCCTGGTTACCGGAGCAACAGCGGGTTTTGGTGAAAGCATTACTCGCCGTTTTATCGCTAACGGTCACAAAGTGATTGCCACCGGGCGTCGCGAAGAACGCCTGAAAACGCTTAAAGATGAGCTGGGCGAGAACCTTTATACCGCCCAGCTGGACGTGCGCAACCGTGCAGCCATTGAAGAGCTGATTGCCGGACTGCCGGCAGACTGGCAGGCGATTGATGTTCTCGTCAATAATGCCGGGCTGGCGCTGGGACTGGAGCCCGCGCATAAAGCCAACATTGAAGACTGGGAAGACATGATTGACACCAATAACAAAGGGCTGGTGTATATGACCCGCGCCGTTCTGCCGGGTATGGTTGAGCGTAATCGCGGCCACGTAATCAATATCGGTTCGGTCGCCGGCGCCTGGCCTTATGCTGGCGGTAACGTCTACGGCGCGACCAAAGCGTTTGTGCGTCAGTTCAGCCTCAATCTTCGTACCGACCTTCACGGTACCGCCCTTCGCGTGACCGATATTGAGCCCGGTCTGGTCGGCGGCACCGAATTCTCTAACGTGCGCTTTAAAGGTGATGATGCTAAAGCCGAGAAAGCTTACGAAAATACTCAGGCCCTGACTCCGGAAGACGTCACCGAAGCGGTCTGGTGGGTCGCAACCCTGCCAAAACATGTCAACATTAATACCCTGGAAATCATGCCGGTCAGCCAAAGTTTTGCCGGACTGAACGTGCACCGCCAGGGCTAAGCTCTGTAACCCGGCCCGCGGGCCGGGTCTGGGCTGGAAGACAAAAAACGCGTAAAATAGCGCAAATACCTCATATAAAAGTAATCATCCATGGCCGCAGAAGCACACCTGAATCCGACACAGCCCGTTAATCAGCAAATTTATCGTATCCTGCGTCGGGATATCGTCCATTGTCTGATCCCGCCAGGCACCCCTCTTTCGGAAAAAGAAGTCTCCGTGCGCTTTGACGTTTCCCGGCAACCGGTACGCGAAGCTTTTATCAAACTGGCTGAAAATGGCTTAATTCAGATCCGTCCGCAGCGCGGCAGCTATGTGAATAAAATCTCGCTCTCGCAGGTGCGTAACGGCTGTTTTGTCCGCCAGGCCATCGAATGCGCCGTGGTGCGACGCGCCGCCGGAATGGTGAATGATGAACAGCTCTACCAGCTTGAGCAAAATCTCAATCAGCAGCGTACGGCGGTGGAGCGGCAGCAGTTAACGGATTTTTTCCAGCTGGATGACGAATTTCACCAGAAGCTCTCGCAAATCGCCGACTGCCAGCTCGCCTGGGATACCGTCGAGAATATTAAAGCCACCATTGACCGGGTGCGCTATATGAGCCTCGATCATGTGACCCCGCCCGATATGATGCTGCGTCAGCACTATGATATTTTCCAGCCGCTGGTCGCCCGCAATCCGGATGCGGTTGAAAAAGCCATGCGCCTGCATCTGCAAGAAATTAGCGAGTCCGTGCTGCTTGTTCGTCAGGAAAACAGCGACTGGTTCAGCGAGGAATAAAACGAGTTGCGGCAGAACAGATTATCTGCCGCGAGAGCTTGACTTACCTGACAACCAGAACCGGTATTTTAGCGTGACGTAAAATCGACTCAGCGTTTGAACCAAGAAGATGAGTGGATATACCCGGCTTGCGGGAACCAATAACGATAACGTCAAAATCCTCATTGCCGCTCACCGCCAGAATTTCATCGCGCACGTTGCCAAAGACAACTCGGGAATGAATCCGCCCGGCGGGAATGGAGAACAGACGGGATATTGTCTTCATCTTTTTCTCAGATTCCTCACGCATATAGGCCTCAAACTTACGTATATCGGCCGCAAAACCGCGTAAAATTGAGCTGCTGCTGTTCGGCAGAACGTTGAGCAGCGTAATCTCCCCTTCATCCGCTGATGCTAAAAACTCAGCATGGCGAACCGCTTTGTCACTTAAATCCATTTCAAAAACGTCTACGGGCAGCAAAATTTTTTTGTACATAGTCCGTTCTCCTTTTTTCTGAGGAAACTTAGTAAGTTAACTCATCATGCCATATTTACTTCACCAGGAGAATGAATAATCATCCAGATAAATATTTAATTCATTAAAATAAACATCAGTTATTTATACTTAACTGTTGTTAGATAAAGTTATGTATATTCAACGATCTGGATCAAAGATTGCGCCTGACGGGAAATATATTTCTGGCGGGAAAAGCGTTCAGGGATACAGCATGAGGGCAATGCCGCCGGGACCGGCGGCACGCGGGTGAAATAAATTAGTTTGCCTGAGCCCAGGCCGCTACGGTCGCTTTTGCGCCGTGCTGCTGCAGGGATAAATAAGCGCGAACCACCGCGTTCACGAAACGGCTCTCCTGGGGCAGACTGGCACCGAAAATAGCCTCAATACCCAGCAGTGCGCGCACGCGTTCTTCGCCGTCTGCGCTATTCTGTACGGTTTGCGCAATCACCGGCAGTAAAGGATCGGAGATTTCAATCGCCTGCCCCTGGTCATCCACCCCGCTGACATAGCGCATCCAGGCCGCGACGCCCATTGCCAACAGCGTAAAGTCGCCGCCATGCGCCAGGTGCCAGCGAATCGAATCCAGCATCCGCTGCGGCAGTTTCTGACTGCCGTCCATCGCTATCTGCCAGGTGCGGTGCTTCAGCGCCGGGTTGCTATAGCGCTCGATCAGCAGACCGGCATAGCGTGCCAGATCCACACCCTGCACGTTCAGCGTCGGCGCCTGCTCCTCCAGCATCAGCGCACGCGCGGCGCGACGGTAGTTTTCGTCCTGCATACAGTCATTAATATGCTGGTATCCCGCCAGATAGCCCAGCCAGGCAAGAAACGAGTGGCTGCCGTTCAGCATGCGCAGCTTCATCTCTTCAAAGGGCAGCACGTCCGACACCAGCTCAGCGCCGGCTTTTTCCCACTGCGGACGACCGGCGACAAAGTTGTCTTCAATGACCCACTGACGAAACGGTTCGCAGGCGACGCCAGCCGGGTCGCGAACGCCGGTGAGCTGTTCAATTTTCTCCAGCGTTTCGGCAGTCACCGCCGGTACGATGCGGTCAACCATAGTAGAAGGGAAAGTGACACTGCGCGCAATCCACTCGGCTAATTCGGCATCCACGGCGCGGGCATAGGCGCAGACGACATTACGCATGACGTGACCGTTTTCCGGCATATTGTCGCAGGACATCACGCTGAAGGCCGGCAGACCTGCCGCCTTACGGCGTGCCAGCGCTTCTACCACCACGCCCGGCGCGGATTTCGGTTGATGAGGGTTTTGCAAATCGGCAACAATCAACGGGTGTTCTAACTGCAGTTCACCGCTGGCCGGCGAGTGGCAGTAGCCTTTTTCGGTAATGGTCAATGACACAATAGCGACCTGAGGCTCGCACATTTTTGCCAGCACGCTTTCCAGACCATCGACCTGGGCATGCATCGCCTCTTTGACCACGCCAACAATGCGGGCGGTCCAGGCATCCGCCGACATTTCGGCGACGGTGTAAAGTAAATCCTGCTGTTGCAGATCGGCGATTTGCTGCTCGCCACCGATCAGGTTCACTTCGGTATAGCCCCAGTCGCTGCCGTGTTCTGTCGCCAGAATATCGGCATATACCGCCTGGTGAGCGCGATGAAATGCGCCAAAGCCCAAATGAACGATGCGTGGAATAAGACGGTTGCGATCGTAAGCTGGCAGCGTGGCGTTCGCTGTTAATAGCATATGTTCCATGGTGGCTCTCATATTTATGATTTCTGGATCCCCACGGTAAGTGGGTACCGGCTGGTGAAATAAACCATCTCATGCAATTGGTATGATATCTTTGACTTTTATCAACTACCATACAAGAAGATGGGCGAGTTATACTTTCGGTATTTCTGAGAATAAAAGAGTGAAAATGCCGGGCTAATGGCCCGGCATAATGTTATTTACGGCGATCATCATTCGGTGCGGAGTTTGTGTTTTTTAAATATATTGCCCGTTACCCACCGCTTTATTCTGCGGCGCGCAGTCTGCGGCGTCATTCAGCAAGCTCAGATCGCGGTCACGCACTTCAGGCATCAGAATGGCGGAAATTAAGCCAATGATGGAGTAGCACACCAGCATCACAACAATGGGCATCCAGGAACCGGTCATATTGCAGAAAATACCGGCCAGCACCGGGCCAAAGCCTACGGCGACTAATCCCCCCGCCTCTTTTGAAATTGCCATGCGGGTAAAGCGGTTACGTGAGCCGAACATTTCCGCCATGGTGATATTTTCCAGCGCAAACAGACCCAATACCGCGATATTATGAATGACGATCAGTGACGCCATGATGGTGCTCGCGCTATAGCTCTTATCCACAATAATCGACAGCATGGGATACGCCAGAATAATGGCTGAAATATTAATGATAATATAGGGTAAGCGACGCCCTACTTTATCTGACAGCCACCCAAGGAATGGGATAGTAATAAAGCCGATAACAGAGCTAATCATTAACGCATCGGTAGGGATAGCTTTATCAAACAGTAATGTTTGAACCAGATAGCCCGCGAGGAAAGTTTGCAACAATCCTGAATTTCCCGCCTGTCCGAAGCGCAGACCCGTCGCCAGCCAGAAGGACTTACTTTTCAGCATGGCGCTAAAGGTTCCTTCCTGGGTCGCTATCTCTTTCTGCAGGACGCTGTCTTCGCTCACTTTCTCAAAAACCGGGCTCTCTTTCAGATTGAGACGCAGCCAGATGGCAAAGATCATCACCACTACGCTTGCCAGGAACGGCACACGCCATCCCCACGCGACGAGCTGTTCACGGTCCAGCACGAAGAACATCACCGCCCAGATAGCCGTGGCGCTTAGCGTACCGCAGTTGGTGCCCATAGCCACCAGCGAAGAGATAATTCCACGCTTACCTTTCGGCGCATATTCCGCCAGCATGGTACCCGCACCTGATATTTCGGCCCCGGCACCCAACCCCTGAATAATACGTAAAGTCACAAGCAACACCGGCGCTAAAATACCGACCTGGGCATAGGTTGGCAGCACGCCAATAAGCGTGGTACAGATCCCCATCATGGTGATGGTAATAAACAGAACCTTCTTGCGCCCAATACTGTCGCCCATTTTACCAAAAATAAAGGCGCCGACGATCCGCGCAATATAGCCCGCGCCGTAGGTTCCCATTGCCAGAATCAGCGCCATGGCGGCGGATTGCTCCGGGAAAAAAATCTCATGGAAAACCAGCGCTGCGCCAAGGGAATAGAGTTGGAAATCCATAAACTCCAGTGCCGTGCCTAACCAACCAGATACGGCTGCACGAATGAGATCGGAAGTGGTTCTCTCATTTTTTACGGTAGTCATAATGATTATCTCTAATTGTAGAATACAGAGTCCGCACCTGTTGTTATTGGCTGAAGGTTAATAAAACCTTACAGCAACGTTTCCTGTCATTTTCAAAAAGCTCCAGTGCATCGATAACATGTTGATAAGCAAATTGATGAGTAATCAGCTCCTCCGGGTTAATTAAGCCTTGTTCCAGCCACTTTATGACCACCGGGAATTTATTGGCGTTAAGACGCGACGAGAAAATAGAGAGCTCCTTGCCGGTAATACCCTGCTGTGCAACCTGCGAAGGCTCCGTCGAGAATCCCATTAAAACAATTCTCGCCGCCGGAGAAGCCAGGGTGACCGCCTCTTGTAGAATCGAGGGATGACAGGCCGCATCGATAATCAGCGTCGGTAGTACCCCCTCCGCCTTCAGCGTATCCGCCAGAGGCACGACGCTGTTATTAATCACCCAATCCGCGCCGTTACGCTGGGCCATCTCAAGGCGTTCATCAATGCGATCGACCACGATGACCTGCTTAACGCGATACACCCGCTTCAGCACCTGAATGGTCGTCAGGCCCATTGGCCCGGCGCCGTAGACCAGCGCGATATCCTGGTCGGTTGGCGAAACGTGCCCGGTAACGTTGGCCGCGATAGTGAAGGGCTCAATCATCACCGCATGTCTGTCCGTCACGTTGTTCGGAACCTGCCAGGCATTTTTCGCCGGCACCACCGCGTACTCGCTAAAACCGCCATCCCGATGCACGCCGAGCACCACCAAAGAGGTGCAGACGTTTGGTTTGCCCACCGAGCAAGGATAGCAATGGCCGCAGCTGATGACCGGATCAACGCTGACCCGCTGGCCGATGGCTTTGTCGGTAACCCCTTCTCCGATGGCGTCGATAACGCCAAAAAATTCATGGCCAATAACGCGCGGGTATTTGGCAAACGGATTGTGGCCGCGATAAATATGGCTATCGGAACCGCATATCCCCGCCAGCTTAATTTTTACCCGCACCTCGCCCGCGGCAGGCTGCGGGATCGGACGCTCTTCAATCACCAGTTCGTTGGGCTGGCGAATCACGATACTTTTCATTTTGACTTCCTTCTTTACCAGTTCCACAACGTGCCGTCTTCCAGACGCGCTACAGGCAAATAGGCCGGTTCATAGGGGTATTTCGCGGCCAGTTTTTCATCGAACTCAATTCCCAGCCCCGGTTTTTCACCCGGATGCATATAGCCGTTATCAAACGTCCAGCTGTGCGGGAAGACTTCCAGCATCTGTTCGGAATAGCCCATATATTCCTGGACGCCAAAATTCGGCACCCACAGGTCGAAGTGCAGCGCGGCCGCCATGCAGACCGGAGAAAGATCGGACGGCCCGTGTGAACCGGTGCGTACCTGATAAAGCGAGGCAAAATCGGCGATCCGACGCATCCCCGTAATCCCGCCTGCGTGGGTAATGGTGGTGCGGATATAGTCAATCAGCTGCTCTTCGATCAGCTGTTTACAATCCCAGATGCTGTTGAAGACTTCTCCGACGGCAATCGGCGTGACGGTATGCTGACGAATTAAACGGAAACACGCCTGATTCTCCGCCGGGGTCGGATCCTCCATCCAGAACAGGCGGTAATCTTCAATACTCTTACCAAAACGCGCCGCTTCAATCGGCGTCAGGCGATGATGCATGTCGTGCAGCAGATGCTCGTTAAAGCCAAATTTTTCGCGTACCGCGGCAAACAGCTGTGGCGTAAAATCGAGATACTTCTCGGTAGACCACAGCTGCTCTTCCGGCCATTGGCCTTTGGTTGCCGGCTCGTAGGCCTGCCCTTTACCTTTCGCCATTCCGTAGGTGGTTTTCATCCCCGGCACGCCGCACTGCACGCGAATCGCTTTAAACCCCATCTCTTTGTGGCGCGCGTAGTCATCCAGCACTTCATCGATGGAGTGACCCGTGGTGTGGCAGTAGACCATCACGCCTTCGCGCGAAGCCCCGCCCAGCAGCTGGTAGAGCGGCATGCCTGCGGCTTTCGCCTTGATATCCCAGAGCGCCATATCGATAGCGGAAATCGCCGACATCGTGACCGGACCACGACGCCAGTAGGCGCCCTTGTAGAAAAACTGCCAGATATCTTCGATGCGATGCGCGTCGCGGCCAATCAGCTGCGGACAGAGATGATCCCGCAGATAGGACGCAACGGACAGCTCGCGACCGTTTAGCGTCGCGTCACCTAACCCGACGATCCCGTCATCAGTGGTGACTTTAAGGGTGACGAAGTTGCGCCCCGGACAGGTGACGAAAACTTCAGCGGCAACGATCTTCATTTCTCATTCCTTACTTCTGTGCGGTTAGTGGGTAAAAGTAAACCATCAGACCTACTACCATACAAGTATAACGATCAAAAAAGACGCGGCAGATCACAGTATCTCATCGGGGATAAAAGCGGCGTGAACAGAGAAAGCGAGCGAGAAGGCAGGAAGAGATGGGCCGGGACAGCATCACCTGGCCCGGCTCACTCAGTAAAAGAGGCTATGCGCGTCCCCAGCCGGCCACAATAATCAGCATGCCGCACAGCGCAACCAGCGCGCCAGCCCAATCATAGTGGCTGAGTCTGACGCCATCGATAAAGCGCAGCCACAGCAGCGCAGTACACACGTACACCCCACCGTAAGCGGCATAAACCCGTCCGCTTGCCTCGGGGTGCAGCGTCAGAAGCCAGACAAAAAGCGCCAGCGCCAGGGCCGTCGGCATCAGCAGCCAGGGCGTCGCCCCGCGTTTTAACCAGAGCCAGGGTAAATAGCAGCCAATGATTTCGCACAGGGCGGTAGCAAAGAAAAGCAGCGTGGTTTTTAACATGCAAAGCGTCGTAAGTTGAACAAGCGTTAACGCATTCTACGCAATAATGGCCGTCGTTTACTCTGTTTTGTCGGGTATGCCGTCGAAAGGAGATGTAGTAAACTCAATCCAAGGGAATCGCTTAAAGGAAATCGTGATGAACACAACACTGAACAAACGCTGGTGCCTGACTGCCCTGCTGGCGCTGAGCGCGGTGGTCTTTACCGCATCGTCATTCGCCAAAACGGACAAGCTGGTCATCGAATCCGGCGACAGCGCCCAGAGCCGCCAGCAGGCCGCCATGGAAAAAGAGCAGTGGAATGACACCCGCACTTTACGCCAGAAGGTCAACAAGCGCGCCGAAAAAGAGTGGGATAAAGCCGACGTGGCTTTTGACGCCCAGGACAACTGCCAGAAGAGCGCGAACGTCAACGCGTACTGGGAGCCCAACACCCTGCGCTGCCTTGACCGCCGCACCGGTCGCACCATTACCCCGTAATGAATGGCGCCCGCACGGGCGCCACAATCACCAAAACTTCGCTATAACACACAGGTACTCCCATGACTGACGCTTATCACGTCAAACTCCGCCCGCTTGAGCGCGAAGATCTTCGCTTTGTCCACCAGCTCGACAACAACGCCAGCGTTATGCGCTACTGGTTTGAAGAGCCCTATGAAGCCTTTGTTGAGCTTTCCGACCTGTACGACAAACACATTCACGATCAGAGCGAACGCCGCTTTGTCATTGAATGCGACGGCGAAAAGGCCGGACTGGTTGAGCTGGTTGAAATCAACCACGTGCACCGCCGCGCCGAGTTTCAGATCATTATCTCTCCCGATTATCAGGGAAAAGGTCTGGCCACCCGCGCCGCTAAGCTCGCGATGGACTACGGCTTTATGGTGCTCAACCTGTATAAGCTCTACCTCATCGTCGATAAAGAAAATGAAAAAGCGATCCACATCTACCGCAAGCTCGGATTTATGGTGGAAGGCGAGCTGATTCATGAATTCTTTATTAACGGCGAATACCGCAATACCATCCGCATGTGCCTGTTCCAGCACCAGTATCTGGCCGAGCATAAACCGCAGGGCCAGACGCTGCTGAAACCGACGGCTCAGTAATAGTCAATAGTGCTTTTGATGGTGTAGTGGCGGGTTAACGCAGGCTGCACGCTGTCGTCGACAACCTTAAGCTCGCAGCTTACCGGGTTGTCGTGACTGTCGTAATCGCAGGTCTGGCTTACGTTGCCCAGCGCGCGGTCATTGAAGGTGCTCACTGCGGTGTAGTCCATTTTTTTGCGCGGATCGGATGACGGCGTTGAGGCCACCGTAAATTGTTCACCTTTGGCTATGGTGGTTTTGCCCAGCGGATAGCCTTCTCTATCGTAGCGGTACGTCGCTGTACTCTCCTTGCCGCGAGCGGTGACGACAAACCCGTTATCATCGGTTTCCCAGGAGACCCCCGCCGAGGGCATTTCCGCCAGCTGACATTTGCCTTGTAAACGCAGGCGCTTTTCGTGGCTTTGCGCATCCAGGTAGTAGTTAGCGTCCAGCACCAACGCCGCGCCGGTTTTATTCTCCCGATCCTCAAATGCCAGCAGGTCAAAACACCCTTCGCTGGATAAACGCCCTTTAACCCACTTCACCACCTGATCGTGTTCGTCATACAGCGTCTGGCTAAACGCTTTCACCGGCCCGCGCAGCGGATCGAACTCAAATTCGTTAGAAAAGCTGGCCATTTCCGGGGTGAAGGCCTGCGGCGCGCCCTTTTCATCGCAGGCGCTAAGCGCCCCGACAGCCAGTAACAGCAACAACCGTTTTTTCACGCGCGATTCCTTTTGTGCATAGTTCAATCATATTAGCAAATACAATTGTTTACACCACTTCTGCTATGCTTAAGTCTGGATAACGTTAATAAGGAGTTTATGATGAAACTATCACCCTGGCTATGTGCGGCTCTGCTTCTGGGTTCGACCGCTGCTTTCGCGGCGCCGGATTCCTGCGAGCGGGTAAAAAACGATATTCAGCAAAAAATCATCAACAACGGCGTCCCGGAATCGGGCTTCAGCCTGACGATAGTCCCGAACGACCAGCCCGATCAGCCCGGCGCACAGGTTGTCGGCCACTGCGCCAACGACACCTTTAAAATCATCTATACCCGCGACAGCGGTGCGCAGTAACCTCGCCGAATGTCTGGAGAAGTCTTATCCCTCGGTTGACCAGGGATAAGATCTCTCTACTCCATTTTAAGTATCATTCCTCACTCTCCACGCCGACCTTACGAAGGCGTTGGCATTACGCCATTATAACAAAATCATGGAGTGAGCAATGTCTAACCAGGAACATACCGACGGCCTTACCCGTCGAACGCTAATCAAATCAACCGCCCTTGGCTCGCTGGCTCTCGCCGCCGGCGGTTTATCGCTGCCTTTCAGCCTGAGTCACGCCGCTGCCGCGGTGCAAGACGCCGCTCACGGCGAGGAGCGTATCGTCTGGGGCGCCTGTTCGGTCAACTGCGGCAGCCGCTGCGCCCTGCGTTCACACGTGCGTGACGATGAAGTCGTCTGGGTCGAAACCGACAATACCGGCGCGGATATTTATGGCGATCATCAGGTGCGCGCCTGCCTGCGCGGCCGATCCATCCGCCGCCGCATTAATCATCCCGACCGCCTTAACTATCCCATGAAGCGCGTCGGCAAACGCGGCGAAGGCAAGTTTGTCCGCATTAGCTGGGAGGAGGCGCTGGATACGATCGCCGACAATCTCAAACGCATCGTCAAAGAGTATGGCAACGAAGCGGTTTATATTAACTACTCCTCCGGGATTGTCGGCGGCAATATCACCCGCTCCTCCCCTTACGCCTCGCTGGTCGCGCGTCTGATGAACTGCTACGGCGGTTTTTTAAGCCACTACGGTACCTACAGTACCGCGCAGATTTCCTGCGCGATGCCCTATACCTACGGCAGCAACGACGGCAACAGCACCTCCGATATCGAAAACAGCAAGCTGGTGGTGATGTTCGGCAATAACCCGGCGGAAACCCGCATGAGCGGCGGCGGGATCACTTACTATTTAGAACAGGCGCGAGAGCGCTCTAACGCGCGAATGATCGTTATAGACCCGCGCTACACGGACACCGCCGCCGGGCGGGAGGATGAGTGGATCCCGATTCGCCCCGGCACCGACGCCGCGCTGGTGGCGGGCATCGCCTAGGTGCTGATTAATGAAAATCTGGTCGATCAGGCGTTCCTCGATACGTACTGCGTCGGCTACGATGAAAAAACGCTGCCGGCAGATGCCCCGAAGAACGGGCATTACAAAGCGTATATTCTCGGACAGGGCGATGACGGCGTGGCGAAAACGCCGCAATGGGCCTCGCGGATCACCGGCATTCCCGTCGACCGCATCATCAAGCTGGCCAGGGAAATCGGCAGCACCAGGCCGGCTTACATTTGCCAGGGATGGGGTCCGCAGCGCCAGGCTAACGGCGAACTGACCTCCCGGGCGATCGCCATGCTGCCTATTTTGACCGGCAACGTCGGCATCAACGGCGGCAACAGCGGCGCTCGCGAGTCAACTTACACTATCACCATCGAACGCATGCCGCTGCCGGAAAACCCGGTGAAAACCCAGATCTCCTGCTTTAGCTGGACCGACGCCATCGATCGCGGCGCGGAAATGACCGCCACCCGCGACGGCGTGCGTGGCAAAGAGAAGCTGGACGTACCGATTAAATTCATCTGGAACTACGCCGGCAATACCATCATTAACCAGCACTCCGATATCAATAAGACCCACGAGATCCTGCAGGACGAAAGCAAGTGCGAGACGATCGTGGTTATCGAAAACTTTATGACCTCCTCGGCCAAATACGCCGATATCCTGCTGCCGGATCTGATGACCGTCGAGCAGGAAGACATTATTCCCAACGACTACGCCGGCAATATGGGCTATCTCATCTTTATTCAGCCGGTCACCTCCGCTAAATTCGAGCGCAAACCTATCTACTGGATCCTCAGCGAAGTGGCAAAACGGCTTGGCGAGGATGTCCACCAGAAGTTTACCGAAGGCCGTACCCAGGAGCAGTGGCTGCAGCATTTGTACGCGAAAATGCTGGCGAAAGACCCGGCGCTCCCGAGCTACGATGAACTGAAAAAGATGGGGATTTACAAGCGTAAAGACCCCAACGGACACTTTGTGGCCTACCGCGACTTCCGCAAAGACCCGGTCGCCAACCCGCTAAAAACCCCGTCGGGTAAAATCGAGATCTACTCCAGCCGTCTGGCGGATATCGCCGCCAAATGGCAGCTGGAAAAAGACGAAACCATCAGTCCATTACCGGTATATGCTTCTACTTTCGAAGGCTGGGACGATCCTCTGCGCGAGAAATTCCCGCTGCAAATGTTCGGCTTCCACTATAAAGCGCGTACCCACTCCAGCTACGGCAATGTGGATGTCCTGCAGGCGGCCTGTCGTCAGGAGGTGTGGCTAAATCCGCTGGACGCCGAAAAGCGCGGGATTAAGAACGGCGATATGGTGCGCGTATTCAACGCCCGCGGCGAGCTGCGCATTCCGGCTAAGGTGACCCCGCGCATCATGCCCGGCGTGTCGGCAATGGGCCAGGGCGCCTGGCATGACGCCAACATGAATGGCGATCGTATCGATCGCGGATCCTGTATTAATACGCTGACGACGCACCGCCCTTCGCCGCTGGCTAAAGGCAATCCGCAGCACACCAATCTGGTCGAAATCGAGAAGGTTTAAGGAGTAAACCATGAGCGCTCAGTATGGATTTTTTATCGATTCCGCCCGCTGCACCGGCTGTAAAACCTGCGAGCTGGCCTGCAAGGATTATAAAAACCTCACGCCTGACGTGCGCTTTCGCCGCATCTACGAATACGCGGGCGGCGACTGGCAGGAGGACAACGGCGTGTGGCAGCAAAACGTCTTCGCCTATTACCTGTCCATCGCCTGCAACCACTGCGAAGACCCGGCCTGCACAAAAGTGTGCCCCAGCGGCGCCATGCACAAGCGCGATGACGGCTTTGTGGTGGTGAATGAAGCGGTGTGCATCGGCTGTCGTTACTGCCACATGGCCTGCCCGTACGGCGCGCCGCAGTACAACGCGGCAAAGGGCCATATGACCAAATGCGACGGCTGCTATGACCGGGTCGCCGAGGGTAAAAAGCCGATTTGCGTCGAGTCCTGCCCGCTGCGGGCGCTCGACTTTGGCCCCATCGAAGAACTGCGTGAAAAGCACGGTCAGCTTGCCGCCGTCGCCCCGCTGCCTTCTGCGCACTTCACCAGGCCGAGTATCGCGATCAAACCGAACGCCAACGCGCGTCCGTGCGGCGATACCACCGGCTATCTGGCCAATCCGAAGGAGGTGTAAAATGGGAAATGGATGGCATGAATGGCCGCTGGTGCTGTTTACGGTGCTGGGGCAAAGCGTCGCAGGGGCGATTATCGTCAGCGGGCTCGGCTGGCTTTCGCTGAATAATAACTCCGAAGCCCGGCAGCGCCTGGTGCGCTGCATGTTTTTTATCTGGCTGGTCATGGGGATTGGCTTTCTGGCGTCGATTATCCACCTCGGCTCGCCGCTGCGGGCATTTAACTCTCTTACCCGGGTCGGCGCATCGGCGTTAAGTAATGAAATCGCCAGCGGCGCGCTGTTTTTCGCCGTCGGAGGAGTCTGGTGGCTGCTGACGTTTCTCGGCAAAATGCCGGCAATCCTGGCCAAGGCCTGGCTTCTGCTCACCATGCTGCTCGGCTGCCTGTTCGTCCTCGAGATGACCCTGGTCTATCAAATTAATACCGTGCCGACCTGGTATAATGCCTACACCACCGCCGCCTTCTTCCTGACGATGGTGCTGTGCGGGCCGCTTTTCGCCGCCCTGTTGCTGCGGGTAGCCAACGTGCCTTTTAACGGCACGGTCTTCGCGTCGATGAGCGTCCTCGCGCTGCTGGCAAGCCTGGCCGTGGTCATTTTGCAGAACAGCGAACTGGCGGAGATCCGCAGTTCCGTGCAGCAGGCCAGCGCCCTGCTGCCAAACTACGGCTGGCTACAAATCCTGCGTTTAGCATTTTTGACGCTGGGCCTTGGCTGCTGGATCTGCCCGCTGGCAAGAAAGAAAAACCCGCGCATCGCCAGCCTGCTGCTCGGACTGATACTGGTATTACTCGGCGAGTTTATCGGTCGAGGCCTGTTTTATGGCCTACATATGACCGTCGGTACGGCGATTGCCGGTTAATGAATGGGTGCCGCGGTACCCTCTGCAGTAAGGAATAGATATGATGCAATCGCAAGACCGCGATGCCGTCGCACTCAGCGCCCGTACGCTGGGGGCGTTGTTCTCTTATGCTCCGGGCAGCGAGCAGGCTACTCCGCTGGTTGCCGCCCTGCGCGACGGCAGCTGGCAAAGTCAGTGGCCCTGGCCGGTCGCGAACGGCCTGGCGGCGCAGTTCGCTCTCGAAGACGATGAACCGCTGGCGGACGCCTGGCAGCGGCTGTTCATCGGCCCGTGGGCGCTGCCTGCGCCGCCGTGGGGCTCCGTCTGGCTGGATAAAGAAAGCGTGCTGTTTGGCGACTCTACGCTGGCGCTGCGCGAGTGGATGCGGGCTAACGGCATCGGTTTGTCTGAGCAACGCGCTGAACCGGAAGACCACTTCGGTACGCTGCTGCTGCTGGCGGCCTGGCTTTGTGAATCCGGTCAGGATGAGGCATTTAACCAGCTTCTGGCCTGGCATCTTCTCCCGTGGTCGGGCCGTTTTCTGAGCGTGTTTATTGCCGGGGCGGGAAACCCTTTTTATCAGGCTCTTGGTCAGCTGGCGCAAGAAACGCTGACGCGATGGCAGGCGCGGCTGCCCTGCGCGGTCGCGGATAAGCCGCTCTACCGCTAATGCCCTGACGTTATGCCCGCCCGCCGGGCATAACGCATTTCGTGACAACGTCACCTTTAGCCTCTTTCGCACTTATCGCTTTTGCGTCTATGCTTATTCCCGGTAAAAATAAGCCCCATTTCCCGTTAACCGAATTCGCTGATGCATCGTCTTCACGCTTATCCTGATGTTCAGGTTATGTTTCGCCGCATGGTTATCGCCATGCTGGTCGGCGTCCTCGCCGCGCTCGCGGTTGCCCTGTTTCGCCATGCGATGACCGGTCTGGAAAGCCTGTTTCTGAGCAATGACAGCGGAAGCCTGGTGAACGCCGCCGAGTCGTTGCCACCATGGCGTCGGTTGCTGACGCCCGCGCTTGGCGGCCTTGCGGCTGGTGCCCTGCTCTGGCTCTGGCAGCGCCGCACCCTTGCGCGGCCCCGTGCGCCAACCGACTATATGGAAGCGCTCGAGACCGGCGACGGCGTGTTTGATACGCCAGCCAGCCTGGTAAAATCGCTGGCCTCTCTGCTGGTGGTGACGACCGGCAGCGCCATCGGTCGCGAGGGGGCGATGATCCTGCTGGCGGCGCTGGCCGCGTCGCTGTTCGCCCGCCGCTTTACGCCAAAAGAAGAGTGGAAGCTATGGGTAGCCTGCGGCGCCGCCGCCGGGATGGCCAGCGCTTACCACGCTCCGCTGGCCGGGAGCCTGTTTATCGCCGAGATCTTATTCGGTACCCTGATGCTGGCGTCGCTTGGCCCGGTGGTGATTGCCGCGGTGGTGGCCCTGCTGCTGACCAATCTGCTGAACGGCGATTCGGCTCCGCTGTATCACGTTGAATTCCACGAAACCCTGAGCGCGACGCACTATGCGCTGATGCTGGCGACGGCGCTGCTGGCCGGGCTTTGCGGGCCGCTGTTTATCTGGCTGATGAGCTATAGCCACCGGTGCTTTGTCCGGCTGCACCTGTCGCCCCCGTGGCAGCTGGCGCTGGGCGGCCTTATCGTCGGTCTGCTGTCGCTGCTCGCGCCGGCCGTCTGGGGAAATGGCTATAGCGTTGTGCAAAGCTATCTTCTTTCGCCGCCGCTCTTCAGCGCCATGATTGTGGTGTTTGTCTGCAAGCTGCTCGCCGTGCTGGCCAGCAGCGGTTCCGGCGCGCCGGGCGGCGTTTTTACCCCAACGCTGTTTGTTGGGCTGGGGATCGGCATGCTGTTCGCCAGCCTGACCGGGCTGTGGCTACCTGATTACCAGGCTATCGCGATAGTGGTTGGCTTAACCGGCATGGCGGCGTTTCTGGCAGCCACCACCCACGCGCCGATTATGTCCACGCTGATGATTTGTGAAATGACCGGACAATACGTTTTACTGCCCGGTTTACTGATTGCCAGCGTACTGGCGTCGGTGCTGTCGCGGACGTTACGCCGGGATTCTATCTACCGCCATCACCTCGCCGAGTATCGATAAGTCGATATACTGGCTCAGTTCACGCTGCTCCGCGCGCGGTAAGTAAGGCAGTTCACCGATCAGCGGCGCCGGCAGCTTTTTGCTCAGCACCTCGATGATTTCAGCATAATGCGCCAGGCCTGGGTTAATCCGGTTGGCCACCCAGCCGATCAGCGGCAGGCCGTCGTTGGCAATCGCCTGCGCGGTCAGCAGAGCATGATTGATACAGCCTTCCTGAATGCCGACGACCATTAACACCGGCAGCTGTTCCTGCACCACCCATTCCGAAAGCGGACGCAGGTCGTTCATCAGGCTGCGCCAGCCGCCGGTACCTTCAACCACCACATGTTCAACCTGGCCGCTGAGGCGCTGGAGACCATCCGACAGCAGTCCGTAGTTGATCGGGCAACTGTGCGCCACGCTGCTTTCATCTTCGCTTAACGCGATGGGATTGACAGCTTCATACGGTAACACCAGCGATGACACGCTCTGTAAGACCAGCGCATCTTTGTTCCGCAGTCCGTCCGGCGTCTCTTTACTGCCCTTCGCCACAGGCTTGTACCCGGCGACGCTTTTGCCGCTGGCAGCCAGTGCCTGCAACAGCGCACGGGAAACCACCGTCTTGCCGACAGCGGTGTCAGTACCTGTTATGAAGAAACGCTTAAACATCACTAACCCCACAGTTATGTTGATGAAATATACGGGAGAGAAATAATCAACTGTGGAAAAAGTCTACGCGATGCTGCCGGAAGCCAGCTTGAGATAGCGCAATTTTTGGTGTGAATATGAAAAAATGTTAACCCTGTAACAGTCGTATCAGCAGCGATCCGTTATAGAGGGCATCCTTTACCAGGGCCGCGCCAGCCATCGTTCCCCGGTTAGAAAACTGGGTGCTTTCCACGGCAATATGTCGGCTATAGGCTGGTAACGATTGTTGTCGAATACAATCAGATATTGCCGGAAACAGGATATCCGCGGCGAGATTGAAGGGAGAGCCGATAAGGATTTTCTGCGGGTTAAAGAGGTTAACCATAATCGCCAGAATCCGTCCAACGTGGTTCCCGACGCCGCTGATAATGTCCCGCGCCAGTAAATCCCCCTGCAGCGCGGCCTGACATAGCCATTCAACGCTCAGCGGCTGCTGATGCAGCATTGAGCTCATCGATTTCGCCATGCGGATCTGCGCCAGTTCCAGCACACTCTCCACGCTGGCAATGGTTTCCAGACAGCCATGGTTACCGCAATAGCAGCGTTTACCATACGGATCGACCTGGGTGTGGCCGATTTCGACCAGACTGCTGCTGCCCGCGTGCAGCAGACGACCGTCGGTGATCACGCCCGCGCCAACGTTATGGTCGATCACCACCTGAATCACATCTCGCGCTCCCCGGGAGGCGCCAAACAGCGATTCGGCCATGGTCCAGGCGCTGATATCGTGCTGAATGTAAACCGATACGCCGGTATGATTGGCTAAGATTTCGCCCAGCGGCATGTCTTTAACGTCTTCATAAAACGGCATCCGGTGGATGATTCCGTGCTCGGTATCGATGATCCCCGGCATGGTGACGGCGATGGCGGTTAAACGCTCCAGCTTCTTTTGGTGACGAATAAAGAACTGGTCAACCTGATCGAGCAGCCGGCTCGCGAAGGGCTGAACGTGCTGTAACGCCAGTTCCAGCTGCTCTTCCACCACCAGCGCGCTGCTTAAATCCCGTAGCGCGAGGTGGATCTCGCCGCGGCTGATGCGGATAGAGAGGTAGTGCCAGGCTTCGGTTTCCACCATCAAGCCAACGGCAGGCCTTCCCCGGCTCCCTGGCTCCTGGATCTCCGTCTCCTGGACCAGATGCGCTTCCAGCATTTCGCGGACGATTTTGGTGATGCTGGCAGGGGCCAGCTGCGCGAAGCGCGAGAGGTCGATGCGCGACACCGGGCCAAGCTGATCAATCAGGCGATAAACCGCGCCCGCGTTGGTCTGCTTAATTTGATCGATATGGCCTGGCTGACTGTCCGCTACCACCGTTGACTCCCTTTATTTTCGCGCTTCGAAATAAACTGATGGCTATGGTGAAGCACTTCAACGGTACTCGTCAAATTTTTGCTTAGCCTTGTGATTTACCGCACATTTTTAGCCGTTATTTGTCCTAAATGTCTCATGTGGCGCTGGCAAGCAGCGATTCACGAAAACGCCGGGCCGCTTGCCCCTGTTCGTGATGCTTCGACCACACCAGCCACATTTCCGACACCGCGTCCTGCTCTTCGATCGGCAGCCAGCACATTTCCAACAGCTGGACCCGCCTGAAGGACGCCGGTAAAATCGACACGCCAAGACCGGCGGCCACCAGGCCGATAATCGTCATTGCCTCCCCCACCTCCTGGGTGATGGCTGGCGTCAGGTCGTAGCGGCGCATCAAGCCCAGAATGTCGTCATACAGCCCGGTACCCACATGGGGATCGAAAAACACGAACGGCTCCCGCGCCAGTTCCCGCAGGCTTACGCGCGGCTGGCTGGCCAGCGGATGATCGCGGGGTACCATCGCCAGCAGCGGTTCGCGCAGCACTCTTTCCCAGGCCAGGGTATCCGGCAGCTGGGTATTACGCATCAGTCCCAGATCCAGCGCGCCCTCGTTCAGCGGCACAATCTGCTCGCGCGTGTTGGTTTCCCGCGTCTGAATATGCACATCGGGATAGCGGCGGCGAAAGGTCGACAGCGTGTCGGAAACCGCCTTGATAAAGGGGGCCGATGAGGTAAAGCCAATGCGCAGCTCGCCGGTTTCGCCGTGGTGAAGCCGAGCCGCGCGCGCGGCAGCATCATCGACCTGCGAGAGGATCTGCCGGCTATCGGCGAGAAACTGCCTTCCGGCTTCGGTCAGGCTGACGCTGCGATTAGTACGAGCAAACAGACGCGCGCCAATTTGCTGTTCAAGGATTTGAATCTGCTGGCTAAGCGGCGGCTGAGAGATATTTAACCGCGCCGCCGCATGGCCAAAATGGAGCTCTTCCGCCACGGCAATAAAATAGCGCAGATGGCGCAGTTCAATATTCATATTTAAAACGTCTTATTTGAGATTATTAATATATTAGACAGAATATTTACATTTTCATACCCTGAATAAGTGGCCATTGCGGTCACTTAACTCTCTGTATATCAGCAAGGATTTTTCCGTGAGTCGTACAACTACCGTTGACACCGCCCCGGCAAACGACGTCAGCGACATCATCGCTCCTCAGCCAAACCAGTTTATCAAACGCGGTACTCCGCAATTTATTCGCGTCACTCTCGCCCTCTTTTCTGCCGGACTGGCGACGTTCGCGCTGCTTTATTGCGTCCAGCCGATCCTCCCGGTGCTTTCCAGTGAATTCGGCGTCTCGCCGGCCAGCAGCAGTATCTCGCTGTCGATTTCCACGGCGATGCTGGCGGTCGGCCTGCTGTTTACCGGTCCGCTGTCCGACGCCATTGGCCGCAAACAGGTGATGGTTACCGCGCTGGTGCTGGCCTCCTGCTGCTCACTGCTGTCGACGATGATGTCCAGCTGGCATGGGATCCTGATGATGCGCGCCCTGATCGGCCTGTCGCTGAGCGGCGTGGCGGCGGTCGGCATGACCTATCTGAGCGAAGAGATTCACCCCAGCGTGGTGGCGTTCTCAATGGGTCTTTATATCAGCGGAAACTCCATTGGCGGCATGAGCGGCCGTCTGCTGACGGGGGTATTTACCGATTTCTTCGGCTGGCGGATAGCGCTGGCGGTCATTAGCGGCTTCGCGCTGGCGGCCGCGCTGATGTTCTGGCGCATCCTGCCGGAATCGCGCCACTTCCGTCCAACCTCGCTGCGGCCAAAATCGCTGCTGATCAACTTCCGCCTGCACTGGCGCGATCGCGGGCTGCCGCTGCTGTTTCTTGAGGGTTTCTTGTTAATGGGGTCATTCGTGACGCTGTTTAACTATATCGGCTACCGCCTGATGCTTTCGCCGTGGTCCCTCAGCCAGGCGGTCGTTGGCCTGCTATCGGTGGCCTATTTGACCGGTACCTGGAGTTCGCCGAAAGCCGGGGCCATGACCGTTCGCTACGGTCGCGGCCCGGTGCTGCTGTTCTCGACTGCGGTGATGCTCGGTGGCCTGCTGCTGACCCTGTTCTCATCGCTGTGGCTGATTTTTATCGGCATGCTGCTGTTTTCCGCGGGTTTCTTCGCGGCCCACTCGGTGGCCAGCAGCTGGATTGGCCCGCGCGCGCGTCGTGCCCGCGGCCAGGCGTCATCGCTCTATTTATTCAGCTACTATCTGGGTTCCAGCATGGCGGGGACGTTAGGCGGCGTATTCTGGCATAACTACGGCTGGAACGGCGTAGGTGGGTTTATCGCGCTGATGCTGCTGGCGGCGCTGCTCACCGGCGCGTGTTTACACAAGCGACTGAAATAACGCAGATTAACGTGGCCTGAAACGGGCCACGCTCTTCACCACATCCCCAGTACCGACGACATTCCCAACAGTTCTCTAACGGCATCGACGGAAAGCAGTGCTATAAACAGCCAGGTAAACGGATTCATAATCCACCTCGCATCGGCGGCCCGTGCCTGCATTAAGTTTAGCCGTAGTTCAGAGAAAGCGTCTGCTACTTTTACGCACATCTGGATTATTTCGAGCCAAACATAAAATACGCAATCGATTAATCACTACATTATGCTGATGCTTGCGTCGAGCGGGCGAGCCGACGCTGTGGGCAATTTCCCATTAACGTCGGGGTGATTTATGTCGAAAGCGCCCGCATCCCTCGACCCCACCGGCGGATCGCGATAGTGTAGGCCCACGAAAAAGCTTTTGTTCACTTGCCACCGTCAGAGTGTAAACATGACCGAAAATAAAAATTATCATCAGCTTACCCGCACCTTCCAGCGACTCTCCCGCTTCTCGCATCTTTCCGCCATCGCCGGCTGGGATATGTTCGCCATGATGCCCCCCGGCGGCAGCGCGGCCCGCGGCGAAGCGCTGGCCGAGCTTGGCGTTTTGCAGCATCAGATCCTGACCGATAAAAAAGTGGGTGAATGGCTGCAGAATGCGCTTCAGGAAGAGCTAAATGATGTGGAACAGGCCAACCTGCGCGAAATGACCCGTCAGTACGAACAGGCGGCGCTGCTGCCGGAAAGCCTGGTGGAAGCGAAATCGCTGGCGGGTAGCCGCTGCGAGCACGCCTGGCGCAGCCAGCGTCCGGCGAACGACTGGCAGGGTTTTGCCGAGAACCTGCGTGACGTCGTCAAACTGAGTCGCGAAGAGGCGCAGATTCGGGCTGCGGCAAAAGGCGGTTCCCGCTACGACGCGCTGCTGGATATTTTTGAACCCGATATGACCAGCGCCCGTCTTGACGTACTGTTCGCGGACCTGAAATCCTGGCTTCCTTCGCTGCTGGAGAAGGTGGTTGAGAAGCAGGCGCAAACGCCGCTCATCGAACCTCAAGGGCCGTTTCCGATTGCCGACCAGCGCGAGCTGGGGCTGGAGGCGATGCGCGTTCTGGGATTTGATTTTGACGGCGGACGCCTGGATATCAGCGCCCACCCGTTCTGTGGCGGCGTGCCCCAGGACGTCCGTATCACCACGCGCTACAACGAAAACGACCTGCTCAGCGCGCTGTTTGGCGTCATTCACGAAACCGGCCACGCGCGCTATGAACAAAACCTGCCGCGCAACTGGCTCGATCAGCCCATTGCCCTCGCCCGCTCCACGGCGATCCATGAATCGCAAAGCCTGTTTTTCGAGATGCAGCTTGGCCGTAGCGACGCCTTCCTGCAGCGCCTGCTGCCAACGGTACACCAGTACTTTGGTGAACAGCCGGCCTTTAGCCGCGAAAACTTCATCGCCTGGAACCAGCGCGTCAAACCGGGCTTTATCCGCGTCGACGCTGACGAAGTGAGCTATCCGGCACACGTTATTCTGCGCTACGAAATTGAACGCGCGCTGATTGATGGCGATATTGAGGTCGAGGATATTCCGGCGCTGTGGGATGAAAAAATGCAGCACTGGCTGGGACTTTCCACCCTCGGCAACTATCGCGACGGCTGTATGCAGGATATCCACTGGACCGACGGCGGTTTTGGCTATTTCCCTTCCTACACGCTTGGCGCGATGTACGCCGCTCAGCTGATGGCTTCCGCCAGACGGGCGCTACCGCAGCTGGAAAGCGATATCGCCAACGGTAACTTCAGCGCCCTGTTTGACTGGCTGCGGCAAAATATCTGGCAGCACGGTAGCCGTTTTACCACCTCGCAGCTGATTCAGAATGCAACCGGAGAAGACCTTAACAGCGACTATTTCCACCAGCACCTTACCTCGCGTTATCTGTAAATCACCGGCGTCGGGCCGCGCCCGACGCCGTGTCCCATCGTTGTAGCAGCGCGTTGTACATATGGTTACACGCCGATACCAAACACTCACGGAAACCTCGATAAGACAGGCATATAGTTCTTTCAACGGCCCCGCAGTGGGGTTGAAACAAGAAACCTTTTCGAGGATATCAGAATGAAAAAAGTATTAGCTCTGGTCGTTGCCGCTGCAATGGGTCTGTCTTCTGTTGCTTTCGCTGCCGATGCTGCCACCACCACGACTCCGGCGCCGGCTGCTGCAACTCACAGCACCACCGCTAAAGCGACCCACCACAAGAAACACCATACCGCCGCTGCGAAACCAGCTGCTGAGCAGAAAGCGCAGGCTGCGAAAAAGCACAAAAAAGCAGCCGCTAAACCCGCTGCCACCCAGAAAGCGCAGGCCGCTAAAAAGCACAAAAAAGCAGAAGCTAAACCGGCTGCCACCCAGAAAGCTCAGGCCGCTAAGAAACACAAAAAAGCCGCTGCTAAACCGGTAGCTCAGAAAGCACAGGCAGCGAAAAAACACCACAAAACCACCAAACATCATACCGCTAAACCAGCTGCACAACCGGCTGCTTAATCTCCCGGGTTAAGCGATGTGATATGATATCGGCGCTGGCTTCAGCGCCGTTTTTTTCTGGAGAGCACCATGCTGCGGCGCTATCGTTTTGAGCTCATCCTGATCCTGCTGATTATCTGCGCGCTGGTCGCCAGCCGTTTTTTTCTTTACTAAACCTATTGCTGCCACAGGTTGTCGCCGAGACCGTCGTCAAACGTTTGACGTAACGCGCCGTTAGCCAACGACGAACCGCCAGAATATCAAGCGAAAGCACGCTCCGGTCGATACGCACCCACACCGCCGTCAACAGCCCCAGACAGCAGCCGATACCGTCGGCGATATGAATACACTGCGGAAAAAAGAGAATATCGTTGGGGTCGCTTAATGCGGTCGCCAAACCTGCTATCACCCCGCTACGCTTTGTTGCCACCTGCTGCGCAACGGCACCTTCACGCAATATTGCCGGCAACGTTAGCGCCCGGAAGAGAAAAAGTAAGGGACGGAGATTTTGCTGACGAGAACACCGGCGGCCTGTCCGGGGATTTATCTATCAATCAAACGCCGGAACGGGCGGCGCTGGCCGCAAAGCGCGCTCAGCCCGCCGCTTAAACCTGCCTGGTTCCGCCACGATGAGGCCGCGGATTAAAGAACGTGAACCGCCGTCACCAGCAGATAGCCCGTCGCGCCCCAAATCATTGCTGATACCAGCGAAACGTAAACCAATGCGCGAATACCTTGTTTAGACATAAATCCTCCCGTATATCGGGTGTTTGACATTGCAGATATCATCGCCGGGATAACATCTCTGTTTGCTCAACAAGGTGATAGCAATAGCAACGTTTTCGGTGAGAAAATGTTTCGCTTTGAAAGTAAGTGATAAACAGGTAAAGAAGTCCGATTTTCCTGTGAAGATATCTCTTTTTTTGCGTGATATTGGCCGTTTTCGCCATTAACTGCCTTGAGAAAAAGCTGAACCGAAAATCCTTTATTCGCCCCCCGCCGGTTGTACGTTCGGATACACGATTTATGTTGCTTCCGCTGCCCTTTTCTGCGGAAATAACGCCGCAGGAAAATGGCGTTAACATATTGAATTCTCGCCATTCATCCGTAAGCGACTGGCGTTTTTTGCTGATTTCGCCTGCCGCCTGGCTTAATTAAAATTATTCTTAACTTTCATAAACTTAAATCTGCTGCTACTTTCAATATACATAATTATCTCCCCAGAGAGTGATATGCGTAGAGACGTCCTGTTATTACTGTGTTCAATTTACCTGTTTCCAGCGCTGGTCCAGGCCGACGATGATGGCATGAGTGCAAAAGATATTAAGACGCTGTTTTTTGGTCACGACGACCGAAAACCGGTCAGCAACCCCACGGACGATCCCTGGGATGCGATTGGGCAACTGGAAACCGCCAGCGGTAATCTCTGTACCGCCACGCTTATCTCCCCCAATCTGGCGCTCACCGCCGGGCACTGCCTGCTCACGCCGCCCAAAGGCAAACCGGATAAACCCGTCGCGCTGCGTTTTATCTCGCGTAAAGGCGGCTGGGTGTACGAAATTCACGGTATTGAAGGCCGCGTAGACCCTTCGCTGGGGAAACGGCTTAAGGCGGACGGCGATGGCTGGATAGTTCCCAGCGCCGCGGCGCCGTGGGATTTTGGCCTTATCGTGCTGCGCTACGCCCCTTCCGGCATTACGCCGGTGCCGATTTTTAGCGGCAGCAAAGCCGATCTGACCGCCGCGCTAAAAACCGCAGAACGAAAAGTAACTCAGTCTGGCTATCCGGAAGATCATCTGGATAATCTCTATACCCACCAGGATTGCGTAGTCACCGGCTGGGCGCAGACATCGGTGCTCTCTCATCAGTGCGATACGCTGCCGGGGGATAGCGGCTCGCCGCTGCTGCTGAAAACCGACGACGGCTGGCAGGTGATTGCGGTGCAGAGTTCGGCGCCTGGACCAAAAGATCGCTGGCGGGCGGACAACCGCGCCATCTCCGTCACCGGCTTTCGCGATAAGCTTGAAGCGCTGGCTGCCCAGTAAGCGGTCAGCCTTGCTGCTGGCGCAGCTGCAATAACGACGCGACGGGCATCGGCTCGCTGAAGAAGAAACCCTGCAATCTGTCACATCCCGCCCGCCGCAGCAGCGCCAGCTGTTGCTGATTCTCAACGCCCTCCGCCACCACCGTGATGCCTAACGCTCCGGCAATACGGACGGTCCCGCGCACCAGCTCCGCCGCCTGGGTATCCACATCCACCAGCCCGGCCAGGGATTTGTCGATTTTAAGACTGTCGAAGCTGAAGCTGCGTAAATAGCCGATGCTGGAATAGCCGGTGCCAAAATCATCGAGCGCCACCGCGATGCCAAGCGCCCTTAAGTTCTCAATGGCCGACTTCGCCCGCTCGGGATTCTCCAGCACGTAGCTCTCCGTGACTTCGAGCTGTAACCGACGGGCCGGGAAATGACAGCGGCCCAGCGCCTGCACCACCCGCGACTCAAACTCCGGATCGCGGAACTGCGCCGGGGAGATATTCACCGACAGCAGCAGATCGTCCAGTGGCTGCAGTTCGCTACAGGCGCGTTCAAGCACAAACTGGCCAAGCGCGTAGATCAAACCGCTACTTTCGGCGATACCGATAAACGCATCCGGCGGCAGCGCCCCCTGAGGACGCCGAGGCCAGCGCAGCAGCGCTTCCACGCCTTCCATAACCAGCGTATCGGCGTTGACGATCGGCTGATACCAGACATCAAACTCTTCGTTCTCCAGTCCCTGACGAATGCCATTTTCGATATTCAGCTGATACTGCCGCGCGTCGCTGAGCGCTTCGTCATACCAGGTCGTGCGCCCTTTGCCGGTTTTTTTCGAGTGGTACATGGCAATATCGGCGCGGCGAAAAAGCTCGGTGCTGGAGCAGCTTGCCGGGAGGCCACTGGCGATACCGATACTGGCGCTGATATAAATTTTTCGCTCGTTGAGGATAACGGGCGCTTTTAACAGTTCCAGTACCGCCCAGGCAAAAGCCAGCGCCTGATTTACCGCCTGTTCGCCGCTTACCGTCATCGCGAACTCATCGCCGCCCATACGCGCCAGCATCCCTTCAGGCGGAACGCGCTCCCGAAGTTCTTTAGCGATATGAATAATCAGCGCATCGCCAACGTCATGGCCGTAGTTATCATTAACATCCTTAAAGCCGTCGAGATCGATAAATACCACGCTTTGCATTTGGTATTGGGAGGTATCGCACACCTGGTTAAGGCGTTCGATCAGCGCCCGTCGGTTTGGCAGGCGGCTCAGCCAGTCGGTCATGGCACTGTCGCGCGCCAGCTTTTCGCCGCGCGCCAGCTTGTAAAGCCCGAGGTAGCTGAAGAGAATAAACAGCAGGATCAGCCCAGCCGCCACGGCGGCAATCAGCCGCATACTGTCGGAGGCCGCCCGCGCGGCTTCCGCGCCGGGAAGCCCCGGCTGCCAGCTCAGGTAACCCACGATCTCCCCGGCCTGGGTGCGCAGCGGAATACTGTATTCTCCGCCGCCTGGCGTGACGTGCAGGTTGCGAATCTGAAACGTGTCGCCCAGGCGCTCAAGCATTTGCGAGTTGATATGGCGGGTGATCACCAGATAGCGACGCGTATCATCATGCACCTGTAGCCGCCCTGCCGTCGGGCGAATCAGGCCAATACCAATAAACGCAATACCGGCGCGGGTTCGCGTGATGCCGGCATAAGCGCTTTTACCGCTGCGCAGCGCGGCGGCATGCTGCGAGATAAGCGAACGAAAACCGTTGCCGAGGAATTGGGTATCCTGCTCGGTAAAGCTCTCACTGCGAAACGATCCCCACAGCACCCGATAGTGCTGGTCGAGTACGAAAGTGCCGTCATAGAGATTATTGATTTTAAAACCCGATCCCCATGAGTTGTAGAGCCATTGCGGATCGAGCCTATCGGTATAGGTCTGATGCACCGCATCATCCCAGATAGCGTTATCCATCACCAGCGACAGCACGCGGTTCACCGAGGTCTGCACCGCCCCGTCCACCGATAGCACGGAACGATGTTTATCAATTTCGTTTGCTTTCAGGCCGATCAGGTGTTGGGTGAGATAAAGGAGCGAAACAATGGACACGATTAAGCCGATCCCGGCGAGGACAATCATGATGGACAGCGTTCTGGCGGAGGGAATATTGCGCCAGCCTGGCAAATGAATCATGTTCTGCCCTCATATCGGCCGGCAGCAAAATACGCCGAACTGGCTCTTTTTTAAGCGTAATACAGAGAGCAGAATTTACCGCCCGCATTCACAGGCGGCATCATATCAGGCGAGTTTAATTAACACCATGCCGACCACCAGCAGAAGCAGACCGGCCCAGCCTTTATGATTCAGCCGCTGGCCAAACAGCACCCAGCCGGCGGCAATGGTCGCCGCGATACCGAAACCGCCCCACAGCGCATAGGCCACCGACAGGTCAATTCCTTTGACCGCCTGCGAAAGCGCGCTAAAGGCGCCCAGGACCGCCGCCAGCGACATAATGCCGTAGAATTTACGTCGAAAGCCGTCGGAAAATTTCAGAAAAACGTTGGCCAAAATTTCCAGCGCAATCGCCAGCGCCAGCCAGGCGGCGTGGACCCACTCAAACTGTTGCATGCGCTTTCTCCTTGCCCGGCTTCACCGCTTTCTGCGTCCCCGATTTAATCAAGACAATCCCGGCGACCAGGGTCACCAGGCCGGCGATTTTTATCGTCGACAGCGTCTCATCAAACAGCAGGACGCTGAAGATAGTGATCAGTAAAATGCCGATCCCCTCCCAGAGGGCATAGGCCACGCCGAGGGCGATTTTTTTCACCGCGAAAGCCAGAAAAATATAAGAAAGCGCGATCATGACCAGCATTAAAATAAAACCAGTATGGCCGCCGCTTACGCTTGCCCATTTCATCGACAACGTGCCGGTAATTTCAGCAACGATAGCTAAAGCTAATAAAATCCAATAAAACATGATCCCTTCTCCTGCTTGAGAATATAATCCATGGCGGCTTACAGAGAAGTAAACCGGAAAAATTCTGACGTTAAATTAGCCGTGCGCAGCGCGCCAGCTCAGGCAGAGAGAAGAAGACTAAAGCGCCGAGCGCCAGTGCTGCTCGCCGAGAAAGCGGGAGTGAGAGAGGGATACTGCAGGGTGAAAAGAAATATACATCCTGAACTGATTGTCCATAAAATTACAATTATCCGCGGTATTGCTTCTCGTCATTTGCGGATCAAAATTGTCCTCTGTAGTTATACACACGCAGATTTGTACCATAACGCCACATTTAACTCAAAGTCTTTGCAGTTCTTTACCTCTGGTATTTGATTTGGATTAGTTTTTTCCGATCGCAATCACCATTATGATATCGTTCCGGCCATTATTGATTAATTGGTCGTTTTTTTTCATTTTAGCGGACGCGACGCGCTGAGACGCCGACTTTGCCAACGTCTACAATGACTCACATTAGACCCCATTTTTTCTCTCGCAGGGAGCGGTATGGCCAAACCCATCATCACGCTTAACGGCTTAAAAATAGTCATCATGCTCGGCATGCTGGTTATCATCCTGACAGGCATTCGCTTCGCGGCGGATATTATCGTTCCTTTTGTTCTGGCGATCTTTCTGGCGGTGGTGATAAACCCGCTGGTTCAGCTCATGGTGCGCTGCCGGGTACCGCGGGTGCTGGCTATTTCGCTCCTGGTCGGCGTGATTGTCCTGCTGGCCGTTGTGCTGCTGGCCTCGCTCGGCACGTCGCTTAACGAGCTTGCGCGCACCCTGCCGCAGTACCGTAATTATCTCTATGAACCGATGCAGACCGTTGCGCCCTGGCTACAGCGCTTCGGCTTTACCGTGTCGGTGGTGGAGCTGAATAAGTATATTGACCCCAACGCGGTGATGACGCTGGTGACCGGCCTGCTCACCCAGCTTTCCAACGCGATGTCCTCTATCTTCCTGCTGCTGCTGACGGTGGTCTTTATGCTGCTGGAAGTGCCGCAGCTTCCCGCGAAGCTGCAGCAGCTGATGTCGCGGCCGGTGGAGGGAATGGGCGCGATTCAGCGCGCGCTGGATAGCGTCTCCCACTACCTGGTGTTAAAAACCGCCATCAGCCTGGTGACCGGCCTGGTGGTCTGGGGAATGCTGGTGCTGCTGGACGTCCGCTTTGCTTTTATGTGGGGACTGCTGGCCTTTGCGCTCAACTACATTCCCAACATTGGTTCGGTGCTCGCGGCGATCCCGCCGATCCTGCAGGTGCTGGTGTTTGGCGGTCTGTACGAAGCGCTGGTGGTCCTGGCAGGCTATCTGGTGATTAACCTGGTGTTCGGCAATATTCTTGAACCGCGCATTATGGGCCGCGGGCTGGGGCTGTCGACGCTGGTGGTCTTCCTGTCATTGATCTTCTGGGGCTGGCTGCTGGGCCCGGTGGGTATGCTACTCTCGGTACCGTTGACGATTATCGTCAAAATCGCCCTCGAACAGACGGTGGCCGGGCAAAGTATTGCCTTTCTGCTGAGTGATTTGAGTAAAAACTAACGCCATTGCGTATGCTTCCCCGGAGGCGATGCTGGCGCATCTGTCCGGGCTACCGGCCCGCAGACGACCCTTAACCTGTAGCCCGGGCAGGCGCTTTGCGCCGCCCCCGGGAGCAGAGCGCGGAGCCGATGAACTTCCCCGGAGGCGATGCGGCGCATCTGTCCAGGCTACCGGCCCGCAGACGCCCTTAACCTGTAGCCCGGCTAAACGCAGTGCGAGCCGGGAAGCCGCGCCAATACCTCAACCCGGTACGTCCCCTGCTCGTAGACCAATCATTCGCAATCATTATTGATCGTCATCACATCTCTGCCCCGTCAATCATTACTCTTACGCTAACGATTCGCCATCGGCCTTAATTGATGCCCGCCACCTCGCGACGCACACTTACTTCCACACCAGGACAATCAAAACGATTCGTCGAATCAGGAGGTTAATAATGAGTGCCGAACAAACGACGGGACGCGTCTGGAACCATCGCCGTACGGAAAAACAGCGGCGACTGACCGAGGCGAAGGTCTCGGGCAAAGTGATCCCCACCGACCAGCTGGTCGCCGTTCTTGAGCAGCTGCTGGCCCCCGGCGACCGGGTGGTGCTGGAAGGTAACAACCAGAAACAGGCTGATTTCCTCTCGCGGATGCTGGCGGAAGTTAACCCACAAAAAATTCACGACCTGCATATGATTATGCCGAGCGTCGGGCGCAGCGAGCACCTGGACCTCTTCGAAAAAGGTATCGCCCACAAGCTTGATTTCTCCTTCTCCGGTACCCAAAGCCTGCGTATTTCGCAGCTGCTGGAAGATGGCCTGCTGGAAATCGGCGCTATCCACACCTACATCGAACTTTACTCTCGCCTGTACGTCGACCTGTCGCCAAACGTCGCGCTGATCGCCGGTTACAAAGCCGACCGCAAGGGCAACCTGTACACCGGGCCGAGCACCGAAGATACCCCGGCGCTGGTGGAAGCCGCCGCGTTCCATGACGGCATCGTTATTGCGCAGGTTAACGAACTGGTCGATGACGAGTGCGATCTGCCGCGCGTGGATATACCCGGTTCGTGGATTGACTTCGTGGTCGTCGCGGATAAACCGTTCTTTATCGAGCCGCTGTTTACCCGCGATCCGCGCCTGATTAAGCAGGAACATATCCTGATGGCGATGATGGCGATTAAAGGCATCTACGCCGAGCATCAGGTGCAATCCCTGAACCACGGGATCGGCTTTAACACCGCCGCCATCGAACTGCTGCTGCCGACCTACGGCGAACAGCTCGGCCTGAAGGGCAAAATCTGTAAACACTGGACGCTGAACCCGCACCCCACCCTTATTCCGGCAATTGAAAGCGGTTGGGTCGAGAGCGTGCACTGCTTCGGCGGCGAGCTGGGAATGGAAGAGTACATTCGCGCGCGTCCGGATATCTTCTTCACCGGCGCCGACGGCTCCATGCGCTCCAACCGCGCGTTCTGCCAGCTGGCGGGACAGTATGCGGTAGATATGTTTATCGGCTCGACCTTACAGGTTGACGGCTACGCCAACTCCTCGACGGTGACCCGCGGCCGCCTCTCCGGCTTCGGCGGCGCGCCGAATATGGGCCACGACCCGCACGGTCGCCGCCACGCTACGCCGGCATGGCTCAACATGATCACCGAACCGGATCCGATGCAGCGCGGTAAAAAGCTGGTCGTTCAGATGGTGGAAACCTTCCAGGCGGGCGTGAAACCGACCTTCGTGGAAAAACTCGACGCCGTTGAGGTCGCCAAAACCTCCGGAATGCCGCTGGCGCCGGTGATGATTTACGGCGATGACGTCACCCACGTGCTGACCGAAGAAGGCATCGCCTATCTCTATCGGGCGGAAAGCCTGGAAGAGCGCCGGGCAATGGTGGCGGCCGTGGCCGGGATCACCGATATCGGGCTCGGCGTTGACGCCAAACGCGTGGCCGCACTGCGCCAAAGCGGCAAAGTCGTCTATCCGGAAGATATCGGTATCCGCCGCAGTGACGCCACCCGCTCTCTGCTCGCCGCCGGCAGCGTAGCCGATCTGGTGGAGTGGTCCGACGGTCTGTACAACCCACCGGCAAAATTCCGGAGCTGGTAATGAAAAAACTCTCCCCCCACGTTGCTGAAACCCGGGCCCGCTGGCTGGCCCAGACCGCCAGCGCCTGCCTGGTTGACGAAGCGCGACTCAGCCCCAAGCCGGGCCTGGTGGATAGCCGCGGCAACGGCGCGCATCAGGACCTGAACCTGGCCCTGATGGAGCGTTCGGCCCACAGCCTGCAGCCGACGTTTCACGCGCTGGCTCAGCAGAGCTGGCGGCGTCCGGCCGACGTTGCCCTGCGGGAAACCGTTGGCCGGCTTGGCCGCGAAGGCGAAGCGCGGATGATGCAGGCGACCGCCGGGGTCAATACCCATCGCGGCGCTATCTGGGCGCTGGGCCTGCTGGTCAGCGCGACGGCGATGCTCGGGGGGGAGGGTCAGGCACAGAGAATTACGGAAACCGCCGCCGCCCTGGCCCGTCTGCCGGACGCCTGCGCGCCAAAGACCTTCAGTAAAGGTCTGCGCGCCAGCCGCCGCTGGCAGGTTCCCGGCGCGCGGGAAGAAGCGCAGCGCGCTTTTCCGCACATCACCACCCTGGCGCTGCCGCAGCTATTGCGCAGCCGGGCCGCGGGGGCCAGCGAGGATCAGGCCCGGCTTGACGCGCTGATGGCGATTATGACCTCGCTTAGCGATACCTGCGTGCTCTCCCGCGCCGGAATGGCGGGCCTTGAGGCGATGCGGCAAGGCGCAGGCGAGGTGCTGGCGGCAGGAGGATGTGCGACAGCCAGGGGGCGCGCCGCGCTGGCGCGTCTCGACGTGCAGATGCTGGCGCAGAACGCCTCGCCGGGTGGCGCGGCGGATCTTCTTGCCGCCACCCTGTTTCTCGACCGGGTTTCCGCTTAACGCATTCAGAGGATGTTATGGAACAGATTAAATTGTCATTCCCTGCCAACCGCGCCCTCAGCGGCAAAGCGCTGGCAGGCGTTGTCGGCTCCGGCGATATGGAAGTGCTCTATACCGCCGGACAGAGCGATATGCTCAACGTCGAAATCACCACCTCCGTGGACAACAGCCAGGCGCGCTGGAACGCGCTGTTCGAACGACTGAGCCTGATTAACGGCCTGCCCGGCGGACAGCTGATCATCCACGATTTCGGCGCCACGCCCGGCGTCGCGCGGATCCGTATTGAACAGGTTTTTGAGGAGGTGGCACATGCGTAACGATCGCAGCTTTATTGAACTCCGCGCCCGTGAACGCGCCCGTACCCTGCTGGATGACGGCAGCTATCGCGAACTGCTGGATCCCTTTGACGGCATTATGTCCCCGTGGCTCGGCGCGCAGGGCATCGTCCCGCAGTCCGACGACGGTATGGTCGTCGCAAAAGGCACCATTAACGGCCAGCCGGCGGTAGTCATTGCCATCGAAGGTACCTTCCAGGGCGGCAGCATGGGCGAAGTCTCCGGCGCGAAAATGGCCGCCGCCCTTGAGCTGGCGGCGGAAGATAACCGCAACGGCATTCCTACCCAGGCGGTGCTGTGTCTGGAAACCGGCGGCGTGCGCCTGCAGGAAGCCAATCTGGGCCTTGCCGCCATCGCCGATATTCACGCCGCGATTGTCGACCTGCGCCGCTACACCCCGGTAATCGGCATTGTCGCCGGTACCGTCGGCTGCTTCGGCGGGATGTCCATCGCCGCGGCGCTGTGCAGCTACCTGATTGTCACCCGTGAAGCGCGTCTGGGCCTCAACGGACCGCAGGTGATTGAACAGGAAGCGGGGATTGAAGAGTACGACTCCCGCGACCGTCCGTTTATCTGGAGCATGACCGGCGGCGAAATTCGCTACGCCAGCGGGCTGGTGGATGCCCTGGTGGGCGATGGCATCAACGCGGTGAAAAGCGCGATGAACGAAGCCATTGCCAAAGGCGTGCCCGCGCAGCATCGCAGCGACAAATATGAAGATTTCCTGACCCGTTTGACCCATTTCGATACCCGCCAGCAGGCGGATACCGCGCAGATCAAACAGCTATTCGCCCGGGAGGAGAAATAATGAGCCAGTTCACAAATCGCGCCGCGCTGTGGCTAAACCAGCTGGCGCCGAACGCCCCGCTAATGACCGGTCTGTGCCCATCGGTGCAGGTTGCCGACGCCGATTTTAACGGTGAAACCGCCCGTTTTATCGCCGTGGTGCCGGATGCTAATAACCATTATCCACGCGCCGCTCAGGGTGAAGTCGGCCTGCTCGAAGGCTGGACGCTGGCCAAAGTGGTCAACGAAACCATCGACGCCGATGCTGATAACGCGGTGAAGCGCCCGATTATCGCGGTTATCGATGTCCCCAGCCAGGCCTATGGCCGTCGCGAAGAAGCGTTCGGTATTCATCAGGCGCTGGCGGGCGCCGCGGGCGCCTACGCGAAGGCGCGGCTTGCCGGACATCCGGTGATTGGTCTGATCGTCGGCAAAGCGATGTCCGGGGCGTTTCTCGCCCACGGCTACCAGGCCAATCGTCTGATCGCCTTTAACGACGCCGGCGTGCTGGTGCACGCGATGGGCAAAGCGTCCGCCGCGCGTATCACGCTACGTACCGTTGAGGCGCTGGAGAAACTGGCGGCAACCATTCCGCCGATGGCCTATGACGTCAGCAACTACGCAACGCTCGGCCTGCTCTCCGCCCTGCTGGATATCAGCAATCCTGACGCGCCGGACGCCCGCGATCTGACGCTGGTCACCGACACCCTGCGCGACGCCATCGCTGACGCCCGCCGGGATGTCTCGCTGAAGTGCCGCCTTGGCGCGGAGAACCGCCGTAGTTCCCAACAGGTGCGCGATCGCATGCGCGCCAGCTGGTAGTCAGTCCCTAAGTAGAAGAAAACCTGCCGGAAGCGGCCGCCCGGGGCGCCATCGCGCGCTCCGGGAAGGAACCGCTTTTAGAAATTATAACAATCGCGCCAGTACTCTATTTTCATTTACAGGTGATTTATGACTTATGTGATTATTCATGCCCTCGCGCCGATTTTTGTCATCATGCTGCTGGGCTTCTGGGCCGGCAAGGCCAAAATGGTCGATAACAAAAACGTCTCTTTACTCAACATCTTCGTGATGGACTTCGCCCTGCCCGCCACGCTGTTCAGCGCCACGGTGCAAACGCCGTGGAGCGGTATTGTCGCGCAATCGCCGCTGGTGCTTGTGCTGACCGGGGCGATGTGGATTACCTATGCGGCCATCTACTTCCTCGCGACCCGCGTCTTCAAGCGCTCGCCGCAGGATGCCGCCGTGCTGACCCTGACCGTCGCGCTGCCTAACTACGCCGCGCTTGGCCTGCCGATTCTGGGCAGCGTGCTCGGCGAAGGCGCCTCCACCTCCCTCTCCGTCGCCGTTTCCATCGCCTGCGGATCGGTACTGATGACGCCGTTCTGCCTGCTGATTCTGGAACGTGAAAAAGCGCTCGCCGCCGGAGAGAACAGCGGCTCGACGCTGGCAATGCTGCCGGTTCTGATGTGGCGTTCGGTGAAAAAACCGATTGTCTGGGGTCCGCTGCTGGGGGTCGTGCTTTCGGCCATCGGTATCAAAATGCCGGATCTGCTGCTGGCCTCTATCAAACCGCTGGGCCTGGCGGCGACCGCCGCCGCGCTGTTCCTGACCGGGGTGATTCTGTCGGCGCGTAAGCTGCAGCTCAATGCGCTGATTGCCACTTCCACTATTGTCAAACTGCTGGTGCAGCCGTTTATCGCCTGGGGTCTGGTGATGCTGCTGGGGCTGCACGGCTCTATCGCCATTACCGCCATTCTGATGATTGCGCTGGCGGCCGGTTTCTTTGGCGTGGTCTTCGGCAACCGCTTTGGCGTGCAGTCGCCGGATGCGGAAGCGGTGCTGCTGTTAAGCTCGGTTCTGTGTATTCTGTCGCTGCCGCTGTTTATCACCTTAACGTCAGGAATCTAACGATGTCATCAACGCCGCGTCCTCATGATTTAGTCTGGTTGAATAATGCCGCCGCGCTGGAGGCGATTGAGGAGTCCTGGGTCGCACAGTACTGGCGTATTAGCCTGCCGGTGGTGGTACGACGCGACGTTGATGCTAACGCCCGCATTCCGGTGGGCGTACGGGGTATGAAGCGCGAGCAACGGGCCGCAGGCTGGGTACAGAGGGAAAATATCGTCCGTACCGTCAGCCCGGAAACCCTCGCCGATCGCCAACAGCTCCTGCGCTCGCCGTTTGTCTCCCAGCCGCCGGTACAGGCGGCGATATCACTGACCTTACACCCCTGGCCGTGGCGCTGGGGCATTACCGGCAGCACCGGCTACGCGCTGGCCACCGAGATTCCGGTGCTTCACGCCGCCAGCGATCTCGATCTGCTGATCCGCGCGCCGCAGCCGATCGCTCGCGAAGCGCTGCTCGCCTGGCAGTCCCGCGTCGCGCAGCTGCCCTGCCGGGCGGATACCCAGGTCGAAACGCCCGCAGGGGCTTTCGCGCTAAATGAGTGGCTGCGCGATGGCCGCGCCCTGCTGAAAACGTCCCGCGGCGCGCGCCTGACCGCTGCGCCGTGGAACAGGGAGGAAGCATGAAAATTATCTTTACCTTTCCCGGTCAGGGAAACCAGCGGCCGGATATGCTCGCCGCGCTTCCCGACCGCCAGAATATCCTCGCTGAAGCGCGAACCGTGCTTGGCGATGAAGTAGACCATTTAGATACCGCCGCCGCGTTAAAACATACCCGTGCGGTGCAGCTGTGCCTGCTGATCGCAGGCACAGCCTGGGCGCGGGAGCTGCAGCGTCAGGGAGTAAATCCGGACATGGTCAGCGGCCTGTCGATAGGGGCTTTCCCGGCGGCGGTGATGGCCGGCGCGCTGGATTTCACCGACGCCCTGCGGCTGGTGGCGCTGCGCGGCGATTTAATGGAGCAGGCGTATCCTCACGGTTACGGGCTGACGGCGATTATGGGCCTGACGCTCGACCGCGTGGAAAAGCTGATTGCCGGCAGCGACCTCTATATTGCCAACCTGAACGCGGAAACGCAGATTGTCATTGCCGGACGCGACGACGAGATGGCCCGCGTAGCCCGGCTGGCGCTGGCGGCTGGCGCCGGTAAAGCACAGCGGCTGGAGGTCAGCGTACCTTCCCACTGCGCGCTGCTGGATGAACCGGCGGCTAAGCTGGCAAAGGCATTCACTGACGTCACGCTGCAGCGCCCGCGCTGCGCCTATCTGAGCGGCTCCACGGCGCGCGTTTTATGGGACCCGTTAAGCATTGCCGACGATTTAGCGCGGAATATGGCGCGAACCGTGCGCTGGCAGGAAGCGATGATCGCCGCTGATGAACGGGACGCGCGGCTGGCGATCGAGATGCCGCCCGGCGGCGTACTGACCTGTCTCACCCGCCAGGCGGGCTGGCAGGGGGAGTGTATTGCGCTGGAGCGCAGCGGTATCGACGTTGCCCGTCACCTGGCGAACCGGCTTAACGGCTGAGGCTGCGGGCGTACATCCGCCCTTCTGCCGCCAGCGCCAGCAGGTCGGCGTCGCGCTCACGATGGTGTGAGTAGACAATGGAGATCAGCTGGCGCATCTGATACGGCTCCGCCAGCTTCAGCAGCTGTACGTCGTTTTCATACACCTTTTTCATTCGTCCCGGCAGCAGCGCAAAGCCTACGCCCGCCTGCACCAGGCTAATCATCGAAAAGATATCGTTAACCCGGGTGACGATTTCAGGCTCGAATCCGGCCACCTGGAAGGCGTCCTGAAATCCGGCATAGGTGGCAAACCCTTCCGCCAGCGAAACAAACTTGCGCCTGGCGTAATCGCGCAGCTCGGCGGGAGCGGTGGTATCCAGCTGTTCCGTCGCCGGGGCGGCGAGGAAGATATCGTCCTCAAACAGCGGGACCACATCAAAAGCCGAATTATTAAATTCACCTTCGTTGGTGGCGATCAGGATCGCATCAAGCGCGTCATCTTCCAGCATATCCAGCAGCATCTGATTGGAGCCCATGGTGAGATCCAGCTCCAGCTCCGGCCGACGCAGCTTCATGCCCATAATAATGCGCGGCACGGTTTCAAGGGTCAGGGAGTAAAGCGTGCCGATGCGCAGCCGGCCCTGCCCGACGCCGGCTACTTTACGCGTCGCTTCCAGGCCGCGGGTCATCAGGCTCATGACGTCCTGGCAGTACTCCAGCAGCGTCCACGCCGCCGGGAGCGGCAGCAGGTTGCGCCCTTTATGAATAAACAGCGGGCAGCCGACGCCCTCTTCCAGCGTATGCAGCGCCCGGTGGACGCTGACGCCGCTCAGCTGCATGGCCTCAGCGGTTCTGGCGATGTTCCCTTTCGCCATAAACATCATAAATACCGACAGCTTGCGGAAAGTGATGTCCTGATTAATGTCGTCTTTCATTGCCCTGGGCTCCGCGTTTCGGTCTTCATTAGCATTTTGTTTCGTGATTTCAAGACAGTATAACCACAATTAATGAATGAAGGATTAGCCGGAAGGGGGATATCAGCGCGAGGGAGAGATTAGAGCAATGTCACGTTTTCGCCGGGGCAGCGAAGAGAGGCCAGTAGGCCCGGTGAGGCGTCAGCCGCCACCGGGCAATGTCAACGACGTGGGCTTACAGCGCCATATCGTGCTGCGGCGACGTTTCCGCCTTCGGCTCCGCCGGTTTGGCGGTCATCACCGGCGCGGAGGCGTTCATCTCAATCACCGGCGGTTTGGTCAGCTGCAGCGCCGCCGCGGTGTCATCCCAAACCTGCTGGGTCAGCGCGACGTTGCCGTTCAGCTTCTGACCGTAGCTCGGGACGATATCGTGAATACGGCGCTGCCATTCCGCTGAATGGAACTGCTCAGGGAACATCTGCTTAAGAACGTTCAGGGTAATCGGCGCGGCGGTAGAAGCCCCCGGCGAAGCGCCCAGCAGCGCGGAGAGGGTTTTCTGCTGATCGACCACCACTTCGGTACCCAGCTTCAGTATGCCGCCCTTCTCTGCATCTTTTTTGATGATCTGCACGCGCTGACCGGCCTGGATCAGCTTCCAGTCCTCTTTACGCGCGCCAGGGTAATACTCTTTCAGCGCCGCAAAACGGTCGTCGTCGCTGAGCATCACCTGGCTGATGAGGTATTTCACCAGATCGAAGTTGTCCAGACCTACGTGGGTCATCGGCAGGACGTTATCGGTGGTGGTGGTGCTCAGCAGGTCGAAGAACGAACCGTTTTTCAGGAATTTCGTCGAGAAGGTGGCGAATGGCCCAAACAGCACCACGCGCTTGCCGTCGAGGAAACGGGCATCAAGATGCGGGACCGACATCGGCGGTGCGCCTACAGAGGCCTGACCGTAAACTTTTTGCTGGTGCGCATTGGTCACCGCCGGGTTTTCGGTCATCAGGAAAGAGCCGCCTACCGGGAAACCCGCATAGTTATCCGCTTCCGGAATACCGGTTTTTTGCAGTAATTTCAGCGCGCCGCCGCCGGCGCCGATAAATACGTATTTCGCATCGATCGCCTGCTCTTCACCGCTATTAACGTTTTTAATCGTCACGTGCCAGGAATTATCGGTATTGCGTTTAAAATCGGTGACTTCTGAAGAGGTCTGCAGCGTGAAGTTATTATTTTTCTTCAGGCTACCGATCAGCTGGCGGGTTATTTCCCCATAGTTAACGTCGGTACCCACCGGAGTCCAGGTTGCCGCAACGCGCTGCTGCGGATCGCGCCCTTCCATCACCAGCGGCGCCCACTGTTTTATTTGCGCGTGATCGGTAGAGAATTTCATCCCCTGGAATAAGGTCGTTTGCTGCAGCGCGGCGTAGCGTTTTTGCAGATAATCAACGTTATCTCCCCAGACGAAACTCATGTGCGGCGTGGAGTTAATAAAAGAGTGCGGATCGTGCAAAATGCCGCGTTTGACCTGCGCCGTCCAGAACTGGCGGGAGATCATAAACTGTTCGTTAATATCCAGCGCTTTGCTGACGTCGATGGTGCCGTCCGGGCGTTCCGGCGTATAGTTCAGCTCCATATTCGCGGAGTGCCCGGTACCGGCGTTGTTCCAGCCGTTAGAGGACTCCAGCGCGACGCCATCCAGCTTCTCAACCATCACCTGTTTCCAGTCCGGCTGTAATTCCTGCAGCCAGGTCCCCAGCGACGCGCTCATAATACCGCCGCCAATCAGCAGGAAATCGGTTTTTTTCGAGGTATCGTCATTTGCGAAGGTCGCCGAGCTGACGAACATCGCTAATGCGGTCATAGATATAATCGTATTTTTAATTGCAGGCATAATAGAAATATCACATAGCACAAGTGTAATAAGAGCGTGCATATTAACGCACTTTTACTTTATTTTAAAATATCATTTACACATCCGCACACATAGCTAATTATTGTTAACCTGGTTTTTTAACTTAAAAAAGTAAAAGCCTCGCCAGCAGCAATAAATACGCCTTGCGATGGCCATTTTCAAACGGGGAATTAAACCCGGGTAAGCGGATGAAGAGTATGGAATAACGATGCTGTTGATGACCAGATTATTTTGCGTTATCCGGCGCGTATTGTGGAAATACGCGCCGTCGGGTTAAGTTCAGGCAACCGTCTGCGCCGCGCGTAGCGCAATCCGCAGATGATCGTTATGCTCTGCCAGCAGCTCGCGCGCCTGCCAGGCATCGAGCCCGCTGAGGAGCATGAGTATTGCCGTCCGGCAGTGCTGATTGCAGCTGGCCAGCGCGGCTTTGGCCTCGCTGCGCGAGCACCCCGTCGCCGCCATCACGATCGCTATCTGCCGCTCGGCCTCGTGCGGCGTATTGGCCTGCAGATCGACGCGCAGGTTTTCATAGACCCGTCCTTCGCGAATCGCCAGCCCGGTGGTCAGCATCGTCAGGATCTGCCGCTGCGCGATGCGCGCTTTCGGATTCCCGAAACCCGCCACCGCTTCCGGCCCGGTTTGCGGGGCGATAATGATATCCGCTAGCTGCGCGGCTTCACTGGCGGGCTGCTGCGTCACAACCGCAATCGGCGCCCCCAGCGACCAGGCGTGGCGCATCGCGCCCCAGACCCACGGCGTTTTGCCGCTAACCGTCAGCGCCAGCAGCATATCCTGGTTGCTGAATCGCAGAGCCTCAAGTTCGAAAGCGCCAAGATCGTAATGACTCGCGGCGGTTTCCATCTCCTGCCGCGCGGCGGTCGCTCCTCCGGCGATAAGGGCGACCAGCGAATGTTTTCCCTCCGGGGTAAATTCATTCACCGCCTGTGCGGCGGCTTGACCCGATGCCCCGGCCCCCACAATCACCAGCCGCCCTCCCCGGCTGAGCGTCGCCGTCGCGTTATCCATCAGGCGCGCGATCGCCGGCAAACAGGCCTCAACGGCATCGGCAATCCGCTTATCATCCTTATGCAGCAGCGTCAGCATATCGAGGGTGGCAAGACTATCAATATGGGTGGTTTCAGGGTGGCGTCGTTCCATCATTGAAGCGGTTGGCTTACTGCTCATAAAAACCTCCATTTAAACGCGAAAGAACCTTCCGGGACGAAAGCGCAGGCCTGAGGCAAACCCTTTCATTGACCATGGCTATTAATGGCAGTGTAAGGCTTAAGCGACGCGCTTTACCGCCACCGGAGTCACAGTTTTCATCCCCCTGAAGCCATTCAGCTGCCGATTGGTCGTTATCCAACCAGCGGCGCGTTCGGCGCGCCGAGGTTGCGAGGCGAGGCCAATGCGCTATTAGCGCAACGTCAGCCCGCCATCCACGACATACTGGCTACCGCTCACGAAGGACGCCGCGTCGGAAAGCAGAAACAGCGCCACATCAGCCGCTTCAGCCGCCGTCCCCTGGCGGTGAAGCGCCAGGCGGCTCACCACCGAGGCTTCAAATTCGCGGCGCACCTCGTCGCGCATAAAATGGCGAAATGGGGTGTCAATCGGGCCGGGAATCAGCGCGTTAACGCGAATATTTCGTTCCCCTAACGCCGAGGCCCAGCAGCGGGTTAACGAAATCAGCGCGCCTTTAGTCGCCGAATAGAGGCTTGCCGCCGCGGCCCCTTCATAAGCGGAAGTGGACGCCGTCACCACCACCGAGGCTCCCGCATTAAGCTTTCCGGCGAGCGCCGCCATCTGGAGAACCGGCCCGCGCACGTTGGTCGCCATCATGCGATCAAAGGCCGCGGCATCCACCTGCGACAGCTCCCCAACCGCTGCGTATCCGGCGTTGAGCCAGAGGCCATCAAGTCCGCCGGATGAATCGATCGCCTCGGCCAGCGCCGCGCCGGTCAGCGGATCGCTGGCATCATTGTCAATGACCCGCGCCCGATCCGAGAGCTGCCGGCGAAGAGACGCCAGCCGTCCGGGATCGCGCCCGGTGGCGATCACCCAACCGCCTTCGCTATCGATGCGCTTTGCCCCGGCAAGCCCGATTCCGCTTGTCGCACCGGTGATAAGAACTCTTTTTGCGCTAAATCTCGCCATGGTCATTGCCCCTCTCTGCGTAATCACATTTATCAGGATGGTAACCAGCGAAGAACTGTTTGATAATACCAGTACTATCAATAAGACTGTTTGGGGTAATAGCCATAATGCGCGGAAGTGATTTTGCGGAATTAAGAGCCTTCGCGATGGTCGTTGAGCAAGGCAGTTTTACCCGGGCGGCGGCGCATCTCGGCGTCACGACCTCCACCTTAAGCGCAACCATCCGGCGTCTCGAGGAGCGCATCGGCGTACGTTTATTACACCGGACAACGCGCAGCGTCGCGCCGAGCGAGGCCGGCAAGCGCATGATGCAGCGGCTGGCTCCTGCGCTGGCGGCGCTGGAAGACGCGGTTACCGATGCCCGGACGGCCAGCGCGCCCGCGGGCCGCCTGCGCCTCAATGTGTCGCGCATCGCTGCGATTCATTATCTGGCGCCGCTGCTGGGCGGATTTATGCAACGCTATCCCAACGTTGAGCTGGATATTGTTACCGACGATGCTTTAGTCGATATCGTTTCTTCCGGTTTTGACGCCGGAATTCGTCTCGGTGAAAAGCTCCATCAGGATATGGTTGCCGTCAGGCTGAGCGGCGACCTTGAAATGAAAGTCGTCGCCTCGCCGCACTATCTGGCGCAAGCGCCGCAGCCGCGAAAGCCGCAGGATTTGCTGCAGCACCCCTGTCTGACTTATCGCAGGCCCAGCGACGGCAGCGTTTATCGTTGGGAGTTTCAGCGCGACGGCGAACGCTACGAGATTGCGGTCAAAGGGCCGATCGTCGTCGATGAACCGGCCATGCTGACGCCGTTAGCCCTCAAGGGCACCGGTATCGCCTATCAGTTTGCCCATCAGGTCGATCCCTGGCTGGAGACAGGCCAGCTAGTCCAGCTATTGAAAGAGTGGACCCCGGCTTTTCCCGGGTTTTACGTTTACTACCCCAGCCGTAAGCAGATGGCATCGCCGCTGCGGGCGTTTATTGACTATCTGCTGGCCGTCGGCGGCAAATCGCGTCCGCCAGAATTGCCGTCTGGCTGATTTTGCTTTTATTACGCGGCTTTATGAAAACCGCGCATTCAGCGATAATACGCCTCTATCCGTTTTCTCCCGGGGTCGGTATGAATGAATTCGCGCAGCAGCCCGCGCGTAAACGCGCAATGAGCATGAAGCTGAGCACCGCCGTGACCTTAATGATCGGCAGCGTCATCGGTTCAGTACTGATTCTGGTCTATGCCCTGTGGTTTATGCAGATTAGCGGCGCCACCCGCGACGGCGTGAAAGATACGGCGCTGGCGGTGGCGCGGACGCTGGCCGATACCCCGGAAGTCAAGCGCGGCCTGACGCTGCCGCCGGACAGCGGCATTATTCAGCCGCTAGCGCTGGCCGTCACCCGGCGCAATGGCCTGCTGTTTGCCGTCGTCACCAATATGGACGGCATTCGCTACTCGCATCCCAATAGCCAGATTATCGGCAAACCTTTTATCGGCGATGACATCCGGCCCACGCTGGCGGGCAAAGAGAACGTTGCCGTTAACCACGGCGTGCTGGCTCCGGCGCTGCGCGTCTTCACCCCGGTGTTTGACGATAGCCGCCGGCAAATCGGCGTGGTGGCGATTGGCATTTCGCTGAGCAAAGTCGATACGCAGATCGCCGCCAGCCGCTGGGATGTGATTCTGACCGTGCTGTTCAGCGCGCTCGTGTGCGCCGTCGGTACATGGAGTCTGGTTCGCGGCCTGAAGCGCGTCCTGCTGGGCCTTGAGCCGCAGGAGATCTCAACGCAGTTCCAGCAGCGCCAGGCGATGCTGCACTCATTAAAAGAGGGCGTCGTGGCGGTGGATACGGACGGCAAGGTGACGCTGATTAACCCCGCCGCGCGCGACATTCTGTTTAACGGCCCCGGGAACGATATCGCGCAAACGCCGCTGCTGGCGGATTTGCAGGAAGTGCTGCAAACCGGCGAGCCGATTTACGATCGGGAGCTGGGCTGTAACGGTCTGCTGCTGATCAGCAACACGGTCCCCGTCCGCGACGAGGATGACGTGGTCGGCGCCATCAGCACCTTCCGTGACAAAACCGAAGTCAGCCAGCTGCTGCAGCGGCTTGACGGGATGGTGAACTATGTGGACGCCCTGCGTACCACATCCCATGAATTTATGAATAAGCTGCACGTGATCCTCGGCCTGTTGAATATGAAAAGCTACGATAAGCTGGAAGAGTACGTGCTGCAGACCGCCCACACCTATCAGGCGGATATCGGCGAAATCCAGCACCGGATTAAATCACCGGTAGTGGCAGGCTTTTTGATCGGTAAAATTCAGCGCGCTAAGGAGCGGGGTTTTACCCTCACTCTCGCCGAAGAGAGCCTGGTGCCGGACTGCCCGAATGAAAAACAGGTCACCGTACTGGTTACGGTGCTGGGTAATTTAATCGAAAACGCGCTGGATGCTATGAGCGGCCAGGCCGAAGGCGAAGTCGGCCTGCTGCTGCATTACCAGAACGGCTGGTTAAGCGGCGAAGTCAGCGATGATGGTCCCGGTATCCCGGAAGCGTTTATCGATGATATTTTTAATAAAGGCTTCTCCACCAAAGGCGAAAACCGCGGCGTCGGGCTGTTTCTCGCCAGCCAGCAGCTTCGCGAACTGGGCGGATCGCTGGCCGTGGAATCCGAACCCGGCGTATTTACTCAATTTTTTGTTCATCTCCCGTGGGACAGTAAAAGGAAAAGTGCGTGATAAATGTATTAATTGTTGACGATGATGCCATGGTTGCCGAACTGAACCGCCTGTACGTGGGACGGGTCAGCGGCTTCCGCTGCAGCGGCACGGCGTCTACGTTGAGTAAAGCCAGGGAGATGATTAACGACAAGGATCTGGAGATAGACCTGGTGCTGCTGGATGTCTATATGCAGCAGGATAGCGGTCTGGATCTGCTGCCCGCCATTCGCGCGTCCGGACGGGCCATCGACGTGATTATGATTACTTCCGCCGCGGATGCCGCGACGGTTCAGGCCTCGATGCGCTACGGCGTGGTGGACTATCTGATCAAACCCTTCCAGTTTCCACGGTTTGAAGAGGCGCTCACCGCCTGGCGCGAAAAGCGTAAGCTGATGACCGGTCAACCCTATTATGAACAAGCGGATGTCGACCGGCTGCTGCACGGCGGCGTACCGGAAGCCGCTGACGCCCGCAAGTTGCCGAAAGGCCTGACGCCCCAGACGCTGCGCACCCTCTGTCAGTGGATTGATGCCCATCCGGACGTGGAGTTCTCCACCGACGAGCTGGCGGCAGCGGTAAATATATCCCGGGTTTCGTGCCGCAAATACCTGATTTGGCTGGCGCAAATTAATATTTTGTACACCAGTATCCACTACGGCGCCACGGGACGTCCGGTGTACCGCTACCACCTGATAGCGGAGCAGTACGGCCTGCTTAAGCAGTACAGCCAGTAAGCCGGTAACCGTCATCCAGCAGCTGAAAGCGGAAACGACGCTGTGAAGAGAGGATAACGTCGCGATTTTTAGTGACGAAAATCGCTTCGATATCCTCGCGCTGGCGCAGCGCCGCGCAGCCTTTCTCTACGCCAAGACCGTAGATCAGGGTGGTCCAGATATCGCCGTCCAGCGAGTCGGCGGAAATAATCGTTACGCTCTCCAGCTCGTTATCCAGCGGGTAGCCGCTACGCGGGTCGAGAATATGGTGCCAGCGTTTGCCGTCCTGCTCGAAGTAGCGTTCGTAAATGCCCGAGGTCACCACCGATTGCCCCGCCACCGCAATGCTGCCAATCAGCGCATCCGCCGCTGAGTACGGTTTTTTCAGCCCGATAGACCATTCGCCCAGGGTATGGACATTGCCGCCGAGATTAATCAGCGCGGCGTTCACGCCCTGCTGCCGCAAATAGTCGCGCACCCGGTCGGCGATATAGCCTTTCGCGATGGCCCCAAGATCGATCTCCATTCCCGTCCGCGCAAGGTAGACGCTGCTGGCGGCGTCGTCGAGGATCACATCCTGCGCACGCGTTAACGTCAGGCGAGCGGCAATATCCTGCGGGGCGGGCACGCTCTGGCCCTGAAAACCAACGCGCCACAGCTTCACCAGCGGGCCGATCGCCAGGTTAAACGCGCTGTCCCGCACCATGCTGGCGGCTTTGGCGCATTTAATCAGCGCATACACCGGGCGGCTCACCGTCACCGGATGTCGCCCGGCGGCATGGTTGATATCCATCACCTGGGAGTGCGCGCGGTTAACGGTGAAAAGATCTTCATAGCCTTTAATCAGCTGAAAGACGCGGGAGGCGAGCGGTTCATCGTGAACGTAGAGCTTGAGGAGAATGGGCGAACCCATCAGTACAGCGGAGTAGCTGTAGACGCGGTTGTCGGACATATCGCACTCCTCAGAGAGATAAGAAGCCGGGCCGTCTATTTGCCAGCCCGGCGGGTGTCGCTGACGTTTAACCTCTGGCGCGTTTCGCCGCCTGATGGCCCGCGAGGGTCCCGAAGATAATAATATCGGCCACCGCGTTACCGCCGATGCGGTTACCGCCGTGAATGCCGCCAACCACTTCGCCCGCGGCAAAAGCGCCCGCAATCACCTGATGACCGGCATTCAGCACCGCGGTATCGGTGTTAATGGTCACGCCGCCCATCGTGTGGTGTACCCCCGGAGCGATACGAATCGCATGGTAAGGGCCTTCATTGATCGGCGCACGCAGCGCGGTGGTACGGCCAAAATCATCGTCATGCTGTTTTTCAACAAAGCCGTTGTAGCGTTCCAGCGTATTGAGAAAAGCATGGTAATCCATCCCCAGTTTCTCCGCCAGCTGACGCGGCGAGCTGGCGCTGGTGACGAAACCTTTAGCGATGTACTCATCGGCGGCTTTGTTTTTCGCCCGGACGTGCTCGTCAAAGACGATATAGGCGAAGTGCTCAGGCAGCGCGATAATCGCGGCGGAAACCTTATCGCGGGTCTCCATTTCGTTGAAGAAGCGGTTGCCCTGCGGGTTCACCAGTATCGCCCCGCCGCCGCGAATCGACTCGGAAATCAGGTACGAGGTTTGCTGCTCGACGGTCGGGTGAATCTGAATTTCACCCATATCCACGGTGCCCGCGCCGATGCGTTCAAGCAGCGCGATACCGCCGCCGGTCGCCCCTTTATGGTTGGTGGTCACAAAGCCCGCCAGATCCGGGCGGTATTTCACCACCATCGCGCTGTTGGCGCTGAAGCCGCCGGTAGCCACCACGATGCTCTTCGTCTGTACCACTACGGATTCGTTTTCATCGGTGAGCAGGCGCACGCCGCTCACCTCATCGTCGGTCATCAGGATCTCTTCCACCGATGTATCCAGCAGGACATCGATACCGCGTTTGGTGATGTTACGCACCAGGCCGCTGATCAGGTAGCCGCCGACCGCCGACCCGTCGCGCGGACGGTGGGTGCGGTCGATGCTCATCCCGCCGGTAGTGGTGATATCGTTAAGCATAATGCCGCGACGCGCCAGCCACTCAATGGCTTCCGGCGCATTCTCCACGAAGCGGCGAAGCAGCTGCGGGTCGTTTTTGTTCTTACCGCCTTTCAGCGTTTCCTGGTAAAACAGCTCTTTGCTATCTTCAATACCTTTCACGCGCTGGAAGCGGGTCTCTGCGGCGTTCATCCCGGCAGAAGCTTTAATGGTGTTACCGCCGATGGTCGGCATTTTTTCAACGATCAGAACGCTCGCGCCTTCATCGTGTGCCTGAATCGCGGCCGCCAGACCGGCTCCGCCGCTGCCGACCACCACCACATCGTAGCTTTTCGGCGCCGCATCGCCCGCGCCCTCTTCGGCGGCCAGCGCTTTACTGGACTTCAGCATCGCTTTGGAAACCGCCTTTTTCACCGCTTCACTCTGGCTGGTTGCGCCGGAAATCGCATCCACGTGCGGGGTGTTGGCGCTGAGGATCCGCTCGCGGATCTCTTCAAAGCTGGTGGTGAACTCGACGGTCTGTACCGGGCTTGCCGCCAGTGCGATATCGGCAATGCGGTCGTTTTCCAGGCTGACGTTTATCACCAGCTCGTTAGCGTCGTCCTGAACGGTTTCGACGAACATCCCCGGTTTGAATTTGGCGTCGCCCATGCTCATATCGCGGATCATCGCCTCCACCAGCGAGAAGCGCCACAGCGGTTCCGGGATGTTCAGCGCTTCGCGCTGGGTGCTGTCAATAAACAGCTCCAGCTCTTCGCCGGCGGCAATGCGCGCCGTCCAGTCAGGATACGCGATACAGGCGCGGCCCACCGCCATCAGGTCGTAGCCGTGATCCAGGCCCTGCTCGGCATCGGCCGCGTTCACTACCCCGCCCACGCCCATCACCGGCACCTGAGCCAGGGTTTCGGAGCGCATGGCGCAATATTTTTCAATCAGCGGCGTGGGATCGGTGGTATCGACAATCGAGGGTCGCAGCGTGGCGCCAACCGAGAAGTGGAGATAGTCGACGCCGCGGGCGGCCAGCTTTTCCAGCAGATACATGGTGTCAGCAAAACGGATACCGGGGACTTCCATCTCTTCCGGGGAGAACCGGTAGCCGATAATAAAGGCATCATCGGCGTACTGGCGGGCCATTTTGTGGGTGATGTCCAGTACCGCCAGCGGGAATTTCGCGCGATTATCGCGGCTGCCGCCCCATTCATCGTCGCGCTGGTTAGAGTTTGGCGAATAAAACTGCTGGATCAGATAGGTGTTCGCGCCGTGAATCTCGACGCCGTCGAAACCGGCCTGAATGGCGCGGCGTACGCCTTCGCCAAACTTCGCGATCATGCCCTCGACTTCAGCGCCGCTCAGCGCGCGGGGGGTTGCTGCGCCATCGCGCGGCGCGGCAATCGCGCTCGGGGCCACCGGCTGGCGTCCGCCGATAAGCTGCGGGTCGACCATCCGGCCGCCGTGGTAGATCTGCAGAATCGCTTTTGACCCTTCCGCCTTGATAGCGGCGGCAATTTTCGCCAGGCCAGCCACTTTTTCATCATTATCGATACCGATGGCGCCGGGGAACGCCAGACCGTAGTCATCAATAAAGCAGCATTCAACGATAATGGTGCCGATACTGCCTGCGCGAGCGCGGTAGTACTCAACCAGTTCGCTGGTCACGGTACCGTCAAAATAACCGGTGCAGGTGGTCATCGGCGCCATTAACAGGCGGTTTTTAAGCTCAGTACCGTTCGGTAAAGTAAAAGGACGCAAAATTCGTGGATGACTGGTCATAATGACGCTCCAGATTTTAAATATTGAAAATTGAGAATTGGGTGACGGAATTGTTTTTGTTTGTATTTGGTAATCCCTTAAGTCATGCCAATAATATAGCGCTTTTTTTAGTTACCAAAATAATTACGTTAGTTAAAAAACTATTTAATACCAACAATAACATCGATACCTCCTTTGTATTATTAATTAAATATAATTCGTTCACATAATGGATATAACCAATAACAAATCTGAAACCATTTTTAACATGCATCGCCAGGAAGACACCAAAATAAAATGATAAAATTCAACAATATAAACAAATAATCAGTTCATGGAATCATTCGTGATTTAACATTAAGCCAAATTTCAGACAAATAAACACCTCACTAAACAGGGTTATCCGTAATAATAAAAAAGTGGCTAACAACCCGCTTTTTTTGATCTAAATCAATTGCAACGGCGCATGAAAGCGCAATATATAAATAACCCAATATTTTAATTTAACGCCCAACGAAGAGCTTTAAATAACGGTCAGCGCAATAACCAAAATCGACAATTAATAATTAAAGAAACTTTTGCAACTAAAGAAATCGAACGGTTAAGCGATGACCAAACCCTATTTTTAACTACTTGCAGATACTCATTATGAAAGAGAAAAAGACAACCATACCGCCTGCCGGTGCAGCAACAAATGCTGCTTATAAACGTCTGCTGATGATGGCGATGCCCATTATCGTTGCCGTCTTACTCTTATTCGTCCCGGTGCCCGACGGCCTTCCCCCTTACGCCTGGCACTACTTTGCCATTTTTGTCGGCGTGATCGTCGGTCTGATCTTCGAACCGCTGCCCGGCGCGGTCATCGGTATTACCGGCGTGGTGGTGATTGCGCTGTGCAGCCAGTGGCTGCTGTTCAGCCCTGAACAGCTGGCCGCGCCAGGGTTCAAGCTTGCCGGCGCCTCCTTTAAATGGGCGGTGAGCGGTTTCGGTAACTCCACCGTCTGGCTTATCTTCGGCGCCTTTATGTTTGCCGCCGGCTACGATAAGACCCAGTTTGGCCGCCGTCTGGCGCTGATCCTGGTGAAGTATCTCGGCCGCCGCAGCCTGACGCTGGGCTACGCCATTACCTTCGCCGACCTGCTGCTGGCGCCGTTTACCCCCTCCAACACCGCGCGCAGCGGGGGGACTATCTACCCGATTATCGCTAACCTGCCGCCACTGTACGGCTCTAAGCCCAACGACCCGAGCGCGCGCCGTATCGGCTCCTACCTGATGTGGGTGGCCATTACCGCCGCCTGTATCACCAGCTCGATGTTTCTCTCCGCACTGGCGCCGAACCTGCTGGCGCTGGCGCTGGTGAAAAGCATCGTCGGCATTAATATCTCCTGGGGCACCTGGTTTATCGCCTTCCTGCCGCTGGGTATCCTGCTGATTCTGGCAATGCCGCTGCTGGCCTACTGGTTCTACCCGCCGGAAGTGAAAGTCAACGATGAAGTGCCGCTGTGGGCCGCCCGCGAGCTGGAAAAACTTGGCCGCCTATCGCGCAATGAAATTCTGCTGCTGGTCTTCGTCTGCTTTGCGCTGATGATGTGGATCTTCGCCGCCGAATGGATTGAACCGGCGCTGGCCGCCCTGCTGGTTATCGTGCTGATGCTGTGGACCGGCGTACTTTCGTGGAATGACATCACCAGCAACAAAGCGGCGTGGAATACCTTTGCCTGGTTCGCGACCCTGGTGGCGCTGGCCGACGGCCTCTCCTCCACCGGTTTTATCGCCTGGCTGGGTAAAGAAGGCGGCGCGCTGATGAGCGGCATCTCCCCGGGCGTCGCGACCATCGTCCTGCTGCTGGCGTTCTATCTGCTGCACTATCTGTTCGCCAGCACCACCGCGCACACCACCGCGCTGCTGCCGGCCATGCTGACTATCGCCTCCACCATTCCGGGGATGAATATGCAGGTGTTCGTACTGCTGATGGTGACCTCGCTCGGCGTGATGGGGATTATCACCCCCTACGGTACCGGCCCCAGCCCAATCTACTACGGCAGCGGCTATCTGCCGACCAAAGACTACTGGCGTCTCGGCACCATTTTCGGCGCCATCTTCCTGGCCGCCCTGCTGCTGATTGGCTATCCGTGGATGTCCATGATGTTCTGATTCATAACCGTCGGGCCGAACCCCGGCGGTTTTACTCTTAGGGAGCAAAGCAATGTCGACTAAACCATTTGTCTATCAGGAAGCCTTTCCGCTAGCAAAAGATAAGACTGAATACTATCTGCTGAGCAAAGAGCACGTGTCCGTGGCCGAATTTGAAGGCCAGGAGATCCTCAAAGTAGACCCTCAGGCCCTCACCCTTCTGGCACAGCAGGCCTTTCACGATGCGGCGTTTATGCTGCGCGTTTCCCACCAAAAACAGGTCGCGCAGATCCTTCTCGACCCTGAAGCCAGCGATAACGATAAGTACGTGGCGCTACAGTTCCTGCGCAACTCTGAAATCGCGGCTAAAGGCGTGCTGCCCACCTGCCAGGATACCGGCACGGCGATTATTATGGGTAAGAAAGGCCAGCGCGTGTGGACCGGCGGCGGTGATGAAGCGGCCCTCGCCCGCGGCGTCTATAACACCTATACCGAGGATAACCTGCGCTATTCGCAGAACGCCGCGCTGGATATGTACAAAGAGGTCAATACCGGGACTAACCTGCCTGCGCAAATCGACCTCTACAGCGTCGACGGCGACGAATATAAATTTCTCTGTATGGCCAAAGGGGGCGGCTCGGCCAACAAAACCTATCTGTATCAGGAAACCAAAGCGTTAATCACTCCGGCGAAGTTGAAAAACTATCTCGTTGAGAAGATGCGCACGCTCGGTACCGCCGCCTGCCCGCCGTACCATATCGCCTTTGTGATTGGCGGTACCTCGGCAGAAGCGACGCTAAAAACGGTGAAGCTGGCCTCTACCCACTATTACGACGAACTGCCGACCGAAGGCAACGAACACGGCCAGGCCTTCCGCGATATTCAGCTGGAGCAGGAACTGCTGGTGGAGGCGCAAAACCTCGGTCTCGGCGCGCAGTTCGGCGGCAAATACTTCGCCCACGATATCCGCGTCATCCGCCTGCCGCGCCACGGCGCCTCCTGCCCGGTGGGCATGGGCGTCTCCTGTTCGGCGGATCGCAATATCAAAGCCAAAATCAACCGCCAGGGGATCTGGATTGAGAAACTGGAGAGCAACCCGGGTCAGTATATTCCCGAACATCTGCGCCAGCAGGGCGAAGGCAAGGTCGTCAGCATCGATCTTAATCAGCCGATGAGCGAGATTCTGGCCCAGCTTTCCGCCCATCCGGTCTCGACGCGTCTGACGCTCAACGGCACCATTATTGTGGCCCGCGATATCGCCCACGCGAAGCTGAAAGAGCTTATCGATAACGGTGAAGAACTGCCGCAGTACGTCAAAGATCATCCGATCTACTACGCCGGCCCGGCGAAAACCCCGGAAGGCTATGCGTCCGGCTCCCTTGGCCCCACCACCGCAGGCCGCATGGACTCTTACGTCGACCTGCTGCAATCCCACGGCGCAAGCATGGTGATGCTGGCCAAAGGCAACCGCAGCCAGCAGGTCACCGATGCCTGTCACAAGCACGGCGGTTTTTACCTCGGCAGCATCGGCGGTCCGGCTGCGGTGCTGGCGCAGCAGAGCATCAAGAGCCTGGAGTGCGTGGCCTATCCTGAACTGGGGATGGAAGCCATCTGGAAAATCGAAGTGGAAAACTTCCCGGCGTTTATTCTGGTGGATGACAAAGGCAATGACTTCTTCCAGCAGATCCAGAATAAGCAGTGCGCAGGCTGTTCGCAGCAAAGAGGATGATATTACCCGCCCCTGGCGGCGGGTAACCGTCGAAGGCCGTCGCATGACGGCCTGAGATGAGCGACAAACCTGCCTGGCGGCTAAATGGCATCCATCTCTTCAAATACCTGCTGCGCCAGATGCATCGTGGCGTTGGCGGCGGGCAGGCCGCAGTAGAGCGCGGAGTGCATAATCAGCTCTTTCAGCTCATCGCGGGTGACGCCGTTATTAAACGCCGCGCGCAGATGCATTTTCAGCTCTGCTTCGCGGTTCAGCGCAATCAGCATGGCGATAGTGATCATGCTGCGGGTATGATGATCGAGCCCCGGCCGGGTCCAGGTCTCTCCCCAGGCGTAGCGGGTAATAAAATCCTGGAACTCTTCATTCAGCGGCGTCAGCTTTTCCAGCGTCTTATCGACGTGAGCATCGCCGAGCACCTTCCGCCGGACCTCCATTCCCCGCTGATACCGCTGTTTATCGTCCATGCTTTTCCCCCTGAACAAAACCCAGCAGCGCCGAGCTGAACGCCCCCGGCGCTTCGATATTCGATAAATGCGAAGCCGCCAGCACGACGACTTCTGAGACCGGGATCTGCTGATGCAGGAAGTTGGCGTCCGCCACCGTTGTGACAGGGTCACTTTCTCCGGCGACGATCAGCACCGGAATCGCGATCTGCGCGACCTCTCCACGCAGATCGGCGGCGGCCAGCGCTTCGCAGCAGGCCGCATAGCCTTCAGCATCGATATGGGTCAGCTGGTGACACAGTGCTTCCACCACTTCCGGCGTCTTCTGGCGAAATGCGTGGGTAAACCAGCGGTCCGCGGCGCCTGCGGCGACCACTTCCATCCCTTCCTGACGCACCGTGCGGGCGCGCGACAGCCAGCCGGCCTGGTCGCCAATACGCGCAGCGGTGTTGGCAACGACCAGCCCCTGAAAACGTTCAGGGGCAAAGCGCCCCAGCCACAGACCGGTCAGGCCACCCATTGAAATCCCGCAGAACCAGGCTTTAGCGATATTAAGATGATCGAGCAGCGCAATCACATCTTCGCCGAGCTGCGCCAGCGTCACTTTACCGTTTTTACGGGTGGCGCCATGGCCGTGGGTATCGTAGCGCAGCACGCGAAAATGCTGCGTTAACGACTCAAGCTGCGGCTGCCACATCGCCCGGGTAGTGCCCAGCGAGTTAGAGAGAACGATGACCGGCGCGTCTTGCGGCCCGTCTATCTGATAATCAACATTCATAACGTTGCTCCTTATAGCGCGCCACAACCTGGCGCACGAAGAGTGCTGAGCTGCCGGTCGCCGTTGTCGGGTCCAGCAGTTGGGTTAAGCGGCTGGCGGAGAGATGCTCGCTGACCAGCGGATCGGTTTCCAGCACGCTTAACAGCGAACGTGACGCATCCAGCGCCTGGCGACACAGCGCCTCAACCCGGTGATGAGCCTCGGCTTTGCCGACAAACTCCGCCAGCGCCAGAGTGACGGCCTCGGCCATAATCAGGCCATGGGTGATATCGAGGTCGGCGCGCATCTTATGCGGGAAGACCTGCATGTCGCGGACCAGCGCTTCGCTCTGCGCCAGCGCGCCGCCGACGAGGGTTATCAGCTCCGGCAGCGTTTCCCACTCCGCCTGCCAGCCGCCCAGCGCCCGCTCGTGCTGCTGGATCTGCCCGGCATAGAGCGTTGCCACCAGTCCGGGCGTACGCTGGGCGGCGGTCAAAATAGCTGCGCAGGAGATGGGATTGCGTTTGTGCGGCATGGTAGACGATCCGCCGCGTCCTTCGGCGACCGGTTCACCCACCTCTGCAACCTCGGTTTGCATCAGCAGAGAAAAATCATTGGCGAATTTACCCAGCGTGCCGCAGACGCCCGCGTACCATGCCCCCACCTCCAGCAGCCGGTCACGCTGGCTGTGCCACGGCGCGTCCGGAAGCTGCAGGTCGAGAGTTTTCGCCAGCGCGCCAGCGATCCGCGGCGCCTGCGTTTTAAGGGAATCGAGGGTGCCCGCCGCGCCGCCAAACTGCAGCGCCAGCACCCTTGAGCGCATCTCTCGCAGACGCACCTGCCAGCGCAGCAGCGCATCCAGCGTCCCGGCCAGTTTCAGACCGAAGGTGACCGGCAGCGCATGCTGCATCCAGGTACGCCCGGGCATCACCGTATCCTGATAGCGCGCCGCCTGATGGGCTAACGCGTCGAGCAGTTGCTGCAGCAGGGAGTCCGTTTCCGCCAGCGCGCCGCGCAGTTGCAGGATAAAGCCGGTGTCGATAGCATCCTGGCTGGTCGCCCCCCAGTGTACGTAGCGCGCCGCCGCGTCATCCTGTTGTTTAACCCGCGCGGTCAGCTGTTTGACCAGCGGGATCGCCAGATTCCCGGCGCTGGCGGCGGCCTGCCCCAGCGCGGCAAAGTCGATGTTTTCGTGCCGGCAACTCTCAATAATGGGATTAAGCGCCGCCTGCGGCACGAGGCCGCATTCGACCTGAGCGCGAGCCAGCGCGGCTTCAAAATCCAGCATCCCCTGTACCCGCTGCGCATCGCTGAACCAGGCGGTCAGCGGACTGGTGCGCATCATCGGGGTCAACAAACTCATTATGGCTCCTTAAACGCGTTCTATAATCAGCGCGATCCCCTGACCGACGCCGATACACATGGTGCACAGCGCATAGCGCCCGCCGGTACGGCGCAGCTGGTACGCCGCGGTCATTGCCAGACGGCCGCCGGAGGCGCCCAGCGGATGTCCGAGGGCTATCGCGCCGCCGTTAGGGTTGACGTGCGCCGCATCGTCGGGCAGACCCAGATCGCGCGTGACCGCCAGCGCCTGAGCGGCAAAGGCCTCATTCAGTTCAATGACGTCCATCTGCCCAAGCGTTAGCCCGGTTTGCGCCAGCACCTTACGTACCGCCGGCGCCGGTCCAAATCCCATAATTCGCGGCGCCACCCCTGCCGTCGCGACGCCCACCACGCGGGCGAGCGGCTGTAAATCATTGGCGGCCAGCGCCTGCTCGCTGGCAAGCAGCAGCGCGCAGGCGCCGTCGTTGACTCCGGAAGCGTTACCTGCCGTCACCGTACCGTCGGCGCGCACCACGCCGCGCAGCCTGGCCAGCGCCTCCGCCGTGGTGCTGCGCGGGTGCTCATCGCGGCTAAAGAGTAGCGGTTCGCCCTTACGCTGCGGCACCGAGACGGCGATCAGTTCGTCGGCAAAGCGTCCGGCCTCCTGCGCCGCCGCCGTACGCAGCTGGCTACGCAGCGCAAACGCATCCTGATCCTCCCGCGAAATGGCGAAATCGTCCGCCACGTTTTCCGCCGTTTCCGGCATCGAATCCACGCCGTACAGCGCTTTCATCTGCGGGTTAATGAAGCGCCAGCCGATGGTGGTATCTTCCATCCGCATCGTGCGGCTAAAGGCGCTTTCGGCCTTGCCCATCACAAACGGCGCGCGCGACATGCTCTCCACGCCGCCGGCGATCATCAGCTGAGTTTCGCCGCTTTTAATCGCGCGCGCTGCGATACCGATCGCATCAAGGCTGGAACCGCACAGGCGGTTTACGGTACTACCCGGTACGCTTTCCGGCAGACCGGCCAGCAGCAGCGCCATGCGCGCGACGTTGCGGTTATCTTCCCCCGCCTGGTTAGCGCAGCCGTAAATCACATCGTCAATACGCGCCGGATCGAGTCCCGGGTTGCGCTCCAGCAGCACTTTCAGCGGCAGCGCCGCCAGATCGTCGGCGCGCAGGGCGGCCAGGGTACCGCCAAAGCGGCCGAACGGCGTCCGCACCGCATCACAGATAAATGCCTGATTCATCATAGGTTCCTTACGCGCTTTCCGCCAGTTGTGCAAAAGTCAGCGCCACCGGCGTGATGCGCTGCAGTTCCTCAAAAGAGAGGCCGTTAAAGATTTCCCGCACCACCGGGCCGCTTTCGCTGATATCGATGACCGCCAGGTCGGTGTAGATACGGCTGACGCAGCCGACGCCGGTCAGCGGATAGGTGCAGTGCTCTACCAGCTTGCACTCCCCGTCGCGGGTCAGGTGATCCATCATCACGAAGACCTGACGAGCGCCAATGGCCAAATCCATCGCTCCGCCGACGGCAGGAATGGCGTCGGGCGCGCCGGTACTCCAGTTCGCCAGATCGCCTCTGGCGGAAACCTGGTAAGCGCCAAGCACGCAGATATCGAGGTGCCCGCCGCGCATCATGGCGAAGGAGTCGCCGTGGTGAAAGTAGCAGCCGCCGTTGAGCAGAGTCACATACTCTTTCCCGGCGTTAATCAGCTCCGGATCCTCTTCCCCCGGCAGCGGTTTCGGCCCCATCCCCAGCAGGCCGTTTTCGCTGTGCAGAAAGATTTCTTTATCGGCAGGAAGATAGTTGGCGATGCGGGTGGGCAAGCCGATCCCCAGATTGACGTAAGCGCCTTCGGGAATATCGCGGGCCACGCGCTGGGCCATCTCATCGCGAGTCAGTTTTTGCATTAAGAGTTCCTCAGGCGCTTTTAGCGGCAATCAGGTTTTCCAGGGAGTAGACGCGCTGCACAAAAATGCCCGGGGTAATGATGCTTTCCGGGTCGAGATCGCCCAAGGGCACCAGCTGCGAAACTTCTACAATGGTGGTTTTCGCGGCGGTCGCCATAATCGGGCCAAAATTGCGCGCCGCTTTGCGATAAACCAGGTTTCCCCAGCGGTCGCCCTGGTGGGCTTTGATCAACGCGAAGTCGGCCCTGATGGGGTATTCGAGCACGTAATGACGCCCGTCGATTTCGCGGGTCTCTTTCCCCTCCGCCAGCGGCGTACCGTAGCCGGTGGGGGTAAACACCGCGCCGAGGCCAGCGCCTGCCGCCTGGATCCGCGCCGCGAGGTTGCCCTGCGGTACCAGCTCCAGCTCAACTTTGCCGCGGCGATAAAGGTCATCGAAAATCTGCGAATCAACCTGACGTGGGAATGAACAGATCATCTTTCGCACCCGACCGGCCTTCAGCAGCGCCGCCAGGCCGACTTCGCCGTTGCCCGCATTGTTGTTGATAATGGTTAAATCACGGGCCCCCTGTTCTATCAGAGCATCTATCAGGTACGTCGGCTGCCCGGCGGGGCCAAAACCGCCAATCATTATGGTCGCCCCGTCGTGGATCCCGGCGATGGCATCACGTAGCGTCGACACGCTTTTATCAATCATCAGGTCGCTCCTGTATGTGCGGTAATCGCACTTTTATTCGTTGTTCGCACAAAATGTGACCCGCTTAACGATGCTGGTCAAGGGCGATAATCGAAATATGGTGCGATAATCGAACATCGTGTATGTTTAGCGAAAGAATGTGATCGACGGCAAATACGGAGAAGAAAATGGAGAAGCATCCAGATGATTTACTGACGGGCGATAGCGATCCGTTTAAGGGCGATCCGAACTTTATGGCTTCGCTGGCGCGCGGGCTGGAGGTGATCCAGGCGTTTACTCCGCAGCGCCCGCTGCTCTCAATTTCGCAGATCAGCCAAAAGACCGGCATTCCGCGCGCGGCGGTGCGCCGCTGCCTGTATACGCTGAGCAAACTGGGCTTTGTTTACGCCGAAGATGGTAAAAATTTCCAGCTGCGACCGAAAATTCTGGCGCTGGGCCACGCCTGGCTTGCCTCCACGCCGCTGGCGCGTTCGGCGCAGCCGGTGCTGAAGCATTTAAGCGAAATGCTCAATGAGTCCTGCTCCATCGCCACTCTCGACGGCGACGACATTCTTTATATCGCTCGCGCGTCGAGTTCGCGCATTATGACCATCGATCTCGACATCGGCAGCCGCCTGCCCGCCTGGGCGACCTCCATGGGACGCGTGCTGCTGAGCTATCAGCCGGAGGAGAAGCTGAACGATATGCTGGGCCGGGTCACGATGATTCGCTATACCCCGCAAACCGTTGATTCGGTTGCAAAGCTGCGTACCGAACTTAAGCGCGTGCACCAGCAGGGCTACGCGCTTAACGATCAGGAGCTCGAGATGGGGCTGCGCTCGCTGGCGGTGCCGCTGTTTAACCCTCAGGGGCAGATTCAGGCGGCGCTGAACGTCGGCGTACACGCCGGGCAGGTCTCCACGCACGAGATGCTGGAGCGGGTGTTACCCGAGCTACAGAAAGCAGCCCGGGAACTGACGCTGCTGATGCGCTAGCGGCTATGCTTGGCGTGGCGCTCCCAGTTTTCCTGCTTTGCCTCCGCCGATTTTCGCAGGGCCACGTAGCAGGCGCCGCTGCCGCCGTGGTGCGGTAACGCCGCGCAGAACGCCTGGACTTCCGGGAGTTCCACCAGCCAGCGCGCCAGGTAGCTGCGAATAATATTGGCGTGCGCGTTATCGTCGCGCCCTTTGCCATGCACGATCAGCACATTACGCAGCCCCTCTTTTTGCGCCTGGACCACAAAAGCAAACAGATTCTGTCGGCACTTCTCCACCGGCTGGCGCAGCAGATTGAGGCTTGCCTGCTGGCCGTATTTGCCGCGCCGGAGCTTCTCCAGTACGCCGCTTTGCAGACCTTCCCGCTTAAACTCAAGGGCGGTTGCCAGCGGCACAATATCGAGATAGCCGGTGGTCAGAAAGTTATCCAGCTGCAGGGGATCAATCCGCTGCGCGGCGCGGGTATTGCGCGCGGGGTGCCAGTGAACGTCGTGATTATGTTTCAGAGGCTGAACGTCCTCCATGGCGCCAAGAAATAGGGATTTGTCGTCAAGGTTCATGCGCGCTCCTCCAGCTACTACCGGGTGGTTACTATAGCCGTCTCGCGGCGCCTCCTCAACGCGTTTAACCACTTCCGCGCGATTATGGAAACAGTTGTCGGCTCTGACGACGAAACAGCGTGATTAATGACGCGGTTAAGGGCGTTTGCCGCGTATCGCGGCGCTGAATCAGAAAATAGGTGGCTTTGGGTAACGCTTCGCGGATGGGGATCATCACCAGCTTATCCGCCATCATCGGGTCGTTGCCAAGTTCGACCGGCAGAATGCTGAGAAAATCGCTTTTCACCACCAGGCTAATGCACGAGGAGAAAGTCTCACAAACGATATCCACCTTTGGCGCCAGTCCGGCCTGGTTAAACATCTCCTGCAGCTGTTTGAAGTAGCTACCGCGCGGCGTCGGCATCGTCCAGTGGTGATCGAGCAGCTCGGTCAGTGAAGTGACCTGTGCCGCCGGGTGACCGGCGCGGGCGAATACCGCGAAGGGTTTCTCAAATAGCTTCTCAAAACTGAATTCATGATCGTAGGGGCCGGGATAGTAAGTATTGATGGTGAAATCCAGCTCACCCTGACGCAGTTCATTAATCATCGCCAGCAGCTGTCCTTCCATAATCCGCACCTTCACCAGCGGATGCTGCTGATGAAAGCGGCAAATAACCGAAGGCATCAGCGAACGCGCTACGCTGGCACCAAGGCCGATATTAATCTGCCCGGCCTGCTCGCCCTGACGTTGCAGCAATTCATCCTGCGCCACCCGCAGCTCTTCCAGGATCAGGCTCGCATGTTGATAAAAACTTTCGCCATTTTCGGTCAGCGCCACCCCCTGGCTACGGCGCACAAACAGCTGCGCGGAGAGCCCCTCTTCCAGCTCTTTAATCGCTTTGGTCAACGCCGGCTGCGAAATCGCCAACGCCCGGCTGGCGCCGCGAATACTTCCTTCGCGCGCGACCTCAACGAAGGCGCGAATGTGGTGAAATTTAATCTGAAATGACATGTTGTGAGTGATAACCAATGTTTATCAGACAGAAGAAAATGACATCTACTGTAATCGATCGTGCTGTGGCAGGTTAAGGATGAGAGTGCATGAAAGTGATAGGTGATAAGTAAAGGCTATCACTTCGTGAATACCATCACAGTTTTTGCTTATAACGGGAAAGGTTATGCCGCAACTTTATGATTTCATCAACCAGCTGGCGCCAAAAATGACCGAATGGCGTCGCGATTTTCACCTGCATGCGGAATCCGGCTGGCTGGAGTTCCGCACCGCCAGCAAAGTGGCGGAAGTATTAGACGGTCTGGGTTATCAGCTGGCGCTGGGGCGCGACGTTATCGATGCCGATAGCCGTATGGGCCTGCCTGATGAAGAGACGCTGGCGCAGGCGTTCCAGCGCGCCCGCGCGCAGGGTGCGCCTGAACGCTGGCTACCGGCGTTTGAAGGCGGCTTCGCCGGAGTGGTGGCGACCCTCGATACCGGGCGGCCGGGGCCGACGCTGGCGTTTCGCGTCGACATGGATGCGCTCGATCTCAACGAGCAGCATGACGATAGTCACCGCCCGCATCGCGATCGTTTTGCCTCCTGCAACGACGGTATGATGCATGCCTGCGGCCACGACGGTCACACCGCAATCGGGCTGGGTCTGGCGCACGTGCTGAAGGAGTATGCCGCGCAGCTCAACGGGACGATCAAGCTGATTTTCCAGCCGGCGGAAGAAGGTACCCGCGGCGCGCGCGCCATGGTCGCGGCGGGCGTACTTGATGAGGTGGATTACTTTACCGCCATTCATATCGGTACCGGCGTCCCTGCCGGCACCGTCGTCTGCGGCGGCGATAACTTTATGGCCACCACCAAATTCGATGTGCAGTTCAGCGGCGTCGCCGCCCACGCTGGCGGTAAACCGGAAGATGGCCGTAACGCGCTACTGGCGGCGGCCCAGGCCGCCCTTGCCCTGCACGCCATCGCGCCGCACAGCGCCGGGGCGTCAAGGGTTAACGTCGGCGTCATGCAGGCCGGTACCGGACGTAACGTGGTTCCCTCCTCCGCGCTATTAAAAGTCGAAACCCGTGGCGAAACCGATGCCATTAACCAGTACGTCTTTGAGCGGGCTAAACAGGCGATCGCCGGCGCGGCGACCATGTATGAAGCCAGTTACCAGCTGCAGCTGATGGGCGCGGCCACCTCCAGCGCCCCGTCGCCGGCGTGGGTGGACTATCTGCGCCAGCAGACGGCCCAGGTCCCCGGCGTTAAACAGGCTGTCGATCGTATCGCTGCCCCGGCGGGTTCAGAGGATGCCACTCTGATGATGGCCCGGGTCCAGGAGCGCGGCGGTCTCGCCTCATACATGATATTCGGCACGGAACTGAGCGCCGGTCACCACAATGAAAAATTCGATTTCGACGAGAACGTGATGACCCTGGCCGTCGAAACGTTAGCACGCGTCGCCCTGAACTTTCCCTGGCAGCGAGGTGTGTAATGGAACACGTTTATCAATTTGTCGATGACGTTATTGAGGGGCGGCGCAACGATTTTTGCGCCATTGCCGATGATATCTGGGACCATCCGGAAACCCGCTTTCAGGAGTTCTGGTCCGCTGCGCGTTTGGCCGATGCGCTGGAAGCGGAAGGCTTTCAATTGACCCGCAATGCCGGCGGGATCCCCAACGCCTTTATCGCCAGCTTCGGCGCGGGCCAACCGGTGATTGCCCTCCTCGGCGAATTTGACGCCCTGGCGGGGCTCAGCCAGCGGGCCCACTGCGCGGAACCCGCGTCTTCGACGCCGGGAGAAAACGGCCACGGGTGCGGGCATAATCTGCTTGGTACGGCGGCGTTCGCCGCCGCGCTCGCCGCCAGGAACTGGCTGCAGCAACAGGGCGGCGCTGGCACGCTTCGCTTCTATGGCTGTCCCGGCGAGGAAGGCGGCTCGGGGAAAACCTTCATGGTCCGCGAGGGGTTATTCGATGACATCGATGCCGCTCTGACCTGGCATCCGGAAGCCTGGGCCGGGATGTTCAGCACCCGTACCCTTGCCAACATTCAGGCGGCATGGCGGTTTACCGGCACCGCGGCGCACGCGGCAAACTCGCCGCATTTGGGCCGCAGCGCGCTGGATGCCGTGACGCTGATGACCACCGGCAGCAACTTCCTTAACGAACATATTATCGAAAAAGCGCGGGTGCACTACGCCATCACCGATACCGGCGGCGTCTCCCCCAACGTTGTTCAGGCGCAGGCGGAGGTGCTGTATCTCATTCGCGCGCCGGAAATGGCCGACGCGCAGCAAATCTTCGCCCGGATCGAGAAAATCGCCCAGGGCGCGGCGTTGATGACCGAGACCCGCGTCAGCTGTCGCTTCGAAAAAGCCTGTTCCAGCTATCTGCCCAACCGCACGCTGGAAGCGGCGATGTATCAGGCGGTTTGCCATTACGGCACGCCGCCCTGGAGCACGGAAGAGCGCGCATTCGCCGCCGAAATTCGCGCAACCTTGAGCGCGAACGATATCAATAACAGCCTGAAAAACATTGCCGACACCGGCGGCGAGGACGGGAAAGCGTTCGCCCGCCGCCACCGCGAAACGCGCCTGATCGATGAAGTGGCGCCGTGGGCGGCAACGGACAACATCCTTGCGGGCTCTACCGACGTCGGCGACGTGAGCTGGAAGGCCCCCGTGGCCCAGTGCTTCAGCCCCTGTTTTGCCGTCGGGACGCCGCTGCACTCCTGGCAACTGGTGAGCCAGGGCAGAACCTCCATCGCCCACAAAGGGATGCTGCTGGCCGGGAAAGTGCTGGGCGCGACGGCCATTCGTCTGTTCAGCGACAGGGCGTTACTGACCGCCAGCCAGCAGGAACTGGCGCAGGTCTTAGCCGAAAGGCCCTACCGGTGCCCCATTCCACAGGAGGTCAAGCCTTCGATTTTAAAATAATAAAAGCCCCGTGGATGGAGTACGGCAACGCGGTAATCGCCAAAAAAATAACGGCTGACACGCCCAGGGGTAAAGAGACAACCAACACAACAACGACAACTGAGGAACGCCCATGAGTATGTCATCCATACCGTCGCCTTCCCCCACCGGTAAGCTTTATGGCTGGGTTGAAAAAATAGGTAACAAGGTCCCGCATCCGTTTTTACTGTTTATCTATCTGATTGTGGCGTTAATGGTCGCCACCGCCATCCTGTCGGCGCTGAACGTCGGGGTACAGAACCCCACCGACGGCTCGCGAGTGGTGGTGAAAAATTTGCTTAGCATTGAAGGATTGCACTGGTTTTTACCGAACGTCATTAAGAACTTCAGCGGTTTCGCGCCGCTGGGGGCCATTCTGGCTCTGGTGCTGGGGGCCGGTTTTGCGGAACGAGTGGGCCTGCTGCCTTCGCTGATGGTGAAAATGTCATCCCACGTTAGCGCCCGTTACGCCAGCTATATGGTGCTGTTTATCGCCTTCTTTAGCCACATCTCTTCCGATGCCGCGCTGGTGATTATGCCGCCGCTGGGCGCCCTGATGTTCCTCGCCGTCGGCCGCCACCCTGTTGCCGGGCTGCTGGCGGCCATCGCCGGCGTCGGCTGCGGCTTCACGGCCAATCTGCTCATCGTCACCACCGATGTCCTGCTCTCTGGCATCAGCACCGAAGCGGCAAAAACCCTTGACGCCTCGCTCCACGTCAGCGTGATTGATAACTGGTATTTTATGGCAACCTCAGTGATCGTTCTCACGCTGGTTGGCGGATTGATTACCGATAAACTGGTGGAACCGCGGTTAGGGCAATGGCAAGGCAACAGCGATGAAACGCTGCAGACGTTGACGGCGGAACAGCGCTTCGGCCTGCGCGTGGCCGGCGTGGCCGCGCTGTTATTCGTGGCGGCGATCGCGCTGATGGTCGTGCCGGAAAACGGTATCCTGCGCGATCCCATCAAGCATACCGTGATGCCTTCGCCGTTTATAAAAGGGATCGTCCCGCTCATTATCTTTTTCTTCTTCGTCGTTTCACTGGCCTACGGCATCGCCACCGGCAAAATTCGCCGCCAGGCCGATCTGCCTCAGCTGATGATTGAGCCGATGAAAGAGATGGCAGGTTTTATCGTGATGGTCTTCCCGCTGGCCCAGTTCGTCGCCATGTTCAACTGGAGCAATATGGGGAAATTTATGGCCGTCGGCTTGACGGATCTGCTGGAGAGCGCGGGAATGAACGGCGTACCGGCGTTTGTCGGCCTGGCGCTGCTATCCGCCTTTTTGTGTATGTTTATCGCCAGCGGTTCGGCAATCTGGTCGATTCTGGCGCCGATTTTCGTGCCGATGTTTATGCTGCTGGGCTTTCACCCGGCATTCGCGCAGATTCTGTTTCGCATCGCCGACTCATCGGTGCTGCCGCTGGCGCCGGTATCGCCGTTTGTGCCGCTATTTCTCGGCTTCTTACAGCGCTACCGGCCCGACGCTAAGCTTGGAACCTACTACTCGCTGGTCTTGCCTTATCCATTAATATTCCTTGCCGTCTGGCTACTGCTGCTGGTTGGCTGGTACCTCGTGGGGCTGCCCATCGGACCGGGTATTTATCCGCGATTACCTTAACGTCGCGACAGGCCAGGGAAGGCCACAAAAACGTTAACGCCAGGTCGTGCGGTTACTGATGACTTTATACAGTCCTTCAATCGCCAAAGCGATCAGATGAATTACTAAGCCGCTGATAATCACAATTACAACGCCAGTCATCATATATTGCATATCACCACCTTTGTTGGTAAAAACCCGCGCAGAAACGCCGGGAAATCATGGACTCTAGGAAAGCCAGTCTGTTTATCTGCCGCGCCGGATGGTTGCCGGTGAATTCGCCGCCGGATAAAGGTAGCAAAATCGCCTTGCCAACGCGTCTGCGAGTGAATGTAAAAATAAACATCGCTTTCCTCACCTCATAATTAATAGCCCATGCTGACCCTGTTTGTTGACCTTTTCGGAGTATGGTTTGCCCGCATCGCGTCGTGCTATGGTGATGCCCTGCCAAAATAACCTCGCTGAAGGAGGACCGATGCTCACGCTGTTGCAAGATAAAATTGACACCCCGCTGGGGCCGCTGTGGGTGATTTGCGATGAGCAGTTTAACCTGCGGGCCGTTGAGTGGGATCAGCACCGCGACCGCATGGAACAACTGCTGGATGTGCATTATCGCCGTGAAGGCTACCAACGCGTTGATTCGCGTAATCCCGGTAACCTGAGCCGTAAGCTTAGCGATTACTTCGCGGGCGATCTCGCCGTTATCGACACCTTACCTACCGCCACCGGCGGGACGCCGTTTCAGCGGGAAGTCTGGCAAACGCTGCGCACCATCCCCTGCGGCCAGGTCATGCACTACGGTCAGCTCGCGGAGGCGCTGGGACGTCCGGGCGCGGCGCGCGCCGTGGGTGCCGCCAACGGTTCAAATCCTGTCAGTATTGTGGTGCCCTGCCACCGGGTGATCGGGCGTAACGGCACCATGACGGGTTACGCCGGCGGCGTGCAGCGAAAAGAGTGGCTATTGCGTCACGAAGGCTATCTGCTCCTTTGACCGTAAGTGCCTTTTCTGGAATCTTCCGGTAATTTTACAATCCAACATCGCCAGATAACTTATTCATAATCAATGAGATAAAATGGGTAACTGATTTACCCTTTTAATATTACGTGTTTCAGGGGTTCGAGACTTACCTGCTCACCAAAAAGATGTTAAAATTGACCAATATCAATTAAAGCCTGAGCAGACTTATGATCCCGGAAAAGCGAATTATACGACGCATTCAGTCTGGCGGTTGTGCAATCCATTGCCAGGATTGCAGCATTAGCCAGCTTTGCATCCCTTTTACTCTGAACGAGCATGAGCTTGACCAGCTTGATAACATCATCGAGCGGAAAAAGCCTATCCAGAAAGGACAGACCTTGTTCAAAGCCGGTGATGAGCTGAAATCGCTGTATGCAATTCGTTCTGGCACCATTAAAAGCTACACCATCACCGAACAGGGCGATGAGCAGATCACCGGTTTTCATCTGGCCGGCGATTTGGTCGGCTTTGACGCTATCGGCACCGCCCACCACCCGAGCTTTGCCCAGGCGCTGGAAACCTCAATGGTCTGCGAGATTCCGTTTGAAACGCTGGACGACCTCTCCGGTAAGATGCCGAACCTGCGTCAGCAGATGATGCGTCTGATGAGCGGCGAGATCAAAGGCGATCAGGATATGATCCTGCTGCTTTCTAAAAAGAACGCAGAGGAGCGCCTGGCGGCCTTTATCTACAATCTGTCCCGCCGTTTCGCGCAGCGCGGCTTCTCGCCGCGTGAGTTCCGCCTCACCATGACACGTGGCGATATCGGCAACTATCTGGGCCTGACGGTTGAAACCATCAGCCGCCTGCTGGGACGTTTCCAGAAGAGCGGTATGCTGGCGGTTAAAGGCAAATATATCACCATCGAAAACAGCGACCTGCTGGCGCAGCTTGCTGGCCAGGCCCGCAACGTCGCCTGATAGTCCTCCCGTATCCGGCCGGATCGCGAATTTTTTTCTAATTTGTTGATCTGGCCAGGCTCATCCCCTGTTTCATTTCATCCATATAGGTTATCTTTTTAATACAGACTGTAGTTACAGTTGTAAGGAGACCCTGTATGGCGAAGTATCAGAACATGCTGGTAGTAATCGACCCCAATCAGGACGACCAGCCTGCATTGCGGCGCGCGGTGTATCTGCACCAACGGATTGGTGGCCGCATCAAAGCCTTTTTGCCGATCTATGATTTTTCTTATGAAATGACCACCCTGCTCTCCCCCGACGAACGCACGGCCATGCGCCAGGGCGTCATCGGGCAGCGTACCGCCTGGATCCGCGTGCAGGCAAAATTCTATATAGAGTCCGGCGTGCCCATTGATATTAAAGTGGTGTGGCACAATCGTCCCTTCGAAGCCATTATTCAGGAAATCATCAGCGACAAGCATGATTTAGTGCTGAAGATGGCGCACCAGCACGACAAGCTGGAAGCGGTGATTTTCACCCCAACGGACTGGCACCTGCTGCGTAAATGCCCATGTCCGGTCTGGATGGTCAAAGATCAGCCGTGGCCGGAAGGCGGTAAAGCGCTGGTGGCGGTCAATCTCGCCAGTGAAGAGAACTACCACAACGCGCTCAATGAAAAACTGGTCAGAGAAACCATTGAGCTGGCGGAACAGGTTAACCATACAGAGGTTCACCTGGTGGGCGCCTATCCCGTCACGCCCATCAATATCGCGATTGAGCTCCCTGATTTTGACCCCAGCGTCTATAACGACGCCATTCGCGGTCAGCATCTGCTGGCCATGAAAGCGCTGCGGCAAAAATTCGGTATCGATGAAGGCCGCACCCACGTTGAAAAAGGGTTACCTGAGGAGGTCATTCCCGACCTTTCAGAGCATCTTCAGGCGGGGATCGTGGTACTGGGTACGATTGGTCGAACCGGACTCTCGGCAGCCTTCCTCGGCAATACCGCTGAACAGGTTATTGACCACCTGCGCTGCGACCTGCTGGCTCTGAAGCCGGACCAGTACCAGACGCCGGTTGAGCTGGACGACGAAGAAGACGATTAGTCCGTTGACTTCATTCGTGGTAATAAGACGTCATCCCCCGCCCGCGCGGGGGATTTTTTTGCATCCCATTAACAAAAATAAAGGGCCATTTGGCCCCGATTTCAACAGCTTTGTGGGTAACGAAAACGTTAGTGGATACCTAAGCGCCAGGCGTGATCGATCTCTTCTTTAAGCTCCATGGACGAAAGCGCCATTAAATCGGCGAACTCAAGTTCCAGCAATTTCAGCTTTTTCAGATACTGCGCGGGGGTTAAAGCAGCGGGGTCACGGCGCAGAAATTCGATGGCCAGTTGCGTGGGGGTTAACTCGGTATCCATAATATCCTCAGTTTGGGTGAAAAACGGCCTATTGTAACACCTTCGCCTGATTATTTTATGAGCAAATAACCCCTTCGTTGCCTATATAAAAAAGCCGTCTCAGAAGAGACGGCTTAAGAAGCACTGGTTTTAAACGACCAGGCCTTACAACGCTTTCAGAATCGCATCGACGCTGGCTTTGGCATCGCCAAACAGCATGTGGGTGTTCTCTTTAAAGAACAGCGGGTTTTGTACGCCAGCGTAGCCGGTGTTCATTGAACGTTTAAATACAATGACGTTCTGCGCTTTCCACACTTCCAGCACCGGCATACCGGCGATCGGGCTGCCCGGATCGTCCTGCGCGGCCGGGTTCACCGTGTCGTTAGCGCCGATGACCAGTACGGTGTCGGTATCGGAGAAATCATCGTTGATCTCATCCATTTCCAGCACGATGTCATACGGGACTTTAGCTTCCGCCAGCAGGACGTTCATATGGCCCGGCAGACGCCCGGCAACCGGATGAATACCGAAACGCACTTTGATTCCGCGCGCGCGCAGTCTTTCAGTGATTTCCGCGACCGGATACTGGGCCTGCGCAACCGCCATGCCGTAGCCCGGGGTGATGATGACCGACTGAGAACCTTTCAGCATCTCAGCGGTTTCTTCGGCGCTGATTTCACGGTGCTCGCCCACTTCTTCATCACCTGTGGACGCCGTGCCGTCAGAACCAAAACCGCCAGCAATCACGCTGAAGAACGAACGGTTCATCGCCTTACACATGATGTAGGACAGAATTGCACCGGAAGAACCTACCAGCGCACCGGTTACGATCAGCAGGTCGTTGCTGAGCATAAAGCCCGCCGCCGCTGCCGCCCAGCCGGAGTAGGAGTTCAGCATTGATACCACGACCGGCATATCAGCGCCGCCGATGGAGGCCACCAGGTGCCAGCCAAACGCCAGGGCAATCACGGTCATCACCAGCAGGCACAGTACCTGCATGCCGATGCTGTCGGTACGCACGAAAACGATCAGCAGCAGGAAAGAAATGACCAGCGCCGCCAGGTTTAGCTTATGACGGTTCGGCAGCATCAGCGGCTTAGAAGACATCTTGCCGCACAGCTTGCCAAACGCCACAACGGAACCCGTAAAGGTCACCGCGCCGATGAAGATACCGAGGAACACTTCGGTCAGATGAATATTGACCAGAATCTGTTCCATACCGGTTTCATGCTGCAGATAGCTGTTAAAGCCAACCAGTACCGCCGCCAGGCCCACGAAGCTGTGCAGAATCGCCACCAGCTCCGGCATCTCGGTCATTTCAACTTTCTTCGCCAGGCGAATACCGATCGCGCCGCCGATAACCATCGCCAGCAGGATCCACGCGACGTTGCTGCTATCCGGCCCCAGAATGGTCGCCACCAGCGCAATCGCCATCCCGGCAATGCCGTAGTAGTTCCCCTGCTGGGAGGTTTCGTGTTTGGAAAGCCCCGCCAGGCTAAAAATAAACAGAATCGCGGCAACAATGTATGCAGCTGTAACTAATCCACCAGACATTTGTTACCCCTTATCCTTTGCGGAACATTTTCAGCATGCGCTGAGTGACGGTGAAACCACCAAAAATATTAATGCTGGCGATCAGCACCGCGATAAAGCTCAGGAAGCTGACCCAGCCGCCGTGGCCTATCTGTAACAATGCCCCTACCACGATAATGCCGGAAATCGCGTTAGTGACCGACATCAGCGGCGTATGCAGCGCATGGGAGACGTTCCATACGACGTAGTAACCGACCACGCAGGAGAGCGCGAAAACGGTAAAGTGGCCGAGGAACTCTTTCGGCGCCACGCTTGCCAGCCAGCCAAACAGAATAATCGCCAGCGCCATCAGCGCATACTTGCGCAGCGGCGAGCTCGGTTTCGCCTCTGCTTTTGGCGCTTCAACCTTTTTCGCTGCCGCCTGCGGCTGAGCAGATACCTGAATGGGTGGAGCGGGCCAGGTGATTTCACCCTCGCGAACCACGGTAACGCCGCGGATAACGACATCATCAAAATCGATAACGACATTGCCGTCTTTCTCTTTGCACAGCAGCTTAAGCAGGTTAACCAGGTTGGTGCCATACAGCTGTGAGGACTGCGTCGGCAGACGACCAGGGAGATCGGTATAACCGATAATCTTCACGCCGTTGGCGGTGGTAACCACCTGGCCCGGCACGGTGTATTCACAGTTGCCGCCGTTTTGCGACGCCAGGTCAACCACCACGCTGCCGGACTTCATGGAGTCAACCATCTCGCGGGTAATCAGCTTCGGCGCCGGTTTACCCGGAATCAGCGCGGTGGTAACGATGATGTCGACATCTTTGGCCTGGGCGGCAAAGAGCGCCATCTCGGCTTTGATAAAGGCTTCAGACATGACTTTGGCATAGCCGTCGCCGCTGCCCGCTTCCTCTTTAAAATCCAGCTCAAGGAACTCGGCGCCCATACTCTGCACCTGTTCTTTCACTTCCGGACGGGTATCAAACGCGCGGACGATTGCGCCGAGGCTGTTAGCCGCGCCGATGGCCGCCAGACCGGCAACCCCGGCTCCGATAACCATCACCTTCGCGGGAGGAACCTTACCTGCCGCGGTGATCTGCCCGGTGAAGAAGCGGCCAAACTCGTGGGCGGCTTCAACGATTGCGCGATAGCCGGCGATGTTAGCCATCGAACTTAACGCATCCAGCGACTGAGCGCGCGAAATACGCGGCACTGAATCCATCGCCATCACGTTGATGTTGCGCGCCGCCAGTTTTTCCATCAGCTGCGGGTTTTGCGCCGGCCAGATGAAGCTGATGAGCGTCGTGCCGGGATTAAGCAGCAGGAGCTCTTCGTCATCGGGCGCGTTCACTTTCAGAATGACGTCGGACTGCCAGACGTCATCATCGCTAACGATCTCCGCTCCAGCCTGAACGAAGGCCTCGTCGTCGAAACTGGCCAGCTTACCTGCGCCGCTTTCTACCGCGACGCTGAACCCGAGTTTCAGCAGCTGCTCCACCGTTTTCGGCGTGGCGGCGGCCCGGGTTTCCAGGGCTAGTCTCTCTTTTGGTACACCAATACGCATAGTTTTCCCTTCCATCGGTTTTTGATGATGGTTTACTTTTCTTACAAACGACCGTCGCGAAGGCGGATGAACGTGCCTTCCAACATATGTCTGAAAAAATAAAACAGTAACAAACTTTTTATAACCTACTGAAAATACCGATTGTGATCTACAGCAATAAAACAGAAATTTTGATTTTATTGGTAAAACGCACGGCTAACCGTGCCAGGCAGCAATATTTACCTTATTTTTATGCCAGCGCCTGATAATCCGCTTGGCAGAGGGGTTAATTCACCATTTATCGCCGTCTTGAACATCGTATTAACATTACGTTAACTTATGAAAGTGATATCGATTATCGATTTTGCTGGTCAAGCGGCTGTTTTTTCAACATATCGAAAAATGTTATATTTCTGCAGTATACGTTTAGGGCGACAACTGAAAATTGACGCAGACAGTCACTCACGATAAATGCAATAATCAAATGTTTTCAGTCAACAACAATACCAGTACATGGTTTGCGCAAGGCAAAGGATTATTTTTATGAAGCTTAAGAACTCACTCCTGGCGTCTGCTCTTCTGGCTACAACCGCGTTGTCTGCCCATGCAGCGACCGAGCTGACTCCGGAGCAGGCGGCAGCGCTGAAGCCCTACGATCGCGTAGTGGTTACCGGCCGTTTTAACGCCATTGGCGACGCGGTGCAGGCCGTTTCCCGTAAAGCGGACAAAGAAGGCGCAGCATCCTTTTATGTTGTCGACACGTCTGATTTTGGCAGCGGCGGCAACCTGCGCGTAACGGCCGATTTTTATAAAGAAAATGCCCCGCAGGCCGACGCGCCGAAAAATCGTGTGATTAACGGCGTAATGGAATTACCGAAGGACCAGGCCGTCGAGCTGGAGCCGTTTGATACCGTCACCGTACAGGGCTTCTACCGCAGCCAGCCGGAAGTTAACGACGCCATCACCAAAGCCGCTAAGGCCAAGGGCGCCGCCTCCTTCTTTATCGTGCGCCAGGTTGATGCCAACCAGGGCGGCAACCAGCGAATCACCGCCTATATCTACAAAGCCGATGCCAAAAAACGTGTTCTGCAAAGCCCGGACGCTATCCCGGCAGATTCAGAAGCCGGTCGCGCTGCGCTGGCGGAAGGCGGAGAAGCCGCGAAGAAAGTGGAGATCCCGGGCGTAGCGACCACCGCAGCGGTCGGTTCCGGCACCGGCGTAGGCCGCTTCTTTGAAACGCAATCATCTAAAGGCGGGCGTTACACCGTCACTCTGCCGGACGGTACCAAAGTCGAGGAAGTGAACAAAATCACCGCCGCGCAGATGGTGCCATACGACAGCATCAAGTTCACCGGTAACTACGGTAACATGACGGAAATCTCCTACCAGACGGCTAAGCGCGCGGCGAAGAAAGGCGCGAAGTACTACCACATTACCCGCCAGTGGCAGGAGCGCGGTGGCAACATCACCATCAGCGCCGACCTGTATAAGTAACGGCGTCTGAGCTGAACAAAAAGGCGGCGATCTGCCGCCTTTTTTCTTTTTTTCATTTCTCGCCATTGCATGCATACAAAACACTCCGTAAAATCCCGCGCCTTAGCGCAATCCTCCATTTTTATGCGATTTCGCCAAATAAATATTCTTAGTTTGATGATTGTCACCTCGGGAATGCAATGGAAAAGAAACTGGGCCTTAGCGCCCTGACCGCGCTGGTTCTCAGCTCAATGCTGGGTGCAGGCGTATTCAGCCTGCCGCAAAATATGGCAGCCGTCGCCAGCCCTTCCGCACTGCTTATCGGCTGGGGTATCACCGGCGTGGGGATCCTGTTCCTCGCCTTTGCCATGCTGCTGCTCACCCGCATTCGCCCCGAACTCGACGGCGGTATTTTTACCTACGCCCGGGAAGGCTTTGGCGAGTTGATAGGCTTCTGCTCCGCCTGGGGCTACTGGCTGTGCGCGGTTGTTGCCAATGTCTCCTATCTGGTTATCGTCTTCTCTGCGCTAAGCTTCTTTACCGATACCCCCGAGCTGCGCCTGTTTGGCGACGGCAACACCTGGCAATCCATCGTCGGCGCCTCCGTCCTGCTGTGGATTGTCCATTTCCTGGTGCTGCGCGGTGTACAAACGGCCGCGGGTATCAACCTGGCCGCGACGCTGGCCAAACTGCTGCCCCTCGGCGCGTTTATCGCGCTGGCCGCCATCGCGTTTCGTATGGAGACATTCCGCCTGGATTTCAGCGGCCTGGCGCTGGGCGTACCGGTATGGGAGCAGGTGAAAAACACCATGCTGATCACCCTGTGGGTTTTTATCGGCGTCGAAGGCGCGGTCGTGGTTTCCGCACGCGCGCGTAATAAACAGGATGTTGGCCGCGCGACGCTGCTGGCAGTACTCTCCGCGCTGGCGGTCTATTTGCTGGTGACGCTTCTCTCGTTAGGCGTCGTGCCGCGTAGCGAGCTGGCGGAAATACGCAACCCCTCAATGGCCGGGCTGATGGTCAACATGATGGGCTCATGGGGGGAGATTGTTATTGCCGCCGGGCTGATTATTTCCGTCTGCGGCGCGTATCTGAGCTGGACCATTATGGCGGCGGAGGTGCCCTATCTGGCAGCAACGCATAAAGCCTTCCCGCGCCTGTTTGCCCGGACCAATAAAAACAATGCCCCGTCGGCTTCGCTGTGGCTCACCAACGTCAGCGTACAGGCTTCGCTGGTATTGATTTGGCTTACCGGCTCAGATTACAACACGCTGCTGACCATCGCCTCTGAGATGATCCTGGTGCCCTACTTTCTCGTCGGCGCATTTTTGCTGAAGATTGCTGAGCGCCCGCTGCACAAGGCCGTCGGTGTCGGTGCCTGTATTTATGGCTTATGGTTATTATATGCGTCCGGCCCTGTGCATTTATTGTTGTCAGTGATACTTTACGCTCCGGGTCTTCTGGTTTTCCTGTATGCCCGTCGTACACACCAGCACGATCGCCCGCTCAAACGCCGTGACCTGGCATTAATTGGTTTTTTGCTGGTTGCCGCCGTACCGGCAACGTGGATGTTGGTAGGGTAAGCGGTTACCCTGCCGCTGAACTCAAAGGAGATACCCATGGCTGATATCCAGCCTCGTCCAATCCTGATTACCGGCGGGGGCCGTCGTATCGGCCTCGCCCTGGCCCGCCATTTTCTGGCCCGGCAGCAGCCCGTTATTATCAGCTACCGCACCTGGTATCCCGCCATCGACGCGCTGCGTGAAGCGGGCGCCGTTTGTCTGCACGCGGATTTCAGCACTGACGATAGCATTCTGGCGTTCGCCGAAGAGGTGAAGGCGCACGCCGGCAGCGGTCTGCGCGCCATCATCCATAACGCCAGCGGCTGGATGGCGGAAAAGCCCGGGGTGCCGTTAACCACGGTGCTCGCCAGCATGATGCAAATTCACGTCAACGCCCCCTACTTGCTCAACCATGCTCTGGAGAGCCTACTACGCGGCCACGGCCATGCGGCCAGCGACATTATCCATATCACCGACTACGTTGTGGAGCGCGGCAGCGACAAACACATTGCCTACGCCGCCAGCAAAGCGGCGCTGGATAATATGAGCCGCTCGTTCGCCCGCAAGCTGGCGCCGGAAATTAAGGTCAATGCTATCGCCCCTTCGCTGATTTTATTTAACGAAGGCGATGACGCGGAATACCGCAAGCAGGCGCTTGATAAATCGCTGATGAAAATCGCGCCAGGTGAAAAAGAGATCAGCGACCTGATCGAATACCTGTTCAGCAGCCGCTACGTGACCGGTCGCTCATTTGCCGTCGACGGCGGCCGCCATCTGCGCTAGTGGAAGCGGCTCCAGCCGATAATTAACAGCCACGCGCAGAGGCTCCAGCACCCCACTGCGCCTGCCAGAGCGAACGGCAGGCGCATAACGCCGGTGAAATACCATAGCGAGAGCAAATAGATAAAGTACGGAATGATCGACCACATCCCGAATACGATGGTGGTTCGCAGCGCTTCGATCCCCCGCTCGCTGGCAACGATATAATTCGCGATCAGGGCGAAAGTCGGAAAGAGCGGAATCAACCCGGCGATATAGTAGTTCTTCGTTTTAGACAGCACGCCAATCAGGACAACGACCAGCGCGCCGAGCAGCGCTTTTATCAACAACCCCATTCCTTTAGCCTTAACATTTAAACAACAAGACCCCGCAGCATAACGGAAGCGCCGACAATTATAAACGCGCAAGAGCGGCCGATACCGTGTAGAAGCAAAAGACCTATTTTTTAGCGGTCTCATCACTGCCGCCCCCCCCCCCTATGCCGAATATCCGCTCCTGGCGATAACCGTTCGCAAGGATGATATCCCTGGCAAGCGGAGCGCGTTATTAGATGGCCGTTTTTGCTGCCTTAAAAACTCTTCGGCTAAATACATTCATTAAATCAAAAAGCGGATATTTTTTCTGGTTGTTGAGTTATACGTATAACATATTATTTTTCGTATTTTTAGATACAAATCAAATTAGCCTATTCCCGGCGCATCTCTTCCTAACGTATTTACACAGATTTTAAAGTCTGGCGCGCTTGCCTGGCGGGCATTTACAAAATGCCCAGCTCAATAACCGCACCGCTTCAGTGCAGCTATTGTTTTGCACTAAATGATTCAAATCAATACTGGCAAAATAGAGTGAAAGTGGTTAATTGATATGGTTGATTTTTATCATAAGAGGTTATTTTGAAATTATTCTTTTTGCGCAAATCCTGAATAAGCGCACATAGACATTTTTTAGCGAAATGGCTAAATAAAACCAATTATTTTGATTTACATCAATATAAAACCGATTTCATAAGGAAGCATACTTTGCCGTTAATAACAGGCGTGGTAGTAGATATGATCGTAATTATATGATTTCACAATCTTTCGATCTGTTCCTGATATCCAGAACAGAATTTTATTCTATTCACAATCCTCAATGCAGCCATTTAGTTCAGCTCATGCCAGTTTTTCGAATCTTTTACTTGTTGCTATTATCATTACTAGTATTAGACACTCATCTAATTGTTATTATTTTATATTAATCAGCATAAGAACCAGTTAAAGGAATCTCCATGTTCGGACCTGCTTCACGCAAAGTAAAAATGGCCATGAACTTCATCAAAATATATTCATCAACGCGAAAATGCTCGTAAATTACCGGAGAGCGTCAAGCATGCAGTGGAATATTGAAAATAGCCTTGTATGTCCTGTAACAGGAACAGGTTTTTCAGTTGCGGCAAGTGCCAAAAATCTGAAATTAATTATTTGGTATAGTGGAGATTATTTTTTGAGCATTGGTTCGGTTATTAACATCACACAAAATGAAGTTTTCATTAATGGTGTGCCCGGCGATTTACAGGTTATTCATGCATTCCCCTATACGGAAAATTTGTGGTCAACATTTTCAAAGAATATTGAATGCCCCGGTAATCAGAACCCTATGCTGCTCATCTGCAATCGAAGAAGCCTCTGCAAGTTCGCCTTGTGCCCCTACGGCGCCAGGCAAAAGAGGCCGCAATAAGGCTTCCCCCTCATTCGCGCTAGCGTACCGGTACTTATTTTCTATGTGGGCACGTGCTGTCCTGACAGCCCGTGCCCACATTGTGCCGCATCCTGTTCCCTTAATGCGCAATGCTTCTGCTCGTATCTGAATCATTGTCTGGCTCCGCAAAAAATAGTCCTGAACCGCAGCTCCGGGAATCATAGCGAATTTCATGGCTAATATATAGCTCATATTAATGTCCGGATGGTTTACAATGGCGGTAGCGAATGAATAGGCACCTGACTTCAGATACTGAATGCGCCACCTCAGCCGTGATTCAGGTAAAGAGATTCAAGCGATTAAAAGATGAGTGCAAGCATACACAATATGAATAAAATTGTTTTCGTTGAGGATGATGCCGAGGTCGGCGCACTGATTGCGGCCTACCTTGGCAAACACGATATGGACGTGGTGGTAGAACCGCGCGGCGATCGGGCGGAAGAGGTTATCGCGCGCGAAAAGCCGGACCTGGTGCTGCTGGATATCATGCTGCCGGGTAAAGACGGTATGACGCTGTGCCGCGATTTACGCGGCCAGTGGCAGGGGCCAATCGTATTGCTCACTTCACTGGACAGCGATATGAACCATATTCTCTCACTCGAAATGGGCGCCAGCGATTATATCCTGAAAACCACGCCGCCAGCGGTGCTGTTAGCTCGCCTGCGCCTGCATTTGCGCCAGCATATCGCCGTGCCGGACGGCAGCGTCCCCTCCTCGCTCACCCCGCATAAAGCGATCGCTTTTGGCTCCCTGAGTATCGACCCGGTGAATAGACAGGTGATGCTCGGCGGCGAAAGCGTCGCCTTATCCACTGCGGATTTCGATCTCCTGTGGGAGTTAGCGACCCATGCTGGACAAATTATGGATCGGGACGCGTTATTAAAAAATCTGCGCGGCGTCAGCTACGATGGTATGGACCGCAGCGTCGATGTCGCCATCTCGCGGCTGCGTAAAAAGCTTCTCGATAATGCGACTGAGCCATATCGTATCAAAACGGTACGCAATAAAGGTTACCTGTTCGCCCCGCACGCCTGGGACAACTAATTCAGGCATGTGACGATGGAATAGCTGTTTGTGCGGAGTTAGCCGTCAGAGCCAATTCAACCTCCTGTTCATTATTTTTAAAACCGGGGGTGAAAAATTGCTTTTCCCACGCAAAACCCGCGCTTCACCGCGCGGCGCGCCTCACGACTTGCCGGGCGGGTGATACTCTTTGCAGACAATCAACGGAAAACATTCTACTGTGGAGTGATAGCGCTGGCGCCTGGCCAGTATCGACACCCGTCGTGAGTATAGAGATTCACACCTTCAGTGGGCTGGGATGACCGGAATATCTACTGCACGGGAGCATCTATATGTTGAACGATCTCAGCAGCGATGAAAGCAAAAGACGCGCGGCGATTGACCTGTTAAAAAACGCGGACGAAGGGCGAGACGAAGCGTTAAAAAAATACACTCATCTGGTCTGCCAGTTGCTAAAAATGCCAATGAGTTTTGTGTCAATCCTTGACGATGAAAAGCAGTACATCAAATCCGCTCAGAATATCGCCCCCACGGACACCAGCCTGGGCGGCGCATTTTGCGAACAGACCCTGAAACAGGGTGAGACTTTCCTTTGTCCTGATACGCATCAGCATCCGATCTTTCATCGCGATCGGGCGGTCAGAGAAGCGCCATTCATTCGCTTTTATGCAGGATGCCCGCTGAAAACCCGCGACGGAGTGACCGTGGGTACCTTGAGTATCTTAGATACCCAACCCAGGGCACTTTCAGATGAGCAGATCGCTATTTTTAAGGCGCTGGCCGAGCTGATATCGGATTTCTTAGCCTCCTGGCACTCAGTGGGGTATATCGACGTCGTCACGCTTTTACCCAATCGGCAGCGCCTGCTCAAGGACATTGAGGTATCGGCTGAGGGTACTTTCAGGCTGGTCATTATTGACTGCATTGATATGCCATTTGCCTACGAGATGGCCCGCTCATTGGGGATGCTGGCGGTAGAGAATTTGCTTCGTGACATGACCGTCGCGCTGCAGACGCGCCTGCCCATGGCGAGCAAACTTTACGCCGTAGCGGTGGGACGCTTTGCCTTTTTCACCCCGGAACCCATGGAGCTGTCATTGGAGGGTATCGCACTACGGCTTCAGGGAACCCAGGCCAGGATCGGCCCGGACGTTCCCCTGGATTTGAATATTCACATGGGTGACTCCGGTATTTGCGATAGCTCCCTGACGCCAAATGAAATTCTGCGGCGCGCGGTGAGCGCACTGCATGAAGCGATAAGCCAGGGGCACCGTTTTACGACCTATAATGACGCACTGGACATCCGCAAGAAGCGAGATTTCAGCCTGCTCACCGAACTCAGGCAAACGCTGCAGGGAAACTCTTGATCGGTCGCGACGGCACCCCTCTCACGCGTTTCGCGCCGTTCACCACCCCGGAGAAAATGGAGACCGCCATCCTTGCCGCACTAAAGATTTAAATCTTTTGCCTCCCTGGCCGCTGCCTGTGCGCGAGTGAATGTTCGCTCCGCGCCGGAAGTGCGCCTGAAAAAATGACAATGGGTTATGAATAAGTCCCGCGCACGCGATACAAATCACTCATTTTTCAGCCCACCACACGCCAGATATTTCTCTTTTCTGCGAGTTAAGACATCTATTAAAACAATACCTGCCCGGCAAGATGACCTATGCCCATCGACGAAAACATCGCCAGGGTGCTCCAGAAAGTAATTCTGCCGATCGCCCTGACATGAGAGGCTCTGCTGACAATTGAAGATATATAGCCAAGAGCGGCCAGTGAAAAAAGGGAGGAGAGAATAACAAAGAGAAAAACCAGCGTTGCTGGAGAAAGCCATGCAACGACTAAAGGCAACGTTGCGCCAGCGGAAAAACTCAGCGCCGAGAAAACGGCAGCCTGCAGGGGGCGCGCAGAATTGGTATCCGTCAGTCCCAGTTCCTCGCGGGCATGCGTGTCCAGAGCATCTTTCACCATGAGTTGTTCGGCAACCTTTTGGGCAAGCTCTGGCTCGAGTCCGCGTTGCACATAAAGTAAAGTCAGCTCGCGTACTTCTCCCTGATAATCTGTTTCCAGTTCCCTCTTTTCCTGAGCGAGAGCCGCGTTTTCCGTGTCGGCCTGAGATGAGACGGAAACATATTCCCCCGCGGCCATCGACATCGCCCCCGCGACCTGCCCGGCAATGCCCGCAAGTAAAACCCCGGAAGAGCCCGTATTAGCAGACGCAACGCCAAGAACAAGGCTCGCTGTCGAAACAATACCATCGTTAGCCCCGAGTACAGCAGCCCTCAGCCATCCGACGCGTTCAATGCTGTGTCGTTCAAGATGCATGCTTTTATTCTCCTTTAAGTACGCCTGTTCAGCCTACCGGGATGAGGGTGGAATAAAACGGATTAAAACAGAGAACGCTTCGCACATCGGCGCCGACCGCGGTACATTACATTCTTCTCTGATTTGGCTTCAACCCACACCATCATACTTATGCGTGCCGGATGTTGTCAGCCGCAGCGAACCCTGCTTTCATAGCAAATCAAATGGGCATAAAACGCAACAAGGGTTTTTCACATAGATTGCGCCTGGATAAATGCCCCCGCAGTGCCCCTGCAGGTAAAAGCAGGAATTTAACCTTTTGATTTTGAGTGAGATTTAATGAAAAAGCTGTTTGTGCAGTTTTACCTCCTGCTGTTCGTCTGCTTCCTGGTCATGACCATGATGGTGGGCCTGGTGTACAAATTCACCGCTGAACGCGCAGGACGTCAGTCGCTGGACGATCTGATGAAAAGTTCGCTGTATCTGATGCGCAGCGAGCTGCGGGAGATCCCGCCGCGCGACTGGAGCAAAACGCTCAAAGAGCTGGACCTCAATCTCTCTTTCGATCTGCATATCGAGCCCATCAGCAAATTCAAGCTCTCGGAAAACTCGATGCAGCATCTGCGCGCCGGGGATATCGTCGCCCTCGACGATCAGTACACCTTTATCCAGCGGATCCCGCGCAGCCACTACGTGCTCTCCGTCGGTCCGGTGCCGTATCTCTATTTTTTGCATGAGATGCGCCTGCTCGATCTGGCCCTGATGGCTTTTATCGCCATCTCGCTGGCCTTTCCGGTCTTTATCTGGATGCGTCCTCACTGGCAGGAGATGCTGCGTATTGAGACCGCCGCCCAGCGCTTCGGCGACGGACATCTTACTGAACGCATTCATTTCGACAGCATGTCCAGCTTCGCGCGGCTGGGGGTGGCGTTTAATCAGATGGCCGATAACATCAACGCGCTTATCGCCAGCAAAAAACAGCTGATCGATGGCATCGCCCATGAGCTGCGGACCCCGCTGGTGCGTCTGCGCTATCGCCTGGAAATGAGCGAGAACCTCACCGAAGCCGAATCGCAGGCGTTGAACCGCGATATCGGCCAGCTGGAGGCGCTGATTGAAGAACTTCTGACCTACGCCCGGCTTGACCGCCCGCAGAACGAACTGAAGCTAACGACCCCCAATTTCCCGGCGTGGATCCGCGATCACGTTGAAGATATTCAGACGGTTAATCCCCAGCGCGAGATTGCGCTAACCGACGTCGTGGCCGGGAGTTACGGCGCGCTGGATATGCGCTTAATGGAACGGGTGCTGGATAATCTGGTGAATAATGCCCTGCGCTACAGTAACCAGCGTATTCAGATCAGCCTGACGCTGCAGGCTTCGCGCGCGACGCTGCGGGTCGAAGATGATGGCCCCGGAATTGCGCCTGATGAACGTGAGCGAGTGTTCGAGCCTTTCGTACGCCTCGACCCGAGCCGCGATCGCGCGACCGGCGGCTGTGGCCTCGGTTTAGCTATCGTCCACAGCATCGCCCAGGCAATGGCCGGAGAAGTGCATTGCGAAGCGAGTTCGCTGGGCGGGGCCTGTTTTTGCTTTAGCTGGCCGGTCTATCATCAGTTGCCGGATTTTACCTCCGCCTGATACGCCTTTGCGCAAAAGCTGAGGCCTGCTATAGTTAAAAAACCTCTAAGTATGTTGTAACTAAGGTGGGGAATATGGCCAGCTATGACCTTGTTGAACGTCTGAACGACACCTTTCGCCAGCTCGAGCATGAACTGCAGGCGCTAAAACACGCCCTGAGGCAGTGCCGCCTGCTGGCCGCCCGCGTCTTTGAGCTGCCGCCGGTGAGTAAAGACGCAGAACACCAGCCGCTGGAGAGCATCAACGTGGTTCAGCACACCGGCAAAACCGCGCTGGAGATGGCGCTCAGGCACTATAGTCATCTGTTTATCCAGCAGCAGTCGGAAACCCGCAGCAGCAAAGCCGCCGTGCGTTTACCCGGCGCGATTTGTCTGCAAACTGACGCCCGGGAACAGGCTGAACTCTTAGACAAAATCACCCATATCAACGCCCTCAAAGCGCGCTTCGAGAAGATTATCACCGTGGATTCCGGCCTGCCTGCCGCCGCGCGGTTTGAGTGGGTCCATCGCCACCTGCCGGGACTGATTACGCTGAGCGCCTATCGCACGCTAACTCCCCTCCTCGATCCGAGCACCATCCGCTTCGGCTGGGCCAATAAGCACGTGATTAAAAATCTCACCCGCGATCGGGTACTCATGCAGCTGGAAAAAAGCCTTCAGTCGCCCCGGGCGGTTCCGCCGTGGACCCGCGAGCAGTGGCAAAGCAAGCTGGAGCGAGAGTATCAGGATATTGCCGCCCTGCCGAAGCGGGCAAAGCTGAAAATCAAGCGGCCGGTGAAGGTGCAGCCCATCGCCAGGGTCTGGTACAGCGGGGAACAAAAACAGGTGCAATACGCCTGTCCGGGACCGATGATTGCGCTGATATCCGGCACCAAGGGCGTCAGCGTGCCGGACCTCGGTGAACTCCTGAACTATGACGCCGATAACGTGCAGTATCGCTACAAACCGCAGGCGCAGTCGCTCAGGCTACTGATTCCGCGGCTGCACCTGTGGCTGGCTAGCGAGTAGACATACTGCCCACCATCTCTTCCGGGCGTACCCAGCGGTCAAACTCGGCTTCCGTCAGGTAGCCGAGCGCCAGCGCCGACGCTTTCAGGGTTAACCCCTCTTTATGGGCCTTTTTGGCAATTTCCGCCGCTTTGTCATAGCCGATATGGGTATTCAGCGCGGTTACCAGCATCAGCGACTCATTCAGCAACTGGCTGATGCGTTCACGGTTCGGCTCAATGCCTTCCGTGCAGTGCTCGTTAAAGCTCGCCATCCCGTCAGCCAGCAGCCGCACCGATTGCAGGAAGTTGTGGATCACCATCGGGCGATAGACGTTGAGCTCAAAGTTGCCCGATGCGCCGCCGATATTCACCGCGACATCGTTGCCCATCACCTGACAGCACAGCATGGTCAGGGCTTCGCACTGGGTCGGGTTCACCTTGCCCGGCATAATCGACGAACCCGGTTCATTTTCCGGGATCGCAATTTCGCCAATCCCACAGCGCGGGCCGGAGGCCAGCCAGCGCACATCGTTGGCAATTTTCATCAGCGAAGCGGCCAGCCCTTTCAGCGTCCCGTGCGCGTGCACCAGCGCATCAACGGTCGCCAGCGCTTCAAACTTGTTCGGCGCGGTGACAAACGGCTGGCCGCTTAAGGCCGCCAGCTCGGCGGCGACGCGTACCGCATATTCCGGATGGGTATTGAGCCCGGTTCCCACCGCCGTCCCGCCCAGCGCCAGCTCGGCCAGATGCGGCAGGCTATGATCGAGATGTTTTAAATTGTGCTCCAGCATGGCTACCCAGCCGGAGATCTCCTGACCGAGGGTCAGCGGCGTCGCATCCTGCAGATGGGTGCGGCCGATTTTGACAATATCGCTGAAGGCAACGGCTTTATTGTTCAGGGTCTGCTTCAGCACGTTGAGCTGCGGGATCAGCTTCTCCCGCAGGGCAATCATCGCCGCCACGTGCATCGCCGTCGGGAACACGTCGTTAGAGCTCTGGCTCTTGTTGACATCATCGTTGGGATGAATCTTACGCTCCATCCCGCGCTGCCCGCCCAGCAGTTCACTCGCGCGATTGGCCAGTACCTCATTCATATTCATGTTGCTTTGCGTGCCGGAGCCGGTTTGCCAGATAGCCAGCGGAAACTCGTCCGGATGTTTGCCTGCCAGCACTTCGTCCGCGGCCTGAATAATCGCTTGCGCTTTCTCCGCGGCCAGAAGGCCGAGATCGTTATTCACCTTCGCCGCTGCGCGCTTGGTCAGCGCCAGCGCATAAATAAGCTCGGCCGGCATTTTTTCCGTCGAAATACGAAAATGTTCCAGCGAGCGCTGGGTTTGCGCGCCCCATAGCTTGTCGGCAGGCACATCGATAGCGCCCATTGAGTCTTTTTCACTGCGATGCGTTGTCATGACTTTCTCCTTGGATTCAACGTGCGTAATAGCGACAAAGCTCACCTGCTCAAAGGGTAAAGTATGGGTCAGATTTATAAGTTGTTTTGGTGGTTCGTGCCGCTAAGCGGCATAAAAAAACCGCCCCGAAGGGCGGCTGAAATCATTTTACGCAGCGGGCGCACTGCGAGCTCTGGATTTGCTGGAAGAAGTCGTTGCCTTTGTCATCCACGAGGATAAACGCCGGGAAGTCTTCGACTTCAATTTTCCAGATGGCTTCCATCCCCAGTTCAGGATAGGCCACGCACTCGAGGCTGCGGATACTCTGCTGCGCCAGTACCGCCGCCGGGCCGCCGATGCTGCCGAGGTAGAAACCGCCGTGTTTATGACAGGCGTCGGTCACCTGCTGGCTGCGGTTGCCTTTGGCTAACATGATTTTACTCGCCCCGTGCGCCTGCAGCAGGTCGACGTAGGAGTCCATGCGGCCAGCGGTCGTCGGGCCAAGGGAGCCGGACGCGTAGCCGTCGGGCGTTTTTGCCGGGCCCGCGTAGTAGATCGGGTGGTCTTTGACGTACTGCGGCAACGCCTCACCGCTGTCGATAAGCTCTTTCAGCTTCGCGTGGGCGATATCGCGGGCGACGATAATCGTCCCGCTCAGCGACAGGCGGGTCGACACCGGGTACTGCGACAGCAGCGCCAGAATATCGCTCATCGGCTGGTTGAGGTTGACCTTGACCGCCTCGCCCTCGCCGGCCTGACGAAGATGCTCGGGAATATATTTGCCCGGATTGCTCTCCAGTTTCTCAATCCAGATCCCCTGGCGGTTGATCTTGGCTTTGATATTGCGATCCGCCGAGCAGGAGACGCCCATGCCCACCGGGCAGGAGGCGCCGTGGCGCGGCAGGCGCACGACGCGAATATCGTGGGCGAAGTATTTGCCGCCGAACTGCGCGCCGAGACCGAGGTTTTGCGCCTCCACCAGCAGTTCCTGTTCCAGCTGAATATCGCGGAAGGCCTGACCATGTTCGTTGCCTTCGGTCGGCAGGCCGTCGTAGTACTTGGTTGAGGCCAGCTTAACGGTTTTCAGGGTGGACTCCGCCGAGGTGCCGCCAATGACGAAAGCAATATGGTACGGCGGGCAGGCGGCGGTTCCCAGAGTGCGCATCTTTTCGACGAGATAGTTTTTCAGCTTCGCCGGGGTAATTAACGCTTTGGTTTCCTGGTACAGGTAGGTTTTATTCGCCGAGCCGCCGCCTTTGGCGATGCAGAGGAATTTGTACTCCTCGCCGTCGGTGGCGTAAAGATCGATCTGCGCAGGCAGGTTAGTGCCGGTGTTGACCTCTTTATACATATCCAGCGGCGCGTTCTGCGAATAGCGCAGGTTATCCTGGATATAGGTGTTATAAACGCCCTGCGCCAGCGCGGCTTCATCGCCGCCGCCGGTCCACACGCGCTGGCCTTTTTTGCCGGAAATAATCGCGGTACCGGTATCCTGGCAGGTCGGCAGCACCCCTTTGGCGGCGATATCCGAGTTGCGCAGAAACTGCAGCGCCACGTACTTATCGTTTTCGCTGGCTTCCGGGTCGTTGAGAATATCGGCCACCTGCTGCTGGTGCGCCGGGCGAAGCATAAAGGAGGCGTCGTGGAAAGCGTGTTGTGCCAGTAAAGTTAGCGCCTGAGGTTCAACTTTCAGAACTTCCTGGCCGGCGAATTCGGCGACGGAGACGTAATCACTGCTGAGGAGGTAGTACTCGGTATCGTCCTTTTTCAGTGGAAAAGGATCCTGATATACAAACGGTTTATTCGACATTGTGCTCTCACTTACTGCTTAGCTGATTATATTTCAGGCAGACACTCCATTTGCCCGTGGAAAAGCGAGTCGATCGATTTTACACAATTTTTTAACAAAAACTGAGACAAGGACGACTTTTTCTTCGCGCCGGTTGCTTATCGGTCGATTGCTGGTTTAATAGTGCCATGACTATTAAGTGGAAACAGGGATTGAGAATGCAAAAGCTCATTAACTCAGTGCAAAACTACGCCTGGGGAAGCCATACCGCCTTAACCGAACTTTATGGGATTGCTAACCCGGACAACCTGCCGATGGCGGAGCTGTGGATGGGCGCCCATCCCAAGAGCAGCTCGCAGATTGTGGATAATAGCGGGACGCCGCGCTCTCTGCGCGACGCGATCGAAAGCGATAAAGCAACCCTGCTTGGCGCGAAAGTCGCCGAGCGTTTTGGCGAACTGCCGTTCCTGTTCAAAGTCCTGTGCGCCGCACAGCCGCTCTCTATCCAGGTGCACCCCAACAAGCAGGCCTCGGAAATCGGTTTTGCCAAAGAGAACGCTGCCGGGATCCCGCTTGATGCCGCCGAACGTAACTATAAAGATCCGAACCACAAGCCGGAGCTGGTTTTCGCCTTAACGCCGTTCCTCGCCATGAACGCCTTCCGCGAGTTTGCCGAAATCGTCACCCTGCTGCAGCCGGTTGCCGATGCGCATCCGGCGATTGCTCAGTTCCTTGCGCAGCCTGACGCCGGGCATCTGAGCCAGCTGTTCGCCAGCCTGCTGAACATGAAAGGCGATGAAAAAGCGCACGCCTTACGGGCGCTGCAGGCGGCGCTGGACAGCGAACAGGGTGAGCCCTGGCAGACTATCCGCCTGATCGCCGAGTTCTACCCGGACGATAGCGGCCTCTTCTCTCCGCTGCTGCTCAACGTGGTCAAACTGAATCCCGGCGAGGCGATGTTCCTGTTTGCGGAAACCCCGCACGCCTACCTGCAGGGCGTGGCGCTGGAAGTGATGGCCAACTCTGATAACGTGCTTCGCGCGGGCCTGACGCCGAAATATATCGATATTCCGGAACTGGTGGCGAACGTCAAATTTGAGCCAAAACCCGCGGGCCAACTGCTGACCCAGCCGGTAATTCACGGCGCGGAGCTGGACTTCCCCATCCCGGTTGACGATTTTGCCTTCTCGCTGCACGACCTGTCAGCGCAGGCGTCAACCATCGCCCAGCAGAGCGCGGCGATCCTGTTCTGCGTCGAGGGTGAGGCGACGATTGCCAAAGGCGAACAGCGCCTGACGCTGAAGCCGGGTGAATCCGCGTTTATCGGCTGTAATGAATCACCGGTGCAGGTCAGCGGCCGCGGCCGCGTGGCGCGCGTGTTTAATAAGCTCCAGTAAGTTACTGAACTTTTTAGCCACAGTTGCTAGACTTTCACCCATCATGACAACACAACCAGGCGGCCCGATCCGCCTGGTTTCATTTATGGACAAATGCTATGAAAAAATCGCTGGTCGCAGCAGGAGTTATCATTGCGCTGGGCGTCGTCTGGACGGGCGGCGCGTGGTATACGGGGAAGCAGCTGGAAAGCCGCATTGCCGACATGGTGCAGCAGGCTAATGCTCAGCTGCAAAGCAGCGCGCCGCAGGCTGGCGTGGAGCTGACGTATCAGGGCTATCAGCGCGGACTGTTCCGCAGCCATTTACAACTGGTGCTGAAGCCTGCTGCCGGCAAAGCGCCCCGCTGGCTTGCCGCCGGACAGTCGCTGGTGTTTGATGAAGTCGTCGATCACGGCCCTTTCCCGCTGGCTTCGCTCAAATCCTTTAACCTCGCCCCGGCGATGGCGTCCGTCAAAACCACCCTGACCAATAACGACGCCAGCAAGGCGCTGTTCGACATCGCTAAAGTCGAAACGCCGTTCACCATTGATACCCGTATCGCTTATAGCGGCGACAACACATCCGCTATTGTGCTCAACCCGCTTGATTACGCGAAAGGCGATGAGAAGGTGACCTTCAGCGGCGGACAGTTCCAGCTGGACGCTGACCGCGAAGGGAAAACCCTCAGCCTCAGCGGCGAAGCCGGTAGCGGGCAGATTAACGCGGTTAACGAGTACAACCAGAAAGTTCAGCTCACCTTTAATAACCTGAAAACCGACGGCTCTACCGAAATGGCCAGCTTCAACGAGCGTATCGGTAGACAGGCTATCTCGCTGGACAAGCTGGCGATTGGCGTTGAAGGCAAAGAGCTGGCGCTGTTCGAAGGGATGAAAATTGACGGCAATTCGTCGCTGACTGCCGACGGTAAAGGTATTAACAGCCAGCTGGACTACACGGTCAACAGCCTCAAGCTGCAAAATCAGGATATCGGTAGCGGCCGGCTGACGCTGAAGCTGGACAATATTGATGGCGAAGCCTTCCATCAGTTCAGCCAAAAATACAACGCTGAAGCGCAGGCGCTGATGGCGGATCCGCAGCTGGCGCAGAATCCTGAGCTCTATCAGCAAGCGTTAACGCAAACCTTCTTTAGCGCGCTGCCGATGATGCTGAAAGGCAGCCCGTCCCTGACCATTTCGCCGCTGAGCTGGCGCAATGCGAAGGGGGAAACCACCCTGAATCTTTCGATTCTGCTCAAAGACCCGTCGCTGACCACCACGCCGCCGCAGACGCTGGCGGATGAAGTGGATCGTAGCGTTAAATCGCTCGACGGCAAGCTGGTGATCCCGGTGGATATGGCGACGGCGTTTATGACCCAGATTGCCGGGCTGGAAGGCTATCAGCCCGCCGACGCCGCTAAGCTTGCGGATCAGCAGGTGAAAGGCCTGGCGGCGATGGGGCAGATGTTCCGCATCACCACCATGGAAGATAACGCCATCACCTCAAGCCTGCAGTACGCTGACGGCCAGGTTACGCTGAACGGACAGAAAATGCCGCTGGATGAGTTTGCCGGAATGTTCGGTTTAGCGCTTCCCGCCGTCTCTGAACCCGCAGCGCCGCAGGAAACTCAGCCGCAAGATGACGCGCCGCAAGACGTGGTGCCACCCGCCGCGCCGCAGCAATAAACGGCAAATAGCCCCTGCCCAGGGGCTATTTTCGGGTAATCAGCCGGGGAGAAATAATCTGGTTTCTCGCCGCGCCCTGTCCCTCTTCCATACGCCGTAAAATACACTCCGCGAGGCTTTGTCCCAGCTCCCGGGCGGGCGTCGTCACCCAGGTCAGCGGCAGATCGTCCAGCGCCTCCTCGGGTAACTCCGCAAAGGCCGCCAGCGCGACCCGCTGTTCAAAATAGCTTTCGACGCCAGCTTCGCCGCTCTGGCGCCCGGCGCGCATCAGCCCAAACCACGCCCCGGTGGCAATCACGCTGTTGTAGCACAGCACCGCGCTAATCGTTGGGTTTTGCCGCAGCAGCGCCGCCATCGCCTCTGCCGCCTGCTTCTGGCTCGACTCGCACTCCAGCACCCACTCGCTATGAAACGGCAGGCCATACTTCAGCAGGGTGGCGCAGTAGCCGCCTACCCGTTCGGCGCGCGTCAGGGACGAGCTCTGCCCTCCCAGCCAGGCAATGCGCTGATGGCCGCGGCGGATCAGGTGCTCGGTGACAATCTGCGCCGCCTGCATATTATCCGGACGGATCAGGTCGACATCGTCGAGATAGCTGGCGCGGGAAGCAAACACCAGCGGCATTCCAGCTTGCGCCGCGCGATCGCGCAGCTCCGCTCCCTGGTCGATCGCCCCGGCAATCACCACGCCGTCGACCCCTTGCGCCACCAGGGTATCAAAACGCTGGAGCATTTTTTTCACCGCTGTGCCCCCCCCTGGGTGAGAAACACCATTCTGCCCTGCGACTCAAGCGCGTCGGTCAATCCGGCGGTCATCTCCGCGTAGAAAGGCTTCGATAAGTCGCTGACGATCAGGCCAATAACGCCGCTCTGGCCGCCGCGCAGCGACGCCGCCTGGCGGTTGCGCACGAAGCCCAGCTGTTCAATGGCATGATTGACGCGCTCGCCGGTCGCCGACGAAATACGCCCCTTGCCGCTCAGCACCAGCGATACCGTACTGACCGACACGCCCGCCGCCTGGGCGACATCATTAATGGTGATTTTTTTCGCGATAGCCATAACTGCAGGCCGACTCCCTTTGGCTGTCGATAAAACGTTTTATCAAGATACTCTCTTTATAAACGTTATTATCGCCGGAATATGTGATTTTTATCGCACTAAAATTTGGTAAAACGTTTTATCTTTCCGTGGCGTTACATCCTACCGATAACTTAAAGAACCAGGATTCGTGTTATGACGGCGAAAACAGCAACCAAAATTACCCTGTGGGAGTTTTTCCAGCAGTTAGGGAAAACCTTCATGTTACCCGTGGCGTTGCTCTCCTTTTGCGGGATCATGCTGGGGATCGGCAGCTCTCTGAGCAGCCATGATGTCCTGACGCTCCTGCCGTGGCTGGACGTGCCGCTGCTGCAGGCCGTATTCATCTGGATGGGCAAAGTCGGCTCCTTCGCCTTCAGCTTTCTGCCGGTGATGTTCTGTATCGCCATTCCACTGGGTCTGGCGCGAGAAAACAAAGGCGTCGCCGCGTTTGCCGGTTTTGTCGGCTATGCCGTGATGAATCTGGCGGTTAACTTCTGGCTGACGGCCAAAGGCATTCTGCCGACCACCGATGCCGCCGTCCTCAAAGCGAACAACATCCAGAATATTATCGGCATTCAATCGATCGACACCGGGATCCTCGGCGCGGTGATCGCCGGGATCATCGTCTGGGTGCTGCATGAGCGTTTTCACAATATCCGCCTGCCCGACGCGCTGGCCTTTTTTGGCGGCACCCGCTTTGTACCGATTATCACCACCGTGGTTCTCGGCCTGGTCGGTCTGGTCATTCCGCTGATCTGGCCCGTCTTCGCCATGGGGATCAATGCCCTCGGCCACGTCATCAATAGCGCGGGAGATTTCGGACCGATGATTTTCGGTACCGGAGAGCGCCTGCTGCTGCCTTTCGGCCTGCACCATATTCTGGTGGCGCTGATCCGCTTTACCGAGGCGGGCGGAACCCTGGACGTTTGCGGCCATAGCGTCAGCGGCGCGCTGACGATTTTCCAGGCCCAGCTCAGTTGCCCAACCACCCACGGCTTCTCCGAAAGCGCGACCCGTTTCCTCTCGCAAGGCAAAATGCCGGCCTTCCTCGGCGGCCTGCCGGGAGCGGCGCTGGCGATGTACCACTGCGCTCGCCCGGAAAACCGCCATAAAATTAAGGGGCTGCTGATTTCCGGCGTTATCGCCTGCGTGGTAGGCGGCACGACCGAGCCGCTGGAATTTTTATTCCTGTTCGTCGCCCCGGTGCTGTACGTTATCCACGCGCTCCTCACCGGACTGGGTTTTACCATGATGGCCATTCTGGGCGTGACTATCGGCAACACCGACGGCAACGTTATCGACTTTGTGGTGTTCGGCATTCTGCACGGTCTGTCAACCAAGTGGTATCTGGTACCGGTGGTCGCGGCCATCTGGTTTGCGGTTTACTACGGTATCTTCCGTTTCGCTATCACCCGTTTTAACCTGAAAACCCCGGGACGCGATATTGAAACCAATAGCGCTTTCGAAAAGGCCGTCACCGGCGTGACCGGAAAATCAGGCTATAACGTTCCGGCGATTCTGGCGGCGCTCGGCGGCGCGGAAAATATCGTTTCGCTCGATAACTGCATTACCCGCCTGCGTCTGTCGGTTAACGACATGAGCAAAGTCGACAGCGCCGCGCTGAAAGCGAATCGCGCCATCGGCGTGGTGCAGCTTAACCAGCACAACCTGCAGGTGGTGATTGGCCCGCAGGTGCAGTCGGTGAAAGATGAAATGGCTGTCCTGATGAATACCGTCGAGGCATAGGCTCCGCCCCCTCCGAACAGGAGGGGGACATGATGAAGGAAGTGCAGATGTTTGATTTTTCAACGCCGGTCGACCGTCACGGCACCTGGTGCACCCAGTGGGATTACGTCGCCGACCGTTTTGGCGCGGCCGACCTGCTGCCCTTTACGATCTCCGACATGGATTTCGCCACCGCCCCCTGCATCATCGATGCCGTCAGCAAACGCCTGGCGCACGGCGTTTTTGGCTACAGCCGCTGGAAAAACGATGAATTCCTCGGCGCGGTGAGCCACTGGTTCGCCAGCCGTTTTCATAGCCCAATCGACCGCGAAGCAATTGTTTACGGGCCGTCGGTTATCTATATGGTGGCGGAGATGATTCGTCAGTGGTCGGCAACGGGTGACGGTATTGTGGTACACACTCCGGCCTACGATGCCTTTTATAAAACCATTGAAGGCAACCAGCGGCGCGTCGCGGCGGTTCCGCTCTCCCTCGACATCCATCAGTGGCGCTGCGATATGGCGCAGCTGGAACGGGTACTGGCTCAGCCGCGTAATACCGTGCTGCTGCTGTGCAGTCCGCATAACCCCACCGGCAAGGTATGGACCCGCGAAGAGCTGGAAACCATGGCGCGGCTGTGCGAGAAGCACGGCGTAAAGGTAATTAGCGACGAGATCCACATGGACATGGTGTGGGACGAACATCAGCACACCCCGTGGTGCGAGGTGGCGCGCAGCCCCTGGGCGCTGTTCACCTCCGGATCGAAAAGTTTCAACATTCCGGCGTTTACCGGCGCATACGGGCTGATTGACGATCCCGCGGCGCGCGAAAGCTATCTGCACGCGCTTAAGGCCCGCGATGGCCTCTCTTCCCCTTCCGTACCGGCGCTGGTGGCGCATATCGCCGCCTATCGCGAGGGCGCCGCCTGGCTGGATGCCCTGCGCGGCTATCTGCAGGAGAATATGCGCTACATCGCGCGCGAACTGAATCAGGCGTTTCCCGAGCTAAACTGGCAGCCGCCGCAGGCGACTTACCTGGCGTGGATTGACCTGCGCCCGCTGGCGGTGGACGATCGCGCCCTGCAAAAAGCACTTATTGAGGAACAGAAGGTCGCCATTATGCCAGGGGACACCTACGGCGATGAGGGTAAGGGTTTTGTCCGTCTGAATGCCGGCTGCCCACGTGAAAAGCTGGAAAAAGGCGTGCAGGGATTAATTGCCGCCCTGGGCTCGCTGCGCTAACTGTTTTCGCTGGCCACCAACGCGGTAGCGGCCTGTCCGCTACCGCTGACTCTCCGCTCACTCATCCGTCCCCCCCGCACAATAAAACGATATTTTGACGAGACTCAAAAAACGCTATTTCACAAAGGTGTATTTAAATGCCGTTTTTAATTCCCGTCAAAATATTCACCAGGAGGAAAAAATATGAACACCTACGATCGTAACCGTAACGCTATCGCTACCGGCAGCATGGTTATGGTGGCCGACAGCGGCGCGACGGGCGTCATCAAAGCCATCCACGCCGAGGGTAAAACGGCGGAGCAGCTCCGCCGGGCGGACTGCGTGGAAATAGACGGACATCAGGGGTTATATTGCCCGCTAAACCTTATTCGCCTGGGCTTTAATTAATCGCAATATCCGTCATCAATATCTGACCGCGGATCCGCAGGCGTAAAAGGCCACCCAGGCGTGGCCTTTGATATTCTCTTTATCGTTCAATTTGATCCCATCGAGCGTTTTACATTAATAAGCAGCGTATTATCGCCCCTCTTCTACCCGCTACGGGTAATATACCTTCTGAGTTCAGAGGCATCTTCATGACATGGCAACAGTTCAAACAGGCGTGGCTGATTAAATTCTGGTCGCCCGTCCCCGCCGTTATCGCCGCGGGTATTCTCTCAACCTACTACTTCGGTATTACCGGCACCTTCTGGGCCGTCACCGGCGAATTCACCCGCTGGGGTGGGCAATTGCTGCAGCTCGTCGGCGTGCACAGCGAAGAGTGGGGCTACTATAAGCTCATTCATCTCGAGGGCACCCCGCTCACCCGTATCGACGGCATGATGATCATCGGCATGTTCGGCGGCTGTTTCGCCGCCGCGCTGTGGGCAAATAACGTCAAGCTGCGCTTCCCCCGCAGCCGGATCCGCATTCTGCAGGCCGTCGCCGGGGGAATCATCGCCGGTTTCGGCGCCCGTCTGGCGATGGGCTGCAATCTGGCCGCATTTTTTACCGGTATCCCACAGTTTTCTCTGCACGCCTGGTTCTTTGCCATCGCTACCGCTATCGGAACCTGGTTCGGCGCGCGCTTTACCTTACTGCCCATCTTCCGTATTCCGGTAAAAATGCAGAAAGTGTCCCAGGCCTCGCCGCTGACGCAAAAACCTGACCAGGCGCGGCGCCGGTTCCGTCTCGGCATGGTGGTCTTTTTCGCCATGATCGCCTGGGGCCTGCTCACCGCGGCCGATCGGCCGAAGCTCGGCCTGGCGCTGCTGTTTGGCGTCGGATTTGGCCTGCTCATCGAACGGGCGCAGATCTGCTTCACCTCCGCCTTTCGCGATATGTGGATCACCGGGCGTACCAATATGGCGAAGGCGATTATTTTCGGCATGGCCGCCAGCGCTATTGGGATCTTCAGCTACGTGCAGCTGGGTATGGAGCCGAAAATCATGTGGGCGGGGCCCAACGCGGTTATCGGCGGCCTGCTGTTTGGCTTTGGCATCGTCCTGGCGGGCGGCTGCGAAACCGGCTGGATGTACCGCGCGGTGGAAGGTCAGGTGCACTACTGGTGGGTCGGGCTGGGCAACGTTATCGGTTCAACGATCCTCGCCTACTACTGGGACGGGCTCTCTCCGGCGCTGGCCACAAGCTGGGATAAAATCAACCTGCTGGCGACCTTCGGGCCATTTGGCGGCCTGCTGGTGACCTATCTCCTGCTGCTGATCGCGCTGATTCTGGTGATTGGCTGGGAAAAACGGTTTTTCCGCCGCCAGTCTCTCGCCCCCTCGACCGTTAAGGAAAGCGCATGAAAACTCTGGTCCCCGATTATCGCCTCGATATGGTTGGCGAACCCTGCCCCTATCCGGCCATCGCCACGCTCGAAGCCATGCCTTCGCTGAAGAAAGGCGAGATTCTGGAAGTGGTCAGCGACTGTCCGCAGTCGATTAACAACATCCCGCTGGATGCCAAAAACCACGGCTACACCGTGCTCGACATTCAGCAGGATGGGCCAACCATCCGCTATTTGATTCAAAAATAGCCAGAAAAAAGCCGGTAGTGGGCTACCGGCTGTCTTCCGCATCACATGCGCCAGCCCGCGCGTCACGGGCCTGAAAACGTCAATGATTACCAGCCCTTAACCGCATCGCCTTTGTAAAGCTGCTCTGCTGCCGCGGCCACCTCATCGCTCTGGTAGGCCTTCACCAGGTTTTTCACCTTTTCGCTGTCTTTATTTTCGATACGACTGGCGAAGATATTCACGTAAGGGGAATCTTTGCTTTCCACAAACAGGCCGTTGCGCGACGGCGACAGCCCGACCTGGCTTGAGAAGGTGGTATTGATAATCGCCATGGTTATCTGCTGGTCGTCCAGCGCGCGGGTGAGCTGCGGCGCTTCAATTTCGACGATTTTTAGCTTTTTCGGGTTGTTAATAATATCCAGCGAGGTGGGCAGCAGACCCACGCCGTCCTTCAGCGTAATCAGCCCCTGCTTTTGTAGCAGCAGCAGAGAGCGGCCGAGGTTAGTTGGATCGTTGGGGACCGCCACCTGCGCGCCATCGGGCAGCTGAGCAACCGACGTGATTTTCTTCGAATAGGCCGCTATCGGATAAACGAACGTGGTGCCAACCTGAACCAGCTTATAGCCGCGCTCCTGGATCTGTTTGTCCAGATAGGGCTTATGCTGGAAAGCGTTAGCATCAAGATCGCCATTGTTCAGCGCCTCGTTGGGCAGGACGAAATCATTAAACGTCACCACCTCAACGTCGAGATTGTACTTCTCTTTCGCCACTTTTTGCGCCACCGCCCAGACTTCCTGGTCAACGCCTGCGCTTATGCCCACTTTGATGTGGTTGGGGTCCTGCTCGCCAGGTTTGCAGGCGGCCAGCAGCAGCGAGCCTGCGACAACCAGCGGTACCGCGACTTTTTTTAACGTGAAGATCATATTCCCAGAGTCCTTTTTAAAATTGCCTGCCATTCATTGCAGGAAAACCAGCGCCTGAGACTATAGAAAATCTCGGGCGCGAAATTAAATACTGATTGTCTATGATTAATAGCGTTTTGCTATGAGCGATTTCGTCATTGCTCCCTTTAAGAGGGCAATCTTCCCTTCCCTCACCGTTTTTCCTTGTATTGTTCGGTAATTTTCTCCGCTTTTAACCATTTATCGTTCTGATGTACAATGACGCGCACTTTAACTAAAAAAAGAGTGCGACCATGATTGATTTAACTTTGCCACTAACCGACATCCATCGCCACCTTGATGGTAATATCCGGGCCCAAACCATTCTCGATCTTGGCCGCCAGTATAACCTCGCCCTTCCGGCAGACACCCTCGACACCTTACGTCCTCATGTACAGGTCACCAGCAATGAGCCTGACCTGGTCAGCTTCCTCGCTAAGCTGGACTGGGGCGTAAAGGTGCTGGCCTCGCTGGAAGCCTGCCGCCGCGTCGCTTATGAAAACCTCGAAGATGCCGCACGCAACGGCCTGCACTACGTTGAACTGCGTTTCTCTCCGCGCTATATGGCGATGACCCACCAGCTGCCGGTCGCGGGCGTGGTCGAAGCGGTGATCGCCGGCGTTAAAGAAGGCAGCCGCGACTTTAACGTTGAGGCCCGCCTGATCGGTATTCTGAGCCGCACCTTTGGCGAAGCGGCCTGCGAAGAGGAGCTTGCGGCCCTGCTCGCCCATCGCGATGGCATCACCGCCCTCGACCTCGCCGGAGATGAGCTCGGCTTCCCGGGAAATCTGTTTATGGATCACTTCAGCCGCGCGCGCGATGCGGGCTGGCGCATCACCGTACATGCGGGCGAAGCCGCTGGCCCGGAAAGCATCTGGCAGGCGATTCGCGAACTGGGCGCCGAGCGTATCGGCCACGGCGTGAAGGCGGTGCAGGATCCGGCGCTGATGGATTATCTCGCCGCGCAGCGAATCGGGATTGAGTCCTGCCTGACCTCTAATATTCAGACCAGCACCGTGCCATCCCTGGCCGAGCATCCGCTGAAAACATTCCTTGAACACGGCGTGCTGGCCTGCATCAATACCGACGACCCCGCCGTTCAGGGCGTCGATATTATCCATGAATACACCGTCGCCGCCCCGGCAGCCGGTTTAAGCCGCGAGCAAATTCGCCAGGCGCAGAGAAACGGTCTGGAGCTCGCCTTTTTAAGCGCCCAGGAGAAAGCGGCGCTGCTCCAGCGCGTGCAGCAGGCTTGATGTTTCTCCCCCGTGCCAGCACGGGGGGAAGCTCAATCAGCGCCTGGCCAGCGCGTTTCGTCAGGTCGGCCTAATTCAGGCACAGCGTCGCCCGATGCCTGGCCGACTCCAGCCCAAGCTCAATCAGCTCCATAATCTGAATCGCCTGGCTTGCCGGAACCGGGTTAACGCCGATGCCATTAAGCGCATCGCGAATGGCGGCGTAATACGCTGGATAGTTGCCCGGTAGCGTCAGCCACGACTCCTCGGTGATTTCCTCGCCTTCGGCACGCGTCAGCAGCCCGTCGCGCATATCGTACCCCCAATCCTCCTGCGGCAGGCGCTCGCCGCTTTTCAGCCGTTCTTCCTGCGGATCAAGGCCGTATTTCACATAGCTTCCCCGCGAACCGTGGATGATAAAGCGCGCCGTTTCCGCCGCGGCCACCAGGGTTCCGTGCAGCACCACGCGACGCTGCGGCCAGGCCAACACCGCATGAAAATAGTCTGTGGACTGGGAGCCAGGCCGTAGCTGAGCCAGGTCGACCTGCATACTCACCGGCAGACCGAAGAGATTTACCACCTGGTCCAGCAGATGCGGGGCAAGATCGTACCAGATGCCGCTGCCCGGCCCACCTAGCTCGCGCCAGCGTTGCCGTACCTGCGGTCGATAGCGGTCGAAATGCGACTCAAAATAGCCGACTTCACCTAACAGGCCTTCGTTAATCAGCGACTTCACCGTCAGAAAATCGCTGTCCCAGCGGCGGTTATGGAACACGGACAGCAGTCGCCCCTCGCTTTTGGCAATGGCCTCAAGCTCGCGAGCCTGTGACAGTGTCACGGTAAACGGTTTATCCACCACTACATGCTTGCCCGCTTCCAGCGCAGCTTTCGCCAGCGGGAAATGGGTATCGTTGGGCGTGGGGATCACCACCAGATCGATATCGGGGTCGCTAAAGAGCGCCTGCGGTGCGGTCACCACCTTCACCGCAGGCCAGTCGGCCAGCACTTTCGTTTCATCGCTGCTCGAGACCGCCGCCAGCGTCATCCCCGGCGTACCGCTGACCAGCGGCGCATGAAAGGTTTTGCTCGCATAGCCGTACCCGATTAAACCTACCCGGATAGGGTCACTCATTTTTCTGCCCCCTTAACGAAATGTCGCAGCCGCACTAACACCGCGATTCTGAACGCATCTTCGACGCGTTTGCCCCTGCACCGGTTGCTCAGCTTTACGCCATTTGCGCAGCTAAGATCATGTAACACTTGCGTTACTTCAGTCGTTGAGTACCATTTCAGTCTGGTTTCACCATTTGCCGTAGAGTTATGGAAAACGTTTTTAACCGTATTGTAGAACTTATTGGCTGGATTGTTTTGGGCGTTTCGGCCCTGCTTTTAGTTATCGCTCATCATATTGATAACTACCAGTCCCCGCCTGCCGTTGATGCTGTTCAGACGAAGCCGCTGTCGAAATAAACAGTGACCCGCTTCGCAACTATGCAACCGGTTTCTGAAACCGGTTGCATAGTTGCATACGCCTTTATTACACTCTCTTTATCAATCGATAAGGAGTTTCTTCATGTCCAAATTCCCGCAACACTTTTTATGGGGCGCCGCGACCGCAGCCTGGCAGGTTGAAGGCGGTCACGATGCCGACGGCAAAGGCCCTTCTATCTGGGATATTTATTCCCACCTTCCGGGCACCACCTATCAGGGGACGACCGGTGACGTCGCCGTTGACCACTACCATCGTTTTCGCGAAGACGTAGCGCTGATGGCGGAAATGGGTTTACAAAGCTATCGCTTTTCTATTTCCTGGCCCCGCCTGCTGCCTGGCGGCCGCGGTGAAGTGAACGAGGCTGGCGTCCAATTCTACAGCGACCTGATTGACGAACTGCTGGCGCATAACATTGAACCGATGATTACCCTGTACCACTGGGATCTTCCCCAGGCGCTACAGGATGAAGGCGGCTGGGAGGCGCGCAGTACCGCGGAAGCCTTCGCTGAGTACGCTCGCCTGTGCTATCAACGTTTTGGCTCCCGGGTCAAACTGTGGGCAACCTTTAACGAGACTATCGTCTTTATCGGCCACGGTTACATTAACGGCCTCCATCCTCCTGCGGTGCGCGATCCGGCGCGCGCCATTCAGGCCTGCCACCACGTCTTTATCGCCCATGCGCTGGCCGTGAAAGCGTTTCGTGAAATGGGCGTGGCGGGGGAGATAGGTTTTGTCAACGTTCTGCAGCCGCACACCGCATTAACCGACAGTGAGGAAGATAAACGGGCGACAGAGATGGCGGACGCCATCCATACCCACTGGCTCTACGATCCGGTATTAAAAGGCGGCTATCCCGCAGAGCTACTGCAGCAGACCCGGGCGCTGTGGGGGGTTCCGGTCTTTGAACCGGGAGACGACGCGCTGCTGCGTGACAACCGCTGTGACTTTATCGGCCTGAACTACTATCGCCGTGAAACCGTGTCGGCGCAGCCTCCTGAAGTACCGACCGGCGGCGAGCCGGGCGTGGATGGGCTCTTCTACTTTGTGCGCAACCCGCAAAGCACCTATACCGAATGGGGCTGGGAAATTTGGCCTCAGGGCTTAACCGACGGGATCATGATGATTAAAGCGCGCTACGGTGATATTCCAATCTACATCACCGAAAACGGCCTGGGGGCAATAGACCCGATTATCAATGGCGAAATCGTCGATGACCCGCGGATTGACTATCTCAGTAGCCATATTACCGCGCTGGAAAAAGCGCTGGAACAGGGCGCCGACGTGCGCGGCTACTACCCCTGGTCCTTTATTGATCTTTTGAGCTGGCTGAACGGTTACAAAAAACAATACGGATTCGTTTATGTCGATCACCAGCAAAATCTGGCGCGTAAACGGAAAAAGAGTTTTTTCTGGTACCAAAACGTTATTGCCAGCCGAGGCGAACAGCGTTAATCTTCTCTCCCAGGCGCCTTCCGGCGCCTGATTCAGTTCTGGAATACTCTTAAATTTCTTTTTACCAGGCCGGAAACATCATCTGTTCTTGTCACCGGTATTTACAACCGAAATAATTGCATACAGTTTATCTTAGAAAGGAACTGCCGGTTGAGAACAGGTTTACTCAGTATGGGTATATTCAACTTAATTTATTCCGATTATAAAATGGATACGCAAATGACCGTTCAGGACTACTTATTAAAATTTCGTAAAATCAGTTCGCTGGAAAGTCTGGAAAAACTTTTTGATCACCTTAACTATTCCCTGACCGATAACGAAGAGATCGTCAACATGTATCGCGCGGCCGACCATCGCCGGGCGGAGCTGGTTTCTGGCGGCAAATTGTTCAACATCGGCGAAGTGCCCAAGTCCGTCTGGCGCTACGTGCAATAAAGACTGTCATCATTCACGCCAGTTGCTTATACTTCCGCCCTGCTTTTATTTATAACTGGCGTTGAATTCTGGAGTAATAATGTCTTCTGACTCTGTGGAACGTATTGGCGGATGGCTTCTGGCACCGCTGGCATGGCTCCTGGTAGCCCTGCTTAGCGCCTCATTGTCGCTGCTGTTTTTTGCTGATGCCCTGATGTCTTCCCAGACTTACACATTGCTGAGCGCGATGAGCATCGAACATCTCGCCCTGTGGATCGCCTCCTTAGCCTTTGCGATCGCCATGTGGTACTACACGCTGTGGTTGACCATCGCCTTCTTTAAACGGCGGAAAGGGGTACCGAAGCACTACATTATCTGGCTGCTGATCACGCTTCTGCTGGCGGTAAAAGCCTTTGCCTTTTCCCCGATTTCCGACGCGCTCGCGCTGCGCCAGCTGCTATTCCCTCTCCTCGCCGCAGCGCTGCTTGCGCCCTATTTCAGGCGTTCTCAACGGGTTAAGCGGACCTTTGTGAATCCGTAATAACCACACAGTTAACCTGTTGTCGCCGGTATCGATTTATTCGATAATAGACGGCTTTTTCTATTTCAGGTCGAATGATGGCTGATTATTTACTGCTCTTTGTTGGCACTGTCCTGGTTAACAACTTCGTGCTGGTGAAGTTTCTTGGACTGTGCCCGTTTATGGGGGTTTCCAAAAAGCTGGAAGCCGCTATGGGGATGGGGCTCGCCACCACGTTTGTGATGACGCTGGCCTCTATTTGCGCCTGGTTAATTGATACCTGGATCCTTATCCCGCTGGATCTGGTCTATTTACGTACGCTGGCCTTTATCCTGGTCATCGCCGTGGTGGTGCAGTTTACCGAAATGGTCGTGCGTAAAACCAGCCCGGCGCTGTATCGCCTGCTGGGCATCTTCCTGCCGCTGATCACCACCAACTGCGCGGTGCTCGGCGTGGCGCTGCTCAACATTAACCTTGGGCATAATTTCCTGCAATCGGCGCTGTACGGTTTTGCCGCCGCGGTCGGTTTTTCGCTGGTTATGGTGCTTTTCGCCTCCATTCGCGAGCGACTGGTGGTAGCGGATGTTCCCGCGCCGTTTCGCGGTAACGCGATTGCGCTGGTCACCGCAGGTTTAATGTCCCTTGCTTTTATGGGCTTTAGTGGTTTGGTGAAGTTGTAATGAACGCTGTCTGGATAGCCGTGGTCGCCATTAGCCTGCTGGGGCTAATTTTCGGCTTAATTCTGGGGTACGCCTCCCGCCGCTTTGCGGTGGAAGATGACCCGGTGGTGGAAAAAATTGATGCCCTGCTTCCGCAGAGCCAGTGCGGCCAGTGCGGCTACCCTGGCTGTCGTCCCTACGCTGAAGCGGTGGGGACCCAGGGCGAGAAAATCAACTGCTGCGCCCCCGGCGGCGAAGCGGTGATGCTGAAAATCGCCGAGCTATTGAACGTCGATCCGCAGCCGACAGACGGCGATGCGCAGGAAGCCGAACCGGTGCGAATGCTGGCGGTGATCGACGAGGCGAACTGCATCGGCTGCACAAAATGCATTCAGGCCTGTCCCGTCGATGCCATCGTCGGCGCCACGCGCGCCATGCATACGGTGATGAGCGATCTCTGTACCGGCTGTAATCTTTGCGTCGCGCCTTGTCCGACGCAATGTATTGAACTGCGCCCGGTGGCGCCGACGACAGAAACCTGGAAATGGGATCTTCAGACCATCCCGGTACGCATTATTCCCGTGGAACAACATGTTTAAGTTATTTTCCGCTTTTCGCAAAGATAAAGTCTGGGACTTCAACGGCGGCATCCATCCGCCAGAAATGAAAACCCAGTCCAACGGTACCCCGCTGCGTCAGGTTTCACTGCCGCAGCGTTTTGTCATTCCGCTAAAACAGCATATTGGCGCGGAAGGTGAACTCTGCGTTCAGCCGGGCGATCGCGTCCTGCGCGGCCAGCCGTTAACGCGCGGCTGGGGCAGAATGCTGCCGGTGCACGCCCCGACGTCCGGTACGGTGGCGGCCATTGCCCCCCACTCTACCGCCCACCCTTCCGCGCTGGCGGAAATGAGCGTCATTATTGATGCCGATGGCGAAGACCGCTGGATTGAACGCGATGGCTGGAACGATTACCAGAATAAATCCCGCGAAGCGCTGATTGAGCGTATTCACCAGTTTGGCGTGGCCGGACTGGGCGGCGCGGGTTTCCCGACCGGCGCCAAGCTGCGCGGCGGCGGCGACAAAATCGACACACTCATTATCAACGCCGCCGAGTGCGAACCCTATATTACCGCCGACGACCGTCTGATGCAGGATTGCGCGGCGCAGATCGTCGAGGGTATTCGCATCCTTGCCCATATTCTGCAGCCAGCTCAGGTACTGATCGGCATCGAGGATAATAAACCGCAGGCGATTTCGATGCTGCGCGCGGTATTAGCCGACACGCACGGTATTTCCCTGCGCGTGATCCCCACGAAATATCCCTCCGGCGGCGCGAAACAGCTGACGCAGATCCTTACCGGCAAGCAGGTGCCTCACGGCGGACGCTCCTCTGACATCGGCGTGCTGATGCAGAACGTCGGCACCGCCTATGCGGTGAAACGCGCGGTAATCGACGGCGAGCCGCTGACCGAGCGCGTCGTCACCCTGACCGGGGAAGCGATCTCGCGTCCGGGCAACGTCTGGGCGCGCCTCGGCACTCCGGTCAGCCATCTGCTCAACGATGCCGGTTTCTGTCCGAGCGGCGATCCTATGGTAATTATGGGCGGGCCGCTGATGGGCTTCACCCTGCCGTGGCTCGACGTGCCGGTCGTGAAAATCACCAACTGCCTGCTGGCGCCGTCGGCGAGCGAAATGGGCGAGCCGGAAGAGGAAAAAGGCTGCATCCGCTGCAGCGCCTGCGCGGACGCCTGCCCGGCCGATCTTCTGCCGCAGCAGCTTTATTGGTTCAGCAAAGGCCAGCAGCACGACAAAGCCACCAGCCATAACCTGGCGGATTGCATTGAGTGCGGCGCCTGCGCCTGGGTCTGCCCAAGCAATATCCCGCTGGTGCAGTACTTCCGCCAGGAAAAAGCGGAAATTTACGCGCTTGCTCAGGAAGAGAAACGCGCGGCGGAGGCGAAATTACGCTTTGAGGCCCGTCAGGCGCGTCTTGAGCGCGATAAAGCCGCGCGTCTGGAACGGCATAAGCAGGCCGCGGTCCAGCCCGCGGCGAAAGATCAGGACGCGATTAACGCCGCCCTTGCCCGGGTACGGGAAAAGCAGCGTGACGCGGCGCAGCCAATTATCGTGCTCTCCGGCGCCAAACCGGATAACAGCGAAGCCATTGCCGCCCGCGAAGCCCGCAAGGCCGAGGCCCGGGCACGCAAAGCGCAGCAACAGGCACAAAGCAACGTCGCCGGGCCGTCATCCGACGCCGCCGTTGACCCGCGCAAGGCCGCCGTCGAGGCCGCCATCGCCCGAGCCAAAGCGCGCAAAGTCGAACAGCAGGCGGTTCCTGCGGAAGACGCCGCAGTAGAGCAGCCTGCCGCTGTTGACCCGCGCAAAGCCGCCGTCGAGGCCGCCATCGCCCGGGCCAAAGCGCGTAAAGCCCAACAGCAGGCCGCTCCGGCGGAAGACGCCGCAGCAGAGCAGCCTGCCGCTGTTGACCCGCGCAAAGCCGCCGTTGAGGCCGCCATCGCCCGCGCCAAAGCGCGTAAAGTCCAACAGCAGGCCGCTCCGGCGGAAGACGCCGCAGCGGAGCAGCCCGCCGCCGTTGACCCGCGCAAGGCCGCCGTCGAGGCCGCCATCGCCCGGGCTAAAGCGCGTAAAGCAGAACAACAGCAACAAGCAGTTCCCCCGTCGGCAGCCAATGATGACGCCCGCAAAGCGGCAGTCGCTGAAGCAATCGCCCGCGTTCAGGCCCGGAAAGCATCCCGGCAGGCAGTTAACGAGGATTAAATGGTTTTCAGAATCGCAAGTTCCCCTTATACCCACAATCAGCGCCAGACTTCGCGGATTATGCTGCTGGTGCTGCTCGCCGCCGTGCCCGGCATCGCGGTTCAGACCTGGTTTTTCGGCTGGGGTACCGTGCTGCAAATTATCCTTGCCGCCATCACGGCGTGGGGAGCCGAAGCGGCCATCCTTAAACTGCGCAAACAAAATATTCCCGCGATCCTCGCCGATAACTCCGCGCTGCTGACCGGCCTGCTGCTGGCCATCAGTATTCCGCCTTTTGCTCCCTGGTGGATGGTGGTGCTGGGGACCGCGTTCGCGGTGATCATCGCTAAACAGCTCTACGGTGGTCTGGGTCATAATCCTTTTAACCCGGCGATGATCGGCTATGTCGTACTGCTCATCTCCTTCCCGGTCCAGATGACTTCGTGGCTCCCGCCGCATGAGATAGCCGCCAATGTTCCCGGATTTAGCGACGCGCTGCGGATGATTTTCACAGGTCACACGGCGAGCGGTGGAGACATGAACAGCCTGCGAATGGGCATTGACGGTATCAGCCAGGCCACGCCGCTGGATACCTTCAAAACCTCGCTTCATGCCGGTCACGCGGTTGAAGAGATTCTCCAGTATCCTGTCTACGGCGGCGCGCTCGCCGGCCTCGGCTGGCAGTGGGTTAACGTGGCGTATCTGGCGGGTGGTCTGTTCCTGTTATGGCAAAAAGCCATTCGCTGGCATATTCCGGTCAGTTTTCTGCTGAGCCTTGCCGTTTGCGCTACCCTCGGATGGCTGTTCTCCCCGGAAAGCCTCGCCTCGCCGCAAATTCATCTGCTGTCCGGCGCCACCATGCTGGGCGCATTCTTTATTCTGACGGATCCGGTAACCGCCTCCACCACCAATCGCGGACGCCTGATCTTCGGCGCGCTGGCGGGGTTACTGGTATGGCTAATTCGCAGCTTTGGCGGCTATCCGGATGGCGTGGCCTTTGCCGTTCTGCTGGCCAATATTACCGTTCCCTTGATCGATTACTATACGCGCCCGCGCGCGTACGGCCACCGCTGAGGACCCGAACATGTTACAAAGCATGCGTAAACACGGCATCACGCTGGCCCTCTTTGCGGCGGGGTCTACCGGGCTGACGGCCGCGATTAACGAGCTGACCAAAAGCACTATTGAAGACCAGGCTGCCCAGCAGCAAAAAGCCTTATTTGACCAGGTTATGCCGGCTAATCTTTATAACAACGACTTGCTGAAAAGCTGTTATCAAGTTACCGCCCCGGCGCTGGGAAAAGGCCAGCACAAGGTTTGGATCGCTCAGGATGGCGAAAAACCGGTGGCTGCGGTGATGGAAGCCACCGCACCGGACGGCTATTCCGGGGCCATTCAGCTGCTGGTGGCCGCCGATTTTAAAGGTACCGTGCTGGGTACCCGCGTCACCGAACATCATGAGACGCCGGGGCTGGGCGATAAAATCGAACTCAGAATTTCCGACTGGATCACCCTCTTTGCCGGTAAAGTGATTCATGGGCAAAACGACAGCCACTGGGCCGTGAAAAAAGACGGCGGCGACTTCGACCAGTTTACCGGGGCCACCATTACCCCGCGCGCGGTGGTCAATGCCGTCAAGCGCGCCGGCCTGTACGCACAAACGCTGCCCGCGCAGATTTCCGCATTCACTCCCTGTGGAGACTAAATCATGAGCGAAGTAAAAGACGTTATTGTTCAGGGGTTGTGGAAAAACAACTCCGCGCTGGTTCAGCTGCTGGGGATGTGTCCCCTACTCGCCGTGACCTCGACCGCCACCAACGCCCTTGGCCTTGGGCTGGCGACGACGCTGGTGCTCACCCTGACGAACCTGACCATTTCCAGCCTGCGCCGCTGGACACCGGCGGAAATCCGTATTCCGATTTACGTCATGATCATCGCTTCGGTGGTGAGCGTCGTGCAGATGCTGATCAACGCCTACGCGTTCGGCCTCTATCAGTCTCTGGGGATCTTTATCCCGCTGATTGTCACCAACTGTATCGTGGTTGGGCGCGCTGAGGCCTTTGCCGCGAAAAAAGGCCCGGCGCTGTCGGCGCTGGATGGTTTTTCCATCGGCATGGGGGCCACCTGTGCGATGTTTGTGCTCGGCTCAATGCGGGAAATTCTCGGCAACGGTACCCTGTTTGACGGTGCCGATAGCCTGCTCGGCAGCTGGGCTAAAGTTCTGCGCATTGAAGTATTTCATACCGATACGCCGTTTCTGCTGGCGATGCTGCCGCCGGGGGCATTTATTGGCCTCGGTATGATGTTGGCGGTAAAATACCTTATCGATGAACGTAGCAAACAGCGCAAAGCTAAAGCGGTACAAGCCGATGTCGTTGCGCCGTCTGATGTGACGGGAAAAGCCTGGAATGAATAAGAGTAAACGCCTGGAGATCCTCACCAGGCTCAGGGATAACAACCCGCACCCCACCACGGAGCTGAATTTTCACTCGCCGTTTGAATTATTGATTGCCGTCCTGCTCTCGGCGCAGGCCACCGACGTCAGCGTCAACAAAGCGACGGCAAAACTCTACCCGGTCGCCAACACGCCGGCGGCCATGCTGGCACTGGGCGTTGAGGGCGTGAAGTCGTATATCAAGACTATTGGCCTGTTTAACAGCAAAGCAGAAAACGTCATCAAGACCTGTCGTATCCTGCTTGAGCAGCACAATGGCGAAGTGCCGGAAGATCGGGCGGCCCTTGAGGCGCTTCCCGGCGTCGGCCGTAAAACCGCGAACGTGGTACTCAACACCGCCTTCGGCTGGCCGACAATCGCCGTCGATACGCATATCTTCCGCGTTTGCAATCGGACACAATTCGCGCCCGGTAAGAACGTTGAACAGGTCGAAGAAAAGCTGTTAAAGGTGGTTCCAGCGGAATTTAAAGTCGACTGCCATCACTGGTTAATCCTGCACGGTCGTTATACCTGTATTGCCCGCAAACCGCGCTGCGGCTCCTGCCTGATAGAAGACCTTTGCGAGTACAAAGAGAAGGTCGATCTCTGAACACGCATCGCGTCATTATCCATCAGGGTGATGACGCTGCTTTTCCCCCGCCTTCATCGACATTCACGCCATCATTTTCGCGCTGTTGCGGGTGATTATGCGGTTATATAATCATCGGCCAGCTTATTCATTTTTTTTAGAGGCAAAATTTCTATACATTTGTGATCGAGATCACCTGGTCAATTTATTGTTGATTTAATGTTAACGCTTTTGCGTGCAAACCTGCTGATTCAAATACCCTTAAGTTAAATACCAACACAATAACCCATCAATTTTTAGGATTACGGGCTATATCACTGGATGCAAGCGCATACAGCCGAACATATCGCCATTATGCGAAAAACTTCGGATTCCAGCAGATAAAAACTCTACCTTTGGCTAAACCTTGAAATTTAACTCTGAATAACATTTGAGTAGGCGGTGTATTATGCCGCATGGAATATGTGTAACAGATTATTGCAAAGCTATTGCCTGAAGGGGCAGGATAGTGAACATTACCTGCCGTTTTCCCTCCAGAATAACTATAAAGGCGGCGGTCTGAGAAGATTGCGCCCCGAACACCCCCCGTTAATATGGGATGTAAAAAAAGAGGTATTTGTGTCGACTGCAAACAATAAACCAACAGAAAGCGTAAGTTTAAACGCTTTCAAACAACCACGTTCGTTCTATCTCATCTTCTCTATTGAGCTGTGGGAACGTTTTGGTTTCTACGGCCTGCAAGGGATCATGGCCGTTTACCTGGTTAAACAGCTGGGTATGTCAGAAGCGGACTCTATTACTCTGTTCTCCTCCTTTAGCGCGCTGGTCTACGGTCTGGTGGCGATTGGCGGCTGGCTGGGCGACAAGGTGCTTGGCACTAAGCGCGTCATCATGCTCGGCGCAATCGTTCTGGCTATCGGCTACGGCCTGGTAGCGTGGTCCGGGCACGATGCGGGCATCGTGTATATGGGTATGGCGACGATTGCCGTCGGTAACGGCCTGTTTAAGGCTAACCCCTCTTCCCTGCTCTCAACCTGCTATGAAAAGAACGACCCGCGTCTGGACGGTGCATTTACCATGTACTATATGTCCGTCAACATCGGTTCCTTCTTCTCTATGCTGGCCACGCCGTGGCTGGCGGCGAAGTTTGGCTGGAGCGTCGCTTTCGCCCTGAGCTTTGTCGGCCTGGTTATCACCATCGTCAATTTCGCTTTCTGCCAGCGCTGGGTTAAACAGTACGGCTCGAAGCCTGACTTCGCCCCGCTGCAGGTAGGTAAGCTGCTGGCGACTATCGTTGGCGTGGTGGTTCTCATCGCGATTGCAACCTGGCTGCTGCACAACCAGGGTATTGCACGTATGGCGCTGGGCGTGGTTGCGCTGGGCATCATCGTTATTTTCGCTAAAGAAGCTTTCGCGATGCAGGGCGCGGCCCGTCGTAAAATGATCGTCGCTTTCATCCTGATGCTGCAGGCGATTATCTTCTTCGTTCTGTATAGCCAGATGCCAACCTCCCTCAACTTCTTTGCGATTCGCAACGTTGAACACTCTCTGCTGGGCATCGCTTTCGAGCCTGAGCAGTACCAGGCGCTGAACCCTTTCTGGATCATTATCGGTAGCCCGATTCTGGCCGCCATTTATAACAAGATGGGCGATACCCTGCCGATGCCGATGAAGTTTGCTATTGGTATGGTCCTGTGCTCCGGCGCCTTCCTTGTCCTGCCGCTGGGCGCTAAGTTCGCCAGCGACGCGGGCATCGTAAACGTCAGCTGGCTGGTGATCAGCTACGGCCTGCAGAGTATCGGTGAACTGATGATTTCCGGTCTGGGTCTGGCAATGGTGGCACAGCTGGTTCCGCAGCGCCTGATGGGCTTCATTATGGGTAGCTGGTTCCTGACTACTGCTGGCGCCAACCTGATCGGCGGCTACGTGGCGAACATGATGGCGGTGCCGGATAACGTGACTGACCCGCTGATGTCGCTGGAAGTTTACGGTCGCGTGTTCCTGCATATCGGTGTCGCCACCGGCATTATCGCCATCCTGATGCTCATGACGGCGCCGAAGCTGAACCGTATGACCCAGGACGACGATAAAACGGCAAAAGCCAGCGATACCGCTACGGCTTAAGCTCCCCGGGAAAACCCATAAATTTAAACCGCTAACGCGCTGTTAGCGGTTTTTTTTTACCCCTGGGCGGACTAACATACAGGAAACCGCAGCCACGAGGAGTTACCGATGAAACTGTTCTACAAATCCGGCGCTTGTTCTCTTGCTTCGCATATCGCGCTACGCGAAAGCGGGCTGGACTTCACCCTGCAGAGCGTTGACGTGATGAAGAAACGTCTCGAAAACGGGGATGATTATCTGCAGATCAACCCGAAGGGTCAGGTACCGGCGCTGCTGCTGGACGATGATGTGCTGCTGACGGAAGGCGTGGCCATTATGCAATATATCGCCGATCGCGTGCCGGACCGCCAGCTGCTGGCGCCGGTGGGAAGCATCACCCGCTATCAGACGCTGGAGTGGCTAAACTACGTTGCGACGGAGCTGCATAAAGGTTTTACCCCGCTGTTTCGCCCGGATACGCCGGAGGATTACAAACCTGTCGCTCGCGCGCTGCTGGACAAAAAAATGCAGTACGTGAACGAATGCCTGGAAGATAAAGAGTGGATTAACGGGCACCGTTTCACTATCGCCGATGGCTACCTGTTCACCGTACTGCGCTGGGCGTACGCCGTGAAGCTGGATATGGAAGGCTATAGCAATATTGCAGCCTGGATGAAGCGCGTTGCCGCCCGGCCTGCGGTTGCCGCCGCCCTTGAGGCTGAAGGGCTGAAGTGAAGCCGATGCTTGCCCGACGCAGGTCGGGCAAGTTGTTCTCACACCTCTTAAAGCTGCGTAGCGCTGAAGTAGTGCTCCGGCTGCGCGATGCGATCCTGAGCCGCCACAACCTGTAGTTCATACTCCTGCATATTTTTTGTCGCAAGCATGATTTCATACACCGCGGCGGTCACGTGCTCCAGCGCATCGCGCAGTCCCGCGCCCTGCAGCAGCTTAACCAGCAGCAGCCCGCTGGTGACATCGCCGACGCCCACCGGCTGGCGCATGCCAAAATCCACCAGCGGACGGCTGATATGCCAGGCTTCCTGCGCGGTGACCAGCAGCATTTCAAAACGATCCATACTCAGCCCGGCCCGCGAAAGATGCTTCACCAGCACCACTTCCGGCCCCTGTGCAATCAGCTCGCGCGCGGCCAGCACCGCTTCGTTAACGTTCGCCACCGGATGCCCGCAGAGGATCTCCAGCTCAACCAGGTTTGGCGCAATAATATCGCTCGCCGGCAGCGCATAGCGTACATGAAACTCCGCGACGCCGGGCGCTACGATACAGCCCTTTTCAGGGTGCCCCATGACCGGATCGCAGAAATATTTCGCGGCCGGATTGGCGCTTTTCACCTGACGCACGATGCCAAGAATATGTTCGCCCTGTTCCGCCGATCCCAGGTATCCGCTTAATACCGCGTCACAGCGCTGAAGCTGGTTAATATCGGCAATCCCCTGAACAATTTCCGTCAGATGCGCTGGCGGCATCACGCAGCCGGTCCACTTTCCGTATTGGGTATGGTTGGAGAATTGTACGGTATTAAGCGGCCAGACGTTGGCGCCAAGGCGGCGCATCGGAAATTCAGCGGCGCTGTTGCCCGCATGGCCAAACACAACGTGGGACTGGATGGCGAGGATATTCTTCATCTTGATTACCTGAGAGCAAAAAATAAGGGGCGCGGTTTCCCACGCCCCTGCCTTTACGCAATTACTTCCAGCAGACCAGACAGTAATTTTTCTTACCGCGACGCAGTAAGGTGTAGCGACCAAAGAGACGGTCGGCATCAACAAATGCGTATTCCGGGTCGGACTGTTTTTCGCCGTTGATGGTCACCGCATTGGATGCGATGGTTTTACGCGCCTGACCGCGGGACGGCTGCAGTTCAGAATCCACCAGCGCCTGCATCAGATCGGCGCCTTTATCCATTTCGATCATCGGCACGCCATCCTGCGCCAGCTGTTCGAAATCGGCTTCGCTCAAATCGCTCAGGTTACCGTTGAACAGGCTCTCGGTAATGCGTTTTGCCGCCACCAGACCTTCTTCACCGTGCACCAGGCGGGTCACCTGTTCGGCCAGCACATACTGGGCGCGCGGTGCTTTACCGCTGTTTTTGTCTTCTTCTTCCAGGGCATTGATTTCAGCCATGTCCATAAAAGTGAAGAACTTCAGGAAGCGATAAACGTCGGCATCCGCAGTGTTGATCCAGAACTGGTAGAACTTGTACGGACTGGTTTTCTTCGGATCCAGCCACACTGCGCCGCCTTCGGTTTTACCGAATTTCGTGCCGTCCGCCTTGGTGATCAGCGGAACGGTCAGGCCAAAGACCTGGTTCTGGTGCAGACGACGGGTCAGGTCGATACCGGAGGTAATGTTGCCCCACTGGTCAGAACCGCCGATTTGCAGCGCCACGCCGTGCAGCTTGTTCAGGCAGGCAAAGTCGTAACCCTGCAGCAGGTTGTAGGAGAACTCGGTAAAAGAGATGCCCTGGTCGTCGCGGTTCAGACGCTGCTTCACCGCTTCTTTGTTGATCATCTGGTTTACCGAGAAGTGCTTGCCGATATCACGCAGGAATGTCAGCACGTTCATGCTGCCAAACCAGTCGTAGTTGTTGGCGGCAATGGCAGAATTTTCACCGCAATCAAAGTCGAGGAAAGGCGCGACCTGTTTGCGAATTTTATCTACCCACTCCTGCACGGTATCTTCAGTGTTCAGTTTACGCTCCGCGGCTTTAAAGCTCGGGTCGCCAATCAGACCGGTCGCGCCGCCCACCAGGGCAACCGGTTTATGGCCGGCCATCTGGAAGCGTTTCAGGCATAACAATGGAACAAGATGCCCCAAATGCAAGCTGTCAGCGGTGGGATCGAAGCCGCAATAGAGCGCGATCGGGCCTTGCGCCAGTCGCTCTGCTAACGCTTCTTCGTCCGTCACCTGGGCTATCAGCCCCCGCTCCTGCAATTGTTTAATCAAGTTACTGCTTGCCATCAAATTCTCCATCTATAAAACGACTGCACCTCTGCCGGTACACGACTTTTCGCCAGACGCGAAAAAAATATCTACGCAAAATTATTCAAGCTGCGTCGCCGCGGCAAGCATGTGAAAGCCCGGGGAACTTACTCAGGTAAGCGACAGAGCCAGGCAGGCGCAGCTAACAAAGATGCAGCTTGAAAAATGAAGCGTATAGAATAAAGCGCCGGGCCACGATGCACCAGCGCTTAACACAACATTTTTGCGTCCTTTATGGCGCCAGTCGGTCGATTTGCCAGCCGCAGTTTTGCCGCTGGTAGAGAAAACGATCGTGCAGACGATGCTCGCCGCCCTGCCAGAACTCCATCTGTTCGATACTGACGCGGAATCCGCCCCAGAAGCTCGGCAGCGGCACTTCGCCCTGCTGGAATTTTTGCTTGAGCTCGAGGAACTTACTCTCAAGGATGCCGCGCGCCGAGATACGGCTGGACTGCTGCGACACCCATGCGCCAATCTGACTATCGCGCGGACGGCTATGGAAATATTTCACCACTTCCAGCGTTGAAAGGCGTTCCGCTTTACCGATAACCATCACCTGACGCTCCAGCATATGCCATGGGAAAAGCAGGCTGATGCGGGGATTTTTTTCAATCTGATGGGCTTTGCGGCTACCGAGGTTGGTATAGAACACCAGGCCTTTCTCATCGTAGTGCTTGAGCAACACGATGCGCTGGTAAGGCTGCGAGTTTTCATCGACGGTTGCGACAACCATCGCCGTTGGGTCGGCGAGCTTTGCGTCACAGGCCTGACGCAGCCAGCGCTCAAAGAGTGCCAGAGGTTCGGCGGGAAGATCGTGGCGGCGCAGGCCACCACGGGTATACTCACGGCGCAGGTGCGCGATTTGCTGCAATTCGTCGTTATCAGACATGGCAATTGAGAAAATAATCAAAGGGTAGCGTTATTGTGCGCCCCCATGGCTGAAATCTCAACGTTTGGCGGTTTGCAGCTGACAGTTTTCCAGCACGATACGGTCCCGTTTATAGACGGTGGCGCTATCGCCCTTCGACCAGAAAACGTAAACGCCATCGGTATAGCGCGCGCCAGAGGCGGAGAGCCCCTGCTGTAAATTGAGCTGCTGATTATCGTAAATAAAGCTGACCTGCTGGCGAGTATGATTGAGATGGACGGTCAACGGTTTCTGGTCACACTGATACTCGAGGGTGTCCGTATTCATCCGCTCGACAAACTGGTTGTAGTAGCTACAGCCCGCCAGCATAAAAGGTACAGCAAGAATAAGTATTTTTTTCATCAATTTGCCTTCGACTTTCCCGGTCCGGGAAGGCATAACGCCCTCCCTCAACGCTGTCCAGTTTACGAAGAAACCGGCGCGGGTGATTTCAGTTAACTCTGATTTTGCGGCGGATTGGCCGGAAAAATCGCGCCAAGCACGGAAGCTTGCGACGCGCCGGTCACGGAAGGGAGATTGCCGGGTAGTCCGGCAAGCGTCCGCCACGCCAGCCATGCGAAAGCCAGCGCCTCCATATCATCACCGCTGATCCCCGCCTCATCGGTCGTCGATACCTCGGTTCCCGGCAGCAGCGCCGCCAGACGGGCCATCAGAAGCGGATTGCGCGCCCCGCCGCCGCATACCAGCAGGCGTTCACATCCCCCGCTGAGCAGCACCTGTTCACTGATGCTGACGGCGGTCAGCTCCGCAAGGGTCGCCTGAACGTCCTGGGCGCGAAGCCCCGGATAACGCGCCAGATGCTGCGACAGCCAGCCGTAGTTAAAGTATTCACGACCGGTGCTCTTTGGCGCCGGCAGCGCAAACCACGGATCGCTTAGCATATCCTGCAGCAACGGCAGCACAATTTTACCATCGCTGGCCCACTGCGCGTCTTTATCGAAGGGTTTACCACGCTGACGCCAGACCCACGCATCCATCAGCATGTTGCCCGGGCCGGTGTCGTAGCCGCGCACCGGCAGACCTGGCGCCAGCAAAGAGAGGTTGGCGATCCCGCCAATATTGAGAACCATTCGACGCTCAACCGGGTGCGCCAGCAGCGCGTGGTGGAACGCCGGGACCAGCGGCGCGCCCTGCCCGCCGAGCGCCATATCGCGACGGCGAAAGTCCCCGACCACCGTCACGCCGGTATGCGCGGCAATCTGGTTATTGTCGCCAATCTGCAAAGTATGCGGCGCATCGCCTGCTGGCTCATGCCAGACCGTTTGGCCATGGCAGCCGATAGCGATGATGTCCGCCGCCTTGAGCTTTTCCTGAGCCATCAATGCCAGAACCGCATCGGCAAATAACCGTCCCAGGCGCGTATCGAGACGCCCCAGCTGCGAAAGAGTCAGCTGCTGCCCCTGGCAGATGGCCAGGATATCTTCTTTAATCGCGATGGGGATGGGATAGGTCAGGCTGGCCTGCTGGGCAACCAGATTTTCATTAATTGCTGCGAGAACAACATCAACACCATCAAGGCTGGTGCCGGACATAACGCCGATAAAGCGGCCTGATTTCATACGCTTTCCTTCATTCCATGACTCTCGTATATCCCCACACTCCATCATAAACGAGGGGGCAAAGCTACGCTGTTATAATACTTTTTAACAATACAAGCAGCGCTGCCGATTCTTAGGGTAAAGAACTTGTGTTTAGTTTAGGTTGAGACGACTCTGATTATTATTTTTTGTATAGTCGTTGCATCTGCTATGCCAGCAGACGCTTAAATGCCATATAATTGGCTACAAGGAAGTTCAACAGAACGCTTCTTGGTGAACAGGAGATTCATAAATGATTTTACGTGTTTTGGCTGTCTCGATGATTGGTTTTACGCTTGCAGGCTGCGTCAGCAGCAGCGGCCTGTCCGGCGATGTTTACTCCGCATCTGAAGCCAAACAGGTCCAGAGCGTGACCTACGGCACCATTGTGCATACCCGCGCGGTGCAGATTCAGGGCGGAGATGACAGCAACGCCATCGGCGCCATCGGCGGCGCGGTGCTCGGCGGCTTCCTCGGTAACACCATTGGCGGCGGCACGGGTCGCTCCCTGGCAACGGCGGCAGGCGCTGTCGCCGGCGGCGTAGCCGGTCAGGGCGTACAGGGCGCGATGAATAAAACTCAGGGCGTTGAGCTGGAAATCCGCAAAGATGACGGTAACACCATCATGGTAGTGCAAAAGCAAGGCAGCACGCCGTTCTCCGTCGGCCAGCGCGTAGCCATTGCCGGCAGCGGCAGCCAGGTGACGGTCTCCCCGCGCTAAATCTTCTCTCTGCGGCCCGGACGGGCCGCTTATTGATATAAAATACGTATTATTTCCTCAGCGTAAATAAATAATTCATATATATTTATATTTTTCTTTTATACATGCACTAATTTGCGCCCGCGCAATATTCCGCCCGCCACCATCAAGTATTCTCCAGCCAGTATTATTTAAAACATTGCGGCAATTCTGTCGTTTCACCTTCGCATTTTTCAGGGATGTTGACTATGCGCGTTAATATAAAAAGCTTACCCTACCGGATATTTATTTACGCTATCGCGTGCAGTCTTTCTATTGCTGTGGTTAATTTTATTACCACCTCATTAATTCATCGTATCTCTACAACATCATCCATGCTTTTCCCTGTGCTAACTATTTCACTGATGGGTTTTCATATTATGATTGCCTGCTTTATGGGCATGAAATATCTGTGTGATAAAAAACAGCTGTACCTGGCCCCGATAGCCTTCGCGTTTACCTGCTCGGCCCTGCTGATGCTGGGAACGATAGGCAGCTATCCCGACTGGCTGGTCTGTGCTCAGGGGCGCGAGATCAATCAAAATGACGCGCTGATTTTTTATTTTTTCCGCAACGTGATGATGGCTATTTTATTTATAACCTCAATTATTTTATATCGCATCCGACATATTACCGGCCACTCAAGAAAAATTCACGGTGCGGTGCTCAGTAGTTGTTTTATTTTTATCAGCGCAACGCTCATATTATCGTGGGTTCATTCAAGCAAATCGCCGTTGCTAAGCATTGAATTCATTGACAATCTAACCTATACCTTTACGCCACTATGGCATAATCGCATTGGCTGGCTATTAATTATCATATGGTCATTAACGCTGATTTTAATGATCGGCCTGACTCGGCTGCGTAATATATTCTGGTACAGCGGCGCCTTTTTTTGTACCGCCTATATCTTTACGCTGCTGGTGCTGCTCTCCACGGTTAGCGGTAACGCTCACTCCTGGAATCAGGCGCGGCTTTTTGAAACGCTTAGCACCCTGTTTCTGATTTTAATTCTGCTTGGTGACGTTTTTATACTCTATCGTGAATCAAACGAAAGATACGTCCGCTCTTACCAGAACTCGATTCGCGATCCCCTGACCCGGCTGTATAACCGCAGCTATTTCTATGACACCCTGACTCAGCGATTGTCGAAGGCTTCCGCTTCACAGCCGCTGTCGGTCATCGTCTGCGACCTCGATCGCTTTAAGCGCATCAACGACACCTACGGTCACGTGCAGGGAGATAAGGTGATTCAGTTTGCTGCCAGCGTGTTGCAGAACAACGTGCGCCAGGACGACGCTGCCGCGCGTATCGGCGGGGAAGAGTTTGCCCTGCTGCTGGTGAATATCGGCGCCAACGAAGCGCTGGCAATCGCCGAACGTATCCGCCTGTCGGTCAGCGAGAAGCAGGAGGGATTACCGGAGAGAATGACCATCAGTATGGGCGTGTTCACCACGCAGGATGCGCACGTTTCGGCAGAAGAGTGCGTTAAGCGCGCGGATACCGCGATGTATGAAGCGAAAAACAGCGGGCGTAACCGCGTAGTGGTCTGGCATGAATGAATAAAAAAGAGGCCTTGAGAGTCCTCAAGGCCTCGCTAAGGTCAATCTTTTGCCTGGAGATCGAGAATATTGTGTTCAAGTTTACGAATCAAATTAAGCAGCGTTTCCACCTCTTCCTTAGATACGCCGGCCAGAATCTCATCACGCGTTTTGCCGATAACCTCTTCCATTTCGTTGATCAGAGGCTCGGCTTTTTCGGTAAGCTTGATACGTTTTGCCCGCCGATCGTTAGCACAGGTCTGGCGAGAAATAAGCCCTTTCTCCTCCAGCTGGTCGAGCGTGCGAACCAGCGACGGCTGCTCAATACCAATGGCTTTCGCCAGCTGAATCTGCGACTGTTCAGGCGGCAGCTGGTGAATGTTATGCAGCGTGACCCAGTGCGTCTGCGTTAACTCCAGAGGTTTCAGGCGATGGTCGATTAGCGCGCGCCAGACGCGCACCAAACGTGCCAGATCAGAACCAAGTGGCGATTCCAATTTCATCTCCTTATAATTAGCTTGCTAAGTTATTATACTGATTTTAGAATAGTGTGCAGCATTTAAATTACCAAAACAAATGAATTACCCGATTCACTAAAATCAGAACAATGATTTACAATGTGAATAATCGCATAACCTGAACATTCTTCCTGCAACGGCAAAGGATTTTTGCTTGTGAAACTGAGTCTTAACACTGCCGGATTGTCGCTCCAGGACCTGGTGTTCGGCGCTTCTGTCTATTTCCCTCCCGTGTTTAAAGCCGTTTTGCTGGGCTTTTTTATCTGGTTGATTATCCACCGCCAGCTGCGGGACTGGATGTATGCAGGCGAGATTTGGCATCCCCTGCTAATGGACCTCTCCTTCTTTGCGCTCTCCGTCTGTCTGGCGCTGGTTTTACTGACTATCTGGTAATGTTCATTACATGAAGAAACTAAAATACTTATCCACGCTGCTGGTCGCCGCGCTGGCTATTATTGCCGCCTGGCTGGTCTGGAATTACTACACGCAATCACCGTGGACCCGCGACGGCAAGGTCCGCGCCGAGCAGGTTGGCGTCACACCCCAGGTTTCCGGCAGCATCCTGCAGCTCAACGTGCGCGACAACCAGCTGGTTAAAGCGGGAGACGTGCTGTTCAGAATCGATGACACGCCTTATAAAATCGCCCTGCTCAACGCCCGGGCGCAGCTTGCTAAAGCCAAAGCGGAAGTCGCCCGCGCGCAGGCAGAACAGAAAAAAGCCGCCAGCGATGCCAGCCGTCGGCGTCATCTATCACAGAACTTTATCTCGGCAGAAGATTTAGAAAACGCCAATACCGCGCTGAATACCGCCACGACCAACCTCGAAGCCGCTAAGGCCGTGGTTGGCGTGGCGCAGGCCACCCTCGATCATGCCCAATGGCAGCTCACGCAGACGGAAATAAAAGCGCCGGTCGACGGTTGGGTCACCAATCTCTCAACCCGGGTTGGCGACTACGCCGCCGTTGGCCACCCGGTTTTCGCCCTCGTGGATAGCCGCTCCTTCTACGTGGTGGGTTATTTTGAAGAAACGAAACTGCGCAATATCCGTCCCGGCGACAGCGCGCAGATCATTCTTTATAGCAGCAAGCAGAAGTTACAGGGTCACGTGAGCAGCATCGGACGCGCCATCGTCGACCAGAGCGTGGAGAGCGGCGGCGATCTGGTGGCGAACATTAAACCGAATATTCCGTGGGTCCGACTTGCCCAGCGCGTACCGGTGCGTATTGAGTTTGATCATTTGCCGCCGGATACCATCCTGGTCTCCGGTACCACCTGCACCGTAGCCATCGGCGCGCAATAATGAAGCTGCAGGCTCTGACGTGGCGCTCGCTCCCGTGGATTAAGGCCAGCCGTCCGCAGTGGCGCTATGCCTTGCGTAACGGGATTGCCATGTGCCTGGCGCTGAGCGTCGCCTACTGGCTGAATCTTGACGAACCCTACTGGGCGATGACCTCCGCCGCGGTGGTCAGCTTTCCCACCGTCGGCGGGGTGATCAGCAAAAGCTTCGGGCGTATTGCCGGCAGCCTGCTCGGCGCCTGCGCGGCGCTGCTGCTGGCCGGGCATACCCTCAACGATCCGTGGCTGTTTCTGTTCAGCATTTCGGCGTGGATAGCCCTCTGCACGTGGGCCTGCGCGATGTTTACCAATAACGTCGCCTACGCTTTCCAGCTTGCGGGCTACACCTGCGCGATTATCGCCTTCCCGGTTATCAATATCACCGACGCGAACGAACTGTGGACCATCGCCCAGTCGCGCGTCTGCGAAGTCATCGTCGGTATTTTGTGCGGCGGGCTGATGATGATGATCTTACCGAGCACCTCCGATGGCGCTACGCTGCTGACGGCGCTGAAAAACATGCATGCGCGCCTGCTGGAACACGCCAGCCTGCTGTGGGTGCCGGAAACGACCGATGCCATTCGCACCGCGCACGAGAGCGTGATCGGGCAAATCCTGACCATGAATCTGCTGCGCATTCAGGCCTTCTGGAGCCACTATCGCTTTCGTCGGCAAAACCCGCTGCTGAACTACCTGCTGCATCAACAGCTGCGAATGACCAGCGTGATTTCGAGCCTGCGGCGAATGCTGCTCAACTGGCCCACCGCGCCTGCCCGCACCCGCGAGATACTGGAGTCGTTGCTCAACGCGTTATCTCATGCCAACGCCGACGCCCTGAGCGTTGCCCGCATCATCGCTCCGCTGGCGCCCCCCGCGGACGCTGACTACCGGCATATCGCCTTCTGGAAGCGTCTGCGCTACTTCTGTCGTCTCTATCTGGTGAGCAGCCGCTGGCTCAGGCGCATCGAAAACGCCAGCGCGATAACGGAATTTAACGTACCTTCCGCGCCAGCGCTGGCTCGCCATACCGATCAGGCCGAAGCCTTATGGAACGGCGTACGCACCTTTTGCGCGCTGGTGATGGTCGGCGCCTGGGGAATTAGCACCCAATGGCAGGCCTGCGCCGCAGCCCTGACCCTGGCGGCGATCTGCTGCGTGCTCTATTCGGTCTCTCCTTCGCCGTTTAAGTCACTAACGCTGCTGATGCGTACCCTGATCCTGCTTTCACTCTTTAGCTTTGTGGTGAAGTTTGGCCTGATGGTGCAGATAACCGATTTATGGCAGTTCTTGCTGTTTCTGTTTCCCCTGCTGACCACCATGCAGCTGCTGAAACTCCAGATGCCTAAGCTCGCCGGACTGTGGGGGCAGCTGATTGTATTTATGGGGTCGTTTATTTCGGTGACCAACCCGCCGGTCTACGACTACGCGTCGTTTCTTAACGATAATCTGGGCAAAATCATCGGCGTCGGCCTTGCCTGGCTGGCGTTCGCCATCATCAGCCCGGGTTCAGACGCGCGTAAAAGCCGCCGTCATATCCGTGCGTTACGGCGTCACTTTGTCGACCAGCTAAGCCGCCGCCCGCAGCATAGCGAGCATGAATTTGAATCGCTGGTTTATCACCACATCAGCCAGCTCAGCAATAGCCAGGATGCGCTGGCGCGCCGCTGGCTGCTGCGCTGGGGCGTGGTTTTGCTCAACTGTTCCCACGTGGTGTGGCAGCTTCGCGAGTGGGAAACCCGTTCCGACCCGCTATCGCAGGTGCGCGATTTATGCATCAGCCTGCTGCGGGATGTGATGAGCGAGCGCGGGGTACAGCAGCGGCCACTCGCCTCGACGCTGCAGGAGCTGCAGCGCATCTGCGACGCGCTTAATCACCACCACCAGCCGGCAGCCAAAGAGCTGGCGGCGGTTATCTGGCGACTGTGGTGCGCGCTGTCGCAGCTGGAACAGGCGCCCATTGCCGGCACCTTAACGGAAAGAACTACTTAATCACGCCGCAGGCGAACCGCTCGCCGCCGCCGCCAAGGGGCTGCGGGCTATCGGACATATTGTCGCCCCCCACGTGAATCATCAGCGCCTTCCCTTTAACCTCATCCAGCGTTTTTAAGCGCGGCGCGACCACCGGCTGGGTTGCTTTACCGTCGTTATTGACCACCAGGAACGGCAGATCGCCGAGGTGACCGGCGCCGTCGGGACCTTCATGCTTACCGGTTTTTTGCGGATCGTAGTGCCCGCCTGCCGCGCCAGCGGCGACGGCTTTACCCTCTTTAATCGCGGGCTGGCAGCTGCCGTTGGCATGGATATGGAAGCCGTGCTCGCCGGGAGGTAGCGCCTTCAGGTCTGGCGTAAATTCCAGGCCTTTCGCGGTTTCGCTGATTTTAACGCTACCGATAGCCTGACCGACGCTCTGGCTGGTGACAAGATTGATATCGACGCTTTCACTGGCCGCCTGCGCGCCTGCGCACGCGGCCAGGGTAAGTATGGCGAGAATACATCGTTGCATAACACCTCCTTAATGGCTCTGTCGCTACTAAGTGTAGGCCATTGCGGAGGTGATGGGGTTTACGGAACGTCGTAACCTAACGCCGCTTTGCGGATACGGAACCACTGCTGGCGGGACATCTTCAGCTTTTCGGCCGCCACCGCGGAACGCACGCGCTCTATTTTCCCTGAGCCAATAATCGGCAACGGCTGCGACGGCAGGCGCAGGATCCAGGCATACACCACCTGCTCAATGCTCTCCGCATTCAGCTCCTGAGCAACGCGCGCCAGCTCATCGCGCAGCGGCAGGAAGCTGTCGTCGTTAAACAAACGACCGCCGCCGAGGCAGGACCATGCCATCGGGCGAATACGCAGCTGCTGAAGCTGATCCAGCGTACCGTCAAGCAGCAGCGGCTGATGAACCGGAGAAATTTCCACCTGGTTGGTCGCCAGGGTAAACGGCAGGCGCGACTGCAGCAGGGTAAACTGGGCGGGGGTAAAATTCGATACGCCGAAGTGACGAACCTTGCCGCTATGGTGAAGGGCCAGGAAGGCTTCCGCCACTTCATCCGCATCCATCAGCGGGTCCGGACGATGAATCAACAGCAGGTCAATATGGTCGGTGGCAAGGTTACGCAGTGACTGCTCCGCGCTGAGAACAATATGGTCGCGGTCGGTAATATAGTGACCGATGGTGTTTTCCGCCCGCGCTTTCGTGGCAATCCCGCACTTGGTGACAATTTCCATCCTGCTGCGCAGATGCGGCGCCAGCTTTAGCGCTTCGCCAAACGCCGCCTCGCAGCGATAGTCACCGTAAATATCGGCATGATCGATGGTGGTAATGCCCAGATCCAGGTGTTGCTCAACAAAGCCCACCAGCGCCTGAGCGGACATATTCCAGTCCATCAGACGCCAGTAGCCCATCACAAAACGAGAGAATTCCGGCCCCTGCGGAGCCATAGCAATACGCTGAACCATAACAGCTTCCTCAATAAAAAAGTGCCCTGAGTATACGCAATTTTAGGCTTAAAACAGTGAGGGTTGCTGCGGTTCTTCCGCACTATCCTGCTTAGCTGCGCGTAATTTGCGCAGTAGCCGCTGTCGGCACAGACGCAAAACATCCTGCTTTTGCGCATCGCTCATTTTCTGCCAGTTGAAACGCTCGTCGCGGCTACGCATACACCCCCGACAGTAGCCGCGCTCATCAGACTGACAAATCCCCCGGCACGGACTCTGTACCGGGAAGAATTCCAGTTGTTCAGCCACTTCGCCTCTCCTGCCGCTCATCTCTTTCTTTATTGAAGACGTTTCATCCGCCGTACGCAAATTTTGTTCATCAGCCTCTTCGCCAGGCGGCATTTTTAATTATGACTTGCATTAGACCAATCGGTCTATTACAGTGAGCGCCATGAACAAGCACAGTGAATGTAACACCCGCGAACATATCCTGGCCACCGGCGAGCAGCTCTGCATGCATCGAGGGTTTACCGGTATGGGTCTGAGCGAACTGCTGAAAACAGCGGAGGTGCCGAAAGGCTCTTTCTATCACTACTTTCGCTCTAAAGAAGCCTTTGGCGTTGCGCTGCTCGACCATCACTACGCCGGATATCTTCAGCGCCTGGTCGATCATTTTGACCACGGCGAGGGGAACTATCGCGATCGCCTCCTGGCCTACTATCAGCATACGCTGACGCAGTTTTGCCAGCAGGGCATCATCAGCGGCTGTCTGACGGTGAAGCTGTCGGCAGAGGTCTGCGATCTGTCGGAAGATATGCGCACCGCGATGGATAAAGGCGCCAGCCAGATCATCGTTCTCCTCGGCGATGCGCTGGAGAAAGGCCGTCAGGAGAGCAGCCTTGCGTTTGACGGCGACGCCTTAACGCTCTCGCAGGTGCTTTACTCCCTGTGGCTGGGGGCGAATCTGCAGGCTAAAATTACGCGTAGCGCAACGCCGCTGGAAAGCGCCCTTGCCCACGCCAAACGTATTATTGCTGCGCCTGCCGTTTAACAGGCGTTTTTATTTATCCCGTTTCAAGACGACCGGTCTACTCAGGAGTCATTATGTCAGAATCAAAGTTGTTTACCCCGTTGAAAGTGGGTGCGGTAACCGTACCGAATCGCGTGTTTATGGCTCCGCTGACGCGTCTGCGCAGCATTGAACCGGGCGATATTCCAACCCCGCTGATGGGCGAATACTACCGCCAGCGCGCCAGCTCCGGCCTGATTATTTCCGAAGCCACCCAGATCTCCGCTCAGGCTAAAGGCTACGCGGGCGCACCGGGCCTGCACAGCCCGGAGCAGATTGCCGCATGGAAAAAAATCACCGCCGGCGTACACGCGGAAAACGGGCGTATTGCCGTTCAGCTGTGGCACACCGGGCGCATTTCCCACAGCAGCATTCAGCCGGGTGGCGCCGCGCCGGTTGCGCCATCGGCCATTAGCGCGGGTACCCGTACCTCGCTGCGTGATGAAAACGGCCACGCTATTCGCGTAGACACCTCGATGCCGCGCGCGCTCGAAACCGCCGAGATCCCGGGGATCGTTGATGATTTCCGCCAGGCGGTAGGCAACGCCCGCGATGCCGACTTTGACCTTGTCGAACTGCACTCCGCGCACGGCTACCTGCTGCACCAGTTCCTTTCCCCTTCTTCCAACCATCGTACTGACCAGTACGGCGGCAGCGTGGAAAATCGCGCTCGCCTGGTGCTGGAAGTGGTTGATGCGGCGAGTAAAGAGTGGAGCGCCGACCGTATCGGGATTCGCGTCTCGCCTATCGGCAGCTTTCAGAACGTCGATAATGGCCCGAATGAAGAAGCCGACGCGCTCTATCTCATCGAAGCGCTGGCCAAACGCGGTATTGCTTACCTGCATATGTCCGAGCCGGACTGGGCTGGCGGCCAACCGTACAGCGATGAATTCCGTCAGAAAGTCCGCGACCGCTTCCCGGGCGCTATTATCGGCGCTGGCGCCTACACGGTGGAAAAGGCAAACGATCTGATCGGTAAAGGCCTGATCGATGCCGTGGCCTTCGGTCGCGACTATATTGCCAACCCGGATCTGGTCGCGCGCCTGCAGAAGAAGGCCGCGCTGAATCCGCAGCGTCCGGAAAGCTTCTACGGCGGCGGCGCGGAAGGTTATACCGATTACCCTACCCTGTAATCCCTCCATTGATAGCGGCGGGTTATCGCCGCTATACTCAACGCTCTGATGTATCAAAACAAACTGCATAGGGGACATTATGCGCTTACTTCACACCATGCTGCGCGTTGGCGACCTGCAACGTTCTATTGAGTTTTACACCAACGTGCTGGGCATGAAACTGCTGCGCACCAGCGAAAACACTGAGTATAAATATTCGCTGGCATTCGTGGGTTACGGCGAAGAGAGCGATACCGCCGTGATTGAGCTGACCTATAACTGGGGCGTTGATAAGTACGATCTCGGCAGCGCTTATGGCCATATCGCGCTCAGCGTTGAAAACGCGGCCGAAGCCTGCGAGCGTATCCGCCAGAACGGCGGCAACGTGACGCGTGAAGCCGGCCCGGTCAAAGGCGGCACCACCGTCATCGCCTTCGTCGAAGATCCGGATGGCTATAAAATTGAACTGATTGAAGAGAAAGACGCCGGAAAAGGCCTCGGCAACTAATCGGCTGCGGGCACCCGCGGTGCCTGCTGTTTTATCCCCTTCCTGCTGCAAGCCGCGGCAAAATTTGCCATAATGCGCGCTACTTTTTTCCAGCTAAGAGAATCTGATGTCCGAGAACGTTCAACTTAATGGTCTGTGCGACCGTTTTCGCGGTTTTTATCCTGTGGTAATCGATGTTGAAACCGCCGGATTTAATGCCAAAACCGACGCCCTGCTGGAGATCGCCGCTATTACGTTGAAAATGGATGAGGAAGGCTGGCTGATGCCGGACGAAACGCTGCATTTTCATGTTGAGCCTTTTGAAGGCGCCAACCTGCAGCCCGAAGCGCTGGCTTTTAACGGTATTAACCCTAACGATCCCGAGCGCGGCGCGGTGAGCGAATACGATGCGCTGCACGCGATTTTTAAAATGGTCCGCAAGGGAATGAAAGAGAGCGACTGCAGCCGCGCGATTATGGTCGCGCACAACGCCACGTTCGATCACAGCTTTACCATGGCGGCGGCAGAGCGGGCTGGCCTGAAACGTAACCCCTTTCATCCGTTCGTGACCTTCGATACCGCGGCTCTGAGCGGCCTGGCGCTGGGTCAAACGGTGCTGTCGAAAGCCTGTATTGCCGCGGGAATGGCATTTGATGGTACTCAAGCACACTCGGCGCTTTACGATACCCAGCAAACCGCCCAGCTGTTCTGCGAAATCGTCAACCGCTGGAAGCGCCTTGGCGGCTGGCCATTACCCGTGGCCGAAGAGTAAGCGATAAAAAAAGCGACTTCACCGGAAGTCGCTTTTTTATTGGCAGCCGAATTACTCTGCTTTCGGTTCGTCAGTCTTGTACTTCGCGGCCGTTTCTTTGATCAGCTGCTGCAGTTCGCCGCGCTGATACATTTCAATCACGATGTCACAGCCGCCGACCAGTTCACCGTCAACCCACAGCTGCGGGAAGGTCGGCCAGTTAGCGTATTTCGGCAGCTCTGCGCGGATGTCCGGATTTTGCAGGATATCGACGTAGGCAAAACGTTCGCCACAGGCGGAGAGCGCCTGAACGGCCTGAGCGGAGAAACCGCAGCTTGGCAGCTTCGGCGACCCTTTCATGTACAGCAGGATCGGGTTTTCAGCGATTTGACGTTGGATTTTTTCTAAAGTCGTGCTCATTGTCGTGCTTCCTTAAACTTCTTTACGGCAGTAATTTGTCATTGTAGCGCCCTGGGCGCAGGACCGATAATAACATTTTTTTCACTTGCCACATTTTATCTTCTGTCGGCATAAGTTGCCTTAAAAATATCATTTTATTGCTATACGCGGCAACGCATTGCGCGTTTTTCATGCGCGGGTACCGTTGACGGAAGCATTTTTTTGCAAATGTTAACCAAACGAGACGTTAGATACAAAAGAGTAGTAACTCTCCACGATTTTATGCTTTAGAATCGATGCGGTTTGTCATTCATCGTCAGGCATCTGTATATGTCTGTAATTTAATCAGGGGATTGCTCAGTGGCGCGTCTTAACAAAATCGCGATTTCGCTCTGTGCATTACTTTTCACATCTATTTCACTTACGCCGCTGGCGCATGCTTCCGGGCATACGCACGCTTCGGCCACGCCAAAAGCGCATCCGGCCAAGGGCACGACCGCAGAGCGTAAGAAAAAAGCAGCCAGTTCTAAAAGTAAAACCACCGCCAAAACCCCCAGCAAGAAAACGTCGACCGCCAGCCGCAGCAAATCAACCGCGTCACGCCAGACTGCCAGCGCCACAAAAAAATGCGTTCTGCGCAAAGGCTATAAAAAACTGTGCGCCAGTTCGACAAGGTCGATAGCGGAAAGCAAGATGGCAACCGCAAGCGTGCAGAAAAAGTGCGTGGTGCGTAAAGGCTATAAAACCCGCTGCAAACCGGTTGCCGACGAGCCGCAGCTGACCATCGCCGACGCGCATAAAGCTCGGGTACAAAAGGCGCAAAGCACCGCCATGTCCAAGCTGATGGATCAGATTGGCAAACCCTATCGCTGGGGCGGCACCTCTCCGCGTACCGGGTTTGATTGTAGCGGTCTGGTCTATTACGCCTATAAGGACCTGGTTAAAATTCACATTCCGCGCACCGCCAATGAGATGTATCACCTGCGCGACGCCCGTCCTGTGGATCGCGGTGAGCTGCAAAGCGGGGATCTCGTCTTCTTCCGCACCCGCGGGCGCGGCACTGCCGATCACGTCGGGGTTTACGTTGGCAACGGCAAATTTATCCAGTCTCCGCGTACCGGCCGCGACATTCAGATCACCTCATTAAGCGACGATTACTGGGTACGCCACTACGTGGGCGCACGTCGCGTCATGACGCCGAAAACCATTCGCTAATTGTGCCTTGTCGCTGCGGCGACAGGGTAACTCTCTCTTTTGCCACATCTTTTAATTTGCTACTATTATTACCCTGCGTAATACATGGTTATTACGCAGGCAAACTATAAAAAGGAGAGTAGCAATGTCGTTCGAATTACCTGCATTACCATATGCAAAAGACGCCCTGGCGCCGCACATTTCTGCAGAAACCCTGGAATACCACTACGGTAAACACCACCAGGCCTACGTCACCAACCTGAATAACCTGATCAAAGGCACCCCCTTTGAAGGCAAAACCCTGGAAGAGATCGTGCGTTCTTCCGATGGCGGCGTTTTTAACAACGCCGCTCAGGTCTGGAACCACACCTTCTACTGGAACTGCCTCGCGCCGAACGCCGGCGGCGAACCGCAAGGCGAACTGGCGGCGGCTATCGCTAAGTCCTTCGGCAGCTTCGCTGATTTCAAAGCCAAATTCACCGACGCAGCGGCAAAAAACTTCGGCGCAGGCTGGACCTGGCTGGTGAAAAACGCCGACGGTAGCCTGGCCATTGTCTCCACCAGCAACGCCGGTACGCCGCTGACCAGCGACGCGACTCCGCTGCTGACCGTGGATGTCTGGGAACACGCTTATTACATCGACTACCGTAACGCCCGTCCGAACTATCTGGAGCACTTCTGGGCGCTGGTAAACTGGAAGTTTGTTGCTGCTAATCTGGCTGCATAAAAGCAAACCGCAGAAGCCTTGCAGCTTCTGCGGTTATTGTATGACTTCACGCAATATTAACGGTTGGCGAACGCCTCTTCCGGCTGCGCCCGGCCGCTGAACAGCACCAGCAGTAGCGCCACGCCTGCGATAATCGCCCCCATCACCGGGACAAAGGCATAGCCCAGGCCGCCAGAGATGACCGCGCCGCCCGCCGCCGCGCCCAGCGCGTTTCCGAGGTTAAAAGCCCCAATATTGACCGATGATGACAGCCCCGGCGCTTCGTGGGCGACGCGCATCACGCGCATCTGCAAAGGCGGCACCACCGCAAAGGTCGCCGCGCCCCAGACCACCATACTGATTGCCGCGCCCACCTGCGATTGCGCCAGCAGCGGGATCGCCAGCATGATAACCATCAGCAGCAGCAGAAAGCCCTTCAGCGTCCCGCTAACGGAACGGTCGGCAAACTTACCGCCAAGGTAGTTACCCAGCGAGAAGCCGACGCCAATCAGAACCAGCATGGCGGTCACAAACAGCGGAGAGGCGTGGGTGATGGTATGCAAAACGGGAGAAATATAGGTATAAAGCGTGAACATCGCCCCTGCCCCCAGTACCGTCGTCAGCAGCGCCGACAGCACCTGCGGACGCATCAGCACGGAAAGCTCCTGCTTGACGTCAGGGCGCTCGCCGACGCTGCCCTTCGGTAGAGAAAACCACAGACCGATAATCGCAATCACGCCCAGCCCCGCCGTGGCAAGAAACGACATCCGCCAGCCGATGGTTTCGCCCAGCCAGGTCGCCGCGGGAACGCCGCCGATATTGGCTATCGTCAGCCCCATAAACATCGTCGCCACGGCGCTGGCCTGTTTGTGTTTTGGCACAACGCTCGCCGCCACCACCGAACCCAGGCCGAAGAAGGCGCCGTGGTTAAGGCTGGTAATAATGCGCGACAGCAGCAGCGTGGTGTAATCCGGAGCAATGGAAGAGAGTACGTTACCGAGGGTAAAAATCGCCATCAGGAAGATCAGCGCATTTCTGCGCGCGCGGTGGGAGAGCAGCAGAGTCATCAGCGGCGCGCCGACCATCACGCCGATGGCATAGGCGCTAATCAGCATTCCCGCCGCCGGAATCGAAACGTCCACGCCTTTAGCGATAACCGGTAATAGCCCCATCGGGGAGAACTCGGTTGTGCCGATACCAAAGGCACCGATCGCCAGCGCGAGCAGGGGAAAATTGATTTTCATGCAGGGACTCCATCAGGCCGCCTTCCGCGACGGCATCTCATCAGAAGTCAAAAGCATGACATCAATCACAGAAAAACAAAAGTGAACGAAATGGCAAAAGATTTTTGCGAAAATGATAATAATGGCGGAGAGAAAGGGAGAGCGGCCCCTCCCTTATCGCATAATTAGTGCAGTACGGCGGTCAAGCCTGCGGCAACAATCAAACCAAGAACAATAATCGTTGTCGTCAGCGAAAACTTTAAATTTGTATCCATCAATTTTTCCCCCTGATTATCCCCACATGAAAAGTGAGCTTGCTCATTTTTACACAGAATAGCGTAAAAATCTTCCGAGATTTAGAGTGATGCACATTTTTGCTCTTCCCCTTTGCCCCAAGATCGGACAAAATCCCACGCTAATTTGAAAGCGTATCGGCCATTGACCCCTTCCTGTCGTTCTGTGTCGTTTTCCCGACGTGATGCCATGCTCAATTTTGGCGCCAGGGTGTGTACAGGCAAACGTTTACGTACCGATAAACAGACGATCAGGTCAAGGTCTGGAGTGAGAAGTAATGGCAACTATTAAAGATGTAGCGAAGCGCGCAAACGTTTCCACTACAACAGTGTCACATGTGATTAACAAAACCCGATTCGTTGCGGAAGAGACGCGCAATGCGGTGTGGGCGGCAATAAAAGAACTGCATTACTCCCCCAGCGCCGTTGCCCGCAGCCTGAAGGTCAATCACACCAAATCTATTGGTCTGCTGGCAACCAGCAGCGAAGCGGCCTATTTCGCTGAGATTATCGAAGCCGTCGAGAAGAGCTGCTTCCAGAAGGGCTACACCCTGATCCTCGGCAACGCGTGGAACGACCCTGAGAAACAGCGCGCCTATCTGTCAATGATGGCGCAGAAACGCGTAGACGGCCTGCTGGTGATGTGCTCCGAGTATCCGGAGTCGGTGTTAAGCATGCTGGAAGAGTATCGCCATATTCCGATGGTAGTGATGGACTGGGGCGAGGCAAAAGCCGACTTCACCGACTCGGTTGTCGATAACGCCTTTGAAGGCGGCTATATCGCCGGGCGCTACCTTATTGAGCGCGGGCATCGCGATATCGGCGTGATCCCCGGCCCGCTGGAGCGTAACACCGGCGCAGGCCGGCTGGCAGGTTTTATGAAAGCGATGGAAGAGGCGCAGATTAGCGTTCCGGAAAACTGGATTGTGCAGGGTGATTTTGAGCCGGAATCCGGCTATCGCGCCATGCAGCAGATTCTCGGCCAGCACCCTCGCCCAACGGCCATCTTCTGCGGCGGGGATATTATGGCGATGGGCGCCATCTGCGCGGCGGATGAAATGGGTCTGCGCGTGCCGCAGGATATTTCGCTGATCGGTTATGATAACGTGCGCAACGCCCGCTACTTTAGCCCGGCGCTGACCACCATTCATCAGCCTAAAGACTCTCTTGGCGAAGCGGCGTTTAACATGCTGCTGGACCGCATCGTTAATAAGCGTGAAATCTCGCAGTCGATTGAAGTCCACCCTCGCCTGGTCGAGCGCCGTTCCGTGGCCGACGGCCCGTTTGTCGATTATCGCCGTTAACCTTTCCCGCGGCGTCGGTCATTCCGGCGCCCGCAGCCACTCCCGGTTTAGCGTTTCGCTATCGCCAAGGTAATCCAGCAGCCATAGCAGCGCCGGCGAGGCATCGCTTTGCTGCCACGTCAGGCAGCATGCGGCGTCCGGGAAGGGGTTCTCCAGCTCCAGCGCCGTCCATGCGCCGCTATCAAGCCACGGGCGCGCTAAATGCCCGGGTACCATACCGACGCACAGTCCGGCGGAGAGACAGGTTTCTGAGGCATCCCAGTCCGGCACCACCACCCTCTTCTGGTTATCCAGCAGCCAGGTGGTCCGCTTCGGCAGCGAGCGCGAGGTATCCTCCCTGACCAGCGACGGCCAGTTGCGCAGGACGTCATCGCTCAGAGGCCCGGCCATTTGGGCCAGCGGATGGTGGCTCGCGACGACGCAGTCCCAGCTCAGCATTCCCATATCGCGAAAGGCGTAGCGGCCTCCTACCGGAATTGAGCGCGTCGCGCCGATGGCCAGCTCCACGCGACCGTCGGCGAGCGCATCCCAGACGCCGTTGAACACCTCCTGAAAAACAATCAGTTCGACGTCATCAAAATGACGATAGAAATCAACGATCATCTGCCGCATGCGCGTGGGTTTAACGATATTATCCACCGCAATAGAGAGCTGCCCGCGCCAGCCGTTGGCTATCTGCTGGCACTGCTGGCGGGTGATCTGCATTTTTTTGATAACAGAACGCCCCTCCTGTAAAAACCAGACGCCGGCCGGCGTTAATTCCACATCACGATGACGGCGTTCGAACAGCGGTACCGCCAGCCACTCCTCCAGCTGACGCACGGTATAGCTGACGGCCGAGGGTACGCGGTGCAGTTCCTGCGCTGCGGCGCTAAAGCTGCCGTTACGGGCGACAGCATCGACAACTTCAAGCGAGTATTCGGACCACATTTTCTGCCTGCAAAATTTTTGAATTCACCTGACAAATATTAGCGTTTCACAAGCCTTAATGCACTCCCTACACTCTGCGCCATCGTACCTGCAACAATAAAAAGAGAAGATGATGCAACAACCTGGGAAAGGATTTTTAGTCTGGCTGGCAGGACTCAGCGTACTGGGCTTTCTGGCGACCGATATGTATCTTCCGGCTTTCGCCGCCATGCAACAAGATTTGAACACTTCTGCGGCCTCCGTCAGCGCTAGCCTGAGCCTGTTCCTGGCAGGCTTTGCGCTGGGCCAGCTTTTCTGGGGGCCCCTTTCCGATCGCTATGGCCGCAAACCGGTGCTGTTGAGCGGGCTGGCCATTTTTGCTATCGGCTGTCTGGGGATGCTGTGGGTTCGCGATGCCAACCTGATGCTCGCGCTGCGATTTATTCAGGCCCTGGGGGTTTGCGCCGCCGCGGTGACCTGGCAGGCGATGGTCACCGATTATTATCCAGCGCAAAGAACCAACCGGATTTTCGCCGCCATTATGCCGCTGGTCGGTTTATCGCCGGCGCTGGCGCCGCTGCTCGGCAGCTGGCTGCTGGTCCATTTTGAATGGCAGGCTATTTTTGCCGTGCTGTTCGCGATTACCCTGCTGCTGCTGATGCCCGCCCTGCGCCTGAAGCCAGCGAACAAACCGGTTGCCAGCGCCCAGCAGAAGCTCACGTTTCTCACCCTGCTGCGCTCGCGCGAGTATAGCGGTAACGTGCTCATCTACGCCGCCTGTTCCGCCAGCTTTTTTGCCTGGCTGACGGGGTCGCCGTTTATTCTTCATGAAATGGGCTATGGCCCGACCGTTATCGGCCTGAGCTACGTTCCGCAAACTATCGCGTTTCTGGTGGGCGGTTATGGCTGCCGCGCGGCGCTGCAAAAATGGCAGGGCCAGCAAATTCTGCCCTGGCTGCTGACGATTTTCGCCCTCAGCGTCGCCGCCACCTGGCTGGTAGGCCTGCGGGAAAACGCCACGCTCGTTGGTTTGATGATTCCGTTCTGCGCCATGGCGGTGGTGAATGGCGGTATTTACCCTATCGTCGTCGCGCAGGCCCTGAAGCCATTCCCGCAGGCGACCGGTCGCGCCGCTGCGCTGCAAAACACCCTGCAGCTTGGCCTCTGTTTCCTTACCAGCCTGCTGGTCTCGACGCTGATTGCCACCCCGCTGCAAACGACCACCAGCGTGATGCTGGTCTCCATCGTGCTGGCCGGGATGGGCTACCGCATGCAGCACAAAGCCGCGCATCTGGAAACAAAATCGTCACATGCTTAAGGTAATGTGCTGATAGTGCTAAGATCCAGTAATTAGCTTGCTAAGATATTTTTGTTGAAAGCCTGTTTTTAGCGGCCTATACTGGATCCGGCGTCACATAAATAGAAAACTAATTGATTTTAACGGGAGCAGGATGCATCCCGTTTCACCATGGAAGGCCTTTCGGCAAGGGTTACCTCCCTTCCTCTGTTCTACGTCGGATAGCAGCCTCACGGATTATCCGTGAGATTTCTCACAAAGCCAAAAAAGCGTCTACGCTGTTTTAAGGTTCTGATCACTTGGGCGTGATGGAGAAGCTATGAGTTCATCGTGTATAGAAGAAGTAAGTGTACCAAATGATGACTGGTACCGAATTGCAGCTGAATTATTAGGCCGTGCGGGCATTGAAATTAATGGTCCTGCTCCCTCCGACCTGCGAATTAAAAACCCTCTCTTTTTTAAGCGCGTTTTACAGGAAGGGTCGCTGGGGTTAGGCGAGAGCTATATGGACGGCTGGTGGGATTGTGAGCGGCTGGATATATTTTTCCATAAAGTTTTACGCGCCGGTCTGGAAAATCAGCTTCCCCATCATTTCAAAGATACCTTGCGTATCGCCAGCGCACGCTTATTCAATCTGCAAAGTAAAAAACGATCCTGGATTGTCGGTAAAGAGCATTACGATTTAGGTAACGATCTGTTCAGCCGCATGCTCGACCCCTATATGCAGTACTCTTGCGCTTACTGGAAAGACGCGCAGACTCTCGATGACGCGCAGCAGGCAAAATTAGATCTGATCTGCCGTAAACTTGAGCTTGAGCCAGGGATGCGGGTGCTGGATATCGGCTGCGGCTGGGGCGGGCTGGCTTACTACATGGCCAAACATTACCAGGTCAGCGTGGTTGGCGTGACCATCTCGGCAGAGCAGCAGAAAATGGCGCAGCAGCGCTGCGCGGACCTCGACGTCACCATCCTGCTCCAGGACTATCGCGACCTGCACGAAAGCTTCGATCGTATTGTTTCCGTCGGCATGTTCGAACATGTCGGGCCTAAAAATTACGCCACCTATTTTGATGTGGTCGATCGTAATCTGAAACCCGACGGTCGTTTCCTGCTGCATACCATCGGTTCGAAAAAAACCGATCATAGCGTTGACCCGTGGATTAACAAATATATCTTCCCTAACGGCTGCCTGCCGTCGGTGCGCCATATTGCCGAAGCCAGCGAATCGCATTTCGTTATGGAAGACTGGCATAATTTTGGTGCCGACTACGACACGACGCTGATGGCCTGGTATGAGCGCTTCCTCACCAGCTGGCCGGAAATCGCCGACAACTACTCGGAACGCTTCAAACGTATGTTTAGCTATTATCTGAATGCCTGCGCTGGCGCTTTCCGCGCGCGCGATATTCAGCTCTGGCAGGTGGTTTTTTCTCGCGGGGCCGAACACGGCCTGCGCGTGGCCCGCTAAAAATATCCCCCGCGTCGCGGGGGTATTTTTTACTCGGCCGCCGTTTTCAGTGCCGCCTCTTTCGCCGCCAGCACGCGCTCGACGGTATCGATGACCGCCTGAGTCTGCGGATCGATTTCAATATTCACCCGATCGCCCAGCTTTTTCACCCCAAGCGTGGTGCGCTGCAGCGTTTCCGGGATTAAATGAACGCAAAAGCGGGTTGGCGTCACTTCACCGACGGTGAGGCTAATCCCATCTACGCCGATATAGCCTTTATAAAGGATATATTTCATCAACGTCGGGTCCTGAACCTTAAACCAGATCTGGCGGTTATTTTCCGAGGTGAGAATTTTCACCACTTCCGCGGTGGTCATAATATGGCCGGACATCAGGTGACCGCCAATTTCATCGCTGAATTTCGCCGCGCGCTCAACGTTAACGCTGTCGCCCTCGCCGACCTCGCCCAGATTGGTTATACGCAGGGTCTCTTTCATCAGGTCAAAACTCACTCGCGCTCCGTCTATATAGGTGACGGTCAAGCAGCAGCCGTTGTGCGCTACGGAAGCCCCGGTTTCGAGCCCCGCCAGCATATGCTCAGGCAGCTCCACGACGTGGGTGCGAAAGTTAGGTTTTTCATCGATCGCCACCACTTTGGCGGTCCCCTGCACAATACCGGTAAACATATTTTGCTCCTGTATAAATTCGTGACGGTATCAGTACCGTTTTAGGCTATGACGAACAATAACAGGTGGCAAAACAGGTTGCCAGCGCACAACGTGCAGTGGAATTTTTTCACTGGCTAAATGGCTAATCCTCGCTACAATAGTCTGGCAAATCCCTCTGCTTTTCTTCTTGCTGCCACATATGGCGGCTTTTTTAGTCCTCCAATAACAACAATATAAAGGTGTTTACGTGCAGAAGTATTTTATTGAAGCGCGTCAGTTATTAGCACTGGCTATACCCGTTATACTCGCCCAGGTGGCGCAAACCGCCATGGGCTTCGTCGATACCGTGATGGCGGGTGGCTATAGCGCCACCGACATGGCGGCCGTCGCCATCGGTACCTCTATCTGGCTACCGGCGATCCTCTTTGGCCACGGCCTGCTGCTGGCCCTGACGCCCGTTATTGCCCAACTGAATGGTTCCGGCCGTCGCGAGCGTATTGCTCACCAGGTACGCCAGGGGTTCTGGCTGGCTGGCTTCGTCTCCCTCCTGGTGATGGTTGTGCTGTGGAACGCCGGTTACATTATCAGCTCAATGCATAACATCGACCCGGCGATGGCAGAGAAGGCGGTCGGCTACCTGCGGGCGCTGCTGTGGGGCGCGCCCGGCTATCTGTTCTTTCAGGTCGCTCGCAACCAGTGTGAAGGCCTGGCGAAAACCAAACCGGGTATGGTAATGGGATTTATCGGTCTGCTGGTCAACATTCCGGTGAACTACATTTTTATCTACGGCCACTTTGGTATGCCGGAGCTCGGCGGTATCGGCTGCGGCGTGGCGACGGCATCGGTTTACTGGGTCATGTTTTTCAGCATGCTCTTCTGGGTGCGCCGCGCGCGTTCGATGCGCGATATTCATCACACAGAGCGCTTCAGTAAACCTGATTTCGCCGTCATCCAGCGTCTGGTACAGCTGGGCCTGCCGATTGCGCTGGCGCTGTTTTTCGAAGTGACCCTCTTCGCCGTCGTGGCGCTGCTGGTTTCGCCGTTGGGGATCGTTGACGTCGCCGGGCATCAGATAGCCCTCAACTTCAGCTCGCTGATGTTCGTCTTGCCGCTCTCGCTGGCGGCAGCGGTGACCATTCGCGTCGGTTTCCGTCTCGGGCAGGGTTCCACGCTGGAGGCCCAGACCTCGGCCAGAACCGGCGTCGGCGTCGGGGTGTGCATGGCCGTTTTCACGGCGGTTTTCACCATCCTGATGCGCAAGCAAATCGCGCTGCTGTATAACGATAATCCCGAGGTGGTTACCCTCGCGTCCCAGCTGATGCTGCTGGCGGCGATCTACCAGATTTCAGACTCCATTCAGGTGATCGGCAGCGGGATTCTGCGCGGCTACAAAGACACGCGTTCCATCTTCTTTATCACCTTTACCGCCTACTGGGTATTGGGACTGCCGAGCGGCTACCTGCTGGCGCTGACCGATATCGTGGTACCGCGCATGGGCCCCGCCGGGTTCTGGTGCGGCTTTATTATTGGCCTCACCTCCGCCGCCGTAATGATGATGCTGCGCATGCGTTTCCTGCAGCGTCAGCCTTCCAGCGTCATTTTACAACGCGCGGCGCGCTAGCCCGTCGCGGAAGCGAAGTCGCTATCCAACGGCGCTGATTCAGCGCCGTTTTCTCAAGCTGGTGAAGAAATATTCTTTTGCATCAGTAAAATATAACCAATATGGATAAAACTTCTGCGATCGTGAGAAATCTGGAAGAAAAGTGACGTTTGCCTCTTGCCACAACCCCTCCCTCCCGCTAATATGCGTCCCCGTTGCCACTGCAACATTGCGTTCATAGCTCAGTTGGTTAGAGCACCACCTTGACATGGTGGGGGTCGTTGGTTCGAGTCCAATTGAACGCACCATAATGCGTTTATAGCTCAGTTGGTTAGAGCACCACCTTGACATGGTGGGGGTCGTTGGTTCGAGTCCAATTAAACGCACCATAATGCGTCCGTAGCTCAGTTGGTTAGAGCACCACCTTGACATGGTGGGGGTCGGTGGTTCGAGTCCACTCGGACGCACCATTTCACAGCCTCGTGATCTGGTGCCTTTTATCTCCCGCATTGAAATATCCGAAAATTACTTTCAGCGCTGGCAATACGCTATTTTCTGATTTTTCCCGGTCGTGTCCTTAATATCTTTCACCATTCCGACAACTTATTTCCCGCGCTTATGTAAATTGACGTAAAGCCCTGCGCCGCGTCTACGCTGCATTTATTAACGCAGCGGCCCCGCCGATATTCCCTCGCGAATAAAAATCTTTCGTTAGATCATAACCCGTTATGCTGACATTCATTAAAAACAAGCGAAACGGTAACAGCAGTGCAATTCAGAGTATTTCAAAAAATATCACCACAAACCGGTTTGACTGTTCAAAAATAACGACTAAATTTAATTTCTGAACGACAACGGATACGTACCTAAAGCGTATCTTCCTGACATAAACTCAACAACAGAGGTATGAAAATATGGCAGAACATCGTGGTGGTTCCGGTAATTTCGCTGAAGACCGTGATAAAGCATCTGAAGCAGGACGTAAAGGCGGTCAGCACAGCGGTGGTAACTTTAAAAACGATCCGCAGCGCGCATCTGAGGCCGGTAAAAAAGGCGGCCAAAATAGCCATGGCGGCGGGCGTAAATCTGATAATTCCTGATATTAATCGCCTCATTCTCTTGTAACTAAAAGAGTAACCTGCGAGTCTGCGGACTCGCAGTTATTCTCCGTTTATAAAGGTAATTAATATGAATATGAAGAGCATAGAAGACGTTTTTATTCATCTTTTATCGGATACGTATAGCGCAGAAAAACAATTAACCCGCGGCCTGGCGAAACTCGCCAGAGCGGCGTCCAGCGAACAGCTTAGCGCCGCGTTCAAAGCCCACCTGGAGGAGACTCAGGGGCAAATTGAACGTATCGATCAAATTGTCGAACAAGAGCCTGATATCAAAATCAAACGGATGAAATGCGTGGCCATGGAGGGGCTGATTGAAGAAGCTAACGAAGTTATTGAGAGCACGGAGAAAAATGAAGTGCGGGATGCGGCGTTAATTGCCGCTGCGCAAAAGGTTGAACATTATGAAATTGCCAGCTACGGCACTCTCGCCACTTTAGCAGAACAGCTTGGCTATAAAAAAGCGGTTAAACTTTTAGCGGAAACGTTAGAAGAAGAAAAATCAACCGACCTTAAATTAACTGACCTGGCGGTCGGCAATATTAATAAAGATGCCCAAAATAAATAGCCAGAGAGTAAACCAATATTAAGGAGTTGATTATGAATTATCTTGAACATTATCACGACTGGCTACGCGATGCGCATGCAATGGAAAAGCAGGCAGAATCTATGCTGGAATCCATGGCGAGCCGCATCGATAATTACCCTGACCTGCGCAGCAGAATTCAACAGCACGTAACTGAAACCAAACGCCAAATTACGGTACTGGAGGAGATTCTGGACCGTAATAATATATCACGCTCGGTGCTGAAGGATTCCATGAGCAAAATGGCCGCGTTAGGTCAATCCATTGGCGGGATGTTCCCTTCCGATGAAATCGTTAAAGGGTCAATTAGCGGTTATGTATTTGAGCAGTTTGAAATTGCCTGTTATACCTCCCTGCTTGCCGCCGCGAATAAAGCCGGCGACACCGCCTCAATCCCCGCTATCGAATCGATTCTGGCAGAAGAGCGGGCCATGGCCGACTGGCTGCTGAAACATATTCCGCAAACAACGGAAGAGTTCCTACTGCGCTCTGAAGCCGAAGGCGTTGAAGCGAAAAAATAAGCAATAAGGATAAGAGCCTATGTTCCGACACGTTAAGCAGCTTCAGTATACCGTAAGGGTCGCCGAGCCGAATCCGGGACTGGCGAACCTCCTTCTGGAACAATTCGGCGGGCCCCAGGGCGAACTGGCCGCCGCATGCCGGTATTTTACTCAGGGCCTGAGCGATGACGATCCGGGCCGTAAAGATATGCTGATGGACATAGCCACCGAAGAGCTGAGCCACCTTGAAATTATCGGCTCGCTGGTTGGCATGCTCAATAAAGGGGCCAAAGGCGCCCTGGCGGAAGGCGTGGAAAACGAAGCCGACCTGTACCGCTCGCTTACCGCTAACGGTAACGACAGCCATATCACCTCTTTGCTATATGGCGCAGGCACGCCGCTGACCAACTCCGCCGGGGTGCCCTGGACCGCCGCCTATATTGATACGATTGGTGAGCCAACCGCGGATTTACGCTCCAACGTAGCGGCCGAGGCACGAGCCAAAATCATCTATGAGCGCCTGATCAACGTCACTGATGATCCCGGAGTCAAGGATGCGCTGGCCTTTCTGATGACCCGGGAAGCCGCTCATCAGCTCTCTTTCGAAAAAGCGCTCCAGTCCATCAGAAACAACTATCCGCCGGGGAAATTACCGCCCGTCAATGAATACGCCAGCACCTACTACAATATGTCAGAGGGCGACGACATTCGCGGTAGCTGGAATAGCGATCGGCACTTTGAGTATGTGGCGAATCCCCAGCCTGCAGTCGACGGCGGAGACGGAGGCGTCAGCGTCAAGCTAAGTGCCGAGCAGCAGGCGCTGGTTAAAGCCATGGCGGAACGAACCCAATCCGACCCGGATGGCGATCCTCTTACCGGCGCAGAGCTCGGCGCAGGCAAGAAGAAGCCCTAATCCTCAATAACCTGCTGTTAATCACTTCCCCCTGCTCAATTCGGGGGGGTGTTCTGTGATGGGGTCCGGAATATGTTTGAACTCGACGCGTTTAATCTGGCTCGGCTGCAGTTCGCATTTACCGTCTCTTTTCATATCCTTTTTCCGGCGATTACCATCGGACTGGCCAGCTATCTGGTGGTGCTGGAGGGGATGTGGCTGCGGACAAAAGATGACGTCTGGCGCTCATTGTATAATTTCTGGCTGAAAATTTTTGCCGTTAATTTCGGCATGGGCGTGGTTTCAGGCCTGGTCATGGCTTATCAATTCGGCACCAACTGGAGCGGTTTCTCACAGTTTGCCGGTAGCATTACCGGCCCCCTGCTGCTTTACGAAGTGCTCACCGCCTTTTTTCTCGAAGCCGGTTTCTTAGGCGTTATGCTCTTTGGCTGGAACAAAGTTCCTCCCGGCCTGCACTTCTTCACCACCTGCATGGTGGCGCTGGGCACGCTGATGTCAACCTTCTGGATCCTCGCGTCAAATAGCTGGATGCAGACGCCGCAGGGTTTTACCATTGAAAACGGTCATGTCATTCCCCAGGACTGGCTGGCGATTATCTTTAACCCTTCTTTCCCCTATCGTCTGTCCCATATGGCGATTGCCGCTTTTCTCAGCAGCGCGATGTTCGTCGGCGCCTCCGCCGCCTGGCATCTTCTGCGGGGCAATGATACGCCGGCCATACGTAAAATGTTTTCCATGGCGATGTGGATGGCCCTGCTGGTCGCGCCGGTTCAGGCTATCGTTGGCGATATGCACGGGCTCAACACGCTTGAACATCAGCCGGCAAAAATCGCTGCCATAGAAGGCCACTGGGAGAACAAACCCGGAGAAGCCACCCCGCTGCTGCTGTTTGGCGTGCCCGATATGGATGAAGAGCGCACCAAATACGGGCTGGAAATCCCTGCGCTTGGCAGCCTGATCCTCACCCATAGCCTGAACAAGCAGGTCCCGGCGCTGAAAGATTTTCCGCCGCAGAATCGGCCAAACTCCCTTATCGTCTTCTGGTCTTTCCGCATCATGGTCGGCATGGGCGTGTTGATGATTGCCCTCGGCGTATGGAGCCTGTGGCTTCGCTACCGGCAGCGTCTTTTTCACTCCCGCGCCTTTCAGTGGTTTGCGCTGGCGATGGGGCCGGCGGGGCTGCTGGCGCTGTTGGCCGGCTGGATCACGACCGAAGCGGGACGCCAGCCCTGGGTCATCTATGGTTTATTACGCACCCGGGATGCGGTCTCTCTCCACAGCACAGCGCAAATGATCGTCAGCCTGCTGGTCTTTATCGTGGTGTACTGTTCGGTGTTTGGCGTAGGTTATTACTACATTATCCGGCTGATTCAGAAAGGGCCTCAGCCCGTCAGCGAATTGACATCGACAACCTCCGGTACGCCGGCTCGCCCCCTTTCCGCCGCAGAGGCCGTGCCTGAAGAGGAGACTCGCTAATGGGCATCGATATCTCCGTTATCTGGTTTGTCATCATAGTGTTTGCCACGCTGATGTATATCATTATGGACGGCTTCGATCTCGGCATCGGAATCGTCTTCAGCTTTGTGCCCAACGCCAACGATCGCGACGTGATGATGAACAGCGTCGCCCCGGTATGGGACGGCAATGAGACATGGCTTGTGCTGGGCGGCGCGGGGCTATTCGGCGCCTTTCCGCTGGCGTACGCCGTCATCACCGATGCGCTAACGATTCCGCTCACCGCCATGTTAATTGGCCTGATCTTTCGCGGCGTCGCCTTCGAATTTCGTTTTAAGGCCACCCCCTCTCATCAAAAATTCTGGGATTACTCATTTGTGGGCGGCTCGTTGTTGGCCACCTTTAGCCAGGGGATAGTCGTGGGCGCGGTCATCAGCGGCTTCGAGGTTGCCGACCGCAGGTTCATCGGCTCAGCGCTGGACTGGCTGACGCCCTTTAGCCTGTTCTGCGGCTTAGGGCTGGTGGTGGCTTATACGCTCCTCGGCACCACCTGGCTTATCATGAAAAGCGAAGGCGCGCTGCAGCAGCGCATGCGTGAGCTGACCCGCCACACGCTTCTGGCGCTGATGGCGGTCATCGCCGTGGTCAGCGTCTGGACGCCGCTGGGCTGGCCGTCCGTTGCTGAACGCTGGTTTACCCTGCCTAATTTCTACTGGTTTGTGCCCGTTCCCATTCTGGTACTCGTCTTTAGCCTGTGGATCTGGCGCCTGAGCGCTCACCCCGCGAGCCACGCCCGCCCTTTCCTCCTGACGCTCGGGCTTATTTTTCTCGGCTTCAGCGGCCTGGGCATCAGTCTGTGGCCCAATATCATCCCTCCGCATATCACGCTGTGGGAAGCCTCCGCGCCGCCGGCCAGCCAGCTATTTATGCTGGTAGGAACCCTGCTTATCATTCCGGTGATTTTGGTTTACACCGCATGGAGCTACTACGTATTCCGCGGCAAAGTTTCCGGAAATGAAGGCTATCACTGAGGTGGGCTATGGCTGACTGGCATACGCGGGCCATTATCTATCAGATTGATTCAGCACTGTTTTACGATCTTAACGGCGATGGCTGCGGCGATATCGCCGGGATCGCGGCGAAGCTGCGCTATATTCGCCGACTGGGCGCGACGGTGATCTGGATAACGCCCTTCTACCTGACGCCGTTTCTGGATGAGGGTTACGATGTCAGCGACCATCTGCAGGTCGATCCGCGATTTGGTCAACTGGCGGATATCATTGCTTTTATCGAGCAGGCCCGCGAATTAGGCATGCAGGTTATTATTGAATTGCTGATCCAGCACACCTCCGACGCTCACCCCTGGTTTCAACAAGCGCGGCGCAGCCGTCGCTCGCCGTTCCGCGACTATTATCTGTGGGCAGATAGCGATGATGACAATACGCCGCCCATGTTTCCCGGCGTCGAAGAGAGCATCTGGTCGTGGGATGACGAAGCCGGGCAATATTTTCGCCATATGTTTTACCGCCATGAACCCGATCTCAATCTGGCCTCTCCCGCGGTGATCAAAGAGGTCGAAAATATCGTTATCTTTTGGCTGAAGCTGGGGGTTTCCGGCTTTCGTCTGGATGCCGCCTCGCATTTGACGAAACAGGCCGGACGCGGCGAGGAGAAACGCGGGCTATGGCTCCTGGAACATCTGCGTCGGCTGGTTGAACAACATAATCCGCAGGCCATACTGCTCGGCGAAGTCGACGTTGAGGTGGCGCAGTATCGCGACTATTTTGGCGATAATAACCGACTTAATATGGTACTTAACTTCTGGCTGAACAAATATTTTTACGTCAGCCTCGCCAGCCAGAGCGCCCGCCCGCTGATCGAGGCCATCAAGAAAATGGTAGTGCCTCCTGACGCCTGCTGCTTCGCAAACTGGCTGCGCAACCACGATGAACTGGATCTTGAAGGGATCGGTAACAAGAACAAGCAGACCGTGCTGGATGCCTTCGCGCCGGATAAGGAGATGAACCTTTATCAGCGCGGTATTCGCCGTCGGCTGGCGCCCATGCTGAACGGCGACCGGCGGCGGCTGGCGTTCTGTCATGCCGTGCTTTTTTCGCTGCCCGGCGTACCGATCATGCGCTACGGGGATGAGATCGGCATGGGTGACGACCTGGCGCTGGAAGAGCGCTACGCGGTGCGTACGCCGATGCAGTGGGCCGGTTCAGCGGGCGGCGGCTTCTCCGCAGCCGATCCGCAGACGTTTGTGGCTCCCATGATCGACCGGGGGCCGTTTCGCTATCAGAAAGTCAACGTCGCTGATTCCCTGCTGCACCGCCATTCTCTCCTGCACCGTATTATTGATATCGCCAATACGCGGTCAGAATTCCCGGAAATCGCCGTTGCGCCTTTCCGCATCATTAGCACCGATCGGCAGGCGATTCTCGGGATCTGCTACGATGACCGCGAGCGCAGCGTCATCGCCTTTCTTAATTTCAGTGATAAACCGCTGCGTTTTACCGCGAAAGGGATCTATGCGGCGGTGTGGACGCCCTGCCTGGCCGACAAAACCTACGCGGACGCGCTCACTCCCGGTAAGCACGCTAAGCTGGAGATTAGCGCATATGGCTATCGATGGTTCTGGACCAACAGTAGCGCGCTGCGTTAGCGTTTTTTACGCGAGATAAACCATTTTGCTAAAAGTACCCCCGCCGCTGCCGCGCCGCCCAGCAGCGCTTTTCCCGGCACGCCGGAAGTGATGGCGGTGGCGCGATATTTCGCCTCAGAGGAAAAACGCCCGTGCGTTTTATGCAATCCGCTGACCGGCTGTTCGAGATAGTCCTGACGGTCGTCGGCATTCAAGCGCCGGGTCATTTGCCCTTCCCACGCTTTTTTGACCATCAGCCGGTCAAGGAAGCCCGGGAAAAGAAATTGCCCAATAATGGACTGAATCGTGCTGCTCCCTACCCAGAGTTCGCGTACGGGCCGGCGCGCGACGTTGAAGATAGCCTGGGCGGCCACTTCCGGCTGAAATACCGGCGGCACCGGGCGCATCGCCCAGGCAAACTTATTGCGCGCCCACTCGAACTGCGGCGTATTCAGCCCCGGCATCTGTACCATCGCAATACTCACGCCGCTATTTTCATGCATCAGCTCCGTACGCACCGCATCGGTAAAACCCCGAATCGCGGCCTTTGCCCCGCAGTAGGCGGACTGTAGCGGAATGGAGCGATAGGCGAGCGCGGAGCCAACCTGGATAATCACTCCGCGATCCCGGGGCGTCATCAGCGCCAGCGCGGCGCGAGTCCCGTTGACGTAGCCGAGGTAGGTGACCTCGGTTACCCGTCTAAATTCGTCGTGGGTCATCGCTCTGAAAGGCGCCAGCACCGCACACATCGCGTTATTGACCCATACCTCGATAGCCCCGAGCCGATTTTCGATTTCGCCGGCGGCGGTCAAGAGCGCATCGGCATTTGCCACATCGGCCTGCACGGTATGCACCCGAACGCCGCAACGAAGGAGCTCCTGCTTCGTCGCCTCAAGGCTTCGGCCATCGCGGGCAATAATGCCGACGTCATAGCCTGCCCGCGCAAAGCGCAGGGCCGTTGCTTTACCGACTCCCGCAGTACCGCCAGTGATCGCCATGACTGCCATATAAACCTCCACAATAAAAGCGTTATGCGCTCTGCCAGCCGGGCAGTTTCTCGATGAGCATCGCCAGTGAATAGCGTACGGCTTTCTCCACAACATCCTGGCACTCGCCGGAAAACAGCGTTTTATGCGCGTCGATACTGCCGCGAAAGTTCCACGCGAACCAGACGGTCCCCGCAGGCGTCCCGTCATCGCCGCCGTCCGGCCCCGCATATCCGCTAATGGCGATACTGATATCCGCCCCGGAACGCGCCAGCGCGCCGGTGGACATCTCTTCAACGGTCTGCCGACTGACGGCGCTATATTTTTCCAGCGTTGAGGCGTTGACGTCGAGAAGCTGCTGTTTCGCCCGATCGCTAAAAGTGATTAAGCCAATATCGTAGAATGCGGCCGTATCCGCTTCCGCGCACAGCGCTGCCGCCAGGCTACCGCCGGTGCAGGATTCCGCGGTGGTTAAGCGTAAACGACGGTCAATCAGCGCGCTGGCGACCTGTTTAGTCAGCTCGCCGGTGGTTTTCGCCTGGTTATAAGGGTTATTTGACATAAAAAGACCTTTTTAACTCTCAGCAGGAATAATAGAAATGTGGCCATTCCGTTCCAGTATGGCATATTTGATTTTACTTAATTCCGTAATACCCTGATTCTGCCGCGCGGCGACCAGAATATCATCACAGGAGACGTCCACTTTTTTCAGCTTGTCAATTAACGGCACGCCATTTTCGACTAAAATCACCGGGCAACCATCAAGCGCTGACTCTGCGCCAGCGGTATATTTCTTCATTAATCCGAAAAGCATATCCACGACCACCAGCGTCATAATCGTCAGCATTGCGCCGGTCACCGAAAAATCGTTCCCCAGCAGCGCCTGCTGGGTAGCCTCACTGATAATAAGTAATAAAATCAGATCAAAGCTGGTCATTTGTAATAGCGCCCGGCGGCCGGCGATTTTAAATACCACCAGCAAAATTAAATATATCGCTAACGCACGCAAGACCATCTCCATCGCATCCTCCTAAGGATAAATAAATTGCCAGAAGCGGATTTCGGGTTCGCCGTTTAGCTGCAAAGAGTGGTTCAACTTACCGGGGCGGGTTGGAGTAACGTAGAGCCATATAGAAAAATTATGCATGCTTTTCAGATCATTATAGACCAGAAAGAGCCGGTCGTTCTGACTGTACATCCTGTCTGGCCGGGGCCAGATACTGCCAGGTTCAAAAGAAGAGGTAAAATCACCGCCAAGGCTAAAAATATATTTATCCGCGACCCGCGGATGGGCGGTAATCTTTAGCCTGAATTCAGTTTGCAAACGACCGAAGCGGTCATAGGCCACCGTTAAATTGCGCTGCGCAGTTGTTTTTTCGGCAGTGCTAAAATATCCTCCAGAAAAGAGTCCCAAAAGGGCTGCCAGTATGATCGCCAATAATATTCCGAGGCCTATCTGGCGGGCAGCGCATTCAAAATTAAGAAAAAATTCGTTCTCTTTAATCCCGGGCAGCCTCTCTTTTTCACTTGCCATTTTTCACCTCACCGTTGCGCTTATTATCGGGGCGCCAGTTTAAGAAATAGCAACCCGGCTTAATATGTCAAGTTCGACGCGCCAAAGCCGGATTAATAGCAAAACGCGACATCTCGCTTGTTATTCGTTGAGCAGCATCAGCATCTGTCATACGGCGTAATGTTTGTGGACTTCATCAATATCGGTTATCGAAAAGATATCAATGCCGGTTCCCTGGGGACTATGCTCATGTGGAAAAATCTCACCGCACTATACCAAGAAGCCGCCGAGAATAATCTGAATCTGTACTACTCATATGGCATGATGTCAGGTGAATACAAAACCCGATGGTGTCACCCGGTTTCATTGGGACGATCAATCATCTGAATCCTGGTGGGGTCAATCCCCATCAGCTTTTTGTCATCTGCGTTATCCAGCCTGTTAAGTCGTTAATATGTATACCCCGAGGAAGAGGCGCGCCAGCAATTGGCCCTCTTCCTCATTTTGAACCACAATTATTGGGCCAGATTTCCGTTACCCGGAAATGATCTATCGTGGAGCTTTTCAACTGGCGGAAGGCCACCGACAACAAATGTGATAACAACAACGGCGGGTCAGTCATTATGAAGAAAATTGCCATTATCGGCGCAGGTCCAACCGGAATTTATACCCTGTTCTCATTACTCAAACAGGGCGAGCCGCTGGACGTGTCAATTTACGAGCAGGCCGAGGAAGCGGGCGTGGGCATGCCCTACAGCGATGAAGAGAATTCGCGCATGATGCTGGCCAATATCGCCAGCATTGAAATCCCCCCCATTCAGAGCACCTATCTCGACTGGCTGAAAGCCCAGAGCCGGACGCACCTTGCGCGCTATGGCGTGGATTACGACGCTTTGCACGATCGTCAATTTTTACCGCGCATCCTGCTGGGTGAATACTTTCGCGACCAGTTTCTTGCGCTGGTCGGAGAGGCCAGGGAGCAGGGCTTTCGCATCCGGGTCAATGAGTCCTGCCGGGTCAGCGACCTGCAGGCGACCGAAGAAGGGGTCAGACTGTGGGTCGAGGATGAGCCGGTCGCCGAAGCCTTTGACCTCGCGGTGATCGCCACCGGACACGTCTGGCCCGATGAAGAAGAGTCGACCCGCACCTGGTTTCCCAGCCCGTGGTCTGGCCTCATGGAGGCCAGCATTCCCCCCTGCCGGGTGGGCATTATGGGCACCTCGCTAAGCGGAATTGACGCCGCGATGGCCGTCGCCGTCCAGCACGGTCGGTTTATCGGGTCTGACGATGACGCCCTCGCCTTCAGGCTGGACGAGGCAAGCGAGGCGCTAAGCATCGTGCTGATGTCGCGCTCCGGCATTTTGCCGGAAGCGGATTTTTACTGCCCCATTCCCTGGGAGCCGCTGAGCATCGTCAGCGAAAGCGCGATGGAACAAGCCATCGCCGCGGGCAGCGACGGTCTGCTCGATCGCGTCTTTGAGCTGGTGGCGCAGGAAATCACGCTTGCCGACCCCCTATGGAGCGAAAATATCGCCCTTCACAGCCTTAACGCCGACAGCTTCAGCGAGGCGTGGTTTGCTAAACGCCAGCAGCATAATCCGTTCCACTGGGCGCTGGATAACCTTGAAGAAGTTGAGCGCAACAAGCGCGCGCGATATACGGTTCCCTGGCGCTACGCGATCCTGCGGCTGCATGAAGCCGTTCAGGCGATGGTGCCTCACCTTAATGACCATGACCGGGAGCGTTTCAAAAATGGCCTTGCGCGGGTCTTTATCGACTGCTATGCCGCCATTCCTTCGGAGTCCATCCGCCGGCTGCTGGCGCTGCGCGAAGCGGGCGTCATCAGTATTCTCGCCTTAGGGCATGACTATGAGATGGCGGTAGAGCAGGAAAAAACGGTGATTACCAGCGAACAAAATCGCTATACGTTTGATGTGTTTATTGATGCCAGAGGGCAAAAGCCTCTGAAAAATAAAGATCTTCCCTTCCCGCATTTAAAGGAGCAGCTGCTGGCGACCGGAGAAGAGATTCCTGATGTCGGTGACGACTATACGTTGCGGGAACCGCCCGAAGTACGGGGGCGCATCGCGTTCGCCGCCATTCCCTGGCTGATGCACGACCAGCCTTTCGTTCAGGGTATCACCGCCTGCGCGGAGATCGGCGCGGCGATAGCGAAAGCGATATCCCAGCCGGCAAGCCGCTCGCGCAGGCGTTTATCCCCGCTCGATCTGTAGGAAAGAAAAATAGCCGCCCGTTGACGGGCGGCTATTGTTAACGCTTTTCAGGCTGGGGATGCCAGGGATCTTTTTTATGATCTTCGCTGTCGTCTCTTTTACGCGGCACTTCCCCCTGCTCGCGCGGGTCCTCTTTCGACGGATGACGGCCCCGCTTATCCGGGTCGGCTGGATGCTGTACGGACATCAATTCCTCCTGCTTGAGCGGTTATTTCTGGATCCGGTCCACCCGCACTACCGGCGGCGTCATTTTTTTATCGAGGCTGCCGTTGATGCTGATCATCTGATCGGGCTTCACTTCGCGGCCATCAAAAACCGCGGCGGGGATAATCACTGCAATGGTGTCGGTTTTATCGCGAAAGCTGTAGCGGTCATTACCGTGCTGCTCGATAAGATTGCCGCGTAATGAGATGGTTGCCCCATCGTGCATTTCCAGGGCCTGGCGCACGGTCATAATTCGCCCGTCCTCCGTCCCGCGGTAGCCATCGTCAATTTTATGCGGTGGCGGCGGAGCGGCATCTTTTTTAAATCCCCCGTCATCCGCGGCATAAACGCCCTGAGCCATTAGCGCACAGAAAATAACGGACAGTAATTTTTTCATCAACCATACCTCCGGCATATTTTTGTCTTGTCTTAATAAGTCTGGTTGCTGATGTTCATTTTCACAAGTTCCGTACCTGATGAATCGCCCGGGAAATATTTTTTACGACTTCACCGCCCGCGTAAATATGAGCACCGGGCAGCATTAAAAAGGCGCTAAATATACCGTCGGGCTTGCGATAGAATAATCCTAAAATGCCAAACGCTGCTGGTGCCTCTCATTTTGAAAAGTTTCCCGGCAATCAGTAAATTACCGTTGGGAAAGGAATCAAAGCGCCAAAATTATAAAAGCGAAGCCGTTCAATTATTCTTCAATATTCCACGGCAGGCTGACCAGGCAACTACGCTTACTCTTTTAACACGAGGAGGTCAGTATGAGCGACAACGCTAACAATACCGAGAAGTATCCCCGTCCCCCCTTTGTTGACCAGCCGCAATCGCCGCCGGGTCTTGCCGAAGAGATGAAGCCGCAGCCGGATCACGGTGAGCTGAGCTATGTCGGTTCCGGTCGGCTCGCCGGTAAGCGCGCCCTGATTACCGGCGGCGATTCCGGGATTGGGCGCGCGGTCGCGATCGCCTTCGCCCGCGAAGGCGCCGATGTGGCGATAAACTATCTGCCGGAAGAGGAGTCCGATGCGGAAACCGTAGTTGCCCTGATTCAGGCCGAAGGACGTAAAGCCGTCGCGATTCCGGGAGATGTGCGCGACGAATCCTTCTGCGAAACCCTGGTGGAACAGGCCGCCAGCGAACTCGGCGGGCTGGATATTCTGGTCAATAACGCCGGACGCCAGCAATATTGCGAATCACTGGAAGAACTCACCACCGCCGACTTTGACGCCACCTTCAAAACCAACGTTTATGCGGCCTTCTGGATCACCAAAGCCGCCCTGCGTCATCTTAAAGAACACAGCGCGATTATTAATACTTCATCCGTCCAGGCCTTTAAGCCGAGCCCCATCCTGCTGGACTACGCGCAAACCAAAGCCTGCCTGGTGGCGTTCACGAAATCGCTGGCCAAACAGCTGGGGCCGAAGGGTATCCGGGTAAACGCGGTCGCCCCCGGTCCCTACTGGACGGTGCTGCAGTCAAGCGGCGGCCAGCCGGATGAGAAGGTGCGTCAGTTCGGCGCCGATACGCCGCTGGGGCGTCCCGGGCAGCCGGTGGAGATTGCGCCGCTGTACGTTACCCTTGCCTCTGATGCCTGCTCCTTCACCTCCGGCCAGGTGTGGTGCTCCGACGGCGGCGACGGCGTGCTGTAAATCCCTCGCGGCGGCGCGCCCTCAGCGGTGCGCCGTCGTCTTAAGACAGGCGAGGTATTTCTGCGCTGAGTCTAAAACGATCTGCCGGGCATTTTTGGGGACGTTCTGCCCCTTAAAGGCGCCGTACAGCGCCCCGAAAGGCGTATCGCCCAGACGTTCAACGATCTTCTCCACGCTGGCGGCCGCCAACGGCAGCAAATTGGGATAGCTCCACATAAACGAAACGGCGCGCCCCCCCGGCGTCACCTGGATAATATCGCCCGCCAGCATAATACCGTCATCTTTCGCCCAGTGCAGAACGGTTCCTCCGGCGAAATGACCGCCCAGGCGCAGCAGCCGCACCGCCGGGAGGATCTCCAGCGCATCTCCTTCCCATAGCGTGATGGCCGGGCTATCGCGCATAATCCATTCGCGATCGCTGGCGTGGAGATAAATTCGCGCATTAAAGGCGTCGGCCCAGTCCTGCATCGTGGTGTAGTAATGAGGATGGGAGATGGCGATCGCGTTTATCCCGCCCAGGGCGGTAATCAGCGTTTTGCTGGCGGCATCAAGATTGGCGATGCAGTCCCAGAGAATATTCCCCTGCGGCGTTAGCAGCAGAAACGCGCGCTGATCGATTGCAAATTTCGGTACCGTCCTGACGCTCAACAGCCGATCGTTATGCTGCTGCCACGTATTCGTATGCGTCTCGGTCAGATCGTCTGGCTTGATCCAGACCTGCCCGCTGGCCGGGACGTACTGGCGTTCATCCTCACAGATACGACAATGGTTCAGGGTGTTGCCGCGATCGTCATAAGACGTCCCGCAGGTTGCGCACAGCTTAATCATCACTTCTCCTTAAGAAATCATTCAGGAAGCCGTAATGAGTATGGCAGACAGGAAATTTATGGCAGGAGGTGGGCATCTCAGGGCTTCCGTGCCCTGAAAGAGAAGTTTATTCGAAATAAACGTCAGGGTTTTCCGACAGCGACACAAAGGTTTTGCTGTTTTTATCCAGCGCGCGAATGTCACCGCTTTCAATATCGTAGAACCAGCCGTGCAGACGCAACGTGCTATCCCGCAGACCCACGGCAACCGACGGGTGGGTTTTAATATTGTTCAGCTGGGCGATAACGTTTTCCTGCACCATACCGTTGACTTTATCGGTCTCGTTGGCCCAGGTTTTCTTCTCCACGACGGCTTTCGCTGCATCGGAGTAGCGCAGCCAGTGGGACACGGCAGGCATGGGGTCCAGGCACTGACAGGTGGCGATGGCTTTCATCGCGCCGCAGTTGGAGTGGCCGCAAATGACGATATCGGTCACGCCCAGGGCCACGACGGCATACTCGATCGTCGCGGAAACCCCGCCCGGCTCAGGACCGAAAGAGGGCACGATATTCCCGGCGTTACGGATCACAAACAGCTGGCCCGGCTCCTGCTGGGTCACCAGCTCCGGCACCAGGCGGCTATCGGAACAAGAGATAAACAGCGCTTTAGGATTTTGGCTGGAGGCCAGGCTGCGGAAGAGCTCTTTACGTTGCGGGAAAATCTCTTTCTGGAAGTTGAGGAAGCCCTCAATGATATGTTGCATAGCAGTGTCTCTTTTCTCTGTTTTAATGACGATATGACAAAGATCACATTTAGCCAGTTTATCACCGACGCGCGAAATGGGAATCGTTATTCGAACAGGCGATGAAACATCGCGCCGTAAAGTCGGGTGACAGCACGCTAAAGATTGTTTATTTTTTGACGGTGAAACAATCATGAGCGGGAGCCGGATGCGACTTTAGCGCTCAACATCAACCAGGAGCGTTTATGTTTTTATCCAGCCTGATGGCCATTGCCGCCGTACTCATTATGGGCGTGATCAGCCCCGGCCCAAGCTTTATTTACGTGGCCCGCAACGCCGTTGCGCGCTCAAGGATGCATGGTCTGGTCACCGCGCTGGGAACCGGGACGGGGGCGGCTATCTTTTCGATTATGGCCATGATGGGGCTGCAAAAAGTGCTGACCGCGGTGCCGGAAATGTTTATTGGCCTGAAGGTCGCGGGCGGCCTCTATCTGCTCTGGCTGGGGTATAAAATCTACCGCGGCGCGGCGCGGCCGATGGATTTTGCGGCAGGCGGCATGGCGGCGGAACATTCCCTGCTGAAAACCTTCCGCGATGGCCTCTATACCCAGCTCAGCAACCCAAAAACGGCGCTGGTGTTCGCCTCTATTTTTACCGCCCTGCTGCCGGAGCGCATCCCGCTGGCCTTTTACTATATCGTGCCGCTGATGAGCTTCCTGATTGACGTCAGCTGGTATTCGCTGGTAGCCCTGGTGCTCTCTTCCGCGCGACCGCGCAGCGTCTACCTGCGCATGAAGCGTAAGATCGATATCGTCACCGCCACGGTGCTGGGCGCGCTCGGCCTGCGCCTGATTGCCACTTCGCTGTCAAAGTAGGCCAGCAAACCGTTTAAACGGTATAAATACGAATATCGTGTTCGCTAAACGCGTCGCGATATTCGCGACTGATATTCTCCTCGACCACCAGCACGTCAATGGCGCTGCTTTCGACCACCACAAAGCGCGCCACCGCCGGGATTTTGTCCGAGGTCAGGCCGACGATGATTTCGCTGCACTGTTTTATCACCGCTTTTTTGAATTCACAGTCGGCGTAGTCAAAGCCCGTCAGACCTGACTCAGGCGCCATGGCGCAGCCGCCGATAAATCCCTGATCGAAGAGCATGCCCTGAATCTGCGCCACGGCGGAGGCGCCCACGCAGCCGCCGCTGGCCCGCTGGATCTGACCGCCAAGCATCACCACGTCATACAGCGGTTTTTTGAGCAGTACGGCAGCGATCTCGGGAGAATTCGTGACCACCGTTAACGCCAGCTCCGCCGGCAGAGCTTCCGCCATCGCCAGGTTGGTGGTGCCGGTATCGATAAAAACGCAGCCGCCGGGCTTCACCAGCTTTGCGCACTTCTGCGCGATCCTGCTTTTTGTCGCCGTATTTTTTTCTTTGCGCTCGCTATAGTCCCCCGCCTCCGGCAGGGTCATCACCGCGCCGCCGTAGACCTTTTTACAGTACCCTTCGCGGCTAAGTTCATGTAAATCACGGCGAATAGTATGCTCGGAGACGTTAAGCCGGCTGGCGAGTTCGGCGCAAACCACCCTGCCGTTCTCCTGCAGGATCTGGCAAATAAGCGCTTGTCGTTGTTTAGGAAAAGCAGCATAATCGAGCACAAATAACTCCTGATAAAATCTTTATCGAGCAACAAAGTGCATGATCGTGCATTCAGCCCCTGACTGTCAATACACCCTATAAAGAGGTTTGCTATGAAAATTGCCCACATCGCCCTATGGACCCGCCAGCTTGAGCAACAGGCCCGCTTTTGGGTGGCCTTCTTCGACGGCGAGATTAATGAGAAGTACTGCAGCCAAACCAACCCGGGCTTTGAGTCCTTTTTTGTCAAGATTGGCGACGGCATTGCCATTGAGCTGATGACCAAGCCGGGGCTTGTCGCGCAGACGGCGGATAACAACCACACCGGCTGGGTACACCTGGCGATTACCGTTGGCGGCGCTGAAAAGGTGGATATGCTGGCAAACCGCGCCGCTGCGCAGGGGATTCTGGTCTCGCCGCCGCGGACCACCGGCGATGGCTATTATGAAGCGGTGATTAAAGACCCCGATGGCAACCTGATTGAAATCGTCGCATAGTATCAGGCACTGACTCAACAGGAGACGCCCGTGGCCAACTATCGCGTAATCGACAAACAAAACTGGCCGCGAAAAGATCATTTTGATTTTTATCGCGGTTTTGCCAACCCCAGCTTTAATCTCTGCGTTCCTGTCGAAGCGCAGCGGCTATATGAGTGCGCGAAAGATCGCGGCGTCTCGTTTTTCCAGCTGGCGCTCTACGCCCTGGTTCGCGCGGCGAACGGGGTGCCGCAGCTGAAACAGCGGCAGTTGGGTGACGATATTATCGAATATGACCAGCTGGCGGTAATGACGCCGGTGATGACCGCCCAGGAAGGCTTTCGCCAGGTCTGGTGCGACAACGCCGCCGATTTTGCCGCCTTCAGCCATGCCGCCACGCCGAACATTGAAGCGGCGAAACATACCGCGCCGGCACCGCTTATCGTCAACGGCGAGAATTTCTTCTGCGCCAGCTGCCTGCCGTGGCTGCATTTCAGCGCCATCACTCACGCGGAGTATTACGTCGGCGCGGCGGTGCCTGCCCTCACCTGGGGCAAGCTGAAAAACGGCATTATCCCGGTGGCGGGCAAATTCAATCACGCCTTTGTTGACGGCCTGCACGCCAGCCGCTTCTTTGCCCGGGTCGAAGAGGGTTTCGCCGAGCCGGAGACCCTCTGGCAGACGCGATAAACATTTGGCTTACGTCACGGGGCTGCCCGCGATCGCCGCACGCTACATACTGCTTACCGCGGCATTGCGGCCGGATGGCAGCCCTCCCCCCCCCTAAACAGCAGAGAATGCTGGTGCTTAGCGCAAAAATGACAGATTAATTCTGAATTATTGCTAATGCTAAATCGCTATAAGCCATAGCTTTTCGGTGTTAGACAGGGCGCGGTGCGCCTCTTATCTTTCGTCATGATTTGTAAATATTTTACGCAATTCTTTGATGAGGGAGCACTTTTGTCCAGACTACTGCACGGGTTAAAAAGCAAACAGACGCGGTTCGCGCTTGCTCTGAAAATCGCGTTGCTCGGCGGCGCGGTGGCATTTTCTTCGGTCGCCATCGCCGACGACATTTTAAAAGAAGGGATCACCCCGGCCAGCGATGCCAGCCAGATCCCCGCGGCCGCGAAGCTGCGCAAAGATACCGTCGTGGCCGGCATCTCCGAGCCGCAGGGCATTTTTAACCCCTACTTCTTCGTCAACGGCTGGGATGAGAACGTCACCAACGTGATTTTCTCTCGCCTGATCGACTGGGACAGCCACGGCAATCTGGTGCCGGGTCTCGCCGAAAGCTGGACGGTGAGTCCGGATAACAAGGTCTACACCATCAAGCTGCGCCCCAACCTGACCTTTAGCGACGGTTCGCCGCTGACCGCCGACGATGTCGCCTTTACCCTTACCGTGCTGCTGGATCCGAAATACGACGGCGATACCGATATCACGCTCGCCAATATTGCCGGCGGCGCGGAGTACAAAGCGGCGAAAGCCGATAGCGTCAGCGGTCTGAAAGTGCTTGACCCCTTAACGCTGCAGGTGACCACCACCCAGCCGGGCGCGACGACGCTGGCAAAAATTGGCGGTCCGGTACTCTCCAGAGCCTATTACGGCAAAGGCTACCAGCGCGGCAATCTCGACTATCTGCGCACCCTGCACGGCAAACCGCTGGGCAACGGTCCCTACGTTTACGACAAATACATCCCCGGCCAGGAGATTCGTTTCCACGCCAACAGCCATTTTTATCGCGGTACGCCGCCCACTCCGCGCTTTATCTATCGCGTGACCAACCCGTCAACCAACTTCCAGCTCTTCCAGACGGGTGAAACCGACTACGACGCCTTTACCTCGCGTCCTGACGATATCGAACAGCTGAAAATGCTCGGCTTTGCCAACATCAACCTTTACGGCTCCAGCGACTACAGCCAGGTGGAATTTAACGTCCGCCGCCCGGCGCTGAAGGACGTGAAGGTACGCCAGGCGCTGATTTACGGCCTCGACCGTCAGAAGCTGATTGATGTGGTCTACCAGGGCTACGGCAAGGTGGCGATTGAGCCTATCGCGCCGATCTCCTGGGCATGGAACGCCGAGGGGGTGAACCCGTATCACTATGACCCGGCGCAGGCGAAAAAGCTGCTTGACGAAGCCGGCTGGAAACCGGGGCCGGACGGTATCCGCGTCAAAGAGGGCAAACGCCTGGAGTTAACGCTGCTGGTGAGCAAGAAAGTGCTCAACGATGCGCTGATCCCCATCGCCAAAGAGAACTGGCAGCAGATCGGCGTCCTGTTAAAACCGCAGGTCGTCGATTTCAACGCCCTGATGGCGCAGCGTAAGTCGGGTAATTACGATCTGGCGTCGTTCAGCACCAGTACCCTTAACGACCCGCATGATGGCGTGTGGGATTTTTACAGCGCGGAAGCGAAAGAGTCCGGCTATAACAACCCGCAGGTCGATAAGCTGATTACCGAAGGTAACTCGGTGCTCGACGTCGAGAAACGTAAGCCTATCTACCACCAGCTGTATCAGGTACTGGCGCAGGACCCGCCGGTGATCCTTCTCGGCTACCGTGAAATTCTCTCGGCGAGCAGCGCCCGGGTCACCGGCTTCAAACCGGATATCTACAACGGCCTGACCGGCAGCCTGCCGGATGTCAAAATCGTTAAGTAAATCCCCGGCCGCCGGGATGACCGGCGGCTGACGTGAGAATGTCATGAGAAATTTCATCCTGAGACGGCTGCTGCAAACGCTGCCGATGCTGCTGCTGGCCTCCTTGATTATCTTTATGCTGTTTGCCAAAACGCCGGGCGATTTTATCGACGGCAATATCACCCTCACAGCTGCCCGCGCCGCCGAACTGAAAGCCATTTACGGCCTGGATCAGCCGCTGCTCACCCGCTATATCCACTGGCTCGGCCAGCTGCTGCGCGGCGATCTCGGGTTTTCGCTGCAGTACCAGATCCCGGTCAGCCAGCTGCTCAACCAGTACATCTGGAACTCCTTCCTGCTGGCCAGCGTGGCGCTGGTGTTTTACTGGGGAATTGGCCTGACGGTGGGCGTGGTCTCAGCGCTGAAGCCCAATTCTGCGTTCGATCATCTGGTGAGCGTCGCGGTGTTCGCCGCCATGTCGTTCCCGACCTTTTTTCTCTGTCTGCTGCTCATCAAGTGGTTCGCCGTCGACCTGCACTGGCTACCGGTGGGCGGCATGACCAATACCGGCAGCGACGACAGCGGCTGGGAGTATGTGCTGCAGGTCGCCGCCCATCTGGTGCTGCCGGTACTGGCGCTGGTGATGCTCCAGGCGGGCAGCCTGACCCGCTATTTTCGCGCCAGCATGCTCGACGTGGTGAAAATGGATTTTATCCGCACCGCCCGCGCGAAAGGGCTGCGCGAACGCACGGTTATCCTGAAGCACGCCCTGCGTAACGCCCTGCTGCCGATCATCACCCTGCTCGGCTTCGAGCTGCCGGGGCTGTTCTCCGGGGCGATCATTACCGAAAAAGTGTTTAACTGGCCGGGGGCCGGGCATATTCATATCGATTCGCTGGCCGCCCGCGACTACCCGGTGTTAATGGGCTTTACCCTGTTTCTGGCGGTGCTGACCATTCTTGGCAACCTGATTGCCGATGTGCTTTACGCGTGGGTCGACCCGCGCATTCGCGTGAGGTCCTGATGCTCAGCTCTCTGTTTTCTGCTAACCGACGCCTGCGCAAGGCGGAAATCCCGGCGCTGGCGCAGGTGACCCCATCCCCCTGGCGTCAGGCCTGGCAGGCGCTGCGCCGCAATCGCCTGGCGATGCTGTGCCTGCTGCTGCTGGTCGTAATGGCCCTCTGGTGCATACTGGGGCCGCTGTGGTCACCGTGGAAAGACGATGCCACCGACGCGCTGATGATTAACAGGCCGCCCGGCGCGGAACACTGGCTGGGTACCGACTTTCTCGGTCGCGATATTTACACCCGCCTGCTGCTGGCCGGGCGCATTTCGCTGATTATCGGCCTGCTGACCATGCTGCTGTCGGTCACCCTTGGCTATCTGCTCGGCGCGCTGTCGGGCTACGCCGGCGGCCTGACCGATAAACTTATTATGCGTTTTGCCGATCTCGTGATGACTATCCCCGGCCTGCCGCTGCTGATTGTCGCGGGCGCGATGCTCTCGGAGCTCGATTTCTCACCGGACTCACGCATCTATATGGTGGTGATTATGCTGAGCCTGCTGGAGTGGCCGAAGCTGGCGCGGCTGGTACGCGGGCAGTGCCTCTCCCTGCGCGAGCGCGACTTTATGCTGGCGACCCAGGTGCTGGGACTGTCGGCGCGACGCCGTCTGTTTGGTCATCTGCTGCCGAATACGGTACCGATTCTGGTGGTGATGGCAACCATGGCGGTGGCGAACGCTATCCTCAGCGAGTCGGCGCTCAGCTACCTCGGGCTTGGCGTAGTACCGCCGACGCCGTCGTGGGGCAATATGATGGACGCCGCCAACAGCCTGATCGACTTTCAGCGCCGGCCCTGGCTGTGGATGCCGCCGGGGATCGCCATTTTTATCACCGTCATCGCCATCAACGTGCTGGGCGACGGCCTGCGCGACGCCATGGACCCTAAAATGAAACAGAGGCTGAAATGAGTCGCGCATTAATCACCTTTAATCAGCTTTCGGTCTCTTTTGCCGCCGACAAAAACCGGGTACGCGCGGTACAGGATGTGTCGTTCACTATTCGCGCCGGGCAGACCGTTGGCGTGGTCGGCGAATCCGGCTGCGGCAAAAGCGTCACCGCCATGTCGTTAATGGGCCTGCTGCCACCGCAGGCGGCGCGCATTGACGGCGGGGAAATTCTTTTTGAGGGCCAGGACCTGCTGCGGCTGAAAAACGCCCGTATGGCCGACCTGCGCGGCAATCAGCTGGCGATGATTTTTCAGGAGCCGATGAGCGCCCTGAATCCGGTACTCACCGTCGGCGAGCAGCTCTGCGAACCGCTGATTCGCCACCGCGGCGAGCCGCCGAAGGCCGCATGGCAGCACGCTACCCAGCGCCTGACGGATGTCGGGCTGGCGCGCGCGGAGAGCCTGATGGCCAGCTATCCGCATCAGCTTTCCGGCGGCATGCTGCAGCGGGTGATGATTGCCATGGCGCTGAGCTGCCAGCCGAAGCTGCTGATTGCCGATGAGCCGACAACCGCCCTGGACGTCACCGTGCAGGCGCAGATCCTGCGCCTGCTGCGCGACCAGGCGCGGGCCAACCGGATGGCAATGATGCTGATTACCCACGATCTCGGGGTTATCGCGCAGATGGCCGAGCACGTTGTGGTGATGTACGCCGGGCGTATCGTCGAGCAGGGCGCGACCGCCGCGATTCTGCGTCACCCGCAGCATCCCTATACCCAGGGGCTGATTGCCTCGCGGCCGGTGCCGGGGGCCCGGCGCCGACGCCTCTATTCAATCCCCGGCCAGGTGCCGGACCTCGCCGCCCTTCCCGCCGGATGCGCCTTTGCCGAGCGCTGCACAAAAGCCACCGCGCGCTGCCGACAGAGCATTCCGCCGCTGTCAGGGCAAGACCGGCAGGCCGCCTGCTTTTACAGTGAACTTTCGGAGGCCGTGACATGAGTCATGAATACGTGATTGAAGTGGATGGGCTGAAAAAACACTTCCCGCTGCGCGATGGGCTGTTCGGTCAGCAGACCGGCGTGCTGCGGGCGGTGGATGGCGTGAGCTTTAAGATTCGCCGGGGAACGATTTTTGGCCTGGTGGGCGAATCCGGCAGCGGGAAAACCACCGTTGGCCGTACGCTGCTGGGGCTGTATGAGAAGACCGCCGGCAGCGTCAAGTTTCGCGGTCAGGAACTTGCCGAACTGCCGCCGCGGGCAATGCGCGCGCTGCGGCCTAAAATCCAGCTGGTGTTTCAGGACCCCTACAGTTCGTTAAACCCGCGCATTCGCATCGGCGACGCCATTGGCGAAGCGATGCTGGAGCACAAGCTCTGTCGCCGGGCGGAGCTGTATGATAAAACCCTTGAGGTGATGCGCATCTGCGGGCTGGCCCCGCAGCATTACAACCGCTTCCCGCACGAATTTTCCGGCGGCCAGCGTCAGCGCATCGGCATTGCCCGGGCGCTGATCTTAAACCCGGATTTTATTATTGCCGATGAGCCGATTTCGGCCCTCGATGTGTCGATTCAGGCGCAGATTATTAATCTGTTTTCCGATCTGCGCGACGATCATGGGGTGACGTTTTTGTTTATCTCCCACGATCTCGGGGTGGTAGAACATCTCTGCGATGACGTGGCGGTGATGTATCTCGGGCAGCTGGTGGAGACCGCCAGCCGCGATGCGCTATTCAGCCGGCCTTTGCATCCCTACACCCGGGCGCTGCTGGCGGCGGTACCGACCCTCGATCCGGACAGCGAGCCGGTCGCGGTGGTGCAAGGTGAAATTCCCGACCCGTCCCGGCCGCCTTCCGGCTGTCGCTTTTCCACCCGCTGCCCGCAGGCCAGCGACCGCTGCCGTCGCGATATTCCACTATTAAGGGAGGTCGCCGACGGCCACCACGTCGCCTGTCACGCGGTTTAGCGCCGGCCAGGCTTCGGACCATAAAAAAACCGCCCACAGGGGCGGTTACTTGCGCAAAAGCGAAACGGCTGCGGCTACTCTTCCAGCGCGAAGGCAATAATATCATCGCCCACGTCCGGCGAGTGGCTGGCGCCCCCGGCGGAGATCACCACGTACTCTTTACCGCTTTTCGGTGATTTATAGATCAGCGGCGCCGCCACTGCCCCAACCGGCAGACGAGCGCGCCACAGCTCTTTACCGGTGGCGGAATCCAGCGCGCGCAGGTAGTTATCCTGAGTTCCCGCGAAGAACACCAGTCCGGAAGCGGTTGACGTCGGGCCGCCCAGCGTCGGCATGCCCAGCGGGATATGCATGTGCGTTTTCAGCCCCAGCGGACCGGTATCCTCCACCGACCCCATCGGCACCTGCCACAACAGCTGGCGAGTGTTGAGGTCAATGGCGCTCATGGTGCCAAACGGCGGGGTATTACAGGGAACGCCCAGCGCCGACTGCAAAATATCGATCCGCACGCCGCCGTATGGCCCGGCAATTTGCGGCCGCACGGTTCCCATAAAGCCGGGCACCTCGTCGGTGGAGACTTTATATTTCGCCATATCCTCTTTGCGCACCAGCGACATTCTCAACGGCATCCGCATATCGTTGACGAACAGCGTTCCTGTGCGCTCATCGATAGTGATACCGCCCCAGTTCATGCCCCCCAGCAGGCTTGGCCACTCGATGTACGGCTTCTCTGACGGCGGCGTGTACATGCCAAGATAAGTTGACGCTTTGAAGTCGATACGGCACATCAGCTGATCGAACGGCGTCACGCCCCACATCGATTTCTCGGTGAGCGGCTCGACGCCCAGCTGCGGCATGCCGGTGGAGAACGGCTGGGTGGCGGAGAGATGCTCGCCTTCCGCGCCGTCATGGGCGACAGGCTGCTCTTCCACGCGGGTCACCGGCTTACCGGTACGCCGGTCGAGTACGTAAATCTGCCCGGTTTTGGTGGTCTGGATCAGAACCGGAACCTCTTCGCCCCGCTCGTTTTTCATATGGAACAGTACCGGCTGCGACGGCAGGTCATAGTCCCAGATATCATGATGCACGGTCTGGAAGACCCACTTCGTCTCGCCGGTGCTGGCGTCCACCGCCACCACGGAAGATCCGTATTTCTCTTTGGCCGCGTTGCGATCGCCGCCCCAGTAGTCCGGCGGACCGTTACCGGTCGGCAGATAAATCAGGTTCAGCTCTTTGTCAAAGCCCGGCACCGTCCAGACGTTCGGCGTTTCGAGGGTATAGACGCGACCTTTTACCGGGTCGGTAACGTTTTCCGGCTGGCCGACGTCCCACGCCCACACCACGTTTCCGTTACGTACGTCAAACGCGCGTACCACCCCGGACGGCTCGCCGTGCACGATATCGCGCACCCAGCCGCCGAGCACCGCAATATGTCCCATAATCACCGGCGTTGAGGTCGGGTGGTAGCGTTTGCTGTTTTCGGTATTGTCCATACCCTGTTTCAGATCGACGCTACCGTGGTCGCCGAAGTCATCGCACAGTTCGCCGGTTTTGGCGTTCAGGGCGATCAAACGGGCGTCGACCGTGGACACCAGAATACGCTGCGGGCACTGCTGCAGCGCCGGGCTGGCCTTCTCTTCTGCGCTCAGCGAATCATCGCTTTGTACATCGTAATAGCCGACCCCGCGACAGGTGACGTGTTCGGCGGTACTTGCGTGCGGGTCAAAACGCCAGCGCGCTTTCCCGGTATCCGCATCCAGCGCCGTGACCACGTTCAGCGGCGTACAGGAGTACAGCGTGTCGCCAATTTGCAGCGGGGTATTTTCATCGACGCCAATCCCGGCGCCGGTTAGCCGGCGGCCGGTGTGATACGTCCAGGCGACTTTCAGGTTTTTGACGTTTTGCGGCGTGATCTCATCGTACGGCGCAAAACGGGTGCCGGAGGCATCGCGACCGAAAAACGCCCAGTTATCGCTTTTTGACGCCAGGGTCGGCGTGCTGGCGTCGCTCGCTTTCACCACGCCGTGATGAATACCGCCGTGCGGGTAGAAGGCGGAGACCAGCGTCGCCAGCAGCAGGAGGAAAATCGCCGAGGCGCTCCAGTTGGCGTAGCGTCTGCGCGCAGGCGGGATCGGCAGCGTCGCCGCCAGCCACAGCGCCAGCATCAGCATCAGCGCGGGAACGACCAGCCGGGGGATCAGGCCCCAATAGCTGAGCTGCACTTCATACAGCGCCCAGCAAAGGGTCAACAGGAAAGTCAGAATGGCAAAAGGCAGGACATAGCGGCTGCGGACAAGATAGCCGACGGCGATAAGCAGATAAGCGAGACCGGCTAACAGATACCAGGCGCTGCCGCCGAGAGAGAGGAGTTTGCCCCCCCAGATAGTGAAAAAGAGTCCAGTGCCAAAGCTTAGTAATGCAAAAAGTACCCGGTAAACGGTAAAGAACAGGCCCCTACCGCCACCTTGTTGTTCGTCCATATTTCATCCCATACGACATCAGTCGAAAAAACCAAAACATCTTATATAAACAGCGCATTATCAGACCAATAAAAGCGCATACCGCATATCATGTTGGTTGGACGCTCCCGGACAGAGCGAAGAACGTAAGGAATTATATGTATTTGTAAAAATAATGTAAAACTATCAGGCATTAAATGTTTAAATTTTTTTAATTTATAAAAGTAAGTTGAACGAATGATGAGTTATAACGAAAGCCGTAAAGCCCGCGTTGCATTCGCTGTTAAGCGCGTTTCGATCCTGGCGAATCAGTCCGATCCGTCTTGCTATCCTCACCCCGCTGTTTAATCATACCCGGCGCGTTCATTTGACCGCTTACATCGGGCGAAGCCATTCGCCTTCACACCGGAAGGGGAAAAATTTCATGGCTGTTCAGGAGATTAAACATGAATAAACGAAAATATCTCACCGAAATGGAGATAAAAAAAATCATCAACGAGGCGTACAAGGGAGCGAACCCGGAGAGGGATCGTTGTTTAATCTGGATGTGCTTCATTCACGGTTGCCGTGTTAGCGAAATTCGCCACTGGCGGCTATCTGACCTTGACCTGCATAACCACTCAATTTACGTCAAACGGCTTAAAAATGGGTTTTCCACAACGCACCCTCTCTTTTCCAGCGAGATGACGTTTATCCGTGAATGGCTGTCGGTGCGTAAAAACTATCGCAACAGCGACAGCGACTGGCTATTTCTTTCGCAAAAAGGAACGCCGCTATCGCGTCAGCGGATCCACGTACTGATTAGCCACTATAGCCAAAGTGCGGGTTTAAGAATTGCGGCCCATCCGCATATGCTGCGCCACGCCTGCGGTTTTTCGCTGGCCGATAAAGGCATGGATACCCGGCTAATTCAGGATTATCTCGGTCACAGAAATATTCAGCATACGGTGCTTTATACTGCGAGCAATGCTGCAAGATTTAAAAATATATGGTGACGCGACAACCAATATATTTCTTACTTGACATAATGTATCAGATTGTCACTAACATAATAAATCACCAATACCCTGTCAACCCGTAAGGTTTTTCGTAACTCGAATAATTTAAAACATTAATTATCAATAGATTAGCAACTAGCGCGCATGTTCCAGCAAACCTTAACCTCAGCCGCCCCCCTCCGAAACACCAGATTATTTACCATACACCCCTGAATTATTGGTTTTTAATATCGCAAAAATAGCCATCCATGGCATCTATATCTAAAAAATCAATAAACAAAATAGATAAAACTAAACATGACACTTTGATACAAAATGTCTTCTGCAGAAATAAATCTCAGCGTCACTGGATCTATTTCAGCACGACATCTGGCTATCAGATTAATAAAGGCTCATGAGAAATTTATTTCTGTGAAGCTATTACCTTTCTATATTGCATATAAGGACTATCTTATGAACAAGAGTCTTATTGCTGTTGGTCTGTTAGCCGGTGTCATGTCCGCATCCGCATTCGCGGATGATGGCCGTATTGAATTTTACGGCTCCATCACCGATAGCGCCTGTACCGTGATCAATCATATGACCAACCCGCTGACGGTCATGATGGGGAATGTCTCCAGCAAAGCCTTCAACGGCGCGGGCTCCACGGCCTCGGCAACCAAATTTATTATTGAGCTGAAAGATTGCCCGAAATCCGCTAAGTCGGCCACGGTAAAATTCGACGGCACGGCGGATAGCAGCGTCGGCACTATTCTGGCGCTCACCCAGCAACCGGGCGTAGCAAAAGGTGTTGGGATCCAATTAATGGATAATAAAAACGTCGTCGTCCCATTATATACCGCCTCATCCGCTTACCCGCTGCAGCCGGGCGGAAATAGTCTCGCTTTCGTCGCTCGCTATTATGCGACATCAAACACCGTAAACGCAGGGTTCGCTAACTCAACCAGCACATTTACCCTCAATTACAACTAACGGATATTTCGTCGGCGTATTTCTTTTGCGCTGGCGTTATTTCCGCGGACCGGCAGCGGCCGGTCCGTCCTTTTTCGTATTTGTGGAGTCAATAGCTATCATGCATAAAGGATATAGAGTATTTCCCCTCCTCCTTCTGGTGCTGGCGAGCGAATTAGCGGCGGCGACAGAAAGCGGCGGCGTCACTATTGGCGGCACGCGACTGATTTTTGATGGCGGCAAAAAAGAGGCCTCTTTAAGCGTCAGCAATTCGGATACCGGCCCATATCTGATCCAGTCGTGGGTGGAGCCGAACAATAACGATCCGGCCAGGCCGCCGTTTATTATTACACCGCCGCTGTTCCGCCTCGACGGCAATCAGCAAAACCTGCTGCGGATCGTCAATACCGGCGGCCAGCTCCCAACCGATCGCGAGTCGCTTTATTGGCTAAACGTCAAAGCTATTCCGACAAATACCGCCCCGGAAAACGCGAATACGTTGCAAATCGCCGTAAGGACGCGCCTCAAGCTTATTTATCGCCCCAACACGCTGAAGGGTATCCCGGAAGAGGTAACCCATAAGCTGCGATGGCGCCAGACGGGCAGCAGGCTAACGGTATCGAATCCGACGCCGTTTTACATGAATTTCAACGAGGTCACGGTGGGCAATCATCCCATTACCGAAGCCACCTTTGTCGCACCAATGAGCTCAGCCACGTTTGCTACCCCCGGCAAGGTGACCGGCCTGGTGTCATGGAAAATCATTAACGACTTTGGCGGCGTGGGTAAAAGCCACACGCAGGTTCGCTAACCCGCCGCTGCCGACGGTTTGCGCTGCGGCAATTGCCGTCAGTTCAGGAGCCTTTCAGGATGAACAAAAAAACGTTAAGCGACTCGCCTTTGAATTTAGCTTACCTTATCGCCACCCAGGTTGCCCTCATTGTGGTGATAAGCCCCTATGCTTACGCCCGTGAACGGTTCAACCCCGCCCATCTGGAAACCGGCGCAGGCGGTCTGGCCACCACCGATCTCTCCGCCTTCGAGGTGCGTGGCGGGCAGCAGCCCGGCCGCTACAGGGTGGATATTTATGTCAATGACAGCAAGGTGGATACCCGGGACGTTGAGTTCCGCATGCAGCAAAACGCGCAGGGACAGAGCGCATTACAGCCCTGTCTCTCCCTGAACGATTTGGCCTCATGGGGCGTCATGATCCAGCGTTATCCGACGTTAGGCCAGCCCGATGCCAGCTGCGCAAGGCTGTCGGCGATTCCTCAGGCCAGCGCCGACTTTCGTTTCTCGCACCAGCAGCTGCTGTTAAGTTTTCCCCAATCCTCCCTTACCAACGCCGCGCGCGGCTGGGTCGATCCTGCGCGGTGGGATGACGGCATTCCGGCAGCGCTGGTTAATTACAGCGTCAGCGGCGCCAACAACCGGGACAAAAAAGGCGACGACGGCGACGGAAACGCGCAGTACATTAATTTACGTCCCGGTCTTAATATCGGTCCCTGGCGATTGCGTAATTACACCACCTGGAACCGCAGCCATCAGGGTGGAGAAAACGGCACCTCAACAAAATGGGATACCGTTTATACCTACGCCCAGCGCGATATACGCACGCTGAAGAGCCGACTGACGCTGGGCGATAGCACCACGCCTTCCGATATTTTCGACAGTATTCCGTTTCGCGGCGGCCAGCTTGCGTCTGATGACGATATGCTGCCGGAGAGCCTGCGCGGCTATGCCCCCGTTGTGCGGGGGATTGCTCGCACCCATGCCCAGGTTACGATCCGGCAAAACGAATACATCATTTATCAGACCTACGTTTCGCCCGGCAGCTTCGAAATCACCGATATGTACCCCACCGGCGGTTCCGGGGACCTGTACGTTACCATCAAAGAGTCTGACGGCAGCGAACAATTCCTCGTGGTGCCCTACGCCTCGGTCCCGGTGCTGCAGCGCGAAGGTCGGTTAAAATACGCCATGACCGCCGGCGTTTACCGCGCCTATGACAACGGCATTGATAAAGCTCCGCTGGCCGCCGGCACGGCGATTTATGGCCTTCCCGCCGGCTACACCGTATACGGTGGCGGCCAGTTCAGTAACAGATACCAGGCGTTAGCGTTGGGCATAGGTAAAAACCTGGGCTCCATTGGCGCCCTATCCACCGATATCACCCAGGCCTGGTCGCAGCAAAAAAATCGACCGCGAGAAGAAGGCCAATCCTGGCGTATTCGCTACAGCAAAAACCTGGTGCAGACCGGGACTAACTTCACCTTCGCGGGCTATCGCTATGCTACCAGCGGCTACTGGGATATGCAGGACGTTCTTAATACCTGGCGCGATGGGCGGCGCTACGTGATGCCGGAACGCAGGCGCAACCGCGCCGAGTTAACCGTCAGCCAGAACCTGTTTCAGATCCCAGGCAACCTCGCGCTTAGCGCCATCGTGGAAGACTACTGGGATACCAACAAGCGCATGGAGTCATATAGCGCGAGCTACAACGGTTCGTATAAAGGCATCAGTTTCGGTCTGAGCTACAGCTATAACATTCACTCCGCGGAACGCTACGGCCAGCGCTCCGGGCGCATCTACGACCGCGATGGGCTGTTTGCGCTCACCATGAGTATTCCTCTGGAGAAATTATTCGGCGGCCATCCCACCTACGTTAGCTACATGATGAATACCAGTAAGCAGGGGAATACCACCAATAATCTGAGCCTGGGCGGTACCTTGTTGGCCGATAACAATCTGAGCTGGAGCGTCATGCAGGGCTATGGTTCTCAGGGCCAGGGAAGCAATAGCGGGATTAATGCCGACTGGCGCGCCTCTTACGCCGAGACCCTCGTCGGCTACGCCCGCGATCGCTACAGCGAACGCGTTAACTATGGTTTGCAGGGCGGGATCGTTGCGCATCGCAACGGCCTCACCTTTAGCCAGCCCCTCGGCGAAACGATGGCGCTGATTGCCGCGCCCGGCGCGCAAAACGTAGCGGTGCTTGGACAGACAGGCGTAAAAACCGATCGCTTCGGCTATACCGTCGTTCCCTACCTTAGCCCCTATCGCAAAAACGATCTCACGCTGAATACCGAAACCCTGGCCGATGATGCCGAACTGGCGCTGGCAACGCAGACGGTCATCCCCACGCGCGGCGCGCTGGTGAAGGCCAGCTATGAAACCAGCCTCGGTAAACGGGTCCTGATGACCCTGAGAAAACGCAACGGCGCGTCGGTACCGTTCGGCGCAACGGTTATCGATCCCGCCTCCCCGACGCCAAAAAGCTTCATCGTAGGCGATGGAGGACAGGTTTATCTGACAGGGCTAAAAGACGCGGGTCAGCTGGAGGTTAGCTGGAGTCACGACCCTGATGGCCGGTGCAGAGTGAATTACAGCCTGACGCAAAACGCCGGCGGGATTATCAACCTTAATGCACAGTGTTTATAGCAGGAGCATGACGATATGAAACGAGTCAACGTCCCCCTTATGCTGGTTATTCCCATCGCAAGCGCAGCCCACGCGGAGAGCGGCTATTGTCCCAGCTCCCCGCCCACGCCGTTTACCCAGCAGCTTGCGCGGATCGCGGTATCGCGGACGCTGCCGGTTGGCAGCGATATTCCCGGCACGCAGCGGGTCTTCACCTTTAGCGGAAATTGCAAGGGTCAAAGCGGTTGGGCGGATGTCACTCGAGGGCACCCGATTGTCGCCTGCTATTACGGCAGCGGAGAAGAAGTGGCGGGTTTTCCGGGGGTCTATAAAACCGGCGTCGAAGGCATCGGTATTGCGCTGCAAAATAGCGCCGGCCAGAGGGTGAGAGGTATCGGCAGCGACTGCGATACGCGCGCGCAGGCGCTGGGATACACCTCCAGCGACGCCAGCATGACCTTCGGATATACGATCACATTAACGCTGGTAAAAACGGGGGATACGGTAATGAACGGGACTCTCGATGTCGCGCAAACCAAGTTCGGTATGGGTGCATATGATACCGGTATAGGTATCGGTAATCGGGGAGACCTTAACTATATAAGCTATGCCGGAGATATTGTTTATAAAGCGGTAAGCTGCACCGTCCCCTCGTCGTTAACTGTCAACATGGGTTCTGTTCCGGTGGGCCAATTCTCTGGTCCAGGCAGCACCAGCGACGAAAAAAACCTGTCAATTCCGGTGCGGTGCGACGATAAGGTCGCCGTGAATACGTCAATAAGCAGTCAAGGTTATCTCTCCCCGACGCTCGGCGTAGTGGCCTTAAGCAGTGAAACCGGCGTAGCCCAGGGGGTCGGCGTTCAGGTGCTTTATAACGGCTCGCCCGTTCAGTTCGATCGTTTTTTCCCGGTCGGCACCATCCCTGAGGCTGGCGCCTCGATAACCCTGCCGCTCACCTTTCGCTATTACCAGAACACGCCGGAGATTCATCCCGGCCATGCCAACGCGGTGGCCACCTTAACGATGATGTACAACTGAGTTTATCCCGCTCTCGTTTCTCACTGCTTACTTAAGGAGTCGATAATGAGAATTATCGCCAGCCCGGCCGTCATAACGTTATTTACGGCGATTTCGTCGTCATTACCCGCTTATGCCGCGGATGTCACTCTTTATATCAACGGCGATATTGTTGCGTCTTCCTGCACCGTCGAAAATAACGGTATTTATAATATCGATCTCGGACATAATATTCCCAGCCGCCGGCTTAGCGCGGCCAACTCTTACTCCGCCTGGAAAGAATTTTACGTCACGCTGAGCCACTGTCCCGTGGGGACATCAAGAGTTACCGCTCACTTTACAGGCCCTGTTGACGGAGCTGACCCTGATTTATATGCCAACGTGAGCAGCCCCGATAGTTCACGCAATGTCGCGATAGAACTTCAGCGTATAACCGGTTCAGTGAATGCCGGCAGCGGAAAATCTATTGCCGTCGACGTCGATAATAACCGTCAGGCCATATTCGATATGCGGGCGCGCATTTTTAGCGTCGCAGGGGGTGCCACCGCGGGTAATATTAGCGCAATGGTCGTTATGAATTTTACCTATAACTAAAGGTTATCTGGCTCTTACCGAGCCAGATACTCCAGCTTCAGAGGGTAATTGAGCTAAAGCGCGCCGGATTGCTCGCCGTATACAAGACGGTATGCTGGATATTGCGATGGCCGAGATAATCCTGAATCAGGCGTGTATCAACGCCCTCTTCCGCAAGCGCATAACCGCAGGCGTGGCGCAGCATATGCGGGTGTACCGGAACGGCAATGCCGGCCTGCACGCCATAATTTCGCATCATAACGTGAATATGCTGTCGGGAAAGCGGAGTGCCTTTTCGCGACAGGAACAGCCAGGGAAGATCGGCGTTTAAACAGCTCGTGCGCTTAACCAGCCACTGGCTTAACGCCAGCTGTTCACGGGGCTGAAGAGGGTGAATAGTTGAAAAGCCATTTTTTAAACGCCGAATGGCGATCCGCTGGCTGGATAAATCAATATCGCTCACTTTTAAAAAACGTAATTCACTTACGCGCAGTCCGTGAATAAAACACATGAGGAGCATACAATAATCCCGCAGCGAGCCATCCTGCTGCTGCGAAGCATCAATTAATGCCTGCACCTCTTTTTTACTTAAATATTTTCGTTTTTTCATAGCCAACCTGACGGTTTCTTCAATGGAGCCCCTGAGATTCGGCTCCTGTATTGACTCTGCTCATGGCTACTGGCAATCCACTGTCGAGCAATCCTTGATAACTGCAAGTCCTGAACACTGTTAATAGTCATAAACGCTACCGCCCAATAGTATCAAATATCAGGAATAGCCCAAATATCACATCGGTAAAATTAAAAACAAATAGATTTAGCTGTTATGTAAATAAGGAGATTTATAAGCTTATGCTATTAATATTTATCTTAAGTCTGATGAGGCGGCAAGTTTTTTTAAGTCTATGTGTAGACTTATTGGGGGTTTATTCGCCCCCTCAGCGTCATCGATAATGTTTTGGCTACAGTTTGCTGTTTTTTGGGAGTTCTATTTTTTATAAGGAAATCATAAGCATGGAAACAATCCCTCGTGTACAACATGACACAGACCTGCTCCGGACCATCACCAAACCCATAGACGACATTGATAAACTCATTCGCTGCCTGGCACCTAAATGTAACAAAATGTTAATGAATGGTAGACGAAACATCGGCATAGTAAAAGAAAACCAGCATCAATGCTTGGTTTTGTTCCGCGGCACGATGTCTTTATATCGCAACAACGACGGACTCATCATCAACTCCGAAACGAGTCCATTCATCTTTGGCATGAATAGTCAGCTACGTTATTCCCGGCATATTTACCTGCGCACCCAGGAAACATCTTCTATTGGCCTGATATCAATTAACGAGGCGCATAAGATCATCGCCGAACAGCAATTATGGGAAAATGTCTCACGTCTCCTGGAATATTCCTCGGCAAAAGTCTACGCCCACTGCTTTAAGGTTTCTAAACTTTCCTGTTATGAGATCATTGTTCATCAGCTTATAGAATTAAACAATGAACCAGAAGCGATCAAAAATAAAATCACCGCCGCCAATTATATTCTGTCGCGAACCTTTTTGTCGCGCAGTGGGGTCATGAGAACCCTGGCCAAATTAAAACAGCTGGGCGCTATTCAGCTCCATCGAGGCATACTGGTGACCATGAATCAACTGCCTCCCAGCCTGAAGCTTAGCGAATAACGTCTTTAGCCGAGCGGCCACCGCGATGAGGGCGCCGGCCGCATTCAGCCTGGTTGACTCCGCCATTGCCGGTGGGCAGCCCCCTGCCCATCGGCAAATGCGAAACGAGGATAATCAGCCGTAACGATTCACGCTAATATCGCGTAGCGCGGCGGCCATATCCAGCTGGGCCAACTCTTTCAAGCCTTCTCGCTTGATAAACTGGCTCCGGTGCTTGCTTTTAACCTCTTCCAGGCTTTTCTTTATCTCGTTCGCCGGCAATTTATACCAGCCGCGACGATGCTTCTCACCGCCAATTTCCAGCCAAAGCTCAGAATAGCTGGTTTTTACTCTGTCGCTTTTTACATGGTATTGGCTGTCGATCGCATAGATCTCCTTGATATTGAAATGCGACAAAAAACCGTACAGCAGCGTGATAATTAAGTTCTTCGGTCGGATGCCGTAAAGCTCCTTGGTCAGCGCTTTCACTTCTTCATTATCAATGTCTTTCCCACCCTGGATGCCGCCAATCCAGGCTCGGCCATCTTCAGTGCAGGAAAAACAGATACTGTAGACGCGTTTATCACCAAGGAACATTAAGAGCATCAGCTCCCCCTCCTCCTGAAAAGGCGATGCCAGCAGCTTCACATCAATGCAGGTACCGTTTTTCAGCGCAATAGTGATTAGCGAACGACCAAATGCTTTCATATCGTACAGCTGCGGCAACGCCTCGGGAAGAAAGGTTTTCTCTATAAAATTCAAAGCGCCATGAGCAATATTGAGCTTCGCTCTTTTTGACATCTTTTTATTTAAATAGGCCTTAAAGGGTTTATCTTCAAAGTTAACCAGCCCCTCGGTTGCTCCCGTTAGTTTTGCACAAGCGTAATTTTCACATAACGTCTGATATTCCTTATATTTTCCTCCGATTAAAGATATTTCCCTGCATTTCCGCAATACCTTTTTATAGTTGAGTTTAACGTGACAAATAAATTTATTAGTTTTCCGCCATTCTTTGATAGCGGCTACTGCTGTTGTCGAGACCATTGACCATAATCCATAGATACATCCATAATCCGGTCAATATTAGCATATTTTATACAAGTCAATGTCTAACCCAGCGCTCGTTGTCGATTCGTTTAATAAATAATTTGATCGCGACTAAAATAATCGCCGGCAGGTTATGAAACATGCTTTCAACTATTATTATTAGTAGGATCCCGACCCGCGCTCGCTCCCGACTGTATGCAGTAGCAAACCCGCACTTATCGCTATGTGCTACCCGGGTTCACACCGGGTGCATCCCCCCGGCGTTTTGCCTATACTTGCTCACGGTCAAAACTGAACTTAAGTGGGTAACGCATGGAAATTGATCTCGATAACCTCGTCTTTAGCGGGCTGGAAGAAGCGCAAGAGCGCAACGCTGAACGCCTTGAAGAGGCAGATAAAAAAGCGCAGGCCGTTGTTGCCGACGATGACTGCGGCGACGCCTGTAAGATCTAACGACGAAACCGGCTACTCTGCCGGTTTTTTTTACCTGTCTCTCCCCCAGGGGATGCCCGCGGCCAGCGACATCACCGTGGCAATCAGAAAGATAAAGCCGATCGCGAAACCGGATGGAATCACGCCGGAGGTAATGGAGGCAATATACTGCCCGGTGTTCAGTTCCGCTGAAATATGCCCCATCAGGAAAGCCAGGATCATGATTAAACTAATTTTAACTATGCTGGCTTAGCCGATATAAAGTTCTTTGAAAAGTTCTCAACGTTCAGAATACCGCGCGCGGAACCAGATAAAAGAGATTTGCGTCCTTCAATCACTATTAAAATGTATATCAGACAAGGAAGAAAATTTTGCCTATTTTCACTCTATTCAGGGAAAAAACGAGAAAACTGTTCTCTACACGCCAAAATCAATAATCATTAAGCAATTGATATAAAATAACTTTATTTTAAAGGGTGATGTTAATCACAAAAGGTAGAGGAAAATCTTCTCCTGCACGCTTCCGCTGGATCTTTTTTTCGTCCTGCCGCTCACAGCCTGAGCCACCGCTGCGAAGAATGAGTTAGAGCTATTTTCTTTAGAATGCTGTATGGTCATACGCTCTTAAATCAGGAAATATCATATGTCAGAACGCAAAGACGCTAAAACTCGCCGTAATTATCTCGTTAAATGCTCCTGCCCTAACTGCTCCCAGGATTCAGAACACAGCTTCAGCCGAGTCCAAAAAGGTGCACAACTCATTTGTCCCTACTGCCATAAACTCTTTCAGTCCTCATCACGACCCGCTGCATAATTTTCTCTTGCCAGATGCCGATTGCCGCGCGTGGCTGAGCAATAATCAGCCAGCGCCGATCTCTTTTGGCGAAAAAAAGCCCGCCAGCGCGGGTTTTATTTTGATTTGAATAGACTTCCCGCGCGCTTACTGTATAGTCGTGGCGGTTTTCATATTTAAAAGGTATTTCGTTGTTCCAAAAAATGACAGGTATTGTCAAAGCATTTGATAATAAAACAGGCAAAGGCCTGATAATCCCCTCAGATGGTCGCAAAGACGTTCAGGTTCATATTTCCGCATTATCGCCCGGCGAACCCACCACAATCAGCCCGGGAATCCGCGTTGAATTTCGTCGCGTTAACGGACTGCGAGGGCCAACCGCCGCCAATGTCTATCTTTCGTAAACACCGGCTCCAGGCGCTACCGAGCGGATTAAAACATGGCCAGAAAACGCTTCACCGTGCGCGAGCGCTCGTAGCGTCGCCAGGCGATAGCAATATCGGTTTTTAGCGGCGTGCCCGACAAAGGGTGATAGCTGACGTTAGGTAGCGTGATGCAGGTCATGGACTGCGGCACCAGCGCAAACCCGAATCCGGCCTCCACCATGCTTAACGACGATGATATTTGCGATGACTGATACGTTCGTTGCATATCAATACCGGCGCGCAGATAGCTGTTATACACCAGCTCATACAGCCCCGGAGCCACTTCCCGCGGGAAAAGAATCGGCGCCACGTCCGTTAACTGCTCCAGCGTCAGCTCGCTGTGGGACGACAGCGGATGCGAACGCGCCAGCGCAATCACCATCGGCTCCTGGTCGATAATTCGCAGGTTGAACGCTTTACTGCTTTCACAGGGCAGGCGCACAAAAGCGATATCCAGCTCCGCTTCGCCAAGCGCCCCCATCAGCGTCGCCATATTGCCCTCGACCTGATGTAACGTGACTCCCGGGTGACTGTGCTGAAACTGCTGGAGCAGGCTAAAGATCTGCGGATGAAAGGCATCAGAACTGGTAATGCCCAGCGAGAGTCGGCCGTTCAACCCGCGGGCGATCCCCTTGGTCTTTTCCAGCGCCGCGTCGCTTAATGCCAGGATCTGGCAGGCATCCTCATAGAAAGACTCCCCCGCTTCCGTCAGCTCGACGCCGCGGGTTAAACGGCGGAAAAGCGGTGTGCCAATTTCCCGTTCAAGTCTCTGTATTTGCTGGCTTAATGGCGGCTGGGAGATACCAAGTTCTTTTGCCGCTTTAGTGAAGTGTCGCGCCTCAGCGACGGCGACGAAGTAGCGCAGATAACGAAGTTCCATATCGAAAACGTCTCAAACAATCATAGATTCTATATTGGAACTGTGAGCTGAATCGCGTCAACATTTATTTAACCTTTCTGATATTCGTTGAACGAGGAAGCGGGTAATGAACCATTCTGCTGAATGCTCTTGCGAAGAGAGCCTGTGTGAAACTCTACGAGGATTTTCCGCGCAACATCCCGATAGCGTCATCTACCAGACTTCTCTGATGAGCGCGCTGTTGAGCGGCGTTTATGAGGGCAATACCACCATCGCCGATTTGCTCACCCACGGCGATTTCGGCCTGGGCACCTTTAATGAACTGGACGGCGAGCTGATCGCGTTTAGCAGCGAGGTTTACCAGCTGCGCGCCGACGGCAGCGCCCGCAAAGCCCGCATGGAGCAGCGTACGCCCTTCGCGGTGATGACCTGGTTTCAGCCGCAGTACCGCAAAACGTTTGATAAACCGGTCAGCCGCGAACAGCTGCACGACATTATCGACCGGCAAATCCCCTCCGATAATCTGTTCTGCGCCCTGCGTATCAACGGCCATTTTCGCCACGCCCATACCCGCACCGTACCGCGCCAGACGCCGCCCTACCGGGCGATGACCGACGTGCTCGACGACCAGCCCGTTTTCCGCTTCAACCAGCGCGAAGGGGTGCTGGTGGGGTTTCGCACGCCGCAGCATATGCAGGGCATTAACGTTGCCGGCTACCACGAACACTTCATCACCGATGACCGCCAGGGCGGCGGCCATCTGCTCGATTATCAGCTCGACCACGGCGTGCTGACCTTTGGTGAGATCCACAAATTGATGATTGACCTTCCTGCCGATAGCGCCTTCCTGCAGGCGGATCTGCATCCTGACAATCTTGATGCCGCCATTCGCTCAGTCGAAAACTAAGGAGATTCTCGTGGATAATCAACATCAACCGCGCCAGTGGGCGCACGGCGCCGACCTTATCGTCAGCCAGCTTGAGGCGCAGGGCGTACAACAGGTGTTCGGCATTCCAGGGGCCAAAATCGATAAAGTCTTCGATTCGCTGCTGGACTCCTCCATTCGCATTATTCCGGTACGCCACGAAGCCAACGCCGCGTTTATGGCCGCCGCGGTTGGCCGCATCACCGGGAAAGCGGGCGTCGCGCTGGTCACGTCCGGCCCCGGCTGCTCTAACCTGATTACCGGCATGGCCACCGCAAACAGCGAAGGCGACCCGGTGGTGGCGCTGGGCGGTGCGGTAAAACGCGCCGACAAGGCCAAACAGGTGCACCAGAGTATGGATACGGTGGCGATGTTTAGTCCGGTAACCAAATACTCGGTGGAAGTCACCGCCGCGGAAGCGCTGGCGGAAGTGGTTTCCAACGCGTTTCGCGCCGCCGAGCAGGGACGCCCCGGCAGCGCCTTCGTCAGCCTGCCGCAGGACGTGGTCGACGGGCCGGTCCACGCCAGGGTTCTGCCCGCCAGCGATGCGCCGCAGACCGGCGCGGCGCCGGACCAAGCCATTGAGCGAGTCGCGAAGATGATTGCCGGCGCTAAAAATCCGATATTCCTGCTCGGCCTGATGGCCAGCCAGGCGGAAAACAGCGCGGCGCTGCGTGAATTGCTGAAAAAAAGCCATATCCCGGTTACCAGCACCTATCAGGCCGCCGGCGCGGTGAATCAGGACCACTTTACCCGCTTCGCCGGGCGGGTTGGGCTGTTCAATAACCAGGCGGGGGATCGACTCCTGCATCTCGCCGACCTGGTCATCTGCATCGGCTATAGCCCGGTGGAGTACGAACCGGCCATGTGGAATAACGGCAACGCCACGCTGGTGCATATCGACGTGCTGCCGGCTTACGAAGAGCGCAACTATACCCCGGACATCGAGCTGGTCGGCAATATTGCCGCCACCCTGAACAAACTCTCTCAGCGTATCGACCACCAGCTGGTGCTGTCGCCGCAGGCCGCCGAGATCCTGGTTGACCGCCAGCATCAGCGGGAGCTGCTCGACCGCCGCGGCGCGCAGCTGAACCAGTTTGCCCTTCATCCGCTGCGCATCGTTCGCGCCATGCAGGACATCGTCAACAGCGACGTAACGCTGACCGTCGATATGGGGAGCTTTCATATCTGGATCGCCCGCTATCTCTACAGCTTCCGCGCCCGTCAGGTCATGATTTCCAACGGCCAGCAGACCATGGGGGTGGCGCTGCCGTGGGCGATTGGCGCCTGGCTGGTGAATCCGCAGCGCAAAGTGGTTTCGGTTTCCGGCGACGGCGGCTTCCTGCAATCCAGTATGGAGCTGGAGACCGCCGTACGGCTAAAAGCTAACGTCCTGCATATCATCTGGGTCGATAACGGCTACAACATGGTGGCGATTCAGGAAGAGAAAAAATACCAGCGGCTCTCCGGCGTTGAGTTCGGTCCGGTGGACTTTAAAGCCTACGCCGAAGCCTTCGGCGCCAAAGGGTTTGCGGTTGAGAGCGCCGCCGCCCTTGAGCCGACGCTGCGGGCGGCGATGGACGTCGACGGCCCCGCCGTGGTCGCCATCCCCGTTGATTACAGCGACAACCCGCTGCTGATGGGTCAGCTTCATCTCAGTCAAATACTTTGAGTCACTACAGAAGGAATCCAGCAATGAAAAAAGTCGCACTCGTGACCGGCGCGGGCCAGGGCATCGGGAAAGCTATCGCCCTTCGCCTGGTTAAAGATGGTTTTGCCGTGGCTATCGCCGATTACAATGACGCCACCGCACAGGCGGTCGCCGATGAAATTAACCGCGGCGGCGGCCAGGCGCTGGCGGTGAAGGTGGATGTCTCTAAACGCGACCAGGTTTTTGCCGCCGTAGAACAGGCGCGGAAGGGCCTCGGCGGTTTTGACGTGATTGTGAACAACGCCGGGGTGGCCCCCTCCACGCCTATCGAAGAGATTCGCGAGGACGTGATCGATAAAGTCTACAATATCAACGTCAAAGGCGTTATCTGGGGTATCCAGGCCGCGGTAGAGGCGTTTAAAAAAGAGGGCCACGGCGGCAAAATCATCAACGCCTGCTCCCAGGCGGGCCACGTGGGTAACCCGGAACTGGCGGTCTATAGCTCAAGTAAGTTTGCCGTGCGCGGCCTGACGCAAACCGCCGCCCGCGATCTGGCGCATCTGGGAATTACCGTTAACGGCTACTGCCCGGGGATCGTTAAAACCCCAATGTGGGCGGAAATCGACCGTCAGGTTTCCGAAGCGGCGGGTAAACCGCTGGGCTACGGGACCCAGGAGTTCGCCAAACGCATTACCCTTGGACGGCTTTCAGAGCCGGAAGACGTCGCGGCCTGCGTCTCTTATCTCGCCGGTCCGGACTCCAGCTATATGACCGGCCAATCGCTGCTGATCGATGGCGGCATGGTATTTAGCTAATAATAAATAAGCTCTGACATGGTTTGCCCCGGCTTCAGCGCCGGGGCTTTTTTATCTCACCCTTTAGGGAAGATCCACAGGTCGCTGACGGGCAAGGCCAGATGGCAGCGCTCGGCATCGCGCAGCGCGCTGCCGTAGGCGCGAATGGCGAAATCATCGCCCTCGGTGCGAAACAGGTACTCCCAGCGGTCGCCGAGATACATACTGGTCAGCAGCGGCAGTGCCAGCATATTCTCCTCAGGCGCTGAGGCGATGCGCAGGCGTTCAACGCGGATCACCGCCGTCGCCTCCTCCCCCACCTTGACCCCCCTCCCCGACCATCCCCCCACAGCGCCCAACTGGCGCCCTCAATTCGCGCCCGACCATTATCCAGAGCGGTGACGGTGCCATGCAGCCGGTTATTGCTGCCCATAAACTCGGCGGCAAATAGCGTTCTCGGGCTACCGTACATCTCCTGCGGCGTTCCCTGCTGCTCGATCACCCCGTTATTGAGCAGCAGAATGCGATCGGAAATCGCCATCGCCTCGTTCTGATCGTGCGTGACCATCAGCGCCGACAGCCCCAGCTTGACGATCAGCTCGCGCAAAAAGACCCGCGCCTCTTCCCGCAGCTTGGCGTCAAGGTTCGACAGCGGCTCATCCAGCAGAATCACCGGCGGGTTGTAAACCAGCGCCCGGCCGATGGCCACGCGCTGCTGCTGCCCTCCGGAGAGCTGGTGCGGATGGCGATTGCCAAGATGCCCCAGACCCAGCTGTTCAAGCACGGTCTGCACCCGCTGCTTGATCTCCGCGGCGGCAACCTTACGCAGCTTCAGCGGATACGCCACGTTTTCAAACACCGTTTTATGCGGCCACAGCGCGTAGGACTGAAATACCAGCCCCAGGTTGCGCGCCTCCGCCGGGATTTCGCTACGCGGGTTGCCGTCATAAACGCGGGTTTTACCAATAGTGATAATGCCGCTGGTCGGCTTCTCCAGCCCGGCGACCGCCCGCAGCAGCGTGGTTTTTCCGCTGCCCGATGGCCCGAGCAGCGAGACCACCTCTCCCCGCTTCAGCTCCATTGACACGCCCTTGAGCACCGGGTTATCACCGTAGGTCAGATGCAGGTTTTCTACCGATAATTCAATCATGTAATTTCACTCCAAAGCGCAGGGCGATACCCAGGCCCACGACCACCAGCAGAATATTAATAAAGGAGAGCGCGGCAACGATATCGATAGCCCCCGCCGCCCACAGCGACACCAGCATCGAACCGATGGTTTCGGTGCCCGGAGAGAGCAGATAAACCCCGGTGGAATATTCGCGCTCGAAGATAAGAAACATCAGCAGCCAGGAGCCGATTAAGCCGTAGCGCGACAGCGGAACCGTGACGTGGCGGGTGATCTGCCCGCGCGATGCGCCGGTACTGCGTGCGGCCTCCTCCAGCTCCGGCGCTACCTGCAGCAGCGTCGAGGAGATGAGCCGCAGCCCGTAAGCCATCCATACGACGGTATAGGCCAGCCAGACGCTAAAAATGGTGTTACGCAGCGCGCGCAGCTGAACGATCAGATGTTCACGCAGCCAGTCTGCCACCGGCAGCGCCGAGAGCCAGCCGTTTTTCAGCGACTGATCGAGCCACATCGGCAGAAACAGAAATACCCACAGAAACGCCAGCCCGGCCAGCAGCCCGGGCACCGCACGCGGCACCAGCACGCTATAGTCCAGAAAGCGCGTGACGTTATCCGGTTTGCGGTGCATCGCGATGCCCACGAACAGATAGCAGACCACCGCCAGCGCGCCGCCAATCACCCCAATCGCCATAGAGTTAACGATGGCGCGCAGCAGATTCGGCTGCTGCCAGATGTTACGGAACGTCGCCAGCGAGAGTTCATCCCACAGCGAAACGCCCACGCCCCAGTTTGAAATAAAGGCCCGCAGCGCCACGCCGATCAGCGGCACCCCAATGGTGACCGTCAGCCATGCCACCACCACAACCCCGGCGACCCAGCGCCACTTCCCCAGCGGCAGCGCGCGGGCCTGGGACGCTTTTCCCTTCATGGTGACAAAGCGGTTGGCGGTGCGCATCAGGCGGCGCTGGAGCATCACCAGCGGAACGGTGATGCAGATCAGGACCACCGCCACCGCCGCCATCAGGTGATAAGAAGGCGTGCCGAGCTTGTTGGTGAGCTTATAAAGATAGGTCGCCAGCACCATGTTGCCTTCCGGATCGCCCAGCACCAGCATCAGGCCAAATACCTCCAGGCCGAGGAAAAACAGCAGTACGCAGGCGTAGAGTATCGACGGTCGCACCATCGGCAGGCTCACCGAGGTCATCACCTGCAGCGGCGATGCGCCCACCGTCCGCGCGGCCTCCTCGACATCCGATCCGACGCTGCGCAGCGCGGAAGAGATATAGAGATAGGCATGCGGAACGTGCGTCAGCCCGGCAATTACCACGATGCTGAACATCGAGTAAATATTCCACGGCACGAAGCCGATCAGCTGCTCGGCCCACTGCGAAAAGAAGCCCACCGGCCCGGCCGCCACCACGTAACCAAAGCCCAGTACCATCGGCGAAACGAAAATCGGTACCAGAATCAGCGGCTCGATAAACCGCCGCCCGGGCAAATCGGTACGTACCATTAAAAAGGCGAGGATCCCGCCGAGGGGGATGGCAATCGCCACCAGACCAAACGCCAGAATAAAGCCGGACTTGAGCGCCAGATAAAAATCCGGGTCGCTAAAGATGAAAGCGAAGGCTTCGAGGCTGAACGATTTCGTGCGGGCAAAAAAAGGCGCCGAGAGAAAGCTCTGCACCACGATAAATAACAGCGGGACATAAATCGCCAGCGCCGTCATCACGACGACGATACCGCGCGGCAAACCCTGCCATTTTCGACGTAAGACATTCATAAGCGATCCCTTTAAACCTGGCGGGCGTTAAGCGGGCTGCGCATCCTGAAATGATGCGCAGCGCCGGAGGGTTATTTCGCCGCGGCGGTACGCCACTGTTTGATAAATTCCAGTCGTTGTTTCGGCTCAAGATACGCCAGCAGCGTTTCATCGACCGGAATAGGCTTCAGCGCGCTGCCAAGCATTTTGGTCATACCGTCGATATCATTTTTACCTTCGATATCATTGCGCAGGGAGGGAATATCGGCCTGGTTCGCCAGGATGCTTTGTCCCTTTTCCGACAGCACGTAATCAAACCACAGCTTCGCGGCATTAAGGTGCTCGGCTTCTGCGGTAATAAAAGAGACCCGCGAGAGCACCAGTACATAATCTTTCGGATAGGAGATGCCGAGCGAAGGATCGTTTTTGGCCCGCGCCTCCGCGTAGGATCCGAGAATATTGTAGCCAATCAGGTTTTCCCCGGAGGAGACGCGCTCCATCATCGTACCGGTGGACGATTGCACGGTCAGGCCGCCTTTCGCTATGCCCGCCAGATCGTCAAAGTAGCTGGCATCGGCTTTGCTGTCCTGTACCGCCAGCATAAAACCCAGACCTGATTTTTCAATGTCATAAGTCGTGACCTTACCTTTGAATTTATCGGCCTGGCCGGCGATCAGCTTCGCCAGCGCGGTATGCGAGTCCGGTACTTCGCCCTGAGGGATCAGCCGCTTATTGTAGATAAAGACCACCGGCTCGTAGGTCGTGCCGTAGGCTTTCTGTTGCCAGACCGCCCATTTTGGCAGCTTATCCCGCTCCGGCGAGGCGTACTCTTCGGCGTAATCGGTGGCGAGCTTCAGCGCCGTATCCATGGAAGAGCTCCAGACCACGTCGCCGCTGCCGCCACCCGCCGCCTGTTCGCTGATATAGCGGTTGTACAATTCGGTGCTGTTCATATCGTTATATTCAACTTTAATGCCGGGATATTGCGCTTCAAAGCCTTTAATTAACGGGCCTGCGGCCTTGGTATCGGTCGTTGAATAGATAACCACTTTGCCTTCTTTAATCCCGGCATCCACCACCTTTTGATAATCCGCCGGATAGCCCTGAGGAACTGCGGCAAGGACCTGTCCGGAGATAGCTGCCGTCAGTGAAATCACTAAGCCACTAATTTTTATATACATAAAATCAACCTTTAGGCATCAATTATTAAACGTAAATTTAACATATAGTGGGACACCAGAGCCTTGCAACGCCGGGGTTTGTTTTTTTACGGCTTTTGTGACGCTGGCGTAATTTAAAGGGAGATTCGTGGGGCGCGGCTAAAGAGATAAAGGCTGTTGGGCGGGAATATTAAGAAAACATTAATTTTTTTGTTTTTTTACCCCCTCAGTGTTGCGTTTTCTTGCACACAAAAATAATACCCGCTGGCGCCGGGCGAACATCAATCGCGCTTATGGATATTGCCATCAGGGTAAATTTTGCGATCGGCCTTACAATTGAGCTGTTAAATAACGTAATGAAAAGGCATTTCATCAAATGAACTCGCCATTCTCCTGAATTTAAAATGGAACCAGGCCTATGTAGCCAGAAAGCTATCTCCGCTATGTCCTTGACGTCATTGCTGGCTGGCGGGATTACCACTTAGCATTTCATACAGCGAGGGGGGGGTGTGTCCCTGTGGCATTAGTCCTCCTTCAGCGGCTGTAATGCAAGGTGGTTATTTCCGGCTTCCAGAACACGGGGTTTATCCGGATCGAGATCTTCACGTCTGAGAACCTGCTTCCAGGTATTGTTGACCATATCCGGATGGCGGAACAGTCCGGCCACCGCGACAAACTGCGCGCCTTCTTCCATTGGCATATCAAGATTCGCATCCCCACCCGGCTTTATCACCACGTCGCGGGTCGCCAGCAGGTCGGCTTTCAGGATCGTGTCGCCGTTCTTGAGGAGTTGCTGATAAACCGTTTTGTCGAAGTTTTTGCGGTCTTTCAACTGGTAGACACGAACCACCACCGGCTCAGACAGTGAGTTACTCTCGCGGGAATCCGTATTCAGTGCTTCACGGGCTGTAAAATCCAGATGCAGCACCTTAATCTTCTTATAAAACACCGCCGTATACACCGCTTTGGTGCCATCCGTAATACTCTGCGTCACCCCACAGCCTGCCAGGCTGAACGCCAGTAGTGCAGATAGCCAGCACGCGGGTTTAATCAAATTTGTACTTAGCACGTCGATTTCCTTGTTGTGGTTTCGCAGGCGCCAGCCCGGTGTAGTAACCCAGTTCTGTCGTAAAGGTCAGCGGGAGATCGTCCGCAAACGCCCCCTCCTCCGCTCCCAGCACGCCGTTCATGCCGAGCCAGAAAGGTTCTTCGCCGAGCGGCGGGACGGCCAGCAGTCGGGTCCGGGTGGTCAGGGTGATCCTGGCCTTAAAACGCCAGCCGAGATAAACACGCAGCATCACCAGAAAATCCTGATACAGCAGACCATCCGGTTTCCAGCCCTGCGCTTCCTGTTCGTTATCCGTCCTGAGCGCAACCAGCAGCTGACTGCCCGCATCCATCGCTTCTTCCCCCAGCGGCGTATTGCCGTCCAGCAGAAAATCGTCATCGCCGTAAAAACCCAGCGGCTGGCCGATCTCCACCGGCCGCAGGCAGTACGGACTCACCTGCACCGTAGTATCCGGGGCCAGCAGTCTCACCAGCGCCTGCATCCCCTCCTGGGTTTTGCCGGGTTGGCGCAGCACACCGAGCAGCGCCAGAAAGCGGGATACCGGTGTGGCGATGTGGTTTGCGGTTCCCGGTATGCCCAGCCCCACCAGACCCAGCAGCGACTGCGAAATGCTGTCAGTTCCCCCTGCCTCAAACGTGGCCGGATAAGAGTATTTCCGCCAGATGCGGTAAAACTGCGTCAGGATGCGGTGGCTGAAGATATCCAGAAAGCCCTGTAGCACCTCATGCCCTTCACGGCACTGAGTGATGTCATCAAGATAGGCTGTCGGCAGGGGTGAGTCGACACCGTACATCCCCATAAAGGTTGTGCGGATGAGCGGTGGCCTGCTGTCATCATCCTCGTCATATTCGACAGCTTTCAGTTCGCTGCCCGGAAACCCCATCCCCGGATGCGGCGCAAACCGCACCGGGTCATCAGCAGGGTGGCTGGTTGACCCCATCAGCGGCCTGTCCGGATTACGCTTCTCCAGAAGCTGGCAGAAGCGATAAAAATTCATGCGGTGCAGGTCGGCTGCCAGCCGCGGGCTCAGCCGGGAATGCGGCGGTTGTGCTTCTCTTCCCATTCCAGGCGCTCTCCGGTCGGTTGCAGAATAATAATCAGGCGGTTAAACAGATAGATGTCGGTGTAGAGCGCGAAGAAGCGGCTCAGCATCTCGCCGAACAGGCAGATGTCGCCGCGCCCGGCAAAGCCGTGGCTGTCGAGCGTCACCTCAATCTGCACGCCGCGTACCAGGTAGCCCTGCTCAAATCGCCCGGTCTCACTGTGCTTCACGTCAATAATGGCTTCCAGGCGACGGCGGTTCATCTCGCTGTCGGTCCATTCATACAGCGCCAGGGTGCCGCGCAGCACGTCGGCATTATCCATCATCGACAGAAACCCGCTGCCGAGGTGGCTCAGCACGCGCCAGTGAAAACGGTCCTGTGCCGGGGGATAGCAGGGCAGCGTCGGCGCACACAGGTTACGCACGGCGACGCTGGCCGAGGTGCTTTTCATCACCGTATCCAGCACGGTGCTTTGTAATGCGCGTCGCGGCAGCTGGCCATTGGTACCGGTGAGCGTGAGGGACAGGCTTTCGTTTTCCGGCACCGTGTGATTATCAAAGGCTTCGCCGCCGAGGATAAGCCACGTGTTATACAGTCCTGACGGACCACGGCGCACGCGGGTGTGGTAGTAATACTCCGGCGCTTCATGGCGCATCATGCCGCCTTTGTGGCGGAAACTGGAGAACGGTACATAGGTATACTGGCTTGAGGATATCACCGAATCGACAGCATAAATCTCGGTATGGCCATCCTGCACGCGCATCGGGCGCAGCATGTATTCGGTCTGCAGTGAATTCAGCGTCAGCGGGTCAGATTCCAGCGGAAACAGGTTAATCACCGGCACACAGTTCAGGCGCAGATGTTTTTCGGTAAAGCTGAAGTCATGCTCCCAGCGTTCCGCCAGCACCACGTCGATTTCAAACCACGGAAGCTCAGCCGGAAAGACCACGGTCTCCAGCCCGCGCAGGCCCGTGAACATGAACTTTTCGCGGAAGGTGAAGTACTCCAGCAAAAGCTGATAACCGCTAAAGCTGCTGCTGTCCTTCGGCCACAGCCCGTCATCATCGCCGAATCCCAGCGCGGTGAAATACCCGTCGAGTGGCTTTCTGTCCGTATCACCCGGCATCCGCAGCCAGAGACGCGCCGTGTTCATGGTAAAGGCTTCATGCATGGCGCTGGCCAGCGGTGCGTCAGCATTGAAGTAGAACGGGATCTGGCTGAGATCGGCACGACTCCAGTCGGCGAGATGGCTGCAGTTAAAGCGCAGGTTGATGACCGAACGCCCGTCAGGGTCAGTCGACAGACGGGCATGCTCCAGCGACAGCGGCTGAAGGGTGATTTCTTTGGTGGTGGTGTACCGGCAGCGCGTGCCCTTCTCGCCGATCGGCTGCGAATTGACCTCGAAACCTTTGACGATACGCATCTTCTCTTTCATCTCGCGCCAGTCGGGCGTGAACTCCACCACCGACATCGACGGAATGGTGCGCAGGTATTGCGGCCACAGCAGGCTGACCAGCCCTTCGGTCAGTTCCGGCAGGTCGTCATCGAGTTTCTCGCGAAGACGACCCATCAGGAAGGCAAAGCCCTCAAACAGGCGCTCCACGTACGGGTCGCGCGCACCCGCTTTATCGAGATTGAGCATTGCCGCCTGCTCGGGGTGAGCGCGGGCAAACTCTTCGCCGGCTTCCAGCAGGTAGCGCATTTCGGCGTCGTAATAACGCAGGGTTAAGTCGTCCATATTTATTTTTGCTTTATTTCCGTTGGATTCAGAGCACAGCTGCGCCCTGTAGTAACTTCAGCATAAGGTTAAAAAACATAACGATGGCAGATGCTGTCATTAGCCACCATAAGTACGTTCATGCCGGGAAGGGATAAATTTTGCGCCGCAGGGGCAACTGCTGGTGCTATGTAGCGAACCAGCATATTTCCGCCCACTGGCATTATTGTTCGGAATATGTCCCACTATTTTGTACGTGCCGGCATGTTTTCCGCAGGTCACATTCTCCTGCTCCCGGGCTACAGGGATCCCCATGACGGTATCGGTCGGATCACCTCCAAGAATTTTTCCACCACAAGTGGTCATGTCACCCTTTACCAGATAATAACCTTTCGCCATTTTTCACATCCTGAGTTCATCAACCATTCAACCGCAAAGCACCGCACTGCCTGCCGCAGTCCGGCCAGAAGCTGGTCCATCTCTGGCTGTAACCACGTTTTATCGGTTTCACTACGTGCGGCTTTCACGCGCAGCAGTCTGAGGAGGCGCGATTTCACTTCAAACAGCAGTGCCGGCACCCACTGCGTGAGGGTTAGCGCCACGCGAAAAGATACGGTCGCCTGCTCCGGTATTTCCAGCCAACTCTATTGCAGGTACAGACGTTTGAGGATGCCCGCTGATCAGCCCGCGGCGTATGCCGGAGAGTTTATTGACCTCCTCCCGGATGAGCTGGGAATCATCGTCATATCCCGGCACCTCTCCCCTCGGACGGGTAGCGCTGACCGGGGCAAGCCAGGGCTGCCAGCTTTCCGTGCGTGCCTGCGCCTGCTGTCGCAGCAGATTTTCATTCTGCCTGACAGGCAGTAACCAGATCCTGCAGAGTGTCCATCATTCAGTTCCGTCCATATCACTGTCTTCCGTTTTGGTCATCAGCGCCTGAGCCGTAGCCGCGCTGTCGACGCTGAATATCTGATCCGGCAACGTGAAGCCGCGTAATTCCAGCAGCGCCAGCGGACCTTTTCCGAGCTGTGAGCGCAGCACCCACTGCAGGGTGCGGCCATCCGGTGCGGTGAAACTCATCATCCACTGGCTGCGGTCAAGCTGCTGACGCTTACCCAGGTTAAGCCAGCGAATAAAGCCCCAGGTCCCGCTGTAATCACCAAACAGACGCGCACCGGCATTAACGGTGGTCCAGGTCAGCATGGTTCCCGGCTTGTAAGTGTCGCCAGGCCAGCGAATGGACTGCCAGTCAGCCATCTGGTTAAAGTAGTGCAGCTTTTGCCCATCAATGGTCAACTGCGTTTCCACCACCTGCGGCACAGGGCGCGCCTGCAGCTCAAAGCTGATGCCCTGACTGCCATCGGTAAACAGAATGTCCGACAGCTGGCTCAGCTGATTAATGGCCCGCAGGAAGGCCGGGTTGAAGCTCAGCCCCTGACTGTTGACCTTATCCGGCACCCACTGGCTGCCCTCCTTGTGCAGCACACCGCTGAGCTCCGTCGTCAGGAAGCGCTCAATGCGCCCGCTGTCCTTGCGCACAAACTCCGCCAGCATCGGCAGGGAGGCATCACTTTTGCTGGCGGCAAACGGGAAACGACCGTCAAAGGCAGTTTGCCAGTTCGCGACAACCGAGCGGCTCCATTTATCATTCAGGCTGGCTGCCGACGGCTGAAGCACGGTCTCCCAGGCCTGAGTCAGCGGCTGCACAAACATTGTGCTGCCAAAACCGCTCCACTCCTCGCCAAGGCTTGCCGAAATCAGGCTGCCGTACTGCCAGGTGTCGGTGAGGTCCACGCTTTTGCCCTGGAATACGGTCTGCGCCAGGGTCTGCATCATCGCCTGCGGGTCAGAAGCGCTGGCCACCTGTTGCAGGCGCAGACGCACGCGGGTGATACGGGTCAGGTAAGTCTGCAGGCTCAGCGTGTTATCCGCCGACATCACGTTGCTGCCTTTGTTTTTGCCCAGCAGCTGAAGCAGCGGACCAAAGGTTTCATCCAGCGGCCCCTGCGGGCCTGATGCAGACTGGTCAATCACCGGTTTGTCTTTTCCGCCGACCAGGTCTTTGGCCGATTTGATGATGGAATCCGAAAGGCCTTCGCTTTGCTGGCCGGTCTGTCCCTGCCAGGCGAGCGTATTCATCAGGGCAATCAGCGGCGACTGGCGGACGTCACTCATCAGCGTCAGCTGGTCGGTAACGTCTGCAATATTGTTCGCCGGATTAAGCTGCAGGCTGTTGAGGAAGCTCAGCCAGCTGCCGGCAAAGTCAGTGAAGTAACGCTGTGTCAGACGCGCTTTCAGGGCTTCCGGCGACAGGTCTGAGGAGACGGCTTTTCGGCTGTCGCTGAGCACCCAGTCGATTTCATCCCGGCGGGAATTCGCCGCCTTTTCGATGGCCTGCTGAATCCCCCCATCCCAGGCCTGGCGGGTAAACATTCCCGGCACCACCTCCTCGGTGGTAAACAGTCGCCGCGCATCGGTACCGCCAGTCATGTCCTCCAGAGACACATCGGCAAAGTTACGACGCACGGATTTGAGCATGTTCTCATACAGCGTGCTTTCCGCGTTGCGCCGTCCTATCTGCTGCAGCAGGACCTGGCGGCTCTGGCTGATCAGCTGCGCATCCGGCGTGATTACCCACTTTGGCTGCGCAGGCAGTTCGGAAATGTAAAAAGCCCACAAATCCGGCGCCAGGCTCTGCCACAGACCGGCTGAGATACCTGTCCGCGTCGGCTGCACGGTTTTCATGGTCTGTGCGTAGAATGCGCCGTCGGCTTTATCCGGCCGGGCCATCATCAGCCAGGCCTTCAGCTGGTCGTAGCCCGGTTTCGCCAGCTGCGCCCGCTGGTCGCTGTTGGGTGCAGAGTTTGCCAGCGCACTGAGCTTTTGCTTAAGCGCCTCATTTGCCGGGTCGCGTATCAGGCGGTTGTTGGCCACGCCGTACCAGGGGAGCATCGCGCGGAGCAACTGCTGGTTATGGTCCAGGCCGAAGCGCTGATACCAGGGGGCGCCCTCCTGAGCATTATGCTGCAGACGCCCGGCATCATTACGCAGAGTATGCAGGGCCGTCAGCTGGTTGTCCGATACGGAAGGATGCGCCACCAGGGCATGTGCCTGTTCGGCGACGGAGACTATCTGCTGGCGGTTGACCGTAAACGACAGCAGCATTCCCGCCCCCCAGACAACGATGATGGTCATCAGTGTCCAGGCAAGCGTCCTCTCCCACGCCATGCCGACACGGCGGCCCCGCACACGGGTGCAGTCGTCAACGATACCCTGCCAGGTCGCCGGCAGGGTCAGGGCATGGCGCTGTAATTCAGGGATATATTGCTCAGCATCGGCTGTTCCCGCTGACGTACTGGCGGATTTATTCTCCGGCAGGCTGAACATCAGGCCACGTAGAGGAACACGCTGCTGAGAGTCGTAGAGCCATGGCAGCAGTTGCTGAGCCCGGCGGACGATACCGCCGTCCTGGAGGTGCTGGCCCAGACGCAGCAGGAAGTCGTGGCTGTTGTTCTCAGCGACCTGGCTTACCCCCTGCGCCCGCAGGGCCGGGAGCATCCGCTCCAGCTGGCGGATAATATCGTCTTCTTTTGCGCGTAGGGGAAAACTTGCCCCCACAGCCTGCTCAGGACGCATACCCTGCGACCAGTTGCTGTCGCACAGCTGCCACAGCCAGACCGGGGCGGAATAACGCAGCAGTTCGCTGATTTTTTCCAGCCCGCGTAAATCGCTGTCGCTGATTTGCGGGGCCAGGTTAAGTGACTGCGGCATGACGCGGACAATCCCGTCCAGCGGGCGTCCGCGGCGCAGCTTGCGTAATGCGGTGTATTTTTCACGGTCAGGCTCCGGTGCCAGGCTGCCACCGTAAATCAGCACGGTGCGGTTGCCTTCGAGCCACTGCTGCTGTTGCAGGCCGGGAACCAGCTGTTCGATAGCAGCTTCATCGCCGGTGATCAGCAGCAGACGGACTTTGCGACGCCAGAAAAGATGGTAGCGACGACGAAGGTGGTTGAGAATTTGTTGACGGGTCGTCACTGCAGCAGATACTGGTGTTACATCTTTCTTTGGTGGCGTCTTAACATCATCACCCTGCGCATTTTGCCGCTCTTTACTGAAGCTACGTTTACCTTCAGCTCGCGCACCAAAGAAAAGAAATACTCCAGTTATGGCCAGTGCAATACTTGCTGCCACAGAACCGCTCAACCAGGCATACCAGGCGGAGGTTTCCCTGATGAGCTGTAGCCTTTCAGGCAGCCAGTAGACGATACTCACCACGGCAAGGCTGCAAACCAGCACAATTAACACCAAAAGCCAGAACACAATTTCCGGTTTTTTAAATAGCGAGAGGAAGCGCCTCATGCTTCGCCCTCCTTAGCGGAAGACGCAGGGGATACAACCATATTCCAGACCTTTCCAGTTTGTTGATCGCGGCTAATCAGTAAGTGATGTGCCGGTTGTTGTTGTATTGATTGTGTGGCACCTGCCACGGCAAGCCAGAGTGATGCGTTACCAGGATTACCCAGAAAATCATTGAAATTATGAAAACCCATCTGCGGGTCGACATTTTTCAGACCTGTAGCACTAATGCCTTTCATCAAAGCGGCATGCGCTTCGGTTTCAGCATCAACCCCACTAAGCCAAAGATGCTCCGGCTTTTCGGCGCCAACCGGCACCCAATCGAGCGCCTGAGTAATGGCATAGTGCAATGCGTCAGGCTCTCCTTCTCCGGCTTCCGGGCGGTGAAGAAAGGCCAACGGCGGAAGGATATCCTGCGTCAGTCGGTTCCCCAGCAGTATTCCGCTTATAGCTTCAGCGGACATTGAGGTATTGAGCGGTGCGTATTGCCACGACACCACCAGAAGGACAGCCTCGCTGCGGATATGATGGTCGAGCCAGTGATCAATCGCCTGCGCACCGCTCCCGGCAAGGGTAGAAACAGATTGCTGAATACCTGACTGCCGCAATGCGTCCCCAAAAAGGGCGAAGGCTTCCTCCTCAGATATAGACGAGGAGTGCTCCAGAAGCACCATTACGGGCTTGTCTGCTGGCAGGAAAGACAGCGGCTGCGCCAGTTTGCGGATTAGTGCCCTGAATAACGCCTGAAGATGCTGCTCTTCTTTGGCTCCCCCAGTACGGGCTATCTGACTCAGACGGGTATCTTCCTCCCCGCGCCAGGATTGCTGGGGATAAAAGACATTCTCATTTTTCACGAGATTGCTGCCAATGGCCGTGAACGGTTTATTCGCAGAGGAGTGTGCCGTGCAGCATTCGGCCGCCAGAATTTGCAGCGCACGTCTGCCCCGGCGAACTTCTTTGAGGATCGTCTGTTCCCGCTCCCTGTCCCGGGCATTGGCGGAAATTGCACGCAGCAGATAAATCACGAACAAAATAAACAGCAACCCACCAAGCATAATCGCGGGAGCGCCCACGGTCAGCAACACGTTATTTTTACCCGTCACCAGACGGGAAATGACGATACAGAAACCAATCAGGATCATCAGCACCATCATCCAGCGAGCAAATTTGGGGGATGCAGGCCTGGCGCTGACATCAGGCATATTTTTTAGATCGACAGGCATAGTACGATTCTTGTTTTGAAGTAACGGCAATGGATAGCAGGCTGGCTGCATTCAATGAGCAAACTCACCAGATGCCTGCCAGGGGGTTATTTTACAGAGTCAGTTAATATTTTTTGGTGTGAAACGGATGGTTGTTTGCCATCAGGAGCGGTGGTGGATTCCCACTCCCACTCTTCCGGCCATTTATCTGCTTTTCGTGGACGCCAGCTGTCGGGTCTGCCTTTATTTTTGGGCTCTGCGGGTACTGGCTCGCCTTTCATATACAGACAGAGGAAACTCCAGACTTGCTGTAACTCTGCGGGTTCTCCGTCTGCAAGCTGAAAACGATGGATGACATTATACGTTCCCGGTTCGCAGACCGAGCCCCATAGCTGATGGCCCGAACGGTAGCGATCGCTGCAATACCGGATTTCACCGTGAACATCAGCCCAGTTATATCGGGTGATAATGACCGGCCATTTCATCCAGGGGATAGGATCAATGCGCTTATATTTATAAACAAAAATCCTTTGCCTCATTTTATTTAAACGAACAGGTTGTTCTCGAGGCATAATAAAATAAATCTTAATACAACTTAGAAACATACTTAAAAAAAAGACAAACCCCGCCAGAGCGATAAAATATGGAATAAAGTCCCTACCATCACTCTGTATTTGTGTTGATATCGTATCGATTAATATATAAAAAATGATACCCAACACTCCGCCCCCTAATGGAATCATTCCCCACCAGGTCATCCCTTTGTCATAACGGGGGATTTCAAGATACACATCATTTATCTTATTCATCCAGATAAGCCGCGGAGGCACCAGTTGCGGCTCACGGCTTTCCGGCATATCCGCTTTCCAGGCACTGACGGGAGGGTTAAGTTTCGGTTTAGCGCGAGCAAACAAATTGTCGGTCATTTCCCTGTCCTTGTTGACTGTCCATAATATCACTTATTCCGGCAGCGTTTCACGGAACCGAATAACAGGAGTGCTACCATCTGGTGCGGTGGTGGATTCCCGCTCCCACTCTTCCGGCCATTTATCTGCTTTTCGTGGACGCCAGCTGTCGGGTCTGCCTTTATTTTTCGGCTCTGCGGGCACTGGCTCGCCTTTCATATACAGGCAGAGGAAACTCCAGACTTGCTGTAACTCTGCGGGCTCTCCGTCTGCAAGCTGAAACCGATGGATGACATTATACGTTCCCGGTTCGCAGACCGAGCCCCATAGCTGATGGCCCGAACGGTAGCGATCGCTGCAATACCGGATTTCACCATGAACATCAGCCCAGTTATATCGGGTGATAATGACCGGCCATTTAAACCAGGGGATACGGTCTTTTTTGTATTTATATACGTAAATTTTACGGCGACCGCGATTTAAGCGAACTGGCTGATCTCGTGGCGTTATAAATGCAATTTTCAAACAAAATAAAATCATTGTTGAAAAAAAAGTGATACTTAGCATTATCAATCCAGGCATTGCGTAACCATCTATATATTCAGATATCTGCACGCAAACTAATATAACAAAAACCATTATTCCAAAAGTGAATAATGCTGATGGAATCATTCCCCACCATGTCATCCCTTTGTCATAACGGGGGATCTCAAGATACACATCATTTATCTTATCCATCCAGAGCAACTGAGGTGGTACCAGCTGTGGCTCACTGTTTTCCGGCATATCCGCTTTCCAGGCACTGACGGGAGGGTTAAGCTTCGGTTTAGCGCGAGCAAACAAATTGTCGGTCATTTTCCTGTCCTTGTTGACTGTCCATAATATCACTTATTCCGGCAGCGTTTCACGGAACCGAATAACAGGAGTGCTGCCATCTGGTGCGGTGGTGGATTCCCGCTCCCACTCTTCCGGCCATTTATCTGCTTTTCGTGGACGCCAGCTGTCGGGCCTGCCTTTATTTTTGGGCTCTGCGGGCACTGGCTCGCCTTTCATATACAGGCAGAGGAAACTCCAGACTTGCTGTAACTCTGCGGGCTCTCCGTCTGCAAGCTGAAAACGATGGATGACATTATACGTTCCCGGTTCGCAGACCGAGCCCCATAGCTGATGGCCCGAACGGTAGCGATCGCTGCAGTACCGGATTTCACCATGAACATCAGCCCAGTTATATCGGGTGATAATGACCGGCCATTTAAACCAGGGGATACGGTCTTTTTTGTATTTATATACGTAAATTTTACATCGGCTATGATTTAAACGAACTGGCTGATCTCGGGGAGTTGTAAAATATATTTTCATACAGAAGAATGACAACGTAATAAAAACACTAGTACTAAGCAATGCAATTGCGGGCATTGTAAAACCCTCAACATAAGGTTGCATCTTTAGACAAATCATTAACATAAAAGACATTAAACACAGCATTAATATTCCTGCTGGTAACATCCCCCACCAGGTCATCCCTTTGTCATAACGGGGGATCTCAAGATACACATCATTTATCTTATTCTTCCAGAGCAACTGAGGTGGCACCAGCTGTGGCTCACTGTTTTCCGGCATATCCGCTTTCCAGGCACTGACGGGAGGGTTAAGCTTCGGTTTAGCGCGAGCAAACAAATTGTCGGTCATTTTCCTGTCCTTGTTGACTGTCCATAATATCACTTATTCCGGCAGCGTTTCACGGGACCAAATAACAGGAGTGCGACCATCTGGTGCGGTGGTGGATTCCCGTTCCCATTCTTCCGGCCATTTATCTGCTTTTCGTGGACGCCAGCTGTCGGGCCTGCCTTTATTTTTGGGCTCTGCGGGCACTGGCTCGCCTTTCATATACAGGCAGAGGAAACTCCAGACTTGCTGTAACTCTGCGGGCTCTCCGTCTGCAAGCTGAAAACGATGGATGACATTATACGTTCCTGGTTCGCAGATCGAGCCCCATAGCTGATGGCCCGAACGGTAGCGATCGCTGCAGTACCGGATTTCACCGTGAACATCAGCCCAGTTATATCGGGTTATAATGACCGGCCATTTAAACCAGGGAATACGATCTTTTTTATATTTAAAGACATAAATATTTTGTCGTCTGCAGTTCAGACGAATTGGCTGATCGCGAGGTGTAACGAATGCAATTTTCAAACAAAAAAATGCCAATGTCGATAAAACCACAACGCTCAATATTGCCAAGCAAGGTATTGCGTAGCCATCTACGTATTGCAGCATCAAAGCACACATAGTTAACATAAACCCTAAAAACAAAAGCACTACTAATGCTAATGGGAACATGCCCCACCAGGTCATCCCTTTGTCATAACGGGGGATTTCAAGATACACATCATTTATCTTATTCATCCAGATAAGCCGCGGAGGCACCAGTTGTGGCTCACGGCTTTCCGGCATATCCGCTTTCCAGGCACTGACGGGAGGATTAAGCTTCGGTTTAGCGCGAGCAAACAAATTGTCGGTCATTTCCCTGTCCTTGTTGACTGTCCATAATATCACTTATTCCGGCAGCGTTTCACGGAACCGAATAACAGGAGTGCGACCATCTGGTGCGGTAGTGGATTCCCGCTCCCACTCTTCCGGCCATTTGTCTGCTTTTCGTGGACGCCAGCTGTCGGGCCTGCCTTTATTTTTGGGCTCTGCGGGCACTGGCTCGCCTTTCATATACAGGCAGAGGAAACTCCAGACTTGCTGTAACTCTGCGGGCTCTCCGTCTGCAAGCTGAAAACGATGGATGACATTATACGTTCCTGGTTCGCAGATCGAGCCCCATAGCTGATGGCCCGAACGGTAGCGATCGCTGCAATACCGGATTTCACCGTGAACATCAGCCCAGTTATATCGGGTTATAATGACAGGCCATTTAAACCACGGAATACGATCTTTTTTACATTTAAAAACATAAACATTTTGTCTTTTTTTGTTGAAACGGACGGGTTGGTCCCGAGGAGTTACAAAATACAACTTCATGCAAAACAAAAAGCAATGTAAAAAAAAACATAAAACTTAACAAAACAACAAGGAGTAATATATTCCCGCTGAGATGCCAGGATATTTTCATTATGACAATGCTATAAAGCGAGTAGATGGTGAGCCTGTACATAAATTTGTGTAATTGCCTGATTTTGATATGTTCAATTCAACATCAAAGGCAGGTTACTTTATGGACGAAAAACAGTTGCAGGCTCTGGCTAATGAACTGGCCAAAAATCTCAAAACTCCCGACGATCTTAGCCAGTTCGATCGTCTGCTGAAGAAAATCAGCGTTGAGGCGGCTCTCAATGCTGAGATGTCTCACCATCTGGGGTACGATAAAAATCAGCCTAAACCGGGCTCCAATACCCGCAACGGCTACTCAACAAAGACCGTAGCGACTGCGGATGGTCCACTTGAACTGCGTACTCCCCGGGATCGCGAAGCCACCTTTGAGCCTCAGTTGCTGAAGAAAAACCAGACCCGCATCACCGGGATGGATAATCAGATTTTATCCCTGTACGCCAAAGGGATGACCACCCGCGAGATAGCGACTGCATTCAAAGAGATGTACGACGCGGATGTCTCGCCAGCGCTGGTCTCAAAAGTCACTGACGCCGTCATGGAGCAGGTTGTTGAGTGGCAAAACCGGCCACTGGATGCAATCTATCCTATTGTTTACCTTGACTGTATTGTCCTTAAGGTCCGGCAGGACAGTCGCGTCATCAATAAATCCGTGTTCCTGGCGTTGGGCATCAACATCGAAGGCCAGAAGGAACTGCTGGGTATGTGGCTGGCCGAAAATGAAGGCGCGAAGTTCTGGCTGAATGTGCTGACAGAACTGAAGAATCGCGGCCTGAACGACATCCTCATCGCCTGTGTCGACGGACTGAAAGGCTTCCCGGACGCCATAAACGCGGTATATCCGGAGGCCCGCATCCAGCTGTGCATCGTACATATGGTGCGCAACAGCCTGCGGTTCGTCTCCTGGAAAGATTACAAGGCCGTTACCCGCGATTTGAAGGCGATTTACCAGGCGCCGACGGAAGAAGCAGGTCTGCAGGCGCTGGAAGCGTTCGCCAGCGCCTGGGACAGCCGCTATCCGCAGATAAGCCGGAGCTGGACGGCAAACTGGGTGAACCTTGCGACGTTCTTCGCCTACCCGGCAGATATCCGCAAAGTCATCTACACGACCAACGCCATTGAGTCACTGAACAGCGTGATCAGGCATGCGATCAAAAAGCGCAAGGTGTTCCCCGACGGATGAGTCAGTGAAAAAGGTCGTGTGGCTGGCAATCCAGGCCGCCTCACAAAAATGGACGATGCCGCTGAGGGACTGGCGCATGGCAATGAGCCGTTTTATCATCGAGTTCGGTGACCGCCTGAGCGGTCACTTCTGAGAAAAGGCATTTACACAGAATGGTGTACAGGCTCTAGATGGTAAAACCAAGCATTAATACTGCAGAAGGAATCATTCCCCACCAGGTCATCCCTTTATCGTAACGAGGAATTTCCAGCCAGGTGTCATTTATTTTATTTAGCCAGAGCAACTGCGGAGGTACTAATTGTGGTTGATTATTCTCCGGCAGGTCCTCCTTCCAGGCACTGACGGGAGGATTAAGCTTCGGTTTTGCACGATCAAAAAAATTATCAGTCATACTCCAGTCCCTTATTGGCTGTCCATGGTGGCTGAAAGTTGCAAAATTTCTTCTGGATACGTTTTGTCTGGCCAGTAACTGACTTTCAGCTCCATGCCCGTGAAGCGCCGGGTATTTAGCGGGTATTCTCCACTCAGCTGCAGTATTTTACTGGTACCCGCCGTGACTAGCGTTTCATCCAGTGCAGGCGCAGAGGTCATTTTAATGGCAGGTGGAACGACTACCGCATTCATGCTCATGATATGAGTCAATTCAACAGCCTGAGGCACTGGTTTGGCCAGGCCTGCAAGCTTTGTCGGGGAACCGTTACGCGCCAGCACCTCACGCCCACCACTCCCAATGGCAGCTAACTCAACCAGCCAGTCTGAACCGGACTGGCTATAATCGGGAAGGGTCGCCAGAACGGACACCATCTCGGTTCCCGATATCGTGGAATTGAACGAGAACTCAGTGATCCGGTCGCGAACCAGCTGCGCTGAAACACCGCTGGCAATGGTATGTAATTCTTTCATCGCTTCCTGCAAATCACTCAGGCTGGCGGCACTCCAGGCTTTCTCTTTACCGCCGCGCTTTTCAACCACGCCAAAACAGGTATGGGTCAACCAGCGTTCAAGTGGCGATCGCACATTGCTAGCTGCTGCAGATGTCAGTACAAGAGCAATAATTCCCAGAGCGAGACACCAGCCAACAGGCCCTAAAATGAACGTATCACTAATGAGAGCAAAATTCCCTGCGGCTCCAAAAACTGATCCTACAAGACCAGCGAGGCCTGTAACAAATCCAGCAAAGGCATATTCAATCCCGGCTTTTGTGTCACCAGACTTAAATACATCCCAAGCTTTAAACTCTAAAAAAACACCATCAATAACCACCGCCACGCCACCGATCACTCCAGCCACTTTCAGCATTGGGTGCACCATCTCTTTGCTCGCCTGGAACATCGTATAGGTCTGCCCGACGATTTCTGCCCCAGTCGCCATCATTAAAAGCGTTCCCGAGCCAAGCGACATTACAGATTGTGAGTCAGGTAGCCAGGTTTTCAGCGATTTCATATTCTCGTGCATGGTATGGATCTGAAAACCAAGCATGACTCCGGCTAGCACCAGTCCCAGGCTGCCTGCATAAAAACTCGGCGGCAGTTCAGACTGAAAGCCTGCGACTCTGCGCATATCTGCGGCGCTTAAAGGAATTTCCCCTGTTGTCAGAGAGTGGCTGACTATCTCTGGTGTCAGGTCCGGCAGTCCTGCCAACTGAGATGGATTTTTAAGCAAGTTCCCCGATTTTATCGCCGACGCGCTCGTCCCCGCCTTGCGTGCTGCCTGCTTAAACATCAACGAGTCAACCGTTTTCAAAGGAGCCGCCAGTTTGACCTGAATTTTACGGTCCAGGATTACCGGGTCGGTGATTTCAGGCCAGTGACCAGCCCGGGAAGCACTGATGATACTATCAGCATTCTCAAGACGTTGAGTCAGAACTGATTGTCCGTGGGTATTTAATGGCTTACGCACGACATTCTGATAATCCCTGACGGTCATTTCTCCGGAATAAACCGCCACCACAGGCCCTTCACCTGCGGCACAGGCCAGGGCCGACATTGTCCGGACAAACCCGGCTTCCGCTTTCGCTGAAAGCACGTTGCTCAGTTGACTGAACGCCCCATTCAGCGACATCACCAGGCTTGCTGTTGTTTGCCTGAAGGCGTCGCTGTTAAGGAAATGCCCCATCTCGTCGCTATTGAGCAGCGTTTTAAGATTGGCGTAAGTCATCGTCCCGTCATAGACCGACGTCGGCAGATCTTTTCTGCCTGCCAGCAAAGCCCTGTAAGGTGGACTTTTCGGGTCCTGCATCCATGAAAGCCAGACGGTTTTACCGCCATCAGTCGCTTTATCGCTTTTGTCCATCCCTACCATGCCACCGTGGAGATTACCGGCTAGCATGCCCAGAAGTGCAGCCCAACTGATAACACTGATCTCTGGCGCATAATCATGCTCGATCACGGTATGCCAAAAAACCGACTGATAAGCCGCACTTAAATCCTGTACGACAGATTTCAGCTTCCGCTGGTAGCCATCTACCGTTGACTGATAACCCGAGGCAAATTCAGCGCGAATTGACTCATGGTAATAGTCCTCCAGTCGCTCCATCGCATCCTGGGTTTTCATGGATACCCGTTTGGCACGGCTGATGGGATATTTTCCGGGAATCGCTCGGATGGTGGGATCTGTAGCTATTTTTTCCGCTATTCCGGCCCGAATTTGTATAATGGCATCTGATATCATCTTCTTATGCCGATTTTCAGTCTTAGCCTGATAGTCGGTCATTACCTTAACGACATCCATTCTGGCACTGTTCAATTCCTGAACCATCCCGATGGCATCATCCAGCACAATGGCATGCACCACACCGTACTGCTCCTGTAACTCCGCAACCTTATTACCCAGCGCCGTCTGCTTCCTGATATCCCTTCGCGGATAAAAACCATACGCGCCATCGGGCTGCCCTTCTTTTCCGACAATACTCGGGAATTTTTCTGTCGCAAACTCCAGCACGTTCTTTGTCAGAGCTGAAAGCGTGGGGTCAAGCGTCAGGCTGCGCCCCGCACCTTCAATTGTCGCTGTTTTCCCACCAGCAATAGTCACTTGCGTAAAACGCGGGGCCGGGGCTCCGGCTTGTTTATATTTCGCCAGCACTTCCCGGGGCCACGGGTCATTGCTGAAGGCCACGGCTGCATGGGTATGCTTCGGCTCGATATTGATAAAGCTGCTGCGGATATCATGATTCTGCTGCAGGCAGGCGGCACTCAGAGGCTCCACTTTCCCTCCTTCCGGCATTTCGTTCGCATTGAACATGCGCAAAAAGCCCTGCGGGGTGACCTGGTAGGCATACCAGACCTGTTTATCTGCCAGAACATACACATAGCCCTCGCGCAGTGTTCGCAGGGCGTATTTAAACTCGCCCCCCTTCAGCCCCACATCCTGGTGAGGAACGGCAGGATGCCAGCCGGTATTCACCAGAGAAGCCGGGACTGCAGCCACACGTAGCGGGTATATCGCAACCCCCTTACGCTCACACGACTTACAGCCTGAAGGTGTGGATGCTGCCTGCTGACTTGCCGCTGCGTTTTTATTTACCTGTGCTCTCATATCCATTTGTTTATTTCCTGTAGTCATTCAGAAAGCCAGCAGAGCGCTGTCAGTGCAGGGAAAAACTTTTTCTACAGCGGTGGTTGATTCAATTTCCAGTGCTTCAGGCCATTTATCTGCTTTTCGTGGGCACCAGAAATCAGGGCGACCTTTGTTGACTGCCTCATCCGGCACAGGCTCTCCTTTCATATACAGGCACAGATAGCTCCAGAGCTGCTGCAACTGCGCAGGAGAGCCACTGGCAATCTGGAAGCGTTCCACCACGTTCAGCGTTCCTGGCTGACAGACGGAAGCGAACAGCTGAAAGCCCCCGGTATAGCGGTCGCTGGAAAAACGCATCTCACCGTGAATATCTGCCCAGTGGTAAGCTTTGACAGTGGCTGGCCATTTGGCCCAGGGATTCCACCATTTCCTTTTATAATCGAAGGTATAGATTTTTTGACGCTTACTATTCAAACGAATGGGCTGATCCCGTGGAATATAAAAACACATTCGAATATAAGTCAACATCAATGTAAATGAAGCAAATGAAGCCGTAGCTAATAAAACTAATGAAAAAACATCATCATCAAATAAAAAAACAAAAAAAATAACAATGGTAATAAATTGAATTACTATTCCAAAAACCATCCCCCCCCACATAATCGCTTCATAACGAGGAATTTCCATCCAGATACTGTTTTTTATATTTAACCAAATTAGCTGAGGAGGCACTAACTGAGGCTGGTTATTCTCTGGCATATCCTCCTGCCAGCGGTATATGGGAGGGTTAAGCCTTGGCTGAGTCTCACTTTGACTCTGAAAAAATGTGTCCTGTGACATTATCTTGTCCTTAGCACTGGCGATTAGCTCGTCTTATCAGATAGTTTGCTACAGGCTCGGGGAGCAGAAAGTTCAGTATCCGGCCCGGTGGTGGATTCTCGTTCCAATTCAGCAGGCCATTTATCCGCTTTACGCGGGCACCAGAAATCAGGGCGACCTTTGTTGACTGCCTCATCCGGCACAGGCTCGCCTTTCATATACAGGCACAGATAGCTCCAGAGCTGCTGCAACTGCGCAGGAGAGCCACTGGCAATCTGGAAGCGTTCCACCACGTTCAGCGTTCCTGGCTGACAGACGGAAGCGAACAGCTGAAAGCCCCGGTATAGCGGTCGCTGGAAAAACGCATCTCACCGTGAATATCTGCCCAGTGGTAAGCTTTGACAGTGGCTGGCCATTTGGCCCAGGGATTCCACCATTTTCTTTTATAGTCGAAGGTATAGATTTTTTGGCGCTTACTATTCAAACGAATAGGTTGATCTCTCGCAGCAAAAAAAATAACATTTAAAAAACATCACCGTAAGAGATATAAGTATAAAATCACCAATAATGGATGTGGTAATAATATTTATATCCTGTTCAAGCCCAAGCATAGACAGAGTCAACAAAAAATAAAACAATAAAACCAACAAAGACAATATAGCGCCAAATAGCATCCCTCCCCAAACAACCCCTTCATAACGAGGAATTTCCATCCAGATACTATTTTTAATATTTAACCAAATCAGCTGGGGAGGCACTAGCTGAGGCTGGTTATTGTCCGGCATATCCTCCTGCCAGCGGTATATTGGAGGATTAAGCCTTGGCCGAGCCTCGCTCTGGCCCTGAAAAATTGCGTCCTGAGACATTATCTTGTCCTTAGCACTGGCGATTAACTCGTCTTATCAGATGGTTCGCTACAGGCGCGGAGAGCAGAAAGTTCCCTGTCCGGCGCAGTAGTGGATTCACGTTCCATTTCTGCAGGCCATTTATCCGCTTTACGCGGGCACCAGAAATCAGGGCGGCCTTTATTCACCGCCTCATCCGGCACGGGCTCGTCTTTCATATACAGGCACAGATAGCTCCAGAGCTGCTGCAGCTGAGCAGGAGTGCCACTGGCAATCTGGAAGCGTTCCACCACGTTCAGCGTTCCTGGCTGGCAGACAGATGCAAACAGCTGAAAACCTCCTGTATAACGGTCGCTGGAAAAACGCATCTCACCGTGAATATCTGCCCAGTGATAGGCTTTGACAGTGGCTGGCCATCTGGCCCAGGGATTCCACCATTTTCTTTTATAATCGAAGGTATAGATTATTTGGCGTGTTGAATTTAGACGAACAGGTTGATCTCGGGGTTCAAAAAAATAAACTTTTAAAAACAAGATAACCAATGATAAAAGGCTGTAATTGATAAAAAAAAACAACATCATTAAACCTGTGCCATCCACGCTAAAACCTAAATTATCGATAATATCGCCCATGACAAAAAATGAGATAACCATTATAAATAAAGTTGCTGCAAGAGTAATTACTCCGCCAAAAATCATCCCTCCCCAGACAACCCCTTCATAGCGCGGAATTTCCATCCAGATAGTATTTTTTGTATTTAACCAAATCAGCTGGGGAGGCACCAGCTGAGGCTGGTTGTTCTCCGGCATATCCTCCTGCCAGCGATATATGGGAGGATTAAGCCTTGGCCGAGCCTCGCTCTGGCCCTGAAAAACTGTGTCCTGAGACATTATCTTGTCCTTAGCACTGGCGATTAACCCGTCTTATCAGATAGTTCGCTACAGGCGCGGAGAGCAGAAAGTTCACTGTCCGGCGCAGTAGTGGATTCACGTTCCATTTCTGCAGGCCATTTATCCGCTTTACGCGGACACCAGAAATCAGGGCGACCTTTATTCACCGCCTCATCCGGCACGGACTCGCCTTGCATGTACAGACACAGATAGCTCCAGAGCTGCTGCAGCTGAGCAGGAGAGCCGCTGGCAATCTGGAAGCGTTCCGTCACGTTCAGCGTTCCTGGCTGACAGACGGAAGCAAACAGCTGAAAACCCCCGGTATAGAGATCGCTGGAAAACCGCATCTCGCCGTGAATATCGGGCCAGTGATAGGCTTTGACAGTGGCTGGCCATCTGGCCCAGGGATTCCACCATTTTCTTTTATAATCGAAGGTATAGATTTTTTGACGTTTTCTGTTTAAGCGAATGGGTTGATCTCGTGGAATATAAAAACTCATCCGAATATAAGTCAACATCAGTGTAAATGAAATAAATGAAGCCAACGTTAATAAAACCAATGAAAACACATCACTTCCAAATAAAAAACAGAAAAACATGACAATAGTAAAAAATTGAATCACTATGCCAAAAACCATCCCCCCACATAATCGCTTCATAGCGCGGAATTTCCATCCAGATAGTATTTTTAATATTTAACCAAATCAGCTGGGGAGGCACCAGCTGAGGCTGGCTATTGTCCGGCATATCCTCCTGCCAGCGATATATGGGAGGATTAAGCTTTGGCCGAGCCTCGCTCTGGCCCTGAAAAATTGCGTCCTGAGACATTATCTTGTCCTTAGCACTGGCGATTAACTCGTCTTATCAGATAGTTCGCTACAGGCGCGGAGAGCAGAAAGTTCACTGTCCGGCGCAGTAGTGGATTCACGTTCCATTTCTGCAGGCCATTTATCCGCTTTACGCGGACACCAGAAATCAGGGCGGCCTTTATTCACCGCCTCATCCGGCACGGGCTCACCTTTCATATACAGGCACAGATAGCTCCAGAGCTGCTGCAGCTGAGCAGGCGAGCCGCTGGCAATCTGGAAGCGTTCCGTCACGTTCAGCGTTCCTGGCTGACAGACGGAAGCAAACAGCTGAAAACCCCCGGTATAGCGGTCGCTGGAAAACCGCATCTCGCCGTGAATATCGGGCCAGTGATAGGCTTTGACAGTGGCTGGCCATCTGGCCCAGGGATTCCACCATTTTCTTTTATAATTGAAAGTATAAATCGCCTGTCGTTGCTTGTTCAGTCGTATAGGCTGATCTCGGGGTTCAAAAAAATAAATTTTTAAAAACATGGACATCAGCGTAATGAGAAAGAAATCACCAAAAGCATAAATAATTAAAATTCCCTCCCCATTAAGCTCCTGCTCAATTAACCATCCTAGAACCGTCATGAAAACAATAATAGCCAATGTCATAATGGCACCCAAAATCATCCCCCCCCAGACAACCCCTTCGTAGCGTGGAACTTCCATCCAGATACTATTTTTCGTATTTAACCAAATCAGCTGGGGAGGCACTAGCTGAGGCTGGTTATTCTCTGGCATATCCTCCTGCCAGCGATATATGGGAGGATTAAGCTTTGGCTGAACTTCACTTTGCTCCTGAAAAAAAGCGTCTTGTGACATCGTTTTATCCTTAATTGCCTTAAGCGCTGGTTGTTAGCTGCAGACTTTCTTCCGGTTTGTGCTTATCTGGCCAGTAGGTCACGTTGAGCTCCACATTGCTGAATTTCATGCGGTTAAACGCAAACTCTCCCTGCAGCAGTAACCCATTTGTCTCCCAGCTTTCTTTCATTACTGAATCAGCAGACAAGGTGGCCGATCCCATTCCCATCGGGGTGATATCAAAACTCTGCTTAGCCGCAGTTTCCACGTTTGTCACCTTCCCTGAACACGCCGACTGAGCCAGCAGTTGACTGCCACCGTTTCCTTTGGCCGTCAGTTCAATCAGCCAGTCCGAACCCATCTTACTGCACCCCGGCAGCTTCACCTGCACGGCAATCAGCCCCGTCCCGGCAGAATTGAGCACCACTTCGGCCATTCTTTCACGCCGGATTTCTGCAGAGACGCCGCTAGCAATGGTGTAGTATGCTTTCATCGCGGCCTGAAGATCCGTAAGACTGTTAGCATCCCAGTGTTTTTCATGTTCGGCTCGCTTGAGGCCGAAACAGGTGTCACTGAGCCATACTTCCAGCGGTGAACGAACTTCATCTGCCGCCATGGTTGCCAGTACCGCGCCTAAGATGGCCAAACCAATACAAATACCTACAGGCCCCAAAAGAGCAAAATCACCGGCCAAACCAGCATAAATACCAAGAACACCAGCGCTAAAAGTGCTGAATGCACTGATTGAGTATTCAGCTGAAGCTGTAGAATCACCTGATTTAGCTGCATCCCAGGCTTTCACACCCAGAGCAATCCCATCCACAATCGACGCCACTCCTCCAATCACCCCGGCAACCCGGATCAGCGGATGGGCGTAGATTTCAGCACCACGCACTATCATATTGGGCTTGACGTCCCAGGGATTGGTGCCCCAGCGGGCGATCATATGACCAAAACCGACCATTTCCACCGCCGAAGCTGTCACCATCAGCGCGCTGGAGGCCAGCTTCATTTCCGCCTGCGCATCCCCCGGCACAGCCTCCTTCAGCGCTTTAAGGTTGGCGTCCAGGGCACTTTTCTGCAGACCCAGCATAGCGGCCCCCAGCACCAGACCCAGGCCGCTGCTGCTGAATACCCGTCGCGAAAGCTGGTACTGCTGACGGGCTATTTTCAGCGTATCCCCCAGCGTCATACTCATGCTACCCGTTGTAAGAGAAGCGTCTACGGCATCCTGCGCGAGGATCAGATTCGGGAATCCGGAAAGATGGCTACCGTCTTTCAGCATCGTGCCTTTACTCAGGGCCGCCGAACTGGAACCCGCCTTGCGTGCTGCCTGCTTATAGACCGGTGATTCAATATCTTTCAGTAAGGAGGCATAGCGTACGTGAATTTTTCGCTCAAGTATGACGGGATCAGTTACCTGCAGCCAGGTACCGGCATGGGAGGTCGTGATGCCTCCCCGCATGGTCCCCCAAACGGGACGACCGTGCCCATCCAGCTGCTTAAGCATGATATTCTGAAATTCACGAACGGTGATTTCACCCGAAAAAATAGTAACAGCAGGTTCACCTTCTGCAGCATAGGCCATTGCCTGAAGTACCCGCCCGAATCCTGCGTTCGCTTTGGCGGAAATCTTCTCGCCAATCATGCTGAATGCGCCGTTCATCGACATCGTCAGGCTGCTTACGGGCTGGCTGAAGTTGATGCTGTCCACAAAGTCACAGACTTCCTGACTGTTCAGCAGGGTCTTCATATTGGTGTAGTTTGCTGAACCGTTGTAGACCGCCGCGATTAGCCCAGACTGTTTGCCAAGGAGAGACAAAAATGGCGGACTGTCCGGACTTTCCATCCAGTCATGCCAGGCCGATTTGTCCTTATCCATTCCTGCCATCGCCCCCTGCAAACTGGCGGCCAGCATGTTAAGCTGAGCCGCCCAGCTGATTACACTGGTTACCGGGGAATAGTCCTGTTTGATCACCGTCAGCCATAAAGCCGAGTGATACCAGGCATCCAGATCCTTCGCCACCGCCGTTATTTTTTGCTGATAGCCGTCCACCACGGCTTTAAATTCCCGGGCAAATTTAGCGCGACTGGGTTCGCTGTAATATTCCTGCATCCTCTCCAGCGCAGAACGTTTGGTGGCGGCAACCATATCTTCACGGCTGAAGGTTATTCCCTGATCGAAGGGGGAATCAGTAAAAGGCGGGATAGTGACAGGCTTAATGCTTTTATCCGCATCCACCTGCTTTGTCATCAGTTCCTGAATTGACAAAATCGTGTCGGAAATGGTGCCCTGATGAAGATTCGCGGGTTTAGAACGATATTTCGCCAGCGCATCCACCACATCCAGGCGGGCGTGATTAAGTTCCTGAACAATCCCGATGGCATCATCCAGCACAATGGCATGCACTGCACCGTACAGCTCCTGTAACTCCGCGACCTTATTACCCAGCGCCGTCTGCTTCCTGATATCCCTTCGGGGATAAAAACCATACGCGCCATCGGGCTGCCCTTCTTTTCCGACAATACCCGGAAATTTTTCTGTCGCAAACTCCAGCACGTTCTTTGTCAGAGTTGAGAGCGTGGGGTCAAGCTCCAGGCTGCGCCCCGCACCTTCAATTGTCACTGTTTTCCCATCAGCAATAGTCACTTGCGTAAAACGCGGTGCCGAAGCACCGGCTTGTTTATATTTCGCCAGCACTTCACGGGGCCACGGGTCATTGCTGAAGGCCACGGCTGCATGAGTATGCTTCGGATCGATATTGATAAAGCTGCTGCGGATATCATGATTCTGCTGCAGGCAGGCGGCACTCAGAGGTTCCACTTTCCCTCCTTCCGGCATTTCCTTCGCATTGAACATGCGCAAAAAGCCCTGCGGGGTGACCTGGTAGGCATACCAGACCTGTTTATCAGCCAGAACATACACATAACCCTCGCGCAGTGTACGCAGGGCGTATTTGAACTCGCCCCCCTTAAGCTCTATGTCCTGGTGAGGGACGGCAGGATGCCAGCCGGTATTTACCAGAGAAGCCGGGACTGCAGCCACACGTAACGGGTATATCGCAACTCCTTTACGCTCACACGACTTACAGCCTGAAGGTGTGGATGCTGCCTGCTGAATTGCCGCTGCGTTTTTATTTACCTGTGCTTTCATATCCATTATCAAATTCCTTTCTCAGTCGCGTCATGCCTGACGCAGCTCCTGCCAGACAAAGTCCGGGAGGGTCTGAAGCAGTTGGGTAAAGTGCAGTGCCGGGTTTTCCGCGGCTTCCTGCAGTCGGGCCTGTACGACTGCATGTGTAGTGATATCAACGGGCAAGGTCAGGGCATTGAGCGCCAGGCATAGCCGGTCACTGAGATGATGCAGCCCCGATTTATCAGCGGCAAACCAGGCATCAGCCGCAAGACGCACAGCCTCTGGAGGTAAAGCGTCATTTGATTCATGCCAGGCAGACAGCAAACGCCAGATATTACGGACTTCAGCTTGTGCGTGTTCAGCTCCCCAGTTCAGCATCCAGGCATCACCACCGGATTTACCACTCAGTGTCCTCAGTTCACCCGTACAGGACATCCAGTGCCACTGAGTCGTTGCGGCAAGCAGACCTGCCAGCAACTCAGGGTCAGCAGTCGCCTGCAACAGTTCAAGGCGCAGGGGTTCGAACGCAGGGATACTGACGCCCGGTTTGATGTGTTTGCACAAATCAGCCAGCCAGACAGCCATTTCATCAGGCGAAAGTGCTGAATTCAGCCAGCCGCAGACATAGCGCTTCTCGTACAGTGCTTCTCCGAATGCATAGGTTTCACTGCTTCGGACCAGATCTTCATCCAGAGACCCGCCCGGAGAAGCAAGCAACAGCAGAATCGGACAATGCTCCGGCGACCAGGCTAAATCCGGACGCAATATCCTGCGCAGGGCATCGCTACCGTGGCTATTCCTGAGCATGTCTGCGTGCAGAGGATCCCAGCTCGCCACCTTTTTTAGCGGATCAAGCACCAGGTAGCGGTATTCATTCTGTCTGGCATTCAGGGCATCAGTTAAGTTAGTGAGGGTATCCATCAGAGCGCACTCTCCACACAACTGGCCGCCGGTGGCAGTTCAGGTTGTGCCGGGCTGAAGCTCTGTGATGCCAGATGGTTCAGGCTGGCTGATTTGGCATTCACATCACCAGGCGTCAGAATATTGACGCCAGACGGGTCGATGACCACAGCGGTTTTACCGCAACATAAAGTAATTTTCTTGCTTGCCTGAATCACCACCTCATCGTCTTTACTGATGATGGTCATGCTTTTCAGGGAGGTCAGCATCATTGCATCCCCTTGTGCCTGAATATCAACCTTACCCTTATTGGCATACATCTTGATGCCCAGCGTTTTGGCAAACAGGCTGATGATCTCGCCTGCCGCAACGGTGAATTTTTTGAAGACGCTAAAGTCACTGTTCTCGCCGGAGGTCTGAATAAAGTTCTGTCCGCTGCTGATTTGGATGCTTTGCGGTGATACCTGAGCTATCCCGTCCGGGGCGCTCATCAGCAACGCGGACTGCTGCAGATCCTTGAGAGAGGATCCCAGCAATGTTTTTTGCGCCTGGATCTGCGCGAGTTCAGCCTGTGCAGTGGCTACAGCATCGCCCAGTGATTTCGCTAACTGCTGCGCCTGATTGAGTGTCCCCAGCGCCGCATCCATCGCCAGAACCTGTCCCTGACCTTTGATTTGTGCATCTGCGGTGATGAAAATACCCTGCTGTGCACGAATAGCCCCCCAGCTGTCCGTCCTGAGTTCAAAACCTTCCCCGCGCTGTTGTTTCTTGCTGTCGACCAGATGTCCGAGATTCAGCTGGCTCTTGCCGCCGTACTCCGTCGACACCTTGATATGCTCTTTCCCGCGCTCGTCATCAAGGCGGATTTTGTTGTTCGCCGGAGTGCGCAGGACGTTACGTTTGTAGTTTCGGATAGTGACATGGTCACCGTGCGCCGAGTCGTGAAGTACGCCAGAAATGTACGGTCTGTCCGGGTTACCGTCCTCAAAACCAATCGCCACTTCGGTGCCTGCCAGCAGCGGCAAGTGCAGACCGTAGGTGTCACCGGCATACGGGCGTGACTGGCGCACCCACAGGCTCTCGAACCCGGTTTCCCAGTTATCACGGTCAAACAGCATGTTGACGCGATAGCGGCCGTCTTTATCGATGTGACCGTAGGTGTCGTTCTCGGTGGTGCTCGTGACGCGTGCCGGCAATGTACCGGCCATCGCCGGGCGTGAGCCAGGCTCAGGACGGAAACTAAAATCAGTGCTGTCCGGGATACCGTCAAACCTGATGCCAAAGTCCTCATCACGTCGCGCATGGCTGTGCATCGCCGTGATGACCACGCCCTGCGCAAACACCTCAGCCACTTCGTACCCGCCGGTGACTTTCAGCAGCATCCCCGGAGAGAGGGTCGGGCAGCTGGTGACGGCCCGGGTCTGCGTCTGGCCATTCAGGTAGCGTTCGTGACGAATGCGGGCATAGAACGCCCCGGACTCCGGTGCCGGATTACGGTCATGGGAGTTTCCCGCCGTCAGGTAGTTATCCGCCCAGTGATAGGCCTCTCCGTAAGTGGTGGCATCTCCCCTGGTCGCATCAACGAGGGTGTTCATGTCTTCCGTGGCCTGGCGGTAGTTGTAATCGCGGGTGCTGACCTGCTTCTGCACCACGTTATGATGGCTCTCCATCTCCCACACCGAGTCCACCCCCTGCGAATGCTGCCCGGATGGCGGCACCGACGGCAGCGTCAGGCCTTTCTCATACCCCTGCTGGCTGTCGTAAAACTCCACCACGTCGATGTTCAGCCGCGTGTCGGTGGTAAAACGAAACCAGAGACCGACCTCACCCAGCAGGCGGGTGATAAAGTGCAGGTCGTTCTCACCGTACTGCATCACCTGTTCACGGCGCGGATACTCTTTTGAGAGCGAGAACAGAAAATCCTGACCGCGCATGTTGTGACGCTCGCGCAGAATTTTTTCCACGATTTGTGGGACCGACATGTCCTGATAAATGGCGTTCTGGTGCGAACGGTCAAGCAGCGCCAGGCGTGGCTCAAGCGTCAGGGCGTAGCGGGTTTCGTCCTTTGAGGTGCCAAGGCGTTCAAAACCCGTCACCACTCCCTGAATCACCCGCACCGGCTGCTGGATTTTGATGCCGTAGCCCTGGTCAACCGGGGCCTGCAGCGTCAGGGAAGCCGCTTTCATCAGCATCATCTCTTTGCTGATGGTATGGTCAGCGCTGGTGAACTCAATACGGTAGCGGAAGGGTTTGCTCAGGGCTTCATCGCCTTCAAACGCCAGTACATCGGGCTCGGCGTCACAGCCTTTCACCGAAAGCAGATGATGGCTGTGGCTGAATCTTAACGGAGGATTATTGCTCATGCGTGCACTCCTTCTGTGAGGTCAAACTCCAGTCCGATACCCTGAGCCAGTTCGATTTCCGGCTGCAGATCCGGCCGCTCGTCAGATTGCGCATCCAGTAACGGGCGCAGGCGCTCCAGTTGGCTCTGGCCAAGCGTCAGTAAGGGCCACAGCCCATCACAGCGAGCCAGGTTAGGTTTCCCGCCCAGCGCCATCAGCAGATGAACGCTGCGGATGCTCAGCTCTCCGGCAAGCGAGGCCAGCAGCCAGTGCCCCGGCAAAATTTTCGCATGGGTGCGGGTCTGACAGAGCGAAGCCGCCCCTTCCATCGCACGGGCACAGTAAGGGTTCAGACATCGCAACAGGCTGGCTGGATTTTCCATGAATCTCTCTCTTTGTCAGTTCCTGGACACGCTACCGCCCCTCGCTGTTCACCAAAGCGCATAAGGTCAGGCAGACAGATTGTATTTTTCTTTGCTGAGTGCCCGCATATCAGGCTCTCAGCAAAAAACTGTGGACAGGAAACCCCGCCCGCATCAGACGATTGCCCTAAATAATTCGTGTTGCAGGCAGGCGGCAAGTTCGTGAATCCCCGGGAGCATAGATAACTATGCAACCGGGGTGAGCGGACGTAGCCAACGCACCTGCGGCGCGAAGTATGACGGGCAATTACGCGGTGGCGCGTTCGTTCCAGCTATCGGAATGAATGATGTTGCCGTCTTTGTAGGTCCAGGTGATTTTTTCGTAACGCAGTTCTACGCGCTCAAGATGGTTGTGCTTTTCTTTAGAAGGATCCTTGATGTCGTACATTTCAGGGCTCACTTTCACCACCTTCACGTTTTCGAGTTTGGTGTTGAAGTACTCCACTTCCTGGCCCGCGTCGTTGATCTTGTACCACTTGAATTCCGCAGACTTGAGGGTCTGACCGGTGGTCACCGCCTTGTACAGATACGGGCTGGAGGAGTCGATTTCCTTGGTGAACAGGAACGGCGTGTGGATACGGGTGCCGGTCAGTTTGCCGGTGTTGTTATCGGTCGGGATGTACAGGTTATGCTCCTGAGCGACAACTTCGATGCTACCTTCACGATCCTGAACGTCCACGGAACCTTTAATGTCCGCACCGCCGTCGTCTTTCAGCCAAAGATAAACAGGAATTGCCATGTTAATTACTCCATTTCATTTTTTGACGCGCCATCATCCGATGACGCGGGTGTGTTGCCCGGCAGCTGGCAGGCATTCGCCTGCGGCACCAGACTGATTTCGACACGGCGGTTGAGCGCACGGCCCTCCGGGGTGTCGTTGGTGGCGAAAGGACGGCTTTCGCCGTAACCCTGCACCGCAAAACAGCTTTCCGGCACGTCGCCGGTGTCGCGCATCCAGTCACGCACCGCTTCGGCACGTTTCTGAGAAAGCGTCTGGTTCAGTTGCGGATTGCCGGTGTTATCGGTATGCCCGGACACGACAATCAGCCAGCCCGGTCTGGCCTTAACGCCCACCAGTGAATTGATCAGCATTTTGGTGGAGCCTGGCTTGAGGTTGTACTTGCCCGAGTCGAACAGCGCCATGCTGTCGAGGCGGATAATTTTCGCTACCGGTTTGGGTTTCGGCTGTGGTTCAGGCGGCAGTGGCGGCGGCACATACGAGCGGATCGCTTCCAGCACCGGCATGCGCAGACGCCCGCCCTGATACAAACCCAGGCTCAGCCGGGCCGGTACACCGTTACGTGCATGGTCGTCCAGCAATGCCGCATCCTCGCGCAGGGCCGCAACGGCGTCGGCTTTCGGGCCGTAGTCATCCATAGAGATGCGGTCGTAACGGGTAATATCAAAGCTCACGCGTTGCAGCTGCTGGCGATTGTTCCAGCCACTGCTGAGCAGCGCAGCGATAGTCGCCAGCGTGAAGATCCCGAGCGCACGGCGGAAGGCTTTGTCATGCGGCGTCAGGCCTCGCCCTTCCGGCAGCAATGGCAGGACAAAATCCGGCAACGGGGAAATAACCGTACTGTCCGTTCCCACCGGCTGCCAGCCGGTCACCTGTTGCATCGCGGTATGATGGGACAACCACGCCGTCCAGGCCGATGTGGCCAGGCTTCCGGCAAGGATTGGTCTCATGCCCCACACCACTGCGGCAGGGGCAATGACCGGCACATCGGGGTTCTCATCCATAAAAACAGCCTGGACGTGCTGATGGAACCAGCTCATCAGGCTGTTCATCAACACCTGCTGCTGCATCGCAGGCGTTCCGCCGGCGGTGACCCATGCAGCGACAGAGCCCGGAACTGAAGATTCACGCCAGACCCTCACCCCTTCACCCGGGAGAGCCATCTGCCAGAACAGGTCATTCGTCATCGCGCTGCCGACCTGACCATTCAGAATCAGTGGCACAGAATGACCCGTTTCTTTACGCAGCTGGCTGATGCGCCAGCGCAGGGTCAGCAGACCACTGGTCAGGGCTTCGCTGTCCGGGTGTTGCTGCGGACAGACACAAACCATTACCGACAGCTGACGCCCCCAGTCAGGGCGCAGCCACAGTATCTGGCGGGCTACCTGCTCCAGATCCTGATGATCCTCCACGCGGATCCAGCATCCCTGCGGGACGATGAGTACCGGTGATTGATGCGGCCAGGCCAGCGGCAGATCGCCGCAGACCAGCACCACGGGCTGACGGTAAGTGGCTTCCGGTAGGTTATCCAGTTGCAGGGTGACGTCATGCCGCGCGCGGCGACTGGCGACATACCAGCACGCCATGATAAGCCCCAGAACGGTAAGCAGAACGAGTACTGACACCAGTCGGGTGACCGACAGAAAACCCAGGCAGACCACGGTACTTAGCAAGGCGCCCCACAGCGCAAGTCCGCGCTGTTGCGCAGGGCTCATTTCACCGCTCCCGGCAACAGGGTCTGCAGCATCTGATCCAGCCAGCGATCCAGTCCCCACCAGAGTGCGGCAACCACCACCACGCTCAGGCCAATACGTACGGGCCATGATGCCAGCCAGCCGCCCATTTCCCGTCCGGCGCGGCTTTCCACCAGGACTGGATGGGTTTGTGGATAGCTGAACGGCGTGACATATTCATCAAGTGCATTAATGAGTTTCTGGCGTTCAGGGTCGTTCAGGGAGCGGAAATTGCCGAGGAAACCCAGCATCATGACTCGCTGGAAGCAGGTCACAACAGCGTGGTCAGGAGCCGGTTCACGCAGCACATCGCGCATCCGATCGCACAGCGTGTCACCCGCGTCCATAGTGCCAAGGAAGAGCCCCTGCAGGGGAATGTTATACCACTGCACGCAGGCATCGTCCTCCACACCGCGACCTTTGACCGCCTCATCGAGCAGCGCACACTGTGCCGTGAGAATATGCTGACAGCTGGCTTCATCAAGTTCGCTCGCTTTCAGCTCACGCTGGACTCGTTCGACATCAGCAATGCAGCGTTCCCAAAGCGTGCGCCCTTCCCCGTCCTGGAATATCGGACCGTGACGCAGGCTGATCACCTGCAGCCAGGTATCCTGAAGCAGGGCATCTATATCAATGGACGCGGCGCCGCCGCGTTTACGCTCACTCATGTTCTCAGTACCGCAAAGAGTTCAAGTTCAGGCTCGCCGAGCATTCCCGGAACGTAAAACATACATGTGCCGCTCTGGAGCATTTCGGTGGTCAGGGGGTGAGAGACATCAAGGCTGAAGTACTGGTTTTCCAGACGCAGTGGAATGGCTGCCGGTACATGACGCAGTGGCGCGAGAGGTACGCCCACCCGCGATGAGTTGACGATACTTCTGACATGATCGGGACTGCCGATCTTGCACTGACGCGGGAACTGCTCCTGCAGCTGTGCCGCCGACATCCGCGAACGCACGGACAGGTAGTAATCCGCCCCTTCACGCAGACGCGGGTCATGCAGACGGGCCTGCCAGAAGTGCAGCCGGGCATCGTGCTCAAGTTCAATCGCCACCACCCGCGACGGCAGGCTGGCTTCCAGCAGGTCACCCAGTAAATCAAACAGCGGCGGGAAAACGTTATTCAGTTGCTCATGCTGCCAGACCGGGATCGCACTCACCTGGTGCTCCAGCGAGAAGGTCAGCAGGCTGCCCGCCAGACGGGCCAGCTCCGGATACAGACGCTCCGGTGGGTTTTGCGGATGGCGCTGAAACTGTGCGAGCACGGGCTCAGCGCTGTTCAGAGCATTGAGCAACCAGAACAGGGACACATCGGCCACGGCAAAATCCGCCATCCGTTCGTTGCTTTCCCTGCGCATATCCATCAGGCGGCTCAGGCGGGTACGCAACTGGGTCATCAGTTGCTCCAGTTGGGTCATCAGCCAGCGGCTACCCTGGATGGCCAGGAGCGGGGGAAGAAACGTCTCATCAAGTTGCCACGCCCTCTGCGAATCCTGCTGCAGGCGGGCGATCGGACAGGTCAGGTAATCGCTGTTATTCTGATGGGCGAAACGCAGCGTCAGCTCCGGGCGCATCACCGCAATCTGGCGGGTATCTTCCCCAAAGGCGTTGCGGACATCCCGCCAGCGCTGCCGATAGCGAACAGGACGCTCAGCCACCTCATCGGGTTTCAGGCAGTTGCCGCCGTTCGCCCGCAGCAGCGGAAGGGCCAGTACCACCACCACGTGCTGTGATTCATTCTCAAGCGCCAGTACCGGTGGCAAATCGTCAGCGTTATCCGTATCGATTAATGTCCCATCGGGGAAACGGATATGCAGATGACGGGCCTGCAGGCGGCCCAGTTTCAGTGCATCCGATTCGAATGTGGCATCGATCATCCCCCAGGGATGTGAAAGCCCGAGTCGGGCGATACATTCCGCAGACCAGGCTGAATACGCGGCCTGCTGCTGGAAGTGCTGGGGAGAGACCATAACGCCCCTGCCCCATAACGGTTGTTCCGTTTTCATTGGCTTCCTGCCTTAGCTTATTATTTCGCCTTTGGCATCTGAGAAACCAGAGACAGGTTCACGTCCATCCCTTCCACCTGGAAGTGCGGCACCGCGTACAGCTTCACCCGGAAGAAGCCCGGATTGTCCTCGATATCTTCCACCACCACCTTCGCGTCGCGCAGCGGGTGTGAGGCCTGCAGCTCGTCGCCCGGGTCGGTCATCTCCGTCACCAGACCGCGCACCCAGGTGTTGAGCTCCAGCTCCAGCAGGCGGCGATCCTTGGTGGTACCGATGTTTTCACGCTGAACGAGCTTCAGGTAGTGCGCAATGCGCGACAGCAGGAAGATATACGGCAGACGGGCGTTGATGCGGCTGTTGGCGGTGGCGTCGGCGGTGTCGTACAGCGCCGGCTTCTGGGCGGAGTTGGCCGAGAAGAAGCAGGCATAGTCGCGGTTTTTGTAGTACGACAGCGGGATAAAGCCGAGGCTGGCGAACTCAAACTCGCGGGTTTCCGGGATCATCACCTCCGACGGGATCTTCACCTGGTTGCCTGTGCCCAGATCGTAGAGGTGGATCGGCAGATCTTTCACCGCTCCGCCCGCCTGCGGGCCACGGATCTGCACGCACCAGCCGTTATTAATAAAGCTTTTCACCATATTGGACGCGAAAGAGAACGAGGCGCTGGTCCACAGGTATTTCTCATGGTCCGGGCCTTTCACCTGCTCGACGTAGTTGAAGCTGCGCACCGGCACGGTGTCCGGACCATACGGCAGGCGGCCCAGCACGCGCGGCATCACCAGGCCGATATAGCGCGCGTCGTCGGTGTCGCGAAAGGATTTCCATTTGATGTACTCGGCGCGGTCGAAGTAGTTGCCGATATCCTTGATGGCGGCAACCTCTTCCATGGACTCTTTCAGAAAGAAGGCCGGGCCGACGGCGCCGATAAACGGCATATGCGCCGCGGCGGAGACGCCGGAGATGTTGCGCAGCAGCGCCACGTCCTGCGGGCTGGCGTCGAACTCATACGCGGAGATCACCGAGCCAATCGGCTCGCCGCCCGGGGTGTCGTACTCGGCGGTGTAGGTGTGCCAGTAGAGACCGCTCTGAATCAGCTCCGGCGCGTCTTCGAAGTCCTGGCGCAGATCGTCTTTGGAGACATCCAGAATTTCGGTTTTGACGTTCTGGCGGTAGTCGGTGCTGTCCACCAGCTGCTTCAGCCCGCGCCACAGGGATTCCACCTTCTGGAACTCAGGATGGTGCATCACCGCGTCCAGCTGGCGGCTGATTTGATAGTCCAGCTCCGCGATATGGTGGTCAATCAGGGTCTTGTCGAGCTTCTCCACGGTCTTTCCGGACTGACGGATGCAGTCCATAAACACCTGCATCGCCGCCGTCAGTCGTTCGCCCGCCGGGGCGTCGGACAGCGCGGCATCATCCAGAAAGTCGTTAATATCGCCCAGGCGGGACGCCGGGGTCAGGTTGATTTTGTCAAACAGGGAGGCGTAAACGCTCTCTTTTTCCAGTACAGCGGTCTGCCCCTGCGCGGGGGCGGTTTCAGTATTTACAGACATCAGCATATTCCCGGTTAATCCATTAAATAACGCACGCCGTTTATTTCGGGGCCAGCGCGCTCATTTCGTCGCGTAATTCCTGCGTCAGCGCCGGGTCTTTCAGGATTTTCTCAAGCTCTTTTCTGAAAGTGGCGTTATCAAGGAGGTTGGATTTGAGGTCGCGTAATAAATTACGCATCGCCAGCATGGCGCGGAGCTGGGGGATCTGGCGGGCCACCTGCTCCGGTTCGAAATCTTTCATATCGGCGAAGCGGAGCTGAATATTTTCTTCGGCGCTATCGCCGGCCAGCGTGTTCTGTACCGTGAGGCTGATTTCCGGGCTGAATTCCGAAAGTACGCTGTTGAAGTTATTTTTATTGACGTTGATTTTTGCTCTTTCCGATAATGGCCGGTCTTCTTTGCCATTACTGAAATCACCGATGGTGAGGAGTTTCAGCGGCAGCTCGACTTTCTTCTGCGCGCCTCCTGTGTGCAGAGCCAGCTTTAAATTAATGCGTGCCTTGGGCACCTCATTCTGGAACGTATCAGCCATAGCAGTCCCTTCCCGTGAGGAATAATGTGTTAAAGATAACGGTGTGTGAAGACCCGGATATAGTAGAGCAAAGCGTCAAAAAATATCAACCTGCCGGTTGCAAAGTCCATTATAAGACTTTCCTCAGGCATCTTAAGGCAAATGTAAAAATGAAAATCATCAGACAAACAAAGCCGGTATGTAATAACAACTCTTTTCTTACATTAATTAAAGGCAGGATGTATACCTGACAGAGGAATGTGAATTAAATTCATATCTGAACAGGCAGCGTTGATTGATGCAAATCAATATGTAACACAAATACTGGTCGTTCCGGATGCTGAAACGCGCGCGAACAGGGGCGTAAGAAATAAATTATTTTTTATCGTTTACCGGCTATAAAAAAGTCCAGTAGTGGATTTTAATATGGCTATAATTAATGGCTGCCAGGATTAATATAAAACTCACAAATAATATCTGCCAAATATCCGGTATCGATGGTTAAACCGGACAATGTATAGATTCGCGCTGAGCGCAAAAGAAATAGCGGCATTTCATTCAGCGGATATATTAAAACACAACTTACAATAATGCCTCTCACTCATATCATGCCCTATAACCTTCCTTGCGCCCTCCCCGTGGACAGAGAGAGACAACGTCTTTCTACGGTGAGCCATCCCAGTCAAGTCGCCAGAGAGAACATTCAGCGTTAATGATCCCTCACATCATAACCAGACTGCCCGGTCTCAACGCTGCACTTTTCCCCTCAGCCCTTCTCTTTACCGCCACAGATTCAAAACCTTGATCTTCTCCGTGGCTCAGCGCAGCATGGAAATGCAAACACACTAAAACAAGAATTCGCAACCCAATCACAGGAGAGAATCAGTGCAAACAGGACATCGCTTCCAGGCCACGGATCTGCATCAATTTGTTAAAACCCTTTTCACCCAGATGGGAAGCTCCCTCACCGAAGCATCGCTTATCGCCGACCATCTGATTGCCGCTAACCTGGCCGGGCACGATTCCCACGGCGTCGGCATGATCCCAAGCTACGTACGCTCCCACGCGCAGGGTTATCTCCAGCTCAATCGCCACGCCAGCGTGATGAAGGACGCGGGCGCGGTGGTCACGCTGGACGGCAACGGCGGCTTCGGCCAGGTGGTGGCCCATGAAGCCATGCAGATCGGCATTAAGAAAGCCAGAGAGCACGGTATGGCCGCCGTGGCGCTGCGCAATGCGCACCATATTGGCCGCATCGGCTACTGGGCGGAACAGTGCGCGGCCGACGGAATGATCTCTATCCATTTCGTTAACGTCGTTGGCAACGTGATGGTCGCCCCGTTCCGTGGGAAAGACAGCCGCTTCGGTACTAACCCGCTGTGCGTGGTGTTCCCGCGCGCCGGCCATCCGCCGCTGCTGCTGGATTACGCCACCAGCGCCATCGCCTTCGGTAAAACCCGCGTCGCCTGGCATAAAGGCGTCCCGGTACCGGCGGGGTCGCTGATCGACGCTCACGGCGTCCCCACTACCGACCCGGCGGTGATGCAGACGTCGCCGCTGGGGGCGCTGCTGACCTTTGCCGAACATAAAGGCTACGCGCTGGCGACGCTGTGCGAAATTATCGGCGGCGCGGTATCCGGCGGTAAAACCTCGCATCAGGAGACGCTGCAGGGCAGCGTGGACGCTATCTTCAACTGCATGACCACCATTATTCTCAGCCCGGAAGCGTTCGATGCGCCGGATATGCAGCGCGAGACCGAAGCGTTTATCGACTGGTGTAAACGCTCGCCGCACGACCCGGACGCGCCGATTCTGGCCCCGGGCGAGTGGGAAGAGGCTAACCGCCAGCAGCGTCTGGCGCAGGGGATACCGCTGGACGCCGGCAGCTGGCAGGCGATTTGCGCCGCCGCCGAAGAAGTCGGTTTACCCGCCGACACCCTCGCGCAGCTGCGCCAGAAGCTGGCCTGATTTTTCCCCGATGACGCCCGAACGGGCGTCATGTCATCGTCATTAGTGTCGACATCACCGCCGCCTCGCCCTGCATGATCAATTATTCTATACAAATTCAATAAGTTAAGTTTTGGCACAGCGTATGCATAACGCTCCCGTCATTTGCCGGTGCGCTGGCTCATGACGCCCTGACAAAGGCGGGCCGGGCCCGGCCTGTCCATTGTTGTTTATTCTCTGTTAACAGGTCTGTTACTGATGAAAAAAATCACGAGCGTTTGCCCTTATTGCGGGGCCGGTTGCAAACTTAAGCTGGTCGTCGAAAACAATAAAATTCTCCGTGCCGAAGCCGCCGATGGCGTCACCAACCAAAATCAGCTGTGCCTGAAAGGCTATTACGGCTGGGATTTCCTCAACGACACCCAGCTACTGACGCCGCGTCTGCAGCAGCCGATGATTCGCTATCAGAAAGGCGGTAAGTTCACCCCGGTCAGCTGGGAGGAAGCTATCCGCTATACGGCGAAAAAACTGCGTGAAATAAAGGAGAAGCACGGCCCGCGCGCCATTATGACGACCGGTTCATCGCGCGGTACCGGGAATGAAACCAACTATGTGATGCAGAAATTCGCCCGCGGCGTGCTCCACACCAACAACGTCGACTGCTGCGCCCGCGTCTGCCACGGCCCGTCGGTAGCCGGGCTTCAGCTGGCGCTCGGTAACGGCGCGATGAGCAACTCGATTAGCGATATCGAAAACTCGAAATGCCTGCTGGTCTTTGGCTATAACTGCGCCGACTCCCACCCTATCGTCGCCCGCCGGGTGATTAAAGCTCGCGAAAACGGGGCGAAAATCATCGTCTGCGACCCGCGCCGTATCGAAACCGCCCGCATCGCCGATCGCCATCTGCAGCTCAATAACGGCAGCAATATGGCGCTGGTCAACGCCTTCGCCCACGTGCTGCTGGAAGAGGATCTGTATAACCACGACTACGTCGACCGCTTTACCGAGGGGCTGGACGCCTATCGCGAAACGGTGAAAGACTATTCCCCTGAAGCCGTCGAAGGGATCGTCGGCGTGCCGGCCGCTGAAATTCGCCAGGCGATGCGCATGTTTGCCGCCGCGCCTTCCGCCACCATTATGTGGGGCATGGGAGTCACCCAGTTCGGCCAGGCGGTGGACGTCGTCAGAGGGCTGGCGAGCCTGGCGCTGTTAACCGGTAACCTCGGACGCGCCAACGTCGGCGTGGGGCCGGTACGCGGACAAAACAACGTCCAGGGTGCCTGCGATATGGGCGTCCTGCCGAATATGTTCCCCGGCTACCAGGACGTCACCGACGCCAGCGTTCGTGATAAGTTTGCCAAAGCATGGGGCGTTAACCCGGCTGTCATGGACGACCAGGTCGGCACCCGGATCACCGAAGTGCCGCACAAAGCGCTGGCCGGCGAAATTAAAGCCTACTACATCATGGGTGAAGATCCCCTGCAAACCGAAGCCGATTTAGGCCTGGTGCGTAAGGGGATTGAGGCGCTCGATTTTGTGGTGGTGCAGGATATCTTTATGACCAAAACCGCCGAAATCGCCGATGTGCTGCTGCCCGCCACCTCCTGGGGCGAACACGGCGGCGTCTTTACCTGCGCCGACCGCGGCTTCCAGCGCTTCGAGCAGGCGATTATCGCCACCGGTAATGTTAAGCGCGACTGGGAAATCATCAGCCTGCTGGCCAGCGAAATGGGCTACCCGATGCATTACGATAACAACCAGCAGATCTGGGACGAAATGCGCGAGCTTTGTCCGCTGTTCTATGGCGTCACCTACGAGAAAATGGGCGATATGAACCACGTCCAGTGGCCGTGCCCGACGCTGGATCACCCCGGTACGCCATGGCTGTATAAAGATAACCTCTTCGATACGCCAACCGGCAAAGGCCAGCTGTTCGCCGCCCCGTGGCGCGCGCCTGCCGAGACGCCGGATGAAGCGTATCCGCTGGTGCTCTGTACCGTGCGCGAAGTCGGCCACTACTCGTGTCGTTCGATGACCGGCAACTGCGCGGCCCTGCAATCGCTTGCCGATGAGCCGGGCCGGGTGCAAATCAATCGCGCCGACGCGCAGCGCCTCGGTATCGCCGACCAGCAGCTGGTGTGGGTCAGCTCGCGGCGCGGTAAGGTGATTACCCGCGCCGATATCAGCGATCGCATTAACGAAGGCGCGGTGTATATGACCTATCAATGGTGGGTCGGCGCCTGTAATGAGCTAACGCAGGATAATCTCGACCCGATCTCGAAAACGCCGGAAACCAAATACTGCGCGGTGAAGGTGGAGGCTATCGCGGATCAGCGCTGGGCCGAGCAGTATGCCTGGACAAGCTATAGTGAGATGAAAGCGCGCCTGAAAGCGGCGGTGAACGTGTAAAACAACGCAGGGAGATGCGCGCGTCTCCCTCCATATCCACTTTTGCTCCCGGGGGCTGCGCTCAACGCGCCTTGCCCGGGCTACAGATTCACCGCCATCTGCGGATCGGTAGCCCGGACAGATGCGCAGCATCGCCTCCGGGAAATTCAGCTACTCTGCGCTCTGTTCCCGGGGGCGGCGCGCAACGCGCCTTGCCCGGGCTACAGGTTCAGTGCCGTCTGCGGGCCGGTAGCCCGGACAGATGCGCAGCATCGCCTCCGGGAAATTCAGCTACTCTGCGCTCTGTTCCCGGGGGCGGCGCGCAACGCGCCTTGCCCGGGCTACAGGTTCAGTGCCGTCTGCGGGCCGGTAGCCCGGACAGATGCGCAGCATCGCCTCCGGGAAATTCAGCTACTCTGCGCTCTGTTCTCGGGGGCGGCGCGCAACGCGCCTTGCCCGGTCTACAGGTTCAGTGCCGTCTGCGGGCCGGTAGCCCGGACAGATGCGCAGCATCGCCTCCGGGATCGGTCTCTTACGCCAACAGTTTCTCCACCAGCGCCGTCCACAGCGCCACGCCGTGCGGGATCAGCGCATCGTTAAAATCATATCCGGCGTTATGTAGCGGCTTTGACGCCGTCTCGCCATCGGTACCAATCCAGAAATAGGCGCCCGGGCAGGCCTCCAGCATGCAGGCAAAATCTTCCGAGGCCATAGAGGGATTGCCGTTCCAGCTCACCGCCGATTCCCCCAGCAGCGCGGTCGCCACCTCGCGAACCTTTTGCGCTTCAGCCGGGTGGTTGGTGGTGACGGGATAACCGGGATACCAGGCGATTTTGCCTTCCACGTCTGATACCTGCGGCTGGGCGGCGACATAGCTTTCAATCAGCCCCCTGACCCGCTCACGCACCTGGTTATTCAGACAGCGGAAGGTTCCGCGCAGCACCACTTTATCCGGCAGCACGTTGATCGCCTCCCCGCCGGAAATCTGGGTAATGCTTACCACCGTGGATTCCTGCGGCGACAGGCGGCGCGACGGAATGGTTTGCAGCGCCATAATCAGCTGCGCCGCGGCGACAATCGGGTCCGCCCCGCGCTCCGGCATCGCCGCATGACAGCTCTTGCCGGTCAGGGTGATTTCAAACGCATCGAGAGAGGCCATCATCGCTCCGCTGCCGATCGCCACCTGGCCCAGCGGCATACCCGGCCAGTTGTGCAGCGCGTAAATGGCATCCATCGGGAAGCGCGAAAACAGCCCCTCTTCCACCATCTTACGCGCGCCGCCCAGGTTCTCCTCAGCGGGCTGGAAAACAAAGTGAACGGTACCGCGAAAGCGGCGGGTTTGCGCCAGATGCGCCGCTGCCGCCAGCAGCATCGCGCTATGGCCGTCGTGGCCGCAGGCGTGCATCACGCCCGGATTACGCGATTTATAGTCGACGTCGCTCTGCTCGGCGATCGGTAGCGCATCCATATCGGCCCGCAGGCCAATTACCGGACCCGGGCCGTTCTCCAGCGTCGCGACCACGCCGGTGCCCGCCAGACCGCTATGCACCTGAAGGCCAAATGAAGCGAGCAGTTCAGCGACCCGGCGGGAGGTTTCCTGTTCCTGATACCCCAGCTCAGGGCAAGCATGAAAATCACGTCGCCAGCGAATGGCCTCGGCGATCAGTGAAGGGGATACAGCCATGTCTTACTCCTTTCCTGCACAGCTTCAGCGCTGAACGAGTGTTTTATGCAATACGTTGGGGCTACAGGTAACCCGCTAGCCTATTGGTTATATCCTTTCGCCCGCTCGCTGACAACTGCCGCCAAACCCTGCGCCAACGCGCCTTTGCGCGCCATCCCGCCTGCACTGCGTTTTTTTGTAGTCATATCAACGGTGACATAAGGCGTGCGATTAATTATTATGCAGCTATACTGGCGTTTTGCCGAATAATTCACTCTACAGACCTCCTTAACCGGAAATAAAATGTTCAACCCAGAGCAGAATCGTCTTGCCCCCACGCTGGCGATGATCATGGCGGCTTCATTAGTGGGATTTATCACCGGATACACGGTACCCTTAATCAGTCTGGAGCTGGCGCAGCAGCAGATTGATACCGTTTACGTCGGCCTGCTGGCCGCGCTACCGCCAGCGGGGATGATGATCTCCTCCTTCCTCTCGCCCGCGCTGTGCCGGCGCTTCGAGATGGGGCTTCTGCTCTCCGTCAGCCTGGTGGCGCTGGCGGCGGCAACCATCGCCTCCTGCCTGTCGTTTGATATGGTTCATCTCCTGCTGCCGCGGCTGGTGACCGGCCTGGCGTCAGGGGTGATTATCGTCATTGGCGAAAGCTGGATCACCGGCGGCGCGGCGGGTAAAAACCGGGCAACCCTGACCGGCATTTATGCCTCCGCCTTTACCGGCTGTCAGCTGGCGGGGCCGCTGCTGATCTCCGCCGGAGAAGCGTATCAATCATGGACTCTGCTGCTCGTCGGACTGGTGACCCTCGCCTGTCTACTGATGCTCCGCCATTTGCCCTCCGGCAGCCGCGAACGGCTGGCGGAACGCGCCAGCTGGCGCAGCCTCGGCGCCTTTTTGCCGGTACTGGCTTCCGGCGTATTCTGCTTCGCCTTTTTTGATGCCAGCATACTGGCGCTGCTGCCGCTTTACGGTATGGATAAAGGGCTGAGTGAAGTGACGGCGGTACTGCTGGTCACGGTGGTATTAACCGGCGATGCCGTATTCCAGGCGCCGCTGGGCTGGATTGCCGACCGCTTCGGTATTCGCCGCGTGCATCTGACCTGCGCGGTGGTCTTCTGCCTCGCCCTGCTGGCCTTACCGTTCCTGCTGGCGTCGCATATCCAGCTGATTGTCGGCTGTCTGCTTCTCGGCGCCGCGGCGGGGGCGCTCTATACCCTGTCGCTGGTCCGCGCCGGGAAGACCTTCTCCGGGCAGAAGCTGATTATGATCAACGCCCTGCTGGGATTCTTTTGGTCCGCGGGGAGCGTCGCCGGGCCGGTGGTCAGCGGATTGCTGATAAGCGTTGCGGGGTATGATGGTCTGCTGATGACGCTGTTTGTCAGCGGCGCGCTGTTCCTGCTGATTCAGTGCCTGGGTAAAAGCGAAAAAGCCCTGCTGGCGGACGAACGCGAGCGCGAAGAAGAGATGGATGATATTAGCGAGGCGGCGCAGTAACGCTTAAGGGCAGACACGGTTCGGCAGAACGAAAGCGCCCTCATCGCCCGCGCAGGGTCTTCTCCCCGGCAGCGCAGTCGCGCGCCGGGGCCGGGAGCCATTACAGCACTTTACTTAAAAACGCGGCGGTGCGCGGGTTAGTCGGCGCGCTAAAGATCTGCGCCGGTTTCCCCTCTTCCTGAATAATGCCCTGGTCGATAAAGATAACCCGGTCGGCCACTTCGCGGGCAAAGCCCATCTCGTGGGTTACGATTACCATGGTCATCCCTTCGCTGGCGAGGTTTTTCATCACCTCCAGCACGTCGCCCACCAGCTCAGGATCGAGCGCCGAAGTGGGCTCATCAAACAGCATAATCGACGGCTTCATCGCCAGCGCGCGCGCGATGGCCACCCGCTGCTGCTGCCCGCCGGAGAGGCTGGAGGGCCAGGCGTCGCGCTTATCGCTCAGTCCGACTTTCGCCAGTAGCTCTTCCGCCAGACGCACCGCCTCCGCGCGCGCCGTGCCGCGCAGGCTCATCGGGGCCATAATCAGGTTTTCCAGCACCGTTTTGTGCGGGAACAGATTAAAGCGCTGAAAGACCATGCCGACGCTTTCCCGCATCTTATTCAGATCGGTGGCGCGATCGTGGGCAGCGAAGCCGTTCACCTCAACCACTCCTTCGTTGACGGTTTCCAGCGCGTTCATGCAGCGCAGAAAGGTGCTTTTCCCGGAACCGGAGGGGCCGATAATGCACACCACTTCCTGCGGCTTAATGTCGCAGCTGATGCCGCGCAGAACGTGGCTGTCGCCGAAGCGCTTGTGTAAATTACGAATGTGAATCACTTTTGCCAAACCTCTTTTCCAGACGGTTAACCAGCTGCGCCAGCAGGAAAGTAATAACCCAGTAAACCAGGGAGATGGTCAGGTAGGGTTCCCAGTAGGTGGCGTAGGCGCCGGAAACGGTGCGCGCGGCGTAGGCCAGATCCGCCAGACCAATAGCCGACGCCAGCGAGGAATCTTTAACGATGGCGATAGCGTTGTTGCCCAGCGGCGGCAGAATGCGGCGAAACGCCTGCGGCAGGATCACCTGGCGCATAGTTTTCCACCACGGCATTCCCAGCGCGCGGGAAGCTTCCATCTGCCCCTTATCGATCGACTGGATCCCTGCGCGGAAGATCTCCGACACGTAGGCCCCGGCATTCAGCGTAATCGCCACGATACAGGAGAGAAACGCGCCGTAGTTTGAGCGCAGCTCGCGAGCGAAATCAGCGCTCATCATGCCGCTGGTCACCAGCAGTCCGTCGCGGGGGTTGATAAACAGCGGCACCAGCGCAAAGTGCACCACCATAATTTGCACGAACAGCGGCGTGCCGCGAAACGCGCTGACGTAAAAGCGAACCGGAAACTGCACCAGATAACGCAGAACGTATTTCCATACCCCGTGCTCGGCTTTCGCCATGCGCCCCAGCCCGAGGGTCAGCCCCCACAGGGTGCCGAGGATCACGCAGATAATGGTACATTTAATGGTCATCAGGGCACCGTCCATAAACAGCGGACCGTACTCCTCAATGATCTCCCAACGGAATCCCGTCATAGCCCTTCCCTAAAAAATACGGCTATCGCCAGAGTCGATAGCCGTGATGAAAATAAAAATGCGAATTATTGCGCTGGCAGCGTCGGGACGTTCTCGTCGAACCAGGTTTTATAGATTTTGGCGTAGGTGCCGTCAGCGATGATTTTCTGTAAACCGGCGTTGATCTTCGCCTGCAGCTCGCTGTTGCCTTTCGCCACCGCGATGCCGAAATACTGGCGCTCAAATTTGGCATCCGGCACCAGCTTGAACTGCTTCTCCGGGTGCTGCTTGATGTAGTATTTCACCACGCCGACGTCGCCGACCGCCGCGCTCACGCCGTCTTCAAACAGCTCCTGCAGCATCAGCGGAGTATTATCAAAACGTTTGATCGCGGTACTGTTCTTGCCCAGCACGTCGGAAACCACGATATCGCCGGTGCTGGAGTTCACCACGCCGACTTTCTCGTTTTTTAGCGCCTCAAGGGAGGAGACCTTTGAATCCGCCGGCACGACGATGGACTGCTCGGCCGGGAAATAAGGGGCGGAGAAATCCACCATCTGCTTACGCTTATCGGTGATGGTGATCCCGGAGATAATAATGTCGCGGTCGCCGGTGTTGAGGGTGGCGAAGATCCCTTCCCACGGCGTATTGACCAGTTTGATATCAAAGCCTTCCGCTTTGGCGATCGCTTTGATGATATCGATATCAAAACCTTCCAGCTGTTTCTGGCTGTTCTCGAACTCAAACGGGCGATAGGTTCCGCCGGATCCCACCACGTAAGTTTGCTGAGCCGCGTGGGCGGTGCCGATCATCGCCGCCACCAGGCAGCATGCTTTCATCCACTTCTTAACCATGACAACTCCGTTTTATGCATTAATTTTGCATAAAAATACACACTGTCAGCATGGCATGCAACCGGAAACCTTCCCGACGGTAAATTATCTGCCGTTTAGCTTCGTTTACCGCCGGATTTCCCGATGGCCCGATGCAATTCATTGATCCGCTTCATCGATTTCACCGTTTTTTGCGGCGCGGTGGAGGCGACCGACAGCACGATCATCTCCAGGCAAACCAGCACCGTCCCGTGCAGCGGCACCCGCCCATTATCGCCGCCGCGCGGCACCTCAATGACCACCTGCGCCTCCTGGCTAAAGCGGGAGTCCAGCGCCTGGGTAAGTAAAATCGTCGGGATCCCCAGACGGCGGGCCTCGCGCAGGGTCGTCATCCCCTCCCGGTGCGGCGACTTCTGCCCCATCATAATCAGCACGTCGCCGCGCTGCAGGCCGATCAGCTGCTCGGCGAGGCTAAACCCGGTGCGGTTCATTACGTACGAAGGCAGGCCGATGCGGCTCAGCAGCCTGGCGGTATACTCCGCCAGAATGCCCGAGGCGCCGATCCCAAAAATCCCCACCTGGCGCGCGTCGGTCAGCAGCGCCACCGCCTGGGCCACCGCGGCGCGGTTGTCGGGGCGCGCAAGCACTTCGCAGGCCCGCTGATGCCCTTCCAGCACGAAATCGATGCTCGAATTGACGTCGCTGGATAAGGCGCTCACCGTGGAGATCATTTTTTCCGACGAGGTCGCCGACGGGCCGAACCAGCGCTCCATGGTCTGCTTCAGCTCCCGCAGTCCGGCGAAGCCGAGCGCCTGGATGGCGCGCACCACCGTGGCGTCCGAAGTATTGGTCGCGGCGGCGATTTCCATGGCCGTGCGCTCCAGCACCGCTTCCCGGTTTTCGTTGATATAGCTCACCACCGCCAGCAGACGCGGCGACAGCTGATGCGCGCGGGCGCGAAAACGTTCGCCGAACAGGTCAACCCGCCCCTTCTCTCTTTTGACCACCGTTTTCATTTCAGCCCCTCGGGCAAAGGACGACCGGCAATGTGCGACTGTACCTGGGCGACCATCAGCGACAGCGCGGCGTAGGAGTTAGAGATAACCTCCTCTCGCGGCAGCAGAATGTAGCGCCCGGTGCGGCAGGCGCGCATAAAGTCGCACCAGCCGGGCATCACGCCCTCCATCGCCTGCAGCTCATCCTGCGGCCTGCCGCCGGTATCGGAACGCCAGGTGGCAAATACGAAATCGGCATCCAGCGCCGGCAGCTGCTCGGCGCTGACGTCAATACGCTGGCCATCGGGGATGTTGTCAATCAGCGGTGGGAAGCGGAATCCGGCATCGCGCAGCACGCGTCCCAGCGCATGATAGGCGTGATGCACGGTAACCTTGCCGTTGTTGGCCTGAATCACCGAGACTACGATGTTTTGCGTATCCACCATCGCCTTTAGCTGGGCTATCTGCGCCTGATAGCGGCGTTCGAGGATTAAGAGCCGCGGCTGGGTGCCGGTGAGCTGCGCCAGCTTGCGGTAGATGCGCGGCGCGCTGCCCTGCAGGTGATCGATGCTGACCGTTGGCGCAATCTTCTCCAGCTGCTCCACCGAAACGTGGCGGCTGGGCTCGGTAATAATCAGGTCCGGTTTCGCGGCGGCCACCGCTTCGAGATCGATATCCGCCGTGCCGATAAACCGAATCGCGCTGTTATCGAAATCAACGCCGGTCAGCTGTGCGCTGGCGCGTAAAAAGTGGCTGCCGTCCGGACGCGTCCTCCCGTGGCTGGCCACCGGCGGGACGCCAAGCTCGATCAGCGGGATGGTGATATCCAGATCGTGCAGCGACACAATGCGCTGCGGGTGCAGCGGAACGGTCACCGTACGACCCAAATCATCGGTGAAGGTTTGCGTATCGGCGGCCGAGGCGACGCCCGCCAACAGCACCAGCAGAGAAACGAACCAACGCATAGCGATCCTTTTTGATTTACAGGGCGTCACGGCGACGCCAGAGCAGAACGATAAAAAACGGACAGCCGACCAGCGCAATCACGATCCCTGCAGGGATCTGCAGCGGCGCGAAAGCCAGTCGGCCAATTGTATCGGTGGCTAACACCAGCAGCGCGCCAACCAACGCGCTGCCGCAGAGCAGCGCCACCTGGCCGCCGCGCAGCAGAAACCGCGCCATATGCGGCGCCATCAGGCCAACGAAGCCGAGGCTTCCGACGCAGGAAACGCTGGCGGAGGTCAGCAGCACCGGCGCGAAAAAGCGCAGCAGGGTTAGCTGCTGCAGGCGTACGCCGAGACCGATGGCCGTGCGGTCGCCGAGCAGCGCCGCATCGGCGGCCCTGGCGGTCAAAAAAAGGATCAGCGCCCCGGGCAGTGCCCAGCAGAAGGCGACGGCCAACAGCGGCCAGGTCGCCGCGTGCAGGCTGCCCGCCAGCCAGATCATCGCCGTTTGAACATCGCGCACGTCGGCGGTGGTCATAAAAATGCCCACCGCCGCCGCCAGCGTCCACGACACGCCGATGCCGATGAGAATAAAGCGCGGGCGCGAACAGTCGCGGGCCAGCGCCAGAACCAGCAGCGCCACCAGCACGCCGCCGAGCATTCCCGCCAGCGGCCGCCAGACCAGGCCCACCGCCGGGAAGAACAGCACCAGCGCCAGAACGACAATACTGGCCCCCTCCTTCACCCCGATAAGCCCGGGATCCGCCAGACCGTTGCGGGTAATGCTCTGCATCGCCGCGCCGGCCAGACCGAGCATCGCCCCGCACAGCAGCGCCATAAACAGCCGCGGCAGGCGGATATCAAAGAGGATAAATCGCTGCTGTTCACCCACGATGTCCGCCCCCAGCAGCGCACGGAACAGGGTACCGGAGGGCATCGGGAAGCTGCCGCGGGTCAGGCCAAACAGCGCCAGCAGCAGGATGACGAGCAGCGCGACAGCGGCGATTTTTACCGCCGCAGGGCGCAGCAGAATGTGCCAGCGGCCGCAGGTCAGCGGCCGAAAGCCGGCGCGACGGACGGCGCTTTTCATTTAAAAAACCTCGCGGCGATAAAAATAAATACCGGCGCCCCCACCAGCGCGGTCATCGCGCCGGTTGCCAGCTCCTGGGGCGCAACCAGGGTACGAGCGGCGATATCCGCCAGCAGCAGCACCAGAGCGCCAACCGGAGCGGCCAGCGGCAGCGCCAGGCGAATATCTTCGCTAATCAGCCGGCGCACCGCGTGGGGGACCACCAGCCCGACAAAGCCGATCGGCCCGGCCACCGCCACCGCCGAACCGCACAATAGCGCAATGGCGGTCAGCCCCAGCAGGCGGGTCTGAACAATCTTTACCCCCAGCCCCAGCGCGACCTTATCGCCCAGCGCCAGCACGTTAAGACGCGGCGCGATGACCAGCGCGATCGTCACTCCCGCCAGCGCCGGGAGCAGCGCAGCGCGCAGCGTTTGCCAGTTCAGCCCGGCAAGATCGCCCGCCAGCCAGGTGCGCATCGCCAGCAGCGTTTGTTCATCGAGGATCAGAATCGCCGCGGTGACCGCCGAGGCAAAGGCCGACAGCGCCACCCCGCACAGGGTAATGCGCAGCGGCGTGACGCCGCGCCGCAGGCGGCGGTGAGCGGTCTGGCTAACGCCACGCCGCCGAGGCTGATTCCCAGCGCCGATGTCGCCACTACCGCCAGCGAAGCGCCGGCGTTAAGGCCGAGAATATGCGGCTCGCCCAGCGGGTTGCGGATCACGGTTTGCAGCAGCAGCCCCGCCACGCCGAGCGCCGCGCCGGTGAGCAGCGCCGCCGCGAGACGTACCAGGCGTAAATCGACAATAATTCGGTGGTCAAAATTGCGCGGATCGTAATGGAGCAGCGCCTGCAGCACCGTTTGCGGCGCAATCCAGCGCGCGCCGAGTCCGAGATGCACCAGCGAGCCGCCCAGCAGCAGGCTCAGCAGTACCAGCGCCAGCCGGGGGCGGGATTGTCGGCGCGGCGGCAGCAGCGCGGAGGCGCTCATAACGCCTTCTCCTCACGGGCGCGGAACGGCATAAAAAAGGGCTTACCGGTCTGCGGGTTGAGCGACATCTGCACGTCCACGTCAAAGACGGTTTTGATCAGCTCCGGCGTACAGATTTCCTGTTCATTAATTACCCCGGCGATCGCGCCTTTTTTAAGAAACACTAGCAGGTCGGCGTAGTTCACCGCGAAGTTCAGGTCGTGCAGGACGGTGACCACCGTGCGGCCGTGATCGCGGGTTAAGGTTTGCAGCAGTTCAAGGATGTCGACCTGATAGCGCAGATCGAGCCAGGTGGTGGGCTCATCCAGCAGAATCGTCGCCGTTTGCTGGGCGAGAGCCATCGCGATCCAGCAGCGCTGGCGCTGGCCGCCGGAGAGGCTATCAACCGCCAGGTGGGCAAACTCTGCGGTACCGGTGAGCCGCAGCGCCTCTTCTACCGCCCGTTCATCGGCCTCGGACCATTGTCGCATCAGCCCCTGCCAGGGGTAGCGCCCGCGCGAAACCAGTTCAAAAACCGTCAGCCCTTCCGGGGTCAGCGGCGATTGCGGCAGAATGCCCAGCCGACGGGAAACCTCCCGGGTCGGCATCTGGTGAATCACCTCGCCGTCCAGACGTACGCAGCCCCCCAGCGGCTTGAGCATCCGGGCGATAGTCGACAGCAGCGTCGATTTCCCCGAGCCGTTGGCGCCGGCCAGTACCGTCATTTTCCCGTGGGGGATGGTCAGATGAATACTGTCGACAATTAGCGTCTGGCCATATCCGGCCGACAGGGAATCAAGGACGATCCCCTGCTCTGCAGGCAACACCCGCTGTGGCATAACTCGCTCCTGCGCCGCAACGGCGTGGCGCCAGGCCCGCTCGTTCCGCACTCAAACAAAAATAAATCTCATTCTCTTTTGATCATGCGGTGGATGAATGTAGTAGTCAATACCCTATGACGGCGCCGGCCGCGCGGGTTTACTACCAAAACCTGCACAACATAAAACGACTTTAATCATCAATTAAAACAATAACATATGAAATTTTCACCCAGCCCATTCCTCGCTAATTGATTGATTATTTGTTTCGTCAGTTTTTTATCTTACATAACGTTTACTACTACATGCCTTCATGATTGAATGATTCTCAATTACATATCTGGCGCGCGTTGCGGCGTAAAAAACAGCCAGGTTTATTTTTCAGGGCAATGATTTTATTGGCTTTACCTCTCCGCAAAGGCGAGGTTCGTTCACGAGACACAAAAATGATTCCACTCAATGTCCCTTATTCGGCATTAAAAGGGCGTGCGCTTTTTTCACTGATTTTTTTCACCTCACCGGGATTATTGGCAGCGGTTAATAGCGCCGATAAAACAAAGAAAACCGCTGACGAGACCATAACGGTCGTGGCCGACGGCACTCGGCAACGCGCTACCCAGGGATATCAGCCGGTCAATACCTCGACCGCCACGCTGACTACCATGCCGATGCTGGATATTCCGCAGGTGGTCAATACCGTCAGCGAGCAGGTGCTCGAGGATCAGCATGCGACGAACCTCGACGAAGCGCTGTATAACGTCGCCAACGTGGTACAAACCAATACCCTCGGCGGGACCCAGGACGCCTTCACCCGCCGCGGCTTCGGCGCTAACCGCGATGGTTCAATCATGACCAACGGCCTGCGCACCGTGCTGCCGCGCAGCTTCACCGCCGCCACCGAACGCGTCGAAGTGCTCAAAGGCCCGGCCTCAACGCTGTACGGTATTCTCGACCCCGGCGGATTAATCAACGTGGTGACCAAACGCCCGGAGCGCAGCTTCGGCGGCTCCGTCTCCGCCACCTCCACCAGCTTTGGCGGCGGTACCGGCCAGTTTGACGTCACCGGCCCCATCGACGGGACTCAGCTGGCGTATCGGGTAATTGGCGAATATCAGCATGAAGATTACTGGCGTAATTTCGGCAAAGAGAAGAGCAGCTTTATTAACCCCTCCCTGACCTGGTTCGGCGAGCGGGCGACGGTGAACGTCTCATATTCGCACCGTGACTACAGTACCCCATTCGATCGCGGCACCATCTTCGATCTGAACACCGGCCATGCGGTGAACGTCGATCGCAAAACGCGTTTTGATGAACCGTTTAATATTACCGACGGTTATTCCGATCTCGCGCAACTGAATGCCGAATACCGTCTCAGCGACGCCTGGACCGCCCGCTTCGACTACAGCTACAGCCAGGATCATTACAACGACGATCAGGCCAGGGTAATGGCCTACGACTCGGCGACCGGCAACCTGACCCGCCGCGTCGATGCCACCCACGGTTCCACCCAGAAAATGCACACTACGCGGGCGGATTTACAGGGCAACGTGGTCATTGGCGGTTTCTACAACGAGATCCTCACCGGCCTGGCCTACGAGAATTACGATCTGCTGCGCACCGATATGATCCGCTGTAAGAACGTCAAGGGTTTCAATATCTATAATCCGGTCTACGGCACTGTTGGCAAATGCTCCAGCGTTTCGGCATCCGACAGCGACCAGCGTATTCAGCAGGAGAGCTACGCGGGCTACCTCCAGGACGCGCTCTATCTTACCGATAAGTGGATTGCCGTCGCCGGGGTGCGCTATCAGTATTACACCCAGTACGCCGGCAAGGGCCGCCCGTTTAACGTCAATACCGACAGCAGCGACCAGAAATGGACGCCGAAAGCGGGCCTGGTGTATAAGCTGACGCCGTCCGTCTCGCTGTTCGGAAACGTGGCGCAGTCGTTTATGCCGCAGTCCTCTATCGCCAGCTATATTGGCAATCTGCCGCCGGAAGAGTCGACGTCTTACGAGCTGGGCGCGAAGTTCGATCTGTTCAATGGCGTCACCGCCAATATCGCGCTGTTTGATATTGATAAGCGCAACGTCCTCTACACGGAATCCGTGGGCGATGAGACGGTGGCAAAAACCGCCGGTAAAGTGCGCTCCCGCGGCGTCGAAGTGGACGTGTCCGGGTCGCTGACCGATAACCTGAGCGTTATCGCCAGCTACGGCTATACCGATGCGAAGGTCACCGACGATCCGGATTACAAAGGCAAACCGCTGCCGAACGTGCCGAAACACACCGGTTCGCTGTTCCTGAGCTACGACATTCACAATGTCTACGACAGCAATACGCTGACGGTGGGGGGCGGCGGTCGCGCGGTGAGCAAACGTTCCGGCACCAACGGCGCGGATTATTATCTGCAGGGCTATGCGGTGGCGGATGTGTTTGCGGCCTATAAGATGAAGCTGCAATATCCGGTGACCCTGCAGGTTAACGTGAAGAACCTGTTCGATAAGACCTATTACACCTCCTCCATCGGCACCAATAACCTCGGCAACCAGATCGGCGATCCGCGGGAAGTACAGTTTACGGTGAAGATGGATTTTTAAGCCTCATCCCTGTCCCGGATCGCGGCGCCTTATCCGGGCTAGCACATTGTAGCCCGGGGGCGGCGCGGCCCTACCGCGCCGCCCCCGGGAATCCCCGCCGAACGGTCAGAATCAGCACGCCCCGGATAACGCCTTGCCTTACCAGTCCTCTCCCTGGCCAAGAATGCGCAAAATATCCTGCCGATGCTGCAGCAGCAGCGGATTGTCGCGATGGCGGGGATACGTCAGCGGCAGCGCAAACTCGGCGATAATCCGCCCCGGTCGCGGCGACATGATTAACACCCGATCGCACAGCAGCAGCGCCTCTTCGATGTCGTGGGTAACCAGCAGGCTGGTATAGCCCTGCTGCTGCCACAGGGCGATCAGCTCCCGCTGCATGCTGATGCGGGTAAGGGAATCCAGCTTGCCCAGCGGCTCGTCGAGCAGCAGCAGACGCGGCTCATTCAGCAGCGCCCGGGCCAGCGCCGCACGCTGCGCCATCCCGCCGGAAAGCTGGCGCGGCCACGCTTCGCTAAACGCCTGCAGCCCCATTCGCGAAATCAGCGCGTCGGCCTTTGGCTCAAGCCCCTTTTTCCCCTGCGCCTGCGGTCCCAGCAGCACGTTTTGCCGCACCGTCAGCCACGGATAAAGGGTCGGATCCTGAAACACCAGTATCCGTTCGGGCCCCGGTCCCCCCATCGCCGCCTCATCAATCTGAATTTGCCCGGCCTGCTGCGGCTCCAGTCCCGCCAGCAGCCGCAGTAGAGTGGATTTACCGCAGCCCGAAGGACCGAGCAGCGCGACGCTCTCTCCCGGCCGCAGCTGCAGGCTGATATTCTCCAGCACCGGCACCGTCTGTTTGCCAAGGCTAAAAGCGTGATGCAGATGACTTATCGACACCGCCGCGCCGGTCGATGCCGCCTGAGAAGTGGCGTTCGCGGTTACCATTGCATCCCTCCCCGCTGCCAGCTCAGCAGCCGGTCGCGGACCATAAACAGCCCGCTAATCAGGCCGGAGCAGAGCAGCGCCATCACCAGCAGCGCCGCGTACATATTGGGATAGGCCGCCCAGCCCTGCGCCCACTGGAGATAAAAACCGATACCGGATTTCACGCCGACCATTTCGGCGACGATCAGCACCGAAAACGATGCGCCAAGCCCCATAAACAGGCCGACAAAAACGTTCGGCAACGCGGCGGGGATCGCCACGCGCAGGATCAGGAAACGCTGGCTGGCGCCCAGGGTTCGCGCCACGTCATACCACGCCTTATCGATGCCGATAACCCCGGACCAGGTCAGCACGGTCACCGGGAACCAGGTGCTGAGCGCGATCAGAAACACGCTGGCGCCGAAGCTGGAAGGGAAGATAAACAGGCACAGCGGCAGCAGCGCGGTGGACGGCACCGGCCCCAGCAGACGCAACACCGGATGCACCCAGTAGCCGATCCGCTGGGACCAGCCGATCGCCAGCCCGCTGATAAAACCGCAGCTGGTGCCCAGCAGCACCCCGAGCCCGAGCAGCCCCAGCGAATGCAGAAGGCTATCAAGCAGGCGCGGCCAGTCATCGTGCAGCACCTCAATCAGCGCCTGCGGCGGCGCGAAAAACGGCACCGGCAGAAACGCCGTCTTGGCCGTCAGTCCCTCCCACAGCGCAAAAAGCAGCGGCAGCAGCGCCAGCCACTTTCCGGCATGCTGCAGGCGAGTCCCCCGCTGCCGCCAGTAGCGGTAGCTCAGCGCCAGCAGCAACAGTCCGCCGCCAAGGGTGAACTGCGCCAGCGCCCACCCTTCGCTAAACGGCCAGCGCCGCCCGGCATCGGGCCAGGCCAGGGTAAACAGGCCGCCCAGCAGCCATAGCGCGGCGGCAAGCCAGCCTTCCTTCCACAGCGGCCTGCCGCTTGCCGGGCGCGTCAGCACCCGTTCAGGCGAAAACGTTGACATAAATGCTCTCCGCAAACTGATGGGGATCGGTTCCCGGTTTAATGACCTGCACCCGCTGAAGATCCACGGCGTACTGGGTCAGCTCTTTGACAAACGCCTCGCCCACCGCATGATGGCCGTGCCCCTGGCCGTGGAGAATGCCGCTGACCTCCGCCTCATTGGTATTCAGCGCATGGGCGAGGAAGGATTGCGCCACGCTCTCCGGATGCGCGGCGGCATAGCTGTGCGCCTCAAGAATCGCCTGGGTGAGCGCGGCGGCGGCCGGTTTATGATCGCGCGCCAGGCTACCGCTGACCCCCAGCACGCAGCAGCTCAGGTTAGCGTAATCGCCGGTCATATTGCTGGCGATAAGCTGATATTTACCGGTGTCCAGCAGACGATAGCTGAAGGGTTCGCTGCCGCTGATGGCGGCAATTTCGCGTTTATCCAGCGCCACGCTGAGTAAATCTGCCGGATAGACTTTCCACTGCACATCGCTTATCGGATCGATGCCGTGGCGCTTAAGCAAGATGGCGAAGAAGTTTTTATCCGGCCCGGCCATATCGGTGACGCCGATGGTTTGCCCCTTCAGGCTCTCCAGGCCGCCGAACGGCGAGTTTTTCGCCGTCAGCAGGTTCAGGCAGCCGCCGTGGGTTCCGGCGGTGAGCTTCACGTCGAAGCCCTGCTCCAGCGCCTTCAGCCAGCGCAGCGCCATCCCGACGCCGGCGTCGGCCTTGCCGGTGGCAATCGCCTCCAGCAGCACGTCCGTCGAGTTGCCGAAGTTAACGAACTCCACGTCGAGATTGTATTTACTGAAGATCTTCTGCTGCTCCGCGACGGCAACCGGCGCCAGGCACACCGCGCTTTTGTTAATCGCCAGCTTGATTTTGTACGGCTGCGCCAGGCGCAGGGCCGGGTGTTCCTCACCGCTCGCCATGGCCGCTATATCGTGAGCCCAAAGGGGCAGAGAGGCCCCGGCCAGCGCAAGGCTGCCGGTCAAGCGTAAGAAACGACGGCGAGATGTCATCATGGCGACACCTCCGCATGGGCCTGCGCGGCAGGCACGCTAAAGCCGTTATCAAACGTCGGCGTCACGTCCAGCTTTGCGCGGATCAGCCCGTTGGCGAGGTAAAAGTCCGCTGTCGACTGCTGCTGAGCGACCGTCTTCGCGTCCAGACGCAGCCACTGCGACTGGCGATTGGCAAACTGCGCGCGGGCGATATCCGCCGGGAAACGAATAATTTCCCCCAGCGTTTTACCGTAGCTATCGAGATTGGCGTAGGCCCAGCGCTCGGCGCCGGCCAGGCGATTGAGGTAATCCTGCAGCGCCGCGCGCTTCTGCGGATCCTTAAGGGCATCATCGGTTGCCGCCAGGAAAGTGTTACCCGGCAGCAGCCCTTTGCCGCTGACCAGAATCTGCCCCTCGGCGGTCTTCACCAGCTGCGTGGTATAGGGCTCCCAGGTCGCCCAGGCGTCCACCGAACCGTTGAGCAGCGCCACTTTGGCGTCCACCGGACCGAGAAACACCCACTGCACCTCTTTCGGCGAAATTCCCGCCTGCTCCAGCGCTTTCAGCGCCACAAAGTGGCCAATCGACCCTTTACCGGTAGCGATGCGTTTGCCTTTTAAATCCGCGGCGCTTTTCAACGCGCTGCCGGGCGAGACCAGCACCGCGGTGCCGGCCGGGTTACTTTTATCGACGGCGATGGCTTTAACCGGCGCGCCGTTAGCCAGCGCGAACAGCAGCGGCGCATCGCCGATAATTCCCGCATCCACCGCCCCGGCGTTAAGCGCTTCCGCCAGCGGCGCGGCGGCCGGAAACTCGGCCCATTTAATCTCGTAAGGAAGATCCTGCAGGGCGTTGGCTGCCTCCAGCTGCGAACGCATGCCGCCTTTTTGATCGGCGATTCGCAGGGTGATTCGCTCCTGAGCCGCCGCATAGCCGCTCAGGGCCAGCAGCATAACCACCCCGGCTAAACCGGTAAAATTAAGTCTGCGCATATGAATTATCCTTATTTTTGAAAAGCGTGTTTGCCGGCCGCCAGCCACGCGCTGTCGCTCTGCGGGGTATGTACCCGCCCGCACAGCACGTTGCGATAGTGGCGTTCCAGAGGATTTTGCCGACTCAGGCCATGGTTGCCGGTCAGCTCCAGCGCCAGGTTCACCGCCTGAATGGCGTTGTCGGTAATCGTGACTTTCGCGAGATTCGCCTCAATGGCGGAAAAGCCCAGCTGCGCGGCCTTTTCCAGCAGAGTGCGATTGACCAGTAGCCAGCCGTCAATCTGGCCGACTTTTTCCTGCACCCGCGGCAGGCTGGAAAGGGGTTGCCCAAGGCTGCCCGGAATACGCGTACCCAGCCACGTTACCAGCCAGTCGCGGGCGGCCCGCGCGATGCTGTCGTAAATCGCCGCCAGCAGCGCCGTATGGCGGTTGGCAAACAGACGAAACTGCTCCGCATCCGGCGCGGGAGGCGCATCGGCAGGCCACACGTCCACCGCGTGCTCTGCGGCCACCCGGACGTTGTTCAGCACCACTTCGTGGCTGCCGGTTGCCCGCATTCCGGCGTGATCCCAGCTGTTCACCACGGTAATGCCCTCACTGTCGTGGGGCACCAGCCAGGTGCCGACCAGCGGCGGAGCGTCGTCGCTGCGGCCCCAGATGGCCAGCCAGCTCAGCCCCTCAATACCGGTGGTATAGATTTTATGGCCGTTAATCTGCCACCCTTCCGCGCGGCGGGTCGCCACGGTTTGCGGCAGGCCGCCGCGCGCCGGGGAGCCCAGTTCCGGCTCCACGCGCAGGCTGTTGATCAAGCCTCCCCGCTCGACGGCATCGTGAAAAACCCGCTGGCGCAGCGGCTCGGACCAGTTCTCGTTCTCCGCCAGCCGCAGATGGTGCAGGTACTGCATGCAGACGATCAGCGCCGTCGCCGGTTCGCCCCAGGCGATGGCCGCAATGGCCTGCTGAAGCTCGGCTAAGCCGGCACCTGCCCCGCCGTACTGCTGCGGCACGGCGAGGCTTAAAAAACCGCGCTGGCGCAGACGGTCGATATTGTCGCGGGGAAAGTCGCCGCTGGCGTCGAGACTGGCCGCCTGCTCCGCCATCAGCTGGCGTATCTCCGTCAACCGCCGCGCCCAGTCATCGCTTGTCTGACCGATCACGAGGCGCGCTCCGCCACGGCGCGCAGGGCGGCTTTTTCGCGGGCGATCGGCAGCAGCGCTTTACCGTACTCCTGAGCATCGTTGAGCGGATCGAACCCGCGGATCAGGAAGTTGCGCACGCCGAGGTCGTAGTAATCGAGCAGCGCGTCGGCGACCTGTTCCGGGGTGCCCACCAGCGCGGTGGAGTTGTGGCCGCCGCCTACCAGCTGCGCGATCCCGGTCCACAGGCGTTTATCCACCACCTTGCCCTGCGCCGCCGTCGCCCGCAGACGCTGCGCCCCGACGCTGTCGGGCTTGGCTTTGAAACCGCCTCCGCTCTGCGCCGCCCGCTCGGTGGCGACGTGCAGGATATGCTCGGCTTTCTCCCAGGCCTCGGCTTCGGTCGCGGCGATAATCGGCCGGAACGAGACGCTGAAGTCGATTTCGCGCTGATGTTTCGCCGCCTCGGCCCGCACGCGCTGGATGGTTTCCGCGGTTTGCGCCAGCGACTCTCCCCACAGGGCGAAGACGTTGGCGTGCTTGCCGGCCACGGCAATGGCCGCTTCCGACGAACCGCCGAAATAGAGAGGGATATGCGGTTTTTGCAGCGGGCGAATGGCCGACCACGCCTGTTCCGCCTGATAAAAGTCATTGGTGATATCCACCGGCTGTTCGGCGGTCCATACCTTGCGGACGGTCTCAAGGAAGGCATCGGTACGCGCATAGCGCTGGTCGTGATCGAGGTAATCACCGTCGCGGCGCTGCTCGGCGTCATTGCCGCCGCTGATGATATGTACCGCCAGACGGCCGCCCAGCAGGTGTTCAAGGGTAGCGAACTTACGCGCGGCGAGGGTCGGCGAGACAAAACCGGGACGATGAGCCAACAGGAAGCCGATCTTTTGCGTCGACAGACCCGCCAGCGCGGTCACCAGGAATCCGTCGGGTTGATCGGACCAGTGGCCCACCAGCAGGCGGTCAAACCCGGCGGCCTCGTGGGTTTGCGCGAAACGCACGATGTAATCGCGGTCAAAAATCGGGCCGACCGGGGCGATGGTTTCCGACGACAGGCGGTGGCCGATCATGCCGAGAAATTGAATGCTCATGCAGAACTCCTTATAGCAGGATAATGAGTGGGCCGCCGCGGCGGCGCGTTTTCATTACCCTATACACGGGCTCTTAATGAACAAAATGCATTTTTATCATATCTTAATATGCGAGATAAGCATTTATAAAAATTATATATACGTTTCAGCCAGATACGTTTAGCTGCTGAACGACTTTGCCGGCGAAAAAAGTCAGCGGCTGGCTCAGATTGGCCAGATTCTGCGCGTGAACCAGCCACAGATGCACCTCGGGCTGGAAATCCGCCAGCGTCAATACCGTCACCTCGTCGCGCCACGGGCTGGCGGCCAGCGCGGCGCGCGGCACCAGGCCAAGCCCCAGCCCCTGCGCCACGAGGCTGATTTGCAGCTGGGCGCCCGCGGTCTCGACATTCAGCGCCAGACGCAGCCCCTGGGACTGCAGCTCGCGGATCAGCCCGGCCCGCAGGCCGCAGCCGTCGGGATTGAGCACCCAGCCTTTTTCCGCGCAGTCGCGCAGCGCCCCGGCGTGAAGACGCCAGCTTTTAGCCGCAATCACCACAATATCCAGCGGGCACAGCAGGCGCCCGCCGTAGCCCTCAGCAAAGCGTTGCTGTTCCGGCCCCATCGCCAGCACGCCGTCCAGCTCGACGCTTTCAAGGCGCTTTTGCAGCAGCCCGCTCCAGCCGCAGGTCACCTGCGGTCGCAGGGCGGGAAACTGCTGGCGCAGCGCGCTCAGCGCCGGCTGCAGGGCAATTTCCGCCACGCTCTGCGGGACCCCGAGACGCAGGATACCGTGCGGCTCGGCCTCGGGGTCGAGCAGGCCGTACAGCTTTTTGGTCTCCCGCTTGATGCTCAGGCACTGCTCGTAAACCCGGTGCCCGGCGGCGGTCAGGGTGAGCGGCCGGGTCTGACGCTCCAGCAGCGTTACGTTGAGGGTTTGCTCAAGACGCTGCAGACGACGGGTAATCGCCGATTGGGTAATACCGAGATATTCCGCGGCCTGGTTAAGCGAGGAGAACTGCACGGTGGCCAGCAGTGCGTCAATGTCGTCGATGCGCATAGCGTCCTTAATGTGATTTTTGCATATTAATATATGCGGAAATTGCATTTTAATTATATTAACGCCTTTGCTAGCGTAAAGACCAGTCCCGACAACAGGAAGCGACCATGACCGCACCGCGAGTGGAAAAATTACGCCAGTTTATTCAAGACCTTGATGCCCTGCATCGCGAATTTGCCGATGAACAGCCCCTGCTCGACGCCGTGGCCCTGCGCCTGGCCGCGCTGGTGAAAAAGGATGACTGGCTGCCGGAGGAGTACACCCTGCCGCATCCCCACCACTATCAGCAGTATCTGCTGCATGCCGATTCCGGACAGCGTTTTTCCATTGTCAGCTTCGTCTGGGGGCCGGGGCAATCGACGCCGATTCACGATCATCGGGTGTGGGGCGCCATCGGCATGCTGCGGGGCGCGGAGGAGAATCAGCGCTACCGCCTGGACGAGCGCGGCCAGCCGGTGGTCAGCGGCGTTGCTGAACGCCTTTCCCCAGGCGAAGTGGAAAAAGTCTCTTCCCGCGACGGCGATATTCACCGGGTGAGCAACGCCCTCGCGGATAGCGTCTCGATCAGTATTCACGTTTACGGCGGCAATATCGGCGGCGTCAGGCGAGCGGTTTATACCCCGGAAGGCCTCGTCAAACCTTTTGTCTCCGGCTACTCCAACCGCCACTTACCCAATATCTGGGATCTCTCAAAGGATAATTAATATGCCCACCTGTTCTTATCGCCCGGCCGCCCAGCTGCGCCAGGCGCTGCTGGACGGCGCCGAGCTGGCGCTGATCGACGTTCGCGAAGAGGCCGACTTTGCCCGCAGCCATCCGCTGTTTGCCGCTAATCTGCCGCTAAGCAAGCTGGAGCTGGATATTTTTCGGCGCGTGCCGCGCCTGACGACGCCGATTACCGTCTATGACGGCGGCGAAGGTCTGGCGGAGCGGGCCGTCGAGCGCCTGCAGAGCTGGGGCTACGAAGATGTCGCCCTGCTGGAAGGCGGCCTGCCGGGGTGGCAGCGCAGCGGCGGAGAGCTGTTCCAGGATGTGAATTCGCCGAGCAAAGCGTTCGGCGAGCTGGTGGAGAGCGAGCGGCATACCCCCTCGCTGAGCGCCGGGGAAGTGCAGGCGCTGCTCGATGGTCAACAGGAGGTGGTTGTCGTCGACGCGCGCCGTTTCGATGAGTATCACACCATGAATATTCCCGGCAGCATCAGCGTGCCCGGCGGGGAGCTGGCGCTGCGCATTGAGGGCCTGATTCCATCATCGCAGGCGACGGTGATCGTCAATTGCGCGGGGCGCACGCGCAGTATTATCGGCACGCAGTCGCTGCGCAATGCCGGTTTGCCCAATCCGGTCTACGCACTGCGCAACGGCACCATCGGCTGGACCTTAGCCGGGTTTGACCTTGAGCGCGGCCAGCAGCGGCGTTATGACGCCGATTTTCGCGCCCCAGCCGAACGCGCGGCGGCGGTGAGGCAGCTGGCGGAGCGAGCCGGCGTCGCCTTTATAGACAGCCCAACCCTTCAGCGCTGGCTGCGGCAGCCCGCCCGCACCACTTACCTGTTCGACGTCCGCAGCCCGGAGGAGTACGCCGCAGGTCATCTGCCGCTGAGCGTTAGCGCGCCCGGCGGGCAGCTGGTGCAGGAAACCGACCATTTCGCCAGCGTGCGCGGGGCGCGCATTGTGCTGATTGCCGATGACGAGATACGCGCGCCGATAACGGCGTCCTGGCTGGCGCAGATGGGGTGGGAAGTGGCGGTATTACGCGATGCGCGCGCGGAAGATTTTAGCGAGCGCGGTACCCCCGCAGGCCGCGTACCGCCGGGTCCGCAGGCGGAGGAGATTGCCCCGCAGCAGCTGGCGGCACAGCTGAGGGAGCCGGGAACCGTGGTGCTGGACTTTACCACCAGCGCCAACTACGTCGCCCGGCATATTCCCGGCGCTTACTGGCTGGTACGTTCACAGCTGCGCCAGGCGCTGGAGGTGCTGCCTTCCGCCGAGCGTTACGTTGTCACCTGCGGCAGCAGCCTGCTGGCCCGCTACGCGGTGCCTGAGGTTGCGGCGTTAACCGGTAAACCGGTGCAGCTGCTGAGCGGCGGCACGCTGGCGTGGATTGACGCCGGGCTGGCGCTGGAGCATGGCGAGACGCATCTGGCGACGCCGCGCAGCGATCGCTATCAGCGCCCGTATGAAGGTACCGATAACTCACCCGCGGCAATGCAGGCCTACCTCGACTGGGAGTTCGGCCTGGTTGAACAGCTGAAGCGCGATGGCACGCACGGGTTTAAAGTATTGTGATGTCCCCCCGCTCGCGCTGCGCTTAGCGGGGCTACGGGCTCACTGCCGTCTGCCATACCGTAGCCCGGACAGATGCGCAGCATCGCCTCCGGGAAATTATGCCGCACTGCACTCTGCTCCCGGGGGCGGCGCAAGCGCCTGCCCGGGCTACAGGTCCACTGCCGTCTGCCATCCGGTAGCCCGGACAGATGCGCAGCATCGCCTCCGGGGAATTATGCCGAACTGCGCTCTGCTCCCGGGGGCGGCGCAAGCGCCTGCCCGGGCTACAGGTCCACCGCCGCCTGCCATACCGTCGCCCGGACAGATGCGCAGCATCGCCTCCGGGAAATTATGCCGAACTGCGCTCTGCTCCCGGGGGCGGCGCAAAGCGCCTGCCCGGGCTACAGGTCCACTGCCGTCTGCCATACCGTAGCCCGGACAGATGCGCAGCATCGCCTCCGGGAAATTATGCCGAACTGCGCTCTGCTCCCGGGGGCGGCGCAAGCGCCTGCCCGGGCTACAGGTCCACTGCCGTCTGCCATACCGTAGCCCGGACAGATGCGCAGCATCGCCTCCGGGAAATTATGCCGCACTGCACTCTGCTCCCGGGGGCGGCGCAAAGCGCCTGCCCGGGCTACAGGTCCACCGCCGTCTGCCATACTGTAGCCCGGACAGATGCGCAGCATCGCCTCCGGGTAATTATGCCGCACTGCGCTCTGCTCCCGGGGGCGGCGCAAGCGCCTGCCCGGGCTACAGGTCCACCGCCGTCTGCCATACCGTAGCCCGGACAGATGCGCAGCATCGCCTCCGGGAAATTATGCCGCACTGCACTTTGCTCCCGGGGGCGGCGCAAAGCGCCTGCCCGGGCTACAGGTCCACCGCCGTCTGCGAACCCGTCGCCCGGGGAAGGGCCGCAATCAGATCTCCGGGGTATTTTTAAAGCCCATCAGCATCAGCATCGGCTCCTGCTGCGCCCCTGCCGGGTCGAAATGATAGCGATTGCCCTGACGGTCGCCGCCGATATACCACGAGATCTCGGTTTTGCCTTCCGCCAGCGCCTTGCGCACCGCTTTATCGACATCCACCATCCGGTATTCGCGTTTGGAATTGAGGTACAGCGACGCCTCCGAGCTGTAGTTGCAGGGCGGGCGATGATTCCAGGTCACGCTGTTCGCGCTCCAGTCGTTGCTCGCCGGATAGAAAAAGATCTGATCCGCGCCGTTGGTTTCCACTTTTCCGCCGTAGATCCGCAGCTGATATTTAAACAGCGAGGCGTCCTGATCCTGAGGCAGCGGCGGGATAGGGAATTTCACCAGCGTCATGGTTTCCGGATTGTGCGTGCGCCCGCCGTTTTGCCAGTTATCGCTGACCACCAGGTTTTCCGGCGCGGGATGGGCGACCGTCGGCGCGGTGCTGTCCACCAGCGCATTCTCCTTCACCGTCGTGAAGCGATACGGCACCGCGCTGCCGCAGTCGATCCCCTTGTTCATGCAGCGCTCGGTCATATAGTGCGCCCCCTCCACCGTCCAGCCGTTCATAAAATCCGCGTGCGCCGTATAGATACTGCCCCAGCGCTCTTCGCGCTTCTCACCGTCCATGATCGGATCCAGGGAGAGCTGAATCTTCGCGGTATCCAGGGATGTAATCTGCGGCAGAACGTAGGCCACATTCATATTCACCGTCGGGATTTTCACCGGATAGTCGCTCGGACAGGCGCCGTTGACGTCGTATGCCGCGTTACTGTGTCCGTGAGCCGGTTTGAGGTTGACCCCATCCCAGCAGTTGGGGAACTGAATACCGATATTAAACTGTACCGCATCGCCACCTTTCCGCAGCCCACAGACTTCGCCGGCCTTGTTGCTGTAGCCTTTGCCGTTAGCGCACAAAAAGGTGATGCGCGAGCTGGGCGCCGAACCGTGGTGATCGCCCGCCAGCAGTTCGAGACCCGCCGGGAACGGGTGCAGCGGATACTGTTCCACTTTGGTGGTCTGATAGTAGGTTTTTTGATACGCCGGCGTCACCACCTGACCATCCGGCAGCTTCATCGATGGCACCCAGTAGGCGGAACCGTCGGCCTTGTTATCGCAGGTGGTTTCCGGCTGGTCGCGCAGCGTCTGATAGGTGGAAACCGCATCGGTATGGGTATTACCAAAAAAATCATGCCACATGGCCTGATTCGGTTTGCCGAACATCATGATGGCGTCATCGCCCAACGTATGGTGATAAGCGCAGACCACGTGGGCCTGCGGGCCGGCATGAGCGGAAAACGCGCCGGCAACCAGCAGCGGCGCGAGAGTTAAAGTGAACGCGTTCAATTTCATTTTGCAATCCTCCTTGTTTGAAGGAGTGCAGAGATAGCAAACGCCCGCCGATGTTACACATCATCAAACATCATTTCGTCTCATCGGCCCGCCCCATCAGGCTCGCGCATGATCCATGAGTACTGAAATGACTTCGGCGCCGGGAAATGCGTGCGCCGACGAAACGACCCCAGCCGCTGCGGCGTGCAGTAGGTGCAGCTCCCCAGCCACTCCATGTTTTCCTCCGGTACGCCCGCGCTGCGCAGCAGGAGGTGGGCAAAAGCCCGCAGATCGAACCACGCATTGTCGCCCGCGGTCGCTTTCGCCTGCTCCCCCTCCGACGCCGCCTGATGGGACAGGAAGAGCTGCTCCCGATGGCGTTTTGCCAGCTCGCCGGCGGGCATCGCCAGCAGCGCCTGGTAGAAGTCGCCGGTGACTTCATAGCAGCAGGGGTGAATATGCGGCCCGCTCACCACCACCAGATCTTGCGGGTCGACGTGATAACGCTGAAACAGCGCAAGGCTATTTTCGATAATCCCGCTGGCCGCGCCGCGCCAGCCTGCGTGCACGCTGCAGACATAGCGCCCATCGCGCGACGCCATCAGCAGCGGCAGACAGTCGGCGGTCACCACGCCCATCTTTTGCCCGCTGACGGCGGTAAACATCGCATCGGCGTGGGGGCGCTCCGCCTGCGGCGCCCGATACTCATGTACGATATTGCTGTGAACCAGTTTAACCGGCGCCATTTCGCTATAGGGAAAGGCGGCGGTTTCATGAACGTCGAGAAAGGCGTAGCGGATACCGGGGATATCGCTCAGTAAGCGGGATGTAAAAGACATGATGCTCGGAAGAATCAATGGATGATGATTTAACCTATGCCAAAGTAGAGAGATGCGCAAGGCGGATTCCCGGGCTACCAGTCCGGTAGCCCGGGCAAGGCGCGGCTTTACCGCGCCGCCCCCGGGAATCAGCGAAAATGCTCAGGCCAGCGCCGTGCGCTTTTGTCGGCTCATCAGCCAGAACACCGCCGCGCCCGCCAGCAGAATGCCGGGAGCGGACGCAGCCATCACCCCGACGGTGCCGGTGCCCAGCGCCAGCATTTTGCCCGCCAGCAGCGGACCGCTCATCGCGCCGAGGCGGCCAATCGCCACCGCCGTCCCCACGCCGGTGGCGCGGATTTCGGTGCGATAGAACAGCGGAGCCAGCGCGTAAAGCACGCTCTGGCCGCCGGTGGCAAACAGTCCGGCGACAAAGCCGGAGAAGAGCATTGCGGTCAGCGAGGACGCGGTCCCCAGCGCCAGCAGCGACGCCAGCATGCCGGTATAGATCAGCAGCGACATCCACAGCGGGCTGAGCTTATCCATCAGTGCCCCCAGCAGCAGCGTGCCGCAGGCGGCGCCAAACTGCAGGACAAACATCACTCCCGCCGCCTCGCTGGGGCTGAACCCCTGGCCGACTAACAGCATCGGCAGCCAGTTGATCAGCATATAGACCACCAGCAGCGTGAAAAAATAGCACAGCCACAGCAGCAGCGTGGCGGTAGCGTTGCCCGGCGCGAGGAGCGTGCGCAGCGGCACGCCCCGCGCGCTGCGCTGAAACACCGGCGATTCCGGCAGCCAGCGCAGCAGCAGCGGCACCAGCAGCAGCGGAACGATACCGCCGATCCAGAACACCGTTTGCCAGGCCGCGGCAAGGCCGAAAAAGCCCAGCGCCGCCGCCAGCGCCGCGCCGATGGGGACGCCGCAGTACATCAGGCTGACCGCCCTGCCGCGAAAGCGGGGGCCGGCGGCCTCGGAGGTTAAGGCAATCAGATTCGGCAGCGCCGCGCCCAGGCCGACGCCGGTCAGCAGCCGGGCCAGCAGCAGCGTGGGATAATTCCACGCCAGCGCAGTAGCGATTGAGAACAGGCCAAAGAGCAGCACCGAGCCCAGCAGAATTCGCTTGCGGCCATAGCGATCCGCCAGCATGCCGCCCACCAGCGCGCCGGGCAGCAGGCCGAGGATCCCGACGCTGAAAATCCAGCCCATCTGCATTTTATCCAGCGCGAACGCCTGCGCCATGCCTACGGCGGCGATGCCTGCCGCCTGCAGATCCAGCCCTTCCATCAGGGCCACCATAAAACAGAGCCCGACGGTTAACATCAGGCGCGAATTGCTTGCAGTCGTTGTTTGGGTCATAGGGTACCTTTGCGATATCCGGACAAGCGGAGCAGGTGAATGGCGGCTGATACGTTGCCAGCCGCGCGTTGCTTTTATTTGCTGCGGTTAAGCAGATCCAGCGCGACGTCGACGATCATATCCTCCTGACCGCCCACCATCCGCCGCTTGCCGAGCTCGACGAGGATATCCACCGCGCTCAGGCCGTAGCGCCCGGCGGCCGCTTCGCTGTGGCGCAGAAAGCTGGAGTAAACCCCGGCATAGCCCAGCGCCAGCGTTTCGCGGTCAACCCGCACCGGGCGATCCTGCAGCGGGCGCACCAGCTCATCGGCGGCGTTCATCAGAGCATACAGATCGGTACCGTGATTCCAGCCGAGCTTATCGGCGGCGGCGATAAACACCTCCAGCGGCGCGTTGCCCGCCCCGGCCCCCATCCCCGCCAGGCTGGCATCGATACGGTCGCAGCCCTCTTCCACCGCGGCGATGGAGTTGGCCACGCCGAGACTGAGGTTATGATGCGCGTGCATCCCGGTGGCGGTTTCCGGCTTCAGCACCGCCTTGAGGGCGCGGAAGCGATCGCGAATATCGTTCATGTTCATCGCCCCGCCGGAATCCACCACGTAAATACAGGTGGCGCCGTAGGATTCCATCTTCAGCGCCTGCTGCGCCAGCTGTTCCGGGGAGGTCATATGGCTCATCATCAGGAAGCCGACGGTGTCCATGCCCAGCTCGCGGGCGAAGGCGATATGCTGCGCGGAAACATCCGCCTCGGTGCAGTGGGTCGCCACGCGCACCACCCGCGCCCCGGCCTGATACGCGTTTTTCAGGTCGTGCAGGGTGCCAATGCCGGGTAGCAATAAAGTGGCGATCTTCGTCTGGCTGACCGACTCCGCCGCCGCCTCAATCCACTGCAGGTCGCTGTACGCGCCGAAGCCGTAGTTAAAGCTGGAACCCTGCAGACCGTCGCCGTGGGCCACCTCTATCGAATCGACGCCCGCGCAATCCAGCGCCCGGGCAATCTGGCGCACATTGTCGAGCGAGTATTGATGACGAATCGCGTGCATCCCGTCGCGCAGGGTCACGTCTGAGATATAGAGTTTTTTGCCGTTCATGCTGCTTCTCCCGCCGCGTCGTTCATCGCCTGGGCCATTTTTTCCGCCGTCGCCAGCGCCGCCGACGTCATAATATCGAGATTACCCGCGTAGGCTGGCAGATAGTGCGCCGCCCCTTCGACCTCGAGATAAACCGCCGTTTTCAGGCCGGAGAAGCGGCCGACGCCCGGCAGGTTTACCGGTTTATCTTCCGGGATGACCTCAAACTGCACCTGCTGCTTCAGGCGATATCCCGGCACGTAGGCCTGTACCGCCGCCGCCATCTCGGCGATCGACGCGGCAATCGCCTGCTGCGATGCCGCTTCGCTCAGGACATAAACGGTATCGCGCATCATCAGCGGCGGCTCCGCCGGATTCAGCACGATAATCGCTTTGCCTTTCGCCGCGCCGCCCACTTTCTCAATGGCCTGCGAGGTGGTTTCGGTAAATTCATCAATGTTGGCGCGCGTCCCCGGCCCGGCGGATTTGCTGGCAATCGAGGCGACGATCTCCGCATAGTGCACTTTTGCCACCCGAGAGACCGCCGCCACCATCGGGATGGTGGCCTGGCCGCCGCAGGTCACCATATTGACGTTGCCTTCGGCCAGATTGGCCTCGAGATTGACCACCGGCACGCAGTACGGGCCGATGGCCGCCGGGGTCAGGTCGATCACCCGGATCCCCGGCCTGGCTTCCCGCAGCGCGGCGTCGTTTTTCACGTGCGCTCCGGCGCTGGTGGCGTCAAAAACCACATCGATATCGGCGAATTCCGCCATCTGCATCAGGCCGCCAACGCCCTCGTGCGTGGTGGCGACGCCCATGCGCCGGGCGCGGGCCAGGCCGTCGGACTCGGGGTCGATGCCGACCATTACCGCCATCTCCAGGTGCTGCCCGTGGCGCAGAATTTTGATCATTAAATCGGTGCCGATATTGCCGGAGCCGATAATGGCGACTTTACGTTTACTCATCACTCTCTTCCTTTTTGGCGACAAAGGTCGCCGCCACTGAACCTAAACCGTCGATATGGGCGGCAAAACGATCGCCGGCGGTAATCGCCATCATCGGGCCTAACGCCCCGGTCAGCACGATATCCCCTGCCCGCAGCGGCTCGCCGAGGCTGGCCATTTTGCGCGCCAGCCACACCGCCGCGTTCAGCGGATGGCCAAGACATTCGCTGCCGCGCCCGCTGGAGACCTCTTCCTCATTACGGGTCATGCGCATCGCGCAGTTTTTCAGATCCAGCCCATCCGGGCGCCGCGCCGGGCTACCCAGCACGTAAACGCCGCAGGAGGCGTTATCGGCGACCGTATCGACAAAGCCAATCGACCAGTCGCGAATACGGCTGCCGACCACCTCCAGCGCGGGAAGCACCCAGTCGATGGCGGCGTACAGTTCATCAAAAGTGGTATCGGCATGCGGCAGATCGCGTTTCAGCACCAGGGCGATTTCGGCCTCCACTTTCGGCTGCAGCACCCGGGAGAACGGCACATCGGCGTTATCGCCGTAGCACATGTCGGCAAACAGGGTGCCGAAGTCCGGCTGGTCAACGCCCAGCTGCTGCTGCACTTTAGGATGGGTCAGCCCCACCTTGCGTCCCGCCACCCGGCGGCCGTTCGCCACGTGGTGCTGCACGTTCATCCGCTGGATGGCGTAGGCCGCTTCCGCGTTGTCAACGCCGAGCGCATTGCGCAGCGGTTCAATCGCCTTGCCGCGGCTTTCCGCCTCACGCAGACGCTGCGCCAGTTGTTCAAGAGATAAGGTTGTCATCAGCACTCCTCAGGTACGCGCCAGAAAATCGAGCACCAGCTGGTTAAAGCTCTCCGCGTGCTCCCACTGCGCCCAGTGACCGCAGTCGCGATAGATATGCAGTTCGGAACCGTTAATACCCGCCAGCAGGCGCAGCCCGGCGTCCATCGGTACAAAGCGATCGTTACGCCCCCAGACGATCAGGGTCTGCGCGCGGATTTCGCCGAGACGCGGGCTAAAATCCGGGAACTGCTTCGGGTTGGCTTCCAGGCTTTGGACGAAATTATCCAGATGCTCCCGGCGCGACAGCATATTATTGAGGCGCGCTTCAAACAGCGCGTCGGTCAAATCGCGGGTATCGAAGACAAAGATGTTCATCATCTTTTTCAGGTTTTCGATGGTCGGCTCACGGTACAAGCCGTTCAGCAGCTTGATGCCTTCCGTCGGCATCGGCGTAAACAGGCTCATGCCGCCGGTTCCGCCGCCCATCAGCACCAGTTTGCCGACGCGCTCCGGCCAGCTGAGGGTAAAGGCCACCGCGCTGTGTCCGCCCATCGAATTGCCCAGCAGATGCACTTTGCTGATATCCAGCTGGTCAATCACGCTTTTCAGCACCCTGGCGTTCAGGTCGGAACGGGAGCCGCGGTTGACGATAGAATCGCTTTTTCCCCAGCCGGGGCAGTCCAGCAGAATGACCCGGTAGCCCGCCTCGACCAGCGGGTCGATATTGCGGCTAAAGTTGGCCCAGCCGGTAGCCCCGGGGCCAGAGCCGTGCAGCAGGACCACGGTTTCGTCGCCCTCGCCGCAGTCATTAAAATGGATGCGTAATGTTTCTCCGCCCTCTTCCACGCTGAGGAAACGGCTGGTGGCGGCTTCGGTTTGCGGTTGGTAGCTCATCATATTCTCCCGTTAATTCAGTTCTGCGCGGCGGCGCTCAGCGAGCCAAATCCGGCAATCCACTCGGGGATTGGTCGGTAATAGCGGCCTTCGCAGCGCCAGCGGCCAAATGCGGATAGCGCGGCAAAGGCGGCCACCCAGGTTTTAATTTCGTGCGTCGATTTCCCGGCCATTGCCGACAGCTCTTCGTTACTGACGGCATCCAGCTCCGCCAGCCGCCCCTGCTCCAGCAGGCTCATAAAGCGGGTATCCCAGACGGGGTTGAGCGGATAGAGCGAGTTCTGGTCCTCGATAAACTGCTTCGCCGCGCTGATGACCCGCTGCTGGCGCAGTTCACGCTCGTCCGGCGGCAGCTGCCTGCCGCTGCCCAGCAGCCGGTCGCGCATATGGGCATCGGCCTTCGCCAGCTCCGGTACCGGCGGCTGATGCGACAGGCCGCCGGAGCCGAGGATTAATACCCGTTTATTGAGGGTGGTCAGGAAGCGGCCAATGGCTTCGCCCAGCATGCGGGTGCGCTGAAAGCCCGGCAGCGGCGACGCCACGCCGTTGATAAACACCGGCAGAACCGGCAGGGTATCCAGCCCGCCGAGCAGGAACTCCAGCGGTTGCGCAAAGCCGTGATCCACCTGCATGCAGTAGGAGACCGCCAGATCGATGCCCTCTTTCATCACCGCGTGGGCGCAAGCCTCCGCCAGCGCCGTCGGCACCGGCAGGACGCCGCTGGCGCTGCTGAAGTCGCCGATAGCGGTCGCCCCGATGCCTAAACAGAACGGCGGCATCACATCGTAGAAAAAGCCGTTGTAGTGATCGGGAGCAAACAGCACCACCAGCTCCGGGTCGAAGGCGGCAATGCGCGCCCGCGCGTCGGCGATAGTGCCGTTCACTTCGTCCAGCACCGCCTGTTCCGGGTCAACGTAGCCCACCAGCGGGGTATGGGAGAGGCAATGAAGATATGCGTTCATATCAGGCCACCTGTTCAATCGTTGTTGCCGCCTGCGCGGAAACCAGCTGCATCTTGCTCGCCAGCGCGTCGAGCTTTTTGCTCAGGGTTTGCGGGATGGCCACGGTGGCGACGAAGCGGTCCGGACGCACCACGGCAATGGCGGTATCGTGCTGCGCGAACCAGCTTTTCAGGCGGTTTTGCGTATCGCCGACGCGGATAACGCCGGGCACGTTGTCCTGATCGCAATGAATCTGCACCTCCGGCACCACCTGGATAAAGCGCACCCCGACCGCGCGCCAGCGGGCAATTTGCTCATCGTTGAGCCCCCACTGCGGATTACAGCCCCAGGCGATAATGGCGAATCTGGCGCCAATCACCTCATCGAGCAGCGTCACCTGCCCGTTTTCCAGCGTCACCTTCGGCTGGATAAACATTTTGCCGACCGGGGACGTTTTGCTTTCGCCTTCCGCCAGCAGCGCGCCGTCGCGATACTGCGGCATCGGCTTGAAACGCATTTCAAGGAAGTAGCGTTTAACCGGCGGCAGATAGTTGAGCAGCCACGAAACGCCGTCGCGCACCGCGCCGTGCCAGCGTTTCGGCGGCGCCAGGACGTTGCCGGCGGTGACCGACAGGTCGATCATCGCTTTGGCGTGATCGCGCCGCTCCTGCTGGTAGCTGTCCAGCAGCGCCTCTCCGGCTTTGCCGTTCACCACCAGCGCCAGCTTCCAGGCCAGGTTAAAGGCGTCGCGCATACCGCTGTTGTAGCCCTGCCCCTGCCACACCGGCATGATGTGCGCCGCGTCGCCCGCCAGCAGTACGCGATCGACGCGAAAGCGTTCGGCGATGCGCGCGTTGTGGGTGTAGACGCGCTGGCGAATCAGCTCGACGTTATCCGGGTCCGGCAGCACCTTGCTCAATAGCTGGCGCATCTTGTGCGGCTCGCTGAGCTGGGCTTCGGTTTCTCCGGGCATGACCATAAATTCGAAACGCCGTACCCCGTGCGGCAGCGCGGCGGAGACGTACGGGCGCACCGGGTCGCAGCACAGGTAAACGTGCGGCGTCGCCAGCGGATCGTTGGCGATATCAATAACAATCCATTGATTCGGCGCGGTTTTGCCTTCGAAGGGAATATTCAGCGCACGACGAATGAAGCTGGCTCCTCCGTCGCAGGCCACCAGCCAGTCGGCGCGCACGGTTTCCCGCTCGCCGTCGCTGCCTTTGAGGTTCAGGGTGACACCGTCACTATTCTGGCTAAAGGCCTCTACTTCGCGGGAAAACAGGCAGCGCACGTGGGGGAAACGGCTGAGGCCGTCATACAGCACCGCGTCCACCTGCGGCTGAATAAACGCATTGCGGCGCGACCAGCCAAACTCGTCGGTCATCGGCTGAATATCGGCAAAGCAGCGCCCTTTCGGGGTGAGAAAGCGCATCGCGTGCCACGGCGTAGTATGCGGCAGCACGTTGTCGACCAGCCCCACCGCCTGCATCGCCCGCAGCGCCTCATCGTCGATACCGATGGCGCGGGGATAATCGATCAGCGACTCGAGCTTCTCAATCAGCACGACGCTGACGCCCATCTGCCCGAGGTAGTTGGCGATGGTCAGGCCAACCGGACCGGCGCCGGCAATAGCGACCTGCGCGCTGTGCTGTACCGCGGGTTGAATATCAGGATTGGATGTTGTCATTTTCAAAACCTCACGCTTCGGACAAATTGCCGTCACCGCACAACCTTCAGCAGGGCGACTTGTTAAATAAATGTGAATTTATTTTTATTGTGAGGTCAGTATAGGGTCAGTGATTTGCGCTACAATCAAAACATTACCGGATGTGCACCAGGTGCACATGATTGTTTATAATAATTTTTATTGAGGACGCATGAACGAAAACGCTTCGGCAGATTACAAAACGGTGCGCGGATTGAGCCGCGGATTATTGTTATTAAATTTGTTAAATAAATTCGACGGAGGCGCGACGGTCGGCACCCTGGCCGAGTTTAGCGGCCTGCATCGCACGACCGTCAGGCGGCTGCTGGAAACGCTACAGGACGAGGGTTACGTGCGCCGCAGCCGCTCCGATGACAGCTTTCGCCTGACGATTAAAGTGCGTCAGTTAAGTGAGGGATTTCGTGACGAACATTGGATTTCTGCCCTCGCCACGCCGCTGCTTGGCGAACTGCTGCGCGAGGTTTTATGGCCGACCGATATCACCACCCTGGACGTCGATGCGATGGTGGTGCGCGAAACCACCCACCGCTTCAGCCGCCTCTCCTTCCACCGGGCGATGGTCGGCCGCCGCCTGCCGCTGCTGCTGACCGCTTCGGGATTAACCTGGCTGGCCTTCGCGCCGGAACACGAACGAAGCCCGATTGTTGAGATGCTGGCCGCCCGGCCGGAAGCGGAGTATCAGCTGGCGCGCGAGCCGGAAAAGCTGGCCGCCATCCTCGAACGCACCCGGCAAAACGGCTACGGCGAAAACTTTCGCGGCTGGCAGCAGGAGGAGAAAATCGCTTCCATTGCCGTCCCCATTCGCCGCCAGCAGCGGGTTATCGGCTGCCTGAACCTGGTCTATATGGCTAAAGCCATGACCATTGACCAGGCGGCGCAAAAGTATCTCGCCTCGCTGCAGAAGGTCGCTACCCGCATAGAAGAACGGATGTCCGATGAAGAGGTGTTTTACCAATAACCTTGTCCATAGGGGGTAAATCGCCCGCCAGCCATTGCGCCCGGCCTCGTTATATATTTTAATATACAGCGATTCTTCCTTTGCCGCTGAGCCCATCATGTCCAGACATCCGCGCGTTTTCTTTGCTATGGCGCTGTTAAGCGCCAGCCTGTTCACCGGTCAGGCCTTTGCCGACCGCACCCTCACCGACCAGCTGGGTCGTGAAGTCACCCTCCCCGACCACGTCACCCGCGCCGTGGTGCTCCAGCATCAGACCTTAAACCTGCTGGTGCAGCTTAACGCCGCTGACGACGTCGTCGGCGTCATGAGCAGCTGGAAAAAGCAGCTTGGCCCGCAGTTTGCGCGCTTTATGCCGGCTATTGAGACACTACCGATGCCGGGCGATCTGACGCAGGTCAATATCGAGAGCCTGCTGGCGCTGCATCCCCAGGTGGTGTTCGTTGCCAACTACGCGCCGCAGGCGATGATCCAGCAGATCCAGGGCGCCGGGATCCCGGTGGTGGCGGTCTCTCTGCGCCAGGATGCCGCGGGTGAGAAAAACAAAATGAACCCGACGATGGCCGATGAAGAGCAGGCCTATAACGAGGGGCTGAAACAGGGGATCCGCCTGATTGGCGAAGTGGTCGGGCGTCAGGCTCAGGCCGAAGCGCTGATTCAATACACCTTCAGCGCGCGCAGGCTGGCTAACGCGCCGGTTGCCGATATTCCGCAAAACGAGCGGGTGCGGGTATATATGGCCAATCCGGACCTCAACACCTACGGCTCGGGCAAATATACCGGCCTGATGATGAAGCACGCCGGGGCGCTGAACGTTGCCGCCGCCAGCATAAAGGGCGCGCGCCAGGTCTCGCTGGAGCAGGTGCTGCAGTGGGATCCGCAGGTGATTTTCGTACAGGACCGCTACCCGGAGGTGGTCAAACAGATACAAAACGACCCGCAGTGGCAGAGCATTGACGCGGTCAAAAATCACCGCGTGTGGCTGATGCCGGAATACGCCAAGGCCTGGGGCTACCCGATGCCGGAGGCGCTGGCGATCGGCGAGCTGTGGATGGCGAAAAAACTCTACCCCTCACGCTATAACAGCGTCGATGTCGAGGCGAAGGCGCGGGAGTACTATCAGCGTTTCTACCGCGTGAAGTGGACGCCGGATGCGTAGTCATCGTCATCCGGCCCTGCTGCAATGTACCCTCGCGCTGGTGACGATCGTGATTGCAATCGCTTCACTCTGCCTCGGGCAGTATCCGTTAAGCCTGGCGGAAGTTTTTCGCCAGCTGGCGCATCTTTCTCCCCTCGACGGCGTCGCCGGCCAGGTGGTGTGGTCGGTGCGGCTGCCGAGGATCGTGATGGCGCTGCTGGCCGGCGGCGCGCTGGGGCTGTGCGGGGCCACCTTACAGGGCGTGTTCCAGAATCCGCTGGTGGACCCGCATATCATCGGCGTCACCTCCGGTTCCGCCTTCGGCGGGACGCTGGCGATTCTGCTGGGGCTGAACGCCGCGCTGATGATGGCCTCGACCTTTCTCTTCGGCCTTGCCGCGCTGATGCTGGTCTATCTGATAGCCGCGCTGCAGGGGCGCGAAAGCACCCTGGTACTGATCCTCTCAGGCATTATCCTCAGCGGCTTTTTTGCCGCCCTGGTGAGCCTGATGCAGTACCTGGCCGATAGCGAAGAGACGCTGCCGAATATTGTTTTCTGGCTGCTCGGCAGCTTCGCCACCGCCAGCTGGCACAAAGTCCTGCTGATGGCGCTACCGGTAGCCTGCGCCGCGATGGTGCTGTTTAAGCTCCGCTGGCGGATTAACCTGCTGGCGCTGGAGGAGAAAGATGCCCGCGGTCTGGGGGTTGCGGTGACCGGGCTGCGTCGCGGGGTGCTGGTGTGCTGCGCGGTGCTGGTCGCCGCTCAGGTGGCGGTCAGCGGCAGCATCGCGTGGGTCGGGCTGGTGATCCCGCATCTGGCGCGGCTGCTGGCCGGCGCCGACCACCGGCGTCTTCTCCCTACCGCCTTCTGGCTCGGCGGCGGTTTTATGATCGTCGTCGATGACCTCGCCCGCACGCTGATCCAGGCCGAAATCCCCATTGGAATCATCACCGCGCTTCTTGGCGCGCCGCTGTTTACCTGGCTGCTGGTGCAGTCGCGACGCACAGGCGCGCGCTGATGACCCTTTCCCTACAGTTAAGCGACCTGCTCTACGGCCACAGCCGACCGCTGTTCGCACCGCTGAACCTGCAGTGCCGTTCCGGCGATATCTGGGCGGTGCTCGGCGCTAACGGCCGCGGCAAAAGCACTCTGCTCGATACCCTGACCGGCGTACTGACGCCGCTCGGCGGTGGGTTTACCTGCGCGGGCGGTCTCGCCATCGTGCCGCAGCATTTTCGCCCGGCTTTTGGCTGGCAGGTGCGCGACGTGGTGCTGATGGGACGGGCGCGCCACGTTAATCTGTTCGCTCAGCCAACAGCGGAAGACGAACGTGAGGTGCAGAAGGCGCTGGCGCAGCTGGGGATCGCGGCGCTGGCCGACAAGGTGTTTTGCGCGCTGTCCGGCGGCCAGCAGCAGCTGGTGCTTATCGCCAGGGCGCTGGTGGGCGCCAGCCAGAATATCCTGCTGGATGAACCCTGCTCGGCGCTGGATCTGGCCAATCAGCAGCTGGTGCTGCAGCTCATCAGCGACCTGGCCCATCGCCAGAAGCGCACGGTGCTGTTTACCACGCACGATCCGACCCACGCCCTGCAGGTGGCGAACCAGACCTTGCTGCTGCTGCCCGACGGTGAATGGCTGGCGGGAGAATCAGCCGCCGTACTGACGGAAGCGAATCTTCAGCGCGCGTATGGTTTAGCGGTACGCAAAGTCCATCCCCCCGGGTCGGCGCTGCCGCTGCTGGCTCCGCAGTTTACGATTCGTCGCTGATAGGCAAAAAACCGGCGTCTTTCAGTAAGCGCTGCCCCTCCGCGCCGAGGATAAAGCGGCACAGCCGCTGCGCCCCGGCGCTCTGTTCAATCTGCGCCAGCAGATAGTCGCAGCGAACATTCCACGCCGGCGGAATAAGCAGCGTGCGCAGATCGCTGCACGCCGCCATCTGCGCGGCGTAGTGCGCATAGCCGATAAACAGATCGGTTAAGTTTTCACGGATCAGCCACGCCCCGGCGATTTCTCCCGCCGGCACCGGCAGCGAGTCGCGGCCGCCTACCAGCGGACGCGCGCGCGCCATCATGGCGGCGCCGACGCCGGGACAGCGCTCTTCAATGTGGGAGAACAGCTGCCAGGTGTAGTCGCCTGAAGGGTCGCAGCCCGGCGTTGAGGTTGCCAGGCGTAGGTCCGGGTCGCTGAGCAGCGCCAGCCACTCCCGCGTCTCGGTTGTTGCGCCGTGGCGGGCGGTCAGCATCAGCTGATTCCGGGCGAACAGATAGCACGCCCCGGCCAGCCCGGCCTGACGCAGCGCCTGCGGATGTTGGCTATTGGCCGAGGCGAACACCGAGCACGGCTCTCCGCCCTCAATGCGCTCGCGCAGCAGCCCTGCCGGACCAAAATGGACCTCGACCGGGATGCCGGTCTGTTGCTGAAAGCGCGCCAGCAGCGGAATGAAAGCGCTTTTCAGGCTTCCCGCCGCCAGCAGCGTTAGGGAGGGAGTCATAACAACCATCGCTATATAGTCATAAATACAGCGCTATAATAACGCAGGTTCAGGTCATTTCAGTAGCGAATTTCCGCCAGTTCGCGCAGCTGTTCCGGCGTCGCCACCGGCAGGTTAAAGAAGCGCAGATAGGCCGGGATCATTTCAAACAGCATGTCGGTGCCGCGCTGAATGGGGCAGCCCGCCGCCTGCGCCGCCTGCAGTAGCGGAGTGAACTCCTGGGCCATAACCACTTCGCCGACAAAGGTGCCCGGCGTCAGGCGCTGCGGTTCCAGCGGCAGCGGATCGCCCTCTTTCATCCCCAGCGGCGTGGCGTTGACCACCAGATCGTGCCCCTGCGGATCGCGCTGCATCAGCGTAATGTCCAGCCGAGGATAGTGCTCAAGCAGACGCCCGGCCAGCGCTTCCGCCGTCTGCGAACAGATATCGTACAGCGTCAGGGCGCTGACGCCCGCCGCCGCCAGCGATGCGGCAATGGCCGAGCCGACGCCGCCGCTGCCCACCACCAGCGCCCGCGCCCCTCGCGTCTCGAAACCTTTACGCGTGATACCGAGGACAAAGCCTTCGCCGTCAAACATATCGCCGCTCAGCGTGCCGTCGGCTTCGGGACGAATCGCGTTACAGGCGCCCGCTATCGCCGCCGTTGGGCTAAGATGCTGCACCAGCCCGCAGGTGGCGATTTTGTGCGGCATGGTGACCAGCGCGCCAATAATATTGGTCATCTTAAACAGCATCGGCACAAAGGCGGCGTAATCCTCAGGCTTGACGCCCATCGGCACCACTTTGGCGTCAACCTGCTGATGAACCAACCACGGGTTGTAAATCATCGGCGCTTTAAATTTCGCGGTCGGATAGCCAAGATGCGCTATCAGCCGCGTATTTCCACTAATCACCATTCCCTGCTCCTTTAACAACGACTGCATCACGTTACTGCGAAAGTTCGATACGCTTGACATCGCCCAGGATAAAGACATAAGCCGCCACGCCCAGCAGCGCTGCGCCGCCGATATAAATCAGCGCGTAAAAGAAGTTGCCGGAGGCGGCAACAATGAAACCGATAATCAGCGGCGTCAGGATCCCGGCGAGGTTAGCGCAGAAGTTAAACAGGCCGCCGGTCAGACCGCCAAGGCCTTTCGGCGCGATGTCGGAGATCAACGTCCAGCCCAGCCCGACCATCCCCTGACCAAAAAAGGCGAACGACATCACCAGAATCACTGCCAGATCGCTGGTCAGCCAGTTGGCGGAGATAATGGTGCTCGCCATTAGCAGACCGGCAATGATCGGCAGCTTACGCCCGAGGTTCGCCGAGCCGGTGGCCTTCAGCAGCTTATCGGAGACCCAGCCGCCGAACATCACGCCGCCCGCCGCCGCCAGAAACGGCATGATGGCGAAGAAGCCGACCTTAATCCACGGCATATGGCGCTCGGTGGCCAGATAGGTTGGAAACCAGGTCAGGAAGAAGACCAGCACCGTATTACCGGCAAACTGCCCGATGCTGGCGCCGAGAATCTGCCGTTTCGCCAGCAGCTGGCGGATCAGCGGCCAGCTAAAGGCGGTATGCTGCTCTGCGCCGGTGGACATTCCGCCGCCGTTGACGATGTGCTCGCGCTCCAGCTGATTGAGGTGTTTATCCTCATGCGGCTCGCGATAGCAGCGCCACCACACCAGCGCGAACATCACGCCGGCGGCGCCGACGCTAATAAACAGCGCGCGCCAGCCAAAGCTGCCCATTATCCAGAACAGCAGCGGCGCAAAACAGGCCAGCCCGAGATATTCGCCGACGGTATAGATCGCCGTCGCCTTGGCGCGCTCCTGCTGCGGGAACCAGGCGCTCACCACCCGGCTGTTCACCGGGAAACAGGGGGCTTCGCTGACGCCGAGGCCAAAACGGCACAGCAGCAGGGTTTTCAGGCCGACCGCCAGGCCGTGGAACAGGGTGAATAGCGACCACAGGGTCAGCGCCAGAAAATAGGTGACTTTATTACCGAAGCGGTCAAGAAAGATGCCGCCGGGGATCTGCGCCAGCGCGTAGGTCCAGGCAAAGGCGGAGAATACGATGCCCATCATCGCGGCATCAATACCCAGCTCTGCGGTCAGCTGCGGCGCGGCAATCCCCAGCACCGTGCGGTCGAGATAGTTGATCATGGTACCGACCGCCAGCAGCGCAAGGATACCGATACGCCGCCGGGAAGGCCGCGCGCCGGACGCGGCGGCCGCCGTCGTGTGATTATGGCTATAAGAGTTCATAGTCGTTTCCTGTCATAGGGTACAGCCGAATGTTGTTATTGTGTTTGCGACGTTGGGTTGTGAACCATTTGCTACATTACTAGGTGTACTGCATTGCTGACAAGCGTACAGCTGCATTTACAGCACCATAAAGTGCGTAACCGTTGCGCCGCTCGGTCAGTTCAAAGAAAAAGCGTCCGGCAGAAAACGGGCGGGTATAAAGGTGCAGGAATTCACCGCCGCTTCCGTCACGATCGTAAAGAATTTGATGATTCTTCAGCAGGTTGACCTGAACATCCTCGCCAAAACGGGCCAACAGATCTTCATAGTAGTTCGCCGGGATCGGCAGCGCGTTGACCGCAACCGGTGCCAGGCTGGCGAGCGTGGAGGGTAAATCGTGGCAGGCAAACGCCGCGTGCTGTAAACCTGCTCCCTGATAACAGGCTACCGAACGGGCAATTTGCGTGGCGCGGCTTTGCGAAATATTGAGCGCGAGACGAATGTCGCCCTGCGGACTGCGCACCGCCAGGCTACGCACCAGCCCGTAAGGATCGGGCAGGGTCTGCTCATGTTCGAGCGTAAAGCCGAATACGGTGCGGAAAAAGATGATCCAGTTATCGCGGCTGTCCGCTTCCATGCCGAGGGCCAGATGATCGATACCCCGATAATCGTCGCGCGGCGTGACGTTCGCGCGCAGATGAAAATCGCGGGTGTAGATATCGTCCCCCATCTCAATCAGATAAATAAGGCTGCCGTCCGGGGCGCAAACCGCCGGGATGGGGCTTTCGTTCGGCCCGGCATCGCCCTGCCAGGTGGCGTAGCCTAAGGCGCGGGCGCGTTCCACGATCGCCGCGCTCTGGCTGACGCGCAGCGCCATGGCGCAGAGGGAAACCCCGTGACGCTGGTGAAAATGATCGGCCCAGCTATGCGGCTGGGCGTTAACCACCACCCTCGCCCCGCCGTTGCGCCAGAGGGCGACGCGTTTTGAGCGATGCGTCCCCTCTTCGGCAAAGCCGAGCTGCGTCAGCCTGTGTCCGAGTTCGCCCGCCTGCGCCGGCGTGGCGGCAAACTCGATAAACTCCAGCCCGGCGTAGAGGGGCAGTTCCGCGGAGGAAAACAGCGGCGCCCGGCTTTCCGGCAGCCGCTGACGGACCTGCTCTTCCAGCCACAGCAGCGAGCGATAGCCATCTTTCGCCGTCGCACCGTTGGGAGAAGCCCGGAAGCTGTCGTTAAAAATCTCCAGCGACCAGGGGCCGCAGTAGCCGCGGCGGGTAAGATCGCAGGCAAACTCCACCAGGGGCAGCTGCCCCTGGCCGGGAAAACAGCGGAAGTGACGGCTCCATTCGAGGATATCCATTTTCATCAGCGGCGCGTCGGCCATCTGTACAAAGGTGATTTTTTCCAGCGGCACGTCCGCCAGCTGCGCCAGCGTATCGCCGCGCGCCAGCACGTGGAAACTGTCGAGCACGATGCCCAGCGCCGGGCTATCGACGCTTTTGACCCGCGCCCACGCCTGATGCCAGCGGTTGACGTGGGTACCCCAGGCCAGCGCCTCGTAGCCAATCGTGATGTGTTCCTGCTCCGCCAGCGCAGCAAGGGCGCGTAAGTCGGCGACCTGCAGCTCGACGTCGGCGGAACAGTCCGGCTGAACGTTGCTGCACAGCAGCAGGGTGTCGCAGCCCAGCTCGTGCATAAGCGCAAATTTGCGCCTGGCGCGTTCCATGTTGGCGGCAAACTGGGCGCGGCTGGCGCCTTCAAAATCACGAAATGGTTGAAAAAGCGTGATTTTTAGCCCTAAATCTGCCGCCAGGTGGCGGATATCGGCCGGCGTACCGGTATAATAGAGCAGATCGTTTTCGAAGATTTCGACGCCCTGATAGCCCGCCGCTGCGATGGCATGGAGCTTTTCGGGTAAGGTACCGGAGATCGAGACGGTGGCGATGGAACGCAACATAGAGTCCTCGGGTCATTAGCTGACTTAGTGACCTGAATATGTATCATTTGGTTCAAATGCGCCATGATTGGTTGCAAAATTGTGATCAATATGTGTATTTTTTGCATCTCAAGAAAAGGAGCCGTTATGTCCGTCGTTGCTCATGATGAAGCGCAGTCTCTGAAAGAGCGGATCTTCGCCGCCGCCATTACCGTTTTCGCCGAGCATGGACTGTCAGGCGCGCGGATGGAGCAAATCGCCACCGAAGCGCAGACCACCAAACGCATGGTGGTCTACTACTTCAAGACCAAAGAGCTGCTTTATCAGGCCGTGCTGCAGCACGTCTACGCGAGGATCCGCGAAACCGAGCAGCAGCTCGGGCTGGAAAACGTACCGCCGGTAGAGGCGCTGGTGCAGCTGGTGAAGTGGAGCGTGCGCTATCACGCCACGCACGCTGACTATATGCGGGTGATCTGTATGGAAAACATGCAGCGCGGGAAATGGCTGAAAAATTCAGGTCAGCTGAAACCGCTGAACCGCACCGCCCTGTCGATCCTGGAAGATATTCTTCAGCGCGGGCAGCAGCAAGGGGTGTTTCAGGCAGGGCTGGAAGCGCGCGATGTGCATCGATTAATCAGCAGCTTTAGCTTCTACCAGGTATCAAACTTTTATACGTTCAGCAGCCTCTACCTGGACGATCCGATGCCGGCTATTGATGATGAAGCGATGGTCGCCCATCACTGCGATATTGCCGTCAAGGCGGTTATTCGCTTTGTGATTTCCTGAAGCGCGCGGGAAGCGCCCGGCGGCGGCTAGTTTCCGGAAAGCGCATGGACCACCTTCTCCATCGCTTCCTGCGTCAGCGCGGAACGTTTGATTTTCGGGTTCGCCAGGGCGGTACGCACCACGCCGGCGATAACGATATGCTTTGGCTCCTGACCCAGGTCGCGCATCTCCAGCACGACTTTGCCCACTACGCGGCACATTTCCTGATACAGCGCCTCATCTTTGGCTGTGTTTCCCATTCTATTTCACTCTCAATTTTTCATTATCAATCAAATCATTATTGATATATTTCCTGAGTAAATCAAACCAGCTCCGCGTTTGTGCCTCAGAGACCGCTTTTCCCTGGCAAACTTGTGAATAAACCCGCGTTTCCGCCCTCTTTATCTTGTCAGGTGATGAAAAAATGTGTTGCGCATAAGCGTAGGATTAGTTTGCATTTTGTTAAGTATATAACTATAGAAATGAAACATGGTTTTCATTTTCTTTTTTGGATTTGGCAACGTATAATGCCCAACAAATTCTTATTGAATGGTTTCAGCGCATTGGATTGCATGACTAAACGCATAACACGTTGCCTCTTTTCATGGGCTGAACCGCCAGCACACATTCTTCTGCACGCTCTTTTGTTGTCACCTATCCTTAGAGCGTGGCATAGCAACTTTCGTAATACAGGTTTAACTCTGCGGCAGTGCGCCCACGGAGTCAGATTCCCCATCCCTATCCTTCACAACTTAAAGATTAAACTGTCATGAAAAAGACCAAAATTGTTTGCACCATCGGTCCGAAAACCGAATCCGAAGAGATGTTGACCAAAATGCTGGACGCTGGCATGAACGTTATGCGTCTGAACTTCTCTCACGGTGACTACGCGGAACACGGTCAGCGCATCCAGAACCTGCGCAATGTGATGAGTAAAACCGGTAAGAAAGCGGCAATCCTTCTGGATACCAAAGGTCCGGAAATCCGTACCATTAAGCTGGAAGGCGGCAACGACGTTTCTCTGAAAGCGGGCCAGACCTTTACCTTCACCACCGACAAATCCGTTGTCGGTAATAACGAAATCGTTGCGGTGACCTATGAAGGTTTCACCAGCGACCTGAGCGTCGGCAACACCGTACTGGTTGACGATGGTCTGATCGGTATGGAAGTCACCGCTATCGAAGGCAACAAAGTTGTTTGTAAAGTGCTGAACAACGGCGACCTTGGCGAGAACAAAGGCGTTAACCTGCCGGGCGTGTCTATCGCTCTGCCGGCGCTGGCCGAAAAAGACAAGCAGGACCTGATCTTTGGTTGCGAACAGGGCGTTGACTTTGTTGCGGCCTCCTTTATCCGTAAGCGTTCTGACGTCGTTGAAATCCGCGAGCACCTGAAAGCCCACGGCGGCGAGAAGATCCAGATCATCTCCAAAATTGAAAACCAGGAAGGCCTGAACAACTTCGACGAGATCCTCGAAGCCTCTGACGGCATCATGGTTGCGCGTGGCGACCTGGGCGTTGAAATCCCGGTTGAAGAAGTGATCTTCGCGCAGAAGATGATGATCGAAAAATGTATCCGCGCGCGTAAAGTCGTTATCACCGCGACTCAGATGCTGGATTCTATGATCAAAAACCCGCGTCCGACCCGTGCGGAAGCAGGCGACGTGGCTAACGCCATCCTCGACGGCACCGACGCAGTTATGCTGTCCGGCGAATCCGCAAAAGGTAAATACCCGCTGGAAGCGGTCACCATCATGGCGACCATCTGCGAACGTACCGACCGCGTGATGACCAGCCGTCTTGAATACAACAACGACAACCGTAAGCTGCGCATCACCGAAGCGGTTTGCCGCGGTGCGGTTGAAACGGCTGAAAAACTGGAAGCGCCGCTGATCGTTGTGGCAACCCAGGGCGGTAAATCCGCGCGCGCCGTACGTAAATACTTCCCGGATGCCACCATCCTGGCGCTGACCACCAATGAAACGACCGCGCGTCAGCTGGTGCTGAGCAAAGGCGTTGTGGCGCAGCTGGTTGAAGATATCTCTTCTACCGATGCCTTCTATATCCAGGGTAAAGAGCTGGCGCTGCAGAGCGGCCTGGCGCGTAAAGGCGACGTGGTTGTTATGGTCTCCGGCGCGTTAGTCCCGAGCGGAACCACCAATACCGCTTCCGTGCACGTGCTGTAATAATTTACAGGTTAATTAGTATTTCCTTTAAAAGCGCCTCTTCGGGGCGCTTTTTTTTATTCTGGCACTAGCCGCTATTAATAAAAATGCAAATCGGAATTTACTATTTAATGCGAGATTATCTAAGATGAATCCGATGGAAGCGCGCTGTTTTCACTCGCCTTTTTAAAGTTACGTGATGATTTCGATGCTTCTTTGAGCGAACGATCAAAAATAAGTGCATTCAGGTAAAAAAATATTCTCATCACAAAAAAGTTTGTGTAATACTTGTAACGCTACATGGAGATTAACTCAATCTAGAGGGTATTAATAATGAATCGTACTAAACTGGTACTGGGCGCGGTAATCCTGGGTTCTACTCTGCTGGCTGGTTGCTCCAGCAATGCTAAAATCGATCAGCTGTCTTCTGACGTTCAGACTCTGAACGCTAAAGTTGACCAGCTGAGCAACGACGTGAACGCAATGCGTTCCGACGTTCAGGCTGCTAAAGATGACGCAGCTCGCGCTAACCAGCGTCTGGACAACGCAGCTACTAAATACCGCAAGTAATAGTATCTGTGTAATAAAAATGGCGCACATTGTGCGCCATTTTTTTTGCCTTACCTTTCCCGCCTACTGCACCCTTTTCGCTTCATCTACCGGCGTATTATTCTGTACCGACAGGCTTGACGCGGTGCTTCCGCTAGCCGATACCACCACCGGATATCCTGCCCGCCGGGTCAGCGCGCGTTTAAGCTGCGCCTCATCAACCGCTTTATCCCCCGAGAATTGATGAAACTCCGCCGGAAGCGTATAGGCCATGGTCTGCGCATTGCTGGCCTCATCCGGCGTCAACGGGCGATGAACTTCAACATAGCGCTTACCGTCCGGCTCCACGGCGAACTTGACCGGCTGGTTGATAATCCGTACCGGCGTCCCGCTTTTCACCTGATTGAATAAAGACTGGATATCCGCCGCGTTCATGCGCATACAGCCGGAGCTGACGCGCAGACCCACGCTGTCCGGCGCGCTGGTGCCATGAATCAGATATTCACCGTTACCGTATGCCAGGCGGAGCGCGTAGCGGCCTAGCGGGTTATTCGGCCCTGCGGGCACGACCGGCGGCAGTTTAATCCCCTTCTCCAGCGAACGGGCGCGGATGCCCGCCGTCGGCGTCCAGGTGGGGTTCGGGATTTTCTGCCCTATGCGGGTCGTCATCTCCGGCGTCTCCAGCCCCTGCTGACCAATCCCCAGGGGATAGACCTGCACCTGATTGACGCCCGGCGGGAAGTAGTACAGGCGCAGCTCGGCCAGGTTGACGACGATGCCCTCGCGCGGCACGTCCGGCAGCAGCATCTGCGAAGGTATCAGCACCTGAGTACCCGGTTTAGGCTGCACCGGCGCAATGGTATCGTTCGCTTCAAGGATCAGCATCGCCGCCGTATCAAAACGACGGGCAATCGCCTGCAGGTTGCGGTCACCCTCCTGTACCGTCCAGAACTGGTTCTCACCAATCAGACGACTGTTGGCAGGAGGAAGGGGGTAATCAACGGCCCAGGCGGCGTGGGACGCGCTGAGGGCGCTCAGAAGGGCAATGGTGATAAGAGAAGCGCGTTTCATACTGAGATTCCTTCTTTCGCTGATAAAACGCCAGGCCTGTTATGCACGACGGGAGGCGAGCCTCCCGTCGTGCATAACAGAATGAAATCTACTGTTTTATTCTAGCTAAGATTTGCTGCTTTCGCGCGAATTGCGCGGATCATGGCTTCCAGTCCTTGCGACCGCGAGGGGGTAAGGTGCTGCGTCAGGGCCATTTTTTCAAACCACGGACGCACGTCAAACGCGGTGATATCTTTGGCCGTCATCTGGTCATAGAGGATAAACACCACCGCGATAAGGCCTTTGACGATGGCCGCATCGCTGTCGCCGCGAAGCGCAATCGCGCCGCTCTGCTCCTGCGTCATCACGATCCACACCTGGCTCTGGCAGCCCTGAATGATGTTCTGCGCGGTGTGTTCCTCCGGGCTCAGCGGCGCCAGGCGCTGACCCAGTTCAATAATATAGAGATACTTCTCTTCCCAGTTCGCACAACGGCTAAAGTTGCGCAGCAGTTTGTCTCTGTCCGGTAACGCCGCCATAGTTGCTTCCTTTAGCTTAATAATTTGTGGATCCGCTGTAGCCCCGCCACCAGTCGGTCCACCTCCTCCGTCGTATTGTACATCGCCAGCGATGCCCGGCACATGGCCGGCACGCCGTAGAACGCCATCAGCGGCATGGCGCAGTGGTGCCCGGTCCGCACCGCAATACCGTAGTTATCGAGGAAGCTGCCGACATCATAAGCATGATGTTTGCCGAGATTAAAGGCGATCGCTCCCAGGCGATCTTGCGGGCCGTAAAGGGTTAAATCCGCCACGTTCTCCAGCGCCTGCAGCGCGTAGCGCATCAGGGTCTGTTCATATTCCGCGATGTGCGTCAGCCCCAGCGCGCTGACGTAATCCAGCGCCGCGCCCAGCCCGATGATGCCGCCGGTATTCGGCGTTCCCGCCTCGAAGCGCCACGGCGCTTTTGCCCAGGTCGTGCCTTCCGTCAGGCTGACCGTGGCGATCATCGACCCGCCCCCTTCCCACGGCGCCATCTCCTGCAAAATGTCCTGCTTGACGTAGAGCACGCCGATGCCGGTGGGACCGTACAGCTTGTGGGCGGAGAAGGCGTAAAAGTCGCACTCCAGCGCCTGCACGTCCACCGGATGGTGCATCACCGCCTGCGCGCCGTCCACCAGCACTTTGGCGCCGTGCTGATGGGCCAACGCCGTCAGAGCAGCGATGGGATTTTCGGTTCCCAGCACGTTCGATACCTGGGTAATGGCCAGCAGGCGGGTGCGCTCGTCAAACAGGCCGGGGATCGCATCCAGCTGCAGCGTACCGTCCTGGTTCAGCGGGATCACCCGCAGCTGCGCCCCCACTCTGGCGCACAGCATCTGCCACGGCACGATATTGGCGTGATGCTCCATCGCGCTGACGATGATGTTGTCGCCCGCGCCGACGTTGGCGTTTCCCCAGCTGTTCGCCACGAGGTTAATGCCTTCCGTGGTGCCGCGAACAAACACCAGTTCCTCCGCCGAGCGGGCGTTGAGGAATGTCGCCGCCCGCTGGCGCACCTGCTCCATGCTCGCCGTGGCTTCCGCGCTGAGGGTATGAATGCCGCGATGCACCGCGGCATAGCCGTGGCGGTAAAATTCCGCCTCGGCGTTAATCACCGCTTCCGGCTTCTGCGCGCTGGCGGCGCTGTCGAGGTAGGCCAGCGGCTGGCCATTAACCTCGCGATTGAGAAGCGGGAAATCCGCGCGCACGCGTTCCACAGAAAATGTCATGCCTTACCTCCCGGCAAACGCTGGCCAATACGCGCCAGTATCTGCTGCCTGAGCGCCTCATCGTCGATCGCTTCCGTGAGCTCGGCGGCAAAGGCGTAAAGAATCATCTGCTGCGCCGCCTGCTGCGTAATGCCGCGCGAGCGCAGATAAAACAGCTGTTCGTCATCAATACGCCCGATGGTCGCGCCGTGGCTGCACTTCACGTCGTCAGCGTAAATCTCCAGCTGCGGTTTGGTATCCACTTCGGATAAGCGGCCCAGCAGCAGGTTGTTGTTGGTCATCTGGCCGTCGGTTTTGATCGCATGCTGCGCGACGTTAATCAGGCCATTAAACACCGCCCGCCCTTTATCGTTGACGATGGTTTTATGCAGCTGGCGGCTGTTACAGTACCCGACCTGATGATCGAGCCAGGTGCGACTGTCGCAGACTTCGCCGTTGACCGGCATCGCCAGCGAGTTAATCCGCAGGGTGCTGTTTTCCCCCTTCAGCTGCGTGCTGGTGTGGTGGCGCAGCACCGAGCTACCGAGCAGAAAACTGCTGCTGAAAGCGGAGGCGTCGCGCCCGAGCGCCAGGTCGTTATGGGCAAAGTGGTAGCTTTGCGCGTTCTCAAACGCCAGCTTGATATGCTGCAGGTGGGCGTTATCCGCCACGGTCATCGTCAGCCTTGCGCCGGTAAAGTGGCGCTCATCGTTAAGGCTCAGATAGTGTTCGATGATGGTCGCCTGCGCGCCGCTCTCCAGCGCCAGATGGTGGCGATAGTGGGCGGTGTTCATTTCATCGCTCGCCAGCCCGCGCGTCAGGTGCATAATCAGCAGCGGTTTATCCGGGCGCTGGTTGCGCCTGACCCGAATATGGGTAACGGTGGTCGCCAGGCTTTCGGTCAAATGCAGAAACACTTCGGGCTGAACGGCGTCAGGCAGCTGCTGACGCTCGTTATCCACCTGCACTTCATAGCCGCTGGCGGCCAGATCGTCGCTCAGGCTCGCGCTAAACTGACCGTCGACAAACACCAGCCGCCATGCCTCTACCGGTAGCGCCAGTTCGTCGCGCCGGGCCGCCGTCAGCGTCTGCGGCTGAGCGGCGACAAAGGTCTGATTCAGTAGCGCGTCCAGCGGGGTATATTTCCAGTTTTCGTGTTTACGCGTTGGCAACCCCAGGCGCAGCAGCTGTTGCAGGTGCTGATGCGCCTGCGGGCTGCGCTGCCCGCTTTGGGACTCAAACAGATGGTGCCACTGCTGCAGCGCGTTACTGCTGTTCGGTAAGCCAGCCATAGCCCTGCTCCTCCAGTTGTTTGACCAGAGTAAAATCGCCGGATTTGACGATTCGCCCCTGGTACAGCACGTGGACGTAATCCGGCTTGATATAATCGAGAATGCGCTGATAGTGGGTGACGATAATAAAAGAGCGCTTGCCATCGCGCAGGGAGTTGACGCCGTCAGAGACAATCTTCAGCGCGTCGATATCCAGCCCGGAATCGGACTCGTCCAGGATGCACAGCTCCGGTTCCAGCACCGCCATCTGCAGGATATCGTTGCGCTTTTTCTCGCCGCCGGAGAAGCCGACGTTAACCGAGCGGGTCAGCAGATCCTCCGGCATCTTCAGCAGCTTAATTTTGTCTTCCATCAGGTCCTGGAAGTCAAAACGGTCAAGCTGTTCCTGGCCACGATAGCTGCGCACGGCGTTGAGCGCGGTTTGCAGGAAAAACTGATTGCTGACGCCGGGAATTTCCACCGGATACTGGAAGGCCATGAAGATGCCTTCACCGGCGCGATCTTCAGGGGAGAGTTCCAGTAAATCTTTGCCTTTAAACGCCACGCTGCCGCCGGTCACTTCATAGTCTTCACGTCCGGCCAGCGTAGCGGAGAGCGTACTTTTCCCGGAGCCGTTCGGGCCCATAATGGCGTGCACTTCGCCGGGGCGAACCTCCAGATCCAGCCCGCGCAGGATCGCTTTGTCTTCAACGGCGACCTGCAAATTTTTTATACTTAACATCTTATTTCCTTTGTTATCAGCCGACGCTGTGTTCAAGGCTAATTGCCAGTAATTTTTGCGCTTCTACGGCAAACTCCAGCGGCAGCTCTGAGAAGACGTCTTTACAGAAACCGTTGACGATCATCGAAATCGCATCGTCTTCGCTGATTCCGCGCTGCAGGCAGTAGAACAGCTGATCTTCGCCGATACGGGAGGTGGTCGCTTCGTGCTCCAGCTGCGCGCTGTTGTTGCGGCATTCCACGTACGGGAAGGTATGCGCCCCGCTGTCCGGGCCAATCAGCATGGAGTCACACTGGGTGAAGTTGCGCGCGTTGGTCGCCGTCGGCATGATTTTGACCAGACCGCGATAGCTGTTCTGGCTGTGGCCGGCGGAAATGCCCTTCGAGATAATCGTCGAACGGGTGTTTTTGCCGATATGGATCATCTTGGTGCCGGTGTCCGCCTGCTGATGGCCGCTGGTCAGCGCCACCGAGAAGAACTCGCCTATGGAGTTATCCCCGCGCAGAATGCAGCTCGGATACTTCCAGGTGATCGCCGAGCCGGTTTCCGACTGGGTCCACGACATTTTGCTGTTCTCGCCTTCGCACAGGGCGCGCTTGGTGACGAAGTTGAGGATCCCGCCGGTATTGTTGTCGCCGGGGAACCAGTTTTGCACCGTGGAGTACTTCACCTCGGCGTCTTTATGAATAATCACCTCGACCACCGCCGCGTGCAGCTGGTAGCTATCGCGTACCGGCGCCGAACAGCCTTCGATATAGCTCACGTAGCTGCCTTCGTCGGCGACCAGAATGGTGCGTTCGAACTGGCCGGTTTTTTCCGCGTTGATGCGGAAATAGGTCGACAGCTCCATCGGGCAGCGTACGCCTTTGGGCACATAGATAAAGGTGCCGTCGGACGCCACCGCCGCGTTGAGGGCGGCAAAGAAGTTGTCGTTGCCCGGCACCACGGTGCCGAGGTATTTCTTCACCAGTTCCGGGTGATCGTGGATCGCTTCGCCGAAGGAACAGAAAATAATCCCCTGTTCCGCCAGCTTTTCGCGATAGGTGGTCGCCACCGAAACCGAGTCAAAAATGGCGTCGACGGCCACTTCCCGTCCTTCCCGCACCGGCACGCCGAGAAGGTTAAACGCCTCTTCGACTTCGCTGGTCAGAAACGCGCTGGACCCCGTTTGCTGCAGCGCGCCGGGCTCAGAGGCGCAGGCGTCATCGCAGTTGCCGCAGGAGGGCGCTGAATAATAGCTGTAATCCTGATAGTTCAGCTTGTCGTAGTGCGCCTTCAGCCAGTGCGGCTCTTCCATCGCCTGCCAGGCCTTAAACGCGTTCAGACGAAACTCCAGCATCCATTCTGGCTCATTGCGGCGCGCAGAAATCGCCCTGACCACCTCTTCATTTATGCCTTTCGCCAGCTCATCGGTCCGTAGCTGAGTGAAAAAGCCCTCTTTATAGTTGAGTGGCCCGCCGCTCCAGGTTTTGACATCGTCAGTTGCTTCAGTATTACGAGACATAGTTACTCCGCCTGAACGCCAAAACTTTCGCCGCAGCCGCATTCGTGCTGGGCTTTAGGGTTATGAAATTTGAAGATTTGATTTAAGCCTTCGCGAACGTAATCGAGCTCGGTGCCATCGATAAACGGCATCGCCTGCAGCGGCGCCCACAGCTTCGCGCCATCGCGCTCAAATAACAGATCGTCTTTCGCCGGTTCAGCAATTAGCTCGAGAACGTAGCCAAAGCCGGCGCAGCCGCTGGTTTTAACGCCAAGCCGCAGCCCCTGCATATCCGGCTGTTTGCGGACCAGATCGCGAATATGGGCGGCGGCGGCTGGGGTCATGACCAGCCCACGCCAGCTAAAATCTTCGGGATTGAAAGTTCCTGCATGTGAATTCATCGCTCTACCTCATAGGTTGACGCCATCGGGCCATATCGCTATGTTAGTGATAATGATTATCACTTCAACCCATGCAGAGAAGGGGTATTTCCCCATTCAGTGCTTTTTATAAGCATAGACCCTGACAGAAGAGATATCGGAGATGGAATAAATTGTTCAATCCATTGATTAATAATGCATTTCAGTGCCAGAAAGGTAGAAATTGCAGGAAAGTTAAAATATGCATCGGAAATACCTATTTTTGAGATAGCGAATTTGCGTTGCACAGAACCCGCCGTGAAGGGCAAAAGAGTCACAACCGCGTACTGCGGGTAAAAAGGAGAAATGGCGGACGTTATCTTTCCCGGTCATGAGGCAAAAAGACCGCAATAACCACGAAAATTAAAAGGGCAGCGCCATGGCGGCGATCAAGGCGCTACCGCGTATCGCTAAACGGATGCCCGTTTAATTGTACTGCAGCGTCATGACCACAACGGCACTAATGGTTCCGGGCGTCGCACCGCCTGACACCGATTTTACCGAGGCCTGCATAGCCAGGGTTGCGGTTCTGTCAGCCGCGATATTGTGGGTGATGCTGGAACCCGTTCCCTTAAGCGCGCCGCTGCCCACTTCACTCATCGCTACCGCCACGTTGGTGGCCGTACCGCTATTCAGATAATAGTCAGGACCGGCAAGCGGATCGGGGGTACCGGTGAAGGAGGCCGTTACGCTGCGCGTTCCCGCCGGACAGTTGGTAAACAGCAGGTTAAAGGCCACAGGGTCGGAGGATGACCCGGGCGTGGCCATGTTGGTTGCCTGAATATCGCCCAGATTGACATCGAGGTTGCTGTTTCCCCCATTGAATATACAGGGCGAGGCGACAATATTTCCCGTCACCCCCATCGTCACGCTGTCGGCAGAAAAAACGTTCCAGCACAGCAACGTCAGAATAAGCAATTTTTTATGGCGTATTTTCATTTTTTCACCCGTTACTGGTACGTCAAATTAAGCGTGGCGGTCGCATTTGCCGAGCCGGATTCAACGGAAGTTAAGGTCTGATAATAACGGGCCGTCAACGGCAGCGTTTCTTGCCCGCCCGATGACCGTTTTAATAACAACGGGCTATTGATGGCCAACGGCGCGCCATTATATAAAAGCTGCACGCCAACGCCCTTTGCCGTACCGGCGCTGCCCTGCCCCGTTAATGCCATTACGCTGGTATTGGCGCTGTCGGGATTTTGTACGCCGCTCAGCGAAACGGTGATATTGGTGCCGGCGTTGCAGCTTAACCCCAGATTTTGCGTATTCTGCGCGCCAGCGGGCGTGGTGCCTACCGTCGAGCCGAACGTTGAAGCGGGAATATCGCCAATGATGAAGTTCAACTGAGGCGTAGTGATACTGCAGGCCAGCGCGTTGATTGTCCCATCGGTGAGTGTTGTGGTCAGGCCATCGCGGTAGACGCCGTCGCTGCCCTGGAGCGTCACCACCCCGATCGTTCCCGGCGTTAATGCGCCTGATGACACCTGGCCGGTAACCACGAGCTCAATTCTGCCGCCCCACCACTCCACGTATGAGGCCTGCGCCTCATAGGAAAATGTATTGCTTGGGTTTTCAAAGTAATTCCCGGAAGAGAAGCGAATACCGATACCATCGACATTGGTGGTGTAAACATGATTACCGTAGCTGCTCGGATTCCCACCAAGATACCGCATGCTGAATCCAAGCATTAACGGATTAGTACAACCGGTTAAATAGGAGGTGGTTTTCGTCGCATTCTGAGAAAAAATAACGGTCCCGACCGGCGCATCACGCGGTACGGTAATCGTTCCCACGGACAGAGTGGAGATCTGCGGGGTAATGGTGGTGCAGGTTCCGGCACGCGCGTTATTCCATCCGGCTATCAAGCCGAGCAAAATAACAGAGTAAATCAATCTCATGTTTAACGTTCCTGGTGACAACTGGCGCTAACTTCTGTTATTCCAGCGTAGGTTGATTGTTTCGGCAGGCTGAAATCAGCACGGCACTGTTGGCTGGACTCGCGGCCCCACGTGACGATGATTGCCCCCTGCTCGCGCATTCCGCTTAAAAAAACCTGGCCGCGATCGCCAACGATAAAGCTGCTCTTATTATCATCCGCAAGCGTCACCACCGCCCCGAACGGTACGAAGCGGTTATTGTCGGTTAAGGTCATCAGGACCCTGCGCCCCACTTTGGAAAGATAATCGGCGCGCACCACCGCACCTCGCGTCGGGGTAACCGTGTCGGTGTTTATCTCCAGCTCTACGTCCTCAGGCATATTTTGCGGATCGAGCGTCAGGTCGTTTTTTCGATAGACGGAAATATTGCTGACGACCGTATATCCCCGGTAGTCCGTGCGCGCGCCGGGTTGGTTGCGAATATTCACGCCGTGTGCGCCGGGGGCTTTTATCAGGGCATTGGTTTCACCGAGCGGTTGGGAAAGCGTGATGCCATCGGCGTGGGCGATAACGCCCCCCTGCAGACCATAATTAAGACGCTCGCTGTTTTTGTCGTAGCTATACCCCGCCGTCACTTCGCCGTACGTCCCTTTATAGTCACCGTTCATATTGCCGGTGTAACCCACGCCATCCGTACCGTAACCCTGCTGGACGTTCCAGTTCAGCGAGTTGTTCTCCAGCGCGACGCCGTTCATGCCGATATTATGCGTCGTTCCACCATTCTTGCTGGCGTTCATGCCATAGCTGGCCCACGTTTGCGGGAGGAATTTATCCAACGGTACGCTGACGTTAAACGCCAGCAGCTGGTCGTGGGCGCTGTTATTCGCGCTGTCGTTTGACGTCGCGCTACCATTTTTGCTGTATGTCCAGGTCAGGCCGTAGCTGATATTGCGCCAGTAGTTGTTGTATCCGACGCTCCAGGAAGCCATCGACCTGGCGGAGTTCCAGTAATCTTCCCTCGCCGCGCTGAGGGTTAGCGATCCCAGTTCGCGGCTCAGCGTCTGGCTCATCGTCAGCTCCGCGCGGTTACGCCTGCGGTCCTGCAGCGCTCTGCTGTCTCCATATGAGTCCAGAACTTCCTGCATCCCGTAATAGCCGCTGGTGGAATAGCGGTATCCCGCAATGGAAAAGTTGGTCCCGGTATCGATGAAGTTTTTGCTGTATCGCGCTCGCCAGGATTGGCCGCGCGATTTTTCCGTTTTATCCGGCGTTGACCAGGCCTGCGTGACATCCGTGGAGATAGCGCCTAACGCCCCCATATTTTTACCCACGCCGAATGCCAGCGACTGATATTTGCTTGACTCCTGCAGGCCGCCATAGAGGGTAAAGCCATGACGCAGGCCATAAATGGCGGTAGCCTGCCCGAAAAGGGTTTTATCCACGCTGCTGTTATATGAACGATACTGCCCGCCGGTGATGGCATATTTGAATCGGCCTTCCCGCTGCAGTACCGGCAGCGAGGCGTAGGGCAGCGTGAAGTGCTGTTCGCTGCCATCGGCTTCTTTAATCGTCACGTCGAGATCGCCTGCCCCACCGGTAGGATACATATCCGTGATTTCAAAGGCGCCCGGCGCAACGTAGCTTTGGTAGATCTGGTAGCCGTTCTGGCGCACCACGACCTGCGCATTGGTTCGGGCAATGCCGCGTACCACGGGCGCATAACCCTTAAGAGAATCCGGCAGCATGTCGTCATCGGATGCCAACTGGCCGCCGCGAAACGGCATACTGTCGAACACGTCGGCAGGCGCAGAGCTGTCGCCAACGGTAAGCTGGGCTTTCAGAGGAATAATGGCCCGCTGCGCATAGGTATAAACGGTATCCCATTTATCCTGGCCGGAGGACTCCCGTGACCAGGTGGTATAGTTGCGAAAACGCCAGGGTCCGATATTGATCCCCGGACGCAGGTTCGCATACTGGCTGTCGCTTCTGCCGCCCTGGCCCGTTTTCGCCCGAGTGTTCGCTCCGCTCAGGCTGTAATTGAGCAATGCCGCAGTAATCCCCTCATCCCACATTTCCGGCGGTACATAGCCCCTGGCCGGCAGGTCGATCGCCGCCTGGGGAATACTGATAACCAGCCGCTGGGCGCCAAACTGAAAATCAGCGCTGGCTTGCGGAATAGCCTGGAGATTGGCGCAATCACTATTTTCTACCGACAGCTGGGGAAAAAGTTCGGTTTTCACTCCCCACTGTTTTAATTGTTCCACGCTCAGACAGGGCTGTAATACCTCATTACCACCCCCGTTTTTTGCCATCGAAAAAGGAATATCCCGGGTGTCCATTAACTGGTCATCAAGAATAATATCCACATGGTATGTTCCCGGCGCCTGAGAGCCCGATTCAAAAGCCGATAAATCCGCTTTGCCCACGCCGGGATTATCTAACTCTACCAGTGCCGTATTAAACGAATCACTGGCATACAGTTCCGGAGAGAAACCGGTTAACGCTATGGCGATAAGCGTAGCCAGACGAGCAGGTCGCAACTTATTATTTTTTATTGTCATCGCTATTACCTATTTAACGCTGGGCTTGCCATTTACTCTGGGATTACAAACTGGCTTGATGTGACGGACCGGGGCTGCCGTAGTCATTAATAATTTTAAATGTCAGGGCATTGCCGGAGGCCCCGTCCGGCATGCGGAATCGGGTGGTCGAACCCGGCATGACGTAGGTCACCTGGGCAAGCATTTTTCCGCCCACGGTAATTTCATTGAAATTAATGACGTAAGGCGTTGGGTTATTAACCTGAAGTTCATTGCCGCTTCTTTGCCAGGTGAGTTTATTCGCCTGTTCCTCCGGCGTTGAGGCGCGAAGCGTAACGGGACGGTAAATTAGCTTGATGCGCGTTTTTACGGCAATTTGCAGGGAGTTCATCTGCTTTGATGCCGAGGGAATCGCTTTAATATTTATCCAGAATAAACTTTCTTTGGCCTGAGGCAGTGAACCTGTCGCGACAATTCGCTCAATATTTTTTTGTCCGCTGTCGAGGCGATACATCGGCGGCGTAATAATAAAAGGCGCTTTACCAGAACCAACGTCTTGATCATCTATCCATGACTGAATTAAATAAGGTGTCGCATCAGGATTATTAACGCTGATTGACGCTTCTTTTTTTGCACCATCGAAAATGATCCGCGTGCCGCCGATAATCACCCCGGCAGTAGCGCTTGCCTGCACCAGCGTTAACATTGTTATCGCCAGGCTAATTGTTCTGATAAAACGCATTTTATACCTCTTAAAACAAAGGGGCCGGGCCGGCCCCCTACTGATTACTGCAGAAACTTAGTTGTAAACCACTGAGAAGTTCGCGACCGAGTTAGCTGGACCGGCGACTACCGTCGCAGCGGTCGACATATACTGCGCATAGAAATTCAGCGTATTATCGGCGGTGCTGCTGAGTATGTAGCTATAACCGTTGCTACCGTGCAGAGGCAGGTCGGCTTTATCCGCCGTCATCAGATTAATGGCAACACCGGTTGCGGCTCCGACAACCGACGAGTCAATGGCCAGCAGGTTGGAATTGTCTGGATCGGGCGTGCCATCAAAGCGGACTTTGGCATTGGTAACCGTCACCGGACAGTTCTTCAAAATAATATCGAATTTCGTCGCGGCGGTTCTCGAACCAGCTACCGGAAATTCAGTTTTATAATAATCGCCTAAAACAACCACCTGGTTCTGAGAGGCGACATCGATGTCGCAGGCGGCATCCAAAATATTGCCATTAAAGTTAACGGTACCCGCTGCTGCGAAAGCCTGAGTCATAGATAATGCAGAACCTGCTGCAAGAATCGCAATAACAATTTTCTTTTTCATAACGACACATCCTGTTTTACTTTATGTACATTCTGGCAAAATATTTAATAAACGCATTTTGCCATTACTTTAATATATTGCCGGGAATCAATGGTATATATCACACCACTGCTTCATTTTATTAAAACCGGATTACCCCTGCCGACGAGACAAAATTTATACAACATTTTTTCAGCGCACAATCTATTTCGCGGTCTAAATGTAGACTCAGAATTAACAAAAATAAAACATTTAAATTAAGATATTACTTAATCACTCGGACCCCGGTCTACTTTTGGACCCGGGAAGCAAAACTAACAAAATCAATAAATTATAACCATAACCCCCCCGGGTCTATTATTAGACCAGACGCCAATATTCCCTGACATGCTGTTTTTTAAGATAATTCCCAACATCGATCAAAAAACGATCGCATAAGTTAGTGAGGTATCTTATGAACACGCGAATTATTCCTGAACTCGGCAGCGAGCCAGCAGAAGTACTTGAGATAAAACCCTTTAAGCACATTGAGAAATTAATTGATAATATCCTGCCGTACGCCGAGAGACGTATAGTATCGAAAGGGGAGATCGTTCATTATTACGATAATGACATTCGTCAGTGTTTTTTACTTATCCAGGGCAGCGTTGCTCTGCATCGTCGCGGAGACGGGATTGTTTTAAACTCAGAGTCATCGCCTTTTCTTCTCGGCGTATGTAGCCAGTTTTCCTCTGAACGTCTTTACGTCAGGGTACTGGAAACGTCAGAAATTGCGGCCGTTTCGCTGGAAACGTTTAATCGCGTGGTGGCCCAACAGAATTTATGGGAGCATTTTTCAAAGCTTCTGATCTATACCGCATCGCGGGTTTATGAGCACTGCGCCCAGATATCGCAAATGTCAGCCTATGATATCATCCGTTTTCAACTTGTTGAATTAATGCAAGAGCCCGAAGCTATCCGGCAAAATATCACCGCGGCGGCCTATATCAAAAGTCGCACCTATCTTTCCCGCAGCGGCGTTATGCGCATCCTGGCGGAGCTAAGAACGGGTAAATACATTACCATGGAGCGCGGAGTGCTGATTGACATCCACCACCTGCCGCGAAAGTATTGATTGTTCATGTATCTTCGGAGTGGCAAGAGATACGCGCGAGGTTATAATAAGTCCGATCTCCTTCAGGATTTTCTGACTATGTCATCTGCAAATCAACCCTTCCGCGGCTCCCCTTACGCACAGGAATTTATTTCTCATTTGCAGCCCTACTGCACGACGTACCGAACGGGCCGCGGCGAGCAGTTTGATCTTCAGGTTAACGGTCAAGGGATGTGTTACCTCCTTCTGGAGGGGACGATAGCGATATACCGAAAAAGTGACAACATGATGCTTTCCACGGCGCTCAGTCCCGCCCTTTTCGGCCTCGCTAACCTGACGGACATTTACTTTGATGACTATTTTAAAACCGTCACGCCGTGCCAGATTGGCGTACTCACGACCCGTCGCGTCGAGGAAATCATTAAAGAGAAGGCGCTATGGGGACTGCTCTCCAAACAGCTGATGTTTGTCTATAACCGCCTCTATCATAACGTTATGCCCCAGGGCACGCCAACGGCGTACGAGATGATTCGCCAGCAGCTGATCAAGCTCATGGAGGAAGAGGAGGGTTATCGCTACAGCGTGACGGCTGAAAGATATATCAGAGAGAAAACCCGGCTTTCCCGCAGCGGCGTAATGCGCATTCTGGCGGCTCTGAAGACCGGTGGTTTCATCGAAATGGAAGAGGGGAAACTCATAAAAATCAACAAACTTCCTGCTAAGTACTGATTATGCGGATAGGGCTTTCGGCCCTCTCGCGATCCGGCCTGCGCGCCGAAATGCATTCATGCAACAAATTCTATGCGTTTTCATTATAAGTATTGTCATTTCACAGAAATAAAGATTTATTCACTGCTGACTGGCTCATGTAGAATGCGCTGCTAAATTTCCTTCATCTTTTACGCAATGTCGCCCTGGCGACCGTTCGGGAACCTGTGTAGTACTGAATTATGGATATAGAAACAGATGTCATGTCGATGTGTATGGTCGTGTTGTTAATTATTAGCGTGTTGCTCGATTAACCTCTTCCCCCGTAAAATCAGTACGCCTCGCCGTCGCCGGACAGGCCAGTCTATTCGCTACGAACCCGATCCAAATCGAAATCGTACCGTTCCCCCGCGCGGCCTGACCTGCCAGCGTATTCCGGGATAAGCGTTGAGAGAGGCAATATTGCCCTGTCGGGCATGGCGCGAATATTAAAAAGGCTGCCAACGATGGTGGCAGCCTCTTCACTTTATGGCATTGCTGGTGCGAAGAGCGAATTAGCTCCTGATCTTCCTGTAGATAAACAGGACAACCAGCGCACCGATCACCGCCACGACAAAGCTGCCGAAATTAAAACCGTCTACACGGCCAAAGCCGAAGAAAGTACTAATCCAACCCCCGACAACTGCACCGATGACACCCAGAATTACGGTAACGATAAATCCGCCGCCGTCTTTCCCCGGCATAATCCACTTGGCTAAAATACCGGCAATAAGCCCAAAAATGATCCATGAAATGATACCCATAGCTAGCTCCGTCCTCTTGTTACCTTGTAAATATCTGGTATAGAAAGATTAGCATAAATATTAATGATGTTTCATAAAATTATATTTAGCATATATAACTTGTCAGCGCGGGGATAATGGTCTACGCCCTGAACGCGTACCGGACAAATAATCAGCAAGCGGAAGTATCGCGTCGCGGATAATTAAAACCTCGGGAGAGGCAGCGATAAACCAGGATTTTTCTTATTAAAAGTGAAACTGAAAGCGGAATACAAAAGCAGCAAGGAGGGACATTTCCCTCCTTGCTAACTTAGATGACTGCGGTCGTCAGCCGCGACGAACAGCAAAGGCGCCCCTGTTCATCAAAGATGTCGATTTGCCACACCTGGTGACGGGAGCCGACGTGCAGCGCGCGGCACACGCCGCGAACCCTACCGCTGCGCACCGAACGGATATGGTTAGCATTGACCTCCAGCCCCACCACCTTCTGCTCGCCTTCGCTACACAGATAGCCGGCCACCGAGCCTAAGGTTTCCGCTAATACCACCGACGCGCCGCCGTGCAGCAGCCCAAACGGCTGATGGGTGCGGCTATCTACCGGCATGGTGGCCTCGATGGCGTCATCGGTAAGGGCCTCGAAGCGAATATCCAGCAGGCCGACCATATTCCCGTCGCCCATGGCGTTCAGCTGTTCCAGGGTGCTCTGACGTTTCCAAATCATCCCATAATCTCCAGTAGCGCCTGCAGCGGATGGCGTACGCCGCTGCCTTCAATACGCTTCACCTGGCTACGACAGGAGTAGCCGGTGACCAGGCAGCGATTACGCGGCAGGCGCTGCATCGCCTGCTGCCAGGAGAGCGCGTAGATAGCCAGCGAGTTGGCGTGATTCTTCACTTCATGGCCGTAGGTACCGGCCATGCCGCAGCAGCCCACGTTAACGTTTTCCAGCTTCGCGCCAAAACGCGCGAAGATATCCGCCCACTGTTTGGTGGAAGCGGGAAGCGCCGTGACCTCGGTACAGTGGCCAAACAGATACCACGACTCGCCGCCCTGCTCCTGCGCAGCGGTTGCCGACAGCGCCTGCGGCAGCCACTCATGCACCAGCATCACGCGGAAATCGCCGCGCTTGTCGCCGAGCACCTGGTTGTATTCATCGCGATAGCAGAGCACCAGCGCCGGATCGACCCCCACCATCGGCATGCCGAGCTGGGCCACCCGGTTCAGGAAATCGGCGGTTTTCTGCGCGGTGCGCGCGAATCGCGTCAGGAAGCCCTTAATATGCTGGGCTTTACCGTTTGGCGAAAACGGCAGCAGCACCGGCTGGTAGCCTAGCTTTTCGACCAGTTGAACAAAATCGGCAACCACCTGCGCATCGTAATAGCTGGTAAACGGATCCTGAACCACCAGCACCCTTTTAGCTTTCTGCTCTGCGCTCAGCGCTTCCAGCTGCTCCAGCGTGGTATTCGCCGAACGATGGCCGACCATCTGCTGCTTCAGCGACGGGACGGAGAGCAGCGGGAGATCGACCATACCGATATGCTTTTCCGACAGCTTGCGCATCCACGGCTGATTAATAAAGAAGTTGAACGTCTTCGGCGCATGCGCCATCAGCGGCGCGTAGGATTCAACCGCCGCCACCAGATGATCGCGGACCGGCCGCAGGTAGCGGCTGTGGTAAAGCTGGAGGAAACGCGACCGGAACTCCGGAACGTCGATCTTAATCGGACACTGGGTCGAGCAGGCTTTACAGGCCAGACAGCCGGACATCGCCTCCTTGACCTCATGCGAGAAATCGTACTCTCCCTTACGCGCGTGCCAGCTATTGCGGGTGCGCTCCACCAGGGTACGCAGGCTGGCGCGTTTTTCCGGCAGATCTTTTTCCAGCTGATTGGGGTCGATGCCGCGATCCGCCAGCAGGCGCAGCCATTCTCGCACCAGCGTGGCCCGCCCCTTCGGCGAGTGAATACGGTGGTTGCTGACCTTCATCGACGGACACATCGGGCTTTTGGCATCAAAGTTGAAGCACAGACCGTTGCCATTACACTCCATCGCGCCGCGCCACGAGCTGCGCACGGCAATGGGGATCTGCCGATCGAAGGTCCCGCGCTTAACCGCATCCACCTTCATCATCGGCGCATCCACGCCTTCCGGCGGGCATATTTTACCGGGATTCAGACGGTTATCCGGGTCAAACGCGGCTTTAATCTTGCGCAGCTCGCCAAACAGTTCTGCCCCAAAGAACGCCGGGCTATATTCGGCGCGGAAGCCTTTCCCGTGTTCCCCCCACAGAAGGCCGCCATACTTAGCGGTTAAGGCTACGACGTCATCGGAGATGCGCTTCATCAGCATCTCTTGCTGCGGATCGCACATATCCAGCGCCGGACGCACGTGCAGCACGCCGGCATCCACATGGCCAAACATGCCGTAGCTCAGGCCATGACCGTCAAGCAGCGCGCGAAATTCCACAATATAGTCGGCCAGATGCTCCGGCGGCACGCAGGTATCTTCGGCGAAGGGTATCGGTTTAGCGGCTCCTTTGGCATTCCCCAGCAGGCCGACGGCTTTTTTCCGCATCGCGTAGATGCGCTCAACGCCGTCCAGATCGTGGCAAACCTGCCAGCCGATAACGCCCGCTTCGCCGCGCGCCATCAGCTCATCCAGGCGCTGGCACAGGGTTGTCACCTGGCCGTCGATCAGTTCGGCGTCATCACCGGCGAACTCAACGATATTCAGCCCCAGCATCTCTTTATCCGCAACGTCGGTAATGAGCTCGCTGACCGAATGCCAGACAATATCTTCCCGCGCCAGATTAAGCACTTTTGAGTCAACGGTTTCGACCGAAAGCGCCCTGGCCTCCACCATAAACGGCGCGTTACGCAGCGCGGAGTTAAAGGAATCGTATTTAACGTTAACCAGGCGGCGTACTTTCGGTAAGCGGGTAATATCCAGCCGCGCTTCGGTAATAAACGCCAGCGTCCCTTCTGAACCGGTCAGGATGCGGGTCAGATCGAATTCGCTCATCTCGTCATTAAAGACGTGGCGTAAATCGTAGCCCGTCAGGAAGCGGTTAAGTTTGGGGAATTTATCGATAACCAGCTGCCGCTGCGCTTTACAGCGCTGATAGACCGTGCGGTAAATACGCCCGATCGCCGACTGTTCTGCGCCCAGCGTTTCCGCCAGCGCCGCCGGAATCGGCTGCGTATCCAGAATGTCGCCGCCGATCAGCACCGAGCGCACGCCGAGCACGTGATCGGAGGTTTTCCCATAGACCAGCGAGCCCTGCCCGGAAGCATCGGTGTTGATCATCCCGCCAAGCGTGGCGCGGTTGCTGGTCGACAGTTCCGGCGCAAAAAAGTAGCCGTACGGTTTAAGGAACTGATTGAGCTGATCTTTAATGACCCCGGCTTCCACCCGCACCCACCCTTCTTCGGGGTTGATTTCAATAATGCGGTTCATATAGCGGGACATATCGACGATGATCCCGGCGTTGAGCGCCTGCCCGTTGGTGCCGGTACCGCCCCCGCGCGGGGTAAAGATCAGTGATTTAAAACGTTCTTCCGCCGCCAGTCTTGCCAGCAGAGCGACGTCTGCCGTGGAGCGGGGGAATAAAATCGCATCCGGCAACAGTTGATATACACTGTTATCAGTCGCCATCGTTAGCCTGTCGGCGTAGCTGGTGGCGGTATCGCCGGTAAAACCTTGTTGCTCCAGTACCTGCAAAAAATTCAGCACCAGCTGAACGACACCTGGCGCTTGAGAAATCTGTGGGATCATGACGCTCGACCCTGCCTGACTATGTTGTGTTGTAAGTGATTAAACGTTTGCGTAGTGCACACAACTTTTTATCACATTTTTTTCATATGCGCCCGCCAGAATTAAGGGCAAAATCAGGCGCGCGAAGATATTGATATTATTATCAGTACATGGAATTACGCTGCGTCAGCCTTGTGACGCGACTGCAAAGGTAAAACTTTATCATGATTAACCCCAATCAGCCCCGGGACATACCGCAAGTTCTGCTGTCGGTGCTGTTTTTGTCCCTGATTATTATTTCCTGCCTGTGGGTCGTTCAGCCATTTATCCTGTCATTTGCCTGGGCCGGTACCGTGGTTATCGCCACCTGGCCGGTGCTTTTGCGCCTGCAGCGCCTGCTATTCGGCAAGCGCGCGCTGGCGGTGCTGGTGATGACGCTGCTGCTCTTTTTACTGTTCGTTATCCCTATTGCGCTGCTGGTCAACAGCCTGGTGGATAACAGCACGCCATTAATAAAAGTGATTACCAGCGGTAACTTTACGCCGCCGGATCTGGCGTGGCTAAATAGCGTTCCGCTGATTGGCGATAAGCTGTATACCGGCTGGCACAATTTACTGGAGATGGGGGGAACGGCGATTATGGTCAAAATTCGCCCCTATCTCGGCACCACCACCACATGGTTTGTTGGCCAGGCGGCGCACATCGGCAAGCTGCTGGTCTACTGCGGACTCATGCTGCTGTTTAGCGCCCTGCTGTACTGGCGTGGCGAACAGGTTGCCTATGGGTTCCGCCACTTTGCCACCCGTCTGGCGGCCAAACGCGGCGATGCGGCGGTGATCCTCGCGGGCCAGGCGATTCGCGCCGTGGCGCTGGGGGTGGTCGTCACCGCCCTGGCCCAGGCGGTGCTTGGCGGTATTGGCCTTGCGGTCAGCGGCGTGCCTTACGCCGCGCTGCTCACCGTGGTGATGATCTTTACCTGCCTTGTGCAGCTGGGGCCTTTGCTGGTTCTGGTACCGTCAATTATCTGGCTGTACTGGAGCGGTGATACCACATGGGGCACCGTACTGCTGGTCTGGAGCTGCGTTGTCGGCACCATGGATAACTTTATCCGTCCGCTGTTGATTCGTATGGGCGCCGACCTGCCGATGATTCTGATCCTTTCCGGCGTTATCGGCGGCCTGGTGGCGTTCGGCATGATTGGGCTGTTTATCGGTCCTGTGCTGCTGGCGGTCTCCTGGCGACTGTACGATGCGTGGGTTAACGAAGCGCCGCCGCCGCCGAGGGACCCCGACCTGGTGCTTGAGGAGCTGAGCGAGCTCAATACCCGAGCCACCCAGGATAAGTAAGTGAAAAGGCGGGGAAACCCGCCTTTTGCCCCTCTGTCCCTATCAATGTCGGGCACGACAGCCTTAAAGCTTAAGAAATCCTAATCTATCTTTCACGTCATTCCACCACCCGCTGCCTGCTAACCGCATTTGCTTCGCAGATTCTTTACCTTAATTTAACTATTGAGAGGAATCCGATCGACGCAAAAAGCCTCAGTGCCTAGTATTAGCTCACGGTTATAAATCAACGCATTGATTTATAAGCATGGAAATCCCCTGAGTGAAACAACGAATTGCTGTGTGTAGTCTTTGCCCATCTCCCACGATGGGCTTTTTTTTGTCCGTTTTCTGTTCCCCAAAAACAAAAAATCCCCGCCACTGCTGAGCTGACGGGGAGTATCCAGTTGCCTGTTTTTGCGAGAACTTACTTATTCAGCTCCGCCAGGCCGAGCCAGGTTTGCACGACCGTGTCCGGGTTCAGGGAAAGGCTATCGATCCCCTCTTCCATCAGCCAGGCGGCAAAATCTTCGTGGTCAGACGGACCCTGTCCGCAGATACCGACGTACTTGCCCTGCTTCTTCGCCGCGCGGATGGCCATCGACAGCAGCGCTTTCACCGCGTCGTTACGCTCATCGAACAGCTCGGAGACCACGCCGGAGTCGCGATCCAGCCCCAGCGCCAGCTGCGTCATGTCGTTAGAACCAATAGAGAAGCCGTCGAAGTATTCGAGGAACTGTTCAGCCAGCAGCGCATTCGATGGGATTTCACACATCATAATCAGCTTCAGGCCGTTTTCGCCGCGCTTGAGGCCCTGGCGTTCCAGCTCTTCAACCACCGCTTTTGCCTGCGCGACGGTCCGGACAAACGGCACCATGATTTCGACGTTGGTCAGGCCCATGTCGTTACGCACCCGCTTAACCGCTTCACACTCCAGCGCGAAGCAGTCGCGGAAGCTTTCTGACACATAGCGGCCGGCCCCGCGGAAGCCCAGCATCGGGTTCTCTTCTTCCGGCTCATAACGTTCGCCGCCGACCAGGTTGGCGTATTCGTTAGACTTAAAGTCGGAAAGACGCACAATCACCCGTTTCGGGAAAAATGCCGCGCCAAGGGTGGAGATCCCTTCGGTCAGGCGACCGACGTAGAACTCTTTCGGCGAGTCGTAGCCTTTCATCAGCTCGCGGATTTCATTCTGCAGCCCCGGCTCCTGATCGTCGAACTCCAGCAGCGCGCGTGGGTGGACGCCAATCATACGGTTGATAATGAACTCCAGACGCGCCAGGCCCACGCCTTCGTTCGGCAGGCAGGCAAAGTCGAAGGCGCGGTCCGGGTTACCGACGTTCATCATGATCTTCAGCGGCAGATCCGGCATATCGCCAACGGTGGAGCTCTTGACGCTGAAGTCGAGGATTTCGGCATACACGTAGCCGGTATCGCCCTCGGCGCAGGAGACGGTCACATTCTGGTTTTCCTGGATGCGATCGGTGGCGTTACCGCAGCCCACTACCGCCGGGATCCCCAGCTCACGCGCGATAATCGCCGCATGACAGGTACGCCCGCCGCGGTTGGTGACGATCGCCGCCGCCTTTTTCATGATCGGCTCCCAGTCCGGGTCAGTCATGTCGGTCACCAGCACGTCGCCGGGCTCGATGCGGTTCATTTCGCTGATATCGTGAATGACCTTCACCGGACCCGCGCCGATACGATGGCCGATCGCGCGCCCTTCCGAAATAATCTGTCCTTGCGCATGGAGGGTATAGCGCTCCATCACCTGGCCGCGGGAACGGACGGTCTCCGGACGCGCCTGCACGATAAACAGCTTACCGGTATGGCCGTCTTTCGCCCATTCGATATCCATCGGACGGTTGTAGTGCTTCTCGATTTGAACCGCTTGCTGCGCCAGCTCCTGCACTTCCGCATCGGTTAACGAGAAGACGTCGCGCTGCGCCTGCGGCACGTCTTCGATACGCACCTGCTTGCCGTGCTCCTGGGTAGGGGCGTAAACCATGCGGATCTTTTTCGACCCCATAGTGCGGCGTACGATTGCCGGCCGGCCCGCTTCCAGCGTGGGTTTATGGACGTAGAACTCATCGGGGTTCACCGCCCCCTGCACCACCATCTCGCCGAGCCCCCAGGCGGAGGTGATAAACACCACCTGATCAAAACCGGATTCGGTATCGATGGAGAACATCACGCCGGACGAGGCCAGATCGGAGCGCACCATCCTCTGCACCCCGGCGGAGAGCGCCACCCCGCGGTGATCGTACCCTTGATGCACGCGGTAGGAAATGGCGCGATCGTTAAACAGCGAAGCAAACACGTGCTTCACCGCGACGAGCACGGCGTCAAAGCCCTGCACGTTAAGGAATGTCTCCTGCTGACCGGCGAAGGAGGCGTCCGGCATATCTTCCGCCGTCGCGGAGGAGCGCACGGCAAAGGAGGCCTCAGCGTCATCGGCGGACAGCTGGGTATAGGCATCGCGAATCGCATTTTCCAGTTCGCTCTGGAACGGCGTATCAATGATCCACTGACGGATCTGTGCGCCCGCTTTCGCTAATGCGGAAACGTCGTCAATGTCGGTTTCATCCAGCAGTTCATAAATGCGCTGGTTAACACCGCTTTGGTCCAAAAACTGATTAAAGGCATCAGCGGTGGTGGCAAACCCGTTCGGTACGGACACGCCCATACCCGACAGATTTGTAATCATTTCACCAAGGGAGGCATTTTTGCCCCCAACCCTGTCTACATCATTCATGCCGAGTTGGTTATACCAAAGCACCAGCGGTGACGAGCCATTGTTGGACATCGAGACAATCCTTTTGTGATTTAATACCAGTGATAAATAATTCACGATCGACTACGAGATTTATCCTGACATATTTATCCAGCTGAAAGAAACGGTGAATCGTTCAAGCAAATTATTTTTTCGTTTTTAGGATTCTTTGCCAGATATAGCTAAGCTAATGATTCTTCAGAAATCTGATGAAATTTGATACAAAAGATACGCAGTTGCGAAAAATGAACTCACCTTTTCATTAAAAATAAAAATAGCGTTTCATTTTTTAAATATGAGACAAAGCCTGGAGCGTTATGCTTAAATTTAATATCAGCTTTCAGACAATTAAACTCATTATACCGGATGGTCAAAATGGAAAGTGCTGTAGATCGCCACGTATTTTATATTTCCGACGGTACCGCTATTACAGCGGAAGTTCTGGGTCATGCGGTCATGTCGCAATTCCCGGTCGCCACCAGCAGCGTAACCCTGCCGTTTGTCGAAAATATTAGCCGCGCGCGCGCCGTGAAGGAGCAAATTGACGCGATTTTCCAGCAGACCGGCATTCGACCGCTGGTGTTCTACTCCATCGTGCTGCCGGAAATTCGCGACATCATCCTACAAAGCGAAGGCTTTTGTCAGGATATCGTCCAGGCGCTGGTGGCCCCCCTGCAGCAGGAGCTGCGCCTCGATCCGACGCCAATCGCTCACCGCACCCACGGCCTGACGCCCGGTAACCTGAACAAATACGACGCGCGTATCGCCGCTATCGACTACACCCTTGCCCACGATGACGGAATTTCTCTGCGTAATCTCGATCAGGCCCAGGTGATCCTCCTCGGCGTTTCGCGCTGCGGGAAAACCCCCACCAGCCTGTATCTGGCGATGCAGTACGGTATCCGCGCCGCCAACTACCCGTTTATCGCCGATGATATGGACAATCTGATTCTTCCGGCTTCGCTTAAGCCGCTACAGCACAAACTCTTCGGCTTAACGATCAATCCGGAGCGCCTGGCGGCCATCCGCGAAGAGCGGCGGGAAAACAGCCGCTATGCTTCCATGCGCCAGTGCCGGATGGAAGTGACCGAAGTCGAGGCGCTTTACCGCAAAAACAAAATACCTTGCCTGAACAGCACCAACTATTCCGTGGAAGAGATCGCCACCAAAATCATGGATATTATGGGGTTAAGCCGCAGAATGTACTAACACGCTAGTACATTATTAAAAATTTGTTTATGCTATCACCTGAGCCCTATACAGGATCATGCCCTGCTCTTGCAATAAGCGGGGATTGGTTTATCGTGATGCGCATCACTTCCCGGCATTTTCGCCGCGGAAGAAACAGATTTTGAGACCCCAATGAATAAAACAGACGAATTGCGTACCGCGCGCATTGAAAGCCTGGTAACGCCTGCGGAACTGGCTCAGCGGCATCCAGTGTCTGCCGACGTTGCCGCACACGTTTCCGCCTCACGCCGCCGAATCGAGAAAATCCTCAACGGTGAAGATCGCCGCCTGCTGGTGGTGATCGGTCCCTGTTCCATTCATGATATTGATGCGGCGATGGAGTATGCGCGCCGCCTGCAGGGTATGCGCGAACGTTACCAGCCGCAGCTGGAAATCGTGATGCGTACCTATTTTGAGAAGCCGCGCACGGTGGTTGGCTGGAAGGGGCTGATCTCCGACCCCGACCTGAACGGCAGCTATCGGGTGAATCACGGCCTTGAGCTGGCGCGTAGCCTGCTGCTGCAGGTCAATGAACTGGGCGTACCGACCGCCACCGAGTTTCTCGATATGGTGACCGGGCAGTTTATTGCCGACCTGATAAGCTGGGGCGCTATCGGCGCGCGTACGACCGAGAGCCAGATCCACCGCGAAATGGCCTCGGCGCTCTCGTGCCCGGTAGGCTTTAAGAACGGTACCGATGGCAATACCCGTATCGCCGTTGATGCGATCCGCGCTTCCCGCGCCAGCCATATGTTCCTGTCGCCGGATAAGCAGGGACAGATGACCATCTACCAGACCAGCGGCAATCCGTACGGCCATATCATTATGCGCGGCGGTAAAAAGCCGAATTACCACGCCGCCGATATCGCCGCCGCCGGGGAAGCGCTGGCGGAGTTCGACCTGCCGGAACAGCTGGTGGTGGATTTTAGCCACGGCAATTGCCAGAAACAGCACCGCCGCCAGCTGGACGTTTGCGCCGACATCTGCCAGCAGATCCGCGCCGGCTCGACCGCCATCGCCGGGATCATGGCCGAGAGTTTCCTTCAGGAAGGCACGCAGAAGGTCGTCGCGGGCCAGCCGCTGGCCTGGGGACAATCGATTACCGATCCCTGCCTGAGCTGGGACGATAGCGAACGGCTGCTGGATGAATTAGCCGCCGCCACCGCCACCCGCCTGTAGTTCCCCTCCCCACCGTACGCGCGGTGGGGAGCGATTTTCCGCCATCGACCGGCCCGACACCTGCTAAATCTGGTATTCCGCTAAATAAAGCTTGCGTGAAAAACAACATTATTGATAATGATTATCATTGTTGCCTTGATTTTTATTTTTAGTGCTATGACGCGTATGGATAACACTGCCACAGCAGAAAAAACAACAGACAATGCCCCGTATCCGGTTCCGACGGACAAAGAGATAAGCAGCCGGACATTATTAGGCAGCGAGGGACGGGTGGTGATTGAACATCGCGGTCAGCGCTACCTTCTGCGTCAGACCCATTCGGGTAAGCTGATCCTGACCAAATAATTATCCCCACCGATAAAGGCAGGGATAACGAACGTTAGCTGGAACAGCTTACTTCAAGACGCCTTCCCCAGTCCGGTGGACGCTGAATATACTCATCCGTCCGATCGGCAAAGGGGTGAGAGAGTGCGCTATGCAGGCGCTCCAGTTCGCTCATATCCCCCTGCTCCGCCTGTTCAATGGCCCGCTGAGCCAGCCAGTTACGCAGCACGATCGCCGGGTTCACGCTGCGCATCCGCGCCTGCCTTTGCGCATCGTCAACCTGTTCATCGCGCAGGCGCGCGCGGTAAGCGGTAAACCAGCTATCGAACGTCTCGCGGTCGATAAACTCATCGCGTAGCGGCGAGGCGGCGCTCTCCTGCTCGCTGGCGCTGAGCATCCGGAAGGTCCGCGTATAGTCGCTGCCCTCGCGTTCCATCAGCGCAAACAGGCCGTCCAGCAGCTCGTTATCCCCTTTTTGCTGGGTAAACAATCCGAGCTTGTCGCGCATGCGGCGGCCATACGCCGTCAGCAGCGCTTGCTGGTAACTATCCAGCGCGCCGTTCAGCGCCTCAGCGCTGATAAACGGCGAGAGCGTCTGCGCCAGACGTTGCAGGTTCCATAGCCCTACCGCCGGCTGATTATCAAAGCTGTAGCGCCCCTGATAATCGGAGTGGTTACAGATAAAGCCAGGCTGGAAATCATCAAGGAAACCGTACGGACCGTAGTCCATCGTCAGGCCGAGAATCGACATATTGTCGGTATTCATCACCCCGTGGGCAAAGCCCACCGTTTGCCAGCAGCCAATCATCTCCGCGGTTCGGGTGACAACGTCACTAAACCACAGAAGGTACTTATCCGCTTCATTTTGCAGATGCGGCCAGTGGTGACGAATCACGTAATCCGCCAGCTGCTGCACTTTCAGAGGCTCGCGACGGTAGTAAAAATGCTCAAAATGGCCGAAACGAACGTGGCTTTCCGCCAGCCGCATCAGCATTGCCCCGCGCTCGACGGTTTCGCGGTATACCGGCGTATCGCTGGCCACTATCGCCAGCGCGCGGGTGGTGGGAATGCCCAACGCATGCATCGCTTCCGAGGCCAGCGCCTCGCGGATCGTCGAGCGCAGCACCGCCCGCCCGTCGCCCATTCGCGAATAGGGAGTGAGCCCGGCGCCTTTAAGGTGCCAGTCAAAGCGACGACCATCAGCGAGCTGCTGTTCGCCGAGCAGAATACCGCGCCCGTCGCCGAGCTGCCCGGCCCAGGCGCCGAACTGGTGGCCGCTGTAAACCTGCGCCAGCGGCGACATTCCCGGCAGCAGCGTTTCGCCGCCCCATACGCCAGCGCCCTTCTGCGGGCTGAATAACGACGCGTCAACGCCCAGCGTTCGCGCCAGCGGAGCGTTGTGCCAGACAAGCCGCGCATTCTCCAGCGGCGTAGGGGTTAAAGCGGTGTAAAAATCCGGCAGTTCATCACGCCAGTGGGTAGTAAAAGACAGGGTCATGGTTCCTCCTGCCTTCAGTGTAGTGCTTTCAACAAATTATTAACACGGAGGAATGGATGGGTTATTGCGATAAAAGACAAGACGAGCGTTGTGGCGCTGCCCGGTAAGGCGTTACCGCCGCCGGGCAAGAAAACGCCACGCTACGCTTTGACGTATCGAGGCTAGATCCTTCGCGCCTGCCAGAATTTTTTATGCCAGTAGACATTATCCAGCGACGAGCGCGTCACGCCCTGGCTGGTGGAGGCGTGGATAAACTGGTTATCCGTGTCGTAAATACCGACGTGCAGACCGCTCTCTCCGGAACCGGTCTTGAAGAAGACCAGATCGCCAGGCAGCAGTTCGCTCTTATCGATTTTCGTGCCGATCTCCGCCTGTTCACGCGTTTCGCGCGGCAGCTGCAACGCGAACTTATCGCGGAAGGTCATCAGCACAAACCCGGAGCAATCAACGCCGCGCGGCGACATGCCGCCGTAGCGATACGGCGCACCCCGCCAGTTCCTTAGCTGCTCATTCAGGTTAGCAACAACGGTAATCGAATCAGCAAGCCGTGGATTGGGCGGCGGCGCCCGATGGCTGCTACAACCCGCCAGAAATAACGCAACACACAAAACGAGCCAAAAACGCATCTCAGACGAATCCTCTGTTCCCTATCCTGATAGCAGGATAATTTACCTTGTTTATCAATTCGCTGGCAAGCTGACTGCGTGCTACTGTGACGCAACGAGCATAAGATGACCCGCCACCTCGACCCGCTGGAAGCCCATGGCATAGGCGGCGGTTAAATTCTCTTCGCTTAATACCTCGGCGGTACTGCCGCAGGCGATCGTCTCCCCCCGGCAGATAAGCCAGGAGCGATGGGCGTGTCGGAGGGTATGATTCAGGTCGTGGCTGCTCATCACGACGGCAATCCCCGAGGCGCAGAGTTCGCTTAACAGTCGGTCCAGTGCGGCCTGCTGCGCCACGTCCAGGCTGTTCATCGGTTCATCCAGCAATAGCAACTGCCCGGACGCGTTAGCCTGACGATGAATCTGCAGTATTACCGCCGCCAGGCGCACGCGCTGCCACTCCCCGCCGGAGATGTGATTCACCTGGCGCCCCAGCTTGTCGCCTAAGCCCAGCTTCTCCGCGATGGTCGTCAGTAGCCCGTTGTGCGCGTCGTCCTGGAGATGCAGCGACAGATAATGCCAGACCGGCATGGCGAAAGGCGGCATCTGGTGCTGGCTTAAATAGGCCCGATGACGCGCCAGCTCCTGCGCCAGCCAGTCATTCAGCGGGCGTCCATTCAGTTTTACCTGGCCCGGGCCGGTAGAGAGCCCCGCCATACGCGCCAGCAACGTGCTTTTCCCCGCCCCGTTTGGCCCCACCAGATGAACGATCTCTCCCGGCCGGATATCGGCTGAAAACGGCGCCAGCCGCCCCGCCTCTTCTACATCCTGTAGCTGCATCAAAAACGGCATTATTTGGCTAAAGCTCCTTTAATAGCGGCCACCAGCTGCGGATCATCCGGCGTCATATCCGGTGAGAAACGGCCGATGACCTGACCATCGCGGCCGATGAGGAATTTTTCAAAATTCCACAGAATATCATCCACGTACAGCGGCGCTCTGCCTTTGCTGGCCATGCGCTCATAAAAACCGCTGCCTTCCGGGGCGATAGCCTGCGGGGCGGCCTCAACCAGCTTCTGGTACAGAGGCGCGCGATGTTCGCCGTTGACGTCAATTTTGCTGAACATCGGGAATGTCACGCCGTAAGTCGTGCTACAGAACGTTTTAATCTCTTCTTCGCTACCCGGCTCCTGACCCAGAAACTGGTTGCACGGAAAGCCCAGTACGCTAAAACCTTCGCTTTCTAAATCTTTTTGCAGCGCCTCCAGCTGCTCATACTGCGGCGTCAGGCCGCACTTTGACGCGACGTTGACAATCAACAGGACGTTGCCTGCCCACGGGGTGAGCGTTGTTTTCTCACCATCGATGGTGGTGACTTCAGTATTGAGAATATCGTGTTGCATAGCCTTCCCTCTGTGAATATACCGGTTACTGCTTCAGGTGATCCCTATCTACTGTAGCGGATTCAGACTGGGTCATTCTACTTTGAATCCCCCGGGAGTGTCTCTTGATGTAACAGGCAGCACAACATGAATTCATCTCAACACCGGGAGCGCGCAATTCAGTGTACAGTGGTGGATTGATGTAATAGCATTTCGTTAATTGTTAATTTAAGAGAGTTTTATTGATGAAGAAGATGTTTAGCGCGGTGTTAATCGCGGCCTCCGTTACGCTGCTTTCGGCCTGCTCGCCGGATGAAGATAATAAGATTAAAGTCGCCATTAATACCGGGCCGGATGAGGCTATCTGGAAAGTCGTAGAACAGGTGGCCAAAGAGAAATACAACCTCGACGTCGAGGTAATCTCATTTAATGATTACGTTCTGCCGAACGAAGCCCTGAACAATAAAGACGTCGATGCTAACGCCTTCCAGACGCTGCCTTACCTTGAGGCACAATCAAAAGAGCGCGGCTATAAGTTTGCCATTGTCGGTAAAACCTTCGTCTTCCCGATCGCCGCCTACTCGAAGAAAATCAAAAATATCAGCGAACTGCCTGACGGCGCGACGATTTCCATCTCTAACGAAACCACAACCCTGGGCCGCAGCCTGCTGCTGCTGCAGGCGCAAGGTTTAATCAAGCTGAAAGAGGGTACAGGCTACCTGCCGACGACGCTGGACATTATCGACAATCCTAAGCAGCTGAAAATCGTGGAAGTCGACACGCCGCAGCTGACCCGTACGCTTGATGACCCGAACGTCGCCCTGTCGATCATCAACACCAACTTCTCCGCTCAGGCCGGTCTCTCGGCTGCCCGCGATGGGCTATTTATGGAAGGCCCGGACTCGCCGTACGTCAACGCCATTGTTGCGCGCGAAGATAATAAAGACAGCAAAAAAGTCCAGGAGCTGAAAGAGGCCTTCCAGACTCAGCAGGTTGCCGACAAGGCAGCGGAAGTCTACAAAGGCGATGCGATTAAGGGCTGGTAATACTATCAACCGCTTACGGCCGCCCCTCACTGCGGGCGGCCTGATTTCAGCAATAACCAGATAAACACCGGCGCGCCCAGGGTGGCGGTGACCACGCCAATCGGCAATTCCGCCGCCGAAAGCGCCAGACGCGCGATAATATCCGCGCCCAGCAGCGCGCTGGCCCCCGCTAACAAACAGGCCGGAAGCAGCGCGCGGTGATCGCTTAAGCCACATAAGCGCAGAATATGCGGGATAACCAGACCAATAAAGCCGATCGCGCCGGCCAGCGCCACGCTGACGCCCACCAGCCAGCCGGTCGCCACCACCAGCACTTTACGCCATAGCCACAGCGGTAGCCCCAGCTGGCGTGCGGAAACCTCCCCCAGCGCTAACAGATTAAGAGGCTGCGATTGCAGGCACACCCAGGCCAGCACAGGCAGCAGGGCCAGCATCAGCCACAGCTGCTGCCAGTCCACGCCGCCAAAGCCGCCCATCATCCAGTACATCAGCTGGCGGAGATCGAAAGAGGTTGAGAAGTAGACCGCCCAGGTCATCAGCGCGCTGCATATGATACCGAGCGCCACGCCCGCCAGCAGCAGGCGGCTGGTCGAGAGATGCCGCCTGGCAAAACGCAGCAAAATAAAGGTAATGACCAGCGCGCCAGCGATGGCGCACAGCCCCAGCGCCCAGCCCGGAAGCAGCCCTTTTCCCAGCAACACGGCGGCTATCAGGCCAACCCCAGCGCCGTTTGATACCCCCAGCAGCCCGGGCTCCGCCAGCGGGTTTTCAAACAGCGCCTGCATAATCGCGCCGGACAGGGCCAGCGCCGCGCCCACCAGCAGGACGGCCAGGGTACGCGGCAAACGAATCTGCCAGATAAACAGCTCGCCTTTGGCGCTAAACCATTCACCGGGGCCAATCCACTGGTCGCCCGCGCACAGGCTGATGGTCGACGTAACCAGTAGCAGCAACGTTAATACCGCAAGCCAGCGCCGGTTGCGGCGCCGTTGAGTTTGAGCAAAGGTCAGCATAGATTTCTGAGTTGAGAAAAAGGATGTGATTGATTTTACGGTATTCGGCCAGGAAAAGAAAAAAGGCCGCATAGCGGCCTTTTTGATTAGTCAGTCCAGATCATTTCTCTCTGGGTGAAGCGTTTTCGACACGGCTTTTTAACTTCTGTCCGGGTCTGAAGGTCACCACACGCCGGGCTGTAATAGGAATATCCTCTCCCGTTTTCGGGTTACGGCCCGGGCGTTGGTTCTTATCTCGCAAATCGAAGTTGCCGAACCCGGAGAGTTTTACCTGCTCTCCGTTTTCCAGAGCGCGACGGACTTCTTCGAAAAACAACTCTACCAGCTCTTTGGCATCCCGCTTGCTAAGCCCAAGCTTATCAAACAGATATTCTGACATTTCAGCTTTTGTAAGCGCCATAGGTTCAATCCCTCAATGATGCCTGGAATCGCTCTTTCAATGCCTCTACACATTTGGCGACGGTAGCGGCAATCTCCTCTTCTTCGAGTGTACGGCTGGTATCCTGGAGGATAAGGCTGATAGCGAGGCTTTTGAAACCTTCCTCTACGCCCTTGCCGCGGTACACGTCAAATAAGTTTACGCCAACTACCTGATTTACGCCAACTTTCTTACACTCGGCTAAAACATCGGCTGCGGGAACGTTTTCTGCCACAACGACAGCGATGTCGCGACGGTTCGCCGGGAAGCGAGAAACTTCACGCGCCTGAGGCACCACGCGGTCTGCAAGCTTGTTCCACTCCAGCTCGAACACCAACGTGCGGCCGTTCAGATCCAGTTTACGTTCCAGCTCGGGATGAACAACCCCAATAAAACCAATACGTTCACCTTTCAGATAAATCGCCGCCGACTGGCCCGGATGAAGCGCATTATTGGCTTCGATGCGGAATTCGATGTCGGACAGTTTACCCGTGAGGTCGAGAACGGACTCCAGATCGCCTTTTAAATCATAGAAATCGACGGTTTCTTTTGCCAGGTTCCAGTGTTCTTCATAGCGGTTACCGCAGATGACGCCAGCCAGCATCACGTCCTGGCGAATACCCAGCGGGGCCTGCGTATCGGGAACAAATCGTAGGCCGCTCTCAAAGATGCGGACGCGACTCTGCTGGCGATTCTGGTTGTAGACCACCGTCCCGAGCAGACCGGTCCACAATGACAGACGCATCGCCGACATTTCGCTGGAGATCGGGCTCGGCAGAATCAGCGCTTCCTCGCCGGCGTGGATCCACTGCTGTACTTTCGGATCAACAAAGCTGTAGGTAATCACTTCCTGATAGCCTTTGTCGTTGAGCAGCGTTTTCACGCGCTTAAGCGACAGATCCGCTTCGCGGTGAGTGCCCATAATCAGGCCCGCTTGTACCGGTTCATCAGGAATATTGTTATAGCCATAGACGCGGGCAACCTCTTCGACCAGGTCTTCTTCGATCTCCATGTCGAAACGCCAGCTCGGCGCCACGGCATGCCACTCATCCTGGCCTTCGGTAACTTCACAGCCCAGACGACGCAGAATGTCGCTAACCTGCGCATCTTCAATGTGATGGCCAATCAAACGATCCAGTTTGCTGCGGCGAAGGCGGATGGTCGCAGGCTTCGGCAGAGTCGCTTCATTGGTCACGTCAATAATCGGGCCCGCTTCACCGCCGCAAATATCCATCAGCAGGCGGGTTGCGCGCTCCATTGCCTGATACTGCAGCGCGGAGTCCACGCCGCGCTCGTAGCGGTGGGAAGCATCGGTATGCAGACCATGGCGACGGGCGCGACCGGTAATGGACAGCGGGCTGAAGAACGCGCATTCCAGCAGAACGTTTTGCGTTTCATCGTTTACGCCGGAGTGCTCGCCGCCGAAAATTCCGCCCATAGCCAGGGCTTTCTGGTGGTCAGCAATAACCAGAGTATCGGTATCCAGCTTAGCCTCGGAGCCGTCGAGCAGGACCAGGGTTTCGCCTTCATGCGCCATACGCACGATAATTCCGCCTTCAATGCGGTCTTTATCGAAGGCGTGCATCGGCTGGCCGAGCTCGAGCAGAACGTAGTTGGTCACGTCAACCACGGCATCGATGGAGCGAATGCCGCAGCGGCGCAGCTTCTCTTTCATCCATAACGGCGTCGGCGCTTTGACATTAATGCCTTTTACCACACGGCCCAGGTAGCGCGGGCATGCTTCCGGCGCATCGACCTGAATTGGCAGAACGTCGTCGATGGTCACGGCAACCGGGGCCATTTCCGGGACATTCAATGGCGCCTTGTTGAGCACGGCGACATCGCGGGCAATGCCGATAATACCCAGGCAGTCGGCACGGTTCGGCGTGACGCTGATTTCGATAGTGTTATCGTCGAGCTTCAGGTATTCGCGGATATCGGTACCCAGCGGCGCGTCGGCGGGCAGTTCAATAATACCGCTGTGATCGTCGGAGATCCCCAGCTCGGAGAAGGAGCACAGCATGCCTTCCGACGGCTCGCCGCGCAGCTTTGCCGCTTTAATTTTAAAATCGCCCGGCAGTACGGCACCGATGGTTGCAACGGCAACCTTCAGGCCCTGACGGCAGTTTGGCGCGCCGCAGACGATGTCCAGCAGGCGTTCGCCGCCGACGTTAATTTTTGTGACGCGCAGTTTGTCAGCATTAGGGTGTTGAGCGCACTCAACCACTTCCCCAACGACAACGCCGTTGAAGCTGCCCGCAACCGGCTCAACGCCGTCAACCTCAAGGCCGGCCATCGTTATCTGGTCCGACAGCGCTTCGCTATCGATAGCTGGGTTAACCCACTCGCGTAACCACAGTTCACTGAATTTCATTGTTCTGTCCTGCCCTTATTTAAACTGTTTGAGGAAACGCAGATCGTTTTCGAAGAACGCGCGTAAGTCGGTCACGCCGTAGCGCAGCATGGTCAGACGCTCCATACCCATGCCGAAGGCAAAGCCGGAATAGATTTCCGGATCGATACCCACGTTGCGCAGTACGTTTGGATGCACCATCCCGCAGCCGAGCACTTCCAGCCATTTCCCGTTTTTCCCCATAACGTCGACTTCGGCCGACGGCTCGGTGAACGGGAAATAGGACGGACGAAAACGAATCTGCAGATCTTCTTCAAAGAAGTTACGCAGGAAATCGTGCAGCGTTCCCTTCAGGTTGGTAAAGCTGATGTTAGTATCAACGATCAGGCCTTCCATCTGATGGAACATTGGGGTATGGGTCTGATCGTAGTCGTTACGATAGACGCGGCCTGGCGCAATAATGCGGATCGGCGGCTGCTGGTTAGCCATGGTGCGGATCTGCACGCCTGAGGTTTGCGTACGCAGCAGGCGCGTGGCATCAAACCAGAAAGTGTCGTGGTCAGCGCGTGCCGGATGGTGGCCAGGAATATTCAGCGCATCGAAGTTGTGGTAGTCATCTTCGATTTCCGGGCCAGTCGCGACGGTAAAGCCGAGCTCACCGAAGAAACTTTCAATACGATCGATGGTACGGGTCACCGGATGCAGGCCACCGTTCTCAATACGACGCCCCGGCAGAGAGACATCGATGGTCTCCGAGGCCAGGCGCGCGTTAAGAGCGGCGCTTTCAAGATCTGACTTACGCGCGTTAAGCGCCTGCTGGACCTGCTCTTTCGCTTCGTTGATAACCGCGCCGGCTGCCGGGCGCTCTTCAGCAGGCAGCTCACGCAGGGTCGTCATCTGAAGGGTCAGGAGCCCTTTTTTACCCAGGTATTCCACGCGGACGTTGTCCAGCGCAGCAACATCTGATGCCTCGTTAATGGCTGCCTTCGCACTGGCAACCAGCTCTGCGAGATGTGACATGGTTTTCCTCATTATGTCGGTGCAGACACCGGTTATGGTTATTATTTTGCTTTCACTATTTCGAGCCGCAGACGGCGGGTCATTCGCCATTTGACCGAATGACCCGGTCAATCCACACGTCTGGAGCTTGAAATAGAACAAGCCAGTTCAGATACAAAAAAAGCCTCCACAGTGGGAGGCTTTTTGGCGCTGTTTTCCGTTTCTTCTTTCACGCGCTAGCCTCCTGAGTTCAGGTGCTAAAGTAAAAAAAGAAGCGGAAAATAGCAGCATTCATGCTTGCATTACCTTGTCTGCTAAAAAACGTAAGATCGATATTGAAAAGCTTACGCGGATAAAAGTCAATGTATTGATAGTCTTGAAACGAAAAGAGGGAGACAAGCTCCCTCTTTCAACTGGCTTATGCCAGAGCTGCTTTCGCTTTTTCGACCAGCGCGGTGAACGCTAATTTGTCGAATACGGCGATGTCAGCCAGGATCTTACGGTCGATTTCAACAGAGGCTTTTTTCAGGCCGTTGATGAATTTGCTGTAAGAAATACCGTTCTGACGTGCTGCTGCGTTGATACGCGCAATCCACAGTTGACGGAACTGACGCTTTTTCTGACGACGGTCACGATAAGCGTACTGACCAGCTTTGATAACAGCCTGGAAGGCAACGCGGTATACGCGAGAACGCGCACCGTAGTAGCCTTTAGCTTGTTTCAAAATTTTCTTGTGACGTGCACGGGCAACTACACCACGTTTTACGCGAGCCATATGTGCTCTCCTGTATCTATTCTAATTAAAAAGTTAAAAGGGTTAACGACTTATGCGTACGGCAGGCACGCGATGACCAGGCCCAGATCGCCTTTAGAAACCATGGCTTTCGGACGCAGGTGACGTTTACGCTTGGTAGCTTTTTTGGTCAGAATGTGACGCAGGTTAGCGTGCTTGTGCTTAAAACCACCTTTACCGGTTTTTTTGAAGCGCTTAGCAGCACCGCGTACGGTCTTAATTTTTGGCATTTTAATAACTTCCACTTCGCATTGTTAATAAACGAAACATAGGCGAACAACGGCTGCGGAACCCGCAGGCTCCACAGACATTGCTACTTGAAGGCCTTACTGTTTCTTCTTAGGAGCGAGCACCATGATCATCTGGCGGCCTTCGATCTTCGTTGGGAAGGATTCGACTACTGCCAGTTCACTCAGATCGTCACGGACGCGGGTAAGCACTTCCATACCGATCTGTTGGTGGGCCATCTCACGGCCGCGAAAACGCAGCGTGATCTTGGCCTTATCGCCATCTTCCAGAAAGCGAATCAGGCTGCGGAGTTTTACCTGATAATCGCCATCGTCGGTGCCAGGGCGGAACTTAATTTCCTTAACCTGGATAACTTTTTGCTTTTTCTTCTGTTCCTTAGAAGACTTGCTCTTTTCATAAAGGAACTTGCCGTAGTCCATGATACGACAAACTGGCGGTTCGGCGTTAGGGCTGATTTCAACTAAATCTACTCCAGCTTCTTCAGCTTTTTCGATCGCTTCTCTCAGACTCACAATACCCAAAGCTTCGCCTTCCAGACCAGTTAAGCGAACTTCCAGGGCGCGAATCTCGCCATTAATACGATTCGGACGTGCCGTTTGAACTCGTTTTCCGCCTTTAATACCTTATTCCTCCAGTTGTTTTAGACTGCGGCTGCGAATCTCTTGTTGCAGCTTCTCGATAACTTCATTTACGTCCAGGCTGCCCAAGTCTTTGCCACGACGGGTACGCACGGCAACTTTGCCGGCTTCTACCTCTTTGTCGCCACAGACCAACATGTAAGGGACACGACGTAAAGTGTGCTCGCGGATTTTAAAGCCTATCTTCTCATTTCTCAAGTCTGCTTTTACGCGAATGCCCGCATTTTGTAGTTTACGCGTCAATTCGTTAACGTATTCAGCCTGAGAATCGGTAATATTCATGACCACAACCTGCACCGGCGCCAGCCAGCTCGGGAAGAAGCCCGCAAACTCTTCGGTCAGGATGCCAATAAAGCGCTCCAGCGAACCAAGAATCGCGCGGTGAATCATTACCGGTACCTGTCGTTCGTTATTTTCACCCACATAAGAGGCGCTTAAACGCTGCGGCAGGGAGAAGTCCAGCTGTACAGTACCGCACTGCCATGCACGATCGAGGCAGTCATACAGGGTAAATTCAATTTTCGGACCGTAGAACGCGCCTTCACCCAGCTGATACTCAAACGGGATGTTGTTCTCTTCCAGCGCCACGGCCAGATCCGCTTCAGCACGATCCCATGTCTCATCGCTACCGATGCGTTTTTCCGGGCGAGTCGACAGCTTGACGACGATTTTCTCGAAGCCAAAGGTGCTGTACATATCGTAGACCATGCGAATACAGGCGTTCACTTCATCGCGAACCTGATCTTCAGTACAGAAGATATGGGCGTCATCCTGAGTAAAGCCACGTACGCGCATCAGGCCATGCAGCGCGCCTGACGGCTCATTACGATGGCAGCTACCGAATTCAGCCATACGCAGCGGCAGATCGCGATAGGATTTCAGCCCCTGGTTGAAGATCTGCACGTGGCCCGGGCAGTTCATCGGCTTGATGCAGTATTCACGGTTCTCGGAAGAAGTGGTGAACATCGCATCTTTATAGTTGTCCCAGTGGCCGGTTTTTTCCCACAGCACGCGGTCCATCATAAACGGGCCTTTAACTTCCTGATACTGGTACTCTTTCAGCTTAGAACGCACAAAAGTTTCCAGTTCGCGGAAGATAGTCCAGCCGTCGTTATGCCAGAACACCATGCCCGGCGCCTCTTCCTGCATATGATACAGGTCGAGCTGCTTACCGATTTTACGGTGATCGCGCTTAGCGGCTTCTTCCAGACGCTGCAGATAGGCATTTAAGGCTTTTTTATCTGCCCATGCGGTTCCGTAGATGCGCTGCAGCATTTTATTGTTGCTATCGCCGCGCCAGTAGGCGCCAGCGGTCTTCATCAGTTTGAAATGATGACAGAAACGCATATTCGGCACGTGCGGCCCACGGCACATGTCGACATACTCTTCATGATGATACAAACCAGGTTTGTCATCATGAGCAATGTTTTCATCAAGAATGGAGACTTTATAGCTCTCGCCGCGCTTCACGAAGGTTTCACGCGCTTCGTGCCAGCTGACTTTTTTCTTAATGACGTCGTAGTTTTTCTCGGCGAGCTCGTGCATACGTTTTTCGAGCGCGTCGATATCTTCCTGGGTCAGGGTATGGTCCAGATCGACATCATAGTAGAAACCGTTGTCGACAACCGGGCCGATCGCCATCTTGGTATTTGGCCACAGCTGTTTAATCGCGTGCCCCAAAAGGTGCGCACAGGAGTGACGAATAATCTCAAGTCCATCTTCATCTTTCGCGGTGATGATAGAGAGCGTCGCGTCGTTTTCAATTAAGTCGCAGGCGTCAACCAGTTCGCCGTTGACGCGGCCGGCGATGGTGGCTTTCGCCAGACCGGGGCCAATATCCAGAGCGACGTCCATCGGGCTCACAGCGTGATCAAAATGGCGTTGGCTGCCATCAGGAAGCGTAATTACAGGCATTTCATGTCCTTATTTGCAGTGGTGCCCCGCACGAAAGAGCACATACAAAACAATATAATCATAATTATCAACACGTTCAGGCCCAGTTCCCGCTTCACTCTGCGAAAATATGTGCACGCTCGTTCACCGACGCGTACCCACCTGCAGCCGCCTGTTGATAACACCGACGGTTAGTTTACACATCATTAGTGCGTGATAAAAGTCACATGAGACTAAATGGTTATTGCTGATGGAAAAAAAAGGTCGCGGCGCAACAAACCCAGCGTAATTGCTGCGGAACCGTGCGGCAAAAGAGCGCGGCAGGACGATATGACGCATAAAGAATATTTATGCTTTCACATCAATTATGCATGTTTAACACAAAGTGCGGAAAGCAAAACCGGTACGGCATTACCCGGTTTGCTGCTTCACGAAATAATTAAAGGATGATGTTCAAGAACAATGAAATATCAGGACCATTCGCCGGCGACAAGTTTATGAACATCAAAAGCATCATTCATTGACTGCCCGGTAGACTGTGAGCCCGGCGCTATGTTGGAGCCTGCTTCGACATCGGTAGCTTTGGCGATACCAACTTGGGTATGCTCGTTATTACCCGGCTGCGGTGCGGGAGCGGCGGCAAATGCGCCAAAAGACAGCGTGCACAGCATCACGGCCGCGAGTGCGATTTTGCTATTTCTCATGATAGTCATTCTCTTATTTGTTTCAGATAAATAGAACGGCGTCGTTATCGCCGCCTGTGTGCAACAGTATAGATCCAGATCACATTTTTGTCCGACCCAATATTTATCTTTTCGTGTCAAATTAACTGCATATTTGTCAGCAAAATAGCAATTGTGGGGAAATTATGAAGACGATTTCTTTTTATAAAAAACAAAACGAGAGACCAAAAATAATAATGTCACTTATTGCCAAATTTAAAACAATCAGGCCAGAATATCTGGCCTGAAATATTACATTTTATAACCGAGAGATAGCGTGGTACGGCGATCGGTGTGTTCCGGCGCCGATGACGGCGGCTCAGAGTTCCACGTCAAGTTATAGGCGACCTTGAGGGCAAAGTGAGCATTAATGGCAACGTTCAGCGCGCTTTCGGAGTTCAGCGTCGTATCTTCAGCGCCGAATACCGAAACACCTTGCGTAAATTTGGCGTTATCAGTCATCTGCCAGGCGTAAGTGCCGGAAGCATAGCCCAACGGCTGAGTATCAGTATCGCCGTCGGTATACTCGTCGTAGCGTACGCCAGGACCAAATTCAAAACGCAGGCTGTGTACCGGTCCGTTCATAATCTGTCGACCATAACCTGCGGTAAACACATCCCGCTGCTGATAACCATTGTAACGATCCGTCAGCCAGCTGGCCTGGCCAAATATATAGTTCTGGTCAGTCAGGTTGTAACGACTACGTCCCCCCACCGCGTACCTTTCCGAAGAGCGCTGATCGTTTGACGACGTATTGCTGGCATTCCCCCACAGCGACCATGCGGTGGTATTGCCATACCAGGTCAACGTGGAGTCGGCGGTCATTGAGGAACTTTTCGTATTGCCGGACTGCGCCAGATAACCGGCGTTAACAGTACCTTCGAAAGGTTTTTTAGCAGAAGATGGGTCATCCATGACAGTAAAAACGGAATCATCGGCCATTGCGCACGCAGACGCAAAAAGCCCTCCCGCGAGCAACGCCGCTGCGGGTACTGTCTTCAAAAGCTTCATTTAATTTTAAGTCCGTACAACCTATAAGGAGACCTGGAGGGTCCCGGGAGCTTTCGCGAGGATCGCGGATAGCCGGTCCTAAGAAAGGGAGTAAATTATAAAAAAGCACGATTAACTTAGCAATCAATTACTCTTTCATTTTTTGTATAAGACGCTTCTCAAAACAATTTTTATTTCATAAAGATAAAAAGAGGTTGCGTTGTATAAGTGGCGCGTCGCTTCCCCTTCCCTCCTTTAAGTGCCATGCTTAAAACCAGAGCAGCTAAATTCGTATTATGGAGGAAACTGGATGACCAAAATCTATACGCTCACGTTAGCCCCCTCGCTCGATAGCGCAACCCAGACCCCGCAAATTTACCCGGAAGGCAAACTGCGCTGTAGCGCTCCCGTGTTTGAACCCGGCGGCGGCGGAATTAACGTTGCGCGAGCCATCACTTTTCTTGGCGGCAGCGCCACAGCCATCTTTCCCGTCGGCGGGGCGACAGGCGAACACCTGACGGCGCTGCTGACGGATGAACATGTTCCCGTCGATACGGTAGAGACCCATGACTGGACGCGGCAGAATCTTCACGTGCATGTGAACGCCAGCGGCGAGCAATATCGTTTCGTGATGCCGGGCGCAGCGTTAACTAAGGAGGAGCTCCAGCTCCTTGAGGAAAAGGTCCTCGCCATCGCCCCGGGTTCCCTGCTGGTGATTAGCGGAAGTCTCCCGCCCGGCATCAGCGTCGATAACCTGACGCAGCTGGTCAAAAACGCTCAGCAGCATGGATTGCGCTGTATTGTTGATAGTTCCGGTGACGCGCTCGCCGCAGCGCTTGATGTCGGCAATATCGAGCTGGTTAAGCCGAACCAGAAAGAGCTTAGCGCGCTGGTACAGCGCGATCTGAGCCAGCCGGATGATGTGCGTCTTGCGGCGCAGGAGCTCATTCGGTCGGGCAAAGTCCAGCGCGTCGTCGTCTCCCTCGGCGCCCAGGGTGCGCTCGGCGTTGATGCCCAGGGTAGCGTTCAGGTGGTACCGCCGCCGATGAAAAGCCAGAGCACCGTCGGCGCCGGTGACAGTATGGTCGGCGCAATGACCTTAAGGCTGGCGGAAAACGCCTCGCTTGAAGATATGGTTCGCTTTGGCGTTGCGGCGGGTAGTGCGGCAACCATCAATCAGGGCACCCGCCTTTGCTCGCTGGATAATACGCAAAAAATCTACAACTATCTGCGCGGTTGATAACGCCTTCGCTCCCTCTGGGAAGACAGAGGGAGTCGCCAAATCAGCATGATGGTCTATGCTAAAAATGCCATGGATAACAACGGGGTGAAAAATGAGTAGCGAAATTATTGCCTGGGTCGTCACGGTTCGTTTTCACGAAGAGACGTTAACGGAAATTAACGAACTCAGTAATCACCTCACCCGCGCCGGATTTACCCTCGTCTTAAACGATGATGAAGGGAACGTCCACGAGCTCGGCACCAACACCTTCGGCCTGCTTTCTATGCAGAATGCCGAGGAAGTCAACGCCTTAAGCGCAGGTTTAGCCGAAACCGCGCTGGGAAGACCCGTCGACGTCACCGTGGTCACATTCAGCGAGTGGTTAAAAGCTCAATAAGTGCGATTGACGCAACGGAAAACGTCCAGTTGTGCGTCAGTTCGAGTTTTACGCCGGGTTTATGCGCTAACCTTATGAAATGTTGGAAAACATGGGGAGAGACGGCATGTGGCAAGCTATCAGCAATTTGTTACGCGATTTGCATACCGAAGCAGCTGAAATCGAACTGCGAAACGAACTACCCGGTGGAGAGATACACGCTGCCTGGCATTTACGCTATGGCGGGCGAGATTACTTCGTAAAATGCGACGAACGCGAGCTTTTACCCATCTTCACGGCCGAGGCAGACCAGCTTGAACTACTGTCGCGCAGTAAAACGGTGAACGTACCGCAGGTTTTTGCCGTGGGCAGCGATCGAGATTACAGCTTTCTGGTGATGGAATACCTCCCTCCTCGCCCGCTGGATGCGCACAACGCTTTCCTGTTAGGCCAGCAAATTGCCCATTTACATCAGTGGAGCGACCAACCTCAGTTTGGTCTGGATTTTGACAACGACCTCTCCACCACCCCCCAGCCGAACGCCTGGCAGCGTCGCTGGTCCACTTTCTTTGCCGAACAGCGCATCGGCTGGCAGCTGGAACTCGCCGCCGAGAAAGGCCTGCATTTTGGTGATATCGATCATCTTGTTGATATTGTTCAGCAACGGCTAAGCAGTCATCAGCCGCAGCCGTCGCTGCTTCACGGTGACTTATGGTCCGGTAACTGCGCGCTCGGGCCAAACGGGCCCTATATTTTCGACCCTGCCTGCTACTGGGGCGATCGCGAATGCGATTTGGCGATGCTCCCGCTGCATCCGGAACAGCCGCCGCAAATCTATGACGGCTATCAGTCCGTATCGCCGCTGCCGTCCGGCTTTCTCGAGCGGCAGCCCATCTACCAGCTCTATACGCTGCTGAATCGGGCGATTCTGTTTGGCGGACAGCATCTGGTGACGGCGCAGAAAGCGCTTGATGAGGTGTTCATGGATAAGGCCCCGTAAGGGGCCTTGTTTTTGAGGATTAGCTAATTTGTACGCCTTTCAGACGGAACTGAATGGTCATGGTAATGCCGGTTCCCGGTTTACCCGGTTCATAGCGCCATTTACGTAAAGCGTTTTTCACTTCACGCTCAAACATATTGGCAGGCTGGGCGGAGAGGATCTGCACGTTGTCCACGCGCCCGTCCGGCGTGACGTCAAACTTAACCCGTACGCTTCCTTCAATGCGCAGCGCCTGGGCACGAGCCGGATAGCTCGGCTCTCCGCGGCTTAGCGCCCGCGGCCCGGAAGGCGCCGTCACGGTGGGTTTAGCGGTCGCGGTTGAGGAGCTCGGCGCGGTGCGTGCCGGCGCCGTATTTGTATTTTCAAACGGCGAGGCCGGGCGCGTTTCCGCCGGTTTTACATCACGCTTCGGTTGTTCGACCTTTTTTTCCGGCTTCGGTTTCGGCTTTGGCTTCGGTTTTGGCTTTGGTTTATGGATAACAACCGGCGCCTCTTTTGGCGGTTCAGGCATCACTTCCGGTTCCGGTTCTGGCTCCGGTTCAACAACGGGCTCAACGACCGGCTGAGCCGCCTGAGGCGGTTCCAGATCTGCCGGGGCCACCATAGTGATTTCAATGGGCTGTGAGGGTGCCGGCCGTTCAATAACCTGATGTACCGAAGTATAGAGCAACCCCGCGATAACACCGCCGTGGATAACCACAGACAGTAGCGTAGGCCACGGAAAGCGGCGAGGTAAATCAAAGGTCATTGCGCTCATAGTCGTTTCTGTTGAAAAATGATGCCCCGATTTTAAATGCAAATAGCAATCATATTCAACTAGGGTTGTTGGCTTGTATCAAAATTTGCCCTGTTTTCTGACAAAAAGCTCCCGGGACGTGGCATTCTGGGGATCGTGATCATCTTTGCATTGCAGTCAACGACGGTTTCACTTAACGTGATTCGCCAATTTATTGATAAGGAGCCATGCCGTGCTTTACGTTATCTACGCTGAAGATATCGCCGACTCTCTGGAAAAACGGACATCGGTACGTCCCGCCCATCTGGCGCGTTTGCAATTATTACATGATGAAGGTCGTTTACTGACCGCCGGCCCAATGCCTGCCGTAGACAGTAATGAACCCGGCGCGGCGGGCTTCACCGGCTCAACGGTCATTGCGGAATTTGAATCGCTGGAAGCGGCGCAATCATGGGCCAATGACGATCCCTATATCGCCGCAGGGGTTTATCAGAAAGTCTCGGTGAAACCGTATAAAAAGGTGTTTTAGCCTATAAAATGCTTAAGCAATAAGAACGCGGTTAAAATTTAATCTATGGCGATCGTTCATTAGAGGACGTTTCTAAGTACGCGAGTACGGAATGGTCGCCATCCTTATGTCTCTCCACTTCCCCGGTTCTGCATTCCGATCTCTTTAGGTCGCGCCCTGATGATAGCCATTTGCCGGCAGTGCATCAGCACCGCCGACTTTCTATGGTTAATTACCTGTTGGACTTCAGCGTTCCCTTAAGACCATGCGGTTCTGAGCGAAGATACTGCGGCGGAACGCTCACCTGAGCGCCCAGGGCTGCCGCGGCATGCCATGGCCAGTGCGGATTGTAGAGCACGGCGCGGGCAAGGGCGATGAGGTCGGCGTCGCCATTTTGTAGCGCCTCTTCCGCCTGCTGCGCTTCCGTCACCAGACCCACACCGATCACCGGGATATTCACCTTCTCGCGGATTTCACGCGCGAACGGCAGCTGATAGCCGGGCCCCACCTGAATCGCCTGATGAGGCGACAGCCCGCCGCTGGAAACATGAATATAGTCGCAGCCAAGCGCCTCAAGCTGCTGGCTGAAGATAGTCGATTGTGCGTTATCCCAGCCGCCATCCACCCAGTCTGTTGCTGAAAGTCGGACGCCCACCGCGATGTCCTGACTGACGGCCTCACGGATGGCCCGGAATATCTCGAGCGGAAAACGCAAACGGTTCTCCAGCGAGCCGCCGTATTCGTCGGTACGCTGGTTACTGAGCGGTGAAAGGAACTGGTGCAACAGGTAACCATGCGCGGCATGCAGTTCAATCAATTCAATACCCATCCGCTCAGCGCGTCTGGCGCTGTCTACGAATGACTGCTTGATGCGTTTCATGTGGTCCTGAGTAAGTTCAACCGGAGGTCGTTCACCTTCACCATAGGCCAGCGCTGATGGCGCAACCGTGTCCCATCCGCCAGAATCATGCGCCAGCTGGTGTCCCCCCAGCCAGGGGGCTGCGGAAGAGGCTTTTCGTCCGGCATGGCCCAGCTGGATACCGATGGGGATTGAAGCGTACTGGCGGATATCGTTCAGCACGGTGCGTAATGCGGCTTCCGTTTCGTCATTCCATAAGCCCAAATCAGCCGGGGTAATGCGTCCGGCGGGCTCTACAGCGCTGGCTTCGATAATCAGTAAGCCCGCGCCGGAAAAAGCCAGCTGTCCGAGATGAATACGATGCCATGCCGTCGCCTTGCCATTGTCGGCGGAGTACTGGCACATTGGCGCAATGACAATACGGTTCTCAAGTTCCAGCTTACCGATTCGCACCGGACTAAAAAGTTGACTCATAGATACCTCTCAATAATAGACGCCTTACGGACATTATAAGTAGCATGTGCTGATGCATGGCACTTCCCGTTTTTTGCGTTTATACGCGTTGGGCCAGTCTTATGAGGTATGGCGCGATGCGACTTCCTGCCCGCCGCTGCTGATGCAAACAATAACGCAGGAGCCCGCGAGAAACCGGGTTTCGCCGGCAGAAGAAAGAGAGATGACAGTATAAGAATGTATGCTAAGAACGAAACGCTGATAAAACAGAGGCACCGCGAGCGGTGCCTTTTGTTTCGACTCTCAACATTCAGAGAAGGTGAACAGCAGAGAGTGACGTTGCCGTTTAACCAGCTCCTTTCTGATGGAGAGGATGCGCATATTACGACGCGACTGGCCTTCCAGCCAGCGTGCTTTACGGCGACTCACCTGCCGAAGCATGCGCCAGCGCCCTACTTCCGTTCTACTACGCTTCATTGCAACTACTCTACAAGTAAAAACAGCCTGCATTATAGACCGATGAATCTGGCTAACCAACGCTTTCGCTGCGTTTTTATTTGCCAGATGGATGATGATGCGTAAACTCATGTCATCAAGTCATTCAAAAGGATTTTTCATCTATGACAACCTTTTACACGGTGGTGAACTGGCTGGTTATACTCGGTTACTGGCTACTTATCGCCGGTGTAACATTACGGATATTAATGAAAAGGCGCGCGGTCCCGTCAGCGATGGCATGGCTGCTTGTCATTTATATTCTTCCCCTGGTGGGCATTATCGCCTATCTCTCGTTTGGCGAACTGCATCTGGGTAAACGCCGCGCCGAACGCGCGCGGGCCATGTGGCCCTCAACGGCCAAGTGGTTAAAGGACCTCAAAGCCTGCAAGCATATCTTTGCCGAGGAGAATAGTCCGGTCGCGGAATCCTTGTTCAAGCTCTGCGAACGTCGGCAGGGCATTGGCGGCGTCAAAGGCAATCAGCTCCAGCTGCTCACCGAATCCGATGACGTCATGCAGGCGCTCATCCGCGATATCCAGCTCGCTCGTCACAATATTGAGATGGTGTTCTATATCTGGCAGCCCGGCGGCATGGCCGATCAGGTCGCCGAGTCATTGATGGCGGCGGCAAGGCGCGGCGTACACTGCCGGCTGATGCTCGACTCCGCCGGGAGCGTGGCGTTTTTCCGTAGTCCCTGGGCCGCCATGATGCGTAATGCCGGCATTGAAGTCGTCGAAGCCCTGAAGGTCAACCTGATGCGCGTCTTTCTGCGCCGTATGGACCTGCGTCAGCATCGTAAAATGGTTATGATCGATAACTATATTGCCTATACCGGCAGTATGAATCTGGTCGACCCGCGTTTCTTTAAGCAGGACTCCGGCGTTGGCCAGTGGATCGATCTGATGGCGCGAATGGAAGGTCCGGTAGCGACAGCGATGGGCATTGTCTACTCCTGCGACTGGGAGATTGAAACCGGCAAACGTATTTTACCGCCGCCGCCGGACGCGAACATTATGCCGTTCGAAGAGGCCAGCGGGCACACAATTCACACTATCGCCTCGGGTCCGGGTTTTCCGGAAGATTTGATCCATCAGGCTCTGTTGACTGCCGCCTACGCGGCCAAAGAGCATTTGATCATGACGACCCCCTACTTTGTGCCCAGCGACGACCTTTTGCATGCCATCTGTACCGCCGCCCAGCGCGGCGTCGATGTCAGCATCATCCTGCCGCGCAAGAACGATTCGCTGCTGGTGGGCTGGGCCAGTCGCGCCTTCTTTACCGAGCTGCTGGCTGCCGGGGTAAAGATTTACCAGTTTGAAGGCGGTCTGCTGCATACTAAGAGCGTGCTGGTTGACGGCGAACTTAGCCTTGTGGGCACCGTTAACCTCGATATGCGCAGCCTGTGGCTCAACTTCGAGATTACGCTGGTGATTGACGATGCCGGATTTGGAAGCGATCTGGCCGCGGTGCAGGACGATTACATCTCCCGCTCGCGCCTGCTGGACGCCAGGCTGTGGTTAAAACGTCCGCTGTGGCAGCGGATCGCCGAGCGACTGTTTTACTTCTTCAGTCCGTTGCTGTAAAACGTGCCAATCAGATGTTTAATGGGTAGCAATCATGGATATGGATTTAAACAATCGCCTGACCGAAGACGAAACGCTTGAACAGGCTTACGACATTTTCCTCGAACTGGCCGTCGACAACCTCGATCCGGCGGATGTCATTCTGTTCAACCTGCAGTTTGAAGAACGCGGCGGCGCCGAGCTCTTCGATCCGGCGCCTGACTGGGAAGAGCACGTCGATTTTGACCTCAACCCTGACTTCTTCGCTGAAGTGGTCATTGGTCTGGCCGATGAAGATGGCGGCGAAATTAACGATATTTTTGCGCGCGTGCTGCTGTGCCGTGAAAAAGACCACAAGCTCTGTCATATTCTGTGGCGCGAATAAGCTCTTTCTTAAGTAAATAGCTTATATATAAAAGAAGAAGCCTGCCTGAGTTAACCAGGGCAGGCTTTTTTGGTTATTCAGGCAGTTCGCTGCCGCAGACGTTGCAGTAGCGAGCGTCTTTTTCATGAACGTTATGCTGGCAATGCGGACACTGGCGCTGAGTCCGGCGACTCTGAAATGCGGTGGTCATATGGCTGGTAATTAAGCCGGTGGGGATCGCAATAATCGAGTAGCCAATTAAGATAAGAATGGAGGCTAAAATTCGCCCCAGCGGCGTATGCGGCGTAATATCGCCATACCCTACCGTGGTTATCGTCACTATCGCCCAGTAAACCGACGCGTTCAGCGTAGTAAAACCGTATCGCGGCCCCTCAACCAGATACATCAGGGAGCCAAAGATCACCATGACGATGGCAACAAAAGAATAGAACAGGATCAGCTGGTGGCGAGCGCTGACGATAGCGGCCCAGAAAATATTCAACGACGGCATAAAGCGCAGCAGCTTAAGGATACGCAACGCGCGAATAGCGCGCATGGCCCGCCAGGCAAACACATACTCAATACTGATCTCGGGCCACAGCCACATAACGTAAAGCGGTAAAATGGTGGCCAGGTCAATAATGCCCCAGAAGCTGAAAATATACTTTAGCGGATTCGGCCAGCTGATAATGCGCAGAAAATACTCAAAGGTAAAAACCGCCGTCACGACAAGTTCGAGCCAGACGAAAATATGCCATTCGTCTAAGGTCAGATGATATTGCGTTCCGAGCCCGGACTCGATAAATATCACCAGCACGCTAAGCAGGGCAAATACGCCGCAAAGTCCCTCGAAATGCCGACCGGATCGTCGGTTTTGATCGAAGAGTAAATGATACAGCCGCAGACGAGCGGCATGAATATGAAAAGCCACGTTAACCTCGCTAAAAAAAGGGCTGACTAACGTCAGCCCCTGAGATTATAACGGGTCCACCTTCAGGCAGGAAACCGCATGGCGGAAACTGCCCTCCAGCACCGGTCGCGTCTTAGCGCACTCCGGCCCGGCAATCGGGCATCTGGTGCGGAATACGCATCCCGACGGCGGGTTAATCGGCGATGGCAATTCCCCCTCCAGAAGCTGGATCGTTTTATTCTTTTCCTTATCAGGGTCCGGAACCGGCACCGCCGACATCAGCGCTTTGGTATAGGGATGCAGCGGATTATGATACACCTCATCATAGGTGCCGAGCTCCACGGCATGGCCAAGATACATTACCAGCACGCGATCGGAGATATGCTTCACGACCGCCAGATCGTGGGCGATAAAAATCAGCGACAGTCCCATTTCCCGCTGCAGCTGCTGCAGCAGATTCACTACCTGCGCCTGAATCGACACGTCCAGCGCTGACACCGGCTCATCGCAAATAATGAGCTTCGGTTCAAGAATTAGCGCGCGGGCAATACCGATACGCTGGCACTGGCCGCCGGAGAATTCATGCGGATAGCGGTTAATCAGGTTCGGCAGCAGCCCCACTTTCATCATCATCGCCTTAACGCGATCGCGAACTTCCTGACGCGGCATTTTGGGATGATAGGTGCGCAGCGGCTCGGCGATGATTTCCCCGATAGTCATGCGCGGGTTTAGCGACGCCAGCGGATCCTGAAAGATCATCTGAATATCGCTGCGCACGTCGCGCCATTCGTCGGCCTTCATCCCCAGCAAATCTCTGCCTAACCAGGCGACTTTACCGTCGGTAGCCTTCACCAGACCGATGATGGCGCGCGCGAAGGTCGATTTTCCGCATCCGGACTCCCCGACCACGCCCAGCGTTTCCCCTTCATACAGACGCAGCGTTACGCCATCTACCGCTTTCAGCGTTTTCGACGGCTGCCAGAACCACTGTTTGCCGTCTTTAATATCAAAGTGCACTTTCAGATCGGCGATTTCGAGCAGGACTTTTCTTTGTTCCGTTACGGCGTTCATAGCAAATCCCCCACCGATTGAAAGCAGGCGCGCAGGCGGCCCGGCGCAAACTCCTCCAGAGGCGGAGCGCTATTGCAAATCTCCATCGCGTGCGGGCAACGCGGCTGGAATGGACAGCCTTTCGGCAGACGCAGCAGGTTCGGCGGGTTGCCCGGAATCGTTAACAGGGCGTCGCCTTCCGCATCCAGGCGCGGGACCGCATTGAGCAGGCCAATAGAATAAGGATGAGAGGGATGGTAGAAGACGTCGCGCGCCTGACCATATTCCATCGTGCGTCCGGCGTACATCACCAGCACCTTATCGCAGATCCCGGCGACGACGCCGAGATCGTGGGTAATCATAATGATCGCCGTATTGAACTCGCGCTTGAGCTCATTAAGCAATGTCATTATTTGCGCCTGCACGGTCACGTCCAGCGCCGTTGTCGGCTCATCGGCAATCAGCAGCTTAGGCCGGCACAGCAGCGCCATCGCAATCATGACGCGCTGGCGCATCCCGCCGGAAAACTCGTGCGGATACATTTTCATCCGTTTGCGCGCCTCGGGCATTTTGACCGCATCCAGCATTTTCACCGACTCTTCAAAGGCTTCGGCTTTGCTCAGCGCTTTATGCAGCATCAGGACTTCCATCAGCTGTTCGCCTACCCGCATATACGGATTAAGCGACGTCATCGGGTCCTGAAAAATCATTGAGATCTGCTCGGCGCGCAGCTTATTCAGCTCGCGCTCCGGGAGGTTAAGGATCTGCTTCCCGTTAAAGGTCGCTGACCCCCCGATACGGCCGTTGGCGGCCAGCAGGCCCATCAGCGCAAAAGCGGTTTGCGACTTACCGGAACCGGACTCGCCTACGATGCCTAAGGTTTCCCCCGCCCGTAGATTAAAATTGAGATCGTTGACCGCAGTCACATCACCATCGGGAGTCGCAAAGGTGACGCGGAGATCTTTCACATCCAGAAGCAATCCGGATTGTTGTGCTGCCTGCGGCGCTTTCGCCGTTTCCATCGTACTCATGTCGGCGCTCCTTAGCGGTCTTTCGGGTCGAGGGCATCACGCAGGCCATCGCCGATAAAGTTAAAACAAAACAGCGTTACCACCAGAAAACCGGCAGGAAACAGCAGCAGCCACGGCGATACTTCCATTGAGTTCGCGCCATCGCTGAGCAGCGCGCCCCAGCTACTTAACGGCTCCTGGGTACCCAGGCCGAGGAAGCTTAAGAAGGATTCAAACAGAATCATGCTCGGGACCAGCAGGGAGGCGTACACCACGACCACGCCAAGCACGTTAGGCACGATATGGCGGATAACGATATTGCCGGTTGAAACGCCGCCGACCTGCGCGGCTTCAATAAACTCTTTTCGCTTCAGGCTTAGGGTCTGACCGCGAACGATACGCGCCATATCCAGCCAGGAGACCATCCCAATGGCAACGAAAGTCAGCAGGATATTCTGGCCAAAGAAGGTCACCAGCAGGATGACGAAGAACATAAACGGAAAGGAGTTGAGGATTTCCAGCAGGCGCATCATCACTGAATCCACCTTGCCGCCCAGATAGCCGGAAAGCGACCCGTAAAGCGTCCCCAGAATCACCGCCACCAGCGCTGCAGCCACGCCGACCATCAGCGAGATACGTCCGCCGATCGCCACCCGCACCAGCAGGTCGCGGCCCGAAGAGTCGGTCCCAAAGTAGTGTCCGGACTCCATATCGGGGGCGCTGGACATCATGCCCCAGTCAGTATCGTAATAGGAAAACTGCGATACCATCGGCGCGATGGTGACAAAGAGCGCAATGATCACCAGCACAATCAGGCTGGCAACCGCAGCACGGTTATGCATAAAGCGGCGGCGGGCGTCCTGCCAGAGGCTGCGCCCCTCGACTTCCAGCTTTTCACTGAAGTTTTCCAGCGCCTCGTTGTTTTTCTTACTTAACATCATGGCGAACCCCAGCGTTAGTAACGGATCTTCGGATCGATAACGGCATACAGCACGTCAACAATCGCATTAAACAGAATAGTCAATGCGCCAACCAGAATGGTCAGACTGAGTACCAGCGAGTAGTCGCGGTTCAGCGCGCCGTTGACGAACAGTTGACCAATTCCCGGCAGGCCATAAATGGTTTCAATGACCATCGAGCCGGTAATAATGCCGACAAACGCGGGTCCCATATAGGAGAGCACCGGCAGCAGCGCGGGCTTTAACGCGTGACGCAGAATAATGCGGCGCATCGGTAAGCCTTTTGCCCGGGCGGTGCGAATGAAGTTAGAGTGCAGCACTTCGATCATCGAACCGCGGGTAATACGCGCGATACTGGCGATATAGGCCAGGGATAGAGCCACCATGGGCAAAATCATATATTGCAGCGCCCCGCCGTTCCATCCGCCGCCCGGCAGCCAGTGCAGCGTAATGGCAAATATCATGACCAGTAAGGGCGCGACCACGAAACTCGGTATCACAACCCCGGTCATTGCCACCCCCATTACGGCAAAGTCCCATTTCGTATTTTGCTTCAATGCCGCAATCACTCCGGCACTCACGCCAAGCACCACCGCGAGAAAAAACGCGGCGAAGCCTAATTTGGCGGACACCGGGAAGCTGGACGCCACCAGATCGTTGACCGAGTAATCTTTATATTTAAAGGAAGGACCGAAATCACCGTGCGCCAGCTGCTTCAGATAATTGAAGTACTGGGTCATGATGGGGTCATTTAAATGGTATTTTGCTTCAATATTCGCCATGACTTCTGGCGGCAGCGTGCGTTCACCGGTAAAGGGGCTTCCCGGCGCAAGACGCATCATGAAGAAAGAGATAGTAATAAGAATAAATAGCGTCGGAATCGCTTCCAGACAGCGACGTAAGATAAATTTTAACATTGCCCGTACCTTCTGGCGTGTGCCTTCAATAGTGCGATGAAATAAGACACCGTGAGGCAAGCGGTAACGCCTGCCTCACGTATTGCCATTAGTGCTTCACAATGTACATATTTCTTGTATACGTATTATCCAGCGGATCTTTGCCGGTATAGCCACCGACCCACGGTTTAACCAAACGGGCGTTGACATAATAGAAGACCGGTACGATGACGGAGTCTTTATCCAGCTGCTGCTCAGATTGCGCGTAAAGGTCCGCGCGTTTCGCGTCATCGCTGGTTTTCAGCGTTTCGGCGATAATCTTGTCGAAAGCCGGGCTCTTATAATGCGAGGTATTGTTTGAGCTGTCGCTCAGCATCGTATTAAGGAAGGAGGTCGGTTCGTTGTAGTCCGCACACCAGCCGGCGCGCGCAACATCAAAGGTGCCCTGATGGCGATTATCGAGGAAGGTTTTCCATTCCTGATTTTCCAGCTTCACGTTTACGCCGAGGTTTTTCTTCCAGATAGACGCCACCGCGATAGCCAGTTTTTTGTGCAGATCGGACGTGTTATAGAGCAGATTGAAAGTCAGCGGCTTATCAGCGCTATAGCCAGCTTCGGCCAGCAATTTTTTCGCTTCTTCATTACGTTTTTCCTGCGACCACTTGAACCATTCAGGCTCAATCAGCTTCATGCCATCGGTGTACGGCGGCGTATAGCTGTAGGCTGGCAGGTCGCCCTGATTCTTCACCTTATTGACAATAATGTCGCGATCCAGCGCCATCTTCAGCGCAGTACGCACGCGAACGTCGGTAAACGGCGCTTTCTGGTTATTGATTTCGTAATAATAAGTGCACAGATACGGATCGACGTGAACTTCTTTCGGGATCTCTTTTTTCAGTTTCTGGAACAGTTCGATCGGCATGTTGTTATAGGTCATATCGATTTCGCCGCTGCGGTAGCGGTTGACGTCGGTGACTTCAGAAGAAATCGGCAGGAAGGTGACCTGATTAATCACGGTTTTGGCGTTATCCCAGTAGTTGGTATTACGCTCCAGAACAATGCGTTCGTTAACAACCCAATCTTTTAATTTATACGCACCATTGCTGACGATATTGGCCGGCTGGGTCCATTTGTCACCAAATTTCTCAATAGCGGATTTAGGTACGGGTGAAACGGATGGGTGAACGAGCAGTTTGTAGAAATACGGCACCGGCTCGCTGAGGGTCACTTCAAAGGTATGATCGTCCAGCGCTTTTACGCCCAGATCGGTCGCGGGTTTTTTCCCGGCGATAATGTCATCAACGTTGGCTAAATGGCCATACTGCAGATAGCTTGCATAAGGAGACGCGGTTTTCGGATCCGCCAGACGCTGCCAGCTATAAACGAAATCTTGTGCCGTGACCGGCGTGCCGTCGGACCACTTTGCATCTTTACGCAGATGGAAGGTCCAGACTTTAAAATCCTTGTTGTCCCATTTTTCCGCAACGCCCGCGACCGGATGGCCGTCGAGGTCGCTCACCAGCAGCCCTTCAAACAAATCGCGGTTAATATTGGACTCCGGCACGCCTTCAATTTTGTGCGGATCGAGAGACTGCACTTCGGAGCCATTGTTACGTACCAGCGTTTGTTTGTCCGCCAGCTGTACCCCTGCCGGTACATCTGCCGCAACGGCGGCGTTGATGGTCATTAACGCAGAGAGGACTCCTGCGGCAACCAGGCTTTTTTTCGTGATGATGGTCATGTGTTTGTTACTCCAATCATTATAATTACTGGCTATTTAACCAGCCTGTTTTCTCTTTTCTGGATTCTGAACAGTGCAGGAGTTTATGCTGCTGTCAGAGAGTACTGCTTGCTATCACCGACTTATTTATTACGACCGCTCAAACGGCAGCCTTGACGTCGATTCTTGCCCCCCTGTCCGGGGGCGATGTAGTCCCGATGGGCTATATAATAAAAATTCTCATTTGCGTACATATTCCGCTAAAGATCACGCCGGAAAGTACCAAAACGCTTTATTGTCCGCCAATGCAATTTGCAAATATGTTACCGGATTCTCTTTTGTGGCCTTCTGGCGGCGAAGATTTATCACCCCTCGCGCATGCCAGAAATGATTAATATTCTATTTATCAATCAATTAGTATAAATATCTCGCACTATGTGCCCTGCATCGCCGAATAGATGCTTTTTTGTACGAAAATTTAACAATCGCTTATTATTTAGCACATTCATCTGCTTCATGAGTGAAATTACTAATATCATTTCAATTATCGGACGGCAAGCACCAGAGAATGGTGTGAGGAAAATAACAGTGATTAATGTGGGTAAAAGGTCGCGCTCGTGGCAAATGAAATGGATAACTTATTGATAATAAATAACAATATCAAAACATTAGAAAATAGTATCGCAGGTCGATAAATCTCTTTTTTTGATATGTTTTGCTGATAATGAGCAAACGCGGAACACGTTGTTCCGCGCGGCAACACAGGTTAATTCACAAGGCCAGGAAAGAGCGCCTTTATTCCGGTAACGATGAACTCGATGCCGAGAGCCATCAGCAACAGCCCCATAATACGGGTAATCACGTTAATGCCGGTTTGCCCAAGCAGGCGAACCAGCCAGGGGGCCATACGGAAAATGCCCCAGCAGCACAGCGCGAAAAGCGCAATCGCAACTGAAAATCCCACAAAATGGGCGATGCTATGGTAACGCGTGCCCCAGACAATGGTTGAACTGATGGCCCCGGGTCCCGCCATCAGGGGAAGCGCCAGCGGCACGACGCCGATACTTTCACGAATGGCCGTTTCTGATTTTTCTTGCTTGTTCTGTTTATCCTCGCCGAGCTTGCCGCTGATCATCGACATGGCGATGGTGACCACCAGAATCCCACCCGCAATACGGAAGGAGTCAATGGAAATACCGAAGATCTGGAGGATCGCATCGCCTAAAAACAGCGACGTGAGCAAGATAATGGCGACCGACAGGTTGGCTGTCAGGTTGGTTTTATTACGCACCGCCGCCGTCTGGTAGCTGGTCATACTGATAAAAACCGGGATAATGCCAACCGGGTTTACCAGCGCAAATAGCCCAATGAAAAATTTAAAGTAGGCTGAAAAATCAAACAATGATTGAATCACAGGGTGCTCCGCAGCATCATTAAAAATGGCTGTTGACAGTTACCGGCATAAAATATCCGCGAGAAGATACGCTGTTTGAAAGCATAATTCATCCCTGTTGACGCATAAGTGCATAATTTAAGCTCGGATGTTAGTTATTTGTTTCTGCAATGCTATTTAAGTCTTTAATTAGCATACCGTATCATTACACTTGATCAAACAGGTCAAAAAATGAACTGCTGAAAGGTATCAGCTTGGCTGATTATTGATTTAGATCACATAAATTGTACTCAGAAGTGAGTAACCTTGTTTACACACAGAAGAGGAGGCAAAGCAGCGGTACCTGAAAGAAAAAACAAAAGCTTTTTTAGTCAATCGGTGAAGTCAGAAGCACAAAATTCTTTACGTTAACATTTAAATGCAAGCCGTTAACACACTGTCTATACTGTCGAATCGAGCTACTGATTCACTAAAAAAGTTTAACATTATCAGGAGAGCATTATGGCTGTTACTAATGTCGCTGAACTTAACGCACTCGTCGAGCGCGTAAAAAAAGCCCAGCGTGAATATGCCAGTTTCACTCAAGAACAAGTAGACAAAATCTTCCGCGCCGCCGCTCTGGCCGCTGCAGATGCTCGAATCCCTCTCGCCAAGATGGCCGTTGCCGAATCCGGCATGGGCATCGTCGAAGATAAAGTGATCAAAAACCACTTTGCTTCCGAATACATTTATAACGCCTATAAAGATGAAAAGACCTGCGGCGTCCTGTCTGAAGATGACACCTTCGGTACCATCACCATCGCTGAGCCGATTGGTATTATCTGCGGTATCGTCCCGACCACTAACCCAACTTCAACCGCTATCTTTAAATCTCTGATTAGCCTGAAGACCCGTAACGCCATCATCTTCTCTCCGCATCCGCGTGCTAAAGATGCGACCAACAAAGCGGCTGATATCGTACTGCAGGCAGCTATCGCAGCCGGTGCGCCGAAAGATCTGATTGGTTGGATTGACCAGCCTTCCGTTGAACTGTCAAATGCGCTGATGCACCATCCGGATATCAACCTGATCCTTGCGACCGGCGGTCCGGGCATGGTTAAGGCGGCGTATAGCTCCGGTAAACCTGCCATCGGCGTAGGCGCAGGTAACACGCCTGTTGTTATCGATGAAACGGCTGATATCAAGCGTGCCGTTGCTTCCGTCCTGATGTCTAAAACCTTCGATAACGGCGTTATCTGTGCTTCTGAGCAATCCGTTGTGGTTGTAGATTCCGTATACGATGCCGTTCGCGAACGTTTCTCCAGCCACGGCGGCTATCTGCTGCAGGGCCAGGAGCTGAAGGCTGTTCAGAATATCATCCTGAAAAACGGCGCCCTGAACGCTGCAATCGTAGGTCAACCGGCGTATAAAATCGCTGAACTGGCCGGCTTCACCGTCCCTGTTTCCACCAAAATTCTGATTGGTGAAGTCACCGACGTTGATGAAAGCGAACCGTTTGCCCACGAAAAACTGTCTCCGACGCTGGCAATGTACCGTGCGAAGAACTTCGAAGACGCGGTTGATAAAGCTGAAAAACTGGTGGCAATGGGCGGTATCGGTCATACCTCTTGCCTGTATACCGACCAGGACAACCAGCCAGAACGCGTTGCTTACTTCGGTCAGCTGATGAAAACCGCACGTATCCTGATCAACACCCCTGCTTCTCAGGGTGGTATCGGTGACCTGTACAACTTCAAACTCGCACCTTCCCTGACTCTGGGTTGTGGTTCATGGGGTGGTAACTCCATCTCTGAAAACGTTGGTCCTAAGCACCTGATCAACAAGAAAACCGTTGCTAAGCGAGCTGAAAACATGTTGTGGCACAAACTTCCGAAATCTATCTACTTCCGTCGTGGCTCACTGCCAATCGCGCTGGATGAAGTGATTACTGATGGTCACAAACGCGCGCTGATCGTGACCGACCGCTTCCTGTTCAACAACGGCTATGCTGACCAGATCACCTCTGTGCTGAAAGCGGCTGGCGTTGAAACCGAAGTTTTCTTTGAAGTGGAAGCTGACCCGACGCTGACCATCGTTCGTAAAGGCGCTGAGCTGGCGAACTCCTTCAAACCAGACGTGATTATCGCGCTGGGCGGCGGTTCCCCGATGGATGCGGCGAAAATCATGTGGGTTATGTACGAGCACCCGGAAACCCACTTCGAAGAACTGGCGCTGCGCTTTATGGATATCCGTAAACGTATCTACAAGTTCCCGAAAATGGGCGTGAAAGCCAAAATGGTCGCCATCACCACGACTTCCGGTACCGGTTCTGAAGTTACGCCGTTCGCCGTTGTTACCGATGATGCAACCGGTCAGAAATACCCGCTGGCAGACTATGCCCTGACTCCGGATATGGCGATTGTTGATGCCAACCTGGTCATGGAAATGCCGAAGTCACTGTGTGCTTTCGGTGGTCTGGATGCGGTGACTCATGCCCTGGAAGCTTACGTTTCCGTACTGGCTTCCGAGTTCTCTGACGGCCAGGCGCTGCAGGCTCTGAAACTGCTGAAAGAAAACCTGCCAGCGTCCTACCACGAAGGTTCTAAGAACCCGGTAGCGCGTGAGCGTGTGCACAGTGCTGCGACCATCGCCGGTATCGCGTTTGCGAACGCCTTCCTCGGGGTATGTCACTCAATGGCGCACAAGCTGGGCTCTCAGTTCCACATTCCTCACGGTCTGGCGAACGCCCTGCTGATCAGCAACGTTATTCGCTATAACGCTAACGACAACCCGACTAAACAGACAGCATTCAGCCAGTACGACCGCCCGCAGGCACGTCGTCGCTACGCTGAAATCGCGGACCATCTGGGTCTGACTGCACCGGGTGACCGTACCGCAGCGAAAATCGAAAAACTGCTTGGCTGGTTGGACGAAATCAAAGCTGAGCTGGGTATTCCTAAGTCTATCCGCGAAGCTGGCGTGCAGGAAGCTGATTTCCTGGCCCACGTTGACAAGCTGTCTGAAGACGCATTTGACGACCAGTGCACCGGCGCTAACCCGCGCTACCCGCTGATCGCTGAGCTGAAACAGATTCTGCTGGATACGTTCTACGGACGTAATTACGTTGAAGGCAGCGTGGAAGAGAAAAAAGAAGTCGCGCCGGCTAAAGCTGAGAAGAAAGCGAAAAAATCCGCTTAATTCCACAGCCGTAAAGTCAGTAACGCTGAGCCCCATCTTTTGATGGGGCTTTTTTGTCTCTGTCGTTCAGCAGCCGGCAAAACGCCTCAGACAGCCGAAACGTATAATCAAGGGCCAAAGGCTTAGTAAATGAAAAAAGGCGCTGTAAAAGCGCCTGAGACGATTTAAAGGGTGGGTATTAGCCCCTGCGCTGTTTGTTCTGCACCGCGGTCAGTGAGCCTTCGCTCAGCGCCTCTTTATAATGTTTACGGCATACGGATACATAGCGCTCATTACCGCCAATCACCACCTGTTCCCCCTCATTGTAGGGCCGGCCTTCCTGATCGAGGCGCAAAACCATACTCGCCTTACGGCCGCAGAAACAGATAGTTTTTAATTCAACCAGCTTATCGGACCACGCGAGCAAATATTGACTGCCCGTAAAAAGTTCGCCGCGAAAATCCGTCCGCAATCCATAGCACAATACGGGAATATCGAGCTGGTCCACCACCTCGGACAGCTCGCGCACCTGCTCCCGGGTTAAGAACTGGCTCTCATCAACTAATACGCAGTGGATGGGTTGACGCTTATGTTCGTCTGCAATGTCGGTAAATAACGCAGTTTGGGTATTATACAACCGCGCCGGCGATGAGAGACCGATCCTCGAACTCACTTTCCCTGAACCAAAGCGGTCATCAATCTCTGCCGTATAAACCACCGTGCGCATCCCTCGCTCCTGGTAATTGTATGATGACTGCAACAGAGCGGTGGACTTGCCTGCGTTCATTGCTGAATAGTAGAAATAAAGTTGTGCCATCGGCCGCGTAACCCCAATCAATGTGTTTTTTAGCAGTAAAATTGTATCATATATTCACACGCTATCAGCCCTCGCCGTGCGGGTATTGCCGGGAACGTTCACTCGGCGGAGACCTGAAAGATTAAGCCTGTTAATTGAATGGTAATGCCTGCTATTCGTACGACCAGGCGGTCACGCAGACGTCACTATTGCCCTTTTGTGCTTATCAGCCATTTTCGGATAGCTATAACCGCGCTGGACAAGTGTTTTATATTAAACATCATCGTCGCTGCTGCGCTAATACCCACAATCATATTTATCCATGCAAAGTATAATTTTTCCCACCGCGCATCGGAAAAAGCATACTATCTCAGGGTTTTAGCTTATCCCTTCAGCCATCCTATAAGCGAAAAAGATGTGAACCCGCACATAAAATTTAAGTTAAATGAATTAATTCCCGAGACAAATAACAAGTTATTTTGACTTCCTTACATTCTCCCCTATTGCACATCTGAATTTATCGCTCTATTATTAGTCCAACAAACCACCCCACAATATAAGTTTGAGATTACTACAATGAGCGAAGCACTTAAAATTTTGAACAACATCCGTACTCTTCGTGCGCAGGCAAGAGAATGCACCCTTGAAACGCTCGAAGAAATGCTGGAAAAATTAGAAGTTGTCGTTAACGAACGTCGTGAAGAAGAAAGCGCTGCGGCTGCGGAAATTGAAGAACGCACTCGTAAACTGCAGCAATACCGTGAAATGCTGATCGCTGACGGTATTGATCCTAATGAACTGCTGAGCACCATGGCGGCAGTTAAAGCGGGAACTAAAACCAAGCGCGCTGCACGTCCGGCTAAATACAGCTACGTTGACGAAAATGGCGAAACTAAAACCTGGACTGGTCAGGGTCGTACTCCGGCAGTGATCAAGAAAGCGATGGATGAGCAAGGTAAATCTCTGGACGATTTCCTGCTGTAATAAGCTATCGTGTCCGTTTAAAAATCCCGCTGCGGCGGGATTTTTTTTATCCGTTATTCGGGACCGGTTCCGGGCGGGCATAAAAAAACCGGGAAACGAATCTCGCTCCCGGTTTCGCATTCTGCCGCGAACGATTACTTCGCTACGGCTTTATCCAGCCAGGCTTTAAATTCAGCGCCCAGGGACTTGTGGCGTACGCCATATTCAACAAAAGCCTGCATATAACCCAGCTTATTACCGCAGTCGTGGCTCTTGCCTTTCATATGATAGGCTTCTACCGTTTCTTTTTCGATCAGCATATCGATGGCGTCGGTCAGCTGAATCTCATCGCCGGCTCCCGGAGGGGTTTTCGCCAGCAGTGGCCAAATATCCGCGCTCAGCACGTAACGACCGACAACCGCCAGATTAGAAGGCGCTACGTCCGCTTTCGGTTTCTCGACGACACCAACCATCGGTACGCTCTCACCCGGCTGCAGGGCCAGGCCTTTGCAATCGACAACGCCGTATGCGGTAACGTCAGCAACCGGTTCAACCATGATCTGGCTTGCGCCGGTCTCATCGAAACGAGCGATCATTTCGGCCAGGTTGTCGCGAGACAGATCGGATTCATATTCATCAAGGATAACGTCCGGTAAAATAACCGCGACCGGCTCATCACCCACTACCGGGTGCGCGCACAGCACAGCGTGGCCCAGACCTTTAGCCAGCCCCTGACGGACCTGCATAATAGTCACGTGCGGCGGACAAATAGATTGGACTTCTTCCAGCAGCTGGCGTTTTACGCGTTTTTCCAGCATCGCTTCCAGTTCAAAACTGGTATCGAAATGGTTTTCAATCGAGTTTTTCGAAGAGTGCGTAACCAGAACAATTTCGGTAATCCCGGCGGCAATACATTCGTTAACAACATATTGAATTAATGGCTTATCTACCAGCGGCAGCATTTCTTTCGGAATAGCCTTAGTAGCGGGCAGCATCCTGGTGCCTAATCCCGCAACCGGGATGACAGCTTTTCTTACTTTTGAATTAAGCGCAGCCATTGAAATCTCCTGGACTGTTCGTTTTTTAAACTTCTCGTTAATAATATGGTATCGAGTATATCAGCCTGCTCAGTCAAAGCTGTTCCGAAAAGGATTAGATATCTTCGAATTAGGAATTTTACGCATTAAACCCGGCGATAGTACCACCACAAAAGATCGCGTGGTAATCCCACGAGCCTAAAAATAAGCACGATTGTTCACTCCGTGGTCAACATCAGGCGTAAACGTCCGCCAGCCCCCCAAATTTGGCACTGCCATGATGCGCAGCGTTGACTAATTTGGTTGAGGTATGCATTACCTAAAGTGCCTAACGGAACGCCATTACTAATCTGAATTTGATGTTCTCCCGTATTCAAGGTGCCATTCAAACCCGCGGAGACTAAAATTAAATTCTTCAAGCCGCTGTGGTAATACCCTACCAATAATGGGAATTGCCCGGGTAAGTTTGCCTGCCGCAGCAATTGGTTAACCTGTTTTAGCAGGCTGCCCATCTCCGGCAAACGCTGCCCCTGATGAGCGAGCTGCTCCTGCAGTAACCCATTAAACAGCGCGCGCAGCAATAGGGCCGCCAGAACGCCATTATCACCTGCTCGTGTGACATCCAGACAATAAAACGCCAGATCGTTTTCTGATAGCGGCGCAATATCGAGCACGAGCCCTGGCTTATCGACAGAGACAAGCTGGCGATAGTGAATACGGCAACGCGACATCTCCTGCTGCACCGGCGGCTGGAGCTCCTGAAGCAGCCTCGACGCCGCGCTAGGATCGCTTACCAGCGCATCCCAGTCCTCAAACAGGCGCTCTTCTTCTTCGACACGCGAATTAAACATATTGGGATAGAGGCAGGCATACACGGTTTCTCGCAGGCGATCGAAATCCTTAACCGGTTTGAGCAGGATATCCTGAACGCCCAGGCGCAACGCTTTGGCGATGTCCGCCATATTTTCCGTCGCTGAAATCATCAGAATCGGCAACTGCTCGCCCTGGTTACGCACATGTTCTACCAGCTGCAGGCCGTTCATTCGCGGCATGGAGATATCGCAAATCATCAAATCGGGTTTTGACTCCGCCATTTTTTGCAGTGCATCCATACCATCTTCCGCCTGTACGATGGTCGCACCAAGCGAAGCTAACCAGGTGTGCATAAGAGAGCGGAAAACGGGTTCGTCTTCAACTATCAGAATCTGTTTTCCCGCCAATGGCTGCGTCATGATCTCTCCCCTGACTGACGATAATTTAATAGTGGCATGATATTCACGCTACCGCCTGTCAGAATTTACTTAAGTATGCATCAAATGCGCTCCACGGGGGTACGCACTAAAGGTAATAGTTCATCCATTTTCTTTTCCACTGCCAGATGTCCGGCGGCGATAGCTTCGCTGGCCCGGTGGAAATCAAGCGTGGAGATTTGTGGACAAAAGGGCTGAATCAGGATATCAGGCGGGTCGCCCGCCATACGGTTTCGCTTAAGGCGATTCTCCAGAACCTGAATTGACGTCGACATGATTTCCATCGCCGTTGGCGCCCTCGTCGCCCGACGTGACGTCATACGCGCCAGGCGAGTGCGCAGCCGCGAATGCCACGAAAAATCTTCCTCGCTCTCCGGACGAGGCACCTCCATTGACAGCAAATCCTGCTGCATCAGATGCGCATCGTGCTGCAAATCAACGGCAATGACGATATCCGCGCCCATGGCGCGAGCCAGAGACACCGGCACGGGGTTAACCACCGCGCCATCCACCAGCCAGTAGCCATTATGCATCACCGGCGCCATCAAACCCGGCATACTGCAGGACGCACGGATCGCCAGATGCAGATCCCCTTCCGTAAACCACAGTTCACGACCGGTGCTTAAATTCGTTGTGACCGCCGCGAACGGACGTTCGCAGCGCTCGATCTCGCTGACGGGCATGAGTTTGCGGTATTGACTAAACACGCGCTCGCCCCGCAGCAGGCCACCCCGTTGCCAGGAGAGATCCATTAACTTCAGTACATCCCAGTTACTAAAGGAGCATACCCATTTCTCCAGGGCCGGAAGCCGATTGCAGGCGTACGCCGCTCCGACCAGCGAGCCAATGGAGCACCCTGCGATAACATCGACGTCGATACCCGTCCGCCGTAAGGCATTAATCACGCCGATATGCGACCACCCGCGAGCGGCGCCAGCCCCTAACGCCAGGCCAATTTTAAGCTTTCTCATGAGTACCGAAACATATCCTTCCACTCCGGGCATGGCATCATCGCCATACCTCAGTTAACATAATGCGCTTTGGCGGCGTAGCGCCGTCTTTCTTTTTCCTGTGGAGGCCGTTTTGTCGCCATTATGCCCCTGTGGCAGCGCTCTGGAGTATAGCTCATGTTGTCAGCCTTATCTGGCTGGCGCGCAGCTGGCGCCAGATCCGTCACAGCTGATGCGCTCCCGCTATAGCGCGTTTGTTATGAAAGACGCCGACTATCTGATTAAAACCTGGCACCCCTCCTGTCAAGCGCAGCAGTTTCGCGCAGACCTGGAAAACGGTTTTACCCGCACACAGTGGCAGGGTCTCACCGTCTTTGCCGCCGAGACGGGCAAGAACCCGGATGAAGGCTTTGTCAGCTTTATCGCTCGTTACGCTGACGATAACCGCTCCGGAGCCATTATTGAACGATCCCGATTCTTAAAAGAAAACGGACAGTGGTATTATATTGACGGCACGCGACCGCTAATCGGTCGTAACGATCCCTGCCCTTGCGGTTCAGGTAAAAAATTTAAAAAATGCTGCGGTCAGTAAGCCAGCAGCAGAAATAGCAAACACTACAGGATTTTCCCCGCGATGCATTCACAACAACGTAAAGTACTGCGCACTATTTGCCCTGATCAGAAAGGCCTCATCGCGCGTATCACTAATATCTGCTACAAGCACGAACTGAATATCGTGCAGAACAATGAGTTTGTTGACCACCGAACCGGCCGCTTCTTTATGCGTACCGAGCTCGAGGGTATTTTCAATGATTCAATCCTGCTGGCGGACCTCGACAGCGCGCTGCCGGAAGGTTCAATTCGTGAACTCAATCCAGCAGGGCGCCGCAGGGTCGTCATTCTGGTCACCAAAGAGGCGCACTGCCTCGGCGATCTGCTGATGAAAGCTAACTACGGCGGCCTGGACGTAGAAATCGCCGCCGTCATCGGCAATCACGAAACGCTACGCTCGCTGGTTGAACGGTTTGATATCCCCTTCCAGCTGGTGAGCCATGAGGGTTTAACTCGCGAAGAGCATGATAAACAGATGGGCGACGCGATCGCCGCCCTTGAGCCGGATTACGTTGTGCTGGCGAAATACATGCGGGTCTTGACCCCAGAGTTTGTCTCTCGTTTCCCGAATAAAATTATTAATATTCATCACTCATTCCTGCCGGCTTTTATCGGCGCGCGTCCGTATCACCAGGCCTATGACCGCGGGGTGAAGATTATTGGCGCCACCGCACACTACGTGAACGATAATCTGGATGAAGGCCCAATCATTATGCAGGACGTCATTCACGTCGATCATACCTACACCGCGGAAGATATGATGCGCGCTGGCCGCGACGTCGAGAAAAACGTTCTGAGCCGTGCGCTGTATCAGGTTCTTGCTCAGCGGGTATTTGTTTACGGTAACCGGACGATTATTCTTTAATCTCAGGGAAATGAATTGATTAGCTTTGCACCTTTACGGATAAAAAGCAGGCAAACAGCTTCATTTCCCTAAAGGAATGCTTTACAGGGGCGTCTCATTTGATATGATGCGCCCCGCTTCCAGCAGGAAGCAGGCCAGTAAATAGCATTACCCCGTGGTGGGGTTCCCGAGCGGCCAAAGGGAGCAGACTGTAAATCTGCCGTCATCGACTTCGAAGGTTCGAATCCTTCCCCCACCACCATTCTTTACCACGTTGTTGTGGTAATACCGATGAACGTAAACGATGTTTGCACTTATCGGGAAGGGTGAGAATCTTCGACCAAGGTTCGAGTCGAGCGAAAGCGAGACAACGTTGCCGCAGGCAACGGCCCGAAGGGTGAGGAGCGAAGCGACGAATAATCCTTCCCCCACCACCATCTCTCAGCTTGACCTCAAAATTTGAATTACCCCTGGTGGGGTTCCCGAGCGGCCAAAGGGAGCAGACTGTAAATCTGCCGTCATCGACTTCGAAGGTTCGAATCCTTCCCCCACCACCATCACTTCTAGTCGTATTGAATTCACACTTCGCTCAGTGCCCCATACCCATCCCATGCGGGAAGGATGAGAAGCTTCGACTAAGGTTCGATTCGAGCGGAGCGAGAAAGCGTTGCCGCAGGCAACGACCCGAAGGGCGAGGCGCAACGCGCCGAGTAATCCTTCCCCCACCACCATCACTTCTATGTCGTATTGAATTCACACTTCGCTCAGTGCCCCATATCCATCCCATGCGGGAAGGATGAGAAGCTTCGACTAAGGTTCGATTCGAGCGGAGCGAGAAAACGTTGCCGCAGGCAACGACCCGAAGGGCGAGGCGCAACGCGCCGAGTAATCCTTCCCCCACCACCATCACTTCTATGTCGTATTGAATTCACACTTCGCTCAGTGCCCCATATCCATCCCATGCGGGAAGGATGAGAAGCTTCGACTAAGGTTCGATTCGAGCGGAGCGAGAAAGCGTTGCCGCAGGCAACGACCCGAAGGGCGAGGCGCAACGCGCCGAGTAATCCTTCCCCCACCACCATCACTTCCCTGCAGTACCTCAGCAAAATCAAATTATCAAAACCGTCTTAGTTAGCTCTTTTATTTCTCCAGAACTGATTCTGTATTTCTGCCATATGTGCCCCGCCGGGAGCAGACCGCACAAATGAAAAACCCTGCCGCAGCAGGGTTTAGCTTTACTCGAAATAGAATTAGCGACGGGCGCGTACAATCTGGTATTTGCGCGTCAGGTACTCCACCGGCGCGCTCCAGATATGCACCAGACGGGAGAACGGGAACAGCACAAACAGCGTCATGCCCAGCACCAGGTGAACGCGGAAAATAAACGCCACGCCGTCCAGATGCTGCGAAGCCCCGCCGTGGAAGGTCACCACCGACTGCGCCCAGCCGACCAGCTTCATCATTTCGCTACCGTCCATATGCTGAGCGGAGAACGGAATAGTCAGCAGGCCCAGGGCGCACTGCACCATCAGCAGGGAGAGGATCAGAATATCCGCTCCGGTGGTGGTGGCGCGCACGCGCGGGCTCAGCAGACGACGTTTCAGCAGCAGCAGACCGCCCACCAGCGTCATCACGCCGCAGGCGCCGCCCGCAATCATCGCCATCTTCTGCTTCACGTCGACCGGCAGGAAGGATTCGTACATCCAGTGCGGCGTCAGCATACCGAGAAAGTGACCGGCAAAGATCCCCAGAATCCCGATATGAAACAGGTTCGAAGCCAGATTCATCCCTTTACGGTCCAGCATCTGGCTGGAGGCCGCACGCCAGGTATACTGCCCGTAGTCATAACGCAGCCAGCTTCCCACCAGGAACACCGTACCGGCGATATACGGATAGATGTCAAAGAAGAACATATTCAGGAAGTGCATTATTGCTGTCCTCCGTTAGAGATATTCAAATATTGCGGGGCAACGGCTCCGGCAAAACGACGCTGGTGAGCGGAGATCTCCGACTCGCCGCAGCCCTGATCGGCAAAGAATTTCACCTGTTCTTCTTCCCAGACGGCGTCCAGCGCCTGCGGCGTATCGTCGCGGGCTTCATCGGCGATTTTTTCCGCCACTTTCTGGCTATCGACCTGCGCGTTAGCCAGCTTGAGCAGCAGCTCAAACAGCGCCGCGTAGCCGCTCTCGCGCTGCTGCAGGCGAGCGCTGAGCAGGCCGAGAATCGGCGCGACGTCCTGCAATCCGCCGAGCGCTTCCGCTTCCGGCAGCTGCGCCAGATACTCCAGGTACAGCGGGAGATGATCCGGCAATTCGCGGCTATCCAGCTGCAGACCGTGGCGTTCATACTGCGCCATCAGGTCAACCATCGCCTGGCCGCGATCGCGGGATTCGCCGTGCACGTGCTCAAACAGCAGCAGCGAGGTCGCGCGGCCGCGATCGAAGAGTTCGCTGTAGCGAGACTGCGCGTCCAGCACATCCTGAGCGGTCAGGTCACGCAGGAAAACGCTCAGCTTATGGGCATCCTCCGGCGCGAGCTTTTCCGAAGCGGCGATAGCGTCAAACAGCTCCTGCTGATGCTGCCATAAGGCAGCGTCAGGGTACTCGAGAAGGCGCGACACAATGACGAGTTCAATCATGGGTGCGGCTCCGTTTTGCTGGTGACGTCGATAGCATCGATACGGCGGCTGTTAAACAGATTGAACTGGCTGTCAGAACCGTGGCAGCCGTCGCCGAAGGTAAAGCCGCAACCGTTTTTCTCAGGGAAGGCGTCGCGGGCCTGCTCGCGGTGGCTGCTCGGCACCACGAAACGGTCTTCGTAGTTAGCGATAGCCAGATAGCGATACATCTCCTGCGCCTGGGCTTCAGTGAGGCCTACCTCTTCCAGCGCCCGGGTATCCAGTACGCCGTCGACGGTTTCCGCACGCTTGAAGTGGCGCATCGCCAGCATGCGTTTCAGCGCCAGCAGCACCGGCTGGGTATCGCCCGCGGTCAGCAGGTTGGCCAGATACTGAACCGGGATACGCAGGCTTTCGACGTCCGGCAGAATACCGTTGCTGCCCAGTTCCCCCGCGTCGGCGGCCGACTGAATCGGCGACAGCGGCGGCACGTACCAGACCATCGGCAGGGTGCGATATTCCGGATGCAGCGGCAGCGCCAGCTTCCAGTCCATCGCCATTTTGTACACCGGCGACTGCTGGGCAGCGTCGATAACGCCCTGCGGCACGCCGTCTTTCAGCGCTTGCTCAATCACTTTCGGGTCGTTCGGGTTGAGGAACACGTCCAGCTGACGCTGATACAGGTCTTTCTCATTCTCCGTGCTGGCGGCATTTTCAATGGCGTCCGCGTCGTACAGCAGCACGCCGAGGTAGCGAATACGCCCCACGCAGGTTTCCGAGCAAACGGTCGGCATCCCGGATTCGATACGCGGGTAGCAGAAGATGCACTTCTCCGATTTCCCGCTCTTCCAGTTGAAGTAGATTTTCTTGTACGGACAGCCGGTGATGCACATACGCCAGCCGCGGCACTTGTCCTGGTCGATCAGTACGATGCCATCTTCTTCACGTTTGTAGATGGCGCCGCTCGGGCAGGTCGCCACGCACGCCGGGTTCAGGCAGTGCTCGCACAGGCGCGGCAGATACATCATGAAGGTGTTTTCGAACTGGCCGTACATCGCCTTCTGCATGTTCTCAAAGTTCTGGTCTTTGGCGCGTTTCTCGAACTCGCCGCCCAGAATTTCTTCCCAGTTTGGACCGCTGGTGATTTTATCCATCCGCTGACCGGTGATCAGCGAGCGCGGACGGGCGATCGGCTGGTGTTTGCTTTCCGGCGCGTTGTGCAGGTTCTGGTAGTCGTAGTCAAACGGCTCGTAGTAGTCGTCGATGCCCGGCAGATGCGGGTTAGCAAAGATTTTACCGAGCAGCATCGCGCGGTTGCCCATGCGCGGCTGCAGCTTGCCGTTGATCTTACGGATCCAGCCGCCCTTCCACTTTTCCTGATTCTCCCAGTCGTTCGGGAAACCAACGCCCGGTTTACTTTCAACGTTGTTGAACCATGCGTACTCCATACCCTCGCGGCTGGTCCAGACGTTTTTACAGGTGACCGAGCAGGTATGACAGCCGATGCACTTATCGAGATTCAGCACCATGCCGACTTGTGAACGAATTTTCATTTTACGCTCTCCTGTACCTGGTCGTTACCTTCGCCATCTAACCAGTTAATATTCTTCATCTTACGTACCACCACGAACTCATCGCGGTTCGACCCTACCGTGCCGTAGTAGTTAAAGCCGTAGGCCAGCTGGGCATAGCCGCCGATCATATGGGTCGGCTTCGGCGTAATACGGGTCACGGAGTTGTGGATCCCGCCGCGCTGCTCGGTGATCTCGGAACCCGGCAGGTTTACGATACGCTCCTGGGCGTGGTACATCATGGTCATCCCGGCCGGCACGCGCTGGCTGACCACCGCGCGGGCGGTCAGCGCGCCGTTGCTGTTGAACACCTCGATCCAGTCGTTATCCTCAATCCCCAGATCTTTGGCGTCCGCTTCGCTCATCCACACAATCGGCCCGCCGCGCGACAGCGTCAGCATCAGCAGGTTGTCGCTGTAGGTGGAGTGGATACCCCACTTCTGGTGCGGCGTCAGGAAGTTCAACGCCTTCTCCGGGTTGCCGTTGGATTTCGCCCCCATCACCGTTTTCACCGAACGGGTATCAATTGGCGGACGATAGACCAGCAGGCTTTCGCCGAAATCGCGCATCCACTGGTGATCCTGATACAGCTGCTGGCGGCCGGAAAGCGTACGCCACGGGATCAGTTCGTGAACGTTGGTGTAGCCGGCGTTATAAGAAACGTGCTCATCTTCGAGTCCGGACCAGGTCGGGCTGGAGATAATTTTGCGCGGCTGGGCCTGAATATCGCGGAAGCGGATTTTTTCCTCTTCTTTATTCGTCGCCAGGTGCGTATGGTCGCGACCGGTAAACTCGCTGAGCGCCGCCCAGGCTTTCACCGCCACGTGGCCGTTGGTCTCCGGCGCCAGGGTCAGGATCATCTCTGCCGCATCAATCGCGGTGTTAAGCATCGGCTGGCCTTTCGCCGGGCCGTCCGCTTTGGTGTAGTTGAGCTTGCGCAGCAGATCCATTTCGCTCTGGGTATTCCAGGCGATGCCTTTACCGCCGTTGCCGATTTTCTCCATCAGCGGGCCGATAGAAGTGAAGCGTTCGTATGTCGCCGGATAATCGCGCTCGACGGTCAGAATATGCGGCGCGGTTTTCCCAGGAATCAGGTCACATTCGCCTTTTTTCCAGTCCTTAACGTCCAGCGGCTGCGCCAGTTCGGCGGCGGAGTCGTGCTGGATAGGCAGCGTCACCACGTCGGTCTCTTTGCCGAGGTGCCCCACGCAGACTTCAGAGAATTTCTTCGCGATATCTTTGTAGATATCCCAGTCGCTTTTCGATTCCCAGGCCGGGTCGACGGCGGCTGACAGCGGATGAATAAACGGATGCATATCCGAGGTATTCATGTCGTCTTTTTCATACCAGGTGGCGGTCGGCAGCACGATGTCGGAATAGAGGCAGGTGCTCGACAGACGGAAATCGAGTGTCACCACCAGATCCAGCTTGCCGTCGAGACCGTTGTCTTTCCACTCCACTTCTTCCGGCTTCACGCCGCCCTGCTTACCGAGATCTTTGCCCTGAATACCGTTTTCCGTACCCAGCAGGTACTTCAGCATGTACTCGTGGCCCTTACCGGAAGAGCCCAGCAGGTTAGAACGCCAGATAAACAGGTTGCGCGGATGGTTTTTACCGTTTTCCGGCTGCTCTGCGGCAAAGCGAATGGAACCCTCTTTCAGGGATTTGACGGTGTAATCGACCGGCGTCATGCCCGCTTTCTTCGCCTCTTCCGCGATGCGCAGCGGGTTGGTGCCCAGCTGCGGCGCCGACGGCAGCCAGCCCATACGCTCGGCGCGCACGTTGAAGTCAATCAGGTGGCCGCTGTAGCGGGATTTATCCGCTAACGGCGACAGCAGCTCCTGCGCGGTCACGGTTTCATAGCGCCACTGGCTGGAGTGGTTATAGAAGTAGGATGTGCTGTTCATATGACGCGCCGGACGCTGCCAGTCGAGAGCAAACGCCAGCGGCTGCCATCCGGTCTGCGGACGCAGTTTTTCCTGGCCGACATAGTGCGCCCAGCCGCCGCCGCTCTGACCGACGCAGCCGCAGAAGATCAGCATATTGATAAGACCGCGATAGTTCATATCGAGGTGGAACCAGTGGTTCAGACCGGCGCCGACAATGATCATCGAACGGCCGTGGGTCTTATCGGCGTTATCGGCAAACTCCCGCGCGGTACGGATAATGTGCGCCCGGGAAACGCCGGTGATTTTCTCCGCCCATGCCGGGGTATACGCTTTGACGTCGTCGTAGCTGCTGGCGCAGTTTTCATCGCCAAGACCGCGATCCAGACCGTAGTTCGCCATGGTCAGGTCGTAGACGGTGGTGACCAGCACGCTAGAGCCATCGGCCTTCTGCAGGCGTTTGACCGGCAGTTTGTGCAGCAGCACATTTTCCAGCTCGACTTTATTAAAGTGCTCGGTACCTTCGCCGCCAAAATACGGGAAGCCGACGTTGGCGATATCGTCGTGGCCGCCCAGCAGGCTCAGGCGCAGCTCAACGTCTTCACCGGTTTTGCCGTCGCGCTGTTCCAGATTCCACTTGCCTTTGTCGCCCCAGCGGAAGCCGATAGAGCCGTTCGGTACGGTGATTTCGCCCTTCTCATCAAAGGCGACGGTTTTCCATTCCGGATTCGTTTCCTGACCTAATGCGTCCACCAGATCAGCCGCGCGCAGCATGCGGCCCGCGGCGTAATAGCCGTCGCGCTCTTCGAGCATCACCAGCATCGGCATGTCGGTGTAGCGGCGCACGTAATCGGTGAAATACTGGCTCGGTTTGTCGAGATGGAACTCGCGCAGCATGACGTGGCCCATCGCCAGCGCCATCGCCGCATCGGTACCCTGCTTCGGCGCCAGCCACAGATCGCAGAGCTTGGCGATTTCGGCGTAGTCGGGGGTGATGGCAACGGTTTTGGTACCTTTGTAGCGCACTTCGGTAAAGAAGTGGGCATCCGGGGTACGGGTCTGCGGTACGTTGGATCCCCAGGCGATAATATAGCTGGAGTTGTACCAGTCGGCGGATTCCGGTACGTCGGTCTGTTCGCCCCAGGTCTGCGGTGACGCAGGCGGCAGGTCGCAGTACCAGTCGTAGAAGCTCAGGCAGGTCCCGCCGATCAGCGACAGATAGCGCGCGCCGGAGGCATAGGAGACCATCGACATCGCCGGAATAGGCGAGAAGCCCGCCACGCGGTCCGGGCCGTAGGTTTTGACGGTGTAGACGTTAGAGGCGGCAATCAGCTCGTTCACTTCCTGCCAGGACGAACGCACGAAACCGCCGCGGCCGCGCGCCTGCTTAAAGCTTTTCGCTTTGTCGGCGTCTTCAATAATAGAGGCCCAGGCATCCACCGGATCGCTGTGCTGAACTTTCGCTTCACGCCACATTTTCATCAGGCGTTTGCGCATCAGCGGATACTTCAGGCGGTTGGCGCTGTAAAGATACCAGGAGTAGCTGGCGCCGCGCGGGCAGCCGCGAGGCTCGTGGTTTGGCATATCCGGACGGGTGCGCGGATAGTCGGTCTGCTGGGTTTCCCAGGTGACCAGGCCATTTTTGACATAAATCTTCCAGCTGCACGAACCGGTGCAGTTGACACCGTGGGTGGAGCGCACAACTTTATCGTGCTGCCAACGTTGACGGTATCCATCCTCCCAGTCCCGGTTGGTTTTTAGAAGCTGGCCGTGCCCATCGGCAAAGGTTTCACCCTTCTGTTTGAAGTAGCGAAACCGGTCCAGGAATTTACTCATCGGGTCTCTCCTGTGTGGAGCCTGACGGCTCTCTGATAAATCGACATTGCTGGATTTGCAGCGAAGGTAACGCTATGAAAGAGGGAGAGAATTGATAACGATCAAGACGATATGGCTTATAAAAACGGGTTAACACAGTAATTACCACCAAAGTGGTATTTATTTCTATTTTTTATTTTATTGATTAACAAAGATATTTTTCATAAAAGCCTGCAGAAAATAAGGATTAGCGATTCGCCATGGTATTAAGGGGTAGATACCCCTTAAGTCATTTTTTCTGTGACTTCAGGCGGCTTTTAAAATTACCCCACACCATTAGTATGTTGTAACTAAGAAATAAATACTAAAAAGGGCGCAAATACCGTTGCGCCCTTTGCAGAAACTCAGAAAGAAATATTATTTCTGCTTGCGTCCGTAGACTGCCCAGGTAATCACCACGCAGGCGATATAGAACACCAGGAAGACCTTCATGGCGCCGGCCGGTGAGCCGGTTAAATCCAGCGAAATACCAAACGCTTTTGGAATAAAGAAGCCGCCAATCGCGCCAATCGCCGAAATAAAGCCCAGCGCCGCCGCCGTATCGGTCGCCGCTTCACGCATGGCCTGCGCTTCGCTGCCGCCCTGCGCCTTAACGCGATCCATGGTCATTTTGCGGAAGATAACCGAGATCATCTGGAAGGTAGACGCGCTGCCCAGACCGGCGGTCAGGAACAGCACCATAAATACCGCGAAGAAGGCAATAAAGTTGCCGCCCTCGCCGTGGGTCGGCAGCGTCAGGAACAGCAGGCCGCAGAAGATAGCCATAACCACGAAGTTCACCAGCGTCACGCGAGTCCCGCCGAGGCGGTCGGAGATCGCCCCGCCGGTCGAGCGCGCCAGGGCGCCGATAAACGGCCCGAAGAACGCATAGTGCAGAATCTGCACATCCGGAAACTGGGTCTTCGACAGCATGGCGAAGCCCGCAGAGAAGCCGATAAACGAGCCGAAGGTGGCAAGATAGAGCAGCGCCATAATCCACAGATGGGCGCGCTTCAGTACCGGTAGCTGCTCGCTCAGCGACGCCTTCGACGCCGACAGATCGTTCATAAAGAACCACGCCGCCAGGGTGAAGATAATCAGGAACGGCACCCAGATCCACGCCGCGTTTTCCAGATACAGCATGGAACCGTCCGGCTGCTCGCTGCCGGTACCGCCAAAGACGGCGAAGATCGACAGCGAAACCACCAGAGGGGCAACCAGCTGCATTACGCTGACGCCCATGTTCCCGAGGCCGCCGTTGATGCCCAGCGCGCCGCCCTGCTTCTGCTTCGGAAAGAAGAAGCTGATGTTAGCCATACTGGAAGCAAAGTTCGCCCCCGCAAAACCGCAGAGCAGAGAAATAATCACGAAAACGCTGAAGGGCGTAGAGGTATCCTGTACCGCGAAGCCTAACCAGACGCAGGGCACGATCATGATCCCGGTACTGAACGCGGTCCAGCGACGTCCGCCGAACAGCGGTACCATAAACGCGTAAGGCACGCGCAGCAGCGCGCCGGAGAGCGCCGGGAGCGCGGTCAGCATAAACAACTGGTCGGTGGTAAACTGAAAGCCGACTTTATTCAGGTTGACGGCAACGGCGCTGAACAACATCCAGACGCAGAATGCCAGCAAAAGACACGGAACGGAGATCCACAGATTGCGGCTGGCGACGCGATGACCGCGCTGCTGCCAGAATTCAGGATCTTCGGGACGCCAGTCGCTAATGACTGAACTGTTAGTCTTCTCCGGGATTGAAGAGTGACTCATAGACACCTCTAATAATTCATATTAACCCTGGCTACCTTATGGGTTACAGGCGGCGGTAAGTTGATATAAATCAAAGGAAAAGTTGGCGCTAATTTGGCTAAAAAAAACGCATCACTCGAAGTGAGTAGCTATTTCTGCGTAAAAAAGTGTGGTTTTTCACGTCAGTGCTGGCATTGCCCGAACGTCTGCCACCAATCCATCACACCCTGACAATTAAGGGGTAATCCTTTAGGGGTATGGGTATACTCCAGGGGATGTCCGAGAATAAGCGCCACTCCCGGATGATTTGCCGGTCAGGAGCCTCATACCCCATGTTGAAACGTCTTTTTACGCCGCTAACGCTGGTTAATCAACTCGCGTTAATCGTTCTGTTAGCCACGGTCATCGGCGTCGCCGGAATGGCGATCTCTTCTCGCCTGGTGCACGGCGTTCAGGGCAGCGCGCATGCGATTAACAAAGCCGGCTCGCTGCGCATGCAGAGCTACCGCCTGCTGGCGGCAGTACCGCTGGGCGAAAGCGATCAAAAGCTGCTCGATGAAATGACGGCAACCGTTTTTAGCCCGGAACTGCAGTACGCCGCTCGCCATGACGATCAGCAGCGCCAGCTTCAGGCGTTACAGCACTACTGGCAGCTGGAGCTGGCGCCGGGGATGCGCAGGGCGCAAAATCAGGCCTCGGTCGCGACGGATGTCGCCGGCTTTGTCGATCGCATCGACCAGCTGGTGACCGCTTTCGATCACACCACTGAGGAGCGGATTAAACACGTGGTCTGGATCCAGCGCATCATGGCCGTGGGGATGGCGCTACTGCTGGTGTTTACCATCGTCTGGCTGCGCGCCCGCCTGCTACGCCCGTGGAAACAGCTGCTCGGCATGGCCCGAGCGGTGAGCCGTCGCGATTTTACCCAGCGCGCGCAGATTAGCGGACGCAACGAGATGGCGACGCTCGGTATGGCGCTGAACAATATGTCTGAAGAGCTGGCGGAGAGCTATTCGGTGCTTGAACGCCGGGTGCAGGAAAAAACCGCCGGTCTGGAGCAGAAAAACGAGATCCTCGCCTTCCTGTGGCAGGCCAACCGCCGACTGCACTCGAACGCGCCGCTCTGCGAGCGCATTTCGCCCGTTCTTAACGGGTTACAGGGGCTAACCCTGCTGCGCGATATTGAAGTTCGCGTTTACGATATGGAAGATGAAGACAACCATCAGGAGTTTTCCTGCCACTCCGATATTCAGTGCGACGACAGAGGCTGCTATCTGTGTCCGCGCGATCTGCCGCCGCTGCCGGATACCGGCACCACCTTAAAATGGCGGCTGTCGGATGCCCATAATCAGTACGGTATTTTGCTGGCCACCCTGCCCGCCGGGCGGCATCTGAGCCACGATCAGCAGCAGCTGGTGGATACGCTGGTTGAACAACTCACCGGCACCCTCGCCCTCGATCGCCATCAGGAGCGCCAGCAGCAGCTTATCGTGATGGAGGAGCGCGCCACTATCGCCCGCGAGCTCCACGACTCCATCGCCCAGTCGCTCTCCTGTATGAAAATGCAGGTTAGCTGCCTGCAGATGCAGGGCGACGATCTGCCGGAAGCGAGCCGCCAGCTGCTGGGGCAAATCCGTAATGAACTCAATACCTCTTGGGCCCAGCTGCGCGAACTGCTGACAACCTTCCGGCTACAGCTCACCGAACCGGGGCTGCGCCCGGCGCTGGAGGCCAGCTGCCGGGAATACAGCGCCCACTTCGGTTTCACGGTACGCCTGGATTATCAGCTGCCGCCGCGTTTTGTTCCATCGCATCAGGCCATTCATCTGCTGCAAATCGCCCGGGAAGCGCTCAGCAACGCGCTGAAGCACGCCAATGCCACCGACGTCAGCGTTACCGTGGCGTTGCGGGACAATCAGGTCCGGCTAACGGTGGCCGATAACGGTCGCGGCGTGCCGGACCATGCGGAGCGCAGCAACCACTACGGCTTGATTATCATGCGCGATCGCGCGCAGAGCCTGCGCGGGGACTGTCAGGTTCGGCGTCGGGAAACCGGCGGTACCGAAGTGGTGGTCACTTTTATCCCTGAAAAATCGTTTTCAATCCAATAAGGAGAACTTCATGAGTCAACAGGAACGGGCAACCATCCTTCTCATCGACGATCACCCGATGCTGCGCACCGGCGTCAAACAGCTGATCAGCATGGCCCCGGACATCCAGGTTATCGGCGAAGCCAGCAACGGCGAGCAAGGGATTGCGATGGCGGAATCATTAGATCCCGATTTGATTCTGCTGGATCTCAATATGCCGGGCATGAACGGTCTGGAAACCCTCGACAAGCTGCGCGAAAAGTCGCTTTCCGGCCGCGTGGTGGTATTTAGCGTTTCCAATCATGAAGAAGATGTGGTGACCGCCCTGAAACGCGGCGCCGACGGCTACCTGCTGAAGGATATGGAACCGGAAGATCTGCTGAAGGCGCTGCAGCAGGCCGCAGCAGGCGAAATGGTGCTCAGCGAAGCGTTAACCCCGGTGCTGGCTGCCAGCCTGCGCGCTAATCGCGCCACCTCGGACCGCGACATCAGCCAGCTAACCCCGCGCGAGCGCGATATTCTCAAGCTGATTGCCCAGGGCCTGCCGAACAAAATGATCGCCCGCCGTCTGGATATCACCGAAAGTACCGTCAAAGTCCACGTCAAGCATATGCTCAAGAAAATGAAGCTGAAATCGCGCGTGGAAGCGGCGGTTTGGGTCCATCAGGAGCGCGTATTTTAGGGCAGATGCTGCCACGACACGCCCTCGGCCGGTACCCGTACCAACGGCTCAGTCAGCGCCAGTGCGATCTCATTGGATGAGACGCGCTGACCCGTTTTATCCTCCACCACCAGCGAAAGATGCCAGCGGTTGCTCGCCCCGGCTTCGCTGCTCCAGCGCGGCATAATCACAGTCCAGCCGTCCGTACTGTTCGCCTCAATTGGCGATGTCAGGCTTAGCGCCTGGGTGTCCCCCTGCCAGCTCAGCGACTTAATGCCGTGCAGGCTGCGAATCTGCAGTTTTAGCTGCACCGTTTCCCCGGGCTGAAGATCCCAGGGCGGCGTCGCCAGATAAACCGACAGCGTTTTACGCTGGCGATATTCAACGACCGGCAGGTTATCCCGTTCCGGGCTGTCGTAGCGGCTGCCGCGAAGCGATCGGCTAACGGCGACTTCATCGGCCGCCAGCTGCTGCTTCAGCGGGACGCCGAAGCGATAGTTCAGCTTCAGCCCGACATCATTTTGGCTGACGCCGCTCTCGCCCTGCTTATGCTTCGCCGTGACCGTCACCAGCGGAACGGGAGTGTAATTCAGCCCCACCGACACCGCGACCGGGTTATGGTAGCCGGTACCCGAATGGAACAGATCGACGCTATCGCCAAAATACTGCTCCACGCTGACGCTGGTATTAATGTGCTGATAAAACGGCAGCCGCGCCTGGGCGGTCACATCGTAGCCGCTCGCCATACGCTGCTGCTGGGTCAGGCTACTCCCCTGCTGCCAGCCGCCGAGCGGCTGGTAGTAGTTCGCCGACAGGCGCAGCGACTCGCCCCAGGCTTCGGCCCCGACGCTGCCGCGCGCCATCCGATCGTCCAGGGCTTTATCGTAGAAAGAGTTGTAGCCCAGCAGCCAGGAGCCCATCCGCCAGCGCTGGCCGAGACCAATATTGCCGACCAGACCCGTATCCCGCTGGGTGACCGAGTACTGATTCCAGGTAAGGTAGTCGCCGTTATCCTGCAGAGGGACAAACCAGCTCCCTTTGCTGCCGGTAAAATTGCCCTCTTTATCCACCAGCAGATCGACGTTGGCGTTGCCCCACGGCGAAAGCCAGCTCTCCAGCTGGTGGCTGACCTCGTTCCCCAGTTTACCGATGGCAAATACTCGCGCCTGTTCGCTGGTTGTCAGCCCGTTATCGCTCATACTGGCTTCGCCAAATTTCTTCGCCATCTCGGCAAAGTGCTTTGCGTCGTCGTCGACCTGCGGCGCCAGGCCGAGGTCAGGTAAGCTCTCAGGCGCGCCGGAGAACGCCTGATTATCCTGCAGCGCGCGGGCGGGCGCGCCTGCCAGCAGCAGGAGAAGCGGTAAATACGGGGTTATGCGGAACGACAAAGAGCTCAAATCGGTTACGTCTACTCACGAAGTGGTGGCGGCAAAACCTAAGTTTATCGTTTTTTCCCCGCCCTCGCAGCCTCTCGCGCGATTCCAGGAATATGCTGAATCTCAGGCCTCAACCTGCTTCGCCGCCAGCAGCGCCTTAAGCTCCGGGAGACAGGAACCGCAGCTGGTGCCGCATTTGAGTTTCGCCCCCAGCGCGGCAGGCGTACGGCAGCCGCTGGCAATCGCTTCGCCTATCGCCCGTTCGCCCACGCTAAAGCAGCTGCAGATAATGCGCCCGCGCGGCATCTCATCGCCGCCTTTTCTGCCGCTCAATAGTGCATGGCGCCGGGCGGCGTTCTGCGGCGGGGTGCGAAACGCGGCGTGAATCCACTCGGCATCAATAGCCGGCTCGCTGGCGTCGCTCCACCAGCCGAGCATCAGCTCTCCCCCCTGCCACGCCAGCAGGTTCCAGACGTTGCCGCCTTCGGCTACCTGCATCTGCCATCCCTGCCGCTGACACCAGCCCACAAGCCAGTCGCGGGAGCGGGTATCCCCCGCCAGCGAAAGATGGATAACGCCCTGCGCCGCCCGCCGCCGCCAGTGCAGCGAGGCGGGGAGCGGAACCGGCTGGCGAGCAAAAAGCTCGCCTTTCCACGCCGGCAGCCAGGCGGCTATCGCTACCGCCGCCTGTTTACTTTCCGGCTGCCCGGAGTGCGGGTCGGTGACCGCCCTCAGCAGGTTATTCACCCGTCCCTGGCGAGCATACTGATTATTCCAGTGCATCGGCACAAACAGCGATCCGGGACGCTGGCCAGCGCTGATTGTCACTTTTGCTACCATCACCCCATTCGGTGAGCGGACCCGAGCCAGTTCACCTTCCAGCAGCTGATAGCGCGTCGCGTCCGCTGGCGCGACTTCCACCACCGGTTCGCTAATATGCTGCATCAGACGCGGCACCGCGCCGGTGCGGGTCATGGTGTGCCACTGATCGCGGATCCGCCCGCTGTTGAGGATCAGCGGATAGAACGCATCGGTGACCGCCCGAGTGGGCTGTGGGGTCACCGGGACCATGCGCAGTTTGCCGCTGCGGTGCCACCCCTTGAGCAAACCCCAGCTTGCATGGCTGCGGCTCACCGGCCAGCGCACCGGCTCCAGCGCATCCCACGCTTCGCGGCTGAGATCCGCCAGTCCGCCGATGTCAAACGCCCGCTGGCCATCGTTTTCATATCCTGAAAGCGCGGCGTGTTCGCTGAACACCTCGTGCGGATGCTGCCAGGCAAAGGCGGAGCCGAAGCCCAGCGCCTGGGCCACGCGAGCGACGATCCACCAGTCGGCTCTGGCCTCCCCCGGCGGCGGCATGAAAGCGCGCTGGCGTGAGATCCGCCGTTCGGAGTTGGTTACCGTGCCGCTCTTCTCCCCCCACGCCAGCGCGGGAAAGCGGATATGGGCAAAGCGTCCGGTATCGGTAGCGGCGGCGACGTCGGAAACGATGACCAGCGGACAGGCCGCCAGCGCTTCGCTTACCGCATGGCTGTCCGGCAGCGACACCACCGGATTGGTGCCCATAATCCACACCGCTTTCACCTCGCCGCGGCCAATGGCGGCGAACAGATCCACCGCCGTCAGCCCCGGCGTTTGCGCCAGACGTTCGGTCCCCCAGAAGCGCGCCAGACGCCGTAAATCATCGGTTTCAAAATTCATATGCGCCGCCAGCATGGTCGCCAGCCCGCCCACCTCACGCCCGCCCATGGCGTTAGGTTGTCCGGTCAGCGAAAAAGGCCCGCAGCCCGGGCGGCCAAATTTCCCGCTCGCCAGGTGAACGTTGATGATAGCGTTGCATTTATCGCTGCCGCTGGCGGATTGGTTAATCCCCATGGTATAGAGCGTGATGGCGCGCGGAGCGGCGATAAACTCGCTGTAGAAATCGGCGACCTGCTGTCGCGGCAGGCCGCAGAACTGCGCTACTTTGTCGAGGTCCCAGTTCCGGGCGATAGCCAGCGCCTGCGGCGCATCGCTAAAATCACCGCTGATGGCGCCGCTGGCGGCAATGGCGTTCAGCAGGCCGACAAACAGCCCGCCGTCGCTGCCGGGAGCCAGCGCCAGATGCCGGTCCGCGATATCGCAGGTGGCGGTCCGACGCGGATCAATGACCACCACCCGCATCTGCGGATTGTCGCGCTTCGCCTGCGCCAGCCGCTGATAGAGTACCGGATGCGCCCAGGCGGCGTTCGACCCGACCAGCACCACCAGATCGCTGTTTTCCACGTCCTCATAGCTGCACGGCACCACATCAGCGCCCAGCGCCCGTTTGTAGCCGGTAACCGCTGAAGACATGCACAGCCGCGAATTGGTATCGATATTTGCCGCGCCGATAAACCCCTTCATCAGCTTATTCGCCGCGTAGTAGTCCTCGGTCAGCAGCTGGCCGGAGGCATAAAACGCCACCGCCTGCGGCCCGTGACGGTCGATAACCTCCCGCAGGCGCGAACCCGCCGCCGCCAGCGCCTGAGTCCAGGTTGCGCGCTCGCCGTCGACTTCCGGGAAGAGCAATCTTCCCGCCAGGCCGACGGTTTCGCCCAGCGCCGCCCCCTTCACGCACAGGCGGCCAACGTTTGCCGGGTGCTGCTCATCCCCGCGTACGGTAACCTGGCCATCGGCATTCAGGCTGGCGATAACGCCGCAGCCGACTCCGCAATAGGGACACGTGGTCCTGGTTTCCGTCATCAGGAAGCCTCCGCGCGCGCCAGCAGCTGCTGGTTGCCAACCCACACTTTACCGTTCTCCACTTTGACCGGCCAGGCGCGTACCGCCAGTTCGCCGCCGTCGCACTGGCGGCCATCGCGCAGGCGGATACGCTGCTTATACAGAGGCGAAATCACGATCGGTTCGCCGCCCGCATCGCCAAGCAGGCCGCGCGACAAAACGTTGGCGTCGCTGCCCGGCTCGAGGTTATCGAGGGCATACACCTGGTCGCCGAAGCGGAACAGCGCAATCTGCCGCTCGCCGAGCCGCGCGCCAATCCCCGCCTGCTGAGGAATGGCGTTGAGATCGCAAATGGCCTGCCACGGGCGGGACGGCAGCGCCGGTTCGGCCTGCGCCGCGAACGGGGCCAGCTGCGGCTGGCCGCGCAGGGTTTGCCGCTGTACGCTTTCGTCCGGCTCATCGCTGTTCACGTAGGAGCGGAACAGCGCCAGCCGCTGCGGATCGTTAAGGGTGGTTTGCCATTCGCACTGGTAGCTCTCGACCACCCGCGCCATCTCCTGTTCCAGCTCTTCGCCGATGCCGAGGCTGTCTTCGAGGATCACTTCGCGCAGATAGTCGACCCCGCCCTCAAGGTTATCCATCCAGGTACTGGTGCGCTGCAGGCGATCCGCGGTACGAATGTAGAACATCAGCAGCCGATCAATACTGCGAATAAGGGTGGCTTCATCAAGATCGCTGGCGAACAGGTCGGCATGGCGCGGCTTCATGCCGCCGTTGCCGCAAACGTACAGGTTCCAGCCCTTCTCCGTGGCGATAACCCCAATATCTTTCCCCTGGGCTTCCGCGCATTCGCGGGTACAGCCGGAGACGGCCATTTTAATTTTGTGCGGCGCGCGCAGCCCCTTGTAGCGATGTTCGAGGGTGACCGCCAGGCCGGTGGAATCCTGGACGCCGTAGCGGCACCAGGTCGAACCGACGCAGGATTTCACCGTCCGCAGGGATTTGCCGTAGGCGTGGCCGGTTTCAAATCCCGCCTCGGCCAGCTCGCGCCAGATTGCCGGGAGCTGCTCCAGGCGCGCGCCGAACAGGTCGATACGCTGGCCGCCGGTCACTTTACTGTATAGCTGATAGCGTTTGGCGATCTGGCCGATCGCAATCAGCCCGTCCGGCGTCACCTCTCCCGCCGCCATGCGCGGCACCACCGAATAGGTGCCATCTTTCTGAATATTGGCGAAGTAGCGATCGTTGGTGTCCTGAAGCGGCAGATGCGCCGGCTTCAGCAGATATTCATTCCAGCAGGAGGCCAGCACCGAGGCCACCAGAGGTTTACAGACTTCACAGCCGTGGCCGTGTCCATAGCGGGCAATCAGCTGTTCGAAGGTGCGGATATGGTTGACGCGTACCAGGTGATAGATCTCCTGCCGCGACCACGGAAAATGCTCGCAGATATCCTTTTTGACTTCAACGCCCTGCCCGGCAAGCTGGTACTCCATCACCTGTTTCACCAGCGCGCTACAGCCGCCGCAGCCGGTCGCCGCTTTAGTGCAGCTTTTTATCGCCGCCATATCGCCCGCGCCGCCGCTCACCGCCTGGCAGATATCGCCTTTGCTGACGTTGTGACAGGAGCAAATCTGCGCGCTGTCCGGCAGCGCCGCTACCCCGAGCGCTTTTGGCGCGCTGCCCTCACGCGCCGGAAGGATCAGGCTTTCCGGGTGTTTGGGTAAAGCCATCCCGTTAAGCATCATCTGTAGCAGCGTGGCATAGTCGCTGGCATCCCCGACCAGCACCCCGCCGAGCAGTTTTTTGCCCTCCGCGCTGACCACGATTTTTTTGTAGATCTGCTGCGGCCCATCAGTCCACTGATAGCTCTGACAGCCCGGCGTGCGCCCCTGGGCGTCGCCGAACGAGGCGACATCGACGCCCAGCAGCTTAAGCTTAGTGCTCATATCCGCGCCGCTAAAGCAGCCCGCCTCACCCGCCAGGGTGGCCGCCGCGGCCCGCGCCATCTGATAGCCGGGCGCCACCAGACCATAAATTTTGTTCTCCCACAGGGCGCATTCGCCGATCGCCAGTACGTCCGGGTCGGAGGTACGGCACTGGTTGTCGATGCATATGCCGCCGCGTTCGCCTACGTTCAGTCCGCCGCTGCGCGCCAGCGCGTCCTGGGGGCGAATACCTGCGGAGAATACCAGCATATCAGTCGCCAGCGAGCTGCCGTCAGCGAAGTTCAGCTGCAGCCCCTGCTCATTGCGAACAATTTCCGTCGTCGCCTTGCTGGTATGCACCCCGACGCCCAGTTGGCTGATTTTTTCCCGCAGCATCGCAGCGCCGCCGTTGTCCAGCTGCACCGCCATCAGGTTCGGCGCAAACTCGACAACGTGAGTTTCCAGCCCCAGCTGCTTCAGCGCGTTGGCCGCTTCCAGCCCGAGCAGGCCGCCGCCGATCACCACACCCCGTCGGGCGGTTGCGGCGCGGGCGGCAATCTGGTCGAGGTCGTCTAGCGTACGATAAACAAAACAGCCCTCGAGATTATGACCCGGCACCGGCGGAACAAACGGGTAAGACCCCGTCGCCAGCACCAGCTTATCCCAGTGGGTTTCGTGGCCGAAGGCATCGCGCACCACCCGCGCTTCGCGGTCGATGCTGGCGACCGATTCGCTCAGGCGCAGCTCAATACCGTGCTGAGCGAAAAAATCGCCCTCAACCAGCGACAGCGATTCCGCGCTGCGTCCGGCGAAATATTCAGTCAGATGAACCCGGTCGTAAGCGGCATAGCGCTCCTCGCAGAACACCACAATCCGATACTGTTGATGAAGGTGACGGTCGACGCATTGCTCAAGAAAATGGTGGCCGACCATACCGTGTCCGACCAGCACTAATACAGGTTTTGTCATCGTAGTTTGTCCCGCAGCGCGCGGCTGCATCGTTGAAGAGGGATCGAAGAGCCACTCTGCCGGCGCCGGCGCATGCGCCCCCAGCAGAGCGGTGAGGGGCGCGGCGCTGCTGCAATCGCCCAGCAGCAGTACGCCGCGCAGCTTGCCGTCGCGCAGCAGCAGGCGACGGTAGTGGCGGTCCAGCGGATCCCAGCTGGTATATACGTCATCCTGTTCGGCGGCCCGCAGCTCGCCGGCGCTGAAGAGCTCAATGCCGGTGACCTTCAGGCGAGTGCCGCTGTCCTGCCAGCTGAAATCCTCGCCAGGGGTCGCGCACAGGCGGTCCGCCAGCACCTCCGCCTGGCGCAGACATGGCGCCACCAGCCCCCAGGTCTGACCGTCGATTTCACAGCACTCGCCGATGGCGCTGACGCCCGGCTGCGCGGTTGCCAGCTGGCGGTCAACGAGGATGCCGCGGGCGCAGGCCAGCCCGCTGCGCTCGGCCAGCCGTTTGTTCGGCTGCACGCCGGTCGCCAGCACCACCCGCGAGGCGGCAAACGCGCGCCCGTCCTCCAGCCGCACCTGATGTTCATCAATGGCGGCGATACGGCTCTCCATCACGCAGCGAATCCCGCGCTCGGCAAGCAGCATTTGCAGCTGCTCGCCGGTAAAAGCATCGATTTGCTGCTCCATCAGCCCGCTTCCGCGATGGAGTAAAGTGACACTGTCACCATGACGCCGCAGCGCCGCGGCGGCCTCTACGCCGAGTACGCCGCCGCCAATGACCACCGCCGGGCCGTCGATGGCCAGGATGCCCTCAACGTCCGCCAGGGTGCGGAAAGCAAAAACGTGCGGCTGGGTGATGCCCGGCAGCGGCGGCAGAAACGGCAGTGAGCCGGTGGCGAACACCAGCTCATCCCAGCCCAGTTCGCCTGCGGTGGTTTGCAGCGTACGGGCCGCAATATCCACCGCCGTAACCGTTTCACCGGCGCGTACCGTCACGTTATGCCGCGGATACCATGACGCGGGCAGCAGCAGCGTCTCGCTTGCCGCTTTTTCGGCGCCAAGCACCGGCGACAGCTGAATGCGGTTATAGGCCTGGCACGGCTCATCGCCGATGAGGGTGATGCTAAACCGCTGCGCATCGCGCTCCACCAGCGCCTGCGCCAGGCGCGTGGCCGCCATACCGTTGCCAATAATCACCAGTTGCCGCCTCATCGCCGCCCCCTATGCCGCTTTCGGCTGTTTTTCATAGAGGAAGTGCAGGATCTGCTGGCGCAGATGGTGATAGCGGCTATCGTCCGCCAGCTGCACGCGATGGCGCGGTCGCGGCAGATTGACGTCGAGGATCTCCCCGACCGTCGCCGCCGGACCGTTGGTCATCATCAGCACCCGGTCGGAAAGCAGCACCGCTTCATCAACGTCATGGGTAATCATGACGATGGTGGTATTCAGCGACTGCTGGATCTGCATCACCGCGTCCTGTAAATGCGCCCGCGTCAGGGCATCAAGGGCGCCAAAGGGTTCATCCAGCAGCAGCACTTTCGGTTTCATCGCCAGCGCCCGGGCAATGCCAACGCGCTGCTTCATGCCGCCGGAGATTTCTCCCGGGCGCTTGTGCAGGGCGTGCCCCATCTGTACCCGCTCGAGGTTGTGCTCAATCCACTCTTTGCGCTCGCCTTTGCTCATGCTGCGGCGAAAGACCTGATCCACCGCCAGCGCCACGTTGTCAAAACAGGTCAGCCACGGCAGCAGGGAGTGGTTCTGAAACACCACCGCGCGTTCCGGCCCCGGCCCGGCGATTTCACGGTTGTCGCACAGCAGGCCGCCTTCCGTCGGCAGGGCTATCCCGGCTATCAGATTCAGCAGGGTTGATTTACCGCAGCCGGAGTGGCCGATCAGGCTGATGGTCTCCCCTTCGTAGATGTCGAAGGAGACGTTCTGCAATGCCAGGAATTCGCCGCTGGCGGTGTTAAAACGCTGGCTGACGCCCTGGACCTGAATTAATGGTTTCATCTGCGACTCCCTATTTTTCCTGCCAGCTAAAACGACGGGCGAGCAGCATCAGCCCCTGTTCCAGCACCAGCCCGACCACGCCGATAATGACGATGGCGATGATGATGTTTTCGACGTTGAGGTTGTTCCACTCGTTCCAGATCCAGAAGCCGATCCCTAAGCCGCCGGTGAGCATTTCGGCGGCGACAATCACCAGCCAGGCGATACCGATGGAGAGACGAACCCCGGTCAGCACCGCGGGCAATACCGCCGGAAAGAGGATCTTGCGCATCACCGTCCACTCCGACAGCTGCAGCACCCGGGCGACGTTGAGGTAATCTTCCGGAATGCGCCGCACGCCCTCGGCGGTGTTAATGACCATCGGCCAGATCGAGCAGATAAAAATGGTCCAGCTGGAGGCGGGTTCCGCTTTCTGGAACAGCAGCAGGCCGATGGGCAGCCAGGCCAGCGGGCTGACCGGGCGCAGCAGCGCGATCAGCGGGTTAAACATGCGGGCGAAAAACAGCGAGCGGCCAATCAGGAAGCCGAGCGGAATTCCCGCCAGCGCGGCAAGGCCAAATCCCACCGCCACCCGCTGCAGCGACGCCAGCACGTTCCAGCCGATGCCCATATCGTTCGGCCCGTCCTGATAAAACGGGTCGGCGAAAAGGGTTAGCGCGGAATCCAGCGTGCTGAGCGGCGTCGGAAAGCCTTTGCTGTTCATCGCCGCCAGCTGCCAGCCCAGCAGCAGCAATCCCAGCCCGAGCAGCGGCGGCAGAAGACGTTGGGTGACATCCCGCAGCCAGCGGCTGAGCGAAGGCGTGGTTTTGCGCACCTGCAGCGGCGGCAGGGTAATGACTTCGCCGGGCGCGCTGTCGGCGCCGGCCTGCGGTTGCGGTTTATATGCGTGTTTCATCTCATGCCCCCTTACGTTGAATCGCGAAACTGCGGGCGTAGCCTTCCGGATCGGCCCCATTCCAGACCTTGCCATCGATCAGCGTGCTGCTGCGCATCGCCTGCGTCGGCGCGCTGATGCCGCCGACCGCCTGCGCGGCCTCTTTCCAGACGTCAATCCGGTTAATGCGCTGGGCCACCGCCAGATAATCCGGTGCCGACTTCAGCAATCCCCAACGGCGGAACTGGGTCAAAAACCACATGCCGTCCGAGAGCCACGGAAAACTCACTTCTCCCCGTTCGTAGAAGCGCATCGGGTGCGCGTCCTGCCAGCGGCGGCCGATACCGTTGTCGTATTCGCCGAGCATGCGCCCGCTGAGGTACTGCTCTTTGGTGTTCAGCCACGCGCGTCTGGCGAGAAGGCGCGCCGTTTCGCGGGTGTTCTCGGCGGATGCGTCAATCCAGCGCTGGGCCTCTATCAGCGCCGCCACCAGCGCGCGCGCGGTGTTGGGATGACGCTCAACCCATTCGCTGCGGGTGCCGAGAATTTTTTCCGGATGCTCCGGCCAGATATCCTGCGAAGTGGCGGCGGTGAAGCCGATACGATCGTTTATCGCGCGCGCGTTCCACGGTTCGCCAACGCAAAAGCCGCTCATATTGCCGATGCGCATGTTCATTACCATCTGCGGCGGCGGCACCACGACGGTGCGAATATCGTCAAAGGGATTAATTCCACCGCTCGCCAGCCAGTAGTAGAGCCACATCGCGTGGGTGCCGGTTGGGAAGGTGTGGGCGAAGGTGTAGCTGCCCGGCGCCTGCTGGTCGATCAGTTTTTTCAGCCCGCCCAGGTCGGTGACGCCCTTCTCCTGCAGCTCGCTGGAGAGCGTTATCGCCTGACCGTTGCGGTTAAGGGTCATCAGATTGGCCATCGCCTGCGGTTTACTGGCGATCCCCAGCTCAAGGCCGTAGAGCATGCCGTACAGAATGTGCGCGGCGTCCAGCTCCCCGGCAACCAGCTTGTCGCGCACCGCCGCCCAGCTGGCCTCCTTGCTCGGGACGAGGGTGATGCCGTACTTTTTATCGAATCCCTTCAGGGAAGCGATGGCTAAGGGGGCGCAGTCGGTCAGCGGAATAAAACCGACCCGCACGGTAGTCTGTTCCGGCTTATCCGACCCTGCCGCCCATGCCGCCTGCATCATGCCGGGGAGCAGCATCGCGCCGCCCAGCGCCGCCCCCGCCTGTAATAAACGCCGCCGTGAAATTGAAAACGTATCGCCCATACCCGCTCCAGAAACGCGCAAAAAAAAGCGTCCGGCGGTGCTTACGCACCGCTGGACGCCTTTATCCTTAGACATACGTGCCGCCGTTGGCCCGCTGCCAAAACCTTTATTCACTCGTTTTATTTAATGCAAAGCCAATGCCAGATTTGCGGAGGCCCGGTTCACGCGCGTTGGCTCATTTGCCGGGGGCGTTTGAGGCAAAAACTGCACCGTCGGCTGGCAATATATGCCCACTGATTGTGCACCTACTCCTTAGGTGGTACTTGCCATAGCGACTTCACCGTCAGCAGCGCGCGGGCTATCTCAACCATGCGCTGATTTTTGTCCATCGCCATTTTACGCAGCGCCTGCCAGGCCTGCTCCTCCTGCATTCCCTGGTGGGTCATCAGCACGCTTTTGGCTTTTTCAATCAGCTTGCGCTCTTCAAGCGCATCTTTTAACGACGCGAGCTGGGCGGAGAGCTGCTGTAGCTCATGGGCCTGCTGGCGCACCAGCGGCAACAGCTGCTTATCCAGCCGCAGGGCTATACCGTCCTCCTGCCAGTCGGCGGGCGGCACCTGGACCTCCCGATCGTCTCCCTCCAGCAGCGCATCGGCCGCGTTAAGCAGGTCTGCGATCAGCCGCTCTTCCACGCCGCGCAGCTGCTCAAGACGCTGGGTCTGAACGCAAAACCAGCGCAGAGCCGTTTCTCCCTCGTCCGGCGGCGGCTGGCGGGTGCAGGCGACCCGCCGCAGCTGTTCAATTTCCAGACCGGCCTGGCACTGTTCAACAAACAGAACGGTTTGCGGCGAACTGGCTAAAGCCTGAAAAGTGTCAAAACAGGGCTGCTGGCCGTCAATGCGGTCCACCAGCTGCTGGCGCAGCTCATCGCTGAACTGTCCGCGAGCAAAGCCCAGCGCGCCCAGCGCGCGCTCCTGTCCGACCAGTTCTTTCCCCTGCATAAAGCTGTAAAGCGCGACCATCCGCCCGGCGATTTGCGGATCGTCGATACTGTCGTTGAGCTGCGGAACGATATTCAACAGGTGGCGGATAATGCGGCTAAACTGCCCGGTGGCCTCTTCTGCGGCAATCTCCAGGCCGCGCACGCATTTACGCAACGCGACAAGCTGCGTCAGATACCACACCGCGCAGGCAATTCGCCAGCAGAGCGCGCTGCTGGCGGCATCGCGGGCAGGTTCCAGCGCCGCATAAAACCGCGTGAGCTGCTCATCAACCAGCGCCGCGCCCGCCCGGCACTCCGCCGCGTATAGTCTGCCGCCCGAGCATAGCCAGATATTTGACGCGCCGCGCTCGCACTGCAGCATATGCACCAGCGCGCTTATCTGGCCTGCCAGCGCCCCCTGCTGCGCCAGCTGGTGCAGCTGCCGCTTCTGTAAGCGACGCGCGCGCGCAAACCAGTCGACCACCTCAGGTGTATTACCCGCCACATTATTCATACCCTTCCCCCGGGTTAACGCTTTATACTTCAGCCAAGCAATAACCGTGCCTTATAGAAGGAGTCCTTATGCAACGTATTGTGATTATCGCTAACGGTGCCGCCTACGGCAGCGAATCCCTGTTCAATAGCCTGCGTCTGGCTATCGCCCTGCGCGAGCAGCAGTCTGACCTCGAACTGAAATTATTTTTAATGTCTGATGCGGTGACCGCCGGCCTGCGCGGACAGAAGCCAGCGGAAGGCTACAACATTCAGCAGATGCTGGAGATCCTCACCGCGCAAAACGTGCCGGTGAAGCTGTGTAAAACCTGCGCTGACGGCCGGGGGATCGGCGCGCTGCCGCTGATTGATGGCGTGGAGATTGGCACCCTCGTCGAGCTGGCGCAGTGGACGCTGGCGGCGGATAAAGTCCTGACCTTCTAAAAATCCGCCATTCAACGGGATTAAATATTAAGCTGGCGGCGTTTGTTAACCGAAAACAATGTCAGCTGAATGCTTTCAGGCACAACGTCATTTTTGTTTAATCTTTATTCCTTTTTTTGATCAAAATCAGCATCTGCCCCCCTCCCCTTTGGTGTTATGCACAGAGCAAAGTGTGAACAATATCACGCGGGTTAATGGGCTGGCAGGATGCTGTAGACAGAAACGGGGTCGAGATTAAATGGCAATGGTAAAAGCAAGTTTAACGTTGTTTGGCGGTGATACGTTGGTGGTGCGTTGTTCCGAACGCTGCCACATTCACCTGATGAGCGCCAAAGTGCCTGGCGATAGTCATGCGGATATTCTGAGTGTGCAGGACAGAGATAGCGCGTATCTGACCGTGCCTTACAGCGGCACCTGGAACGTTCTCATCGACAGCCACAGCCAGTCGCTGGAGCACTCCATCAGCTACGTTCCCGCCTGATAGCAAACGCCCGGGGAAACCCGGGCGATATACTCTTAAGCCAGCCCGGGCTGGCTGCTTTCCCCCAGCAGATGACGCACCTTGCCGACTAAATCGTCGAGGCAGGCATCGTACATCCCGAGTTTCCGCAGCTCCTGATCGAGCGAGAACAGATACTGAGCGTTGGTGCCAAGCGGGCCGCTGGCGCGGGCTATCAGCGGCGCAATCACCTGCGCGCTGGTATCCGCCTCAAACAGCGGATGACGCGGGTCCATAATAAAAACTAATGCATTGACGGTGCGGCCATCGTCCAGATCCAGCTTGCACCAGGTCGGCAGGTAGCAGCCGGTGATCATCTCCCGCTTCCACAGCAGGGTCAGCTCTTCTTCGAGAGTGTCATCAGGCAGGCGGTAGGCAACCCCGGTGGTGCGCCCGCCCTCTTTCAACGCCAGCATTCGACCCGGCTGAGTGGCGCTACCGCGCCCGGCGGTGAGCCGCAGGCAAAACGCGCGGTGCCAGCCCGGTAGCGTACCGGTACAGGACTCTCGATACTCCAGCGCCGGATTCCACATCAGCGAACCGTAGCCAAAGATCCACACCGAGCCATCGTCCGGACGACAGGCCAGGGTCGCCGCCAAAGAGGCTGCCCGCTGCTCTGCCGACCAAAGAAGCGATTCCTCAATAGCGCCAAACGCCGTTTTACAATCCGCATTCAGTAAGAAATCACGCGTTAACACTTTCTACTACCTCCGCCACTGCCCGCTTCCCGGCGATTATCTGGTGCCATCCGTGAAGTATTGCCGAATTATTATCCAGCTTTATTTGACAATAAGCAATGAACGAGCCGCGGGCAAGGGCTCAGGCAGCACATGACGTAGCAAAAGCGATTACTTCTTCTTATGCCACTTATCATCATCGCCTTTTTGGTACTCATTTTTCACCGCCGCCCAGGCGACTTTGTGCGCCGTCTCTTCACGGCTGGCGTCATCGCGTCGGTCTTCTTTATGCTTATACTGGTCCCAGGCGCTGTTAAAGGCCTCTTTGTAAATCTCCTGGGCATGCGCAGGCAGAACGTGCTGAACGCTGTCGGGTAATTCACTTTTGTTGCTATAGGGCATGGCGACCTCCAGATTTAGGGTGAATAGTCAGTCTGTCAGGCGATTTACCGGCTGGCAAGGCGATGGATAAATGAGAAAGATGTTTTAGTAATTATCTGAATAATAAATACAAAACGAGAGTAACCGCAGTTTATGGCAATCTACCACTTTTCCATGGTCAGAGTGGTAAATTTAAGTAAAAAAACAAAGTAGTTCGATCAATGTCTGTTATTTTATTAACTTACAGTATCTATAATTATAACACCTGCACACCTGGAGATAATTCATGACCGATGCACATGAGGCGGTGAAAACCCGCCACAAGGAGACCACCCTCGCCTTTCCGGTTCTGGCGCTGGCGGTGCTGTTTTTCTGGGGAAGCAGCCAGTCACTGCCAGTGGTCGTTGCCATTAATATCCTGGCGCTGGTCGGGATTCTGAGCAGCGCGTTCAGCGTTGTTCGCCACGCCGACGTTCTGGCGCACCGCCTTGGCGAACCCTATGGTTCGTTAATTTTAAGCCTTTCAGTGGTTATTCTCGAAGTCAGCCTGATTTCCGCATTAATGGCCACCGGCGACGCCGCGCCGACCCTGATGCGAGATACGCTTTATTCAATCATCATGATTGTTACCGGCGGGCTGGTAGGTTTTTCTTTATTGTTGGGCGGGCGCAAATTCGCCACCCAGTATATGAATCTGTTCGGCCTTAAACAGTACCTCATCGCCCTCTTTCCGCTGGCGATCATCGTCCTGGTCTTTCCCATGGCGCTGCCCGGGGCTAATTTCACCACCGGCCAGGCGCTGCTGGTTGCGCTGATCTCCGCCGCCATGTACGGCGTGTTCCTGCTGATTCAAACGAAAACGCACCAGAGCCTGTTTGTTTACGAACACGAGGATGACGGCGACGACGATGACCCGCATCACGGCAAACCGTCGGCCCATAGCAGCAAGTGGCACACCGCCTGGCTGCTGGTACACCTGGTTGCGGTTATCGCCGTGACTAAAATGAACGCCAATCCGCTGGAGACGCTGCTGACCAGCATGAATGCCCCCGTCGCCTTTACCGGCTTCCTGGTCGCGCTGCTGATCCTCTCTCCGGAAGGCCTTGGCGCGCTGAAAGCGGTCCTGAACAATCAGGTCCAGCGGGCGATGAACCTGTTCTTCGGCTCCGTGCTGGCCACCATTTCCCTGACGGTACCGGTGGTGACGCTTATCGCCTTCCTCACCGGCAACGAACTGCGCTTTGGCCTTGGCGCGCCGGAAATGGTGGTGATGGTCGCCTCGCTGCTGCTGTGCCAGATATCGTTCTCTACCGGGCGTACTAACGTGCTGAACGGCGCGGCGCACCTGGCGCTGTTCGCCGCCTACCTGATGACCATTTTTGCCTGAACCTCCCCCGGCGGCGTCATGCCGTTCGGGGAGATCAAAAAAGCCTGTCGGTTATAAAACCGGCAGGCTTTTGTCGTTTCAGCAGCGATTACTTGCTGGTATCGAGCTCATCAAAGCTTTTAACAAGATCGTCGATGGCTTTCATCTGCTTGAGGAACGGCTCCAGTTTATCCAGCGGCAGCGCGGACGGACCATCGCATTTCGCGTGTTCCGGATCCGGGTGCGCTTCAATAAACAGGCCGGCGATACCCACCGCCATCCCGGCGCGCGCCAGTTCGGCAACCTGCGCGCGGCGTCCGCCGGAAGCGGCGCCAAACGGGTCGCGGCACTGCAGAGCGTGAGTAACGTCGAAGATAACCGGTGAGTTATTGGAGGCCTTTTTCATCACGCCAAAGCCCAGCATGTCGACCACCAGGTTATCGTAGCCGAAGTTCGCGCCGCGATCGCAAAGGATCACTTTGTCGTTGCCGCCTTCGATAAACTTATCGACGATATTGCCCATCTGGCCCGGGCTCACGAACTGCGGTTTTTTCACGTTGATCACCGCGCCGGTTTTCGCCATCGCTTCAACCAGATCGGTCTGACGGGCAAGGAACGCTGGCAGCTGAATAACGTCCACCACGTCAGCGACCGGCTGAGCCTGGCTGGCTTCGTGAACGTCGGTGATGATTTTCACGCCGAACGTTTGTTTCAGCTCCTGGAAAATCTTCATCCCTTCTTCCAGCCCCGGCCCGCGATAGGAGTGGATGGAAGAACGGTTAGCTTTATCAAAAGAGGCTTTAAACACATAAGGAATACCCAGCTTCTGCGTGACGGTCACGTAGTGTTCGCAGATACGCATCGCCAGATCGCGGGATTCCAGCACGTTCATGCCGCCAAACAGCACGAATGGCAGGTCGTTTGCTACGTTGATATCACCAATGCTAACCACTTTTTGTTTCATAAGTTCGCCTTATCAGGGTGTAACCGGAATGGTTTCAGACTAATGCAATGTAATTTGTTTGTGCGAAATGGTGTTGATCTGCGCGCGGATCATCTCGCTGATGGGATCCTCCGGGCACTGTTCAACGAAGTAACTGAGGTCCTGCAGCGCCACGTGATCGCAATCCAGCTGGGCGTATATCAGTCCCCGGTCGCGAATTTCGTACGGGTCTTCCGGATTGAACTGCAGCAGCGCTTCGCTGGTCCGTAACGCCAGCTCCATCTGCCGCTCTTCCATCAGCGCCGATTTGAGCGTGTCGAGCAGCTTGCGGATCACTTCCGCGTTGTCGGCTTCATCGAGGTCTTCGTTAAACAGCTCGGCGACCGGACTAATATTGCCCTTCAGCCACACTTCCAGCGTATGCTCGTTGAGCGTTTCGCCGTTAAATGGATTAATGAGCCACATCTCTTCGCTCTCTTCAGGGTCGGCGCGCAGCAGCATCTGGGTCGGAAAAATCACCGGCACCACCGGCAGCGCCAGGCGCTGGGCAATCCACAGCAGGATTGCGCCTAGCGATACCGCGCTACCCTGACGATTGTTCAGGACTTTATCAAGCCAGAGCACGTCGGACAGGCGGTAAACGCCGCGCGAATCGCTAAAGCCCCAGTCATGATAGAAAAGCTCCAGCAGACGTTCTATCTGGCGCTCCTGGTCCCACGAAGCGGCAATCTCCTCACGCGCCAGACCCAGCAGCCGCTCCAGCTCATCCTGCACATAGTGCGTCGGAAAATCGTCGCGGATTAATTCAGAAATGAGGACCATGCCGTCGCATAACGGCGCTTTATTAAATTCGAAATCAGCTAACGACCTCATGCCTTACCCCAGTAACGGTGTTCTTGTGATGGCGAGTTGAATAATGATAAACAACACCACCAGGGCCAGCAGAAAGGCGACAAACCGGCTCTGCTGACTGCGCTGGCGACGACGGCCCAGCGCGATAAATCCCAATGCGATATAAATGATAACGCCAAACAGCTTCTCAGTCAGCCATGTACCCTCTTCGGTAAACGGCAGATAGTGCGTTATTGCCATTAGTCCGGCGCCGCTGAGAAACAGCAGCGTATCGCTACAGTGCGGCGCGATACGAACCCAGCGCTGGTCAAGCAGACGGTTACCGCTCCAGCTCCACCAGTAGCGCAGCACGAACAGGCTCACCGAAACCACCACGCAGGCGATATGCAGATACAGTACCGCGTTAAACAGATTCATACGCCTCCCTGATATTGCCCGAGCGTCAGACGCTCGTTGTCTCCGTAGTCGCGACAGGTGGCAATATTGCCATAACCCGCCGCGCGAAAGATTGCGCGCACCGCTTCCCCCTGCGTCCAGCCGTGTTCCAGCAGCATCACGCCGCCGGCAGCCAGATAGCGGCGGCCTTCGCGGATGATATGCGCCAGATCGGCCAGACCGCCATCGGCGGCGACCAGCGCCGTTTTCGGCTCAAAGCGCACATCACCCTGCGCAAGATGCGGGTCGGTTTCATCGATATAGGGCGGATTGCTGACGATGATGTCGAACTGCTGACCGGCGAGCGCGCTAAACCAGTGGCTTTGCAGTATCCTGACGTTAGGGATAGCGAGATGTTCAGCGTTACGCGCCGCCAGCGCCACCGCGTCGGGCATTACGTCAACGGCGGTGACGTGGCAATCGGGGCGTTCGCTGGCCAGCGCCAGAGCGATGGCGCCGGTGCCGGTGCCGAGATCGAGAATACGGCACGGCTTGTCGGATAACCGCGCCAGCGTCTGTTCAACCAGGCATTCGGTATCCGGACGCGGGATCAGCGTGGCGGGAGAAACGAACAGCGGCAGCGACCAGAATTCGCGCTGGCCCACCAGATGAGCCACCGGCTCGCCCCGGGCGCGACGGCTGAGCAGCGTTTCCAGCTCGGCGGCCTGCGCCGCCGTCAGCGCCGTTTCGCCAAAGGCGAGAATATAGGTCCGCGCCCTGCCGGTCACGTGACCCAGCAGGATTTCGGCATCCCGGCGCGGGCTTTCACTTTGGCTCAGGCGGACGATGGCCTGCGTCAGCCACTGCTGAAAAGTCATCATTCCTGCTCGGAAAGGGCGGCCAGCTGATCGGCCTGATATTCCTGAACGATCGGCTCAATCAGCATATCCAGCTTGCCTTCCATCGCTTCGTCCAGACGGTAAAGCGTCAGGTTGATGCGGTGATCGGTCACGCGGCCCTGCGGAAAGTTATAGGTGCGGTTACGATCGCTGCGATCGCCGCTGCCCAGCAGGTTACGGCGCTCTGAGGCTTCCGCCTGCTGGCGCCTGGAGACTTCCGCGGCGCGAATACGCGCGCCAAGCACCGACAGCGCTTTGGCTTTGTTTTTGTGCTGAGAACGTTCGTCCTGACACTCGACGACGATGCCGGTCGGCAGGTGGGTAATACGGATCGCCGAGTCGGTGGTGTTAACGTGCTGACCGCCCGCGCCGGAGGAGCGGAAGGTATCGATGCGCAGATCGCTCGGGTTGATATCCGGCATTTCGGCTTCCGGCAGCTCCGGCATCACCGCCACGGTGCAGGCGGAGGTATGGATACGCCCCTGGGATTCGGTGGCCGGTACGCGCTGTACGCGATGGCCGCCGGATTCGAACTTCAGTCGCCCATAGACGCCGTCGCCGCTGATTTTGGCAATCACTTCTTTAAAGCCGCCGTGCTCGCCTTCGTTGGCGCTCATGATTTCCACGCGCCAGCGGCGTGATTCCGCGTAACGGCTGTACATACGGAACAGATCGCCCGCGAACAGCGCCGCTTCATCGCCGCCGGTACCGGCGCGAACTTCAACAAACGCGTTACGCTCGTCGTCCGGGTCTTTTGGCAGCAGCAGAACCTGCAGCTGCTGCTCCATCTGCTCACCCTTTTCTTTCGCTTCGCGCAGCTCTTCCTGCGCCATTTCGCGCATTTCCGGGTCGTCGAGCATCATCTGCGCGGCTTCGATATCATCCTGCAGCTGACGCCAGTCGGTGTAGCAGCGGGCGACGTCGCTCAGCTGTGCGTATTCGCGCGACAATGCGCGAAATTTATCCTGATCGGCGATGGTTGCGGCATCGCCGAGTAGCGCCTGAACTTCCTCATGGCGTTCGTAAAGGGCTTCCAGTTTGGCAACAATAGAAGGCTTCATAGGCGTGAATTCACCCTGTCCTAAAAAAGAGAGAAAGGTGCGCTATTCCAGCCCGAGGCTGTTGCGCAGAATATGCAGGCGTTCATCATCCCCGTCACGGGCGGCCTGCTGAAGAGATTTGGTTGGCGAGTGGATCAGGCGGTTAGTCAGCTTACGCGCCAGATCCTGCATGATTTCCTGCGCATCGCCGCCCTGATTGAGCGCAGCCAGCGCTTTTGCCGTCAGCTCCTCGCGGACCTGTTCGGCCTGGGAGCGATATTCGCGGATAGTCTCGCTGGCGCTCTGAGCGCGCAGCCAGGCCATAAATTCGCTGGCTTCCTGCTCGACAATGGTTTCCGCCTGTACCGCCGCGGCTTTACGCTGCGCCAGATTGTGCTGAATGATGTTTTGCAGATCGTCCACGCTGTAGAGATAGGCGTTCGCCAGCTTGCCAACCTCCGGTTCGACATCGCGCGGAACGGCGATATCCACCAGCAGCATCGGCTGATTGCGGCGCGCCTTCAGCGCGCGCTCCACCATCCCTTTGCCAATAATCGGCAGCGGGCTGGCGGTAGAACTAATAATGATATCCGCTTCTTTTAGCCGTTCGTCGATGTCGCTCAGGGCGATCACCTCCGCGCCGACTTCATCGGCCAGCGCCTGAGCGCGCTCGCGGGTGCGGTTAGCAATCACCATCTTGCGCACCTTATGCTCGCGCAGATGGCGGGCCACCAGCTCGATAGTCTCACCGGCGCCAACCAGCAGCACGGTCACGCTGGAGAGTGATTCGAAGATTTGTCGCGCCAGGGTACAGGCGGCAAACGCCACGGAGACCGCGCTGGCGCCGATATCGGTTTCGGTACGCACGCGTTTGGCCACCGAGAACGACTTCTGGAACATGCGCTCCAGCTCGCTAACGTTCAGGTGACCACGGCTGGAGTCGGCAAAGGCTTTTTTCACCTGCCCGAGGATCTGCGGCTCGCCCAGCACCAGCGAATCCAGGCCGCTGGCGACGCGCATCAGATGGCTAACCGCCTCGTTGTCCTGATGCCAGTAGAGGCTTTTGCGCAGGTCGTCTTCATTTAAACCGTGGTAGTCGCACAGCCAGCGGATAAGCACTTCCTGAAGGTTATCCTGCTCTTCGACGCTGAGATAGAGTTCCGTGCGGTTACAGGTCGACAGCACCACCCCGCCCTGCACCATTGGCTGGGCCAGCAAGCTCTCCAGCGCCTGATCGAGCGTATCCGGCGAAAACGTTACGCGTTCTCGCAGCGCTACAGGAGCTGTTTTGTGGTTAATGCCAAGAGCTAAAAGCGTCATTGTGAGGGAGTAGTACCAGCGTTGCTAAGGTTAGTCTGCAGGCATCATACAGGATGCGCGTAATCAATAAAAGAGAGGCTCCCCTTTTGGAGTAATAGCTAATCTGTAATAGCCATTAACGGTAATTTTTTGATTTCAGACAACTTGAACGTAGACGCTACCGTCCGGCAACGCTAGCATTAATGGTTATAATTGTAACCCGCTACACAAATCGGCCGCCTGTTTCTCCCATTCGCCGCATTTCACTGTAGACATCAAGGATTTGTCATCATTATGAATCGACTGTTCCGCCTGTTGCCGCTGGCAAGCCTCGTTCTGACCGCCTGTGCGATTAATGCTCCGAAAGGGCCGGGTAAAAGCCCGGATTCTCCACAGTGGCGTCAGCACCAGCAAGATGTCCGCAATCTTAATCAGTTCCAGACGCGCGGCGCTTTTGCTTATCTTTCTGATGAGCAAAAAGTCTATGCCCGCTTCTTCTGGCAGCAAACCGGCCAGGACCGCTACCGCCTGCTGCTGACTAACCCCCTCGGCAGCACCGAGCTGTCGTTAACCGCCCAGCCGGGCAGCGTGCAGCTGATTGACAATAAAGGCCAGACCTACACGGCGACCGATGCCGAAGAGATGATTGGCCGCCTGACCGGCATGCCGATTCCGCTCAACAGCCTGCGCCAGTGGATTATTGGCCTGCCGGGCGAGGCCACCGACTACTCGCTTGACGACCAGTACCGCCTGCGCGAGCTGAACTACACGCAAAACGGCAAAACCTGGCACGTCACCTACGGTGGCTACACCTCGGACACCAAACCTTCGCTACCGGCCAATATGGAGCTTAACGACGGCAGTCAGCGCATCAAGCTGAAAATGGATAACTGGATTGTGAAATGATGACCCGCTGGCCTTCTCCCGCAAAGCTGAATCTGTTTTTGTATATTACCGGGCAGCGCGCCGACGGTTACCACACCCTGCAGACGCTGTTTCAGTTTCTGGATTATGGCGACACGCTGACGATTGAACCGCGCGACGATGGCCAGCTGCGTCTGCTGACGCCGGTTGACGGCGTGCCGGATGAAGAGAACCTGATTATTCGCGCGGCCAGGCTTTTAATGCAGGCCGCAGCCCAGGCCGGGAAGCTTCCTGTGGGCAGCGGCGCCGATATCAGCATCGACAAGGTTCTTCCGATGGGCGGCGGCCTCGGCGGCGGTTCGTCCAACGCCGCGACCGTACTGGTGGCGCTGAATCACTTATGGGGCTGCCATCTCTCGGAAGATGAGCTGGCGGCGTTGGGTCTGCAGCTGGGCGCCGACGTGCCGGTGTTCGTGCGCGGCCATGCGGCCTTTGCCGAAGGCGTCGGGGAAATTCTCACCCCGGCCGAACCGGAGGAAAAATGGTATCTGGTGGCCCATCCGGGAGTGAGCATTCCCACGCCGATCATTTTTCGCGATCCGGAACTCCCGCGCAATACCCCGTCAAGGTCAATTAATACGTTATTAAAATGTAAATTCGGCAATGATTGCGAGGTTATCGCAAGAAAACGTTTTCGTGAGGTTGATGCAGCGCTTTCCTGGCTGTTAGAATATGCGCCGTCGCGCCTGACTGGCACCGGTGCATGTGTGTTTGCTGAATTTGACACTGAATCCGCCGCTCGTCAGGTGCTTGAAAAAGCCCCGGCATGGCTGCATGGCTTCGTAGCGCGAGGTGTTAATATCTCTCCGCTCAAGCAGGCGCTGCGCTAAGTTCTGCTCATTATAGCAAATTTGGTGAAAACGCCGGGGAAACTGAGTTACGGTGACAACGTCACCCTGTTCCAGACGTTGCATCGGGCTCTTTAAATACACCGCCTGGATGAAATCGTGCCCACCCGCACCGTTTTTGGCCCATTTCATCCACCACTGGACGCATGCCTGAGGTTCTTCTCGTGCCTGATATGAAGCTTTTTGCTGGTAACGCCACCCCGGAACTAGCACAACGTATTGCCAACCGCCTGTACACTTCTCTTGGCGACGCCGCTGTAGGTCGTTTTAGCGACGGCGAAGTCAGCGTACAAATCAATGAAAACGTACGCGGTGGTGATATTTTCATCATCCAGTCCACTTGTGCTCCCACCAACGACAACCTGATGGAACTGGTTGTTATGGTTGATGCTCTGCGTCGTGCTTCGGCAGGTCGTATCACCGCTGTTATCCCCTACTTCGGTTATGCTCGCCAGGACCGTCGTGTTCGTTCTGCTCGTGTGCCTATCACCGCGAAAGTGGTTGCTGACTTCCTGTCCAGCGTCGGCGTTGACCGCGTTCTGACCGTTGACCTGCACGCAGAACAAATTCAGGGCTTCTTTGACGTTCCGGTGGATAACGTATTCGGCAGCCCGATCCTGCTGGAAGATATGCTGCAGCTGAACCTGGATAACCCTATCGTGGTTTCTCCGGACATCGGCGGCGTGGTTCGCGCTCGCGCTATCGCCAAGCTGCTGAACGATACCGATATGGCTATCATCGACAAACGCCGTCCGCGCGCTAACGTTTCTCAGGTGATGCACATCATCGGTGACGTCGCCGGCCGTGACTGCGTAATGGTTGACGATATGATCGATACCGGCGGTACCCTGTGTAAAGCTGCGGAAGCGCTGAAAGAGCGCGGCGCGAAACGCGTATTCGCCTACGCCACGCACCCGATCTTCTCCGGCAACGCCATCCAGAACATCAAAAACTCTGTGATTGACGAATTCGTCGTCTGCGATACCATTCCGCTGACGCCGGAAATCAAAGCGCTGGAAAAGGTACGTACTCTGACGCTGTCTGGTATGCTGGCCGAAGCGATTCGTCGTATCAGCAACGAAGAATCTATCTCTGCTATGTTCGAACATTAATCGAGCCCGGCTCAAAAACCCGCTGCGGCGGGTTTTTTTGTCTCTGAACCTTTTATTCTCCACAAAATCATTCGGCATGCGTCAAGGCGGCAAGTGAATGAATCTCCGGCAGCGTACAGGCAGTACGAGACCGGGGTAAATGAACGCAGCCAACACAGAGGCATCCCGAAGGATGACGTGGAAATGACCGATGCCTCCTTCACCTGCCATTTAGTTGACAGATGATGCGCTCATGGATGAAACATTATTGTGAACAGATTATTTTCCTCACATGTGATGCCTTTCCGCGCCCTCATCGACGCTTGTTGGAAAGAAAAATATACCGCTTCGCGGTTTACTCGTGATGTGATTGCCGGGATTACCGTCGGGATTATCGCTATCCCGCTGGCGATGGCGCTGGCAATTGGCAGCGGGGTGGCGCCGCAGTACGGTCTCTATACCTCCGCGGTGGCGGGGATCGTAATTGCTTTAACCGGCGGCTCGCGCTTCAGCGTGTCCGGGCCAACCGCCGCTTTCGTGGTGATCCTCTACCCGGTCTCGCAGCAGTTCGGGCTCGCCGGGCTGTTGGTCGCCACCTTGATGTCGGGGATCTTCCTGATTCTTTTCGGCCTGGCGCGCTTTGGCCGCCTGATTGAGTATATTCCGCTATCGGTCACCCTCGGATTCACCTCCGGGATCGGTATCACCATCGGTACCATGCAAATTAAAGATTTTCTCGGTCTGCAGATGGCCCACGTGCCTGAACATTATCTGCAGAAAGTCGGCGCGCTGGCGATGGCGCTGCCGACCATTAACCCCGGCGATGCAGCCATCGGCGTTGTCACGCTGGGCACGCTGATTATCTGGCCGCGTCTGGGGATTCGTCTGCCGGGCCACCTGCCGGCCCTGCTGGCGGGCTGCGCGGTGATGGGCGTGGTCAACCTGCTTGGCGGGCACGTCGCCACCATCGGCTCTCAGTTCCACTATATTCTCGCCGACGGCAGCCAGGGCAACGGTATTCCGCAGCTGCTGCCGCAGCTGGTGCTGCCGTGGGATATGCCCGGTTCGGACTTCACCCTCAGCTGGTCCTCGCTGCAGGCGCTGCTGCCGGCGGCGTTTTCCATGGCCATGCTCGGGGCGATTGAGTCCCTGCTGTGCGCCGTGGTGCTGGACGGCATGACCGGCACCAAACACAAGGCCAACAGCGAGCTGATTGGCCAGGGGCTCGGCAATATCGTCGCGCCGTTCTTCGGCGGCATTACCGCCACCGCCGCTATCGCCCGCTCGGCGGCCAACGTTCGCGCCGGGGCGACCTCGCCGGTTTCCGCCGTGATCCACGCGCTGCTGGTGATCATGGCGCTGCTGGTGCTTGCCCCTCTGCTCTCCTGGCTGCCGCTTTCCGCGATGGCAGCGCTGCTGCTGATGGTGGCATGGAATATGAGCGAAGCGCACAAGGTCGTTAACCTGCTGCGCTATGCGCCAAAAGACGACATTATCGTCATGCTGATGTGTATGTCGCTGACCGTCCTGTTTGATATGGTCATCGCTATTAGCGTCGGTATTGTGCTGGCTTCCCTGCTGTTTATGCGCCGGATCGCGCGGATGACCCGCCTCGCGCCGGTCAACGTTGAGGTTCCCGATGACGTACTGGTGCTGCGCGTCATTGGTCCGCTGTTTTTCGCCGCCGCGGAAGGGTTGTTTACCGATCTGGAAACGCGGATTGCTGGCAAGCGTATCGTCGTGCTGAAGTGGGATGCGGTGCCGGTGCTGGATGCCGGCGGGCTGGATGCCTTCCAGCGCTTCGTGAATAAGCTGCCGGAAGGCTGTGAGCTACGCGTCTCGAACCTGGAATTTCAGCCCCTGCGTACCCTGGCGCGGGCAGGCGTTAAACCGATTCCGGGCCGCCTGAGCTTCTACCCGGACCGCAGCGCCGCGCTGGCGGATATTTAATTACCCGGCGGCAGGCCCCGGCGCCTGCCGCATCATTACGCCAATCGCCTGCTGAAGCCAGCCAAGCACCTCCGGCGTCATCCACGTTCCCTTCATTAAATGCGGCTCCCGCTCCATGGCATAACGAAACTTCTGCTGCGTGTGCGGATCCTTTCCCGCGTAAGACTGGAACAGCGCCAGCCAGCGCTGCGCCAGCTGCTGACCCTCCGCGGAGGCAGGCTCCCGCTTCTCACGACAGGCCCGATGCAGCTCGGCCACCAGCGCCGGCCACTCCATCAGGCGATCGAAATAGTGCTGCCGTGTAAAAGCCAGCTCTTCGGCGTTCAGATAGCGCGCCCAGATGGCCAGCTTGCTTTCGGCAAAAGCACGGGTAATGAAATCAATCATCTCCGGCGTCACCCCGGTTTGTTCGCGCATCTGCGGTTCGGCGGCGTGCATCTCATTCAGGCGAGTGAGAAACTCCGGCCTGCCGGCGGTATCCTGCTCCAGCTGCGCCATCCAGCGGGTGGCCAGCGCAATCGCCCGAGGCTCATCGGCCGGACAGCGTTCGCCCATAAGCTGCTGCGCTTCACCCACCAGCTCCAGCCATATCTGGTTACGCTGCGCATCCTGCTCTGCGAACGGCAGCACCTGTAATTCCTGTTGACTAAACCAGCGATCGTACATTTTCATTAGCTCCAGCATTTGTAGCCAGGACTCCAGGTCGGGCTCGTCTCCGCAGTCCAGCTCTTCACGCAGCAGCGCCAGGCGCTGGCGCAGCGTGGAGAGGGTTTGCAGCTGCCGGTCGAGGGTGGCGATCTGCTTGACCAGCAGGTCGGACAGCGAGAAGGCGTCCCGGTCGAGATAGTCCTTGATAGTGGCGAGTTCCAGCCCGGCCTGCGCCAGCGCTTTGATCATATGCAGTCGCTGAACGGCCGCCAGATTATAGAGCCGGTAACCCGCCGCGCTTCTGGCCGAAGGCGTCAGCAGTCCCGTTTGTTCATAGTGATGTAGCGTGCGGACGGTTATGCCGGCGCGCTTCGCCAGTTCACCCACCTGAATTAACATGACTGCTCCTTTCGTTTACCAGTGGCGCCACTCTGCTGCCTGACGTGACGTCAGGGTCAAGCGTTCTGTACAGGAATTGTATTAGGCAGACGGTGGCGAAGAAAGACGAAGAGAGAAAGGAGAATTTGAGACACCAACAAGCGGGCAGCCTGAACGGGCGGCATGAAAACGCACCAGCCGTTCACAACGGCTGGCGGTCTGGAATTCACTCAGCTGTGGCGATGCTGATCGCGGCGGCAGCGTTTATCGTAGTGGCGAACCCACCAGTATCTGTCGCTAACCTGTTCATGACCGCCGATACGGGCGCCAGCCAGCCACAGTACCGCGCCGACAAAGATACTCAAGATCGCGCCGTGTGCGAAAAACTGCGGCAGGTCAAGCTGCGGAAGCTGGTTTAAAATAGAATAACCAACGCCGACAACCATGACGACCAACCCCAACCCCATCAGCACATTACCGAGTAACGAAGCGTTTCTGCGTTTCATATGTCACCTCCGGAACCTTGGGTTGCATGGGAATATCCCCAAATCTTATAGGTGTAGTATAGACAATGGCCAATATAGCGATTGCGTGGACGATCACAGAAGCGAACATCTTGCCAACAAAAGTTTACAAATAACCCACTGAACAACATCAAATTCTAATTATTCAAACCCGTGATTATCTGTGGCAGGTGCGTTTCGCTGGCAGAATTTTGTCAACCGCGCGCGCAGACAGTACACTACGCGCCAGAGAACGATCCAAGCAGGATAAAAAAGTGAGCATAAAATTAATTGTCGGCCTGGCGAACCCCGGCGCAGAATACGCAGCGACCCGACATAACGCCGGCGCCTGGTACGTGGATTTACTGGCTGAACGCCACCGCGCGCCGCTGCGCGAAGAGAGCAAATTCTTCGGCTACACCTCGCGGATTAACCTTGCCGGCGAGGATGTCCGCCTGCTGGTGCCGACGACCTTTATGAACCTGAGCGGCAAAGCCGTCGGCGCGATGGCGACTTTCTTTCGCATCAACCCGGACGAAATCCTGGTCGCCCACGATGAGCTCGACTTACCGCCAGGCGTGGCTAAGTTTAAGCTGGGCGGCGGCCACGGCGGCCATAATGGCCTGAAAGACATCATCAGCAAGCTGGGCAATAACCCGAACTTTCACCGCTTACGCGTGGGAATCGGCCATCCGGGCGATAAAAATAAAGTTGTCGGTTTTGTGCTGGGCAAGCCGCCCGCCAGCGAACAGAAGCTGATTGATGAGGCCGTTGACGAAGCGGCACGCTGCACCGAGGTGTGGCTGAAGGATGGCCTGACTAAGGCGACCAACCGTTTACACGCTTTTAAAGCGCAATAACCGGTCGGCGTGCGGAATTTTTGTCACGCACCGTGTATAATAGGCGAAGCTATTTACTTTTCTGCAATCTGTTCACTGTAACAGGTTGATTATCCAAAGATTAAGGTGATTTAAATCATGGGATTCAAATGCGGTATCGTCGGTTTGCCCAACGTCGGCAAATCCACCCTGTTCAATGCGCTCACTAAAGCGGGTATTGAAGCGGCCAACTTCCCCTTCTGTACCATTGAGCCGAACACCGGTGTCGTGCCGATGCCCGATCCGCGTCTGGACAAACTGGCTGAAATCGTCAAACCACAGCGTATTCTGCCGACCACGATGGAATTCGTTGATATCGCAGGCCTCGTTAAAGGCGCGTCGAAAGGTGAAGGCCTGGGCAACCAGTTCCTGACCAACATCCGCGAAACCGAAGCTATCGGTCACGTGGTGCGCTGCTTCGAAAACGACAACATCATCCACGTTAACAATAAAGTGGATCCGGCTGACGATATTGACGTTATCAACACCGAGCTGGCGCTCTCCGACCTGGACACCTGCGAGCGCGCTATCCACCGCGTGCAGAAGAAAGCCAAAGGCGGCGATAAAGACGCGAAAGCCGAGCTGGCGGCGCTGGAAAAATGCCTGCCGCACCTTGAGAATGCCGGTATGCTGCGTTCGTTGAAAAACCTGACCGACGAAGACAAAGCGGCGATTAAATATCTGAGCTTCCTGACCCTGAAGCCGACCATGTATATCGCCAACGTCAACGAAGACGGCTTTGAGAACAACCCTTATCTCGATAAAGTCCGCGAAATCGCCGCCGCCGAAGGTTCTGTGGTGGTCGCCGTTTGCGCCGCCGTTGAGTCCGATATCGCCGAGCTGGACGATGCCGACCGCGATGAGTTTATGGCCGAGCTGGGTCTCGAAGAGCCGGGCCTGAACCGCGTTATCCGCGCCGGCTACGAGCTGCTGAACCTGCAGACCTACTTCACCGCAGGGGTGAAGGAAGTGCGCGCCTGGACTATCCCCGTCGGCGCCACTGCCCCGCAGGCCGCGGGTAAAATCCACACCGACTTTGAAAAAGGCTTTATCCGCGCGCAGACCATCGCCTATGAAGACTTTATTACCTATAAAGGCGAACAGGGTGCCAAAGAAGCCGGGAAAATGCGCGCTGAAGGTAAAGACTACATCGTGAAAGATGGCGATGTGATGAACTTCCTGTTCAACGTCTAAATAAAATTTGTTGTCTCATGAGGTTTCATTGAACCTCATGAACATCGAAAAAAACCACAAAATCCACGCAATTGCGTGGATTTTTCATTTCAGCAAGCGCGTAAGCAAGTCGCAGATGGAGTTAGCCCGACACAGGCTCGCCAGTTAGATAAGATCCGCAAGGTCAACGACGTCTCCAACACCTTTAAGCTGATCGCTAAAGAGTGGTTGCAGATGAAAGACTGGGCCGAAATTACCAAAACGCGCCGACTGGATATGCTTGAACGTGTGGTTTTCCCCGCAATAGGTAAGCTCCCAATCAGAGAGGTCACTCCACACCACATCCTTAGAATTCTTCAAGAAACTGCTAAACGAGGAGCACCGACAGTTGCCGCTGAAGCTCGCCGCACCGTTTCATCAGTTTTTGAGTTAGCAGTTGCAACGCTTAGAGCTGATAGCGATCCTGTACGGCCTGTGCGCAAGGCCCTTCCGGCCAATAAGACACAGCACAAACAAGCACTGAATCCTCAGCAAATCGGAAAGTTATTAAACTGTTTTGATAATAGTCGTGGCTCGTACCAGGTTAACTATTGTATGTGGCTTATGTGGTGGACATTGACGCGTCCTGCAGAAGCCACCGAAGCAGAATGGACAGAATTCGATCTTGATAACGCCCTGTGGACAATTCCGGCAGCGCGAATGAAAGCCCGCAGAGAACACGTTATTCCCCTACCCTCCCAAGCTATCAAAATGCTCAGAACACTACAGGGATTAACCGGGCATCGGCAGCACCTTTTCCCGGGCAGGGATAATCCGTTAGGTCCAATGACATCGCACTCGCTGCGCCAGCTACGTAAAAGCCTCGGCTGGAGTGGTACATATAGCCCACATGCAACCCGAACCACAGGAAGTACCCGTTTAAACGAGATGGGCTATCGACCTGATGCTATTGAGGCCCAACTTGCGCACGCTGATACCAACAATGTTCGTCGCACATACAACCATGCAACTTATCTTGATGAGCGAAAGGTTATGATGCAGGACTGGGCAAATAAACCTGAAGAATGGGTAGGAAGCGCGCGCAGCACTATTGATGTTTCGTAAACCATGATGTATTGGTCTGTTAATGCTGATTACTAACGATAATTTCCCATCAGATTATAAAAACTATATTTCAGTCTACACTTTTGTAACTATCTGATTATACGACCATTGTTACTCTCCTCACCCAGCGTTATAATTTCTTAGCACCCATTAGCGCAGGATGTTCCCATGAGCCGATACCGTGTCTCTGGCAGTGAAGGACAATATGAGAAAAACTCCGATGAGCAAGTTCTGGCAAATAAGCTGGGGATTGCTGATTCTGGTGAGATGGACGAAGCGGAGCTTGTGCTGTTAGAGAAGCTCTATCACTGCATTTTTGAAGAGCAGTTTCCAGCAGGGCAGATCACCGTTGCTTTGCTGAAAAGCTGGCATCGCCGCTGGCTGGGAAACATCTATGAGTGGGCCGGGCAAGAAAGGACTGTCAATATCAGCAAAGGGGGCTTTATGTTCGCGCCCTCTGCACAGTTGCCAAAACTAATACACGAATTCGACGCTAAATACCTTGCCCGATATACACCATGCACTAACATGAGCGAAGAACAGATCATAGAGGCTATTGCTGTAACCCATGTAGAGCTGATACTCATCCATCCATTCCGGGAAGGCAATGGACGTTTATCACGACTTTTAGCTGATGTGATGGCAGTTCAGGGGGGACACAGGCCGCTGGATTATCAAAGCTGGGAGCAAAACAAAGCCGAATATATTTCGGCTATCCACGCAGGTATGTCAATGGACTACGGCCCGATGTGTTATTGGGTCGGTACTGCGTTAAGACGTGATTAAACAGCAAGACGAAGATGGGCGAACTTTTTGCGCGTCGCTTCAAGCGAAGCTTCGATCTTCTCAGAAGACTGCCCCGTCTCAACGGCGGTTGACGTTGCTACCGAGCGAACAATGTCAGCGCGAGACGGTTTAACGTAATACACCTGCGTTTTCTTGTCATTGCTCATCGCGATTCCTCAGCTATCGAATGTGTAATCTGCACTCATTATATCAAGGTTTCGACACGACTTCACATCATCTGTAGCCCGACGTCATCAAGGGGCCATCTAGCTCTGATTTAGCACTGCACTGAATTTGGGCCAGGGTCAGTGGTAACTAGCCTCAGATAGCAGCATCAACTAAAGTGAGTACAGACATGAGTATGAAAATAAAAATCAAAAATAAAAACATTAAATATCAATTCAATAAATATCAAATCACGATTCAACGTCTAAGCGTTTCTTCGCCGTCATGCCATCCACAAAATCCACGCGCTCGCGTGGATTTTTTATTGCCCGCCGTTCCCGTCAGTTCTGACCCGCCGCCAGCGAATATTTCTTTATTTTGCGATACAGCGTGGCGATGCCGATGCCCAGCTCATCCGCCGCCTGCTTTTTATTACTGTAGCGAGAGAGCGCATCGCGGATCATCTGCCGCTCCATCTCCTCCAGCGCCGTCACATTCTCCTCCTGAGTGAGGGTCGCTGGCGCTGAAGCCGACGACGTCGCCTGGCTCGCCGCTTCTCCGCTGCTTAACAGATTCGGCGGCAGCAGCGACATATCGATGATTTCTCCCGACGGCACCACGTTGACCAGGTACTCCATCAGGTTGCTGAGTTCGCGAATATTGCCCGGCCAGCGATAGCGCTTAAGGAAATCGATCACGTCCTGCGCGACGCCGGGATAAACCAGATTGAGACGACCGGTATGCAGATGCAGGAAATAGTGAATCAGCAGTTCAATGTCGTCCTGACGTTCGCGCAGCGGCGGCAGACGCAGCGGAATCACGTTCAGACGATAGTAGAGATCTTCGCGGAACTTCCCTTCCGCGATGTACTGTTCCAGGTTTTGATTGGTCGCGGATATGATACGAATATCGACCTGAACCGGATGGCTGGCGCCCACCGGCTGAATCTCACGTGACTCAATGGCCCGCAGCAGCTTGGCCTGCAGAGTGAGCGGCATATCGCCAATTTCGTCAAGAAACAGCGTCCCGCTATTGGCCGCCTGAATCAGGCCGGTCTTACCGTTTGCCGATGCGCCGGTAAACGCCCCCTTCACGTAGCCAAACAGTTCGCTTTCTAACAGCTGCTCGGGTATCGCGGCGCAGTTAATCGCGATAAAGGGCTTCGCGTGGCGATCGCTGAGCTTGTGGATAGCGCGGGCAACCACCTCTTTCCCGGTCCCGCTTTCACCGGCAATCATCACGCTGGAGGGGCTCGGGGCCACGCGGCTGATGAGCTTTTTCAACTGCCGCATAGGTCGACACTCCCCCACCATCGCCTCAATCTGCGGCCCTTCCTGCCCGCAGCTGAAATCGGCCGAAGAGTGCGACTGATGGAACGCCATTAAAAATAACCACTGATCCTGCACCGCGTGCAGCTGGCCGATAATGAGCTCCTTGCGATCGTCAAAGGAGATAATGTGCTGCATGTGGCCGTGCTTGAAATTATCTTCGAAGGTCAACGGCTGAAACTGGATTGACTTACCAATCACCTGTCCCTGAGTGACGCTCATTATTTTCAAAGCGGCCTGGTTGGCAAATTTGACTCTTTGATCGTTGCCCACGACCAGTACGCCCTGATCCATATTTTCGATCATGGTTAAAAATATTTTATGGATATTGTCGCCGACCGCCCGCTCCTGCAAAAAGCGGGAAACGAATATGGTTGAGACATGACGAACATAATCAGAAAACTCCTGGATATTCGCATTTATACGTTCCTGCTGCTCGCGCGTCAGCGCAACCAGGCTAATAACGCCGACGCAGCGGTCGTGATACATCACCGGCGTGCCAAGAAAGGCTTTCTCTTCGCATTTCTCCTTATTGTTACAGTCTTTACACAGGGGGTCGAAGCGGGAATGGGTAACGACCTTCTCGGTCTGTGTTTCAATAATGTAACGCAGAAGCCGTGAATTTGAATTTAATTTATAGCCAATCTGTTTACTATAAGCGCCAGTTCCGGCGACCCGGTATAATTCGTTATCAACAATCTCGACCTCCAGCTGCAGCACGCTGGATAACATCCTTGCAAACTTTTGAATTGTAGGCTGAATCTGCATTAAAATGGAGGGTGCTTTGGACGGTATCATGTCTATCGGCCTTCTATTATTGCTCACCTGTTCGGCGTCAAGCGAAGCGGCTTTATTTATCTGCGGGGAATGATACCACTCCTTTTAGCCACCCGCGTTGATATAGATAGGGCCAATTCCCCCACCTTATCTTAAATATGCAAGAGCTATCACAGTTTCTTATCATTATGATAAATTTGCCGCGGTTTTTATCATATTGGCGCAATGTGAAGATGATAATCGCATTATTTACGGCGGCAACCCGCGCCTGTCCCGCAGAAATGGACGGTGGGGGGGAAATTTTCACCTTTATCTTCCCGGGATAACTCGCCTGAATTCGTGACAGACCTGGCATAATCTTAACTATTCAATCCTCTCCGCCGCCTCTCCCGGAGGATTTGGCACGCTTATTGTTAGTGGTAATACAGCGCTGGCAGTCGCTAATTCGGCAACTCTGCATATCCGACCGCACAGCAATCAATAAGCCGTCATTCACGACCAGGATTGAAACATGAAAACTGTTAACGAACTGATTAAGGATATCAATAAACTTAACTCTCATCTCAGTGAGAAAGACTTTCTGCTGACCTGGGAACAATCGCCGGATGAGCTGAAACAGGTGCTGGACGTCGCCGCCGCGCTAAAAACGCTACGCGCTGAAAATATCGCCACCAAAGTGTTTAACAGCGGATTGGGTATTTCCGTGTTCCGCGATAACTCAACCCGTACCCGCTTCTCCTACGCTTCCGCGCTTAATCTGTTAGGGCTGGCGCAACAGGATCTGGATGAGGGGAAATCGCAGATTGCCCACGGCGAAACGGTCCGTGAAACCGCCAACATGATCTCCTTCTGCGCCGACGCCATCGGCATTCGCGATGACATGTTCCTTGGCGCGGGCAACGCCTACATGCGCGAAGTCGGCGAAGCGCTGGACGACGGCCACAAGCAGGGCGTCCTGCCGCAGCGACCGGCGCTGATCAATCTGCAGTGCGATATCGACCACCCGACGCAATCCATGGCCGATCTCGCCTGGCTGCGCGAGCACTTCGGTTCGCTGGAGAATCTGAAAGGTAAAAAGATCGCCATGACCTGGGCCTACTCGCCGAGCTATGGCAAACCCCTCTCGGTGCCGCAGGGCATTATCGGCCTGATGACCCGCTTCGGTATGGACGTCACCCTCGCCCACCCGGAAGGGTACGACCTGATCCCTGACGTTATCGAAGTGGCAAAAAACAATGCCCAGGCCTCCGGCGGCAGCTTCCGCCAGGTGAACAGCATGGAGGAAGCCTTTAAAGACGCCGATATCGTCTATCCGAAATCCTGGGCGCCGTACAAGGTAATGGAAAAACGCACCGAACTGCTGCGCGCAAATGACCATGAAGGTCTGAAGGCGCTGGAGAAAGCCTGCCTTGAGCAGAACGCCGGCCATAAAGACTGGCACTGTACGGAAGAGATGATGAAGCACACCCGCGACGGTGAAGCGCTGTATATGCACTGCCTGCCGGCGGATATCACCGGCGTCTCCTGCGACGCGGGCGAAGTCACCGAGGGAGTCTTCGAGAAGTACCGGATCCCGACCTACAAAGAGGCCAGCTGGAAGCCGTACATCATCGCCGCGATGATCGTCTGCCGCAAATACGCGAACCCGGGCAAGGTGCTGGAGCAGCTGCTCAAGGAAGCGCAGAAACGCATCAAATAATCCCCAGGCTGGCCTGCGGGCCAGCCCCACGACTTTCGCATTTCAAAAAGGATAAGGATCGAGTATGTCTGCTTTCTCACTGAAAATGGATATTGCCGAAAACCGTTTTTTTAACGGAGAGATTTCACCGCTGTTTTCACGCCAGCAGGCGCAGCAGGCTCGCCGCTTTCATCAAAAGATCGCCGGCTATCAGCCTACGCCGCTGGTGGCGCTGAACGAACTTTCCGCGCTGTTTGGGGTACAAAAAATCCTCGTTAAAGATGAATCCCGGCGCTTTGGCCTCAACGCCTTCAAAATGCTCGGCGGCTCTTATGCTATCGCCCGGCTGCTGTGTGAAAGATATCATTTAGATATCAACGATCTCTCCTTCGAAACGCTCAAATCCAGCATCAAAGAGAAGATGACGTTCGCCACCACCACCGACGGCAACCACGGCCGCGGCGTGGCGTGGGCAGCCCGCCAGTTAGGCCAGAACGCCGTCATCTATATGCCGAAAGGCTCCGCGCAGGAGCGGGTTGACGCCATACTGCGCCTCGGCGCCGAGTGTATCGTCACCGACATGAACTACGACGACACCGTCCGCTTTACCATGCAGACCGCGCAGAAAAACGGCTGGGAGGTGGTGCAGGACACCGCCTGGGAAGGCTACACGAAAATTCCGACCTGGATTATGCAGGGCTACGCCACCCTCGCCGATGAAACGGTAGAACAGCTCTCCTCAATGGGTATCGCCCGTCCGACGCACGTGCTTCTGCAGGGCGGCGTGGGGGCGATGGCGGGCGGCGTGCTGGGCTACCTGGCCGATGTCTACGGCGCGAAGCATCTCCATTCCATTATCGTCGAGCCGGAGCTGGCCGACTGTCTCTACCGCTCTGCGCTGAAGGGCCAGATCGTCAACGTCAGCGGCGATATGGCCACCATTATGGCCGGTCTCGCCTGCGGTGAGCCCAACCCGCTGGGCTGGGAAGTGCTGCGCAACTGCGCCACGCAGTTCGTCTCCTGTCAGGACGCCGTCGCCGCCCTCGGCATGCGGGTGCTGGGAAACCCGGCGGGCCAGGATCCGCGCGTTATTTCCGGCGAATCCGGCGCCGTCGGTCTCGGCCTGCTGGCGGCGATTTATTTCCATCCGCAGCGCGAAGCGCTGATGCACAAGCTCAAGCTGGATAGCGATTCCGTGGTGCTGGTGATTAGCACCGAAGGCGACACCGACGTTAAGCACTATCGCGAAGTCGTCTGGGAAGGCAAACATCCGGCCGCGCAGTAGCCGATTGATCAACATTCCTCCCGCCCGGCGGGACCCCCGTATTCAGAACTGGAGAACATCCTTATGGCTAAGCAAATTCCGTTCAACGCGATCCTGGAAAAATCAAAACAATACGAAAAAGAGATGACCCGCTTCCTGCGCGATATGATCGCCATCCCCAGCGAAAGCAGCGATGAGAAGCGCGTGGTGCACCGTATCAAAGAGGAGATGGAGAAAGTCGGGTTCGACAAAGTGGAAATCGATCCGATGGGTAACGTGCTGGGCTACATCGGCCACGGCCCGCGTCTGGTCGCCATGGACGCGCACATTGATACCGTCGGCATTGGCAACATCAAGAACTGGAACTTCGACCCGTACGAAGGTATGGAGACCGATGAGCTGATCGGCGGACGCGGCGCGTCTGACCAGGAGGGCGGAATGGCCTCCATGGTTTACGCCGGTAAAATCATTAAAGATCTGGGCCTGGAAGATGAGTATACCCTGCTGGTGACCGGTACCGTTCAGGAAGAGGATTGCGACGGCCTGTGCTGGCAGTACATTATTGAACAATCCGGCATACGTCCGGAATTCGTGGTCAGCACCGAACCTACCGACTGCCAGATTTACCGCGGACAGCGCGGGCGTATGGAGATCCGCGTGGAGGTTCAGGGCGTCAGCTGCCACGGCTCCGCCCCGGAGCGCGGCGATAACGCCATCTTCAAAATGGCGCCCGTTCTCACCGAGCTGGAACAGCTTTCGCACAAGCTGGGCGATGACGAATTCCTCGGCAAAGGCACCCTGACCGTTTCCGAGATTTTCTTCACCTCGCCGAGCCGCTGCGCGGTAGCGGATAGCTGCGCCGTCTCCATTGACCGCCGTCTGACCTGGGGCGAAACCTGGGAAGGCGCGCTGGAAGAGATCCGCGCGCTGCCGGCGGTGAAAAAAGCCGCCGCGGTGGTCTCGATGTACAACTACGAACGCCCCTCCTGGACCGGCCTGGTCTACCCGACCGAATGCTACTTCCCGACCTGGAAAGTGGAAGAGAACCACTTCACCGTTCGCGCCCTGAGCAACGCCTATGAAGGTCTGTTCGGCAAAGCGCCGGTGGTGGATAAGTGGACCTTCTCCACCAACGGCGTCTCCATTATGGGCCGCCACGGCATTCCGGTTATCGGCTTTGGGCCTGGGAAAGAGCCGGAGGCGCATGCGCCGAATGAGAAAACCTGGAAATCGCATCTGGTAACCTGCGCCGCGATGTATGCCGCTATCCCGCTGAGCTGGCTGGCCACGGAGTAATTGTTCGTCCTGTCTGCCGCCGCGCTCTGCGGCGGTATGTTGAGGTTTCTATGCGCGTACTGATTAAAAATGGCCTCGTCGTCAACGCCGACGGACAGGTAAAGCAGGACCTGCTCATTGAAGATGGCCTCGTCAAGCGCCTTGCCAGTTCTATTGAGGCAGAACAACCCTGCGAAGTGATTGACGCCGAGGGCTGCTACGTGATGCCCGGCGGCGTCGACGTTCATACGCATTTCAATATTGATGTGGGTCTCGCCCGCAGCTGCGATGATTTCTTTACCGGCACCCGGGCCGCGGCCTGCGGCGGTACCACCACTATTGTTGATCATATGGGCTTCGGGCCCGTCGGCTGCCACCTGCGCCACCAGTTCGAGGTCTATCGCGGCTACGCCGCCTATAAAGCCGTTATCGACTACAGTTTTCACGGCGTTATCCAGCACGTTAACCACGGCATTCTCGACGAGATCCCGATGATGGTGGATAGCGGCATCAGCAGCTTTAAGCTCTATCTGACCTACCAGTACAAACTCAGCGATGATGAGATATTGCAGGCGATGCGCCACCTGCAGCGCGCCGGCGCGCTGACGACGGTGCATCCGGAAAACGATGCCGCCATCGCCCAGCGCCGGGCGGAATTTATCAACGCCGGTAAAACCGCACCGCGCTATCACGCCCTGAGCCGCCCGCTGGAGTGCGAGGCGGAAGCCATCGCCCGAACGATCAACCTCGCGCAGCTGGCGGGAAACGCGCCGCTGTATATCGTGCATCTTTCCAACGCCCTGGGCCTGGAGTACCTGCGCCTCGCCAGAAGACGCCACCAGCCGGTGTGGGTGGAGACCTGTCCGCAGTATCTGCTGCTGGACGAGCGCTGCTACGAGCGCGAAGACGCGCTTAACTATCTGCTCAGCCCTCCCCTGCGCAACGCCAGCAACAACGATGCGCTATGGCGCGGTATCCATGATGGAGATATTGACACGGTCGCCACCGACCACTGCGCGTTCTCTGCGCAGCAGCGCAGGCAGATCTCCGGCGGCGACTTTAGCCGCTGCCCGAACGGCCTGCCGGGGGTGGAAAACCGCCTGCTGCTGCTGTTTTCGCACGGCGTGATGACCGGGCGCATCACCCCTGAGCGCTTTGTGGCGCTCACCAGCGCCAACCCGGCGAAGCTGTTTGGCCTGTGGCCGCAGAAGGGGCTGCTGGCGCCCGGCGCCGATGGCGACGTGGTTATCATCGATCCGCAGCGTACCACCACCATCCGTCATGCCATGCTGCACGACAACGCCGACTATTCACCCTATGAAGGCTTTATCTGTCAGGGCGCGATTCGCCAGACGCTCTCCCACGGCAGAGTGATCTTTGATAACGGCACCTTTACCGGCATCGCCGGACAGGGCCGCTTTTTACGCCGACAACCCTTTTCCACCGCTCACCAGGCCGTCAGCGGAACAGAAACGTAATGAGAGGAAGCTATGAGTAAAAAAATTGTTCTCGCTCTCGGCGGGAATGCGCTGGGCGACGATCTCGCCGGACAGATGCAGGCCGTACGACACACCGCACGGACGATCGTCGATCTTATCGCCCTTGGCAACCAGGTGGTGGTCACTCACGGCAACGGTCCGCAGGTGGGCATGATCAACCAGGCCTTCGAAGCCGCGGCAAAAACCGAGGCCCATACGCCCATGCTGCCGATGTCGGTCTGCGTGGCCCTGAGCCAGGGCTACATCGGCTACGACCTGCAGAACGCGATTCGTGAAGAACTGCTAACGCGCCAGCTGGATATCCCGGTGGCGACCCTGATAACCCAGGTGGAAGTGGACGCTAACGATAAGGCATTTCTTAATCCGACCAAGCCCATCGGCTCGTTCTTCAGCAAAGAAGAGGCTGAAAAGCTGAGCCAAAACGGCTACATCATGAAAGAGGACGCCGGGCGCGGCTACCGTCGCGTCGTCGCGTCGCCCATGCCGGTAGATATTATCGAGAAACAAACGGTAAAAGCGCTGATGGATGACTGCCACGTGGTGATCACCGTCGGCGGCGGCGGCATTCCGGTGATTCGCGAGGGTAACCATCTGCGCGGCGCCAGCGCGGTTATCGACAAGGACTGGGCCAGCGCGAAGCTGGCGGAGATGATCGACGCCGACCTGCTGATCATTCTCACCGCCGTAGAAAAGGTGGCGATCAACTTCGGTAAACCTGACGAACAGTGGCTGGATAACCTCTCCCTGCGCGATGCCGAACGCTTTATCGAAGAGGGGCACTTTGCCAAAGGCTCAATGCTGCCAAAAGTGGAAGCCGCCGCCGCCTTCGCCCGCTCAGGGCCGGGGCGTAAAGCGCTGATCACGATGCTGAGCAAAGCCAAAGAGGGGATTGAAGGAAAAACGGGCACCATTATTAGCCAATAAGCTGTACGCCACGGGTTGCCGGGAACCTCCCGGCAACATTTCCCTCGCAGAAGCTCAGACCTCCACCGCCTCAGCCAGACAATCCGGCTGGCACGCTTGCCTCACCTGGTTCATCAGCCCCCCCGGCGCGCCGTTTTTCACCTGCAGGATCTCCGCCAGCACGCTGATGGCAATCTCGTTTGGCGTCTCGGCGCCGATGTCATAGCCAATCGGCGCCCGCAGACGGCTGATATCCGCCTCCGTTACGCCGTTTTCCCGCATCTGGCGGACAAAGGCCTGCACTTTCCGCCGGCTGGCCAGCAGCCCCAGCCACGCCACCGGCTGGGTTATCAGCCTGTCCAGCGCCTCCCGATCCTGGTTGTTGGTGGCAATCAGCACGAAATCCTGCGGCCGGACCGCCATCGCCTCCACCACGTCCGTAAAGCTGGCAGCGTGCACCAGCCGCGCCGAAAGCGGAAAAGCGTCGGGGCAAAGGCTGGCGGAATAGATATCGCCGACGCAGATGTCAAAATCCACCCGCGCCGCGGCGTGGGCAACCGCGCGGTTAACGTGCCCGGCGCCGACCAGCAGCAGGCGCGGGCGCAGGCCGTGCACGCTGATGTAAACCGACATCGCGCCGCCGCAGTCGGAGCCCACGGCGTCGCTGCCGGTGCGCGCCATGCGGCCGTGAAACATTCGCGACGCCCTTTCGCGCAGCGCTTCCAGCGCCGCATCGATGACTTTACGCTCCACCATTCCGCCGCCAATGGTGCCCACAATCGAACCGTCCTCCCGGATAAGCATCTGAGCGGAGTGTCGGGGGGTGGAGCCCCGACTTTCGACAATCTGCGCCAGGGCAAAGGGGCGATTCTGCTCCTCAAGTCGTGCTGCTTCTGCAAAAATATTCATACCAACCTCAAAGGCGATGTTTACGGCTCTATTTGTTTACCTGCGATATTTCCCGGGTTCTCAGTTTGAGAGTTTACCCGGCGTTGAAATAGCGTCGCAGCGACCCGTATCGACTATGCAATATTTATACTTAGCCGCCGTTTTTCATCGCAAATTGTGAGACAGGTCATTTCGTTAGCCGTAATGACGCTGCAACCGGGATCCTACGCCGAATATTTCCTCTGTCGCCGCGATAAAAGAAAGCCGCCCGCTGAAATCACCGCCGAACGGCCGGCATAAATTATCATTCTGATATTCAGGATCTGATTTTGAGAAATCTCGCCGAATGATAAAGCGTATTGATTTGAGTTCTCATTTCCCCGCTGTGGAATTATTCACGCATTCGCGTCGAGTTTCGACCTGGTTCACAAATTAATTATTCTACCGCCGCGGTTTGAATAACTGGTGTGATTGTTGCTCCTCTTTCGTTATCCGTCGGGATGATTACCACCGGCAATGTCGATCTTACAATGATATCTAAGGAGAGGGTTATGGGAGATATAATGCGTCCCGTGCCGTTTGAGGAGCTTTTAACGCGCATTTTCGACGAGTATCAGAGTCAGCGGACTATTTTTGGCATCCCCGAGCAACAGTTTTATACGCCGCAGGCGCAGCGGTCGATCGGCGTATTCGGCGAAAGCTGCGCGACGCCGCTCGGCCCGGCAGCCGGGCCGCATACCCAGCTGGCGCAGAACATTATTACCGCCTGGCTAACCGGCGGGCGGTTTATCGAGCTGAAAACCGTACAGATCCTTGACCGCCTGGAGCTGGAAAAGCCCTGCATCGATGCCGAAGATGAGTGCTTCAACACCGAGTGGTCCACCGAATTTACCCTCAAAAAAGCCTGGGATGAGTACCTGAAAGCCTGGTTCACGCTGCATCTGCTGGAGCAGGTCTTTCCGCTGGGCACCCATAAAGAGAGCAAGTCGTTTATTTTCAATATGAGCGTCGGCTACAACCTTGACGGTATTAAGCAGCCGCCAATGCAGGAATTTATCGACAACATGATGGACGCCTCCGCCCATCCTAAATTCGCCCAGTACCGCGACACCCTGAACCGCTGGCTGCAAAATAGAACCTTTATCGACAGCCTGCCAACCTGCGCGCGCAAAGACGGGCTGGACAATCTGGCTCAACGCGTGCCGGCCAGGCTGGTTCAGGGCGTCACCCTCTCAACCATGCACGGCTGCCCGCCGGACGAGATCGAAGCCATCTGCCGCTATATGCTGACGGAGAAAAATCTCAATACCTTTGTGAAGCTCAACCCGACCCTGCTCGGCTATCCGCGCGTTCGCCAGATCCTCGACGCCTGCGGCTTCGGCTATATCGGCCTTAGCGAAGCGTCGTTTGACCACGACCTTAAGATCGACCGGGCGCTGGAGATGCTGACGCGCCTGATGGCGCTGGCGAAAGCGCGCAGCCTCGGCTTTGGCGTCAAGCTGACCAACACCCTCGGCACCGTCAACAACAAGGGAGCGCTGCCGGGAGATGAAATGTATATGTCCGGCCGCGCGCTATTCCCGCTATCGATCAACGTAGCCGCCCTGCTCTCGCGGGCGTTTGACGGCAAGCTGCCGATCTCCTACTCCGGCGGCGCCAGCCAGCTCAACATTCGCGAGATTTTCGACACCGGCATTCGCCCTATCACCATGGCCACCGACCTGCTGAAGCCGGGAGGATATCTGCGCCTGAGCGAGTGCATGCGCGAGCTGGAGAAAGCCGACGGCTGGAACATGACGCAGATCGACGTCGAGCGCCTCAACGCGCTGGCGGAAAAAGCGGTGAGCATGGACTACACCCAGAAACAGTGGAAGCCGGAAGAGCGCATTGATACCGGCGAGCCGCTGCCGCTGCTGGACTGCTACGTCGCCCCCTGCGTGACGGCCTGCGCCATCAAGCAGGATATTCCGGAGTATATCCGCCTGCTGGGCGAGCATCGCTACGCCGACGCGCTGGAGCTGATCTATCAGCGCAACGCGTTGCCGGCCATCACCGGTCATATCTGCGACCACCAGTGCCAGTACAACTGTACGCGTCTGGATTACGACAGCGCGCTCAACATCCGTGAGCTGAAAAAAGTGGCGCTGGAGAAAGGCTGGGACGAGTACCGCAGCCGCTGGCATAAGCCCGCGGGATCCGGCTCCCGGCACCCGGTAGCGGTGATCGGCGCAGGCCCTGCCGGTCTCGCCGCCGGATACTTCCTCGCCCGCGCCGGGCATCCGGTCACGGTTTTTGAACGCGAAGCCAGCGCCGGGGGCGTGGTGAAGAATATCATTCCGCAGTTCCGCATTCCCGGCGAGCTTATCCAGCACGATATCGATTTTGTCGTCGCCCACGGCGTCAAAATTGAGTACGGCTGCGATCCGCATCTGAGCGTGGAAAAACTGCAGGCGAAGGGTTTTCGTTACGTGCTGGTCGGCACCGGTACCGATAAAAACAGCGGCGTGAAGCTGGGCGGCGATAACCAGAACGTGCATAAGTCGCTGCAGTTCCTGCGCGAGTTTAACCGCGGCGCCGAGCTGAACCTGGGCAAACGCGTGGCCGTGGTCGGCGCCGGCAACACCGCCATGGACTGCGCCCGCGCGGCGCTGCGCGTACCCGGCGTGCAGAGCGCGACCATCGTCTATCGCCGCTCGCAGCAAGAGATGCCCGCCTGGCGCGAAGAGTACGATGAGGCGCTGCTCGACGGCGTCGACTTCGAGTGGCTATGCAACCCGGAACAGTTTAACGCCGACGGGACGCTCGTCGTACGCGTCATGAAGCTCGGCGAGCCGGATGAGAAAGGCCGCCGCCGCCCGGTGGAGACCGATGAGATTCGCACCCTGCAAGTCGACTCTCTGATTACCGCCATCGGCGAGCAGCAGGACGGCGAAGCGCTGTCGGCAATGGGGATCCCGCTCGACCCGCAGGGCTGGCCGGTGGTCAACGCCGATGGCGAGACCAGCAAACCGAACGTTTTCCTGATCGGCGACGTTCAGCGCGGCCCCTCTTCTATCGTCTCCGCTATCGGCAACGCGCGACGGGCCACGGACGCGATCCTGGCCCGGGAAAATATCGCCAGCAGCTACGGAAACAAAGTCTGGAACAACGTCGATCCGGCGAAGGTGTACCAGCGTAAAGGCGCCATCGCCGTCACGCTGGTGGATAAAAACCAGCGCGAGGCTTTTGTCGAGCAGGAAGCCAGCCGCTGCCTGGAGTGCAACTACGTGTGCAGCAAGTGCGTCGACGTCTGTCCGAACCGCGCCAATATTTCCGTGGCCGTGCCGGGCTTCCAGAATCGCTTCCAGACCCTGCATCTGGACGCTTATTGCAACGAATGCGGCAACTGCGCTCAGTTCTGCCCGTGGCAGGGAAAACCGTATAAAGACAAAATCACCGTGTTCAGCCTGGAGCAGGATTTTGTCAACAGCACCAATCCGGGCTTCTTCGTCGCGGGCGCCAGCGTCAAAGTGCGTCAGGACGACCAGACGTGGCAGCTGGAAATTAACGACCGCGGCCAGTTTAACGAGGTACCGGCCCAGCTGGACGCCATGTGCCGCATCATAAGCCATATTCATCAGCACCAAAGCTATCTTCTCGGAGGCGTTGAAGTATGAGTATCCTGATCCTGAAAAATGCCACCGCCGCGCAGATCTATCCGGCGAAAGTGTGGGAGAACGTCGATATCGCCATTGAGAGCGATAAAATTCTCGCCGTCGGCCCCGGCCTGTGCCAGCGCTATCCGCAGGCGCAGGTGAAAGAGATGCGCGGGCAGCTGGTGATGCCCGGCATGGTCTGCTCCCACAATCACTTTTATTCCGGCCTGTCCCGTGGGATTCAGGCCAATATCGCCCCCAGCCCGGACTTTATCTCCACGCTGAAAAACCTGTGGTGGCGCCTTGACCGGGCGCTGGACGAAGAGTCGCTCTACTACAGCGGGCTGATCTGCGCCATGGAGGCCGTGCGCAGCGGCTGCACGGCGGTTGTCGATCATCATGCGTCGCCCCACTATATCGCGGGCTCCCTGAGCCAGCTGCGCAACGCCTTCGTCAAAATCGGGCTGCGCGGGATGACCTGCTTCGAAACCACCGACCGCAACTTTGGCAGCCGCGAGCTGCGCGACAGCGTTGAGGAGAACATTCGCTTCGCCAGAGAGATCGACGCCGCGCGCGAAAAGGGCGACCAGCCTTATCTGGTCGAGGCCCATATCGGCGCCCATGCGCCGTTCACCGTGCCGGATGAAGGTCTGGCGATGCTGCGTGAAGCGCTAAAAGCCACCGGCCGCGGCCTGCATATCCACGCGGCGGAAGACCGCTACGATGTCTCTCACAGCCATCACCTTTACGGCAAAGACCTGCTGGTGCGGCTGGCGGAGTTCGACCTTATCAACAGTAAGACGCTCATTGCCCACGGCCTGTACATCTCCGATGCCGACGTCGAGCTGCTCAACGCGCAGGATGGCTTCCTGGTGCACAACGCCCGCTCCAACATGAACAACCACGTCGGCTACAACCCCCGCCTGCCGCAGATGCGCAATCTGGCGCTCGGCACCGACGGCATCGGTTCCGACATGTTCGAGGAGATGAAGTTTGCCTTCTTTAAACACCGCGACGCCGGCGGGCCGCTGTGGCCGGACAGCTTCGCGAAGGCGCTGAGCAACGGCAATGAACTGTTGAATCGCAACTTCAACGCCCGCTTTGGCCGCCTTGAGGCGGGCTATAAAGCGGACCTCACCATTTGCGACTATATGGCGCCGACGCCGCTTATCGCGGAAAACATCGCCGGACATATCGCCTTCGGCCTGGGGGCAAACAGCGTACGCAGCGTCATGGTGAACGGCGTGATGATCTACGAGGATCGCCAGTTCAGCTTCGACTGCGAGCCGATATTCCGCGAAGCGCAGAAAATGGCGAAAAAAATGTGGGCGCGAATGGATGCGCTCCCCGCGTAGCCCGCGTAAAAACGCTAAACCGGCCTGGCAGGCCGGTTTTTTTTGCTGACAGAACGCGGGCGTATGAAATTGCCCGGCAGCTTCCGCGCCGCCGGACGCAAGGTTTACAGCGACAGCAGCGCGGCGGTGGCGATATTGCGCTGCTTTTGAAGCGCGCTGAGCTGCTCTTCGGTCATGATACTCAGCGCCGCCGTCGGGCAGACATCAACGCAGGCGGGGCCGCGCTCCCGGGTGCCGCAAAGATCGCACTTAACGATAACCGGCGTCACACCGGCCTCCACCTCAATGGTAATCGCCCCAAACGGGCAGGCGACCACGCAGCTCTGGCAGCCAATGCAGCGCCCGCCGTCGGCCTCCACTTTCTCCGCCCCCATGCTCAGCGCCCCGGTCGGGCAGGCGCCCACGCAGGGCGCATTCTCGCACTGATGACACATCACCGGCACGCTAAGCTCGTCGAGGCGCATCACCTTCAGGCGGGGATGAAACTCCGCCCCCGGCGCCACGTGTTCCAGCGCACAGGCTACCTCACAGGTCCTGCAGCCGATGCAGGCCTGCGAACTGGCAACGATAAAACGAGTCATATCTCCTCCCGGGCCCTGAATTGCATTAACATCTCGCTGGCCGCCTGCCGCCCGGCGACCATGGCGGTAACCACCAGGTCCGCGCCGGTCACGGCGTCGCCGCCGGCAAAGATTTTGTCATGGCTGGTTTGCGTCGTTCCGCGCCCTTTGCCGCCGGTCACTATCTGCCCCCAGCGGTCCAGCTTTATCCCGTGGCCGCGCAGCCACGGCATCTCGTGAGCCTGAAAGCCAAACGCCATAATGAGCACATCGGCTTTAAGTTCAAACCCGGAATCCGGGATCGGCTGCGGCCGGCGGCGGCCGTCCGGGCCCGGCTCGCCCATCTTCGTGCGGATCATCTCCACCGCGCAGACCTGCCCCTTGCGGTTGAGCTGAATGCGCTGCGGCTGCACGTTAAACTCAAATTTCACCCCCTCTTCACGCGCGTTCACCACCTCTTTTTTCGATCCGGGCATGCTCAGCTCATCGCGACGGTAGGCGCAGGTCACGCTCGCTGCGCCGCGGCGAACGGCGGTGCGCAGGCAGTCCATCGCCGTATCTCCCCCACCAAGCACCACCACCCGTTTCCCCTTAATGTCGGTCAGGGGATACTCGGGGCTCTCTTCGAGCCCCATCACCTCGCGGGTGCTGGCAATCAGGAACGGCAGGGCCTGAATCACGCCGGGGGCGTTCTCTCCCTCCAGGCCGGCGGCCATCAGACCGTAGGTGCCCACGCCGAGGAAGACGGCGTCATAGTTTTTCACCAGATCGGCAAAAGCCACGTCGCGCCCCACCTCCTGGTTGAGATGAAAATTGACGCCCATGGCGCTAAAAATGTCGCGTCGCTTCTCAAGCACGTTTTTATCCAGCTTGAACGGCGGAATACCGAAGGTCAGCAGGCCGCCGATTTCCGGATGGCGATCGAACACGTCAACGTGCACGCCCGCGCGCACGAGAATATCGGCGCAGCCCAGTCCGGCGGGCCCGGCGCCAATCACCGCCACCCGCTCCGGGCGCGGGGCTACTTTGCCGATTGTCGGTCGCCAGCCCATTGCCAGCGCGGTATCGGTGATATAGCGCTCAAGGTTGCCAATGGCGACCGAGCCGCCTTCGTTCTTTAAGGTGCAGGCCCCTTCGCACAGCCTGTCCTGCGGACAGACGCGGCCGCAAATCTCCGGCAGGGAACTGCTCTGATGGCACAGCTCCGCCGCCTCGATAATCTTGCCCTCGCTCACCAGGCGGATGAAATCGGGAATATGATTATGTAAAGGACAGGTCCAGTTGCACCACGCTTTCTGCGCGCAGTAGAGACAGCGTTCGCTCTCATACTCCGCATCGCACTCGCTCAGCGGCTGATAGATTTCGCCGAAGTGCTGCATGCGGTCATCGGCGGGCACTTTTTTCGCGCCCACCCGCGGAGGTTTATTGAGTATCGCGCTGCGTCTGGCGCCGCGAACGGCGCCCAGCGGGGTTTCCAGCGCGGAGCGAATCTGCCGCGCGCTACGCAGCCGGTTAACGGCGGCCTCATCCATCAGTTGCAGCGCCTGGGTTGGACAGCTGGCCACGCACGCCTGCTGACCGGAAGGATGCTGGCTGCAAAGATCGCATTTCTGCGCCAGCTGCGGCGCGTCGTCATCGTTGGCCACCATCTCAATGGCCCCAAAGGGACAGGCGATGACGCAGTTTTTACAGCCGATGCACAGCGCCTCTGTAAACTGAACGCTGTCGTTCGCCACGCGCAGCGCCTGGGTCGGACAGGAGCCGACGCAGGGCGCGTCGTTGCAGTGGCGGCAGGTCGTCGCGCTGCTGGCGTGGCGGTGGAAGAACACCCGAATGCGCGGCAGAAAGTCGCTACGCTGCCGGGGCCAGCTGTCCTGGCGATGAGAGGTGACGCAGGCCACTTCACAGGCGTGGCAGCCAATACAGTTTGCAGAATCGGCAACAATAAATTTATTCATTTGCTTCCCTTTATTATTCCAGGACTCACCGGGAAGCAATGCAATAATCAGGCGCTTTTGTTCAGGGTATTCATATGGTGCTTATTTTTGCGAGCCGTCTCAAAAAAACAGGCCCACTCCCGCTAAGCGGCGCGATATATATCCGCTCTCGCTGAACAAAAATCATTCTCCGCGCTCAGGGTTTAATCATGTTGATAATTCAACGTATCGCGCGTGATACCAAAATGAGACGCTCCCTGTCTCAATGTGATAGCGCGCGTTTATTCACCACGAGATTTATTTGAGAAGTTTCGCAGCGCGTCGATATTCCCGCCTTTTTCTCGTGAGTTATTTCACACAATTCTCCTTCAATCCTCCAGGCGCTTATTTTTGGCACAGCTTACGCATATTACTTCTCGTGCGCGCAACACGCTGATGAACGCATCGGCTCAGGGAGGCAGCGGCCTTCGAATCGTAACTTCGGCTCTGTTCATGTTTATACAGAGTGAAGTCGTACAGGAGATAACAACTTCATGAAAGATATCGCCAATTCCGCCTCACATAACGGGAACTCGACCGCACCGGTCGATGAAATATTACCCGTTACGCAAATGATTCTTTATGGGCTACAGCACGTGCTGGTGATGTACGCGGGCGCCGTGGCGGTTCCGCTCGTTGTGGGTAATGCGGTAGGGCTCCCGCCGGAGCACATTATTTTACTGATCAGCGCCGACCTGTTTATCTGCGGCGCGGCCACCATCGTGCAGTCGCTGGGGGTCGGTAAGTGGCTCGGCTGTCGGCTGCCGCTTATCCAGGGCTGTACCTTCGCCGCGCTGATCCCGATGGTGTTGATCGGTAAGGAGTACGGGATCGGCGGTATTTCCGGGGCGGTGATCGTGTCCGGTATTTTTATCCTCTGCTGCGCGCCGTGGATTAGCAAGCTCATCCGCTTCTTTCCCAAGGTGGTGATGGGCAGCATCGTCACGCTTATCGGCATGTCTATTATGCCGGTGGCAGGCGGGTGGATTGGCGGCGGGAGCAGCGAAATGAGCGGCTTTGGCGCCCCCTTCTCGCTGCTGATGGCGGCAATCACGCTGGTGATTATTCTCAATATTTACACCTTTGCCTCCGGCGTCGTGAAAAACACGTCGGTGCTGATCGGTCTTATCATCGGCACCGTACTCTGGAGCTGCTTTAAGCCTCTCGACTTTAGCCTCGTCCACGCCACACCCTGGCTCCATCTGCCGACCCTGATGCCCTTCGCCAAACCTGAATTTCATATTATCCCCGTCGCCCTGCTGTCGATGGTGATGGTGGTGGTGATGGTGGAAACCATGTCCTCGATGATGGCCACCGGGGATATTGTCGGGAAAAAGGTGGACGCGAAGATGCTGCGCAACGGCCTCAACACCTGCGGTATCGCGACCACTATCTGCGGCTTCTTCAATCTGTTTCCCTACGCCGCCTTCGCGCAGAACGTCGGCCTGATCGGTTTAACCGGGGTGCGCAGCCGTTTTGTGGTGTCGGTCTCCGGCATCATTCTGATTCTGATGGGTGTGTTCTCGAGGATGGCGGCGCTGGTGGTGCTGATACCGAAACCGATCCTCGGCGGCGCGGGCATTGTCATGTTCGGTATGGTGGCGGTGTCCGGTATTCGTACCCTGGGACAGGTCAACTACCGCAACAATAATAACGGTATGGTGGTGGCATTAACGCTCGGCCTCGGCATGATGCCGGTGCTGGTGCCCAATCTGTTTACCCAGTTTCCGCCGATGGTTCAGCTGTTTCTGCACAGCGGGATTACGATTGGCACCCTGACGGCTATCGTCGCCAACCTCACCCTCAACGGCAGCGTGCCATTCCGCGTTAACCACGAAACGCCGGTCCCCGATCCGGCCCCGCCAAGCTCGGCGGCGCGCAACATGGCCGTCAGAACCGTCAGAATGTGGCTCCTGCTGCGCAAAGTTCAGAAGCAGAGACAGCCTGAAGAAGCGCAGGAGGGGTAATGATGCTCACCAGACTCCTGTTTGCCTTGATCACCCTGCTGCTGCTGGCGATTCCCGTCGTGCAGCAGGGTATCGCGCAGGGCCTGAACGGCCGTTTTAGCTATGCCCTGCTGTTCTAAGTTTAAGGACCACTGCTATGAAAAGAGTCACGACCGTCTGCCCCTACTGCGCCTCCGGCTGCAAAATGCAGCTCACGGTAGAAGAGGGAAAAATTACCCGCGCCGACGCTGCGATGGGGAAAAATAATCAGGGCACCCTGTGCCTGAAGGGCTACTACGGCTGGGATTTTATTGACGACTCGCAGATCCTCACCCCGCGCCTGAAAACCCCGATGATCCGCCGCCGGCGCGGCGGTAAGCTGGAGTCCGTCTCCTGGGAGGAAGCGCTCGATTACGTGGCAAACCGCCTCAGCGACATAAAAGCGAAGTACGGGCCGGATGCGATTCAGACCACCGGATCTTCGCGCGCCACAGGCAATGAAACCAACTACATCATGCAAAAATTTGCGCGCGCCGTTATTGGTACCAATAACGTCGACTGCTGCGCACGCGTCTGACACGGCCCTTCGGTTGCAGGTCTGCACCAGTCGGTCGGCAACGGCGCGATGAGTAATGCCATCACCGAGATCGATAATACCGATCTGGTGTTTATTTTCGGCTATAACCCGGCGGATTCGCACCCGATCGTGGCGAATCACATCCTCAATGCCAAACGCAACGGGGCCAAAATCATCGTCTGCGATCCGCGTAAAATCGAAACCGCGCGCATCGCCGACCTGCATCTGGCTCTGAAAAACGGCTCCAACATTGCGCTGCTCAACGCCATCGGGCAGGTGATTATCGAAGAAGATCTCTACGATAAATCCTTCGTCGCCGGGCGTTCCGAAGGCTTCGAAGCGTATCGCAACATCGTCGAAGGCTATACGCCGGAGTCGGTGGAAGCCATCACCGGCATCAGCGCCAGGCAGATTCGCGAATGCGCGCGGCTGTACGCCAGCGCCGGAAACGCCATGATTCTGTGGGGGATGGGCGTAACCCAGTTCTGGCAGGGCGTCGAAACGGTGCGTTCCCTGACCAGCCTGGCGATCCTCACCGGCAACCTGGGGAAACCGCACGTCGGCGTCAATCCGGTGCGCGGCCAGAACAACGTCCAGGGCGCCTGCGATATGGGCGCGCTGCCGGACACCTATCCCGGCTATCAGTACGTGAAATTCCCGGAAAACCGGGAGAAGTTCGCCAACGCCTGGGGCGTTGAGAGCCTGCCGGAGAACCCTGGCTACCGCATCAGCGAGCTGCCGCACCGCGTGGCGCACGGCGAAGTGCGGGCGGCGTACATTATGGGGGAAGATCCGCTCCAGACCGACGCCGAGCTTTCCGCCGTACGTCAGGCCTTCGAAGAGATGGAGCTGGTTATCGTCCAGGATATCTTTATGACCAAAACCGCCGCGGCGGCCGATGTGATTCTGCCCTCGACCTCGTGGGGCGAGCATGAGGGCGTCTATACCGCAGCGGATCGCGGCTTCCAGCGCTTTTTCAAGGCGGTGGAGCCGAAGTGGGATCTGAAGACCGACTGGCAAATCATCTGCGAAATCGCCACCCGGATGGGGTATCCAATGAAGTACGACAACACGCAGCAGATCTGGGATGAACTCCGCCATCTGTGCCCCAACTTCTTCGGCGCGACCTACGAGAAGATGGGTGAACTGGGCTACGTGCAGTGGCCGTGCCGCGACGAGTCGGAGGCGGACCAGGGCACTTCGTATCTGTTTGCGGAACGGTTCTCCACGCCGAACGGGCTGGCGCAGTTCTTCACCTGCGAATGGCAGGCGCCGGTCGATAAGCTGAGCGATGCCTATCCGCTGGTGCTCTCCACGGTGCGCGAAGTGGGCCACTACTCCTGCCGTTCGATGACCGGCAACTGCGCTGCGCTGGCCAAACTGGCGGACGAACCGGGCTACATCCAGATCAACACCGCCGACGCCAAACGGCTCGGCATTGAGGACGAAGAGCTGGTGTGGGTTAACTCGCGCAAAGGCAAGGTGATTTCCCGGGCGAAAATCAGCGACAGGCCGAATAAAGGGGCGGTCTACATGACCTATCAGTGGTGGATCGGCGCCTGCAACGAGCTGGTCACCGAGAATCTCAGCCCGATAACCAAAACCCCGGAGTACAAGTACTGCGCCGTTAACGTTGAGCGTATTGCCGATCAGCGAGCCGCCGAACGGTACGTCAGTGAGGAATACAGCCAGTTGAAAGCCCGTCTGCGCGAAAGCGCCGCGGGGTAAAAAATATCGCCCCGGCGCTGTGCGCCCCGGGGCGATATTGTCTTTTCTTCTTCCCTCCGCCAGCGCTAACCGACGGCGGCCAGATCTTTGCGGCAGCGGCGCGCGACCTCAAGATACTGCTGCGGAGTGTCAACATCCCAGTGAATCCCCTGATTCGCCACGGGGATAACGCGCGCCGCCATCTGACCGATAACGTCCCGCAGGGTGGCCCCTTGCGGCGCGCGACGAATCAGAGAAATCGCCCGCTGGGGCAGAAGAACCGGATGGCCTTTACCGCGATCGTAGGCCGGTATAATGCAGCTCCCGGCGTCGGCGTTGGCCCACAGCCGGCGGTAGACGCCCGGCGTGACCTCCGGCATATCGCCCAGCGCCAGAAAGAAGCGCGAAGCGCGAATATGGCCTACCCCGCACTGAATAGAAGAGAACATACCGTCCTGATATTGCGGGTTAAAGACCACCTCAACACCCGGATGATCCCGATAGCACGCGGCCAGTTCGTCGCCGCGAAACCCCGTCACCAGCACCACCCGATCGCAGAACGCCAGGGCGCTGGCAAGGGCGCTATCGAGAATCGTTCCCTCGCCCCACGGCATCATCATTTTCCATTTGCCCATCCGGCTGGAGAGCCCGGCGGCCAGCATAACGCACTGTTTATCCTTTTTTTTGCTCATCGTCATCCTCCCCCTGAAGCCGAATACAACGCCGCCGTCGGCTGGCGCCGGCGGCGCTTGCGGCGATCAGGATTTCAGCACCGCTTTAATCGAGGTAATGATCGGCTGATATCCCGTACAGCGGCAGATATTCCCCTCCAGCGCCTCTTTCAGCTCATCGTCGCTGGGGGCCGGGTTGGCATCCAGCAGCGCCTTGGCGCTCATCAACACGCCGGGCGTGCAGAAGCCGCACTGAACGCCGCCGTGACGAATAAAGGCGTTCTGCAATTTTTTACCGACCGGATCGTGATGCAGCGCTTCGACGGTAGTGACCTCCGCCCCGTTGCACTGGGCGGCCAGCAACAGGCAGGAGCAGACCGATTTGCCGTCCATAATCACGGTGCAGGCTCCGCACTCGCCCACCGAGCAGCCCTCTTTGGTGCCGGTGAGCTTCAGCTCCTCGCGCAGAAAATCGATCAGGCGGACATTGTCTTTCACATCGCGGGCAATGCGGATGCCATTCACTTTTAGCTCAATATGGTTCATGTTCATGGCTCCTTATTTTTTCTGCTCTGTCATAACTTCCTGCAGCATCTGCCGGAACATATCGATAAATACGGGGACTTTATAAGGCGCAGACCAGCGTCCGCCGATGGCTTTTTCTACCTTGTCGTGCAGTACCCCGGCCGCATAGTCAATGGCGGCGGCGTCTAACGCCTTCCCGGTGAGCGCCTGCTCAACCTCAGTCAACCGCTGCGGTTTGGCCATCAGCGCGCCATCCACCAGACGGCACAGGCGAACCACGCCCTTATCGACCATAAACTGCCCGGTTAAGCTCTGGCGCGTAATGTTCAACGCATTGCGCCGGCCAAGCTGCAGATAGCGATTGATCAGCGGCTGCTGCGTCGGCGCCGGCAGGATAAAGCGGACAACCAGCTCATCGGGCTCAAGAAGGGTGCGATAGCCGCCCACGACAAATTCGCTGACCGGCATCCGGCGCGTTCCGCGCGCGCTGCGCAGCTCTACTTCCGCATCGTAGATAATGAGCGGCGGCATGGAGTCCGCGCACGGGGCGGCGTTGACGATATTGCCGCCGATCGTTGCCCGGTTGCGCAGCTGCAGGGAGCCGACGGTTTTACAGGCCGTAACCAGTAGCGGATAGCGCTGCTGAATCAACGGATGCTTAACCAGGTCGGTAAAGCAGACGCCGGAGCCAATGGAGATCCCGCCCTCAACGTCAAAAATCTCTTTCAGCTCCGCCAGTCCGGCAATATTAACAAGCGGCACTTCGCCGGACAGCATCCGGGCCTGCACCAGCACATCGGTGCCGCCGGCAATAGGCATTGCCCCCTTCCCGGCCATCAGCGTCAGGGCCTCTTTCAGGGTTTGCGGGACGCTCAGCGATAGGGTGTTGAGGCGGTGAACCTGTTTCTTATCGCCAGACTCCAGCATCTGCTCGCTCTGGCGCTCCAGCTTCTTGAGGTTATAACCCAGGCGAACCTGCTCAAGGGTCAGCGGCAGGGTCCGGTTGGGGCGGTCGATGGCGAAGCTCACCGCGTTATTGAGAGCCGCAGCGCCCAGTTCAAGTACCGGTTCGCCGATAACTTTCGCCCCCATCGGGCCCGCTTTATCGTAGTTTTCCACCGCAATGATATCGATGTGCGGCATATCCTTGATGGTCGGCAGCAGATAGGTATCGAAGTTTTCCGATTTCACCACGCCGTGCTCGGTGTTGAAATCCTCCAGCATGCCGTAGCCGATCATCCCCTGCAGCACGCCGCCGTAGACCTGGCCGCTAAAGCCAACCGGGTTAATGACTTTACCGACATCGTGGGTGGCGACGACGTTATTGACGGTGATTTTGCCGGTGCGCATATCCACCGCCACGTCGGCCAGCTGGCAGCCGTACACCCAGGTGAAATAGGGGCTGCCGCAGCCTTTCTCTTCATCCCAGTGAATATTCGGCGCCACGTGCCAGCCGTAGGCGGAGAGGTTTGCCCCGGTAGCCCGGGTCATATCGCACACCTGCTGGAAGCTGAGGCTCAGCTCCGGGCTGTGGCGGTTGAACACTTTGCCATTTTGCCAGGCGATATCGTCGATGCTCTGCGCTTTCAGCGTTTCCCTGACGGCGTCCGCCATGCGTTGTTTAATTTTGTTCGCCGCGCTCAGAATCGCCTGTCCGCCCATCAGGGTACCGCGCGAAGCGACCGTTGAGCCGCCGTCGGCGATCATCGCGGTGGCCGGTTCGCTAAACATCACCCGGTCGAGCGCAATACCAAAGGCTTCCGCCGCCAGCAGCGACATGGTGGTCTGCAGCCCCTGCCCGTTCTCGGATACTGAGGTGGAGATGTTCACGCTGGCGTCGGCATTCACCTGAATCAGCGCCGAGGACGCATCCAGCCCCTCGGCCCCCAGAGAGCAGCCGCGGTGGCTCAGCGCGAAGCCAATCCCGTAGCGGATCGGGCCGCCTTCCGCGTTAAGTTTTTTATAGTGCTCGCGTTTGGCCTCATATTCGGCCTTGAGCAGCGTCTTCTCCAGCACCTCCTGCGCGGAGACGGTATGCTCGCTGAAGACCTGCCCGGCCATGCTGGTATCGCCCTGCTTGAGAATATTGCGCAGGCGGAACTCAACGGGCGACAGGCCCAGTTCGCCCGCCACGTCATCCATCAGCGATTCGTTGGCGAAAATGACCTGCGGCGCGCCGTAGCCGCGGTAGGCCGAGGTATAGTTGTTGTTGGTGTAAACGCCCACCAGATCGACGCGTACGTTAGGAATGTTGTAGGGGCCCGCCGCCTGCACGGAACTGCGCCAGGTGACAAACACCGTCTGGCCGCAGTAGCTGCCGCCATCGGCGATAATGTCGATTTTAATCGCCTGAATGCGCGCATCGTCGTCCACGCCAATGCGGTATTTCATCTTATAAGGATGGCGCTTGTAGCTCTCGCGCATCGACTGTTCGCGGTTATAAGAGATCTTAACCGGCCGCCCGGTCAGGTGCACCAGCAGCGCCGCGCGGCAGGAGACGTTATCGATAATGTCATCTTTACCGCCGAAGGAGCCGCCGAGGACGGAGCGCTTAATGTTGACCTTCGCCTGGGGCAGGTCGAGATATTTGGCAATCACCGCCCGGGTGCGGTGAGCGTTCTGAATCGACCCTTCGATGGTCATGATCTGTTCATTATTGTCCAGGTAGGCGGTAATCGATTCCGGCTCAATATAGCCGTGCTCCTGGAACCCCACCTCATACTCACGTTCGAAGATATGGCTGGAGGCGGCAAAACCGGCGTCGATATCGCCCTTCGCCGTGTGGTGGCGGTTGATGATATTGCTATCGAGCTCGCTGTGAATAAGGCGCGCACCGGGCTTCATCGCCTCTTCCGGGGAGGTAATCGGCTCCCACGGGGTGTAGGTGATTTTGATTTTATCGACGGCGATGCAGGCTGCCTCGTAGGTTTCCGCCGCCACTACGGCAACCACGTCGCCGCGGTAGGCGATCTCCTTGTCGATAATCGGCGGATGATCGGGAACAATCGCTCCCAGCTTGCGCTGACCGGGGATATCGTTCCAGGTGGCAATACGCACGACGCCGGGTACTTTTTCCGCTTCCGACAGGTCGAGCGCATCGATGCGCCCGGCAGGAATATCCACGTAGCGACAGACGCCATACAGCATATTGTTCATAATAATGTCATCGCCGTAGACCGCTTTACCCGTCACCTTGGCGAGCCCGTCTACGCGGGGCACCTCACTGCCAACTAGCAATGTATCCATATTTTTCAGTCTCCACTCACAAAGAAAGATAACGGATTAAAGCAATGGCTATGCCACCTATAAATAAAGGGTTATTTCAGGCTGAGTTATGTGAGGCGTATCTAAAAATAGCGGCCGGTTAAAGAATAAAAAGCGCATGATGTCGCCGCTGATTATCAAAACGAGAGCATGCGTATCACTATGATAATTGGCGGTTCTCAATTGTGTTTCCGGGGTGACGCCAGCGGTGCATCCGCAGCTCCTGCCGCCGCCGGGCATTGAGCGCAACCGTCACCCTGCGGCAAAACGCGTATCGAGGTGATGAAGCTTTTTGACGCCCCCGATTTCGAATAAAAAATAAAACAGACGCAATAATGAAATTTAAATTTCATAAACGAACATGTTAACAAATGTGATATATATCATAATTTTAACAATTCATTTTCCTGCCACCGGGCCAGCCCCCCGTAAACAATCCTAAAAATTGCCATATATATCAATTAATTATAAAAATAGCCTTTCTATACACAAGGCTGTTACACATGGCCCACAAAATCAAACCGAAATAAAACTTTCAAAATGTGATCTGTTTGTATTTTTATTTCACTTATCGCGGTAATAATCATCTCTCACTAAACGCACTCTGCCCGCCTTGATGGCGCAGCAGAAATCCTAACCCCCCGGAGGATGCAATGAAGGAAGTGAGATCAGGACTTATCCGAACCGTTTATATTGGCCCGCCCCTTTTCCACCCTCACGCTACCGGGGACTTTCTGAACGTCAACCACCCCGGAGGCCCCAGCCCCGCATCTACCGATGATTCATCATTAATCAAAAAGAAACCTCTTTGATCGGTTTTATTTAGCGCATAGCAATCGCGCTAAATAGTTGCACTAAGAACAAAAAAACATTTCATCCCGGCCGTGCTTAGCCAGGCGCAAAGGCATGCCGTGACGGGGATGGGATGACACGTTTTTATCTCGTGCCGTTAATCAAAACAAAAGGTATAAAAATGTCTCTTATTATGAATCTGAACCTACAGCAGAGAAAACGATTACACCAGATAACCCTGGTTGCGACATTTGGCGGCCTGCTATTCGGTTATGACACCGGCGTTATTAATGGCGCATTTTCCTCTCTGAAACAATATATGGCCCTGACCCCGACTACCGAAGGTCTGGTCATGAGCGTATTGCTGATCGGCGCCGCGTTAGGCAGCGTATTCGGGGGAAAATTCGCGGACTTCTTTGGCAGAAGAAAGTACCTGCTCTTTTTATCCTTCATCTTTTTCATCGGCGCATTAATGTCCGCTCTGGCGCCGGATATCACCGTACTGCTTATTTCACGTTTCATCCTCGGCTATGCCGTGGGTGGCGCCTCGGTGACCGCCCCCACCTTTATTTCCGAAGTGGCGCCAACCGAAATGCGCGGTAAACTAACCGGCTTAAACGAAGTCGCCATTGTTATCGGGCAGCTCGCCGCATTTGCCATCAACGCCATTATTGGCATCCTCTGGGGCCATCTCCCCGACGTCTGGCGCTATATGCTGATGGTGCAGACCATTCCCGCCATCTGCCTGTTTATCGGTATGCTGCGATCGCCGGAAAGCCCGCGCTGGCTGATCAGTAAAAACCGTCATGAAGAAGCGCTGGAAATATTAAAGCAAATCCGCCCTCTGGAACGCGCAACCAAAGAATTCAACGATATCACCACCTTAATTAAGGCCGAAGCGGACAAAAAGCTTCATGCGCAGAACGCCTTTGTCACCATTCTCCAGACGCCATGGATTTTCAAACTCCTGCTGGTGGGCGTCATTTGGGCGGCGCTGCAGCAGACCACCGGGGTCAACGTCATTATGTACTACGGTACTGAGATCCTCAGCAGCGCCGGATTCTCAGAAAGAACCTCCCTCATCTGCAACGTACTCAATGGCGTGTTCTCCGTCGGCGGCATGCTATTTGGCGTGCTGTACCTCGTCGATCGTTTTAAACGTAAAACCATCATTATTTATGGTTTCGCGATCATGGCTACCCTGCACCTTATCATTGCCGGCGTAGACTACACGCTGGTCGGCGACATCAAAGCCACGGCCATCTGGCTGCTCGGCGCGATGTTCGTTGGCGTTATGCAGGGAACGATGGGCTTTATCACCTGGGTGGTGCTGGCTGAGCTGTTCCCGCTCAAGTTCCGCGGACTGTCGATGGGCATATCGGTATTTTTCATGTGGGTGATGAACGCCATCGTCAGCTATCTGTTCCCATTATTGCAGGCCAAGCTCGGGTTAGGTCCGGTATTCCTGATTTTTGCCGCGATTAACTACCTGGCGATTGTTTTTGTCATCGCGGCGCTGCCTGAAACGTCCAATAAATCGCTGGAGCAGCTGGAAGAGGAGCTTTCAGCAAATAAATCTGCAGCGGGATTCAATACGGCCACCAAGGAAAACGGATTATGATCGATACTATTACGCAGGATAATCTCCATCTGTCGTGCCGGGCGAAAAATAAAGCAGAAGTCCTGGCCATGATTGGCGCGGACTTTAAGTCCAGAGGGTACGTCAGCGAAGATTGCGTGGCGTTTCTTGCTGAAAGAGAGCGTCAGGTCTCCACCTTTTTAGGCAATGGCATTACGCTGCCGCACCTGCCTAAATCAGCCACCAGCATCATTGTCAAAACGGGGGTGGAGATTTATCAATTCCCTGACGGCGTGATCTGGGACAGAAATAACGTCATGTTTATTGCCATTGGCGTGATTGCTAAAGAGAGCGAGCACATCGATGTGCTGAGAGAGGTGGCGTCGATCTTTAGCGATGAAGTCATCGCCAGAGCGCTGTCGTTGATTGCTAATAAAGAGGATTTTTTAAGGATCCTCCAGCAGAATCACTAAGCACGGCTATCTCCAGATAGTCGCCCGATAAAAGCCTGCTTGCGCGCAGGCTTTTTGCTTATTCAGGATGGACGTAGCGATTAGCTGCCTTTATAGGTGGAGTAACCATACTGGCTGAGCAGCAGTGGAATATGCAGCTTTTCATTGGTGCGCGTGACGGTGAAGAGAACCGGGATCTCCGGGAAAAACGAGGCCAGTTTCTGTTTGCTGAAGTCATCGCCGGTTTTGAAGGTCACTTTATAAATCCCCGGCTGCATATCCCCTTCAGTTGGATAGAGCGATTTAATACGACCATCGTTGTCGGTGACGCCGGTGGCCAGCGCTGTCCATTTATTCGCCTGCTGTTTTTCAAGGGTGACCGTCACGCCCGATGAAGGCAGACCCGTCTGCTGATTGAGAATATGTACGCTGAGCGTCCCGACGGGGGCGCTAAATGCGGCTGGAGCCACAGACATAGCAGATAACAGAATCAGACTGGATAATTTTTTCACGATGTTTTCCCGTTGTGAATAATAACGTTCAAACGTTAGCACCTGGGCCGCTAAAATATATTCAACTTTTTGTGATAATCGCCTTAACGGAAGCAGGACGAGGAAAATAGCGAGCAGGGCAACAGCCCATTCGCAGTGATAGAATTATCTGAATATAAGGTGCATCGCTGGGGCGTGAATAAAGGCCCGCGCGCTTGCGCTATACTTATTTTCCTCCGCGTTCACAAAAGGAATTCACATGAAGATATGGCCAGTTCTGACGGGTGTGGCTATCGCCCTGACGCTTGTCGCCTGTAAATCCCCCACTCCGCCCAAGGGGGTCCAGCCGATAAATAACTTTGACGCAAGCCGTTATCTGGGGAAATGGTATGAGGTTGCCCGGCTCGAAAATCGTTTTGAACGCGGCCTGGAGCGGGTTACCGCAACGTATGGTCAGCGCAGCGATGGCGGCATCAGCGTGGTTAACCGCGGTTACGATCCGCGGAAACAGAAATGGAGCAAGAGCGAAGGTAAAGCGTATTTTACCGCGGCGCCAACCACCGCCGCGCTGAAAGTCTCCTTCTTTGGCCCGTTTTACGGCGGCTACAACGTGATCGCGCTGGATAGCCAGTATCAGTATGCGCTGGTCAGCGGTCCCGATCGCGGCTATCTGTGGATCCTGTCGCGCACGCCGACCATCCCGGAATCCATTAAGCAGGAGTATCTGCGCATCGCGCGGGATCTCGGCTTCCCGGTAGAAAAATTAGTCTGGGTGAACCACGGGTAACAGGCTGAATCCACACTATCTTCAGCGAACCAACGAGCTGAAGATAGTGTGGCGATAAGGCTGGAAGACGATAAATAATTAGTGCGATGACGGCTGGCTGGAGTCGGCCGCCTCTTCTGCGGTTTTAGCGGGAGCGATACTCTCTTTAATCTCTTTGGTTTTATTCGCCGCATCGTTGGCCAGGTTATTGGCATCAACAATCGCGCTGTCTTTAATTTTTCCCGCTTCCTGCACGATTTGGTCGCTTTTCTGCCGGGCATCCTGCTTAACGGCATCAGCCTGAGCCTGGGCTTGCTGAGCGATAGCTTCCGCTTTTTTATCCGCTTCCGCCTTGATGCTGGAGGCCTGGCTGCTGAGATTGTTCGCCTCGTCCGCCGCCTGTTTTTTTATCGCATCAATGTGTTTATCCGCTTCATCCTTAATTGCTTCGGCTTTATCGGACGCCGCCTCTTTAATTTGCTGGGCGTTATCTTTTGCTTTATCCAGATTTGCATCAACTTTTGATGAATCATCACAGCCGGCGAGAATTAAACAAACGGCAGAAGCGATCAGCGTTTTACTCCAGAGTTTCATAGTCATTCCTTTATTTATTAATATCAGCGTATCGGGGAAGTCATCGCCGCAGGGTTGCCAGGATAATTCTCATAACAATGATGTCATGAAATTATTTAGCCCCAATACTAAGCCCTGCATCCCTTTATTTATAATCGCTAACCAGGCAGAGTCAAGTTCCTGCGCCACTCCCCCGGCGAGGGCTGACGTAAAAAACCCGGGCGGCTGCCCGGGTTGGTCACTGAAAAAAGAGTTTAGGCGGTGACGGCTGATTTTGTCAGCGTTGGGCCGGCTAACGCCAGCCGGGCGCCGGCATCGGTATCGGTATATTGCTTAAAGTTGTCCATAAACAGTTGCGCCAGACTCTCGGCCTTCTCCTGCCATTTGTCGGCAGAAGGCCAGCCGCTACGCGGGTCTAGCAGCGCGCTATCCACGTCAGGCACGCTTTGCGGGATAGCGAGACCGAATACCGGTACCGTTTCTTCGCGCAGCTCGCCGGTGGTCCCGTTTAAAATCGCGCTGATGATATTGCGCGTGTCGCGCAGCGAAAGGCGCTTGCCTTCGCCGTTCCAGCCGGTGTTAACCAGCCAGGCCTCGGCGCCGGCCTCCGCCATTTTGGCCGCCAGAACGCTGGCGTACTGCGTCGGGTGCAGCAGCAGGAACGCCGCGCCGTAGCAGGCGGAGAACGTTGGCGTGGGCTGAGTAATGCCGCGTTCGGTACCGGCCAGCTTCGAGGTAAAGCCGGACAGGAAGTGATACTGCATCTGCTCGGTCGTCAGACGGGATACCGGCGGCAGGACGCCAAAGGCATCGGCGGCAAGGAAAATCACCTTCGACGGATGACCCGCGCGCGACACCGGTTTCACGATGTTTTCAATATGCGATAGCGGATAAGAGACACGGGTATTTTCGGTCTTGCTGCCATCGGCGTAATCCACGCTGCCATCGGCTCTGACCACCACGTTTTCCAGCAGCGCGTTACGACGAATCGCGCGATAGATTTCCGGCTCGGCCTGCGGGTCAAGATTAATCGTCTTGGCATAGCAGCCGCCTTCGAAGTTGAACACGCCGTCATCATCCCAGCCGTGCTCGTCATCGCCGATCAGCTGACGCAGCGGATCGGTGGAAAGCGTGGTCTTACCGGTGCCGGAAAGACCGAAGAACAGGGCCACATCCCCCGCTTCACCTCGGTTCGCCGAGCAGTGCATCGAGGCGATGCCCTGCTGCGGGAGCAGGTAGTTCATCACCGAGAAGAGGCCTTTTTTCATCTCGCCGCCGTACCAGGTGCCGCCGATCAGCTGAATTTTTTCGCTCAGGTTAAACGCGACAAAGTTCTCGGAGTTGAGCCCCTGCTCCTGCCATTTATCGTTGGTGCAGCCCGCGCCGTTGAGGACGACGAAGTCCGGCGTAAATTCAGCCAGCTCCTCTGCGCTCGGCGCAATAAACATGTTTTTGACAAAGTGCGCCTGCCAGGCCACTTCGGTGACGAAGCGGACGCCCAGGCGCGTTGCCGGGCTGGCGCCGCACCACGCATCAACGACATATAATTTCTTGCCGCTCAGCTGTCCGGCGACCAGCGCCTTCAGATCTGCCCATATCTCGGTGGATAGCGGCTTATTGTCGTTGCGGCCAAGGCCGGAGTCGGCCCACCAGACGGTGTCCCGCGTCAGATCGTCCCTGACAATATATTTGTCGCGCGGCGAGCGCCCGGTAAAGATCCCGGTATCCACGGCAACGGCCCCGGACTCGGTCATGACGCCGCGCGCCGCGCCGGTTAATTCCGGGCTGGTTTCATGCGCAATCAGCAAGTCGTAATCGGGGTTATAAAACAGCTCGCTGCTCTCCTGAATACCGAGCGAAAGAAGAGCGTCTTTTACTGATTCAATACGTGACATGGCACTCCTGACAAACTATTGGCTGGATAAGATGCTATTAGGGTATTTCAACCTGTCAGCTAAGCGGATGGATTTATTTTAATAAAAAAACCATCGTGAAATTAAATAAACAGGATGAACAGACCAGAGCCGGCGATGTAAAATCGTGCTCGTGTAGGGTGTCGCCTGAACTTTAGAAATATCGTTTGCACGAATAAGTCATAAGCTAACTCTGCAAAAAATGTTAACACCTGTAGATAATTATGTTAATTGCATAGTTTCTATACGTCATGCTAAAATTGCATAGCAATTATTGCAGGGCAGAGGAACGGATCGGTGCTGGCGAATCTTGAAGTAAAATGGCTTTACGATGTGATTGCCCTTGAGGAATCCAGAAGCTTTACCCTGGCGGCAAAAAGCCGCAATATTTCCCAGTCCTCCTTCAGCCGCCGCATCCAGGCGCTCGAGGCGTCGCTGGGCTTCAGCATCTTCGACCGTTCGGCAAACCCGCTGCAGCTGACCAACCGCGGGAAGATTTTTGTCGGCTATGCGCGAAATATGCTCGACGACATGGACTTCCAGATTAGCCGAATTAAAGGGCTGAACAACACCACCCAGAAAATAAGAATCGACGCGGCGCCGTCGCTTTCAGTTTTATTACTTCCGGAAATCATCGCCGGTTATACCGACCGAAAGAATAAAACTTTTCATGTTGAATCGATTAACGTCAACGATGCGGTGTTCAACCTGAAAGAAGGCAAAAGTGATTTTATCCTGTCGTTTTATAATGAAGAGCTGATGAACTATCCGTTTATCAATCACAAAATTTTTGACTCGGCGCTGCACCTCGTTTCTCCCTGCGATAAACACGGCAGGCCGCTTTTTCATTTACACCGCGGGGTGCTGCCGCTGATGAAATACGCCAACGACAGCTATATGGGGCGCCAGGTGAATCAGGTGATCGACCGCAAGCCGGAGATCACCTTCTCGCTGACCTTTGTCTCCTCGATGAGCGAGCTATTAAAACGCATGATCCTCAACGGCGACGGCGTGGGCTGGCTGCCGCAGTACTCTATCAAGCGCGAGCTTGAGGAGGGTCGCCTGACGATTATGGATGAGAGCCTGTCGCTGCCGATCGGCGCCTATATTTACCGCTCCGGCGCGCGGCTCAACCAGTCAGCCGAGCGCTTCTGGCAGCATATTAAGTCTATGAATACCGTGACCGCATAACTCGCATGGCGGCGGGAAATTCGCTATCATCCGCATCCACTCCCTCTCCGTGCAGCCTGATGTCTACGATTATCGATACCTTTATCGCCCCGCCGTGCCACGCTGAAATCGACATCCTCTACGAGGATGACCATCTGCTGCTGATCGATAAACCCTCAGGCCTGCTGAGTCTGTCGGGGAAAAATCCGCGTAATCTCGACTCGGTGCATTATCGGCTGGTACAGCGGTTTCCCGGCTGCACTCTGGCGCATCGTCTTGATTTCGGCACCTCCGGACTGATGGTAATTGCGCGCAACAAGGCCATCAACGCCGCGCTCTGCCAGCAGTTCAGCCAGCGTGCGGTGAGCAAAGTCTACAGCGCGCTGCTGTGCGGGCATCTGGCGGATGATGAAGGAACCGTTGACGCTCCGATAGCCAAAGATCCGGCGCTGTTTCCGCTGATGACGATTTGCCCGCGCCGCGGCAAGCCTGCCCGCTCCGGCTATCGGGTGGTTGAGCGCCTGCGCTATCAAGGTAGCGTGCCGGTGACGCGGGTCCAGCTGACGCCGGAAACCGGCCGCACCCATCAGCTGCGTATCCACTGCCAGTGGCTTGGCCACCCTATTCTGGGCTGCGATCTGTACGGCGGTCTGTTGCTTCCGGGAACAGAACAGGCGCCGCGCCTGATGCTGCACGCCAGCGAACTGCATTTCGTGCATCCGGTTAGCGGAGAGCGGATCGATGCCATAAGCCCCAGCGGGTTTTAACTCGCCCGCTCGCCAGCCCTTTTAGCGAATCTCTCCCGCACGCTGATTGACGTCGACGCTTTAATTCGAATCGCGGCATTGCAAATGCAAATATCATATTTGCTCGTTAATCACCGCCTCTGTAGCTTGTGCTCTATTCATGCTTTTCATGAAAGAACATTCAGGGCGCAACGGCTTTATGATTAAACTCGATAATATTCGCAAGACCTACCCCGGCAGCGCGCATGCGGCTATTCGCGGCCTTAATCTGGTGATTAATAGCGGCGAGCTGTGCACTTTCGTTGGCCCTAGCGGGTGCGGAAAAACAACCATTCTGCGGATGATTAATCAGCTGGATATTCCTGACGCCGGTGACGTATACGTTCAGGGCGTTAAGCTTGCCGCTGCCGATATTATTCAGGTGCGCCGCCAAATTGGCTTTGTCATGCAAAGCGCCGCCCTCTTTCCGCATCGTACGGTCGCGCAAAATATAGCCACGGTTCCGCGCCTTCTCGGCTGGAGCAAAAAGCATATCCAGGCGCGCATCGACGAATTAGTGGATTTGATGTCTCTCGACCGCAACGTCCTGCCCCGCTATCCGCACCAGCTTTCCGGTGGCCAGCAGGGACGCGTAGCGATCGCCAGAGCGCTGGCCGCCGATCCGCCTATTCTCCTGATGGACGAACCTTTCGCCGCCATCGACCCGGTGGTTCGCGAGCGCCTGCAGGACGAGCTGCTGTTGCTGCAACAGCGCCTGCGCAAAACGATCGTCCTGGTGACCCATGATATCAATGAAGCTATTCGCCTTGGCGATAGAATCGCTATCTTCCAGGAGGGCGGCGAGCTGGCGCAGTTCGCCACGCCTGACCATATTTTGTCGCATCCGGCCAGCGACTTTGTGCGCCGTTTTATCGGCCCCGAACCGAATCTGCAGCGGCTGGGGAGAATTCAGGTCGGACAGCTCCCGCGTCATGACGTGCCGCTTATTGATGAGAGCCTCTCCCCCATCGCCAGCCCGCATCCGCCGGTCGCCAGTCCGCTGCGCCTGGTGCTGGACAAAAAACGGCGTCCGCTGAACTGGTTCGATCCGGTTAAGCGCCGGACGCTGCCGGTCGACGCGCCGCTGGCGGCCATCAACACGCTGCGCTTTGCCTACAGCGCGCTGCTGGATGCGCCCGGCGGCGTAGTGGTTCATGTCGATACCGACGGTGAATATCAGGGCAGCATCTCCCACGCTCTGCTGCAGAACGTGCTGGAAGGCCACGTGGATCTTCGCCGCTATGATTGACTGGCCGTGGATCCTCGACAACAAAATCATGATCGGTGAACTGCTCTGGCAGCATGTACAGCTGGTGATCGTTGCGCTGTTTTTCGGCACCCTTTTCACCGGCGTATTGATTAGCCTGACGCTGCGCTGGCCCGCGGCCGCCCAGCCGCTGATCTACCTGTGCGGGATACTGTTCACCATCCCGTCTCTGGCGCTGTTTATTCTATTACTGCCGTTTACCGGACTGTCGCTGATGACCTCAATCATCGGCCTGACGCTCTACTCGCTGCTGATCCTGCTGCGCAACGTTATCGCCGGAATAGAGAAACTCCCGGCGACGGTGCTGGAGTCTGCGCGCGCGCTGGGCTATACCCGCTGGTTTCGTTTTGTCGATATAGAGCTGCATCTGCTGCTGCCCTCGCTGTTCGCCGGGTTACGCATCGCTTCGGTGACGCTGGTCGGGCTGGTGACGGTCACCGCCTTAATTGGCCAGGGCGGTCTCGGGCAGCTTCTGTTAGCCGGGTTTAACCAGAACTTTGTCACGCCTATCGCGGTCAGCCTGGTGCTCAGCGTTGTGCTATCTCTGCTGTTGGATTCGCTGATTGCCCGCGTCGGCTATTGGCTAACGCCGTGGGCCCGCTAATGGATATCCTGCAAGCAACATTTCACTGGTTATTACAACCGCAGCACTGGACAGGCGATGCGGGAATATTACTTCGCCTGCGCGAGCATCTTTATTATGTGCTGATTAGCATCGTCGTTGCCTCGGCGATTGCGCTGCCGCTGGGGATTATTCTCGGCTACTGGCGCAAGGGCGCGTTTGTGATTATTAATCTGTTTAATATTGGTCGCGCCATTCCCTCTTTAGGTTTAATTCTTTTATGCATTATTGTGTTTGGCTTTAATGATATTCCGGTCTTTACCGCGCTGGTGGCGATGTCGATTCCGCCGATCCTCACCAACGCCTGGGTTGGCATTTATCATGCCGACCGTCAGCTGTGCGATGCGGCAAAAGCGCTGGGCATGACGCCACTCCAGAGCCTGTGGCAGCTGCGGATACCGCTCGCCGCGCCGCTGATACTCGCCGGCCTGCGGACCGCGCTGGTACAGCTGATCGCGACCGCCGTCGTCGCCGCCTACGCCGGCCTTGGCGGCCTCGGGCGTTTTCTGATCGACGGACTTGGCCAGCGCGATATTCCCCAGGTCATTGCCGGTTCGCTGGTGGTATCGCTGCTGGCCATCGGCTGCGAGCTGCTTTTTTCATTACTCTCCCGGCGCATCGTTCCGGCGCCGGTCACGCAAATAAATTAATTTCCCAACAACAAAAAACCACCTGCAGGTAAAGAGGTATTATGAAGCAGCTATTTAGCATTTCCGCGTATCGTCGCCGCTTGCGTCTTTCGGTATTCACCGCGGGATTATTAAGCTTAAGTTTTAACGCCCTGGCGCAGGACGTCACCATTGGCGGAGCGAATTTCACCGAAAGTTCAATCCTTGCCAATATTTACGCCAGCGCGCTAAAGAAAAACGATATTGCGGTGAAAACCCGTCTTAATCTCGGCAATCGCGAGATTATTATTCCGGCGCTGCAGAGCGGCGAAATTGATATTGTTCCGGAATATCTCGGTGCCCTGCTGAACTATTATGACGGCAAAACGCTGGCTACCAGCCAGAGCGACGTTAGCGCTGAGTTAGCTAAAGCGCTGCCGGCGGACTTTACGCTGCTCACCCCCTCCCCGGCCTCGTCCATTACCGCCTGGGCCGTGCGCGCGGAAACGGCAAAAAAATATCACCTCAGCAAGCTTTCCGACCTGCAGCCCGTGGCCCATCAGCTGACTATCGGCGGCCCGCCGGAATTCCCGGTGCGCGCCCTGGGCCTGCCGGGCCTTAAGCGCGTCTACGGACTTGAATTTAAGGCGGTGAAATCTCTGGATATGGGCGGGCCGCTGACCCGTCTGGCGCTGAACTCCGGCAAAATCGACGTCGCCACGGTCGTCTCCACTCAGGGCAACCTCGCGAAAGAGGATTGGGTGGTCCTGGAGGATGATAAGCATGAGCAGCCGAGCCAGAACGTGGTGCCGCTGGTGCGCAAAGCCAGCCTGACGCCGAAAATCAGCGAAGTGCTCAATGAGGTCTCCGGCAAGCTGAACAACGCCGCGCTGATCGAACTTAACCAGCAGGTCGATCTGCAGCATAAAGATCCGGCGGCGGTGGCCGAACAGTGGGTCAAAACGCACCTCAACGGCAACTGATTGCCGCCATGCCAGGGAAGGCATCACCTCCAACTGAGCCGAGAAAATGCCAAATAATCCTATGATCCTGAACCTTTTCTTCTTCAATCCCCAGGGTGACTACCGCTTTTCCTGGCGTCACCCGCAGGCGCCGGAGAAGGAAATTTTCAGCCTCAAGTACTATGCCGATCTGGCCCGTAAAGCGGAGGCCGCGACGCTCGACGCCATTTTTATCGCCGACCATATCGCTATCTGGGACACGGTGCCCAGCGGCTTAACCCACTACGCTAACGCCCGGCTGGAGCCCATCACTCTCCTCTCGGCGCTGGCGGCGGTGACGGAACATATCGGCCTGATGGGCACGGCGTCCACCTCTTATAACGAGCCCTATAATCTCGCCCGCTATTTTGCCTCCCTCGATTTTCTCAGCAACGGGCGGGACAGCTGGAATATCGTCACCTCATGGCTGGAGGAGGAGGCGGCCAACTTCGGCCTTGACCACCTGCCGCAGCACGGCAGCCGCTACCAGCGCGCCGGTGAGTTTATTGATGTGGTCACTCAGCTGTGGGACTCGTGGGAAGACGGCGCGGTGCGCTATGACAAAGCCAGCGGGCTGTTTGCCGATTCCAGCAAGGTGCATCATCTTGATTTCGCGGGCGAGTTCTTCCGCGTGCGCGGGCCGCTGAACGTCCCTCGCCCGCCGCAGGGGCACCCGGTCCTGGTGCAGGCCGGCTCGTCGGAGGCGGGTAAAAACCTCGCCGCCGCCTGGTCAGATATGCATTTTGTGTTTATCAAATCTATCGCTGAGGGGCTGGCCTACCGCGAAGAGATGAACCAGCGTTTGCGCAGCCACGGCCGGGATCCGGCGCATTTCAAAATCATCGCCGGCGTTTTACCGGTGGTGGTGAATTCAAACGCGGAAAAGGAAGAGCGCCAGCGGCTTAACGAGCAGCTAATGAGCGACCAGATGGCCATCGACCTGCTCTCTTCCTATCTGCGCATGGATTTATCCGCTTATCCCGTCGACCAACCGCTGCCGCCGCTGCCGGAGGAAGAGACCTTTGATGGGATCCGCACCGCCCTCAGGCTGATTCGTGATTACGATCCGCAGTTGACGATCCTGGCGTTGGGCAAGCTGCTGTTGCAAAGCTCCGATAGCTGGCTGCTCATCGGCAGCGCCGAGGAGATCGCCAGCGCGCTGACGGAAACCTGGCGCGCCGGCGCCGCCGATGGTTTTAACCTGATGTTCCCGCTGCTGCCGGGGGACTTCGACCGCTTCGTTGAGCAGGTGGTGCCGATTCTGCAGCGCAGCGGCGCGATGCGGGATCGCTATCCGACCGGCACGCTGCGCGAGAAGCTGGGTCTGCCGGTCGTCGAAAACCGCTTCGCCCGCCGGGATGGCAAACCGCTGGCTTCATAGCGCGGCTGTTCCCCGGTGGCGCTGCGCTGACCGGGCTACGGGTTCACAACCGTCTGCGGATCGGTTGCCCGGACAGGCGCAACGCGCCGCCTCCGGGGAAGGTGCGCTGCCTGATGCCTTGCTGCGGTTTTCTTCCCGGCTTGCGCTGCGCTTAGCCGGGCTACGGGTTCACAACCGTCTGCGATCGGATAGCCCGTGCAAGGCGCTTGCGCCGCCTCCGGGGAAGGTGCTGTGTCTGAAACCTCGGTGCGGTTTCTCCCCGGCTTGCGCTGCGCTTAGCCGGGCTACGGGTTCACAACCGTCTGCGGATCGGGTAGCCCGGACAGGCGCAACGCGCCGCCTCCGGGGAAGGTGCGCTGCCGGATGCTTTGCTGCGGTTTTCTTCCCGGCTTGCGCTGCGCTTAGCCGGGCTACGGGTTCACAACCGTCTGCGGATCGGTTGCCCGGACAGGCGCAACGCGCCGCCTCCGTGGAAGGTGCGCTGCCGGATGCTTTGCTGCGGTTTTCTTCCCGGCTTGCGCTGCGCTTAGCCGGGCTACGGGTTCACCGCCGCCCGCGGATCGGTAGCCCGGACAGGCGCAACGCGCCGCCTCCGGGGAAGGGGCTGTGTCTGAAACCTCGGTGCGGTTTCTCCCCGGCTTGCGCTGCGCTTAGCCGGGCTACGGGTTCACAACCGTCTGCGATCGGGTAGCCCGGGCAAGGCGCTTGCGCCGCGGCCCGGGGAAATTGGCGCCTACAGCCGCACGACGCCCCTGGCCGCCGCCTCATCACGCCACGCCAGCAGCGGCTGATAGTCCGCGCGCCGCATATCGCTGTAGCCGCAGATAAACAGCGCTTCGCAAAGCGGCCGGTAGCGTTCATCGCTCACCAGCTGCTGCAATGCCTCTCTGAGCAGCCCCAGCGTCGCTGCGGACGTCGTCGCCGACGTAATCAGCGGCAGACCCGGGGCGAGCGGGCTGCGCGCAATCACCGCCAGCCCCGCCAGCGCCTCCGGCTGATGACGCTGCAGCAGCGCCCAGGTCACGCAATCAATGGCGGCAATATCCGCCGTCCCCTGCTGAAGTTCACGCAGCGACTGGCGATGGCTGCCGCTAAACGCGACCGCCGAGAAGAAATGCCCGTCGAGCGACAGCGGCGCGACCATGTTTAACAGCACGTTATAGCCGGACTGGGAATCCGGCGAATTGCACACGACCAGGCGCCCGCGAAAATCCGCCAGCGTCTGATCACCGTCCGCCTCACGTACCGCCAGCAGGCTGCGGTAGTTCCGCCCTTCGCATCCGGGCGCCGAATAGTGAAAACAGCCGACCGTTTGCACTGCCGGCAGCCGCGTCATCAGCGGATAACCGCAGGTCTGGCTCAACAGCAGCGCCGGATGGCGCCAGTGCGTCAGCAGATCCTCAGGTACCTGATACGACAGCGTATCCTCCTCCACCACGCCGCGGGCCGCCAGCAGCTGCCGCACCGCCCGCCAGAGCGCCTGAGTATCCTCGTCATTCACCGCGTACATCGGAAACGCCAGCCTTTCACTCATGCTCTTCATCCGCCTTACCCTGCTGGTTGAAGCCGGGATGGGCATTCACCGCCACCGGTCTGGCAAAAAAATGCCGCAGCCATTCACCGTAGCCGCGCACCACAAACCCGGCGTTGCGCCGCTGATACTCCGCCTGATTATGCAGATAGATTTTTCGCAGCCCGTACCACGGTACCCCCGGCAAATCGTGATGCACTGAATGGTAGTTGAGATTGAGGAACAGCACTCGCCAGACCAGCCCCGCCTCGTTAATCACCGAACGGGCCAGCGGATCGTCCGCGGCGCGGTGTTCAAGGAAAGAGCGCACTTTGGTCAACGCCAGCGCCGGGTAGCTGATAGCCAGCACAAAGTAAAGCGGCGAAAAGCCGAGGTGATTCATCCACGCGAACAGCGCCGCCAGCAGCAGGCCGTGAACCAGCCACATCGCTATCGTGTTCACCCGCCGGTGTCGAAATGCCGCCAGCGCGCTGCCGAGCGTCTGGGCAATATCCAGCAGCGGCGCCACCAGCAGCCTGCCGATAAACGTATTGCGCAGATGAATAAGGCTGCGCTGCCAGGGGGCAAAACGCTGCCAGCTCTGCGGCGTAAAATAGTAGGATTCCGGATCGTCAACCGGCTGCGTCAGCAAATGATGATGATGGTGCGCCAGGTGCGAGTCGCGGTACAGCCCGTAGGGATACCAGACCGCCAGCGGCAGGGTCCCCAGCAGCTGGTTAAACCATGGTCGCGACGTGGGGTGACCGTGAATAAGCTCATGCTGCAATGACATATACCAGGCGGTGAACCAGATGAGCAGCAGCGTGGCGGGGAAAATGCCCAGCTCGCGCCACCAGGCCAGCGAGGCAAACCAGCCGCCGTAGACGGCAACGATCAGTAGCCAGGTGGGCAGCTCGCTGCGCCACAGCCAGCTACGGGAAAACTGATGAATCCGCTCGCGCTGCTGCGGATGCAGATAGACCGACCTGCTTTTTGCCATTCCTGCCACTGCCTTTTCGCGTTATCGTTTGATCCTCCGAAGATGTGAGATAACGCGTTAAATAACAAAGAATTTAAATCGCTTAGCTTTGCCAGAAAATCACCTTAGCCCTCGTTGAGCACGATGATATATCGCCACCCGGCGAGCATGCTCACGCCCGCGCACGCCAGCAGCGACGCCCCCAGCGATTGCCCCCACCCGGCCGCCAGCAGACCGGCGCCAATCAGGACATAATAAAACAGGCCGAAAAAGGCGCCGGCGGTGCCCCGACAGTCGCCGTAGGCGCTCAGCGCCGACCCCAGCACCAGCGGGATCGCCATGGCCCAGGCAAGGGTGACCAGCGCAACCGGCGCCACAAACCAGATTGATTCCCGCAGCACGTACACCGCGACGCCGCCGGCTAAGTGCAGAATGCAGGCGATGGCGAGTATCCGCCCCAGCGAGACATTCCGACGCAGCAGCCGGTGGTTAAGCAGCGCGCCGAGCAGCGAACCCGCGGCAAGCGCCATGCCGCTGTAGCCAAACGTCAGGGCATCAAGATCGAATCGGGCGAACAGAAACGGGGCCAGGCTGTAGTAGCTGAACAGGCTGACGTTAAATGCCGCCACCAGGGTTGCCGCCAGGGCGACGCGCGTATCGCCCACCATCCGCCGCAGCACGTGAAGAAACGGCCCTCTCCTGAGGTTTTGCGGACGCGTTTCCGGCATCAACGCCAGGCAGCCCAGCAGAAGCGCGGCGGCCAAAAGCGCCAGCGCGCTGAATACGCCGCGCATCCCCCAGAGGGCGGTCAACCCGCCGCCGATATAGACCCCGACGGCCGGGCTCACCGCCAGCGCCAGGCCGATAAACGAAAAAATTCCCGCCAGCTGCCGCCCGCGATAGCAGTCCCGCAGGACCGTCTGCGTCACCACTGAACCGGTTGCCGCGCCAGCGGCCGTGACGATCCGCGCCGCCAGCAGCAGCGAAAAATCCGTCGCCCACAGCGCCATCAGGCATCCCAATGCGTAAACCCCTAACCCCGCCAGCAGGGCCGGACGCCGGCCGTAGCGATCGCTGAATCCGCCCCACAGCAAAACGCCGATGGCAAAACCGATAAAGTACACGGAAAGGGTTAGCGCCGCCTGCGGCGCGCTCACGGAAAAACGGGCGCTGATATCGGTCAGCGCCGGGCTATAAATCGTTTCCGCTATTTGCGGAAACATCAGTAGCGCGGTCACCAGCACCAGCGCGGCACGTCCCAACATATCCACCTCCTGATTAACAAGAGGCGCTATTGTAGGGAAGCCGTTTATCGAACATTATAAACATAATGACTTTAAATATCGGAAATCAGACATTATGGCCTGGCTTGACGCTGACGCGGCATTCGATCCGGATGCGTTGAAAAGTAGCCTGATTGGCGTGCAGTCGGCGCTCGGTAACCACGACTCCGGCAGCCACCGGCATAAGATGGCACAGATCCTGTTTACCCGTCAGGGATGCGTGCGTTTAACGCTCAACGATAGCGTCCTGCTGTGCCTGCTGCCGCCGGGGCGCGCGGCGTGGATCCCCGCTGAAGTCAGCCATCGCGCGGAGATGAAAAACATTGTCGACTATCGTTCCGTCTGGTTTCAGCCGCAGCGTTACCCTCAGTTGCCAACGCAGTCGGCGATACTCAACGTGGTGCCGCTGCTGCGCGAGCTATTAGAGCGCATCAGCGCCAGCCCCTGGGATACCGACTGGGAGGCCGAGCCGGCGCGGCATCTCGCCGCCCTGTGCCAGGCGGAAATTCGCGCCGCCGCGCGGGAGCCGATGATGCTCTCGCTGCCGCAGGATAAACGGCTGGCGATGGTTTGCGGCGACGCGCTGCCGCCGCCGCTTGGGACGCTCGCTGCCCGCTGCGGCGCCAGCGAAAAAACCATCAGCCGACTGTTTCGCCGCGATACCGGGATGTCCTACCAGCAGTGGCGTCAACAGTGGCGATTAATGAAAGCGGTCGAGATGCTGGCAACCGGGGAGCGGATTACCGATACGGCGCAGGCGCTCGACTTCGCCAGCGACAGCGCCTTTATCTACTTCTTCCGCACCATGACCGGCATGACGCCGGGGCGTTATTTTTCCGCTTGATTGTGGCCGCCCGGCGTGAACGGCGGCAGCTTCAGAAAGGTGTTCTGCAGCCCTTCGGACCACGCTTTGCGAATGGTATTGAAATAGGGATCGTTTTCGGTGATCCGATGCTGTTCGGCGCTGCTAAGGCTACCGCTGCGGTACAGCAGGGTGTCCAGCGGCAGCCCCACCGAAAGATTGCTGCGCAGGGTGGAGTCGATCGAAATCAGCGCGCAGCACATCGCCTGCTCCAGGGGAGTATCGATGGTCAGAACCCGGTCGATAATCGGCTTGCCGTATTTGCTCTCGCCAATCTGGAAATAGGGCGTGTCGCGCGTGGCTTCAATAAAGTTGCCTTCCGGATAGATATGAAACAGCCGGTGCGTTTCGCCGGCGATCTGCCCGCCGAGCAGCAGGTTGCAGTTGAAGTTGGTATTGCCGCAGTTCTGCTGATTGCTGCTGTCGCGCTGAATCACCTCCTGTAAGGTTTTGCCGATCAGCATCGCCGCGTCGTATAGCGAGGTCACCTGCATCAGGTTAGGCTCCTGCTGGGTGCGAATGCGGGCGCTGAGCAGGCTAATCACGCTCTGAGTGGTGGCCAGGTTGCCCGCCGACTGCAGGACCATGACCCGTTCGCCATCCTGATGGAAAACGTGCAGTTTTTTAAACGTTGCAATATGGTCCACTCCCGCGTTGGTGCGGGAGTCTGAGGCAAATACCAGTCCATCTGACAAACACATGGCCACACAGTAGGTCATCGTTTTTTGTTCCTGCCGTTATTGCTGCTGCGCCTGCTGCGAATGCTCGCGCACTTCAGCGTTAGTTAACATGATTTCCCCCCCGCCGCCGAGGCGGGTGCCGCGTACCGGGCACGCATCAAGATAGTCCAGCCCGGTCGCCAGCCGCAAATGTTGATTCAGGCTGCGCGTGTTATTGGTGATATCAAACGACTGCCAGCGCTCGTTGAGCCACACTTCGGCCCAGGCGTGCATGGCAACGTGCTCGGCGTTATCGCTGTAAACGTAGCCGCTGACGTAGCGCGCCGGGATCTCCAGCGCCCGGCAGCAGGCGAGAAACACGTGGGTGTGATCCTGGCAAACTCCTTTCGCGCGCGCAAAGGCATCGGCGGCGGAGTCCTGCACCTGGGTGGCGCCCGGCGAATAGGGCATTCTCAGCAGCAGCTCGGCCATTAACCGGTTCAGGCTCTCCTCCTGCGCCTCCGGCTGATACCAGCGCTGAGCGAATTCGCGGATCGGGCCGTCGGCGCGGGTGAGCGGCGTACAGCGCAAGAAAACCAGCGGCGACAGCAGCTCCTGCGGCTCCGCGCCGATGTCGTCCCCCTCTTCGGCGATATCGACGATCCCGCTGGCGCGGATGGTAATCTCTTTATGCGGATTATCCAGCGTCAGCACGTGCAGCACGTTGCCCCAGGCGTCGGTGGTGGCGACGGCGGAACCGTCCGGCAGGGTTAATGTCCAGGCGGTGATCTTCTGCCGACCACTGCTGCGCGGCGTCAGGCGCAGATACTGGGTCGAAAACTTCACTTCTTCATCGTAGCCGTAGCGGGTCAGGTGATCGATAACCAGTTTCATAACGCCTCCAGATAGGTTTGTCTGATGCTGTCGGAAAGCGCGTTAATCCGCGCCAGCAGTGCATTAAGGGTGACCTGTAAATCGGCCTGCGCCAGATCGTCGCGGGTGCTGAAACGCAGGTCGACGTTGAGCTGGTGCGCCAGCCGCAGCGGCAAGTGCGAGCGGTCGTTGGCAATCTGTTCCAGCTGCCCGACGAGGTCGGAAATACTCGCTCTCAGCGATCTCGGCACATCGTTGCGCAGGATCAGCAGCTCCATCACCGTTTCGCGGCTGACCGGCTGGCGGTAAATGCTGTTGTAGGCCTCGCGGGCGCTGACCGCATTAAGTAGCGTATCCAGCCGGTAGTACTCGCGTACCGGATCGGGATCGCTGTTCAGCTGCTGATCCTTAATCAACAGCAGCTGCGCGGTGGCGGATGCCCGCTCGATCAGCGTCCCGATCCCGATAAAGCTCAGGGCGTCGTTACGCAGCAGCGTGCCGAGGATCGCCCCGCGAAACAGATGTACCCGCTCTTTTACCCACTCAAAGAAAGCGTCGTTGCCCAGCTCGCCGATCCTCTGCTGGCGCAGCTTTCGCAGCTCAATGCGCGTGGCGTTGATGCTTTCCCACACCTCCGCCGACAGGCTGCCGCGCACCGCATGGGCGTTGTTCCACGCCATCTCGACGCAGCTGAAAATGCTGTACGGGTTGTTGCCGTCGAGCGCGAAAAAATTAAGCAGGTTGCTCATAGTGAAACGCGCGTGCCGCGCCTGAAACAGCTCATGGGTCAGCGACAGATTCAGCGGCAAGGCTAAATCCCGCGACTGCTGGCTGTGACGGGGGATCATCGACAGCTTCCAGGTCACGTCCAGCACCCGGGCATAGCTTTCCGCGCGCTCAAGGTAGCGCGCCATCCAGAAGAGTTCACTCGCTGTGCGGCTTAACATGATTCATCATCCTCCATCACCCAGGTATCCTTGGTGCCGCCGCCCTGCGACGAGTTCACCACCAGCGAACCTTCGGTTAGCGCCACCCGCGTCAGCCCGCCGGGAACCAGGCGGATCTCCTGGCCGGAAAGGACGAAGGGACGTAAATCGATATGGCGCGGCGCCAGCCCCTCGTCGACAAAGGTTGGGCAGGTCGACAGCGCCAGGGTGTCCTGGGCGATATAGTTGGCCGGATTCGCCAGCAGACGCTGGCGAAACGCATCGCGCTCCTCTTTGGTCGAGCGCGGGCCAACCAGCATGCCGTAGCCGCCCGCGCCGTGAACCTCTTTCACGACCATCAGTTCAAGATTGCTCAGCACGTAGCTGAGATCTTCCGCCTTACGGCACTGCCAGGTGGGAATATTGCTCAGGATCGGCTGCTCGCCCAGATAGAAGCGGATCATCTCCGGTACGAAGGGGTAGATCGATTTATCGTCGGCGACGCCGGTACCGATAGCGTTGGCCAGCACCACGCCCCCGGCGCGATACACCGACAGCAGCCCCGGTACGCCTAACATGGAGTCGGCGCGGAAGGCCAGCGGGTCAAGGTATGCGTCGTCGATACGCCGGTAAATGACGTCCACGCGCCGCGGTCCTTCGGTGGTGCGCATATACACCGCCCCGGTTTTAATAAACAGATCCGCGCTTTCCACCAGCTCAACGCCCATCTGCTGGGCCAAAAAGCTGTGTTCAAAATAGGCGCTGTTAAACCGTCCCGGGGTCATCACCACCACGCACGGATCGTCCACCGGCGAGCTTTCGCGCAGCGTTTGCAGCAGATAGCTGGGGTAGCGTTCTACCGGCGCAATATGGTGCTGTTCGAACATTTCGGGATACAGCCGCATCATCATTTTGCGGTTTTCCAGCATATAGGAGACGCCGGAGGGGGTGCGCAGATTATCCTCCAGCACGTAATACTGGCCGTCGCTGTTGCGCACCATATCGACTCCGGTGATATGGGCGTAGGTGTTATTGGGTAAATTTATCCCCTGCATACAGGGTTGATACTGTTCGTTCGCCAGCACCTGTTCGGCCGGGATCAGCCCCGCGCGAAGGATATTTTGATCATGGTAGATATCGTAAAGAAAAGCGTTGAGCGCTTTCACCCGCTGGCGGATGCCGCGGTCAATCCGCTGCCACTCGCCGGCGGGAATAATACGCGGCACGCTGTCGAAAGGGATCAGTCGTTCGGTGCCCTCATCCTCGCCGTAGACGTTAAAGGTGATGCCGATGCGGTGAAAGAGCAGCTCCGCCTGCTCTTTCTTCTGCCGGATAGAGAATTGATCGGTACTGCGAAACCATTGCCACCAGGCGTTATAGTGCTGACGCTGCTCTCCCTGTGCGGTAAGCATCTCATCATAATAATGCCCGTCAGGAAGCGTTATTTTTATCATGGCCGTCTCCTCCGGTTGTACTCACTTTGAGGTAATCCCGGTAAGAGATAAGCATTAATTATGCCAGGTAACGCAGCGCGGCGGCGCGGCGTTACGCTGTTATGCCATGACGCTGAATTGAATAAAAAACAATCAGACGCTTTGCTTATTTATGGCCTGTTTTTCGCGTAAAGCGCACCAATTTGGGGCAAGTCGATTCACGCGATACTAACGCGCCGCCAGCCACGCTGCGTAGCGCTCGGGCCACTCGACGCTGGGCGTACCGACCCGGCCCAGCGCAAAACCGTGACCACCGCTGGCGTAACGATACAGGCTGACCGGGACCTGATGCTGACGGCAGGCGGCGGCCATTATCAACGTATTGTGCGGATCGGAGACATTATCGTCCTCCGCCTGAACCAGAAAACAGGGCGGCGTCCGCCCGCTGACCCAGGTTTGTACCGACCAGGCGCGATCCACCTCCTCCGCGGCGTGAGGCCCGGCGAGGAGCCGATGGGTGGCGGTATGGGTGTACGGAGGTTCGAGGGAAATCACCGGATAAATCAGCGCGGCGCCGTCGGCCCGGGGCGGGGTGTCGTCCACGCCGTCGATCGGCGGGTAAGAGGCAAAATCAGCGCGACAGGCAGCCATTCCCGACAAATGTCCGCCGGCGGAAAACCCCAGAAGGCTGACTTTGGCTTCCCGCTGACGAATCAGGCGCAGCGCCCGCTGAGCGTCCTGCAGCGGAGCAAGGCCGCCCGCTTGCCACCCCTCCCCGGGAAGACGATAGGTCAGCACGTACGCGGTATAGCCGCGCATCGTTAGCCAGCGCGCGGCGGGCCAGGCCTCCTTCGCCATTTCAATGCGTCGATAGCCGCCGCCGGCAGCAATTAATACGCCGTGGCCGCGTGGCGCTGCGGGACGCCATACCGTCAGTTCAGGCTGGGCGATATGGCTTAGCGCGCCGCGTGCCGATAAGCGGACGGGGCCGTCCGGTCCGCCGCCGCCGGGAGGCACGCCAGGCCACAGGCGGATCGTTTGCTGGCTTTCAGCGGCGCGAAGACGACCGCCCGCCAGCAGCGCGGCGGCGCTTAAAAACAAAAAATGGCGTCGGTTCATCGGCAGCTCCTGAGACGGAAATTAGTCATTAACGAGCTTGAGTTCCAGCCAGTCCACCACCAGACCCGGCTTGATAAAATCAAAGCCTACACGATATTTTCCGGACTGTAGCTCAATCCGACACAGCTTCTGCACAATCTCACGACCGAGCGTACCGTTGGTCTGGATCGTCGCCACAAATTGTTCATTAAGCAGCAGGTTGCAGGCGGTTTGTGCGAGCGGCGCACCGTTAGCGTGAACGCTCACCAGCACATCATATACCGCTGTTCGCTCAACGCTCAGCACCAGCTCCTCGTCGTAGCGCAGCCGCGACTGCTCGGCAATTTTAATTGCGCCAGGACAGGCCCCATCGCACGCAGGATCCGCCGCCAGGTGAATAATCCCCGCCCGCGGCATCTCCCCGCGCTTAAAGACCTGCGTCTGCAGCATAAAGTCGAGGATGTTTATCGCGCAGCGCTGAAGCTCACCGAGCGTTAGCTCGCCTGTCGCCAGCGCCGCCAGGGTATTATCTCCCCCCGCATTAACTTCCGCGCCGTTATTATTGACCACCATATAAAGGTCGTTCTGCGCGCGGATCATCGCCGCGGTGTTGTGGGTGCTCGCCGCGCCGCCATCGACGGGATCGTTCATCGTTGCCCACCAGTCGGTCATCACGATCCCGCGAAAGCCCCACTCCTCGCGCAGGACGGTGGTGGTGAGATCGTAGTTGGATGCGGCATGGTGGCCGTTGACCGGGTTATAAGCGGTCATTACCGCATTTGCGCCGCCGGATTTCACCGCATACTCAAAACCTTTGAGATAGATTTCACGCAGCGCGCGCTCTGACACCACCGAATCCGCTTTGGCTCTGGCGAACTCCTGATTGTTGCAGGCAAAGTGCTTGAGGGTGCCAATCCCGCCGCCGCTGCGAATGCCGCGAACCACCGCCGCCGCCATCATCCCGGTGAGCAGCGGATCTTCGGAAAAGTACTCAAAATTACGCCCGTTCAGCGGATGGCGCTGGATGTTCATCCCCGGCCCTAACAGCAGGTCGATACCGTTGCGCAGCAGCTCTTTGCCTTCCATCACGTATAAGCGTTCCACGAGGATCGGGTCCCAGCTGGAGGCCAATAATGTTCCGCTGGGAAGCAAAGTGGCCTTTGCGCCGTTATCCATGCGAATCCCGGATGGGCCGTCGGCGGTCGATGCCAGAGGAATACCTTTTTCCAGCAGGCTGTCGGCCACGCCGCCAAAAGCCGATGCGACGCCGGGCGTCACTTTGTGGCTACACATGCCTTCTCCGCGCACCAGGCAGGCCAGCTCCTCAACAGACAGCTGAGCAACAAAGGCGTTCATCGTGGTACGCCCTTCAGCCACGTCGTTGAGGGTCAGCCCCTGGTTGCCGGTAAGGGTGATAGCCTCTGGCAAACGCTCCTCAATGCGCGCGCGCAGATTAATCTCCCGCCGCGGCACGTCCTCCCACTCGATCTGATAGCGCCCATCATCGCCGTCCGCGACCGGTTTTATACGTACGAAAGGCACCGTCGGCGCCAGCACCTGCTGATGGCAGGAGAGGATCCGCAGCGTTTTCTGCGCGTACCCCGCCTCGCCGTCAACCGCCAGCGGCTGTACATCGCGCACGCTGTTACCAAGCAGCAAACGATAAAGCCCTGGCTCCATCACGTAACAGTGTGGATGCCCGGTCGCTCCGCTATCGTCCAGAGAAGCAAAGCGCTCCAGCGGAATTGATAACGTTAAGGTTTCGCTTTCCCCAGGTCGCAGCAGGCGAGTTTTGGCAAAAGCCACCAGCGCTTTGGCCGGTTTGCCGAGCGCGCCCTGCGGCGCCTGGAGGTAGATTTGCACCACTTCTTTGCCCGCGAAGCGCTCCCCGCGATTGGTCACGGTGACGGTCGCCTTGATCAGGTCGCCAAAAGTCTCCGCCCGCGCCGATTGCAGGGTGAAAGAGGTGTATGAGAGACCAAAGCCAAAGGGGAACTGCAGACGCTGCGGACAAAAGGTTTCGAAGTAGCGATAGCCGACGTAAATATCCTCCTGATAGAGGCTTTGCGCTTCCGCCCCCCAGCAGGGCGATGCCGGATGGTCGTCGAGAGAGATCGCGATGCTGCCTACCAGCTTGCCGGATGGCGTCACCTCACCATAGAGCAGCGAAGTGGCCGCCTGAGCGCCGTCGGCGCCGCCGTGCCAGACGTAGAGCAGCGCGCGAATGCGTTGACGCAGCCGCGGATCGTCAGCCCATGAGAGATCGATAAGCCCGGCGGTATTCAGCACCACCGCCACGTCATCAAATTCGCCGCAGACCTGATACAGCAGGTTCATTTCGTCGGCGGTGAGCCGATAGCCACCTTCCACGTCGGCGTTGTCCCGATCCTCTCCCGCGGTACGCCCAAAAACAATCACTGCCTGGCTGGAGAAAGCGCGCGCCTGACGAATCTGCTCATCGCTCAGCGGCATCTCCTGCTGGCACCAGGGTTCCGCTGCCCAGCCCCCTCCGCCGTTGTCGAAGGGGTGTTGTTCAACCCAGCGTTCGTAGAGTCCGGCCAGCTGCGTATTCAGCCTCATCCCGTTTCGCGCACGCATCGCCTGCAGCAAGGTTGTGCTGCTCACCACGTTAACCGCCCCACCGGAACCGGTACCGCTGCGATAGTAGTCAATCTGCGTTCGGCCAAATAACGATAGCGGCCGTTCGGGAGCGAGCGGCAACATTTGGCCATCGTTTCTCAACAGCACCGCGCCTTCGGCAGCGGCGGCGGCGGCAAATTCGGCAAACCCTTCCAGCGGCGTCCCCGCTTGACTGTCATACATGGTGTTGTCCTGTTAACTCATGCCCCGACAGGAGGCTTAATAGCATAATGAACAGAGCCCGCGAAATGCGGGCTCCGCTGTGCTCAGAAGAAATACTTGAAGCGCAGCCGGCCGCCGTAGCGGGAGTCTTCCTGGCCGTCGCCGTTGTTCGGGTGGGATTCAATCCAGGATGCGTAGGCGCCCAGATAGATGTTGAAGTTCTTCATATTCATCACGTTCGGAAACAGATACGACGCATGAATGGTGTGGATATCATATTTTCCCGGATCGGCGATCCAGCAGTTATCGTCGCAGTTAGCGATAAAGTTAGCGGTATTAAAGCTTTCAATCTTGTTATGCGCGTAAATGTAGCCCAGCTCAACACCGTGCCACAGGGAGTTCACCCCGGCGGTAAAGTCGGTTTCATCTTCGGCATCCATATAAGCGACGTTAAGGTTGGTCACCACGCCATCCAGCGGATCGGTTTTTTGCCCGTTCCACGTCATCGTATAGCCATAGCCGGTGCGGCTGGACTGGTCGACCCAGCGCCCTTTCGCATCGTGATAGCCATAGGCGTTATTCACCACGTTGCTCTCCATGGCGATGGCGGTGGAGAAGCGTCCGCTGTTCCACGCAATAACCGGGCGTAAATAGGCGACATTTTTCTCATTTTCCAGTTCAGTACCGTGATACTGCTGGTCCTGGAACAGCGTGCTGCCGTTTTCCAGCAGGGTATTGAGTTCAAAATACCAGTTATCAAGGGTTTTGCTCATCAGGAAGTTGCCGCCGCTGCTGCTGCGGCCGCGCCCTTCCTTCATCATGTAGATATAGCCGTAGCCGTCGCTGTAGAGATCGTTGGCGGTGTTCCCGGAGTATTCCACGAACGTATCCTGATTCAGCGGGAACATATCGTAGGCTTCGAAACGGCCGACCTTCACCTTCCAGTCGTTCTCCTGGCCAAAAAAGAATACCGCATCATCAAGATTCATTTTGCCGTTCAGGTCAGCCAGCGGCTGGACGGAAAAACCGGCAAAGCTGCGGTTATCCATTTTGCGCATACCGTCAAAACCTAGCAGCAGGCGGCCATTAATATCCCAGCGTTCGTTATTGCCCGGCGCCCAATCTTTATTCGCCGTGGTTTTTACCGAAGTCAGGCTACCGCTGCTGCTGGCGCCATCCATATTGAATTCCACATCGCCATAAAATTTGATATCCCCGTAGCCGGACAGCGTCAGTTTCGTCGGCTCCGCGCCCGGTGCGACGGGCTCGGCGGATTCCACTTTTACGGTTGGCGTACTTTTCGCCACAGCGGCCTGCTGCCGGGTTAAGGTCTGAATTTTCGCTTCCGCATCGGCCGCCCGTTGCTCAGCATTTATTAAGCGCTGTTCCAGCTGCGCTAAACGCTTTTCAATATCCGCAGGAGCATTATTTGTCGCTGCCCAAAGGCCAGAGGAGAACAGGCCACTAATAACCAGAGCTATATACTTTACTTTCATTATTAACATCCCTAATTACATTATTATTTGTTTCATCCAGGGTAAAACCAGGGCTATCCAGAGAAATAGTCTGTACAGCCCTTTAAATACGGTGTTGAATAATCAGGATTCAGCGAAGGTTCCGTGGTTTAAATCATCGACGATGCCGTTCATTCTCTTTTCCGTTAAGCCGTAGAATTTAATAGAGACGGCGGTAATAACATAAAAAACAGAAGGAACCAGGGTGAACAACAGCACCACGCCCTGCACCGCTGAAGCTGGCTGCACCGCGGTGTTAGCGGCGTAATGGTAATAGGCCAATATCCAGCCGAGGATCGCCCCGCCAACGGCGACGCCCAGCTTGATAACAAAGATATTTGCCGCAACGTTCATACCGGTAATACGCCGCTGGGTTTTCCATTCGCCATAGTTATTCACGTCGGTAATCATCGACCACTGCAGCGCGCCGTTGCCGCCCTGAATAATAGAAATCAGAATATGCACGCCGAGCACCGCAATCCAGAATTGCACCGGAACGATAAAGCAGACCACGCCCAGCGCGGCGGTGAGCAGGTTAATCCAGAAAGAGAGTCGGACCTTACAAAAACGCGTCCCGAAGGGCTTGGCCAGCACCGAACCCAGCATGGAGGCAAACATCCCGCCGAGCATGAATATCGTTATCACGTCGGCGCCTTTATGCAGCACGCTATTCACATAGTAGACGACGGCGCCACCGCGAATCACTACGGCGACCAGCATCATAAAATTGTAAACGGAAAGAATACGCCACTGATCGTTACGAAACAGTATTTTCACGTCCCGCGCTACGTTCAGGTTCTCTTCTTTAATCGGCTGCACGCGCTCTTTTGTGGTGGCGAAGCAGGTGATAAACATCAGGCAGCCGATAACGCCAAACAGGGCCATCGAGACCTGAATGCCGGTCGCGCGGTCGCCGGGATAGAGAAAGTCAGCCAGCGGTAAAATAAACGCGGTACCGAGCGCGCCGCCGATTGGGGTGATAGCGAAACGCCAGGACTGCAGCGAGAGGCTTTCGCGCGGATCGGAGGTCAGCGCCGCGCCCAGCGAGCAGTAAGGAATATTAATCGCCGTATACATCAGGGTCATAAATATATAAGCCGCCACGGCGTAGGCAATTTTTCCGGAGTCGGAGAAAGAGGGAATGGAATACACCAGCACGCAGCTCACCGCAAAGGGGACGCAGATCGCCAGCAGCCAGGGGCGGAAACGGCCCCAGCGGGTTGAGGTGGCGTCAGCAATCGCGCCCATAATCGGATCGGTAATCGCATCCAGCAGACGAACCAGCAAAAACATCGTCCCCATCACGGCGGGCGGCAGGCCATAAATATCGGTATAAAAATAAGCCAGAATAGCCACGGACGAGTCAAATACAATGTGACTGGCCGCGTCCCCCAGGCTATAGCCTATTTTCTCTCTGACAGAAATTTTGTCGCCAGCAGACATACACCACTCCTTTATGCAAAATGAAACCGGTTTCTGTAATGTCTGCATTTTTTACTTATCCGCTATGCGGGCGCCATTATGTTTTTTAATTAATTATTTATGTTTTTTAATTTATGTGATCCTGTCAGCCTTCAGTCATATTAATCCCGGGAATTCTGTCTGACAGATCACAGGTTTTCATCCTTTGCGCAATTTTTAAAAGGCGATAAATATGACCATTATTGTCACAGATAAACATCAGTTCCGTTTTCTATTTACTGGCATTACTATTGAACGGTGTTTTTTATTTGCGCAAAAACATTCATAACACAAATAACATCATGCCAGTTTCATATGATTAAGATTATAATATTGTGCTTAGCACAATAGTGCCGGTTGGCTGCCGGCCAGTGGGCGGTAAATACTCTGTTTTCACGTAAAATGTTACCTCGGACACGCGCAGCGGCGGATATTCGTCTAAGGTTTTCTGATGGCCGAATGCAGTGGCACATAGTCTGCAATGATAAGGAGAACAATCTATGACGAGTCCCGTTTCCCGTCGCCCCGCTACCCTGCCTTTTGCTCTTCGTCTGGCGCTAGGGGGCGCGTTTGTCGCCCTGGCGACGTTGACGGCTCAGGCTGAAGAAACCCGTCCCACCCCGCAATCACCCGATATCCTGCTCGGTCCGCTATTTAACGATGTGCAAAGCGCGAAACTTTTTTCTGACCAGAAAACGTTTGCTGACGCCATTCCGAACGGCGACCCGCTGATGATCCTTGCCGATTATCGTATGCAGAAAAGCCAGACCAGCTTTGATTTGCGGCACTTCGTCGAACTCAACTTTACCCTGCCTCGCGAAAACGACCAGTACGTTCCGCCAAAAGGACAAACGCTGCGCCAGCATATCAACGGATTATGGCCCGTACTGACCCGCAGTACCGTCGACGTCGAAAAATGGGATTCGCTGCTGCCGCTGCCAAAGCCCTACGTGGTGCCCGGCGGACGCTTTCGCGAAGTCTATTACTGGGACAGCTACTTCACCATGCTCGGCCTGGCTGAGAGCGGCCACTGGGATAAAATTGAAGATATGGTGACCAACTTCGCCGCGGAGATCGACGCCTGGGGCCATATACCCAACGGCAACCGCACCTACTATCTGAGCCGCTCGCAGCCGCCGTTCTTCCCGTTTATGGTTGAACTGCTGGCCACGCACGAGGGCGATGAAGCGCTCAAAAAATGGCTGCCGCAAATGGAGAAAGAGTACCAGTACTGGATGGATGGCGCTGAGGCGCTTGAGCCCGGCAGCGCCAGTAAGCGCGTGGTGCGGATGGCCGACGGCGCCCTGCTCAACCGCTACTGGGACGATAACGACACGCCGCGTCCGGAATCCTGGCTGGACGACGTCACGACCGCCAAAAACAATCCCAACCGACCGGCCACGGAAATCTACCGCGATCTGCGCTCCGCCGCGGCATCCGGCTGGGACTTCAGCTCCCGCTGGATGGATAACCCGCAGCAGCTCGGCACCATCCGCACCACCTCGATTGTTCCGGTCGATCTGAACTCGCTGATGTTCCACATGGAAAAAGCCATCGCCCGCGCCAGTAAAGCGGCAGGGGATAGCGCTAAATCCGCGCAGTATGACGCCTTAGCCAACGCCCGTCAGAAAGCGCTGGAGAAATATCTGTGGAACGATAAAGAGGGCTGGTACGCCGATTACGATCTGAAAAGTCATAAGGTGCGCAATCAGCTGACCGCCGCGGCGCTGTTCCCGCTGTACGTTAACGCCGCGTCCAGCGAACGCGCCGCGAAGGTCGCCGCCGCCACCGAAGCGCGACTGCTCAAGCCCGGCGGCCTGACCACCACGACCGTCAATAGCGGCCAGCAGTGGGATGCGCCGAACGGCTGGGCGCCGCTGCAGTGGGTCGCCGCTGAAGGCCTGCAAAAGTATGGCCAGCAGAAAATCGCAATGGAGGTGAGCTGGCGGTTCCTCAGCAACGTTCAGCACACCTACAACAGCGAACAGAAGCTGGTGGAAAAATATGATGTCAGCTCGACCGGAACAGGCGGCGGTGGCGGAGAGTATCCGCTACAGGACGGCTTTGGCTGGACCAACGGCGTCACCCTGAAGATGCTGGACCTGGTGTGTCCGAAAGAGAAGCCGTGTGACTCCGTCCCCACCGCGCGACCGGCGGCAAATGACGACAACGGCAAAGCGGCGGACGTCTCGGCGCAGCCTGCCGCTCAGCAGCCGGCTGCGGTAGAGGAGAAAAAAGTCGCGCCGTAAACCTCCGCGCGGCGGGGGCCCGCCGCGCGTCTTTATCAATTTGCAGTTCCAGAATCGGCCGGGCCGACGGCTCCCCGGCAAGTTGAACCTGCGGGGAGCGCCCTTTACATGGCGTCCAGCGCCTTCTGCAGCTTCCAGATATAGCGCGGCGCCTGCGGTGCCGGATGCTTTTTCACCACGTGCTCAAAGAAATCATCGGCGTCCATATCGTTAATCTCTTCAATCGCATCCTGGCGATTGGACGAGAATGTCCGCAGCAGCGCGCCCGCGCCGTTGGCATAGGAGACCACCACCGCATAGCGCATCACCTGCGGGTCTTTAATCCCCGCCAGCGGACCGTTTTCGAGGATGCTGAGGTAGGCCGCCCCCATCGAAATATTGCGCTCGGGATTCTTCAGCTCGCTCACCGAAGGATCCCCGCTCCAGCCCATCCGCCGGTAAACATCGCGACCGGAGGTCGAGGGCTTCAGCTGCATCAGGCCAACCGCGCCGGATTTGCTGACCACCGTCGGGTTACCGCCGGACTCAATGGCGATGATGGCGGTAATCAGCTGGGGATCGACGCCCCACGCCGCACCGGCTTTTTCGCTGATTGGCATCCACTGCATCGCCCGCTTAACCGGGACTTCCGGGTTCCACGGCGGGTTACGATAATCGTGTTTTGAACTACAACCGGCCAACAATACACATAAAAAAACACACCATCTCAATTTCACACATCTATCCTTATTGGCTGAAGTTTGCCGCACGGAGATGACAATAAACGCTCCAGGCGGCATGATAACCCTTTCATTCTTAGCAAGGAATTGTCATGTCTCAGTTTTATCTCGTCGCCCCTTCCGGTTACTGCATCAACCAGGAAGCGGCGTATCGCGGCGTGCAGCGTCTGCAGGAGGCCGGGCACCAGGTCGCACACCAGGAAGTCATTCCCCGCCGGGCGCTGCGCTTTGCCGGAACTGAGAATGAACGCCTTGCCGATATCAACCAGCTCGCCGCCCTCGCCGGTAAAAACCGCATCGTGCTGGCGGTACGCGGCGGCTACGGCGCGACTCGCCTGCTGCCGCAGATTGACTGGCAGGCGCTGATCGCGCGCCAGCAGCAGGATCCGCTGCTTATTTGCGGCCACAGCGATTTCACCGCCATCCAGCTGGGGCTGCTGGCAAAGGGTAGCATAATCACTTTTAGCGGGCCGATGCTGGCGGGAAACTTCGGCGCTGAAACGCTGAACGAATTTACCGAGCACCATTTCTGGCAGGCGCTGCGCAACCCGGCGTTTACGCTCGAATGGCACGGTGAAGGCCCGGACTGTCGCGCCGACGGCACGCTGTGGGGCGGCAACCTGGCGATGCTGACCTCGCTTATCGGCACCCCGTGGATGCCGCAGATTAGCGACGGAATTCTGGTGGTGGAAGATATTAACGAACACCCGTTCCGCGTCGAACGCATGCTATTACAGCTGCTCAACAGCGGTATTCTCGCGCGCCAGCGGGCGATTATCCTCGGCAGTTTTACCGGCGCAAACGCCAACGACTACGATGCCGGATACGATCTGCCTATGGTATACGACTACCTTCGCCAGCAGCTTAACATTCCGGTCATCAGCGGCCTGGATTTCGGTCACGAGCAGCGTACGGTCACCCTGCCGCTTGGCGCCAGAGCATTGCTGGTAAACAACGCATCCATCACCACGTTAAGCATCAGCGGCCACCCGGTTCTGGCGGAATAAAAATTCCTCTAACGCATATCCCGATCGGCGTCAGATTGTTAAAATGGTGTAGTTTTTAATTTATCTTCACGCCGGTAAGGAGTACGTCAACATTGGACGCCGCTGCGGTCATTAGTCTGTTTATCCTGGGTTCTGTTTTAGTAACCTGTAGTATTTTATTAAGTTCCTTTTCCTCACGCCTCGGCATCCCGATTCTGGTTATCTTCCTGGCGATTGGGATGCTGGCGGGCATTGACGGTATCGGCGGCATTCCGTTTGACAACTACCCTTTCGCCTACATGGTGAGCAACCTGGCGCTGGCGGTTATCCTGCTTGACGGCGGGATGCGCACTCAGGCCAGCTCTTTTCGCGTGGCGCTGTGGCCCGCCCTCTCGCTCGCCACGGTCGGGGTGCTAATCACCTCGGCCCTGACCGGACTGATGGCGGCCTGGCTGTTTCATCTCAACCTGATTGAAGGGCTGCTGATCGGCGCTATCGTCGGCTCAACCGATGCCGCGGCGGTGTTCTCACTCCTCGGCGGTAAAGGGCTGAACGAACGCGTCGGCTCGACGCTGGAAATTGAATCCGGCAGCAACGATCCGATGGCGGTGTTCCTGACCATTACCCTTATCGAGATGATTCAGCAGCACGAGACCGGCCTGAGCTGGATGTTCGCGGTGCATATCGTGCAGCAGTTCGGGTTGGGTATCGCTATCGGCCTCGGCGGCGGCTATCTGCTGCTGCAGATGATTAATCGCATTGTGCTGCCGGCCGGGCTTTATCCTCTGCTGGCGCTGAGCGGCGGGATCATGATTTTCGCCGCCACCACCTCGCTGGACGGCAGCGGCATCCTCGCGGTCTACCTGTGCGGATTCCTGCTCGGCAACCGGCCGATTCGCAACCGCCACGGTATCCTGCAAAACTTCGACGGCCTGGCGTGGCTGGCGCAGATCGCCATGTTCCTGGTGCTCGGCCTGCTGGTCACCCCGTCCGACCTGTGGCCTATCGCCATCCCGGCGCTCATTCTGTCGATGTGGATGATCTTTATCGCCCGTCCGCTGTCGGTGTTTGCCGGTCTGCTGCCGTTTCGCGGCTTCAACCTGCGCGAGCGGATATTTATCAGCTGGGTGGGCCTGCGCGGCGCGGTGCCGATTATTCTCGCCGTCTTCCCGATGATGGCGGGCCTGGAGAATGCGCGGTTGTTCTTTAACGTGGCCTTCTTCGTGGTGCTGGTCTCGCTGCTGTTACAGGGGACCTCGCTCTCCTGGGCGGCGAAGAAAGCCAAAGTGGTGGTGCCGCCGGTCGGCTCGCCCATCTCCCGCGTCGGGCTGGATATCCATCCGGAAAACCCGTGGGAGCAGTTCGTGTACCAGCTTAGCGCCGAAAAATGGTGCGTCGGCGCGGCGCTGCGCGACCTGCATATGCCGCCGGAGACGCGGATTGCCGCGCTGTTTCGCGACAACGTACTCCTGCACCCTACCGGCAGTACCCGGCTGCTGGAAGGCGATATTCTCTGCGTGATTGGCCGCGAACGTGACCTGCCCGCGCTGGGTAAACTGTTCAGCCAGTCGCCGCCGGTGGCGCTGGATCAGCGCTTCTTCGGTGATTTTATCCTCGATGCCAGCGCCAGATTTGCCGACGTCGCGCAGATTTACGGCATTGACGGGGGAGAAGAGTTTCGCGATCGCCAGCAGTCGCTGGGTGACGTCATACAGCACCTGTTAGGCGCCGCCCCGGTGGTCGGCGACCAGGTGGAATTTGCCGGGATGGTGTGGACGGTGGCGGAAAAAGAAGAGGATCACGTACTGCGGGTCGGCGTACGGATGGCGGAAGATGAGGCGGAGTGATCCGCCTCAGGCTAAGTTACACCGTCACAACCGGTACGCGCGGCGCGAGCGCGCACATTAATTCATATCCGACGGTGCCGCAGGCGGCCGCGACATCGTCAATTTTGATCTCTTTGCCCCACAGCTCAACCGGCGCGCCGATCCCTGCCTGCGGGCATGGGGTTAAATCCACGGCCAGCATATCCATTGAGATGCGCCCGACCGTCACGGTGCGTACGCCGTCAACCAGCACCGGCGTACCGCTCGGCGCCAGCCGCGGATAGCCATCGGCATAGCCGCAGGCAACGATGCCGATACGCCGCTCCTCCGCCGTGCGCCAGGTTGCGCCGTAGCCGACCGCTTCACCGGCTTTCAGGTTCTGTACGGCAATAATTTCGCTGCTTAGCGTCATCACCGGTTTCAGCCCGGTGTTGGCCACGTCCTGCCACAGGCCGGAAGGCGAGGCGCCGTACAGCACGATCCCCGGCCTCACCCAGTTAAAATGCGACTCCGGATGCCACAAGGTTGCCGCCGAGTTCGCCAGCGAGCGCGGGCAATCCAGCCCTTCCGCCGCCTGCTCAATGCGCCGCATCGGCTCGACAATGCCGTCCGGGTTTTCCGCTTCGGCGAAATGCGACATTAACGTCATTTCGCTGACGTTACCGAGCGCTCGCAGCTGCTGCCAGACGATGTGCAAACGGTCCGGCATAAAACCCAGCCGATTCATCCCGCTATTCACCTTGACGTAAATATCGAGGGGCGCGTGCAGCTTCGCCTGCTGCAGCGCCTTGATTTGCCAGTTACTGTGCACGCTGGTAGTCAATCGGTATTTATCAAACAGCGCCAGCTCATCGGCATGGAAGAAACCTTCCAGCATCAGTATCGGCCCTTTCCAGCCGAGCTCGCGCAGCAGGATCGCCTCTTCAAGATTGAGCATCGCGAAACCGTCCGCGGCGCTCAGCGCGTTCCAGACCCTTGCCAGGCCGTGGCCATAAGCATTGGCTTTGACCACCGCCCACAGGCGCGAGCCGGGCGCCGCGCGGCGAACAATGTGTTGATTCTGGCGTAAGGCTGACATATCAATGCTGGCCTTTACAGGACGAGACATGAAAGCTCCTTGTTAATTGTGAACGCCATGCAGATGCTGAGCGCGGGCCGGCGTAAAGCCGCGGCCGTAGCGGGCGACGGCAAGATCGTCATACGGGATCGCCGGCGTACGCCCGGAGATCAGATCGCTGATCAGCTGGCCTGAACCGCAGGCCATGGTCCATCCCAGCGTGCCGTGGCCGGTGTTGAGCCACAGATTTTTATACGCCGTGCGGCCCACCACCGGCGTACCGTCCGGGGTCATCGGACGCAGTCCGGTCCAGAAGGTTGCCTGTTCAACGTGGCCGCCGCGCGGGAACAGATCGCGCACCACCATCTCCAGGGTTTCACGCCGCGGCTGCAGCAGTTCTTTATTAAATCCAACAATTTCCGCCATTCCGCCAACGCGAATACGCCTGTCGAAACGGGTGATGGCGATTTTGTAGGTTTCATCAAGGATAGTCGAAACCGGCGCGCCGTCTTCTTGCGCGATCGGAATCGTCAGCGAATAGCCTTTCAGCGGGTAGACCGGAATATCCACCAGCCCTTTCAGCATGGCCGTCGAATATGAACCGAATGCCATCACGTAAGCGTCGGCTTTGATGATTTCAGCGCCGCACTTCACGCCGGAGATGAGATCCCCTTCATAGAGCAGTTCATCCACCGGTGTATTAAAACGGAAAGTCACGCCCGCCTGTTCCGCCATCAGGGCCAGACGCGTGGTGAAAAGCTGGCAGTCGCCGGTTTCATCATTGGGTAAACGTAAACCGCCCGTCAGTTTATGGCTCACTTCCGCCAGCGCCGGTTCAACGTCCAGCAGGCGGTTTGCCTCCAGCAGCTGGTAAGGCACGCCCGCCTCCTGCAGTACCGCGATATCGCGGGTCGCGTTTTCGAACTGCTTGTCGGTGCGGAAAAGCTGCAGCGTGCCGCCCTGCCGGCCTTCATACTGGATACCGGTGCTCTCGCGCAGCGCCTTCAGGCAGTCGCGGCTGTACTCCGCCAGGCGCACCATACGTCCTTTGTTTTCCATATAGTGGCGAGTGTCGCAGTTGCGCAGCATCTGCCACATCCATTTCAGTTGGAACGGCGTGCCATCCAGCCCGATAGCCAGCGGCGCGTGGCGCTGGAACATCCACTTAATCGCCTTCAACGGTACGCCCGGCGCCGCCCACGGCGCAGCGTAGCCGGGAGAGATCTGCCCGGCGTTAGCGGCGCTGGTCTCTTCGGCCGGCCCCGGCTGACGATCGATAACCGTCACTTCATGTCCTGCCTGGCTTAAGTACCAGGCGCTAGCGACTCCAACTACCCCACTTCCCAGTATGACGACGCGCATAGCGGCTCCGTAATCGTTAAAGAACAATCATCTGATTACAAATTGATAACTCAGATGAAAATATTATTCAACATACGCTTTATTTATGGTGACTTATCTCACAGGGTTCTGCGCCAGCTCTGCCCCCGTCGGTTTACCATCTCCTGCTGCGCCTCATTTTTCTACAGAATAAAATCCTGTTTAAACCGCAAAAAAACGCCTATAAGATTGTGAAATCGCGAAGAAAAGAAAATGTGGATGCACGCAGTTTGCGACGCCGTGTTCTATGCTTGTTAAGAGGTTTTCCGTACAGAGAGAACCATCAACAACGAGGGCGCGCTAATGGCTACGATTGATTCCATGAACAAGGACACAACCCGTTTAAGCGATGGACCCGACTGGACTTTTGAGCTGCTGGAAACCTATCTGGCAGAAGTCGATCGGGTGGCGAAGCTGTATCGTCTTGACACCTATCCGCACCAAATCGAAGTCATTACTTCCGAACAGATGATGGATGCCTACTCCAGCGTCGGGATGCCGATTAACTATCCGCACTGGTCGTTTGGTAAAAAATTCATTGAGACCGAACAGGCCTATAAGCACGGGCAACAGGGGCTGGCCTATGAAATCGTCATTAACTCCAACCCCTGTATCGCCTATTTGATGGAAGAGAACACCATCACCATGCAGGCGCTGGTGATGGCGCACGCCTGCTACGGGCACAACTCGTTTTTCAAAAATAACTACCTCTTTCGCAGCTGGACCGACGCCAGCTCCATCATCGACTATCTCATCTTCGCGCGTAAATACATCACCGAATGTGAAGAGCGCTACGGCGTTGATGAAGTCGAGAAGCTGCTCGACTCCTGCCACGCCTTGATGAACTACGGCGTTGACCGCTATAAACGCCCGCAGAAAATCTCGCTGCAGGAGGAAAAGGCGCGGCAAAAAAGCCGGGAAGAGTATCTGCAAAGCCAGGTGAATATGCTGTGGCGCACCCTGCCGAAGCGCGAAGAGGAAAAGACCATTGAAGCGGCGCGCCGCTATCCGTCTGAGCCGCAGGAAAACCTGCTCTACTTTATGGAGAAAAACGCGCCCCTGCTGGAGCCATGGCAGCGTGAGATCCTGCGTATCGTGCGTAAGGTCAGCCAGTATTTTTATCCACAGAAGCAGACTCAGGTGATGAACGAAGGCTGGGCGACCTTCTGGCACTACACCATCCTGAATCATCTTTATGATGAAGGAAAAGTCACCGAGCGCTTTATGCTGGAGTTTCTGCACAGCCACACCAACGTGGTGTTCCAGCCGCCCTATAACAGCCAGTGGTACAGCGGCATTAACCCCTATGCGCTGGGTTTTGCCATGTTCCAGGATATCAAACGTATTTGTCAGTCGCCGACGGAAGAGGACAGGTACTGGTTCCCGGATATTGCCGGATCCGACTGGCTCGAAACCCTGCACTTCGCCATGCGCGACTTCAAGGATGAAAGCTTTATCAGCCAGTTCCTGTCGCCGAAAATCATGCGCGATTTCCGCTTCTTTACCGTGCTCGATGACGATCACAACAACTATCTGGAAATATCCGCCATTCATAATGAAGAGGGATATCGTGAGATTCGTTCGAAGCTTTCAGCGCAGTACAACCTGAGCAACCTCGAGCCGAACATTCAGGTATGGAATGTGGATCTGCGCGGCGACCGTTCGCTCACCCTGCGCTACGTGCCGCACAACCGCGTGCCGCTGGATAAAGGCCGCCGCGAGGTGCTGAAGCACGTCCACCGCCTGTGGGGATTTGACGTTCTTCTGGAGCAGCAAAACGCCGATGGTAGCGTTGAGCTGCTGGAACGCACGCCGCCGCGGCCCAATCCGCTGTAGCGCGTAAAAAAGCAAAACGCCCGGTGACAGAACCGGGCGTTGTTTATTCGTGGGCGGGGTCTAGCGCATATTAATCGCCAGGTCACCCGGCAAATTCTTCTGCATACGATGCCAAATCTCCCCGCTGTCATGCCCGTAGCGGCGAACGATTTCATAAACCTGTTCATGAAGCCCTTCTTCACATACTTTCGCCAGCTGATGATAGAAGCCGAGCGCCAGGCTACGCGCTTCCGGGTTGGCAAAATAGTGACGACCTATGCGGGTGTACAGACCTTTCATCCCGTTGAGGATCAGGCCGTAGATGGGGTTACCTGAAGCAAAGGCCAGACCGCGGAAGATATTATAATCCAGCTCGGCAAACGCATCGGCGTGGTCTTCAATTTCACGCGCGCTCGCCAGAACCTCCAGCGCTTTATCCGGGTGCTGACGGAAAGCGGTGCGGATAAAAATAGTCGAAATATTGGTACGCACGGACAGCAGATTATCAATCAGCTGCGGAACGCTGTCGTGATCGAGACGCGCGAGGGTTTCGAGAATATTCAGACCTGACGTTTCCCAGAAGTTGTTCACCCTGGTAGGCTTACCGTGCTGAATAGTTAACCAGCCATCGCGGGCCAGACGCTGCAACACTTCACGTAAGGTTGTACGGGTAACACCAATCAGTTCAGAAAGTTCACGTTCAGCGGGAAGAATTGAACCAGGAGGGAAGCGGTTATTCCAGATACTTTCAATGATGTACTCTTCAGCGAAACCCGCAGGGCTTTGCGCCTTAATGACCATAATAAGATTTCCATTACACAGCGTTGCTATTCGACTCATCATACCAGAGCGACCATAAGGCAGATAGCGCCAGAAAGTAATTAAAAAGGGATCGCCGTTTCATTTTCAACTTTTCATTTCACACTTTCTGTGGCTAAAGAACGTGATGCGAAGAAAGTTGCGTCTCGTTTTGCGCAACTGGTAATCTTGCGTATAGTTACGCATAAAATCATGTTTCAGAATTTGACGGAGAAAGGATGTCTGTCGTGGAAATGTCGTATGGCCGCGCCCTGTGGCGCAACTTTCTTGGTCAGTCCCCGGACTGGTACAAACTCACTCTCATCATTTTCTTGATCGTTAATCCGCTGGTCTTTTATCTTCATCCGTTTATTGCCGGATGGCTGCTGGTTATCGAATTTATCTTCACCCTGGCGATGGCGCTTAAATGTTATCCGCTGCTGCCGGGCGGCCTGCTGGCTATTGAAGCGGTATTTATCGGTATGACCACGCCCGGGCATATTCGCGAAGAAGTGGCCAGTAATCTTGAAGTCCTGCTGCTGCTGATGTTTATGGTGGCGGGTATCTACTTCATGAAGCAGCTGCTGCTGTTCATCTTCACCCGTTTGCTGCTCGGCATTCGCAGCAAGATGCTGCTGTCGCTGGCGTTTTGCGTCGCGTCCGCTTTCCTCTCCGCCTTCCTCGACGCGTTGACCGTTGTCGCCGTCGTGATCAGCGTAGCCGTTGGCTTCTACGGTATTTATCACAAAGCCGCTTCGGCGCGGCCGGACGATGACAACATGCTCGACGACAGCCATATCGAGCAGCACTATCGCGATGTTCTGGAGCAGTTTCGCGGCTTCTTGCGCAGCCTGATGATGCACGCCGGGGTCGGCACCGCGCTCGGCGGCGTAATGACGATGGTCGGCGAGCCGCAGAACCTGATTATCGCCAAAGCCGCGGGCTGGCACTTCGGTGAATTCTTCATGCGCATGCTGCCGGTAAGCTTACCGGTGCTGGTATGCGGCCTGCTCACCTGCCTGCTGCTGGAGAAATTCCGCCTGTTTGGCTACGGCGAACCGCTGCCGCCAACGGTGCGCAAAGTGCTGCAGGAGTTTGACGATCGTAGCCGTCAGAGCCGCAGCCGCCAGGATCGCCTGCGCCTTATCGCCCAGGGGATTATCGGCGTCTGGCTGATCGTCGCGCTGGCGCTGCATCTGGCGGAAGTCGGCCTGATTGGCCTGTCGGTCATCGTTCTGGCAACGACTTTTTCCGGCGTCACCGACGAACACGCCATCGGCAAAGCGTTTACCGAAGCGCTGCCGTTTACCGCGCTGCTGACGGTCTTTTTTGCCGTCGTGGCGGTGATCATCGATCAGCACCTGTTTGCCCCGGTGATCGAATTTGTTCTCCAGGCCTCGCCGCACGCCCAGCTGTCGCTGTTCTATCTGTTTAACGGCCTGCTATCATCGATTTCGGATAACGTCTTCGTCGGCACCGTGTACATCAACGAAGTGAAAGCGGCCCTGGAGCATGGGACGATCGGCCTGCCGCAGTTTGAGCTGCTGGCGGTGGCCATTAATACCGGTACTAACCTGCCATCCGTCGCCACGCCGAACGGTCAGGCCGCGTTTCTGTTCCTGCTCACCTCCGCGCTGGCCCCGCTGATTCGCCTCTCCTATGGCCGTATGGTGTGGATGGCGCTGCCGTATACTCTCGTCCTGACCCTGGTGGGCCTGGCGTGCGTCGAGTTTACCTTGATGCCGGCGACCCAGTGGATGCTGGAGCAGGGTTGGCTGGTGACGCCTCAGCTGCTGAAATAAAAAGCAATACCCGGATCAAAAATCCGGGTATTCCATATTCGCTTACGTAATATTTTCAGACTAGCTGCTGGCGTCGCATCGGTTTTCGTTTACACTGCCATGATTTAGCATGTTCCAGGGAAATGATTATGTTGCGATATTTAAACCAGTGCTCAAGGGGACGCGGTGCCTGGCTCCTGATGGCGCTTACCGCGTTTGTTCTTGAATTGGTTGCTTTGTGGTTCCAGCACGTCATGCTGCTGCAACCCTGCGTACTCTGTATTTACGAACGCTGCGCGCTTTTTGGCATTATGGGTGCCGGTATTGTCGGCGCCATTGCGCCAAAATCGCCTCTGCGCTATGTGGCGATTATTATCTGGCTCTACAGCGCCCTGCGCGGACTGCAGCTGGCATGGGAACACACCATGATTCAGCTTCACCCATCCCCCTTCCAGACCTGCGATTTCGCCGCTCGTTTCCCCACGTGGCTGCCGCTGGATAAATGGCTGCCTCAGGTATTTGTCGCCACCGGTGACTGCTCCGTACGCCAGTGGGAATTCCTGACGCTGGAAATGCCGCAGTGGCTGGTCGGGATCTTCGCCGCCTATCTGGTTGTCGGCGCGCTGGTGCTTATCGCACAGCCGTTTAAACCTAAAAAGCGCGATCTGTTTGGTCGCTAAGAACGATTGCTGATAAAGCGCTCCTCCGGGAGCGTTTTTTTTGCCTGCACGTTGACGTCGGTCACATAAAGTTGCATATTAAATGCAACTTATCGATGTTAACTAAGGAGCACATGATGTCTCATTTGCGTATTCCCGCTAGCTGGAAGGTAAAACGCTCCACCCCATTCTTTACCAAACAGAACGTCCCTGCCGCTCTGCTGACGCACCACAACACCGCTGCGGGTGTTTTCGGCCAGCTTTGCGTGATGGAAGGTACGGTAACCTATTATGGTTTCGCCGACGAACAGGCGACAGAGCCTGAAGCAAAAGTCGTTATCAACGCCGGACAGTTCGCGACCAGCCCGCCGCAGTACTGGCACCGCATTGAGCTTAGCGACGACGCGCAGTTCAATATTAACTTTTGGGTTGCAGATGACGCCGACGGTGAAAGCGGGCTATTTCACGCGAAGAAAGGCTAACTGAGCGCCTACTGCGCCCAGTCTGGTTTATTCAGGATATGATCCTGCCAGTCAACCACCGTGGATTCTTTCACAGCAATATGGCGAACCGAGATGCGTTCGCCATGCATCGCCGCCTTCGAACCGGTTAACAGCGGGTGCCAGTGCGGCAGCGGTTGACCTTCCGCCAGCAGACGATAGGCGCAGGTCGGCGGCAGCCATTCAAACGTAGGCAGGTTGTCGCGGGTGAGCTTAATGCAGTCCGGTTCATATTCGAAACGGCGCTCATAGTTACGGCACTGGCAGGTTTTGATATTAAGCTGACGGCAGGCGACGTTGGTGAAGTAGATTTCGTCGGTATCCTCATCCATCAGCTTATGCAGGCAGCACTGTCCGCAGCCGTCGCAAAGTGATTCCCACTCCGCATCGCTCATTTCATCCAGTGTTTTGTGTTGCCAGAAAGGTTGTTCGCTCATTGGGATGTCCGTCATTGCAGTTCAGGGTGCACCTTATAACCAGTCTGGCACGCCGATGCAAGTTTTGCCGCCCGGAGAAGGCGGCAAGCGGTCGTTACAGCACGCGGGTGGTCAGCGAAAACCCGTTAAAACCGACTTCCAGCTCGTCGCCGCTGGCGAGCGGCCCCACGCCTTCCGGGGTGCCGGTCAGAACCACATCACCGGCTTTCAGGGTGAAGAAGCGCGACATATAGGCGATCAGCGGCACAATTTTATGAATCATGTCGGCCGTCGTGCCCTGCTGGCGCACCTCGCCGTTTACCTTCAGGCTCAGCGGCGTATTCTGCGCGTCGCCGTGAAATTCGCCGGCGGGAATAAACCCCGAAATCGGGCAGGAGTTATCAAAGCCTTTCGCCTTTTCCCACGGCTGCCCGGCTTTTTTCATTTTGCCCTGCAGATCGCGCAGGGTGAGGTCCAGCGCCACGCCATAGCCGGCGATGGCTTTGAGCACATGATCGTCCGTCGCCTGACGCAGCGTGCCGCCAATCAGCACCGCCAGCTCAACCTCGTGGTGCACCGACCCCAGCCCCTCAGGAAGCACCAACGGCTGGCGGATATCGCATAGCGCCGTCTCAGGTTTAATAAACAGCACCGGCTCTTCCGGCGTCGCACTGCCCATCTCCTTGATGTGTTTTGCGTAGTTGCTGCCCACGCACACCACTTTGCTTACCGGATAATCCAGTAGCGCACCCTGCCAGTTATGATGTTGGTACATTGTTTTCCCTCTGTGGGTTAATCAGATTTATTCCCCTGTTCCGCCAGGTGTTTCTTGAGTAAATTTTCAGACGGAGGAGGGAGCTGAAGGTAATAGCCCTGATCGGCCAGCGCCTGTTTCACTTTATCCAAATCGGCGTGGATGAGTTTTTTTCGCCCATCGAGCGGTAAAATCATTGCCAGTTTAGGCGTACCGAAGCTATACATTAATTCGTCAGGAACGCGGGAGAAATCGTCCTTTTTTTCGACATATAAATAGGTTTGCTCACGTTTAGTACTTCGATAGATCACACAAAACATAGTTTTACTCGGAATTAGACCTGTGGTCACTTGCCTCTATATATGAGTGACTATAACATGCCTTTTAGTCTTCGGAATATCACCGCACTTCAGCGAGTGATAAACAGCAAATTGAGTAAGGCCAGGATGTCAAATACGCCAATCGAACTTAAGGGCAGTAGCTTCACCTTATCTGTGATTCATTTGCACGATGCAAATCCCGAGGTTATTCGTCAGGCGTTAGAAGACAAAATCGCCCAGGCTCCCGCCTTTTTACGTCATGCCCCCGTGGTGGTGAATATCAGCAGCATTGAAGATGACGTCGACTGGCGCCCTCTTCATGAGGCTATCGCGGCTACCGGTCTGCGTATTATGGGCGTAAGCGGATGTAAACTTCCTCGGCTGAAAACCGAAATTGACCGCGCCGGGATCCCTTTATTAACCGAAGGGAAAGAAAAAATTACCCGTCAGGCCGCGCCAGAACCCGTTGCCCCGCCGCCAGCTGTTAATCAGATCACAAAAACGCGCTTGATCGATCAGCCGGTACGTTCCGGTCAGCGTATTTATGCGCCACACTGTGATCTAATTGTTACAAACCATGTGAGTGCCGGGGCTGAACTTATTGCCGATGGTAATATCCATGTATATGGCATGATGCGGGGACGTGCGCTTGCCGGCGCCGGCGGCGACAGAGACGCCCAAATATTTTGCAGCAACCTCTCGGCGGAACTGGTTTCCATCGCCGGGGAATACTGGCTGAGTGATAACATTCCGGCCGAATTTTATGGCAAAGCGGCCCGTCTACGTTTAGACGACAGCGCTTTGACGATTCAATCGTTGAATTAATCCCTTTTTAACAAGGAATTTCTATGGCACGCATTATTGTTGTGACTTCGGGTAAAGGAGGCGTTGGCAAGACCACCTCCAGCGCGGCCATCGCTACTGGTTTGGCCCAGAAGGGAAAGAAAACGGTCGTTATCGACTTCGACATCGGCCTGCGTAACCTCGATCTAATCATGGGCTGTGAACGCCGGGTCGTTTATGACTTCGTCAACGTCATCCAGGGCGATGCCACGTTGAACCAGGCGCTGATTAAAGACAAGCGCACGGAGAACCTCTACATCCTTCCGGCCTCCCAGACGCGTGACAAAGACGCCCTGACCCGCGAAGGCGTAGACAAAGTTCTCGAAGAACTGAAAAAAATGGATTTTGATTTTATCGTCTGTGACTCCCCTGCAGGCATCGAAACCGGTGCGCTGATGGCGCTGTACTTCGCTGATGAAGCCATCATCACCACCAACCCGGAAGTCTCCTCCGTTCGCGACTCCGACCGTATCCTCGGCATCCTGGCCTCCAAATCCCGCCGCGCGGAAAGGGGCGAAGATCCGATTAAAGAGCATCTGCTGCTGACGCGCTATAACCCAGGCCGCGTAAACAAAGGTGACATGCTGAGCATGGAAGACGTGCTGGAAATTCTGCGCATCAATTTGGTGGGCGTGATTCCGGAAGATCAGTCCGTGCTGCGCGCGTCTAACCAGGGCGAACCGGTTATTCTGGATGACGCCTCGGATGCGGGTAAAGCCTATGCCGATACCGTTGAACGTCTGCTCGGAGAAGAACGCCCTTTCCGCTTCGTAGAAGAAGAGAAGAAAGGTTTCCTCAAACGCCTGTTCGGAGGATAAATTATGGCATTACTCGACTTTTTTCTCTCGCGGAAAAAGAACACGGCCAACATTGCGAAAGAGCGCCTGCAAATTATCGTCGCGGAGCGCCGCCGCGGCGACGCTGAACCGCACTATCTTCCGCAGCTGCGCAAAGACATTCTCGAAGTGATTTGCAAGTATGTGCAAATCGACCCGGAAATGGTCAGCGTACAGCTGGAGCAGAGGGACGGTGATATTTCGATTCTGGAGCTGAACGTGACCCTGCCGGAAACTGAAGAGTCGAAGTCCTGAGCCTGAAGGTATAAAAAAACCGGCAACGCTGTGCGAAGCCGGTTTTTCACTATGCCGTTCGGCGCTAGCGCGGGTAGTCGCTCAATAGCGCATTCAGGCGATCGGCCATCAATTCTCCGCGCCAGCCGGAAACCAGTTCAGGCTGCCCGTTGCCGTTTTTAAGCCCCCAGTGCCAGTTCAGCAGCTGGTTAATCTGTCTTCTTGAGGCCAGCAGCTCCGCGCTGACGCCCTTCTCGGCGCTCACGGTCTGCACAAGCGCTTTAATATCCTTAAACAGCTTGCGGTAGCCCGGCATGTCGATCAGGTTCTGCAGCGGCTCTGGCAGCGCCTCTTCCGGCAGCGCCTGCGCTTTCTCGACAAGGCCGATCAGCGTCTTGCCGTGGAAACGAATTTCGCTGCCCGAGAGTCCGAGGCTGTCAAGCTCCCCGAGGCTGGTGGGCATATAGCGCGCCACGTTCCACAAATGCTCTTCCCGGATCACAAAGTTGACGGCCAGATCGCGCTCGCGCGCTTTGCGCAGACGCCACTCCGCCAGCAGCTGCAGGCAGCCCAGCTGACGAGTACGCAGCTGCCAGGCATTACCGATATCGCGCCACGCCTCGGCGGGATCCTGAATCTCCTGACGCCGCTGCTGCATCAGCTGACATTCATCCAGGGCGGCGGAGAGCCAGCCTGCGCTGTCGGTCTCAGCCATCAGCTTTCCGGCAATCGGCAGCAGGTACCAGACGTCGGCGGCAGCATAAATGCACTGGCGTTCGGTCAGCGGGCGCGCCAGCCAGTCGGTGCGGGACTCGCTCTTGTCCAGCGCCACGCCGGTAAACTCTTCCACCATCGACGCAAAGCCCCACGACATCGGGCGGCCGCAAAAAGCGGCGAGAATTTGCGTGTCGATCAGCGGCTGCGGCATCAAATGAAAAGCATTGAGGAATACTTCCAGATCTTCACTGCCGGCGTGCAGAAATTTGGTCACATCTTTATTCAGCAGCAGTTCACGCATCGGTTCCCAGTCGGTGATGACCAGCGGGTCAATCAGCGAAACCTGGCTGCCGTCGAACAGCTGGAGCAGACCGAGCTGCGGGTAGTAGGTACGAGTACGGACAAATTCCGTATCCAGCGCGATGGCGGAAACCGCGCTTGCCGCGTCGCAGACGGCGCGAAGGCCATCGTTGGTGGTGATCATCTGATAGTTCAAATCATACTCTCTTAACTTGCGCCCATAAAAAACGCCGGCTTAGCCGGCGTCTGGCGATTCACTCTTAGCTCAGGCTTTATTGTCTACTTTAGCACGGGCTTCGTCACGCAGTTCTCGACGTAAAATTTTCCCGACGTTGGATTTCGGCAGCTCATCGCGAAACTCCACCAGCTTCGGCACCTTGTAGCCGGTTAGCTGGCGACGGCAGAAAGCGATCAGCATCTCTTCCGTCAGCGCCGGATCTTTCTTGACCACGAAAATCTTCACCGCTTCACCGCTGCTGCCGGACGGCACGCCGACCGCGGCCACTTCCTGAACCCCGGCGTGCTGCATCACCACATCTTCGATTTCATTCGGATAGACATTGAAGCCCGAGACAAGAATCATATCTTTTTTGCGATCGACGATACGCAGGAAGCCCTCTTCATCCATCACCGCGATATCGCCGGTATGCAGCCAGCCGTCCTTGATAATTTCAGCGGTCGCGTCCGGACGCTGCCAGTAGCCCAGCATCACCTGCGGCCCTTTCACGCACAGCTCCCCCGGTTCTCCCGGCGCGACTTCATTATCGTCATCATCCACCAGCTTCGCTTCGGTGGAGGGCACCGGCAGGCCGATACTGCCGCTGTGATAATCGATATCGTGCGGATTGACGCTTACCAGCGGCGCGCACTCCGTCAGGCCATAGCCTTCCAGCAGATACTGCCCGGTCAGCTTAACCCAGCGCTCCGCCACCACCTGCTGTACCGGCATTCCGCCGCCGGCGGAGAGATGCAGTGAAGAGAAATCGAGCTGCTGAAACTCTTTGTTATTGAGCAGCGCGTTAAACAGGGTGTTGACCCCGGTCATCGCGGTGAAGGGATATTTCGCCAGCTCTTTGACCAGGCCTGGAATATCGCGCGGATTGGTGATCAGCAGGTTCTGCCCACCCAGCTCTATAAACAGCAGACAGTTCATGGTCAGGGCAAAAATGTGGTACAGCGGTAGCGCGGTAACAACCAGCTCTTTACCGCGGTGCAGCAGCGGCCCGTAGGTGCCGTTGACCTGCTCAAGGTTCGCCAGCATATTACGATGAGTCAGCATCGCCCCCTTCGCCACGCCGGTGGTCCCGCCGGTGTACTGGAGAAAAGCGAGATCCTGAGAGACGATTTCCGGCTTAATGTACTGCATACGGTAGCCGTGCTGCAGCGCGCTGCGAAACGAGATGGCGTCCGGCAGATGATATTTTGGCACCAGCCGTTTGATGTACTTCACCACAAAGTTAACCAGCGTCCCTTTCGCCGTGGAAAGCTGATCGCCCATGCGGGTTAAGATCACGTGCTTGACCTGGGTTTTATCAACCACCTTTTCAAGGGTATGGGCGAAGTTGGAAACGATCACAATGGCGGCGGCGCCGCTGTCGTTGAGCTGGTGCTCCAGTTCGCGCGGGGTGTAGAGCGGATTAACGTTCACCACGATCATGCCGGCACGCAGGATACCAAACAGCGCCACCGGATACTGCAGCAGGTTAGGCATCATCAGGGCGACGCGGTCGCCTTTTTGCAGGCCTAACCCTTCCTGTAGATAAGCGGCGAACGCCCGACTGCGCTCCTCCAGCTTACGGTAGGTCATCACCTCGCCCATATTGATAAAGGCCGGCTGATCGGCATAGCGGCGGACGGCGTGTTCAAACAGTTCAACCAGGGATTGATAGCGGTCAGGGTTTATCTCCGCAGGAACGTCCGCGGGATAACGGTTTAGCCAAACCTTTTTCACTGCATCACCTCTGAAATAGTTATTCGTCGTCATCACAGCCCCTGATCAACAAACATTTTGTTAACATTATATTAACTCAGCGTACCAGTTTATTAATTAGCCGTTGTACAGGTTGCGAAGCGCGTCACTATTTATTTTTCTTATTTGACTGAAAACGAAGAAACAGCGGACCAGCCGCTGTTTCTTTTTGCTTACAAAGACTACAAAATCATTCGGTTACAACGTTTCTGACTTCGGCAGGACCGGGGTTATACCAGCCCCAGCCGCCGTACCCGTAGCCCCACGGGCGCGGGCCGAACATCCACGGGTCCATCATCGGCTGCGGCGGCATGACCACCTGCTGGACTACGTTCCAGCGTTTGTAGCCGGTGGCGTTCATCAGCATGAATTTATACGGCGTATTGCCCACTTTACCGTCGACGACGCCGACGATCGGGCCAACCACGGTAACCAGCTGTCCGCGAAAATCCACCGGGTCGATAAAGCCGTTCACGTCGGCAAAAATACGCCCGCGCGACGCTTCGCCCAGCTCCGGACGCGCGGCGTCGTCAAGCTGAACGGTGGCAATTTCCAGGCGGGTTTTACCCTGCTGATTCTGCACGCTGACGACCTTACCGCCAAAACGCGCTTCCTGGCCGACATACAGCTGCGGCGCGTTCATCACGCGGACTAAATCCTGCTGCGGCGTCGGGGTGGTGCCCTTAATGGCATCCGGCACCGAAGCGCACCCGCTCAGCGCAGCAACGACTGCTGCCGCGACTAACCAACGCACTACCCTTTTTTGACCCGCCATGACGCGACTCCTTCCTTCTTCTCAGACATATAGTTACTGAGATTCACTCGCGGCCAGGAAGTTTCTTCCACGCCACTTCATTACGTAAATAAACTGGCTCAGCGTGTTCGACGGCCACGGTTTTTCCCGCCGTAAACAGGTGGCAGGCCAGCGGCAGCATATCCTGCGCTTCAGGCAGCTGAATGTCGCCATCGACGAGCGTTAAACCGCAGTCGCGAGCCATATCCGGCCACGCCTGCCAGCCGGTGCCCACGGTGGCCCACTCGCCTTCCAGCCGCTGAAGCCGCTCGCGAACCGCTTCCGGCTTCAGCACCGCCTCGCTCTCTTCGCCGTGCCAGACGCCCTGCTCATCGCGCTGATATTCCGCCCAGTAGACTTCGCCCATCCTGGCGTCGATGGCCGCCAGCACGCGGGTGGCGCCGTTTTTCCGCCACGCGCCCTGCGCCATGGTCGCCAGCGTAGATACGCCGATCATCGGCAGCCCGGCCCCCAGCGCCAGCCCCTGCGCGATACCGATGCCGATACGCACGCCGGTGAAGCTCCCCGGCCCGCGGCCAAAGGCCAGCGCATCAAGCTCGGTCAATAGCGTTCCGCTTTCATTGAGGACATCCTGCACCAGGGGCAGGATACGTTGGGTATGTTCACGGGGGCAGATTTCAAAATGAGCACTGAGGGTGCCATCATTCCACAGCGCCGCGGAGCAGGCCTCCGTGGCGGTATCGATAGCTAAAATTCGCATGGGTTGTCGCGCTCTCGCTCTAGCAGATTGACAAAATGGCGCGCAGCTTACCACATTTTGCGCCGGATTACCTCGCCGGCGGCACCGCAAGAAAACGCACCGCCCGGCGGATATCGCGCGTGCGCGGCGCAGGCGGAAGGCTCGCGAGGAAGACCGCGCCGTAGGGACGCATCACCAGACGGTTGTCGCAGATAACCAGTACCCCGCGATCGTCGATGTCGCGAATCAGGCGCCCCACCCCCTGTTTAAGGGTAATCACCGCGTCCGGTAGCTGGACCTCGTCAAAAGGATCGCCGCCGCGCAGGCGACAATCTTCCATCCGCGCTTTGAGTAGCGGATCGTCCGGCGAGGTGAACGGCAGCTTGTCGATAATCACCAGCGAAAGCGCATCGCCGCGCACGTCCACCCCTTCCCAGAAGCTGCTGGTCGCCACCAGCAGCGCATTTCCGGCGCTGACGAACTGCTGTAAAAGCTGACCTTTGCTGGTTTCTCCCTGCAGGAGCACCGGCAGCGTCATGGTGGCGCGGAACTGTTCCGCCAGATCGCGCATCATGGCGTGCGAGGTGCAGAGCATAAAGCAGCGCCCGTCGTTGGCCTCAATCAGCGGTTTGAGCATCGCCGCCAGATGGCGCGCCGCGCCGGGCTGGTTCGGCAAAGGTAAATTGCGCGGTACGCACAGCAGCGCCTGATGGGCATAATCAAAGGGGCTGGGCAGCAGCAGCGTTTGCGCTTCGCCAATCCCCAGGCGATCGGTAAAGTGGTGCAAATCGTCATTGACCGAGAGCGTCGCCGAGGTAAAAATCCAGCTCCCCGATTTTTGCGCCATCACCTCTTTAAACTTATCCGCTACCGTCAGCGGAGTCAGCGCCAGAGTAAAATTACGCGAAGTGCACTCATACCAGTAGCTAAAGCCGGGCTGGTTGGTCTCTTTGAGCCGCTTCAGGCGGCCGCGGTAGACGGTGGCCCGCTCAAAGGCGGCGTCGAGCAGCGCCGAGCGGCCCAGCGACAGCTTTGCCACGTCGTAACAGAGTTCGAGCGCATCATCAAGCAGCAGCAGCGCGCGCTGAATGTTGTTATCCGCCAGCAGCTCGCGCAGGTTGCCGCGATAGCCGGGTTCCCCCAGCTGCAGGCGAAAATCCTGCGCGCTCTGGGCCAGGCGGTCGGCGCATTTCTGCAGCTGCTGGGTGTCTTTGAGTTCGGTGCGATAAGCAATGGTGATATCTTTCGCCAGGTCCAGCAGCTGGCGGCTGGAGAGCGACTGGCCGAAGTACTGGCTGGCGATGTCCGGTAGCTGATGCGCTTCGTCGAAGATCATCACTTCCGCTTCGGGAATCAGCTCGGCAAATCCGCTCTCTTTGACCACCATATCGGCGAGGAACAGATGGTGGTTGACGACGACCACGTCAGCATCCATCGCCTTTTTCCGCGCCTTCACCACAAAACAGTCTTTATATAACGGGCAGTCGCTGCCGAGGCAGTTATCGTTGGTACTGGTGACCAGCGGCCAGGCCTGGGAATCTTCGGCCACGCTAACGCAGGTGCTGATATCGCCATCGACGGTCTGGTTAGACCACGAACGCAGCAGAATGACATCGCTGAGGGTTTGCACCGGCAGGTCGCCGCCGGCGAGCGCCTGCTGTTCCAGCCGCTCCAGGCACAGGTAGTTCGAACGCCCTTTCAGCAGGGCCAGCTTACCGGTGTACTTCAGCGCTTTAGCGACAGTGGGTAAATCCCGACTGTAGAGCTGATCCTGTAGCGCTTTCGAGCCGGTGGAGATAATGACTTTCTTATTGGCGCGGAGCGCAGGCGCCAGGTAGGCGTAGGTTTTCCCGGTCCCGGTCCCCGCCTCAACCACCAGCGGACGGGTTTCTTCAATCGCGCTGGCGACGGCGAAAGCCATCTGACGCTGCGGCTCGCGTGGTTTAAATCCCGCAATCGCGCTGGCCAGCTGGCCGTCTGCTGCAAAATCGTCGATCACATTACCCCCTGGTTATTTGGACAGTGATTATGTCAGGGTGGAGTCGTTTTCGCCAGTGCGGGTAGTGACGCAGGTGAAACATTATGGCAGTCTTGCCGCAGCTTAATGAACCGGAACAAAGAGGAAATAAACATGACCATTACGCGTATTGATGCCGAAGCCCGCTGGTCTGATGTGGTGATTCACAACCAGACGCTGTACTACACCGGCGTGCCGTCCAACCTTGATGCCGATGCCTGCGCGCAAACCGCCGATACCCTGGCGCAGATTGACGCCGTGCTGGAGAAACAGGGCAGCAGCAAGTCGCGTATTCTTGATGCGACGATTTTTCTTGCCGACGGCGCAGACTTTGCGGCGATGAACCAGGCCTGGGATGCGTGGGTCGTCGCCGGTCATGCCCCGGTGCGCTGTACGGTGCAGGCGAAGCTGATGAATCCGAAGTACAAAGTCGAGATTAAAATCATCGCCGCCGTGTAAGACAGCCGTGGCCCCGTAGCCCGGGCACGCGCAGCGCCGCCCGGGAAGAAGCCGCGCCAAAGCCGTTATCCGGCGCATTCCCCGGATAGCGGCGTAAACGCCTTATCCGGCTACATAGCAGCCAGGCCGATCGGGCACAGCGCCGTCGGGAGGCAAGAAGCATTGTTCTATCAGCCCGGACACCACATCAGCTGTTCCTTCAGCTGCAGCGTCTCCTGCGGCACACATTTCAGCGCTTCACGATAGCTGGCAGATTGTTTTGCATAGCCCCGCACTGACTGCAGCAGCACGCGCAGCGCGCTATCCCACACGATTCCCTGCAGGTCGCTGTAGGGCCAGAGATCCGGTTCCCGGATAAACGGCACCAGGTAATCAATCCCCTGCTTCACGCCTCGCCCATCGCGGATGGCGTTCCAGCGATCGAACTCAACGTGTTCAGCGTAGCGGTTGAGCAGCAGATGCGCCTCCAGGTTAAACAGCGAGTAGTGGAACGGAATGGTACGTTCCAGCTCCATCGTCTGCCTGCCGTCCTGGTCAATCTGCGCCGCCATCCGCTGGGTGATCCCCTGCTCGATGATCCGCGCCGCCAGCCCTTTATCGCCATAAAATAGCGCGTTAACCGTCCGCTGAGCGTCGTACCAGGTGCCGTGGTTGTTGTGCCAGACGTACTCAGAGTGGCCGATGTCGCTGTAGTACATCCAGTGGTTAAAGTCGCGGAACCACTGGTGCAGGCCGATGATATCGTCGGTATCAAGCACGCTCGCCGCGTTAATCAAACCGATGGTGTCCACCACCATCCACATTAAGCGGGTATCAATAAGCCCGGTACCGCGACCGGAAACAATCCCCGGGATCGCCTGGCCATAGTTCAGATGCGGGTTCATCCGCGTTTCCGCATCAAGGAACCAGCAGCGGATCTGCGCAGCCGCCGCCTGCGCGTACTGGCGCTGACCGGTGAAGTACCACGCCAGCCCGAGGGTCAGGCACCGTTCGCACATGCGGATAATGCGCGAGGTATCCGTGTCGTTGTTCTCACACTGCGGATTAATATGCCCGTCGCGGCGAATATAGGGCAGCCCGTTCGGCCGCCGCGGGTTTGGCCACCAGTAGGTCCCCAGGCTGTAGTAATCGTGCGCGTCGCCGCTCGCCGGGCGCAGCTTTTTATGTACCACGCTTTCCGGCGCTTCCCGACGCAGGATATCCGCCTCCGATACCAGCTTGCTTAGCGCCAGCTGCAGCGGCGAGAAGGGCTGCTTCAGGCCCGCCCGGGCGTTTTCCAGGCAGGTTTCGTCAAGGGTGTACAGCTTCATCGCCACCTTAATTTCCCTCCCGGCAGGCTATGCGCTGGCCGCTTTGCGCATCGAACAGGTGCACGCCGGCGAGCTTCGGCTGCAGCCAGATCTTATCGCCCTCTTTTACGGCCAGACGCTGTTTGAACACCGATGTAAACGCCCCGCCGCCGGTATCGCAGAAGAGCTGCATATCCGAGCCGGTGTTCTCCACCGCCGTCACCTTCGCCGCCAGCGCATCGTCCCGCGCTTCATGAACCACGTTGACCTGTTCGGGGCGAATGGCGTACACCACCTGCTGGCCATCGGTGACCCGTAAACCGGCGGGCAAAGCCAACAGGGAGCCATCTTTCAGACGCAGGCTGGTGGCGCTACCGTTCAAGACCACGACGCCCGGCAGCTGGTTAATCTCCGGCGAGCCGATAAACCCGGCGACAAACAGATTCGCCGGCCGGTCGTACAGTTCCAGCGGGGTCCCCGCCTGCTCTATTCGCCCGTCGCGCAGCACCACAATCATCTGCCCCATGGTCATGGCTTCAATCTGATCGTGGGTGACGTACACCGAGGTGGTTTTCAGCCGACGATGCAGTTCGCGGATCTCGCCGCGTACCTGGGTTCGCAGCTTGGCGTCAAGGTTGGAGAGCGGTTCATCGAACAAGAACACCTGCGGCTTACGCACGATCGCCCGCCCCATCGCCACGCGCTGGCGCTGGCCGCCGGAGAGATCTTTGGGCAGGCGCTCCAGCAGCGGCTCCAGCCCCAGTAGCGCCGCCGCTTCATTCACCTTCTGGCTGATTTCCGCTTTCGGCAGCTTAGCCATCTTCAGGGCAAAGCCCATATTTTCACGCACGGTCATCTGCGGGTAGAGCGCATAGCTCTGGAACACCATCGCAATGTCGCGCAGCTTCGGCTCCACCTCGGTGACGTTACGCTCGTTGATATGCACTTCGCCGCCGGAGATCTCCTCCAGCCCGGCAATCATGCGCAGCAGCGTGGATTTGCCGCAGCCGCTGGGCCCGACGAGAACGCAGAACTCGCCGTCCGGAATCGTCAGCGACACATCTTTAATGACGTGGGCATCCCCGTATGATTTGCGCACGCTATTTAATACAACCGATCCCATCGTTAACCCCTTATCCTTTGACCGCGCCGGACATAATCCCGCGATTGAAATGTTTTTGCAGACCCAGATAGACGATGATGCTGGGCAGCATCGCCAGCAGCGTAATGGCGATAAAAATGTTCGGCGTGATGCTCTCATCGGTACGCAGCGTACCGAGGATCACCGGAATGGTATTCAGGCTGTCCTGGTTGACCACAATCAGCGGCAGCAGGTACTGGTCCCAAATCATAATAAAGCCGAAGGTCACCACCGTGCCGAGCGCCGGTTTTACCAGCGGCAGAATGACGTGGAAGAAAATCTGCCATTCGTTGGCGCCGTCAATCCGCGCCGCCTCCTCCAGCTCTTTCGGTATCGCTGACATAAATTCGGTCAGGACAAAGATGGAGAACGCCCAGCCGACGACCGGTAAAATCATTCCGAGATAGCTGTTGTAGAGCGAGGCGTCGATCAGCGGCAGCCGCCAGTTGATAATCATGTACAGCGGAATGGCGATGACCTCTTCCGGCAGCATCATGGTGGACAAAATCACCAGGCTCACCAGCGCTACGCCGCGAAACTTCTTCCGCGCCAGGGCGTACGCCGCCAGCGCGCTGACCGACACCTGCAGAACGGTGCCGAAGAACACCACCAGAATGGAGTTCAGCAGATACTGCCAGACGCCGATATCCATCCACGCGAAGATGAAGTTTTCCAACGAGAACTGATGCGGCCAGGCCAGCAGCTCGCCCGGCTTCACAGGCGCGCCGCTGAATGCCGTGGCGACGATGCCCCAGAACGGCCCGACAAAGACAATCAGCAGCAGCGCGTAGATGCACCAGCGCCCTGCTGTATCCCAACGTTTGCTTAACATCGCGGCTCCTTAGTAACGGGCGATACGTTTTTTCAGCGTCAAATGACAGATGGTTAAGATTACGGTGAAGGTAAACAGCAGGAACGACACCGCCGAAGCGTAGCCATAGTCAAACTGCTCAAAGCCCAGCTTGTAGATGTGGGTCATGACCATTTCCGTGGCGTTAGAAGGTCCCCCGCCGGTGGTGGCGTACACCTCGGCAAACACGCGGAAACCGCGAATGAAGGAGAGCATCAGTACCACCGAGAGCGCCGGGATCATGCCGGGCAGCGTGACGTAGCGCAGGCGGTTCCACCAGCTGGCGCCGTCGACGTTCGCCGCATCGTATAAATCGCGGCTGATTCCCGCCAGGCCGGCAATAAAGATCACCATGTTGTAGGGCACCGCTTTCCAGATATGCAGCAGCATGATGACGCCCAGCGCCTGATCGGAGCTGGCAAGAAAGCCCTGGTCGGCGACGCCAAACCAGCTGAGGATGTGGTTAACCACGCCGTTGGGCGTCGGGTTAAACAAAATGCGCCACATTTCGGCGACGATCGCCGCGCTGGTAACCGCCGGTAAAAAGATGGCGGTTCGAATAAAGCGCAGATGGCGCGCCGGGCCTTCCAGCAGCATGGCGAGGAAAAACGCCAGGATAGCCGCGGCGAACATCGTTACCACCACGTAAAGCAGGGTATTCACCACCGCCGCGTGCAGCTCTGCGTCGGCAAAAGCGCGGGTGAAGTTATCGAGCCCCACCCACTCGTTGGGCTGATTAAAGTTAACCTTGTAAAAGCTCATCACCAGACCCTGAATCATCGGGATAAACTTAAACCAGCTAAAAATAATCAGCGCAGGCGCTAAAAACAGCCACGGGCTCAGCGCCCGCTTACGCTTTGCGCTCAGCCATCGGGTCGAGTCAGGCGAAGCGGCCTGCTTTATCGGCGAGGACTTCGTCTCATGCAGCGTCATAACCTATGTCCTCAGTTAGCCAGCACATTTTGTTTTTTCAGCTCAGCGTTCACCTTGCCGTCGAGCGTCTTCAGCTCGCCGGGAATATCGCTGCCGCAGTCGGCAAAAATCCGGTTAAAACCGTCGGCGGCCACCTGACGCACCGGCGTCCAGTTGGGAATTTGCGGCACGTAGCGTCCCTGTTCATTGTAAAGTCTGGCGAAAGTTTCCCAGCGCGCGTCCTGATACACGGCTTTGACGTCGACGTTCTTATTCACCGGCAGACGCACTACCGGAATATGCTGGCTGCCTTTACCCATGCCGATCTCCTGGCCTTCCGCAGAGATCATAAATTCGATAAATTTTCGCGCCGCCTCTTTCTGTATGCTGCTCTTCATCATAAAGACCGTGGTGCCCTCGGCGAGGGTGGCTTCGCCTTTCGGCCCCGCCACCGGGATCACTTCGAAGTTGTCTTTACCGGGGTCTTTATCGAACAGCGCGATATGGTACGGCCCGCTGAAGAACATGCCGCTTTGCCCGGAGCGGAAGGAGGAAATAACGTCGGCGGTGGTGGCGTTAATCGCGCCCGGCTGGGTGACTTTGTCGCACATCATGGTGCGCATAAAGGTCATCGCCTGAGCCACTTCCGGCGTATTGAGCGAAGCGCTGAATTTTCCGTTCTCTTCTTTAACGAAATCACCACCCGCCTGCCAGATAAAGCTGCTCATAAACCAGCTGGCGTAGCCGCGCGTCGTGGAAGCGGGAACGATAAAGCCGTAGGTATCATTTTTGCCGTTACCATCGGGATCCTGAGTGGTGAAGGCTTTCGCCAGCGTCTGGATATCATCCCAGCTCTGAGGCTGCGGCAGCCCCAGTTTTTCACGCCAGTCTTTACGCACGAAGAGCGCGAAAGTTTGCGCCGAGGTCGGCACGCCGTAGTACTTACCGTCGATATAGCGGGTACTCTTCCATGCCGTCTGGAATAGCTGGTCGCCGCCCGCGATCGTCTGCGGGTCAATTTCTTCGGCAATACCCAGCTGGATGAACTGCCCCAGCGACGCCGCATCGTTAAAAATCAAATCGGGTAAGGCGTTGCCAGCCGTGGCGCGCGCCAGCCGCTGTTCAAAGTCGGTGGTGGCGTTGAAATACGCGATTTTGATACCGGTTTTTTCTTCAAATTTTTCCGCCTCCTGTTTGTAGATATTCTTCGAGTCATTGCTGGCGCGGATCCAGACGTTGAGAGTGGTGGTGGCGTAACTTTGACTAACGCCGAGCCCGAGTGCGGTGAGAAGTAACAGTGAACGTAATTTACAGGCAGACATGATGGCATATCCTTTATTGTAGGGCACAAAGGTAATTAAATTCTCAATTAATACACGAAAAAGAATTTGAATATCGCTCAGGCGTTAATACAGCTGGCGCAAGAATTATTTCCATTCATTAGATAGAAATGTATTTCCCAATACAACCGTATAAAAAAGAAATTGCGTTTCAAAAACAAGAAAATTGAGACAGATCACACACGGAAGTGACAAAAAAAGTGACAAAAAATAAATAATCATAAAAATCAATTGATTATAATTTTACTGATTTTGTTAAAAGATTCAAAAAACAGAGAAAAACGGCAAAAAACGTGATGTACGCTGCATTAAAAGCGTCATTATTTATCCAAAACGTTAAACTTGAAGGACATCACAAAAAAAATCACTTTGTCTTTTACACTGCTCGCCATCGAATATTTAAATATATTGTTTTTAATTACACCGCCTGTTTCACGCGTTCTTTAAATACGCGTCAGGTATAATTCTGTTGTTATCTTTTCTCATATTTGCAGAAGGGTTATCACGATGAACTCAATACCTCGCCGAGGTTTGTTAGGCATTGCGCTGTTTTGTTCCGGCTTGAGCGCCGCCTCGTATGCCGCCGAGCCATATACGCTAGACGGAAAGGATTTAGCCTTTAGCCGGCAGCAGATCGCCGCGAAAGATCCGCTATTTGTTCAGGCGCAAGCGGCGCTGCTAAAAAAAGCCGATCTGGCGCTCAATCATCCGCTGTTCTCGGTGATGGATAAAACGCTGGTCGCCGCCAGCGGCAATAAACACGACTACTACAGCTTTCCGCCTTACTGGTGGCCGAATCCCGATACCAAAGACGGGCTTCCTTATATTCGCAAAGATGGGCAAACCAACCCTGACGCCAATAGCGACGCCACCGATAAGAACCGGCTGGTGAAGATGAGTAACGACGTGTCAACGCTGGCGCTGGCGTGGTACTTCTCTCACGACGAACGCTACGCGCAAAAGGCGGCGGCGCAGTTAAAGACCTGGTTCCTCGATCCCAAAACGCGCATGACCCCCAACCTGCAGCATGCCCAGGCCATTCCCGGCATCAATACCGGACGCGGTATCGGCATTATTGATAGCCGCGCGCTGGTTGACGTCGTTGACGCCATCGCCCTGCTGCAATCCTCCGATGCGCTGAGCGAAAACGACGTTAGCGCATTGAAGCAGTGGTTTGGTGACTATTATCACTGGATGACCACCAGCCAGAACGGCTTTGAAGAAGAGAACTGGCATAACAATCACGGCAGCTATTTCGATATGCAGGCCGCCGCCTTCGCCCTGTTCAGTGGGAAAACCGACGAGGCGAAAAAGCGCCTGTACATCACCCAGCTGCGGCGTATTGCGGGACAATTTGATATTGAAGGCCGCCAGATGGCCGAACTGGAGCGCACGCGCCCGTGGCACTACAGCAATTTTAACCTTGAAGCCTACAACCGCCTGGGAAGGCTCGGCGAGAAGGCGGGCGTCGATATCTGGAACTTCACCCTCGACGACCATAGCCTGCGCAAAGGCTATCAATACATCGCCGGGTTTATTAACAGCGATACGCCGTGGCCCTGGAAGGACCTGGATAAAATGGATGACAAGAAAGCGCTGCGCAATATCGCCACCGCCGCGCACGCCTGGCCGGAAGATCCGCTGTTCCGTGACAAAGCGCAGTGGCTGCGGGCGAAATACCCCGACGATATCACTACGCTCATCGCCCCGCTTTCCGCATCGTCAGAGGTCAGGGATAACCGCTAATGAAACAATTCTCCGGGCTCTGGCCCGACATTGTCGGACGTGCAGCCGCGAATAGCGGACTGCTTGAACGGCTGGTGAAGGATGCTCAGCCGGTATTAGATGCAGCGGTTCGCATTCCGCAGTCAGGGATCGCCAGCTGGAATCTCTACTACTTTTGTCCGCGCCACGGCGTGCGCCTGGCGTGGCGGGCGGATACGCCCCACCAGCATGCCTGCCCGGTCGATGGGGAAATATTTAGCGGTGAACCGTGGGATGGCGCATGGTGGCGCGAGATGAATGGCCGTAACGCCAGCGCCTGTCAGCAGCTTGGCCTGTTATGGCGGCTGACCGGCGAAACGGCGTATCGCGATAAAGTTCGCACGCTGCTGATGGGCTACGCGGATGTCTATCCCGGCTATGAGATCCACGGCGATATTCCCAACAACGGACCGGGCAAGATGAACGCCCAGACGCTGTGCGAAGCCAACTGCATTCTGGAAATGGCGCTGGGTTATGACTTCATTCGCGACAGCCTGGCGCCCGGCGAGCAGCGGCACATCAGTGAAAACCTGCTGCGCTGCGCTGCAGCGTTTTTGCGCGACCATCGTAGCCCGCAGATCCACAACCATGAGGTTAAAATCAGCGCGGCGCTTGGCGTACTGGGTTTCATCCTCGAAGAGGAGACGCTGCTGGAGTTTGCCGTGAACCAGCCGTACGGCCTGCGCTGGCAGCTGGAAAATGGCCTGCTGGCGGAGGGGCTATGGTTTGAAGGCTCCGTTCACTATCACTACTACGCGCTGCAGGGCTTTCTGGCGTTTGAGAAGCTGGCGCGCGGCACCCGCTGGAGCCTGCTGGACGGCCCGTGGTATCAGGCGATGCTGACGTTCCCGCTGTCGCTGCTGCTGCCGGACGGCACCTTCCCGCGGCTTAATGACTGCCTCGCCGGGCAGGAGAAGCTCAATCATCAGGATCTTTACGAGTTCGCCTGGTTTATCTGGCGTGACCCGCAGTACGCCGCGGTGCTGCAGTTTACCGAAACGACGCCCGACGAGCGTGAAACCTTACTGTGGCGCGAACACCCCCTGCCGGAAACGCCCCTGCCGCTGATCCCGCAGCAGTCGCTGTTTGCGCCCGGCGCCGGCCTGACGTTATGGCGGCGACCACAGCAGGCGCTGCTGATTAAGCACAGCCCCTGGGGCGGCGAGCATGACCATTACGACAGGCTGGGGCTGATGCTCTGGCATCGCGACGGCTGGCTGCTCACGGATATGGGCACCACCGGCTACGGTGCGAAAATGCACTATGACTATTATAAAAACAGCGCCACCCACAATACGCTTTCGGTCAATCAGACCAACCAGCCTCCGGCCAATCCGCAGGTGCTAGGCTGGCATATGGATAGCGACTCTCTGTGGCTGGATAGCGAGGTTGACTGGGGGAAGCCGCCGCCGGAGCTCAACAGCCATAGCCGGGTCGAGTGGGACGCGGCGGCCTGGCGAGGCGTACGCTTTCGCCGTCGCCTGCTGTGGCTTGAAGAGGTACTGATCGATCTCTCTACCGTGGAAAATCCGCATCGCCAGCAGCTTGACTGGACACTGCACCTGGCGGCGCGGGCGCTGGACCAGAGCGGTACGCCGCAGCCTTTTTCGCTCAGCGGACCGCTGCGGCACATGGCCAATGCCACCATGACCCCGCTGAACGGCTGCCAGCCGCGCCACTTTGCGCGCGACAAAGACACCGTTGCGCTCTGGCTTTCCGGCGATGGTGAACTCTGGCAAGGGCTGGCGCCCGATAACCCGGCGATTCGCGATCTCAGCTATCTGGTGATGCGCAATCACCTGCCGCAGGCGCGTTTCGTCTGCCTGTGGGATTTCGCTAACCGCGCGCCGCTGACGGAGGTGAATGTGCATCATACGCCAGCCGGTACGCACATTACCTTCTGGCGCGGCGATCGCGTCACGCACGTAACGCTGTACGACGATCCCGGGAAACGACCTGATGCGATCCTTCCGCTCCCGGAAAGCGGCATTTGATCGCAACGGGGGATTTACTCGTCTTCATCCTCAAAGCGCGCCACAATCCGATCCCCGGTATGCGAGGCGCGCAGTTCATCCGCCACTAAAGCAATCGCCTGGCCGCTGCTCATGCCCTGCGACATCAGCTCCTGAATTCGTTCCACTGCTTTTTGCTGCTGCTCGTGGCTCAGCGAAGGTAAACCTGCAAACATGACTGACTCCTGCTACATTGTGGGGCGTAATTATTTCACGCCGTCCGCGCGTATACTAGCGGACGGTAACGATCAGGATTGAAGAAGACGATGTTGTCCCCCGCAATGATTTCCCTGCCCTGGCGCCCGGATGCCGCTGAATACTATTTTAGCCCGTTAAGTTCCCAGCCCTGGGCGATGCTGCTGCATTCCGGTTTTGCCGAACATGCGCATAACCGTTTTGACATCATTGTCGCCCAGCCGCGCGCCACGCTGGTGACTCACGGTCAACTAACCACCCTACGCGAAGGGGAAACCGTCTCAACCTCCGCCGCCGATCCGCTTACGCTGGTGCATCAGCAGCTGGCGCACTGTAACCTGCAGCCGCAGCCTCATCCGCATCTGCCGTTTCTCGGCGGCGCGCTGGGACTGTTCGGCTACGATTTGGGTCGTCGTTTTGAACATCTGCCGGCGCGGGCCGACGCGGATATCGAACTGCCGGATATGGCGGTAGGTATTTATGACTGGGCGTTAATCGTCGATCATCAGCGCCGGGAGGTATCGTTATTCAGCTATGACGATCCGCAGGCGCGCCTGGCGTGGCTGGAAGCACAGACTGCGCCTGTCGCTGCAACCTTTACCCTGACCTCAGCGTGGCGCGCTAATATGAGCCGCGAGGAGTATGGCGAGAAGTTCCGCCAGATTCAGGCTTATCTGCACAGCGGCGACTGCTATCAGGTCAACCTGGCGCAGCGGTTTACGGCGAGCTATCGCGGGGATGAGTGGCAGGCCTTCCGTCAGCTTAACCGCGCCAATCGCGCGCCGTTCAGCGCCTTTATTCGCCTGGATGAAGGGGCCGTATTAAGCCTGTCGCCCGAGCGTTTTATTCAGCTCCGGCAAGGCGAAATTCAGACCCGGCCCATTAAGGGGACATTACCCAGGCTGACCGACCCTGAGCAGGACGCGCTGCAGGCGCAAAAGCTGGCGAACTCGCCAAAAGACCGCGCCGAAAATCTGATGATCGTCGATTTAATGCGTAACGATATTGGCCGGGTTGCGGAACCCGGTAGCGTTCGCGTTCCTGAGCTGTTTGTGGTGGAACCCTTCCCCGCCGTGCATCATCTGGTGAGCACCGTCACCGCCAGGCTGCCCGCTCATCTGCACGCCGCCGACCTGCTGCGCGCGGCCTTTCCCGGCGGCTCAATCACCGGCGCGCCGAAGGTCAGAGCGATGGAGATCATCGATGAACTGGAACCGCAGCGGCGCAACGCGTGGTGCGGCAGCATCGGCTATCTCAGCTTCTGCGGCAACATGGATACCAGTATCACTATCCGTACGCTGACGGCCTGGCAGGGACACCTCTACTGCTCCGCCGGCGGCGGAATTGTGGCCGATAGCGAAGAGGCAGCGGAATATCAGGAAACTTTTGATAAAGTTAATCGTATCCTGCATCAACTGGAGAGCTAGAACATGGCGGACAGCGCCCTCGAACTTGACGATTTCCTCTCACGTTTTCAGCTTCTGCGTCCGCAGCCCACGCGCCACGCGCTCAACCAGCGCCAGGCCGCGGTGCTGGTACCGATAGTTCGCCGCCCGCAGCCGGGGCTGCTGCTGACCCAGCGTTCGCCGCTGATGCGCAAGCATGCGGGTCAGGTGGCCTTCCCCGGCGGCGCGGTAGATAACAGCGATGCAACGCTAATCGCCGCCGCGCTGCGTGAAGCGCAGGAAGAGGTGGCGATCCCGCCGGAGTCGGTTGAGGTGATTGGCGTTCTGCCGCCGGTCGATAGCGTGACCGGCTTTCAGGTTACTCCGGTGGTAGGGATTATCCCACCCAATTTGCACTATCACGCCAGCCAGGATGAAGTGGCCGCGGTCTTCGAAATGCCGCTGGCCGAAGCGCTGCGCCTGGGGCGCTACCATCCGCTGGATATCCATCGCCGCGGCAATTCGCATCGCGTCTGGCTCTCCTGGTACCAGCATTATTTTGTCTGGGGAATGACCGCCGGCATTATTCGCGAGCTGGCGCTACAGATAGGCGCCCGTCCTTAGCTATACTCAAACTGAGACGGCGTTCTCAGCATTAGTAAATCCGCGGTTATCTATTAGTTTAATTCATGTGAATAGATAAGCCGATGACCTGGTTCCCTCTTACACTATGCGCAGTGATTACATCGTTGTCGCACCCGCGACAACCCTGTCAGGAGTGTTAGCGTGATTAGTATATTCGACATGTTCAAGGTGGGGATCGGCCCCTCATCTTCCCATACTGTAGGGCCGATGAAGGCCGGTAAACAGTTCGTCGATGACCTGGTCGAAAAGGGATTGCTTAATGAAGTGACGCGCGTGGCGGTTGACGTCTACGGCTCACTGTCATTAACCGGCAAAGGCCACCATACGGATATCGCCATTATTATGGGACTGGCGGGCAATCAGCCCGATACGGTCGATATTGACGCGATACCGGCATTTATCCGCGACGTTGAAACGCGCGGTCGCCTGCTGCTGGCCCAGGGGCAGCATGAGGTCGACTTCCCGCAGAATGACGGTATGCGTTTTCGCAGCGACAACCTGCCGCTGCATGAAAACGGCATGACCATTCATGCCTGGGCTGGCGAGAAAGAAATCTACAGCAAAACCTATTACTCCATCGGCGGCGGTTTTATCGTCGATGAAGAGCATTTCGGCAAAGAGAGCGCCAGCGAACTCACCGTACCCTATCCGTTTAAATCCGCTCAGGAAATGCTGGGCTACTGCAAAGAGACCGGCATGTCGCTCTCCGGCATGGTGATGCAGAATGAGCTGGCGCTGCACAGCAAAAAAGAGATTGAAGACTATTTTGCCAATATCTGGCAGACCATGCGCGCCTGTATCGATCGCGGAATGAATACCGAAGGCGTTCTGCCCGGCCCGCTGCGCGTGCCTCGTCGCGCCTCGGCGCTGCGGCGGATGCTGGTTGCCAGCGATAAACTCTCCCACGATCCGATGAACGTGGTGGACTGGGTCAACATGTTCGCGCTGGCGGTCAACGAAGAAAACGCCGCCGGTGGCCGCGTGGTGACGGCACCGACGAACGGCGCCTGCGGCATCGTACCGGCGGTGCTGGCTTACTACGACCACTTTATCGAGTCCGTCAGCCCGGATATCTATATTCGTTACTTCCTGGCGTCAGGGGCTATCGGCACGCTGTATAAAATGAACGCGTCCATTTCCGGCGCGGAGGTGGGCTGTCAGGGCGAAGTGGGCGTGGCCTGCTCAATGGCCGCTGCGGGCCTGGCGGAAATCCTTGGCGCCAGCCCCGAGCAGGTCTGCGTGGCGGCGGAAATCGGCATGGAGCACAACCTTGGCCTCACCTGCGACCCGGTGGCCGGCCAGGTACAGGTGCCGTGCATCGAACGTAACGCCATTGCCTCCGTCAAAGCGATCAACGCCAGCCGGATGGCCATGCGCCGCACCAGCGAACCGCGCGTCTCGCTCGATAAAGTCATTGAGACCATGTACGAGACCGGTAAAGACATGAACGCCAAATACCGGGAAACGTCGCGCGGCGGCCTGGCGATTAAAGTTCAGTGCGACTAATCCGTGTCCTACAGAATGCGCCCCCGGGCGCATTCTTCTTTTTCCACGCTATATTATTATCTGCGCCCACTACACTTGCTCTATAACGGCTGTTACTCTCATTAACACTTTTAGCCGACAGGGCGTCGCGCATGCAGACTGCACAAAAAGTTATCACAACCTACCGCAGGAAACGTATCCTGGTTTGCTTGCTGGTCGCGCTACTGACCCTGACGACAACATTAGTGATACGATTTATTTCGCAGCGTAGCTTAAATCAGCAGCGCGTCCAGCTCAGCACCAATAAAATGGTGGCCGCAATGGATAATATTCTGCGGCCCCTGGCGGCCCAGCATGCCACGCTGCTGCAACTTGTGAACCAGCCCTGTCAGGACGTCCACCTCACGTTACGTAAGCTGGCGGCATCGCTGCAAACGGTACGTTCCATCGCGCTGGTCCAGTCTGACCTGCTCTATTGCTCGAGTATTTTTGGCCAACGAAATATTCCGGTTCACCAGTTACAGCCGGCGCTCCCCGCCAACCACGACCTGCTTACCTTCAGCTACGACGCATCGCTGCTTAAAGGGACGCCGGTGCTTATCCAGTGGTATCCCGCTTCGCTTAGCGGCGCCGATGGCGTCCTGCTGGTGATCAATATCGAGCTGCTGGGCGAGTTAATTTTTAATGCAAAATCGCCATTAATTACCGGCATTGGCCTCAGCGTTGGCGATAAAAGCTTTATTGGCGGTTCCGGGCTGATTAAACAGGAATCCTTGCCGGGCGAGCAAATCATCTACCGCCAGTCGTCGACGCAGTTTCCCTTCACCATTAACGTCAGCGGGCCGGGCGCCTCAGCGGTCGCCCTCAATGAGCTACCGGGCGAACTGCCGCTGGCGCTGATAATCAGCCTGTTAATGACCGGCATCGCCTGGCTGGCGACCGCGGGAAGAATGAGCTTTTCCCGGGAAATTAATCTCGGTATTGCCGCCCACGAGTTCACGCTTTGGTGCCAGCCCCTGCAGGACCTGCGCACCCGTCAGTGCTGCGGCGTGGAAATACTGCTGCGGTGGAATAATCCACGCAGAGGCGCTATCTCGCCGGAGGTGTTTATCCCCATAGCCGAAGGCTATAATCTGATCGTTCCCCTCACCCGCTATGTCATCTCCCAGACGGCCCACAAATTAGCCCTTTTTCCGCAGGACAAACATTTTCACATCAGCATCAACGTCGCCGCCCGCCATTTCGCCAACGGCGAACTGCTGCGCGATCTGCATCACTACTGGTTCAGCGCCCATCCGGTACAGCAGCTGGTGGTTGAGCTCACCGAACGCGACGTACTCCAGGATGGCGATCACCATATGGCCGAACATCTCCATTTTAAGGGAGTAAAGCTGGCCATCGACGATTTCGGCACCGGCAACAGCTCCCTTTCCTGGCTGGAAAAGCTGCGTCCTGACGTATTGAAGATCGATAAATCCTTCACCAGCGCAATTGGAATTGATAGCGTCAACGCAACGGTGACCGACATGATCATTGCTCTCGCCCACCGGCTGAAGATTGTGACGGTCGCGGAAGGGGTAGAGACCCGGGATCAGGAAGAGTATCTGCGCGGCAACGGCGTCGATTTATTGCAGGGATTTTACTACGCCCGGCCGATGCCGGTAGAGGACTTTCCGCAGTGGCTGGCGGCGGAAAAGCATCGGGAGCTGAACGCTTAAAAATGCCCGGCGGCCCGAGGGCCGACGGGCATCAACCGTTACTCTTCTTCGTCGTTATACTGTCGCAGCTTGACGACCCGTACCAGATCGACGCGATAGTCGTTGGCTTCAACAATCGTGAACTGCAAAGGTGACAGTTCAAGCACGTCGCCCGGACGCGGAATATGGCCGTTGACGGCAATCACCAGGCCGGCAACCGTGGCAATATCTTCGTCCTCATCGACCAGATCGTCTACCCCCAACGCCTGCTGCAACGCATGCACGTCGGTTGAACCTTTCACCAGCCAGCCGTCGCCGTCGATGACAATTTCCGGCGTTTCGTCAGCGTCCGGGAACTCGCCGGCAATCGCCTCCAGTACGTCCAGCGGCGTAACCAGCCCCTGTACGACGCCAAACTCGTTAGTCACGATGACAAAGCTACCGCGGGCGCGGCGCAGCACGCCCAGCAGATTGATCGGGTCCAACGTTTCCGGGACCACAATCGCCGGCGAGGCGGAAGCCAGAGCGGCAACGTTGTCACCCGCTTCCAGCGCCACCAGCATCTCTTTCGCCCGCACGATACCGATGATTTCATCCAGCTCGCCGCGGCAGACCGGGAACAGGCTGTGCGGTGAAGAGAGCAGCTGACGGCGAATTTCCTCTTCGCTTTGCTCGGCGTTTACCCAGCTAATTTCCCCGCGCGGGGTCATAATGCTGCGCAACGAACGCTGGGCCAGGGTCAGCACGCCGTTAATCATGTAGCGCTCTTCTTCCGCAAACGCGCCTTCGGGGATCGGCACGACGGACGCGCTATCGCTATCATGCGCCGCGGCGCTTTGCTTACGCCCGCCCATCAGACGGAGGATCGCATCGGCAGTGCGCGCGCGCAGAGGCAGGGTCGATTGATGACGAATAAAGTTACGGCGCGCAATCTGGTTAAAGAACTCGATGGTTATCGAGAAGCCAATCGCGGCGTACAGGTAACCTTTCGGTATATGGAAACCAAAACCTTCAGCCACCAGGCTCAGGCCGATCATCAGCAGGAAGCTCAGACAGAGCACTACCACCGTCGGATGCTGGTTGACAAAATTAGTCAACGGCTTCGAAGCCAGCAGCATCACCGCCATCGCGATCACCACCGCCGCCATCATCACCGGCAGGTGGTTAACCATCCCGACCGCGGTAATCACGGCGTCCAGCGAGAACACGGCATCCAGCACCACGATTTGTAGTACCACCACCCAGAAGCTGGCATAGCCTTTACCATGACCGGAGTCATGCTGGCGGTTCTCCAGCCGTTCATGCAGTTCGGTGGTCGCCTTAAACAGCAGGAATATCCCCCCGAGCAGCATGATCAGGTCGCGTCCTGAAAACGAGAAATCGGCAACGCTGAAAAGCGGTTTCGTCAGGGTCACCATCCACGAAATAACCGACAGCAGACCCAGGCGCATAAACAGCGCCAGCGAGAGGCCGATCAGGCGCGCCTTGTCCCGCTGCTTTGGCGGCAGCTTGTCGGCAAGGATGGCGATAAACACCAGGTTGTCGATACCCAGTACGATTTCAAGGACGACAAGCGTCAGCAAACCGGCCCAAATAGAGGGATCCATTAAGAATTCCATGAGCAGCTCCAGTTAACGGCAGGCGTAGTCATCGCTGTGTCATGCACAGACGAGACACTTGTTGCTGGTGAAAAGACGTAGCAGGTGGCGGCGGCAAACGCGTGCCGGAAGGTGAAAAGACGTCGGTGACGGTCCATATAGCGGGCTATGCCCTATACTCCTGAGTAATTAAACGGAACGTAAACATAGCAAAATATAGAGCATAATTGGAAAAAATTTACCTGTCTTTGCAATAGCTAAGACTATTTTTTGCGCTGCAAAATAATTACCAACAGATGCATAATTAGCGGAGCTTCATCACATTAATTATTTTTTCACTGTCTAAAATAATTCGCTGTAGTAATTACTTTATATCTTACACCCTTACTGAATCGATTTTGTTCGCAAGAGTGATTCAGGATGTATCAGAACAGATGATGCATTCACGATTATAAAGGAGGTAGCAAGTGACGATTGCTATTGTAATAGGCACACATGGTTGGGCTGCAGAACAGCTGTTAAAAACGGCAGAAATGCTGCTGGGCGAACAGGAAAACGTTGGCTGGATTGATTTCGTCCCTGGCGAAAACGCGGAAACGTTAATCGAAAAGTACAACGCTCAGCTGGCAAAGCTGGATACAGCAAAAGGCGTGTTATTTCTCGTCGATACATGGGGAGGCAGCCCGTTTAACGCGGCCAGCCGCATTGTCGTCGATAAAGAACATTATGAAGTCATCGCGGGCGTTAATATTCCGATGCTGGTCGAAACGCTGATGGCGCGTGACGACAACCCGTCGTTCGATGAGCTGGTTGCCCTGGCGGTAGAAACCGGTCGCGAGGGCGTTAAGGCGCTGAAAGCGAAGCCGGTGGAAAAGGCCGCCCCTGCTCCGGTTCAGGCGGCTGCACCGAAAGCGGCTGCGCCATTGAAGCCAATGGGTCCAAACGACTACATGGTTATCGGGCTTGCGCGTATCGATGACCGTTTAATCCACGGCCAGGTCGCCACTCGCTGGACTAAAGAAACCAACGTTTCCCGCATTATCGTCGTCAGCGACGAAGTTGCGGCGGATACCGTACGTAAAACGCTGCTGACTCAGGTTGCTCCTCCGGGCGTTACCGCCCACGTTGTAGACGTCGCGAAAATGATCCGCGTCTATAACAACCCTAAATACGCAGGCGAGCGCATTATGCTGCTGTTCACTAACCCAACGGACGTTGAACGCGTGGTTGAAGGCGGTGTGAAAATCACCAGCGTCAACATCGGCGGCATGGCTTTCCGCCAGGGTAAAACGCAGGTGAACAACGCCATTTCGGTCGATGAGAAAGATATCGAAGCGTTCAAAAAGCTGAATGCCCGCGGTATCGAACTGGAGGCCCGCAAAGTTTCCACCGACCAGAAACTGAAAATGATGGATCTGATCGCCAAGGTGAAATAAGTCACCCCGCGGATCGCAACGCAATTTTCAACTTAAGACTTAATCAACAGGAGAAGTACAATGGAGATTACCTTTCTTCAGATTGTGCTGGTGTTCATCGTCGCGTGTATTGCGGGTATGGAGTCGGTACTTGATGAATTTCAGTTCCACCGTCCTCTGGTGGCCTGTACGCTGATTGGCGCCGTTCTCGGGGATATGAAAACCGGTATTATTATCGGTGGTACCCTGGAAATGATCGCCCTGGGCTGGATGAACATCGGTGCGGCCGTTGCGCCGGATGCCGCCCTTGCTTCCATCATCTCTACCGTTCTGGTTATCGCCGGCCATCAAAGCATCGGTGCCGGTATCGCGCTGGCAATCCCGCTGGCCGCGGCAGGCCAGGTTCTGACCATTATCGTTCGTACCATCACCGTTGCCTTCCAGCACGCGGCGGATAAGGCCGCGGAGAATGGAAACCTGACGGCCATATCCTGGCTGCACGTTTCATCGCTGTTCCTGCAGGCCATGCGTATCGCTATCCCTGCCGTTATCGTGGCGATTTCCGTCGGTACCAGCGAAGTACAGGGTATGCTGAACGCCATTCCAGAAGTGGTTACCGGCGGTCTGAACATCGCGGGCGGCATGATCGTGGTCGTCGGTTACGCGATGGTCATCAATATGATGCGCGCAGGCTACCTGATGCCGTTCTTCTACCTGGGCTTTGTTACCGCCGCGTTCACCGATTTCAACCTGGTTGCTCTGGGTGTAATTGGTACCGTGATGGCGGTGCTCTACATCCAGCTGAGCCCGAAATACAACCGCGTAGCGGGTGCGCCTGTGCAGGCTGCTGGTAATAACGATCTCGACAACGAACTGGACTAACAGGTGAGCGAAATGGTTGATATGACTAAAAATACCACCGAGAAAAAACTGACTCAGAGTGATATTCGTGGCGTGTTCATTCGTTCTAACCTGTTCCAGGGTTCATGGAACTTCGAACGTATGCAGGCGCTGGGCTTCTGCTTCTCCATGGTGCCGGCTATTCGTCGCCTGTATCCGGAGAACAACGATGCGCGTAAACAGGCGATTAAGCGTCACCTTGAGTTCTTTAACACCCATCCCTACGTTGCGGCGCCGGTTCTCGGCGTAACGCTGGCGATGGAAGAGCAGCGTGCTAACGGCGCAGAGATCGACGATGGTGCTATCAACGGTATCAAAGTTGGTCTGATGGGCCCGCTGGCCGGCGTGGGCGACCCTATCTTCTGGGGTACCGTTCGTCCGGTGTTCGCCGCGCTGGGCGCAGGTATCGCCATGAGCGGCAGCCTGCTCGGGCCTCTGCTGTTCTTTATCCTGTTTAACGCGGTGCGTCTGCTGACCCGTTATTACGGCGTCGCGTACGGTTACCGTAAAGGTATCGATATCGTTAAAGATATGGGCGGCGGCTTCCTGCAGAAACTGACCGAGGGGGCGTCAATTCTCGGCCTGTTTGTCATGGGGGCATTGGTTAACAAGTGGACGCACGTGAACATCCCGCTGGTGGTTTCCACCATCACCGGTCAGGATGGCCAGACGCGCGTGACCACCGTGCAGACTATCCTTGACCAGCTGATGCCGGGCCTGGTGCCGCTGCTGCTGACCTTCGCCTGTATGTGGCTGCTGCGCAAGAAAGTTAACGCCCTGTGGATCATCGTTGGCTTCTTCGTCATCGGTATCGCGGGCTACGCTGTCGGCCTGCTGGGCCAGTAATCTACACGCTGTGCGCCGGGGGCTTGCCCCCGGCTTTTTTATTTGGAGGATGGATGACAATCACGGACCTGGTGTTAATCCTGTTTATTCTCGTTCTGCTCGCGTTTGCGATTTACGATCAGTTCATCATGCCGCGCCGCAATGGCCCCGTTTTGCTGGCTATCCCCCTGCTCCGCCGCAATCGCGTCGATGGCATTATCTTCGTCGGCCTCATTGCTATCCTGATTTATAACAATATTGCCAGCCAGGGCGAACTTATCACCACCTGGCTATTATCTGCCCTGGCCTTGATGGGGTTATATCTTTTCTGGATCCGTTCACCCAAAATCATCTTCAAAAAAGAAGGCTTTTTTTTCGCCAATATCTGGATCGAATATAAGCGTATTAAAGAGATGAATTTATCGGAAGATGGCGTGCTGGTCATGCAATTAGAGCAGCGTCGCCTGCTAATTCGCGTACAAAATATCGACGACCTGGAAAAAATATACAAACTTCTCATTTCAACTCAATGAGTTACAAATATAGCCTGCGCTATATTTTGTCATTCCACGGCGAATGGAATATAGCCGCGGCTATATTCCATTCGTTTAATTCGCCGATATTTATTAACGAATTATTCACTTCTAAATTTAAATGAAAATCGTTATCATTTGGTTAGCAAAATAACCTGACTCTGTTATTGTTTTATATTCTAAAATTATGTTAAGGTTGCGCCCGTCGTTGGGGAGTAGCCAATTTTCTGCCTGCCAGAAAATGTACGTGTCAACATACTCGTTGCAAAACGTGGCACGTACGGGTTGAAGAAGAACGTCTTCAATCAGGCGAGACCATAGACGCATCGCTGCTGTACGCGGCGCCTCATCTTCAGGATGGGCCGCGTATTTTTACTGGGGGCGGCGATGTGTCATATGGATTATCCCCGGTCAGGACGCTCTCATGAATGTATCCGCTACAATTCTTCTTGCCTTCGGCATGTCCATGGACGCCTTCGCGGCCTCTATTGGCAAAGGCGCCACTCTCCATAAACCTAAATTTTCTGAAGCCCTGCGCACGGGTCTTATCTTTGGCGCTATCGAAACGCTCACGCCACTGGTCGGTTGGGGAATGGGGATGCTTGCCAGCCAGTTCGTTCTCGAGTGGAACCACTGGATTGCCTTTGTGCTGCTGGTGTTTCTCGGCGGTCGAATGGTTATCGAAGGGTTTCGCGGCGGCAACGACGACGACTGCGAAACTCCGCGACGCCACGGTTTCTGGCTGCTGGTGACCACCGCATTCGCTACCAGCCTTGACGCCATGGCCGTCGGCGTTGGCCTGGCGTTTCTGCAGGTCAACATTATCGCCACCGCGCTGGCTATCGGCTGCGCCACGCTGATAATGTCGACGCTCGGTATGATGGTGGGACGTTTTATCGGCCCGCTGCTCGGCAAACGGGCGGAAATCCTCGGCGGTATCGTGCTGATTGGCATCGGCGCCCAGATCCTCTGGAGCCATTTCGCCGGCTGATCCTCAGGCGTCGCGCTGCCAGCAGTGAATGGCAAAATCGGTCTGGCAGCCGAATCCCACCTGTTGACGCAGCGCTTCCCGAACCGGCGGCTTAGCCCGCCACGCAAACGGCGTCATTTGCAGTAAAGCTTCCGCCTCGCTGCCGTTAAGCTGCATCGGATAGGCCAGCTGCTGCTGGTGACGTAGCGTAAACCCTGCCATCTCTTCCGCGTTTTGCTCGTGCAAACGCACTTCGTCGTATATCAACCCTTTCAGCTCCATCAGGTGACGAGGCCCCGGCGTCGCGGTGATGACCCAGCCGCCGGGGCGGACAACGCGCGCCAGCTCAACGGCATTGCAGGGGGCGTAAATACGTACTATCGCATCCAGGCTTGCATCCTCAAACGGTAAACGCTGGCTGGAGGCGACGCAAAAGTTGACCTGCGGGTACCGTTTTGCCGCCGCGCGGATAGCGGATTTCGACACGTCCAGACCCCAGCTGCGGCTGGCGATGGCGGCAAAAGCGTGCGTGTAGTAGCCTTCCCCGCAGCCGATGTCCAGTAAATCGGTCGGAGCGAAAGTGTGCAGATAAGCGCAGATCGCGTCGCGAAGCGGCTGATAATGACCCGCATCGAGAAACGCCCGCCGGGCCTGCATCATTTCAGCGCTGTCGCCCGGATCGCGGGAGCGCTTAAACTGCACCGGCAGTAAATTGACGTACCCTTCCTTCGCCAGATCGAACTGATGCCGCTGCGGGCAGATAAAGCTATTATCGCGGCGCTCAAGCGGCGCGTGGCAAAGTGGGCAACTGTAAGACATGGCAACTCCGGTGTGCTGAAAGGGCGAAAGTGTAGCGCTATTCGCCCCTCCAGGCCACCGTTACAGCGCAGGCGGCAGCACGCCGTCATGATGCATGACGATCAGGTTTTCAGAACCCTGCGGCATCCCATCTGGCATCACGTTTTCCAGGCGCAGGACATCGCCCATGATCTGGCTGAATACCGGCGCCGACACTGCCCCACCGTAATACGAACCGTTGCTGGGGTCGTTCATCACCACTACCAGCGCAAATTTTGGGTTACTGGCGGGCGCCACCCCTGCGGTGTAGGCCACGTATTTGTCGATATATTTCCCGTCAGGACCAATTTTCTTGGCGGTACCGGTTTTTACCGCCACCCGATAGTCGCGCACCGCCGCTTTGGTGCCCCCGCCGCCCGGCAAGGCAACGCTCTCCATCATATGTTCGACTTCATGCACAATCTGCTCCGGCATCACTCGGGTGCCCATGACCGGCGGATCGATACGCGTGATCGATAGCGGACGCTCAATACCGTAGCTGCCAATAGTTGCGTAAACGTGCGCCAGCTGAAGCGGCGTAACCATCAGGCCGTAACCGAAGGCGAATGTCGCCCGGTCCAGCTGTCCCCAGTAGCGACGCTGCGGCATCAGCCCGGCGCTTTCACCGGTTAATCCCAGACCGGTAGAGTCGCCGAAACCGAACGCTTTATAGGTATCGATAAGATGTTGAATCGGCATGGCCAGCGACAAATGTGAAACGCCGGTATCGCTGGATTTTTGCAGAATGCCGGTGAGGGACAGCTCAGGGTAGTAACCGACGTCGCGAATACGATGACCGTCGAGGGTAAACGGATGGGTATCCACCACGCTATCCGGCTGAACAATGCCCTGCTGGAGCGCGGTCATCAGCACCAGCGGCTTAACCGTCGACCCCGGCTCGAAAGTATCGCTAATCGCGCGATTGCGGAAATCATCCAGCTTCGCGTCATCGCGATTATTAGGGTTGAAATCGGGGTAGCTGGCCATCGACAGGATTTCCCCGGTATCAATTTTAATTAATACCGCCGCCCCTGATTCCGCTTTGTTCCAGCGCACGGCGTTATCCAGCGCGTCCTCGGTCACCGTTTGCAGACGCTCATCGATACTGAGCTGCAAATTGTGGGCCGGGACCGCCGGGACTTCGGTGATATTTTCGATGACGTTGCCGTGCCGGTCTTTGCGCACCAAACGGCGCCCGGGCTGACCGGTTAGCTGGGCATTAAAGCTTTTCTCTACCCCCTCGATTCCTTGATTATCGATATTGGTAAAGCCCAGCAGATTAGCCGCAACGTGCCCCGCGGGATAAAAACGACGCGACTCATCGCGCAGATTAATCCCCGGCAGGTGCAGCTTGTCGATCCACTCCGCCTGCTCCGGGTTTATCTGACGCGCCAGATAGAGAAAACGCGCATGAGGATGCGTCTGCACGCGATGGGCAAGCTCGCTAAGGTTGAGGTGTAAAGCTTGCGCCATCGCCTGCCAGCGCGGGCCATACCCGACGCCGCCTTTTGCGAGAGTTGTTTGCGGATCGATCCAGATGGCGCTCACCGGCACGCTAACCGCCAGCGGGCGGCCCTCGCGATCGCTAATCATGCCGCGCTGCACGTCGATAGGCTCTTCGCGCAAGGAGCGCATATCTTCTTGTTTAACCAAATTGTCGGGAGAGACAATTTGCAGCCAGCCTACCCGGGCCAGCAGCAGACCCATACAGCAAAGAATGGCCACGCATAACAACCCAAACCGTAAAGGGGTAAAGTTAGCGGCTGACTTAAGTTTGTTCTTTTGCACCTTAGCTCCATCATTATTTTGCAACCACCTGATTTAACAGATATATACAAAACAGGTTGCTAAACAGTGCTAATAAGGATGTTGTTTTGCAACAAAGCGCAACAGAGGGAGGAAAAATGACATGATTTGCAATAAAGACTAAAAAGCCCCGCGGCTGCGAGGCTTTCTTACAAGATTCAGTGGTCTAAATCAGATAGCAGTTACGTTAACTGCAGCTGGACCTTTCTGGCCGTCCTGAATTTCGAACTCAACGTTCTGGCCTTCAGCCAGAGTCTTGAAGCCGTTACCCTGGATAGCGGAGAAGTGTACGAACACATCTTTGCTGCCATCAGCCGGAGTAATGAAGCCAAAACCTTTAGACTCGTTGAACCACTTAACTTGACCTTTAATCTTTGCCATTTGCAAAATTCCTTAGACTGTTTTCTTCGCCCGTGGGGCACTTACATAGATAAAACTGACACATGACTGCATGAGGCACTAATATAAGGTTCGGCAGAGAAGCGGTATTCAACGACAACGTGTTTACTCAGGACTTCTTTACTGAAAATGCCACACATAAACAGAACTGTACCTCGTTTAACCCGAAAGGTGTTATCACATACTACGTAAATAATGGCAAGCCATTTTTAGACGGCTCTCGATCGCTCGCACAAATTATAAGGGAATCATTTGATCACCTGCACATTTATGCGACTTTGCTTCCTCTGGCTTATCCTTCTCCCTCCGCGCTGGCGCCGCTGAGACGGCCCCCTGCCTGGGAGTTTATCGACCATTGCTCAATGACTTCAGCTTGCCGGGCCCCGCGTAGAGCCAAACTGCCAATTTTAGGGGGAGTCAGAAATCATTGCATAAAGATGCATTTAAAAGCTCATATCGATAGTTGAAAAATTGCTTTACCGGCCCATGGCATAATATCGAAGCGCGTTAATTGAAGTACTTAAAATATTGTCTATACTTCACGGCAATAATGAACGCCTGATGACAGTCAGGTCTTTCCTGTTCTTTTATTTGATGAATTAAACAAACTAATTAAAGAGAGCATAAACGCGCCGCCTCCGCTTGCCGGTGGGCAGGTTTACGGTCGGAAGAGAATTTATCGATAAGGGTACGTTATACACCGGGGGAGATACAGGCGCACACCGTCACGATGTACACCTGACAATCAGATTAGCGCTCTGCGACCAGACGAATGAAGTCGTCGTCGCCTTTCCCCTTCTCGGCGATGGAAGGTTCTGCGGCACTCTCCTTCTCTGGCTCATTGGCCTCGCAGAGACGGCGCAGCAGCGCGTTTTGCCGCTTTTGCTGATCCAGCAGCGCCTGCAGCAGCGCTATCTGCTCATTAGCGCGCGAGCTGGCGCGATTAACAAAAAACCATAACAACAGGCCGACAAGCAACAGCACAACTGAAAGCGCCACGGATGCCAGGCTTACAATCCCAGGATTTAGTAACTCACTCATTTCACCACCTCAAAGAGAAGGCGTTTATTCTACCACCCGCGCGGCAGAAGAAAATCAGTCATATTAAAAATGTCTTACCAGGGAATAAATTTATTGATAGTGCAGATGCCGCTGAAGAACTGTACATCCTGATCGCACATTACGTTAAGCATCTGAGTCCATAGCAGTAAACAACCTGCGATGATGACTATCAGCAAAACCCAGCGTAATTTTTTCACTCCACACTCCGCATCAGTATCAGATGTCGCCAGGATAGCATGACCTTCTTAAACCGCGGCTAACTGTAATACGAAAGGCAAGTTTAGGAATCATAGACTTGTTTCAAACGATGTTCATGCCAGAATGGACGCAAGGATAATACAAATAATGAGGCAACAATGCGATTGATCATTCGTACCATTGTGGTGCTGGCTATCTTGTGGATTGGCGTATTATTAAGCGGCTACGGCGTATTAATGGGCAGCAGCGAGAATGCCGGGGGGCTGGGATTGCAGTGTAAATATCTCACGGCTCGCGGCATCAGTACCGCACAATATGTTCATTCCAGCAGCGGTATTATCGGCATTACCGATTGCCCTATCCTGCGAAAAAGCGCCACGGTAGTCGATAACGGCTAGTCACGAACGGGCTACATACACTGTAGCCCGATTTACGCACAAGGTCAGAACGGATAATCGTTGTAGCCCATCTGTTCTGAAATTTTACGCGCCGCCGTGTGCAGCATCGCCACGTACTCGTTCAGGCGCTCCTCCGAGAAACGCAGCGTCGGGAAAGAGATACTCAGGCCCGCGATAACCACGCCGAAGCGGTCGAAAACCGGAACCCCGATGCAGCGCAGCCCCTCTTCCTGCTCTTCGTTATCTTCGCCATACCCCTGCTCGCGGACCTTATCGAGAACCGCCAGCAGCGCTTCGGTGCTGGTGATAGTTCTGTCGGTGCTGCGTTTGTACTCCACCCCTTCCAGAATCTGCTCAACCTCGGCACGATCGCGCCAGGCCAGCAGCACTTTACCGATCGCGGTGCTGTACAGCGGGTTACGACGCCCGATGCGCGAATACATGCGCAAATTGTACATTGAGTCGATTTTGTGGATGTAAACAATACTGTCTTCATCCAGGGCGCCCAGGTGGACGGTCTCTTTCGTCAGGCGTGAAAGCTCGCGCATCTGAATATCAGCGCTGCGCACCAAATCAACGTTCTGCAAAGCCCGCGCGCCAAGTTCGAAGAGTTTCAGGGTCAGAGAATATTTCTCGGACTCACCTTCCTGAGCTACGTATCCCAGCGATTTCATGGTCTGCAAAAAGCGATAAACGGTGCTTTTTGACATCATGACGCGCTGGGACAGTTCGGTAATGCCAATTTCACGCTCTTCGCCAAGCGCCTGCAGAATGCCAAAAACCTTCAATACCGAAGAGACAGAATCTGGCTGTTTATCCAAATCTGCAACTGCCATTTATCACCTCATCGCAACTGTTTTATAAAAATTAGAACCGGTTTTTATTATAAATTCGCATCCCGCTACCCGCAATCGTTCTTCTGCCGATTCGTTACAAATCTGCGACATACCGCTGAATAATCAATGCTAAAATTATTAACCAGTTAATAGTTCCCGATAAGATACAGACTTCACATGGATAAAAACATCTCCGATGGGCTGCCTTTACCGCAGCGTTACGGCGCCATTCTGACCATTGTATTAGGCCTGGCGATGGCGGTGCTGGACGGCGCTATCGCCAACGTCGCCCTGCCGACCATCGCCAGCGATTTAAACGCATCCCCGGCCTCTTCAATCTGGATAGTCAATGCCTACCAAATCGCTATCGTTATCGCGCTGCTGCCGCTCTCTTTCCTCGGCGATATGGTCGGCTACCGGCGTATTTATAAAATCGGCCTGGTGCTTTTTACCTTCACCTCACTGGCCTGCGCGCTCTCCAGAAGCCTCGAAATGCTGACCCTGGCGCGCGTGGCGCAGGGGCTCGGCGGCGCGGCGCTGATGAGCGTGAACACCGCGCTGATTCGCCTGATTTATCCTCAGCGCTTTCTCGGCCGCGGGATGGGGATCAACTCTTTCGTGGTGGCCGTCTCCTCCGCGGCGGGGCCGACCATCGCCGCCGCGATTCTCTCAATGGCTTCATGGCAATGGCTGTTTCTGATTAACGTTCCGCTGGGGATTATTTCACTGCTTCTCGCGATGCGCTATCTGCCAGCTAACACCGGCCGCAGCAAGGTCACCCGCTTCGACCTGCCGAGCGCCATCATGAATGCTCTCACTTTTGGCTTACTGATTACCGCCCTCGGCGGGTTCGCTCAGGGCCAGTCAGGCGCGCTGGTTGCGGCGGAGGTTATGGCCATGCTGGTTGTCGGGTTCTTTTTTGTCCGCCGCCAGCTCAAAATGCCGGTCCCCCTGCTGCCGGTTGACCTGCTGCGCATTCCGCTATTCTCTCTGTCAATTTGTACGTCGATATGCTCTTTTTGCGCCCAGATGCTGGCGATGGTTTCGCTGCCGTTCTTCCTGCAGTCAATGATGGGGCGTAGCGAGGTGGAAACCGGTCTGCTCCTGACGCCGTGGCCGCTGGCCACTATGGTCATGGCGCCGCTGGCGGGATATTTGATTGAGAAAGTTCACGCCGGGCTGCTGGGCGCGATGGGTCTAATCATCATGGCCTGCGGCCTGTTCGGCCTGGCTTTACTGCCCTCCGCGCCGTCGGACCTGGATATTATCTGGCGAATGGCGCTCTGCGGCGCGGGCTTTGGTCTGTTCCAGTCCCCCAACAATCACACCATCGTCTCGTCAGCGCCGGCTCATCGCAGCGGCGGCGCAAGCGGCATGCTGGGGACCGCGCGCCTGCTTGGACAGAGCACTGGCGCCGCGCTGGTGGCGCTGCTGTTTAACCTGCTGGGCGATAGCGGAACCCACACCGCCCTTTTGCTGGCCGGAACGTTTGCCGTCGTCGCGGCCGCCGTCAGCGGGCTACGCGTCACGCAGCCGCGCGTCAGGCTGTAACGCAAAACCGGCATAAAAAAATCCGCAGCCCGAAGGTTGCGGATTTTTGTTGTCATCCCTAAACCACCTCCTAGGGAGGTGGTGATTGCTCCTGTAAGGCTATAGCCTGAAGAATGCCCATGTCGGAATATCTCTGCTTACTCACCACAAGTAAAAGGAGACAAACCGACATGGGACTTTACAGGAGTTCATCACATGTATATTGGCGTTGCAAATACCACATAGTCTGGACACCCAAGTACCGATTCAGGATCCTGAAAGATAAGCTGGGTAAGGAGCTGTACAGGACGATCTATATCCTCTGTGGAATAAAGGATTGTGAGGTTCTGGAGCTAAATGTTCAGCCCGATCATGTACATCTGGTCGTCATCATTCCACCAAAGATCTCGATATCAACTCTGATGGGCCATCTAAAAGGACGCAGTGCCATCAGGCTTTATAACCGTTTTCCACATATCAGGAAGAAGCTATGGGGGAATCATTTTTGGTCGCGAGGCTACTTTGTCGATACGGTGGGAGTGAATGAAGAAATTATCAGACGATATGTGAGGCATCAGGAGAAAACGGAACAAACGTATGAACAGCAGATGGAATTGCTAGAGTAATCAGCGGCAGGTGACAATAGCCCCCCTTACAGGGGGCATTCTCAAAAGCCACCTTCTCAGAAGGTGGTCTTTTACTTTCAGGGCCAGACGCGACGGTTATTTCAGGTATTCGCCGCTGCGCAGGGCTTCAATACGTTTATCCAGCGGCGGGTGAGTCATAAACAGCTCGCTCATGGATTTCGCTTTGCCGTTAATGCAGAACGCCATCATGCTGCTGGCCTCCTGCGGCTCATAGCTGGTTTTCAGACGCTGCAGCGCGGCGATCATTTTCTCACGCCCTACCAGCTTCGCTGAACCGGCGTCCGCATGGAACTCGCGGTAGCGGGAGAACCACATGGTGATGATGCTGGCCAGAATACCAAATACCAGCTCCAGCACCGTGGCTACCGCAAAGTAGATCAGCGGGTTGCCGTTGCTGCTTTCACCTTCATCGCGGTTGCCGCCGAGGAAGCCCGCCGCAATCTGCGCGATAACGCGCGAGATAAAGATAACGAAGGTGTTCACTACCCCCTGGATCAGCGTCATGGTGACCATATCACCGTTGGCGATGTGGCTAATCTCATGGGCGATAACCGCTTCCGCTTCATCACGGCTCATGTTCTGCAGCAGCCCGGTACTGACCGCCACCAGCGACGCATCGCGGCGCGCGCCGGTCGCGAAGGCGTTAATATCCGGCGCATGGTAGATAGCGACCTGCGGCATAGCGATGCCCGCCTGGCGCGCCTGCTGCGCGACGGTATTCATCAGCCAGCGCTCGGTTTCGTTACGCGGCTGCTCAATGACTTCCCCACCCACCGATTTCAGCGCCATCCATTTCGACATCAGCAGCGAAACGATTGAGCCGCCGAAACCAAACAACAGGGCCATGATCAGCAGCCCGGTCATGCTGCTTGACTGAATTCCCGTCAGGCTCAGCACCAGCCCGAACACCACCATCACTGCCAGGTTGGTCAGCAGGAAAAGCGCGATTCGCATCATAATTTTCTTTTAACCTCGATTTAACAAAACGCACTATGCGATTACCCACATGGTATGGGTAGAACGCCAATTTTCAACCATCAGGCCCCGCTAAGTCACGAGAAAGACACAACTTTACATTTTGTAGCATATTGCTGACGCTGGGCAAAAGCGTTGACATTTTGTTGAAATCAGGCAATGAACGTTGGGAAAGGCGAGAAAGAAAACGGGCACAACTTAGTGTGCCCGTTGGGGGATTATTTACTGGCCGGAGGCTCGACCGCTGGCCGATCCTTTTCCTCATGGGCCAGGTCGAGCGCAATATGAACCGTTTCATCAAGATACGGGTCAGGCTCCTGGTAATCCTTCGGCAGATCTTCCAGTTTTTTCAGTAGCGGCTTGCCTTCGCGTTTCAGGCGATCGTTAACGCGGGCCAGACGAATCGCATCATCTTCTTCATTCTCCTTTTCACGCTGCGCGTAATTCAGGGAGACGATGTTGCGTTTGTCTTTCATCGCGTTATAGCGAGCAATGTCCTTCATGATGTACTGGAACTCAGGATCCTTGGCGATACGGGCATCGTGGCGCTTCAGCAGCTCGGGTCCGAACGGCGTCAGGTCACCATACTTCACGAAAGTTGCCGCATTGACGCTATCCCACGGCAGCGCGTTATCTTCATACTGCTCGCCGGTTTCACGCTCTTCGGTTCCGGTCGGCATCATGATGTCTGGCGTCACACCCTTGCGCTGAGTACTCCCGCCGTTAATACGGTAGAATTTCTGGATGGTGTACTGTACGGACCCCAGCGCCGGCCAGTCAGGGCGCAGCATCTGATCGTAAATGCGGTTCAGCGAACGATACTGCTGGACGGTCCCCTTGCCAAAGGTCGGCTCACCGACGATCAGCGCTCGGCCATAGTCCTGCATCGCGGCGGCGAAAATTTCAGAAGCCGAGGCGCTGAAACGGTCGACCAGCACCACCAGCGGGCCTTTGTAGTACACCACGCCGTCGGTATCGCTGTCTTCACGCACCTTACCGTTATTATCGCGAACCTGGACAACCGGGCCGGATGGAATAAACAGGCCAGAAAGCGAAACCGCTTCGGTCAGCGCCCCGCCGCCGTTGCTGCGCAGATCGATAACGATGCTGCTAACGTTCTGTTTCTCCAGTTTCTGCAGCTGAACCTTGACGTCGTCCGTCAGGCCAACATAGAAACCCGGAATATCCAGCACGCCAACCTTCTCTTTGCCGACGGTTTTGACTGACATCTTAACCGCGCGGTCTTCAAGACGAATGCGTTCGCGCGTGAGGGTCACAATCCGCGTTTTCGCGCCTTTACCCGCCGGGAGAATTTCCAGACGAACCTTGCTGCCCTTGGGACCTTTAATCAGCGCCACGACATCATCAAGACGCCAGCCGATGACATCAACCATGCCTTTACCCGGCTGGCCAACGCCAACGATACGGTCGCCCACGCTGATGGATTTACTCTTCGCCGCAGGACCACCGGCCACCAGTGAGTTGATCACCGTATAGTCGTCATCCATCTGCAGTACCGCGCCGATACCTTCGAGAGACAGGCTCATTTCGGTGTTGAACTGTTCGGTATTGCGCGGAGAGAGATAGTTCGTATGCGGGTCGATTTCACGCGCAAAGGCGGTCATCGCCAGCGAGAAAACGTCTTCACTATTGGTTTGCGCCAGACGGCGAATGGCAAACTTGTAGCGACGGGTTAGGGTCTCGCGAATCTCTTTATCATCTTTGCCAGCCAGCTTGAGGCTGAGCTGATCAAACTTCACCTTGGCATCCCACAGCGCATTCAGCTCGGCCTCATCTTTCGGCCAGGGAGACTTGCTGCGGTCAAGGTTGAAGTTGTCATTGCCGGTAAAGTCCATCGGACGTTCCAGCACTTTCAATGCATATTGATAACGCTCAAATCGACGCTTCTGCGCCAGGTTATACAGGTCGTAAAAAACGTCCAGCTTCCCGCTGCGCAGCTCATCGCCGATTTGAGTCTTTTTCGCGGCAAACTGGGCCACGTCGCTGGCTAACAGCACGTTATGGCTGTAGTCGAGCAGGTTCAGGTAGCGATCGAAAATTTTTGCCGAAAAGGCATTATCAAGATCGAACTGCCGGTAGTGAGAGCGGGTAAAGCGCGATGTGACGCGCTCGCTCACCGTCGCGTGCTGCGGCTCTTCTTTCAGCACGGGGATTTGATCGATCCGGGTGATATCGTCCACGGCGAATGACTGGCCTGCGATTACCAGCAGGCCCGCCAACGCGGTGAGCTTAAAGAATTTGTTCATGCCTGGCCCGGCCTCCGTTTCAGAACACCAGGTGTTCTGCGCGTACAATCATTGACATACCAGAAGTCAGCTGTACACGAACGCCATCTTTGGTGATTTCCAGGACGGTGGCGTCCATTGCATTATTGCCTGCTTTCACCTTCAGTGCCTGGCCAACGGTCAATACAGACACATCTGATACAGGGGTATGACGCTCTTCGCGCGGCGCTTTGGCTGCTGCTGCCGGGCGAGGTTTACGCTGCTCAGCGCCGTCTTTACGACGCGCCTGAGGCTGAGGACGTGGTTTACGCTCGCGACGTGCCCCCTCTTCCGGCTGGCCTGCTGCGGCAGCGGCTTCGCGTTTTTTGGCCTGCTGCGCTTCGCGCTGCGCCTGAACGCGGGCTTTTGCTTCTTCAAGCTGCTGACGGGCATGAGCAACGTGCTGCTCTTCCAGTTCGCCGCACGGGTTGCCGTCAAGGTCAACGCGGACTGCGCCAGGCTTAACGCCGTACAGGTAGCGCCAGCTCGAAGTATAAAGACGCAAAGCAGCGCGAAGTTGGGTTTTGCTGAGATTCATCTCTCCGCCAACGCGCTCAACGAGATCCTGAAAAATACCGACTTTCAGGGGGCGAGCTTCGCCTTCAGCGCTAAAACACTGAGGGAAACGTTCGGCCAGAAACGCAATGACTTCTTTACTGCTATTCAACTTAGGTTGATTTTCCATGAAATTTCCTGATTACAACGGACGTAGCCAACAAGCCGCAGGCATGAACAGGCGTCATTATAATGACGTCATCGGTAAATGCTACGTTATCCGTTGATTATCCTGCGACGCGGGTGAATATTTTTTGATAATCAGTCGCAGAAATGAGTTTTTCCAGATGCGCGACCAGTTCTGCCAGTCCCTGCTCATCTTCAGCGGTGAAGCGGGAATGCGCCGTGCTATCGATATCCAGGACGCCGATAGTTTGATTGTTCACCCGTAACGGGAAGACAATTTCCGAATTACTGGCGGCGTCACAGGCGATGTGCCCATCAAACGCGTGAACATCCTCTACCCGCTGCACGCGATTCTGCGCGACGGCAGTCCCGCATACGCCGCGTCCGACCGGAATCCGCACGCAGGCCAGCTTGCCCTGGAACGGGCCAAGCACCAGCGTGTCACCTTCCAGAAGATAGAAACCGGCCCAGTTCACGTCGGTCAGCCGCTCGAACAGCAGCGCGCTGGTATTTGAAATCATCGCCAGAAAACTGGTTTCGCCTGCCATTAACGCCTGAAAATCGCGGTTCAAATCCGCGTAGAATTCTGATTTGTTCATTATTTGGTCGCTTAGTTGTCTTACTACCTTACACTTACAGCCTAATAAAATAAGCTTTAAATGCATTCATGCTCAAGATGAATTCATTCCTGAGTTAAGATAGAGAGATACACTCATTTCTGTAAGCTATAAATGCCACTAAAAACACCCAGGATTACGCCAGCAAAAAAAATGATCGTCTACTCGGTCAGCGCCCCCGTTGAGCACGCTCACTATCAGCGCTGTCCGCAGTGCGACCTGCTGTTTCGTTTACCGGTCCTTAAAAAGAATCAAAGCGCCTGGTGTCCCCGCTGCAACGCCAAAGTGCGCGATGGCCGCGACTGGTCGCTTACCCGGCTGGGCAGCATGGCAATCGCGATGCTGTTGCTGATGCCTTTTGCCTGGAGCGAACCGCTGCTGCGTTTGCATCTGCTGGGCGTGCGTATCGACGCTAACGTCCTTCAGGGCATCTGGCAAATGACCGGCCAGGGCGATCCGCTCACGGCGGCGATGGTGCTATTTTGCGCGGTCGTGGCGCCGGTGCTGCTGGTGGTCTCAATCGCCTATCTGTGGCTGGGCAACGTGCTGGGCATGAATCTGCGCCCGATACTGCTGATGCTGGAGCGGCTCAAAGAGTGGGTGATGCTGGATATTTACCTGGTCGGCATCGGCGTCGCCTCCATTAAGGTGCAGGATTACGCCTTCCTGCAGCCGGGCATCGGGCTTATCGCCTATATCTCCCTCACCCTGCTCAGTATCCTGACGCTTATCCATATGAACGTTGAGGAGCTCTGGGAGCGTTTTTACCCCCAGCGCCCGGCGCTGCGGCCGGATGAAAACCTGCAGGTTTGCCTCGGCTGCCATTATACCGGCCATCGCGATTCGCGCGGCCGCTGCCGTCGCTGCCACACTCCCCTGCGCCACAGACGCCGCCAGAGCCTGCAAAAGAGCTGGGCTGCGCTGATTGCGTCAATGGTTTTCCTGCTGCCTGCCAACCTGCTGCCGATCTCGATTATCTACGTCAACGGCGCACGTCAGGATGACACCATCCTTTCCGGCATTATGTCGCTGGCCAGCAGCAACGTCGCTATCGCCGGCGTCGTGTTCATCGCCAGTATTCTGGTCCCATTCACCAAAGTAATTGTATTGTTTACGCTGCTGGTCAGCATACAATTCAAGTGTGAACAGGGGTTACGTACCCGCATCCTGCTACTGCGGCTGATTACCTGGATCGGCCGCTGGTCTATGTTGGATCTTTTTGTCATCGCATTAACCATGTCGCTGATCAACCGCGATCAGCTCCTCGCGTTTACGATGGGGCCCGCCGCGGTCTATTTTGGCGCCGCGGTAATATTAACTATCCTTGCTGTTGAATGGCTGGACAGCCGCTTACTTTGGGACGCACATGAGTCAGGAAACGCCCGCTTCGCCGACTGAAGCCAAAATTAAAACTAAACGCCGTATCTCGCCATTTTGGCTGCTGCCGGTCATCGCGCTGCTGATTGCCGGCTGGCTGATATGGACCAGCTACCAGGATCGCGGTACGACGATCGTTATCGACTTCCAGTCCGCTAACGGTATCGTCCCTGGCCGCACGCCTATCCGCTATCAGGGGGTAGAAGTCGGTACGGTGGAGAACATCTCGCTGAGTAAAGATCTGAGCAAAATTGAGGTTTCCGCCAGCGTCAAGGGCGATATGAAAGATGCGCTGCGCAAGGAGACGCAGTTCTGGCTGGTAACGCCGAAGGCTTCTCTCGCCGGCGTGTCCGGCCTGGATGCGCTGGTGGGCGGTAACTATATCGGCATGATGCCCGGCCAGGGCGAGCCCGAGGATCACTTTGTCGCCCTCGATACCCAGCCGAAGTACCACATCAACAACGGCGAGCTGATGATTCATCTCAAGTCAGCGGATTTGGGTTCGTTAACCAGCGGCTCGCTGGTCTACTTCCGTAAGATTCCGGTCGGCCGGGTATATGACTACGCCATTAATCCGAACAATCAGGGCGTCACCATTGATGTGCTGATCGAGCGGCGTTTCACCAACCTGGTGAAAAAAGAGAGCCGTTTCTGGAACGTATCCGGCGTGAAGGCGGACGTCAGCCTGAGCGGAGCGAAAGTCCAGCTGGACAGCCTCTCGGCGCTGGTGAACGGCGCTATCGCCTTTGATTCCCCGGATGATTCTCCACAGGCTCAGCAAAACACGGATTATCACTTATACGAAGACCTGGCGCACAGCCAGCGCGGCGTGGTGGTTAAACTGGATCTCCCGGATGGCGCAGGCTTAAAAGCGGGCTCTACGCCGCTGATGTACCAGGGCCTGGAGGTCGGCCAGCTCAGTAAGCTGAATCTCAATGCCGACGGGAAAGTGACCGGCGAAATGACCGTCGACCCGAGCGTCGTCAGCCTACTGCGCGAGAAGACGCTGATTCAGATGAAGAAGCCAAAAATCTCGCTGGATAACCCCAGCGTCAGCGCCCTGCTGACCGGCACCACCTTCGAGCTGGTCCCCGGCGAGGGTGAACCCCGCAACCAGTTTGCGGTGCTGCCTGCCGATAAATCCATTCTGGAAGAGCCGGATGTCGCGACCGTCACGCTCACCGCGCCGGAAAGCTACGGCATCGACGCCGGGCAGCCGCTGATTCTGCACGGCGTGCAGATTGGCCAGGTTCTGGAGCGCAAGCTGAACGCCGATGGCGTCACGTTCCAGGTGGCGGTGATGCCGGAGTACCGTTCTCTGGTACGCGGCGATAGCAAATTCGTGGTCAACAGCCGCATCGACGTTAAAGTCGGCATCGATGGCGTGGAGTTCCTCGGGGCCAGCGCCAGCGAATGGGTCAGCGGCGGGATCCGCGTTATCCCGGGCGACAAAGGGGCGATGCAAAGCCGCTATCCGCTGTACGCGAACCAGGAAAAGGCGCTGGAAAACAGCATGAGCGATCTGCCGACCACCACGCTTACGCTCTCAGCCGAGACGCTGCCGGACGTGCAGGCAGGCTCCGTGGTGCTGTACCGTAAATTTGCGGTCGGGGAAATCATCACCGTGCAGCCGCGCAAGAACGCCTTTGAGATCAATATCCATATCAAGCCGGAATATCGCCATCTGCTGACCAGCAACAGCGTGTTCTGGGCCGAAGGCGGCGCGAAAGTGCAGCTTAACGGCAGCGGACTAACAGTGCAGGCATCCCCGCTCTCCCGCGCGCTGAAGGGCGCGATTAGCTTTGATAACCTCAGCGGCGCCAGCGCCAGCGCGCGGATCGATAACAAACGCGTGCTGTATGCGTCAGAAACCGCCGCCCGCGCGGTGGGTGGGCAGATAACCCTGCACGCCTTCGACGCCGGTAAAATCGCCGAAGGGATGCCAATTCGCTATCTGGGGATTGATATTGGCCAGATCCAGTCGCTGAATTTAATTACCGCGAAAAATGAAGTGCAGGCGAAAGCGGTTCTCTACCCGGAATACGTCAATACCTTTGCCCGCGCCGGGACGCGTTTCTCGGTGATTACGCCGCAGATATCCGCGGCGGGCGTTGAACATCTGGATACCCTTTTCCAGGCCTATATCAACGTCGAGCCGGGACGCGGTGCGCCGCGCCGTGATTTCGAAATACAGGAAACCACGATCAGCGATTCACGTTATATCGACGGCCTGAGCATTATCGTCGAAGTACCGGAAGCGGGTTCGCTGGGTATCGGCACGCCGGTGCTGTTCCGCGGGCTCGAAGTCGGCACGGTGACCGGTCTGATGCTCGGTTCGATGTCGGATCGCGTGATGGTACAGCTGCGTATCAGCAAGCGTTATCAGTATCTGGTGCGCAACAACTCGGTATTCTGGCTGGCTTCCGGCTATAGCCTCGACTTTGGCCTGATTGGCGGGGTGGTGAAAACCGGTACCTTTAATCAGTTCATTCGCGGCGGCATCGCGTTTGCGACGCCTCCGGGTACGCCGCTGGCGCCGAAAGCGCAGGATGGCAAACACTTCCTGCTGCTGGAGAGCGAACCGAAAGAGTGGCGCGAATGGGGCACCGCCCTGCCGCGCTAAGCATAACAGGCTCCGGTGTCCGCCGCCGGAGCCTTTATGGTAAACTACGCCCCCTTTTTTCGTTGTGGTGCGCTCCCCGTGGCTCAAAACGCTGTCTATCTTCCTGAAGAATTCCTCGCTCAAATGCGTGCGGCAATGCCGACGCATCTCTCTTTTGACGACTTTATCGCCGCCTGCCAGCGCCCGCTGCGGCGAAGCATTCGCGTCAATACGCTGAAAATCACGGTGGCTGATTTTTTGCAGCTGGTCGCCCCCTACCGCTGGCAGCTCACGCCGGTTCCGTGGTGCGAAGAGGGTTTCTGGATCGAGCGTGAAGATGAAGACGACCTGCCGCTGGGCAGCACGGCCGAGCACCTTAGCGGGCTGTTTTACATTCAGGAAGCCAGCTCCATGCTGCCGGTCGCCGCGCTGTTTGCCGACGGCCAGATGCCGAAGCGGGTGATGGACGTCGCCGCCGCGCCGGGTTCTAAAACCACGCAAATCGCCGCCCGCATGGGTAATGAAGGCGGCATTCTGGCCAATGAATATTCCGCCAGCCGGGTTAAAGTCCTGCACGCCAACATCAGCCGCTGTGGAATCAGCAACGTGGCGCTGACCCATTTCGATGGTCGGGTATTCGGCGCCGCGCTGCCGGAATGCTTTGACGCGATCCTGCTCGACGCCCCCTGCTCCGGCGAAGGGGTAGTACGTAAAGATCCCGATGCGCTGAAAAACTGGTCGCCGGAAAGCAACGCGGAAATTGCGGTGACCCAGCGCGAGCTGATTGACAGCGCGTTTCACGCCCTTCGCCCCGGCGGGACGCTGGTTTACTCCACCTGTACCCTGAACCGGCAAGAAAACGAAGAGGTGGTCAACGGGCTGCTGGCGCGCTATCCGCAGGCGGTAGAAGTCGTGCCGCTCGGCTCACTGTTCCCGCAGGCCAGCGAAGCCCTCACCGAGGAGGGCTTCCTGCACGTCTTCCCGCAGATTTTTGACTGCGAAGGGTTCTTCGTCGCCCGTTTACGTAAAACCGCGGCCATCGACCCGCTCCCGGCGCCGGGTTATAAAGTGGGGAAATTCCCCTTCACGCCGCTTAAAACCCGCGAATCCGCCGCCGTGATTGCCGCCGCCGCCGCCGTCGGTTTGCAGTGGACCGCCGACCATACGCTCTGGCAGCGCGATAAAGAAATCTGGTTATTCCCACAGGCGCTCGAAGCGTTATTCGGCAAAGTGCGCTTTTCCCGCATCGGCATCCGGCTCGCCGAAACCCATAACAAAGGCTACCGCTGGCAGCACGAAGCGGTGATTGCGCTTGCCGCGCCGGCCGCTCCCCTGGCGCTGACGGAGGCCGAAGCGGAAGAGTGGTATCGCGGTCGCGATATCTATCCTGAAACGCTCCCGCAGAAGGATGATGCGATTGTCACCTATCAGGGCGCGCCGATCGGGCTGGCGAAAAAAGTCGGGTCGCGTTTAAAAAATAGCTATCCCCGCGAACTGGTGCGTGACGGTAAGCTTTTTAGCAAAAAAGCGTGATGGCGCGTCGAAAAACAGCATTTTTTCACTGGCGCTTTACGCCCGTTTGTCTACGCTGAAAAATGGCGGCCTTAACTGGTCGTACCACAACTCAGCAGACAAACGGGGTGAATTTATGGCCAAAACTAACGTACGTATCGGCGCGTTTGAGATAGACGACGCCGAACTGCACGGCGAACAGCAGGGAGAGCGAACGTTAAGCATCCCCTGCAAATCCGATCCGGATTTATGCATGCAGCTTGATGCATGGGACGCGGACACCAGCGTACCCGCCATACTTGATGGTGAACATTCCGTCCTCTACCGTAAGCACTACGATCGCCAGTCCGATGCCTGGGTCATGCGCCTCGCCTGACTCAATTGAACCCGTCGCCTGAGACGGGTTATTTATTTCCCCGCTTCTCCGTCATCTCCTACACTTAACGCTATGTTTTTCAGGATATGAGGCTCGGATGTTTGCCTTAGTGCTGTTTATTTGTTACCTGGACGGCGGCTGTGAAGATATCGTTGTCGATGTTTACGATAACGAGCGGCAGTGCACAACGGCCATGGACGATCAGCGGATACGCCACGGCGGCTGCTTTCCGGTAGAAGATTTTATCGATAGTTTCTGGCTTCCCGCCCGAGAATACAGCGATTTTTAGCCTGCCAGCTGTAGCGCCACCAGGGTTAGCTCTCCACCAAACACGGCCCCCGTATCGATATAGTGCTGGTTATCGCTGTCGTAGCGTCGTTTCAGCGGCGTATGGCCGAACCAGAAATGGTCTGCGCCGGCAATCGCGCCGTGACGCCCGGCGAGGTGGTCAGTAAGACGCTGCCGACGCCACAGCACCTGGTGCTCATCGACAGCGCGCTGCCAGCGATAAACCGCGGCGGGGTAATCAGCGTGGGCAATCACGTGCACCTGCTCACCGCTGTGGAGTTCAATAATCAACGGCAGTCGGCGGCAGCGGGCAATAAGCGCCGTAAGGCGTTGCTTTTGGCTCGCCGCACGCTGCGTATACCAGTCGCCTCCGTTCATCTCCCAGAGCCTCATATCGCCGTCGGCAAGCGCCTCCAGCGCCATCTGTTCATGGTTTCCACGCACCGCGTAAACCCAGCGATAGCGCAGTAAATCCAGACACTCCGCGCTTTGTGGCCCTCGATCGATCAGATCGCCCACCGAAAGAAGCAGATCCTGGTAAGGGTCAAACTTGCGCTCACGAAGGGCCGCCATCAGGCGTGCGAAACAGCCGTGCAGGTCGCCCACCAGCCAGATATTACGCCAGTCGCAACCGTAAATACGCTGATACATATTTCGTCCTCCTCGCATAATTATAGGAAAACCCCGCGGCTTCACCGCCCGTAAATTGGCACCTCAATCGATTTTAAACGAAAGCCAAATATAGTCCGGCCGGGCATTAAGCTCCCCACGATATATCCATAGAATAGAGGCTAAATAACACCGAGGTATTCATCGTGACGGATAACAGCCTGCATTCAGCCAGCGTAGTTGAGCGACGCCCAAATCTCATTGCCGATCTGGTGATGGGCCGGATCACACCCGCCCCCATCTGGCAACAACGTCATTACCGGCTTAAGTTTTTACTGCGCACGGCATTATTTTATGCGCCAACGCGCAGCATGCTGGAGAGCCTGTCGGCGCGTGCGGATTTCAATCAGCTGCTCGCCGCTCAGGTGACGCTGCCGGGCAAAGTCCATCGCCAGTATTTAATCCGCGGGTTAAACGCTAGCCAGCGCGCTCAGGCCATTATCAGCCACTATCAGTTCGTTGATTCCCTGGGCGCCTCGCGCCTCGCCGGGGCCATGACCGCAGCGAAAGATGTGCCGCTGCTTGAGCTGACAGGCAAAGACGACAGCCGGTTTACGCTCTCCGCTTCCTCGGCGGGCAAAGCCGAACGCGAGGGCGAAACGACGCTGTGGCTGCGCGATAGCGATGAGATTGTGCTTGCCAGCGCGACCTTTAGCGTCACCCGCCAGCAGGAGCAATGGCAGTTGACTATCGGCGGCCTGCAGGGGCCGCGCAGTACCGTTCCGCACGAAGTGATTAAACGGGCGACCCGCGCCTGTTACGGCCTGTTCCCGAAACGCCTGCTGATGGAATTTATCTGGTTAATGGCGGCGCGTTGCAACATTCATCACATTTACGGGGTCAGCGACAGCGGCCACGTCTTCCGCGCGCTGCGCTATCGACTGAGTAAAGGGCGCCATTTTCACGCCAGCTATAACGAGTTCTGGCACTCTATCGATGGGGTCGCCGACGGCGCCTGGCGCTGGCGCCTGCCGCTGCAGCTGGAAAGAAAGACGCTTGAGAGCATCGCCAGTAAGAAACGCGCCGAATATCGTCGCCGCTTCCAGCTGCTGGATGATATGGCCGCTCAGATGGCGATACTCATGGATTAGCTCTCCCGCCGCTTCGCCAACGCCGTTTAGCACAACGGCGTTTGCATCTTCAACGGCGCTTTAGTTACTATCATAACTTCGTTGTACTCCTTGCGGACGGCTAGTGAAGTTATGAGCAAAACAGAATTACTCCTGCTGGCTATCCTGTTGATTATTTTGACCGCTGCTCTGTGGTTTATTTTTAGCGGACAAATATGGTTTCTGGTGAGCTTTCTGGAAACATGGCTGTACCCCTCTTTTGTGGCGCCAGAATAAATCGTTGTCCATTATTTTCACGCCGCCGTTCGCCCCCTTTGCCTCCTTGACAATAACCCATAGCGCGGTCAGAAGAATAATCGCCAAAAAAGTGAAAAACCGTCTCTTATCTATTATTTCATTTGTCATACAAATGTGTATACTGGGTCACTTCCGATGTTGGCCCGTAAAGTTCACCTGCACTATGGGCCTGATTTTGTGCAGGTGTTTTCTCCTCGCCCTTGCTCAACGGCGCCTCCAGTGTCTATACCCGCCTTTTTGTCCAGATTTTTTGTTGCAAACTTTGCGCCAGATTGTGATTTAAGAAAAAATCGCCCTATTTTCACGCCCCTTCAAAACACAATCAAAAAACATAACACCAACAATTAATTAACAAAAAGAGTTTGCATCCACATAAAAGGCATAAACACAGAACAACAATCCAATAAAAAACACATAACCAGCCATAAATACAAAATTACACATATCTTGCAGGAGTAGTTATACGTTAACCAACAAAACCGCGGCACTTAATCGGTGACCAACGTCTATCGCTATATTGTTGTTTTTCTTCAGCGGCTTTCCACTAAGAGGTTCTCTATGAACGTCACAACGATCTCGCGCAGTCTCCTGGGCGGCTTACTGAGCGCCATAGTCATTCTTCAACCGGCTTCTGCAGCGGGAACCTTAAGCGGCCAGATTGGCGTCCAGGTGACGCTCGGCAGCGGATGCAGCGTATCGAATGTCCGCAATGGCGAAAACAACCGCTGGGGCAACATTAATTTCGGCTCCTATGGCGATTTAGCCAACTCCATTGATGCGGAGATCACCGGCAGCGGCGGCGGAAACGCCCTAACCGTGACCTGTACCGAGGATCTTGCCTCGACCCTGACGCTTGACGGCGGCCAGTCTGGCGATGCTGCGCTGCGCTATATGAAAAACGCCGGTGGCACCCAGCAGATTGCCTATCGGCTCTATTCGGATGCCGCCCGCAATAACGAAATCCTGCCTGGCGGCACGATACCTATCGTTGGCACAGGGAATCCACAGGCGATTCCTGTTTTTGCCCGCATTCGCCCCGAAGACCAGAGCGTCAACGCGCCGACAGCCGATGTGTATGACGACATTGTCACCGCGACCTTAGCCTGGTAACCGCATAAGGAAAATGGGCTTCATGCTTCGACCAGAGTGGCTTACATTACTTCTGCTTTTTACCTCGGGCGCCCATGCCGCCGTTGCCCAAAAGACGTTCAAAGTCTCCGCGCAGATAACCGCAGGCTGCGCGCTGGGCGCCGGGGACGGCTCCCAAACGACGGACTTCGGCACGCTGAATTTTGGCACCCTGTCATCGCTTTACAGCAACGTGGATGTCGCGAGTACAGCCGGCGCAGGTTCCATCATCGTGACCTGCACGCCCGGCACCGCTATTTCAATCGCCCTCGACTATGGCGTCAACGGCGGCTCAGCCACTCAGCGCTACATGTCGAACGGCAACAGCAGCACGCTGGCGTACCAGCTTTATCAGGACGCCAACCGCGCTAACGTTTGGGGCAGCAGTACGCTGGCCCTGAGCGTCGCATCCTTTCCGAGCACCACGCAAACCTACACGGTTTATGGCCGCCTTTTTGCAACGAATGGCTTCCCGGCGGTGGGCTCCTATACCGACACGGTCACCGTCACGCTGACCTATTAGATAATTCACAGGTTAACTATGATTCGCTGTAGCTTTGCGCCGTTTATATTCGCTTTATTGCTTCCCTCATCCGCGCTGGCCGCCAGCTCCGTTCTGGTATGGCCGATATTTCAAACGATCGAAAGCCACGAAACAGGGTCTGAACTGTGGCTGGAGAATCGCGGCAGCGCGCCGGTTAATTTGCAGCTGCGCGTGTTTGCCTGGGATCAAAAAGCGTCAGCGGACGTCTACGCCGATCAGCGGGATGTTGTCGCCAGCCCGCCTTTTACCACGGTAGCGCCGGGGCAGCGCCAGCTGGTGCGGCTCATGCGCGTCGCCCCCATCGCAAACGGCAAAGAGCACTCCTATCGCATTGTTATCGATGAGATCCCTGCCGCGCAACCCGCGGCGCAGACGGAACAGAACGCCGCCGGGCTGAAAATGCGCATGCGCTATGTCCTGCCGCTGTTTACCTATGGGCAGGGCGTCACGCCGCTAAAGAACGCGGGTTCAGTCGAACCGGTAAGGGCCACGCTGCGCTGGTCGCTCTCGCAGCAAAATAACCGCCAGACGCTGTGCATCGAAAACAGAGGCAATCAGCACGCGCGCCTCAGCGCGGTTTACTGGGCGAACGCGAGCGGCAAGGGGCGCATTCCCCAGGCTAATGGTCTTCTCGGCTACGTTCTGGCGCAGAAAAAGAGCTGTTTCCCGAGCGCCGGAAACGCTTCCGTGCCGTCAGGAATGCATCTGTTCGCGAAATTAACGGATAACGGTCAGGCGGTGGAAATTCCGGCGAATCGTTAAAAATGAGAGATCTGAAAAGGACGGCGTCCGGGGGGCTGATGGCGATGGCGTCGGTAACGGCCTGCGCCGCGACCTATGATTCCCTGCCTGCGCCTGCGGCATCCTACGGCGAAAAGCAGGAGTACGAGCTGTACCTCAGCGTATCGGTCAACGGCAATATTCTTGCCGGCGCCGTTCCGGTAAAGGTCAACGCTGGCCACTACTGGATCGCGGCCAGCGTGTTGCAGCAAGCGCATATTCCCCTGCAAACCGGCGACGCGCTGGTTGATGTGACGACGCTACCCTCGGTGAAAGTGGAATATGACCAGCCGGGTCAGATCCTCAAGCTCCAGGTTCCGGACAAATGGCTCCCCGAGCAGCACATAGGGGGGACTACGGAACAACCTGGCCAGACCGCGATAAGCAGCCCGGGAATTTTATTTAACTACGACGCTTACAGCCTCTTTTCATCCGGCGGTTCGCAAACCACCAGCACCTTCACCGAAACGCGCCTTTTCGGCCCGCCGGGCGTCCTTTCCAATAACGCCGTGATTCGGCAAAACTGGTCTTCGACGGGCTACGAGCAGCAGGGCTATATGCGCTACGACACCCTATGGAAGTACAGCGATAGCGACCAAATGATTAGCTACCAGGCCGGGGACGTGGTCAGTAACGCCCTGACGTGGAGCAGTTCCGTGCGCATGGGGGGGCTACGCCTGAGCCGCAACTTCAGCGTTCGCCCGGATCTGGTGACATATCCGCTGCTTAACTTATCCGGCAGCGCGGCGGTTCCTTCAAGCGTCGATCTGTTTATTAACGGCTATAAGAGCAGCTCTGCGCAAATCAATGGCGGCCCCTATACGCTGACCAACGTTCCCTGGATCAGCGGCGCCGGCGAAGCCACCGTAGTGACTACCGACGCTCTGGGTCGCCAGGTCTCCACCAGCATCCCTTTTTATGTCTCCAATACCCTGCTGCGGGAAGGACTGAGCGATTTTGATTTCACCCTCGGCGCTCTGCGCAACAACTACGGTATCAGGAATGCCGATTATGGCGCCGGCGCGGTAAGCGCTATTTATCGCTACGGATTCAACAACTGGCTCACGCTTTCGACGCATACCGAAGACCGCGAAGGGTTAACCAATGCCGGCATTGGCAGCGATATCGGCGTGGGGAATCTGGGCACCCTCAGCCTGTCGGGCAGCGCCAGCCGTGGCGAGGGAGACGGAAACCAGTTCACCTCGGGTTACTCTTACTATGGCAGTAGCTGGGGAGTGAGCTATCAACATATCCGCCGCAGCGCCGGCTACGACAACCTCAGCACCTATGGGTCTACCGCCACGCTCAGCCGTCAGTCAGACCAGGCCACGCTGAGCCTGAGTCCGTGGGGACGAACCCTCGGTTCTTTTAGCATTGGCTACTTTGATATCAAAGCCGAGGATAATTCGCGCACCCGGCTGCTGAACCTCTCCTGGAGCCGCGGCCTGTGGCTCAGCAGCAGCCTCAGCCTGAGCGTCAACCGCGATCTGCAGGAAGGTAGCTACGCCAGCATGCTGCAGGTCATCATCCCTTTCGATTCGCAAACCTCTGTCCAGCTAAGCGGCCAGCGCGCCAGCGCCGGACAATGGGGAGAAAATATCAGCGTCAGCCGCTCTGCTCCGGCAGAAGGCGGGCTGGGCTGGAACCTCGCCCATTCGATCGGCGGCGATAACTATAGTCAGGCGGATCTGACCTGGATCAACCGCGTGTCAACGCTGAGCGGAGGCTACTACGGGTCGCGCGACGATCGTCACAGCTGGTTTGAGGCCGCGGGCTCGGTGGTGCTGATGGATAACAGTCTGTTTTTCGCCCGGCAAATTAACGACGCCTTTATCGTCGTCTCCACCGGCAACTACCCGAATATTGCGGTGAATTATGAAAATCGCAAAGTCGGCGTGACCGATAAAAATGGTCATCTGCTGATCCCGTGGGCGACGGCGTGGTATCCGGGGAAAGTCACCCTCGATACGCTACCGCTGCCAACGGACACCGAAGCTCTGACGGTGGAGAAACGCATCGCCGTGCGCGAAGGCAGCGGAGCGCTGGTCGATTTCCCGGTGAACCGCGTGCGCTCGGCAACCCTCGTCTTCGTCGATGCCAGGGGGCAACCGCTGCCGGTCGGTACGCCGGTCGAGGAGGTTAACAGCAAGCAGCGCGGCCTGGTGGGCTATGACGGCGTAGTCTGGTTCTCGCATCTTGGACGCCACAACGAAGTCAAAATAAACGCCGGAGAGCTTCGATGCAGCGTCCAGTTCGAACTTCCGTCCTCAACGCCGGTTCCGCAGCGGATAGGTCCGGTCAGCTGCCCCTCTTAACAACGGAGATAACGTTGAAAAGTATTATCCTCGTATTCGCGATGCTCTTAGCGCTCGGGCAAGCCAGCACCGCGCTGGCCGCCTGCAGTATCAAAACCAGTGCGCCAGCGATCGGCCCGGTCGATTCCTTTGCGCTCAACAGCGCGCCTCAGGGCGTGATGGCCGGCGCGGGGTTTTACTGCACCCCGGAACTGGTGGCGCTGAACTCAACCAATACGTTAAGCGCCACTCTGGCGTCGGCCAACAAGAGCAACGGCGTTCCGCGGCTGCTTAATGGCGCGGGCGATGCCATCCCTTATAGCGTCTGTTCTGACGCCTCGTGCTCGCCGGCCTATCAGGACGGCGGCGTGATTAGCTGGTCCAGAACAACGCTGCTCGAACTGCTGGGTTTATTTAACTCAAGCGATGGCACCATGCCGCTCTACTTCAGAACCACGCCGGGAGCCAACGTCCCCGCCGGTACCTATACCGATGTGTTAACCATCACCTGGGTGTACCGATTCTGCTACGTCGGGCTCGATCTGCTGGGCATTAAGATATGTATTCCGAATAACGGAACCCTGACCTCTACGGTCAACGTGTCGGTGAAGGTGACCAATGTTTGCTATATCGACAGCGCGCCGGACGTCGAATTTGCCTCTGCCGCCCTTCCTTCCGGTTTTAGCCACTACAGCGGCCAGCTTGCCATCCGCTGCACTAAAAACGCGGCCTACACCGTCAACCTCGCCAGCACTAACGCCAGCGTCGGCGACTGGCGGCAGATGAGCCAGCCCATTGCGAACCAACCAACCGCCTGGCTGCAGTATCAGTTTTACCAGCCCAACGGCAGCGCCTGGACGGAAAGCAACAATCTCAGCGTAACCGGCTCCGGCGCCGCGCAGTCCGCGAACTACACCCTCAAGATTAACCCGACCCAGAGCAACCAGCCTGCGGGAACCTACAGCGATACCGTACTGGTGACCGTGAGCTACTAAAACGTTAGCAGACGATTTTTTGTAAAAGAAATGTTTAGGAAATTATTGTTGTGGTATAAGAAAAAAGCCCCGAAAAAAGCGACTGGGGTTTTGCAATGGAATCTGCGGTTTGTGAAAAACAGATAAAAAGAGACCGAACACGATTCCTGTATTCGGTCCAGGGAAATGGCTCTTGGGAGAGAGCCGTGCGCTAAAAGTTGGCATTAATGCAGGCTAAGTCGCCTTGCCTTATAAGAATAGTTTACCGTGTCAGGTTTTCCAGTCCGCGACAAAAGTGGACGAATAATTCGTATCAAAATTGCTGATGCCAACAAAAAACCGCCACGCCCGGTATCGGGGGATGGCGGTTTTTTTCATGTAAATACAGCGGGATGCAGGCGGCGCTCAGCAGAGCTTCTGCGCGCGCTCAATAAAGGGCGCCAGGCTCATTTTTTGTCCCGGCTGCTGCGGATCGTCAATCTGGATCACAGAAATCGGCTGCGCGTTGGTTTTACCGTCTTTCATCTGCTGTTCGGCGATGTCGTTTAGCGGGTACTGCACCAGGGTACTGGGATTAATGGCGAACAGCGCGTTGCCCGGACGGCAGGTCAGCATCACCTCTTCACGGTTAAACGCCCAGCTCTCCTTACCCACCTCAAAGCGGCTTACGGTAATCACCTGCGGTGCCGCCAGCGCAGCGCCAGAACTTGCCAGTAACAACATTGTCAGAACGATTTTTTTCATGATTTAACCAGTTTATTCAGAAAGGTTCCCAGGTGGCAAACAGGCTGACGGCAAACAGCGCCAGCGCCCCCAGCGCAATTTCTATCTGCGTAGTGCGCACGATGAGCTGCTCCGCTCGCGTTCCGCCTGCCGACATGCGTGGCACCAGAACATACCGGTTCACCAGCGCAATTGCCACCATTGCCGCCACCAGCGCACATTTGAACAACAGCATACGCCCCCAGGGCGAGGCGCTGATAAGTCCGCCCTGGATCAGCAGCGCATTTACCACGCCGCTGGCGATGGCGCCGGCAACCGCCAGATGCCCGTAGCGCGAAAAACGCATCATGGTGCAGATGGCCGCCTGCCGCCAGCGACCGTGCGCCAGGCGAAGACAGTAGATAAACGGCAGCAGACCGCCAAACCAGCTGGCCACGCAAAACAGATGAAGCGCATGGTTGGTTCGCTGCACTATCCCCAGCCAGCCATCGTTCATTGCGGCATGCCCGACGCCGGCCAGCAGCAACAGCTGAGCGCAAAACAGCACCAGCAGCAAACGTCCCGGTCGCCGGGGCTTCAGCCAGACCACCGCCAGCGCCACAAAGGCGAGTAAAATTTGCCATACCCACACGCCGCCAAACTGCGTCCCGGCCACCGCCTGCCAGATAGCCGGCTGCCAGACGTCCGGCCAGCCGTTGCCCATCAAGCCGCCCTGCGCCATCAGCATCAGCAGCGCCGACAGCGCGCTTGCTGATAATAAATAGCGCATCAGCGGATAGAAGCGCTGCATCATCAAACGACGTAGGGCCACCGGCGCCCACCATGCGCCGTAGAGGACGCAGCCGAAAGCGACAATCAGCGAAATGAAATGGATAAAGCGTAAGCTGACATAGACTCCACTCAGCATTGGCTTACTTCACGGTAAAGGTGTATTGCCCTTTCGTCTTGTGGCCATCTACGGAGACCACGTGCCAGTTAACGGTATATTCGCCCGGCGTCAACGCCTGCTCAACCGGTACCGTCAGCTGAGCCTTATTGCTGTCGCTGCGGACGGGTTTACCGAGGGTGATGGTCTTCTGCTGCGGCCCGGTGAGGGTTACGCCGCTAAACTGCGTTTCGATGCCTTCGGAGAAGTTCAGCGTCAGCGCCTGCGGTGAAGCGTTCACCACGGTATTGGCCGCCGGAAGCTGTTGTTGGAGATGGGCGTGGGCCGATGCGCCTGCTGCGGTCAGGCAACCGGCGAGAAACAGAGACAGACGCAGCGCGCGTCCGGCGATGATTGGCATAGTTGTCATTCCTTTTTGTTATGTATGTAGCACAGAGAATAACCCTGTATAATGGCGCAGTCGAGCTAAGCGTCTGAGACTTGCCTTTTTGCCGCGTGCTTAGTACTTTTTGCGGCGTTATCAGAGGAGAAACCGATGGAAAAGAACCTGGCTAAACTATCCCAGGAGGAGATGGACAAAGTGAATGTCGATCTCGCCGCGGCGGGCGTCGCGTTTAAAGAACGCTACAATATGCCGGTGGTGGCTGATTTAGTCGAAAGAGAACAGCCCGAGCATCTGCGCGGCTGGTTTCGCGAACGTCTGATCGCCCATCGACTGGCCTCCGTTTCGCTCTCTCGCCTGCCCTATGAACCGAAACAGAAATAATTCCCGTCCCCTGCGGACATCCACGTTGGCAAGACCCGCGCATTCTATTACGCTGGTTTCTTTGGCCTGGAGCGAGCCATGCTGCGCGTAATCGATACAGAAACCTGCGGATTGCAGGGAGGCATTGTTGAAATCGCCTCGGTAGATATTGTCGACGGACACATCACCAATCCCATGAGCCACCTGGTTCGCCCCGACCGGCCTATCAGCCCGCAGGCGATGGCGATTCACCATATCACCGAAGAGATGGTCGCCGATAAGCCGTGGATCGAGGAGATTGTGCCGCTGTATATGGGCAGTCCGTGGTATGTCGCCCATAACGCCAGCTTTGACCGCCGGGTGTTGCCGGAAATGCAGGGCGAGTGGATCTGCACGATGAAGCTGGCGCGCCGCCTGTGGCCAGGCATCAAGTACAGCAATATGGGGCTGTATAAATCGCGCAAGCTCAGCGTCGCGACGCCACCGGGACTGCATCATCACCGGGCGCTGTACGATTGCTATATCACCGCGGCCCTGCTGCTCGATATCATCAACACCTCCGGCTGGACGCCTGAGGAGATGGCGACCATTACCGGCCGCCCGGCGCTGCTCTCCACCTTTACCTTCGGCAAATACCGCGGCAAGCCGGTCTCGGAAGTGGCGGAAAACGATCCTGGCTATTTACGCTGGCTGTTTAATAACCTGGATCGCATGAGCCCCGAGCTGCGCCTGACGCTGAAGCACTATCTCGGGGAGTAATCGGCGCTATACCTCCGCCTGGCCCGGCAGCGTCCCCTGCGCCAGGCCAATCAGAAACGCATACTCCAGCGCCACGCCTTCATAGCTTTTGAAGCGGCCGGATTTACCGCCGTGGCCGGAATCCATATCGGTACACAGCAGCAGCAGGTTATCGTCGGTTTTCAGCTCGCGCAGTTTTGCCACCCATTTTGCCGGCTCCCAGTATTGTACCTGCGAATCATGCAGGCCCGTGGTGACCAGCAAATGCGGATACGCCTGAGCCTGCACGCCGTCGTACGGGCTGTAGCTTTTCATATAGCGGTAATAGGCTTCATCCTGCGGATTCCCCCACTCTTCAAACTCGCCGGTGGTCAGCGGAATCGACTCATCGAGCATGGTGGTGAGGACATCGACAAAGGGAACCTGGGCCACCACGCCGTGGAAGAGCTCCGGCCGCTGGTTCACCGCGACGCCCATCAGCATACCGCCGGCGCTGCCGCCCATGCCGTAGCAAAAACGCGGATCGCCGTAGCCCTGCGCCAGCAGCGCATCGCAGACGTCGAGATAATCGTTGAAGGTATTTTTCTTGCACAAAAACTTACCGTCTTCGTACCACTGCTGTCCCAGCTCGCCGCCGCCGCGAATATGGGCGATAGCGAACACAAAGCCGCGGTCGAGCAGGCTCAGGCGGCTGGCGCTGAAATCCGCATCCATGCTTGCGCCATAGGAGCCGTAGCCGTACACCAGCAGAGGGCTGGCACCTTTGCGGAAATGTTCGTGACGGTAGACCAGCGAGACCGGGACTTCGACGCCGTCGCGGGCGTTGATCCACAGATGCTCGCTGCGGTAGTGGCTGGCATCGAACCCTTTGACTTCCTGCTGTTTCAGCACCCGCCGCTCGCCGGTATTCATATCCAGCTCAAACAGCGTATCCGGCGTCGTCATAGAGGAGTAGCCGTAGCGCAGGCGGGCGGTTTCCGGCTCCGGATTATAGGCAAGCCAGGTCACATAGGCCGGATCGTCAAAGGCAATGCCCTGGGACTCTCTTGTCTTACGATTGATCTGACGCAGGCTGGTCAGCCCGCGCTGGCGCTCTTCCACAACCAGCCAGTCGGTAAACAGGGTAAATCCTTCCAGCATGACTTCGTGACGCGGCGCGATCAGGGTCTCCCACTGCTGCTCATCGCGCAGGGTAGTGCGATAAAGGCCGAAGTTCTTACCCTCACGGTTAGAGCGCAGATAGAAAGCGTGCTGATAGTGATCGAGGCTATATTCATGATCTTTACGCCGCGGTAGAAAACAGACCGGCTCGGCGTCGGTCATTTCCGCATTGAGCAGCAGCACTTCGCTGGTGGTCGCGCTGGCCAGATAGATCACCACAAACTGCTGGGAAGTCGTTTTGTGCACGCTGACGTAAAAAGTATCGTCCTGCTCTTCATACACCAGAACATCCGCACTGGCCGGCGTCCCCAGACGGTGGCGCCAGACCTGATACGGCAGCAGCGTGGTGGGATGTTTGCGCACGTACCACAGGGTCTGCGAATCGTTACTCCAGGCAAAAGCAGGCGAGACGTTCTCCAGCACTTCCGCAAATTGCCGGTCGTCGTTTAAGGGAAAGAAGCGCAGGCTATACTGGCGTCGGGAGAGATAGTCTTCCGCCACCGCCATCAGGCTGTTGTCGGGCGAAACGCCTAATCCGCCGAGGGTATAGAATTCGCTGCCGGCCGCACGCTGGTTGCCGTCAAGCAGGACGTCCCATTCATCCCACTCCTCTTTGACTACCGGCTGGCGTTGATAAATCGCGTACTCGCAGCCCGGCTCGTAGACCTGACGGTAGCGATAGCCATTTTTGCTGTAGGGGGCTGACACTTCGCGCTGCGGAATACGGTCGATAATCTCCTTGAGTACCCTGTCCTGCAGGCTACTTTGCGAAGACATCACTTTTTTGCCGTACTCATTTTCCTGGCGCAGATAATCCAGCACTTCCGCCTGCGAGCGATCGTCATCGCGCAGCCAGTAGTAATTATCGATTCGCGTGTCGCCATGTAATGTCATGGCATGGGGGATCCGTTTCGCTTTTGGTGGCATCTGCTTATTCTTCTGCGGCTTGTATTGAGTACTAAAATTTTCAGGCTGCTTCAAAGCAGCCTGAAGGGTGACGTGACTACACAATATATAAGGGTGGCAAAAGTCGCCAGCGATGCAAGCGAAACGTGCGGATTTAGAGCGTTACGGCCTGTTTTTGCGCCTGAATATCCCGTTCGATATCCTCACGCACTTCCTGCGGGAGCTTCAGCGCTTCGCCGAGGGCGTTCAGATAGCTGCGTTCCATAAAGTGGTCAATATCAATGACCGCGCAGCTGATATAGTAAACTTCAAGCGCCTCTTGCTCGCTGCTGATGCCCTGCGCCAGGCTCTGCGGGTCGAGGGGCTGCGCCAGCGCCCGGTCAATTAACACCCGGGCCTGGACGTCGACGTTTGCCGCACGCAGCTGCTCTTCGATATTTGCCCGCTCGCGTTCGTCAATATGTCCATCGCTTTTGGCGGCGAAGACCAGCGCCATAATCAGCCGTTCGCTGCGGGCGTCGAGTTCGGCCGGTGCGGGAGATGGCGCCTGTGCGGGCGCGACATCAGCCGATGCCTGCTGCGCGCTGTCGCGCATCTTCTGCTGATATTTATTCCATAAAACGCTGCCCGCAACCGCGCCGCCGCCGACCAGCAGCGCGCCGGTGCCGTATTTGGCTAACAGCTTGCGCGATGATTTGCTGGCGACCAGCAGCCCGGCCAGCCCGCCGAGCGCGCCCGGCAGGAGTAAATTTTTGCCGCTTGATTGATCGTCAGATGAAGAAGACCGCCCCTGCTGACCCAGCAGAGACTGCAGTTGATTAAGCCAGTTAGCCATACATTTCCTCGTTGCGCGATAAGCGATACCACCAGCCTAAACGACGCGACGTCAGGAAACGTTATCGGCAGCTAAAGATGAGCAAATGTCGTGCCGGGAAACGCGGGAGCCTGCCGCCAGAAGCGCTGGCGACAGCAGCGTAGCTCAGGCCGCTTTCGCTTTGCGCGGCTTCGCCGGCGCCGGGGCTTCAGATTCGACGACGTCGTCGGTCTTGTCGCCCTCTTCTGCTTCTGCGCGATCGGCTGGCGCCTCGGCTTCCGGCAGCTTACCGGAGCGCAAAATATGGTTGAGAGTGTCTTTACGTTCGGCCAGCCACATCGCCATGCTATCGCGCTGCTCTTCATCGAGCGTTAGCGGGCATTCAACCAGCCAGTCGTTCAGTACTTCCGCCAGATCGAGCATTTTGTCATAAGCATCGGCCTCTTTTTTGCTGGCAAAAGACATTTTTTCCTCACCTTCGCGAATCACTACATATTTAATTTCAACCGCCATGATGCAGCCTCTCAGTACTGTATTTTTATACAGTATATCAAATTTCTTCCCCGAACTCAAATGACGCGCATAAAGACATGCGCAAACGTTTTCGTTTATAATGCGGCGCATGTTTTTTTACTGCGGAAGAGAGTTATGACTGTATTAGGTACGGCGCTGCGCCCTGCGGCAACAAAGGTAATGCTGTTAGGTTCCGGCGAACTGGGTAAAGAAGTGGCCATAGAATGCCAGCGCCTGGGAATTGAGACCATCGCCGTCGATCGTTACCCTGACGCTCCGGCTATGCAGGTCGCACACCGTTCGCACGTCATCAATATGCTGCACGGCGAAACGCTGCAGGCGCTGATTGAGCAGGAAAAGCCTGACTTTATCGTGCCGGAAATCGAGGCCATCGCCACCGATACACTGGTCGCGCTGGAGCAGGCCGGGCAGAAAGTCGTCCCCACCGCGCGCGCGGCAAAGCTCACCATGAATCGCGAAGGGATCCGCCGCCTGGCCGCTGAAGAGCTGAAGCTGCCGACCTCCGCCTACCGTTTTGCCGACAGCGAACCCGCCTTCCGCGAAGCCGTCGCCGGGATAGGCCTGCCGTGCATCGTCAAGCCGGTAATGAGCTCATCGGGTAAAGGCCAGAGCTTTATTCGTTCCAGCGAACAGCTGGCTGACGCCTGGCAGTATGCGCAGCAGGGCGGCCGCGCCGGAGCCGGACGCGTTATCGTTGAAGGCGTGGTGAATTTTGATTTCGAGATTACCCTTCTCACCGTCAGCGCCGCGGATGGCGTACACTTCTGCGCGCCGGTCGGTCATCGCCAGGAAGATGGCGACTATCGTGAATCCTGGCAGCCGCAGCAGATGAGCGCGCTGGCGCTGGAACGCGCGCAGGAAATCGCCCGTCAAGTGGTGCTGGCGCTGGGCGGCTACGGCCTGTTCGGCGTCGAACTGTTCGTCTGCGGTGATGAGGTGATTTTTAGCGAAGTCTCGCCGCGCCCGCACGACACCGGTATGGTCACGCTGATTTCACAGGACTTATCCGAGTTCGCCCTGCACGTTCGCGCCTTCCTCGGCCTGCCGATTGGCGCGATTCGCCAGTACGGCCCGGCGGCCTCGGCGGTGATCCTGCCGCAGCTAACCAGCCAGAACGTCACTTTCAGCAATATTCAGGCCGCGGTCGGCGCGGGGCTGCAGCTGCGTCTGTTCGGCAAGCCTGAAATTGACGGTTCGCGTCGTCTGGGCGTGACGCTGGCGATAGCCGATAACGTTGAGGAAGCGGTTGCGCGCGCCAAAGCGGCGGCGGCGGCGGTCGTGGTCGCAGGATAAAAAAGCCCGGTCGCAGACCGGGCCTCTGGTGAGTGCGCGAAGATTACTTCGCGCCTTCTACCGCCTCACGAGCCAGTTTGGTGATACGGTCATAATCACCGGCTTCCAGCGCATCCGCCGGCACCAGCCAGGAGCCGCCGATGCACAGTACGCTGTTCAGCGCCAGATAGTCGCGATAGTTCGCCGGAGAGATGCCGCCAGTCGGGCAGAAGCGAATGTGCGCGAACGGGCCGCCAATCGCCTGCAGCGCTTTCACGCCGCCGTTTGCTTCCGCCGGGAAGAATTTGAACTCTTTCAGACCATACTGCATACCCAGCATCAGCTCGGATACGGTGCTAATCCCCGGGATCAGCGGAATGGTGCCTTCGCCGGTCGCCGCTTTCAGCAGGGATTCGGTCAGGCCAGGGCTGATAGCAAACTGCGCGCCCGCTTCGGTCACTTCTTTCAGCTGCTCAACGTTGGTGACGGTACCGGCACCGACAATCGCTTCCGGGACTTCTTTGGCGATCGCGCGGATAGCGTCCATCGCGCACTCGGTACGCAGGGTCACTTCCAGTACGCGTACGCCGCCTGCAACCAGCGCTTTCGCCATTGGCACAGCGTGTTCCAGCTTTTTCACCACGATTACCGGTACTACCGGACCGGAGGTGAGGATTGCTTCTGCAGTTGTTTTCCAGTTTTTCATCAGATTTTCTCTCGCCAGATCTATAAATCGAATCGTCTTAAAAATTGATGCAGGTTGCGCCCTGTTCTGCTCCGGAGAGTTTCTCACGCAGCGCACCGAACATTTCCCGGCCGGTTCCCACGCGCGAACCGCTCAGGTCAGGAATATGCGCCTGACGCGCGGCCAGCTCTGCGTCATCGACCAGCAGCGTTAGCTCGCCCGTCTGGCCGTTGACGCGGATGATATCGCCATCGCGTACCTTCGCCAGCAGGCCCCCATCGTACGCTTCGGGCGTCACGTGGATCGCCGATGGCACTTTGCCTGATGCGCCGGAGAGACGACCATCGGTTACCAGCGCAATTTTGAAACGGCGGTCCAATAATACACCAAGTGGCGGCATAAGTTTATGTAATTCTGGCATGCCGTTCGCTTTTGGCCCCTGATGACGGACGACAACCACGCAATCTTTGTCGAGCAGCCCCGCTTCAAAGGCGGGCAGTACGTCATGCTGGCTCTCGAAAACCACCGCAGGAGCTTCAATAATCTGGTTTTCAACCGGCACGGCGGAGGTTTTCATGACCGCGCGTCCGAGGTTACCGCTCAGCACTTTGGTGCCGCCGTGGCGAGAGAACGGTTTGTCAAACGTGGCGATAACCTGTTCGTCCAGCGGCGCGGTCGCCCCTTCGCGCCAGTCAAGTTCGCCGTTATTAAGCCAGGGCTCCATGGTGTAGCGAGAGAGGCCGAAGCCGGCCACGGTGTGAACATCTTCATGCAGCAGGCCGCCTTTCAGCAGCTCGCGCACCAGCACCGGCACGCCGCCAGCCGCCTGGAAGTGGTTAATATCCGCCGGGCCGTTCGGGTAGAGGCGCGCCAGCAGCGGCACCACGTCAGAGAGATCGGAGAAATCATCCCAGTTAATGATAATCCCTGCCGCCCGCGCCATAGCCACCAGGTGCATGGTGTGGTTGGTAGAGCCGCCGGTTGCCAGCAGCGCGACAATCCCGTTGACCACCACTTTTTCATCAAACATTTTGCCCAGCGGCATCCACTCGTTACCGTTGCCGGTCAGGCGGGTCACCTGGCGGGCGGCGGCGGCGGTCAGCGCTTCGCGCAGCGGCGCATCCGGATGCACGAATGACGATCCGGGCAGCTGCATCCCCATAAACTCAACCACCATCTGGTTGGTATTGGCGGTACCGTAGAAGGTACAGGTGCCAGGCGCATGGTAAGACGCGGCTTCGGACTCCAGCAGCGCCATACGATCCACTTTGCCTTCCGCATAGAGCTGACGAATGCGTACTTTTTCTTTATTCGCCAGGCCGCTGGCCATCGGCCCGGAAGGGATAAAGATGGACGGCAGGTGGCCGAACGACAGCGCAGCCATCGCCAGGCCGGGGACAATTTTATCGCAGACGCCGAGGTAGAGCGCGCCGTCAAACATGTTGTGCGACAGGCCAATCGCGGCGGACATGGCAATCACTTCGCGGCTGAGCAGCGACAGCTCCATCCCGTCCTGCCCCTGCGTCACGCCATCGCACATCGCCGGAACGCCGCCGGCGACCTGGCCTACCGCGTTCGCAGAGTGCAGCGCTTTGCGGATAATGTCCGGATAGCGCTCATAGGGCTGGTGGGCGGACAGCATATCGTTGTAGGAGGTAATGATGGCGATGTTATTGCGCAGCATGCTTTTCAGCGAGGCTTTGTCATCCGCCTGGCAGGCGGCAAAGCCGTGGGCCAGGTTACCGCATGCCAGCTGGGCGCGATGAACGGTGTCGGTTTTGGCCTGGTTAATCCGGGCGAGGTAGGCTTCGCGGGTATCGCGCGAGCGTTCGATGATGCGATTTGTTACCCGTAACATTTCAGAATTCATAAAGGCTCCTCAAATTTCATCTGTCCGGCCGCAGCGCTTTAGCGGTACTTTTAGGGGCTTAGGGCACCAGTACTGGGGCTCAGGGGCAAAATATCTGCAGGCAGTGTAATAAAAAAAGCCCCGGGGGTGAATCCTCCGGGGCTTAAAAGATTAAAAATTACGCGACTTGCTGCGTCAGATCATGTTACCGGTAAAATAACCCTGACGGAGGAGCTGGCGATTACTCAAACTCGTTCCACGAACGACCATCGCGGGTGATCATCGCCACGGAGGCAACCGGCCCCCAGGTACCCGCCTGATACGGTTTCGGCGAATCGCGATCGGCAGCCCAGGCTTCAGTGATGGAGTCGACCCACTTCCACGCCTCTTCCACTTCATCACGACGGACGAACAGCGCCTGGATACCGCGCATCGTTTCCAGCAGCAGGCGCTCGTAGGCATCCGCCAGGTGGGTTTGATTAAAGGTTTCCGAGTAGCTCAGATCCAGCTTGGTGATCTGCAGGTTATGCTTGTGGTCAAGTCCGGGAACTTTGTTCAGCACCTGGATATCCACCCCTTCATCCGGCTGCAGACGAATGGTCAGCTTATTCTGCGGCAGCTCTTGCCAGGTCTCTTTGAACAGGTTCAGTTCCGGCGTTTTGAAGTAAACCACGACTTCGGAACACTTGGTCGGCAGACGTTTACCGGTACGCAGGTAGAACGGTACGCCCGCCCAGCGCCAGTTGTCGATATCCACGCGGATCGCCACGAAGGTTTCTGTATGGCTGGACTTGTTGGCCCCCTCTTCCTCGAGGTAGCCCGGCACTTTTTTGCCCTGGGCAAAACCGGCGGTGTACTGGCCGCGCACCGTTTTTTCACGCACGTTGGTGCGGTCAATGCGGCGCAGCGATTTCAGCACCTTCACTTTTTCATCGCGGATGCTATCGGCAGTCAAATCTGACGGCGGGGACATGGCAATCATGCACAGAATTTGCAGCAGGTGGTTCTGGATCATGTCGCGCATCTGCCCGGCCTGATCGAAGTAGCCCCAGCGGCCCTCAATGCCCACCTCTTCCGCCACGGTGATCTCGACGTGATCGATGGTGCGGCTGTCCCAGTTATTGACGAACAGCGAGTTGGCAAAGCGCAGCGCCAGCAGGTTCAGCACCGTCTCTTTACCCAGATAGTGGTCGATACGGTAGACCTGGCACTCTTCAAAGAACTCACCCACCCGATCGTTGATCTCGCGGGAGGTTTCCAGGGAGGTACCCAGCGGTTTCTCCATCACCACGCGGGCCGGCTTGGCGTTCAGCTTCGCTTCACCCAGACCTTTGCAAATCGCGCCAAAGGTGCTCGGCGGCATGGCGAAATAGTTAATGGTCACCCGCTCTTTTTGATCGAGCATTTTGCCCAGGCGGGTAAACGCTTTGGTATCGTTGACATCAAGGTTACAAAAATCCAGACGCCCGCTCAGGGTCTCCCACAAACCTTCATCGATTTTCTCCTTCATGAAGGTTTCCATCGCTTCACGGACTACCTTGGTGTAAGCGTCTTTGTCCCAGTCGGCGCGACCGACGCCGATGATGCGGGTGTCAGGGTGGATCTGACCCGCTTTTTCAAGCTGATACAGGGAAGGCAGCAATTTACGTCGCGCCAGGTCACCCTTCGCGCCGAAAATGACCAGATCGCATGCCTGGGCCGTTTGCGTTACCGCCATGTCATTCTCCTTAGTTGATAGCCCGGTGCTTATGCCAGACTATAGTTGTATTTGTAATTTTCTTTCACTGCATCGTACTGTGTTTACGAATTTCCCGAAACCCTCAGCGGCCGTTCCCGCTGCTAAATCGCACAGGGTGGAAAACAGAGGCTGAGATTTTGGGCATGCGGCTAATATTGTTCGTTGTTTCGACCGATTATCAGTTAGTAAAATACGACTCTGATCATGTAATGAAAAAAAACAACATATTTTCAGGTCATTCCTCACCGTTTCCGACTACGGAGGGGTATATTCTTGCTAAAACGCCTGATGATTTCACCCATTAATGAAATCGCTTCCATTGATGAGCGCCCGATTACCCATGAATATGCTGGAAAAAATCCAGTCCCGGCTGGAACACCTTAGCAAATCTGAACGCAAAGTGGCGGAAGTCATCCTTGCTACCCCCGCGCAGGCCATTCATTCAAGTATTGCCGCCCTGGCGCTGGAAGCCGGCGTCAGCGAGCCCACGGTTAACCGTTTCTGCCGCAGCCTGGAAACGCGCGGTTTCCCGGATTTCAAACTGCATCTTGCACAAAGCCTGGCGCACGGTACGCTCTATGTTAACCGCAACGTCGATGAAGACGACAGCGTTGAGTCCTATACGGGAAAGATATTTGAGTCAGCCATGGCCAGTTTAGATCAGGTCCATCATTCTCTCGACATGTCGGCGATCAATCGCGCGGTTGACCTGCTCACGCAGGCGAAGAAAATCGCCTTTTTTGGCCTGGGCTCTTCGGCCGCCGTCGCCCACGACGCGATGAACAAGTTTTTCCGTTTTAACGTGCCGGTGATCTATTCCGACGACATCGTCCTGCAACGCATGAGCTGTATGAACTGTAATGACGATGATGTGGTGGTGATCATCTCGCATACCGGCAGGACTAAAAGCCTGGTGGAGCTGGCGCAGCTGGCCCGCGAAAACGATGCGATGGTGATCGCGATTACCTCCCCCGGCACGCCGCTTTCCCGGGAATCAACGCTGGCGATTACCCTGGACGTACCGGAAGATACCGATATCTATATGCCGATGGTCTCCCGCTTAGCGCAGCTGACGGTAATTGATGTCCTGGCGACCGGCTTCACCCTGCGGCGGGGAGCAAAATTCAGAGATAACTTGAAGAGGGTCAAGGAAGCGCTCAAGGAATCGCGCTTTGATAAAGAGCTCAGCGTACACAGCAATGACCAATAAAAGTAGAAACAAAGCACTATCCTATTACACCGTCGGTAACGTTCCGGTATAGCGACTTTGCTCGTCGGCGCTACCGAATCCATGTTCACGCAACACCAAAGTTGTTTCAGTCAACGGAGTATTACATGTCCAGAAGGCTTCGCAGAACCAAAATCGTGACTACCTTAGGCCCGGCTACCGACCGCGATAACAACCTTGAGAAGGTTATTGCCGCAGGCGCTAACGTGGTACGTATGAACTTCTCTCACGGCACCGCGGAGGATCATCAGATCCGCGCGGATAAAGTCCGTGAGATTGCGGCGAAACTGGGCCGTCATGTCGCGATTCTCGGTGACCTACAGGGGCCGAAAATCCGCGTTTCCACCTTCAAAGAAGGCAAAATTTTCCTCAATATCGGCGATAAATTCCTCCTCGACGCAAACCTGGGTAAAGGCGAAGGCGACAAAGAGAAAGTCGGCATCGACTATAAAGGGCTGCCGGCTGACGTGGTTCCGGGCGACATTCTGCTGCTGGACGACGGCCGCGTACAGCTGAAGGTCCTGGAAGTTCAGGGCATGAAGGTGTTCACCGAAGTCACCGTCGGCGGACCGTTGTCCAACAATAAGGGTATTAACAAGCTGGGCGGCGGCCTCTCTGCCGAAGCGCTGACGGAGAAAGACAAAGCGGACATCATCACCGCCGCCAAAATTGGCGTCGATTACCTGGCCGTCTCCTTCCCGCGCTGCGGCGAAGACCTGAACTACGCTCGTCGCCTGGCGCGCGATGCCGGCTGCGATGCCAAAATCGTCGCCAAAGTCGAGCGCGCGGAAGCGGTATGCGATCAGGACGCGATGGATGACGTGATCCTCGCCTCCGACGTTGTCATGGTGGCCCGCGGCGACCTCGGCGTGGAAATCGGCGATCCGGAGCTGGTCGGCATCCAGAAGGCGCTGATCCGCCGCGCCCGTCAGCTGAACCGCTCGGTCATTACCGCGACGCAGATGATGGAGTCGATGATCACCAACCCGATGCCAACCCGCGCCGAAGTCATGGACGTGGCGAACGCCGTGCTGGACGGCACCGACGCCGTGATGCTGTCGGCAGAAACCGCCGCGGGCCAGTATCCGTCTGAGACCGTTGCCGCGATGGCGCGCGTCTGCCTCGGCGCGGAAAAAATCCCCAGCCTCAACGTCTCCAAGCACCGCCTGGACATTCAGTTCGATAACGTGGAAGAAGCCATTGCGATGTCCGCCATGTACGCGGCGAACCACCTCAAGGGCGTCACCGCTATCATTACTATGACGGAATCCGGTCGGACCGCGCTGATGACTTCCCGCATCAGCTCCGGCCTGCCGATTTTCGCGCTGTCTCGCCACGAGCGCACGCTGAACCTGACCGCGCTGTATCGCGGCGTGACCCCGGTGCATTTCGATAGCGTCAATGACGGCGTAGCCGCTGCGCACGACGCGGTAACGCTGCTGCGTGATAAAGGCTATCTGGTGACCGGCGACCTGGTTATCGTCACTCAGGGTGACGTGATGAGCACCATCGGTAGCACCAACACCACCCGCATTCTGACCGTCGAGTAAGCCTCTCCACCTACCTGCCAGCGCCGCAGCTGGCAGGTATTTTTTTGCCTCCTCGCCCGCTAAACTACGCAAGCCAGCTCAACAATAGCGTGGCGGTAATCACCGTCGACGCGCCGCCGATACGGGTGGCTATCTGGGCAAAAGGCATTAATCCCATTCGGTTTGATGCCGAGAGAATGGCAACGTCTCCCGTCCCCCCCAGCCCGCTGTGGCAGCTGGTGACGATGGCCGCTTCGACCGGGTACATATTCAGCCGAGAAGCGATAAGAAAGCCGCTTAGCGCCATCGCAATGACGATTGAGCCGCAAACCACCACGTAGCCAACCGAGAAGACCGCGACCACGCTTTCCAGAGGAACATACAGCATTCCCAGGCCTATCATCAGCGGCCAAACCAGCGCGGCGGAGACAAACTTGTAGCAGCTGTGCGCCCCCAGCTCCATCGCCGCCGGGATAACCTTCGCGTATTTGCAAAATACCGCGGCCAGAATCATCAGCACCGGCCCCGGAATATGCACCACCTTTTCCAGCAGACCGCCGACGATAAAAAACGCGCAAATCATTAATAATCCGGCCCCCATCAGTTGGAAATCCGTGGGCTGCGCGCGCTGATTTTGCGCAAAGACGCTGTTATCTTCATGGCTGCGGATCAGCATTCCGCTGCCGGAGAGCGAAGGACGTCGCGTCCCCATGCGCGCCAGAAAACCGGCGCAGATGATGGCGAAAATGTTGCCCACCACGGCAGCCGGCGCCAGCTGCGCCACGTAAACGTCGGGCGTTTGCCCGAGAATAGCTGAATAGGCCAGCGACAGGGGCAGGATCCCTTCACCGATACCGCCGCCGATGATCGGCACGATAATAAAGAAAAAGGTGTGGTAGAAACTGTAGCCAACCAGGCTGCCCACCAGCAGGCCGGTTAAGATCGCCGCCCCGGTCCCCACCACCAGCGGGACAAACATACGTACCATTCCCTGAATCAGGATGGTTCTGTTCATGCCCAGAATGCTGCCGACGACCAGGCAGGCGATGACAAAATAGAGGAGATTGGCCTCTTTCATCAGCAAGTGCACGGTATCGAGGGTATGCGCTTCGAACATGCCGAAATAGACCAGCACCGACGGCGTCATCAGGCACAAAATGGCCGGGCCGCCAACCTCCTTGAGGATTGGCACCATCCGGCCAATTTTAGCCAGCGCGAACCCCAGGGTCATGATTACCGCCAGACCGCCAATCATGTTCTTCGGCAGCAGGCCTGCGGTCGCGGAGATGGCAACAATTGCGGCTATCCCGATAAATAGCGCCAACGGCACGGCGCCGACCTCAATATTGGATAAAAGTCGTGGCGCCTGCCCGCTCGGCAGCGTTTTATCTATCGGGTGGTTGAGTGAGTTATTTTCCATATTTTTACCTGAATAATGATGTCACGTAGGGTATCGACGCAATATAAAAAGCGCGCAATCAAATAAATAAAAAAAGTGCCAGGCAAAATACCAATGAAACAAAAAAAACGTTAGCACAGGACGTTAACATTAAAAATAAAATCCAGGTTTTACTGTCGTGCTTTGTGACTAAAGCATAATATTTATTTTAAGTAATTTAATTTATTATCCGGAAACTAAAGTTACCGGCATCGGTATAGTTGAATAGCAGAGAGATAAAGTGATGATTCTGTCCTTTTTTCTCTATTTGTAAGTAAAGTATTTAAGGCGAAATTATTTAAACCCCAGCGACTGTGATGACTATCACCTTTTAAATATTATGGGATCGCTAGATTAAAAAAACACAACGTAGCCGATAATATATTTTCAGGACATCTTATGCCTTCACTACTCTTAGAATCCCTTTTTCCCCTGGTGTTTATCATGCTGCTCGGATGGCTAAGCGGTAAGCTGGGCTATACCCGCCGCGAGGATGCGTCCGTACTGGCCACGGTAGTCATTCGTTTCGCGCTTCCCTTCCATCTTTTTATCGGCGCACTGAATACCCATCCCGATAAGATAAAAAACTTCACCTTTATGGCGGTGTTAGTCATCGGTCTGATGGGGTCATATATCCTCACGCTCCTGATCTCACGCTATGTTTTTCGTCATGATATTAAAACCAGCGCGATTCAGTCCCTGGTGTGCGCGTTCCCCGACATGGCCTACTTTGGCGCTCCCGTGCTTGCGGTGCTGATTGGTCCGGAGGGTTTTCTCGGCGTGCTTATCGGTAACCTGGTGACCAGCGTATTGATGATCCCCCTGACCATCATCCTGATTCGCATGGGTGACAAGCGCGGCCGCGCTGACGCGGAACAGCCTAATCCGCTGCGGCTTATCCTGCAAAACCTGTTTAAAGCCGTCCGAAACCCGATTGTCTGGATACCGATTTCCGGGGTACTGCTCAGCCTTGCCGGAGTACAGCTGCCGCACATGCTGAGCATGCCCATTGAGATGGTGGGAAAAGTGGCGGGCGGCCTCTCCCTGTTCGCCCTTGGGCTGCTATTTTACGGCGAACGTCCTACGGTCAATATTCAAACCTGTACCAATATCAGCATCAAGAATCTGCTCCAGCCGGCCATGATGGCCGTAGCCGGCCTCGCCTTCGGGCTCAGCCATAGCCTGATGCAGCAGGTCATTATCATCGGCGCGACGCCTTCCGCCATTGCGGCAGGGATGTTTGCCCTGCGCAGCGATACCTATATCGAGCCCGCCTCTTCCTCTATTTTGCTCGGTACCGCAGTGGGCGTCGTCACTGAAGGATTCATGATTTATTTAATCTCTTAATCACTGAAATAAAGCCCGAAGAATTCCGGCAATTATTTATTATGATATTCAGGAGTCATCAAATGTTAGCCACAGAAACCTTATACACCCCCTATAACGGCGCCGTACTGCTGGAAAACCCGTTATTAAATAAAGGTCTCGCGTTTACTGAAGGTGAACGGACCGCGTTTAATCTTCAGGGTCTGCTGCCGCATAATGTCGAAACGATTGAAGAGCAAACCGCACGCGCGTGGGGGCAGTTTTGCCAGTTTAAACGGGATATTTCACGCCATATCTACCTGCGAAATATTCAGGATACTAACGAGACCCTATTCTATAATCTGCTGCGCAGCCATATGAAAGAAACGCTGCCAATCATCTATACCCCAACGGTAGGTGAAGCATGTGAACACTTCTCTGAAATTTATCGCCGGGGACGCGGTCTGTTTATTTCATGGCCTAACCGTCACAACATTGATGAGATGCTGCAGGGCTTTTCCCGCAATGATATCAACGTTATTGTGGTGACCGACGGCGAGCGCATTCTTGGCCTCGGCGACCAGGGGATTGGCGGCATGGGGATCCCGATTGGTAAACTCTCGTTATATACCGCCTGCGGGGGTATACACCCGGCATCAACGCTCCCCATTATGCTGGACGTGGGCACCAACAACGCCCAGCATCTTGAGGACCCGCTGTATATGGGCTGGCGTCATCCGCGTATAAGCGACGAGCAGTACATGGAATTTATGGATATGTTTGTCCATGCCATCACGCAGCGCTGGCCCAATGTGTTACTACAGTTCGAAGATTTTGCGCAAAAAAACGCCACCCGGCTTCTTAACCGCTATCGTCACCAGCTGTGCTGTTTCAACGATGATATTCAGGGCACGGCAGCCGTGACCTCAGGCACGCTGATCGCTGCCGCCGCTGCCGCCGGTACGCGGATCCGCGATCAGCGCGTGGTGTTTCTCGGCAGCGGATCGGCCGGATGCGGGATAGCGGAAAAAATCATTGCGCTGATGGTTGATGACGGGCTCTCAGAGCAGGAAGCGCGCAATCGCATCTTTATGGTCGACCGCCCAGGCCTGTTGACCGATGAGATGCCGGATTTGCTGGATTTCCAGCAGGACCACGTCACGCCGCGGAAAAATCTCACCCGCTGGGATACCGATGCGGCCCACCTGTCGCTGATGGATGTTGTACGCAACGTCCATCCCACCGTGCTGATTGGCGTATCCGGCCAGCCGGGACTGTTCAGCGAAGAGATTATCAAAGAGATGCACCGGCACTGCCCGCGTCCGATTATTATGCCGCTGTCCAACCCGACCTCCCGCGCCGAAGCCCAGCCGAAGGATCTGCTGGAATGGACCCGGGGGAATGCGCTAATTGCCACCGGCAGCCCGTTCGCGCCCGTATTCTATGACGGTAAGACCTACGATATCGCCCAGTGCAACAACGCCTATGTTTTCCCCGGTCTGGGGCTGGGGATTCTGGCCAGCAAAGCGGCGCGCGTGACCGAAGGGATGCTTATCGCCTGCAGTAAAACCCTGGCCGCCCACTCGCCTTTGGCCACCCGCGACGCCGGCGGATTACTGCCGCCGGTCGACGAGATTGAGATGATTTCCCGGGCAATTGCCGCAGAGGTCGCACGCGCGGCTCAGCAGGATGGCGTCGCGCCGCAGATTGACGAGGCTCAGCTGGCCGCGAATATCGATAAAATGTTCTGGCGAGCGCGCTACACCGCGTATAAACGATCGCCATTTTGATCGCCATCCCAGACACATATTACGGGAAGCGCGCCGGCTTCCCGCCGCACCGGGAAACCCCGCATGATTAATGTGCTGATTGTCGATGATGATTCCATGGTGGCCGAGCTGAACCGGCTGTTTCTCAGCCGGGTGGCGGATTTCCACTGCGGCGGCGTGGCCCCCACGGTCCGCGAAGCCAGGGAGATGCTTAGCCATTTGGCGCAGGTCGATCTGGTGCTGCTGGATGTCTACATGCAGCAAGAGAACGGGCTGGATCTGCTGCCCGCGCTACGCGCCGATGCGCGAAATATTGATGTCATTATGATTACCTCCGCTGCCGATAGGTGCACGGTTCAGACGGCGCTGCATTATGGCGTGGTCGATTACCTGATTAAACCGTTTCAGTTTCCGCGCTTTGAGGAGGCGCTGTTGTCATGGCGTAAAAAGCGCGATCTGAAGAATGCGAAATCCAGCTACGCCCAGGCCGATGTGGACAGCCTGCTGCGCAGCGGGGTTCAGCAGCAGGAAAGCGCACGCCGCTTGCCGAAAGGGCTTACGCCGCAGACGCTTCGTCTGGTGTGCCAGTGGATTGACGCCTGGCAGGAGCGTGACTTTTCGACCAATGAACTGGCCGCGGCGCTGCAGATATCCCGGGTCTCATGCCGCAAATATCTGATTTGGCTGGAGCAGATAAATATCCTCTACACCACCAACCATTACGGCATCACCGGTCGTCCGGAATATCGTTACCGGCTCGTTGCCGAACATTTGACGCTACTCAAACAATACGGCCAATGAACCCGGTGAGGCCATTGGCTGCGATGTTCACCCCTGATGCGGCTTTTTCTTGGGGTACAGCTCTTTACGCTTGTAGGGCTCGATTTCACCCGGCTTGCGCGTTTTCAGCAGCTTGAGGATCCAGGTGTACTGCTCGGTATGCGGCTTCACGAACACTTCCACCTCTTCGTTCATCCGCCGGGCGATAGTGTTATCGTCCGCTTCCAGCAGATCGTCCATCGGCGGGCGCACCAGCACCGTCAGACGATGCGTTTTACCATCATAGACCGGGAACAGCGGGACGACCCGGGCGCGGCAGACTTTCATTAAACGGCCGATCGCCGGGAGCGTCGCTTTATAGGTGGCAAAGAAATCAACAAACTCGCTGTGCTCGGCGCCGTGATCCTGATCCGGCAGATAGTAGCCCCAGTATCCCTGACGCACCGACTGAATAAACGGTTTGATCCCGTCGTTGCGCGCGTGCATACGACCGCCGAAACGACGGCGCACGGTATTCCAGACGTAATCGAATACCGGGTTGCCCTGGTTATGAAACATCGCCGCCATTTTTTGCCCGCCGGACGCCATCAGCATCGCCGGGATGTCTACTCCCCAGGCATGAGGAACCAGGAAGATCACTTTCTCGTTGTTGCGCTGCATTTCATCGATAATTTCTTTGCCCTGCCAGTCGACGCGAGAAAGAATCCGCTGCGGATCGCGCAGGCCTAACTCCGCCATCATCACCATCGCCTGCGGCGCGGAGGCATACATGGCATCAATTATTTCTTCACGTTCCTGCTCGCTTTTTTCCGGAAAGCAGTACAGCAGGTTAATTTGCGCCCGGCGGCGCGAACTCTTTGCCAGACGACCAACAAAACGCCCCAGTTTACCCAGGATCGGATCGCGGAAAGACGCGGGCGTCAGGGCAATTGCGCCGAAGGCAAAAACGCCGAACCACGCGCCCCAGTAGCGCGGCAGTAAAAAGGATTTTTCAAATTTTGGAATAAATTCAATATTATTTTTTTTCGTTTCCATGCCCAATCCGCAGAATTTCCGCTTAATAAAGATAATGGGTTAGTTTAGCGATACGTTGAGTAACGTACAAAAGAAAAAGCCGGCGCACAGCGTGCACCGGCTTTAACTGACGGAAGGTTAGTCAAACCGCAGCTGCGGAATCACCTGTTTTGCCTGCGCCAGATAATCGGTACGGTCGGAACCGCTGAGCCCTTCCGTACGCGGCAGTTTCGCCGTTAGCGGGTTGACCGCCTGCTGGTTGATCCACACTTCATAATGCAGATGCGGACCGGTAGAACGCCCGGTGTTGCCCGACAGCGCAATACGATCGCCGCGTTTCACCTTCTGCCCGGGTTTGACCAGCAGCTTACGCAGGTGCATATAGCGGGTGGTATAGGTGCGACCATGACGGACGGCGACGTAATAACCTGCCGCACCGCTACGTTTAGCCACCACCACTTCGCCATCCCCTACCGACAGCACCGGCGTGCCCTGCGGCATCGCAAAATCGACGCCACGATGCGGCGCGACGCGGCCGGTCACCGGGTTCAGACGACGCGGGTTAAAGTTCGAAGAGACGCGGAACTGACGTGCGGTCGGGAAGCGCAGGAACCCCTTCGCCAGGCCGGTACCGTTGCGATCGTAGAATTTGCCATCCTCAGCGCGGATCGCGTAATAGTCTTTGCCATCCGAACGCAGGCGTACGCCAAGCAGCTGGCTTTGCTCGCGCTTACCGTCGAGCATTTCACGCGACATCAGTACGGAAAACTCATCGCCTTTTTTCAGCTTACGGAAGTCCATCTGCCACTGCATGGCTTTGATCACCGCGCTAATTTCGGTGCTGGTCAGGCCGGCATCGCGAGCGCTGGCGACAAAGCTGCCGCCCACGGTACCTTTCAGAACGTTATTGACCCAGTCGCCTTTTTGCAGCTCGCTGCTCATTTTGAAACCGTTTGCAACCCGGTCATAGGTGCGGGTTTCGCGGCGCGACATCTCCCAGGTCAGGCTTTGCAGGTCACCGTCCGCCGTCAGGGTCCAGGAGAGCTGTTGGCCGATTTTCAGATTACGCAGCTCTTTATCCGCCGAGGAGAGCCGGGCGATATCGCCCATATCAATACCGTACTGATTAAGAATGCTGCTGAGCGTATCGCCGGTCGACACCACATATTCATGGCCGCCGGAATCGCTGTCCGCTTTATCATCCAGCTCATCCTGAGGGATAGCTTCTTCTTCCTGAGGCGCCTGATCGATGGGTTCCGAAGCCTCTGGCAGCAGCGAACGAATTTCGCTTTGTTCCAGCTCGATGGTTCTGGAGATGGGAGCCGTTTCGGGATGGTGGTAGATGTAGGGTCGCCAGACGGCGACCGCTAAGGTAAGAACGCTAAGCGACCCCAGCATAACGCGGTGAGGTCGTGGCAGATTGTTAAATGCCTGAGTGACAGCGCGGGCTATCTGTTGCACGTATTCACTTCCTCGTTATTCTCCTTTCAGGCAGCTGGAATACTGATTCGCCATCTGGCTCAGGAATTGCGGGTAACTCTCTTTACCCAGCTTAATTCCGATTCCAAGTGGATCCAGGGTTCCCATGCGCACGGACGTTCCCCTGGCAACAGCTTCGATGACCGCTGGCCTGAACTGTGGCTCAGCAAAAACGCAAGTTGCTTTTTGCTCAACCAGCTGTGTTCTGATTTCGTGTAAACGCTGCGCACCAGGCTGGATTTCAGGGTTGACAGTAAAATGGCCCAGTGGGGTCAAACCGTAGTGTTTTTCAAAGTAGCCGTAGGCGTCATGAAAAACGAAATATCCCTTCCCTTTCAGCGGTGCCAGCTCGGTCCCAACCTGCTTGTCGGTTGCGGCTAATTTTGCCTCAAAATCCTTCAGGTTGGCGTCAAGTTTGGCTCGACTCTGCGGCATAAGTTCCAATAATTTATCGTGGATTGCAACCGCCGAAAGGCGCGCTATCTCTGGGGAAAGCCACAGATGCATGTTATAGATGCCGTGATGGTGATCGTCGTCACTATTTTCCCCGGCGCCATGGTCGTGACCGTGATGGTCGTCGTCGTCGTCGGTGCCTTTCATGAGTAACGGTTTCACGCCGTCAAGCTCGGCAATCGTCACCTTTTTGTTCGGCGCAATGCTTTGCGTTGACTTATCCATAAACGCCTCCATCTCTGGACCAATCCAGACCACTAAGTCTGCGTTCTGTAAGCGTTTTGCATCCGATGGCCGCAGCGAATAGTCATGCTCAGAGGCCCCGTCCGGCAGCAGTACCTGGGTCTCGGTTACCCCATCAGCGATCGCTGATGCGATAAAGCCCAGTGGCTTAAGGGAAGTGACAACCGCGGCGCTGGCCAACGGCGCATGGGCGAACAAAAAAGCGGCGCTAAGTCCAGCGCAAAGAAGCGTATTTTTATGTAACATAATGCGTCTAATCATCGTATAGAATGAGAGAGATGTGATATTATAACATTCACTGGCTTGTGCAACCTCTAATTTGATATGACAAATCTTGTAACTCTGGAAAACGTCGCGGTCGTTTATGGCCAAAGGCGCGTGCTGTCTGACATTTCGCTAACGCTAAAGCCGGGCAAAATTTTAACCTTACTGGGGCCGAACGGCGCCGGTAAATCGACCCTCGTGAGAGTGGTTCTGGGGCTGGTAGCACCCTCGGAAGGGATTATCAAACGCGACGGGCATCTGCGGATCGGCTATGTGCCGCAAAAGCTGCACCTTGATGCTACCCTGCCGCTGACCGTCAGCCGCTTTATGCTTTTACGTCCGGGAACGCACAAACGCGACATTCTGCCAGCGCTTAAGCGCGTGCAGGCCGGGCATCTGATCGACGCCCCTATGCAGAAGCTTTCCGGCGGAGAGACCCAGCGGGTACTGCTGGCGCGGGCGCTGCTCAATCAGCCGCAGCTGCTGGTGCTCGACGAGCCGACGCAGGGCGTTGACGTCAACGGCCAGGTGGCGCTTTACGATCTGATTAACCAGCTGCGCCAGGAGCTTGATTGCGCCGTACTGATGGTTTCTCATGACCTGCATCTGGTGATGGCCAAAACCGACGAAGTGCTGTGCCTGAATCAGCATATTTGCTGCTCCGGCGCGCCGGAAGTGGTCTCTATGCACCCGGAATTTATCTCGATGTTCGGCCAGCGCGGCGCGGAACAGCTAGGGATCTATCGCCATCATCATAACCACCGCCACGACCTGCAGGGGCGGATTGTACTGCGTCGGGGAAATGACCGTTAATGATTGAACTACTGCTCCCCGGCTGGCTGGCCGGAATGATGCTCGCCTGTGCGGCGGGTCCGCTGGGATCGTTCGTCGTCTGGCGCCGGATGTCTTACTTCGGTGATACCCTGGCCCACGCCTCTCTGCTCGGCGTGGCTTTTGGTTTACTGCTCAACGTCAATCCGTTCTATGCGGTCATCGCGGTGACGCTGCTGCTGGCGGGCGGCCTGGTGTGGCTGGAGAAACGCCCCCACCTGGCGGTAGACACGCTACTCGGCATCATGGCGCACAGCGCGCTGTCTCTGGGCCTGGTGGTGGTCAGCCTGATGTCGAACGTGCGCGTCGATCTGATGGCCTATCTGTTCGGCGATCTGCTGGCGGTGACGCCGGAAGATTTGATCTCCATTGCGATTGGCGTGGTTATCGTGCTGGCGATCCTGCTCTGGCAATGGCGCAACCTGCTGTCGATGACCATTAGCCCGGATCTGGCGTTTGTTGATGGCGTTAAGCTTCAGCGGGTCAAGCTGCTATTGATGCTGGTGACCGCGCTGACCATCGGCGTGGCGATGAAGTTTGTCGGGGCGCTGATTATCACGTCGCTGCTGATTATTCCCGCCGCCACGGCCCGCCGCTTTGCCCGTACGCCGGAGCAAATGGCGGGAGTGGCGGTTGGCGTGGGAATGATTGCGGTGACCGGAGGATTGACCTTCTCGGCGTTCTACGACACGCCGGCGGGGCCTTCCGTGGTGCTGTGCGCCGCGCTGCTGTTTATTTTCAGCATGAGCAAGAAACCGGCCGCCTGACGCTTATGCGCCCGCGTCAGCCGCCATCAAAACTCGGCTGACGGCTATGGGCTCACGGCCGTCTGCGGACGTTGTAGCCCGGCTAAGGCCTTCACGCCGCAAGCCGGGACATCAAACCGCAATACCGCTTCAGCTATTTCCCCGGCTTGCGCTCCGCTTAGCCGGGCTACTGGCCCCTGAGGTCTGCCGTTTTATAGCCGGACAACGATTACGGCATTTCCGGCGGCGTAATGCCGAAGTGGGTCCAGGCCCGTACCGTCGCCATTCGCCCGCGCGGCGTACGCTGTAAAAAGCCCTGCTGGATCAGATATGGCTCCAGCACATCTTCAATGGTTTCCCGCTCTTCACCGATGGCCGCCGCCAGGTTATCCAGGCCGACCGGCCCGCCAAAGAATTTATCGATGACCGCCAGCAGCAGCTTACGGTCCATATAATCAAAGCCTTCGGCATCCACGTTGAGCATATCCAGCGCCTGAGCGGCAATCTCCTCTGAGATACGTCCATCGTAGCGGACTTCGGCAAAATCGCGCACCCTGCGCAGCAGGCGGTTGGCGATTCGCGGCGTACCGCGCGCGCGGCGCGCGACCTCCAGAGCCCCCTCTTCGCTCATCTCCAGTCCCATATAGCGGGCGCTGCGGCTGACAATATGCTGCAGGTCAGGGATCTGGTAGAACTCCAGGCGCTGAACGATGCCAAAACGGTCGCGCAGCGGCGATGTCAGCGAGCCGGCGCGAGTGGTCGCGCCAATCAGGGTAAACGGCGGCAGATCGATTTTGATTGAACGCGCCGCAGGCCCTTCGCCAATCATGATATCCAGCTGATAATCTTCCATTGCCGGATACAGGACTTCTTCGACCACCGGCGACAGGCGGTGGATCTCGTCGATAAACAGAACGTCGTGGGGCTCAAGATTGGTCAGCATCGCCGCCAGATCGCCCGCCTTCTCCAGCACCGGGCCGGAGGTGGTGCGCAGGTTAACGCCCATCTCGTTGGCGACGATGTTCGCCAGGGTGGTTTTCCCCAGCCCCGGCGGGCCAAAAATCAGCAGGTGATCGAGCGCGTCGCCGCGCAGCTTCGCCGCCTGGATAAAGATCTCCATTTGCGAACGGACGTGCGGCTGGCCCACGTACTCTTGCAGTAATTTAGGGCGAATGGCGCGATCGGCCGCCTCTTCAAAACCGCTGCTGTCCGCCGATACCAGCCTGTCTGCTTCAATCATCCCTTACCTCACAACGCGGCGCGGAGCGCTTCGCGAATTAGCGTTTCACTGTTGGCATCCGGGCGTACGATTTTGCTGACCATCCGGCTGGCCTCCTGAGGTTTATAGCCCAGCGCCACCAGCGCGGCAACCGCTTCCTGTTCAGCGTCATCATCAGACGGGCCGGCTGGAGACGTCAGGACCAGATCCGCTGCCGGCGTGAACAGATCGCCGTGTAGCCCTTTGAAGCGGTCTTTCATCTCGACAATCAGGCGTTCCGCGGTTTTCTTGCCGATACCCGGCAGCTTCACCAGCGCCGCCAGCTCCTCGCGCTCAACGGCATTGACAAACTGCTGCGCCGACATGCCGGAAAGGATCGCCAGCGCCAGCTTTGGACCGACGCCGTTGGTTTTAATCAGCTCTTTAAACAGCGTGCGCTCCTGCTTGTTGTTAAAGCCATACAGCAGCTGGGCATCTTCACGGACGATAAAGTGGGTGAAAATGATCGCCTCTTTACCCACGTCCGGCAGCTCATAGAAGCAGGTCATCGGCAGATGAACCTCATAGCCTACGCCTCCCGTTTCAAGTAAAACCAGCGGGGGTTGTTTTTCGAGAATGATGCCTCTGAGTCTGCCTATCACATGGAGCTCCTGGATTAAGGGCCGAAAGTCTAATGCGGTATCATAAAAAAAGGCTGGATAGATATCCAGCCTGATTTCAGGTTATCGTAAACGTCCGCGCGCCAGGTTCAGGCGGCTTTCGCCGATCTGAGCTGCGTTCTGGCTGACGTGGCAATGGGTGATGGCGATGGCTAAAGCATCTGCCGCATCCGCCTGCGGGTTAGCCGGCAGCTTAAGCAACGTGCGCACCATGTGCTGCACCTGGCTCTTTTCCGCGCTGCCGATGCCGACAACGGTCTGCTTTACCTGCCTGGCGGCGTACTCAAAGACCGGTAGGTCCTGATTCGTCGCCGCGACAATCGCCACGCCGCGCGCCTGGCCGAGCTTCAGCGCCGAGTCGGCGTTCTTTGCCATAAACACTTGTTCGATGGCGAAGTAGTCCGGCTGGAACTGGGTGATAATTTCCGTCACGCCCGCATAGATAAGCTTCAGGCGAGACGGTAAATCATCCACTTTCGTGCGAATACAGCCGCTGCCCAGGTAGCTCAGCTGGCGTCCAACCTGGCGGATGACGCCATAACCAGTGACGCGCGACCCCGGGTCAATGCCGAGAATAATGGCCATCACGCGCCTCCGGTTAGTGGTTTAACGGTCGGCAACATTAGAGCGTTGCGGCGACCTCATCAGAGATCTCGCCGTTATGATAAACTTCCTGCACGTCGTCGCAATCTTCCAGCATATCGATCAGACGCAGCAGTTTCGGCGCAGTTTCCGCGTCCATGTCCGCTTTGGTTGACGGGATCATCGAGACTTCAGCGGCGTCCGCTTTCAGGCCGGCGGCTTCCAGCGCATCGCGTACCGCGCCCATCTCTTCCCAGGCGGTATAAACGTCAATCGCGCCGTCGTCATAGGTCACAACGTCTTCCGCGCCCGCTTCCAGCGCCGCTTCCATGATCGCATCTTCGTCGCCTTTCTCGAAGGAGATAACGCCTTTTTTGCTGAACAGGTAGGAAACGGAACCGTCGGTCCCCAGGTTACCGCCGGTTTTGGTGAAGGCATGACGTACTTCCGCCACGGTACGGTTGCGGTTGTCGGACAGACATTCAACCATTACCGCCGTGCCGCCAGGACCGTAACCTTCATAGATGATGGTTTCCATGTTCGCATCATCATCGCCGCCGACGCCGCGCGCGATAGCGCGGTTCAGGGTGTCGCGGGTCATGTTGTTGCTCAGCGCTTTGTCGATTGCCGCGCGCAGACGCGGGTTAGAGCCCGCATCGCCGCCGCCCAGACGCGCGGCGGTGACCAGCTCGCGAATAATTTTCGTAAAGATCTTACCGCGCTTGGCATCCTGTGCCGCTTTGCGGTGCTTGGTGTTGGCCCATTTACTATGACCTGCCATAAAAAACTCTCCAAAAAAAAGCGCGCCCTTTCAGGCGGCGTTAATTACAAATTCTTCAATCGCCTGCCGGTTGCTCCAGGACTTGGTCAACGAGGCGGCTTCCGCCGCGTCAACCCAGCGATAGTCCAGATGTTCCGTAAAGACAATCTGGCGTTCATGGGGGAGCGCGAGACGGAACCAAAACTCCGTATTGCGCTCAACGCCCGGCGCATAGCGATGACGTAAATGAGAAAATATCTCGAATTCTACCGTACGCTGACAATCAACCAAAGCCAGCTGCTCGCAGGCAACATCGATAGCGACCTCTTCCATAACTTCACGCGCGGCAGCCTGCGGCGCGGTTTCTCCCTCTTCCAGGCTGCCGGTAACCGACTGCCAGAACGCGGGATCGTCGCGCCGCTGCAACATCAGCACCCGCTTCGTATCTTCGGCGTAAATCACCACCAGTACGGAAACGGGGAGCTTGAATGACATCTTACTTATTCTCCAGAGACTCTTTTGCCTCTTTCGCCACCACCTGAATACCGAGTTCGCTCAGCGATGCCGGGTTAGCGAAGCTTGGCGCTTCGGTCATCAGGCAAGCGGCTGCGGTCGTTTTCGGGAAGGCGATAACGTCACGGATATTATCGGTACCGGTCAGCAGCATGGTCAAACGGTCGAGGCCAAAAGCCAGGCCCGCGTGCGGCGGGGTACCGTATTTCAGCGCGTCCAGCAGGAAGCCAAACTTCTCGCGCTGCTCCTGCTCGTTAATGCCCAGGATGCCGAACACGGTCTGCTGCATCTCACCGCTGTGAATACGCACGGAACCGCCGCCCACTTCATAGCCGTTGATGACCATATCGTAGGCGTTGGCCACCGCGTCTTCCGGCGCGGCTTTCAGCTCGGCGGCGGACATGTCTTTCGGCGAGGTGAACGGATGGTGCATCGCGGTCAGGCCGCCTTCGCCGTCGTCTTCAAACATCGGGAAGTCGATCACCCACAGCGGCGCCCATTTGTCTTCGTCGGTCAGATTCAGGTCTTTGCCCAGCTTCAGACGCAGCGCGCCCAGCGCGTCGGCGACCACTTTTTTGTTATCCGCGCCGAAGAAGAGCATATCGCCATCCTGCGCGCCGGTGCGCTCAAGGATCGCTTCAACGATGTCGGCGTTGAGGAATTTAGCCACCGGGCTGTTGATGCCTTCAAGGCCTTTCGCCCGCTCGGTTACTTTAATATAGGCCAGCCCTTTCGCGCCGTAGATCTGGACAAACTTACCGTATTCGTCGATTTGCTTACGGGTCAGCGCAGCGCCGCCCGGTACGCGCAGCGCGGCAACGCGCCCTTTGGCGTCGTTAGCCGGGCCGGCGAAGACGGCGAATTCCACCGCTTTCACCAGATCGGCGACGTCCACCAGCTCCATCGGGTTACGCAGGTCTGGTTTGTCAGAACCGTAGCGGCGCTCGGCTTCGGCGAAGGTCATGATCGGGAAATCGCCCAGATCCACGCCCTTCACTTCCTGCCACAGGTTGCGCACCAGCGCTTCCATGACTTCGCGCACCTGCCCGGCGGTCATGAAGGAGGTTTCCACATCGATCTGGGTAAATTCCGGCTGACGGTCGGCACGCAGGTCTTCGTCGCGGAAGCATTTAACGATCTGATAGTAGCGGTCAAAACCGGACATCATCAGCAGCTGCTTGAACAGCTGTGGAGACTGCGGCAGCGCGTAGAATTTCCCTTTATGCACGCGGGATGGGACCAGGTAGTCGCGCGCGCCTTCCGGCGTGGCTTTGGTCAGCATCGGCGTTTCGATGTCGAGGAAACCGTGGTCATCCATAAAGCGGCGCACCAGGCTGGTGATTTTCGCACGGGTCTTCAGGCGCTGCGCCATTTCCGGACGACGCAGGTCCAGGTAGCGATATTTCAGACGCGCTTCTTCGGTATTGACGTGGTTGGAGTCCAGCGGCAGCGCTTCAGCGCGGTTGATAATCGTCAGATCCGATGCCAGCACTTCGATGGCGCCGGTGGCCATATCGCTATTGATGTTTTTTTCGTCACGCGCACGCACGGTACCGGTGACCTGGATGCAGAACTCATTACGCAGTTCAGAGGCCAGCTTTAATGCGTCGGCACGATCCGGATCGAAAAACACCTGTACGATGCCTTCGCGGTCACGCATATCGATAAAGATAAGGCTACCGAGATCACGACGACGGTTGACCCAACCACACAGAGTCACTTGCTGCCCTACGTGGGACAGACGAAGCTGCCCGCAATATTCTGTACGCATGAGATATCCCTTAACTTAGCCGCAGGCGGATTGTTGCCTGTCTTGCAGGCGACGAGGTCGCAGCTTTAGCTGATGTCACAACTGAATGAAAAAAGGCGGCTATTATACTGGAAATTATGGCGCACGATAAGCCCGGCGCAGCGCGCAGCGTTGCTTTGCTGCGCGCTTATTGCTTGTACTCACAAAAATTAACAAAATTTGTTACCCTCGGGCGAGATCGGCAACGGTATTGTAGCGACCTGACAACAGAAGAAGATACGGGGATATCATGTTAGAACTCAATGCAAAAAAAACCGCGCTGGTGGTTATAGACCTGCAGGAAGGCATTTTACCGTTTGCCGGCGGCCCGCATCGGGCTGACGACGTGGTTGAGCGCGCCGCGAGTCTGGCCAAAAAGTGCCGCCAGCAGGGTTCCCCGGTGGTCATGGTTCGCGTTGGCTGGTCGGCGGATTTCGCCGAAGCGCTGAAGCAGCCGGTCGATGCCCAGGCAGGCGCCCATACGCTACCGGAAAACTGGTGGACCTATCCGCTGGCGCTGGAAAAACAGGAGAGCGACATCGAAGTCACCAAACGCCAGTGGGGAGCCTTTTACGGCACCGACCTGGAGCTGCAGCTTCGCCGTCGCGGTATCGATACGATTATCCTGTGCGGTATCTCAACCAATATCGGCGTCGAATCGACGGCGCGCAACGCCTGGGAGCTGGGCTTCAATCTGATTCTCGTTGAAGACGCCTGCAGCGCAGCAACGGCTGAACAGCATCAGGGCAGCATGACGCACATCTTCCCGCGTATTGCCCGCGTGCGCAGTACCGAGGAGGTACTTGCCGCGTTATGATCTATATTGGGCTTCCCCAATGGGCGCACCCGAAGTGGGTGCGCCTGGGTATCACCAGCCTTGAAGAGTATGCCCGCCATTTTAACTGCGTGGAGGGCAACACGACCCTGTACGCTTTACCAAAAGCTGAGATTGTCAGCCGCTGGTATGAACAAACCCACGATGATTTTCGCTTCTGCTTCAAGTTTCCGGCCACCATTTCGCACCGGGCATCGCTGCGCAACTGCGACGACTTAAGCCACGAGTTTTTCACCCGCCTGGCGCCGCTGTCATCGCGCATTGGCCAATACTGGCTGCAGCTGCCGGCCACGTTCGGCCCTCGGGATCTTCCCGCGCTCTGGCAGTTCCTCGACAGCCTGCCGCGCGAATTCAGCTACGGCGTTGAGGTAAGGCATCCGGAGTTTTTCGCCAAAGAGGAAGCGGAACAACAGCTCAATCGCGGGCTGCATCAGCGAAACGTCAACCGCGTGATCCTGGATAGCCGTCCGGTTCATAGCGCCGTCGCCCGCAGCCCGGCGATGCTCGATGCACAAAGAAAGAAGCCAAAAGTCCCCGTCCATGCGCTGGTGACGGCCCACCATCCGATGGTGCGTTTTATCGGCAGCGATGACATGGCGCAAAATCGTGAACTGTTTAGCGTGTGGTTACGCACGCTGCCAAAATGGGCGCAGACAACCACGCCGTACCTGTTCCTCCATACCCCGGATATCGCCCAGGCGCCGGAACTGGTCGACACCCTGTGGAGCGATCTGCGCGCCGCCCTACCGGAAATAGGGGCGGCACCTTCAATTCCGCAGCAAACCTCTCTTTTCTGATATCCTGCTATCCTCAATTGAGCCACCGGAAGCGATAAAAGGGAGTTTTGAGTATGGTCAGCGCGCTGTATGCGGTTTTAGGTGCGTTATTGCTTATTAAGTTTTCCTGGGACGTTGTACGACTGAGGACGCAATATCGCGTTGGCTACGGCGACGGCGGTTTTAGCGAACTGCAGGTTGCTATACGCGTGCACGGGAACGCGGTGGAATATGTTCCCATTGGCCTGATTCTGCTGCTGTTTATGGAAATGAACGGCGCGCAGACCTGGATGGTCCACGTCTGCGGTATTTTACTGATCGCCGGGCGCCTGATGCACTCCTATGGCTTTCATCATCGTCTCTACCGCTGGCGTCGTTCCGGCATGAGCGCGACGTGGTGTTCGTTGTTGCTGATGGTGCTGGCGAACTTCTGGTATATGCCCTGGGAGTTGGTTTTCTCCGTCCGTTAGCGCACAATACGCCGTTTTCGATTTTTCGGGTTTAACGTTATGTCTCACCGCGATACGCTTTTTTCCGCGCCGATTGCCAGTCTCGGCGACTGGACCTTTGATGAACGGGTTGCTGAAGTCTTCCCGGATATGATCCAGCGCTCTGTTCCCGGCTATTCCAATATCATTTCCATGATCGGCATGCTGGCGGAACGTTTCGTTCAGCCGGATACCCAGGTTTACGATCTCGGCTGCTCGCTTGGCGCAGCCACGCTGTCCGTGCGCCGCAATATTGCGCATGCCGGCTGCAAAATCATCGCCGTTGATAATTCGCCGGCCATGGTCGAACGCTGCCGTCGCCATATTGACGCCTATAAGGCGCCGACGCCGGTCGAAGTGATTGAAGGCGATATTCGCCACGTCACGATAGAAAACGCCTCGATGGTGGTGCTGAACTTCACCATCCAGTTTCTCGAACCGGGCGAACGCCAGGCCATTCTTGATAAGGTCTATCAGGGGCTCAATCCGGGCGGCGCGCTGGTGCTGTCGGAAAAATTCAGCTTCGAAGATGACAACGTCGGCGAACTGCTGTTCAACATGCATCATGATTTCAAACGCGCCAACGGCTATAGCGAGCTGGAAATCAGCCAAAAGCGCAGCATGCTGGAAAACGTGATGCTCACCGATTCCGTCGAAACCCACAAAGCGCGCCTGCGCAAGGCCGGTTTCGAACATGCCGAACTGTGGTTCCAGTGCTTTAACTTCGGATCGTTAATCGCCGTAAAATCCGGGGACCAGGCATGATTGATTTCAGCAACTTTTATCAGTTGATTGCCAAAAGCCCGCTGTCGCACTGGCTGGAGACGCTGCCCGCCCAGGTGGCGGCCTGGCAGCGTGACGCGCTGCACGGGAAATACCGGGAATGGGAGCGGGCCGTCGAGTTTCTGCCCGAGTTTTCGCCCTACCGACTGGATCTGCTGCATAGCGTTACCGCGGAGAGCGAAACGCCGCTGGGCGACGGTCAGCGTCTGCGGATTGAAAACCTGCTGAAGAATCTGATGCCGTGGCGTAAAGGGCCCTGGTCGCTTTACGGCGTGAATATCGACACCGAATGGCGTTCCGACTGGAAGTGGGAACGCGTACTGCCGCACCTTTCCGACCTCACCGGACGTACCATCCTTGATGTCGGCTGCGGCAGCGGATACCACATGTGGCGGATGATTGGCGCCGGGGCTCGTCTGGCGGTGGGCATCGATCCCACCCAGCTGTTCCTTTGCCAGTTTGAAGCGGTGCGAAAACTGTTGGGCAACGATCAGCGCGCGCATCTGCTGCCGCTGGGCATTGAGCAGCTTCCGGCGCTGAACGCCTTTGATACCGTCTTTTCGATGGGCGTGCTGTACCACCGCCGCTCCCCGCTCGATCACCTGTGGCAGCTCAAAGATCAGCTGGTTCCCGGCGGCGAACTGGTGCTGGAGACGCTGGTCGTCGAGGGCGACGAAAATACCGTGCTGGTGCCGGGCGATCGCTATGCGCAGATGCGCAACGTCTACTTTATCCCTTCTGCCGCCGCGCTAAAGCAGTGGCTGGAGAAATGCGGATTTATCGATGTACGCATCGTCGACGCCTGCGTGACGTCCACCGAAGAGCAGCGCCGCACCGAGTGGATGACCACCGAGTCTCTGGCCGACTTCCTCGATCCGCAGGACAGCAGCAAAACCCGCGAAGGCTACCCTGCCCCGCTGCGCGCGGTGCTTATTGCCACCAAACCGGAAACAGAACAGTCGCTGGCGGCGAAAAAGCGGGCCGACAAGCAGCCTGGTTAACGCGTTTTCAGGATAAAAAAAGGCCCCTGTTTAATGGGCAGGGGCCTGGTACGGGCAATCATCATATTGGGCGACATGATGTGCAGCAAAAAACGGTTTATCCCCGTCATACTTCAAGTTGCATGTGCGTTGGCTTTGTTACTCGGCTCATCCATGAGCCTCGCCCTTACGGGCCGCCGGGATACGGCGTTCAAATCTGTTCCAGACAGATTTGTCGCTCACCCCAGTCACTTACTTGAGTAAGCTCCTGTGGATCCCCTGCGTCGCCGCCTTCTCGCAACTCGAATTATTTAGGGTTTTAATCTCTCTGTGCGGAAATAATCTTCTTCATTTCCGCTACCGCTTCGCCATTGACGGCGTAGCGTAAGTATTCATCTGCTTCGGCATCCGTAGACATCGACAGCCCGGGATTGCGAAAGCGCATCGGGGATGGTAACCACTGGCCTGCCGAGGAATGCACCTCTTTTACCCCTGCCTGCAAAAATAGCGGCAGGTTGGCGGCGCGGACGCCTGCACCGGCCATAATAATAGGAGTATCGCTTTGGGAAATAAGTTCCCTGATTAATGAAATTCCTTTTTCGGCTGAAGACTGCTGGCCCGAAGTCAGGATACGCTGAACGCCGAGTTCAGCCAGCTCAGCGCTGGCCTGGCGCGGGTCGGCGCACATATCAAAGGCCCGATGAAAGGTGACGGCCAGGGTTCCCGCCGCCGCCATTATTTTTTTCATTCGCGCCCTATCCACCCGACCGTCGGCGTCCAGAACGCCGATCACCATGCCGGGAAAACCGAGATCCTTCACCGCGGCCACATCATCAAGCATCGCGGCAAATTCGCCGGCGGTATAGCAAAAATCACCGCCGCGCGGGCGAATAATCGGATGAACGGGAATGGTCACCGCTTCACGCACCGATTTCAGTACCCCCAGCGAAGGCGTCAGCCCTCCCTCCTGCGGCGCGGCGCATAGCTCGATGCGATCGGCGCCCCGGCGCTGGGCCTCCAGCGCGCACTCCATGCTGTAACAACAGACTTCCAGTAAGGTCATTCTTCTCTCCGTCGATAGGGCAGGCACTACAGAATGTCACGATTTCTTCCGGCAGACGCCGCGTCGCTTCACACTGTTATCGTTCAGCGTGTTCGCTGGCGACAATTTGCTCAATCGACCACGGGTGAAATTTGATCGTCACTTTGCCATCCGTTACCGCCAGGGTCGGATTCGGTAAACGCTCACGCTCTCCTTTCGGCGCGCTGGTCTTCACAAAAATGCCCGGCTGGCCCAGCCCTTCATCGGAAAGCAGCGCCAGCGCGCGGGTATTGAGCGTTTCAGGATCGCCCGGCAGAACGATTTCAATATGCTCCCAGCCTTCATGCGGATAGCGTTTTTCGCCCGGCCACGGCAGTTCAACGATGCTAAAACGCCAGTGCGCCACGACCACCGGCTCATCCAGCCTGAACAGGCAGATGGGTCGACCGTTAATAACATTTTCCGACAGCAGAGTAGCGCATTGTTCAAAGCCGCGACGCCAGCGCTCCGCCGTAGCGTTCTGGTGACAGCGCAGGGAAATATGGTCGGCGTCATGGGGCGTAATATCGAGACCGAGCCGGTGAGCAAGCGCGTTCAGCGCCTCGGTAAAACGCGGCAGGTCCGCGGAAATATCGTTCAGTTCATCTATCTGCTGCCAGTTCGCCATCGTAAGCCTCGGTACTCGCTAAAAAGCGCTAATCTATCGCGTTTTCCGCGACCGACCAACCGGCAATCGCCGGCAGCGTCCCGCGAACGGTTATTCGTTGAGCGCGAGGCTCAGCAACCTCCGCGCGGTGCTGACGCGTGGGTGCAAATGCAGTATACTCCTGCCCTAATTTGTCCACATTCCCGCGCCGCCCCATCAGGGTGACGGCGTGTTAACGTAAGGTGTTTCGGTGAATATTCAGGCTCTTCTCTCAGAAAAAGTCAGTCAGGCCCTGATCGCGGCAGGCGCGTCTGCCGATTGCGAACCTCAGGTCCGCCAGTCAGCAAAAGTCCAGTTCGGCGACTATCAGGCCAACGGCGTGATGGCCGTTGCCAAAAAACTGGGCATGGCGCCGCGACAACTTGCAGAGCAGGTACTGTCTCATCTCGATCTGAGCGGAATTGCCAATAAGGTAGAGATCGCCGGCCCTGGCTTTATTAATATTTTCCTCGATCCGGCCTTCCTCGCGGAAAACGTCAGCAGCGCGCTGAAATCGGAACGTCTGGGCGTGGCTCAGCCGCAGGCGCAGACGGTGGTCGTCGATTACTCCGCGCCGAACGTGGCGAAAGAGATGCACGTAGGCCATCTGCGTTCCACCATTATTGGCGACGCCGCGGTGCGTACGCTGGAGTTTCTCGGCCATAAAGTGATCCGCGCTAACCACGTGGGCGACTGGGGCACCCAGTTCGGCATGCTCATCGCGTACCTGGAAAAACAGCAGCAGGAAAACGCCGGTGAAATGGCGCTGGCCGACCTCGAAGGTTTCTATCGCGAAGCGAAAAAACACTACGATGAAGATGAAGCCTTCGCCGAGCGCGCGCGCAGCTATGTCGTTAAGCTGCAGGGCGGCGACGAGTACTTCCGCGAAATGTGGCGCAAGCTGGTCGACATCACCATGTCGCAAAACCAGTTAACCTATAACCGCCTCAACGTTACCCTGACCCGCGACGACGTGATGGGTGAAAGCCTCTATAACCCGATGCTGCCGGGTATCGTTGCCGATCTGAAAGCCAAAGGTCTGGCGGTAGAAAGCGAAGGCGCGACCGTGGTGTTCCTTGATGAGTACAAAAACAAGGAAGGCGAACCGATGGGCGTTATCATCCAGAAGAAGGATGGCGGCTATCTCTACACCACCACCGATATCGCCTGCGCAAAATACCGTTACGAAAACTTGCATGCTGACCGCGTGCTTTACTACATCGACTCTCGCCAGCACCAGCACCTGATGCAGGCGTGGACCATCGTGCGTAAAGCCGGCTACGTGCCGGATTCCGTCCCGCTGGAGCACCACATGTTCGGCATGATGCTCGGCAAAGATGGCAAACCGTTTAAAACCCGCGCCGGCGGTACCGTGAAGCTGGCCGACCTGCTGGACGAAGCGCTGGAGCGCGCGCGCCGTCTGGTGGCGGAGAAAAACCCGGATATGCCCGCCGATGAGCTGGAAAAACTGGCGAACGCGGTCGGGATCGGCGCGGTGAAATATGCCGACTTGTCTAAAAACCGCACCACCGACTATATCTTTGACTGGGACAACATGCTGGCCTTTGAGGGCAATACCGCGCCTTATATGCAGTATGCCTATACCCGCGTGCTCTCCGTGTTCCGCAAGGCGGATGTCGATGAAAGCGCGCTGGCGGCGGCGCCGGTGGTCATCACCGAAGAGCGCGAAGCCCAGCTGGCGGCCCGTCTGCTGCAGTTTGAAGAAACCCTGACGGTCGTCGCGCGTGAAGGCACGCCGCACGTGATGTGTTCTTACCTGTACGATCTGGCGGGTCTGTTCTCCGGCTTCTACGAGCACTGCCCGATCCTGAGCGCCGAAAGCGAAGAGACGCGCAATAGCCGCCTGAAGCTGGCGCTGCTGACGGCGAAAACGCTGAAGCTGGGTCTGGATACCCTGGGTATCGAAACCGTAGAACGGATGTAAAAACAAACCCGGCGAAAGCCGGGTTTGTTTTATAGCGCCTGATGGCGCCACGCTCATCAGACCTGCAGCATCATTGTAGCCCCGGTAAGCGTAAGCGCCACCGGGGAAATTCCGCCCTTCTCAGAAATACTTCCGCAGATACTCCGTCAGGCACAGGATCGCCATCGCCTGGCCATACGGCATCGACGTCAGCGGAATGTCGCGATAAAAATCCAGATTCGAACCCATGCCGGTACCGAACGACGTTTGCAGCAGCTCCCCTTGCGCTGAGATATTCTGCACGATGCCGCGAATCGCTTTTTCCGCAACCTCCGCATACGCCTGGCTCACGTAGCGCTTGCGCACCGCTTTGAGGATCCCATAAGCAAAACCGGCGGTCGCCGACGCTTCCAGATAGGAGCCAGGATCGTCAAGCAGCGTATGCCACAGGCCGCTATCGTCCTGACAGCGGGCCAGCGCCGCAATCTGCGCATTCAGCACCTGCACCAGATAACGCCGTACCGCGCTGTTCTCGGGTAAATCCACCAGCTCCAGGAAATCCGGAATAACGATAGTCAGCCAGCTATTGCCGCGGGCCCAGCGAGCGTGGGCGAAATTATGCCGCCCCTCGTAGCTCCAGCCGTGAAACCACAGGCCGGTCTCACGGTCCATCAGATTCTGCACGTGCAGCAGAAACTGATATACCGCCTCCTCTACGTATTGCGGACGATTAAGCAGCTTGCCGATTTTCGCCAGCGGCAGAACCGTCATCATCAGCGTGTCGTCCCACATCTGCTGATGATTCTCTTCCGCCAGGGTGATGTGCTGCATGCCGCCAGACTCAGTGCGCGGCATTTCGTTCATCGCCCACTCCGCCCAGCTATCGAGCCAGGGCAGATACGCGGGGTTGCCCGTCTCTTCGTAGCGGTAAGCCAGGGTGAGAAACGGCGCCATGGTGTTGACGTTTTTGGTGGTCGCGCCTTCGGCAAAGCGGTCGGCAAACCAGCCATCAATAATGTCGCGCATCGCCGTATCGCCGGTCTGCTGGTAATACTGATAAATACCGTACAGGCCGACGCCGTGAGTCCACTCCCAGCCGTTCCATCCTTTAGTGTCGATAACGCGTCCGTCGTCCAGCCGCAGTAAAAATTGCCCGCTTTCGTCCTTAATGTTGACCAGATTATGCGTCACCTTCTGAATCAGCGCCTGCAGTTCATTGCGGGCGATAAAACGCTCCGGCTGGCGCAGTAGTGGGCTATGTTTGACAGGCCAAACTTTCATATCCTTAACCTCTGTTATATGTCGAATTCATGGCTGAACGCGGCTTCAGCGCTGGCGCGGCGGGTTTATTCCGATTCAGATAACCAATATTGTTGTTTCCCCACAGGGCGTCGTACGGCATCCCGGCCAGCATCTCCACCACCTCACGATCCCCGGCGCTGGCCAGTTCTGGCTGAGCGCGACCGGATTCACGCATTTTCAGCGTTTCCGCGCGCAGGACGCTGTGGGTTTGCAGATTAAGCTTAAAGCGCAGGGAAACGAGGAAACCGCAGGCCAGCACCAGTAAGGTGCCCACGCTGAGGATCAGCAGAATGGTATGGCTCACTTCATAGGGCTGCGTTTTCTGTCCGGAGACAAAGCCCGACATCTGCATGATGATCCCCACCAGCATCACCGCTCCGGCCTGGGAAGCTTTACGCGTCAGAGTCATGATCCCGGCAAAGATGCCTTCGCGGCGCTGGCCGGTGATCACTTCGTCCACGTCGGCAATATAGGTGTAGGTGTTCCACGGAACGTAGTTGATGCCGCCGCGGCCCAGGCCCGCCACCGCGGATATCAGCAGCAGCAGCGAATAGACATCGCTGAGGCCAGCGTAGTACAGCACCGCGTAAGAGAGCGAACTCAGGCCGAACAGCACCACCACCATGCGATACGATGGCGCCGGCCCGAAGCGAATACACAGCGGGATCATGGCGATAACCGCAATAAACTGGAAGATCGCCATGGTTCCGAGCAGGTTAGAAGCCATTGAGGCTTCCTGCATCAGGACAAACACCACATAGTAGGTAAAGACCGCATTGAAGACGTCCTGGGCGATATAGCCCCCCAGATACATACCCAGATGCTGACGGAAAATTTTAATGCGCAGGGTCGAACTTAACTCAATGAACAGGCGGTTAAGACTCTGCGACAGGCTCAGGTTCTGTTTCTCCTCTTCGGCGCGCAGCGCGGCCTCCGTCCACTCTTCACGCGGGCGTTCCCAGGTAAAGAACCAGACGAAGGTCAGCATCATGGCGCACAGCACCGAGAACACCAGGCTGGCATAGAAGAAAGAAACGGCGTTGTCCTTACCAAAGATAGTCAGCAGAACGCCCGGCAGGAAGGAAGCCAGAATCGCCGACATCTGCGCCATAGAAATACGCGCGCCGGAGAATTTGGTTTTCTGTTTAAAATCATCGGTCATTTCCGGTACCAGCGTTTCATACGGCACCAGAATCATGGTGTAGACAATATCAAAAAGAAGATAGGTCAGCAGGTAGTACCAGAACCCCATATCCCCTACCCACATGATGGAGTAGCTAAACACGCAGGGGATGCCGAGCAGGATGAAGAACTTACGCCTGCCAAAACGTTTCCCCAGCCAGGTTGAGCCAAAGTTATCCGTCAGAAAGCCCATCAGCGGACTGATTACCGCATCCAGAACCCTGGCGGTGGCAAAAATAAGCGTCGCCTCGATAGGGGAAAGGCCGCAAAAGGTGGTGTAGAAGTAGAGCAGCCATGCTGCTGTGAGTGCGGTCGTTCCCGCACCAAGGAAATCGCCCGATCCATAGGCAAGGTAGTTAACCAAACCGATTTTACGTGTTTTCATCGCCGTAAATCCTGTGTCTTTTTTTAGAGAACTCCGAACCGCGTTTTGGCCCATTCAGCCAAAAGGGGGTTGATACATGGCTACATTAAGAACATGGGAACGGCGTTACCTTTTCATTTTTGCCAGCCAAAAGCGTTCAATGGCAAAAACACAAAGAGTCGATGAACGCGCCTCACTGATTTATAAAACAGCGTTTCTTTTAATACAAAAGATCGGACCAAAAGTTGCGAGGCGACCACCAAAATGGCGCACGGCGGAGTGAAATCTGGGCGCGTTATTTCGCTGCGGATAAACCTTGCGAAAGCTAAGGAATGGGAGTAAAGACAATAGAAAAGGGTTGTTTCGCGTATCTCAAGGAGGCTTGATGCCCTACTCACATCTGCTGGTCGCCGTGGCGCCAACCCCGGAAAGCCGGGTCCTCATTCAGAAAGCCGTCTCCATCGCCCGTCCGGTCAATGCGAAGGTCAGCCTGATTACCCTGGCAACGGACCCGGAGCTGTATAACCAGTTTGCGGCGCCAATGATGGAAAATTTACGCGAAGTGATGCAGGAGGAGACGCGCGGCTTTCTGGCCGAGCTCGCCCGCCACGCCGACTACCCGATAGAGAAAATGACTATAGCCAGCGGCGGGATTGCCCACCATGTGAAGGATTTTTGCCAGCGGCATCGCGTTGACCTGGTGATTTGCGGCAACCACAACCAGAGCCTGTTCTCTCGCGCCACCTGTTCGGCGAAAGATATCGTGGGCAGCAGCGGCGTTGACGTGCTGCTGGTGTGTCTGGAAAAAGGTTAGCGCCGAAAGCGCTAACCGCGATCGTCTCAGGCGAGCTTGGGGAAGGTCGCGACCTTGCGCGCTAAGTGGCTCTCCTCACTTCCTGGCTCAATCTCCTTTAGATCGGCAATAAACCGCTCCTGCCAGCGATGAATATCGTTATCTTTAATCACCGCCAGCATGGCCGAATGGCGGGCAATACGCTCGGCCAGCGGCATGGTTAACGCCTGGTCCAGCGCAGCCGCGACCTCGTCGCGATCGTAAGGATTGACGATTAAGGCCGTCGGCAGCTCGTTCGCCGCGCCGGCAAACTGCGACAGCACCAGCACGCCCGGATTTTGCGGGTCCTGCGCGGCCACATACTCTTTCGCTACCAGATTCATCCCATCGCGCAGCGGCGTAACCAGACCGACGTCCGAGTAGCGGAAGATTTTCATCAGCAGCTTGCGTTCAAAGTGCTGATTCAGGTAATAAAGCGGCGTCCAGCCCAGCTGGCCATATCGGCCATTAATGCGGCCGGCCGCGGTTTCAAGCTGATGACGAATATCCTGGTAGGCCTGAACATCGCCGCGCGACGTCGGCGCAATCTGGGTATAGCGAATCTTGCCGTGATGCTGCGGATAGTTCTCCAGCAGCGCCTCGTAGGCCAGAAAACGCTCCGGCAGCCCCTTGGAATAGTCCAGCCGCTCAACGGAAAAGATATTCTGCACGCTTTTCAGTTCGCTCTTCAGCTGCGCCAGCTTCGGCGGCAGCGGCCCTTTTGCGCTCCGCGCAATCTCTTCCGGATCGATACCGATCGGATAGACTTCGGTGTGGAAAGGTTTCCCCCAGGCCACATGCTTTTTGCCGTCGCGCGTCGTCAGGCGAGTCTGCATCGATACGCAATCGAGAAACGCCAGGCGATCGCTCTCGGTCTGGAAACCCAGTAAATCGTAATCGCACAGCTGTTCAAGCAGCTCCGCGTGCGGCGGGAGCGCGTTAAAGACTTCCGGCGTCGGGAACGGAATATGTAAAAAGAAGCCGATGCGATTATTGACCCCGCGCTGGCGCAGTTCGCTGGCCAGCGGCAGCAGGTGGTAATCGTGGATCCAGACGATATCGTCAGGTTCGATCAGCGGCAGCAGTTTATCCGCCAGCGTTGCGTTGACGCGCTGATAGCCTTCCCAGGCTTCACGCTGAAAATCGACCAGATCGAGACGATAGTGGAATGCGGGCCATAAAACGGCATTGGAAAAGCGGTTGTAATATTCGTCGTGATCCTGCTCGCTAAGGTTAAAGGAAGCCCAGGTGATATTCCCCTGCTTCACTTTTTTTAACGGCTGCTGGTCGTCACCGATTTCCCCACTCCAGCCGAACCACAGTCCTCCGGCTGCTTTTAATGCCCCCATAATCCCCACGGCAAGGCCACCGGCGCTGGCCTTTTTGTCATCCGGCGGGGCAATACGATTAGATACTACGACTAAGCGACTCATAGCCATCTCTCCTGTCGGTTAGCGCATCTGGTTGTTGCCCATGATTCGCGATGTTACTAATCCAAAGATGAACAGCGGCGACATCCGGCAGGCGCCAGTGCGCCTGGGTCTCACCGCCGCCCACTTTGACCGATACGCCACTCAGTTGATTGACGACGCTAAAACCCGCTTCATCGGTTAAGTCATCACCGACAAACACCGGCCTGCGCCCGCTGAATGGAGCTTCCTGCATAAAAGCGGCTATCGCTTCACCTTTATTCACTCCGCGCGGTTTGATCTCCACCACGCACTTACCCGGCTGTAATGCCAGAATGGGATGGCGCTGCACGACGGCCTGCGCCAGCGCCAGCACTGCGTGCTGATGCTCCGGCGCCTGTCGGTAGTGCAGAGCAAAGGCCATCCCCTTACTTTCCAGTTCGCATCCCGGCAAGTCATCCAGCGCCGCGGTCAGTTCCGCAGAGAGCGCCTTCTGGAGAGAATCCGGTAAAGAGACAATATGCGTTTTACCATTGATATCACGGCGTTCAGCCCCGTGGACACCGGCAAGCGGCAGCCGGTAAGGACGGGTAAGCTCATCCAGCTCAACCATTGAGCGCCCTGAAATCAATGCCACCGCGCCGTTGTGCTGCTGCACGAGCTGGCGCAGCGACTGCAAAACATCGGCAGGAATGACCACCTGATCGGGATGGGGTTTGATACCGGCAAGGGTACCGTCGAGGTCAAAGAAAAAAGCGCAGTTTCCGGTTAACGCAGGCGGTACATAAATCTGGTCAGCCACCCTGTTTCCTCCTTATCATGGCCAGCAACATGCTGGGTGTTAAATAATTGTAGCCATGTAAGTATAGACAGTGTGACCAGCCTCGCCATTTTTGATAGTCATTGCCAGCGCAACGAGCGCTGGCAACGGATTAGGATTAAACTGAAAAGTTGGACGAATCAAACGGCTCGTTTCGCTTTCTGTTTGTAGCGGTCGAAGATCACCGCCGCCAGTAAAATCACGCCGCGTACGACATACTGCGAGAATGGCGAGATATTGAGCAGGTTCATCGCATTCTCTACCGTTCCCAGGATCAGGATCCCGGCCACCACGTAGGAGATCTTACCGATCCCGCCTTTCAACGATACGCCCCCCAGTACGCAGGCCGAGATGACAATCAGCTCATAGCCAATTGAGGTCATCGGCTGTCCGCTGGTCATTCGTGAAGCCAGGATAATGCCTGCCGCCGCGGAAACCAGGCCGGAAAGGACGAAAATGATGATCTTGGTCCGCACTACCGGCACGCCCGCCAGACGCGCCGCTTCTTCGTTACCGCCAATCGCCAGGGTATTGCGGCCAAAGGTGGTTTTATTCAACAACAGGCCGAAGACAATCAGGCAGGCAATGGTCAGCCAGATAGGCGCTGGCAGGCCAAACCAGTTGGCGTAGCCGAGGGTAAAGAAACGCTCGTCTTCAATCCCAACCGCTTTACCGTCAGAGATGATATAGGCCAGACCGCGGACGATCTGCATGGTGGCCAGGGTGGTGATCAGGGCGTTAATCTTCAGGCGGGCAATCACAAAACCATTGACCAGGCCGCTCAGCGCGCCGAGCAGCAGACCGGCGCCGATCCCCACCCACATGCTCTCCGTCAGGTTAATCACCACCGCCGTGGTCACACCGGCACAGGCGATAACCGAGGCGACCGACAGATCGAAATCCCCCGATGCCAGGCAAAACAGCATTCCGCAGGCCACCATTCCGGACATAGAAATAGCCAGCCCCAGGCCTTTCATATTAATAAACGAGGCAAAATTAGGCACAAAAATCACGCAGCCAATAAACAGCACCGCGAAAACAACCAGCATGCCGAACTGATCCCAAATGCGGGAGAAGCTAAAAGCCGACCGGGTAGTACCTGAAGTGGTAACTGATGACATCATAGACTCCTTACTCAGGCGACCGCCTGGCTCACTTTTGGCATGGCAAGGCTCAATGCCTGCTGTTCATTCGCATGTTCATGCAGCAGCTCTCCGGCGATCTCCCCCTCGCGCATCACAACAATGCGATCGGCGACGCCGAGAACTTCCGGTAAATCGCTGGAGGCAAAGACCACCGCGACGCCCGATGCCGCTAATGCGTAGATAACGTTGTAGATTTCATGTTTAGCGCCCACGTCAATACCGCGCGTTGGCTCGTCAAGCAGGATGACTTTCATCTCTTCCGACAGCCAGCGGCCGAGGATCGCCTTCTGCTGATTGCCGCCGGAGAGGTTCATAATCAGCTGCTCGGCGCCGGGCGTTTTGATATTCAGCGATTTGATATGCTGGTCGGCGTTCTGCGCTTCCCAGGCATTGTTGATAACGCAGCCGGCGAGAATATGCTTGCGGCGAGCGCTGATATTGATGTTGTCGCGCACCGAGTGGACCGGAATAATCCCCTCCGCTTTGCGGTCTTCCGGGCAGAGCATCATCCCGGCCTGAATCGCCTGAGCCGGCTTGCGAATATCAATGGCCTCCCCGTCGATATAAACCTGGCCGCCGGTTATTCTGCTGCCGCCGAATAAGCCTTTCATGAGCTCGCTGCGCCCGGCGCCAACCAGCCCAAACAGGCCGACGATTTCTCCGCTGCGCACCGAAAGGCTAACGGGCTGCCGCACGCCTGGCGCCTTCACCTGTTCAAGACGCAAACGCTCTTTGCCATATTCACGCGGCTGCCAGCCGTAGATATCGCCCAGCTCGCGCCCCACCATCGCCTGTACCAACGCGTCGTGGTTAACCTCTTGCATATTGTCGAAGGTACGCACGTAGCGACCATCTTTGAACACCGTAATCGCGTCGCTTAACGCGAAGATCTCTTCCATGCGGTGGGAAACGTAAATAATGACCCGTCCTTCCTGGCGCAGCTCGCGGATAACCCGAAACAGGTTTTCGATTTCCCGCGCAGACAGGGAGCTGGTCGGCTCATCAAAGGCGATAATTTTTGCGTTACGCGCCAGCGCCTTGGCGATCTCCACCATCTGCCACTGGCCGATAGAGAGATACTTGAGCGGCGTTTCCGGATCGATATCCAGCCCCAGATGCTTCAGCTGCAGGCCGGCTTCATAATTCAGCAGCGACCGGTTCACAATCCCGCCTTTATGCGGCAGCTGCCCGAGGTAGATATTTTCCGCCACGGTCATTTCCGGGATCAGATGCAGCTCCTGATAGATAATGGCCACCCCGGCGTTCAGCGCCTCGGTGGTGTGGGTAAACGTCATCTGCTGGCCGCGGATTTGCAGGCTGCCGGCGGTCGGTATGTAGTTGCCGCTGAGAATTTTCAGCAGCGTGGATTTCCCGGCGCCGTTTTCTCCCATCAGGGCGTGCACCTGTCCGGCATAGCAGCCAAAGCTAATATCGGACAGCGCTTTAACGCCCGGGAATGTCATGGTGATGCCGTGGAATGAGAGATAAGGGGTAGACTGTTGCATAACGACTCCGCTTTTCTGTACAGAGCCTCTCGCGCAAGGCAAGAGGCCCGGTCAACTGGCCTTACAGCCCTTTTTTCGCCAGCTCTTCTTTAAAGTTGTCGCGGGTAATCAGCACCACGTCGGTTACCGCGGTGAATTTCGGCGGTTCAACGTCTTTTGTCACCCAGTTGTAAAGCATTTCGCTGGTTTTATAGCCGTGAATATCCGGGCTTGGCAGTAAAGAGCCATAGAAACCGGTGGCCTGCGCTTTAGAAAGTTCGTTCACCGCATCGACGCCGTTGATACCGATCCCGATAACGTCAGGCGCTTTAAAGCCCTGGCCTTCGGTGGCGCGCACGCCGCCCAGCACGGTGTTGTCGTTCATGCCGACGATCAGCCAGTGCTTAACATTAGGATGTTGAACCAGCATGGAGTTACCGGCGTCAAACGCGCCGGGGATGTCGTTAGATTTGGTTGGCACGCGATAGATTTGTTGCTCCGGGAAACCGGCGGCTTTCAGAGCGTCCATTGAGCCGGTAGTGCGGCGGCGGGCGGTATCCAGCTCGTCGGAAGTAATGGCCATAACCGCGGTATCCTTCACGTCCCAACCGCGTTTCTGCATCTCTTTATAGAGCTCCTGCCCCTGGCGCGCGCCGATTTCGCTGGCCGCCATCATCACCAGCGGTACACTGTCCATCGGTTTGCCTTTGGCGTTGACGAACTGGTCATCAACGGTAATCACTTTCATATCATAGCCGCGCGCTTTGGCGACAATGGCCGCCCCGAGCTTCGGATCCGGGGTGCAAATGACGAAGCCTTTGGCTCCGCTGGCCGCCAGGCTATCTATCGCGTTCAGGGTTTTCTCGCCGTCGGGCACAGCAATTTTAATGACATCGAAACCTAAATCTTTACCGGCCTTATCGGCAAATTTCCACTCGGTTTGAAACCATGGCTCTTCAGGCTGTTTCACCAGAAAACCCAGCTTAAGCGTCTCAGCCATAGCTGATTGTGACATAACCGCGGCAAGACCGATTGCCGCCAGCGCTTTAGTAAATTTGTGCATGGTAAACTCCAGCTTTAATTCGCTTTTATGTAGGGAATAATAAGTCTTAAATTTTTAATCGGACGAAAAACAAGGCATTAGAAAAATCTCAACGCTGAGTGCCGTTGTTTAAATAGTATTAACCGGAAATTATTTCTCCATACGAGAGCCCAATCACATCGCGGAATTACAGTAATTGCGTGCATATAAACAGCGAAAAATGACATAAAAAAAGCGCTAATTGTCAGACAATTAGCGCATGCCGTAGCAATATTCTCTATATCATCAGCAGAGTTATCCCTGTAGAGATTACCAGCGACAATAAATGTGCTCCGCATGATTGCGAACGGGCGCCTCATCCCCCAATAAACGGGCGGCTACGGTAAACGAAAAGTCAAAAACGTGTCCCAGGCCTTTACCGCTAATCAAATTACCGTCCTCCACTACCGCCTGGTCCACGTACTCTCCGTCCGTAACGTGCTGCCATAACTCTCCCGAACAGACGTAGCGTCGCCCCTTGAGCAGCCCGTTGCCACCGAGCACTCTCGCTGCCGCCGAACAGATCGGACAGATCAGCTTTCCCGCGGTATCGTGGGCCGAAATAAACGCCACGACGTCCCGGCTGGCGGCAAGATTGACGCTTCCCTGCGGGCCGCCGGGCAGAACCACCGCGTCGTACAGTATCCCGGCGCGCTCTGTTAGCGTGCTGTCCGCCACCATGGGGATATCGTGATAGCTCACCACCGCGCGCGAATCAGCGCAGGAGAGCAGTTCGACATCGAGGTGTAAGCGACGAAGAATGTCAATCACCACAATCGCTTCACCTTCCTCAAAACCCGGTGCCAGCAGCACCGCAACTTTTTTCATTTCCGACTCCTTCAGATAGCCTGTTAGCAATAATGTGTTTACAAAAGCAGCATCTTTTTAAATTAACCTCATCATTTTCTCACTCGCAGGCTACCACAAAATAGAATTATTAATCATTATTTTTAAAACACAATTTCAACAAAATCATTAGGACTACTATCAATTAATGAGGCGCGGAAATAAAAACATTTAAAATCAGCAAAATAAGCTTATATGCGATCGTTAAACATCAGACTTTATTCTTACAAAAGACCCTCTTTTCAAGATAAATACGGATGTTGTAACGAAATGTAAATATCACTCATTGAGAGTTTTCTTAATTCAAATATGGCGCTATTCTATATTTGTTGAGATAAGAGATTTAATTCAAACGGCTGTGCAGAAATCCTGAATACTATTACTCAGGACTCTCTCTCTGCGCACCGTAATTTCTAAGGCGCCCCTGATGTAGATGCGTCAAGATATGACGCCCGCCCCCTCCAAAGTGAATAAGGATATTTGTATGGTCGTACCAGGAATGGTTCAAAAGCTGAATAACCAGATGAATCTTGAGTTCTATACCTCAAATTTGTATCTGCATTTGAGCGAATGGTGTACTCAGCAACGGTTGAACGGTACCGCCACTTTTCTCCGTAACCGAGCGCAAGCCAGTATCACGCAGATGATGCGGGTCTTTGATTTTATGAAAAAATCAGGCGCCTGGCCCGTTGTGAAAGCGGAAGGAACCTACGGCACTGAATGTTCGTCCCTGGAAGATCTCTTTAGCAAAACCGTCGAAGATTATCAGCAGCGCAGCACGATACTTTCCAGCCTGGCGGAAGAGGCGAAGGCGCAAAGCGATGAATCAACCCTGCGTTTTCTGACGCTGCTTGCTGAAGAGCAGGATCAGGATGGCATACTGCTGGAGACCATTCTTGAAGAAATCCGTCATGCGAAAAATGCCGGAACCAGCGTACAACAAACCGATAGCCACCTGCTGGATCTGGTCAGTCAACAGCGCGTATAACGCCATGCCGGCGGATGCTCGCCGGCGATAAATCATCAGAATTCTCCTGTTCGGGCCAGCGCTCTCTTTAATCGCAGGTTCCCTGTCCCCCTTCTTTTTCGGCGCTTCGGCGCCGTTTTTATTCCAGAAAAGCATTAAAAACTTTTAACCAGATCTCATTCCTGCTCCGCCGGAGGAATTAGCAGGGTATTGGTGATCTGGATCACGTTTAAAACTACGGGTTGATAATATAAAAACACTGTTTCAAAAATTTAAAACACGGAGTTTACTTTAATGGCAAGATATACGGCTTCAGCCCCACAGGGGCTGCAGGGAAGACCGATTTTGTTACGCCATCAGTTAGCCTACGGCGGCGGGAATTTACTGGGAAGCGGCGCACTGGCGATCAGCGGCGCATGGCTGCTCTATTTTTATACAACCTTCTGTGGGCTAACGCTGATCGAAGCCTCCTTTATTTTTTCCGTCGCCAGCATTATCGACGCAATTAGTAACCCGCTGATGGGCTATCTCACCGATAACTTTGGCAAAACGCGGCTGGGTAAACGCTTTGGTCGTCGCCGTTTCTTTTTGTTGATTGGCATTCCGCTGATGATGTTCTACCCGCTGCTGTGGGTAGAAGGCCTCGGCTTTTGGTACTACCTGTGCACCTACGTCGTCTTTGAAATCATTTATACCTCGATTATGGTCCCCTATGAAACATTGGCGACCGAAATGACCGACGATTTCTCACTGCGTTCGAAGCTTACCGGTTATAAAGCGATTTTCGGCAAACTGGCCAACTTTCTCGCGGCATTTATCCCCGGGCAGTTCATCCTGCTTTATGGTAAAGAATCCGCCACCCCGTTTTTTCTCACCGGGCTGACCTACGGCGTCATTCTTATCGTGGCCATCTCCTGCCTGTGGTACTGCAGCTGGGAGCGTCCCCGCGAAGAGGAGATAAGCAAGGGAGAGAAAAAGGGTCTGTTCAATACTCTGCTCATGCTGGCAAAAGATATGCGCTCAACGTTTTACCTGCGCGTATTCCGCAAACACCTGGGTATGTATCTCTGCGGCTTCGGCGCCGAGTGGCTTTTTGCCTCGATCTTCACCTACTTTGTTATATTCGTGCTGCAGCACGATCCGGCGATGGTGGCCGGGCTTAACAGTCTGAACTCCATCCTCCAGCTGGTATCAACGGCCCTGTTTATTGGCCTGTGCGTGAAGAAAGGCTTCAGTAAGCCGTATATTCTGGCGCTGAGCGTGGTTATCTTTGCCGTGCTGCTCTACACCTCGCTGTGGTTCTTCCACCTGCCTTCAAGCCTGGCCACCGTCCTGATGTTTGGCATCACGGTGCTGTTCGGTCTCGGCACCGGCGGCGTGTACTATATTCCCTGGACCGTTTACACCTTTTTGGCGGATGTCGATGAAATCTATACCGGCCGTCGCCGCGAAGGGATCTATGCGGGAGCCATGACCTTCTCCGGTAAAATTTTGCGCTCGATTATCGTCTTTTCCATGGGGGCGATCCTCAGCTTCTACGGCTTTCAGTCGAAAGCGCATACGCAGCCAGAGAGCGCGGTCACCGCGATTGCGGTGGTGTTTTGTGCGGGCGTGATTCTGCTGGCGCTGGCAGCCATTGTGTTCAGTAAGCAGATGAAACTCGATCGCAAGGCGCATCTGGTAGTGCTGCAGGAAGTCGCGCGTATTAAAGCAGGCGGTAAGATCGCCGATATCGCACCGGACGTTCGCCTTGTCGTTGAAGATTTAGTCGGCCACCGGTACGAAGAGTGCTGGGGCAACAGCAGGCTGTTTAAAGATACGCAGGAAGGCGCCGTTCAAACCGCCGTCTCCCACTAACAGGTGTTAACGCCCCGCTATCACAATGATGGCGGGGCTGACGCCGCTAGTGCGCTTCTTCCTGCGGGGTGAATTTCAGTTCAATCAGCGCGATGGCCTTTTGTACCGCCCTCAGGGTCACCGGGTCAGCCGATGCCGGGTGGCTGGCAAAATCGATGGCTTTCAGCTGGGTGGTCATTTTTTCGCGCACCTCGACGGGGGCGATGACGTCGATGACGTCAAGGATCTGTTTGATAACTAACTGACAGGCAACCACGTCAGAGACCAGCTCGTCGTGCTCGGTAAGATGTTGAGACATTTTTCACTCCTTTTTTCAGGAGCGTAATAGTACCCTAAATCCCGGGATATAAAAAAACCTGCCGCAGCAGGTTTTTTTATCAGAACATAGCGCCAGGCGGTACGTCTTTGAAGGTTTTGCAGTAGTTTTCGAACATGCTCTTCAGGATTTTGCGCAGTTTCATGGTTGACTCCATTTTTGTTATGCAGGTGTTAATGCCCTGATGGTTATAATATGACTTGCATCACAAAAATCAACCTAAATGTGCGCTAAATCACCTATTTTTTACCAAAATAATTTAATTTTTAAACAAAATGAGCAGAACCGGATAGTGAAGAGCCGAACGCTCCGGACCAATCTGCGCTCTCTTTGCTATGGCAGCGACACAATAATGAGTACAAACACCTCTTCCAGGGACGACCGTTCTTTTTCAGCACCTGCGCTGCTGGTGGCTGGCGCCTTTTTTATGGAGTTTCTCGACGGCACGGTGATAGCAACCGCCCTGCCCGACATGGCGAAAGATTTTGGCGTGACCGCGGTCGACCTCAATATCGGGATTAGCGCTTATCTTATTACCCTTGCGGTTCTGATACCGGCCAGCGGCTGGATCGCCGATCGTTTTGGCGCGCGGAAAATCTTTACTCTCGCGCTGGCGATTTTTACCCTGGCGTCGGTATTTTGCGGGCTGTCGACCAACGTCGATGTGTTCGTCGCGATGCGTATTCTGCAGGGGACAGGCGGCGCGCTGATGGTGCCCGTTGGCCGGCTGGCGGTACTACGTACCACACCGAAGCACCAGTTGATTAAGGCGATTGCCACCCTGACCTGGCCGGCGCTGGTCGCGCCCATTATTGGCCCACCGCTGGGCGGATTTATCACCCGCTACGCCAGCTGGCACTGGATCTTCTTTATTAACGTGCCGCTCGGGCTTATCGCTATCGCCCTGTCGCTGCGTATCATTCCGAATATTCGCGAAGATGATCAGCGCCCCTTCGACCTTTTCGGCTTTGTTGCCACCTCGGTGGCGATGGTTAGCCTGGTCGCCGCCATGGAGCTGCTCGGCGATCGCCAGCCTCTGGGCTGGCAGACGCTGGCGCTGCTGGCGTTGGGCCTGGGCTGTATGCTCTTCGCGCTGCGGCACTTCCGCCGCACCAGGTGGCCGATGGTGCGCCTTGATGCGCTCAAGATCCCCACCTTCCGGGTCACCATGTACGGCGGTTCCCTGTTCCGCGCCTCTATTAGCGCCGTGCCGTTTCTGCTGCCGCTGCTTTTCCAGGTCGGATTTGGTATGGACCCCTTCCACTCGGGGCTGCTGGTGCTGGCCGTGTTCGTCGGCAACTTAACCATCAAGCCCCTCACAACGCCGCTGATCCGCTGGCTGGGCTTTCGCCGCCTGCTGCTGATTAACGGCGCATTAAACGTTTTGTCGCTGCTGGCCTGCGCTTTTTTAACGCCGCAAACGCCGGTTTGGCTGATCTTTGTGATTCTCTATCTCGGCGGGGTCTTCCGCTCTATCCAGTTTACCGGCATCAGCACGCTCGCGTTTGCCGATGTGCCTTCCGCGCAAATGAGCTACGCCAATACCCTGTTCAGCACCGCGTCACAGCTGGCCGTGGGGCTGGGCATCACGCTCGGCGCGATAGGTATTCGTCTTGGGGAAACGTTCAGCGAATGGTTTACGCTTTCTCACCTGCCGGGCATCAGCTTCCGCCTGTCGTTTATTTTTATCGCGCTGATTTGCCTGGTCGGCATGATTGATAGCCTGCATCTGGCCAAAGAGGCGGGTAGCAGCGTATCGAACAAAAAGAAGTAGCCAAAGAAAAGGCCAGCAGCGCTGGCCTTTAGCATCTCATCATGACGGGATATTAACCGACGATCTGGCGCACAAACGCTTCGATCTCTTTATCCTGGCAGTTCTCAAAGAAGCACTGCTGGAAACGAGGGCCAGAAACGGCGGTTTTCACCAGCTCCGGATCGATCGCGCGCAGCGTATCCAGATAGTTTTCCTTAACCACAGCCGCTTTTACCGCGTTCAGGATCCCGGCGTTACGCACCTGAGGCTCTTTACGCTCCGGCGGATAACCTTCACCGTTGCGGCCGGTAAAGGCTTTTTCAAAGATAAAGCGTACGTTCAGCTCTGCGCCCCAGCCAAAACCCTTCGCAAACGGCAGAGAAAGCGCGTTACCGTTGTTGATCTGCGCAAACAGGAAGGCATCCGCAGGGTCGATACAGTAGCCGCATACCACGCCAGGGTGAATATTCAGCGACATCAGCGCGCCCTGCCCGGTACCGCAGCCGGTCACCACAAAATCCACCGCTTTCGAATTCAGCAGGATGCTGGCCATGATCCCCAGATGAATATAGGTCAGATGATGATCGTTTTCATCGCTCATACCGACGTTGTAAACCGGGAAGCCTTTTTCTTCAGCAACGGCGTTTAACTCATTGAGGATGATGGCGTTTTTGTTCGCCTGGCTGTTTTCCATCATCAGTGCGATTTTCATGCTTTACTCTCCTGAATGCTCTGCGGGCACTCCCGCGATAGTTCGTTAGCGTTGCTATGAACAATACTACCTTACGAACATACTTTCAAATTTTATGAAAAGTTGTTTTATAAATTGCATCTCGCCTCACACTTTTGACTTCCGTCCCCGGCTGGTACGGCATCATCCCCGCTCTTACCCGCGTCAGGCTAATCCCGCCGCGGCCGCCGGGCGGGTCTATTTTCACCGCTAAATTAGGCGCAACGATTTTTCGCATGGAATATTAAATTAAAACCATTCTCATTATTTTTAAATCGCCAATGCGTGTTATTCCCATTTGCATTATTAATAAATGATTTTATTAATTTACTTTTTGCAAATAAATTAATAACAAATTATAGTGAGCGCACAATAATCCTTAATTCTATTTTCCCGGAGCAGCCTGATGCTAAAAACTGAAATGATCGACAAGCTGAATGCGCAGATGAATCTCGAACTTTATTCCTCTCTGCTTTATCAACAAATGAGCGCCTGGTGCAGCTACCACAGTTTTGAAGGCGCCGCCGCGTTTCTGCGTCGCCACGCGCAGGAAGAAATGACCCATATGCAGCGCCTGTTCGACTATCTGACCGATACCGGCAGCCTGCCCTGCATCACGGCTATCGCCTCACCTTTCGCCGAATATGCGTCCCTGGATGAGCTATTTCGCGTCACCTACGAACATGAACAGCTGATTACGCAGAAAATTAACGAACTGGCCCATGCGGCAATGACCAGCCAGGATTATCCGACATTTAATTTCCTGCAGTGGTACGTTGCTGAGCAGCACGAAGAAGAGAAACTGTTTAAATCCGTTATTGATAAATTGACCCTTGCCGGTAAAAGCGGTGAAGGCCTGTACTTTATTGATAAAGAGCTGGCAACGCTCGATACACAAAATTAATAATTACGGCAGCGACGCCCGGCGTTCGCTGCCGTATGAGTATTAATGGCGGCAAATTTTACTTTCGTGCGTATTAAATCCTTCCTCAGCGGCAATAAATTTGCCTTTTTTCTGCAAAAACGCCACCAGCTCCGCCGCGCTCAGATTTTCCGCCGAGCAGGTATGGAATCGAACCTCTTTCCCAAAACGGTCGATAATCGCCGCTTCCAGCGTAGCAACAGTGTAAGACTCGCCTGATGAAATCATCATTTGCAGTACTTCGTGACCATGAATCGATGGCATAACCCCTCCCGTAAAGGCCGAAGAATAAACCAGCCAGGGCGGCGGATTCTTGCGCCAGCGCAGCTTTCGCGCAAACCTCTGGCATCGTAAAGTTATCATTACACTTCCTGTAACCCTCATTTGACGAACTCACTGATTTCACATACTCTGCGCGGCATAATTAATTGTGTATTCCGTAATGGATAGAGAAAAGCGTGAAGAACCGCACTCTGGGTAGTATTTTAATCGTTGCCGGCACTACAATCGGCGCAGGGATGTTAGCGATGCCGCTGGCCTCGGCGGGCGTGGGTTTCGGCGTAACGTTTGGTTTGCTGATAACGCTGTGGGCGCTGATGTGTTATACCGCCTTATTGCTGCTGGAAGTGTATCAGCACGTGCCGGCTGATATGGGACTGGGGTCGCTGGCCGCGCGCTATCTCGGCCGCTACGGGCAGTGGGCTACCGGGTTTTGCATGCTGTTTCTGCTGTACGCTCTCACCGCCGCCTATATTAGCGGCGCCGGCGAGCTGCTGGCCTCCAGCCTCAACCAGTGGCTGGACTGGCGACTGCCTCCTGCGGCAGGCGTCCTGATTTTTACCGGGATCGGCGGGACGGTAGTGTGTATCGGAACCTCGCTGGTCGATCTTTTTAACCGCTTTCTGTTCAGCGCAAAAATTATCTTTCTCGCCATTATGCTGGCTCTGCTGCTGCCGCATATTCACCAGGTAAATTTACTGACGCTGCCGCTACAGCAGGGACTGGCTCTGTCAGCGATTCCGGTGATTTTTACTTCGTTTGGTTTTCACGGCAGCATACCCAGTATTGTGAGCTATCTGGGCGGGGATATTCGCAAGCTGCGTCGGGTATTTGTCATCGGGAGCTTTATTCCCCTGGTCGCCTATATTTTCTGGCAGCTGGCGACGCTCGGCAGCATTGACTCTCCCGTCTTTACCGCGCTGCTGGCAAAAAATGCCGGGCTTAACGGGCTGCTGGAAGCTATCCGCGAAGTGGTCGCCTCACCGCACGTTGAGCTGGCGGTGCATCTGTTTGCCGATCTGGCGCTGGCGACGTCATTTCTCGGCGTGGCGCTTGGGTTATTCGACTATCTGGCCGATCTGTTTCAACGCCAGAACAGCGCCGGTGGACGGATACAGAGCGGCCTGATTACCTTTTTGCCCCCGCTGGCGTTCGCGCTATTTTATCCGCGTGGCTTCGTGATGGCGTTAGGCTATGCGGGCGTCGCGCTGGCCGTGCTGGCGCTCATGCTGCCTGCGCTGCTGGTCATGAAGAGCCGCAAACAGCATCCTGATGCAGCATGGCGGGTCGCGGGAGGCTCAGCGGCGCTGTGGCTCGTCCTGCTCTGCGGGATCGGCATCGTCGCGATCCAGTTCGCGATTGCCGCAGGCTTGCTGCCCGCGGTGGGGTAAAAAGAAGGGGGCCATATTGGCCCCTTCTTTTATTTGGCTAAACAGCACTGCTTATATTTCTTACCGCTGCCGCACGGGCAAGGATCGTTGCGCCCCACCTTCGCCTCATTCCGGATGGGCTGCTGAACTTCCGCCGGTTGCGCGTGCTCAGTCCAGTAGTTATAAAGCGCCAGGGCGGCAGGACGAATTCGCTCAACGCTGGCGACAAACTCTTCCGCGGATAATTCATCAAGCGCCTCAAATCGCTCCTCGGTACCGTGCAGGGCAATCACGTCCAGCTCCGCCTGCAGCTCAGCCGGCAACGCGGACCAGTCGCTCAGCCCCACCCCGCGCATATAGCCGAAGCACCACTCTTCAACAATCGTGAGCTCCTGCCCTTCCTCTTCGCGGCTGCCGAACATCGGTTCGAACTGTTCGGGATAATCGCTCAAGCGCTCGGCAATATCGCTCATTTGCTGCAGCGTCAGGTTCACAAAACGATCCCGCTCGCGATCGTTGGCCCAGCGCGGCACGTTATCCGCTCCGCCCCAGATAGCAAGCAGCCACTGCGCGGGTTCAATCTCCGTCGGCCCGGAGAGAATGGCCGTCAGCAGCCCATCAAGCTCGGCAACGTCCATGATGGTGCCTTCTACCGCGTATTTCGACAGGATATCGTCCAGCCATTCAACTTCGCTTTCGTTCAGGGGTCCAGTTTTCATAAACAGGCTCATCGTCGTAAAAAATGGCGCTTACAGTAGCGGAAATAGCGAGAGAAAACCACCCGGCTACTCAAGGTTCAGGCTGCGCAGCGTCTCAGCAATCTCACGAAAGGCATCCGGCGAAAGCGGTAGCAGGGGACGCGGCAAACAATCCTCACCGCACAGACCGAGGATCGTCGCCGCTGCGGCAGTGACCCGCAGGCTTCCGCCATACTTCCTGTAGAGCGTCCACAGCGGCTCCAGCCTGGCGCTTATTGCCTCCGCCCGCTGAGCCTGCCCCCGCGTCGCGGCCGCCGTCAGCTCTTTGGCGACGTGCGGGAACAGGCCGCCGCACACCGAATACCAGACTTCGCAGCCGGCGTTCAGGCCATCGGCCGCGCAGGCGTCTCCACTAATCCCGATCGTCACCTCAGCCGGTAGCTGCCGCCGCAGGCTCTGAACGCGCCGTGCGACGTCATTTTTAGCGGGGCCCGGTATTTTAATTGAGGCGATTCCCGGCAGCGCAGCGATCGCGCCTTTAAGCGCATCCGAGGTCGTCACGTGCGTGGTCACGGGGTTATCGTAAACGCAGACGGGCACGGAGACTTCGCGGGTGACGGTCTGGTAAAAAGCAAAAATCTCCTCTTCCGTCAGGGGCTGATAGGCGATTGCCGGCAGGAGCAGCGCGTTGGCGCCAGCCCGCTGCGCATCCTCTGCCAGTCGAAGGACCCGATCGGTCCCCAACGCGCCGATCCCTGCCATAAGCGGCACCGCTCCGGCATGCGATTTGGCCTGTCGGATAACCTGCATTCTCTGCTCGCGGCTGAGCCAGGCATAGCTTCCCGTGGAACCGAGCACGCCGAGAGCATCGACGGCAGATTCGGCGAGGCGAGTGACAATCCGGGCAAAAGCCGTTTCATCAACACCATGCTGATGTAACGGAGTCAGAGGAAAAGCGCAGAGGCCAGTAAACATTTCATCCCCACTTATTGAGATAATGATAGATTGCCGACACAGAGTAACAACAGATGCGGGTTTTGTCCTATGACAAAAATGAATGAGGTGGGGCTGAGGTTCAAAAGCGAGGTTATGGCAATACAAAAACAAAAAAACCACCCGTAGGTGGTTTCACGACACTGCTTATTGCTTTGATTATTCTGCTTTATCCCAATGGTACCCGGAGCGGGACTTGAACCCGCACAGCGCGAACGCCGAGGGATTTTAAATCCCTTGTGTCTACCGATTCCACCATCCGGGCTCGGGATAGAAATTGGAGGCGCGTTCCGGAGTCGAACCGGACTAGACGGATTTGCAATCCGCTACATAACCGCTTTGCTAACGCGCCTTAATGCTTGAACACCCGCTGATGCCGATGTTTTAAACTGGAGCGGGAAACGAGACTCGAACTCGCGACCCCGACCTTGGCAAGGTCGTGCTCTACCAACTGAGCTATTCCCGCATCATCAAGCTAATTTGCTAATTACTTGATTTTGTTATCGTCTGTCAGACAGTGCTGCCGTTCGATGCGTTGCATTCTACTTACCTGGCGCAATGAGTCAACGATATTTTTTAAAACCTTGTGTTGTTTGCTGAAAATTGCGCCGAAACGATCACTGATCAAGCAAATCGCCGCGCGCAGCGTTCAAATACTGCAGCATGGACCACAGCGTCAGCACCGCCGCCACGAGGAACAGACCAACCCCCGCCCATTCAACCCAGATATTTGGGCGCCACAGCATCCACACCAGCGCGGCCATTTGCGCCGTGGTTTTGACTTTGCCTATCCATGACACCGCCACGCTGCTGCGCTTGCCCAGTTCGGCCATCCACTCGCGCAGCGCGGAGATAATAATTTCACGCGCGATCATGGTAGCGGCCGGTAACGTCACCCACCAGGTATGATAATGCTCGGCAACCAGTACCATCGCAATAGCCACCATGACTTTATCCGCGACCGGATCGAGGAAAGCGCCAAAACGCGTGCTCTGATTCCAGCGACGCGCCAGATAACCATCAAACCAGTCGGTCACCGCTGCGACGAAGAAAATTAGCGCACAGGCAAAAGGGGCCCAGGTAAACGGCAGATAAAACGCCAGTACAAAGAACGGGATAAGAATGACGCGAAACAGAGTAAGCAACGTAGGGATATTAAATTGCATAGTAACGGGTAACTATCTGTTGTAAGTAAAAATTAGCCCTATGTTGCTACAGAGCTCCTAATGTTTCAACGAGTAGAAGATCTTTTCTGCCAGACCGTGAGATATACCCGGTACTTGCGCAATTTCTTCGACGCTGGCTTTCTGCAACCCTTGCAGACCGCCCATATATTTAAGCAGCATCTGTCGGCGTTTGGGTCCGACTCCCTCAATGGTTTCCAGCGTGCTGGTGCTTTTTACTTTTGCCCGTTTCTTACGGTGGCCGGTAATGGCGTGATCGTGCGACTCGTCGCGAATATGCTGAATCACATGCAGCGCGGGGGAGTCCGGCGGCAGACTAAAGCCCTCGCCTTCCGGTTCAAAGAACAGCGTCTCCAGGCCCGCTTTACGATCGCTGCCTTTTGCCACGCCCAATAACAGAGGGTGACTTTTATCCCACGGCACGTCCAGCTCGGCAAAAACCGTCTTCGCCTGCCCAAGCTGGCCTTTACCGCCGTCGATCAGGATAACATCGGGAATTTTACTCTCTTCTATTGCCTTACCGTAGCGACGACGCAGGACCTGATTCATCGCCGCATAATCATCTCCCGGCGTGATGCCGGTAATATTGTAACGGCGATACTCTGCGCGCAGCGGTCCGTTGCTATCAAAAACCACGCACGACGCCACCGTCTGTTCGCCCATGGTATGGCTGATGTCAAAGCATTCCATCCGATTGACGGCCGGAAGCTTGAGTAATGTCGCCAGCGCCCGCAAACGTTGCGTAATCGTTGAATGCTGGGAAAGCTTGGTTGTCAGCGCCGTCGCGGCGTTCGTGCGCGCCAGCTTCAGGTAACGGGCGCGATCGCCGCGGGGTTTGGTCTGTACGTTAACCCGGCGCCCGGCCAGCTCTGAGAGCGAATCCGCCAGCAGGGTTTTGTCTCCCAGGTTAAAATCCAGCAGGATCTCGCCCGGCAGCGTCCGCATCTGGCTGCCCTGCAAATAAAACTGCCCGACAAAGGTTTCCACCACTTCACCGAGTTCGGTGCCATTCGGCACTTTGGGGAAATAGCTGCGGCTACCAAGGACTTTACCCTGGCGGATAAACAGCACGTGGACGCACGCCATGCCGGCATCAAACGAGACGCCGATAACATCCAGATCGTCACCGGTATTGGAGACGAACTGTTTCTCCGTTACCCGACGTACGGCCTGAATCTGGTCGCGGATCCGCGCTGCCTCTTCAAATTCCAGCGCCTGGCTGGCCTTTTCCATGCGGGCAATCAGCTGAGTCAGTACCTGATCGTCTTTGCCCGCCAGGAACAGGCGCACGTAGTCGACCTGCTGGGCATACTCTTCCTCGCTCACCAGTCCGGCAACGCACGGCCCCAGACAGCGGCCAATTTGATACTGCAGGCAAGGCCGCGAACGGTTGCGATAGACGCTGTTCTCACACTGGCGGATAGGGAAGATTTTTTGCAGCAGCGCTAACGTCTCGCGAACCGCGTAGCCGTTGGGGAACGGGCCAAAATATTCGCCTTTCGCATGCTTCGCCCCACGATGCGTCGCCAGGCGAGGATGCGTATCGCCGCTAAGGAAAATAAAGGGATAGGATTTATCATCGCGCAGCAGCACGTTGTAACGCGGCTGGTATAGTTTGATGTAGTTATGCTCAAGCAGCAGCGCTTCCGTTTCGGTGTGGGTCACGGTAACGTCAATCTGGGCGATAAGCGCCACCAGCGCTTCGGTTTTACGCGAAGCCAGGTTGCTGCGAAAATAGCTGCTCAGCCGCTTTTTCAGGTCTTTCGCTTTGCCTACATAGATAACAGTCCCGCCAGCGTCATACATGCGATAGACGCCCGGCTGGCTGGTTACTGTTTTCAGGAAAGCTTTTGCATCAAAAACATCACTCACTGACTTGCTAACGACTCCGCATTGCACAGGCCATGGCGAATTGCCAGGTGCGTCAGCTCCACATCGCCGTGTATGTTCAGTTTACTGAACATACGATAGCGGTAGCTGTTCACCGTCTTGGGACTCAGATTCAACTGCTCTGAAATCTCGTTGACCTTCTGACCTTTAGTAATCATTAGCATAATCTGCAATTCTCGCTCAGACAAACTGGCAAACGGCGACTCCGCCTTCTCCGGTTCAATCTGGCTTAGCGCCATCTGCTGGGCGATATCAGAGGCGATATAACGCTGACCCGATGCCACGCAGCGAATCGCATTCACAACCTCCTGCGGCGCGGCGCCTTTACTGAGGTAGCCAGCAGCGCCGGCCTGCATGACTTTCGCCGGCAGCGGGTTTTCCGTATGCACGGTCAGCATTATCACTTTGGCATCAGCAACGGAACGGGCAATTTTTCGCGTAGCCTCAAGGCCGCCGATACCCGGCATGTTCATATCCATCAGGACTACATCAACGGGATTCGCGCGGCACCATTTCACGGCATCCTCACCGCAGCAGGCCTCGCCGGCAACTTTAATCCCTTTTATATCTTCCAGAATGCGTCGTATCCCTGCGCGCACCAGTTCGTGGTCATCAACAAGAAGGACGTTGATCAAAGGAATATTCTCCAGAATTAGGGATAACGCTACTGATAGCTTATCTCCCACATATTACCGGGTTTTAACCTAATTTTGAAAGCCAAAAAATGTGCTGGGAAAGATTTCTTACGCAATTATGGAAATTTGTCTGCACACCCGCTGGAAAGCCATACATAACATAGAGTTGTACAACAGTTATTTTTTAACATTCATCATACAGATTACGTAAAAACACAACACATTGCGTAGGCGATAAATATGTGCCTGAATATGTAACAATTATTAACACGAAAACGGGGCGTACGAAAAAATTAACACGCTTAGATCTCATGAATACGTATTATTCAGTCAATTAAATCATTCACCACTCGGATGAAAGAACAGAAATCAAGCACTCCTTTTTTTTCCTTTGCTTGTGGTATACTGCGCCGCCTTCACTTTTAGTCATGCGCAATTGCGCAGAAAGCAACCGAGGATATAGATGAGCACTCCAGATTTTTCCACTGCGGAAAATAACCAAGAACTGGCACAGGAAGTTTCGTGTCTGAAAGCAATGATAACGCTGATGCTGCAGGCCATGGGTCAGGCTGATGCAGGCCGCGTGATTATTAAAATGGAAAAGCAAATCGCGCAGATGGAAGATGAGGCTCAGGCTGCCGTATTCTCCAGCACCGTTAAGCAAATTAAGCAGGCATATCGTCAGTAATCAATTACCGGCTGAAGGTATTACTAACAGCCGGTCTTACGTCTGGCACGCAGAACAACACATGAGATCAAATTAAGCCCGTCGCTACGGCATAGCAGGCGATTTGGGTTTTGTTTGGCGCGTTGAATTTTCGCTGCATATTTTTCTGATGGAAATTGACGGTATTTTCTGAGATAGACAGAATCATTGCCACCTCAGCCGAGGTTTTCCCTTCCGCCGTCCATTTCAAAATCTCCAGTTCACGTCGACTAAATTTCATTTCCGGCGGCATAACCATCTCGTCCTCCAGGCGCAAAAGCGTCAGCAGGCTCAATTCGGTTAGCGTTCTTAAGCGCATCTCCAGCTCATCTTCCGCAAAGGGTCCCTGGCTATGGCTGGTTCCTGAAACGGATAAGAATCCCTGAGCATGGTTCGGTAGCGTCAGGCACTGCGTGACGCCCTTGCGTAATCCATGGTCGCGCGCGCCGTCCCATAATTCCGGTGTATCATGGAATAGCTTGTCGTTCCATGGCAGATGCCCACGAAGGAAATTCTCCTTGCGCAGCACCGGGTCGATCGCCAGATAATTCTCGGCTTGATAATGCGCCATCCAGGCCTGAGGATAGGTCGATTGCAGCGTCACCCTGGGCCGAGTAAAAGGCACGGGATGCCGTACGCAGAGTGCGAAGTAGTCATATTCCAGCCCTTTTGCTTCCTGCTGGAGAAGATGATAAACCCCCTCGCCTGCAGAAACGGACTGAAATTGTTGCAGCATTTCCCGCCGCCAGCTGAAAAAATCATTGTCCCTCATAACTAACCAAATAACTCCTGAGTGATAATCATTATTATAAATACATAAAACTAACACATAAACCCTGCTTATATGTATAAAAAATGGCAGCTACCGCATTTATTAGACTACGTCCGGCGAAAGTACCGGATACGTTAAAAAATTATGCCAATTGACGTGGCACAAAACCTTGACAGATGTATCGTCGTTGCTTATGACCACCATCCGGACATACTTTTTTTGCTGATAAACCGGTTATTCAGCGCTGCCCGGCCGCATCCGTCAGACAAGCCTGAGCGAATGCGGCCGGCGCGGGGCGATTACTGCATCAGGAATTTTTCGAGGAACTGGCGGGTACGCGAGTGCTGAGGATTGGCAAACAGCGCTTTTGCTTCACCCTGTTCAACGATACGCCCCTGATCCATAAAAATAGCGCGGTCCGCCACGTCGCGGGCAAAGCTCATCTCATGGGTCACGATCACCATCGTGCGCCTCTCCTGCGCCAGCTGGCGAATGGTATTGAGTACCTCCCCTACCAGCTCAGGATCTAATGCCGACGTTGGCTCATCAAACAGAATGACATCCGGACGCATCGCCAGCGCGCGAGCAATCGCCACGCGCTGCTGCTGCCCGCCGGACAAACGACGCGGGTAGCTATTTTCTTTACCGGTAAGCCCAACTTTCGTCAGCAGTTCACGCGCCCGGGCGATGGACTCATTTTTATCCTCCCCTTTAACGATGACCGGCCCTTCGATAATGTTTTCCATCACCGTACGATGGGGGAAAAGATTAAAATTCTGAAACACAAAGCCCACGTGCTGACGCAGGCGGCGAATGGCCGTTTTTTGCTGGTTGATGCTGCGCCCGGCATCGATCGTCACGTCGCCTACGCGAATCGTGCCGCTTTCCGGCTGCTCCAGGAGATTAATACTGCGCAGCAGCGTCGTTTTCCCCGAACCGCTGGGACCGATAATCGCCACCACTTCCCCTTGTTGAACCTCAAGGTCGATACCATGAAGCACCGTCTGGCCATGGAATTTTTTCACCAGGTTTTTGACTTCAATCGCACTCATTTTGGATCTCGCTCCTGGCGGTTCAGCTGATTTTCAAAATAGTTTTGCAGCGTGGAAAGCACCGTTGCCATTACCCAGTAGATAAGCGAAGCGGCCAGGTACATGGTGAATACCTCCAGCGTCCGGGAGGTGATCAGCTGAGCCTGACGGAACAGTTCTGGCACCTGGATAGTTGCCGCCAGCGAGGTATCTTTCACCAGGCTGATAAAACTGTTGGAAAGCGGCGGTAACGCCACGCGCGCGGCCTGAGGAAGAATCGCGCGGCGCATAGCCTGCCAGCGCGTCATACCAATACTCGCCGCGGCCTCCCACTGCCCTTTATCAATGGAGGCAATCGCTGCGCGCAGCGTTTCCGCCGCGTAGGCCGCCGTGTTTAAAGACAGGCCGATCATCGCCGCGGGTATAGGATCCAGCTCAATGCCGAACTGCGGCAAGCCGTAATAGATCATAAACAGCTGCGCAATCAGCGGCGTTCCGCGAAAGATGGAGATGTACATCCGCGCCAGCCATTTAATCGGCCAGACGGGCGACATGCGCATCAGCGCCAGAATAAACCCCAGCACGAGGCCAAAAAACATGCCGCCGATGCTGAGCTGTAGCGTAAATACCGCGCCCTTCAGCAGAAAAGGCGCGGAATCAATAACCAGTTGGATACTCTCTTGCATTCTATGTGTTCTGCATTAGATATGAGGATGATAGGCGAACAGCGCAGGCGCGCCACCGGTGTGAACAAACAGTATTGGGCCTTCATCCTTAAAGCGCTTCTGGCTGATACCATCAATCAATCCGGCCATCGCCTTCCCGGTATACACCGGATCCAGCAGGATACCTTCCAGCTGCGCCAGCAGCTTCACCGCCGCCATCCCTTCGTCGTTCGGTATTCCGTAACCCGGCGCAAAGTACTCATCCCACAGCTGAATACCGGCCTTTGCCTCCAGTTCCAGACTATTTGCCACCGCCTGCTGCAGCGCAGCCACTTTTGGCAGCTGGTCAGCCACGCTGCGCGATACGGTCACGCCGATAAGCTCGGCATTGGGCATCAGCTGCTCCAGTCCCACGGCGAGGCCGGCATGCGTACCGGCGCTGCCGGAGGCGACGACCACGGAGGAGAGCTCGACCGCCCCTTCGCACTGCTGGGCAATTTCCAGCGCGCTCTCCACATAGCCCAGCGCGCCCAGCGCGTTCGAACCGCCAACCGGAATCACGTACGGACGATAGCCCTGAGCTTCAATGCGGGTCGCCAGCGCTTCCAGCTGAGCATTAGGATCGGTCAGCGCGTCGCACATTTCGACCTGAGTATTAAACAGGTCAAGCAGCAGGCGGTTACCGTTGGTCAGGTAGTTCTCAGCCCGGGTACCCATTGGATTCTCCAGTAGCGCCACGCAGTGCAGGCCCAGCTTAGCCGCCACCGCCGCCGTCTGGCGCACATGGTTGGACTGGATAGCTCCGGCGGTAATCAGGGTATCCGCCCCTTCTCGCAGCGCTTCGGCAGCCAGAAATTCAAGCTTACGTAGCTTGTTGCCCCCCATCGCAAGCGGGGTCACATCATCGCGCTTGATAAAAATTTCGCGGCCAAGGTAATCGGACAAGCGCGGCAGATATTCCAGCGGCGTCGGCGCGCCAATCAGTTCCAGACGCGGGAATAGGGTTAAATTTTGCAGTGACATAAGACCTCCTGACTGAATTATCCTTGATTATGCACGCTGTGACGCGCGAAATAAAAAAAGGCGCTATCAGGAGCGCCTTTTTTCACCGCTGGCCGTTACTTCGTGACGTCAGCGCCAAACCATTTTTCCGACAGCGCCTTCAGGCTGCCGTCTTTTTGCATATCCGCAATGGCGCCATCAACCGCTTTCAGCAGGTCTTCATTACCTTTGCGCAGCGCAACGCCGGATTCCTGGCGAGAGAAGGCTTCACCGGTGACGGCAAGGGTGTTACCGGTTTTCTTCACCAGATCCAGCGCTGCCAGACGGTCAACCAGGATAGCGTCAATTCGCCCTACGCGCAGATCCTGGTATTTCGTCGGGTCATCATCATAAGTCCGAATGTCGACGCCCTGTACGTTCTGGCGCAGCCACTCTTCGTAGTTGGTCCCCAGGCCGACGCCAACTTTCTTACCTTTCAGGTCGGCTGCGGTTTTAATCACGCCTTCGTTACCTTTTTTCACCAGCGCCTGGATCCCGGAAACGGTGTACGGCGTCGAGAAGTCATATTTTTGCTTACGCTGATCGGAAATAGTGACCTGGTTTATCACCACATCGATACGTTTAGAGTCCAGCGAAGCCAGCATGCCGTCCCATTTCGTGGGTTTAAGGTCAGCCTTCACGCCCAGATGTTTCGCCAGTTCATTAGCAAAATCCACCTCGAAGCCGGTCAGCTTACCGTCATCTCCCTGATAGCTGAATGGCGGATATGTCCCTTCCAGACCCACGCGTAGCGTGCCGCGTTCTTTAACCTGATTAAGCAGATTTTCAGCAGCAAAAGTTTTTACGCTGACGCCGGTCATTAATACGACGGCCATTGCGCCCATCAGCGCCTGACGACCCAGAAGTGCTAATTTCATAGATACCCCTAACAGAGTGATATTTTGCTGTAGTGTAAGGCGTTTAACCTTAGTCACCAACATCGATACGCTACATCTTATTCCAAATTATTATATATGATGCCTTTTAGGGCATAGTGAAAACGTATCGAAAACATCTCCATTTTGCTGGATATCTCTCATACTTCAATGGTCAGCTTGATGACGTATGGAGCATGGAAGATGAAAAAACCCACGTTACTGCAGTGCTTTCACTGGTACTACCCCACCGGCGGCGAATTATGGCGTGAAGTCGAAGCCCTGGCGCCAAACCTCAACGAAATCGGCATTAACATGATTTGGTTGCCTCCTGCCTACAAAGGCGCCTCCGGCGGCTACTCTGTCGGTTATGATTGCTACGATCTGTTTGACCTCGGCGAATTCGACCAGAAGGGGTCTGTCGCCACGAAATATGGCGATAAAACCCAGCTACTGGCCGCCATATCCGCCCTGCGCCAGCACGATATCGCCGTACTCCTTGACGTCGTGGTCAACCATAAAATGGGCGCGGATGAAAAAGAGCCGGTACGTATTCAGCGTGTTGATCAAAACGACCGCACGCAAATCGCCGAGGAGATTGTGGAATGTGAAGCCTGGACGCGCTACACCTTCCCGGTACGCGCCGGCAAATACTCTGAATTCATCTGGGATTATAAGTGCTTTAGCGGCATCGACCATATTGAGAATCCTGATGAAGATGGCGTGTTTAAAATCGTCAACGACTATACCGGCGAAGGATGGAACGATCAGGTTGATGATGAAATGGGTAACTTCGACTACCTGATGGGTGAAAATATCGATTTTCGCAATCGAGCGGTGACAGAGGAGATTAAGTACTGGGCCCGCTGGGTGATGGAACAAACCGGCTGCGATGGCTTCCGCCTCGATGCGGTTAAACATATCCCCGCCTGGTTTTATAAAGAGTGGATCGACCACGTCCAGGAGGTGGCGACAAAGCCGCTGTTTATTGTGGCGGAATACTGGTCGCATGAAGTCGATAAGCTCCAGCAGTATATCGACATGGTTGACGGTAAGACGATGCTCTTTGACGCGCCGCTGCAGATGAAATTCCATGAAGCCTCGCGGCAGGGACGCGACTATGACATGAGCCAGATTTTTAGCGGTACGCTGGTGGAAGCCGACCCGTTCCACGCCGTAACCCTGGTGACCAACCATGATACCCAGCCGCTGCAGGCGCTGGAGGCGCCGGTTGAGGCCTGGTTCAAACCGCTGGCTTATGCACTCATTTTGTTACGTGAAAACGGCGTTCCGTCCGTCTTTTATGCCGACCTGTTCGGCGCCAGCTACGAAGATACCGGCGGCGACGGCGAGACCTACGCCGTTGAGATGCCGGTTATTGAGCAATTACACGAACTGATCGATGCCCGTCAGCGTTTTGCTCACGGCGTACAAACTTTGTGGTTCGATCATCCGAACTGTATCGCTTTCAGCCGCAGCGGTACCGAAGAGGATCCGGGCTGCGTGGTGGTGCTTTCCAACGGTGACGACGGAGAAAAAACGCTTCCTCTGGGGGAAAACTACCGTAATAAACGCTGGCGTGATTTTCTCGGCAACCGCGAGGAAGTGATTGAAACCGACGATGAAGGAAACGGGGTTTTTACCTGTAACGGCGGCAGCGTCAGCGTCTGGGTTATCGAAGAGGCGCTATAAAATACAGAGAAACGCCGCGGGCTGAGAAGGGTTTCAGCCCGCAAAAAGCTTATTGCCCGCTTTTATCAGCCGAGGCCTTTTTCCATGCCTGTTCACACTCAGGGGTGAGACGATCCACCCGCTTGAGCGTCATCCGGTCGTAGCTCAGGGTATCGCCTTCGCGCTCAATCGGATAAACATCCAACGCGGAGGTGACGTTATAAACCGCATCATCACGCTTCATTAATTTACCCGGCAGGACGATAACCCGCTGCCACTGGCGACAGTCAAGGGTATTGCCCTCTTTGGTGACGATCAGGCTCGCAATCGCATCCGGGCTCATCATTTCACTCTGCGGGCCGGCCGATTGCCAGTATCCTTCCAGCCCAGCCGGCGCTGGCGCTTTAACAACCTCGCTGTAGCTATCAACCTGAACACAGCCGGCCAGGGCCAGCAGAGCGCCAGCAAACACTATCTTTCTCATCATCCATCCCACACACCGATAAAAAAACATTGTGGCATTAAAGCGTTAAGCTCGCCACCCTTCGCGATTCGGCAACAGCGCAGCAGGGCGAACGTCGGGCATACCCAATATGGTAAAAAATAGCCTTCAAATGTTAAGTTATTCTAACTCATCGAATAAAACCTATAAATCAGCCGATGTTATTTTAACCATTCAATATAAGGATAATCCTATTTTAAAAAGCCACCAAAATGGCAAACTTATATATGACGGGTATTTATTGTTTTTATTTCCTCCACATAGCGATTTGTAGCCTTTACTTTGAGAATATTCCTGGCAAATTATGGGGCTTATTACGGAATAGTTCAGGCTGCCTAATGGTTCCACGGCAGCAGTCGTTTTTTTATTGCTAACAAAATGGACTTCATCGCGCTTGTCAGCGAGGAATAAATTATCGTTACGTGTTGATTGAGGATGGGTCATGTCAACGATTATCATGGATTTGTGCAGCTTCACCCGGCTGGGATTAACCGGGTACCTGACGGGCAGAGGGGTAAGGAAGCGCGATATCACTGAAGTACACAGTGCGCAGAGCCTGAAGGCTCTCTGCGAGACTAGCCGCCCTACGGTGGTATTTATCAACGAAGACTGCTTTATTCATCATGAAGAGAGCAACCAGCTTATCCGGCAAATCATTAGCCAGTATCCTGCGACGCTATTTGTTATCTTTATGTCCCTGGCGAATATACATTTCGATCACTACCTGCTGGTGCGCAAAAACTTACTTATCTGCTCTAAATCACTGACCGAAAAAGACCTGGACGACATCCTTGCCATCCGCCTGAAATATGAGAACTATCGTCCCACCCGGATTAATATCCCCACGCTGTCCTTAAGCCAGACCGAATCAAATATGCTGCAGATGTGGATGGCCGGGCACGGAACCTCGCACATATCAGCGCAGATGAACATTAAGGCCAAAACCGTCTCATCGCATAAGGGCAATATTAAAAAGAAAATTCATACCCACAACAAACAGGTGATTTATCATATCGTACGACTGGCTGAAAACATCACCTCCGGAATTCACGTCAACCTGCGTTGAAAGACGCTGGCGGCCGCTGCCGCCAGTTCACTTGAGGCAAATCACTCGTCCCGCTCAACGAAAATACCGTCGGGATGACCGTTCTCATTAAAAAACCAGATCCCGAGCGGGTAATCTTCCAGCGAAACCAGATACATTACGCCTTCGCTAAACGACTCTATCGCCAGTACAACACCCGATCGACGTGGGCCACCATCGGTCTTCACCGTGACACGATCGTTTACCTGCATAACTCATCTCCTCTATTTTTGAGCCAGTGTAGAACAAAACTGCCGATCGCGCAGTGTCCTGCCCGGTAACTGCTGTTTTTGTAGACCGACTATACTTAAATAGCCCTGTCTGAGTTAAGCGAGGTACCCGCAATGAAAACCGCCAAAGAAAATCAAGGCGCAGGAAGCGTAGACGTTGACGCCCTGCTGGCGGCGATTAATGAAATCAGCGAAAGTGAAGTTCAGCGTACGCAAGACGATCCCCACCACGTCAGTATTGATGGCCGGGGTTACCACACCTGGCGCGAGCTGGCTGAGGCCTTTGAGCTCGATATCCATGATTTCAGCATCACGGAAGCCAACCGCTGAATTCTGAGCGAAAAAAATCCCGACTCGCAGGAGTCGGGATGAAGCTTGCTAATGCAAGAAGCACTTGAAAATTCGTTACACCAGGATATCCGATGCGCTACAAACATTACCCTCAATTATTTTGCATGACAACAAACATTCATGAAGCAAATTATTGAAAAACGTGGCTTAGCTTCCCCTTCACGCTGGCAACGCTCGCCAGGCAAGGACTGCAGACATTTGTTCTTCCACGAACGTCCGATCGCCGCCAAACGTTTTTTAAGAATAATCTCACTAAAATAACCGTAGTGGATGATTTCAATTCAATTTATTTACATCAGTAATTAATTTTACCCTTCGGCGCAGACCCGATCGCGTCCGTTTTGCTTGGCCAGATACAGGCGATGATCGGCAACAGACTGCAAATTTTCAAAGTTATACTCACCCGAATCCTCGCTACAGCTCACCCCAAACGAAGCGGTAATACGCAAAGACGTGCTGTTACCCAGCAAAATTTCGCGGCTATTGATCCGGATACGGATCCGTTCAGCAATCGCCTTCGCTTCTTTTAACGCGGTATTCGGCAGCACAATACAAAACTCCTCCCCGCCAACTCTCCCCGCAAGATCGCCTTGCCGAATATGGCTGGCGATAGTACTGGCCACCAGCGACAGCACGCGATCGCCCGCGTGATGGCCGTACAGGTCGTTAACGCTTTTGAAATAATCCAGATCGAGCTGAATCACCGCAACGGGCCGCTTTAAACGCTCGCTCAGGCGAGTTTCTGCAGTGGCGCGTTCAAACAGCGCGCCGCGGTTTAATAGGCGGGTTAACGCATCGTGCCAGGCCTGCCACTCCAGGGAGGTCTGCAGCACGCTCATATTGCGCACCATTCGGCGGATCACCAGCCAGGAGATCATCAACATCAGCGTGAACATGAGCCACATCAGCATTAAAGCAATGGTGATGCTGCCAAAGTCACCGCGGACGCCTTCCCGGATCGTATGGATACGGATCAGTACCCCATCAAAATTCCGTAAGTTTTCCCAGCTGATATAACGCGTGACCAGGCGAATCCCCCCCTGACTCTCATGAGAAGACGCGCGGCTCAGCATCTCCTGTTCCCGCGGCGACAGCAGCGTTAGTACGTTGCCCGGCGCGGAAGAGGCAATCAAATTGAGCTGATTATCGTAAAGCTGGTACTCGCCCTCTTCGCCCGTTTTAATCGCATTGACCAGAAACGTTTTCATCTCTTGTACCGAGAAATCCATTGCCAGTACGCCGAGCCAATAGCGCTGGAAATCAAGCGGAATAGACGCCGTCACCACCTGCATTTCGCGCTGCGACGCCTCATCGGGAAAGGTTTGCCACACGATGCCGCGAGCAGGATTATTCCTCTGCGTTTGCCGGGTAAACCAGGGGGCGCTTGTCGCCCGCGAATACAGCGCCAGCGCCTGTGTCGCATTCTTCAGCGGCTCGGTGGTGGTAAAAAAGCCGCTGCGCGACACGTACAGCATGCGTTTCGCAAAACCACGGTTGTTATTAGCCAGACGCAGCATATAGCCCAGCTCAAGGGTGGCCATGAGCTCATTGCCGGAAAAGGAATTATCGCGAGAGAGAAGCGCGTCGCCGTCGACAAACGCATCGGCAACGCCATAGACCGGCAGCGTCCGCCGGTTATGAATCTCAACGGACCAGAGGGGATCATGCCGCTTCTTTAAATAATCCTCTTCCGCCTTGCGCAATACGACAAAATCCAGCGGCGTTCCCAGCGCCGATTGCATCCCGTTACGAAAAAAAATCATTCTGTCGATATTAAACTGCAGCAGGCTGTCGAACTCATGGGAAACGTTTTCAAGATTATTGCGCTGGTTTGCGACGTAGGCTTCTTCAAGGACCTTGATCTCACGCCATATCAACAACGTGGAAAAGCAGAAGACGATAAAAAAACAGAGGTTAACCACATATCCGGGGCTTAAAATCTGGCGCAATTTTTTCACCCACATCAGCTTATCCATCGTTTTCTCGCAGCACGGTTAAAGAAGCAAACGTCATCCACGCTCCCTGTTCGTAAAACAACCATTAATATGAAAGCGCCCGACGAATGCCGGGCGCTGATAACGGGTCAGGAGCGGTTCAGCTTCCCTCCCCCTCCGCGAATAAGTTCATCTTCACGAAACGCCTCGCGCTTAACGCCGTAACCGTCATACCAGCGACATTCAACCATGCCGTTGGCGAACCCGGTAACGACCATTCGGGGGCCACCGCTTTTACGCCTGACTTCATCACTGACCAACAAGACCATTTTTGCCTCCGGTATCAGGAAGAAACAGATTTAACATAGACGAAGCTGAACCACTTTGCATGACCAGGAGCACATTTACTTTGCCGGACGACGCAGAGCGGCAATCGCTTTCACTCCAGCCAGCACGATGGCGCCAATGATGAATCCCAGCACCAGGTTGGCGCCCGTTGGCAGCAGCGAGGCAATGACCCCGTTCTGCCCATGGGCCAGATTTTCAATAGCGTGGTGCAGCGGCGCAATACCGTGGACCACAATACCGCCGCCCACCAGGAACATCGCCAGAGTGCCAACAATGGACAACACTTTCATCAGACGGGGCGCGATCGCCAACAACGCCTTGCCTGTCCACTGCGCCAGCGAGCTGGTTTTCTCCACCAGCCAGTAGCCCATATCATCCAGCTTGACGATGATCCCCACCAGACCGTAGACCCCCACCGTCACCAGAAGCGCGATGCCGGATAAAATCAGGATCTGATTCAATAACGGCGCTTCCGCCACAATCCCAAGCGTGATGGCGACAATTTCAGCCGACAAAATAAAATCGGTGCGTATCGCCCCTTTCACTTTATCCCGTTCAAAAGCCATAGGGTCCTGGTTCGCCAGGGCCTCAAGCCGCCGCTGGCGAACCTGCGGATCCTCCTTGTGTTTGCGCGCCTGCAGGCTGTGCAGCACCTTCTCGACGCCTTCAAAGCACAGAAACGCGCCCCCCAGCATCAGCAGCGGCGTAATCGCCCACGGAATAAAAGCGCTGATCAACAACGCCAGCGGCACCAGGATGACTTTATTGATCAATGAGCCTTTGGCTACGCCCCAAACGACCGGCAGTTCGCGGTTAGCCCGCACGCCGGTGACCTGTTGAGCATTAAGCGAGAGATCGTCTCCCAATACGCCTGCCGTTTTTTTTGCTGCCAGTTTCCCCATGACCGAAATATCATCGAGTAACGTGGCAATATCATCCAATAAGGTTAATAGACTACTTCCCGCCAAAGTTGCATTCCTTCATTTATGATTGTTCCTCCTGAAGTATGAAGCAAAAGCGCTTTTTCGCCCACCGGTGTCCATAGTCAACAAAAATTTAACCATAGCAGGCGAATTAAAGCACTCGCCAGCACGATAGTTTTCACGTTTACTATACGTCCCCTTTCTATCTCTGCACCGTCGTGAGGAAGTATGTCTACCCGTCAGCTGTTACCGCTCATCGGGGCGCTGTTTGCGCTGTATATCATCTGGGGTTCCACCTATTTCGCTATCGCCGTCGGCGTCGCCAGCTGGCCTCCGCTGATGATGGCTGGCGTGCGTTTTCTTTCCGCGGGCGCGGTGCTAACTGCCTGGCTGCTGGCAACCGGTCATAAGCTGCCTGCGCGAAAGCCGCTGCTTAACGCGGCGCTGATTGGTGTGCTGCTGCTGGCGGTAGGTAATGGCTTTGTGACGCTCGCCGAACATCAGCACGTGCCTTCAGGCATTGCGGCGGTCATGGTCGCGACGGTGCCGCTGTTCACCCTGTGTTTTAGCCGCTTTTTTGGTATTGCGACCCGTAAGCTTGAGTGGTTGGGTATCGCTATTGGCCTCGCGGGGATCGTACTGCTCAACAGCGGCGGCAACCTGAACGGTAATCCCTGGGGCGCGCTACTGATACTTATCGGTTCAATGAGCTGGGCGTTTGGTTCCGTCTACGGCTCGCGAATCGAGCTACCAACGGGGATGATGGCGGGCGCCATTGAGATGCTGGCGGCAGGCGTCGTGTTGATGATTGCTTCCACGCTAACCGGAGAAAAGCTAACCCAGATACCGTCGTGGTCCGGTATTTTTGCCGTCGCCTATCTGGCTATCTTCGGTTCGCTTATCGCAATTAACGCATATATGTATTTGATTCGTAACGTAACACCGGCGGTAGCGACCAGCTATGCCTACGTAAACCCGGTGGTCGCCGTACTGCTGGGAACCGGCTTTGCCGGAGAAAGCTTATCTGCCGTAGAGTGGCTGGCGCTCGGGATTATCATTTTCGCGGTCATTCTGGTGACGCTCGGCAAATACCTGCTCCCGGCGCGTCGTGAAATTACATCCTGTAAGGCGGAGAAGTAGCGTCCAGCACACCTATGCCCTGAGTATCGATCTGCGCGCACTGACCGCCGCCGCAGATCCACTCTTCCAGCCGTTCTCCCAGCGCGTCGTCATTGAGCTTCTTTCGCCCGCGCAGCGCGCACTCCCAGACCACCAGCACCCGCCATCCCTGCTCCGCCAGTCGCCCGATATCCCGGCGATCGCGCGCCACGTTTTTGGCTATTTTATCCAGCCAGAATGCAGTTCTTGTGGCGGGAACCTTGAACAGATAGCAATCATGATGATGCCAGAAGCAGCCGTGGGTAAAGATAACGCACTGATAGTCCGCCACGACAAAATCCGGGCGGCCGGGCAGCGCGGCATCCTGTACGGTAAAAGAGAATCCGGCGCCCGCCAGTAGCCCAGCCAGCCGTTTCTCTATTGCCGTATCGCGGGTGCCTATCGCGCGCATGTTTTTACTGCGGGTGGCTTTATCGTGAACGTCGGCCATGGTTAATCTCTTGCTCACGCCTGGCAACCGCTTGTTCAATACGCGGCGCCAGCAGCTTCGCCACCGCCGCAAATACCGGCACGACGACGGAATTGCCAAACTGGCGATAGGCCTGGGTATCCGAGACCGGAATACGGAAGCGATATCCCTGCGGCGTCTCAAAACCCATAAGCCTCGCGCACTCGCGGGGCGTCAGCCTGCGCGGACGACGAAGCTGGTTTTCAGGGTCATCAAAATGCTTTTCGCCCAGAGGCCGATCCCAGCCCCGGTCAATGAGGATTTCCGCGCCATCTTTGTAATAGCGCGCAGAGAGCGTTCGCGCCACGCTGTGCGGATTCGTTGGGTCGACGAGCCCGTAGCCAAAACCGTTCCCCCGCTCCTGGTGCTTACGCGCGTAGCGATAGAGATACTTCCACAGCACCCTGGTGAGAATAAATTTGTCGTCAACCGCGGGCTCCAGCAGCTCGCCAAAGGTCGGCCGGCGAGTGGGATAGAGAGCGGCGATATCGCGCAGGGTAAATCCCTCATGCAGCTGGAGATCGCGCCGGAAACCCACCAGCACAATACGCTCCCTGTGCTGGGGTAAAAAATAGCGCCCGTCGATGACTTTAGGGTCATCCGCCCCGGTATGCGCCGCGTCGGCAACCTCGTACCCCAGCTCATCCAGCGTCTGCATAATGATACGAAACGTCCGCCCCCGATCGTGACTCTTCAGGTTTTTGACGTTCTCCAGAACAAAAATCGGCGGCTGACGGGCGGCGATAATCCTGACCACGTCAAAAAACAGCGTCCCCTGCGTTTCGCAGGCAAAGCCGTGAGCGCGACCAAGGGCATTCTTCTTCGACACGCCGGCGAGAGAAAACGGCTGGCAGGGGAAGCCGGCCAGTAAAACGTCATGCTGCGGGATAGTCTGGCGTATATGCTGCGCGGCTTCTTCCTCGCTCACCTCAGGGAGATGGCTCAAAGTCACATCGCGGATATCTTCATTGAAACGATGCTGCTCAGGATCGCAGTACCAGTTGGCTTTATAGGTGCGCACCGCATGTTTATTCCATTCGCTGGTAAACACGCATTGCCCGCCAATCGCTTCAAAACCGTGGCGAATACCGCCGATACCAGCAAACAGATCGACGAAGCGGAACCCATAATGCGGATGATGCGCCGGCGGCTCCGGCAGGAGCGTGCGCAGGTGGGCCTGCTCCTGCCGGGTGATACGACCTGCCGCGCGCGCTACCGTCGCAACGCGCTTGAGGATAGCCGGGCTCCAGTGCTGCTCGCCGACGGCAATTAACTGCGCGACCAGCGTTTTGACATCGTATATCGCCATTAGCTGACGCAATAGCGCCTGCGCGTCTTCTCCGGTATGTTCAACCTTCAAAGACGGGGGATTTTCCTTGGATAAATTTTGCGCCATAACCTCAACCAGCCCGACTATTTTTGCAGAGGTTACCATAAATAGCGCGGTCAGTTTTATGCTAGTGGATCAAAGCGCTGCAAAACCTCAGCATCAAGCGCCATCGGCTCTCCGCGAAGCTCTGCGCTCAGCTTGGCCATAAACTGCACCAGAAAACGCGCATTGTGCACCGCCATTGCCCTGCCCTTTTCTGTCTGCATCGTTTTCGGTAAACGCAGCAGCTTGCACTGGAAGTGATCCAGCGCATACGTTTTGTCATCCAATTCCCGCCGGTCAGCAAAGGGATCGCGGGCATCAAACAAGCTATTGTTCAGCGCGCCGGACACCGCAAATACGCGCGCCAGCCCTATCGCCCCCAGCGCCTCAAGGCGATCGGCATCCTGGACGATTTTCGCTTCTTCGCTTTGCGGAGCAATTGCCGCGCTAAAACTGTGGGCTTCAATCGCGTGTAAAACCGCCGCGTAGCGTTCCGGGGGGAAATCAGGAAAAGCGGACTGAAGGATAGCCAGCGTTTTTTCCGCAGCCATCGCAGAAGAGCGGCTTCGCTCAGGATGGTTTTTCGCCAGGCTGACAATGTCATGAAAGTAGCAGGCAGTGAGGATCACCAGGCGGTCGGCAGCGGTCTCTTCGGCCAACTGCTGCGCGGTAGCCCATACCCGGCGGAAGTGTGAAATATCGTGAGCAGCATCCTCTTGCCCGTGATGTTGGCTTAGCCAGGCTTCAAATCGTTGCTGCCAGTGATAAAGGTCCATGCGCGTTCCTTTGATATAAGGCCAGCAACGAGCATAGCAATTTTAATCGTGATGTTCATACATCTGCGGATTAGGACGCGTGTACCAGGCGATCGCCCCGAGAAGGGTCCCGACAATACCCAACACAAGAAAACCCAGCAGCGCGCCAATCCATTTTCCTGCCGTTGAGCCGAGCTCGCCGTCAATCGTCGCTCCGGGCACGCTTTCAATCTTCCCGACAACCCACCAGTAACGCGCCATCGCCCACAGGAAATAGCCGCAAAAGGCGTAAAATGCCCACAGCGCCAGTTTCCCGCCAGGACTTCTTTTCGCTTTATCTTCCATTCATTTGTTCTCCATCTACTTCACAACCCCTATCACCCACCGGTAAAAATGTGATATCGGTCACATTATATAGCGAAAACGCCTGCAAAACAGCAGATCCCTCTCTCACGGGTTCGATTTTGCGCCCTGGTCGGGAGCACGACCCTATCGCCTGCTATATATAGTCAATGAATTCATTTCGTTTTTAAATAATACAAATTAATGAATATAATTGAATTTCTGAGACTATATTTACCCCCACCCTCCCTGCCTCAAATATCATATTTGCTTGCTCGCTCTTCGCTTTATCCTTACAAAAAAGCGGCGGCAATCAGAGATTGAGAAATAAACATATAATATATAAATACAATCTAACAATACATAGAGCACATGAAGCTTATGGACAACAAAAATCATACAAAACCAATCATAACCCAATGTTATTAAAAGACATAAATACAATAAATAAATTTTCAAACATCAATACAATTTAAATATAATGAATATAACAGAAACATTTTGTAATATTAGATATAATTTACTTACATTTTTAATTTAAAGAAAAATGAACTTCGTCGTTAGTATTTAATAGTCACCCCGGAAGGAATGACACAATTCATATTAATTATAATCAAAAGGGAATGTATAATGAAAAGAAAAGTACTGGCAATTCTGGTTCCAGCTTTATTAGTTGCTGGCGCGGCTAATGCAGCAGAAATCTATAATAAGAACGGCAACAAACTGGATTTCTACGGCAAAATGGTTGGCGAACACATCATGACCCATGATGGCGGCAACAACAACTCTGACGATACCTCCTATGCGCGTTTCGGCGTCAAAGGCGAGACCCAGATTAGCACTGAACTGACCGGCTATGGCCAGTTTGAATACAACATCAAAGCGGACAAACCGGAAGGTCAGCAGGGCAGCGCTACTCGTTTAGCATTCGCCGGTCTGAAATTCAGCGACTACGGTTCATTCGATTATGGTCGTAACTACGGCGTGGTTTATGACGCGGCGGGTTACACTGATATGCTCGTTGAGTGGGGTGGTGACGGTCTGGTTTACACCGATAACTTCATGACCGGCCGTACCAACGGCGTAGCAACCTACCGTAACACCGACTTCTTCGGCATGGTGGATGGCCTGAACTTTGCTCTGCAGTATCAGGGTAAAAACAACGATACCACCGCGAAAAAATCAAACGGCGACGGTTTTGGTTTCTCCGTTAACTACAACTTTGACGGCTTCGGTTTCGTTGGCGCCTACAGCAACTCTGACCGTACTGATGAACAAGCTGCGGACCGCAGAGGCGAAAAAGCTGAAGTCTGGAACCTGGCGGCTAAATACGATGCAAATAGTCTGTATGCATCAGTCATGTACGGTGAATCCCGTAACATGACTCCGCTGGAGAAAACGACTTTTGGCAGCTTTGCCAATCACACCCAGAACATCGAAGCCGTTGTTCAGTATCAGTTTGATTTTGGCCTGCGTCCATCCCTGGGCTATGTCTACGCGAAAGGTAAAGACCTGGGCGCCAAAGAAGACACTAATGCGGATATCATGAACTACGTTGAATTGGGTGCATGGTACTATTTCAACAAAAACTTCAACGTTTACACCGCATACAAATTCAATCTGATCGATGATGAAGACGCGGCGGTAAGTGGCGCAGCCACCGACGATCAGTTCGCCGTGGGTATCACCTACCAGTTCTAAGACTGCCTGGTTAATCTAAAGCCCGCCTCGTGCGGGTTTTTTCGTTTTTATCAACGGCTCCTCGTCCTGCATCGCGAATATCGCTACACGGCATAAAGATGAGGCGTTGCGATCTATTAACGATTGCTCATACAGTAAATCAGGAAGATGATAATTGTAGCCCCTTCGAGGCGTGATATCCTTTGTGACGGGAGACGTTGGAAGAAAATTACGTCATCATGTAAATCATACAATTAACAATAAAAAGCAAAAAACTCACAATATTTTCACTCCCCGCCCTCAGCCCTCAGCCTTATCCGGGAGATTTAAACTGTTTTTTCTTCTTGAGCGCAGCAACGTCCGCGCATAAATACCGTAACAGTAGACAAGTTAATACCGCAGCTCTGCCTGATATGACCGCACCAGAGCTCACGCCTCCGATTGCTTTCCGGCTTTTATATCGCCGCCATTCGGCATTATCATATCCATACAAGCTCGGCCAGAGAAACGTAAAACAATACCCGCCGAGGAATATGTCTACGGTAATAAAAACCCGGGTTGACACCGACCACGAGTTGGCGTCAAATACTTATATTTCAGGGGCTCATTGCTTATATCGACCGTGCATTCAGTCTCTTAACCGCCCCTTTACAAAATTGATGTAAATCAACAAATGATTAATTACACCTTGAAAAAAAATATATCCAGAGAAGCGGTCAGGTACATTATCGTTGGCCTGGCAAATACAGCCATTACGGCAGTTGTTATATTTGGCCTGATGCATGTCGGCGTGGGAGTCTACCCTTCAAATGCAACAGGTTATGTCGCTGGCATTATTTTCAGTTTTGTTATGAATGCGAAGTTCACTTTCTCAACGACATTGAGTCCCCTGAGATTTATCAAATTCGTATCCACATGCGCTTTTTGTTACATTTTAAATTTAATAGCAATGAAAGTTTTTTTCATTGTCATACCTAATGCTATTTATACAGCGCAAGTTGTAGGCATGGTGATTTACACAACAGCTGGTTTTATTCTAAACAAATACTGGTCAATGAAATGAAAGAAATTAATATAAACCACACGAGGAGCAAAATACCTTCGTTAGCAATCGTTGTTCCTTGTTATAATGAAAAAGAGGCCTTTCCATACTGCCTGGAGGGGCTTACCACGGTATTACAAAACCTCCTTGCAAAAGAAAAAATCGCTCGAAATAGTTATATCCTCTTTGTCGATGATGGCAGTAAAGACAACACCTGGGAACAAATTAAATCCACATCACAGGAAAAGTCATTCGTCCGCGGTCTGAAATTATCAAGGAACCGGGGCCATCAGATCGCCCTGCTGGCGGGGTTGGCAAACGCGGATACGGACGTTACCGTAAGTATTGATGCAGACTTACAGGATGATATAGGTTGCATTGAGAAAATGATCGACAAATATCATGAAGGGTTTGAGATTGTTTATGGCGTACGCGACAACAGGAGTAGTGACTCAGTATTCAAAAGGGCAACAGCCAATAAATTTTATTCTCTGATGTCAGGGCTGGGTGTCAATCAGGTTCCTAACCATGCGGACTTTCGGCTTCTTAGCCGTACAGCGTTGACAGCATTAAAAGATTTTAAAGAACAAAATTTATATTTAAGGGGGCTAATTCCGCTGTTGGGTTATAAGTCCAGCAGCGTTTATTATAGCAGAGATGAAAGGGTTGCAGGCGAATCAAAATACCCCTTAAAAAAGATGGTAGCACTGGCGTTAGAAGGAATAACGTCTCTGACAATTACCCCATTACGTATGATCGCCGCCGCTGGGGTTGCCACATGCCTTCTATCTTCACTAGCTGCAATCTATGCCTTCATTGAGAAGCTCCTGGGAAATACCGTTGCGGGTTGGACATCTGTAATGATTGCGATTTTCTTCCTTGGCGGTGTCCAGATGCTTTCTTTGGGGATAATTGGCGAATACGTTGGGAAAATATATATGGAATCCAAAAATCGGCCCAAATATTTTATCGAAGAGGTAGCAAAACACGAAATGAGAGGCGAGCAATGAACACTGAGGACGAACGGATGACGTCTTACACTAAAAAAATTATTGCAATGCTTTACCTCGCGGCAATTTTCTTAGTTTATAGCCCAACGATTATATTTAGCTACGCATTTTCAGATGACTGGTCGACACTTTCCGATGTTTTTTCAGGGAAAGGTTCTCCGTTTCAATGGGATATGCAATCCGGCAGACCCTTGTATGCCGTTGCCAGACGACTTGCCTTTACGCTAGTTCACAATCTCGATGACCTTGCCTATCTTAGATTTTTTACCGTAATATCGGCATTTGTGTTGTGCTTTTTCCTTTTTTCATTTATAGAAAAAAGAAACATATTCGAGCGTAAGATAACAACTATCGTATTCCCTTTGTTAATATGCCTGACGCCTGCAGTACAGGTTTATAATTCCTGGGCGACATGTTTCCCTTTTGTACTCTCCATACTCCTTGCCGGAATAAGTTATGCGACATTAAAACCCATCAATAAGAAAACGACAATTATAAGATTTGCAGCATCCGTCATTATTTTATGGTTTGCATTTGCCATATATCAACCAACGGCGATGGCATTTTTATTTTTCGTCATGCTTGATAACTGTCTGAAAAAAGACAAACCATTTTCCATCAACATTGTTCTAATCAGTGGCGCAGTTTTATTTATCGGCATGCTTGGTAGCCTGCTGTTTTCAAAATTTGTACCTGTATGGTTATATGGCAGCTCAATTGCACGTGCCGAGTTAACTAATAATCCACTTGAGAAATTACGATGGTTTATAAAAGAACCGTTGATTAACGCTATCAACAACTTTAATATAACTCCAGGCACCTTTTTCACAACGCTCTCATTAATAATTTGCGCAATAGGTTTACTTTCAATAATAAAAGGCAAATCAGGCCCGATTAAGGTTCTCATGTTTATTATCATGGGGATTGGCGCCTACTCTCCAAACTTATTAGTCAAGGAAAACTGGGCTGCATATAGGTCACTGATAGCACTGGAATTCTTCACATGCGCTCTTATTATTATTGGGTTAGATGCCTTGACAAGCAAACTCAACATAGCAAAAAAAGCGCTACCCATATTGACGGTATTCGCGATGATCGCTGCATCATACAATATCTTTAATGGTTTCATTATCCCACAAAAATCGGAGTTAAACGCATTAGCCAGCGCGCTTTCCTACAAGGTGGGGAAAACATTTACAGGGGATGTTCTTTTTGACATCCAAGATCCTGCCTATAACGCCTTTACTAAAATACAACGTTATGACGAGTTTGGCAATATTTCCCTTGCGGCTCCCTGGGCTATCAAGGGGATGGCGGAGCAAATCTTAATTAGCAAGTCAATGCATTTCAGGCTTCCCGATTATGTTATTCTGACGGCAAAGGAGCAATGCGCCACTGATTGCATCATTATAAAAACGGGCGATGCGATGAGGAGTTCAACCTCCAACTACTGAAACTTTTCGCCACCACGCATACCGGTATATGATCCCGCGCCAGATCCGCGCGGGATAGTTTTTATCCCGGCAGCTCGGGCCTGGGTCATAAGTCTCTCTATCACCTCACAGCGCTCGACAGTCAACCATGCTTCCAGTGCTTTTCTGAGTTCGCTTCTTTTCATCCATCATCCCTTCTCTTGAGGATATCCTTACAGAATCCGAGTGTAGCAAGGGCAGTTAACTGCTTTGTTATCTGTGATACAAGACGGGCTAAGCTATTGTAAAGAGTGTGAGCTTGTGAACTAAAGAGGATAAAAGTGGATGCCCAGCAAGAGGCAACATGGTAAAAAAGACAGCGTTAGAGGCGAGAAAACAGAGCGATAGAAAGAAATTTTAATGCAGGGATTCGTGCAGGGCAAAATCAAAAGCGCTTTGCGACTGACTGATTTTGTTGAATAGTGGCGGAGAGAGGGGGATTTGAACCCCCGGTAGAGTTGCCCCTACTCCGGTTTTCGAGACCGGTCCGTTCAGCCGCTCCGGCATCTCTCCGCTGTTGAGGTTGCTATAATGCCAGGTTCTTTGGCATTTTAATAGTTCCTGTCTCTTTAATTCAGTTCAAGTGACGACTTTGCGAGCAATATGATGTTTAAATGGCCCTGGAAAGTAGATGAAGAGTCCGGCAACGCGGAAATCCCCTGGGAAAAGGCGCTTGCCATCCCTGTATTAGCCAACCTCTCCGACCATGAGCAGCAGCAGCTGGCGCAAATGGCATCCCGCTTTTTGCAACAGAAGCGTCTGGTTGCATTACAGGGGCTGGAGCTCACTCCCCTACAGAGCGCTCGTATCGCGCTCCTGTTTTGCCTGCCGGTTCTCGAACTGGGCATCGAGTGGTTAGATGGTTTTCACGAAGTGCTTATCTACCCTGCCCCCTTCGTTGTCGACGACGAATGGGAAGATGATATCGGCCTGGTGCATAGCCAGCGAATCGTGCAATCAGGGCAAAGCTGGCAGCAGGGGCCCATTGTTCTAAACTGGCTGGACATTCAGGACTCCTTCGACGCTTCCGGTTTCAATCTGATTATTCATGAAGTGGCGCATAAGCTGGATACCCGCAATGGCGATCGCGCGAGCGGCGTGCCGTTTATCCCCCTGCGCGAGGTGGCTGGCTGGGAACACGATCTCCATGCTGCCATGAACAATATTCAGGATGAGATTGATCTGGTCGGTGAAAGCGCCGCCAGTATTGACGCCTACGCGGCCACCGATCCTGGCGAATGTTTCGCCGTACTCTCTGAGTACTTCTTTAGCGCGCCAGAGCTGTTCGCCCCGCGTTTTCCCGCGCTTTGGCAGCGTTTTTGCCTGTTCTATCGCCAGGATCCGCTGGAGAGATTACGTGAGAATACCCCACCGGATGACGGCAATAGCCCGGCAGTACACTAAAACAACGACCTGCACTAAATTTAGCCATTTGAATCAGCAAGTTAAATTTAATGTTGACACAAAAATCCGAGACCAGTAGTATTCGCCCCGTTCACACAATTCCTCTGTAGTTCAGTCGGTAGAACGGCGGACTGTTAATCCGTATGTCACTGGTTCGAGTCCAGTCAGAGGAGCCAAATTCTTGTTTTCATGCCTCTTTGCGAATCCTTATGTGATTTAGATTCAATAAGTTAGCGCGAAAAATCTTCCCGATGCATTTTTAGTTTTTCCTCCGCATCGGGAGAATTTGGTGGTCAGATTTGGGGTCATGTTGGTTCGATGACGGAGTGACCCCCAAATGTCTCTTAACGACACAAAAATCCGCAACTTAAAACCATCCGCTAAACCCTTCAAAATTTCCGATTCCCATGGTCTGTACCTGTTGGTTAATCCAGGCGGTTCACGTCTCTGGTATCTCAAATATCGTATCAATAGAAAAGAATCTCGCCTTGGCTTAGGCGCCTACCCTGACGTGTCTTTAGCTAATGCTCGTCAACAGCGTGATGGTATCCGTAAACTCCTCGCGCAAAATATCAATCCAGCACAACAGCGCTCTGCTGAAAGAACCACTTCCACACCAGAAAAAACCTTCAAACATGTGGCACTGGAGTGGCATAACAGCAACCGAACATGGTCTGAGAACCACGCATCCCGCCTGCTTGCCAGCATGAACAATCATATATTCCCTGTGATTGGACACTTGCCGGTAGCTGAACTGAAACCTCGTCACTTTATCGACCTGCTGAAAAGCATTGAGAAAAAAGGTCTGCTGGAAGTCGCAGCACGTACCCGGCAGCATATGTGCAACATCATGCGTCATGCTGTGCATCAGGAGTTGATAGAGCACAATCCCGCGGCAAATCTGGAGGGTATCATCGCCCCGCCAGTTAAACGTCATTACCCCGCCCTTCAGTTGGAGCGACTACCGGAACTGTTGACTCGCATTGAGGACTACAAGCAAGGACGAGAGTTAACCCGCCTGGCTGTCTCACTCACCCTTCACCTATTCATCCGTTCCAGCGAACTGCGTTTCGCCCGTTGGTTTGAGATCGATTTCAAAAATAGAATCTGGACCATTCCTGCCACTCGCGAGTCCATCCCCGGCGTCCGCTACTCTGGCCGTGGTGCAAAAATGCGTACTCCACATATCGTTCCACTCTCCTGTCAGTCTATTGCTATTCTGAAACAGATACGGGAAATATCCGGACATCAGGAACTTATATTCCCCGGCGATCATAATCCGTATAAACCGATGTGCGAAAACACGGTCAATAAGGCGCTACGCCTGATGGGCTATGACACAAAAGATGAAATCTGCGGCCACGGATTTCGGGCAATGGCATGTAGTGCCCTGATGGAGTCTGGCCTATGGGCGCAGGATGCGGTTGAACGGCAGATGAGTCACCAGGAGCGTAACAGCGTTCGAGCGGCTTACATCCATAAAGCAGAATATCTCGATGCCCGTAAAGCGATGATGCAATGGTGGTCAGATTATTTGGACAGATGCAGAGAGGAATTCGTGCCACCCTATGTCAGGGGCCGCCAGTAGCAGATGGTATGAACCGGTAATGACTCCAACTTATTGATAGTGTTTTATGTTCAGATAATGCCCGATGACTTTGTCATGCAGCTCCACCGATTTTGAGAACGACAGCGACTTCCGTCCCAGCCGTGCCAGGTGCTGCCTCAGATTCAGGTTATGCCGCTCAATTCGCTGCGTATATCGCTTGCTGATTACGTGCAGCTTTCCCTTCAGGCGGGATTCATACAGCGGCCAGCCATCCGTCATCCATATCACCACGTCAAAGGGTGACAGCAGGCTCATAAGACGCCCCAGCGTCGCCATCGTGCGTTCACCGAATACGTGCGCAACAACCGTCTTCCGGAGCCTGTCATACGCGTAAAACAGCCAGCGCTGGCGCGATTTAGCCCCGACGTATCCCCACTGTTCGTCCATTTCCGCGCAGACGATGACGTCACTGCCCGGCTGTATGCGCGAGGTTACCGACTGCGGCCTGAGTTTTTTAAATGGCGGAAAATCGTGTTGAGGCCAACGCCCATAATGCGGGCGGTTGCCCGGCATCCAACGCCATTCATGGCCATATCAATGATTTTCTGGTGCGTACCGGGTTGAGAAGCGGTGTAAGTGAACTGCAGTTGCCATGTTTTACGGCAGTGAGAGCAGAGATAGCGCTGATGTCCGGCAGTGCTTTTGCCGTTACGCACCACCCCGTCAGTAGCTGAACAGGAGGGACAGCTGATAGAAACAGAAGCCACTGGAGCACCTCAAAAACACCATCATACACTAAATCAGTAAGTTGGCAGCATCACCCTCATGGCGAAAGAAATACTATGTGGTTTTGGAGTGGGTGTAGATGCCGTTGCAGGCTGGCTATCTTCTTATGGGGGAGAAGATTCTCCAAGCGATATATCTCGCGGTATGTTCGCTGGCGAAGTAGGTACTCCACGTCTTCTGAATCTATTTGACCAGTTTAATATCCCCACCACCTGGTTTATGCCTGGTCATTCCATCGAAACCTTTCCTCGGCAAATGGAAGCAGTTGTCAATGCTGGACATGAGGTAGGGGTTCATAATTACAGTCATGAAAACCCAATATCTATGTCGCCTGACCAAGAAAGAGAAGTCCTTCTAAAAGGCATTGACATGGTCACAAAATTAACAGGGAAGAGACCTACTGGGTATGTCGCTCCATGGTGGGAATTTTCTCCTGTAACCACAGATCTTCTATTAGAAAATGGCATCAAATATGACCATTCACTAATGCATCATGATCATCAGCCTTATTATGTCAGGAAAGGTGATTCCTGGACCAAGATAGATTATTCCAAGACACCGACCGAATGGATGAAACCGCTGGTACGCGGAGAAGAGACGGACCTTATTGAATTACCCGCCAGTTGGACAATCGACGATATTCCTCCTTTCATGTTCATGAAAACAAAACCCAACAGCCAAGGTTTCATGAATCCCAGGGACATCGAACAGTTGTGGAGAGATCAATTCGATTGGGTCTACCGTGAGCATGAATATGCGATCTTTACTTTTACGATTCACCCGGACGTATCTGGACGCCCGCACGTGTTAATGATGCTCGAACGCCTCTTAACTCATATGCTTGGTCATCCAGGGGTGAAATTCCTAAAATTGAATGACATTGCAGATGACTTTGCCAAGCGATCTCCACGGATAAAATAATGATACGGCAGCCGATAAGGCTGCCTGTTTTATGTATCTCAAACCATAAATCCGCTATTTTTTGATAGTTCGAGAATTCTGTCTCTTATTCCTGAAACGAGTGGGTTACGTAATGAGCTATCAATCCATACCAAATAGATTGAATTTATAGGGAGTCTCTCATGGACATTCACTTCAACGATCTGACCTCCTGCTATGCTTTGGGCGCATAAATACTCAGGCATCACAGTCCAACCAATATTTTCTCGGATCATTCTTTCTAAAATCCGCAAATCCGGTACAGTAATAGACGGACGAAGCAGTGCAAAAAATCGCGAAGAATCCTGGAAAACTTCCCTTATCAAGGGTAACTGTTCATCGTAAGCTATTAGAGGAAGCTTCGACAGCGTATCAATCACGTCCTCATTTTCTTTGAAGTTGTCTGCTATGAGTGACGCTACCACAACTATTAACTTTTCCATTCCAATTTCAGCATATCCAAATTTTTGTTTATCCGGCATAGAAGTTGTGAAACCTAGTTGACAACTTCCGTCCAGAAGACAGCTGTATATGCGCTTCCTATTTCCTGTCAAAACTTTAAATTTAATACCTTCATTGAATAATATTTTCACCAAGTACGGTAATTTTGACCACATTAATTCTGCTGGCCCGATGAAAGATACTGTCCCCGAGGACTTTCTTGTACGTGATCTAAGCATCGACAACTTCAGTTCAATCGTTTCTAAATCTGAAGCCACCAATCTCGCCAATTCCTCCCCATCCACTGTAGCCACCACACCATGTGAACGACGAGTAAAGAGAACACACCCGGTAAAAGCCTCAAGTGAATGAATGTGGGCAGACATTGCAGGCTGGCTTATGCCCAACCGCATTGCCGCTTTTGAAATCGAACCAGCTTTGTATACTTCAACAAAACTTCGTAACTGAACCAGATAGCTCATACTGCGCATCCTTAAGAGCCTGAAGCTCTCCGATTACGACATAAAATCGAAAGCCTGCACAGTATTATGTTATAAACATGTTCCGTTAATGCTTCTATACCCAATAAACCTCAAGATGCAGGTTTGAGCACCTGAAAATGATCGTTAATTCGGGACGTCAGAAAACCCGCTATCCCCGGTAACGTATGGCTGAAAAATTCAGATATTGCATCCCTGAACTCCCTGCTGTTGCTGAAGTAGCGGTTATTCCGGGCATGTTCGTTCATTAACTTCCACATTCGTTCTATCGGATTCAGGTTCGGGCTGTACGGCGGGAGGTAATGAAGTTTTATATTTACCACCTCCGCCCAGTCTTTCACTAACTGTGAACGGTGATAACCAGCACCATCCAGAATAACATGAACTTTCTGCTGATAATCTGGATAAATTTTACGTATCTCATTGAAAAAACGAGATACGTTGTATTCATTAACCGTTTTATATTCGCAGATTAGCGGATGTTCCGGGGCCTTCAGATTCAGCGCCCCCATGATATTCAGCCGTGTACGACTACCTGTTGTTTTTACCGCTTTTCTCTGGCCTTTACGTATCCAGCCATAACCTATTTTGGTGGCCTGAGTCGGATGGACAGCATCAATAAAAAGAACCGGTTCATCACCTGCGGTGGCTTTGAGTTCCTCATAATATTCAATGAATTGCTTTTGTTTCTCTTCACTGAATTTATGCGGGACGCCTGACGGTTTTTTATAGGTGAAGCCGTTCCGGTGCAGCCACTTATTCATTCCCGGAATGCTGAAAACGATGTTCCATGTCCGCGCGACAAACGCGACAATATCACGGGTATGGTAAAATAAATTGTCGGATAAGTGGCTGATTAAAAAAGCCGTTTGTTCAGCGCTGAGTTTGCTGTCTGAGCCGCCATTTTCGGGCTTCAGCTTGCCTTTGTTCAGAAACTCGCTGATATGGTGGTCAACAGTAGTCTGATGCAGGCGTAAAGCCTGAGCGATCATGGCCGAACTCCAGCCCTCGGAGGCCAGAAGAATGGCTTTAATGCGATCGCAAACGCGCTTATCACGACTGGAGTCATGAAGACGCTCAAGTTCAGCTTTTTGTTGGTCAGTGATAAAGATTTTCATGGGGACAGCATGATCTCCTGTTGCTGAAAAATCAAGCGTCTTCAATGATCACGGGTATATACATATTAACTTATTTTAACAATTAAAGGATTTTATAGGGCAAGGATAGAACATATCAAGATAACCCATTGATATACCTATATTTTACGTGAGTTATACTGGTTGGCATTAAGGTTTCAAGCATGCCATGAGATTCGGATTGGCGTGTTGTCTTCTATTACATACTCTGGGGAGTGATAGTCGCTAAACCTTTAAATTGACTAAACAATCATTGTATTTTTATCTATTAACGTTGACGACCTCAACTCAAATCGAGTTATCACAAATTCCGTTGGTCAGCGAAGCGGTTAGCTTCTTTTAGACCGGTTCGGACTACCTCTCGGAACATTAATCATCATCCCATGGTGCCCGTTTCCATTTTTCAGTCATGAAATCAATAAATACACTTAGCCTACGGGGTATTGGTTCTCGCCGCGCCCGGACAACACTGATCTGAGATGTGTTTGCTTCCCAATCAGGCAGAACTCGGCAAAGTTTCCCAGCTCTCAATTCATCATGAATATCCCAAGTTTCTCGAAGAGATATGCCAAGCCCCGCCAAACTCCAGGCATGCAATACGTCTCCGTTGTCACTGATAAGGTTGCCAGTAACGCTGATGCTTCTTTCATGACCGGCTTTACGTAACGTCCATGAATTGTGTAAAAAACCCGGGTAAGCGAATACTAAGCAGTTGTGATTTAAAAGATCTTCTGGTCGCTCAATGGGTGGATGATTCTTCAGATATTCGGACGATGCGATGAGAATACGTCTATTATTTGCTATTTTTCTGGCCAGAAGGCGAGAATCAGCCAGATCCCCCATACGAATAGCCAGATCGAAATCACCACTGTAAAGATCCTGGATTTGGTCAGATAACCTTAAATCAAAGCCCACCCTCGGATGTACTTGGCAGAATGCAGCGATCGCAGGAGCAACATATTTTCGGCCAAACGGTGCGGGCGCAGTCAAACGAATATTTCCGCTTAACTCCTCACTATCCCCTCGGGAAAGTTCCTTCATCTCATCCAGAACGGCCAACGCTACGCGAGCCCTCTCAGCTATAGCTCTGCCCTCGTCTGTAATACGTAGATTACGGGTGTTTCTTTCAAAAAGTGTAGTGCCAAGTGCAGTTTCCAGCCTGGCTATCTGCTTGCTCACCATCTTGGGGAGTATCTGTAGGTCTCGTGCTGCGGCAGAGAAATTGTTTCTGTCGACGACGTGTAAAAACACTTCAAGGTCGTCATTTCTCAAGTTTATTTTGTTCATTTTGGGGTAAGTGTTTGTCCGTTTAGGTCTATTTAAAGGATAAATAGATTGTTCCACAATAAGACTCAATATGACAAGTCTGTTATGTCGCATGCAGTCAGAAGAATTTTGCTTTAAGTCCCCCCATATAGAGGAAGTTAAAATGCCCAAACGTATCCTGTTTGTATTGACCAGCCATGACCGTAAAGGTCAAGCCGAGAGTAAAGATGCCGCACCCAGTGGTTTCTATCTTTCTGAGGTGTCTCACCCCTACGATGTACTCACAAAAGAAGGATATGAAATTGATTTCGTGAGTCCCAAGGGAGGCAAGACACATGTTGACGGTTTAGACCTCAGCGATCCGGTTAACGCCTCCTTTTGGAATAATGATTCCTTACGCGAGGCAACTAAAACCACATTAAAACCCTCGCAGATTGATCCTGACGTCTATGACGCCGTCTACTATGCAGGAGGGCATGCGACGATGTGGGATCTCCCTGACAATATAGAGTTGGCGGGTGTTTCATCACGAATTTATGAAAAGGGTGGCGTTGTCGCTGCGGTTTGTCATGGCCCCGCCGGATTGGTGAATATTCGGCTTTCCGATAATGAATATCTGGTTGCGGGCAAAAAGGTGTCAGCTTTTACCAACGATGAAGAACGTGCTGTAGGGTTGTACGACATTGTTCCATTCTTACTTGAAGACACGCTGAAGCAAAGAGGTGCTGAGCATCTTGCAGCCGCAAATTTTCAGCCACAGGTGATTGTCAGCGAGAGATTAGTGACCGGACAGAATCCCGCTTCCGCAAAAGGAGTCGCTGAGGCAATGCTGCCTTTGTTGGCTTCTATTGAAAATAGAAGAGCCTGAGTTATGAAAGAACGCATGCCTTTTGTTATATATGTCTTTGCACTCTGCGCTTTTGCTTTGGGATTCACTGAATTTGTCACGATCGGCTTAGTTTCCAGGATATCAGCTGATCTAAACGTCAGTGTCAGTCATGTAGGTACAGCGGTGACAGCCTACGCCCTCGGTGCCGTAATTGGTGCTCCGGGATTAACTGCGTTGGCAACACGATGGCCTCGTAAAAGATTATTACTTGTTGCTATGGGCCTGTTTACAGTTGGCAATGGTATCGTCGGTGCGTCTGAGTCCCTAACGCCTATGTTGATTGCACGATTTGCTTCCGGTTTAGGGCACGGAGTGTTTCTTGCTGTTGCTTCAAGTGTGGCAACCCAACTGGCTGGGCGACATCGTGCTGGCGCCGCTGTTTCGGTCGTTTTTGGCGGTCTTACAATTGCGTTGGCATTAGGCGTACCACTTGGTACCTACATCGGTAGTCTGTTGAGTTGGCAGTCTATATTCATGGCAGTAACGGCAAGTGGAGCGATCGGTTTCATTGGATTGGCAATGCTGATGCCCACGGATCAAAATGATCCCTCCTTGCAAGCAAATGCCATGGACGGTTTAAAAGCCATGTTCAACCCACTACTGCTTGCGGGAGCAGGAATTACAGTTTTGGCCTATGCAGGATCTTTTGCCCTGTATACGTATATTTCCCCGATTCTACTTCAGGTAACGCATGTAGACGAGCGTACGAGTAGTTTGCTTATGTTGGTCTACGGCGTGATGGCCGCTATCGGGAATGTCTGGGGTGGTCGCCTGACTGACAAGCAAGGTGCAGATCGTGCCGTGATGACAATTCTTATTGGTCTGGCGATCGTCCTCTTTGCTATGTGGTTCTCTGTCTCATCCTTAATGTTAATGGCACTGTTTATTGGGTTGCTTGGAGCATTGACATACGCAGCGGTCCCCTCAATGCAAGCAAGAGTGATAGGGCTATCTCACATACATGCACCTGAAGCTCCAGCTGTGGCAGCAGGACTGAATATTGCCGGTTTTAACGGAGGAATTGCATTAGGGTCGCTATTGGGGGGGGTAGCACTGGATGTTACTGGTCTTACAAGCCCTACTTGGGTTGGAGGCGGAGTAGTAATCGTTGGTATTTTATGGATGTTATTACAAATAAATTCTAATAAAAGACGCACCACCTCCGATTACTCCTGATAGTACACGTAGCATTTAAAATGGCTCAGTGAACACCAAATCACTGAGCCATTTTATTTTACCTCTTTGAAAAATGTCACAACCAAACATAGGTTATTTTTTATTTTATAAAATCCGCCCATGTCATTCTGATCTATTTCATATCAATCAGAATTTTAAACATCTTTCAAAAACACAGCGAAATTCATCAGCAATATCATTGTGTGAAAGGAGATGTATTATGTCAGACAATTCAACTTGCCTAAACATTAGAGATGGAATTCCAGACTGGATAACTATAAGGGAGGCGGTAAGACTTCTCAATGCATTGAATGGGTGTAAAATAAGAAAAAGTGATTTTTATCGATTTGCTCTGCAAGGGAAAATTCGGTTTTCAATATATTTTCAATCCCCAGTAATATTGAGGAAAATTAAATCACGAAATCATAAATTAAAGCTAAGACCAATAAAAAATTCGTCAACGATGAAATCATTCATGCCTGCCGAAAGTTCCTTTGTCAACGAGAACAATTTAACTTTCAGTACTGAAGGAAGATATATCCACCCTGTACAAAGAGTCATTGACACAACATTACTCGGCTATGAATATGTCCTTATACAGCGTTTACTTGCACATTCATTAAAGATACCATCACCTGTAACAGGAGCAAAGTCGAATAATTATGGTATTACCGTCTGTTTATTGGGGGAATCGTTTCAACTTTTCGAAAAGATGACATGGCATGAAAGAATCGAACGACACGTAAAAAGGCTACCTAAAGATATTTCATCAGATGATTACGAAGATATAATACTAAACGCTACAAAGAAAGATTCGCATAAATATTATTTTCCTATGCATGAATTACCGAGTGATGCCTGCTTTGTCCTCAGAAAAAGTGAACTTGATAAGTTGATCAACAAACCGATCGAAAAAGAAATACTTCAACCGTCTCCAACTCGGATATCCACCCCTCTATCACGCCTCTTCTGGCTTGCCTGCAAAAATAATCAAACTATCAGTCCGTTAATCATGCAACCGTATAAACTACTGTCCATTTTTGAACAATGGGCATCTGAGGAAGGCATTACCGATCGATTCAGTGGCGACACGCTCAAGACTGCGCTTGAGCGCGGCTCGCCCCCTTCCCTGCCAACACAAAAGTAAGATGATGCCCTTCGCTATGAAAACCCGTATTAAGGATTGTATTTCCCGTAATACGGGCTAATCAACTTTCTACACACCACGACTTTGTGTTGTCGTGTTATCTCCCGGCTAGCGCTATATCTGCCACAGGAGAATACCGTGACATCTCATCAGTTATTACGTCTGAAACAGGTTGAGGAAAAAACGGGCCTGAAGCGCTCTCAAATCTATCTGTATATGAAAGACGGCACCTTCCCCCGCTCAATCAAGATTGGTCCGGCCAGTGTCGCCTGGCTCGAATCGGAAATTGACGAATGGATCAATATTAAATTAGTCCGCCGTTTAATAGGCTGAAGGGAGAAAATACCATGATTATCCCATCACTGAATTACGCCGTGTTAACCGATGCCCTGCATGCATTGAAGGAGGGCAACATTCGTTATTGTGAATCACTGGGATTCACTTTCGACGAAATGAATGCCCTCAACCAATTATCACTGGACGAGCTGTTTATCCTCAGTCGGGAGTCTGCGCAGTTTTTGGCTGTTACGGTTCATCACGACGCATTACACCTGCTTCTGGCTAAATCCCGTGAGGAGGCTCTGCAGCAGCAACGTATCAATCATGCCATCCGGCTCGGCGGGTCAATTGCGCTACTCAACAAGTATTTTGGCCTCACCTCCAACGAAGTTTGCCTTCGCCGCCGGTTACTGGGCGTCCGTGTGCCTTATGGCCGGACGCCAGAGCCGGACGAAGAGACGGATGCGGCCATCTGGCGGCAATGGCAACAATGCCGGGTGGCCAACCTGGAATCGACCGATGCGCTGGCCGCCATGATGCAGGTAACGCAAACCCTGCTGCCGAAAGTCGAAGGGTTGTCACTGGCCATCGTCTGGAAGCGTATCGCACTTTGCGAACGGGAGGCGTTAGACCGGAGGGCTACACATGCCGGATGAGATCGACCGCGATCAGGAATTTAATGAGCAACGACTGGAAGAGATGATTGAACAGAGTCGTTTTAAGCCAGGGTCTACGCCATCATTATTCCATTGCCGTGTATGCGGAAAGCCCATTCCTGAAAAACGACGGCAGGCACTGCCGGGCATAACAACCTGCACGGAATGTCAGGAAAAACTTGAACGTCGAAGACGTTAATAATGGTCACAGAGACATGCAGGAATATTTCCCCTGCATGTCTCTATTATTAACTATCAATACACAGTCGTCTTTATTATACATTTCACTTCCTTTTATCTCGCAGAATTCACCCCTTCTACCGCTAATTTATCTCTCTCATTTTAACTTTGAATTTATCGTTTATATACCGCCCCGGATATCTGATCATGAAAACGTCATTACATAATAGTTACCCGTATTGACGTTAATTCTCTTGGAACGGGTATTGTTCTTTAAAAATAAGATTCGGGCTGTCACATAACCACAATTCAGGGTGCCGCTGAATGTTCTCGCTGACCCGTTAAAACCGGAATGCAGAATTGGGATGTGACATTTATTTAACTCATCGTTTTTTTATTAGAGGAGGCCACATGCGAAAACCCATTTATCACGTATTTGTCACCCAGGAAAGTCAGCCCGACCCACAGGGTGAAAAAAACACCTGGTGGACGAAAGTCGGCGTGGCTTTTGCCCATCACGGTAAACCCGGCCTGAACGTGGTACTGACACCCGGCATTGCCGTTTCCGGAAAGCTGGTGCTCCTTGAGCCCAGGGATGACGGCGAGGCGACACAGGATACTCCCGTTTAACCGCCCTTCCCCCTTTTCCCGGCCCTGTCCCGTCAGATGGCGGTACGCGTTGCCCGGTTTACCGTTCCGAGGCCACCATGCTTTCCACCTCCGTGTTTCTGGCGGCGTCCATGCAGTGCGCCGCCAGCGTTCACCCGTCTACGGCACTCGATGTGGCACGGGTCGAATCCGGTTTGAATCCGTATGCCATCGCTGAAATCCTGCCCGGTGGCAAAGGCGTGACTTCACATTTCCCCACAAGCAAGGATGAGGCCCTCAGTCTCACCGGACGGCTGGCGGCACAGGGCCGACGTTATTCGGTCGGGCTGATGCAAATCACCAGCACCAATTTCCGTCATTACGGCGTGAGCGCCCGCGACCTTCTTGACCCCTGTACCAACCTGTCCGTCTTTGAGCACATCCTCACCGACTGCTACCGCCGCGGCGGTTCCCTCAAGCGTGCGCTCAGTTGCTACTACTCGGGAAATTTCACGACCGGTCAGCAAGCGGAATCCGCGTTTAACCAGACCAGCTACATCCAGCGCATCGGCTACGCCGTACCGTCAACGCGGGAAGACCGGCAGCGGCCTACCGCCGAAAAGCTCGTGCCGGAAATCCATTACCCCGCCGCAGTCTTACGTGGCGAGCTTACCGATAACGCCACGCCCGTACTGACATTCCTGCGCTACCCCAACGCCGTGATACGCGGCGCGATACCCTTTCCCGGCCCCCAGGAGGAACAATGATGAAAAGAAAAGAGTATGACTGGACCGTCCTCTCTTCCTTGTTAATGGCAAGCCCGGTGCTGGCAGCAGACAGCGGATTTAATAAAGCCAATGAGACGCTGAGTAACACCTCCACCGGCCTGCTCGGACTGGCCGCCGTCACCATCACGCTGGCCACCATGTGGGTAGGATACAAAGTCTTATTTGACGGCAAGAGCCTGCATGACATGCGCAACGTCATCATTGGCGCCATCCTTATCGTCGGTGCATCAGGTTTCGGTGCCTACTGGGCGTCATAAGGGAGGTAACGATGGCTACGCTGAACAAAGCGCTGACGCGACCTGCCGCCATAGCCGGCATTCCCCTCGTGCCGTTCGTAATAGTCAGCGGGGCCATCGTCCTGCTGGCGGTCTATGTCAGCTATTACCTGGTATTACTGCTTATTCCCGCCTGGCTGGAGATGAAGGCAAAGGCCAGAACCGATATTCACTATTTCGGGCTGCTCTGGCTGGCCTTTAAAACCCGTGGCCGGTTTGGCACCAATAAACATTTTGGTGCCAATGCCCTGCTGGCAAACCGCTATGACGCCGTCGACGTCTCGGAGTTTATTGAAAAAATGAAGTTAAACGAGCACGTTACGCTGGATAAATACATTCCGTATTCCTCCCATCTTCACCCGCACGTCATCAGAAACCGCCAGGGTGATTTGGTAGCCAGCTGGGAGCTGGAGGGCACCATTTTTGAATGCGAGGACGAACATCATCTGACTTTAATGGCGACGCATCTCAATAACGTTATTCGGGGGTATGAAGGTCTGCCGGTTACCTTCTATCTTCACCGTATCCGGGAAAAGTACCACGATGTCTTTGACGCGAATTCAGGCATTCCCTTTTCTGATGAAGTGACCCGGCTGTATTACCAGCCGATCAACGAAAAACCGTTCTGGCGGCACCGGCTGTTTTTCACCCTCTGCTACGCGCCCTTCTCTCCGCTGGAGAAAAAGGCCATGAAGGCGCAGCCGTCCGGTAAACGCAAAGCGGCGCTGGATGATGCTCTGAAAGTGATGCTGGAATACCGGGAGGCACTGGCTTCCGCGCTGTCCCGCTATACGGCGACGCCGCTGGGGATGTATGAAGACAACGGGCGGGTGTATTCCGCCCAGTTGTCCTTTTATCACCGTCTGCTCACCGGCCAGTGGCAAAAGGTGGCGGTCACGCGTGCGGCGTTTTATGAAACATTAAGCACGCCGGATGTCTTTTTTACCACCGACACCGCCGAGTGCCAGACCGTCGGCGGCTCCCGTTTTTTCCGCAGTCTGGAAATCAAAGATTATTCGCCGGAGACCGCGACCGGCCTGCTGGACGCGCTGCTGTATGCCGAAAGCGAGTATGTGCTGACGCAGTCCTTCACCTGCATGGCCCGCGATGAGGCGCAGAAGCATATCCGTCTGGCGGAAAAGCGCCTGAATTCGGCGGATGACGACGCCATTTCGCAGCGCGAAGAGCTGATTGTGTTGCGTGACCTGCTCCAGTCCGGGCATGTCTCCTGCGGAAAATACCACTTTTCCCTGCTCGTATCCTCAGACAGCGCCGACCAGGTGGTCAAGGATGCCAACGCGCTGGCGCAGCCTTTCGCCGACCTCGGCATCATGACGACGCTGTCTACGCTGTCGCTGCCCGCCGCGTACCTGGCGCAACTGCCGGGTATCTATACGCTGCGCCCCCGTCTGGTGGCCGTCAGCAGCCAGAACTTTGCCGACCTGGCGAGCCTGCACAATTTTCATCCTCATAAACGAAACGGCAATCCCTGGGGCGATGCCATCGCCATCCTCAAATCCCCTGGCGGTGGCGGGTATTACCTGAACCTGCACGACAGCCAGAGCGGACGGGATGACTTCAACGAAAAAACGCCGGGTAACACGGCGATTATCGGTAAAACAGGCTCCGGGAAAACGATGCTGATGACCATGATGCAGCAACTGATGCAGAAGTACCGCAATCCGGCGACCTTCTCCGCCTCAGCCACAATCCAGCGGTTCACCACGGTGTATTTTGATAAGGACCGGGCGGCGGAGATGGCAATACGCCAGATGGGCGGACGCTACTTCCGTATCCGTACCGGAGTGCCTACCGGGTTCAATCCTTTTGCGCTGGCCCCAACCCGGCGGAATATCAGCTTTATCAAACGACTGGTACGCATGCTGTGCGGCCGCAACGGCAAGCCGCTCGATCCGCGCGATGAGGAGCGGATCAGTGCCGCCATAGATACCATTATGCTCGACTACCCGCCGGAATACCGCAAGTTCGGTATCACCCGGCTGCTGGAAGTCCTGCCGGAGCCGCCAACCACCGACGCCCGCATCAACGGGCTACGTATTCGCCTTAAACAGTGGGCGCAGGGCGGCGAGTTCGGCTGGGTATTCGACAATGAGGAGGACACCTTCAACATCAGCAACATTGATAACGTGGGTATCGACGGTACGGAATTTCTCGATGATGACGATATTCGCGGCCCCATCACATTTTATCTGCTTTACCGCGTCACCGGCCTGCTGGACGGTCGCCGGCTGGTGATGTTCATGGACGAGTTCTGGAAATGGCTGGCCGATGTCGAATTTTCCCGCTTCTCGCTCAATATGCTGAAGGTGATCCGCAAGCTGAACGGCATCTTCGTCCCCGCCACGCAGTCGCCTGACGAAATCGTCAAGCACCCGATTGCCCCGGCGATTATCGAGCAGTGCAGCACGCAGATTTTTCTCGCCAACCCGAAGGCCAGCCGGGCGGATTACGTGGAAAAGATGAAAGTGCCGGAAAGCATGTACGACATCGTCAGAAACCTCGATCCGGGTGAGCGCTCTATGGTGGTCCTGAAAACGCCGTTACGCGCAGGTGAAACCCGGCCTTTTGTGGCGATGGCGAAAATGGATTTAGCGGGCCTCGGGAAACTTACCAAAATGCTGAGCGGGAGTGAAGACAACCTGAAACTGTTCGACACCCTGTATCAGGAAGGAATGCAGCCTGATGACTGGAAAGCCGCCTTCCTTGAACAAGCCCTGTAATAATCATGACGGAGGTAATGAAAATGCGGTTCAGAGATAGCATACTGGCATTATCGTTGTTTATTTCCACCCAGGCGATGAGCGCCGGAATACCGGTATTCGACGCCGTACAGAATACCGAATCCATTAATCAGTGGATCCAGAAACTCCAGCAGTGGCAGGAAACCGTCACCCACTATAGAAGTGAACTTGATGCCTACAAGCAGCAATTAGCCACGGCAACGGGCGTGCGTGACGTTCAGGCATTTCTCCGTGAGGCAAAAAGCCTGAAAACCGATATTGATAATCTTCGTCAAAACGGTATTTCACTCGATGACCTGCTGAGCAACCAAAACGGGTCATATTCGTCTGAACTGAATAGCTTGTATAACAAATATAAATCATTCAATACCTGTAACCCCTCCAGCGCTTCACAACGCTATCTGGACAGCTGCAAACAGATGATCCTGAATCAGGCTGTAGCGATAGAAAATACGTCTGAGGTTGAAAATAAGATCACAGGCACGCTCGGTGATATATCAGATTTATCAGACCGTATTGCTAATGCGCAGGATTCGAAAGAGTCACAGGACCTGGCTAACGCCATCGCGGCCAAAAGCGTACAATTGAATGTGCTGACCAGCCAGTGGGAAATGTCAGTCAAACAGACTGAACAGCGAACAACGCTGCTGGAGCAACAAAAACAGAAAGCCTTTGAGCAACAGCAATTAACTGCGCCCGTTGCTGATCTGAACTCTCTATAGGGAGGTTAACATGTTAAAACCCGTATTACCCTTATGCGTCATTTCAGGCATTCTCGTCTTATCCGGTTGTAAAGAGACGAAATCAGAAGCCTGGTATAAAGAACATCCCGATGAAACCTATAAGGTCTATACGCAATGCCTCAAGGATGGCGAGGCAAGCGACAACTGCGAGTTTGCGCACCGGGCAGCACTCATGTTTGCCCAGACAGGCAAACCCGGCATCAGGGAAAAATTCGAGACACTGTTTCAGCAGGAAGCCCAAAAAAGAAAATCCGTCACTCAGTAAGATCCCCGCCAACAAAAACAGGGATCCCTCCCTGTTTTATCCCCTGTCTGTTCCTGACTAATGAGAGGCACCATGTCCGGTGGTATTTTTGTTGGTATGGACAAAAACATCATGGATGGACTTAACGCCGTGTTAGAAGGTCAGTCTTCTACCTACGGCACCCTGATCAGTGCGATTATCGTCAGTTCCTTCACCCTATTTATTACGTATCGCGGGTATCAGACGCTTGTCGGCAAACTCCAGACACCGGTTGAAGATGTTGTCTGGGATGTGGGGCGCATGTTGCTGATCACCACCTTTGTTTTAAACCGCGATGGCTGGCTGGATGCCATCATTGCGGCCATTGAAGGGCTTAAGGACGGCATCAGTGGCGATGATAATGTCTGGGCGCTGCTCGATACGGTGTGGGAAAAGGCACAAGCGCTGGGGCAAACGCTGTTTAATCTCGATACCTCCACCTACGTTAAAGTGAATGGCGGCTTTGCCGAGGTGTTGGTCTGGGCCGGTGCAATCGTTCTGTTACTCGCTGCAACCTTTGTCAATCTGCTCGCCGAAATCACCATTCTGTTAATGACCACCACCGCCCCACTCTTTATTTTCTGCCTGCTGTACGGTTTTCTTAAACCCATGTTTGATAACTGGCTGAAAACAATATTTACCGCAATCTTAACGATCATGTTCTCTGCCCTGTCTGTCCGGATCGCCATCAACTACCTGAATAAAATACTGGATGCCGCCACAGCAACGTCTGCTGAAAGCAATATGGTGACCCTGGCGGCGCAATGTTTGCTGGCCGGGATTGCCGCAGGCGTCGTGGTGTATTTTTCAGCGAAAATAGCCACTGCGCTGAGCGGTGCCGCCGTACAGGCCGTGTTACAGGGTGCAGCCATGAGCGGACTGCGCGGGCTGGTGAGCAAATCTGCCGACGTCGCCAGACCCGGCATAAAGGCCGGGGGCCGACTGACCGCCAAAGGTGGCATGGCAGCAGCCGCGACAACCGGCAGGTTCATTGCCGCAGGTGCGGGCAAAGCCGTGAACGCCTGGCAGAAACGTGCCACCGCCATCGAAAGCATGAGACGCCAGAATCAGCAGCGTCACCGTTAATCCTCCCGACCGCTAATCTCATTCCCCCGTCACGCCATGGCCTCTGCCAGCGGTGCGGCCTTCCTGCATTTATCCGATAAGAGGCTTCCATGAAATTCAGCATCTTGCTTCTGGTGCTGTGCGCGCTTACGGGCTGCGCGCAGCATCAGGGCGACCTCCCGCCGGTGTCCGGCGATCCCCAGCCGGTTAATTCCCCCGCCATCATTCAGGAGCTGACTCACCATGTCTGATATTCAGCGCATCATTAATGTCTCCCGCTCTTTTGAATCCATCCTACTGGAAAAGGAAGAGCGTTCCCGCAAAACCGCCTGGCGGGTGGCCGCTGCCGGGCTGATTCTGGCTGCACTGGCAATTACGTCCATTATTATTCTGCTGCCGCTGAAAACCACTGACATTGAATTGTGGTCGGTGGATAAACAGACCGGCCGTTATGAGTATATGACCCGCATTAAAGAGCGGGATATTGCGTCTGAAAAAGCGCTGGCCCATTCACTGGCGGCACACTATGTCAGACTCCGTGAGGGATATAATTATTTCTCCCTCCAGCGTGATTACGACGACGTGCAGTTATTTAACAGCAACAGCGTGAACCGGGATTATCTGGACGGGTTTAATGGCGACCAGGCTCCGGACGTTATTTTTAACAAAGCCGAATATGTCGTCTATATCGACGTTATTTCCAATGTGCATGCGCCTGCCACCGGGCCGGATAATCTGGCCACACTGCGTATTAAGCGCACCCTCCGCCGTATCTCTGATAATTCAGTGAAAACGGACTTCTGGAATATCCGCCTCACTTACCGTTATGTCCCACATCAGCAACTGACGGACAGTCAGCGTGAAGTGAACCCGCTGGGCTTTATCGTCACCAGCTACCAGCGCGATAAAGAATTGAGGAGCGAATGATGCTGAAAAACATCCTGCTCCTGACGGGCTTACTGGCATCATACGCGGCATGGAGTGCCGCCACCCCGCGCGGCAGCGGCTATGACAGCCGGATGCAGAACGTATCGTATAACAGCCAGAACGCCACCGTGGTGAACACCCGCCCCGGCTACGTCACCACGCTGCTGTTTGACGACGATGAGACCGTGACTGACGCGCAAGCGGGCTTTCCAAAAGGCTGGACGGTGACGAAAAGTGATAATCGGGTGGGCGTCAGCCCGAACCCAATCACCCAGCCGGTGACTGACGCCAGCGGCAACAACGTCAGCCAGGTATTTTTGCCCACGGCGAAGGACTGGAAGACTAACCTTTTCGTGGTGACCTCAAAGCGTGATTACAGCCTGGAGCTGAACGTGCTGGACCACGATTCCCCCGCGCAGGCATTCGTTATCCGTTACCACTATCCGGCCGAGGTTCGCCAGCAATCCGCCGCCGCCAGCGCCGCGCGCCAGGCGCAGCAGCGGGAAAGACAGGAGAAGCAGCAGATAGCGGCGGCATTCGGAGAGGCCAGCATGCCACGCAACTGGCGCTACACCAAACGGGTCGCCGCCGGTTCGGCCTCCATCGCACCGGATTTTGCCTGGGATGATGGTCGTTTTGCTTATATCGGTTTTTCCCCCATCAGAACCCTGCCTTCCGTTTTCCGGGTGGTTAACGGACGGGAGCAGGCGCTCACGCCCCGGACAGTTAAGCAGGGTAATTACACCGTGATGGTGGTTCCGGCAGCGCCACAACTGGTGTTGCGTTACGGCACCTCGGTGGTGGGGATCGAAAACAACGGATTCGGGCGCATCCCGATAACCCGCAGCGACACTGTTTCACCGTCCGTTACGCTGGAGGCGAAATGACCGATAAACCTGTCCCGGATGAACCGGAAAAAACCACCGCAGAGCGGGAAGCGGAAGCCCGCGAACGCGCCCGGGCGGCAATGGCGTATCAGGAGTCGGAGCAGAAAACGCCGCTCGGCCAGCCTGAAGTGACCCGTTTCCGTAAGGTATCCGGTCGCCGCACGCTGATCGTCAGCCTGCTGAGTCTGGCGCTGGTGATCGCTCTGGCATCCGGCGGCGATCGGATTTTCAGTGCATTGAAAGGGGGTAATGAGAAAGAAGCCGACACCGCGCCGCCGACCTCGGCCGGGAAGACGCTTCATGAGCGTCAAAATCTGGGCATGGACAGTAATCCGTTTGGCCTGTTCGGGCCGCACACACAGGACGGAACAGACCCTGCCCGCCAGGCCGTCACTCCCGCACCCACCCTGCCACCAGCCCCACCCGCCCTGAACAAGGCAGCCGCACTGGCTGACGGGCTGAACAACGCCCGAACAATGCCGGGTGATAATGCACGCACGTCCCCGGGTGAAACGCGCAGCAACGCAGAAACGTCCGAAAGTCGGTCATCATCCACGATGTACACTTCCTGTCCGTCAGTACTGACCAGGGGAAAGGATGGCAGCCTGCGCTGCCCGGAGACTGCCGCGCCGGAATCGGGTAACAACGACCATCCAGGCGTCGCCCGAGTCACCGACGTCAGACGGTTGGGCCTCGATCCTGATCTCTATATCCCGGTGGACCGCTATATCCCGTGTTCGATGATGTGGCGCTTCGTGTCCGATGTTGGGGGGCATATTTCCTGCCTGATCAGTGAAGATGTTTACAGCGCCAGCAACCATGTAACGCTGATCCCGGCGGGAACGATCGCCCGTGGCATCTACCGCACCGGGGCGCTGCAACACGGACGCAGCCGGATGTTTGTGCTGTGGACGGAGCTGCGCACGCCTGAGCCCGGCAGCCTGCAAATCCCGCTCAGCAACACGCAGGCCAGCGGCCCGCTCGGCGAGGCGGGGATCTCAGGCTGGATCGACAATCACTTCTGGGAGCGCTTCGGCAATGCCCTGATGCTTAGTACGGTGCAGGACGTGGCAGCGGCGGCGTCAGATGCTGCCCCGGGGAAAGACCGCAATACCGACTACACCGAAAACACCCGCGCCGCCACGGCGGAAATGGCGAAAACGACGCTGGATAACAGCATCAATATCCCGCCCACCCTCTACCTGAATCAGGGTGATGTCATCGGCATCATGACCGGCACCGATATTGATTTCTCATCCGTCTGGCAGCTGCGACTGAAAAAGAGGTGGTATGAACGCTGAAAACCTGTCGCTGGATTTTATGAAAAACCAGCTGTTTGGTGAGTTTATTGCGCAGGACGGCCTGACGGAAATTGCCGTTAACCGGCCGGGTGAACTGCATACCAAAATCCGGGGGAAATGGCGAAGACATGAAGCCCCGATTACGCTGCGTCAGTGTTACGCCTTTGCCAGAGCGCTGGCGTCCTGGCAGGACGATAATATCGACGACACCTCGCCGATCCTTTCCGCCACGCTTGAGTCAGGCGAGCGCATTCAGGCCATTATTCCCCCGGCCTGTGAGCGTAATACCGTGTCTATTACGCTGCGCAAACCCTCATTCGGGCAGAAAACGCATCAGTCATGGATTGATGCGGGATTTTATAACCGGGTGACCGGTAAGGAGCGAACGGAAGTCAAAGATGTTGAACTGACCCGCTATTATCAGAGTGAGGATATGCCCCGCTTTATGGAAAAAGCGGTGGAATACGGCAAGACGATTTTTATCGTCGGTGAAACCGGATCCGGTAAAACCACCTATATGAAAACGCTGCTGCACCATATTCCCCGGCACCTCAGGCTGACCACCATTGAGGATAATCCCGAAATCCGTTTTTATCACCACACCAATTATGTCCATCTCTTTTATCCGGCGGATGCCGGGGATAATGCCATTGTCACGCCCGGCAGACTGATACGCGCCAATTATCGTATGAACCCTGACCGGATATTACTGGCTGAAATTCGCGGGCGGGAAGCCTGGGATGCGCTGAAAATCGTCGGTTCCGGGCATGAGGGATTGATGACCTCCCTGCATGCGGGCAGCCCGGAAGAATGTATTGAAGGGTTAATTGACCGCTGCTATGAAAACCCCGACTGCCGGAACATGCCTTTCGACGTGCTGTTACGCAAGGTGCTTAAGAGCGTTGATGTGATAGTCAGCATTGATATTCACGGTGACATACGCCGTATGAGTGATGTTTATTTTAAACCCCTTCATCTCAATGGCATGAGAGGTGTATTCAGCAAAGGGCTCAAGTAAATTACTTATCGAATTACGCAACCCTCGTTTAAATATGAAGGTGACCGAAATGAAAAAATCAATATTCTCCGCATTATTACTCAGCGCTATGGCGTCATATTCAACCTCCGTCGTGGCCGCTGACGCCTGTGAAGTGGTGTTATGCATGTACGGTAAAGCCACCGGGAACGGCGGCGGCAATGAATGCCATTCGGCCGAACGTGCATTCTTTAATATCGTGAAAAAGAACAAGCACGGTTTTCTGCAGGACCATACTGCCGATGCCAGAAAATCGTTCTTACTTGAGTGTGATTCGGCAGACCCGGCAATTATCAGCCAGATTATCAGTAAATTTGGCCGCATGCGTGGTTAATTAGCGGAGGTTATCTTTATGACCAAACCGGGTTTTATTCAGCATCCCTGGACACGTCAGCGCGGGGATTCCATGCGCGCAGCCCGTGTTATTGAGCACATTGAAAATGAGGCAATGCACGGATGCGGCCTTTATTATGAAATTTATCACTATCGCGTTGTCTGCCGGTTATTGCAGTTGCTGCAAACGCTGAACGCCACCGACAGAATAACGCTGACAGAAGAAGCTAACCTACGTGGATTTACGCTGAATGAAACCAGCATTAAAGAAAGTCGTCAGTGTTATTCCAACATCATGAGGGAAATCCGCGAGAGCCAATATTAACCCCTGCCTTAATTTTATTCGCAGGTCTCCTATAGCGCCAAAATATTTCAGCCGAGCTCGGCTTGAGGCGTGGCGGTTTTCAGGTTTTTACGGCATAGCACATTTTTCACGGATTAAGGAGTGAAGAAATGCGGGCCGTAAAAATGAGGCAGCGGACAGAATTATTTTCGCGGGTTAAGGAGCGAAAATAGTTCAGGCGCCGCGCCTCACCGGCAAACAGCCGCGCCCACGCGGATTTTGCCGGCCGGGGGGAGCCGAATAAATTTCGCCGCCCCAGCGAGCGAAAAGCTGTCGCCCACGACAGCGGTTTATTTGGGGGGCACAGCCCCGCACACCGTCGCAGCTAAGTCTCCGGCCAAAAGCCGGTAGCGTGGCGCGACCACCCTCTTTAAAGGTCAGCTTCCCTTTTATTCCCGCTGCGAGGCACGAGCAAAGGGAAGAAAAAGGCGAAAGCGACCGTCTTAAAGGGGGTGGTCGCGCGTAGCGGGCGACGGTGTGCCGCCGTTGACGTTGGGGGTTTTGGCGCGGCGTCCAGCCACGACATTACCCCCATGCGACATATCATAAGGGCGTCCAGCCCGCATGTACTGGCGCACGCCGTTTGGTGCAGGGGAGCATGCTTTCCTGCACATGGTCGCACAGCGGCCATCTTCTTCGTCCCTGACGTTCGCCCCGCCTTTTCGCCCAACACCGTGGGGCGAATTGATGGGGCGATGTCATGGGGCGAACTGCTGACGAAGGAGGCATCGTGATTTTAAATAAGCTGGCCGTTTCACTGTCGCCGATAGTGAATGGCGCGCTGAGCTTCATGGCTTTTATGCAACAGCATCAGCTGATGCTGGCGCTATTATCGGGGCTGACGATGCCGTTTTTCGCGTCGATGAAAAGCGATGAACGGCAAAAAGCCCCGTTGTGGCAAAAGCTGATTATGGCTTTCTCCATGCTGTGTTTTCTTTCCGGTACGATGGGGCCGCTACTTATCTGGATTTTCCAGTGGCTTTATCAAGGGCGGGTAGTCGCCAGCATTCCTGTTCTGGCATGGCCGGTGCTGATTACCTTTACCGTAACGGGTTTTATTTTGCATATTCTGCTGCGCAGGGTATTAACCCCTGAATTAGACAAAATAAAGAAACACCTCGTCAGAAAGACAACGCTTGAACGGGAATTGCGCACCGATGTCCGCACGGTAAAATCACTGCTGCCGGAAACGCTGCATTATGACCCGCTGGATTATATCGACCTGAACAAAGGGTTATTTATCGGCATGGACCGCGATGTTCAGCCGATGTATTTGCCGTTAAAAGACTGGCAAAAACAACACGCGGATATTATCGGCACCACCGGAGCTGGTAAGGGCGTTGCCACCGGGATATTACTTTATCAAAGTATTCTGGCCGGTGAAGGCGTATTTGTGATGGACCCCAAGGATGATGAATGGGCACCCCACCTTTACCGCAAGGCCTGTGAGGATGCAGGCAAACCTTTTGCCTTAATTGACCTGCGAAAACCCCAATACCAGTTAAACCTGATTGAAGGTATTACCGCCGATGAACTGGAAGAGCTTTTTGTTGCCGGGTTCAGCCTGGCGGAAAAAGGTCAGGAGTCAGACTTTTATCGCATTGACGACCGGAAAGCGGCCCGGATAGCCGCACAGTTTGTCATCCGAAATACTGCCTCAACCATTCGGGATGTGTATAACGGCGACTACGTTCAGGGTATTGCCGATAAGATAAAAGCCTTCTTCGGGAAAATTGAGGAGCTGGCCTTACTCCATGCCATCAATGCGCCCACCGGATTTTCGCTTAATACGATATTTAAGGAAGGCGGTTGCTGTTATGTGATTGGCTCAATGCGCAACAGCAAAATCATTACCGCGCAGCGCATGCTGCTGGTTCGCCTGTACCAGCTGGCAGAAAGGCGCGAGAGAGTGAAAGACGTGCCGCGCCCCATTGCTATTTATCTTTCCGAACTGAAATACCATTTATCCAGGCCAGCGCTGGAAGGCTTAGGCGCGGCGCGGGATAAAGGCGTGCATATTATTATGGACCATCAGTCGATTGCCGATTTAAAAGACTGCCCGGCAGATTTGAAAGGTGACGCCGTTGTCGGCGCGGTCGTTGAGAACGCCAAATTCAAACTGGTTTATCGTGTCATGGATCCGGACACTGCTGAATGGGTGGCAAGGATGTCAGGCACTATATTAGTCGACGATGAGGTCCGCAAAGCCAAAACCGATGCCGTGCTGACAGAGACTATCGACAGTGAACGCACCATCAGGCAGGCAGAGCGTTTCTTTACCGACAGCAATATGATCCTGAACCTACCCGATTTTGTCAGCTTCATCTTCACGACAAAAACACTCCCGGCTGCTTCGCTGATTTCGCCCATCAGGGTGAAAAAACGCGAACTGGAGATCTGCGCCGTGTCGCCCGCGATTGCCGCCACCGCCGCAACGGTAAATATCACCCTGAATTTTAACGAGGAGGAAACTTCCCCCGGACCCGCATCAAAGACGGATATCACCACAACGCGACCCGATCTTTTTTTTGATAATACGGACGAAGAAGACACAACAACACCGAACGCCGATAAAGAGGAAAACCCATCATTGCTGGATTTTTAAAGGGGGAATGATGCTGATCACCGCATATAGCGAACGCCAGACGCGACACCGCGAAAAAATACAACGACTGCTGAATTTTCTGAAAGAAGAAACGTACAGTGATTTTAAAACGCTGATGCTGCTGTTTGGCTTCAGGGATCATAAATCGCTGTATTCCCTGCTTTCAAAAGTCGAGGGATTGGGCTTAATACAAAAGCACGTCCTGGTATCGCGGACGATGAAAATTTCATTATGGGGCATAACCAGTGACGGGCTAGCCATCGTGTTAGCCGCCGACGATGTGCTTTTCCCAGCACGGTTTGAGCCTTCAAAAATCACTGGCTGGACGCTGGAACATCACCTTGATAATCAGACCGCCCGTATCATCCTTGAGCAAAAAGGCGCATCCGGATGGATAAATGGCGATCGCACAACCTTCCTCAGTCGTTACCAGGTCAGTCACCGACCGGACGGTCTGATTACCCTCCCCGGCGGCACCGTGATCGCCATTGAGACCGAGCGTCGTCTGAAAACCAGAGCCCGTTATCAGTCGATCATCGCCAGCCATTTGCTGGCACGCACCCGTAAAGACTGGATTTACGTTTTTTATATCGTGCCAGACACGCAGAAAAAGCGCGGTCTTGAAAGGCTGTTTGACAGCATCAGGCACGTTATCGTTAACCATCAGCACATCCCGCTGGAAACCCGCCACCGGAATGTCTTCCGCATCTACACGCTCGACGAGATGCAACGGCTCGATTTAGACCACGGCATATAGTTCTTCTGTATCACTTACAGTCCCAACCCACGCAGCAGCGCAACGAGCTGAAATAATGCCCCTCTAAATACTCACCCAAAATAAGAACAGACAGGACACCAGAATGAACAGAGAAACTGACCAACTTTCGGACGTACTGACTGAAATGAGCGCAAAAGCGCTGGTGACATGGATGACGCATTCCGCATTGCAGGACATACCGCGCGAAGCATTACTGGTTCGCGGCCACGATTTTGTGTACGCCCTGCACGCAAATTTTGTGCTGCTACGTGACGTTCTGTCAGAAACGCTGGAAGATATTGAGCAGCAGAGCCATGACCTCGAAGAAAGACTGGATAGCCTGGAACAGCGGCTGCAGACGCTCCAGAAAGATACTGATAAATTGTATTAGCTCAGACTTGGCCTGGCACAACTACGACACAGGGCCAAACCTAATCTGACAGGCAGCTCTGTGCTAGGAGCGGTCATTGCTGACATCAAAATCTGTTAATCAACCGGGAACAGGTCAAACCTTCAGTCCATGTTAACAGCGGGGGCGAATATTTCGTTGCCCGCATCAAATTATGTTGGCATTCCCACTGTCGTGACATGACGCTGAGTGTTCCCAAACACACAGGAAACAGAAAATGAACGTGAATACTGAGATTTTGAAACTCTGGCAATCCAGGGGCGAAAACGAGCGCACCGGATCCGATGCGGAGAGGGTGGCAGATATTGCCTGGGAGCAGGGGTTACAACTTCACCGCAACCGGCAGGAACATTACCAACGAGTGATGTACCTAATTGGCCATCGCAATATCGGCTAACTCATACAGGCCGCACATGCGGCCTTTTTAATCTGGATATTGAACATCTACTTCATTTTTTCGAATTTCTGATGAGATTTTTGAACACGCTTTTATTAATTCATCCAAGACAATAGCGAGTTTGGCAAAATCATATTTGCTAAAATCCTTACTCCCTGGTTTTAGTTTCATGAATTTTTTCGTGTAATAGTCTTTATTTTCCAGCGCGCCTTGATAAGCATCGCTTTCCTTTTTGTAATTTGACCATCGAATTTGAGCTTCATCATAATCAGAAAATCTTAGATCCAGATAGCATTCAATCGCTACAGCCCGGCCATTGATGTTTTCATAGGTAACGCCGTGAGGACCAATAGCTGGAAATTGATTAAAATCAGGAAGATCAGGCAGATGAATACAGTTAATATTGTGAGGCAATGCGAGTTTTCGGATTTTTTCATATGCTTCAATCCCTTCGCAATCATTATCTAAAACGAAAACATTCAAGTTTTGAATGTCGATTTTTACGAGTCCAGCTGCGAACTTAACCAGATTTCCTGAACCAGTGAACGGGTACCCTTCACTCATGTCGATAAAGTGGAAAAAATCTTCTATATCAGGCCGTAAGAGATGCAATGCATATTTGATTACGTTGGAGTCGGTGCTTCCCTCGGTGGCAATCAGGAACTTGTCACGTCTGCGAGCATTTACCTGAATATCTTTTATATTCGCATAACCAGCAGAAACTAGATCTCCGTAATCCCAAGTAACGAATTCATTATAATTATCTGGATTTTCGGCCAAAAGTCGCATTACAGAATATGGATGCAGTATGCTAACTAAAGTCCCAAAAGCAGATTTTTCAGACCATGCATTATTAAAGGTATTGTCGTATTGAGGTATTCTGTTTAATAACTCATCATTATCAAATCTGCCCATGATAAGCTCGCGTTCTTTTTTCCTGTCTTTTACGCTAATATAATTATCGTTTAGTTCGCTAATGTTTACGCTCTTGATGAAGTTAACGAATTCATCAAATACCATCATGTTACTAATTGGCTTTGCATATTCCGGACAGGATTCGTTAAATTCCTCTTGGTATTCAATTGAATCTTTAGCCATGAGTTCATACTCATAGCGTATATTTTCAAGGGTGAAACCCAACAACTCCAATCGGTAAGCTACTTGCCCCAAAGGTTTACGCAACATAGTACGACAGAGTATGCCATCAGGAGTGTCGTAGTCTTCTCCTTCCTCTATTTGATCTTCATTTAGTGGCTTGACGTGATGATCGGCACTTTGAAACAGCCCTCCATGATCTATACCCAGCGAGTTCTTAGTCGAATCTAGCTCCATTCCTGACACTTCAAGAGAAATCACAGTACCCATAGTTCAACCTTTGAATGGCATTTTCCGTAGTACCGGAATACTACCAATACGCCGATTGCGCATCCATGATTTGAACTGGCTTCCATACTCTGTTTTTAGCAAATTGGACTAACCCCACCCCGGTAGCGTCTGCTTCACGCTCTTAGCAGACCTTCAGCGTCACGTGTTTGTCTGCTGAGTGCCAGAAGCGGAAGTTGCTAACTCTGCACCACATTGATTTCTGGGTTGCAGATCACGGTGCTAGAGGCAAGTGTTTTCTATCACGGTATACTGCACCATGAAGGTTCAAATGCTACAAATCTTGTTTTTAAACAACCGTGGGTTAAAATCTTAAATATTAAAAACCCAACATCTTTAAATGTGAGAAACAAATTGGGAATAATTGATATTTATAGAAAAAATGTTGAGCGTAAGCGTAGTGACTTAACCCGATTGAGCGAGCAAAAATCGAAAGAACTAGCCAAGATTTCAGGTTTGAACAATAAAATTCAAACAGCGATCCGGCAAATGAACTCGTCTAAGTCCGCAACAACGATTAACAATCGGCAAGAAGATATTTTCAAAATTCAGATGATTATATCAAAAATAGAAAAAAAAGTTGCCGATTTTGAGGCAAAAATATCTATGAAGAATAGAGAACTGCATAACGAACAGCGAAAACTGGATGCTCAAGAACTGAAAGAACATAAGAATCGCCAACAAATTCAGGAAAAATTACAGCGTCAGCAAACTAGCGCATTAAGTAATGTTAACAAAACGCTCTTGGAACACTCCGACATGATAAACACTTTGAGTAAGCTACCTGAAAAAATCACGGTACTTTTTTTTGCTTCTAACCCCCAAGATCAAGGACAACTGAGGTTAGATGAAGAGGTGAGATCCATCAAAGAGATGATTAGAAGTTCACGACATCGTGATGCCGTAAAACTGGAGTCATGTTGGGCAGTCAGGCCTGGTGATATTTTGCAAAACATAAACGAGTTCTCACCAACAATTGTGCATTTTAGTGGGCATGGAAGTTCTGATGATGAATTGGTTCTTATGGATAATAACTCCAATACTAAACTGGTTTCTATGCAATCCATCGTGCAGGCCATGAGTGTGGCAAATGACAATCTGAGACTAGTCTTTTTCAATACATGTCACTCACAGAATCAAGCTAGTAAAGTAATCGAACATGTCGAATGCGCTATTGGAATGAGTACATCAATTAGAGATGATGCAGCAAGAGTATTCTCAGCTCAATTTTATTCCTCCCTGACGTTTGGGCTTTCAGTTGAAAAATCTTTTAATCAGGCAAAAGCAGCGCTGATGCTTGAGGGAATTCCTCAAGAAGATACCCCTATACTTTTTATGAGAGATGGTCTTGAAGCAGCTGATATGTACATTATCTCACAGTAATACGAGTAAAATTCCAGTTCTCGCTCAAAACTACCTCTAAGTTCAAACCCCGCTGAGAGCCTGCAGCGGTTCAGTGAAGCACTTTTATGTTAGAAGAGAGTATCCGGTAGGATCACTTGAAGATAAGCAGAATGCTTCTGAAAAAGATCAGGTTGCTAGAATTCAGCCTTCACGATGACAGGCAAAATAATCGAGAGTGGCTTGAGCGGCTTCTCCACCCTGAATTCCTGGAAATCACACGATCAGGTGTGATGGTTGATCGTTAAGAGACGATTACGTCGCTATTAAACGAGAAAACCGCATTGCCTATTATAAGCAGCGATTTTCGACTCACCGAAATGGAGGGAGGCTGCGCCATGCTTCACTACCGAACATCTTATGCTGACTGCAGTCGTCCGGCATTGCGTTCATCCTACTGGCTGCATTCGGATAGTAGGCTCTGTTTTTTCACCAAGCAACGCCAGCTGCAGGCGCTGCTTAGGTCCGCAGCTGAGATGTTATATTTAATGTCGTTGCTTAAAGCCACATTAAAAAGAAGACAGTGTGTGAACAGAAATCAGAGCAAAGATTATCAGGGTATGTGAAGCAAAGATCATGGCAAAGGGTAGTAACGTTGGACTGTCATTTTATGCTTTCTTTGCTAACAAAAATGATGACCTAGAGCTGCTTATGGAGGTTGCAAACTGGTGGATCCTGGAGATGAAACTTGACCATTTCGAAAAAGCAGAAAAGATAAAATCACTCGTCTTAGCCATTTAGCGAACGGAACATCCAGACACAGGGATGAACGGCGTAACAGGGTTATGCCCGGAGACGCCTTTTGCAGGGCGAGAACACCCGCCCTTGCGGCGGCGAGAGCGATGATCTAACTTTCAAACTCATCGAGTTTTTTTATTAACTTAGCCAAGTCAATGCTCTTTCTTCTTCTACTACCAATTTGGCCGTTCTCATCAAAAGAATCAATTAACTTTGTAATATGATCTTTAGATAAGTTATCAAATATTTCATCTTTGAATATGAGATTAAATCTATTATCTGCATCATCGAAATCAATTGCCTTTGATGCATATAATATGACTATATCATAAACCTCTTTCTCGCAGTTATATTCGTCATAGATATCAAGCATTAATTTTATATGTGAGATTGTAAGGTTATTTAGTTCATAACTTTCAATCTTGCTTTGAATGTGTTTAAAGTAATCGCTAGATGAGCTGAATAGAAAGGTTGTAGCAACTAAGTAAACATGTGAATCAATATCATCTTCATCTTTTCGGTTGATATATTCTCGAAGACGCCCTTGGAGTTCGGGTGAGAATTTTTTATACAAATCGGGGTGTCTGCATAAAAATGTAAAGAAATGGCTTAAGTTTGACCATTTAAAAGTTATATTTTCGAAATAATCTAAATCATCTTTAATCTTATTTGCCGTACTTGGATCTTTTTTGACCTCGGTATAAACATGGTAACATGCATTACGTAGAATCAATCTATGCTTGATTGCCTCCGCGTCGTCCAGTCTGAAACTAAACTTCCAAAAATCTTTAAATATTTTATAAGCTGAACCTGGCGTTACTCGTGAAAGATATTTTTCAATGAGTGGCTTTATATTACCTGAAGAGGCATAAAATTCGCTATTATTAACCAATGTTTCAAGGATGACCTGAAATAGATCTTTTCCGTAGTAATTTTTTCTGGTTATGAAATCATCGAGCGCATTAATTATCATGCTTTTAACTAATTCTTTATTTGGTGTGTATAGGGCGTCGTCCTCGGAAAGTATAGGATGAGCACATAGGTGTCTCTTTTTCTGTATGTCTCTGATGTTTGATATTTCACCGGCACCTATGAATTTTTTTTGTTCATAAAACCCTTCAAATATAGCCAACTCCCATTCAGAAGAAGTGCTATTTGTACGTTGTAATTCTTCAATTTTACTAATTTCCTTTTTTGCCCATTTATCATCCGTTAAGTCAATTAATCTGCGGGTTTTATAAACTGCGTCACAAACTAACACTGACCACAATGTAACTACTGCAGCTCTATAATTACCATTCAAGTAACTACTGTAAACTTCTTTGAAGTAATTTTTTGTAGAGCTTGATTCAATCATCTCTATCTTTTCTTCTATGCCAAAACTATTTCTGAACACGTAATTTCCTTTTTTAATGTGGCGGGTTAATTGTATTCCAAGGGGTATTCCTGCTTTATCTTTTTTGTTAAACGCTGGTTTAAATTGCAGCAGTTAATAGCGTCTTAATTGAATCTCTTCTTACATCTTTTTTATTCACTTCAACCCTAACTGGCCACCTTCGGCTCCTGCCCTGTCGGGCAGTCTTCGAGCCTCACTCCGTTAAACGCCGAGCGGCTTCAGGCCTGCCGGCTAGAGTCTGATGGCTAAAGTTCACCTCTGCAACCGGCTAACGCCGGTGCTTTCACCGCCTAGGCTCCAGTAAAGACCACTGGGCGGTACCTGACGGCTTTTTATAACGATACCGGCAAGTTGAGCATCACTCAGAGTTTCATAAGGTGTATCCTTCCAAGCTTTGTGAAAATGCCTGTAAATCGTTTGAAATGCCATTATTAAACAATAAATGCAAGATTTTTAATGATTATCGTCCGGAGTGCTGGAAACTTCACTGTTCTTTTCTATATGAACTTGCAATTCGAAGGATTAGTTCAGCATTTAGAGCAAATGAAAACTTCCGCTTTTCGCTCTCAGCAGACCTTCAGCGTCACGTGTTTGCCTGCTGTGTGCAAAGAGCAGACGTTGTTTAGCCCGAGATGTAACAATATTTAAGGGGCAGTTCAAACCCTCAAAGCTAAAATGAGGGCTTACGTTATTCTGATTACGATAATGAGCGCTCTCATCATTGACCTTTGCAAAGCTGCATTTCTCAGACTCGAGAGACCAACTGTCTGAGATTATTTAGAATTAGTTTGCCTGCATCCAGCGGAGCCAAATTATGGATCAGGGCAATCTCATGCACTGTACGATGGACATCACGCGGCCGAAGAGGGGTGCCTTCGTGCAGAATAAATGGGCCATCTGTCTCGGTCAGCAATCGGTCAAGAGGCAAAATGCTGATGAGTTTGCGGTGTTTTTCTGACCTGAGCATCTCTTCATTAATTGAAAAATAACAACCGAGCTCAACTGCCCGCCGGGCTTCAGAAACGGTTCCGGTAAACCAGTGAAGGATCGCCTGACTATTATCAAACAGCCTGCTCTCCTCAAGGTGCTTCAGTACTTTTGAGACCGTTCGCACACTATGGATACTCAAAATTTTATTCCCCTGCTCAGCGCTGGCGCGAAGAATACGGGAAAAAACACGTTCCTGGGCTTCAAAGCTTTTATAGAAACGAGGGCCAGCATCAAGACCAACCTCCCCCACGTAGCGAGCGGAGGGAAGATAGCGCTCAAATAAAGCAATCTCCTGTTCCCGTTCCTGAATTAACTGGGGATGCATACCCAAGCCCACCCTCACATAATGTGACTCGGCTGTCAGTTCGCAGTTTCTGGGCCATGCCTTAGGCGTGGTCGTAACCGCCAGGGTGGCGACCCGCTCCTGATCACAGTCAGCAATGATGCCGACGTGATCAGAATAAAGGTCGAGATGACAGTGAAAATCAACCCATAACGGAGACGCTTTTTTCTGCATGGCAGTCATGATTTCGGCCTTGATACAACACCATTAAGCAGGCTGCCGATTTCCTCCATTCCACGCGTATACACACCGACATAATCGGCAATACTGCCTGGATGGTCAGAAAGTGGACCTGGCTTGTGGACATCGAATTTTGCACGTCCGGGGTTGGTCGCAAGTTTTGCAAGAGAAAGCTGGAATGCCCTGACATGCTCCCCTTCCGCTTTGCGACTGTCGAGAGTTTGCGCATTGAGATCTGGTATGCGGTAGGGGGTTTCATCAAGGCGGAATGCGGCATGAAGAGACGCACGCCTGATAAGGCAGGGCACGCACCTGCCACAATGCTTGGGAGCACGCTCGGCCGGATCAGGATCATAACGTCGGCTCTGTGGAGAGGAGCAAGACATGGTATTTGATGCATGTTGCCGGATAAACGAGCCTGTACACCATTCTGTGTAAATGCCTTTTCTCAGAAGTGACCGCTCAGGCGGTCACCGAACTCGATGATAAAACGGCTCATTGCCATGCGCCAGTCCCTCAGCGGCATCGTCCATTTTTGTGAGGCGGCCTGGATTGCCAGCCACACGACCTTTTTCACTGACTCATCCGTCGGGAACACCTTGCGCTTTTTGATCGCATGCCTGATCACGCTGTTCAGTGACTCAATGGCGTTGGTCGTGTAGATGACTTTGCGGATATCTGCCGGGTAGGCGAAGAACGTCGCAAGGTTCACCCAGTTTGCCGTCCAGCTCCGGCTTATCTGCGGATAGCGGCTGTCCCAGGCGCTGGCGAACGCTTCCAGCGCCTGCAGACCTGCTTCTTCCGTCGGCGCCTGGTAAATCGCCTTCAAATCGCGGGTAACGGCCTTGTAATCTTTCCAGGAGACGAACCGCAGGCTGTTGCGCACCATATGTACGATGCACAGCTGGATGCGGGCCTCCGGATATACCGCGTTTATGGCGTCCGGGAAGCCTTTCAGTCCGTCGACACAGGCGATGAGGATGTCGTTCAGGCCGCGATTCTTCAGTTCTGTCAGCACATTCAGCCAGAACTTCGCGCCTTCATTTTCGGCCAGCCACATACCCAGCAGTTCCTTCTGGCCTTCGATGTTGATGCCCAACGCCAGGAACACGGATTTATTGATGACGCGACTGTCCTGCCGGACCTTAAGGACAATACAGTCAAGGTAAACAATAGGATAGATTGCATCCAGTGGCCGGTTTTGCCACTCAACAACCTGCTCCATGACGGCGTCAGTGACTTTTGAGACCAGCGCTGGCGAGACATCCGCGTCGTACATCTCTTTGAATGCAGTCGCTATCTCGCGGGTGGTCATCCCTTTGGCGTACAGGGATAAAATCTGATTATCCATCCCGGTGATGCGGGTCTGGTTTTTCTTCAGCAACTGAGGCTCAAAGGTGGCTTCGCGATCCCGGGGAGTACGCAGTTCAAGTGGACCATCCGCAGTCGCTACGGTCTTTGTTGAGTAGCCGTTGCGGGTATTGGAGCCCGGTTTAGGCTGATTTTTATCGTACCCCAGATGGTGAGACATCTCAGCATTGAGAGCCGCCTCAACGCTGATTTTCTTCAGCAGACGATCGAACTGGCTAAGATCGTCGGGAGTTTTGAGATTTTTGGCCAGTTCATTAGCCAGAGCCTGCAACTGTTTTTCGTCCATAAAGTAACCTGCCTTTGATGTTGAATTGAACATATCAAAATCAGGCAATTACACAAATTTATGTACAGGCTCGGATAAACTGTTGGTCCCTGCACTCTAGTGCCATCTCACCTTTCGTCTTAAATGCATAGGGGTTATGCAAGACAGCATTGATTCCAAGATTGGTCAGTAATTCATTAAACCGAGCCATGTAAAATGGATGCGTCGTGCGTGTACTTAATGCCCCCACTCGTAATGGGTCAAGTGGAACATTGAGAGAAATGAGGCCGTTTTCCGGTACATTGATGACCATCCTCTCGCCAACAGAGTCTGCAGCCAGGGCGGCAAGCGAGAAGAAGAGGAAAGAGCGTCCCCGCAGGGTGTCTTCCCCTGTCTCCTGTAAAAACGTTGTTCTTTTAAAGCCTACATGTGCGCGCACGTGTCCAAAAGCCTGACTGTATCGGGCCTTCAACAGGGCCGAACAATTTCTCTGATACTTTGCCGTTACACTATCCCAGTGGTGGCTGACAAAAAGTGGGGTAAGCCCCTGTGACAACAGATCTATCGCGCCAATAAAGCTGTCGAGCCCTCCCGAAAACAGGCAAACCGATGTTGGGTTCAGGGAACGTGGTTTAGTTGACGCTTTTATCAGGCCGCCTTCCACCTCTGGCCTTTCGCGAAAGTGTAAAGACCAGCGATCCCCTGTTAGGAAATTAAGTAGTTTACTGAGCAGTTCAGCCTGATTTCCCCACAATGCAGGGTCAGCAACCGGAATATGAAGCGCAATCTCGCGAGTCCAAAAATCCTGGGCATTAAGGCGTCGGGATATACGTGTATCGGCCGCAGTAACGGTTGCGGCAAGCAATGCGAGATCTACAGACGTATCTGTAGGAGTAAGCCCATACTCACCTAAGCCTTCGATAGCCTTATCGAGGCCAAACTCAAGTTTCCCGTTGTCTTTCAGAAAGTTAATTTCCGTTAACAACGTGTGCAACCGATCGAGTGTTGGCGCAGCGGTGTCACCACTACCCAGTCTGGCTACGATTGTTTGATGGCTCATTCCATGCTCTCCCCTTCGCTGGCAATCAGCTCAAATGCCTTCTCGTAAATCTCATGAACTTTTCTGTCAATTTCATTTCCTGAAAGACCTGAAACATCAGATAAATCGTTTCTGAGCTGGGAACGTGTCGCGCTATCGATGAAACTATGCAGTGTTTCTTGTATGTCCGCGATTGCTTCAACATCATCGGGTAGTTTGATCGCATTTTTACCGATATCTGACATTATCTTGCCTTCAATGGAGTGCACGACAAAACCAAGAAATACTTCCTGGAGCTGTTCAGGCGTCAAGGCATCGAAACTCCCCTCACCTGTTTCTGCCAGGTCCCTAATGGTATCGAGCATTGCCTGCCTGGCAATCCCTTCATCAACAGACCCACCGGGAGGACACAAGAATTCCACCAGTGAAAGGAATACCGATGAGGCTGGCTCTCCGGCAAGCGAACCAAGATCGAAACGCTGAAGAGCCTGAGTTGCGCCCCCTTGTTCGAAATTGCCGATAATGTTCAGTAAACCACCAGCAACAACTCGTGACGATCCCATGCGACGGCTGGCCCTGCTGGGACCACCCGTACCGTTTCTGACATATCCAGCGACTGCTCTGCCTAGCGCGCTCGGGCTACGAGAGCGTGCATAACGAGTGAAATTTCCCTTAGGTGTGCTCAGCGGCCCCGCGCCACTGGAATCAGAAGGTAAATTGCCTGGAGCGGTGTTTCCGTTCTGAGTCTGGCTATCCGTGGGTATGTCATTTGGAGGCGTTAGCGTTGGTGCCGGCGGGTTATCCACGAAGTCGGGAACTAAACCGTTGATCGGTCCACCGTAAGATTTTGATGTTCCCATTTACTTTTGTTTCCCTTCCAGTTCGAGGATCGCTTTTGCAGAACGGCTTAACGCTGCGTTGTGAGGCTGATCTACCCACTCTTGAAGAATAGAGCGGAACTCCATTTCATAACTGGCGTCAACGAAAGATTGTGAAAACCCGGTCATCCAACTACCCCCTTTTTTTGGAATCTGGATGCGGCGAATAAAATCAATTAGCTTATTTTGTGTCCTGGGCAGGCACTTCACGAGGAACAGCAAACCATCAATCCCTGCTGGCGCTTTGACAAAGCTGTCTTCCTGGAGAATGCGTACACAGAGAGCTTCAAACACTTCATCGGCTTCCGGTGCAGAGAGTTTCTCAAGGGGGACCTTGAGGCCTGCTACAGCCATCCGCGGCCCCATGAGTTTCTCAATCAACGGTTCAAGATGGCTAGAGGTCAGTGCCCCCTCGAAAAGGCTTTGTTTATCTCTCGTCACAAACACATAAGGTCTTAAGTCTTCATCGGCAAGCCGCGGTTCTGTCCGCGCCCAGTCAACTGCCCAGCCGTTTTTCATCCACACGGCAACGTCAAATTGGTCTGAAGATAAAAGCTGAGTGTGTGGTGCTTCTTCCTCTTTTTCCGAACCAGTCGCCCCCCTTGCCTGTTCTTCGAATTGTGCAAGTACCTCTGGTTTTCCTTTGTTGTGGCTGCTTACTTCCCTGACAATTTGTTCGTAAAAGGTGGGATAGAAGCGCTCAGCCAGCATTATCTTTGCCAGCACAGGGCGCTTTATCTCATCCCCGAATCCCCGTGCTTCAGCAATTGCCTGTCTTAACATCATCGAATTCAGGAACCGCTTAATCTGTCGCGGATTCCCTCGAGTACCTGCGCTCAGGAGAGGGGTGACATGAGCGCTAATGAGAAGCGCCTGATCGACCGGCTCAGGGATGTCATCTTTAAGAACCTCACTGACCACTTTTCTGTCCAGGCCGCTACTCAGCCAGGGGCGCTGCATCTCTTCACGAGCCTTCTCCAACAGGTCCGTAAACTGTTTATGCGTTGGACCCAGTGCGTTTTCTGCCAACAGAAGCGTGGTATATACCCGTGTCTCTAAGCTACCTAATGCGGGTATGCGGAAAGGTACCTGTATCAGCTTCTCAAGATAATTACGCGCATAAGATAACGGGCCCTGGCTCTGAGGCAGATCGGGAAAGTGATTTCGGACGGCATATTCGATCATCGCCTCGTCAGCACCAATCACAAAAGCCGTTTTCTCGACAAACAGGAACAGGCGGATCGCCTCCAGTGTGTCTATCGCCGTTTCTGGCAGGCATCGATCGAGATCGTCAACAATTACTACAAGCTTGTCAATTTGGGCTTCTTTGAGAAGTTCACTGAATTCATTTCTGAAGGCATGTATATGCTTCGGCAGCGTTTCCTGCTCAGCATCAGCCTCTTTAATAAAATCTCCCGCCTTCCCGACAAATGCTTTGATTCCCTCAGCTGACAACGTTTCCTGAGGATTACTGATCAGCCCGGCGGCGATATCCAGCACGCCTTTGAGTTGATCCATCGTAGGTATGCCAGTGAAAGCGGTAAGCGCCAGGCCTCCCGTTTTGCGGGCGAGTTTAAGCCAGTCAACCCTTCTGAGTACCTTCTTAGCTGCGGCTGCGACCTTAGTGCAACCCGGGCGGGCTCGTACAAGTTCTTCCACAAGAGTTTCGATAATAACCGTCTTAGCATCTTCAAAACCTTCAAAAGTCCAGCCATTAAACCAGATGCAGAGAGTCTTATCTTTATTTTCACACGAGGTCTGCAACATCTTGAGAACACTAGATTTACCCGCTCCCCAGTCGCCGTGAACACCAATTGTAATCGGAGCCTCGGGTGTCTCTTCAATGAGCTTCACCACCGTCTCGGCAATCGCCGAGTAGTACAAAAGATCTGTAGCCGTTTCCTGGTCATTTAAGAACATTTAAGTGTCTCCCCGTGACATATGTTCGTAATCGTTGAGCTCAACATTTTTCGGTCTTTGAACCGATGGGTGATTTAGAAAGATGCGTCGCGCTTCAGCCAGTCAGCTATGGCCTGGCATAACTAAGCGCCAGACCTCAGCTTTGCCAATGAATATTCAGGGGGGGGAATTGGGGTATTTAGCCTGGAGTTCAGCCAGTCTTTTTGCGTCACGCTCAGAAAATTCGGCATCGCCAAACACAGGATTGCCCTGCGCATCATCGACTCTTATAACGGTTACGGTAAATACAGCGTCAGAGGGAGCATTCACTTTTCCCCAATCGGAAAACATATTCGGCGCCAGGTTCCATTCAGCCTTTTCTCCAGGCTCAAGACCACCAGAAATCTGGTAATTGAAGGTGTCGGTGAACCACGGAACTTCCCTTCCCGGGCTTGCGATGACGCCTTTGAAATAAGCGCGCGCGATGGCTTTATTTGTGCCGTTCTCAACGCTCAACTCAATGATGGGCTGATCTCTTCCATAATTTTTTTTCTCAAAGTAAAACCGGGAGCGGGATACCTTGAAGGCTTCAAGTTCCTTCAGGCTACTTTCTGCGGTTTTTTGCTTTTGTAGAAGTTCCGAGATTTCCTGAAGTGCCTGAGTTTGTTCGCGTTCAGCTCTCTCCTTTCTAATCGTTTCGGCATAAGAGATGATCTCTTCTCCGGTTTTACCTGAAAGTTCGCTTTTCATTTGTGCCTCGATACCCGAGGTATTTTTTGTCATCCCTGCTTGCATTAGATCAGCAAGATTCAAATGGTTAAGGGCTACTACCTTAAGCGCACTATCGTATGTAGTGCGTTGATTCTCTGGAAGTGACTCCCTTACCTTCTGAATTGATATCTTCATGTTTTCGTCACTGGAAGTATCAATCTTGGGCTTGTCACAACTACTCAAGGAAAGGACTATTGCAAGCGCAGCCATTACTTTCTTCATAAATATTCCTGTCAAACCTTGCTGAATAGGATAAATCCTAACCCCTGAATGAGTCATTTGGAAGCAACTCGCAATGAAATGGTAAGAAAAATTGACAAAAAGTTAACGACATCTTTCTTTGCAAGGTCTAGTGGCTTTCCATGCAGGAAAGAGGTTGAAAATGGGGAATTAACGCTAAGTAGAGAAACTGGAAGAATTTCGATGCCGTGCAAAAAGTGGGATCGCTGGAGCAATTGAAGTTAACGTAACAGTGCAACAAGTACTGTGTTCGTGCAATGTGTGACCTGATTTCCGGTGATAAATACGCTGCGGTGTTAGCAATGTCCGCTTCATGCGCTGAGGCATTTGACAAGCTTTTTATAGCCTAAGTAAGGGCGAGAGTCGTGCTTCGAATGCCAGCAAATATTTTACTTCGTAGTAGCTGGTTCTGGACTTCCAGCAGTGGTAAATGATCCTTATCCATTTAAACGCCAGAGCCCGGATGGCTGATTGATGCGATTTCCGCATTATCGGGCTCAATGGCTTTTATCTTTTGGGGATAACGCAGCATTAACTCTAATGCCAGCTCGGCATCCTGTGGGTAATCTTTAGCGCCGCTGGGCGAGATGGCTTTGCCGGTAACGAGCCAGGGACAAAGCGTGGATGGGGAAAACGGTGATAAACGGATATTTCTGAAGAGCATACACCACGGGGCCTTTCTTCAACTCAACGGCGATAGCGATCCTGCCTTTTAGCTTCTGGTGTAACTCGGTACGCCAGACATCAAGCGCTTCTGCTGTATGTTCAATCACATGGAATACGCGTTCACCGTTTTTAAACTGAACACAGACATCGTGTTTTTTATCTGCCCAGTCCAGACCAACGTGCGCAGCAAATTGATTAGTCGCAGTCATCACCAACTCCTTTTCATCGGGGATTGGTATGCATTCCACGCTCTTTGAAAGAAATATAGCCAGCAGTTTATCTGCATGCCCTGAGTATTCGTTAGCGAACGTGGAGCACCTACTAGGTCGAAAGAAAAGCGGAGATCATCGCATGATTCCCGCTCAATATTCGTAACCAGTAAGCGCATACCCTGAATCACTTAAAAGTGTAATTCTCAGGGTGCTAATGACTATATTTCGCTCATTGCCGATTTTCAGGTTGAATCATGTTCTAGCAGCGAACACTGCCAGATCAAGTTTAAGCCAATACATCTATAGGGGTGAGCGGGCTCTTTGCCGCCCGCCCCGCAGCCTGCAAATTTTCTTGGCACCAAGTACCAGGAAAATTTGCAGGGGGGAATTCGCCGTTGGAACAAGCTTTACTCTGCCCACACACGTTAAAGGTTAAAGTCACATTCTTTTGTAGCTTCTTCTCCCCTGCCCTCAGGCTTTATCCATCAAATAACGATGCGCTTTGGATGCCGCACTGGCAGCTTTAAAAATATAGCGTTTGTCGTTTTTCAGTGCTTTCAGCCAGGAAGCGATATAGCTTTCATGCTGAACCTCTCCGACAACCCCCAAATCCGCCATCAGGAACGCGCTTCCCAACTCGGCGATCAGCTCCTCAAAAGCATAACTCTCACTGCCAAACTTCCCTTTCATTTCACGGTTCAGCCGGCTTTTTGCCCCACACCAGTGAATTAACTCATGCAGGCCCGTTGCGTAGAAATTGGCAGCATCGCTAAAAAGACGACGTTCCGGTAAATGGATTTCGTCGGTTGATGGTGCAAAAAAGGCATTCTGTCCCTTCTCAATGATGGTTGCACCACTGTAAAGGAAAAGCGCCTCCGCAGGCGGCAACGGCTCAAAAGTCCCTGCTGGGAAAACGGCTTCGTCCCTCATAGGCAAACCATCAATTTGCTCAACATTAAATACGGTGAACGTCTTCAGCATCGGTATATAGTCAGTTTCTCCGTCGTCATTTTCCTTTTCCAGCGTGGTATAGAAAATGGCGGTAGTGCCGTGTTCTCCCTTGCGTACCTGCCCGCCCTCCGCTTTTGCCTGTTTGTAGGTCATCCAGCGTGAATCATTGAACCCCTGTTCTGACGCACTGCTCCACAACAACATGATATTCATCCCGCTGTATGCAGCGCTAGTCGCATAATTTGAAGGTAATCCTGACATGCCCGGTACGCGCTGCCAGGGGCATGACCACGGCTTAACACCGGCTTCCAGTGCCGTAATGATACTGTCAGTAACTGCCTGATAAATATCGGTACTATTTTTAGAAAATTTCGTTTTTGAGGAGCCTGACTGCTCCAGCGGGGATACGCTGGTCGCCGCTGAGGTGTTAGGGGCGCCAGTCTGGGTATGCAGGGATATCGTCATGGTTTTTTCTCCGTCAGTGGTGTGATTTTCGTCTTCGTATCGCCTGACGGTTCGCTTTCCCGGCATCGTTCCAGCCTGCAAGGGCGCAGAATGCGTGCTATTTACCCTTGCGGGATGGGTTGTACTGGGAAACGATTAAACGGAAGCAGATATGAAGAACGAAAAACGCACTGGAGAAATAACTAGCCCACGCATAGCCGGGTTTAGCGCCCCTTGGTTCGCAGCGGTGAAATGGTTTGGGGGTTTGGGAGTGGGGTTTAACGCTGCAGCGGTGATATTTGCACATAACCATCCGAGTGGTATCCCTGAGCCAAGTCATGTTGACAAGGCGATTAGGGTGCGGATTAAAAAAGGATTGGCAATGGTTGACGTGCGTGCATTGGATCACTTTACTTCGGCGGTGAGCCCACGGTGTCCTTCGTCGAACGGGAGTTGTTTTGATCGCAGGGAGCTTCGGCCCCCTTTTTTCTGTGATCTATGTCGAGTTCTCCGTGGCAGCATGTTCCTTACGCTTTGGAGTACCTACTGTATGCGCGCGCTGCTCACTTTTTGTATATGATTAAACTCAATTTATGTACGATTGACGTACATCCTCAAAACGCTTACCGTTGGGGTAATAGCCTGTCCATTTTGTGGCGTAATATGATCGCAGCAGCCCGTCACCCAGGTGAAGTTCTCACCCAATGGCATGAGGCTGGTGGTGTGTTACCGACTGAGCTAGCGCGCCAGCTTGGCGTCCCAGCCAATGGATCACCCAGATCATCAACGACAAACGTAGTATTACCAGCGACTCAGCACTACAGCTTGCTCATTGGTTCAGCGATTACTCGCAGTTCTGGATGCACTTGTAGGCACTGTACGATTTGGACCTTGTCGAAGCTGAATCACGAATGGTTATCAGATCGCTCCCTACTGGCCCAACTGTTTACTGTTATAAGATTAACAAGCATATAAAGCCTGAATAGGGAAGCTTTATGACGGAAGGGAACAAATCCTTTGCTTACATTGATGAGTGTATTTGGAGGGGAAGTAGCGCATGACTAATGCACCCTCAGACATCATATTCCACTATCCACCGGAGCTGTTCAACCTCCTGGTGGATGTTTTGCCGTTGCTCAATCGCTCTAAGCAGGATGTGCTGGTTTTCTTCCGGGGCGCAGGAGTACCTGACAAAATAACTTCTGACATTGCAGTTCACTTGAGGGCTGCACCAAAGGATGTCAACAAGTACCAGATGGTTCGCACGGTGCTTGAACGCCTCAACACGAAGGGGGAACACGCTCTCCGTGAACGGCGCGAGGTGCTGCGGCGCGTGGTGGACTTTGCGAACTTTGATTCGTGCTGGCCCGCTGACCAACTTAAAGCCAAGGGTCTTGTCGCCAGTATCCGCGAAGTCGTCAACCAAAAAGACGCTTTCATGCGCATGAACAATGCCCGCGAAGAAGAACGGCAAACCCGCCTCGCTGAGTCACAGCGGATCGCAGCAGAAAAACGTGATCTCTGTAACAGAATCGAGAATGCCAAGCAGGGTTTATATACATTGTTTAGCACTACTGCGACTGCACAGGAACGCGGAAAATTGCTGGAGACGGCTCTCAACAATCTTTTTCAAGCCTATGGTGTTCTCATTCGTAAATCCTTTCATTTGGTTGGTGAGGCTGGTGGAGGGATCGTCGAGCAGATTGATGGGATCATTGAACTCGGTGGTGTTCTGTATTTCGTTGAAATGAAGTGGTATCGCAATCCTGTGGGTAAGCCTGAGATTTCAGAGCATCTTGTTCGCCTCATGTCGCGTGCCGAGGTTCGAGGCATCTTCATTTCTGCCAGTGACTACACAGAACCTGCCATTCATACGGTACGTGAATTTCTGCAACACAAAGTTTTAGTCCTCTCGACGCTTCATGAGATCGTCCGTCTGCTTGAGCAGCAAGACGACCTTTCGGAGTTCTTCACAAAGAAAGTCCAGGCTGCGCAGATACACAAAAACCCGTACTTCTGCCCACTCGATAACCAAGGACAAGGTGCTTTATGACGGCGAGTTGGATGGACATCAATAAGCCGCCGAGCCCAGCAAGCGCTGTTACGGCAGCTCAGGTGGCGAACGGCCCCATTATGCCGCCGCAGCAAAGGCTACTGACCTACTCGCCAGACGAGTGGGAGGGATTCGTCGAGGAATGGGCTTATTACTGCCTCGCGACGAAGTATGAACACGTCCTGCGTTTCTCTGGTGCTGGCGATATGGGTATTGATGTCGCCGGGTTCGTTGGCGATGAACGCCTTCAGGGTGTATGGGACAACTTCCAATGCAAGCACTACGGCAATGCCATCAGGCCTAGTGATGTTTGGGTTGAGTTCGGCAAGATCATCTGGTACTCGTACAAAGGTGAATACACGGTCCCTCGTCGCTACTATTTTGTTTCGCCTCGAGGTGCTGGTACGTCGCTTAGCCGCCTATTTTCAAATGGCACGAAGTTGCGTGAGGAATTGTTAGCTAACTGGGATAAGCATGTGAAAGATGCGATCACTAGCACACAAGAAGTGTTGCTCGATGCAAAGCTCCGTGCCTATGTAGACTCATTCGATTTTACCATCTTCGATGCCAAGACTGCGCTTCAGCTTGTTGACGATCACAGAGCCACGCCGGTTCACACAGCGCGCTTTGGTGGTGGACTACCAACGCGGCCTGCATCTGAAAAGCCGCCCCAAGAAGTTGCCGCCACCGAGAGTCGCTATGTGACGCAGTTGTTCGGCGCATACAGCGAGCACACAGGAACAATAGTGACTGACCCTTCGGCCTTGTCCGTGACGAAACTCAAGGATCATTTCCGCCGCCAGCGCGAGGCGTTCTATGAGGCTGAGTCACTGCGCGTCTTCGCACGTGATAGTGTCCCACCAGGCACGTTCGAAGCTTTGCTGGATGACATTCATGATGGCGTTATTGATACACAAGACGGGAACCATGCTGACGGCTACGAAAAGGTCTGCGCTGTCACCAAGGCTGCCCGCGACATGCAGATTACGGCAAACGCCCTCATCATTTGTACGAACCCCAAGGATAGAGACGGAATCTGCCACCAACTTGTGAATGAGGAGCGCCTTCGGTGGACACGATCATGAGCCAAGAACATAAGCCAATTACCTTCAATAGCCCACTTGAGGCTGGTATCCGTGCGGTCTCGATACTGGGTGCTGCCTATCCGCAAACCTACGACCTCCAGCGGCTTGTGGCCCTTGACTACCTTCTTGTTCATACAGGCGATATTGATGGACCAGACAATTTGCACCCACCGACGCCTATGCGGTCTGCTGAATTGCTCGTGCGCCGCAAGTTGGTTGAGCAATCACTGCTTCTGATGATGACCCGTGACCTCGTGGAGCGCGAAGTCACATCCGAGGGAATCAAGTACGGCGCGGGCGAAAATGCTGCAACGTTCCTGTCATCAGTATCTTCCAACTATTTGCTGTCCCTGAAGGATCGCGCTGTATGGCTTGTCGAAACCATTGGTGATCTGACGGATGAACAGTTCAAAGGCATGATGCGTCGTTTCTTCGATAAATGGGTCGAACAGTTTCAGAGCATTGAGCAAAGCTTGGGAGGTGAGGTATGACGGCAGTAACTCCCGGCTTACGCTTGCGCTTTCTCGGTTTTTTTGGGCCACAAAAGCCATCCGCAACAGTGACCTTCGGTGCTGGCCTCAATGTCATTTACGGCGCATCGAACACTGGAAAATCTTTCATTGTCGAAACCATCGACTTCATGCTCGGTGGAAAGCCGCCTCTGCGCGATATCCCTGAGCGCGTTGGCTACGACCTTGTTCTATTGGGGCTTGAAACCCTTGATGGGAAGTCATTTACACTCTGGCGCAGCATAGATGGTGGTGGTTTTCGGCTCTATGAAGACTTGCACCAGGCGCCACCAACAAACGAAATTACGTATACGCAGCTTGACGAAAAACACAGCGATAAGAACAACACGAACCTTTCATCATTCTTGCTGGATCTATGTGGCCTTGGTGGCAAGCGTGTTCGCAAAAATTCCCGGAACGAAACCATCAGTTTAAGCTTTCGCAACATTGCGCGTTTGATGATCGTCGATGAGACGGAGATCACACAACAAAGCTCACCGCTCATTGATGGCAATCCCACCGCTAACACGCCGAACTTGGCCACATTCAAGTTACTTCTAACCGGAGCAGACGACTCCGCATTGGTCGCCACCAGTAATAAAAGTGAGCCAGAAGAGTTATCGCGCGAGGCACAATTGCGTCTTCTCGATCAGCTTCTTGACGACTATCGTGACCGGCTCAAGGAGTTGACAAAGAGTCCGAAGGAACTGGAGGAGCAGCTAGAGAAGATCGACAACTCACTTCGTCAACAGGCGGCCCAGGTAAACACCACCGAAGATGAATTTCAGGAGGCTGCTGGGAAGCGGCGAGAATTGCGCAAGAAACTGGAAGAAAGCCGAGAGCGACGTGCAGAGGTGAGTGCGATGCTTGAGCGGTTCAGGTTGCTTGACAGACACTACTGGTCCGATATTGAAAGGCTACGTGCCATTGAAGAAGGCGGGACGCTGTTTAGCGTACTGGGTGCCGGGCATTGTCCTCTTTGTGGAGCTGACCCCGATCATCATCGCGCCCATACTGGGTGTGATGGAGATACTGATGTCGTCGTTCAGGCTGCACGAGTGGAGATTGCCAAGATCGAAGTTTTGCGCACGGAACTTGTAGATACCGTCCAAACCCTTGAGCGCGAAGGTGCCAGCCTTGATCGCAGAATGCCTACTGTTGTTCGAGAACTGGAGTCAATTTCAGGGTCAGTTGAAGAATTGCTCGCACCTAAGCTCTCGACCCTTCGCAAGTCCTATTCAGGCTTTGCCGACAAGCGGGCCGAGGTGCGCGAAGCGCTGGCACTCTACGCCACTGTGCAAGACATGGAGCGCCGTCGCGCTGATCTTGAAAAGGGCACTGAAGACGGGAAGGCTGGGGGGGTTGCTAATGCAGATCTCTCAACCACTGTGGCCCATAGTTTTGCTAAGACTGTTGAAGGCATACTGACTGGTTGGCACTTCCCAGAGGCTGGGGATGTGTACTTCGATTCCAAGACTAGGGACCTTGTCATTGCCGGAAAGTCGCGTAGTGCTTTTGGTAAGGGCCTTCGCGCCATTACGCATGCAGCTTTCACCCTCGGGCTGCTTGCTTTCTGCCGTGCACGCCACACACCACATACTGGATTCGTTGTGCTCGATTCTCCATTGCTGGCATACAGAGAGCCTGATGGAACGGAATATGATTTGACCGGTACTGACCTTAAAGATCAATTTTACGCGTACCTTGAAGCTCTGCCTGAGGACACCCAAGTCATCGTTGTTGAGAACACCGACCCGCCTGATGCAATCATGAAACGCGAGCAGTCTCTTATGTTTGGCAAGAACCCGCATCATGGCCGTTACGGTCTGTTCCCTTTTATAGCGGACCCTGAACAATAAATGAGCATGGAGTCACCCGATTGATGAAGTTCAAGAAGGGCGATATTACCAGTTAGGCCGAACTGCTGATGAAAGGAACAGGCTGGCTCTCTGCCATCTTCCGAGCCGAAAACCAGCAGCAGGATGTGGTGGAAGATTCACAACTCAAGGAATCGGAGAATGACACCGCCGTAGCAGGTGAACAGCCGCAGGCTGAAACGATTGCCGCGTAACGGTTAGCACAGCAACCCCGGCCCCAGGTCAGTTTGTCCTTGGGTCGGCTTTTCAAAAAACCAGTCGCGGTTGTGATCCGCCGCGACCGGTTTAAAAAGTCAAAGCAAAATCTCCGTCGCAGCAATCGCTCAGGTAACGACGTTAACCCGCGAGTTGGCTAAACTCTGGGTATAACTGGCGGCATCGGGTGAATCCAGCATCCAGGACTTTCACTATCAAAAAAATCCACAGGGACGGGCCCTAAGTCGTCCTGAATAACTTGGTACGCATAGTTGCAATAGACCTGATTACCACGATAGACGGAAACCGCTACACGTTGGATGCCGGTTCCGCGCATCCGCTTCAGAATATGTCGATCGTGCTCCCCAAGTCCCCAACCAAGTAGCGTTAAAGTGGATCGTCGCGACGTTAGCACCTCCCGGTACACGGTAGACAGATAGTAGCTATTCTGGATAGACGATACTTTCTGCTGCATCGTTCCTTCGCTGACAAATAACGGCACGACTTGCTCGCTGCGCCATTGTTCAAGGATTGCCTCTAGCAAGCCTTCTCCCGCGTTGTGAATCTTGAACTCCTGCTCCACAACATTTCTGCACAGAGCCAAGCTCCCATGCGGGTAGAAGACCAAAGTGTTAGTCCGCTCGAATAAAGGATCACGAAATCTCCACCAGGCATCGTCGAACATTCTGTTCCCACGGAAGCAGTCCTTGAATAAATGGCCATCTCTGATATCTAAGCCATAGGTCATTGTCCAGTAGACCAACAAGTCATAATTCAATGATAAAACCGTATCGAACCGTTTAAGGAACTGGTACATATTAGGCAATTGATCGCTAACTTGCTCATATTCAGGGTGTACATCACGAACGGCCTGAATCAAACACTCTCTAACTCTCAGGTAGGCTTGGTGTGTGCGATTGTCTGGAATTTGAAGTGACCTGTTGACGTTTGACGCCTGCCAAACCAGCCGAAGAATCAGCTCGAAATCGGATGTTCTGAAAAATTGAAAGAGTTGATTCACATCATCTGTGAGCAAACCTGCCCGGAGGGCGTAAGCCAGTAAAGAACCATAGTCAAGATCCGGTGAAACAGCAATGCTTGCACCATTACCCAACAATATCGTATCCCGATGATAGTGAGGTGCAATTTGCATCCAAGGCACAATGGGGTATGGCATATCTTATTCCTCTCTTTTTCCTTGCCGTTTATTATGAAATAGCTGTGATGAACCATTTTCCACTATTTCTTAAGGATAATCTTTTTGGTGGCGTTTAGGGCCTTTCTGTGCGTATCGGCGCGATGGACTCGTCCCGTATCCCAATGCAGCTTATCCGCCAGATAATACTTTTGGTTCTGTCCCGTTGTCGTAATACACTTCTATTGCCCTTTGAGCATCCAGTCCGCGCCAATTTTCGGATTCAGGTCGATATCGAATTCATCCTGACAAAATACTGGATGGTCCGTCTGCTTCTGGGCGACAGCCTGTTCGATGGAGAGTCGCTTTTCCTCTGAATGAGGGTCTAACATTTTCAGTGTTAGCGAAGCTATGCGCCAGACAATACCTGCCCGTATCTGATATCAATGCAATGTAGCTGGATGCAGTGACACGCCAAAGAGTCGGTTATCTACCTCAAAACCCATAACGTAATGGGCTGGTCAATAAAACCGACGCTTTCATGAGAGCTGGCGCTGTATGCGTTGATATCTTCGATTACATTGAAGTCTTCTTCAACTGGATCCGGCACCACAGCCATCTCAGCGGTGTCAGCCCCGAGGCCTTCGAACAGGTCTCGTTGTAAGGGCAGGAAGTGTCTAATGTCTTGGGGTCAGTCCAGCATATGCAGAGCGTGGAGCTCAAACCAGATTTATGTAACCCGCAACTATTAGTGGTCATTCTGGGGGTCTTGACAGAAAGGGAATTCAGGTTTAGCTTACTTATTAGCCAGTTACTGGCAAAGGCGATCCCAGTCAGAGGAGCCAAATTTGAAAAGCCTGCTTTTGAAGCGGGCTTTTTTATTTTCATTTTCTCCTCCACATCGGAAGAATTTTGAGGTCAAGCGGATTCGAGGACGGCGTGCCCCCAATGTCCCTTAACGCCTCAAAATCAGAAAGTTAGTACCATCCGAAAAGCGCTTCTAATAGCATCCTGCCGCCACGCACTCATCCTGGTCAAACGCGCGTCATGGCTTCATCACGATCCGGCCAAGCGGTTTCGCTGTCTCAGCAAATTCGTGGGCCGCGGCAGCGTTAGCCAGGGGAAAGATGCGGTCAATGACAACCGTGACGCGCCCTGCTGCTACAGCCTGCAGCATCTCGTCCACGCTGGTTCGAACTCCCTGCCTTGCAAAAAGAGGTCCCATGAATACCCCCATGAGCGTCTGGTTAGACTGCATTGCCGGCCATAAGTCGACAGTCAGACTGTCGCCGCCGGCATTACCGACGAAGACCAGACGTCCTTCCGGAGCGAGTGCAGAAAGCGAAACAGGCAACGTCGTTCCCACCGGATCGATGACGAGATCAACACCGGTGCCATGGGTGTACTGTCGGACACTGTCCACGATGTTATCCTTTGTACGATCCACAACATGATCGGCACCAAGTTCACGCAACCGACCTCGTCGCTGCGTTCCGCTTACCACGGCGATAACCGTTGCGCCTGCTTGTGAGGCAAGCTGAACGGCCGCGAGCCCCACGCCACCCGCTGCGGCCTGAATAAGAACGGTTTCTCCCTGCCGGAGCATGCCTCGCGTGAAAAGGCAATGATGCGCGGTACCAAATGAAATCGGCAATGCCGCCGCTTCTGCCATTCCCACCCCATCGGGTATAAGCCAGGTGCGTTCCGCGGGCACGGCCCAACGTTCCGCATGCGATCCCTGCATGTGAAAAGCAGCGACTCTGTCCCCAACCGTACGGCTTCGGACTTTCGATCCGACGGCAACAACTGTGCCCGCGGCCGCGTAGCCACCGATCCATAAAGGAAGCGGCGGCGGCGTTGAACGGCGGTTAATCAGATCGCCACCCTCAATCGAGATAGCCTCGACAGAAATCAGGATGTCGTCGGGCCCTGTGACCGGCTCCGGGACATCGACATATTTCAGGACGCCGGGAGCGCCTTCCACGTCATAGACCGCTGCTTTCATAAATTTTCCTCTGTCTTATCTTTTGACTGGCGGAAAAACCCGTCACGCGCAGGGCAGCCTGGCAATCACCTTAATCTCAAACTGGAATCCGTAAAGCCACGTCACGCCGATCCCGGTCAACGTAGGGTAAGGCGCTTCCCCCCAATATTCTGGCAGGATACTCCAGATAGCGTCGAGATTTGACTCGGGGTCGACAACAAAGAGGGTCACGTCAACCACGTCACCGAACGTGCAGCCCGCAGCCGCGAGGACAGCATTAAGGTTATCGAAGGCCAACCTGACCTGCGCTTTCAGTTCGGGCTCTGGCGAACCATCCTCGCGGCTACCAACCTGCCCGGAAACGAACAGAAAACCGTTGGATTTGATGGCCGGTGAATAGCGATTGCGCTCATAGAGCGCCTGCCGACCGGTGGGGAAAACTGCATCGCGTGCCGTCATGTCTGTACCTCTGCAATGGGGCGAAATCAGCCCGGTGAACATAAGGACACTTTACAGGTGCAGGATCGGGCGGATAAACAAGCGACTTTGTCCATCATTGTTTGTAATATCCAAACAATCGGCGAAAAGGGAGGATTAGGAATGGATCGTTTCGATGCGATGCGCGCCTTTGCTCGCGTGGTGGAAGCAGGGAGCTTCACAAAGGCTGCCCAAACGCTTCATATGAGTAAAACCACGGTGACGCAGCTCATTCAGCAGCTGGAAGCGCGCCTGCGCGTCAAGTTGCTCCATCGCACCACCCGCAGGCTCGGCGTGACTGCCGATGGCGCGGTCTACTACGAGCGCGTCATCCGCCTGCTGGCGGACATGGAGGATGCTGAAAACAGCCTGTCCAGTGCGGCGATGACGCCCAGGGGACGGCTACGGGTGGATGTGCCCAGTCCGCTGGCCCGCCTCGTCCTGATACCGGCGCTACCGGCTTTCCACGCGCGCTACCCTGACATCCAGTTCGACATGGGCGTCAGCGACCGGGTGGTGGACCTGATCGGCGACAACGTGGATTGCGTCCTGCGCGGTGGCGACATCAACGACCAGTCCCTGATCGCGCGCCATGTCGGCGATTTGCAAATCGGCGTCTACGCCGCCCCTGGCTATGCGGAACGCCTTGGCGCCCCTGCGCACCCCCGAGAGCTGGAAAACACCGACCATCGCATAGTGGGATTCTTGTCCTCGCGCACCGGTAAGATTGATCCTCTGGTCCTGCGCAGTGGGAGTGAACATATTGAAATCACAGGCCGCTATGTACTTGCCGTGGATGATGGCAACGCTTACCTCGAAGCGGGGCTCGCTGGCTTAGGCGTGATTGCGCTGCCAACCTATATGGCGGCAAAACATCGGGCCAGTGGCGCTTTAATTCCGTTATTTGAACAATGGCGTATCAGTCCAATGCCATTGTACCTGGCGTTTCCGCCGAACCGCCATGTCAACGCCAAACTGCGTGTTTTTATTGATTGGATCGTTGAATTGATGCAGCAGCATGTTCCCAATTCCAACAATAAGTAACGCCATCCCGGTCTGAGGATCCCTGTTTAAGAAACCCGGCAGCCATCGCGCAGCCGGGATCACCCCCTGCGGTGCCAGCGCAGCGCGTCGACCACCAGCGTAAACGCCGCCGGAAGATGCTGTCGGCCCGGGTAGTAAAGATAGTATCCCGGGAAATGAGGGCACCAGTCGGCAAGTAGCGGTACCAGTTCCCCCGTGGCGATATATTTCGCCGCTAAGTCGTGAGGAACATAGGCAATCCCTGCTCCGTCCAGCGCGGCCTGAATCATCAGAAAGGTATTGTTGAAAACGGTTTGCCCGTCAACGCGAACGCGGGTCTTTTGACTTCCCTTTTCAAACTCCCAGGCGTAAAGCGCGCCGTGGGTGGGCAAACGCAAATTAACGCAGTTATGCGCCATCAGATCCTCAGGACGTCTTACTGCCGCCCTGCCGGCAAGATAAGCGGGGGCGGCAACCACCGCCATCTGCACATCGGGCGTGATGCGCACCGCAATCATGTCCTTATCCACCTGATCGCCCATCCGTACGCCTGCATCAAAACGCTGGGCGGCAATGTCGGTCAGCTCGTATCCGACGCTGAACTCAATATGAATATCCGGGTATTGCGTTAATAAAGGCCGCAGACGCGGCCACAGGACGGTGACGATGGCATGATCGTTGGCGGTAATGCGTACCGTTCCGGCGGGTTTATCTCGTGAAGCGCGCAGAGAAGCCAGTTCAGCTTCGATTTCATTCAGCCGCGGCGCCAGAACGGCCAGCAGACGGTTCCCGGCATCGGTTGGCGAGACGCTGCGCGTGGTGCGGATTAACAGCCTTACCCCGAGACGCGCTTCCAGAGCCAGCAGCGTATGGCTCAGCGCTGACCGGGAAACACCCAGAATCGCGGCCGCCCGGGTAAAGCTGCGCTCGTGAGCCACCGTGGCAAAAGCCTGCAGGTCGTTGAGTTTTTCTTTGCTCATCATTGGTGAATTCTGTGCACCAGTGTATTCACATTTGCGCATCTTATCATTTAATCAAACCTTCTCTACACTTTGTTCAACGAGTCGTAAGGGGCCGCTTAAAAGCCCAAAACTGAAATGTGGAGACATTATGAACCAACAATTTGACGGTAACGGTATCTTCCCCAAGGGGGAGAAAAACGAGGCCTATGCGCAGTATTTTCAGGGTACCAGCTACCTGAATATGCTCTCCACGGAAGGGGTCACTATCGGCAACGTGGTCTTCGAGCCCGGCTGCCGTAACCACTGGCATATCCATCATAAAGGCGGGCAAATTTTACTGGTGACCGGCGGTCGCGGCTGGTATCAGGAGTGGAATCAACCGGCGCGCGAGCTTACCGCTGGGGACGTCGTGAATATTCCCGCAGGCGTCAAGCACTGGCACGGCGCGGCCGCCGATAGCTGGTTTGCCCATATCGCCGTTGCCGTCCCTGCCGAAGGTGCGTCTAACGAATGGCTGGAGCCGGTCGCCGACGACGCCTATCGTCAGCTGCCTTAAGCATCGAAACAGCAGGGCTCGCCAGTTAATGCGCCCTGCTCTCATTCGGCGGTATGCGAAAATGCATCTTCGACTAATTGCCCGAGCCCCGGGGAAAACCGCTCATCGCCAGCAGCGCGCTTTGCAGCGAGGCGCTAAACATCTCCCCGTGAGACAGCCCGGGATAGGGCCACCAGTTGACCGCCACGCCATTTTTCTTGAGCAGGGAAACCGTCTGCAGGACGCTGCCCCGGATCTCTTCTGCTCCCGCGGAAGAGGCCCGCTGGGTCGCAACCGCCCCCTCCATCAGGTACAGGGACTTCCGGTTAAACGCATCCGCCTTCGCCGCGGCCATTTTTGCTAACAGCGAGGCGTTGCCCCGTCCCAGAGAAGGACTGGCAGAAAAATAGATTTGGAAGCGGGATGACGCCAGCCAGGCGTCAATGATGAATAATCCGCCATAGGAGTGCCCCCAGATAGCCCGCTGCTGAGGGTTGATCGCGATCCCGCGCTCAACTTTTTCCACGATGGTATTTTCTAATAGCCGGCGAAATGCCTCGCTGCCGCCGCTCTTCCGTCGGTCCCATCCGGCGTCGGCAGGATTCTCCTCTACTTTCGGCCGGTAGTCATAGGCTCGGGCGGGCTGCTCGAAGGGCAAATTCGTTTGATAGCCGATGGCCACAATAACGGGCGGCGTTTTTTGCGTAAACGTCTCAAGCAGCGAGTCAGACAACCGGTCCATCACCGCGTTGCCGTCCAGGGCGTACAGAATCGGATACCCCTGCGCGGGCGGCGCCGCGTTCGGTATCGCCGTCCAGACCTTATAATGCCGTTCGCCATCAAGGGAATCGAAATAAGCAACGTTGAAGTGATAATACGCGGAACCGCGGTCGGCGATATTCGGCCCCAGCGGGCGCATATCCGGCCTGGCGTAAGCGTTAATGCCATAAAGCGTGGAGACCAGCGCGGCGATAAAAATCCGCCCTTTCGGCGGAGAAGCAAAACAAAACTTGCGAAGCGACATCGGTTGATTGTTTCCAGCACACCCTCGGTAGTGATAATGATTGCTAATATCAATCTCAATTGCAAGCAACGAGGTTATCCCGGGAGCGGCGCGTTGCGCCTGCCCGGGGAACCCATCATCACATCACGGGTAGCCCGGCTCGCGCTGCGCTTAGCCGGGCTACCGGGAATGCCGCGTTCTGCTCAATATCAGGCCGTACGCCATCTCCGGGTCAGCGGCTTCTCGACTTCCACAATCAGGAACATCACAAAACCGATAATAAAGGTGATAACCCAGTAGCGGAACGGCAGCGCTTCGGTACCAAACAGCATCTGCATAAACGGCGCGTAGATAATCAGCAGCTGCAGCACCAGCAGCACCCCGCTGACAATCCAGATCCCCCGGTTCGCCAGCAGCCCTTTACTCAGCGAGAAGCCGTCCGCCACCCGGCAGTTGAGCATATAGAACCACTGGGCGGTAACCAGCGTCTGCAGCAGCACCGTGCGAATAAACTCAGGCGAATAGCCGCGCGGCTGTAGCCAGGCTTCAAGCACAAAGGCGCTGACGGCAATCATCGAACCGACAAAAATCACCCGCCAGATAGCAAAGCCGTCCATTACGTGCAGTTTGGGATCGCGCGGCGGACGCCGCATGATGTTCTTCTCGCCCGCTTCGAACGCCAGGCCGAACGACAGCGTGGCGGAGGTCGCCATGTTCATCCACAGGATCAGCACCGGCGTCAGCGGAATTAAATTCCCCGCCAGCAGCGCAATAATGATCAACAGCCCCTGCGCCAGGTTGGTCGGCATAATGAAGAGAATGGTTTTCTTCAGGTTGTCGTATACCCGACGCCCTTCCCTGACGGCGCTGGCGATGGTGGCGAAATTATCGTCGGTCAGCACCATATCCGCGGCCTCTTTGGTCACTTCGGTGCCCTTAATCCCCATCGCGATACCGACATCGGCCTGCTTCAGCGCCGGGGCGTCGTTCACGCCGTCGCCGGTCATCCCGACCACCTCTTTCCTGCTTTGCAGCGCCTGCACCAGACGGAATTTATCTTCCGGGCTGGTACGCGCGAAAATATCGAATTTCTGCGCCGCTTCGCTGAGCTGGGTATCGTCCATCACCTCCAGTTCTCTGCCGGTGATGGCGTTTTCCGCATTGCCGATCCCCAGCATCTTGCCGATGCTCATCGCGGTTTGCGGGTGGTCGCCGGTGATCATCTTCACGCGGATCCCGGCCTGCAGGCAGTCGCCGATCGCCGTAATCGCCTCCGGTCGCGGCGGATCCATCATCCCGGCAACCCCCAGCAGAATGACGCCCTGCTGCAAATCCTCATGGCTAAGCTCCGTTTGCCCGTCGGCTGCCGGTTTCCACGCCGCCGCCACCATCCGCAGCCCTTCCCGCGCGTACTCTTCGATTTTCGCTTCCCAGTAAGGCTGATCGAGCGGCGCCAGGCCATGGTCGATTTGCTGATGCTGACACAGACGGAACAGGACATCGGGCGCGCCGGTAATCAAAATCATCTCTTCATCGCCGATGCGGTACAGCGTCGACATATATTTATACTGTGAATCGAAGGGGATTTTGCTGCGCAGCTCGGTGTTGACCGTCGGGAGCGGGACTTTCGCCGCCAGCACCTTCAGCGCCCCTTCGGTCGGGCCGCCGGTAATTTTCCACAGCCCGCTTTCGTCTTTGATAAGCTGACTGTCGTTACACAGATCGATGGTGCGCAGATAGCGTTCCAGCAGCGTGCCGGGGGCAACGGTTATCGGATCGGGCTCATCGATCGGATGAATATTCCCTACCGGTTCGTAGCTGTCGCCCTCCACCCGATAAACGTTATCGGCGGTAATAACGGCCTTCACCGTCATCTCGTTCATGGTCAGCGTTCCGGTTTTATCCGAGCAGATCACCGTCATCGCCCCGAGGGTTTCCACTGTGGGCAGCTTGCGGATAATCGCCTTCTGACGGGCCATGGTTTGCACGCCGAGCGAGAGGATTATCGAGATAATCGCCGGTAAACCTTCCGGCACCGACGCCACCGCGAGGCTAATCAACGACAGCATCAGCTCAGAAACCGGCATATCGCGGAACAGCAGGCTGAAGACAAACAGCGCGGCCATCATCACCAGAATGATGATAAAAATGGCTTTGCCGAGCTTATCCATTTGCACCAGCAGCGGCGTACGGTGTTTTTCGATATCCGACATCATCTGGTTAATATGGCCCAGCTCGGTATCGCCGCCGGTGGCGACCACCAGGCCTTTTCCGCCGCCCGAACTCACCGTGGTGCCGGAAAACAGCAGATTGGTACGATCGCCTAGCGGTAGTTCGCCGCTGAGCGCCTCGGTGCTTTTCTCCACCACCGTCGATTCGCCGGTCAGAATCGCCTCTTCCACCCGCAGGTTATGCGCTTCGATCACCCGCAGGTCGGCGGGAATGCGATCGCCTGCGCGGATGACGACGATATCGCCGGGGACCAGAGCGGTTGTCGGGATCGTTTCATGGTTGCCCTGACGAATAACCACCGCCTCGCTGGAGAGCATGTTGCGAATGCTCTGAAGCGATTTTTCCGCATTGCTCTCCTGGATATGGCCGATCAGGGCGTTAATCACCGCCACGCCGAGGATCACCAGGGTATCCACCCAGTGCCCCATGACCGCCGTCAGCAGCGCCGCCGCCAGCAGCACATAGATCAGCACATCGTTAAAATGCGCCAGAAAGCGCAGCCACGCCGGCTTTCCCGCCTTTTGCGGCAGCGCATTTTCGCCATACTGCTGCAAACGCGTCGCCGCCTCGGCGCCGCTGATGCCCTCCGGAGTGCTGTTGGTGCTGGTCAGGGTTTCTTCTACGGAGAGCTGATAGAACGGGCCGCCCGGTTTTTCTGTATTCATAGTTATCTCCTCACTCCTGTAACGGAAATCAGGACAGCCACAGGCCGCCCTTAACGCACCACAAAAACCGGAACATGGGCATAGCGAACGATTCCTGCCGCCTCCGACCCCAGCAGATGCGTCTGAATATTCGGGTTGCGCGAACCGATGATCACCGCATCCGCTTTCAGTTCATCGGCCAGTTTGGTCACTTCATCGCGAATGTTGCCGCTGCGAATGTGAATCTGAATATCCTTTTCCGTCAGCGCGAGTTTCTTGATCAGCTCTGCCAGCTTTTCCTTAGCAGTATTAATCAGATAGTCTTCCATTTTTCGTGCATCGGAAATAAAACCGCGCGTCAGCACCGGAGAAAAAGAGGGAATGATGTGTACCAGATGAATCTGTCCCGAAGAGCTTTGCGCAAGGAATTGGGCGTGGGACAAGGCCTTGTCCGCCAGACCGATTTCAAACACATCAACCGGCACGAGGATATTTTTATACATAGAGACAATCCTTTTATTACCTATAAAAAAAGGTGGTGAAAACAGCCCGGGCAATGGCGCTGAGGAAAAGATCTCAAGAACAAAATCTGCAAGACGTGTAGGTATAATTAAACGTAGCACACCACGATAAACATTATTAAGTCGCCAATTAATATATTGAAAAATATCACAGAGTCAGGCGCAGCCAGACAATTCGACTACAAACCCGGTAAAATCGTCGCCATCGCCGTAATTTTTGCTCTTTTTAACATTTCCGTTTTACTACGACTATCCTCATTATCAGTGGCTTGTTCACTTTCTGTCGCCCCACAATAATTATTACGATAAGAATTTACTTAGCTAAGCGTTAGCGCTAAAGGAGGAACGATGTTCGGTTACAGTCTGTTTCGCCTGAGCCTGTTTATTGCCCTGGCAATAATCGCCTGTACGGCTACCGGTTTAATTACCTACTTCGTTGTCTCGGCCCTCGCTGAATAAATACAGCGATTGTGAATAATATGTAAAATATAGCCTTTTACTTCGAGGGGAATACAGTGAACCGTTATTTTTCTCTCATTCCGCTTGTTATTTTAATAACAACGGCTTGCGATCGGAAAGCGCCTGAAATTACGCCGTTACCGCGGATGGTCAAAGTCGCCGAGGTGGTGGCTATCGGTGATGCGCAGCAGCGCGTATTTCCCGCCCGCATTGAGTCCGGGGACTCCACCGATTTGTCTTTCAAACGCGGCGGCCAGATTGAATCTCTTGATGTCCGTCAGGGAGCCAATATTACTCAGGGGCAGCCCCTTGCCAGGCTCAACGCCCGGGAAGCGCAGCAGCGCGTGAATGAACGGCAAACCGCTGCCACCCTCGCCCAGCGGCAGTTCGATCGCTTCCAGACGCTGGCCGGGCGTCAGGCGATTTCAAAGGCGGAAATGGATATCCAGCGGGCCAACCGCGACGCTGCTAACGCCGCGCTGAAAATCGCCCGCGAAGAGCTGTCGCAAATGACGTTGACCGCCCCGTTCAGCGGCGTTGCCGCCAACGTGCCGGTACGTAACCACCAGGTTGTCGCCGCCGGACAGCCCATTGTGACCCTGACGCGAACCGATCTGCTCGACGTGGTGTTTAGCGTTCCGGAAAACCTCTTTACCGCGCTGGATATTCGCAACGCGCAGTATCGTCCTGTCGTCAAAATTAACGCCATGCCGGATCGCCAGTTTACCGCCGACTACAAAGAACATACCGGCAGCAGCGACAGCAGCACGCTCACCTGGCAAATCATACTGACTATGCCGCGGCCGGCCGACTTTCCCTCGGTGGGCGGCGTTAGCGGAACGGTGACGGTCAATCTGGCAAACCTGCCCGCCAGCGCCGGTCAAAACGCGGTGGTGGTGCCGGTTGAAGCGGTGTTTAACCCGGATAATCGCCCGCGCAATGAGCCCCACGTCTGGGTGGTACAGGGCAGCGGCGACCAGCTCAAGCTGGAAGAGAGAAAAGTCGGCGTGGGCCCGGTGACCTCTCAGGGCGTGGTGATTACCGAAGGGCTCAGCGTCGGCGAGCGCGTAGTGGCGGCAGGCGTCAGCGAATTACATGCGCAACAGCCGGTTCGTATCTGGACGCGTGAACGAGGTTTGTAATGGATATCTCCCGCCAGTTTATTAACAACCCGGTCCGCGTCTGGCTGACCATTTTGCTGCTGGGCATCGGCGGGATCTTCGCTCTGCTGAATATTGGCCGCCTGGAAGATCCGGCGTTTACCATCAAAACCGCGGTGGTGGTCACCCACTATCCCGGCGCGTCGGCGCAGCAGGTGGAAGAAGAAGTCACCCTGCCGCTGGAAAACGCGCTGCAGCAGCTGCCGTATCTCGACAACGTCAGCTCAATTTCCTCCAACGGCCTGTCGCAAATTACCGTCAATATCGCCTCGCGCTACCACTCCCGCGAGCTGCCGCAAATCTGGGATGAACTGCGCCGCCGGGTGGGCGACGCCGCCCGCCAGTTCCCTCCCGGCGTCGCCGCTCCGTTTGTGAACGACGATTTTGGCGATGTCTTTGGCTTCTTCTTTGCCCTCTCCGGCGAGAGCTTTACCAACCCTGAGCTGGTTCGCTATGCCGAGCAGCTGCGTCGCGAACTGGTGCTGGTCCCCGGCGTCGGCAAAGTCGCCATCGGCGGGGCGATCCCCCAGCAAATCAACATCGATATCTCGCTGGCGAAAATGGCCGCCCGCGGAATCACGCTCAACCAGCTGGCGGCGATACTGAGCAGGTTGAACGTGGTGTCTAACGCCGGTGAGATTAAATCCGGCAGCGAATCGATCCGCCTGCATCCCACGGGCGAGTTTGCCAACCTCGACGAGCTTGGCGACCTGTTAATCAGCCCGCACGGCTCGGCAACGGCGACGCGGCTGCGCGATATTGCCACGCTCTCGCGCGGGCTGAGCGAATCGCCTTCCAGCATTTACCACGCCAACGGCCGACAGGCGGTCACTATGGGGGTGTCGTTTATACCCGGGGTTAACGTGATTGACGTTGGCCGCGCGCTGGAAAGCAAGCTGGAGCAGATGTCGGCGGAAAAACCGGCCGGGATCAACATTGACCTGTTCTACGATCAGGCGGCGGAAGTCGCCCATTCGGTCAACGGCTTTATCACCAACTTCCTGATGGCGCTGGCGATTGTGGTTGGCGTGCTGCTGATCTTTATGGGCGTACGCAGCGGCATTATTATCGCCCTGTCGCTGGCGCTCAACGTGCTCGGTACGCTGCTGATCATGTACCTGTGGGGTATCGAGCTGCAGCGTATCTCGCTGGGGGCGTTGATTATCGCCCTGAGCATGCTGGTCGATAACGCTATCGTCATCGTCGAAGGCGTGCTGATCGCCCGCCAGCAGGGATCGACGCTACTTACGGCAATTAATTATGTGATTCGCCGTTCGGCCCTGCCGCTGCTGGGGGCCACGGTGATTGCGATTCTTGCCTTTGCGCCGATTGGGCTGTCGCAGGACTCGACCGGGGAATATTGTAAATCGCTGTTCCAGGTACTGCTGATTTCGCTCATGCTGAGCTGGTTCTCGGCGCTGACCATTACCCCGGTGCTGATTAAATGGTGGCTGTTTAAAAATCAATCGCAGCCGGTGGCGCAGGCCGACGCCAATCCGTACGGCGGGCGCTTTTACCGTCTGTACCAGCAGGCTCTGCGTGCTCTTCTGCTGCGCAAAACCATTACGCTGACCGTCATGGCGGCGCTGCTGGCCGCCGCTATCTGGGGATTCGGCTCGGTGCGGCAAAACTTTTTCCCCTCGTCAAATACGCCGATTTTCTTTGTCGATCTCTGGCTACCCTACGGTACCGATATCGCGACCACCGAAAAGATGACCAGCGATATTGAGACCACCATTAACGGCCAGCCGGGCGTGGTCACCACCGTGGCCACCGTCGGTCAGGGCAGCATGCGGTTTATCCTCACCTACAGCGGGCAACGGCAGTACAGCAACTATGCGCAAATCATGGTGCGCATGGACGACCAGCGCAGCATTGCCGCCCTGACGCAGCACGTGGATCGCTATATTGCGCGCAACTACCCGCAGGTGAACGCCAGCACGAAACGCGTGATGTTCGGTCCCTCCGGCGACAGCGCCATCGAGGTGCGGATTAAAGGTCCGGACCCCGACCGTCTGCGCCTGCTCGCCAGCCAGGTTGGCGATATCCTCTCCGCGGACCCGGCCACCGACGGCGTTCGCAACGACTGGCAAAACCGTAGCAAAGTTATTCGTCCGCAGTACTCCCCCGCGCTTGGGCGCGAGCTGGGCGTTGATAAACAGGATATTGATAACGCCCTGGAGATGAACTTCTCCGGCAGCCGCGTTGGATTGTACCGTGAGGGGGCCGACCTGCTGCCGGTGATAGTCCGCCCGCCCGCCGCCGAGCGCCAGGACGCGAATCACCTGAATAACGTGCTGGTCTGGAGCCAGAGCCGCCAGCAGTATATTCCGCTCAGTAACGTGGTCAGCGGCTTTCACCTTGAATGGGAAGATCCGCTGATTCTGCGCCGCGATCGCAGCCGGGTGCTGACGGTACAGACCGATCCCGACCCGCTCAGCCACCAGACGTCGGGGGATATCCTGTCCCGCGTGAAGCCGCAGATTGATGCGCTCGCTCTGCCGCACGGTTACAGCATTGAGTGGGGTGGCGATGCGGAGAACTCCAGCGAGGCGCAGCAGGGGCTGTTTACTACCCTGCCGCTGGGTTACCTGGTGATGTTTGTCATCACCGTCCTGATGTTCAGTTCGCTGAAAAATGCGATCGCCATCTGGCTGACCGTGCCGCTGGCGCTGATTGGCGTAACGCCGGGCTTTTTAATCACCGGGATCCCTTTTGGGTTTATGGCGTTAATCGGTCTGCTGAGCCTGAGCGGAATGCTGATCCGTAACGGCATCGTGCTGGTAGAAGAGATTGAACAGCAGAAACAGGAAAAAGCGCAGCAGGAGGCGATTATTGATGCCGCCACTTCGCGTCTGCGCCCTATCCTGCTGACGGCGTTTACCACCGTGCTCGGCCTGGCGCCTTTATTACTCGACGTTTTCTTCCAGAGCATGGCGGTCGTTATCATGTTTGGTCTGGGTTTTGCTACTATTCTGACGCTGCTGGTTCTGCCGGTAATCTACGCCTGTTTCCACAATCAGAATATGAAGCGACAACCATGAACAGTACCGGATTAAATATTATTAAAACGCTGGGATGCATGACGGCGGTGACCTTCTTCACCATTTACAACACCTGGGATAGCTATGATTATGACTATCACTGGATCCTCGGGTTTTTGACGTTTATTTCCACTATCGCCACGCCGCTGTTTTTTGTGGTGGCGGGCTATCTGGATTCACAGTCTCGCCACGACTCACAATGGCAGTTGGGCAAAATCAAAAGCGTGGTGATCGTCTTTCTGTTCTGGATGACGGTGTACTATCTCTGGGAGCCCTACCAGCGCGGCTATCTTATCCAGCCGTGGTTTGTATTTGCGTTTATCGTCATTTACACCTTTCACCCGGTTATCGAGTGGCTCAGCCAAAGACGCACAGCGTTCTTTGCCGCGGTGTTCACGCTACTGCTGCTCTCGTATGGTTACGATCTTTTGTCCGCGCTGTACCCGGATGTCCATGCGCTGAGCCTGGCGCCGCAGTACCGCCTGTGGACCTGGCTGCTGTTTTATCTGACCGGTCAGCTCTTCAGCGACCCGCTGGTCGCCGACTGGCTCAGGCGAGAAAAAGTGGTCAAAGGCGCGATGATCGCCATTCCGTTTATTTACCTTTTTACCTGGTTTTACGAGCGGCATTTCTTTTTCGCCCTGTTTAAGGCCGACAGAAATGCGTTCATTCTGACCGGTTCACAAATCTATATTCTGGTGGTTGCGCTGGTTATTGCCGCCAACGGCGTGCGGTTTCGCAAAAACAGCGAGTTTAAAGAGACCCTTCTCGCCACCATTAGCAAAACGATGACCGGCGTCTATATTCTCCACTACTCCGTTTTTCACCTGCTCACCGCGTTTATCCCGATTAACTCGCTGGGGACAAAATTAATGCTGATTGTCCTTACGTTTATCACTTCGGTACTGATTTCGATGCTGGCGCTGTCCAATTCGGTGGTCAAAAAAGTGATTACGATTTGACGCTCGCCGGTTCAGATCATGGCCGCCTGCGCATTTAAAAACCGTAGCGCAGCCAGGCAAACAGTACGTTGCCGTTATTATAGGTGCCGGGAATATAGGTGAACTGCACGCTCAGACGGCGGTAGCTGGCGGAGAAGAGCGGCAAAATAATCGGCAGAGGTACGTAGTTGGCAAAGTCATCGCGGGCGGTGATCCCGGCGGTGACGCCAAGACCCAGGCGAAAGTCACGACGGCGATCAAGATACCAGCCCTTCTCCCAGCCGTAGCCGACAATCGGCTGCCACTCGTTGTGCGAATCTTTGAACATCATGGCGTAGAGCGAACTCCAGTTGCCCTCCGCGTTATATCTGGAAACGCCGAAACCTCCGCCCCACGGCATTTCATTATAGTTATCCGTTTTCTCTTTATCGTACATAAAGCGGTTGTGCCAGCTGAGAAACGGCAGATATAAATCGTAGTTTTGCGGCTCATTCCAGGTCTGCGAGACGTCGTTTTTCAACCAGCTCCACCAGCCGCTGATGCGCTGCTCGCCATAGACCTTCGTTTCAGCCTGTACCGACAAGGCGAAAATAAACGCTATTCCCCACGCTAGCCGCAGACAACGTCGCATCGTTTTATCCTTAAAGAAAGTCGCCCGGTGTTCATTCAGTTTGGGAACAAAAAACAGGCTTTGCAAATATCAACCAACAAATTTTCTGCACCGTCCCGGGCTAATTGCAAGTCCAGTTAAACGCCCGTTTCAGGACAGAGAGCGCCGCCGCGGTGATTTCATTTCCTTGCCGCTGGGATTATGATGGCGCTAATTATCCTTTCTGCCCGCAGTGATTGAGAAATAGATGGACTTCATCAGCATTATTATGTCGGCGGGGAAAACCTCCGTCGATGTGGCGCTTTATACGCTGTTGCCAATCATGGTCGTCATGCTCATCGTGATGAAATATCTGGAGGTCCGCGGGGTACTGGACGCCATCGTTCGCTGGCTCGCCCCGCTGCTTAAGCCGTTCGGCTTAACCGGGATGAGCGCTTTTGCCCTGATTCAGATGAATTTTGTCAGCTTCGCCGCCCCGCTGGCGACCCTCGCGATTATGGACAAACGCGGCGCTTCGGACCGGCATATGGCCGCCACGCTGGCGATGCTTTTCGCCATGGGTCAAGGCAACGTTTTCTACCCGTTAACGCCCTTCGGCCTGCACTGGCTGGCCTCAATCATCATTTCGATTGTCGGCGGGCTGTGCGCCGCCGCGGTCACCTGGCATATCGCCGGCCGCAGGCTATCGATGGTTGAAAACGTGCGGGCCGACGCGCTGCCTGAGGCGGAGCAAAATAGCCAGGGGATTATCTCCGTTATCAACAGCGCCGGTGCCGACGCCATCCGCCTGGCCCTCGGCGCGGTGCCCATGCTGATCCTGTCGCTGGCCATCGTCGGATTTATGCAGGCGGCAGGCCTGATTGAGATGCTTCAGCGCCTGCTGCTGCCGCTGCTGCTGTGGCTGAATATTCCGGTTAACTTCGTGCTGCCGGCGCTGGTCAAATGCGTTGCCGGCGGTACGGCCTATTTCGGCGTGGTCTCCGAGCTCGTCCAGCAGGGTAAAGCGACCGTAAGCCAGATCAACGCCTCGGCGGGCCTGCTAGTGCAAACGTTCGATCTTCCCGGCATCGGCATCTTTCTGGGCGTCAGCTCGCGCTTCGTACGCCTGTTCCGCTTCGCCGCGATTGGCGCTATCGCCGGGATCGCCATCCGCACCGTGATGCACCTCACGCTATTCTGAGGCCGCCGCCTGCGAACGGAGACAGGCAGCGATATCCGCCTGCTCGCTACAGGCGATATGATGGTTAATGCGCGCCATCATCCACGGGAAAAACGGGTTGGACGTGACGCGCATCAGCGTATCCAGCCCGACGCTCAGGGTTGAGGTTTCCCCGCGCAACGAGATCGTGCCGATGCTGATCCCGTAGCGATTTTTCTCCGCCGGTTCGCGGCCATAGAGCGAGTCGGTCAGCGGGAACGGCACCGCCACGTGCGATAGCGAATACATATCCTGCGGCCAGGCGATATTCAGCGGCGTCACGGTTTCGCTTCGCGTCCCGGCAAGCGTGGTGCGGGCCACCGTCTCGTAGGTGTCGGGCGCGGCGTTGGTAATCACCGTGGTGCCGTAGGGCCGAGGCGCCGGCGGCAATAACGTATTCACCGCCGAATAGAGCGAGGGACGAAATAGCGCGCGCAAATTCGCCGCCTGGTTAATGTCGAAAATCACCAGTTCGCTACCGTTATCCGGCAGATAACGGTAGAGCGAATCCACCACCGCCCGGGTGCTCACCGTTGAATCCATCACCGACTGAAAAGTTAACACCGGCGCCAGTTCAGAAAGCCGCTGACGCTGCGCTTCCTGCACGATTTGCTGCTGCAGCGCCTGCGACAACAGCCATGACTGCCTTGCCGCCTTCACCGGGAACGAATTGTATTTATAGGGATTAAACTCCGGGACGACGTTCAGCCACGCCGCGCGGGCGAAAGCCGGGAATACAGAAGGCAAACCGGCCAGCCCGGCAAAACGCGCAAACGCGGTAACGCCAATCATCGGCGACAGCAGGATGACCTGCTGCGGCCGGCGCAGCGATTTATCCTCAAGGCTATCGAGGGCGTACTTCAGCGCCAGCGCCCCGCCGTTGGAGTAGCCAACCACGTGCAGCGGCGCGTCATTCCCCGCCAACCGCGTCGCTTCGCGCACCGCAAGCCGGGTTGTCGCGATCCACTCTTCGCGGTCCACCGCGGTGAGCGCGCCGGGGGCGGTACCGTGTCCGGGCAGCCGCGGCGCGACGGCAACAAATCCCAGCTGCTGATAGCGCTGCGCCAGATAATGTACGCTGTAGGGCGAATCCGTCAGGCCGTGCAGCAGTACCGCCGCGCCGCGCGGTTTGCCCTGCGGCAGCAAAATAAAGGAGCGGTTCCAGTCGGGATGAAACTTATCCGGATAGACCAGACTTTGCGCGTAAAAGCGGTTAATGGCCGTTTTTTCATCGTCGCTCAGCGTGTCGGTAATGCTGCTTTTCATATCGCGGAAAATCGCCGCTTCCCGCGTCTGGTATTCGGCAAAAGTGGCGCGGTCAATCTCGCTGGCGCTCATTTCATTCGCCGTCCAGGTATGCCAGCGGTGCAGCGCCGGACCGCGCTGCGATTCGTAAATACGGCCAATAAAAAAGACGATCACGACCACCAGCAGCCCAATGATGGCTTTTTTCGCCACCGAGACTAATCTTAATCCCGACTTATTCAGCAGCCGGGTAAAACGCATCATTGCCATATTTCTGTCCGAATTATCTCTTTAGCTGCCAGGGTGGGCTATTATGCAGAAGGAATCCGATCCTGCGATTCACTTATTAAACATAGACTAAACCAACCGCCTGTTCTTATTGTCAGATGAGGAGCAAACATGAATTATCGCCGGAGTGTAACAGGTCAGGAATAAACAAATGGAATGGTGGATTAAGAAACTACGCGAGGCCTCGACGTCTACACATACCCACGCGGTTCTGCAAAGCGGCCAGCTAACCATCATTGCGGAACTCACTTCCTGCGGCCGGCGTCTACAGGAGGGCGATAAGCTGACGCCGTTGGCTAACGCGCTGTACTGCATTAACGACAATAAGTCGATCACCCTAAAAGTGCTCAACGCCACGCATTTCAGCGCTGAACGCTGGGGCGCCATCGCGAATATCACCGCGCATTAATCGACATCCCCCAGCATCAACTGGTTCTAATCTCAGTACTTTCTCAACTAAGCGGGTTAAATTGTCCTGCGCCTTTTTCAGTCTGTGACATACTAAGCAAAACGTCAGCAGAGCAGAAACAAGGAGTACGTCATGAATCAGAAAGCCGCCAGGCTGACCCCAGAACAGGCGCTTACGCAGCTCGAAGCGCTCTATGAAAAATCGGTCAATGCGCTGCGTAAAGCCCTCGGCGATTATATTCACCATAATATCCTCCCCGAGAATAGCGCCCGTGCGGAAGGACTGTTCGTTTACCCGCAGCTGTCGGTATCGTGGGACGGAGCGGAACATAAAGCGTTAAAAACCCGGGCCTGGGGTCGCTTCACCCATAGCGGTTGCTATACCACCACCATCACCAACCCTAAACTGTTTCGCGCCTATCTGCTGGAGCAGCTCACCATGCTGTATCAGGATTACGATGCCGCGATTACCGTCGGGCTGTCGCAGCATGAGATCCCCTATCCGTACGTTATTGATGGCTCTGAACTCACGCTCGATCGCTCAATGAGCGCCGGCCTGACGCGTTTTTTCCCCACCACCGAGCTGTCGCAAATTGGCGATGAAACCGCCGATGGCCTGTTTCATTCGACGGAATACTATCCACTTTCCCACTTCGACGCCCGCCGCGTCGATTTCTCGCTGGCGCGCCTGCGCCACTATACCGGCACGCCGGTTGACCATTTCCAGCCGTATATGCTGTTTACCAACTACACCCGCTACGTCGATGAGTTCGTGCGCTGGGGCTGTAGCCAAATTCTCGATCCCGAGAGTCCCTATATCGCCCTCTCCTGCGCGGGCGGGATCTGGATAACGGCGGACACGGAGGCGCCGGAGGAAGCGATTTCCGATCTGGCGTGGAAAAAGCACCAGATGCCCGCCTGGCACCTGATAACCAAAGACGGACAGGGGATCACGCTGATTAATATTGGCGTCGGCCCGGCAAATGCCAAAAATATCTGCGACCATCTGGCGGTGCTGCGTCCGGACGTCTGGCTGATGATTGGCCACTGCGGCGGCCTGCGTGAAAGCCAGAATATCGGCGACTACGTGCTGGCCCATGCCTATCTGCGCGACGACCACGTGCTGGATGCGGTGCTGCCGCCGGATATCCCTATTCCGAGCATCGCCGAAGTTCAGCGCGCGCTCTACGACGCCACGAAGCAGGTCAGCGGCATGCCGGGCGAAGAGGTAAAACAGCGGCTGCGTACCGGAACGGTGGTCACCACCGACGATCGCAACTGGGAGCTGCGCTACTCGGCCTCAGCGCTGCGCTTTAACCTCAGCCGCGCGGTGGCTATCGATATGGAAAGCGCAACCATTGCCGCCCAGGGCTATCGCTTCCGCGTCCCCTACGGCACCCTGCTGTGCGTCTCCGACAAACCGCTGCACGGCGAGATTAAGCTGCCGGGCCAGGCTAACCGATTCTATGAAGGGGCCATTTCCGAACATTTGCAGATTGGTATTCGGGCGATTGACCTGCTGCGCGCCGAAGGCGACCACATGCATTCGCGCAAGCTGAGAACCTTCAACGAACCGCCGTTCCGCTAAGCGCTGATATCATACGAGCAGAATACACTCAGTCCGGATCGCGTGAAATATTTACGCGGCCACCAGCCGGACTGAGCGTTATAAAATAAAGCGTTTATTTTTGTTAGGGGTAAAAAATTCTCAGAGCACATCCATACGTGTATATCCGCACAATATTATTCCCACTATGAAAATCAACAAATAAACATTTTATTAACATGTCAGTATCATTTTCCCTGTGGTCATAAAACGCCCAGCCGAGGGCTGATTAATACTTGAACTAAGTCTCGTAACCTATTAAATTAATTACATAAATTCACATGGGACAAAAAAGCGGCACAAAATAGCCAGCGCCAGGGAGAGATCAAAATAATTAAAGAGTTACCTATGGGCGCTACTCTACTCTGGAATCATCCTTTAATAGCGACAGGTTGTTTGCAACAAATACCTTGTTACTAAATTACCAGAGATGAAATTGCGCATGTCGACAGTAGGCAACCATGAATATGCTTATCTATCGCGACCGGCAATGTACTATTTTCGTAAAAGTATGGAAGACAGCTTTATGAAATTAACCATAGGGAATATCCGCCTGTTTATTTTATTAGCAACTCTTTTTTTCTGGACTGCCGCGATCGGGCTAATTTCCCTTATTGTATCCTGGTTTTAAGACCCTGACGGTGCGCCGGGAATGTTCTTGTGCCCCGGCGTTGCCACCATCGTGGCTATGGAATAGGAAAGCAAAAAGCCCGCTTAAGTTTCCTTAAGCGGGCTTCTTAAATATGGCTCCTCTGACTGGACTCGAACCAGTGACATACGGATTAACAGTCCGCCGTTCTACCGACTGAACTACAGAGGAATCGTTTGAACGAGGCGCATATTATCGATGGCGCCTCACCTTGTCAAAGGCTGTTTTCACATTTCAAACCGTTTGCCGAATAATTCTCCACTTTGGGCGAAAAGTCCCGTTTCGCCCACCGCGTGTTACGTTTCTTCAACCTGCGCGCGGGTCTCGTCGGCCTGCGCTTTCGTTCGCGGATACTTCCACAGCCAGCGCCCGCTGACCATCCGGCAGTAAAACAAAACGCCGCGCACCGCCCAGTCAAGCACCATACCCAGCCAGACGCCGATCACCCCCATGCCCAGCACAATCCCCAGCGTGTAGCCCGCCACCACGCGACAGCCCCACATGCCGAGCATTGAGACCCACATGGTGTAACGCACGTCGCGCGCGCCTTTAAAGGCGCACGGCAGCGTCCAGGCCATCGCCCAGATCGGCATAAAGAAGGCGTTCAGCCACAGCAGCTCTTTCACCACCACTTTGACGTCCTCTTCGCTGGTATAGAACGAGGCGATCAGGCCGGCAAGCGGCGCGGTTCCCCAGGCGATCGCCGTCAAAATGATGGTCGACAGCCAGAAGACGTGCCACGCCTGACGCTCCGCCTGAGCGATCTGCCCTTTTCCGAGGCGTCGGCCGGTGATAATAGTCGATGCTGAACCGAGCGCGTTCCCCGGCAGGTTGATCAGCGCGGCCACGGAGAAAGCGATAAAGTTACCGGCAATCACGTTGGTCCCCATCCCGGCAACAAACATCTGCGTCAGCAGCTTACCGCCGTTGAACAAAACCGATTCAATGCTGGCGGGGATCCCGATGCCCATCACTTCCCAGATAATGGCGAAGTTAAACGGCTTAAAATAGCTCTTCAGCGAAATGCGCAGCGCCGGGTTAAAACCGATCATTAGCACCCAAATGGTGGCAACCGCGCCAATGTAGCGGGCAATCGTTAATCCCAGCCCCGCCCCGACAAACCCCATGCCGGGCCACGAGAAAATGCCGTAAATCAGGATGCTGCTGATAATAATATTGAGGATATTCATCCCGCCGTTGATCAGCAGCGGAATTTTGGTGGTCCCGGCGCCGCGCAGCGCGCCGCTGCCGATCAGGGCAATTGCCGCCGCCGGATAGCTCAGCACCGTCAGCTCCAGATAGGTCAGTGCCAGAGCTTTTACCTCTTCTGTCGCATCCCCGGCGACAAAATTAATGATTTCCGCGCCGAAGGCATGGATGACCGCCGCGAGAATAATCGAGAACAGGGTCATTATCGCCAGCGACTGGCGCGCTGCCGCCCTTGCCCGCCGCCGGTCCCGTTTGCCCAGGCTAAACGCCACCACCACGGTCGTACCGAGGTCGATGGCGGCAAAAAAGGACATGATCACCATATTGAAGCTGTCGGCCAGGCCTACTCCCGCCATGGCCTCTTTACCGAGCCAGCTGACCAAAAAAGTACTCAACACGCCCATTAGCAATACGCAGGCGTTTTCCAGCAAAATGGGGACCGCAAGCGGACTGATTTCACGCCAGTAGAGGACGCGATAGCTCTTGCGTTTTTTAAACCAGGACGTGCGTTCGACGGACTGGCGTAATGCGGCGGTGACGTTCAAGGGAGACCTTAGTGAGAAAAGTTGAAACTACATTTCAAATGATGATAGAGAAAAGCTAATCCTGCAAAGCATTTTTCCCGATAAATTGTCGATAATGGCGACAATTTGTTGATGGATGCGCCAGTTGAGCCTCGGACGGCGAATAGATGTTTGACAAAAGTTTTTTCGCCGCTAAGATACGACTCCACAACGATTCCTCTGTAGTTCAGTCGGTAGAACGGCGGACTGTTAATCCGTATGTCACTGGTTCGAGTCCAGTCAGAGGAGCCATATTTGAAAAGCCTGCTTTTGAAGCAGGCTTTTTGCTTTTCTGCGTCCTGCGTTAACTTAAAATTGCATCCAGCCTGGCAAGCACTTCATTTACCACAGCGTCTGGTATGCTTTCCAGCCGCTTGCCGTTCCGGGCAACCATATCAATGGTTCTGGGCTGGTCGCAGCGAATAACGCCCGTTGTTTTTGTCCCTGCCCCTTCCAGTGAAACGGTGAAACCTGCCGTGCGAGCAAATTTTCCACCGCTGGTGATGGGAACAACAACGGGTAACCGGGCCAGCTTGTTAAACGATGCCTTCGATACGATAAGCACCGGACGTTTTCCGCTTTGCTCGTGGCCTGCAATCGGATCCAGTGAAACGAGCCAGATTTCCCCTCTGTCCATCTACAGGATCTCCTTGCCCACCGCAGGAGCATCAATCCATTCCCTATCCTCTTCGCTCATTTCGGCGTGCGGATCGCACTGCGCCAGCAGCTCCTCAAGAGAATAATGAGGCCGTTTCTGGGGTTCAATAATCAGGCAGCCATTATTAATGGTCATGCCGACTTCGCTGTCCGTCGACAGCTCCAGCGTTTTGAGCACGGCGGGAGGAACCGCCAACATGATGGAGCCGCCGACCTTTTTCAGGCGAGTGGTATACATAGAGCACCTCCGAATATTATATTTTAATATAACATCTACGGCAGGCGGTGCACAATTATTCATCAGATTCATGGTGATTTCCTTTTCGTAATAAAGCGTGAAGAAAGCCGTTATCCATCGGAGGACAGTACAGGTGGGAACGAAACGCGTAACTAAGAAGGCTGATAATAGAAAACTGTTTTTGCGGTTTAAAGGATTATGGCGGTTCAGGTAAACGGAATGCGAGGCGGCTTCCGGATCGGAGCTGCTTCGGAGGAGCATCAGCGGCAGCGTGAAGGCCTGATTTTTCCAGGCTCGAAGTCGAACGCTTCAGCAATCAATCTTTCGCTATTGGGCCAGCGGTGGTTAAGCCCATTTGCCAGCGTAGAGGACGCCAGGCAAGCGCTGACAGCGACGTTCCCCGCTTTTTCAGCGCCGCAATAATGTCGGCGGGATGCCAGTTCTGTTGCATCATGCCGTCACCTCGCCGATAAATTTCACGCCCTCAGATGTGCGTAGCCAGCGCGGGGCTTTCATCTCCGCGACGAAATAATTGATCAGTTCATACAGCAGGCCGCTAAGGTGTTTCTCCATTTCAGAGTAAAAGCCTTGCCCTGCCAGCATCTGTGTCAGAGAGAGACAGTAGTGACAGAGCTCTGTGCATTCAGGCTCGAAACGAGGTGAATTTGCAGGGAGAGTGTCAACGGTCAGGCTTTCAATAAGATGGGGAGGAACGGGTTCTAACAACGTGGGCTGGAGCAGCGTCAGACAGGCATTGAGTCTGCTACAGAGCGCCATTTTCAGTGTGGGATCGTTGCTTTCAATCAGGGTTTCGGCGAATTTTTCGCAGCGATCGGCCACTACGGTGAAATCCGTGGCGGCACTGAAAGGAACGGAAAGTAACTCTCCGGGTGACTTAATGAAAGATGGAGTGAAATCAGGCATAAATGCCTCCGTGAAATTTTTTGAGATGACCACATAAAGTGGTGCCGGGAGGCTCAAGACGGCTTCACGAAACCGCGGACTTATTTCCCCGAAGGGTGTTGTATTAGTCGCCCTCCCGACTTTGATCGGGCAGCATACTCCCTCCGTCCGTAAGGACGGAGGGTATAAAAAAGCCAACACTGACGGGGTTGGTTTTGGCCGCGTGAAAGAGGTTTTGAGTCCTCGTTTACTCGGATATCAACGATTGGGGACTGACGGCAAGAGGGTTTTGTGGAAGGAGGATCGCAGATTGTTATAAAAGAGAGACCCGCAGAGCCAAATTCAAGCGTATAACACATCAATAAATCATCCAGTAAATGAATGTATCATAAGCGTTGTTTTATAAAGAGAAATTAACATTAAACATTGAAATGATACCCGATCGGCGTAACATGAATTTGCTGAAATTTTACTCTTCGATAACCTGACATGGATGAGGTGAAATGTGAGTGCCCCTTTATTACGTTCCTACAATGCCGTTATTGAATACACCCTTTCTCAGGCAAAAAAATCCAAAACGTCCCGTCGTATCGCAGGATTTTGCCAGCTTCAGGGGCCAACAGGTAGCGGGAAGACGAGCTCGCTTTATCGTCTTGGTTATGAAGACAACGCGCTTCCGGCACTGGAATCCATTAAAAAGGCAGGCTTTCAGGCCATTCTGGTTACCCACCGCTGGAACATACTGCACGATATTTATGAAAAAACAGCGGAGCATAAAGACAGTAACGGAGAGCCATTCAGGGTCAGTGTGCTTTATGCACAAGAGGACCAGATTGTATCTGCCGTTGAAGCAACACCTTTACCTCATGAGACAAATATTTCTCCAGCTTCGTTGCCCAACCCTTTTACGTCTATCGATGAGCTGCATGCCAGTAATCTGTTTGCCAGTAAAGATATAGCTGAAAAATTGCGCAAAAGTTGCAACAATATACTCCGTATCAACAGAACGCTAAAAAACTATCCCTCCCAATTTCGGGCTGCCATAGCCAGTGAGAAAGAAGCGTTAATCAATTCGTGTACAGCCATAGAAATAACGCTGATTCAGAACATTAAGTCTCTGGATAAAGAGTTCAAAAAGCAGAAAGAAAAATACGGCGAAATGAATGAACTTACGCAGGCAGCGAAGCAACGGCTCGATGATTTCCGTCGTCATGCCTGGGTTAGACGCATTCTTCCCGCCATTGCCTGGCGTGACGAAAAGCAACATCTGCTGATCATGACAACCCAAAAGCTGGTTTCATCATTTTTCGATGGGCGGCGCAAAGTACGTATGTCCAGTAAAGAGTTGCGTAATCACATCATTTTTATTGACGAGTTTGATTATCAGGCCGAGGTATTGCAGGAGTATCTGGCTCAGGCCCAGTGGGTTCAGGAGCCGCCAGAATGTCTGGGCCAGTTGCTGGATGGGGGGCGCAGGTTGTTGCAACGTATGCAGCATGTTGCAACGGAGCCAGCTCCGATGATCCGTGTACGCCTAGCTGAGTTTCTTGAAAATCTGGACAATACATTAGTTAACAAAGATATCGATTTAACACACGCCAGATCATTGGTTATGCCACTACAACAATATCTGACAGGTGAGTCATTCGGTGAGCATTACTTATTTCGCTCTGATCATTTAGTCACCAGCGAGCGGCTCATTATGCGAAAAGCGGAGCATGGATATGAAATTATAAAACCCAACGCTTTACCTCAGGACAATGAGTCAATAATTGATATCAGCGATTTTTTACGTCTGATGGAAAAGTTTATTCGGCAGTTTAACCTGATGCTAACAGATCTGACAGCCAGTGAAGACGAAGCGCATGAATACATAAAAAAGTTAACCCGACTTCTGTTTGACCCGGTTAATGACTACAGACCGTCATATTATGGCTCAACCCTGCCAAATATGTCTCGGTTTTTGTTACCACGTACCGATCTGCCTGAACTGCGGGAACTAAGAAAAAGTAATATTTTGCCCAATACACATGCCAGTATTTTTGGGTTAACTAACTGGTTGCTGAAACAAAATATTGCGGATACCGATATCGATCCATTACGAATACAGATCAAGCGTGCGTTCTTGCCAACAACAGCAGAAGGTTTACTACTGTCACTAGCCAGCCGTAATCTCGTTTTTGCACTATCGGCCACATCATATATTGAAAGGGCCTGCAACCACTTTGATGTCCGGTGGATAAACTCAGCCTTACGCTATATTGCAGAAGCACGTAACCCTACAGTTACGGAAAGCTTTCTCGGAACTACTTTTGAAAACCGACCTGATTCTTGGTTTAAAGAACCGATACCCTATGTTCAGACCGATGGTGACATTCAGTTACAGAATACCGCGATTGAAGAGATCAATAGCAGCAAGGAAAGCATCAGAAAGACACAACTGAATACTGAAATCCATGATTTTAATAAAATAAAGAACAGCCCGCAGTCAGCCGATCTGCTCGCTTCTCTGCCCCCCGATTTTTTCCAGAATGATGATGAACCTTCAACAGATTTCGAATCAGAATATCGCCAGAATGTTCTACTTAAACTGCTTGATGTGCTGGATCTGGCAGGAAAAAGACCTCAGCACCGAGGGCATCTGGCTTTTGTTAATTCCATATCTTATTTAAGAAAATGGCTAACTGCTGCAATAGCGACACAAAGCAGAGATTGCCTCACATGGTTAAAGCTGGATCCGCCTTTATCCGACAACCTTCTAAAGAATTTTACTGATGTGTTTATCCCGTTGACCATACATAACAAGCCCGCACTAATCTGTCTGTTAACCGCAGAATGTCAGAAAAAAAAGGGCTTCAGTGAAGCCTATCAGGCCGCATTTGCGTCCGGACGTATTGTTATTGTGCTGACACAAACTGCCTCCGCCACCAACGGTATAAATCTGGATTTCAGCTTGCCACAATCCGGCAAAAATATGGATTTGACCTGTTTATATTTACTGGAATCACGGCATTATTACTTTTCCGCTTTCCAGACCAGTGCAGATAGCAATGATGATATGGCACATGCAGGCTTCCAGTTACGCAATCTGGAAAAACTACTCCGTGCAGGAGAAATTTCACGTAAACAGCATCAGCGCTTCGTCCTGCCACTGATGCTGAACCGGAAGAACGAAATTTCCCGATTAAACGGAGAGTATAAGAGAACCAGCGATTATATAAAAAATAAGGCAGCCAATGTTCAACAGCAGGTTGGTCGTATTGAGAGAGCCTGGTGTGAAGTACCCAACGCTGAAATTCATCTTGATTCTGAACTGGCAAAACATCTGTCCCGCTTTGCTTCACTGCCTATTTATACATCAAATCGTCGACAGCTTTCGGCACTCAATCGTCAATTACTGGATACACTTCGGGAGCGTGATGAACTGACACAGAACAATTTCTTCAGCCAGCTCATGACGCCGACACAACCTGGAAAACTAGCATTGGATTATATCGATCAGCGGCTGGTTCCTGCTATTCGGTTATTACGAGAACAGTCAACACCAAGAGATGACATCCCATTACTCTGGCGACAACTCGGTAAAGCAGTACTTCAACATGATTTAGCCTGGGAACCAGGAAAAAACGCTTTCGACATTGATCTTGAATTATATAAATGGGCTTGCTTTGAAAAACCGAAATTAGCTAATACTGACGGCAAAATCTGGTACTCCCCACAGACATGGCAGTTTTTTGACAAAGCAGCAGAAGGGCTGCGCCAATACAACCCTCAGAGACTGTACCAGTATATCCAACGTCATCCTGTCATTACTGACTGGTTCAACCGTAAAGGTTACAGAACGTCTATTATGCCCTTCGCGAACGATTTGGAAGAACGTTACGCATTTCATCCACTAGTTGTACAACGCCTACTGATGGGACGTCTTGGAGAAGAGGCTATCCGGGCGCTTCTTTATTCAGAGAGCATCATTACCACCAGCCAGGTGAGCAATCACCGTCTTTTTGAGCAGTATGATTTCAGCATAAAAAATTCTGATTATCGTGTGGATGCTAAGTTTTGGAGACAAGATACTCTCGATAAGGCAGATGAAGAATATCAACAATGGTTGGCGTCTGGCGCAAATCAAGAGCATACCCCTCTGGGTTTGAGTAAAAAACTGGCACAAATTCGCGCTATCGAGGGTAATAAAACCAAATTGGTCATCGCCAACTTTGTTGCTCCACATGCTGATAGTCAATTACTGGGTTTCTCTCACCAATTAACCCCTGTTCAAAATCCTTATGATGCGGACATTCTGGTTCTCGGCGGATGTGTAACCCCGGACACTATTTCAGTGGAAACACCCGGATTCGGGCAACTCAAAAAAATCATTAATCAAAACATTATGGAAAGAGCATAACATCATGGCGAAACGTAATGACGAAATATTCCGTTCTCTCCCCCTTTCACACATGATTTACCGGGACAATGAGATCGATCGGGAAAAAGCTGAAAAAATGGTTGTCTATCATTATCCGTTAAGTAAAAACTATCGCTGGAAAGAATGGCAAACCCAAATTGATGATGAGTTAGGTGGACGTTATTACCCTTATTTGATGAAGTCTCATAAAGATCAATTTGGACTATACGTTGCTTTGGACTCTGAGCAGGATAATCCACCAGTAATAAAAAATGGTGATGGGATTATTGTTGAACCAACGCGTGTCCATTACAAGGCTATGCTGAATCCCGTATGGATCCGGCTTATCATGCGTAAAGTCTCCGCCTTTGGTTCGCATTGCAAAGGGAGTCATACTCTGGGATGCCCATTACTACAGACTGACGTCTGGAAAAGTAAAAACAGCTTCGGTATCAATGCAATTAGTCTGGACTGTCGCACTCAACAAAGAAGTGATAAAAATATAACTGAGGTTATATTATTTCATAAAAACGTCCCACTACGTCCAGTCGATATAAAAACCGAATCATTTAATATTAATCAACCATTATGGATATATGATAAAAATAATGTTCTTGTCCGCTGGAAAGCGGAAAAAACGACAAAACCTAAATCTCAGATTTACCGGGAAGTAGCCAAAAAAAAAGATAAACGCAAGCTACGCCCTTTTCTCGACCTTTCGTCCTCAACCTCACTTAAAAATAGCTGGCCCTGGATCCTTCAACCCGTACAAAATGAATTTATTGAGCAAGCAAGAAAATTTGGCTTCGGATTATCTCCAGTAGTACTTAAGTTACGCCCTTTACCGCTTAAAACAAAATTCAAAACAACTGACAAGGCTAAATTCCCAAGTGTACAGCTTGACAAAGAGATAAAGGTTCTTGATCTACGTTTTTCGAAAAATGTATCCCCACAATATATTGTTAATAACATTCAGTCGCTGCTGAATGAAAAATATCCTGAAGCACGCATGTCATTACTGCCCGATATAAAACCGGATCAGATTGTGAACATAGAAATTGATGGATCACAGTGTCTACTTGTTCTGCTGGATCAGACTCCGGGTATCATTGACGATCGCTATCCATTGACACAAACATTAAGAACAAAAGTTGCCTGCCAGCATATTAATGTTAATCCTTTTGATCTCACAAGCGACTCAGTTGCAGATAACTTACTAATAGAACAGTCTACCCTTGACGGTGACACGAAGCTTATTCCTACCACAGATTCTCGTTACTATGATTATAGTATCAGTGATTTTGAGAAAAAAGCGGTTCAGGAATCTTTGGCACGTAATGTTGAAATTGTATATAAAGAGTTAGTCCTGAAGCATTTGCTGCTATGCAATGAGACCAAAATTAGTATAACGCTTCCACAACAGAAGGATCTACTCACTAACAGTCTCGCTGTAATCACTAATGGCTGTTTGTTTACTGTTAAACAAGACCGCCCAATAATATTACCTTTCCATCCAGCTATGCCAGATGCTGTTTCTGCCTGTGATAATATACTCCGTTCATTTGATACCTCTGTAACAGCACTACTCGCTTTGCTTAACGAAAAGTGGCCTTACCATTATCGCCCCCAGGATATTACACAAGGGATTTGGAATGAAGCAGAGAAGTTGACTCGATTTATTAATCGATTGACGGTGATAATTCACAAAACGGAAGAGGTGACTATCCTCCTTCAGGATCCACAATATGGATCACCTCATATGCTTCCGGAGAAATTAAACGATTTAATGACTATTCTTGATTCTCAACGGCAACAGTTCCCTCTTAGTCAATGGTTATTACCTGAAATGGATGAACTAACTTTTCATATAGACCAACTTACTGAAGAGGGTGAATTATCCGATACAAATAGAAATACGTTGCTTCGTGAACTAGAATTGCTGTGTGAGCTATGGAAATGTGCTTTGAAAAAATATTATTCTGACAATGAATTCAATGTCACTTATGATATTTTAAAAAAATATGTTTTTTCCCAATGGCCTGAGAAAAAAAATGCGCTTATGGTGGGAGTTGCTCAAAAATCAGTAAAAAGAGCCAGTACATCATTAATAGCATCATGGAATAAATTATTATCTCGTGTCTTCGATTTACCTTTAGGCGATCCCCGAAACTGGCTCAAGAACGTACCGGGTATTACACGACTCTGGCATGACCCAGAGCAAAATTACGTCATTGTTGGCAGTCTTTCCTCCCCTCAACCTATTATTCAACGTCAGCCCAGTATTCGCCAATGGCATGCATTGCAGGGAGAACTTAATTACGAACTTCTTGCCGGACTGGTTGACGTTGATTGGGTCAGAATGAATCAACTAGCGGGCAATCCCTGTGTGGCTACGCTTGTGCGTCGGTGGAAAGAATGCCAGGTTCAGCCGGATGATGTGCGTGATGTATCAATGACAGAGTAAAGTTTCAATGCCTCAGGTAATAATATAGAATCTGAGGTATTGTGAACAACCAAGCTATTAGAAGGATGAAGCTCACATGCAATGTGATAACATCAGCTTTGTCGATATCCTATAAACAGATTGAGGGACGCATGCGCATTCATCAGGTTAAAATAAAGAATTTCCGACTTTTAGCTAACGTGGAGCTTGTATTAGAGGAACAGACGACAGTCATTGTTGGCCGAAACAACAGTGGAAAAACATCGCTCTCAGAGATAATATGCAGATTTTTAGCAGACGGTAGTGCGACTTTTCAACTCGAAGACTTTTCCAGTAATACAAAATAGCGTGATAAAATCAGTTTTTCATCCCGTCTATTTTCACCCGCCGTTTCACATGCTATTGCTCCAGGATATTTTTATTCATCGACATCACCCATGTTATAAATGTTCTCAGGGGGACCGGGATATGTTTGCGGCTCGGATAGTAAATATTAAAATGATCGGCAGGATAACGATAATCAGACAGTAAGCGGACAAGCCCGCCTTCTTTAATTTTATCCTGAACCAGATTCTCATACACAAAGGCAATACCTAATCCAGATTCCGCAGCCTGTATCATCGCCGCATCGGAATCCATCACCAGATCGCCCTTCACAGCCACTTCCGTTATAACGCCCGTAGCGCTAATAAACTCCCAGCGGTACAGATCCCCACCTGGAAAGCAACGATTAATGCATCTGAAATTAACGAGATCTTTTGGTGAAGAGGGTGCGCCGCATTTTTTTATAAAATCCGCACTCGCCACTGGAATAAGAGATAGCGGTTCGCCAAAGGGTATGGCAATCATATCCTTAGGTACATCTTGCGTATAGCGTATACCCGCATCAAATCCTGAATCTATAATATTGACTTTTCTGTCCGTGGTGAATAACTCAAGTTTAATATCCGGATACTCATTTTTGAACGGTGCGAAGTAACGTTGAAAGAAGAGATCCAGCACAATGCGTGGCAAGTTTAGTCTCACCACTCCTTCCGGCTTTGCTCTGTGCTCATTAAGGTTATCAATCACCCGCCTGTAGTCATTGAGCACAGGAGTAACGTCATTCAGAAATTCCTGGCCGATAGCGGTCAGGGAAAGACTGCGCGTAGAACGATTTAAAAGCCTCGCGCCCAGTTTCTCTTCCAGATTATTTATGGCAATAGTTAACGTTGGTGGAGAAATATTCAACTCTTTTGCTGCCTGACGAAAACTTCCATGCTTCACAATAAGAATAAGCATTTCTACATGTTGCAATTCGGGAATATTTTTCATTGTTAACATCCGTAAAATACTGCATTAGAAAGAGATTAATTGTTGTGAATGGAAAAGGAAAGTATATATTTCAGCACATTGTACGAGTGAGGAAAATAAAATGGAAACACGTTATCTGGGAAAGAACAAATTTCAGGTGTCGGCATTAGGTCTGGGTTGTATGGGAATGAGTTTTGCCTATGGCGGAGCCGAAGAGTCGCAGGCAATTAACACCATTCACGCTGCGGTTGATTTGGGCGTCACCTTCCTTGATACCGCAGAAGTTTATGGCCCATTTGAGAATGAAGTGCTGATCGGAAAAGCAATCAAAGGCGTTCGCGATAAGGTACAGATTGCGACCAAATTTGGTTTCCGCATTCTTCCTGGCGGTCAGGGGCTTGAGCGTATGGCCGGCGTTGACAGCCGTCCTGAACATATCCGCGAAGCGGTAGAAGGCTCCCTAAAACGTCTCAACGTCGAGACTATTGATCTCCTTTATCAGCACCGCGTTGATCCCACCGTCCCCGTTGAAGACGTAGTGGGAACAATGGCAGATCTGGTCAAGGAAGGGAAAATTCTCCATATCGGACTTTCCGAGGTCTCTGCCAATACTTTGCGCCGGGCCTGTGAAGTTCATCCGATCGCCGCCGTTCAGACCGAATATTCTCTCTGGACCCGCGAGCCGGAAGAAAACATTCTCAAAACTTGCCGCGAATTAGGGGTAGGATTTGTGCCCTATAGCCCGCTGGGTCGTGGATTCTTAACCGGCAAAATCACCGATCGGTCCGGCTTCGCCGAGGATGATTTTCGGCGCAATCTTCCTCGCTTCCAGCACGATGCCATGCGGAAAAACCAGCAGCTACTCAGCCAGCTGCGGGATGTGGCCGATAAATATCGCTGTACCCTGGCCCAGCTCGCTCTCGCGTGGGTGATGAGTAAAGGCGATGATATTGTCCCCATTCCCGGCGCGCGCCAAATCGCGCATTTGCAGGATAATGCCGGCGCAGCCAGCCTGGCTATTTCCGATGTTGATATTAAACTCATCGATCGCATCTTTACCCCTGACAATATTCACGGATTAAGATATACCCAGGGTGATTTTCATTTAATCGATAAGTAACATCCTGCTATAAATTCTCCCGCCTTTCCGGCGGGAGCTAAGGTTTACCGTCTCGCGCACATTTCTCCTCCACCGCGCCAGTTTGCTGGCGCCATGCGGTAACCTCCTCATCAAGCCAGGCCTTAAATAGAACGGCTTCGTTTTTCTGCTCTGCGCCCTGCGATGAAACCAGCCAGTAAGGCCACGGATAAGGGGCGGTGAAAGACGTAAGCTGTACCAGTTCACCCCTGGAGAGCGCATCCTGGACTAAAGAGCGGCGTTCCAGCGCGATACCTTTACCGAGCCGGACTGCCTCCAGCACCAGGTTCGAGTCGTTGATGCACAAACCGCCTGGCACAATCTCTCTTTCAAGCCCCGCGTTGATACACCATGCTTTCCACGACTCCATGGAAAAGATAATGTTGCTCTTCGCTATCTCTGACGGCGTACGGGGGAGCACGCCGCCGTTATAGGTTGGCGCGGCCACAACGATAAGCTGATCGGAGAAAAGGTAATGGCTCTCCGTTCCTTCCCAGTCGCCTTTTCCCATGCGTATAGCCAAATCCGCCCCTTCCTGCTGCATGCTGGTTATCGCCAGGCTCGCCTGTATTCGCAGCGAGATATGGGGGTATTTCTCCCGAAACCGTTCCAGGCGAGGCAACAACCAGTGGCAGCCGAACGAGGGCACCATCGCCAGGGTCAGCTCCTGCCGGCGGGGGTTGACCTGCACCAGCCGGGTGGCATCAGCAATATGGTGCAAAGCCTCGCGGACCTGTAAGGCATAGAGCCGCCCTTCTTCATTAATTTGCACGCCGCGGCCGTGACGGATAAACAGCTTGAGGCCGACCATCTCCTCCAGCACTTTAATCTGCTGGCTGATGGCTGAATGCGTAACGTGTAGCTCTTTCGCCGCCAGCGTCACGCTGCCAAGACGCGCCACGGCTTCAAAACTACGTAAACTCGCAATAGGGGGAAAATCCGCCATGTTACCGCTCCCACAACCTGACGCGTAAAACGTGACCCACAATCTGTCAGTAATACTAACCCAACCGGTAAGATACTGAAGATATTCGCCATGACGAATTTATTGTACTGTTTCTTCACCGCCGGCAATGAAGCATTAACCTCAGCCTATTTCACCAGCACAGGAAAACAGAAATCATGATGAAGCTTATTGGCATGATGGATTCACCTTATGTAAGGCGCGTGGCGATTTCCCTTGAACTCTACGGCGTCGAGTTTGCAAGTCACCCGCTGTCCGTATTCAGCAGCTTTGAAGCCTTTTCCAGGATAAACCCTGCGGTCAAAGCGCCGACGCTGGTGCTGGATAACGGAATTCGCCTGATGGATTCGTCGCTGATACTCTCTTATTTTGAAACCCAGGCAGCCCCGGGGCGCAAGCTGCTGCCGGTCGCGCCGGACGCGCTGGCAAGGGATCTGCAAACGCTGGGCTTTATTCTCGCCGCGGGTGAAAAGGCGGTACAAAATGTCTATGAACACAATCTGCGCCCGGCGGAAAAGCAGCATAATCCGTGGATAGCGCGCATCACGACTCAGCTGCTGGCAGCCTGCAGGGAGTGGAACAGGCTGCTGGAGGAGCGTCCGGCGGCCGCGGTTCCCGATCAGGTGGCCGTAACGAGTACGGTTATCTGGACCTTTATTCAGTCAACGATCCCTCACGTGGTTCATGCGGGAGACTTTAATCATATCCGGTCCGTTGCCGAGTTATTTGAAACCCATAGCGCCTTTAAAAAACATCCCTTTAGCTAAAGCATCAGCTCAATGCGATGAAGCTAAACCCTGAACGTGAATCGCCACGGCAACCGAGAGCGCCCGGCAACCGCGGGCGCGTTATCCTGATGGAAGAAATCGCCTGGCGTGAGGGAAAGGGTTAAAAACCGCTACCGGCGTGCAGTGATGCACGACCAATCTCCACCGGCATCCCTGAACGGCGTTCAAGCGCCTGCTCCGCGTGATTCACATCCACCCCCTCGCCCTTCACAAAGGCCTGAATCGCCGGCGTGATGGGGAGCGGCACCTTCCGGTCCGATTCATACTCCGCGCGGTTACGCGACAACGGTTCGTGAACCTCAACCCAGCGGCTGCCGTCCGGCTCGGCGGTATACTTCACCGGCTGGTCGATGATTTGCACGCGCGTCCCGACCGGAACGGTATCAAACAGGTATTTGATGTCGTCGTTACGCAGGCGGATGCAGCCCTGGCTCACGCGCAGGCCAATGCCGAAATTGGCGTTGGTGCCGTGGATCGCGTAGAGCCTGCCGATGTAAATCGCGTACAGGCCCATGGGATTATCCGGCCCTGCGGGCACAAACGCGGGCAGGCTTTCGCCACGGCTGGCGTATTCACGACGGGTATTGGCGGTGGGCGTCCAGGTCGGCGCCTCCTGCTTACGCTCCACGGCGGTGACCCAGTTACGGGGGGTTTCGCGTCCTGCCTGGCCAATGCCAATCGGCAGAACGTCAACCGTTGTGCCATCGGGCGGATAGTAGTAGAGACGCATTTCGGCCACGTTGATCACGATCCCGTTGCGAACCGTAGCGGGCAGGATAAGCTGCTGCGGGACCACCAGCGTGGAGCCCGACTTCGGCAGATACACGTCGACGCCGGGGTTGGCCTCGAGCATATTGCTCAGGCCCTGACCGTACTGAGCGGCAAAGGCCTCCAGCGGCTGGGTATTGTGTTGCGGAATGGTGATGGTCAGCGGGCTGCCCACCAGGCGGCTTCCTTCCGGCGGCAACGGGTAGCTCACCGCCAGAGCGCTCTGGCTGGTGAGGATCATAATAAGAGAACAAAGCAGTTTCACACGCCGCACAATTTCCCTTCCTTTGTGGCGATAATCGTGAATGAATTATAGCTTCGTTTACTCTTTCATATCTGATTTATCATCCTGCTAAATCTGATAATCGATTGCGGCCTCTTCCGGCTCCATCGCCTGACGTTTAATTTCCTCCAGCGACAGCCCTGCGTTACACAGTTCAATAAAGCGCCAGACGTAATTTCGCTGCAGCTGACCGCGCTTCAGGCCCAGCCAGACGGTATTGGCATCGAACAGATGGCGGGTATCGAGACGCGTAAAGGTATCAGATTCCCGCGCGTCGCCTGACTGTTCCGCCACCAGCCCCACGCCCAGCCCCAGCTCGACGTAGGTTTTGATAACGTCGGAGTCCTGAGCGCTTAATACGATATCCGGCATCAGCCCTTTACGGTTAAAGGCTTCGTCAATACGTGAACGCCCGGTAATCCCCTGGCGATAGGTAATGAGCGGCCAGCGGGCGATGGCATCGAGGGTTAACGGCGTCACCTGGGTCAGCGGATGATCTTTGGGGACCAGCAGGCTGTGGTGCCAGCGGAACCAGGGGAAAGCCACCAGCGTCGGGTCGTTGCTCAAGCGCTCGCTGGCGATGCCGATATCCGCGCCGCCGTTGTGCAGCAGCGCTTCAATTTCCTGCGGCGTCCCCTGAACTAATTCAAGACGTACGTCGGAAAAGAGTTCGCGGAAGGCTTTAATCACCGGCGGCAGGCTATAGCGCGCCTGGGTGTGGGTGGTGGCGATGGTTAAGACGCCGGACGCATCGTTGGTAAACAGGTCCGCAAGGCGACGAACGTTGCTGGCTTCATTCAGAATACGCTCGGCAATCGACAGCAACGCTTTGCCCGGCTCCGTCATCCCCAGCAGGCGTTTGCCGCGGCGGATAAAAATCTCGATCCCCAGCTCTTCTTCCAGTTCACGAATATGACGGCTGACGCCCGATTGCGATGTATAGAGCATATTGGCGACTTCCGTCAGGTTGTAATCCTGACGGGCCGCTTCACGAATAATTTTGAGTTGCTGGAAGTTCACCCTTTCCTCCGGGCTATCAGACATAACATATGCACTATTGTTAAAGTCTGTTGTCCCTGCTAACAAATAATAAAAACCAGCAACTTATTCCATTCAGGAATATAGCCTAACTGACTAACAATAATTCACGGTTTTCCAGCGACGGACGGCTCACCAGCGACATTAAAATTTCCTTAACCGCCTGCGCCTGCGGCGACAGACTGCCGCGTGCCGACATATTGACCGACAGCGACAGGCTCATTGACGGCGTGCTGATGCGCGCCATCCAGCCATTCGCCGCGCTGCACAGCGAACGTGCGGCGGACTCAGGCAGAACGGTGACGCCCATGCCGCTGGCAATAGCCGCCGTCAGGGTGGTAATGGATTCAATTTCGCCGATAATTTTTGCCGACAGTCGACGCAGAGTGAAGGCTTCGGTGACCCTTGCGCGAACGGCGCTGTAATCACGCGGCAGGAACAGATTCATTTCCGCAACCGCCGTCAAATCCACGCTCTGCCCCGGGCAATCCCGGGTTCCGACCAGGTAGAGATCTTCCTTCAGCAGCGGCTGACTGACGATCCCGGCGACCGGGGAACGTTCATAGAGCACGGCCATATCCAGCTGACCGTCGATAAGCTTATCGTTGAGGATCGTTCCGCTGCTTTCCTGCAGATAGACCATAACTTCCGGCAGCTCGTTACGCACCGTTTGCAGCAGCGGCATGGTAATGGCCGAAGCCGCCGTGCCCGGGGCCAGCCCAATTGACACCTGGCCGCTTAGCGTCTGACCGACGTTGTTAACCGCCAGCTGCGCCTGCTCGCACTGACGCAGGATAGTCCGGGCGTGGGTGTAAAGGATCTTGCCCGCTTCGGTCGGCGTCACGCCGCGCTTGGTGCGGATCAACAGCTGCTGGTCCAGCTCGCCTTCCAGGGTCGCAACCTGCTGGCTCAGCGCCGGTTGTGCGATGTGCAAGACTTCAGCGGCCTGGGTCAGACTGCCGATATCGACGATTTTCACAAAATACTTCAGTCGTCTTAAGTTCATTTTGCCTCCTGTAAGGAACACCAGTACCAACACTGGCCGTTTAGATGCAGAAGGTTTTGCAATTTGCTTGCCAGCTTTTTTGCAGGGACGCAAATGCCGCTGCAGGCCGCGTAATAAGGGATACTGATAGCAAACCGCGATTTTGTTGCCCGGTAAGCGGATTGCGGTATGCCCCATTAGGGGTATAAATGCACCGCAACGGTGCATCCGGCGGCGCAATGCCGTAAAAACAGGCACTCTGCTGAAATTGTCAGCAAACGAACAAGTTAAGGTGATTCAGGCTTTGACAAGGGGGATGGTCATCGTTAATATGCGCCCCGTTCACACGATTCCTCTGTAGTTCAGTCGGTAGAACGGCGGACTGTTAATCCGTATGTCACTGGTTCGAGTCCAGTCAGAGGAGCCAATTTCCTGCTTTCATGCATCCTTGCGAATCATTATATGATGTTGGTTCAACAGGTTAGCGTGAAAACTCTTCCCGGTGCATTTTGATTTTACCCTCCGCATCGGGAGAATTTGGTGGTCAGATTTGGGGTCAGTTTGGTTCGATTATGGAGTGACCCCCATATGTCTCTCAACGACACGAAAATCCGCAGTCTCAAGCCTTCTGAAAAATCCTTCAAAGTCTCCGATACACACGGTCTATACCTCCTGGTCAATCCAGGCGGCTCACGTCTCTGGTATCTTAAGTATCGAATTAACGGTAAAGAATCCCGCCTTGGCTTAGGCGCTTATCCCGATGTATCCCTTTCCGACGCCCGGCAACAACGAGACGGTATCCGCAAGTTGCTGGCGCAGAACATTAACCCCGCTCAGCAACGTATAGCCGAAAGAGCCGCCCGCTCACCGGAAAAGGTCTTTAAGACAGTGGCGCTGGCGTGGCATAAAAGCAATAAAAAATGGTCGCAGAATACCGCTGACCGTCTGCTTGCCAGCATGGACAATCATATTTTTCCGGTTATCGGACATCTATCCGTCACGGAACTTAAACCCCGTCATTTCATTGACCTGCTGAAAAGCATTGAGAAAAAAGGTCTGCTGGAAGTCGCGTCCCGCACGCGGCAGCACCTCTGTAACATCATGCGTCATGCGGTTCATCAGGGATTCATTGACAGCAACCCGGCGGCAAACCTTGACGGCGTGACAGCGCCCCCCGTTAAGCGCCACTACCCCGCCCTGCCGCTGGAACGCCTACCGGAATTGCTGGGGCGCATTGATGGTTATCAGCAGGGACGAGAGTTAACCCGTCAAGCGGTCCTTCTGACCCTTCACCTGTTTATCCGTTCCAGTGAACTGCGTTTCGCCCGATGGAGCGAGTTTGATTTCAGGAACTGTATCTGGACCATCCCCGCTACCCGCGAAGCTCTTCCCGGTGTTCGTTATTCCGGACGCGGAGCCAAAATGCGCACGCCCCACATTGTTCCATTATCCCGGCAAGTTATCGTTATCCTGAAACAAGTAGAGGAAATCTCAGGTCATCTGGAACTCGTGTTCCCCGGTGACCATAACCCTTACAGGCCAATGTGTGAAAATACAGTCAACAAGGCACTGCGACTGATGGGCTATGACACGAAAATGGACATTTGCGGCCATGGCTTTCGGGCAATGGCGTGCAGCGCCTTAATGGAATCCGGACTCTGGTCAAAGGATGCTGTTGAACGCCAAATGAGTCATCAGGAACGCAACAGCGTGCGGATAGCTTATATCCACAAAGCCGAACATCTGGAAGCCCGTACAGCGATGATGCAGTGGTGGTCTGATTATCTTTATACATGCCGGGAAAACTATGTTCCTCCATATATATATAGTAAAAATATCAGCCATGAAGCTACCTGAGTCAGCAAAAAACTAATCAGGGTTACAATAACAACAGCACCTGACAACGCAGATGCTGTTGTTATTTTTCTGTATCTTCTTCATGGTATTTCCCCTTCCATTTATCCTTGCCAGTTGATATTAAAAGCTGTCCTGTAATTTTAGAACAAAACACTATGAGGGGCATAATATTCACTGAGGGTTATGACTCATCACTCTTTATAGCAGAACTCTTTTTCATAACAGGTTTATTCCTTCTGACGGCCCCTGGTGTATGATGCATTTCAGTTCTCATCGCTCGGGTAAATACCTGCTGACTGGTAAACCCGAGCATAAAGCCCACCTCTATGACGGGTATATCCGTATTCTCCAGTAAAAAACAAGCACGCCTTAGTTTTTCAAGCTTTATATATCTTCCCAGACTTATTCCTGCCACCTCCTTGAACATCCGTTGGAAATGCCATTTAGAATAACCAGCTTTTGCGGAAACATCCTCAACCTTAAGCGGCCCCTCCAGATGCTCATCAATCCATTGCATAATTTCATACACCACAAGCCGGTTTATCTTTTCCTTTCGTATTTTTTTTATGTCCATATATAGCCCCCCACAATGAGGCAGACAGGAATAACGGAAAGGTCAAAGTCCTGTTCACATCATCTGATGATTGAGATTCCACATGATCCACAACGACCCGGTAATAATGATAAAGATAATGACAGCGGAAAAGACAATGGCCGCGAGGTTCCAGCGCATTTCAGAAGAAGCATTCAGGTGAAGAAAATACACCAGATGTACCAGTACCTGAACAACGGCACACGCAATGACCCCGCCTGCAATGATTCCTGAGGAAACACCACTATCCATAACCAGCCAGAACGGGATCGCCGTCAGCATGGCAGACAGGAGAAAACCGTTTATATAAGACATCGTATTGCCGTAAGCTACGCCCTGTGCGTCTGAAGAATGTCTCATGGCATTACTCCCATCAGGTAAACAATACTGAACACGCAAATCCAGATGACATCAAGGAAATGCCAGAACAGACTCAGGCATATCAGACGGGGGCGACTGAATCCTGACAGACCTCGTCGGGCAACCTGATACATCAGGACCAGCATCCAGATCAGTCCGCAGGTCACATGCAGACCGTGAGTCCCCACCAGGGTAAAAAGCGCCGACAGAAAGCCACTGTGCTGCGGACCAAAATCCTCAGCAATCAGATGACTAAACTCCCATATTTCCATTCCGATAAAGCCCAGCCCGGACAGAAATGTCAGGATCAGCCAGCCAAGAACTCCCCCTTCACTGTCTTTGTCCATGCTGATAACGGCAAACCCATAGGTGATCGAGCTCAGCAGAAGCAGTGCGGTTTCCACCAGGACAAACGAGGGTTCGAAGATATCTTTACCCGATGGGCCACCTGCGATGTTGTTTACCATGACGCCATAAGTCGCGAACAGAGTGGCGAAGATAATGCAGTCGCTCATCAGGTAGATCCAGAAACCAAAAACCTTACTGTCTCCTGGCTCCTGATGCCCGTGCACTGTACGGGCGCGTTCAGATGAATGCAGGGCTTCACTTACCATATGTCACTCCGGCTTTGCTTATTTCTGCAAAACGCTGATCCTCGATTTTTTGGATCTCGGGCACTGGCACATAATAATCCACATCTTCATCGAAACTTTTAATCACCCACGTCAGGATAATCCCGAGGAATGACAAGCCCGCAAGCCACCAGATATGCCAGATAGCCCCAAAGCCAAACCCGATGCAGAGCAGACCAATAATCAGCCCCGCCCCGCTGTTTTTCGGCATATGAATTTCTTCATAGCGGGCTGGCTGTTTGTACACGTCGCCTTTTTCCTTCATTTCCCAGAACGCATCACGTTCACGGACAACGGGCACCTCAGCAAAGTTATAAAACGGCGGCGGGGAAGAGGTAGACCATTCCAGTGTCCGCCCATCCCACGGGTCCCCGGTCAGGTCACGGTTTTCGTGACGATCGCGCATTGACACCCAGAACATAATGACCTGGCACAGGATCCCACAGGCGATCAGCGCTGCACCGACAGCGGCCACAACCAGCAGGGAATGGAACTGGGGGTCAATATTCTGACTCAGACGGCGGGTCATCCCCATGAAACCCAGCACATACAGCGGCATAAAGGCCACATAAAAACCAATGATCCAGAACCAGAAAGCCCGCTTGTTCCATTTTTCATTCAGGGTGAAACCTGTCGCTTTCGGGAACCAGTAGGTCACACCAGCCATACTGCCGAACACCACCCCGCCGATAATCACATTATGGAAGTGGGCAATCAGGAACAGACTGTTGTGCAGAACGAAGTCAGCTCCCGGAACGGCCAGCAGGACCCCGGTCATTCCCCCTATGGAGAACGTGACGATAAAGCCTATTGTCCATAACATGGAAGAGTGCATCTGAATGCGCCCCTGATACATGGTGAACAACCAGTTGAAGATTTTCACACCCGTCGGGATGGCGATAATCATCGTCATGATCCCGAAGAAGGCATTCACGTTCGCACCGGCTCCCATGGTAAAAAAGTGATGCAGCCATACCAGAAAGGAGAGCACCGTGATGGCGACCGTTGCCCAGACCAGTGAGGTATAACCGAAAAGGCGTTTTTTAGAGAAAGTTGCCACCACTTCCGAGTAGACCCCGAAGACCGGCAACACCAGGATATACACTTCCGGATGGCCCCATGCCCAAATCAGGTTGACGTACATCATCATGTTGCCGCCCATATCATTGGTAAAGAAATGGAAGCCCAGATAGCGGTCAAGGGTCAGCAATGTCAGCGTGACGGTCAGCACAGGGAAAGAGGCGATAATCAGTACGTTGGTACACAACGACGCCCAGGTGAACACCGGCATCTTAAACATCGTCATACCCGGTGCACGCATTTTCAGTATGGTGACGAAGAAGTTAATCCCGGTCAGTGTGGTCCCGATCCCCGACAGCTGGAGTGTCCATATCCAGTAATCCACCCCGACACCGGGACTGTACGCTAACTCCGAAAGCGGCGGATATGCCAGCCAGCCGGTGGTCGCAAACTCCCCCACTCCCAGGCAAAGATTAACCAGCACCACGCCTACCACCGTTAACCAGAAACTCAGGTTGTTCAGGAAAGGAAAAGCCACATCACGCGCGCCAATCTGCAGGGGCACAACAATATTCATCAGGCCGATAACGAAAGGCATCGCCACGAAAAAAATCATGATTACACCGTGACCCGTAAAAATTTGATCATAGTGCCAAGGCGGCAGATACCCTGCCCCTTCCACTCCGGATGAGGCCAGTACCTGCTGGCTGCGCATCATGATTGCATCGGAAAAGCCGCGCAGTAACATCACAAACGCGACGATGATGTACATGATCCCGAGCTTTTTATGGTCAACGGAGGTCAGCCATTCGGACCATAAATATTTCCACTTACCGTAATATGTGATGGCAGCAACAATTGCCACACCAAGTATCAGAATAGCAACGATCGTCACCCTGACAATCGGGTCCTCAGGTATGGCATCCAGCGTCAGTTTTCCTGTAAGCATAATTAATTTCCCCGCGCTCTGTGTGAGAGGTGTTGTTCCGGCTTTGACCCAGTCATGCCCGTCTCCTTATCGTGATCGTGTGCTTTAAATTTTTCAGTCACGTATCTGAACAGCTTCGGATCAACGACAGAGAAGAATTCAACCGGGTGGTTTTCGTCAGGCTCAGCCAGTTTTTCAAAATCAGCCGGACCGAGCAGCATATCCGGTGATTTCTTCACATCAGCGATCCACTGTTCAAACGCGGTATTATCCGGTACGGCAGTCGCTTTAAATTTCATGCCGGAAAAGCCCCTGCCGCTGTAACTGGACGAGATTCCGTTGAAGGTTCCCGTTTCACCGGCGATCAGATGCAGCCGGGTCTGCATGCCCGGCATCGCATAAATCTGGCTGCCGAGTGCCGGAATAAAAAAGCCGTTCATCACGGAATTGGATGTAATACGCAAATTCAAGGGGGTATTTACCGGGAATACAATCTGATTGACGGTGGCAATGCCCTGTTGGGGATAAATAAACAACCATTTCCAGTCCAGGGAGATAACTTCGATATCGATGGGTTTCACCGCAGAGGTCAGTGGCTTGGATGGGTCCAGCGCATGGGTGGACTTCCATGTCAGAACGGCCAGAAACAGAATAATCAGGACGGGCACCGTCCAAACCACCGCCTCCACTTTATTGGAATGGGACCAGTCAGGCGTATATTTCGCCGTGGTATTCGTGGCCCGGTATTTCCAGGTAAACACAACTGCCATCAGAACCACAGGAATAACGACCACTAACATCAGACAAAAAGCCGTAATGATTAGCGCCCGTTGTTCAATAGCGATTTGCCCTTTGGGATCAAGTAAAACGGCATGACATCCGCTCAGTAATAACGTCCCTGTTATTACCGGCAGGCACTTCACAATGGTCTTATATTTATGATGTCGCATGGGACAACCTCATTTCACGGACTTGCAGACCGGCAATAAATAATGAAACCTTTTCACGGGGAGACGCTCTGCCCTTCTCATTCCCGCTACCGCCATTCCTGTTATTTAATGGCCCGACATCTTCTGAAGCGGCCCTTTCGGTTTTTTGATTAGCCAGATAATGCCTATGGACCCCAGCATCAGAACGGTAGCCGACTGATAGAAATCGTTCGTTGCCAGCATGATGGCCTGACTGTCGATCATTCTCGAAAACAGGGCCGCTGACGTGTCTGCCGGAATACCGGTCGCGCCCAGCGTGTTGCTGACAATCCCTGGCACGTCAGGATTGATTGCCGTCACCAGCTCCGCCCGGTTAAATTTTGTCATATGTTCCCAGTAGGTCTGGGTCAGGGAAGAGCCCACCGCCATGCACATGACACGCAGGAAGTTCTGCAGCCCGGAACCGGCCGCCACTTTCTCCGGCGGCAGTTCGGACACGCCCAGCGAGGTGAGCGTGATAAGGCAGGCGGGAACTCCGGCCCCCAGAACGAACATGGGAACGGCAACTGACATAAAGTCAGCCTGCGACGTCAGCAGGGCACGCATCACAAAGGAGACCGCCAGTACCCCCATGCCATAGCTCACCAGCAGACGGGGATCGACCTTCGGCAGCAGCCGACCAATTATGGGCGAGCTCAGGACGGCCAGGATCCCCATGGGGCCCGTCGCATACCCGGCCCAGGTTGCCGTGTACCCCATCCATTGCTGTAACCAGAGGGGGGTCAGCACAATATTCCCGAAGAAAATACCGAACATCAGACAGAGCGTGACAGTTGATACCACCCAGTTACGTGACTTAAACACGCTCAGATCCAGCACCGGTTGCTCAGCGGTGAGCTCCCAGATAATCAGCGAGATCAGGGCAATAGCGGCCACAATGGTGCAGACAATGATGATATCCGAGGAAAACCAGTCCAGTTCACGTCCTTTATCCAGCATGATCTGAAAGGCTGCCACAAAGATGACGAGCAGACCCAGCCCCACGCTGTCCAGCCGGGAACGGCTGACATGTGTTTCTTTCCCCTTCAGCACCCACCAGGTTCCAAACCCCACAATCAGACCAAAGCCGATATTGATGTAAAACACCCACTGCCAGCTCCAGTTATCCGAGATAAGCCCACCCAGTATCGGACCGAATATAGGCGCCACCACCGTCATCATTCCCCAGAGCGCCACGGCGATATTGGCTTTCTTCTCAGGAAATGCCGCAAGCAGCAGCGTGGATGACAGCGGGATCAGCGGGCCACCGGCCAGCCCCTGCAGCACACGGAAAATGGCCAGGCTCGGTAGTGACCAGGAAAGACCGCAGCAGACAGAAAAAATCACAAATGCCACAACAGAAAAAAGGAATACGCGCACCTGACCGAACTGCATCGCCAGCCAGCCGGTCAGCGGCACCGTGATGGCTTCAGCCACCGCATAGGCGGTGATGATCCAGATTCCTTCTGTTGTCGACACGCCCAGGTAACCGGATATTGTGGGCATAGCGACGTTAGTAATGGTGGTATCGAGTACCACCATAAAATTCCCGAGCGAGAGCACGATTGCCGCAACAACCAGTTTGAATCCGGACAGAGGTGGAAATGCTGAACCAGACATACCTTATTTCTCCGTGTGGTCATCTCTGGCATTCGATGTCAGGTCCACCGTCACTTCCATGGACAGCCCGATGCGCAGAGGATTTTTACGCAGTTCTTCCCGCTCCAGACGAACGCGCACCGGCAGACGCTGCACGACCTTAATCCAGTTACCCGTGGCATTCTGCGCCGGTATCAGTGAAAGCGCGGAACCGGAGCCACCGTCAAATCCCTGAACCACGCCGTGATAAACAACACCGCTGCCGTACAGGTCTGAAGTCAGCTCTACCTTCTGGCCCGGTCTGACGTCGCTGAGCTGGCCTTCCTTGAAATTCGCATCAACATAAATATCCTCGATGGGCACAACCCGCATCAGCCGGTTTCCGGCCTGAACATGCTGCCCGATATCCACTGAGCGCTGTGTTACCACTCCATCCACCGGGGCCCGGATAACCATACGCGCTAGGTTTATACGGGCCTGATCGAGACGGGTTCTGGCCGCCACCACAATGGGGTTAGTTTCAACGGTACTGTTCAGAAACAGGGCCTCGTTCGCCTGCCGGGATCCTTTTGCTTCGACACTGCCAGCGCGAGCAGCTTTCAGACTGGCTTCCGCTTCTCCCAGCGCGGCCGTTGCCTCCCGTAATTCTGTCTGCGCATCCGTAAAATCCTGCTCAGATACGGCCCCGGCTTTCACCAGATTCCGGCGACGTCGCTCATCAAGGGTGGCCTTATCAAACCGGGCCCGTGCCCTCGCCACATCATGTTCGGAGCTCTGAATACCTGCTTCACGCGAATCAAGCTGTCCGCCCAGAGCGGTGTCATTGGCCATAATCTGCATCACCTTCCGCCGGGCGCTGCCAAGCTCAGCTTCAGCCTGTGACACCGCAATTCTGGCGTCCGTATCATCAAGCACGACCAGCACATCACCGGCATGCACAAGCTGCGTGTTGACCACATTTACTTTCTTCACCGGTCCGCCGACAAGTGGCGTGACGTCCGCAACTTCGGCAGCGGTATAGGCGTTATCCGTTGAGACGGATTTACCGGCAAAGAAAATCAGCCAGATGGCATAACCGATGGCGATAAGAATCAGGACGCCACCAAACAAAGCGAATAATTTACGGCGATGCTTTTTTTTATCACCGCTATCCGGTTTTGCATTCGTGCTATCCGGAGCCCTGTCCATATCCTGTGGGCCGTTTTTATTTTTATCTTCAGTCATTACGGTTTCACCTGCGCATCAAATGTTGAACTGGATTCAAATCCGCCCCCGAGGGCTTTGACGAGTGACACATCCAAGACATAACCCCGGGAATGCATGGCTGTATTCGCCAGCTCAGCCTGGAGTAACGCATCTTCAGAAATGAGAACCTCCTGATAATCGGCCAGCCCCCCCTGATACCGAGCTTTTGCCAGCTGATAAGCTTCCTCGCTGTGGGACAAAGCAGATGCGGTTGCTTCTGACCTGTCCACCAGAGCAGCAAGGCTCCGTGTAGCATCAGCAGTTTCACGTAATGCCTGTGTCAGCGCCTCGTTATACGACGCCACCGCATATTCATATTCCGCTCTCGCACCTTTATAGTTGGCGCGTAAACGCCCGCCTTCAAAAAGGGGTAAGCTGATGGCTGGCCCGACGCTCCCGATATCAGAGCCCGAACTGAATAGGTTATTCAGCCCCAGTGACTGGTATCCGACGAAGGCCATCAGGTTCACGTTCGGGTAAAACTGCGCTCTGGCAACACCGATATTGCTGGCGGCGGCTTCAACCCGCCACCGTGCGGCCACCACTTCCGGATTGCGTCCGAGCAGGTTTGCGTTCAGCGCATCAGGTAACCCGACAGGGCGGCGCATCTGCAACCGGGGTCTGAGGATATCCAGCCCTCTGTCCGGCCCCCGGCCCAGTAAAGCCGCGATGCCGTTTTGGGTTAATTTGATTTGCTCATCGGCTTCAGCCAGCGCCGCTCTGGCGGCATCCAGCCGGGCACCGCTTTCTTCTACGGAGACTCTGGAATCGAGTCCCTGAGCATGGCGTAACTGCACCAGCCTGACGGTATCCGTCCGGTTACGCAGTTGTCGGGCCGCAATGTCACGACTGTTATACTGGTACTGCAGACGGATATAAGCGTCCGCGAGCATCGTCGTCAGCATCAGTTTCGCGGCGGCGGCATCTGCCTCAGCGGCGCTGGCTTCGGATGTCGCGGCACGCAGCGCATCCCGGTTTTTACCCCAGAAATCCAGTTCCCAGCTAAAGTTGAGGCTGGCCTGCCCCATATCATTCCATCCGTGCGGCACGGCTGTTTTAGGGTAGATGTAGTTGTAGCTGAGCTTCTCTTTATCAATGGACGCGCTGGCGTCCATTGACGGGTATAACCGGGAACGGGCGACACCGGTTCTGGCCGTGGCTTCACGCACCCGGGCTTCTGCCTGTGCCAGAGAAGGTGAATGCGCGGTGGCTTCACTCATCAGCTGGTTAAGCTGCGTATCGCCGAAGGCCATCCACCATTTTTCCTGCGGCCAGTCAGCATGCGGAGCGGAAAAACTGCGTTGTGAAATCAGCGCCGCAGCCTGCTCCGGCTGAGGAGCAGTTCCCAGATCGGGGATCGCAGCACATGACCCCAAAGCAAGACTGAGCACGGAGATAACACATCCTTTCAGATAATGCGGACGGTACCTTACTGACTTCGTCCCATGTGCAAATCTGTAACCTGACACACACCTCATTCTTGATCGCCCTGTTTATTCTAGTTTATGGCGAACAAAATAAACCGATCGGTTCGGTACAGTCAAGACCAAATTTCACTCAACTACGTCGCAACAATACGTGAGTAGCACTCAGGCCTGAACGATATGATTTCGAGTTTCATCTTATGGTAAGATCAAGCTTTATTCCGGATAAGGAAGTGCAGATGTCGGTATCAACAAAGACCTCAATTGACACTAGAAGAAAAAATAAAATACTTTCTAATGATATAGTTAGTAACTTACCTGAAAAAGCACAACGTGTGCTTGAAGGAGCAAAAGCTATTTTTCTGGAAAGAGGCTATGCAGCAGCATCAACAGATATGATCCAACAGGCTGCTGGAGTCTCAAAATCAACCGTATATGCATATTATCCAAATAAAGAAGCATTATTTACAGCAGTGATTGAAATAGAATGTGAGCGTTTTCTTCAAAAAGTACATAAAATTAAAATTTCGGGAAAAGATATTTATGATAAATTATTTAAAATAGCCCGAACGTATCTGGATATTGTGCTTTCGGAAAATGGCCTCGCTCTCTACCGTGTTGTAGCTTCTGAAGCACCGCGTTTTCCTGAATTAGGTAGACGTTTCTATTTAGCAGGTCCAGAAAAGATAAATAACATTGTTGAAGAAATACTACAACAAGCTGAATCTAAAGGGGAAATTTCGTTAGGTGGTATTGGGCGAAATGCAGTTGCTTCCTTATTCGTGAATATGGTACGCGGTGAGCCTCAAATACAGTGCTTAATGCATCCAAAATCTTCCACTTCTGCTGCACAGCGTGATCAATGGGCAAAGGATGCGGTCAATGCCTTTTTATTAGCCTTTCGTAAAGGATAATTATAATCACCAGTTTTAAAGAAATTAGAAGATGCTCAGGAGTTTATAATATTATCAATTTGTTCCATATTATTATATGGAACACTACCATCAAGTGGATTACATTTTCCGAATCTTTCTTCTCTATAACTCCAGGCGACTAAATTTAGTTAGCACCCTAACTTGCCTCTTGACAGAAATTTTGTCTATCCTGATCAAATCGAACCGTACCGTTCGTTTTAGTCAGGAGACGTTAGCATGATCGGAGTAGTAAGGTTTTCAGAACTAATGGAGCACTGGGAGGCAATTTCTCTACCAGCACCAGGAAGCATCTATGAGCCAAAGCAGCGCTCAAGCAACTGCCTCAAACATAACCCTTGCAACATAAAAGATTGGATTACTATTGAATTCTCTCAACAGGGATCCTACAAACGAAAATATGAAAATTTTCGCCATAAAGATCTTGTACTACTACTCTTTATTATTTCGGCTCGATATTTTATTCATAGTGTTTTATCTTCGTTAGTCTTAATATTATTCAGTTCATCCTTCATTATTCTCTCAGGAAATTGTCTCCTCGTCCATAGTTACGAGAGAAAATTTCATAGCGAACTAAAAACTAGTTTAACAATTTTATTTTTAAACTCTTTACTTTATAAAATAGGATTCATTTGTACATTATCGATAATATTCATGAATAATGAAACAGTGAATCGTAATTTAAGTTTTGCATAGAAAAATATGTAAAAGGAGTTTTTCATGTTGAAAAGCAGCGAGATCATAAACGGTTCGCTTCCGAAACCTGACTGGGTAACCATACAAGAAGCCGTTAACATAATTAATACAGAGAGCAACGAAAGAATCAAAGAGAGTGATATTTACCGTTATGCATTATATAATAAAATTAATCTCGCCATATACTTTCAATCTCCAATTATTCTGCGAAAAATAAAATATGCATTTCAAAAAGTAAAAATGCATCCAGCTAGAGGGACATTGATTCATCGTTTATGTCTGCTAGAAAAAAATAGCTTTATTAATGGATGGGACTCAATTTTCAGTACTGAGGGCAGATACGTCCACTCCACACAAAATATTATTGATACATCACTTATTGGGTTTGAATGTATTTTAATAAAGCAATTTCTCGCATGCTCATTGAATATACCATTACCAATTATTGGGAAAAACACGGTAAATTATGGCATCACTGTTACTATGTCCAATGAAGTTTTTCAGCTGTTTGAAAAAACAACCTGGAAGTGTAGAATTGAACATCAAATAAAAAACCTACCAACAGATCTAGCATTTGATATTATGGAGAGAATTTCTTCAGAGGGAACGATAAATCAAAATACAAAGCAAGAATATTTCCCCCTCTATAATTTGCCTCAGGATTCCTGCTTTGTTATTCGTTACTCAGAGATTGAGAAACTAATTAGCACCCAGGTTACAGAGAAATCCCTCCCCTCTTCAACTAGAATATCCACCCCCTTGTCAAGGTTATTTTGGCTCGCTTGTAGGCACAATGATGTTATCAGTCCATTAATAAAACAACCCTATAAATTATTGACAATTTTTGAAGAATGGGCGGCAGCTGATGGTATCACTGACCGTCTAAGCGGTGATACTTTAAAAACAGCACTAGAGCGTGGCTCCCCTCCATCCTCATCCTTATTAAATTGATATTGTGTTTATCTGTCAACAATATGATCCCGTATTTAGTTTATTAAACCCCGTAATACGGGGTTTACCACTACCACTTCTCCTTCCGTTATGCTTTTTTATTATCTCCAGGCATACCAATGTTTGTTTTGCTACAGGAGACAATCATGACATCACATCAGTTATTACGCTTAAAAAAGGTTGAAGAAAAAACCGGCTTGAAACGTTCACAAATCTATCTGTATATGAAAGAGGGTACATTTCCTCGTTCAATAAAAATCGGACCAGCCAGTGTGGCCTGGCTGGAATCAGAAATTGACGAATGGATCAATATTAAATTGTCCCGGCGCTAAACGCGGTCAAGGGAAGGCGAATCAAAGCAACTGATTCGACTAAATACCCTCCAACAGGCCATATACCCAGATATTTCTGCATCTATCTTGCCTGTTGAAAAAAAATATACGGAATACATATTATGATCCCTTCACTAAATTACGCCGTACTCACCAATGCCCTGCAGGCGCTTAATGAAGGCAATATTCGTCACTGTGAAGAACTCGGTTTCACATTTGACGAAATGAATGCCCTCAGCCAGCTCTCGCCAGATGCACTCTTTACGCTGAGCCGAGCAGCCGCGCCTTTTATCGCAGTCTCGCTACGCCACGATGTTCTGCACCAGTTGCTGGCCCATTCTGGTCAGGAAGAACAGCGCCGACAACTGATTGACCGGGCCATACGACTGGGCGGCTCCATCGCACTGATGAACCACTATTTTGGTCTCACCTCCAATGAAGTCTGCCTTCGCCGTCGGTTGCTGGGTGTCAGCGTGCCGTATGGCCGAACGCCTGAACCGGATGAAAAGACAGATGTGGCTATCTGGTTGCAATGGCAGCAGCGCAGGGTAGAAAACCTTGAATCGCCCGATGCACTGATCACCATGATGCAGGTGACGGAAATCCTGCAGCCAGAGGCCAAAGCGCTGTCACTCACCACGGTCTGGAAACGTATCGCACTGTGCGAACAGGAAGCCGCTACTGGCAGGAGGACTCTCCATGCCGGATGAGATCGACCGCGATCAGGAATTTAATGAACAGCGACTGGAGGAGATGATTGAGCAGAACCGTTTTAAGCCGGGTTCAACACCATCATTATTTCACTGTCGTATATGTGGTAAACCTATTCCTGAAAAACGACGGCAGACTCTGCCGGGCATAACCACCTGTACAGAATGTCAGGAACAACTTGAGCATCGCAGACGCTAATAATAGCGATAAAGACGTTCGGGGATATTATTTCTCTGCACGTCTTTCTGTTTCCATTAAAATATAATGCCTTCTTTATTATCTGTTCTGCATCCTTCCCCCTCTTTCCGCATCTGATAATCCTTGCCAGTTTATCTCTCTTATTTTTGTTTTGAATTTATCGTTTATATCCCGCACTGAATATCTGATTCTGAAAATGCCATAACAACATGGTTGCCCTGATGGACGTTCATTCGTCCAGGCCGGGGATTGTTCTTTAACAAATTGGATCGGGCTGTCACGTAACCACAATTCAGGGTGCCGCTGAATGTTCTCGCTGACCCGTTAAAACCGGAATGCAGAACCGGGATGTGACCTTTTTATTGCTTTCACGGCTATTTTATTAAAGGAAATACCATGAGAAAACCCAATTATCACGTCTTTATCACTCAGGAAAGTCAGCCCGATGCACAGGGCGAGAAAAACACGTACTGGACCAGGGTTGGTGTGGCCTTCGCACATAACGGTAAGCCTGGCCTGAATATCGTGCTGATCCCCGGTATTGCGGTTTCAGGCAGGCTGGTACTGCTTGAACCGAGAGAAGAGAGTGACATTTCACAGGATGCCGCAGCCGTTTAACCCGCTTTTGTCCTTCTCCCCGGTAATGTGTTTTTGTGTACGCTGCCGGACCCACGGTTACGAGGCCACTATGCTTTCCACCACAGCCTTTCTGGCGCTGGCGACGCAGTGCGCCACCAGTGTTCACCCGTCCACGGCACTTGATGTGGCACGGGTCGAATCCGGTTTTCACCCTTACGCCATTGCTGAAATCGTGCCGGGTGGCAAAGGTGTGATTTCACATTTTCCCGCAAGCCATGATGAGGCGATGAGCCTCACCGGACGGCTGGCGGCGCAAGGCCGACGCTATTCGGTCGGCTTGATGCAAATCACCAGCACCAATTTCCGCCATTACGGCGTCACGGCCAGCGACCTGCTTAACCCTTGCATCAATCTGTCGGTATTTGAGCGCATTCTCGCCGACTGTTACCGGCGCGGCGGAACACTGAAACGGGCGCTCAGTTGTTACTACTCCGGCAACTTTGAAACCGGCCAGCGACCGGAATCGGCCTTTAACCAGACCAGCTACGTGCAGCGCATTGGCTATGTCGTCCCGTCCACCCGGGAAGAGCGGCAGCGTGACCCTGACCGGAACGCGCAACCACCTGTCCGCTATCCCGCCGTTGTGCTGCGCGGCGAGCCAGCCGGTGCCACTGCGCCGGTCCTGACTTCCCTGCATTATCCCGGTTCCGTCATTCGCGGCGCTATCCCTGTTATCCCTGATGAGGAGAAATGATCATGCGTAAACGCCGTTACTACGCTGTTGTTTCCGTGCTGCTGTCTTCCCCGGTGCTGGCGGCGGACAGTGGTTTTAACAAGGCCAATGAAACACTGAGCAATACCTCGACCGGACTGCTGGGACTGGCCGCCGTCACCATCACGCTGGCGACCATGTGGGTGGGCTACAAGGTGCTGTTCGACGGCAAGAGCCTGCACGATATGCGTAACGTCATCATCGGCGCGATCCTGATTGTCGGCGCGTCCGGCTTCGGTGCCTACTGGGCGTCATAAGAGAGGCAACGATGGCTACACTGAATAAAGCACTGACGCGGCCTGCCGCCATTATGGGTATTCCTCTGGTGCCGTTCGTTCTCGTCAGCGGGGCCATCGTCCTGCTGGCGGTCTATGTCAGCTATTACCTGGCGATTCTGCTCATTCCTGCCTGGGCGGAAATGAAAAACAAAGCCCGAAAGGATATTCATTATTTCAGTCTGCTCTGGCTGGCGTTTAAAACCCGTGGACGACTTTTCACCAATACCCATTTTGGCGCGAATGCCCTGCTGGCAAACCAGTACGATAACGTTGATGTCTCGGAGTTTATTCAGAAAATGAAATTAAGCGAGCGTATTACGCTGGATAAATATATTCCGTACTCCTCCCATATTCACCCTTACGTCATCAGAAACCGTCACCGTGATTTTGTTGCCACCTGGGAGCTGGGCGGCACGGTCTTTGAATGTGAAGACGAACATCACCTGACCCTCATGGCGACACACCTGAATAACGTTATTCGTTCGTATGAGGGTCTGCCGTTAACATTCTATATTCACCGGCTCCGTGAAAAATACCATGATGCTTTTGAAGCCGGTTCCGGTATTCCCTTTTCCGATGAGGTAACACGTCGGTATTACCAGCCGGTAAAAGAAAAACCGTTCTGGCGACACCGGCTGTTTTTCACCGTCTGCTACGCGCCGTTCTCTGCAATTGAGAAGAAAACCATGAAAGCGCAACCGCACGGTAAACGCCAGGCAGCTCTGGATGAGGCACTCAAAGTCATGCTGGAATACCGCGAAGCACTGGAATCTTCATTATCCCGCTATATGGCAATGCCGCTGGGGATATATGAAGAAAACGGGCGGGTATATTCCTCGCAACTGGCGTTCTTCCACCGCCTGATCACCGGCCAGTGGCAGAAAGTGGCCGTAACGCGCTCGCCGTTTTATGAAACGTTAAGCACGCCGGACGTGTTTTTCACCACCGACACCGGTGAATGCCAGACGGTCAGCGGTTCCCGCTTCTTTCGCAGCCTGGAGATTAAGGATTATTCCCCGGAAACCCATACCGGTATGCTGGATGCACTGTTGTACGCCGAAAGCGAGTATGTTCTGACGCAGTCCTTTACCTGCATGGCACGGGATGAGGCGCAGCATCATATCCGGCTGGCGGAAAAACGGCTGAACTCAGCGGACGACGACGCGATTTCCCAGCGCGAAGAGCTGATTGTCCTGCGCGACCTGCTGCAGTCCGGGCATGTGTCGTGCGGTAAATTCCACTTTTCCCTGCTGATCTCCTCAGAAAGTCCCGGACAGGTGGTGAAGGACACTAACGTTCTGGCCCAGCCCTTCGCCGATCTGGGTATTATGACGACGCTCTCCACCCTGTCACTGCCCGCCGCATATCTGGCGCAACTGCCGGGCGTCTATACGCTGCGTCCCCGACTGGTGGCCGTCAGCAGCCAGAATTTTGCCGATATGGCCTGCCTGCATAACTTCCATCCCCACAAACGCAGCGGCAATCCGTGGGGGGATGCCATCGCCATCCTCACATCGCCCGGCGGTGGCGGGTATTACCTGAACCTTCACGACAGCCAGGCCGGGCGGGATGACACCGGTGAGAAAACGCCGGGGAACACGGCGATTATCGGGAAAACCGGCTCCGGCAAAACCCTGCTGATGACGGTCATGCAACAACTGATGCAGAAATACCGCAACCCGACGACGTTTGCGCCTTCTGCCACCATCAAACGGCTGACCACAGTGTATTTCGATAAGGATCGGGCGGCGGAGATGGCGATCCGCCAGGCGGGCGGGCGTTATTTCCGCATCCGTATCGGCGAGCCCACCGGCTTCAACCCGTTTGCGCTGGAGCCAACCCGCCGGAACATCAGTTTCATTAAACGTCTGGTGCGCATGCTGTGCCGCCGCAACGGTAAGCCGCTCGATCCGCGCGATGAGGAGCGGATCAGTGCCGCCGTTGACACCATCATGCTGGACTATCCGCCGGAGTACCGCCGGTTCGGGATCACCCGGCTGCTGGAAGTGCTGCCGGAGCCGCCGACCACAGACGCCCGCACCAACGGGCTGCGTATTCGCATGAAACAGTGGGCGCAGGGGGGCGAGTTCGGCTGGGTGTTTGATAACGAGGCCGATACTTTCACCATCAATGATGTCGATAACTTTGGTATCGACGGCACCGAATTTCTGGATGATGACGATATTCGCGGTCCCGTGACCTTTTACCTGTTGTATCGTGTGACCAGTCTTCTGGACGGTCGCCGCCTGGTGATGTTTATGGATGAGTTCTGGCGCTGGCTGGCCGATGTCGAATTTTCCCGCTTCTCCCTCAATATGCTGAAAGTCATCCGCAAGCTGAACGGTATCTTCGTTCCGGCAACACAGTCACCGGATGAAATCGTCAGACACCCCATCGCCCCGGCGATTATTGAGCAGTGCGGTACCCAGATTTTCCTCGCCAATCCGAAAGCCAGCTATGCGGATTACGTGGAGAAAATGAAAGTGCCGGACAGCGTTTATGAGACGGTCAGAAACCTTGATCCGGGCGAGCATTATATGGTCATCCTGAAAACACCGTTGCAGGCCGGGGAAACCCGCCCGTTTGTGGCAATGGCGAAAATGGATCTGTCCGGACTGGGTAAACTCACCCGGCTTCTCAGCGGCAGTGAGGACAACCTGAAAATATTCGATGCCATTTATCAAGACGGTATGCGACCTGATGAATGGAAAGACGCTTTCCTTGAGCTGGCCATCTGACAGTAGACCGGAGGTAATATTAATGCGTACCCGGGATCACCTTCTGGCATTATCGTTATTTTTCTCGACGCAGGCGTTCAGTGCCGGAATACCGGTTTTCGACGCCGTGCAGAATACCGAATCCATTAACCAGTGGATGCAGAAATTACAGCAATGGGAGGATACGGTTACCCATTATAAAAGTGAACTTGATGCGTATAAAAAACAGTTAGCCACTGCAACCGGCGTGCGAGATATTCAGGGTTTTCTCAGTGATGCCCGGAGCCTGAAAACCGATATTGATAATCTCCGTAAGAACGGTATTTCACTGGATGATCTGCTGACCACGAAAAACAGTTCATATTCTGCTGAACTGCAAAACCTTTACAGCAAATACAAATCGTTCAGCGTATGCAGCGAGGAACAGGAAGGAATAAAGTCTCAGGCCCTGGCCGACAGTTGCAAACAGATAATCCTTAATCAGGCAATGGCGATTGAGAATACCACTGACGTTGAAAACAGGATCAACAGCACACTCAGCGATATATCAGACTTATCTGACCGTATATCGAATGCGCAGGACTCGAAAGAGTCTCAGGATCTGGCTAACGCCATTGCGGCGAAAAGCGTACAGTTAAATGCGCTGACGAATCAGTGGGAGATGTCTGTCAGACAGGCTGAACAGCGAACGACATTGCTGGAACAGCAAAGACAGAAAGCCTTTGAACAGCAGCAGCTAACGGCACCTGTTGCTGACCTTAATAATTTATAAGGAGGTTATCCGTGCTCAGATCCTTATTCACCTTATGCACACTCTCAGGCGTGATATTACTGTCCGGCTGCAAGGAAACCAAATCCGAAGCCTGGTATAAGCAGCATCCTGACGAAACTTATGCGGTTTATACGCAATGCCTGGAGGATGGCGAGGCAAGCGATAACTGCGAATTTGCCCACCGGGCAGCACTTATGTTTGCACAGGAAGGCCAGCCCGGGGTTAAGGAGAAATTCGAGGCGATATTTCAGCAGGAAGCTGAAAAACGAAATGCAGTGACACAGTAATTTCTCCTCCAGCAAAACAGGGAATCCTCCCTGTTTTCTATTTCCTTTCTTTATATATCAGGTGAGGCACCATGTCCGGTGGTATTTTTGTTGGTATGGACAAAAACATCATGGATGGACTGAATGCCGTACTGGAAGGTCAGTCTTCCACTTACGGCACGATGATCAGCGTCATCATCGTCAGCTCTTTTACCCTATTTATACTGTTTCGCGGTTATCAGACGCTGGCTGGCAAACTCCGGACCCCGGTAGAAGATGTCGCCTGGGATGTGGGGCGAATGTTGCTGATCACAACCTTTGCGTTAAACCGGGATGGCTGGCTGGATTTGGCGGTAGCAGCTATCCAGGGACTCAAAGACGGTATCAGCGGCGATGATAACGTCTGGGCGCTACTGGATACAGTCTGGGAAAAGGCACAGGCGCTGGGGCAAAAGTTATTTAATATGGACACCTCAACTTACGTCAAACTGAATGGTGGCCTTGCCGAAGTCCTGGTATGGGGCGGCTCTATTGTCCTGCTGATGGCAGCCACCTTTGTGAACCTGCTCGCCGAAATCACCATCCTGTTAATGACGACCACCGCGCCGCTCTTTATTTTCTGCCTGTTTTACGGTTTTCTTAAACCGATGTTTGATAACTGGCTGAAAACGATTTTCGCGGCAATATTAACGATCATGTTTTCTGCCTTATCCATCCGTATCGCCATTAATTACCTGAATAAGATACTGGATGCTGCAACAAAAACATCCGCTGAAACCAATATGGTCACGCTGGCGGCGCAGTGCCTGCTGGCCGGGATTGCGGCAGGTGTGGTGGTCTGGTTCTCCGCGAAGCTCGCCAGCGCACTCAGCGGGGCCGCCGTACAGGCGGTGCTACAGGGGGCAGCCATGAGTGGTCTGAGCGGACTGGCGAATAAATCCGCCGACCTCACCGGTCCGGTTGTAAAGGGTGGTGCCCGCCTGGCTGCGAAAGGCGGCATGGCCGTCGCCGCATCGACCGACAGGCTCACTAGCGCAGGCGCGGGTAAAACCGTGAGCGCCTGGCAGAAACGCGCCGCCGCCATCGAAAGTATGAAACGCCAGAACCGGCAGCGTCACCGTTAATCCTTCGTACCGTTAATTTCCTTTCCCCGTCACGCCGTGGCCTGCGCCACCGGTGCGGCATTCCTGCATCCATACGATAAGGGGCTTCCATGAAATTCAGCATCATCCTTCTGATGCTGTGCGCGCTGACGGGCTGCGCACGGCATCAGGGCGACCTCCCGCCGGTATCCGGCGAACCCGAGCCGGTAAATTCCCCCGCCATTATTCAGGAGCTGACTCACCATGTCTGATATTCAGAACATTGTTAATGTTTCCCGCTCTTTTGAATCCATCCTGCTGGAAAAGGAAGAGCGTTCCCGAAAAACCGCCTGGCGGGTGGCCGCTGCCGGACTGATTCTGGCCGCAATGGCGATTGCGGCCATTATTATTCTGCTGCCGCTGAAAACCATCGACACTGAATTATGGTCAGTGGATAAACAGACCGGGCGCTATGAATATATGACCCGCGTGAAGGAGCGGGATATTTCGTCTGAAAAGGCACTGGCGCATTCACTGGCAGCACACTATGTCAGACTCCGCGAGGGATATAATTATTTCTCCCTCCAGCGTGATTATGACGACGTGCAGTTATTTAACAGTGACAGCGTGAACCGGGACTATCTGGACGGGTTTAACGGCGACCAGGCACCTGACGTGATTTTTAACAAGGCGGAATATGTTGTTGATATCGACATTATTTCCAATGTGCATGCGCCTGCCACCGGGCCGGATAATCTGGCAACCCTGCGTATCAAGCGCACTATCCGCCGTATTGCTGATAATTCCGTGAAAACGGATGTCTGGAATATCCGTCTCACATACCGCTACGTCCCGCACCGGCAACTGACCGGCAGCCAGCGCGAAGTGAACCCGCTGGGCTTTATCGTCACCAGCTACCAGCGCGATAAAGAGCTGAGGGGGGAATGATGCTTAGACATACCCTGCTCCTCTCTGGCTTACTGGCGTCATGCGTGGCATGGAGCGCAGCGATACCGCGCGGCAGCGCGTATGACAGCCGGATGCAGAACGTCACCTACAACAGCCAGAACGCCACGGTCGTCAGTACCCGCCCCGGCTACGTTACCATGCTGGTGTTTGATGACGATGAAACCGTTATCGATGCGCAGGCGGGTTTTCCCAGAGGCTGGACCGTGACGAAAAGCGACAACCGGGTGGGCGTCAGTCCGAACCCGATTACCCAGCCGGTCACGGATGCCAGCGGCAACACCGTCAGCCAGGTATTTCTGCCGACGGCAAAAGACTGGAAAACCAATCTGTTCGTGGTGACATCGAAGCGCGATTACAGCCTGGAGCTGAACGTGCTGGATAAAGACTCGCCCGCTCAGGCATTTGTTATCCGCTACCGCTATCCCGATGAGCAGAGGAAAAAGTCAGCCGCCGCCAGCGCCACCCGTCAGCAACGACAGCAGGAAACACTGGACCGCAAGCGGATAGCGGCGGCATTCGGGAAGGCTACCACTCCGCGCAACTGGCGCTATACAAAACGGGTGGCAGCAGGCTCAGCCTTCATCGCCCCGGACTTTACCTGGGATGACGGTCGTTTTGCGTATATCGGTTTTTCCTCCACGAAAACCCTGCCTTCCGTTTTCCGGGTGGTTAATGGTCAGGAGCAGGCGGTCACGCTGCAGACAGTTCAACAGGGCAACTACACCGTGATGGTAGTTCCGGCATCGCCGCAACTGGTACTGCGTTACGGGACCTCGGTAGTGGGCGTGGAAAACGCCGGATTCGGGCGTATCCCGGTAACCCGCAGTGACACCGTTTCACCCTCCGTTACGCTGGAGGCAAAATGACCGACAAATCTTTCCCGGACGAACCGGAAAAAACTACCGCAGAACGGGAAGAGGAAGCCCGTGAACGCGCCCGCGCGGCAATGGCATATCAGGAGGCGGAGCAGAAAACACCGCCTGGTCAGCCAGAAGTGACCCGTTTCCGTAAGGCTTCCGGTCGCCGCACGCTTATCGTCAGCCTGCTGAGTCTGGTACTCGTCATTGCGCTGGCATCCGGTGGCGATCGTTTTCTCAGCACCCTGAAAAGAGGTGATGAGAAAGGATCTGACACCGCGCCGCTGCCCTCCTCCGGGGCGGTGCAGCAGGAGCGTAAGGATCTGGGCATGGACAGTAACCCGTTTGGCCTCTTCGGGCCAGGGAGGCAGGAAAGCGCAGGCCCTGCCAGTCATAGCGCCCCGGCCACTCCAGTTCTGTCGTCCGGGCCGCCCGCCCTGAACAAGGCGGCAGCGCTGGCAGACGGGCTGAACAGCGGCAGTACAGGGTCAAGCGACAACACACGCTCGTCCCGAAGCGGTTTGCGCAGCAACACGGAAACGTCGGGCAGACCGTCAGCCTCCACGGCGTACACATCCTGTCAGTCGGTACTGGTCAGTGGCGAAGATGGAAGCCTGCGCTGCCCGGATACGACAGCACCGGCAGGCAGCAATAACAACGACAATCCGGGCGTTGCCCGCGTCACCGGTGTCAGGCGGCTGGGCCTTGATCCCGATCTCTATATCCCGGTGGATCACTATATTCCGTGTTCGATGATGCGGCGCTTCGTATCCGATGTTGGCGGTCATATCTCCTGCCTGATCGGTGAAAATGTCTGGAGCGCAAGTAACCATGTGAAACTGATCCCGGCAGGAACGGTCGCCCGTGGCGTCTACCGCACCGGCGCACTGCAACACGGGCGTAGCCGGATGTTTGTGCTGTGGACGGAGCTGCGCACGCCGGAGCCCGGCAGCCTGCAAATCCCGCTCACCGATACGCAGGCCACCGGCCCGCTCGGTGAGGCGGGGATCGCGGGCTGGATCGACAGCCATTTCTGGGAGCGTTTCGGCAACGCCCTGATGCTGAGTACCGTGCAGGACGTGGCGGCAGCGGCATCAGAGGCCGCGCCGGGTAAAGACCGCAATACCGACTATACCGAAAACACCCGCGCCGCCACGGCGGAAATGGCGAAAACGACGCTGGAAAACAGCATCAGTATCCCGCCCACGATGTACCTGAACCAGGGCGATGTGATCGGCATCATGACTGGCACGGATATTGATTTTTCCTCTGTTTATCAACTACGGCTGAAAAAGAAATGGTATGAGCGCTGAAAACCTGTCACTGGATTTTATGAAAAATCAGCTGTTCGGTGATTATCTGCCAGTCGAAGGGCTGACCGAAATCGCGATTAACCGCCCGGGGGAACTGCACACCAAAATAAAGGGGGCATGGCAGCAGCGTGAATCCCCGGTCACGCTGCGTCAGTGTTACGCCTTTGCCAGAGCACTGGCGTCCTGGCATGACGATAATATTGACGATACGTCACCGATACTGTCGGCCACACTCGAATCCGGCGAGCGTATTCAGACGATTATTCCCCCAGCCTGTGAGCGTAATACGGTATCCATTACGCTGCGCAAACCCTCGTTTGAACAGAAAACACATCAGTCATGGATTGATGCGGGATTTTATCAGCGTGTGTCCGGTCAGGAGAAAACGGAAAGCCAGGATGATGCACTGATTCAGTTATATCACAGCGGAGATATTCCCCGCTTTATGGAAAAGGCGGTGGAATACGGCAAAACGATTTTTATTGTGGGTGAAACCGGCTCCGGCAAAACCACCTATATGAAAACGCTGCTGCATTATATTCCGCCGCATCTCCGGCTGGTTACAATTGAGGACAATCCTGAAATCCGTTTTTATCACCACGCCAACTATGTTCATCTTTTTTACCCAGCGGATGCCGGGGATAACGCCATTGTCACGCCAGGCAGGCTGATCCGTGCTAATTATCGTATGAACCCTGACCGGATATTACTGGCGGAAATTCGTGGACGGGAAGCGTGGGACGCGCTGAAAATTATCGGCTCCGGGCATGAGGGGTTAATCACCTCCCTACATGCGGGCAGCCCGGAAGAATGTATTGAAGGGATCATTGACCGCTGCTATGAAAACCCCGACTGCCGGAATATTCCTTTCGATGTGCTGTTACGCAAGGTACTTAAAAGCATTGATGTCATCATCAGTATTGATATACACGGCGATGTGCGCCGGATGTGTGATATTTACTTTAAGCCAGTTCATTTAAACAGCATGAAAGAGACATTCAGAAAATAACTCCGGCAAATAACGTTATCCAGAATACGTAATCTTTCATTAATCATAACGGTGACTGAAATGAAAAAAGCAATATCCTCCGTATTATTGCTCTGCGTTATGGCGTTATGTTCAACATCTGTACTGGCTGCTGATGCCTGCGAAGTGGTGTTATGTATGTATGGTAAAGCAACCGGAAATGGCGGTGGCAGTGAATGTCAATACGCTGAACGGGCATTCTTTAATATCGTAAAAAAGAATAAACACGGCTTTCTTCCTGACCATACGGCCGATGCCAGACAATCATTTTTAAGTGAATGTGATTCGGCAGACCCGGCGGCTATCGGTCAAATCATCAGTAAATATGGCCGCGTTCGTGATTAATACTGGCGAGACGGCACAGAGCATGACGGTTTTCAGGTTTTTACGGCTTCTGTTTTTCGCGGATTAAGGAGCGAAGAAACAGGGGCCGTAAAAATAAGGCAGCGGACAGAAATATTTTCGCGGGTTAAGGAGCGAAAATAATTCAGGCACCGCGCCTCACCTGCAAACAGCCGCGCCCACGCGGATTTTGCAGGCCGGGGGGAGCCGGATAAATTTCGCCGCCCCAGCGAGCGAAAAGCTGTCGCCCACGACAGCGGTTTATCTGGGGGGCACAGCCCCGCACACCGTCGCGGCTAAGTCTCCGGCCTGAAGCCGGTAGCGTGGCGCGACCACCCCCTTTAAAGGTCAGCTTCCCTTTTATTCCCGCTGCGAGGAACGAGCAAAGGGAAGAAAAAGGCGAAAGCGACCGTCTTAAAGGGGGTGGTCGCGCGTAGCGGGCGACGGTGTGCCGCCTTTGACTCTGGGGGTTTTGGTGCGGCGTACAGCCACGACATTACCCCCATGCGGCAGGCAATAAGGGCGTCCAGCCCGCATGTACTGGCGCACGCCGTTTCGTACCGGGAAGCATGCTTTCCGGCACATGGCCGCACAGCGGTCACCTTCTTCGTCCCTTACGTTCGCCCCGCCTTTTCGCCCGACACCGTGGGGCGAACTGATGGGGCGATGTCATGGGGCGAATAGCTGACGAAGGAGGCATCATGATTTTAAATAAGCTTGCCGCTTCACTGTCACCGATAGTGAACGGGATGCTGGCGCTGCTCGCTTTTGTGCAACAGCAACAACTGATACTGGCGTTATTAGCGGGGCTGACGATGCCGTTTTTTGCATCAATGAAAAGCGATGAACGGCAGAAAGCTCCGCTCTGGAAAAAGCTGATTATGGCTTTTTCCATGCTGTGTTTTCTCTCCGGCACACTGGCTCCGATAGTTATCGGATCCTTTCAGTGGCTGTATAAAATCAGACTCACCAGTGATAATTCAGCACTGGCGTGGTCAGTACGGATTGCTTTCACTGTAACCGGTATTATTTTTCATATTATGCTTCGCCGGGTATTCACGCCGGAACTGGACAAAATAAAGAAACGCCTTGTTAAAAAGACCACCCTTGAACGGGAATTGCGCACCGATGTCCGCACCGTAAAGTCCTTGTTGCCGGAAACACTGCATTATGATCCGCTGGATTATATCGATCTGAATAAAGGTATTTTTACTGGCATGGACAGGGAGAACGAACCGATGTATCTCCCGTTAAAAGACTGGCAGAAACAACATGCGGATATTATCGGCACCACCGGAGCCGGTAAAGGGGTTGCCACCGGCATATTACTTTATCAAAGTATTCTGGCCGGTGAAGGTGTGTTTGTGATGGACCCCAAGGATGATGAATGGGCACCCCACCTTTACCGCAAAGCCTGCGAGGATGCAGGCAAGCCTTTTGCTTTGATTGACCTGCGGAAACAGCAATACCAGTTAAACCTGATTGAAGATATCACGCCAGATGAACTGGAAGAACTGTTTGTTGCAGGGTTCAGCCTGGCGGAAAAAGGACAGGAATCGGACTTCTATCGTATTGATGACCGAAAAGCCGCGCGTATGGCCGCGCAATTTGTCAGTGATAACCCATCGGCAACAATCCGGGATGTTTATAACGGTGATTACGTTCAGGGTATTGCCGAAAAAATCAAAGCGTTCTTTGGGAAAATTGAAGAGCTGGCATTACTCAATGCCATTAACTCACCAGAAGGCTTTTCGCTTAAGCACATATTTGATGAAGGCGGCTGCTGTTATGTTGTCGGCTCCATGCGAAACAGCAAAATTATTACCGCCCAGCGCATGCTGCTGGTTCGCCTTTACCAGCTGGCAGAAAAGCGCGATCGAGTAACAGACGTCCCCCGCCCCATTGCTATTTATCTTTCCGAACTGAAATACCATTTATCCAGGCCAGCGCTGGAAGGTTTAGGCGCGGCGCGGGATAAAGGCGTACACATTATTATGGACCACCAGTCCATCGCCGATTTAAAAGACTGCCCGGCAGATTTGAAAGGTGACGCCGTTGTCGGTGCGGTCGTTGAAAATGCCAAATTCAAACTGGTTTACCGGGTTATGGACCCGGATACGGCAGAATGGGTAGCAAGAATGTCAGGCACTATTCTGGTGGATGACGAACTCCGCAAGGCTAAGACGGATAATATGCTGACGGAAACCATCGACAGTGAGCGCACAATCCGCCAGGCCGAACGTTTCTTTATTGACAGCAATATGATCCTGAACCTGCCCGATTTTGTCAGCTTTATCTTTACGACAAAAACGCTACCTTCTGCTTCACTGATCTCACCGATAAAGGTCAGAAAGCGTCAGCTAAAAATCTTTTCGGTTTCCCCTGATATTGCCGCAGCGGCAGCCCCGGTGAAGATCATGCTGGATTTTGGCGAGGATGATAAACCAGCCATGCCGGATGTGATGACAACTCACCCGGCTCTTTTCTTTGACGAAAGGGAAGTAAGACCGGCAACGCCAAAATCTGATGATGAAAAAGACCTGTCCCCGCTGGATTTTTAAGGAGTGGTTATGCTGATTTCGTCATTTAACGAGCGCCAGACGCGTAACAACGAAAAAATAAAACAACTGCTGAACTTCCTGAAAGAAGAAACCTACAGTGATTTTAAAACGCTGATGCTGTTATTTGGTTTCCGGGACCACAAATCGCTTTATTCGCTGCTGGCAAAAACGGAGCGAATGGGGTTAATCCAGAAGCATGTGCTTGAATCACGGACAATGAAGATTTCATTATGGGGGATCACCAGCGACGGGCTGGCGGTAGTGTTAACCCCGGATGATGAAATCTTTCCTGCGCGGTTTGAACCATCAAAAATCACCGGCTGGACGCTGGAGCACCATCTTGATAATCAGGCCGCCAGGCTTATTCTGGAGAAGAAAGGTGCTTCGGGATGGATTAACGGCGACCGGGCCAGTTTTCTCAGCCAGTATCAGGTAAAACATCGCCCGGACGGGTTACTGACCCTGCCTGACGGTAACGTTATTGCCATTGAAACCGAGCGCCGCCTGAAAACCCGGGCCCGTTATCAGTCGATCATGGCAAGCCACCTGCTGGCTCGTACCCGCAAGCAGTGGATTTACGTTTTTTATGTTGTGCCCGATCCACAGAAGAAGCGTGCGCTTGAACTGCTGTTTGACAGCACCAGTCATGTCATCATCAACCATCAGCACGTCCCGCTGGAAGAACGCCACCGTCGGGTGTTTCGCATTTATACCCTTGATGAACTGAAATACCTGTCACTAGGCAGCTATACGTAAGCTTTTACTCAGGCCATCGTGATGGCCTCACCGGCCTGGCGGCGATACTCGCCAGGCCGGGCATTTTTTTTATCCCACTGCCAGACACAGACTGTTCGGTACTCGCTGTGCTGCGTTCCGCCTCAGTCTGCGCCTTGCAGCGTTGCCGGTTAAAAACCATGTAACCGCGTTCCCTTGCGGTTGTCCAGCTCCGGCCTCAGAGTTTATCCATCAGATAACGATGCGCTTTAGAGGCGGTACTGGCCGCTTTGAAAATATAGCGCTTGTCATTTTTCAGCGCTTTCAGCCAGGAAGCAATGTAGCTTTCATGTTGTACCTCTCCCTCAATCCCCAGGTCCGCCATCAGAAAAGCACTTCCCAGCTCCGCCACCAGTTCTTCCTCTGCATAATCCGCACTGCCAAACTTACCTTTCATTTCACGGTTCAGGCGTTTTTTATCCCCACTCCAGTGGACAAGTTCATGCAGGCCGGTAGCGTAGAAATTGGCCGCATCCGAAAACAGATGGCGTTCCGGTAGCCAGACTTCATCTGTTGATGGACTGAAAAAAGCATTTTGTCCTTTCTCGATGATGTTTGCGCTGCTCTTCCTGAACAGGTTTTCAGCTTGCGGCAACGGGTCAAAGGTTGCTTCCGGGCTAACTGTTTCAGTTGTCAGAGGCAGGCCGTCGATTTGCTGAACGTTAAACACGGTGAACGTTTTCAGCATCGGGATATGGTCAATGTCTCCGGCGTTGTTTTCCTTCTCCAGGGTGGTATAGAAAATGGCTGTTGTACCATGTTCACGCGTGCGAACCTGTCCACCTGCTGCCTGTGCCTGTTTGTAGGTCATCCAGCGTGAATCGCTGAACCCCTGTTTAGATGCGCTGCACCATAACAGCATGATATTCATACCGCTATAGGCTGCTCCGGTTGTGTAATTGGATGGCAGACCAGACATGCCGGATACACGCTGCCACGGGCAGGACCAGGGTTTAACACCGGCTTCCAGCGCTGCAATGATGTTGTCGGTAACGGTCTGATAAATATCCTTTCTGTTTTTTGAAAATTTCGTTTTTGAGGAGCCTGACGGGTCCAGCGGGGATACGCTGGTCACCGCTGCGGTGTTAGGGGCGCTTGTCCGGGGGTTATGCAGGGAAATTGTCATGGTTTTTCTCCGTCAGTGTGTGATTTTCGTCTTCGTATCGCCTGACGGTTCGCTTTCCCGGCATCGTTCTGCCCTGCAAGGGCGCAGCATGCGTGCCATTTACCCTTGCAGGACGGGTTGTGTTGGGAAACGATTAACCGGAAGCAGATATGAAGAACGGAAAGCGCACGGGAGAAAAAACCTGCCCCTGCATAGCCGGGCATAGCGCCCCTTACACTGCAGTGGTGAAAAGTAGATTTGGTGGTGTTGAGTCGAGGACTGGCACTGACAGGAACTTCATGTAGGTGTTAGCATTCTTTCCTGCCGGACGAGACGATCCTGCTAACCGGGGGCGGTTTGTTCTTAAATTAATTGTCTCGTTCCGGCATCACTTACAACCGGAGCTGGGCAGTCTCATTATTGAACGCAGCATCCAGTCTATCCACCACCACCTAGATCTGGAGTGAGAGTTTTCTTGGAACTGGCCACAGCACCGTAACCGGGGAATCATTCTCAAAGGCTTAACAAATATATTATTTCACTTAATCTTAATGCCAATGTCATGAGAAATTTTCAGTGTAAAGATTCAATAATTATCATTTAAGTATAGATTGCAAGCAGAACAATTGAATTAATCGCCACATTGAACATATAAAACCTCAACACACTTGATGTATTTAACAAGACCCAGGATCAAACCCATTAACATTAAAAATTTTTAAAATACAAACCTCGTCTTGGTCGAGTATAAATACAACTTAAACAGCAAAGTTTTTAAGTAAATAAATTCATTTGCAACTAAGCATTCAGGGTTGATATAATATAACCACTAAGATAATAATCCATGTCAGTTTGGAGTTAATATGTACATAGCGATAGATGGCGATGATGTGGGGAGAAAAATAACCTCATCATACTTATCCAACTCAGAAGAGAGGTTGATATACATAAGCAACAAATTAAATGACACCACAAAAAAAATATCTAAAATGCTCTTATCCAATGGATTTGAGATAATTTTCCAAGCAGCAGATGGTGTTACAGCGAAAACAGACAACGAGGTCAATCTTAACGTTGTTTTTGATAAGATAAAATCCTATTCCTTTGACGAAATTACATTTTCAGCTGGTGTGGGTGCGAATCTAAGAGAAGCCTATGTTGCACTGTTAAATTCTAAAAGCAATGGTAAGAATATGATTTCTATTTACAAAGACATATTATAATGGTGCGAAATGTTTAGAATAATAAGATTTGACTGGTTGTTAAAAACGGTATCACTAATCTCTTTATTTGTCACAATACTTTCATTTTGGATCTTTAAGACAGTTCTGTCTTCTGACTTAAGCCTGTTCAAATTGTTATCAATATCATCATTAGCATCCATTATCATAAACTTCTTTCTCCTTTCATCAAAGATATCAAGACTAATATGGGGAACAATAAGGTTTTTCAAGAAAGACATATATCCTGATTTAAATGGAATTTGGGTTGGACATATAATCACAGAAACAAACAATGAAATTGAAGTCCGCGCCAAAATAAAGCAAGCACTCCTTGTAACAAAGATAGAAATGCACGGCCCCACAGTTAAATCTGTTACGCTAGAAGCAACGCCAACTAAGGAGCTGGATAACAACAAATTGTACTATGTATATAAATCAACCCCTAAAAACCCTAATTGGAGCGAGTATATTGGCTCGACCATATTCGACGTAATTGAAAGTAACAATGCGCTCCAACTTTCTGGTCGATATTATACAGACAGAAAATCCGTGGGGAGAATATCAATAAAGAGAATATCACTTAACACTGACTCCGACATATCTTTTTATTAACTTCCGGAATGTTTAATTACCACAACCAGCCATGATCGTTCTTTTAAAATAGAAGGATAATTCGCGCTACTGATATATTAATCATGGATAAACTCCTTTCAGTAGCCATTTCTCCTAGATCAACACCCCTGCACACCCCATATATTCCATCAAGACTGATTGTTATGGGAGACTCCACTTGTAAAGAATTCCGCGGAAAATTCGAGTGGTGTTTTTTTCGCCCCCCCATTAGACTCCCCCAAAAGAGCAATCATATTAAATTTCTTTTAACACACTAACCATACTGTTAAAAATGAGTAAAACTCAACAGTTTCATCTACTTTTTACTTCTCTCTTATACTTTTTATATCATTTCCGTTTTTTATTCCTACCCACTCAGATTTTCTGCCTACAATAATCAGGAGCATTGTCTCTGTTGCGATCAGTCCAGTCAGCCAAGATTTCATGTCTGTATAAGACGGTTGAGGAAAATCTTCGGGATGTGTATGCCATTCGCCTAAATAAACAAGAAAGCCATCTGACTGTTTAAAAAGTTCATCTACTTTCAGCTGATGATGGTCACCTTTTCTTTCAAACCGATTACGTGTCCTGATGTCACCCGGCCCTGGTTCCGAAATGTGAGTAATAACGATGTGAGGTCCCCGGCGTTCTCCTATCAGAACCCCTCCAGCTTCGGTGCTGACATATTGCATTTGGCGATATGACTTGAGCAGTCGAACGACTTCGCTCATGACCACTACATGATTGTCAAAATTATCGATGAATACCAATTCATTTATGTTCATTACACACAGGGCAATTAGGCTGATGTGGCAAAAATTGAGGCCTGAGCGAACGCCCTCCCTCAAGGATATGTTCGTTGTAAGTCCACTTTAACTCTGGTTCTAGAGTACTTAACACGGCCATCTGCGCCAGAGATGACGTTATGCTGCTAACTGCTGCATCATAAAGGGTGTAAGTGCTGCCACAACTTTTATTTTTTTCGCTTGATATATCAAGATCAATAAACCGTGAATCGGTTCCTTTATGGTATTTTGCAGGGTTAGAAACCATACACCCGTAACAGCTTCGGCCATCGTCAATAAAGACTTTTGATGCCCGGCCGTTGCCATCATTGAACGCGTGAATAATAAATGGTCTTTGCTCCAGTGGAATCTGTCTAACCACCGCAGCGATGCGTTTTGATACAGGTGGGCGTCCTGTCGCATCAATAATGATGTCGTACTTCTGCATTTCATCTGCGCTGATACGGAATTGTTCCATAAATCCAACAATCTTTGTCTGTAAATGCACAGAGTCCTGGAGCTTTGCCGCAAGTGAAAGGGATTTAGGCCACCCGAAATCATGTGACGATAGGGTATGACGGCCAAAATTACTGGGTTTGTAGATATCATCATCATAAAGATGTAGAGAACCCTTGCCACATCCGGCTCCGTTGCGTAGTAATAATTCGGCCAGATACCCTCCAATTGTTCCACAACCTATCAACGCTATACGCTTTGTTGAAAGACTTACTGCCCCCTTCCGTCGTGTATTCCGGCTAAGGAGCGTCGCAATGTCAGCACGAATGACACCCAGCCTTTGATATTCCGTGCAAACACTTTTGCCACCCAACATCGCCGCAAGCTTGACCGTTGAGTTTTTGGCTGACTTCCGGTGCCTTCTGAAATCAACAGACTGCGTATTGAACTCAACATAGATAGCTAAGATGTCCTGGTTTAAAACATCAAAGAGAAAAATGTACCTTTTCTTCCCTTCGGCTTTGATGTTTTCAATGACTCTATCTCTGGCATTGTGGTCTGATTTTTCAAGCCATTCCAGTAAGTCCCGGAATGAAGACGGTGGCCATTTCATCCCGGCAAGACGGCTGGGATTTACAGAAATGTAATGCGTGCTGATGGGTATTTCTTTTAACGAAGTTCTGGGGAAATACCTTTGTTTGAGCCACTTGGTCATAACGGCTTCCGAGTCCTCCGGGGATGATTCCTCAACCGTTATGTACTCCTGTCTGGTAGTTCCATCAGACTTAAGTAATTTTGCCAAAGAGGTTTTAAGTGTGGTCCCCCGACTTGCGTTTGACAGAAGAAAGAGTGTCTCGCTGGGATGCCAGTATGCGGCAAACTCCCCTTCCAGTTCTCTCTTAGCATTTACCCCTTGCGTAGCAGCGGATACCGAATTAATGAGGGTCTGGTGTATCTGTGCATCAACTTCTTTATATGTCCCTTCCAGATCGTTGGAATCCCAGTCTGCTTCCATCTGCTCAACATAGCAAAGGAACCCTTCCAGGGCGACATGGGGCATAAGGCAACTTTTGAACTGTTCAGGTTGCTCAATAATGAATGCTGTCGGCAGTTCTGTGAAAGGGTCGGGATGAATCACCAATGCAACATTAAAATTACCGGCATCAGTCGCGTATTCTTTCGTGTAATATCCTGCACCTCGCTCCCTGCTGTGCAGAATCGATTTTTCAGGGAGATTGCGGGCACGCGTATAGCGATACCCGCATCCCGTCATCACTTGATGGAGCTGCCCGTCCTCCATCAGCCACTTACCATCGTTTTGTTGATTGGTTTAGATGCTGGCTCTTTGGATGGTGCATTGAGAAATGCCGGAGCTGCAGCACTTGACGTGATTAATAGAGCATTAGTCACACGTTTACCAAATGCTTCGTTGATTTTACGTAACGCTTCTTCCCGACTTTCTGATTGCTCAGCGGCAAGTAAAATACCGTACAGACTTTCCATAGTTTCAACGATAGCTCTCTGGTGCACGTTATGGTTACTTTCCGCAGGGAACAATGGTTTTTCGTCAGTATCGTCGGGACTTTCTACACCGCGATTGAATTCCTCAGGCAGCAACCTAGCAATAAGTTTCATCGTCCCGGTGAGGTCGGAGCCATTATGAGATTCTCTATCGAGGATGTTGACGACCGCAGTCATCAGACTGATTGATGAAGGGCCCCCAACTTCCCATTGAGCATCCCGCCAGGCCTTCATAAACCGGCAAACTGAACGCAGATGCCCACCGATACGTTTACAGCTTTCGTTGAACCAGTCTTCAACAATTTTGGGGTCGCTGACTGACCATCTTCTGATCCCTTCGCGAAGTGCCAGGTTCACTTTGTCGGACTCAACGGCATAAGCCTCGCGTCCCCCCCGGTTCAATGCTAAAGATTCAAACACCGAATCTGACTTTATGAGGTGTGCTGAATCTGCTGCTGTTTGTTTTTTCTGGAATTGTTCTTTAGGGATCGCATACATCGGTACATCAATGTGTGTTTTCTCTCGATAGATTTTGATGCGTCCGCAGGTATTCTTTTCTTCAAATACCCAGCCATCGTTTTCAGCTTCTAGTGATTTCAGTGATGTATCCACGAGAAGGAGAAGCAGAGTGTGTCCAATGCTCGGTTCGGATTCAAACACCGTCATGGGCATGTAGGTGCCATCATCAATATCCATTTCCTGCCCCGGATGAAAAGGCCTGTTTAACGTATCGTACTGAAAACTTCCTTGAGTCCAGAAACGAGGCTGGAATTTGATGAAGTCATCGCGTGCTTCATCTTCCATTTCAAAAATAAGTCGCGCTAGATCAGCACGTTCTTCGGGGGAAAGGTAGCGAACGTTTGTTTTCTCAAGTTTTAATCTGACACTTTCAAGTGTCAGCGCTTGCTTTCTCACGTCAATTGCGACTTGGCGAGCTTCCTGAAATACATCTCTCGTCCTTTCACGTACGATCTGACGAAGTGCTTTGAGTTTATCGGATTCAGTCTTGCTCAATTTGAGCTTACTGATTAAGCCATCCATATTGTGACTATAGTAATTGTTAAAATCCCAAGGCATCAGAGTTTCTCCTGCGCGATTGCGCGCTTAAAGGGTTTTGCAGGTGTAGTGAAAAAGCTCTTAAGCTTCTGGTTCTGAGCGAACTGCACAGTAGCGAGTTGTCTTCCCCTTGCACTCAGATTTTCAATGGAACTCTTCGTGGCATTATCCAGAGTGATGTCGCTGGCTGCTTCATTAGGGATCACTTCATCCAGACTGGTGTAGTTATCGGAGGCACCATGGAGCGTAAGCTCGCGCAGGAGCATGTTTTTATGGAGATGTTGGTTAGCCGTCATGGTTGTAAGGACCAGTTTTTTACCCACGCCCCAAAGTCGGCAGTAGCCATTCCACCATTTTTTGCTCAGCAGCCTTGGGCTAAGTGAATACTCTTCCCCGGTAGTACCGATATTAAGTATGTGTATGTCTTTATGAGCAACATCAGGAAAATCAGACTTCATGTCCTTGAAAACTTCCAAAAGTCCGATATAGCTGGGGTTGTTGGCGACCAAACCTCCATCAGCAAAATAAGAACCAAGGTCTTCACAATGGTGTGGTGCAAAGTACGTCGGTGCAGCGGAGGTTGCGAGTGCGGCATCAATCAATTTAAGTGCACCGTCGCGGGTAAAATCTGGGTTATGTGGTGTCTTGAAGAACTGAGGTTTCCCTGTTGAAAGATTGACTGCCGGGACCATTACTCTCCGGGCCAGGTCCTTAAAGGTAGTCTCACCACCGATCATCGTTTCAATGGTTTGTCGAAGTGGTTTACTACTATAAATGGGAGCAACAAGTGATTTAAGGAGATTGAACAGCCACCATCTTGGTGGAAAAATATCATTCGCTTTATCTAAGAAAACACATTCCAACTCGCGAGCACTCTTGCCTTTAGCAAGGCCGAGAGCCAGGATCCCACCTATCGATGTCCCAGTGATGAGGTCAAAGTAATCGCCAATTCTGATTTCTTGGTCAGGGTGCTTAGAGGCAAGTATCCTCTCAATCTCAGCAAGCACACTGATTGTAAACATCCCTCTGGCCCCACCACCATTTAGGCTGAGTAGCCGTACCCCATGGTCATTGACTACATGCAATTCAGACATTGAAAACCCCATAACCAGAGAATATAGCTATAAGATATGTCTGTTTTTATTCTTTTCAATGTACAAATAATCAGTGTTTTTGTAATTAGTATAAAACACTTTTAATTCTATAAAACTTATTGATTTAACCTGTAAAGTTAAAATTTTTACATTTTATATCCAATCAAAGGAAGGTCTTCATTTGAAACGGAGAAGAATCATTCGATGACTCTTTGCGGTACGTGGCATCCACTGGCACTATCAGGCAGTGTCCGATAAACCAAACTCTTGAAGCCTACCTGACCTAAAGTGAAGCCCCCCACAGGCAAGATAATTCCTAACGATAAGGCCAACGACGATAACATCCCTACTTACACCAACAAACGTTAGGCCATGATATTGGCACGGGGTACCTAATATTGACATCACGCAGCGGTATTCGGTCAGTCTATGAGATAGCTTTCGTCCATCTCTGGGTCAACTTCAAATCTCTCAGTTTCAAAATAGATAAGACCTACTTCTTTTGGAACAGCATCTAGTTTGTCGAGTACGACATTAATCCGAGCGCATTGCTCAGCGTTGATATAGAAGCGATGGTCGTTTAACCAATTCCGAGAATCATGATAGTTGTCGAGCGTTGCCGCCTCCAGTGTTACGACACATTGTTCTATTCTTGAACGACTGCACAGTCGCTTAATTGGAGGAATGATATCGACCGTCCGATCATCCGATACTACGATCGCAAGCCTTCGAGTGCTGCTCGTTTGTACGTAACGCACGCCAGAATTATACCGAGATCCCCTTGATGGCGTACACTCATCGGTCACTTCACCGTCGAGAATAATCCCGATAGCATGGCAAAGACCTGTAGGATCAAGCAGTATTGTTCCATCGATACCGCTGACACTTCGAAGGAGTGATTCAGTGAGCCTAGTTGGCACGATGCTAGTACCTTGCTTGCAAAGCCGATGCGCCTCGCTGGCTGCATCTTCTGCAACGACAAGCATGCTACCATGCTTCTGACTAGTTTGAGTGATCAGAAGGTTCCACAAATGCAAGCCGTTATCTTGTGACGACAACGGAAATAGCCTCGCGTAATTTGCCAGGAAGGCAGCCTTGTCAAAAGGTTCCTGTGGAAGTTTGGGCACAGCATATTGACTGCGAAGTAATGCTTGGTTACCACAGTACAACTCCCAGTGATAATGATCTATGAAATCTACCGTGAACGCATCTTGTGCACTGGAATTATGCGACTCCTTGAGTCTCCCAAGTCCATAAATACACTGACTATTTGCGATAATGCCGACACCTGATGCTGCCATCTGCAAGACTTTCCGAACCCATCGAGGCTCACGAAAGGGAACTGGCTCAACAAACTTCGCCTGGAACTCAACCGCCTCATTATCTGGATCGACGAGAATGAGCTGGCCTATGCCTTTCGTCCCCTCATACATAAGAGAGGAGACAAGGTTCAAAGCATCGAAAAGCTCAGTATGAATGTATCGTCGTTCGATCGAGAGACCGGGCGTGTGAAGAAAGTCTTTTGCAGCAATCCGTATTATTTCCTCGGCATCTCTCATGCTGCCATGGGTAAATCGTCCTGGATCAGGGTTATGTAATTCCTCGGTAGCCTCACGAAGAACGGCATACATCGCTGCATGTATCAGACTGCGAAATCCATGTCCTTGTTGGTTTTCGTCAACAGGATTGGAGAGCAAAGGAGGGAATTGCTCGAAAGTGTCATTTGGAATCTGTATGACTGGGGTAACATAATAGTCATCTATTCGTCTAGGCTCTCCGCAAAATGACGTCACGTTATGCTCTGTATCAAAAGCTTCAAGTGCCTTACTAACCGATGTTCGCACTGAATCGCGACGCATCCACTCTGGCTTGTCACGCATGCTCGGCTCATCGCCAAAAATCATGTTCTGTAACCGGTGACTTTTATAAATCAATTCAACTGAATCCAGCAATCCTTCAAATAATGATAGATACCACTTACCATCTTCTGGCTCTACGCATACCGGATTCGCATTTTTACTACTGGGGCGGCGAGCGCCAACAAGCAGCACTTCTGCATCAGCCGGTGCTCCCAATTTTTTCAGTACATTCCGTGCCAGAATCTGGATGTGAATTCTGTAACTGTCCTGATATCCCCACATAAAAAGGTTAATAATGCTACCTGCCATCTCAATTCCTCCTACTTACTGTTTGCCGTACCTTAAGACAGCAGTTTCTTGGGCTCACTTCACCATTCATTCCACATTTTAATTGCAGCGTCGATAAACGCTTCCGCATCTGCTTTCTCCCATGAGGTATGTGTCCCCTCCCAAAGCAAGTAATACTGCTCATTGGCGCATAGCAGCTTGTCTTTATCTGCTTCTGTCTGAATCCAATTCATGGCATTGACAAAACAATCAGAATAACTGGTGCCAAACTTTTCATTTGGCACGTTGTAGAGCAAACCTTCAAGGTAATAGGAAGGTGCAAGTCCTGACTTCAATTTTCCGTCAGCAATGAGTTTACTTCGAAGGTTCTTCAGTACGCGAACCATGGGCTTTAGCCATTTATTACTGGCCTGATGTTTTAAGGTGAGATTTTCTGAATGCTGCTTGGGGTAATTGGCAATCCGTTCACCAGCGCCATTAAAGAAACAGATGCCCTCATCGTATTGTGAGTCGTAATGCCCCTTGAATTTCCAATAACGACGAAACTGCATTGATGCGATAACGTCAGCTTTGCGCCTACTTCCATTTGCCGCTACAACTATGGCCTTATCTCCGACCTTAACATCAGACCCGAAGCGCTCTGTAAGCGCCTCAAGCACATCTTGCTTAAATTGAGTATACGAGTAGGTTGCGGGAACAAATGCACGGTCGTACGCCTCTTTGTCTTCTGGTGATAACTGTGTGAGGTCACTGTAGTAGACATCATCAAGACATATGACTACATCAACGTCACTTTCAGCATAAATGTTAGTATCGTTTCCATAGGAGCCCTGAAGGAATACTTTAAAATTCTTTCCATGATACTCAGTGTTTGCGCTCTCTAATGCATTCTTTATAATGCTATAAGTCGAGGCAGACTGTGTAATAGATCCTTGGTGGGACCATGTATCGAGCTGTGATTCAGGTATTCCCATATTATTTCGCCTCTCTCATATTAGAAACTCTCTTAATTGTGCCTCACGAGCTCCAAAAGACTCTCTACCACGCTGTCGAAGGGTATTCAGTTTATCTAAATTGTACTCAAGTAAATCTGTCGCCATCTCAGGCCGTTCGAATGTGTCGCTGATCCGAATCGTCGGAATATCTTTGAATAGAATGTCGCGTAGTTGATCCATCGATTGTGTATTGATCTCTAAAGTTTTTTGAAGCAACTGGACTGCGAGCCATTTCTTAGCAATCCGCATAAGGAGACCTGGTTTTGGTTCTGGATAGATACCAACACCGACATTTATAACCCGGATATCCTTGTGATCTTTTTTCAGAGCGACAGTGGCGTCGGCGATTGCAAACAAGGTGGGGTTGTTTGCGCAGTAACCTCCATCGATCAACTCAACCTTATCTCCTGCTGCGGTAACAATCACTTTCCTTTCGAAGAATGGATAAGCCGAGCAAGACGCTTGCACTGCATCAGCGATGCTGACCCCGAATCCTGGACTGAAGGTTCCCTGGCGACCATGGGCCTGTACAACACTACCTTTGAAGATCATTGGTCTTTCGGTCATCCATCGAGTCGCGACGATGCCAATACCCATCAGAACATCTTCGAATGTCTTGTCTTGAAAAACCTCTTTAGACAAATCCTGAAGCGCCATTGTTCTTGCCGCAGCCGACCGGCTGGACATAACTCGCGGTACATGTTCGGTATACAGTGCGTGTATTTGATCTACCTCGTATCCTAAAGCGATAAGCGCGGCAATAATCGCACCGGTGCTAGTACCAAACACAAGATCAAACCTCTTATATAACGGGCACCCAAGCATAGCCTCAATTTCCTTGAGGACACCCAGTGTATAAAAACCCTTTGCACCGCCACCATCAAGTGCGAGAACACGGCATATATTGTCGTTGTCGTACTCGGTGAGCAGTGATGACGGCGAAACAGAATAAGTCATTATTTTTGCACTCCTTGTTCTCTACGATGATATCCAACTAGCACCGAACATTTTATAAAAGTAGGTTGACTTCAAGTAGTCCGACACCTGCATAAACCAACAACGTGAGCGGATGAATCTCCATAAAATCGCATAGCAAGCTAACTTATTTAGGGTAAGGCTTTTAAGATCGCGTTCCATCGAAATAAGGTAGGTGCGGCTAGAAGCGTCAGAAAATACTCTTGACCCAAGCCATTGTCTCCCTGATCCGTTGCAGAGCATTGGGCTACGATGGTTTAAGCGTCATCATTCTGTACTTTACCTCACACTCAGAGTTGAGGACCAGTTATACAATAGGAGCCAAGCCTATAGTATTCATTGATCTATTCTGACGCATTTGCCACTTTGATGAAATCCACAACAGTGGCTTTGCTCAAAAGCGGTGAGTCTGATCAGTATTTACTGCTTTCCGTGCATCAGTTGTTATACGCATTCGCTTCTGCGAATAGGTGACTTTTAAACCCACCCCATCCAGGGAACGCCATAGTAATGCTCACCATATCCGAGGTTCACTCAACCCAGCTTTATGTTACCCGCAACTATTGGTGGTCATTCTGGTGGTCTTGACAGAACGGCAATTCAGGTTTAGCTTGAATATTAGCCAGTTACTGGCAAAGGCGATCCCAGTCAGAGGAGCCAAATTTAAGAAGCCTGCTTTCGAGCGGGCTTTTTGCTTTCTTACTCTCTCATTTCAGCCAGATCGTCTTCTTTAGTAACCCCCGCACGCGTTCTGCAACCGCCTCACTCCTCTGGCTGTAACAGAGGAAAAACCTCATAACTTATTAATATCAATTGTTTACGCAAATAAACGAGGGTGAGTACAGGCTGCGGACGATCCAGCCATTTTTCATCTTTTGTATCTTAATATAGCGTCCCGAGTCCGGATCGGGGCTAAAAAAGACTTTTTGCATCATTCCCTCGATCATATTGTCGGCTTTCCGCTTCGAGATGGTCGTTTGGGTTAAGTGGTAAATGTTATTAGCTTTCTTTGCGTAGATGAAATGATACGATCTTTCGACATTGTACTTGACGTTATCGACGATCACTTTTCCGGAAACGTCAAAATAGCCGCTGTTATTTCCCCGCATCAGCAAGAAAGTTTTAAAGTTTGCATCAAAGCCAAATGAGCCCGATTCAATTCGCAAATTTGCGGAACAATCAAAATCGTTTTGCTGATGAAAATGATTTATCAGCCAGCCGCAAACAAAAACAGCAAATAAAATTGACAACAGAACATAAACGCTCTTTACCTTAACGTTATTCAGGAATTTCATAATCAGGCCTATAGTAGTTCTCACATGAATACAGCGCACCTGGTTTTATTTTTGAGTAGATACAGTGGGCCAAAAAAACCCTTCCCTCATTGGCTTTTAATACAGATTCCGAAATATTAAAGTAAAAAACGCTGTTGCCTAAGCACACCATTTTCTGCTTTGCGATCAGCTGGCGGACCAGAACCATCATCTTTTGCTGTTGCTCATTCGGTATGGCGTTAAAAGTTCTGACCGGGCAAGAATCAATGCTTCCCAGATAATAGCCTTCATCCTGGCTGGCCGCAAAAATCAGGCGATATCGGTCGGCACTCACGCTCCAGAAAAGGATAACCAACACAAATAGCGCAAGCAGCGCATAGCCAGACTTTTTTGCCCATCCCGCAGAAAATTTACGTGTTCCCTTATGTGCACAGCCGCTGCTGCTTAACGCAATAGCTTCCGCATCGTTTTCATTACGTATGGCGGGGGCTGAATTATCCACTCTCTCAATCAGTATGCTCGCGGACACCATAAACCCAACCCGGGGCACGGTAACGATAATCTCCTCGACACAGCCCATATTCCTGAAGATGGCTCTCAGGTCAGAAATATATTTATTGAGGCTATGGCTAGAGGTCCGCAGCCCATGCGCATCCCAGACTTTTTCAAGTATCTCGTTCCTGTAAACCACATGCTCCCTATGGTCTAAAAGGAACTTAAGCAGGCGGCTTGTGGTGGCTGTCAGCGTGACGCATGAGTCTTCATCGAGCCATATCAGCCCGTCATCGCTCCTGAAATGGATCGTTCCTTGAATTTTGTAGATCATAAACCTGCCTTACAAATAATCCTCAGTCGCATACAATCCGCACATCAGGCACATGCGCAGTATTTCATACTGATAATAACCTTAACTTTATTGTAAATTGAATTTTAACACCTAAAAACCAATAAAAGAGAATACATATAACTAAAAAAAAACACAATGCTATTATTGCCTTCATCGAAACACACGGCGTAACCAGGCCCATCTGAGCTAACCTTGCGCCTGAAACAATATAGACCACCAGAACATCATTCGGGATGTATGAGCTGAACGCGTCCTGAAGCTGTGAGAACCGAGGAGATAAATGATGATTAAATAATACCATCACGCAATCAACTACCTGATACATGAAATGGCCAGGGATGATATTTTCACCGCCTGAATTAGCGTCCTGAAGACAGCGTAAAAGCGAGAATCCGGACATCTCTATAATGGATATGCACAGCCAGATAAAAAGAAATCTGATTGGCTAAAGATAAAGATGTCAGACATTTATCAAGGAATGTTCCCTAAGAAAATTCCAATACAAAGAGTGTGCCTATTGTTCAGGGCTTAATGATAACTCAACCCTATCATTTTTAATTTACAAAAACCTATAAAAAAACAAATTATAAACCTTTAACGCCATTTATAATGAAAATCACAAACAAAACACCCACAAAATGATAACTTTGCAGTGGTTACATCTTTTAGAGCCTCAGCCGCATGCTTCATTGAGATGGGTGATGTTAGATTACTCTCAATTCGCTGAATGGTTTTATTAACGATGAGTTAAAGGTCAACCCAAGGATGAGATCGCGTTCAGATATGAATCTATCAACTAATATTTTATCTAAGGATAAATATTTTACTCTGGGCCTGATTGAACTGCTTGGAGAAGAATTTATTGACAATTTCTTTTTGATTATAGATTTGGACTCTAACGACCTTTCGGGTTCGGAGTGGATTTATTTTTCAAATAAAAACATTGTTGCCTTCGCCTCCAGCGACTTAGCTTTTTATAAGTCCGAGCTATTTGAAAAAATAACCGTACTGGACAAAAAAAGTAATACCAGAAGCATCCTGAATTTCTTTTTAAAGAAAGAAACCTCAGGAAATTATCATACAAAGTACCGGCTAAGCCTGCGTGAAAAGCAGATGTTAAGCATGTTAAGCAGAGGGGAAAGCAACCAGGAGATCGCAGAAGAGTTTGGCGTGAAACTTAAGACTATTTATACGCACCGCCGCAACCTGATGAATAAATTAGGTTGTAAAAACAGGATTACGTTTCAAAAGTTATTTTTCAACAATAAATGTTTTTTTAAGTGAAGCATAGCTTCAGGATTATTCATAAACAGGAGTTTTATCATGAACAAATTAGCACTTATCGTTATTTCAGCACTGTCCCTGAGTTCTGCTGCGGCTCTGGCCGATACCGTTACGGTGAACGGCGGTACGGTGCATTTTAAAGGGGAAGTGGTTAACGCGGCCTGCGCGGTTGATGCCGGTTCTATCGACCAGACCGTTCAGTTAGGCCAGGTTCGTTCTGCAAAGCTGGCGACCGCAGGCAACACCAGCACGGCTGTCGGCTTCAATATCCAGCTGAATGATTGTGATACCACCGTCGCTACCAAAGCCTCCGTCGCGTTTACCGGCACGGCGATTGACAGCGCCAACCCAACGGTACTGGCCCTGCAGAACTCCGCCGCGGGCGGCGCGACTAACGTCGGCGTACAGATCCTTGACCGTACCGGTACCCCGCTGGCGCTGGATGGCGCCGCCTTCGGCGCGCAAACCACGCTGAACGATGGCACCAACGTTATCCCGTTCCAGGCTCGCTACTACGCGACTGCCGCAGCCACTGCCGGTACCGCTAACGCTGACGCCACCTTTAAAGTGCAGTACGAGTAATTTTTTCATCAGGCAGGGAAGCGCGTCGGGCCAGGACGGCCCGTTATCCGAATAAGAGTAAGGGTGATAACGATGCAAAGAATGAAGTCTGGTCTGTTGATTTTATTGCTCCCACCGCTGGCGCTGGCAGGAAACCAGTGGGACACCATGCTGCCCGGCGGGAACATGCGCTTTCAGGGGATAGTCATTGCCGAGTCCTGCCGCGTTGAAGCGGGCGACCGGCAGATGACGGTCAAGATGGGGCAAATCAGCAGCAATCGGTTTCATTCGGCCGGGGAGGACACCAACCCCGTCCCCTTCGATATTCACCTGCAGGAGTGCAGTACCGCCGTGAGCCAGCGCGTTGGCGTGGCGTTTCACGGCGTCGCCGATGGTAAAAATCCGGACGTCCTCTCGGTTGGCGAGGGTCCCGGGATCGCGACCGGCATTGGCGTTGCCCTGTTTGATAAAACCGGCAGTCAGATCCCGCTCAATGCGCCCGCAGGGGCATGGACGCAGCTGCACACGGGGCCAACGACGCTGCATTTTGTCGCCAAATATCGTTCCACCGGGAATCAGGTCACCGGAGGAGCGGCAAATGCTCAGGCCTGGTTCTCCCTGACCTACCAGTAATCAGCGCCGGTAACAGGAATTCACCGTGAGAAAGAAAGAGATAAGCATGAAAAATAGACGGGCTACCACGCGCGGGATGCGCGGTTTACTGGCAGGACTCCTGCTGCTCTCCACCGCCGGTTTTACCGCTCAGGCGCAGGCCGGCGTGGCGCTGGGCGCGACCCGCGTGATTTATCCGGCCGGACAGAAACAGGCTCAGCTGGCGGTGACCAATAACGACGACAGCACCTATCTGATCCAGTCATGGGTAGAGAACGCCGATGGCGCGAAAGACGGGAGCTTTGTCATTACCCCGCCGCTGTTCGCCATGCAGGGGAAGAAAGAGAATACTCTGCGCATCCTCGATGCCACCAATGGCCGGCTGCCGCAGGACCGGGAAACGCTGTTCTGGATGAACGTCAAAGCAATTCCATCGATGGATAAATCAAAGCTCAGCGAAAACACGCTACAGCTGGCGATTATCAGCCGTATCAAGCTTTATTACCGCCCGGCCAAACTGGCGCTACCGCCGGATCAGGCCGCGGAAAAGCTGAAGTTCCGCCGCAGCGGAAGCTCACTCACGCTGATTAACCCAACCCCTTATTACCAGACGGTCACCGAGCTCAACGCCGGAACCCGGGTGCTGAAAAATGCGCTGGTCCCGCCGATGGGCGAAGCCAGCGTCAGTTTACCGTCCGATGCAGGTCGCGAGATTACATACCGGACGATTAACGACTACGGCGCACTCACCCCGCGTATGAAAGGCGTCATGCAGTAACTGACCGGGGAGCAGCGCTCTCCCCCTGAACGAAAAAAATAACGATGGCCGGGCGACTTTGGACCGGAGGGACTATGTCACATCTGAAATATGGACTCGACCACTTGGGCTCCCGGCGAATGACTCCAGGATCTGCTCGCGTATTCGCGCAGATCCCCCTTGCCCTTTTACTTTCCTCACCGGCTTTTTACGCGCAGGCGGAGCTCTATTTCAACCCACGCTTTCTGGCGGACGATCCCGCCGCCGTGGCGGATCTGTCCGGTTTTGAAAAGGGCCAGGAGCTGCCGCCGGGTACCTATCGCGCGGATATCTACCTGAATGACGGGTATATGACCACCCGCGATATCACCTTTAATGCCGCTGAAAAGGGCCACGGACTGGCCCCCTGCCTGACCCGCGGACAGCTGGCCAGCATGGGCGTGAATACCGCGGCCATTGCCGGAATCGACGTGCTGGCGGCGGATGCCTGCGTACCGCTAACCGAGATGATCAAAGACGCCACCACCCGCTTTGATGCCGGGCAGCAGCGGCTGTATCTGACCGTGCCCCAGGCGTTTATGGGCAACCGCGCCCGCGGCTATATTCCGCCTGAACTCTGGGACCACGGAATTAACGCCGGGCTACTGAACTACAACTTCACCGGCAACAACGTGCACAACGACGTCGGCGGCAGCAGCAACTACGCGTACCTGAACCTGCAGAGCGGGCTGAACCTCGGCGCCTGGCGCCTGCGCGACAACACCACCTGGAGCTACAGCAGCAGCGGCAGTTCGACGACCAATGAAAACAAATGGCAGCATATCAACTCGTGGCTTGAGCGTGATATTACGCTACTGCGTTCGCGCCTCACGCTGGGCGACAGCTACACCAACGGCGACGTCTTTGACGGCATTAACTTCCGCGGCGCGCAGCTAGCTTCCGACGACAATATGCTGCCGGACAGCCAGAAGGGTTTCGCCCCGGTCATTCACGGGATTGCCCGCGGCACGGCTCAGGTATCGGTCAAACAGAACGGCTATGAGATCTACCAGAGCACGGTGCCGCCCGGCCCGTTTACCATCAACGATCTCTACGCCGCGGGCAACGGCGGCGACCTGCAGGTGACCATCAAAGAGGCCGACGGCAGCAGCCAGGTGTTCACCGTCCCCTACTCGTCCGTTCCGGTGCTCCAGCGCGAGGGCCATACCCGCTATGCCGCTACCGCCGGCGAGTACCGCAGCGGCAGCAATCAGCAGGAGAAACCGAAGTTCTTCCAGGGCACCCTGCTGCACGGCCTTCCGGCGGGCTGGACGCTGTACGGCGGCACCCAGCTGGCGGACCGCTACCGCGCCTTTAACCTCGGCGTGGGGAAAAACATGGGGGAGCTGGGGGCACTGTCGCTGGATATCACCCAGGCTAACGCCACCCTGCCCGATGACAGCGAGCATCAGGGGCAGTCGGTGCGCTTCCTCTATAACAAGTCGCTGACGGATACCGGCACCAATATTCAGCTGGTGGGCTACCGCTACTCCACCCGCGGCTACTTCAGCTTCGCCGATACCACCTACAGCCGGATGAGCGGCTACAACGTCGAGACCCAGGACGGGGTGATTGAAGTGAAGCCTAAATTCACCGACTACTACAACCTCGCTTACAACAAGCGCGGCAAAGTGCAGCTTAGCGTCACCCAGCAGTTGGGGCGCACCGCCACGCTCTATCTGAGCGGCAGCCACCAGACCTACTGGGGCACCGGCAAGGCCGATCAGCAGCTCCAGGCAGGACTCAACGCCGCCATCGACGATATCAACTGGACGCTCAGCTACAGCCTGACCAAAAACGCCTGGCAGCAGGGGCGCGATCAGATGCTGGCGGTCAACGTCAATATTCCGTTCAGCCACTGGCTGCGTTCCGACAGCAAGTCGGCCTGGCGGCACGCCAGCGCCAGCTACAGCATGTCCAACGATCTGAACGGCAGAACCACCAGCCTCGCCGGGCTGTACGGCACGCTGCTGGAGGACAACAACCTGAGCTACAGCATACAGACCGGCTACGCCGGCGGCGGTGAGGGCAACAGCGGCGGCACCGGCTACGCGGCGCTGAACTACCGCGGCGGCTACGGCAACGCCAACGTTGGCTACAGCCGCAGCGACGGCATCAAACAGCTGTACTACGGCCTGAGCGGCGGCGTGCTGGCTCACGCCGACGGCGTCACCCTGAGCCAGCCGATGAACGACACGGTGGTGCTGATCAAAGCCCCCGGCGCAGACAACGTCAAAGTGGAAAACCAGACCGGGGTTCAGACCGACTGGCGCGGCTACGCCGTGCTGCCCTACGCCACCGAATACCGGGAAAACCGGGTGGCGCTGGACACCAACAGCCTGGCCGATAACGTCGACCTGGACGATGCGGTGGCCAGCGTGGTGCCGACCCACGGCGCGATTGTCCGCGCGGAGTTTAAGGCCCACGTCGGGCTCAAGCTGCTGATGTCTCTCATCTACAACGGTAAGCCGGTTCCCTTCGGCGCGCTGGTGACTTCTGACGGCAGCCAGGCCAGCAGCATCGTCGCCGATAACGGCCAGGTCTACCTGAGCGGGATGCCGCTGGCGGGCAAAGTGCGGGCGAAATGGGGCGAAGGTCCGAACGCCAGCTGCGAGGCTGACTACAGCCTGCCGCCGGAAAAACAGAACCAGATGCTGATCCCGCTGTCCGCCGAGTGCCGCTAAGGAGACCATGATGAGAAAAACCCTGTATCTGCTGAGCGCCCTCGTATCGCTGGCGGTCAACAATGCCAGCGCGGCGGACAGCACCATCACCATCAGCGGCTACGTTCGGGATAACGCCTGCGCCGTGGCGGGTGAGTCGAAAGATTTTACCGTTGACCTGATGGATAACGCCGCGAAGCAGTTCCATGCGGTTGGGGCAACCACGCCGCTGGTGCCGTTTCGTATCGTGCTGTCGCCCTGCGGCAGCTCGGTCACCGCGGTGAAGGTCGGCTTTGTTGGCGTTGCCGACAGCATCAATACCGACCTGCTACAGCTCGACGGCGGCGCCTCAGCGGCGGCAGGGATGGGCGTGCAGATCCTTGACGCGCAGCAGACGGCGCTGCCGCTCAATGCCGCATCGTCGGCGATCCCCTGGACCACGCTGACCCCCGGCCAGACCAACACGCTGAACTTTTACGCCCGGCTGATGGCTACCCGGGTACCGGTGACCGCCGGACACGTTAATGCAACCGCAACATTCACGCTTGAATTTCAGTAACCGGAGGCGCTGATGAACCCGACCTATTCCGGATGGCTGCTGGCCGCGATGCTGGCGGCGTCCTCCCCGACGCTACAGGCCGCCGACGTCACCATTACCGTTAACGGAAAAGTGGTGGCCAAACCCTGTACCGTTTCCACCGTTAACGCCACCGTCGATCTCGGCGATCTCTATACCTTTAGCCTGGTCTCCGCCGGCGCCGCTTCGCCCTGGCACAGCGTGGCGCTCACCCTGAGCAACTGCCCGGTCGGCACGTCGCGGGTCACCGCCAGCTTCAGCGGTACGGCGGACGCCACCGGCTATTACAAGAACCAGGGTACCGCCGGCAACATCCAGCTTGAGCTGCAGGATGAGGGCGGCACCACGCTGAACACTGGCGCGAGAAAAGAGGTACAGGTCGACGACGCCACCCAGTCCGCCAGCTTCCCGCTACAGGTCAGAGCGCTGACGGTCAACGGCGGTGCGACGCAAGGAACTATTCAGGCGGTGATTAACGTCACCTATACCTACGCCTGAGCCAGGAGAACAGAGTAATGAAAAAGATAATCACCCTGCTGTTAACGCTGCTGCTGGCGGGCTGGTCGCTTAACGCCTGGTCGTTCGCCTGTAAAACCGCCGCCGGGGTGACAATCCCCATCGGCGGCGGATCGGCGAACGTTTACGTGAACCTCGCGCCGGCGGTCAGCGTCGGGCAGAACCTGGTGGTGGATCTCTCGACGCAGATTTTCTGTCATAACGACTTTCCGGATTCCATGATCGACTACGTAACGCTGCAGCGCGGCTCGGCCTACGGCGGGGTGCTGTCGAGCTTTTCCGGCACCGTCAGGTATAACGGCATCAGCTACCCGTTTCCAACCACCAGCGAAACGGCGCGTATGACCTATAGCTCCATTGTTGATAGCCCCTGGCCTACCGTCCTCTATCTGACGCCCGTCAGTAGCGCAGGCGGCGTCGCCATTTCCGCCGGGTCGTTGATCGCGGTCCTGATCCTGCATCAGACCAACAATAAGGATAACGACGACTTCCAGTTCGTGTGGAACATTTACGCCAACAATAACGTCGTGGTGCCAACCGGCGGCTGCGACGTTTCTGCTCGCGATGTGACGGTGACGCTGCCGGAATATCCCGCATCCGCCGCCATTCCGCTGACGGTTTACTGCGCGCAAAACCAGAATCTCGGCTATTACCTCTCCGGCACCACGGAGAACGCGGGCAACTCGATATTTACCAATACCGCCTCAGCGTCCCCTGCCCAGGGGGTGGGCGTTCAGCTGACGCGCAACGGTAGCGTCGTACCCGCCAACAGCACGGTGTCGTTAGGCAACGTAGGCACCTCGGCGGTCAGCCTCGGATTAACCGCCAACTACGCGCGCACCAGCGGGCAGGTGACCGCGGGTAACGTGCAGTCGATTATCGGAGTGACTTTTGTTTACGAATAATCTCCCGCCCCCCGGCGGCGGGCAGCCGCTCGTCGCTATCCTGTCGCCCTGTTCGCTGGCTGCCGAGGGGCTGAGCGGGATAATAGCGAAGGGAGGAGCCAGGCCCGTTGTGCTGCCCCCGGAGACGCCGCCCCTGCCTGCCGGCGTTCGCCGCGTGGTGGTGTTTCTCCCGGAAGGCCCCGCCGGGCTACTGGCAACCCTGAAGCGGGCCGCCGCGCTGCTGGCGCGGTCCCCCACGCCGCTGCCCATGCTGTTCCTGAGCCGCAGCCCGGCAAGCTGGCTGTGGCCCACCCTGGTGCATCAGGTCGCAGACCGGCGTTTGCTTACCGCCGTACGGGCCGCCGCTTCCGATTTGCCGGTCCCCTGCCTGGCGGCGCTGCTGCGCGACGCCGTACTCGAAGAATACCCCTCTCTTGAGCAGCTGGCAGAGGATGAGACGCGAGCGCTCGGCAAGCGCCCCGCCGGGATCACCCGGCCGGAGCTGGACGCTATCCTCGGTTTACTCTGCGGCTACCGCGTCAGCGCTCAGGCTCAACGCCGCGGCATCAGCCACAAGACGCTCTACAATCAAAGAACCGCAGGATTAAAAAAAATGGTGGAACACCACCCTGAAATGGCCGCCCGCTTTCCCGGCAGCCAGATAAGAGACCAGAAAAGCGAGAGCATCGCCGCCCTTTCCGCTTTCGAGCGTGAACTTGTCCATGCGATCCACAGCCGACAGATTTTTCCGGTATTTCAGCCCATTACCGATGAACACCAGCAGGTAAAGGGAATGGAGATCCTCTCCCGCTGGAACCGAAACGGCAGCGTGCTGGCTGCCGGCGATTTTTTACCGCAAATACGCTCGGAATATGCCTGGCTGGTGCTCACCGCGTTTGTCCTTCAGGAAGCGGTGCAGAATATTAATCAGCATTCCGGCGAGTGTTATTTCGCCGTGAATATTCCCGCCGCCGTCGCCGGTAACGAGAACCTGCTTCGCATGATGGAAACCGCGCGCCAGCAGCTGCGTCAGCCGCACAGGTCGCAGAGGCTGGTGCTGGAGTTTGCTGAAAATACCGACCTCAACGGTCACGGCAAAATCGCCGAAAATATCGCCCGCCTGCAAAAGCGCGGCTTCCCTATCATGCTTGATGACTGCTTCTCGCAAAGCAGCGTAATGTTTCCGGTGCGCACGATGAGATTCAGCGCTTACAAGCTGGATATGAGCATCGTCAACGATATGCAGCACGATCCGCACGCGCTGGCGCTGATCAGAAGCCTTATCTTCTACTGCCAGCTGACCGGCAGCCGCTGTATTGCCGAAGGCGTAGATAGCCTTGAGAAATTCAACAAACTGCAGGCGTTGGGAGTCGACCGCTTTCAGGGCAGCTACCTCTCGGCGCCGGTAGGCAGGGAGAACGTGGCGGAGCTGGTTTCAGAAGGCGCCGATTTGCTGCCCCGCTTTCGCGAGGCGCTGGCGCAGCAGCTGGAAAATATCAGCTGAAGGTCGCCTTCAGATAGCGGCTAAACGTCTCTACCGCCCGCGATACGCGCGGCGTGTAGGGGCGAATGACGTACAGACTTTCCGCAAACGCATCCACCGGCCGCCATCCCGGCAGCAGCTCCTGAACCAGCCCGCGGCCAATCGCTTCCCTGGCGCTAAAATCCGGCAGTAAGGCAACGCCCAGCCCCGCCAACACCGCGTCGCGCAGGGATTCGCTGTTATTGGTGGCAAACGGCCCCTGCACCTTCACGCTCACCCGCTCGTCGTCGCGCTCAAAGGTCCAGTGCGGGCTTTGCGGCCCGCGCGGGTAGGTCAGGCATTGATGCTGACGCAACGCGTCAGGCGAATCGGGGCGACCAAAGCGGCGAATATAGTCCGCCGAGGCGACCACCAGGGTAGCCGTACGGCACAGCGGCCAGGCCACGTGGGTCTCCGGCAGCAGCTCGCGGCGACAGTGGCGAATAGCAAGGTCGAACCCCTCGCTGGCGAGCGACACCAGTCGGTCGGTCACCTCCAGCTGGAGATGAAGCTGCGGATGCTGGTGCAGAAAAGGGGTGATGGCCGGGACCAGCTGCTGACGTGAAAATGCGACCGGCGCGGTCAGACGCAGCGTACCGCGCAGGGGGCCGCCTTCCTCGTCGCAGGTGCCGGTAAAGATCTCGCGAATCTGCCCAAACGGCTCGTTCAGCTCCGCCACCAGCCGCAGACCATCTTCGCTTAAGGTCACGCTGCGGGTGGTTCGGTGCACCAGAGTTTTACCGGTAACCCGCTCCAGCTCGCTAATTTTCTGGCTGATGGCGGATTTGCTGACCGCCAGCTTTTCCGCGGCGCGGGTATAGCTTTTTTGCTCCTCCAGCACCGTAAGCCAGTACAGGTGGGTCCAGTAAATTTCCGGGCGGATCTCGCGCATAGTAATTGTTCACAGGTAAAAACAATGAGTTCAAATATAGCGGTTTTTGCCGGCTTCAGCACGGGTTAGCATCTCTCTCACTAAGGTAACCCGACAATAAGGACCATCTGCTATGCCATTACTGACGTTTGATATCATTGAAGGACGCAGCGAAAACGAGATCAAAACCCTGCTGGATGCGGCACATCGCGCCGTGGTGCAGGCGTTCAAGGTGCCAGAGCGCGATCGCTACCAGATTGTTCACGAAAACAAAGCTCATCATATGATTATTGAAGATACCGGGCTGGGGCTGACGCGAAGCCGGGACGTGGTGGTGGTGAGGGTATATACCAGCCCGCGCAGCGAAGCGCAGAAGCAGCTTTTTTATGCCACCCTGCAGGCTGAGCTCCGGGAGCACTGCGGGCTGAGCGGCGATGACCTGATGATCTCGGTAATCAGCAACCACAAAGGGGACTGGAGTTTTGCTCACGGCGTGGCGCAGTACATCACCGGCGAACTTTAGCCCTGGCGGCGATGGGACTGGCGCACGATGGGTTCCCCGGTGCGCCAGGTCGCCGTCGGCCCTTCAGCTGCATCGATGAGCCGATTCAACGCCTCTTCCACCAGCCGCTCGCGCCGCTGATCGTAAGTAGTAAGCTGCCATTCCGGCGCCGCCGCTTCATCGATATTATCGAAACCGACAATACCCATCGTTAAATCGCGCTCGCGCAGCGCCTGAAGCGCGCCTATCGCCAGAATATCATTTTCACAGAACAGGGCATCCACTCTTTCGCCTGCGGACGTCGCGTCCAGATACTCGCTCATTGCCGCATATCCCCGGGTACGTAAATACTGTCCGGCAACCAGCAGAGTATCAAGCCGGCAACCTGCCTGCTCCAGCGCCGCTTCGTATCCTTCCATCCTCATTAAATGGTGCGAGGCGGTATCCGGCCCTTTCATATAGCCAAAAGTGCGATGCCCCTGCGCCAGCAGCAGTTCGGCAAGCTGTTTTCCGGCAATCCAGCCGTCAATATTGACCACCTGGATTTCCGGATGATCGGTATTACGGCCAATCTGCACCAGCGGAACGCGATGAATTTCAGTGGCAATCGCGATGAGTTCCGGCGTCAGGACCGTGGCCATAAACAAGATACCGTCAACCTGGAGCTGGTAAGCCAGCGCCATCGCCGTGCGGGTGTTTTCTTCGTCGGTAACGTTAATCACCAGCGCCATGTAGCCGCGATTCTGCAGCTGGCGGGTCACTTCGTTAAGCAGTAGCACCATATTGGGATTGCGCAGCTCGTCGACCGCCACGCCGATAATATGCGTTTGCTTTTGCGTCAGGCTACGCGCCAGTAAATTTGGTCGATATCCCAGAATATTAGCGGCTTTCATCACCTCTTCCCGGGTTTTGGGCTGGATAGAAGCCCCGGGGGTAAATGCCCGGGAAACCGTCCATTTGGAGACGCCAGCCAGTAACGCAACGTCGCTGGCGGTCGCTTTTTGTCGTTTAGGGGCGCTCATACTCGGTTTTAACGTTCCTGATAAAAAACATCCAATAGAACGTAAAATACAGCAAGATAAAATCCGCTCAACAAAAAACGCGCCGCGTTCTCCCGCCCCCCGGAGGGAAAACGCGGCCCGTTGTCACTGACTTAATGTGGCGTTGAGGGCATCAATAGACGTCCGTAGCCCTGCTTCAACGCTCATCGTCAGGTCCTCCATCTCCAGCGACACATAACCGTTATATCCGGTCATGCGCAGCACCGAGAAGAACTCTTTCCACCACTTCAAATCCTGTCCACAGCCAACCGCCACGTAGTTCCAGGTGCGGGTTTTGGTCTGCGTAACCGGCTGGTATTCCAGTAAGCCGTCGACATCCGCCAGCCCGCGTTCAATACGCGCGTCTTTGCCGTGGACGTGATAAATCACCCCTTCAAGCTTACGGGCTGCGGCAATCGGGTCTGCCCCCATGGCGATCAGATGCGACGGATCGAGATTCATGCCGATGATGTCGCCAACCGCCTCACGCAGGCGCAGCAGCGTGCTCGGGTTGTAAACCAGCTGGCTGGGGAATTCCTCGAGGGCAATCTGTTCGATGCCGTGTTCAGCCGCATGGCGGGTAAAAGCCTGCCACCAGGGAATAGCAACCTCGTTCCACTGGTAATCGATCACGCCTGGCATATAGTCCGGCCAGGAAACCGTCGAGGTGATCCAGTTAGGGATTTTATCGTCCGGCCCGCCGCCCGGCAGGCCGCTCATCATGACAATCTTTTTCACTCCCAGCTTCGCCGCCAGTTCGACGGTACGGTAGCTGCTGGCGGTGTGCTTCTCGCCAAGGGCGCCGGGGGCCAGCGGGTTACCCGAACAGTTCAGCGCGACGATCTCCATGCCGCGCTTTTCCAGCTCGCCGCGAAACGCCGCCAGCGCTGCCGGAGAAGCCAGCAGTTCTTCAGTTTTAACATGCGGACAAGGCGACCAGCCGCCTGCGGTCATCTCCACGCCCTCAATGCCGTACTGCTTGACGCGATCGAGCATTTCCGGGAACGCCAGGCCGGCGAGAACATCGGTACAGAGTGCCAGTTTCATATTCTATCCTTCTTAAATGAGTGTCCTTCGAGGATCTGCATAAACGCGTCTTTGCTGTCGGCGCTGGCCAGCAGCGTGGTTTTCACTTCGTCATCAAGCAGGTCTGCCAGATCCGCTATAACATCAATGTGTTCATTGTTTTTTGCCGCCACGGCGACCACAAGGAAGGCCACTTTACCCTCCCCCCAGCCCACGCCATCCGGAAACTGAAGCAGCTGGAAACCGGTTTGCCGCACCAGATCAATGCCCTCCTTGCTGCAGTGGGGCATGGCGACCCCCGCCCCGAGCCAGGTAGAGAGCGCCTTTTCGCGCTCCACCATTGATTCAAAAAAACCCTCGCTGACGTAGCCGCTGGCCTGCAGGGAATCCGCGGCAATACGCAGCGCCTTTTTCTTTGAATTCGCCCGACAGCCAATAAAAATATCTTCTGGTTTCAGAGTTAACATGCGCCTCTCCCTTCGTTAATGGGTCAGCGGTAGAGCGCCGGACACTCCGGCAGAGAGACGGCGTGCTTTTCGCCATCCTTCAGCGACGCCAGGCCGGCATCGCATACCATCGCCACGACAAATCCGTCCCACGATGATGGCCCGCTCATCTCCGCCCCCAGGTTTACCCGATCAACGAAATTCTGCACCTCGCGATCGTAGGCGGTGGCGAAACGTTCCATACAGGTTTTGGAGATAGCGCGGCTATAACCCTGCGCCGAACGGACGGTGGTAAGTGCCTGTTCGGTCAACGCGCTGATGGCATTTTCGCCAATCACTTCACAGCGAATGTCGTAGCCGTAATCGCAGTTAACAAACAGCTCATCATCAATACGTACGCCGGATTCAGTTTCAAAAATCACAATCAACGGATCCTGCAGATGCGCGCAGGCTCTGCGCGTTTTCTTCTGCGGTTTATCGACGCGCACCGAAACGATATTTTCGTTAAGCAGATAGCGGATAATATCGATTTCATGGGTCGCCGAATCGTTAATCGCCATCTCCAGGGTGTAGCTCTCCGGCACGGAAGCGTTGCGATGGGCGCAGTGGATGAGCAATATTTCCCCCAGTTCACCGCTATCCAGAGTGGCTTTTAGCTGGTTGTACCCCGGGTCGAAACGGCGCATAAAGCCCAGCTGCAGCATACGTTTGCCGTAGGCTACTTCAGCATCAATAATCGCTTTGGCTTCATTGGCGGTCGGGGTTAGCGGCTTTTCGCAAAACACCGGTTTACCTGCTTTAATGGCCGCCAGAATTTGTTCTTTATGTACCGGGCCAATAGAGCAAATAAAGATCGCATCCACGTCGTCTGATTGAATCATCTCGACTGCATCGTAATAGGGCTGAGCGCCATATTCGCGGGCAATAGCGTCGGTCACATTACGATTGATATCGCAGACGGCGCTGACCCTGGCGTTCTGGATAACCGTCTGGAAACGCTGGAGATGGTCGCGCCCAATCATACCCAAACCAATTAAACCGATATTAACTGTCATATATTCCTCCACGTTGCTAAATCAGAATCTGAATTTTTGTTCAATTTGTTCGAGGGTTAACCCGCGGGTTTCCGGCAGGAACTTCACCAGCAGAATCAGCATTATGACGTTGGTAGCCGCGAAGAAGCCGAAGGTCATTCCACCGCCGTAGCTGTTGAGTAAAATCGGGAAAATAGACTGAATGATGAAGTCAAATATCCATAAACCGAATACCGCAAAACCCATTCCCAGACCGCGCATCCGCAGCGGGTAGATTTCCGCGAGCATCAGCCAGAACACCGGTGCGATCCAACCCTGCATAAAGGTCAGGAACACCAGCATCAGGGCGAGAATGATGTAGCTGGCACCGGTAAAGTTGGCGTGCAAGCCGCTGACGCCATCGACGGTTTCCATATGGAAGAAGAGCTTGAACGAGAGGCCAATCAACACCAGGCTAAGGGTGACGCCGATCTGTCCGGTAAAGAACATTTTCCGTCGGGAATGCCTGCCAATTAACAGCATCCCCAGTAGCGTGGCCAGAATAGAGACGACGCCATTAGCCACGGCGCCGGTCACCGCCGCCGCATCGCCAAGTCCGGTGGCTTTCAGCACCGTCGGCGCGTAGTACATAATGGTATTCACGCCGGTTACGCGCGTTGCCAGCACAATCATCAGGCCGATCAAAATCAGCTGCAGTACCCATTTTCTCTTCAGCTCGTCAACAAATCGGCCATGGTTGATGCCAATCTGGCTCACCTGCTGGATATCGCGGATCTCCTGCTCCACCTCTTCGGGCCGACGAATCGTTTTCAGCACCGCAACCGCTTTGTCTATTTGCCCCTTACGCACGAAGAAGCGCGGAGACTCCGGCATTACCAGCATACCAATCCACAGCAGCGCGCCGGGTAGCGCCGGAATGGCCAGCATCAGCCGCCAGTTGTGCGACATGTCGGGATAGAAATTGACAATGGAAGCGTTGACGGAGTAAGCGAGAAACTGCCCGGTGACGATCATCAGTTCGTTGACCGTCACCAGCCGTTCACGCTGCGCGGGTCGCGCCAGTTCGGAAATATAAATCGGCACCGTCACTGACGCACAGCCAACCGCCAGGCCAAGAATAAAGCGGGCGATTATCATCGACGACATATCCCAGGCGACGGCGGTACCGAGGGCGCCAAAGATAAAAATCACCGCCACCCACAGAATATTTTTCCGCCGTCCCTGTCGGTCGGACAGCCAGCCGCCGCCGACAGAGCCGATTGCCGCGCCGAATAATAAAAACGATGTCACCAGCCCTTCCTGCAGAGGAGTGAGGCCAAGATCGTTTTTCATGAAAATCAACGCGCCGGAAATAACCCCGGTGTCGTAGCCAAAGCACAGTCCACCGATGGTTGAGACGAGGGTTATTAATCTGATTTTCTTATCATTATCTGTTTTACGACTTTCAGTTATCACATGATCGGTCATTTTGTTGTCCTGTCAGGGATGAGCGTTCTATCGTTTTGTTTTTATGAATAAAAAGATCACATTGCCGATCCAGATACGGCAGATTCTGGCATCAGGAATACATTTGCACCTTTTTGCACCCGGGTGCATTATTTAACAACTTGTTATACTCCGCCGGATTAAAAAATCCATAACAAGTTATTTTGAAATATTCATTTCGTTAAGGGCGTCAACTTTTTGCTCATTGAATGGCCAATTTTGTCGATCGCAGTCACGATCCGCAGAGCTTGTTGCTTTCGGGGGGAGAAAAATGCCTGGTTCAGGCTAATGGCCGGGGAGGAAGGCAATAAAAAGGGGAACCCGTGGGTTAATCCGCGTTCCCCAGAGAGCCGAAAAGCTCATCAGGATTGCCGGGCGCTGGCGATACGCTGTCTGGCTTTTTGTTCAATATTTTCCAGCAGCTCCTGCACGTCGTCTTCATCGATATCGAGAAACTGGCCGTCCAGCAGGGCCGCGTGAATATCATCGCGGGTCACCGACAGGCCCAGCGGTACGGCTTTGGCCTTTACCTCTTCCGCGGCCAGCGGGTGCGGGTAGCGTCGTCCCACCAGGTTGTTGAAGACGATGGCCAGCAGCGCCAGCATCAGGGAATTGAGCAATACCGGCGTCAGAACAAAGTGGTAGCCTTCACTCTGCACCCCCGCCCCGCCGAGGATCGCCGTTAACGCCACCGCCCCACCCGGCGGATGCAGGCAGCGCAGGAAATACATACCGGCGATCGCCAGCCCCGCCGCCACGCCGCAGGCCAGCGCCAGGTTCGGGATCGCCATTCCCACGGTCACGCCAATCAGCGCCGAGAGCACGTTGCCGCCGACAATCGACCACGGCTGGGCCAGCGGACTGCTCGGGACGCCAAACAGCAGCACTGCCGATGCGCCCATTGGCGCGATAAACCAGATATTGACCTCGCCTAACAGCCAGTGGCTGAACATGCTGGTCACCGCCAGTCCCGTTCCGGCGCCGAGAGAGGCCAGAACAATATGTTTTCTGGCAACCGGCAGGGCGTGCGGCTTGAGGCGACCGAGGAAAATGCGGATCCGCGAAAAGAGCGATCCGGGTAAAACGCTTAACATCGTGTAGCTCGCTTACGTCATAATAAGAACTTATGTTTCATTTTCTTTTTTTAACCTTATTTTAACAACCATGTCTTTGTCGTGGCTTTTCGTCATTCATTTTGTGAATGTAAAAACGGCGCGCGCTACGTTAAAATCCCCTCACCTCTGGGTATCAGCATTCTATGGATTGAAGGTCAAACACGTTGAATAACAAGATAAAATTAGAGAAAGAGATCGCATGGGCCAGTCAGAATATGCCGCGCACCCTGCGTCAGGTCGCCGCCCTGCCGGATCTCAGCCAGGTGCGTCTCGCCTGCTGTATGCACCTCGATATGAAAATGATCCCCCTGGTGCAGGGAATTCTGGAGAAAGGGGCGAAGGTTTTTCTTACCACCTGTAACCCAACGACGGTGCAGGATGACATGGTCGCCTGGCTGGTGGAGCGCGGCGCGGAAGCCTGCGCCTGGCGGGATATGAGCGACGCCGACTGGCAGCAATCCTGGGAAAAAGCGATTGCCTGGCAGCCGACGCATCTGTGCGAAATGGGCGCGGATATTACCACCCTACTGCATCAGCGCGGGGAGTTTGGCAACATCGTCGCGGGCCTTGAGGCGACCGGCTCTGGCGTTAGCCGCCTGGGCGATATTCGCCCCGGCTACCCGATTTTTAACTGGGATGATTTGCCGGTAAAAGAGGGACTGCACAACCGTCATATGGTCGGCCTGACCGCCTGGCACACCTTTTTCCAGACGACCCACCTGACCCTGCATGAGAAAAAAGTGCTGGTCATCGGCTATGGTCTGGTTGGCCAGGGCGTAGCGGCGGCGGCGAAGGCCTTCGGCGGCCAGGTGATGGTAGCGGAAATCGACCCGGCGCGGAGACTACAGGCGGCCTACGATGGCTGGCACGTCGTTGAATTACAGGAGGCGATTGCCTCCGCGGACGTGGTGGCCACGGCGACCGGCGGTAAAAAAGTCGTTAACCGCCAGGCGCTGGATAAGTCCAAAGACGGGGTGTTTATTCTCAACGTGGGTCACGTGGCGGAAGAGATTGACTGTGAGTACCTGCGCCAGTTCCGTCATGAAGAGGTCATGCCCTATATCAACGCTTACCGGATGGGCGATAAAACCGTTTATCTGATGGCGAACGGTTCAATGCTCAACCTGACCGCGGGCTTTGGCGATAGCCTGAACGCCTTTGACGTGACCCTGGCGGTAATGGCAAGCGGCATTCAGCATATCGTGACCGACGGCATGACGGCACCGGCGGACGTTTACCTCCTGCCGCAGAGCGTATGGCAAAAAGCGCTGTAAGCACGTGCGCTGAATAATTTTCCCGGAGGCGGCGCGCTGCGCCTGTTCGGACTACCGGCCCGCAGACAGCGGTGGACTTGTAGCCCGGCTAAGCGCAGCGCCATCGGGAAGAAACCACGCCAATCCATCACTCCGGCACATTCCCCGCAGGCGGCGCGCTGCGCCTTGTCCGGGCACCGGCCCGCAGACAGCGGTGGACTGGTAGCCCGGTCAGCGCAGCGCCACCGGGAAGAAACCACGCCAATCCGTCACTCCGGCACATTCCCCGCAGGCGGCGCGCTGCGCCTTGTCCGGGCACCGGCCCGCAGACAGCGGTGGACTTGTAGCCCGGCTAAGCGCAGCGCGAGCCGGGGAGAAACCACGCCTATTCATCACTCCGGCACATTCCCCGCAGGCGGCGCGCTGCGCCTGTCCGGGCACCGGCCCGCAGACAGCGGTGGACTGGTAGCCCGGTCAGCGCAGCGCCACCGGGAATAAATCAATGCCTACAGCAGGGCCAGCAGAAATATGACTTCGCCCAGCTCAATCGCCGCGCCTAATGTGTCACCGGTTTGCCCGCCCAGGGTACGCTTCAGCGCCTGACCCAGCGCCCAAACCAGCACCAGAGTGATAAGCGCCGCCCGCAGACCGTTGACCCCGAGCAGCAGCGTCGCCAGCGCCAGCGCGATCCCCATGGTAATCAGCATCTGCCGCAGCGTGATTTTGCCGATAAATAAGTTGCCCAGCCCCTCTTCCCGGGCGTAGCGCTGACGATACATCAGCAGCACCGCCATACCGCGGCCGACGGCGCAGGCGGCAGCCAGCGCGGCAAGCGCCGACGTGCCGCGCAGCGCCACTTCGCTGACCACCAGCACTTTGGCAACCAGCACAAAAATCAGCGCCAGCCCGCCGTGAGTGCCCAGCCGACTGTCGCGCATGATTTCCAGCATCCGCTCGCGGCGGCGGGCGGAAAAGATGCCATCGCAGGTATCCGCCAGCCCATCAAGATGGAACCCGCCGGTCAACAGCGCCAGCGCCAGCACGCCGAGCAGCGCGGCGAGCGGGCCGCCGCACCACGGCTGCAGCAGCATCACAACGGCGCCAGCAATCGCCCCCAGCAGCAGCCCCACCAGGGGAAATGTAATGATACTGCGTTGATATTGTTCAATTTCCAGCCCCTGGGATAAACGCGCCGGGACCGGCAGGCGGCTGATAAATGATAATGCGGCAAAAAAAGACTTAATCATTGAGTGATGACTCCTGTCGATAAACCCCGCGGCAGCGGTTATTCACGCCCGCCACCGACCGTGACCTGACTTATCCGCGCGGCTGCCGCGCGGAGAAAGCCTGCCCGCGTTCTTCCAGCCGCCAGTGGGCAAGCCGGGTATCACGGTGGTGTTGAATGCGCGCGGCCATTTGGTTGTCGGAGAGCCGGGAGGTAGCGATGAAGATCGCCGAAACGAAAGAGTTGAGTAAAGATTCGGCGTCACGGCGTTGGCCGCTAAGCGCGTCGCCGGTCATCAGTATCATCGCGGCGGCACCTGTTGCAGGGACAGCATGAGATAAACCCTTCCGATATCAATATGTTTACGGCGGAAGTATACCAAATTCCTGGGTAAAGGTTCAGCGTCGCGCGGGCGTTTTTGCTAAGGAACTGTGAGGTCACGCAAGAGGAAGAAGAGGAACTCCGGCGGCGAGCGCCGCCGGAGCGCATTAACGGGGCTTACTCGGCAGATTTATCTTCGACTTTCGCTTCGCCCATCGCTTTCAGCTTTTTAGAGATATCGCGACGTTCTTTGGAGATCTCGGCGTTTTTGATGATGTAATCGTCAACGCGATCTTCGTAATCGCTCTTCATGCTGGCGATGATGCCCTGAATAGCTTCAACGCTCATGCCCGGCTTGATGTAGTCGCTCAGGTTGTCCAGCAGCAGTACGCGCTTCTGGTTATCACGGATCTTTTTCTCAACGTCCTGAATTTCACGCTGCAGTTTGTTCTTACGACGGTACAGGCGAACAAACTCCAGTACGTCCTGGAAAGAAGGCTTAGTTGTTTCCATTTTTATACCCCTAATATTTGAGATTCGGATTCGCTAAAGCGACTGCTACATAGGGCTAACATAACTGTTAGCAGCCGCTGATGACAATGTTTTTTCCTTTGCCGTTATCATAACCCTAAACGCTGCTGAATCGAAGCAAGCGATGGAAAAACCACGTGAGTCTGGTCTTTATTTACGCAACGCACGGCAGATTAAATGCGACAGCAGTTCGAGCTGGCGCGCCAGCTCGATAGTTAACCAGACATAACCGTGAATGGGCGTTTCGGAGAAATTGTCGTCCTGCTGCTCTTTGATGAGCTGGCGCAGTTCGGCCACGATTTCGTTGAGCTTTTCATTGTTGGCAAGAATCGGCTGCGGATTGCCCTCATACAATGCGTGGGCGATAGTCAGCAATGTTTGCTGGGTCATTTGCTGGGTTTCGCGCAGCGTATGGGCGTTGAGCATCACGAAGTGGCCGGGACGCGACGCCCAGTAGGCGTTGATTTGCAGCTCCAGCATGCACACCAGGTTACGGCTGACGGTCTGGATCGCCTCAAAGATGGCCTTCTGGATATGCGTCTCTTTGCTGGCGGGGGTAATTAATCCGCGCATTTTCACCACATCGTTAAGCACCTTCTGCATATGCTTTTCCAGACGCGGACGCTCAACGAGGTTCGGCGAGAAGCCCGCCTGATACAGACGGTTGAAGGCGGTGACGTAGCTGGCCATCTGGATACGCCAGTGCAGAAAGGCCCGCTGCGGCCAGATACCGGTAAACAGCATCGCCAGCAGGGAGCCGAAGATAACGTCGCCGCTTCGCCACAGCGCGGTGGTCATATCACCCGGCGGCGCGCCGACCACTACCGCCAGGGTGATGCCGATCAGCAGCGCCTGGTAGGGCTTTTTGCCCAGCGCCAGCCAGCCGCAGAGGAACATCGCCACCGCGCACCACAGCAGCATAATGGGCAGAGAGATAAGCTCCAGCTTGAGCGCCACCAGCCCGAGCGCCGAGCCGAGGATCGTGCCGCCGATACGTTCAAACGCGCGCGGTACGACGTTTCCCCAGAAGGAGATAGGCCCCATCACCACCACCAGGGTGATGAGGGGCCAGGTGCCTTCAGGAACGTTAAGCAGGCGCACCAGCACAAAGGTGAGCACAAAGGCCAATGCTATTCGCACGCCATGGACGATGCGGTAATGGCGATACAGCCGAATTTCAAATGGCTTAAGTGATTTATCCGCGCGCACAACCTACTCCGACACAACGAAAAGGCCAATTGTAACTGCTTTTTCGCCGCAAGCATCACGCGAATGTAATAAACCTTGTCAAACGAAGGGACAATGTTCTACTTCACGGCCGGCTCGACCGCGACATACATATCAATATCCCAGTAGCCGTCCTGGTTACCATCGTTAAGATAGACTTCAAAACAGGGCTTCATCGCCATCTGATGGGTTTTGCTTTCCATCAGGCTCTCGAAGAACTGGTACCACGGCGTCGCAAAGTCAAAATTCTCGACTCTGGCACGGGCAACCGCATAATCCCCGCCGGCGATTTCGGTCATCATCACGCCTTCGCTACCCTCAGGAATCTGGTAGTCGTCCGCCACCGTGACGGCGGTATCGCAGCGCAGCTTTTCCGCCGGGACTTCGTCCGGGTTGTCGTAGTAAACGGCCACCCACTCCTGCGCCGGCACCTGGCTGTTATCGACCCACATCATCAGCTGTTCAAACCCCTGTTTTACCGTCTGCTCCCAGGGACCGACCAGATGAAAACCAGCAATTTTCTTCTTGCCTACGGATTTAACGTTATAGTCCATGCTGCCTCCACTGTTGATAAAATACTGTATGTATATACACATAAATTAGCAGTACTATCACCCACAGTATGTGCGGCAATTCACAAATCCGCGCGGCAAGAAGATGAAAAAATCGCCGCCATACGATTATAAACTGAACGGTAGCTCAACGCCGATGCTGGCCCCAACATCGTCGCTGGCGCTGTGGTTAGCGTCGGTGTACCACAGGGAGGTATTCAGGCGTACCGTTGGCATAACATCGCCGCTCCAGCCCAGCTGTACGCCCTTCAGCGTATCGGCGCGCGGGAAGGCTTTATTGATTCGCTGGTTTTTTGGATTGACCTCAGCGTAGACCAGCCGCGCGCTCCAGCGCTGATTATCTTCGGTTACCAGCTCCACCTTACCGGCATATAAACGCCCGTCGCCGCCCATCGCATCGCCCAGCGGATAGCCCTGCTGGTAGTAGCCGTCTTTATAGATAAAGTGGTTATAGATGTAGTTAGTACGGCCCATGTTCGAGCGGGTATCGTGGGCTTCCAGATACCAGTTAACCGCATTGCTGTTCCACTGGTGATGCCCTTCCACGCCGCCAAGATAGAGGTGCGCCGAGGGTAAATATCCGGCTTCGTCCTCGCCGATCATCTGGCCGTAAATGCTCACCGGCCAGCCGAGGGTGGGCGCCAGCTTCAGCTTGAAATCAAAACCGGCCAGCTGGTTGCCGGGATCGTCGGCCGAGTCGCCGGTGTTATCATTGCCGGTGAGGCCGTCCCAGAAGCTGCTGAATGAGGAAGGCCGCCCTTCGCCGCCCCACTGCATAACGCGCGAGGCTCCCAGCTCCAGCGAGGTGAGCGGTGAAAAAGTCAGGCGGCCGCCGAAGATTTTGGTATGCGGTACGGCGGCGTACTGGTTCATCTGGCTGGCGGAAAGCTGGTACTGCCAGGGGCCAATCCAGCTTAGCCATGAGGTTTCCGGCGCCCGCTGTTCGGCGCGCTGCAGCAGAAAACCGGTCATGGGACGCGCGGCATCGGAGCGGATCAGGCTACCTTCATAGCCCGGCCCCCACCACTGGGGGATTTGCCCGAACGCCAGCCACTGGTTCCACAGCTTAACCGCGCCGTACGCGCCGTTGGCGTTCACGCTCGAACCGTTACTGATGCGCTTGTCGCCTTCAACATTGCCCTGCAGGTGCAGATCCCACCATTCGCCGCTGTTGTTCAGGGCGAGAGAAAGCGACTGGTCAGCGGGATAAGACTGGGCAAACCCCTGCGGAGTTCCCGGCTTATCAGTGGAACTGTAACCGGTAACGCGCACGTCGGCTTTGAGCGCCCTTAAACGCTGATTTACCCGGCTCAGAACCACCCGCTCTGCGGACGTTGTCGGATGGGCATTGGCCAGCGCGCGCTTAATCTCCTCTTCGCTCAAAGGCCAGGTGGACAAACTTAAAGAGAGGGTTCCGCGGTCGGATAACCAGGCTAAATCATTGCGGAATTCGTTATCGGCCAGAACGAGGCCGGAGGCAAAACCAGAAGTGCTAAAAACGGCGAAAAGTCCCAGAGAAAGCGCACTACGCGCAAAGTATTTCATTTTCCCAGCTCCATTTATGGCGCACAAGCGCCAGGCTTTTTCCTGAAGGGTGACCGGGTAAGGTAATGGAGTGAAAGTAAACGAAGCGCCAACCGAAGCGGCATAATAATCAAACAGCTACGAGATGCCGCTCCGGGCGGAGCGGCGGAGAAGTTACAGTTTTTGATGCAGATAATCGCTAAAGCGCGACAGCACGCCGCCCTTGCCAACGCTTTCCAGCGTCACCAGCGGCCAGTGGGCCACCACTTTATCACCATCGTAAAGGGAGATTTCGCCAACCCGCTGATGGGCGGCGATCGGCGCTTCCAGCACTTTGTTATCCAGCACGTATTTGGCCTTAATGCGCGAGACTTCCGACTTCGGCAGCGCTAACCAGAAGTCCTGATCGGTCCCCAGCTTAATCTGCTCTTTATCGCCATACCAGATACGCTCAACGCCGACCTGCTTGCCGTCCTGCAGGACCTGGACGGTATCGAAGTTTTGCTGGCCCCAGTGCAGCAGCTTCGCCGCCTGCTGTTCACGCCCTTTCGGGCTGTCGGCCCCCATCACCACCGCAATCAGCCGGCGCTGGCCGTCCACCGCGGAGGCAATCAGGTTGAAGCCGGCGCCTGAGGTGTGGCCGGTCTTCAGACCATCGACGTTCATGGTCTTATCCCACAGCAGCCCGTTGCGGTTCTGCTGGGTAATGCCGTTCCAGGTCAGGCTCTTCTGGCTGTACATATGGTAGACGTCCGGCTCGCCGTGAATAATCGCCCGCGAGAGCACCGCCAGATCGTAGGCCGAACTGTGCTGACCCGGCGCGTCCAGACCGTGGACGGTTTCAAAATGGGTATCCTGCAAATGCAGTTTTTCCACGTAGCTGTTCATCAGCGCGACGAACTGCGGCTGGCCGCCGGCGACGTAGTCCGCCAGCGCCACGCAGGCATCGTTGCCGGAGTCAACGATCAGCCCGCGGCTTAAATCGCGTACGCTGACCCGATCGCCGGGCTTAAGGAACATCAGCGAAGAACCATTAAAGACCGGGTTACCCTGCGCCCAGGCGTCTTTCCCGACGGTGACGATGTCGTCAAAGGTGATGCGGTGGCTGTCGATAGCGCGATCGACCACGTAGCCGGTCATCAGTTTGGTCAGGCTGGCGGGATTGCGCTGCTGATGCTCGTTACCGGCGGTCAGGATCTGGCCGGTGGTGTAATCCATCAGCACCCAGGAACCGGCCTGAATAGAAGGAGGCGTCACGTTGACGGGAAAATCATTGGCGGCAAATGCGCAGGAAACGCTCGCAGCGAGCAAAGATACAGCAATAAAAAAACGGCCTTTCAACGGCATATCCTCTAAATTGACAGATTCGCCGTCCTTTTTACGGAACTTCTCGTTTCAAATCAGGGTTTAATTGCAAGAAAATATGACATCGCCGACGCGGGACAAAGGGGATACCCTTCTGATGGCCCGGCAAATCGTTTACCATGAAGGCTGCTCGCCACCAGGAATAATGAACAGATTATGCAAGATAGCGCCAGCCAGCCCGGGTTTTTATTTCACGATTACGAGACCTTCGGCACCAGTCCCTCGCTCGACCGACCGTCGCAGTTTGCCGCCATTCGCACCGATGAAGACCTGAATATCGTCGGCGAACCCGAAGTCTTCTACTGCAGGCTCGCCGATGACTATCTGCCGCAGCCGCAGGCGGTCATGGTCACCGGGATAACGCCGCAGGAGGCCAATGCCAAAGGCGACAACGAAGCCGCTTTCGCCCGCCGCGTTCACGATCTGTTCACGGTGCCGAAAACCTGCATCGTCGGCTACAACAACGTGCGCTTCGATGACGAAGTGACGCGCAACATTCTCTATCGTAATTTTTACGATCCCTACGCCTGGAGCTGGCAGCACGACAACTCCCGCTGGGATCTGCTGGACGTGATGCGCGCCTGCTATGCGCTGCGCCCCGAAGGGATCAACTGGCCGGAAAACGAAGAGGGCTTACCGAGCTTCCGGCTGGAGCATCTGACCGTCGCTAACGGCATCGAACACAGCAACGCCCACGACGCGATGGCCGACGTTTACGCCACTATCGCCATGGCGAAGCTGGTGAAAACCCAGCAGCCGCGCCTGTTCGACTATCTTTACGCCCACCGCAACAAGCGCAAGCTGGCGACGCTGATTGACGTGCCGCAAATCAAACCGCTGGTGCATGTTTCCGGCATGTTCGGCGCGGCGCGCGGCAACACCAGCCTGGTCGCCCCGCTGGCGTGGCACCCGGACAACCGTAACGCGGTGATTATGGTCGACCTGGCCGGAGACATCGCCCCCCTGCTGGAGCTCGATGCCGACACCCTGCGCGAGCGGCTGTATACGCCGAAAAGCGAACTGGGCGACCTGCCCGCGGTGCCGATTAAGCTGGTCCACCTGAATAAATGCCCGGTGCTGGCGCAGCAAAACACCCTGCGTCCGCAGGATGCCGACCGGCTGGGCATCAATATCCAGCGCTGTCTGGAGAACGCCCAGCTGCTGCGGGCCAATCCGCAGGTGCGCGAGAAAGCGGTGGCGATTTTTGCCGAAGCGGAGCCGTTTGTGCCGTCCGATAACGTCGATACGCAGCTGTATAACGGCTTTTTCAGCGATGCCGACCGCGCGGCGATGAAAATCGTGCTCGAAACCGAGCCGCGTAACCTGCCGGCGCTGGATATTACCTTCGCCGATAAGCGTATTGAGCGCCTGCTGTTCAACTATCGCGCGCGCAACTATCCCGGCACGCTGGATGAAGCCGAGCAGCAGCGCTGGTTAGAGCACCGTCGCCAGGTCTTTACGCCGGAGTTTTTGCAGGCCTACGCCGATGAGCTGCAGATGCTGTACCAGCAGTATGCGGACGATAAAGAGAAGCTGGCGCAGCTGAAGGCGCTGTGGCAGTACGCGCAGGATATTGTTTGATTGGCAGAAATTCCCGGGTTGCGGCTAACGCCTTACCCGGGCTACAAACGATGGCAGGACTCGTAGCCCGGGCAAGACGCCTCGCGTCGCACCCGGGAACGTTGCTTAGCCTTTGGCGCGGCTGGCGATAATCGCCTCAGCCACGTTGCGCGGGGCTTCCGCGTAGTGGTGGAACTCCATGCTGTAGGTCGCCCGGCCCTGGGACATGGAACGCAGCGAGGTGGAATAGCCAAACATCTCGGCCAGCGGCACGTCGGCGCGGATAATCTGGCTGCCGAACCGCTCCTCCATCCCCTGCACCATTCCGCGACGGGAAGAGAGATCGCCCATGATATTCCCGGCGTACTCTTCCGGGGTCTCCACTTCCACCTGCATCACCGGTTCAAGAATAACCGGGTCGGCCCTGCGCGCCCCTTCCTTGAAGCCAAATATCGCCGCCATCCGGAAAGCCATCTCCGACGAGTCGACGTCGTGATACGAACCAAACGTCAGGGTCGCCTTGATATCCACCACCGGATAGCCCGCCAGCACGCCGGTGCCCATCGCTTCGCGCAGCCCTTTTTCCACTGAAGGGATGTACTCGCGCGGCACCACGCCGCCTTTGGTCGCGTCCTCAAACACGAAACCGCTTCCCGGCGCCAGCGGTTCCAGGGTCAGCACCACGTGACCGTACTGCCCTTTACCGCCGGACTGGCGGACAAATTTGCCTTCCACCTCTTTGACCGTTTTGCGGATCGTCTCGCGATAGGTCACCTGCGGACGCCCGATATTCGCCTCGACGCCAAACTCACGCTTCATGCGGTCGACGATAATCTCCAGATGCAGTTCGCCCATCCCGGAAACGATCGTCTGGCCGGATTCCTCGTCAGTATGCAGACGAAACGACGGATCTTCCGCCGCCAGCCGCTGCAGGGCGATACCCATTTTCTCCTGATCGGCTTTGGTTTTCGGTTCAATCGCCAGCGAAATCACCGGCTCCGGAAACTCCATCCGCTCGAGGGTAATCACCGCATCCGGGTCGCACAGCGTGTCGCCGGTGGTGACATCCTTCAGGCCGACGCAGGCGGCAATGTCCCCGGCGTGCAGTTCATCCACCTCATGGCGATCGTTGGCCTGCATCAGCACGATGCGTCCGATGCGCTCTTTCTTACCTTTCACCGGATTCCACACCGCATCGCCTTTTTTCAACGTCCCGGAATAGACGCGGATAAAGGTCAGCTGTCCGACGTAGGGGTCGGTCATCAGCTTGAAGGCCAGCGCCGAGAACGGTTCGTCGTCGCCCGGATGACGTTCAGCGGGCTGCCCTTTCTCATCCACGCCCTGAATCGCCGGGATATCCAGCGGCGACGGCATCAGCTCAACCACCGCATCGAGCATCCGCTGCACGCCTTTGTTTTTAAACGCGCTGCCGCACAGCACCGCCTGGATTTCCCCCTTCACCGTGCGCTGGCGCAGACCGGCGACGATCTCCGCCTCGTCCAGCTCACCGGTTTCGAGATATTTGTCCATCAGTTCGTCGCTGGCTTCCGCCGCCGCCGAGACCATTTTCTCCCGCCACAGCCGGGCTGTTTCCACGAGGTCGTCAGGCACCGGCGCATAGCTGAAGGTCATCCCCTGGGTGGCGTCGTCCCATAAAATGGCGCGCATTTTGATGAGATCCACCACCCCGGTGAAGTGCTCTTCGGCGCCAACCGGGATCGCAATCGGCACCGGATTGGCCTTCAGGCGATCGATCATCATCTGCACCACGCGGAAAAAGTCCGCGCCGGGGCGGTCCATCTTGTTGACGAAGGCCAGCCGCGGAACGTGGTATTTATTCGCCTGCCGCCAGACGGTTTCCGACTGCGGCTGCACGCCGCCGACGGAGTCGTAAACCATCACCGCGCCGTCCAGGACGCGCATGGAGCGTTCCACTTCGATGGTGAAATCCACGTGCCCGGGGGTATCGATGATGTTAATCCGGTGCGGCTCGAAGCTGCGGTCCATGCCGGGCCAGAAGCAACTCACCGCCGCGGAGGTAATGGTGATCCCGCGCTCCTGCTCCTGCGCCATCCAGTCGGTGGTTGCCGCGCCATCGTGTACTTCCCCCAGCTTGTGGCTCATCCCGGTATAAAACAGGATGCGCTCGGTGGTGGTGGTTTTACCGGCATCGATATGCGCGGAGATACCGATGTTGCGATAACGTTCGAGGGGGATGGGTCGGGGCATGATGCGTCCTTAGTCATTGTGACTGTTAACAGGCGGCCGGAATTGGCCGCCGTTCATATAACGGCATCTATCATAGTACAACTGTACGAGTATATTCGAACTATTTTTGCTATCGTTACTATTCGTGAAGCTGCGACGACCCGCGTGGCTTTAGAAAAGCAGTTTCGGTATATTACCGGCCAGCCGCCGATACAGGCTGCTGCTCACGGAGCTGCGCCGCCGCCGACACAGGAATATTATGATCGCCAATCACCCCGAACGTGAACAAATTCGCCTCGAAAATGTCCTTTTCGCTCTCGGCAACCCGCTGCGGCTTGAGATTATCCGTATCCTTGCCGACGGCAGCGAGCAGAGCTGTAACGCCCTGCGTCATGAAGATGTGGCGAAGTCGACCATGACCCACCACTGGCGCGTCCTGCGCGACAGCGGTGTGATCTGGCAGCGGCCTCAGGGGCGGGAGAATTTGATTTCGCTGCGCCGGGAAGATTTAGACGCGCGCTTTCCCGGCCTGCTGGATACGCTGCTTAAGGTCATGCAGCACGATAGCTAAAGGCCTGCGCGCCGGCCTCTACTCCTCACCGGCCAGCCGCCGATACTGGGCAAAACGGGCGCGCGCATCCTCCTCGGTTCTGCTAAAAAGCGCATCCGCGAGATGCGGCGTCGTTTTGTGCAGCGAGGCGTAGCGCACTTCGCCAAGCAAAAAGTCGCGGAAGCTCTCCTCCGGCTCTTCGGAATCGAGCATAAACGGCGTCTTGCCCTCCGCTTCCCGCTGAGGATGATAGCGCCACAGGTGCCAGTATCCCGCCTCAACCGCCCGTTTCGCCTCGCGCTGGCTGCAGCGCATACCGGCTTTCAGCCCGTGGTTAATGCAGGCGGCGTAGGCAATCACCAGCGACGGTCCCGGCCAGGCTTCGGCCTCGGCGATCGCGCGCAGCGTCTGATCTTTATCGGCGCCCATGGCGACCTGGGCCACGTACACATTGCCGTAGCTCATCGCCATCATGCCAAGATCTTTTTTCCGCGTGCGTTTGCCCTGCGCGGCAAACTTCGCGATGGCCGCCACCGGGGTCGATTTAGACGACTGCCCGCCGGTATTGGAGTAAACCTCGGTATCAAACACCAGAATATTCACGTCTTCCCCGCTCGCCAGCACGTGATCGAGACCGCCGAAGCCGATATCGTAGGCCCAGCCGTCGCCGCCGAAAATCCACTGCGACCGGCGCACAAAATAGTCGCGGTTCTGCCACAGCTGCTCCAGCAGCGGCACGCCCTCTTTTTCCGCCGCCAGCCGTTCGCTGAGCCGGTCCGCGCGCTCGCGGGTACCCTCGCCTTCATCCTGCTTCGCCAGCCACTGGCGCATCGCGTCGCTAAGTTCGTCGCTGACCGGTAGCGCCAGCGCGGCGGTCATATCATCGGCGATTTGTTGACGCACCGCCTGGCCGCCAAGCATCATGCCGAGGCCAAACTCCGCGTTATCCTCAAACAGCGAGTTCGCCCATGCCGGGCCGTGGCCGCGGTGGTTGGTGGTATAGGGAATCGACGGCGCGCTGGCCCCCCAGATTGAAGAGCAGCCGGTGGCGTTAGCGATCAGCATCCGGTCGCCAAACAGCTGGGTTATCAGGCGGGCATAAGGCGTTTCGCCGCATCCCGCGCAGGCGCCGGAAAACTCCAGCAGCGGGGTTTCAAACTGGCTGCCTTTGACCGTCGTCTTCCGGAACGGATTGCTCTTCGGCGTCAGCGCCAGCGCATAGTCCCAGACCGGCGCCATCTGGCGCTGGCTATCAAGAGACTGCATTTTTAACGCCTTGCCGCGCGAAGGACAGATATCCACACAGTTGCCGCAGCCGGAGCAATCCAGCGGCGAAATAGCCAGATGGTAGTGGTACGCCTTCGCTCCCTGAGCGGGTTTGCTCAACAGCCCGGCCGGCGCGGCGTCCTGCTCTTCGCCGTTGAGCAGCGCCGGGCGGATCGCCGCGTGGGGGCAGATAAAGGCGCACTGGTTACACTGCGTGCAGCCCTCCGGCTGCCAGACCGGCACTTCCAGCGCGATCCCGCGTTTCTCCCAGGCGGCGGTGCCCGAGGGAAAGGTGCCGTCTTCCATGCCGACAAACGCGCTTACCGGCAACTGGTCGCCGCACTGGCGGTTCATCGGCTGCAGAATATCGCGGATGAAATCCGGCATCATGGCTGAAGCCTGCGCCACGGGCTCATCCAGCGTCGCCCAGTGCGCCGGAATGGTCACCTGATGCAGCGAGGCCATGCCCAGCTCGATCGCCCGCTGGTTCATCTCGATCACCGCCGCCCCTTTGCTGCCGTAGCTTTTTTCAACCGCCTGCTTGAGGTAATCCGCCGCGGTCTGCGGGTCGATAATTGCCGCCAGCTTAAAGAACGCCGCCTGCATCAGCATATTAAAGCGCCCGCCCAGCCCGAGCTCGCGGGCGATATCCACGGCGTTCAGGGTATAAAAATGGATATTTTCCCGCGCCAGATAGCGTTTAAAGCCGACCGGCAGATGCTGCTCCAGCTCCGCATCGGACCAGCTGCAGTTGAGTAAAAAGGTCCCGCCCGGCTTTAACCCATCCAGCAGGTCATAGCGCTCCACGTAGGACTGCTGCGAACAGGAGATAAAATCGGCCCGATGGATCAGGTAGGGCGAATTGATCGGCCGGTCGCCGAAGCGCAAATGCGAAACGGTAATGCCGCCGGATTTTTTCGAGTCATAGGAAAAGTAGGCCTGCGCGTAGAGCGGCGTTTTGTCGCCGATGATTTTGATCGCGCTTTTATTGGCCCCGACGGTGCCGTCCGAGCCCATGCCCCAAAATTTACAGGCGGTGATGCCATCATGCGAGACCGCCAGCGTCTGCTGGCGCGGGGGCAACGAGGTAAAGGTGACATCATCGACAATCCCGAGGGTAAAGCCGTCCATCGGCAGCGGTTTATTGAGGTTGTCAAAGACCGCCGCGATATCGTTGGGCAGAACGTCCTTACCGCCAAGCGCGTAGCGGCCGCCGACAATCAGCGGCGCATCGTCGTGGTGGTAGAAGGCGTTTTTCACATCCAGGCACAGCGGTTCGGCCTGAGCGCCGGGCTCTTTGGTACGGTCCAGCACGGCAATCCGCTGTACGGTTTTCGGCAGCTGAGCGAAAAAGTGGGCCAGCGAAAAAGGGCGAAACAGATGCACGCTGAGCAGCCCGACCTTCTCTCCCGCCGCGTTCAGCGTATCCACCACTTCCTGAACGGTATCGCAGACCGATCCCATCGCGATAATCACCCGTTCGGCGTCCGCCGCGCCGGTGTAGTTAAACAGATGGTACTCCCGGCCGGTGAGCGCGCTGATTTGCGCCATATAGCTTTCGACAATGTCGGGCAGCGCCTGATAAAAACGGTTACCCGCCTCTCTTTCCTGGAAGTAGATATCCGGGTTTTGCGCCGTTCCGCGGATGACCGGATGATCCGGATGCAGCGCGTTACGGCGGAAGCTGTCGAGCGCGGCCCGGTCCAGCAGCGTCGCCAGCTGGTCATATTCCAGCACCTCGATTTTTTGAATTTCGTGCGAGGTGCGGAAACCATCGAAGAAGTTAACAAACGGGATGCGTCCCTTAATCGCTGCCAGATGCGCCACCGCCGACAAATCCATCACCTGCTGCACGTTATTCTCCGCCAGCATCGCGCAGCCGGTCTGGCGAACCGCCATCACGTCCTGGTGATCGCCAAAAATATTCAGCGAATTGGTCGCCAGCGCCCGGGCGCTGACGTGAAAGACGCCCGGCAGCAGTTCACCGGCGATTTTGTACATGTTGGGGATCATCAGCAGCAGCCCCTGGGAGGCCGTATAGGTGGTGGTGAGCGCCCCGGCCTGCAGCGCGCCGTGTACCGCGCCTGCCGCGCCGGCTTCCGACTGCATCTCCATTAAGCGCACCGGCTGGCCAAAAAGGTTCTTTTTCCCCTGCGCCGCCCACTCGTCGACGTTTTCCGCCATCGGCGTGGAAGGGGTAATGGGGTAAATCGCCGCGACCTCGGTGAAGGCATAAGAGATCCAGGCCGCCGCGGCGTTGCCATCCATTGTTTTCATTTTTCCGGACATTGTTCAATCCTCGAAGGTGAGAGGCATCTTCGCCGCCTCAAATAAGCGGCAAACCCAGTTGTTGCCTCAAGCACAGCCTGTGCCAGCTCGCGGATGACATAAGAGTTAGCGCGAATTCAACGCGTTATGAAGATAAAGGCAACGCAGCGCGCCGAGAGATTGCGTGGAACAAGACACAGGGGACGACAAGCTGTTGAACAGACGACAAACCGCCACAATGGCCCCGGCAGGCGGAATTGTTCTGTTTCCCACATTTGGTCGCCTTATTGTGCCGTTTTGTTTTACGCCCTGCGCGGCAATGAATTAATAAATTCATAAAAATCAGATAAATAAATAAACAGGCACGGCTGGTATGTTCCCTGCACTTCTCTGCTGGCAAACACTCAACCACAGGAGAAGTCACCATGACCATGCGTCAATGCGCTATTTACGGTAAAGGCGGTATCGGCAAATCCACCACTACGCAGAACCTCGTCGCCGCGCTGGCGGAGATGGGTAAAAAAGTGATGATCGTCGGCTGCGATCCGAAGGCGGACTCCACCCGCCTGATCCTGCACGCTAAAGCACAGAACACCATTATGGAGATGGCCGCGGAAGTCGGTTCGGTCGAGGATCTCGAGCTCGAAGACGTGCTGCAAATTGGCTACGGCGACGTGCGCTGCGCGGAATCCGGCGGCCCGGAGCCAGGCGTAGGCTGCGCGGGGCGCGGCGTGATCACGGCGATCAACTTTCTTGAGGAAGAAGGCGCCTACGAGGACGATCTCGATTTTGTCTTCTATGACGTGCTCGGCGACGTGGTCTGCGGCGGCTTCGCCATGCCTATTCGCGAAAACAAAGCCCAGGAGATCTACATCGTCTGCTCCGGCGAAATGATGGCGATGTACGCCGCCAACAACATCTCCAAAGGGATCGTTAAATACGCTAAATCCGGCAAGGTGCGCCTCGGCGGCCTGATCTGTAACTCACGCCAGACCGACCGTGAAGACGAACTGATCATGGCCCTGGCGGAAAAGCTCGGGACCCAGATGATCCACTTTGTCCCCCGCGACAACATCGTGCAGCGCGCGGAGATCCGCCGAATGACGGTTATCGAGTACGACCCCGCCTGCCAGCAGGCCAACGAATACCGCACCCTGGCGCAGAAGATCGTCAACAACACCATGAAAGTGGTGCCGACACCCTGCACCATGGATGAGCTGGAGTCGCTGCTGATGGAGTTCGGCATCATGGAAGAGGAAGACACCAGCATCATTGGTAAAACCGCCGCCGAAGAAAGCGCGGCCTGAGCACAGGACAATAATGATGACCAACGCAACGGGCGAACGTAATCTGGCGCTGATCCAGGAAGTCCTGGAGGTGTTCCCGGAAACCGCGCGAAAAGAGCGCAGAAAGCACATGATGGTCAGCGATCCGCAAATGGAGAGCGTCGGCAAGTGCATTATCTCTAACCGCAAATCACAACCCGGCGTGATGACCGTGCGCGGCTGCGCCTACGCCGGCTCGAAAGGGGTGGTATTCGGGCCAATCAAGGATATGGCCCACATCTCGCACGGGCCGGTCGGCTGCGGCCAGTATTCCCGCGCCGGACGACGCAACTACTACACCGGGGTCAGCGGCGTCGATAGCTTCGGCACGCTGAACTTCACCTCTGATTTTCAGGAGCGCGACATCGTCTTCGGCGGCGATAAAAAGCTCAGCAAGCTGATTGAAGAGATGGAGCTGCTGTTCCCGCTCACCAAAGGGATCACCATACAGTCGGAATGCCCGGTGGGGCTGATCGGCGATGATATCAGCGCGGTGGCCAACGCCAGCAGCAAAGCGCTGGATAAACCGGTGATCCCGGTACGCTGCGAAGGCTTTCGCGGCGTGTCGCAGTCGCTGGGGCACCATATCGCCAACGACGTGGTGCGCGACTGGATCCTCAACAATCGCGAAGGACAGCCGTTTGAAACCACCCCTTACGATGTGGCGATCATCGGCGACTACAACATCGGCGGCGACGCCTGGGCCTCGCGCATCCTGCTTGAAGAGATGGGGCTACGGGTGGTCGCGCAGTGGTCCGGCGACGGCACGCTGGTGGAGATGGAGAACACCCCATTCGTCAAGCTGAACCTGGTTCACTGCTACCGTTCGATGAACTATATCGCCCGCCATATGGAGGAGAAACATCAGATTCCGTGGATGGAGTACAACTTCTTCGGGCCGACCAAAATCGCCGAATCGCTGCGCAAAATCGCCGACCAGTTTGACGATACCATTCGCGCGAACGCCGAAGCGGTGATCGCCCGGTATGAGGGGCAGATGGCGGCGATTATCGCCAAATATCGCCCGCGCCTGGAGGGGCGTAAGGTGCTGCTCTATATGGGCGGCCTGCGGCCACGCCACGTTATCGGCGCCTACGAGGATCTCGGCATGGAGATCATCGCCGCCGGGTACGAGTTTGCCCATAACGATGACTACGACCGCACCCTGCCGGATCTGAAAGAGGGCACGCTGCTGTTCGATGACGCCAGCAGCTATGAGCTGGAAGCGTTCGTTAAGGCGCTGAAGCCCGACCTTATCGGCTCCGGCATCAAGGAAAAATATATCTTCCAGAAAATGGGCGTGCCGTTCCGCCAGATGCACTCGTGGGACTATTCCGGCCCGTACCACGGCTACGATGGTTTCGCCATTTTCGCCCGCGATATGGATATGACCCTGAACAACCCGGCGTGGAACGAACTCACCGCGCCGTGGCTGAAGTCTGCGTGATTGCCCACTCACTGTCCCGTCTGTTCACCGATTTGTGGCGCGGGAGGAGAACACCATGAGCCAAACGATTGATAAAATTAATAGCTGCTATCCGCTATTCGAACAGGATGAATACCAGGAGCTGTTCCGCAATAAGCGGCAGCTGGAGGAAGCGCACGATGCCCAGCGCGTGCAGGAGGTCTTTACCTGGACCACCACCGCCGAGTATGAAGCGCTGAACTTCCAGCGCGAGGCGCTGACCGTTGACCCGGCGAAAGCCTGCCAGCCGCTTGGCGCGGTGCTTTGCTCGCTGGGATTTGCCAATACCCTGCCGTACGTCCACGGCTCACAGGGGTGCGTGGCCTACTTTCGCACCTATTTTAACCGCCATTTCAAAGAGCCGATCGCCTGTGTCTCCGACTCGATGACCGAAGACGCGGCGGTCTTCGGCGGCAACAACAACATGAATCTGGGTCTGCAAAACGCCAGCGCGCTGTACAAGCCGGAGATCATCGCGGTTTCCACCACCTGCATGGCGGAAGTCATCGGCGATGACCTGCAGGCGTTTATCGCCAACGCCAAAAAAGATGGCTTCGTCGATAGCAGCATCGCCGTGCCCCATGCCCATACGCCAAGCTTTATCGGCAGCCACGTCACCGGCTGGGACAACATGTTTGAAGGCTTCGCCAAAACCTTCACCGCGGGCTACCAGGGGCAGCCGGGCAAACTGCAGAAGCTCAATCTGGTGACCGGCTTTGAAACCTATCTCGGCAACTTCCGCGTATTAAAGCGGATGATGAAACAGATGGCGGTGCCGTGCAGCCTGCTCTCCGATCCGTCAGAAGTTCTCGACACGCCCGCCGACGGCCATTATCGGATGTATTCCGGCGGCACCACGCAGCAGGAGATGAAAGAGGCCCCTGACGCCATCGATACGCTGCTTCTGCAGCCGTGGCAGCTGCTGAAGAGCAAAAAAGTGGTGCAGGAGATGTGGAACCAGCCCGCCACCGAGGTCGCGATTCCGCTGGGGCTGGCCGCTACCGATGAACTGCTGATGACCGTCAGCCAGCTTAGCGGCAAGCCGATCGCCGACGCCCTCACCCTTGAGCGCGGCCGGCTGGTTGACATGATGCTCGATTCCCACACCTGGCTGCACGGCAAGAAATTTGGCCTGTACGGCGACCCGGACTTCGTGATGGGCCTCACCCGCTTCCTGCTGGAGCTGGGCTGCGAGCCGACGGTGATCCTGAGCCATAACGCCAACAAACGCTGGCAAAAAGCGATGAAGAAAATGCTTGATGCCTCGCCGTACGGGCGCGACAGCGAAGTGTTTATCAACTGCGATTTGTGGCACTTCCGTTCGCTGATGTTCACCCGTCAGCCGGACTTTATGATCGGCAACTCCTACGGCAAGTTTATCCAGCGCGACACCCTGGCGAAGGGCAAAGCCTTTGAAGTACCGCTTATCCGCCTCGGCTTTCCGCTGTTCGACCGCCACCATCTACACCGCCAGACAACCTGGGGTTATGAAGGGGCGATGAACATTGTGACGACGCTGGTAAACGCCGTGCTGGAGAAACTGGATAGCGATACCAGCCAGCTGGGCAAAACCGATTACAGTTTCGATCTCGTCCGTTAACCATCAGGCGCCCCGCGTCATGCGGGGCCAGGAGGGAGTATGCCCATCGTGATTTTCCGTGAACGCGGCGCGGACCTGTACGCCTATATCGCGAAACAGGATCTGGAGGCGCGAGTGCTGCAGATTGAGCATAACGACGCTGAACGCTGGGGCGGCGCGATTTCGCTGGAAGGGGGACGCCGCTACTACGTCAATCCGCAGCCGGGGCGCCCCGCCTTTCCGATAAGCCTGCGCGCGACGCGCGGCGCGTTGATATAAGGAGCTGGAGATGTCCGACAACGATACCCTTTTCTGGCGCATGCTGGCGCTGTTTCAGTCCCTGCCGGACCTGCAGCCGGCGCAAATTGTCGACTGGCTGGCGCAGGAGTGCGGCGAGACGCTGACCCCGGCGCGGCTGGCGACCCTGGCCCAGCCGCAGCTGGCCGCCAGCTTCCCCTCCGCGACGGCGGTGATGTCCCCCGCTCGCTGGTCGCGGGTGATGGCAAGCCTGCAGGGCGCGCTGCCCATCCATTTACGCATCGTTCACCCTGCCCAGCGAACGCCGCAGCTGCTGGCGGCGTTTTGCTCCCAGGATGGCCTGATGATTAACGGCCATTTCGGCCAGGGGCGGCTGTTTTTTATCTACGCGTTCGATGAGCAAGGCGGCTGGCTGCACGATCGGCGCCGCTATCCTTCCGCGCCCACCCAGCAGGAAGCCAGCGAAGTGCGCGCCCGGCTGATTGAAGACTGCCAACTGCTGTTTTGTCAGGAGATCGGCGGGCCCGCCGCCGCCCGGCTGATCCGCCACCGGATCCACCCGATGAAAGCGCAGCCCGGGACGACGATTCATGCCCAGTGCAAGGCGATCAATACGCTGCTGGCCGGCCGTTTGCCGCCGTGGCTGGCGAAGCGGCTTAACCGGGAGAACCCTCTGGAGGCGCGCGTTTTTTAATCCCTGTTTTGTGCTTGTTGCCCGCTGACCCCGCGGGCTTTTTTTTGCGTATGGACGCGTTCCCCACGTTACGGTCAGGGGAATATTCCGTTCACGGTTGTTCCGGGCTTCTTGATGACGACCGCTGCGGGTGAACGGCATGGGGGGCGTTTCGCCCGCCCCCCATGACCCCCGGCATCGCGCTGAAAATTGCCGCTGCGCGGTACGCTCCACTCCGGCTTCATCTGGCGGAACGGGCGGACTCGACCTCCCTGTCTCGACCGCCCTCTGGCCACCGTCCTGGTGGCCAGTCCTGGATGCGCGCCTGCGTTCTCGCCAATTTTCTTGATGCGCCTAACCCCCTCGCTGCCAGCCTTCCAGCAACAAATAGCCATGCCAGCGCGATATCGCCGTGAACGGAATATTCCACTTATCTTATTATTCGCCAAAACAATTATTCGCCAAAACAAGACACGCCCCGCCATCCCTTGTCCGATTGTTGGCTTTGTCGCAAAGCCAACAACCCTTTTTCTTTAAATATCAAGGCGCCGCTTATGGAGCGCGAATTGCATCTTCCCCCTCATCCCCCACCGTCAACGAGGTCACTATGAAGGGAAATGAAATTCTGGCGCTGCTGGATGAACCGGCCTGTGAACACAACCATAAACAAAAATCCGGCTGCAGCGCGCCCAAACCCGGCGCCACCGCCGGCGGCTGCGCGTTCGACGGCGCGCAGATAACCCTACTGCCCATTGCCGACGTGGCGCATCTGGTCCATGGCCCCATCGGCTGCGCCGGAAGCTCCTGGGATAACCGCGGCAGCGCCAGCTCCGGCCCCACCCTGAATCGGCTCGGGTTCACCACCGATCTCAACGAACAGGACGTGATTATGGGCCGCGGCGAACGTCGCCTGTTTCACGCCGTTCGCCATATCGTCGCCCGCTATCACCCGGCGGCGGTCTTTATCTACAACACCTGCGTACCGGCCATGGAGGGCGATGACCTGGAAGCGGTATGCCTAGCCGCGCAGACCGCCACCGGCGTACCGGTTATCGCCATTGACGCGGCCGGTTTTTACGGCAGTAAAAATCTCGGTAACCGGCTGGCCGGCGAAGTCATGGTGAAACGGGTAATCGGTCAGCGCGAGCCCGCGCCCTGGCCGGAGAGCACGCCCTTTGCCCCGGAGCAGCGTCACGATATTGGCCTGATTGGCGAATTCAATATTGCCGGCGAGTTCTGGCATATTCAGCCGCTGCTCGACGAGCTGGGGATCCGCGTGCTCGGCAGCCTCTCCGGCGATGGCCGTTTCGCCGAGATCCAGACCATGCATCGGGCGCAGGCCAATATGCTGGTCTGCTCGCGGGCGCTAATTAACGTCGCCAGAGCCCTGGAGCAGCGCTACGGCACGCCGTGGTTCGAAGGCAGCTTCTACGGGATCCGCGCCACCTCCGACGCCCTGCGTCAGCTGGCGGCGCTGCTGGACGATGACGACCTTAGCCAGCGCACCGAAGCGCTGATTGCGCGGGAGGAACAGGCGGCGGAACTGGCGCTACAACCGTGGCGCGAACGGCTGCGCGGTCGCAAAGCGCTGCTCTATACCGGCGGGGTGAAATCCTGGTCGGTGGTCTCGGCGCTTCAGGATTTGGGCATGACCGTGGTGGCAACCGGCACGCGTAAATCCACCGAAGAGGATAAACAGCGGATCCGCGAGCTGATGGGCGAAGAGGCGGTAATGCTGGAAGAAGGCAACGCCCGCACGCTGCTGGATGTGGTCTATCGCTATCAGGCCGACCTGATGATTGCCGGCGGACGCAATATGTACACCGCCTATAAAGCCAGGCTGCCGTTTCTCGATATCAATCAGGAGCGCGAACACGCCTTCGCCGGCTACAAGGGGATCGTCACCCTCGCCCGCCAGCTGTGTCAGACCATCGACAGTCCCATCTGGCCGCAAACCCATGCCCGCGCCCCGTGGCACTAAGGAGTTCACCATGGCAGACATTTTCCGCACCGATAAACCGCTGGCGGTCAGCCCGATCAAGACCGGCCAGCCGCTCGGCGCAATCCTCGCCAGCCTCGGGATTGAACACAGCATCCCTCTGGTCCACGGCGCGCAGGGATGCAGCGCCTTCGCCAAAGTCTTTTTTATTCAACACTTCCACGACCCGGTTCCCCTGCAGTCGACGGCGATGGACCCCACCTCGACGATTATGGGCGCGGACGGCAATATTTTCACCGCCCTGGACACCCTCTGCCAGCGCAACGCGCCGCAGGCTATCGTGCTGCTCAGCACCGGGCTGTCTGAGGCTCAGGGCAGCGACATTTCCCGCGTGGTTCGCCAGTTTCGCGAAGAGTATCCCCGGCACAAGGGCGTGGCGATTTTAACCGTTAACACGCCGGATTTTTATGGTTCCATGGAAAACGGCTTCAGCGCGGTGCTCGAGAGCGCCATTGAGCAGTGGGTTGCGCCGACGCCGCGCCCGGCTCAGCGCAATCGCCGGGTCAACCTGCTGGTCAGCCACCTCTGCTCGCCGGGCGATATCGAGTGGCTGCGCCGATGCGTCGAAGCCTTTGGTCTGCAGCCGATAATCCTGCCGGACCTGGCGCAATCGATGGATGGGCACCTGGCGCAGGGCGATTTCTTGCCGCTGACCCAGGGCGGGACGCCGCTGCGCCAGATAGAACAGATGGGACAAAGCCTGTGCAGCTTCGCCATTGGCGTCTCCCTCCACCGCGCGTCATCGCTGCTGGCCCCGCGCTGCCGGGGCGAGGTTATCGCCCTGCCGCACCTGATGACCCTCGATCGCTGCGACGCTTTTATTCATCAACTGGCGAAAATTTCCGGACGCGCCGTTCCCGCGTGGCTGGAGCGCCAGCGCGGCCAGCTGCAGGATGCGATGATCGACTGTCATATGTGGCTTCAGGGCCAGCGCATGGCGATAGCGGCGGAAGGCGATCTGCTGGCGGCGTGGTGTGATTTCGCCAACAGCCAGGGGATGCAGCCCGGCCCGCTGGTGGCTCCTACCGGCCATCCCAGCCTGCGCCAGCTGCCGGTGGAACGCGTGGTGCCGGGAGATCTGGAGGATCTGCAAACGCTGCTGTGCGCCCAACCCGCCGACCTGCTGGTGGCCAACTCCCACGCCTGCGACCTGGCGGAGCAGTTTGCGCTGCCGCTGGTGCGCGCGGGTTTTCCGATCTTTGACAAGCTCGGTGAATTCCGCCGGGTGCGTCAGGGGTACAGCGGAATGCGCGATACGCTGTTCGAGCTGGCAAACCTGATGCGCGAGCGCCATCACCACCTCGCCCGCTACCGATCGCCGCTTCGCCAGAACACCGAATCTTCACTCTCCACAGGAGGCGCCTATGCCGCCGATTAACCGTCAGTTTGATATGGTCCACTCCGATGAGTGGTCTATGAAGGTCGCCTTCGCCAGTTCCGACTATCGTCATGTCGATCAGCATTTTGGCGCCACGCCGCGGCTGGTGGTATATGGCGTCAAGGCGGATCGGGTCACCCTGATCCGGGTGGTTGATTTCTCCGTTGAGAACGGCCACCAGACGGAGAAGATCGCCAGGCGGATCCACGCCCTTGAGGATTGCGTCACGCTGTTCTGCGTGGCGATTGGCGACGCGGTTTTTCGTCAGCTGTTGCAGGTCGGCGTCCGCGCCGAACGCGTTCCCGCCGATACCACCATCGTCGGCTTACTGCAGGAGATCCAGCTTTACTGGTACGACAAAGGGCAGCGCAAAAATGCGCGCCAGCGCGACCCGGAGCGCTTTACCCGTCTGCTGCAGGAACAGGAGTGGCATGAAGAACCGGACCCGCGCCGCTAGCCGTGTCGTTTGTGTGACAAAGCCCACAAAACATCCCGACACTGTCGGGCGCGTCTTGTCAGGGAAAAATATAACAAATTGAAAATATTGCATTTTATTCTCTGGTATCGCATTTGCTAGTTCGTTAACGCCACCGCACTCCTGCGGTGAACCGCGCCCCGGCGTTTTCCGTCATCATCCCTGGAGCTGACAGCATGTGGAATTACTCCGAGAAAGTGAAAGACCATTTTTTTAATCCCCGCAACGCGCGCGTGGTGGACAACGCCAACGCGGTAGGCGATGTGGGGTCATTAAGCTGCGGCGACGCGCTGCGCCTGATGCTGCGCGTTGACCCGCAAAGCGAAATTATCCAGGAAGCGGGCTTCCAGACCTTCGGCTGCGGTAGCGCCATCGCCTCCTCCTCCGCGCTGACGGAGCTGATTATCGGCCATACCCTGGCCGAAGCCGGGCAGATAACCAATCAGCAGATTGCCGATTATCTCGACGGGCTACCGCCGGAGAAAATGCACTGCTCGGTGATGGGCCAGGAGGCCCTGCGCGCGGCCATCGCCAACTTTCGCGGCGAAAGCCTGGAGGAGGAGCATGAGGAGGGCAAGCTGATCTGCAAATGCTTCGGCGTCGATGAAGGACACATTCGCCGCGCGGTGCAGAACAACGGCCTGACCACCCTTGAAGAGGTGATCAACTACACCAAAGCGGGCGGCGGCTGCACCGCCTGCCACGAAAAAATCGAGCTGGCGCTGGCGGAGATCCTCGCGCAGCCGCCGCAGACGCCGCCCGCTGCGGCCAGCGGCAAAGATCCGCACTGGCAGAGCGTCGTCGAGACCATCGCTGAACTGCGCCCGCATATTCAGGCCGACGGCGGCGATATGTCGCTGCTCAGCGTCGCCAACCACCAGGTGACCGTCAGCCTCTCCGGCAGCTGTAGCGGCTGCATGATGACCGATATGACCCTGGCCTGGCTGCAGCAAAAACTGATGGAACGTACCGGCTGTTATATGGAAGTGGTGGCGGCCTGAGCCGCGGTTAACTGACCCTAGGGGGACAAGATGAAACAGGTTTATCTCGATAACAACGCCACCACCCGTCTGGACCCAATGGTTCTGGAAGCGATGATGCCCTTTTTGACCGACTTTTACGGCAACCCCTCGTCGATACACGATTTTGGCCTACCGGCCCAGGCGGCTCTGGAGCGCGCGCATCAACAGACCGCGGCGCTGCTGGGCGCGGAGTATCCCAGCGAGATCATCTTTACCTCCTGCGCCACCGAAGCTACCGCCACCGCCATCGCCTCGGCCATCGCCCTGCTGCCGGAGCGGCGCGAAATTATCACCAGCGCGGTCGAACATCCGGCGACGCTGGCGGCCTGCGAGCACCTGGAGCGCCAGGGCTACCTGATTCATCGCGTCGCGGTGGATAGCGAGGGGGCGCTGGACATGGCGCAGTTCCGCGCCGCGCTCAGCCCGCGCGTCGCGCTGGTCAGCGTGATGTGGGCGAATAACGAAACCGGGGTGCTTTTCCCGATCGCCGAAATGGCGGAGCTGGCCCATGAACAAGGGGCGCTGTTTCACTGCGATGCGGTACAGGTAGTGGGCAAAATGCCGATTGCCGTGGGCGAGACCCGCATCGACATGCTCTCCTGCTCGGCGCATAAGTTTCACGGACCAAAAGGCGTAGGCTGCCTCTATCTGCGCCGGGGAACGCGCTTTCGCCCGCTGCTGCGCGGCGGTCATCAGGAGTACGGTCGGCGCGCCGGGACGGAAAATATCTGCGGAATCGTCGGCATGGGCGCGGCCTGCGAGCTGGCGAATATTCATCTGCCGGGAATGGCGCATATCGGCCAGCTGCGCGACAGGCTGGAGCATCGCCTGCTGGCCTGCGTGCCGTCGGTCATGGTGATGGGCGGTAGCCAGCCGCGGGTGCCCGGCACGGCGAATCTGGCCTTTGAGTTTATTGAGGGAGAGGCCATTCTGCTGCTGCTCAACCAGGCCGGGATCGCCGCCTCCAGCGGCAGCGCCTGCACGTCAGGCTCGCTGGAACCCTCCCACGTGATGCGGGCGATGAATATCCCCTATACCGCCGCCCACGGCACCATCCGCTTTTCCCTCTCGCGCTACACCCGGGAGAAAGAGATCGATTACGTCGTCACCGCGCTGCCGCCGATTATCGACCGGCTGCGCGCGCTGTCGCCCTACTGGCACAACGGCAAGCCGCGCCCGGCGGACGCCGTCTTCACGCCGGTTTACGGCTAAGGCGGAGGTGGCTGATGGGACGCGTGCTGATTAACGATACCACCCTGCGCGACGGCGAACAGAGCCCCGGCGTCGCCTTTCGCACCAGCGAAAAGGTCGCCATTGCCGAGGCGCTTTATGCCGCAGGGATTACGGCGATGGAGGTCGGCACCCCGGCGATGGGGGACGAGGAGATCGCGCGGATCCAGCTGGTGCGTCGCCAGCTGCCCGACGCGACGCTGATGACCTGGTGCCGGATGAACGCGCTGGAAATCCGCCAGAGCGCCGATCTGGGCGTTGACTGGGTGGATATTTCGATTCCGGCTTCAGATAAGCTGCGGCAGTACAAACTGCGCGAGCCGCTGACGGTGCTGCTGGAGCGGCTGGCGATGTTTATCCGCCTTGCGCATACGCTCGGTCTGCGGGTATGCATCGGCTGCGAGGACGCCTCGCGCGCCGGCGTCCAGGCCCTGCGCGCTATCGCCGAGGTCGCGCAGCAGTGCGGCGCCGCCCGCCTGCGCTATGCCGACACGGTCGGCCTGCTCGACCCCCTCACCACCGCGGCGCAAATCTCGGCCCTGCGCGAAGTCTGGTCCGGAGAAATCGAAATGCACGCCCACAACGACCTGGGTATGGCCACCGCCAATACGCTGGCGGCGGTAAGCGCCGGGGCCACCAGCGTGAATACGACGATCCTCGGCCTCGGCGAGCGGGCGGGCAACGCGGCGCTGGAAACCGTCGCGCTGGGCCTGGAGCGCTGCCTCGGCGTGAAGACCGGCGTGCATTTTCCGGCGCTGCCCGCGCTCTGTCAGAGGGTCGCCGAAGCCGCCCAGCGCGCCATCGACCCGCAGCAGCCGCTGGTCGGCGAGCTGGTGTTTACCCATGAATCAGGGGTCCACGTGGCGGCGCTGCTGCGCGACAGCGAGAGCTATCAGTCGATCGCCCCTTCCCTGATGGGCCGCAGCTACCGGCTGGTGCTGGGTAAACACTCCGGGCGTCAGGCGGTCAACGGCGTATTTGACCAGATGGGCTATCACCTTAACGCCGCGCAAATTAACCAGCTGCTGCCCGCCATCCGCCGCTTCGCCGAGAACTGGAAGCGCAGCCCGAAAGATTATGAGCTGGTGGCTATCTACGACGAGCTGTGCGGTGAATCCGCCCTGCGGGCGAGGGGGTAATGATGGAGTGGTTTTATCAAATTCCCGGCGTGGACGAACTTCGCTCCGCCGAATCCTTTTTCCAGTTTTTCTCCGTCCCCTACCAGCCCGAGCTGCTTGGCCGCTGCTGCCTGCCGGTGCTGGCAACCTTTCACCGCAAACTGCGCGCCGAGGTGCCGCTGCAAAACCGGCTGGAGGAAAACGCCCGCGCTCACTGGCTGCTGGCGCGACGACTGCTCGCGGAGAGCTATCAGCAACAGTTTCAGGAGAGCGGAACATGAGACCGAAATTCACCTTTAGCGAAGAGGTCCGCGTCGTACGCGCGATTCGTAACGACGGCACCGTGGCGGGCTTCTCCCCCGGCGCGCTGCTGGTCAGGCGCGGCAGCACCGGCTTTGTGCGCGACTGGGGCGTTTTTTTGCAGGATCAAATTATCTACCAGATCCACTTTCCGGAGAGCGATCGGATCATCGGCTGCCGCGAACAGGAGCTGATCCCCATCACCCAGCCGTGGCTGGCCGGAAACTTGCAATATGGGGATAGCGTGACCTGCCAGATGGCGCTCGCGGTCAACGGCGAAGTCGTCGTGGCCGTCGGCCAGCGGGGACGCATCGAGGCGACCGATCGCGGAGAGACCGGCGACAGCTACACCGTGGACTTTAGCGGCCGCTGGTTCAGGGTTCCGGCGCGGGCCATCACCCTTATAGAGGAGAGAGAAGAATGAACCCATGGCAACGTTTTGCCCGGCAGCGGCTGGCGCGCAGCCGCTGGAATAGCGACCCGACGGCCCTGGAGCCGGCCGATACGCAGGCTTTTGAACAGGCCTGGCAACGTCAGTGCCGCATGGAGCAGGCGATCGTCGCGCGGGTCCCGGAAAGCGATATTCCGGCGGCGCTGCTGGAGAATATCGCCGCCTCCCTTGCCGTCTGGCTCGACGAGGGGGAATTTACGCCGCCGGAGCGCGCAGCCATCGTGCTGCATCACGCCCGACTGGAGGTCGGCTTTACCGATATCGCCCGCCAGGCGCCGCAGCCGGATCTCTCTACGGTGCAGGCCTGGTACCTGCGCCACCAGACGCAGTTTATGCGCCCGGAGCAGCGTCTGACCCGCCACCTGCTGCTGACGGTCGATGGCGACCGCGAAGCCGTACACCGGCGGATCCTCGGCCTGTATCGGCAAATCAACGTCTCCCGGGACGCGTTTGCTCCGCTGGCTCGCCGCCATTCCCACTGCCCAAGCGCCCTGGAAGAGGGCCGTCTGGGCTGGATTAGCCGCGGGCTGCTCTATCCCCAGCTCGAGACGGCGCTGTTTTCACTGACGGAAAACGCCCTGAGCCTCCCCGTCGCCAGCGAGCTGGGGTGGCATCTTTTATGGTGTGAAGCAATTCGTCCCGCCGCGCCCATGGAGCCGCAGCAGGCGCTGGAGAGCGCGCGCGATTATCTTTGGCAGCAGAGCCAGCAGCGCCATCAGCGCCAGTGGCTGGAACAAACGATCTCCCGTCAGCCGGGCCTGTGCGGGTAGCCTCGCGGCTACCCGTTAACGCCTACAGCACCGTGCGTTTAATCTCCTCAAGCCAGCTCGCCAGACGCGCTTCGGTCTGGTCGAACTGGTTATCCTGATCCAGTACCAGCCCAATAAAGCGTTCGCCTTCCAGCGCCGCAGAGGCGCTGAATTCATAGCCCTCATTTGGCCAGCTGCCGATTATCTGCGCGCCGCGCGCGCGCAGAGCGTCGTACAGCGGACGCATCCCGCTAACGAAGTTGTCCGGGTAGCCTTTCTGGTCGCCGAGGCCGAACAGCGCCACGGTTTTCCCGCTCAGGCTGGCGTCGTCGAGGCCGCTGATGAATTCGCTCCATGATTCGCCTTCGCATCCGGCCTCAAGCCCCGGCAGCTGGCCGTCGCCGAGCGTCGGCGTGCCCAGCAGCAGCACCGGATAGGCCATAAAGTCGTCCAGCGTCGTGCGGTTAATGTTGACCGGGGCATCCGCCAGCTCGCCCAGCTGTTTGTGGATCATTTTCGCGATTTTGCGGGTTTTACCGGTATCGGTGCCAAAGAAAATACCAATGTTCGCCATATTGCGCTCCTGTCGGAAAGGGGGTTGAAAATACGCGTTCTCGCAGAGGTATTGCGAAGGCTGTGCCAGGTTTCTTTGCACTATCGCGGCTCACCCCTGCCCCAAAACGATCGCTTCCGCGCCCTCCCGCCGCCCGCAGCGGGGCCGGCGGGGCGCTTAAAATGAAAAAAGCGCTGGTTTTTCCCCTACCGGATCAATGTTTCTGCTTATCACGCCGATAAGGGCGCACGCTTTGCATGGTTATCGAGATTCGACAAACGCCGCGGCGTTCTCGTCACGGTGTCGGACAAATTGTCATAACTGCGACACAGGAGTTTGCGATGACCCTGAATATGATGCTCGATAACGCCGTACCCGAGGCGATTGCCGGTGCGCTGACTCAACAACATCCGGGGCTATTTTTTACGATGGTCGAACAGGCATCGGTAGCCATTTCCCTCACCGATGCCCGGGCGAATATTATCTACGCCAACCCGGCGTTTTGCCGCCAGAGCGGATATTCGCTGGCGCAATTGCTCAATCAAAACCCGCGCCTGCTGGCCAGCAGCCAGACGCCGCGAGAAATCTACCAGCAGATGTGGCAAACCCTGCTTCAGCGCCAGCCGTGGCGCGGCCAGCTGATTAATCAGCGCCGCGACGGCGGCCTGTATCTGGTGGATATCGACATCACGCCGGTGCTGAATCCTCAGGGCGAGCTGGAGCATTATCTGGCGATGCAGCGGGATATCAGCGTCAGCTATACCCTGGAACAGCGGCTGCGCAATCATATGACGCTGATGGAGGCGGTGCTCAACAACATCCCCGCCGCCGTGGTCGTGGTGGATGAGCAGGATCGGGTGGTGATGGATAATCTCGCCTACAAAACGTACTGCGCGGACTGCGGCGGAAAAGAGCTGCTGGTCGAGCTCCAGATTTCACCGCGCAAAATGGGGCCCGGCGCGGAGCAAATCCTGCCGGTAGTGGTTCGCGGCGCGGTGCGCTGGCTGTCGGTGACCTGCTGGGGGCTGCCCGGCGTAAGCGAAGAGGCCAGCCGCTATTTTGTCGACAGCGCCCCGGCGCGCACGCTGGTGGTGATCGCCGACTGCACCCAGCAGCGCCAGCAGCAGGAGCAGGGCCGTCTCGACCGTCTGAAGCAGCAGATGACCGCCGGAAAGCTGCTGGCCGCCATTCGCGAGTCGCTGGACGCGGCGCTGATTCAGCTTAATTGCCCGATCAATATGCTGGCGGCGGCCCGTCGGCTGAACGGCGAAGGCAGCGGCAACGTGGCGCTGGACGCGGCGTGGCGCGAAGGCGAAGAGGCCATGGCGCGACTGCAGCGCTGCCGCCCTTCTCTCGAACTGGAAAGCAGCGCCGTCTGGCCGCTTCAGCCCTTCTTTGACGACCTGTACGCCCTCTACCGCACCCGCTTTGACGACCGCTCGCGGCTGCGGGTTGACATGGCATCGCCGCATCTGGTCGGCTTCGGCCAGCGTACCCAGATGCTGGCCTGCTTAAGTTTATGGCTCGATCGGACGCTGGCCCTCGCCGCTGAACTGCCCTCCGTACCGCTGGAGATCGAGCTTTATGCCGAAGAGGACGAGGGCTGGCTCTCGCTGTATCTCAACGACAATGTACCGCTGCTGCAGGTGCGCTACGCCCACTCCCCCGATGCTTTAAACTCTCCCGGCAAAGGGATGGAGCTGCGGCTGATCCAAACGCTGGTCGCCTACCACCGCGGCGCGATTGAACTGGCTTCGCGCCCGCAGGGAGGCACCAGCCTCGTTCTGCGATTCCCGCTCTTTGATACCCTGACCGGAGGTGAGCAATGATCCATAAATCCGATTCGGACACCACCGTCAGGCGCTTCGATCTCTCCCAACAGTTTACCGCCATGCAGCGGATAAGCGTGGTGCTGAGCCGCGCTACCGAAGCGAGCAAAACCCTGCAGGAGGTGCTGAGCGTTTTACATAACGATGCGTTTATGCAGCACGGGATGATTTGCCTGTACGACAGCCAGCAGGAGATCCTGAGCATCGAAGCGCTACAGCAAACGGAAAACCAGACGCTGCCCGGCAGTACGCAAATTCGCTACCGGCCGGGGGAAGGATTGGTCGGTACCGTGCTGGCGCAGGGCCAGTCGCTGGTGCTGCCGCGCGTCGCCGATGACCAGCGCTTTCTCGATCGTCTGAGCCTGTACGACTACGACCTGCCGTTTATCGCCGTTCCGCTGATGGGCCCTCATTCCCGGCCCATCGGCGTACTGGCGGCGCAGCCGATGGCGCGTCAGGAAGAGCGGCTACCCGCCTGCACGCGCTTTCTCGAAACCGTCGCCAATCTGGTGGCCCAGACGATTCGCCTGATGATTCTGCCGACCTCCGCCGCGCAGCCGCAGCAGCAGAGCCCCCGAGTTGAGCGCACGCGCGCCTGTACCCCTTCGCGCGGTTTCGGCCTGGAGAATATGGTCGGCAAAAGCCCGGCGATGCGGCAGATTATGGACATTATCCGTCAGGTCTCCCGCTGGGATACCACGGTGCTGGTGCGCGGCGAGAGCGGCACCGGGAAAGAGCTGATCGCCAACGCCATTCATCATAATTCCCCGCGCGCCGCCGCCGCATTCGTCAAATTTAACTGCGCGGCGCTGCCGGACAATCTGCTGGAGAGCGAGCTGTTCGGCCATGAGAAAGGCGCGTTCACCGGCGCGGTGCGCCAGCGGAAAGGCCGCTTTGAGCTGGCGGACGGCGGCACCCTATTCCTGGATGAAATCGGTGAAAGCAGCGCCTCGTTTCAGGCCAAGCTGCTGCGAATTCTGCAAGAAGGAGAGATGGAGCGCGTCGGCGGCGATGAAACCCTGCGCGTCAACGTACGCATCATCGCGGCGACCAACCGCCATCTGGAAGAGGAGGTGCGGCTGGGGCATTTCCGCGAAGACCTTTACTACCGCCTGAACGTAATGCCTATCGCGCTGCCGCCGCTGCGCGAGCGCCAGGAGGATATCGCTGAACTGGCGCATTTTCTGGTACGTAAAATCGCCCACGGCCAGGGGCGAACGCTGCGCATCAGCGATGGGGCAATTCGCCTGCTGATGGAGTACAGCTGGCCGGGAAACGTCCGCGAACTGGAAAACTGTCTCGAACGTTCGGCGGTGATGTCGGAAAGCGGCCTGATCGACCGGGACGTGATTCTGTTCAACCATCGCGATAACCCGCCGAAAGCGCTGCCCAACGGCGGCCAGACTGAAGACGGCTGGCTCGACAACAGCCTCGACGAGCGCCAGCGGCTGATCGCCGCCCTGGAGAAAGCGGGCTGGGTGCAGGCCAAAGCGGCGCGGCTGCTCGGGATGACGCCGCGTCAGGTGGCGTATCGCATTCAGATCATGGATATCACCATGCCGCGGCTGTGAAGCGTTATGTGAGATTCAGGACATTGTCGCCAGCGCGGCGGAATTACGACAATTTTACCTGGCCGGCAGTCAGTTAAAGCGATTATTTTTCATAGCGTTGCAAAAACCCCCTCTGGTATAGCATTTGCAGCAGGAAGGTATCGCCCAACCACGAAGGTATGACCATGACTTCCTGCTCCTCTTTTTCTGGCGGCCCAGCCTGCCGCCCGGCGGATGACAGCGCCCTGACGCCGCTTGTGGCCGATAAAGCTGCCGCGCACCCCTGCTACTCTCGTAATGGGCATCACCGTTTTGCGCGGATGCATCTGCCCGTCGCGCCCGCCTGCAATTTGCAGTGCAATTACTGTAATCGCAAATTCGATTGCAGCAATGAGTCCCGCCCCGGCGTATCGTCAACGCTGCTCACGCCTGAGCAGGCGGTCGTCAAAGTGCGTCAGGTCGCACAGGCGATCCCGCAGCTTTCGGTGGTCGGCATCGCCGGCCCCGGCGATCCGCTCGCCAATATTGCCCGCACCTTCCGTACCCTGGAGCTGATCCACGAACAGCTGCCGGACCTGAAGTTATGCCTGTCGACCAACGGGCTGATGCTGCCCGACGCGGTGGACCGCCTGCTGGACGTCGGGGTTGACCACGTTACGGTCACCATTAATACCCTCGACGCGGAGATTGCCGCGCAAATCTACGCCTGGCTATGGCTGGACGGCGAGCGCTACAGCGGACGCGAAGCGGGAGAGATTCTGATTGCCCGTCAGCTGGAGGGCGTGCGCAGGCTGACCGCCCAGGGCGTGCTGGTGAAAATAAATTCGGTGCTGATCCCCGGCATCAACGATAGCGGCATGGCCGACGTGAGCCGCGCGCTGCGGGCCAGCGGCGCGTTTATCCATAATATTATGCCGCTGATCGCCAGGCCGGAGCACGGCACGGTGTTTGGCCTCAACGGCCAGCCGGAGCCGGACGCAGAGACGCTCGCCGCCACCCGCAGCCGGTGCGGAGAAGTGATGCCGCAGATGACCCACTGCCACCAGTGCCGCGCCGACGCCATCGGGATGCTTGGCGAAGACCGCAGCCAGCAGTTTACCCAGCTTCCGGCCCCGGAGAGCCTCCCGGCCTGGCTGCCGATCCTCCACCAGCGCGCGCAGCTGCACGCCAGCATTGCCACCCGCGGCGAATCTGAAGCCGATGACGCCTGCCTGGTCGCCGTGGCGTCAAGCCGCGGGGACGTGATTGATTGCCACTTTGGCCACACCGACCGGTTCTCTATCTACAGCCTCTCGGCCGCCGGCATGGTGCTGGTCAACGAACGGTTTACGCCTAAATATTGTCAGGGGCGCGAAGAGTGCGAGCCGCAGGATAACGCGGCCCGGTTCGCGGCGATCCTCGAACTGCTGGCGGACGTTAAAGCCGTATTCTGCGTGCGTATCGGCCATACGCCGTGGCAAATGCTGGAACAGGAAGGCATTGAACCGTGCGTTGACGGCGCATGGCGGCCGGTCTCCGAAGTGCTGCCCGCGTGGTGGCAGCAGCGCCGGGGGAGCTGGCCTGCCGCGCTGCCGCATAAGGGGGTCGCCTGATGCCGCCGCTCGACTGGCTGCGGCGCTTATGGCTGCTGTACCACGCGGGGAAAGGCAGCTTTCCGCTGCGCATGGGGCTTAGCCCGCGCGACTGGCAGGCGCTGCGGCGACGCCTGGGCGAGGCGGAGACGCCGCTGGACGGCGAGGCGCTAACCCGCCGCCGCCTGATGAGCGAACTCAACGCTACCCGCGAGGAGGAGCGCCAGCAGCTGGGCGCGTGGCTGGCGGGCTGGATGCAGCAGGAGGCCGGGCCGATGGCGCAGATTATCGCCGAGGTTTCGCTGGCGTTTAACCATCTCTGGCAGGATCTGGGCCTTGCGTCGCGCGCTGAACTGCGCCTGCTGATGATCGACTGCTTTCCGCAGCTGGTGGTGATGAACGAACACAATATGCGCTGGAAAAAGTTCTTTTACCGTCAGCGCTGTTTGCTCCAGCAGGGGGAAGTTATCTGCCGGTCGCCAAGCTGCGACGAGTGCCGGGAGCGCAGCGTCTGTTTTGAGTAGCGGTTACCCGGGCTCCTGCCCGGCCTGCGGAACGCCAGAAACAAAAAAGCCGGAGGTCTCCCTCCGGCTTTTCACATCACCAAACGCGATCAGGCAACGTCTTCGTACTGCGGTACCGGGTTGCGGAAGCTTTTGGTCACGCAGGCCAGGTAGACCAGACCAATACCGCCCCAGATCAGGCCGAGAATCATGGAGCTCTCTTCCAGATTGATCCACAGTGCGCCAACGGTCAGCGCGCCGCACACCGGCAGAACCAGATAGTTGAAGTGGTCTTTCAGCGTTTTGTTGCGCTTTTCACGGATCCAGAACTGGGAGATCACCGACAGGTTAACGAAGGTGAACGCCACCAGCGCGCCGAAGTTAATCAGCGCCGTCGCCGTGACGAGGTCGAATTTAATCGCCAGCAGCGCAATTGCGCCAACCAGCAGCACGTTCCACGCCGGAGTCCGCCATTTCGGATGCACGTAGCCGAAGAAGCGCGTCGGGAACACGCCGTCGCGGCCCATCACGTACATCAGGCGGGAAACGCCCGCGTGCGCGGCCATGCCGGACGCCAGTACGGTGACGCTGGAGAAAATCAGCACGCCCCACTGGAAGGTTTTGCCCGCCACGTACAGCATGATTTCAGGCTGCGATGCGTCCGGATCCTTAAAGCGCGAGATATCCGGGAAGTACAGCTGCAGGAAGTAGGAAGCGCCGATAAAGATCAGGCCGCCAATCAGCGCGGTCAGGAAGATAGCCTTCGGGATCACGCGCTCTGCGTCTTTGGTCTCTTCAGACAGCGAAGAGATACCGTCGAAGCCGAGGAACGAGAAGCACAGAATGGTCGCGCCGGTAATCATCGGCACCACGTGCGCGCCTTCAGACCAGAACGGACGGGTGCTGGTCAGCGTGCCCGCGCCTTCGCCGTGCATAACGCCGTAGATAATCAGGCCAACAATCACCGCCACGATGCCCATCTGCAGGATAACGATCAGGGTGTTGAAGTTCGCCACGGTCTTGATGCTGCGCAGGTTGGAGATGGTCATAAAGGCCACCAGCGCGACAACGAAGATCCACGATGGAATAGAAGGCACCAGCGCTTCAAAGTAAATTTTCGCCAGCAGAATGTTGATCATCGGCATGAACAGGTAGTCCAGCAGCGATGACCAGCCAACCATAAAGCCAACGGCCGGGCTAATGGATTTCTGCGCGTAGGTATAAGCGGAACCCGCCGACGGGAAACGGCGAACCAGTTTACCGTAGCTCAGCGCCGTGAAAAGAATGGCGATCAGCGCGAAGACGTAAGCCGTCGCAACGTGACCATCAGTCAATCCAGAGACGATACCAAACGTATCGAACAGCGTCATCGGCTGCATATAGGCCAGGCCCATCATGACAACCGGAATCAACGTAAGCGTTTTACGTAATTCCACGCGAGAGGTTTTTGGAGTAGCGTTATGCGACATAGTTATCCCCTTTTACGGTGAACGCCAGCGCGTAAGCAAAAAATTGCCCCATTTCTTTGTATTCCTCAGCGACAACCACTGTCGGTTTTTAGTAAATATCTATCCGGTACGAAGCCCGGCCTCTTGGTATTGAATGATGTGTCTTTCAACCAAAAAAATAACCGACACTTTAAAAAAGCGTCGGCCAGTTTCTGATTTTCAGGACGCGTATTTTGCAACAACTACAGGCACGATGACAAGATGTTACAAGGCTTAATAATTACGGCGATTCTCTAACAGATTAATATTCATACGATTTTAGTATTATAGACCTGATGGATAGCACTATTTGCTAATATCTCCTTTCGCCACCACTCGCCCGCCTGGCCGCAAATATCTTCATTCCAGCCTATCCACGCGCGATTGACCGGTTCAGGCACCGTCGTTTTTAATATTTGTAGCTCGCCGCGGGCGATGAAAGGCTGTACCTGAAATAGCGGCAAATAGCCCCATCCCAGTCCGGCGCACAGCAGCGTCAGCCGGGCGGAAAGATCGAATACCGCCAGGCTATCCTGAGCGTCAATCTGCGGCCACGCGCCGTCGGCCACAATAGCCCGATGACGGCGCAACGTCCGCCAGCCCAGCGGGCCGGCAATCTGCGCAAGCGGATGCCGGGGCGCAACAACAAACGCCTGCGCCACCTCTCCCAGCAGAACAGAGCCGCAGCCGCTGAGCGCCGGCGGGTCGCCCAGCACGCCGAGCAGAAGATCCGCCCGCCCTTCCATCAGCATCTGCCAGTTTGCGCCCGTGTTATCGCGGCGAAATTCAAGGCGGGTGGCGTGATGCTGGTGATAGAACGCCGCGATCGCGGGAGCCAGCAGCGGGAACGGAAAGGTGGCGTCGACGTTGAGTATCAGTGCATTTTCCCAGCCCTGATGCAGCCTGACGGCCTGCTTTTCCAGTTCTCGGGCGGTGTGCAGCACGTCGCGCCCCTTTTCCAGCAGCATCTGCCCGGTACGGGTAAAGCGCGCCCGGTGGCCGCTGCGGTCAAGCAGTTGAATATTGAGATCGCTTTCCAGCTTATGAATGGTGTAGCTCAGCGCCGACGGCGTTTTATAGAGCTTCGCCGAGGCGGCGGCAAAACTGCCCTCTTTGTCGAGGGCATCAAGAATGACGAGCACATCCAGCAGTGGTTTCATCGCTACCCCCTTACGGTACGCGATTCACCGCTGGCGCATTACTCCATCGGCATGACCAGCGGGTCGGGGTACTGGTACTCAAACCCCAGTTCGTTGCAAATACGGCTGCCATCTACGATCTTACCGCTACCGTTCTCCGGGTTATCAGAGAATACGGGGACGGGAAGCCCAAGCTCGCGGGCCATCTGCGGATAAAAGACGCCGCGCGCGGGATGCTTAGGCGCACATATATTATAGATGCGCCCGCCTTTCGGAGCCTGCAGTAACAGTTCGATCGCGGCAATCACATCCTGAAGATGCACCAGATTGACGCCGTGCTGGCCGTCCGGCGCGGATTTTCCGGCAAAAAAGCGCCCCGGGTGACGGGACGGCCCCACCAGCCCGGCGAGGCGCAGAATGTCCACCGAGGTGCCGGGAAGGTTATGCAGCCAGTCCTCCAGCTCTTTCAGCACCCGCCCGCTGGCGGTTTGCGGGTTGCGGGGCGAGTTCTCTTTCAGCGTGCCGCTGGCGTTGCCGTAAACCGACGTTGAGCTGGTGAATATGATGCGCGGCACGTGATGCGCCAGCGCGGTATCGACGATCTCCTGTACCGCCTGAAGATAAAAGTCCTCTCCCGGTCCGGTTCGCCGCGCCGGTAAGGTAATGACCAGCGCGTCAACGTTCATTAAGGCATCCAGATCTTCGGTGTCGCAGACCAGCTGCGGCTCCAGACGCAGCGGATAGCCGTCGATGCCGCACATCCGTGCCGCCTCGACGCCATCCTGCGTGGTCTTACTGCCGGTCACCTGCCATCCCCGCGACATCAACGACAGCGCAAGCGGCATACCCAGCCATCCTAAACCTACAATTGCGACCTTTTTCATCCCCTTGCTCCTGAATTTTCGCTGTGCTGACTTAAGGCTACGCCAGCCGGCGGCAGCTGACAATTTCTTAGGTCAATATGAAATCAATTAATGATAGAAAAAAGCCCTTGCTTTATGCGAGCGAAGTGGTTTAGGTTAAAAGGCATCAAATGCATAGTCATTCACAGAGAATTTTATGAACAGCGTTCAATTTAAAAACCACCATCATCACCATCATCCTGACTAGTCTTTCAGGCGATGTGTGCTGGAAGACGTTTGGATCTTCCAGTGGTGCATGAACGCAAAGAGAGCCCCCGGAAGATTCACTTCCGGGGGCTTTTTTTTGGACCGAATTCGGACAGATTCAGACAGGGTTACAGAGGAAAATAAGAATGTTAGACAACAGCCGTTTACGCATAGCTATTCAGAAATCAGGGCGTTTAAGCGAAGATTCACGCGAATTACTCAGCCGCTGCGGCATCAAAGTGAATCTGCACACCCAGCGCCTGATCGCGCTGGCGGAAAATATGCCCATCGATATTCTGCGCGTGCGTGATGACGATATTCCGGGCCTTATCATGGACGGCGTGGTCGATTTGGGGATTATCGGCGAAAACGTGCTGGAGGAAGAGCTGCTGAGCCGCCGCGCTCAGGGCGAAGACCCGCGCTACTTCACCCTGCGCCGTCTCGACTTCGGCGGCTGCCGCCTGTCGCTGGCGACCCCGGCGGATGAACCCTGGGACGGCCCGGCGGCGCTTAACGGCAAACGCATCGCCACCTCCTACCCGCACCTGCTGAAGCGCTACCTTGACCAGAAAGGGATCTCGTTCAAATCCTGCCTGCTGAACGGCTCGGTTGAAGTGGCTCCGCGCGCCGGTCTGGCCGACGCGATTTGCGACCTGGTATCAACCGGCGCGACTCTCGAAGCAAACGGCCTGCGCGAAGTGGAAGTGATGTTCCGCTCCAAAGCCTGCCTGATCCAGCGCGACGGCGAGATGGCCGATAGCAAACAGCAGCTGATCGACCGCCTGCTGACCCGTATTCAGGGGGTGATTCAGGCCCGCGAATCAAAATACATCATGATGCACGCGCCGACCGAGCGCCTGGAAGAAGTGGTCGCCCTGCTGCCCGGCGCCGAGCGCCCGACCATTCTGCCGCTGGCGGGTGACAAGCAGCGCGTGGCGATGCACATGGTGAGCAGCGAAACCCTGTTCTGGGAAACCATGGAAAAACTGAAAGCGCTGGGCGCCAGCTCCATTCTGGTCCTGCCGATTGAGAAGATGATGGAGTAAACCGGCGGGTCGGTCACGGGATAAACAGGGGAAACAACCATGAGCTTCAACACAATTATCGACTGGAACGGCTGTAGCGCAGAACAACAGCAACAGCTCTTAACGCGCCCGGCCATTTCCGCCTCCGAGAGCATCAGCAAGACGGTGTCGGAGATCCTGAATAACGTTAAAGACAACGGCGATGCGGCCCTGCGCGAATACGGCGCGAAGTTCGATAAAACCGACGTCAAGGCGCTGAAGGTCAGCGATGGAGAGATTGCCGCCGCCGGCGCGCGCCTGAGCGACGAGCTCAAGCAGGCGATGGCCGTGGCGGTCAAAAACATCGAAACCTTCCACAACGCGCAGCGGCTGCAGGCCGTCGATGTGGAAACCCTGCCGGGCGTACGCTGCCAGCAGGTGACCCGCCCTATCGCCTCCGTCGGCTTATATATTCCCGGCGGCTCGGCGCCGCTGTTCTCCACGGTGCTGATGCTCGCCACGCCGGCGCGCATCGCGGGCTGCCAGCAGGTGGTGCTATGCTCGCCGCCGCCGATTGCCGATGAAATCCTCTATGCCGCCCAGCTGTGCGGCGTGCGCAATATCTTTAACGTCGGCGGCGCGCAGGCGATTGCCGCCCTGGCGTTCGGCACCGAATCGGTGGCGAAGGTCGATAAAATCTTTGGCCCGGGCAACGCCTTCGTGACCGAAGCCAAGCGCCAGGTCAGCCAGCGTCTTGACGGCGCGGCTATCGATATGCCCGCCGGGCCGTCGGAAGTGCTGGTGATCGCCGACAGCGGCGCCACTCCGGATTTCGTCGCCTCCGACCTGCTTTCCCAGGCGGAGCACGGCCCGGATTCGCAGGTGATCCTGCTGACGCCGGATAGCGAGATGGCCACCCGCGTCGCGCAAGCCGTTGAGCGCCAGCTGGCCGCGCTGTCCCGTGCGGAAACGGCCCGCGGGGCGCTCTCCGCCAGCCGCATCATCGTGGCGCGCGATATCGCCCAGTGCGTGGAGATTTCCAACCAGTACGGTCCCGAGCACCTGATTATTCAGACCCGCAACGCCCGCGAACTGGTCGACGGCATTACCAGCGCCGGTTCGGTATTTCTCGGCGACTGGTCGCCGGAATCCGCCGGCGATTACGCCTCCGGCACCAACCACGTGCTGCCGACCTACGGCTACACCGCCACCTGCTCCAGCCTCGGCCTGGCGGATTTTCAGAAACGCATGACCGTGCAGGAGCTGTCGCGCGACGGGTTTGCCGCCCTCGCCTCAACGATTGAGATTCTGGCCGCCGCCGAGCGTCTGGACGCCCACAAAAACGCCGTTACGCTGCGCGTCGCAGCCCTTAAGGAGCAAGCATGAGCATCGAAGATTTAGCCCGCGCCAACGTCCGCGCGCTGACGCCGTATCAATCTGCTCGCCGTCTGGGCGGTAAAGGCGACGTCTGGCTGAACGCCAACGAATTCCCGACCGCGGTCGCGTTTCAGCTGACCGAGCAGACGATGAACCGCTATCCGGAACCGCAGCCGAAAGCGGTCATTGAACGCTACGCGCAGTATGCGGGCGTCAAGCCGGAGCAGGTGCTGGTCAGCCGCGGCGCCGATGAAGGCATTGAACTGCTGATCCGCGCCTTCTGCGAGCCGGGCCAGGACGCGGTGCTCTACTGTCCGCCGACCTACGGCATGTACAGCGTCAGCGCCGAAACCATCGGCGTGACCTGCCGTACGGTGCCCACCCTCGCCGACTGGCAGCTGGATCTGCCGGGTATCGCGGCCAATCTTGACGGCGTGAAAGTGGTGTTCGTCTGCAGCCCGAATAACCCGACCGGGCAGATTATCAACCCGAAAGATTTTCGCACCCTGCTGGAGATGGCGCGCGGTAAAGCCATCGTGGTCGCGGATGAGGCCTATATTGAGTTCTGCCCGCAGGCCACGCTGGCGACCTGGCTCAACGAGTATCCGCACCTGGTGATTCTGCGTACCCTCTCCAAGGCCTTCGCCCTGGCCGGACTGCGCTGCGGCTTTACCCTCGCCAACGCCGAGGTGATTAACGTGCTGATGAAGGTTATCGCACCTTATCCGCTCTCGACGCCGGTCGCCGACATCGCCGCCCAGGCGCTCAGCGCGGAAGGCATTGCCGCCATGCGCGCGCGCGTGGCGCAGATCCTCGGCGAACGCGATTATCTGGTCAGCCAGCTGCGCAGCATTGCCTGCGTTGAAGAGGTGTTCGATTCCGAGAGCAACTACGTTCTGGCGCGGATCACCGCCTCCAGCGCGGTATTTAAATCTTTGTGGGATCAGGGCATTATCTTACGTGACCAGAATAAACAACCTTCATTAAGCGGCTGTTTGCGTATCACTATCGGTACCCGTGCAGAGAGCCAGCGCGTCATTGACGCTTTGACTGCGGAGAATGTATGACCCAGAAGTTTCTCTTTATTGACCGTGACGGTACGCTGATTTCCGAGCCACCGGTTGATTTTCAGGTAGACCGCTTCGATAAGCTGGCGTTTGAGCCGCAGGTGATCCCGGCCCTGCTGAAGCTGCAGCAGGAAGGGTACAAGCTGGTGATGATCACCAATCAGGACGGGCTGGGAACCGCCAGCCTGCCGCAGGACGAGTTCGACGGCCCGCACAACCTGATGATGCAGATTTTCTCCTCGCAGGGCGTCAACTTTGACGAGGTGCTGATTTGCCCGCATCTCCCGGCGGATAACTGCGACTGCCGCAAGCCGAAAACCAAACTGGTGCTGCCGTGGCTGGAGCAAGGGGTGATGGACACCGCCAACAGCTACGTGATTGGCGACCGCGCGACCGATATCCAGCTGGCGGATAACATGGGCATTACCGGCCTGCGCTATGACCGCGAAAAGCTGGACTGGCCAACCATTTGCGAACAGCTAACCCGCCGCGACCGCTACGCCCACGTTGAGCGCATCACCAAAGAGACCCAGGTGGATGTGAAAGTGTGGCTGGACCGCGAAGGCGGCAGCAAAATCTCCACCGGCGTCGGCTTCTTCGATCATATGCTTGACCAAATCGCCACCCACGGCGGCTTCCGCCTGGAGATTAACGTCGGCGGCGATCTTTATATCGACGATCACCACACCGTGGAAGATACCGGGCTCGCGCTGGGCGAAGCGCTGAAGCTGGCCCTCGGCGACAAGCGCGGTATCGGCCGTTTCGGCTTTGTGCTGCCGATGGACGAATGCCTGGCCCGCTGCGCGCTGGATATCTCCGGCCGTCCGCACCTCGAATACAAAGCCGACTTTACCTATCAGCGCGTTGGCGATCTGAGCACCGAGATGGTGGAACACTTCTTCCGCTCGCTCTCGTATACCATGGCGGTCACTCTGCACCTGAAAACCAAGGGCAAAAACGACCACCACCGCGTTGAGAGCCTGTTTAAGGCCTTCGGCCGCACGCTACGCCAGGCGATTCGCGTCCAGGGCGACACGCTGCCGTCTTCGAAAGGGGTACTCTGATGAACGTGGTGATCCTCGATACCGGCTGCGCCAACCTCAATTCGGTGAAATCCGCGGTGAGCCGCCACGGCTACGAGCCGCAGGTCAGCCGCGACCCGGATGTGGTGCTACGCGCCGATAAACTGTTTCTGCCGGGAGTGGGCACGGCTCAGGCGGCGATGGACCAGCTGCGCGAGCGCGATTTGATCGAGCTGATTAAAGCCTGTACCCAGCCGGTGCTGGGCATTTGCCTCGGCATGCAGCTGCTGGGAAAACGCAGCGAGGAGAATAACGGCGTTGACCTGCTGGGCATTATCGACCAGGACGTGCCGAAAATGACCGACCACGGCCTGCCGCTACCGCATATGGGCTGGAACCGGGTATACGCCAAAGCGGGCGATCGTCTGTTTCGCGGCATTGAAGACGGGGCGTATTTTTACTTCGTCCACAGCTATGCGATGCCGGTCAACGTCAATACCATCGCCCAGTGCAGCTACGGCGAGGCCTTCACCGCGGCGGTGCAGAAAGATAACTTCTTTGGCGTCCAGTTCCACCCTGAACGCTCCGGCAGCGCCGGGGCGCAGCTGCTGAAAAACTTCCTGGAGATGTGATGATCATTCCTGCTTTAGATTTAATTGACGGCACGGTCGTCCGTCTCCATCAGGGCGATTACGGTCAGCAGCGCGACTACGGTAACGACCCGCTGCCGCGCCTGCAATCCTATGCCGCCCAGGGGGCCGAAGTGCTGCACCTGGTCGACCTGACCGGGGCGAAAGATCCGGCGAAGCGCCAGATCCCGCTGCTGAAAACGCTGGTTGCCGGCGTGAACGTGCCGGTGCAGGTTGGCGGCGGCGTGCGGACGGAAGAAGACGTGGCCGCCCTGCTTGATGCAGGCGTAGCGCGCGTGGTTGTGGGTTCGACGGCGGTGAAGTCGCCGGAAGTGGTGAAAGGCTGGTTTACGCGTTTTGGCCCGCAGCATCTGGTGCTGGCGCTTGACGTGCGGATCGACGCGGAAGGCAATAAGCAGGTGGCGGTCAGCGGCTGGCAGGAGAACTCCGGCGTAACCCTGGAGGAGCTGGTGGAGAGCTATCAGTCCGTCGGCCTGCAGCACGTGCTGTGTACCGATATTTCCCGCGACGGGACGCTGGCCGGGTCTAACGTCTCGCTGTATGAAGAAGTCTGCGCCCGCTATCCACAGGTCGCGTTTCAGTCTTCCGGCGGCATTGGCGATCTGCATGATATCGCCGCGCTGCGCGGAACCGGAGTGCGCGGGGTGATTGTCGGCCGGGCGCTGCTGGAAGGTAAATTTAACGTAACGGAGGCCATTCAATGCTGGCAAAACGGATAATCCCCTGTCTCGACGTTCGCGACGGCCAGGTAGTGAAAGGCGTGCAGTTCCGTAATCACGAAATCATCGGTGATATCGTCCCGCTGGCAAAACGCTATGCCGACGAAGGCGCGGATGAGCTGGTGTTCTACGATATCACCGCCTCCAGCGACGGCCGCGTGGTGGACAAAAGCTGGGTGTCGCGGGTCGCGGAAGTGATCGACATTCCGTTCTGCGTCGCCGGCGGCATTAAGTCGCTGGACGATGCGGCGCAAATTCTCTCCTTCGGCGCGGATAAAATCTCCATCAACTCCCCTGCCCTGGCGGATCCGACGCTGATTACCCGCCTGGCCGACCGTTTCGGCGTGCAGTGTATTGTGGTGGGCATCGATACCTGGTTTGACGCCGCGAGCGGTAAGTATCACGTCAACCAGTATACCGGCGATGAGAGCCGGACGCGGGTGACGCAGTGGGAAACCCTGGACTGGGTGCAGGAAGTGCAAAAGCGCGGGGCCGGCGAGATCGTCCTCAATATGATGAACCAGGACGGCGTGCGTAACGGCTACGATCTGGCGCAGTTAAGCAAGGTCCGCGCCGTGTGCCACGTGCCGCTGATTGCATCCGGCGGCGCGGGCACCATGGAGCACTTCCTGGAAGCCTTCCGCGACGCCAACGTCGACGGCGCGCTGGCTGCCTCGGTGTTCCACAAGCAAATTATCAACATTGGTGAACTGAAAACGTACCTGGCAGCACAGGGCGTGGAGATTAGGGTATGTTAAGTGAACAGCTGGATTGGCAAAAAACCGACGGTCTGATGCCGGTCATCGTGCAGCACGCCGTTTCTGGTGAAGTGCTGATGCTGGGCTATATGAATCAGGATGCGCTGGCGAAAACCGAAGAGACCGGCAAGGTGACCTTTTATTCGCGGACCAAACAGCGTCTGTGGACCAAGGGGGAAACCTCAGGCAATTTCCTCAACGTGGTGAGCATCACCCCGGATTGCGATAACGATACCCTGCTGGCGCTGGTTAATCCGATTGGCCCAACCTGCCATAAAGGCACCTCAAGCTGCTTTGGCGAAACCGGCCATCAGTGGCTGTTCTTATATCAGCTGGAGCAGCTGCTGGCGGAACGCAAACACGCCGATCCGGAAAGCTCCTATACCGCGAAGCTGTACGCCAGCGGCACCAAACGTATTGCGCAGAAGGTGGGGGAAGAAGGCGTTGAGACCGCGCTGGCCGCGACGGTGCATGACCAGTTCGAACTGAAGAATGAAGCGTCGGATTTGATGTATCACCTGCTGGTGCTGCTGCAGGATCAGGGGCTGAATTTAACGGATGTGGTGGAAAACCTGCGGAGCAGGCATAAGTAAGTCATCAAAGGGAGGCGGCATGACGCCTCCCTTGCAATATCAACATCGCCAGCGCGCTGGTTGATATCACCTGTTTATCATCGTCATGACTTTTTTCGTGCGGTTATTTCTTTAACTAGCCTCAATGGTTTCGTCATTTTCCATGATAAAGATGAAACCAAATCTGTATAGCGCTGAGTCAGCTCCTGGTACGCATTTTCAATGCTGAGCAATTTCTGTTGCTGAGTTTGATACTCGTCCTCTAAACGCGTATTCCGCTGTTCAAGCTCGTGGATAATGGTGGTTTTATCGCTAACCTGCGCCTTCAGAACATCAATTTCACTTCGCTGAGATACCGTCGACTGTTTAAGAGAAGTCATTTCTTCCTGCAGCGTTGAGTTCATCATTTGTGCGGCTTTGTTGAATAAATCGAACTTTTGCTGAGTTGAAGGATCAGATCACGCATCCTCCCGACAACACAGACCATTCCGTGGCAAAGCAAAAGTTCAGAATCACCAACTGGTCCACCTACAACAAAGCTCTCATCAACCGTGGCTCCCTCACTTTCTGGCTGGATGATGAGGCGATTCAGGCCTGGTATGAGTCGGCAACGCCTTCATCACGAGGAAGGCCCCAGCGCTATTCTGATCTCGCCATCACCACCGTTCTGGTGATTAAACGCGTATTCCGGCTGACCCTGCGGGCTGCGCAGGGTTTTATTGATTCCATTTTTGCCCTGATGAACGTTCCGTTGCGCTGCCCGGATTACACCAGTGTCAGTAAGCGGGCAAAGTCGGTTAATGTCAGTTTCAAAACGTCCACCCGGGGTGAAATCGCACACCTGGTGATTGATTCCACCGGGCTGAAGGTCTTTGGTGAAGGCGAATGGAAAGTCAGAAAGCACGGCAAAGAGCGCCGTCGTATCTGGCGAAAGTTGCATCTTGCTGTTGACAGCAACACACATGAAGTTGTCTGTGCAGACCTGTCGCTGAATAACGTCACGGACTCAGAAGCCTTCCCGGGCCTTATCCGGCAGACTCACAGAAAAATCAGGGCAGCCGCGGCAGACGGGGCTTACGATACCCGGTTCTGTCACGATGAACTGCGCCGCAAAAAAATCAGCGCGCTTATTCCTCCCCGAAAAGGAGCAGGTTACTGGCCCTGTGAGTACGCAGACCGCAACCGTGCCGTTGCTAATCAGCGGCTGAGCGGAAGCAATGCATGGTGGAAATGGACAACGGAATATAACCGTCGCTCGATAGCGGAAACGGCAATGTACAGAATGAAGCAGTTGTTGGGAGATTCACTGACGCTGCGTGACTACGATGGTCAGGTAGCGGAAGCTATGGCCATGGTGCGTGCGTTGAACAGGATGACAAAGGCTGGGATGCCAGAAAGCGTGCGTATTGCCTGAAAATCCAGCCAGCTACAGGGTCGTTCGCAAGAAATCTTATTTATTCAACAAAGCCCATTTGTGCATGTTCAAGCTCGCATAACGCTCTGTCTTTCAGCGAAAAAATATACTCTTCCGCTGACTGATTAACGATCCGGGCATACGCAGCTTTGATAAAGTCATCATAAAAATCATCACGATCGATTTCTAAAGATAAGATGAACGACTTTACTTGGTTAAACAACGGGTTAAACGTACTGCCAGAAATCGTATTGAGATGCCACTCAAGAAAAACAACGGCGTAATTATTAAAATCACGACTTCTGGACGCCAGTAAATCACGATCTTGCATAAACAAACGTAGCGAAGTTAATGCCTCCAGCGCGCAGTGCCACGAATCTTCTCTGGTGGAGGAAAGCGACTCAGCGCGGTGGATAGTATGAGAGATTAAGATCTCATCAACCAGAGAGATGCGATTTGCTAACAGCATGAAACAACTCACAAAGTACAGGTCGTTTGTGGTTCTCAGCGGTTGAAACTCCAGGCCCATTGCCAGGATAGCCTCGCGTCTGAAGAGCTTATCCCATGGCCACCATATAAAGGCTCTGAAAAAATCGTCAGCAATTTCCCGTGAAGAGAAGACCTCTTTTTCAGGCAGTAAATCCTCACGCGCCGACAAAGGCATGGGAGAACGGGTATTGGTTTGCAAATCGACTGACTGGCACCGGCAGATAACAACATCCGTTTGCAGGGCCGTAGCCCGGTCGGACATTCTCTTTAACATCTCTTTATCGGCGTAATCGTCATCGTCGAGGAAAATGATGTATTCGCCGGTCGCTACTCGTAAGCCGATATTTCGCGATTCGCCGCCACCGACGTTGCTCGGATTGGTGATAACCCGGACTCGCGAATCTTCACTGGCTATTTTAGTGATAATATCCAGAGTATTATCCGTTGAGCTATCGTTAACAAGGATAATCTCAATCTCTTTTAAAGACTGGGCTAACACCGTAGTAAGCGTCTCAGCAATATACTCCGCGGCGTTATGGACAGGGATAATAACGGATACAATAACGTTACTTGATTCATCAGACATTCAATCACCTTCAAAATAAGAGGCACGCAATCATTAAACTCATCATGCGTTTGCTGAGCAGTTACATAGCTTAAAATGCAACCGCTTCGGAGGTGTTTGATTTACATGAAGCTGTAATCTCTTGCGTTACATCATCCCTGAACCACATCATGATAAGTCTTTAAGGTCTTGCTAATGATCATACCGCTAGAAAACTTATCCTGAACGCGTTGCCGTCCTTTGATACCCATCTCTACTCGTGCTTTGGGATTGGCTAACAAGAATTCAAGCTTATCGGCCAGCTCCTGCGGAGAGTTACTTTTCACGATAATGCCGTTATCGTTATTAATGATCAGGCTATCGCAGCCGCCAACATCGTAGGCAATGCAGGCCCGGCCAACCGAGGAAGCTTCAAGCAGAATACGCGGCACGCCTTCGGAATAGATCGAAGGTAATGCCACGATGTTCGACTCCTCGATCAAGTCGCAGACGTTAGAGCTGTGACCCAACCAGTTAATCAGACCTTCTTTATGCCATTGCTGGATCACCGCAAGGGATATGGCATCCTTATCGTTTTCAACGAGTATCCCGGCAACGTTTAGCGTAAAATGAATATTTCTTGCTTCGAGGATTTTCTTGGCTTCAATTAAATCCCCGAGCCCTTTACTCCAGAGCATTCTGCTGGCAAACAGCACAACCGGAACGTCACGCTCCTGCTCCAGAGAATATTTATAGATCTCCGGATTGATACCCGCGCCATCGATGACAATAGTCTGCTGATAGTCAATCCCGACAAAACCCGCCAGTTTTTTACGATCTTTATCGTGCTCAAACATAAATATACTGCGCTTATTACTGGCAATACATTTGTAGGCCATGATGGTGATATTGCGCAATAGCTTAAGCAAACCCGTATCACCTGAAAATACACGACCCAGACCGACAAAACTCACGATGACGGGACGGTTGTTTGTCCTGGACAGGAGCCCACCGATCAGACAGGGTTTAATAGTGATACAGTGTAAAAGGTCGGGATTAATTTCTTTAATGAGCTTTCGGGAGGCAAAAAAGGCCCGAAAGAAAGTTAATGCATTAAATGATTGAGCATCAAGTGGGACATTATGACACTTAAAACCGAATGTTTTAAATTTATTCAGCACTTTACCGTCGACAAAATGACTGATGATGTGAATCTCATAACCAGCATCTCGGGCGGCGATCGCACGATCAATCCAGTGCAAATCAAAATACCAATCCGAGTTTATGAAATAACACAGTTTTTTCATTGCTATATCCACTTAATGATTCTTACCGCTGATTCCTTTTACACCATGGATAATTCCACGACGCAAGTATTTAAAATATAACAATTTATTGCGTTGCCATGGCAATATTGATACATATTTAATCAACCGTAAAAGGATTGAGAGACGGCTAAAAATGGCAACTCGCGGAAAAATTCTCTTCGCCAAAATAAGATTTCGACAAAGATAATAAACCTTCCATTCGGGAACAATACATTTCCCCTGGATACTCACATCGTGGGTAAAGATGACCTCGGGAGAATAGCGAATAGCTTCGCCATCTAATGTCAGCTGATAGCCAAAATAGAGATCGTCAAAATATAAAAATAACTCGTCGTGAATACTGTGGAGATGCTTTTGCAGCACATCTCGCTGAATAATCATACCGACAAAGGAAACCGTCTGTACCGCACACGCCCGGGAAACCGACGGAAGAAACTCCGCAGGATTTCTGATGTAGCGTAATGTGTCCATAAACGACGACGGAACTTTGGCAAAAGGCATGTTCATCGGACAGGGTTGCCCCTGAAGATCCTTGACCAAAGCGGTGAACACCCGACAGTTAGCCTTTTCTAGCTGGGCAAATTTTTCCAGCGCATCGCTCTCGGGCCAGGCGTCATCATCGTAAAAGAAAACCCAGTCGCTATCGACGTTGTCGCATAAATATTGACTCCCGGCCTTAAAGCCACCCGCGCCACCGCTGTTGGATGGCAGATTAAGAACAATCACTCGCGGGTCGCTAAGGGTGGCTAACCAGGCCTGGGTTCCATCCGTGGACCCGTTATTGACAACAACAATCGCTGTAAAATTTAATTTCACCGTGTTGGCAATAGTCAGCTTTAACTTCTCTAAACGATTATACGTGACTATTAATGCGGAGCAATTCATCGCACAGAAACCGTAAATACTGGCATAGACTCATTACTGCTAAGGGAGGACAAGTACTTATCAGCTGTATTTAATGCTTCAGCGATAGTAACATCCATATCCAGATATCGATAGGTTCCAAGGCGGCCAACAAAAGTCATATTCTTTTCATTTTCCGCGAGGGACAAATATTTATCGAGTAAAGCCATCTCCCCCATCTGACGAATCGGATAATAAGGGATATCCTTTTCGCCACATTCGCGGCTGTATTCCTTGTAACAGACCGATCCCTCATGGGATTCCCAGGGCGAAAAGTACTTATGTTCAGTGATACGGGTATAAGGAACATCCAGCGAGCAGTAATTCATTACCGCGCAGCCCTGATAATCGCCCTGCCAGGTGAATTTTTCAAAATCCAGAGTACGATAGCCCAGGCGACCATATTGATAGGAATAAAAAGCATCCAGCGGCCCGCTATAGAACACGTGATCGTACTGTTCTCTCTCTTCAGCGTTAAACGATTGCTGAAGTTCGATGGTAATATTTTCATGATTGGCGATTGACTCAATCATTTTCGTATAACCCAGTTTCGGCATGCCCTGAAATCTGTGGTTAAAGTAATTATCATCGTAGTTAAAACGAACCGGCAGACGCTTAAGAATCGACGCGGGAAGCTGCGAAGGCTCCATCCCCCACTGTTTGATGGTATAGCCCTTGAAGAACGCCTCATAGAGCTCTTTGCCGATAAAACGCAGAGCCTGTTCTTCAAAGGTCTTCGGTTCCAGGATCGAACTGTCCCCTTTTTCGGCAATAAGCGCCCGGGCCTCATCTGGCGAACAGGTCTTCGCAAAAAACTGGTTGATGGTATGCAGGTTGATCGGCAGAGAAAACACCTGGCCATTCACGGTTGCTTTGACACGGTTCACATACGGCATCATCTCAGCGTGCTGAGTCACATAGTTCCACACTGTTTCATTATCGGTGTGAAAGATATGCGGGCCATAAACGTGAACCATAACGTCGGTTTGCGGATCGCGCGCATCATAGGAGTTACCGCCTATGTGGTCACGCTGGTCAATAATTCTGATGTGATGACCTTGTTCAGCGAGCTGGCGTGCGATAACCACACCGGAAAAACCCGCTCCGACGATGAGAATATTTTTACTGTTCATAATATAACTCCAGCAGCCTTAACCAAGAATTGAGCGTCTAACTTTATAGTAGTATTTTGTTATCGTGTTTCGCCTCGGTGAACCGACAGGAGCATATTTATTGAGGAAAGGCATCAACGCTTTTTTGATCTTAGTCTGAAGCAGAACTGGCGTTTGCACTGCAGTTTGCGCAGGACTTGATGAATTTACCGGAGATAACTGACGGAAATAGGTCTCTTTTTCCCATGGCGTATTGATAACGTTTTCCAGGAAATCGTCATAAAAGTCAACCTTGTCCGTATTCCACGGTTTATTCTCCCCGGCATAGTGAATCATATTCGGGTTCTTTCTGGCTTTTAAAAAGCGCATATATGTTGCGAACTGGAGATTGGGGAAAAAGTCATCCGTATTGCCATTACCGTGATAGACATTCCACTCCAGCGGTAAAAACTCAACCCGGCCATAGAAGACTTTGTTCATGATGTCCTGGTCGAGGAACCAGTACTTCTTCTCTTTCAGCGTCTTAATCAGCGCGGAGAAGGTATCTTCCTGCACCATCAGGACAACGTTAAAAACGATAATTCCCGCCTGGAAATACTCATCCGGATTGGTCATTTTAAGCGTTTTTTGCAGATACTCGCCGGCGGGCATCACGCCATCTGCCGATTCCGACATCGCACCAAACTTGACGAAGCCTTCCATCACGATATCTTTAACGGCGGCAACAAGGTTTGTGCCGAGGTCGACATTAAGCAAAGTCGCAAGATCCGCCTTCACCACAGTATCGGAATCGATAAAAATGACCTTCTCATACTCACGGAAAAGCTGCGGAATAAACAAGCGAGCGTAGGTTGATGCACTAAAGTGTGCGCGGGTATGTACGCCATTCAATTCAGTAAAGGCATTCACATCAAAGAAACGCAGTGAAAAGTTTTGCTGTCCCGAGACCAGTTTTAGTAAGCGCTGTTTGTTAAGGTTACTCACCTTATTTTCCAGCACAACAATATCGTAATGGGTGTTTTTATCAGAATGGCGAACAATGGAGTTGATTAAGGCTCCACCGCTGATGGCATAGTTGTCATCAAAACTGATGACTATCGGCGCAGCGTGAGGAAAAACCGGTTCCAGCTTGCCGTTGAATGTCTCATTCGTCACGAAAGTGCGCTGAAGTTCTTTAACTTTCAGGGCCCGGTCTTGCTGCTGCTTAATAATATAAATGTTAAAAAGACGCTCAGCAATATGTCCAATAACACGCTTTTCTTGCGCGTTATAATTATTCATAGAGATGCGGCTTTCAAGATTAGTCAAAATCGCGAAGAGCCATTCTGAATAATCTACGAACATATCTTTGTGCATCACAAACATGTTCGTATAATAGCCATCTGTGGCATTGTTAAACAGCTGAATAGCCGCTTTATAATCCGGATAAAGCTCTTCGACAACCTCCAGGGCAGCCAGATAGTCCTTTATATGTAAAAACTCACCTTTCTCATAATGATCGAGGTTATTTTTACTGCCGGCAGAGGTCACAGACCACTTCTTTGGTAACAGCAGGTCAAACCCTGAAATACAATCCTGGATTGCCGTGTCGGTTAAACCAAACTGCTTTTCATACTCTGCATCAATAACGGGTGAATTAACGACGCCCCAATTATCTTCCGGAAAGCTCTGCTCTGAGGAAAAGTTCAGATGTCGGCGATAATGCATAAAGCCGACATAATCAGAAAGAGATTCATTTTTCCAAACCCAATAATGTGCTGTTAACTCACAGTAAAAGGGGTTTTTAAACGAAATATTATCACCGGTATCATCGCCAATACAGCCGATATCATTATAGGAGTTGGCTTTACCTACATGCAATGGTTTGATAATCGATGCATTAAGGAATGCGCTCGGCTTATGATGACAGGTATAGATCTTAATACTATTCATTTAATTACCAGATTTAGGCCATTGCTTGTTTATAAAGTTCGATGATTCTTTCAGCAGAACCGATTTCCCGCAGACGATGATTTTCGATCCAGACAACCCGATCGCATATCTTTTCCACATCACTCATGTTGTGGCTAACAAACAATATTGTCACGCCACGATTTTTGAACTCTTTAATCGTCTTGATACATTTGGCCTGAAAAGAAATATCGCCGACGGCAAGCACTTCATCGATAATCAGAATATCAGGCTCAACTTGGCTGATAACTGAAAAACCAAGCTTCGCTAGCATACCGCTAGAATAGACGCGGATCGGCTCATCGATAAATTCCCCTAATTCGGAAAATTCAATGATGCGCTCCATTCGCTGCTGCACCTCTTTACGGCGTAACCCAAGAAGTGTGGCATTAAGAAAAATGTTCTCGCGCCCCGTCAATTCTGGATGAAAGCCGCCGCCCAGCTCAAGCATTGAAGCGACTCGCCCACGGGTGGTGACCGATCCTTTTGTGGGTTTTATCACGCCGGCAACCAGCCCCAAAGATGTGCTTTTGCCTGCGCCATTTCGCCCGATGAGCGCAACGGCCTCTCCTTTACCGACCGTAAAAGAAACATCCTGAATAGCAAGATATTTGCGGCCCTTCAGTAATTGAAATGCTCTTTTGGGATGAAATATTAAATCTTTAATACCTGAGCCAATATGATGGTAAAGTGGATACTCTTTTGTCACATTATTAAAATCAATTACTGGTTCCATCACAAGATCTCTGCAAAGCGATATTTTAATTTATTAAAAATACTCAGACCGATAACCGTCAGCACTATACCCGTCAAATATAATACTGAAATATGCTCATAGTTTAACACCCCATCCATAAATAAGTTGCGCCAGCTTAAAATCATACTCGCCAGAGGGTTATAGTCAATAACCCAGCTATATTTTGCCGGAATCATATCGGATGCGTATAAAATGGGCGTACAGTAGAACATTAACATAATACCGAGAGTCACAAATCTTTCCAGATCTCTAAAAAATAGATTTAACGTTGAAAAGATTATGGATATACCAAAGGTGAATATCACCTGCCCGATAGCAATGAGCGGTATTCCCCACAGCCACGAAAGCGAAGGACGCATACCGTATACAAAAAGAAAAGCGACGATGACAGGAATGGTACACAAGAAGTGTAACCCTTCCATCATGACATTACTGAGCGGGATAACTGAGCGCGGAAATACAGTTTTTTTAATAATTTGCGCATTAGCAATAAATGAAAAAAGTGAATTTGTTGCTGAGCTTGCAAACCACTGCCAAGGAAACAGCCCCGTTATTAGAAAAAGGGTATAATTAGGTATCTGAACACGCATGATCAGTTTGAAAATAAAATAGTAGATCATCGCAAAAAGCAAAGGATTGGCAATTGACCATAAATAACCAAACACGCTACTTTTATACCGTACCTTTAGATCTTTATTAGTGATAACAACAAGCAGGTCAAATAAATACCCTAGATTATACTTCATTTTTATACTCATAAATTATTCTACGAAATTTTAAGCATTTTGTTATGCACTTTAGATTTCGCGTTGTAGCTGACTAAACCCCCGTCAGCTGCGATAGCTCTAACGCCCGAACTTATAGATTGCCGGTAGATACCGTGACTTGAGCATACGAGCTGAAAACCTAAGCACATAGATTAAAGCAAGATTTTCCCGAGTTTTGTCTCCGCTTTAATGCATTGGCAGCAGCCGACCATTGTAGATCTTGCATACCGAACTGGGACAAGTGAGATGCTGACCTGGAGATGACCAGTTAATGTGCTGTTTCATGACAAACAGTAAAAACTGCTATTTTACAGTCAGATACCCCCTCCCCTTAATGTTATGAGATAGCTTTAAATCACGCTACCGCCCTTGGCTGTCGCAACCAAACTGCGTAATGATTCATCTATCTTGTCTGTCAAAACCTCCAGCGCCTGTTATCACAACCACAGCGCACTGGCTCAACGCCGTCCTGACGTTAAACAGCGGCTGTCGAAAAAGTGGCCGCCCGTGACACCGGCTGTTGCTCGCTTGAAAACGATAAAGATTCAAGCAGGGGCACACTCTCGCTGTTTGCTTTCGCCTCATCCATCAGGAATTTCTCAATTCGCTCTTCTGACAAGCCTGTTTTTCATGCGTCAGAGGGCTCTGTCTCCGTTATCTACCCATTCATCTTCTGATGAATCAGCGCAAACTGTGCTCCAATATTGATTGAAATGACGCCAACAATCAGTTTAGTGTCATATTTAATGCTGCGCACAGGATAGCTGATTAAGCTGACAACACAATGGTCATGCAAATGAGCAGCAGCATTATAGCGCTGGTCTATAGGAATAAAAATGAAAATACGTTGCCAATCAATTCATATTGCAAATGATTCAGGAGGTAAACATAATTTAAACAAAATTCGACAACAAAAATAACCACTTGATTTAAAAAGGAAAACCTTAAAAACCTGCCTTCGATGTGAAATAATTGTAAACTCAAACATAAAATCAATTTTAATCTGCGTTATTTCTCCGGGGCATAAACCGTTTGGGCAGAACAGGGAATCCTGAGTACACGATCAAACCATACGCAATCATTATCTTGCTAATCATAAAGCACGGATAATGAATTTCATTCAAACTACAGAACGCCAGTACATTCTCGGTACTATCCGGACGCCAGCGCTTCCCCAGCGAACACATGAACATAATCAGCAACGGTAAAGCAGGTGATCCACGCGGCAAGCCAGTGTAAAATCAACGAATAGATAGCGGGACACAGTCACCCCAGAGGATGAATATGAAATTTTTAGTAACTGGAGCCGCAGGATTCATCGGCTTTCATACCTGCAAGCGCCTTCTGGAGGCGGGTCATGAGGTTGTCGGCCTCGACAACATGAACGACTATTATGACGTCAATCTTAAGCAGGCCCGTCTGGATTTACTGCAATCTCCCCTGTTCAGTTTTCACAAAATCGATCTCGCGGATCGTGAAGGTATTGCCCGGCTTTTTGCTAACGAGAAATTTAACCGCGTGATCCATCTCGCCGCGCAGGCAGGAGTTCGCTACTCCCTGGAAAACCCGTTCGCTTATGCTGACGCTAACCTGATTGGTTATCTGAACATTCTTGAAGGCTGCAGACACAACAACGTTGAGCATTTGCTCTATGCCTCATCCAGTTCGGTCTATGGCCTGAACCGTAAAATGCCGTTCTCTACGGAGGATTCGGTTGATCATCCGGTTTCGCTGTATGCCGCCACCAAGAAAGCGAATGAACTGATGGCGCATACCTACTCGCATCTTTATGGCATTCCAACCACCGGACTGAGATTCTTCACCGTCTACGGCCCGTGGGGCCGTCCGGATATGGCGCTGTTCAAGTTTACGAAAGCCATGCTGGAAGGCAAGAGTATTGATGTCTACAACTACGGCAAGATGAAGCGCGACTTCACCTACATTGACGATATCGTTGAGGCGGTTGTAAGGATGCAGGACATTATCCCGCAGCCTAATCTGGAATGGACCGTTGAAACGGGTTCACCAGCGGATAGCTCGGCGCCATACCGGGTGTATAACATCGGGAATAGCTCACCGGTTGAGCTCATGGATTACATCACTGCTCTGGAAGAGGCTCTGGGGATGGTGGCGGAGAAAAATATGATGCCAATACAGCCCGGCGATGTGCTGGAAACCAGCGCAGATACCAGGCCGCTGTATGATGTGGTGGGATTCAGGCCACAAACGACGGTTAGCCAGGGGGTGAAGAACTTCGTTGACTGGTATAAAGCCTATTACAAGGCGTAGTCATATCAGGCATTGTGGATTTAGCCGCAGCAGAACGCTACTGCGGCTTTTTTATATCGGAAATGGTCATTGGATAAACTTATCCATCCAGCTGCGAGTTGAGAGACGCCATTTATTCATGGCCTGCCGCTGAAACCACACAATACCTAAACGCAGATTTAACACGAAGCAAACAAAACCTTCAACAAACTCTCATCTAAGCCACTTCCATTACCCTCACTGAAGAGCATTACCTTATAAAGCAAACAATCCCCAGCTTATCAGTCTGCCAGCAAAGTCGGCCACAGCGCTATTATTCAACGTAACGGTAATGAAAAAGTTTTTTCCACTTTTCTCAAAAAAAAACCACAAACACCATATAGGAATTTTCTTAAATTCAGGCTATGTTAAGCAGGCAAAGGCATGCTTTTGCAGAGATATTAGTTCGCAGGCAAACGGATTTATAACATTCCTTTCATTCTGGTACGCATTATGGCAAACATAATTTTCTTAGTAGTTGCTGCCATCCTGTTGATTGTTTCAGTCTATTTTCTGATTTCTTATATCAAAGATCAGAAAAAGACCAAGCTGACTTTTAACAAACGAAAGTGGTGAAAAGAAAACTTAATATAATTATAATACAGGCATAGGAAATAATAATATAAGAATAAAACACTGCCAGCGGTGGGGATACGCATAGTCTTTACAGCTGGCATTGGATATCTTTTTAAAATAAAAATGTCATATTAAACTGATACTATATCCTTAGCATCAGCACGCTCTTCTCATGGCCATGAATGGCTTGCGTTTGCTATGCCTGCGCCCTTCCCTTGAAAGATCCCGCAACTTCCCGTGTCAATATCAATCAGCGCCTCACCGCAACGCAGTACGGCTGAGAACCCGGGATCCAGAAACAACAAAAGCCTGCAAGCAGGCTCTGTTTTACCTTCCGGCGCTTATCTCCAGCGTCTACATCACAGTGACGGTAGCTCTTCACAAGGTGAATTTAACATATCCGACCTCAATGGTTGGGACAAGATGATCGATTGAAGAATTTAAGCGAGGTCACGTTTTTTAGGGAGTTGGGCCGGGGAAGAGGGACAATACGATTTGTCAGGCGAATAGCTGAACCCTTCAGGAGAGAGGAAAATTCTGGCCGACAGCGCATCTGCCGGCCAGAGGGGGGATTTAGTCACTACCGAACAAATCGCGGGTATACACTTTGTCAGCGACATCCGACAGCTCTTCAGCCATTCGGTTTGAGACAATCACGTCAGCTTCTTGTTTGAACGCGTCGAAATCACGAACCACGCGGGAATTAAAGAACTCATCTTCCTGCATAACCGGTTCGTAGATAATGACCGGGATACCTTTGGCTTTGATACGCTTCATGATGCCCTGAATTGAGGAAGCTCGGAAGTTATCGGAGCCACTCTTCATGATCAGGCGATAGATACCAACCACTTTAGGCTTGCGTGCCAGGATAGAGTCAGCGACAAAATCTTTACGCGTGCGGTTAGCATCTACGATGGCACCGATGATGTTATTCGGCACAGATTCGTAGTTTGCCAGCAGTTGCTTGGTATCTTTCGGCAGGCAGTAGCCGCCGTAGCCAAAGGATGGGTTGTTATAGTGATTACCGATTCGCGGATCGAGACACACGCCTTCGATGATCTGTTTACTGTTCAGACCCTGGCTTTCAGCATAGCTGTCCAGTTCATTAAAGTAGGCTACGCGCAGCGCCAGATAGGTATTGGCGAATAACTTAATTGCCTCAGCTTCGGTAGAGTCAGTAAACAGCGTCGGGATATCCTGCTTAATCGCGCCTTCTTTCAGCAGATTAGCAAAACGCTCCGCGCGTTCTGAACGTTCGCCAATGACGATACGAGACGGGTGCAGGTTGTCGTAAAGCGCGCGGCCTTCACGCAGAAACTCAGGAGAGAAAATGACGTTATCAATGCCCAGGCGCTCTTTAATATCACGCGTAAAGCCAACGGGAATGGTGGATTTAATAATCATTACCGCATCTGGGTTAATCTCGGTAACATCACGAATAACGGCTTCAACGGTCGAAGTATTGAAGTAGTTCGTTTTCGGATCGTAGTCAGTGGGCGTAGCGATAATGACATAATCTGCATCACGATAGGCATCATGCTTGTCAGTTGTCGCGCGAAAATTCAACGGTTTTTCCGCCAGATATTCCTGGATCTCCTTATCGACAATCGGAGAAATCTTTTGGTTAATCATATCAACTTTGGATTGAATGATATCCAGCGCCACCACTTCGTGGTTTTGCGCAATCAGGATGCCATTCGATAAACCAACATAACCGGTACCGGAAATAGTAATTTTCATTCGATCACACTTTAATCAGTTAACTGGACGGCGGCGGATGGCCGCAAATTAAGCAAAACTGTTGATGTTTCTACTCTCAGGAACAATGTAAGTCAAGCAAGACACCAAAGGTCTCTGAAATACTGTATAGGCCTATAAAGGGCCTATACAGTAAATGAAGCTATATTTTATGCTTATTTATATACTTCAGCTGTCTTTAAGGTATGAGCCTGCAAATCCTTATCAGATAAAGAGAGCGTACAGTCTGCAATCTCCGGCCACTGGATATTAATCTCCGGATCGTTCCAGATAATGCTCCGCTCAGACTGCGGCGCATAATAGTTCGTAGCCTTGTACACAAACTGAACCGTTTCGCTCAACGCCATGAAGCCATGGGCAAACCCTTCCGGGATCCACAGCTGACGCTTGTTTTCCGCGCTCAGTACCGCCCCCACCCATTTACCAAACGTTGGCGATGAACGGCGGATATCGACCGCCACATCAAACACCTCGCCTTCAATGCAGCGAACCAGTTTGCCCTGGGCATGCGGGTCAAGCTGGTAGTGCAGTCCGCGCAGCACGCCTTTCTGCGACTGAGAGTGGTTATCCTGAACAAACTCCACTTTCCGCCCCACTGCTTCATCAAATACTTTACTGCTGAAGCTCTCAAAGAAAAAACCGCGCGCATCGCCGAAGACACGAGGTTCAAAAATCAGCACTTCAGGGATATCTGTCTTAATAATATTCATAATATTTCTGCCCGTTTACTTGCCCAGAACTTCTGTTACCACGCGCGCCACGCCCTGACGCCAGTCCGGCAGCGTCACACCAAATACACGCTGGAATTTCTCATTCGACAGCCGCGAGTTCAGCGGACGTTTTGCCGGCGTTGGGTAGGCCGTGGTCGGGATACCGCTTACTGCTTTAATTGCCAGCTCTGCGCCGTGCGACCGCGCCACCTCAAAAACAAATTCCGCGTACTCCGCCCAGCTGGTTTCCCCGCTGGCCACCAGATGATAGGTCCCGGCTACAGCACGGTTGCGCTGTTCTTCACGAATGGCGATTGCCGTACAGTCCGCCAGCAGCTCTGCGCCGGTTGGCGCACCGTGCTGATCGTTAATAATCGACAGCGCCTCTTTCTCACCTGCCAGACGCAGCATCGTTTTAGCGAAGTTTGCCCCGCGGGTGGCATATACCCAACTGGTACGGAAAATAAGATGGCGCGGATTCGCCTGCTCCAGCGCGATTTCCCCGGCTCGTTTGGTTTCGCCATACACGTTCAGCGGCCCGGTCGCTTCATCTTCCAGACGATAGTGGCTTCCCTGGCCGTCAAACACATAGTCCGTTGAGTAGTGCACCATCAACGCCCCCAGCTTCGCTGACTCTTCTGCCAGCACCGCCACGCCCCGGTCGTTCAGCAGATCGGAAAGCTCGCGCTCGCTTTCCGCTTTGTCCACCGCCGTATGGGCAGCCGCGTTCACCACTACATCCGGTTTTACCGTACGGACCGTCTGCGCGATCCCTTCCAGGTTGGTAAGATCACCGCACAGCGTTTTATCAAAAAAGTCCACGGCAACCACTTCGCCCAGCGTGGACAGCGCACGCTGCAGTTCCCAGCCCACCTGACCATTTTTGCCAATCAGTAAAATTTTCATACGTTAATATCCCAATGATGACCGGCAGCCATTAATGCTCATTCAGCAAACGTTTCAGGTAAGCACCGTACTCGGTTTTCTTCAATCGTTCGGCCTGTGCCGCCACCCCTTCCGCGCTCAGCCACTGCTTGCGATAAGCAATTTCTTCCAGGCAGGCTACTTTCATCCCCTGACGCTTCTCGATGGTATGGATAAACTGAGAGGCCTCAATCAGGCTGTCGTGGGTTCCCGTATCCAGCCAGGCAAAACCACGGCCCAGCAGTTCAACCTGCAGGTCACCCCGATCCAGATACATCTGGTTCAGCGTGGTAATCTCAAGCTCCCCGCGCGCGGAGGGTTTAACTTCCTTCGCCATTGCCACCACATCGGTGTCATAAAAATAGAGTCCGGTCACCGCCCAGTCAGATTTCGGCTTCAGCGGCTTCTCTTCAATCGACAGCGCTTTAAAGTTCTCATCAAACTCCACCACACCGAAACGTTCCGGATCGAGAACCTGGTAGCCGAATACCGTAGCTCCGGATGTTTTGCTGGCCGCCGCATCCAGTTTCCGGCCAAAGCTCTGACCAAAGTAGATGTTATCGCCCAGGACTAATGCACAGGCATCATTACCGATAAACTTCTCGCCGATGATAAAGGCCTGCGCCAGACCGTCCGGCGACGGCTGAATCGCATAGCTGAAATTCACCCCAAACTGAGAACCGTCACCCAGCAGACGCTGAAATGCGGGCATATCCTCCGGCGTGGTGATAATCAGGATATCCTTGATTCCCGCCAGCATCAGAACAGAAATCGGGTAGTAAATCATCGGCTTGTCATAAATGGGCAGTAGCTGCTTGGAAACACCCTGGGTGATCGGATATAAACGCGTGCCGGATCCGCCGGCCAGTACAATACCTTTCATACTTCTTTCCTTTTTAGTTGTTCAGGCCAAGACGTTCACCGGCATAGGAGCCATCCAGCACGCGCTGCCACCAGGTCGTGTTGTTCAGGTACCAGTGGACCGTTTTTTCAATTCCGCTTTCAAACGTCTCTTCGGGCACCCAGCCCAGATCGCGCTGAATTTTCGCCGCATCAATGGCATAACGCAGGTCGTGACCCGGACGGTCTTTCACAAACGTAATCAGATCGGCAAACTGGTTGATATTGCCCGGCTTCTGTTCAACCACTTTATCGAGAATGGCGCAAATGGTGCGCACGACATCAATATTTTTACGCTCGTTGTGACCGCCGATGTTGTACGTTTCACCACTGCGGCCTTCCGTCGCCACTTTGTATAGCGCCCGGGCGTGATCTTCCACGTACAGCCAATCGCGGATCTGTTCTCCATTGCCGTAGACGGGCAGCGGTTTGCCGGAGAGGGCATTGAGGATGGTCAGCGGAATAAGTTTTTCCGGGAAGTGATACGGGCCGTAGTTGTTGGAGCAGTTGGTCACCACCACCGGCAGGCCGTAGGTACGGTTCCAGGCGCGGACAAGATGGTCGCTGCCGGCCTTGGAGGCAGAGTACGGGCTGCTTGGCGCGTACGGGGTCTCTTCGGTGAACAGATCATCGGTACCATGCAGGTCGCCGTAGACTTCATCGGTCGAAATATGGTGGAAGCGGAAAGTCTGCTTCTGCGCCGTATCGAGAGCTGACCAGTACTGGCGGGCCGCTTCCAGCAGGGTGAAAGTTCCAATCAGGTTGGTCTGAATAAAGGCAGCAGGCCCATCGATAGAGCGGTCCACGTGACTCTCTGCGGCCAGGTGCATCACAATATCCGGACGGAAATCGCTGAACTGCTCTGCCACAGATTTGGCATCAGTGATATCTGTCTGAGAAAACGAGTAGCGTTTATTACCAGCAACCGGCGCCAGGGACTCCAGGTTACCGGCGTAGGTGAGGCAATCTATTACGCGTACTTCGTCGGAGGTGTTTTCAATGATATGACGAACAACTGCAGAACCAATAAAACCTGCACCGCCAGTGACAAGGATCTTCATATTTAACTTACCTTTTATTACCAGAGCCTAATAAAATTCGAAATATATTCCTTAGGATATGAGTATCATATTAAATGATTTCCTTTAGAAAAACATTTGCAAATTACGTTTTTAAAAAATTAGGATAAGGGAGTACTAATTAGAGGAGAGGAATTCTATTTTTTGAAAATTTATGCCCGGGTTAATACCCCGGGCAAATGACACTATAAAGTTTATTCCATCCACTCAGTGTGGAACACACCCTCTTTATCGGTACGCTTATAGGTATGCGCACCGAAATAGTCACGCTGCGCCTGAATCAGGTTAGCAGGCAAGACTGCGGAACGATAGCTATCGTAGTAGGCGATGGCAGCAGAGAATGTCGGAACCGGAATACCATTCTGCACAGCATATGCGACAACATCGCGCAGGGCTTGCTGATAATCATCGGCGATCTGCTTGAAGTATGGTGCCAGCAGCAGGTTGGCAATGCCGGCATTCTGCTCATAGGCATCAGTAATCTTTTGCAGGAACTGAGCACGAATGATACAGCCGGCACGGAAGATTTTCGCGATCTCACCGTAGTTCAGATCCCAATGGTATTCATCAGAAGCCGCGCGCAGTTGGGAGAAACCTTGAGCGTAAGAGACGATTTTGCCCAGATACAGAGCACGGCGAACTTTCTCAACGAACTCCGCTTTATCGCCTGCACTCTTCGCCTGCGGTCCGGTAAGGACTTTCGAAGCAGCCACACGCTGATCTTTAAGCGAAGAGATGTAGCGTGCGAATACAGATTCAGTGATAAGTGACAGCGGTTCGCCGAGGTCAAGAGAGCTCTGGCTGGTCCATTTACCGGTACCTTTGTTTGCCGCCTCATCGAGGATCACGTCGACCAGGTATTTGCCCTCTTCATCTTTTTTGGTGAAGATGTCTTTAGTGATGTCAATGAGATAGCTGCTAAGCTCACCTTCATTCCATTCGGTAAAGGTTTGCGCCAGCTCTTCATTAGAAAGCGCCAGACCACCTTTCAGTAAAGCGTAGGCTTCTGCAATAAGCTGCATATCGCCGTATTCAATACCGTTGTGAACCATTTTGACATAATGACCAGCACCATCAGCACCGATATAAGTTACGCACGGCTCACCGTCTTCAGCGACAGCTGCAATCTGCTTAAGAATGGGAGCAACCAGTTCATAAGCTTCTTTCTGACCGCCAGGCATGATCGAAGGACCTTTAAGAGCCCCTTCTTCACCGCCGGACACGCCGGTCCCGATGAAGTTAAAACCTTCAGCAGAAAGCTCACGATTACGACGAATCGTATCCTGGAAGAAGGTATTACCACCATCGATGATGATGTCACCCTTGTCCAGGTAAGGCTTCAGAGAGTCGATGGCACTATCAGTGCCTGCGCCCGCCTTCACCATTAACAGGATACGGCGTGGAGTTTCGAGCGACTCAACAAACTCTTGCACTGTATAATGTGGGACCAGCTTCTTGCCGGGATTCTCGGCAATCACTTCTTCGGTCTTTTCACGGGAGCGGTTGAAAACGGAGACGGTATAACCACGGCTCTCGATGTTGAGCGCAAGGTTACGCCCCATCACTGCCATACCGACAACCCCGATCTGTTGCTTGGACATTACATACTCCTGTTGGCGAATAAAACAATTTCACACTAATACTGACCTAAACCAGTACCTAGTTATACTATATTTTTTATATCAAATGTATAACAAAAATGTTCATGTAGATGTGACAAAATCTAAAATCACTTAGTTATCCAAAGAGGAGTTAAAAAAACCCAAACATCAGGGAAAATAGCCTATTAATATTTATAATCATCCTCTTACCTTTGCAAGAACTATCTTTCGAAGTGAGGCAGATAGGATAAAAGATGCCACAAAATAAACTATAGCACCTGTAAATGACAATGACGCTAGCAAATAGAGACTATTAACAACCCCAGAAAAAAAGAAATAATCAATGATTTTTAGATAAGCTAACATGACTAACGTAGCTAAAACAATTGAATAGTTCTTTTTAAAAAAAACAATAAGATTCTCTTCCAACAAATTCATTAGAAAGAACATAACAGGGAAGAAATTTATTATATTGGCAATGAGATAACACATAGCAAATGTCGTTATCGAATATTGGACGCCAATTATAAAAGCACCCACCTGTAATATCATTCCTATTATACCTAACTTCAATAAAGTATCTGTACGGCCTTTAGCCATAAACACCGAACCAGAAGTACTGAGTACTGCTTGTATTATTGCTGTCGGAGCAAGCCACTTTAATACAATACCAGTAAGATGCCATTCCTCTCCAAATACCAATCGGATAAAAGGCTCACTATAGAATGCCAAACCAGACATTAAAGGACATGTAATAAATAAAACAACATAAACGCAATTCATATATATCTTTGATATATCTTTATTATTATTTTGTTGTTTACTCAATATAGGATAAAGAGACCTTGTAGCAACAAAAGTAAGGCTTTGTAACGGGAAAAGCATGATTCTATATGCAAGATTGTAGCTACCCAAAATTGAAGCAGACATGAACTTCCCTATTATAAAGCTATCTGCATTTCGTGAAAAATAATTTATAAAATTAAACATGGATAAATTTGCACTAAAACTAAAAATACTTTTTAAATCTTTATAATGGATGAAAATTTTAAATGAAGGACGCCACTTTGAAGCATGCCAAAATTGAATAGCCGACATCAAATTAAGTATTACAGCTTGTCCAACAAGACTAAAAACACCATACCCCAAATTAGCTAGAGTAATTGCTAATACTAACGAAGTAAGAGAGGAAGAAATTTCTATTCTAGAGACTGTTTTGAACTTTGAATCTCTCTCAAGCAGAGCAAGATGTGCAGCAGCGCAGCTGGAAAGTGGAAATGTAAAACTTAGCAACATCAGTACGAGAGTTAACTTCGGTTGATGATAAATATTTGAAATTACGCTTGAGCCAGCAAAAACAAGTACAAAGAGACCTAACCCCATAAGGAGGTTTAACCAGAAGACTGTATTTATTAGAGATTCTGTAAGATCTCTTTTTTGTATTAATGCAGCTGACGTACCTAAATCTCGTAACAAAATACCTAAATTAACAACAACAAGTGCCATTGCCATTAATCCATATTCGCTTGGTGGGATAATCTTGGCTAAATAGACTATGTTTGTTAGTTGCACCAACATTTTAATAAATTGTGATGCCATATTCCATTTGGCATTTGAAAGCAATGTCATATTAGGCAAACCTTTAATTATGCATTAAGCATGCAACGAAGCCATAAAAAAAAGGGTACATCGTGCTACAAGATCAGTGACATCTTGGATGATGTCCCTTAATAAAAGTTAAAGTAAGTAACTTTAAACTTTTATATCTCCCAGCAATAACTTCTTTAAAAATACACCTTGACATACCTAAAATCATATGAAAAATCGACTTAGAATAAAAGCGACAAGAAATCGCATAGTCATAAAGATGTTCGCGGTGACGCCAATCAGAAAAAGTTGTAGAAGTTTTTGAAAGTGAGTGTTCCATTGTACTAAATATTTGGATATGAATGTTGTAACGATTTTTTATTTTTTCAATTCTGCGAAAAAAACTGTAATCAACACCGTATAAGGCATAACGTTCGTCAAAGAGGGTAAGCTCCTCCGCATTAAAAGATTCAACAAGACTTTTATAAATGACTAAGCCAGAGCCAATTGAAATGATTTTTTCATGACTTTCGAAAATATAAGGGATTACCTTATCAAATACGTGACCATTGCATAATGGATAATGTATTAGCTTTTGTTCTGAATCAACAATCCTAGGAATTTGTAGTCCTATTTGATTATTGTAATTTTTAAGCATATCTTTGAAGAAGTCATCAGATACATTGGTATCATCATCAAAGAAAATAAATCGTTCATAATTGTTAAAATTATTAATGACAGTATTATAAATCACAGCCAAAGATCTGTTTTCCAAGTATTCATAATAAGTCACATCAATAAATTTTTTTTTCAATGCTTGATATGCTGAATCAAACGCAATTTTAACTGGCCCGTTATTTATCACTACGAGATGAGCGTTTTGAAACTCAACTCTCAATAAATTAATCAAAGTTAAAGAAGAGGAGAAATCCTTACCATATAAAATAACCGCAATTACATTATTCACGAATTACTCCATCGTCACTATTTGCATCATAAATATAATCTATTCTTTTATTATTAAAAAAAAGCATGGCCATTGGGAGCTGTGCTAACACATTAAGATTGAAATAACCATTACCAAATATTAGCAGTAAATTGATCTGACTAATTACAGAGAAGAGTAAAATTGTAGATTTTTTCTTTTTAACTCGGTTAAACACGTAAGATGAGATTACGCCATGTATAAAACTGAAAATCGCCATCCCAAGAATTCCCTGTGAAAGAAAAATCTCGATATATCCACTGCCAACATTAAATGCTCCACTAATTTGATAGGATCTGGCAAATGCATCTTCATCTGTAACGGCACATTGTAATGCCCCCCTAGCTACTTTCGGCAAAAGACTGCACAGAAAATTGAGGTTTGTATCTGTTTGTCCCATGTGTATAGCATTTGTTAAATTAACTATTGGAGTTACAATATAAATGTAAGCCCACATAAAACCACTAGGCATCCAATCAGGATATTCAAAGCTTGGATGTGCCAATTGTATAAAGAGCTGCCTGCCAGTTCTAATATCTCCGATATACCCAAATAATAAGAAAACAAGCAATACAGATAGAACCACTAAAAAAATAGTTTTTGGTTTAACTTTTGTCGTAATGAGATGTATCATTCCCAATTGTATAAATGACACCATAATCATTTTTCTAGTGACAAGAAGTACAAAGATAGAAATAATGAATAAGGCAAACCATAGGGATTTTTTATTTTTAAAGCATATATAATCATAATAATTAGATGCAACTAAAAGGCAGCCAAAAGCAAGGACAAAGCCATGTAATGAAGGAATTCCAAAAGCAAATTGGGAGACCGTATGCCCCATAGCCATTGATATTAAAGGTATATAGCCGGCAATAGCAATCTCAACCACAACAAGTGCGAAAAAAAACCACGTCAAATTTCTTGTTTTCTTTAAAGCTTTTTTGGCGCCTGATTGGAAATCGACCACATGGTATGGTCCATTCTTCTTCTTCTTAGGAGCCAACCTATTCACAAAGGAAAAAAGAAAATACCCCGCCAGGAAAGGCACAATAATTATTGTGACTGTAACCCCAATTTCACTTATAGGAAAAATTAATAGGTCTGATAAACTCAAAGAATAAAGAATAAAGACACCAAGCCATATAAAGCAAAAAGTAAATAACGGAGACGTTAACTTTCCCTTATTTATCCTAAAATTCCTTATAGCATTTACTATAGCCATTTCAGTCTCTCTTTAATACACTAACGATGCTTCGAAGCTGAAGTGAAAATAAAAACTTAAACATTGACAACTTATTTTTTAAAAATAGAGAACGATGTTTATCAAGAATGTATTGACGAGCAATTATCCCCTTTTTGAATCCTTTTGATATTGAATCAGGTGACTCAATACATAAAGACAAAAGTTCTGCTATATAAAAACCTCTTGCTTTAGCGGCGATTCTTAATGCCAACTCCCAATCCTGAAACCTCTTCAATTCAACATCAAAACAGCCACATTCAATCAATGTATTTTTTTTTGCAATTAAGCATTGAGTACTAATCATATTACATGCTAATAATTCTTTCACAAAATCTTCATTAATAACACCTGATGAACCATTATAAACCCCACCAACCATAGACTTCAGTCCAACCATGCGCACAAATGGATGAAAGATGTAATCAATGGTAACGTCATTTGAGTTGATAACTTTCTCAATATAATTTAGTTTATCTATTCTCCAATAGTCATCACTATCATTAAAAGCAACCCAATCATGACTAGCTGCTGAAATCCCTATATTTCTTGCATTACAGGCTCCAGTTCTACCATTTGTTTTCAAAATCCTGATATTTAAATCCTTAATTATGTCAATTGAACTGTCTGTTGAACCATCATCAACGACTATAACTTCAACATTATGATTCCCAACCTGATTCAACACCGAAAGTACTGCAGAAAGAATACTGCCTTCTCGATTATAACATGGTATAACTACACTTATATCCATTAACAACACCTTAAATTTGACTAAATATTACATTTTCTGAAAATCACTCTTAACATAAACATTTGAAACCTCCTTGCCTATGCTTAAATGATTTTTAACTTTTAGAAAAGACACATTCATTGACTCAATAGTTAAATCATTTTGGAATTCAATTTCTATGTCATTACCACTATTTTGTCGGGTAGGGTTATTGAAGTTAAGATGATTATTATCACCTCGGATATATTTAGTTCCTGTTTCAGGATTTACTGTTCCCTTTGTAAATTTGCAGCAATAACTATTAACCGGAGAATCATCAGACGAGGGGCCACCAAAATCCAACTTTAGCATATTGCCTGTACCACCTCTGATAATTGCACTCTGACATTTAAAACTTAAATTACACCTAACTAAGTCCTTAGTTTCTAGTTTATACTCTGATATATTGAAATTATTAAAAAAACAATCCACTGAACCTTGAAGAAATACATCAGCCCCGACTATAGATTCAATAACTGAATTCCGTAAACCGTAAAACCAAATTCCACGTTTGAAATTGGATCTCGGCCGCTCACAAATAACATTGTTAAGAATTATATTATCATTCCAGCAGGAATATGGCGTATATAAAGCATCGACAAAGAGAGAATAATTACTTTGTTTATTTGAATATGAATTTGAATCACTTATGACTATATTTGACAAAACAAGTTGTGGTGAACTCATAACCTTCAAAGTTGAATTATCACTACTACTTTCTGAATTTGCAATCTTTAGATTCTGTATTATACTTTTGCCAAAACAGTACGTTATATTAACTGTTGATGGTTCACTGAGTCCAGTAACATTCAAATTATTAACATTAATACTGTAGCAATTAGAAATAATAAGACGATCTATAGATAAAGAAGATACCTTTAGATCATTAATATTTCTTAATACTAATTTTTTTATGCGGCCTTGACCAGTCACATCAACTTCGTTTAAAAAACTAGTTCTTATAAGCCATGGATTCAAGTGCGAGTAGATAGTACGCGAACTCAAGATTATATGAGTTTCATCGATAGATTTAATTTTAACGTATTCAAAATAATTTTTTCCACCACCGACGCTATCGGTGCCATCAACGTTTTCAATCCTAATAATATCACCCGAACTAAACTTGCTAGTGAAGTCGCCAACAATCGTATATGAACCTTTATGCAGGCCCCCCTTAAAGGCAACAACGCTTTTCAGTTTGCTTATGATAGGATATGTATAAGGAAATCGGGTTCCGTTTTTAACTATAAAATTTGATTCATTTACATCTACAACATTTAAAATATCAATGCCATTTTCATTTCCGAACTGTGAACTTCCACCATGTTGATCATCTAGAGAAACAGAAACCACATCGCCCGTTTTTATTTTAAGGTTTTCATTAGAGAACGTATTAGTTCCTGTAGAAAAAGATTTCCACCCTTTTTTTATTCTTGAATTACTTTCAGCAGAAAAAAGACTTCCTGCGATAGAAAGCTCGAAATTTAGATAGCTTCCATTTGGTATATTAATTTTTACCGGAACATTAATACTTATATCATCGCTGTGATATACACCTTTTAAAAAGGTACAACTCATTCCGTTAAGATAAGCATATTGTAGAGCTTTTTCAATAGCTTCTTTATTGTTAAAAACCCCATCTGGCCTAGCTCCAAACATTTCTGGTGTAACTGAATTTTTATTACTCTGGCACGCTAAAGGATCGGTTTCAGATTTAAAACCTTCTTTACCTTTTGATGGCACGCTCAAAACCAATGGCGAAAATGCTATACTTTTTAGTAAATCTCTACGTCTCATTTTAGCCTCACTACTATACAAAATCTTCAGGGCCAGTAAAAACCGCATAATCAAAAATTATAATAGGTGTGTTATACCAAGAAAAACCCTCAACAATAACTAATGTAAAATTATAAAAGTTTATTATTAATTTTATATCATTTAATCATCCAATCATTATTTTTGACAGATATCAAAATAATGATTAGTTAATTCTTATTATTTACGAACATTAGAATCTTGGGTATATTATATTAACTCTCAACCAGGAAAGCACATAGTTTTATTGAACACTCTTTAAATATAGACATTAATTATTCTAATAATATCCAATCTAAAACTCGCCGAGCAATAAAACGTGACATTGCCCGGCATATCAAGCTAAAAAACATTTCATGAGCTGAATATTATTTTGTTTCAACTCTTGCCCGTAGCAATAAAAATGTCTATCCAAAATGAAATATAAAAATCCAAACTATTATATTTTAAAAGTTCCAGAACCTTTTATGCATACTAAATTTTTTAATTAAATACTTTGGTAAAACCTTGTAGTTTTTCCCCATTTTGAAACCTATAATTTTCATCACATTATATAGAAATGATACAGGTATCCACGATGGAGAATTTTTTATTAAATACTTAAGCTCAGAAATTATGAAACGTTTCCCCTCTCCTCCGGCACCACCAAAACTATGTCTAATCCAGGGTTCATCCGTATGGAATACACCAATGTCAAAATAGCGTTTAAATTCTTCTATCGGTGAGTAATTATGAGAATGATGTACCTTCGCTTCAGGTACGTAGGCTACTTTATAACCTGCCAATATTGCTTTAGCAGTAAAATACATATCTTCACATAATATTGTATTTGAAGGGAATCCGCCTAATTCTTTAAAGACTGACAATCTATAAGCTGAGAAAGAGTTTGACATGAATACTGTTTTCAAGCCCATCGATGGTATGTTGGCCTTACAAGCAATATATCCATTAATTGGGTAATTAAATAACCTAGCATGCTGTGCCAATGGGCTTGCGTCTGAATGTGGTAATTGCCGACCATAGGCACATACAACTTCTTCATCTTGAAAAACAGACATAATATTATCAATAAAACCAGGTTCAGGTATCGCATCCTGTGTTAAAAATATAACCACATCATAATTATCGATATAGTTATTAATCGCTTGGTTGCGAGTTCCACCATGATTGAAATCCGAACTTTGAATTGAAACCACATCAAAGCCATTATTTTTTGCTATTACTGCAGTATCATCCTTACTACCTGAGTCAATTACATGCACAAATGTATTTTCAGGGACATTCTTTTTAATGCTTTCGACTGTAGTATGCCATAATTCCCCACCATTATATGTTGGGATAGCAATATAGTATTTCATTTATAAATTTATCCTGAAAGATAGTATAAAGATTACAAATTAATATGCGCCATCTTTTTTTAATACAACACCTATTGTTTTGAATAGAATAGCGATATCATTCCACATTGACCAATTTTTAACATACCAAGCATCAAGATAAACTCGAGTTTCATAATCTACATCACTACGCCCACTAACTTGCCACAGTCCTGTCATACCTGGTTTACTTAAGAGATAATAGTCAACCTCTTCATTATATCTCTCCAGCTCAGCGGTTATAATTGGTCTTGGCCCAACCAAACTCATTTCCCCTCTAAGCACATTGAATAACTGTGGCAACTCATCTAAACTTGTCCTTCTGAGAAAACCTCCTATTTTTGTTATTCTAGGATCATTTTTCAACTTAAAAGTCAGATCCCATTCTTGTTTTGCTTCAATATCATTATTTAAAAGTTCTTCAAGAACCTCTTTAGAGTTGATAACCATTGATCTGAATTTTAAACACTTGAAAGGTTTGCCTCCTTTCCCAATCCTTTCGTGGCCATATATTGCTGGCCCTCCATCTTTTTTGACTTTTCGGCTTATATATAATAAGGCTGGTGAAAGGATTATAATTATAGATAAGGAACCAATAATATCAAAAACTCTTTTAAGGATCCTTGATGACCATTTAGCGAGATTTTGTTGGACACGGAATATCATCACTTCATGACTAAAGATAAATGACATATCAGTGCTATCAAGTGGCATACCACGCAATGTTGGAATAACGGAAACGTAGCGAAAACCTTTAATCATAAAGGTTCTGAGCCAAGCATTTCTTATGTCGCTTTGATGGGACTCTACTGCAACAATGAACTGCGTTTTAGGATCGATATCAATAAGCCATTCTAAGTTATTTTCGATAACAGGAATATCATCAATTGTGTCTTTTGCTGGCACACCACCAGGACTCGAAATAAAACCAACAATGTTTAAACCCAAATTTTTCTCGCCGCTAATAGCCTTATATGCCTCCCGAGCATTTTCACCACTACCTACTATCCAGGTATCTCTTTGCCACAACCCCGCATTGTTCAATAGAGATTTAGTTACCATCCTTGATAATGGAACAAGGACCATTATCAATAGCCAAGTCATTATCCATAAATAACGAGAAAATGACCAAGTAGCAAAAGCCATTACAGCAATTTCGATTATTGCGAAAATAACTAGAGTGCGAAGTATTTCTTTAAGCTCAAACCAGAATGTCTTACGATAAAAATAGTGTCTCAATCTGATTGAATACCAACCAATACAACATACTCCGAGCACCCAATGAAGTAAAAACCATCCATCAGTTTCATTTGTTAATAATAAATAATTACTTTTCTCAACACTAATTGATAGAATGCCCAGTGCTATATATAAAGATAGAATAAATGAAATAAAATCTGATAGAGCCAATGCGATACTAACAATAACATTCTTTACGAGAAGCCTCATGAAATCCTCTCAAATTTAATCAAATAAATATTATCATATTGATATAATATTTGGTTTTTCACTACCCCAAGCATAGTTAAAATAACTTGGGGTTAGTGTTTTAATCAATATTACTCTTTATCATTATACGAATAGCCATAGTTATTGTAGCCATATCCATAATAGCTACTAGCTTTCTTCACCACTCCATTCAAAATGCAACCTTTCACAATAACACCACTATTTTCAAAACGTTTTGCACTTATTTCAATTTCTTTCGCTGTATTTTTTTCAAATCTTGCAACAAGTAATGTAGTACCGGCATAATGACCAATAATTGCAGGATCAGTGACAGCTAATATGGGTGGGGTATCGAGAATTACAATGTCATAATTTTGCTCGGCCCAAGCTAATATCTCGCCAAAACGCCTATGCATAAGCAATTCAGCAGGATTAGGAGGAACTTGTCCTCGCGAAATGAAATCGAAACCTGCACTAGTTACTTTTTTGACAGCTCGAGAGACTTCAACTTTTCCTGATAATATTTCCGAAAGACCATGATTATTATCTAACGCAAAGAGCTTGTGTGCATAACCTTTACGCATATCGGTATCAATATAAAGAACGGATTTTCCAGTTTGCGCTATTACCGCGGATAAATTGGTACTAACAAAGGTCTTACCAGCGTTAGGACTAGCACCAGATATCATTAAAATATTATTTCTGGACTCCATCATCGCAAAGTGAAGGCTTGTACGTAATCCTCTAATTGCTTCAATTGCAATATCAGCTGGATTTTCGATAGCAAGGAACGTTTGACTTTCAGATTGTTCCTTCCTTTTCCACCCCTCCACCTTGGTAGCTTTTTGAGTTAGTAACTCTGAAACAGGAATACTTGCATATACGTTTATACCCAACTCTTCGAGTTGCTCAGGTGTTTCAATACCCCTTCGTAAGAATACGCGTAACAAAACAACACCAACTGAAACCAAAAGGCCAAGAACTAAGCCGACTATGATAACTAATATTTTTTTAGGCTTGACTGGCTCGGGCTGAGTTACCGCATTATCAATAATCCTGACATTACCTATAGCACTAGATTTTGCTATATTCAGCTCCTGTTGTCTATTAAGTAACATCATGAATACAGCCCGTCCAGACTCAACGTCTCGATTCAAGCGTAAAATTTCTTGCTGGGTCTCAGGCATTGCAGAAACTTTTTTATTGAGTTTTAACTTTTCATCTTGCAAAGTTTTTCGTTTTTCAAGCAATGCTTTATAAGTTGGATGTTCTTTTGTATATAGCTGCGATATCTCAGATTCTCTAAAAGTCAATTGATTCAACTGATTATCAACATTTACTATCTGATCAAGTACAGATTTAGCTTCTAATGACAAATCAACCGAATCATTTTGCCTACGATACTGATTAAGCTTACTTTCAGCAGTATCAAGATCGCTTCTTACAATTGGTAATTGTTCATTTAAGAATGCCAAACTTTTCGCATCTTGTGCGGCTTGCCTTGCGATGTTCTGAGCGAGATAGTTTTCACTAATGCTGTTGATAATTTCCTTTATTAGCTTCGGGTTATCCCCTGTAAGGGATAGGTTTAATATACCTGTATCTTTCCCTTGCTCAGCAATACTGAACTTTTTCTGTAGCTCGGCTATTGCATCTAATTTTGATATGTAATAAATAGTAAAACTAGAACCAGGTTCCGCATCTATTTTATCAATTTTAATCGTTATATCATTTTTATTGATTAAACTACCAATCTTTGCGCTGAATGTTTCATCATTATATTCTACTGTATAGTTATTATTATCTTGCGCTGTTATTTTAATTTTAGGAATGTCGTCATAGCTACCTGTAATATAAAAACGGGAGACAGTTAAGCTACCTGGTTTATCTCCTCGCAACCTTGCTATGCCACGTCCAAAAATAGGAAAGTAATCTTGTTTGATGACGGCCTGTAAATTCAGATCATCAACCGTTTTACCCAAGATCATTCTGGATTGCAGTAATGCAATTTCTGGAGCAGATTGAGGTTGGCTATCTGGTAAAATTTGGCTTAAATTACTTAAAATACTGTTACCTTGTTTTTGCTCCACCTGAATTAATGCATCAGCTTGATACACAGGTGTAGAAAAAATGGAATATATTAGTGCAATAAGTGTAAATAGAGATGTTACTGATATTATCAATTTGCGATGGTCAATCAACTCACCGATTAAGCGACCAAAATCGATTTCATCAGATTCCTGAGATGGTTGTTTATTAATAACTGGTGACATTAAAATATTCCTGATTATTTAGCGCCTAGTTTCTCAGCCCATCGTTCACCGGCCAATTCTATTAAATTATATACTGATGCAAATGCTTCTTCGCTTTTTCGATAAGGATCTGGGATATCTCTTTGGTTGCACCAGTGACCATATAGCATTGTTTTCCCTCTAGCTTCGGGAGAAATACGTCCGATTTGTTCTATATGTGCTTTTTCCATTACAAGTATGAGATCGTACTGACGCCCTAATGCAGCCGAGTATTGCTTACCTACATGACCTTCAAGCGAAAGATTATGTAATGAAGCAATTTTGCAAGCATTTAGATCTGCGCTATAACCAACCATTGCGTTAGTTCCAGCCGAATCAACCACCTTTGTGGGTAGCAGTTTTCTTAAAAGCCGTTCGCCTATCGGAGAACGGCAAATATTACCTGTGCATATAACTAAAATTGAATCAAACATATTATGGCCAACTCTTAATATAGCGAATGGTTTCAGTCATATCATGTACTCCAGTTATAGTCGGTACAAGCTGAGATATAACTCGATTCCATCTCACAAGAGGTGCTGCAGTTACATAGACAATGTCGTATGGCTGTAACTGGAATTCTGTACTAAGAACCATTGCGGATGCATCTTGAGCATTTAATTGGTAAATATTTGCGATCTTACCATTTTTATCACCTTTTAATTGGCGTACAACAAAAACTCCTGTTGCATCACTCATAGACTGTGACATTCCTTCAGCATTGCCCAATGCCTCAGCCAATGTCATGCCACTCCGATCCATTTTTAATGTCGTTTGCTTACCTACTTCTCCCATAACAAAGACTTTCAGTTCATCATTTCGAGGAACAAATAAAATATCTCCGGGATAAAGTAAGTGATTCTGAGTAAGGTCACCTTTTTGCATTAACTCGTATAAAGAGACTTTTGTATCTTTACCATTATGTGTAAGAACAACGTTACGCCAATCAGCATCAGGAGCAAGTCCTCCTGCAGCGTTGATCGCGTCCATAATTGTTAATGGAATATTAGTGATAGGTTGCTGACCTGATTTTGTAACTTCGCCAGTTACATATACCTTTTGCGATCTAAAGGCGGCAATACTAACATCGACTTGTGGACTTTCAATATATGTTGTCAATCGACTGGCAATGTCTTGTCTAACCTGACTTAAAGTTTTTCCTGCAACTTGAACTTTACCAATATACGGATAGAAGATAGTCCCATCAGAATTCACCCAGTTGCCCGTATCACTTGCGCTACGATATTGACCAGCCGGTGTTGTTAATTCAGGATGATCCCAAACGGTGACCATTAACACGTCGCCGATACCAATTCGATACTCATAATTACGTATTAAATCATCTAATTTTGGATTTGAACGAGCCAAAATCGCGTCTGGGCGATATTTTTCAATTAACCCAGGAGTCATTGGATATACATCAACCAGTTTATCCAGGTCGTAATCGCTATCCGGCAGCTCAACGACGTTCTTACGAAGGCTATTCAACCCCTGACCAGGCATGATAGTACAGCCAGATAAAAATCCTATTGTTAACGCCAATGCCGAAAATCTAACAATTTTTTTCTTCATAATGTCACATCATCAGTAAACCAAAAGTTTCTAACTCCCAAACAACAGCCTATTTCCAAAGCTGTGTTAAGGCTATAAATTAAATGGGATTTCTATCCCCGCGCTCGCACCCACGTCATCACTATCGCTATTGTCTGCATCTGTATACCAGAGAGAGGTGTTCAGTCTTACCGATTTATACACATCCCCACTCCATCCCAATTGCACACCTTTCAACGTATCCGAACGAGGAAACGCCTTATTAATTGTCTGATTCTCGGGGTTAACCTTCGCATATGCTAAACGCGCGCTCCAACGTTGATTATCCTCCGTAACCAGTTCGACTTTACCTGCAAACAGTTGACCATCACCTCCCATAGCATCACCGAGTGAATAGCCTTGCTGGTAATAGCCATCTTTATAGATATGGTGCCTGTAGCTATAGTTGGTTCGGCTCATATTCGTCCGCGTATCATGCGCTTCAAGATACCAGTTGACGGCATCTTTGCCCCAACCATGATGTCCTTCGACGCCGCCAAGGAACATATTCGCTGAAGGTAAATAGCCAGATTCATCTTCACCAATCATCTGCCCATAGAAACTAATCGGCCAACCAAGCGTAGGCTCTAGCTTAAATTTAAAATCAAAACCCGCTAGCTGGTTACCCGGTTCATTCGCTGTACCGGTGTTATCTTTACCCGTAAAACCATCCCAGAAGCTGCTAAACGACTCCGGTCTCCCCTCCCCGCCCCACTGCATAATGCGCGATGCGCCCAGTTCAAGGGACTGGAAAGGAGAAAACGTAAGACGCCCGCCGATAATTTTGGTATGCGGTACGGCGGTATATTGATTCATCTGGCTGGCGGAAATCTGATACTGCCACGGGCCAATCCAGCGCAGCCACCAGGTTTCCGGTGCGGCCTGTTCAGCACGCTGCATTAAAACGCCGGTCATTGGCCGCATCGCATCACCGCGGATCAGGCTGCCTTCATAACCCGGCCCCCACCACTGCGGCATCTGACCAAATGAGAGCCACTGGTTCCAGAACTTAACCGCGCCATAGGCGCCGTTAGCATTAAAACGTGAACCGTTGCTGATGCGTTCGTCACCTTCAACGTTGCCCTGCAGGTGCACATCCCACCATTCGCCGCTGTTATTAAAGGCTAATGATAAAGAGCTATCCGCAGGCTGATTCTGACCAAAGCCCTGCGGCGTTCCGGGCTTATCCGTTGAGGTATAGCCGCTCACCCGAAAATCCGCTTTTAAAGAGTCGAGGCGCTGGTTGATTCGCGCCAGAACAACCTGTTCGGAAGAGTAAGAGGGTTTTGCCTTCTTAAGGGCCCGGTTAATCTCTTCCTGGCTCAGCGGCCAGGTCGACAGGCTGAGATGAATAACGCCTCGATCGGAGAGCCACGCCAGATCGTTGCGCAGTTCGTTGTCATTCATCACTAACCCGGAGGCATAGGCAAGTGAGCTGGCAGAAGTAAACAGCCCTAATGCGAGTGCGATTCGCGCAATTTTTATCATTGTACAAGATCCATTTAAAGCCCCGTTTTCGCAAGCTGGCGCGACAAGGGGAACACTGATAGATGCAGCGCCCTCTGACGCCAACCTTTGCTATGTTTGGTCTACAGGTATTGGCCCGAGAAAACGAAAGCATGCCGATCGGAACGCCGTGCTAAAGCTCGTTTTCTACTCGCAGGCTACCTGCAGTACACAATGTATGCGAAATTGTTATTGAAGGCTATTCCATCGCACCTCATACCCGCAGTTTATCTGCCCGCCTCAAGACGAATACGTCCTGATTTGATGACAACTCGCTAGTATATACAGGTTGCGAAGAGAATCACCTGCATCGAGTCCACTTTAGGAATTTCTGTCGCATAAAATGAGATGTGATATAGAGAAAAGGCCTGGTCGCAGGTACGCTACCGCCCTTGGCTTAACAGCTACCAATGCACTGTACTTCTTTCCCTGTAAATTCGATCGTAGATTCCGATAAATCGGCGATTAATCCATCAAAGCAAACAATTTCGCGGCCATAAGTTTACGAGATTCTACCCTCAATTGGGAGCGTAATCTCACATTATCAGTTACGTTGCCAGCGCCACGAACCAATTGCCGATAACGCTATTGTTTTCTGCTCTTCACGTAAAAATGGAACCAGTACAAAGCAACTGAATAATCTCAACTTTATGATTTTATTGCTTTTTTCACCACAAAAAGTGTGTTGACTTAGCTTCAAGTTAATTATAGTTAGTCAACTACAAAAATTGATAGTAAAAAGAAGTATGCCACGCTGTTGTTATCATTAATAAATTCGATATTTAGCCAGAAAACTTATTTAGGAAACATCCTGGCTGATTATCATTGCGCTAATTATTGCGCAGAATGACCCATCACAAATTTATTTCATGGATATGAAATATCGCCGCTACTGACACTTTCATCATAAATTTCATATTGCATACAATGTGAACACGACATGATTCTTTCTGAATCCTTCATCTTTTCCACGTTTGTCTGAATCAGTAAAATCGCTTATGCAGATCGGCTCGGGTAAAAGGTTTTTCCAGTGGGCCAATCTTCACCGCAATCTCGTTCAGCAAAGATTGGGTTGGCGCCTTCGCCCCCGTATTCAGCAGAAGCGCCGGGATAATCACCATGCTCGCCAGACTGCCAAAGGATAACCGCGCTGTATGAGTGGCGCGAACGCGTGACTGTAGCAGCAGAAAAATTGCGCTGCCTGCGGCTCCCAGCAGTAAGCCGGCAATGACTTCAGAAGTTGAATGTGCGTGGACCATCAGTCGGGAGTAGCCAACCAGTCCGGCCAGAGCATAACCCACTATGACAGCAGTAAAACGAAGAGCTGGTGTAGCACGCGCGCACAGCAGCCATAAGAGGATTGGCCAGAAAGCTGAAGATAATGCGGTGTGGCCGCTAAAGCCAGTGAAGTCCAGCTCGCGAATCCCAATACCCCAACCCATAAATGCCAGTTTTGATGCGCAGACAATTGCGCCGGTTATGCCGAACAGCAGCGCCCAGTGCCAGGCCAGCTGCTTTGAATCTTTTCGCAGAAAAAGCACGATAAACAATACTGCCGCACTGGGTAACAGTACGGTGCTATCGCCAAAAAAAGTGACAACCTGCCAGTTCATTTATCTTTCATCCTTTGACGATCTCTCCAGTTCGCAACGCCTTTCCCGCGACATTTGTGTGGGCATATGCAATCCTTAAGTTCACATTAATATGCACACGCTACCGTTGTTTAATGCGCAAACATGATCTCAGTCAAGTTTTATTTTCATGTTACACCTTGACTAAGGGCCGCTTACTTAAGAAAAATCTTAGTAAGTAATTATCAGCAAAGAGTAAATTTTGCTTGTCTGACCATTTCATCATGCTACGTCTTATTCGACTACCAGAAGTCTCCGAACATTTGCTGCGTTCAAAAGCGATACACTATAACAATAAAATCAGCTAACTTATTGTATTTATAGGGCTATTAACCAGTTCTACGCGCAGTATCTGATATTGTGAATCTGACGTTGTGAACGGCCTCGAATCCTCTTTTCGTCATCAGATAATTCGGACCGTTCACTCTCACGCGCTAATAAGCACTGACGCGAAAACTACGCCAGCAGCTTCTTAATACTCTCGCGGAATTTTGCCCCTTCTTTATGGTTACGCAGCCCGTAGCTGACAAAAGCCTGCATATAGCCCATTTTTTTACCGCAGTCATAGCTGTCGCCAGTCATTAACATCGCATCGACTGACTGTTTTTTCGCCAGCTCGGCGATCGCATCGGTTAACTGAATACGTCCCCAGGCGCCCGGCTCGGTACGCTCCAGTTCAGCCCAGACATCGGCAGAAAGCACATAGCGCCCTACCGCCATCAGGTCGGAATCCAGGGTTTGCGGTTCATCAGGTTTTTCGATGAACTCAACGATTCGGGCAACCTGCCCCGCCGATTCCAGAGCGTCCTTAGTCTGGATAACGGAATACTCGGAGAGATCGCCTTCCATCCGTTTGGCCAGCACCTGGCTACGACCCGTTTCATTGAAACGCGCCACCATCGCGGCAAGGTTATAGCGCAGAGGGTCGGCGCTGGCGTCGTCCAGAATGATATCCGGGAGCACCACCACAAACGGGTTATCGCCAATCAGCGGGCGCGCGCAAAGAATGGAGTGACCTAAACCCAGCTGCTGGCCCTGACGCACGTTCATGATCGTTACGCCAGGAGGACAGATAGCCTGCACCTCCGCCAGAAGCTGACGTTTTACGCGCTGTTCAAGCAATGCTTCCAGTTCGTAGGAGGTGTCGAAATGGTTTTCTACGGCATTCTTGGATGAATGCGTCACCAGCACGATTTCCTTGATACCCGCAGCTACAATTTCATCAACAATGTACTGCACCATTGGCTTGTCGACGATCGGCAACATCTCTTTCGGAATGGCCTTGGTGGCGGGCAACATATGCATCCCTAATCCTGCTACCGGTATAACTGCTTTCAAACTCACCATTTTCATATCCACCCGTATGGTTATAAACCTTTTGATCCTGTCAGTTTGTATGTATCACTGGCATTTATCAGTGATGATACACGCTTGATACCTGCCATTCTGTCCGTCAAATTCTGAAATTACACGCTGAATTTAAGAATACACGCAAAGTCTACATACCAATAGACAGTTTTAAGAAAATTCTTATACGCATGGTTTCTAAAGAATTTCCATTTAATTACAATGAGTTACTCACCAGCAGCACCTTATTTTATTCATAAGGTAGCGTAATGACGCTCATCGCTTCTCCATCATTTCTCTTTTAATACCTTGTAATCTTTCATCATGAATTGACACAGAACAAGTGACTGCAAAAAAATAAAAATCCAGCCCAAATAATCAATTATATTGATAATAAAATTATTTAACGTACAAAAGCGCCTGAATTGCAGCCAATTACCCGTCATGTCTGACTTCACGGTCAGCAATGATATTGCTGAAAAAAACGACGGGTAGCCCGCTGACTTAAACCCTCTTCGCTGCTGTTTTTACCGCTTGCCATCACATATAACGCTCATTACATCGTCCTGCAAAAATTGATCTACGGCAAGCCACGACATTAAGTAGTATAAAAATCCAAATTCAAGAAAATCGTTGATATATACATCAAATCTATTGATTGACTCTCGCGTTATCTAAGTAACGTATCCGCCTTCTGCTGCAGAGCAGCATGGTCCTTCACCGCTCGGGTGACATCTGGCTTAAAATCGTACGCACCGTCTCCGCCCGTATCGCTGAAATTTCGCGCGTTAATTAATAAGTCCCATCCCATGGGCGCATTGTGGAAAGGTTATATCCTGCACAACTGACTCTTTTATTTGCTGGTTTATTGGGAGGCGGGTTCGGGGCTGAGCTAATTAACAGCAGAAAATATTGCATTTTATCTATAGCTTATCCATGATCGATTCATGGCACTCTTAGGTTGTAAAGGTTTTAACTGAATATGGAATGGATTGCCGACCCCTCTATCTGGGCCGGGCTCATTACGCTTGTCGTTATTGAACTGGTACTCGGTATTGATAATCTGGTCTTTATCGCCATTCTCGCGGAAAAACTTCCCCCCGCGCAGCGAGACCGGGCCCGCATCACCGGTCTGCTACTCGCAATGGTGATGCGCCTGCTGCTGCTGGCTTCGATCTCCTGGCTGGTCACGCTAACCAAACCGCTCATGACCTGGCACGATCTGAGCTTTAGCGCCCGCGATCTGATTATGCTGTTTGGCGGATTATTCCTCCTCTTCAAAGCCACCGTTGAACTTAACGAACGGCTGGAAGGGAAAGATAGCGATAACCCGACCCAGCGTAAAGGCGCCAGGTTCTGGGGGGTGGTAGCGCAAATCGTGGTGCTTGATGCCATCTTCTCTCTCGACTCGGTGATAACCGCGGTCGGCATGGTTGACCACCTGGCAGTCATGATGGCTGCGGTGATTATTGCCATTAGCCTGATGCTGATGGCCAGTAAAGCCCTCACCCGCTTTGTTAACAGCCATCCGACCATCGTTATTCTCTGTCTGAGCTTCCTGCTGATGATCGGCTTTAGCCTGATTGCCGAAGGCTTTGGTTTCCCTATTCCTAAAGGCTACCTGTACGCGGCTATCGGCTTCTCGGTCATGATTGAATCCTTCAACCAGCTGGCGATTTTTAACCGCCATCGCTTTCTCTCGGCCAACCTGACGCTACGCCAGCGAACTACCGAAGCGGTGATGAATCTGTTGAGCGGGCGCAAAGACAGTAGCGAGCTGGATAGCGAGACCGCCTCGCTGATTGCCGATCGCGACGATAACCCACTCTTCAATCCGCAGGAACGGCGGATGATTGAGCGGGTACTGAATCTCAATCAGCGTACCGTCAGCAGCATCATGACCTCGCGTCATGACATTGAACATATTGATCTCAGCGCGCCGGAAGAGGAGATTCGCGCCTTACTCGACAAAAATCAGCATACCCGCCTCGTGGTTACCGGCGGCGATGATGACGAGGATATGCTTGGCGTCGTGCACGTGATCGATCTTCTGCAGCAATCATTACGTCATGAACCGCTCAATCTGCAGGTTCTGATTCGTCAGCCGCTGGTGTTCCCGGAAACGCTGCCGCTGCTTCCTGCGCTGGAGCAGTTCCGCAGAGCCAGAACCCACTTCGCCTTTGTGGTCGATGAATTTGGCTCCGTAGAGGGGATTGTGACGCTCAGCGACGTCATGGAGACCATCGCCGGAAATCTGCCTAATGAAGCAGAAGAGATCGATGCCCGTCACGATATTCACAAAAACGGCGACGGGAGCTGGACGGTCAACGGGCATATGCCGCTGGAAGACCTGGTCCAGTCCGTTCCTCTGCCGCTGGATGAGAAACGTGAATACCATACGGTTGCCGGTCTGCTGATGGAGTACCTGCAGCATGTGCCGCAGGAAGGTGAAGAAGTGAAACTTGACGGCTACGTGCTGCGCACGCTGCAGGTGGACAGCCATCGGGTACAAAAAGTACTGATAGTGCCGCCGGCGCAGGATGAAGATGAACTGGACTATGAAGTGTGATGCTCTCTTCGATGATGCATCAAAAGCCGGACGCAGGCGGTTAACCGATTTTTAAGGGTCTGCTAATCTTTCTTCCGGGTAGTGGCTATCGCCTTACCCGGCCGTCAAAACCTAAACGCTCAACGCATCCCTCTTTAGCCGTAGGCCCGCGCAGGCGAAGCGCCGCCGGCAATTCCAGAGGAATGCGCATTGCCGGCAATCTTAGCACGATGCGCTTCTTCTGCTTTTCCTGGCTAACTTACAGTTTGTCGAGCAGCTTCTTCACATCCTTGCCGTCCTGGGTGTTTTTATTGCGTTCAGCCCATTCGCTGAGCCGTTTCCTGGCTTCATCCTGCAGCTGCTTGCGGAGTATCTGGTCAACCTGCAGGCTGTAGCTCAGCGTCTGCCAGTTACCATAAATTCGCAAAGGGATCGCCGTCTGCTTGAGCCTGTCGATGAGTTTGCTTTCGCCCTTCCAGCCGCCCAGTACCCGGACGTTGAAGAGCATATCACAATCTTCTTTCAGCAGGTTGAGCTCACCCTGACCGGTCAGCGCCATCATGTCAGATTGGCCCTGCATATGCGTCAAGGTGACCAGCCCATTATTCAGCGCAAACTCGGTGCTGACAGAGTCCAGTCGGGTCGCATTGTCGTAATTTTCCTGCGCCTGAACGTTGGTGCTGCGCTCGACGGCCTGCTGTACCAGCTGCTGGAAGTTGAGCCCTTCAGTGCGCGTATCAGTGAGCTGCGTTACCGCCTGCCCCTGCCAGCTGCGGCGGAACTCGTCGGCATCAATCTTGCCGCCGGAGAACTCACCGGTCAGCGAGAGCTTACCGGTGAGGTTTATCGAATAATTAAACGCTTTCAGAATCGAGCCGATCTCGACGTTGTCGAGTTGCGGCTGGAAAGAGGCATGCGGCGTTGCGCCCCGCGCGTCGAGCGAGCCGGGGAGCGAGAGTCGTCCACCGTCCAGACTCCCCTGCATCTGATGAATCGTCAGCAGCCCCTGCTGGTTGCTGATTTCACTTTTCACCTGGGTAAAGTGCATTCCCCGCCACTGCAGCTGGTCAGCCGTCAGGTTCAGCCGGGCGTTAAAACCGCGCAGGGCGTTGTAATCCTGCTGAATATCGTTATCCGCAATAACCGGGCGTAGCTGCCTGTTCTGGCTTTGTCCCTGCTGGTTAACGCTATTATCGCCAGAGGCGGAGGCATGAGAAAGCAGGCTATCGAGGTTGAGCGTGCCCGCCTGAAGGTTCAGCGTCCAGTCAGGCTGGTCGCCCAGCACGACGCTGCCGTTGCCGGCAATGGTGCTGCCGTTAGCCGTTAAGTTCAGCCCATCGAAGCTGAGCTTTTTCGCATCCTCGACCCAGCTGGCCTGCATGCTGGCCTGGCCGCTAATCCCTTCGGGGGGAAGCTCCGCGCCGCGAAGCTGCCAGTTCAGTTGTGAAATATCCGCCTTCAGAGAATGAGGATAATCACCGCCCTGCACCTGGGCGGAGAAGGAAAGCGCCAGATCGCGCTGATCGCGGTTCACCCGACCAGAGAAATCGACCGTGGCGCGATGGCTGCTGTCCTGCTCCATCTGCAAACGGATATCGCGCACCGTAACCTGCTCGCCATCTTCATGCTGAAAAAAGAGCACGCTATCGGCAATCTGTAGCTTCTGGACATCATACGACCAGCCGCGATCCTCCGGCACCTGAGGCAGCGTATTGTCGTGCGGGACGACCGGAGCCCCCTTGCTACGCACGGCTTCGGTTTTGGAGGTCAGCTGGATCACCGCGCCCTTCAACATCACCTGCTTGACCTGCAGCTGATGGGAGATCAGCGGCAGCAGCCCGACGTCAAGGCGCATATTATCCGCGCGAATAACGGGTTCTTCAGCGCCCGGCGCGGTCAGGGTCATGCGGCCCGAGAGAATGCTGAGCTGCGGCCAGACGTGCCAGCGCAGCGGCCCATTGAGCTCGAGCTGATAGCCGCTACGATCCGCCACCTCTTTAACCATATAGGCGCGAAAATCGTTGGGGTTGACCAGCAATACCAGCGCGGTAAGACCGGCGACAACTACCGCCAGTAAGATCATCAGCGTGGTCAGAATTCGTCTCATGGCATCCTCAGCAAACCGCTAAAATTATCAATCCTTGTCGATTCGACTCGCTACCGCGCCCTGCTGGTCGCGATATTTCGCATCTTCGCGGCGATTATAAGGCCGCATCGCCGGCCCGGATAACGGCTCAAAACTTAACGCCCCGATCAGCATCCCCGGACGCAGCGCCAGCGGCAGCTTACCCGAATTATAGAATTCCAGTACGATGCAGCCGGACCAGCCCGGATCGATGCGGTGCGCGGTGACGTGCACCATCAGGCCCAGACGCGCCAGCGAAGAACGGCCATCCAGCCAGCCGACGAGATCCGGCGGCAGGGTGACCGATTCAAAGGTCACCGCCAGCGCCAGCTCGCCCGGATGCAGGAAGAACGCTTCACCATCCGGCAGAACAATCTCTTCGCTCATCACGCGATCCAGCGCCGCGCTGACTTCCGCTTTAGGCCCGCTCAGGTCAATGAAGCCCGCCGTGTGCCCGCGGAAAGTCCGAAACTTATTTCCCAGCCGAACATCGACCGTCGCGCCGTTAATGCGCTCAACGGGCGGGCGCGGGTTAATGGCCAGACGCCCCTCATCCAACCAGGCTTCTATATCTCGGTCGCACAGACGCATGAACGTTCTCCTTTAAGGCATTGCGCCCCTACGCCTTCCGGGGATAAGGGCAAATTGGCTTCTCTTTGCACGTTACACAATTCGTTCGTGTTATTCAAAGAACTGACTGATTTTGGCCTTCAATATATCGATGGCGATACGGTTCTTACCGCCGCGAGGCACGATAATATCGGCATACTGTTTGGAAGGGTCGATAAACTGCAGGAACATCGGGCGCACCGTTTTCTGGTACTGCGCCATTACCGAATCCATCGAACGCCCACGCTCGTTAACGTCTCGCTTGATGCGCCGCATCAGGCAGATATCCAGCGGGGTGTCGACAAAAATGGAGAAACTGAGTTCGTTGCGCAGGCGGGCGTCGGTCAGCAGCAGAATCCCTTCGAGAATGATGACTTTCTTCGGTTCAATATGGATGGTTTCCGGCATACGGGTATGCTCAACGTAGCTATACACCGGCAACTCTATCGGCTGGCCGCTTCTCAGCATCTGCAAATGCTGAAACAGCAGCCTATGATCCATGGAGCTTGGGTGGTCATAGTTGGTTTTTACACGCTCTTCCATCGACAGATGACCTTGATCCTTGTAATAGCTGTCTTCCGGAATAACGCCGATATGTTCATCGCCGACCTGTTCACGTAATTCACGATATAGCGTACTGGCGATAAGGCTTTTGCCCGAAGCCGATGCGCCGGCGATGCCTATAATGACGCACTGATGAGACGTATCAGTCATAAATTTTTGCGACCTGATTAACCTGGGAATGTAGGAAGGGTGGCGGTTGACCGCCAAACGCCGCAATTATAGGGATTTCAGCGCGTCGATACCAGTGCTAAGCGCCTCCCGGGTCTATTCCTCCACCGGCGACCAGCCTTGCGTATACCAGATATGCAGTAAAGCGTACGAGCGCCAGGGGTGCCAGCGGCTGGCATAGCGCGCAATCCGCGCCGGCGTCATGCCGGGAAAACGCTGTTTAATCAGATAATCATCCGCCAGGAAGATATCCGGCGCCTGCCAGCCGCGCAGCGCGAAATAGTTCGCCGTCCAGCGGCCTATGCCGGGCAGCGTCTGCAGCTGCTTTATTCCAGCATCGATATTCTCCGGCGCGAAGAGGGGGAGATCGCCGCGGATCGCCGCCTGCGCCAGGTGGATCAGCGCCTCCGCGCGCCGCAGGGGCATGCCCAGCGCCTTTAGCGCCAGCGGATCGGCCTGCGCCAGCCGCTGCGCGCTCGGGAAGAGATAAAAGCCCGGCGCGTCGGACAACGGTTCCCCGAAGGCGGCCACCACTTTCCCGGTGAGCTTTGCCGCCATGGCCACGCTCACCAGCTGGCCGAGCACCGCACGTACCGCTTGTTCAAACGCATCCAGCGAGCCCGGCAGACGAAGCCCCGGCCTTGGCAGCGCAAGGCTTCCCAGCGTCAGGGCAATCTGCTGCGGGTCGCAGGATAAATCAAATAAACGCGCAACCCGCGCCAGGCACGCCTCCGCGACCGGCTGCAGCCCGGCGGAAAGCGTCACCTGCATGCCCTGCGCGGCGTCATCCGGCGTCACCGTGATGAGTCCGGCGTGGCCATTCAGGGCGAAGCTGCGGCAATAGCTGTCGCCGGCAAAAGTTTCAATCCCCTGCACCGTACGCGCGCCAAGAAAATGAAACATCCATTGCCAGTCGTAGGGGGAATGCCAGGGTAGCAGCGTCATCATTTCTCCTTTTTTAGCGCTTCAATCATAGCGGCTCCGCGCCGCCTGCGCCTTGCTTTTAAATTCCAGTTGTCGCAGTGCCGTCAATCCGCTAAAGTCGCCCCCCTTCTTCACCGGCATGGGGATTTTGCAGGCTATGTTTATTGGTTTTGACTACGGTACCGCTAACTGTTCAGTGGCGGTGATGCGCAACAATACGCCGCAGCTGCTGACGCTGGAAAACGGTAGTTCACTATTGCCATCAATGCTTTGCGCGCCGACCCGCGAAGCGGTCAGCGAGTGGCTCTACCGCCATCACGACGTCCCGCCCAACGGCGATGAAAACCAGGCGCTGCTGCGTCGCGCGATAAGCTTCAACCGCGAGGAAGATATCGACGTACTCGGCAACAGCGTGCAGTTTGGTCTCGCTTCGCTGCATCAGTACGTTGAAGATCCGCAAGAAGTCTACTTCGTAAAGTCGCCGAAATCGTTTCTCGGCGCCAGCGGGCTCAAGCCGCAGCAGGTAGCGCTGTTTGAAGACTTAGTGTGCGCCATGATGCTGCATATCAAACTCCAGGCGCAAACGCAGCTGCCGGAAACCATCGACCAGGCGGTTATCGGACGGCCGATTAACTTCCAGGGGCTTGGCGGCGATGATGCCAACGCCCAGGCGCAGGGCATTCTCGAACGTGCGGCAAAGCGCGCGGGCTTTCGCGACGTCGTGTTTCAGTTTGAGCCGGTCGCCGCCGGTCTGGATTTCGAAGCGACGCTGAGTGAAGAAAAACGCGTGCTGGTCGTCGATATCGGCGGCGGTACCACCGACTGTTCGCTGCTGTTGATGGGGCCGCAGTGGCGGGAAAAAGCCGATCGCCAGCAAAGCCTGCTCGGCCACAGCGGCTGCCGCGTCGGCGGTAACGACCTGGATATCGCCCTGGCCTTTAAATGCCTGATGCCGCTGCTGGGGATGGGCGGCGATACCGAAAAAGGCATTGCGCTGCCGATTCTGCCGTGGTGGAATGCGGTGGCCATTAACGACGTGCCGGCGCAGACCGACTTTTACAGCGCCGCCAACGGTCGCCTGCTTAACGATTTGCTGCGCAGCGCCCGCGATAGCGAAAAAGTCGCGCTGCTGCTGAAGGTCTGGCGTCAGCGCCTGAGCTATCGCCTGGTGCGCAGCGCGGAAGAGAGTAAAATCGCCCTTTCCGCGCAGCCGAGCGTCACCGCCGGGCTGCCGTTTATTAGCGACGAGCTGGCGACAGCCATCAGCCAGCAGGGTCTGGAAGCTGCGCTGGATCAGCCGCTGGCCCGGATCATGGAGCAGGTTCAGCTGGCGCTGGATAACAGTAATGAAAAACCGGACGTGATTTACCTGACCGGCGGCAGCGCTCGCTCGCCGTTGATTAAAAAAGCGCTGGCGGCGCACCTGCCGGGTATTCCGGTTGCCGGAGGCGATGATTTTGGCTCGGTTACCGCCGGGCTGGCCCGCTGGGCGCAGGTGATGTTTCGCTAAACATCCGCTGCGTTCCCGCACCACAGAACGCAGTGAATTTGTAGCCCGGCTCAGCGCAGCGCGAGCCGGGCTAAATCTTCCCGATTGCCGTCACCCTTCACGCCGCGAAACGTAATCCCGCCGCTTTTCGCCGGTATAAATCTGCCGGGGACGATATATATTCAGCGGCGCTTCGTGCATTTCGTTCCAGTGCGCCACCCAGCCAAGCGTTCTGCCTACGGCGGTAATTGCCACAAACATCGATGAAGGCAGCCCCATCGCTTTAAGGATCACCGCGGTGTAGAAATCCACGCTCGGCGACAGGCCATTTTCAACAAAGTAGGGGTCGGTCAGCGCCACCTCTTCAAGAGCCATCGCCACCTGTAGCGGCATATCGGACATCCCCAGTTCCTTCAGCACCCGGTGACAGGTTTCGCGCAAAATAGCGGCGCGCGGATCAAGATGACGGTAGCGAGAGTTACCGAATCCCAGACGACGAAACGCCTGCGGATCGCGTTTCGCTTTGCTCAGGAACGCCGGAATTTGGTCGACGGTGTTGATCTCCTCCAGCATCCGCATACTGGCTTCGTTCGCCCCGCCGTGGGCCGGTCCCCATAAAGAAGCGAGTCCGGCGGCAATGCAGGCAAAAAGATTCGCCCCGGAGGAGCCCGCCGCCCGGACGGTGGTCGTCGATGCGCACTGGCCGTGGTCGGCGTGCAGCACCAGGATCTGGTTCATCGCCTGCTCAATCACCGGATTCAGCTGATACGGCTCCGCCGGGATAGCAAACAGCATATGCAGGAAATTCCCCGCGTAGGAAAGATCGTTGCGCGGATACTGCGCCGGTTGCTCAATAGAAAACTTATAGCTCATCGCCGCCAGCGTCGGCATTTTCGACAGCAGGCGGGTGGCGGCCAGCGCGCGGTGCTCAGGATTTTCAACGTCCAGCACATCGTGATAGAACGCCGCCAGCGTGCCCACCAGAGCGCACATTAAGGCCATCGGATGCGAGTCGCGCCGAAAGCTGCTGCACATGCGGCCAATCTGCTCGTGTACCAGGCTATGGCGGGTAATCGTGTTTTTGAACGACTGATAGCTGGCTTCGTCAGGCGCATCGCCCCGCAGCAGAATCCAGGCTACCTCAAGGAAGTCGCACTGGCGAGCCAGCTGATCGACCGGATAGCCGCGGTGCAGCAAAACGCTGTTTTCGGTATCAATCCAGGAGATGGCCGACGTACAGCCTGCGGTGTTAGCAAAACCGGGGTCGAAACTGCATATACCTGCGGACGCCAGCGGACGAATATCCATGCCGGGATAGCCCTGCGTCCCTGAGACCGTACTCAACGGAATGGACTGTTGTTCATCCAAAGACAGCGTTAGCGATTTCGTCGTCATCCTGTCAGGTCTCCTTGCACAACGAGTGAATGATTTACCTGGTCATTTTTCCAGGCGGAATAACCAACATAACCACAGTCGTCCGCGGATTCTTTGATGTAAATAACCAAAACATTGATAAAGGACCGCTATTACGGGTGGGGAAGAAACAGAAAATCGCCCTTTCAACCGCATAAAATACGCTTACCCCGAAATTACCCTCATCTAAATTCTACTATCACGCCTTAGAATACTGATTTTATTTCATCACAGGTCAATATATAACCATTTTATTTTTTTGCCCGCATAAATCCGCTACTCGCACGCGGTGCCATGGACTGCCGGTGTCAGTTTTTTATCACACGCTCGTCGGCGGTCTTTTATGAGGGTCTGTGCGACCGGTCATCCCATCAGCCGCGGTGGATTCATCGCCAAATGCGCCTCACTCGCCGCAGATATTGTCCGTTATCGTTATTTCAGCGTAAATTAAACTTGAATATAACCCGCTGCTTTTATATGCGCTGATTAAATAATCTAATGCCAATTTTATATAGCTGTCGCGTCAATTTATGGCATAACATCATAAACTCGTATGCTGCGCCTGAACTTTCAGGTTGCTTATTATGCACCTCCCCCCTACGTTAACGTTGATTGAGAATCTTCTTACAGCAGGTCTGGCCAGTTACCCGGCGTGCAGATAACGCTGGAATAATATCTTCGGCACCAGCAGAATGCTGCGTTGCCCGGTCCTGGACGTTTATTTCCCGAATGCGGAGGGGTACCTGTGCCTGCGGCAGCGTTCCTCTGCGTTTATACCGTCTGATTGATTAATCCATGCCACAAGGGGGCGTGATTGAATCGTTTGTGCGCTTTTTATGATCTTATTCGCAGGAGCCGCAGCGCGCATTTCTGGGCATGGTGCGGCGTCATTATCGCTCTGCAGATAGGGGTGCCAGCCCGCGCGGAGGTCCGCCAGCTGGGTATTGATATTCCGGTCTACTGGTACGCCGACGCCAGCGACACGCTGACCCTCAACGCCTTTCTTTCACTCCCTGAAGAGGTGCTAAAAACGGCGCCGCTTATCCCGTCGTTCGGCTACTCGACAAAGGCCTACTGGCTACGTACTTCGCTCCCGGCGGCCTTATTTGCTGGCGAACAGCGCTGGCTGCAGCTCGGTCCGTCGTTTGTCGATCGTTTGACCGTGTTTTATCGCCCCTACGGCAGCGACAGTCCATGGCGACAGAAAGAGTTTGGCGACCATGCGTCTGCCCGGGATAACGATCTCGACTACCGCGAAAGCGTTCTGATTTTGCCGCCCCCGCCGACGGCGGCTGGCTACGAGATGGTATTCCGTCTCCAGAGCAGCAGCACCCTGATTCTGCTGGCGACGCTCTCCTCGCCGCAGGAGTTCGTGCGTTCGGCCACGCTCGATACCGCTTTCTGGAGCTTCTATTTTGGCCTGGCGGTAATTGCCAGCGGCATCGCCCTGTGGCTTGCCATCGCGCTGCGTCGGCGCCTGCTGTGGGGGATCTGCCTGTTCTCGCTAAACTATCCGCTCGTCGCGGCCCTGCATGGCTACCCGGAGTGGTTATTTGGCAGCGCCCTGCTGCCGGTTCAGGATTATATGATCAGCTGCCTGTCGCTAGTGAGCTACGCCACCGCGCTGTGGCTGCATAGCGAAGTTTTCGATCTCAAGAAAAATATGCCGCGGCTGCATCAACTGCTGCTGGCGGCGATCGGTTTAAACATCGTTCTGCAAATCAGTATTCCGCTGGGCTTTTACGGCCTGGCGATGCAGATAGAGGCCGGGATATTTTTTATCGCCGCCCCTATTCTGTTAATCACGTCATGGATGCTGTGGCGGCGCAAAGCGATTGATATCAATACGCTGCTGCTGGGGCTGCTGCCGCCGATATATGTCGTCTCCGCCGGGCTGGCACTGCTCTCTATCCACGGCGTCATTCCGTTTCATAATGGGGTCTATTCCACCTGGCAGTACGCGCTGATTATTCATATCGTCACCGTCCTGATCATCGCCGTACTGCGGGTGCGGGCGGAAAACCGGACTCTGGTACGCAAGCAGCAGCTGGCGCGAGAGCTACAGATTGAACGCGAGGCCAGCTTCCACCAGCGCCAGTTTATGGGAATGGTGGCGCATGAGTTCAGAACGCCGCTGGCGATCCTCCAGGCCGCGCTGGAAAACCTGCGCCTGTGCCCCGCAACGGTGACGCAGAGCTCGCGCCTCGACCGCATGCAGCGGGCGACAACCCGTCTGGTACAGCTTACCGATAATTGCCTGGCCGACGCCCGGCTCTCCTCCAGGGACCTGCACGCCGACAAGCAGGATGCAGCGCTGCTGCCGGTCATCTATATGGCCGCGACGGTCGTGGATCTTTCGCTTAACCATTATCTGGATGTCACCCTTGAGGGGCAAACTGTGGGTCCGGACTCCCCTTCACCGGTGCTGTTTATTGATAGCGGGCTACTGTGTATCGCCATCGCCAACCTGCTCGACAACTCGGTGAAATATGCCGCCTCCGGGGAGATAAGCATCGAGATTTATCCGCAGGAAAAACACGTGGAATTACGCATTGGCGATCGCGGTCCCGGCATCCCGCCTGAACAGGTCGAGCATATTTTCGAGCGCTATCGGCGCGGCGAAACGGATACCGCAACGCCGGCCGGGACCGGGCTTGGCCTGTATGTCGCCCGACAAATCATCCAGGCTCACGGCGGGGACCTGTGGCTGGCAGAGAACACGTCGACCGGATGCAAATTTGCGCTCACGCTCCCGGCTAACGGACAGCAGAAGGACACATCATGACATTACGCGTCGCAATCATCGAAGATAGCGCTGATTTACTCGACGAGCTGCTGGCTTTTCTGCGCCATCGCGGCTTCGATGCCTGGGGCGTGCGCAGCGCCGAAGCCTTCTGGCGGCAGCTGCATCGCGATCCGGTTGATATTGTGCTTATCGATATTGGCTTGCCGGGTGAGGACGGCTTTAGCGTGCTGGACTATTTGCACGAAATTGGCCAGTTCGGCCTGGTGGTGGTGACCGCCAGAGGGCATGAGCAGGATCGGCTCCAGGCCTTAAACGCCGGCGCCGATCTCTACCTCATCAAGCCGGTCAACTTTTCCGACCTCGCGGAGAGTATTCAGGCGCTTGGCTCCCGGCTTCGCCAGCAAAAACCGACGGAACGCGTCAACCCGGCGCTATCAGCAGAGCGGCCAGCGCCGTCTCACTGGGTGCTCCAGAACGAGCACCTTGTGGCGCCGTCTGGGCTGGCCCTGCCGCTCACGCAGCAAGAGTACCGGCTGCTGGAAGTGTTAATGCGTAACCGCAATGAGGTCTGCAGCAAGGTTGACCTGCACACCTCTCTGTTTACCGATGAAGGCGAACCGGAACTGCACCGAATCGACGTCGTGATCAGCCGCCTGCGCCACAAGGCCCGCCTTCACGGTATCACCCTGCCGATTCGCGCGATTTTTGGCAAAGGGCTGGCGTTTCTCTCCTGACCTTTCCCCGGCCGGCAGCAGCAGCGCTGCCGGTCAGTATTCCGCCATCCGCGCGGCGTCATTGCGAAGTTGTTTTCAGTTTTGCTCCTCTTGTTAATTTTTTTCAGTTTTTGAGAGGAATGAGAGAAATGAGACTGACAGCACATTAAGAATTTTCTTACATTGACATGGCGTCGTGAGCGTACCGGCCCAAAGCGTCCCTGAGCGAACCGACTATTGCTGATCCAGCGATAGCTGAATTCAGGACGCTTGCCGCGCGCTTTTCGTACGCGTATCGCGAGCACGGTTTAAAGAAGAGTATAAAAATATTCCCGTGCCGGCGAGGTACATTTTTAACACCTAAAATTAAGTTAAAGGATATCTATCATGGCCATGCAAACATGGTTAGCCTTATTGCTGTGCATATTTTGCCTTTGCGTGTCTGTTTACAGCCTTGTTTCCTATATCAGAGACAGGAGAAAACAAAAAATTCCGTTTTCAACTAAGAATTCATCGCGCAGAAAATAACTAAAGCCCCGCGAATAATAACCAAATCTGTCCAGCAGCAGCCACCGCATACGCCCGGAGGATTGATCACAACATGGCGTTATGTTGATTTATCAGGAAAATAACGCCATGAAAAAAATAAACATCGCTATCAACACCAGGAATACTTTTCTCCGAGAGTCGTTGGTTGCCATAGTCAATGAGCTCATCAGCCGCAGCGGCAACCTTAAAGCCGCTTTTTCTTATAAGCATAATGATTTTTTAGATAAGGATATCATCATCGCTGAAGTTCTTCCCGGCGAGATCTATCTGTGCAATACCAGTATTAAGAACCGTAAAAAAAACAGTTCGGTGATTATATTACACAGCTATGACAAACTTCCGGAAAAGGAGCTGATCGTCAACTGCCTTAAGGGCGTTACCTTTGTCTCAATCAAAGCCGTTAATATCGATAAGATGTTTGAAATTATTGCCCACGAGCTGAAAAGAAGTGAACTGCTTCCTCTGACGCAGAGGATCGACTCGCCGCTAATTTGCACAAACTGCCCGCATAAGATGTTGTCCAAATCGCAGGTAGCCGTCGCCACCGGCATTATTCATGGCTTCGATATCGGTAAAATTTCTGCTCTCAACAAAGTCACCCCCAAAACCATCACCTGGCACAAAAGCAAAATTATGGAAAAATACAGTCTTAATAACAATTATGACTTTTTCCAGTTTATTAACTTATTAAAAGAGCGCTGGTAAACGCGCGCACGCGCCATCGACGCTCGCATTATGTACCGTAAAATTAAGAATTTGCTGGCTTGCGAGGAACGGGATTCCGAAAAAGATCGGTAAAATGAAAAACATCTACTCAGGCGTTACGGGCAGCGGGTAACATGACCCGGTTCCCTGGTATGAAAATACCGGAGCGTATTTTTATACAATAAAAAATGCCTCTACCAGGGAATCTGTTACTTCGTCACATTGCCCCTGGCGTGCCTGTCAGGGGCCTCTTTTTCTGCGCAAAAAGCGACCCCGTCAGAGAGGCCGCCCGACGATCAGGCTTGCGCCTGCTGAGGCGCGACTTCAGCCTCAGGTACCTCATTCTGCGACAGACCTTCATTTTTTGACAGCATCGCCGTCGCAATCCCGTTACCCAGTACGTTAATCGCTGAACGCCCCATATCGAGAAAATGGTCAATCCCCATCAGCAGCAAAATACCCGCCACCGGAATATTGAAGCTCGGGATGGTCGCCGCCAGCACCACCAGCGCCGAACGCGGTACCCCGGCAATCCCTTTCGAAGCCAGCATCAGCGTCAGCATCATTACGGTAATCTCGCTAAAGCTCAGCTGAATATTGTAAGCTTGGGCGATAAACATGGCGGCAAAAGAGCAGTACACCATTGAACCGACCAGATTAAAGGAGTAGCCAATTGGCAGCACAAACGACGCGATATTACGCGAGCAGCCAAATTCCACCAGACGCTCCAGGGTCTTCGGATAGGCCGCCTCGGAGCTGCTGGTCGTGAACGCCACCAGCACCGGATCTTTGAGCATGTTCAGCAGGCGAAAAACCTCTTTTTTGAGCACCATATACCCCACCGCCAGCAGCACCGCGCTGGTCAGCAGAATCGCGACATAGTATCCGCCGATAAACGAGGCGTAATTAAGCAGGATCCCCAGCCCCTGCGAGGCGATAACCGAAGAGATCGCGGCGAAAATCGCCAGCGGCGCGACGTACATCACGTACCCGGTCACCTTCAGCATAATATGGGAAACCACGTTCAGCGCCGCCACCAGCGGGGCGTTGAATTTCTCCCCCAGCGATGCCCCGGCTATACCGAAGAACATAGAGAAGACCACGATTTGCAGAATCTCGTTGTTGGACATCGCCTCGGTAATGCTGGTGGGGATGGTATGGGTCAGAAAGCCTTTCAGGCTCATCCCGCTCACCGCCAGCCCGGTATCCACGGACTCTTTCGGGATCGCCAGGTTCAAACCGGCGCCGGGATGCTCGAGGGTAACAATCACCAGCCCGACCAGAATGGAGAGAATGGACGAGGTAATAAACCACACCATGGCTTTACCGCCGACCCGCCCAATGGTCGCCGTTTCGCCCAGCCGCATAATCCCCACCGTCAGGGTACTGAACACCAACGGCGCAATGACCATCTTAATCAGGCGCAGAAACACGTCGGTAAGCAGCGTAATGTTTTCCGACCATGCGGTAATAGTCGTTTGCCCGGCGTAAGCGTGGATGGCCGCGCCGGAGAGGATCCCCAACAGCATGAAGATGACGATGAACAGCGTGAGTTTGTTTGCACTTGCCACAAAAATTAACCCCTAATTTATTTAACGTGTTGTTTTTTAATGTATATATGTTTTATTTATTGAAATACACTAAACATTCACCACATAAATTGAATAAAAGCAGGCGGGGTTACAACTCTTTTTTAGTTTTTATAGTAAAAGTTAATGTGCTCGTTGATGTGCATCAAACTGTGCCGCGCCGCCGGTAAGATGAAAAAGGCGCCGGCGTCAGAAGACAACCGGCGCAAAGAGGCATTAGTGTTTTACGGTATCCTCCAGGAAGAAACGTCCCAGCGGATTCTGATAAAAACCATCGATATTTTTGCGGCTGACGTTGCGGTACGGGCTGTAATACAGATCGACCCAGTTCACGTCGGCCTTGGCCATTTTTTGCAGGTCGATATACATCTGCTCGCGCTTTTTACTGTCCATTTCAACGCGCGCGGCGGCCACCAGCGCTTTAACCTGGTCGTTATGATAGCGGGTCATATAGTTCATATTGGCATCGTGACCCAGCACGAAGGTGGTTTTCTGATCGGGGTCGAGAATATCGTTGGTCCAGTACATCACCGATATATCGTACTCCCCGGCCACCAGCATATCCCAGCTCTGGCTCGGGTCGACTTTTTGCAAATTCACCGTCACCCCGGCTTTTGCCAGCTGCTGTTGTAGCAAAATGGCAATTTGCTCATCGACTTCATCCCCGGCATTGACCACATAGTTCAGCTTCAGGTCGGCAGCACCCGCCGCTTTCAGCATCGCTTTGGCCTTTTGCGGATCGTATGGCCGGCGAAGATTATCCTGATAGTGGTAAAGCGCTCCGGCGGGAATATAGGAATTGGCGACCTGACCGTAGCCAAAGGTCACGGTTTTCACAATCGCGTCTTTATCAATCGCGAAGTCCAGCGCCTGACGGACTTCCACCTTGCCCAGCGCGCCGTGAGAATGATTGATCAGCAGATGGTCCTCGCGAGTAGAAGGATCCAGCTCCACCTTCAGATTGGCATCCTTTTGTAACGATGCAATGCGCGAGAAAGGCACGGTCAGCGCGGCGTCAAGTTCGCCGGCCTGCACTTTCAGCATGCGGGTATTGTCGTCCGGAATGGTTAACCACTCCACGCCATCCAGGCTGACGTTTTTCGCCTGCCAGAAGTTCGGGTTCTTCACCAGCACGATCTTTTCTCCGCGCAGCCACTCTTTCACGCTAAACGCGCCGGAGCCCACGGGCTTTTCGGCAAACGCCTCTTCGCCTTCCGCCTTCATCGCCTGCTGGGAAATCACCGAAGCGTTCGGCAGCGCCAGCTGCGATAAGAACGGCGCTGAAGGCGATTTCAGCGTCACCACCAGCGTGCGCGGGTCCGTGGCTTCCGCTTTGGCAATAATGCTATAGGAATCCCGCCACAGCGAGCCTTCATCATCGCGGATACGGATCAGGCTAAACGCCGCATCGCTGGCGGTCAGCGGCGTACCGTCCGAGAACCGGGTTTCGCGAATTTTGAAGGTATAGACTTTGCCATCCGGGGAAATCGTCCAGCTCTCGGCCACGCCCGGCTCCAGCTTCGTCCCGCTTTTATCCACCCGCACCAGCGGGTCAAAGACGTTGGAAAAGACCCAGTTATCCGCATTTTGCGCCGATTTTATCGGGTCAAACGTGGTGCTGTCCTCCCGGCGGCCAATGGTCAATACGCCGGCCGCCTGAGCTATTTCACTCACCACGCTGAGCGCCAGAAAAACGCTCGCCGCCAGTAACTTAATCTGCCTGTGCTTCATCAAAAGATCCCCCAGTTAACGGAAAAACGGTCTCATCGCCCGCGAGGTTGAGCACGCAGGCATAAGCGCGATCGGCAATCTGCCGGGTTGGTGGTGGTGCGCCGGTGCGGCACTGCACCTGCGCATAAGGGCAGCGCGGATGAAATGCACAGCCTTGTGGAACGGCTACGGGACTGGGCGGCTCGCCCCCCAGCAAATTTTTCGGCAGCGGTTTATCCGGGTCGATTTCCGGGATCGCCGAGACCAGCGCGGCGGTATAGGGATGCAGCGGTCGAGTGAAGACCGCTTCTGCCGGCCCCTCTTCCACAATTCTCCCAAGATACATCACCGCAACGCGATCGCAGAGCCGCCGCACAATCGCCAGATCGTGGGCGATAAACAGAATCGCCAGCCCCATCTTTTCCCGCAGATCCATCAGCAGGTTGACGATCTGTCCCTGAATAGAGACGTCCAGCGCCGCGACGCACTCATCGGCCACGATCAGCCGCGGCTCCATGGCCAGCGCTCTGGCAATACCGACGCGCTGGCACTGGCCGCCGCTTAGCTGAGACGGTTTCGCGCTGGCCTGCTGCGGACGCAGGCCGACCAGGGTGAGCAGTTCCGCAACCCGCAGCGCTTCCTGCCCGCGCGGGATTTTCTGATGCACGCGCAGCACCTCGGAGATGCTTTCTCCTACGGTCTGCCGGGGATTCAACGAGGCATAGGGATCCTGGAAAATCATCGCGCTTTGCTGGCGCAGACGGGCAATATCGCTGGTTAAGCCATGGGTAATGCGCTGTCCGGCGAACCGCACCTCGCCATCGGCAACCCGTTCAAGCTGTAACAGCGCTCGGCCAAGCGTGCTCTTACCGCTGCCGGATTCGCCGACAAGGCCCAGCGTCTCGCCAGGAAAGATCTGCATCGTGACCCGGTTTACCGCGTGTACGACCCGCTTCGGCCGCCAAAGGCCGCCGGAAACCGGGAAGGTGACGCAAAGATTATCGGCCTCGAGCAGCGGCCAGCGAGCGTTAACCATTATCCCTCCTGCCGTGCTGGCAAAATGTGATGGCAGGCCACCGCGTGGCTATGGCAATCCTGCCCGTAACGCAGCAATGGCTGGCTCTGACACGCCTCATCGGCGCGGCGGCAGCGCGGGTGAAAGCGACACCCTGATGGGAAGTGGTCGGCGCTGGGCGGCTGGCCGTCGATGATCGTCAGCCTCCCCCGTCCGCCTTCGCTGGCCGGCTGACAATCAATAAGCCCGCGGGTATAAGGGTGCAGCGGCCCGGCGAGCACTTCGCGTTTGTCGCCCACCTCGCAGAGCCTGCCGCCGTACATCACCGCAATCCGGTCGCAGGTTTGCGCCACCACCCCGAGATCGTGGGTGATCATAATGACCGCCAGCCCCAGCTCGGCGCGCAGGTCGCTGAGCAGGCGCAGAATCTGCATCTGCACGGTGACATCCAGCGCGGTGGTCGGTTCGTCGGCAATCAGCAGCCGGGGTTCCGGCGCGAGGGCAACGGCGATCATCGCCCGCTGGCGCATGCCGCCGGAAAATTCGTGCGGATAGTTATTGAGCCGATTCTGCGGGTCCGGGATACCGACCTGGCGCAGCAAGGCCAGCGCATCCTCCCGCGCCTGACGGCGGTTTGCCGCAAAGTGAAGGCGGCGACTTTCTGCAATCTGTTCTCCAATGGTCATCACCGGATTGAGATGGCTGGTCGGGTTCTGGAAAATCATGCCGATTTCCCGGCCGCGCACCGCCGACATTTGCCCTTCGCTGAGGGACAAGATATCCCGGCCGTCCAGCAGAACCTCACCGCCGGTAATCCGCAGTCCGGCCCCCGGCAGCAGGCGCATCAGCGCCCGGCAGGTCACGGTTTTTCCCGACCCGCTTTCGCCAACCAGCCCAAGCATCTCCCCGGCTTCAAGCGTTAACGAGACGTTATCCACCAGCGCGACATCCTCGCCGCGCATAACCGTCAGCTGATTTACCTTCAGCAAGCTCATACGCGTTCCCCTAGCTTATCGCCCAGCCCATCGGCCAGCAGGCTGAAGCCCATCGCCAGCAGCACGATGGCAAGCCCCGGAAAGGTGGTTATCCACCATGCGGTGGTGATAAAGCTCTGCCCTTCGGCCACCATAATCCCCCATTCAGCGGTAGGAGGCTGCACGCCGAGCCCGAGATAGCTCACCGAGGCCCCGTTCAGCAGCACCAGAACGCAGTCGGACATCGAAAAAATGATGGCTCCGGTTAGCGCATTGGGCAGCAGATGGCGGAACAAAATCCGCAGATGGCCGTAGCCCAGACTGCGGGCCGCCAGAATAAAATCGCGCTGTTTCAGCGTCAGTACCTGAGCGCGTACCAGCCGGGCGTAGGAGACCCAGCCCACCATCGCCATCGCCATATAAAAGCTGCTCAGCCCCGGCCCGAGGATGGCGATAATCGCCAGCATCAGCACCAGAAACGGAAAGGCCAGCACGATATCAATAACCCGCATCACCAGCGCGTCGGCCACGCCGCCGAGATAGCCCGCCAGCGCCCCCAGGGTGGTGCCGAGCATAAAGGGGAACAGGACCCCCAGCAGGCAGATTTGCAGATCGACCCGCGCCCCCCACAGCACGCGGGAAAAAACGTCGCGGCCAAAGTTGTCGGTACCGAAGAGATGCGCGCCGCCCGGCGGCAGCAGGCTGGAAGAGGCGTCCTGGGCAATCGGATCGAACGGCGCTATCCACGGCGCCAGACAGGCGACCAGTAGCCATAGTCCGACTATCGCCAGCCCGGCGAAGAGCGCCTGCTGACGCGGGATCGCCCGCTGACGCAGGCGGGAAAAGGTCGCTATCGCCTTCATAGTTTTATCCTTGGGTCGAGGGCCACGGTCAGAATATCCGCCAGCAGGCTGACCGCCACGGTGGCAAGGGCAAAGACCATTACCACGCCCTGCACCACCATGTAGTCGCGGCTAAAAATCGCCTTAACCAGCAGCTGTCCGAGGCCGGGGATAGCAAACACGCTTTCAATCACCACCGTACTGCCTATAAGCCAGCCAATATTCACCGCCAGCAGATTGATGGTCGGCACCAGCGAGTTCGGCAGCACGTGCCGCCAGAAGATACGTCTTTCCTGCTGCCCGCGCGCCCGGGCCGCCACCACATAGTCGCTATTCATCTCCATCAGCAGGCTGGCGCGCAGGTTGCGAATCAATACCGCCGACAGCGCCAGCGCCACGGTCAGGCACGGCAAAACCATATGGTGCAGCTGGTCTAAAAAATCGCTGCCGTAGCCGGAGACCGGAAACCAGCCGAGCACGATACTGAACAGCAGAATCAGCATGATGCCGAGCCAGAACGCCGGGAATCCGAGCCCGGCGGTCGTAAACAGACGAATCAACCGATCGGCGAGACGCCCGCGCTGGCGTGCGGCTATCGCCGCCAGCGGCACCGTCAACGCTACCGCCAGCAGAACGCTGCCGAGTACCAGCCACAGCGTCGGTTCCAGCCGCGAGGCAATCAGCTTCAGGGTATCCACCCGGTATACAATCGACTTCCCCAGCTCGCCCTGCAGCAGGTTGCGCAGAAAATAGCCGTACTGAACCCACAGCGGTTCATCGAGGGCAAACTGCGCGCGAATGCGGGCCAGCGCCGCCGGCGTGCTGCGCACCCCCAGCAGAATACGCGCCGGATCGCCGGGGATCGCGCGCACCATCATGAAGGTGATCAGGCTGATACCCAGCAGAACCGGCAGCAGCTGTAGCGGGCGAAAAAGCAGAAAGCGGTAACGATGCATCAATAGCCTCCCGCGTCGCGCTGGCGCGCCAGAAAATCGAGCAGCACCGGGTAGTAAGCCTGCGGCTCTTCGTAAAACGGCATATGGCTGCTGTTGGCAAAAATGGCTATTTCAGCGTTCGCCAGCCCCTGCTTCATTTTCAGGGCGCAGGCGGGCGTCAGTTCATCGTGCTGGCCGCTGGTGATCAAACAGGGCACGCGGATTGACGCCAGCTCAGCGCTGCGGTTCCAGTTTTTTAAATTACCGGTATAGAGGAATTCGTTCGGCCCCTGCATGGTGATATACGGGCCCATATTCCAGTCCCCAAGCGAGCGGATAACCGGCTCTGGCCAGACGTCAAGGCGGCACACGTGACGGTAATTCAGCAGCGTAATCGCCGCCTGATAGGCCGGATGGTCTAGCCAGCCGAGCGCTTCGTAGCGCTGCATCATCGCGACGGTTTCTGGCCCCAGCGCCCCGCGCAGACGGTTCAGCTCCTGCACCAGATGCGGCATATCGGCGACGGTGTTTTCCAGAATCAGCGAGCGAATTGCGCCAGGATGGTGCAATGCCACTTCAATCGCCAGCCATCCGCCCCATGAGTGACCAAGCAGATGCACCTGACCAAGGCCCAAAGTCCGGCGGACGGTCTCCACTTCACGCACATAGCGCGCCATCGTCCACAGGCTGGCGTCATCCGGCCGGTCGGACTTTCCGGTCCCCAACTGGTCAAAGGCGATCACCCGATAGCCGTGCTGTTTCAGGCAGGCGTGGGCTTCGCGCAGATAGTCGCAGGGCAGCCCCGGTCCGCCGTTGAGGCAGAGAACGGTCTCATCGCCGTCGCCAAACTGATAGGCCACAACGTTATAGCCTTCCACCGCAATGTTATGGCACCGGTCGGGCGCTATTTCGCTCCACATGGTCTATTCCTCATCGTCGATGGTAAGAGGGTTGGGGTCTGTCTTAACGCTAACGGCAACCCCGGACGCTGAACAGTTAGCAAAAATACTAGTTTTGCGCTGCGCCGGGACGGCACCGGAATTGCATATCTTTGGGCCAGCTACTGACGGATTTGCACAAATCGTGCCCGTCGCAGGTCTCGTTTTAGGTGAAGGGGGTTATATGCGACTGGAGTTTGACCACCCCGGCAGCGCGCGGGCGGCCAGCCTGGATGACGCATTCAGCGGGCTTTTTCAGCACACCCGGAGGTTGGGATTTGAGGCGGTGATTTACGATTACACGCCGGTTCCGCGTTCTCTGGAAGGAGAACTGATTACGCCCTCGCTGCTGAAAACGTTCAACGTGCCGGAAGATATGCGCCAGCTATGGTGCGAGCGCGGATATTACCAGGTGGATCCGGTACAGCACTGCGCGCTCGAGAGCTGCGCGCCTTTTGTCTGGTCCTATCAACGGCCGGACAGCAGCATGCTGCGCGGGAGGCTGGACAATCATCCCACCGCGGTCACCGACTATATGCGCGAACACAATATGCCCTGCGGCGCGACGGTTCCCCTGCATCTCCCCAACGGGGGATTCGTGACCCTCACCGGCATCCATACCGGCCAGCGTCAGGAGCGGGAAATCAGCGCCACCCTGGCGCAGCTGATGCTGCTCGCCTGGCAGTTTCAGGAGTCCGCCTTCCCGCTGTTCGACAGCACTATGCTCACCTGCCATCACGTCAAGCTGAGCAACCGCGAGCGCGAATGCCTGGCGTGGTCCGCCGAGGGGCTTACCGCCAAAGAGATCGCCCGCAAGCTGCATCGCTCGGTGGCGACGGTGACGCTGCATCTCAATACCGCGGCCAAAAAGCTGGGCGCCAGCAACCGCGTGCAGGCGGTGGTCCGCGCCCTGCACTACCGTCTGCTCGACAGCTAAGAACTAGCATTTTTGCTAGTGTTCAGCCGCGGTTGCCAGCCTTTACCCTGAAAGCCGGTCCACTTAGCAGGGTAAAGATGATTCATGTATACCATCCGCGAAGGTTACGCCCCGTTTCGACACTATCAAACCTGGTTTCGCGTTTGCGGCGATATCGATAGCGGACTCACGCCGCTGGTCGTCGCCCACGGCGGGCCGGGGTGCACGCATGATTACGTCGATGCGTTCCGCGATATCGCCCTCAGCGGGCGAGCGGTGATCCACTACGATCAGTTAGGCAACGGGCGTTCAACCCATTTACCGCAGCAGCCCGCCGACTTCTGGCAACCGGCGCTGTTTCTTGACGAACTGGCTAACCTGCTGCTGCATCTCAATATTGCCGATAATTACGCCCTGCTCGGCCAATCTTGGGGAGGTATGCTCGGCGCGGAGCACGCCGTGACGCAGCCAAAGGGGTTAAAGGCGCTGATTATCGCCAACTCCCCGGCATCGATGGCGCTGTGGCTGCAGGGTGCGGCAAAGCTGCGGGCGCAGCTGCCCGCCGACGTCCAGCAGACGCTGCTGGACCATGAGGCAGCAGGAACGCTGGACAGCGCGGAATATAAGGCGGCAAGCGCAGTATTTTATCAACGCCACGTCTGTCGGCTCGATCCCTGGCCGGCGGAAGTGCGGCGCACCTTCGACGCCATGGATGCCGACCCGACGGTTTATCACGCCATGAATGGCCCCACCGAATTCCACGTTATCGGCAGCATGAAAGCGTGGACGATTATCGACCGCCTCGCGCGCATTACGGTTCCGGTTCTGCTGCTTTCCGGGCGCTACGATGAAGCCACGCCGGAAGTGGTACAGCCCTTTATGGACCATATCTCCGGCGCCGAGTGGGTCATTTTTGAAGCCTCGAGCCATATGCCGCACGTCGAAGAGCGCGAGCTGTGCATGAAGACGGTGAACGACTTTTTAGGCCGGGCGATACCATAAAAGCCGCTTACAGCGCCAGTCCGCCTCCGCCGCTGAAGGGCCGCTCGCCGGCGATTTTCATCACTTCAGCCCCTAAAGTGACAAACGGCGCCCGACGGCTGGCATAAATCAGGCCGCCCGATGTCGGCCGCACCGCTTTGACCATATCGGTCAGCGGATCGATGATTTCCGCGACGACATCGTCGGCGCTGACCCACTCGCCGGGCTGTTTTAGCTGCACCAGGATGCCGGTCGCCGGCGCGGTGACAATCTCCCCGGCGGCAAACGGCAGCATCACCGTTTCCTGCTGCGGAACCTCGGGCCTGGCGCCCGCCAGCACGCCGCGGTACTGCAGGTAACGGTAAATGCGTTCGGCGTCGTCGCAGGCGGTGGCGTGATTCACCTCCTGCTGGCCGCGCAGCTCGACGGTCACCGCCATGCAGCCGGGCTGCTGCTGGCGCCACGACGGATTCCTCGCGCAAAGACGCTGCCACGGCAGGCCGCAGGCTTCATCAAACGAGTTGCCCCCGCTCTCCTGCGACAGCAGCACGGCGCCAATACCGAGGAAAGCCGCCAGAACTTTCGCCTCGCGTTGCCAGGCCGGGTCGGCGTAGAGGTGCAAAATCGCCTGGTCATCGCAGTGCAGATCGAGCACCAGATCGGCATCGCAGGCGAGGCTCAGCAGATGGTGGCGCAGGGCCTGCGCCTCGCTCACGGCGGGAAGCGCCGCCAGCGCCTCCCGCATCGCCGCGCGCACCCGCTGCAGATACTCGGGGCGCGTACCGGGCAAATCCGCCGGTAAACCGGCCTGCGCCAGCGCCGCCAGATCGGGAAAATCGCGGTTAAAATTGCGCCCGCTCGCCAGATCGAAACGGCCAATACCGCTGCTGAGCAGCACCTGGGCCAGCCCCGGCGGGTTGGCTACCGGCACAAGAATGATTTCGCCGCGCAGTTCGCCGCGCCGTTCCGCCTGGCTGAGTAATCTTTTAAGATAATGCAGAACCAGCATGCCCGGGATTTCATCGGCGTGCAGCCCCGCCTGCAGATAGACCTTCTCTCCCGTGCCGGGCGCGCCGAAATGAAAATGGCTTAATTGCCGCTGCCCACCGAGTGCATGTTCAGGTAATGTATAGTGTTTAATTTTCATTGGACGTCCTGGTTGTGGAAAAGAAAGCCCGGCTTGACCGTATCGATCATAAGATCCTTGAAATTCTGCGCCGGGATGGCCGCATTTCTTATCAGAAGCTCTCGGAGCAGGTAAACCTCACCGCCCGTCCATGCCTGGAGCGGGTGCGCGGCCTCGAGCGCGACGGCATTATTCGCGGCTACAGCGCCATTGTAGAACTGCCCGAGCCGGAGCACGCGTTTGTGGTACAGGCGCAAATCGCGCTGGCCGACCACGGGCGCTCGCAGCCGATATTTGAACAGGAGATGCGCCAGACGCCCGAAGTGCTGGACTGCTGGCTGGTCAGCGGCAGCTTCGACTTTCTGGTACGCATCGGCTGCCGCAGCATGGCGCACTACTGCCAGCTGGCGGATAGCTGGCTGACCAGTAAAAAGTTTCACGTCGATAAAATCGTCACCCTGACCGAACTGCAGGCCATTAAGCGCTCCTGACTAGCCGCGCCGGATAAACGCCAGCCAGCGCCGCTCGGCGCGGGAAAAGGCGAAAATCAGCATAAAGGTGCAGAGCAGATACAGCGCCGCGGCCATCAGAAACGGAATAAACGGCGAATAGGTCATGGCGTAGAACGCGCGGGCCACGCCGGTAATATCCAGCAGGGTGACGGTGCTGGCCAGCGACGTGGCATGAAGTAAAAAGACCATTTCATTATTCAGCGCCGGGATCCCGCGTCTGAGCGTCGCGGGCAGCACCAGACGACGAATAATCTGCCATTTCCCCATCCCGTAGGCCTCCCCGGCGACCCACTCCTGGCGCGGAAAGGTCACCATCATCCCCGCCAGCAGCTCCGCGACGTACGCGGCAGTGTTGAGGACCAGCGCCAGCGTGGCGCAGAAGGTCGCATCGCGGAACAGCAGCCAGAACGGCTGGTCGTTCATCCAGCCCGTCTGCACGATATCGAACTGCGACAGGCCGTAGTAAATCAGCATCAGCTGGAGATAGAGCGGCGTGCTGCGGAAAAAATACGTAAAACCACGGATGGGCAGCGCCAGCGCGCGCGGTCCATACACCTGCCCCACCGCCATCGCTATCGCCAGCGCCATCCCGGGAACGATAGAGAGCAAAAACAGCTCCGCCGTGACCGCCAGCCCGCTGGCGGCGCCGTTGCCGTCGCTCCACAAAAAGCTCGGGATCGCATCGAGAAAGGTTTGCAGATTCATAAGGCCGTCCCCGCCGTGGAAGAGCGCAGCGCGTAACGCTTCGCCAGGCGGCTGAACAGCCAGCTGGAGAGCGCGGTAATCACCATGTAAATCAGCGAGACCAGAAAATAGAAGAGGAACGGCTTTTGCGTGGCGCGCCCGGCCTGTTCGGCCAGCCATACCATATCCTCAAGGCCCAGGATCGACACCAGCGCCGATGCTTTCATCAGCCCCAGCCAGTTGTTGTTGATGCCCGGGATAGCGAAGCTCAGCATCTGCGGCAGCATCACCCGGCGGAACACCGTCCACGGCCGCATCCCGTAGGCCTGCGCGGCTTCGGTTTGCCCGCGATCGACGGTCAGAAAGGCGCCGCGAAAGGTCTCGGTGTAATAGGCGCCGAAAACAAAGCCGATCGCCAGCACGCCGGAGATAAAGGTATTGAACCGCACCGGCCCGAGCCCCACCAGCCCCAGCAGCAGGTTCACCAGCATCTCGCCGCCGAAAAACAGCAGCAGCATAATCACCAGCTCCGGGATACCGCGCACCAGCGTGGTGTAGGCGGTGGAAAACAGGCGCAGCCACGGCGGGCCAAAGAGCTTAACCAGCGAGTTAATCAGCCCCAGCAGCAGAGCGACCAGTAATGAAGAGAGCATCACGCACAGCGAAAGCGCCGCGCCGCGTAACAACAGGGGTAAATAGTCTGCGACCATATTCAGCCTTCCGCGGAGGTCGTAAAGGGGCGCAGGCCATCGCCCGCGCCCGCATCTTCACGACTTATTTGCCATAAATATCAAAGCTAAAGTATTTTTTCTGGATCGCGTCGTAGGTGCCGTCGGCGCGGATTGCCTTAATGGCGCCGTTCAGCGCATCGCGCAGCGCCGGGTTGTCTTTATTCACCGCAATCCCCACGTCGGAAGAGATGCCGCCGTCCTGGATAACCGGACCGGCAAAGGCGAATTTCTGCCCGCGCGGGGTATCAATAAAGCCGGTCGCCGCCTGGATATTATCCTGCAACGCGGCGTCGATGCGCCCGGAGAGCAGGTCGAGGTAGACGTTATCCTGGTTAGCGTAACCGACAATTTTCACGCCATGATTGGCCCAGTTGGCCTTCGCAAACGCTTCATGGGTGGAGCCGGTCTGGACGCCGACGGTTTTGCCTTTCAGGCTGGCGACGTCAGGCAGCAGCGGGCTGCCTTTGCGCGCCACCAGCTGCGCCGCGCTGCGGTAGTAGCGGTCGGTGAAATCCACTTCCTTTTTACGCTCATCGGTAATATTGAGCGAAGCGATAATGGCATCGAACTTATGCGCGTTGAGGGCGGCGATCATGCTTTCGAACGGCTGCTTCACGAAAACGCATTTGGCTTTTAGCTGGGTGCACAACGCATTGGCGATATCAATATCAAAGCCGGTAATTTCACCGCTGGGCGCCAGCACGTCAAACGGCGGATAGCCGCCATCGACGCCAAAGCTGATGGTGTCAAACTGCTGGGCGGCCAGCGGCGTGCTGAGCGCCATGCAGGCCAGTAGTGCGGCAAGGCGTATTTTCATTTCGATCTCCCCGGTGTTGGCGCGGTGATTAAAAACGCAGTGAGAGGCAGGTCAGGCCGCCATCCATTTTCTTAAATTCGCTGGTGTCGAGCTGCACGATAGGCATTCCCAGCTTGCTGATTTCGCCCAGGGTATAGGGGTAGCCCTGCGGCGTAATTAAGGTATCGTTGATCCACAGCGTATTTCCGGCGTAGGCCTCCTCTTCCGGGATCACGATGCTGTTGAAGCCGCTAAACGCCGGATGGCTAACGTAGCCTTCCGTCAGCAGCAGCGTATTGCGGCCCACATAGTTGACGATCGATTTCAGATGCAGACCGGCGCTCACTTCAATCGCCGCGACCTGATAGCCGTGCGGCTCAACGGCGGCGGCAAACTCGCGGATCCCCTGCTCATCGGTGCGCGCCGTCAGGCCGATAAAAAACTGCTTATCCACTAACAGCACGTCGCCGCCGTCCATATGCCCGCGCTCGCTCATCCGCGCCAGCGGACGGAACCCCGCCAGCACCGGCGCAATGGTATCGACCTCGCCCTGACGGCTCGGCGCGCCCGGATGGGTGATCACCGCCAGTTCCGGCATCACCACCGCGGTATCTTCAACAAAGTGCGCATCAGGATAATCCGCCGCCGCGGGCAGTACGGTGACCTTCAGGCCAAGCTGCAGCAGGGTTTCCACATAGGCGAGAAACTGGCGGGTGGTGGCGGCGATATCCGGCGCGCCCAGCCGGGCGGTAGTTTGTCCTGCGCCGCAGGTGGCGGCCGGGAGACGGGCGATAGCTTGGGTAAAATGCATAAAGAACCCTCTGGTAGTGGTCGCATTGCTTAAGGCAAAATCGTGAGTGAATTTGATTATCAAACAGATGCCGCCGCCAATCAGGCTGAATCACTTTCCGGGGCCGCTTATTCACGCTGTATATCAGTTCAGTTTCGACGTATTCCGCTGTGACCCTTAAGAAACAGCGGATGACGGGCAATCACTAACCGGGTTCATCGCCCGGCTAAGCAAAATCGTTAAGCGAATTTTACGCCTAACTATTCACCGTAACCGGCTCTGCGAAAAGCATTTTTTACAGACATATCTGGACAGTCTTTTCATAATTCCTCCATTTTTAAGCAGCGTTCGCTGGCTAAACTAGTATCATTCCGTGAAACGTTTCAGGATGAGATAGCAAATTAATGAAAGGTAGCAATAAAAGCCGTTGGGCTGCGGTGCTGGTGGTCGCGATCGTCGCGGGCGCCGCGTACTGGTTCTGGCAGGGTCGCGAAGCGGCAAACAGCGGCGCGCCGACGGCATCAGGCGCGCGTCAGCAGGGGCCCGGAGGCGGACGCCCCGGTCGTTTTGGCGCCGCCCTCGCGCCGGTACAGGCGGCCACCGCCACCAGCGAAGCGGTACCCCGCTACCTTTCCGGCCTCGGCACCGTGACGGCGGCGAATACCGTCACCGTCCGCAGCCGCGTCGACGGCCAGCTGCTGGCCATCCACTTTACCGAAGGCCAGCAGGTCAAAGCGGGCGATCTGCTCGCGGAAATCGACCCCAGCCAGTTTAAAGTCGCCCTCGCCCAGGCCGAAGGCCAGCTGGCCAAAGATCGGGCGACCCTCGCCAACGCCCGTCGCGATCTGGCGCGCTACCAGCAGCTGGTCAAAACCAATCTGGTTTCCCGGCAGGAGCTGGACACCCAGCAGTCGCTGGTCAGCGAAACCCAGGGTACGATCAAAGCGGACGAAGCCGCCGTCGCCAGCGCCCAGCTGCAGCTGGACTGGAGCCGCATCACCGCGCCAATCGACGGCCGGGTCGGCTTAAAACAGGTGGATATCGGCAACCAGATCGCCAGCGGCGACACCACCGGGATTGTGGTGCTGACGCAAACCCACCCGATCGACGTGGTCTTTACGCTGCCGGAAAACCAAATCGCCACGGTGGTACAGGCGCAGAAGGCGGGAAAAAAGCTGGCTGTCGAAGCCTGGGACCGCACCAATAAACAGAAAATCAGCGAAGGCTCACTGCTGAGCCTCGATAACCAGATTGACGCCACCACCGGCACCATCAAGCTGAAAGCGCGCTTTACAAACCTTGATGACGCCCTGTTCCCCAATCAATTCGTCAACGCCCGTATGCTGGTCGATACCGAGCAGAACGCGGTGGTGATCCCAACCGCCGCGCTGCAAATGGGTAACGAAGGCCATTTCGTCTGGGTACTGAACGATGAGAACAAGGTCAGCAAGCACACCGTCACGCCGGGTATTCAGGACAGCCTGAAAGTGGTGATCAACGCCGGGCTTTCCGCCGGCGATCGCGTCGTAACCGACGGTATCGACCGTCTGACCGAAGGCGCGAAGGTTGAGGTGGTGGAAGCCCACGATGCGGCTACCGCCGCCGAGCCGGAAAAAGCCACCAGCCGCGAGTACGGTAAAAAAGGAGCGCGCTCCTGATGCAAGTGTTACCGCCGAGCAGCACGGGTGGCCCTTCCCGTCTGTTTATCATGCGCCCGGTCGCCACGACGCTGTTAATGGTGGCCATTATGCTGGCCGGGATTATCGGCTATCGTTTCCTGCCGGTTTCGGCGCTGCCGGAAGTGGACTACCCGACGATTCAGGTGGTAACCCTCTATCCCGGCGCCAGCCCGGACGTGATGACCTCGTCGGTGACCGCCCCGCTGGAGCGCCAGTTTGGCCAGATGTCCGGCCTCAAGCAGATGTCCTCCCAGAGCTCCGGCGGCGCGTCGGTGGTGACGCTCCAGTTCCAGCTCACGCTGCCGCTGGACGTCGCGGAGCAGGAAGTGCAGGCGGCCATCAACGCCGCCACCAACCTGCTGCCTTCGGACCTGCCTAACCCGCCGGTCTACAGTAAGGTGAACCCCGCCGATCCGCCGATTATGACCCTCGCGGTCACCTCTTCCGCCGTGCCGATGACCCAGGTCGAGGATATGGTGGAGACCCGCGTGGCGCAGAAAATCTCCCAGGTTTCCGGCGTCGGGCTGGTCACCCTCGCGGGCGGCCAGCGCCCGGCGGTACGCGTCAAGCTCAACGCCCAGGCCATCGCCGCCCTCGGGCTGACCAGCGAAACGGTGCGCACCGCGATAACCAGCGCCAACGTCAACTCGGCGAAGGGGAGCCTTGACGGCCCGTCGCGGGCGGTGACCCTCTCCGCCAACGATCAGATGCAGTCGGCGGAAGATTACCGCCGGCTGATTATCGCTTATCAGAACGGCGCGCCGATTCGCCTCGGCGACGTCGCCACCGTGGAACAGGGCGCGGAAAACAGCTGGCTTGGGGCATGGGCGAACAATCAGCGGGCGATCGTCATGAACGTTCAGCGCCAGCCGGGGGCCAACATTATCTCGACCGCCGACAGCATCCGCCAGATGCTGCCGCAGCTCACCGAAAGCCTGCCGAAATCGGTTAAAGTGCAGGTGCTTTCCGACCGCACCACCAATATCCGCGCCTCGGTCAGCGACACCCAGTTCGAGCTGATGCTGGCCATCGCCCTGGTGGTGATGATTATCTACGTCTTTCTGCGCAACGTCCCGGCGACGATTATTCCCGGCATCGCCGTACCGCTATCGCTGGTCGGCACCTTTGCGGTGATGGTGTTTCTCGATTTTTCGATTAACAACCTGACGCTGATGGCCCTGACCATCGCCACCGGCTTTGTGGTCGATGACGCCATCGTGGTGATTGAAAACATCTCGCGCTATATCGAGAAAGGCGAAAAGCCGCTGGCCGCCGCCCTGAAAGGGGCCGGAGAGATTGGCTTTACCATTATCTCGCTGACCTTCTCGCTGATTGCGGTGCTGATCCCGCTGCTGTTTATGGGCGATATCGTGGGCCGTCTGTTCCGCGAGTTCGCCATTACCCTGGCGGTGGCGATCCTGATTTCCGCGGTGGTGTCGCTGACCCTGACGCCGATGATGTGCGCCCGCATGCTGAGCCACGAGTCGCTGCGCAAGCAGAACCGCTTCTCGCGCGCCAGCGAGCGTTTCTTTGAGCGGGTGATCGCCGTCTATGGCCGCTGGCTGAGCCGGGTGCTGAATCATCCGTGGCTGACCCTGAGCGTGGCCCTCGGTACGCTGGTGCTGTCGATTATGCTGTGGGTGTTTATTCCGAAGGGCTTCTTCCCGATTCAGGACAACGGCATTATCCAGGGGACGCTGCAGGCGCCGCAGTCGGCGTCGTTCGCCAACATGGCCGAGCGCCAGCAGCAGGTGTCGGCAGCGATACTCAACGATCCGGCGGTGGAAAGCCTGACCTCCTACGTCGGCGTCGACGGTACCAACCCGGCGCTCAACAGCGCCCGCCTGCAAATCAACCTTAAGCCGCTGGACGAGCGCGACGATCGCGTGCAGACGGTGATCGCCCGCCTGCAGAACGCGGTGAGCGGCATCCCCGGCATTGAGCTTTACCTCCAGCCGACGCAGGATCTGACCATTGACACCACCGTCAGCCGCACCCAGTATCAGTTCACCCTGCAGGCCAACTCGCTGGACGCGCTCAGCAACTGGGTCCCGCAGCTGCTGGCCCGGCTGCAGGCGCTGCCGCAGCTCTCCGACGTCAGCAGCGACTGGCAGGATAAGGGCCTGGCGGCGTATATCAACGTTGACCGCGATAGCGCCAGCCGTCTCGGCATCAGCATGGCGGACGTGGATAACGCGCTGTATAACGCCTTCGGTCAGCGCTTAATCTCCACCATTTATACCCAGGCGAATCAGTACCGCGTGGTGCTGGAGCATGATACCCAGGCCACGCCGGGGCTGGCGGCGCTGGATAATATTCGCCTGACCAGCAGCGACGGCGGGATTGTGCCGCTGAAATCCATCGCCAGCGTCGAGGAGCGCTTTGCCCCGCTATCCATAAACCATCTCGATCAGTTCCCGGTTACCACCATCTCGTTTAACGTGCCGGACAACTATTCGCTGGGCGATGCGGTCGAAGCGATTCTTAGCGCCGAGCAGGCGCTGGAATTCCCGAGCGATATCCGTACCCAGTTCCAGGGCAGCTCGCTGGCCTTCCAGTCGGCGCTCGGCAGCACCGTCTGGCTGGTGGTTGCCGCGGTGGTGGCGATGTATATCGTCCTCGGGGTACTGTATGAAAGCTTTATTCATCCGATAACGATTCTCTCCACCCTGCCGACGGCGGGCGTCGGCGCGCTGCTGGCGCTATGGCTGGCGGGGAGCGAACTGGACGTTATCGCGATTATCGGCATCATTCTGCTGATCGGCATCGTCAAGAAAAACGCCATCATGATGATCGACTTCGCGCTGGCCGCCGAACGCGAGCAGGGCATGCCGCCGCTCGAGGCGATCTACCAGGCCTGCCTGCTGCGCTTCCGCCCGATCCTGATGACCACCCTCGCCGCCCTGCTGGGCGCACTGCCGCTGATGCTCAGTACCGGCGTCGGCGCGGAGCTGCGGCGTCCGCTGGGGATTGGCATGGTCGGCGGTCTGATGCTCAGCCAGGTGCTGACGCTGTTCACGACTCCGGTTATCTATCTGCTGTTCGACCGGCTGTCGCTGTATATGAAGAGCCGGTTCCCGCGGCGTGAGGAGGAGGCGTAGGTGAAGTTTTTCGCCCTCTTCATTTACCGTCCGGTGGCGACGATTCTGATTTCGCTCGCCATCACCCTGTGCGGTATCCTCGGTTTCCGCCTGCTGCCGGTGGCGCCGCTGCCGCAGGTGGATTTCCCGGTCATCATGGTCAGCGCCTCGCTGCCCGGCGCGTCGCCGGAGACCATGGCCTCTTCGGTGGCGACGCCGCTGGAGCGCTCTTTGGGGCGGATTGCCGGGGTCAATGAGATGACCTCCTCCAGCTCGCTCGGCAGTACGCGAATCATTCTTGAGTTCAACTTTGACCGCGATATCAACGGCGCGGCCCGCGACGTGCAGGCGGCGATTAACGCCGCGCAAAGCCTGCTGCCGAGCGGCATGCCGAGCCGTCCGACCTACCGCAAAGCCAACCCGTCAGACGCGCCGATCATGATCCTCACCCTCACCTCGGATACCTGGTCCCAGGGTGAACTGTACGACTTCGCCTCTACCCAGCTGGCGCAGACCATTGCCCAGATTGACGGCGTCGGCGACGTGGACGTCGGCGGCAGTTCGCTGCCCGCGGTGCGCGTCGACCTCAACCCGCAGGCGCTGTTTAACCAGGGCGTATCGCTGGACGCGGTGCGCACCGCCATCAGCAACGCCAACGTACGTAAACCGCAGGGGGCGCTGGAAGATGCCACCCACCGCTGGCAGGTGGCGACCAACGACGAGCTGAAGACCGCCGCCGAATACCAGCCGCTGATCGTGCACTATAACAACGGCGCGGCGGTGCGCCTCGGCGACGTCGCCAACGTCACCGATTCGGTGCAGGACGTGCGCAACGCCGGGATGACTAACGCCAAACCGGCGATTTTGCTGATGATCCGCAAGCTGCCGGAAGCCAATATCATCGAGACGGTGGACAGCATTCGCGCCCGCCTGCCGGAGCTGCAGCGCACCATCCCGGCCTCTGTCGATCTGCAAATCGCCCAGGACCGCTCGCCGACCATCCGCGCCTCGCTGGAGGAAGTGGAGCAAACGCTGGTCATCTCGGTGGCGCTGGTGATCCTCGTGGTCTTCCTCTTCCTCCGCTCGGGGCGAGCGACGCTGATCCCGGCGGTGGCGGTTCCGGTTTCGCTGATCGGCACCTTTGCCGCCATGTACCTGTGCGGCTTCAGCCTTAACAACCTGTCGCTGATGGCGCTGACCATCGCTACCGGCTTCGTGGTCGATGACGCCATCGTGGTGCTGGAAAATATTTCCCGCCATCTGGAAGCCGGCATGAAGCCGCTGCAGGCGGCGCTGCAGGGGAGCCGGGAAGTCGGTTTTACCGTGCTGTCGATGAGCCTGTCGCTGGTGGCGGTGTTCCTGCCGCTGCTGCTGATGGGCGGCCTGCCGGGAAGGCTGCTGCGCGAATTCGCCGTTACCCTGTCGGTGGCGATTGGCATTTCGCTGGCGGTCTCTCTGACCCTGACGCCGATGATGTGCGGCTGGCTGCTGAAAAGCGGCAAGCCCCACGAGCCGACGCGCAAGCGCGGGGTTGGCCGCCTGCTGGTGGCGATTCAGGGCGGATACGGCAAATCGCTGAAGTGGGTGCTGAAGCACAGCCGCTTAACCGGACTGGTGCTGCTTGGCACCATCGCGCTGAGCGTCTGGCTCTATATCTCAATTCCCAAAACCTTCTTTCCGGAGCAGGACACCGGGGTGCTGATGGGCGGTATCCAGGCAGACCAGAGCATCTCGTTCCAGGCGATGCGCGGCAAGCTGGAGGACTTTATGAAGATCATTCGTGAAGATCCGGCGGTGGACAACGTCACCGGTTTTACCGGCGGCTCGCGGGTCAACAGCGGAATGATGTTTATCACCCTCAAGTCGCGCGATGAGCGCCATGAAACGGCGCAGCAGATTATCGATCGGCTGCGGAAGAAGCTGGCCAAAGAGCCGGGGGCCAACCTGTTCCTGATGGCGGTACAGGATATCCGCGTCGGCGGCCGTCAGGCCAACGCCAGCTACCAGTACACGCTGCTGTCGGACGACCTTGCGGCGCTGCGGGAATGGGAGCCGAAAATCCGCAAAACGCTGGCGGCGCTGCCGGAGCTGGCGGACGTCAACTCCGACAGCCAGAATAACGGCGCGGAGATGGATCTGATCTACGATCGCGATACCATGTCGCGGCTCGGCATCAGCGTGCAGGACGCCAACAATCTGCTGAACAACGCCTTCGGTCAGCGGCAGATCTCAACCATCTACCAGCCGCTGAACCAGTATAAAGTGGTGATGCAGGTCGACCCGGTCTACACCCAAGACGTCAGCGCCCTCGATAAGATGTTTGTAATCAACAGCGAAGACAAGCCGATTCCGCTCTCCTATTTCGCCAAATGGCAGCCGGCTAACGCGCCGCTGTCGGTGAACCACCAGGGGCTGTCGGCGGCGTCGACCATCTCCTTTAACCTGCCTACCGGCAAGTCGCTGTCGGAAGCCAGCGACGCCATAAACCGGGCGATGACCCAGATTGGCGTGCCGTCCAGCGTCCGGGGGTCCTTCGCCGGGACCGCGCAGGTGTTCCAGGAGACCATGAACTCGCAGGTGATCCTGATTCTGGCGGCCATCGCCACGGTCTATATCGTGCTGGGGATCCTCTATGAGAGCTACGTTCATCCGCTGACCATTCTGTCGACCATTCCGTCCGCCGGCGTCGGCGCGCTGCTGGCGCTGGAGCTTTTCGATGCCCCGTTCAGCCTAATCGCGCTTATCGGGATTATGCTATTAATTGGCATCGTGAAGAAAAACGCCATCATGATGGTCGATTTCGCCCTTGAGGCGCAGCGCAACGGCAACCTGCCGCCGGAAGAGGCGATCTTCCAGGCCTGTCTGCTGCGCTTCCGGCCGATAATGATGACCACCCTGGCGGCGCTGTTCGGCGCGCTGCCGCTGGTTATCTCCGGCGGCGACGGCTCCGAGCTGCGCCAGCCGCTGGGGATTACCATTGTCGGCGGCCTGGTGATGAGTCAGCTGTTGACCCTGTACACCACGCCGGTGGTCTATCTGTTCTTCGACCGTCTGCGGCTGCGTTTTTCGCGAAAAGTCCCTCAACCGGTAAGCGAATAACATGACAGATCTTCCCTCCAGCGTGCGCTGGCAGCTGTGGATAGTGGCCTTCGGCTTTTTTATGCAGGCGCTGGATACCACTATCGTTAACACCGCCCTCCCCTCCATGGCGCAGAGCCTCGGGGAGAGCCCGCTGCATATGCATATGGTTATTGTCTCCTATGTGCTGACGGTGGCGGTGATGCTGCCCGCCAGCGGCTGGCTGGCGGACCGGGTCGGGGTGCGGAATATCTTTTTTAGCGCCATCGTGCTGTTTACCGCCGGCTCCCTGTTCTGCGCGCAGGCCGCCACGCTCGATCAGCTGATACTCGCCCGCGTGCTGCAGGGCGTCGGCGGCGCGATGATGGTGCCGGTTGGCCGCCTGACGGTGATGAAAATCGTCCCGCGCAGTCAATACATGGCGGCGATGACCTTCGTCACCCTGCCCGGCCAGGTGGGTCCGCTGCTCGGCCCGGCGCTCGGCGGGATGCTGGTGGAGTACGCCTCCTGGCACTGGATCTTCCTGATCAACATTCCGGTCGGCATCGTCGGCGCCATCGCCACGCTGTGCCTGATGCCCAACTACACCCTGCAAACCCGGCGCTTTGATATCTTCGGCTTTATTCTGCTGGCCGCCGGCATGGCGACGCTGACCCTGGCGCTCGACGGTAAAAAAGGGCTCGGGCTCTCCCCCCTGTGGCTGACGGCGCTGGTGGCTATCGGCGCGGCGTCAATGCTGTGCTATCTGTGGCACGCGCGCGGCAACCGTAACGCGCTGTTTAGCCTGAAGCTGTTTACCAACCGCACCTTTTCTCTCGGCCTTGGCGGCAGCTTCGCCGGGCGTATCGGCAGCGGCATGCTGCCGTTTATGACGCCGGTGTTTTTACAGATCGGCCTCGGCTTTACGCCGTTCCACGCCGGGCTGATGATGATCCCGATGGTGCTCGGCAGCATGGGGATGAAGCGCATTGTGGTCCAGGTGGTCAACCGCTTCGGCTATCGCCGGGTACTGGTGACCTCGACGATTGGCCTCGCGCTGGTCAGCCTGCTGTTTATGGCCGTTGCGCTCGCGGGCTGGTACTGGCTGCTGCCGGTGGTGCTGTTCCTGCAGGGGATGATTAACTCCAGCCGCTTTTCTTCAATGAATACGCTGACCCTGAAAGATCTGCCCGACGATCTGGCCAGCAGCGGCAACAGCTTGCTGTCGATGGTCATGCAGCTGTCGATGAGTATCGGCGTCACTATCGCCGGGATGCTGCTCGGTCTCTACGGCCAGCAGCATATCAGCGCCGATGCGGCGATCGCTCATCAGGTCTTTCTCTATACCTACTTAAGCATGGCGGTGATTATCGCGCTGCCGGCGCTGCTTTTTTCCCGCGTACCGGATGACACCACGACCAATACCGTGATTCGTCGCCGTAAAAGGAGTGAGTCTTGAAGTTCTGGCGTCCCGGCATTACCGGCAAGCTGTTTATCGCGATCCTCGCCACCTGCATCGTGCTGCTGATCAGTATGCACTGGGCGGTGCGTATCAGCTTTGAACGCGGCTTTATTGACTATATCAAGCGCGGCAACGAACAGCGCCTGACCATGCTCGGCGATGCCCTGAGCGAGCAGTATGCCCAGCACGGCAGCTGGACGTTCCTGCGCAACAACGACCGCTTTATTTTCCAGCTGCTGAAAACCTTTGAACGCGACAACGATGACCGCTCGCCGCCGGGCCGCGGTATGGGCCACGGTCCGATGGATGAGCCGCACGGTGGCCCCGGCCCGGAAGAGATGCCGCCGGACGCCGCGCCGGACCGGCCGCTCGACGGTCCACGCGGCGATCGTGGCGACCGCGGTCCCGGCCCCGATATGCCTCCGCACGGCTGGCGCACCATGTTCTGGGTGGTCGATCAAAAAGGACGCGTACTGGTGGGCCCGCGCGAACGCGTGCCGAAGGACGGTACCCGGCGCAGTATTATGGTCGACGGCGTTGAGGTTGGCGCGGTCATTGCCTCGCCGGTTGAACGCCTGACGCGCAACACCGATATCAACTTTGACCGCCAGCAGAAACGTACCAGCTGGCTGATTGTCGCCCTCGCCACGCTGCTGGCGGCGCTGGCCACCTTCCCGCTGGCGCGCGGCCTGCTCGCGCCGGTTAAACGCCTGGTTGAGGGGACGCACCGTCTGGCGGCCGGCGATTTCTCCACCCGCGTCGCCGCCACCAGCAGCGATGAGCTGGGGCGTCTGGCCAAAGATTTTAACCAGCTGGCCAGCACTCTGGAACGCAACCAGCAGATGCGCCGGGACCTGATGGCCGATATTTCCCACGAGCTGCGCACGCCGCTGGCGGTGCTGCGCGGCGAGCTGGAGGCGATTCAGGATGGGATCCGCAAATTTACCCCGGACTCCATCGCCTCCCTGCAGGCGGAAGTCGCCACCCTCACCAAACTGGTCGATGACTTACACCAGCTGTCGATGTCCGATGAAGGCGCCCTCTCCTACCAGAAAACCTCGGTGGATATCATCAATCTGCTGGAGGTCGCCGCCGGCGCGTTTCGCGAGCGCTTCGCCAGCCGCGGGCTGTCGATCGGCGTTTCGCTGCCGGAAAGCGCAACGATTTTCGGCGACCGGGATCGCCTGATGCAGCTGTTTAATAACCTGCTGGAAAACAGCCTGCGCTATACCGATAGCGGCGGCGGCCTGCAGATTAGCGCCAGCCAGAGCGGGGATATGCTGGTTCTCGATTTTGCCGATAGCGCCCCCGGCGTCACCGATGAACAGCTGGAGCGGTTGGTTGAGCGTTTTTATCGTACTGAGGGGTCGCGCAATCGTGCCAGCGGCGGCTCTGGTTTAGGGCTGGCGATTTGCCTTAACATTGTCGCGGCCCACGGCGGCAGTTTGCGTGCCGGCCATTCGCCTTTGGGCGGGGTTAGCATTAAAGTAGAACTACCTCTGGAACGTAATTTATCGAGAGACGTATGACTGAATTACCTGTTGATGAAAACACGCCACGCATTCTTATCGTGGAAGATGAGCCCAAGCTGGGTCAGCTGCTGATCGATTATCTTCAGGCGGCGGGCTATGCGCCGACGCTGATTAATCACGGCGATCGGGTTCTCCCGTACGTTCGCCAGACGCCGCCGCATCTGATCCTGCTGGATCTGATGCTGCCCGGTACCGACGGCCTGACCCTGTGCCGGGAAATCCGCCGTTTCTCTGAGGTTCCGGTGGTGATGGTCACCGCCAAAATCGAGGAGATCGACCGCCTGCTGGGGTTAGAAATCGGCGCCGATGACTATATCTGTAAGCCCTACAGCCCGCGTGAGGTGGTGGCCCGCGTGAAGACCATTCTTCGCCGCTGCAAACCGCAGCGCGATCTGCAGGCGCTGGATGCGGAAAGCCCGCTGATTGTCGACGAAGGTCGTTTTCAGGCTTCCTGGCGCGACAAGCTGCTGGACCTCACGCCCGCCGAGTTCCGCCTGCTGAAAACCCTCTCCCAGGAACCGGGTAAAGTCTTCTCGCGCGAACAGCTGCTGAATCACCTGTACGATGATTACCGCGTGGTGACCGACCGAACGATCGATAGCCATATCAAAAACCTGCGGCGTAAGCTGGAGTCGCTGGACGCCGAGCAGTCGTTTATCCGCGCCGTTTACGGCGTAGGGTACCGCTGGGAAGCCGACGCCTGCCGGCTGGCATAGTTAGCCCCTGCCCGACTTTTCCCCGGCTCGCGCTGCGCTTAGCCGGGCTACTGGCTCACCGCCGTCTGCGGGCGGGGTAGCCCGGACAGGCGCGTCAAGCGCCGCCTCCGGGGAAAAAGCAGCGGCTGAAACCGGCAGATAGCGGCCGCTTGATGCATACCCGGAACTGATTTGCCGTCCGCTTATCGCCAAAGATACCCGACTGATATTTACTCCCCTCCCCCAGGGCGCTACAATGCCCGCCCTTAATGTGGGGGCACTCCCCAACTCGCCGTACCGGGTGCGGCGAATCTGACCTGTCATCAGAACGAGAAAATCATGTTTAAACCGGAACTCCTTTCCCCGGCGGGAACGCTGAAAAATATGCGTTACGCTTTCGCTTATGGCGCAGATGCCGTTTACGCGGGCCAACCGCGCTACTCCCTGCGCGTGCGTAATAACGAATTCAATCACGAAAATCTGCAGCTCGGCATCAACGAAGCCCACGCGCTGGGTAAAAAATTCTATGTGGTGGTCAACATTGCCCCGCATAACGCCAAGCTGAAAACGTTTATTCGCGATCTGAAGCCGGTGGTGGAAATGGGACCGGACGCGCTGATCATGTCCGACCCGGGGTTGATCATGCTGGTGCGCGAAAATTTCCCGCATATGGATATTCACCTGTCGGTACAGGCCAACGCCGTCAACTGGGCGACGGTCAAGTTCTGGCAGCAAATGGGGCTCACCCGCGTTATTCTCTCCCGCGAGCTGTCGCTGGATGAAATCGCCGAAATTCGCAGCCAGGTGCCGGAAATGGAGATCGAAATTTTCGTTCACGGCGCGCTGTGCATGGCCTACTCCGGCCGCTGCCTGCTCTCTGGCTATATCAACAAACGCGACCCAAACCAGGGGACCTGCACTAACGCCTGCCGCTGGGAGTATAACGTGCAGGAAGGTAAAGAAGACGACGTCGGTAATATCGTGCATAAGCACGAACCGATCCCGGTGCAGAACGTCGAGCCGACGCTGGGCATCGGCGCGCCGACTGACCAGGTGTTTATGATTGAAGAGGCCAAACGTCCGGGCGAATACATGACCGCTTTCGAAGACGAACACGGCACCTACATCATGAACTCGAAGGATCTGCGCGCGATTGCCCACGTTGAGCGCCTGACCCAGATGGGCGTCCACTCGCTGAAAATCGAAGGTCGCACCAAATCACATTACTATTGCGCCCGTACCGCTCAGGTCTACCGCAAGGCCATTGACGATGCTGCCGCTGGCAAACCGTTCGATATCTCCCTGCTGGATACCCTGGAAAACCTCGCACACCGTGGCTATACCGAAGGCTTCCTGCGTCGCCACACGCACGATGACTACCAGAACTACGAGCACGGCTACTCTGTTTCCGAACGCCAGCAGTTTGTCGGCGAATTTACCGGCGAGCGCAACGGCCAGCTGGCGGCGGTGGCGGTGAAAAACAAATTTTCCGTCGGCGACAGCCTTGAGCTGATGACCCCGCAGGGCAACGTTAACTTTACCCTCGAGCATATGGAAAACGGCAAAGGCGAACGCATGCCGGTCGCGCCGGGCGATGGCCACACAGTATGGTTGCCTGTTCCGGAAGATATGGCGCTGCAGTATGCGCTGCTGATGCGTAATTTTACTGGTCAGACGACCCGAAACCCGCACAGTAACTAGTTAATTTGGGTTATTTTTTCACGATGTAAAGATATTAGAAACGGATCACATACCGGTTCGTTCAAAGCAGATATCATCCATTTCGCTGAAAAACATAACCCATAAATGCTAGCTGTACCAGGAACCACCTCCTTAGCCTGCGTAATCTCCCTTACGCGGGCTTATTTTTTTATCTCTCTCCCGGCCTTCCCTTTCCGCATGCGGTACACTTTATGCATCATTGAGCAACAAAGGTCCCCTGATAATGTCCACGTTTCCAGCCAGCTTACTGATTCTGAATGGTAAAGGCGCCAATGAACCGTCCCTGCGAGAGGCGGTTAAACTGTTACGCGACGAAGGTATCGATATTCACGTCCGCGTCACCTGGGAAAAGGGCGATGCCGTTCGGTTTATCGATGAAGCCCTGACGCTGAATGTCGAAACGGTGATTGCCGGCGGCGGCGATGGCACCATCAATGAGGTGGCGACGGCGCTGGTGGAGCGCGACGGCAATCTGGCGCTGGGGATTTTACCGCTGGGCACGGCGAACGACTTCGCCACCAGCGTCGGCATCCCCCAGGATCTGGCCAGCGCCCTGAAGCTGGCCATCGTTGGCCGCGATGTGGCGATAGATGTTGCACGGGTTAACGATAAGACCGGTTTTATTAATATGGCCACCGGCGGTTTCGGCACCCGAATCACGACCGAAACCCCGGAGAAGCTCAAGGCCGCGCTGGGCGGCGTCTCTTATTTAATCCACGGCCTGATGCGCATGGATACGCTTAAGCCGGACCGCTGCGAAATCCGCGGCGAGAACTTTCACTGGCATGGCGACGCGCTGGTCATCGGCATCGGCAACGGGCGCCAGGCCGGCGGCGGCCAGCAGCTATGCCCGGAAGCGTTAATCAACGACGGCCTGCTGCATCTGCGCATTTTCACCGGCGAAGAGCTAATCCCCGCGCTGTTCAGCACCCTGGCCAATCCGGAAACCTCGCCGAATATTATCGACGGCGTCTCATCGTGGTTCGAGATCACCGCACCCCACGAGATGACGTTTAATCTCGATGGTGAACCGCTAACCGGCAAAACCTTCCGTATGGAGCTGTTACCGGCCGCGCTTCGCTGCCGACTGCCGCCGGACTGCCCGCTGCTACGTTAATCAGGTTTCGCAAAGCAAAGACGGCGCCCGGCTGGTATACAGCAGCCGGGTACGTTCGTTGAGCCGCTGGATGTTAAGGTAAAACGGTACCTGCGGCTGGAGGAAAAACGCTGGCAGGATACGCTTTACATGCTCCTCCTGCTCGGTCTCGCCGATGCTGGCTGAGACGGTTTCCGAACGCAGGAAGTAGTGCTGGCCGTCGCGGGTAAAGCTAAACCAGATGTTCTGATTAATGGTAAACGCAGCGCCCTGCGGCGGCGTAATTTCCCCCCGGACCATCGCCAGCCCGCGACTGCTATCAAATACGTAGCGTAAGGAAATATCGCCCTGGTAGCCTGCGTTAATTAGCCGCATCTCGCCGCTGCACTGGAAATGATTGCGCTGCCAGTATTGCCAGGATTTGATCATTATTCCGCTAAGCACCCCGATAAATACGATAGCGATTAACCATTTAATTTCACGCGGGCGCATTGGCTACCTCCTTAATGTAATATTTGGTGAGGCATTGATTATCACGCCATTGACTAAATGGCTGACGGCAGCGAATCACCGACACCCGCGCTTGCCCGGGATAAAGCGTCAAATAAACCCACGAATATTCTTCACATTCAAATTTGCTGCGCTTGATAAAATTGACATGACGAACGTGATCAACCACATCATTATTGGCAAAAAAATGACATTGTTGCGAAAATTTAGCAATTATGGGCGAATAAGTTTGCAAATAAGAGTCGAATTCTGTTTGCCACGCAACAAAACCGCCGACCAGACAGCTCAGCAGCGCCGCAAGCCCCCATAACAGAGAGCATCGCGGCCTTAACCGCTTTTTTTCAGGCACACTCGCAGCCGCGACCTCCTCGTGCACGGGCCCATCCAGGGGCACCTGTGGCTCCGGCGCCTTCTCCATCTCGCACGGCTGGGACTCCGTCACCGATATTGTCGCATCCAGCCTGACGCCAACCCTCGGCAGCGTAATAATAATATCGCCCTCCATGCCCAGCTCTTTAAATGCCCGGCGCAGCAGAGAAATATTCTGGTAGAAACCGTTGCTGGTTACCTGGGAGCCATGCTTTATCCACACTTCCTCGAAAAAGGTTTCGCGGGCAACGGTTTTGCCATCCTGCTGAATAAGCAGCAATAAACAACGGCTGGCCGGCATATTTAATGAAACCGTTTTCGTCTCGTCAGCAATGAGTATTAGAGCACCACGTTGAGGAATAAATGTAATTATTCCATTAATCGTATATGTTTTTTCCATCCTGTTCCCTGAGAATAGTAATCAAGTGGATAAGCGGCATGGGTACCCTACTCTAAATACGGTAATCCTTTATGACGCAGCTGATAACTTAAGATTATTCGCAGGCGAGTTTACTCTATTACTCAGCGGATCTGGAGGCGTAATACGCAGTTTTTCCTTGCAATTAACAAGGTTTAAATGAATTTACAGCATGGAATATTTTGAGATTTGAAGAAAATCTGGTTATTTATTTCAAAATTAATAATAAACACAAGTTATGATTCCATATATTTTCATTCATACAACAGATACTTTCATTTTAGATCTAAACACCACTTTTACATTAATAGACGATATTTATAACTATTAATACATATCATTTCAAAGTTTTATCCAAAAACAGGGCGCATTGTCCGCGAGACAATGCGCCATATCGCTTAGTATGCCGCCACCTCGCGCGCCATTTCGCGCGTATATTGCCGGCTGGCGTTAACCAGCATCTGCGTATAGGCCGTTTGCGCCTCGCCGTTAACCAGCGCATCGACCGTCAGGGTTTCAAGGATTTTCCCGTACTGCATTACCGCCACCTTCTGGCATAAATGGGCAATGACGCCCAAATCGTGGGTCACCATCAGGTAAGTGAGTTTAGCCTCCTGCTGCAATTCTGCCAGCAGGTTGAGGATCTCGGCCTGCACCGACACATCCAGCGCCGACGTCGGCTCATCCAGCAGCAGCACCTGCGGCTCAAGGATCAGCGCTCTGGCAATCGCCACGCGCTGCCGCTGGCCACCGGAAAGCTGATGCGGATAGCGTTCGCGAAACGCACGATTGAGGCCCACTTTGTCCAGCAGCGCATGAATCCGCCGGTCGCGATCGTGAATGCGATGAATCTGCAGCGGCTCTTCAAGGATATCGCCAATGGTGTGACGGGGATGCAGCGATCCGTACGGGTCCTGAAATACCATCTGCACCTGACGGCAGCGCTCGCGGCTAATCTCATGCCCTAAGCGCTGCCCGTCAATAGTTAACTCCCCCTGCCAGTGGGTAAACAGCCCCGCCAGGCACTTCAGCACCGTGGTTTTGCCGGAGCCGGACTCCCCCACCAGACCGTAGATCTCGCCGGGCTTAACGTGGAAATTAACGTCGTACAGCACCTGGTTACGCTTCTCCCCTTCGCCAAACGCGAGGTTGAGACGTTGAACTTCAATCATCATCCACTCCTTATTCCGTTAACCAGCTGGCCTGGCGCTGCAGCACCGGCAGTATCGGGCGACGATGCTGCATATCCGGCAGCGAGTTAATCAGCCCCTGAGTATAGGGATGACGGGCGTTATCGAGGTCGCAGGCGGCAATAGACTCCACCACCCGTCCGGCGTACATCACCAGCACGCGGTCGCAAAAGCTGCGCACCAGGTTGATGTCGTGGCTAATAAAAATCAGCCCCAGCCCGCGCGACTGAACCAGATCATCCAGCAGGCCCAGCACCTGCAGGCGCACCGACACGTCCAGCGCGGAGGTCGGCTCATCGGCAATGATCAATTCCGGGTCGGTAATCAGCATCATGGCGATCATGATGCGCTGCCCCTGTCCGCCGGATATTTCATGTGGATAAAGCTGATAAACGCGCTCCGGCTGGCGAATACGCACCACCTCCAGCATCTCCAGCGCCTTTGCCTTCGCCTCATCTTTGCGTCCCGGATGATGGGTCAGCCAGGCCTCGGCGATTTGCTTACCGACGCAGACCACCGGATTAAGCGAATATTTCGGGTCCTGCATAATCATGGAGATACGTTTGCCGCGCACGCCGCGCATCTGCGCTTCAGTAAGATGCAGCAGATCGAGGTTGGCAAACTGCATCCGGCTGGCGCTGACGCGGGCCTTTTTCGGATGCAGCTGCAGCAGGGCGCGCCCAACGGTGGATTTACCTGAACCGGACTCGCCGACAATGGCCAGCTTTTCGCGCCCCAGCTGGAAGGAGACGCCGCGCACGGCATGGGTCACCGCGCTGCCGTTAACAAAGTCGACGCACAGATCGCGCACGTCGAGCAGCGGAGCATTATTCGCTGCGGGGATCGAGGATGTCACGTAGGCCATCTCCTAAGAAGTTAAACGCTAAGCTGTTGATCATAATCGCCAGCCCCGGAATCGTAACCACCCACCAGCACTCCATCATGTAAGTGCGCCCGCTGGAGATCATCGCCCCCCACTCCGGCTCCGGCGGCTGCGCGCCGAGCCCGAGAAAGCCCAGACCGGCCGCGGTCAGAATGATCCCGGCCATATTCATGGTGATACGGATAATGACCGAGGGCAGACACAGCGGCACGATATGGCGCCAGAGGACGCGGGCCGATGATGCGCCCTGCAGACGTACGGCGGAGATAAAATCGGCCTGGCGCAGAGAGAGCGTTTCGGCGCGCGCCAGGCGGGCTATCGGCGGCCAGGCGGTGAGCGTGATGGCGATAACCACGTGCTCCAGCCCCGGACCTAAGGCGGCGACAAACGCCAGCGCCAGGACCAGACTCGGGAAGGAGATGAAAATATCGGTGACGCGCATCAGCACCATATCGACCTTACCGCCAAAATAGCCGGCGCAAACGCCGAGCAGCAGCCCGAGCGGACCGACGGTCACCGAGACCAGCAGCACGATATAGAGCGTGATGCGCGAGCCGTACACCAGGCGGCTAAAGATATCCCGGCCAAACTCATCGGTGCCGAACCAGTGCTGCGCGTTCGGCGCGACCAGCGCGCTGTTGAGGTCCTGTACCAGCGGGTTATACGGCGCAATCAGCGGCGCGAAAATCGCCACCACCAGCAGCAGAAAGATAATTCCGCCGCCGATGGCCGTTAGCGGGTTGCGCGCCATTTTGCCGATAAACCCGACGGCCCGCGCCGCCGCGCGTTGCAGCCGCTGACGGCCTTCGCCCGTGCCGCCCGAAAGCGGCGAATCCAGAGAAACGGTCATGATTTTGTCCTCGGGTCAAAGAATTGATACAGCATGTCGGAGAGCAGGTTGAGCATCACGAAGATCGCCCCCACCAGCAGCACGCAGCCCATTACCGCATTCATATCGCCCAGCAGCAGGCTACCGGTGAGGTAGGAGCCGAAACCCGGCCACGAGAAGACGGTTTCAATCAGCACCGCGCCTTCCAGCAGCGCGCCGTAGGCCAGCGCCACCACCGTCAGCAGCTGTACGAGGATATTGCGAAACGCGTGGTTCCAGATGACCTGACGCTCGGTCAGCCCCTTCACCCGCGCGGTAATAATGAACTCCTGCGACAGCTGGGCCAGCATAAAGCTGCGGGTCATGCGGCTGATGTAGGCCAGCGAGTGAAAGCCGAGCAGCGAGGCGGGCAGAATCAGGTGATTAATTGCGTTCCAGAAGACCTGACCGTTGCCCGCCAGCAGCGCATCAACGGTCATCAGCCCCGTGCGGCGCGGCACCATACCGTCCAGACCGAGGTCTACCCGCCCAGCGCCGCCCACCCAGCCGAGCCAGGCGTAGAAGACTAAAAGCCCCATCATCCCGACCCAGAAAATCGGCGTCGAGTAGCCCGCCAGGCTGATAATGCGCACGACATAATCGGCGACGCTATTGCGCCGCGCCGCCGCCAGCACGCCCAGCGGAATACCGAGGCCCGCGCCGACGAGAATCGCCATCGTCGCCAGCTCCATGGTGGCCGGGAAGACGCGGATAATGTCGTCCACCACCGGTTTCCCGGTCAGCAGCGCGTTGCCCAGATCGCCGTGCAGCAGGTTGACGAAATAGATGCCAAACTGGGTGGTCAGCGATTTATCAAACCCCAGCTGATGGTAAACCTGCTGGTAGGTACTCTGGTCAGCGTCCGGACCAACAATCGCCAGCACCGGGTCGATGGGCATGACGCGGCCAATAGTGAAGGTCAACAACAGCAGGCCGAACAGCGTAATCACCACCTGCAGCAGCCGTTTTGATAAGCGCCGGCCGCGTGAGCCGGGCGCAAGGATTGCGATACTCATCCTTTTTCTCCTTCGCGGACTTTATCGACGTCACGCAGAAAAGTGGTGGCGGAGGGGTGCGGCTGATACTGCCGCACCTCATTGCGCACCACCACGGAATCGACCATCTGCGAAAGCGGAATAAGGGCCGGGACCAGCTGGTCGTAGCGCGTCTGGATGGCCTGATAGTCGGCCACCTGTTTTTGCGGATCGCGTTCCAGCAGTGCGCGGTCAATCATCGCGTTGAGCTGCGGGTCGTAAAAGCCGGTGCGCCAGCCCTGGAAGTTGGTCAGGCGCGCCTCATCGCTGTTATCCGGGTTATAGACCAGCGCGCGCAGGCTGGAGTGCGGGTGCGGCTCCATTCCGCTGCCGCCGCGTCCTACCAGCAGGTCAAATTTACGCTCGCGCATCGCGCCGTAGATCTGGTTACCGGTGCCGGTGATAATTTTGGCGTTAATCCCCGCCTGCATCAGCGTCGACTGCACGGCGATTGCAATGTTCAGGAACGGCTGATCGGAGAGGACCCGCAGCGTGGTATCAAAGCCGTTGGGATAGCCTGCTTCCGCCAGCAGCTTTTTCGCCCGCGCCACGTCCAGCTTATAGCCCGGGTCGGGCAGCGTTGACGGCATGCCCGCCTTAATCGGCCGCTGGTGCAGCACCCCGTAGCCCGGCATCAGCGCTTTATTGATGCCCTGGTAGTCAATCAGATAGCGCACCGCTTCGCGCACTTTCGGATGGGCGAAGTGCACCTCTTTCATGCTCATCGCCACGTAGTACATGGTGCCGCGCTGCACCGCGTCGACGGTCAGCTGGGGGTCGCTGCGCAGGGCGTTGATGTCGGAAACCGCCATATTGTTGGCAATATCGAGGTCGCCTTTTTCGATCATCAGGCGCAGGGTTTGCGACTCCTGGAAATGGCGCAGCACCACGCGGCTCATTTTCGCCTCGCCGCGCCAGTAGTCAGGATTGCGCTTCATGCGCAGCACATCTTTCGCCTGCCAGGTTTCCAGCGTGAACGGCCCGGAGCCGGCTTCATGGGTGGTCAGCCAGCGGTTACCCCAGTCGTTATCCTGCTGGTGGCTTTGCACCGTTTTGCTGTCGAGCACCCCGAGGTTGCCCAGCGCCGCCAGCGAGTAAATCACCAGCTGCGGATCGTTATCTTTGGGTAACTCGATTTGCACCGTGAAGCGGTCCGGCGCGCTGACCTGGCTGTCGATGTTTTTCTGACTGAAACCGTAGGATTTCCATACCGAGGCCTGCGCCAGGTTGAGGTGCAGGATGCGCCGCATCGACCACACCACGTCGGCGGCGGTCAGCGGATTGCCGGAGTGAAATTTCACGTCGTCGCGCAGATGAAAGGTCAGGGTTTTGCCGTCGGGGCTGATATCCCAGGATTTCGCCAGCGCGGGCTTAACGTTGGTGAGCTGCTCAGGGTCAAGCTCCACCAGCGAGTCGTAGAGGTTGACCACGATCCCCACCACTTCATTACCGGTCATCGCCGCCGGGTCCAGGGTGAGCAGGTTATTCATATTCATACCGATGATGAGCTGGTCGGGCGGCGTTTTCGCCATCGCCGCCCCGCTCCCCATCGACACGGCGAGCGCGAGCAAGCACGCTGCCAGTCGGGAGGTTTTTTTCATATCTCTGTTTGCCTGTACTGTAGGGTACATGTTGCCGGATGACGGCATTTTCGCCTTATCCGGTCTACCGGGCCGCAGACCCGATAAGCGCAGCGCCATCGGGCATTTATTTTTTTGAATCAGTCGTGGCTAACGGTATTGGCTTCGATATACGCAAAATTAATGTCTTCGCCGAGGCCCGGACGTTGTGACAGATGCACAAAGCCCTGGTCATCCATGGGGTCGACAAGGCTGTTGAGATAAGCCGCCGGTTCATCGTAGTCGAGGAACGGATGCAGCAGGCCGCGCTCGTACCAGCGGCAGTTGCGGATCGCCCCGACCACCGCCAGGCTTGCCGCGCCGTTGCCGTGGACTTCGCAATCCATGCCGAAAGATTCCGCCAGCGCCGCGACCTTCATGGTCGGGGTAATACCGCCCACGCCGTTAGCGCCGGCGCGCAGAATGTCGCAGGCTCCGGCTTTCACCCATTCGGCGCGCATGCGGTGCTTGCCGCCGAAGCTCTCCGGCCCGACGATGGGGATCGACAGGTTTTCCGCCAGCCACGCGTAGGAGGACATCGAATCCTCCTCCATCGGCTCTTCAAACCAGGCGAAGTTGAGTTTTTCCAGCTCTTTGCCGATCCACAGCGCCTCGGCGCGGCTGTACCAGTGATAGCCGTCAATCATCAGGTCAATATCCGGCCCCACCGCTTCGCGCACCGCCGCGCAGGCTTTAATGTCCATTTTGGGATTGGGCGCAAAAGAGATTGGCGGCATCCAGGTGTGCAGCTTGATGGCCTTGTAGCCGCGGGCGACCAGCTTTTCGGCAAAGGCGGCATACTCCTCCGGGGTCGACAGACCGCCCGGCAGATCGTCGCCGCACATCGTGCTGCCATAGGCCGGGACGGTATCGCGATAGCCGCCGAGCAGCTTGTAAACCGGCATCTTAAGGCTGCGGCCTATCAGGTCCCACAGCGCCTGTTCAATAAACGACAGCGCGCGCTCGGTCAGCTGGTGAGCGCTGCCGCGCTGCCAGTGGTTAAGATCCTGCCAGATACGCTCGCGGTTAAACGGGTCCTGCCCCACCAGCACCTTGCGGAAAAAGGTATTCACCACGAACGGGCGCACCACTTCCGGAGGCGCAAACGAAAAGCCCTGCGCGCCATCATCGGCGGTGATGGTCAGCATCGCCATTTTGGCCATGCTTTCAGCCCCCGGATGGGAGTGCCCGGCGCTGTCGGAAACCCGACGCGTGGGATACTGGAAAACGGTGACATTTACAGATTCAATTTTCATGCTCGGTCCTTATCACGGCCAAATCCGATCGATAGAAGCAAATCGGCAAAGTGGTTTCACATTATTGAAAATATGTTTCAATATCTAATCTAAGCACAATTACGCAGCAGTGCCTCGGACAAACACCGCTAAGCAAGGCAATAAATTTGGGCATTGGCACAACAAGGCGTGACTGTTTTCACAAAAGATAAGCGAAATGTGAGGCGGATCGGCATGGTGAAAAAGGGGGGCGTGAGCGCAGAAAAGAGAGTAACCGACCGTGTACATCCCGGGATTTTCTGCGCTCACGAAAGGGTGAGTTATTCGACCGCCTCCGCCTCGGCGGTGAGGGCTTCCAGCAGTTCAGGCAGCGCCCGATAGCGGCCAGCGGCGCCCTGAAAACGCGCGTGCTGGCTATCTTCGGCAATCACTATCGTGGCAATCCCCGCCGCCCGGGCGGCGCTAAAGCCGTTGAAGCTGTCTTCGATCACCAGGCACCGGCTGGCGTCGAGATTCAGCTTATCCAACGTCGTCAGATACACCGCCGGATGCGGCTTGCCCTGCGCTTCATCGTCCGCGCTGCAAATCACATCAAAATAGTGCCAGAGCGAGAGCTTGTTCAGCACGGCGGCGATAACCTGCCGGGACGAGGAGGTGGCGAGGGCAATTTTATAACCGGCATGGCGAAAATAGCGTAACGCCTCATGCACGCCGCGCATCGGCTCGCCTTCGGCGGCGATCAGGCCGGTAATACGCTGCAATATCGCGGCCTCAAGCCGCTGCGGGGCAAGCTCAAGCTGGCAATAGCGGCACCAGGTGCGGGCAATATCGTCGAGGCGTTTGCCTTTGGTCAGGGTTTCGCACTCCTCGACGCTCGCCGTTGCCCCCCACTGCGCGAGGGCGTCGATTTGCGCCTGCCGCCACAGGGCTTCGGAGTCAATAATTACGCCATCCATGTCAAAAATCACTGCCTGAATACTCATCATCCACCTCATTAAGGCCGGCATGCCTGGCATGCCGGCCGCATCACCTTAAGAGAACTCCACCTGCTCGCTGGCCGGCGCTTCCTTGTGGGAAAAACCCGGCTGCTCGACGCGAATAAATGCACAGAGGAAAAAAGCCGCCACGTACAGCGCGGTATAGGCGATCACCACCCCGATGGTGCTGAAGAACGGTAGCAAAATCACCGCAATGGCCGGCGCGAGAAAGTTCGACATCCCCGCCGACAGGTTATATACCGAAATGGCCGCGCCTTTGTGCTTCGGCTCCAGCGCCGGGAAAACCGCCGCCAGCGGTACGAACGCGGCGACAAAGATCCCCAGAGCGATAGCCGGAAGCAGCGCCATCGCGAAGTTATGTCCGAAGTGCTGCGGAATGTAATAAAACGCCAGGCTGGAGAGCGCCATGCCGATGCAGCCGAACCAGCGCACCACCTTCATCCAGCCCAGTTTTTCGCCCAGAATGCCCCACAGCACGTTCGAAAAAATGGTGGTGAAGAAGAAGACCGCCCACACCTGCAGCCATTCCGAGGTAGTAAAGCCCAGCTCATCGACGAACATCATCGGCATAATCACCGCAAAGCCGAACAGCGACAGGGTGTTGATAATTCGCACCATGCTCGACAGCAGAATATTGCGGTTGGTATAGAGCAGCGTCGCCGCGCGGCCCAGTTCGGCAAACTTCTCGCGGGTAGTCAGGTTCTGCATATGGTGCGGCGTTTTAATATGGCGCAGGGAAGCCAGCGCAATGATGCCGCCGGTGACGCAGAAAGCCAGCGCCAGCCACAATGTCCCCAGCTCGCCGATATGCGGGATGGTAAAGCTCGGAATATAGCTGCCGAACACGCCGATGCCGATCGAGTAAACCGCCCAGAACCAGCCGATCGCCGAGCTGGCGTTATCGCTTTTCACGTTGTGGATAATGGCGACGATAAACGAGTAAAGGAACAGCGGATACGCGAAGCCGCGGATGCCGTAGAAAACCAGGATCAGGGCATAGTTCGCGTGACCGAGGCCGAAAACGAGGAACAGCACGTGGAACACGCACCACAGCACGAAGCCAATCATCATGGTCTTCAGCGGCGTGATGATTTCCGCCACCACGCCGGAGATCCACGCCGACAGCGCGGCGGCCAGGCCGTAGAGGGTAAAGGCGAACGATGCCTGCGCCGGGGAGAACCCGAGCTCTTTGATGTAGTGCGACAGGAATGCCAGTTCAAAACCGTCGCCGGTCATAAATACGGCAATGGCGATGTATCCCCAGAGCAGGTTCAGGGGTAAACCGAGCCACTGTTTATTATTGATGGACATAATGACCTCGTTTTTAGGGTACAGGAGGCCGCTCCGGTCAGTTCACCGGAGCGGTTATGGTGATAAAAATTAATGCTGCCGATAGTTCAGATCGTTTAAATACAGGGCCTTAAACTGCGCATAGCGCCGCATCAGGGTTTGATGGCGTACCGGGTCCGCGCGCCAGGTCTGCCAGATCTCCGGTTTTTCACAGACTTCGGTAATCGGTTTGCCCGCCGCCAGGCAGGCCAGCCGCGCCGCGCCCAGCGCGCCGCCGGTCTCACCGCCTTTGTGGGTCACCACCGGCATATCGAGGATATCGGCCAACAGCTGCGCCCAGAACGGGCTACGGGCGCCGCCGCCAACCAGCGAACATTGTTCGATCTGCGTACCGCTCTCTTTCAGTACCTGCAGACCGTCGCTGATGCCGAAGCTCACCCCTTCCAGCACCGCGTAGCCGAGCTGGGCGCGCAGGCTGGAGTGGGTCATACCCCAGAACATGCCGCGCGCGTCAGGATCGTTGTGCGGCGTACGTTCGCCGGAGAGATAGGGTAAGAAGAACGGCGCGTGGGACTTCTCCTCTTCGCTAAGTTCGGCAATCTCCTCCAGCAGCGCCACTTCCGTAGTGCCGGTCAGGCGGCAGAACCACTGCAAACAGCTGGCGGCGCTGAGCATCACGCTCATCTGATGCCACAGATTCGGCAGCACGTGACAAAACGCATGGACCGCCGACTGCGGAGCCGGACGATAGGCGTCGGTCACCACAAACAGCACCCCGGAGGTGCCAAGCGAAATGAACGCATCCCCGGGCGAAACCGCGCCGACGCCTATGGCGCTGACCGCGTTATCGCCGCCGCCTCCGGCTACCGCTACCGAGGCGTTCAGCCCCCAGCGTTCGGCCACCTGCGGGTCAAGGGTGGCGGAAACCTCACAGCCTTCGACCAGGGTCGGCATCTGGCTGCGCGCCAGGCCGCATTTATCCAGCAGAGCGTCGGACCAGTCGCGCTTCGCCACGTCCAGCCACAGCGTCCCGGCGGCGTCGGACATATCGGAGACTTTTTTACCGGTCATCCGGTAGCGCAGATAATCCTTCGGCAGCAGCACCGTGGCGGTGCGCTGAAAGTTTTCCGGCTCATGGCGACGCACCCACAGCAGCTTCGGCGCGGTAAAGCCGGGCATCGCCAGGTTTCCCGCCACCTGATGCAGCTCCGGCGCCCTCTCCTCCAGCTCCGCGCACTCCGCGGCGCAGCGGGTGTCGTTCCACAGGATTGCCGGGCGGATCGCCTCCCCGTCGGCATCCAGCAGAACCGCGCCGTGCATCTGCCCGGAAAGGCCAATGGCCTTAATGGCCGGCCAGTGCTGGGCGCATTTTTCCCGCAGCGTGGTCATCAGATACTCCGTCGCCTCCCACCATGACTGCGGCGACTGTTCTGACCAGTGCGGATGGCGCCGCTGAATGCTCAGCGGCGCGCTATGGCTGGCGATAACCTCATTGTTCTCATCAATGACCAGCGCTTTGACTTCCGATGTGCCGAGATCGATACCCAGATACATAGCCACCTCTTAGTTAATCAGCGTATAAACGGCCGCCACTTTTTCGCGCATCAGCGCGAGGAAATCGGCGTTTTCGGCCAGTTCGCCAAACAGCGCTTTATCGCGGGCGTACAGGGCCAGCGGATCGTTGGCTTCAAACATCTGATGTACCCCCTCGGCGTCGAGGATGCCGTCCTGGTACTCATACGGCAGGGTGCCCTTGTGCCACTGCTCCATAAAGACGAAGAACAGCGCGGGCAGCATGGCGGTGGCTTGCGGGCGAACGCCGCGCTGGTAGCACTCCTGCAGGGTTGGGGCGATCATCGCCGGAATTTTCGAGAAGCCATCGGCGGCGACGCGCTGGTTGGTGTCCTGGATATATGGGTTGGTAAAGCGTTTGAGCACCACGTCGCGATAGGCCGGCAGGTCAATGCCATTATCGCCGAGGCATGGGATCACATCTTCCGTAACGTAGCGGTCGGCAATGGCGTAGATGAAATCCGTTAGCGTGCTTTCATGAATGTACTGCTGGCCAATTAACGTTCCCGCCCACGCAATGCAGCTGTGCGACGAGTTCAGAATGCGAATTTTCGCCTCTTCGTAAGGAATCACCGACGCCACCATCTCAACCCCGACCGCTTCCAGGTTCGGGCGTTCATCGCGGAAGTTGTTTTCCACCACCCACTGGATAAAGGTCTCGCCCATCACCGGCGCTTTATCGTCAATGCCGGTCTGCGCTTTGATGCGCGCGGGCAGGTCCGCCGCCGGGCGCGGGGTGATGCGGTCGACCATGGTGTTCGGACAGGTGGTGTTGGCGGCCATCCAGTCAATCACCGCCTGCTTGCCGGTTAGCTGCAGGAACTCAACCATACCGTCGTGGAAGCGTTCGCCGTTATGGCGCACGTTATCGCAGTTCAGCAGAGTCAGCGGCCCGGCGTTATCCGCCATACGCTTTTCCAGAATCCGCGCGATAGTGCCGTAAATCGTTTTGCACTCCCCTGCCAGATCGGCCTGCAAATCGGGGTTGCTGGTTTCCAGCTTATGGCGGGTATTCAGGTAGTAGCCACCTTCCGTCACGGTGAAGGCGATGACTTTGGTCTGCGGGTTTGCCCCTTCGTTAATCAGCGGCTGCAGCCCGGCCTGCCACGGCAGCAGTTTCTGAATGGAGGTGATCTCTTCATATTCACGTTCCCCTTCCGGGCTGACGGTTTCCAGCACATAGCGCCCGCCCTGCGCCGCCAGCGCCTGAACCACCTGTTCGGCGTCGTTGCGGATATTCCCCGCCGCGATGTGCCAGCGTTTATCTCCGGAAGCGATCAGACGATGCAGATACCACGCCTGATGCGCGCGATGAAAAGAACCCAGACCAATGTGAAGCCATGTGAATTGATTGTTCATGTTCCGCTCTCCTTGAGTTGATGGCCTCACTGTAAATGATCAATTGACCAAAATAAGAGCCACGGATCACAAAAGAACAATTACCCAATAAAATTACAAATGACCAGAAAAGAGCAAAAGCTTGCCAGTTTTCCCGACCACGGCGAGAATGCGGGTATTCGCCGGGCGAAATTATCGCCGCGGCCCGACACTTAGGGCAGGAAAGCATGAGCAAAGAAGATGATATCCGGCTGGATCAAAAGGTCCGCGCCGCGTGGATGTACTACATCGCCGGGCAGAATCAGAGCGAGATCGCCAGCCAGCTTGGCACGTCGCGGCCGGTGGTACAGCGGCTGATCGCCGCCGCGAAAGAAGAAGGGATTGTGTCGATTAGCCTGCACCACCCGGTGGCGAACTGCCTCGACTATGCGCAGCTGCTGCAGGAGAAGTACCGGCTTATCGAGTGCAATATCGTCCCCGCCTTTAACGAAGAAAGTACCCTGGATAGCGTCTCCTTCGGCTGCTATCAGCTGATGGCCCGCTATCTGCAGGATGATAAAGAGAAAATCATCGGCCTGGGTTCCGGCCTGACCCTGAAAAAAGCGCTGCAGCGCATCGACTTCGACAGCCTGAACACCCGCTGCGTCGCCCTGATCAGCGCCATGGACGCCGACGGCCAATGTAACTATTACGATGACGTCCCGCTGCTGCTGACCAGCAAAATTAAGGCCAAGTACTATCAGTGGCCCGCGCCGCGCTACGCGCAGACCCAGGACGAGTACGACATGTGGTGTACCAGCCGGCTGTTTCGCAGCGTTTCCGCCGTCGCCCGCCGGGCGGACGTTATTTTTGTCGGCATTGGGCCATTAGGTACCCAAAGCCCCATCTTCAAAGATGGCTTTATCAATCAGGCGCAGATGGATGAGCTGACCGCACGCGGCGGCATCGGCGAGATCATGGGACGCTTTATCGATGCCGAAGGCGGCGTGGTGGAGAGCGAAATCAACAGAATGATCACCAGCTACGATATCCGCCAGAACCAGTGCCCGCGCATCGCGGTGGCGTGCGGCGAGTACAAACGTCCGGCGATTCTGGCGGCGCTTAAAGGCGGCTGGATCAACGGCCTGGTGACCGACGAGCACACCGCCCGCTGGCTGCTGACGCGCTAACGGCGGCAGCCGGATCAGCGGCTGCTCATCAACAGCGGCGGGATTTCAATCCGCTGCTGCCCGGCCTCGCCGGCGTCAATAATCTTGAACACCGCTTCCAGCATCGCCGGCACGTCCTGCTGCACCATGTCGATATCGTGCCCCAGCAGATAGACGAACGGGTCCCAGTCAAAGCAGCCCATCGGCGGCTGGGCGCTGCCGGTAAGTCCCGCCTGCGACAGCCAACGCACCACCCCTTCCAGCGATATTGTCGAGTTGACAAATAGCCCCGGCAATGGGGTCTTCGCGGTAGCAAACCGCTCCTGCAGGCAGGCCTCAACTTTGCCTTTTGAATAGCCGGGCGCCAGGATATTTTCCTGCGGCACGACCAGCCCCTGCTCCCGATGCGCATCGTGGAAGCCGCGTAAACGCTCGCGGGTGTTATGGTCGCTGCTGCGCCCGCCGATAAAGGTCAGCGGCGCCAGCGCTCCCCGACGGCGAGCGCTGTTGGCGAGGATTTTGTGGGTCAGCGCCTTCGCGCCGCCGTAGTTATCCGATATCACCGACGGGGCGACAGAGCCCGGCAGGTCGAGATTGACCGTGGGCACGCCTGCCTGCTGGCACAGGGCGGTAATTTTGTCCGGATTGGTTGCCCCGGTGGCCACCACCCAGTCAACCTGCCAGGAGAGCATCGCTTTTACCGCTTCGATCTCCAGCTCTGGCCTCCGGCGCGTACAGGTGATAATCGGCAGCAGGCCGCGCTCGCGGGCCATCTCCTCAAAGCGCTCCGCCACCGAACCGAAATAGCGGTTATCGTATTTGGGGATAATCATACCGATGACGCGCGATTTTTTGCTGCGCAGCATGCTGGCCTGGCGGTTAATCGCATAGCCCTGCTCCTCGGCAATCCGCGTCACCTTTTCGGCAAGCTTCGCGCTGATGCGGCGCTTTTTCCAGTTGCCGTTGAGGATAGCGCTCACCGCGCTCGCCGAAACGCCGGACAGTTCCGCCAGGTCGTAAATCGTGATTTTCTTCATTTTCCCAACTTGCGTCACAAAATCATTTCGCTGTTAATTTCCCCACTTGCTCAATCGATGAAGCTAGCGCAACATGAGCTTCATCGATTGAGCTTCCATTTTACTTCCCGAAGTATTAACGCATTCAGCGTGAATACGCCAGCGGACATCAAAAAAATGACGCTCATATTCAATACCTTAACAAGTTTTCGTCTCCAGCGTCGAACGCGATGCCCTCGCGTTCGATAGTTCCAACCAGACTCTGTAAAGGATTATAAAATGAACCACTCTGTCTCCTCTATGAATACTTCCCTTAGCGGTAAAGTCGCCGCTATTACCGGCGCGGCGTCCGGTATCGGCCTCGAATGCGCCAGGACCCTGCTGGGCGCTGGCGCAAAAGTGGTGCTTATCGACCGTGAAGGCGAGAAGCTCAACAAACTTGTCGCCGAACTCGGCGAAAACGCCTTCGCCCTGCAGGTTGACCTGATGCAGGCGGATCAGGTCGATAATATTCTGCAGGGTATTTTGCAGCTCACCGGGCGTCTCGATATTTTCCACGCCAACGCCGGAGCGTACATCGGCGGGCCGGTGGCCGAGGGCGATCCGGACGTCTGGGACCGCGTGCTACACCTCAATACCAACGCCGCCTTCCGCTGCGTGCGTAGCGTCCTGCCGCATCTTATCGCGCAAAAGTCCGGGGACATTATCTTCACCAGCTCTATCGCGGGGGTGGTGCCGGTGATCTGGGAGCCTATCTATACCGCGTCGAAATTTGCCGTCCAGGCGTTTGTTCATACTACCCGCCGCCAGGTTTCGCAGTACGGCGTACGCGTCGGCGCCGTGCTGCCGGGCCCGGTGGTCACCGCCCTGCTGGACGACTGGCCGAAAGCCAAAATGGACGAAGCGCTGGCCAACGGCAGCCTGATGCAGCCGATTGAGGTGGCCGAGTCGGTGCTGTTTATGGTGACGCGCTCGAAAAACGTCACCGTGCGCGACATTGTGATCCTGCCGAACAGCGTGGATCTCTGACCGTTCAACCAGACTGTGTGAGAGGATGTTATGCAAAGCGATACGCAACATATTATTGGCGTCGATGTCGGTTCGGGCAGCGTTCGCGCCGGGGTGTTTAATCTGCGGGGCGAGCTTCTCGCCCACGCGACCCGGGAAATTACCCTGTTCCGCAGCGCCGGAAACGTGGTCGAACAGTCGAGCCGCGAGATCTGGCTGGCGGTGTGCTACTGCATTAAAACGGCGGTGGCCAGCGCCGGGGTCGCGCCGTCATCGATTGCCGGAATCGGCTTCGATGCCACCTGCTCGCTGGTGGTGATTGGCGATAACGACGCCCCGCTGGCGGTTGGGCCTTCGGAAGATGCGGAGCGCAACATTATCGTCTGGATGGATCACCGCGCCACCGGGCAGGCGGAAAAGATCAACGCCACGGGCCACGCGGTGCTGCAGTACGTCGGCGGTAAAATCTCGCCGGAGATGGAAACGCCGAAAATTCTCTGGCTGAAGGAGAACCGCCCGCACATTTATCAGCAGGCGCGCCACTTCTTCGACCTCGCCGATTATCTCACCTGGCGCTCGACCGGCGATTTAGCCCGCTCGGTCTGTACCGTGACCTGTAAATGGACCTACCTGGCGCATGAACAACGCTGGGATACCAGCTACTTCCGCCAGATTGGCCTCGAAGAGCTGGCGGATGAAGATTTTGTCCGCATCGGCCAGCGGATTGTCGATCCGGGAACCCCCTGCGGCGACGGCCTTTGCGCCACGGCGGCAGAGGAGATGGGCCTGCCGGTCGGTACTCCGGTGGCGGTCGGGATGATCGATGCCCACGCGGGCGGCATCGGCACCGTCGGCGTGCTTAACGGCGCGGTCAACAATATGGCCTACGTCTTCGGCACCTCCTCCTGCACCATGACCACCACGCAGGAAGCGGTGTTCGTGCCCGGCGTCTGGGGGCCATATTACTCGGCGATGGTGCCGGGGTTCTGGCTGAGCGAAGGCGGGCAGAGCGCGGCCGGAGCGGCCATCGACCAGCTGCTGAGCTTCCATCCCGCCGCCGCCGAGGCTAAGGCGCTGGCCAGGGCGCGCGGCGTCCCGCTGCCGGTTTATCTTGCCGATAGCGTGCTGGCGAAAGTGGAGCGTCCTTCTGCCGCGGTCAAACTCGCCGCCGGGCTGCACGTGGTGCCTGAATTTTTAGGTAATCGGGCACCGCTGGCCGACCCGCACGCGAAAGCGATTATCGCCGGGCTGGGGATGGAGCGGGATCTGGACAACCTGATGGCGCTCTACGTCGCCGGATTGTGCGGCATCGGCTACGGCCTGCGGCAGATTATTGACGCCCAGAAGGCGTGCGGCATCCACAGCGAGCATATCGTCATCAGCGGCGGAGCCGGGCAGCATCCGCTGGTGCGCCAGCTGCTGGCGGACGCCTGCGGAGTGAGCGTGGTGAGTACCGAATCCAGCGAACCGGTGCTGTTAGGTTCGGCGATTCTCGGCGCGGTGGCCGGCCAGATCGCCCCGTCCCTGCCGGAAGCGATGAAGCAGTTTACCCGGGTGGATAAAACCTACCGCTGCGTTGCCCAGTATAGCGCCGATCATCAGCGGCGCTATGAAGCGTATAAAACGCTACAGCACACGGCGCGGCTGATTCGCGAGTAAGCAAGATCCCGGGCTGCGGCGTAAACGCCCTACCCGGGCTACCAGACCGCACGAAACCGTAGCCCGGCCAGGCGTAGCGCCGCCACACGAATGCTTAAGCGATGGTGACTTTGCCGTCCAGATAGACATCCTGCACGGCATTGATCAGCTTCACGCCGTCGGCCATCGATTTTTTAAACGCCTTACGGCCCAGAATCAGCCCCATGCCGCCCGCGCGCTTATTGATAACCGCGGTGCGCACGGCATCGGAGAGATCGGTTTCCCCGCCCGCGGCGCCGCCGGAGTTAATCAGCCCGGCGCGGCCCATATAGCAGTTCGCCAGCTGGTAACGCACCAGATCGATCGGATTATCGCTGGTGAGCTTGCTGTAAACCCGGTCATCGGTATAGCCGAAGTTCACCGCTTTATAGCCGCCGTTATTTTCCGCCATTTTCTGCTTCACGATATCCGCGCCGATGGTCGCCGCCAGATGGTTAGCCTGGCCGGTTAAGTCAGCGGAAACGTGGTAGTCGACGCCATCTTTCTTAAACGCCGAATTACGCAGATAGGCCCACAGCACGGTCACCAGGCCCAGTTCGTGCGCGCGCTCAAACGCAGCGGAGATTTCTTCGATTTGCCGACGGGACTGTTCGGAACCGAAATAGATCGTCGCCCCGACCGCCACGGCCCCCATATTGAACGCCTGCTCAACGCTGGCGTACAGCGTCTGATCGTATTCGGTCGGGTAGCTCAGCGTTTCGTTATGGTTCAGCTTGACCAGGAAGGGGATGCGGTGCGCATAGCGGCGCGACACCGAGGCCAGCACGCCATAGGTGGAGGCCACGCAGTTACAACCGGCCTCAATGGCCAGTTCGACGATATTTTTCGGATCAAAGTACAGCGGGTTGGCGGCAAAAGAGGCGCCAGCAGAATGCTCTACGCCCTGGTCGACCGGCAGGATCGACAGATAGCCGGTTCCCGCCAGGCGGCCGGTGTTATACAGGGTTTGCATATTACGCAGCACCGCCGGCGGACGGTTGTTATCAACCATCACCCGATCGACGTAATCCGCCCCCGGCAAATAGAGCTGGTCGGCTGGAATCGTCATACAGCGGTGCTGTAAAAGCGTGTCGGCATCTTTGCCAAGCAACTGCGTAATATCAGTCATAGCGATCTCCCGTAAGTGCCGGTCGAAACCGGCATGCGTTTTCCCAACCCAATTATTTTGGGCAGGTTAAGCCTGGTACCGACTCAGCAGATTTTCCAGCCGGGAGCCTATTTTTTCAGCATAGTCTGCTGACACGTTGTCTTGCCGTTTACCACCAGGCGTGGAAATGGTGTACCGGACCGATGCCGTGCCCCACTTCCAGCGAATCCGCCTGCGCCAGCGCCGCCGAAAGCCAGCCTTTGGCTTCCGCCACGGTTCGCCCCCAATCCTCGTAACGCGGACGCAGGGCCGCCAGCGCCGCCGACAGCGTACAACCCGTACCGTGAGTATTTTTGGTCTGGACTCTCGGCGCGGTAAAGCGCTGCTCCCCGTCGCGGGTAAAGAGCCAGTCCGGGCTTTCCGCATCATCGAGATGGCCGCCTTTCATTAATACCGCTCCGCAGCCCATGCCCAGCAGCGCTCTGCCCTGCTCCAGCATCTCCTGTTCCGTTCTGGCATGCGGCGCATCCAGCAGCGCCGCCGCTTCCGGCAGGTTCGGGGTGATCAGCGAGACCTGCGGCAGCAGGCGCTGGCGCAGCGTCTCCACCGCCGAGGCGGAGAGCAGCGGATCGCCGCTTTTCGCCAGCATGACGGTATCGAGCACCACATTTTTAATCTGATAACGCGCCAGCCGTTCCGCCACCGCCTCGACGATATCGGTTTCCGCCAGCATCCCTATTTTGGTGGTATCGATACGCACATCGCTGAAAACGGAATCGAGCTGTGCGGCGACAAAATCAGGCTCTATCCGGTACACCGACTGGACGCCGCGGGTGTTTTGCGCCACCAGCGCGGTGATGACCGAGCAGCCGTAAGCGCCCAGCGCCGAGAAGGTTTTGAGATCCGCCTGGATCCCCGCGCCGCCGCTCGGGTCGGTGCCGGCGATGGTTAGCGCATTAATTCGTTTCACAGATCGCCTCCCGCATAGAGCGCATCGAGGAAGGCAGGAGTAAAGCTGCCGGGGCCGCCCTGCAGCGCCGCTTTTCCCCCCGCAAGCTTCATCAGACCGCAGGCCGCGGCCACGTTCTCCAGCCGATCGCCGGGCATCGCCGCAGCGGCGGCAACCACCGCCGATAGCGCGCAGCCGGTGCCGACTACCCGGGTCATCAGCGGATCGCCGCCGGTGACCGCGCGCGTGCGCTGACCATCGGTCACGTAATCGACCTCGCCGGTTACCGCGACAACGGTATTCAGCTGGCGGGCCAGCGCCTGGGCCGCGGGCAGCGCTGCGGCGGCGGTATCGGTCGTATCGACGCCGCGCCCGCCGCCGCTCATTCCGGCCAGGGCCATAATTTCCGACGCATTACCGCGAACGGCGGCAGGCTGCAGCGCCAGCAGCTCCCGGCAAAATTCTGTCCGTAAGGTCAGCGCGCCGACCGCCACCGGGTCCAGCGCCCATGGTTTACCCGCCTGCTGCGCGCTGCGCGCCGCCGCACGCATCGCCGCCGCGCGTTCGACGGTCAGCGTACCGACATTAATCAGCAGCGCATCGGCAATGGCGGCAAACTGGCTGGCTTCGTCCGGGTCGATAACCATCGCCGGGGATGCGCCAATCGCTAACAGGACGTTGGCGGTAAAGGTCTGCACCACGTCGTTGGTCATGCAGTGAACAAGAGGAGAATGGCGGTGAAAAAGGTGCCGCAGATGGGCAATATGCGCGGGGTTCAGCAGGTCAGACATCGTTTGCTCCCGCCAGGCGATGAAGAAGCGACGACCCTGCGGTCTCTGACTTCCCTACGCTGGCATTATCCAGATCAGGTGGTACGGGTTTTTCTCAGCCCATCAGTGATGGGGCACCCCGAGTCATTGAGAGATAAAAACGTTCTCAGCGGGCAGGTTACGGTAAGTCGCGGGACAACGCAAGCCGGCCCGGCGTAGGTATACAAGCGCGCGGCAATTCAAAATTAACAATAAGCAATCAAATAATTAACAAAATAAACACTTTTGCAGATACGTGTTTATAGTTTAGGAGGCGTTACAGGATGTAACCCGACGTCATATCGAAATTAACGAGTGAATCAGCGTAAACCCATGAGGATTCCGATGAAATTAACACCGATTATGAAAGGTCTGGCTCTGGCAGGAATTATCTCGACTCTCCCTGTGACCAGCTGGGCCGAAACGTCGCCGAAAGAAGCCGCTGCGGCGACCAAACAGGCAAACGACGCGCTGTATAAACAGCTCCCCTTCTCCGACAACACCGACTTTACCAACGCGCATAAAGGTTTTATTGCCGCGCTTCCTACGGAAGTGATTAAAGGTGAACAGGGCAACGTTATCTGGAACCCGCAGCAGTACGCCTTTATCAAAGAGGGGGAAAAGGCGCCGGATACGGTCAACCCCAGCCTCTGGCGTCAATCCCAGCTCATCAATATCAGCGGCCTGTTTGAAGTGACCGAAGGCGTGTACCAGATCCGCAACCTCGATCTCTCCAATATGACCATCATTGAAGGTAAAGAGGGCATCACGGTTGTGGATCCGCTGGTATCAGCGGAGACCGCAAAGGTCGGAATGGATCTGTATTACAAAAATCGCGGCAATAAGCCGGTCGTTGCGGTGATCTACACCCACAGCCACGTTGACCATTACGGCGGCGTGCGCGGCGTGGTCGATGAAGCCGATGTCAAATCCGGCAAAGTCAAAATCTACGCGCCTTCCGGTTTTATGGAGGCCGCCGTTGCTGAAAATATTATGGCCGGTAACGTGATGAGCCGTCGCGCCAGCTATATGTACGGCAACCTGCTCAAACCGGATGCCACCGGCCAGGTTGGTGCAGGTCTCGGCACCACAACCTCTGCCGGCACCGTCACGCTGATCGCTCCCACCAATATCATCGAGAAAGATGGCCAGAAAGAGACCATCGACGGCCTGACCTACGATTTTATGCTGGCGCCGGGCTCGGAAGCACCGTCGGAAATGCTGTGGTATATCGAAGAGAAGAAGCTCATTGAATCCGCCGAAGATGTCACCCATACCCTGCATAACACCTACTCGCTGCGCGGGGCGAAAATTCGTGAACCGCTACCGTGGTCGAAATATATCAACGCCGCCATTGTGCGCTGGGGCGACAAGGCTGAAATCATCATGGCCCAGCACCACTGGCCGACCTGGGGTAATGAGAACGTGGTTAACCTGCTGAAGAGCCAGCGCGACCTGTATCGGTACATTAATGACCAGACTCTGCGCATGGCCAACGAGGGCCTGACCCGCGATGAGATCGCCGCCAAATTCAAGCTGCCGGACAGCCTGGCCAATACCTGGGCCAACCGCGGCTACTACGGCTCCGTCAGCCATGACGTGAAGGCTACCTACGTCCTCTATCTCGGCTGGTTCGACGGCAACCCGGCTACGCTGGACGAGCTGCCGCCGGAAGAAGCGGCGAAGAAGTTCGTTGATTATATGGGCGGCGCCGACGCTATCCTCAAGAAAGCCAAAGAAGATTACAACCAGGGCAACTATCGCTGGGTAGCTCAGGTAGTCAGCAAAATTGTCTTCGCCGATCCCGGCAATCTGGAGGCGCGCAATCTGGAAGCCGATGCCCTGGAGCAGCTGGGCTATCAGGCGGAATCAGGACCGTGGCGTAATTTCTACCTGACCGGCGCGCAGGAGCTACGCAACGGCGTCGTGAAAGGGCCGACGCCGAATACCGCCAGCCCGGATACCGTGCGGGCCATGACCCCGGAAATGTTTTTCGACTATCTTGCGGTCCATATCAACGGCGAAAAAGCCGGAACCGCCAAAGCGGTATTCAATATCGACCTTGGTAACGATGGCGGTAAATATAAGCTAGAGCTGGAAAACGGCGTGCTCAACCACACCGCCGATGCCGAAGCCAAAGACGCCGACGCTACCATCGCGCTGGATCGCGCCACGCTGAACAAAATCATCCTGAAAGAGGAAACGCTAAAACAGGCGGAGGATAAGGGTGAAGTCAAAGTGACCGGCGACGGCGCGAAGCTGGACGAGATGCTGGGCTATATGGATAAATTTGAGTTCTGGTTCAATATCGTGACGCCGTAAATAAGCTCCCGCGGCGGCCAGCTGCGGGACTTAATCCGTCCGGAGTTTCATTTGCTTTCCCCTCGCCGCAGGCACAAAATTATCAGCAGGTATCACCCTGCGTCGAGGTATCGTTATGTCCGTTTATCACCATGCTCTGGTGCTGATCAACAGCAGCCTTGACGGCGTTCCGCTGCTGGCGCACGCCGCGAAAATGGCGGAAGAAAACGCTATGCGTATTACCATCGCCCATATCAGCACCGACTACCGGTCGCTTAATTATGTCTCCGACAGCCTGCTGGATGATGACGTTTCCCGGGAGGTGATTCAGGCCAAAGCGCTGCTCAATGAACTGGCCACCACGGTCGCCCTACCGGTGCAAACGCTATCGCTGGTGACCACGCGTCGTTTTGCCGATGTCGAAGCGTGCGTGCGGCAGCGGAATATTGATTTGATCATTGCCGGTCACCACAACCGGCTGCTGGGCGTTCTCGCTTCACACTCCCTGGAGTACATTAATCATCTCACCGTCGACGTGCTGATTAAGCATCTTCCCTGACAGCCTCTCCCGCAGACGGCGCGCTGCGTTCGTCGGGCTCCCCCCCGCGCCGGTCAGCGCAGCGAACTTAGCAATAATGCGAAACATTCCTCAATCAGCGGCGGCAAAGGCTGCGGCCCGCGCATCAGCGCCACGGTTCGCGTCAGCGCGGGCTGCTGAAGCTGCGCCACCTTTAACGCCGGATCCTGAAGGTGGGTAGTATAAAGCTCAGGCAGAATCGCCACCGCCAGCCGGGAACGCACCAGGCCGTAAAGCGTTTCAATATAGTCAACCTGATAACGCGTATTCAGCGTGAGGCGATGGCTCTCCGCCAGCGCGCCGACCAGACGCTGAATATTGCCCTTTGAGAACACCGCGATATCGCGCCCCGCGAGCAGCTTCCACGGCAGATGCGGCTGCCCGGCCAGCGGATCGTCGCAGTGCAGCACCGCCACAAACGGATCGTCGCGCAGAGGATAAACCTGCAGCTCAGGCGGTAACGAACTGTCTATTGCGCCAACGGCAAAATCTATCTTTCCCGACTGCAGCTCGCAAAACAGGGCGTCGTTGGTCTGATCGTGAAACTCCACCCTCAGGCGCGGAAACGCCTGGGCCAGCGTTTGCGGCAGCAGCGGAAACAGCAGCGAGCTCACCGAGGGCACCAGCCCGATACGCACCGTACCGTCGCCGCCGGCCTCGACTATCTGCTGCATATCCTGAAACGCCAGCTGCGCCACGCTCAGCACCCGCCGGGCGTGAGGCAAAATCGCCGCCCCCAGATCGGTTAAGGTCACCGCCGAGGCGGTACGGTTGACCAGCTTGCCGCCGAGCACCGTCTCGATTTGCCGCAGCGCGCTGCTTAGCGCCGGCTGGCTGATAGCCAGCCGGTTAGCGGTGTCGGTGAAGTGACGCAGCTGGGCCAGGGTCACAAAGTACTGAATCTGCTTGAGAGAGAGCGCGGGCAGCCGCTGCCAGGGTTCGGTCATCATGTTTTCGTCAACGGTGAGCATGCAGAATAACCCGAAGTTATCGGGCGATAAATTTATTCATCTGGGCAAACGTTTGCTCTGCCCCTAGAGTATCCCCATTATCCTTGTGCCGGAGTTGTTATGTCCAGCAGTGCTGAAACCCGCCGCCGCGCCGTGCAGGCCGCACGCGGCGAATCCCCGTTCGATCTCTTATTAACCGACGCGCAGATTGTCGATATGGCCACCGGAGAGATCCGCGAGGCAGACGTCGGGATCGTCGGCGAAACCATCGCCAGCGTGCACCCGCGCGGCAGCCGCTCCGATGCCCACGAACGCCGCTCGCTGGCGGGATATTTCCTGTCGCCGGGGCTGATGGACACGCACGTCCACCTTGAAAGCTCCCACCTGCCGCCTGAACGCTATGCCGAAATCGTGCTGGCTCAGGGCACCACGGCGGTATTCTGGGATCCGCACGAGCTGGCCAACGTGCTGGGCGTCGAAGGCGTGCGCTACGCCGTCGCCGCCAGCCGCCATCTGCCGCTGCAGGTGATGGTCGCGGCGCCGTCCAGCGTGCCGTCGACGCCGGGACTGGAGATGTCCGGCGCCGATTTTGCCGGCGCGGAGATGGAAACCATGCTGGCCTGGCCGGAAGTTTGCGGCGTCGCCGAAGTGATGGATATGCACGGCGTGCTGCACGGCAGCGAGCGGATGCAGGAGATTATCCAGGCCGGTCTCAACAGCGGCAAGCTGATCGAAGGCCACGCCCGCGGTTTGCGCGGCGCGGATCTGCAGGCCTACCTTGCCGCCGGGGTCACCTCCGATCACGAGCTCACCTCGGCGGATGATGCGCTGGAAAAACTGCGCGCCGGGCTGACTATCGAAATTCGCGGCTCGCACCCTTACCTGCTGCCGGATATCGTTAACGCGCTGAAAACGCTGCCGCATCTCTCCTCGCAAATCACCGTCTGCACCGACGATGTGCCGCCGGATATGCTGCTGGAAAAAGGCGGCATTATCGCCCTGCTCAACCTGCTGATTGAGCACGGACTGCCGGCCACCGACGTCCTGCGCTTCGCCACCTTAAACGCAGCGATCCGCCTGCAGCGTAACGATCTGGGGCTGATTGCCGCCGGACGCCGCGCCGATCTGGTGGTTTTTGATTCATTAGAAAAGCTCGACGCGCGGGAGGTGTACGTCGCCGGGAAGCTGATTGCCCGCGAGGGCGCCCTGCTTGAGTCGATTCCGCCGGCGGCGGGTATTACCCCGCCGCGCGATACCCTGCAGATGCCGCCGCTCAGCCCTGACGATTTTATCCTCCGCGTCGGCGCGATTCGCCACGGCGTCGCCCGCCTGCGGCATATTCGCGGCGCGCGCTTTACCCAGTGGGGAGAGGTTGAGGTGCAGGTCCGCGATGGCCGGGTGCAAATCCCGGACGGGTTTAGCCTGATTTGGGTTAAGCACCGCCACGGTCGTCACCAGGCGACGCCGCAAATTGCGCTGCTGGAAGGCTGGGGCGAGCTGCGCGGCGCCATCGCCACCAGCTACTCCCACGATTCCCACAACCTGGTGGTGCTCGGCCGCGATGCCGACGAGATGGCGCTGGCGGCAAACCGCCTGATCGCCTCCGGCGGCGGTATGGCGCTATCTCAGCAGGGAAAAATCCTTGCCCACGTGGCGATGCCGATTGCCGGAATGCTTTCCGACTTGCCCGCTCCGGAGCTGGCCAGACAGTTCCGCCAGCTTCGCGACCTGAGCGCGGAGGTCGCCGACTGGGAGCCGCCCTATCGCGTATTTAAGGCTATCGAAGGCACCTGTCTTGCCTGTAACGCCGGGCCGCATTTGACCGACTTAGGTTTGACCGACGGCAGCACCCGCCAGATCGTCGAGCCGCTGATAGACTGCCGGGAAATCCCGGAACACACAGAACACAACAATAATCATCAGGGAGCCTGAGCATGGCCGACAATACCCTTCATTCATCCACGCAAGGAAGCTGGCTGGAGCGCCGTTTTGCCTTGTATTCCCGCGGCAGCACGCTGCGCACCGAATGCCTCGCGGGCATCACCGGCTTTCTCGCCGCCGCCTACCTGCTGGTGGTTATCCCCGGCCTGCTGGCGGTTGGCGGGATGGATAAAGGCGCGGCAACCACCGGCACGATTCTGGTGTTCGTCGGCGGCACGCTGCTGATGGCGTTTTATGCCAACCTGCCGTTTATCGTCGGGCCGGGCATCGGCGGCTCGGTGCTGGTCGGCGTCACGCTGGCGGGCAGCGAAGGCATTGGCTGGCAGATTGGTCTTGGGATCGCCTGCTGGTCGGGGATTCTGTTTTTCCTGCTAACCAAATTCGGCCTGCGTGAAGTGGTGACCCGTTCGGTGCCGCAGTCGATCAAGCTCGGCCTGACGGCCTCCATTGGGCTGTTTGTCGCGGTATTGGGTTTCCGTAACGCCGGGCTGGTGCTGGCTAACGCCAAAACCAACGCCCTGATGCTCGGCGATTTTCTCTCACCGGGGGCGCTGGTGGCGCTCTGCGGGCTGTTTCTGGCGATAGCCCTGCAGGCGAGAAAAATCCCCGGCTCAATTCTGTGGGCGATTCTCTTTGCCACCCTGGTCGGCATTCCGATGGGCGTCACCAGACTCCCGGGCAGCTTTATCGATATGCCGCATTCGCTGACGCCGGTGCTGGGGCAAATCGATATGCTGGGCGCGCTGAATATCGCCTTCCTGCCGTTCCTGTTCGTCTTTTTCGCCTCAGAGTTCTTTTCCACGATGGGCACCACGCTGGCGGTAGGCGGCGAAGCGGGTCTGCTGGATGAGGAAGGCAATATGCCGCATATCAATCGCCCGTTTATGGTTGACTCGATCGCCGCGGCCGTTGGCCCCTGGCTGGGCATTCCGGCGGCGACCGCGCTGATTGAATCCTCGGCGGCAGCGGAAGCCGGCGGCAAAACCGGGCTGACCGCGCTGTCGGCGGCGGTGATGTTCCTCCTGATGCTGCTGTTTACCCCGGTGGCGCTGATGATTCCGAAAGAGGCGACCGCGCCTGCGCTGATCCTCATTGGCCTGAACATGTTCAGCGGCCTGCGCAAAGTGGACCTGGCAAACTTCACCGACGGCCTGCCGGTGCTGATGATGGTGATGATTACGCTGATTGCCAATAGCTTCGGGACCGGGATTGCCGGCGGGCTGCTGTTTTATGTGGTGATTAAAACGATTGCCGGCAAATGGCGGGAAATCCCCATCGGGCTGTGGATCCTTGCGATTCCGCTAGTCTACTACTTCGCCACGCTGGTGAAGCATTAAGCTTCGCACCGATCGTTCTCCCGGAGGCGGCGCTGGCGCGCCTGTCCGGGCTACCGGCCCGCAGATTGCTGTGAGCTCGTAGCCCGGCTAAGCGCAGCGCGAGCCGGGAACAAGCCACGCTGATACTTCACCCCGACACCATTCCCGGAGGCGGCGCTGGCGCACCTGTCCGGGCTACCGGCCCGCAGATTGCTGTGAACCCGTAGCCCGGCTAAGCGCAGCGCGAGCCGGGAACAAGCCACGCCGATGCATCACCCCGGCACCATTCCCGAGTCGGCGCTAGCGGCCCGCAGAGGGCGCGCGGGAATGAACCGCTTCGCACGCCTCTTTCACCGCCTCATACAGCAGCCGTACCGCAGGCGAAAGCTGCTTGCGGTGCGGGCAAATCATATTCAGCGGCACCACGTCGCCCTGATACTTCGGCAACAGCACCTGGAGCCGCCCTTCACGGATATCATCCCCGACGTCGAGTTCAGATTTGAACGCGATCCCCTCCCCGGCAACCGCCAGGCGGCGAATCACCTCCGCATCATCGCTCACGATAGCGCCGGCAACCTGCACGTAATGGACCTTCCCGTCCAGGCTCAGCGGCCAGCGATCGAACGCCCTGCCGCGCAGCACGTAGGTCAGCGCATTGTGCCGGGCCAAATCTTCCAGCGTCTTCGGTTCGCCGTGTTCGGCTATCCAGCCGGGCGAGGCCACCAGCATCCGGCGGTTCTCCGGCGCGACGGGCAGGGAAATAAACGAGGCATCGTCGTTATCGCCGTAGCGAAACGCCACGTCCACCGGATCTTTAAATACATCGGTCCGATGATCGGAAAACAGTATCCGCAGGCGCAGCGCGGGATGGCGCTGGCGAAAAGCGCGAAACACGCGCAGAAGCAAGTTGCGCCCCAGGTCGGACGGAACGGCAATTTGTAACGTACCGCGTACTTCGTCATCCGGCGTGCTGATTTTTTGCAGCCCCGCGTGCAGCGTATCAAGCATCTGCGTGGCATAGGGCAGCCAGGTTTCGCCTTCCGGCGTCAGGCGTAAACTCCGCGTCGAACGGGCAAAAAGACGGATATTCAGCGTCGTTTCCAGACGCTTGATCGCCGCGCTCACCTGCGCGGGCTGCAGCCCGGCCTCTCGCGCCGCATCGCTGAAGCTGCTTAACGCCGCAGCGCGGACAAACAATGCCAGATCTTCCAGCCGGAACATACACACTCCTCAACCCGGATTATTCTCAAAACAGGCGCGCGCCGATGAAAAACGGCGCTGCATCACCGTTTGCTTACACTTTTAACCAAACCAACGCTTGCCAATCCCTTGACGTATCAGGAATCATACGAGGCTGCGATTTTGTGTCCAGGATAATAATGGGGAAATTATGCGTAAAACAAAAATGATGCTTCTGGGCGTACTGTTGGCCTGCGCCAGCGGCGCGTGGGCGGCGACCGGCGAAGGTATACAGAAATATGAGCTGGATGGGGTCACCGCGGACTTCAAACAATTTCACATCGGCGATACCGTACCGCCGCTTTACCTCACGCCAGAATACAACATCAAGCAGTGGCAGCAGCGCAATTTGCCTGCGCCGGATGCCGGGACCCGCTGGACCTATATGGGCGGAAGCTACGTGCTGATTACCGAAACCGAGGGGAAAATCCTCAAAATTTATGATGGCGAGATTTTCTACCATCGCTAAAAGCTGAACGCCAGCGCGCTCTCCCTGCCGCTGGCGTTTTTTTGTGGCAAAGCGCTATTCGTTAAAGCGGTTCTGTTTGTGCATAAATTCCTCGACGGCAATATATGAAGCAACCTGCTCATAGAGCATTAAAATACTTAATATCAGATCGCCGCCGCTACGCAGTAAATCATCCGGGGCCGTACGACTCTTGTCATCCGATAAAAAAACAATCTGTTCAAAAATATCACTGTACTCACCATAAGCGCCAATCGGAATCTCAGCTATCGGGAGATGCTCCTGGCAATAACGCAACGCGTCTGCTGCTTTCTCCGGCAGCGAGCGCGTATGCATAAAAATAACCAGTAGTTCTCGTAACTTAACGATTAGAGCAATATTATTCATCATGCACTCCGGAAATGTGTACGGCTATACTTTCCTTCCATCGTTTTTATATACGTATTACTGATAACATCCACGTTTCGCCAAATAAAAAGCCAAAATTAAACCTCATCACGGCGAATTAAAATCGTACTTCTTTGCTATTAAAGCTCGCACAACCGCCAGAGGAAAACAATGTTAGCAATATGTTTTATTGATTAATCTCAATATCGCTAAATGTGAATAAAAATAAATAATATTTAACAGCAATATTATTCGCGCGGTGATTATCTCCTCGGTAGAGAACCGGGTCGGAAAAACTAAAAAACCGCACGGCGAAAAGCGCCGGGCGGCTCAGGAGGGTGAGGAGATTAGACCGCGCGGAAGGCTATCTCTCCGGGGATGACTTCCCCCTGCCAGTACAGCTGCGCCGCGACGCGGTCGGCCAGCTGGCGGTAGGTCTCGGTAAACTCGCTTTCCGGACGCGCAACCACCGTCGGCGTCCCTTTGTCGAGGTCTTCGCGCAGAGTGATATGCAGCGGCAGCTGGCCCAGCAGCTGGGTATGATATTTCTCCGCCAGCTTCTGCGCGCCGCCGGTACCGAAAATCGGCTCGTGGTGTCCGCAGTTGCTGCAGATATGCATGCTCATGTTTTCCACGATACCCAGCACCGGTACCTCGACTTTTTCAAACATCACGATGCCTTTTTTGGCGTCGATCAGGGCAATATCCTGCGGCGTGGTGACGACGACCGCGCCGGTGACCGGAATGTTTTGCGCCAGCGTCAGCTGAATATCACCGGTGCCCGGCGGCATATCCAGTACCAGATAATCGAGATCCGGCCACAGCGTTTCCTGCAGCATCTGCATCAGCGCCTTGCTGGCCATCGGGCCGCGCCACACCATGGCGTTGTCGTCGGTCACCAGATAACCGATGGAGTTGGTAGCGAGACCGAATTTCATAATCGGCGCCATATGGGTGCCGTCCGGCGAAGTCGGACGCTGATCTTCCGCGCCGAGCATGGTCGGAATCGACGGCCCGTAAATATCGGCATCCAGAATGCCGACTTTCGCCCCTTCCGCCGCCAGCGCCAGCGCGAGGTTGACCGCCGTCGACGATTTACCCACCCCGCCCTTGCCGGAGCTGATGGCGATAATGTTTTTCACGCCGTTGATGCCCGGCTGATTTTTTACCCGCTGAAGCGTGGCGATGCTGTGCGTCAGCTTCCAGTCAATGGCTTTGGCGCCGGTAATGCGCAGCAGCTCGGCGCTGCACTGCTCCTTCAGCGCTTCAAACGCGCTGTTCCAGACGAACGGCATCTGAATTTCAATGTGCACGGTCTCGTCCAGCCAGGCGACGTGATGCAGCGCCTTCAGCGTAGTGAGGTTATGTTTCAGGGTTGGGTGCTGGAAATTAGCCAGGGTCCCGGCGACCATCGCGCGCAGACGCTCGGGGGATTTGGCCTGGGATTGCGAACTCATCCCGACTCCTTTGTTATTGTGAGTTGAATCTTGTGCGTTAAGTTTACCTTAAAGGGAATAATTCCCCCACCATAAGCTTTGGGCTTACCAAATTATTGCCTTTGCGGTAACATCAAAACCCCTTTTTACAATAGAAGATGTAATGCCCACTATGACTCAAGTCGCGAAGAAAATTCTGGTAACGTGCGCGCTGCCGTACGCAAACGGCTCAATCCACCTCGGCCACATGCTGGAGCACATCCAGGCTGATGTCTGGGTCCGTTACCAGCGAATGCGCGGCCACGAAGTCAACTTCATCTGCGCCGACGACGCCCACGGCACCCCGATCATGCTGAAAGCGCAGCAGCTCGGAATTACTCCGGAGCAGATGATTGGCGAAATGAGTCAGGAGCATCAGACCGATTTTGCTGGCTTCGACATCAGCTACGACAACTACCACTCCACGCACAGCGATGAAAACCGCGAGCTGTCGGAGCTCATCTACACGCGCCTGAAAGAGAACGGTTTTATCAAAAACCGCACCATCTCTCAGCTTTACGATCCGGAAAAAGGCATGTTCCTGCCGGACCGCTTTGTGAAAGGCACCTGTCCGAAGTGTAAATCACCGGATCAGTACGGCGATAACTGCGAAGTGTGCGGCGCGACCTACAGCCCGACCGAGCTTATTGAGCCGAAATCGGTGGTATCCGGCGCGACGCCGGTGATGCGCGAGTCCGAGCACTTCTTCTTCGACCTGCCGTCGTTCAGCGAAATGCTGCAGGCGTGGACCCGCAGCGGCGCGCTGCAGGAGCAGGTGGCGAATAAAATGCAGGAGTGGTTCGAGTCCGGCCTGCAGCAGTGGGATATCTCCCGCGATGCCCCGTACTTCGGCTTCGAAATCCCGAACGCGCCGGGTAAATACTTCTACGTCTGGCTGGATGCGCCGATCGGTTACATGGGCTCCTTTAAGAACCTGTGCGACAAGCGCGGCGACGCCACCAGCTTCGAAGAGTACTGGAAGAAAGACTCTACTGCCGAGCTGTACCACTTTATCGGCAAAGACATCGTTTACTTCCACAGCCTGTTCTGGCCGGCGATGCTGGAAGGCAGCAGCTTCCGTAAACCGACCAACCTGTTCGTTCACGGCTACGTGACGGTCAACGGCGCCAAGATGTCCAAGTCGCGCGGTACCTTTATTAAGGCCAGCACCTGGCTGAATCATTTTGACGCCGACAGCCTGCGCTACTACTACACCGCCAAGCTCTCGTCGCGTATCGATGATATCGACCTGAACCTGGAAGACTTCGTGCAGCGCGTCAACGCCGATATCGTCAACAAGGTGGTTAACCTTGCCTCGCGTAACGCCGGTTTCATCAACAAGCGTTTCGACGGCATGCTGTCCGCCGAGCTGGCCGATCCTCAGCTGTATAAAACCTTCACCGATGCGGCAGCAAGCATTGGCGATGCGTGGGACAGCCGCGAGTTCGGGAAAGCCATCCGCGAAATCATGGCGCTGGCCGACGTGGCAAACCGCTACGTTGACGAACAGGCGCCGTGGGTGGTCGCCAAACAGGAAGGCCGCGACGCCGATCTGCAGGCCATCTGCACCATGGGCCTGAATATGTTCCGCGTGCTGATGACCTGGCTGAAGCCGGTTCTGCCGCAGCTGGCCGCCCGCGCCGAAGCGTTCCTCAACGGCGAACTGAGCTGGGATGCTATCCAGCAGCCGCTGCTCGGTCACAAGGTTAACGCCTTTAAAGCGCTGTATAACCGCATCGAAATGAAGCAGGTTGAGGCGCTGGTCGAGGCGTCGAAAGAAGAAGTGAAAGCGCTGTCAGCGCCGGTCACAGGTCCGCTGGCGGACGATCCGATTCAGGAAACTATCACCTTTGACGATTTCGCCAAAGTGGATATGCGCATCGCGCTGATTGAAAACGCCGAGTTCGTCGACGGTTCCGATAAGCTGCTGCGCCTGACGCTGGATCTCGGCGGCGAGAAGCGTAACGTCTTCTCCGGCATCCGCTCCGCCTACCCGGATCCGCAGGCGCTGATTGGCCGCCTGACGGTGATGGTCGCTAACCTGGCGCCGCGCAAAATGCGCTTCGGCATCTCTGAAGGCATGGTGATGGCCGCAGGTCCTGGCGGGAAAGATATCTTCCTGCTCAGCCCGGACAGCGGCGCTCAGCCGGGCCAGCAGGTCAAGTAAGGCTGTATAAAGCGCTGCTCCGGCAGCGCTTTTTTTTTAGAGCGCCACGATATTGTCGACGACATCGCCCGCCGGGTGCTGGCGCAGAAAGAAGAAAACGCTGGCATAGGCGCGAAACGGCGACTTCCGAGGATACGCCCGGCACCATCGCCCAATGCTGTATACAATTAGAGATGATGATTGATTAACAAGGAATGATAATGAAATTTAACCGCAGGATGACCGCCGCTCTGGGCGCCACGCTATTGATGGCCGCGCTTGTTGGCTGCGATAACAACAAAGATGAGGTCAAAACGTTTAACAATACGATCAACGGCGTTGATCTGACCTACATCTATCACTATAAAGGCGATGTCGTCACCCGCCAGGACGCGGAGAATACGATCCCCTATCAATCACTCGGGGTAAGTAACGAAGAGCAGGCGCGCAAGGTCATCGACCCTATCGGCGCGGCCTACAGCAAAATCAAAGGCGTTACCCACAGCGTCGACTATAAAGAGAACGTCGCGCAGGAACACCTCTCCATCGACTTCAATCAGGCTAAAATCAGCGAGCTGTGTCACTTGCCGGGGGCCAGTTTTTCCGACTGTTCACAAAAGTTCATTTCGCTGAGCGAGTCGGAGAAATTGCTGAAATCGCAGGGTTTTAAAGAAGTGAAACAGCCCTGACTGGTGCGGACTACTCCCGGCTTGCGCTGCGCTGAGCCGGGCTACGGAGCCGTGCGTTCAGTAGCCCGGCTCAGGCGTTTACGCCGCAAGCCGGGGAGGCATATCAGGATTTCGCGTGTTCGCGCTCGGTCAGTCCGCGCAGAAGGTAGCGCAGGAACTGGTCGCCGCATTCGCGGAAGTTTTTATGATCCGGGGCGCGCATCATGGCGGTGATTTCCGGCATGGAGACGCGGAATTTCTGCTGGGTGAGGATAGCGAGAATATCATCCGTCTTCAGGGAGAAGGCAATACGCAGCTTTTTCAGCACGATGTTATTATTCACCCGGCGTTCGACCGCCAGCGGCGGCGCCGACGCATCTTTACCGCGTTTGTCGTAAATCAGGCCGTTGAGGAAATTCGACAGCACGATATCCGGGCAGCGCACAAACCCCTCTTCGTCTTCTTTTTTCAGCCAGGGAACCAGCTGTTCCGCGCTGACCGGCGCATCCGCCAGGGCAAAAATACGAACCAGGCCGCTGTTATTGGTTTTCAGGGTGTAGCGCAGGCTACGGAGAATATCGTTACTGATCATATTGCCTTCATGATGAAAAAATCTGCCGCTAAGTCTATCACGATTCCGCCGTTTTACAGCCCAATCGCCTCTTTCAGGCTCTTCAGGTAGCGGCGGCTGACCGGCACCGTTTGCCCGGCGCGCATCAGCAGCTCCGCCTGGCCGTTCTCCTCAAAGCGGATCTCCTTGAGATGGGACATGTTGACCAGGTACTGACGATGGCAGCGCAGCAGCGGCGTTCGGCTCTCGAGCGTGCGCAGGGTGAGCTCGGTAAAGCCCTCCTTCCCTTCGCGGTCGGTCACGTAAATCCCGCTCATCCGGCTGCTGACGAAGGCCACGTCTTCCATCTGCAGCAGCCAGATCCGGCTGTGTCCGGTGCAGGGAATATACTTTAGCGCCTGCTGGGTATCGTCGAGCACGGTGATATCCTGCAGGCTGCGCTCCTGGCGCAGGCGAAACAGCGTTTTTTCCAGCCGGGCGGACTCAATCGGCTTCAGTAAATAATCAAACGCGTGCTCTTCAAAGGCCTTCACCGCGTACTCGTCAAACGCGGTAAGGAAGACGATATAGGGCCGATGCTGCGGATCGAGCATGCCGACCATCTCCAGACCGCTGATGCGCGGCATCTGGATATCCAGAAACAGCACGTCCGGGCGCAGCTTATGCACCGCGCCAATCGCCTCGACGGCATTCCCGCATTCGCCAACGATCTCAATATCAGGCTGGGTCTCCAGCAAAATACGCAGGTTTTCACGCGCCAGCGGCTCGTCGTCGACAATTAATACTTTTAACATGCGCTTTCCTCCAGAGGCAGTCTCAGCGTGACGCGGGTAAAACATTCCGGCTCGCAGGTTACGGTGATCCCGCAGTCGGTGCCAAAGCGCGCCCGCAGTCTGCGGTCGACCAGGTTCATGCCCAGCCCGCTGGCGCTGGGTTTGTCCTGATACAGCCCGGCATTATCTTCAATATCCAGCTGCAGCCAGCGCTCTTGCTGACTGGCGCGGATAGTGATTTCGCCCACCCCAAGGTGCTGCGAAGTCCCGTGTTTAATCGCGTTTTCGACGATTGGCTGCAGGGTAAACGCCGGTAGCTGATGCTGCCCCAGCGCCTCGGGCACCAGCATATGAATCTGCAAATTGGTCTGAAAACGCGCTTTCTCAATCTGCAAATAGGCGTTCACATGTTCGATCTCATCCGCCAGGGTCACGATCTCCGCTGGCCGCTTCAGATTTTTGCGGAAAAAGGTCGACAGATACTGCACCAGCTGCCCGGCCTGGTCGCTATCGCGGCGAATCACCGCTTTCAGGGTATTCAGCGCGTTGAACAGGAAGTGCGGATTCACCTGGGCGTGCAGCAGCTTGATTTCCGACTGCGTCAGCAGCGCCTTTTGCCGCTCATACTGTCCGGCCAGGATCTGCGCCGACAGCAGCTGCGCAATCCCCTCCCCCAGCGTGCGGTTGATGGAGCTAAACAGGCGGTTTTTCGCTTCATAGAGTTTAATGGTACCGATGACCCGCTGATTTTCGCCGCGCAGCGGGATAACCAGCGTCGAGCCCAGCTTGCAGTTCGGATGAATCGAGCAGCGGTAAGGCACCTCGTTGCCGTCGGCGTAAACGACTTCGCCGGTATCGATCGCCTTTTGGGTATAGAGCGAAGAGATGGGTTTGCCCGGGAGGTGGTGATCGTCGCCGATCCCGGTAAACGCCAGCAGCTTGTCGCGATCGGTTATCGCCACCGCGCCGATATCCAGCTCCTGGATCAGCACCTGCGCGACCTTCATGCTGTTCTCTTCGTTGAACCCCTGGCGCAGGATCCCCTCCGTCGAAGCGGCGACCTTCAGCGCCGTAGCCGAAAAGGCCGAGGTGTATTTTTCAAACATTGCTCGCTTATCCAGCAGGATGCGCATAAATAGCGCCGCCCCGACGGTGTTGGTGACCATCATGGGCGCGGCGATGCTTTGTACCAGATGCAGGGCATCTTCGAACGGGCGAGCGATAAGCAGAATAATCAGCATCTGCACCATCTCGGCGAAAAAGGTGATCGCGCCGGCGGTGAGCGGGCTGAAGACTTTGTCCGGCCGCCCGCGTTTGACCAGAATACTGTGTACCAGCCCGCCGAGTAGCCCTTCTACGATGGTGGATACCATACAGCTCAGCGCGGTCATGCCGCCCAGCGAGTAGCGGTGAAGCCCGCCGGTCAGCCCCACCAGGCCGCCAACCACCGGCCCGCCCAGCAGCCCCCCCATCACCGCGCCGATGGCGCGCGTATTGGCGATCGAGTCTTCGATATGCAGCCCGAAGTAGGTACCGAGGATGCAGAAAATGGAGAAGGTTACGTAGCACAGGAGCTTATGCGGCAGCCGGACGGTGACCTGCATTAACGGGATGAACAGCCGCGTTTTGCTCATCAGCCACGCAATGACCAAAAACACGCACATCTGCTGAAGCAGCAGCAACACCAGATCAAACTCGTACATACCCGCAGACCACACTTCATTTGAAAGCGCGTAACATACACTGCTTGCTTATAACTTTCTTTGAAGCAATACATGAAAATGATAATTCATGTTCAGGATCACATTTCTTCGCGTCTCGCCGGCCCAGATTTGTACAAAAAACAGACAAAAATTCCCGCTTCGGCAAACAGCTTCTACAGTTAATGGAGGAGAACACAGCGGGAGGAGAAAATGGCGCTTTATACAATCGGCGAAGTGGCCCAGCTTTGCGATATCAATCCCGTGACGTTACGCGCCTGGCAGCGGCGCTACGGATTACTGAAACCCCAGCGTACCGACGGCGGCCACCGCCTGTTCAACGAATATGAGATAGACCGGATTCGCGAAATTAAACGCTGGATTGACTCCGGCGTGCAGGTGGGGAAAGTGAAAACGCTGCTGATGGATAATGAGCAGGAGGTGGCCGACGGCTGGCGCAAGCAGCAGGAAATTTTGCTCGGTTATCTGCAAAACGGTAGCTATCATCGCCTGCGTATGTGGCTTAAGGAGCGCAACCACAGCGAGTCAGCGCAAATTCTGGTGAAGCACCTGATTAATCCTTTACGCCAGCGCCTGCTTAGCCCGCAGCCCACGCTGCTGGCGCTGCGGGGCATCCTTGATGGTATTCTGATTAATCATATCGCCCGCACTCTTTCATCCACGGCAAAATATCCCGGCAGCCATGCGCTGATTATCGGCTGGAATGTGAACGATATCACTCGGCTATGGCTGGAGGGCTGGATAGCCAGCGAACAGGGCTGGCGGGTGGACATTCTCGCCCATTCGCTGAACCAGCTCCGACCGGAGCTTTTCCCGGAGAGTACGCTGATGGTCTGGTGTGGAGAAGCGCCCTGTAGCACCCAGGTCAATCAAATGCGCCTCTGGGAGCAGCAGGGGCAGATTATCTGGCTGAATCACGCCACCGCCACGTCTCCCGGAGGCGGCGCCTGACGCGCCTGTCCGGGCTACGGGTTACCGGCAATCTGTGGCCGGGTAGAAGCCGCAGCAATGCTACGTCACGGCATATTCCCCGGGTTGCGGCGTAAACGCCTTACCCGGGCTACCGGCCCGCAGACGGTGATGAACCGAAGCCCGGCTAAGCGCAGCGCAAGCCGGGTAGAAGCAGCAGCAATGCTACGTCGCGGCACATTCCCCGGGTTGCGGCGTAAACGCCTTACCCGGGCTACCGGCCCGCAGACGTTGATGAACCGTAGCCCGGCTAAGCGCAGCGCAAGCCGGGTAGAAGCAGCAGCAATGCTACGTCGCGGCATATTCCCCGGGTTGCGGCGTAAACGCCTTACCCGGGCTACCGGCCCGCAGACGGTGATGAACCGTAGCCCGGCTAAGCGCAGCGCAAACCGGGGGGGTTGTCGTAGCTAAAAAGCAATTAATGTTTTATTAACACCTGCGCTTCACCGTATAATCCCTGCGTTAACATCAGGAGCCTATTATGAAGCCAGCGAAAATTGCGGTGATTACCCTGTTCTTATTTATGGCCATCAGCGGCATCGGCGGCGTGATGCTGGCCGGTTATTCATTTATTGTTCGCGGTGGTGTCGGCTGATTCGCCGGTTCAGCCGTTCAAACCCCCGGTCGACGATAATCGCCGCCAGCGCCACCAGCAGCGCCCCCTGAATCACATAAGCGGTATTAAATCCGCTGAGGCCGATAACAATCGGCGTGCCGAGCGTATTCGCGCCGACGGTTGAAGCAATGGTCGCCGTACCGATATTGACGATGGTCGAGGTACGAATCCCGGCCAGCATCACCGGCGCCGCCAGCGGCAGCTCAACTTTTATCAGCCTCTGCCAGCCGGTCATCCCCATTCCCTGAGCGATAGCTAAAACACCGGACGGTACCGCCCCAATCCCGGCCAGCGTGCCCTGTAAAACCGGTAAGATGCCGTACAGCACCAGCGCAATAAGCGCGGGCTGCCAGCCAAACCCCAGCACCGGAACCGCAATCGCCAGCACCGCGACCGGCGGAAACGTCTGCCCCATTGCGGCAATCGTCTCCACCAGCGGGCGAAACTCATGCCCCGCCGGACGGGTGACCGCAATCCCGGCGACGACGCCCACCACCGTAGCCGCGAGGCTGGAGAGCGCCACCAGCCAAAAGTGCGCCAGGGTAAGAGAAACAAAACTCTCCTGTTGATAAACCGGACGCGGCAGTTCGGGAAACAGCGCGCTGAACAGCGGCGCGCTGTAGGGCAATGCCAGCAGCAGCGCGATAAACATGGCGCTGAGCCACAGCAGCGGATCACGCAGCACCTTCACGCCGGGCCTCCTCGCGCAGCAGGTCGGCAAAATGCAGCGTCCCGCAGGCCTCTCCCTGCTCATCGACCACCGGCAGCACCTCGCGGCGATGAGCAACGAACTGCGACAGCGCCTCGCGCAGGGTCATCGTCACGTTCAACGCGTCCCCCGCCAGGCGCTCATCGCGGCGCAGATAATCACTCACGCCGCGTAGCGACAGCAGGCGCACGCCCAGTTCGCTACGGCCAAAGAACGTCTCCACAAACGCATTTTTTGGCTCCAGCAGCATCTGCAGCGGCTCGCCCTGCTGTACCACTTCGCCGCCGTCCATCAACACCAGATGGTCCGCCAGCCGCAGCGCCTCATCGATATCGTGAGTCACCAGCACAATCGTGCGTCCCAGCAGACGATGAATGCGGATCATCTCCTGCTGCAAGGCTTCGCGCGTCACCGGATCGAGCGCGCCGAAGGGTTCATCCATCAGCAGCACTTCCGGGTTGGCGGCCAGCGCGCGCGCCACGCCGACGCGCTGCTGCTGGCCGCCGGAAAGCTGATGCGGGTAGCGTTCGCGCAGGCCCGGCTCCAGCCCCAGCAAGGCCATCAGCTCATCGACCCGCGCCTGGGTCTTCTGCCGCGACCACTTTTGCAGCTGCGGGACGGTGGCAATGTTCTGCGCCACCGTCCAGTGGGGGAACAGGCCGATGGACTGGATGGCGTAGCCCATTCTGCGGCGCAGTTCGAGCACCGGCTGCTGGCGAATATCCTGCCCGGCGAAACGGATCGTCCCGCTGTCGTGCTCCACCAGGCGATTAATCATCTTCAGCGTGGTCGACTTCCCCGAGCCGGAGGTGCCAATCAGCACCGAAAATGCCCCCTCGCGCAGATGCAGATTGAGGTTTTTCACCGCAGGCTCTCCGGCAAAGGCTTTATTGACGCCGTCGAACTCAATCACGGGCCTCTCCTTTCAGTAATGCGCCCCACAGCGCGAATAACGCATCCACCACCACCGCCAGCGCGATGGTCGGGATAACCCCCAGCAGCACCAGGTCCAGCGCGCTGCTGAGCAGCCCCTGGAAAACCAGCGCGCCGAAGCCGCCCGCGCCAATCAGGGCCGCCACCACCGCCATACCCACGGTTTGTACGCTGACCACCCGCAGGCTGCGCAACAACACCGGCAACGCCAGCGGTAGCTGTACCTGACGAAAGCGCTGCCCGCCGCTCATCCCCATCGCCGTCGCGCTCTCCAGCGCTTCGCGCGGCACCTGCTGAAGGCCGATCGTCACCCCGCGCACCAGCGGCAATAGCGCATACAGCACCAGCGCAATCAGCGCCGGCGTGATGCCGGTGCCGGAAACGCCGAGCTGCGCCAGCGACGGAAACTGGCGCGCCAGCCCGGCCAGCGGCGCGATAAGCAGGCCAAAAAGCGCGACGGAGGGAACGGTCTGAATCACGTTGAGAACGGCAAAAACCGGCGATTGCCAGCGGGGGTAGCGCCAGAGCCAGACGCCAACAGGCAAGCCAATCAGCAGCCCCGGCAGCAGGGTCCCCAACAGCAGCGTCACATGCTGGGACAGCGCATCGTCAAACACCTCGCGGCGATTGAAATACTCTTTCAGCAAAGAGAGGCCATCGAGCGCGCCGAGTCCCAGCAGCAGCGCGAGCAGCAGCCAGACCTGCGCGTTCAGCAGCCAGCGCCACAGGGCTCGGGTCGTCAGGCGACGAACGGCATCGCTGGCGATAAGCAGGCACAGGGCCAGCGCCAGCCACAGGCCGCTTCCCGGCGAGGTGCGGGCCAGCGGAGAACCGCTCTGAGCCAGCTGTACCGCCGCACTGCCGGCTCCCCATAGCAATAAAGGCAGCAGCAGATCCGCCAGCAGGAAGATAACCAGCAGCGGGAGACGCCCGGGACGCCAGCTCAGCAGCGCTATCAGCAGCCCTGCCGCCCCCTGTACGCCCGCCAGCCACGGCCAGACCTGCCATAGCCAGCGCCCCTCGCCGGATAACAGCCGGTTAGGCGCATAGTTGATAAACGGCAGCGCCATCGCCAGCAGCAGGAGGAATGCCAGCAGCAGCGCAACCCGGTTACAGCAACGAGTGGTCACGCGCGCCCTACTTCAGCAGCCCTTTCTGTTGCAGATAGTCGGCGGCGACTTTCTTCGCATCCAGGCCCTCAACCGCAATACTGGCGTTCAGCTTTTGCAGCGTTTTTTCATCCAGGCTGGCGAAGACCGGCTGTAGCCAGTCGGCTATCTGCGGATACGCTTTTAACACCGCTTCACGTACGACCGGCGTGGGCGCATAAATCGGCTGCACGCCCTTCGGGTCGCTCAGGGTTTGCAGACCCAGCGCGGCGACCGGGCCATCGGTACCGTAGGCCATCGCCGCATTCACGCCGGAGGTTTGCTGCGCCGCCGCTTTGATGGTGACCGCCGTATCGCCGCCCGCCAGCGACAGCAGCTGATTTTGCTTGAGCGTGAAGTCGTAGGCTTTTTCAAACGCCGGCAGCGCGTCCGGCCGTTCAATAAATTCCGCCGAGGCGGCCAGCTTAAAGTCACCGCCCTTTTTCAGATAGCCGGCAAGGTCGCTTAATGAGGCGAGGTGGTTTTTCTCCGCCAGATCCTGACGGACGGCGATAGTCCAGGTGTTGTTGGCCGGAGCCGGGGTAAGCCAGACGAGCTTATTCTTTTCCGCATCCAGCTTTTTAACTTTTTCATATCCCTGCTGCGCGTTTTTCCACGCCGGATCGTTCTCCTCTTTGAAGAAGAACGCGCCGTTGCCGGTATATTCCGGGTAAATGTCCAGCTCACCGGCGGTTATCGCCCCGCGCACCACCGGGGTGGTGCCGAGCTGGATTTTATTGACGGTTTTCACCCCATGGCTTTCCAGAACCTGCAAAATAATATTGCCGAGCAGCGCCCCTTCGGTGTCAATTTTTGAGCCGACCTTAACCGGCTCCGCCGCCTGCAGCGGCAGGCTTATCAGGGCCGCCAGCGCCAGCGTGCCGGACCACATACTTGCCTTAATCATCCTCGCGTCCCTCTTTAATTTGCGCTCCATTAACAGGAGCTTAAGCAAAAAGCGTAGTTCATTTGGGGCGGAGCGGAAAAAGAAAAGGCCGATAAATCGGCCTTTGGGGTAAGGAATGCCTGTTCCCGGGTGGCGGCCGCAGCCTCACCCGGGCGACAAATCACCATTACAGCAGTTCAAACTCGCTCTGCTTCACGCGGGCGGAGTCGACGCCGATAAAGACGTTGAATTTACCCGGCTCGGCGTCGTACTTCATCTGCTGGTTCCAGAACTTCAGCGCTTCAACGTCAATCGGGAAGCTGACGGTTTGCGTCTCACCCGGCTTGAGGGTCACCTTTTTAAAGCCGCGCAGCATTTTCACCGGACGGCTCATGGAGGCGGTAACGTCCTGCAGATAAAGCTGAATCACCGTCGCCCCTTCGCGCTTGCCGGTATTGGTTACCTGCACGCTGGCGGTCACGCTGCCGTCGCGCTGCAGGGTCGGCGCCGACATTTTCACGTCGGAAACGCTAAAGGTGGTGTAGCTCAGGCCGTAGCCAAACGGATAGAGCGGGCCGTTGGCTTCATCAAAGTAGCGCGAGGTGTACTTGTTCGGCTTATCCGCATTGTACGGGCGACCGGTGTTGAGATGGCTGTAGTAGGTCGGGATCTGCCCCACCGAGCGCGGGAAGGACATGGGCAGCTTGCCAGACGGGTTGTAGTCGCCGAACAGCACATCGGCAATGGCGTTGCCGCCTTCGGTACCGGCAAACCAGGTTTCGAGGATCGCATCAGCCTGCTGATCCTCTTTCACCAGCGCCAGCGGGCGACCGTTCATCAGCACCAGCACCAGCGGTTTACCGGTCGCTTTCAGCGCGCTAATCAGGGCGCGCTGGCTCGGCGGCAGGGTGATGTCGGTGCGGCTGGAGGCTTCGTGGGCCATGCCCTGCGCCTCGCCCACCACGGCAACCACCACGTCGGACTGCTTCGCCGCCGCCACGGCTTCGTCAATCATCTCCTGCGGCGAGCGCGAGTCAACCTGCACCGCTTTCTCGTACAGATTGAGGAAGTCGACGATGCCTTTATCGTCAGTGACGTTAGCGCCTTTGGCATAGATAATCTTGCCTTTGTCGCCCAGCGCGTTCTGCAAACCGGTCAGCACGGTGACCGACTGATCGGCCACGCCCGCCGCCGACCAGCTGCCCATCATGTCGCGCTTGCTGTCGGCCAGCGCGCCGATTACCGCGATAGTGCCCGATTTTTTCAACGGCAGCGTATCGAGGCGGTTTTTCAGCAGCACCAGGCTTTCACGCGCCACTTCGCGCGCTTCTTTGCGATGCAGGCGGCTTTCGGCGTTGGTATCCTGCGGATCGGAATCTTTCGGCCCCAGGTGGCTATACGGGTCGTTAAACAGGCCCATATCATATTTCACGTTCAGCACGTGGCGGGTCGCGTCATCCAGCTCCGCCATCGTCACCTTACCGGACTTCACCAGTCCCGGCAGATACTTGCTGTAGTACTCGTCGCTCATGCTCATATTGATGCCGGACTTCAACGCCACGCGCACCGCGTCTTCCGGGTCAGACGCCACGCCGTGTTTGATCAGCTCTTTGATAGCGCCATGGTCTGAGACGGTGATGCCTTTAAAGCCCCACTGGTCGCGCAGCACGTCCTTAAGCAGCCAGGCGTCGGAGGTCGCCGGGGTACCGTTGAGCGAGTTGAGCGCCACCATAACCGCGCCGCTGCCCGCATCCAGCCCCGCTTTGTAGGGCGGCATATAGTCGTTGAACAGGCGCTGCGGGCTCATATCAACGGTGTTGTACTCTTTGCCGCCTTCGACCGCGCCGTAGGCGGCAAAGTGCTTGACGCTGGTCATCACCGAGTAGCGATCCGCCGGGCTTTTCCCCTGCATCGACTCCACCATCGCCCTGCCCATCTCGGTGGTCAGGTAGGTATCTTCCCCGAACCCTTCCGAAGCGCGGCCCCAGCGCGGGTCGCGGGAGACGTCGACCATCGGCGCCCAGGTCATGTTCAGGCCATCATCGGCCGCTTCGTAAGCCGACACCCGCCCGACGGTGTTCACCGCGTCGAGGTTAAAAGAGGAGGCCAGGCCAAGGCTAATCGGAAAGACGGTACGCTGGCCGTGGAGCACGTCATAGGCGAAAAAGAGCGGGATTTTCAGGCGGCTGAGTGCCATCACCTGATCCTGCATAATGCGGATATCATGGCGGGTCACGGTGTTAAAAATCGCCCCCACCTGGCCTTCTTTGATCATCTCGCGGATGGCCTCTTTCGGGTTATCCGGGCCGACGCTAATTAAGCGCAGCTGACCGATTTTTTCATCCACCGTCATTTTCGTCAGCAGTTCCGTCACAAACGCATCCCGCGCCTGCGGCGTTAGGGGATGATTGCCGAACAATTCATCCGCCAGCGCCGGTTGCAGCGCCAGGCTCACAGCGACGCCTACAGTACAAAGCCATTTCATTTTTATCCCTCATTGTTCCAGTCGACCAGATCGGCGAAAAGATAGCAAAAATCGAAGTCTGCCATAAACATAAACGAGACGCCTGAATAAAGCGCGCGTTGTTCTCTGATTTTTCGAAACATTGATGCATCAAATTGTCATACAAAGCGCTATTCTTATTTTTGATAATTTTGTACCACCACAAGGAGTGGAACATGTCATCTGCAACAACCTATAACAACGCTTTTCTGGCTGAACTCGCCCGTCTGGTCGGCTCGTCCCATCTGCTCACCGACCCGGCTAAAACCCAGCGCTACCGTAAAGGCTTTCGCTCCGGCCAGGGCGACGCGCTGGCGGTGGTCTTTCCCGGTACCCTGCTGGAGCTGTGGCGCGTGCTGAACGCCTGCGTCAACGCCGATAAAATCATTCTGATGCAGGCGGCCAACACCGGCCTGACCGAAGGCTCAACGCCGAACGGTAACGATTATGACCGCGATATCGTCATTATCAGCACCCTGCGCCTGGATAAACTGCATCTGCTGGATAAAGGCGCGCAGGTGCTGGCTTATCCCGGCACGACGCTCTATTCGCTGGAAAAAGCGCTGAAGCCGCTGGGTCGCGAACCGCACTCGGTCATTGGTTCATCCTGTATCGGGGCATCGGTGGTCGGCGGGATCTGCAACAACTCCGGCGGCTCGCTGGTACAGCGCGGCCCGGCGTACACCGAAATGTCGCTGTACGCGCAAATTGATGAAAACGGCAAGCTGACGCTGGTGAACCACCTCGGCATTGACCTCGGCACCACGCCGGAGCAAATCCTCAGCCGCCTCGACGACGAACGGGTTAAAGATGAAGATGTCCGCCACGACGGTCGCCACGCCCACGATCATGATTACGTCACCCGCGTGCGCGACGTGAATGCCGATACCCCGGCGCGCTACAACGCCGACCCGGACCGCCTGTTTGAATCCTCGGGCTGCGCCGGCAAGCTGGCGGTGTTCGCCGTGCGCCTCGATACCTTCCCGGCGGAAAAACGCCAGCAGGTGTTCTACATCGGTACCAACCGCCCGGACGTGCTGACCGAAATTCGCCGCCATATTCTCGCCGAGTTCAACCATCTGCCGGTGGCGGGCGAGTATATGCACCGCGATATTTACGACATCGCCGAGCAGTACGGGAAAGACACCTTCCTGATGATCGACAAGCTCGGCACCGATAAAATGCCGTTCTTCTTTACCATGAAGGGCCGCACCGACGCGATGCTGGAGAAAGTGTCGCTGTTTAAGCCGCACTTCACCGACCGCTTTATGCAAAAGCTGGGTCACGTCTTCCCGTCGCATCTGCCGGAGCGAATGAAAACCTGGCGCGATAAATACGAACACCATCTGCTGCTGAAAATGGCGGGCGACGGCATCGAAGAGGCTCAGGCCTGGCTCGGGGAATATTTCCAGAATGCCGAAGGGGATTTCTTCGTCTGCACCGCAGAAGAAGGCAGCAAAGCCTTCCTGCACCGCTTTGCCGCCGCGGGTGCGGCGATCCGCTACCAGGCGGTTCACGCCGATGAGGTGGAAGATATTCTGGCGCTGGACATCGCCCTGCGCCGTAACGACACCGAATGGTTTGAGCATCTTCCCGCCGATATCGATAGCCAGCTGGTGCATAAGCTCTATTACGGCCACTTTATGTGCCACGTTTTCCATCAGGATTACATCGTGAAAAAAGGCGTCGATGCCCACGAACTGAAAGAGAAAATGCTGGTGCTGCTGAAGGAGCGGGGCGCCCAATATCCGGCCGAGCATAACGTCGGCCATCTGTATGAAGCGCCGGAAAGCTTAAAACGCTTCTATCGCGAAAACGATCCCACCAACAGCATGAACCCGGGGATTGGCAAAACCAGTAAGCAAAAATACTGGGGAGAAGCGCAGGATAAACCGACGAGCGCGACCGAACCGCAATAATCCGCACGGGGGACTGTTCAGCCGCGGGGCTTCTGTATTACGCTGCACGCCGGAGAAATTTCCTCTCCGGCAAACCCGTTTAAGGAATTAATCCATCATGTCCGCAGTGGATAAGCTACACGACGCTGACTTAGAGATCCGCGAAGCGCTGCCCGATGACGCCCACGCTATCGCCGCGCTGTACGTCTGGCACGTGCTCAATGGACGCGCCTCTTTTGAAGAGATCCCGCCAACCGTGGATGAGATGCGCAAGCGAATCAAAACCGTGCGCGATAGCGGGCTGCCGTGGCTGGTTGCCCTGTGGCGCGGCACCATCGTCGGCTACTGCTACGCCACCTTTTACCGCCCGCGTCCGGCCTACCGCTACACCCTGGAAGAGTCGATTTACGTTGAGGCGGGAATGGGGGGACGCGGTATCGGCAGCGCCCTGCTCTCGCGGTTAATTGAGAAATGCGAACAGGGACCGTGGCGACAAATGCTGGCGATTATCGGCGATGGCCACAGTAACGCCGGGTCGATTGCGATTCATAAAAAGTTCGGTTTTAGCGTGGCGGGTCAGCTGCGCAGCGTCGGCTATAAGATGGGCGACTGGCGGGATACCTTGATTATGCAACGCCCGCTCGGCGATGGCGACTGGACGCTGCCGGAGTAACCCCCCGGCTCGCGCTGCGCTTAGCCGGGCTACGGTACAGCGCGGTTCGGTAGCCCGGATAAGGCGTTTACGCCGTAATCCGGGGAAATGGGGGTTAATCGTTCTGCGCGGTCTGCGCGCCGCCTTTCAGCATCGCATCGGCCATCTGCGCTTCACGCTGCTTTTTATAGCTGAGCGCGGAAGCCGGAACCGGCATCACTTTTCCCGTTTCAATCCACGTTCTCAGGCGGCTGGCATCGGCGAAGTGGGTATATTTGCCAAACGCATCCATCACCACCAGCGCCACCGGGCGCTGATTAATCACCGTACGCATAATCAGGCAGTGGCCCGCCGCGTTAGTAAAGCCGGTTTTGGTCAGCTGAATATTCCAGTTATCGCGGTAGACCAGATGGTTAGTATTGCGGAACGGCAGCGTATAGGCCGGATGGGCGAATGTCGCCATATCTTCTTTGGTGGTGCTCAGCTGGCCAATCAGCGGATACTGCTCGCTGGCGATCAGCAGCTTAGTCAGATCGCGGGCGGTAGAGACGTTATGAATCGACAGACCGGTGGGCTCAACGTAGCGGGTGCGGGTCATCCCCAGCGCCTGCGCCTTGGCGTTCATCGCGCGGATAAAGGCGTCATAGCCGCCCGGATAATGGTGCGCCAGGCTGGCGGCGGCGCGGTTTTCCGACGACATCAGCGCCAGCAGCAGCATATTGCGGCGGCTGATTTGGCTGTTCAGACGCACCCGTGAATAGATCCCTTTCATTTCAGGCGTCTGGCTGATATCAACGGTCAGCATCTCATCCAGCGGCAGATGGGCATCAAGCACCACCATCGCGGTCATCACCTTGGTGATCGACGCCATCGGGCGAACCAGGTCCGGCTGGCTGGCATAGATGATTTTTTTGCTGGCAAGGTCGACGATCATCGCACTGCCGGAAGCGATATCCGGCTGGGAGGCGGTCACCGCCGTGGAGGTTTTAGCCAACGCCTGGGGCGCAAAAGGCACAGCCAGCAGCAACGTCAGGCTGAGCAAAGAAACTCGAAATTTGGTCATCGTGAACATTCTGAAAAGTATTTTTGCACGTTATGAACGTACGCCGCGGCGCTGGGGTGATGACGCCGCTGGCAAAAATCATCATACCTTGTCAGAACGCGAGCTGGCTAATAAGAATCGTGAACAAATGCTGCATTGCCGACATAAAAATCTATTTATGCCGGCAATGAGTTAAATCAGAAGAGCCTATATCCGTATCCCCAGAGAATAACGGTAATCGCCAACAGCACTTCCAGCACCAGCACCCCTATCGCCAGAGTCGAGCTGGCGAAGCTCAACCCCTCTTCTTTGTTGATCCCCAGGAACGTGGGAATACCGAGATACAGCAGATAGCCGGTGTAAAGCAGCGCGACGGTCCCGACCAGCGCGCACAGCCACACCAGCGGATAGAGCGCCACGAGCCCGCTGAGGAAAAGCGGCGTGGCGACATAGCCGGCGAAAACCATACAGCGCTTAAGGGAAGGCCGCTGCGGATAGCTTCGTGCCATCCACCAGATAACCCGCCCCATCACCGCAACCCCGGCGAGCATCACGGCGTAAAACAGCACCGCCAGGGCCAGCCCGGTCATCAGCGACAGTTTTACCACCGTGCCGTCGCCGAAGTTCCAGCCCAGCTGCGTGGTGCCAATAAAGGCGCAGATAACCGGAACCGCCGCCATGACCAGCACATGGTGCGTATAGTGATGCGAAACGGTTTCGTTTTCGCTTTTAATAACGCTCATCTCTTGATTAGGATGAGAGAAGAGCCCCCAGACATGGTTCATAGCGTCCCCCTTGTCACGGCGTGGTACAGCACTGATCCAAGTATAATTCACCTTATAGATTATTTTGTGTACAGCGAGAAAAATGCGCTTCCCCCGCATTTTTATCATCAGGGTGTATGATTAAGGGACTGACGTTTTATGGAGTTAATCTTTATATGGATATCAATAACCTGATTTCCCAGTACGGCTACGCGGCGCTGGTCATTGGCAGCGTGGCGGAAGGCGAAACCATCACGCTGCTCGGCGGCGTGGCGGCACATCAGGGATTATTGAAGTTCTGGCTGGTGGTTATCTCGGTCGCCCTGGGGGGGATGATTGGCGATCAGCTGCTTTATTTACTCGGCAGGCGCTTTGGCGGACGGATTCTGCGGCGATTCGCACGCCAGAAAAAGCGGATCCAAAAGGCCCAGCGGATGATCCAGCGTCGCCCCTACCTGTTTGTCATCGGCACCCGCTTTATGTACGGCTTTCGGGTTATCGGCCCGCTGCTGATTGGCGCCAGCCGCCTGCCGCCGAAGGTGTTTCTGCCGCTGAATATTGTCGGCGCGATTATCTGGGCGTTAATTTTTACCACGCTCGGCTATCTCGGCGGGGAAGCGATTGGCCCGTGGCTGCATCATCTGGATGCGCATCTGAAGCACTGGATCTGGCTGATTCTGGCGGTGGTGCTGGTGGTTGCGGCGCACTGGTGGCTAAAGCGCCGCGAGGCAAAGAAGAAAGAGTGACGAGAGTTCCCGGATGGCGGCGTAAACGCCTTATCCGGGCGACAACCCCACAGATCGCATGGGCCTGTAGCCCGGCTAAGCGCAGCGCGAGCCGGGGAAACAGAACTACTTCGCCGCCTGATGATACCCGCCGCCCAGCGCGGAGGTCAGCTGGATGCTGGCATCAAGCCACTGGCCGTGCAGGCGCAGCGCGGTGACGCGCTCCTGCAGCGCCGGCAGCTTCGCCAGGCTGACGCGCGAGCCGGAAATAATCCCGGCGTTCATCCGCGCCTGCGCCAGCGCGACCATCCGCTGAGCATCTTTTTCAACCTGCTGCTGCTGCTGATTTTTCGCCATCAGCGTTTCCATCTGGCTGGCGGTTTTCGCCACCTGATTAACCGCATCGACCACCGCTTTGTTGTACTTCGCTATCGACAGGGCATTTTGCGCGCTGGCGATATCCAGATTCGCGTTCAGGCGGCCGCTATCAAAGATCGGCAGGGTCAGCCCGGCGGTGACGCCCATCTGCTGGGCAGAGTGGCGGAACAGATCGCTGAGATGCAGGGCATCCTGCTGCAGGAAGGCCATCAGGTTGATATCCGGATAAAACGCGGCTTTCGCGGCATCAACTTCGCTTAATGAAGCCTCGATATACCAGTGCGCGACCTGCAGGTCCGGGCGTCGCGCCAGCAGCTCATAGCCCAGCTGGTTAGGCATTTGCGCGCTGACGGCGGGTAAATCCGCCGGATGAAGATTCAGCGCCTGGCTCTGGCTGTTGGTCAGCGCCATCAGCCGCGCTTCAATCTCCTTCATATTGCCCGCCACGTCGGCGAGCTGCTGATCGGTTTTACTGACGTTAATATCGTTCTCGGCCCCTTCGGCCGAGTTGGTGATCCCGCGTTGATACAGCGCAGTATCCACGGTAACGACATTATTCTGTTCGCGCTTCACCTGCGTCAGCACGTTTTTAATGGCCGCTTCGGTCTGCCACTGCCAGTAAAGGCGGGCGACGCTGCCGGCCAGCAGTTCGCGGGTCTGGGCTTCTTCGGCGACCTGGGCTTTGACTTCACCGATGCGCGCTTTGAGCAGCGCGCGGTTTTTACCCCACAGGTCCAGATCCCATCCGGCGGTCAGTCCGAAGGTGCCGTTGGTGTACCACGGCCCGGTATTGCCGTCGGTATCGGTGGCAAACGGCCCCATCAGCCCCTCGGAGGACATTTTCTGCCGTTCAATATCGGCGGAAAAATCCAGGTTCGGCCCCAGGCTGGATTGCGACATCCGCGCCTGCGCTTCCGCCAGCCTGATGCGCTGTTCGGCAATCTGCATATCCGACGCATTGGCTAAGGCACGCTGAATCAGGCTATTGAGCTGAGGGTCATGGTAATCCAGCCACCAGCTGCTCTGCGGCCAGCCGTTTTTCACGGCGGCGGGCAGTTCCGTTGCGACGTGGGATGCCGGGGTTTGCTGCTGGAGCGGCTTGCCAGTATCGTGCGATGGCGCGCAGCCCGCCAGCGCGATAACCAGTGGCAGGCCAGCCAACGCGCGTATGCTCAAAGTCAGGTTCATGAAATCGGTCAGATGATTAAATAAGGTCGGGTATATTAAGCTACTTGCATCCTAGCCGTTTAGTAAAGCGTGTGCCGTAACTATTAGCAGACTAAAAATAAACTTCTCATGGAGTGACAATGAGTCAGAACATCTATGACGATCCCGCTTTTTTTGCCGGATACGCCACCCTCGACCGTTCAGTCAAAGGGCTGGAAGGCGCGCCCGAATGGCCGACCCTTCAGCAAATGCTTCCGCCATTATCCGGTTTACGCGTCGTCGATCTTGGCTGCGGCTACGGCTGGTTTTGCCGCTGGGCCCGCGATCGGGGCGCCGCGCAGGTGGACGGGCTGGATCTCTCCAGTCGAATGCTGGAGCGCGCCCGCGAAATGACGGAGGGCGAAGGTATCCGCTATCGCTGCGAAGATCTTCAGACGCTTACCCTGCCCGCCGATAGCTGCGAGCTGGTCTATAGCTCGCTGGCGCTGCACTATCTGCCCGACGTGGCGCCGCTGTTCACCACCGTTTACCGGGCGCTGACGCCCGGCGGCACGCTGCTGTTCTCCGCCGAGCATCCCATCTATACCGCCCCGCCGCGTCAGGGCTGGCAGGTGGATGAGAACGGGCAGAAAAGTTGGCCAGTGAGCCACTACCAGCAGGAGGGCGAGCGCATCAGCAACTGGTTTGCCGACGGGGTGAAAAAGCAGCACCGCAAGCTTTCCAGCTGGATAAACCAGCTGATCGCCGCCGGTTTTATCATCGAGCATCTGGATGAGTGGGGACCGACGGCGGAGCAGATTGCCGCTCAGCCGGCGCTGGATGAAGAAAAAGAGCGGCCGATGATTTTTCTCCTGCGCGCGCGCAAGCCGGCGTAATAGGCAAAAAGGCCCGGAAGTTATCCGGGCCATAAGGCTGATGTTAGCTTCGTGCTCAGGGCATTACTCTTTTAAGCTGCCGCCGTTGGTGGCGATTACCTCTTTATACCACCAGAAGCTTTTCTTGCGGCTGCGCGCCAGGGTGCCGTTGCCTTCATCGTCGCGATCGACGTAGATAAAGCCATAGCGTTTGGACATCTCCGCCTTCGACGCGCTCACCAGGTCGATAGGCCCCCAGCTGGTATAGCCCATCAGCTCAACGCCGTCCTCTATTGCCTCACGAGCCTGCACCAGATGGTCGTTAAGGTAGCTGATCCGGTAATCGTCGTTGATGCTGCCGTCGGCTTCCACCTTATCCTTTGCGCCCAGGCCGTTTTCCACGATAAACAGCGGCTTCTGATAGCGATCCCACAGCACGTTCAGCAGCGTGCGCAGGCCAAGGGGGTCAATCTGCCAGCCCCACTCCGAGCTTGCCAGGTGCGGGTTCGGCACCATGCTGAGAATATTGCCGCGCGATTTTTTGTTCAGCTCTTCGTCGGCGGTCACGCAGCCGGTCATATAGTAGCTGAAGGAGATAAAATCAACGGTCTCTTTCAGGGCTTCGCGATCGGCATCGGCGATCTCAAGGCTAATGCCGTTGTCGCGGAAATAGCGCAGCATATAGCCCGGGTAAGCGCCGCGGCACTGGACATCGCCAAAGAACTGCCAGCTGCGGTTCTGCTGCAGGGTTTCAAAAATATCGTCCGGTTTGCAGCTCAGCGGATACATCAGGCCGCCGAGCAGCATGTTGCCGATTTTGCCCTCAGGCACGATGTCATGGCAGGCCTTAGCCGCCAGCGCGCTCGCCACCAGCTGATGATGAATGGCCTGGTAGACTTCAGCTTTGCTGCTGTCGGCCGGCAGACCGACGCCGGTCATCGGCGCGTGCAGGGACATATTGATTTCATTAAAGGTCAGCCACAGTTTGACCTTCGCCTGGTAGCGCGCAAACACCGTACGGGCGTAGCGTTCGAAGAAGCCAATGACTTTGCGATTGCCCCAGCCGCCGTAGTTTTTCACCAGCGCCCACGGCATCTCATAGTGGGACAGGGTCACCAGCGGAGTAATATTGTGCTTCGCCATTTCATCAAACAGCTTATCGTAAAAGGCCAGCCCGGCTTCGTTTGGCTGCGCCTCATCGCCCTCAGGGAAAATACGCGCCCAGGCAATGGATACGCGCAGGCAGTTAAAGCCCATCTCGGCAAAGAGGCTGATATCCTCCGGATAACGATGGTAAAAATCGATAGCAACATCTTTTATACCGCTATCGCCAGGCACGCGTTCTACGACGTCGCCAAATACGCCGCGCGGCTGGACGTCAGAAGTGGTTAATCCCTTCCCGTCTTCCAGATAAGCGCCTTCAACCTGGTTTGCCGCGGTCGCGCCGCCCCATAAAAACGCCTGTGGGAATGTCTTCATTCATCTCTCTCCTGTGATTAACGGCTTACGGACAACAGCGGCTGACCGGCATCCACCGCGCTGGCGGATACGATGTCGAGAGCACGAAAATCGTCGCTGTTGCTGATAATAATGGGCGTCGCCAGATCGTAACCGGCGTTCAGAATCGCCTGACGGTCAAACTCCAGCAGCAGATCGCCCGCTTTGATTTTGTCGCCCTCTTTAACGTGGGCGGTGAACGGTGCGCCATCGAGCTTGACGGTGTCGATGCCCACGTGGATGAGCAGCTCGATTCCGCTATCGCTCAGCAGACCGATGGCATGTTTCGTCTGAAAAATCGAGGCGACCTCGCCCGAGAACGGCGCAATAACTTTGCCCACTGAGGGGATAATCGCCACGCCCTGGCCAAGTAAACCGCTGGCGAAGGTGCTATCGGGAACCTGATCCAACGCCAGTACGCTGCCGGTCATCGGCGCCAGGATGTCATTTTCCGAGGCCGGAGCCACCACAACGGCCGCCTGTTCAGCGGTGCTGCGCGGCAGCCCGGCGACTAACGTGAGAACGCAGGCGATAATTAAAGCGGCAACCGTCCCCAGCGCGCCGCCCCATACCGTGGCGTCAATGCCCTGCGGCGGGATCATCTGCGCCAGGGTGAAAATATTACCGAAACCGAAAGAATAGACGTGGCTGTCGCTAAAGCCGACAATCGCGCCGCCGATGGCGCCAGCGACGCAGCCGAAGATAAACGGACGGCGGAGCGGCAGATTCAGCCCATAAATCGCCGGCTCGGTCACGCCGAAGATCCCCGCGGATACCGCCGAGCCCGCCAGCACTTTTTGCCGCGCATCGCGGGTGCGCAGGAAAATCCCCAGCGCGGCGCCAACCTGCCCCATCACCGCCGGCAGCAGCATCGGCATCATCGAATCATGGCCAAGCACGGCAAGGTTGTTAATCATTAACGGTATCAGGCCCCAGTGCAGCCCAAAGATGACGCACACCTGCCACAGCGCCCCCATCGCCGCGCCGGCAAGCCAGGGCGCAACCTGATAGATAAGCTGATAGCCGTTGGCCAGCTGCTGGCTCAGCCAGGTCGCAACCGGGCCGATAATCAGAAACGTGAGCGGGACGACCACGGCCAGGCAAATCGCCGGGGTAAAGAAGTTCTTCATCGACGAGGGCAGTATCGCGTTGCTGCGCCGCTCAATCCAGCAGCTCACCCACGAGGCGAGGATAATCGGGATGACCGATGAACTGTAATTGATAAAGGTCACCGGAATCCCAAGGAAATACTCCGTCGCGGCGTCAGGCGCCATACTGGCTTCAAAAGATTGAATCATCAGCGGGTGGGTTAACGCGCCGCCGATCACCATGGTAATAAAGGCGTTGCCGCCAAATTTCTTACCGGCGGTATAGCCGAGAAACAGCGGGAAAAAGAAGAACAGCGCATCGCTGGCGGCAAACCAGATTTTGTAGGTTGCCTGCTGCGTCGTTAACCAGCCGCAAACCACCGCCAGCGCCAGCAGCCCTTTGAGGATCCCCGAGGCCGCCAGGACGCCGATAAACGGGGTGAAGATACCGGAAACCACGTCGATAAGCTGGCCGATAATCGACACTTTTTCGCCTTTCACCGCCACCGGCTCGCTGTCATCCGTCAGTCCGGCTTCGCTGCGCACCGCCAGCCAGACATCGTGCACGTGGTTACCGATGACCACCTGAAACTGGCCGCCGCTTTCCACCACCATGATGACGCCAGGATTCGCCTTCAGTCCTTCGGCATCCGCCTTCTTGCTATCTTTGAGCTTAAAACGCAGCCGCGTTGCGCAGTGAACCAGACTCACAATATTCTCTTTGCCACCAACCCGGCTGAGAATATCCTGCGCGAGTGCTTTATATTCCATGCTGTTTTTCCTTACTTCCGCTGCCCGCAGGCATCGTTAACTGAGTATTAAAAATAAAAAAACCCGAGAACAACGCCGTGTAGGCGTTGCGCTCAGGTTTTGCCTGCGTAATGCAGTAACAATCCAGTTGTAGCGCGGGAGCTATGCGCCAGGCCCGATCGGCGCTTAGCGTCCCTCTTTTCTCACCCGCTCAATATGAATGGCGAGAAACATAATTTCTTCCGTCGTCAGCGGCCGCTGGTAGCTCTTTTGCAGGTGCCGGGCGACGGTTTCCGCACACTTCCACGCTTTAGGGTAGTTATCCTTTACCGCGCTGTGCAGCGTCACATCATCATCTTCGACCACCGTTCGCGTCAGCATACGCTGGGCGAAAAACTTGAGATGGGTGACAAAGCGCTGGTAGCTCAGCGACTCTTCGTCGTAGTTCAGCGTCAGCTGATACTTCACCAGCTGCAGGATCTCCTGCATGACCCGGGTGACGTGCATCACTTCCGGCATTTCGCTGTTGAGCTGCGCCGTGACCAGATGCAGGGCGATAAAACCCGCTTCATCTTCGGCCAGTTCAACCCCGAGCCGTTTGGCGATAATCGCCCGCGCTTCCTGCCCTAACTCAAATTCCTTCGGATACAGCCGCTTTATTTCCCACAGCAGCACATTACGAATAGCGATGCCCTTCTTCTGCCGCTCAATCGCAAAGTGGCAGTGGTCGGTCAGGGTAATGTACAAACTATCCTGTAACTTCCCGAGACGACCGCGCGCCAGATCGATAATCCGATCGCAGGTCGTCATCACTTCTAACGGTATCTGACTGAGTAATTCACCTAAACGGCCAACCAGTTCATCGCTCTGCAGCGCGAAGACCTTTTCAATTTTACTTTCATCAAGAGAGTCACCAACGCGTTTCTGAAAGGCAAGTCCTCGGCCCATGACCACCTGTTCGCGCTGCTGCTCATCAACAACCACCACTACATTATTATTAAGTACTTTGGCGATTTGCATATGAACCCCAAAAACAAAAAAACCTGACCCCGACGGATGCCAGGAAATCAGGTTTTGCCTGCCGGAGCAGTAACAATCGGTAGTGAGTATTTCACTGTCCCCCGGGTAATCTCAATGGGACAAGCTAAAAAATGTGATGCCGGTCAGATAGTTTAGCTACGCCAGTCGTTAATCGTGCGCGCTATGCTGGTTGAATCCTGTAGGGTGCGTACCGCGCTGAACAGGTCAGCCGCTTCGAGGTACTCTTTACGCAAATAGCTCAGCCACTGTTTTATCCGCGCGACGTGATAAAGGCCGGTGTCGCCCTGCTTTTCCAGACGGGTGTATTTTTGCAGCAGTTCGACCACCTGCGGCCAGGGCATACGCGGTTCGTTATATTTTATCACCCGGCTCAGGTTTGGAACGTTCAGCGCGCCGCGGCCAATCATCACCGCATCGCAGCCGGTCGCGGCCAGGCAATCCTGGGCGCTTTGCCAGTCCCAGATTTCACCGTTGGCCACCACCGGGATAGTCAGGCGCTGACGGATTTCGCCAATAGCCTGCCAGTCAATGCGCTCCGCTTTATAGCCATCCTCTTTGGTGCGGCCGTGAACCACCAGCTCGCTGGCGCCCGCCTGCTGGACCGCATCGGCAATTTCAAACCGCCGCTCGCCGCTGTCCCAGCCAAGCCGCACTTTTACCGTGACCGGCAGATGGCCGGGAACCGCCTCGCGCATCGCTTTGGCGCCGCGATAGATAAGCTCGGGATCTTTGAGCAGCGTCGCCCCGCCGCCGCTGCCGTTCACCAGCTTTGACGGGCAGCCGCAGTTAAGGTCAACGCCCCAGGAACCGAGCTCGACCGCGCGAGCGGCGTTTTCCGCCAGCCACTGCGGATACTGCCCGAGCAGCTGCACGCGCACGCGGGTGCCGGACGGCGTCAGGCTGTTGTTATGCAGTTCCGGACACAGTCTGTAGAACGATTTTACCGGCAGGAGCTGATCCACCACGCGCAAGAATTCGGTGATGCAGAGATCGTAATCATTCACTTCGGTCAGCAGCTCGCGCACCAGCGAATCGAGCACGCCTTCCATCGGCGCCAGTAATACACGCATATTGTTTTTTCATTGCCCGGAAAAAAGAGGCGCTATGTTAGCGCCTCTGGATGCGGGTTGAAAGGGGCCAAGATCGGTTTTCCCGGCGGCGGCGCTGCTGCTTCCCGGCTTGCGCTGCGCTTAGCCGGGCTACAAGGTCACCTCTGTCTGCGCCCCGGGAAATGCACAGCCGCTTAACGTGGTTCCAGGCAGTTATCCTCTTTCCAGCCGTACAGCCACTCGATGCCGCGATAAAACTCGCTCTGGGTCTTGCCTTTCCACAGCAGGTTGCGTACCTGGCGCTCAACGCCGGCGGCGTGATAGACCCGCCCCATTTCACGCGTCGACCAGACGATCCGCGCGGTACGCGGAATACGTACCGACTCATACAGCGCGAAAGCGCGGGCGGCGTCGCCGTCGCACTGCGCCAGGGCTTTACCCAGCGTCACCGCGTCTTCCAGCGCCATACAGGCCCCCTGGGCCATATACTGCGCCACCGGGTGAGCGGCATCGCCAACCAGCGTGATGCGGTCGTTGCCCCATTTCTCTACCGGCTCGCGGTCGGCGGTGGACCAGCGCCGCCAGGAGGTCGGCTTATCCAGCATCTGCCGGGGACGCGGGTGAATGCCTTTAAAGTAGGAGAGCACCTCTTCTTTACTGCCGTCGCGCACGCCCCACTCTTCTGTCTCCCGGCTGTGGAAGGTCACCACCAGATTGTACTGCTTGCCGCCGCGCAGCGGATAATGCACCAGGTGGCAGTGCGGACCGGCCCACAGCACCGGCGCGTTAATGCGCAAATCGTCCGGCATATCGGCGGCGTCGACCACCGCGCGATAGACTACATGGCCGGTCACCCGCGGCGTATCGCCCAGCAGGCTCTGGCGCACCACCGACTTCACGCCGTCGCAGCCGATCAGGATATCCGCCGTCCAGCTGTTGCCTTTGTCATCGAAAACCGTCACGTCGTCGGCGGTCTGGCGGATATCCACCACCTGGGTCGAGGTGCGGTACTCCACGCCCGGATGACTCTGCGCCGCCTCCCAGACGGTGGCGTGGATGTCTACCCGGTGGATCACCGCATACGGCCCGCCAAAATGGTCGCGGAACGCCTGTCCGGTCTCAATATGCACCACCTCTTCGCCGCTTACCGCATCCATCATGGTGATATGGTCGGTAAATACCGCCCGCTGCCGGGCGACTGCGCCGACGCCGAGGCTGTCCAGCGCCGAGAACGCGTTAGGGCCAAGCTGGATCCCCGCGCCGATTTCGCCGATTTCATGCGCCTTTTCCAGCAGCATCACTTTGATGCCCTGGCGCGCCAGAGAGAGCGCCGTGGCCGCTCCGCCAATACCACCGCCGACAATAATTGCTCGCATCACTTTTGCCATGTTGCCTCCTAAGCCGGGATCTTATCTTGTTGGTTTTCCGGCGCGGCGGCGATAAACGCCGGTAGCCGGGTGCAGACGTCATAGACCGCCTGGCAGCGCGGATAGTGGCTGAGATCGCAGCCCATTCTCAGCGCGTTGGCCCACTGCGGAACCAGACAGCAGTCTGCCAGCGTGGGCGCATCGCCCACGCAAAAATCGCCGGATTTCGCGTGGCGCAATAGCTGCTCGACGGCGCTGAATCCCTGCTGGATCCAGTGCGCATACCAGCGCTTTTTCTCCTCTTCGCTCACCTTCAGTTCGTCGCTGAGGTAGCGTAAAACGCGCATGTTGTTTATTGGGTGAATATCGCAGGCGATGGCGTAAACAATCTCCAGGACCCGCATCCGCGCGCTGTCCTCCTGGGGCAGCAGCAGCGGCTGCAGATAGTGCCGATCCAGCCAGTCGGCAATCGCCAGCGACTGGCCGAGAGATTCACCATCATCAGTAATCAACGTTGGCACCAGGCCAACCGGATTCAGCCGCCGGTACTCCAGCGCGTTCTGCTGACCGATGCGGATATTGACGCCCACGCTCTGGTAGTCGATGCCTTTCAGCGCCAGCGCGATGCGCACGCGGTAGGAGGCTGAGCTATTGAAAAAACTGTACAGCTTCATCATTCACCTCACACCACGCGCACGGCGATTGGCGTCAGTCCATCTACGTTGCCGGTGATGACATCGCCTTTCACCACCGCGCCGACGCCTTCCGGCGTGCCGGTGAAAATCAGATCGCCGGGCTGCAGCTCAAAGAAGCCGGAAAGATAGCTGATGGTTTCATTGACCGACCAGATCAGGTGACGAATATCGCTGCGCTGATGATCTTCCCCGTTTACCTGCAGCCAAATTCCGGCCTGGTTCACGTCCGCCGTATCCGCTTTATGCAGCGGCGCAATCGGCGCGGAAAGGTCAAAAGCTTTACCAATCTCCCACGGACGGCCCATCTGGCGCATCTCCATCTGGCGATCGCGGCGGGTCATATCCAGCCCCGTGGCATAGCCCCAGATATACTCATGGGCCTGCTCCAGCGGGATATCGCTTCCCCGCTTGCCAATCGCCACCACCAGTTCAATTTCGTAGTGATAGTTGTCGGTTTGCGTCGGATACGGTAACTCCAGCGTCTCTCCCGCAGCGACGGGCACCACCGCATCGGCTGGCTTACAGAAGAAAAACGGCGGTTCGCGATCCGGGTCAAAGCCCATTTCACGCGCGTGAGCGGCGTAGTTGCGGCCCACGCAGTAAACGCGGCGCACCGGGAACTGCTCATCGCTGCCGACAACCGGAACGCTAATCGGGGCCTGGGGTGCAAAAACGTATTGAGTCATGATGGATTCCTTATTCTTCATTTTTAATAACGCGCTTCGCGGAACAGGCCGAGCGCTTCCTGCACGGGACGGTCCGAAAAGCTGAATAACACGGTATCTTCGGCAGAGTTAAAAGAGACGGCGTGCCAGGTCGGCACCACGAAGATATCTTTTGCCTGGAAGGCGAAGGTCTGTTCGCCAATGGTGACCTGGCCGCTGCCTTCCACCACGTGATAGATAGTGCTGTCGGTGGTTTTCGCCGCGCGTGAGGTAAACCCTTTCGGTAACAGCTGCAGGAAGGCGCCCATCGACGGCATCGGATAGCCGCCGGTAACCGGGTTAACGTAGCGCATTTTATAGCCGTCCCACTCGTCGGCATCGCCCATACGCGTCAGGTCGTGCAGCGCTTCGCGGCTGCGGTCGTAGCGATAGTTAAAGATGGGCGAAGAGTTACCGACCTGATGGCGCAGCGGCAGCATATTGGCGGCGTAGCGCGGCAGGTAGTCTCCCTCTTTGCGGGTCACCGGCTGCTGATCTTCCGGGTAATCCTCAGCGAAGCCGCAGCCCAGATAGTTCACCAGCGGCAGGTCGAGGCCGTCGAGCCAGACCACCGGCTCATTGCCGGGATTGCCGTGATCGTGCCAGCGCCACTGCGGCGTCAGAATAAAGTCGCCGGCGCGCATGGCGGTGCGTTCGCCGTCGACGGCGGTAAATGCCCCTTCACCTTCAACCACAAAGCGCAGCGCCGACTGGTTATGACGGTGGCTCGGCGCCACTTCGCCGGGCATGATCAGCTGTAAACCGGCGTACAGCGAGGAGGTAATCGATGACTGTCCGCGCAGCGCCGGGTTCTCCAGCACCAGCACGCGGCGTATCGCCTCTTTCGCGCCAATCAGCTCGCCGCTTTTCAGCAGCAGCGGACGAATCTCCTGATAGTTCCAGTAGGCCGGTGCACAGGTAGGATTCGGCGTTTTCGGCACCAGATGGTGCAGCGATTCCCAAAGCGGCGTCAGGTTTTGGCCGGAAATATGCTGATAGTACTGCTGACGGTCTTTATTGATTTCCATTGAAGATTGAGTCATGAGCGTTCTCCTTATTTATTCACGATGCCAGCAGAAGGCAACGCGGCAGGTACAGATGTTGGGTTGCGGACGGCAAGCGTCAGCAGGACAAGCATCACGGCGCTAACGACGGCCGGTACTGCGATAACAAAAAACAGGGTGTCAAAAGAGAAATTCATCGCCATCATCACGCCGCCGGAGAGCGAACCAACAATGGCTCCGCAGCGGCCAATCGCGTTTGACCAGCTCACCCCAGTCGCGCGGCTTTGGGTGGGATACAGCGTAGCGGTTAGCGCATTCAGCCCTACCTGCGAGCCGCTGATGCCAATCCCGGTGCCGAAAATCGCCAGCGCCATCAGCCACAGGCCGTTCTCGCTCAGGCCAATCATGACGATACAGACCGCCCCCAGGCCGTAGCTCAGCGCCAGCACCCGATACGGGTTGTAGCGATCCATCAGCGCGCCGAGCAGCAGCGCGCCAAAGGTACCGCCAATCTGGAAGGCGGCGGTGACCCACGAAGCGTGCTGTAAATCAATCCCGCGGTGGTTAAGCAGCGTCGGCATCCAGCTGGAGAGCAGATAGATAATCAGCAGGCTCATAAAGAACACCACCCATAGCATTAAGGTGATGGCCAGCTGGCGACCGGTGAACAGCTGGCTGATGCTGCCCTTCGCCCCTGCGGCAGGCTCATCAAGCCAGAAATGGGTATCGGTATAGCGTTCGCCGGTTATGGCACTAACGTTTTTGGCAATCACCGCCTGCGGGAGCTGGCGACGGATCTGCCAGCGCGGAGATTCGGGAAGCAGCGGTATCAGCGCCACCGCCAGCAGCAGCGGCAAAACGCCGCCCAGCACCAGAATACCGTGCCAGCCAATCAGCGGGACCAGCTGCGCGCTGACCACGCCGCCGAAGGCCGAGCCGAGGGTGAATCCACAAAACATCAGGGTCACCAGCGCCCCGCGCCGCCGGGCGGGCAGATATTCCGAGGTCATGGTAATGGTATTAGGCATCGCGCCGCCGAGGCCGAGACCGGTCAGAAAACGCAGGAACACCAGCATCTGTAGATCGGGGGCAAACGCGGAAAGCAGGCTGAACAGGCCGAACAGCGCGACGCAGAACTCAATCACCCGTTTGCGGCCAAAGCGGTCGGAGAGCGGACCGCAGAGCAGCGCCCCGGCGGTCAGGCCCAGCAGCCCTGCGCCAAATAGCGGCGCGAGGTCACCGGCGGTTAATTGCCAGTGGCTGCGGATATCCGGCGCAATAAAACCAATCGCGGCGGTATCGAAGCCATCAAGCATCACCACCAGGAAACAGCAGATAATCACGCGCCACTGCCGGGCGCCGACCGGCGCAGCGTTGAGTAGTTTTTGTAGTTCAAGTCGTTGAGTCATGATTATGCCTCAGAGCAGGTAGGGGTAGATGTTGTATTTATTTCTTTTATGTTGCGAGTTTGTAACTGTGGCAATGAAATGTACAATGGTATTTCGGGCATAGACATAACCTGGAGGTTATCGCTGATGGCAGACTGGACGCAGAAACTGAAGCTGCACCATTTACAGATGCTGGTGGCGCTGGGGGAGCAAGGCAATCTCACGCAGGTGGCGAAAATGATGAACATTACTCAGCCCGCGCTCTCCAAATGGCTCAGCCAGTTTGAAGACGAAGTCGGCATGGTTTTGTTCGAACGCCACAGCAAAGGTCTGCGCCCGACCGAAGGCGGAAAGCTGCTGCTTCAGCACGCCCAGCGGCTGATTAACGATATGTCGCGTTCGCAGTATGAAATCGAGCGTTTTAAACAGGGAGGACAGGTGGGCAGCCTGATGATCGGCTGTTCGCCGGTGGCGACCGACTGCGTCTCACAGGCGATCCTCGAACTGCTGAAAGAGATGCCGACCCTGCACCTGAATATTGAAGAGAAAGTGATGACGCCGCTGCTTAACGACCTGCTCGCCGGGGTGGTGGATGTCGTCGTCGGGCGCGTCGGCGGGCGGGCGCTGGAGCTGCCGCTGAGCTACCGGGTGCTCTACACCGAACCGGTCTGCTTTGTCGCCCGCCCCGATCACCCGCTGGCCCAGAAATCGCGATTAAGCTGGGCCGACCTCTCTCCGTGGCGCTGGATCGTCTGGCCCACCGGCACGCCAATTCGCCTGAGCATCGACAACGCGCTGGTGGATAACGGCGTGATGCTGCCGGAAAACACCATTGAGTCCGCCTCGATGAACGTCACCAGCAATCTGCTGCAGAGCAGCGATATGGTCTCGATTCTCTCACTGCGCCTGGCACAGCGCTACGCGGCCCAGCACCAGCTGGCGATTCTTAATTTGCCGCGCATTGAACAAAAAGGTAGCGTTGGGGTGTTCTGGCGAAAAAGTGAAGCGCCGTCGCTGGCGCTGAGCCGATTTCTCCATTGCCTGTCCCTGCAATCTTCACTCTGACCGTCGCCCGGTCCGGTGTTCACGGTCTCTATCGCAGGTATGCGCAGAATTCATGATGTGATCGGTAGCACATTTTTGGCTTTAATTGTATGATGAATGCGGTTCATCAAGGGTTATTACCATGAGTAAATCACTGATTATTATCTGGCAGTATCTGCGCGCTTTCGTGCTCATCTACGCCTGCCTGTATGCGGGCATTTTTCTCTCTTCGCTCCTGCCGATCGCGATTCCCGGCAGCATTATTGGCATGTTGATTCTGTTTTTTCTGCTGGCGCTGCAAATCTTGCCTGCACAGTGGGTCAACCCCGGCTGCAATATCCTGATTCGCTATATGGCGCTGCTGTTTGTGCCTATCGGCGTCGGCGTCATGCAGTACTGGGATTTACTGCGCGCGCAGTTTGGCCCGGTGGTGGTCTCCTGCGCGATAAGCACGCTGGTGGTCTTTTTAGTGGTCAGCTGGAGTTCACACCTGGTTCACGGTGAGCGCAAAGTGGTTGGGCAAAAAGGAAGTGAAAAATGATCCATGAAATCTGGTGGTCGCTGCCGTTAACCCTGGCCGTCTTTTTCCTTGCCCGCAGGCTGGCGGCGCGGTTTAAATTTCCGCTTCTCAACCCGCTGCTGGTCGCGATGGTGGTGCTGATACCTTTTCTGCTGATTACCGGCATCTCCTACGAGCGCTATTTCCTCGGCAGCAAAATTCTTAACGACCTGCTGCAGCCGGCGGTGGTGGCGTTGGCCTTTCCTTTGTATGAGCAGCTGCACCAAATCCGCGCCCGCTGGAAGTCAATCATCACCATCTGCTTTATCGGCAGCGTGGTGGCGATGGTCACCGGCACTACCGTTGCCCTGATGATGGGCGCAACCCCGCAGATTGCCGCCTCTATTTTGCCGAAATCGGTAACGACGCCGATCGCCATGGCGGTGAGCAGCAGCATTGGCGGGATCCCGGCGATCAGCGCGGTCTGCGTTATTTTCGTCGGCATTCTCGGCGCGGTCTTTGGCCACACCCTGCTGAATGTGATGCGCATCCGCACCAAGGCCTCGCGCGGGCTGTCGATGGGTACCGCATCCCACGCCCTGGGGACCGCCCGCTGCGCTGAGCTCGACTATCAGGAAGGGGCGTTCAGCTCGCTGGCGCTGGTGCTTTGCGGGATTATTACCTCGCTGGTCGCGCCGTTTTTGTTTCCGCTCATTTTAGCAGTGGTTGGTTAAATGTGATTTAAGTCACATTTTTAAATGCAACACGAATTAGTTGCAATGACAATGAGATGTTTATCACATATACAGGTTGTAACCACCCGTACACTAGATTTCCATTACATTGTTATGAGGCAACGCCATGCACCCACGTTTTCAAGCTGTTCTTCCCCAACTGGCGGCGGACCTGCAAGCGGCCATCGCCCCGATGCTGGCCGACCCGCATTTCCCGGCCCTGCTGAATGCAGACCAGGTGGCAGCGCTGCAAAGCGCGACGGGGCTGGATGAAGACGCGCTGGCCTTTGCTTTGTTGCCGCTGGCGGCGGCCTGCGCGCGGGCCGATCTGTCGCATTTTAACGTCGGCGCGATTGCCCGCGGCATCAGCGGTACCTGGTACTTCGGCGGCAATATGGAATTTCTCGGCGCCACCATGCAGCAAACCGTGCACGCCGAACAAAGCGCCATCAGCCACGCCTGGCTGCGCGGCGAAAAATCCCTGCGGGCGATTACCGTGAACTACACCCCCTGCGGCCACTGTCGTCAGTTTATGAACGAACTGAACAGCGGCCTGTCGCTGCGCATCCACCTCCCCGGGCGCGAAGCGCATTCGCTGCAGCACTATTTGCCGGACGCTTTCGGCCCGAAAGATCTGGACATAAAAACCCTGCTGATGGATGAGCAGGACCACGGCTTCCCGCTCAGCGGCGACGCGCTGGCTCAGGCGGCGATTCAGGCGGCCAACCGTTGCCATATGCCTTACAGCAACTCACCATCCGGCGTTGCGCTGGAGCTGAAAGACGGTACCCTTTTCACCGGTAGCTATGCCGAAAACGCCGCCTTTAACCCGACGCTGCCCCCGCTGCAGGGTGCGCTGAATCTGCTGAGCCTCAACGGATACGATTACCCGGATATCCAGCGCGCGATCCTGGCCGAGAAGGCCGATGCGGCGCTTATCCAGTGGGACGCCACCGCGGCGACGCTGAAGGCGCTGGGCTGCCATAATATCGATCGCGTACTGTTAGGTTAGTCACATTCTGCGGGCCAAACGGCCCGCGCTGTTGAAAATCCCCGCAATTAAACGACGGTTTCTTGCGCTTGCCCGACGGGTAAAGTAGCCTGAAGCTTCCTTCGTCCACTATTGAGCCAGGTTCATGTTAAAGCGTGTGTTATACAGCCTGTTAGTCCTGTTCGGCTTGCTGCTGTTAACCGTGTTGGGACTCGACCGCTGGATGAGCTGGAAAACCTCTCCCTATATTTACGATGAGCTACAGGACCTGCCCTACCGCCAGGTCGGCGTCGTGCTCGGTACCGCCAAGTACTACCGTACCGGGGTTATCAACCAATATTATCGTTACCGGATTCAGGGCGCGCTGAACGCCTACAATAGCGGCAAGGTGAACTACCTGCTGCTCAGCGGCGATAACGCGCTGCAAAGCTATAACGAGCCGATGACCATGCGCCGCGATTTAATTAAAGCCGGCGTCGATCCGGCGGATATTGTGCTGGACTATGCGGGTTTCCGTACGCTCGATTCGATTGTCCGCACCCGTAAAGTCTTCGATACTAACGACTTTATTATTATTACCCAACGCTTCCACTGCGAGCGCGCGCTGTTTATTGCCCTGCATATGGGGATTCAGGCGCAGTGCTACGCGGTGCCGTCGCCGAAGGATATGTGGAGCGTTCGCCTGCGCGAGTTCGGCGCCCGCTTCGGCGCGCTGGCGGATCTCTATATTTTTAAACGCGAACCGCGCTTTTTAGGCCCGCTGATCCCGATTCCCGCGCTGCAGGAAGTTCCCGACGGCGCGCAGTCCTATCCGGCGGTCACGCCGCAGCAGCTGCTGGAGCTGCAGAAAAAAGAGAAGTAAAGCCTCCATAAAGTGAGCGTGATAACTGGCGTCTTATCGAGCGGGAATACTTTTCCGATTACGCGAGTGAGTATCGGGATACTGAGGATAGATACCCTGAATAATTCGAGTGGCAGGAAGGCGGCAAATTATCATCCAGAAAATGCAAAAGGCAGACGCCTGAACTGACGCCTGCCTTCATTCACTAATCGTTACTTCTTCCGCGCATACTTCAGCGAATCCAGCGCCACGGCGAAGATGATAATCGCCCCTTTGATAATGTACTGCCAGTACGGGTTCACGCCGATATAGGTCAGACCGTAGTTGATGACGGTGAAGATTATCACCCCGGTCACCACGCCAAATACGGTACCGACCCCGCCGCTGAACGATACGCCGCCGACCACGCAGGCGGCAATCGCATCCAGTTCATACATAAAGCCAAGGTTGTTGGTCGCCGAACCGATACGTCCGGCTTCCAGCAGCCCGCCGAACGCGTAGAACACGCCGGAGAGCGCATAAATCATCAGCAGGTTCAGGGCGACGTTGACGCCGGAGACCTTCGCCGCTTCCGGGTTACCGCCGATAGCAAAAATGTTTTTACCAAAGCGGGTCTTGTTCCACAGGATCCATACGAAGAACACGGCAATCAGCGCATAGAAGGTGATATACGACAGGCGGAATGAGCCCAGCGCCACAAACCCCTGGGCAAACTGCGAGAAGTGGCTATCGAAGCCGGAAATCGGCGACGCGCCAACAAAGTCGTAATACAGGGAGTTGATACCGTAAACGATGATCATCGTGCCGAGGGTGGTGATAAACGGCGTCACGTTCAGGTAAGCGATGATAATACCGTTGATAAGACCAATGACCGCGCCGATCGCACACACCAGCAGGATAACCAGCGGGATCGGCATCGTGGCCATCTCCGGGAACACCTTATTGGCATTGTCCACCGCCTGCAGCATCGTGGCGGCGATAACCGCCGCCAGGCCGACCTGGCGTCCGGCTGATAGGTCGGTTCCCTGGGTGACAATAAGTCCGGCCACGCCGAGAGCGATAATAATACGCACCGAAGACTGGGTCAGAATATTACTTAAGTTCAGCAAACTTAAGAAAGTCGGATCCTGGAAAATAATAATGGCCAGCAATACTAAAAGAACCACGTAAATCCCACCTTCTTTCAAATAGGTGAGAAAACTCTTTTTATTTAACGCACTCATGAGGAGCCCCTGATCTTAAAGGTGCAACGACGCAAGACGGAGAATTTCGTTTTGCGTGGTGGTTTTAGTCTCAACAATTCCGGCAACAAGACCATTGCTCATTACCAGAATACGGTCAGTAATACCCAGCAGCTCCGGCATCTCGGAGGAAATAATAATGATTCCTTTGTCTTTTTTTGCCAGCTCGGCGATCAGCTGGTAAATTTCGAACTTCGCCCCAACGTCAATGCCGCGCGTGGGTTCATCGAGCATCAGAATTTCCGGCTGGGTCAATAACCAGCGACCGATAATCACTTTTTGTTGGTTACCACCGGACAACGAACCAATTTGCGTGTGCTGCCCCGGGGTTTTCACGCGCATCGAATCAATCACCCATTGGGTATCGCTTTTCATGCGTGAATTATCCAGCAATCCGACCTTATTCTTGTATTTCTTAATATTGGAGATCAGCGAGTTAAAACCGATATCCAGGTAGGCATAAATTCCCGTCGAACGGCGCTCTTCGGTCACCAGCGCAAAGCCATGGTTGATGGCTTCATTGGCATTATGGTTATTAATCTTCTTACCGTGCAGCTTGATCGTCCCGCCGGCCTTCTCGCGAATACCAAATAACGTCTCCACGATATCGGTACGTTTCGCGCCAACCAGTCCGGCAATCCCCAGGATTTCGCCTTTGTGCAGATCGAAAGAGACATCGCGAATCGATGGCTGGCGCAGTGAGGTTAAATTGCGCACCTCAAGAATTACCTCACCCGGCTTATTCTCCTTGTTCGGGAAGCGCTGATTGAGGGAGCGGCCCACCATCATCGCGATGATCTTATCCATATCCAGCCCTTCCAGCGGCTGGGTGGCAATCCACTGGCCGTCGCGCAGGATGGTAATTTCATCGCACAGCTGGAAGATCTCTTCCATTTTGTGGGAAATATAGACTATGCCGCAGCCGCGCTCTTTCAGCTTGCGGATAATTTTAAACAGATGGTTGACCTCTTTTTCGGTTAACGAAGAAGTCGGCTCATCCATAATCACAATTTTGGCGTTATAGGAAAATGCCTTCGCAATTTCAATCATCTGCATTTGCGATACCGATAGCGTTCCGACGCGAGCGCGCGGGTCGATATCAATATCCAGCTCATCGAAAATCGCTTTGGTATCACGATACATTTTGTCCTGATCGACAAACATGCCTTTGGTGGGATAACGCCCCAGCCACATGTTGTCCATTACCGAACGTTGCAATACCAGGTTTAATTCCTGATGAACCATTGAAATACCGTTTTCCAGGGCTTCTTTTGCCGAATGGAAATCGATCTCTTGTCCCTGAAAAAGAATACTGCCGGAATCTTTTTGATAGATTCCAAATAGGCATTTTAATAATGTAGATTTGCCCGCGCCGTTCTCCCCCATTAACGCGTGAATAGAGTGGGGACGAACCTTGAGGTTCACATTATCGAGAGCCTTGACGCCAGGAAACGATTTGTTGATGTTGCTCATTTCCAACAAATATTCGCCTGACCGTTCGCTATTATTGCTGACCATAGTTATACCTGGCTGCGTGCGTGCATACCCCAGCCGACGCATTAACGACGAGCCGGGACGGGTTCTGTATCAGGAATAATCGGGCGTACAAGCGCGTACGCCCGCAGCTTATTAAGCGATTACTTACCGATAAATTCGCTCAGATTATCTTTATCAACGCCAACGTACGGTACGCGGACAATCTTATTATCAATTTTCCATTGAGTACCGGCAGCCGGTTCTTTACCATCGGCCAGGTTTTTCGCCAGATCGAAGGTGGCTTTCGCCTGATTGTTGGCATCGTTCAGTACGGTACCCGCCATGGCGCCGGATTTCACCAGCGCCAGCGCTTCAGGCAGCGCATCGACGCCGAATACCGGAATGCTGCTCTTATTGTGCGCTTTCAGCGCTTCTACCGCGCCCATGGCCATCGCATCGTTGTTAGCGATGACGACTTCAATTTTGTTAGCATTCGGGCCAGACAGCCAGGCATCCATCTTATCTTTCGCCTGAGCGGTATCCCACATGGCGGTATCTAACGCCAGCTGCTGAGTTTTGAAGCCTTTATCGTTCAGCTCTTTAATAACGTAGGTGGTACGCGCTTCCGCATCCGGATGGCCCGGCTCGCCCTTCAGCAGGACAAACTGAATCTGGCCGTCTTTATTCAGATCCCAGTTCGGGTTCGCTTTCCAGTGCTTGGCAATCAGGTCACCCTGAATCACGCCGGACTCTTTTGAGTCGGTACCGACGTAGTACGCTTTATCGTAGCTATCCAGCGCCTTGCGGGAAGGTTCTTTGTTAAAGAACACCACCGGCACGTTCTGGCCACGCGCTTTATCGATGACCGTCCCCGCCGCCGCCGGGTCAACCAGGTTAATCGCCAGCGCCTTCACCCCTTTTGCCAGCAGGACGTCAATCTGATCGTTCTGCTTGGACTGGTCGTTTTGCGAGTCATTCATCAGCAGCTGAACATCCGGCGCTGATTTGCCATCTTTTTCAATTGCCTTACGTACCACCGACATAAAGTTGTCGTCGTATTTATAAATGGTCACGCCGATACGGGTATCTGCTGCGTGAGCCGCGGCGCCAAATAACATGCTAGCCATTACAGCAGACAGGGTTAACACCTTCTTATTCATGGAATCTCCGGTTTTATTATGCAGGGTCTTTGGTGTGAAAATGGCTGGCGAGCGTTACATTTATGTTACTGCACAGCGACATTCACGACTGTAATTCTGTCTTCCGTGTAGGGTAACGCTCCTGAAAAACGGCTTTATTAATCGTTTAACCGCCGATTACTGCTGTAAAAGTGATTAATCACCGTGACATAGTATGTTCAGACTTGTAAACGCAGCAATCATAGTCAGCTTAATGTTAACAAACTGTGAAATCACTCACATATTGAAAGCGGTTACATCAGGCAGATAATTAGTTAGTGATCGGCCCCACAATTTGCCTCTGCGCCACCGAATGTCGGCGCACCAGCGTCGGCATAAAGCAGTGGCTGGCGTCACGATCCAGCTTTCCCGCCGCGCCCTGTAGCGCCAGCTCTGTCGCCAGTTTCGCCATCGACATAATCGGATAACGGACCGTCGTCAGCTGCGGGTCGGTGTAACGGGAAATGGGGATATCATCAAAACCGATCAGTGAAAGATGCTGCGGTACGGCAATGCCGTTATCTTTAAGCGTCGTGAGCGCGCCGGCCGCCATACTGTCGTTGTAGGCGAAAACCGCGCTCAGACCAAGGTTGCGCCCCAGCAGTTCGACCATCGCCGCCTCACCGCCCTGCATATCCGGCGACCCGGATCCCACCCAGCTTTCGGGAGCGACAATGCCGTGTTCATGTAACGCCCTTAACCACCCTTCTCGCCGTAAATCATCATCTTCAATGCCGTGATTGGAAGAGAGGTAGCCGATGCGCTGGTGACCATGATTGAGCAGCATGCGGGTCGCCATCAGCGCGCCGCTGACGTTATCCAGCCCAACGCAGCGGTGGGCGTATCCCGGCACGATGCGGTTAATCAGCACCATTCCCGGCATATGCTCCATAAAATCCCCCAGCTCCGCGTCGCTCAGCGCTTTAGAGTGGACGATCAGCGCTGAACAGCGCTGGCGAATCAGCACCTCAATGGCGTTACGCTCTTTTTCCGCTTCATGATAGCTATTGCCGATAAGCACATATTTCTGATGCTGCTGGGCGACGGTATCAACCGCTTTGACCAGCGCGCCAAAAAAGGCGTCCGACACGTCCATCACGACCACGCCGATGGTATCGCTGACCTGCGTCGCCAGCGCCTGCGCGTTGGCGTTCGGCCGATAGCCCAACAGCGTTACCGCCTTCATTACCGCTTCTCGCGTATCCGGGCTCACCAGCGCGCTGTTATTCAGCACGCGCGAAACCGTCGCGACGGAAACACCCGCCTGGCGGGCGACATCACGAATGGTGATCATACTCACCGACCTGTAGAGCATTGCAGTACGTCACACTCACCTCCTGTGTTCAGCAAGGAGGCTATTCTGGCAGCGACGTGCCGTACGCTACGTGAGTGAAGTCACAGGGATGGAAACGGTTACATCCATTTTGTTAATGATTGTGATCCAGATCGTTATCTGGATGTATCTTTTAATGATGTCCCCGACGCACGCAGGGTGAATTGACGCCATAGCCACTCAACGGGCCCCTGGCGGAAATGACGTAGCCAAAACCACGAGAAGAGAATATTAACCGCCCATACGGCCGGTACGAAGGCTAACAGCTGTAAGCGGTCATACTTCATAAACAGGCCGAAGCGGTAGAACAGGGTAGTGCAAATCAGGGTCTGCAGCAGATAGTTGGTTAGCGCCATGCGCCCGACGCAGGCAATCGCCCCCACCAGACGACTCTGACACAGCTGCGGCCAGAAGCCCCAGGCCAGCGCCGCGTAGCCGATGGTTTGCAGCGGCGCGCCCAGCTCCCGCGGCGCCTGTAGCAAAAATGCGCACCAGCGGTAGTCCCAGCCAAGATGCCACTGGGCAATAATCGAGGGCAAGTTGACCACCATTCCGGCCGCAATCAGCAGCCCGCCGGTACGCCGATAGTGGCGAAGGCTGAACTGCCCTTTGAGCCAGCCGCTGCGCATCAGCGCGGCGCCCATCAGCATCATACCGGCCAGCTGCCAGCCGTACTGCGCGCCCAGCGCCAGCAGGTTATCCGACAGCATATCCGCTCGATTGCTCACCGCTTCAAAGCCGCCTTTTAGCTTCCAGTACTGCTCGTACTGCAAATTTGCCGCGTCCGGCAGCCACGAACGATTGGGCGTATTGCCGGAAATCAATCCCAGCAACAGCAGTACCGCCACGCCGATAACGTACAGCACCACGCCGGTATTAAACAGCGATTTGACATCGTGCGCGTCGCGCACCATTCGCCAGCCCACCAGCCCGACCAGCGCATAGGCCAGCAGAATATCGCCGTCCCAGAAAAACAGTCCGTGAATAAAGCCAAGCAGCGCCAGCAGCGTCAGGCGCGACTGGATCCAGCGCTTGCCGCGCGGCAGCAGAAGCTGAAGTCCGGCGCCAAACAGCAGGGCGAAGAGGGTCAGGAATTTGACCTGCGCCAGCAGATCGAGAATCGCCCAGGTCCAGGCGTCGCTGGCGGAAATGTTCCCGGACCACGCCGGGTTGAGGTAAGCGGCCTTCGGTAAACCGAAGGCGCTGATATTCAGTAGCAGGATACCGAGGATGGCGACGCCGCGGACAAAGTCCAGCGTGACATTTCTCTCCATGTACCCTGCTCCGTTTTAGTTGTGGTGACGTACGGCGCGCAGGAACTCCTGGCGGGTATTCTGGCTGGATTTAAACAGGCCGCCCAGCGACGTGGTGGTGGTGGCGCTGGTCGCATCGCGAATGCCGCGCGCTTTCACGCAGTAGTGCACCGCATCGATGGAAACCGCGACGTTGCTGGTCCCCAGCAGCGTTTGCAGCGCGGTGAGGATCTGCTGCGTCAGCCGCTCCTGCACCTGCGGACGCTGGGAGAAGAACTGCACGATACGGTTAATTTTCGACAGGCCAATCACCGAATCTTTCGGGATATAGGCCACCGTAGCTTTGCCGTCAATGGTCACAAAATGGTGTTCACAGGTGCTGGTCAGGGTGATATCGCGCACGGTCACCATTTCATCAACCTGCATCTTATTTTCGATGACGGTGATTTTGGGGAACCGGGCGTAGTCCAGTCCGGAGAAGATCTCATCGACGTACATTTTGGCGATGCGATGCGGGGTCTCCATCAGGCTGTCATCACTTAGATCAAGGTTTAACAGCTGCATAATCTCGGTCATGTGTCCGGCGATCAGACGCTTGCGAGTTTCATTATCAATTTCTTGTACTGGCGGACGCAGCGGCGTCTCCAGCCCACGAGCGACCAGCGCTTCATGAACGAGTATGGCTTCTTTACTCAGTGATGACATTTTTGTTCTCCTGCAGGTGTGGCGCTCTTTGCTCTTCTGAGGGCAAAGTTTGTATTCATTGTGCGTGAGGTGACGCACAGAATCCAGTAGCCGCATCGATAATTGTTGAAATTGGCGTCACCTCTCGTTCCACGCCGCCAGACCAGCGCACTACGATGCGTCACGCAACGCCCTGCTCACCTTACCGCAACCAAGCCAATCGCCGACCCATAGCGCGACGCCTGCCGCTGCGGCAAGGTCAGCATGTTGGTTAAAAGTTGCATTAATGATGCAATACGTTCCGAAAAGGAGGAAGTGAAAGTTACTCACGAGGGCATGAAATATCTGTATTATGGAAAATTACGCCTGAGACACTTAAGGAGCCCTGCATGGAACTGCTCGAAGAGCACCGCTGTTTTGAAGGTCGGCAGCAACGCTGGCGGCACGACTCCGCAACGCTGAACTGCGCAATGACCTTCAGCATCTTTTTACCTCCCGCCGCCGCTGACGCGCCGCCGCCGGTTCTCTACTGGCTCTCCGGCCTGACCTGCAACGATGAAAACTTCACCACCAAAGCGGGCGCTCAGCGCGTCGCCGCCGAACTGGGCATTGCGCTGGTGATGCCGGACACCAGTCCGCGCGGTGATAACGTTGCCGACGATAGCGCTTACGATCTGGGGAAAGGCGCTGGCTTTTATCTCAATGCCACCCAGGCGCCGTGGTCCGCGCATTTCCGCATGTACGATTACCTTCGCGACGAGCTGCCGCAGCTGATTGCCCGCGAGTTTAATCTCAGCGGCCGCTGCGCCATCAGCGGGCATTCCATGGGCGGCCACGGCGCGCTGGTGATGGCGCTGAAGAATCCGGGCCGCTTCGTCAGCGTTTCCGCGTTCGCGCCTATCGTTAACCCGACCCAGGTTCCCTGGGGCAAAAAAGCGTTTACCGCCTATCTGGGAGCGGATGAAGCGGCCTGGCAGGCCTGGGACAGCTGCGCGTTAATGCAGGCCAGCAGCGAGTCAGATGCGATTCCAACCCTGATTGACCAGGGTGACAGCGATACATTCCTCGCCGAACAGCTGCAGCCGGCGGTGCTGGCGGAAACCGCGCGTCAGAAAAGCTGGCCGTTAACCCTGCGTATTCAGCCCGGTTACGATCACAGCTACTACTTTATCGCCTCATTTATTGAGGACCACCTGCGTTTCCATGCCCGGCACCTCTTCTCCTGATCCTTCAATGCGTCGTGAATCACCTTCCCGGCGCATTGATGCTTTTCCATCTGGCTTCACCCTGAGCGCCTTTAGCGAGGGCTGGCAGGGAAATCCGCCAGCCCTCTTTTATCGCCCGGTTAGAAGCGGTAATCGACGGCCATAAAGTAGCGGCGGCCTTCTTCCGTATAGCTATAGTCGTCGCGGCTCAGATCCTTATCGCCCACGTTGAGTACCCCGGAGCGCAGCTTGACGTTTTTGGTGACGTTCCAGGCCGCGCCGATATCAAACATGGTGTAGCCGCCGGGCGTTTTGCCCGTCGCGCTGACCGAACGCTGTTCGCCGGTATAGTTGGCGGTGACGTAGAAGGACCAGTCGTCCAGCGGTTTCCAGTCGAGGGTACCGTTAGCGGTATGGAACGGCAGCGTTTGCAGCGGTTTATCGCCGCCGTTGCTCAGGTCGCGGCCATCGTTGTAGGTGTAGTTTACCGTCAGCTTCCATTCGTCGCCGAACGGCACCTTCAATTCCGTTTCTACCCCTTTGATACGCGCCTTATTGACGTTGAAGTAGCGGAAGACCGGCACGCGTTTACCGTTCACCGTTTTCCAGCCGACAAAATTCGGGTAGCCCGGCGCTTCGCTGGCGCTGGAAGTACGCAGGATATCGATCATATCGTCAACGTTATTCTGGAAGGTGGTGACGCTTCCTTCCACGCCTTCAAGCCAGCCTTCTTCACCGCGATAGTAAAGACCCAGTTCGAAGCTTTCGCTGGTTTCCGGTTTCAGATCCGGGTTACCGATAATGCTGCACGAGCCGCGGCAGGAGTTGGTGGTCCAGTCCGGGTTCAGCTGCAGCAGGGAGGGCGCTTTAAATGCTGTCGCCCAGCCGCCCTTCACGGTCACGGTATCGGTGGCGTTATACACCAGATAAGCTCGCGGGCTCCAGTGATCGCCATAGGTCTGGTGATCGTCCATACGAATGCCGGTCGTTAAGGCCAGAGGCTCGATTATCCGCCATTCATCTTCGAGGAACAGCGCGTACTGGCTGGCGGAAGTGGATTTACCGCCGCTGCTCAGGTTGACCGGATCTTTCAGCTTATCGTGACGCCATTCGCCGCCGAAGGTCAGCAGCTGGTTGATCATGCCCAGCGGCAGAACGTATTTGCCGTCCACCGAGTTACTCTCAGATGTGATCGTTCCGGCCTGGCCCGGATTTTTATTATCCACTTTCTCGCCGTAGAATTTCAGCTCGCTATTGCCGACATCCCAGCGGCCGTTGTGGCTCAGGGAGTAGTTCTGGCGCTCAAGGCGGTTGCGGTCAAGAGAGTCGGAATCCCGATCCTGGCGATCGAACCCGTAGCCAGCGGTGATGTCCTGATTCTCGGTGGGCGTCCAGGCGAATTCGACGTTGCCGTCGCGGCTGGTGAAGCCTTCAATACGCGGCGTTTCGCCAGCTGCGTTGCTGGAAGCCTGCTGATCGTCCTTGGCGCGCTTTGCCAGGCTGCCGTAGGCTTTCATCCCCAGCACGCCGTCAATCAGCGGGCCGCTGGTAAAGAACTGACCGTTGTACGTATCGCCGCGATCGCGGTGTTCCTGAATGGTGGTATCCGCGCTGAGGGTGCCCGTCCACTGCTGACCGACTTTTTTGGTGATGATATTAACCACGCCGCCGAGGGCGTCGGAACCATAGAGGGAAGACATCGGCCCGCGCACCACTTCGATACGCTCAATGGCATCAACCGGGATCCAGTTGAGGTCAAAATCGTTGTGGCGGAAAACGGCGTTGCGCGAGTTAACGCGTTTGCCGTCAACGAGGATCAGCGTATAGCCGCTGCTGAGGCCGCGAATGCTCACCCCTTTGCGGTTATCCCCTTCGTTGGTGAGCTGCACGCCCGGCACTTCCCGCAGTACATCCTTCAGGTTTTGTACCGGTCTACGCTGCAGATCCTGTTGGGTGATAACGCTAATACTGGCGGGCGCATCTTTGACGCTCTGTTCAGTTGCCGCAGCGGTGACGACCAGCGTTTCTTCGTTAACGTCGGCGAGCGCCGGAAACGCCAGGGATACGACGGACGCGCATAATCCGGCCCGGACAAAAGGGTTTAGCCTGAACATTCCATATCTCCATGAGGTGTACAACAAAACAAACAAAAAAGGTCCTGCTCACAGGTACTGTCGGCATAGCGCTCTAACGGCGTATGCGCGCAATTTTTTACAGTAGATGTGGCTGGTCGCCCCTTGTCAGTCTGACCCTCTGCAAGATACGGGGATTGGCTTCATCCTGAATTTGGCGGAAATGATAAAGATAATGATTACAATTATCAATAAAATTATGAATAACTGTATCAACATGTAAGAATCGCAGACATAAAAAAACCCTCTCGATGAAAGGGTTTTATCTTACGGCGTCAGCTGACCTTAGCTTTTAAAACGCTCCGGGAACTTCATTTCGCTGTAGCGCACAAAACGCGTTCCTTTCGCCAGCTTGTAACCGAACCAGATCACCAGGAACAGCGGAATGCCGATATAGGTTGCCGCCACGCCGCCCCAGTCGATGGTATCTTTGAGGAACGCTTCGTAATTCTGGCCCAGGGTAATGATCAGGCACAGCACGAAAGCGAAGATCGGCCCCAGCGGGAAAAAGCCGGAACGATACGGCAGATCGTTAAGATCGTTCCCCTGCAGCACGTAGCCGCGACGGAAGCGATAGTGGCTAATAGCAATCCCCAGCCAGGCGATAAAGCCGGTCATGCCGGAGGTATTCAGCAGCCACAGGTAAACGGTCTGATTACCGAACATCGAGCTCAGGAAGCACAGCCCTGCAATCACCGTGGTGGCATACAGCGCATTACGCGGCACGCCGCCTTTAGACAGCTTAGAGAAAATACGCGGCGCTTTGCCATCGCAGGCCAGGGTGTAGAGCATGCGGGTGGACGCGTACATCCCGGAGTTACCCGCCGACAGTACCGCCGTCAGAATAACCGCGTTCATAATCGCCGCCGCCGACAGCAGCCCCGCGTGCTGGAAGACCAGCGTGAACGGGCTGACGGAAATATCTTTCACGTCGTTACGCAGCAGGCTCGGGTCGGTATACGGAATAATCAGGCTGATGATCAGGATGGCGAACACATAGAACAGCAGGATACGCCAGAACACCTGCCGCACGGCGCGCGGAATGTTCTTCTCCGGATTTTCCGACTCGCCGGCCGCGATGCCGATAAGCTCGGTTCCCTGGAACGAGAAGCCGACAATCATCGCCACGCCAATCATCGCCGCAAAGCCGCCGGCAAACGGCGCATCGTCGACAACCCAGTTGCTCCAGCCCGCCGGCTGTGCGCCTTTAAAGATGCCAAAGATCATCATCACGCCGACAATAATAAAGATGATGACGGTGGCCACTTTGATCAGCGAGAACCAGTATTCCGCTTCACCAAAGCCTTTTACCGAGATCCAGTTCAGCAGGAACATGATGCCGAGGAACAGCGCGCTCCAGACCCAGCCGGGTGCATCGGGGAACCAGTAGGTCATCACCAGCTGAGCGGCAACGAGGTCAACGGCGATGGTCACCGCCCAGTTGTACCAGTAGTTCCAGCCCAGCGCGAAGCCAAAGCCTTCCTCAACGTAATTCTGCCCGTAGGTGGCAAAAGAGCCGGACACCGGCATAAACGCCGCCAGCTCGCCGAGGCTGGTCATCAGGAAATAAACCATCAGGCCGATGAGAATATAAGAGAGCAGGGCCCCACCCGGGCCCGCCTGAGAAATCGTTGCGCCAGAGGCAACAAAAAGACCTGTACCTATGGAACCGCCAATCGCGATCATGGTCAAGTGGCGCGCCTTCAGTTCACGACGTAAACCGGGCGCTTCTGTGGTTTTAGTATCCGAAACCATGTGAAAATGCTATCCATCCAAAAAACGAGGCGAGATTGTAGCAGAGTGTCTGTGATCCATCCGATACAATTGCAAAGTTATAAGAGAGCTTCATGATCGAGCATGGATTATTAGTAAAGCATGAAATCCCGAAAACGCCAGCGCGCGTGGCGTCCGCTTTTACACGTCGCAATAATGCAGAAATCGCTGTAATGCCTTGGAAATATGCTTCTGCCGGTGATGAATGCGCCACAAGGTACGGGTTAAGCGCGGCAGCGGAATCGTCAGCTCCACCAGCGATCCGACTTCAAGCTGCTCCGCCACCACGCGTCGCGACAGGCAGCTAATGCCCAGACCGTGGCGCACCGCGTGCTTGATGGCTTCCGAGTTGCCCAGCTCCATCCCAAGATGAAACGCCGGTAAATGCGAGAGTAATAAATAGTCGACGATCTCCCGGGTCCCGGAGCCGTGCTCGCGTAAAATCCACGGCGCTTCCGCCAGCCGTTGCAGCGTCACCTCCCCTGCCAGCAGCGGCGAATCCGGCGCGGCAAAGACCGCCAGATCATCTTCCAGCCAGGGTTCGGCGATAATATCCGCGGCGTGACAGGGACCTTCAATCAGCCCGATATCCACGCGCAGATCGGCCACCGCATTGATCACGTCCTGGCTATTGCCCACGCTCAGCTCCAGGGGTAAATCCGGCAGATCGCGTCGATAGCGCGCAATGATTTCCGGCAGAATATAGTTGCCGATGGTGCTGCTGGCGTAGACGCGGATCGCGCCGTTGTCGCCGCGAAACAGCTGCTCTATCTCCAGCGCCCGCTCCAGCAGCGCCAGCGCCCGCGGATAAAGCAGCCTGCCGTGCTCGTTGACCACCAGCCTTTTCCCTACGCGGTCAAAGAGCTGCACCCCCAGCTGCCCTTCCAGTTCGGTCAGCGCCGCGCTAACCGCCGACTGGGAAAGCGCCAGCATTTGCGACGCCTGAGTGGTCGATCCGCTTTTTAAAACTTCAGCAAAAACTTCCAGCTGACGTAGCGTGATATGCATATTTTTTCCTGCCTTTATAGACGACTCGCGATCCGCGGCGTGAGGCTGAGGCCCATCGTTCTCAAACCGCGAAACCGCGCTTTTACCACTTATTTCGATTAATTATAAATATATAATCAATTTTATATTTAAACCAGCGAGTCGTATGCTTTTCCCAGACAAAGGAGAAGGTTATGACAGCACTCACTTTACCGACTAAACATCGCCCATTGCGGCACTTTGCACCTGGACTGGCGCTCACCGCCCTGCTCACCGGCGCAGCGCTGTGGGCCGGTAGCTTTCCGGCTATCGCCGGCGCGGGCTTCAGCGCCCTCACGCTGGCCATTTTATTCGGCATGGTCATCGGTAACACGGTTTACCCGAAAATCTGGCAGCCCTGCGACGGCGGCGTGATTTTTGCGAAGCAGCACCTGCTGCGTCTCGGCATCATCTTATACGGCTTTCGCCTGACGTTCGCCCAGATTGCCGACGTCGGCGTCGGCGGTATCGTGATTGACGTTCTGACGCTTTCCAGCACCTTTTTGATCGCCTGTTTTCTTGGGCAAAAGGTTTTCGGCCTCGATAAACATACCAGCTGGCTGATTGGCGCCGGCAGCAGCATCTGCGGCGCGGCAGCGGTACTGGCGACGGAACCGGTCGTCAAAGCGGAGGCCAGCAAAGTCACGGTCGCCGTCGCCACGGTGGTGATTTTCGGTACCATTGCCATCTTCCTGTACCCGGCGATTTATCCCTTCCTGGCGCACTGGTTCACGCCGGAAGCCTACGGCATTTATATGGGTTCGACGATGCATGAGGTTGCTCAGGTTGTCGCGGCAGGCCACGCGGTGGGTCCGGACGCGGAAAACGCGGCGGTGATTGCAAAAATGCTGCGCGTGATGATGCTGGCTCCGTTCCTGCTGTTCCTCGCCGCGCGCGTGAAGCAATTAGCCCCGGCAAACGGCGGTGAGAAAAGTAAAATCACCATTCCGTGGTTTGCGATCCTGTTTATTCTGGTGGCGGTGTTTAACTCCTTCCACCTGCTGCCGAAAGCGGTTGTCGATATGCTGGTCACGCTGGATACCGTACTGCTGGCGATGGCGATGGCCGCCCTCGGCCTGACCACCCACGTCAGCGCGCTGAAAAAAGCCGGCGCCAAACCGCTGCTGATGGCGCTGATGCTCTTCGTCTGGCTGATTGTCGGCGGCGGCGCGATTAATCTGGCCATTCATAGCCTGATGGCCTGAAGCCCCTCGCTACTCAGGTTGTATTAAGGATGATGTAACTCTCCGGCTAAGCCGCTATCATTACCCTCCCCCCAGCGGCTTAACTGGAGTTTTTTATGAAATATATTGGAGCGCACGTCAGCGCCTCCGGCGGTGTAGCCAACGCCGCCATTCGCGCAGCCGAAATCGGCGCGACCGCATTTGCCCTCTTTACCAAAAACCAGCGCCAGTGGCGCGCCGCCCCTCTGAGCGACGAAACCATTGCTGAATTTAAAGCCGCCTGCGAAAAGTACCAGTTCGGCCCGGGGCAAATTCTGCCGCACGACAGCTATCTGATAAACCTCGGTCATCCGGTTGAGGACGCGCTGGAAAAATCCCGCGATGCCTTTATTGATGAACTCTCCCGCTGCCAGCAGCTCGGCCTGACGCTGCTGAATTTCCATCCGGGTAGCCATCTGCAGCAAATCCCGGAAGACGAATGTCTGGCGCGTATCGCCGAATCGATCAATATCGCGCTGGCAAAAACCGAAGGCGTCACGGCGGTCATTGAAAACACCGCCGGCCAGGGCAGTAACCTGGGCTTTAAGTTTGAGCATCTGGCGGCCATCATCGACGGTGTGGAAGATAAATCACGCGTCGGCGTGTGCATTGATACCTGTCACGCCTTCGCCGCCGGCTACGACCTGCGCAGCGCCGAAGAGTGCGAAAAAACCTTCGCTGATTTCGACCGAATTGTGGGTTTCCAGTATCTGCGCGGTATGCACCTGAACGATGCGAAAAGCGCGTTCGCCAGCCGCGTTGACCGTCACCACAGCCTGGGTGAAGGCAATATTGGCCATGATGCTTTCCGCTGGATTATGCAGGACCGCCGCTTTGACGGTATCCCGCTGATTCTGGAAACGATCAATCCTGATATCTGGGCGGAAGAGATCGCCTGGCTGCGGGCGCAGCAAACGGAAGAGGCCACGGTCTGATATGAACGACAGGGAAAAGCAGATCCTCAAAATTTTGCGGCGCAATCCGCTAATTCAGCAGCATGAGATTGCCGATATTCTGCAGATTAGCCGCTCCCGCGTGGCCGCGCACATTATGGACCTCACGCGTAAGGGGGCCATCAAGGGCAAAGGCTACATCCTTACCGAGCAGGAGTACTGCGTCTCGCTGGGCGCGGTGAATATGGATATCCGCGGAATTGCCGATATTCATTATCCTCAACCGGTCTCCAACCCGGGGAATATCCAGTGCTCCGCCGGCGGCGTGGCGCGGAACATCGCGCATAACCTGGCGCTGCTGGGCCGCGATGTGCATTTGATTTCCGCCGTCGGCAGCGACTTTTACGGCGAAACGCTGCTGGAGCAAACCCGCCAGGCGGGCGTTAACGTGCAAAGCTGTATCCGCCTGCACGGCCATAACACCGCCACCTACCTCTCCATCGCTAACCCCCAGGAAGAGACGGTGCTGGCGATTAACGATACGCATATTTTACAGTCGCTCACGCCCCAGCTGCTGAATCAGTACCGGGATCTGCTGACGCATGCCGGCGTCGTTCTGGTCGATTGTAATTTGACGGAGCAGTCGCTGGAGTGGGTATTTACCCTGGCTAACGGCATTCCGGTATTTGTTGATACCGTGTCCGAGTTTAAAGCGCACCGCATTCGCCCATGGCTGGGGAAGATCCACACCCTCAAACCCACGCTGCGCGAACTCCAGATCCTCTGGGGACAGGCTATCGAAAACGACGCGGATCGCGATCGGGCGCTAGCATGGCTGCACGAAAGGGGAACTCAGCGGGTGGTGATTTGCTCGGAAGACGACGCTGTTTTCTGTAGCGAAGCAGGGGGTGAACGCTTCCGGATGAGTCTGCCGGACCATACGACGATAGACAGCTTCGGCGCCGACGATGCGCTAATGGCAGGGCTACTTTATAGCTATCTCGACGGTAGCGACTTTAAAGAGAGCGTCGCTTTCGCCATGGCCTGCACCGCCATCACCCGCGCCAGCGACGGTATCAACAACCCCTCGTTGTCCGTTGATAACGCGCTCAATTTACTTCCCGGCGTGGCGTAGCGCGCACCGCAGGCGCGGTGCGCGCAGCCTGTTATGCCAGGCCAATAAAGAACCCGGCAATGGTGGCGCTCATCAGGTTAGAGAGCGTGGCCGCCGCCAGGGCGCGCAGCCCAAGCTGGGCAATCTCCGGCGCGCGCTGCGGTGAAATGGCCGAAAACGCCCCGACAACCACGCCGATCGAGCCAAAGTTGGCGAAACCGCACAGCGCGAACGAGATGATCGCAACGGTTTTCACGTCCAGATTGCCGCCGGCTTGCAGATAGGGAGAAAAGTTGAGGTAGGCGACGAATTCGTTTATCGCCAGCTTTTGGCCAATCAGGCTGCCCGCCAGCGTCGCATCGCTCCAGTCAACGCCCATTATCCATGCCAGCGGCGCGAGCAGGAAGCCGAAAATTCCCTCCAGCGTGGCGTGACCGTAGCCAAACCAGCCGCCAATGCCGCCGATAATACCGTTCAGCAGAGCAATAATCGCCACAAACGCCATCACTACCGTTGCCACCCCGGCGGCAATTTTCAGGCCGGTCATCGCCCCTGACGCCGCCGCCTCGATAACGCTTTTCGGCGGCGTCTCGGTGAAGGAGAGATTGTCGAAAGTGACCTGGGATGCTTCGGTTGCCGGACTCAGCATACGGGCAAACAGAATCCCGCCGGGGATAGCCATAAGCGAAGCGGCCAGCAGATAATCAATCGGCACGCCCATACCGGCATAGCCGATCATCATCGACCCGGCGATCGACGCCATCCCGCTGCAAATCGCGGTAAACAGCTCATTGCGGTTGAGCTTGTTGATAAACGGTTTGACGATCGCCGGGATCTCATTTTGCCCAAGAAAAATGGTGGTCACGGCGACAAAAGACTCAATTTTGCTGATATTCAGCGCCTTCTGGAAGATGCCGCCGAGAATCCGGATCAGCAGCCCCATCACGCCGAGGTAGTAAAGCAGGCTTATCAGCGCGGTGACAAAAATGATGGCGGGCAGCACGCGGAAGGCGAAGATAAAGCCGGCGCCGTCAAACAGCACGTCCATCTTCGGGCCGACCAGTGAACCAAAAATAAACGCGCTTCCGGCGTCGCTATAGGACATGACTTTATGTACCCCAAGCGCGGCCTGCTCGACCAGCCACTTGCCCGGCGGAAAGTAGAGCATCACCCCGCCAATGACGATTTGCAGCAGCAGCGCCGCCCCTACCGTTCTGACGCTGATGCGTTTTTTATTGACTGACAGCGCAAAGGCAATGGCCAGCAACACCACCATCCCCAGAAGACTTCTCATGATGTCCATAATGATATCCTTACCTGGTGGAAAACCCGGCGTGGGCCAGGCTTTCGGTATCGTTGATATCGGGGCGGGCAACCGCAAACGGCCCGCAACTGCCGTCAGGCTACCTGCTGATACTCTTTGGCAATCTCGCAGGCCAGAATGGCGTTGTTGAAGACCAGCTGAATATTGGATTTCAGGCTGTCTCCGCCGGTCAGCTCCGCAACGCGGGCCAGCAGGAACGGCGTACTCGCTTTCCCCACCACGCCCTGCTCTTCCGCCTCCTTCACCGCCCGGTTGATGGCGGCGTTGATTTTCTCTTCCGGCATCGCGAACGCTTCAGGAATGGGGTTCGCCACCACCATGCCGCCATTCAAACCCGACTGCCATTTCACCGCCATCGCTTTGGCGATCTCTTTGGCGCTATTGAGGCGAATGCTGACGTCAAACGGGCTGGTTCGGCAGAAGAATGCCGGCAGCGCAGAGGTTTGATAACCAATAAGCGGAACGCCAAACGTTTCTAAATATTCGGTCGTTAAACCGAGATCGAGAATAGATTTTGCACCGGCGCAGACGACGGTGACGTTGGTATTTGCCAGCTCCTGCAAATCGGCGGAAATATCAAACGTGTGCTCGGCTCCGCGATGTACACCGCCAATTCCGCCGGTGGCGAAGACTTTAATTCCGGCCATTGCGGCAATAATCATGGTGGACGCCACGGTGGTCGCGCCATTTAATCCCGCGGCGACAACAAAGGGTAAATCACGACGACTGACTTTGGCGACGTTATGCCCTTCGCGGCCCAGCAGTTCAATTTCTTCACGGCTTAAGCCAACTTTCATGACGCCATGAATAATCGCAATGGTTGCCGGCACCGCCCCCTGGCGACGAATGGTTTCTTCTACTTCCAGCGCCGTTTGCGCATTTTCCGGAAATGGCATGCCGTGAGAAATAATGGTCGATTCCAGCGCCACTACTGGCTGATTATTTTTCAACGCCTGCTGAACTTCCGCAGAAACCTGTAATAATTCAGAGGAAATATTTAATTCAGACATATTCTTTCTCCACTACCTTTTTTACGTTGGCGTAAGATAATTCAGGGTTATTGGTGAATTCCGATGAGAGCGCCAGAGAAGAGCATCCCTGAGCAAACTTCACCGCTTGCGAAAATGAACAGCCGTCGAGCCAGCAGCAGGCAAGGCCAGCCATCATGGCGTCACCGGCGCCGGTGACGTTAACGACCTGCGTTTTCAGCGGCGCTGACCAGCCGCGTTCGCCCTCTTTCTCACTGTAGTAAACCCCGTCGCCGCCCATGCTCAGCACCAGGCGCTTCAGGCCACGCTGATGAAACCAGTCGGCAACGCTCGCGACGTCATCCGTGCCGGACAGCGCGATGCCGCTCAGCGTTTCAGCTTCAATTCGGTTCGGTTTCAGGGTGTGAATACGCCCCAGATGCTGTCTGATTTTCACGCACTTCCAGGCTGAAACCGGATCGACAAAAACGGGCGTTGCGCCGCAATTCTCCATCAGCCAGGCGAGAGCGGCCTCGCTGATATTGCAATCAACGACAATCACCGCAGCGTTGCGGATAAAATCATGATGCTGTCTTAAAAACGCTGGCGTAATATGTTCAGTGATGCTCATATCATTAATCGCCACCAGCATTTCACCGGTATTATCAAGCAGCGATAAATAGCTTGAAGTACCTTCCCCCTGGATAACCTGACATTTATCGACGTGAACCCCGGACTGTGCCGTTTGTTTTAATAGAGAGTGGCCATAAAAATCGTCACCGACAACCGATAATAGCCACGCTGTTTTATTTAACAAGGCAATGTTTTGCGCAATGTTTCGCCCTACGCCGCCGGGAGTATATTTTATTTTCCCGGGGTTAGAATCCGCATAGTTCAACGATACATTGGAATAACCAGCAACATCCATATTTGCCGATCCAATAATTACAACGTAATCATTTTCAGGCATAAAAATACCCTCCAGCATAAAAAATGCTATGGCAGTGGAATTATTGAATATCAATAAATAATCATACGCCCATTCATCACCCCTCAATAAACACATGTTTGAATGTGAACATGTGTTTATGTTAAGCGCAATGTTTTTAAAGTAAAGAGGTCAGCAAGAGGGATTTCATATGAACATGAACAAAATCACAAAAAATGCCCCGTATGGTTTTTAAACAGTTTAAAAATGCGAAGGAGAGCACATACGGCAGGATGAGCGGGAGGAGATGAGGCATAAAAAAAGGGCAGAGAAGACTCTGCCCTTGAGAACGATTTAGTAGGTCGATCAGGCTGCTTTTTCGACTACCTGAACTTCAGGACGTTTCAGCACCGCGTAGGAGAGCCCTGCGACCAGCGTACCGACGACAATCGCCATCAAATAACCGAGTACCGGCGTAATCGCGCCAGGAATCAGCAGGACGAACAGACCGCCGTGCGGCGCCATCAGCTTAGCACCGACCGCCATGGACATCGCGCCGGTGACCGCGCCGCCAACGATACAGCAGGGCAGGACGCGCATCGGGTCGCGAGCAGCGAACGGAATCGCGCCTTCGGTGATAAAGCACAGGCCGAGAACCAGTGCGGCTTTACCGCCTTCCTGCTGCGCTTTGTCGAACTTGTTACGCGCAACCAGCGTCGCCAGACCCAGCGCCAGCGGTGGAACCATACCCGCCGCCATAATGGCCGCCATCGGCGCATAAGTTTGGGTGGACAGCAAGCCAACACCAAAGGCGTAGGCCGCTTTGTTCACCGGACCGCCCATGTCGGTACACATCATACCGCCGAGGATCGCACCGAGCAGAACCGCGTTTGCCGTGCCCATGGTTTGCAGCCAGTGGGTCAACGCTTCGAGGATCCCGGCAACGGGTTTACCAATCAGGTAAATCATCGCCAGACCTACGATCAGGCTGGAAACCAGTGGAATGATCAGGATTGGCTTCAGCGCCTCCATACTTTGCGGCAGTTTCAGCTTCGTACTGATCGCTTTCGCCACGTAACCGGCAAGGAAACCAGCGATGATACCGCCGATAAAGCCGGACCCGGTGCTTACCGCCAGCATACCGCCGATAAGACCCGGCGTCAGGCCCGGACGGTCAGCGATGGAGAAGGCGATAAAGCCCGCCAGTACCGGCACCATCAGCGCGAAGGCTGAGCCCCCACCGATTTGCATCAGCGCGGCGGCCAGGGTGTCTTTCACTTCAAAGGCTTTAATACCAAAAGCGAAGGAAAGCGCGATACACAGACCGCCCGCCACTACCATCGGCAGCATGTACGACACGCCGGTCAGCAGGTGGCGATAGGCGCCAGCGGACTCTTTTTTGCCTTCCGCCGCGGCCTGGGATTTACCCGCAGGCTGATACGGTTTCGCTTCAACAACGGCTTTATCCAGCTCCTGAGCGGTTTTCTTCAGCGCCAGACCGGTGGTGGTGCGATACATCGGCTTACCGGCAAATTTCGCCAGATCCACTTCGATATCGGCAGCCACCACTACCAGATCCGCCTGTTCAACTTCTTCCGGGGTGATTGCATTGCCCGCGCCCACGGAGCCGCGCGTTTCAACTTTCACCCACCAGCCGCGTTTTTTGGCTTCGGTTTCAATCGCTTCCGCCGCCATAAAGGTGTGCGCCACCCCGGTCGGACAGGCGGTGACCGCCACGATGCGTTTCGGACCGTTGGTCGCTGCAGGTACAGCGGCAGCGGCCGGGGCACTGTAAGGCGTTGCATGGCTTTTGGCCTCACCGAGGAACAGCTCCGGGTGCGCTACGGCGCGGTTAATATCGCCGAGATAGACCTTTTTGCCGTTCAGCGCGCTGTCGGCCGGCAGCGCCGTGCCCAGCACAATCGCCAGCTCAGCGTCGTTCGGGTTATCAATCAGTTCGAGTTGCGCTTTTTGCGCCGCAGTGCTTAACAGGGTCTTCGCCATATAGGCGCGAGCCTGTCCAAGCCCGGCATCAATAATCAGCAGCGTTTTCATTATGCCTCTCCTGCTGTTAATTAAAGGGTTGTAAGTCGACGCGCGCCATCATTGCGGCCAACTGGGTACGATCGGTAATACCGACATTGCTCTGACTCACCGCCAGCGCGGCAACTGCCGTTGCCAGGCGCAGCGTATGTTCGCTGGACTCACGCATCAACAGGCCATAAATCAGGCCGCCAACCATGGAGTCACCGGCGCCAACGGTGCTTACCACTTCAACGGAAGGCGGCTTGGCAATCCACTCACCGGATGCGTTAACCCACAGAGCGCCTTCTTCGCCAAGGGAGATAACCACGTGGGCAATTCCCTGCTCACGCAGCGCATGAGCGGCTTCAATCACATCTTTCATTTCAGGCAGCTTGCGGCCCGCCCAGATTTCCAGCTCGCGGCGGTTAGGTTTAACCAGCCACGGCGCCGCTTTCAGACCGGCAACCAGCGCTTCGCGGCTGCTGTCAAAAATGATGCACGGGCACTGGCTACGCAGACGGGTCATCCAGTCAGTGAACGCTTCCGGGCTGACGCCAGACGGCAGGCTACCGCTCACGCAAACCATATCGAACTGGCCCAGCCAGCTCAGGGAATCGTTAACAAAACGCTCCCAGTCGCCCGGCGTGACTTCAAAGCCGGAGAAGTTGAAATCGGTGACTTCGCCGTCTTTCTCCGTCAGCTTGACGTTGATACGGGTACGGCCCTGAACAACCTGAAAACGGTTAGCAATGCCCAGCTCGCTGAACAGCTGCTGAAAACCATCCTGATTGTCTTTACCGAGGAAACCGCCAACGGTGACGTCGATACCGAGATCTTTCAGCACTTTTGCAACGTTGATCCCCTTCCCTGCGGCGTGCAAACCGGTGGTGCGAACAAGGTTAACCTCACCGCGTTCAATTTCCGGGGTAAAACCCACCAGGTCATAGGCCGGGTTTAAAGTAATCGTTGCGACACGTCTGCTCATTTATGCGCCCTCCCCAAGGCCTGCGGCGATCGCTTCGCCAATCGCATCCAGCGCCTGCTGCGCATCTTCACCCTGCGCGGTAAAGCGCAAGCGGTGACCTTTTTTCACGCCCAGCGCCACGACCTTCATCAGGCTGCGGCCGTTGGCCGGCTTGCCCGAACCATCAAGGTTGGTGACGGTAATGTCGCTGGAGAATTGTTTAATAGTATTAACCAGCATCGTGCCGGGACGCGCGTGCAGCCCGTGCTCGTTGCGGATAACGTATTCCGCGCTGAGAACATCTTCCGCAATCGCGTCGTCGCTGGTCAGCAGCGCCAGCAGCGTGGCGCCATCAGCCTTCAGCAAACGGTCAGCTTTTTTGTCGAGCAGCAAATTGCTCAGGCGATTAAGCACGGCGGTCGGCTGGTCATCGGCCATCGCGACGGTGATCAGTAGAGAAACCGGCTGCTCATCGCTGGTAAAGGCGCTGGCCGCGCGGCTGACGGCAACGGCGCTGCGCAGGTTGCCTTCGGTGCTGTCGTTCAGCCAGATGCCCTGACCGAGGTTCAGCGGTTTATCATTAATCGTACGGCTAACAAAGGAAGCATCGACCGCGCCGGCTTCTTTCAGCCGAGCGGCATTCAGCGCCTGCAGGGTCAGCAGGTCGCTGGCGACAACGTCCAGGGTCAGCGTCTCGTTATCCAGCTTCAGCGCTTCGCTCTGCTTTTCACCCATCAACAGGGCGCGCAGCTCTTCAGCGGTCGTCGCGGACTTAAGTTGTTCAGCAACGGAGTCGTCGCTCAGCACGTGGGTCAGCTGACGCAGCAGCCCCAGGTGTTCATCCGAGCTGGCGGCGATACCGATGGCGACGTAGGCGGTTTGCCCTTCGCCCCAGGTCACGCCCTGCGGGAACTGATACACCTGAACGCCGGTTTTCAGTACCTGATCGCGGGTGTCGGTGGTACCGTGCGGAATCGCAATACCGTTGCCAAGGAAAGTGGAGGTTTGCTGCTCGCGAGCCAGCATCCCGTTGATGTAGCCGTCTGCCACGTTGCCCGCGCTGACCAGCGCGGAGGCAACCTGACGAATAGCCTCTTCTTTATTACCGGCCTGCTGACCGGGATGAATATCCTGCACAGATAACTGGAACATGGTTCTCCTCTCCTGCTGAATTGAATCGTTTCAGCTACTTTGAGAAAAAATGCGTCATCTACCTGCCGGAGAATCTCCCGATGACGCTGAAACGTTTCAAGAAGTCTGTACCTTTATTAGCCGCCAGGCAAGAAAAGTTCGTTTTCTGATAACAGAAGTTAGAGATACAGCACACTTTTGCTGAAGCGGGAGCGTCGAGGCCGGAAAAACTTCAGCTTTCTGCTGAAGTTTGATTTTGAAACATCTTTTTGATTTATTCGTGCCCTGGTACTGTTCATTTTCTGAGTGACGGCGTAAACTCCGCGACTCCTGAAAACCGATGAACGCCGACATGCAAAACAGTAGCGCCGCCCTGCCACGACGCGGGTTTGATTTCACCTCTTCCGCCTTTCTGATCGTCGCCTTCCTGACGGGTATCGCCGGGGCACTCCAGACGCCAACGCTGAGCCTGTTTCTGACAAACGAGGTTCACGTACGGCCGGCGATGGTCGGCTTCTTTTTTACCGGTAGCGCGGTGATCGGCATTCTGGTGAGCCAGTTCCTCGCCGGGCGTTCGGATCGCAAAGGCGACCGCAAGCGGCTGATTGTCTTCTGCTGCCTGATGGGCGTGCTGGCCTGCGTGCTCTTCGCCTGGAACCGTAACTACTTTATTTTGCTGTTCATCGGGGTATTTCTCAGCAGCTTCGGCTCCACCGCCAACCCGCAGATGTTTGCCCTCGCCCGCGAGCATGCGGACAAAACGGGCCGCGAGGCGGTCATGTTTAGCTCGATTCTGCGCGCTCAGGTATCGCTGGCATGGGTTATCGGACCGCCGCTGGCCTACGCGCTGGCCATGGGTTTTGGCTTTACGGTGATGTATCTCAGCGCGGCAGTTGCCTTTGTGGTCTGCGGCGCGATGGTCTGGTTTTTTCTTCCCAGCATGCGTAAAGAGCCGAAGATCGCTACGGGCCATCTTGAAGCGCCGCGCACCAACCGCCGCGACGCGCTGCTGCTGTTTATCATCTGTACGCTGATGTGGGGAATCAACAGCCTGTACATCATTAATATGCCGCTGTTTATCATCAATGAGCTGCATTTACCGGAGAAGCTGGCCGGGGTCATGATGGGCACCGCCGCCGGGCTGGAAATCCCGACCATGCTGATTGCGGGCTACTACGCCAAACGCTTCGGCAAGCGTTTCCTGATGCGCATCTCAGCGGTGGCCGGCGTGCTGTTTTACGTTGGCATGCTAACCGTCCATACCCCTGGACTACTGCTGGCCCTGCAGGCGCTGAACGCCATTTTTATCGGTATCCTGGCCGGTATCGGCATGCTCTATTTTCAGGATCTGATGCCCGGACAGGCGGGCGCGGCCACCACGCTTTATACCAATACCACGCGCGTTGGCTGGATTATCGCCGGTTCGCTGGCGGGAGTCGTTGCGGAAGTCTGGAGCTATCACGCCGTATTCTGGATTGCGCTGGTGATGGGGGTCGTCACTCAGGCCTGTCTGTGGCGTATTAAAGACGTTTAAGGGTATCCGCGCGGGCTTGCACCGTCACGAAGTGCTCAGCTCAAGATGAAGCAGCCAGGTCATGGCGTCTTCGCGATTGGTGGCGCACATTTCCGCTTCCGGCTTCAGGCTGGCGCACACTTTCGGCCTTAACGGCGAGCCAAAAATAGCGCAGAGATTATTTTGCGATAGCTGCACGCAGCGGGTGTTTGCCGGCTTGCCTTGCGGCATGCCCGGGATAGGGCTGGAGATAGAAGGAGCGATACAGCAAGCTCCGCATTCAGGGCGGCATTCCATAATCGACTCTTCCGATAACGCTTTTAGCAGCCCAGCCTAAACGTTTTACCTGAAGATAGCAAAACCGACGAATTCCACTTGCCTGAAAGGCCCGGCGCGAGTAGTTTTACGCGATATTTTCGACCCTTTAAGTGACAGGATTACCGCAATGCCAAGAGCGAATGAAATTAAAAAAGGTATGGTGCTGAATTACAACGGCAAACTGCTGATTGTTAAAAATATTGATATTCAGTCACCCAGCGCCCGCGGCGCAGCGACGCTGTACAAAATGCGTTTCTCCGATGTACGCACCGGCCTGAAAGTGGAAGAACGCTTCAAAGGCGACGACATCGTCGATACCGTCACCCTGACCCGCCGCTTCGTTGACTTCTCCTATATCGATGGCAACGAATACGTCTTTATGGATAAAGAAGATTACACCCCGTATATCTTCACCAAAGAGCAGATCGAAGAAGAGCTGCTGTTTATGCCGGAAGGCGGCATGCCGGATATGCAGGTTCTGACCTGGGACGGCCAGCTGCTGGCGCTGGAACTGCCGCAGACCGTGGATCTCGAAATCGTTGAGACGGCGCCGGGTATCAAAGGCGCATCCGCAAGCGCCCGTAACAAACCGGCGACGCTGAGCACCGGCCTTGTTGTTCAGGTGCCTGAATACCTGAGCGCGGGAGAGCGTATCCGCATCCATATCGAAGAGAGCCGCTACATGGGCCGCGCGGACTAAACTCCGCGTTTGCAATATCCAGGAGGGCAGCCAGCGGCTGTCCTTTTTATTAGCCCCTTATCCGCAATCTCCCCCTCCGCCAAAAGCTGTTATACCAATAATGGCGAGGTTACTACTAATCTCACCGGCTCTCTCCGCATACTTTGCGACCTGACCGTTTACCGCGACAGAATTGCATGATCAAGCTCACATTAAGCGGATAAATAAGGCTCACCAATTTAATTTGTTGTCATATATCTTTACACTGGCTATGTTAATTATTGGTTAATCAGGTGTGTTAAGAATGACAACCATTGCGACAGTCACGCTGCCGGAAGGCGTACAGCTTCCTCGATACGATCGCAGTCAGCTGCGTTCGCGTATTGTGCATTTCGGTTTTGGCGCGTTTCATCGCGCGCACCAGGCCCTTCTCACCGATCGGGTGCTCAACGCCGGCGGCGGAGACTGGGGGATTTGTGAGATTAGCCTGTTCAGCGGCGATCGGCTGATGAGCCAGCTTCGCCAGCAGGACCACCTGTTTACCGTGCTGGAAAAAGGCGCCGAGGGCAATCAGCCGATTGTTGTCGGCGCCGTTCATGAGTGTCTGAATGCGAAACTGGATTCGCTGGCCGCCATTATTGAGAAATTTTGCGAACCGCAGGTCGCCATTGTCTCTCTGACCATCACCGAGAAGGGCTACTGCATCGATCCGGCCAGCGGCCAGCTGGATATGACGCAGCCGCGCATTATTCACGATCTGCAAAATCCGACGCTGCCGCAATCGGTTCCCGGCATTCTGGTGGAAGCGCTGGCGCGCCGCCGACAGCGGGGGCTACCGCCGTTTACCGTCCTCTCCTGCGATAATATTCCCGATAATGGACATGTGGTAAAAAACGCCGTGCTGGGAATGGCCGAAAAACGGGCCCCCGAGCTGGCGCAGTGGATTGCCGAACACGTCAGCTTTCCCGGTACCATGGTTGACCGCATCGTGCCCGCCGCCACCGATGAGTCGCTGGCAGAAATTAGCGCGACGCTAGGCGTGGAAGACCCCTGCGCAATCAGCTGCGAACCCTTTATCCAGTGGGTCATTGAAGATAACTTTGTTGCCGGTCGCCCGGACTGGGAAACCGCGGGCGTCCAGATGACCGATGACGTTTTACCGTGGGAACAAATGAAGCTACGGATGCTCAACGGTAGCCACTCGTTTCTCGCCTGGCTTGGCTATCTGGCTGGCCATGCGCACATTAGCGACTGCATGCAGGATCCGATTTTCCGCAGCGCCGCCTACCGCCTGATGCTTGACGAACAGGCGCCGACCTTATCCATTCAGGGCGTTGACCTGACGGCGTACGCTGACAGCCTGATCGAGCGCTTCAGCAACCCGGCGCTGAAGCATCGCACCTGGCAAATCGCCATGGACGGTAGCCAGAAGCTGCCGCAACGTATGCTTGAGGGTATTCGCGTCCATCTCGCTCGGGGCAGCCGCTGGCCGCTGCTGGCGCTCGGCGTGGCCGGCTGGATGCGCTACGTCAGCGGTATTGACGATGCCGGAAATGCGATTGATATTCGCGATCCGCTGGCCGATAAGATGCAGAAACGGGTTGCTGCCAGCGATGAACACCAGCGCGTGGCGGCCCTGCTTACGCTGGAAGAGATCTTTGGCCGCGACCTGCCGCAGAACCCGCAGTTTGTCGCTCATATCACCGCCGCATGGCATCAGCTCGCCGCTTTTGGCGCGCGTCAGGCGATTGCCGGCACGCTGAACGCTTAACAATTTCTGCCTTTTAGCGGACAGATCCTCCTTCTGTCCGCGGTAGGACTTCTCTTTTCCCCTTTTTTTCGTCAGGATAGCGTAACTGTTACAACATTACATTTATCCTGGAGAAAAAGTGACCAAAACCAATTTGATCACGGGGTTTCTCGGCAGCGGCAAGACGACGTCGATTCTGCATCTGCTGGCCCATAAGCCCGCGGATGAAAAATGGGCCGTGCTGGTCAACGAGTTTGGTGAAGTGGGCATTGACGGCGCGCTGCTGGCGGAAAGCGGCGCGCTGCTCAAAGAGATCCCCGGCGGCTGCATGTGCTGCGTGAACGGTCTGCCGATGCAGGTCGGGCTCAACACCCTGCTGCGCCAGGGCAAACCCGATCGCCTGCTGATTGAACCCACCGGGCTTGGCCATCCTAAACAGATCCTCGATATGCTGACCGCCGCAATATACGAGCCGTGGATCGACCTGCGCGCCACCTTATGCGTGCTGGATCCGCGCCAGCTGCTGGACGAAAAAATTGTGACCAACGACAACTTTCGCGACCAGCTGGCCGCCGCTGACGTCATTATCAGTAATAAAGCCGACCGCGCAACGGAGGAAAGCCAACGCGCATTCGCCGCCTGGTGGCAGACCTATGCCGGCGATCGGCGGTTCGTCAGCGCCACGCGGGGGAATATCGACCCGGCACTGCTTGATTTGCCGCGCCGCAATCTTGCGCCGCTTCCCGCCAGCCCCGAACACGCGCACGGCCACGGGCAGAAACAGGGCCTTGCGGCACTGAGCCTCCCTGCCCATCAGCGCTGGCGTCGCAGCCTCAATAGCGGCCAGGGCTATCACGCCTGCGGCTGGATTTTTGACGCCGAAACCGTTTTCGACACCGTGGCCCTGCTCGAATGGGCGCGCCTGGCGCCGGTCGGGCGTGTAAAAGGCGTGATGCGCATCGCGGAAGGAGTGGTACGCATCAACCGCCAGCAGCGCGATCTGCATATTGAGACGCAGAACGTTTCTCCCCCCGATAGCCGTATCGAGCTGATTGCCGATACCGAAACGGACTGGAACGCACTGCAGGCCTCCTTGTTGAGGATTCGTTTAAGTTAAGACGGCTATGGTTGCCGTCGTTTACCCAACACACGATAGTTATGATTAAAAATCGAATTCCCCTAATCCTGCTGCTGAACGCGGCGGGTGTTGCGCTTTTTTGTTCATGGTACCTTCCCGTTAACCATGGTTTCTGGAATCCGCTGGACTCAGCGATCTTCTATTTCTTTAACCATCTGGTTGGCGTGAGCACCGCTTACACCTGGCTGCTGGCGATTATCAACAACCGCGCATTTGATGCCTGCTCGCTACTGGCAATGGGCAGCCTGATGCTAAGCTTCTGGTTCAAAGAGCAGAGCGCCGGACGCCGCCGGGTGATTATCATCGGCCTGGCGATGCTGCTGGCCGCCGTCATCATCAATCAGCTTGCCCAGCACCTGATGCCGGTTAAGCGCGCCAGCCCTTCGCTCTCTTTTACCGATATCACCAAAGTGAGCGATGTGATCTCCTTCCCCACTAAAGATGCGTCTAAAGATAGCTTTCCAGGCGATCACGGTATGATGCTGCTGATTTTTGCCTCATTTATGTGGCGCTATTTTGGTCGCCGGGCGTTTGCCATCGCGCTGGTCATATTCGTGGTGTTCGCTTTTCCACGCGTAATGATTGGCGCTCACTGGTTTACCGATATTGCCGTCGGCTCATTAACGGCGGTACTCATTGGCGCCCCCTGGGTATTGATGACCCCGCTGAGTGATAATGTCATTGCGTTATTTGAGCGTTATCTTCCGGGTAGAAAAACTAAAAATTAAATCTATCTTTACAATTAATTAATATCATTCATAAGGGATCGTTCTGGGTCCCTTTTTTTGTCCGCGCGTTTTTTCTCATCCGGCATCATCTTCCCGTCATAGTAATCATGTTAGAAATGAGTAAATTGCGTATTTTTTACCCATTGCTGTCGCTATTTTGCCCTTTGCCGATGATTCACTTTTTGTCGCAAAAATACTTATAAGAAAATGCGTAAAACCGCTCGCCATCCCCCGGTTGATCGGGTAACCTCAATCTCGTTTTGCCTCGTCAGCGACATCAATTCAGAGAATGAATAAATTTGTGCGTCAGTCCACAGTTTTATGCTTACGGAATTGTCTCATTGCGACCAGGTAATTAGGCTCTAACACGTTTGGCATTTTTTATAACGACATTGTCGTTAAGGACAACAAGGGATAACACACAGCATGGTCAAATCTCAGCCGATTTTGAGATATATCTTGCGGGTCGCCCCCGCGATTGCAGTTGCGGTTCTGCTTTCCGCGTGTAGTTCAAATAGTACCGCCAGGAATATGCATTCTGAGACGCTTGCTGTGGGTAGTGGCGATTTATCATCACTGCAAGCCTCTCAGGATGAATTTGAAACAATGGTCCGCAACCTGGACGTTAAGTCCCGCTTGATGGATCAATATGCCAGCTGGAAGGGCGTGCGTTACCGCCTCGGCGGCAGCACCCGTAAAGGCATCGATTGTTCCGCCTTTGTGCAACGGACTTTCCGCGAACAGTTTGGCCTGGAACTGCCGCGCTCGACTTCAGAGCAGCAGGATTCCGGAAAATCGATCAGCCGCGCGCAGCTGCGCACCGGTGATTTAGTTCTGTTCCGTGCAGGTTCTACGGGCCGCCATGTAGGGATCTACATCGGCAACAATCAGTTTGTTCATGCTTCCACCAGCAGCGGTGTGACGATTTCAAGCATGGATGAGCCGTACTGGAAAAAGCGCTATAACGAAGCGCGACGCGTTCTGAGCCGTTCGTAATCGTCTTCTGCCGTTGGTTAATCCCTTGGCCAACGAAAGAAATAAAAAAAACACTGCCGAGGCGGTGTTTTTTTTTGCTCGCCAGCCAGGAAACTTCGTAAAATAAGCGATGTCTTTAAGCAGGGATAGAAAAAGCGATTTCTATCAGCCCCCTGGCGCAAATCAACAATACGGACTGACTATATAGCCTATGCCTACCCGTCATCTCGCTCCCCGGCGAAAAATCTGGCTGACCAGCATATGTGTTGGAATAGCCGTCGCCCTGCTGGCCGGTAGCATCCAGTTTATGGTGATTTATCACAACCGTGCGGAGCGTTTCGACGCCATTATTCACAACGTTCATACGTATCTGCAGGACTACTTTCACGATTTGAATCAGACGATTCAGGGCATGCAGCCGCTGGTCGATCAACCCTGTGAAAACGTTGCCTCAGGCTTAACCGCCCATGCGGCATTCAGCCCGAACGTCCGCGCCATCCTGCTGGTCAAAAATGGCCTTGCGTTTTGCTCCTCCGCCACAGGCGCTATGAACACGCCCTTAACCCAGCTCATTCCGCAGCTTAATCTTACTCAAGCGGTCGATATGGCGATTCTGCCCGGGACGCCAATGATGCCGAAAAGCGCCGCGCTGGCGCTGTGGGTCCGCAGCCCACACGGCGGGAAAGACGGTATTTTTGTCTCGATTAATGCCAACCTGACGCCCTATATTCTCTACTCAGCCCGACAGAATGATTTCAGCGGCCTGGCGCTGGCCATTAAGGACACCGCCATTTCCACCTTCAGCAACCAACTTATCGACCCGCAGACGCTGCTCTCGCCGCCCATTCGCCAGACGCAAATCGACGGCCTGCCGCTGAAGGTTTATCTCTACGCGAACAGCTGGCTGGCGGAGAATACGCAGTTTGCTCTGCTGCTGGGCGTCGTGTGCGGGCTGCTGGCCGGGCTTTTAAGCTACTACATCCTGACGATTAAATCGGACCCGCGCAAAGAGCTGCTGCTGGCGATCAAAAACGATCAGTTCTATGTGGTTTATCAACCGGTGGTGAGGTCAGAGACGCTGCGCATCAGCGGCGTTGAGGTGCTGATGCGCTGGCGACATCCCGTGGCCGGCGAGATCCCTCCCGATGTGTTTATCAACCTTGCTGAAACCCAACAGATCATTATTCCGCTCACCCGCCATCTGTTAAAACTGATTGCGCAGGATGCGCCTGTTCTGCAAACGCTCCTGCCCGCAGGGAGCAAGCTGGGAATAAATATCTCCCCCCTTCATCTGCACGCAGGCAGCTTTCAGCAGGACCTTCAGCACTTCGCCGCCGCCATGCCGGCCGGCCATTTTAGCGTGGTGCTGGAGATCACCGAGCGCGCGATGATCGATAAGAATCGCTCCTTAGGGAACTTCGACTGGCTGCACGAACAGGGCTTTGAAATTGCGATTGATGATTTTGGTACCGGCCATAGCGCGCTAATCTATCTGGAGCGCTATAACTTTGATTACCTGAAGATAGACCGCGGCTTCGTGCAGGCTATCGGCACTGAGACCGTCACCTCGCCGGTGCTTGATGCCGTTATCACCCTGAGCCGCCGCCTGAAGCTCACCACGGTCGCTGAAGGGGTGGAAACGCAGGAACAAGCGGAATGGCTGCGCGACCACGGGGTAAACTATTTACAGGGCTACTGGTTAAGCCGGCCGCTGACGCTGGACGCGCTGATCGCCGCCCATGATGAACCGGCGAAATATTTCACAAGCCGCTAAGGGTCCTTTATTATTTGCTATCAAAGGTCAGACCGCTTCAGGTCTGGCATTGGAGGGCGACATCCTGGTTATTTTTGCACGCATCAGCCTGATCCTGCTGACCTTATTTAGCCTGCAGAGCCAGGCGCAAACGATTAAAGAGAGCGACAGGTTCGCTATTATCGGCGAACCGAAATACGCCGCGGGCTTTGACCATTACGATTATGCCAACCCCGCCGCGCCTAAAGGCGGGGCGATTACCCTCGCGGCCATCGGTACTTTTGATAATTTCAACCGCTACGCCATGCGCGGCAACCCCGGTATTCGTACCGAAAGCTTATACGACACGCTATTCACCACCTCTGATGATGAGCCCGGCAGCTACTATCCGCTGATCGCCGAGGATACGCGCTATGCCGATGATTTTTCATGGATGGAGATCGCGCTCAATCCCCGCGCCCGCTATCACGATGGCAGCCCCGTCACCGCCAGCGATGTCGCGTTTACCTTCCAGAAGTTTATGACCGAAGGGGTGCCGCAGTTTCGCCTCTATTATAAAGGCACCACCGTAAAAGCCATCGCTCCGCTCACCGTACGCATTGATTTAGCCAAACCGGGCAAAGAGAACATGCTTAGCCTGATGACGCTGCCCGTCATGCCGGAAAAATTCTGGAAAAACCATAAACTCAGCGACCCGCTATCCGCCCCACCGCTGGCCAGCGGCCCGTATCGCATCACCGCCTGGCGCATGGGCCAGTACATTACCTACTCGCGGGTTAAGGACTACTGGGCCGCCGACTTACCGGTCAACCGCGGGCGCTGGAATTTCGATACGCTGCGCTACGACTATTACCTGGACGACAACGTCGCTTTCGAAGCCTTTAAGGCCGGCGCCGTCGACCGTCGCGAAGAGAACGTTGCCAAGAACTGGGCTACCCGCTACGTCGGGCGCAATTTTACCCACGGCTATATCGTTAAAGATGAATACACCAACACCTCGGCGCAGAATACGCAGTGGCTGGCCTTTAACATTCAGCGCCCGGTATTTTCCGACCGCCGGGTACGCGAAGCCATTACCCTCGCCTTTGATTTTGAATGGATGAATAAGGCGCTGTTTTATCACTCCTACAGCCGCGCCAACAGCTTCTTTCAGAATACCGAATACGCGGCGCGCGATTATCCGGATGCCGACGAGCTGGCGCTGTTAACGCCGCTGAAAAAAGAGATCCCGGCCGAAGTTTTCACGCAGATATACCGCCCCCCGGTTTCCAGCGGCGATGGTTTCGAACGCGCAAACTTGCTGAAGGCGGATGCCATCCTTAACCAGGCGGGATGGATAGTGAAAAACCAGCGGCGGGTTAATGCGAAAAGCGGCAAACCGTTACGCTTTGAGCTGCTGCTTCCTTCCGGCAGCAGCGATCGCTGGGTCCTGCCCTTCCAGCACAACCTCCAGCGGCTCGGCATCGTCATGGATATTCGCCAGGTCGACAACTCCCAGTACAGTAACCGCAAGCGCAGCCGGGATTACGACATGATGCCCAACGTCTGGCGCGCCACGCCCTGGCCCGGCACCGACCTGCAAGTCTCCTGGGACTCCGAATATATTAACTCCAGCTATAACGCCTCAGGGGTACAAAGCCCGGCCGTCGACCGGCTCATCGCGCAGATTATTCGCTGGCAGGGTAATAAAGAAAAGCTGCTGCCGCTGGGCCGGGCTCTCGACCGCGTGCTGACCTGGAACTATTACATGCTGCCGATGTGGTATATGGCGCAGGACCGAACCGCATACTGGGACAAATTCTCCTTCCCGCAGACCCGCGCGGTCTACTCCTCCGGTTTCGAAAACTGGTGGTACGACGCAAGCAAAGCGGCCAGACTCCCCGCGGACAGACGCTAAGGAATTAAGATGGGTGCATATCTGCTCCGCCGACTACTGCTCATCATCCCCACCCTGTGGGCGATTATCACCATTAACTTTTTTATTGTGCAGATCGCGCCCGGCGGTCCGGTCGATCAGGCGATTGCGGCGATTGAGTTCGGCGACCGCGGCGGCTTGCCCGGCGCCGGAGATGGCGGCATGGCCGCCAGCCATGCGCGTACCGGGGTCAGCAACATCAGCGATGGGCACTATCGCGGCGGGCGCGGGCTGGACCCGGAGGTGATTGCCGAGATAACCCACCGCTACGGCTTTGATAAGCCGCTGCACGAGCGTTATTTTAAAATGCTCGGTGATTATCTGCGCTTTGATTTTGGCGATAGCCTGTTTCGCAGCTCATCGGTACTGCAGCTGATTAAAGACAGCCTGCCGGTCTCAATCACCCTGGGCCTGTGGAGTACGCTCATCATCTATCTGGTGTCGATTCCGTTGGGGATCCGTAAAGCGGTCAGCAACGGCAGCCATTTTGACGTCTGGAGCAGTACGCTGATTATTATCGGCTATGCCATCCCGGCGTTCCTGTTTGCCATTTTGCTGATCGTTATCTTTGCCGGCGGCAGCTATTTCGATCTCTTTCCGCTGCGCGGGCTGGTGTCAGCCAACTTCGACAGCCTGCCCTGGTACCAAAAAATCCTCGACTATCTCTGGCATATCACCCTACCGGTGCTGGCAACGGTGATCGGCGGTTTTGCCGCCCTCACGATGCTGACCAAAAACAGCTTTCTTGATGAAATCCGCAAGCAGTACGTGGTTACCGCACGCGCCAAGGGCGTCAGCGAAAAGCAGATCCTTTGGGGCCACGTGTTTCGTAACGCGATGCTGCTGGTGATTGCCGGTTTCCCGGCCACCTTTATCAGTATGTTTTTTACCGGCTCGCTGCTGATTGAGGTGATGTTCTCGCTAAACGGACTGGGACTGTTGGGCTATGAGGCCACCGTATCTCGCGATTACCCGGTCATGTTCGGCACGCTCTATATTTTTACTCTGATTGGCCTGCTGCTGAATATCATCAGCGATATCAGCTATACGCTGGTCGATCCGCGAATCGATTTTGAGGGCCGCTAATGTCATTTTTTAGTCCCGTCAATCAGGCCCGCTGGGCGCGTTTTCGCCACAACCGCCGCGGCTACTGGTCGCTATGGCTCTTTTTAGCGCTTTTCGCCTGTAGCCTGTGCGCAGAGCTTATTGCTAACGATAAGCCGCTGCTGGTTCAGTACCGCGGCAGCTTCTACGTTCCGCTCCTGAAAAACTACAGTGAGACCACCTTCGGCGGCAGCTTTGCCACCGCCGCCGACTATCAGGACCCGTGGCTGCAAAAACGGCTGGCGGATAACGGCTGGGCCCTGTGGGCGCCGGTTCGTTTCGGCGCGACGACCATTAATTTCGCCACCGACGCGCCCTTCCCTTCGCCGCCGTCAGGACAGAACTGGCTGGGCACCGATGCCAACGGCGGGGACGTGCTGGCGCGTATTCTGTACGGCACGCGCATTTCCATTCTCTTTGGACTGCTGCTGACCTTCTTCTCCAGCGTACTGGGGGTGATGGCCGGCGCCGTTCAGGGGTATTACGGCGGGAAGATTGACCTCTGGGGGCAGCGGTTTATCGAAGTCTGGTCGGGAATGCCGACGCTGTTTTTGATTATCCTGCTCTCAAGCGTTGTACAGGCCAACTTCTGGTGGCTGCTGGCCATTACCGTGCTGTTCGGCTGGATGACGCTGGTCGGCGTGGTCCGGGCTGAGTTCCTGCGCACCCGTAACTATGATTATATCCGCGCCGCGCAGGCGCTCGGCGTCAGCGATCGCGCCATTATTCTGCGCCATATGCTGCCTAACGCCATGGTCGCCACCCTGACCTTCCTGCCGTTCATTCTGTGCAGTTCGATAACCACCCTGACCTCGCTCGATTTCCTCGGCTTTGGCCTGCCGCTGGGCTCCCCTTCGCTGGGCGAACTGCTGTTGCAGGGTAAAAACAACCTGCAGGCGCCCTGGCTGGGCATCGCCGCCTTTCTGTCGGTGGCGGTACTGCTGACGTTATTGATTTTTATTGGTGAAGCGGTTCGCGACGCCTTTGACCCAAGCAAGGCGGTGTAGCATGACGCAACCTTTGTTAGATATCGATAACCTCTCCATCGCCTTTCGCCAGCAGGGTGAGACAACTCCCGTCGTCAGCGAACTGTCGCTGCAGATTGCCGTCGGCGAGACCCTGGCGTTGGTCGGCGAGTCCGGCTCCGGGAAGAGCGTGACCGCGCTATCGGTGCTGCGGCTACTCCCGTCGCCGCCGGTCAGCTATCCTGCCGGCGACATCCGTTTTCACGGCCAGTCGCTGCTGCACGCGGATGAACGCACCCTGCGCGGCGTGCGCGGTAACCGCATCGCGATGATCTTTCAGGAGCCGATGGTTTCGCTTAATCCACTGCATACTCTGGAAAAACAGCTGTACGAAGTGCTCTCTTTGCATCGCGGGATGCGCAAAGAAGCGGCGCGCGGGGAAATCCTCGACTGCCTCGATCGCGTCGGCATCCGCAGCGCGCCCCGGCGGCTGGCCGACTATCCCCATCAGCTTTCCGGCGGCGAGCGCCAGCGGGTGATGATCGCCATGGCGCTGTTAACCCGCCCGGAGCTGCTTATCGCCGACGAACCCACCACCGCGCTGGACGTGTCGGTGCAGGCGCAAATCCTCACGCTGCTGCGGGAGCTGAAGCAAGAGTTGAATATGGGGCTGCTGTTTATCACCCATAATCTGAGCATCGTTCGTCAGCTCGCCGACCGCGTCGCGGTGATGCAGAACGGCCGCTGCGTGGAACAAAACGGCTGCCGGGCGCTGTTTTCCGCCCCCGAACACCCTTATACCCGCCGCCTGCTGGATAGCGAGCCGTCGGGCGATCCCGTCCCGCTCGCACCCGATGCCCCGGTGTTGCTGCGGGCGGAAAATTTGACTATCGCCTTCCCGATACGTAAAGGTCTGCTGCGGCGAGTTGTCGATCATAACCGGGTCGTTAACGCCCTCAGCTTTCATTTGCGCGCGGGAGAAACGCTGGGGCTGGTCGGCGAGTCCGGATCGGGCAAAAGCACCACCGGGCTGGCGCTTCTGCGTCTGATTCATTCCGATGGCGCGATCGCCTTTGACGGTGAGGCGCTTCAGGGACGTAATCGTCGGCAGATGCTGCCGCTGCGTCGTCGCATGCAGGTGGTCTTTCAGGATCCTAACTCATCGCTAAACCCGCGGCTCAACGTGCTGCAAATTATCGAAGAGGGATTGCGCGTCCATCAACCGACGCTCACGCCGGCCGAACGGGAGCAGGCGGTGATTCAGGTGATGCAGGAGGTCGGCCTCGATCCACACTCACGGCATCGCTACCCTGCCGCCTTCTCCGGCGGCCAGCGTCAGCGCATCGCGATCGCCAGGGCGCTGGTCGTCAAACCGCAGCTTATCGTGCTGGATGAGCCCACCTCATCGCTGGATAAAACCGTACAGGCGCAAATCCTCGCGCTGCTGAAGGCGTTACAGCAAAAGCATCAGCTGGCCTATATTTTTATCAGCCATGATTTACGCGTCGTGCGGGCGTTGTGTCATCAGGTGATGGTGCTGCGGCAGGGGGAAGTCGTCGAGCAGGGTGAGTGCGAGCGCGTATTTACCGCTCCGCAGCAGGAATATACCCGTCAGCTGCTGGCGTTAAGCTGACGGTCAGAAGGGATTGTTGCCGGAGAAAGGTTCCGCAATCGCCACGCCGAAATTTTTCAGGCGGCAGGTTGCAGCGAATTCGTCCTGACGGTTAACAAACAGGCACGGTTCCCCTTCGCATTCAACGACAGAGCTGTCGACCTCGATGTCGCTAAGCGCCTGGCTGAGCTTATGCATGACCGGCCACGCGCTTTCGCCATCGGGGCTGAGTAATTTCAACGCCACGAGGCTGTTTTCACTCTGGGCGCCGTTTTGCGGAATCGGTTCAACTCTTGAACCTGCAAAACCGGCCAGCCAGCGATAGCTCTGCGGCAGACGGTGTACGATAGAGAGTTGCAGTGTATTCACGTGTTTACTCCGGAAGCAAAATACTTCACAATAATTTTACATCAATACTAACACATTATTGACAACCAGTCCTCTTCCTGCACAGAAAACGCTTACACCAGTGGCATAGCCGTGTTATTGGTTTGTAATGTAAAAGTTTATAATTGTGCAGATGGAACATCTTCGGGCTATATGTACCCGTTTCTGTGATCTAAAACAACTTTTTTATCGCAATCATGCGACTTTTTAAACGATTTGATTTTACATAAAATAAACAAATCGCTGAACAGAGAAGCCAGATTTGGTTGACATGCATCAAAAAAAGGGGCGATATCGCCCCCTGAAAGTCGCTTAGCGCGCGGCTTTGCGCCGTCGGCTGGCGTAGAGGTAAAAGAGGATGGAGCTGCTGGCGCAGAAGGCGATAGAAATCAGCATTGGCCAGGCGGTGGTAAACGTCGCCATCGACAGCAGCGCGCCGACAATGGCGCCAATCCCGAAACGGAACGTCCCTGCCAGCGAGGAAGCGGTCCCGGCCATATGCGGAAACTCATCGAGAATCACCGCCATCGCGTTAGAGGAGACCATCGAAACGCAGCCGATGAACGCCGCCACGCCAAACACCAGCGCCCAGAACCCCACGCCAAACAGCGCGCACACGACCATCCACGCCGCCATCGCAAACTGGATCCATAGCCCGGCGCGGAACATGTTCAGCGCCCCAACCCGCCGCACAAAGCGGCTGTTGATCATGGTCATGACAAACAGGAAGACGACGTTCAGCGCAAAATAGTAGCCAAAGTGCTGCGGTGAAACGTGGTTGATATTGATATAGACAAACGGGCCGGCGCTCAGAAACGAGAACATCCCGGCGAAGCTGAAACCGCTTGCCAGCATATAGCTCAGCACCCGCTTGTGGCGAAACAGCGTCGCGAAGTTGCCGAGCGTAGTGCGAATATGAAATTTCTGCCGGCGTTCCGGCGGCAGGGTCTCGCTAATAAAGAAGGCGATCATCGCCGAGGCTAATAGCGCCGCCACCGCGAGGATCCAGAAGATCGCATGCCAGCTAAACCACACCAGCACCGCTCCGCCGACCATCGGCGCCACCAGCGGCGCGACGGTGGTCACCAGCATGACGAACGACATCATCCGCGAGAACTCTTCCTTGGGATAGATATCGCGCATCAGGGCGTTAATCACCACGCTCGCCGCCGCGGCCGCCAGGCCGTGGAAAAAGCGCATGGTGATCAGCATATCGATAGTCTGCGACAGCGCGCAGGCCACCGCCGCCGCGGCAAAAACCAGCGTGCCCCCCAGTATCACCGGTTTACGCCCCATGCTGTCCGCCATTGGGCCATATAAAAGCTGGCCCAGGGCAAAGCCCAGAATATAGGTACTGAGCGTCATCTGCGCGCTGCCGTCCGGCACATTAAACTGCGCCGCAATCACCGGCAGCGCCGGAAGATACATATCGATCGACAGCGGCATTAACATGGCCAGCAGGCCAAGAATAAACACAATCCCTAATGAAGAATTCTGCTTTGCCGTCACGTTTTACTCCGCGCATGTTGGCCGCCAACGCTGGCAATTTCTTCTGCCGTCAGCGGACGATATTCACCCGGCGCCAGCGACGCATCAAGCGCGATATCGCCAATACGTTCGCGATGCAGGCCAACCACATGATTCCCCACCGCGGCAAACATCCGCTTCACCTGATGGTAGCGCCCTTCGCTAATGGTCAGGCGGACTTCGGTCGGCGTCACCACTTCCAGCACCGCCGGTTTGGTCAGGTCTTTCTCATTATGCAGCTGAACGCCTTTGGCAAACTGCTCGGCGGTGGACTCATCCAGCGGATTTTCCAGCGTCACCAGATAGGTTTTTTCGCAATGGTGGCGCGGGGAAGTAATGCGGTGCGACCACTGGCCATCGTCGGTCATCAATACCAGTCCGGTGGTGTCGATATCCAGACGCCCCGCGGCATGCAGCTTGTGCGCCACCGGCTCGTCGAGGAAATAAAGGACCGTCGGATGATCCGGATCGTCGGTGGAACAAACGTAACCCTGCGGCTTGTTGAGCATAAAGTAGCGCGGGCCGGTCTGCTGAACCAGCGTATTGCCGTCATACTCGACGTCATGCTCCGGCAGAAGCTTGAAGGAGGAGTCTTTTACAATGTCGCCGTCCACGGTAACGCGGCTGCCGCGGATTTCACGCCCGGCAATAGCCCGGCTAACGCCAAGTTGCTGAGCGATAAACTTATCAAGTCGCATGAGATTTTTTTAGCCTGTACAAGTGCTGGAGCGGGCAACGCGCCCGAAAAAGAAGAATTTCATGGGGTAGTATAACGGGCTATTAACACCACTCAAGGGAAAAGATTCGTGGCATACTATTCGCGAGTTAATTAACCGCCATAAATTCATGACATTTACATTACGTCCCTACCAAAAAGAGGCGGTCGACGCGACGCTCGCCTGGTTTCGCCGCCATCATGAACCTGCCGCGATTGTGCTGCCGACAGGCGCAGGTAAAAGCCTGGTTATCGCCGAACTTGCGCGCCTGGCGCGCGGTCGCGTGCTGGTGCTGGCGCACGTTAAAGAGCTGGTGGCGCAGAACCACGCCAAGTATTGCGCGCTCGGCCTGAAAGCGGATATTTTCGCCGCGGGCCTCAAGCGTAAAGAGAGCCACGGTAAAGTGGTCTTTGGCAGCGTGCAGTCGGTCGCCCGCAACCTCGACCAGTTTCAGGGCGAGTTTTCGCTGCTGATCGTCGACGAGTGCCACCGCATCAGCGACGATGATGACAGCCAGTATCAGCAGATTATCAGCCACCTTCAGCAGGTCAATCCGCACCTGCGCCTGCTGGGGCTGACCGCGACGCCTTTTCGCCTCGGTAAGGGGTGGATTTACCAGTTCCACTACCACGGCATGGTGCGCGGTGATGAAAACGCGCTATTTCGCGACTGCATCTACGAGCTGCCGCTGCGCTATATGATTAAGAACGGCTACCTGACGCCGCCGGAGCGGCTGGATATGCCGGTGGTTCAATATGACTTCAGCCGCCTGCAGGCGCAAAGTAACGGCCTGTTCAGCGAGGCTGATTTAAACCACGAACTGAAAAAACAGCAGCGCGTCACGCCGCATATCGTCAGCCAAATCGTTGAATTTGCCCAAACGCGCAAGGGGGTGATGATTTTCGCCGCCACCGTTGAACACGCCCGTGAAGTGACCGGGTTGCTTCCGCAGGGCGAAGCGGCCTTAATCACCGGTGAAACGCCGGGGCCGGAGCGCGATCGCATCATCAACGGGTTTAAAGCTCAGCTGTACCGCTATCTGGTTAACGTCGCGGTACTGACGACCGGCTTTGATGCCCCGCATGTCGATCTGATCGCCATCCTGCGCCCGACCGAGTCGGTGAGCCTTTACCAACAGATCGTCGGCCGCGGCCTGCGCCTGGCGCCGGGTAAGACGGACTGCCTGATTCTCGATTACGCCGGGAATCCGCACGACCTTTACGCGCCTGAAGTGGGAACGCCGAAGGGGAGAAGCGACAACGTGCCGGTCCAGGTTTTTTGCCCGGCATGCGGTTTCGCCAATACCTTCTGGGGGAAAACCACCGCCGACGGCACGCTGATTGAACACTTTGGCCGCCGCTGCCAGGGCTGGTTTGAGGATGACGAAGGCCATCGCGAGCAGTGTGATTTTCGTTTTCGCTTTAAAAACTGCCCGCAGTGTAACGCGGAAAACGATATCGCCGCCCGCCGCTGCCGCGAGTGCGATACCATCCTGGTCGACCCCGACGACATGCTGAAAGCCGCGCTGAAGCTTAAAGATGCGCTGGTGCTGCGCTGTAGCGGTATGGATCTGCAGCACGGCGCGGATGACAAAGGCGCCTGGCTAAAAATTACCTATTACGATGAAGATGGCGCGGATGTTAGTGAGCGCTTCCGCCTGCATACGCCCGCCCAGCGTACCGCCTTTGAGCAGCTCTTTATCCGCCCGCATACCCGAACGCCGGGCGTGCCGCTGCGCTGGATAACGGCCGCCGATATCCTCGCCCAGCAGGCGCTTCTGCGCCATCCGGACTTTGTCGTGGCGCGCATGAAGGGGCAATACTGGCAGGTGCGGGAGAAAGTATTTGATTATCAGGGCCGATTCCGCCGGGCCAACGAACTACGCTAATCGTCCTCACGTCTGAGGTTTTGGTTGCTGCAAACACCTATGGCGGCTATAATGCCGCCCGCTTTTGCATTCGCAAAGCAGATAATCTGCCTGCTGCTGGGTCGCCTGTAGCAGGATTTATATATAGAGAGACATCAATGTTTACTATCAACGCAGAAGTACGTAAAGAGCAGGGTAAGGGTGCGAGCCGCCGCCTGCGTGCAGCTAACAAATTCCCGGCCATCATCTATGGCGGCGAAGCTGCGCCAGTAGCAATCGAACTGGATCACGACAAAGTGTGGAACATGCAGACCAACGCTGAGTTCTACAACGAAGTTCTGACCATCGTTGTTGATGGCAAAGAAGAGAAAGTTAAAGCTCAGGCTGTTCAGCGTCACCCGTTCAAGCCGAAGCTGACTCACATCGACTTCGTTCGCGCTTAATCGCCGACTGAAAGTTGTATGGCAAGCGCCCCGCTCCGCAAGGTTCGGGGCGTTTTGTTTATCAGTCGAGTAGCGTTGACCTGTTCAGCGCAAGATGCTGCACCAGCATAATCGTTTTCGCATCGACGATTTCCCCTTCGCGAATAGCCTGCAACGCTTTTTCCAGCGGCCACTCCAGCACTTCGATATCTTCCCCTTCCGTCGCCAGTCCGCCACCGTCGCCGCGCCGATCGTCGGCAGAGTATTCGGCAATGAAAAAGTAAAGCTTCTCCGTCACCGAACCGGGGCTCATGTAAGCGGTGAATACCGGCTCAATGCGCGTGACGCGAAAACCGGTCTCCTCTTCGGCTTCGGCAACGATGCGCGCTTCCGGGGAAGCGTTATCCAGCAGTCCGGCGGCGGCTTCGATCAAAAATCCATCATGACCGTTAATCCACGCCGGAAAGCGAAACTGGCGAACCAGCACTACCGTTTGCTTTTCACGATTGTAGAGCAGGATCACCGCGCCGTTGCCGCGGTCGTAAGCTTCCCGGCTCTGCTCCTGCCAGCGTCCGTCCCGGCGCAATAGTTCAAAAGTATATTTCTTGAGCGTGTACCAGTTATCCGATAACAGCGTTTCGCGGATATGGCGAACGCGCGGTGCGTCAGCGTGCATGTTTTTCCCCTTTTAGGTGACAGTTAGCAACATAACATGCATAATCGTGCACAAACAAGATCACTCATGAAGGTATTTTGATGCTCGCCAGCCAGAGAAAACAGCAGATTTTGCAGATCCTCGCCGAGGAAAAACAGGTGATGTCCGGGGATCTCAGCCAGCGCTTTAGCGTATCAGAGGACTCCATTCGCCGGGATCTGCGGGAGCTGGCCGCGGAAGGCAAGCTGCAGCGCGTCCACGGCGGCGCGCTGCCGGTTTCCGAAGCCATCGCGCCTATTGAAACAAGAAAGAACGTGCAAATCGCCTCAAAGCAGAGCATTGCCCAGCGCGCGGTTGAGCTCATTCAGCCCGGTCAGGTAGTGGTTGTCGACGGCGGCACCACCACCGGGGAGATGGTGCGCCTGCTGCCGGATAACCTCGCGTGTACCGTGGTCACCCATAGCCCGGGGATTGCCGTCGCGCTGGTGGAAAAACCGCTCATCGAGGTGATTTTGATCGGCGGCCGGTTGTTTAAACATTCCGTCGTCAGCGTCGGGTCTGCGGCCCTCGAGAGTATTTCCCGTATCAACGCCGATCTGTTTTTTATGGGCGTCACCGGCGTTCACCCACGGGCGGGATTCACCACCGGTGACTATGAAGAAGCGGGCATTAAACGCGCGCTGGCGGCGCGGGCTGCCGAAACGGTGGTGATGGCGTCACAAGAAAAGCTTAACTCCGCGTCGGCCTTTGCCATCGGCGAGCTGGGGGCAGCCAGTACGCTGATCGTGGATACGACCCTGGACGAGGCGCTGCGACAGCAGCTAACCCTGGCGGGGGTAGAAATCCTCTACGCCCTGTAATGCGGGTTCAGGCAAAAAAAATCCCGACTCGACGTCGGGATTTTACGCATTAATTTCCGCCAGAAGTACGGCGCTGTAGCTGGTCGCGCAGGTTCGGCGGCGTGCCTTTTATGGTTAAGGTATCCGTAGCCGGATCCCAGAACACCCGCTCGCCCAGCAGCATAGCGTCAAAATTAATGGTTAACCCGCCGCCGCTGCCGGCAAACTTGGTTAACTGACGCAGCGTGCTGCGATCCGCCGGGAAGCTCTCTTCCAGCTCGTAGCCTTGTTCGGCGGTAAATTCCTGAAAAGTCTTCTCGCTGACGCCCGCCAGCTCTTTCGACAGCGACTCCAGCTCGATTTCCTCACCGGCCTGCAGCTGTTCGTTGCAGTAGCTGTATACCTGCTGGCGTACGTTTTGACGTTCAGATTTATCCAGCTGCGCATCGGCGGCGAAATCATCCAGCGCCTGCAGCAGGCCGCGGTTCTGCGCTTTGGCGTTCAGCCCTTCGCTGGCGCCGAGGAAATCCATAAAGAAATCCGCCACCTTGCGCCCTACCCGCCCCTTCAGGAAGGTCAGATAGCGCGTTGACTCCGGGTTGGTTTCCCACTCGGTTAAATCAATACGCGCCACGATATCCGCGTGATTGATGTCCAGATAATGGGTGGAGCTGATATCCAGCTCTTCGTTGACGCGCATGCTGCTTAGGTTGTTCAGCACCGCCACCATCAGATATTCCACCGCCAGATAACGATACTGGCAAAACAGCACAATACCGCCTTCTGCAAAGGGATATTTTGCCAGTTCGTCGCGCAGGCGCCCGGTAGCGGCGCGGCTAAACGGCAGGAACGCTTCTTCGCCCTTACGCTGCCCGCGCAGCGCCTGCGCCAGCTCGCTCTCTTCATTAAACAGGCCGTAGGCTTTATTTTTTGCGCTGTAGACACGATGTAGTTCGGCCATCATCTCGACAACCGTCGCCGTCGGCTCCAGCAACGATTCGCGCAGCACCAGCTCCAGATTTTGTTCATCACGTTTGATTAACTGATGCAGGGCAATCTGGTCGATATCCAGACTCATGTTAAACTCTCCTTTTAGACCGGGCGGTATTCAACCACCGCGGGGGCAACGACGCAACCGCCGCGTGACTCTTTGCGAGCGAAGCCGCGCGCTTTTGCGTCGTGGCGAAAAAATGCGGAAAAAAAGCTGCTGCTACGGTAATATGTTGCCCTTTCACGAACAAACAGATTTTGAGTTTATGCCGCAATTATCCCGCTATAGCGATGAACACGTCGAACAGCTGCTCAGCGAGCTGACGAGCGTTCTGGAAACACATAAAGCGCCCGTTGACCTTTCACTGATGGTTCTGGGCAATATGGTGACTAACCTGATCAACAGTAGCGTCGCGCCGGCGCAGCGTCAGGCCATCGCCCGTTCTTTTGCCCAGGCGCTGCAGTCATCTATCAACGACGATCCAGCGCACTAAGGATAACGAACAACAGTATATGGTGACTCTTCGTCAGCCCTACCGAGAAAAAGTCTCCCAGATGGTCAGCTGGGGGCACTGGTTCGCCCTTTTCAACATGTTGTTGGCTATGGTGCTCGGCAGTCGCTATCTGTTTGTCGCCGACTGGCCAACGACGCTTGCCGGACGCCTCTTTTCGTACGTCAGCCTCGTTGGTCACTTCAGCTTCCTGGTCTTTACCAGCTACGTGCTGATTCTTTTCCCGCTGACTTTTATCGTCGTCTCTCAGCGCTTAATGCGCTTTATCTCGGTTATTCTGGCGACCGTGGGCATGACGCTGCTGCTGATCGACAGCGAAGTTTTCACCCGTTTCCACCTGCATCTTAATCCCTTTGTCTGGGAACTGGTTATCAACCCCGACCAGAACGAGATGGCGCGCGACTGGCAGCTGATGTTTATCAGCGTACCGATCATTTTCCTCCTGGAAATGCTCTTCGCGACCTGGAGCTGGCAGAAGCTGCGCAGCCTGACGCGCCGCCGCCACTACGCCCGACCCGTTGCCTGGTTCTTCTTTATCTCCTTTATCAGTAGCCATCTGGTCTATATCTGGGCGGATGCCAACTTCTATCGTCCGATCACCATGCAGCGGGCCAACCTGCCGCTCTCCTATCCGATGACGGCGCGCCGTTTCCTGGAAAAACATGGCCTGCTCGACGCGCAGGACTACCAGCGCCGTCTGGTGGAACAAGGCGCGCCGGAAGCCGTCTCGGTGCAATATCCGCTGAGCGATCTGCGTTATCGCGATCTCGGTACCGGTTATAACGTGCTGCTGATTACCGTTGATAACCTTAATTATTCGCGCTTTGAGAAAAACATGCCGGCGCTGGCCGGGTTCGCGAAAGACAACGTGAACTTTACCCAGCACATGAGCTCCGGCAACACCGCTGACAGCGGCATGTTTGGCCTGTTCTACGGTATTTCACCGAGCTATATGGACGGCGTTCTGTCTGCGCGCATCCCTGCGGCGCTGATTACGTCGCTGAATCAGCAGGGTTATCAGCTGGGCCTGTTCTCATCAGATGGCTTTAGCAGCCCGCTCTACCGTCAGGCGCTGCTGTCAGATTTCTCACTGCCCGTCGCGAAAGCGCAAAGCGACGAGCAGACGGCAAACCAGTGGATTAACTGGCTGGACCGCTACGCCCAGGATGAAAACCGCTGGTTCTCGTGGGTTTCGCTCAACGGCACTACCTTTGACGACGGGCAGCAGCAAAACTTCGTCCGCCGCTACGGTAACGCCGCGGGCGCGGTCGATACGCAAATTGGCCGCGTGCTGAACGCGCTGCGGGAAGCGGGCAAGCTGGACAACACGGTGGTTATCGTGACCGCGGGCCGTGGAATGCCGCTGAACCCGCAGCATGAGCAGTTTGGCTGGTCGCGCGAGCAGCTGCAGGTTCCCTTAGTGATCCATTGGCCGGGCACGCCGGCTCAGGAGATCGCGACGCTGACCGATAATAAAGACGTGATGACGACGCTGATGCAGCGTTTGCTCCACGTCTCTACCCCGGCCAACGAGTATTCGCAAGGTGAGGATCTGTTTAGCGCCGCCCGCCGTCGTGCCTGGGTCACCGCGGCCAATAGCGATACGCTGGCCATTACCACGCCGAAATTCACGGTTGTGCTTAATCACAACGGCACTTACCGAACGTGGAACAGCGACGGCGAGAAAATTAACGATCAAAAACCGCAGCTCAGCTTGCTGCTGCAGGTGCTGACCGATGAAAAACGCTTTATCGCTAACTGATTGATTATTTATAAATCAATCAGTCATTTCCCGGCTTGCATTCGCTTGGGGAACGGGTAATATTGTTCCCCACGAATCGGCACGTAGCGCAGCCTGGTAGCGCACCGTCATGGGGTGTCGGGGGTCGGAGGTTCAAATCCTCTCGTGCCGACCAAAAATCCCAGTAAAACCAGCCTCTTAAGGCTGGTTTTTTTATGCCTGTTTTTTGCGCGTGGAGTTAATGGGGTGAAACTGGGGTGAAACCCCGACAAAACTACATGACCGGGCAATCATCAAACTCCCCTAAGCCACGTTTCCATTGACGCCTGGAGCTGGCTGATCCGCTGACGAAACGCCGCGATATCCGCTTCCGCCTTAGTATCAAAGGCTTCGCTGCAGGAGTGCTGGTCCTGTAGTTTTTGAAAAAATCGTGATTTTGCCGACATACTTTTACTGTCCGTCAGGAAATTAGAGGTGGGTCTGTGCATCAAGATACTGCTGCTGTTTAAGGTAGCGTATCAGCACGCGCCCTTCAGGCATGAACGCCGTGCCGTAACGCACCAGACCGATGCCCCTGAGTTCGGCATCAATGGCATAACGCAATTCCCCCGGAATAGTCTGCTCAAGCAGAACCACATCAATTTTCTTAAGCCGCGGCTCGTACTTCAGCAGTACAGCCGATAACGCTCCCATCAGTTCATAGGCAGTCCCTGGCATCCCCTGCAGGATTTTAGTCATATCCGGCAGACCGTAGTCCGGCAGGTGCGCCAGCGTACCGGCGCGGCAGTTGAGGATACGCTGCATATTGTCCAGCACAGAAATGATGGTCTGGTTCTGCTCGCTGACCTGATACAGATCAATGCCGCCAGTAAAATTGCCGTAGAGCGTTTCATATAGTGACGGACGGGGTGACTCACTCATCTTTCAGCGCCTGCAGGGTCAGCCGGTTGTTGCCCGCTTCGATGACGCGTGCCTTATCCGGATCGAGGTCATCGCGGCTCAGCACCACCCGCCAGGTGTTGTTCTCCTGGTCCGGCGACATAAACATGCCAGCCACCGCAACATACTGCGCGGTTTCCTCCATCGGCATATCCACCATCACCGCCCCACCCGGCTGCAGACGAATATCTTTCTCCGCTATCAGGTCTGCTTTAATAGCCTGACTGTCAGCCTTAAACAGTGACGGGTAGTCCGTCGTGTCGAAGGTTTTTCGGTCCTTGAGCTGGTAAATACGTACCACCGTCGACAGTGCCACGCCGCCTGCATTGCTGTTGACGGCCTCGCGGGCGCGAATATCCAGATGCAGGGTCTTTATCTGCTTATAAAAAATTGATTTAGTCACGGCAACGGTGCCGTCTGTCACTTTTTGCGTCAGCCCACAGCCAGCGAGTATCAGTGTGATACCCGCGGCCAGCGCAATCTGAGGAAAATTACCAGCGATAATCGCCATCTTCATCGGTCTCCCTGCGGTGAATATTTTCCTGGACCCGCTCATAGCGGCCAAGATTGATGTTTATAATTTGAGGGTGTACGACGGTATTCGTCGCATTCAGCGGCCGCATCACGGCGGTGCGGCCCAGCTGCACTGCACCAGCTTTGGGTTTAGTACTCATCGTCGCATCCGGCAGCAGGCAACGGTCGACACATAACTGCAGGCGCACATCGAGCCGTGAGCCAAGATACACATGCAGCAGAGCCATTAAATCCGTGTGAAGCTCCCCGCCCGGTAGCCAGCCCGGCACTTCAGCCGGGTCAGTGGTGGTCAGACGCATCAGTACCTGACTATTCACATCGGTGGCATAGTTACCCATCACCGGACGGTTTGTCAGGGTGACGGGCTGGCTGACGCTCATGGTCAGGGGCTTCTTCAGCGGCACGCGGCGTTTGTCGTGGTGCCAGATTTTTACCTGCGTGCCGGGTGCCAGCAGACGCACCAGTGAGGCCATGCCTTCTGCAGTCCTCCCCGGCAGCATCATGACCGGCAGCAGCGCCAGAAAGCGTGAGGCTGGCGCGGCGATACTGTCTGTACAGCCGTCAATCCCGAGCCCGGCCAGCCCCAGCAGGTACTGCGAAGTTTTGTCCTTACCGCCTTCCTCAAAAGTTGCCGGATACGAATATTTCCGCCAGATGCGGTAGTACTGGGCAATCAGCCGGTGATTGAAGATATCGAGGAAATCCGCCGTGGCTTCGTACCCTTCCCGCCGCTGGGTGATATCATCGATATAGTGCGTCGGCAGCGGAGACTCCACGCCATAAAGCCCCATAAAGGTGATACGTACCGTCGGCGGAAGATGCGGGTACTCAGCAGCGTCGAATGACCTGATTTCTGAAGCCGGGAAGCCCATCCCCGGGTGCGGCCTAAAACGTACCGGCTCATGACGTACCTGCCAGGTGCTGCCCGTAACCGGTTTGTCCGGCTGGCTCTGCTCCAGCAACTGACAGAAGCGGTAAAAATTGATATATGGCAGCCGGTCACCCAGCCGCTCCATCAGCCTGGCAGGCGCGGACTGTGATTCTCTTTCCACCGGATGCATTTTCCTTCTGGCTGAACGATGAGGGTAAGCTGGTTGAACTGGTTCATATCGACATACAACGCAAAAAACCGGTTAAGCATTTCACCAAACAGATGAATATCGCCCTCACCGGTAAAACCATTGCTGTCGAGGATCACTTCGATATCCAGGCCCCGTAGCAGGTAGCCCTGCTCAAAGCGCTGAAGGCGGTGATGCTCCACATGCTGAATAGCCTCCAGACGCCGGGTGTTCAGTTCATCTTCCTGCCAGTTATAGAGCGCAAGCGTCCCGCGCAGCACTTCAGCGGTACTCAGCATATTCAGGAATCCGGAGCCCAGGTGGCTCAGCACCCGCCAGTGGAATCGGTCTTCCGCAGGCGGGTAGACCGGCAGCGTCGGTTTGCAGAGGTTGCGTACTGAAAGCGGTGTACTGACCACCTGCTCACAGCTATCCAGCAGCGTGCTCTGCAATGCCCGGCGTGGTAACTGACCGTTGGTGCCGGTGATTTGTAGCGACACGGCTTCGCGGTCAAGGAGGCGGTCATCTTCCCACTGGTGACCGCCGAGGATAAGCCAGGTGTCATACAGCCCGGTCACACTGCGCTTCACGCGGGTATGGTAGTAACGCGGTGGTGCCTGGCGGCGCATCATCCCGCCTTTATGGCGGAAGGAGCTGAACGGCACATACTCCGCGTCGTTCGTCCGGTTTGAGCCGGTGACCGAATCCACGGAGTAAATCTCGGTGTGTCCGTCCTGCAGCCGTTTGGGGCGCAGCAGGTACTCACTTTCCAGGCCCGTAATGGTGAGCGGGTCCGCCTCCAGGGTGAACAGATTAATCACCGGCACGCAGTGCAGTCGAACCGCGTCATCGGTGACCGGCAGATCAGACGGCCACGGCGTGCTGAATACCACTTCAATGTCGAAGTACTCTGTCCCGGCAGGCGGCGTGATGCCGTCCAGGCCATTAAAGTGGACAAACATAAACTTGTCGCGGAAGGTGAAGTACTCCAGCAACAACTGGTAGCCGCTGAAGGCGGTATCCCCCTTCGGCCACAGCCCGTCTTCCTCCGCAAATCCTCCCGGCGAGAAGTACCCGTCAAGCCGAATACGATCGGTCTGCCCGGGCAGACGCATATACAGGGCAGCCTGTCGTTTCGTGAGCATCAGGTGCAGCTGACTGCTGACGGGTGCATCTGCGCCGAGATAGAGGCTCAGGCGGCTGAGGTCGGCATGCGACCAGTCCGCCTGACTACTGCAGGCCATGCGCATCCGCAACAGCGAACGTCCGTCAGGTTCGGTGGTCATGGTGACCGCTGAGACACTCAGGGGATTGAGCATTACATCCTGGGTCGTACGGTAACGACAGACCGTGTTCTTCGGCCCCACCGGGCGGGAGTACACCTCCAACCCCGCGGGCACGACTTCGGCCATTTTCATGGCATGCAGCGCTGGGGTAAGTGCCACCACCGAAAGCGACGGAATGGTACGCAGGTAATGCGGCCAGAGCATACTGACCAGCCCTTCGGTGAGTTCCGGCAGGTCGTCGTCAATCTTTTCGCGCAGCCGTCCCATCGAGAAAGCAAAGCCTTCAAACAGGCGTTCGACATACGGATCCGGTGTACCAGCTTTATCCAGGTCGAGCATCGCTGCACGATCGGGATGGGTTTGCGCGAACTCTTTTGCGGCTTCACGCAGGTAGCGCATTTCTGCATCAAAATAGCGCAGGGTCTGATCTTTCATATGCGTTCCAGCAGGAGTTAACCCTAGTGTTGTTGCCCGATGATTAAGCGTAGAAATGTGAGGGAGACAGGGAAAAATACGATATCTGCAGCAAGGGCCACAGGTGTGAGCACAATGTTGGTAGCAAGATTCTTCGGATAAAAATCGGTTTCATTGTCGGTCGCGTAAAATTCAACTTTATACTTTCGCCCCAGTGACTCGGTATTGGTGAATGTATAATTGAGACTTTTCCTTGGAAGAACTATGCCCTCAATATTGACATCTTTCCAGTATCCCCCCTTCGAGTTCTGGAAGCCTGAATGCTTAATGACATCTATATCGTATTCTGAAAGCTCACCTTCGCTTTTATTAACCCAGACACGTAACGAATCCTTAAAGCGAAAGACAGCATCCCCTTTTACAGAACGAGCCAACTGAAGCTTGAGCGTATTTTCTTCTTTACCTGCAATCAGTGGGATTTTGTCTGTTAATTTGTTTAAAGACAGTAACTCATCAGCCCCCCTTGTCAGAATATAGACATTTCTTTCACCTAAAAATGCGATACCTTCCGAAGGAATAATCAGAGGTATATTGGTCTTATCCTGAACAACAGAAGCGGAGATATTTTCATACTGAAAAATATCGGTGACACTATCCTGCATTTTCATAACATTCACCCGATGACTACCTGAGACTTTATTTCCTCCCCACAAAATTGCAGTACACCCGGACAGTAATAGCACCATGACAATGCATGCTACAAATTTAGTTATTTTCATGAAAGTTTATATTCCTGAAATCATTAATATCACCGGCATCATTTCCGGCACACATTTCTTTGCATTAACCGCACAGGACTGCCGCGCGGGCAGGATCGATAGCAATTAGCCCAGCAAGCAGGCTGTCCATTTCAGCGTGCAGGCGAGCTTTGTCCGACTCAGCCCGACCCGCTTTAATTCTCAGCAGCTTCAGATGGCGGGCCTGTACCTCAAACAGCAGCTCAGACTCCCAGTTCGTAAGGGTGCAGCTATGGACCAAAGCGCTCCAGCAGACCGGCCAGCAGTTCAAGTCCTTCAGCCAGTCCCTGTTCACCTTCGCGGTGCAGCTTCGCCCGGCAGTAGTACGTCGCGACGCGAATGTCTTTCGCGGTCGTGGTCAGCAGCTTCTCTGCCAGCCGGCAGATGAGTTCTGTATCCGCACCGGAAAGTTTGTTGACCTCCTCGCGCATCTGCTGAAAGTCATCGTCATAGCCCGGGTCTTCGCCAGCGGCCGATTGCCCGGACAGCGGCTGCAGCCAGCTGTCCCACTGCGCCACTCGCTCACGGGTTGCTACAAGTAATGGTTCCTGTTCTGTCTGGCAGGCGCTCAGTAATGTATTCAGCATGCTCATCAGTAGACCTCTTCTACTTCGCTGGCCTCGCTGGCGACCAGGCCTGATTCGGCCACGCCAGTCGTGCTGAAAATCGTCTCCGGCAGACGGAAGTTGCGCAGTTTCAGCAGCGCCAGTGGCCCCTCGCCCGCCTCTGTACGCAGGGTGTAATTGAGCGTGCGCCCGTCCTGTGCTTTCCAGCTCAGGCTGTAACTGCTACCAACGCCCGGATAAGCACTGACCACAGCTTTATCGAGCAGACGTATCCAGCCCCAGGCGCCAGGGATATCGGCGTACTGACGGGTTCCTGCCTGCGTGCTTACCCAGCTCAGGTTCGCCCCCGGAGCCTCGGTATCTGCAGGCCAGGCGAAGCGCTTCCACGCCGGCAACTGGTTTACATAGATCAGCTTCTGGCTGTCGATAATCATGTCAGTCTGCATTACCCCATCGGCAGTGCCCGGACGCAACTCGAAGTTCATGCCGGCACTGCCTTCGGTGAAAGCGACATCCGAGATATGGCTCAGGGTGTTGATGGCATTGAGGAACGCCGGATTAAAGGCCAGCCCCTGCGAGTTGATGCTGTCCGGCACCCAGTGGTTGCCCTCTTTGTGCAGCACGCCTCTGAGGCGGGTTTGCAGGAACTGCGCAATACGCCCGGAATCTGCATTGAGGTATTTAGCCAGCAGCGGCAGGGATACATCACTGCTGGAATTGTTAAACGGATAGCGTCCACCGAAGGCACTGTTCCACTCAGCAACCACGGCCTGCTGCCACTGGGCATTGAGGCTTTCGGCCGCCGGGGTCAGTACCTGCTGCCAGGCCTGCTCCATCGGCTGAACAAACACGGTACGGCCGAAGCCGCTCCACTCCAGGCCGAGACCGGCGGCAATCAGGCTGCCGTAGTCACGGGTTTCGGTGAGGTCGACCGACTTACCCTGAAATACGGTCTGCGCCAGCGTCTGTGTCATCGCCTGCGGGTCGGCGGCATTGGTCACCTGCTGCAGGCGCAGGCGCACCTGCGTCACGCGGGTCAGGAACGACTGCAGACTCAACTCCTGTGCACCTGTCCGGTTTTTGTCCATCAGCGCCAGTACCGGACCAAAGGTTGCATCCAGCGGGCCGTGAACACCAGCGCTCTGATCAATGGCATCCTGGTTATCACCGCCGAGCAGATTCTTCGCCGATTTCACCAGCGAATCCGAAATGGCTTCGCCTGTCTGCCCGGTGCGTCCCTGCACATTCAGGGTGTTCATCAGCGCCACCAGTGGTGACTGACGCACGTCGGCCATCAGGGTCAACTGGTCAATGGAATCCGACAGCGTGGTCGCCTGGTTCCAGCGCAGGCTGTTGAGGAACTCAAGCCATGCCCCGCTGAAGTCGGCAAAGTAACGTTCCGTCAGGCGATGTTTCAGAGCTTCCGGTGAGGTCTCGTCCTGTTTATTCATCTGACGCTTGCTGTCAGTCAGCACCCAGTCTAGTCCGTCCCGGCGTGCCTTCACCACCTTCTCGATAGCGGGCTGCACGGCCTGCTCCCAGGCCTGACGCGTAAACATCCCGGGCACGACTTCCGTGGTGCTGAACAGACGGGATGCATCGGTATCGCCGGTCATGTCTTCCAGGCGCATATCGACATAGAGGTGCGACACCTGAGTGAGCATCTTCTGGTACAGGGTCGATTCGCTGTTGCGTACGCCCATCAGACGAACCAGCAGGGAACGCGCCTGGCTGACCAGATTTTCATCAGCACGCAGTTTCCATTCAGGGTGCGCAACCAGCTGCACGCCATAAAACGACAGCAGAGAAGGCGCCATCCCCAGCCAGACGCCGTTTTTTACACCGTCACGCATCGGCCAGTCATTCAGCAATGCAGAGCCGAACCAGGCCGCGTCCATATGTTCCGGACGCGCCAGCATCAGGTAGAGTTTGAGCTGGTCATAAGTGTTTTTTGCCATCTGCTCACGCAGCGGGCTGCCCGCTGGCAATACATTAAAGGCATTAAGTTGTCTCTGCAGATGGTCAGCGGCGGCATCCCGCAGCAGCGGCAATGCGCTGTCCTGGTAACGTGGCCAGAGTGCGTCCAGCAACGCATTGTTCTGGCTTAGTCCGGCCTGCTCGTACCACGGCACGCCAAACTCAGAGCGGTACTGCAGACGGGACAGCGTTTTTTGCAGTTCAGACAGCGCGTGCAGGCGCTGCTCCAGGGGCTGATTCTGTCGGGCGGCAAGTGCCGCCTGGACATTAGCGCTGTCAATCTGGCTGCGGTTGGTGACATACGCGATGCCCATCCACGCAGCCCAGCCGACCATCGTAAGAGCAACAACAGACGCCATCACCCTGCGCCACGGAATGCCGGGCTTGTACGGACGTAGTCCGGCAGGGAGTGTCCGGACAGACTCCGGCAGGGCATCCCAGCGCTTATCCATGCCCCAGTGGTGCGGCACGGCACGTTCGGCACCGGCTGAAGGCTGACTGAACACCACGCCGGCCAGTAGAAGCGGACGGTACGGATTGAGTATCACCGACAGCGGTGCGGTCACGCTTTCCGGCTCACGAATGAGCTGGTCGGCAAGCGTCAGCAGGAAGTTATGTTTCACTTCACCGCAGGTCTGCTGCAGCCCCTGTGAAGTCAAATCTGGCGTCAGGGCGGACAGTTGCTCTGCCAGCCCTTCGGTACTGCAACCGGCAGGTAACAAACAGCCGGTTGCCTGCGTAATGCGCCCTTCCGGTTTACCGGCGCGTGGGTGCAGGGACCAGACATACAGCGGGAGCTGCCAGCCAAGCGCTTCCATACGTATGCTGATGGCGTGAGACAGGAAATCCATGGTGCTGTCTGAAGGTACCGGCAGCGGCTGCTCCAGCCCTGGCGCTGAGAGCTGGTCAAACGCTGAAGTGACCCATACCATGCCATCCACCGGACGGCGGCGCAGTTTGCGCAGCGCGGTAAGCCAGGCACTGTCGGCTGGCGTACTGAGGTCACCGCCCCACAGTAACAGCGTGCCGCGATCTTCCTGCCAGAGCTGAGTCGTGAGCCCTGGGGTCAGTTGCTCCACCTCAGATACAGTGCCAGTGACCAGCAGGATGCGTGTTTTACGGCCCCAGCGACGACCATAGAGGTTACGCATGGCTGCACGGATGGTATCAACGGTGACATTGCGTGGCGGTGTCTGCTTAACGCGACCTTCATCAGCAGGCAGGAGACTTTTACGCTTCGCCTGAAAACGCGACCACTGTTGTTTAATCGCCAGGCTAATAGTTTTGCCATGGCGGACAAGTAGCAGAAGAATTATCACCGCCACAGATACCAGCAGTTTAAGGCTATTACTGGTAAGTCCGAACGCATCGCCCTTTTTCCAGATAGCTAATCCGATCGCGGCAGCAATCAGTGCAGTAATACTGATGCGTCCCCAGTTACCACGCCACACTGAGTTATCCTTCACCATTCATCAGACTCCCTGTAGTTACGGTATTCACAAATCGCTGCTCTTTGTCACCCGAAAGCATCAGGCAATCTTCTTTTGTGAGCGCGGTTATGTCACTAACGACGGCGGCGATAATCCACGGTGAGAAAGGACCGCTAAGTCCGGCATATTTCTCCAGCCAATGGCACTGCTGGGGTTTCCAGCTGCCTTCATATTGTTTTGCACTGGCCAAAATAGTGGATAAATCCTCCCCCCACTCCATGCTGTCGCCCACAATTGCGCGCGCAGCGATCGCTTGTGATTGGGTCGAGAAAAAGATATCGAGCTCTTCACTCAGCATTTGGGTTGATTCAAGCGACATAGGCCGAAGCAGGCGAGCGTGATGGTTTAGCTGATACTTCGTTGCTACATCATCAGAAGTCAGCATTAAAGCCGAGAGGGAATCACTATATTCATTCCCTCCCTGAGTCTGGTGAACCAACAAAAGCTCAACATCCAGAATCGGGGCTTTAAGGCGTTCGCCCACCCAATCGAAGGCCCGGCCTTTAAGAATCGTCAGTAACGGTACGGGATAGGCCATTCCAACTAACTGGAGCCAGCATGCTGAAAATTCTCTCTGCAATGTCTCATCAGGATCGTGTGAATCAGTCAGTAAGGTTGCGTGGAAAGGGAGGTCTGATAAGCGCTGTAATTCTGATATGTTCAGTCCCCCAATCAATGCTGAAAAAGCATCTTCGCCAGCAGGTAACGTTATTCCCCGAGAAAGAGAGCTACTCTGCTCGAGATCTTTGGGGGATTGCAGAAATGTTGATGGTGTCAATTCATCAGGCAGGATTACCCGGCTATACAGAACCGCCAGATAACGACCGGCCCATGAAGTCCATTGCTGCTGTGCATAGTCTGCCTCATCGGATTCAAACTGATGAAGATCCATTGCGTGGTTATACATCCAGCCGCGAATACAAATCGTTACGAACCAGATAAAAAGAGGGCCTCCGGCAACAATCCAGAGGTTAAATTTTTGCAATTCACCCAGAAACTGATTGGCGTGAAGTACAAAGAGCAACACTCCGGCAATAACAGCAACAAGGCCTGCAATCAGCCAGATGACCAGTGAAGGCTCATCAGGTTCTGCAGCAATTGTGGCTTTCTGACGCTCCCAGCTCATAACTTATCCTACTGAACAATCCGACGCACTGGAGATAACATGGCAGCCACATTCACATTCGCAGCCATCCACAACAACAGGCTTCCCATCAGAGATCCATTCTGGTGATCCTTTTATAATGGCATTGACACCATGCCCTTCAACAGGGCAATTAATCTCATCGCCAACAAGAGCTACTTTCTTTCCGTTCACAATCATGGTCGAAGATGCAGATATAACCTCACCGCCGTGAGTAGTTTTATCCCCAAGCAATACAAATCCTTTGGACATAGCACACCTAACAAATTAGTTTACACGTTTTAATTGAGGCGACGGAACTGAATCCATCCGTTTTTAATTTGAGGAACAATATCATCATCGAGAAATGCAGAACAAATACCGAGTTCACCGACTGCGAAAATCGTTGTAGGGTAACCTATTTCTATTCCCTTTCGCCCTTCAGGGTCAGGCTCAGAATAATAGGGAAGGCCATTCTCTCTATAAGCGTTAACATCCAAGTATTGATTGCAGTTTACGTTAAATCCATTATCATCAATTAATGACAACGGGACCAACTCATCCTTTTCAAACTTTAACTTTTTCCCAGAAATTCTCTCACCAACAAATATATTTTCTGTGGTATCCTCTGTGACCATTCGAATAGTGCTTGAAGAAATAACCATATTCCCCTCAGCAAATCTAGCGCCAGCCCATCCAACCGTATTCAAATCAGACTCAACACTTTTCTGATAAAAATACACAGTCGGAACACCACCTTTAACTTCAACATATATTTCATTATCATCAGTAAACTTAGGAACAGGACTTAAGATATATTTACCCATATTTTTCCTGGGTTTGTTAGCTAAAACGCCATACTCTTTCATAGCACCATGTTCTTTATAAACCCAATATCCATAATACAGTCCATCTTTTACCTTAATAGTATTGCAGAATGCAAAAAAAGGAACAACGACAATAAAAAACAATATTTTTTTCATTGTACAATCTCCACATGGAATGCTGGCTCACCGCGATTTTCAAACGGGCTGATATATTTCATTTTACTTGGGTTATCTTTTGCATATTTTGTAATAGCCTTATCAAAAGCCCGCTGCAAAGCGGCAGGCAATAACTTTTTACTTATATCAAATACATTTCTCTGAGCATACGATTCAAGAGAAACGCAGTGTTTTGAAACAAGACGCCCATCTTTTTGTAAAGAATTGACTTTATCAACCATGGCTTTTTTAACCTGATTCTCCTTACTTTTATCTATGCCACCCACAGCGATAGCTGCTTGTACAACCTCCCGTCCCGCAGCAGCATAATAATCAAGCTGGGATTGTATCCCCTTGTTTTTCATGTTCATATACATTGCATCGACTTGTTTTTCCGCGGTGCGCAACGTACTGGTGATCATAATCTTATGGACACCTGCGGATTTCATTATCCCTTTCATAATATCAAGAGAATGATTAGTTACCAGATTTTTCAAGCTGAGAGGAATATCTTTAGAAAAATCCACCACCGGCTCAAAATTTTTATCAACAGAAACATTTTTAGCTTTCCCCTCGGAAGTAGTCTGATGCTTCTCTGGTTCATTTTTACTTCTACCAGCAACAGACTGATCCGTCGTCGTAGTTTTAATATGAATTACATTGCTTTCCTTTTCCGAGTCTGCGGACTTGCTTCCTTTTGGCAAAACAATATGGCTTCTCGAATACTCTATGGCTGCTTTAACATTAGCATTTTCAACCCCAACGCTTTTGAGAATCTCTTTCTTGGTCTGCTCAGAAACATAGCGGCTAACATATCCATGGTTTTTATTACTATCAGGTATTTTTAATTTCGCACCAATGCGCAACATATTTACGTTATGGATCTTATTAATCCTTGCCAATTTCTCTACTGATACACTATATTTCTTCGCTATTGCTGATAAGGTGTCACCTTTCTTAACGATATAAGTTAGAGTCTTATGCTTTTCATTGGTATTTTTTTCAACAGTTGCTTTAGCTAATTCTTTGTAATTATCAGCAAGAATAGTAAACACAACTTCTGAACCTGCGATAGCATTGACTGATTCAGTCATCCCGTTTTCATCAGTCACACCTTTGATAAGAACTAGAGTTTTCTCATAATCTGACACTAAATTTGGGCATGTTGAACTTGGAAATGGAGAGATTGCAGCAATATAATTTTTGTTTTTGAATGCTGTATTATTTCCCGTAGACAGTTTAAATTTAGTATTAACTTCAGTATTTTTTAGTAACCCTTCCACAACTGATAAATGCTTAGTTATATAAAGCGCCCACTTCTCGCCATCTGCGCTTTTCTCACGCGTACCATCGAGATATTTTCCTAAACTATAGGCACCATCATGATGCAACAAATAAAGCCATTCCCAGTATTCACTTTGATCTGATGTGTAACTCTCCATCACCTTCGATTTGTTAAGTAAAAAGGAATAAATAACCGCATAGCATCCTTTTTCAGCGTCAAAAACTTCCGCATTACGAAGATCTAGCTGAAAACCAAGAATGTCTTCAGATTGTGTCAATGCATCTTTGATAAAACCAACCGTTCCTTGTGCTAAACCAGCAGCACTAGTAGTCCCCGCTGCCGCATCGGGGTTAAATCCAGACTCAACCTTAGTGGTTAATAATATATAAGATATCTCTTTATAACTTAATCCATAGCGGACAGCTATGGTAATTATCATATCTATAATAGCATCCTGGACATCTTTATCAGCATCTCCTATTGTACGACTGTTACCTCTTAGCTTTCGGGATGTATCTATATCCGGATAGAGTGAGATTAAAGAAAATGGTTTAATCTGGTCATCAAAATATGTCTTTCCCTTTTTGGCATTCAAATACTCATATAAATCAGACATACCATTCCTCAGCGATTGCTAATAAAGTCTATGCGTGTATTGTCGTAGGGGTTTTTCATTTCTCGAGATCTAAGCTCAGAAAGTTTGTTGCCTGTGATAAAGTTCCCTGAAAGATCAATAAATGGGGCGTCAATATAGGACAACAATGAACCCTTTACGCTCTCCTCTTCATCCAGCCCGAGATGGTATCCGATCACAATATTTTCATTGTCATAGCATTTCATTGTGGAGGGTGTCCAATCACCAGGTTTAACTACATTATTGAAGGAATAACCCTGTTTTTCCAGGAGAGCTTTTTGGCTGTTCGGGATGTATGGCAAAGAAAACTCTTTATTATTCGTGCCGTTCTTTATTCCCAAGTGGTAATTTTTGCATATATTCTCCGTTGGGCTTTTTTCATTCACTTGGCATTCAGCACTGACCTTTACCAAAGCTGAGCCACATTGCATTTGTGCTGATTTAGCATTCCATGTGCCACTTGCAAAAGAAAAAAATGGAGTAAGCAACATGCATAACAAAAATTTAAACTTAAAAGTAATATCACGCACTTTTATTTCCCTCACAATCACTGCATTGGCAACCATCGTCCTGGAATGACATATCTGAAAATGATGAACAATGTACTCTTTCCACAATATTTTCACTATCGTACCAATAATCACTTTGAATCATTTCAACTTCAAAAGGCTCATTCGGGTTTGATGAGTAAACTGGAACTGTTTCACCGTTCTCGTCTGTTCTACCAAATAATTTCTGCCCATTACTCGATGTCAACATGTATGCCGCAGCGGCAACTGGAACTCCTGCATCAGACGATGCCGTAAATTTCCCACTATATCCAGATGGAAACTGGGGCATAACACTACTCATGCTTACACTACCCATTTTCTGCGCATTGGCACATTTCCACAGGATATTACCTTCACAGCCCAGAATAATATTCTTACCCTGCAACTGGATGAACGACCCATCCAAATTTTTAAGCACAACATCTTTCGCCGCCGTGATCTCAACCCGCCCTTCTGTACTGGTTACGGTCACATCCTTTTTGGCTATCGCATCAAGCGCATCATCCTGAGCCTGAATTTCTACTTTTCCCTTAGCAGCAAAAAGTTTCATTCCGGCCTTTCGGGCCAGCATACTCACGGCTTCACCTGCTGCTACGGTAAATCGTTTAAGTGCGCTAATGTCTGTATTCTGTTGCGACATGATCCCAACGCTGGCACTACCTGACGCCATGCGAACCGCCTGTGGGCTGGTGATGCTCACGCCTTCAGGTGCATTCAACACCATTCCTGGCTGCACCAGATCTTTGAGGGCATCAGTCAACTTCACCTGACTCTGAATATCAGCGGGTAGCGCCTGCGCGGTTTCAGCTGCGTCTGACATGCTGCGGGCAATACTCAGTGCATTCTCAAGCTGGGCTATCGCCTCCTGCATGGAAAGCATCTTGTCCCCGGCAAACGGTTGTTTATCTGCAGTGATAAACACACCAGCACCACCGCGAATGGAAACATGCCGGTCGGTGCGCAGTTCTGCCCCTTCACCACGAAGCTCCCTGGAAGCGTCTACATTGTGACCTAAATTGAGCTGCGTCTTGCCCCCGAACTCTGTACTGAGCTTGATGTGCTCTTCGCCGCGCTTGTCCTCCATCCGCAGCTTGTTCAGGCCAGCGGTACGGATGACATTGCGCGTGCTGTTGGCTTCAGTGACGTGATCGACGTGACGGGAGTCATGCAGGGCGTGAGCTATATACGGGCGATCCGGATCGCCTTCGTGGAATGCAATAGCAACTTCCGTGCCCTGTATCAGCGGGAAGTGGAAGCCGTATTTGTCTCCGCCGTAAGGTTTGGCAAAACGCACCGGCATACTTTCCATGCCCTGACGCTTGTCATCGCGGTCAGCATCAAATTTCACCCGATACATGCCCGAGGCATCCTGCCAGGCGTAGATATCGTTATCTTTGGCGCTGGTCACTCGTGCCGTCAGGGTGCCGCTGACCACCGGGCGCTTTTTAGCCGCAGGGCGCCAGCAACGGTTTTCGTAGTAGGGTATCGCTACCCATGCCACTTTTAGGGCATTCTTACGGCTGGCGTAGTAGCCAGTGCGGATAATAACAACACCGTTCTCCGTTTCACGGGGCAGTGTTGGCGGGATAGCCATTTCGGTAATAGTCAGTACCTGCGCCGGTCCAAGGGTGTGGTCGGTGCTGCTGCCGGTCACCGTGGTCTGGGTGGACAGGAAGCGTTCATGCTCCAGACGCGCCCAGAAGTTACCGGTTTCTGCCGGCGGTGTAATTTTGTCGCCACGTTCAAGGTGACGCGGGCGATAATGGTACACATCACCGTAGGTGTTCCCCTCGCCGTCGCCGCGGGTCATGTCAGCCGGTACGGACATCAGGACGCTCTGGGCTTCGCGGTGGTTGTAGTCACTGGCGGTGACCGAACGCTCCACCACGTTATGCCAGACTTGTACGCCCCACACCGAGTCGGCCGCATTGTCATTCTCCCCTGACGGGCTGTTCAGCGGCAGTTTCTTACCAAACGTCCAGGCACTCTGCTTGTCCGCGAAGTGCACCACTTCGGTCTGAGTGTCAGGCTGCAGGGTGAAGAAGTAAAAAATCCCCACCTCTGCCAGCAGGCGTTCAATAAACTCAAGGTCACTTTCCTGGTACTGGTTTATCTGTTCCCGTTTTGGGTAGGTTTGTTTAAGCTTGAATTCATATTCCCACCCTTTCAAACCATGCTCGCCAAGAATTTGCGCTACCACTTCCGGCACTGATTTGTTGACGAAGAAACGGTGAGTACGAAACTGCTTATCCAGTAAGGATATAAAGGGTTCCAGAATAATTTCATACGTAACCTGATCGCGTGAACCGATCAGGCGTCGGAAATTTGTCACCACGCCATGAACAATTTTACCGACAGTAGAATTAAATAGTTCTCCCACCCCTATGCTCAGCGTAGCGGTTTTACTTAACATCATTTCAGCCGTAAGCTCCGGATGTGAACTGGTAAAACGAATGGTGTAATGATATAGAGCACTCATTTGTTCTAAACCATCAAAACGTTCCACATCCAATGGATAAGGGCAGGAAGGAATATCTAGTTTATAGCGATTAAGGACCCCCCCTGTCATTTTAAATATATTTTCCATTTCTATAACTCCTGTCCCAGGTCAGAATGATATTAAATAAAAACAAACCCAACAGATATGATGAATATCATCTATAACGATCCCACTCATCATAAATATATTTCAGGGCAAATTTATAAAGGCCATAACCTATGAGAAAGGCGACTATACCTGCCCCTCCTAGAATAAAGCGGTAAGGATTGTCAGAAAAGAAGAAACAGTAGAAAGAGTAAACCATACTGATAGTTCCTAGCGTCATCCCAATGCTGGCTACGATCCGTGAAACAATGATAAGTATAAAATCTTTTATATTCATAAACCTCCAAAGAAGTATTTGCAGACATTATTAAACTCCTCAGGATTTATCCTTGCAATTTCACAAGCTGTCTCATAAGGCCTAACAATATCCTCAACAAGATAATAAAAAAGATCAAAGTCACCCATACTGTTTAATTTCTCATACATTATGGGGTTTCTTTCACGCAAGTACCGTGATGTGTAAATAGATCTTGATGCTTCAGCACCAATTCCCAAAACACCACCAGCAGCAGAACCAGAAAAAAAAGCACCAACCCCCTGAGATATAATCACCCTTCCGAGGTTAACACCCGTAAGCTGGGAGAACATTACTTTACCTATAACACTTCCAGATATATTTTTTGAAAAATGTGCGACTTTACCCATATCTACATAAGAAACAAAATCATCTATAAATGGCTTAATAATTTTATAAATAGTTTCATCGTTAAAGGTTACTTTTTTAACCAGTGCAGCTAACCGAAATTTATCATCCTGATTCTCTCTGCGGTATTCAGTGTCTATAAAATCATAGCCAAGATAGGCAAGGCTGACGGGTAAGGAAATAACGCCTTTTGCCACGGCACCGATAAACCCGGACCCATCGATATGAATAGCCTCAAGCATATCTCTGGCAATATCTTTTGCACTGTCCATAATTGTTACCCTTTAGATAAGCCTGTTAATAAAACTCCAGCCCTATGCCCTCTTCCTCGCTCCACCCCAGAGTCAGGAAGTGTGGTTTCTGCTTCGCCGCCATATGCGTCAGCAGTTGCTGACTCAGCACCGGCAGAATCTGCTGATTGAGCAGGCAGGCGGCGGTCAGCGCGTCATGCAGGCCGTTTCATCATCCGGTTCGTCCACTTTGACCATCTGGAAGCGGCGCTCCAGTGCGGCATCTCGTTCAAAATATTGCTTATATTCGCTCCAGGTGGTGGCCGCGATGGTGCGCAGTTCGCCACGCGCCAGAGCCGGTTTCAGCAGATTGGCCGCATCCGCCCCGCCGGCCTGGTTGCCGGCACCGATAATGGTGTGGGCTTCGTCGATAAACAGCGGAACCGGTACCAGTGACTTCTGTACGGCATCGATGACGTTTTTCAGGCGCTGCTCGAACTCCCCCTTTACACCAGTCCCCGCCTGAAGCAGGCCCAGGTCGAGAGTACGTAGAACTACAGGCTTGAGGGATTCCGGTACGTTGCCTTCGGCAATACGCAGCGCCAGCCCTTCCACCAGGGCGGTCTTCCCCACGCCCGGCTCACCGACCAGGATCGGGTTGTTCTTGCGGCGGCGCGAGAGAATGTCCACCATCTGGCGGATTTCCGTATCGCGCCCAAAGACCGGATCAATCTTGCCCTCTTTCGCTTTGGCGGTGACATCAATGGTAAATTTATCCAGTGCGTTCTGCAGGGCCGGAGTCAGCTCGCCTTCTTTTATCCCCGCGCCGACCTGACTGCCGACAAATTCCACTTCACCACCGTGATTTTGTGCCAGTTCGGCTTCCTGCTGCACTTCCGGGCGCTCATCTGACTGTGCATCCAGCAACGGGCGAAGACGCTCAAGTTGGCCCTGCCCGAGGGTCAGCAGCGGCCACAGTCCATCGCAGTGTGCCAGTTTAGGTTTATCGACCAGCGCCATCAGCAGGTGAATGCTGCGGATGTGCTCTTCACCCGCCAGCGAGGCATGCAGCCAGGCGTCCTGCATCAGGGTCTGAATACTGTCTGAGAGCTGCGGACGGCTGCGCACCGAACGGGGCAGCGTGTCGAGAAATGCCAGCAAATCCTGCCAGATGGCGTCCATATCCCATTCGTAGCGCCGTGCCAGCACCGTCAGGTCCCCCTCTCCCAGCTCCAGCAGCTTCAGCAGCCAGTGCTCAGGCAGGATTTCCGCGTGAGCGCGGGTCTGGCAGAGCGAAGCTGCCACTTCCATCGCACGGGCACAGTAAGGGTTCAGACGTCGCAACAGGCTGGCTGGATTTTTCCATGAATCTCTCTCTTTGTCAGTTCCTGGACACGCTACCGCCCCTCGCTGTTCACCAAAGCGCATAAGGTCAGGCAGACAGATTGTATTTTTCTTTGCTGAGTGCCCGCATATCAGGCTCTCAGCAAAAAACTGTGGACAGGAAACCCCGCCCGCATCAGGCGATTGCCCTAAATAATTCGTGTTGCAGGCAGGCGGCAAGTTCGTGAATCCCCGGGAGCATAGATAACTATGCAACCGGGGTGAGCGGATGTAGCCAACGCACCTGCGGCGCGAAGTATGACGGGCAATTACGCGGTGGCGCGTTCGTTCCAGCTATCGGAATGAATGATGTTGCCGTCTTTGTAGGTCCAGGTGATTTTTTCGTAACGCAGTTCTACGCGCTCAAGATGGTTGTGCTTCTCTTTAGAAGGATCCTTGATGTCGTACATTTCAGGGCTCACTTTCACCACCTTCACGTTTTCGAGTTTGGTGTTGAAGTACTCCACTTCCTGGCCCGCGTCGTTGATCTTGTACCACTTGAATTCCGCAGACTTGAGGGTCTGACCGGTGGTCACCGCCTTGTACAGATACGGGCTGGACGAGTCGATTTCCTTGGTGAACAGGAACGGCGTGTGGATACGGGTGCCGGTCAGTTTGCCGGTGTTGTTATCGGTCGGGATGTACAGGTTATGCTCCTGAGCGACAACTTCGATGCTGCCCTCGCGATCCTGAACGTCCACAGATCCTTTAATGTCCGCACCGCCGTCGTCTTTCAGCCAAAGATAAACAGGAATTGCCATGGAATTACTCTCCATTGTGTTGTGATGCGCCATCATCCTGCGATGACGCCGGGTATTTGCCGGGTATCTGACAGGCATTGGCCTGCGGTACCAGACTGATTTCGACACGGCGGTTGAGCGTACGCCCTTCCGGAGTGTCGTTGGTTGCGACAGGACGGCTTTCGCCATAGCCCTGCACTGCAAAACAGCTTTCCGGCACGTCGCCGGTGTCGCGCATCCAGTCGCGCACGGACTCCGCACGTTTCAGGGAGAGCACCTGGTTAGACTGGTCATCCCCCGTGCTGTCGGTATGGCCCGCCACCACAATCAGCCAGCCGGGCTTCGCCTTAATCCCCACCAGAGAGTTCACCAGCAGCTTTGTCGAGCCAGGTTTCAGCGCCCATTTTCCGGTGTCGAACAGCGACATGCTGTCGAGACGAAGGGTTTTCGGACCCTGAATGATTTTCTTAATGACCGGAGGCGGCGGTGGCGGAGGTGCCCAGTCACTGACTGCGGCCTCAACGGGCGGAATCAGTCGCAGTCCCTGATACAGACCCAGGCGATAACGCAGTGGCTCCCCGCGACGTTGCCAGTCGTCCAGCAATGCGCCATCGGCCCGCAGGCGCTGCTGCGCACGAAGTTTCGGGGCAACAGGCTGCCCCTTCAGCTGGTGATATAACGCAAGGTGATCGCTAACATTACGAATGAGGCGCTGGTTGTTCATCCAGGACGCCAGCATAGCCAGCGCGAGAAAAATCCCGCCCAGTAATCCGGCATAACGCCAGAACACCATCCTGCGGCTCACGCCACGTCGGCGCGGCAACGCCGGCAGCAGCAGTTCAGGCAGCGGCAGTGGCTCTGTGCTCACAACGGCATCCGGTGGCAGCGCCGTCATCGAAGTGATGTGCTGTTGCCAGAGATTGCCTGCGATACCACTCACCGGCACCATGCACATACCCTGCACGCAGGGCGTCATCACCGGTAACTCCCCTCGCCGTACCGACAGCAGGTCATTCACCGCGCTGTTTTGCCAGGCAAGCAGACTGTCCAGCCACAGGCCATGGCTCAGACGCGAAAGACGCCCGTCCGTTCCGATTTCCTGGGTCCAATCCGTCAGTGACACATTGCCCTGACCGGACTGATACACCTGAATACCGCTTCGCGGGCTTACCGTGGTAAACCAGACGGGCTCAGCCTCCGCACAGACCACAGGAGGAGATACCCAGGTCACGGTCCACAGCGGGGGGATAGTGCCAAATGCCGCACGGCACCGGACAACAGCACGCTGCCAGCCCCTCAGGGACTGGGTAAAATCATCCCCGAAGGTATGCTGCTCAGGTACCACCGCCAGCATGACGGAGATTTGCGACACCAGAGCCGGACGCACCAGGCTCAGATGCTGTGCCAGGAGTGGCAGCTGTTCCGCATCCTTTACCCACAGATACCAGCCCTGCCGGGTTTCCCGGTGACAGGAGCCGGACACAAACAGCGGGCTGTTGTCGCCGCAGACGAGGATCACCGCCCCCTGAAAATCTTCCGGCGGCAGGTTTTCATCCACTATTTCCCGGATAGCGGTCGCACGTGCCTGCGAAGCCCGGCGCTGACGCCAGAACATCACCCCGGAGACCAGAACGACCAGCAGGCTGAGTGCCACACGGCTGCCCGTGGACAGTGGCCAGAATCCCAGAATGAGCCACAGCGCCAGTACGGCACCCAGGACAGTTAACAGACTTCGGTACGCATCCCGCATCGCTTACCCCGGCCTGACGGTCTGGCTTACCAGCCCGGTAAGCGAAGACGAGAGGAAGAACCAGAGCGCGGCCAGGGCGACAACGGCCACAACCCAGGTCAGCCAGTACCCGCGACGACCGCTGCGCAGGCGTGATGCCCGGGCCACAATCGGGGCGTCCTGTGCCAGCGTGAAGGCCGGCACCCGTTCTGCAAGCGCGCGAACAGTATCTTCCCGACGCTCATCATCCTGGGCGCGATACTGACCCACAAACCCCAGCTGCAGGGTCCGGTACATACAGGTCAGGACGGCGGCGTCAGGGGTAGTATCTTTCAGCAGATCTCGGATCCTTTCCCACAGCTCCTCACCGGCATTGAGGGTACCAAAGAAGTGTGCCTGTAGCGGGTCACGGTGCCAGGTCAGATAGCCATCATCGGTTGTACCCCGGTTCATCACGCTCTCATCAAGCAGTGCACACAGGGCATACACCATATGGTCACGGCTGATGTCGCTGTAACCGGCTTCTGTGAGCGCAGCCTTCGCCTCCTGCACCAGACGGCAGGCCCGACGATAGAGCCCTTCCCCGTCACGGACCTCCTGTCCGCCCCGCAGCTGGCTGGCCATCAGCCAGCCCGGGTAGAAAATACGCTCAATTTGACTCATTTCTGATGTATTCATGTGCGCAGCACCGCAAAGAGTTCAAGTTTCACATCCCCCAGTGAGCGCGGGGTATAGAAGGTGCAACTTCCCGCTTCCAGCATCGCCCGCGCCGCCTCACTACTCAGATCCAGCGAGAAATACTGGTTCTCAAGACGTAACGGGATAGCGGCCGGCACATGGGTCAGCGGCTTGATAACCATCCCGCTCAGGGCCACATTCACCACATCCGAAACATCATCAAAGCTGCCCGCTTTACACAGCTGCGGGAATTTCGTCTGAAGTTCATAATTCGGCATGGAGGAGCGTACGGAAAGGTAGAAGTCCGCCCCTTCGCGCAGGCGCGCATCGTGCAGGGCACCTTTCCAGATCTGGTCCTGGTGCTCCAGGTGGATACTCACCACCCGTGACGGCAGGCTCGCTTCCAGCAGCTTATCGAGCAGTGCCAGCAGCGGCGGAAATACCCGTTCCGGTGCATCGTGCTGGTAAGCAGGAAGATCGCCGGCGTCGTGTTCCAGAGAGAAGGTGAGCAGGCTGCCGGCCAGACGGGACAATTCGCGGTACAACAGTTCCGGATGACGATCCGGTGTCTGCAGCAGTTCCGTCAGCACCGGCTCGGCGCTGTTCAGGGCATTAAGCAGCCAGAACAGGGAGACATCCGCGACCGCAAAGTCTGCCATCCGCTCATTGCTCTCACGACGCATGGCCATCAGGCGACGGCGGCGGGCCTGCAGACGGACCAGCAGGTCACCCAGTTCGGTGGCAAGCCACGGACTGGCAGCAACAGACAGCATTGGCGGGATAAAGGACGGGTCCCGGCTCCACTGCCCCTGCGCATTACGCACCAGACGAGCGACCGGACAGGTCAGGTATGCCGTGTTTTCCTGGCTGGACAGACGCAGGGTCAGCGCATGACGCAAGATCGCGAGTTCCCCGCTTTCATGGCCGGCCAGTTCCTGCACCACCACACGCTCAGCTTTCCAGCGACGCGGGCGCTCGCTGTCTTGTCCGTTATCAAGGTTGCCACCACTGGCGCTCAGCAGCGGCAATGCGGCAACCACCTCAACAGCCTCAGAGCCGTTTGCGGCATACAAATCACAGACCGGCGGAATATTATCCGCCAGATCCGTATCAACCATCGTGCCATCCTGGAAACGTACGACCAGACGGATGGCATTCAGGCGCGCGAGCGCCAGTGCAGCATCATCAAATTCTGCCGCAACCACGCCCCAGGGATGAGAAAACCCCATCCGGGCGACCATGTCGGCAACGTATTCACTCCAGCGGGCCTGCTGCTGGAATTGTTGCGGGGCCAGAGCGGCCCCATCCTCCCAAAGTGGGCGGTAAATTTTCATCCCTGATTTCCCCTCGCCTTACGATTTGGCTTTCGGCATCTGGGAAACCAGTGACAGGTTGACGTCCATGCCTTCCACCTGGAAGTGCGGGATAGCGTACAGCTTCACGCGGAAGAAGCCCGGATTGTCTTCGATGTCTTCCACCACCACTTTTGCGTCGCGCAGTGGGTGTGAGGCCTGCAGCTCGTCGCCCGGATCGGTCATTTCGGTCACCAGACTGCGCACCCAGGTGTTGAGTTCCAGCTCCAGCAGGCGGCGGTCCTTGGTGGAACCGATGTTCTCGCGCTGAATCAGCTTCAGATAGTGGGCGATGCGCGACAGCAGGAAGATATACGGCAGACGGGCGTTAATGCGGCTGTTGGCCGTCGCATCGGCGGTGTCGTACAGCGCCGGTTTCTGGGTGGAGTTCGCCGAGAAGAAGCACGCATAGTCGCGGTTCTTGTAGTACGACAGGGGAATGAAGCCGAGGCTGGCAAATTCAAATTCGCGGGTTTCCGGGATCATCACTTCTGACGGAATCTTCACCTGTTTGCCGGTGCCGAGGTCAAACAGATGGATTGGCAGGTCCTGGACGGCACCACCGGCCTGCGGGCCACGGATTTGCACGCACCAGCCGTTGTTGATGAAGCTCTTCACCATGTTGGCCGCAAAGGCGAACGAGGCGTTGGTCCACAGGTATTTATCGTGATCCGGGCCTTTCACTTCTTCAACGTAGTTGAAACTGCGCACCGGTACGGTATCCGGGCCATACGGCAGGCGTCCCAGCACGCGCGGCATCACCAGACCGAGATAGCGGGAATCGTCCGTCTCGCGGAAGGATTTCCATTTGATGTACTCGGCGCGGTCGAAGTAATTACCGATGTCCTTGATAGCGGCAACCTGCTCCATGTTCTCTTTTAAAAAGAACGCCGGGCCTGCAGAGCCAATGAACGGCATGTGGGCTGCCGCAGACACTTTTGAAATATTGCGCATCAGCGCCACGTCCTGCGCGGACGCATCAAACTCGTACGCTGAAATCACCGCAGCAATCGGCTCGCCACCCGGCGTGTCGTATTCCATCGTGTATGTCTGGCGGTACAGGCCACTCTGGATAATTTCCGGCGAGTCCTCGAAATCCTGACGCAGTTCATCTTTGGACAGGTCAAGAATCTCGATTTTTACGTTCTGACGAAAATCAGTCTTATCAACCAGCGATTTCAGGCCGCGCCAGACGGATTCTGTCTTCTGGAATTCATCGCTGTGCATCACTTTATCAAGCTGGCGGCTAATCTGGAAATCCAGTTCTGCGATGTGGTGATCCAGTAATGTTTTATCGAGTTTCTCAACTTTCTGGCCAGACTTCTGTAGGCACTGCATGAAGACCTGAACGGCGGCAGTAACGCGCGCATCAGCAGATGTTTCCGCCATCACGGTATTATCTTCAAAACCATTCAGGTCACCAATTTCAGCAACCGGTGTTAAATTAATTTTATTGAACAGGGAAGCATAAACACCATTCTGTGGCAGCGTCTTTTCAATTGTCGCACCGCCTGTATAATTCTGGGATTCATTATTGACTGACATAAGCATTTTACTCGTGATTATTCCGTTAACGGGTTCCGGTAATTATCCCTGTACCGGGGCAAGCGCATTCAGTTCGCGGCGAAGTTCATCAGTAAGTGCCGGGTCCTTTAAAATAGTTTCCAGTTCTTTCCTGAAAGTGACATTATCCAGAAGATTGGATTTCAAATCACGCAGTAAATTACGCATAGCGAGCATCGCACGGAGCTGAGGTATTTGACGTGCCACCGCCTCTGGCTCAAAATCCTTCATATTCTGAAAAAGCAGCTTCACGTTTTCTTCGGAGCCATCGTTTGCCAGGGTATTTTTAACGGTGATATTTACTTCGGGATGGAGATCAGCGAGAACGCTGTTGAAGTTATTTTTATTGATGTTGATTTTTTCGCGCTCTGAAAGGGTCCCCTCCGCCCTGCCATTGCTGTAATCGCCGACAGTCAGCAGCTTCAGCGGCAGTTCAACTTTCTTCCTGGCACCGCCCGTGACCAGATCCAGTTTTATATTTACGCGCGCGCGGGGTATCTCGTTCTGAAATGATTCAGACATGGTTATTTATCTCCTGAATAAATTAATCCCTTGTTGGATTGAGTATCACCATATAAATACAGGGGCTTTTATTTTAACCAGTGATTTGCGTTAAGGTAAAGCGGATAATATAGGGAATTTAACTTCAGTGAAATGTACTAACATTTAATTCAGGCTTAACTACCGCACCCTGACTGGCTTTGAGTGCTAAAGAGCCAGGCTGTCCGCTTAATTTAAAATGAAAACCCCGACCAATTAAGCATTTCACGGGAATGTTACAGGATAGTGCTTAATACTGAAAAGCCCTAAAACTGTCCAATACTGGACATATCATTAAAATTCGGGATAACCAGAGATACCATTTATTCTTTTCGGCGCATCGGATATAAGATAATCATCCACTGGATGCATGGAAGATGTAGTACCTACAAAACCCCGTTCACTTCGTTTGACGAGGTCACTCTGTATGACGACAGAAAAATTATCTCCTGGCTGGAATGTGGCAAGCTTCTGCAGTTTTTGCCCAGCCATATCGGGTTTGTGCCTGGACGAAGTGCATAAGTCATTCGGCGAATGAATGACAACACGGCGTTTTTTCTCTCCAGATAAGGAGATAATCTGTTTGACGGCGGGTACTGGGCGATAGCCTTCATCCAGCATATATACCGGACATTTGTCTTTGCGTTAAGTTGTTCACGGCGCAGTACATTACGCTCAGCCCGACCCTGCTTGTCGGATTTACTAACCTCTTCACCCGCCGGTTTCACAACCTTCGACGCGCTTGTTGTTCTCCTTGTTTTGACGCCAGGTAATGTAATATCCATCATTATTCACCGATTAAATCGGTAACCCCTTAAGAACCCGCACTCTCACAGAGTTTGCGGGTTTTTTAATGTCATATTTCCACCCTGTTCTAAGCGAAACGCTACCGCGACTCTGATTGTAAATCCCGGAAAAACTTCTATTATTTGACTGTACACGTCATTTTTCTGAAGGATTTACATGAGAGTTAATGGACTTACGAAAGGATTTTTCATCCTGATCGTGCTGATCGTCACCCTTGCTTTTTTCGACGTTCTCTCCCCCTATTATTCAGCCATTTTATGGGCGGCCATTCTGGCGGTGATCTTCCACCCGGTGAAGAACAAGCTGCGCGATCGGCTCGGCGAGCGTAACGGCCTGGCGGCGTTTCTGACGATAGTGATTATCTGTCTGATCGTGTTTACCCCGCTGGCGATCATTCTCTCGTCGCTGGCCTTCGAGCTCAACGTGGTTTACACCAAACTGCAGCATAACGATACCCAGTTCCCGACCGTGGTAGCCAGCCTGTTTGCTCACCTGCCGGAATGGGCAAGGAGCTTCCTCTCAGAGCATAATCTTGATAGCGCGGAACAGATTCAGCGGCAGCTTTCGGACGTTGCGCTTAAAGGAGGCCAGTACCTGGCCGGTAGCGCATTCCTGATTGGTAAAGGCACGTTCGGTTTTACCATCAGCTTCGGCATCATGCTTTATCTGCTGTTTTTCCTGCTAAAAGATGGTCCTTACCTGGTCAGGCTGATTCTGGAATCCCTGCCGCTATCAAATCACGTGAAGCAGCATCTTTTCGCCAAATTTGCCGCCGTCGCCAGGGCGACGGTCAAAGGCACCGTGGCGGTCGCGCTCGCCCAGGGCGCGCTTGGGGGACTGGCGTTCTGGATCGTGGGCATTGATGGCAGCATCCTGTGGGGCGCGCTGATGGCGTTTCTGTCGCTGATCCCGGCGGTGGGCTCGGCGATTATCTGGGTTCCTGCGGCGATCTATCTCTTCGCGACCGGTCAGCTCTGGCAGGGCGCGTTTATCGTCGGTTTCTTTGTGATCATCGTAGGCCTGGTTGATAATATTCTGCGACCTTTACTGGTGGGTAAAGATACCAAAATGCCGGACTACCTGATCCTGATCACCACGATCGGCGGAATGGAAATCTACGGCATCAACGGCTTTGTTATCGGCCCGCTGATCGCCGCCCTGTTTATCGCCTGCTGGAACCTGCTGTCCGGACGCGATCACGCCGGAAACATCGATGAGCTTGATGAGGATTTCTTAGAAGAGGGTAAAAATCACGAGGAGTAGCGGGCGGTATTGCACAACATCGCGGGGACAGCGAGGTCAGGGGGAATGCCCCTTGCTCAACCGCGATGAAATCCCCTCCCCCCGCGCCCATAAGCAGCATTTATAACTGGTATTTGTGAAAATTTTGGTAAACGCCACTGCCTATCAACGTAACAAATGCTAACATTATGCTGTTTATGATTGATAACAAAGGATTACCCACGTGAAAAAAATCACTACGTTTGCTGCCTCCCTGCTGGCCGTTGCCTGCATGTCCACCAGCGCCGCTGCAGCTGAGCAGCCGCTGGAGAAGATCGCCCCGTTTCCAAAGGCGGAACAAGGGATGAAGCGTCAGGTGATTCAGCTGCCGCAGCAGCAGGATGAATCCGCATTAAAAGTCGAGCTGATGATTGGCCAGACGCTGGAAGTCGACTGCAATCGCCACCGCCTTGGCGGCCAGCTGGAAAGCAAAACCCTGGAAGGCTGGGGCTACGACTACTACGTATTTGATAAAGTGACGTCGCCCGTCTCAACCATGATGGCCTGCCCGGATGGTAAAAAAGAGAAGCAGTTTGTGATGGCAGGCCTGGGCGATGCGGGCATGCTGCGCTATAACAGCAAGCTGCCCATCGTGGTTTATACCCCGGCGAATATCGACGTGAAATATCGTATCTGGAGAGCGGACGAAACCATCGGCGTAGCGGTTGAGCGTTAATGCCTGAAGAGTGAATCCGGCGGCCTGCGCCGCCGGAGAAGCGCTTACAGCGCGATGTCAGCGATAGGTTTCCCTTCCGGCAGCGGCTTCAGCGTCGCCTGCGGAACGTTATCAGCCTCGGTAAGCGGCTCATAGCGCAGTTCCAGCACTTCGCTGGTCCACGCCAGCGCCTTTTCAATTTCCGCTGCGTTGCCATCCAGACGCGTACCGTAGCTCGGGATAATCGCTTTCAGTTTCGCCTGCCACTCCGCTGAGTTGATCTTCTCTTTGAACACTTTCTCCATCAGCTGCAGCATGATTGGCGCCGCGGTGGAAGCACCCGGCGAGGCGCCCAACAGCGCGGCTACCGTGCCTTCATCATCGCTGACGACTTCGGTTCCCAGGCGCAGAACGCCGCCCTTCTTCGCGTCGCGCTTGATAATCTGCACGCGCTGGCCGGCCTGCCATAAGCGCCAGTCTTCTTTGCGCGCTTCCGGATAGTACTCGCACAGCGCCGCGTGACGATCTTTGTCCTTTTGCAGCACCTGGCTAATCAGGTATTTTACCAGATCGAAGTTATCCAGCCCGACGTTGAGCATCGGCATGATATTCGACGTGTTGGTGGAGGCCAGCAGATCCCAAAGCGAACCGTTTTTCAGGAAGCGGGTTGAGAAGGTCGCGAACGGCCCAAACAGCACCACGCGTTTGCCGTCGATAATACGGGTGTCGATGTGCGGAACCGACATCGGCGGCGCGCCCACTTCCGCCTGACCGTAGACTTTAGCCAGATGGTGAGTCACCACTTCCGGGTTCTCACAAACCAGGAACTGACCGCCGACCGGAAAGCCCGCGTACTCCTTCGCCTGCGGAATACCGGTTTCCTGCAGCAGGGTCAGCGCGGCGCCGCCGGCGCCAATAAAGATAAATTTAGCCCTGATAACCCGTTTCTGGTGGCGATTGTTCGCATCCGCCAGCGTTACGCTCCAGCTCTTGTCGGCGTTGCGCTTAAAGCGACGGACCACGGTACCCAGCTGAAGCGAGAAATTATCATGGGATTGCAGTCCGGCGATCAGCTGACGGGTAATTTCACCGTAGTTCACGTCGGTGCCGACTTCCGAGCGGGTCGCGGCCACCTTCTGCTGCGGATCGCGCCCTTCCATCACCAGCGGAGCCCACTCTTTAATTTGTTGATGATCTTCAGAGTAGCGGATGCCGCGGAACAGCTCGCTTTGTTGTAACGCCGCATAGCGGGCGCGCAGGAAGTTCACGTTGTCTTCGCCCCACACGAAGCTCATGTGCGGCACGCTGTTAATAAAGGATTTAGGCTTTTTCAGAATGCCCCGGGTCACCTGGTGGGCCCAAAACTGACGAGAAATCTGGAAAGATTCGTTGATATCAACCGCTTTATCGATATTGATACCGTTAGCGGTTTGCGGCGTATAGTTCAATTCCATCAGCGCCGCGTGGCCGGTGCCCGCGTTGTTCCATCCGTTCGAGCTCTCTTCCGCGACGCTGGACATCTGCTCGACCATGGTAATAGACCAGTCCGGCTCCAGTTCCTGCAGCCAGGTTCCCAACGTGGCGCTCATGATGCCGCCGCCAATCAACAATACATCCGTCTCTTGCTCATGGCGGGTGTTGGTCCGAGTGTTATTGGAACCAACCGCCTGTGAGCTGGGTACGGCCATCTTTTTCTTCATCGGATTTGAGCCTTACTTTACTCGCTTTTTTATTTAGCGCAGGTGAAACGATTCTCGGCTTCAAAGGTAACACTGAAGAAAAAAAATTTAAATATTGTTTAAATTTTAAGTTGAGTTTTGAGATCTGTTATAAAAATGTTTAATAAATGTGTATCACAAATCACATTTTGTACTGGTGTCAGCGATGTATCCGCGCTATTATCCTCGGTTTTGTGACCGACCGCACGTAAGCAGCGACCGATCCCGGCCAAAATTTTTTAAATTCTGCGAACTTTTTTTATGCCCCCAGTTTCCGATTCCGCTACCTCTGGTCACGCTGGCGCATTAGGCCAGATACTGCGCTCGCCCGCGCTGCTGACGCGTGAAACGCTGGCAGGCGTGCTCACCGCGCTGGCCCTGATCCCCGAAGTCATCTCCTTCTCCGTCATCGCTGGCGTTGACCCGAAAGTTAGCCTGATTGCCTCCGTGGTACTGTGCCTGGCGATGTCGGTCCTCGGCGGCCGGCCGGCGATGGTCACCGCGGCCGCCGGCTCGGTGGCGCTGGTTATCGGGCCCATGGTGCACCAATACGGCGTCGGCTACATTCTGCCGGCGGTCGTGCTGGCAGGCGTTATTCAAATTTTGTTTGGCCTATGCGGCATGGCGCGCCTGATGCGCTTTATCCCGCAGCCGGTGATGACCGGTTTTGTTAACGCGCTGGGTATTCTCATCTTTTTTGCTCAGGTACCGCATTTCTGGAGCAAGCAGCCGCTGATTATCGGCCTGTTCGTATTGACGCTGCTGATTGTCCTGTGGGCGCCGCGCTTTATTAAAGCGATCCCTTCTCCGCTGATTGCTATCGTTCTGCTGACGCTGTTTACCGTTTTCAGCGGCCAGCTGCTGCCGACCGTCGGCGACGAAGGCTCCATGAGCGGCGGACTGCCGGGGTTAACCAGCCTGATGGTGCCCCTCGACTTAACCACGCTGCGCATCATCTGGCCCTGCGCGCTGAGCATCGCTTTTGTCGGCCTGATGGAGTCGCTTCTGACGGCGAAGCTGGTAGACGATTTGACCCACACCCCTTCCAGTAAGGCGCGCGAGAGCGCCGGTCTGGGCGTCGCCAACATTCTCGCCGGGTTTTACGGCGGCATCGCCGGGTGTGCGATGATCGGTCAGACCATCGTTAACGTTGAAATGGGCAAAGCGCGCAGCCGTGTCTCGACCGTTGCCGCAGGCCTGGTACTGCTATTGCTGGTAACCGCGTTAAGCGAAGTGATGGCGAGAATCCCGATGGCCGTGCTCGCCGGCGTGATGGTGATAGTGGCGGTAAAAACCTTTAGCTGGCACAGCATTCGTCCGGCGGAGCTGGCGCGCAATCCGTGGCCGGAAACGCTGGTGATGCTGGTGACCGTCGGCGCGACCGTCGGTACCAGCAATCTGGCAATCGGCGTTCTGGCAGGCCTGCTCTCAATGGCCCTGATCCCTCGCCGTCTGCGCACTCAAGCGCAGGCTACATCAGAAAAAGCGTCGCCAGCCCAAGAAAAATAAAGAATCCCCCGGTGTCGGTAATAGCGGTAATCATCACGCTGGAGCCGACCGCCGGGTCGCGTCCCAGCTTGACCATCACCATCGGGATAATCACCCCCATCATCGCCGCCATCAACAGGTTGAGCATCATCGCCAGCGTCATTACGCCGCCCAGCTGCGGATCGTCGTACAGCCACCAGGTGATCGCCCCCATAATCCCGCCCCAGACGATCCCATTGATCAGCGCGACGCCCATCTCACGCAGGATCAGGAACGAAAAGCTTCCCGGCTGAATATGCTGTAACGCCATCGCCCGCACGATCATGGTGATCGTCTGGTTACCGGTGTTACCGCCGATTCCGGCGACAATCGGCATCAGCGAGGCCAGCGCCACCAGTTGCGAAATGGTGTGCTCGAAACCATCGATAACGCGGGAGGCGATAAAGGCGGTGCACAGATTGACCGCCAGCCAGGCCCAGCGGGTCTTCACCGCTTTGCTCACCGGGGCAAACACATCGTCATCGTTGCTCAGGCCGCCCATCCGGCGTAGATCGTTATCCGTCTCCTCGTAGACCACGTCAACGATCTCATCGATGGTTAAGCGCCCCATCAGCTTGCCGTCGGCATCAATCACCGCCGCGCTGAGTAAGTCATCACGTTCAAAGGTACGCGCGACTTTTTCCGCGTCCTCGTGCGGCTGGAAGGTCACCGGATCGCCTTCCATCACTTCCCCCACCCGCTTCTGCGCATCGTTAAGCAGAATGGTTTGCAGCTCGAGTTCGCCGAGCAGCAGCTTATTGCGGGTGGTCACAAACAGTTTGTCGGTGTTCTCCGGCATTTTCCCTAGTCGCCGCAGATAGCGCTGTACCGCCGCGAGAGTGGCTTCCGGACGAACGGTAATGACTTCAAACTCCATGATCGCGCCGACGGTATTGTCGGCGTAGCGCATCATCTGGCGAATACGCGCGCGCTTATCCGCGGGCAGCGTGGCCAGCAAACGTCCGGTCAGATCGCGCGGCAGGTGCTGCAGCAGGTAGACCTGTTCATCAATATCGAGATTTTGCAGCGCGAACAGCAGGTCGTGATCGCTCATCTCCTCGATGAGGTCGCCCCAGACGCTTTCCGATGCCTCCAGCAGCACTTCACCGCGCTTATCATCAGCGACCAGCCGCCAGAGCGCGTTGCGCGCATCGTAAGGCAGCGCTTCGAGCGCATCGGCAAGGTCCGGAGGCGGCAGGTGGGAAACCAGCATCTCCACTTCCGCCAGATCGTCGGCAAGCGTGCTGTCATCGTAACGTTCAGCGAGGGTTAATTTACCCAGCAGCGAGGATGTGACGGCTTTATCGGTGCTCAGGAGCCAAATGAGGCGGGCGCGCTCTTCGTCACGCAATCTGGCGCTTTTTTTATGCAAAACGGACATCGGTCAGGCAATCCTTGTAAAAATATCTGTCAGACCAGCAGGCCGGAAGCCTTAAGCATAGCGCGAGGAGGCGGAAATAATAACCGCTATGAATTCAGTCGACGGAAAAAACAGCAGCCTGCGGGAAGCCCGGAGGTCGGCTGGCGCCTCCGGGACGGCGTAAAGCGATCAGGCGGTACGGGCGACCGCGTCGCGGGTCGCCAGCTCGCGCTCATTTCCGGTCAGCTCAGAAAGCTGACCGCCGCGCATTTCCAGCAGCCTGTCGGCGTGCTGAAAGTAGTGATCGTCATGGCTTATAGCAAAGAGGGTTTTACCCATCTCCTTCATCAGCGGCAGCAGCACCTGATAGAACTCACGGCGGAAATGGGGGTCCTGATCCGCCGCCCATTCATCCAGCATGATGATATCTCTATCTTCCGCTAACGCCAGCAGCAGCGCCACGCGCTTTTTCTGCCCTTTTGACAGCTTCAGGTCGAGGATTTTGCCATCGTCGAGCCGTAGCTTATGGTTCATCTGCAGATAACCCAGCCACTTCTCCACCAGCGTCGGGTCAGCCGCCTTCCCTTCCGGCCCCAGCAGTCTGTCAAACAGCCAGACGTCGGTAAACACCGCCGAGAACAGCTTGCGGTAATCTTCCGGCTTATCCGCCGCCATCGGCTGCCCGTCAACCAGGATCTGCCCGGAAAGGGGCTGATACAAACCGGTCAACAGCATAGCCAGCGTCGATTTCCCGCTACCGTTACCGCCGATGAGAAAGACCAGTTCGCCGCGCTTGAGGGTCATGTTGATCGGCCCGACCGCAAAGCTGTTGTCAGGATAATGGAAGGTGATGTCGCGCAGCTCGAGCGTCTGCCAGTGGGGATGCGCCTGCGGCTGCGGGAACTCAGCGCGGTACGGCGCGAGCGAAAACTTATTCAGCTTGTTGAATGCCACCTGCGCGCTGAGCAGAGTGGGCAGCGCGCCTACCGCCGAGAGCAGCGGCGTGCGCAGGAATAATAGGGTCAACGAGTAGGTCGCCGCCACCGCCGTATCGGCCCAGCCCAGGCTGTTGGCCATCCAGAAGACCAGGCCAATCGCGCCCAGCATCATAATATTCGACCAGTTGACCGCGCTCAGATGAAAGGTATCGGCGCGAACAATATGGTGCCGGTATTCGCGCGCGTCCGGCAGATAGAGCTGAGTAAACACATATTCGGCGCGCTCGCGGTTGAGAGTGAGCTCTTTGCGACCTTCGAGCACCGTCTGGTAGTCGTGATACAGCTTATCTTCGCTTTCGCGCAGCGACGCCATATGCTTATAAACCCGCGATACCAGCATAAATCCGCCCCAGATGGTCAACGCCAGCCACAGGGCGGTAACCAGCATCATTTTTCCTGACAGCCAGGCCAGATAAGCGGCGGAGCCAAAGGTCAGAATAATCCCCTGTACCAGCTCCGGCAGGCGCACGAAGGCAATGGTGATATTGCGGATATCGCTGGTTAGCCCGGCCAGCAGCGACGCGCTGCCGATTTTCTCGATCTTCTCGATTTGCGTATCAAGGATGCGCTTTATAAATTCGCCGCGCAGGCGGTAAACGAAATGGTGGCCGAGCGTGGTCAGCGCCAGCTGCGAGCCGAGGGTGACCGCCATCAACAGCAATAACAGCCCGAGAAACTCCGGCAGGACCGTCAGGGAGGTATCGACAAGGGTTATCAGGCGCAGGTTAATGAAGGCGATAAGCCCAATACCCAGCGCCGCGCTCAGCAGGCTCAGGGCAATGACGGAGATAAACGGCCAGCGATACTGGCGCCAGACAAGAAGAAGAAGTTCCATAACGCGTAATCCGGGCAAGCAAAAACAGCCAGCAGTTTAAACTGCTCGACGATGACAGCAAGAATAATTCTTATTTTTATTCTTTATTACCCGCCAGGCGGAAAGTGAGATTGTAACGACAGCCGCCGGTAGCCGGATGGATGCCCTCTTTCAGCGGTTGAATACCGTGGTAAAACAGCCGCGATTCGCCGCCCCAGACCACCACGTCGCCGTGCTCCAGCAGCACCCGCCGCAGCGGATCGTTACGCCGCAGGCCGCCAAACTGAAATATCGCCGGAAGCCCCAGAGAGACGGAAACAATCGGCGCTCGCAGGTTTTGCTCGTCTTTATCCTGATGCAGCGACAGCTTCGTTCCCGGCTGATAGCGGTTGATAAGACACGCATCCGGGGTAAAGCGCGCATAGCCGCTCGCCGCCGCCGCTTCTGCGGCCAGTTCGCGGAAAAGCGACGGCATCTGCGGCCAGCGCTTGCCCGTCAGCGGATCGTCGGCAGCATAAAGATAGCCGTGCTGGTTGGTGGTCCAGCCCAGCTCGCCGCAGTTGGTCATCGCCACCGACATGGTATAGCCGCCGGGGGTGACCATCTGGCGAAAAGGCGAACGGCAGGCAATCTCGCTGATTGCCTGCAAAAGCGCCGGCGCGCGCTCTCGGGCGTAGCGGCGCAAAATTATCGCCCCCGGAGCCAGCGGCTCCTGCCAGGGCGGCGTATCGGCAAAAAGATCGAGCATTATTTCTCCTCGGATGACGCTTCTCGCGCCAGCAGCAGCGCCTTGCGCGCCGTACCCCAACGATAGCCGGATAGCGCCCCATCCTCGCGAACGACCCGATGACAGGGAATAACCAGCGCCAGTTTATTCGCAGCGCAGGCGCTTGCCACCGCCCTCACCGCGCGGGGGCGGCCAATACTTTGCGCGACCTGGCGATAGCTGCGGGTCTCCCCCGCCGGGATCTGACGCAGCGCCTGCCAGACCTGAAGCTGAAACGCCGTGCCGCGCAGATCCAACGGCAGGGAAAACGGCTGCCGGTGGTCATCAAGATGGGAAAATACCTGCGCCACCCGCTGACGAAAAATCTCGTCGCCCGGATGCAGCCGCGCATTGGGGAACAGGCTGGCTAATTCCGCATAGAGCAAGGCGTCGTCCTCTCCGGGCAGCACGGCGCACACGCCCCGCTCACTCTCAGCCACCAGACAGCGCCCCAGCGGACCGTCACCGCATACCCAGGTAATATCAATATCCCCCCCGCCGCGGCGAAACTGGCGGCCGGTCATTCCCAGCGCGGCGTCAGCCTGCTGGTAGTAGCTGCTACTATCCGGAAAACCGGCAGAGAGCGCCGCATCGGTAATTTTCTCCCCCTGCCCCAGCGCTTCGCGTAAACGGCGAGCTCGCCACGCCTGTTGCCAGGCTTTAGGGGTCATTCCGGTGACGGATTTAAAGAGGCGGTGAAAATGAAAGGGGCTGACCGCAAGCTGGCGTGCCAGCGCTTCCAGCGTTAACGGCGTCTCCTGCTCCAGCAGACGGCACGCGGCAGCCACTTTCTCTACCTTCTGCTGCTGCGGATCGGTTTTTTCCGGCTGGCAGCGTTTGCACGGACGAAAGCCTTCCGCCTGCGCGGTTGCCACATCAGGATAAAAGCGAACATTTTCCCGCAGCGCGCGGCGCGAGCGGCAGGAGGGGCGGCAGCAGACGCCGGTGGTCAGCACGGCAAAGACAAACTGACCATCAGCGCTGGCATCGCGTTCGCATACCGCCTGCCAGCGGCGCTCATCGGTATCAATCATTATCGTTTTCATCACGGACTCCTGCTGTAAGTGTATCTTCAGTGTGGGCCGAAGTCCGTCATCAAAAACCCGAAATCTTGCGCTTTAATTTTTCTCGCCAACGAGGAAAGTGCGGAACTGCGGCGACATCCAGGTTTTAAACCCGTCCCCCTCTTTGATAATCATATAGACCGCCAGCCCCTGTTCGCGTACTACGTCACGCGCATTTTCCGGCCCCAGCACCATCAGCCCGGTATCCCAGCCGTCGGCCTCCAGCGCCGTTGGGGCGATAACGGTCACCGAAACCAGTTTATGATCGATAGGCCGCCCGGTTTGCGGATCGATAACGTGCGAGATGCGCTTACCGTCCAGCTCATAGTAGTTGCGATAGCTGCCGGAGGTGCTGATGCCGTGGCCGTTGATATCAACGATCGCCTGTACCGCGTTTTCGCGATCGGTTGGCTTCTGGATCGCCACCCGCCACGGCTGCCCTTCCGCATTCATTCCCCGGCTCGCCAGCGCGCCGCCCACCGAGACCAGGTAGCGCGAGATCCCCTCCTGCTCCATCAGGCGCGCCAGATGATCCGCGGCGTAGCCTTCACCCACGGTAGAGAGATCGACAAACAGATCCGGAATATCTTTTTGCAGAAACTGCTTGCCGGCCTGGTTGATCACCGTCAGATGCTGTAATCCGCTGCGCGCTTTCGCCGCGGCAATCTGCTGCGCATCCGGCGTTTTGACCGGCTGTTTATCCGGGCCAAAGCCCCATAAATTGACCAGCGGCCCGACGGTGATATCCATGGCGCCATGGGTTTTTGCGCCAATGCGCAGCGACATCGTCACGATATCCGCCATCGCCTCGCTGACCGGCCACGGCGAGGTGCCCGGCGAATGGTTAAAGCGCATCAACGCTGAATCGTTCTTCCAGGTGGAAAGCAGACGATCGTCGGCATCCAGCTGAGCCTGAACTTTCTGGCGCAGCGCCTCGGCCTTCGACTCATCAACGTTGATGACGCTAACCCGCCAGAATGTGCCCATGGTTTTACCCTCCAGCACGGTGGCGGCGGATTTTGGCGTCTGGGGAGTGGTGGCTGAATCACAGCCTGAAAGTAATACGCAGGCGCCGAACAGGGCGGCGCGGAAAAAAGTGATATCCATAAAATTGGCTTCCTCTGGCTAAGGCGCAAAGAGTACACCAGCAAGGTTAAACCGGGCATAAAAAAAGGCGCCATCGGCGCCTTTTTTCAAACTTCAGCGTGCTTAGAACTGGTAAACCAGGCCCAGTGCAACGATGTCGTCGGTAGAGATACCGGCACGACGGGTAAACTCGTTGTCGTCCAGCAGGTTGATTTTGTAGTCAACGTAGGTGGACATGTTTTTGTTGAAGTAGTAGGTCGCGCCTACATCAACATATTTCAGCAGATCCTGATCGCCGAAACCTTCGATGTCTTTACCTTTGGACTGCAGGTAAGCCACGGACGGACGCAGACCGAAGTCGAACTGGTACTGAGCAACCACTTCGAAGTTCTGCGCTTTGTTAGCAAAACCGCTGATGGAGTCAGAATCACCGCTACCGCTGAAACGAGTAGCATTATAGGTCTGGGTGTACTGAGTCGCCAGGTAGATGTTGTTGGCGTCATATTTCAGGCCACCGGTGTAGGTTTCAGCGTTGTCACCACGACCTTTGGACAGGTTATTCTGATCGCCATTACGTTTGGAGTGAGAGTACGCGAAACCAGCGCTGATACCGTCGTAGATATCATAGGTCAGAGAGGTGCCGTAACCGTCGCCGTTCTGTTTCAGAGCGCCACGACCGTTGTTGGTCGGGGAAGTACCTTCGCCGCTTACGCTGCCGTTTTTACCCTGATACTGCAGAGCAAAGTTCAGGCCGTCAACCAGACCGAAGAAGTCAGAGTTACGGTAGGTTGCCACGCCGTTAGCGCGAGACTGCAGGAAGTTGTCAGAACCGTAGGTGTCGCCGCCGAATTCCGGCAGAACGTCAGTCCAGGAAGTTACGTCGTAGACAACGCCGTAGTTACGACCGTAGTCGAAAGAACCCGCGTCGCCGAATTTCAGACCAGCAAATGCCAGACGAGTCCACGCCTGATCGCTGGAGCTCTCGGTGTTGTTAGCCTGAACGTTGTATTCCCACTGGCCGTAACCGGTCAGCTGGTCGTTGATCTGAGTTTCGCCTTTGATGCCCAGACGCATGTAGGTCTGGTCGCCATCGGAAGATTTGTCGTCAGAGAAATAGTGCAGACCGTCGATTTTACCGTACAGATCTAATTTGTTGCCATCTTTGTTATAGACTTCAGCCGCATTCGCTGCGCCTGCTACCAGCAGTGCCGGTACCAGGAGGGACAGTACTTTAACTTTCATGTTATTAACCCTCTGTTTGTTATATGCCTTTTATTATTGCCACTGCTTACTGATTACCCTTCTAATCAGTCGGCTATTTCATTGTGCTGCAAAACGAGGAATAATCCAACAAGAATATGATACTAAAACTTCTAAGATGTTTCAAAATACCCACAAGATGTTTCAATTTGTAAATATGAGGGAACTTTTTTTCGGTCCTAAATGGGTAGTGAAATAAGCACTAATAATCAAAAAATAAAAATTTTTAATCCCTGTCAATGAGTTACACGGTTACATATCTATAGCACTGAATGGTAAAACAAAATTCTCGTCTGCGACTAAAATTACCCTCGCTATCATCATTAACTTTATTTATTACCGTCATTCAGTTCTGAATGTCTGTTTACCCCTATTTCAACCGGATGCCTCGCATCCGGTTTTTTTTACCCTTCTTTACACATCTTTAATTATTCTATGCTACCGGCGAAAAAAATAACGGTTATTAATCAAACAGCTTGCGAATAAACTCAAGGCTGTTTATATAATTTCTTGTTATTTAGTGCTATTTCCGTTAGTCAATCCGTAAATAATTGTACAAAATCACTCGGGCCGTACATCTTTGCTCGCCGCGCGGGTTTGGGATAAATCTCAAGGCAAAAAAGTCGTTGTATAGTATTCAGATGTATGGATTTTGGACGTTAACCTTTATACTGTTCATAGCATCTGCGCTGCCCCCGGTTAACTTGGTGCAACAGTCCGTTTACACATACTGATGAGTCGTACTCTCACACGATGACCCCGAAAAAATTTTCCCTGATACCCGGCAACATTACCCGCTTCTTTATTCTCATGGTCATCGTCCTGCTGGCGACGATGGGGGTCATGATCCAAAGCGCCGTTAACACCTGGCTAAAAGATAAAAGCTACCAGGTTGTCGATGTCAGCTACGACTTACATAAACGCATTGATACCTGGCGCTACGCCACCTGGCAAATCTATGACAACATTGCCGCGACCTCGTCCAGTTCAGCCGCAGAAACAGGGTTACAAGAGACGCGTTTAAAGCAGGACGTTTACTACCTTGAGAAACCCCGGCGCAAAACTGAAGCGCTGATTTTTGGCTCCCATGACAGCTCAACGCTGGAAATGACGCAAAAAATCTCCAACTATCTCGATATCCTGTGGGGCGCCGAGACTATTCCCTGGTCGATGTATTACCTTAACGGCCTGGATAACAGCCTGATTCTGGTTTCAACGCTGCCGTTAAAAGATCTCTCCTCCAGCTTCAAAGAGTCGACCATCAGCAGCGTCGTTGAATCACGACGGGCAGAAATGCTGCTGCAGGCCAACACGTTAGATGAACGCGAGACGTTTTCGTCGCTGCGCCACCTCGCCTGGCAAAACGGCTACTACTTTACGTTACGCACCACCTTTAACCAGCCCGGCCACCTGGCGACCGTTGTGGCCTTCGATCTGCCCATTAACGATCTCATCCCTCCCAGTATGTCGCTGGAGAGTTTCCGCCTGGAGCCCGATCCGTCGCAGAACGTCAGCGCCAATCCGGATAAAGAAACCGCCGACATCGTCAGCATTAACTTTAACGGCCCGCAGATTGAAATTATCACCACGATTAATACCACCGGTATGCGCCTGGTCTGGATGGTGCCCTTTAGCGAGCTGATTCTGGAGTCCTTGCAGAGTATTTTACTGCCGCTGCTGCTGAACATTGGCCTGCTGGCGCTGGCGCTGTTCGGATTTACCACCTTCCGTCACTACAGCGGCCGCAAAAGCATCGTGGGGACGGCCGTTTCCTCGGCCGCCAATAGTGAATTACGCGCCCAGCGCGCCATTCACGAAGAGATAGTTTCTCTGCTGCCGCTGGGGCTGCTGGTGCACGATCAGGAAGCTAACCGGACGGTGATCAGCAATCCGATTGCCGATCATCTGCTGCCGCATCTGAATCTGCAAAACATCATCAACATGGCCGATCAGCACCAGGGCGTGATTCAGGCGACGGTGAACAATGAACTGTATGAAATCCGTCAGTTCCGCAGCCAGGTGTCGCCGCGCACGCAAATCTTTATTATTCGCGATCAGGACCGCGAGGTGCTGGTGAATAAGAAACTCAAGCAGGCCCAGCGCCTGTATGAGAAAAACCAGCAGGGCCGTACGGCGTTTATGCAGCATATCGGCACGGCGCTGAAACAGCCGGCGCAAACGCTGGCGGAAGAAGCTGCTGTGCTCGGCATGGCCGAAAGCCGCAGGCTGGCCCAGCATGCCGATGAACTGGTACAGCTGGTTGATGAAATAGAGCTGGCAAACCTGCTGGAGAGCGATAGCTGGAAGAGCGTTCAGGACCTGTTCTCAATTCAGGAATTGATCGATGAAGTGGTACCTGAAGTCCTGCCCATCATCAAACGTAAAGGTCTGCAGCTGCTGATTAACAACTCGCTACCGGCCAATGAGCAGCGCTACGGCGATCGCGACGCCCTGCGCCGCACCCTTTTACTGCTGATTCAGTACTCGGTGACCACCACGCCTATTGGCAAAATAACCCTGGAAGTCAGTAAAGATGAATCCGCGGACGATCGTCTGACCTTCCGTATTCTGGATACCGGCAACGGGGTTTCGGCGAACGAAATCGACAATATGCACTTTCCATTCCTCAACGATACGCAGGCAGACCTTTACGGCAAAGCCAACGCCCTCACCTTCTGGCTCTGCGATCGCCTGACGCGCAAGCTCGGCGGACAGCTCAATATCAAAGCGCGCGAATCGCTGGGTACCCGCTACTCCCTGCATCTAAAAATGGCCGCCAGCGCGGAGGAGAGTGATTCGGGTGAACATCTGCTGGATGAAGTGGTGATCATGCTTGATGTGACCGCCAATGAAGTCCGCCGTATCGTGACCCGTCAGCTGGAGAGCTGGGGAGCTACCTGCATCACTCCGGATGACAGAATCACAAGTCAACAATATGATCTCTTTTTAACGGATAATCCGTCTAATCTTACTGCTTCGGGCTTGCTTTTAAGCGATGATGAAGCCCGGGTTCATAAGATTGGTCCTGGTCAGCTCCGCGTAAACTTTAATATCAGCGCTGCGCTGCAGGAAGCTATCCTGCAATTGATTGAGCAGCAGCTTGCTGAGGAAGAGGAGCAGCCATCCTCTCCCGGGAATGAAAGTAACGCCGAACTGCATGCCAGCGGCTATTACACGCTGTTTGCTGACACGGTACCAGATGATGTTAAGAGGCTGTATAATGAACTGGCGACGGGCGATTTCGCCGCGCTGGCGCAAACCGCCCACCGCCTCAAAGGGGCATTTGCTATGCTAAATCTGGTACCCGGCAAGCAGTTATGTGAAACGCTTGAGCATCTGATTCGTGAAAAAGATGCGCAAGGCATAGAAAAATATATCAGCGACATTGACGTTTACGTCAAGAGCTTGCTGTAGCAAGGTAGCCTAATACATGAACAATATGAACGTAATTATTGCCGATGACCATCCGATCGTACTGTTCGGTATTCGTAAGTCACTTGAACAAATTGAGTGGGTGAACGTTGTTGGCGAGTTTGAAGACTCCACCGCATTAATTAACAATCTGCCTAAACTGGACGCACACGTCCTGATTACCGATTTATCGATGCCCGGTGATAAATACGGCGATGGCATTACGCTTATTAAATACATCAAGCGTCATTTCCCGGACCTGTCAATCATTGTACTGACAATGAACAACAACCCGGCGATCCTGAGCGCGGTTCTCGATCTGGACATCGAAGGGATCGTCCTGAAACAGGGTGCGCCGACCGATCTGCCTAAGGCGCTCGCCGCGCTGCAAAAAGGCAAAAAATTCACCCCGGAAAGCGTTTCGCGCCTGCTGGAAAAAATCAGCGCCGGCGGTTACGGCGACAAACGTTTGTCGCCCAAAGAGAGTGAAGTACTGCGTCTGTTCGCCGAAGGCTTCCTGGTCACCGAGATAGCCAAAAAGCTCAACCGCAGTATCAAAACCATCAGTAGCCAGAAAAAATCGGCGATGATGAAGCTCGGCGTGGAAAACGATATCGCCCTGCTCAACTACCTCTCTTCCGTTTCCCTGAGCTCAACGGACAAAGACTAACGTCTCTCTTCCCGGATAGCGCGGCGCTATCCGGGAAACATCTTTTATTCCCTGCCCTTACGTACCCGCGCGGCGTAGACCGTCAGCGTCTGCTTGATAATATCCAGAGTGACCGGTTTTGAAAGGCAGCTGTCCATACCGGACTCCAGGCAGCGCTGCTTCTCCTCCGCCAGCGCGTTGGCGGTCACCCCAATAACCGGCAGCGTAAGCCCTAGCTGGCGAATGCGCTGGGTCAGGCGATAACCATCCATATTCGGCATGTTGACGTCGCTGAGCACGATATCAATATGCTGCTTGCTCAGGACATTCAGCGCATCGACCCCGTCATTTGCCGTCACGCACTGATAGCCCAGCGATCCCAGCTGATCGGCCAGCAGACGTCGGTTAATCGGATGATCGTCCACCACCAGAATCATCATGTCATCATTGCTGGCGGTTTGCGCATCCGCCGCGGATAGCGCAGGGCCGTTTTCCGTACTGGCCATGGCAATATGGAAGATGCGGGCCAGCAGCGGCAGCAGCTCGTGCGGCGTGGCCACGCTATGCAGCCACTCGCCGGGCGCCCGCTCCTGCGGAATACCGATATGCCGACGAGAGAAGATCACCATCGCGCAGCCGTCCCAGGCGTTACGCGTCTCGCTATCGGTCAACAGAATATCCTCCGCGCCCGGCGCTTGCCCGGCAAAATGACGGACCGGAATACCGTGGTATTTCAGCAACTGCTCGACGAACAGCGCCAGCGAGCTGTTATCAATCGCCAGCCAGCAGCATTTTTCCGCCAGGCCATCAATATTCGGCGACGGCGTATTTTGTACGCCATAAAGCGGGATACGAATAGTGAAGCGGCTGCCCATACCAGGCTCGGTTTCAACGGCAATATCGCCATCCATCATGCTGATAAGCTTTTCACAAATCGCCAGACCGAGTCCGGTCCCCTGGAAATTGCGCTGCACGCCGGTCCCCACCTGGAAGAACGGGTCAAACAGGCGTACGACCTCTTTCGCCGGGATCCCTTCCCCGGTATCGCGTACGCTGATGCGCAGATAATCCTCCGCCCGCTCTACGTGCAGGATAATGCAGCCGGTATCGGTAAACTTAATCGCGTTACTCAGCAGGTTTGAAATAACCTGCTGCAGGCGCATCGGATCGCCGGACATCAGCTGCGGTACGTCAGGTTCAATAAAGCAGTACAGCCCGAGATGTTTCCGCACCACCAGCGGCAGATAGTTGGCGGAAATATGGTTCATGACCTCGCGCGGCGAAAACTCCCGCGGCTCAATTTTGAGCTGTTCGGACTCAATTTTCGAGAAATCGAGGATGTCGCTAATAATTTTCAGCAGCAGGCTGGAAGAGTTGTTCATCGCCGTCACCAGACGATCGACGCCCTTCGGTAGCTCTTTGGTCTGCAATAAATCGAGGTTACCGATAATCCCGTACAGCGGCGTTCGCAGTTCGTGGCTGACGGTGGCAAGGAACATCGATTTCGACTGGCTGGCCTGCTCGGCGGCCTGGGCCATCTCCTGCAGCGACTCTTCCATTTTGACGCGCGCAGAGACATCCACCAGCACGCAAATCGCCACGTTCTCGTTACGGTAGCGCGAGTGGACAAAGCTGATTTGCAGATTGGTATTGTTGCTGGTCAGCACATCGACGAAGTTCACCTGCTGGCCGCAGATAATTTGCGTCAGCCGCTGCCGATCCTCATGGGTTAGCATATTGAGATAGTTATGCGCCAGCTCGTTACTCAGGATATTGGTGCCGTCGATCGTACGTAAAATACAGATCCCCACCGGCGCGGAGGCAACGATTTTTCGGTTGAACTGCTCGTGCTCTTCGAGGCGCTGGGCGTCGTTTTCAGCCGGAATAAAAATCCGCCGTTCATACATGCGGGCAAGCGCAAAAAGGAGCCCGCCGGTAAGCAGATTGAGCACCACGGCGTTCAGTATCAGCATCCGGATGCGTTCCAGTACCTGATCCACCGGCACCGAATAGACAATGCTCAACGATGACGGCGGCAGGCTTTTTTTCATCGCCAGCTCGCGAAAACCGGCGGTATAGCCGAACCACAGACGCTCCTGCATCCACTTCGCATCCGGTTTAATATTGCTATCCGACCCGGCAAGCGAGATCAGCGTCTGTCCGCTATCGTCGAGAATCGTCACGTTCATCGGCAAACTGCCTGGGGTAAAGAAGCTTTCCATGCGGATGGTTTGCTCTACGCCAAGCATGGCCTGCAGGCGATTCGCCACATAGATTGGGGTCAGCGCATAGAAATAGCCAACGCCCGGACGCACGCCCTGGCTTATCCAGAACAGATTGTTACCGCGCTCGTTTTGCGGCGCGTCGCGATACTGCTCAATGCGCTGATGCAGCACTTTTAACGCCTGGTCCCGCTCCAGCGGAATATCGCGCAGGCCGAAGTTGGCCATACACAGATTGTCGCTACCAATCATAAAAATACGATTGAGGTCGTAGGCCGTTGAGAAATTGTCGCGCCAGTAGCGCATAAACCACGCCAGTGACTGCAGCGAGTTACGCCAGGTCGTACTCATCAGCGCGCAGTCGGAATCCGGGTAGAGCGGTTCAAAATCAGGGATCGTAATATCACCGCGCTGCACCGGCGTATCGCCGCCTTCGCTACCGTCCATCGGCCGGTTGCCGGCAACGTATTTCAGCTCTTTGATCACATCGGCCGTACGCTGTATGTAGCGCTGCGCCTGATCGGCATTGAGGTTAAATTCCTGGCGAATTTCCGATTCGCGATCGTGCAACGCATTGACGATGTAAAACACCGAAACAAAAGCGACCAGCACCCACAGCAGTATCGCCAGCGCTCTGAACAGATAGCGTGAAACCTTTAACGTGTTATGGAAAGAAGCTAGATATTTCAATGTGGCGATGCTCGGCCGTCAGGGGCTCAACAGAATGGCGTTAAGGTAACGATAAAACAACGGTCCCGCAACGGGAAAACAAAAAGGGCCGGGGAGAGCCCCGACCCTTTCAGACAATTACCGCAGAGAATTACTCTTCGTCTTCGGCGATGTCATCGTCAGTATCCGCTTCCGGCGCGATATCTTCGTCGCCTTCCGCCGCGCTGCCGTCGATGGCATCCAGCTCTTCGTCATCAACCGGCTCAGCCACGCGCTGCAGGCCGACCACGTTTTCATCTTCCGCAGTACGAATCAGGATCACGCCCTGAGTGTTACGACCGACAATGCTCACTTCAGATACGCGGGTTCGTACCAGCGTGCCCGCGTCGGTGATCATCATAATCTGGTCGCAGTCATCAACCTGCACCGCGCCCACAACGGAACCGTTGCGTTCGGTCACTTTGATTGAGATAACGCCCTGGGTCGCACGCGACTTAGTAGGATACTCTTCAGCTGCGGTACGTTTACCGTAGCCATTCTGCGTAACGGTCAGGATCGCACCTTCACCGCGCGGAACGATCAGAGAAACCACTTTGTCCTCGCCGGCCAGCTTGATGCCGCGCACGCCTGTGGCGGTACGGCCCATCGCGCGGACGGCGTCCTCTTTAAAGCGCACCACTTTACCGGCGGCGGAGAACAGCATGACTTCGTCCTGACCGGAGGTCAGATCGACGCCAATCAGCTCGTCGCCTTCGTTGAGGTTAACCGCGATAATACCGGCGGAACGCGGACGGCTGAATTCAGTCAGCGCCGTTTTCTTCACGGTACCGCTGGCGGTCGCCATAAAGACGTTCACGCCCTCTTCGTATTCGCGGACCGGCAGGATCGCGGTAATACGCTCGTTGGCTTCCAGCGGCAGCAGGTTGACGATCGGACGGCCGCGCGCGCCGCGGCTGGCTTCCGGCAGCTGATAAACCTTCATCCAGTAGAGACGACCGCGGCTGGAGAAGCAGAGGATCGTATCGTGGGTGTTGGCCACCAGCAGGCGGTCGATGAAGTCTTCTTCTTTGATACGCGCCGCAGATTTACCTTTACCGCCACGACGCTGGGCTTCGTAGTCGGTCAGCGGCTGATACTTCACGTAGCCCTGATGCGAAAGGGTCACGACAACATCTTCCTGGTTGATCAGGTCTTCAATGTTGATATCCGCGCTGTTCGCGGTGATCTCGGTACGACGCGCGTCGCCGAACTGTTCACGGACCAGCTCCAGCTCTTCGCGGATAACTTCCATCAGGCGATCGGCGCTGCCCAGAATGTGCAGCAGTTCCGCGATCTGTTCCAGCAGCTCTTTGTATTCATCGAGCAGTTTTTCATGCTCAAGGCCGGTCAGCTTCTGCAAACGCAGATCCAGAATCGCCTGCGCCTGCTGTTCAGTCAGGTAGTACTGGCCGTCGCGTACGCCGAACTCGGGCTCCAGCCATTCCGGACGGGCGGCGTCATCGCCGGCGCGTTCCAGCATCGCGGAAACGTTGCCCAGATCCCATGAACGGGCGATTAAGGCAGCCTTCGCTTCCGCCGGGGTCGGCGCGCGGCGAATCAGTTCGATAATCGGATCGATGTTGGCCAGGGCAATCGCCAGCGCTTCGAGGATGTGCGCGCGATCGCGGGCTTTACGCAGTTCAAAAATCGTACGACGGGTCACCACTTCGCGGCGATGGCGCACGAACGCGGCAATAATTTCTTTCAGGTTCATGATCTTCGGCTGACCATGGTGCAGAGCAACCATGTTAATACCGAAGGAGACCTGGAGCTGGGTCTGCGAATAGAGGTTGTTCAGCACCACCTCACCCACCGCATCGCGCTTCACTTCAATCACGATGCGCATACCGTCTTTATCGGACTCGTCGCGCAGCGCGCTGATGCCTTCGACGCGTTTGTCTTTGACCAGCTCGGCGATTTTCTCAATCAGGCGCGCTTTGTTCACCTGATACGGAATTTCATGCACGATGATGGTTTCGCGGCCGGTTTTCGCGTCAGCTTCCACTTCCGCGCGCGCGCGAATGTACACTTTACCGCGACCGGTACGATAGGCCTCTTCAATGCCGCGGCGACCGTTGATGATCGCGGCGGTCGGGAAGTCCGGACCTGGGATGTGTTCCATCAGCCCTTCAATGCTGATGTCTTCATTTTCAACGTAGGCCAGACAGCCGTTGATCACTTCGGTGAGGTTGTGCGGCGGAATATTGGTCGCCATACCTACCGCGATACCTGACGAACCGTTGACTAACAGGTTCGGGATTTTGGTCGGCATAACGTCAGGGATCTTTTCCGTGCCGTCATAGTTATCGACGAAATCCACCGTCTCTTTTTCGAGGTCGGCCATCAGCTCATGGGCGATCTTCGACATACGGATTTCCGTATAACGCATCGCTGCGGCGGAGTCGCCGTCGACCGAACCAAAGTTACCCTGGCCATCTACCAGCATATAGCGCAGGGAGAATGGCTGCGCCATACGTACAATGGTGTCATACACGGCAGTATCACCATGAGGGTGGTATTTACCGATTACGTCACCAACGACACGGGCAGATTTTTTATAGGCTTTGTTCCAGTCATTGCCCAATACGTTCATGGCGTATAGTACGCGACGGTGTACCGGCTTCAGGCCATCTCGGACATCCGGCAGCGCACGGCCAACAATGACCGACATCGCATAATCCAGATAGGAGCTCTTCAGCTCTTCCTCAATGTTGACCGGTGTAATTTCTCTCGCAAGGTCGCTCATCTAACCGCTATCCCTCTACTGTATCCCGGATTCAAAGGTCGCAAATTATAACACAGCCGCGGTGATACGGGTAAACCTATACCCAATGATTTTCGCGCGGCGAAAGGCGACAGGGATAGACGGTTTATTCATCCCTGAGGCCTGATATACTCGCGGGTCTGAACTGAACAGGAGTAAAAGCGCCCATGAATGCCGAAAAACCGTCGGTGGCCCACAATGTTGATCATAATGAAATCGCTAAATTTGAAGCCGTCGCCTCGCGCTGGTGGGATTTAGAGGGCGAATTCAAGCCGTTACATCGCATCAATCCTCTACGCCTCGGCTATATCGCGGAGCGCTCCGGCGGCCTGTTTGGCAAAAAAGTACTTGATGTCGGCTGCGGCGGCGGCATCCTGGCGGAAAGCATGGCCCGGGAAGGCGCAGCGGTGACCGGTCTGGATATGGGCTTCGAACCGCTACAGGTGGCGAAACTGCACGCCCTGGAGAGCGGCATTCAGGTCGAATATGTCCAGGAAACCGTTGAAGAGCACGCGGCGAAGCACGCCGGAGAGTACGACGTCGTTACCTGCATGGAGATGCTGGAGCACGTCCCGGATCCGCAGTCGGTCGTCCACGCGTGCGCGCGGCTGGTCAAACCTGGCGGTCAGGTGTTCTTCTCAACCATTAACCGCAACGGTAAAGCGTGGCTGATGGCGGTCGTCGGCGCCGAATACATCATGAAAATGGTGCCGAAGGGAACCCACGACGTGAAGAAATTCATCAAGCCCGCGGAGCTGATCGGCTGGGTAGATGAGACAATTCTGAAAGAGCAGCATATTACCGGTCTTCATTACAATCCGTTGACCAATACCTTCAAGCTGGCACCAGGGGTGGATGTTAACTATATGTTGCATACAACGGCGAAAAAAGCATAACGTCAGCTGTATTTCCTATGATGATTGCGCGGCATCAAGCCGCGTGATTTTTTCTTCCGATGAAGAAATCAGCACTCGATCAAATTTTCATTTTTTTTTCTGATTTATTGACATCTTCTCCAGGCCTTATGTGGCGTGGACTTGGCGATTATTACCCTTCCGCAACCTCAATTTAACGTCAAAATCAACTCTTGTACTCAAAAGAATCCTTACTAGAATACTCACCATATAGCGTTTCTTTTATCGACCACCCCCTACATATAGTATTTATCCACAGAGTTAGTCACAACGGCGTTCTGTGGATAAGTGGGGGATATTTTCTTTCACGGACAGGTATAATCCACATGAATCAGAGTCTGCTGGTGACAAAGCGTGACGGTAGCACCGAGCGCATCAATCTCGATAAAATCCACCGCGTGCTGGATTGGGCGGCAGAAGGGCTGAATAACGTATCCATCTCCCAGGTAGAACTGCGTTCCCACATTCAGTTCTATGACGGCATCAAAACCGCCGACATTCACGAAACCATTATCAAAGCCGCCGCGGACCTTATCTCCCGCGAGGCGCCGGATTACCAGTATCTCGCCGCCCGTCTGGCGATTTTCCACCTGCGTAAAAAAGCCTACGGCCAGTTTGAGCCGCCAGCGCTGTTCGACCACGTGTCGAAAATGGTGAAAAACGGCAAATACGATACTCATCTGCTGGAAGACTACACGGAAGAAGAGTTCAAGCAGATGGACTCGTTCATCGAGCACGATCGCGATATGACCTTCTCCTACGCTGCGGTTAAGCAGCTCGAAGGCAAATATCTGGTGCAGAACCGCGTCACCGGTGAGATCTATGAAAGCGCCCAGTTCCTGTACATTCTGGTTGCCGCCTGCCTGTTCTCCAACTACCCGCGCGAGACGCGTCTGAACTACATCAAGCGTTTCTATGACGCGGTGTCGACGTTCAAAATCTCGCTGCCGACGCCGATTATGTCCGGCGTGCGTACCCCGACCCGTCAGTTCAGCTCCTGCGTGCTGATCGAGTGCGGCGACAGCCTGGATTCTATTAACGCCACCTCCAGCGCCATTGTGAAATACGTCTCTCAGCGCGCCGGTATCGGCATCAACGCCGGCCGCATCCGCGCGCTGGGTAGCCCGATTCGCGGCGGTGAAGCTTTCCATACCGGCTGTATCCCGTTCTATAAGCACTTCCAGACGGCGGTGAAATCCTGCTCCCAGGGCGGCGTCCGCGGCGGTGCGGCGACCCTCTTCTACCCGATGTGGCATCTGGAAGTCGAAAGCCTGCTGGTGCTGAAAAACAACCGCGGTACCGACGCCAACCGCGTTCGTCACATGGACTACGGCGTACAGATCAACAAGCTGATGTACACCCGTCTGCTGAAAGGCGGCGATATCACCCTGTTCAGCCCGTCCGACGTCCCGGGCCTGTACGATGCGTTCTTCGCCGACCAGGACGAGTTCGAGCGCCTGTACACCCAATACGAGCAGGACGACAGCATCCGCAAGCAGCGCATTAAAGCGGTAGAACTGTTCTCGCTGATGATGCAGGAACGCGCCTCCACCGGCCGTATCTACATCCAGAACGTGGACCACTGCAACACCCACAGCCCGTTTGACCCGGTTGTCGCGCCGGTGCGCCAGTCCAACCTGTGCCTGGAAATCGCCCTGCCGACCAAGCCTCTGGAAGATGTAAACGACGAAAACGGTGAAATTGCGCTGTGTACCCTGTCCGCTTTCAACCTCGGCGTTATCGATAGCCTTGATGAGCTGGAAGAGCTGGCGGTGCTGGCCGTTCGCGCGCTGGATGCCCTGCTGGATTACCAGGACTACCCAATCCCGGCGGCCAAACGCGGCGCGATGGGCCGTCGTACGCTGGGTATTGGGGTGATTAACTTTGCCTACTATCTGGCGAAGCACGGTAAACGCTACTCTGACGGCAGCGCTAACAACCTGACGCATAAAACGTTCGAAGCGATTCAGTACTACCTGCTGAAAGCCTCTAACGAGCTGGCGATCGAGCAAGGCGCGTGCCCGTGGTTTAACGAAACCACCTATGCGAAAGGCATTCTGCCGATCGATACCTACAAAAAAGACCTGGACGCTATCGTCAGCGAATCCCTGCATTACGACTGGGAGCAGCTTCGCGAGTCGATTAAAACGCACGGCCTGCGTAACTCCACGCTCTCCGCGCTGATGCCGTCCGAGACCTCTTCGCAGATCTCCAACGCCACCAACGGCATTGAGCCGCCGCGCGGTCACGTCAGCATCAAAGCGTCGAAAGACGGTATCCTGCGCCAGGTGGTGCCGGATTACGAAAAACTGCAGAACGGCTACGAGCTGCTGTGGGAAATGCCGAACAACGACGGTTACTTGCAGCTGGTCGGTATTATGCAGAAGTTTATCGACCAGTCGATTTCTGCTAACACCAACTACGATCCGACGCGCTTCCCGTCTGGCAAAGTGCCGATGCAGCAGCTGCTGAAAGACTTGCTCAATGCCTATAAGTTCGGCGTCAAAACGCTGTACTATCACAACACGCGCGATGGCGCGGAAGATGCCCAGGATGACCTGGCGCCGTCCATCCAGGACGACGGCTGCGAAAGCGGCGCATGTAAGATTTGATAATATTGCCCGGCGGCGCGTTGCCTGCCGGGCCTACGGTCTAATGTAGGTCGGGCTAGCGAAGCGCCGCCCGGCGTATAATTCCAGGACAGGATCCCCACTCATGGCATACACCACCTTTTCACAGACGAAAAATGACCAGCTCAAAGAGCCGATGTTCTTCGGTCAGCCGGTGAACGTCGCCCGCTACGATCAGCAAAAATATGACATCTTCGAAAAGCTGATTGAAAAACAGCTCTCCTTCTTCTGGCGTCCGGAAGAAGTTGACGTTTCCCGCGACCGTATCGACTATCAGGCGCTGCCGGAACACGAAAAACACATTTTTATCAGCAACCTGAAATATCAGACGCTGCTGGACTCCATCCAGGGCCGCAGCCCGAACGTCGCCCTGCTGCCGCTGATTTCAATTCCGGAGCTGGAAACCTGGGTGGAAACCTGGGCGTTCTCGGAGACCATCCATTCGCGCTCCTACACCCATATCATCCGCAATATCGTTAACGATCCGGCGATGGTATTTGACGATATCGTCACCAACGAGCAGATTCAGAAACGCGCGGAAGGCATTTCCAGCTATTACGATGAATTGATTGAGCTGACCAGCTACTGGCATCTGCTGGGCGAAGGCACCCACAGCGTGAACGGTAAAACCATTACCGTGAACCTGCGCGAGCTGAAAAAGAAACTCTACCTGTGCCTGATGAGCGTGAATGCGCTGGAAGCCATCCGTTTTTACGTCAGCTTCGCCTGCTCTTTCGCCTTTGCCGAGCGCAAGCTGATGGAAGGTAACGCCAAGATTATCCGCCTGATCGCTCGCGACGAAGCGCTGCACCTGACCGGCACTCAGCACATGCTGAATCTGCTGCGTTCCGGCGTCGACGATCCGGAGATGGCTTCAATCGCCGAAGAGTGCAAACAGGCGTGCTACGACCTGTTCGTGCAGGCGGCGCAGCAGGAAAAAGAGTGGGCGGATTATCTGTTCCGCGACGGTTCGATGATCGGCCTGAACAAAGATATTCTCTGCCAGTACGTTGAGTACATTACCAACATCCGCATGCAGGCGGTAGGTCTCGATCTGCCGTTCCAGACCCGCTCCAACCCGATCCCGTGGATCAACACCTGGCTGGTGTCCGATAACGTGCAGGTCGCGCCGCAGGAAGTGGAAGTCAGCTCTTATCTGGTCGGGCAGATCGATTCCGAAGTCGACGCTGACGATCTGAGCAACTTCCAGCTCTGATGAAACGCATTTTCTTGAAGATTTCTGACACTCGCCTTGAGTGTCAGGATGAACATCCCTCCCTGCTGGCGGCCCTGGAATCGCACAATATCGACGTGGAGTATCAGTGCCGCGAAGGATACTGCGGATCGTGTCGTCTGCGTCTGGTTTCCGGTCAGGTTGACTGGCTCACCGAGCCGCTGGCGTTTGTCCAGCCGGGAGAGATTTTGCCCTGCTGCTGCCGGGCAAAAGGCGATATCGAAATCGAAATGTAAGCCAGCCTGAAACGCATTCCCATTCTTTATAGGGTTCGTTTTTTACGAACCCTGGGTTCGTCTTCCTATCCCTGTTCACCTCCCCCCACTCCGCCTACTCTACCTGTATAAGCCACCGGATAAAGCCATCAGCAATGATCGCAGCAACGCTGGCTGATGCTCTGCGTCACGACATTCATGAGGAGATAAAAAATGGCTTCCGTCAAAGAGGAAAACTGCGCCAACGGACTGAAAAAAGCATACGACGTCATCGTGGTCGGTGGAGGTTCGGCGGGTGCGGTACTCGCCGCACGTCTGAGTGAGAACCCCGATTGCCAGGTAGCGCTGCTGGAAGGTGGCCCCGTTTTCGCCCCTGATGCCTGGCCGGACGAGCTGGCGCACAGCCACTCTGTTGGTGGCGGCGATTACGTCTGGGAGCGCGGGGTAGCAACGGGAACCGATCACACGGCCGGTCATCTGCGGGCAAAAGTACTTGGCGGCGGGTCAACGATCAATGCCGGCGCGTTTGTTCGCGCCCCCAAATCTGATTTTGACCGTTGGGTCAAGCGCGGCCTGAGCGACTGGTCGTTCGATAAGGTTTTACCCTGGTTCAAACGGCTTGAAAACGCCGACTATGGCGACGATCGCTGGCATGGTCGCCACGGCCCGGTTCCGGTGCGGTTACCGGCGCTGGAAACGCTCAGCCCGGCAAGCCAGGCGTTTTATCATGCTTGCCGCGCTCACGGCTTCGCCGCCGTTGACGATATCAACGGCGCGCAGCAGCACGGCGTCGCGGTCTACCCGGTCAATGTTGTCAACGGCATCCGGCAAAATACCGCCATGGTCTACCTGACGGCAGACGTTCGCGCGCGCAAGAATCTGTCGATTGTCGGCATGACGGTCGTGGATAAAGCGTTGATTGAAGGTTCGCGCGTGAACGGCATACAGCTGGCGGACGGAACACAGATCGCTACCGACAACGTATTCCTGTGCGCCGGCGCGGCCGGTACGCCAGCGATTCTGTTGCGCTCCGGCATTGGCCCTGCGGACGATTTACGCCATCTGGAGATCACGGTGAAACAGGATCTCCCCGTTGGGCGCAACTTGCAGGAACAACCCGTGAACGGGATCATGCTGGCAACGTCCGCTAAGCATGCCAGTTATCCCCCTATAGGCACAACGCTCTGGACGCAATCTTCGCTGGCGGCAGCCAACGAACTGGATCTCTATATCAGCAATAACCACTTCGTCGATCCTGAACTATTTCCACATGGTGCGGGTTTCCAGCTCTTTTTCACCGTGGCGCGCCCCTTTGCCCGCGGGCGTCTGACTTTGGCGAGCCGCAACCCGCTGCTCGGCCCCCGTATCGATCTCAATTTACTGGGTGACGAGCGCGACGTCACGCGAATGGTCGAAGCGGTGAAATTATCCCGGGCGCTGGTGCAGGAAGGTCCGCTACAGGCGCTGGTGATTGGCGAAGTCCCGATGGTAAAAGGCGGTACACTGGCAGAAACAGACCAGCAGATAGCAGAAGAACAGCGTAAGACGGTGAAAAGTAACCTGCACCTCAGCGCGACTGCGCCAATGGGGAACGAAAGCGATCCCATCGCCGTCGTGGACGCCTGCGGGAAAGTTTTCGGTATTGCCGGGCTGTTTGTCGTCGATGCCTCGCTGTTCCCGGACGTTCCCTCTCAGGCGACCAATCCGGATGCGATCATGGCGGCAGAATATCTCGCCAGCCGTTTTTCTGGCGCATAGAACGAGGCATAGTCAACCGCAAGACCCGAAAAAGGAGCGCCTGTGTGAACAAGTTCGTGGAAATGAGCACGTTTATTTCGGTTGTTGAGTCTCTGAGCTTTGTCGGCGCGGCGGCAAAATTGGGGACATCAAAATCGGTAGTCAGCCAGCGCGTCAAGATGCTGGAGAAACGGCTTGGCGCCAGCTTACTGGAGCGCGGGCCACGGCTTAGCCTCACGGAGGCGGGCCTGCTATTTTATCAGGAGTGCGTACGGCTGCTTGACGAAGTCACGCTGGCAGAAGAGGCGGTGGCCCCGTCACGCAGCGAGCTTCGGGGCGGGCTGCGGATTGCCACCTCGCATACGTTTATGACCACTCATCTATCGACAATTCTGGCCGGTTTTATCCGCGACCATCCGGGGTTGTCTCTCGATATCGCGACGGAGGACCGGCAGATCAATATGCACCAGCCCGACTTTGATATCGCCATCCGCCTCGGCCTCGTCCCGGACTCAACGCTCATCGCCCGAACGCTGGCGCGCAACCTGACCTGGCTCTGCGCCAGCCCGGACTATCTGTCGCAACGGGGCACGCCTTTGCATCCTGTTGAACTGGAGCAGCATGACGGGCTGCTATATACCCATCGCGCGCCGGGGGGCTGCTGGCAGTTGCTGCATAACGGGCAGCGCCAGACCTGGCGGGTCAAAAATCGTCTGCGTTCGGATAACGCCTTCAGCCTGCTGGAGGCCGCCAGAATGGGGCTTGGGATTGTGGTCATGCCGCTATTTTTAGGCGCTGAAGCGATCGTGCGGGGAGAGCTAAAAATTATTTTACCCGACTGGCAGCCGGAGGGTGGCAACATTGTGGCGCTGTATCGCCAGACGCGTCGCGCCTCGCCAGTGATTCAGGCGCTGGTCAACGAGGTTGCGGAAAAGCTGGGGCCAGAGCCAGAGTGGGAAAAACAGCTACGACTGGCCGGGCTGCTGCCCCTCTGCAACAGGGGCGCAAGCGCCCCTGATTAATGGCTTACTTTTTATTGAGGAACTTCACCGCCTTATCCGGGAAATCCGTAAACAACCCGTCCACGTCCGCCTGGTTATACAGGACGTCGTAAAGCTGCTCCACGTCCGCTGCATACGCTGGCAGCTGATCCGCGCGGACCGTATACGGATGCACCTGCAGCTTGCTGGCATGGGCTTCTTTCACCATCGCCGTCAGCTTCACGTGACCCGGCGTCGAGCCTTCCGCCACCAGCATATGGTAGTCCGGGCCAATGCCGTCAGCGTACTGCGCGATCTGCGCCATCGCCCCCGGTTTGAACATCCAGTCATAGCTGTAGTTCACCCACTTGCCGTCGGCCTGCCGCTGCTGGGTCTCATTCCAGTCGGTATAGGCGATAAGCTGCACCAGATTGAGATCCATCCCCATTTTCGGCTCCAGCTCCTGCTTGATGCGCTTGAGCTCGTTGGCGTCAAAGCACTGCAGATAAACCTTATCCTGCTTGCCGGTGTAGCCATATTTCTTCAGCACGTTCAGCGTGCTGGCGGCAATATCCTTGCCTTCCTGATGGTGGAACCACGGCGCTTTGATCTCCGGGTAGATGCCGATGTTTTTGCCGGTCGAATGGTTCAGCCCCTGCACAAACTCAATCTCCTCTTCAAAGGTATGAATACGGAAATCAGATTTACCCATCGGGAAACGGCCCGGATAAGTTTGCACGTTCTTGCCATCTTTCGGCTCAAACCCTTCGGTAAACTTCAGCGACTTTATCTCGGCGAGGGTAAAGTCGATGGCGTAGAAGCGGCCATCTTGACGCGCCCGCTGCGGGAAACGCTGGGCCACGTCGGTCACCCGATCCAGATAGTGGTCATGCAGCACCACCAGCCGGTCGTCTTTAGTCATCACCAGGTCTTGCTCGAGGTAGTCCGCCCCCTGCGCGTAGGCCATCGCTTTCGCCGGCAGGGTATGTTCCGGCAGATAGCCGCTGGCGCCGCGGTGGGCGATAACGATTTTCTCCCCCGCGACGGCGCTGAAAGAGAGCGCCGTCGCAGCCAGCAGCATTCCGCTCATCAGGGTGGTTAATGTGCTTTTCATCGCCGCTCCTTAAGCTTGTTTCATCTGTTGGTGATGGCGTCGTTCGCCCAGCATCACGATAATCAGCAGCAGGACCGCCAGCACGCTGCCGCCGATCATTACCATAAAGCCGCCGTCCCAGCCGAAGAAATCGACGGTATAGCCAACGATGGCGCTCGCGGCCACGGAGCCGCCGAGATAGCCAAACAGGCCGGTGAAGCCCGCGGCGGTGCCGGCGGCTTTTTTCGGCGCCAGCTCCAGCGCATGCAGGCCAATCAGCATCACCGGACCGTAAATCAGGAAGCCGATGATGATCATGCAGGCCATATCCACGCCCGGGTTACCCGGCGGGTTCAGCCAGTAGACGACGGTGGCGATGGTGACCAGGGTCATAAAGAAGACGCCGGTCGCGCCGCGGTTGCCTTTAAACACTTTATCCGACATCCAGCCGCACAGCAGGGTGCCCGGGATCCCCGCGTATTCATAAAGAAAGTAGGCCCAGGACGATTTATCCAGCGCGAAGTGCTTAACCTCTTTCAGGTAGGTCGGCGACCAGTCAAGAATGCCGTAGCGCAGCAGATAAACAAACACGTTGGCGATGGCGATGTACCACAGCAGCTTGTTCGGCAGGATGTACTGCATAAAGATCTGCTTTGCGGTCAGCTCTTCTTCGTGCTTCTCGCTGTAGTCGTCAGGATAATCGTTTTTGTACTCTTCGATCGGCGGCAGGCCGCAGGACTGCGGAGTATCGCGCATCATCGCGAAGGCGAAAATCGCCAGCAGGATCGCGCCGAAAGCCGGCATATACAGCGCCGCGTGCCAGTCGTTAAACCACGCCATCCCCAGCAGAAACAGCAGCGGCGGGATCCCGCCGCCGACGTTGTGCGCGCAGTTCCATACCGAAACAATACCGCCGCGCTCTTTCTGCGACCACCAGTGCACCATCGTACGTCCGCACGGCGGCCAGCCCATCCCCTGGAACCAGCCGCACAGGAACAGCAGGACGAACATCACCATAATGCTGGAGGTCGCCCAGGGGACGAAGCCCATCACCAGCATCACCAGCGCGGCAAGGATCAGGCCTGCCGGTAAAAAAATGCGCGGATTCGAACGGTCAGAAACCGAGCCCATGATGAATTTCGAAAATCCGTAGGCGATAGAGATACCGGAAAGCGCAAAGCCGAGATCGCCGCGGGAGAACCCCTGCTCGATAAGATAGGGCATTGCCAAAGCAAAGTTCTTACGAACCAGATAGTAAGCGGCATATCCGAAGAAGATACCGATAAAGATCTGCCAGCGTAATCGACGATATAGCGGATCGATTTCCGCCGTTGGCAAACGCGCTTTATGCGCTGCGGGTTTAAATATACTTAACATATCAGCCTCCGTGGCCATTGCTGTTCTTCTGACGTCGTCGCAAAAAAACGTAATTTATTCACTGACTTCTGATTTGGTCGCGATAGTAGGCAAAGCGTAAATCTAATACTGTGAAATGTCGCACACTTTGTTACAGAAATATGACAGAACTTTCCAATATGCGCATAAAGTCACAACAAACGCTCGAATTACGCGCAAATATGCTCGAAATCAAACATTAAACGCGGTCGATATGGCTAAATGATGTAAAACGAACACAGAGGACAGGGAGATGGCCGATAGTCGTGAATATGACGTCATTATTATTGGCGGCGGCGCCACCGGCGCCGGGATCGCGCGCGACTGCGCGCTGCGCGGGCTGAAGGCGGCGCTGGTTGAGCGCTACGATATCGCCACCGGGGCGACCGGCCGCAACCACGGCCTGCTGCACAGCGGCGCGCGCTATGCGGTAACCGATAGCGAATCGGCGCGGGAGTGTATCAGCGAAAACCGCATCTTACGCCGCATCGCCCGGCACTGCATTGAGCCCACCAGCGGCCTGTTTATTACCTTGCCGGAAGACGATCCGGCGTATCAGCACACCTTTATCACCGCCTGCCAGCAGGCGGGTATTGAGGCCCAGCCTCTGACGCCCGCCGAGGCGCTGCGCATTGAGCCCGCGGTTAACCCGGCGCTGCTCGGCGCGGTGCAGGTCCCCGACGGCACCGTCGATCCTTTCCGCCTCACCGCCGCAAATATGCTCGATGCCCGCGAACATGGCGCCGCTATCCTCACCGGCTGCGAAGTCACCGGCCTGCTGCGTCAGGGCGATCGCGTCCATGGCGTCACGATCTACAACCATCAGCTCCGTGAATCGCGCACGCTGCGCGCGCAGGTGGTGGTCAACGCCGCCGGGATCTGGGGGCAGCGCATCGCAGAGTATGCCGACCTGCGCATCGCGATGTTTCCGGCAAAAGGATCGCTGTTAATCCTCGATCACCGCATTAACCGTCAGGTTATCAACCGCTGCCGCAAACCGGCTGACGCCGATATCCTGGTGCCCGGCGATACTATTTCGCTGATTGGCACTACTTCGATGCATATTCCCTATGACGAAATTGACGACAACCGGGTAACGGCCGAGGAGGTCGAAACGCTGCTGCGCGAAGGGGAAAAGCTGGCGCCGATCATGGGGCGGACGCGGGTACTGCGCGCCTACTCCGGCATACGTCCGCTGGTCGCCAGCGATGACGATCCCAGCGGGCGCAGCGTCAGTCGCGGTATTGTGCTGCTCGACCACGCCCGGCGCGACGGACTGGAGGGCTTTATCACCATCACCGGCGGTAAGCTGATGACCTATCGCCTGATGGCGGAGTGGGCCACGGATGCGCTCTGCCGCAAGCTCGGAAATACCGTCCCCTGTACGACCGCCTATACGCCGCTGCCGGGCTCGCAGGAGCCGGCGGAAGCCACGCTACGCAAAATCATCTCTTTACCTGCGTCGCTGCGCGGGTCGGCCATCTATCGCCACGGCGATCGCACCCCGGCCTGGCTTGGCGATAGCCGCCAGCACCGCAGCCTGGTCTGCGAATGCGAGGCGGTGACCGCCGGCGAGGTTCAGTACGCGGTCGAAAACCTGGCGGTGAAAAACCTGCTCGACCTGCGCCGCCGCACCCGCGTCGGCATGGGAACCTGTCAGGGCGAACTGTGCGCCTGCCGCGCCGCCGGGCTGCTCGCGCGTTTTAACGTCACCACTTCCGCGCGATCCCTTACCCAGCTGTCTCAATTTTTGAACGAACGCTGGAAAGGCGTCCAGCCGGTGGCCTGGGGGGACGCGCTGCGCGAAAGCGAGTTCACCCGCTGGGTCTATCTCGGCCTGTGCGGATTACAAAAGGAGCATCAGGATGAAGTTTGATTGCGCCATCATCGGCGGCGGCCTCGCCGGACTGCTCTGCGGGCTGGCGCTCAACCAGCGCGGCCTGCGCAGCGTGATTATCAGCCGCGGCCAAAGCGCCCTGCACTTCTCTTCCGCCTCGCTGGATTTGCTTACCACGCTGCCGAATGGCGACACCGTCACCGATGTCGCTCACGGCATCGGCCAGCTGGCCCGCCAGCTTCCCGAACATCCCTATGCCAGGCTCGGCGCCGAACGGGTGATGGATTACGCCCGCCAGAGTCAGGCGCTGTTTGCCGACTGCGGTATCGCCATGCAGGGCGACGCCAGCCAGCCGCATCTGCGCGTGACGCCGCTGGGAACCTTACGCGCGGCCTGGCTATCTCCGCAGGAAATCGCCACCGCGCCGCTGCCCGCCAGCGGCGTCGGCGTGGTCGGCATCAGCGGATTCGGCGACTTCCAGCCGCATCTTGCCGCCGCCTCTCTGAACCAGCACGGCGTGACCGCCGAAGCCCATGAGATAGATTTACCTCTCCTCGATGTGCTGCGCGATAGCCCATCCGAATTTCGTGCCGCCAATATTGCCCGCCGGCTGGACGATGAAGCGCACTGGCCGGCCCTGCTGGCGGCGCTGCGCCCGCTGGCGCAGCGGCATAATTTACTGATTATGCCCGCCTGCTTTGGCCTCGCCGACGATCGCCTGTACCAGTGGCTGCAGCAGCGCCTGCCCTGCCCGCTGCGCCTGCTGCCTACGCTGCCGCCGTCGGTGCCGGGGATGCGCCTGCACGCCCAGCTGCAGCGGCAATTTATCCGCAGCGGCGGGACCTGGCTGACCGGGGATGAAGTCATCGATATCAGCCACCGCAACGGTAGCGTTAACGCGATCTGGACGCGCAATCACGGCGATATCCCGCTGCGCCCGCGCTTCGCGGTGCTGGCCAGCGGCAGCTTTTTCAGCAACGGGCTGGTCGCCGAGCGCAGCGGCGTGCGCGAGCCGATCCTCGGCCTTGACCTGCAGCAGACGCTGCCGCGCGAGCGCTGGTATCAGCAGGACTTTTTTGCCTCTCAGCCCTGGCAGCGTTTCGGCCTGAAAACCGATGCGGATCTGCGCCCGCAGCTTCAGGGGCAGACGCTGGAAAATCTGTTCGCCGTAGGCGCGATCCTCGGTGGTTTTGACGCCATCGCGCTGGGATGCGGCGGCGGCGTTTGCGCGGTGACCGCGCTGCATGCTGCTGGGTTAATCGGCGAGCTTGCCGGAGGTGAATCATGAACGACACGCGCTTTGAACACTGTATAAAATGCACCGTTTGCACCACCGCCTGCCCGGTCAGCCGGGTTAATCCGCGCTATCCGGGGCCAAAACAGGCCGGGCCGGACGGCGAACGCCTGCGCCTGAAAGACAGCGCGCTCTACGACGAGGCATTGAAATACTGCATCAACTGTAAACGCTGCGAAGTTGCCTGCCCTTCGGACGTCAAAATTGGCGATATTATCCAGCGAGCGCGCATGGAGTACGGTCGGCAAAAGCCCACGCTGCGCGATGCGATCCTCAGCCATACCGACCTGATGGGCACCCTATCCACGCCTTTTGCCCCGCTGGTGAACGCCGCCACCGGGCTGAGGCCGGTACGCCAAATCCTTGATGCCGCGCTTAAAATCGATCACCGCCGCACGCTGCCAAAATATGGCTTTGGTACCTTTCGCCGCGCGTATCGTCAGCTGGCCGCCCGGCAGGGGCAGTACGCCGAGCAGGTGGCGTTTTTTCACGGCTGCTATGTGAACTACAACAATCCGCAGCTGGGCAAAGATCTTATCCGCGTGTTCAACGCCATGGGCATCGGGGTGCAGTTATTGAGCAAAGAGAAATGCTGCGGCGTACCGCTGATTGCCAACGGTTTTTTTGCGAAAGCGCGCAAGCAGGCGCTGAGCAACGTCATCGCGATGCGGGAAAATAGTCTGCCCATTATTGCGACTTCATCGACCTGCACCTTTACGCTGCGCGATGAATATCCGCATCTCCTTGATATCGATAATCACGATATCCGCGACCGGATTGAGCTGGCGACTCGCTGGCTCTGGCGTCAGCTGGATAATGGGCGGCCTCTGAAGCTAAAAACGCTGCCGCTGAAGGTGGTCTATCACACGCCCTGCCATATGGAAAAAATGGGCTGGTCGCTGTATACCCTTGAGCTATTGCGGCTGATCCCCGGCTTGCAGCTGGAGGTACTCGACTCGCAATGCTGCGGTATTGCCGGCACATACGGCTTCAAGGCGGAGAACTACGACTCATCGCAGGCGATGGGCGCGCCGCTGTTCCGGCAAATTGAGGAGAGCGGCGCGGATCTGGTGGTGACCGACTGTGAAACCTGCAAATGGCAGATAGAGATGTCCACCAGCAAACGCTGCGAACACCCCATCACCCTGCTGGCACAGGCGCTGGCCTGACGCCAGCGCCAACACCGGGGGGCTAGTAGCTCCCCTTTCCCTCCGCCTGTTCGGCTACCGGCTTGAACATCGCCAGCCGTTTATCCAGCGCGCTGGTGTAAAGGTTGGTATCGACGCCAACGGCAACAAAATTCGCCCCCCACGCCAGCGCTTTGTGCGCCATCTCCGGATCGACGGCAAGGAATCCGGCCGCCTTACCCGCCGCGCGAATGCGGCGGATGCTCTGTTCAATAACCCGCTGCACTTCAGGATGACCAGCGTTATCCGGGTAGCCCAGCGAGGCCGACAGGTCCGCCGGGCCGATAAACACGCCGTCAATGCCCTCCACTTCAAGGATCGCATCCAGATTATCGAGGGCCGTTTTACTCTCTACCTGAATCAACAGGCACAGCTCATCGTTGGCCTGCGCCATATAGTTCTCAACCCGTCCCCAGCGCGCGGCGCGGGCCACTCCGGCCCCCACCCCGCGGGTACCCAGCGGCGGGTAGCGGGTAGCCGAGACAATCTCCCGCGCCTGTTCGGCGGTATCGACCATGGGGATCAGCAGCGTTCTGGCGCCGATATCCAGCACCTGTTTAATCAGGCTGCGATTGCCCTCTACCGGGCGAATGACCGGCTGGCTGGCGTAGGGCGCAATGGCCTGCAGCTGATGATAAAGATCCTGGATGGTATTGGGCGCATGTTCGCCGTCAATCAGCAGCCAGTCGTAACCCGAGGTGGCGGCAATCTCAGCCATATACGAAGAAGTTGAGCTCAGCCACAGGCCGATTTGCGCTTCCCCTTGCAACAATCCCGCTTTAAATGAGTTCGATAAAATTGCGTTCATAGTTCTCCCTTACATTAATGCTGTACGCTGCCAGCCTGCGGTACCGTGCGATTGACGCGCAGCGAAAAGATAATAACAACTCCGACAATCGCCACGCAGGCGAGCGTCACTAATCCGGCAGAATCACTGGCGAACATGGTTTCAGCCTGGACGCGGATAATGGGCGCCAGAAAACCGCCGATGGCACCAAACAGGTTGACGAAACCGATGCCCGCGGCCAGCGCCGTGCCGGACAACAGCTGCGTCGGCATGGTCCAGAACACTGGCTGTACGGCAATGACGCCCACGGCGGCAACGCACAGCGCGATAATCGCCAGCACCGGCGACACCAGCCCGGAGACCGCAATGCCAATTGCCGCCGCCAGCAGGGTGAATGCCGCCACATTACGCCGCTCGCCGGTGCGGTCGGAGTAGCGCGGAATCAGCCAGGTACCGAACAGCGCCGCCACCCACGGGATCGCGGTCACCACCGACGCCACGAACCCCACCTTGGTGCCGAGCAGCGCGGCAACCTGGGTTGGCAGGAAGAAGATCAGGCCGTAAACCGCCACCTGAATGGTGAGATAGATAATCGCCAGCTGCCAGACGCGGCCGTTACGCAGCGCATCGGACAAACGCGAGGTCACCTTTTTCTGCTCTTCGCTGGCCAGCTCGCTGATTAACGCCTGTTTTTCGGCAGCGCTCAGGAAGCGCGCCTTTTGCGGCGTATCGTCGAGCCAGAAGAAGGTGAAGAACCCCGCGCCGACCGCCAGCAGCCCCTCAATGATAAACATCCAGAACCAGCCGGGATGCCCCATAAAACCATGCATTTCCAGCAGCGCGCCAGAGAGCGGCGACCCGAGGGTCAGCGCCAGCGGCGCGCCCATATAAAACAGCCCCATAATGCTGGCGCGGTTCTGCTGCGGAAACCACTGGGACGTCAGGTAGATCATGCCCGGGAAAAAACCCGCTTCCGCGGCGCCCAGCAGGGTGCGCACCAGCAGAAACTTCGCTTCGGTATCCGCCCACGCCATCGCCGCGGAGAGAAGCCCCCACAGCAAGGTGGTGCAGCCGATCCACTTTCTTGCGCCGAATTTGCGCATCAGCAGGTTAGCGGGCACCCCGAGAAAGGCGTAGACCACAAAGAAAATCCCCGCCCCCAGCGCATAGGCTTCGTTGCTAAGGCCGGTATCCAGCTGATAGGTCTCTTTGGCAAAGCCGATATTCGAACGGTCAAGAAACGCCAGCACGTACAGCGCCAGCATAAAGGGGATCAAACGGGCGCGGTTTTTCTTCACCACGCTCTCAAGCAAGGCGTTGCTCATCGTAATATCCTCAACAATAGGCCGCACATCTGCGCTGTGCGGCACGACGGGATCAGTGGCTATAAGGACGTTTCAGATTACAGTCGCGGTTCAGCTCCACGCCGAAGCCCGGTTTGTCCAGCACGGTTTTATGAATGCGCCCGTTCACCGGTACCGGCTCATCAACCAGAATCGGGTCAAACTGCGGACGCATCGTTGAGCAGTCGGGGCTGGTCATCAGGAACTCACTGAAAGGCGTGTTGGTAAAGGTAATGACCGCATGGTGCGAATAGACCGACGAGCCGTGCGGCACCACCAGCTGGCCGCGCGATTTGGCGATCGCCGCAATCTCCACCAGCGTGGTCAGGCCGCCGCACCAGCCCACGTCAGGCTGCATAATATCGATGCCGGTTTCCGACAGCGTGCGGAAGGATTGCAGCGTACCGTGGTGCTCGCCGCTGGTGACCATCATGCCGGCTGGCGCATTGCGTTTAAGCTCGCGATAGCCTTCATACTGCTGCGGCGGCAGGCACTCCTCGATCCACTTAAGGTTAGAGGGCGCGCAGGCGTGGGCCAGTTTAGTGGCGTAGTTAACGTCCTGGCTCATCCAGCAGTCCAGCATCAGCCAGAAGTCCGGGCCGCACTTTTCGCGCATATCGGCCACCATCGCAGCATCTTTGCGGATCCCCGCGTCGCCATCGTGCGGCCCCCAGTGGGTCGGCATTTTGCCGCCAATAAAGCCCATCTCTTTCGCCAGGTCCGGACGCGCCCCGGTGGCGTAGAACTGAATTTCATCGCGCACCGCGCCGCCCAGCAGTTTGTAAACCGGCAGCCCAACCACTTTGCCGAACAGATCCCACAGCGCCAGGTCGACGCAGGAAATCGTATTCATCACCAGGCCGCCGGATCCGGAGTAGTACAGGGTGGCGTTGAGCATCTGGTCATGGATCAGTTTGATATCGCTGACGCATTTGCCTTCGATAAAGCGGTTGAGGTGTTTTTCCACGATAAAGCAGCCCATCTCGCCGGCGGTCGATACCGCAAAGCCGGTCTGCCCGTTTTCGGCTTCGACCTCAACGATCAGCGTGCCAAGAACGTTGATGCCAAACGACTGGCGGGACTGTTCATACTGTTTATATTTGCTCATCGGCGTGGCGATATGATCGTCAATCCAGTGATTTGCCCCCTGGTCATGATAATCGCCGCCGCCAGCGCCTTTCTCTGCGGTAGCACCGCCAATAAACCAGGCGCGGACGTGTTTAATTTTCGGTAGGGTCATGATCTTCTCCTTATTATGAGGCTTGTTGTTCGAAGGGGCTTTTCCACCCCAGCAGACGGGAAATATCTTTGGCGCAGGCAATCGCCCTACCGGCGAGGTAATCGCGATTGTCTTCATTGATTTGCAGACGGGTACCCACCACGGAAATGGCGGCGGTCAGCTCGTTATTGGCATTAAAAACCGGCGCCGCCACGCAGCGAACGTCGGGATAGTCTTCGCCGTTATCGAAGCTCCAGCCGCGGGCGCGAATACGGCCCAGTTCATCGCGAAGCTGTTGGGCGCTGGTGATGGTGGTTGGCGTCGCCCGCTCCCACTGCAGCTCGCTGATAATCGACTCCTGAACCCGCTCGGGCTGCCAGGCCAGCAGGCATTTACCAATGCCGGAACGATATAACGACAGGCTCTTACCTTCATGCGAACGCACGCTGATGGTGGCCGGGGATTCAATCTTCAGAATGTAGTAGGCGTTGCCGCTGTCGATGATGCCCAGGTGGCAGAGCAGCCCGCACTGATCCATCAGCTGCGTCAGGCGCGGGCGCGCCAGTTCGCGCAGGTCCATTTTGCTCAGCGCCTGCCCGGCCAGCTCAACCAGCTTGGTCCACAGGCAGTAGTTATCCTGATTATCCATGCTGAGGAAGCGCTGTTTTTTCAGCTCTCCCAGCAGCAGATAGGCGGTGCTTTTCGGAATACCCAGTTCGTCAATAATGGTCGCCGCGCTGCAGGGGCCGATGCGGGCGATCAGATTGAGAATATCAATGGCGCGGGTCAGCGCCGGGACTTTGCTTGATTCCAACATACTGGACTCCAATCCTGAATACTGGAATCAGTGTTGCGGTTGTCGGGCGTGTAAATTGTGAGCGACTTCAAATGACGACGCTATTCCAGCCGGGTGGACGTTCAGAGGGAGAAAAATGCGAGATAGTGCACAGAATTTTTTAAAGCAAGTACAACAGGCTGGACTCATCGCGCGCCGGGAGGGGCTCCCGACGCGGAGGTGGGTTTACGCTGAGAGAGATTCGACGACGTTAATCCAGCCGTGTTCACCGGCCACCGGCTGGCCGTTCAGCCAGCGGCGCAGCATGTTGAGGGCCATCATCGCGCACACTTCCTGACGCACCTGGAGGCTGTGGCGGTTGGTGGTGAATTTCACCCGCAGCGCGTGGGTGCCGTCCGGCGTGGAAAGCGCAAAGTTCAGGTGATCGCTCTCCTGACCACTCACCGCCAGCGCCAGGCCGGCAAAGTGTTTTTCGCGCCGTTCCGCCGCCCAGCGCGCAGACTGCGCCAGGGTCTCCTCCTGCGCCGGAATGACTTCGCTGGCCAACAGCGGAGCGTTGACGCGAGAAAGCTGAAGCGCCAGCAGACCACCGGTGAACTGCTCGCTCAGCGTCAGGCTTAGCTGACGCTGCTGCAGGCGACGGGCGATCTGCGCAGGCAGGCCTTCGGTACCTTCGAAAATCATGCTCTCTCCGGCCACCTTCTGCACTTCCGGCCACAGCGCCAGCATCGCCTCGCGCTGTTCGGCAGGCCCGGTCAGCTTCAGTTCGATAATCGGCATCGAGGAGCGATAGCCCATCACGACGCCCGGCGGCAGCTGCAGATGGTCGAGGCTCTGCGCCAGTTCGCTTTCGGAACGGCCGAAGGTGGTCAGGCGCAAACACAGCGGCGCAGCGGATAGCGGGAAACGTTCGCGCAGGCGCGGTAAGATTTCCTGTTCAACCATCACCTTAAATTCGGAAGGCACGCCGGGAGTGAAAAACATCAGGCAGCGGTTTAGCTGCACGGCAAAACCGCAGGCGGTCCCGACCGGGTTGTTGATCATCTCGGCGCTTTGCGGAATTTCCGCCTGTTTACGATTGCTGGCGGCCATGGGTCTTCCGCGCTCGGCAAAGAAACGGGTCATGGTTTCCAGCCAATCTTCGTGCAGAATTAACCCTTCGCCTTTGGCCGTCGCCGCGGCCAGCGCGCTCAAATCGTCGCTGGTCGGCCCCAGGCCGCCGTTAACGATCAGCACGTCAGCGTGTTCGCTGCGCTCGCGTAAAATCGCCACCAGGGAGTCGAGGTCGTCACCCACGGTATGGCGACGCGTTAAGGGTAATCCTTGATTAAAAAAGAAATCCGCCAGCCACGCGGCATTGGTGTCGATGATTTGCCCATGCAGCACTTCATCGCCGGTGGACAGCATTTCCACGTTTAACATTGTGAACTCCAGCCTGATAAGTAGAAATACTATATCGCAAAGCGGCTGGTGAAAAAGCCTGAAAATCAGGCGCGGCGGAATACCGCGCCGGAGAGATTAGAAGCTGGCGTTGACGCCGACGTACGGACCGTCCGCGACCGCGTTATCGCGGTTGCCGTCTTTACCCGCCAGGTTAAGGTAGCGGTAACCGGCTTCGATGCTCAGAGGGCGCATAATGGTAAAGCGCGCGCCGGCATTGGCTTCCTGATAGCTGTCGATACCGCTGGAGAGTGAATCGGGAGAGTAATAGTATTCGCCGAACAGGCGGAAGCTGTCGCCGATTTTCCACTGCAGACCGCCGCCAACCGCCGCCGCGTAGCCCTCATCGCCATTGTTCGGGTTGGTGTAAACGCCTTTTCCGCCCACGGTGGCCAGGAATGGCCCCAGGGGAATGTTCAGGCCCAATCCCAGCCCCGCCGCATCGCCGTCGTCATCATTGTGCAGCCAGTTGCCGGTTACCGCCAGGCCGGTCGATTCCGTACCGAATCCGACGCCAAGGTTAGTGTAGTGCTCGCCGGCCTGCCCGCTGACGCTGATCGCATTTGCCGCCGTCGAGACGAACATCATGCCGGCCAGGACCATAAATATGCTTTTTTTCATTTTTATCTATCCAGAAAATAATAATAAGAAAATCCCAAAAAACCGCGAAATTGTACTGCTCCGTTTTAAGGAATCAATGCGTTATAGCGCGCTTTTACCGCGTGATTGTAACCAGTTGCTTCGGGAGCCTTGTTAACGGTCTCAGATATCAATTCAATAGTCAGGGTCAAATTGCTGGGACTCAGCCTTTATTATACAAATAGGCTCCAGCTTATTTCGTCGTCGCAAAGAGATGAATAAGTTACATAAAACTTTGTCAGGAGATAAAGATGAGCAAAAAAGGATTAACCACCGCCGCCGGCGCCCCGGTTGTCGATAATAATAATGTCGTCACCGCAGGCCCGCGCGGCCCGATGCTGCTGCAGGATGTCTGGTTTCTGGAAAAACTGGCCCACTTCGACCGTGAGGTTATCCCGGAACGCCGAATGCACGCTAAAGGCTCCGGTGCTTACGGTAAACTGACCATTACCCGCGATATCACCCGCTATACCCGCGCAAAACTGTTTGCCGAAATCGGTAAAACCACCGATCTGTTCCTGCGCTTCTCAACCGTCGCCGGAGAACGCGGCGCCGCTGACGCCGAGCGCGATATTCGCGGTTTCTCGATCAAGTTTTATACCGAAGAAGGCAACTGGGATCTGGTGGGCAACAATACGCCCATTTTCTACCTTCGCGACCCGCTGAAGTTTCCCGACCTTAACCACGTCGTGAAGCGCGACCCGCGCACCAACCTGCGTAACCCCACCTGGAAATGGGACTTTTTCTCCCTGCTGCCGGAAACGCTGCATCAGTTAACGATTGATTTCAGCGACCGCGGCCTTCCGCGCTCCTATCGCCATATGCACGGTTTCGGCAGCCACGCGTTCAGCTTTATTAATGCCGATAACGAACGTTTTTGGGTGAAATTCCACTTCAAATCCCAGCAGGGGATCGCCAACCTGATGGATGATGAAGCGAAACGACTGGTGGCAGAGGACCGCGAGAGTTCGCAGCGCGATCTCTATGAGTCGATTGAAAAAGGCGATTTCCCGCGCTGGACCTTCTACGTGCAGATCATGCCGGAAGCGGACGCCAGCCGGGTCCCTTATAACCCCTTCGATCTGACCAAAATCTGGCCGCACGCTGATTATCCGCTGATGGAAGTCGGCGTGCTGGAGCTCAACCGCAACCCGGACAACTACTTCGCAGAAGTTGAGCAGGTCGCGATGAATCCGGCCAACGTGGTGCCCGGGATCGGCTTCTCTCCGGATCGCATGCTGCAGGGACGGCTGTTCTCCTACGGCGATACCCAGCGCTATCGTCTGGGCGTCAACCATCATCAAATTCCGGTCAATGCGCCGCGCTGCCCGTTCCATAACTACCACCGCGACGGCGCGATGCGCGTTGACGGCAATAGCGGTAACGGCGTCACCTATGAACCCAACAGCTTTGGCGCGTTTCAGGAACAGCCGGACTTTAGCGAGCCGCCTTTAAGCCTTGAAGGCGCGGCGGCCCACTGGAATCATCGGGAAGATAACGACTACTTCAGCCAGCCGCGCAGGCTGTTTGAGCTGTTAAGCGAAGATGAACATCAGCGTATGTTCCAGCGTATCGCCAATGATATGCGGGATATCCCTGAGTTTATTCAGCAGCGACAAATTGGCCTGTTCAGTGAAGTCCACCCCGACTACGGCGCGGGCGTGGCTGCGGCGCTGAAAGCCTTAAAGCACGGAGAGTAATGCTGATGGCAGCCCTTGCGGCTGCCATTTTACGGTTTTTAAACGCGCTTAGTGCCGAAGCTTAGCGAGCCGCCGCAGCGACAAACCGGTTAGCTTTGCGACCTGAGAGGGCTCAAGCCCATCATCCAGCATCGCCTGAGCAATGCGTTGCGTCGCCTCCTGCTGTCCTTGATGCCGGCCTTCTTGTCGGCCTTCATTCCGGCCTTCCTGTCGACCCTTTCGTAAACCTTTTTCTATCCCCGCCTTCATTCCCTGAAGGACCCCCTCTTTACGGCCACGCTCTTCCAGAAAATGAGCAATATTCATCAGCGTCTCCTTATGCGGCTTGAGTGGCGTCTTTTGCGCGAGCTTGCGTAAAAAGGCCACCGGATCGGCGGCGTTGCCCGCCTGAAGCATATAATTCAGCAAAGTTTTAAACTGCCGACGCGTAGTGTATCCCAAGGATAATATCCTGACCAGTTGCTCAGAAATGTCCATCAAATCCCGCTGGCGGATATGTTTTTGCAGCAGTTCCAGCATAGCGACACGGCGGTGCTGCACAAGCCGATCGTCAGGAATCACCGTGACGTCTATCAGTGGAAAACGCTGGCTATACAGCCGCTCGGCCACCTCTGGCTGAGGGAAATCATCCAGCCAGCGCGTCGAGTACGGGTAAGGAGCGATCCTGCCGTGATAAAATAGTAGAGGAATAACCAGCGGCAGCTGATGATGCCCTTTATCAAGGTGGCGCTGCATGGCCGCGATGGCGTATCGCATCAGGCGAAACGCCATATGCCTGTAGGGAGAGCTTTGATGCTCTATAAGAATGTAGATGTACCCCTCTCCGTGCTGGGTTTTTAACGAATAAAGAATATCCGAATGGCTTGCGCGTAGGTCCTCTTCAATAAAACTGCCGGATTCCAGCTGCAGCGTTCGCAGATCGCACTGTTCCCGCCAATGCTTCGGCAAATGAATAGACAAAAAATCGCGCGCCGTTGCCCGTTGGGACAAAAGGTGTTTAAACACCGCATCGTGCGGTGAGTGGCTTGCTATCTGTTCCATGATGGCCCCTGACCCGTTAACCTACGCTCACCCTACCACCGCACGCGTTCGCCGCGCGTTTTCGCTTGCGGTTTGCCGAGGCGGCTCGCAAACTGGGCCTTCCCGTTATTTATCCCTGTCATCAGTAAGGAGAAATCATGCGTCAAAGGACTATCGTCTGCCCGCTCATTCAACATGAAGGCCACTATCTGCTGTGCAAAATGGCCGACGATCGCGGCGTATTTCCCGGCCAGTGGGCGCTCTCCGGCGGCGGCGTTGAGCCAGGCGAGCGCATTGAAGAGGCGCTGCGGCGAGAAATTCGCGAGGAGCTGGGCGAAAAACTGCAGCTGACCCAGATTACGCCGTGGACCTTTAGCGACGATATCCGGGTTAAAACCTACGCCGATGGCCGCCGGGAAGAGATTTATATGATTTACCTGATCTTCGACTGCATCAGCGCCAATCGCGAAGTGACGATCAACGAGGAGTTTCAGGACTACGCCTGGGTGAAGGCAGAAGATCTTCCCCACTATGATTTGAACGCGGCGACCCGCAGGACGCTCACCCTGAAAGGCCTACTCTGAACAAGCGCGCAAAAAGCGCAGCCTGACCTTCAGCCCGCCCAGCGTTTCGCTACGCAGCAGCTGCGGATGGCTGCGGTGCAGGCGCGCAATATCGCTGACCAGCGCCAGTCCGAGCCCGGCGCCGGGGTTGTCACCCACGTTTTCCAGACGATGGAACGGCATGAGCGCCTGCTGAATCTGCGCATCATCGATCCCGGGCCCGCTGTCTTCGACCTCCAGCAGCACCGCCTCTCCGTCACGATGCAGGCTGACCGTGACGATACCGCCCTGCGGCGTATAGCGAATCGCGTTATCCAGCAGATTCGCGCACAGCTCGCTCAACAGCACACCATCGCCGGCAATGGTCACCGTCGAGGGTTCCCCCTCATAGCCGAGATCGATAGCCTTGCTCCGCGCCTGCTGAAGACGCGAAAAGCAGCTGTTGTGGACGATCTCATGCAGGTCCACCGGCGGGAACGCGTGCTCGCCCTGCTCTTTCCGTTTGATGGTAGCCAGCTGCAGCAGGCGTTCGGTAAGCAGAATCGTACTGTCAAGCGTGCCGCTCATCGCCTCCAGGCTCTCTCGCCATAGCCGGGGATCGCCGCTCGCCAGCGCCACTGAGGCCTGCGTTTTCAACACCGCTAAAGGCGTTTTGAGCTGATGCGACGCGTCGGCGCTAAAGCGCTCCTGGCGGGAGATCATCACCCGTAACCGGTCGATATAGCGGTTAAAGGCCACGATCAGCAGACGGGTTTCCGACCACGGCAGCAGCTCCGGCAGCGGCGTCAGCAGGCCGGGTTCGCGCCGCACCATGAGCGCCGAAAGCCGGCGCATCGGCCGCAGCACGCGGCGCAGCAGCCAGCCGGTGAGCACCAGCGTCAACAGCACTAATAGCCCCTGCGAGATCCATGATGAAAACAGCAGCTGTCCCGCCAGCCAGCGCCGCGACTGCAGCGTTTCGGCGATGTAGATTTCCGCCATGCCGACAACGCCGCCTTCGTTAACCGGCTGCAGCAGGCGCGCCACGCGAATGGCCTGACCGCGATATTCAGTATGATAAAACCACGCCAGCGCCGGATAGAGCTCGGTTCGAGAGGTCGATGGCGGCATCGATGGCAGGTCGTCAAAACCGGAAATCACCCGCTTCTCGGGATCGAGCACCTTATAGTACAGCCGATCGTTCATATTCAGCTCGAAGCTGTCCAGAACCACCCAGGGGACATTCACCTCCAGCCTACCGCGGCGAACCACCAGGCGCTCCGCCACCGTGCGGGCGGATGAAAGCAGCGTGCGATCGTAAGCCTGGGTCGCCGCCTGCAGAGCGCTGACGTAGCTATTGAACGCCGACAGCCCCCATAGCAAAACCAGCGGCAGGCCGAGAAACAGCAACAGTTGAGCGAATAACGACTGCGGTTTACCCCACCTCATGAGCGAGCTCCAGCACGTAGCCCAGGCCACGCAGGGTCACGATACGCACGTTGCTCTCCTGAAGTTTCTTACGCAGACGATGGATATACAGCTCAATGCTTTCCGGGCTGACGTCATCGTTCAGGCTGAAAACCTGTTCAAACAGCTGCTGGCGCGACACCGGCCGCGTACGGCGAAACATTAGCACCGTCAGCAGCGCCTGCTCGCGCGGCGTCAACGACAGCGTTTGTCCGCAGAGTAAAAAATAGCCTTCATCGCGATATTCCAGCGCGCCGATCTGCTGAACCTCATGCACCTGGCCTTCGCTACGCCGCAGCAGCGCGCGCAGCCTCGCATCCAGCTCTTCAAGCTCAAAAGGCTTCGGCAAATAGTCATCGGCGCCGACGTTCAGCCCTTTAACCCGATCCGCCACCGCGCTGCGGGCGGTGAGTAGCAAGACGGGAAGGGTCTGCCCGCGCTTTCGCAGGCGCTGCACCACCTCCAGACCGTCCAGTCCCGGCATGCCAATATCCAGCACCGCCAGCGCATATTTTTCGCTTTGCAGCAGATGATCGGCCGCGCGACCATCCAATACGCAGTCCACGGCAAACCCGCCCTGCACCAGCGCTTTCTCCAGCCAGTGAGCCAGCTCACGGTTATCTTCTGCCAGTAAGAGACGCATATCACATCCTGAAAAGTTGCTGCCGCATTGAAAGGGAAATGAAAGGTAATTGTTTTAACAATCACGCAACCGAATAGCCACATGCCGGTTCACATAATTAAAAAAACGTCCCCTGTATCTGACTGAGGAAGCTTATGAATATGCCATTCCTGCGCCGTGCTGGCGCCATTGCATTATGCCTTTTAACCGCCTCTGCCCTGGCCGCCGAGGCGCCTTCCCGTACCGAATGTATCGCGCCCGCCAAGCCCGGCGGCGGCTTCGACCTCACCTGCAAGCTGATCCAGGTCAGCCTGATGGAAACCGGCGCCATCGAAAAACCGATGCGCGTCACCTACATGCCCGGCGGCGTAGGCGCTGTGGCCTACAACGCGATCGTCGCCCAGCGCCCCGGCGAACCCGGTACCGTGGTCGCCTTCTCCGGCGGCTCGCTGCTCAACCTGGCGCAGGGCAAGTTTGGCCGCTACGGCGTGGATGATGTGCGCTGGCTGGCCAGCGTCGGCACCGATTACGGCATGATCGCCGTCCGCGCCGACTCGCCGTGGAAAGACCTGCCGTCGTTTATGGCGGCGATGGAAAAAAATCCCGCCAGTATCGTCATCGGCGCCGGCGCCTCCATTGGTAGCCAGGACTGGATGAAAGCAGCGCTGCTGGCGCAAAAAGCCAACGTCGATCCGCACAAAATGCGCTACGTGGCGTTTGAGGGCGGCGGCGAACCGGTCACCGCGCTGCTGGGCAATCACGTACAGGCGGTCTCCGGCGATCTCAGCGAAATGGTGCCTTATCTCCAGGGCAATAAAATCCGCGTGCTGGCGGTGTTCGCTAACGAAAGGCTGCCGGGTGCCCTCGCCGATGTCCCCACCGCCAAAGAGCAGGGCTATGACCTGGTCTGGCCGATTATTCGCGGCTTCTTCGTGGGTCCGAAAGTCAGCGACGCCGACTATCAGTGGTGGGTGGATGAGTTCACGAAATTGCAGCAGACCGACGCGTTCAAAAAGCAGCGCGAGCTGCGCGGCCTGTTCGAATTCAATATGAACGGTAAGGAACTGGACGCCTACGTTAAACAACAGGTGGAAGCGTATCGCCTGCAGGCGAAATCCTTTGGCCTGGCCAAATAATTTACGGAGGTTGCGATGAGCGATCGTATTTTTGCCGGAGTGTGGCTGCTGCTCTGCGCGGGTGGAATGTTTATCGCCTGGCAAATTCACAGCGAATACGCCTATGAACCCGTCGGCCCACGCCCTTTCCCGGTCGGCATTATCGGCCTGATGCTGGCGTGCTCTGTCTTGCTGCTTCTGCGTCGGCCCGACGCCATCACGTGGCCCGGGCGCCGGATTTTACAACGTCTATTAACCATGGTGGTTGCGCTGGGGATCTATGCGTGGGGTTTTGAATGGCTGGGTTTTCCTCTGGCCACCGCGCTGCTGACCGCCGTGTTTGGCCTGCTGTTTGGCGCCACCCTGCCCGCCGCCGGGGTAGCCGGCGTCGCGATGGGCATCGCGCTGTGGTACGTCTTTGACGCCCTGCTTGATGTCACCCTGCCGCTCGGCGTTTGGTTGAGTTAACGGAGAAGGTTATGGATATCTGGATTTATTTATCGCAGGGCTTCGCCGTTGCCATGACGCCGGGCAACCTGACCATCGCGCTAATTGGCTGCTTTGTTGGTACTATCGTCGGTCTCCTGCCGGGTCTGGGCCCGATTAACGGTGTCGCGATCTTACTGCCGCTGGCCTTTGCTCTGCACCTGCCCGCGGAATCAGCGTTAATCCTGCTGGCTACGGTCTATATTGGTTGTGAATACGGCGGGCGCATTTCATCTATCCTGCTTAACGTACCCGGCGATGCCGCCGCCATTATGACCGCTCTCGACGGTTATCCGATGGCGCAGCAGGGACGCGGCGGCGTAGCGCTGTCGATCTCTGCCGTGAGCTCCTTTGTTGGTTCAACGATCGCTATCGGCGGGATCATCCTGTTCGCCCCGGTGCTGGCGCAGTGGTCGCTGGCGTTCGGCCCGGCGGAATATTTCGCCCTGATGATTTTTGCCATCGCCTGCCTTGGCAGCATGATGGCGGAAAATCCGCTGAAGTCATTTCTCGCCGCGCTAATCGGTTTGGGGCTGGCGACGGTGGGCGTTGATGCCAATACCGGCGTGTACCGCTTCACGTTCGACAGCGTTCATCTTTCCGACGGCGTGCAGTTTATCGTGGTGGTGATTGGTCTCTTTTCGGTTTCGGAGATTTTGCTGATGCTGGAGAGCACCAGCGGCGGGCAGAAGCTGGTACGGAAAACCGGACGCATGCTGTTTAACGCCAAAGAGGCGGGCCAGTGCGTGGGCGCGACCCTGCGCTCATCGGTGGTGGGTTTCTTTGTCGGCATTCTGCCGGGCGCAGGGGCGACCATTGCCAGCGCCATCACCTATATGACCGAGAAGAAGCTCAGCGGCAATAGCGCTACCTTCGGGAAGGGCGATATTCGCGGCGTCGCGGCGCCGGAAGCGGCGAATAACGCCTCCGCCTGCGGCTCGTTTATTCCGATGCTCACGCTCGGCGTTCCCGGCTCCGGGACTACCGCGGTGATGATGGGCGCCCTGACCCTCTACAACATCACGCCGGGACCGGCAATGTTTACCGAACAGCCGGATATCGTCTGGGGGTTAATTGCCGCGCTGCTCATCGCCAACGTGATGCTGCTGATTATGAACATTCCGCTGATCGGCCTGTTCACCCGCATGCTGACGATTCCGCTATGGTTTCTGGCCCCGGCCATCGCCGCCGTGTCCGCGGTCGGCGTCTACGCGGTGCACAGCACCACCTTCGACCTGCTGTTGATGGTTGGGCTGGGCGTGCTGGGCTACATTATGCGTAAGATGCACTTCCCGATGTCGCCGCTGATCTTAGGGTTTGTGCTGGGAGAGATGCTGGAGCAGAACCTGCGCCGCGCGCTGTCCATCAGCAACGGCAACGTGGCGATTCTGTGGCAAAGCGGCGTAACGAAAACGCTTCTGTTTCTGGCCATCGCGGTGATTGTTGTCCCTCCGCTGCTGCGGTACTGGCGGAAGCGCCAGCTTAATACGCAGGGCGACCTGCCCTCTTCCTGATGCTCAACGTCATTGGCGGTCGCTCAGCGCCGCCAATGACGGTATACGTTGAATTTCCACCACATCTGCCTGATAGTTATCGTTTTAACTTTCTGGTGATCCGTTATGACCGTCGCCGCATCCCGTTCGGGGTTAACATTCGCCGCGCTGGCGCTGGCCCTGATGCTTGTTTACACCGGTATCAGCGCAGGGGATAAGCTCACCTGGCTGATGGAAGTGACGCCGGTGATTATCATCGTTCCGCTTTTGCTGGCCACGCGCTCGCGCTATCCGCTGACGCCGCTGCTTTACACGCTGATTTTCTTCCATGCCATCATTTTGATGGTCGGCGGTATGTACACCTACGCGAAAGTGCCCATCGGCTTTGACGTACAGGCGTGGCTGGGACTGAGCCGTAACCCCTATGACAAGCTGGGGCACTTTTTCCAGGGGCTGGTGCCGGCGCTGGCGGCGCGGGAGATTCTGCTGCGCGGCGGCTACGTTCACGGGCGTAAAATGCTCGGTTTCGTGGTCTGCTGTATTGCGCTGGCGATTAGCGCCGTCTATGAACTGATCGAATGGTGGGCGGCGCTGGCGCTGGGACAGGGCGCGGATGAGTTTCTCGGCACCCAGGGCGATCCCTGGGATACCCAGTCGGATATGTTTTGCGCCCTGCTCGGCGCGCTGACCACCGTTTTAGCGCTGGGCCGCTGGCATACGAAGCAGCTACTGAACGTCCAGCGCGTCTGAGTCGGGCATCGCCTGCTGGTTGACCCAGTCACGTAGCGCCCGGCGGGAAATTTTAATTCCGCCGGTTTTCAGCGATTCAGGCAGCCGCAGCCAACGCACCGGCTGCTGAAACCGCGCCAGCTTATCGGCGCACCAGCCCGCCAGCGCGGACGGGTCGTCATGCTCGCCGCACTCCACCACCGCCACCGGCCGCTGGCCAAACTCCGCATCATCCTGCGGCACGATGAAAACTTGCGTAATCCACGGATGAGCGCCAATCACCCGCTCCACTTCTTCCGGCTGAATACCTTCTCCGCCGCTAAAAAAGAGGTTGTCCACTCGTCCGAGGATAGTCAGCCTGCCGTGCTCCAGCCGGCCCCGATCGCGAGTGGCGAACCAGCCGTCGGCATTAGCGAGGGGGACCATTTGCCCATCGCGCCAGTAGCCTGCGGCGATGCTGTCCGACCGCAGCCACACTTCACCATCGACAATCCGCACTTCGCGCCCCGGCAGCGGCTGCCCGACATCCGCCAGGCCGTCCGCCTCCTTGGCGCATACCGTGGAGGCAAACTCGGTGAGGCCGTAACCGCACCAGCAGCGGATACCGCGCTTACCGGCCTGCTCGGTTAGCGCCACCGGGATCGCCGCGCCGCCGAGCAGAACCGCTTTCAACGACACCTCGGCGTCGCCGCTGAGCAGGCGCCAAAGCTGGGTCGGCACCAGAGAGGCATGGGTACAGCCGCGTAACGCCTGTTCCAGCGGCTGCTTGTCGCGTACCGTCAGGCCTGCGCCAGCTAACAGCCAGCGCCAGAGAATCCCCTGGCCGGAAACGTGAAACAGCGGCAGCGACAGCAGCCAGTCGTCCTGCGGCGCAAAGGGTATTATCGCCAGCACGCCCTCTGCGCTGGCAAGATGGGCGCGAAAAGCGTGCACCGCCGCTTTCGGTAGCCCCGTCGACCCCGAGGTTAGCGTCATGGACGCGATACGATCTTCTCGCCAGGCGACCGCGTGCACGCCGTCGCCGGTGCGCAATGCTAATGGATTAAGCGCCACCGGAAGGTCGCCGCCGTTTAGCACCAGCGCGTGGCGCAGGCCCAGAGACGGCAGCAGTTCCGCCAACAGAGGAGCAGGCAGCTGCGGATTCAGCGGCAGGACGCGCGCGCCGCACTGCAGGAGGGCCAGCCACGCCAGCAGAGCATCGGGCTGGTTGTAAGCGCGAAGCAGCACGCCATCGCCGTCGCGAACGCCCTGGGCGTGGAATCCCACCGCCAGCGCATCAATTTGCGCGCACAGTTCCCGCCAGCTTAGCCGCCGCTCGTTCAGGCGCAGCGCCTGAGCCTCTTCCCGCAGCCGCCGCCAGTGGCGCCAGGGCCAGTCGCTAAAGGTCACAGCAGCGGCTCCAGCTCATCAACGTTCAGACACGGCAGCTCGCTTTCCGGCCAACGGCGCACCAGCTGGGCACGCATCAGGCTCAGCGTGTCCAGACCGGGGATCGTGTCCGGGGTCAGCCAGGCGGCGATTCGCGCCAGCTGCGTCAGGCCAAGGCTCGACTCAATGGCTGAACTGATGACCGCCGTCAGCCCCAGGGCATGCGCCTGCGCTACCTGCTGCCGCACTTTTTGCAGACTGCCGGTCAACGTCGGTTTAATCACCACCGCCCGGAGCCCCGGCTCGGCGGCAAAGGTAAAGTCCGCCTCGCGCAGGCTCTCATCCCAGGCGATAGCGATACCCGTTTGTTGGGCGAAAGCGCGCGAATCATCGCGGTTTTTACAGGGTTCTTCGAGAAAGGCGATGCGGCTGCGATAGTGCGGATCCACGTATTTGGCAAACTGCTGCGCTTTCAGCGGCGTCCAGGCGCGGTTAGCGTCGAGGCGTAGCGTCAGATCGGGAATCGCCTCCAGCAGCAGGTTGACCACCATGCCGTCGCGCACCGCCTCATACAGGCCGACTTTGACCTTGGCGACTTTTTCGCCGGGCATCAGCGAAAGCCTGGCGAACAGCTCGTCCGGATCGCCGGCGCAGAGCGGCGCCGCGCGATAGTCCGCCGCCTGCGGCAGCTCGCCGCACAGTTCCGCCAGTGCGCAGCTCGCCCCGAAAGCCGCCGACGGCGGCGTTGGCAACGCGCCCTCTTCTCCATCGCGCCAGGCGTTCGCCCACGCCAGCAGCGCAGCCTGCGCCTCATCCAGCGTTTCCAGGCTGAATCCGGGCAGGGGAGATATTTCCCCCCAGCCTTCGCGCTCGCCGTCGCGCAGGCGCAGAAGCAAACCATCGCGGGTTTTTAACCGCCGTTCACGCAGCACCACTCCCGCGTCCATCGGTAGCTGCCAGCGGTAGACCTGCGCCTGCCGCATTACGGATTCCGTTTAAATTTGCTGAAGTCCGGCTGGCGCTTCTGATTGAAAGCGTTGCGACCTTCCTGACCCTCTTCGGTCATGTAAAACAGCATGGTGGCGTTACCCGCCAGCTCCTGCAGTCCCGCCTGGCCGTCGCAGTCGGCGTTCAGCGCCGCCTTCAGGCAGCGCAGCGCCATCGGGCTGTTTTGCAGCATTTCCCGGCACCAGCGCACGGTCTCTTTTTCCAGATCCGCCAGCGGCACCACGGTATTCACCAGCCCCATATCCAGCGCCTGCTGCGCGTCGTACTGGCGGCACAGGAACCAGATCTCACGGGCTTTTTTCTGCCCGACGATGCGCGCCATATAGGAGGCGCCCCAGCCGCCGTCGAAAGAGCCGACTTTCGGGCCGGTCTGGCCAAAGATGGCGTTTTCCGCTGCGATAGTCAGATCGCACATCATATGCAGGACGTGGCCGCCGCCGATGGAGTATCCCGCCACCATCGCCACCACCGGTTTCGGGCAGGTGCGGATCTGGCGCTGGAAATCGAGAACGTTGAGGTGATGAACGCCGGAATCATCCTGGTAGCCGCCGTAGTCGCCGCGGACTTTCTGATCGCCGCCGGCGCAAAACGCTTTATCGCCTTCACCGGTCAGAACGATGACGCCGATATTGTCGTCATAGCGGGCATCCGCCAGCGCCTGAATCATCTCTTTGACGGTCAGCGGGCGGAAAGCGTTGCGTACCTGCGGGCGGTTGATGGTAATTTTGGCAATCCCGTCCGCCGATTTTTGGTAACGAATATCGGTGTAGCCTTCGGAGCAGTCCTGCCATTCAATCGGGGCGTAAAGCATGGCTTCATCAAGAGAGATCATAAAGTGTCCTTCGGTTAACTCGCTAAAAACTGCGCCAGACAAGCCACGACAGCATCGGGGTTTTCCCGATGCGCGTTGTGTCCGGCATGATTAATCACGTGCGCGGTGGCGGAGAGTTCATTCGCGATGGCGCGAAACTTGCCGTCGCGTTCGCCGCAAAGGTAATGAAAAGGGAAATCGCGCGCCTGTAACGACGTGCGGAGATCGGGTTGTTCCGCCAGCGAGCTGGCCTGCAGCATCGCCGCCAACGCTCCGCCGTTATTGCGGCTGCGTAGCGCAACCAGCGACGCACGCTGCGCTGCGTCCAGGGAAGCGAAAACCGGTTGCTGATACCAGTCGGCAAAGACCTGGGTCAGCGGCTCGCGGCGAAAGCGTTCAGCCCAGGCGGCATCGCTGCGCCGGCGCAGCCTACGCTGGTTATCATCCCCCAGGCCCGGATGCCCCCCCTCGACGACCAGCCCGCAGAGCCCTTCGCGCGGCTGGCTGACATAGAACATCGCCACCCGTCCGCCGAGGGAGTATCCCACCAGCCAGTACTTAAGTATGTTGTAACTATTAAGCGTATTCTTAATCAACTCGCTGACATCGGCAAAATGGTTGACGGCAATATGCGCCGAACCGCCGTGGCCCGGCAGGTCAATATAGAGACGCGGATGCGCGCCAAACGCCTGCCCCACCGTGCGCCACTCATGACTATCTCCGGCAAAACCGTGCAAAAAGACCAGCCAGGGATAGCCCGGCAGGCCGCCTTCAGCCACCGCGTGCAGCGTCATAGCTGACTCACCTGCGCCAGCAGCTGCTGAAGCGTTTGCGTACCGTCGGTTTCATTAACCGCCAGCTCAATCAACGTCGCGCCGGGTCCTCGCCAGGCAACGTCCAGCGCCTGCTCCAGCTCATTCCAGTCCGCAGGGCGATGGTAAGTCAGATTGAACATCGCCGCCGCGTGCGCGAAATGGATATTCTGCGGCATCAGATAGAACTGGCTGCGCTGCTCCTGCGGCGTGGGCAGCAGGGAAAAAATCTGCCCACCGTTATTGTTGACGACAATCAGCACCAGCGGCGCGGAGGCCTGACGCAGCAGGGCCAGCGAGTTGAGATCGTAAAGCGCCGAAAGATCGCCGACGATAGCCAGCGTCGGACGCGCGCTGGCGCGCTGCACCCCGGCAGCCGTCGCCAGCAGGCCGTCTATTCCGCTGGCCCCGCGATTGCTGTAGACCGGGTAACCTGCCGGTAGCTGCGACAGCGCGTCAATTAAGCGCACCACCAGGCTGTTGCCGACAAACAGCTGGCCCTGATCCGGCAGATAGCGCCGGATTCGCTGAGCCAGCTGGGCCTCGCCGAAATCCTCGCTGCTGGCGACCGCCGCCTGCCATGCCTGGCGCGAAAGCTCGGGAATGACGGTGGGCCACGGCTGTCGTTTTTCCGCCGGATGCTGTTCAAGCCAGCGGTCGATGGCGCACACCAGTCGGCGACCGCGATGCTGGGCGGGATCCAGGCGCCCCGGCAGATTATCCACCAGCCAGTACTCTTCGGGTTCGCAGGTGGCCTGCCACTGCAAAACGCGTTTGCTGGTCAGGCTACTGCCCAGTTGAACAACGATTTGCGCCTGCGCCAGTTCACTGACCGCCTTGCCGTTACCCAGCCACAGGTCGGCGCAGGGGAGCGGCTGCCCGGTTTGCGAGAGCACATCGCCAATCAGCGGCCAGCCGAGGGTTTTCGCCCACTCGGCCACCTTGACGCCCTCTTCCGCGCTCATCCGCCCGGCGACCACCACGCCGCGTTTCTGCCGCCAGAAAAACCAGTCGCGCTGCTTTTCACTTTCCAGATGCAGAGAGTGACGCAGCCAGGGCTTGTCGCTCTGCCACCAGTCGCCGAGCTGCTGCTGCCACTCGGCGCCGGTGTCGTCCATATCGCCATACAGCGGTTCGGCAAACGGGCAGTTAATATGAACGCCGCCGCAGTGTAGCGCGCCGAGCGCCTGGTCGAGGGTCGAGACCAGCCAGCGGGCGGAGATATCCTGCGACGGACGCGGCAGGGATAGCGTCTGCGACGGGTGCGAAGCAAACATGCCCGGCTGGCGAATCGCCTGATTCGCGCCGCAGTCAATCAGCTCCGGCGGCCGGTCGGCGGTCAGTAAAATGAGTTTTTCACCGGTCAGCCCGGCTTCAATCAGAGCCGGATAGAGGTTAGCCGTCGCGGTACCGGAGGTCACAATCACCGCCACCGGCTGACCGCTGGCTTTCGCCAGCCCTAACGCCAGATGGCCGAGGCCGCGTTCGTCAAAGTGGGTATGGTGAATCAATGCGCGGTTTTCCGCCGCCGCCAGGGTCAAAGGTGTCGAGCGCGATCCGGGCGCAATGCAGATATGCTGCACGCCGTGGCGCGTCAATGCTTCAAGGATCACCGCCGCCCAGCGTCGGTTAAATGCGCTTACAGACATGAATTTGTCCAGTATCAAATATTGAGGCTAAGTATAGATAAAGCAAACTGTTGCCGTTTTGATATGCATCGTTTTCTCTATACTTCTGACAGCAGTAACGAACGCAATCCCGCGGCTTTATTTTCAATTTCCTGCCACTCCTGCTCCGGGTCGGAACCGCTGACGATCCCCGCACCGGCGTAGAGTCTGAGCATACGCTGTTCGATTTTCGCCGAACGCAGAGAAACGCAAAATTCGCTTTGCGCCAGCGACAGATAGCCGGCGGAGCCTGCATACCAGCCGCGGGTAAAAAGCTCATTACGGGTGATAAAATCCAGCGCGACCCGGCGCGGTAAACCAGCAACCGCCGCCGTGGGCTGGAGCTGATGAAGGCAGCGGGCATCGTCAGGCTTCTCCAGCTCGGCCCAAATACAGCGCCGGAGATGCTGTACTTTCCGCAAACGGACAATCTGCGGCGGCAGGACTTCCAGCGCGCGGGTCTCCCCTTGCATCCGCTGACAGATATCCTCCACCACCAGCATATTTTCGCGCTGGTTCTTATCGTCGGCCATCAGCCAGCTACCCAAACGCTGCGCCTGGCGATCGTCCGCATGGCTGGCAACGGTTCCCGCCAGCGCTTCGGTACGCAGCAGCGCCCCGCGACGCCGCCACAGCCGTTCCGGCGTAGACCCCAGAAAGGCCTCTTGCGCGTTAAAGACCATCAGGAAGTGGAAGCAGTTAAGGTTGCTGCGGCGGCTGGCCGCCATAATCGCTCCGGCGTTTAACGGGGCGGCGAAGTGCAAATCGGTGGCGCGAGCCAGCACCACTTTATCCATCTCCCCCGCCGCTATCGCCTGCGTCGCCTGCGCAATCAGCTCTCGCCACTGCGGATAAGCCGGGAAATGCTGTTCGCTCAGCAGAGAGGGCATCGCGGTAGCCTGCGCCTGTTTCGCCACCAGCGAATCGAGAAATTCACGTGCCGCACGGGCATCGTCGCGTAGCGAGGTCTCGCTATATAACACCAGGCGTAGCGTGGCGCTGCCGCCCAGCCGACGCCACTCCAGCCTCGGTAAGATCAACAGACCCTGCTGAGGATGAAAGGCGTTAAGGCCGCAAATTCGCAGATCGTCACGCCCCTGCTGGCGCAAAAAAGCGTGCGCCTGCTCAAGGGAAGCAAAGATTTGCACCGCCCCCAGCGCGGCCAGCTCTTCATCGCCGCTGCGCTGCTGCCAGTAGAACTGCGGCCACTGCGGCTGATGCGTGCACCACAGAAGGGGATCAAATGCGCCATTCAGCGCGAAGGGGATATCGAAAATTCGCGTGCCGGGCGATGGCGGGAACGCTTCATCCAGGCAGCGATACAGGCTTTCCAGCGCGGTGGATACAGACAGCACGCAAACCTCCACGGAGTAAAAACCCCACATTATACGAGGTACTACTGAGGAATAGCAGTACCCACGATGAGGGAGCGGCTTTTAATGAGCGCGGCGGTTAGTGGGTGGCGATTTCGAAGGCCATGCCGATATGGTCGATGCCGTCCTCGTCGTAAACCTCGGTCACCGGAACAAAACCGAAGCTGGCGTAGAATTTTTGCAGGTGCGCCTGGGCGCCAAGATAGATAGCCTTTTGCGGCCAGTGTTGCCGGCAGCTGGCCAGCGCCTGTTCCATCAGCTGATAGCCCAGCTTCTCGCCGCGCACCGCCTGGCTGACAATCACCCGGCCAATCACCACCGGTTCAAACTCATCATCGCTCTTGAGAATGCGCGCGTAGGCTACCAGCTCATCGCCGCGCCAGCCGAGAAGATGGCGATTCTCCCCCACCAGATCGTCGCCGTCGACGTCCTGATAGGCGCAGGTTTGTTCGACAACGAACACCGCACAGCGTAATTTCAGCACGGCGTAGAGCTGTGGGACGGTCAGTTCACCGTGGTGAAGATCCTGCCATGTAATCATCTGCGCTTCCTTAATTGATTTTAACCCTAAATAATTCAAGTGGCATGAAGGCGGCCAGCGAGCGAATCCCCTGGAGCTTACATGAGTAAGTGACTGGGGTGAACGAGTGCAGCCAACACACATGCAACTTGAAGTATGACGGGTATACTTTGTTTTTTGACTCACGCCCTAAGGACACTGGACGATGGAATTACTCTTTTTGGGGACATCCGCTGGCGTGCCTACCCGTACGCGTAATATGACGTCGATAGTGCTGAATTTGCAACAGCCAACAATGGCTGAGATGTGGCTGTTCGACTGCGGGGAGGGAACTCAGCATCAGTTTCTGCGCACCCCTTATCATCCCGGCAAGTTGAATAAGATTTTTATTACGCATTTACATGGCGATCATCTCTTCGGTCTCCCCGGCCTGCTGTGCAGCCGCTCGATGCAGGGTAATTCTCTGCCGCTGACGCTGTACGGACCGAAAGGGCTTAAAGCGTTCGTGGAAACCGCGCTGCGCCTCAGCGGTTCCTGGACCGATTACCCGCTGACGATTATCGAAGTCGGGCCGGGGCTGGTGCTCGATGAAGCCGGCTTCCGGGTCACCGCCTGGCCGCTCAACCACCCGGTCGAATGCTACGGCTATCGTATCGAACAGCATGATAAGCCGGGCACCCTTGACGCCGCGCAGCTTATCGCCGAAGGCGTGCCTCCCGGTCCGTTATTTCAGCGCTTAAAACAGGGATTAACGGTTGAGCTGGAAGATGGACGGCGGATTGACGGCAGCCGCTACCTCGGCCCGGCAACGCCGGGTAAGAAGCTGGCTATTTTCGGCGATACCGCCCCCTGCGAGACGGCGCGGGAACTGGCCTGCGGCGTGGATGTCATGGTTCACGAGGTGACGCTCGAACAGGCGATGGCGGAAAAAGCGAACAGCCGCGGGCATTCAACCAGCCAGCAAACGGCGTCGCTGGCGCACGACGCGGGCGTCGGCACGCTTATCGCCACCCACTTTAGCTCTCGCTATGACGCAGAAGGCTGCCAGCGTCTGCTGGCAGAGTGCAGAGAGATATTTCCGTCTACCGTGCTGGCGGAAGATTTCATGGCGTATAGAGTAGAATAAAAAAGCGGCGTACCGCGGCAGAGAGACGCCGCGAATACGCCAGCCATTACTCTTCAGCATAGCTGTTATAACGCAGAATAGATTTTAAATTGCGATAGCCCAGATAATCCTGGATCGAGTCGTCATCAATTCCTTTTTTTCCCAGCTCATAGCCGCACGCGTGGCGCAGCATCCTGGGATGAATATTCTGCTTCAGCTTCGCCAGCTCGCAGCACTCGCGAATAATTTGATAAAAACGCTGGCGCGTCATCTGATTGCCCCGGGAAGAGATAAACAGCAAATCATTATGAGCCGGGTAACACTCTCTGGCCAGCAGCCAGCGCTGTAATGAGATAATCTCTTTGGGTTGTAAGGGATGATACCCAGAGATACCGTGACGCGCCCGGCGAATATAAACCCGTTTTCGCGACAGGTCGACATCCCGCAAGGTCAAGGCGGTAATTTCGTTAATCCGACAACCGTGCAAAAAACACATCTGGATCATGCAGCTATTTCTTTCCGGGTGCGCACAATAATGTGCAGCAAGTACCAGACGCTCAACGTCCTTGACGCTAAGATATTCCGTATCTACCAGCATACGTTATTCCTTTTCATCCATTTGACAATAAAATTACTGATAGGTAAATGTCAGCTGTACAATAGACTCAAATTTACCCACCGTTGCTCCACCCCGGGTTGAATATAAACGGGCAGCCAGCGGGAATACGCCTTTCCCGGTACTGCCGTCGATAGCAATACTCATCTGGTCCTGATTTTTATAGAGAGTAGAGTGATCGCTACTGGTGATTTGCAGTGCGATATTCTGCGCCGCATCGCTGGCGGCCATATTGGCGAAATGTCTGGCATCATCAACGTCGATAACGCCGTCAAATTTCACCGTTGCTTTTGTTGTCCCCGCCGGGCAATTTTCGACATTCAGGTAAAAGGATTTCCACTCTGAAGCGTTGCCGGGCGTTTGAAAGTCAATATTCAGGAGTGGGCCAAAATTTACCTCTTGATACTTCGTGTCGGTACTGACGTCACAGGGGAGATAATAAATATTACCTTTAATATTCAAAGGGATCCCACCCGAGGATGAAAAAACAGGCAGCAATAATGCCAGCCATAGCGCCTTTTTCATTATCTACTCCTGCTATTCAATTTCTGCCTGAATGGTTGCCGTAGCGGTAAAGCCTCCGCCGCTGGGTAAATTCCCGGTGGTATTAATCGGATAAATTTTCATAGTGGTGTCCCCGGTCTGACTCGGGTAATTAAAATTGACCGGCAGCAGACCTGAAATGACCGGTATTTTGACGCCGGTAATATTTTCAATACGCACCGCAATGTCGCGATTGGTGGTCGCCAGCGCAGTGCTATCGTTAGTATCCGCCATCCCCTGGAACGACAGCGCGATTTTTACCCCGGCGGAAATATTGGTACAGGCCACCGTCATATTAACAACATGCGGAACGAAGTCCTTCGGCATCTGGCCCGCGGTTTTAAAATGGTTGGCGGCAATATCCTCAAAATCAATATTAATCGCTTTACCGGTATTAATCTCACAGGACTGTGGAACCGTTACCGACCCGCTCATTGAAATTTGCGTCAGGGGGATACCGCTGTAGCTGCCGGTTTTTCGCGTCCCGTAGACACTCAGGATAACTGTCGGAGGGATCGTCACCTGGCCTACAAAAGGCCGGGTAAAATAAAGCGAAATATATCCCAGTGACCCTGTATCAAAAATGGCGCCGCCGGGATTACAGGCAAAACCTTGATTATTCTGATTACTCTTATCCTCAATCGGCGTAGGAATATATTTATTAACACCCCCGGCAATAAATAACTCGGTGGCAATTTCCAGGTATTTATTTAGCTGGTAATAATTTAATCCATTGCGGCTTTGCGTCGCGGTAAGGCCTGGCACCGTGGCTTTAAAATACGTCACCCCGCTGGCGCTATCACAATCACACTTTGCCTTGTAGGTTCCCCCGGTACTCCAGCGGTACAAACGGGGAAACTCCATTCCGGCCTGATTTTGTGAGGGATTAGTAAAGCTTTCAATAAATGAAAAGCTATCCTGAAAAGGCGCCCCGCCATTACCGGTATTCTGACACCACCCGGTTGCCGCCATCGCCTGCGGCGCGATCGCCAGGCCCGCTAATATTCCCCATGAAAATCGTTTCATTGTCTCTGCATCCTTTCGATTATCGGCATTGCGCCTGGGCCACAATAATGCCGGTAAGTTCTTTTGCTGACGGCAGCGCATAGTGGATCTGGCAGCGTTCTTGCGCCCCGGAGCCCCACTTCACGTTGAGTACGCCGTTAGATTCCAGTCCGGTCAGGTAGACCTGCCCGCCATCGCCAACGATAAACGCCTGCTCAGAGGATGCCGCCCCGGGGACGCTGACCATGGCTCCGAAAGGCAGGGGTTGCCCGTTCTCCTGGCGTACCGTCATCAGTACCCGGTTACCCACGCTGGTGGCATAATTTGCGCGAACCACCGCCCCACGGGTTGGTACGACCGTCTGCGTCGCCAACTCAAGGTCGACATCGTCCGGCATCGTCGTGGTATCGAGCGTCAGGATATTCTTACGATACGGCGAGGCGTAAGGCACTACGGTATAGCCTCGCCAGTCGGTTCTGACCCCTGTCTGGCTATTCACGCCGACGCCGGCGGCGCCGGGCGCCTTGATGAGAGCGACGGTTTCGCCGAAAGGCTGGCCCAGCGTCAGGCCGTTTTCATGTACCAGCGCTCCGCCGCGCAGGGCGTAGTTCAGCCGATGGCTGTATTTATCATGGCTGTAGCCGCCGGTAAGTTCAGCATAGGTTGCACGCCAGTCCGCATTGACGCTGCCGCTCTCCCCTCTTCCCTGGCTGGTGTAGCCTTCCTGCACGCTCCAGCTCAGGTTATTACGCTCCAGCAAGGTGCCGGAGAGGCCCAGATTGTTGCTGGTGGAGCCATTTTTGCTGCTGTTCAGGGAGTAGTTGGCATAAACCGGCTTCGGTAGCCATTCCCCCAAAGGCACGCTGATGCTCAGTGCAAAGAGGTGATCTTCGTCATTACGCTTACCGGTGTTCTGGTCGGTAGTATTGCGGTTATAGCTGTAGTTCATGCTATAGCTGATGCCGCGCCAGCTGTTGTTGTATCCGACGCCCACTGACTCCATGGTGCGGCTGGTATTCCAGTAGTCCTCGCGGATATAGCTCAGCGACAGCGATCCCATTTCTTCGCCAAGGCTTTGGCTGATCGTTACCTCCCCGCGGTTGCGCCGCCGTTCAATAGAAGGCGTGTAGTTGTCATCCCGATAGGTATCCAGCACTTCCTGCATATCCCAGTAACCGCTGGTCGCATAGCGATAGCCTGCCAGGCTTACGTTAGTTCCCAGACCCGGGAGATCTTTGCTGTAACGGAGACGTACCGACTGCCCGCTCTCTTTATCTTTATCCTGTCGGGTCGACCAGGCCTGGATGATATCGGTCGATACGGCGCCCAGTTCACCGAGGTTTTTCCCCATTCCCAGCGCCACCGACTGATATTTACTGCTAAACTGGCCGCCGCCGTACAGGGTTAACCCCCAGGGCAAGCCGTAAATTGCCGTCGCCTGCGTGAGGGGCGTTTCGTCAATGCTGTTGTCATAGGCGCGATACACGCCGGAGGTCACGCTATATTTCAGACGCCCTTCGCGCTGCAGGACAGGGAGAGAAGCGTAAGGTACGATCAGGTTCTGCTCGCTGCCGTCCGCCTCTTTGATGGTGACGGCTAAATCACCCGAGCCGCCGGTCGGGTACATATCGGTAATTTCAAAAGCGCCAGGCGCGACGTAGGTCTGGTAAATCTCATAGCCGTTCTGGCGAATAATGACCTGAGCATTAGTGCGCGCAATCCCGCGAACGACGGGCGCGTAGCCGCGCAGGCTTTCCGGCAGCATATCGTCATCGGAAGCCAGCATCGCCCCGCGGAAGGGAACGCCCTCAAAAACGTCGGCGTCCGTGCTGCTATCGCCCAGCGTCATCACCCCCTGTATCGATTTGATGTTGCGCTGCGCATAGGTATAAACCGTGTCCCAACTATTACTGGACTCTCCCCCGCTGCTGCTGCGCGACCAGGTCGTGTAGTTACGTAAACGCCACGGCCCGACGTTGATACCGGGGCGCAGGTTAACGTATTGGTTATCGCTGTCCGGCGCATCGTTCTGACGTGACCAGTTATTTGCCCCGCTAAAGGAGTAATTCAGCAGGATCGCCGGCACCCCCTCATCCCACTGTTTCGGATCCACCCAGCCGCGGGCGGCGCTGGCTACCGCCGCCTGCGGGAAGCTCAATAGCAGGCGCTGCTGGCTGAAGCGAAAATCGGATTTTGCCTGCGGTATCACGCTGATATCCGCGCAGCCGGGCGTTCTGCGGCCCAGCTCTGGAAATTGGGAGACGCGCACGCCCCATTCGGCCAGATCGTCTACCGTCAGGCAAGGCTGTAATTCCGTTATTCCTGGTCCTTTGCTCTGCTGAAAAACCACATCGCGGGTGTCCATAAAAACGTTATTAAGATAAATATCTACCCGATAGGTCCCCGGCAGCTGTCCGCCAGCCTGCTCGTAAGCGGATAAATCCCTGACGCCCGTATGAGGGCCGTCCATTTCCAACAGGGCCGGGTTAAAAACCTCCCGCGCCAGGACATCTTCACACAGCGGTAGCAGCGCAACGGCCAGAGCGCCGGCTATCCGGTTAAGCCGCCATTTATTATGATTATTTTTCATTTTCCCTGGAACTCCCTGGCCTGAAAGCCTTTACAAATTCGCGTGGTGCAGCGCGCCGGTACCGCCATAATCGTTAATCAGTTTCCACTGCAAAGCGCCCGCGCTGACGCCCGGCAGTTGAAAGCGCGCCGTTTCCCCCGGCCCTACCCAATTGGCCTCTTTAACTTCGGCGCCCCCCACTTTGACCTCGGCAAAATTCATATAAAAGGCGGTGGGATTCATGACCTGTAGCGTATTGCCGCTGCGCGTCCAGCGAAGCTGCTCCGTCACCATCTCCGGCGTTCCTTCAATGGATTTAGGTCGATAAATTAATTTGATGCGCGTTTTGATAGCGATCTGTAGGGTATTGGCGCCGGCTTTAGCCTGCGAGGAGGGAATCGCTTTGATGTTCATCCAGAACATACTTTCTTTATTTTCCGGTAAGCCGCCGCTGTAAATTACCCGCAGTCGGGTTTGCTGCTCGCCCTCAAGGCGAAATAAAGGCGGCGTTAACAGAAATGGGGCTGCGCCCTTATTACTTTCAACCCAGCTTTGAATGAGATAAGGCGTAGCATCATTATTAGTTACGCTCAGTGAGGACTCTTTTTTACCGCCGGGATAAATCAGACGAGTACCGCCGGTCACCACGCCCGCATGCGCCGCAGCGCCGACCAACAGCCATCCAGCTATTAGCACTTTCAGGTATTTTTGCATCTCCAGCTCCCTGGAAAAGCGAGCCACATAGGGCTCGCTAACACTGTCATTTAGACGGAAAATTAGTTATAGCTGATGGTAAAGTTGGCTGTACCGTCAGCTTTACCCGCAACGATAGTGCTTTCAGTCTGGATATAACGGACGCGGAACGGCAGATCGATATTGCCGGTAGCGGGGATGGTCAGGCTGGCAGAACGCGTATAGAGCGGCAGCGTCGCGTTGCTGCTGGCGTCAACCAGCTGCAGGGCCACGCCTTCGGCAACGGCAGGATCGGTACCCGCTCCGGTCAGCTGCAGTTTATCATTATCACCGTTGACGTTAGCGCCGGAGAACAGTACCGATGCTTTGGTGACGGTAGTCGGGCAGTTTTCCAGTTTAATCGCGAAATTCTGTTCAGCCGCAGTAGACCCCGTACCGCTAAACGCGGTCTTGGCAATCTGCCCCATCTGAACTTCCAGCGGGTTGGACAGGTCGTTCACCACGTCGCAGCCCGCATCGATGATATCGCCGATAAACTTCACCTGACCGTCATCCGCCAGCGCAGCACCAGAGAACGCCGCGCAACCGGCGACAACAGCAGCAAGTAATGTTTTTTTCATGATTTATCCTTTTCAATGCAGTCGATGCATTAACTTATAAGCGCAATACCCTGCGCATCCTTTTATTTACGTTTGATATTAATAACGCAACAAAACATTGACCCATGAAATGGATATAATATTTTGAAGTGGTCATTATGTATCAATATGACCACTTCAATTAATTAGAATATAAATTGCCAGGGAAGGCGTTTTTGATTTCATATTTATCAGGAAAAATCCCAATAAACACGATAAAAAGCTAAAGAATGAGAGGCGGAACAAACCATACATAAAGCCAATTAAAACAATTAAAAAATAAATGACACCTATACTTAATATAACTATATGAAAATAATAGTAAAAAATATTGTTAATCATAAATTGACATTGTTACTACCTGTGGATAGCATAGGAGTCAGTTTGATACAAAATGACTATTCCGTTTACCAAACCTCTCTAAACCTCGCATCATTACTGGCTGTATAGATAACCGTGTGCTGAATATTCCGATGTCCCAGAAAGTCCTGAATTAATCGCGTATCCACCCCCTTATTAGCCAGCGCGAAACCGCATGCGTGGCGCAGCATATGCGGATGCGCGTTAATTTCCAGCTGGGCGACGAGGCTCAGGTTCTTCATCATCTGGTATATTCTCTGCCGGGATAAAGGCTGGCCATTTCGTGACAGAAAGAGCCAGCCAGAATTATTTCCGGGATAATTATTACGCACGCGCAGCCATTCGTTGAGTACTTTTACCTCTTGTTTATAAATAGGATGAGTGGTTGAAAAGCCGTTCTTCAGTCGACGAATATAAATGACCCCGCTTTGAATATCGATATCAGAGAGCTTCCAGTGACGAATTTCGCTCACTCGACAACCATGATTAAAACACATCCACAGTAAACAGACATCGCGCTCCGGGTTTGCTCCCCGCCTGGCCGCTTCAACCAAACGCTGAACCTCCCCGACAGTCAAATGCTTACGTCTTGTTTTCATTCACTTTCTCCATCTACAAAACACAATAGCGTGCGTAGTAATAATAGTACGGAAAATAAGAGGATGAGTGGAAACGTAAAGTGAGATTAATATGATAAAAAGCATGAATAATACGAAAAAGAGTAAAGAAAGCGCCTGGCGCCTTTGCGTAGATAAAAAAAGGACCGCCGAAGCGATCCTTTTCTCTGGCTAAAGATAGCATTACATCAGCGGCGTAGCCAATTGTACGATGCTGATGAGCGGCTGCGGCCAAACGCCCAGCACCAGCACCAGCAGCGCGGAGATGAGCACCACGATGCCTCCGGCACTGTACTGCCAGTTAGACGGCGCATCGCGATTCAGTTTCTCCGGCGCGCTCAGATAGAGGCTCACCGCCACGCGCAGGTAGTAGTAGAGGCCAATCGCTGAACCCACCACTACCGCGCCGACCAGCCACCACAGGTGCGCATGCACGCCCACCGCCAGCACGTAGAACTTACCGATAAAGCCCAGCGTCATCGGAATACCGGCAAGAGACAGCATCATCACCGTCATTACCGCCGACAGAATCGGACGATGCCAGAACAGGCCGCGGTAGGAGTAGAGCGAATCGGCATCCGGGCCGCGGTACGGGCTGGACATCAGGCTCACCACGCCGAACGCGCCGAGGCTGCTGAACAGGTACCCTGCCAGATAAACGCCCACCGCTTCCATCGACATCTCACCGCTCTGCAGAGCAATCAGCGCCACCAGCAGATAGCCAAGGTGAGAAATGGAAGAGTAGCCGAGCAGACGTTTAATATTGGTCTGGCTCAGGGCCATCAGGTTCCCGAAGATAATCGAAGCAAAGGCGATCAGGCCCAGCACCACGCGTACCGCCTCGCTGTCGCCCACCGGCATATAGAGGAACAGGCGCATGACCACGCCAAAGATGGCGATTTTACTGGCGGTCGCCAGGAAGGTGGATACCGGAGCAGGCGCGCCCTGGTATACGTCCGGCGTCCACAGATGGAACGGCACCAGCGACAGCTTAAAGCCGAGACCGACAATCATCAGACCGAGACCAGCCAGCAGCAGCGGCTCGTGCAGCATGCCATCCGTCAGGCTCTTACCGAGCGCCAGGAAGGAGAGGTTACCGGAGTTGGCATACACCAGCGCCATACCGAACAGCAGAAACGAAGAGGCAACGGCGGACAGAATCGTGTATTTGATACTGGCTTCCAGCGAACGTTTCTGGCGGAAGGCGTAGCCCACCAGGCCGAACAGCGGCAGCGAAATCAGTTCGATGCCGAGGAACAGCGCCGCCAGATGGTTAGCGCCCGCCAGCAGAATGCCGCCCAGCGCGGCGATCAGCACCAGAAGATAGAACTCTTCTTTGTTGTCCTTGTAACCCTCAAGCCACGGGTAGGCGAAAGTACAGGTGGCGAGGCTCGCCAGCAGCACCAGCCCGGTATAGAGCATCGCGTAACCGTCAACGCGAATCAGCGGCGTGACGTCCATCGCTCCGTTCTGACCCACGAACCAGAGTGATATCAGCGCGGCGTTCAGGCCGAGAACCGACAGCGTGGCATTGAGGAAATGATTGCGTCGCCACGCAATGGAGAGCATCACAACCACCACCGTCAAGCCGACGATCAGCAGCGGTAGCAGTGCGATCAGTTGTTGTGGAGTTATTGTCATGGCGAATTACGGCCTTGTAGTAGAAACAGAATTAACAAACCACTGCTGAATGTTGCTCATCGCAGAGTGCGAGGTGTCCAGAATCGGCTGCGGGAAGAAGCCCAGCAGCACCAGCAGAACGACCAGCAGCAGGATGATCGACAGTTCACGCAGGGACATTCCCGGCAACGCTTTCGCGGCGATTTCGCTTTTTGCTTTACCAAAGTACGCGCGATGCAGCATCGACAGCGAGTACACGGAAGCGAACACCAGACCAAAGGTCGAAATAACGGTAATCACCGGCACGGTTTTATAGCTGCCGAACAGAATCATAAATTCGCCGACGAAGTTACCGGTACCCGGCATCCCGAGGGTCGCGACCGCAAAAAACATCGACAGCGCGGGCAGCCACTTGATCTTGCTCCACAGACCGCCCATCTGACGCATATCGCGCGTATGCAGTCTCTCGTAAAGCTGACCGCAAAGAATAAACAGGCCGGCAGCGGACAGACCGTGAGCAATCATCTGAATCACCGCGCCCTGATAAGCCAGCTGGCTGCCGGTGTAGATAGCAATCAGCACGAAGCCCATATGGGAAACGGAGGTGTATGCAATCAGACGCTTGATATCGTACTGGCTAAAGGCCATCCACGCGCCGTAGAAGATACCGATGACGCCCAGCCACATCGCGATGGGGGCAAATTCGGCGGAAGCGTTCGGAAACAGCGGCAGCGCAAAACGCAGCAGGCCGTAGGCCGCGGTTTTCAACAGGATCCCCGCGAGGTCAACGGAACCCGCGGTCGGCGCCTGAGAGTGCGCATCCGGCAGCCAGCCGTGCAGCGGAACCACCGGCATTTTTACCGCGAAAGCGATAAAGAAGCCCAGCATCAGCAGGTATTCCACGCCGTGGGACATCGGCGTCTTCAGCAGCTCTTCATAGTTGAAGGTCCATACGCCGGTAGCGTTGAAGTGCACAAACGCCAGCGCCAGGATGGATATCAGCATCACCAGGCCGCTCGCCTGGGTATAAATGAAGAACTTGGTTGCCGCCGTGATACGCGTTTTACCGTCGGAAGCCTTATGGCCCCACAGCGCGATCAGGAAGTACATCGGCACCAGCATCATTTCCCAGAAGAAGAAGAACAGGAACAGGTCGATAGCCAGGAATACGCCGATCACGCCGCCCAGGATCCACATCAGGTTAAGATGGAAAAAACCCTGATATTTCTCGATTTCGCGCCATGAACAGAGCACCGCCAGCACGCCCAGCAGCCCGGTCAGCACCACCATCAGCAGCGACAGACCGTCGATAGCCAGATGAATGCTAATCCCGAATCGCGGGATCCACGGCATCACGAATTCCGACTGCCACTGCGGAATACCGGTAGATTGCGTGAGAGAATAGCCGCCCTGCATCCACAACTGCAGGCCAAGCAGAAACGTCAATCCCATAGTGATCAGCGCGATCCAGCGCGGCATCTTCACGCCAAAGCGTTCAGTCTGCCAGCACAGGAAGCCGCCGATGAAGGGAATTAATATTAGCCAGGGTAATAACATGGCGATCTTTATTCCTTGTTAAAGTCCCGTTCAGGACCGATTTTCAACGAATTCTCACAGAAAATTCACTTCGGATTGCGGGTGTTATTGCCCGGCAGCGCTATGCTTGCCGGGCCTACTGCTTGTAAGTCGGGTTAACCGACAACGCCCACAATCCTCAAACTCAGCGCAATACCATCAGCAGCGCCAGCACCACGACAGCGCCGATGCCCATAGAAGCAACGTACCAGCGCAGATAGCCGTTCTCGCTCACCACCAGGCCTTTGCCTGCGAAGCGGGAAAGGATCGCCGGAATGTTCATCAGGGCATTCAGCGGATCGCTCTTCAGCAGCCACGCCACGCCGAGGAACGGCTTAACGAACACCTTGTCATACAGCCAGTCAAAGCCCCAGGCGTTGTACCACCAGGTACCGAGCAGACGACCCGGCGCGCTGTTGGCAATCGACGTTACCAGCGTGCGTTTACCCAGCCACAGCCAGGCGGCAATCAGAATACCGGCGATAGCAATCACCCCGGAGGCAATTTCCAGCGTCATGACGCGTCCGTGTTCAAGCTCGGTGGTCTGCGGCAGTACGCCTTCCAGCGGCGGCACAATCAGCGCGCCAACGAAGGTCGAGAGCACCAGCAGCACAATCAGCGGCAGATGATGGGTAATCCCCTTCCCTGCGTGAGCGTGAATTTGTTCTTTGCCGTGGAACACGATGAAAATCATACGGAAGGTGTACAGGGAAGTCATAAACGCCCCGACCAGGCCGGCAACCATCAGATTCAGATGACCGTTCGCCATCGCGCCCGCCAGAATCTCATCCTTACTGAAGAAGCCTGCCGTCACCAGCGGCAGCGCGGACAGCGCCGCGCCCCCCACCAGGAAGCAGACGTATACCAGCGGAATAGACTTACGCAGGCCGCCCATCTTGAAGATATTCTGTTCGTGGTGGCAGGCCAGAATCACCGAACCGGACGACAGGAACAGCAGCGCTTTAAAGAACGCATGGGTCATCAGATGGAAAATCGCCGCATCCCACGCCTGCACGCCGAGCGCGAGGAACATGTAGCCAATCTGGCTCATAGTGGAATACGCGAGCACGCGTTTGATATCGGTCTGCACCAGCGCGGCGAAGCCTGCCAGCACCAGCGTTACCGCTCCGACGATACCCACCAGATGCAGAATTTCCGGGGTCATCAGGAACAGGCCATGGGTACGCGCAATCAGGTAGACGCCGGCGGTCACCATGGTGGCGGCGTGGATCAGCGCGGAGACCGGAGTTGGGCCGGCCATCGCGTCCGCAAGCCAGGTCTGCAACGGCAGCTGCGCAGATTTACCCACCGCGCCGCCCAGCAGCATCAGGGTTGCCCACCACAGCATGTTATTACCGGCCTCGAAGTGCGCAGGCGCCAGTTCGACCATTTCGCGGAAGTTCAGGGTGCCCAGCTCGTTGTAGAGAATGAACAGCGCGAACGCCAGGAACACGTCGCCGACGCGGGTCACCACAAAGGCTTTCATCGCCGCCGCGCCGTTCTTCGGATCGGTGTAATAGAAGCCGATCAGCAGATAGGAGCACAGGCCCACGCCTTCCCAGCCGAGATACATCAGCAGCAGGTTATCAGCGAGCACCAGAACCACCATGCTGGCGATAAACAGGTTGGTATAGGCGAAGAAGCGAGAGTAGCCCTCTTCGCCGCGCATGTACCAGGAGGCGAACATATGGATCAGGAAGCCGACGCCGGTCACCACGGACAGCATGGTCAGAGAGAGACCGTCCAGCACCAGGTTGAAGCCGACGTTGAAGTCGCCCACCGACATCCAGGTCCACAGCGGCACGCTGACCGCCTGTTTGCCGTTGGCGAAGAAGTCAACGCCGACAAACGCCGTGACCAGCGCCGCCAGGCCTACCGAGCCTACCCCCACGGTGGCGGATAAGTTTTCCGACCAGCGGCCGCGAGAGAAGGCCAGCAAAACAAAGCCAATCAATGGCAAAAGAATGGTTAAGGCAAGCATGTTCATCCGCGCAACTCACTTACTGAATCGATGTTCAGGTTCTGGCGACGACGATGGAGCTGCAGCAGCAGCGCCAGGCCGATACTCGCTTCCGCGGCGGCGAGGGTGATGGCGAGGATATACATTATCTGGCCATCGGTCTGGCCCCAGTAGCTCCCTGCAACCACGAAAGCCAGCGCCGCGGCATTGATCATGATCTCCAGGCTAATCAGCATAAACAGCAGATTGCGGCGGATGACCAGCCCCGTCAGGCCGAGGACAAACAGGACAGAGGCGAGGATCAGTCCATGTGTTAAGGGGATCATGCGTGTTCCTCCGTTTTTCTTTTATCGCTGTCGTTCGGACGGTTGCTCAGCACTTCCCCGACGCGCTCTTCACGGCCGATATGGAAGGCAACAACCAGGCCCGCGAGCAGCAGCATGGAGGCCAGCTCCACCGCCAGAACGTACGGACCAAACAGCGCAATACCGACCTCTTTGGCGTTAATCGCCGCGCCGTCGATACCCTGATCGTTAATGCCGAGGATGGCGTAAACGATAACCACCAGCAGTACCGCTGCGAGAATGGCCGGACCGATCCAGATCCCAGGTTTCAGCCACTGGCGCTCCTGCTCGATTTCGCTGCCGCCCAGGTTGAGCATCATCACCACGAACACGAACAGCACCATGATGGCCCCGGCGTAGACGATAATTTCCAGCGCACCGGCGAAATAAGCCCCTAAGGAGAAGAACACCCCGGCGATCGCCAACAGCGAAATGATCAGGTACAGCAGCGCGTGCACCGGATTGGTGTGGGTGATCACCCGCAGGGTTGCGAGGATGGCTATCAGGCCACAGATATAAAAAGCGAATTCCATTGCCCTCTCCTTACGGTAACAGGCTCTTGACGTCGATAGGCTTAGCTTCGTTCTCTGCTTCGCCCTTATCTTTGCCGTCGATTGCCATACCCGCCATCCGGTAGAAGTTATATTCCGGGTATTTACCCGGACCGGAAATCAGCAGATCCTCTTTTTCGTACACCAGATCCTGACGTTTGTATTCGCCCAGCTCAAAGTCCGGGGTCAACTGAATCGCCGTGGTCGGGCACGCTTCTTCGCACAGGCCGCAGAAAATGCAGCGCGAGAAGTTGATGCGGAAAAACTCCGGGTACCAGCGACCGTCTTTGGTCTCCGCTTTTTGCAGAGAGATACAGCCTACCGGACAGGCTACCGCACACAGGTTACAGGCAACGCAGCGCTCTTCGCCGTCCGGATCGCGCGTCAGCACGATGCGGCCACGGTAGCGCGGCGGCAGATATACCGGCTCTTCCGGGTACATCCGAGTTTCACGTTTGGCAAAGGCGTGCATCCCGATCATGCAGATACTGCGGACCTGGGTGCCAAACCCTACCAATAATTCTTTTAAGGTCATGGTCAATTCACCCCTTATTGCGCCTGCCAGAGAATGACAGCCGCCGTTACCAACAAGTTGATCAGCGTTAACGGCAGGCATACCTTCCAGCCAAAGGACATTACCTGGTCATAGCGCGGACGCGGTAATGATGCGCGGATCAAAATGAACATCATCATAAAGAACGCGGTTTTCAGCGCGAACCAGATGAAAGGAGGTAACCATGGGCCATTCCAGCCGCCGAAGAACAGCGTCACAATCAGCGCCGAAACGGTAACAATCCCGATATATTCACCGACGAAGAACAGACCGAACTTCATGCCGGAGTATTCGATGTGATAACCGTCAGCCAGCTCCTGTTCCGCTTCCGGTTGGTCAAACGGGTGACGGTGACATACCGCTACGCCCGCGATCGCAAAGGTCACGAAGCCGAAGAACTGAGGGATGACGTTCCACAGATGCGCCTGGTTGTTGACGATATCGGTCATGTTGAATGAACCGGCCTGCGCCACCACGCCCATCAGGGAAAGCCCGAGGAACACTTCGTAGCTCAGGGTCTGGGCAGAAGCACGCATCGCGCCAAGCAGCGAGTATTTGTTGTTGCTCGACCAGCCGGCGAACAGCACCGCATAGACCGCCAGACCTGCCATCATCAGGAAGAACAGGATCCCGATGTTCAGATCGGCCACCACCCACGTCGGGCTGACCGGCACAATGGCGAAGGCCAGCAGCAGCGAAGTAAAGGCGATCACCGGCGCCAGAGTAAAGATCACGCGATCCGAGAAGCGCGGAACCCAGTCCTCTTTAAAGAACATTTTGATCATGTCGGCGACGAGCTGCAGCGAACCGCCCCAGCCCACGCGGTTAGGCCCGTAACGGTTCTGGAACAGGCCCAGCAGACGACGTTCGCCAAAGCTCATAAACGCGCCGCAGGTCACCACCACCAGCAGAATCACTACCGCCTTAAGGATGCCTAACAGAATGTCGATGAGATCGGGAGTTAACCAACTCATGCTTTCGCCTCCTGCAGAGTATCAATACGCGCTCCGGTCAGCACCGGCGCAATCCCTGGCATGCCCATCGGTAAGCCAACCTGCCCTGCCGTCAGCCCCGCCGAGATTACCAGCGGCAGGCTAAGCGCCTGGCCATCAACGCTGAAGGAAACCATCGCCCCTTCGTTCACGCCAAGCTTCGCGGCATCTGCCGGGTTCAGCTTAACGTACGGCTGCGGCATGCGGCTCTGGAATACCGGAGCACGCTGCGACAGCTCGTCGCTGCCGAACAGATGGTAGTAAGGCGCGATACGCCATTTCCCTTCTTCAGCCTGGAAGCTTGCCGGTACCGCGGTAAAGTACTCAAGACCGCTGGCGGAGGCTTCAATCAGACGCACGCCCGGATCGCCGTGGCGCAGTTTACCGCCCACTTCATCCTGGAACTTGTTCCACGCCTGCGGGGAGTTCCAGCCCGGAGCCCAGGCAAAGGGAACTTGCGAGCGCGGCGCGGACGGCTGGTTGTTCCCTTCCATGGAGAAGGCAAACATGGTGTCTTTATCCTGCGGCTGACGGGGTTCATGCACGCTGATGTTGGCGCGCATCGCCGTACGACCGCTATAGCGGTGCGGTTCACGGGCCAGCTTCTGACCGCGAATGCGGAAGGTCGCATCCGGCGCGGCGTCTTTGATACCGGCCAGCTGCGGTAGCGCGGCAATGGCGGCGTCAATCACGTGGTCCAGCTGCGTCCAGTCAACCTGGCGGTTGTTAACGGTGCTGTGCAATGAGTGCAGCCAGCGCCAGCTTTCCAGCATCACGGTTTTCGCGTCGTAGTAGGCCGGGTCGTAAACCTGGAAGAAGCGCTGGGCGCGACCTTCGTTGTTGACCACGGTACCATCGCTTTCCGCGAAGCTTGCCGCGGAGAGCACCAGATGCGCTTTTTCCATAATCGCCGTACGCTGATGGTCAACCACCATGACCAGCGGCGCTTTCGCCAGCGCCGCGTCAACGCGGGCGGCTGAAGCGTGGCGGTGCAGGTCGTTTTCCAGCACGATAACCGCATCGGCGTTACCGGTCTCCAGTTCGCTCAGCGCCTCTTCAAGCGAGCCGCCGCCGATCATCCCGAGGCCTACGCTGTTTACTGCCCGGGCAACCATGGTCACGCCAACGTCAGCGCCGCGGCCTTTCAGGGCTTTCGCCACGTTGGCGGCGGCCTGAATTACCTCGATGCTGCCGGCGTTGGTTCCGGAAACAATCAGCGGTTTTTTCGCTCCGGCTAACGCCTGAACGATCACGTCGATTTTGCCTTTCAGCTCGCTGCTCAGCCCTTCGACCGCCGGCGCGCTATCGTCCAGCGCGTGGGCGATGGCGAAGCCAAGACGCGCCTGATCTTCCACCGGCGCGCGGTAGGTCCATGCGGCGATATCATCAAGACGCGTGTCGTCGATATTGGTCACGAACAGCGGATGCTTCGCGCGCTGGCCGATGTTAAGGATCGCGGCGATCTGCCAGTCGGCGACTTTCTGCGCCGCCGCCATTTCACGCGCTTTGCCTTTCACCGCCTGACGCACCGCCAGCGCGATACGCGCGCCGGTCTGGGTGATGTCCTCACCGAGGATCAGCACCGCATCGTAGGATTCAATCTCGCGCAGCGCCGGGGTATGAATACCGCCTTCGCGCAGCACTTTCAGCATCATCTGCAGGCGCGCCTGTTCGCCCTTGGCGATGCCGGTATAGAAGTTTTCGGCGCCGACCAGCTCGCGCAGCGCAAAGTTGCTTTCAATGCTGGCGCGCGGGGAGCCGATACCAATCACCTTCTTCGACTGGCGCAGAATATCTGCCGCCCCCTGCATCGCCTGTTCGGCGTTGAGGGCGATCAGATCGTCGCCGCGGCGCTGAACCGGCTGACGCGGACGATCTTTCAGATTGACATAGCCATAGCCGAAACGACCGCGGTCGCAGAGGAAGTAGCGGTTAACGGTACCGTTATAACGGTTTTCGATACGACGCAGTTCGCCGTAGCGCTCGCCGGGGCTGATGTTACAGCCGATGGAACACTGCTGGCAGATGCTTGGCGCAAACTGCATGTCCCACTTGCGGTTATAGCGCTCGGAGTGCGTTTTATCGGTAAAGACGCCGGTCGGACAGACTTCCACCAGGTTACCGGAGAACTCGCTTTCCAGCGTACCGTCTTCCGGACGGCCAAAGTAGACGTTGTCGTGAGCGCCGTAGACGCCCAGGTCGGTACCGTCGGCATAGTCTTTGTAGTAGCGAACGCAGCGGTAGCAGGCGATGCAGCGGTTCATTTCGTGAGAGATGAACGGCCCCAGATCCTGGTTGCGGTGGGTACGCTTGGTAAAGCGGTAGCGACGGAAGCTATGACCGGTCATTACGGTCATATCCTGTAAGTGGCAGTTGCCGCCCTCTTCGCACACCGGACAGTCGTGCGGGTGGTTGGTCATCAGCCACTCAACTACGCTTTCGCGGAACTGCTTCGCTTCTGCGTCGTCGATGGAAATAAAAGTGCCGTCGGATGCCGGTGTCATACAGGACATCACCAGGCGGCCACGCGTGTCTTCCGCGTTCTGATATTGCTTCACCGCACACTGGCGGCAAGCACCAACGCTTCCCAGCGCCGGATGCCAGCAAAAGTAAGGAATATCAAGGCCCAGAGAGAGACAAGCTTCTAACAGGTTGTCCGCTCCGTTGACCTCGTACTCTTTGCCGTCTACATGAATCGTAGCCATTAGCGTGCTTCCAAAATAAAAAAACCTTTAGATTACCAGCGCGTCTTAAGCAGGTTCGGCTGAATCCCGTTGATTGCATGGGTATTGCTGAACTGCTGTTTAATGCCAGCTTCGAATTCTTCGCGGAAATATTTAATTGCGCTCTGTAGCGGCTCAACCGCACCCGGCGCGTGCGCGCAGAAGGTTTTACCCGGACCGAGGAATCGACACAGTTGCTCAAGCGTCTCGATATCCCCCGGCTGGCCTTCGCCGCGCTCGAGAGCGCGCAGAATTTTCACGCTCCACGGCAGACCGTCACGGCAAGGCGTACACCAGCCGCAGGACTCACGGGCAAAGAACTCTTCCAGGTTGCGTACCAGCGGCACCATGCCAATCTCATGGTCAACCGCCATCGCCAGCGCGGTGCCCAGACGGCTGCCCGCTTTACCAATGCTTTCGAACTCCATCGGCAGGTCGAGATGCGCTTCGGTCAGGAAGTCGGTGCCCGCGCCGCCCGGCTGCCAGGCTTTGAACTTCAGGCCATCGCGCATGCCGCCCGCGTACTCTTCGAGGATCTCGCGCGCGGTGGTGCCGAACGGCAGCTCCCAGACGCCCGGATTCTTCACGCGGCCGGAGAAACCCATCAGCTTGGTGCCGGCGTCTTTACTGGTTGAAATGTTCTGATACCACTCGACGCCGTTGGCCAGAATCGCCGGAACGTTGCACAGGGTTTCAACGTTGTTTACGCAGGTCGGTTTGCCCCAGACGCCGGAGCTGGCCGGGAACGGCGGCTTCGAACGTGGGTTGGCGCGGCGGCCTTCGAGGGAGTTAATAAGCGCGGTTTCTTCGCCGCAGATATAGCGCCCTGCCCCGGTGTGCACAAACAGTTCGAAGTCAAAACCGGTGCCAAGGATATTTTTACCCAACAGGCCCGCTTCGGTCGCTTCGGCAATGGCCCGGCGCAGATGCTGCGCCGCTTCGATATATTCGCCGCGCAGGAAGATATAGCCGCGCCAGGCTTTCAGCGCGAACGCGGAGATCAGCATGCCTTCCACCAGCAGGTGCGGCAGCTGTTCCATCAGCAGGCGGTCTTTATAGGTGCCTGGCTCCATTTCATCGGCGTTACACAGCAGGTAACGGATGTTCATGGACTCGTCTTTCGGCATCAGGCTCCACTTCAGACCGGTGGAAAAGCCCGCGCCGCCGCGCCCCTTCAGGCCGGCGTCTTTTACCGCAGTGACGATTTCATCCGGCGCCATGCCGGAGAGCGCTTTACGCGCCCCGGCGTAGCCGTTTTTACTCTGGTATTCATCCAGCCATACCGGCTGTTTGTCGTCGCGCAGACGCCAGGTTAACGGATGGGTTTCGGCAGTACGAATAATGGTTTTCATTTATACCGCTCCAGGAGGTCAGGAATCGCTTCCGGCGTCAGATAACTGTGAGTGTCCTCATCAATCATCATGGTCGGCCCCTTGTCGCAGTTGCCCAGGCAGCAGGTCGGCAGCAGAGTGAAGCGGCCATCAAAGGTGGTTTGACCCGGTTTGATATCCAGCTTCTTCTCAATCGCCGACTGAATGCCCTGGAACCCGGTGATGTGGCACACCACGCTATCGCAGTAGCGAATCACGTGACGACCCACCGGCTGGCGGAAAATCTGGCTGTAGAAGGTCGCAACGCCTTCTACGTCGCTGGCCGGGATCCCCAGCACATCGGCGATAGCGTAGATTGCGCCGTCCGGCACCCAGCCGCGCTGCTTCTGAACGATCTTCAGCGCTTCAATGGACGCCGCACGCGGGTCTTCGTAGTGGTGCTTCTCGTGCTCAATCGCCTCACGCTCTGCCGCACTCAGCTCAAAAGCCTCGGTTTGTGGTTGTTGATTCTCGTGCATAATTAGCGGTCCACGTCTGACATAACAAAATCGATACTACCCAGATAGACAATCAGGTCGGAGACCAGACTGCCGCGAATAGCGGCCGGGATCTGCTGCAGGTGCGCGAAGCTTGGCGTGCGCACGCGGGTACGGTAGCTCATGGTGCTGCCGTCGCTGGTCAGGTAGTAACTGTTAATACCCTTGGTCGCTTCAATCATCTGGAAGGATTCTTGCGCCGGCATGACCGGGCCCCAGGAAACCTGCAGGAAGTGCGTAATCAGGGTTTCGATATGCTGCAGCGTGCGCTCTTTTGGCGGCGGCGTCGTCAGCGGATGATCCGCCTTGAACGGGCCTTCCGGCATGTTATCGAGGCACTGCTGAAGAATGCGCAGGCTCTGGCGCAGCTCTTCCACTTTCAGCATCACGCGGGTGTAGCAGTCGGAGACGCCACCGCCGGTCGGGATCTCAAAGTCGAAGTTTTCATAGCCAGAATAGGGACGCCATTTACGTACGTCGAAGCCGATGCCGGTCGCGCGCAGGCCCGCGCCGGTGGTGCCCCACTCCAGCGCCTCTTTCGCGTTGTAGGCGGCAACCCCTTTCGAACGACCGATGAGGATGGTGTTGCGCAGCGCGGCTTTCTCATAGGAATCCAGACGCTTCGGCATCCACTCGAGGAATTCGCGCAGCAGGCGATCCCAGCCGCGGGGCAGGTCGTGCGCGACGCCGCCGATACGGAACCAGGCCGGGTGCATACGGAAACCGGTAATCGCTTCCACCAGATCGTAGATCTTTTGACGGTCGGTAAAGGCAAAGAACACCGGCGTCATCGCCCCGACGTCCTGAATAAAGGTGGAGATGTACAGCAGATGGCTGTTGATACGGAACAGCTCGGAGAGCATCACGCGGATCACGTTGACGCGATCCGGCACGGTTATCCCCGCCAGTTTCTCAACCGCCAGCACGTAAGGCATTTCGTTAACGCAGCCGCCGAGATATTCAATACGGTCGGTATACGGAATGTAGCTGTGCCAGGACTGGCGCTCGCCCATTTTCTCGGCGCCGCGGTGGTGGTAGCCGATATCTGGCACGCAGTCGACGATCTCTTCGCCATCAAGCTGCAGAATAATACGGAACGCACCGTGAGCGGAGGGGTGGTTCGGGCCGAGGTTAAGGAACATGAAGTCCTCGTTTTCGGTCCCGCGCTTCATGCCCCACTCTTCCGGTTTAAAGGTCAGCGCTTCCATTTCCAGATCCTGTTTGGCTTTGGTCAGCTCAAACGGGTCAAATTCGGTGGCGCGCGCCGGGTAGTCTTTACGCAGCGGGTGACCTTCCCAGGTCGGCGGCATCATGATGCGGCGCAGATTCGGGTGACCATCGAAGGTCACGCCAAACATCTCCCAGGTTTCACGCTCATACCAGTTGGCGTTAGGGAACAGTTTGGTGAAGGTCGGCAGATGCAGATCGTTTTCAGACAAGGCAACCTTGAGCATGATGTCGCGGTTGCGGTCTATTGAAATCAGATGATAGAAAACGGAAAAATCCGCGGCGGGTAAACCGTCGCGGTGCGTGCGCAGACGTTCGTCCATGCCGTGCAGGTCAAACAGCATCACGTAAGGCTTCGGCAATTTCTTCAGGAAATCACCCACCTCAAGCAGCTGTTCACGCTTCACCCAAACCACCGGAACGCCGGTGCGGGTTGGCTGAACGGTAAAGGCATCCGGCCCAAAACGGTTGCGCAGTTCGCCGATCACCGGGTCATCAAGGTGATCGCGGGTTTGCCAGGCTGGTGCGGCGTCATGCGCGGTTAAATCGGTCATATTGTTCACCATTGCAAAAGGTCCGTGGTGACTGCCGGCGAGGCTTCGCGCTGTAGTAGATTGATTTGCGAAGTTTTTATCCCGCCCGCAGGCGCAAGTTAAATCTCGTCCGGAGTCCGCAGATTGGTCACTGCAATACGTTCGCCGCGTTTACGCTCGCGTTCCGACTGCATATTGGCGCGGTACACGCCCTGATCGCCAACCACCCACGAGAGCGGACGGCGTTCTTTACCAATGGATTCCTGCAGCAGCATCAGCGCCTGCATATAAGCTTCCGGACGCGGCGGGCAGCCCGGGATGTAAACATCGACCGGAATAAACTTATCCACGCCCTGGACGACAGAGTAAATATCGTACATTCCGCCGGAGTTGGCGCATGCGCCCATCGAGATAACCCACTTCGGCTCCAGCATCTGGTCATAAAGACGCTGAATGACCGGCGCCATTTTGGTAAAGCAGGTGCCGGCGACCACCATCAGGTCAGCCTGACGCGGGGAGGCACGTAATACTTCTGCACCAAAGCGCGCAACGTCATGCACCGCGGTGAATGACGTCACCATTTCCACGTAGCAGCAAGAAAGGCCGAAGTTGTAAGGCCAGATTGAGTTCTTACGGCCCCAGTTCACCATGTCATGCAAGGCGTGTTCGAGTTTCCCCATATACACGCTTTTATTGACTTCTTGCTCCAGGGGGTCGGTTACGATCTCCTGTTTTTGCAGGGGGTAACGGTCGTTCTCACCGTTAGGATCGATGCGGGTGAGCGTATAATCCATCTTATTGCCTCGCTTTTACTGCGTATGACGGTTAGTGGGACTGTCTGTTTCCGGGTTAACCAGCGTGCGACGGGAGCGCGCAGGCGTCCAGTCCAGTGCGCCGATACGAACGAGGTAAACCAGACCAGCCAGTAGCACTAAAATGAAAATTGCGGCTTCCACAAAGCCGACCCAGCCGCTTTCACGGATAGAAGTCGACCATGCGTAGAGATACAGGGCTTCCACGTCGAAGATAACGAAGAACATGGCAACCAGATAAAACTTCGCAGAAAGACGTAAGCGAGCCGAACCGACGGAGTCGATCCCGGATTCAAACGGCGTGTTCTTGCTTCGCGCGCGCGCGCGTCCGCCAAGGTACCAGCCGCCGACGAGCATCAGGCAGCACAGGCCGATAGCGATGATGAGAAATATAGCGAATGCCCAATGATGAGCGATGACTTCAGTGGATGTTGACATACGCATTGCTTAACCAAAAAAGTGTAGCGCTAAAACCCTCTGCTCTTACTGGCAGATGAACGCCACAGCGTTTCACGGGGAGGAATAAAAAAATAGCCGTGCAAAAAAGCGTCCCTGGGTGATGTGGAAGGCCAGTTGCGGTGGCTTTTTACTCCTTTCATTAACCTTTTGTCAACTTTAACAAAAGTTTTCACAACATTAATTTACATTGGATTTTTTTCATTAACATTAAATGCCCTTTCATGCGGAATAACCTTGCATACTGCTCGGCTTTAGTGTTGTTGAATCGTGTCCGTTTCCGCCGTAAATCAAAATGGCCCGCCTATTTTGACAGGATTCAGACACGATTCCTCCCCCCTAAGGAGGGGTATTTTTCTTGATCTGCGACACGCTTTTGTTAATTCAACCAAGAAAACAGCAACAAACCAGATGGTTTTTTAACATTAGCAGGAAGTATTGAAAGTGCAGAGAAAAGTCGAGAAATGAGAGGAGGAGCGGATCTAACCTACTGATTTAGCTCAAAAGAAATCAACAAAAGTTTCTATTAATCAATAAAATTTGAAAAAAACGAACCGCAGCGGCAATTTCACACGTCTGGGGTTCGTTTTTACACTTACATTTTGTTACCAGTTTTTGTGATGTTTGTTAGCTTTTCCCGCTCAGGAAATAAGGGAATTATCTCCCCCTTCAGGAGTATAAACGCGTTGCGTGGACCACGGCTGGTACTCTGCGCTCAGCGACTGAAAAATGGCCTGCGTCAGCTCGCTTGCCTTCTGCGGATTGCAGTTCAGCATGTAGCGGGTATCAGGCAGCACGGGTAAACCGTCACTCCGGCCCGGTACGCGAAATTCGGGGCTCATCATCTCTACCGGCTGCGCGGTCACGCCAAGCCCGGCTTTCACCGCCGCCTTCACCCCCGCCATTGAGCTTGCCGCATGGGAAAGATGCCACGCAACGCCGGCGGCGTTGAGTACCTCAACGATCTCTTCCCGAAACGGATCCGGGGCATCCAGCAAAACAAGCGGGACAGACTCGCCCTGAGGGAGGACATAATCCGCTGCGCAGTACCACAGCGTTGGCGACGTGCGCAGCGTCAGCATGTCGGAACCCTTGGTTTGTCGGGTCGTCAGCGCAAGATCGATTGCCCCGCTCTTCAGCATATCGACGATATCAAGGTGTTTGAGGACTTTGATTTCCAGCGTCAGCCTGGGATAAAAACTACCAATCCGGTTTAACAGGCACGGTAAAATGGTATCCGCCGTCTCATCAGAGGCTCCCACGGTCAGCGTTCCCTGCAGGCTGCCAAACATGAGCGACATACAGGCTTCATCATTAAAGCGCAGAATTTTCCGCGCATAGCCCAGCAGCTGAATGCCCTGCTCGGTCAGAAGCTTATTGCGCCCGTGGCGAGCAAAAAGTTCTTTGCCAACCAGCTGCTCCAGCCGCTGCATCTGCTGGCTCACCGCTGACTGGGTCCGGCGCACCGCGACGGCGGCAGCGGCAAAGGTACTGAGATCGGCGACGGCAACAAAGGTTCTCAAGAGATCGAGGTCTAAATTTAGTATCGAACGATTTTCATTTATCATATTTGCTTCACATTCAGGCGGCTAATGCTTACCTGCCTTGTTGATGCTGTGCTCCAGGCTTCCGGCTAATCCTTAAGCTTCGCGTTACCCGCCAGAGACGGACGGATGAACAACTGGACGAACGTTATTGCATTAGAAAGCACTCATCCGCAGCAAATGCGCGGAATTTCAGAGTAATATTTTGCTCGTACGCCTAAGCGCTTTTAATTACGACGCATTTGTTTTTGTGATGTGACGCAAAAAATAGCCGTCAATGACCATTGTCTGCATCCTCACCAGCGACAAACCTTGCCATCGGGCTCAGGCAGAACAAAAACCTGCAATAACAATGTATTAATAAAGAAATAAGCTACCTGGCATAGCCATATGTCGGTATTAACGGCGATATTCTAACCGAAAACCACAATATTTATAAGCGTTAATCAGTATTATCTCAGGCCACTTTAAATGCTGGTTGGCGCTTTAATTAAATTAACAGATCTAAGAATATTCCTTGCATAAAATAAAACTCATTTAGCTATTAAATACTTTCATTAAAAATATCTAGCAAAGTTGTTACAACCTTCAGCGTATTGTGAATTAAACGTTCACCAGACGATGATTCGTTTTACGCGTAAAAAACAAGCGCCGGTCCTCTTTAAATCAACAAACCAGATAAACGTTCACCAAAACACCACCAGGCACAATATAAGACCATCAATAAAATTATTAAAGGTGTAATGTATAAACAAAAGCGCAGTTCACCAGATAAATTGATTACACCAAAAAGCGATGAATAGCAAAATCTTCTCCTGTTAACCCTTCAAAACAGCGGGGAGGCGGAGTACATTATTCCGTGCTGACTTCCACGGCAGGGAGTGGCGATAACAGCTAAAAGGTCAAGGTTCATGTCCCCCATCGAAAAATCCAGCAAGTTAGATAACGTCTGTTACGACATCCGCGGCCCGGTTCTGAAAGAGGCGAAACGCCTTGAAGAAGAAGGCAATAAAGTCCTGAAGCTGAACATCGGCAACCCAGCGCCGTTTGGCTTTGACGCGCCTGACGAGATCCTCGTTGACGTTATCCGCAACCTCCCTACCTCGCAGGGCTACAGCGATTCAAAAGGCCTCTATTCCGCCCGTAAGGCCATCATGCAGCATTACCAGGCCCGCGGTATGCGTGATGTGACGGTCGAAGATATCTATATTGGTAACGGCGTTTCGGAGCTTATCGTCCAGGCCATGCAGGCGCTGCTGAACAGCGGCGATGAAATGCTGGTCCCGGCGCCGGATTATCCGCTGTGGACCGCCGCGGTCGCGCTTTCCAGCGGTAAAGCGGTGCACTATCTTTGCGATGAGTCTTCCGACTGGTTCCCGGACCTCGACGATATCCGCGCGAAAATCACCCCGCGTACCCGCGGCATCGTGATTATCAACCCGAATAACCCAACCGGCGCGGTGTACTCAAAAGAGCTGCTGATGGAGATCGTCGAGATCGCCCGCCAGCATAACCTGATTATTTTCGCCGATGAGATCTACGATAAGATCCTCTACGATGAAGCGCAGCACCACTCAATTGCGCCGCTGGCCCCGGATCTGCTCACCGTTACCTTTAACGGTCTGTCAAAAACCTACCGCGTTGCCGGCTTCCGCCAGGGTTGGATGGTACTGAACGGGCCGAAGAAACACGCAAAAGGCTATATCGAAGGCCTGGAGATGCTGGCCTCTATGCGCCTGTGCGCCAACGTCCCGGCCCAGCATGCGATCCAAACCGCTCTCGGCGGCTATCAGAGCATCAGCGAATTTATTGTTCCCGGCGGACGCTTGTATGAACAGCGTAATCGCGCCTGGGAGCTGATTAACGACATTCCGGGCGTCTCGTGCACTAAGCCGAAAGGCGCGCTGTATATGTTCCCGAAAATCGACGCTAAACGTTTTAATATTCACGATGACCAGAAGATGGTGCTCGATTTTCTGCTGCAGGAGAAAGTCCTGCTGGTTCAGGGTACCGCCTTTAACTGGCCGTGGCCGGACCACGTGCGTATTGTGACCCTTCCGCGCGAAGACGATCTTGAAATGGCAATTACCCGTTTCGGGCGTTTCCTTTCCGGCTATCATCAGCTCTGATTTTATCTGTCCAGCCGCCGGGATTTGCATCCGGCGGCAATCCCTGCGCACAATGGCACCCGACGTCGTAACTGATTAAGGGTTCCTATGAGTCAGAGTCATTTCTTTGCCCACCTCTCCCGCCTGAAACTGATCAACCGCTGGCCGCTGATGCGTAATGTGCGCACCGAAAACGTCTCCGAACACAGCTTACAGGTCGCGATGGTGGCCCATGCGCTGGCGGCGATCAAAAATCGTAAATTCGGCGGGCGGGTTAACGCCGAACGCATCGCGCTGCTGGCGATGTATCACGATGCCTCGGAAGTCCTGACCGGCGACCTGCCGACGCCGGTAAAATATTTCAATTCTCAGATCGCGCAAGAGTACAAAGCCATCGAAAAAATCGCCCAGCAGAAGCTGGTCGATATGGTTCCTGATGAACTGCGCGACATTTTTGAACCGCTGATCGATGAACATCACTACAGCGAAGAGGAAAAATCCCTTGTCAAGCAGGCGGATGCGCTTTGCGCCTACCTGAAGTGTCTGGAAGAGCTATCGGCGGGGAACAATGAATTTCTGCTGGCCAAAGGCCGCCTTGAGAAAACGCTGGAATCGCGCCGCAGCGCAGAGATGGACTACTTTATGCAGGTGTTCGTCCCGAGCTTCCATCTTTCCCTCGATGAAATCAGCCAGGATTCACCTTTATAGAACCCACCCTTCCCCGGCCAGCGTCAGCCTGACCGGGGAAGGACGCCGCTGAATCAGAACGGAAACAGCACCGGGATCAGCAGGACGCACACTACCATCACCAGGAGGGTGAACGGCACGCCGATTTTGACAAAATCGCTGAATGAATATTTCCCCGGCCCCAGCACCAGGGTGTTCACCGGCGACGATACCGGGGTCATAAACGCCGCCGAGGCCGCCATGGCGACCACCATCGCAAAGGGATAAGGCGAAACGCCCATCGACTTTGCCGCGGCCAGCGCAATGGGCGCCATCAGCACCGCGGTGGCGGTATTGGAAATAAACAGGCCGATAGCCGCGCACATCACGAACAGGCAGCCAAGCATCAGGTACGGTCCTTTACTCCCCGCCACATCCATGAGTCCCTGAACCACCAGATCCACGCCGCCGGTTTTCTGCAGCGCCAGAGCAAAAGGCATCATTCCGACAATCAAGATAATGCTCGGCCAGTGGATAGCTTTATAGGCGCTCTCGGCGTTAATACAGCGGAATTTACCCATCAGCAGGCAGGCAATGATGGCCGCTATAGGGTTAGGAATTTCGTCAGTCAGCATCAGCGCGACCATCAGCACCAGACAGAAAATCGCGTGCGGCGCCTGGCTATGCGCCGGCGAGGCGTCGTTGACCTCGATGGGCATATTCAGCACCACAAAGTCACGGCCCCGCTTAGCCAGCAGCGCTATCTGCCGCCAGTTGCCCACCACCAGCATGATATCGCCAAGCTGCAAGGCTTCATCGGTCACCGCGCCGTCAAGGGCTTTGCCATCGCGTTTCAGCCCCACGATGTTCAAATCGAAACGGGTACGAAAGGCGATTTCGCGCACCGACTTGCCAATCAGTTCTGAATCCGGGATCAGAGAGACTTCCGCCATCCCCACGTCCAGCGCCTGATCGGAAAAATATTCGCCGCGCAGCACCATCGGTTCGAGCATCTGCTCGCCGCAGAACTGGCGCAAATCCACGTCCGAGGCCGACATATCGATCAGCAAGACGTCGCGGGCGCGGAATTCCGATACGCCGTTAACGTTAACGATAACCCGCCGAAAGCGCCGCCAGCGCTCAACGCCGATAACGTTCGCCCCGTAGCGCTCGCGTAGCTTCAGGTCGTCCAGGCGCTGGCCAATCATCGGCGAGCCGGGGCGTATGGCCAGGCGGCGCGCGCGCCCCGTGAGATGATAATCTTTAATGAGATCGCGGAAGGTGCTTCTTTTTCGGCCATCTCGCGCTTGCTCGCCCTCTTCTCCTTTGAGCATAAAACGCATCACCAGCATATAGAAAACGCCCAGAACCAGCACCACCAGACCTATCGGCGTAACGCTAAAAAAGCTGAATCCTTGCAGCCCTTCGCGTAAAAGTTCGCTGTTAACGACCAGGTTAGGCGGTGTGGCCACCAGGGTCATCATCCCGCTGATAAGTCCGGCAAAACTGAGCGGCATCATCAACCGCGAAGGGGAGGTGTTCATGCGCATCGACACGCTGAGCACCACGGGGATAAAAATGGCCACCACGCCGGTCGAGCTCATAAACGCCCCTAATCCGGCAACGGTTAACATCAAATAGACCAGCATTTTGGTTTCGCTGTTGCCGGCAACCTTCACCAGCCAGGAGCCCATTTTGGTGGCGACCCCGGTGCGCACCAGCCCATCGCCAATAATAAAAAGCGCGGCAATAAGAATAACGTTAGGATCGCTAAAGCCGGAGAAGGCCTCGCTGAGCGTTAAAGTGTCGCTGAGAACGAAAGCGACAATCACCAGCAATGCGATAGCGTCCATGCGCACTTTTCCGGTGGCAAAGAGCACGACGGCTACGGCAAGAAGGGATAACACCCAAATCAATTCACCGTTCACAACTTATCCTTGTCAGAAGATGGAGTTGGAAGTCTGGCATAAAAAAGCCCCGCCGGCGCGGGGCTAAATCATGAGATTAATCTTTAAGGATAATATTCACGTTGCCGTCAGGCAGGCGTTCAACCTGCAGGCTCTCCAGCGTCGTTAATACTAAATCCGCTTCATCAAGACGCGGCGCATCGGCGGGCACATTGACCGCGATGGTGCGACAGCCGGCATTCAGCCCGGCGAGCAGACCGGCAGGCGCATCCTCCACGACGGCGCAATCCCCCGGCGCCAGTCCCAACAGTTCGGCTCCCAGCAGGTAGGCGTCCGGTGCGGGTTTCCCGTGCTTTACGCGCTCGGCGGTAACAAAAACCTTCGCCTCAGGCAGTCCCGCGGCACGATGACGAGCGTGGGCGACGGGTATCGAACCCGACGTCACGATCGCCCACGGAATCCCCGCGCGATCGAGCGTCCTGAGCAACGCCACCGCGCCCGGCAGCGCCGTTACGCCATCCGTATCCGTTGCTTCTACCGTTTCCAGCAGGGTGAACTCTGCCTGAATCTCCTCTTCGCTGCGGCCGGGGAGAAAATGACGCAACGAGGTTATCGCCTGTTTGCCATGAATGAAGTTCAGCACTTCATCATGAGGGATACTGAACCGATCCGCCCATTTGCACCACGAACGCTCCACAACCGGCAGCGAATCGACCAATGTCCCGTCAAGATCAAACAGGAAACCTTTACACTGCACGGGAACCTCCATCAGGCGTTGATAATTTGGTTAATTTCGTTACTGCTTAAATGGTACTGACGCGGGCAGGAGTGCCAGGTGCTCAGCATGCGCTGGTATTTTTCCCACATCGGGGTCTGGGAGTTAAAACCGTGAGTGCCGGCGTCAAAGTGGCTGTAGCGCCCTTCAACGTTAACCATAAAGCGAACATAGCCGAGATAGCGGGCTTCGGTCGCCACGTCGAAGCCGAGGAAGGTGACCCGACGCTCGTCAATTCCGCTGGCATCCTTCAGGTTCGTCCAGGAGACATGCAGCGCATGATACATCTCCATGATATCAATGATGGTACGACACGTTTCCTCGGTAAGCTGGCCAAACTCGCGGTCCAGCTCGCGCATCTGCAGCCCGTATCCACGCTCAATGATGGTCTGCAGGCGGCGGTAGCGTTCAGCGTTGTCCGGATCGAGCATCGTCATCATTTTGTATTGATTCGACAGAATCAGACGCTGCGCATTGGTCATTTCCATTTTTGACTCCTGTGGCACTTTTACGACGTGAAAAAAGAAGGCGCATAATTCATGCGCCTTCTTTTATATGCATTTTCCCGATGTAATTACAAATCATCAAGGAAAGTTTTATCCAGTTGTTTGAAGGCGCGCTTAAGCGTGTCAGCTAAAGCCTGATAATCCGGCTTGCCGTCAACCGGCGTCAGCGCTTGTCCCGCCTCCTGCAGTTTACCCCGTACTTCATAAAACCAGTTCAGTATCGACGGCGGCAGCGGCGTTACCGAACGCTTACCCAGCCACCATAAGCCTTGCATCGGCAGACTCAGCGCGAACAGCGCGGTAGCCACGGCAGGGCCCAGCTGGCCGCCGAGGGCGATTTGCCAGCACAGCGTGAAAATCGCCACCGGCGGCATGATGCGAATCGCATAGCGCGTGGCGCGAATAATACGGTTTTCAATAAACACCGGGGCAAGGCGCTTATCCAGAGGCCAGGTCTTTGCATAGTGCTGCCCGTGGCGAAACAAGCCAAAAAAACTCACAGGGCGATTCTCGGGACCAGACATGGCTTACCTCAACTTTACATATAAAACTTAAAAAATTTGTGCAAAACACCAACTGTGCATGACAACGTTCAAAAGATTTTGGCAATGGCGGCCTCAATCAGGTATTCTGTGCGCACCTGAGGGGCGGTTAGACCCTTTTACCAGGTTAGTCAAATTATCGCATATTCTGCCACCGGCTGAAAATTATGCAAAATGACATAAAATCAAATGTACTTCTCTCATCGTGCCCGAAAACAGTACAAGGCATGATGTTAATCATAAATGTCGATGTCATCCTGCGCTACGCTTTGTGACACACTGACGTTTTTTTAGCCACGTATCATAAAAGGTACTTCCATGTCGAGTAAGTTAGTACTGGTTCTGAACTGCGGTAGCTCCTCTCTGAAATTCGCTATCCTTGATGCCGTCAACGGCGACGAATACCTGTCCGGTTTAGCAGAATGTTTCCATCTTCCTGAAGCCCGTATCAAATGGAAAATGGACGGCAGCAAGCAAGAAGCCGAATTAGGCGCTGGCGCTGCTCACAGTGAAGCGCTGAACTTTATCGTTAACACTATTCTGGCACAAAAACCAGAACTGTCTGCTCAGCTGACCGCAATCGGCCACCGCATCGTTCACGGTGGTGAAAAATACACCAGCTCCGTCGTTATCGATGACTCCGTGATTCAGGGAATCAAAGACTCCGCCTCTTTCGCTCCGCTGCACAACCCGGCGCACCTGATCGGTATCGCTGAGGCGCTGAAATCTTTCCCTAATCTGAAAGACAAGAACGTTGCCGTGTTCGACACCGCGTTCCATCAGACCATGCCGGAAGAATCTTACCTCTATGCCCTGCCGTACAGCCTGTATAAAGAACACGGCGTACGTCGCTACGGCGCGCACGGCACCAGCCACTACTATGTGACTCAGGAAGCCGCGAAAGTTCTGAACAAACCGGTTGAAGAACTGAACATCATCACCTGCCATCTGGGCAACGGTGGTTCCGTTTCCGCTATCCGCAACGGTAAGTGCGTTGACACTTCCATGGGTCTGACTCCGCTGGAAGGTCTGGTTATGGGTACGCGTTCTGGCGATATCGACCCGGCAATCATTTTCCATCTGCACGATGCGCTGGGCATGAGCGTAGACGCCATCAACAAAATGCTGACCAAAGAGTCCGGTCTGCTCGGTCTGACCGAAGTGACCAGCGACTGCCGCTACGTTGAAGACAACTACCAGGAAAAAGCTGACGCTAAACGTGCCATGGACGTTTACTGCCACCGCCTGGCGAAATATATCGGCTCCTACACCGCGCTGATGGACGGTCGTCTGGACGCCGTCGTATTCACCGGTGGTATCGGTGAGAACGCCGCGATGGTTCGCGAACTGTCTCTAGGCAAACTGGGCGTACTGGGCTTTGAAGTTGATCACGAGCGCAACCTGGCTGCCCGTTTCGGCAAGTCTGGCTTCATCAACAAAGAAGGCACTCGCCCGGCTATCGTCATTCCGACCAACGAAGAGCTGGTCATCGCGCAAGACGCCAACCGTCTGACCGCCTGATTCCACACCGCCAGCCATAACCCTAAATAATTCGAGTTGCAGGAAGGCGGCGACGCAGAGAATCCCCAGGAGCGTACGAGTAGTACGTAACTGGGGTGAGCGAGTAAAGCCAACGCACATGCAACTTGAAGTATGACGGGAAGCTGGTGGTGCAGTTTTGTATCCCGCCTGATACTGGCGGTAACGAAAGAGGATATATCGTGTCCCGTACAATCATGCTGATCCCTACCGGAACCAGCGTAGGCCTGACCAGCGTCAGCCTCGGTGTTATCCGTGCTATGGAACGTAAAGGCGTTCGTCTGAGCGTCTTTAAACCTATCGCTCAACCGCGTGCCGGTGGCGATGCGCCAGACCAGACTACCACTATTATTCGCGCGAACTCCGACCTTCCGGCCGCAGAACCGCTGAAGATGAGCCACGTTGAGTCGCTGCTCTCCAGCAACCAGAAAGACGTGCTGATGGAAGAGATCATCGCCAACTACCACGCCAACGCTCAGGATGCGGAAGTGGTGCTGGTTGAAGGTCTGGTCCCGACCCGCAAACATCAGTTTGCCCAGTCTCTGAACTACGAAATCGCGAAAACGCTGAACGCTGAAATCGTTTTTGTGATGTCCCAGGGTACCGATACTCCTGAACAGCTGAAAGAGCGCATTGAGCTGACTCGCAGCAGCTTCGGCGGCGCGAAAAACACCAGCGTCACCGGCGTGATCGTCAACAAGCTGAATGCGCCGGTTGACGAACAGGGCCGTACTCGCCCTGACCTGTCGGAAATCTTCGACGACTCTTCCAAAGCAAAAGTCGTGAAGATCGATCCGGCTCAGCTGCAGAGCGGTAGCCCATTACCGGTTCTGGGCGCGGTGCCGTGGAGCTTCGATCTGATCGCCACCCGCGCGATTGATATGGCGCATCACCTGAACGCCACCATCATCAATGAAGGCGACATCAATACCCGTCGCGTGAAGTCCGTCACCTTCTGTGCGCGTAGCATTCCGCACATGCTGGAACACTTCCGCGCAGGCTCCCTGCTGGTCACTTCCGCAGACCGTCCTGACGTTCTGGTCGCCGCCTGCCTGGCCGCGATGAACGGCGTGGAAATCGGCGCTATCCTGCTGACCGGCGGCTACGAAATGGACGCCCGCATCAGCAAACTGTGCGAACGCGCGTTTGCAACCGGCCTGCCGGTATTCATGGTTAACACCAACACCTGGCAGACCTCTCTGAGCCTGCAGAGCTTCAACCTGGAAGTTCCGGTTGACGATCACGAGCGCATCGAGAAAGTTCAGGAATACGTGGCTAACTATATCAACGCCGACTGGATTGAATCGCTGACCGCAACTTCCGAGCGCAGCCGTCGCCTCTCTCCGCCAGCCTTCCGCTATCAGCTTACCGAGCTGGCGCGTAAAGCAGGCAAGCGCGTCGTGCTGCCGGAAGGCAACGAGCCGCGTACCGTTAAAGCCGCGGCTATCTGCGCCGAGCGCGGTATCGCCACCTGCGTACTGCTGGGTAACCCGGATGAAATCACCCGCGTGGCCGCCTCTCAGGGCGTAGAGCTGGGCGCCGGTATTGAAATCGTTGACCCGGAAGTGGTTCGCGAAAGCTACGTTGCTCGCCTGGTCGAGCTGCGTAAGAGCAAGGGGATGACCGAAGCGGTTGCCCGCGAGCAGCTGGAAGACAACGTGGTTCTCGGCACCCTGATGCTGGAGCAGGACGAAGTCGACGGCCTGGTATCCGGCGCGGTTCACACCACCGCCAACACCATCCGTCCGCCGCTGCAGCTGATCAAAACTGCGCCGGGCAGCTCTCTGGTCTCCTCCGTATTCTTCATGCTGCTGCCGGAACAGGTTTACGTTTACGGCGACTGCGCGATCAACCCGGATCCGACCGCTGAACAGCTGGCTGAAATCGCCATCCAGTCCGCAGACTCCGCAATTGCCTTCGGCATCGAACCGCGCGTGGCCATGCTCTCCTACTCCACCGGCACCTCTGGCGCCGGCAGCGATGTAGAGAAAGTACGCGAAGCCACGCGTCTGGCGCAGGAAAAACGTCCTGACCTGATGATCGACGGCCCGCTGCAGTACGATGCGGCGGTCATGGCTGACGTTGCGAAATCCAAAGCGCCGAACTCCCCGGTTGCCGGCCGCGCGACCGTGTTCATCTTCCCGGATCTGAACACCGGTAACACCACTTACAAAGCCGTACAGCGTTCTGCCGACCTGATCTCCATCGGGCCGATGCTGCAAGGGATGCGTAAGCCGGTGAACGACCTGTCCCGTGGCGCGCTGGTTGACGATATCGTCTATACCATCGCCCTGACCGCGATTCAGTCGTCCCAGCAGCAAGCATAATCTGCCCGCTGCATGAAAAAAGGCGACCTCAGGGTCGCCTTTTTATTTACAGCAGCTCTCGCGCCGCCGAGACAATATCATGCGCTGTCAGGCCATACTCCTTCTGCAAAAACTCCTGCGTTCCCACCTGGCCGTAGCGCTCCTTCACCCCCACGCGACGCATCAGAACCGGGCAGGTCTCCACCAGCACTTCCGCCACCGCCGATCCCAGCCCGTTATGAATACTGTGGTTTTCACAGGTCACGATACGCCCGGTTTTCTCGGCATAATTTTTCACCAGCATGCGGTCGATGGGCTTCAGGGTAAACATATCAATCACCGCCGCGCTGACCCCTTCCTGCTCAAGCTGACGCGCCGCCTCAAGGGCTTCCGCCACCATGATCCCGTTGGCAATCAGGGTGATGTCGTCGCCTTCGCGCAGCACATTCCCTTTGCCGATGGTAAACGTTGAGCCCGGCGCGTACACGCTCGGCGCCTGTTTGCGGATCGTGCGTACCCAGTAAAAACCGTCGAGATCGATAAGCTGCCGCAGAATATCCTCAAACATCACCGCATCGGTCACTTCCAGCACCACCGAATGGGCCAGACCGCGCACAATCCCCATATCTTCAAACGACATATGGGTTCCGCCGTTATGGCAGGCGGTCACCCCGGCGTCAGAGGCGATCACCTTGACGTTATTCCGCTGATAATCGAGCGACATAAACAGCTGGTCGAAGCAGCGGCGGCTGGCGAAAGCGGTAAAGGTATGGACAAACGGCTTGCGTCCGGTCAACGATAGCCCGGCGGCGGTGCCGATCACGTTGGCTTCCATAATGCCGCAGTTGATGACGTGCTGCGGATGCTGCCGCGCGACGCCATCCATCGCCATGGAGCTCATCAGATCCGCTTCCAGCGCGATAATCGGGCTCCTGGCTTCAATTTGCTGCGCGACGAATCCGGCATAGACTTTACGCATCTCTACGGCATCTTTTTGCCCTGCGGGTGCAACCTTAATCATGTTCAGCCTCCAGTTGGCGAATCGTCTCGTTTAGCGTCTCTTTCATCTCCGCCGTCAGGCGTAAATGGTGGTTATTACTGAGATTCTCGAGATACGGCACGCCCTGGCCTTTCACGCTATCGAGAATAACCACGCGCGGGCGCGCATCGACGGGAGGTACGGGTTGAACCGCGGCCAGCAGCCCGGGGATGTCATCGCCTTTGACGGTGACAACATCAAAACCAAAGGCGCGGAATTTATCCTCCAGGTTGAAAGCGCGAATGATTTCATCCAGCCTGCCGTCAAGCTGTAGCTTGTTCCAGTCAACAAACACGGTCAGATTATTCAGACGGTGATGGGCAATAAACTGAAAGGCCTCCCAGCACTGGCCTTCATTCAGCTCGCCGTCGCCAACGATACAGAACACGCGATTCGCCCGCCCCGCCAGCTTATGCGACAGCGCCATGCCGCCGGCGATGGAAATCCCCTGCCCCAGCGAGCCCGTAGTGGCGTCCACCCCACGCGTTTTCAGCCGGTCCGGATGGCTTGGCAGCCGCGTACCGTTCTGGTTTAGCGTGCTCAGCTCCTCCATCGGGAAATACCCCTTAATCGCTAACGTACTGTACAGCGCGGGGCCAGCATGACCTTTTGATAACACAAAGTAGTCGCGCTCTGGCCAGTCCGGGTCCGCGGGATCAATTTTCATCACCGCGCCGTACAGTACCGCCAGCGTCTCCACGACCGACATACTGCCGCCGTAGTGGCCAAAACCGAGGTCCGTCAGCGATTTCAGGGTAGCGACGCGAATGTCCCGCGCCAGGTTAGTCACTTCTTGCACATTCATGATTTCGCTCCGCTGTTCTCCTGCGCGCCGCCGCCCACAGGTTTCTTTTTCACAAAAACGTTGTACGCCACCAGCAGCACAAACAACGCCACAACAAGGCCGGTAATCGCAAACGGCGACAGGTAGCGGGCCAGGTTACCCAGCACGATACCCACGGCGCCGAAATCCGCATCCGAGAAAGTGGTGTTGGCAAAGCCAATCGCCCCCAGTACCGGCAGCAGCAGCACCGGCAGGAAGGTGATCAGCAGGCCGTTGGCAAACGCGCCAATCATCGCCCCGCGCCGCCCGCCGGTGGCGTTGCCAAAGACCCCCGCGGTCGCGCCGGTAAAGAAATGCGGCACCACGCCGGGCAGGATCAGCACCCATTTAAACTGCCCGCAGAGGAACAGCCCGACCAGACCGCCGAGGAAACTAAACAGGAAGCCAATCAGCACCGCGTTGGGCGCGTAGGGGTAAACGACCGGGCAGTCCAGCGCCGGACGGGCGTTGGGCACCAGCTTTTCTGAAAATCCGGTAAAGGCCGGCACGATTTCCGCGAGGATCAGACGTACCCCTTGCAGGATGATGAACACCCCGGCGGCGAAGGTAATCGCCATAATGATGGCGTAAACCAGGTAGTTCTGGCCTCCGCTAAAGGTGCTTTCCACGTACTCGCGCCCCGCGCTCACCGCCATAATCAGATAAATGATCATCATGGTCAGCGAAATGGAGATGGAGCTGTCGCGCAGGAAGCTCAGGTTTTTCGGCAGGTTCATCTCTTCAGTTGAACGCGATCCTTTACCGCAGACGCTACCAATCCAACCCGACAGCACATAGCCCAGGGTGCCGAAATGGCCGAAAGCGATATCATCCGTGCCGGTAATACGCTTCATATAGCGCTGGGCCAGCGCCGGGAAGAACGCCATCACCAGCCCGAGGATCAGGGAGCCGGTAAAGACCAGCCCGACGCCTTCAAAACCCGCCACGGTAAGAATCACGCCGATCATACAGGCCATATAGAAAGTGTGGTGACCGGTCAGAAAGATATACTTCAGACGCGTAAACCGGGCGACCACAATATTCGCTACCATCCCGAACGCCATAATCAGCGCGGTTGAAGCACCGTATTTTTCCAGGGCAATAGAAACAATCGCCTCGTTATTAGGAATAATGCCCTGAATATTAAAAGCATGTTCAAACATGCCCCCCAGCGGATTCAGCGAACCGACTAATACCGTCGCGCCGCCGCCAAGAACAATAAAACCCAGAATTGTTTTAATGGTTCCCTTGACGACATCGGAGAAAGATTTCTTTTGCGCTACCAGACCAATTAACGCAATTAAACCGACCAGCACCGAGGGTACTTTTAGAATATCAACAACAAAATTCAGCGTTTCAAGGATAAACATATCCACCTCGCTATCAATAATTATTGTCTGGCGAACCACGCGCGCAGCTGCGCTTCGAGTTCGTTAATATCGATGATGTTGGTAATCACCACCAGCTGGCTTTCCGGCACGCTGGCGCTGGCGGCAATGTCTTTTGCCATCACGAATAAATCCGCCGCGCCCGGCGTTGCCGACGACAGATCGGAGTGCTCTACCTCGGCCTCGATATCGAGTTTTTTAAGCACCTTTTTTATATTCATCTCAACCATAAAACTACTGCCCAGGCCAGAGCCGCAAATTGCCATAATTTTCATTGTTATCACCTTTTTTGGGTAGAGTACGTCCACATCACGCAGGCGCGTAATGGGTTATAAGCCGGATAATAAAATTGAATCAGTAGCGCGCGACGATCGTTTTTATCTCCTCAATATTGGTTGCCTGATGTAATTTATTCATATCTTCATCGCTGGAAAATAATTCCGCCAGGGCAGAAATCATTTCGATATGGCTATGTTTATCCGGCGCCGCAAGCATAATAATAATATCAACCGGGTCGAACTCCTCAGCGCCAAACGATACCCCTTGTTGCAGTTTCAACAGCGACAGCCCCAGGCCCTTCGCGCCCTCCTCAGGCCGCGCATGCGGCATCGCCAGTCCCGGGGCCAGCACGTAGTACGGCCCGAGCCGCTGGTGCTGCTCCACGATGGCCGTCACGTAGGCAGGTTCGATAACGTCGGCCTTCAGCAGCGGCCGGGCGCAGATGTCCAGCGCCTGTGGCCAGGTCTCTACGCTTTGCCGCAGCGCGATGGTGGTATCAGAGAGCCAAGTCTTGAGCATTTTGTCCCGCCTCTTTTAGCAAAAGATGGGCAAACTTTATGCAAGCAGCCAATAGTTATCTGCGAGAACGATCACAAAGATAGCGCTACCAACGCTAAACATTCAGATTTGTGATAGCGCTATCAATTAGTAATCATCCCATCAAAACGCAGCAAAAGGGCCCGTTTAAGGCGTATACTCCCTGACACGTGAAGTAATGGATGATAATAAAAACGTCTGTTTAGCAGGAATATGTATGTCTCTAACCCGAAAACGGCGTAGTACCGGTAAAGTCACGATCGCCGATGTTGCTCAGCTGGCTGGTGTGGGAACGATGACCGTGTCCCGCGCCCTTCGCACGCCGGAACAGGTTTCCGATAAGCTCCGTGAAAAAATCGAAGCGGCGGTGCAAGAGCTAGGGTATATGCCTAATCTCGCCGCCAGCGCGCTGGCGTCTGCCTCCTCAAGAACCATCGCGATGGTGGTACCAAATCTTGCCGAGGCGGGCTGTTCGGCGATGTTTGCCGGGCTTCAGCAGATATTACAGCCGGCAGGGTATCAAATCATGCTGGCAGAATCGCAGCACCGTCTGGAGCAGGAAGAAAAGCTGCTGGAAACGCTGCTGGCCTCTAACATCGCCGCCGCCATTCTGCTTAGCGTTGAACACAGCGATACCGTACGCCACTGGCTGAAGAACGCCTCGATTCCGGTGGTGGAGATGGGCGCAATGCGCGCCGATCCGATCGACATGAATATCGGCATTGATAACGTGGCGGCGATGTTCGAGCTGACGGAGATGCTCATCCACCGCGGCTATCAGAATATCGGTCTGCTGTGCGCCAATCAGGAACAGTGGATTTTTCAGCAGCATTTGCAGGGGTGGTATAAAGCCATGCTGCGCCATCATATGTCGCCTAACCGGGTAATTAACGCCGCGCTGCCCGCCAACTTTTCCACCGGCGCTTCACAGCTGCCGGAGTTTTTGCTGGCATGGCCGGAGCTGGATGCGCTGGTTTGCGTTTCCGATGAGCTGGCATGCGGAGCGCTGTATGAATGTCAGCGTCGGCGCATAAAGGTACCGGATGATTTAGCCATCGTCGGTTTTGGCGACAGCGACGTGAGCCGGGTCTGCCAGCCGCCGTTAACGACCATGGCGGTACCGCACCATAAGATTGGTATAGAAGCCGGGCGCGCCCTTCTGGAACGTCTTACGGAGGGAAACTGGAGCGACAGAAAGCCCATCGCGTCCAGTTTATGCATGAGGGACAGCTGTTAGAAAACTACTCAGCCTCTTCCTGCTTTTCGCTTTTTGCTGACTCATTATTCGCATTGCGGGTCATCCACAGCGCCAGCGCTTTTAATGAGTCCGGAGTGAACTCATCGCAGCGGGCGGTGATCTCTTCCGGCGTCAGCCAGCACACTTCGCTCACTTCTTCTTCCTGCAGCGCGAACGGCCCGTGCGATACGCAGCTAAACAGGCCGCCCCAGACGCGGCAGTGTTTATCTTCGTAGTAGAACTGCCCGTGGTCAGCAAAAGGCACGCCGGCAATACCGAGCTCTTCTTCCGCCTCACGGCGCGCGGATTCCAGCATTTGCTCGTCAGCCTGCACCACGCCGCCGGCGGTGGCGTCCAGCATGCCCGGCTGGAAATCTTTTGTTTCGGTACGACGCTGCACCAGGATTTTGCCCATCCCATCATGAACAACAATGTAGGTCGCTCGATGACGCAGGCACTCCGCACGCATTTGTTCGCGGCTGGACTGTGCTATCACCTCATTGTTTTCATTAACAATATCGACCCATTCTGTGCTTGCCAAATGATTCTGTTCCGCCATCAGGAAACCTTACTTTTTAAAGCGCTCTTGCGGCGCGTCTATACGGTTGAGGGGTAAATTACGGGTAAATTGCGACCTCTGCAATAACCTGATTATCATCGAGTGCTAAAACCTGCAATTGCCCCTCGTTCAGAAGACCGTAGCTGGCGGTAAATCCCCCTTTAGGGATGCTGACCGAGCCGGGATTGAAGAGAAAAATCTCGCCGCGTTTCTCGGCAACCGGAATATGAGTATGGCCATAAGCCAGCACATCGCCAGCGGCGAGAGGAGGCAAATTTTCGGGGCTATACAGATGCCCGTGGGTCAGAAACAGACGGGTTCGCGCGCTCAAAACCTGCTGCCAGGGGGCGGTAATGGGGAACCGCAGCAGCATTTGATCGACTTCGCTGTCGCAGTTGCCGCGTACGGCAATCACCCGCTCCGCCACGCTATTTAGCGCCTCCGCGACCTGGGCCGGCGCATAGCCTTCGGGAAGGGCGTTACGCGGCCCGTGATTGAGCACATCGCCGAGGATAACCAGCCACTGCGCCCCACTGCGCGCGAACAGCGCAAGCACGCGTTCAGCGGCAGGCAGAGAGCCGTGGATATCCGAGGCAAACATCAGCTTCATACATTTCATCTCCACGCATTACGATGCCGCTATGATAACGGAACCGCTGGCGCTTATCAGCCCGCGCGTTTGGCTGAGAGTGCGACGTAGCGCTGAACCGACGCCCGCTGCCACTGGAAGGTGGCGTAATCCACCAGCGCGGCGGGAACCTCATCGCCGTTCAGGACCAGGCGATTGAGCATCAGCGCCAGGTCGGTATCGGCAATGGACCATTCGCCAAATAGATTCTGCCCGCCATGGGACAGCAGAACGCCAGCCGTTGCAAACAGCTTGTCGGCGCTTTTTTTCCCGGCTTCGCTGAGCGGAGGTTTCTTTGCTGCGGCAAAGACCACGTCCGTGGAGCGCTCTTCGCGAATCGTCATTAAATCGCTACGCAGCCAGGCCTGCACCTGACGCGCCCGCGCGCGCTTTTGCAGGTCATGCGGGTAAAGCCGCTCCCATTCCGGGGGCGCAAAGCGCTCATCCAGATATTCGGTAATCGCGGAGGATTCGCTCAGGAAGAATTCCCCGATCTCCAGCAGCGGTACGCGACGCGTCGCGCTGTAGCCTTTCCAGCCGCTTTGCAAATGTTCGCCGCTGTCGAGGTTAACGGTTTTCAGGGTAAAAGGCAGGCTCTTTTCCTGCAGGGCAACGTATACGGACATCACATATGGCGAGAAAAAATCGGCGTCGGACCACAGGGTAATCGCGGGCTGGCTCATAGCATCCTCAATGGCTAATGTAATGGGGCGATACGCCAACATATCCTGTCTTTCAGAGGATGTCACTGACCGCCACGCTGAGGATCTTACATACTTCTCAGGGGGTGAACGCGATCGGCGAAAGTCATCCAGGATGAGGCAAACCTGTCGGATGATGCCAGTTCACCTATACTCGAAAAGTTTGCGACCTGTGACGGCGAGGAATTTTCATGATCGATTTTTACTACGCACCCACTCCTAATGGCCACAAAATCACGTTATTCCTCGAAGAAGCGCAGCTGGCGTATCGCCTCATCCGGGTGGATATCGGCAAGGGGGAACAGTTTCATCCGCAGTTTCTCGCGATCTCACCCAACAACAAGATCCCGGCGATCGTTGACCACGCTCCCGCCGACGGTGGTGGCCCATTAAGCCTGTTTGAATCCGGCGCCATCCTGCTCTATCTAGCTGAAAAAACTGGAAAATTACTGAGCGGCGAGCTCCGCGAGCGCCACGTCACCCTACAGTGGTTATTCTGGCAGGTCGGCGGGTTGGGGCCGATGCTCGGACAAAATCATCACTTCAACCACTTTGCTCCGCAGGCGGTGCCCTACGCCATTGAGCGCTATCAGGTGGAAACGCAGCGCCTGTATGGCGTGCTCAATCGGCGCCTTGGCGAGAGTCCCTGGCTTGGCGGCAATCACTACAGCATCGCCGATATCGCCTGCTGGCCGTGGGTGAATGCCCATCAGCGCCAGCGTATCGACCTTGCCAATTACCCGGCGGTGCATAACTGGTTTGAACGCATTCGCCAGCGCCCGGCCACCGTTGAAGCGCTTCTGAAAACAGAAGCCCATTAACCCCCTGCTCGCCCGGGAAGCTTTGATGTATGATTGCGGAAATTACTACACGGAGGAAGCCTGCCATGTCTCAACCAGACGCCATTATTCGAATTAAGAACCTGCGCCTGCGTACTTTTATCGGAATTAAAGAGGAAGAGATCGCCAACCGCCAGGACGTGGTGGTTAACGTCGCGATCCACTACCCGGCGGAAAAATCGCGCAACAGCGAAGATATTAACGATGCGCTGAACTACCGCACCATCACCAAGCGCATTATTAGCCATATTGAGAATAACCGCTTCTCTCTGCTGGAAAAATTAACTCAGGATGTGCTCGACATCGCACGCGAACATCACTGGGTCACATATGCTGAAGTAGAGATCGATAAACTGCATGCGCTGCGCTACGCCGATTCGGTATCCATGACGATGAGCTGGCGGCGCTAGACGCATCTTAGGGAGGCGCTATGAACGTTCTGCTTACTGGCGGTACCGGCCTGATTGGCCGCCATCTGATCCCCCGGCTACTGGAGCTTGGACATCACGTAACGGTTTCAACGCGCAACCCTGAAAAGGCCAAAAGCCGCCTCGATTCGCGCGTCACCCTGTGGCGCGATTTCGAGCATCAGGCGAACCTCAACGGCATTGATGCCGTCATTAATCTGGCCGGTGAGCCGATCGCCGATAAGCGCTGGACGGCGGAGCAGAAACAGCGTCTCTGCCACAGCCGCTGGGATACCACGCAAAAGCTGGTCACGCTGTTCAACGCCAGCGATACGCCGCCCTCGGTGCTGATTAGCGGCTCCGCCGCCGGTTATTATGGCGACCTCGGTGAAGTCGTGGTAACCGAAGAGGAGCCACCGCACAACGAGTTTACCCACAAGCTTTGCGCCCGCTGGGAGCAAATCGCCTGCGAAGCGCAGAGCGATCGCACCCGCGTCTGCCTGCTGCGTACCGGCGTGGTGCTGGCGCCGCGAGGCGGCATTCTGGCCAAAATGACGCCGGCCTTTAAGCTTGGCCTCGGCGGCCCTATCGGTAGCGGAAGGCAATATCTGGCGTGGATCCACATCGACGACATGGTCAACGGTATTCTCTGGCTGCTGGATAACGACCTGCGGGGGCCGTTTAATATGGTTTCCCCTTACCCTGTGCGCAACGAGCAGTTCGCCCACGCGCTGGGGCATGCGCTAAATCGCCCTGCCATTTTCCGCGTCCCGGCGGCGGCTATTCGCCTGCTGATGGGAGAATCTTCCGTTCTGGTACTCGGCGGCCAGCGCGCGCTGCCTAAACGCCTGGAAGCCGCCGGATTTGGCTTTCGTTGGTACGATCTGGAAGAAGCCCTCGCCGATGTGCTGCGGTAGCCCAGGTCCATCAGGGAGAGTATCGCTCTCCCTGATTAATTAATTTATGGAACCCGCCTCGCAGCGCGCAAAAATCACCAGTCCTGTGTCGCCTTAACTGTGAATCTCATTCCAGTGATATGCCTATCACTCTGCCATAACCCCTGTGTGTAATTTAACACCATCACACCGTTGACATTCGTCAACAACTTATTCAGCATTACCAGGACGAATTGATGAAGGAACATCCGGATAAACATATCAGAGCAGCTATTGACTACGCGCTGGCACGAGACTGGATTTTTATCACTGGCGGCAAAAGCGCTCACTGTTTTGGCAGGTTGATGTGTGGGACAGCCCGGCACTGGGAACATATGATGAGCATCTGGTCAACGCCTGCGGTACCCATTAACCACGCCAGGCAAATTATCAGAATGGTCGACCGCTGCCAGCCGCCTGCCTCGGGTCAGATTAACCACAAGAAGGATTAAACCATGGCGCTGTATAATTTTACGCTCACCCTCTCCGGCGTAACTGCTCGTACCGTGGGTCTGGAAGATGCGCTGCATGCCGCAGGCTGCGCTGACGCCCTGGTCTGTTTTTACGGAACGGCGGTCTATCTGGAGTTCGATCGCGAAAGAGACTCTCTTGAGCAGGCTATTCTGTCAGCGATTGCCGATATCGAATCCGCATCGGCTCTGAACGCGCGGGTTGAATCCGTCGATTCCGCGCTGGTCGGTTTAAGCGATATTGCCGAACTTACCGGCCTGACGCGACAGGCCGTCGCCTTATTAAAAGATGGCGCACGAGGCTCAGGTCAGTTTCCCGGGCCGGTACAGCGGGTTAAAGGCAATTCCCCGCTGTGGCGCTGGAAAACCGTCGTGGGCTGGCTGGTGATGGAAGGACGGCTTGCCGAAGATTCACCGCTGGTCGCCCACGCGACAGTTCTGGATAACCTCAACCTGGCGCTACAACTGAGGGCGACGTCGGAGAGCACCACCGTGCTGCGCTATCTTCGCGGCTTCGAAAATCAGCCCCTGGCTTGTCCGACGGTTGCTTAGACGCATTGCCCTTCCGGCGCTTTATGATGTTAAGGTGGCGGAATAATCCACCGCTATGGACCGCTTTATGAGAATACTCACCACTCCGCGCCTGCGCCTCTCTCCGTTTCACTCATCCGACTGGCCTTTTTTCCTGCGCTTACGACGAGACCCGGAAGTGATGCGCTATATGGGCGAGATTCTTGAGGAGCCGGCGCTGCGGACGCTGTTTGCATCACGCTGCGCTGACCCGGGCGTATTCGTACTGCGCGACGCCAGCGGCGCAGCGGTTGGCGATATTGGCCTGCGCATCAGCGGTAAAAATCCGCACGAAGCGGATGTCGGATACGCTCTCCTGCCTGAGGCTCAGGGGAAGGGTTACGCCAGTGAAGCGCTAAAAGCGATTTGCGACTACGGATTTCAGCAGCTCGGCGTTCACGCAATAAATGCCTGGGTGCTGGGCAGTAACGCTGGCTCTTCCCGTCTGCTGGAAAAACACGGCTTTATCCGCATTCAGGTGCTCGAAAAAGCGTACCATCTGAACGGCATTGACTATGACGACTGGGTGTATCGGCTGGAGCGTTAGCCACCCCGACGGAGAGTGTTCCGCCGGGGGCTGGACAGTGTTTACTTCAAAGAGCCCTTCAGGAACTGCTGCAGACGCTGGCTTTTCGGATTGCCGAAAACCTCGTCAGGATGCCCTTCTTCTTCAATTTTGCCCTGATGCAGGAAGATCACGTGCGAGGAGACGTGGCGTGCAAAGCCCATTTCATGGGTGACCACGACCATGGTTTTCCCCTCTTCCGCCAGCTGCTGCATGATCCGCAGCACTTCGCCCACCAGTTCAGGGTCAAGCGCCGACGTCGGTTCATCAAACAGCAGTACGTCGGGCTCCATCGCCAGCGCGCGGGCAATGGAAACGCGCTGCTGCTGGCCGCCGGAGAGATGAACCGGATATTTAATCTGCTGGCGTTCATCAATACCGACTTTCGCCAGGTATTTTACCGCCCGATCGCGCGCTTCCTGTTTACTCAGGCCCAGTACCTGAATCGGCGCCTCCATCACGTTTTCCAGCACCGTCATATGGCTCCACAGGTTAAAATGCTGGAATACCATCGTCAGGCGAGTACGTAGCAAACGTAGCTGATTTTTATCAGAAACCTTTAACTGACCGTCTTTATCGCGAACCAGGCCAATGTTTTGCCCGTTAACAACGATCGTCCCTTCGCTGGGCTTCTCAAGAAAGTTAATACAGCGCAAAAAGGTACTTTTCCCGGAACCGGATGAGCCAATAATACTGATCACGTCTCCGGCTTTCGCCCGCAGTGAGACGCCCTTCAGTACTTCATGCTCTCCGTAACGTTTATGCAGATCGATTACATTTAATTTATTGTCGGACATGGCGTTCTCAGTGCGTCGAAGAAGGTTTGATATGCTGGAGCCAGCGCTTTTCCGCCCTGCGGAACAGGCTAATCAACACATACGAGATAATTAAATACAGTACTGCGGCAATACCGAAGGCGGTAAACGGCTGGTAGGTTGCCGAGTTAATATCGCGGGCAATTTTCAGCAGATCCGGCACCGTGGCGGTAAAAGCCAGTGCGGTGGAATGCAGCATCAGAATCACTTCGTTGCTGTATGCAGGCAGCGCAATACGCAGCGCGGAAGGCAAAATAATGCAGCGATACATTTTGACCGACGAAAAACCGTACGCCCGGGCGGCTTCTATCTCGCCTGCCGGCACTGAACGAATCGCCCCAGCGAAAATCTCCGTGGTGTAGGCGCAGGTATTCAGCGTCAGCGCCAGCACCGTACAGTTCAGGCCGCTGCGAAAGAAGGCGTTCAGCAGTTCTGTGCCTTTGACGACCTCCAGCGTGTACATTCCGGAATAGAACACCAGCAGCTGGACGTACAGCGGCGTGCCGCGAAAGATATAGGTGAACAGCCAGATGGGGAACTGGATAAATTTATTGCTCGACACTCGGCCAATGGCGAGGAAAACCGCCAGGATGCCGCCCATCACCACGGAAGAGATCAGCAGCCAGAGCGTAATCGCCACGCCGGTAAAGCGATAGCCGTCGGTCCACAGCAGGGATTTCCAGTACTCCTGAATAATATCAATCACAGGTCGGCCCTCTTCACGCCCACAGAATAACGGCGTTCGAGCATCAGCAGCACACCATTGGAAGCCGTTGTAAATACCAGATAAATCAGGCCACAGACGATGGCAAAGTAGAACGGCTCCCAGGTGCTTTTACCCGCCAGCTGGGTTGCCTTGACCACATCTTCCAGTCCCAGCAGTGAGACCAGCGCGGTCGCTTTGAGGATAACCTGCCAGTTGTTGCCGATTCCGGGCAGCGCATAGCGCATCATTGCCGGAAACAGAATACGACGAAAGGTTTGCCCACCGCTAAAGCCGAAGGCCGTCGCCGCTTCAATATGTCCCTTTGGCACCGCCAGGAAGGCGCCGCGAAAGGTTTCGGTGAAGTAGGCCCCGTAAATAAAGCCCAGCGTGATGATCCCCGCCACCATGGGGTCGATATCAAACTGCGCCAGGCCAAGCGCATCGGTTACGCCGTTGAGCGCAATCTGTAGCCCGTAGAAAATCAGCAGCATCAGCACCAGATCGGGCACGCCGCGGATTAAGGTGGTATAGCCTTCAAAAATCAACGCCAACGGACGATTGTTGGAAAGTTTCGCCCCGGCGCCCGCCAGACCGATAAGCACCGCCAGAACGACCGAGCTTAACGCCAGCTCAAGGGTGACCAGCGCGCCCTGAAAAATAACCTGTGAAAACCCGTACAGCATGCTGTCTGCCCTGTCTGTCATCAACCATCGCGCGCAAAATAACGCGCGACGGGGTACGCGGGATGGTTAGTCGCCGTACACGTTAAAATCGAAATATTTCTTCGCCAGCTTGTCGTAGGTGCCATCCTGGCGCATCTCGGCAAAGGCTTTATTCAGTGCTTCACGTAGTTCGTTATCCTCTTTGCGCAGCCCCATACCGGTGCCGACGCCGAACAGCTTCTCGTCTTTAATCGACGGACCGCCGAACTGATAATCCTTGCCGATAGGCTGTTTGAGGAAGCCTTCGCTGGCGGCGACTTCATCCTGGAACGCCGCGTCAATGCGTCCGGCAGTCAGGTCGGAATAAATATTGTCCTGTCCCTGATAGGAAACAATTTCAATGCCTTTTGGCGCCCAGTGCTCGTTGCCGTAGGTTTCCTGGGTGGTACCCTGGAGAACGCCAACGCGCTTGCCTTTCAGCTTCGCGAGGTCTGGCGTAATATCGCTGCCTTTTTTCACGACCAGGCGCGAATCAGCCGCGTACAGTTTGTCGGTGAAGGCAATTTCCTGCTGGCGTTTTTCGGTGATCGAAAGCGAAGACATGATGGCGTCGATTTTCTTCGCTTTTAAAGAAGGGATCAGCGCGTCCAGCGGGTTCTCAATGAAGGTACATTGCGTATTGATACGCTTACAGAGCTCTTTTGCCAGATCGATGTCAAAACCCACCAGTTCACCCTGCGCATTCTTCGATTCGAACGGGGCATAAGTAGGATCGGTGCCGATGCGGACTTTTTGCGGAATGGCTGCGAATACAGTGGAAACGCTGGAAAGGGCCAGCGCTAAAGAGAGAGACAACGCCAGTTTTTTCATAACTATCCTCAACAGACTGTCATTCTAACGGATTTATTAGAAGTACTTACGGCAGTTATCGTGCCATTATTCGCCCCGGTAAGGCAAAGCATTCTGCGCCGGAAAGCAAATTTTTTCGCATCGGAAACGCTTAACTATGCACTTTTTAACATCGCGTGCGCAATTTCCTGCACCAAATTGATCCGCTAAAAGCGCAGCTGCACCAAAATCAGACAGAAAGGGATGCGCATGGCCCGGCGTGCGGGCCAGCGGGCGTCTTAATCACCGTAAACGTTGAAGTCGAAGTATTTCTTCGCCATTTTGTCGTAGGTGCCGTCTTTACGCATGTCGGCCAGCGCTTTATCAAACGCGGCCTTCAGCTCGCTATCGTCCTTACGCAGGCCGATGCCGGTACCATCACCGAAGAACTTTTTGTCTTTAACGGAAGGACCGGCAAAGGCAAAATCTTTACCGGCAGGTTGCTTGAGGAAGCCCTCGCTGGCGGCCACTTCATCCTGCAACGCGGCATCCAGGCGACCCGCAGCGAGGTCTGAGTAGATCAAATCCTGATTCTGATAGGCCACAACGTCCACGCCGTGGCTGCGCCAGCGTTCATTACCATAGGCCTCCTGGGTGGAGCCCTGCAGTACGCCAACATGCTTGCCTTTGAGGGATTCCAGCGTCGGTTGAATCGGCGAGCCTTTGGCGGCGATCAGGCGGGAGTCGGCCGCGTAGAGCTTGTCAGAGAAGGCGATTTCCTGCTGGCGTTTTTCCGTAATCGACAGCGAAGAGATAATGGCGTCGATTTTCTTGGCCTTCAGCGACGGGATCAGGGAGTCGAAATCGCTGCCGACCCAGGTGCATTTTACTTTGATGCGCGAACAGAGCTCGTTACCCAAATCAATGTCAAAACCCACGAAATCCCCTTTCGCATCCTTTGAAGAGAAAGGCGCGTAGGTGGCATCGGTGCCAATGCGGATACTCTGCGGCAGCGCGGCGAACGCGCTGGAGGCGCTGCAAATTCCCATCATTAAAGAGAGAGCCAGGACCGTCTTCTTCATAGGTTACCCTTAAGTGTCGTGATGTTGTTATGCGATGCGTTATCTTGTTATTTGTACTGCCGACAAAAGCTTGCACGTTTTATGCCATTTTCTCAGTGCGTGCTGGAAATGGCGTTAAATTTGTTAAATAAAGGTTGCAAGTTTGTCTTAAAAGGGAAGATATCAGCAATAACGGATAAACCGCAGTGCCGCAGCGCAAAAAAACAAATTAAATGTTGAGGATTTGATCGAGGCGACAAAATTGCACTGCGGGGAGGCGGATGTGAACAAAGCGCACTATCTTAGTGCACCCTACGCGCCCTGCCAGCGGGAAAAGAGGTCTTGCGGAAGAGAGATATCGAACTGATCGATCACGCGATTGACCGTCTGATTAATCACATCGTCCAGGCTTTTCGGGCGATGATAAAACGCCGGAACCGGCGGCATAATCACCGCGCCCATTTCCGCCGCCTGGACCAGCAGCCGCAAATGGCCAAGGTGGAACGGCGTTTCCCGTACGCACAGCACCAGCGGCCGGCGCTCTTTAAGCACCACGTCCGCCGCCCTGGTCAGCAGCCCGTCGGTATAGCTATGAACAATGCCGGAGAGGGTCTTCATTGAGCATGGCAAAATCACCATCCCGGCGGTTTTAAAAGAGCCGGAAGAGATGCTGGCGGCGATATCGCGGGCATCGTGCACCACGTCGGCTAACGCCTGCACCTCGCGCAGGGAGAAATCCGTCTCCAGCGCCAGCGTCTGACGCGCGGCCTGGCTTAAAATAAGATGGGTTTCGACATTCGAAACCTCGCGCAAAACCTGGAGCAAGCGTACGCCGTAAATCGCGCCGCTGGCGCCAGAAATACCGATAATGAGTCGCTTCACGATGATTGCCCCTTTCACACAATGGCGCAGACTTTGCCGGATTATAGTCTCCGACGCAACCGCGGACCCGCATTTGGCGCGAGAAAATAAAAAAGCCCGCGGCCGTCAGACCGCGGGCTCTCAGCAAAACAGAGGATTACCCTTCGTTGTGCATCTCTAAGTTTTCAACTTCATTCTGCAGCTGAACCGCTTTCGCGTCGTCGTTACGCAGAGAGTCGAGATAGTCCAGATACTGCTGATCGACATCTTTAGTGACGTAGATACCGTTGAACACCGAGCATTCAAACTGCTGAATATCCGGATTCTCCGCGCGCACCGCGTCAATCAGATCGTCCAGATCCTGGAAAATCAGGCCATCGGCGCCGATGATCTGGCGGATCTCATCTACCTCACGCCCGTGGGCTATCAGCTCATTGGCGGTTGGCATATCGATGCCATACACGTTCGGGAAGCGAATTTCCGGCGCAGCGGAGGCCAGATACACTTTCTTCGCCCCGGCTTCGCGCGCCATCTCGATAATTTGCTCAGAGGTGGTGCCGCGCACGATGGAGTCATCCACCAGCAGCACGTTCTTATCGCGGAACTCGGCGCGGTTGGCGTTAAGCTTACGGCGCACGGACTTACGGCGCAGCTGCTGACCGGGCATGATAAAGGTACGGCCAACGTAGCGGTTTTTAACAAACCCCTGGCGATACGGCTTATCGAGGATGCGGGCAATTTCCAGCGCGATATCGCAGGAGGTTTCCGGAATGGGAATGACCACATCGATATCCAGATCTTCCCACTCGCGGGCAATTTTCTCGCCCAGCTTCGTGCCCATATTGACGCGGGCGCTGTAAACGGAAATTTTGTCGATGAAGGAGTCCGGACGCGCAAAATAGACGTACTCGAACAGGCACGGGTTGCTGACCGGGTTTTCCGCGCACTGGCGAGTAAACAGCTGGCCTTTTTCGGTGATATACACCGCTTCACCAGGCGCCACGTCGCGCAGGAACTCAAAGCCCAGCGTATCCAGCGCCACGCTTTCCGAAGCAACCATATACTCGGTGCGGCCATCGCCGATATCGCGCTTGCCCAGCACCAGCGGACGGATGCCGTTCGGGTCGCGGAAAGCGACCATGCCGTGACCGATAATCATCGCCACGCAGGCATAAGCGCCGCGAATCTGGCGGTTGGTGGCGGCGATCGCCGCAAAAATGTTGTCTGCTTCCAGCGGATAGTGGCGGAAGTTGTCCAGCTCGCTGGCGAAGATATTGAGCAGGATTTCGGAATCAGAGGTGGTGTTGATGTGGCGGCGTTTTTCTTCAAACAGCTTTTTACGCAGCTCGTGAGCGTTAGTCAGGTTACCGTTGTGCGCCAACGTAATGCCGTACGGCGAGTTGACGTAGAAAGGCTGTGCCTCGGAGGCGCTGGAGCTGCCAGCCGTCGGGTAACGAACGTGACCAATACCCATATTGCCCTGCATACGCTGCATATGGCGAGCTTCAAAAACGTCGCTCACCAGACCGTTCGCCTTACGCAAACGGAAACAGTTGTTCGCATCAATGGTGATGATGCCTGCGGCATCCTGGCCACGATGCTGAAGCACCGTTAACGCGTCATAAATCGACTGGTTTACCGGCATAACACCGGCGATACCGACAATACCGCACATACGTCTTTTCCTCGTTAAGCTACATCCCAACGCTTATGCTTTGGGCAAGAAACTTGACGAGCTCTGCAGATAGTCAAAGAACCATCTGATAACGAAACTGAACTGTGGGATAAGCTCAGACTTTTGCCAGTCTTCGCTTTTCGCCATACCGGTAAAGCTATCGAGAAAGAACAGAATCGCCGAGACGATTAGCACCCCGCGCAGGGCGCCAAAGCAGATCCCTAACACCCTGTCGGTTCCCGACAGGCCGGTTTTTTCCACCAGCTGACCTATCACAAAGTTAACGATAGCGCCGACGATAAGCGTTGCGATAAACAGTATCGCGATAGCAATCCCATTTCGGACCAGTTCGTCTTCAAAGCCCGTGAACCAGACAGCCAGGTAAGTGTAGTAATGACTGGCTACAAAGAAAGCGCATCCCCAGGTTACCAGCGATAAAGCTTCACGAACAAAGCCGCGGATCAGGCTAACCAGTGAGGAAAAACCAATCACCGCAATTATGGCGTAATCAATCCAGACCATATACGTCCCACGATTTTACGCCCTGTCGTCCGGTTCGGGGCGCATTCTAACAGAAAAAGAAAACGTTTGCGTAGGGATTTCCGTGCCCTACAGAAATAAAAATGGCGCTGAAAAAACATTCAACGCCATACTGCCTTTCGCCTCTTCAGGGCGCGTCAGACAGGGGTTTCAGCACTCTACTCCTTTAAAAAAGAGAGAGTTAGTTCGGACTGTAGCCCATGACCACGCCGCTAAGTCCCGAAAGCTGCTTCAGCTCACCAAGCTGACCTTTCAGCTTATCCTTCGAGGTATCCGGCCCCACGAGAATACGGGTAATTTTACCCTGCACCGGCGTCGAAGGCGACGTGTAAACTTTAAAGCCGGAAGCGCGCAGCTTACCGACAATCTCGTTGACCTTATCGGCGTTCTTCAGCGCCCCAAGCTGCACCACATAGGCTTTACCGGTCGGCGCCGGAATTTCAGCCTGCTGCTGCGGTTTAGGCGGCGGCGTCTGCGCCGCAACCTGCTGCTGTGGTTGCGGTTGCGGCTTCTCTACCGGCTTCGGCTGAGGTTTCGGCTGTGGTTTCGGTGCGACCACCGGCTCCTGCACCACATCAAAACTGTTGTTGTTCACCGGTATCCGCGACGGATCCAGCGATGGCGCAGCGGCATCGCCGGCCCTCACCTCTTCCGCCGCCCCTTCAGGAGGCTGCGAAGGCAGCGCCTGGGTCGCCGCTGGCAGCATATCCGGCTCATCGCGATCCCCCGGTTTTGGCACCAGCGGAATGGCGGCAAACTCATCCTGATAATGTTTTTTCTGACCATCCAGCAGCCCTGGCAGGATAATCACCCCCAGCGCCACCAGCACAATCGTCCCGACTAAACGGTTCTGAAACTTACTCGCCACCGATTCTCCCCGCGTCTATTTCTTCCATTACATGCGCCACCGTATGGAATGAACCACATACCAGCACCGTATCTTCAGGCCCGGCGTCCGCCATCGCGGCATGCCACGCCTCAGCGACGCTAGTATAGACTTTACCTGCGCGCAAATGTTCCAGCAGCTGCTCCGCCGTGGCTCCGCGCGGCCCTTCCAGCGGCGCGCAGTACCAGTCGTCAACTTCGGCCTGTAAATTTGCCAGCGTTCCCGCGATATCCTTGTCATGCAGCATACCAATAACCGCCAGCACGCGCCCCGTTTTCGATAAGGTTTTGAGACGCCCGGCGAGATAGGCCGCCGCATGCGGATTATGGGCAACGTCCAGGATCGTCCGGGGAGCATCGCTGATTATCTGAAAACGCCCCGGCAGCATCGCGTTTTGAACGCCATCGCGCAACGCCTGCTCGTTGACCTTAAGCCCGCTGGCGCGCAAGGCCGCAATCGCCGTAGCCGCATTCGGCAGCGGGACCTGCGGCAGCGGCAGATCGCTTAACGCCCCCTGACGATCGCGGAAGGACCAGCCTTGTTCACTGGCGTCATACTGCCAGTCAACGTCACGGCGCAGGAGCCGCGCCCCTTTTTCGCTCGCCACCTCAGCGATGGTCAACGGCATATCGGGTTCGCCGACGACAGCCGGTTTACCAGGGCGGAAAATCCCCGCCTTTTCGCGGCCGATGCTTTCGCGATCGGGCCCCAGCCAGTCGGTATGGTCGAGGGCAATACTGGTCACCACCGCCACGTCAGCATCGACGATATTGGTCGCATCCAGGCGGCCGCCCAGGCCCACCTCAAGAATCACCACATCCAGCCGCGCCTGCTGAAACAGCCACAGCGCGGAGAGTGTGCCAAACTCGAAATAGCTCAGGGAAATCTCGCCGCGCGCGGCTTCAATTTCGGCAAAAGAGGTCGTATGCGCGAGCTCCGCCAGCTCTTCGCCCTGCACCCGCACCCGCTCTGTGTAGCGCACCAGATGCGGCGAACTGTAAACGCCAACCTTATAGCCCGCCGCCATCAGCACCGACTCCAGGGCACGGCAGGTGGTGCCTTTGCCGTTGGTCCCCGCCACCGTAAAGACAAACGGCGCAGGTTTCATTACCGCCATCCGCTGCGCGACCTCGCTGACGCGCGCCAGCCCGAGATCGATAGTTTTGCTGTGCAGATGTTCCAGATAAGAAAGCCACGTAGCCAGGGGCGACGTGGCCTGAGGAATAGGTTGTTTTTCCATGATGTCCGGCAAGAGTTAGGATAACTACGCGTAAAAAAAAGGGCAGCGCCGTCAGGCCTGCCCTCTGCATTATCAGGCCTCTGGTTCCTGATCCGGCACCGGTGGCACCACCTCACCTTCGTGAGCGGGTTCCGGATTTGGCGCCGGAAGGTTCATCAGCTTCGCCAGAATGCTGGCCAGCTTCAGACGCATTTCCGGGCGGCGTACGATCATGTCGATCGCCCCTTTCTCAATCAGGAACTCGCTGCGCTGGAATCCCGGCGGCAGCTTCTCGCGAACGGTCTGCTCGATAACGCGGGGGCCGGCAAAGCCGATCAGCGCTTTTGGCTCAGCGATGTTGAGATCGCCCAGCATCGCAAAGCTCGCAGACACGCCGCCCATGGTTGGGTCGGTCAGCACGGAGATATACGGCAAGCCGCGCTCCTGCATTTTCGCCAGCGCAGCGGAGGTTTTCGCCATCTGCATCAGCGACATCAGCGCTTCCTGCATACGGGCGCCGCCGGATGCGGAGAAGCAAATCAGCGGGCAGTTGTCTTCCAGAGCCTGCTCAACCGCGCGAACAAAGCGCGCGCCGACCACGGAGCCCATCGACCCACCCATAAAGGAGAATTCGAAAGCGGCGGCAACAACCGGCATATCATGCAGGGTGCCTTTCATGACCACCAGCGCGTCTTTTTCGCCGGTCTCTTTCTGGGCGGACGCCAGACGGTCTTTATACTTTTTCGAATCGCGGAACTTCAGCACATCTTTCGGCTCGAGCTCGCTTCCCAGCTCCACGAGGGAACCTTCGTCCAGCAGGCTATGCAGGCGGTTGCGCGCCGACATACGCATGTGGTGATCGCACTTAGGGCAAACCTCCAGGTTGCGCTCCAGCTCTGCGCGGTACAATACCTGACCGCAGCTGTCGCACTTGGTCCATACACCTTCAGGGATACTTGCCTTACGGGTGGGGGTTATATTGCTTTTAATTCGTTCAATCCAGCTCATTGATAACCTTTCTACCTGAACCTGGTCGATGCCAGTTTTGTCGCAAGGGGCGCATAATGCCATTTTTGCCCCTCACAGACCATGAATGTTGCACATTAAATCATAACATCCCGTAACATGGGATAAAAAAGTGGTCGAACCGCTCACACTTCACTCTTCGGGCGGCGGCATACCGCCCGAAGATCGTCGCCGCGTTATTTCGCCTGTTTCGCCGCCGCCCGCTTGTGGCGGATGACTTCAATCACGCCCGGCAATACGGACAGGACGATAATCGCCACGATCAGCAGCTTAAGGTTTTCCTGGACGATCGGCAAATCGCCGAACAGATAACCCGCGTAGGTAAATAACAGTACCCACAGCAGCGCGCCAACAACGTTATACATCGCAAAATGACGATAGGACATATGCCCCATTCCCGCCACAAACGGCGCAAACGTTCTGACGATCGGCACGAAACGGGCCAGGATGATGGTCTTACCGCCGTGGCGTTCGTAGAAGCTATGGGTCTTATCCAGGTAGCTGCGGCGGAAAATTTTCGAATTGGGATTACTGAAGAGCTTTTCGCCAAACAGCCGGCCAATCGTGTAGTTCAAGGCATCGCCAACAATCGCGGCAATGACCATCAGCAGCACCATTAAATGCACGTTGAGATCGTTGGTCGGCAGCGCGGAGAGCGCGCCTGCCACAAACAGCAGCGAATCCCCCGGCAGGAACGGCGTGACCACCAGGCCAGTTTCGCAGAACAGAATCAAAAATAAAATCGCGTATACCCAAATGCCGTACTCCGCGACCAGCTCAGCCAGATGCACATCAATATGCAGGATAAAATCAATTAAAAAGTGAATCAGGTCCATAGTTTGCGTTAGCCCTTAATAACCCGGTTAGTCCGCCAGAAACAGCGGGCCCATCGGCATGACCGGGAGGTCGTAGTGTGCCGGATAGTCCACCGACACCAGATACAATCCTTCCGCCTTTGCCGTTGCGGCGGCAAGCGTCCTGTCTTTTGCCGCCAGAAGTTCTGCAATCCAGCTCTCTGGCTGGTTACCGGCACCTACTTCCATCAGACTGCCGACAATGTTCCTTACCATATGATGTACAAAGGCATTCGCTTTGATGTCCACCACCACATATGCACCATAACGGGTAACGTTAATATGCATCACGTTGCGCCACGGCGTGCGCGACTGGCACTGTACCGCACGAAACGAGGTGAAATCATTCTCTCCCAGCAGACACTGAGCGGCGCGCTGCATCCGCTCCGCATCCAGCGGGAGGTAATAATGGGTTACGCCGCGGCTCAATACCGCCGGCCGCAGACGATGATTATAGATAACATAACGATAGCGACGCGCCGTGGCGCTGAAGCGGGCATGAAAATCCGGTGGAACCGGCTTTACCCAGCGCACCGCAATATCGCCGGGCAAATTCGCATTTACGCCCAGCGTCCATGCGGCATCCTGACGCTGCGCGCGGGTTTCAAAATGCACGACCTGACCGGTACCGTGAACGCCGGCATCCGTACGGCCCGCGCAAAAAACGTTAACAGGCTCGTTCGCTACCTGCGAGAGCGCCTTTTCCAGCTTCTCCTGTACGCTGCGGACTTCGTTCTGCCGCTGCCAGCCGTAGTACTTGCTGCCATCGTATTCGATGCCCAGCGCGATTTTGTAGACCGGCGGCTGCTCCATCTCAGACATCAGTACAAATACTCCTGAACCAGCTTCTCAGCAATTTTCACCGCCATCAGCGCGCCGCCAAAACGGACGTTATCGGCGACGGACCAGAACTGCACCTGCTCAGGCATACCGTAGTCGTTATGCACGCAGCCGACGGAGAGGCGGGCGTTACCGGAAGCATCGCCGACCTGCGTCGGGAACTCGCCCTCCTCGGACAGTTCGATATCTTCGCCAAGGCTAAAGGCATCGCGCGCCTCTTCGGCGGCCAGCGGACGCTGCGCTTCAAAACTCACCATCTGCGCGTGGCCGTAAAACACCGGCGACTGAACGACGTTTGCGGAGATCATCAGGCCATCATCCTGCAGGATTTTGCGGACCTCATCGACGATACGGCGCTCTTCACGCACGCTTCCTTCACGATCGGGCAGCAGCGGCAGCATGTTGAACGCCAGCTGACGACCGAAGAAATCATCTTCGTCGATCGGAATACCGTTAAGCAATTTGGCGCTCTGCCCCGCGAGGGCATCGACCGCTTTTTTACCGTGAGCGGAAGCGGAAAGCAGGCTGGTCACGCTGATACGCGCCAGGCCGCCCCGATCGATCAACGGTTTCAACGCCGACAGCAGCTGGCTGGTCAGGCTATTCGCGACCGAGATAACGTTGCGATTGCGGTAATCCGCCAGTACGAACGGGTTAACATCCGGTACCACCAGCGGCACGTCCGGCTCCAGCGCAAACAGACCGCTTAAATCAATCACCAGGCAGCCCGCGTTAGTGGCGTCTTCGATATACGCGGCGGAGGCCTCTACACCGGCGGCAAAAAAGGCCAGTTGGGCCTGGGTCCAGTCAAATTCCGCCGCATCCTGAACGATAACCGACTTGCCCGAAAAACGCAGATGTTCACCGGCGCTATCGCTACGCGCCAGCGCATAAATATCCCCCACCGGGAACTGACGATCGGCAAGCGTTTCGAACAGGGCTTCGCCTACGGCGCCCGTTGCGCCCAGTACGGCAATATTCCAGCCTTCAGACATGGTGGTGTACTCCAGAAAAAAGCGGCCCTGCCGGATTATCCAGCAGGAGCATTAAGATGATATTAACGAACAGGATGATGAACGGCGTTAAAGCCCAGCTGGCGCAACAGCGTCGCCGCCTGCGCATCGCTGCACTGTACGTACAGCGAAGACCATTCACGGCGTTCCTGATAATTTTTGCGCAGTTTGTCGAACTCGCCCGCAGCGCCCGCGACTTTTCGCAGCGGCGCATCATCGCGGCGCACATCATACACCAAATGCGCCAGCCGTTTTAGCGTTGCCTGATCGAGCGGCCCGTGCAGCGTAATGCGGCCAAACTCCGGCGCCGGTAGCAACGTGTCCAGCGCCACCTGCTGTGGATGACCAATAAACGCGCTGTAGGCCTCAAAAACCTGCGTCGTACCGCGCGCTTTGCCTTCAAGGGTATAGCCGGCAATATGCGGCGTACCAATATCCACCCGCTTGAGCAATTCGGTATTCAGATCCGGCTCCGGCTCCCAGACATCCAGCACCACGCTTAATGCCTGCCCGGCCTGCAGCCGCTGCAGCAGCGCGGCGTTATCCACCACCGGACCACGGCAGGCGTTGATTAAAATCGTCCCCGGCTTCAGGCGGCGAATCAGCGCCTCATCCGCCAGGTGCAGCGTTTTGTACTGCCCTTCCTTATAGAGCGGGGTATGGAACGTCAAAATGTCCGTGTCCTGCACCAGCTCGTCAAGGGAGCGGAAATCCCCCTCGTCGCCGCGATCGGCGCGCGGCGGATCGCAGAGCAGCGTTTTGATTCCCAGCGCCTCAAGGCGTTTTTGCAGACGCCCGCCCACGTTGCCGACGCCCACGATCCCGACGGTACGGTCGGCCAGCGCAAAACCGTCACGCTCGGCCAGCATGAGCAGCGCAGAAAACACATATTCCACCACCGCGATAGCGTTGCAGCCCGGCGCCGCGGAAAAACCGATTCCCGCCTGCTGTAGCCACGCCTGATCGACATGATCGGTACCCGCCGTCGCGGTGCCAACAAATTTGATCGCTTTGCCAGAAAGTAGCGCTTCGTTAACTTTGGTGACGGATCGCACCATCAGCGCATCGGCGTCATTCAGCGCTTCAACCGGGACAGGGCGACCTGCAACGGCCTTCACTTCCCCCAGGCGGCTAAAAAGCTCGCGCGCATAGGGCATATTTTCATCAACGAGGATTTTCACGGTTCAGTACCTGTCTGAGAGCGAGAGTAAACCGGGGAAGTGTGCCATAATCTGCCCGCCAGGAACATCACCACCCGGCCCTTAGTACAGTAATTTAGTACAGCAATACGCAAAGGATTAATCATGACGCAACCCGTTTCAGGTATGTCCGATCGCCCTCCGGGCTCAGGCGAACCTCCGCTCACCACTCAGCAGCGTACCGCGCTAGAGCGGCTCATTACGCGCCTGGTGGCTTTAACATCCCAGCAAAATGCGGAAGTGTGGGCCTGCGTAAAACACGATCTGAGCCTGAAAAACGACGCGCCGCTGCTGGCAAGCCATTTTGCCGCCGCCGAGAACAGCCTGAACCAGCGCCTAATCCTCGCCCAGCAAAATCATCACCGTCGGCAAATCCTGGCGCAGCTGAGCGAGCTGCTGAATCAGGGCAACAATCGCCAGGCGGTCAGCGATTATATTCGTCAGCATGACGGTCAAACCGCCCTGCATGCCTTGTCCCAGCCGCAGCTGGAGAATGTTCTGCAGCTCCTGCAAAGCGGCCAGCTCTCGATTCCTCAGCCGCAGCAGCGCCCGCCAACGCATCGTCCGCTGCTGCCCGCGGAGCACAACACGCTCAATCAGCAGGTGACCAGACTCGCGGCGGCCACCGGCGAGTCCAGCAAGCTTATCTGGCAATCCATGCTGGAGCTAAGCGGCGTCAAGAGCGGAGAGTTGATCCCGGCGACCCACTTCACTCCCCTCTCGTACTGGCTACATGCGCGGCAAACGCTCAGTTCGCAGGCTGCGCCGACGCTGACCTCGCTGCAGGCCGCATTAAAACAGCCGCTTGAAGCCGCGGAATGGCAAAGAGTGATGGATTTTGCCCAAACCCACTGGCACGCGACGGCGCAAACGCCGCTCAGCGCGGCGCAGCTGCTGACGCTGCTCAACAAAATTTTCGTGCTCAGGGTCGCCAGAGCCCAGGAGACGCTGGCGATCCCGCCGGTTCAGGCGCCTCCCGCCTCACCGTGGCTGGTATTGAAAAAACCGTGGGTTATCGCGCTGGCAGCTATCGTGGTGCTTGCCCTGCTGTGGCTGGTGATTTAAGGAGATATCATCGGCCCGCATGCCGGGCCGAATGAAGCGCTACTTACGCAGCGACACCAGGCTAACCAGGATCCCCAGCACGGCGCATATTGCCGCGGCCAGGAAGACGGAAGAGTAGCCCAACGACGTCGCCAGCAGCCCGGTAAGCGGGCCGGTGACGCCGTAAGAGATATCCTGAAACGCGGCATAGCCGCCAAGCGCCGTTCCTCGTACCTGCGGCGGTACCCGCTTCACGACCTCGACGCCCAGCGCCGGGAAGATAAGCGAGCATCCGCAGCCGGTGAGCGCCGCCCCCGCCAGCGCGATCCAGGCATTGGGCGCCTGCCAGAGCAGCGCCAGGCCTATCGCTTCAATCAGCAGCGAAACGATGGCCACTTTCACCCCGCCGAAGCGGTCCGGCATCCAGCCAAACAGTACGCGCATCAGGACAAACGCCCCGCCAAACGCGGTCAGCGTAAAACCTGCCATCGCCCAGCCGTTGCTGGCGAAATACAAAGAGACAAATGTGCCAATTACCGCGAAGCCGACGCCCTGAAGGCCAAGACCGATACCGGGCCGCCAGATCATTCCCACCACGCTCCACAGCGACGGCCGCTCGCCGCCGTGAGCAGGAATTTTACGCACCGTGCCGTTAATCGCCCAGGCCACTAACGGCAGCACCATGGTGACGCAGGCCAGCGCCTCGACGCCGTAATGGCTGTAGATCAGCAGCCCCAGCGGCGCCCCGGCCGCCAGAGAGCCGTATATCGCCATACCGTTCCACGACATGACTTTACCGGAGCGCATGGGCCCCACCAGCCCCATCCCCCAGCTTAAATTACCGGTGAGCAGCTGGCTTTCACCAAAACCCAGGATCAGACGGCCAAGCACCAGCAGGCCAAACTTCGCCATGACCGGCACCGGCAGCAGCGCGGCGCACAGCCAGGCGCCCCCCGCCAGCGCGCAGGCCAACATCCCCTGCAGGACAGAGCGTTTGGCGCCGTACTGATCGGCAAGGCGGCCGGCATAGCCGCGGGTTAATACGGTCGCCAGAAACTGGATACCGACGGCGACGCCAACCATGGTATTGCCAAATCCCAGTTCCTGATGGACAAACAAAGGGATAACCGGTAGCGGCAGGCCGACGGTCATATAGGTGAGAAAAACGGCGAACGTGATCCGAAACAGCGAACCATTCGCTGAAGGAGTGCGTTTTGTTTCAGTGACTGCGGACATGCTTTACTCCAGTTCGCAGAGTAAGGCGAGGTGAGACCACGCCCTCTCCACCTGATTATCAGGGTTAAGGCGCGTTGGATGACGTTAAACGCTTACGCATTATCTGAGAGAATAATGTTGTGCCAGGAGTTTGCCTTTTCTCCCGGGGGTCTGTCAAGAATACAAAAAAGGGAGCCCGTTGGCTCCCCTTGTAAAGCGTGTTCGTTATGCGCGGTATTTGCGCATGACCAGCGTGGCGTTAGTCCCGCCAAAGCCGAAGCTGTTAGACATCACGGTCGTCAGCGCGCGTTCGGTCGGCTCGGTCACGATATTCAGGCCGGCGGCCTGCTCGTCCATCTCTTCGATGTTGATGCTCGGCGCAATAAAGCCGTGTTCCAGCATCAGCAGGGAGTAGATAGCTTCCTGTACGCCAGCGGCGCCCAGGGAGTGGCCGGTCATCGCTTTGGTCGCGGAGATCGCTGGGCTGTTATCACCGAAGACTTCACGAATCGCCCCCAGCTCCTTCACATCGCCTACCGGAGTAGAAGTACCGTGGGAGTTCAGGTAGTCAATCGGTGTGTCAACGCCGTCCATCGCCATCTTCATGCAGCGAACCGCGCCTTCACCGGACGGGGCAACCATGTCTGCGCCATCGGACGTTGCGCCGTAGCCAACGATTTCAGCATAGATGTGCGCGCCGCGCGCCAGAGCATGTTCCAGCTCTTCAACCACAACCATACCGCCGCCGCCCGCGATAACGAAACCATCACGGTGGGTGTCATAGGTACGAGACGCTTTTTCTGGCGTTTCGTTGTATTTGGTGGACAGCGCGCCCATCGCGTCGAATTCACACGCCATTTCCCAGCACAGCTCTTCGCCGCCGCCAGCAAACACGATGTCCTGTTTGCCCAGCTGGATTTGTTCAACAGCGTTACCGATGCAGTGGGCGGAAGTCGCACAGGCGGAGCTGATGGAGTAGTTCACGCCGTAGATTTTGAACGGTGTTGCAAGGCAAGCGGATACCGCGGACGCCATCGCTTTGGTCACCACGTAGGGGCCAACCGCTTTCAGACCGCGCGGGCTGCGCATTGCATCAGCGCCGAAAACCTGAGATTTAGAAGAACCGCCAGAACCGGCAATCAGGCCCACGCGCGGGTTTTGCTGATAGACTTCATCTTTCAGGCCAGCATCTTCAATTGCCTGCTGCATGGAAAGATAGGAATAGATAGAGGCATCGTTCATGAAACGAACCACTTTACGGTCGATCAAGCCGGTGGTGTCCAGTTTGACGTTGCCCCATACGTGGCTGCGCATTCCTGAATCTTTAAACTCTTCAGAGAAAGTGATCCCGGAGCGTCCTTCACGCAGAGATGCCAGGACTTCCTGCTGGTTATTACCAATACTGGAAACGATGCCCAGGCCAGTAATCACTGCACGTTTCATTCAATACCTCTGTAAGTCGCACTATATTAAGTTTCGAGTCGCACAATAGCGTACACTTGTACGCCGAACAAGTCCGATCAGCCAATTTGTGTATAAATTTGCGCCCTCAGGCACACATCGTTAAGATCGTTCTACGCCTTGTGATTCGAGTAACTTACGTGAAACAAAACGCCATACAACCCGCCAACCTGGAATTCAACGCTGAGGGTACACCTGTTTCCCGAGATTTTGACGATGTCTACTTTTCCAATGACAACGGTCTGGAAGAGACGCGCTACGTTTTCCTCGACGGAAACCAGCTCAAGGAACGCTTCCCTGAGCATGCACGTCCGTTCTTTGTGGTTGCCGAAAGCGGGTTCGGTACCGGCCTGAATTTCCTCACGCTGTGGCAGGCGTTTGACGTTTTTCACCGCGATAAACCAGAAGCTACCCTGCAAAGATTACATTTCATCAGTTTCGAAAAATTTCCGCTGAAAGCGGAGGACCTGCGCCTTGCTCACCAGCGCTGGCCGGAGCTTGCAACCTGGGCCGAGCAGCTGCAGGCGCAGTGGCCTCTGCCCATCGCGGGCTGCCATCGTCTGCTGCTGGATGAAGGGCGGGTCACGCTGGATTTGTGGTTTGGCGATATTAATGAACTGACCAACGAGCTCGATGATTCGCTTAATCAGCAGGTGGACGCCTGGTTTCTTGATGGCTTTGCCCCGGCAAAAAATCCGGACATGTGGACGGCGGAGCTGTTTGCGGCGATGGCTCGTCTGGCAAGACCCGGCGGTACCCTGGCCACCTTCACCTCCGCCGGCTTTGTGCGCCGCGGCCTGCAGGAGGCCGGTTTCAGCATGCAGAAGCGCAAGGGTTTTGGCCGCAAGCGCGAAATGCTGACCGGCGAAATGCGTGAAACGCCGGAGATCCCCGCGCGCGCGCCGTGGTTTGCCCGCAGCGGTACGGAACAGCGCGATGCCGCGATTATCGGCGGGGGGATCGCCAGCGCCCTGCTCGCGCTGGCGCTGCTGCGCCGCGGATGGCAGGTAACGTTATACTGCGCCGACAGCGCGCCGGCTGAAGGCGCATCCGGAAACCGCCAGGGCGCGCTCTATCCGCTGCTCAGCCAGCACGATGCCGCCCTGGCCCGCTTCTTCCCGGCGGCATTTACTTTCGCCCGCCGCCTGTATGACGCTCTGCCGGTGATGTTCGATCATGACTGGTGCGGCGTGACGCAGCTGGGCTGGGATACGAAAAGCGCGCAGAAAATCGCCCAGATGATTGCGCTTAACCTGCCGCCGGAAATCGCCGTCGCCGTGGACGCCCGAACCACTGCGCAACAAACCGGTGTGGAAACCGGCTGCGGGGGCATCGCCTATCCTGCCGGCGGCTGGCTTTGTCCGCAGCAGTTAACCGCTGAACTACTGGCCCTCGCCGCCACTCGCGGATTGCGCGTGCGCTACGATTATCCGGTCACGGAGCTCAGCGCAGACAACAACGGCTGGCAATTAAACCAGCGGCAGTACCACGAGGTCGTGGTGCTGGCCAACGGCCATCAGCTGACCCGCTTTAGCCAGACGGAGCATCTTCCCATGTACCCGGTTGCCGGTCAGGTTAGCCATATTCCGACGACGCCAGGGCTATCGAAATTGCGCCAGGTCCTGTGCTACAACGGCTACCTGACGCCGCAAAACCCGCATAATCAGCAACACTGCATTGGCGCAAGCTACCACCGCGGACAGGCAGAGGCCGCGTTTAGCGCCGAGGATCAGCAGCAGAATCGTCAGCGCCTGATTGACTGTTTCCCGCAGGCGGAATGGACGCGGGAGGTAGACGTAAGCGCTAATCAGGCCCGCAGCGGCGTGCGCTGCGCAACCCGCGATCATTTGCCGATGGTCGGCAACGTGCCTGATTATGAGGCCACCTTACGCGAATATGCCTCGCTGGCTGAACGTCAGGAGCAGGCCGGAGAAGCGCCGGTTTACCGCAACCTGTATATGCTGGGAGCTCTGGGCTCGCGCGGCCTGTGCTCCGCGCCGCTGGCGGCTGAAATTCTGGCGTCGCAAATGAGCAATGAGCCATTACCCATGGATAAAGAAACGCTGGCGGCGCTGAATCCTAACCGACTGTGGGTAAGAAAACTGCTGAAAGGGAAAGCGGTGAAATAATTGCGGGAAATAGAGCCCGGCTGAGCGAATGCCGGGCTTTGGCGGAGGGCAGAGCTATTTCTGCATCGCCTTCTGGTACAAACTGTTCCACATTTCCTGCACCAGAACCTGATCCGGCGGCGACAGTTCGCCCGCGCTGATGGCTTTTTCCAGGCTCCGGGATACCTTGTCATGTACCGCTTGCGCAGTATGCTCGCCCTCTCCTTCCAGCTCGGCCACCGCCAGCGTCAGGTGGCCGCGCAGATAACCGCCGGCAAACAGTTCGTCATCACTGGCGTGGTCGACCATATCATCAATTAACGCCAGAATGCGTGATTCAAACTCCGCGATCATCTTCTTTCCTCATAGTATGTAAAGTGTGGCCTTAGTGCAGGTCTTCCGGCCACGGGAACTGTTCTGCCGTCAAGGGCGGCGTTTGGTAATATTCTTGCAGCGCCTGAATGAAACGCGCGGGACGCTCAGGGATCCCCTGCTCCAGATAGGTCATTACCTGGGCATGCACGCGCCGCTGAAAAGCGATCCGATCGGGCTCAAAATCCCCTTCCAGGTTGTCGCAGCTGACGTTAAATGGGTATCCTGCCGCCACGCAAAACAGCCAGTCAAACGCCTGAGGCTTCACCTCAACGTCTTCAAATTGAGACTGGGTCATCGCGTCGCGACCGTCCGGACAGTACCAGTAACCGAAATCTACCAGCTCACGTCGCGCCTTCCCGGCAATGCACCAGTGCGATATCTCGTGCAGTCCGCTGGCGTAAAAGCCGTGGGCAAAGACGATACGGTTGTAAGGCACGTCATCATCTGCCGGAAGATAGATCGGTTCGTCATCGCCTTTAATCAGACGGGTATTAAAATCTTCAGCAAAACAGCCGTCGAAAATTTCAATCAGCTGTTCATATTTATGCGTGCTGTTCATTAGTTCATCCCCAGCCACTGGAGGAACTCCTGTCCATGGCTGTCATAAAGCAGTTTTGCACTCATCACCGCCGACACCACGACGATCATCGGTCGAATCAGTGACTGTCCTTTGCTCAGCACCAGCCGCGATCCCGCGCGGGCGCCGATAAATTGCCCGGCCAGCATCACAAAGCCGGTAGCCCATATCACCTTGCCGCCAATAATAAACAACAGCAGGCCGCCAACGTTAGACGTCGCGTTAAGCAATTTTGCATGCGCGGTCGATTTCGCCAGGTTGAACCCCGCGAGGGTGACGAAAGCCAGCGCGTAAAACGATCCGGCGCCCGGACCAAAGAAACCGTCGTAAAAACCGACGCAGCCGCCAGCCACCAGGGCAAACGGCAGACCGTACAGACGTCGCTGCCGGTCCTCTTCGCCGAGCTTCGGCATCAGCAGAAAATAGAGGCCAATGCCGATAACCAGGATTGGCAGTATCTGCTTGAGAATATCGGACTGGACGTGCTGGACCAGCAGCGCGCCGCCCGTCGAGCCGAGAAAGGTCATCAGAATATTGAGCTTCTGGTCGGCAAGATTCACCACCTTGCGGCGGATGAAATAAAGCGAAGCGGACAGCGACCCGCCGCAGGCCTGCAGCTTGTTGGTGGCCAGCGCCTGCGCAGGGGGAAGACCCGCCGCCATCAGGGCCGGGACGGTCAATAACCCGCCGCCGCCCGCCAGTGAATCGATAAATCCCGCCAGAATGGCCACGAAAAACAGTACGACCAGTACCGTCGGTGACACCATAAAAACGTCGATAAAACTATCCATTAAAGAATATGCTCATCCAGTAGCGCCTGGCAGGAAGGCGGCAGCGGAGGCGGCGTCTTCTTAACAGGAGGGGTTGATCCTGGCTTAGGGGGTTCAAACCAGCTTTGCAATTCCGCACCGCAGCCATCGCCCGCCGGAGGCGGAGCCTGGTCTTCACACTCGAGGCTGTCGGCCGGGCAGCGCAGGCGCACGTGCATATGCGCTCGGTGCTGGAACCATGGGCGAACTTTGCGTAGCCAGTCGCGATCGCTACCGGCATCCAGGCACAGCTGCTGCTTAATCGCCGGGTTGACGAAAATACGCGTAACGTCGCTATCTTGCGCCGCCATCTTAATCAGCTGGCTGATTTGCGGGCTCCACAGCGACGGCACTACGCGTTTGCCGTCGCGGGCCACCAGGTCCAGCGCCTGCGGCTTCAGCAGCTGAGCTGAACTCCAACGCGCCTGCGGCAGCTGAAGAAAAATATCGACATCCAGTCCGGACTGATGGCTGGCGTGGCCGCCGTTAAAGCGCCCGCCGGCCGGCATACCCATGTCGCCAATCAGCACCGTTCCCATGCCTTTATTGTGCGCCTGATTGCTCAGACGCTGAATAAACTGCACGAGGTCCGGATGGCCGAAGTAGCGATTCTGATCGGTACGCATCACCTGATAACCAGTGGCGTTTAACGGCAGCGCCTGCGCGCCAACGATACAGCCATTGGCAAACGCGCCAATGGACTGCGGGCTGCCGCTAACGGGCTGCGTAATTTTCTGCCACGGCGTCGCCGCCAGGCTGGTACCGCTGGCGAGGAGCGCCAGCAGTGCGATAACGGTGTTTTTCATCTATGACCAGCGTGGAATTGATGTCGTCACGTCGCCATTTTGCGCGCGCTGACGCATAAAGTGATCCATTAACACGATCGCCAGCATCGCTTCGGCAATAGGTACCGCACGAATACCGACGCAAGGATCGTGACGCCCTTTGGTGATCATCTCAACTTCTTCGCCAAAGCGATTGATCGTGTGACCCGGGACGGTGATGCTGGAGGTCGGCTTCAGCGCGATATTCGCCACGATCTGCTGACCGCTGCTGATGCCGCCGAGAATGCCGCCCGCGTGGTTGCTCTGGAAGCCCGCTTTGGTAATTTCATCGCGGTTTTCGCTGCCGCGCAGCTTCACCACCTCAAAACCATCGCCAATTTCCACGCCCTTCACCGCATTGATGCTCATCAGCGCGTGCGCGATATCGGCATCCAGACGGTCGAATACCGGCTCGCCCAGTCCCGGCGGTACGCCATCGGCCACCACGGTGACCTTCGCCCCGATGGAGTCGCCCTCTTTTTTCAGGCCGCGCATCAGTTCATCAAGCGCTTCGATTTTGTCCGGATCCGGGCAGAAGAACGGGTTCTGCTCTACCTGATCCCACGCTTTTATCGCCAGCGGGATATCGCCCATCTGGGTCAGGCAACCGCGAATCACAATACCAAATTTCGCGGCGAGGAATTTCTTGGCAATCGCCCCTGCGGCCACGCGCATGGCGGTTTCACGCGCAGAGGAACGACCGCCGCCGCGATAGTCGCGCAGGCCATATTTCTGCTCGTAGGTGTAGTCAGCGTGTCCCGGGCGGAAAACGTCCTTAATGGCGCCGTAGTCCTGAGAACGCTGGTCGGTATTCTCAATCAGCAGGCCAATGCTGGTCCCGGTGGTCACCCCCTCGAATACGCCGGAGAGGATCTTCACCTGGTCCGGCTCGCGGCGCTGGGTGGTATAGCGTGAGGTTCCCGGACGACGGCGATCGAGATCGTGCTGGAGATCGGCTTCGGTTAGCGGAATGCCTGGCGGCACGCCGTCAACGATGCAGCCCAGCGCCAGGCCATGCGACTCGCCGAACGTCGTGACGCGAAAGAGTTGTCCAATTGTATTTCCTGCCATCACGGCTCCGTTTTTGTCGTTATGTTTGCGTGTTGTTTTAGTCTTTATAAATACCGAAATGCGCGCGGGCGGCAATCAGCTGCGGTTTAGTCAGCATAAAGACGCCATCGCCGCCGTTTTCAAACTCCAGCCAGGTAAATGGCACGTCAGGATATTGCTCCATCAGATGTACCATGCTGTTACCGACTTCACAAATCAGGATACCGTCATCGCTGAGATAATCCGGCGCGCAGGCGAGGATCCGGCGGGTTAACTTCAGACCATCGCTACCGGAAGCCAGCCCCAGGACCGGTTCATGGCGATATTCACCCGGCAGGTCGGACATATCTTCTTCATCGACGTACGGCGGATTGGTCACGATCAGATCGTATTGCACCTTCGGCAGATCGCGGAACAGATCGGAGCGAATCGGCGTAACGTTATGAATTAAGCCGTGATCTTCCACGTTCTGCTCGGTAACGGCCAGCGCGTCAGGGGAAATATCCACCGCATCGACTTCCGCTTCCGGGAAAGCGTAAGCGCAGGCGATAGCGATACAGCCGCTGCCGGTGCACATATCAAGGATGTGCTGCGGATAGTGGTCAATCAGGCCGGAAAAATGGTTGTTAATGAGTTCGCCAATCGGCGAGCGCGGCACCAGCACGCGTTCATCGACGTAAAACTCATGGCCGCAGAACCAGGCTTTGTTGGTCAAATAAGCGACCGGAATGCGCTCGTTAATACGGCGAATGACGCGCTCAACGATGCGATGTTTTTCGCTGGAAGTCAGACGCGCGGTACGCATATCTTCCGGAATATCAAGCGGCAGATACAGCGAAGGCATCACCAGCTGTACGGCTTCATCCCACGGGTTATCGGTGCCGTGTCCGTACCAGATATTTGCAGCGCTGAAGCGGCTTACCGCCCAACGCAGCATGTCCTGAATGGTATGAAGCTCATTCACGGCTTCATCAACAAAAATTTTATCCACGCTATCCCCCAGGGCACGCTCTGCTATAAATTCGGCGGCTAGTTTGCCACGAAGACGGGGATAAATCAGCATTCTTACGTCAGGCGGAGGGGGAAAAATAGGTTTTCCTTGCCTGGATGCGTGGCGAGTCGGGTAAACTACCGACAAAGAAAAAATGAGATCAGATAATGAAAAAGAAAACATCGCTAAGCGAGGAGGATCAGGCATTGTTCCGGCAGCTGATGACCGGCACGCGTCAGATTAAGCAGGACACCATCGTTCATCGCCCGCAGCGTAAAAAAATCGCTGAAGTACCGCCCAAGCGGCTGCTCCAGGAGCAGGCGGATAACAGCCACTATTTTTCCGATGAGTTTCAGCCGCTGCTGAATACCGAAGGGTCGGTTAAGTATGTGCGCTCGGACGTCAGCCATTTTGAGCTGAAAAAGCTGCGTCGGGGTGATTATTCGCCGGAGCTGTTTCTCGACCTGCACGGTTTAACCCAGCAGCAGGCCAAGCAGGAACTGGGGGCCTTGATTGCCGCCTGCCGTCGCGAGCACGTATTCTGCGCCTGCGTGATGCACGGGCATGGAAAGCATATTCTTAAACAGCAAACGCCGCTGTGGCTGGCCCAGCACCCGCATATTATGGCGTTTCATCAGGCACCAAAAGAGTACGGCGGAGACGCCGCACTGCTGGTACTGATTGAAGTAGAAGAGTGGCAACCGCCGGAGCTTCCGTAAACGTCAGCCCCGGAGGGTATCAGATAGCCTTCGCCATCTTCAAATTGCAGGGGCTCATTTGCCAGTTGAATTCGCCTTTGCCGCTGGCATCAAGCGTGACGCAGGCAATCGCCGAAGTGGTGAACATCGGGGGAGTTTCCCCCGGGCACAGCTCTGAGACGAGGTACCCCACCAGAGGGAGGTGAGACACGACCAGCGCCGTCGCCACACCTTCATTCGCCAGCGCCTGCAGATAAGCGCTAACCATGCCAACGTCGCCGCACGGCGTGAGTTCCGGCATCACGTCGACATCTTTTGGCAGATTCATGCACTCCCCAACAATTTCCAGCGTCTGTTCTGCACGCAGGTAGGGACTCACAAGAACCCGCTCAATATCCACTTTTTGACCTTTCAGCCAGGTAGCCATCTGACGAGACTCATCGCAACCGCAGACGGTTAATGGACGAACCGAGTCACTGGCTGCATCGAGGGCAGCGTCGCCGTGACGCATGATAAAAACTTGCATATTGCACCGCTTTTGTTAACCAGAAGCACCGCGGTCTTACCCACGTAGACGATACGCAGGTGACCCGGTGGCCGGGCATTGTGCCTGATCCATTCAACGAATGAAACGCTGTTTTTTACCTCAATGGCGTAAGTATAGTCAACTATTGCTTACAAAATCGCCAAAGCGCAGCGCCGTTCATTACCGGATTTACCTTCTTTGACCACAACTTAGGTCGTACGTTCCTCAGCGGGCCAAAAGGTCGCCCCCTGCTCGGCCATGTGTAACAAAGTGTCACATGGTGTAAAACGCGGGCCGTACTGAGCAGCCAGGCGCTGTAATATCGCGGCGACCTCCCCCGCTCCCAGGGTATCCATATAGCGGAACGGGCCGCCAAGAAACGGCGGAAAACCAATGCCAAATACGGCGCCGATATCACCATCGCGGGCGCTGCGAACCACTCGCTCATCGAAGCAGCGCGCCGCTTCGTTAAGCATCATCATCACGCAGCGTTCCGCCACCTGCTGCGCGGACAAGCGCGCCTGCGGTGAGGAAATACCCAGTAAAGCGTAGATTGCAGGATCGGGCCGTTTTTTGCTTTTACGCCCTTTTGCCGCATAAAGATAGAAACCCCGGTTATTTTTTCTCCCTTTGCGATCGTCATTCAGAATCGAACTAATGATGTTTGCAGGCGGGCTAAAACGTTCTCCCCATGCGGCCTCCAGCACCGGGATAATTTTGGTACCGGTATCGATTCCCACTTCATCAAGGAGCTGAATAGGGCCAACCGGAAAACCGAATTTAACCAAAGCGTTATCAATATGCTCTACCGGCTCGCCTTCCATCAACAGGCGCATGGCTTCATTTATGTAGGGGGCCAGAATGCGGTTAACATAAAAGCCCGCTTTATCGGCGACGACAATCGGCGTTTTACCCTGCAGTTTCGCCAGCTTAACCGCCGTCGCAATTGTTTGCCGATCCGTACCACTATGTGGAATCACCTCCACCAGCGGCATTTTGTCTACCGGGCTAAAGAAGTGAAGCCCGATGACCCGCTGCGGCCTGCTTGCATGCGCCGCGATCTCGCCGATCGGTAAAGACGACGTATTAGAAGCAAAGATCGTCTCCGGGCGGCAGTGCTGTTCAACTTCGCTGACCATCTTCTGCTTGAGCGTAAGGTCTTCAAACACCGCTTCGATCACCACATCGCGATGTGCAAATCCCTGATAATCCAGCGAACCGGATATTAACCCCATCTGGCGATCGCGCTCGCTGGCGCGCAGATAGCGGCGACGCACCTGTTTATCGAGCAGATCCCAGCTGTACTTCAGCGCGTGATTTATCCCGCGCGGCTGGATGTCCTTAATGCGTACCGGTAATCCGCCTTTGCAGGCGGTGACGTAAGCGATACCGCCCCCCATGAGTCCTCCGCCCAGAATGCCCACGCTGCGCAGCGCGACGGGATCAGCATCCGCGCCGCGATCTTTTTTCAGATCGGTGCTGGCGAAAAAAATCGACCGTAGCGCCTGCGATTGCGGCGTCATCGCCAGCTCGCCAAAAGCGCGGGCCTCCTCGGCGTATCCGCTGCTGCAGCCCTGCGCCAGTCCGGTTTCAATCACCTGCAGAATGCGCTCAGTTGCCGGGTAGTTCCCCTGGGTTTTGTGATGCGTCTTTTTCGCGACCAGACGAAACAGCAGGCTGCGGCCAAGCGGGCCTGCGAGAATACGTTCGCGCGCCGGAACAGCGCGGCTTGCCGGGCGACCTTTGAGCGCCAGTTCAATCGCGGTTTGCAGCAGGATAGTCTGCGGCACCACCTCATCAACCAGCCCTGCCTTCAGGGCCTGACGCGGGCGAAGCTGCTTACCGGTCAGGATCATCTCCAGCGCGCCGCTGACGCCAATTAATCGCGGTAGACGCTGAGTTCCGCCAGAGCCGGGCAGCAGCCCCAGCTGAACTTCCGGGAGGCCAAGCCGGGTTTTATCGTCATCGCTGCATACCCGCCCGTGGCAGGCCAGCGCCAGCTCAAGGCCGCCGCCCAGGCATGCGCCGTGGATAGCGGCAATCACCGGAATCGACAGACCGTGGATCTCGGCCATGATTTGCTGACCCTGACGGGCAAGCGCCTCCGCTTCCTGCGCGGAATGGCAGCGGGCAATCATATTGATATCCGCCCCGGCGATAAAGTTATCCGCTTTTGCCGAGATAAACACCGCGCCGCGCAGTTCCTTATTGTCGCGGATCTGGCGGATGATCCCCCGTACCTCGCTGGCGAACTCAGCTTTCAGGGTATTCATTTTTTCACCGGGCGCGTCAATGGTGATGACGGCGATATTGTCCGGGCGAACCTCAAGCGCAAATGCCGATACGGTTTCCATTATTCGGCCTCCAGAACCATCGCTGAACCCAACCCACCCGCCGCGCAGGCGGTGACCAGACCAAATCCGCCGCCGCGCCGCCGCAGTTCATGCAGCGTTTGGGTAATCATCCGCGCGCCGGTGGCGGCAAAGGGATGACCGTAGGCAATCGAGCCGCCAAGCACGTTAAATTTGCTCTCGTCCACTTCCCCGGTAGCCTGAGAGCGGCCAAGCACTTCGCGGGCAAAGCGATCGCTGGCCATACATTGCAGGTTGGCCAGCGTTTGCGCGGCAAAAGCTTCATGCATATCAATCAGGGTCAAATCAGCCAGCGTCAGCCCCGCTCTTTCCAGCGCCAGCGGCGTCGACCACGCCGGGCCCAGCAGCATATCCTGGCGAACATCAATCGCGGTGAAAGCGTAGCTTCGCAGATAGCCCAGCGGAACAAGGCCCAGCTCTTTAGCCCGGGATTCGGTCATCAGGATCACCGCCGCCGCTCCATCGGTTAGCGGCGTACTGTTCGCGGCGGTTACGCTCCCGTGTTGACGATCGAAGGCCGGGCGTAACTTTTGGTAATCCGCCAGGGTTGAATTTTTACGAATATTATTATCCTGTTCCAGCGGTTCACGGAACGGCGGCGTGTACGCCGTCATCACTTCTGCCGAGAGCTTACCTTCCTCCCAGGCTCTGGCGGCAAGCTGGTGTGAACGCAGCGCCAGCGCATCCTGCCGTTCGCGCGTGATAGCCCACGTTTTCGCCATCTGCTCGGCGGTATCGCCCATCCGCAGGCCGGTTGAGTATTCGGCAACCGCTGGCGGTACGGGCAGAAGGTCGCGCAAACGCAGCCGAGAAAATAGCTTCAGACGCTGTCCCAGGGTGCGAGCTTTGTTGGCATCAACAAGCGTTCGGGCGAGTTTTTTGCTGACGCCAATAGGTAATACGGAAGAGGAGTCGGCTCCGCCGGCGATACCCGCGCGAATAGTGCCTGCCATCAGGCTTTCCGCGACGTTGGCTACCGCCTGAAAGCTGGTCGCACAGGCGCGGCTGACGCTGTAGGCATCGGTATGCACGCTCATGCCGGTCCCCAGCACAATTTCCCGGGCGATGTTCGGCGCTTCCGGCATCTGCACCACCTGGCCAAATACCAGCTGGTCTATTATGTCCGCGGGGATGTTGCTGCGAGCCAGCATTTCGCCGACCACCAGCTTACCTAAATCAACGGCCGGCACGCCGTGAAAAGCCGTCGCCTGTCGGGCAAACGGAGTACGTAAACCGCTGACTATCGCGATACGATCGCCCTGGCGGGTGACTAGCGGTAATGCCTGACTCATAACGCTCCCCTGTTAACCGATAAAACAAAGTGGTCTGACCTGATAACAGTTTTAACTAATATTTTACATTAAGCCAATCGGGGAACCGAAAAAGTGGGAGCCAAAACACATTGATTAGAAAAGGTAACGCCCCTGCCATGAGGGGCATTAAGGGAAGGATTAACGCAAGCCGAGCTGGAAAATCAGGGTTTCAGCTTCACAGCTGAACACGAAATCGATATCCAGCTTCACGCCACCATCAACGTCGGTAAAGGTCGGGGTGATTTTGCACGGCTCTGATTCAACGTTACGCGCTCTTTCGCTTAATGCGGCGAGCGTTTCTTCGGCTTCGGCACGGTTCGCAAACACGCGGCTATAAGAGGCGGTGCAATCGGTGTTGTCCATAATGGTGCCAACATCCATACAGCAGCAAACCGGGGTTTCATCAGCACTGCATTTACTCATCGTAGATTTCCTCTGTATATGCACTCAAGGTGCCAGACAAATAATGTGCGTATTTTACGCCCCGGGCATGCCTGCCTCCAGTCGTTAATGGCGACAAACGGGATAAGTGACCGAAATCACACTTAAAAATGATCCAAAACAAAAAGCGCCTACTTTGGGTAACAGGTACCCGGGCAAATTTGCCAACTGGATCGCGTTTCTTAGATCACAATTGAAAAAACTTATAAACAAACTTGCAACATATCATCTGGTCAGACCTATACTCAGCGCACTGGTCTGATTTCTCTGTCGTAAAGCAGACCCTACACTTCGCGCTCCTGTTACAGCATGTAACATTGTTTAAATAAAAATAACTCTATGAGGTTATGGGCATGAGCCAGAAAACCCGCCTTACCCAATCTGCCCTTGCAGTGGCTGTAGCACTCGTTTCAACCCAGGCCTGGTCAGCAGGCTTTCAGCTAAACGAATTCTCTTCATCGGGCCTTGGTCGCGCCTATTCAGGTGAAGGCGCTATTGCTGATGATGCGGGAAACGCCAGTCGTAACCCGGCGTTAATCATGATGTTCGACCGTCCAACCTTCTCCGGCGGCGCTATTTTCGTCGACCCTGATGTCAACGTCACCGGTAGTTCAGTTATCGGTAATGACGCCAGCCAGGACAATATTGCGCCTACCGCATGGGTGCCAAATCTGCACTTCGTGGCGCCGATTAACGACCAGTTCGGTTGGGGAGCTTCCCTGACCTCTAACTATGGTTTAGCCACCGAGTTCAACAACGATTTTGCCGCGGGCTCGATGGGCGGTACCACCGATCTCGAAACGCTTAACCTGAACCTGAGCGGCGCTTATCGTCTCAACGACCACTGGAGTTTTGGTCTGGGCTTTGACGCCGTGTACGCTCGAGCAAAATTAGAGCGCTATGCGGGTGATTTACCGGAAATTATCGGCGCACAGCTACCGGGAATGGTGAAAGCCGGCAAACTCTCCCCGGCTCAGGCTGCGGCCATCGGTCAACAGGCCGGCGGTATCAGCCGCGACACCCAAATTGCTCGTCTGAAGGGTGATGAATGGGGCTTTGGCTGGAATGCCGGTATTTTATATGAAGTCGATAAAAACAACCGCTACGGCTTAACCTACCGCTCTGAAGTCAAAGTTGATTTTGACGGGGATTACAAGAGCAGCCTGCCGTCTTCCCTCAACCCCATCAACTCCGCTCTGGGCCTGGGCCTGCCGTACGGCACCGGCGGCTCCACGATTGGCGGTTCTCTGACGTTGAATCTGCCAGAAATGTGGGAAGTATCAGGTTATAACCGCGTGGCGCCAAAATGGGCCGTTCACTACAGCCTTGCCTATACCAGCTGGAGCCAGTTCCAGGAGCTGAAAGCGACCAAAACCAGCGGTGGTGAAACGCTGTTCTACAAGGACGAAGGTTTTAAAGATTCCTACCGTATCGCGCTGGGTACGACCTATTACCACGACGATAACTGGACCTTCCGTACCGGTATCGCCTTTGATGATAGCCCGGTCCCGGCTTCCAATCGCTCTATCTCTATTCCGGACCAGGATCGCCTGTGGCTCAGCGCCGGTACGACTTACGCCTTTAATAAAGATGCCTCAGTCGACGTCGGTGTGTCTTATATGCACGGTCAGCACGTTGAATTTACAGAAGGGCCGTATACCTTTAAATCAGAAGGTAAAGCCTGGCTGTACGGCGCGAACTTCAACTACCGTTTCTGATAATGTGAAGCCACAAAAAAGGGTGAACATGATGTTCACCCTTTTTACTTTCTACCCGTCGGTTACTGTGAATCGATATCTTTGAGATCGCCCTCAATCGCCTGCGCGTTCGGGTTTTCATTCGGGGAAAGTTTACCGCCGTTGGCGATAAAGTCGTGACGCTGGAAGTAGGCTTCACGCATTAAAATATACGGATCGGAGGACTGACGGAGCAAGCCGTCTGAATCCAGCAGCTGCGCGCGCGTTTCAACGCCCTCAACCATCCATTTGCCGATAGACATCGGCCATGTCAGCCAGGAAAGAACCGGATACAGGTCATCAGCCATATCGCCACCCTCATCACGCAGGGTGAAGCTGCCGTAGAAAGGCAGTTGCACATATGGACCATAGCCGACGCCATAGTGACCCAGCGTGCTACCGAAGCGGGCAGGCTCAACGCGCTGTAGTTTCGGATTCGCCATCCCGGCCACATCAACCAGGCCACCCATACCAAGGATGGTGTTCAGGAAGAAACGCGTAAAATGCACCATTCCTTTATAGGGATCGCCTTTCAGGAAGGAGTTCACCATTACCGCCGGCTCTTCGAGGTTGCTGGTAAAATTACTCAGCCCGTTACGCGCCGGCTGCGGAACGTAATCACGCCACGCCACCGCGACGGGGCGAAGGACATAGGGATCGACAACGTTGAAGTTGAAGTTGAACATGGTACGGTTAAAGCCTTCAAGCGGATCTGAACGCCCCTGCGGCCGATCGCCAGAACTCGAACTGGCGCATCCCACCAGCAATGTGGCGCCAAGCGCAAGCGCCGACAGGCGAAAATTCATAGGTGTCTCCCTGTTAATTTAAGCTATCGCTGGGGGTTATCGGGGGACAGCTGCCTCCATAAAGATATCGCCCGTAAGCATGTGCCTGCTTTCAGCATAGCCTTTTTTAGCATCATTGTTGGTGTCCCGATTCTATACACATTTTGCAATTTCCGTATTGCTAATCTTGTCATTGTGAAGAATTTAGGAGCTTATCCGACCCGAACAGCCGAAACCGCTCTAGGATTATAATAAAGACCCGCCGTTGAGGAAAAGTTATGAAACCGCAAACTCACCATGATAATGAGGATGTTGAAGTAGAGAGTGAAGAAAAGCAGAATGGTGAAGAAATTGAGGTTGATGAAGAACGCCTGCCTTCACAGGCGATGGCCACTCATGAAGTGATTCGCCAGGAGGGCGAGAAAGAGCTCGAACGCGATGCCATGGCGCTATTATGGTCAGCGATTGCCGCCGGGCTTTCAATGGGGGCCTCGCTGGTCGCCAAAGGTATCTTCCATGTCCATCTGAACGAACTTCCCGGCGGCTTCTTGCTGGAAAATCTTGGTTATACCTTTGGTTTTGTGATCGTCATTCTCGCTCGCCAACAGCTGTTTACCGAGAACACCGTCACCGCCGTCCTGCCTATTATGCATAAACCCACGCCAGGCAACATCGGCCTGCTGTTACGTTTATGGGGGATTGTGCTGGCAGGTAACTTAATCGGGACCGCTATCGCGGCCTGGGCGTTCGATGTTATGCCTGTGTTCGATGAGCCCACTCGCGAAGCCTTTCTTAAAATTAGCCTGAAGGTCATGCAAAACCCGCCGCTGGAGATGTTTGCCAATGCGATTATCTCCGGTTGGCTGGTCGCCACCATGGTGTGGATGTTTCCTGCCGCAGGTTCTGCAAAGATTGTCGTCATCATTCTGATGACCTGGCTTATCGCCCTCGCGGACACCACGCATATTGTGGTTGGCAGCGTCGAGATTTTCTACCTGGTATTTAACGGGACGCTACCGTGGCAGGAATTTATCTGGCCTTTTGCTCTGCCAACGCTTGCCGGCAACATATGCGGCGGGACCTTTATTTTCGCTTTACTAAGCCATGCCCAGATTCGCAATGACATGAGTCATGAGAAGAAAGCTCGTGCAGCCGAGGAGGCCAAAAAGCGCTAAATGGCTATAGATTAAGCAGTTGGCCTGTACAAGCTTAACGAGCGCCGAAAATAACGCTATAATCCCGGCGCTTCGTCCCCTTAGTTAAATGGATATAACGAGCCCCTCCTAAGGGCTAGTTGCAGGTTCGATTCCTGCAGGGGACACTTTTGAATTATTCACCTCCGTTCACAGCATTCGTTTAATCATCACCACCGCAGAACAACGCCAGCCCCGAAGCAGATGAATCACAGAGGTTTATCGATTCCTGCATAGATCTCATCAAGTTGCTGTAGCCGGTCTTCGTATGATTTCGTCAAACAACGGCTGTCGCTGCCGCATTTCTGCCGGCTATGGAGCCATGTTTTTTGTGCATCCATCATCTCGCCACGCGTCCCCATTGGAAAAAGCCCCCGCAGAAACTCATACTTCGTCGCCATCACCACGTCCATATCGTTCAGGCTCCGGTTAGCGCAGATAGCCTTTTCATCCGCCTGCGTCGCTTTCTGACAATCAAAACTCGCGGAATACCCCGCTATCGGATACAGCACAGCAATAGTCATCAGTACTTCTCTTATCTTCATACGCGCTCCATTTCCGCACTCCCGCCATTTGTGCTACCCGTTTATAACGAGTGCCCCTCGCTACGAAGCCCAGCGTAAGCTTTTGACACACTGACGCTCTGAACTATCCGTGCTGTCGATAATTATAGTTAATCCACCTTAAGGCTCCCATTGGGTTAGCCGCGCGCCTTCCGCAAAATCTTTTTTCCCGACGATAAAACGCCCCACAGCCTGGCTGAAGTATCGGTCAGAATTGCATCAACGCGGGTCACGGTATCGCTTGCCAGAGAGGGAAAAAATTTTTCTACCGTAACGCTTTTCATAATTATGTCTGGCCTGATATTCCATATATAAATTCAATTCCATTTAAAATCAATTACATATATTAAATTTTAACATTCACAGTAGTTATCATTGTTGATTGTTTCCCTGCGTTACGATTCGCAAAACAATGCCGGTAGATAAATCCCTGACGTCACGTATTCTTCCCGCTGCCGGATGCGCTGAACTGCTGTTCTTTCAGTATCAGCGTTGCTTAAAAGCAGCGCGTCCGGCGGTTTATGGCGGATGAAAAGCTATCTTCTCAGCCATCCGCTTCATATTGCGGCAGGATGTCTGCGACAAGAATCGGGTTCTGTACGGGACTTGCGGACAGCCTGTTGCCTTACCTAAATTGGTTATACGGATAGATATGATGAAAAAACTCGCAATGGCACTGGGTATCTGTGCGCTTATGGCTTGTGGCGCTGCCAGCGCGGCAAATGGTCAGGTCGTTTCAAAAGCTAAGTCAGCCTGCCAGAATAACGCGACGCAGTGCGCCCAGGCAAAGTCCACGGCAAAAGCGGATGCGCAGAAAGAAGCAAAAGCAGCCAAAGACGCCTGTGCTAAAAACCAGGCAGCCTGCGACAACGCAAAAACTGCGGCCAAAAACGCAGTGAAAAAGTAAAAACAGTACGGTGGGGGTATAACCCCACCGTACTTTCACAAATATGCTCCGCACAGTACGCAAGCCCGATTCCAGCAAGGGAAATTCTGTTTTGCTTATGGCAGATATAGCAGGATTCTTTGCACACGAGCCCGCATCAAAACAAGCATTGACACGATACAGGCCTGACCCATGGCGATCCCTCTTCTGTCCGTTCACCAGCCGCATCGTCTATCCGAGGATTTTCAAGCAGGTTCCGCTTTCGATGAATCATCAGCCTTTTGACTCAATATCGCCTCCTGCATTATTAGTAATTTCATATAATTATTGGAAATTCAATGCACCAACAAAATAATTAAAAGTCATTAATTCATCACAAGGATAATGAGTACTGCGGATTTTTTTAGCCGCGATACATTTAATTATTACAGGAAAGCTGATAAGATGCATTAGAGATAATATTCTGACCAGATTCAACATGACATGCCAATATCAAAGTTTGATATAAAACATCTGTTTTGATAAATATTTTGTATGAATCTAAATCGTCGCAACGTCGATAGAGGTCAATTTAAGAAAACCATAACCCCCTATTTTTCATAAGATGATATAGACCATGGAAAGAAAAGAAAGAAACATATGGAAACTAAACAATCTTCCCCCCCTGGAATACTGTTCAATATCTCGCGCTAAAAAATTATTGAATTGTGAAATAGAAGATCTGCTTCATTGGCATGATATTGGCGCGATAAGCCTGTGCATAAAAGTAGGTAAAATTAACGGAACATTAAAAGGTGCGTTCCAACATGGCCAGAGCAGTAATAATCTCTATTTTCTTAACGCACCCAATGTTGATGAATTGAGCATCAGCGAAAGATCTTGGTCACGGCATTCCAAAATTAACAAAATTTTTAAATTTAATGATAGTGAAGCAAATCAGGAAGCCCAATATGGTATGCCGATTACCCAGCTGAAACTCCGGGTTTCCGTCTCCGGGTTATGGTACTGCCACACAAGAAATTTAATGGAGATCTTAGAAACGCCTGATGGCATGATTACCGAGGAGAGGATAAGCATCATATCACCGGCCACCAATGTCCTCTTCTGTCACTTCATACCGGACGAGGATGAGAGACCAACCATCACGCTGAGTAAGCTTTACATCACAAGTCAGGCGATTGAGAAAATTTATGAACATACCATCAGCAGTCGCCCTCTCGAACTTTCTGAAAAAGCCTTACATTTACCTGAGGAGCAAGATATGGTGACACCCTCAACGATTATGCAAAATAAGTTGCTCATTGAATTTATCAATCACATCATCCAATCCAATCCACATTTTGGCGATAACATGCTTAACGCGACTGAAAACAAAAAAAATAAAATATTTAATAGGGCTATGGATAAACTCAGGTCTGAAGGCGTGGTTTCCAGCTACGGCAGCATTAATCTTCCGACGTCAGAATATACGTTCGAATGATACTTCTTTAATTTAATTATATCAGAATGAATCATTTCAGCGCTATAGGTACAGGGCGCGCAACGCAGTAGCAAATGTGAAATGCATTTCAATATGAATTCATATATACATCTGACTTCACAATAAAACTGTTCTCTATAAACGCTCCTGATGTTTATGAATCACTTCATATACAGCGAATCAACATGACGTTAAGTCTCCGCCAGTGGATTCCTGAAAACCCTGCCCTGCGCTCAATATTGACGCAGCCTGATGTGCCATTGGTATAAACTCTCGGGTCGCGGCGCTTTGCCAGGCCCCCTTTCGCTGTATCAAACACGCGGTTCTTTCCAGTAATGATGGCACGAGTTCGATCGCGGTTAAATCGTCACGCCCCTGAACAATAGCAGCAGGAAGCAAGGTTGCCAACGACGTGCGTTCAACCACGGTCAGCACTGCGCTAATCGAGTTGGCCTCCATCTGCACTTTCGGTTGAATACCGCGCTGTCGGCAGTCGCGATCGATTTGTTCGCGAGTAGCAAAAGCGCAGCTTAGCAGAATCAGTGACGCCTGATTGAGCGCCGTCAGCGCCACACGACGGGTCGCCGCCAGAGGATGAGAGCGGCCAACCACCAGCGCCAGGGTTTCAGAGAGCAGCGGCTGAGACACAATATCCCGCGAATCGCTACCGTCGAAAGCGATCCCGATATCCAGCTCATCATTGAGCAGCAGAGTCTCCATTCGATCCTGCGCCAGCTCTTGTATATCCAGCGTTATATTCGGGTAACGTTGATAAAACGAAGCCACCAGCGGCCCCATAAAATAATGGGTAAAGGTTGGCATCATCGCCACACGTAAGGTGCCGCGCTGCAAATCGTCAACATCATGGAGCGCGCGCTGCCCCTCGGCCAGTTCCCGTAAAGCCCGGCGCGCATAAATTAACCAGACCTTGCCGGCGTCCGTCAGGCAAGTGTTGCGCCCGCTGCGATCAAAAAGCCGTACTCCCAGCGTCTCTTCCAGCTGTCGAATCTGCTGCGACAAAGCCGGCTGTGAAACATGCAGGATGGCTGCCGCTCGCGTAAAGCCGCCGTGTTCAGCAACGGCAATGAAGTAGTTGAGGTGTCGCGGCAGCATGAATTCATCCATAAGAAATTCAAATGAACTCAATCATAATTAAGTATTTTAACTTATGAAATAAGTTACGTACTCTGCTCGCGATTCTTTACCAAACGCCACAGGAGATCGGCATGAGCTGCCTCAATACCTTCCCCACTGCGAAACAAACGCCGGCCACTCAACGATGAACCTGACGCAACGTAATGGCACGATGCTGCTGGTACTGGTGCTTATCGGTATCAATATGCGTCCGCTGCTGACCTCTGTTGGCCCCCTCCTTCCGCAGATCCAGCAGGCAAGCGGCATGAGCTTCACGCTTGCCTCTCTGCTCACCGCGCTACCGGTGATCGCCATGGGTCTGCTGGCGCTAGCCGGCGGCTGGATTAACCGTCATTTCAGCGAGCGTCAAAGTATCTCCCTCAGCCTGTTAACGATCGTCGCCGGGGCTTTACTTCGCGAACTGGTACCGCAGAGCGCGCTATTACTCAGCAGCGCGCTCCTTGGCGGAATCGGCATTGGTATTATTCAGGCGCTCATTCCCGCGGTGATAAAGCGTCTTTTTCATCGTCGGACGCCGCAGGTGATGGGGCTCTGGTCCGCGGCGCTGATGGGCGGCGGTGGCCTGGGCGCCGCATTCACGCCGTGGCTGGCGCAGCATAGCGCTATCTGGTATCACGCGCTTGCGTGGTGGGCGTTACCCGCCGCCGCCGCGCTCCTCTGCTGGTGGCCGCTAAGCCGAACGTTACCCGCCCGGACGCCATCAACAACCCGGGTCACGCTTTTTCGCCATCGTCGCGCGTGGACGCTCAGCCTCTATTTTGGTTTGATCAACGGCGGCTATGCCAGCCTGATTGCCTGGCTGCCGCCTTACTATATGCAGTCGGGCTACAGCGCGCAGTTCAGCGGTACCCTGCTGGCGTTAATGACCATCGGCCAGACCGGCGGAGCGCTCCTGCTGCCCATCCTGGCCAGACATGAGGATCGACGAACGCTTCTGATGCTGGCATTGGCCTTACAGCTTGTCGGCTTCTGCGGTTTTATCTGGCTACCGCAGCAGGTACCGCTTGTCTGGGCCATCTGCTGCGGTATTGGGCTTGGCGGCGCATTTCCGCTGTGTCTGGTCCTGGCGCTCGATCACGCCAGGCACCCCGCCATTGCGGGCCGACTGGTCGCGTTTATGCAGGGAGTAGGCTTTATTGTCGCCGGGCTTTCCCCCTGGCTGTCGGGACTGCTGCGGAGTTTAAGCGGCAATTACCAGCTCGACTGGATGCTTCACGCCGCCTGCGTCCTGGCCCTAATGGCCATAACGCTGCGTTTCGCTCCCGCACGCTACCCGCAAGAGTGGCAACATCAGGATTCAGCCGCTCGCTAAACCCGTCATCTCCTCATGCGGGATAGTTAACACCTCCCGCATTCAGGCAGAAAAAAGCACAAAATCAAACAACTATATCAGTACAAAAACTGTTGTTAATGACCGTCGCCAGAATGAAATTTAATACCGAATGAAATTAATGTGTCGCCGAATCACGACACTCGTAAGTAACTAAAAATTAATAAAAAAATGGCTCTTGTTTCCCTCATTTTTTAGGCGTACATTAGCGCCATCTGGAGCCGTTTACGCTCAGAATTTACAGCTACCGCCCGCTGAAAAAGCGTCGTTTTCGTGAGCGATAGCTGAGCAGGCAATGAAGAGCAAATTCATTTAAGGCGTCTCGCCGAGAGCGCGGAGTGATGAGTCGTGAAATATTTCTTAATGGGCATTTCTTTTATGGTCATCGTTTGGGCCGGAACTTTCGCCCTGATGATCTAGCTTTAACGGTGTAAAAAAAAGGAGCCTTTCGGCTCCTTTTTTTATTCGTGGCTTTCGCTGGTCAACTTAGCCGACGCGGGAAGCAGCCCGTCGGCACGGAACATTGATTTAATGCCGCGCACCGCCTGGCGGATACGATCGCGGTTCTCAATTAACGCAAAGCGTACATGGGTATCGCCATAGTCTCCAAAGCCAATGCCCGGAGAAACGCAGACTTTTGCATCCTGCAGCAGCTTTTTAGCAAACTCCAGTGAGCCCATCGCCGCATACTGCTCCGGGATCTTCGCCCAGACATACATTGACGCCTTCGGACATTCCACCATCCATCCGGCCTCATGCAGCCCTTTCACCAGCACATCGCGACGACGTTTATACTGCTCGGCAATGTCGCGAACGCACTGCTGATCGCCTTCAAGCGCGGCAATCGCCGCAACCTGTAGAGGGGTGAAAGTGCCGTAATCGTGATAGCTTTTAATGCGCGCCAGCGCATTAACCAACGTTTTGTTACCGACCATAAAGCCGATACGCCAGCCCGCCATATTATAGCTTTTAGAGAGCGTAAAGAATTCGACGGCGACATCGCGCGCGCCGGGGACCTGCATGATAGAGGGCGCTTTCCAGCCATCGTAAACAATATCGGCATAGGCCAGATCGTGCACCACCAGCACGTCATAACGCTTCGCCAGCGCCACGACTTTCTCAAAGAACTCCAGTTCGACGCACTGTGCGGTCGGGTTGGAGGGGAAACCGAGGATCATCATTTTCGGCTTCGGGTAACTCTCACGAATCGCGCGCTCAAGCTCGTTGAAGAAATCCACGCCTTCGACCAGAGGTACCGAACGTACCTGGGCTCCGGCAATCACCGCACCGTAAATATGGATGGGATAGCTGGGATTTGGCACCAGTACGGTATCGCCATGGTCAAGCGTCGCCAGCATCAGATGCGCCAGCCCCTCTTTTGAACCAATGGTGACTATCGCTTCTGATTCCGGATCGATCTCAACGTTATAGCGCTCTTGATACCAGCGAGAAATCGCCCGGCGCAGGCGCGGAATGCCGCGGGAAGTAGAATAGCCGTGGGTATCGGGACGCTGGGCAACGGTGCAGAGTTTCTCAACGATATGCGGCGGAGTGGCGCCATCGGGGTTACCCATGCTGAAATCAATAATATCTTCGCCGCGGCGTCGCGCAGCCATTTTTAGTTCAGCAGTGATATTAAAAACGTAAGGGGGGAGACGATCGATACGCGTAAAACGGCGTTCAGGACTGAATTCAGCCATAGATTCCTCGGATTAACGTTAGCGCCCGGACCGTCCGAGCGACGCTGCTGCCTGTGCAGCACGTTTAGAAAATAACCCGAAAATTTTCCTGCTGTCGAGAGGGGCAGAGAAAAATAATTTCTGGCGATAAAAACGGGTATCAGTACGACTAAATACGGCAGCAACGTTCTTTCCCCTCCTCGCCTACTCCATCAAAATTAACATACTGATATCTTTAATTTTACTTAAATGCTTGCTCATCCGTAGACGCTATTGAATCGCGGGTGTTTGTTATTAATCCCCTTTTATTTGTAAGACTTTTCCCTATTCATGCCTTCAGCTGGCCTTCTGCCGCGAGGTTTTCTATCATGTTGCTTTCTCGCGATTAACACGGCGCACACATGCACGAAATATTTACTATGCTGCTGGCGGTTTTTGACCGCGCGGCATTAATGCTGATTTGTCTCTTTTTCCTCATTCGCCTGCGCCTGTTTCGTGAACTTCTGCATAAATCCGCGCACACCCCTAAAGAATTGCTGGCCGTTACCGCAATCTTCTCTCTCTTTGCCCTCTTTAGCACCTGGTCAGGCGTACCGGTCGAGGGATCGCTGGTCAACGTGCGTATTATCGCGGTCATGTCCGGCGGGATCCTGTTCGGCCCGTGGGTTGGGGCTATCGTCGGCGCGATCGCCGGCGTACATCGCTACCTGATTGATATTGATGGCGTCACCGCCGTCCCCTGCTTTATTACCAGCATTGTCGCCGGTCTGCTCTCTGGTTTTATTGGTCGTAAAGTGCCGAAAGCCCAGCGCTGGAAAGCGGGGATCCTCGCCGGGATGCTATGCGAAACCTTAACCATGATTCTCGTGATCGTGTGGGCGCCTTCATTCGCGCTGGGGATAGACATCGTGTCTAAGATTGGTATTCCGATGATCCTTGGCAGCGTATGTATCGGCTTTATCGTTTTGCTGGTGCAGAGCGTTGAGGGGGAAAAGGAAGCCAGCGCCGCCCGTCAGGCAAAACTGGCGCTCGACATCGCCAACAAAACTCTCCCGCTATTTCGCCACGTCAACAGCGAGTCCCTGCGTCAGGTATGCGACATTATCCGCCGCGATATCAGTGCCGATGCCGTCGCGATTACCAATACCCAGCACGTGATGGCCTACGTCGGCGTCGGGGAAATCAACTACCGCGATAACGATGACTTTATCAGCCCAACGACGCAACAGGCGATCCGCTATGGGAAAATCATTATTAAAAACAATGATGAAGCTCATCGCACGCCGGAAATACACTCTATGCTGGTCATTCCGCTGTGGGAAAAAGGCGTCGTCACCGGTACGCTAAAAATCTATTACTGCCACGCACACCGCATCACCTCCTCATTGCAGGAAATGGCGGTAGGCCTGTCGCAAATCATCTCTACGCAGCTGGAGGTTTCCCGCGCTGAACAGCTGCGTGAAATGGCCAATAAAGCCGAGCTGCGGGCGCTGCAAAGCAAAATCAATCCCCATTTCTTATTTAATGCGCTGAACGCCATTTCATCGTCGATTCGCATGAATCCGGACACCGCGCGTCAGTTAATTTTTAATTTGTCGCGCTATTTACGCTACAACATTGAATTAAAAGATGATGAACAGATAGATATCAAAAGGGAGCTGTATCAAATCAAGGATTACATCGCGATTGAACAGGCTCGCTTCGGCGACAAGCTGACGGTGATTTATGATATTGATGATGAAGTCAGCTTTATGATCCCCAGCCTGCTAATTCAGCCGCTGGTGGAGAATGCTATCGTCCACGGGATTCAGCCCTGCAAAGGAAAAGGCGTGGTGACCATTGGCATCAATGAGTGCGGGAATCGGGTACGAATTAGCGTTCGCGATACGGGGAACGGTATCGACCCTGCGGTGGTAGCGAGGGTAGAGGCTGACGAAATGCCGGGAAATAAAATCGGTTTACTCAATGTTCATCACCGGGTCAAGCTACTGTACGGGGAAGGACTGCATATCCGACGCCTGACGCCGGGGACCGAAATTGCCTTCTATGTGCCAACCCAACACGCGCCCCAGGTGGCTACGGAGTCGCTGCTGTCATGAGCGGAGATAAAATGAAGGTCATCATTGTGGAAGATGAGTTCCTCGCGCAGCAAGAGCTCACCTGGTTGATTAACACTCATAGCGAAATGGAGATTGTCGGTACCTTTGACGACGGTCTGGATGTGCTGAAGTTTTTACAGCACAACAAAGTCGACGCCATTTTTCTCGATATCAATATTCCATCTCTGGATGGCGTACTGCTGGCGCAAAACATCAGCCAGTTCGCGCATAAGCCCTTTATCGTTTTTATTACCGCGTGGAAAGAGCATGCGGTGGAAGCCTTTGAGCTGGAGGCGTTTGATTATATTCTCAAGCCCTACCAGGAATCGCGCATTATCAACATGCTGCAAAAGCTGACCGGCGCCTGGCAGCAACAGCAGCAGGTCAGCGCCGGTAGCGGGGCAGCGGCCAATCCAGCCAGGGAAAACGACACGATTAATCTGGTTAAAGATGAACGGATTATCGTTACCAGCATCCACGATATTTACTACGCGGAAGCGCATGAAAAGATGACGTTCGTTTATACCCGCAAGGAGTCCTTCGTGATGCCGATGAATATCACGGAGTTCTGCAACAAGCTACCGCCGGCGCACTTTTTTCGCTGTCACCGCTCGTACTGCGTCAACCTGAGCAAAATTCGCGAAATCGAACCCTGGTTCAACAACACCTATATTCTGCGGCTACGCGACCTTGAGTTTCAGGTACCGGTGAGCCGCAGCAAGGTGAAAGAGTTTCGCCAGCTCATGCATTTGTAGAGGATTTACCCGAATAATCATTTTATTCGGGTAAGAGACGGGGCTTACAGAATCTGCCCCAGAGTCTGACGCAGGTGAGCGCCGGAGCCCAGCAGTCCCGGATTGTCGTGGACAATCAGATAGACCGGAATATCCTGGACGAAGGCTTTAAATCGGCCTTTATCTTCAAAACCGCCGCGAAAGCCGGAGGCTTTGAAGAATTCAAGGAAGCGCGGCACGATACCGCCAGCAATATACACGCCGCCAAAGGTGCCGAGGGTCAGCGCCAGGTTACCGCCAAATCGGCCCATAATGACGCAAAACAGCGACAGCGCGCGGCGGCAATCGATGCAGGTATCGGCCAGCGCGCGTTCGGTCACATCTTTAGGCTGCAGATTTTCCGGTAGACGCCCGTCAGACTTCACGATCGCATGGTAAAGATTAACCAACCCCGGCCCAGATAAGACGCGTTCAGCGGAGACGTGCCCCAGCTCGCTGCGCAGCTCTTCGAGAATAATGCCTTCCTCTTCGCTATTGGGGGCGAAATCCACATGGCCGCCCTCACCCGGCAGGCTCACCCAGCGCTTATCAACGTGTACCAGATGAGCAACGCCCAGCCCGGTACCGGCGCCGTAGACGGCAATCGGCTTGCCTTCCACCGGTTCCGCGCCGCCAAACTGAATCAGATGTTCAGCTTTTAGCATGGGGATCGCCATCGATACCGCGGTAAAATCGTTAATGATTTCCAGATGCGAGAAACCCAGGTTCTTTTTCATCTCAGCGATAGAAAATGCCCAGGTGTGGTTGGTCATCGCCACCCAGTCGCCGGTAATCGGACAGGCGATGGCAATACAGCCGTCTTCGACCCGGACGTTATGCTCTTCCAGATAGACCTGAACAACGGCTTCAAGACTGGGATAATCGAGCCCGGAATAGGTCTTAGCACGGGAGATCTCCCCGCTTGCCAGATCGCATAACGCCAGACGAGCATTCGTTCCGCCAACGTCCCCTACTAAAGCAAATTTTGTCATTCCGTTACGGCTCCGCTAAAGTCAAAATGATTCTTTGGCACACTCTAAATTCATGACGTCCTAACAACAACGACCAACGCATAAGCGCCCTTTGTTTAGCGACCTACGTCACAGTTAGGCTGTAATTTATGAAATTATTGTGCGGCCGATCGTCAGGCCAGCTCTTTACTTTATCGTTTCAGCACCATTTGCGCCAACGACCTTAACGCGCCCGGGCAAAGTAGTGCGTCGAAACCTTCAGAAGGATATTTTCATGCTGCACCCGCGCGCCAGAACGATGCTGTTATTATCGATACCCGCAATCGTGATTGGTATTGCTGCCAGCCTGGTCTTGATTGTGGCGATGAAAACGGCAGCCATGCTGCAGAATATTCTCTGGAGTAGCCTGCCTGGATTGCTGGGCATGAACGCCAGCGGCCCTTTCTGGACGATAGCTATCCTCACCGGCACCGGCATCGCCGTAGGTCTGGTCGTGCGTTTTAGTCCTGGTCACGCCGGACCCGATCCGGCCACCGAGTCACTCATTGGCGCACCGGTGAGTCCCGGCGCTCTGCCCGGCCTGCTCGCTGCGCTGATCGTCGGCCTGGCGGGCGGCGTTAGCCTCGGGCCGGAGCATCCTATCATGGTGATTAATATCGCCCTCACGGTGGCGCTTGGCTCCCGCCTTTTCCCGCGAGTCAGCGCGCTGGACTGGACGATCCTGGCGTCCTCCGGCACTATCGGGGCGCTATTTGGCACGCCTGTTGCCGCGGCGCTGATCTTTTCGCAAACGCTGAACAGCAGTAACGATGTCCCGCTTTGGGACCGACTCTTCGCCCCCTTACTTGCCGCGGCGGCGGGCTCTCTGACCACCGGGCTGTTTTTCCACCCCAACTTTTCGTTACCTATTGCGCACTACGAGCGGTGGCAGCTTGTCGATATCTTTAGCGGGGCTATCGTGACGCTGATTGCTATTGCCGTCGGCATGGTTGGCGTTTGGTGCTTACCGCGCCTGCACGCGCTGATGCAGCGGCTGAAAAATCCGATCTTAACCCTCGGTATTGGCGGATTTTTATTGGGGATCCTGGGCGTCGTCGGCGGGCATATCACGCTGTTTAAAGGCCTGGATGAAATGCAGCAATTAGCCTTCAGCCAGACGTTAACCGCCAGCGATTACATGCTTATTGCTTTGGTGAAGCTGGCGGCGCTGGTGCTGGCGGCCGCCTGTGGTTTTCGCGGCGGTCGAATTTTTCCGGCGGTGTTCGTCGGCGTCGCGCTAGGCCTGATGCTTCACGCACACGTGGATGCCGTGCCGGCAGCCATCACCGTTTCCTGCGCCATCCTCGGACTGACGCTGGTAGTGACGCGTGATGGCTGGTTGAGCCTGTTTATGGCAGCGGTCGTGGTGCCCGATTCCACGCTGCTTCCGCTGCTGTGTATCGTCATGCTTCCGGCCTGGCTGCTGCTGGCCGGTAAACCCTTGATGATTGCCAGGAAGCGTGGAGATTAAACCCGGCTGTTTCTCTCTTCCAGCGCCTGAGTGACCGTGCGCAGAAAGTCGGGAATATCCATTTTTGGCAGCATCACCTCCACCAGCGTCAGCCTGTCTGAGGCGACGCTGCTATTCATCGCTTCCTGCAGTTCGTGGGTGCGCGTCACTCGCCAGCATCGGGAAGGGACATCGGGCGCAAAAGCGTCAGGCAGGCGATTCCAGTCCCAGAGCGCAATATCGTTATAGCGCTGCTCGGGGCCGTGAATTGCGCGCTCGACCGTATAGCCTTCGTTATTGAGCAACAGGATCAGCGGGCGCTGCTTGTCTCTGAGCATCGACCCCAGCTCCTGAATAGTTAACTGCGCAGCGCCATCGCCAACAATCAGCACCACCCTTCTGTCAGCTGCCGCGATTTGCGCCCCGTAGGCTGCCGGAAGGGTAAAGCCTATCGATCCCCATAGCGGCTGGACAATCAGCGTTGCGTCAGGGGGCAGCTTAAGCGCGGCGGCGCCAAAAGCGGCCGTCCCCTGATCGGCAAGGATAATATCTCCCGGGCGCAGCTGTTTCTGCACCGTACTCCAGAAGTTTTTCTGCGTCAGGCTCCCCTCTGGCGCGCCGCTGACGCCCGGCGCCTGAACATTTGGCGCATGCCATTCTGCCGCCAGGCTGGCAGAGAGTTCGATTAAGACATCCAGCGCCTTTTCCATCGGTACCCGGCTAAACCAGCGATCGCCAACCCGCACGGCGAAGGGCTGGACTTCTATCGTTTTTTCCTGCGGAAGGTGTTGGGTGAAACCGGCGGTAATGGTATCGGTAAAACGCGTGCCGACGCAGATAATGGTATCCGCGCTTTCAATGGCATCGCGGGTATCCTCTGTGCTGGCTATCCCGCTGTAAGTCCCGACGAACCCAGGCTGCTGCTCATCAAAAAGCCCTTTGCCCATCAGCATCGTGGCGTAAGCAACCGGCACCTTCGCCACCCACTCTCGCAGAGCGTTTTGTAGCCCATAGCGCTGGGCGAGAAAATCCGCCAGCAGCGATACGCGACGGCTGCTTCTGAGCATCCGCTCGGCGTGCTCGCGGAACCCCGCCAGCTGGTTCTCGTCGGCGGGCAGCGTGTGAATAAGCAAGCGGTGAGCTGGCGGGGTGGCCTTTGCTTTGGCCACATCGGCCGGCAGCATGAGATAACCGGGGCGATGCTGGGTCAGCATTTCACTCAGTACCCGGTCTATTTCATGGCAGGCATTTCCCGCCGCCAGCACCGCCTGAGAGCAGGTAATATGTTCACTCATACGCGAAAAGTGGCTGAAATCACCGTCGCCAAGCGTATGGTGCAGCAGCTCGCCGCGCTGCTGTGCGCCGGTACAGGGAGCGCCGACGATATGCAGGACCGGTACATGCTCAGCGTAGCTCCCGGCAACGCCGTTGAGCGCGCTCAGTTCACCGACGCCATAGGTGGTCAACAGCGCGCCCGCGCCCTTAATGCGCGCATAGCCATCGGCGGCATAGGCGGCGTTTAGCTCGCTAGCACAACCTACCCACCCTAAGCTCTGCTGCGCGATAACGCTGTCGAGAAACTGTAAATTGTAATCACCCGGTACGCCAAACAAGCGGTCTATGCCGCAATCTACGAGACGATCCAGCAGATAATCGCCAATGGTATAAGTCGGTTGCATATCCTTACTCTCCTCTCGTGCAGGTAAGTTGAGTATTGAATAAGCAGGTGCGCTGTCCAGATTGCGCTCAACAATGGCGGTGGAAAGCAAAATTTACGCCTTCAGGGTGTGTACTCCGCGGCAAACATTCTTTAGTGTAAACGTATACACAACCCTGTTTTATCTGCGGAGGAAGTATGGTTTACCAGGCAAACGCCACGCGATATCAAACGATGGAGTACCGCCGCTGCGGTCATAGCGGACTAAAGCTACCGGCGATTTCTCTTGGGCTTTGGCACAATTTTGGCGACGAAACGCGGGTGGAAACCAGCCGCCAGCTTCTGCGTCACGCATTCGATCTCGGCATGACTCATTTTGATTTAGCCAACAACTATGGGCCACCGCCGGGTTCGGCGGAGAGTCATTTTGGCCGCATCCTGAAAGAGGATTTTTTGCCCTATCGCGATGAACTGATTATCTCCAGTAAAGCCGGTTACACCATGTGGGACGGCCCCTATGGCGACTGGGGATCGCGCAAGTACCTGATTGCCAGCCTCGACCAGAGCCTTAAGCGAATGGGTCTCGACTATGTCGACATCTTCTACCATCACCGCCCCGATCCCGAAACGCCGCTACGGGAAACCATGGGCGCGCTGGACCACATCGTCCGCCAGGGGAAAGCGCTCTACGTCGGATTATCGAATTATCCGCTCGAACAGGCCCGGGAAGCCGTCAATATCCTTAACGATCTCGGCACGCCGTGTCTGATTCATCAGCCCAAATATTCGATGTTTGAACGCTGGGTCGAGGAGGGGTTACTCGATTTCCTGCAGAGCGCGGGGGTGGGAAGTATAGCGTTTTCACCGCTTGCGGGCGGCCAGCTCACCAACCGTTACCTGCACGGTATCCCGGCGGACTCCCGCGCCGCCAGCGGCAGCCGGTTCCTGCAACCGGAGCAGCTTACTGAAAGCAAGCTGGAAAAGATTAGTCAGTTGAATACGCTGGCCGAATCCCGCGGGCAAAAGCTCTCACAGATGGCGCTGGCCTGGGTACTGCGCGATGAGAAAGTGACGTCGGTACTGATTGGCGCCAGTAAAACTTCGCAGCTCGACGATGCGGTTGGCATGCTGGAAAACCGCCATTTCAGCGCCGAAGAACGGGCCACCATTGACGCGATCCTTGCGGTGTAAATTCATTGTTACTTTAGCAAAAAGTGCTCTCACTTGCGATTTAGGAGTTCCTCCGATGCGGCGGGGCTTTACCGCCCCGTAATATCAGGTTAACAGGCCGACAACGGCCCCGATCGTGAAGGAGAAGAGTATGTTCAGGTCACTGATTTTGGCTGCAGTGCTTCTGGCTTCAGCGCCATTGGTCGCTAACGCTGGTGAAATCACCCTGTTGCCATCAATAAAATTACAAATTGGCGATCGCGACAATTACGGTAACTACTGGGACGGTGGCGGCTGGCGCGACCGTGATTACTGGCGTCGACACTATGAGTGGCGCGATAACCGCTGGCGCCGTCACGACAACGGCTGGCATCGCGGCTGGGATAAAGGTAAAGCCTACGAACGCGGCTATCGTGAAGGCTGGAAAGATCGCGATGACCGACGCGGCGGCTGGGGGCGTGGGCCAGGCGGCGGACGCGGACATGGCCACGGCCATCATTAATCGCAAAAGGGAGCCATTCGGCTCCCTTTTTCATCGTCACGCTTAACTGAATATCGTTCCAATAATCAGCCAGCCGTTAAGCAGCACAACGACCGCAACTATCCCCCACCCCAGCAGTTTTACCCACCGGGAATTGACCAGGTCGCCCATTAATCGGGAATCGCTGGTGAATATCAGCAGCGGCACCAGCGCGAGGGCGATACCAAAGCTCAGCAATACCTGGCTCATCACCAGAATACGCGTGGGATCCAGCCCCATTAAAATGACAATAAACGACGGCAGCATGGTGATCGCCCGGCGAAACCACAGCGGGATATGGAAGCGGATAAAGCCCTGCATTACCACCTGCCCTGCCAGGGTTCCCACAACCGTGGAGGATAAACCCGCCGCTATCAGGCTCAGACCAAAGATGGTAGCTGCCGCGTGGCTCAGTAAGGGCTCCAGCGTCAGATAGGCCTGATCGAGGTCGGCAATCCCGGTGTGGCCGTTAAAGTGGAAGGCGGCGGCGGCGGTCGCCATCATGGCCAGGTTAACAAAACCCGCGATGGTCATGGCGATGGCGACATCCCAGCGCGTGGCGTTATAGCGCTCTTTGCGCGTCCCCCCGTGCAGGTGCTGAGTGAGCGATGAGTGTAAGTAGATAACATGCGGCATGATGGTCGCCCCCAATACCCCGGCGGCAAGAAACACCGCTTCGCTGGTCGGCAGTGAAGGAACGATCATCCCTTTCGCCAGCGGTGCCAGCGCGGGCTGGGAGAAGATAAGCTCAACGACATACGCTGCGGCGACAAACAACAGCAGCCCGCCTATCACTTTTTCCAGCGGCTTTTGACCGCGACGCTGCAGCATCAGAATCAGGAACGTCGCAATTCCGGTCAATACAGCGCCCTGAAGCAATGACACGCCGAGCACCAGCTTAAATCCGATAGCCGCGCCAATAAACTCGGCAAGATCGGTCGCCATAGCGATAATTTCGGCCTGCACCCAGTAGAACCACACCACAGGACGCGGGTAGTGGTCGCGAATTTGCTCCGCCAGATTTTTACCGGTGGCGATGCCCAGCTTCGCCGACATCACCTGAATCAGCATCGCCATCAGGTTAGCCCATACCACCACCCACAGCAGCTGGTAGCCAAAGCTGGCGCCGGCCTGAATGTTGGTGGCGAAGTTACCCGGATCGATATAGCCAATGGCAGCAATGAACGCCGGCCCCATCAGGGCGAGCTTAATCTTGCGCGCTGCGCGACCGCTGCTATTCTCAACGCGACTGTTGGTCATTTTCTGCCTCTGGAAATATAGCCTTTGCTATGTTTTATGCTATCAAAATGCGAATGATTATCAAGTTCATTTGGAGCGATGATAATGATTGCTGTGATAGGAGAGAACGATAGCGGGTTGGCAACGGAAAACCGGGGAACTGATAAACGCTTTTAATTAATCACCAGAATAGTACAACCGAGCAACTTTTAAAACCTTTACGTAACATAACAAAAATGCATGGTTGATCACTATTTTTGCCATTAGTCACATATCCTTGCAATAGTGTGTGCTGACTCTCGTTTTCTTTGCGCTTGTTACATAGAATGTGCACAGAAATTTAACCTGCCTCATATTTGGAGCAAATATGGACCGCGTCCTGCACTTTATTCTCGCGATCGTAGTGGTGGCCATTCTGGCCCTGTTGGTCAGCCACAACCGTAAGCAGATTCGTATTCGTTATGTCATTCAGCTGCTTGTCATTGAAGTGCTGCTGGCCTGGTTCTTCCTGAACTCTGACATTGGTCTGGGTTTTGTGAAGGGCTTCTCCGAGATGTTTGAAAAACTTCTCGGTTTCGCCAACGAAGGGACAAACTTCGTCTTCGGCAACATGAACGACAAAGGCCTGGCGTTCTTCTTCCTGAAGGTTTTGTGCCCGATCGTCTTTATTTCTGCGCTGATTGGTATTTTGCAGCATATTCGTATTCTGCCTATCGTCATTCGCGCGATTGGTACCGTGCTGTCCAAAATCAACGGCATGGGCAAGCTGGAATCCTTTAACGCTGTCAGCTCGCTGATTCTGGGCCAGTCCGAAAACTTCATCGCCTATAAAGATATTCTTGGCAAGATGTCCCGCAACCGCATGTACACCATGGCGGCGACCGCGATGTCTACGGTATCCATGTCTATCGTGGGCGCGTACATGACCATGCTGCAGCCGAAATATGTAGTTGCGGCGCTGGTACTGAACATGTTCAGCACCTTTATCGTGCTGTCGCTGATTAACCCGTATCGCGTTGACGAAAGCGAAGAAAATCTGCAGATGTCTAACCTGCATGAAGGACAGAGCTTCTTCGAGATGCTGGGTGAATACATCCTGGCAGGCTTTAAAGTGGCGATTATCGTGGCCGCCATGCTGATTGGTTTTATCGCGCTGATTTCCGCGCTGAACGCCCTGTTCGCCACCGTCACCGGCTGGTTCGGCTATAGCATCTCCTTCCAGGGGATCCTCGGCTATATCTTCTATCCGGTTGCGTGGGTGATGGGCGTACCGGCAGGTGAAGCGCTGCAGGTAGGAAGTATTATGGCCACCAAGCTGGTTTCTAACGAATTCGTCGCCATGATGGATCTGCAGAAAGTTGCCGCCACGCTCTCTCCGCGTGCGGAAGGCATCATCTCTATCTTCCTGGTCTCCTTCGCCAACTTCTCTTCTATCGGTATCATCGCCGGCGCGATTAAGGGCCTGAACGAAGAGCAAGGTAACGTGGTTTCCCGCTTCGGCCTGAAGCTGGTGTACGGTTCTACGCTGGTGAGCGTGCTCTCTGCGTCTATCGCCGCGCTGGTACTGTAATTCGTCAGCGGTATCGCGAAAGCCGGGCAAGTCCCGGCTTTTTCATGCCCGCAGTTCGCTCAACGGCAGCGGCTTACCCACCAGATATCCCTGGAGATAATCGACGCCTAACTCGAGAAGCTTTTCCCGCTGCTCCGGCGTTTCAACGTATTCCGCCACCACTTTCATCTTCTTAACCTTAGCCATTTCAATAATGGATTTGACCATAATGGCGTCCAGCGGATCGGTCTCGATATCACGCACGAAGCAGCCGTCAATTTTCAGGATATCGGCCCGCAGGCTTTTCAGACGCTCGTAGTTAGCGTAGCCGGTACCAAAGTCATCAATCGCTATACCGCAACCGAAATCTCGCAGCAGCTGGATGTTATGCATGCTGGTCTCGACATCGGAAAACGCCTGCTCTTCGGTAACTTCAATCGTTATCGCCTCCGCCGACAGGTTATAGCGTTTAAACAGCGCGATGATTTGCGTCGCGCTATCCTTTTGCATCAGCGTATAGGGCAGAAGGTTGACGGAGAAATGCTGACCCTGATGGTGATTGAGCGAACTAAACAGCGTTTCCAGCACCTGCATATCAAAACGCTGGCTCAGGTTAAACTGCGCAATCAGCGGGATAAACCGATCGGGCGTAATGATGGTATTACCGCAGCGCATACGACTCAGTATCTCGTAATACCCCTCTCCGGAGGCGTCACGGATAGGCTGGGCGTACAGCACCAGCCCACGTTCGTTAAGCGCCTGCTTAATCTTCGCCAGCAGCCGTACCTGTTCGCTCGTTTGATCGGAAATCTGCTCTTGCGCCGCGTCCAGCGGTAATACGCGCCGCGCAGCGCCGGCCTGCTCCGATAACCAGCTAAGCTGACCAAGCATCGGGTGAAGCTCAGATTCTATGCCGCGGTAGCCGCCCCACGATGCGCCAAATTCCAGATCCAACGCCTGGTTATTCCAGCTAAACTTTTTATGGTTAAGCGTGGAAACAATATGACTTAACCGCGCCTCTGGCTCCGGCCCCTTCAGTACCAGCAGTAGCTCGCTGCCGGGAAGCTGAAATATTCGCTCGCCGGGAGCTAATAGCGGCTGTAGCTTCCGGGCTATCTGCCGTTTGCTCTCCACTCTCATCATCATGCCATAATGGCGGCTCAGGAAGTCCAGATTCTGAATGCGCAGGCTGCTGATGGCCACAGCAGGATTCCGCTGCAGGTGACTCTCCAGCGCGCGCAGATTCGGTAAACCGGTTAGCGGATCTTCTTCCGCCTGATCCCGCCATCTGAACTTCATTCTTTCACTGCGAGCGTAGATATCCGCCATATAAAACAGGCAGATAGTGAAACAAATGAGTACCGAAAGGACAAACGACAGTGAATATTCAGTTTGTACGCCGTGTAAAAAATTCTGGTTATACGCCACGAGTAAAAAGGCTGAAACGGACCATGAAATGCGAATCAGCGTATGCCCCAGGCGGCTAATACCAATGAAGTATAAAATGAAAATAAGCGGGACTAAATAACCGGCAATAAAAACAGAATCATAAGGCGTACACAGCACCAGTAATATTGCCGCCAGGGCCACAAACCAATACAACGTAAATACCCGCTGCTCGCCCGCCCGCCATGAGTGGCAAAGATTGCGCCAGAATGCTCGTGCATAACGTGGACTGATAATCATCCGCAACGGATAATAAAAAAATGTCGTGAAAATTAATGCGGCGCTAATCAGGCTTTGTATATCAATAATGGTGTAAATAACCGACATACTGCCGAAATAGCTGGATATTGCCAACGGAAAAGCAAAAAAACGCCCCGCCAGATACATGGTGACCTTCAAAAGGAGCGGTGAAAAAAAACCGCCCCAAAAAATCCTCGCGCCCATATGTTTTGCCGTCAGCCCAGCGCGCCAGCGCCTTCCAAGCTGAAAGCGAACAATCGCGCAGGACAGGAAAACCGAGAAGAGCTGGCAAAATAGCAGGATCAGCGCCTGGGTTAGCGTCAGATCGATTATCCAGGCATTAGTGATCGCAAACGCGATAATCAATGGCGCAACGGCGTAGCGGCCAAAAATAAAAAGTACGGAATACATTAAGCTCAGCGGTAGCCATGCCAGATAAATTTGATTTCCGTCAATAATGGTTTGTGGGGAAATAAATCGGGACAGCGGAATTGCGATAAAGCAGACCAGGAGCGCCAGCAGAGTTTTTTTGATCTTAATGTTAAGATGATCAATCATTATTGTTAATTAAAACTCCGGCTGCAACAAATATATTCAGGAAACAGATATTATGTTGCTTAATAAAGGCAGGCAAGATTTTAAATAGTGAAAAAATCTGAAATTACTTAACGCAGAGGTTTGCTGACTTATTCAGAGAATGCTTTACATTTCCTCCGCCAGACAAACAAAAAACCCCCGCCGTAGCGAGGGTTCCGAATTTGGTGGAGCTAAGCGGGATCGAACCGCTGACCTCTTGCATGCCATGCAAGCGCTCTCCCAGCTGAGCTATAGCCCCACAGGACCTCTTTACGAACCAAACCTGATGGGTGCAGGTGTTGGTGGAGCTAAGCGGGATCGAACCGCTGACCTCTTGCATGCCATGCAAGCGCTCTCCCAGCTGAGCTATAGCCCCGTAACGTAAAGCGTGTCGTGTTGACGGGCGGCATAATATGAATTCCTTCGCCAGGTGTCAACGGCAAAATCAATCCCGGCTATTTGATCGCTGAAAAAGCAGGCAAACGGCTGACATTGCGAGCCTTATCGCAGCCAGAAGTTAAACATGTCACTCTTTCCTTTAAAAGGATGCTATAACATGTGCAACTAATTCCCACATATTTACTCAGGAAATAGTATGCTCAAGGAACGAATGACACCTGAAGAAATAGCGCATCTGACTGGCTTCAGTCGGCAAACGATTAACAAATGGGTACGTAAAGAGGGATGGCAAACGTCCCCGCGCCCCGGCGTACAGGGTGGCAAAGCGCGCCTCGTACATGTTAATGAGCAGGTTCGCGAGTTTATTCGCAGCGCGCAGCGCGTGGCCGAAAACCCTGTCCCCTATTCCGCAACGGATAACGATCTCGAATCTCTGCTGCTTACCCTGTGTAAAGAGATGACGCCGGGAGAACAAAAGCTGCTGATGTCGCTGCTGCTGCGTGAAGGAATCACCGGGTTACTCAACCGACTCGGCATTCGCGATCGGTGAAAGCATGATGAAACTTAAAGATAAAATGACCCCAGCGGAGCTCGCCGATTGCCTTAACCTCGCCCGGCAAACCATAAACCGCTGGGCCAGAGAACAAAAATGGCGGACGGAACCGATCCCCGGAGTCAAAGGCGGACGCGCTCGCCTTATCGTCATCGACAGGTCGGTGATCGATTTCCTGGCAAATATCCCGGCGCTGCGGCATCTGACCATGGATAACCAGCTGGCGGAACCGCCCGTCAAATACTTTGTGAACGATGCGGACACAATCTGGCGCCAGATTGTCGAGACCATGCACCTGATGACCCCAACTGAGCAGCTGCACCTGCGGGATTTTCTTGCGCGCGAGGGGATCAGCGGGTTTCTGTCCCGGCTTGGCATTACTGATGCGAAGTAACGGGCAAAAAAAAACGGCGGGGTTCGCTATCCCCGCCGTTTAACAATCGCTGTATCAGGATCAGGATTGCTGGCTTTCGCGCTCAGCAATAAAGGCCAGCGCCTTGTTGATACGTTCTACGCTACGTGATTTACCGATCGCATGGACGGTCACATCAAGCGCCGGAGACTGACCCGCACCGGTCACCGCGACGCGCAGCGGCATTCCCACTTTTCCCATCCCCACTTCCAGCTCATCGGCCGTCGCCTGAATCGCATGATGGACGTTTTCCGCCGTCCAGTCGCTGATGGCGGCTAATTTGTCGCGCACCACTTCCAGCGGCTGACGAGCAACAGGACGCAGATGTTTTTTCGCCGCATCGGCATCAAACTCGGCAAAATCTTCATAGAAATAGCGGCAGCTCGCCGCCATCTCTTTAAGGGTTTTGCAGCGCTCGCCCAGCAGCTTCACCAGCTCAGCCAGCTGCGGGCCGTTACGGGTGTCGATATTTTCCTGCTCAATGTGCCACTGTAAATGCGTTGCCACGTACTCCGGGGCCAGCGAGTTGATATAGTGGTGGTTCAGCCACTGCAGCTTTTCCGTATTGAACGCGCTCGCCGATTTGCTCACCGCCCCCAGGCTGAACAGTTTAATCATCTCTTCGCGAGAGAAAATCTCCTGGTCGCCGCTGGACCATCCCAGACGCACCAGATAGTTCAGCAGCGCTTCCGGCAGGTAGCCGTCGTCGCGATACTGCATAACGCTGACCGCACCGTGGCGCTTGGACAGTTTCTTACCGTCGTCGCCGTTAATCATCGAGACGTGGGCGTAAACCGGCACCGGCGCATTCAGCGCTTTCAGGATGTTAATCTGGCGCGGGGTATTGTTGATATGGTCTTCGCCGCGAATAACGTGGGTGATTTCCATATCCCAGTCGTCAACCACGACGCAGAAGTTGTAGGTTGGAGAACCATCGGTACGGCGGATAATCAGATCGTCCAGCTCCTGGTTGCTGAATTCGATCGGACCGCGGATCTGGTCATCAAAAACAACGGAACCCTCTTCCGGGTTGGCGAAACGGACGACGCAAGGTTCGTCATCAGCATGATGTTCGTGGCCATGGCGGCAGCGACCGTCGTAGCGGGGCTTCTCGCCTTTTGCCATTTGCTCTTCACGCAGCGCTTCCAGACGCTCTTTAGAGCAATAGCATTTATAGGCCGTGCCCGCTGCCAGCATTTCATCAATAACGGCGTTGTAGCGATCAAAACGCTTGGTCTGGAAGTACGGACCCTCGTCCCATTCCAGGCTCAGCCAGTTCATTCCATCCATAATGGCTTCAATGGCCTCCGGCGTGGAGCGCTCAAGATCGGTATCTTCAATACGCAGCACAAACTCACCGCCGTGGTTACGTGCAAAAAGCCAGGAATAGAGAGCAGTACGCGCGCCGCCAACGTGCAGATAGCCTGTCGGGCTGGGCGCGAAGCGAGTTTTGATTTTCATGAAGTGGCCTTACGTTTGATAAAGGTGCCGACACGCGGCAGTGTTCGTTGGATTTTATGGAGGAATATTCTAACACCGTGGGCTGATTCCTCAATGTTGTTACCGTTTCAACGTCACGCTTTCCCCTTTTTGTTTATAAATCATGCGCCACGGATGACATTGCGATCGTTTTGTTTAATTTTACGACGAACAAACAAATTATTTAGAAAAGGCGTTGACTCATTTTCAACTCTCCCTATAATGCGACTCCACACAGCGGGGGTGATTAGCTCAGCTGGGAGAGCACCTCCCTTACAAGGAGGGGGTCGGCGGTTCGAACCCGTCATCACCCACCAACTACTTTACGTAGTCTCCGCCGTGTAGCAAGAAATTGAGAAGTGGGTGATTAGCTCAGCTGGGAGAGCACCTCCCTTACAAGGAGGGGGTCGGCGGTTCGATCCCGTCATCACCCACCACTTTCTCGCCAGCTGGATTTCTTGCCGTAAAATGAAGTACCGAAGTGGGTGATTAGCTCAGCTGGGAGAGCACCTCCCTTACAAGGAGGGGGTCGGCGGTTCGATCCCGTCATCACCCACCACTTCGGGTCGTTAGCTCAGTTGGTAGAGCAGTTGACTTTTAATCAATTGGTCGCAGGTTCGAATCCTGCACGACCCACCAATGTAAAAAAGCGCCCTAAAGGCGCTTTTTTGCTATCTGCGATATATAAGATTCGAACCTGCCGCAGGTTCGAGTCGACAAAATTGTCGGGAACAATTTTGCACAACGCGTAGCGTTGCCCGAAGGGCGAGTCTCAGGATGAGACGAGTAGCGAAGAGAGACAACGGAGCCGCCTGCGGCGACGGCCCGGAGGGCGAGCGAAACGAGTCATCCTGCACGACCCGCCAATGTAAAAATGGCGCTGGCGGCGCTTTTTTGCTATCTGCGCTTACAAAGCCGGCACAGGCCTTCATCTTGCTATCCGCCACTGACCATCAATTCACCAGCGCCGCAATCAGCTTCTCCAGCGCGGGCGTCGCCTGCTGTTGGTCATAGACGATATACAAATCTGCGGGTATGCGTTCTTCCAGCGGACGAAACACCACCCCCGGCCACGTCATTTGCGCATAGCTATCAGCGATGAGCGTAATACCTATCCCCATACTGACCATCGCCAGAACCGTTTGCGGCTCCATCACTTCACGGATAATCATCGGTGAGAATCCGGCGCTCTGGCACACGCGCTGCAAAAACGTCCAGTCGGTATGTATTGAAGGCATGGTGACAAAATATTCGTTACGCAACGCCGCAAGCGGGGTCGCCTTACGCGCGGCAAGCGGATGCTCTTCCGGCATGGCCACCAGAAAAGAGGATTCGTGCAAGCGCAGGCTGGTAAATCCAGGAGAAGGCGCTGTCGCCATCCGCCAGACGCCGGCGTCCAGCTCGCGTCGTTCCAGCATCGCCATCTGCATGGCGGGCATGTTCTCGCGGAAAAGCACCTCTACGTTAGGGTTCTCTTTCAAAAAACGCCGCATCACCGGACGCATTTTTCCCCACATAGCCGTACCTATCACGCCAAGCTCTACCCGTCCCGCCTCACCCCGCCCAATCTGTTCCACGCGCGCCAGCGCCTGATTCGCGCTGGAAAGCAGACGACGCGACTCCTCCATCAGGATTTTTCCTGCGTGGGTCAACGCCACGCTGCGGGAGTGGCGAACAAACAGCAGCGTGCCAAGCTGCTGCTCCAGGTCTTTAATGTGAATGCTGAGCGGAGGTTGCGACATGTTCAGACGGGCCGCCGCACGACCAAAATGCAGCTCTTCTGCAACAGCCAGAAAATAGCGCAATAACTTCAGATCGATACGATGCGTGCGTTCCATGGGTCATGCGCTCCTGAGGCATAGAGATAATGCGCAAAGTTACCACACTGCATCAGAAAAAATGAAACGGCGGAACATGTGCCCGCCGCGGAAGAGGATTAATGCGTCAGCGCTTTTTTCATTAACTTCTCAGGTTCATGTTTATATTTGAAGAACGCGGCAAAAGTAACCGCCAGCAGCAATGAATAGGCCGCGAACACCAGCCAGATGGTCTGCCACTCTTTTACGCCATCAACAGAGAAGTAATCCACGGCCATGCCGCTGAGAACCGAACCTACCCATGCGCCAACACCGTTCACCATGGTCATAAACAACCCCTGCGCGCTGGCGCGAATATGCGCCCCCGCCTCTTGCTCTACGAACACCGACCCTGAAATATTAAAGAAGTCGAATGCGCAGCCGTAAACGATCATCGACATCAGCAGCAGAACAAAACCGAACGGAGACGGATCGCCAAAGGCAAAAAAGCCAAAGCGCAGCGTCCACGCCAGCATACTCATCAGCATGACCGTTTTAATGCCAAAGCGTTTCAGAAAGAACGGAATGGTGAGAATAAAGGCGACTTCCGCCATCTGCGAAACCGAAAGTAAAACAGAGGGATAGCGTACGACAAAGCTGTCGGCAAACGCCGGGTTGCGGGCGAAATCATGCAGAAAGGGGTTACCGAAGACGTTGGTTATTTGCAGTACCGCCCCGAGCATCATCGCGAAGAAAAAGAAAATGGCCATCCGCGGATTTTTAAACAATACGAATGCATCCAGTCCCAGCCTCGCGGCCAATGTGGCGCCAGATTTCTTCTCGGTCACAGCAATTTTCGGTAGCGTAAGCGCATAAATCGCCAGTAATAACGACGCGGCAGAGGCGATATACAGCTGCGCGCTGCTCAGCTCCAGCCCCATCAGGCTCACCGTCCACATGGCGACAATAAAACCAAGGGTGCCAAATACGCGAACAGGAGGAAACGCGGTCGCCGGATCCTGGCCGGACTGCGCCAGACAGGAATAGGAGATGCTATTAGACAACGAGATAGTCGGCATATAGGCCATCGCGTTAATCAGCATTACCCAGAACATCATCTCCGGATCGGTGACGGTCGTTGCATAAAGAAGCACTCCCGCGCAGACCAGGTGGCAGAGCATATAGGCCCGTTCTGCACGTAGCCATTTATCGGCAACGATCCCCATAATGGCGGGCATGATAATGGCTGCCAGCCCTTTGGAGCTATAGACAATGCCGACATTTGCCCCGGTGAAATGCAGTGTGTTTATCATGTAAGAACCCAGGGTGACCAGCCAGCTACCCCAGATAAAATATTGCAAAAACGACATGAGTTTTAAGCGAGAGGCGATACCCATTTTTCCGTTCCTTGCCATTAAAGTAAGACCCCGCAAGCGGGGTCAATATTTATTATTTTTTCAGGCCAGTTTGCGTAAGAAGCCGCAGATCAGGTTAATAAAGTTCTGCCGGGAGAGTTCGGCCGCCGCCAGGGTTTGCGCGTGAGATAGTTTCACATCGCCGAGGCCCTCAGCCAGATTGGTAATGGCTGAGACGGCCACCACTTTCAGCTCGCAATGGCGGGCAGCGATGACTTCCGGTACGACGGACATCCCCACCACATCGCCGCCGATAATCTGCATCATGCGAATCTCAGCCGCCGTTTCAAAATTCGGCCCGGGATAAGAGACAAATACGCCTTCAGTCAGCGGAAACCCCTCCTCCTCAGCTACGCGCTGCAGAACGGCGCGGTAATCCGCGTCATAGGCGTTGGCCAGGGAGAAGAAGCGTTCGCCGAAGCGCTCATCATTCAGGCCCACCATTGGCGTACCCGGCATCGTGTTAATATGATCGCTGAGCGCCACCAGACTTCCCGGTCCCACTTCCGGACGTAAAGAACCGGCCGCGTTAGTACAAAACAGCAGTTCACACCCCAGCAGCTTTAGCGTCCGGATGGCATCAGTCATCACCGTCATGCCCCGACCTTCATAGAAGTGCCCACGCCCTTTCATGCAGGCAACGGGTACGCCGGCCAGATTTCCAAGCACCAGTTCGCCGGCATGGCCGTGCACGGTACTCACCGGAAAGCCGGGCAGCTTTTCGTAAGATATCGCCACCGCATCTTCAATTTGTTCCGCCAGCGCCCCGAGACCCGACCCCAGGATAAAGGCCACCCGCGGCGTAAAATCCGGCTTATATCCGCGAATAATATCGGCGCTATACCAGGGATTCTGTGAGAAAAGCGTGTCGCTCATAAGCTGTCCTTAAAACTGAAAGATCGATAAAGTGATTGGCTACCATGCTGTTATAACGATGCTACGCAATCGATTACCAATACAGTTTTCCCGGACGTTTGATATTAAAAAGCTATTGATTTCATTTCTGATACAAGGGGTCGTTTTCGCGTAAGGCGGTCAACTGGCCAGCCTGCTGCCGCACCACCTCCCACAGCGCCTCTGCGGCTGTCGATAGCGAGCGGTTTTTACGCCGCGCCAGCATCAGCTGGCGTTCCACCACCGGGGTGAGTCGCTTCACCTGCAGATGACTTCCCTGAGGGAGCGGCAGCGCTAACGCAGGTAGGATGCTGATGCCTATCCCCGACTCAACCATTGGAAATAGCGTGGCCGGATGACCGATTTCCTGCACGATATTTGCGGTAACGGCGAATCCCGCGAGCGCGGCGTCAATCAGCGGCCGGCTGCCAGAAGCATAATCCTGCAACACCAGCCGCTGGTCATGCAGCGCATGCCAGCTCACCGCGTCCCTTTTAGCGAAAGGGTGATCGCGACGGCAAAGCAGCAGGAAAGGTTCAGCGAGAACCGCCTCACACTGCAAATCGGTCGCTGCGCCAGGGTCGATAACAATGCCAAAATCCACTTCTCCCTGACGGATGCTCTCCAGCACCCACTGCTGGGGGCGATCGTGCAGAACGAAATCTATCTCCGGATAGCGACGGTTGCTGTAGGCGATGCACTGCGGGATCAGATGGGCGGAAATGGTCTGGCTGGCCGCCACCCGCACGGTTCCCATAAGCTGCTGCCCGACGCGCCCGGCCTCACGCAACGTGCCGTTTAACTCATCCAGCAGGCGCTCAAGCCGGGCCGCCAGCTGCTGTCCGGCTTCCGTGAGCACCACTTCGCGCGTCGTTCGGTCAAGCAGGCGTACGCCGGTCTGATGTTCCAGCTCTTTCACGCTGTGGCTTACCGCTGACTGACTCAGGCCAATACTCTCCCCTGCCCGGCTAAAGCTTTTGACGCGAGCAACGGTCACAAAAACCTTCAACTGACGTAGCGAATAATTCATCTCTTTTTTTCATGAATAGATGCAATAAATCGATTTTATTTCTCAAACTAAAGAAAGCACAATAGCGACATCGATTTTCAGGAGCGTTTATGAAATTTTTCCGCATTCTTGATCCATTCACCCTGACGTTAGTCACCGTCGTCCTGCTGGCCTCCTTTTTTCCTGCGCGCGGCGGATTTGTCCCCTTCTTTGAACATTTAACCACCGCCGCCATCGCGCTGCTTTTCTTTATGCACGGCGCCAAGCTCTCCCGTGAGGCGATCGTTGCCGGGGGCAGCCACTGGCGTTTACATCTCTGGGTCATGTGCAGCACATTTATCGTTTTTCCCGTACTTGGCGTGCTGTTCGCCTGGTGGGCGCCCGTTAACGTCGATCCGGCGCTCTATACCGGGTTTATTTATCTCTGCATTCTTCCCGCCACCGTCCAGTCAGCCATTGCGTTTACCTCTCTGGCGGGCGGCAACGTGGCGGCTGCGGTATGCTCGGCTTCGGCCTCAAGCCTGCTGGGGATCTTCATTTCGCCACTGCTGGTCGGCCTGTTGATGAACCTGCACGGTGCGGGGGGGAGTCTGGAGCAGGTTGGCAAAATCATGCTGCAGCTGCTGCTGCCGTTTGTGCTGGGACATCTCTCTCGTCCGTGGATTGGCAACTGGGTGGCAAAGCATAAAAAGTGGATCTCGAAAACCGACCAGACCTCCATCCTGCTGGTGGTCTATTCGGCGTTCAGCGAGGCGGTTGTTAACGGTATCTGGCACAAAGTCGGCGTCGGTTCGCTGCTGTTTATCGTTATTGTCAGCATGGTGCTGCTGGCGATTGTGATTGCGATTAACGTCTTTGTGGCGCGCAGGTGCGGGTTTAATAAAGCGGATGAAATTACGATTGTCTTTTGCGGGTCGAAAAAGAGCCTGGCGAACGGCATTCCGATGGCCAACATTCTCTTCCCGACCTCTATCCTGGGGATAATGGTGCTGCCGCTGATGATCTTCCATCAGATTCAGCTTATGGTCTGTGCGGTGCTGGCGCGGCGCTATAAGCGCCAGGCCGAAGCGTTACAGGCGCAGGAGAAAAGCCGCGCCTCCGAAGCCTAACGCGGGCGCTTAAGGGGCTCGACCAGGCTGGTCAGCCCCTCCGTTTTAATCAATAGCGTTAATGCCATCAGCTCGCCAAGATGCCCGGCGGGAAATTGATCCTTACGGGCAAACCACAGCAAATACTCTTCCGGCACATCGATTAAGCGCCGCCCTTTGTATTTACCAAACGGCATTTCCGTATTGGCAATCTCAATAAGCTGATCTTTATCCACGCGACTCTCCGAGCAAACGCAGCATTTCGTCTTCATCGATCACCGCAATTCCCAGCTCCTGCGCTTTGGCAAGCTTAGAGCCCGCCGCCTCCCCGGCGATGACCAGGTCGGTCTTCTTCGACACGCTGCCCGCCACCTTCGCCCCCAGCGCAACCAGCCGGGCTTTCGCATCGTCACGGGAGAGCTGACTCAGGCTACCGGTCAGAACCACCGTTTTGCCGGCAAAGGGGCTATCAATCTCTTCCGCATTGACCACGACCGGCGCCGGCCAGCGGACGCCTTCTTTACGCAGCTGAGCAATCACTTCGCGGTTGCTCTCTTCGGCAAAGAAATTACGCACGTGCGTGGCAACCACAATCCCGACATCGGGCACTTTTTGCAGATCGTCAATTGAAGCCTGCTCCAGCGCCTCAATGGTGCCAAAATGGGCCGCTAAACCGGCTGCCGTCGCCTCACCGACTTCGCGGATCCCCAGCGCATAAAGGAAACGGGCAAAGGTGGTCTCTTTGGACTTCTCCAGGGCATCCACCACGTTCTGCGCTGATTTGGGCCCCATGCGATCGAGCCCGGTGAGTTTACCCGGCGTCAGTTGGAAGAGATCGGCCGGCGTATGCACGTACTCTTTTTCAACCAGCTGATCGATGATTTTATCGCCCATACCGTCAACGTCCAGGGCGCGACGGGAGACAAAATGCTTGAGCGCTTCTTTACGCTGGGCGCCGCAGATCAGACCGCCGGTACAGCGCGTCACCACTTCGCCTTCCACGCGTTCAACGTCGGAATGACATACCGGACAATGGGTGGGGAACACGATCTCACGCGTCTCCTCCGGGCGTTCTGAGAGCACGACGTTCACGACCTGAGGGATAACATCGCCGGCGCGGCGAATGACCACCTTATCGCCGATACGCAGCCCCAGACGCTCGATTTCATCAGCATTATGCAGCGTCGCGTTGCTGACCAGGACCCCGGCGACGTGTACCGGCTCCAGACGCGCAACCGGCGTGATGGCGCCAGTGCGCCCGACCTGAAACTCAACGTCGCGCACGAAAGTCATCTGCTCCTGCGCCGGAAACTTAAACGCCACCGCCCAGCGCGGCGCGCGGGCTACGAAGCCAAGCTGTTCCTGCAGCGCCAGCGAATCGACCTTGATGACCACGCCGTCGATATCAAACCCCAGCTTCGGCCGATCCTCTTCAACCTGGCGATAGTAAGTAAGCACTTCCTCTGGCGTATGGCAGAGCTTTACACGCTCGCTGACCGGCAGCCCCCAGGACTTAAACTGCTGCAAGCGCGCCGAGTGGCTGGCAGGCAGCTCGCCGCCTTCCAGCACGCCCACGCCGTAGCAAAAGAAAGTGAGCGGACGCTTCGCGGTAATTCGCGGATCGAGCTGGCGTAAAGACCCCGCCGCCGCGTTACGCGGGTTAGCAAAGACTTTACCTCCGGTTCGCCGCGCCTCTTCATTAATTTTTTCGAACCCTGCCTGCGGCAGGAACACCTCTCCGCGCACCTCAAGCCGCTGCGGAATATTGTCACCGCGTAGCTTCAGGGGAATCGCGCGAATGGTACGCACGTTCGAGGTAATATCTTCACCGGTCGTTCCATCGCCGCGGGTCGCCGCCTGCACCAGCAGGCCGTTTTCATAAAGGATACTGACCGCCAGGCCATCCAGCTTGAGCTCGCAGCAGTAAGTCAGGTTATCGGTATTTTTCAGGCGATCCTGTACCCGCTTGTTGAACGCGAGGAAGCTCTCCTCATCAAAAACGTTGTCCAGCGACAGCATCGGGACTTCATGGCGAATCTGGCTAAAAGAGGCTAACGGTGCGGCACCGACGCGCTGGGTGGGCGAGTCCGGGGTGATCAGCTCAGGGTGCTGAGCTTCCAGCTCGCGCAGTTCGCGCATTAACCGATCGTATTCCGCATCAGGGATTTCCGGCGTATCCATGACGTGGTAGAGATATTCATGATGGCGAAGCGTGGTTCGCAGTTCAGTCAGTTTTTGTTCGTTCGATTCCATATCACACCATCAATGATAAAAAACCCCCGACGGGCGGGGGTTCAGGATAAGTAGATGAAACGCAAGAAGATGAATCAGGCGTTAGCCTCTTTCACTTCACGAATTCGGTCTTGATATTCACGCAATTTTTGCGGCGTCATCATACGACGCTGGTCATCCAGCACTACGCCGCCGACTTCATCGGCAATGTACTGCGCGGACTGCAGCATCAGCTTAAAGTTTTGCAGTTCATCGCCAAAGGACGGAACCTGCATAAAGATAGTCACCCCGGGCGTCATCATATCCGCCATGCTGTCAGGATTGAAGGTGCCAGGCTTAACCATATTGGCCAGACTGAAGAGCACCTGACCGCTGCCGTCCGGGCTGAGGTGGCGATGGAAAATATTCATATCGCCAAATTTGAAGCCCGCCTGCTGGATGCTATTGATGAGTAGCTCGCCATTGAGCTGCGAACCGTGATGCGCAGCGACGTTCATCACGATGACCGTCTCCTTACGCTCTTTAGGCTGCGGCGCGGCCTGCTGCGGCTCAGGGGCCTGAGGTTCCGGCGCCGGCTGCGGCTCTGGAGCGGCGGCAGGTTGTTGAACCGGCTGCTGCACATGCTGAACGGGCTGCTGCGCATGCTGAACGGGTTGCTGCACATGCGGAACGGGCTGCGGCTGCGGCTGTACCGGCTGCTGAGGCGGCACAGCGCGCTGCGGCTGCTGGACCGGGGCCTGGGCGTGAACGGGCTGATGTTGCGGCGGCTGCGGTGCACGGACAGGCTCTTCCGGGCGCACAGGTGGCTGTTGCACCTGACGCTCATAAGGAGGCTGATACTGGTGCTGCGGCTGACGAGGTGCTTCATGCTCCCCATGAACGCCATTCGGCGCATGACTGGTCCGATGAACCCGGACTTCACCAACGCCTTCAACATCGTCATCAAAGTCGTCGCCTTCCGACGCTTCATCGTCGCGAGACTTCATACGTTTCAGTGGGCGATCGCGAAACATCGAGGAGCGTTCTTTACGGCTGGTCCAGAAACCGTGCACCAGTAAAGCGATTATGGCGATCGCGCCAACAATGATTAATATCAGACGCAAATCCTGCATCATTATATTCTCTGTTGTTCTAACACCTTGCCACCACGGCAAACATTTACTCACTAAGAGTATTTGCCGATTACATCAAGTGCAAGTGCGTCGGGGGCTTTCACTACATAAAGATGAACTAAATCGTGCTTTTTGCTGTTTTTTCGAACATTTCCTAACTGGTTATTGTCTGCTAACCCGATAAAATAGCCCGGCATTCAGCCTGGATGTCAAAAAAGGAGCATTACCTGACTATGGTTTCATCATCCGTAACGACCCCGCGCAGTGGCGTCTATTATTTTTCGCAGGGTTGGAAGCTGATCGGGCTGCCGGGGATCCGTCGATACGTATTCCTCCCTTTACTCGTCAACATTATTCTGATGGGCGGCGCATTCTGGTGGCTGTTCACGCGTCTGGACAGCTGGATCCCTTCGTTGATGAGCCATGTTCCTGAATGGCTGCAATGGCTTAACTATCTGCTGTGGCCCATGGTGGTCATTTCTATTCTGCTTGTCTTCGGCTACTTCTTCTCGACAATCGCCAACTGGATTGCCGCGCCCTTTAGCGGCCTGCTGGCCGAGCAGCTTGAAGCGCGCCTGACGGGCGCGACGCCGCCGGATGTCGGGGTTTTCGGCATCCTGAAAGATGTGCCGCGCATCATGAAGCGCGAGTGGCAGAAGTTCGCCTGGTACCTGCCGCGGGCCATCGTCCTTTTGCTTCTCTACTTTATCCCCGGTATCGGCCAGACCGTCGCCCCCGTGCTGTGGTTCCTGTTCAGCGCCTGGATGCTGGCGATTCAGTACTGCGATTACCCTTTTGATAACCATAAGGTGCCGTTTAAAACGATGCGTCAGGCGCTGCGCACGCGTAAAGTGACCAATATGCAGTTTGGCGCCCTGACCAGCCTGTTTACCATGATCCCGGTGCTAAACCTGGTCATCCTGCCCGTCGCGATTTGCGGCGCGACGGCGATGTGGGTCGATTGCTACCGTGACAAACACGCCATGTGGAAGTAGCGCTATCGCTTTCGGAGCGGCTTATGCCGCTCCTTATTACTTCTGGCTTGCCATTATTTCTCTTCTGAATATAGATATGCTAAATCCTTACTTCCGCATATTCTTTAAGCGGGTATGCTGAAGCCGTACTCCCAAATTTCATACAGTTAAGGACGGGCCATGAGTAAGATTTTTGAAGATAACTCCCTGACTATCGGCCATACGCCGCTGGTACGACTGAACCGCATCGGTAACGGACGCATCCTGGCAAAGGTAGAATCTCGTAACCCGAGCTTTAGCGTAAAATGCCGTATCGGTGCCAATATGATTTGGGATGCCGAAAAACGCGGCGTGCTGAAGCCCGGCGTTGAGCTGGTGGAACCGACCAGCGGTAATACCGGTATCGCGCTGGCGTATGTGGCTGCGGCGCGCGGTTATAAACTGACGCTGACGATGCCGGAGACCATGAGCATCGAACGCCGCAAGCTGCTGAAGGCCCTGGGCGCTAACCTGGTGCTGACCGAAGGCGCCAAGGGGATGAAAGGCGCCATCCAGAAAGCCGAAGAAATTGTCGCCAGCAACCCGGAAAAATTCCTCCTGCTCCAGCAGTTCAGCAACCCGGCAAACCCGGAAATTCATGAAAAAACCACCGGCCCGGAAATCTGGGAAGATACCGATGGTCAAATCGACGTATTCATCTCCGGCGTCGGTACTGGCGGTACGCTGACCGGCGTGAGCCGCTATATCAAAGGCACCAAAGGTAAAAAAGATCTGATTACCGTTGCCGTTGAACCTACCGACTCCCCGGTTATCGCCCAGGCGCTGGCAGGCGAAGAGCTGAAGCCAGGCCCGCACAAAATCCAGGGTATTGGCGCAGGCTTTATCCCAGGCAACCTGGATTTGAAGCTGGTGGATAAAGTAGTGGCTATTACCAATGATGAAGCCATTTCCACCGCCCGTCGCCTGATGGAAGAGGAAGGCATTCTGGCCGGCATCTCTTCCGGCGCTGCCGTTGCCGCTGCGCTGAAGCTGCAGGAGGATGAAGCCTTTACCAACAAGAATATTGTGGTTATCCTACCCTCTTCAGGTGAGCGCTATTTAAGCACCGCATTGTTTGCCGATCTCTTCACCGAGAAAGAACTGCAACAGTAATGCCAGCTTGTTAATATCGTGTAAAAAAGCACCTTTTCAGGTGCTTTTTTGTGGCGCACATCAAACTTTTACCCCTCCTGGCATTGATTCACTTCGTTGGGTCTGGTATTTAACCAGCACATTTATTTCGATGCGCGAAATTATTCCGATTTGGATTTCCATAAGCTGAATCGATTTTATGATTTGGTTCAAGTCTTCCTTTAGCGGCATAATGTTTAATGACGTGGTAGACGTTAACGGCCTGAAGGTTTCCACAGCGATTTTCCGCTGATGGTGCCGGAGCCGGATACGTGATGCCGGCGCTAACGATACAGGCTAAAGTTTGGCCGTTAGGCTAAACTTTAGGTCCACAACACTAAACCTATAAGTTGGGGAAATATAATGTTCCAGCAAGAAGTTACTATTACCGCTCCGAACGGTCTGCACACCCGCCCTGCTGCTCAGTTTGTTAAAGAAGCAAAAGGCTTCACTTCTGAGATCACTGTAACCTCCAACGGCAAAAGCGCCAGCGCCAAAAGCCTGTTCAAACTGCAGACTCTGGGCCTGACCCAGGGTACCGTTGTCACTCTCTCTGCCGAAGGCGAAGACGAGCAAAAAGCAGTTGAGCATCTGGTAAAACTGATGGCTGAACTCGAGTAAGTTCACGGGTTCTTTTTAATATCAGTCACAAGTAAGGTAGGGTTATGATTTCAGGCATTTTAGCATCCCCGGGTATCGCTTTCGGCAAGGCACTTCTGCTGAAAGAAGATGAAATTGTCATCGACCGGAAGAAAATTTCTGCCGATAAGGTTGATCAGGAAGTTGAACGTTTTCTGAATGGCCGCACCAAGGCCTCCGCCCAGCTGGAGGTCATCAAAACCAAAGCTGGTGAAACCTTCGGTGAAGAAAAAGAAGCCATCTTCGAAGGGCACATCATGCTGCTGGAAGATGAGGAGCTTGAGCAGGAAATCATAGCCCTGATTAAAGATAAGCATATGACTGCCGATGCGGCAGCCAATGAAGTTATCGAAGGTCAGGCTACTGCCCTGGAAGAACTGGATGACGAATACCTGAAAGAGCGTGCCGCTGACGTACGCGACATCGGTAAGCGCCTGCTGCGCAACATCCTCGGTCTGGCCATCATCGATCTGAGCGCGATTCAGGATGAAGTTATCCTGGTAGCCGCTGACCTCACCCCGTCTGAAACCGCACAGCTGAACCTGAACAAGGTGCTGGGTTTCATCACCGACGCGGGCGGTCGTACTTCCCATACCTCTATCATGGCGCGTTCCCTTGAACTGCCGGCCATCGTGGGCACCGGTAGCGTAACTAGCCAGGTGAAAAACGGCGATTATCTGGTTCTCGACGCGGTGAATAATCAGGTTCTGGTTAACCCGAGCGACCAACAAATCGAAGAACTGCGCAACTTGCAGGCTCAGGTCGCTGAAGAGAAAGCGGAACTGGCTAAGCTGAAAGACCTGCCGGCCATTACGCTGGACGGCCATCAGGTTGAAGTCTGCGCCAACATCGGTACCGTACGCGACGTTGAAGGTGCCGAACGTAACGGCGCGGAAGGCGTTGGTTTGTATCGTACAGAATTCCTGTTCATGGACCGCGACTCGCTGCCGACTGAAGAAGAACAGTTCGCAGCATACAAAGCCGTTGCCGAAGCGTGCGGCTCGCAGGCGGTTATCGTTCGCACCATGGACATCGGCGGCGACAAAGAGCTGCCGTACATGAACTTCCCGAAAGAAGAGAACCCGTTCCTCGGCTGGCGCGCAGTGCGCATCGCCATGGATCGCAAAGAGATTCTGCGCGACCAGGTTCGTGCCATCCTGCGCGCTTCCGCTTTCGGTAAACTGCGCATCATGTTCCCGATGATCATCTCTGTTGAAGAAGTGCGTGCACTGAAGAAAGAGATCGAAATCTACAAACAGGAACTTAAGCTCGAAGGTAAAGCTTTTGATGAGGCAATTGAGATTGGCGTGATGGTGGAAACCCCAGCCGCTGCGACAATTGCGCGTCACTTAGCCAAAGAAGTTGATTTCTTTAGTATCGGTACCAATGATTTAACGCAGTATACTCTGGCAGTTGACCGTGGTAATGATATGATTTCACATCTTTACCAGCCAATGTCCCCGTCCGTGCTGACGCTGATTAAGCAAGTTATTGATGCTTCTCATGCTGAAGGCAAATGGACTGGCATGTGCGGTGAGCTTGCGGGCGATGAACGTGCTACACTTCTGTTGCTGGGTATGGGTCTGGACGAGTTCTCTATGAGCGCCATTTCCATCCCGCGCATCAAGAAGATTATCCGTAACACGAACTTCGAAGATGCGAAAGTATTAGCAGAGCAGGCTCTTGCTCAACCGACAACGGACGAGTTAATGACGCTGGTTAACAAGTTCATTGAAGAAAAAACAATCTGCTAATTCACGAGATGCGCGGCCCAAATTACTGCTTAGGAGAAGATCATGGGTTTGTTCGATAAATTGAAATCTCTGGTTTCTGATGATAAAAAAGACACCGGAACTATTGAGATTGTTGCCCCGCTCTCTGGCGAGATCGTCAACATTGAAGACGTGCCGGATGTAGTTTTTGCGGAAAAAATTGTGGGTGATGGCATTGCTATCAAACCTACTGGCAACAAAATGGTTGCGCCGGTAGATGGTACCATCGGTAAAATTTTTGAAACCAACCATGCTTTTTCAATCGAATCTGATAGCGGCATTGAACTGTTCGTTCACTTCGGTATTGATACCGTTGAGCTGAAAGGCGAAGGCTTCAAACGTATCGCCGAAGAAGGCCAGCGTGTGAAAGTCGGCGACCCGGTTATCGAATTCGATCTGCCGCTGCTGGAAGAGAAAGCCAAGTCTACCCTGACTCCGGTTGTTATCTCCAACATGGACGAGATCAAAGAGCTGATCAAACTGTCCGGTAGCGTAACCGTGGGTGAAACACCGGTTATCCGCATCAAGAAGTAATTCTTGCCGCAGAAGAATGGCGCCTCTCGGGCGCCATTTTTTTATCTCGCCGCTTTAAACGGCCGATAGCACTTCTCCCGCGAAAGTATTTTCATCCCTTCCGGGCCGCTTTCCAGAATCCGCTTCTCGCTGTCAGAAACCTGTAAATCACACTGATATCCGCCAACGGCGCCAAATAAAGAGCCCACTTCGCAGACATCCTCAAGGGCTTCGCTGCCGGTGGTCTCAAAATGGCCGACGACTCTTCCCTGCTGACGCACCACTAAACGATAGCTCTTCATTCTCCCTCCCTACGCGGCGGAAGAATGAGCTCATCGCAGCCCTGTTCATTGGTCCAGGTCATAACCGCCAGCACCCGCTGTGCGGCAGCGTGGGCGGCCTCGCCCAGCGGCATTCCGCATACCAGGCCGCTCGCCAGCTCGGCGCAAAAAAGGTCGCCCGTTCCCTTCAGATCGGTTTCAACGCGCGGATGTTCAACCACCTCGACCGACTGCGCGCTAACCACCAGCACGTTGATCGTGGCGCTATTTTCTCCCGGCGCGCTGGTGATAACGACCCATTTCAGTGAATCAGAGAGCAGACTACGGGCGGCAATAATCGCCTCCTGCTGATTATGGCAAGGCAGACCGCTTAGCGTCTCCAGCTCAAACAGATTGGGCGTGATCCCCTGCGCCAGCGGGAGCAAATGCGTACGATAGGCTTCAGGGATCTCGGCCTTGACGTAGATGCCGCTATCCACATCGCCAATGACGGGATCAACGAGAATACACAGTTCAGGATGCTGCTCGCGAATGCGCAGCAGCCATTGCGCCAGACGCTTAATCTGCACGGCGCTGCCCATATAGCCGGTCGTTACCGCCCGCAGCTCGCGCAGGGCGTCACGCTCCTCCAGCGCCTTTAAATAGCCGGCAAACCACTCTTCCGGGATAACGCCGCCATAGTAAGTATCATAGTGCGGCGTATTGCTGAACAGCACCGTCGGCACCGCGATGACCCGCAGGCCGTGCTGCTTTATCGCCGGTATCGCAATACTGTTGCCTACGCTGCCGTAGACCACCTGCGACTGCACGGCCACAATATCGACCTGAAGCGCCCGACTTTTATCGTTGAAGAGCACCGATTGTATTTCATCTTGCTGGCCCATCCTTTCTCCCCCCGCTGGACAGCGGGTCATACTCTGATTATCATTCGTCCTATGCTAAAATTCATTTTGTCATAGGTCAATAATGATCGTTGGAAAAACTGCCAGTGAGATCTTCGATAGCATCCGCCATCTGGTACAAAGCGGCGCACTCAAGCCTGGCGATGTTTTACCGCCGGTCCGCGAGCTGGCGGGCAAGCTGTCGGTTAACCGCAATACCGTCGCTGCCGCCTATAAGCGACTGGTGACCTCTGGCCTGGCTATCAGCCAGGGGCGTAATGGTACCGCCATAAAAACCCATAATACCCTTCCCGCCCTTGAAGGTGGCGATCCCTCTTCGCCGCTGAAGGATATCTCCAGCGGCAATCCCGACCCCACTCGCCTGGCAAACATCAAGCACTATCTCGGCGCAATTGCGCCAGCGCCTCGTCTGTACGGCGATGCGGCGGTTGAACCACGGCTGGCCGCGTGGGCCAGTCGCTGGGTTAACAACGATGTGAACCTGGATGCCGATATTAACCTTGCCAGCGGCGCTGTCGATGCGCTTGAGCGCCTGCTGTGCGCCCTGCTGCTGCCCGGCGATAGCGTGGCCATCGAAGACCCCTGCTTTCTCAGCAGCATCAATATGCTGCGCTACGCCGGTTTTAGCCCTTCGCCGGTACCGGTCGACGGGGAAGGCATGCAGCCTGAGGCCCTTGAAGAGGCGCTGCGCAACGGCGCCCGGGCGGTCATTATTACCCCGCGCGCGCACAATCCGACCGGCTGTAGCCTCAGCGAATCCCGCGCCCGGGCAATACGCGAAATACTGGCCCGCTATCCGCAGGTTCTGGTGATTGTAGACGACCATTTCGCGCTGCTCTCCGCCACGCCCTGGTACTCCCCTATCGCCGCGGAAAGTCAGCGTTGGGCGCTGGTACGCTCCCTGTCAAAAACCCTGGGACCCGATTTGCGTCTGGCCATCGTCGCCAGCGACGCTGACACGTCGGCGGCGCTGCGAGTGAGGCTTAATTCCGGTAGCCAGTGGGTCAGCCATCTGTTGCAGGATCTGGTCATCGCCTGCCTTAACGACAACACCTTTATGGCCTCTCTGGCGGAAACCCGGCGCCACTATCGTCAGCAGCATGAAAAGCTGATTGCCGCCCTCGCCAGCCGCGGAATCACCCACCTGACGCCGGGAGACGGCCTTAATTTTTGGTTCCCGCTGGAAGAGCCGAGCCAGCCGGTAGCGCTCCGTCTGGCGCACGCCGGCTGGCTGGTTCGCGAAGGCGAAACGTTCGGCATTCGCGCCCCTTCGCACGGGCTGAGGCTGTCGCTTGCGACGCTCAGCGACAATGAAATGAATAAGCTCGCCAATGACTTATACCAGATATTACAACAACAGTGACGGGAGTTAACGCTATGCAGATCCACTTTATCGTCCATGAAGTCTTTGAAGCGCCGGGAGCTTACCTGCACTGGGCGCAGGCGCGCGGCTACGGTATCAGCTGGTCGCGGGTATACGCGGGGGACAGGCTACCGGAAAACGCCAACGCTTTTGATATGCTGGTTGTGCTCGGCGGTCCGCAGTCGCCGCGCACGACATTATCTGAGTGCCCCTGGTTTGATAGCCACGCCGAGCAGCGTTTGATTGCGCAGGCCATTGCCGCAGGACGGATCGTGGTAGGGATATGCCTCGGCTCGCAGCTTATCGGTGAAGCGCTGGGCGCGCCGGTCATGCAAAGTCCGGAAAAAGAGGTGGGTCACTATCCCATCACGCTCACCACCGCGGGCCTGCAGGATGACAAACTGGCCCATTTTGGCCCCTCGCTGGTCGTCGGCCACTGGCATAACGATATGCCAGGCCTGACCCCGGAGGCAGAAGTGATGGCCTCCAGCGAAGGCTGCCCGCGGCAAATTGTGAAATACAGCGACCGGGTTTATGGCTTCCAGTGCCACATGGAGTTTGATGCTGAGGTCATTGAGCTGCTGATCGCCCATTCGCAGCAGGAGCTTAGCGCCGCCAGAGGCAGGCGTTTCATTCGTAGTGAACAGGAGATGCGTGCCTGGGATTATCGCGAAATGAATGAGAAGCTGTGGGCGTTTCTTGATAAGCTGACGGCAAAGTAAGCAAAAGGCTCTTATTAAAGCCCGACAATTCGAGGATCGCCAGAAATGCACAATCCCAACCCACAGCTTAAAGCCGCCATCGAAGCCTGCGATCGCGCTATCTCCCAGGAGGATTACGCGACACTGATGGAGTATTACGCTGAAGACGCCGCGCTGGTCGTCAAGCCAGGCATGGTGGTGCGGGGCAAAGAAAATATCCGCAACGCGTTTATCGCCATTGCCGACTATTTCCAGCACCGGCTGGTGGTGACGCAGGGAAAAATGGAGATTATCGAAGGCGGCGGCAATGCGCTGGTGATTATGGAGACCCGGCTGGATATCCCGACGGCGGAAGACGGGATAACACAGGTCACGCGGCGCGCAACCTATGTCTTTCGTCAGCAGGGCGAACGCTGGCTCTGCACCGTGGATAACTCCTACGGTACGGACCTGCTCGACGCGCCCGAGGTTTAAATTCCCGCGCCCTGGGTAAAGTGCTCTTCGCCAAATACGCCGGTAGAAAGGTAGCGATCGCCGCGATCGCAAACGATCGCTACCACTACCGCGCCAGGATTTTCACCCGCCACGCGTAGCGCGCCCGCCACCGCGCCGCCGGAACTGACGCCGCAGAAAATCCCCTCCTTCACCGCCAGCATCCGCATGGTGTTTTCGGCATCCTGTTGATGGATATCGAGCACCGCGTCCACCAGCTGTGCGTTAAAAATGCCCGGCATATATTCGGCAGGCCAGCGGCGAATTCCGGGAATACTGCTCCCCTCTTCCGGCTGCAGCCCCACGATACTCACCGCTTTATCCTGCTCGCGCAGAAAACGCGATACGCCGGTAATGGTGCCGGTGGTGCCCATACTGGAGACAAAATGGGTGATCCGCCCGTCGGTCTGCTGCCAGATTTCCGGCCCGGTAGTGGTGTAGTGTGCGTACGGGTTGTCCGGGTTGTTGAACTGATCGAGCAGCTTGCCTTCGCCGCGCTGCGCCATGGCTAACGCTAAGTCACGCGCGCCTTCCATTCCCTGCTCTTTGGTGACCAGAATCAGCTCCGCACCGTAGGCGCGCATGGCGGCACGGCGCTCCTGGCTCATGTTGTCCGGCATCAGCAGCTTCATCTGATAGCCTTTAAGCGCGGCGATCATCGCCAGCGCAATGCCGGTGTTGCCGCTGGTCGCTTCAATCAGCACATCTCCGGGTTTAATCTCTCCGCGCTTTTCGGCCTCGACAATCATCGACAGGGCCGCCCTGTCTTTCACCGACCCCGCCGGATTGTTGCCTTCAAGTTTGACCCAGATTTCGCTGCCGTTGTCCGGCCCCATGCGCTGCAGTTTGACCAGAGGCGTGTTGCCGATTGTTTGTTCTAATGTATTCACGGTTTTGCCCAATAAAAAGCCCGGTAAGCATTACGCCACCGGGCGAAAAACATACGCGATAACCTATCAGGCTGACTCCGCCAGAGCAATATCCTCGCGCGTCTCAATGCGTTCCTTCCCGTGATAAATACGGGCATGCTGCAGACCGACAAACAGGCGCTCTCCCCGGTGCGGCGGGACGTCGTCGCGCATGACCACGGTCAGCGGCTCGGTATACCAGCCCAGCGGTTGTACCACCAATTGCGTGTAGTGACCTTTAGGGCTAGCTTCCAGCACCTGCACCGGCAGCGGTGAATCGAGGCTGGTTCGGCGGCTGACGTCCACTTCCCACGGACGCAGGAACAGATCGACCGGCCCCTGATGCGCGGAGGTATAGCCCAGCGGCCAGCGGTGCGCGCCCACGTGGAATTGTCCGCCGCGAATGGTGCCCTGCAGACGGTTCACCTCGCCCATAAATTCCAGCACAAAGCGGGTCGCCGGTTCGCGCCAGAGCTGCTCCGGCTCGTCAACCTGCTCAATGTTCCCCTGGCTCATCACCACCACGCGGTCGGCAACTTCCATCGCCTCTTCCTGATCGTGGGTAACGAAGACGCTGGTGAACTTCAGCTCTTCATGCAGCTGACGCAGCCAGCGACGCAGCTCTTTACGCACCTGGGCGTCCAGCGCGCCGAAGGGTTCATCCAGCAGCAGTATCTGCGGTTCAACGGCTAACGCACGCGCCAGCGCCACGCGCTGCTTCTGCCCGCCGGAGAGCTGTGCCGGAAAGCGATCCGCCAGATGCGCAAGCTGTACCATCTCCAGCAGTTTGGTCACTTTCGCTTTGATGGCCGCCGCATTCGGGCGCTCGCGGCGCGGCAGCACGGTCAGGCCAAACGCAATATTGTCGAATACGTTCATATGGCGGAACAGCGCGTAATGCTGGAATACAAAGCCCACCTTACGATCCCGGGCATGCAGACGGCTCACGTCGGTGCCGTGAAAGCGGATGTGCCCGCTGGTCTGATGCTCAAGCCCGGCGATAATACGCAGCAGCGTGGTTTTACCGGAGCCAGACGGCCCGAGCAGCGCCACCATTTGTCCGGAAGGGATATCCAGCGAGATATCATTCAGCACCTGGGTGCGACCAAAAGACTTCTTAATATTGGCAATCTCAATGCTCATGATTTCCCTCCTGATGCTGACGTTTTTCCTGATTTTCTAAACGCCACTGCACCACACTCTTCAAAAACAGGGTCAAAATAGCCATCAGCGTCAGCAACGCGGCGGCAGTAAAGGAGCCGACAGTATTGTAGTCCTGCTCCAGCAGCTCAATCTGTAGCGGCAGCGACAGGGTTTCACCGCGAATAGAGCCGGAGACGACGGAAACGGCGCCAAACTCGCCAATCGCGCGGGCGTTGGTCAGCACCACGCCGTAAAGCAGCGCCCAGCGGATATTCGGCAGCGTGACGCGGCGGAACATCTGCCAGCCTGATGCGCCCAGCAGCACCGCCGCTTCGTCTTCGTTGCTCCCCTGGCTTAACATCACCGGCACCAGCTCGCGCACCACAAACGGGCAGGTCACAAAGACCGTCACCAGCACCATGCCCGGCCAGGCGAACATGATCTGCAGGTTGTGCTCATCCAGCCAGCCGCCCAGCGGCCCGTTGGAGCCATAAAAGAGCAGATAAACCAGGCCCGCTACCACCGGCGACACGGCAAAAGGAATATCCAGCAGGGTCAGCAGCAGCTGACGTCCCGGGAAGTTAAAGCGCGTCACCAGCCACGCCAGCAGCGTGCCGAACACCAGGTTCACCGGCACGGTGATCAATGCAATCAGCACGGTCAGCCAGATGGCGTGCAGCATATCCGGGTTCGCCAGGTTTTCCAGCGCCGGCATCAGCCCCTTGCTGAAGGCCTGAACGAAGATATACACCGTCGGCACGACGAGAATAAACGCGGAAACCAGCACGCCCGCACCGATCAGAAACCATTTACCCCAGTTGATGCGGGGCGCATCGTATCGCTTCAATTGCGTAACTTCCGCCATCAGTGACCTACCACACGTCGACCAAAGCGACTTTGCAGAGTGTTAATCGAGTACAGCAGCAGCAGCGAGGCCGCGAGGATCACCGAAGCAATCGCGCTCGCCGCCGGGTAATCAAACTCCTGCAAACGGATAAAAATCATCAGCGAGGTCACTTCCGTTTTCCACGCAATGTTGCCGGCGATAAAAATCACCGCGCCGAACTCACCGAGGCTGCGGGTAAAGGACAGCGCAACGCCCGCCATCAGCGCCGGGGAGAGCTCCGGCAGCACCACCTTGCGAAAGCTCTGCCAGCGCGTGGCGCCCAGGGTTTCCGCCGCTTCTTCATATTCCGGGCCCAACTCTTCCAGCACCGGCTGCACGGTACGCACCACAAACGGGATGCTGGTAAAGGCCATGGCCACCGCGATACCGAGCCAGGTATAGGTGACTTTAATATCAAATTTCGCCAGCCACTCGCCGTACAGCCCGTTCACGGAGAAGAGCGAGGCGAGGGTTAAGCCGGCAACGGCCGTCGGCAGCGCAAACGGCAAATCCATCAGCGCATCAAGCAGCGTGCGGCCCGGGAAGCGGTAGCGGGTTAAGATCCACGCCATCAGCAGGCCGAACACGCCGTTAAAAATGGAGGCGACAAACGCCGACAGCAGCGTCACTTTATAGGCCGCCACCACCTGCGGGTTGGTCACCACGTCCCAGTACTGCGCCCAGCTCATCTGGGCAAGCTGCATCACCAGCGCGCTGAGCGGCAACAACAGGATCAGGCAGACGAACAGCAGGCTGGTCCCGAGGCTTAAGGTAAAGCCCGGCAGCACGCGTTTAGTCGATACTGCAAACATTACTTACGCCCCGCCGCCAGCAGTTTGTCCAGCTCACCGCCGCTGGCAAAATGGGTTTTCATCACATCAGGCCAGGAGCCAAATTTATCTTCCACGCGGAACAGTTCAGTCTGCGGGAATTTATCTTTCAGTTTGTTCATCACGTCCGGGTTATTCACGCGGTAGTAGTAATCGGTAATGATGGTCTGCGCCTGCGGGCTGTACAGGTAGTTGAGATAGGCTTTTGCCGCTTTCTCGGTACCGTTGGCCTGGACGTTTTTATCCACCCACGCCACCGGGAACTCGGCCAGGATGTTGGTCTTCGGGATAACCACCTCAAAGCCCTGCGCTTCATACTGTTTGCGGATGTTATTCACTTCCGATTCGAAGCTGATCAGCACATCGCCCAGACCGCGCTCGGCGAAGGTCGTGGTAGCCCCGCGACCGCCGGTATCAAACACTTCGACGTTTTTCAGGAACTGGGTCATGAACTGCTCGGTTTTCGCTTTATCGCCGCCGTCAGCCTTGTCCGCCGCGCCCCACGCCGCTAAATAAGTGTAACGCGCGTTGCCGGAGGTTTTTGGGTTCGGGAAAATCAGCTTCACGTCGGAACGCACTAAGTCATTCCAGTCGTGGATATTCTTCGGGTTGCCTTTACGCACCAGGAAGCCCATGGTGGAGTAAAACGGCGAGCTGTTATTCGGCAGACGGCTTTGCCAGTCGGCGGGGATCAGCTTGCCTTTGTCGTGCAGAATCTGGACATCGGTCACCTGATTGTAGGTCACCACGTCGGCCTTCAGCCCTTGCAGGATCGCCAGCGCCTGTTTTGATGACCCGGCATGAGATTGTTTAATCGTCAGCTTATCGCCGCCGTTATCTTTCGCCCACTGCTGTTCGAACTGCGGGTTAAGGGCGGCAAACAGCTCGCGGGAAACATCGTAGGAACTGTTCAGCAATTCCGTCGCCTGCGCCTGCGCAACCAGCAGCACAGAAGCAGCCAGCGCCAGATATCCTTTTTTTAGTGATTTAACGGCCATTGCGCACCCTTATCAATATGATGATTTTCTGCTGATCATCATATTTATAACGGCTATGAAAGGAGTAACGGTTTTATATACCGTTTGGCGATTTGGAAGTCGAAAAGAGAATAAGGGAATGGCAAAGCTTATCTGAATCACGCATGCAGAACCGGAAAACGTTCGACGCCTGCCGGCCGCGCCGAACGGTTCCCTCTCCCCGCAGGAGAGGGTCAGGAGGAGATCTTACAGCGCCAGCAGTCTATCCAGCGAAGGCGCGAAGTAGTATCCGCCGGTCACCGGTTTGGTAAAACGCAGCATCGCGTCGCGCTTACCGTCGGTATCGCCGAACATGCTCAGCAGCTGCTGTTCAATATTGTGCAGACGCGCGCAGTAGGCGCAAAAGTAGAGGCCGTGGGTGCCGCTGACGGTACCGTACGGCAGGCTCTGACGCACAATCTTCAGCCCTTTACCTTCTTCTTTCAGATCCACGCGGCTCAGGTGAGAGGTATCCGGACGATCGTCGCCGTCAATCTCTTCGTTGGCTTCTTTGGTACGGCCGATCATCATCTCCTGATCGGGAACGCTCATGCGATTAAGCTGCTTGAGGTTGTGCTCCCAGCGCTGCACAAATACGTAGCTGCCGCCCGCATCGACGCCATCCTGAATCACCGCCACTTCACGGCGGGTCTCTTCCCCCGCCGGGTTTTCAGTACCGTCGACAAAGCCGCTCAGATCGCGCTCTTCAATCCAGCGAAAGCCGTGAATCTCTTCTTTGACATCAATCGCTGCGCCAAAAGCGGACAGGGCCGCCTGAGCGACAGAAAAATTCAGCTCATGCTGCGCGGACAGAATGTGGATTAGCACATCATACTGGGTGGCCGGGGCCAGACCTTTGCCGTAGGACGGGAAGTCTTTTAGCTCTTCAGCCCCGACGCCACCGCTTAGCTGACGCCAGACGTTATGGCCAAAAGCGACCACCGCCCCCAGCTTCGCTTCCGGGTATTTCACCTGAAAGGTGGCTAACTTATCGGCAAACACCTTGCTGGCTTCGCGCAGGGCGTCAACATCGCCTTTGACATTTGCTTCAATCCAAATCGCCGCACGGCAATGTTCCGGCAAAATGCCGCTCTGAACCTGAGACATCGCTCCTCCTGAAATAGTACAACCACAACGCTGTGGCTTTTTAAGGCGCTATTGTACCCGCTTTTTCAGGACCCCGAATCACTTCAGATCAAATTAGCGACGCCAGATAATCTTGCTCACCTTCCAGTTTTTCAGTGTGTCGTCGGAGGGCATTAGCTCTTCAGGGCCGCTCCAGTTGCCGGTGAAGGCATAGCTGATATGCTGGCTACCCTCGGCCTTGCACTCCACCACGGCACCGTTATCGTTGCTGCCTTTCTGGCAGTTGCCAAACGCTTTGCTGTAGATATCGCTGAACGGGGTACCGATTTTCACGCCGCTGGCGGCTTTGATATTGCTATCGCGCACGTCGATGCGGCTAATAGTCCCGCTCTCGCCGTTGATGGTCAGCGCGACCTTGTCATCTTTTAACGCTTCGAAATAGCGCACAATATTGCCGTTAGCCGTTTTCATGCCGCTGCGCAGGCGGTAGCTGCTGCCGAGCGCGTCGCCGATCGCCTGCTCGCTCAGCGCCGTTGACGCTGTCAGGTTGCCTACGCCCTGTTCGCTCACCTCCATAGAGGAACCAAACCAGTTCCACGGATAAGCCGCCGACCAGTTCACCGAGCTCATCGTTGAGCAGCCGGTTAAAGCCAGCGGTAGTGCGCAGAGAAGTAAACGTAGCGATTTCATGACTGAGTGTCCTTTCTGATGTATTCAACGCAAGTTGGAGTGCGCGATCGGCAAAAAGTGCCGTTAAACCTGTTCTTCGCGAAAACAGGCTTTCAGCCGACGGCTGCTTAACAGCCACCAGAGCGCGTAAAGATCCGCCGCCAGCAGGCCGATGGTCACCGCCGAAGGCGACTCGCCGCTCATCCACAACAGCGGTTGCCAGACCAACAGCAAGAGCTGGGAAAGCACCAGCAGCCAGCGCATCATGGGCCAGAGCCGGGGGAAGCGCTGACGATGCCCGCTAATGATAAACGCCAGCACCGCCGGAATGCCGGGGAGCAATCCCAGCCAAAAATTATCGTGGTCCGGATAAAACAGATTCAGCAGCGCGTCGCCCTGCTGACGTGACGCGCCGGCCATCAGAAATAGCACCCACGTCCGCGCCTGAAGCAGCAGCACGCACCAAAAGAGAAACGGCAAACGCAGGCGGCCGTGGGTATCGAAATCGGCGGGGATAAACTCAGTATTCTTCATCTTCAATTAAGCGCTTGCCGAGGCACAGCACGTCTGAATGCTCATAGCCAAGGCGTTCGTACATCCCCTGCACCACATCATTATCTTCGCGAACCATAATATTTATTTTCGGACAGCCGCGGGCGATCAGCTTTTTCTCCAGCCGATTAAGCAGCGCATTAGCAATACCGCGACCGCGATATTCAGGATGCACGCCAAGATAATAGGCAGACCCGCGATGCCCGTCATAACCGCCCATCACCGTGCCAACCACTTCACCGTTAACTTCGGCGACCAGAAACAGGCTGGCATCGTGGTTCAGCTTACGTTCAATATCCATTTCCGGATCGTTCCATGGGCGAAGGAGATCGCAACGCTCCCACAGGGTGATGACCTCTTCGAAATCTTGCTGGCGAAAAACGCGTATCTCCATGGTATTCCCCACCATTGACGGTTAAAAACAGAGATTATGGCGTGATTGTGCCCGATAGCCAATATCAGGCGCAATGAGCCGCAAAAAATGGCATACTATGACTTTGTCATGTATTGAAATGAAAAGTAAAACAATTCTTATTTTGAATGGTCGTATCAGAAAAGACGATACGATATAACATTGGTTACCACTTGTTTGCAATTCAGGCCGAATGAGCACTTTTAAACCATTAAAAATACTTGCTTCGCGCCGCCAGGTGCTGAAAGCCGGGCTGGCAGCAATCACGCTTTCAGGGATCGCCTCACAGGCCAGCGCGAAAGAACAACAGCCATTGAAAACATCCAATGGGCACAGCAAACCCGCAGCGAAGAAAAAAGGCGCCAAACGCGTCGTGATGCTCGACCCGGGCCATGGCGGTATTGATACCGGCGCTATCGGCCATAACGGTTCAAAAGAGAAGCACGTCGTGCTGGCGATCGCTAAAAACGTGCGCAGCATTCTGCGCAGCAACGGCATCGATGCGCGCCTGACGCGCAGCGGCGATACCTTTATTCCGCTCTATGACCGGGTGGAGATCGCCCACCAGCACGGCGCCGATCTTTTTATGTCAATTCACGCCGATGGTTTCACCAACCCGAGCGCGGCCGGCGCCTCCGTTTTCGCCCTTTCCAACCGCGGCGCCAGTAGCGCCATGGCAAAGTATCTCTCGGACCGTGAAAACCGGGCGGATGAAGTGGCCGGCAAGAAAACGACGGATAAAGACCACCTATTGCAGCAAGTGCTGTTCGACCTGGTACAAACTGATACCATCAAAAACAGCCTGACGCTCGGTTCGCATATCCTGAAAAAGATCAAGCCGGTGCATAAGCTGCACAGCCGCAATACCGAGCAGGCGGCGTTTGTGGTGCTGAAATCGCCGTCGATTCCGTCGGTTCTGGTAGAAACCTCGTTTATTACCAATCCGAACGAAGAAAAACTGCTCGGCACCACCGCGTTCCGGCAGAAAATCGCCACGGCGATTGCCAACGGCATTATCAGCTATTTCCACTGGTTCGATAACCAGAAAGCCCATTCGAAGAGACGTTAATGAGACCCGATGCGCACCAGGTAAAAGCTTTCCTTCTCCAGCTCCAGGATGCTATCTGCCAAAAGCTCAGCGCCGTTGACGGCAGCGAATTCATCGAAGATAGCTGGCAGCGGGAAGGCGGCGGCGGCGGACGCAGCCGGGTGCTGCGCGATGGCGGTATCTTTGAGCAGGCTGGCGTTAACTTTTCGCACGTGCACGGCGAGGCGATGCCGGCCTCCGCAACCGCGCACCGCCCTGAGCTGGCGGGCCGCAGCTTTGAAGCGATGGGCGTCTCGCTGGTCGTGCACCCGCGCAGCCCCTATATCCCCACCAGCCACGCTAACGTGCGCTTCTTTATCGCGGAAAAACCGGGCGCCGAGCCGGTATGGTGGTTCGGCGGCGGCTTCGATTTAACCCCCTACTACGGCTTTGAAGAAGATGCCGTTCACTGGCATCGCACCGCCCGCGACCTGTGCCAGCCCTTCGGCGAAGAGGTTTATCCGCGCTATAAAAAGTGGTGCGACGACTACTTCTTCCTCAAGCATCGTAACGAGCAGCGCGGCATCGGCGGCCTGTTTTTTGATGATTTGAATACCCCGAACTTTGACCATTGTTTCGACTTTATGCAGGCGGTGGGCAATGGCTTCACCGATGCGTATCTGCCCATTGTCGAGCGGCGTAAAGAGAGGGTCTGGGGCGAGCGCGAGCGCGCTTTTCAGCTCTACCGCCGCGGGCGCTACGTGGAGTTCAACCTGGTGTGGGATCGCGGTACTCTGTTCGGCCTGCAAACCGGCGGCCGCACCGAATCCATTCTGATGTCGATGCCGCCGCTGGTGCGCTGGGAATACGACTACCAGCCGGAAGCGGGCAGCCCGGAAGCGGCGCTGAGCGAGTTTATTCAGGTGCGCGATTGGGTTTAACGTTGCCTGATGGTGCGGTTCGCAGGCCAGATACGGCGCCGTTTTGCCTGATGGCGCTACGCTTATCAGGCCTGCGATGACGGCGCGAATCGCCATCCGCTAAATAGATCGTCATCACGCCCACTGCCGCATCCGCTGATGCAGCGTCAGCGACGGTTTCTCGGCGAACAGCTGCTGATAATCGGTAGCGAACTGGCCCAGGTGCCAGAATCCCCACTGCATCGCCGCATCCTTAACCGTCGTGCTCTGCGACCACGGGCTAATCAGCTCCCGGCGCACCGCGTTTAAACGAATGCGCTTCAGCCAGGCGTTCGGCCCAATCCCCAGAATGGCGTGAAAGGCGTTTTGCAGCGTACGGCGGCTGACGTGCAGCTGCTGACATAAATCGAGAACCGTCAGCGGCTCCGACATATTCTCCAGCACGTACTCCCGCGCCCGGGAAAGCAAACGCCGATAGCTCTGGTGGCTAATGCTCTCAGCGGTAATCATCGGCTGCGCCTCCTCCAGCATCGCCCCCATCGCCAGCAGGAGATTATCGCCCAACACCTTACGCACCGCGGGCTGATGAAGGTTCTCCGGATTCTCGCTAAACGTCGCCAGCGCCTGCTGCACAAAGCCCCACAGCGCCGCCTTGTGCTCCTCTTTGACCTCCAGCGCCGACTGGTTACGCAGCATATGCAGCACCCGCTCCGGGTGATGCAGGAAGCTGGCCTGGCGGGAAATGACATCCTCCGAGATCACTACGCCCAGAATGGTGTAATCATCCGGCGTGCTGAGCTCAAACTCGGTGCCGCCGGGTCGGGTGGCGATTTCGGCGCTGCCGAGACACTGTGAGCCAATAAACCCCTGCTCGCCGCGGGCTGCCGGAATACCGAACCAGAAGGAGTTCGGCCACACCAGGCAGGACTGACGCAGCGCCAGGCCGGTATATTCGCGAAAGACCTGAATATCATCGAGCAGGATTTCGGTAAATTCACCGTGAAATTTCCCCGGATGCAGCTGATCGTAAATCTGCTGCCAGGCAGTAATCGTCAGGGCATGTTCATAGACATCGGTGGTCCGCCGCTGATGGACGTTGTCCACCTCGACCATCGGCGTCAGTTTAACGTCTTCGGGTAATGCTTCATGATAAAGATGGTGCAGGTTGGTCGGTTTTTTCTTTTTCATGATCTGATAAACCGGGAGCACTTTCGCGTTCCCGGCACCTCCGACTGGTTAATTTTTTAAGCGATAGCGACTACTGCGTTTACGCAACGCTCCGGTAGAAAAGAGCTGCTCCAGCGCCTTCCTGGCCTCTTCAAGCGACCAGCCGAAATGGGCGGCCACCTCCCCTGCCGTCATTCCCTGACGCGTCGAAGAGAGCAGCGTCAGCAAGGGTTCTGAGGATTCCACGACCACCGGCGGCTCCGGCGTTTGCGGCAGCCGTTGAAAACCGGCGATCAGCCGCTGGGTATCCTCTTCCGGGCGTCCAATCTCCCGACGGCTGATAACGCGCCCCGTACGCTGCGCCGCAGCGCTGCCGGCATCCAGCGCCGCCCGGCACGCCGCCAGGTCGCCTTCCACCACCAGCGTCAGCCTGCCGGGGTCAAGAACCTCATGGCTGAGCAGCCGCACGTTGGCCGCCTTCAGCATCGCATCCGCCGCGTCAACGGCGGCCACCATGCCGTCCACTTCCAGTAATCCCAGGGCGTTGATCATCGCTTCCCCCTTACGCGCGCTGGATTGGATGACGGGCAATATCCAGAACGGCATCGGTAAAGGCGTTACAGGCGGCTTTACAGGCGGCCTGGCTTCCCGTCAAAAAGGCGGCGGAATAGTTGGTTTCCGACGGCGGCGGCACGTAGGTCACCAGCTGCACGTCGGCCGATTTCATTGCCGCATCGATACCGAAGGTCGCCTCCAGCGGCGGCGCCACCAGATAAGCGATCGGATCGCCCAGCGCAATGCCGGAGGTAGACGAGAGATAAGAGCCGGTACGCGACACCACGTGCGCCAGAAACGCCGTATCTTCGGCATCGTTGGCCCACTGGAACGCGGCCCCAGTTTCGATATGCGCCACCATCGCATCCAGACCGGCGCGCACTTCCGCCGGGTTCGGGCCGCCCAGCATAATCAGCACTTCACCTGCGGTTGGCGAAGGGCCGTGGGCCGCGCCGGCGTAAAGAGAACGACCGTAGACCACTTCCACCATCGCCTGTTTTGTCGCTTCGTCAGCGGCAATATAAGTCACATCATCCGAATCCGCCGTGATGAGTCCGAGGCTACGTATATGTGGCGGTAATTTAAGCTCGCGGGCAAAGCCGTCATTCACTGAGGCAATCACGCGCATGGCCGTCACCGAAGGGCGAATTAAATCTAATGCAGGCATGATGCCTCCTTACCGAGTCATGTTGATGCCGGAAGCCTTCTGCTCCAGCATGCGTTTGGCCAAATCGACAATCACCGCCGCGGCTTCTACCGGGGGCGTGCCGCCCTGGTGAATATTGGAAATACAGGTCCTGTCCGCTTCGACGGTGGTCGCCACGCGCGGCGAATACACGGCGTAACAGGAGAGGCTTTCCGACTGCCCCAGCCCCGGACGTTCGCCTACCAGCAGGATGACCACCTTCGCGCCGAGAATTTCGCCAATCTGATCTTCAATTTTGACCCGCCCGTAGCGGACGAAGAACGGCGTACCGACCTTCAGTCCGGCCTGCTTCAGGCCCGACAGCAGCGGCGGCAGGATCTCTTCATAGTTGACGGTAATCGCGTCGGTAGAGAGGCCATCGGATACCACCACCTGAACGTCAGGATTCGCCACGCACTGCGCCTTCAGCGCGTCAATCGCCTCCGGACTCAGCCGACGGCCCATATCCGGGCGCGTCAGGTAGAGGTTTTTGTCGCTAATTTCGGAGCGCACCTCCAGCAATCCCTGGGTTTTCACCCATTCCTCCGGTACCTCTTTCAGCACCGTATCCTTGGAGCGCGAGTGGTCGGCGAGGAAGCGCAGCAGCGCGAGGGTGCGCGGACGCGGACCGGCGCGGCCGGTACACACGCGCGCCGCGGTGCTGCGCTTCAGTTCGGCCAGCACTTCCGCACGATGCGGCTGCTGCACGCCAATCCAGCCTTTCGCCTCTGGCGAACCTAAATCCAGCGCGCAGCTCTCCGCGGCGACCTCGCACCGGCTGGCGCATTTCGTCACCGTCGCCTCAGGCGCTGCTGCTGCCGTCTGCGGTTGTCCCATTGACGCCATCACGCTACGTACAATTTCTTCAATCTGCTTTTGATCCATCATGTGTCATCCCCGCGTCATCAAAAGAACAGTGACGGATCGCCCGCCCGTTGGGTCAGACGACCGTTTGCCATAATGCCCATGGTTTCCAGCCAGCGTTCGAACTCCGGCGACGGCCGTAGATTCAGCAGCTGACGGACGGTAGCGGTATCGTGAAACGCGGTGGTCTGATAGTTGAGCATGATGTCGTCGCCGAGCGGCATGCCCATGATGTAGTTGCAGCCGGCGGTGGCGAGCAGAATCATCAGGTTTTCATTGAGGTTCTGGTCGGCGTCGGCATGGTTGGTGTAGCAGCAGTCGCAGCCCATCGAGATGCCGCTCAGCTTGCCCATAAAGTGATCTTCAAGACCGGCGCGAATAATCTGCCGATCGTTATAGAGGTACTCCGGCCCGATAAAGCCCACCACGGTATTGACGAGGAACGGATCGTAGTGCCGCGCCAGGCCATAGTTGCGCGCCTCCATCGTCACCTGGTCGGCGCCGAAGTTCGCGCCGGCCGACAGCGCCGAGCCCTGCCCGGTTTCAAAGTACAGGCAGTTCTCCCCGGCGATACGGTTAAACTCGGCGCCGACCGCCCGCGCTTCATCGAGCATCGCCAGCTCCACGCCGAACTCTTTTAGCCCCTTTTCGCTGCCGCAGATGCTCTGGAAAATAAGCCCCCCCGGGGCGCCGCGACGGATCGCTTCAATCTGGGTGGTAACGTGCGCCAGCACGCAGCCCTGGGTCGGGATATTAAACTTGTCGATAACGCCGTAGACGGTATCGAGGACGCGGGTCAGGTTTTCTACGTCATCGGTTACCGGGTTAACGCCGATCACCGCATCGCCCGCGCCGAACGAGAGCCCCTCGTAGATTTGCGCGGCAATGCTCTGCACGTCATCGCGGGTATCGTTCGGCTGCAGGCGGCAGCTAAAGGTGCCCGGCAGGCCGATGGTGGTGTTGGCTTTTTTAATCACCGGCATTTTCTTCGCGCCGTAGATCAGGTCGGCGTTGGAGCAGACCTTCGCCACCGCCGCCACCACTTCTGAGGTCAGCCCTTTGCGCACAAACACGATGTCATCGCTGGTGACCTCATCGTTAAGCACGTATTCGCGCAGGTCGCTGATGGTCCAGTTTTTAATCCGCTGATAGGCGGTTTCGTTGACGTCATCCTGAATCAGGCGCGTCACGCAGTCCTCTTCATAAGGAATCACCGGATTGTTACGAATATCGGCGACCGTCATATCGGAGAGCACCTGCTTCGCCGCCACGCGCTGCTGCGAACTTTCCGCAGCCACCCCCGCCAGCACATCCCCCGAACGCAGTTCGTTGGCTTTAGCCAGCACCTCTTTTACATCCTTAAACTGATAAACATTGCCGAACAATGTGGTCTTTAGTTTCATAAGTCGTTCCCTCAGGAAGGAAATGCGAGTGATTTCACCGTCACCGGCACAACCGATCCGCCAAAAAGAGGCGTACCAATGTCGATATAGTCCCCCGCCCGTACGCTCACCTCATCGATGACCGCCAGCGGGAGTTGTTGCAGCTGCGGGCGCAGCAGCATGCCCAGCGCTTTGCCAAAGTCCTGCTCGGCCACCACCAGCAGGGGATGCGGGTTGGGAAAGCGCGCGACAAAAGCCAGTAGCGCGTCAATCACCACCAGCAGGGCGGCGTAGCGCACCGGCAACGAAGCAGGAAGCGCCAGCACGTAAGCATCCGATCCCGGATCCAGGTCGAGCTGCATCAGCGCCTGCTGCCAGGCGCTCAGCAGATCGGCTTCATCAAGCGGGATCGCCACCGGCAGATTGCGCAGCGGGAGCTGAACCCCCTCCAGCCAGATGGTGCTGCCGGAAAGCGAGAGCGTGTGCGCGCCGGCGCCAATCACCGTGGCGCGTACGGTTTGCGCCGGGAACTGCACGTTCATCTCCCGCAGCCGCGGATGCTCATGCAGCGCCGTGGCCAACAGTGGCCCAATATCAGAAAAACAGAACGGATCCGCGGGCTGGTTGCGGTAGCACTCGCCCACTCCGCCGGAAAGGGTTATCACCTCGGGTACCGCGCCTGCGGGCAGCAGGCCGGTTTGCATCAGCCGTTGCGCCAGCGGAGAGAACGTGCCGTCGATAACTTCGACGATCAGCTCCGCCATCCGGCGCGCCACCTGCGCTAACTGCGAAGCACTCAACGCGCGCGCATCGGCGCCTGCGCCAAAAACCTCATCGACGATCATTTGTCCCGGCTGATGGGCATAAACCACCCGCCCCTGGCCGTCGGTCTCCAGCAGGCGCCCGCCAACGTTCAGGCAGGCGGTGGCGCTGATTTTTCCCGCTTCAAACAGCGCGTAGTTTGAAGTACCACCGCCGATATCAATGTTCAGCACCCGGCACATCCGCTGTTCAGAAAGGGTTTGCGCGCCGGCGCCGTGACCGGCAATCACCGATTCCAGATGCGGCCCGGCGCTGGCCACCACAAAGTCGCCGAGCGACTGCGAGAGCGCCATCACCGCCGGACGGGCGTTACGGGTTTTCGCGCTTTCACCGGTAATAATGATCGCCCCGGAGTCCACCGATTCGGGGGCAACCCCGGCGGCCTGATACTGCGCCAGAATCAGCGCCTTGAGTTCGGCCTCCTTCAGACCGCCCTGCTTATCAACCGGGGTAAAGAAGACCGGGCTTTGCCAGCTAATTTCGCGTTTGATGAATTCGTAGCGCGGCACCTGCGACACCGCCGCACGGTTAACCAGCTCAAGGCGGGAGAAGATCACCTGAGTGGTGGTGGTGCCGATATCGATACCGACGCTCAGCAGCTGGCGAGTTTTCACGATTGCGCCTCCGCTTCGGTTTTCGCCGCCGCCGGTGCGTTTTCATCTTTCGGCACCAGCAGCATCGCTACGCCAATGGCGGTGACGCCGCCGATCAGCTTGCCGACGATCATCGGGAAGATCATGGCGTTCATGTTGGCGGCGGCGAAGCCTAAGTGGTCGCCCAGCGCGAAAGCGGCGGAGACGGAGAACGCGCAGTTGATGACTTTGCCGCGGGTATCCATCTGCTTCATCATGCCGAACATCGGGATGTTGTTGGCCAGCGTCGCTACCATCCCGCCGGCAGCCATATTGTTGATTTTCAGCAGATTACCGACGCGCATCAGCGGCTTTTCAAACCAGCGGGTCAGCAGCAGCACCATCGGATAAGCGCCGAGCAGCACGCAGGAGATCGAGCCAATGACTTCAATGGCGCGCATCACCTCGCCGGGCTGGTCGCCGGGAGCCATAAAGATCGGGTCGAGCCCCGGGATCAGATCCCAGCCGAGCAGGAACTTGATGACCGCCGCGGCCAGGCCGATGGTGATCAGCGCCACCAGAAATTTGGCGAAGATCTGGAAGCCGTTGATCATTTTTTCCGGAATAAACTTCAGCCCCAGCGCCACCAGCACCGCGACGATAAGCACCGGGATCATATTCATCAGGATCATCGCGAAAGTGAACTCCACCGGCTGTCCGTTAATCTCCACGCCGGAGTACATGGCCACCAGGCCGCCGGCGATGCAGCCGATCGGAATCGTGACGATCCCGGCCAGCACGCCCAGCGCCAGGTAGCGGCGGTCGGAGGGCTCGATGATGCCGAGCGCGACCGGAATGGAGAACACCAGCGTCGGCCCCATCATCGCCCCGAGGATCAGGCCGGAATAGAGCCACGCCGCCACGTCGCCGCCCGCCAGCTCTTTGGCGAGGAAGAAGCCGCCCATATCGCAGGCCAGCAGCGTTCCGGCGAACATCGACGGGTTGGCGCCGAGCATTTCATACAGCGGAATTATCACCGGCCCGAGCAGGTGTGCCAGTACCGGCGCCAGCGCGGTCATCCCGACCATCGCCAGGCCCAGCGCGCCCATCGCCATAAACCCCTCTTCGAACTGGCCGCCGGATCCTTCGATGCTTTTGCCAAACTTGCCGAGAAAGCGCGCCGAGCCGCCAAACTGCGACAGGATCCTGTCCACGGCGGCAATCAGCATAAAGAACATCATGATGTACATGATGATTTCGTTAATTCCCATAGCCTTTACTCCCTGTCATTTATGATTTGTAGATACTGTGAACGCCGGGGCATTAACCGCGCTCCGGGGGCTTTCCCGGGTCGCGGCGTGAACGCCTTACCCGGGCTACGGAATAGCAGACGGCTGCGATCCTGTAGCCCGGCTAAGCGCAGCGCGAGCCGGGACAGCCACACGCCTCCGGGAAAATGGCCGCATCAGCGCGCCGCCGCGTACAGCTCGATAATCTGCTCCCGGGTGGCGGTGCGTGGATTGGTGCGCAGACAAATGTCCTCCTGCGCCGCCTGCGCCCATGCGCTGAAATGTTCGGGCTTCGCCCCGGCGTCAGAGAGTCGTTTGCTCAGGCCGACTTCGGCGATCAGCGCCTCTACGGCGGCGATAGCCTCGTGGTCGTCGGTTTTTTTAGCGGTCAGCGCCCGGCCGATCTGGCTGAAACGCTCGCGGCATACCATGCGGTTAAACCGCATTACCGTCGGCAGCAGCATGGCGTTGGCCTGCCCGTGTGGAATATGCAGCGCCGCGCCGGGCTGATGCGCCATCGCATGACACAAGCCAAGACCCGCGCTGGAAAAGGCCATTCCCGCCATACACGAAGCCAGCAGCATGCTTTCGCGGGCGGCGAGGTCGTGGCCGTAGCCCACGGCCTTCGGCAGCGCCTGGCCGATCATCGCTATCGCGCCAAGCGCCAGGCTATCGGTGAAGGGCGTCGCGTTGAGCGCGCTGTACGCCTCAACGGCGTGGGTCAGCGCGTCAATCCCGGTCATCGCCGTCACCGGCGGCGGAACGCCTTCGGTCAGGGCGGCGTCGAGAATCGCCACGTCCGGCATGAGCGAGGCGTGGGCCAGCACCTGCTTGCGCCCGCTGACCGCATCGATAATCACCGTCACGTTGGTGGTTTCCGAGCCGGTTCCGGCGGTGGTCGGCACCGCAATGAGCGGCAGACGCGGGCGCAGTACGCTGCTTTCCGTCATCGCGCTGAGCGTCTGCTCCGGGTTGGTGACCAACAGCGCGACCGCTTTCGCCGCGTCAAGCACCGAACCGCCGCCAAAGGCCACCACGCCGTCGCACTTCGATTCGCGCAGCTGCGCCACCGCCGCGCAGACGTCGGTAATGCACGGCTCTCCCGGCGGACAGGGCCAGACGGTCATCGCCACCCCCTTCATCGCCAGGCTGCGCGCAAGCCCGGCGGTCATTCCCGCCTGATGCAGGAAACTGTCGACCATCACCAGCAGATGGCTTACGCCTCGCGCTTGCGCTTCCTGACCGCAGGCGCTCAGCGCGCCGAGGCCGCACAGCGTCACCGGCGGCACGCTGAAGGTTTTCACCCGCTGCAGATTCAGGGTATCGAATGCCTGAAAGAGCGCCGTCTGCAGTTCAGCTTGCATAGATTCCCTCCGCTTTATCTCTCCCGCTGCTGGCTATCGCCAGCGGGGTCATAAACAGGCTGTGCTGCGGTAAATGCACCCGTAATTCCGGGAAGCGCTTGCGAAACAGCGCGTCCACGCCCGGCTGCATACAGGAGCCGCCCGCCAGCCATAAATCAGCAATGCCCTGGCCTTCGATATGGTGAGCAACAATCTCGGCCATCTTTTCGTATACCGGCTTCACCACCGGCCAGATCTCCTGGGCGTTGCTGCGCTTGTACTGCTCCGCCTCTTCCAGCGGCATGCGGCGGTTACCGGCGAGGGTCAGGGAGATATGGTGACCGCCGGTCGCTTCATCGGCGGAGTACGTCACCTCGCCCCGTTTGACGATAGCGATCCCGGTGGTGCCGCCGCCGATATCCACCACGCCCGCGTTGTCGAGCTGTAGCAGATCCGCCACCGCGGTCGGTTCATCCAGCACGTGGCTAACTTCCAGCCCGGCAGATTCGAGTACGTTGATCGAAATACGCGGGTCGGTGCCCGGCGGAAACGAGGTCGCCGCGTGGCTGAAGCGACAGCCAAGCTGCTGTTCGAGCGTATCGAGATGGCGGCGCACGATGGTGACGGCGCCGAAGAAATCCCAGACGATGCCGTCACGCACGACGTCAGCCCAGTCCAGACACACCGCCACCGGCTGCCCTTCGCTGTCGACAACCATCGACACCACGTCGCAGGTGCCTAAATCCACGCCCAGCCACAGCGGTGATTCACTGGCGGCAGGCGTCTGATTACACAGGGCGGCCGCTTTTTGCAGTCTGGGGGTGAGCCAACGTTGTTCGTCGTGTGCCATGAGTCATCCCTTATACAATTCGGAAGGCATCCACCAGCACGCAGCGCCGCAGGCGAACGAAGGTGCGCGCGCTGGTCACCCCCTCCCCGGTTGGCGTAGTGATGGTCATGGTGGTCCAGCCCTCTCCGCCCAGCCCGAGCCCGGCGATGCACGGCCCGTTTTTAACGAAAATGCTGGTATCAATGGCGTTCGCCATCTGATTCATGTTGTCGATATTGCGCGAGTGCATCGCCGCCGTATGGTGGCAGCCGCCCTCCAGCTGCACCGCCAGCGCGATAGCGTCATCGACGCTGGCCACCCGTACGACAGGGAGCACCGGCATCATCAGTTCCGTCACGGCAAATGGATGGCTGGCCGGGGTTTCCACGAACAGCAGGCGCGTCTGCGGCGGCACGTTCAGGCCGATGGCGGCGGCAATCTTGCTCGCGTCACGTCCCACCCAGTCACGGCTGACCGTACCTTTGCCGCGCTCATCGATATTCTTCAGCAGCACCGGCTGAAGCTGCTCGGCCTGGGCCGCGCTGAGCTTCACCGCCTGCTGGCCTTCCATCAGGCGCATCAGCTCGTCGGCGACGCTATCGACCACAATCAGCACCTTTTCGTCGGCGCAGATGATGTTGTTATCAAACGAGGCGCCTTTGACGATGGACCGCGCGGCGCGCGCCAGGTCGGCCGTTTCGTCGACCACTACCGGCGGGTTACCGGCGCCGGCGGCAATCAGACGTTTATTGGTATGCTTGCGCGCGGACTCCACCACCGCTTCACCGCCGGTGACCACCAGCAGGCCAATACCGGGGTACTTAAACAGCCGCTGGGCCGTTTCGATGTCCGGGTTCGCCACGGTGACCAGCAGATTGGCCGGACCGCCCGCGGCAATCACCGCCTGGTTGAGCAGCATAATCGCCCGCTGGGAAACCCTTTTCGCCGCCGGATGCGGGGCGAACACCACGCTATTGCCCGCGGCAATCAGGCTGATGGCGTTATTAATTACCGTCGCCGCCGGGTTGGTGGAGGGGGTGACCGAGGCCACCACGCCCCAGGGCGCGTTTTCAATCAGCGTCAGGCCGTTATCGCCGGTGAGCACCTGCGGAGAAAGGCACTCCACGCCCGGCGTGCCGCGCGCCTGGGCCACGTTTTTGGCAAATTTATCTTCAACGCGACCCATGCCGGTTTCGCTGACGGCAAGCTCCGCTAATTCTCTGGCGTGTTTTTCGCCCGCCTCACGGATGGCGTGAATCGCCAGCTGACGCATCGCCACGCTTTTCAACCCCTGCTGGGCCACCTTTGCCGCCGCGACGGCGTCATCCAGGGAGGCAAAGACGCCCATCTCATGAACGGCGCTGTCCGGCTGGCTGCTGGCCGTCATTTTCAGCAGTACGGCTTTCACCACCTGTTCAATATCCTGTTGGTTCATGATGTTCAGTCCTATTTATGGAAAATCACCTGACCGCCGGTCACCGCTTCATCGACGATACCGATGACGCACAAATCGACAGGAGACGCCTCGCTGCGGTGTGCCTGTCGCGCCGAGCTTCCGCTCACCAGCAGCACCCATTCGCCGGGCCCCGCGCCGATGCTGTCGATGGCGACGGCGCACTGCCCGTCGGGCTTGCCCGCGGCATCAATCATCTCCACCATCAGCAGCTTGTCGTGCGCCAGCCCCTGATGGCGGACGGTGCAGACAATCTGTCCCGTGACGACTGCCAGTTTCATACCGCCTCCCTGAATTGCGTGGTAAGTCGTGGGCCGGATAAGCGCAGCGCCATCAGGCAATGGCGCGCGTTAATGCCGGAGGGCAACGCTGGCGCGTCTTATCCGGCCCGACCATCAGATGTTGCTGTCGCCTTTAAAACTGATGGGGAACACCTCCTCCAGATCGCCGTGCGGACGCGGAATCACGTGCACCGATACCAGCTCGCCGATGCGCTGCGCCGCAGCGGCGCCGGCATCGGTAGCGGCTTTGCAGGCCGCCACGTCGCCGCGCACCATCGCGGTCACCAGACCGCCGCCAATCTGCTTCACGCCAACCAGCTTCACGCGCGCGGCTTTCACCATCGCATCAGAGGCCTCAATCAGCGCAACCAGGCCCCGGGTTTCAATCATTCCTAATGCTTCCATTGTGTTTTCCTCTTACTTAAGGGGGTCCAGAACGGGACCGTTCATTCAACCTGCGTGGGTAAGCGGTACTCGCCGCTTACGTCACTCCGGCGCGGCACGGCTGCCACTAACGCCAGTTCGATAATTTCCTGCACGCTACAGCCTCGGGAGAGGTCGTGGAGCGGTGCGGCCAGCCCCTGAATCAGCGGCCCGACCGCACGATAGCCGCCCAGGCGCTGGGCGATTTTGTAGCCGATGTTGCCCGCCTCCAGCGATGGAAAAACCATCACGTTGGCCCGCCCCTGCAGCGGACTGGCGGGCGCTTTTTGCGCGGCGACCTCCGGCACGAAGGCGGCGTCAAACTGCAGTTCGCCATCCACCATCAGCTGCGGAGCGCGCTGACGCACGATCTCTGTGGCCTGCTGTACGTTGGCGACGTTGGGGTGGCGGGCGCTGCCGTTGCTGGAGAAAGACAGCATCGCCACCTGCGGCTCCTCGCCGGTAATCGCCTGCCATGTCTCAGCGCTGGCGATAGCGATATCCGCCAGCTGCGCCGCCGTCGGCTGCGGCACCACGCTGCAGTCGGCAAATCCCAGCGCCGGTCCGACGTACTGCGGCAGCATCAGAAAGATCGACGACAGCGTTTTGCAGCCAGGCTGAAGGCCAATAATGCGCAATCCGGCGCGCAGCACGTTCGCCGTCGAGGAGAGATTGCCGGCAATACACACGTCGGCCTTCCCGGCGCTGACCATGGCGGCGGCAAACATCAGCGGGTCGTTGAGTTTTTCCTCCGCGTCCGGCGGCGTTTTTTCTCCGGCCCGATCCAGCCAGCGCCGGGCAAACGCTTCGCGCATTTGCCGGTTGCTGTGCGGGTCGACGATCTGCATACCGTCCATCGGCAGGCGGTGGCTGAGGGCGAACTGGCGCAGGGCAAAGGGGCTGGCGATCAAAATCGGCTTTGCCAGCCCCTGCTGCTGGAGGTAGTGCGCCGCTTTAAGAACGCGAATGTCCAAGGCATCCGGAAACACCACCCGGGCGGGCGAACGCAAAGCCAGCTGACGCGCGCGTTGGATAATCATTGCTCACCTCCCAGACGCTGTTGGATCTGGCTGACGGTTAGCGGATGCTTTGCCACGCATAAAATCATCATCACGTAGACGGTGCTGGAGAGGCGGTTGAGCGCCTGCAGAATGTCCGGACGTAAGACCTCAAAACTGCGGGTAATAAAGACCTGCGCGGCGACCGTTTCCGTTTCGCGTATTTTGCTGCGCAGCAGATTGAGCAGCGCGGCATCGCGGCCGTGGCCGGCTTCCGGCACCAGATGATCGTGGTCGAGATAGCGCAGCGGCTGGTGGGAAAGGCGATGCAGTTCATCCTCGTTCAGCCCGACGATAGACTGCGCCGCCAGCGGTTCACCCACGGCGTCGGCGCGCATAATATTGCCCAGGCGCGAGCGGATATCCGCCAGCCAGGGCTGCCAGGGCTCCGCCAGTTCGATTTGCAGCCATACCGCCAGGGCGATGGTGGCGTCGAGGGCGGCGCGAAAGCCCAGCCGCGGATCGCTTTTGGCGACCATTTTTTCCGCCGTCAGATGGGTCAGGGTGTCCGGTTTTTTGTCTACCGGCTGGCGGCACAGCTCGCAGCAGGCCTGCGGATGCGTACCGCTGCTGGTTAAACCGTGTACCGGCTGCGGCTGCTGCGCGTCGTCATCGACAAACAGGCTGCCCTGCTCGTCGAGAAACTTAATGCGCAGACGGCGGCTTTCCAGCAGCTCCCGGGCCGAAGGCGTCAGACGGGCGTCGGCGGGCAGATGAATTTCTGCCCCTTCGCTGAGCGTATGGTTCGCTCTGAGCCAGGCTTCGGTAATAAAATCTTTCATAGCGATTGCCAGTTCGCAGGCCAGGCGACGTACAGGAAGCGCACGGTCGACGGCGTGCCGAATTCAATGCTCGAACCTTTCGGGATAAACATCACGTCCCCGGCTTTGGCCACCATGGTTTCACCTTCATGGCGCACGTGGAGTTCGCCCTCCAGCACCATGTCGACCTCGTCATAGTTCAGCGTCCAGGGGAAGAAGGCGTTTTCCCACTGCATAAACCCGGCGGCCATGCTGCTGCCGTCCTGCTCGGTGACCAAATCCGTTAAGCCGACGCGGTGCGGTTCGGCGCCGTCGAAGCGGCCGAATTTCACGCTGCTGCCGTCAATGACCTTTACGCCGCCTTTACCAGTGACCGCCTTAAAGCTGGGCTGCATCGCGTCAATCCCCAGCGACTGCTTCTCCTTCATCACTTTTTCCATCAGCTGCGCCACCAGGCTTTCGGTAAACTGCCCTTCCGGCAGCTGCGCGATAATGGTTTCGCGAATGCGCTGGCTTTCGGTTTTTTCCTCTGCCGCCGGGACTGCCGGCTCTGGCGCGGATTCATCGCACTCCTGGATGGCGACGCCCAGCAGCTCCGCGACTTCGCGGGCTTCCGGGGTGATGATGCTGGCGCGCAGCACAACCGATATTTCCTCTTCGCCTCGCGCGTGGGCCGCACGAATATCGTTAGCTGTGATAAGTTTCTTCACCTGCCCCTTCCTCCTTTTGGCTGAGCTCACTCAGGTAATTCACCAGATGCTCTACGCTTTGCGGGTCGTGAGCGTTGAGTTCGAAAATCGGCTCCTGAAACCCCATCCCGTACAGCAGTTGCCGCACCGCGGCGACGTCGGCGTCCGGCATATCCGTTTTGCTGATCGCGGCGATATGTCGTTTATTCGCGCCAATATTCAGTAGCCCGGCGGGTAAGCGACTTTCGGTATCATTTGCCGCGTGGACATAAATCAACGTATCGACATCCTGCAGCGTGGTAATTAATGCGTGGTACCAGCGCGGATGGCTGAAATATTCCCCCGGGGTGTCAATATCGCCTTTCTCGTTAAATTCCACGGCCTGCGTTTTTCTCGCGAGGGAATAATTCCCCTGCAACGCATTAAATAGCGTTGTTTTTCCCGCACCCACCGTACCGACAAATGCAATACGTTTCATTGCCGCCTCTAATTAGCTTTTGGTTAACTCGCAGAGGGTGTAATTTAATAATCGGCCAAGCCCGCTCACCGTCTGCAGCAGCGCCTCTTCTACCGCGCCGACCGAGCCATAAATCACCAGCGCGCCGCTAAACCGGTCGAGAAAACCGATATGCACATCGGCGGCCTTCATCGCTAAATCACCGGCGATCATGGCGGTTTCTCCAGGGGTTAAGGTCATAATGCCGATAGCGCCGGATTCGGGAACGCCGATCTTTTTCGCCAGTTCTGCCCCAGGGTGCGCAATCAGATGCGCCAGCGTCACCTGCTTGCCGGGTACAAATTCCTGAATGATGCGTTCTTTATCCATGGCTCACCGCTCCGCTAAAACTTGCGCTTATCGTGACAAGTTTCCGCTGGAGTAAATAACAAAATTCGGCAAGTTGATTTGAAAGGTGAGATAGATCACTTATAAACAGAAATAAAAAAGCGCGGGAGAATTCCCGCGCCTGAAATAATTAAATAAAAATTACAGCGGCTGAGTTTGCGCTTCAACAACCGCCAGCGCGACCATATTCACGATACGCCGTACCGAAGCAATTGGCGTCAGGATATGCACCGGCTTTGCGACGCCCATCAGCACCGGTCCGACGGTGACGCCTTCAGAGCTGGAGACGCGAAGTAAGTTGTAACTAATACGCGCCGCTTCCATATTCGGCATCACCAGAATATTGGCCGAACCTTTCAGCGGGCTGTCCGGCATCCGCTCATTACGAATGCTTTCCACCAGCGCGGCATCGCCGTGCATTTCGCCATCGATCATCAGCTCCGGCGCCTGCGCCTTCACCAGCTCCAGCGCCTGACGCATTTTGCTGGCGGACGGGCAGTCCGAGGAACCAAAGTTCGAGTGCGACAGCAGCGCCACCCGCGGTTCAATCCCGAATCGACGAACGGTTTCTGCCGCCATCAGGGTGATCTCGGCAATTTGCTCCGGCGAGGGATCGTGGTTGACGTAGGTGTCGGCGATAAAGGTGTTGCCGCTCGGCAGCAGCAGCGCGTTCATCGCCCCGGCCGCATGAACCCCTTCGCGGTAGCCAAACAGCGGCTGAATGACGCTGTAGTGCTCGTGATAGTCACCGATGGTGCCGCAGATCATCGCATCGGCTTCGCCGCGCTGCACCATGATCGCGCCAATGACCGTAGTGTTGCTGATCACCGCCCGCTGCGCCTGCTCCTGGGTGATCCCGCGGCGCTTCATCAGGGTGTAATATTCATTCCAGTACTCTTTGAAGCGCGGATCGGATTCGTTATTGACGATCTCAAAATCAACCCCGGCTTTGATCTGGAGTCCCAGCTTCTGGATGCGCATCTCAATGACGCCGGGACGACCGATCAGAATCGGTTTCGCCAGCCCAAGGGAGACCAGCTCCTGAGTCGCGTGCAGTACGCGGGTATCTTCGCCTTCCGCCAGTACCACCCGCTTCGGCTCTTTGCGCGCCTGCGAGAAAATCGGCTTCATAAACAGGTTCGTTTTGTAGACGAACTCGCTGAGCTTCTCGATGTACGCATCAAAATCGGCGATCGGGCGGGTCGCGACGCCGGAGTCCATCGCCGCTTTCGCCACTGCCGGAGCAATCTTGACGATCAGCCGCGGGTCGAACGGCTTCGGAATGATATATTCCGCGCCGAAGCTCAGATCCTGATCGCCGTAGGCGGAGGCCACCACTTCGCTCTGTTCAGCGTGCGCCAGCTCAGCAATCGCGTGCACCGCCGCCAGCTTCATCTCTTCGTTAATCGCCGTTGCGCCGACGTCCAGCGCGCCGCGGAAGATGAACGGGAAGCACAGCACGTTGTTCACCTGGTTCGGATAGTCGGAGCGGCCGGTACAAATAATGGCGTCGGAGCGCACCTCTTTCGCCAGCGGCGGCAGAATCTCCGGCTCCGGGTTAGCCAGCGCCAGAATCATCGGCGCGCGGGCCATTTTCTTCACCATCTCCTGAGTCAGCACTTTCGGGCCCGAGCAGCCGAGGAAAATGTCCGCCCCGTCAATCACGTCATCCAGCGTGCGTTTGCCGCTGTCTTCAACCGCATAGGCCGCTTTCGTCTCCGCCATATTCGGCTCGCGGCCCTTATAGATAACGCCTTTCGAGTCGCAGACCACGATGTTGTGTTTCTGCATCCCCAGCGCCACCAGCAGGTTCATACAGGCAATCGCCGCCGCGCCCGCGCCGGAGACCACCATCCGCACGTCGGAGATGTTTTTCTCCACCACCCGCAGACCGTTAAGAATCGCCGCGGTACTGATAATCGCTGTCCCGTGCTGATCGTCATGGAAAACCGGAATATTCATGCGCTCGCGCAGCTTTTGCTCGATGTAGAAGCACTCCGGCGCTTTGATATCTTCAAGGTTGATACCGCCGAAGGTCGGCTCCAGCGCCGCGACGACGTTGATAAATTTGTCCGGGTCCAGTTCATCGACTTCAATATCGAACACATCGATACCGGCGAATTTTTTAAACAGAACGCCTTTGCCTTCCATCACCGGCTTACCGGCCAGCGCGCCGATATTGCCCAGCCCCAGAACGGCCGTGCCGTTGGAGACCACCGCCACAAGGTTGCCGCGCGCGGTATATTTATAGGCTGCCAGCGGATCCTTCTCGATTTCCAGACAGGGCGCGGCAACGCCCGGCGAGTAGGCCAGGGCCAGATCGCGTTGGGTAGCCAGCGGTTTTGTCGGGGAGACCTGGATTTTTCCGGGGACCGGGAATTCGTGGAAATCAAGGGCGCTTTGTTTTAACTGCTCATCCATTTTATCGTTCCTTTCACGTATCGATCGTAGGGGGTGAAACGTTATCGCGTACCTGGTGTTCACCCTAAAGGGCCACCTAGTATCTCGCCTGACGGCTTCGTAAACTTTGAACACCGCCAAACTCTCGCCATAACAAAGTTATATTTGTTATCGATTTATATTGTTTATGTAACTTAGTTTCAGAAGCAAGGATAGCCCCGTCTGCTATGCTTTTTAGTTATGCAACTCATCACCCTCTCTATCCTAATCCAATAAAAACTCATGTAACCTATTGTTTCAGGAGCACATTATGTCCCGTAGAGAACTAGCCAACGCCATCCGCGCCCTGAGTATGGATGCAGTCCAGAAAGCCAACTCCGGCCACCCCGGCGCGCCAATGGGTATGGCCGATATCGCCGAGGTGCTATGGAACGATTTCCTCAAGCACAATCCTGAAAACCCGCAATGGTACGATCGCGACCGCTTTATTCTCTCCAACGGCCACGCGTCGATGCTGCTCTACAGCCTGCTGCATCTGACGGGCTATGACCTGCCCATCGAAGAGATAAAAAACTTCCGTCAGCTGCATTCAAAAACCCCGGGCCACCCGGAGATTGGCTATACGCCGGGAGTGGAAACCACCACCGGTCCGCTGGGGCAAGGACTGGCAAATGCCGTGGGCCTGGCTATCGCCGAGCGCACGCTGGCGGCCCAGTTTAATCAGCCAGACCATGAGATCGTCGATCACTTCACCTACGTGTTTATGGGCGATGGCTGCCTGATGGAGGGGATTTCTCACGAAGTGTGCTCTCTGGCGGGGACGTTAGGGCTGGGCAAGCTGATCGGCTTCTACGACCACAACGGCATTTCCATTGATGGCGAAACCAAAGGCTGGTTTACCGATGACACGGCAAAACGCTTTGAGGCCTATCACTGGCATGTGGTGCATGAAATTGACGGCCACGACCCCGAAGCCGTGAAGAAAGCGATTCTGGAAGCCCAGAGCGTGAAGGACAAACCCTCGCTGATTATCTGCCGTACGGTGATAGGCTTTGGTTCGCCGAATAAAGCCGGGAAAGAAGAGGCCCACGGCGCCGCGCTGGGAGAACAGGAAGTGGCGCTGGCGCGCCAGCAGCTGGGCTGGCATCACCCGGCGTTTGAGATCCCGAAAGAGATCTACCGGGCCTGGGACGCGCGTGAAAAGGGACAAAAGGCGCAGAAAAGCTGGGAGGAGAAGTTTGCCGCCTATCAGCAGGCCCATCCGCAGCTGGCGGCGGAGTTTACGCGGCGCATGAGCGGCGGACTGCCTGAGTCGTGGGATGAAACGACGCGGAAGTATATTGCCGATCTGCAGGCTAACCCGGCGAAAATCGCCACCCGCAAGGCTTCGCAAAATGCCCTCGATGCCTACGGCCCGCATCTGCCGGAACTGCTGGGCGGCTCCGCTGACCTCGCGCCCAGCAACCTGACCATCTGGAAAGGGTCGACTTCGCTGAAAGAGGATCCGGCGGGTAACTATATCCACTACGGCGTACGCGAGTTCGGGATGACGGCCATCGCCAACGGCATCGCGCATCACGGCGGGTTTGTCCCCTATACCGCCACCTTCCTGATGTTCGTCGAATATGCCCGCAACGCGGCGCGTATGGCGGCGCTGATGAAAGCGCGGCAAATTATGGTCTATACCCACGACTCCATCGGTCTCGGCGAAGATGGTCCGACGCACCAGGCGGTAGAACAGCTGGCCAGCCTGCGCCTGACGCCAAACTTCAGCACCTGGCGACCGTGCGATCAGGTGGAGGCCGCGGTGGCGTGGAAGCTGGCGGTCGAACGTCACAGCGGGCCGACGGCGCTGATCCTCTCAAGGCAAAATCTGGCGCAAATGGCGCGCACGCCGGAGCAGGTACAGAATATCGCCCGCGGCGGCTACGTGCTGAAGGACGCTGGCGGCAAGCCGGACCTGATCCTGATAGCTACCGGTTCGGAAGTCGAGATCACCGTGCTGGCGGCGGAGAAGCTGCTGGCCAAAGGGGTGAACGTGCGCGTGGTTTCCCTGCCATCGACCGACGTGTTTGATGCCCAGGAGGAAGCCTACCGGGAATCGGTCCTGCCGTCGGACGTCAGCGCCCGCGTCGCGGTTGAGGCCGGCATCGCCGACTACTGGTATAAGTATGTGGGGCTAAAAGGCAAAATCGTCGGCATGACCGGCTACGGTGAATCGGCCCCCGCGGATAAGCTCTTCCCTTACTTCGGCTTTACCGTTGAGCATATCGTTACCGTAGGGGACGAGGTACTGAACGGGTAACCCATAGCGTGGGCCAGGCGTCTGGCCCCTGCCAGTTATCGCACTGCGGCTGCCGCGCGTAGCGTACCAGGCTAAACCGCTGGCCGTCATAGCGCCAGCGCGTTTGCGTCCCGCAGTCGCCGGGCGCGCGCCCTTTATCCAGCGTCACCAGTTCCTGGCGTCGATCGTCGTAGCGGGCGTTTACCAGTTCGACATCGCGCGGCCCGTCGCCGGGGGGCTGGAAAGGCAGAGTGAGCCGTACCGGATGAGCAATATACGGCCGCTGGCGCGACACCAGCCAGGCCAGCCAAATGGTGTTGTAGGCGCCCGCTTCGCAGCTGGTCATCAGCAGCACCCTATCGTCGGTCAGCGCGGCAACCCGCACCTCGCGGCGAAACGGATCCAGCGAACAGGCGCTGCTGTTCATGCGCTCGTTGCCATAATCCATGAGATCGTTAAGTTCATCGCGGCTGAGGGGGGACTCCGCCACGTCGATTCTCGCCACCGAGCGCAGCGCCGGGGCGGGCGGAACGCTGAGCGGCGGCTCTTCCCCCTTCCCTACCCACGCGGTTTCGCTCCCCACGCGCTTCTGCCGGCTATCGATAAACAGCAGGGCGGCTTTCAGCCCCTGTAAAGAGATGGCCTGCAGGCCATTTTCAAGGGTTATCGCCTTTGCTGCCTGCACCTGCTGCAGAAAGGCATCAATGGTGACACTATCGTCGGTTTCAAGCAGTTTGTCGGCGATCTGCCAATGTTTATCGCCCAGAGACAGGGGTTTACCATCGAGGCGAAGACGCGGCGCAATCGGCGCCAGCGCCGCGACCGGGTTGCCCACGCCGCCGAGTTCAATGCGCAGGCTGGCGCTGGTGGCCGCCCCGGCGCTGCGGGTGAGGGTCATGACCAGGCCGTGATGCAGCCCGACGTTGCGGGCCACGCAGAAGTTCTGATTGTTGCAGGTTACCTGCCAGTCATTGAAGAGCTGTTGTGCCGGCGCCGCCCGCACCAGCGACGTCGGCAGTAAACCGAAAAGCAGAAACAAAATAACCCGATGCAACATGAGCGGCACAACCCCGGAGAAAACGCCATACACAGCGGCTATGTTCACCAGCGGCGAGGTTTTACTCAATCGGATTTATCAGAGATCCCCGTTCATCAGCCCGGAGGTTTGCAAATATTGCAGCAGGATCACCGCTTTGCCATCGCGGATCTCCCCGTTCGCCATCATCTCCAGCGCCCGATGATAAGGGAGCTCCAGCACCTCAATATCTTCATCATCAACGCCGCCGCCATCGTTGGCCCGCTGAGTATCGTTATATTCGGCAATAAAGAAATAGATAAGCTCGGTGACGCCGCCGGGCGACATAAACAGTTCAAACAGTTTGCGCACTTCACCGACTTCGAAACCGGTCTCTTCAATAGCTTCTTTGCGCACGCACTCCTCCGGCTCATCGCTGTCCAGAAGCCCGGCGCAGGTTTCAATCAGCATCCCGTCTTCGTTGCCGTTTACCCAGGTCGCGATGCGAAACTGGCGAACCAGCACGACGGTCTGCTTATGGCGGTTATACAGCAAGATGGTAGCGCCGTTGCCGCGATCGTAGACTTCGCGTCTATGGCGAACCACGCTGCCGTCGCTGCGCGTCAGTTCATAGGTCATGTTGCGCAAAAGGAACCAGTTTTCGGAGAGGATTTTATCTTTGATAATGTTGATATTGAGTGACATACGAGCCCCACAGCGTGAAATGACGATGCCATACTACGCTGTGAAGCCCGCTTTGTCGTCAGTGAAGCGGAATCGATTTAACCTCGAGGAAGTCCATTATCCCCTGCGCCGCGTGGCGGCCTTCCGCCATGGCGGTCACCACCAGATCGGCGCCACGCACCGCATCGCCGCCGGCAAACACTTTGCGATGGGTGGTCTGGTAGCGGTAGCGGCTTTCCACATTGGCCTTGATTCGACCCCGGCTATCGAGCTTAACGCCCACCGATTCCAGCCACGGCATACCGTGCGGATGGAAACCAAAGGCCATGATCACCGCGTCGGCGGGCATGACAAACTCGCTTCCGGGGATTGGCGACGGGCTGCGGCGCCCCTGAGCGTCCGGCGCGCCCAGCCGGGTACGCAGAAAGCGTACGCCGTTGACGTGTCCCTTCTCGTTCAGCTCCAGGGTGACCGGCTGGACGTTAAATTCAAACTGCGCTCCCTCTTCGCGCGCGTTTTTCACCTCTTTCTTCGAACCGGGCATATTGGCTTCATCGCGACGATAGGCGCAGGTAACCTGCTTCGCGCCGTGGCGCAGCGCGGTACGCACGCAGTCCATCGCCGTATCGCCGCCGCCGAGCACCACGACGTTCAGCCCTTCGGTGTTGACGTAAGGCTCTTCCGGCAGCTCAAGCAGCCCCATCACCTGTTTGGTGTTGGCTATCAGGAACGGCAGCGCGTCATATACGCCGGGCGCGTCTTCATTCGGCAGATCCGCTTTCATCGAGCGATAGGTTCCGGCGCCAATAAATACTGCGTCATAGTCATCAAGCAGCGTCGTCAGCGGGATATCTTTGCCTATCTCGCAGTTCAGCTCAAAGCGCACGCCCATCTGGGTAAAGATTTCCCGCCGCCGGGCAAGCAGAGATTTATCCAGCTTAAAGGCCGGAATACCAAAGGTCAGCAGACCGCCAATTTCCGGGTGACGGTCAAAGACCACCGGACTCACGCCGTTACGCACCAGACGGTCGGCGCAGGCGAGCCCGGCAGGACCCGCGCCGATAATCGCCACCCGCTTGCCGCTTTCAACGACCTGAGAAAGATCCGGCCGCCAGCCGTTGGCCAGCGCCTGGTCGGAGATATAGCGTTCAATGTTGCCGATAGTCACCGAACCGTGCTCATCGCGCAGCGTGCAGGCCCCTTCGCACAGGCGATCCTGCGGGCAGACGCGGCCGGTAATTTCCGGCAGGCAGTTGGTCTGGTGAGAAAGCTCCACGGCGGCGGAAATATCCCCCTTTTTCACGCGTTCAATCCATTGCGGAATGTGGTTATGCAGCGGACAGGTCCATTCACAAATGCTGTGCTCGCCGCACGTCAGGCAGCGCTCCGCCTCGCGGTTGGCCTGCCCGGCGCTGAACGGCAGATAGATTTCGCTAAAATTGGCCTTACGCGCCTCGGCGGATAGCTTGTCGGGCTCGCCGCGCGGCGGCGTCGCGGCCATCTGCGCGACTTTGCCCGCGGAGCAAGGCGCCATCGCCGCGCCGGGGTGGCCCAGACGCGCCGCGCGCTGACGCCGCTGTTTCGCCAGATTCACCAGCGTGCTGTCCGTTGCCAGTACCAGCGCTTCGGCCGGGCAGTTTTGTACGCAGGCGGGCCCCTCTTCGCGACCGCTGCACAAATCGCATTTATGCGCCGTCGCTTTGACCCTCTCCTCCTGTACCGGCGTCAGGACGATTTGCATCACGCCAAACGGGCAGGCAACCATACAGGATTTACAGCCGATGCATTTCTCCTGATTAACCTGGACGCTGTCGTTAAGCTGGCTGATGGCGCCATTGGGACAACTGCGGGCGCACGGCGCCCCTTCACAATGGTGGCAGGTTACGGCGTTACGTTTTTGCTCGTTTTTGATAACCGTAATGCGCGGCAAAAAACGCTGCGGGGTCAAAACATGCTGCTCATCGTTGTGCGCCATGACGCAGGCAACTTCACAAGCCTTGCATCCGATGCACTTATGACTATCGCTTAAAATAAAGTGGTTCATGACATCCTTCAGTCTTCGTGGTGAATAACCCCTCAATTCGCATGCTTATCTATTACCCGACAAAACGGTGCCGGAACAATGTGCATTTGCACAGGTTGCCGATTTTTTGGTAATAACCCGAGGTGGATCAATTTTTTTGACTTAAATGAAATCACGTTTTATTTAGCTAAGTAATAATGCGCTACGTTTGCGCCACCGCGGCGGCGCGCCGAAAGGAAGGAGCAGGTAGAGGAAGAAAGAGAGTTCTTTACGCTGCCATAAAAGGCACACGATAAATTACACTATCTCCTTATTTTCTCCACGATTGCCTGAGGGCTTGCCGCTAGAGTGTCACAGGCTGTGCAATAACAAAAAAATGTGCAAAATGAGGTCCTAATTCTGATGGCGAATTTTTTTATCGATCGCCCCATTTTTGCGTGGGTACTGGCAATACTTTTATGCCTGACCGGTACGCTCGCAATTTTGTCGCTTCCCGTTGAGCAATATCCCGACCTTGCCCCGCCTAACGTACGGATCACAGCGAACTATCCGGGCGCTTCGGCACAGACGCTGGAAAATACGGTCACCCAGGTTATCGAGCAAAATATGACCGGCCTCGATAACCTGATGTATATGTCATCCCAGAGCAGCGGCACCGGCCAGGCCACCGTGACGCTGAGCTTTACCGCCGGGACCGATCCGGATGAAGCGGTCCAGCAGGTGCAGAACCAGCTACAGTCGGCGATGCGCAAACTGCCGCAGGCCGTCCAGAACCAGGGCGTAACGGTGCGTAAAACCGGGGATACCAATATCCTGACGATCGCCTTCGTCTCTACCGACGGCAGTATGGATAAACAGGATATCGCCGACTACGTCGCCAGTAATATTCAGGACCCGCTCAGCCGGGTCAACGGCGTCGGAGATATTGACGCCTATGGTTCGCAGTATTCGATGCGCATCTGGCTCGATCCGGCCAAACTCAACAGCTTTCAGATGACGGCGAAAGACGTCACTGATGCCATCTCTTCGCAAAACGCGCAGATCGCCGTCGGCCAGCTGGGCGGCACGCCGTCGGTGGATAAACAGGCGCTCAACGCGACGATTAATTCACAATCGCTGTTACAAACGCCGGAACAGTTCCGTGATATTACCCTGCGGGTTAATCAGGACGGTTCGGAAGTCACCCTTGGCGACGTCGCCACCGTCGAGATGGGGGCGGAAAAATACGATTACCTCAGCCGCTACAACCGCCAGGCGGCGTCCGGGCTGGGGGTTAAGCTGGCCTCTGGCGCAAACGAAATGGCGACCGCTGAACGCGTCATCAGCCGTCTGAACGAGCTGTCGCAATATTTCCCGCACGGCCTGGAATATAAAGTCGCTTACGAAACCACCTCATTCGTTAAGGCGTCGATTACCGACGTCGTGAAAACGCTGCTTGAAGCCATCGCGCTGGTCTTTCTCGTGATGTATCTGTTCCTGCAGAACTTCCGCGCCACGCTGATCCCGACCATCGCCGTTCCGGTGGTGCTGATGGGAACCTTTGCCGTCCTTTACGCCTGCGGCTACAGCATCAACACCTTAACCATGTTCGCGGTGGTGCTGGCGATAGGCCTGCTGGTGGACGATGCCATCGTGGTGGTAGAGAACGTCGAGCGTATCATGAGCGAGGAGGGCCTCTCGCCGCGTGAAGCGACGCGAAAATCAATGGGGCAGATTCAGGGCGCGCTGGTCGGTATCGCCATGGTGCTATCGGCGGTATTTGTGCCGATGGCCTTCTTCGGCGGCACCACCGGCGCGATCTACCGCCAGTTCTCGATTACCATCGTCTCGGCGATGGTGCTGTCGGTGCTGGTGGCGATGATCCTCACCCCGGCGCTGTGCGCCACATTGCTTAAACCCGTTCATAAAGGCGAAACCCACGGGCAGAGGGGCTTTTTTGGCTGGTTTAACCGCACGTTTAACCGTAACGCCAGCCGCTACGAAACCGCGGTCGGCAAAATTCTTCATCGTTCGCTGCGCTGGATAATGATCTACGTCCTGCTGCTGGGCGGGATGGTCTTTCTGTTTCTGCATCTGCCCACGTCATTCCTGCCGCTGGAAGACCGCGGCATGTTTACCACTTCGGTGCAGTTGCCGAGCGGCTCAACCCAGCAGCAAACCCTGAAGGTGGTGCAGCAGGCGGAAGACTACTTCCTGAACAATGAGAAGCAAAACGTCGAATCGGTGTTCGCAACCATCGGCTCCGGCCCCGGCGGCAACGGCCAGAACGTGGCGCGTATGTTCGTACGCCTGAAGGACTGGGACGAACGCGATCCCACAACCGGTTCATCTTTTGCCATCATCGAACGCGCAACCAAAGCGTTTAACAAAATTAAAGAAGCGCGCGTCTTTGCCAGCAGTCCGCCGGCCATCAGCGGTCTGGGCAGTTCCGCCGGTTTTGATATGGAGCTGGAGGATCACGCGGGCAACGGACACGAAGCGCTGATGGCCGCCCGCGATACCCTGCTGGAGCTGGCCGGAAAAAATAACCAGCTCACCCGCGTCCGCCACAACGGCCTCGACGATAGCCCGCAGCTTCAGGTGGACATCGATCAGCGTAAAGCGCAGGCGCTGGGCGTCTCTATCGACGATATCAACGACACCCTGCAGACCGCGTGGGGGTCAAGCTACGTCAACGACTTTATGGATCGCGGCCGCGTGAAGAAGGTCTACGTTCAGGCGGCCGCGCCGTATCGCATGCTGCCGGACGATATCAACCTGTGGTACGTGCGCAACAGCAGCGGTACGATGGTGCCCTTCTCCGCCTTCGCGACCTCGCGCTGGGAGACCGGCTCGCCGCGTCTGGAGCGCTACAACGGCTACTCGGCGGTAGAGATCGTCGGTGAAGCCGCGCCGGGCGTCAGTACCGGTACCGCCATGACGATTATGGAAGAGCTGGCCCAGCAGCTGCCGAACGGCTTTGGTCTCGAATGGACGGCGATGTCTTATCAGGAGCGGCTCTCCGGGGCGCAGGCGCCGGCGCTGTACGCCATTTCGCTGCTGGTGGTGTTCCTGTGCCTGGCGGCGCTGTATGAAAGCTGGTCGGTGCCGTTCTCGGTGATGCTGGTGGTGCCGCTGGGGGTTATCGGCGCGCTGCTGGCCACCTGGATGCGCGGCCTGGAAAACGATGTCTATTTCCAGGTAGGCCTGCTGACGGTTATCGGCCTGTCGGCGAAGAACGCCATTCTTATTGTCGAATTTGCCAATGAGCTGAATCAGAAAGGCGAAGATCTGCTTACCGCCACGCTCTCCGCCTGCCGCCAGCGTCTGCGGCCGATCCTGATGACCTCACTGGCGTTTATCTTCGGCGTACTGCCGATGGCCACCAGCACAGGGGCGGGCTCCGGCAGCCAGCATGCCGTCGGCACCGGGGTGATGGGCGGGATGATTTCCGCTACGGTGCTGGCTATCTTCTTCGTGCCGCTGTTCTTTGTGCTGGTACGTCGCCGCTTCCCGCTCAAGGAACGGCCGCAATAATCGGGACGCGCCCTGACGATATTTTCGCCAGGGCCAAATAACAGAAAAGGCGACCGGACAGGTCGCCTTTTTCATGTGGTCGCTTCAACTGCATTATTATTCTGCCTGTGAAATCGCCATGCTTTTATTGCGGAAAACTATTTACGAAGCATGCCTTCGATAAAGTCTTTCCAGTTCCCCAGTTCGTGTTCAATCATAATAGCCTCTCTTATTATTATGGGTGATTTTATGCAAATTCATTGATGGTTAAAAGCCTGTTTGCGCTATCGTACTGATAACTTTCATTACCCCCTGCGGAACGTTCTCTTTCATTCGTAAGTACTATGAGCCGATTTTGCGCATTTTAATGTGACCAACAGCAACATTTAGCAACATTTGTTCATCAGCCTGAATCACCGGGATCCGCCTTGAGGCCAGGAAACACCGTCAGGGAGCGTTTAAAAAACAGCCAAAATGTAACGATGAATATATCCCGACGGGAAAAAACGATATTTATTAAAGCATTTCACGTATTATTTATTCAGGGCTTATATATTCGGAACATTCTTAGCCAATCGTTTAATTCAACGGAAAAGGTTTAATCATGCTTACCATGTACGGGATAAAAAACTGCGACACCATAAAAAAGGCTCGCCGCTGGCTGGAGACACAGCAGATAGAATATCGCTTTCATGATTATCGTGTCGATGGTCTGGATCGCACTTTATTAGATAGCTTTATCGCTGAACTCGGCTGGGAAGCCCTGCTTAACACCCGGGGGACGACGTGGCGCAAGCTGGATGAAACGGTCCGCGCCGGTATCAATAACGCCGACGCTGCGGCAAAACTGATGCTGGAAATGCCGGCAATCATTAAACGCCCATTGCTCTGCGCGCCCGGTCAGCCTATGCTGCTGGGTTTCAGTGAATCAAGTTATCAGCAGTTTAACGAGGTGTAGTCTATGTCTTGCCCGGTCATTGAGCTGGCTCAGCAGCTTATTCGCCGCCCTTCCCTCAGCCCCGATGATGCGGGATGCCAGGCGTTAATGATTGAACGCCTGCGTGCGATTGGCTTTACCGTTGAACCGATGGATTTCGGGGATACCCAAAACTTCTGGGCCTGGCGCGGGCGCGGGGAAACGCTGGCGTTTGCCGGCCATACCGATGTCGTCCCGTCGGGGGACGCCGATCGCTGGATTAATCCCCCCTTTGAACCCACCATTCGCGACGGCATGCTGTTTGGCCGCGGCGCCGCGGATATGAAAGGCTCGCTCGCGGCAATGGTCGTCGCCGCCGAACGTTTTGTCGCTCAGTATCCGAATCATAAAGGTCGTCTGGCCTTCCTGATCACTTCTGATGAAGAAGCCAGCGCCAAAAACGGCACCGTTAAGGTTGTTGAAGCGCTGATGGCGCGCAACGAGCGCCTGGATTATTGCCTGGTCGGCGAACCGTCCAGCACCGAAGTCGTCGGCGATGTGGTGAAAAACGGCCGTCGCGGCTCGCTGACCTGCAACCTGACCATTCACGGCGTGCAGGGGCACGTGGCCTACCCGCATCACGCCGATAACCCGGTGCACCGCGCCGCGCCGATGCTGGCGGAGCTGGTGAATATCGAATGGGATAAGGGCAACGAGTTCTTTCCGCCGACCAGTATGCAAATCGCTAACGTGCAGGCCGGCACCGGCAGCAACAACGTGATTCCCGGTGATATGTTCGTCCAGTTCAACTTCCGCTTTAGCACCGAGCTGACCGATGAAATGATTAAAGCGCGCGTCGTGGCGCTGCTGGAGAAGTACGCGCTGCGCTACAGCGTCGACTGGTGGCTCTCAGGCCAGCCGTTCCTGACCAGCCGCGGTAAGCTGGTTGATGCGGTGGTTAACGCCATTGAGCACTATAATGAAATAAAACCGCAGCTGCTGACCAACGGCGGCACCTCCGACGGGCGCTTTATCGCGCGTATGGGCGCGCAGGTGGTTGAACTGGGGCCAGTGAACGCCACCATTCATAAAATAAACGAGTGTGTGAATGCCGCCGACCTCCAGCTGCTGGCGCGGATGTACCAACGCATCATGGAACAGCTGGTCGCCTGACGGCATCAATAGAGAAGAGGTAAGCGCATGGATTGGCTAACGAAATACTGGTGGGTTCTGGTGTTGGTATTTTTGGTGGGCGTGATGATCAACGTGATTAAAGATCTGACCCGCGTTGACCACAAAAAATTTCTCAACAATAAACCGGATCTGCCCCCGCATCGCGACTTCAACGACAAGTGGGACGACGATGACGACTGGCCGAAGAACGACCCGTCGAAGAAGAAGTAACATCTTACCGCGGATTGCCATAAAGCAATCGCCCGGTGAGTTCGACGCGGGTCAAGTAGCCCTGACAGATGCGCAGCATCGCCTCCGGGAAATTATCCCACTCTGCGCTCTTTTCCCGGGGGCGGCGCTTAACGCGCCTTGCCCGGGCTACGGGTTTCCAGCTCGTTGCAAGTCCGGTAGCCCGGACAGATGCGCAGCATCGCCTCCGGAAGATTACCCCACTCTGCGCTCTTCTCCCGGGGGCGGCGCTTAACGCGCCTTGCCCGGGCTACGGGTTTCCAGCTCGTCTGCAGGTACGGTAGCCCAGACAGATGCGCAGCATCGCCTCCGGAAGATTACCCCACTCTGCGCTCTTTTCCCGGGGGCGGCGCTTAACGCGCCTTGCCCGGGCTACGGGTTTCCAGCTCGTCTGCAGGTCCGGTAGCCCGGACAAGATGCGCAGCATCGCCTCCGGGAAATTACCCCACTCTGCGCTCTTTTCCCGGGGCGGCGCTTAACGCGCCTTGCCCGGGCTACGGGTTTCCAGCTCGTCTGCAGGTCCGGTAGCCCGGACAGGCGCATCGCGCCGCCTCCGGGTTTATTATTCACAGCAATTCAATAATATCGCTGTCTTTCGGCGTGCTGCCGCTGAGGGCTTCGTCGAAATAGTGCTTCGGTACGGTAAAGCGCAGATGATCGAGGGCAAACTGCATACTGCGATCGTCAATCGCGTGCCCCAGATCTTCAACAATATCCAGCGTCACGTCACCGCCGGCCTGCTGCAGCGCCTCCTGCCCCGCCACCGCCCACGCCAGATCGATCACCCGATCTTCACCGCCGTGGATCAGGTGAACAGTGGTCGCGGTCGTCGCGGTCTCCGGCAGCGTCGCATAGCGGCCGTTAAAGGCGATCACCCGCGATGCCAGACCCGGCTCGGCTTTAATGCTCTCCAGCGACATAATCGCCCCCTGTGAGAAGCCGATCAGCGCCGTCGCCTGCGGGCTGACGCCGCTCTGCTGTTGCCAGTAGCGCACCGTTTCGATAAAGGTCGGCATGATGGCATCCACTCGCTGCTGGCGGTTTTCTTCGCTAACGCCCTGCACGGAAAACCACTGGCGTCCCGGAGGCGGACCGCACGGCTCAGCGCCGCCGATACTGACAATCAGCGCATCGGGAAACAGCGGCGCAAACCAGCTACCGATTTGCCCCATGGCCACCGGGTTATCGCCGACGCCATGAAACAGCAGCAGCAGTTGCTGTGCAGGTGTCGCGGGGCTTTGAACAATAAAATGATCGTGTTTCATGGCTGTCTCCTTAATGTCTGCAAGGAAGTTTACGCCGCAGGCGAAATATGACCATGCCATTTAACTGAAGGAGTTAGTTAAAAAAATTGCAGCATTTGAACCTGCCGGCGCAGGTCGTTGGCGCGGTTTTCATCCAGGCTGAGCAGCGCCTGCGCCGCTTCTTCGCGCAGCCTGGCCAGCAGCGCTTTCCGTCCGGATAAACCTAACGTTTGGCAAAGCGCGGCCTCATCCTGCTGCTGCAGGCGGGCCCGCAGCGCCGGAAGCGGCAGCTCCACCAATATAAGCAGGCGATTGAGGCTACCCGCCGAGGTCAGCAGCGGACGATGGGCAAAAGCAAAACCCGCCACCTCCAGCCAGTCTTCTTCAGTAAGAATAGTCGCTTTCAGCGCCGTCAGCGGCACAGGTTCATCTCGCCACTCGCGCAGCCAGAATTCGTCGCGCTGCAGCCGTTGGGCTTCTTCGCGTGCCAGGCGATGGCCCGCTTCGCTGAGAGGATAGAGCGCCATCGCGGTGTAACAGCCGCTGCTGGCTTCCCGATGCGTGCCCAGCCGCACCAGCGTAAAACCGCAGCGTTGCCAGAAGCGCCACAGCTCAGGCGTATAGCCAAAACTCACCGAGAGATAATCCCGGTCCGCAGCCTGCGACGCCGCCCGGGCCACCAGCCGCTGCCCCAGCCCTTCGCGCTGGCGAGCCGGATGCACGGCAATACGGCTGATACGCAGGCCCGTCAACGTAGCCGCCAGGGGGCTACCGCCGTGCGCCGCCAGCGACTGCGCCACCAGATTGCCGCGCGGACGGCGATAGCCGGCCCACACCGCCAGGCTAAGCGGCGGCTCAAGACCGCCCTCCTCCACCAGCCATAGCGCCCCGGCGATGCGCTCCCCGCCGCGGGCGCAGGTAAAATGCTGCCCCGGCGCATCCATCATGCGCCGGAGGTCCAGCGGCGACGTGCGATAGTGGGCCCCGGAGAGCAGCTGATATATCGCTTCCGGTAACGCAGGCTGTCGCCGCCAGCGCTTCTGGCTGACGCTTTCCAGCACGATATCGCCGCCTGGCGCGTGCTGAAAGGTCTCGTCGTTGAACAGCAGCAGCCGCGCAATCGCCGCCTCCAGCGGGCAGCCGCTTGCCCAACGGATGGGCGTCGTCAGGCTAAACTGCCGTAAGTGCGCAAAACTGGCGCAAAACTTAAGCAAAAAGCCGCGTCCCGTCCCCTCGTACCCCTGAACGGTAGTGGTCAACAGCGTCCTCGGGAAGCGGGAGACCAGCTGGCGCAGCAGCGGCCCGGGGATGGCCGCGGCTTCATCGACAATCAGCCATCCGGCGGTGCAGCCGGAAGCCAGCAGTGCGTCGGGGGCCATAAAGCGGAAAGCCTCCCCGGCGAATGTCGCCATCACCTCCGCTGCTCCCCGCGCCGGTGCCGTGACGATGGCATCTCCCCCCAGATGGCGAATAAGCATCCCCGCGAGCGCGGACTTGCCTCGCCCGCGCTCGGCGGTTAGCGCCGCAATACCGGGAGGGAACCGGGCCAGTTCGGCAAGCACGGCAGCCTGCTCCGCCTGCGGATGTCCGTCGGCGGGATGCCATGGTGGGCGCACGGGTAACGCGGGCACCGCAAGTTCATTGCCCTGCCGCCAGAGAATGGACGCGTTATCCGCACTAATCTGTTGGCAAAAACGATAAACAAAATTCGGCGTAGGGATGGGGTCGGGAGCGTCGCTCCAGCGCAGGGAATCCGCATCAGGACGGGCCGGCCATTGGGCGAAGTCGGGGGTGAGCAATACCAGCCAGCTACCGGCGCGTAGCGTACCGGCTAACGCGGCGAAAGCGGCAACATCAAAACCCTCGCGGGCATCGAAAAAAGCGTGCTGGAATTCGCGGCCCAGCAGCGATTTCAGGGCAGCAGACGAGACGTACGGCTCGGGCATCGGACGCTGGCCAACCCACAGTCCGTCTCCGGCCAGCGCTGTGCGTATTTGTTGCGCCTGAAGCTGAGTCCAGGCATCGTCGCCGCTGAGAACCAGCAGACGACGAATACCTTCGCGCGCCATCTGCGCCGTCAGGTGACGCAGTTCATCCATGACAGAAGAGCATTACAGCGCGTTGCCGAAGGTGTTGCACTGCGCCGGGTCGCCGCTATCGAAGCCGCGTTTAAACCAGGTGTAGCGCTGCTGCGACGTTCCGTGGGTAAAGCTGTCCGGCACGACGCGCCCCTGGCTCTGCTGCTGCAGGCGATCGTCGCCAATCGCCTCTGCGGCGTTCAGCGCTTCCTGCAGATCGCCGGTCTCCATGTAGTCCTGCTTCTGCATGTTGTAGCCCCAGACGCCGGCAAAACAGTCCGCCTGTAGCTCCATTTTTACCGACAGACGATTCGCTTCCGCCTGCGAAGCGTTTTGCTGTAGCTGACGCACTTTCGATTCAATACCCAACAGCTTTTGTACGTGATGGCCAACCTCGTGGGCGATAACGTAGCCCTGGGCGAAATCGCCGCCGGCGCCAAGCTTGTTTCTCATCTCATCGTAGAATGACAGGTCGATATACACCGTGCTGTCCGCCGGGCAGTAAAAAGGCCCCATGACCGATTGACCAGTGCCGCAGGCGGTCCGCGTCGCGCCGCGGTACATCACCAGTTTGGGCTGCGGATACTGACGGCCCATATCTTTAAAAATAGCGCCCCAGGTATCTTCCGTGTCCGCCAGAATCACCTTCGTGAATTTCGCGGCCTCTTCATCCTGCGGGCTAATGGAGCGTTGGGTGGTTTGCTGTTGAGATACCGGCTCGCCGGTCAGCATGCCGGTTAAATCCACGCCGTAATAGCCCGCCACCAGAACAATAATCAGCAGTACAATACCGCCTTTACCGCTGGGGAGACGAAAACCGCCTCCACCGCCCATCGGTGAACCAGATTGACCACGACGATCTTCCACATTGTCGCTCTCGCGACGTCCTTGCCAGCGCATAAGCACCTCAATTCATCATATTAACCAATGAATAAGATCGTAGGCGGTTCAGCGGAGGATTACCACAGGAAACAGCAAGAAGAGCGCCAGAAGAAGAAAACTTCTCCTGGCGTAGGGGATTAGTCGAGCTTCACGCCCAGGCGATGAGCGACTTCTTCGTAGGCTTCAATCAGGCCGCCAAGGCTCTGGCGGAAGCGGTCTTTGTCCATTTTATCCATGGTCTTTTTATCCCACAGACGGCTGCCGTCCGGAGAAAATTCATCCCCCAGCACCACTTCGCCTTTGAACAAACCGAACTCCAGCTTGAAGTCCACCAGGATCAGGCCCGCATCGTCAAACAGCTTTTTCAGCACATCGTTAGCTTTGTAGGTCAGCTCCTGCATACGCGCCAGGTTCTCTTTGCTCACCCAGCCAAAGGTTTCGCAGTAGGATTCGTTGACCATCGGGTCGTGCATGGCGTCGTTCTTCAGGAACAGGTCGAACAGCGGCGGGTTCAGTTCGATGCCCTCTTCAATCCCTAAGCGTTTCACCAGCGAACCGGCGGCGCGGTTACGTACCACGCACTCCACCGGCACCATATCCAGCTTTTTAACCAGACACTCGGTATCGGACAACAGCGCTTCCATCTGGGTCGGGATACCCGCTTCCGCCAGCTTGCTCATAATGAAATGGTTGAACTTGTTGTTCACCATGCCTTTACGATCGAACTGCTCAATGCGAGCGCCGTCCCCTGCTGACGTATCGTTACGGAATTCGAGTATCAACAGATCCGGGTTTTCGGTGCTGTATACCGTCTTCGCTTTACCACGATACAACTCAGCTTGCTTTTGCATCTTTGTCACTCCAGTGATGATTAACGATAAAAATTTGTGCTTTTCTGCCGACGCACACGTTTGCGTCACTATACATTAAAAAGGGCCGGATTGCTCCAGCCCTGTTAATTACTTACTTAATGCAGCCTGGAATACGGCGACCAGGGCATCATTTTGCGACTGCGTCAGCGTATGGCCTTTCGGGTCGATGAACTGCAGACTGCTGCGGTTATCGAGGTCCCCGACCTGCAGTTTATAATCGCCGGAAACCAGCTGCGGGTCGCGGGCGCCCAGATCGGTCCAGCCGCTGTCGGAAAGCGGTTTGTAGGTGACGGAGAAGCTGCCCTGAGAACGAGAGCTATCGGTGACCTTCATGCCCACTTTTTCCAGCGCGCCCGGCAGGCGTTGCCACACCAGGTTAAACGGCGCGCGAACGATCAGCATCGGCAGGCCGGTATCATCAGCGCCGCTCTGCACGTCGAAGGTCGCCCCGGCGTTTTTCTGCGCGGCGTTCTGCGCGCTGGTGGCGTTCAGATCCAGACCTTCGGAGATGACGTTCAGCATGGCGGTACTGTAGCGCTGCAGTGAAGCCGGATCGGCAACAGGTTTACCCGCCTGCTCCAGATTCACCAGCTTCACGATCACCGCCTGCTGATAGCCCTGCTGCTTAACTGAGATTTGATAGCGACCACGGTACTGCTGGTCTTCATCGAGGCGATTCCATTCGACCCAGTCGGTATTCAGCGTCTGGCTGGCATCGTCGCGTTTCGCGATAGTGTAGTTTTTCGACTGCACGATGCTTGCCACCTGCGCCCAAAGCGAACCGCTGCGCCCGTTTTCCACCATCAGCGTCGCGGTATCACCGCTGAACTGCGTACGCGCGCCGCTGACCAGCGCCAGTGGCTGGGCCGGCGGACGAATGTCCAGGGCTTTGCCAGTGTTACCGGTGCTGGTCGCAACCGGAATATTATAATCACCCACCTGAATCGGCAGGATCATCCCTGCTGGCGCGTGAAGTTCACTAAGCGGCGTAGCCTGCAAATAGGCCTCGTCGCCGCTCACCTGACGCTTGTAGCGCGAGTCAGAACTACAGGCCGCGAGGAGTAGAACCAGCGAAACACCCGCAACCTTCGCCAGGCGCGACTTCTGTACTGAGTAAGCCATCAAATCTCCCTAAACTTTACAGCAAACCGGCATGCTTCAGCGCTGCGGTCACGACCTTAATACCGTTTTCGGTAATCGGGGTCATCGGCAGGCGTAGCGTATCGGTCGCCACAAGACCCAACGCCTTACAGGCCCATTTGACCGGGATAGGGTTGGGTTCGACAAATAATTTGGTATGCAATGGCATCAGACGCTGGTTAATCGCACGAGCTTCGGCAAATTGACCTGCTAGCGCCAGTCGGCACATCTCGGCCATTTCGCGCGCCGCAACGTTTGTCGTTACGGAAATCACGCCATGACCGCCAAGCTGCATAAAGTCCATTCCGGTCGCGTCATCGCCGCTCAGCAGAATAAAGTCATCTGAAACCAGCTCTTTGATCTGATGAACGCGGCTTAAGTTCCCCGTTGCTTCCTTAATACCGATAATATTTTTAATTTCCGCCAGACGACCAACGGTTTCAGGCAGCATATCGCAACCGGTACGGGACGGCACATTATACAGGATTTGCGGCAGGTCAGTATGTTCTGCGATAGCTTTAAAGTGTTGGAACAGCCCTTCCTGGGTCGGACGGTTGTAATACGGCGTTACCGTCAGGCAGCCAACCACGCCGCTATCGTTAAATCGCTTGGTCAGGCTAATCGCCTCTGCGGTTGCATTTGCACCGGTACCGGCAATGACCGGGATACGCCCGTCGGCCAGCTCCAGCGTCTGCATCACCACATCACCATGCTCTTCATGGCTCAATGTTGCGGACTCTCCGGTAGTCCCTACCGAAACGATCGCCGAGGTTCCGCTGGCGACATGATAATCAATCAGTTTTTTCAGGCTTGACCGGCAGACATTGCCGTTTTCATCCATTGGCGTGACAAGCGCTACAATACTTCCCGTAAACATGGGCCATCCTCAGAGCATAAGTGGGACAAGATTCTCAATGTTACGTTTGGAGTCGTAATAAAAGCAAGAGACCCGATGCCATCAGGGATGTTGTATGCCGGTTTTTTTTATGCTTTCCTAACGTTACCTCACCTTTTTAAAGGAAGAACAGGTTTGACAGCCTCATTACAACACTATCTGGTTATTACCGCGTTGGGTGCTGACCGCCCAGGCATCGTGAATACGATCACTCGTCACGTCAGCAGCTGCGGCTGTAATATTGAAGACAGTCGGCTGGCCATGCTTGGCGATGAGTTTACGTTTATCATGCTGCTTTCCGGCTCGTGGAATGCAATTAACCTGATTGAATCCACTCTGCCGCTGAAAGGCGCCGAGCTGGATCTGCTTATCGTGATGAAGCGTACAACCGCGAGGCCACCTCAGGCGATGCAGAACACCGTCTGGGTTCAGGTTGAGGTGCCGGATTCGCCGCATATCATTGAGCGGTTTACGGCGCTGTGCGATACGTGGAAAATGAACATTGCCGAGCTGGTTTCCCGCACTCAGCCCGGAGCGAACGACGAGTCAGCACAGCTTTTTATTCAAATCACCGCCCACAGCCCGACTACGCAAAATGCATCAAATATCGAACAAGCGTTCAAAGCCCTATGTACAGAACTGAATGCACAAGGCAGTATTAACATTGTTAATTATTCACAGCATGATGAACAGGATGGAGTTTGAGTGATGAACCCACTGAAAGCCGGTGATATTGCACCGAAATTTAGCTTACCGGACCAGGACGGCGAGGAAGTAAATTTGACCGACTTCCAGGGACAGCGTGTTCTGGTTTATTTTTATCCGAAAGCCATGACCCCGGGCTGCACCGTACAGGCGTGCGGTTTACGCGATAATATGGACGACCTGAAAAAAGCAGGCGTTGAAGTACTGGGTATCAGTACGGATAAACCAGAAAAACTCTCCCGTTTCGCCGAAAAAGAGCTGCTGAACTTCACTCTGCTGTCTGATGAAGATCATCAGGTATGCGAGCAGTTCGGTATCTGGGGTGAAAAAACCTTTATGGGGAAAACCTACGACGGTATCCATCGTATTAGCTTCCTCATCGACGCCAACGGCAAAATCGAACATGTGTTTGATGATTTCAAAACCAGCAATCACCACGACGTGGTGCTGAACTGGCTGAAAGAAAACGCCTGACGCTAAGACAAACGCAAGACGCCGGGTCGTTCTCAACCACCCGGCGTCTTTTTTTAGGGCATTCCTTGCGGCTTCGCGCTAATGCTCGTCTTCCACTATCAGGCCATCCGGCCAGGCGTGCACCACCGCTTTGATGAGCGTCGCCAGCGGGATAGCGAAGAACACGCCCCAGAATCCCCACAGACCGCCAAAAATAACCACCGACAGAATAATGACCAGCGGATGCAGGTTAACGGCTTCCGAGAAGAGTACCGGCACCAGCAGGTTGCCGTCCAGCGCCTGAATAATCAGGTACACCGCAAACAGGCTCCAGAACTCGGTTCCCGCGCCAAACTGGAACAACGCCACGCCCACCACCGGAATGGTGACCACAAACGCGCCGATATAGGGGATTAATACCGAGAACCCCACCAGCACCGCCAGCAGCAGCGAATAGTTAAGGCCAAAAAGGATAAAGCCAATCCACGTCGCTACGCCGACGACGATCATCTCCAGCACCTTACCGCGAATATAGTTGGTAATTTGCTGGTTCATCTCTTTCCACACCTGCCCGGCCAGGCCGCGGTTGCGCGGCAGCACCCGGCGCACGGCATTAAGCATCTGCTCTTTATCTTTCAGCAGAAAGAAAACCATCAGCGGCACCAGCACCAGGTAGACCGCCAGGGTCAGCAGCCCGACCAGGGAGGCCAGCGAATATTTCACCACCGAGTCGCCGACGGTTAACATGCGGCTGCGCATATTCTCCGCCATCGCGTCGATAATGCCGGCATCCATTAAGGCCGGATAACGGCGCGGCACCGTGGCGGCGAAATCGGAAAGTTTATTCAGCATCCCGGGCATATCGCGAATCAGATAAATGCCCTGCTGCCAGGCAACCGGCATCACCACAAACGCCATCAGCAGCAGAATGCCGACGAACAGAATCAGAACGACCGAGGTGGCCCAGGTACGTGAAAACCCGATACGCTCCAGTCTGACGGTGGGCCACTCCAGCAGATAGGCCAGAACAATCGACACTAACAAAGGTGCCAGCAGGCCGCTGAAGAAAAACATAATGCCGAACCCAGCCAGCAAAATGACCAGCAGCGCTATCGCCTCCGGGTCGCTGAACCGACGACGGTACCACTGCATTAACATCTGGAGCATAAAACCCTTCCCTGAAGAGCGGAGCTGTAACAATCTCAGGAATTGTATCGAAATGTCACAAAAAAGACTTCGCTTTTTATGGGTAAAACCACAAACATTACTGGCCGGATGAATATCATATTTGCAACGCCGCGAACGACGGCTAAACTCGCTGGACCTGCTTGCGGTCAGGGAACATTACGCCGCACAATCGGTCAAACTGGCACACCTACATTACAGGACAGAGGTTATGTTCAGGCAGTTGAAGAAAACGCTGGTGGCGACCGTCATAGCGTCGCTGACGCTGGGTTCAATATTACCTGCTTTTGCCGATACCGCAGACACTCTGCCGGACATGGGCACCTCCGCAGGAAGCACGCTCTCCATCGGCCAGGAAATGCAGATGGGAGATTACTACGTGCGCCAGCTGCGCGGCAGCGCGCCGTTAATCAACGATCCGCTGCTGGTGCAGTATATTAACGGTTTAGGCATGCGCCTGGTGTCGCACGCCAATTCCGTTCGCACCCCGTTCCACTTTTATCTGATTAATAACGATCAAATAAACGCCTTTGCTTTCTTCGGCGGTAACGTCGTACTGCACTCGGCACTGTTCCGCTATTCAGATAACGAAAGCGAGCTGGCGTCAGTAATGGCGCACGAAATTTCTCACGTCACCCAGCGCCATCTCGCCCGCGCGATGGAAGACCAAAAGCGTAACGCTCCGCTGACCTGGGTCGGCGCGCTGGGGTCGATTCTGCTGGCGATGGCCAGCCCGCAGGCCGGAATGGCCGCGCTGACCGGCACCCTGGCGGGCAGCCAGCAGGGGCTGATCAGCTTTACTCGTCAAAACGAAGAAGAGGCCGACCGCATTGGCATTCAGGTCCTTCAGCGCTCCGGGTTCGACCCGCAGGCAATGCCGGCGTTTATGGGTAAGCTGCTCGACGAGTCGCGCTACTCGACCCGGCCGCCGGAAATGCTGCTGACCCACCCCTTACCGGAAAGCCGTCTCGCCGACGCCCGTAACCGCGCCAATCAGATGCGCCCGGTTGTCGTGCAGTCCTCCGCTGACTTCTACCTGGCGAAGGCCAGAACGCTGGGCATGTACACCTCCGGCGATAATAAGCTGGGCAATGACCTGCTGAGCAGCTGGGAAAAAGGCAATATTCGCCAACAGCACGCCGCCCAATACGGCCGCGCGCTGCTGGCAATGGGCAACAACAACTACGATCTGGCGCGCAAAACGCTGCAGCCGCTGCTGAGCGCCGAACCGCAGAACGCCTGGTACCTTGACCTGGCGACCGATATCGATCTCGGGCAAAAGAGAGCCACCGACGCGATTAATCGCCTGAAGAGCGCCCGCGAGCTGCGTACTAATCCGGTGCTGCAGCTCAACCTCGCCAACGCCCTGCTGGAAGGCGGGCAGCCGGGGGAAGCGGCGACGATCCTTAACCGCTATACCTTCAATAATAAAGATGACGTCAATGGTTGGGATTTGCTGGCGCAAGCGGAAGCTAAACTGGGAAATCGCGATCAGGAGCTGGCAGCCCGAGCGGAAGGCATGGCGCTGGTTGGCCGACTCGATCAGGCCATTACCCTGCTCAGCAGCGCCAGCTCACAGGTAAAATTAGGCAGTCTGCAGCAGGCCCGCTACGATGCGCGTATCGATCAGCTGCGTCAGCTGCAGGAACGCTTCAAACCGTACCAGAAAATGTAAGGAGACCTCATGTCCGATACGGTCAAAATCTATCACAACCCGCGCTGCTCCAAGAGTCGCGACACGCTGAGCCTGCTGAAGGCTAACGGCATCGACCCCGAAGTGGTGCTCTATCTGGAGACGCCGCCGGATGCCGCCACGCTGCGCCAGCTGCTGAAGATGCTGGGGATGGCCAGCGCGCGCGACTTAATGCGCCAGAAAGAAGATCTCTATAAATCCCTCGATCTCGCTAACCCGCAGCTTAGCGAAGATGCGCTGATCCAGGCGATGGTTGATAATCCAAAGCTGATTGAACGGCCTATCGTCGTTAGCCACGGCGAGGCCCGTATCGGTCGCCCGCCGGAGCAGGTTCTGGAAATCGTTAACTAAGTTGTTGATCCTCAGGCCGCGGCCCGCTAAAGCTTGAGGATCTCTTTCACGAAAGGAATGGTCAGCTTGCGCTGGGCGGTAATGGAAGCGCGATCGAGCTGATCGAGCGTCATAAACAGCGAACGCATTTCGCGATCCAGCCGCTTAAGCAGGAACCGACAGACGTCTTCCGGCATTTCGAAACCGCGCAGTCTGGCGCGAAGCTGAAGCGCCTGGAGCTTGTCTTCATCCGACAGCGGCTGCAGCTTGTAGATTTGCCCCCAGTCAAGACGCGAAGCCAGATCCGGCAGGCCAAGCTTGAGCTGGCGCGGCGGTCGGTCGCCGGTAATCAACAGCCGGGTTTTACCGGACTCGAGAATGCGGTTGTAGAGGTCGAAAATCGCCATTTCCCACAGTTCATCGCCCGCTACGCACTCAATATTATCGATACAAACCAGCGACAGGTGCTCCATCCCGTCCAGCACTTCAGGAACAAACCACGTCCGTTTATCCAGGGGTACGTAGCCCACCGCATCGCCGCGCTGGGAGAGCTCCGCGCAGGCCGCGTGCAGGAGATGGCTGCGCCCCGCCCCTTCGCGTGACCAGATGTAGATGTATCCGCTATGTTCCTGCCGCAGCACGTTCTGAAGGGCGGCAAGAAGAGAAGGGTTATCGCCCGGCCAGAAACTCGCGAAAGTTTCATCATCGGGAAGATACAGTGGCAAAGAGAGCTGTGCCGGTGCGTTCAGATGGACCTCAACATAGGCTTGCAGAAAAACGCGGAGAGTTTAGCACAGAAATACGCAAGGAGAGAACCGGGCAGGATCGCCGCCCGGTATAAGGATCAATGTTTTGCTTCTTCGCTATCCGCGGCGTCGAGAACCACCTCTTCCGGACGCAGCACGCTAATCAGTTTGAAGATCAGGCTCAGCCCGACGCCAACGATGGTCGCCAGCGCCATGCCTTTCAGCTCGGCGGCGCCGATATGCACTTTTGCCCCGCTGACGCCGATGATCAGGATAACGGAGGTCAGAATCAGGTTCTGCGCCTTGTTGTAATCGACTTTAGATTCGATCAGCACGCGAATACCCGAAGCGCCGATAACCCCGTACAGCAGCAGCGAGACGCCGCCCATTACCGGCAGCGGGATAATCTGGATCGCCGCCGCCAGCTTGCCGACACAGGAGAGCAGAATCGCGATGATCGCCGCGCCGCCGATAACCCAGGTGCTGTAGACGCGGGTGATCGCCATCACGCCAATGTTCTCGCCGTAGGTGGTGTTTGGCGTGGAGCCAAAGAAGCCGGAGATCACCGTAGACAGGCCGTTGGCAAACATTGAACGATGCAGGCCCGGATCGCGGATCAGATCTTTTTTGACGATATTGGCCGTGACTACCAGATGTCCAACGTGCTCGGCGATCACCACCAGCGCGGCGGGGAGAATGGTGAAAATCGCAAACCATTCAAAGCGCGGGGTGTAGAAGGTCGGCAGCGCGAACCAGTGGGCCTCGGCGATGGGCGTGGTATCGACGACGCCCATCACGAAGGAGAGCGCGTAGCCGACCAGGACGCCGATTAAAATCGGGATAATCGCCAGGAAACCGCGGAACAGCACCGAACCGAAAACCGTCACCGCCAGCGTCACCATCGAAATAATAATGGTTTTGCTGTCCGGCGATTGCCCGTCAGCGGGCAGCAGACCGGCCATATTCGCCGCCACGCCCGCCAGCTCCAGGCCGATAACTGCGACAATCGCGCCCATCGCCGCCGGCGGGAACATCACGTCCAGCCAGCCGGTTCCGGCTTTTTTGACAATAAAGGAGACGATGCAAAACAGTACGCCGCACATGATAAAGCCGCCGAGAGCGACTTCGTAGCCCAGCGGCAGCAGAAGCAGCACCGGGGAGATAAACGCAAAGCTCGATCCAAGATAAGCCGGAATTTTGCCTTTGCAGATGAAAAGATATAACAGCGTTCCGATGCCGTTAAACAGCAGTACCGTGGCCGGGTTGATATGGAACAGAACGGGCACCAGTACCGTTGCGCCAAACATGGCGAACAGATGTTGCAAACTAAGCGGGATTGTCTGTAAAAGCGGCGGTCTTTCACTCACCCCGATAGCACGGCGCGTCATGGCATTTTCCTCTGAGAGTCGTTTGTTGATTGCTGTTGGTGTGTTTTATTCAAAAAAAAGCCGACTCTCAAAGTCGGCTTTTTCTACTTCATCATTTATTTCGTACCAAAAATCTTATCGCCGGCGTCGCCGAGTCCCGGAATAATGTATCCGTGCTCGTTCAGGCCCTGGTCGATGGACGCGGTGTACAGCTCAACGTCCGGATGCGCTTTCTCCAGCGCGGCGATGCCTTCCGGCGCCGCCACCAGAACCAGCACCTTAATGCTGGAGCAGCCCGCTTTTTTCAGCAGGTCGATGGTGGCGATCATGGAGCCGCCGGTCGCCAGCATCGGGTCAACCACCAGCGCCATGCGTTCGTCGATGTTGGATACCAGCTTCTGGAAGTAAGGCACCGGCTCAAGGGTCTCTTCGTTACGATAGATGCCCACCACGCTGATACGCGCGCTCGGCACGTGCTCAAGCACGCCTTCCATCATCCCCAGACCCGCGCGCAGAATCGGCACTACGGTAATTTTCTTGCCTTTGATCTGCTCAATTTCTACCGGGCCGTTCCAGCCTTCGATGGTGACTTTTTCGGTCGCCAGATCGGAAGTAGCTTCATAAGTCAGTAAGCTGCCAACTTCTGAGGCGAGTTCACGGAAGCGTTTGGTGCTGATGTCGTGCTCACGCATCAGGCCCAGCTTGTGTTTGACGAGTGGGTGTTTCACTTCCACGATCTTCATTCTCTTTCTCCTCTGAGGGGCAGCCACAAAAAAAATCGCCGGATTATACCGCCTTTTTCCTTTTACGCCATAGCCGATATGTTTGACCGGGATCAACCAAAATGCTTTACGCTGCCTGAGCCAGTATAAGACAAAATAAAAAAACCCCGCGAAGGCGGGGCTGAATGGGGCTTTACGGCCGTTTATAGATTTTCGCCGTTGCTGCCGATAACCTGCTGATACCAGGCAAAAGATTTCTTACGGCTACGTGCCAGCGTACCGTTGCCCTCATTATCTTTATCCACGTAGATAAAGCCGTAGCGTTTTTTCATCTCACCGGTTCCCGCGGAAACCAGGTCGATACAGCCCCACGGGGTATAGCCCATCAGGTCGACGCCATCCTCAACAACCGCTTTTTTCATCTCGGCGATATGGGCGGAAAGGTAGTCAATACGATACTGGTCATCCACCGAGCCGTCCTCTTCGCGCACGTCGATGGCGCCAAAGCCGTTCTCCACAATAAACAGCGGCAGCTGGTAATGGTCCCAGAACCAGTTCAGGGAGTAGCGCAGCCCGACCGGATCAATCTGCCAGCCCCAGTCTGACTTCTGCACGTACGGGTTGGAAACCAGACTCTTGCTTTCATCGTAATCCAGCTGCGGATTATCATCCGTTGCTTTTGTGGCGAACGACATATAGTAGCTAAAGCCGATATAGTCGACGCAGCCCTGAGTCAGCGCCACGCGGTCTTCTTCGGTGATGTCCAGCGCAAAACCGCGACGCTCGAAGTAGTTCAGCAGGTGCTGCGGATAGCGGCCGCGCACATGAACGTCGGTAAACCAGTAGCGGCGATGCATGGCGTTCATCGCCATCATCATGTCGTTGGGCGCGCAGCTCAGCGGGTAAATCGGACACATGGCGATCATGCAGCCAATCTGCAATGACGGGTTAATTTCGCGGGCGGCTTTAACCGCCAGCGCGCTGGCGACCAGCTCATAGTGCGCCGCCTGAAACATGACCGGCTCGCGGTCCTCCCCCGGCAGATATTTCAGTCCGGAGTTGGTGAACGGCGCAAAATCTTCGTGGAAGTTGGCCTGGTTATTGATCTCATTGAAGGTCATCCAGTACTTCACTTTGTGCTGGTAGCGGGTAAATACCACCCGGGCAAAGCGGACGAAGAAATCAATCAGTTTACGGTTACGCCAGCCGCCGTACTCCGTCACCAGATGGTACGGCATTTCGAAGTGGGAGAGCGTAATCACCGGCTCAATACCGTGCTTCAGGCACTCATCGAACAGGTCGTCGTAAAACTGCAGCCCGGCCTCGTTAGGTTCTTGCTCATCGCCCAGCGGAAAGATGCGCGTCCAGGCAATGGAGGTGCGGAAGCATTTGAAGCCCATTTCGGCAAACAGGCGAATGTCATCTTTATAGCGATGATAAAAATCGATCGCTTCGTGGTTGGGGTAGTTTTTCCCCGGCAGCACGCCATCGGTGATTTCGCGCGGTACGCCGTGCGCGCCTGCGGTCATCACGTCGGCGACGCTCACCCCTTTACCGCCCTCTTTCCAGCCGCCTTCCAGCTGATGCGCCGCCACCGCGCCGCCCCACAGAAAACCTTCTTTAAATCCGGACATGTTCTCTCCCTATGCGCAGTCGCCGCTCTGCGACCGGTATTGCTGATTGAAATGGTAAACCGCGCCTACCAGCCCGGCATCGTTGCCGTGGCTGACGGTGTCGATATATTCCGCAATGCCAAACCAGGCCAGATGTTCGCGCAGCAGCGCCAGAAAGCCCGGTCGTTCCACAATCCCGCCGCCGATCAAAATCGTTTGCGGGTCGAATAAGTTGACGAGGTTGTAAAGCCCGGTACCCAGGCCGTTAAAGAATTCAGCGACCAGACGTCGACAGGTGGCGTCGCCCGCATCGTAGCGGTCAAAAATCTCTTCGCCAGTGACGTCATCCAGCGCCTTGCCGATATGTTCAGCGTAGCGATGGCGCAGCACGCGCAGCGTGCAGTTTTCGTTCATCGAATAGCGCCGCACATCGCGGGTGCCCGGACGCGCGGTTTGCATATAGCCGAACTCGCCGGCGCGGAAGCGCGCGCCGTGGACCAGCTGGTTATTACAGAAAATCGCCCCGCCGATGCCGGTGCCGATGGTCAGGACCAGAAAGTTGCTCATGTCGGCGGCTTTCCCCCGCCAGCGCTCGGCCAGCAGCACGCAGTTGGCATCATTCTCAATGGCCACGGGCAGGCGAACCTGCTGCTCAAGCCAGCGTTTGATGGCGAAGTTATCGAATTTACGGATGGCGCCGCCCATTTCGATAAAGCCGGTGTGCGGGTTAACGTAGCCGGGCGCGCTGATTGCCACCCCTTCACACGCCGGGTGAGCGGCGATCCACGCCAGCATCGCCTGCAGGATCTGGTCGCCGTCGCTGTCGACGATGTTCTGCTTTCCTTTCTCCAGCAGCGTGCCTTCGCGCGTCATTACCCCCATTTTTAACGCCGTGCCACCGATATCAAATGCGGCAATGTTCATCCTCAGCTTTCCTCCAGAATCCATCACATTCGCGGTTTATCTCTCCAGAAATCAGGAAAGAAACCGGTTTCACTGGCATGATGATTATTCCCGACAACGCTGGCAAGCAGAAGAATGTACCCGGTTTCATTTTCGTGAACAGTATCAAATTTGCGCACTTAACGGCCGTTTTGCATCGGCTGCAAAGCAGGCTCGCAAACGTTTGCTATCCCTGTTAGAATTGCGCCGTTTTTTATTGCTACCGCAAACGCGTGGAGACTTCGCAGTGACCGATAAAACCTCTCTCAGCTATAAAGATGCCGGCGTGGATATTGATGCAGGCAACGCTCTCGTCGACCGTATTAAGGGCGTGGTGAAGAAAACCCGCCGCCCGGAAGTGATGGGTGGACTGGGCGGATTCGGCGCGCTGTGCGCGCTGCCGCAGAAGTATCGCGAACCGGTTCTGGTCTCCGGCACCGACGGCGTCGGCACCAAGCTGCGTCTGGCGATGGACCTCAAGCGTCACGACACTATCGGTATCGACCTGGTCGCTATGTGCGTAAACGACCTCGTGGTTCAGGGCGCAGAGCCGCTGTTCTTCCTTGATTACTACGCGACCGGCAAACTGGATGTCGATACTGCGTCGAGCGTAATCAGCGGCATTGCCGAAGGTTGTCTGCAGTCAGGCTGCGCGCTGGTGGGCGGCGAGACGGCGGAAATGCCCGGCATGTACCACGGCGAAGATTATGACGTGGCCGGTTTCTGCGTTGGGGTGGTAGAAAAATCAGAAATTATCGACGGCAGCAAAGTGGCCGATGGCGACGTGCTGGTGGCGCTGGCTTCCAGCGGCCCGCACTCTAACGGCTACTCTCTGGTGCGCAAAATTATCGAAGTCAGCGGCGTTGATCCGCAAACCACCGATCTCAACGGTAAGCCGCTGGCCGACCATCTGCTGGCGCCGACCCGCATTTATGTGAAATCCGTACTCGACCTGATCGCCAACGTTGACGTGCACGCCATCGCCCACCTGACCGGCGGCGGCTTCTGGGAAAACATCCCGCGCGTGCTGCCGGACAACACCCAGGCGGTCATTGATGAATCCTCCTGGCAGTGGCCGGACGTGTTCAACTGGCTGCAAACCGCGGGTAACGTTAGCAGCCACGAAATGTATCGCACCTTTAACTGCGGCGTCGGCATGGTCATCGCGCTGCCGGCGGAAGCGGCGGATAAAGCCATTGCCTTCCTGAACGACAAAGGTGAAAGCGCGTGGAAAATAGGGTATATCAAAGCCTCTGATTCCGAACAGCGTGTGGTCATTGAATGAAAAACATCGTGGTGCTGATTTCCGGTAACGGTAGCAACCTGCAGGCGATTATTGACGCCTGCGCCCGGAAAAAAATCAACGGCACCCTGCGTGCAGTCTTCAGCAACAAGGCCGACGCGTTCGGCCTTGAGCGCGCGCGCGCGGCCAATATTCCGGCTCACGCGCTCGCCGCCAGCCAGTTTGCCAACCGGGAAGCTTTCGACCGCGAGCTGATGCACGAGATCGATGCTTACGCGCCGGATCTGGTGGTTCTCGCCGGCTACATGCGTATTCTTAGCCCGGCTTTTGTCGCCCACTACCAGGGGCGCATGCTGAATATCCACCCTTCCCTGCTGCCAAAATATCCGGGGCTGCACACCCATCGTCAGGCGCTGGAAAATGGCGATGAGGAGCACGGGACGTCGGTGCATTTTGTGACCGATGAGCTGGACGGAGGTCCGGTGGTTCTGCAGGCAAAGGTGCCGGTTTTCGCTGAAGATACCGAGGACGACATTACCGCCCGCGTACAGGCGCAGGAACACGATATCTATCCCCTGGCTATCAGCTGGTTTGTCGATGGCCGCCTGCGCGCGGAAGGAAACGAAGCCTGGCTTGATGATGTTCCTCTTCCACCGCAGGGATATGCGGCAGAAGAGTAAACTTTCCCGCCTCTGGCGTCCGCTGGAGGCGTTTTTCATTAGCTCAGGTTTCCCGCACGGATGACCGCTCGCATTTTTCCAGACACAGCGCTTGCGTATTCCAGCCTGCCGGTAGGGGAACTGGACGCTGCCAATCAAGTTCTCTGATGACTAAATCGGAAACCCCCTGCGCAAACAGGACGGGTAGCCCTCCGGGATAGGGTTCGACTCCCCAGGCCTTTCCCGTTTCTGGGTTGAGGCACCAGGCGTTATCGATACCCATTCCTGTTGGCGAAAGAGGATTACACGGCGGACGAATATCATAATTCCCCTGCCGACCGTGGCAATGCAGTCGCTGGGTAAGCTGAATACTCTCGAGTCGTATTCGGTTGATCATGGAAGGGGTTTCACTGTGCATATTGATGGCGCCTTCACATTCTCCGCAAAGCCCACGAAACTGGATTTGCGTAATCTCACCGGGCTCGATCTGCGGATTCCTGCGGCGCGCGGAGAGGAAAATCGGGTCCGCCTCCCCCCAGTGACAGGCTGGCGCCGCCACACACTCAAAAGTCATGCTGGTAAAGAGCATTCTTCGTAGCCGGCCGCCATCTCGTGAAATCAGGCCGATACCGCGATTCGAATCATAGATAGTGCAGTTGCTGACCACAATATCTTCAATATCTTGCCAGGTTTCCGTGCCGATTTTAAAAGCGCAGCTTTTTGAGCGCAGGGTACAATTGACGATCGTCACCTGACGTAAAGGACGTTGGATAGCCGCCGGTTTATCGGTGGTTTTCAGACAAATTGCATCGTCCGCCGCACTAAAAAAACTATTAGCAACGTGTACCTGCTGACAGCTATCGATATCCAGCGCATCAGTATTTGCCATTGTCAGATCGTTATCGACGGTAATGCCATCCATCACCACCTGTGAACATGAAACAAGATGAATTGTCCACATCGGCGCATGGTGTATACAGATATTTTCCAGCCTGACCCGCTGGCAATTTTCCAGAAGAATCATGCGCGGCCGCTGTTCGGCGGGCGTGCGATAGCCCATATCATCAACCGATGAGGAGAACCAACCATCGGCATTACCGTAAATAGTACCGCCCCCACAAATCGAGATATTTTCGGCATCCTGGGCATAGAGGAAAGCCCGGTCTGAGCACTCTGCGCGGCTTAAGGCCACTGCCTGGGTGAAGTCAGCATAATTATCGCTGACGATGAGTTCTGCACCGGGTGACAACCACAGGCAGGTGTTTGACCCCATGCGTAACCCGCCAAGGTAATATTTTCCACTTTCCACCACCAGCGTACCGCCGCCCGCTTGCGATAAGGTATCCAGCGCTTTTTGAAAAATCTCAGTGTCGCGAGTAATACCATCTGCGTGCGGGCGCCAGTTTGAAAGAAAAATGTTCATAGGATTTCCTGAGATGAAATGGGAATGCTATCTGAACACAGTCATTATCGATCGCCGTAGGGCAAAACAGCATCGACATAAGTAATCTGTCGCCGTTCTCACAACGTCCTTTTTTCCCGCAGTTCATCTGTGATTTCGGACACATTTCTTCTCGCTCCTTCCGCAGAAATAGCGATGGCTATCACATTTCATTTTTTCGCCCGTCCTAATACTGCCGGCCATATCACGCTATTTATTTCATTTAATCCGCTTTCTCCGCCCCGCTCTCAGTTCTTAACAAAAGCGCCTTAATGACGATTCCGCAAAATTTTCACCTCTTTTACTGTGCTACTTCCTCTTTACTGACAGAAGAGACAGGAAAAATGACGAGGACAGTAACGGCACCACGGGAAGTAAAAACACGCAATATTCTCTGCTGGGGGATGGGCGATATCTTCGGCAGCGGGGCAATGACGATCACCGGGCTTTGGCTGCTTTATTTTTATATTGAAGTGGCGGGCCTTTCTCCCGCCGCCGCAGCATCCATTTTTGCGATCGCCAAAATTTGGGATGGCATCACCGACCCGATCATGGGTTATATCACCGACAATATTCGCACGCGCTGGGGGCGACGCCGAATATTCTTTATTATCGGCGCGCCGCTCTCCTTTTGCTTTGCCCTGATGTGGGTAAGCGGTTTTGGCTATGCCTGGTATCTTGGTACTTATTTGTTATTCAGCACCGTTTTTACCCTCTTGATGGTGCCCTACGATACGCTGCCTGCGGAGATGACCTCGCGTTACGATCTGCGTTCAAAAATGTCTGGCGCGCGGATGCTATTTGCCCAGGCGACAGCGTTTTTATCTGCACTTATCCCAGGACAAATTTTGGCGCACGTCGCCGATAAATCGCAGGCATTTTTATATATCGGCCTGGTCTTTTCCGTACTCTTCGCCCTACCGTGGATCTTCGTTTGGCGGGGAACCTGGGAACGGGAGAATCTCCCGCCGCCTTCGGCTCAGCGCGGGATGGGGAAAACAATTATTTCGCTGTATCGAGAAATGGCTTCAACTTTCCGTTTACGTACTTTTCGCATTCACATCATGATGTACGTTGGCGGAGCCGTCGCCCTGGATATTTTCGGCTCGCTGTTTATGCACTATCTTACATATGTACTTCAGGTCGGCGCATCCTTAGCTTCCCAGGCAATGAGCCTGATGACGCTATTTCAATTTTTTGCCATCCCTTTCTTTACCTGGCTTTGTATTCGCATCGGCAACGGCAACGCCTACAAACTGGCAATTGCACTGATTATGTGCGCTCTACTGTGGTTCAGCCAGCTTTCCGCCTCCATTAGCCATTTATCAGGATTCATATTCGGCGGGGCCATCGTGATGGGCATCGCACGCGGCGGAACCTATCTTATCCCATGGAACGTCTACAACTTTTTACCTGATGTGGATGAAGCTTATACCGGCGTCAGACGTGAAGGCATTTACGCGGGCGTCATGATGCTAACGCGCAAATTTTCCCAGGCGCTGGCCCTGTTTATTGTTGGACTGGCGCTGGAGGCGTTTGGCTTTACCAAAGGCGCAGAGTCGCAAGATGCCGCCGCGCTAAACGGCATCTGGTGGGTATTCCTTATCGGACCGGGTTTACTCACTCTGCTGGCGATGTACGGCGCGTTTCGCTTTCGTCTAAGCCAGGAGTGTCATAAGACGCTTACCTTCGAGCTAGAGCGTCTGCGGTCTGGCGGTAAACCCGAAGATGCATCAACGCAGGTACGACAAACCGTAGAGTTGCTTACCGGGCATCCGCATATGAATACCCACTGGCAGCATACAGCTGAAACGACAACGCAAGGGAATCTCTATGTCGCAGAAAATAAGCCATCCTGAAATCATCCGTCTTATCGAAAAACTGATCGATAGCCTCACCGCAATTCAGGATGACAATGGTCAATTCCTGCAGCGCCTGCCTGACGGGCGCGTGATTGATACAAAAGGCTGGGCTGGATGGGAATGGACACATGGTATCGGCTTGTTTGGTCTCTACCGCTACCATGAACTTACCGGCTCATCTCGCGCCAGGCAGATTATTGACGACTGGTTCAGCGCCCGTTTCGCCGAAGGAACGCCGGAGAAGAATATTAATACCGCGATCCCTTTTTTGACGCTTGCCAGTCGCTACCAGCAGGACGCGCGTCACGAATGGCGCGCGTATCTGGAAGTGTGGGGAGATGCGCTTTATCGTCAGATTCCGCGCACTGATGAAGGCTGCATGCAGCATGTCACCTACGAAAACGCGCATTATCAGCAAATCTGGGATGACACCTTGATGATGGCGGTCCTGCCTCTGGCCAGGATTGGGCTTTTATTGCAAAAACCTTACTGGGTAGAAGAAGCAAAATTTCAATTTCTACAGCACATTCACTACCTTACGGATAGAAAAAGTGGTTTATGGTTTCACGGCTGGAATTTCGACGGCAGGCATCATTTTGCCGGTGCCCGATGGGCTCGTGGCAATAGCTGGATAACACTGGCGATTCCTGAACTACTGGAAATGCTCAATCTTGATGAGCATGACGCCTTCTATCGCCAGCTCTGTAACATCCTGCAGGGCCAGGTATCCGCCCTCGCCCGCTGTCAATGTGAAAACGGGCTATGGCCGACGCTATTAGATGATGCAACAAGCTACGCTGAAGCCTCAGCAACAGGGGGATTCGCAGCCGGTATCCTGAAAGCGATACGTCTCGGCTACCTCGACGACAGCTATCTACCCGTTGCCGAACGAGCAATCGCAGGCATTATTGAGCATATCTCGCCGGAGGGAGAATTAACCCAGGTTTCATTTGGCACGGCAATGGGACACGACCTTGACCATTACCGACGAATCCCCCTAACTGCGATGCCATATGGCCAGGCGCTGGCGATGCTCAGCCTGGTCGAGGCTTTATACCGCACGCGTTAATACCTAATGCCTGAGTGCCGATAGTTCGCTACTCAGGCTATCAGCCAGGCTACGAACCCGACCCGCATCGAACATGATATAAAACCCAGGCGATGCTTCGTTCATCTGCTGGCAAAGCATCTCCATTTCGGATGCCCCCTGATACAACGCCTGCACGTTGATATGGCAGATTTCTCTCATACTCCAGCTATTCTCCACCTCACGAGCAAAATGCAGCGTAAAAAAAGCTTTCTGTGCATGCGTGAACAGCTGACAGTAGAGTGCGAGCCCCCGCCATTCATTCTGCCAGAGCCGATAGAGCGCCGTGGGAAACTCGGCATTCTCGGCAAACTCCAGCGCCTGCGCGCATAGCTTCAGGGCATCTGCCGCTACCTCATCCTTCTCTTGCGCAATTCGCGTGAGGTTTTCCATCGATATTTGCGGATCGTCACGCGTGAAGTGGATATCCTTGGCCGACCCCGGCAGCCAGTGATTACGCGCCAGCTGGCTGTACAAACTCCATACTGCCTGACCGTAGCTTTCCGGTAGCTGACTATGGCGGTGAAAAACGTGATCGCGAACATAAATCGCCTGGTAAAGCACCTCCGTTGCCTGCTCAAGTAGCTGCTGAAAACGGCGGGCGACTGTAACATCGGGGCACCAGCCGTAACGCTCAGCCAGCCAGAGATCCAACAGCTGCTCCTGGGTCTTTCCCGCACCATGACCTAACAGCTGGCTACAGGCAAACAGATTGCATTCGCTTAACGTTTCCGGTACCCAGTGGTTATCAACGCTCTCCCAACTGGTTTTGCATATCGCACCGGTGATTCTGGGATTCGCGCTTTGGCACCACAGCAGTCGGCCTTTTAACTCATCAATGCGCAAGAAAGGCATAACGCCCCAGCCCACCTCTTCGCCTGCTAAATCAATATCAACCCAGACGTCTCGCATAGTGACCTGAAGCAGTGCGGGATTATTTGGAAATGCTGGCCAGAAACGTTCTGGCGTTAACTTGATCGATACCGAAACGGTTGGCGGAAGCGGCTCGATAGCATCGAGAACGGTACCAAGATCATCATTACTTGCAGGGAAAACCCGCAAAACCAGATGTTTATTTTGTGCGGTAACCACCTGGCTGAGCGCTTGAAAACAACGGCGATAGAGCACAAAGCTTTGCGACGGTTGCCGGGTATTTTCAGGCTCATCCCTGGCGTTTATATCCCATTTAGGGCGCGTAATCGGCAATAAACCATCGGTGCTGGAAAGCGCAATAATTAGCCCTGTTAAAGCTGGAATTCCCTGACAAACGCCGCGAATTTTGTCTGTCAGCCAGCGGCTCCAGAAATCCACATCAAAAAGGATCCCTTGCTGGTTATCCAGTAGATACTTATGCGACAACAGCAATTCCGTTGGGAAATCCAGCTCTTTTGCCTGTAAATAAAATCGCAGCCCCTGCTCGCGGCAATACATGGCGAGACGATTAAGGTAGATACAGCGCGCTCTCTGCTGGCTGGAAACGCTATCGTTATAGTGGAAAGGCGTATATCCCTTCGGGGACACCAGCTTACCGAAGAGATCTGCCTGCCCCACCACGATAGTATTAAAGCCATGCTGAGAGGCATACCTGACCAGATTGCATACCGATGACCAGTTCCATATATCCTGATTATTCAGTTCTAACGCTCGCGTCTCCCACATGGTTTTGCTCCTGAATCTCACCTTGCCTTGAACATAACGTAAGTCGCGAAAATCGTCTGTTTTTCTTCGCTATATACTGAAAGAAAACAGTCATACTTCTTTGACATAATTGGACATTCAGTGGCAAAGCTCGCCATAATGAAATAGCAACATACATCTACCGGAGTGTGAGCTGTAATGGGCCAGGAAAAGATATACATCGAAAAAGAACTCAGCTGGTTATCCTTTAACGAGCGCGTACTTCAGGAAGCGGCGGACAAAAGCAACCCGCTGATCGAGCGCATGCGCTTTTTAGGGATTTACTCTAATAACCTCGATGAATTTTATAAAGTGCGCTTTGCCGAGCTGAAGCGCCGCATCATCATCAGCGAAGAACAAGGCAGTACCGCACACTCTCGCCATCTGCTGGGCAAAATTCAGGCCCGCGTGCTCAAGGCCGATCAGGAGTTTGACGGCTTATACAACGAGCTGCTGTTGGAAATGGCGCGTAACCAGATTTTCCTGATCAACGAACGCCAGCTCTCCGTCAACCAGCAGTCCTGGCTGCGTAACTACTTCAAGCTGTATCTTCGTCAGCACATCACGCCAATCCTGATTAACCGCGAAACGGATCTGGTGCAGTTCCTGAAGGATGATTACACCTACCTGGCCGTCGAGATTATTCGCGGGGATACCATCAATTACGCGCTGCTTGAAATTCCGTCAGACAAGGTGCCGCGTTTTGTGAACCTGCCGCCGGAAGCGCCTCGCCGCCGCAAGCCGATGATTCTGTTAGATAACATCCTGCGCTACTGCCTGGATGATATCTTCAAGGGCTTTTTTGATTACGACGCGCTGAACGCCTACTCGATGAAAATGACCCGTGACGCCGAATACGATCTGGTGCACGAGATGGAATCGAGCCTGATGGAGCTGATGTCCTCCAGCCTGAAACAGCGTCTGACCGCCGAGCCGGTGCGCTTCGTTTATCAGCGCGATATGCCCGACGCGATGGTCGAAATGCTGCGCGATAAGCTCTCCATCTCCAACTACGATTCAATGCTGCCGGGCGGTCGTTACCACAACTTTAAAGACTTTATCGGCTTCCCGAACGTCGGCAAAGCCAATCTGGTCAACAAACCGATGCCGCGTCTGCGTCATCTGTGGTTTGATAAATTCCGCAACGGCTTTGACGCAATCCGCGAACGCGACGTGCTGCTTTACTACCCGTACCATACGTTTGAACACGTCCTTGAGCTGCTGCGCCAGGCCTCTTTCGACCCAAGCGTGCTGGCTATCAAAATCAACATCTACCGCGTCGCGAAAGATTCACGGATTATCGACTCGATGATTCACGCCGCCCATAACGGTAAGAAAGTGACGGTGGTCGTGGAGCTGCAGGCGCGTTTCGATGAAGAAGCCAATATTCATTGGGCTAAACGCCTGACCGAAGCCGGCGTGCACGTTATCTTCTCCGCGCCGGGCCTCAAGATCCACGCCAAGCTGTTCCTGGTTTCGCGCAAAGAGGGCGATGAAGTCGTGCGCTATGCGCATATCGGCACCGGCAACTTTAACGAAAAAACCGCCCGTCTTTACACCGACTACTCGCTGCTGACCGCCGATGCGCGCATCACCAATGAAGTCCGCCGGGTATTTAACTTTATCGAAAACCCCTACCGCCCGGTCAGCTTCGATTATCTGCTGGTGTCGCCGCAAAACTCGCGTCGCCTGCTTTATGAGATGATCGATCGTGAAATCGCCAACGCGCAAAATGGTCAGCCGTCGGGCATCATGCTGAAGCTGAACAACCTGGTCGATAAGGGGCTGGTAGACCGTCTCTACGCCGCTTCCAGCTCCGGCGTGCCGGTTAATTTGCTTATTCGCGGTATGTGCTCGCTGATCCCCGGTCTGGAAGGAATCAGCGAAAATATTCGCGTGACCAGCATTGTTGACCGTTTCCTTGAGCATGACCGCGTTTATTGCTTTGAAAACGGCGGCGATAAGCAGGTTTGGCTATCGTCCGCGGACTGGATGACGCGCAATATTGACTATCGTATCGAAGTGGCCGCGCCGCTGCTGGATCCGCGCCTGAAACAGCGGGTGCTGGATATTTTCGATCTCCTCTTCAACGATACGGTGAAAGCACGCTATCTTGATAAAGAACTGAGTAATCGCTACGTGCCGCGCGGCAATCGCCGCAAAGTGCGCGCACAGATGGCGATATACGACTACCTCAAATCACTTGAACAGCCCGATTAACCTATGCCAATAAACGAAAATGCCCCTCGGCCGCAGGAGTTCGCTGCGGTCGACCTCGGTTCAAACAGTTTTCATATGGTGATCGCCCGTGTCGTTGACGGGGCAATGCAGATCATCGGTCGTCTGAAACAGCGCGTACATCTGGCCGACGGCCTGGATGAAAACTCTGTACTGAGCGAAGAGGCTATTGCGCGCGGGCTGAACTGCCTGTCGCTGTTCGCCGAGCGCCTGCAGGGTTTTGACCCATCAAGCGTCTGTATCGTCGGCACGCACACGCTGCGCCAGGCGACAAACGCCGCAGAGTTCCTCAAGCGCGCGGAGCAGGTCATCCCCTACCCGATCGAAATCATTCCCGGCAACGAAGAAGCGCGTCTGATTTTTATGGGCGTGGAGCACACGCAGCCGGAGCGAGGCCGTAAGCTGGTCATCGATATCGGCGGCGGCTCTACCGAGCTGGTTATCGGCGAGGATTTCGAGCCTCGTCTGGTGGAAAGCCGCCGTATGGGCTGCGTGAGCTTCTCTCAGGCCTACTTTGCTGGCGGCGTCATCAACAAAGAGAATTTCCAGCGCGCGCGTCTTTCCGCCGTGCAGAAGCTGGAAACTCTGGCCTGGCAGTTCCGCATCCAGGGGTGGAACGTCGCCCTGGGCGCGTCGGGCACCATTAAAGCCGCTCACGAAGTGCTGGTGGCCATGGGCGAGAAAGACGGCTTCATCACTCCCGAGCGCCTCGAGATGCTGGTCGAAGAGCTGCTGAAGTATAAAAACTTCGACTCGCTAAGCCTGCCCGGGCTGTCTGAAGATCGGAAAGCCGTTTTTGCGCCCGGTCTGGCTATCCTGTGCGGGGTGTTTGACGCGCTGGCGATTAAAGAGCTGCGCTTGTCCGACGGCGCGCTGCGCGAAGGCGTACTGTACGAGATGGAAGGACGTTTCCGTCACCAGGATATCCGTAGCCGCACCGCGCAGAGCCTGGCGAACCAGTACAATATCGACCGCGAGCAGGCGCGTCGGGTGCTGGAGACCACCACGCATATTTATGAGCAATGGCAGGAGCAGAATCCCAAGCTCGCGAACCCCCATCTGGCGGCGCTGCTGAAATGGGCGACCATGCTGCATGAAGTCGGCTTGAATATTAACCACAGCGGCATGCACCGTCATTCGGCTTATATCCTGCAAAACAGCGATCTGCCGGGCTTTAATCAGGAACAGCAGATGCTGATGGCCACCTTAGTTCGCTATCACCGTAAAGCGATTAAGCTTGATGATTTACCGCGTTTCACGCTGTTTAAGAAGAAGCAGTTTCTGCCGTTAATTCAGCTGCTGCGCCTTGGCGTGCTGCTGAATAACCAGCGTCAGGCAACGACAACGCCGCCGAGCCTTACGCTGAAAACCGAGGCAAACCACTGGACGCTGACCTTCCCGCACGACTGGTTTAGCCAGAATGCGCTGGTGCTGCTCGACCTGGAAAAAGAGCAGGAATACTGGGAAGGGGTGCCTGACTGGTGGCTGAAAATCAGCGAAGAAGAGAAGCCTGACGCGGCAAGCTAGTTTCGCGCATATGGGCCGGACGTCCGGCCCATTCGCTTATCAATCCTCAACCAGCGCCTCAAGCGGGGCCGGTTTGCCGATATCATAGCCCTGCATATAATCAATCCCCAGCGAAACCACAGCCTGCCGAATCTCGGGCGTTTCGACATATTCGGCCACCACCTGCATATTTTTCATCCTCGCCAGAAGGCAAATAGAGGCAACGGCCTGATAGTCCAGACTGCTGGTCACCAGATTACGAATAAAACTACCGTCGATTTTCAGCAGATCCGCATTCATCGTTTTCAGCCGCGCGTAGCTGGCATAGCCGGTGCCAAAGTCATCAATCGCTACCCGACAGCCCAGGTCCTGAAGCTGCGCCAGGGTTTTCCGCGCCTGCTCGGGATTGGTCAGTGAATGGTTCTCCGTCAGCTCAAAAATAATCTGCCAGGGTTCAATGTCATAATGCTCCAGCAGCGTTTTTACCTGCTGATGAAAATAACTGTTACTCACTGAAAACGGCGAGATATTTATCGCCAGGCGCATTCCAGGAAGCTTTTTGCGCCGCTTGTCCATAAAGATCAACGTATGTTCGAGGACCCAGCTATCGATACGCGCCGACAGTCCAAACTCGTGCGCCACTGGTAAAAAGACATCCGGCATGATGATTTCATCGTTGTCGTTCAGCATTCTCAGCAGAACTTCATGATAGCTATCCCCCCGGATGCCGACGATCGGTTGTGCCATCAGAACGAAGCGATCGTGCTCCAGCGCCTTCACCAGCTGATTCATTATCATGACTTTGTCTTTCAGCTCCTGCTGCGTATTAATGGCGCCGCGACGCTGTAAATTTTCAGGACTTCCGGTCGCCAGGGAAAGGTCAGCCGCGCCGCTGAGTTCTCCAAGCAGTAAATGCAGATGCATCACCGGAGAGCGAACGTTGCAATAGCTGAATCCCACGGGCGGCTGCAGCGGCATACCGTTCCAGACAAAGCGAAACTTTTTGAGATGGTCAAACAGCAGGGGGACTCGCTGCTGATGGTCTTCACTGTGCAGATGGATAACCAGCTCGTGCCCGGCCATCTGATAGATATCCTCCCCGGGCTGCAATAGATCGCCAAGCGACTCGGCCAGCAGCTGCTTGTACTGAATGCGCAACAGAACGCCGTAATGACGGCCCAATATTTCCAGCTCGGGAATGCGTAAGAAGCACAGCACTGACCAGGAGGATTTATTTAACGCCCGGCTCAGCGCGCGGATATTGGGCAAGCGTACAACCGGATCAATGAAGGCCATCCGCCGCATCCGCGCATAAAAAATTCTCTGCTGCGTCGCCAGCATCGCCATATAGGCGATAATAAATGAAAACACCAGATAGCTTGAGGAGATAATAGCCAGCTGATTACTGTAAATCGGTGAATGCGGGAGATATTGATAATGAAAGTGGATAATAACAATTAATATAGGGGACCAGACCAATGAAATGAAGCGATAGCCAAAACGCATCGCCCCCCACAGCATCACCGGCATAAGCAAGGACAAGGTATAATTTGTACTAAAAATAGTGCTCGTACTACTTAGCGGCATTAATAGCAAAACTAATAAAATTAACAGCACTACCGCCCATAAAATAAACTCTAAGGGCTTTATTTTCGGATCGATCTGCAGGCGAATCTGAGAAACAAAACCCCGAATATAGAGCGGGTTGCGGATAATTCGAATCAGAAAGTAGCATAGCGGCACGCCGGTCAGGCATCCGGCCATCAGGGCCTGAAAGGTGATAAGCGAACGCAAACTTAAGGGGTTGACCCCAATCAACCCGGTCGCGCGAGGATGGATCCCCAAATACTCGGCGAGCTGGGAAAGGATAAGAAAGATCAGCGATGGCAGCAACATTTGCCAGAACAATCGTTGAGGCATCAGTCGCACATTGCCATGCGAGATTTGCTGCCTTCGCGGGACAAAAACGCGATACCCGCCCCAGCAAAGGACGGTCGGAATAAGAAAATGGAAAATCACGCCGATGGAGTCTTCCAGCGCCATGCCGCGCGTAATGGAAAGCAGCAAACCGACAACGATCCCCGGTAAAGCAGCCCAGCCGAAAAACAGCATCAGGCTCAGCACTAACGCCAGAGGTAAATAGTAAAGATAAACTTCATTACCATTCAGTACAGCAACGGTGTTCGCCCATCTTGCCAGGGGGAGTAAAAGGATGGGTAAGATGAGCGGCAGCGACCACCATTTATCCCGATATCTTCTGTAAAGTTTAATAATGTTCATAGATGCTCTACGGATAACCCTAAATCCTGCAGGGTATATTCAGGCAGGCATCCAACCAACCGTCATAATCGCGCAAGGAATAACAACGCGGAACTGGCTGGTGATTTTAGTTGTCGGTGAGAATAGACGATTGATATAAATCAAAAAATCACGTCGCTAATATTAATAATGTCTTTTTTTTAACATCAATTTGCGATAAGCAGAAAGCATGTAAATACGAGGATTATCTTATATAACATTAATTAATGTTTTACCCCTGGGATTTTTACATCCTCATCAATTGACCCTTCCGCGTTACTGTGCCTTAATACGCACATCGCCCATCCTTTGGGTATACTTTAAGGAACCTTTTGTGAGTCAGGCACCCAGTATGCGTAAACGACATCGATTTAACCGTCGCATGACCCGTATCGTACTGCTTATCAGCTTTATCTTCTTCTTTGGACGCTTTGTCTACTCCTCCATCGGTGCCTGGTACCATCATCAGGACAAAAAGCAATCGCAGCAATCCACTATCACCGTTGAACCTTCAGATCCGCTAAAAACGCCGGTACAAAAATAAGCGCGGTACGCTGTTCAGCAACCGGCCTGAGAGAGCAAACGCAGCACTTCAGCGATGCCTTTGCTGATGATTTTATCCTGCCGCATGACGATGCCTAACTGCCGATACAGGCGCGGAGTCAACGATTGCACGTTCAGGCCGACGCGATCCTGCGGATCCTCTACCGCCATACGCGGCACGATGCTGTATCCCAGTCCCGCTCGCACCATCCGCTTAATCGCCTCAATGCTGCCTAACTGCATGACTGGCACGACCATCAGTCCATTATGGCGAAACCAGCCGTCAATCAGATCCCGGGTTCCGCTCCCCGCTTCAAAAGCAATTAGCGGCAATGATTGCAGAACCTCTGGCGTCAGCGGCGAGGGCAGGTCGTCCTGAGCATCGCTAAAAATACCGACAAACTCTTCATCTAAAACCGGCGTCACCGCCAGGCTGCGTCCGTTCGCCGGAAGCGTACAAAGGCCCAGATCAAGCCGGTTCTCCTCGATAGCCCGAACCACTTCCAGGGTATTGCCAACCGTGACCCTCACCGTCAGCAGAGGGTGATCCTGATGCAGCTTCTGCAGCAGCGGCGGTAACAGGTGGATACAGGCGGTCGCCCCGGTACCCAACGTTATCGAGCCGCTGATTTCTCGATTGAATTCGCTAACCGATTGCACTGCCGCGCCCACCGCCAGTTCAATCCGCTCGCTGTGCGCCAGCAGGGCGATGCCGGCCGCCGTCGCTTTGATGCCTCGTCCTGTTCGCTCAAGCAGTCTGGTTTGGAGAAATTGTTCCAGCTGACGTACCTGCAGACTTACCGCAGGCTGCGACAGCCCCAGCAGGTCAGCTGCGGCGGAAAAGCTTCCGCGCTGTACCACCAGGCGGAACGTCGCCAGATTTCCCAGATTGAGCGTCATCATCACAAAGTTTCTCTTATAAGGGTCATAAATGGACCGGCCTGCCTCCACAATAGCGTGCAGGGTATGCTGCCGACAACAGCGTAACAAAATGGACGATCATGAAAACATCTGCAAAACCACTCTCCGCGCCGGGCGCCGTCACGCTTGCCGCCGGGTGCAACCAGCTAATAAACTGGGGAGTCTCATTTTATATGCCCGGCACTTTCGCCAGAGCTATTGCTCAGGAGACCGGCTGGGCCGCAACGGAAATCTACTTTGGCCTGACTATCGCCATGCTGATGATGGCGATGCTCTCCCCGTTTGTCGCCCGGCTACTGGCCCGCTTTGGGGGCCAACGGGTGGTGGTCACGGGTACGCTGATGATTTCAGCGGGCTGCCTGATAATGGCTTACGTCCAGAGTCTACCGGGCTGGTTCGCCGCCTGGGTTCTGACCGGCGCCGGGATGCGTCTGGCGCTCTACGACGCGCTGTTCGCCGCGCTGGTGAATATCTATGGGCAAAGCGCCAGATTAACTATCTCGCGCGTGACGCTGGCCGGCGGCCTGGCTTCGGCTCTGTTCTGGCCGCTCGGCGCCGGGTTGTTGACGCAGATGGACTGGCGGCATGCGCTGCTGATTTATGCCCTGTTTGGCCTGCTTAGCGCGATGCTGCTGTGGAAAATGCCAAATCACAGACTGCCGTCACCGAAACGGATAATGCAACGCCAGCGGCTCTCCCGCCGCGATAAACGCCCTGCCCTCCTGTACGCGTCGCTGATTGCGCTGGTAACCTTTGTTTCCAACGGTACCTCGACGCATCTCCCCGAGTATATCGCCAGCGTCGGGCTTCCTGTCGCGGTGGGAATGCTGTGGGGGATTGGGCAAACCGGCGCGCGCTTTCTCGAAGTGGCATCCGGTTCTGTCCTTACGCCGTTGCGGCTAACGATACTGACCACCCTGTTGATGCCGCTCTGCTTTGCGCTCGGCCTGAGCGGGCCATATCTGTCGTGGGCGGCCGGCGGATTTGTGCTGGGTTACGGCGCGATCAACGGCCTGACGACCGTTTTTAAAGCCACTCTGCCGCTGCAGCTTTTTGCCGCCGAGGATTATGCCCGACGAACCGGTATTTTGTTGATTCCCGCGCAGCTGCTGGCCGCCGCCTCGCCGTTTGCCTACGCGTGGCTGAATGATCATCTCGGGATAAGGGGCAGTTTAGCGGTTTCCGCCGCGCTGGCCCTGGTGGTGGCAGCTCTGGCGATGGCCGTTGCATGGTGTCAGCGGGAGAATACGCCAGCGGCAATTGAAGAACGGGGTTGACAGTAGAAACCCGGTGTATCGGTATTCATCGTCTCAGGGAATGCCGTAATTCGGCGATATTGTTAAGAAAAATGCCATTAATGACGTCAATCATTAATGGCATTATTTTTTTATTCAATTAACGCAAAGAATAAAGTTTATTCCCACTCAATGGTCGCCGGCGGCTTACCGCTGATGTCGTACACCACGCGGGAAATACCGTTGACTTCATTGATGATACGGTTGGATACGCGGCCGAGGAAATCGTACGGCAGATGCGCCCAGTGTGCGGTCATAAAGTCGATGGTTTCAACCGCACGCAGGGAAACGACCCAGTCGTACTTACGGCCATCGCCCATGACGCCAACGGAACGGACCGGCAGGAACACGGTGAACGCCTGGCTCACTTTGTTGTACAGGTCGGCTTTGTGCAGCTCTTCAATGAAGATTGCGTCCGCGCGGCGCAGCAGGTCGCAGTACTCTTTCTTCACTTCGCCCAGCACGCGCACGCCCAGACCCGGCCCCGGGAACGGGTGGCGGTACAGCATATCGTACGGCAGACCCAGTTCGAGGCCAATCTTACGCACTTCATCTTTGAACAGCTCGCGCAGCGGTTCAACGAGGCCCATCTTCATCTCTTTCGGCAGGCCGCCCACGTTGTGGTGAGATTTGATGACGTGCGCTTTACCGGTTGCGGAAGCCGCGGACTCGATGACGTCAGGGTAGATGGTCCCTTGCGCCAGCCATTTCACGTCTTCCAGCTTCAGCGCTTCTTCGTCAAACACTTCAACGAACACGCGGCCGATGATTTTACGCTTCGCTTCCGGATCGTTTTCGCCCGCCAGCGCGGCCAGGAAACGCGCCTCGCCTTCGACGTGAACGATGTTCAGGCCGAAGCGATCGCCAAACATATCCATAACCTGCTGGGCTTCATTCAGACGCAGCAGACCGTTATCCACAAAGACGCAGGTCAGGTTTTTGCCGATGGCGCGGTGCAGCAGCATGGCGGTCACGGAGGAATCCACGCCGCCGGACAGGCCGAGGATCACTTTATCGTCGCCAACCTGCTGACGAATGCGCTCGATGGCATCGTCGATAATTTTGGCCGGGGTCCACAGCGCTTCACACTGGCAGATATCGCGTACGAAACGCTCCAGCATGCGCAGACCCTGACGGGTGTGGGTGACTTCCGGGTGGAACTGTACGCCGTAGAAACGTTTCTCTTCGTTAGCCATAATGGCGAACGGGCAGGTTTCGGTGCTGGCAACGGTGACGAAGTCAGACGGGATGGCGGTGACTTTGTCGCCGTGGCTCATCCAGACGTCCAGCATCGGCTTACCATCCGCGCTCAGCGCATCTTCGATACCGTGAATCAGGGCGCTATCGGTCTGCACTTCAACCTGCGCATAGCCAAACTCACGTTCATTAGAGGCTTCAACGTGGCCGCCCAGCTGCATCGCCATGGTCTGCATGCCGTAACATACGCCGAATACCGGCACGCCGGCTTCAAAGACATACTGCGGCGCGCGCGGGCTGTTATCTTCGGTGGTGCTTTCCGGGCCGCCGGAAAGAATAATGCCGTTAGGATTAAACTCACGAATTTGAGCTTCAGTCACGTCCCATGCCCACAGTTCACAGTAGACACCTAATTCACGAACGCGACGCGCAACCAGCTGGGTGTACTGAGAACCGAAGTCCAGGATAAGAATACGATGTTTATGAATGTTATCCGTCATTGACGATAATTCCGAGGCAAGTGATACAGGTTAAATAAATCGCCCGGCGCGTGGCCGGGCGATGAAAATCAGGAGCCCATGCGGTAGTTCGGGGATTCCTTGGTGATAGTCACGTCGTGAACGTGGCTCTCCTGGATACCCGCGCCGCTGATGCGCACGAATTCCGCTTTGGTCCGCAGGGTGTCGATGGTACCACAACCGGTCAGGCCCATACAGGAGCGCAGGCCGCCCATCTGCTGGTGAATGATCTCCTTCAGGCGGCCTTTATAGGCGACGCGGCCTTCGATACCTTCCGGTACCAGTTTGTCGGCGGCGTTATCGGTCTGGAAGTAGCGATCGGAGGAACCTTTAGACATCGCGCCAAGGGAACCCATACCGCGGTAAGATTTGTACGAACGGCCCTGATAGAGTTCGATTTCGCCCGGAGACTCTTCGGTACCGGCCAGCATTGAGCCAACCATGACGGCGGCTGCGCCTGCGGCAATCGCTTTCGCGATATCGCCGGAGAAACGAATACCGCCGTCGGCGATAACCGGGATACCGGTGCCTTCCAGCGCTTCAACCGCGTCAGAAACGGCGGTGATCTGCGGAACGCCCACGCCGGTCACGATACGAGTCGTACAGATGGAGCCAGGGCCGATACCCACTTTCACCGCGCTGCAGCCGGCTTCCGCCAGCGCACGTGCGCCCGCGCCGGTCGCCACGTTGCCGCCGATGATTTGCAGGTCAGGATATTTCGCACGGGTATCGCGGATACGCTGCAATACGCCTTCAGAGTGGCCGTGAGAGGAGTCGATCAGCAGAATATCTACGCCCGCGGCAACCAGCGCATCCACGCGCTCTTCGTTACCGGCGCCCGCACCCACCGCCGCACCGACGCGCAGGCGACCCTGCTCATCTTTACAGGCGTTCGGTTTACGCTCCGCTTTCTGGAAATCTTTAACGGTGATCATGCCGAGAAGATGGAAGCTGTCATCCACAACCAGCGCTTTCTCAACGCGTTTTTCATGCATTTTGGCAAAAACCACTTCGCGGCTTTCGCCTTCGCGAACGGTCACCAGACGCTCTTTCGGCGTCATATAAACGCTCACCGGCTGATTCAGGTCGGTGACGAAACGCACGTCGCGACCGGTGATGATGCCGACCAGCTCGTTGTCTTCGGTCACCACCGGATAGCCAGCAAAACCGTTGCGTTCAGTCAGCTCTTTCACTTCGCGCAGGGTGGTGGTCGGCAGGACGGTCTGCGGGTCGGTAACCACGCCGGACTCATGCTTCTTCACGCGCTTAACTTCTTCCGCCTGGCGCTCGATGGACATGTTTTTATGAATAAAGCCGATGCCGCCTTCCTGTGCCAGGGCAATTGCCAGACGCGCTTCCGTCACGGTATCCATTGCAGCAGAGAGCATTGGAATATTCAGACGAATGGTTTTCGTCAGCTGAGTGCTGAGATCGGCGGTATTTGGCAGAACGGTTGAATGAGCGGGAACGAGGAGGACGTCGTCAAACGTCAGGGCTTCTTTAGCGATACGTAGCATGGGCAATATCTCGACCAGGGTGGATAAATATTGCCGTGGCATTATACAGAGCGTAACCGATTGCATCTACCCTTTTTTGCAAATAATACTTGCGATCCCCTCCCAGCAGGTTACTATCGACTGAATAACCTGCTGATTTAGAATTTGATCTTGCTCACATGTTGCCATCTCAATCCCCCTCAATTTACACGGTTAGCCGCCTCAATCAGTCGGTTCGACTGCTGCTCGAACGTGAAATGGGCCAGGTATGGATCAGCGGCGAGATTTCCAATTTCAGCCAGCCCTCTTCCGGCCACTGGTACTTCACCCTAAAAGACGATAACGCCCAGGTGCGCTGCGCGATGTTCCGCAACAGCAACCGCCGCGTGACGTTCCGTCCGCAGCACGGGCAGCAGGTGCTGGTCCGCGCCAATATCACGCTGTACGAGCCGCGCGGCGATTATCAGATCATCGTGGAAAGCATGCAGCCTGCGGGCGAAGGTCTGCTTCAGCAGAAGTATGAGCAGCTCAAGACCGCGCTGGCGGCGGAAGGCTTGTTCGATCAGCAGCATAAAAAAACGCTCCCCTCTCCCGCGCACTGCGTCGGCGTCATCACCTCTAAAACCGGTGCTGCGCTGCACGATATTTTACACGTGCTCAAGCGCCGCGATCCTTCCCTGCCGGTGATTATTTACCCGACCGCCGTCCAGGGGGAAGATGCGCCGGGGCAGATCGTTCGCGCGATTGAGCTGGCCAACGCGCGCCAGGAGTGCGACGTGCTGATTGTCGGGCGCGGCGGCGGTTCGCTGGAAGATTTATGGAGCTTTAACGATGAGCGAGTGGCGCGGGCGATTTTTGCCAGCCCTATTGCCATCGTCAGCGCCGTAGGCCATGAGACTGACGTCACTATCGCCGATTTTGTCGCCGACCTGCGCGCCCCGACGCCTTCCGCGGCGGCGGAAATGGTCAGCCGCAACCAGCAGGAGCTGCTGCGCCAGCTCCAGTCCGGGCAGCAGCGCCTTGAAATGGCGATGGACTACTTCCTTGCCAACCGCCATCGTCGCTTTACCCAGGTTTTTCACCGCCTGCAGCAGCAGCATCCTCAGCTGCGGCTGGCCCGTCAGCAAACGGAGCTTGAAAGATTGCGTCAGCGCATGCGTTTCGCTCTTGAGACGCAAATAAAGCGCGCCGACCAGCGCCAGCAGCGCGCCGCGCAGCGCCTGAATCAACAAAACCCACAGCCGCGAATTCACCGCGCCCAGAGCCGTATTCAACAACTGGAATACCGGCTGGCGGAAAACATCCGCGCGCGTCTTGGCGAGCAACGTGAACGCTTCGGTAATATGGTCACGCACCTGGAAGCCGTCAGCCCGCTGGCGACGCTGGCCCGCGGCTATAGCGTCACTTCCGCCAGCGACGGCAAGGTGCTGAAACAAACGAAACAGGTGCGCAAGGGAGACGTTCTCACTACCCGTCTGAACGATGGCTGGGTAGAGAGCGAAGTGAAGAACATCACGCCGGTGAAGAAAACCCGTTCCCGCAAAAAAGCCGGATAAGCCTGCCATTTCGACCGAGGATAACTATACTGCTGTCATGCCCTTTTTAAACGGTTCTATCCGGCTAAGGAGCGTGATATGCCAGATGCTTATCCTCGTTATGTGATTCCGCCCTACATTTTACGCCGCATTGTCGATCGCGGTTCCCTTCAGCAGCAGCGCTGCGCGCAGAATACCCTCAGCCACGTTCAGACCCTGATGGCGCACGTTCCGGGGCGCCCTGCCGCGCCCCACGTCACCACGCCGGGCCTGCTTGAACGCGACATTTATGATGCCGGGCAGACCCAGGATCTACCGGGTACTCAGGTCCGTTTTGAGGGACAGCCCTCCAACGGCGACGTTGCCGTTGATGAAGCCTATGACTATCTCGGCATCACCCATGATTTTTTCTGGAAGAGCTACCAGCGCGATTCGCTGGATAACCGCGGATTGAAGCTCACCGGCAGCGTCCACTATGGTCACGAATATCAAAACGCATTCTGGAACGGCCAACAAATGGTGTTTGGCGACGGGGATGGCGAGATTTTTAATCGTTTTACTATCGCCATTGACGTGGTGGCGCACGAACTAAGCCACGGCGTGACGGAGAGCGAAGCCGGTCTCATCTATTTCGAACAATCCGGCGCGCTGAACGAATCGCTTTCCGATGTTTTCGGTTCGCTGGTCAAACAGTATCAGCGCCAGCAGACGACAGACAAAGCGGACTGGATCATTGGCGAGGGGCTACTCGCGAAAGGCATCCACGGCAAAGGTCTGCGCTCAATGTCGCAGCCGGGTACCGCATACGATGACCCTGTCCTTGGCAAAGATCCGCAACCCGCCCATATGAAAGATTTTGTTCATACCCAGCAGGATAACGGCGGCGTGCATATCAACTCCGGCATTCCTAATCACGCCTTTTATCTCGCCGCCAGCACCCTCGGCGGTTTTGCATGGGAGAAAGCGGGATACGCCTGGTACGACGCGGTGTGCGATCAATCTCTGGCAAAAGACGCCGATTTCTCAGCCTTTGCCAGGCTGACGATTCGCCACGGCGAGAAACGCTCTGGCAAAGAGACCGCAGAGGCGATTACTCAGGCCTGGGAGCGGGTCGGAGTGGTGCTATGAATCTTGCCGATCTTAGCGATGACGCGGTGATTGAGCTGGCGCGCGAGGGTGGCGTTGCCTGGATCCCAGCGCTCAGCGGAATGCGTAAGATCGTCGTGGCGAAGCTCAACGAGCAACAGAAGCAGCGGATCGCGACGATTCTCCAACAGTCGCTACCGCTGGGCAAGCCGCCCGGCCAGCCCGACTCGCCTGGCCGGGGCGACCAGCGTTTTTTTCGCATCCAGATCGTCAGCGAGCAGCGCTACCACAGCCTGATTATTCTCATCCCGGAGGATCGTGCGCCAGATTCACTGGTTGAACTCTGGCGCGACGGCGAAGGCTGCGTCAGCGATAAAGATTAAATCGGCACAAACTCGACGCGTTTTTTCGAAATCAGCCCGTGGCCATTCTGGCAAAAATAATCCACCGCGCCGCAGGCTTTTAACACCTCCAGCGGCTTGTGGCAGTCCGGGCAGCGGGCTTCGACAACATACTCTTTCGCACAACGCTCGCAGTGGGCGCTATTGCCCTGCACAGCAAGCTGCGTATGGCACACGGGGCAATCAAATTCCATGGTGACTCCTTCTCACATTGAATACCGCTAGTTTATCACGTCAATAGCGAGTACAGTCCGCGAAGTTGCTGCTGTCGCTGTAGGGGTTGTTCAGCCTCACTGGTTCGCCGCAGGGTGAGCCCGCGAATTTCTTCCAGATCACGTTCAATTAGGCTGTGCTCACCGAAAATATATCCGCCGAGATAATTGTTCATAATCGCCCCTGAGCGCGATCAATAATGAATACGTTTGCCATCGACTCAACTTATCTGGCGATACCTTTTGATAAAGAGTTAGAGATTGATTATCGAAGAACAGTGCAAAACTTTGATAAGAAGATTATCAAAAATGTTACAAGGTAATTCTGATAACAACGTTATTAACAAAGCCTTCTGACAATTAACCATTAGCAAACTCAACGTTTGCATTCAATAACTTATAAAAACATCACATAAATATAAAAACGCACCCAACATCAAAAAATAAAAATCAGCAATGATAAATTACCGTCAAAATTAACTTTGATAACTATCACATAAAACGAGATTTCACAATAATTTAATACATAGCGAAAATATGTTTAGATAAAACATTCACAAAACAAATATTAACAGAGATTAAAATAACCAACCTGGCTATTAAAGGAGAGAGCGGTGTCCGATATTGATTTTGTTGTTTTATGGGTCGACTCCGATGATAGGTGTTGGCAGGACGATTTTATACGTTATAAAACTATCTACAGTGATACTTATAAGTTGGCAGTCACGCCATCACGCTTCAGAGATATGGGGTTGTTTAAATACTGGTTCAGGGCTGTCGAAAATTACGCACCTTGGGTTCGCAAAGTCCATCTGGTCACCTGTGGACAGGTTCCTTCATGGCTGGATAAAAGCTATCATAAAATAAATCTTGTCCGACATAGCGACATCATTGATAAAGAATATTTACCTACATTCAATTCACGAGCAATTGAAGTTAATATTCATAAAATAAAAGGATTAAGTGATCAGTTTGTATATTTCAATGACGATATGTTATTAAACTCTCCCATCACTCCAGAGTTTTACTTTAAAAAAAATTTACCTAATGATTTTTAATCGAGAATGACATTAACCCTATATCAATTGATAATAACATTTCAAACCTAATGTTAACGACCAATGCCTCAGTTATTAATACATTTTTCAATCGCAGAGAGTCCATCAAAAAAAACATAACAAAATATTATAACTTGCAATATGGTCGATATATTAAGAAAAATATATCTAAAAAGAAAGCAAGAAACTTCACTGGTTTTTTCGGAAGGCATTTACCACAACCCTTCCTAAAATCTACTTTTGAGGAAGTTTGGTCTCATGGTGAAATAAGAGAAATACTGGAAAGAACCTCAAAATCCAGATTCAGAGACGGCTATAATTTAAATCAATATATTTTCAGATATTGGCATTTAGCTTCAGGAAAATTTAATCCATGCAATCCTAAAAGATTAGGCAGTCATTTTAATTTAACTGGCGATCGGCAGCAGCTTGATCACGCCATTCAGGCCCTGAAAAGCAACGTTCCGCAAATCTGCCTGAATGATGATCTTGAGAATAATACACTTTTTGAATTTGCATGTCAGAAAGTATCGGACACGCTAAGTTGTAAGTTAGGAAAAACGTCAAAGTTTGAGATTGAGATGTAAATTGATATGATAAAGGAGAAATATATAAATTTCGTATTACTTTTAGCAGTAATATCAAATAGCATTATCATCCCTGAGCAATTGCTTGGTCGGAATATATTTTACATCTATTCCTCAGTAGTAATTATTGGCTCTTTTTTTTATTTTAAGAAATTAAGAATCACCCGTCAGGATTTAATATTAGGTGCAGCCATCTTCCTTATTGGAGCATCACAGCTATTATGGTCCTGGAGGTTTCCTTCACATCTTACGGAGATCTATCGCGCTGATACTAATTATCCCAAAACGGGTACTTATCTGATCATCGGCTCTGTAGTGATATCACTGTTCCCGGCGTTCATGAGGCTATCAGGAACAGGCCAACAGAAAAAAACAACCTACTACCTCTTATTCGGTTTTATTACCCTGACATTATATGCAGTATATTGCAAAATCATTGCTCCCGGTGAGCGTCTTCGTATAAATACTTCATCTACCTTAAGCGCTGCGCTTTATACTATGTATTCGCTCTTGACGCTTTATTCGCTTCTGCGTATCAGCATACCTTACAGAAAAGTATTAGCTTCATTCATTGTTTTTTCTTCGCTATATATATTGCTATTAACTGAGACTCGATCAGCTTTAATCGTGTATCCTGTAATTCTGCTTTATATTTTATTTAAAAAATATGCCGTAGCGAAATGGAAAGCATTATCTATTTGTGCACTTTCATTTATTTTATTTTCACTAATGATTGGTGTATTCTCGCCAAATGTTTATAAGAGAGCGAGCGAGGTTATAACCGATATAACTCTTTATCAGCAAAACAATAACACATCAATAGGAGCAAGATTAACGATGTGGTATTCCGGGATAAACGAAATCATAACCCACCCCGGAGGAGTCAGCGCAAAAGAGAGATATCAAATCCTGGCTGATTTTATCAATAAAAAAGAAAATGGAAATCCAGAAGCCTTACGCAATATACCCTATCATTTACATAATGATTTGATTGAAACGATGTCGCTTCAGGGAGCTGCCAGCGGCCTGTTTTTATTTTTTTTCTATATAACGCTTATCTATTACATGACAAAAAAGAAACCATCTTATGCCGCTTTATTTCTATGTTTGCCGGTATTATTTTTTGGTACGGTAGATTCTCTTTTCATTCATGTAAGATTCGTCATCATGTTAATCGGCTGGTTGATTATTTACACCGGTTTAACTGGAGCTTTGCTGGTTGAGGATACCCCATCTCCTCCCCTTAAAAAAGGCAATGAAGCTGAGTAATAACAACAGATACAAAAAAGCCCGCACGCGGGCTTTTTAACAATCGGCGTAGTTGTGATTCGTTATTTGCTTTTCTTGATGTGCTTAATCAAGCGTTTACGCTTACGCATCTGGTTCGGCGTCAGGGTATTGCGTTTGTTGGCAAACGGGTTTTCCCCTTCCTTGAACTGAATACGAATCGGCGTGCCCATCACTTCCAGCGATTTACGGAAGTAGTTCATCAGGTAGCGTTTATAAGAATCCGGCAGATCTTTAACCTGGTTACCGTGAATAACCACGATCGGCGGGTTATAACCACCGGCGTGGGCATATTTCAGCTTCACGCGACGGCCGCGCACCAGCGGCGGCTGATGGTCTTCGGCAGCCATGGTCATGATGCGGGTCAGCATAGCGGTACCCACGCGACGGGTTGCGCTGTCGTACGCCTCGCGCACGGATTCAAACAGATTGCCTACGCCGCTGCCGTGCAGCGCGGAGATAAAGTGCACGCGGGCAAAGTCGATAAAGCCCAGACGGAAGTCCAGGGTCTCTTTCACCTGCTCTTTTACTTCCTGGCTCAGGCCGTCCCATTTATTGACGACAATCACCAGCGAACGACCGCTGTTGAGGATAAAGCCCAGCAGGGAGAGATCCTGATCGGAAATCCCTTCGCGCGCATCAATCACCAGCAGCACCACGTTGGCGTCTTCAATCGCCTGCAGCGTTTTGATCACCGAGAATTTTTCGACGACATCGGTAATTTTGCCGCGCTTGCGCACGCCTGCGGTATCGATAAGGACGTATTCACGCTCATCGCGCTGCATCGGGATGTAGATGCTGTCGCGAGTGGTTCCCGGCATATCGTAAACCACCACACGATCTTCACCCAGGATACGGTTGGTGAGCGTTGATTTACCCACGTTCGGGCGGCCCACAATCGCCAGCTTAATCGGCAGATCCTGCGGGTTAAAATCATCTTCCGGCTCTTCAAGCGCTTCGCCGTTCTGCTCGGCTTCGAACTGCGCCCAGTATGCTGCGTCTTCGTCCACTTCTTCCGGCGGGTTCACCTCGTCAACCCACGGCAGCAGCACGTGCTCGAGCAGGCTGGTGACGCCGCGGCCATGGGAAGCGGCGATAGGATAAATCTCGCCTAACCCCAGCGACCAAAAATCGGCAATCGCCTGATCGGCATCGATACCGTCAGTTTTGTTTGCCACCAGGAAAGTCGGTTTCTCACGGGAGCGCAGATGTTTCGCAATTGCCGAATCCGCCGGCATCAGGCCCGCACGCGCATCGACCATAAACAGCACCACGTCCGCTTCTTCAATCGCCAGCAGCGACTGTTCCGCCATTCGCGTTTCTACGCCATCTTCGGTACCGTCGATCCCGCCGGTATCGATACAGATAAATTCGCGGCCTTCCACTTCAGCACGACCGTACTTACGGTCACGAGTCAGCCCGGGGAAATCCGCGACCAACGCATCGCGAGTGCGCGTTAAGCGGTTAAAGAGCGTGGATTTTCCAACGTTAGGGCGCCCGACAAGCGCGACCACAGGTATCATGTTAAATGCCTCATACAAAAATCGATACAACGCCCGTTTTCACGGCGTTTTTAAAAAAGCCAAAACGGCCCCTGTCTGCCAGGGGCCGTTTCTCAAAAATAGACTACCGCTGTTGTTAACGCGTAATCGCGTACAGCGTGCCGTCTTTCGCCTGAATCAGCAGTTTGCCGTCAGCAACAACCGGATCGGTCAGGAAGCCTGAGCTGTCCACCTTCTGCTGAGCCACAAAGTGACCATCTTCAGGGTTGACCCAGTGCATATAGCCTTCGCTATCGCCAACAACCAGATTGCCATTATACAGCACAGGCGCCGTCAGCAGACGGTGCAGCAGATCGCTTTGCGTCCACAGCGTCACGCCGCCGTCGGTGGTGAGCGCCAGCAGACGGTCATTCTGGTCAACCAGGTAAATACGGTTGCCGTCGACAATGAAATCGTTCACTGAACCCAGTTCGCGTTTCCACATAATCTGGCCGCTGCGCAGATCCAGCGCCGTCAGGTTGCCGTTGTAGGCCAGCGCGTAAATCACGCCGTTCACGATAACCGGCGTTGTGTCGACGTCGTTAAGACGGTCGATTTCAGTCGGACCGGTCGCGGTAGAGATACGCTGCTGCCAAATCATCTGGCCCTGCTGCATCAGCACCGCGCTGACGCGACCGTTGTCGCCGCCCACAATAGCTGCGCCGTAGGCGGTAGCCGGAGCGGATTCGCCGCGCAGGGAGAGCGCTGGCATATCAAGGTTAACGGTCCATTTCACCGCGCCATCGGCTTCGTTCAGCGCCTGAAGCTGACCGTTAGTGGTATGAATCAGCACCATGCCGTCGCTGACGACCGGACGAGAAATCGCTTCACCCGCCACGCTCGCTTCCCACGCGACGGTGCCGTCGCTGGTGTTCAGCGCATAAACTTTCGCTTTTTCGCTACCGATATAAACGTGGCCGCCGGAGACGGTCACGCCGCCGGAGAGCAGCGCAGGCGCGCGGGAGAACCAGCCGTCTTTCTCTGCCAGATTAACCGACCACACCTCTTTGCCGTCGCCTGAATTAAGGGCTTTAACGGTACCTTTACGATCTGCGGCATACACGACGCCATCAGCAAAAGCCGGGTGCAGATTAGAGTAGAATTCGCCAATACCGCCGCCAACGGAGGTGCTCCAGGAGGTGGACGGCGTAAACTGGTTTTCCACCGTCGGCAGTGGCGACATTTTCACCACATCTTCTTCGCTGTTAAACAGCGAACAGCCGCTCAATAAGGTAACGGAAAGCAGCCCTGGCAGAAGTAATTTACGCAATTGCATCGAGTCCCTCTCAGATGGACAAATTATTTATTTTCATACGCATCATTTCGCTGAGCGCCGGTGAGGCATCGCTTTTCGCACCCGCTTCCCATGCTGCTTTCGCCCCTTGCTTATCGCCTTTGCTCAGCAGGATCTCGCCGCGCAGGTCAGCGACAATCGCGGTCCAGCCTTCGCCTTTCACGGCATCCAGGGTTTTCAGCGCGGCATCAGGCTGCTTAAGCTGCAGCTGGACGCGAGCAAGACGCATATTGATAACCGATTTCAGGTTATCATCAGAAGCGGCCGTAAGCCCCTGCTGAAGCTGCTTTTCAGCGTTCTGCAGGTCGTTTTTATCGACAAACTGCTGCGCCAGCTCAAGAGAAGCAAACGCACCATAGGTGTTTTTGCTGTCGGCGGCAAATTTCTGCGCAGCGTTCAGCGCTTCTGGTTTATCCGATTTGAGGGCGGAAATCGCATTTTCATAAGCCAGGGACGAGCCTCTGGCGGTATCCAACTGATGGGAGGTCCAGTAGCGCCAGCCAACCAGCGCGCCAACGCCCAAAATCACCCCAACGGCCAGCGCCTTGCCATTTTCAGCAAAGAAACGCTTCAGCGCGTCGACCTGATCGTTTTCGTTATTGTAAAGTTCCACGCAGTCCTTCTCCTGACTAATGATTCCCGGGAGATTAACCCAGAAGTGTGCGCAAATGCGCGGCAACGCTATCCTGCGTTACGGTAGTTTGCTCTCCTGAGCGTAAATCTTTCACTACCACGTTTCCGTCAGCGATTTCTGATTCGCCCAGCACCAGCGCAACGCGAGCGCCCCATTTATCAGCGCGCGCAAACTGCTTCTTAAAGTTGCCGCCGCCGTGGTTGGTCATCAGCTTAACGCCGGGTAACGCATCGCGTACCTGTTCAGCCAGACGCATTGCTGCGGACTGGGTGTCAGTTCCGGAGGCTACCAGGTATATATCGACAACAGGATCGGCTTTAAATTCCGGATTCACTGCCTGAACCAGTAAAACAAGACGTTCCAGCCCCATCGCAAAGCCGACGCCAGGGGTTGCGCGACCGCCAAGCTGCTCAACCAGACCATCGTAACGGCCGCCGGCGCAGACGGTGCCCTGGGAACCGAGGCTGGTGGTGACCCACTCAAACACGGTGCGGTTGTAATAGTCGAGACCGCGCACCAGACGCTGATTCACGGTATAGCGGATACCGGCATCATCCAGCAGCGCGCAAAGTCCCGCAAAATGCGCTCTGGACTCTTCATCAAGATAGTCACCCAGCGTCGGGGCGTCGTTCAGCAGCGCCTGGACGTCCGGGTTTTTAGAATCCAGCACGCGCAGCGGGTTAGTGTACATGCGGCGTTTGCAGTCTTCGTCCAGCTTATCTTTATACTGCTCAAGATAGGCCACCAGCGCGTCGCGATAGTTAGCGCGAGCCTCCAGCGAACCGATAGAGTTCAGCTCCAGCGCAACGTGGCTGGAGATGCCCAGCTCGCGCCACCAGCGGGCGGTCAGCATAATCAGCTCGGCATCAATATCCGGCCCCTGCAGACCGAACGCTTCCGCGCCAATCTGGTGGAACTGGCGATAGCGCCCTTTTTGCGGACGTTCGTGGCGGAACATCGGCCCGATATACCACAGGCGCTGTTCTTGATTGTACAGGAGACCATGTTCGATGCCGGCGCGTACGCAGCCAGCGGTACCTTCCGGACGCAGAGTCAGGCTATCGCCGTTACGGTCCTCAAAGGTGTACATCTCTTTTTCAACCACGTCGGTCACTTCGCCGATAGCGCGTTTGAATAACGGGGTCTGCTCTACAATCGGCAAACGGATTTCGCTGTAACCGTAGCTACCAAGCACCTGCTTCAGTGAGCCTTCAATGCGCTGCCAGAGAGCGGTTTCGCCCGGCAGATAATCGTTCATGCCACGGATGGCTTGAATGTTCTTTGCCACGTTTATTCTCTTTATATATACAAAAATGAACCCCGGCGCCTCGCGCCCGCAGGTTCAATCATACACGGGAAGCGTATCGCTTCCCAACACGTTATTTCGCTTCAACCTGCTGAATATCGATGCGACGCGCCTCATCAAGCATCGATGCTTTAGCGCGAATACGCGCTTCCAGCTGATCGATCATATCGTCGTTATCCAGTCGGTCTTTACGTACGCCGTCTTCGTACAGGCCGCTTTTCTTGTTGCCGCCGGTCACGCCGAGGGTGGAAACCAGCGCCTCGCCGGGACCGTTTACCACGCAGCCAATGATCGAAATATCCATCGGCGTAATGATATCTTCCAGGCGCTGCTCCAGCGCGTTAACGGTACCGATAACGTCAAACTCCTGACGTGAACATGTCGGGCAGGCAATGAAGTTGATTCCGCGAGAGCGAATGCGCAGCGACTTGAGAATATCGAAGCCCACTTTGATCTCTTCAACCGGATCCGCCGCCAGGGAGACGCGCAGCGTATCGCCGATCCCTTCAGACAGCAGCAGGCCGAGGCCGATCGCGGACTTCACCGCGCCGCTGCGCGCCCCGCCCGCTTCGGTGATCCCGAGGTGCAGAGGCTGATCGATCTGTTTCGCCAGCAGGCGGTAGGATTCAACCGCCAGGAACACATCGGAAGCTTTCACGCTGACTTTAAACTGATCGAAGTTGAGACGATCGAGGTGATCGACATGGCGCATTGCCGATTCCAGCAGCGCCTGCGGGGTGGGTTCACCGTATTTTTCCTGGAGATCTTTTTCCAGAGAGCCGGCGTTCACCCCGATGCGGATAGGGATATTTTTATCGCGAGCGCAGTCCACCACCATGCGGATACGCTCTTCGTTACCGATATTGCCCGGGTTAATGCGCAGGCAATCAACGCCGTATTCCGCAACCTTCAGGGCAATGCGGTAATCGAAGTGGATATCGGCAACCAGCGGTACGCTAACCTGCTGTTTGATAAGCTTGAACGCTTCCGCCGCGTCCATCGTCGGCACCGAAACGCGCACGATATCCGCGCCAACGCGCTCAAGGGCTTTAATTTGATTTACCGTCGCCGCCACATCGGTGGTGCGCGTGTTTGTCATCGACTGTACGGCGATGGGAGCGCCATCGCCAATCGGCACATTCCCAACGTAAATTCGCTTTGATTTTCTACGTTGAATCGGAGCCTGGTTATGCATGAAAAATCTCCCGCGTTACCCGTCTGTTACTGCGCCGGTGATTGTTCGGCATTGAGGGTCAGACGTGCAACCTGGTTAGTTCTGATAAAACGACTCAAATCGACTGGTTTACCCAGATACTGTATCTGTACCGCCGCCGGGGCACCGATTTTCAGCTTATAAGGCGCCTGGCCGCTCAGATTGAGGTTACCGCCTTTACGCTGTAAACCGCTGAACAGCTTTTTACCGGTCGCATCGCTCACTTCCAGCCAGCAGTCGGCGGTAAAATTCAGCACCAGATCCTGGGCGGAGGCCGCCGCAGTGGTCACGTTTGCCTGGTCGGTCGGTAACGGCGAAGTTGCCGGCGCTGCCGCCGTATCGACGTTGGCCTGAGAAGGCGCGACAACGGCGTTATTCTCGGCCGGAGCCGGAGCCGGGGCCGGAGTCGACGCCGCTGGCGCCGGAGACGTTTCTACAGGCGCGCTGTTGGCGGCGGTATCCGGTGCAGAATTCGCCGATTGATTATCCAGAGGGATGCTTTGGCTGTTGCTATCGCCCGCATTCAGTTCGGCGGAGGATTGATCGGCCATCGTGGAGATCTCGTCCTGCTGCGCTTTGTGGTCCTGCCACCACCAGGCGCCGCTGAGGCCAATCACCACGAACAGCACCAGCCAGGTAAAGCTCATTAGCCAGCCGTCGCGCTTTTTACGGCGTTTACCCAGCGAGAAGCTCTGCATGGGGGCAACTTTCGCCGCCCGGATCGGAGCCTGCTTGGCCATCATCGGCAGCAGCTCTTCTTCAGGAATGTGCACAAGGCGGGCATAAGAGCGGATATAGCCGCGCAGGAAGGTTGAAGCAAGATCGGCGGGTGCCTTATCGTCTTCAATATCACGAACCGTGGAAACCTTCAGGCATAAGCGTTCAGCCACCGCCTGCTGGCTGAGCCCGAGTTGTTCGCGGGCATTACGCAGACGCGCGCCCGTGGTGTTTGCTTCTTGATGGTCTTGAGTGGCTTCAGTATTCATTCGCTACAACTACTGGTACGTGAAATTTAAAATTCAGCGCCGGTGACCCCGCGCCGCGAGACATCTGCTCAACGTCAGACAAACAGTATAAGTCCGTATGACCTGGTATCACAGAGACTTATCAATATTGAATGCTAAGCGGTTGTTGTACCGCTACATACTGCCTCAAAGTCGACAAAAACGCACCGTAATTATTAACCACAACAGCGTATTTCGCCCGGCGATTCCACATAAATATGCAGCGCACCGCCAGGGCTGTGCGCTGCATCATTGATTATCAGACCGCCTTCACGTCGATGGCTTCGCCCTGCATACGTTTACGCAGCGTACGCTTGGTACGGTCGATAACGTCGCCGGCCAGCTGACCGCAGGCGGCATCAATATCGTCGCCGCGGGTTTTACGCACGATCGTGGTGAAACCATACTCCATTAACACCTTGGAGAAACGGTCGATACGGCTGTTGGAGCTACGGCCATACGGCGCGCCCGGGAAGGGGTTCCATGGGATCAGGTTGATCTTGCACGGCGTATCTTTCAGCAGCGCGGCCAGCTCGTGCGCATGCTCGGTGCCGTCGTTGACGTGATCCAGCATGACGTATTCGATAGTGACGCGTCCCTGGTTGGCGTTGGACTTCGAAATATAGCCACGCACCGAGTTCAGGAAGGTCTCAATATTGTATTTCTTGTTGATCGGCACGATTTCATCACGAATGGTATCGTTCGGCGCGTGCAGAGAGATGGCCAGCGCGACGTCAATCATATCGCCAAGCTTATCGAGCGCCGGCACCACGCCGGAAGTGGAGAGCGTGACGCGACGTTTAGAGAGACCAAAACCGAAGTCATCGAGCATGATCTCCATGGCCGGCACCACGTTAGTCAGGTTCAGCAGCGGCTCGCCCATCCCCATCATCACCACGTTGGTAATCGGACGTACGCCGGTGGTCTTCACCGCGCCGACGATTTTCGCCGCGCGCCAGACCTGGCCGATAATTTCCGAAACCCGCAGGTTGCGGTTAAAGCCCTGCTGGGCCGTAGAGCAGAATTTACACTCCAGCGCGCAGCCCACCTGGGAAGAAACGCACAGGGTGGCGCGATCGTCTTCCGGGATATACACGGTTTCGACGCGCTGATCGCCAACGGCAATCGCCCACTTAATGGTACCGTCGCTGGAGCGCTGCTCTTCAACGACTTCCGGGGCGCGAATCTCCGCGACTTCCTTTAATTTGCCGCGCAGAACTTTGTTGATATCGGTCATCTCGTCAAAGTTATCGCAGCAGTAGTGATACATCCATTTCATCACCTGATCGGCGCGGAAAGGCTTTTCGCCCATGTTTTTGAAAAACTCGCGCAGCTGCTGACGATTCAAATCCAGCAGGTTGATTTTGGCATCTTTGTTCGGCACCGTCAGAGCGGCGCTATCAGGTGTGACTATTTGTTCAGACATAATTGATTCCGGCCTCGTTATTACACGTTATGGCCCCTGGAGGGTTGAAAAAAGAAACGCCCCGGGAGCGACTGCTCATCCGGAGCGCTGTATTCTACAAATTCTGGTCCATCAATACCACGTTTGCACGCAGCAATGATGAAAAAATCTGTAACTGCCTGGCAGATCCTCTAAGGATTTTCGATTGTCGCAAGGCGGTAAGCAAGTGAAGCCCCGGGAGCATAGATAAGCGACCGGGGTGAACGCGCGCAGCCAACACAGCGATAGTCGAAAAGACGACGAGGATGGGTATCTCCAAAGTATTTTACGTCACGGCGAGGCGGCGAATTCGCAAATCCCGGGAGCATAGATAACTATGTGACCGGGGTGCGCGAATGAAGCCAACAAAGCGGTGGCGTGAAAGACGCGGGAGATTAGCGGGTGCGCGGGCAAACCTCGCCTTCAGCAAAGAAAAACGCGATCTCGCGCGCAGCGGATTCAACGGAATCGGAACCGTGGGTGCCGTTCTCGGTGAAGCTGTCAGCGTAGTCTGCGCGCAGGGTACCCGCCAGCGCGTTCGCCGGGTTGGTTGCGCCCAGCAGGTCACGATGACGCTGAACCGCATTTTCGCCTTCCAGCACGGAAACCACGATCGGGCCGGAAGTCATGAATTCAACCAGACCGTCAAAGAACGGGCGACCTTCGTGCTCAGCATAGAAGCCGCGAGCCTGCTCAACGGTCAGATGAAGCATTTTGGTGCCAACAATTTTGAACCCTGCAGCTTCAAAGCGAGAAAAGATGCCGCCAATAACGTTTTTTGCCACCGCGTTTGGTTTGATGATGGAAAAAGTACGTTCAATAGCCATGATAACCTCTTTATATATGTTGTTCTGTTTTGCAGATGAGCAGATGAGACCGATAAATACGGCGCGAATTATAATCATCATCTAAGGCGATTGCCTATGTGTTTAGGTAACATTTTTTTAAAAAAAAGCGACCTTAAACAACAAATCCCGCCAATTAAGGCACGTTACGTTTATTGCACGGTGAAGTTCGCGGCAACAATTTGCCCCGCCTCGTCCATCACCACCAGCTGATAACGGTCAGGGCGATCGATGTTAAGGGTCGCGCTGGCGCCTTCCGCCGGCAGAGGCTCACCGTTAAGAAACCACCAGCGGCGCCCCTCCCCGCCGGTCGTTTGCAGCGGCAGCATCACCTTTTGCTCGCCGGGCAGCCGTTTAACCACCGCGCCTTCACGAAGACCGGAGAGCACCAGCGGAGCGGCATCCGCGGTTTGCACCGGCGGACACGCCGCCGAAACCGCAGGCAGCCTGACGCGACGCCGTTCGCCTGCGGGTAGCCAGGGTTCAAGCGGCAGGGGCCAGACGTCGAGGCTTTTCTCTACCGCGCCGGGGCAATCTGCCGCCACCCGCAGCCCTTTCTCATTCAGCCACACCGGGAAGCGAATCCCGCGGATACCTTCCTGGCCGGGCAGCAGCAGGGTCGGCGGCTGGCTCTCATCGAGCAGCCAGGTGGCCAGCCGTCGGCGGCAGTTCGCGTCGCCCGCGGGTAAATTCTGCCCGCCGGGCCAGCAAACCGTCCCGGCGCTGACCGACGACGGGCGAGGGTCTGTCGGCAATCCGCCGCGGCTCATCGCCGGGCGCGCCAGCAGCATATTATTCACCTGGTTCAGCAGCGGCACCGCGCTGGCGAAGCCAAACTGCCCGACGACCGGCGTGCCGTCGGGTCGCCCGGTCCAGATACCTATCAGATAGCGGGCGTTCACGCCGATCGCCCAGGCATCGCGGTAGCCGTAGCTGGTTCCGGTTTTCCACGCCAGCGGCACCACCTGCACCAGCGACGCATCGGGCACCGGCTGCGCTTCGCCGGCCAGTATGCGCCGCACGATCCACGCGGCGCCCGGCGACAGCAGCGGCCTCTCAACCAGCGGTGAGTCTGGCGTGATGCGCAATTGTCCCGCCTTACCATGGCGGGCGAACGCGCTGTACGCCGCCACGATATCCGCCAGACGCGCGCCGCCTCCGCCGAGGATCAGCGACAGATTCGGCTCCGCGCCGGCGGGCAGCATCAGCGGCAATCCGGCATTGCGTAGCCTGGCGGCAAAACGCTTCGGCCCGTAGGCCTCCAGCACCTGCACTGCCGGAAGGTTCAGCGAGCGAACCAGCGCGTCGCTGGCGCTCACCGGCCCGTGAAAACCGCTGTCAAAATTCCCCGGCCGGTAGTCGCTAAACCGTCGCGGCACATCCTGTAACAACGAAGCCGGATGGATCAGCCCCTCATCCAGCGCCATACCATAAACAAACGGCTTCAGAACCGAGCCCGGGGAGCGGATCGCCGAGACCATATCAATATGACCAAAGCGGCTATCATCGTTGATATCCACCGACCCTACCCAACCGCGCACCTTCATATTGGTATGGTCGACCACGATCATCGCTAAAGAGCTGCGCGGCGGCAGACGCGATTTCCAGTTCAGCGCCAGGTCTTCCAGCTGCCGCTGCAGTCCGGCATCCAGCGTCGTTACCACCTTCTCTGCGCGGCTGCTCGCCAGCGCGCGGCGGGCAAAAAGCGGCGCCAGCTGCGGCATCTGCCGCGGAAAGAGCCAGACGGGCTCTTCGATAGCTTCTCGTACCGGCTGCGCCGGCCACACGCCCTGATTTTCCATCCGCAGCAGCACCTTATCGCGCGCCGCCTGCGCTCGCTCCGGCCAGCGATCCGGACGCAGCCTGCTCGGCGCCTGCGGCAGTACCGCCAGCAGCGCCGCTTCGCCATAGCTGAGCTGCGCGGGCGGTTTACCGAGATAGGCCCAGCTGGCTGCGCCGATCCCCTGCAGCGTACCGCCGAACGGCGCCCGGTTGAGGTAGAGCGTGAGGATCTCGCTTTTTGACAGATGCCACTCCAGCTGCAGCGCGCGCCATAGCTGACGCAGCTTGCCGCCAAAGGTTCGGGGATGCGGATCGAGCAGGCGCGCCACCTGCATGGTCAGGGTGCTGCCCCCAGAGATCACCCGCCCGGAAGTGAGATCCTGCCAGGCAGCGCGAACGATCGAGAACGGATTAACGCCGGGGTGATCCCAGAACCAGCGATCTTCATACTGGATCAGCGCCTGTAAATAGCGCGGCGAAACGTCAGCCAGGGTCACCGGATAGCGCCAAACGCCCTGCACGTCGGCGAAACGCCACAGCGGCGTCCCGTCTTCCGCCACCACCACTCGGGCAGGCGTCACCTCGCGCAGCGGCAGCGGCCACAGGCGATCGGCGGCCAGCAGCAGCAGCCACAGCAAAAAAATAAACGCCGCCAGCCAGCGCCAGCGGCGTTTAATGCGCTTCAGTGCCCGCATTTAGGGTGCAACGGTGAGCGGTCCGCTGGCCGCGCCGGTTGCCCGCCACTGCGGCACGTACATTGACTCGACCTGCGGCTGCGGTACCTGATAGGTGCCCGGCGTCACCGCGCGCGCCAGATAAACCAGCGTCACCGGCTGGCCTTCATTGATAGCCACCGCGGCGACGAAGCGATCGTCGCGAAACTCAATGTGCTGAATATCGGCCTGCTGCATCTGGTTAAGCAGATTCTGCACCACCTCGCCGTTCTCCTGCAGGCTGGCGCTGCTGTTGGCCAGATTCTGGTTTTCCAGCTCCAGCCCCGCCGGGAGTAAATCCACCACCAGCGCGTCCGGGACGTTACGCTTAGCCGTCACTTCCAGCTTCACCAGCACCAGTTCGCCGCTGCGCAGCGAAGAGAGCGATTTCTGCTGGCCCTGGGTATCGAAAATTTGCCGTTCAATGCCGAGTACGTTGCCCCCCGGCTGCGGCGCGTTCTGCGGATATCCGCTGCTGTCGAGACGGAGCCACAGCGGCTGCTGGCCGGTATTGGTCACCTGCAAGGCCGCCAGCTGGTCGCCGGTCAGGTTGCGGGTTTGCGCTTTCTCGCCGGAGAGCGGTTCGGCCTGCACGGAGGTTTGCGCCTGCCAGCTGCCGGGGAGATCCTGCAGCGTACGCCCGGCCAGGAACAGGGCGTTACTCTCCTGCGTCGAGAGCCAGCGCTGGCCGTAGGCTTCGTCCGCCAGATGGCTGAGCAGCGTATTTTGCGCTTCCGGCAGCAGTTTGTTCTCCTCCAGCAGCGCCAGCTTCAGCGCATCGTCGCGCAGCTCGCTGCCGTAATCGCCGAGCCAGCGATTCGCGTCCTGCCGCGGCGTCGTCAGCGCCAGCTTCAGGGCTTCGCCGCCGCGCGGCGCATCGCCCATCAATTTCAGGGCCACGCCCAGCTGCAGCAGCGGCAGACCGGAACGCGCCTGGTCGTGACGGCTCCAGATTTCGCGCAGCGCGCCGAGCGGCGCTTTCTGCTGCCGGGCCAGTACCAGCGCGGCGTAGGCCTGAGCGGCAAAGCGGCTGGCCTGGGCATCATCGCTATAGCGGACGGTCATCAGCCCCGGCTCCTGTAAATAACGCAGCAGGCGCTGGTTGCCGTTATTGACGGCGTTCGTTGGTACGCTGTAGCCCTGCTCGCCCGCCCGGACGAGGAAGTCCATCGCGTAGGCGCTCAACCAGTACTCCTCCGGCCCTTCTTTATCCCACAGGGCGAAACCGCCATCATCGCGCTGCATCTGCAGCAGACGAGAAATGCCGATATCCACCGCCGCGCGTCGCTTTTCATCGCTATCGCCGCCGATCCCCAGGGCTTTAAGCTGGGCGGCGTTGGTATAGAGCGACGGGAACAGCCCGCTGGTGGTCTGCTCCAGGCAGCCGTAAGGATAGGCTTTCAGGTCGCGTATATAGCGCGCCAGGTTCAGCGGCGGCTTACCGCTGAACACCAGCTGCCCCTGCAACGTCGCGGGCGAGAAGCCCTCGCTTTGCGCCGCCGGAGCCTGCCAGCTTTCACCCGGCTGGAGGACAGCGCCGGAATTCACGGTTTGCGCCGGGAAAGCCGGACGCACGCCCAGCTGCCACTGCTTCTGCATCGGCGCGAAGGTTTCACCCGGCAGGTTCAGGCCGCTGATGGTGGCATTCACCTGACCATCGCCAAAGCCTTGCTGCGCGCGAACCGGCACAAACAGCGTGCTGCGCGCGCCGGGAGCCAGATGCACCGGCGGTATTTCTCCCCCTTCAAGCTGCAGCAGACCGCTGGCGGCCAGCGCAACGTTGAGGGTCTGCGGCTTATCGGTCAGATTGCTGAGATCCAGCGCCAGGCGAGTGGTATCTCCGCTGGCGAGGAAGCGCGGCATATTCAGCTCGGCAATAACCGGCGCCGCCACGATCGTTTTTCCTTCGCTGCTGCCAAAATCCTCTGCGGTCCACGCCTGGGCCATAACCCGCAGTTCGCCGTTAAAGTCGCCAATCGGCAAAGTCACCGTCCCTTCGCCTTTCTCATCCAGCACCACCGGCTGCGCCTGCTGAGCGATAATCGTCACGTGATTAACCGGCGGTTTGCCGCCGCGTTTGAGTTCATCACCGTCGCCGCCGAAGCGCAGGCTGGCGAGTCTCCCCTGCCCTTCGATCACCTGACCATAGATATCGTAAATATCGGCGCCGTAGCGTTTCTGGCCAAAGAAAGCGTTCCACGGATCCGGCGTTGCATAGTCGGTGATATTAAGTACGCCGCTATCGACGGCGGAGAGCAGCACGTTAACCTGTTTCGGCGTCTCGCCTTCTTTGACGCTGGCCTTAACGTTGACCTTCAGCGGCTGGTTGGGGCGCATTTTATCCGGCGCTTCCAGCGTCAGGTTCAGACGGCGATTTTCATCGCCAAGCGGCAGATGCAGCAGACCCACCGCCCGTTTTGGCGTCGCGGACTGGGATTTATCCCCCGGACGAATCACCAGGGTGCTGAGATAGAGGTCGTGACGATTCCACGCTTTATCCACCGGGATCGATAGCTCCATCCCTTCCGCCGGGACGTCAATATCCTGCCACCACAGCGGCCCTTCGCTTGATTCCACCAGCGCGTAGCCTTTACCGGCTGCCGGAGCGGCGATATGCAGCTTGATCGTATCGCCCGGTTTATAGGCCGGTTTGTCCAGCTTCATGGTGACGCGGTCCGGACGCGCCGCCCCCTGGCCATCGCTGTTATCCTGCCAGCTGTATCCGGCCCAGAAGCGCACGCTGCTGACCGCATCATCCGGCCCTTTAACTTCCAGGCGATAAGAACCCCACTCGACCGGGAAGCTCACTTTCGCCGTTTGTCCGGCTGAAATATCCAGCGACTCCTCGCCTTCCTGAAGATCTTTTTGATCGAACTGCGACTGCCAGCCTTCGCTCTCGGACCAGTTCCAGTAGTAGTCGCGGCGTTCGCGAATCAACCGAACCTGCAGCCCGGAGACCGCTTTCTTCTCACCTTTGGCGTCGGCATACACAATCTCAAACGCGGCGGTGCCGTTTTCATCCACCACCGGCTGCTTGATAGTGCTGTCGGTGCGATAGTCGTAAACCTCTTTCAGGGCAAATTCCGGTCGGATACCCGGCAGCGTTTCGGCCGGCCAGATCGGCTGCCTGACGATGCGCGTGACCGGTCTGCCACCGGACTCCAGCAGGCTGGCCTGCAGGATCACCTGCAGCGGCGAGCGGCTCTCCTGCCACTGGCTGGCGGCGGTGACTTCCGCATGTCCGCGATCGTCCAGGGTGGTCTGTACTTCATCCAGGCTGCGGGAAAGGTTCTCTTCGGCAATGTCGCCAAACTGGAAGCCCGGCAGCGCAGGCACCGCATCGCGCAGCGGACGCAGGAACAGTTTACCCTGCAGCGGGTTGCCGCTGGCCGGCGCGCCGTACAGATACGCCCCGCTCACGGCAAAGCTGACATCCGCAGCCGGCGAAACCGGGGCATTTTGCGGCGTGAGATTCAGCGCCATGCGCTCAGGCATAAAATCTTCAACGTGAAAATCCCACTCGCGCGGCTGGTTGTCGCCGGTGCTGGCGCGAATGTGCCACATCCCGGTCGCCGCGCCGCTATCGAGCGGATAAGTCAACTGATACAGGCCGTTAACCGGTTTGCTGACCGTCGAACGAATAACCTGGCCATCCGGCTGCACGACTTCCAGCTTCACCGGCTGCTCGGGGAGCGGTTTACCGTCGCTATCGCGCAGTAGCGCGTTGAGAATAACCGTTTCGCCCGGACGATAGAGATCCCGTGGGCCAAACATAAATAGCTGCTTGCTGAAGCCCGGCGCACCGGCGATGGAAAATTCAGCCAGGTCCAGCGCCGGAAGTTTGAGATCCAGCAGAGTGGTTTGCCCGTCCTTACGCGCCAGCAGCAGCGCCGCTTCTTTGTCCGTTTGCAGCGTCACGTGCCCCTGAGCGTCGCTCTTCGCCTGCGCCAGGGTTTGCCCTTTGGCGTTCAGCAGCTGCACATCGATACCGGACTGCGCCGCGCCGTTTTCCAGGCTCTGGGTAAAGACATCCAGCCGGTTGTGGTAGCGGTGCGCGGATACGCCGATATCGCTGAGGGTGAACAGCGTCGCGGCGTTGCTATAGCTGTAGCGGCCCGCCTGGTTCATCACCGCGATATAGACGCCCGGCTCCTGCAACGGCTTGATATCCGCCAGCGGCAGCAGCAGTTTTTCGCGCGTATTGCGCGCCGGGTTAAGGTCAAAACGGCCGGTGTAGACCAGATCGGCCATCTTCAGCAGCTCGTCCGACTCCCAGTTGCTCAGGGAATTGCGGTATTCCCATTGGCTGACGAAGGCGGAGAGCGATTCAGGTTTGATGCGGAAAAAATTGACGTCGATGTTATCGACATTCAGCGCCATCACCGGCAGTCCGGCCACCACTTTCCCCGGCAGCAGCGAGCCGCGGCTGGCAAAGCCGATGCTCGGGGCGATGTCGCGGGTGGTAATGGTTTTTTCAACGCTGCTGTCTAAGGTCGCTTTATTCAGCGCGGTCAGGGTGGGGTCGAGCGAAACGATCAGCTCGCGTTTTGGCTCAAGATGGCGTAGACGCAGCTCTTTAAGGTTGGGCGCCAGCTCCCATGCCCCATCGACTTTGCCGCTTTTTTTGTCGACCAGATGCACGCTGCGGGAGAAATCCTGATCCGGCTGCAGAGGAATAGAGAAGGTCAGCACCAGCGTCGCCGCGCCGTCGAGCTGAACTTCAGAAGCATCCAGCAGCGTTAACGCTTTGCCTTTGCTTTTTTCAGCCAGCGCCGCCAGCTGGGCGCTGTCCGGCTTCGCGGGAGCGCTATCTGCCGCCGCGGATGGCGCCGACGCGACCGCCTGCGGTTTGCCGCTGTCGTCACAGGCGGTCAACGATAGCGCGGTAAGTAGCGCCAGAGATAGCGCCGCCAAACGAAATGGTTTCATCCTTCTAACCCCTCGGCCCGCAGGCCAGATAAATTCAGTGAACACATTATTATGCGTTAACGGCAGAATTACCAATAGCGCGCTAGCAAGCAATATTGGTAGGGACCACGGATAGCAGGAGTGGATTAATTTAACGGATATACCACGCTACGATTTTTCTTATATCAACTTTTAATATCCTCAGCTATCGATACTTTTTATTCTGAAATCCCATTCTCTCCGCCCATATAAATTGACAAGGCTCGCGTTTTCTATTTATTGTTCGGGATATCATTGCCTTTAAAATATAAATTATTACGCCGGCGATGATATTGACTGTACGTTCCAGCGTTTACCAGATAGCACAACATCAACCCATCTCATATAAATATATATGGGATTAATAATATGGAAGTTATTTATGTCTCAGATGGTCGCACTGTCGATTATTATTTTAATTCTTTATATCGGCGACGTTGTTTCAACCCGCACAAAAGCCTGGATTCCCTCCGTATTTGTCTGTGCGGTCCTGTTTTTAATCGGGTACTGGACATTTTTCCCGGCAGATATTATCAGCCGGGCCGGAATCGGCACGCCGGTTGCCATAATGCTGATGTATCTGTTAATCACCAATATGGGCACCCTGCTGTCGCTAAAAGAGCTGGCGCAGCAGTGGAAGACCGTAGTCATCTCCCTCGCCGGCATTGCCGGGATCGCGGCGGCGGTCTTTGCGGTGAGCCTGGCGCTGTTCGACCGCAACACCGCGCTGGTCACCATTCCTCCGCTGGTCGGCGGTATCGTCTCATCGCTGATTATGTCGCAGGGCGCGAGCAGCGCCGGCCTGGTCGACCTGTCGGTTTTTGCCATTTTGATTTACGTAATGCAGGGGTTTGCCGGATATCCGCTCACCGCCATCATGCTGCAGCGTGAAGGTAAAACGCTGCTTGCCCGCTACCGCAGCGGCGAGCACCGACCCGATAACATCGCCGATGAGCACGCGATGCTCACCGTTGGCGAGGAGAAAATGCCGCGCCTGTTCAGTAAAATCCCCGTTAGCTACAACAGCAACTACTTTAAATTCCTGCGGCTGGCGCTGGTCGGCTGTCTGGCCTGGCTTGTCGCCGACCTCGCGAAGCCGATCGTGAATATCAGCCCCTTCGTGCTGTGCCTGTTTTTTGGCGTGGTGTTTACCTCGTTAGGCTTTCTTGAAAAGCATATGCTGCATAAGGCGAACGGCTTTGGCTTCGCCATTATGGCATTGATGCTATTTATCTTTGATACCTTAAACAAAGCCACGCCGGAGATGCTGCTGCGCCTGCTTTTCCCGATGGTGGTGTTAATCGCCACGGCGGCGATCGGGATGTTTGTTGTCTCCTGGCTGGTCGGGAAACTGCTTGGCGTCAGCGGCCCGATGGCTTTCGCCATCTCATTGACCGCGCTGTACGGTTTCCCCGCCGACTATATTATTACCAACGAGGCCATCAACGCCCTCACCCACGATGAAAAAGAGCGCCAGATGCTGACCCACCATATGCTGGGCCCGATGCTGGTCGGCGGATTCGTCTCCGTCACCATGGTTTCGGTGGTGTTAGCCGGAATTCTGGTCGGCTATCTGACCCCCGCTGTCGGCTGAGCGCGTTGAATTTTTAGCAAATGATGGAGCCATTGATGATTAACCCTGACATCACCGCGATTATCGCCAGAGAAGAACAGGCGATGATCGCTTTTCGTCGCGACCTGCACGCCCATCCGGAACTTCCCTGGGAGGAGAAGCGCACCACGGATCGCGTCGCCGCCGGACTGGAGGCCATCGGTATCCCTTACCGCCGGACGCATCCCACCGGAATCATCGCCGACATCGCCGGCGGCCAGCCGGGTAAAACCGTGGCTCTGCGCGCCGATATGGATGCGTTACCGGTGGTGGAGCTGAACGACCCGCTCGACTATAAATCACAAACTCCCGGGAAAATGCACGCCTGCGGCCATGACGCCCATACCGCCATGCTGCTGACCGCCGCCCGTGCGTTATATGACGTCCGCGAGCAGCTGGCGGGCAACGTCCGGCTGATCTTTCAGCCTGCGGAAGAGATTGCCGAGGGGGCGAAGGCGATGATTCAGCAGGGGGCTATCGATAACGTGGATAACGTTTTCGGGATGCATATCTGGTCCGGCACGTCATCCGGCAAAATCTCCTGCAACGTCGGTTCCTCCTTTGCCTCAGCCGATTTGCTGAAAGTGACCTTCCGCGGCCGCGGCGGCCACGGTTCGATGCCGGAGGCCTGCGTCGATGCGGCGGTGGTCGCTTCCGCTTTCGTGATGAATCTGCAGGCTATTGTGGCGCGAGAAACCTCCCCGCTGGAGTCCGCGGTAGTCACCATCGGCAAAATGTATGTCGGCACGCGCTTTAACGTCATTGCCGAAAACGCCGTTCTTGACGGTACCGTGCGCTGCTTCAGCCTGGAAGCGCGCCAGCGCCTGGAAACGGCCATTACCCGCTATGCCGAGCATACCGCCGCGGTATATGGGGCGACCGCTCAGGTTGACTACTGCTACGGTACGCTACCGGTGATCAACGAAGAGCGCAGCGCGCTGCTGGCGCAGTCGGTTATCCGCGACGCGTTCGGCGATGGCGTCCTTTTCAATGAAAAACCGACCACCGGCGGAGAAGATTTTAGTTTTTATATGCAAAATATCCCCGGCGCCTTTGCGCTGCTCGGCTCGGGCAATAAAGAGAAAGGCAGCGACTACGCGCACCATCACGGCTGCTTTAATATCGACGAGCAGGTGATGAAAAGCGGCGCTGAACTGTACGCGCAGTACGCCTGGCGCTACCTGCAGCAAAACGCGTTTTAAGCCAACTCTCCCCCGACGCCGCTCGGGGGAATATCACATTCCCGCCGCCTCTCCTTGAAAATGCCTTGTCGATATCGCAAAAAACAACAACAATCACTCTATTGTTGATGACACGGAGGCACTCATGTCTACCTCGTTTTTTGTCGCTGCCGACTGGCTGGCAGAGCATATTGATGACCCGGAAATCCAGATTATCGACGCGCGGATGGCCCCCCCGGGACAGGAAGAGCGCGATCTTAACGCTGAGTATCAGGCAGGCCATATTCCCGGCGCCGTCTTTTTCGATATCGAAGCCCTCTCTGACCACACCAGCCCGCTGCCGCACATGATGCCGCGCGCGGAGGCGTTTGCCGTCGCCATGCGCGAACTTGGCGTCAGCAGCGATAAGCATCTGGTGGTATACGATGAAGGCAATCTCTTCTCCGCGCCGCGCGCCTGGTGGATGCTGCGCACGTTCGGCGTTGAAAAGGTGTCGATTGTCGCCGGTGGGCTGGAGGGCTGGCGCCGCGATGGGCTACCGCTGGAGCAGGGCCTCCCCGAACTGCCGGAAGGTGATTTTGACGGCCGCGTCGATCCGCTGGCGATCAAGCGCCTGACCGATGTGCTGCTGGTCAGCCACGAAGGATCGGCGCAGATCGTCGATGCGCGCCCGGCAGGACGCTTTAATGGCCAGGTGGCAGAGCCGCGACCGGGACTGCGCAGCGGGCATATTCCCGGCGCGCTAAACGTACCGTGGACGGAACTGGTGATTAACGGCGAACTCAAAACCACCGATGAACTCAACGAGATCTTCGCGCGTCAGGGCGTCGATTTTGAACGGCCGATTATTGCCAGCTGCGGCTCCGGCGTAACGGCGGCGGTCGTCGTGCTGGCGCTCACCACCCTCGGCGTTAACGGCGTTAGCCTGTACGACGGCTCATGGAGCGAATGGGGGGCGCGGACGGATTTGCCGATTGAACCGGCGCAGTAGGCAGTAAAGAGAACAACGGGGGCCTGAGCCCCCGTTGAGTTAAATAATCCGATTGTGCTTAAAGTCGCGCAGGAAGCTGCCCCAGCGCTTTTCATAAAACGGCGTGATGTGGGCGATCATAAAGTGGCTAATCCCCTTTTCCCCCTCCACCACCTGACAGATATCAATCGGCTCGTCGCCGGGAAGCGTATCGGTCGCCACGCTGCCGGTCGCCTGAATAACCTCCTCAATATCGCCTTCCGCTTCAATACCAATCAGCAGGTTGGCTGGCGCATCGGCGCTGTCTTTGATAGAGCATAAAAACGCGCGCTTCACCGTTTTCAGGGTCTTAAACAGCGTGGTCAGCGAGTCCACCATCTGCGCGGGCGGCTCGGCAACCTCAGACAGCAGCAGCGACTCTCCGCCTTCAAGCACGGTCTGGGTGCTGAGCGGGCTGCCCTCTTCCCCCAGCAGATGGCTAATCTCACGCGGCGCAAACTCTTTGCCGGTGGCGAGTTTGGCATTGAGATAGAGCGTTTCGCCGAGGGTCATGGCGAACAGCGTGCGCACCGGCATCACCACAAAAGACTGTTCGTCCTCAACGGCCTGCTGCAGCGCTTCCAGCGAGGTGAAAAAAGGAATGACCGATGTGCCATCATCTTTTTCCCAGTGCTGCAGATCCAGCACGCTGTCTTCAACGACCTGCTCGCCCTGAGCGGCGGCTCCGGGTACCCACACGGTAGCTTCCAGCAGCGTACGGAAAAACGCCGGACGATGGCCTGGCTCGGTAGCCGCCTTCTCCAGCAGGGTTTCTAGCTCATTTTTAGTTTCGGACATAGTAGTTCCACAACGAAAATCCCCTCACCCCGGCTCTCTCCACGAAGGAAGCGGGAGAAAGCCGAACGTGACCTCCCCCTGAAACATCAGGGGGAGGGTCAGGGGAAAGGGTTATTCCGCGGTCAGCAAATTAGCAATAGTGCGCACGCCGAGGCCGGTCGCGCCCGCCGACCACTGCTCAACCGCAGATTTGCGGTAGGTCGCCGAACAGTCGATATGCAGCCAGCCTTCATGATAATTCTCCACGAAGTGGGACAGGAAGCCCGCCGCGGTGCTGGCGCCGGCCGGATAGGCCGCGCTGCCGGTATTGTTCAGTTCAGCAAAGTTGGACGGCAGCTGGCCGCGGTGGAACTCAGCCAGCGGCAGGCGCCAGAAAGCTTCGTTTTCAGCCTGCGCGCTCGCCAGCAGGCGATTCGCCAGCGCATCATCAAAGCTGAACAGCGCGTGATAATCATTGCCAAGCGCGGTTTTCGCCGCGCCGGTCAGCGTGGCGGCATCGATGATCAGCGCCGGCTTTTGCGCCGAAGCATCGATCAGGCCGTCCGCCAGCACCAGGCGACCTTCCGCATCGGTGTTCATGATTTCCACGGTTTTGCCGTTGCGATAGTGAATAATATCGCCCAGTTTGAAGGCGTTACCGCTAATCAGGTTATCGGCGCAGCACAGATACAGCTTCACGCGCTTGTTCAGGCCGCGCGTGATGGCGAACGCCAGCGCGCCGGTTACCGTCGCCGCGCCGCCCATATCGGACTTCATCGAGTCCATAAACGCGCTCTGCTTGATGCTGTATCCGCCGGAGTCAAAGGTGATGCCTTTACCGACCAGGCAGGCGTACACCGGGGCTTCTTTGTCGCCGGTTGGGTTATAGTCCAGCGCCAGCAGGACCGGCGGACGCTCGGAGCCGCGGCCGACGGTGTGGAGGCCCAGGTAGTTCTGCTCGCGCAGATCTTCGCCCTTGGTGATGCGATAAGAGACGTTATCGCAGGCCACGCTGCACAGCAGGTCTACCGCACGCTGCGCCAGCTGTTCCGGCCCCAGCTCTTCCGCCGGGGCGTTGATGGTGTCGCGGACCCAGTCAATAATGGTCAGGCGGTTATCCAGTTCGCTTTTCTGCGCATCGTCGAGGGCCGGCCACTCCACTTTGCGGCTGCCTTTCGGGCCTTTATAGCCGGCCCAGAATGCCCATGCGCGATCGGTATCCCAGCCCTCGCCGTCAAGCGCGACATGTTTGATGCCCATGCCGTCAATTTTTCGCGCCGCGCGCTGAATCAAACCGAGGTCGTCTTTGCCGTTCAGATGCAGGGCGATGCCGTCGTTATTAATGCTGTAAGATGCTTTTTCTCCCCAGCGCGCATCGGCTGGCTGAGCGGTAAGCGTAATTTTCATAGCTTCGGTCATTATCATTATCCTTCTTAGCAAACGGGCCGCCGTATGGCAGCCCGTAAAGTTCTTTCGCTCGTTGATTCATCCGGCTTAAACCACCGGATAAATCATGACGCGAAAATTATTCTGCTTCGTCTAACCAGACTAGCAGAATCGCCTCAAGAATTTTTTCATTGGATGCGTTCGGATCGTCATCAAACTCTTCCAGATCGCAAATCCACTGATGCAGATCGGTGAAGCGAACGGTTTTCGGGTCGAGATCCGGGAAAGCGTCGTACAGCGCTTCGCCGATTTCACGACTATCGGTCCATTTCAGTCCCATATTAATGCTCGCGTGCGTGGTTGATGGTGTAACGCGGAATTTCGATGACCAAATCTTCGTCAGTCACCCGCGCCTGGCAGCTCAGACGGCTGTCGGGCTCAAGCCCCCAGGCCTTATCCAGCATGTCGTCTTCATCTTCGGTGCTTTCCGCCAGCGAGTCAAAGCCTTCACGCACGATGCAGTGGCAGGTGGTGCAGGCACAGGATTTTTCGCAGGCGTGTTCAATCTCAATACCGCTACGCAGCGCTGCATCAAGAATGGTCTCACCGGTCTCAGCTTCCACAACTACGCCATCCGGACACAGGTCCTGGTGGGGCAGAAAAACAATTTTTGGCATTTTAAACCTCGTCCACGGATTGGCCTTTCAGCGCGATACGGACCGATTGATCCATACGACGTGCGGCAAATTCCTGGGTTTGTGTGTCGATATTTTTAATCGCTTCTTTGATTGCATCGGCATCATCGCCTGCCGCTGCGGCGCGCACTTGCTCCGCGGCGTCATCGATAGCCTGACGCTCTGCGGCGCTTAACAGCGCGGCGTCGGCGGCCAGCGCGCTGACCAGACTTTCCAGTACGCGCGCGGCTTCAACTTTTTGCTCGGCCAGCATACGCGCCTGGACATCCTGTTCGGCGTAGCTCATCGAATCTTTAATCATGCTGGCGATCTCGCCATCGGTCAGACCGTAGGACGGTTTCACCTGGATAGAGGCCTCAATGCCGGTCGATTTCTCCATCGCCGTCACGCTCAGCAGGCCATCGGCATCCACCTGGAAGGTCACGCGAATATGCGCCCCGCCCGCCGGTAATGCCGGAATGCCGCGCAGCGCAAAGCGCGCCAGGGAGCGGCAGTCCTGCACCAGCTCACGCTCGCCCTGCATAACGTGGATAGACATCGCCGTCTGACCATCTTTGAAGGTAGTGAACTCCTGCGCGCGCGCCACCGGAATGGTGGTGTTACGCGGGATAACCTTTTCCACCAGGCCACCCATGGTTTCCAGCCCCAGAGAGAGCGGAATGACATCAAGCAGCAGCAGTTCGCTGTCCGGCTTATTGCCTACCAGGATATCCGCCTGAATCGCCGCGCCGATGGCGACGACTTTATCCGGGTCGATAGAGGTCAGCGGCGTACGGCCAAAGAATTCGCCGACGCGTTCGCGCACCAGCGGCACGCGGGTCGAGCCGCCCACCATCACCACTTCCAGCACCTCTTGCGCCTCAACGCCGGCGTCTTTCAACGCGCGACGGCAGGCCAGCAAGGTGCGTTTGACCAGCGGGGCGATCAGCGCATTAAACTGGCTACGGGTCACCTCCCCCTGCCAGCCGCCGACGTTCACCCGCGCCGTCTCGGCATCGCTGAGGGCGATTTTCGCCGCGATCGCCGCGTCAAGCAGCTCGCGCTGCAGGCGGTTATCACTGCGATCGCTCAGGCCAGCCTGCTCGCGCAGATAATCGGCCAGCAGATGATCGAAATCGTCGCCGCCGAGCGCGGAATCGCCGCCGGTGGCCAGGACTTCAAACACGCCGCGGCTCAAGCGCAGCACGGAGATATCAAAAGTACCGCCGCCGAGATCGTAAACCGCGATGACCCCTTCCTGACCGGAGTCCAGGCCGTAGGCTATCGCCGCCGCGGTCGGCTCGTTCAGCAGACGCAGCACGTGCAGGCCCGCCAGACGCGCCGCGTCTTTGGTTCCCTGCCGCTGAGCATCATCGAAGTAGGCCGGCACGGTAATCACCACGCCGTCGAGCTCGCCCGCCAGCGCCTCGGTGGCGCGTTCGGCCAGCGCTTTTAGAATGTCGGCAGATACGCGGATCGGATTGAGCAAACCTCCCGTAGTCTGAATCATCGGCAGGCCGTTTTCGCTGGCCTGCAGCTGATAAGGCAGATGTGGATAGCGGGCCTCGATATCGGCCAGAGAGCGGCCCATCATGCGTTTGACGGAGCTGATGGTGTTGACCGGATCCAGCGCGGCGTTTTGTCGCGCGTCATAGCCCACCGTCAAACCCGAAGCCTGATAGTTCACCACCGACGGCAGCAAATAGCGCCCCTGATGGTCGGGCAGAGTTTCGGCCTGGCCGCTACGCACGGTAGCCACCAGTGAATTGGTGGTGCCCAGGTCGATACCCGCCGCCAGACGTCGCTGGTGCGGCGCGGCGCTCAGTCCGGGCTCACTAATTTGTAATAAGGCCATAATTGCTTCCGAAAATTAAAAATCGAGCAGTTTTTCTTCGAGTTGTTCCGCACTGCTTCGCAGTTTATCGAGAAAACGCAGCTTGCGCACGGTATCCGCCGCCGCCTCCCACGTCTCGTTATTCAGTTGTTCAACCATCAGCTGATGCCGGGTATCAAATTGCGCTTTGACCCGCTTGATAAAGCTTTCCAGCCGCGCTTCATCTTTCGCCTTGCCTATCTCATCGAGCTCTTCGCGCAGTTCCAGCTGTTCCATCAGGAACGCGGTATCGCGCACGGTATGCTGCTCGCTGGCGAGATCGAAACCGTGAAGTGAAAGGAGATATTCGGCGCGGGTCAGCGGATGGCGAAGGGTTTGCCACGCCTGATTAATGGTGGCGGACTGCTGCACCGCGGCGAGCTGTTCAGCCGCGCTGCCGCTGGCGAACTTATCGGGATGATACTGGCGCTGTAGCTCCTGGTACCGGGCAGCCAGGGGTTCTAACGAAAGGGTATAGCTGGCCGGTAACCCGAAGAGGGTAAAATAGTCCATAGCAACCTCAGGGTTAACGAGATAAAGCAAACCCCACGCGCAGCGAGACTACGGTGGGGTCAGGGATAACCGATTACACGTTAAAGCTTTCGCCGCAGCCGCACTCGTCTTTCACGTTCGGGTTGGTGAACTTAAACCCTTCGTTAAGACCTTCTTTGACGAAGTCCAGCTGCGTGCCGTCGAGGAACTGCAAACTTTTGCCGTCGATCACGACCTTCACGCCTTTGTCTTCAAACACGGTGTCTTCTGCCGCCGGCTCGTCAACAAACTCCAGTACATAAGCCATACCCGAGCAGCCGGAAGTTCTGACTCCCAGGCGCAGACCAAACCCTTTACCGCGGTTGGCCAGAAAGGTGTTGACTCGCGCTGCTGCACTGTCGCTTAAAGTAATCGACATAACAAACCTCAACTCTTAATTATTTTGCTTCACGTTTGCTTTTGTAATCCGCAATCGCGGCTTTAATCGCGTCTTCCGCCAGAATAGAGCAGTGAATTTTCACCGGCGGCAGCTCAAGCTCGTCTGCGATATCGGTGTTTTTGATCGCCTGAGCTTCGTCCAGCGATTTCCCTTTCACCCACTCGGTCACCAGGGAGCTGGAAGCAATAGCGGAACCGCAGCCGTAGGTCTTGAAACGCGCGTCTTCAATGATACCTTCATTGTTGACTTTAATCTGCAACTTCATCACGTCGCCGCACGCCGGTGCACCAACCATGCCGCTGCCGACGTTTTCGTCGCTATTGTCGAAGGAGCCGACGTTGCGCGGATTCTCGTAATGATCGATAACTTTTTCGCTGTAAGCCATGATGAATTCTCCTTATTGGTGCCGAATTAGTGATGTGACCATTCAATGCTGTTCAGATCCACGCCCTGCTTGAACATTTCCCACAGCGGAGAAAGTTCGCGCAGACGACCAATGGAGTTGCGAACCAGATTGATGGTGTAGTCAATCTCTTCTTCGGTAGTAAAACGACCTAAAGAGAAACGAATAGAGCTATGCGCCAGCTCGTCGGTCATCCCCAGCGCGCGCAGCACGTAGGACGGCTCGAGGCTTGCGGAAGTACAGGCGGAACCGGAAGAGACCGCCAGGTCTTTCAGCGCCATAATCAGCGACTCGCCTTCAACGTAGTTAAAGCTGACGTTGAGAATGTTCGGCGCGCCCTGCTCGAGATCGCCGTTCAGGTAGACCTCTTCCATATCTTTTACGCCGTCCCACAGACGGTTACGCAGGCCGCGCAGGCGGGCCATTTCGCTTTCCATCTCTTCTTTCGCGATACGGTAAGCTTCACCCATACCGACGATCTGGTGGACAGGCAGCGTCCCGGAGCGCATACCGCGCTCGTGACCGCCGCCGTGCATCTGCGCTTCGATACGAATACGCGGTTTACGACGCACATACAGCGCGCCGATGCCTTTCGGGCCATAGATTTTGTGGCCGGAGAAGGACATCAGATCAACTTTCAGCTGGCTCAGGTCGATAGGCAGTTTGCCCACGCTCTGGGTCGCGTCAACGTGGTAAATGATACCGCGGGCGCGGCACATCTCGCCGATGGTAGCGATATCCTGTACCACGCCGATTTCGTTATTCACGTGCATAATGGAAACAAGGATGGTGTCATCACGCATCGCGGCTTCCAGCTCTTTTAAATCGATAATGCCGTTACGCTGCGGGGCGAGGTAGGTCACTTCAAACCCTTCGCGCTCCAGCTGACGGCAGGTGTCCAGCACGGCTTTATGTTCGGTTTTGCTGGTGATGATGTGCTTGCCTTTTTTCTGATAAAAGTTGGCTGCACCTTTAATCGCCAGGTTGTCGGATTCCGTCGCGCCGGAAGTAAAAACGATTTCGCGCGGGTCAGCGCCGACCAGCTCGGCAATCTGATTACGGGCGATATCTACCGCCTCTTCAGCCTGCCAGCCAAAACGGTGTGAACGCGAGGCCGGGTTACCAAAGGTCCCGTCCAGGGTCAGGAACTGCATCATTTTCTCGGCAACACGCGGGTCCACCGGCGTGGTTGCGGAGTAATCGAGATAGATCGGTAATTTCATTGCTCTATAAACTCCGTACATCGCTTCAATGCAAGGAATCAGGCAACCGGCTGGATGTACGACCGAGTACACAGGATGTCGGAACATCCTGGCCTGATTCGAAAATCTTTTTTATCTTTTTTACTCAGCTCGTTTCAGCTTGCAGCCGATAGCTGCAAGATGAAACTGAACGAGAACTACGCGCGCAGTTTGACGTCGATGGCGTCCTGAGCGCGGGTGCTACGCTGGGATTCATGGTTGTGCTGACGGCCGGAGACATCAAGGATTTCCTGGTTATTCACCAGTTCGCCCAGCGTGATGTTATTCAGAAAACCGGTCAATCGCTCGCTCAGATCGCGCCACAGCGCGTGAGTCAGACACTTATCGCCGCCCTGGCAGCCGCCTTTACCCTGACAACGGGTGGCGTCAACGGATTCGTCCACTGCGCTGATAACTTCGCCAACCGCGATGCTACCCGCTTCTTTACCTAACAGATAACCGCCGCCTGGACCACGTACGCTGGAAACCAGGCCATTTTTGCGCAGGCGAGAGAACAGCTGTTCCAGATAGGAAAGCGAAATTCCCTGACGCTCTGAAATATCAGCCAACGGAACCGGACCCGATTCAGAGTTGAGCGCAACGTCAAGCATCGCGGTCACGGCATAACGCCCTTTAGATGTCAGTCTCATGTCTTACTTAACCTCAAACTCGCCCCTGCCCGGGCTTTTTATTAATATGGGTATTGCATAGCAAGGGCAAGTCTGACATTCCCGAGTAAATTGGTCAACTATTTACTTGACTGTTTTAGTCAGGTATTTGGCTTTCCGTGCCGTTTCACTTCAGCGCGGCCTGGTGCCCTCGCCCCGGCCCTCTCCCACAAGGAGAGAGGGAGCCCGCAGTACCGCGCCGCCGGGCAACGGCGTGCACTATGACTCTTTATTTTTCTGCTGCTGCTCAATTGACGCCAGCATGCCGCGCAGGATGTTCAGCTCCTGGCTTTCCGGGCGGGCGCGGGTAAACAAACGGCGCAGTTTGTTCATCACCTGGCCCGGGTGGCTGGCGCGGATAAACCCGGTTGCCAGCAGCGTCTGCTCCAGATGACCGTAGAAACGCTCTAAATCATCCACCAGCGGATACGGGGTTTCTTCATGCTCGACGACAGGTTCATTTTGCTCCTGCGCCGCCAGCCAGGCCATACGCACTTCATAGGAGATAACCTGCACCGCCATCGCCAGGTTCAGCGAGCTGTATTCCGGGTTGGCAGCGATTGCCACATGGTAGTGACACTTTTGCAGCTCTTCGTTAGTCAGGCCGACGCGTTCGCGGCCAAATACCAGCGCGATCGGCGCATGCTGCGCTTCGGCAACGCTTTTCAGGCCGCATTCACGCGGGTCGAGCATCGGCCACGGCAGCGTACGGGAGCGCGCGCTGGTCCCCACGACGAGGCTACAGCCCGCCAGCGCTTCATCAAGGGTATCAACGATGTGGGCATTGCCAATGACGTCGCTGGCCCCGGCCGCCAGAGCGATGGCCTGAGAATCGGGTTTGACCAGAGGATTGACCAGCCACAGGTTGGTTAACCCCATGGTTTTCATTGCGCGGGCGACGGAGCCCATATTGCCGGTGTGTGAGGTTTCTACCAGTACGATTCGAATATTTTGCAGCATTATGGTTCTTCGGCTAAAGATTATTCGTGCATGCTATCATAAAACGAAGACATAAGGAGATTTCACTGTTACTATATGCGCCGTTTTTTCCCGTTCTTTAACATCCAGTGAGAGATACCGATGCATCCGATGCTGAACATCGCCGTGCGCGCAGCGCGCAAGGCGGGTAATTTAATTGCCAAGCACTACGAAACCCCCGACTCCGTAGAAACCAGCCAGAAAGGCAGCAATGATTTTGTGACTAACGTCGATAAAGCCGCCGAGGCGATGATTATCGAAACCATTCGCAAATCTTACCCGCAGCACACCATCATCACCGAAGAAAGCGGTGAGCACGCTGGTGAAGATCAGGATGTTCAATGGGTTATCGATCCACTGGATGGCACCACCAACTTCGTCAAACGTCTGCCGCACTTTTCCGTCTCCATCGCCGTACGCATTAAAGGCCGTACTGAAGTGGCCGTGGTTTACGATCCGATGCGTAACGAACTGTTCACCGCGACCCGCGGTCAGGGCGCGCAGCTGAACGGCTACCGCCTGCGCGGCAGCAGCGCTCGCGATCTGGATGGCACGATCATCGCCACCGGCTTCCCGTTCAAAGCAAAACAGCACGCGACCTCTTACATGAATATCCTCGGCAACATGTTCACCGAATGCGCGGATTTCCGCCGCACCGGTTCCGCGGCCCTGGATCTGGCCTACGTTGCCGCTGGCCGGGTTGACGGCTACTTTGAAATCGCGCTGAAACCGTGGGATTTCGCGGCAGGCGAGCTGATCGCCCGTGAAGCAGGCGCTATCGTCTGCGACTTTACCGGCGGCCATAACTACCTGCTGACCGGCAACATCGTTGCAGGCAACCCGCGCGTCGTGAAAGCGATGCTGGCCAATATGCGCGAGCATCTGAGTGAAGCGCTGAAGCGTTAATTTCTCACCGCATGAAAAACCAAAAGGAAGCCGCGGCTTCCTTTTTTTATCGCATTAAAACGGCCGCAGGCCGCCGCCCGATGGCATCGCGCTACTCCACATCACGATGGCCGCCGCCAGTAAAATCACGCCGCCGGCCAGCGCCAGCGTTGCCCAACCGATCTGCTTCCACAGCGCCGGCGCCCGATTCGCGCTCAGCCTGACCGCCAGCTGGCGGAAACCATGAACCAGCAGCGCCAGCGCGCTAATCGTCAGCGAGGTTCCCGCCGCCATCGCCATCGCGGCCGCCATGCCCCAGCCAAATACGCCGATAACCTTGCTGAACAACAGCACCATAATGGCTCCCGAGCAGGGCCGCATCCCCATTGACAGCACGATAGCCAGCCGCGCCCGCCAGTCATCGCCGCTTTGCAGCTGTTCCGGCGCCGGCAGATGCTGGTGCCCGCAGCCGCAGCTGGCGTGATGAACGTGATGCGCGGTGAAGGCGATGAATGTCGGTCGGCGCAGCAGCATCCGCAGCTTTTTCAGCGCCCGCCAGCACAGCAAAAGGCCCAGCGCGCCGACCAGCAAATAGCTTCCCTTTTCCAGCCAGAAGCTGCTCAGATGCAGCTGTCTTGCCGGCAGCCGCAGCAGCGTCAGTACCACCACCACTAAGGCGATGGCCACCAGCCCCTGCAGCAGCGAAGCGGCCAGCGTCAGGCCGATGCTCGATTTCAGCTTCGACGGATGGGTTGCCAGCCAGGTGGTTATGACCACCTTACCGTGCCCCGGCCCCAGCGCATGCAGGACGCCGTAGGCGAAGCTAAACCCCAGCAGCGACAGCCCGGCGGCGGCAGGATTCTCCGCAACCGCCTGCAGAAGCCGACTCAGTTCGACATTCAGCGCGCGCTGCCAGACCGCGCTTTGCAGCAGCACCTGCGGCCAGGCCCGCCATAGCCAGAAGCCAGCTCCGGCTGCCAGCAGCAGAAACAGCGCCAGCGGCCACAGCTGACGCCAGCGCGGCGAACGGCCGGTTTGAGCAAAAATCACTGACATTGCAGCGTCACCTTTTGCGCGAAGTAATTCCCCAGTTCCATATCCTCCGGCGGCGCATCCGCTTTATCCAGCGACTGCGCGTAGGACAACATTTTTTCGTTAGGCTTCGGCGTCATCACTTTTGCCGAGCAGCTTGTCTTCATCGCCGTCGGTAGAGTGAAGTCTGCGTCTTTGTCGTAATACATATCAACATAATAGGTCGGGTCGTAGGTGGAAAAGGTGAAGGTTTGCCCGGCCAGAGGCTGCGGCTTCGCCAGCGGCAGGGTAAAGGTGAGCACCGCCTGATGACCGCTGCGTTCAAGGCCATAACCAGCGGGCCGATTATCAAACTTCACCCGCTGGCCGTTGTGCCATAGCTCGCTGAAATAGTGCTGGCCCAGCACGTTCGCCATCACTTCCGCCGCCAGCTTTTTCCAGATTTCGCTACCGGGTTTAGCGTTGCCCGCATCATAGAGCAGATCGGCGGAGGTGATTTCATCCATCGTCCAGCGCATTTTAAAGCCGGTGAGCAGCCCATTTTCCGCCACGGCCTCCGTTTGCAAACTGATGAAACTGTGCGGATGCGCCGCCGCAGATAGCGATAAAAACATGAAAAACGCTACGCTGACGCATTGTTTCACTCTCTTCATCTGTTCCTCGCGTGAAAAATTCTGTGAACCCCGCCAGCAATCCTGATGTAAAGACCCGGAAATGCCCTGTTCACCCTCAATACATTAACTACTCTTAACGAAAACCCTAACTGGAACTAACCGGATGATGACAGTGATTGAACCACCATCTGTGCTTTCCAGTCCACAGCGCCGTAGCCAGGTGCTCCTGATGTTTTATCTGCCCGGGCAATCCGTGACGCCCGAATGGCTGGGTAACCTCACCCAGGTTGATGAGGATACCGCCCGGCAGGACATTGCGGAGACGGGACGCGAGATTCAGCGTTATCACCGCTTGACCCTTGCTTCACAAGCGGACGGCAGCTATCGGATGGAAGGCGCCGCGCTCGATCAACGTTTATGCCTGCTGCACGGCCTGCGCCGCGGGCTGCGCCTGTGCCCGCATTTTGTCAGCCACCATTTTACCCCGGCATTGAAAACGCAGCTTAAACAGCAGGGTATCGCACGCACGCTGTATGACGACACCAATCTTCAGGCATTGGTCAACCGCTGCTCGCGCGCCCTGAACCGGCAGTTTGACTGCCGCGACGTGCATTTTCTGCGTCTTTATTTACAGTATTGTTTGCTGCAGCACCACCTTGGACAGAGCCCCACTTTCACCCACGAGCAGCAGCGCTGGGCGCAAGCCGCCGCCGAGTTTTCCCTCGCCGAGGAGATTGTCCGCCACTGGCAGCGGCGGGTTGCGGCAACGCCCCATGCCGGAGAACAGCTGTTTCTGGCCCTGCTGTTTATGCTGTTGAAAACCCCCGATCCTATCCGCGATGGTCATCAGCACGATCGCCGTCTGCATCTGGCCATTTCCGGACTGATTCACCGCTTTCAGGACCTGGCGGGCCGTCCGTTTAGCGATGAACAGGGGCTGAGCGATCAGCTCTATATTCACCTTTCGCAGGCGCTACACCGCAGCGTTTTCGCTATCGGTATCGATAACGCGCTGCCGGAGGAGATTGGCCGTCTTTATCCCCGTTTGATGCGCACAACGCAGGCTGCGCTGGCGGAGTTTGAAGCCAGCTGGCAGGTACGCTTTAGCCAGGAGGAAGTCAGTTTAATCGCGGTGATCTTCGGCGCCTGGCTGATGCAAAAAAGCGATCTGCAGGAGAAACAGGTGGTTCTGCTGACCGATGATAACCCGGACCTTGAGCAGTCGCTGGAGCAGCAGCTGCGCGAGTTAACCCTGCTGCCGCTCAATATAAAGTATTTGAGCGTGAGCACCTTTCAGAAAGAGGGCGCGCCGAAGGAAGTGACGCTGATCGTCACTCCCTATGCCACGGCGCTGCCGCTGTTTTCGCCGCCGCTGTTCCACGCCGAAGAGACGTTCAGCGATCATCAGCAGCAGCAGATTTGCAAAATGCTGGAGGCCTAAGCCACCGCTTTTGGCCGCACCACCAGCGCCGGTAAGGCCACCAGCGCCATCACCCAGAAAACGCCCTGGTGCAGATGCTGGTAGAGGAAACCGGCAAAGACCGTCATCACCGCAATGCTGCCGCCCATCGCGACGGCGGAGTAGACCGCCTGCAGGCGGATCACTTCGCTGCCCTGACGCGCCGCAATGTAGCGCATCGCCGCCAGATGGCACACCGTGAAGGTGCCGCAGTGGAGGATCTGCGCGACGATAAGCCAGGGTAGCGCCGTCGTCCAGCCCATCAACGACCAGCGAATCAGCCCGCACACCGCGGACAGCAGCAGCAGGTCGCGGGCGCTAAAGCGGCGGAAAACTTTTTTGCTCAGCGCGAAAATCACCACTTCCGCCACCACGCCAAGCGACCACAGGTAGCCCACGGCGGAGGCCGAATAGCCCGCTTCCTGCCAGTAGATAGCGCTAAATCCGTAGTAGGCGGCGTGCGCGCCCTGTAGCAAACAGACGCAGGCGAGGAAGCGCCAGCTTTGCCGCACCAGCGTAAGCCAGGCCGCCAGGCCGGCCGCTTCCTGCTGGCGGGATTCGCCCTGCGGCTGCACCGACGGCTTCAGCAGCATGCCGAGTAGCATGGAGGCAATACCGACGCTGAGCATCACCAGTATCATCCGGTAGTCATACAGGCTGACCAGCTTCCCGGTCAGCGCCGAGCCAATGACGAAAGCTATCGACCCCCACAGGCGCACGCGCCCGTAGTCCATGGTGATCTGCTTTTGCCAGGTATTCGCCAGCGCGTCGGTCAGCGGCACCAGCGGCGAGAAAAAGAGGTTAAAGCCGACGATAATCACCATCAGCCAGGCAACCTGGTGGCCGATCCAAAATGCGAGCGCAAAGAGCAGCGTCAGCAGCGCCAGAATGCGCAGAGAAGAGATAAGACGGGACGGGTCGCTGACCCGCGGCGCAATCAGCAGGCTGCCAAGAAAGCGCGACACCAGCCCGGCGCCGAGCAGCATGCCGATGGTTTCCGGCGTCAGGCCAAGTCCGGAAAGCCAGACGCTCCAGAAAGGCAGGAAGATGCCGTAGCTAAAAAAATAGGTGAAGTAACTTAGCGCCAGCCAGCGCGTGGAGTGTAAGACCATGATTCCCTCCCGAATGGAGGCGACAGTCTGGCGATAAAGCGGGGCGGGCGCAAGATACCCTCGCCCCAGATATGGCGCTATTCGCGCCCCTGTACGTCTATTTTCAGCGAAAAACTCAGCGTATCTCCGGCGCCTAAAACCCGCAGCCCCGGCTGTCCGTCCATGTTATGGGCGTTTACCGGATGACTTTGCGGCTCGAGGCAAAGGAACGGCTCGCCCTGCATTCTGAAAAGCATCAACCACGGAGTTTGCGAAAGAATTGTGATATCCATCACATCACTACTCACCCTCGCCCGCCCGCTCCAGCCGGAATAGCCCACGTTCAGCCAGCGATCCTCACCGTACTGCGCGTGGCTGAAATCGGCGTAGCCGGGCAACTGGCCTTGCCAGCCGAGAGGAAGATGCTGCTCCCCTTCCGGCCAGTAGCCGGCGGCTGCAAACTGCACCGTACCGCGCTTATCAAAAGGAAAAAACGGATGAAAACCGCAGCCATAGGGGATGGGCGTGCTACCGCAGTGGGTAAGCGTCAGCGCAGCCACCAGCTGGTTACGCAGCAGCTGGTAGCGGATCTGCGCCAGGTAATCGAAACCGCAGGCATGCTGCCGACGCAGCTGTAACACGCAATAGTCGCCGCCGCGCGCAATCATATCCCAGCGCTGCAGCCAACCGTCGCCGTGGAGAAAAAAGTGCGCGTCGGCGTGGTGGCGAGGCAGAACTATCTCACGTCCCTGAAAAATAAAGCGGTTCCCGGCGACGCGATTGGCCAGCGGCAGCATCGGAAACATGCCGCCGGCGGGGTTTTCATACAGCACCGGCGCCTGATAATGCCGCGAGTATAAACTTTGCACTTTGCCGCCCAGAGAAGCGACGCGCATCCGCAGATGCGCGTTTTCCAGAATCCACTCTTCCGCCATTAGCGCGTCTGCTCCTGCTTCATCGCCTGAGCGCCCGCATGACGTTGCGCCAGCTGCTCTTCCAGGGCTTCGAGAGTGACCCCCTTCGTTTCCGGCACGTTGCGCAGAATATAGAGGTAGCCGGCAGCGCAAATGACGCCATACAGCAGGAAACTGCCCGCCGCGCCCAGTCCGGCATTAAGCAGCGGGAAAGTGTAGGTTAATAAGAAACAGGCAATCCACAGCGCCAGGGTGCCTAAGGACATCGCGAGTCCGCGAACGCGGTTGGGGAAGATTTCCGCCAGCAGTACCCAGGTAACCGGCGCCAGGGTCAAGGCGTAAATAGCAATCGCCGCCAGCACCAGCAGCAGAACGGGCCAGCCCATGATGCCCATGCCATAGGCGGCGGCAATCAGAACATAGATCAGCGTCAACCCTGAGGCACCGAGCAGCATTAATTTACGGCGGCCGATTTTATCCACCAGCGGCAGCGCGGCGAGGGTAAACACCAGGTTGACGATCCCCGTTGCGACGATCGATTTCAGCGTGCTGTTAATATCGAATCCCGCCGAGGCAAAAATCTCCTGCGCGTAGTTAAAGATGACGTTAATTCCGCACCACTGCTGGAAGACGGCGAGGACCATACCAATGATAACGATCGGTTTAACCTGCGGAGCCAGCAGCGCGCCGTAGGATATTTTATGGTTATCTTTTTCCAGCGTGTGCGCGATGTCGCGTAATATCCTGTCGGCATAGTCGGCGGAGCCAATGCGCTCCAGCGCGGCCCGGGCGCGATCCGGCTTACCGGCCTTCATGAGCCAGCGCGGCGACTCAGGAACAAAAAACATCAGCACCAGAAACGCCAGCGCAGGCACCAGTTCCGCGCCGAACATCCAGCGCCAGCCCATCTGCCCGTTCCAGGTCTCCACAATCATCTGCTGCGTAGCCCCCGTCGCTACGGGTTCCGCAATCATCAGGTTGATAAGCTGAGCGGCCAGCACGCCAATCACGATAGTGAGCTGGTTTATCGCAACAAAGCGCCCTCTTTTTTCTGCCGGGCTGACTTCCGCGATGTAAAGCGGGCTGAGCGCGGATGCCAGACCAATCCCCACGCCGCCCACAATGCGGTAAACCACAAACATGTCGAAACTGCTGGCTACCGCCGTCCCCCACGCCGAAGCGCTGAACAGCACGGCGGACAGTATTAAGGGCAGCTTGCGCCCCAGTTTATCGGCGCACCATCCCGAGATTAATGCGCCGAAAACGCAGCCCACCAGCGCCGAGCTCATTGCCCAGCCGGACTGCGCCGGGTCGGTAATGGAAAACCAGGCTTCATAAAACGGCTTTGCGCCGCCAATCACCACCCAGTCATAGCCAAAGAGTAAACCACCGCAGGCGGCGACCAGACAGATAGTCCAGACGTAGCCCATTTTCAGATGTGTCTGCGCGTTATTCATAATGATTCCTCTATAAGGGAAACGCAGGGAACAGTAGGGTTCAGGCGGGCCAGGCCCGCCCGTTTCAGGTTCAGGAAAACATGCCGCTTTGCAGGGCGTGGCGAATCAGATGCGCCTTATCATGAGCCGGGTTCAGCTGCAGCAGCCGCTGCATCGCCTGCTGGCTGGCGGATACGTTGCCCAGCCCCAGATGGCCCAGCGCTTCAATAAACAAACAGTGCTGCTGATGCTGCTGCTGCGCTGAAACATCGAGCACCACCAGATCCGGGAGAGAGACGGCAAAAAAGTCGGCTTGCGGAACGTCATCCCGATGCTGCCTGGCCCAGGCGATAAAATTCTGGAAGTGCTGCTCGGCCTGCGCCGGATTACCGCTCTTACGCAGCGCGATGCCCTGCCAGAAAAGGTAATCGGCGGGCTGATCGTTGTAGTAACGCCCGGCGTCCAGCGTTGAGCCCCCTTGCAGGGCAAGCTGGTAATATTCCGCTGCCCGGTGCGCATCCCCAGTCTGTTCCGCGCAATAGCCCAGCAAATACCAGATATCGTTGTCCGTCTGCCCGGGCAGCCGCCCCTCTCCCAGATTATCGGGATAGCGTAACGCTTCATTCAGGCAGCGAGCGGCCTGCGTGAACGCCTTACGTTCGATCAACTGTAAAGCGCGATGGAGCTGATTGAGCAAATACTGGCCGGTAACTTTCCCCTCCCCGCCTTCCCAGGGATGAAATACGCGCGTACCGAGAATAGCGGCGGCATCGGCGTAATGGCCGGCCGCGTTCCACAGGCTTAACAGCTCAGCGGTCAGGTCATCCCGTTTCAGCACCACCGCTTTGCGCGCCGCCAGCGTTTCCAGTCGTTCGTTTACCGGCGTACCCAGTGATTTTTTCAGGAAATCAAGCTCAAAGAGGAAGCGCGCGTTTTCGGGCTCAAGCTCTACGGCCCGCTGCAGATAAGCCAGCGCCTGCACGGCATCCTGTTGTTTGTTCCAGGCGTAGACCCCCAGCAGACGATGAGCGGGCGCATAGTCGGGAGATTTTTCCAGCGTCTCGCGCCAGCAGCTTACCGCCTCTTCATAGCGACGTTTGCTGTACCAGAAGCAACCGAGCAGATAGCGGGCAAAAGCGCTATCGCTCAGGGTTTGCAGCATCTGGACTTCATCGAGCGTGTTGGGGAAACGCACTTTTCGCACATGGCAGCGCTCGGCTTCGGCAATTAACCGTTGCCGTTTATTCGCATCATCGCTTAACGAGGCGCGCCACAGCATCGGCAGCGCTTCCTGGCAATCCAGAACCTCAAGCACCTCCTTCGCCGCCTGCTTCTGACCGATGGAGAGCAGCCAGCCCGCCAGCAGGCTGCCGTTGATCCCTCTGCGCCCCGTTACGCGCAGCAGGCTCGCGCGCGCCTCATCGCCCGGCGCAATCATCCAGCGCGCGCAGTGCAGCGGATAGCTCAACGGGTATTGTTCGAGGCAGAGGACAATATACGCCTGCGCTTCCTTCGCCCGCCCGCTGTCCGCTAACGCCAGCGCTTTCAGCCCCATAGCCAGATGGTTGCTGGCGTTGAACTGCAGGCTGGTGTTAACCTTTTCCAGCGCGTCGGCGGTATCGCCACGCTTCATCGCCAGCCTTGCCAGCGCCCACCAGGCGGCATCGCGGCAGTTACCGCTCCAGGACGCTTTGTAATAGCAATCCCATGCTCCAGCTTCATCGCCCTGCCTTTCCAGCGCGCTGCCAAGCAGCATACTGGCTTCGCCATCGCGCGGATTTTTATTCAGACGATGGGCGCGAAGTAGCGCGGCCCGGGCACATTGCTCCGCCAGCCCCCAGTCGGCGCAATTAAACGCCAGCGTCCCGAGGGCAACATTATTGCGGTAATCCTGCGGATCGAGGGCTATCGCCCGGCGATAGTAATCCGCGGCATAGCGGCTTGCATGATTGTATTGTTCAAGATGCTGGCCGATAAAATAGAGCTCATCGCCGTTGTGAATCTCTTCCGGCATCGCCGGCGCGCAGGCAGGTTCGGGCAGGGGCGTCTGCTGAGTAATATGTTCCTGATAATCCAGCAGCGGCTGGTTGTCTGCGGTTTTCACCTTAATGGTTAAGCGCCGGGCGTCATTTTCCGGCAGCGTATGCTGCCAGCTCTCGCCGGGCTTCAGCGTAAGCGGAGTTTCATACAGCGGCTGCTTTTCCGCGCTGAGTTCAACAACAATATTTTCCAGCGGCGCAATGGCGTAAACGCCGAGCTGCAGCTGCTCAGACTCGCGAACCAGCTTCAGCGCCAGCTGCGTATTGGCATTTTGCACCATCCCCAGCTCGCTGTAGGGAAGGAAGTTTTGCACAAAAACCTTCTCTTCATAAGGCGCAAGCCAGGTAAAGTCAGGCTGGTTATCGGTGTAGACGCCGGTCATCAGCTCGATATAGGGGCCATTTTCGTCGGTCAGATTGCGGTCCCACGCCTGGCCAAAGTCGCCATAGCCCCAGCTCCACTGTTTTTTGCCCGGCGAGACGTGATGGTCGGCAACATGCAGCAGCCCACCCCGCTCGTCGTGGTGATAAGCGCCGACAAAGTCGTAGTCCGATTTCTCCGCCATATACGAGGTGGGTACCGGAACGTTTTTATAACGGGAGATATCGACGCCCGCAGAATAGTCCACTTTGTAGTAGGTGCCGGTGGCGATGGGAAAAGCGGAAACATCGCGCTTGCCGTGATCGAATACGGCGGTGACGTCGGGTGGAAACACGCTCTGGTGAGCATCGCCGCCTTTGACCGCCGGGTTGGCCCACCACAGGAAATGACGCGGCGTTGCGTTACCATTAAAAACCTTACCGGTGATTTCAATCAGCGCGCGGTCAGGATAGAGAGTAAACCCGGTCATGACCTGTAAACCGCGCATGGGCTCCGCTTCCCCCATCCATACGGTCTGCACGCCGTTTTTCCCGCGCTGGATCGAAAAATCGATCGGCATAAAGGTCGTCGGGCGGTGATGCTGCGGCCAGTTGAACTCGATACCGCCGGAGATCCAGGGCCCCAGTAGCCCTACCAGGGCGGGCTTAACGACTTCATTGTAATAGACGAAATCGCGCTGTTTGACTTTGTCATACGCCCGGTGAATACGTCCGCCGAGCTCCGGCAGCAGCATGATACGAATGAAATCATTCTCCATCCATACTGCCTGATAATCGCGCATTTCACGCTCGCCGGTCAGGGTATCGATCACGCCGTAGGGATAGACGTTGCCGGAGGAACCCTGATAAACGCGCTTTTCCAGAAACATGGGGTTCGGATCCTCCGCCCCCGTCGTCCACGTAAGTAATGTAATTGTTTCCTGCCAGACCTTAACCGAACCGTACATGACGCCTCCACTAAACGAAATAAAGTAAAACTTGCTATGAGAGGAGTTTATATCGCCATTTAGCTGCTAAAATGCGCAACGCTCACGCAATATAGTTAAGGGAGTTAAGTGTATGCAGCGCACCGGTTTGAATAACGCCCGGGTCAGGCAGGCCAACAAATCTATTTTTCTCTCCCACCTCTGGCGGGAGAAACAGCTCAGTAAATCCCAGCTTTCCCAGCTCACCGGGCTCTCTATTCCGGCTGTGAGCAACATTCTTGCCGAACTGCTTAGCGAGGGATTGATCGGCCATTCCACGGAAAAAATGAGCAAGCGCGGCGTGAACAGCGGAAGCTACCAGATCCCCGAACACGGTGCCTGGACGCTATGCATGAATATCACGCCGACCAGCATTGAGTATCAGCTTGCCGATGCCCGACTGCTGGCGGTTGACGGTCACCAGCATTTGCCCATCGATGCCCCCACGCCGCAGGCCCTTCTGGAGGCCATCGTGGAATGCTGGCGACGTATACACCGCCGCTACCCGCAGCACAGCATCAATCTCGCGCTTGGCGTTCATGGGCAGGTTGATCCGGTAACCGGGGTGTCACAAACCATGCCCCAGGCGCGCTGGAAAACGCCGATTGAAAAAAAGTATCTGCTGGAGGAACAGCTCGGCGTGCAGGTGCGGGTGGATAATGACTGCGTGATGCTGGCGCTGGCGGAGAAGTGGCAGCATCAGGGTATACAGCCGGATTTTTGCGTGATTAACGTCGATTACGGTATCGGCTCGTCATTTGTGATTAACGATCAGATTTATCGAGGAAGCCTCTACGGCAGCGGGCAGATAGGACACACGATTGTGAATCCTGACGGCAGGGCCTGCGACTGCGGGAGATACGGTTGCCTCGAAACCGTAGCGTCCCTCAGCGCGTTGAAAAAGCAGGCGCGGATGTGGCTTAAAACGCAGCCGGAAGCGCAGCGCTCTCCCGAGCAATTAACCACGGCATCGCTCATTGAAGCCTGGGAACAGGGAGACGTGCATATTCGCGCATGGGTTGATAGCGCGGCCAACGCCATTGGCTTAAGCCTTTATAATTTCTTAAATATTTTGAATATTAATCAGATCTGGCTATACGGACGCAGCTGCGCCTTTGGCGAACAATGGCTGGAAAGTATCGTTAAACAAACCGGCTTTAATCCCTTTGACCACGGCGATACGCCGCGAGCGCACGCCACTCAAATCGGCTTTGGCAAACTGACCCGCGCCCAGCAGCTGATGGGGATCGGTTATCTGTACGTGGAGGAACAGCTGCAAACGCTGCGTTAATCGTCAGCGGACGTGGCGGAGCGCAAATTTGTGTATTACGTTTAAATCACACGTCTCTCATAACGAGCTGATTATGAACACTCTACGCTACTTTGACTTTGGCTCCTCCCGCTCTCTGCTGCTGCTGATTGCGCGTATCGCGGTGGTGGTGCTGTTTATTCTTTTCGGCTATCCCAAGCTGCTCGGCTTTAGCGGCACGGTGCAGTACATGGCCTCCTCCGGCGCGCCGATGCCAACGCTTGCGGCCATCATTGCCATTATTATGGAAGTGCCGGCGGCCATTTTAATTGTGCTGGGCTTTTTCACCCGCCCGCTGGCGGTGATCTTTATTTTTTATACCCTCGGTACAGCGGTGATTGGCCATCACTACTGGGATATGACCGGCGATGCGGTTCTGCCGAACATGATTAACTTCTGGAAAAACATCAGTATTGCCGGCGCCTTCCTGCTGCTGGCGATAACCGGTCCCGGGGCGATTTCGCTCGACCGCCGCTAATCAACAGACGCAAAAAAGGCCGCATCAGCGGCCTTTTTGATGTCAACGCTAACGCTTACGCATAAACCGGGAAGCGTGCGCAGATATCCAGAACTTTACCCTTCACGCGCTCAATGACCGCTTCGTCATTGATGTTGTCCAGCACGTCGCACATCCAGCCGGCCAGCTCTTTCACTTCCGCTTCTTTAAAGCCGCGACGGGTGACCGCCGGAGAACCGATACGGATGCCGGAGGTCACAAACGGGCTCTTCGGATCGTTCGGCACGCTGTTTTTGTTGACGGTGATGTTAGCACGGCCCAGCGCAGCGTCCGCTTCTTTACCGGTCAGGTTTTTATCGACCAGATCCAGCAGGAACAGGTGGTTTTCAGTGCCGCCGGAAACCACTTTGTAGCCGCGGTTCAGGAACACTTCTACCATTGCCTTCGCGTTTTTCGCTACCTGCTGCTGGTAAACTTTGAACTCCGGCTCCATCGCTTCTTTCAGCGCAACGGCTTTCGCCGCGATAACGTGCATCAGCGGGCCGCCCTGGGCGCTCGGGAATACGGCAGAGTTCAGTTTTTTGTACAGCTCTTCGCTGCCGCCTTTCGCCAGGATCAGGCCGCCGCGCGGACCGGCCAGGGTTTTGTGGGTAGTGGTGGTCACGACGTGAGCATGCGGAACCGGGTTCGGGTAAACGCCAGCGGCGATCAGACCGGCAACGTGGGCCATGTCGACGAACAGGTATGCGCCGATGCTGTCAGCGATTTCGCGCATTTTTGCCCAGTCAACCACGCCGGAATAAGCGGAGAAACCACCGATAATCATCTTCGGTTTATGTTCCTGAGCCTGCTTAGCCATGTCTTCATAGTCAATTTTACCGGACTCATCGATGCCGTAAGGAATGATGTTGTACAGTTTGCCGGAGAAGTTGACCGGGGAGCCGTGAGTCAGGTGACCACCCTGCGCCAGGTTCATACCCAGAACGGTATCGCCCGGCTGCAGCAGTGCAGTATAGACCGCGAAGTTAGCCTGGGAGCCGGAGTGCGGCTGCACGTTAGCGTAGTCAGCGCCGAACAGCTCTTTGGCGCGATCGATAGCCAGCTGCTCTACGATATCGACGTATTCACAGCCGCCGTAGTAGCGCTTGCCCGGATATCCTTCAGCGTATTTGTTGGTCAGCTGAGAGCCCTGCGCCTGCATAACGCGCGGGCTGGTGTAGTTTTCGGAGGCGATCAGTTCGATGTGCTCTTCCTGACGTACTTTTTCTTGCTCCATAGCCTGCCACAGTTCGGCATCATAATCGGCAATGTTCATTTCACGCTTTAACATCCGCATCTCCTGACTCAGCTAACAATAAAATTTCGGCCTAAAAAGGCGGTCCACCTGGACAACGGCCCACAGTATAACTGAATCATTCTGCGATAACAGGTCTTGACAAAGGATTTTACGCAAACGATTGGCTCCGCGTTACACAAGGCTTTGAGCAATAAAGCACCTTCGATTATCAACGGATTTCTTTTCAGGTTTGTGATGCAAATAATTCATGTTGTAACTGCCTTATGGGAAAGTGTTAAAGAACCATTTACAAAGCAGGGTTATTTTTATAAGATGCATTTTAAATGCATCATTAAGATAACCTATAAAGGAAGCTGCTATGCTCGACGCACAAACCATCGCTACGGTGAAAGCCACCATCCCTCTGCTGGTTGAAACCGGTCCGAAACTGACCGCTCATTTTTACGACCGCATGTTTGCTCATAATCCCGAACTCAAAGAAATCTTTAATATGAGTAATCAGCGCAACGGCGACCAGCGCGAGGCGCTGTTCAACGCCATTGCCGCCTATGCCAGCAATCTTGAGAACCTGCCCGCCCTGCTGCCGGCGGTGGAAAAAATCGCCCAGAAGCACACCAGCTTCCAGATCCAGCCCGAGCAGTACAATATTGTCGGCACCCACCTGCTGGCCACCCTTGACGAGATGTTCAGCCCGGGTCAGGAAGTGCTGGATGCCTGGGGCAAGGCCTACGGCGTGCTGGCCAACGTCTTTATTAATCGTGAAGCGCAAATCTACAGCGAAAGCGCCAGCAAAACCGGCGGCTGGGAAGGCACCCGCGCATTCCGCATCGTCAAAAAAACGCCGCGCAGCGCGCTAATTACCAGCTTTGAATTTGAGCCGGTCGACGGCGGCGCGGTAGCGGAATATCATCCAGGCCAGTATCTGGCGGTCTGGCTGAAGCCGGAAGGCTTTCCGCATCAGGAAATTCGTCAGTACTCTTTGACCCGCAAACCCGACGGCAAAGGCTATCGCATTGCGGTTAAGCGTGAAAACGGCGGCCAGGTTTCAAACTGGCTGCATGATTCTGCGAAAGAAGGCGACGTGATTTACCTGGCCGCGCCGGCCGGCGATTTCTTCCTCAACGTGGCGCCGGAAACGCCGGTCACGCTGCTCTCCGGCGGCGTCGGTCAGACGCCGATGCTGGCGATGCTGGACACGCTGGCAAAAGCACAGCATCCGGCGCAGGTGAACTGGTTCCACGCGGCAGAGAATGGCGAAGTGCACGCCTTCGCGGAGGAAGTGAAAGCGCTGGGTGAAACCCTGCCGAAGTTTACTTCTCACGTCTGGTACCGCAGCCCGAGCGAAGCGGACCGTGACGCCGGCGCGTTTGACAGCGAAGGTTTGATGGATTTAACGGCCCTGGCCGACAAGATCGGCGACCCGCAGATGCAGTTCTATCTCTGCGGCCCGGTGGCGTTTATGCAGTTTGCCGCGAAGCAGCTGGTAGGGCTTGGCGTGGGCAGCGACAACATCCATTACGAGTGCTTCGGCCCGCACAAGGTGCTATAAACAGAGCGATAAAGGCAGGCGGCCCGGAAAGTATCGGGCCGCCATTCGGTTTGTCAGCTTAAATCGCCGCGTCGTCTTCTTCGCCGGTGCGGATACGAATCACGCGCGCGACATCGAAAACAAAGATCTTACCGTCGCCGATTTTGCCGGTCTGCGCCGTACGGATAATGGTATCCACGCAGGTGTCGACGATATCATCGGTGACAACGATTTCGATTTTCACTTTCGGCAGAAAATCGACCATATACTCCGCGCCGCGATACAGCTCGGTATGCCCCTTCTGACGGCCAAAGCCTTTCACTTCCGTTACCGTCATACCGGTGATGCCGACTTCGGCCAGCGCTTCACGCACGTCATCCAGTTTGAAGGGTTTAATAATCGCATCAATCTTTTTCATGGTGTTCCTGTTTTAGTCGCGTAACCGGTTGCTAACCGTATCATAACTTGCGCCATCATCCGGAGCTACTCTTTAAAGTCGTTAGCGTCGAGCTCGTGGCGCGACAGCAGCTTATAAAATTCGGTGCGGTTGCGCCCCGCCATCCGCGCCGCATGCGTGACGTTGCCTTTAGTGATTTGCAGCAGCTTGCGCAGGTAATTGAGCTCAAACTGATTCCGCGCCTCAACAAAGGTCGGCAGCGCGGTGTTTTCCCCTTCCAGCGCCTGCTCCACCAGGGCGTCGCTAATGACCGGCGAAGAGGTTAGCGCCACGCACTGCTCAATCACGTTCACCAGCTGGCGCACGTTGCCCGGCCATTTTGCGGCCATCAGCCGCTTCATCGCATCGGTGGAGAACGCGCGAACAAAGGGTTTGTGGCGATCGGCGGACTGGCGCAGCAGATGGTTCGCCAGCAGCGGAATATCTTCCGTACGCTCGGCCAGCGGCGGGATTTTCAGATTCACCACGTTGAGACGATAAAACAGATCTTCGCGAAACTCGCCGCGCGCCATGGCCTTCGGCAGGTCGCGATGGGTCGCAGAAATAATCCGCACATCAATGTCGATATCGCGGTTGCTGCCCAGCGGGCGCACTTTACGCTCCTGCAGGACGCGCAGCAGTTTAACCTGCAGCGCCACCGGCATATCGCCGATTTCATCAAGAAACAGAGTCCCGCCTTCTGCGGCCTGGAATAGCCCCTCGCGATTGCTGACCGCGCCGGTAAAAGCGCCGCGGGCGTGGCCAAACAGCTCCGACTCCAGCAGCTGCTCGGGAAGCGCGCCGCAGTTAATGGCGACAAAAGGTTTATCGCGGCGCGGGCTGGCGTTATGAATTGCCTGGGCGACAATCTCCTTGCCGGTACCGCTCTGGCCGTTAATCAGCACGCTGACGTCCGACTGCGCCACCATCCCGGCCTGCTCCAGCAGACGCTCCATCAGCGGGCTGCGGGTCACAATCGCCTGGCGCCAGCGCTCGTCGGTGGTGGGTGCGCTCTGCTCCAGCGCGTCATCAATCGCTTTATACAGGGCGTCTTTATCCACCGGCTTGGTGAGAAAGCTAAATACGCCCTGCTGGGTCGCGGCAACGGCGTCCGGAATGGAACCGTGCGCGGTGAGAATGATCACCGGCATTCCCGGCTGAACCTTCTGGATTTCGCTGAACAGCTGGAGGCCGTCCATCTCGTCCATCCGCAGGTCGCTGACTACCAGGTCGACTTTGTCACGGCTCAGCGTGCGCAGGGCCTCCGGCCCGCTCTCGGCGGTCAGTACGCTGTATCCTTCGCTGACAAGACGCATGCCCAGCAGCTTTAGCAGCCCCGGATCGTCGTCCACCAGCAGCAGACGGGCGGGTTTACGGATCGTCATGAATCACCTCCGGGACCTTCTCGCCGCCGTGCCCGGCGTCCGGGCTGAAGTTCCCGCCGGGTTTACGGCTGGAGAGCTGGCGCTCGATGTCGGTGAGATTCTCCAGCTTGCGGGTCGTCAGTTCGAGCTGACTGCGAAGTTCAATTTCCTGCTGACGCAGCGTCTCCAGCTCCGCATCGCTTGTCTGCTGCAATTTGGCGTAGCGGGAGCGCTCCTCAATCAGCTGAAGCTGCCGGCCCTGGGCATCGCGCCAGAGCTGATAAAGCGGGCGAACCTGGGCGGCGATTTGCGGGCTGAAGGCATCCAGACTGGCCACCAGATCGCGACGTTCGTTGGGCGTGATTTTGGCATCGGCCAGTAAAATGCCGCGTTTAAAGGCATCCTGCCAGCTGTCGGCATCGTGCTGCCGGGCTTCAGCCCGCGCCTGTACCGGAGCAAGGCGGTCCGCGCAGTCAATTCCCCGCAGCCAGTAAAGCGGGTTTTTATCACTGGCCTCGCTTTGCAGGCTCCAGATGTCGGCGCACTCCACCGAAAGAAAATCGGCGACCTGATGCTGCGGCAGCGCGGAGAGCGTTTTGCCATCCGCGGCGTGTGGTGATGTAGAGGCGGAACATCCCGCCAGCGCCAGGCAGGACATGCCTGACAGCAGCCATCCCCTGAGGGGACGGACAAATGCGAAGAAGTGGGACATATTCACCCGATAGTTATACGTTATTTTTTCCAGACTCGGCGACGGGGAGCGTGATACGAAAACAGATTAGCCCTGACTTCTCATCAACCAGGCTCAGCTCGCCCTGCATTTGCCGTACGCAGTCGCGGGCAATGCTCAGCCCCAGACCGCTGCCTTTTACCGCCCCTTTACGCTGGTGGCTTCCCTGATAAAAAGGCTCAAAAATCATGTTTCTTTCTGCGGACGGGATCGGCTCGCCGTCGTTAATGACGTCAATGCGCACCTGCTCGCCGTGCCGATAGCTATGAATGCGAATGTTACCGGATTCAGCACCATAGTGCACCGCATTGGAGTAGAGATTATCCAGGACGCTCACCAGCAGAGCGGGCTCCGCTTCGCATAAACGCTCGCTGAGCAACAGTTCGGTATGCATCATTTTAGCTCTTGCCGGCAGGCTATGGGCAGAAACCACATTTTCCACCAGTTCGGCCAGGTTTACCGTCTCGCGCGCAATCGGGCCATCGGCCTGTTTACGGTTGTAATCCAGCAGCTGCTCGATCAGCTTTTGCAGGTTGCGGCTGCTGTTATCGAGAATTTCAACGATCTCCTGCTGCTCGAGCGTCAGCGGCCCGGCCACCCGGTCGGCAAGCAGCTCCGTCCCTTCGCGCATGCTGGCCAGCGGCGTTTTCAGCTCATGGGAAAGATGGCGCAGGAACTGATGACGCTGGGACTCCAGCCAGGCAAGGCGTTCGCTCAGCCAGATAATGCGTTTACCGACGGAGCGCAGCTCGCGCGGACCGGTAAACAGCGCGGCGTCGTCCAGCGACTTCCCCTCCCCCAGTCGGTTGATCATTCTCTCAATGCCCTTCACCGGGCCGATAATCATGCGGGTGAACAGCAGCACCAGCGCCAGGCTGAGCAGGAACAGCACCAGCGCCTGCCAGCCGAAGAACTGCCCGCGCTCGGCGATTTCCTGCTGCAGCTGCTGCCCGCGCGAATAGACCACCGTTCGGGTTGCCTGCACCATGTCGCTATTGGCCGAGGCAAACGCTTCCAGGCTGGCGGCTGACTTCGCCGCCGGACCGCTATTTTTACACTGCAGCTCGGCCAGATCGTCGAGATCCTGACGCAGCGCCTGCCAGATTTTCTCATCGGGCAGGACGCCCGCGTGAGCATCAAGCATTTCGCTGTAGCGTTGGCGCTGATTCTGGTAGACCCGCGCCAGCGTCGGATCGTCCAGCACGCAGTACTGACGGTAGCTACGCTCCATCTCCAGCGATGCGTTAATCATCGCTTCGCTGCGGCGGGCGTCGATAAGGGTAGTACGGTTGATATGCGCCGCCTGCGCGCTCAGCGCGTTGAGGCTTTGCCACGCCTGCCATGCCAGCACCAGCAGCGGCAGCAGGATCAGCACGAAGGATAGCGTGACCAGCTGGCGCAGCGAACGGGGGAAAAGGGAGAGTCGCTTCACGGATAGGGTCTCAATCATTAGCTCATGACGATGCTAACCGAGGACGCAATAAACATCTACGCCGGAAATAATAAAGCCAGGCTACAGGAGCCTGGCTTTATTAAGAAATGAGGCGGTGCCTTACTCGACGTTTCGCCCGATGACTGATAAAGCGGAGCTGTTATCAGGAGTTGGACGGCAGGCACCTGTTTGTGCGTCATTCGAAGTTTATGTAGCGCGTCCCGAAGGGGCTGACATAAGAAGGTGAATGAGCCACTGGTTATGATTATGCACGAACTATGCCACATCTCAAAACATTTTATTAACACAATGAAATATAATACCTTTTTACTATTCATGGGCATGAATGATGATGGTCGGTTTTCGCGCAAAGTGTCGCTGATTAGCAACACCGGATGAATGGTTTAGCAATGCTATTATAAATCAATATGTTAAGTGTCACCTTTTGACGACACCGCTATAGCGCGTTTGTCGGCGATCCCCGACACCTGCTGTCGATACGCCTCACCAATAAAAAAGCCCCCTGCGCGGGCAGGAGGCTTAATGCGATTTGTGAGCGGTTTTAGCCCAGCTGTTTACGCGCGTTGCGGAAAATACGCATCCACGGGCTGTCTTCGCCCCAGTTTTCCGGATGCCAGGAGTTCGACACGGTGCGGAACACGCGTTCCGGGTGCGGCATCATGATGGTCGCGCGCCCGCTTTCGCTGGTCACCGCGGTGATACCGTTCGGCGAACCGTTCGGGTTAGCCGGATAGTTTTCCGTCACCTTACCGACGTTGTCGACGAAGCGCAGCGCCACCAGGCCTTTACTTTCCAGCTGCGCCAGATGCGCGCCATCGCGAACTTCCACCTGCCCTTCACCGTGGGATACGGCAATCGGCATCATTGACCCCACCATCCCCTGCAGCAGCAGAGACGGGCTCTGGGTCACTTCAACCAGGCTGAAGCGGGCTTCAAAGCGGTCGGACTGGTTACGCACAAAGCGCGGCCACAGCTCGCTGCCCGGGATCAGCTCGCGCAGGTTAGACATCATCTGGCAGCCGTTGCACACGCCCAGCGCCAGGGTTTGCGGACGATGGAAGAAGGTGGCAAATTCGTCGCGAACCCGCTCATTGAACAGAATCGATTTCGCCCAGCCCTCACCCGCGCCTAAAACGTCACCGTAGGAGAAGCCGCCGCAGGCCACCAGCGCCTGGAAGTCAGCAAGACCGGTACGGCCCGCCAGCAGGTCGCTCATGTGCACGTCGATGGCATCAAAGCCCGCGCGATGGAACGCCGCGGCCATTTCTACATGGGAGTTCACGCCCTGCTCGCGCAGCACCGCAACCTTCGGACGCGCGCCGGTGGCAATATAAGGCGCAGCGATATCCTCATTGATATCGAAGGAGAGCTTCACGTTGAGGCCCGGATCGGCATCGTTGGCTTTCGCCTCGTGCTCCTGGTCGGCGCACTCCGGGTTATCGCGCAGACGCTGCATTTGCCAGGTGGTTTCTGCCCACCACATGCGCAGCGTTGTGCGGCTTTCGCTGAATACCGGATGACCGTCGGCCTCGATGACAAAGCGATCGCCCGTCGTGGCCTTGCCAAGATAGTGAACGCAATCCGCCAGACCATGAGCGGCCAGCAGCGCTTCCACCGCCTGGCGGTCGGCGGCACGAACCTGAATCACCCCGCCAAGCTCCTCGTTAAACAGCGCGGCCAGACGATCCTCGCCGAGCGCGGCGATATCAACCTTGACGCCGCAGTGGCCGGTAAAGGCCATCTCGGCCAGCGTGACCAGCAGGCCACCGTCAGACCGGTCGTGCCACGCCAGCAGCTTACCTTCGGCCACCAGCGCCTGCATTGCGTCCCAGAAGCCTTTCAGCTGCGCGACATCGCGCACGTCGGCGGTCACATCGCCAAGCTGACGATAAACCTGCGCCAGCGCGGTCGCGCCCAGCGCATTGTTCCCCTTGCCTAAATCAATCAGCAGCAGGGCGTTGTCTTCGGTCGCGAGCTGTGGGGTGACGGTACGGCGTACGTCTTCCACGCGAGCAAAGGCGGAAATCACCAGCGACAGCGGAGAGGTCATCTCGCGCTGTTCAGTGCCTTCCTGCCAGCGGGTTTTCATCGACATGGAGTCTTTACCCACCGGAATGGTCAGTCCGAGGGCCGGACAGAGCTCTTCGCCAACCGCTTTTACCGCTTCATATAAACCGGCGTCTTCGCCCGGGTGACCGGCTGCGGCCATCCAGTTTGCCGACAGCTTCACGCGATTGAGCGCGCCAATCTGCGTCGCCGCGATGTTGGTCAGCGCCTCGCCGACCGCCAGACGGGCGGAAGCGGCAAAGTCCAGCAGCGCCACCGGCGCGCGTTCGCCAATGGACATGGCTTCGCCATAGTAGCTGTCGAGACTGGCGGTGGTCACCGCGCAGTTAGCCACCGGGATCTGCCACGGACCCACCATCTGATCGCGCGCCACCATACCGGTGACGGTACGGTCGCCGATGGTGACGAGGAAGGTTTTCTCCGCCACGGTCGGCAGGTGCAGCACGCGATTCACCGCGTCGGCAATAGTGATTCCCTGGCGTTCCAGACTCTGACCCTGGGCTTTGAGCGTCTGCACGTCGCGGGTCATTTTCGGCGTTTTGCCCAGCAGCACGTCAAGCGGCAGGTCGATCGGGCGATCGTCAAAGTGAGTATCGTCGAGGCTCAGATGCAGCGCTTCGGTCGCTTCGCCAATCACCGCGTACGGCGCGCGTTCGCGGCGGCACAGCTCATCAAACAGCGGCAGCTGCTCCGGCGCGACCGCCAGCACATAACGTTCCTGCGATTCGTTACACCAGATCTCCAGCGGGCTCATGCCCGGCTCATCGCTGAGGATATCGCGCAGCTGGAATTTACCGCCGCGTCCGCCGTCGCTGACCAGTTCAGGCATCGCGTTCGACAGACCGCCGGCGCCGACGTCGTGGATAAACAGAATCGGGTTAGCGTCGCCCAGCTGCCAGCAGCGGTCGATAACTTCCTGGCAACGACGTTCCATTTCCGGGTTGTCGCGCTGTACGGAGGCGAAATCGAGATCGGCATCGGACTGGCCGGAAGCCATTGAAGAGGCCGCGCCGCCGCCAAGACCGATGTTCATCGCCGGACCGCCGAGAACAATCAGCTTCGCGCCGACGACGATCTCGCCCTTCTGCACGTGTTCGCCGCGAATGTTGCCGATACCGCCCGCCAGCATAATGGGCTTGTGATAGCCGCGCAGCTCTTCGCCGTTGTGGCTGCTCACTTTCTCTTCATAGGTACGGAAGTAACCGTTGAGCGCCGGACGACCAAATTCGTTGTTAAACGCCGCGCCGCCCAGCGGGCCTTCGGTCATGATATCCAGCGCGGTGACGATACGCTCCGGCTTACCGAAATCCTCTTCCCACGGCTGCTCAAACCCCGGAATACGCAGGTTGGAAACCGAGAAGCCCACCAGACCCGCTTTCGGCTTCGCGCCGCGCCCGGTGGCGCCTTCATCGCGAATTTCGCCGCCGGAACCGGTCGCCGCGCCCGGCCACGGAGAGATTGCCGTCGGGTGGTTATGGGTTTCGACCTTCATCAGAATATGCGCGTCTTCCTGGTGGAAGTCGTAGCGGCCGGTTTCGTGGTCGGCGAAGTAGCGCCCCACGGCTGAACCTTCCATTACCGCGGCGTTGTCTTTATAAGCAGACAGCACGTAGTCCGGGGTTTTCTCGAAGGTGTTTTTGATCATTTTAAACAGCGACTTCGGCTGCTTTTCGCCATCAATGACCCAGTCGGCGTTAAAAATCTTGTGTCGGCAGTGCTCGGAGTTAGCCTGCGCGAACATATAGAGTTCGATATCGTTCGGGTTGCGACCCAGCTTCTGGAAAGCATCCTGCAGATAGTCGATTTCATCATCCGCCAGCGCCAGCCCCAGACGGAGGTTGGCGTCAATCAGCGCCTGACGGCCCAGGCCCAGCAGATCAACGCTGGTGACCGGGGTTGGCTGATGGTGGGCGAAGAGTTTTTCACCCTCTTCCAGCGCGCCAAAGACGCTTTCCATCATGCGGTCATGCAGTTCGGCCGCCACCTGCGACCACTGTTCGTCATTCAGGCTGCTCGCTTCGACGTAATACGCCACGCCGCGCTCCAGGCGCAAAACCTGTGACAGGCCGCAGTTATGGGCGATGTCGGTAGCTTTAGAAGACCAGGGAGAGATGGTGCCGGGACGGGGGGTAACGAGCAGTAGCTTGCCGGTCGGGGTATGGCTGCTTAAGTTCGGGCCATACTTGAGCAATCTTGCCAGGCTCTCGCGATCGTCGCCGCTGAGCGGGGCGCTGAGGTCGGCAAAATGAACGTACTCGGCATAAAGGGTGCTGACCGGAAGGTTGGCCGCCTGGAAACGTGCCAGCAGTTTATTGATACGGAATGCCGACAGTGCAGGTGAACCACGCAAAATTTCCATCATAAGTCTCTCGTCTTCGAAGCTTTCATGGTGAGCCAGGGGGGAAACGGGCGCCATTATAGTGAATCCTGCGCCCCGACGAAACCGTTTGCGTAGAAATAAAATGATTGCCGGGGTTTATCAATTAATGTGACTCATCTCGCGAATAAGTTGCCAACTGGCGCATTCTTAAGCAAAATGCCGCTCATTCCAGGACAACCTTTTACTTTTTCTGGTCATAATCTGCTGAGGAACGCGAAGCTGCAGAAGATTAACTATCTGAAAAAACTAAAGATTAATTATCTGCTCATCGGCATTGTGACCCTCCTGCTGGCGGCTGCCCTGTGGCCGTCTCTCCCGTGGATGGGAAAACCAGAAAACCGCGTGGCGGGGATCATGGCGCGCGGAGAACTGCGAATCAGCACCATTAATTCGCCGATGACCTTCGCGACCATCAATGACAAGACCTACGGTTTTGATTATGAGCTGGCGCAGCAGTTTGCCGACTACCTCGGCGTCGAGCTCAAAGTCACCGTCAGGCAGAATATCAGCCAGCTATTCGACGACCTCGATGAAGGCAAAGCCGACATGCTGGCAGCCGGGCTGGTCTACAACTCCGAGCGGGTGAAAAACTATCAGGTCGGGCCGACCTACTATTCCGTTTCGCAACAGCTGGTGTATCGCAAAGGCAACCTGCGTCCGCGCACCCTGGCAAACATCACCGCCGCGCAGCTGGCCATCGCTCCCGGGCACGTGGCGATTAACGATCTCCAGGCATTGAAAAAGCAAAAATATCCCGACCTTGAGTGGCACGTGGACGATAAGCGCGGCACGACGGCGCTGATGCAGGCGGTTATCGATGGCAAACTCGACTATACCGTCGCTGATTCGGTCGCCGTCAGTCTGTTCCAGCGCGTCCACCCGGAGCTGGCCGTCGCCCTCGATATCAGCGACGAACAGCCGGTCACCTGGTTTAGCGAAAAAGGTGAGGATAATTCCCTGCCGGCGGCAATGCTCGATTTCTTCAATAACATTAACGAAGATGGCACCCTGGCGAGGCTGGAGGAGAAATACCTCGGCCACGGCAACGATTTTGACTACGTTGACACCCGCACCTTCCTGCGCGCCGTGGAGAGCGTCCTCCCTGACCTGCAGCCGATGTTTGAAAAATACGCCCGACAGATAGACTGGCGGCTGCTGGCGGCTATCTCATGGCAGGAATCGCACTGGGATCCGCAGGCCACCTCTCCGACGGGCGTTCGCGGGATAATGATGCTGACCCGCAATACGGCGCAAAGCCTGGGCCTGACCGATCGTACCGACGCCGAGCAAAGCCTCGACGGCGGCATGCGTTATTTACAGGACATGATGAATAAAGTGCCGGAGTCGGTCCCACAGGACGAGCGCATCTGGTTTGCGCTGGCGGCTTATAATATGGGCTACGCGCACATGCTTGACGCGATGGCGTTGACCAAAAAGCAGAAAGGCAACCCGAATAGCTGGGCCGATGTGAAGCAGCGTCTGCCGTTGCTAAGCCAGAAAAACTACTACAGCCGACTGAAGTACGGCTTTGCACGCGGGCACGAAGCCTACGCCTACGTCGAAAATATCCGCAAATATCATATTAGCCTCGTGGGCTATCTCTCTGAAAAAGAGAAAAAAGACGCGCAGATGGCGGCCTTAGGCGAACACTATCCGGCGGTCATGCCGGATGAGCTGGATAAAGAAGAGCAGTACACCAGGTCCTTTTTTAACTTTCGCGCCGAAACGCTGGTCGATAACGCAAAATTAAAAATCCCCGGAATGGGGCATTAATCTTGCGCCTGTTGGCCCGCTCGCTTTAGCGCTTTTTTCTCTTCCCGCCGCCAGCGGAAGAAATCGCTCAGCATGCCGGAACAGGCCTCCGCCATAACACCTTCCGCTATTTCTACCCGATGGTTCATGCCCGGATGATGCAGCACATCAATCAGCGACCCGGCGGCGCCGGTTTTCGCATCCCTGGCGCCAAACACCAGTCGGGAAATACGGCTGTGCACCATTGCCCCGGCGCACATCACGCAGGGCTCGAGAGTAACGTACAGCGTTGCGTCAATCAGGCGATAGTTTTGCAACACCAGCCCGCCCTGACGCAGCGCCATAATCTCGGCGTGCGCGGTGGGATCGTGGCGGCCAATGGGCCGATTCCAGCCCTCGCCGATGACCTGATGATTATGCACCAGCACGGCGCCGACCGGCACCTCGCCCTCTTCCCAGGCGCGTTTAGCCAGCGTCAGGGCGTGACGCATCCAGTATTCATCATTTAATTCATGGTCAGACAAAGCGGGCACTCCTGCAGAAAAGCGGGGCGCATTATACATGGGCGCTATGTATTACACACTATTCTAACTGCTGAAGATCGCCCTGCGGCGTCACCCGCCAGCGGTGCTGGCAAAAAGAGAGCAGCGGGTTGTCCTGCTCGCTGTCGCTGTAGCCGCTATACAAGCGCAGCGGTGCGCCGATCTTTTGTTCCAGCTGCGTCACTTTTTCATTACCGAGACAGCGCAGGGTTAACCCCCAACCGCCGTAGCGTCGCTCCATTCGGCTGGCGATCAGATTCACCCGCGGCAGCCAGGCGGTATCAAAATAGACCTGTTCAACCAGCGACTGCGGCGAACCGGTGATCAGCCAGACGTCAGCGTCCGTGCTGGTCAGATAATGTTTAAGCCGCGCCTGAACAACCGGGAATGCCGTGACGTGCTGGCGAAACCAGCGAACAAAATTGGCCTCCAGGCGTTTAAGCTGCTGCTCGCTGCGTCCGAAGGTTGATGCCCAGAGCAGCAGGCTCATCGGCCAGCGCGCGGCGCGACCGTATAACATCAGTCCGGCCGCGATAACCGGCAATAAAGGAAGCAGCAGCAGCGCGTTCAGCGGCTGATGGCGCAGGGCATAGCGCAAAAAGCTGCCGAACATATCCTGCTGATGCAAGGTTCCATCCAGATCAAAGAAAACCACTCTCCGCGTGCTGCTATTCAAAACCCACTCCCCTGAACGATCGCATGATAACCAATAGCTTAACAGCCTTACGTCGCCAATAGCGAAAACATACGCTGCTGTTGAATCCGTATTAAGAAAACGTCTTTGCCGAGAAATCTTAGGCACAGAATTTTTAATTCGCGATAATCCTCTTATAATCGAATACAAAATTCTTTCAGCCGAGGGTGAAGCTGTCCTCCGGAGCCGCTATGAACTGTTTGACCCGTATTCGCCAGCGCTATCCGACGTTGGCCGCAAGCGATAAAAAACTGGCCGATTTCATTCTGGCTCAACCGGATCAAACCCGCCACCTCAGCTCGCAGCAGCTGGCGGGCGAAGCCGGCGTCAGCCAGTCAAGCGTAGTGAAATTTGCGCAGAAGATGGGGTTCAAAGGCTTCCCGGCGTTAAAGCTGGCGTTGAGCGAAGCCCTGGCAAGCGCGCCGACTCCGCAATCCGTACCGGTGCATAACCAGATTCGCGGTGACGATCCCCTGCGCCTGGTTGGCGAAAAGCTGATTAAAGATAACGTCGCGGCCATGCACGCCTCGCTGGACGTCAACACCGAAGAGAAGCTGCTGGAAGCCGTCACGCTGTTGCGCCACGCCCGTCGGGTCATCATTACCGGCATCGGCGCGTCGGGCCTGGTGGCGAGAAACTTTAGCTGGAAGCTGATGAAAATCGGCATTAACGCGGTATCAGAACAGGATATGCACGCCCTGCTGGCGACGGTACAGGCGATGTCTCCGGACGATCTGCTGCTGGCCATCTCCTATTCCGGTGAACGACGCGAGATCAATATGGCGGCCGGTGAAGCGCTGCGGGTAGGAAGCCAGATCCTGGCGATCACCGGTTTTAACCCCAACGCGCTTCAGCAGCAGGCGACGCTGTGCCTGTACACCATTGCGGAAGAGCAGGCCACGCGTAGCGCTGCGATCTCCTCCACCAGCGCGCAAATGATGTTGACCGATCTTCTGTTTATGGGACTGGTGCAGCAGGATCTTGAGCACGCTCCGGAGCGGATTCGCCATAGCGAAGCGCTGGTGAAAAAGCTGGTGTAACCCCGAGTGCCCTGCCCGCTGTCAAAAGCACACTCTCTCTTATTGGCTCAGGCCGGGCAAAATTTCTCCGCTGCGGATGGTCGCCCCGCGGTGGAAAAGAGCTGGCCCGGGCGGAAAATGAGCGTATAATGCCCGCCCTGTTTGTGTTGTTTCTGAGAATTTCCTGATGGCGCTGTTAATCACCAAAAAATGCATCAACTGCGATATGTGCGAGCCGGAGTGCCCGAATGAGGCGATATCCATGGGTGATAGCATTTATGAAATTAACAGCGATCGCTGCACCGAATGCGTTGGCCACTATGATACGCCGACCTGCCAGAAGGTGTGCCCGATCCCAAATACCATTCTGAAAGATCCGGCCCATAACGAAAATGAAGAGCAGCTGTGGGATAAGTTTGTCCTGCTGCACCACGCGGACAAACTGTGATATTGCCGGATGGCGGCGTTAACCGACCTCTCCGGCCTGTAACACTCTAGCTTTCGATAATCACCGTGGCGCAGGCATAGTGACGCTCGTCGGCCAGCGTCACGTGAATGCTGCTTACGCCCATGCGCTCGGCCAGACTCTTCGCTTCGCCCCACAATCGCAGCTTTGGCTTACCCAGCTCGTCGTTGTAAACCTCAAACTGATTAAACGCCAGCCCATTGCGGATGCCGGTACCAAGCGCCTTGGCCGCCGCTTCTTTAACGGCAAAACGCTTGGCCAGAAAACGGACCGGCTGCTGATGCTGTTCCCATATCGCCCACTCGCTATCGCTCAGGACGCGACGCGCCAGACGATCGCCGCTGCGGGCAATTACCGCTTCAATACGGGCAATTTCTACAATATCAGTACCCAGTCCGAGAATGGCCATCAGGCGCGCGCTTCCTGCATCAAGCGCTTCATTTCCGCCACCGCCTCTTTCAGGCCGCTCATCACCGCACGGCCAATGATCGCGTGGCCGATGTTCAGCTCGTGCATTTCCGGCAGCGCGGCAATGGCCTTCACGTTATGGTAGGTCAAACCGTGACCGGCATTAACCTTCAGCCCCAGGCTGGCGGCATAGGTCGCCGCTTTGGCAATACGCTCCAGCTCTTTTGCCTGCTCAGCGTCAGTTTGCGCATCAGCGTAGCATCCGGTGTGAATTTCGATATAAGGCGCGCCAACGTCCGCTGCGGCCTTAATTTGCGCGTTGTCCGCGTCAATAAACAGCGAAACCAGGATACCGGCATCGGCAAGGCGTTTACAGGCGTCGCGCATTTTGTCGATCTGGCCCGCCACGTCCAGTCCACCTTCGGTGGTCACTTCCTGACGTTTTTCCGGTACCAGGCAGCAAAAATGGGGCTGAGTCTCACAGGCAATCTTCAGCATCTCTTCCGTCACCGCCATCTCAAGGTTCATGCGGGTATCCAGCGTCTGGCGCAAAATACGGACATCGCGATCGGTAATATGGCGACGATCTTCGCGCAGATGGACGGTAATACCGTCAGCGCCGGCCTGCTCGGCGATAAAGGCCGCCTGTACCGGATCCGGATAAGCGGTACCGCGAGCGTTGCGTAATGTCGCAATGTGGTCAATATTGACCCCCAACAGTAATTCAGCCATGACAATCCTCGTTAATCGTTATTTGTTTTATCGGCTCGCGCTGCCCGCGCGGGCAAAAACTGACGAAAAAGCTCGCGACTTTTTAGCGGCTTCCCGCCCAGATAGGGCTTCAGGGCGATACGGGTGAAACGCTTTGCCGCGCGCAGCGCATCGCTGTCCGGAAATTCACGGCTCGCCAGCGCCTTAAGATGGTGCCCGGTAAAGGTGTTGTTATCAATAACCACGCTGGCGATAAAGCCTTTTTCTTCACGGTAGCGATAGGTCATTGCGTCGTCAACCGCTTCTCCGCTGCCGGCGCAGTGCAGGAAATCCACGCCATATCCCAGATGCCCCAGCAGCGCCAGTTCAAAACGCCGTAGCGCCGGTTCCGGCGAGCCGCTTGCGCCAGCCAGAGACTGGATACAGTGCAAATAATCGAAGAAGAGTTCGGAAAAGCGCGTTTCGTGCTCAAGCACGCGAGAGAGAAGTTCGTTGACGTAAAGGCCGCTGTAGAGCGTGATGCCGCTGAGAGGGAGCGCCAGCGAGACGGCTTCCGCGCTGCGCAGCGTTTTGACTTCGCCGCGCCCGCCAAAGCGAAGCAGTAAGGGAGTAAAAGGCTGAAGCGCGCCTTTGAGGTTCGAACGTTTGGAACGTGCGCCTTTAGCCACAAGGCGCACGCGGCCGGATTCTTCCGTGAAGACGTCCAGCATCAGGCTGGTTTCGCTCCAGGGACGGCTATGCAGTACGAAAGCGCGTTGCCAGCCTTCCATCATACTCGTCGTCTTTCAAGCCGCAGGTGCGTTGGCTGCGCCCACTCACCCCAGTCACTTACTGAAGTAAGCTTCCGGGGACTCGCGGTCTTGCCGCGTGACTCAGCCTCTGGCCTCGCTCCTTCGCAGCCAGCGCAAGCGCTGTTCAAAACACTTTGTGTTTTGTCCTGCACCTCGAAAGCCATAGAGTATCCAAACTTAGAGATCGTCGCCGTAACCGAGACTGCGCAGCGCGCGTTCGTCATCAGCCCAGCCGGACTTCACTTTCACCCACAGCTCGAGGTGAACCGGCGCTTCAAACATATCCTGCATGTCTTTACGCGCTTCGATACCGATGGTTTTGATTTTGGCCCCTTTGTTGCCAATCACCATCTTCTTCTGCCCTTCACGCTCAACCAGAATCAGACCGTTGATATCGTAGCCGCCGCGCTCGTTGGTTACAAAACGTTCGATTTCCACGGTAACGGAATACGGCAGTTCAGCGCCGAGGAAACGCATCAGCTTTTCACGAATGATCTCGGAAGCCATAAAGCGCTGAGAGCGGTCGGTGATGTAATCTTCCGGGAAGTGATGAATCGCTTCCGGCAGATGCTTACGCACGATACCGGCGATGGTATCAACGTTCAGCCCCGTTTCCGCGGAAATCGGCACGATATCAAGGAAGTTCATCTGGCTGCCAAGGAACTGCAGGTGCGGCAGAAGATCGGCTTTTTCCTGTACGTTATCGACTTTGTTGACCGCCAGAATCACCGGCGCTTTACCATCGCGCAGCTTGTTGAGCACCATCTCGTCGTCCGGCGTCCAGCGGGTACCTTCAACGACGAAAATAACCAGCTCTACGTCGCCAATGGAGCTGCTTGCCGCTTTGTTCATCAGACGGTTAATCGCGCGTTTTTCTTCCATATGCAGGCCCGGGGTATCGACGTAGATCGCCTGATACGGGCCTTCAGTATGAATACCAACGATGCGGTGACGCGTCGTCTGCGCTTTTCGGGAAGTGATCGAGATCTTCTGCCCGAGCAGCTTGTTCAGCAATGTGGATTTGCCCACGTTTGGACGACCAACGATGGCAATAAATCCGCAGTAGTTCTTTTCTTCGCTCATTCCAGCTCCAGCTTTTTCAGCGCCTGTTCGGCGGCAGCCTGCTCCGCCTTGCGACGGCTAGAACCCGTGCCAACCACCGGTTCACTCAGGCCGCTAACCTGGCAGTGGATAGTAAATTCCTGATCGTGCGCTTCACCGCGAACCTGTACCACCAGGTAAGACGGCAGCGGCAGATGGCGCCCCTGCAGATACTCCTGCAAGCGCGTCTTCGGATCTTTTTGCTTGTCACCCGGGCTGATTTCATCCAGACGACTCTGGTACCAGGAGAGAATAAGGCGCTCAACGTTCTGAATATCGCTGTCGAGGAAAATCCCGCCGATTAACGCTTCAACGGTGTCCGCCAGTATAGATTCACGGCGAAAGCCCCCGCTTTTCAGTTCACCCGGCCCAAGACGCAGACATTCACCTAATTCGAACTCGCGGGCGATTTCTGCCAGCGTGTTGCCTCGTACCAGGGTCGCGCGCATGCGGCTCATATCGCCTTCGTCTACCCGAGGGAAACGATGATAGAGCGCGTTCGCGATCACAAAGCTCAATATTGAGTCGCCTAAAAATTCCAGGCGCTCATTGTGTTTGCTGCTGGCACTGCGGTGAGTTAATGCCTGTTGCAACAGCTCCTGATGATGAAAAGTGTAGCCCAGCTTCCGTTGAAGCCGATTAATTACGATGGGGTTCATGCGTTACCAATAGATGAATGCGTCAAAAATGCAGCACACGAAACCGACCTGAGTAAAAACCAACGCGGTTTCGTGTGCTGTGTCAATCTTACGAGAGACAACCTAAAACTTCGGGGGGATATTCTATACGCAACGACAAGGGATGTCGTTAGTTTGAATAGATTTAAATTTTAAATAATTCACGCTGCCGTTATTGCGTCGGCAGCGTGAATAAAGCAGGAAAGATTTACTGGATACCACCGATACGCGATAAACGTACGCCGGTAGGCCATTCGCCTTCCTGTTTTTCGAAACTCATCCAGATTGCGGTTGCTTTACCCACCAGATTCGCTTCCGGCACAAAGCCCCAATAACGGCTATCGGCGCTGTTATCGCGGTTGTCACCCATCATAAAATACTGCCCCGGCGGGACAATCCAGGTCGCCAGCGGCAGACCGGACTGATGGTAATACATCCCCACCTGGTCCTGAGCAATCGGTACGGTCAATATACGGTGCGTCACTTCGCCCAGCGTCTCTTTACGTTCGGCCAGACGGATGCCATCGGCTTTCGTCTCGCCTTTCGGCAGTTGCCAGAAACCGCTGGTCGCTTCGCCGCCGTTGCTGCGGGAGAAGGTCTGTACGAAATCGCTCGGCTCAACGTTGGAGTAAGTGACCGGCAGCGCGTTGCCGCAGGCCTGGCCAGAACTACAGCCCGGCTGGATAGTGACCTGCTTGGCAATCGGATCGTAAGTCACTTTATCACCCGGTAAACCGACCGCACGCTTGATATAATCCAGGCGCGGATCTTGCGGATATTTAAAGACGACAATATCGCCGCGCTTCGGATGTCCGGTTTCGATCAGCGTCTTCTGGTAAATCGGATCTTTAATGCCGTAGGCAAACTTCTCAACCAGAATAAAATCGCCGATCAGCAGCGTCGGCATCATCGAGCCGGAGGGGATCTGGAAGGGCTCATAAATGAATGAGCGAACCACCAGCACAATCGCCAGTACCGGGAAGATTGACGCGCCGGTTTCCAGCCAGCCCGGTTTCGGGCCGACCTTTTTCAGCGTTTTCTTGTCCAACTGGTCGCCGGTCGCCGCCTGCGCAGCGGCCTGACTTTCGCGACGTTTTGGCGCAAAGATAAACTTATCCAGGCACCACAACAGACCCGTCACCACAGTAGCGATGACCAGGATCAGGGCAAACATGTTCGCCATGCCAACTCCTTAGGGTTATTTGCCGTCTTTACCAACGTGCAGAATGGCGAGGAACGCTTCCTGCGGAAGCTCAACGTTACCGACCTGCTTCATGCGTTTCTTACCGTCTTTCTGCTTCTGCAGCAGCTTTTTCTTACGGCTGACGTCGCCGCCATAGCATTTCGCCAGGACGTTTTTACGCAGCTGTTTGACGGTAGAGCGGGCAATAATATGGTTGCCGATGGCAGCCTGGATAGCGATATCGAACTGCTGACGCGGGATCAGCTCTTTCATCTTCTCTACCAGTTCGCGGCCACGGTATGGCGCATTGTCGTTATGCGTGATCAGCGCCAGCGCATCCACACGCTCGCCGTTAATCAACACATCCACACGCACCATGTTGGAAGCCTGGAAGCGCTTGAAGTTGTAGTCCAGCGACGCATAGCCGCGGGAGGTAGACTTCAGTCGGTCGAAGAAGTCGAGCACCACTTCCGCCATCGGGATTTCATAGGTCAGCGCAACCTGATTGCCGTGGTAGACCATGTTGGTCTGTACGCCGCGTTTTTCGATACACAGGGTGATGACGTTGCCCAAAAACTCCTGCGGCAGCAGCATGTGACACTCCGCGATTGGCTCGCGCAGCTCCTGAATATTGTTCAGCGGCGGCAGCTTCGACGGGCTGTCGACGTAGATAACCTCTTTCGAGGTGGTTTCGACTTCATAGACTACCGTCGGCGCCGTGGTGATCAGATCCAGATCGTATTCACGCTCCAGGCGCTCCTGGATGATCTCCATATGCAGAAGACCCAGGAAGCCGCAGCGGAAACCGAAGCCCAGCGCCGTAGAGCTTTCCGGCTCATAGAACAGAGAAGCATCGTTGAGGCTCAGTTTGCCCAGCGCGTCGCGGAAGTTTTCATAATCATCGGAGCTGACCGGGAACAGGCCGGCATAGACCTGCGGTTTCACCTTTTTAAAGCCGGGCAGCGCTTTATCTGCCGGGTTGCGCGCAAGCGTCAGCGTATCGCCGACCGGCGCGCCAAGGATGTCTTTAATGGCGCAAACCAGCCAGCCTACCTCGCCGCATTTCAGCTCGGTACGGTCCACCTGCTTCGGCGTGAAGATGCCCAGGCGATCGGCGTTATACACCTGCCCGGTACTCATCACCTTAATTTTATCGCCTTTGCGCATGGTGCCGTTTTTGATACGCACCAGAGAAACGACGCCGAGGTAGTTATCAAACCAGGAGTCGATAATCAGAGCCTGCAGCGGCGCTTCCGGATCGCCTTCCGGCGGCGGAATATCGCGCACCAGGCGCTCCAGCACGTCCGGTACGCCAACGCCGGTCTTCGCTGAACAGCGCACCGCATCGGTGGCATCAATACCAACGATGTCTTCAATCTCTTCCGCTACCCGTTCCGGATCGGCTGCGGGCAGGTCGATTTTGTTCAGGACCGGTACGACTTCAAGGTCCATTTCCATCGCCGTATAGCAGTTAGCCAGCGTCTGGGCTTCGACGCCCTGGCCGGCATCAACCACCAGCAAAGCGCCTTCACAGGCGGCAAGCGAACGAGAAACTTCATAAGAGAAGTCGACGTGGCCGGGGGTGTCGATAAAGTTCAGCTGATAGGTTTCGCCATCAGTCGCTTTGTAATCCAGGGTGACGCTCTGCGCCTTGATAGTGATACCGCGCTCACGTTCAAGATCCATGGAGTCCAGAACCTGGGCTGCCATTTCACGATCGGAAAGGCCACCGCAAATCTGGATAATACGGTCAGACAATGTCGACTTACCGTGGTCGATGTGAGCGATGATTGAAAAGTTACGTATATTCTTCATATTTAGAGTTAATTATGCCTTACGCGAATCATGAGGCCGCTGTTCTGTGCCTGACGTTTTTTAATCCGAAAACGCCGCATTCTACACTACATCCACGAAACCAGGAAATGCTCTTACCGCTAGCATAACCGGAGTAAATGATGAGTTCCTGCGGGAGTTGTAAATAAAGATAAGGGCCAGTGAAATCACTGACCCAGCTGGGAGGAAGGCGTCTCAATGCGGACTAAATCTGGCGGTAAACCGACGCTGATAATAACCGGCTGCCACGACTGCCGGGAGGCTAAGCCAGGCGAAAGACCGCGAGCGACCAGAAACCCGCCAACGCCGCCCAAAATTGCCCCGCAAAGCGAGGCAAAGTCGTTGGCAAACAGCACCTGGAATATCGATGCCATCACGAACAAACCGACTAACGGCGCCATATAAACCAATACCGCCGACCCGAGCAGGCTGCTTTCGGCAATGCCCAGTTCGACTTTTTGCCCGGCCGACAGCGGCTGTTCGCAGGGGACGCTAAGGGTATGGCTGGTTTGCGGCCCAAGCTTATTCAGCACCCGGCTTCCGCAACCGGCGCGAGAAGCACAGCTGCTGCAGGAGGCTTTCACATCGCAGTGCACCAGCGCAACGCCATTTTGCCAGGAAACGACCGTCGCCCACTCTTTAATCATTGTACTGCCCTGAATTTAATACTATCGGAAATACGCTTCGCCGTTTGCGGCGGCAGCTCGCCAACGATGGTTATCTCTGCGTTATCACGCACGGTAGTCGCCACGGTACGACGGCCGGTACGCAGCAGCTGATCGCTGCTATTTGCCGTGGCGCGATTGATATTGACAGAGAAACTAAACAGCCCATCGGAATACAAACGGGACTCTACCGGGCCATCGAAAGTGGGCAGACGACGCTGGCTGCTGGAGACTTCGGCCACGCCCTGCGGCAGCCAGGTCGGCGCCCAGTTAAAGTTGGCCTTATTGCCCCCTTCCGGCACCGACAGCTGCGGAGGCAGGTTAGCCTTAGACAGGGTTTCCATACTGGCGCTAACGTTATCGCCAACGTTGAACGAGACGACGCGGAACTGCTCAAGCGTTTCGCCGTCGCGGTCAAGCAGATCGACGCGCAGAGGCAGCTTAGTTTCAGCATCTAACCATGCGATATAGCTATAGCGGGTGCCATCGCGAGCCACGACGCGCACAACATCGCATAAACGATCGGCAATACGCGTCCGCCCCACGGAAATGAAGTCGTAATAGGATGACAGACGTTTAAAGTCGGAGTAGACCAATGAAGGCAGCGAATCAACGATATAGTCGCCGTTCAGGGTGAAAGGATCGAGTCCGGGCTCAAAATAGCTGATTTCCGTTCCGCGCAGCACCACCTCCCGACGCGGCCCGTCAAGCTGGAGCAGCTGTGCCAGGGTGCGATTGTTTAGTTTAGCGTGTCGATAACGCAGCGACTCAACACCCTGCTTGTTGATGCTGACGAAAGAAAGCTCGTAATTAAGGGACTGGCTGGCCAGGTTCATCTGCTGCAACAACGCCCCGGACGATGTATCAGCCGAGGCGTTGACGGAGAAGAACAGGCTGCCTGCCATGAGCGACATGGCACACCAAAGTTGCTTCATTACTGCGATTGTGTTCCTAAAGTTTGATAGCCCGGCACCTGAACAGCGGCTTGCTGAGTCTGGGCCTGGCCAAACTGAAGCTGTTCCGCATGCAGGCGACGCTGCAATTCATAGTCCTGCAGCATAGCATTAATTCTGCGGCGCTGTTCCTGCACCTGAGCCTGCTGACCGCTACCTGCCGAAGCATCCGCCGGCACGCCCAGGCTGACCGGGCTGGCCTTACCCATCATCGGCATGGTGTTAAACACCGGCGCCTCTGGCTGCTGGGATGAATCAGACTGGCCATTATACTGCTGAACGCCGACAATCACAGCAAGGGATACGCACGCGGCAACGCCCATCTGGGTAAGCGAGCTGGCCCACGGGCGTACTTTTTGCCAGAAAGGCATCTGACGCCACTGGTGCGGTGCGGGCTGAGATTCAGGAATTAGAGGAACCGTCTGACGAACGGGCTCGTTTTCAATGGCGGCCATGACGCGAGCTGAGATATCAAAATGGAGCACCTCACTCGTATCGCCTCGCAGCGTATCGCGGATGAGATGGTAGCTCTCCCAGGTTTTTTGCATTTCAGATGAACGCTCCAGCTCGTTGAGCAGTTCGTTATCCAGCGTTTCACCATCCATTAAGGCCGAAAGTTTTTCTTTCTGCATGCCTGATACCCTTTTCCAGTATTCCGCTATCGTCAACGCCTGATTAGCGGTTGAACTTTATTATCAATAGCTTCTCGCGCCCGGAAGATGCGCGAACGCACTGTACCCACCGGACAATCCATGATGGCGGCTATTTCTTCATAGCTCATGCCATCCAGCTCCCGCAAGGTAATTGCCATGCGTAAATCTTCCGGAAGCGATTCAATGGTACGAAAAACTATTTGTCTCAGCTCTTCTGACAACATTAAGTTCTCAGGGTTCGAAATTTCTTTCAATGCCCCGCCACTTTCGAAGTTTTCAGCATCATTCGCATCAACATCGCTGGATGGCGGACGGCGTCCCTGAGCAACCAGATAATTCTTCGCCGTGTTTACGGCGATGCGATATAACCAGGTGTAAAAAGCGCTATCCCCCCGGAAAGAATCCAGCGCACGCCATGCTTTAACGAACGATTCCTGAACAACGTCAGCGATATCGCCCGGCGGCACGTAGCGGGAGACCAGACTTGCAACCTTATGCTGATAGCGCACCACCAGCAGGTTAAATGCTTTCTGATCTCCTTTCTGGACCCGTTCAACGAGGACCTGATCCGTTAACTGCTCGCTCATCCGAGGTAATGTCTCCCCAAACCCAATTCCCATGCGTATTCAAAAACACCACCCAATTACTGCATCAAGTGAGCAAGCAGAGGGTTGGAGTGTCTGAAAACAATAAAGTTCCGTTACGCCTTTGTTTTTCGTCCGGCACCGGCTGACGGATTGTTATCTCTCATTATATGTCCCGGTCGCTAAACGATATGTAAGATAATAAGAAAAAGCGCAAGACCCGCCAGAAGGGTAACGTAACCCGGCTTTTATTTCACTATAAAATCTGAAGCTCACGAGCCGCTTCGCAAAACCTTTTTTCCATTTACAGCCCGCCTCATTACGCCGTTATGTTTAGTCCTCACAACGCTGAGTAAAAAAAATGTACGATTTCTCGCTGGCTGGTGCTATTGTTCGCTTATTGTGTTTAGTAAATTAAACAAAGGCCATGAAAACAACTTCCGATTCCTCCTGTGATGTGCTGATTATTGGCAGCGGCGCTGCCGGATTATCCCTTGCCTTACGCCTGGCGGAACGCTGCGCGGTCACGGTTCTCAGCAAAGGCCCTATCAGTGAAGGTTCTACTTTCTACGCTCAGGGCGGTATTGCCGCCGTATTTGATGAAACCGATAGCGTTGACTCGCACATCGAGGATACGTTGATAGCCGGAGCGGGTCTTTGCGATCGCCATGCGGTCTCATTCGTGGCGAGCAACGCCAAACCCTGCGTTCAGTGGCTAATCGATCAGGGCGTGCTGTTTGATACTCAGGTTCAGGCGAACGGCGAAGAGAGCTACCATCTGACCCGCGAGGGAGGTCACAGCCACCGCAGAATTCTCCACGCCGCCGATGCGACCGGTAAAGCCGTTGAGACTACCCTGGTGAGCCAGGCGCTGGCCCACCCAAATATCCGCATACTGGAACGCAGTAACGCCGTTGACCTTATTATCTCCGATAAAATCGGCCTGCCCGGCACGCGCCGGGTGGTGGGTGCGTGGATCTGGAATCGTAATAAAGAAGCGGTTGAAACCTGTAGCGCAAAGGCCGTGGTGCTGGCTACCGGCGGCGCGGCTAAAGTTTATCAATATACGACGAATCCTGATGTCTCTTCCGGCGATGGTATCGCGATGGCCTGGCGTGCCGGCTGCCGGGTCGCCAACCTCGAATTTAATCAGTTCCACCCAACCGCGCTGTACCATCCGCAAGCGCGCAACTTCCTGCTGACGGAAGCGCTGCGCGGCGAGGGCGCGCTGTTGAAACGCCCTGACGGCACGCGGTTTATGCCGGACTTTGACGAGCGCGGCGAGCTGGCTCCGCGCGATATCGTCGCCAGAGCCATCGATCATGAGATGAAGCGCCTTGGCGCTGACTGCATGTATCTGGATATCAGCCATAAACCGGCAGAATTTATTCGCCACCACTTCCCGATGATCTACGAGAAGCTGCTGGGGCTGGGCATCGATCTGACAAAAGAAGCGGTGCCCGTGGTTCCTGCCGCGCACTACACCTGCGGCGGCGTCATGGTTGACGATCACGGGCGCACCGACGTCGACGGGCTGTATGCCATCGGCGAAGTAAGCTATACCGGATTACACGGCGCTAACCGGATGGCATCAAACTCATTGCTTGAGTGCCTCGTCTACGGGTGGTCCGCCGCCGAAGATATCGTTAAGCGTCTGCCGTTCGCGCAGGCGGTCAATGAACTGCCATCATGGGACGAAAGCCAGGTTGAAATACCTGATGAACTGGTCGTGATTCAGCACAACTGGCATGAGCTGCGCTTGCTGATGTGGGATTATGTCGGCATCGTGCGCACCACCCGCCGTCTTGAGCGCGCCCTGCGCCGCATTACTATGCTGCAGCAGGAGCTGGACGAATACTACGCCCGCTTCCGCGTCTCCAATAATTTACTGGAGCTGCGAAACCTGGTGCAGGTTGCCGAGCTGATTGTGCGCTGCGCCATGCTGCGTAAAGAGAGCCGCGGGCTTCACTATACGCTGGACTATCCTGACCAGTTGCCGGAGAGCGGGCCGTCGGTGCTCTCGCCGCTGGCTCACATAAAAAGATAAAAGTCCTGGGTCAGAGCGGTAAATCCTTCGGAATACTGCTGCTCTGGCCCACGGATGACCAATCTGTCGCTAAAGCACTCCTCCCCCGCCGTCGGCGAAAAAGCCAACAGAACCCGATGCGGCGGGCGCACTTCCGTTTCCGCCACGTCGGTACGCAGACGCAGATGCCAGCCCATATTCTGCGCCCGCTGCACAAAGGCGTTACCAATGTCGACCGGAAGCACGACGCAGAAAACCCCCTCCTCCGTAATAAGCTCGGCGGCGCAGGTTAATAATGTTGCGTGATCGAGGGAGGAGGTATAGCGAGCCTGCTCGCGCTGCGAGGTGGCGCAAGGTACACCTTCAGCGAAAAAAGGCGGATTGCTGACAATCAGCTCATAGCGCCGGGTTTGCTGCGGCTGCCATTGCTGAATATCCGCCTGATGAATCTGCAGGCGCTCGGCCCAGGGAGAATCCGCGGCGTTTTCTCGCGCCTGTTCTGCCGCTTCTTCATCCAGCTCCACGGCATCCACGATGACCGCCTCGCCGGTTCGCTGCGCGAGCATCAGCGCTAACAGACCGCTGCCCGCGCCGATATCCAGCACGCGCTTAACCTGAGCGATGGGGGCCCATGCGCCGAGTAAAATGCCGTCGGTACCCACTTTCATCGCACAGCGATCGTGGGCGACAAAAAACTGCTTAAACGTAAAACCATTGCGCGGCAGCGCGAACTTCGACTGGGACATCCTCGATAACCTTGCGGGCAAAAAACTCCTGAGCTTAAGGCTATGCACAATACCGGAGAACAGATAGCCTTACAAACAGATGAACATTGCGTCCGTAACGTCTATAATCGGCGGTCCACTCAGAGGTAGATCATGACTGTAACGACTTTTTCCGAACTTGAACTCGACGAAAACCTGCTGGACGCCCTCCAGGATAAAGGTTTCACACGCCCGACAGCCATTCAGGCCGCCGCTATTCCGCCTGCGCTTGATGGCCGTGATATTCTCGGTTCAGCCCCGACCGGCACCGGTAAAACGGCGGCGTATCTCCTGCCAGCGTTGCAGCATCTGCTCGATTTTCCGCGCAAGAAGTCTGGTCCGCCGCGCATTCTTATCCTGACCCCCACGCGCGAACTGGCGATGCAGGTTGCCGACCATGCGCGTGAGCTGGCAAAACATACTCATCTGGATATCGCCACGATCACCGGCGGTGTCGCCTATATGAACCATGCCGAAGTGTTCAGCGAGAACCAGGACATCGTGGTCGCCACGACCGGTCGCCTGCTGCAATATATTAAAGAAGAAAACTTTGATTGCCGCGCCGTTGAAACGCTGATCCTTGATGAAGCGGACCGCATGCTGGACATGGGCTTCGCGCAGGATATCGAACACATTGCCGGTGAAACCCGCTGGCGTAAACAGACCATGCTGTTCTCCGCCACCCTCGAAGGTGACGCCATTAAAGATTTTGCTGAGCGTCTGCTGGAAGAACCGGTGGAAGTCTCTGCGACCCCCTCCACCCGCGAGCGTAAAAAGATTCACCAGTGGTATTACCGCGCCGATGACGTCAAGCATAAGACCGCTCTGCTGGTCCATCTGCTAAAGCAGCCGGAAGCGACGCGTTCTATCGTCTTCGTCCGTAAGCGCGAGCGCGTGCATGAGCTGGCGGGCTGGCTGCGTGAAGCGGGTATCAACACCTGCTGGCTGGAAGGCGAGATGGTGCAGGCAAAACGTAATGAAGCGATTAGCCGTCTGACCGATGGCCGTATTAACGTGTTAATCGCCACCGACGTTGCCGCGCGCGGGATCGACATCGCGGACGTCAGTCACGTTTTCAACTTCGACTTGCCGCGCACGGCCGACATCTATCTGCACCGTATCGGTCGTACCGGACGCGCGGGTAAAAAGGGAACGGCCATCTCTCTGGTCGAAGCCCACGACCATCTGCTGCTGGGTAAAATTGGCCGCTATATTGAAGAGCCGTTAAAAGCCCGCGTCATCGATGAACTGCGCCCGACCACTCGCGCACCCAGCGAGAAGCAAACCGGTAAACCTTCCAAGAAGGTTTTAGCCAAGCGTGCAGAGAAGAAAGAGAAAGAAAAAGAGAAACCGCGCGTGAAAAAACGCCATCGCGATACCAAAAACATTGGTAAGCGTCGTAAACCAAGCGCAGCGGATGCTCCGCAGAAGTCAAACGAAGAGTAAAAAAAACGCCGGGATATCCCGGCGTTTTCACATTAAAACGGAATCTTACAGGCTTTCAGTAAAAGTACGGGCGATAACGTCGCGCTGCTGTTCCGGAGTCAGAGAGTTAAAGCGTACCGCATAGCCAGACACGCGAATGGTCAGCTGCGGGTATTTTTCCGGATGTTCAACCGCGTCCAGCAGAGTTTCGCGACGCAGCACGTTAACGTTCAGGTGCTGACCGCCTTCAACGCGGACTTCAGGCTTCACGTCTACCGGGATTTCACGGTATTCGATTTCACCCAGATTGCTCACTGCAACCACGTCATCTTCAGCAAAACCGGCTTTCGCGCACAGGCAGCGGGCTTCGCCTTTTTCGCTATCAAGCAGCCAGAAAGAGTTCAGCAGGTCGTCGTTTGCAGCTTTAGTAATTTGGATACCAGTAATCATTTTATGCCTCCCAGGCAGGGTTTGTTCGATTATTGGCCTTCGCGGCCAATTGGTAAAACCATTGTTCTATGAGTGTATATATATCAGCCGTACCCCCGGCATTCTTTGATTTAAATCAACAAAAACCACATCACAAAAGTGGTCATAGGCGGATATTATTGTTTTACATCAAGTTACGCCATGCCACCCACCAAATAAATTTGTAAGTTTTCAATTTTTTTTGCATAAAGAACGTCAATCGCGTGGGGCAAATTTTGTGATGTTGAAAGATGCAGTTAAGCTATGGCAATGACACTTTGCAGGAGAGCAAAATGACCGCCCCATTAACCTGGCATGACGTGCTGGCAGAAGAGAAGCAGCAACCCTATTTTGTTAATACCCTGAAAACCGTTGCTGACGAGCGGCAATCGGGAATCACCATCTATCCCCCGCAAAAAGATGTCTTTAACGCGTTTCGTTATACTGAGCTAAGCGACGTTAAAGTGGTGATTCTCGGCCAGGATCCTTACCACGGACCCGGGCAGGCGCACGGCCTCGCCTTCTCGGTTCTACCGGGCATTCAGATCCCGCCATCGCTGCTGAATATGTACAAAGAACTGGAAGGGACGATACCAGGCTTTCAGCGCCCGACTCACGGTTATCTCGAAAGCTGGGCGCGCCAGGGCGTGTTGCTGCTCAATACCGTATTAACGGTACGTGCCGGACAAGCGCACTCTCACGCCAGCCTCGGTTGGGAAACCTTTACCGATAAAGTCATTTCGCTGATTAACCAGCATCGGGAAGGCGTCGTCTTTCTGCTGTGGGGTTCGCATGCGCAGAAGAAAGGCGCGATAATCGATCGCCAGCGCCACTGCGTGCTCAAAGCGCCGCATCCGTCGCCGCTCTCCGCCCACCGCGGGTTCTTTGGCAGTAATCATTTCGTGCAGGCGAATCAGTGGCTGACCGAACGCGGCGAAGCGCCCATTGACTGGCTGCCCAGGCTACCGGCTGAAAGCGAATAGCTCTGAAAGTAAAAGACCACCTTCTGAGAAGGTGGCTTTTGAGAATGCCCCCTGTAAGGGGGGCTATTGTCACCTTCCGCTGATTACTCTAGCAATTCCATCTGCTGTTCATACGTTTGTTCCGTTTTCTCCTGATGCCTCACATATCGTCTGATAATTTCTTCATTCACTCCCACCGTATCGACAAAGTAGCCTCGCGACCAAAAATGATTCCCCCATAGCTTCTTCCTGATATGTGGAAAACGGTTATAAAGCCTGATGGCACTGCGTCCTTTTAGATGGCCCATCAGAGTTGATATCGAGATCTTTGGTGGAATGATGACGACCAGATGTACATGATCGGGCTGAACATTTAGCTCCAGAACCTCACAATCCTTTATTCCACAGAGGATATAGATCGTCCTGTACAGCTCCTTACCCAGCTTATCTTTCAGGATCCTGAATCGGTACTTGGGTGTCCAGACTATGTGGTATTTGCAACGCCAATATACATGTGATGAACTCCTGTAAAGTCCCATGTCGGTTTGTCTCCTTTTACTTGTGGTGAGTAAGCAGAGATATTCCGACATGGGCATTCTTCAGGCTATAGCCTTACAGGAGCAATCACCACCTCCCTAGGAGGTGGTTTAGGGATGACAATAAAAATGCCAGCATTACGCTGGCATTTTGACTCTGAGACAGGGTGTTACGCCTTGTTCTGCCGCCACCATTCAGCCAGCAGCACGCCGGTTGCTACGGACACGTTCAGGCTTTCAACGTTGCCGGTGCCTTCAATCGCGATGTTCAGATCGGCGCTGGAGATAGCGGCGTCAGAAAGACCGTCACTCTCCTGCCCTAACACCAGCACCATTTTCTTCGGCAGCTCGGCTTTGAACAGCGGAGTCCCGTTATGGCTGGAAGTAGAAACAATCGCGTAGCCCGCTTTACGGAAGCGCTCGAGCGTATCGATGAAGCTGTCGCCCGTAATCGGCTCAACGTGCTCCGCGCCGCCTTCCGCAGTACGAATCGCGGCGCCGGACTCCATAACGCCGGCATCCTGCACAATCACGCCTTTGACGCCAAAGTGCGCGCAGCTGCGCATAATCGCGCCGAGGTTGTGCGGGTTGCCGACATCTTCCAGCGCCAGAACACAATCTTCAGCGTCGGCTTTAGCCACCCACTGCTCAACGGAAGTGCCGTGGCGCTTTTTAATCAGGAAGCAAACCCCGCCGTGGTGTTCAGTGCCGGACGCTTTCGCCAGCTCTGCTTCATCGACCACGTGATAGGCTTTACGATTCGCCGCCATCCAGCGCAGAGCTTCTTTGAAGCGCGGGGTCACGCTCTGGATAAACCAGGCGCGAACGATGGCGTCCGGACGGCTCTGGAAGAGCGCCTGGCAGGCGTTTTCACCATAAACGCGGGTTTCTTCCGCGCGCTGGCGGCGCAGCACTTCAGGATCGATAAAGCTTTTTCCGCTGATCCCGCCGTGATCCGCTTTTACCGGCGCCTCATCGCCCGGCGCGCGGGATACGGTACGCCACGGAGAGGAGCCCTCGCCGCCAAAGCCTTCACGCTTGCGATCGTCACGTTTACGATCGCCACCGCGGCTCTCTTTTTCATCGCGCGCAGGGCGGTTACGACCGTCAACACGAGACTTTCCTGGACGTCCCCCGCCCTTCCCGGTACGCGGGTTATGGGTACGTCGGTCAGAATCATCATCACTGCGGACATACATCACTTTGACCTTGCCGCTTTTATTTTTCAGTTCGTCGTCGCTCATTCATTTTCTCCACCTGCGCTGCGCGAAGCGCGCAGATTACCCGATGTGCCATCACTTAGCCATTATTTCATTTAAAAGCCTGAGTCTATCGTATTCATTGAATAAAACTCATTGTCCTTTATTCGCAGTGCATCGATAATATGTAACATTACAGAAACAAATCGGCCACGTGCCGCGCTGCAACCCATAACCAGAGGTTAGTTATGAATACCGTTTGTGCCAGTTGTCAGGCTCTGAACCGCATCCCCGACGATCGTAGCGCCGATGGCGCGAAATGCGGGCGCTGCGGTCACGATCTTTTTGATGGCGATGTGATCAACGCGACCGGGGCAACGCTGGATAAACTGCTGAAGGACGATCTGCCCGTGGTTGTTGATTTCTGGGCGCCGTGGTGTGGCCCCTGCCGTAACTTTGCGCCAATCTTTGAAGATGTGGCTGAAGAACGCAGCGGCGAAATGCGTTTCGTGAAAGTGAATACCGAGATGGAGCGTGAACTGAGCGCTCGCTTCCGCATTCGCAGCATCCCGACCATTATGATGTTTAAAAATGGCGAAGTTATCGACATGCTCAATGGTGCCGTACCTAAAGCACCTTTCGATAGCTGGCTAAACGAAGCAGGCCAGCAGTAAACCTCACGGGGCACCGCTTGTGCCCCGTTTTCTCCTCTGCGACAATGGCGTTTTTTCTTAGCGATCCCCATGACTGATAACGCCGTCCTTCGCCTTCGCGCCGAACGCCTCGCGCGCGCCACCCGGCCTTTTCTTGCTCGCGGCAACCGTATCCACCGCTGCCAGCGTTGCTTGCTGCCGTTGAAGCAGTGCCTCTGCGCCACCCTCAAGCCGGCTGCTGCCGCCAGCCGTTTTTGCCTGGTGATGTTCGATACCGAGCCAATGAAGCCCAGCAATACCGGTCGCCTGATTGCCGATATACTGCCGGATACGGAGGCCTTTCAGTGGTCACGAACCGAACCGCCGCAGGCGCTTCTCGATCTCGTCGCCGACGCGCAATATCAGCCGATGGTGGTTTTTCCTGCCTCTTATGCTGGCCCGGAGCGTCAGGTACTTGATTCACCGCCCCCGGGTAAACCACCGCTGTTTATTATGCTCGACGGCACCTGGCCCGAAGCGCGAAAAATGTTCCGTAAAAGCCCCTGGCTTGACGCGCTGCCGATGATTTCCGTCGATCTGTCGCGTATCTCCACTTATCACCTGCGGGAAGCTCACGCAGAAGGCCAATACTGTACTGCCGAAGTCGCGATTGCGCTGTTGGATCTCGCGGGGGATAAAAGCGCAGCCACGGCCCTTGGCGGGCACTTCAGCTTATTCAGAACGCGCTACCTGGCAGGAAAAACTCAGCATAAGGGCAGTATCACAGCACAACTGACAGAAAACGTTTAAAATCATCCGGTCACTGGGGATCAAAGGAGACCGGTATGAGCCAACGAGGCCTGGAAGCATTGCTGCGGCCAAAGTCGATCGCCGTTATTGGCGCATCAATGAAACCACAGCGCGCCGGTTATCTGATGATGCGCAACCTGCTGGCGGGCGGATTTAGCGGCCCCGTTCTCCCCGTAACGCCAGCGTGGAAAGCGGTTCAGGGCGTACTGGCCTGGCCTGACGTCGACAGTCTGCCCTTCACGCCCGATCTCGCCGTGCTTTGTACTAACGCCCGCCGAAATCTTGAGCTGCTGGAAGCGCTGGGGCAAAAAGGGTGCAAAACCTGCATCATTCTCTCCTCCATCCCCGAACAGTATCCCGCGCTGCTTGAATGCGCCTCCCGCTACCAGATGCGGCTGCTTGGCCCTAACAGCCTTGGCCTGCTTGCGCCGTGGCAGGGCCTCAACGCCAGCTTTTCGCCGGTGCCTATTCATCGCGGCAAACTGGCGTTTATTTCGCAATCGGCGGCGGTCTCCAATACCATCCTCGACTGGGCCCAGCAGCGTGAGATGGGGTTTTCTTACTTTATTGCGCTGGGGGATAGTCTGGACATCGACGTTGATGACCTGCTTGATTTCCTCGCTCGCGATAGTAAAACCAGCGCCATTTTGCTTTATCTCGAACACCTCAGCGATGCCCGTCGTTTTGTCTCAGCGGCCCGTAGCGCATCGCGTAATAAGCCGATCCTGGTGATTAAAAGCGGACGCAGTCCGGCTGCGCAGAAGCTTCTGCACGTCAACTCTGGCATGGATCCGGCCTGGGACGCCGCTATTCAGCGCGCAGGTTTATTGCGCGTACAGGACACGCACGAGCTGTTCTCAGCGGTCGAAACCCTCAGCCACATGCGCCCGCTGCGCGGCGAGAAACTGATGATAATCAGCAACGGCGCCGCTCCGGCTGCGCTGGCGCTGGATGAGCTCTGGCTGCGTAACGGCAAACTCGCCGCGCTCAGCGAAGAGACCAGCAGCGCTCTTCGTCAGGCATTACCTGAAACCATCGATATTGCCAACCCGCTGGATCTACGCGATGACGCCAGCAGCGAGCATTACCTCAAAGCGTTGAACGTACTGCTGGATAGCCATGACTACGATGCGCTGCTGGTGATCCACTCTCCCAGCGCTGCCGCACCGGGAACAGAGAGCGCGCTGGCGCTGATTGACGCCCTGAAGCGCCACCCGCGCGGCAAATACGTTACGGTTCTTACCAACTGGTGCGGTGAGTTCTCTTCACAAGAAGCGCGGCGCCTGTTTAGCGATGCGGGGCTGCCGACCTATCGAACGCCTGAAGGAACCATTACCGCTTTTATGCACATGGTGGAGTACCGGCGTAACCAGAAACAGCTCAGGGAAACCCCGGTCCTGTCAAATTCGTTAACCACTAACGCTGCCGAAGCGCACAACCTGCTGCAACGGGCAATGAATGAAGGCGCAACGTCGCTGGATACCCATGAAGTGAGCCCCGTTCTGCATGCTTACGGTATTCATACCCTGCCGACGTGGATTGCCGCTGATAGCGCCGAGGCTGTACATATTGCCGAGCAGATTGGCTACCCCGTCGCTCTGAAGCTGCGCTCGCCTGATATTCCGCACAAGTCGGAAGTTCAGGGGGTTATGCTTTATCTGCGCACGGCTACCGAGGTACAGCAGGCCGCGGACGCGATTATCGATCGCGTCAAAATGACCTGGCCTCAGGCGCGTATTCACGGGCTGCTGGTGCAAAGCATGGCTAATCGCGCCGGGGCGCAGGAGCTGCGGGTTGTCGTTGAGCACGATCCGGTTTTTGGGCCGCTGATCATGCTGGGGGAAGGCGGCGTCGAATGGCGGGCTGAGGATCAGGCCGCCGTCGCGCTCCCGCCGTTGAATATGAACCTTGCGCGCTATCTGGTTATCCAGGCCATCAAAAGTAAAAAAGTGCGCGGCCGCAGCGCGCTGCGCCCTCTCGATATTCCTGGCCTGAGCCAGCTACTGGTACAGGTATCGAATTTGATCGTCGACTGTCCGGAAATACAGCGCCTGGATATTCACCCTCTTCTGGCTTCCGGCCACGAGTTTACCGCGCTTGATGTCACGTTAACTCTCGCACCGTTTACCGGCGATAGTGAAAGTCGCCTGGCCATACGCCCTTACCCTCAGCAGCAGGAGGAGTGGGTGGTGATGAAGAATGGCGAACGCTGTCTTTTCCGTCCCATCCTCCCGGAAGATGAGCCGCAGCTTATGGCCTTTATCGCTCAGGTCACGAAAGAAGATCTTTATTATCGTTACTTCAGCGAAATCAACGAATTTACTCATGATGATTTAGCCAATATGACGCAGATCGACTACGATCGAGAAATGGCCTTTGTTGCTGTGCGCACCACCGCCGAGGGGAACGAGATCCTCGGCGTAACGCGAGCGATCTCCGATCCGGATAATATCGATGCCGAGTTTGCTGTACTGGTGCGCTCCGACCTGAAGGGTATGGGGTTAGGCCGCAAGCTCCTGGAAAAGCTGATTGCCTACACGCAAAACCACGGCCTGCAGCGTTTGAATGGCATTACCATGCCGAATAATAAAGGCATGATCGGACTCGCCAGAAAGCTAGGATTCTCGGTTGATATTCAGCTTGAAGATGGAATTGTCAGTTTGTCTCTACAGCTTGTACCTGAGCAATTACAAACGGCTGGCCGCAATTGTTGACTACTTTAACGGGTAGTAATGGTATTATTGCCCGCTTACGTCGTCTGCATGGTACAGAAGACCCTTCAATAAACAGAGAAGAAACGCACTGTGATGTTGTCAAAATTTAAACGCAATAAACATCAACAACACCTTGCCCAACTCCCTAAGCTTTCTCAGTCAGTTGATGATATCGAGTTCTTTTACGCTCCGGCAGATTTTCGGCAAGCGTTACTGGCCAGGATAGCTCAAGCCACCCAGCGTATTTGTATCATTGCGCTTTATCTGGAACAGGATGATGGCGGCAAAGGAATTTTGCAGGCGCTCTATGACGCTAAGCGTCAGCGTCCCGAATTAGATGTTCAGGTGTTGGTCGACTGGCATCGCGCCCAGCGCGGGCGTATTGGCGTCGCGGCGTCAAACACCAATGCCGACTGGTACTGCCGCATGGCGCAGGAAAATCCCGGTGTCGATATCCCGGTTTATGGCGTTCCGGTCAATACCCGGGAAGCGCTCGGCGTCCTCCACTTCAAAGGTTTTATCATTGATGACAGCGTTCTCTACAGCGGCGCCAGTCTGAATGATGTTTACCTGCATCAACACGATAAGTATCGCTACGACCGCTACCAGTGCATTCGCAACGGTAAAATGGCTGATGTGATGTTCGACTGGGTTGAGAATAACCTGGTGCAAGGGCGTGGCGTTAACCGCCTTGACAGGGCCGATCGGCCAAAAAGTCCGGAAATCAAAAATGACATCCGCCAGTATCGCCAGGAGCTCCGCGATAGCAGCTATCATTTTATCGGCAATGCTGACGATGACCAGCTGTCGGTCACTCCGTTAGTGGGCCTCGGGAAGACGAGTCTGCTGAATAAAACCATTTTTCATTTGATGCCCTGCGCTGAGCATAAGCTGACTATCTGCACCCCCTATTTCAACCTGCCCGCTCTGCTGGTACGTAATATCATCCAGCTGCTGCGTAGCGGGAAGAAAGTCGAAATTATCGTTGGTGATAAAACCGCTAATGATTTCTATATTCCGGAAGATCAGCCGTTTAAAATTATCGGCGCGCTGCCCTATCTTTACGAAATCAATCTGCGACGCTTCCTGAGCCGACTGCAGTATTATGTCAATACCGATCAGCTGATTGTCCGTTTATGGAAGGACGACGATAACAGCTACCACCTGAAAGGCATGTGGGTTGATGACGAATGGATGCTGCTGACCGGCAATAACCTGAACCCGCGCGCATGGCGGCTGGATTTGGAAAACGCGATACTTATCCACGATCCAAAACACCAGCTCGGCGCAATGCGTGAAAAAGAGCTCAATCTCATCCGCAAACATACTACGATCGTTCAGCACTATCGCGATTTGCAAAGTATTGCCGATTACCCGATAAAGGTACGCAAATTGATCAGGCGCCTGCGACGTATTCGAATCGACCGCCTTATCAGCCGTATTCTCTGAATTCACGCCCCGCCCAGCGGGGCTTTTTCTGGAATTAGTATGCGCGTCATCATGCTTATTGCCCCATTATTATTACTGACTGGCTGCAGCCATATGGCTAATGATTCATGGAGCGGCCAGGATAAAGCCCAACACTTCCTCGCCTCAGCCATGCTTTCCGCCGCAGGCAACGAATATGCCCAGCATCAGGGCTATAGCCGCGACCGGAGTGCCGCTATAGGCTTTATGTTTTCCGTGAGCTTAGGGGCATCGAAGGAGCTATGGGACAGCCGCCCGTCAGGGAGCGGCTGGAGCTGGAAAGATTTTGCCTGGGATGTGGCAGGTGCCACTACCGGCTATGCGGTATGGCAGCTGGCACATCAGTAATGCTACAAACGTAGCCCCTTGCCTTTACGATGCAGCGTCAGGGAGACCAGGAAGGCAATCGCGCCCATGACGGTCACGTACCAGTAAAAGGCGTGCTCAATTCCCGCTGATTTTAGCGACAGCGCGACATACTCTGCCGAGCCGCCAAATAGCGCATTGGCCACCGCATAAGAGAGTCCAACCCCCAGGGCACGTACCTGAGCAGGAAACATTTCGGCCTTCAGAATGCCGCTGATTGAGGTATAGAAGCTTACTATCAACAGGGCGCATATCACTAAAGCAAATGCCGCATACGGTGAACTCACGTTCTGTAATGCATTGAGAATCGGGACAGTGAAGACGGTGACGAGTACGCCAAAACAGAGCATTGAGGTCCGGCGGCCAATCTTATCCGAAAGCGCGCCGAAAAGCGGCTGAACAAGCATATAAACAAATAAGGCAGCGGTCATAATCATGCTGGCGGTGCCCGCGCTCATGCCTGCGGTGTTGACCAGATATTTCTGCATATAGGTTGTAAAGGTATAAAAGCTTAACGACCCTGCGGCAGTGAATCCGAGCACCATGATAAATGCCTTACGGTTACGCCATAATCCTTTAAACGATCCCGCTTCTTTTAACGCGCGCGTTTCCTGTTTAGACGTTTCGTCCAGCTGTCGTCTCAGCCACAGGGCAACGATAGCCAGGACTGCGCCAAGCGCAAACGGGATACGCCATCCCCAGGCATGAAGCTCTTCATCGCTGAGGATCTGCTGTAAGGCAACTACAACCAGCACGGCCAGAAGTTGCCCACCAATCAGCGTGACGTATTGAAATGAGGCATAGAAACCTTTCTTTCCTTCCACCGCGACTTCGCTCATATAGGTCGCGCTGGTACCGTATTCTCCGCCAACGGACAGGCCCTGGAACAGGCGTGCAAGTAGCAGCAGAGCCGGTGCCCAGGTCCCTATCGTTGCATAACCCGGCAGGCAGGCAATCACCAGTGAACCAAAACACATCATGCATACGGAGATAAGCATAGAGGTTTTACGTCCACGGCGGTCAGCAATGCGCCCGAATATCCATCCCCCGATCGGACGCATCAGAAAACCCGCCGCAAATACCCCTGCAGTTTGTAACAATTGCGTAGTGGTGTTGCCAGAAGGAAAGAAGATGTGCGCAAAGTAGAGTGAGCAAAATGAATAGACGTAGAAATCAAACCATTCCACCAAATTCCCTGATGACGCCCCCACAATTGCCCATATACGGCGCCGGGTATCCCCCTGATCCTGGGATCCGCGTTCGCTAATACTGCTTTCTGTCATTGTAATTCTGCTCCAGCAAAGACTGCAATCTGCCGCGTCGGGTGACCCCGCCCAATCAGACAAATCGATTAGTAAATCAAATGTTATATAATTGTTATTTTTTAGTTTGTGATGCCATTCACATTTTTTTTCGTACTGCAGGTTTTCGCGATTAAAAGGAGATTCTTCAGGATTAGCTAAGTGAAATATGGTGAATAGCGGGCCAGAACAGGTTTTTATACAGGCGACATTGCGGCACAAATTTATGTGAGGCAGGAAGATCGATGCTTAAAATTATCCCCAATGAGACTGATGTTTCTTTTTTCGCTGGAGATAATCTTCATCCTGACGAAGCTTATCCCACCATTGTTTGAAAACTGCCGCAGCTGCCGCCTTAACAGGATCATTACCTCGCGAATTCAGGTGACCCTCCTTCGCGTATTTTTTACCGCCTTTGTAATTGGCATAACGCCTTGCCCGGGTGTAGCCCATCTGAATAAATTTGCGCGCCATATCCATACCGACAAAATCATTCTGCTGTCGATAAAACTCGAAGAGCTGATAAATTCTCCTGGCAGATTCAATCGCCGATGCTTCATCTTTATAGCGCCAGTAGGGAAGAATTTCGCTTTTATAGGGTTCAACCAACAAAACGCCCTGTTCACCTCTTCCTACCTGATAAAGCTCCGGATGCTGGCGAAAATCGATGCTGGAAAAGTCTTGCTGGTAATTAAAAGGCTTAATGGCCATTATTTTCTCACGGGCTGGCTGATAGACATTATAAGCCTGGTACATAAGACGGAAGTGTGGCTAGTGGAATCTTCTGTATCTTTATACAGAGAGCCCGCATAAACCGGCAGGTTATTATTATGAAGATGTGGATGAAAGCAGGGAGTAAAAGGCAGAAATGACCGCGGAGATGGATTTTATGGGTAAACCGATGTCCGGTCGGTTCAGACGACAAAAACGCAAAAAGCCCATCCGTCAGGATGGGCTCTTCACTTGTTTGATGCCTGGCAGTTCCCTACTCTCACATGGGGAGACCCCACACTACCATCGGCGCTACGGCGTTTCACTTCTGAGTTCGGCATGGGGTCAGGTGGGACCACCGCGCTAGTGCCGCCAGGCAAATTCTGTTGTCAGAAACGAATCTTTTACACCGATGCTGCGTTGGCTGCATTCGTAAAGTCAGTCACATACTACAGTATGCTCCTTCCTTTACTTCATTTGCCGCCTTGCCTCAGCGTAAAATCTTTCGTTCCCGAAAATCTGTAATCAATGCTGAAATTGTTGTCTTCTCAAATCGCCAAAACATCTTCGGCGTTGTAAGGTTAAGCCTCACGGTTCATTAGTACCGGTTAGCTCAACGCATCGCTGCGCTTACACACCCGGCCTATCAACGTCGTCGTCTTCAACGTTCCTTCAGGACCCTTAAAGGGTCAGGGAGAACTCATCTCGGGGCAAGTTTCGTGCTTAGATGCTTTCAGCACTTATCTCTTCCGCATTTAGCTACCGGGCAATGCCATTGGCATGACAACCCGAACACCAGTGATGCGTCCACTCCGGTCCTCTCGTACTAGGAGCAGCCCCCCTCAATTCTCCAGCGCCCACGGCAGATAGGGACCGAACTGTCTCACGACGTTCTAAACCCAGCTCGCGTACCACTTTAAATGGCGAACAGCCATACCCTTGGGACCTACTTCAGCCCCAGGATGTGATGAGCCGACATCGAGGTGCCAAACACCGCCGTCGATATGAACTCTTGGGCGGTATCAGCCTGTTATCCCCGGAGTACCTTTTATCCGTTGAGCGATGGCCCTTCCATTCAGAACCACCGGATCACTATGACCTGCTTTCGCACCTGCTCGCGCCGTCACGCTCGCAGTCAAGCCAGCTTATGCCATTGCACTAACCTCCTGATGTCCGACCAGGATTAGCTGACCTTCGTGCTCCTCCGTTACTCTTTAGGAGGAGACCGCCCCAGTCAAACTACCCACCAGACACTGTCCGCAACCCGGATTACGGGCCCACGTTAGAACACCAGCCATTAAAGGGTGGTATTTCAAGGATGGCTCCATGCAGACTGGCGTCCACACTTCAAAGCCTCCCACCTATCCTACACATCAAGGACCAGTGTTCAGTGTCAAGCTATAGTAAAGGTTCACGGGTCTTTCCGTCTTGCCGCGGGTACACTGCATCTTCACAGCGAGTTCAATTTCACTGAGTCTCGGGTGGAGACAGCCTGGCCATCATTACGCCATTCGTGCAGGTCGGAACTTACCCGACAAGGAATTTCGCTACCTTAGGACCGTTATAGTTACGGCCGCCGTTTACCGGGGCTTCGATCAAGAGCTTCTCCGCGAGGATAACCCCATCAATTAACCTTCCGGCACCGGGCAGGCGTCACACCGTATACGTCCACTTTCGTGTTTGCACAGTGCTGTGTTTTTAATAAACAGTTGCAGCCAGCTGGTATCTTCGACTGATTTCAGCTCCACGAGCAAGTCGCTTCACTTACCATCAGCGTGCCTTCTCCCGAAGTTACGGCACCATTTTGCCTAGTTCCTTCACCCGAGTTCTCTCAAGCGCCTTGGTATTCTCTACCTGACCACCTGTGTCGGTTTGGGGTACGATTTGATGTTACCTGATGCTTAGAGGCTTTTCCTGGAAGCAGGGCATTTGTCACTTCAGCACCGTAGTGCCTCGTCATCACACCTCAGCGTTGATAACGTTCCGGATTTACCTGGAACATCCGCCTACATGCTTAAACCGGGACAACCGTCGCCCGGCCAACATAGCCTTCTCCGTCCCCCCTTCGCAGTAACACCGAGTACAGGAATATTAACCTGTTTCCCATCGACTACGCCTTTCGGCCTCGCCTTAGGGGTCGACTCACCCTGCCCCGATTAACGTTGGACAGGAACCCTTGGTCTTCCGGCGTGCGGGTTTTTCACCCGCATTATCGTTACTTATGTCAGCATTCGCACTTCTGATACCTCCAGCAACCCTCACAGGCCACCTTCAACGGCTTACAGAACGCTCCCCTACCCAACAACACATAGTGTCGCTGCCGCAGCTTCGGTGCATGGTTTAGCCCCGTTACATCTTCCGCGCAGGCCGACTCGACCAGTGAGCTATTACGCTTTCTTTAAATGATGGCTGCTTCTAAGCCAACATCCTGGCTGTCTGGGCCTTCCCACATCGTTTCCCACTTAACCATGACTTTGGGACCTTAGCTGGCGGTCTGGGTTGTTTCCCTCTTCACGACGGACGTTAGCACCCGCCGTGTGTCTCCCGTGATAACATTCTTCGGTATTCGTAGTTTGCATCGGGTTGGTAAGTCGGGATGACCCCCTAGCCGAAACAGTGCTCTACCCCGAAGATGAGTTCACGAGGCGCTACCTAAATAGCTTTCGGGGAGAACCAGCTATCTCCCGGTTTGATTGGCCTTTCACCCCCAGCCACAAGTCATCCGCTAATTTTTCAACATTAGTCGGTTCGGTCCTCCAGTTAGTGTTACCCAACCTTCAACCTGCCCATGGCTAGATCACCGGGTTTCGGGTCTATACCCTGCAACTTAACGCCCAGTTAAGACTCGGTTTCCCTGCGGCTCCCCTATACGGTTAACCTTGCTACAGAATATAAGTCGCTGACCCATTATACAAAAGGTACGCAGTCACCCCACCCCAAAACGCTCCACTGCCTGATTCTGGATGTTGAACGTCGCTTACGCTCCGTTAACCGTCCATCATGCTGTCGTTACGCATTTTGCGCACCACGTAAAGCGAAACGCTTTGGTGGTGGGGCTCCTACTGCTTGTACGTACACGGTTTCAGGTTCTTTTTCACTCCCCTCGCCGGGGTTCTTTTCGCCTTTCCCTCACGGTACTGGTTCACTATCGGTCAGTCAGGAGTATTTAGCCTTGGAGGATGGTCCCCCCATATTCAGACAGGATACCACGTGTCCCGCCCTACTCTTCGAGTTCACAACCTGTGCGTTTTAGTGTACGGGAGTATCACCCTGTACCCTGCGACTTTCCAGACGCTTCCACTAACACACAAGCTGATTCAGACTCCGGGCTGCTCCCCGTTCGCTCGCCGCTACTGGGGGAATCTCGGTTGATTTCTTTTCCTCGGGTACTTAGATGTTTCAGTTCCCCCGGTTCGCCTCGTTAACCTATGTATTCAGTTAACGATAGTGCAACGAATTGCACTGGGTTTCCCCATTCGGACATCGCCGGCTGTAACGGTTCATATCACCTTACCGACGCTTTTCGCAGATTAGCACGTCCTTCATCGCCTCTGACTGCCAGGGCATCCACCGTGTACGCTTAGTCGCTTAACCTCACAACCCGAAGATGTTTCGTGAAACATCTTCGTGTCGCGAAAATTTGAGAGACTCGAACACACATTAACTGTGTGTCGTTTCAATTTTCAGCTTGATCCAGATTTTTAAAGAGCAAATATCTCAAACGTCACCCGAAGATGAGTTTTGAGATATCGGTTGGTTGTGCCTTTCACTCACAGCCAGCAAGTGGCGTCCCCTAGGGGATTCGAACCCCTGTTGCCGCCGTGAAAGGGCGGAGTCCTAACCGCTAGACGAAGGGGACACGAGGTGTCGCGACTTCGCAGCCGTCTTGCTTCTTTACATCTATCAGACAATCTGTGTGAGCACTACAAAGGCAGGTTCTTTAAGGTAAGGAGGTGATCCAACCGCAGGTTCCCCTACGGTTACCTTGTTACGACTTCACCCCAGTCATGAATCACAAAGTGGTAAGCGCCCTCCCGAAGGTTAAGCTACCTACTTCTTTTGCAACCCACTCCCATGGTGTGACGGGCGGTGTGTACAAGGCCCGGGAACGTATTCACCGTGGCATTCTGATCCACGATTACTAGCGATTCCGACTTCATGGAGTCGAGTTGCAGACTCCAATCCGGACTACGACATACTTTATGAGGTCCGCTTGCTCTCGCGAGGTCGCTTCTCTTTGTATATGCCATTGTAGCACGTGTGTAGCCCTACTCGTAAGGGCCATGATGACTTGACGTCATCCCCACCTTCCTCCAGTTTATCACTGGCAGTCTCCTTTGAGTTCCCGACCGAATCGCTGGCAACAAAGGATAAGGGTTGCGCTCGTTGCGGGACTTAACCCAACATTTCACAACACGAGCTGACGACAGCCATGCAGCACCTGTCTCAGAGTTCCCGAAGGCACCAAAGCATCTCTGCTAAGTTCTCTGGATGTCAAGAGTAGGTAAGGTTCTTCGCGTTGCATCGAATTAAACCACATGCTCCACCGCTTGTGCGGGCCCCCGTCAATTCATTTGAGTTTTAACCTTGCGGCCGTACTCCCCAGGCGGTCGACTTAACGCGTTAGCTCCGGAAGCCACTCCTCAAGGGAACAACCTCCAAGTCGACATCGTTTACAGCGTGGACTACCAGGGTATCTAATCCTGTTTGCTCCCCACGCTTTCGCACCTGAGCGTCAGTCTTTGTCCAGGGGGCCGCCTTCGCCACCGGTATTCCTCCAGATCTCTACGCATTTCACCGCTACACCTGGAATTCTACCCCCTCTACAAGACTCCAGCCTGCCAGTTTCGAATGCAGTTCCCAGGTTGAGCCCGGGGATTTCACATCCGACTTGACAGACCGCCTGCGTGCGCTTTACGCCCAGTAATTCCGATTAACGCTTGCACCCTCCGTATTACCGCGGCTGCTGGCACGGAGTTAGCCGGTGCTTCTTCTGCGGGTAACGTCAATCGACAAGGTTATTAACCTTATCGCCTTCCTCCCCGCTGAAAGTACTTTACAACCCGAAGGCCTTCTTCATACACGCGGCATGGCTGCATCAGGCTTGCGCCCATTGTGCAATATTCCCCACTGCTGCCTCCCGTAGGAGTCTGGACCGTGTCTCAGTTCCAGTGTGGCTGGTCATCCTCTCAGACCAGCTAGGGATCGTCGCCTAGGTGAGCCGTTACCCCACCTACTAGCTAATCCCATCTGGGCACATCTGATGGCAAGAGGCCCGAAGGTCCCCCTCTTTGGTCTTGCGACGTTATGCGGTATTAGCTACCGTTTCCAGTAGTTATCCCCCTCCATCAGGCAGTTTCCCAGACATTACTCACCCGTCCGCCACTCGTCACCCGAGAGCAAGCTCTCTGTGCTACCGTTCGACTTGCATGTGTTAGGCCTGCCGCCAGCGTTCAATCTGAGCCATGATCAAACTCTTCAATTTAAGTTTGATGCTCGTGAATTAAACTTCGTAATGAATTACGTGTTCACTCAGAGACTTGGTATTCATTTTTCGTCTTGCGACGTTAAGAATCCATGTCACTTTGAGTGCCCACACAGATTGTCTGATAAATTGTTAAAGAGCAGTGCAACGCGGCTTTCGCTCACCGTTGCGAGGTGGCGTATATTACGCTTTCCTCATTCAGAGTCAAGCGTTTAATTTCGCTTTTCTCTGCCGGCATTCATCGCTGAATCCCGCTGACCCGGCGGGCTGTAAGCCGTTGTTCCGTGTCAGTGGAGGCGCATTATAGGGAGTAATTCTGAAGTGGCAAGAGGAATTTCAAAAAAAAACTCCATCCGCTTATTTTTCAACCAAAGCTGCAGCTGAGAATACATTATCGCCTGGTTTTTAAACAAAAACGAGCCCGGCGGGCCCGTTTTTGCTGTTTTGTGATTTACTGCACTGCCACTATCCGGTCGTTTTTCACAACCAGCTGCACTTCTTTACCCGGTATTAGCTCACCAGAGAGAATCTGCTGCGCCAACGGGTTTTCGATCTGCTGCTGGATAGCACGTTTCAGAGGACGTGCGCCATAAACCGGATCGTAACCGTTTTCGCTCAGCAGCTTCAGTGCCTCATCAGAGAGGTGAACTTCATAGCCGCGTTCCTCAAGTCGTTTATACAACCGCTGCAGCTGAATCTGCGCAATAGAAGCAATGTGTTTTTCACCTAACGGGTGGAATACCACCACTTCATCAATACGGTTGATAAACTCCGGCCGGAAGCTTTGGCTAACCACGCCCAGAACCAGCTCTTTCATGTGGCTATAGTCCAGGGCACCAAAACGTTCCTGAATGAGATCCGAACCGAGGTTAGAGGTCATGATGACGACCGTATTGCGGAAGTCGACCGTTCTCCCCTGCCCGTCAGTCAAACGTCCATCGTCCAGTACCTGCAGCAGAATGTTAAAGACATCCGGATGCGCTTTTTCCACTTCATCCAGCAGGATGACGGAATAAGGACGACGGCGGACCGCTTCAGTGAGATAGCCGCCTTCTTCATAACCGACGTATCCCGGAGGCGCCCCAACCAGACGTGAAACGGAGTGTTTCTCCATAAACTCTGACATGTCGATACGTACCATCGCATCGTCGCTATCAAACATAAAGTTGGCCAGCGCTTTACAGAGTTCTGTTTTACCTACACCGGTAGGGCCCAGGAACAGGAACGAGCCGATTGGACGATTAGGATCGGATAATCCGGCACGGCTACGGCGGATCGCATTCGATACCGCTTCGACCGCTTCGTTCTGACCAATGACGCGACTATGCAGCTCCTGCTCCATACGCAGCAGCTTCTCACGCTCGCCTTCCAGCATTCTGGCCACCGGGATACCCGTCCAGCGAGCCAGCACTTCCGCGATTTCCGCATCCGTAACTTTATTACGCAACAGACGCATCGTCTTGCCTTCGGATTGCGTTGCCGCCGCCAGCTGTTTTTCCAGCTCCGGGATTTTGCCATACTGCAGCTCGGACATCCGCGCCAGATCGCCGACGCGACGCGCCTGCTCAATAGCGATTTTCGCCTGTTCCAGCTCAGCCTTAATCGTCTGGGTTCCGGAGAGCGATGCTTTTTCAGCCTTCCACTCTTCTTCTAAGACTGAATATTGACGTTCTTTATCGGCCAGCTCCTCATTCAGCATATCCAGCCGCTTAATGCTGGCTTCATCAGACTCTTTCTTCAGCGCCTGCTGTTCCAGCTTGAGCTGAATGATGCGACGGTCGAGTCTGTCCAGCTCTTCCGGTTTTGAGTCAATCTGCATCCGAATGCTGGATGCAGCTTCATCGATCAGGTCGATAGCTTTATCCGGCAGCTGTCGGTCGGCGATATAGCGATGAGACAGCGTGGCTGCCGCAACAATCGCCGGGTCGGTGATCTGCACGTGGTGGTGCAGTTCATAACGTTCTTTCAGACCACGCAAAATCGCAATGGTATCTTCAACGGTCGGCTCCGCCACGAATACTTTCTGGAAACGACGTTCCAGCGCGGCGTCTTTCTCAATGTACTGGCGATATTCATCCAGCGTCGTAGCGCCCACGCAGTGCAGCTCACCGCGCGCCAGCGCCGGTTTCAGCATGTTACCGGCGTCCATTGCGCCATCCGCTTTACCCGCACCCACCATGGTGTGCAGCTCATCGATAAACAGGATGACGTTGCCTTCCTGCTTGGCGAGGTCATTCAAAACGCCTTTTAAGCGCTCTTCAAACTCACCGCGGTATTTGGCACCCGCCACCAGCGCGCCCATATCGAGCGCCAGCACCCGGCGCCCCTTCAGCCCTTCCGGCACTTCACCGTTGACGATCCGCTGCGCCAGCCCTTCAACAATGGCCGTTTTACCTACACCGGGTTCACCAATCAGCACCGGGTTGTTTTTGGTACGGCGCTGCAGAACCTGAATCGTACGACGAATTTCTTCATCGCGGCCAATCACCGGGTCAAGCTTGCCCTGCTCAGCACGTTCGGTCAGATCGACGGTAAATTTTTTCAAGGCCTGACGTTGGTCTTCGGCTCCCTGATCGTTCACGCTTTCACCTCCGCGCATTTGTTCGATCGCCTGACTCACGTTGGCGGTTGTGGCCCCGGCGGATTTTAAAAGGTCGGTCAGCGTGCCGCGTGATTCAAGCGCTGCCAGAACAAACAGCTCTGACGAAATAAAGTTGTCCTTTCTCTTTTGCGCCAGCTTGTCGCAAAGGTTCAGAATACGCACTAAATCCTGGGACGGTTGAACATCGCCGCCGGTACCTTCCACCTGCGGCAATCGGCTCAACGCCTGTTCAATATTGGTGCGCAACTCTCCGGCATTGATGCCCGCCGAAGTTAATAAAGGACGTATCGATCCCCCTTCCTGATTCAGCAAGGCGCTCATAAGATGAAGAGGTTCGATGAATTGGTTGTCGTGCCCGAGTGCAAGGGACTGGGCATCGGCAAGAGCAAGCTGGAATTTATTGGTAAGACGATCCAGACGCATAACTCCTCCCATAACAGGTCAAATTTGCTACTGGAGATTAAATGAGGTCATCCCTCAATTATTCAAGGTTAAAGACCTGAACTATGCAAAAATAAGTTTGCCTTCTGGATCGTCTTAGTTCGGGAGGTTATATCAGCCAGATGAAACTTGCCATACGACCCGTCGTCTTGTCGCGACGATAAGAGAAAAAATCATCTTTTTCGCTGAGGGTACAGCGGTCACCGCCAAAAATCTGCTCAACGCCAACGCTCGCCAGCCGCTGACGCGCAAGCTGATAGATATCAGCAAAATACTTTTCACCTGCAGGACGAAATGCGCGCTCCGCCTGAGTATCTTTTGCCATAAAGGCCTCACGCACCTCCGGACCAACCTCAAACGCGTCCGGCCCAATGGCGGGCCCAAGCCAGGCCATGATGTTTTCCGGTTTATCGGCAAAACAGGCCACGGTTTCTTCCAGCACGCCTTCACAAAGGCCCCGCCAGCCGGCATGAGCAGCCGCAACTTCCGTTCCCGCGCGGTTGCAAAAAAGCACCGGCAGGCAATCAGCGGTCATCACCGCGCATACCGTACCCGGCACATTGCAGTATGAAGCATCAGCACGCTTTGACTCGTACGGCCCGCCGTCGAGCTTTAACACTGCCGTACCGTGAACCTGCTCCAGCCACACCGGGTATGACGGAAGACCGCCAGCGGCGAACATACGCCGACGGTTCTCTTCTACGTGCTGCAGATTGTCTCCGCAATGGGCACCGAGGTTAAGTGAATCGTATGGCGACAAACTCACCCCGCCAGCGCGCGTGGAACTACAGGCTGCCACGCCTTCCGGCATTGGCCATTGCGGTACAATCAGTTTAGTCATAGCCAGTCAATATCGTCTTTATGGGTTTCAAAATCAGCGCGCATGGCATCAATCAAATCAACCATATCCTGGGGAATTGGCGCATGCCATTCCATCTCAATGCCGCTCATCGGATGGTATAAACGCAGCATGGTGGCATGCAGGGCCTGGCGATCGAACTTACGCAGAGCGGTGATGAACTCTTCCGATGCGCCTTTAGGCGGACGCGGGCGCCCGCCATAGACCTGATCGCCCACCAGCGGGTGAGTGATGTGCGCCATGTGTACGCGAATCTGATGCGTACGGCCAGTCTCCAAGCGCAAACGCAGACGAGTATGAATGCGAAAATGCTCCATGATCCGATAGTGCGTCACCGCAGGTTTTCCCATGGGATGTACCGCCATATGCGTACGCTTGGTCGGGTGGCGGCTAATCGGTTCTTCCACCGTTCCGCCAGCGGTCATGTGACCAATCGCCACCGCTTCATACTCGCGGGTGATTTCGCGCAGCTGCAGGGATTCCACCAGGCGGGTTTGCGCCGGAATGGTCTTCGCGACCACCATCAAGCCGGTGGTGTCTTTATCAAGACGGTGCACGATCCCCGCACGCGGCACGTCAGCAATGGCCGGATAGTAGTGCAACAGCGCATTCAGCACAGTACCGTCAGGGTTGCCCGCGCCAGGGTGCACAACTAAATCGCGCGGTTTATTAATTACGAGGATGTCATCATCTTCATAAACGATATTGAGCGGAATATCCTGTGGTTGGAAACGGACTTCTTCTTCGATTTCAACATCGATAGCAATCGTTTCTCCCCCCAGCACTTTCTCTTTCGGCTTGTCGCTGACGCTGCCGTTTACCAGCACTCTCTGGTCAAGGATCCATTCTTTTATGCGCGAACGCGAATAATCCGGGAACAATTCGGCCAAAGCCTGATCTAAGCGTTGTCCGAGTTGATTTTCGGACACCGTTGCGTTGAGTTGTACTCGTTGTGCCATATACAGCTTCTTCGTTTTAACGTTGGGTTTTACGGCTTTGCCGTTTAATATAGTGTGCTATTGTAGCTGGTCTTAATCGGGAGCAGGAACAGAGATTCTCCCGCATAAACATTTTGAGGAAGTCAAAACGTCATGACGCGCATGAAATACCTGGTGGCAGCAGCCACACTGAGCCTGGCTTTGGTGGGTTGCTCTGGCTCAAAGGAGGAGGTGCCCGATAATCCGCCGAATGAGATCTACGCGACCGCTCAGCAAAAGCTGCAGGACGGTAACTGGAAACAGGCAATAACGCAACTGGAAGCGTTGGATAACCGTTATCCCTTTGGACCTTATTCCCAACAGGTACAGTTGGATCTGATTTATGCGTACTACAAAAACGCCGATCTGCCGTTGGCTCAGGCAGCTATCGATCGCTTTGTGCGCCTGAACCCTACCCATCCTAACATTGATTACGTCATTTATATGCGTGGTCTGACAAATATGGCGTTGGATGACAGTGCGCTGCAGGGCTTCTTCGGTGTCGATCGTTCTGACCGCGATCCACAACACGCGCGCGATGCCTTTAACGACTTCTCCAAACTGGTTCGTGGCTATCCTAACAGCCAGTACGCTACTGACGCCTACAAGCGTATGGTGTTCCTGAAAGATCGTCTGGCGAAGTACGAACTGTCGGTCGTGGATTACTATACCGATCGTGGCGCATGGGTTGCGGTCGTTAACCGCGTAGACGGCATGCTGCGTAACTATCCGGATACGCAGGCCACCCGCGACGCGCTTCCGAAAATGGAAAACGCCTACCGTCAGATGCAGATGAACGCGCAGGCTGACAAGGTTGCGAAAATCATCGCGGCTAACAGCAAGAACACCTGATAGCCCTTAGATAAGCAAAACGGCAGCCGAGTGGCTGCCGTTTTTTTATTCGTTAAATTGTTAAGCTGAAGCGGTTTAGCGCCGAGTTAACTCATCAAATATGGCTCTCTTTCTTCCATTCCACAAGTAAAATCTCACCTGTTCCTGTCCTGTCTCACAAAACAGATTTGTTGACAAAAAGTGACAATAAAATGTGATTTAAATCACGCATTTTGACATTAGGCGAGGTATGCTGAGTTTACCAAGACGGGAAAGACAAGAGGTAAAATTTATGACAATGAACATTACCAGTAAACAAATGGAAATTACTCCGGCAATCCGCCAGCACGTCGCAGACCGTCTCGCCAAACTGGATAAATGGCAAACCCACTTAATTAACCCGCACATCATCCTCTCTAAGGAGCCGCAGGGTTTTGTCGCTGACGCAACCATCAATACGCCAAACGGGCACCTGGTCGCCAGCGCACGGCACGAAGACATGTATGCCGCAATTAACGAATTGATCAACAAGCTGGAACGGCAGCTCAATAAAGTGCAACACAAAGGGGAAGCCCGCCGCGCCGCAACGTCGGTGAAAGAGGCTGGCTTTGTGGAAGAAGAAGAGTAATCCTTAACTTAAGCTTGTGTCATGCCACGCGCCTTCGGGCGCGTTTTTTATTGACAGAGTGAAAACAGTACAGGTACTGTAATCCCCACTAACTCAAGGAATTCATCGTGAAACTGATCCCGTTTTTCTTCGCATTCTTTTTTACCTTCCCCTGAATGGGAGGCAATTCGTCGTGTGATAAAGAATGCGAAGACGAACAACAAGGCCTCCCAAACGGGAGGCCTTTTTTATTGATAATCAATAACAAGAAAGGCAACACATATGACCGAGGAAAACCCATTACTGGCCCTACGCGATAAGATCAGCGCTCTGGATGAGAAACTGCTTGCGCTGCTGGCTGAGCGCCGCGGCCTGGCCGTCGAGGTCGGCAAAGCCAAGCTGGCATCGCACCGGCCGGTGCGGGATATCGACCGCGAGCGGGACCTGCTGGAACGCCTGATGACGCTGGGGAAAAAACACCATCTTGATGCCCATTACATCACGCGCCTGTTCCAGCTGATCATTGAAGACTCGGTCCTTACCCAACAAACGCTGCTGCAACAGCACCTGAATAAAATTAATCCGCACTCCGCGCGGGTGGCATTCCTCGGACCTAAAGGTTCATATTCGCACCTTGCGGCTCGTCAGTACGCCGCCCGCCACTTTGAACAGTTTATCGAAAGCGGCTGCGCGAAGTTCGCCGATATCTTTGAGCAAGTGGAGACCGGCCAGGCTGACTATGCCGTCGTTCCTATTGAAAATACCAGTTCCGGCGGCATCAATGATGTTTACGATCTTCTGCAGCACACCAGCTTATCCATCGTGGGCGAGCTGACGTTGCCTATCGATCACTGCGTGCTGGTCTCAACGTCCACCGATGCGCAACAGATTACGACGGTCTACAGCCATCCGCAGCCGTTTCAGCAGTGCAGCCAGTATCTGAGCCGCTATCCGCACTGGAACATTGAATATACCGACAGCACCTCCTCAGCGATGGAAAAAGTCGCTCAGGCTAAATCGCCGACCGTTGCCGCCCTGGGCAGTGAAGCAGGCGGAGCGCTGCATGGTTTACAGGTCCTGGAACATTGTCAGGCGAACCAGACACAAAACATCACCCGCTTCCTGGTTCTGGCGCGTAAAGCGGTGGAAGTCTCCGATCAGGTCCCCGCGAAAACCACGCTGTTGATGGCCACCGGCCAGCAAGCCGGGGCCCTGGTTGAAGCGCTGCTGGTGCTGCGAAACCATAATCTGATCATGACCAAGCTGGAATCACGCCCCATTCACGGTAATCCGTGGGAAGAGATGTTTTATCTGGATATCCAGGCCAACCTGGAATCACTGCCAATGCGCAAGGCATTAAAAGAGCTGGCCGAGATAACGCGTTCAATGAAAGTGCTGGGCTGCTATGCCAGCGAAAACGTGGTACCGGTCGACCCGGTTTAACGTTCGATAAACGGCAATTTCTTCATCCCTGCCACGGCGACTGGCAGGGTGAAGATCGCGCCGGAAAGCGGATATTTCGCCACTTCGTTGGCATCCATATTCTCCCGCGTGGTGGTAATGTAGAGCGTCTTCATATCCGCTCCGCCAAAACAGACCATCGTCGGGCAACGCACCGGTAGACGATGCTCCTCCAGCTGCTCGCCCGTCGGCGAGAAACGCGCAATACGCCAGCCGTCAAACATCGCGCTCCAGTAGCAACCTTCAGCATCAATGGCCGCGCCGTCTGGAATCCCCTCTCCCGGCTGAAAGCGCAGGAAGACCTCACGTTTACCCGCCTCGCCCCGCTCATCGAGAGGTGTTCGATAGATAACGGCATTTGGCGTATCCGAGGTATACATCCAACGTTTGTCTTCGCTAAACGCCAGACCGTTAGCGCCGTGAATATCACACTGGATAACCTGCGGGGAGAGATCGTTATTGATGCGCACTAAGAGCGCGCCGTTGAAATCTCCCGGCCCCCAAAAAGTCCCGGCATAAAAGCGGCCATCGCGATCGGTTCCACCATCATTAAAGCGCGCTAATTGCGGGTTGCTGGGGTTATCGCAGACTTTGCGCTGTAGAAGACCATGCGCATCAGTGAGCCAGATACCGCTGCGTAAAGCGACGATAAAACCGCCCTTCTCGCGCAGGGCAAAACAGCCGGGCTCCTCGGGAAATTGCAGAACCTGATGTTCACCCGTCTGCACGTCGTAGCGATGAATCTCGCATTCCATAATATCGGCCCAGTACAATGCCTGTTCGGCTTCGCTCCAGGTCGGACATTCCGGTAAATGCCCGGTGTAATCAAACAGCGGTTGTGGTTCAGCCATCGTTTTCATCCCTATAAAAAAAGCCAGCGGGTCACCCCTCTGGCTTTATTGTATACGTGTTTGACGACTTACTGCCGATTATCATTTGCCTGGCGCAGCAACGTCCGGCTTTCGCTCTGGAAGCGCTGGGCATAGTCACCAAACCAGTGCTCAACCTTACGGAAGCTATCGATGAACGCCTGTTTATCCCCCTGCTCCAGCAGGCCGATAGCTTCACCGAAGCGCTGGTAGTATCGCTTAATCAGCGCCAGATTATTTTCCGAGGACATAATAATGTCAGCATAGAGCTGCGGATCCTGGGCAAACAGCCGGCCAACCATCGCCAGTTCCAGACGATAAATAGGCGACGACAGCGCCAGAAGTTGCTCAAGACGCACATTCTCTTCGGCCAGGTGCAGGCCGTAAGCGAAGGTCGCAAAGTGGCGCAACGCCTGAATAAAGGCCATATTCTGATCGTGCTCGACGGCGCTGATACGATGGAGCCGCGCGCCCCAGACCTGAATTTGCTCCAGGAACCACTGATACGCTTCGGGCTGACGGCCATCGCAGTACACCACCACCTGCTTCGCCAGGCTGCCGCTGTCCGGCCCAAACATGGGGTGTAACCCCAATACCGGACCTTTATGCGCGGCCAGCATCGCCTGCAGCGGTTCCGCTTTCACCGAGGCCAAATCGACCAGGATGCAGTCTGCCGGCAGCGGTGGCAGCTGAGCAATCGTTGCCGCCGTGATATGAATCGGCACGCTGACGATAACCATACCGGCATCGGCGACAATCTCTTCCGCCCGCGACCAGTCGTCTTTTTCAAGGATACGAACCTGATATCCGGAAAGCGTCAGCATTTTCTCAAACAGACGCCCCATTTGCCCGCCGCCGCCAACAATCACCACCGGACGCAGGTTCGGATAAAGCGTTTTAAAACCTTTATCGTTTTCGCTGGAATAAGACTCCCGCATGACGCGACGCAAAACATCTTCGATAAGATCCGGCGGGACCCCAAGCGCAGCAGCCTCCTCGCGCCGGGACGCCAGCATCGCCGATTCACGTTCAGGAACGTAAATGGGCAGGCCGTATTGGCTTTTAACCTCTCCGACTTCCGCTACCAGCTCCAGGCGCTTAGCCAGCAGTTCCAGCAGCGCCTTATCGACTTCATCAATTTGATCGCGCAATGCGGTCAGTTCAGCAACCATATCATCCTCTTACGCCAGACGAGCCGCCAGATGGCCTCGCAGATCCTTATCAAGTTCGCGGAGCAGCGCATCGGTGGTTTCCCAACTAATGCAGGCATCGGTCACTGAGACGCCGTATTTCATATCGCAACGCGGCTGCTCAGAGGACTGGTTACCTTCGTGGATATTGCTCTCAATCATCAGACCAATAATGGAACGGTTACCATCTTTAATCTGCGCGACCACGGATTCCGCAACCGCAGGCTGACGGCGGTAATCTTTATTAGAATTCCCATGGCTGCAATCTACCATCAGAGAGGGCTTCAGTCCCGCCTGAGTCATCTCTTTTTCACACTTCGCAACATCTTCCGGGCCGTAGTTTGGCGCTTTCCCGCCGCGCAGAATGACGTGACCGTTCGGGTTGCCCTGCGTTTGCAGCAGGCACACCTGTCCGGCCTGGTTGATGCCGACGAAACGGTGCGGCATCGCGGCAGCGCGCATTGCGTTAATTGCCGTGGCAAGGCTGCCATCGGTGCCGTTTTTAAACCCTACCGGCATCGACAGGCCAGAAGCCATCTCACGGTGAGTCTGGGATTCGGTCGTACGCGCGCCGATAGCAGACCAGCTAAACAGATCGCCGAGATACTGAGGACTGTTTGGATCCAACGCTTCCGTCGCCAACGGTAGCCCCATATTTACCAGTTCAACCAGCAGACGGCGCGCAATCTTCAGGCCGCCTTCCACATCAAACGAACCATCCATATGCGGATCGTTAATCAGCCCTTTCCAGCCAACGGTGGTGCGGGGTTTTTCAAAATAGACGCGCATGACCAGATAGAGGCTATCGCTGACCTCTTCGGCAAGTGCTTTAAAACGACGAGCGTACTCAATGGCGGTTTCAGGATCGTGGATCGAACAAGGGCCACATACCACCAGCAGACGCGGATCGCGGCCAGCGATGATGTTGGAGATAGTCTGGCGAGACTGCGCGATCTGCGCCTCCTGCTCAACGCTCAGAGGGAATTCAGCCTTCAACTGATCCGGAGTGATCAAAACCTGTTCGTCGGTAATGTGTACGTTGTTCAGCGCGTCTTTTTGCATGATTGCGATCCTGTATAGCTCGTTTGCGATAGTTATTGCCTCAGCGAGGATGACGTAACGATACCACACAAAGTAAAGATTTCAATCCATATTCCGTAAATTTTAATTTACACATAGAAATTAAATCGCGCTGTATTTCATTCAATGTGTATAAAATTATTTACATCCCATCATTAAACGCCAGTTTTTCCCTGCTTCCTCGAATTTCTTTTACGAAAAATCCTGGTAAGAATTATCTCAAAGCAGCGAGGCTGGCTAATGACGATTTTCCTCAACAATGCTATTCTTCGCCCGGGTTTCAGCAATCTGCATCCCCCACGCTATGACAATCTGACGGAACCGTAATGACTGTTCTTCACCGTCTCTTTTTGACTTTAGTACTATCACTCGTGGGTATCTCTGCTGTTGCTTCCGGACCGTCTGAAAATGTTCGGACAATCGTTTCGGGGATCGTGACTTATACTCGCTGGCCGCAATTATCCGGTCCTCCAAGGCTCTGTATTTTTTCAACATCACGATATATCCATAGCCTGGCCGAAGACGCTCCGGAAATATTGCCTTATAAACCCGTGATCGTTCGTAATACACAAGAAGCCTTACAGACGACCTGCGATGGTTTTTATTTTGGCAGTGAATCGCCGACCCAACAGTCTGAATTTACGGCCAAATATGGAAACCGGCCCCTATTACTTATTGCGGAACAAAACACCGATTGCTCTATTGGCAGCGCTTTTTGCCTGCTCATCAACAATGAGAGAGTCAGATTTTCCGTAAATCTGGATGTACTGACGCACAGCGGCGTTCGGGTTAATCCCGAGGTGCTGATGCTTGCCCGGAAAACATCACATGAATAAGGATTTTTCTCAGGCCCCGCGCCCCACATTTAAAAGAGCGCTGCGCCGTATCAGCATGATAAGCGTGGTGATCTCTATGACACTGGTCTGGCTGTTACTCTGCACCGCTTCCATATTTACACTCAAGCAATACGCCCAAAAAAACCTGGAACTTACCGCCGCCACCATGGGCCGTAGCCTGGAAGCAGCGCTCGTTTTTGGCGATAGCGCAGCGGCTGAAGACACGCTGGCCACGCTGGGCAGACAGGGGCAATTTTCTCAAGCAATTCTGGTCGATGGCCGGCAAAGACCCTTTGCCTCATGGCATAACGATGGTCTGGTCAGTCAGGATAAAATCAGCGACGTCATCAGCAAATGGCTCTTCCCGAAACCCACGGTGCAAACTATCCTGCACCAGGGAAAAATTATCGGTGAACTCCGTCTGACCGCGCTGGACAGATTGATAAGCTATTTTCTTGGTATCTCTATTATTGTGCTCACCGGCAGCATTTTTCTGGCTTCCTGCATCGCCTTGCTCCTTACCCACTCGCTGCATCGCGGCATTGTGGCTGCGTTACAGAGCATTACCGAGGTGGTACATGACATCCGCGAAAATCGCCATTTCTCCCGCCGGGTGCCCGAAGAGCGCATTGAAGAATTCCACCTGTTCGCCCAGGACTTCAATAGCCTGCTGGGTGAAATGGAGGACTGGCAGCGGCAGCTTCAGGCTAAAAACGCCCAGCTCCTGCGCAGTTCATTACACGACCCGCTAACCGGGCTGGCTAACAGAGCGGCTTTCCGGAATGTCATTAATGATCTGATGAAGGATGAAACCGCCCAAAGTCATTCTGCGCTGTTATTTCTTGATGGCGATAACTTCAAGCTTATTAACGACAACTGGGGCCACGCAGCCGGCGATAAAGTGTTAATTGAGGTCGCGAGCCGCCTGATGGCCTTTGTCGGTAAACAGCATCAGGCATGGCGTCTCGGCGGCGATGAATTTGCCGTTCTGTTACGGGATGTTCATTCAGAAACCGAAGTTCGGGCACTGTGCAGCGCGTTGTCCGAACAGTTTATCCCGCCGTTTAATCTACACAATGGCCACACCGCCAGCCTGTCACTGAGCATTGGTTACGCTTTAACCTGGGAACATACCTCAGCGGAAAATCTGCAAGAGCTTGCCGATCAAAATATGTATCGGATGAAACACCAGCGCTTACAGCAAACGCAAAAATAAAAGGAATCACCATGATCGGAAAATATTTTGCTCCTGCTTTACTGGCCGCACTTTTTCTTAGCGGTTGCCAGACTCCGCAAGGAAAATTCTCGGCAGAACAAATTGCAGCAATGAAGTCATATGGCTTTACTGAAACCAACGGCGACTGGTTATTAGGAATATCTGATACCATCCTGTTTGATAAAAACGACTATCATCTGCGTGCCGAAAGCAAACAGCAAATTCGCACAATGGCTTCACGTCTGGCGAGCACCGGAATTACCCATAGTCGCCTTGAAGGTCATACTGATAATTACGGCGAAGACAGCTACAACGAAATGCTATCGCTTAAGCGAGCTAACAGCGTGGCAGATGCCTGGGCCGAAGGGGCGAATATTCCGCGCGCAAACTTGACCACTCGCGGACTCGGGAAAAAGTATCCTATAGCCAGCAACGATACCGCGAAAGGGCGCGCTGAAAACCGCCGCGTCACGGTGGTTATCAGCACGCCTTAAACACCTATTCGACTGATTTAGCCGCTATCACCGCCGTTGCTGAGCGCCAGCGCAGATAATCAACGGCGAGACATAGCGCGAGACTGCTCCCCATGAGCGGCAGCGCCAGGCCCAACAACACCGCAATAACGGTAGTCAGCAAACGAGCGGGCCACGCTAAGCCAAACCACGCCTGTATCAACGTATTGGCCGGGTTAAACGCCGCGCGCGCCGGGCGACGGATCCACCACAGCCGGTACCCCACCGCTATCATCACGCAGAGTGCGGTTCCGAACGCGATAAGCAGTAGCTGGTTAGCAAGACCGAACAAAATTCCCATATGGAAATCAACGCCCCAGCGGGTCAGCTTAGCCATGAGCGGAAAGTCGGAAAAATGAGTGCGGTCCACGATTTGCATCGTTGCACCATCTATCGCGACAGCATCAACCCGGGTTGGCCAGCTTCTGTCGATTTCATTTACCGTCCACGCGCGCCCGGCACCCGACGGCGGTCGAATCTCCAGCTTGCCGGCATCCAGCCCCGCCGCGCGGGCAGCCAGCAGAACCGGGTCAAAATCCTCTACGCGCAACTGCGCCGTTATCTCCCCCATTGCTCCATGTCCCACATGATGTTCGGCATGCGGATCGTGAGCGGCCGGAGCGGCGCTTTCCAGCTGGGTATTCACCTGCGGCGTCAGCCAGCCAAAGGCGGCACGCATCCTATCGACGTGACTACCGGCCCATTGCGACCAGGTTAAACCGGTCGCCGAGAATAACAACATACCGACCAGCAGCACCCAGCCGAGAGAAACGTGCAGGCGGCGGTTATTCTGCACGCTGTTATTTATGCGACGACGCGGCCGGGTCATCGACCACAGCGCAATCCCACCCAGAGCGGCAACCCACATCCAGGAGGCTGCCAGCTCGCTGTACAGTCGGCCGAAGTTACCCAGCAGCAAAGAGCGATGGGCATAATCAATCCACTGACGCAGCGGCAAAATACCGCTGGTGCCGTAAACCGGCATATCGCCTGTCACCCGTAGCGTCACCGGATCGACAAAAATTGCCCGCGTTTCCGATTCGCCAAGGTTCGGGTCAATAAACATCACTCGGGTCGTATCGCCAGCCATTATCCCCGGCCGAACCGCATGCAGGCGGAGGTTTCCCTGAATGGCCTCCGTCGCTACGGTAATTTGCGCGCTTAGCGGCTGTTTTTCCCCAGTCAACGTACCGTACAGAGCATCACGATAGAGCCAGTTTTCCAGCTGAGGGGTGGCGACATATAGCGTACCGGTCAGGGCCGCCACAAAAATAAACGGCCCGATAAACAATCCGATATAGAAATGAAGACGACGCAGTAGGTTCAGCCATGCCGCGCGCGAGGTGCAGGTAGTCATACTTTTCCTTTTTTAAAGCAAAAGAGAACGTTGCGCAGTGCGCACATTATTTTTTATGTAAGGGAGAAAGCAGACGGACGCGGTGGCGCGCGGGTGTGGGGATAAAGCCAGGTAAAGTCATGCCAGCGTTTCCTCTCCGGGCGGGAAACCGGGGCTCGCTGGCGTCGAAGCATCAGGCTGAGCAGCAGCACCAGCGCGAAAATCAGGCCCGGAACATGAGCTAACAGTACGCAGTAGCCACAGGCTTCAGCATGATCGAGCGGCACGCTGTGCGCGTGTTCCGGCATCGAGGCATCGGTATGCGTCACGGACATCTGATGTGATGGCATACCTTCCGGCATCCCCATCATTGCGTGGTGCATGCCATTCATCGGATCTTTTTGCAGGGCGATGGAGATCAACGGCGCCACCACGATCAGCAGGATCGCAAACAGCGCCAGCCATACGGCCCGCCGTTGTAATGCTGAATGATGAAAAATATTGCTGACCACCGTCCCTCCCCATGAGGGGCGTATTGTAAATGATTCTCAATGGAATGGTTAAAATAAAGATAAAAAAAGGGCCGGCCCATCAGGCCAGCCCTCTCATTCAGGATGTCGCGAAAGCGAATCTTAGTTAAGACGCTCTTTGATACGAGCAGACTTACCGGTACGCTCACGCAGGTAGTACAGTTTAGCTTTACGCACAGCACCACGACGTTTGACAGAAATGCTGTCAACTACCGGAGAGTGAGTCTGGAAGACACGCTCAACGCCTTCGCCGTTGGAAATTTTGCGAACAGTGAATGCAGAGTGCAGACCGCGGTTACGAATAGCGATAACCACGCCCTCGAATGCCTGCAGACGTTTTTTGGAACCTTCAACAACCCATACTTTCACTTCCACGGTATCACCCGGACGGAAGGAAGGTACGTCCTGCTTCATCTGTTCTTGTTCAAGTTGCTTAATAATGTTGCTCATAATTTAATCTCTTATCCTGGGTAAACTGATATTGGGGGCTTACGCCATCCCATCATGTTTATGTTGCTGTTGCGCGAGTTCCTTTTTGAACTCTGCCAGCAACCTTGCTTGCTCTTCAGTCAGAGCCAGGTTTTCCAAAAGTTCAGGTCTTCTAAGCCAGGTACGGCCCAGCGACTGCTTCAGACGCCAGCGACGTATCTCAGCATGGTTTCCCGACAGCAATACCGGCGGTACTTCCATACCTTCTAACACTTCAGGACGCGTATAGTGCGGGCAATCCAGCAATCCTTCAGCAAACGAATCTTCGATTGCTGAAGCTTCATGACCCAGCACCCCCGGAATAAACCGGGAAACGGAGTCAATCAGCGTCATTGCCGGTAGCTCACCACCGCTGAGAACGTAATCGCCAATTGACCATTCTTCATCAATCTCGGTCTGAATTACGCGCTCATCTACGCCTTCATAGCGACCGCACACCAAAATCAGCTTCTGATTTGTTGCCAGTTCGCTGACGCCCGCTTGATCAAGCTTGCGTCCCTGAGGTGAAAGATAAATCACCTTTGCGCCTTCACCTGCCGCGGCTTTTGCTGCATGAATGGCATCCCGTAAAGGTTGCACCATCATTAACATCCCCGGTCCGCCGCCGTAAGGACGATCGTCCACGGTACGGTGCCGGTCATGAGCGAAATCGCGAGGACTCCAGCTCTGGATGCTCAGCAGGCCATTTTTTACTGCCCGGCCAGTTACCCCGTAATCGGTAATTGCGCGGAACATTTCAGGAAACAGGCTAACGATACCTATAAACACAAGCCAATCCCCATAGTGCCGTTTTTTACCGTTTATTCGGAGAATTTAAAAACCAGGATCCCAGTCTACTTCGATGGTACGAGTAGCGAGATCGACTTTCTTGATAACCTGCCCATCGAGGAACGGAACCAGCCGCTCCTTGATACCAAATGCATCTTTCAGGTTTGCCTTGATGACGAGAACGTCATTAGACCCGGTTTCCATCATGTCGATGACTTTGCCGAGGCTATAGCCTTCCGTAGTCACTACCTGGCAGCCCATCAGGTCTTTCCAGTAGTAGTCACCCTCTTCAAGCGCAGGCAGCTGCGATGAATCCACGACAATTTCGCAATTAGTCAACAGATTCGCTGCATCGCGATCGTCAATGCCTTTCAGCTTAATGACGATATCCTGATTGTGGTGGCGCCAGCTTTCCAGCTCAACAACCTGCCACTGACCCGCCTTCTGGATAAACCAGGGCTGATAGTCAAAAATGCTTTCGGCGTCTTCGGTGGAGGAAAACACTCTGAGCCAACCACGGATACCGTAGGAAGAACCCATCTTGCCCAATACAATCGGTTCAACAGGTGCTTGTGCGGTGTGTTGCTTGCTCATCATGACCACCGTGACAGATTAAGCTGCTTTGTTAGCGGCTTTGATCAGCGCAGCTACGCGATCGGAAACAGTAGCGCCCAGGCCAACCCAGTGAGCGATACGATCCAGATCCAGACGAGTTCCTTCTTCGGTCGCAGAAGCGATCGGGTTGAAGAAACCAACGCGCTCGATGAAGCGACCGTTGCGTGCATTACGGCTGTCGGTAACAACAACCTGGTAGAACGGACGCTTTTTCGCGCCGTGACGTGCTAAACGAATAGTAACCATAACATCCTCTTGTGTGAATAAAACACCGGGCCCCATCGAGGAACGGAGCCCGGTGTCATATTAAAAGCCCGAAAATTTTACTGATTTCTGGGGAAATTGCAATCAGCAGTTATAAACTCTGCTGTGGAAGGGCGACTCCGGTACCCTTAAATTGGGTACCGGAGTATAAGTCATAGCCAGAATGCGCCAACCATGTGTCAGAAAAGAAGCGCGCCCCGGCAGAAATGGCGACCAGCCTATCGGCCTCCGGGGAACCCTGGCGGCATCATTCCTTTCATTCCGCGCATCATCTTCATCATGCCGCCTTTCGACTTCATCTTCTTCATCATGCGCTGCATATCGTCAAACTGCTTGAGCAGACGGTTCACATCCTGCACCTGCATTCCGCAGCCTGCGGCGATGCGGCGCTTACGCGAACCTTTAATAATTTCCGGTTTAGCGCGCTCTTTCAGCGTCATCGAGTTGATGATGGCTTCCATACGCACCAGAACTTTATCATCCATCTGCGATTTAACGTTGTCCGGTATCTGCCCCATGCCCGGCAGCTTGCCCATCAGGCTGGCCATACCGCCCATGTTTTTCATCTGCCGCAGCTGTTCAAGGAAATCGGTCAGGTCAAAACCGTCGCCTTTTTTCAGCTTAGAGGCCAGCTTTTCAGCCTGCGCGCGGTCGACCTTACTTTCGATATCTTCGATCAACGACAGGACGTCGCCCATGCCGAGAATACGGGAAGCGATACGATCCGGATGGAACGGCTCCAGCGCTTCGGTTTTCTCGCCAACGCCGAGGAACTTAATCGGCTTGCCGGTGATATGACGAATCGACAGCGCCGCACCGCCGCGGGCGTCGCCGTCCACTTTGGTCAGCACGACCCCGGTCAGCGGCAGGGCTTCGTTAAAGGCTTTCGCCGTGTTCGCCGCATCCTGGCCGGTCATCGCATCGACAACAAACAGGGTTTCTACTGGATTGAGAGACGCATGGACCTGCTTAATCTCATCCATCATCGCTTCATCAACGTGCAGACGACCGGCGGTATCCACCAGCAGCACGTCGTAGAATTTGAGCTTCGCTTCTTTCAGCGCGGCATTAACGATATCAACCGGCTTCTGACCCACGTCAGACGGGAAGAAATCAACGCTAACCTGCTCGGCCAGCGTTTCCAGCTGTTTGATCGCCGCAGGGCGATAGACGTCAGCGGAAACGACAAGGACTTTCTTCTTGTGCTTTTCACGCAGGAATTTACCCAGCTTCGCGACGCTGGTGGTTTTACCCGCCCCTTGCAAACCGGCCATCAGCACCACGGCTGGCGGCTGCGCGGCTAAATCCAGCGCCTGGTTCTCTTCGCCCATCGCGGCAACCAGTTCGTTGCGCACGATTTTGACGAACTCCTGGCCCGGGGTCAGGCTTTTGTTGACTTCATGACCTACCGCGCTTTCTTTTACGCGGTTGATGAAATCACGTACCACAGGCAGAGCAACGTCCGCCTCCAGCAGCGCCATACGCACTTCGCGCAGGGTATCTTTAATATTGTCTTCAGTAAGGCGTCCGCGGCCGCTAATGTTGCGCAGCGTACGCGACAAACGATCGGTTAAATTATCAAACATTGTCTCTCGCCTGAGGTGGAAACGGTCGGTCGCCGCAGCGACACAAAAACGGAATGGGCGCAGTATAACACGACATAAACGCGAATGTGCTGCAACGGTTGGAGCCAGAGTCGCGTGACGCTATACTGCTTCTCTTTACTATTTAGTCAACAGTCGACACCCCTATGCCTGTTTTTGCTCTACTCGCCCTTGTCGCCTACTCCATCAGCCTCGCGCTGATCGTCCCTGGCCTGCTGCAAAAAAACAGCAGCTGGCGGCGGATGGCGATTCTTTCCGCAACTATTGCGTTGATTTGTCACGCCTTCGCGCTGGAGTCACGCATTTTTCCCGGCGGCGAAAGCGGGCAAAATCTCAGTCTATTAAACGTGGGATCGCTGGTCAGCCTGATGATCTGTACGGTGATGACCATCGTCGCCTCGCGTAATCGCGGCTGGCTATTGCTACCCATTGTCTACACCTTCGCCTTAATCAACCTCGCGTTCGCTACCTTTATGCCGAACGAATACATCACGCATCTGGAAACCACGCCGGGGATGCTGGTCCATATCGGCCTGTCGCTCTTCTCTTATGCTACGCTGATTATCGCTGCGCTTTACGCGCTGCAGCTGGCGTGGATTGACTATCAGCTGAAGAATAAAAAGTTGACCTTCAGTAGCGAAATGCCGCCGCTGATGAGCATTGAACGTAAAATGTTTCATATCACACAGATAGGCGTGGTTCTGTTAACCCTGACGCTGTGTACCGGGCTGTTTTACATGCACAACCTGTTTAGTGCGGAAAACATTGATAAAGCAGTGCTGTCTATCGTTGCGTGGTTCGTATATATCGTCCTGCTTTGGGGCCACTATCATGAAGGGTGGCGCGGACGCCGGGTCGTCTGGTTTAACGTGACTGGCGCGGGGCTGCTGACGCTGGCCTACTTTGGTAGCCGCGTATTGCAACAGTTCATGAGCTAAGTCTTTAAGGAATCCCAAGTGGAACATATCTCCACCACCACGCTGATCGTGACGCTGATCGTCATGGTGGTCATCTCCGCCTATTTCTCCGGTTCTGAAACCGGCATGATGACGCTGAACCGCTATCGCCTGCGTCATATGGCCAAGCAGGGCAATCGTCAGGCAAAACGTGTCGAAAAGCTGCTGCGCAAACCTGACCGTCTCATTAGTCTGGTCCTCATTGGCAATAACCTCGTCAACATTCTTGCCTCGGCGCTGGGCACCATTGTCGGTATGCGCCTGTACGGGGATGCCGGCGTCGCCATTGCCACCGGCGTCCTGACGTTTGTGGTGCTGGTGTTTGCCGAAGTGCTGCCAAAAACCATTGCCGCGCTCTATCCGGAAAAGGTCGCCTATCCCAGCAGCCTCCTGCTCGCGCCGCTGCAAATTCTGATGATGCCGCTGGTGTGGTTGCTCAACACCATTACCCGCATTCTGATGCGCATGATGGGTATAAAAACCGATATCGTCGTGAGCGGGGCCTTAAGCAAAGATGAACTGCGTACTATCGTTAATGAATCACGCTCGCAAATCTCCCGCCGCAATCAGGACATGCTGCTCTCCGTTCTGGACCTCGAGAAAGTCAGCGTTGACGACATCATGGTCCCGCGCAACGATATTGTCGGTATCAATATTAACGATGACTGGAAATCCATTGTCCGCCAGCTGACCCACTCTCCGCACGGACGCATTGTGCTGTACCGCGACACGCTGGACGATGCCATCAGCATGCTGCGGGTTCGCGAAGCTTATCGCCTGATGACGGAGAAAAAAGAGTTCACGAAAGAAGTCATGCTGCGCGCCGCCGATGAAATTTACTTCGTGCCGGAAGGTACGCCGCTCAGTACGCAACTGGTGAAATTCCAGCGCAATAAGAAGAAAGTGGGCCTGGTTGTTGATGAATATGGAGATATTCAGGGTCTGGTCACGGTTGAGGATATCCTCGAAGAGATCGTTGGCGATTTTACGACTTCAATGTCGCCTACGCTTGCTGAAGAGGTGACGCCGCTTAACGACGGTTCAGTGATTATCGACGGTACCGCCAACGTACGTGAAATCAACAAGGCTTTTAACTGGCATCTGCCGGAAGATGAAGCGCGAACCATTAACGGTATTATCCTGGAAGCACTTGAAGAGATCCCCGCCCCGGGCACCCGCGTACGCATCGAACAGTATGATATCGATATTCTTGATGTTCAGGAGAATATGATTAAACGGGTGAAAGTGATGCCGGTAAAACCCATTCGCGAAAGCGTGGCCGAGTCATAGCAACCCTGGGACCTGGCTGAGGGGAATAGAAAAACGGCTACCTCGCGGTAGCCGTTTCGCTTATTTACTTCGCTTTCGCCACGGTGACCATCGCCGCGCGAATAGTACGTCCGTTCAGGGTATAACCCTTTTGCATGACGCCCAGAACGTTACCTGCCGCAACGTCTTCAGACTCAACCATCGCAATGGCCTGATGTACGTTCGGATCCAGCGGCACGTTAGTATCGCCAATCACTTCCACGCCGAACTTGCGCACCACGTCGAGCATGGACTTCAGCGTCAGTTCGATACCTTCAACCATCGGCGCCATATCCGGGTTAGCTTTATCAGCGACTTCCAGCGCGCGATCCAGGCTGTCGATGACCGGCAGCAGCTCGTTAACGAACTTCTCCAGCGCAAACTTATGCGCTTTTTCGATATCCAGCTCGGTGCGGCGGCGCAGGTTATCTTCATCGGCTTTCGCACGCAGCAATACTTCACGTTCGCGCTTCTGCGCTTCAGCAAGCTGAGCTTCCAGATTCGCAATTTTTTCATCGCGCGGATCCACCTGCTCAGCCGAAACCTCAGGCTCTACCGCCTCAACGTCGTCGTGCTGCTCCGTGATAATTTCTTCCGGGGCTTGCCCCTCAGGCGTTTTCTGTTCTTTACTACTCATGAATTTCTCCGCGTTTTTTTTCGCATTCATCTCGCTAACTTCGCTTATTATGGGGATCAGTTTCCTGGTTTCAAGGGAACGCAGCCAGATTGTCACTATTCATTTAACGCAAGGACATCCAGATCATGAAGAACCACTTCAAGTGTATAGGCATTGTGGGACACCCTCGTCACCCAACCGCACTGACCACACATGAAATGCTCTGGCGCTGGCTGTCTGGCAAAGGTTATGAAGTGCTGGTTGAGCAGCAAATTGCTCATGAACTGCAGCTCAGCAATGTGAAGACCGGGACGCTGGCGGAAATCGGCCAGCAGGCAGACCTGGCCGTCGTGGTGGGCGGCGATGGCAATATGCTCGGCGCAGCGCGGACGCTGGCCCGCTACGACATTAATGTTATTGGGATTAACCGCGGTAACCTCGGTTTTCTGACCGACCTCGACCCGGATAACGCGCTACAGCAGCTCGCCGATGTCCTCGAAGGCCACTATATCGCCGAAAAACGCTTCCTGCTGGAAGCGCAGGTATGTCAGCAGGATTGCCAGAAGCGCATCAGCACGGCGATTAACGAAGTCGTCCTGCACCCCGGCAAAGTGGCGCATATGATCGAGTTTGAAGTCTACATTGATGAGGTGTTTGCTTTCTCTCAGCGCTCCGATGGCCTGATTATCTCCACGCCAACCGGCTCCACGGCTTATTCCCTCTCCGCCGGCGGACCGATCCTCACGCCTTCGCTGGATGCGATCACCCTGGTCCCCATGTTCCCGCATACGCTGTCGGCACGCCCGCTGGTGATCAACGGTGACAGCACGATTCGCCTGCGCTTTTCTCAACGCTGTAGCGACCTCGAGATTAGCTGCGATAGCCAGATAGCGTTGCCGATTCAGGATGGTGAAGATGTGCTGATCCGCCGCTGTGACTATCACCTCAATCTCATTCATCCAAAAGATTACAGCTATTTCAATACATTAAGCACCAAGCTTGGCTGGTCGAAAAAATTGTTCTGATTTTATAGCCAGCCCCTTTACTGGATAAAAAACCATATTATACTGTACGAAAACACAGTAATGGTTTTTCATACAGGAAGGCAGCTATGTTGGCACAACTCACTATCAGTCATTTTGCTATCGTTCGTGAGCTGGAAATCGATTTTCACAGCGGGATGACCGCCATTACCGGCGAGACCGGCGCCGGTAAATCGATCGCTATCGACGCGCTGGGGCTGTGCCTCGGTGGTCGGGCGGAAGCCGACATGGTGCGCAGAGGCGCCAGCCGGGCTGATTTGTGCGCCCGTTTCTCCCTGAAGGACACGCCTGCCGCGCAGCGCTGGCTGGAACAGAACCAGCTTGAAAGCGGGCGTGAGTGTTTACTTCGTCGCGTCATCAGCGCAGACGGCCGTTCTCGCGGGTTTATTAACGGTACGGCAGTCCCTTTATCCCAGCTTCGTGAGCTCGGTCAGCTGCTAATCCAGATCCACGGCCAACATGCCCACCAGCTACTGACTAAACCCGAACACCAGAAAACGCTGCTTGATGGCTATACCGGTGAGTATGCGCTTACTCAGCTCATGGCAGAGCGCTATCGTCAGTGGCATAAAAGCTGTCGCGATCTGGCGCAGCATCAGCAGCAAAGCCAGGAGCGCGCAGCGCGTGCGGACCTGCTGCAATATCAATTAAAAGAGCTAAATGAGTTCAACCCGCTGGCGGGCGAATTTGAGCAAATTGATGAAAAGTACAAACGCCTTGCTAACAGCGGTCAGCTGCTGACTACCTGCCAGCATGCGCTGACGGTGCTGGCAGACGGCGAAGAATCCAACCTGCAAAGCCAACTCTACGCCGCGAAGCAGCTGGTCAGCGAGCTGGTTGGTATGGACAGTAAGCTCTCCGGAGTACTCGATATGCTCGAAGAAGCGTCTATTCAGCTTAGCGAAGCCACGGACGAACTGCGCCATTACCATGACCGCCTCGATCTCGATCCGAACCGCCTGTTTGAGCTGGAACAGCGTATCTCCCGGCAAATTGCCCTCGCGCGGAAGCATCAAATTACGCCCGAAGAGCTTCCTGACCTTTACCAGTCACTGCTGGAAGAACAGCGTATGCTGGATGATAGCGCGGGTTCTCTGGAATCACTCAGCCAGAGGGTTGTGGAGCATCATCAGCTGGCGCTGGATACGGCGAAGCAGCTGCATGCCTTACGCCAAAATAGCGCCGATGAGCTGACTCAGCTCATTACAGAGAGTATGCACTCACTTTCGATGCCGCATGGGGTGTTCTCCATTGATGTCGCGTTTGATGAGCGCCATCTTACGGCCGAGGGCGCAGACCATATCGAATTCCGCGTCACCACTAACCCGGGTCAACCGCTGCAGCCGATTGCTAAAGTTGCCTCCGGCGGCGAGCTGTCTCGTATTGCGCTGGCGATTCAGGTGATCACCGCGCGGAAAATGGAAACGCCGGCGCTGATTTTCGATGAAGTGGACGTCGGCATCAGCGGCCCTACGGCGGCGGTCGTCGGTAAGCTGCTGCGTCAATTGGGTGAATCAACCCAGGTGATGTGCGTTACCCATTTACCGCAGGTTGCCGGTTGCGGACATCACCATTTCTTCGTCTGCAAGGAAACCGACGGTGAAATGACCGAGACGCATATGCACCCTCTTGATAAACGCGCTCGTTTGCAGGAACTGGCCCGACTGCTGGGCGGTAGTGAAGTCACTCGTAACACCCTGGCAAACGCGAAAGAGTTGCTCGCCGCGTAAACTTTTTGATTTTCACAGAGTCATAGTGAACAGCAAATTGCCGACAGACCTGCAGCCGAAGGTTCCCAACCGGGCAAAGGTCTATTATCATCGGCATATTACAGATGAGCCACGTACTGCTCGGGCCCAAAAAGGAATCAAATCACTATGCGCTGTAAAATGCTGACTGCTGCCGCAGCGGTTCTTCTTATGTTGACCGCAGGCTGTTCCACTCTGGAACGAGTGGTTTACCGTCCTGACATCAACCAGGGTAACTATCTGGCACCAACCGATGTAGCAAAAATCCGCGTCGGCATGACGCAACAACAGGTTGCCTATGCTCTTGGTACCCCGATGATGTCGGATCCGTTTGGCACCAATACCTGGTTCTACGTTTTCCGTCAGCAGCCTGGGCATGAGAAAGTTACCCAGCAGACGCTTACCCTGACCTTCAACAGCAGCGGTGTGCTGACCAACATTGATAACAAACCTGCCCTGACGGTGGAGTAAATCTATCAATACGCAAAAAGCGCTCAATGAGCGCTTTTTTTATATCTGCATCTTCGTGCGAAACGGTTACTTTCCGGCGCTTTTCTCTGCCCGCTGGCGACGCAGCTCTTTTGGGTCAGCAATCAGCGGCCGATAGATTTCTACCCGATCGCCATCGTGGACCCGATCGTGAAGCTTAGCCGGGCGGCTATAAATCCCCACTTTGTTCTTCGCCAGATCGATATCATCACGCAGCGCCAGAAGGCCGCTGGCCACGATCGCCTGCTCGACCGTCGCGCCCTCCTCCAGCTTAACGCTTTGCAGATACTGCTTTTCCGGCAATGCGTAGGCCACCTCAACCACGATTTTAGCCGACACTGTAGACCTCTTTAGCGCGGGTCGTGAACGCCTGCACCATATTCATGGCCAGCTCTTTGAAAATGCGACCAAAGGCCATTTCAATCAGCTTATTAGTGAATTCAAAATCGAGATGGAACTCAATTTTGCACGCTTCCGGGCTTAAGGGAATAAACTTCCAGCCGCCAATCAGCTTTTTGAACGGTCCATCGACCAGACTCATCAGAATACTTTGGTTACTGGTCAGCGTATTTCGCGTTGTGAAGGTCTTGCTGATACCCGCTTTGGAGACGTCAACCGCCGCGGTCATTTGCGTCGGACCGAGCTCCAGAACCCGGCTACCGGTGCAGCCCGGCAGAAAATCAGGGTAGGACTTCACATCATTTACCAGTTGGTACATCTGTTCCGCACTGAACGGCACCAGGGCGGTACGGCTAATCTGAGGCATAGCAGGTTCCACATATAAACACGGTGTAAATAATATCATTTATCTGCTGCTAAAAAAAACGCTGTACCGCAACTCGTGCTAAGATAGCCCATTACGCCTCGCGGGAAGATTGAGGTACGACTGTTTTAAGACGATGACTTCAGGATACTATGACTAAGAAAAAAGCCCACAAACCTGGATCAGCCACCATTGCGCTGAATAAACGCGCTCGTCATGAATACTTTATCGAAGATGAATACGAGGCTGGTCTTGCCCTGCAGGGTTGGGAAGTAAAATCTCTCCGCGCAGGTAAAGCCAACATTGGCGATAGCTATGTCATTTTAAAAGATGGCGAAGCCTATCTGTTTGGCGCCAACTTTACGCCAATGGCCGTTGCTTCCACTCATTACGTTTGCGACCCGACGCGTACCCGTAAGCTTCTGCTCAACCAGCGCGAACTGGATACCCTGTACGGGCGCATCAACCGCGAAGGTTACACCGTGGTTGCTCTTTCTCTGTACTGGAAGAATGCCTGGTGCAAAGTCAAAATCGGCGTAGCGAAAGGTAAGAAACAGCACGACAAGCGTACCGATATCAAAGACCGCGAGTGGGCGGTAGATAAAGCCCGAATTATGAAACACGCCGGTCGTTAATTCCCCTTCCTGTCAGGGTCAGTTTTGCTGGCCCTGATGCTATATCGTTGTTGATGCTGATTTTTCACCCAACCTGACGCCATAATCCTCAAAACGAGGGCTGGTAAGCACATTCATAAATCTGTTATACTCACCGTACACATTGGGGCTGATTCTGGATTCGACGGGATTTGCGAAACCCAAGGTGCATGCCGAGGGGCGGTTGGCCTCGTAAAAAGCCGCAAAAAAATAGTCGCAAACGACGAAAACTACGCTTTAGCAGCTTAATAACCTGCTCTGAGCCCTCTCTCCCTAGCTTCCGCTCTTAAGACGGGGATCAAAGAGAGGTCAAACCCAAAAGAGATCGCGTGGAAGCCCTGCCTGGGGTTGAAGCGTTAAAACTAATCAGGCTAGTCTGGTAGTGGCGTGTCCGTCCGCAGGTGCCAGGCGAATGTAAAGACAGACTAAGCATGTAGTACCGAGGATGTAGGAATTTCGGACGCGGGTTCAACTCCCGCCAGCTCCACCAATCATGATTGGACAGTGATAGGACATCACTAGCAATAACAGGAAGTTAGCAGTCTCAGCAGGACACCGACCAGACGGTGAGGGGACAAAAAAGGATACGCAAAGGAGCCGCGGCTCCCTAGTGACAAAAAAGCCCGCCTGCGCGGGCTTTTTTGTTTTACTCCACCAGCAAGTTAATCGCTTTATCATGGCGGTATGAAGATGAGCTAAGGGTAGTTTTTTGTATCAGCTCAATGTTCATATAAAAACATTTCGAACTTTGGTACACAAAACTACATAGGGATAACTTTATGTCTCTTCGTTTCAGGCAAACCTTTACTCTATTTCCTGGTGTGAGACTCAACATTGGAAAGCGTGGAATAAGCGCAAGCATCGGAGTACCTGGTGCAACTGTCAATGTTGGGAAAAAAGGACTCAGGGCGACTGTGGGACTCCCGGGTACAGGTTTATCTTATACTACACCTACCCTGCCCTATGATGATTGCCACTCAGTTTCGAATCCATTAATTCCGTCCTCGACAGAACCTCATTTTGGGTCGACGGAATCATTTCCAAGCAACACTCCATCGAACGCTAAAATATATATGCCCATGGCTGGCATGAATGAAATTTCAAGCGCTTCGGTAGAGGTCTTGACAAGCTCCTCCCTTTTACCTTTACGGGATTTGATGGCTAAAGCGCGAGAACAAAGGGCAGAGATAAAATCTGATTTACAAGAGGCTCTTGCTGAAGAGTCAAAACAAAAGAATGAGTTGGTTCGACGCAAATCAAGTCTATTCCGTTGGTTTTACAGACGACGCATCGCAGAACTTGAGACAGAACTTCCCGTAACGCAAGCTGAGATATCTCGCCTAGTATCATGGGAAGACAGCACAAAAATAGCCATAACCTTCGAGAGCAGTGATGCTTCACAGCGCGCATATGCAGCAATGGTTCGTGCATTCGATATGTTAAAATCGAGTGTCAAAAAATGGGATATTACTGCAGATAAAGCTACAGACCAGTTTGCCGAAAGAACATTAGCAACCAGGTCTGTTAATCGTCACCCAGTTACCTTTGATTTCAGTTCAACGGATCTCATTCAATTTACAGGGCTTGCGATGCGATTTGAAAATATGAATGGCGACGATATTTTGCTTTATCCTGGAGTTGCAGTCATACCACGAGCTGATGGGGCGTTCGCTCTGATTGATTTACGCGAATTACAAATCAGTTCAGAATATCGAAGATTCCATGAGGAAGAAGGTGTTCCCAGTGACTCACGCATAGATGGGCATACATGGGCGAAAACGAATAAAAATGGCTCACCAGACCGTCGATTTAAAGACAACTACCAAATCCCTATCTGCATTTATGGAAATATTACTTTCCATTCTCAAACTGGGGTAACTGAAGAATATATGGTATCAAATGCAGACGCCGCGCAAGCCTTTGCTGAGGCAGTAAAGCGCTATCAGACCTCACTCGCAGAATCCGAAGCGTTGATGAAGGCCTAACCTATCGCAGATATGGGGTGTCTGGGGTCGGAGGTTCAAATCCTCTCGTGCCGACCAAAAATCCCTGAAAAACCAGCCTTTTAAGGCTGGTTTTTTATGTCGGTTTTTTGTACGGGGAGTTAATGGGGAGAAATGGGGGAGAAACTCCCGTCAATGACAACCTTTCCGGGGCTATTTTCCTCCCAAATAGATCGAGAACTTTCCGTTCGAACGAGGGGATGAAGCCGAGGGATCTTTGATTGTGACCGCGACTGCGGATCAGTGGCTGGTCGACATCCTCGACCAGCCGGCCGCTCGTTCTGGTTCCTTTAGCCGTAGATGAATGGATGTAACGGAGTATCGAGGGTAAAGAGGCAGAAGAGAACGGCGCAAATGGAACTGTGTCTGTCAACCATTTCATCTGGTACCCTGCATCCCAAGGAGTCGGCAACATTACACATCAATTGAGTTGTATTAGTCGCGACTTGATCTGACATATGGCCTTGAAAGGTTGAGAGTTACCGGTTTTGATATGGGTGTCGAATCCTTATACAAAACACGAGGTAACTCTCATGCTTCATACTACCAATCCCGTTATCAAACACAAAGCCGGTTTGCTCAATCTGGCGGAAGAACTCAGCAACGTATCGAAAGCCTGTAAAATCATGGGCGTTTCACGTGATACATTTTATCGTTACCGCGAACTGGCCGATGAAGGTGGCGTGGATGCGCTGATAAACCGGAGTCGTCGCGCACCAAACCTTAAGAACCGTATTGATGATGCCACTGAGCGGGCTGTTGTTGATTATGCCGTTGAGTTCCCGGCTCACGGCCAGCACCGGACCAGTAACGAGCTGCGCAAACAGGGCGTTTTTATCTCCGGTAGCGGTGTCCGTTCCGTTTGGTTACGTCATAACCTTGAGAACTTCAAAAAGCGCCTGAAAGCGCTGGAAGAAAAAGTGGCCCGTGACGGCATTGAACTGACTGACAGCCAGATCGCAGCGCTGGAACGTAAAGCCAGTGATGATGAAGCCTGTGGTGAGATTGAAACCGCTCATCCGGGTTATCTGGGTTCACAGGACACGTTCTACGTGGGCAACCTGAAAGGCGTCGGGCGTATCTATCAACAGACGTTCGTTGATACGTACTCGAAGGTGGCTCACTGCAAGCTTTACGTCACCAAAGCGCCGATTACAGCAGCTGATTTGCTGAATGATAGTGTACTGCCATTTTATGAGTCTCAGGGCCTGCCGATGCTGAGAATACTGACAGACAGAGGTACAGAATATTGCGGCAAAGTGGACCACCATGATTATCAGCTTTATCTGGCGATAAATGACATCAGACACACAAAAACTAAGGCGATGTCACCACAGACCAACGGCATCTGCGAGCGGTTCCATAAAACGATACTGAACGAGTTTTATCAGGTGACGTTCCGCAAAAAGTTATATGGCGATCTTGATACATTACAATCGGATCTTGATGAATGGCTGGCTCACTATAATAATGAGCGAACTCATCAGGGGAAAATGTGCTGTGGCCGGACGCCAATGGAAACATTACTTGATGGAAAGCGCATCTGGGCCGAGAAAAATTTAAGCCAGATGTAATCTGACAGATACCTGTATAAATAACCGGTAACTGTCAGATCAGGTCTGAGCTAATACAAACATTACTATTTGATACCGATTAATACGGCTACAGATATAAGAAAGAATATGTAAAAAAGAGCTTGCAAAACTAAACATACACTTTGATAAACTACACATTTTACAGCACTTCTGTTGCCATGAAGTTTGTCCTGACTCATTTTGTCGAATGTCTTTTTTATCTTCTTCCTCAAAAAATCACTTGGGTATAATTTGATGTAGTCGTTAATAAACTCATTCACATCTACATTTTTTTTACTAACGTATGATATTTCCTGCCCTACCTCATCTCGGGCCTTACAGTTTTCCTCGTATTTTTTTAACTCCTCAATCGAGATCTGAGCCATTCGAATGCTAACAGCAACAGACGAGTGCACTACTATAGAAAAATATTTAGATAAAAAACCAAATACTGCAGACATACACAAAAACAAAACAATACATTTAAATCCTATAATACCAGTATATGGAGTTATTTTATCAATATTCGCAATAATTAATGCAGCAGTACCACCAACGCCAACTAATAACCACATGCTAAATTTATCTAAGATAGAGGTTGTCTCACTTGTGGCCAAGCTAGCTCCATTTATCATTCCTTTGTGAAAATTCTCATGTATTACTGCATCCCATTCTTCAATGGCTTTTTTTAGTTTTTCTTCTTGCATATATTCCTCACAAATTAATATATAATTTCTTGATGTAACATCTTACCGTACTGAAATAATATCTGAAAACCGAGTTGTATACCTCGGGGAAAGCATCTCTCGTTTCATCTGCCAACCGGCCTGTATGCCCTGCCCTGCAAAGTACAACGCCCCTCTCCCATTTTTGGCATTGAGATGATCCAGGACCTCCATTAACTTTTCGCTGTTCTGCCGCGGAGCGTTGTCATCGAACAGGTTTAATTGGGCGACGCCCTGGCTGTAGAAGTCACCAAGCATCACGCCGGCTTTCTGATACCTATGCCCATCTTTCCAGACAGCATCCAGGCACCTGGTCGCCGCGGCGATTATATCCCGGCTGTCCTGGGTCGGGGTCAGCAGCTTGACCGATGCGCTGTTGCCGTAATACGGCTCGTTCAGCGCAAACGGGCTCGTTTGACAAATGCGGAGATAAACCGGCAATACTGGTGCTCACCACGAAGTTTCTCAGCTGCGCGCGAAGCGTAACTGCATATCGCCTGCCTCATCTCATGGTATTCCGTGATACGCCCACCGAACGACCGACTGCAGACAATTTCCTGTTTTACCGGCGCGAACTCCTCCAGACCGAGGCAAGGTTCCCCGCGTAGCTCCCGCACGGTTCGCTCCAGCACCACATTAAAATGCTTCCTGATAAAACGGGTATCAGTATCAGCCAGCTGCAGCACGGTTTTGATGCCCATAGCTTCCAGCTTTTTACTGATGCGGCGCCCGACGCCCCAAACCTCATTCACTGGCAGTGCGGCCATCAACTTACGTTGTTTGTCGATATTTGACAGGTCAACCACCCCGCCGGTTTGCCGCTGCCACCTCTTTGCCGCATGATTAGCCAGCTTCGCGAGTGTTTTTGTTTGGGCGATTCCCACACCTACGGTTAGGTGTGTCCTGCGTAACACTGTCTCACGTATCTCCCGGCCAAAATCGGTAAGGTCCCAGCAGTTACGAACGCCGGTGAGATCACAAAAGGCTTCATCGATACTGTAAATTTCGCACCGCGGTGAAAGCTCTTCTAACGTTGTCATCACCCGGTTCGACATGTCCGCATAAAGCTCGTAATTACTGCTGAAGCAGATCACGCCCTGCCGGCGGAACTGATCTTTTTGTTTAAAGTACGGCTCTCCCATCTTCACGAACGGCTTTGCTTCCGCAGAGCGCGCAATCACACAACCGTCGTTATTCGACAGGACGACCACCGGCCGCCCTTTCAAGTCGGGCCGAAACACGGTCTCGCAGCTCGCATAAAATGAGTTCACATCACAGAGCGCGAACATCTCAGCCCGCCGCTTTAATTATGTAGGTAACGACGCCAAAAATATCGAGCGTGTCTTCACTCCCGACGACGATCGGGGAATAAGCGCTGTTCATAGGGTTAAGCTGAACTGTCGGTCGCAGCTGCAATTTTTTAACGGTGAAATCCCCCTCGACAGAAGCAATCACGATATCGCCATGCTCAGCCTTACGCGAGCTATCGACGACCAGGAGATCGCCCTCACTGATACCGCCCTCGATCATGCTGTCTCCGGCGGCCTTAACGAAATATGTAGCGCTGGGGTGATTAATCAACAACTCGTTGAGATCAATTCGCTTTTCAACATAATCCTGAGCCGGGCTGGGAAATCCGCACTGCACCGGGTCACTGAATAGCGGTATAAATAGGACCTCTCGGAGCTCAGTTGGTGTGTAAAACTTCATAACGCACTTCCTCATGTTGACACTGTTCATGCATACAGTATATATACTGTAATTATATCCAGTAAATAGGAGTGCGAAATGTTTGTGGAACTGATTTACGACAAGAGAAACTTTGAGGGGATGGCCGGTGCAAGGGAGACAATTACGGCTGAATTAACTAAGCGAGTCCACAGGATTTTTCCCGATGCCGAGGTCCGTGTAAAGCCGATGATGACTTTGCCGGCGATCAATACCGATGCCAGTAAGCACGAAAAAGAGCAAATCAGCCGGGTTGTCCAGGAGATGTTTGAAGAGGCGGATATGTGGATGATGGAGGAGTGATGGAAATTGCGAATGTGATTGTCTCCGGGGTGCGCATCTACCTCCCTCCGGATAACATTTTACCCAGGCCTTCAACTGATATGCTGACCTTTGCCGTCGTTAAGGACCCAGGCCTTATCTCTGACTACATTCTGATGGTGCATAAGAATGGTCGCTGGGAACTGGCCACACCAAATTTTTACAAGGAGACCGAACAGGCCATCATGGCAGCTGTGAAAATCGGTGAAAAAGTTTGGCAGTAGTTTCCACATTTAAGAGCTTTCCGGGCTACGTCAGTAAACGAAGCGCGAGTAAAATATCAAATGCTGTTCACTGCCTATGCAGCCTTGATCACCTACGCGCTCTTGCATACGGCGCGCAGGTGATCATCCTCACCGTGCAGGTAAATATTTGTAGATCGTCTTCACCCCTACCCCTATCACGTCGGCCACCTGCTGCCGGGTCGCGCCAGCGATTAACAATTCTTCCGCCCGGTTGACGATAGCGCGGGTCATGATTTTACGACGACCGCCGATCCTGCCACGTTCGCGAGCTGCGGCCAGACCTGCGCGAGTACGTTCGATGTTTAGCTCTCTCTCCATTTCAGCTAATGCACCCATAACATGGAAGACAAACCGGCCAGCTGGCGTTCCGGTATCAAAACTGTCTGTGAGACTACGAAAGTAAATTCCCTTCTCCTGCAGTTCCCCCACCAGCTTAATCAGGTCCCACATTCGACGGCCAAGTCTGTCGAGTTTCCAGACCACCAGCGTATCCCCTTTTTTGAGGCGTTTTAACGCCCTCTTTAAACCCGGCCGCTTCGTGTTCTGGGCTGAGAAAAATTTAAGCCAGATGTAACCTGACAGATACCTGTATAAATAACCGGTAACTGTCAGATCAGGTCTGAGCTAATACAATTTATGCCAGCAGCAAAGTGATTAAAGACTCGCTTTCCAGCAGTACAGACCGCCGTGATCGTATGTCGATGCGCCGTTACCCAGACCTTCATACAAATCGGAACGGTCAAAGGAAAGCATGAAAAGCTCCGTTTCATCTCCATTAGTAAACGGGACCAGCGTGCACCATGGCCCGGTTGTGTTCGGAGCCAGATACACATCCTGCACAAACTCACCCAGGAACGTCAGACCTGCCTCATACTTGCGCAGATGCATCCGGTTGGCCGTTCCCCCGCTAGTCAGATACGTTGTGCTCCCGAAATGCACGAATTGGTTTCCTGTATCGCGCACGCCAGCAGGGACTTCAGCTGTCGTATATTCCTGCACAATACCGTCGTACAGCGTCGGGCTCCGGAAGGTTTTGCATCCACTGGAGATGGTGTTTCCCGTCATCACCCACTGGCTGCTCGAAGCTTCATAGTAGAAATCAATATCCTCTACGTAGCTTGCCCCGATCCCGAAAAAACTGCCGTTGGCGTTCTTCAGTTGCACGGAGTTTCTGACGATGATCACGCCGCCCTGCAGCAGGTCCTGTTTCGTCTCAAAATAGAGTTTTGGCCGGTTGTTATCGGCCAGCCCTTTCCCCTGATAGTCCATACCGCACGAGATGCCCTTCCAGCTCTGACTGTTCCGGTCATACACCGCCTTGATACTGTCATCACCCAGCACGACATCCTCATCGGTTCCGTCAGTCCGCACCTGGAAAATCGCGCCAATCATCTGGACTTCACCGCTGTTGAAGTTGATACGGACTATCTGGGTGTACAGGTCGGAGATAGTGGTCCCTGTTCCCTCAACGAGAAAATAAAGCCAGTTACCGCGCTGAATAAACGTTCCGTCTTCATAGGTCAGAAAGCGAATGGAGACGGAATTCGCCCCGCTGGCAATTCGGTTTGAAAAACCGCTAAAGACAGCAACATCACTGGCTGAAAATGCATCCGTTTGTGCGAACACGTAAGTCTTCCACGTGTCCAGGTATTCCAGCCTGCGGGCATCAAAGATGGCATAGTGCTCATAGCGGCCAATCCATTTCCACGTCCCGTCAGCGTTCACTTTTTTCAGCAGCAGTGACACCCCGGTATTTTGCACCTGAAGCACTGCGCCGGTCATATCCGAACCGGTGAACGTGGTGGTATCAAGCAGACTCCCTGCGGCATAGATTTCACAGATAACCTGGCTGTTCGAGACGCGGACCGAAACACTGTTCTGCTGGTCAACATCCGCAAACATAATCCCCATCGTGGCATTCCCTGCCAGCCTGTCGATCGCAATCTCACTGGTTGCAAAGGGCATATAGCGATCCGCGAACATCACCACCCGGCCATTTGCTGTCGGGTTCCGGAAAGAGACCTTTCCTGCTGACCAGGAATAAGCAAACACATTCCCGGCGGTGATATCGTAAATATTGCTCTGCAGATTCCAGGGATTGTTTTCCAGGTCCATGAAAGAGAGCATGAACGAGTCTGCGGCATTGTAAAAGTCGCGACGCGCCCACTGCTTAGTGAAAGTGTATTCCAGAGGGTTGCTGAAACTGTCGAAGTCAGGCGTCTTTTCAGGCAGCCCGGATAAATCGACATGGAAATGCGCGTTAAAAACTTTTGCTTTTGCCTGGCTGCTCCGTGTGGACTGCTCAATCATGGCGGATACGTCATTGACTCTGGCGACCTGATTGGGATAAATCTTCCTGACGGCGTATACGGGATCGGTTGTTTTTCTGACGCGCACGGCAACGTAACCGTCCTGTGTGGCCACTCCGCGATACGTTGCCGTCACATATCCGCCGCCCGATTTGAAGGTGAAGAGGTCCGATAGCCACCCCTTATCCGCGTCACATTGCATGATATAGGCGATAAGTTCCCCGACGGTGGCGGAGCCGTACTGCCCGTACATCTCGACAGAGTCGCCTTTTCGCACCGGGATGTAATACATCCGCCAGGCACTGTAAGCAGAGCCGGAGACGATATTACCACCGCTGTACATAACTGAGTTATCAGCAATGACTGATGCCACGCTGGTATAGTCGACAGTTTTTAACGGCCCTCTGAGGTCTGATGCAAGGGCTTTATCCTGAGACGTCCGTGTTATGGTTGCCGCGGGTGTGGTGACGCGTACGCGCACGTAAACGAAACCATCCTGGGTTGCCACGCCGGCCATTACGCCATTGCTGGTGACACCCGGTGACGTATAGGTCGCAAGATTTGCCACCACTGCCATTGCCGCATCCAACTGAATGATATAAGCAATAACTTCGCCTGCCGTGCCGGAGCCGATTTGCCCGAAGTAGCGCACGATATCCCCCGTGCGAACAGGAACATACGCTGCTTTCCAGTTCTCACCTGCGGTGTCAGAAATCAGTCCGCCGGAGTATATAACCCGCCCCGTGATAGTGTATGTATCCGGTGCACTGGTCACATCCAGAGTCGTTCTGTTAGCCGCGGCAATATCGGTCTGCGCCCTTAAAGCGTGCACGTTGCCGGACAGGGAAAACAGTTGCGTGGTTTTTGAGATGGTTGCTGCCGGAGTGGTAACACGCATCCGAACGTAAACAAAGCCGTCCTGTGTAGCAACACCTGTCATGACGCCGGTGCTGGACAAGCCGGGCGAAGTATAGGTGGCAAGTGGCGCCACAAATTTCATCTCACTGTCGAGCTGGATGATGTATGCCAGTACCTGACCCGAAGTGCCGGAGCCGATTTGGCCGTGATACTGAATAACCTCTCCGGACTTCACAGGAAGATAAGCCGCTTTCCATGATGTGCCTGCATTATCCACGACTGAGCCATCCGCTGACATGACACGCCCGATAATATATGTGGTGGTTGAAGCATTCGTGACATCCGTAGTCACGCGGTTGGCCGCATTCACAGACGTTACAGTTTTGACGCCGAATACATCTGCGCCGGGTGTGAACCGCTCTCTGCTCTGATAAATCGCCGCTTCCGGCGTGGTCACCCGCACACGGAAGTAAGCGAAACCGTCCTGGGTTGCCACGCCCGATAAAACACCTGTCTTTTGGACTCCTTCCGACGAATAAGTCGCCAGATTCCCCACCACATTAAGGCTGGCGTCGAGCTGAATTATGTACGCCATCAGCTCGCCGGGAATAGCGCTACCAATCTCACCGTGATATTCGAGAGCATCCCCCTTTTTTACGGGAACGTAAGCAGCACGCCATGACTCCCCGGCGGAATCTGTGCGGGTACCATCGGCATAAATCACCCGCCCGATCACCCATGCAGTACTTTGAGATGAAGTAATATCGACAAGCGGTTTATTCGCCAGCACGTTCTGATAACTGGCATAGCTCGCCACACCACCACTGACGTCAATATCGGATTCAACCAGAACCGTTTTTTTGCGCTGCGTCAGAGTGAATTCTGCTGTATCCCTCACCCGGACGTAAATATACCCGTCCTGAGTCGCAACTGCTGACAGCGTGGCTTTATCCGTTACGTTCCCGGTTGATGTCCACTCAGCCAGAGATGCCACGAATGCTTTGTTGGCGTCCAGCAGGATAAGATACGCCATCTGTTCGCCGGCAATGTTAGAGCCCACTGTTCCGCTATAGGTGACGCTCTCGCCCGCCCTGACTTTCAGATACCAGGCATTCCATGTAGGACTCGATGCAGTAGAGCCATCAGCATATATCACCAGTCCGGCAACAATTTCCGCATCGCTTTTAGCATCCCCTGTTATGTAGCCCGTTTTCAGAGCGCTCATCGACGGCATAGCTCTGCCGGTAGCTGCCAGTGTGCCACCGTTATTAATGTACTCATCCGCCAGTGTGCCGCCATCAGGGCTGCGTACATAGGTTGTTGAGCCATCCGGGATGTTTGCAATATCAGCCTGAGCCGCTTCAATCGTCATGTACTGCTTACTCAATGGCACAAGGTTCTGACGAATCTCGTCATTTTTCGCCATGAATCCGCGCCAGGTATCCAGATCAACACCCGCGCGATCAGGCACGGTGAAAGCGTCCGAATTCACTAGGTTATCCAGGCGCTCAGCGTTATCGAGCAGAACTGCCGGAGAAGCACTCCCCAGAGGAGGATTAAAGGCCATGTTTTTGCTCCAAAAAGGCGTTCGCGCAAACGAGGGTTTGAGCGAAAAGAGTTAATAAGGGGTTTTTATGGGGTATTACGCAACGTCGCCGGGGTAGATAGCGTCGTCGTAGGCGTAGAAAATTTCTTTATATTCCGGCGCGGTAATCTGACAGTTGCTGTCACCGGAGGGGGCGACCTCCTGGACTATCCCATGCCGGGCACCTTTTTCACTGTCGCAGAACAGCAAACGCGGTAGATCAATATCAGGGTCGTCCATAATCCAGTCTTCCGGGTGCAGATCGTCGTTGTAAGGTATGGTAAGAGTGAAATCATCTATCCGCTGCGGCGTCAGCATCCGTGACGATGGACGACTGTTCTGAAACTGTATCCAGCACCGGGGATTTGTATAGCTCCAGTCCAGAGGCTCGGTGACATGTAACGTTATTTCCTGAAAGTCGTATGTCATTGCGTCAATCAGGCAACTTTGGGTTTTCCCGGTTCGAATATCATCTGACAAAATGATGTGGTCACCAAAATCATGGCACCATCCCAACATTGCAGTTGTAGCCGTATACGTCCGGCGTTGATGAAGATATTTCATTAACCGGCGCATCCCGATACGCCAGGCACGATCCGCTGTCATGACGACATCGATGGTGTAAGCCTCCGTTTTCCGGGGGAACGGATTTTCAGGCGTCCGGCACTGTACGGTCTCCTCCGCCCAGGTAACGGGATTGATGTATTTCACATCCACGCCATCAAAATCGTCCTCCGAAGGCACCCTGAATGATGTCTGCATTTCCTCGACAGTATCCTGGGGGGTGATGATTCCGGTCCAGCTTTTAACCCCTTCACGCCCGACGGAAAGTAAGCCGTCAGACAGCAGAAAATACCCCATGCCTGCTTCAGCAATCTTGTCGAAAATATCTTTTGCGGACGTGCTATCACTACTTGCCTGATGGTCAAAATACTCGCCTCGTGGCGTCCAGTAGTTAGCCTCAAGCATGTTAATTGTGGAAATGTCGATCTGGTCGTCGCGATAACCCAGACTGCGGGCCAGATGCAGGAATGCCCCACTGATTGTCCTGTCACCACCGCCATCATAGTTTCGCGTGGCGACAACACTCACACGCTTGTCTGACTGCGCCGCCAGTTGGCCGCCGGTTTCAACCGTGATCCCTATTGTTGATATCCCTGCGTAGGAGGTCGGACGGGAAAGCAAACGACCTCTGAGCGCCTGCCAGAACATGCTGTCTCTCGCGTTGTTGCTCCCCTGCTCGTTGCGGCGGCGGCATCTAACCTCCACCAGACCGGGAGAAGACAGATCAAAACGCTCTGTAAAACCGAGGCCATTAACGTTTTTAAGCGCGTACACCCCCTGCTTGCTCGTCCACCCCGATCCGGAACCATATACGCGGTACTGAATTTCATACTCAACATGGCGAACCCGCTTATTCCCGTTGTTCTGGAATCCGCAAATTCCGTTTGGGAAAGCAAAGTTGACCTCGAAGGCGTCCACAACTTCATTTTGCGGGGAGGCCAGAAAGGGGCCGAGCCAGGTTTCATTATCGTTAATACCAGACGCGGCAAAATCCACGACGGTACGGGTCAGAAAACCTGACCAGGTGTTGTCAACGGTACCGTTAACCACTCTCTGTACGGTCGCAGACGCTCCGTCAGTCGATGCTATCTGGTATTCGTTGCCACGATGAGCCAGGGAAATCCGCTGCGTGCCGTCCGGCAGGCCAGAAAATGCGGTACCGGAATCATATGCCAGCCTGACACTCGCTGTGACCGCCGGGCTTCCGCCACTGGATGCTGTACCGGCGGTAAACACAGGGCTGTCGCCAAAAACTGACGCGGGCAGGAATGATGACGTAATGGAACCGCCACGCCACGGGCTGGAGATTTCCACGATACGAATCACGCCGCCGTCATCCTGAGCAATCAACCCCGATCCGGTCAGCCCGCTGTTAATCGCCGCCAGCAAACCGGACATTGTGCCGTAGTCAGCAACCAGGGACAGGGTATAGGTGACACCCTGCCAGGTCAGAGCAAACGTCTGGCTGGTTGTCGTAAAATCATACGTGGCTGGCGATGCACTGGCGCGCAATGTTGCAGTCGATCCACCCGTTCCCGGAACGGCGTCCTGGTGAGGGGTATATGTGGCAATCTGGAGATCATAATCGGTACCGCTAAATGTCAGCGTTACAGGCATACCAATATATGGCGCCACTTCTGCCACGGCGTCACCTGTCAGAACGTTAAAACCACCCTCAATCGATACCTGATAATTCAACGGCGCTTTCAGAGTGACAATTGCACCCTCAATCCAGCCAGGAGGCAGCTTGTTCTCATCTTCATCATCATCGTTGTCATCGTCGACATCGAGACCTGAAAACGAGACTGAGGCGCCGCTGACGGTCATGGCATCAGCAACGATATCACTGGCTTCAGGGGCAGTCTGAGCCATATCCAGACCTGACCCGCTTGATGTCCCGCCAACTTCTGTACTGTTGAACCAGACCTCGCTGCGACGGTCCCCCGCCACGTTATCGCCCGGACCATAGCTGGTATAAGAAAAGCCATCGCCTAACGGCAGAGCAGGAGTTTCACCCACCCGAAAATCACCGCCGGTATAAGAGAAACGTCCATAACCGAGGCACACAAACATTTCGACCGTCATCCGGGTGGGATCATTGGGGTCAAAGCGAGTGACCGGCTGCACCAGGTAATCCGGATAAATTCTGTTTCTTCCGAATACCTCACGAACAGGATCGCCAAGCTTAGCTGTATTCGCTTTTGCCGGGTTCAGGTCCAGTGATGCTGAATTGCCTGACGAAAACCCGCCCAGCTCTGGTTTCGGGGCGAAAAACAGCGCATAGGCCGTAGAGGCAATAGATACGGCAACCGATACCCACACGGCGATTTCCAGGCCGGTTCCATACGGGATCGGGTAAATCCGCACATCGCTGTCTGGCCGCAGCAAACATAGTGGCCATTCCGCAGGTGGAACAGCCCGGCCGTCCAGTTCGACCGCAACAGGATGCTTTCTGTCCTGCGAGTAGCTCGGGACATTCCTGGCCATCCACTCATGCAGGGTCATCGCGCCATGTTCGTGCGTCTCCAGGGGTTCACCCGGCAACCGGGACGGAAAAAACTTTATCGTCATTGCCAGAACTCCACGCGGTTAAACCTTCGTATGAATCGCGCCAGTGGCAGAAACGTAACCCCCGAGCCTGGATTACATTCCGCGACCTGCAGCTGGTTATCGAGCATCACAATGATCCCGACATGGGAAACTGTTGAGCCCGAATAGCAAGCCACTCCGGCACCTTCACAGGGGTCACAACGCTTCAGCGAAAGCATCAGTTTTCTCGCTTCCCGGTCGAGGCCCCCGCCGTCTTTGGTCACACCTGCAAAATCGGGCCAATCAGGTAGCCCCAGGTCTCGACGTATCTCATTCACAATGCCGAAGCAGTCAAGTAGCGGGTAGGCTCTACCGCCCTTCTGCCATTTAACAGAACGGTATTTATCAGGGTTAAACATATTTGCCTCAGGTTAGTAGCGTAAGCCCGGATGCTCGGCGAGGTTGTAACGTTTACGGGGCCATGCTGTTTTGAGGATATTCATATAGCCTGCCGTGACCTGTACTGCTGTCGGGGTCCAGGAGCCGGATTTTATATCGAGCGTATACGGTGATGATGCCGGAGCAGACAGATCGGATGAAATGTACCGCCGGAATGTCAGCGTGGCTGATTTCATTTCATCCAGGATTTTATCGATCGCCTCAGAAACCCTTCCGTCAATATTGCTGATAGCAAACTTTAAATCCTGTGTCCCGTCGGCGTTCCTTGCTGGTAATGCGATATCTATCGCGCTGGCTTCAAACGTCGCCGGCTGACCATTTTCCAGCGTCACTGAGACGTCATCCCAGCCACTGGTTAGCCAGTAGTTATCATCGCCTGCTGATATCTGCAACGTATCGTGAATAACCTCCGATCCGCTGCTGGCATATAGTCGCTCAAGAATTGTCATGCTTCGGCCACTCTCTGTTTAGCGCAATATCCAGTAACGACTGGCCCGCCAGCCATTCCGGGTAATTTCCCCAGCCTGAAGGCGGTAACGGGCGCTCCCATAATTCCAGCGTTGCGCTGTACTGCCAGTATTTTGGCGCGACCAGCGTCGGCCCTTCGTAAATATCCACGAACCTGGCTTTATAGGGCTTTACCCCGATTGGAGTCTGGAGTTTCAGATAGAACCAGGACTGGCCATCTTTAAGCGCATCCCTGAAAAACGCCTCAAACACCTGCGCCAGAGCATCAGTTTTAAAAATCCATTTAACCGATGCCTGGGTGGGTGTTGAGGTATATCGCCTTCGTTGTTGAGCGCGACCGGACGTCATCTCCGTTCGCAGTAAAGGTGATATGGGCTTAAACCCGTACCCGTCCATAAGCGGCATGGGCAGGTATTCATCCGGGTAGAAAATATCTGCCATGAATATTCCCTCCGGGCAGGTTATCGTGGTTTTTTGGGCTGAAGGTTGGAGTAAAGTGCTCTACCGAAGGCATTTTGAGGATTGTTTACGTCGCTCGTCAGTTCAGATTTTATCTGTTTAGCCAGGCGGCGGCCGTGGACATCCAATGTCTGCATCATTACATCATCCGGTTTACCAGTGAGGTGGTAATTGACGTTGATGTCACCAGTTGAAAGAAGTTGTCTTTCCTGCTGCTGCCTCGCAGCGTTCTGTACCGCCGGCGATTCCCGCCCTACAGCTTTAACCCCCAGCGAACCATCAGCGCCACGGGTCAGCGGCATAATTGCTTCCGGACCAGCTTCACCAAACACGCCCGCACCTTTCGCAAAGGCAAAATACTGCGGCGTGCTGTATACACCGCCGCTGTATGCGGAAAGTGAAGGCGAATCGTAGACACCACCGAGGGCATTAAAGGCAAAAGACGATCCGAAGCTTTGCAATGCAGTTCCACTACTTGCAGCTCCACTTTCCCCACCAAAAAGACTACCGAACATCCCACCAGCACCACCGCCGAACGACGCCATAATCGCTTTGGTAATTAACGCCTGTGTTGCCATCTGGATCAGCGTCTTAATCACCGTTTCACCCAGAGAGCTGAAGATATTCGACATCCCATCTTTGAACGAAGTCGCACCAGTCAGGACACTGGTCAGGTTGTTGGAAATGGAGTTCGTGGTGTTATTGAGAATCTCGCTGGTCGCTGATGCTGCCATTGAACTAAGGTCAGCAGCCTGATCGGCGTAGTTCATCAGTGAATCGCTGATCCCAGCCCGCCAGTCTGACTGCTGTTCATCGGTTTTCTTGTAGTAGTCCTCCTGAATCTGGAGCCGTTCAGTAAGCGCCGCCTGTAGCGCTTCCGTTTGCTGTTTGTACAGGTCTTCTGAAATCTGACCTTTGCTGAAATCCCGCTGCAGGTCCCGCTGCTGCTTGAGAAAATCAGTACGAATATCCGCCATTTCCTTCATGCGGTTGCGGGCCTTATCCCCCATCCCGGCACCAAGAAAATCAATATCCCCCCGATCACGCGCAGCAGCGTTGCTGTCAGCGAGCCCCTCACGGAACGTTTTTAGCTGTTCAGCAATGTTTTTCTGATCGATAAGCGCAGCATTGTGCAGAAGGGTTTCTTTTTTAGCTTGCTCAAGAGAGGCTAACTCACCCTGCGTGACCTGGTATTTTACTTTAGCCAGTTCGGTATTCTGGCTTCCCAAAGCAATTTGTTCTTCCTGCTGTTTAATAAGACGCTTGTAAACATCTTCTGTCTTCTCAGCGGCTTTTAATTCTTCGCTTTTAGGCGCTTTCCGGGCGGGTTTATTGGATTCATTATTTCTCCACTCAGCAATTCCATTATTAATTAATTCCTGCCTTCCTGTCTGGTGTTGAGGATCACTAGTCAATCCCAAATCGTCGGCGGCAAAACCAAGTCTGGCTAACTCTTTTGCCTCGCCCTTAAGTTTCGATAATGCTAAATCTCGGCGACTTTTCTCAAGAGCATTCGTTTGTTGTGATGTTAAGTCAGCCTGAGGCATCCGCATTGGAACGTTAACTAAGCCCTGCCGTTCCATTAAAAGCTGGTTTCCTAATCCAAGCAATTGGTTAAATCTACTATGCTCACCGTTCATCATTAAAAGAGATTGATAGGTTTGATTTTGTGCAGTAGAAATTCTTGTAAGTTGGTCTGCTCGCCGCCTTTCTAGGCTAACCAATACATCCTGTATGGAATTAGACTGATTTTGCATCTCGTTCAATCTTTCTTGCTCTACAGAAAGTTGAGTAGTTGAAGCAGATAATTCTTTTGTTACATCATCAATACTAGTTAAGTGGTTTATCATAAAACCACCGCTAGTTGTTGGGCCGGGATTTGCTAGAATATACTGATACCCGGAAATTTCTTCTTTTAATGATTTAATTTTACTAATTTGTTCTGATACTAATCGATTTTGCTCATTAAGTGACTTGCGTGTTTTATCTAAATTATCAGATGATTCTGGCAAGCTCATTGATGTGATATTATTTTTTACCTCTTGAATGTTTTTGGCGTATTCCTGCGCTGATCTTCTTGCTTGTTCCTGGCTTTGGTAAACTGCATACCATGCTCCAGCACCCAGCATAACTAACCCAGGTACACCACCGATCAGGCCAAGGGCGCCGCTCATTAAGCGGGTACCGACAGAGGTAACGCTGTTAAGGTTATTTTGAGCAGAAACCCGGCCAGCAATATTACGACTAAGAGCGGACTGAGCTGCAGCCAATTTTCTTTCTGCAACAGCCTGTGCATCGGCATTTTTCGCAGCCACAAGCCCGGCCTGAGCTCGCTCCAGAGCGGTTCGTGCTCGTACTTTTTCTGTAGCTGTCCCGGTGGCAAGTGCTGTAGTCAATCGCCCATGTGCCGCGGTAACCCTTGATTCTGCGGCCGCAACCCTCTCCTGTTGAGCCACCTGAATATCTGCACTTTTCGCACTTTGAAGGGCCTGCTGGGCCCGGTAAACTGCGGCGCGGGAGGCGGCAACAGAAGATTGCGCGGCTTTTTCCTGGGCTACTGCAAGAGCTACCTCAGATTTTGCGGCTGAAATAAGTGCGCCAGTAGCACTGCTTGCGCTGGTAATAATCCCGCCAAGATACCGTGCTAATCCAATCCCAACCAGACCACCTGCTGCGGTGGTAACCAGTGACATATTATCTGCTACGTCACTGAGGGCCCCGCTGACAGCGGATGATGTAAGAGAATCCAGGGTCTTTGCCAACCCATCAAGGCCACCAGAAAGTGCATCTGTCGCGCCAGTCGCCTGGTTCACCCCACCAACCCATGCCATAAAGGAGTTAGTGACTTTTTGCATTGAACCGGAAACTGTCGGCGGTAGCGAGGAAAACTCCCCCTGTAACACACCTAACTGACTGATTAAAGCTGGTACGACTTTATCTATCGTGAGTTGCCCCTGATCCGCCATTGCTTTAAGGTCTTTTCGGGCAACCCCCATACCAGCAGCCAAGGCACGGATAACACGATCCCCAGATTCGTTAACTGCATTAAACTCCTCGCCACGCAAAACACCTTGAGCAAGAGCCTGGCTAAACTGGGTAATAACAGAGCCGGCCTCTTCAGAACTAGCACCGGATAGTTTAAGTCCTGTTGATACCGCTTCGGTGATTTTGATTACTTCATCTGAGCTGTAGCCAAATTCACGCATGGATGCAGCTGCACGCGAAAATAGATTGGCGTTATCGGTAAAAGCCGTACCAGTACTTTGACTGATCGCCATTAAACGAGTCTGAGATAGAGTGAAATCGTTTGAGGAAACTGAGGCCTGTTTAAGCCTTGCGTTCACGGAGTTCCACTGGTCAGCAATTTGAACTAATTTACCAGTAGCAAATGCAGCTGCTGCTGCCGTGGCGGCCCGACCAGCAGAAGCAAATCCATCCGTTAATTCGGAAAGAGCCTTTTGGCTTTCCTTTGCTGCGACTGCGGCCTGACGACCACCATTCTGCATGGTTTTATAATAATCCTGCCCCATGCGTGAAGCGCGGGCGATCTCTGTCTGAAATGACTGAGAGTTTGCTGAGACCTTAATAATAAGTTCACGCAGGGTTGCCATTTATTTTTCTCCTGAAATAAAAAGACCTCGCTAAGGCGAGGTCTTTTTGAGGATTTAACTTATTGACAGAAAAGTTTATATTTTTCTAATGCGTTACTATCGCTATCACTTACGATGGTTACTGGCCCGTTATTTTTAAGCTTACCGCTTTCCGTTTCTATAAATACAAAGTATTCTTTTCTTCCTGTATATCCACCATAAGAATTTCTTGCATTAACATTCCCACATACGTATCCATCATTGTCGCCAACCTTGTGATAAAAAGATTCAAACTTAGCGCTATCAGGATCTTTCAGTGATTCTCTAACAACGGCTTCCCCAATAGAAATAAAATCTTTTTCAGATGGCTTGCATGCATTAATTAAAGGAATGCAAACAATCATAATTAGTATTTTCTTCATAATCCCCCCTTTGTGGTTCACAGTAGGGGATCCTAAACCGTCGCGTATGTATTGTCACTGAGAAGCCGCGAGCAAAGCGGCTTCTAAGCCTGCAAAGGGATCGCCGCTCTTGACCGCCTTGTGTTCTTGCTTCTGACCTTCCGCACCACACCATTCATGAAGCACCGTTCCATCATTAGGTTTAACAACGGCAATATCTGTTTCATGAAGAAAAATGATCCCTTCGGTGCCTTTGTTATGAACCGGACGCCATGAAACCACGCGGTGGCTTTTGATCTCCCCCTCTTGATATAGCGTTTTAGCTCCAAATGAAACAGAGCAAATTTCAATAATGGACTGCGTAAGACCACCGCGCATTGTTCTGCCTGAGTTCAGGGTGATATGTAAGAGCATTGTCATCTCCAGATGAAAGCCCACACGGGTGGGCTATTTGCCTTTCCTTTCTGCTCGTATTCTTCGGCGCTCTTCACGCTGCTCCTCGCGTTGCATATCGTCGAACACCTTCATTATCGCATTCATCATCATGAAATTAACGAAGTGGTGATTAACGCAGCCGTGAATGCGTAACTGCTCGGTGAATTCCTCCGCAGACCGCAGCGCCTCCATCATATTCTTCTCGCCTTTCATGAACTCCGAGAAGTCGCGCCCCGCTCTGGAGGCGCACTCAACGATTCGGTTATTCATGGTTATGCCGCCGCATACAGCAGCTTCATCTGCCCTTTGACAGGAAAGGCAGCCATGCAACGGGCCTCAAAGTCCTTCTGGTCAATGCTGCAACTGGCAATGTTTGTGACGGCGATCAGTTGCTGCTCGACCTTCTCCAGCGCATCCGGCTTAAGATGCTGATGAATCTTCTCCTTGCTGTTGCCGGCTGCCTGTTTAGCTGCCTGATAGACATAATCAGGAAGTGCTACACCGTAGACCCAGCGAGCGGTGATCTGACCGAACAACGCCGGACATCCGCCGACATGACCAAAATAAGGAATGCAGGACATTTTCGACAGTGCCTGGTAGAACGGGTCTTTAAACCTTTTTTCCCAGGAACTGGGTTGCTGGCAGACCATGAGGCCGACAATCTGATCTTCAGTGAGCTGAAAATTTTTACTCAGCAGCAAATTTTTAATGTGGCGGTCGCAGGCGCGGGCGAATTTGACTGACAACCAACGGGCGAACTCAACCGCCAACTCTGGATGCATCCATGTGCCGCCATAACGGCCTTTCTCAATCCTAATTAAAAGGGTAGAAATCTGCCCTTTAGAATTGAATGGTTCAATATCAAGCTCTTGCGCCAACTCGACAACGTAATCCCTTGTTGACTCCAGAATTGTCCAGTTCTTCACTCTCTTCCCGTGATGCTTTGCAGCAACTGTGGCATTAAACCAGCAATCAGAAGCAAAAGGGAATGAATGGTCATCATAATTCATGGGGACAATGTTAGACATATCGGTATTACCTTTTAGTGATGAACCTTGTCTCACAGGAATCCGGCCCACAGAAAGGCACCGACAGCCAGCCGGTATCCTCAAGGCTCATCCTGAAAGGTTCTGTGTGACGTGCGCGTGAGATGCGCGGTGAAATTTGGGTATAAAAAAGCCCCGCGTTGAAGCGAGGCTGGAGACGATTCAATTTTATTCCGATGCTGCGAGCAAAGCGGCCTCTAATCCGGCAAATGGATCGCCACTGTCGATTACCTCATCCTCTTCTGTGCTCCACTTGAGTTGAGCATCTTCGATGGTGACTTTACCGCCCTGCGCCCCGTACATCGCTGAAACCAGCTGAGCATTGAGAATATCGCCACGGATATCACCGATCGGGCTGATACGGTCGAATTCAGCCCACATTCTGAATTCACCAACCGTCATGGTTTGTCGCAGTTCGCCCAGCGTGCGGCCCATCCGGAGCGCCAGCGCCATCAGGAACTGCATGCCAGGCATTTTTACTTTGCTTTGGCATCATCCACATCACGAATGAGATCAAGCGCCTGTTTCAGCAACCGGGAATGGACAGGGCCATAAATTGCTTCAACCTGTTCGGTATCATCGACGGTGAAAACGTACTGCAGGTCGGTATCCAGCAGAATATCAATGAAGAGTGTGACATCTGCCCGCATCGTGCGGAACGCGCGTTCTGAAGGAGTCAGTTCTGGCACTTCTGGCGCTTCCTGCCCTTCCGGTAGTTTTGGTTGTTCCGGGCTGGCAATACCCTGCCAGCGAATCCAGGCTTCAGCCGATGGTTCACGAATGATAACTTTGGCGTTTTCCCACTCCGGAACGATGACTTCTTTTTTACGAAAACCCGCCATTGGGGCCAGCGCCAGCGCTTTAAGATTCTGTTTTGACATTAAGTTTATCGCCGGTTTCCCGGCGCTCCATTAACTGATGGTGACGGTGCAGTCAGCAGAGGTGATAACGGTGCCATTGGCATCTGTAACCACGCAGGAATAAACCCCGGCGTCACCTGATACTGCGCTGGACTTATTAAACGTTGCGCTGGTCTGCCCGCTGACTGTAGAAGAGCCTTTTTTCCAGACGTAGGTATAAGGCGCCGTGCCGCCCTGGACGACTACACCCATTGTCAGGGCGCTTCCTGCCGCGACCGTTTGGGATGCAGGAAGGTCTGTCGCGAAAGACAGAATGCCCGGAGCGTCGATATTGGTTGCCTTACCTTTCAGGCGCAGGGAGAACGTTGCGGCTACCACACCGTTGGTCTGAGAATCCCAGGTATGCTGACGAACTTCCGCGCGAAACTGGGACCCGTTTCCTGAAGGGAAAATAACCTTAAACCCATGGATTCCGTCGTTATCGTAAGCCGCGCGCAGGGCATCCTGTGCCGTGTTGCGGTAGAAGTTACCGGAAAGTGACATTTCAGACGGTGCCGGAAGCCCGTTGATATTTTCTGTTTCATCAGAGCATAGCGTCGTCACGTCAATATCGTTTTTCTGACCGGCGGTAAAGCTGGCCTGTTTGATAGTACAACTCAACTCAAGCCAGGTTGCCGACGCCATTTCATCAGCAGTGACCGGCACTGACGTAATCATAATTTTCGTTTTCTGGGCACGTTCAAATAGTGCTGACATTGCAGCCTCCATAAATGAAAAAACCGCCAGCGGCGGTCGGATTGGATTGGTTTTTGTCAGGCAATAACCGTTATTTCGAGGGTTGCCCGATGAAGATGGGTTGTCGTGTCGTAGCCAGGAATTTTTGTCACCTCGACAGGTGAAAGCACCTGCAGGCGTGCCAGGGCATCCAGGCGTAACGCCCGGGCTTCGTCATTCGTTTCAGCCCATACATCAACCTGAATGCGCAGTGTCGACTCTGCCTGGCCGCAGAAAACATCCCCGGCAACATCAGTCGGTATCGAGAAAATGATGTAAGGCGCGGGAACATCGGGAAGGCCGTCGCTGCCCAGCGATACTACATACGGATAAACCCGCCCGTCTGCCAGCGGCGACAGCAGGTCATAGAGATCATCTTCTGTCATTTAGCCAGCACCTCATCAATAGCCTGATTCATACGCTGCATCGCCACCTGCGCAGCCTCTTCCATGCGGGTATCAAAAGCAGGGCGAACAAACGGATGTGCTGGAGCCGTAGATGTTCCCAGCTCCACAAAGCGCCAGTAAAACGCATTCCGCTTGTTGCTGGCCTTCATGGTGTTGTCGCTGTTCCCCGTTCGCGGATTAACGCCACGAATATGCACCCCCGACGCGATTTCCCCACGGCGACGGCTTTTCTGGGTGACGACAACAACGTTTTTCTTCAGTTTTCCACTTTGCTCAGGAGCCCGATCAATCACTTCCTGCCGGAGGACTTCAGCCCCGGCCCGAGTAGAGTCCCGGAGGACTTTGTTGTTTTCGGCTTTGCTGAGGATTTGCAGGTCTCGGGCGATATCCTCTAAGCCGGAAAAATCCAGATTCACATCAATCATTTTTCGGTCCCCTGTTTGCAGAGAATTTCCAGCCGGGTACCTTTGCTATCTGGCACCGGAGGCCCGGTGACATTCAATGTCACTCCTTTGTAGGGGCCGTTCAGGACAAGAAGCCGCGATGATGCCGAAATATCTTTGCGATATCGAACCCAGACACGAACTGTAGCATCTGCCCTTTCTGCTCCTGCTGTCAGGTTCTCTCGTCCACTGATTCCCTTTACCTCTGCCCAGATAGTGGCGCCGTCAGACCACTCTTCTGTTGGCTGACCACTCGGTGTTCGCGTAGTAATAAAATTTCGGATGGTGATCCGATGCCGCATTGGTCCAATTTTCATCATCCCCTCCGGCTAAACACCCATTTGAATTCGCCAGGGATTCAGCAACCAGCGTGCGGGTCCTGGGATATCAGGACTCAGATCATCCCCGCGGTTTTCATACAACCAGCCCACTATAAGAAGAACCGCGCTCTGAATGGAGGGCGTGATGATAAGCGGACGATCGCCGGCACTTTCATTCTCAACAGCACTATCCAGAGCAGCCTGGTCAGCAAAAAGCGACGGTTAAGAAACTGCATAGCAGCATCCTCCGCAGCGGCAAGATACCCCTCCACCATCGTTTTATCGATTTCATCATCCAGCCTGAGATGTTCCATGGCTGTTTCAGTGTTGATTACCGTCATAACCATTACCCTTTGGTTTCGGGGGCGCGGTTCATTTTGTTATCAGGGACTTCACCAACTATCGTCACCAGCCCGTTACCTTTGAGCTCGGCAGCACGTAAGCGAGAGACATGAAAAGGATCATCGGCGGGCGTCCTGAAAATATCGCCATCCATAAAACGCCGGACAGGCTGAACCTGAATAGTCCCGGCATCAGTGGGTTCTGGCGCCGCATTTTTACCGTCGGATACAGACGGTTCATCCACATTTTTTCTGGCCATCACAATCTCCTCAGAAAGAGAGGGCCGCTAAGCGGCCCTGAATTGTCAGCCGCCAGAAGCGGTTACATTACCGGTGACAAATGCTTCCGGACGATAAACTGCTAACGCCAGACGCTCTTCCGCACGAATGGTGACCATGTTTTTAATAAAGTCATCTTCGTTCTCAGTGGAGAGCAGCACTTCGATATCCATGCGATCGAAGATTTGCGCAGCCATGTTGAAGGCTCCAGTCAGGAAGTTGTTCTGCGCCATAGCCTGAGTTTCCACAACAGGAAGACCCCAGATCCGTGGAACACCACCATTGACCGGCTGCGCAATGATGTAGCGGCCTTCGTTATCTTTGGTTAACTCGATGCCTGCCCAGTCAATAGGGTTCAGTACAAAACCAGACGCCGGATATTCTGCAAGAACGGCCTGCAGAACAGCCAGGCGAAGACGGTCGATCGGCGTGGCGTTGGACAGGGTAAGCGCTGGAGCAAATTCTGTTGCCTGCGGCAGAATACCGAGGATATTCGCGCCGGTGCCATCGCCGCTCAGCAACTGCTGCTCCTCTTTAAAGCGAAGACCATACTGAGCACGGCCATCGATATAACTGGCCAGACCGGGCGCATCGTCCAGGATCTGACGGGACGCTTTAAAATAATGCGCAATGGTACGAACCGGCGCACTTTTCAACTCAAACTTAATGTCTGATTTTGGCTTCAGAGCACCTTCCGCCACAGCTGCAGCATTATTGGTAAACCCCGTTTCCTGAACGAATTCAATACCGTTAGATGCGGTATTACCGGGGATAAGCAGATTACGGATGGTCAGAGTGCGTTCCGGCGGGGCGATAATGCCCTGAACACGATCGGAGACCACCAGACTGTTGGTTGTGCTCACGCCAGTGCCCGTAGTCGCCGGCACGTTCATAATATCTTTCTGTTCCAGCTTGACGCGGATGCTCTTACGGGCCGAACTGTCCATGCCTTTGAACTCTTCACTTTCGACCACCAGCTCACCGAGCGATTTTCGCTGTGCAGGTGCATCGTTCGGGCGGCGTGCACCTTTTTGCTCCAGCTCAGTGAGACGTTCTTTCAGCTCGTTCATCTGATTAATGCTTTCGTCCGTTCTTTGTTTCAGTTCCAGCGAAACGGTTTCTCCTGCCTCCATTTTTCTCTTCACGTCTTCGCCGAAGTTTTTGACCTGATCAATCACCATGGTGAGCTGGGAGGAGATTTCGCCAATACTTTGTGGCTGATCGTCAGCCGATTTTTTCTGGTACATATAAATCCCTTAGAGAATTTTTGGGAGAGAAAACTGGCTCAGTTGCTGGCGCATCGCCGCAATAGCCGCTTTGGTTTCGCCGTCTTCGCCCCCGGACTCACTCCGGTCAAGCAGATAGGACAGTCCGCGGGAGGCGACCGCGGCGGACTGACTTTTCGAGAAACCTGCCTCTCGCAGGAACTTCTCAAATTCAGGTAAGGAAGGAAGATCACCGTGTGACAGCTTCGACTTAATGACGTCAATACGCGCATCATCATTGGCCGGCACGGTAACAATGGAGATTTCAACCAGGTCGAGCTTCGTTAAGGTGCGGATCCGGGTTTTCTCATCGTAATTTGACTCACGGACGTAATAGCCAATGGAAAGGCCTGTAATGGCACGGGTTTTCATGCCCCGCCAGGCGGTTTTCGCGTAGGCCGCGTCTTCAAGCCACAGGGCCCCTTCACCAAAAAGCCCATGTTTATCTTCTTTCAGGGTCGAGATGTCCCAGTTCCCGATGGGTTCGCCGGTGCGATGCTGCCAGAGAACCGGGAACGTTCTCCCCTTCGCCCGTGTTTCCTCGATGCTTTCGAGGAACGCACCCGGCGCCACGACTTCGTTGTAGCTATCCACCACATCGAAGACAGAACCGTACCCAGAAAAAAGGCCGTCATCGTTGACGGCCTTAATGTCGAAGTCGAATGCCTTTACTTTCATGGCTGCGTTTTTCCGGTACATTCCGGCGTCTCCTCTGATTTAATGCCAAGCCATTCCCGCAATGCGTTTTTGGCCGATTCACTGTCGCCGGACTTGCCAAGCTGATCTATCGGCAGCAGGTTGGATTGAACGGTTAGTTGGTCAGCGCCAGGTTTTGGCTGAAGGTTTTCTTTTTGCCGTGCTTCATTGCGGGTCATCAGACCGTTCTGGGTCATCGTTGAGTAAAAAGCGGCACGGGCGGCGCTGTCGGCACGTAAGAGACCTTCGATGGAAAACTCCGCGAAGTACTTATTTCTTTCTCCCGGAGCCAGGAGACTTTTACGAATCGCCTGCTCAATACGGGTCAGCCATGGACGAAGTGAAAACGTTAAAAAGCCAATCAGCATCTGTTCGACGCCACTTCCCCACATCGTCTGCCCCTGGGCGCTGTGTCCAATCAATCCCGGCCATACTCTGAACCACCGACAAATCTCTTCGATATTGAATGCTCTGGACTGCAGCATCTGGGCGTCTTCCGGGTTGAGGTCAACAGGATGAAACTTCATTCCCGCCTCAAGAACCATCATTTTCCCGGTATTCATGGATCCAGAAAATTGTTCGACCATGCTTTCACGTACTTCATTGCGCTGCTCTTTTTTCAGGATCTGATCCATTGAGAGAACGCCGCTGGGCCGCATACCGTTTTTAAAAACTTTGGCGCTGGCTTCATCTGTTGCCATTGCCAGACCAAGTGTCTGTCGGGCATAACTGACAGGTGACAGGCCCATGACACCATTGGTGCTGAACGCACGGATGTGCATGATGTCCCGTTCATCAATGTTTCGGGATGTACCTGAAGGCCAGTCACGGTAGGTATAAATTGGATCTCCGCTCTTGCTTAAATCAACCTTCATCCTTTCTGGCCTGAGCGGTACAAGCGAGGTAATACGCTTCCCGGTACGGTCGATTTCCGCGTAAGCATTCCCCCATAAAAGAAGGCTGGCCATGATCATTTCCCAGAACTCCACAGCGGTCATGTCAGCATTCGGCTGATTATGTAGGAGCTCATAAAGCGGGTGATCATTTGCACTCTGGCGACCATCAGCTGTTTTTTCGTAAAAACCAACAGGCAACGTCGCGATGGTTTCGGATAACAGCCTTACGCATGACCACACTGCCGATAACTGCAGGGCTTTATCAACCGTAACGGATTTGCCTGCTGCGGACTGCCCACCAGCATAAGCAGCCCAGAATTCACCGTCTGTAAGTGAGATGGGTACGCCGAGCCACCGGCGAACGGCGCTTTTTATCCGGCCTGGCTTCTTATCTTTATTCATGGTGACTCACACAATGATGGGATTACTGAAAAAGTCGTCGATATCGCCAGAATCATCCTCATAGCCTTCGGAGGCACCGATTGCCATAGCGCCCGCTACAATGCCGTCGATACGCCCGGTACTTTTTTTCTTGGCAAAAATTCGGTTTTCTTTCTGATCAGCCTCCGTCACTGCTGAAGCCGCATTCCAGCGAAGACAAGGGTTCGTCCTGATGATAATGACGCTGTCATCAAGCAACTCTTCAAACAATTCGATGGAGTGAGGCATCCACAGCCCGGAATCTTTCGCTTTGTAATACCCTTGCCCATGAGGGATTAAGGGAACAGAAACAGATGCTTCCTCAAGCTCCGGCTCAAGATATTTAATGCGATACTGGTCGAAGGCGATGGCCTTGATATCAAACTTCTGAGTCAGATCTGCAATGCGCTGGGCAACAAAGCCGTATTTCACTGCTTTGCCAGGTGTGGTGTGGATGTGACCATCTCGCTCCCAGGCGTCATAAGGTACCCGGTCCGTTTTGGCCCGTTCCAGTAACGTATCTTTCGGGGTCCAGAACTCCACCAGCAACTTACGTTGTTTTGGAAAAAACAACGCCAGTGCCGTCAAATCACGCGATCCGGACAGGTCTAAACCGCCATAGCATTCCTCACCTTCCAGTTCATCTGGATCAAAGCTCTCCTCACAACCCATCCAGACATCACTGCTCATCCACGGATTAGCCGCGTCAACCCACTGACAGAAGTTAAGACGTCTGACGATGCTCTCTTTCGAAGGCATCCCGCGGGCCTGAGTCACCTGCTCACGAAGATAGCTTTCTTCAAAGGTGTGACCCAGCGAAGGGTTAGCTTTTTTCCAGCAGGACTCATCCTTGAAAGGATCGTCTCCTTCATCCAGAGAACAAATGAAGGCAAAAAAGCTGTCATCTTCTATCGAACCGGCAGAAACCTTTCGGCCGTATTCGTGATAGTCATAGCAGACGCTCGTTTTATCGTGCCCACTGTTGGTGATCATGAAAATCAGCGCCTGCCGACGACCTTTGGTACCGGCACGCATCATTTCAACAACCTGATTGCTTTTATGCTCGTGAACTTCATCAATAAGAGCACAATGCGGTCGCGGGCCGGACTGTCCGTCATCTGAACTGATTGGACGAAAGAAGGAACCAGACTGAAGAAAAGCCAGGTTCCATTCCTTCCCGGCACCACCTGATTTCTGAATACGTGCGGAAAGAGCTGGAGACTGATCGACCATCGCCACCGCATCACGGAAAAGGACCATTGCCTGGTCTTTCTTCGTGGCAGCGGCATAAACTTCAGCGCGTGCTTCTTTATCCGCAGTGAGACAGTAAAGCCCTATACCCGCAGACAGAGGGGATTTACCGGATCCCTTCCCGGACTCCACATAGACCATTCGGAACCGGCGAAAACCTCTGGCGTTTTTCCAGCCAAAAATCGAACCGACGATGAAGCACTGCCATGGCAGCAACACGAAAGGCTCGCCTTCGAAATCACCACCATTGAGCTTCAGAACTTTCGCAAAATAGTCAATCGAGCGTTGCGCCGCCTCAACATCCCAGTGCAGACCACGGGCATGACATGACTGCAGATCGTTAAGGTGGCGCTGGCATGAGTTACGTATGTCAGGACCAGCCAGTTCTTTGCCCGAGGTTACATCCATCGCATATTGGGTTGCAGGATCAACCGAAGAACTTGTCGAGCGTGTCCTCTTCGGGGTCTTCGCCATTCACTTTCACCTTCGTCCTTGCCGCTGGCGTCAGACCGAATTCAACCAGGTAACTTTTAAAACGGCGGTCGGCATCGGCCAACATCGAAACGGCCGGGTTAGCTTTGATAAGAAAACCACCCTCGGTCTGGACGGTATAGGTTCTTCCCTCTACTGCGATGGTGTCGCGCAACTGAAGAATATCAGCGTAAATATCGCATAGCCGTTCAAGGGCTAAGGTGTCGGCAACCGTTAAAACCCCCATCCCGTCAAGGAGAACAGTCAACCTTCCCCAGGCAACCTTTCCCCAGTCGGTCAGGTGCGCCGGCGGGCTTGGAATTTCTCGCGCCGGAGTCGGTTCTTTATCGTTGAGTTTACGTTTGCCCGGGTTGCCTGAGACCACTTTGAGGTGGGTCGGTTTCGGGCGTCGTCCTGCCATCGGAACCTCCCGGAAAAAAACTTTTCATTTCGCGGTTGTGCACAAAAAGGATGGGCGGCGGTCATTTCGGGTCAGACTTCTGAACTTTTGACCCGCCCCTCCCCTATGGAATTGACGTCATCTGAACCAGTGAGAATTTGGATCAAGCGGAATACCGTTTTCATCGCAGCCGATAACGGTGCCGCGCTTCTCCATTCGCTGCTTCGTTGAGTCATGGTGCTGCTTACACAGCCCTTGCCAGTTCTTCCGGCTCCAGAAAAGCTTTTGCGCTTTCGCTATTGCCTGGCTGTCACCAGAACGCAGAGCCTCTTTCAGTTTGTGCGGGATGATGTGGTCAACCACCGTGGCCGCTGTCACCCTGCCTTGCTCGTGGCACATGACGCATAAGGGGTGCGCACGAAGGAATAGAAGACGCTCACGGTCCCATTTGCTGCCATATATGCGCGGTTCTTTATTCATGTTTTCGTTCCTAGAGCATTATCACAGGCACTCAGTGAATGCCTGCTGTAATGCCTAGCTGGACTGCTCAGCGCTCGTATCGAAGAGCGGCAGCGCTTCAGTTGCTTCCTGTACTGCTTTCATCGTCTTTGCTACCACTTCGGTTTCTGTCGTGACGCGGCTGTATTGCTGGATGAATAACTGGTACTTAAGCGGACTATCCTGAACAAACTCTACAGCGACTTTTGCGGCGGCAGTGTCATAGTTCAGGGTGGATAGCAGGTTCAGGCGAATCTGCTGGGCGTCGGTGATTTCGACCATGTCTTACCTCTAAGCGATGTGGGGAGCATTATCGAAGCCCTTCGCTGAAGAGCTTCCGTAATGCCTACTGTCGTTCCAGGTGTTCGTAACGTGAAATGGTCTTGCCGTTTGCGTTCATCACGTAGGCCACTTCTCCCTGCTTCAGGAATACGTTCTGGTCCATTCCCGATACGGCAATACTCTGCTGGTTGGGGTTGAAACCAACGCTCAGTCCACAATGAATTTCTTCGCCGCCACTAGGCGACATCACTTTTACTGTTAACATGCTTCTTCTCCTACTTCTGGCAATAAAAAAGGCCGCCATTGGCGACCTGGGTTCAAATTATGTGTTTCAGGGCATATGACACGAGTAACCGCAGTAATAGCCACCGTTGGATTGCGGGTTGACTTTCTGCATATTCTCTGCAACCTACATTTAAGTATAGATCGAACCAGCAGTCCCGATTATCGCAGCAAGCAGAAAGAAGGTGACGGCAGTTCTACGCATTTGCACGCCATAAAATGACAGAGCCAACCCGACGAAAGCAACAATTAAAACTGTCCACATATCCAGTAAGAGGAAGAGATATCCCTCGAAAGCACTGTCAATCAGTACGTCCACATCGCGCATTCCTTTTAATAGATAAACTCCGCTGAAATACTATCACGATAGCGTTAGCAGACTATCTGCTAATCATCAAGCATCGACTGACTTATTTTCGGTGGATTTCTTTTCGCAAGTTGTGTTAGCAATCAGCGTCAGGGCGAGCCACCGCGCGGCATGCCCACATACAGGCTTCCTGCATTTTGGTGCGAGCGATTGCCAGACAGCGCAAAGCTTCATCAATCTCCCGAGCCTGCTCAGCGCTTAACATTGCCGGGCCATTACGGACAGCCAACAATTCACCTCGATCGGTATCAAGCAAACTACAGAAGTGGCGGCTGACGCCTTTAAGGCGGTTCATTCGCTCAATGTCGCCAGCGGTTAATGTGCGGTAGCCTTTTACAGTGCTGCCGTCCTGCGGTTTTGCTTCACTCATTGGTTTTTCTCTTTGGTTGGATATGGAAATTTACCCGCTATTGCGAGGCATCACGATTAAAGTCTGCTACAGGGTGGCGGACAACATTTCTCCTCTATACTGTTAAATCGCCTAACTCAACAGAACAGGGAGAAAATATGATCGATCATTACTACGTAACTCACGCTCAAATCCTGGCGCTGAGAAACGTTGTTGCTTTTATCGTGCAAACGATGCCCGAAGAACAAAAAGAAAATGTCCTTCAGGTTTTGAGAAAATTTGCTGAAATAGAATTAATGGATGGTATCGACGCGCCGCCTACGAGTGATATCACCCCGAAAACAGTTGAGAAGTTAAATAAAGCCTACAAGGCTATCTTCAATGACATTATCGATCTTTCAACTCCTGGCAGGGAATCTGCTTCAGCACGCTACCTGCAATAGTTCTCGACCTTATCTCCATGATGGCCAGAACCTTCTTGTCTGGCCCTTTCTCAAGTTTGCTCAGCCGAAATTCAATATTCTTTGTCTTGGTCATCGTGTAACCCTGTCTGTTGATTGCGGGCAGTTGGCCTGCACGGATTTGTTGTGCGCCAGAATGTCGCGCTTCGTCTGTTTATCCATCACGTCTATGTCGTGGTCAGTCAGGTAGATGATCCGCACCCAGTTGCAGGCGGTATCAACCACCACCGGGGCGGGTAAAGTTTTCGCGCAGCTCGCGATCAACATCGTCATCAGGCATACGCTTAACGCTCTCTTCAACATCGCTGGCCCCTTTCGTTGCATCAGCCCGCCGTTCTACCGCGGCGACGGTAGCAGCGGCGTTCTCTTCGGCTCGCTGCTGATCGGCTTTGGCTTCTGCCTTGTTGGTCCCACGCGCATGGCCTAACCCAAATGCGCCAGCGACAATGGCCAGCAACGCAGTTGCCAGACCAATAATCATTTCAATGCCCATGAGGACCTCATACCAGAACAGATTTAGCTTTCAGGAAGCGGGCGCGTCGGTCATCAATGCCGTTCTGCCCTCCGTTGATAATCTGGGTCACGCGCACTAAATCTCCGTGGTATTTCAAACATCCGTTTGAGGTGTAAAACCAGGCTGCGCTGCGGGCCGCATTAATATCTTTCTCCAACAACTCAGGGTTGCTGACTAAATCCAGTTTCAGTGCATTACCGCACTTCATATAATTTTCGAGGAAGGTGATCCCGATAATTCCACGCCCTCGGTATTTCCAGCCATCGCCCGCAGCCTTATTGCCAAAACGATTGTTGTAGACGAGATTAGCGATCGCTCGTTGACGTTCGAGCGGTAAAACCTTTTCGTAAGTTTTACGCCCCAGGGTGTTCGCCTGGTCCTGCGTGATGCGCTTTGCCTTCACAAAACCAGCCAGGCCGGCAACGCTATAGTTAAAACTTTCGACCATCTGGGTAAATGATGTGCTTTCGTGTCCACACTGCGCTATGAACATCGCTCGATCGAGTGGACTAGTAATGCTGAATTCGTTCATTGCAGTATCAATGTGCGGAAACCAGCGCGCAGCTAACCCGGCGCTAATACCAGCCGCCCTTTGAAATTGTGATTGGTTCATCAGTGCCTCAGTGCATCAACCAGTCGCGCCACATTCCCCCTGAACCAGAGAACCGCGCCGCAGATAAGAATGTTAGCCAGCACCACCAGCCAGTGGGATGACTCGTACAGGCCAAACAGGAAACGGAAAGGGATACTGGCATAAACCAGCACCATGAGATAAGCCAGAACGGATATGCCCGGACGGTGTCTCGCACTACCTCGTTGGTAGAACATCAATGCCAGCACAATGACGGCGCAAATGACTGCATTAGCCAGCGCTGAAGGATCATTTACCACTTGAACCTCCTCCCCGGAACCGGGTCAGCATATTGAACAAGCTATTTAGATCCTGGCTGTTGAGAAACGTCAGAACTTTGATGATAAGCGCTGATATTAATACGGCTCCCAACGCATCAAGCGGACGGTCGCTGTAGCCAGTCCAGCTTGAAAGCTTGGAACCCACCAGACCGGCGCCCAGAACACCAACAATGAATGACGTCATAAAGTATGCCACCAGCTTACCGCGCGATATGTTAGCTGCCGTGGCCACGTAAAAAACCGCCCCGGCGAACGCACCAAATACCACGCCGTAATCTATTCCGGTAGCCAGACCGAACATGCTAGCCCCCATCAGGCCGCCGGCCGCAACTGAAGTACCAGAGACAGGATCGGACATTTAGCCCCCTCTATTGCTGTGGATCCTCTCAGAACGAGGGGAAAATAGGATGGCCGCCAGGTGACAGCCACCAAAAATCACTGTAAAAATATCAGGATTCACCACCCTCTCAGACGGATTTATTCTTCTTGTTCAGTCTCGTCCGCGTACGAAGCCAAGGATGTATCCAAGACCAAAACAAGAAAAACCGAATCCACCAGGGTAATACTGAATAAATAAAATCAGGCATAGGGAATCTCATGGAAATTATTTCAGTAATCGGAGTGATACTGACACTGCTAGGGCTCTTTATTCCGTCACTAATCAGTAACCATTCGTCACGTAAGGCAGAGTTCAGGAAGCATTCCGCACCACTGCGGGGAAAGTTGCTAAGCGAAATTGAGGCTATTGAAGGAGGCTCTTATCCATTCAGGCTTATCAGCGATGCTGATTTCAACCAGTTGCTACCTTACGCCCGAGGCGCAGGAAAAACGCTCTCCTTGATGCTTACACCAGTTATCTCGACGCTCATACGATGGCCGCCACGAAGCACTGGCACGATGAACATCCATCCGATGGAATGCTATTTTCCCGACGGGTTTCTCAGTCACTAATTCAGATGAGGTACTGAAGAAAATGCAACCTCTGAAAAAGAACTCAGCAGATAGTCCTTTAGGATGGCCGCCAGATGGATTAACGACAAAGCACAGAGTGAATGATGCTCTGGTGGCACAAATAAAAAAGCCATGCAAATGCATGGCTTGTGGTTTGAATCCGTTATTTACAAAATGTATTCGAGACAGTATCTTTCGACTTCCGGACAAAAAAACATATACCGGGACAAAATCTAAATGTAACTGCCTTGCCTGCATGAAACCATGCGGGCTTTTTTTTTGGCCAAAGAAAAAGCCCACCGAAGTGGGCCTTACAGCTATCATCATTTTTTATTAGGTGTGGTGCCGGGTGCCTCCCGGTAAGTCGCCGCCAGTCCACAGACGACTCGCAATGCGCAAAAAACATATCAGACTGGCAATGCCCCTCCGCATAGGGGGATTCACCACACGGAATAATTTAGGATGTAGTCATAGGCGGCGTCAATAACTGACACTCTGTCAAAGGCATCATTACGATGCCTTTTGCACAGTGCTAATCACTGGATCTAATAAGGGGCCAGAGCAAAGCGATTACCCCGGCTACCAGCACGCCATCAGCCAGGATTGACATCATTTGCTGGTGAAGTCGATAGCACACCAGAAACAAAAGCACCCGGCTGCGGCCCAGCGAAGTTTACCGATCACAGGTACTGGTCCAGAGGAAGTTGCAGAGCCTGGGCAATTTTCTTCAGCTGTTTCTCTTCTTCTTCCCCGATGCCGTCGTTATCAGCTACATCAAGACACAGGCAAAGAACATCGACAGCGTCATCCGTCCCGGCAACGTCAGCCAGTTCGCGCAACGCCTGAGCGTTGGCTGAACGTGGTGAGCTTCATAGCGAGCGCGAATATTCGAACTCATCTGGGCAATTTCACCAGCAAATGGCGCAAATGCAGGGAGGGCCGAAATAGTCTTCTCAAGCACTGCAATCTCTTTTGCATCGCAGGTGCATCGGCGTATGCAATCGAGTACGCTCCCCAGACCGTGGCTTCTACGGCATCGCGGTTTTCCATTTTTTTCACTTCAACAACGGCTTTACGGGCTTTCTTTTTAAAAATACCGAACATAATTACGTCTCTCTTTAGTGGTGAGCCAACGCTCAGGGATGGTAACCACAAGGCGACGTAATACCGTCCCTCCTGGCTCACCCTGAAAAGTTGTGGTTTTGATTTTTCCGCCGAGCGAGGCGGCTATGAGCTTAAATAGATGAAAAATCACCATGGTACTGCCTGGAAGCAGCTACATACGCCCTGTGCGCTTCTTCTTTAGTGTGGAAGCGACCAAGTCGAATTTTTTTCTTTGCAATACTTATTTGCGCAATCCATTTTTTTCTATTGCGGGGGAATCGTTGAAATAGACCCCTTTAAGTCCAGCTGCGTTATTGCTGTGTATCCGTCGATTGCGAGTGTTCTGGTTTTGTGTGCAGAGCCTGAGATTTGTAATACGGTTATTCAACTTGTCGCCATCAATATGATCAACAACAAGGGTTGACGGAATTTCACCGTATTTCAAGACACAAATTATTCGGTGCACACGTATATTCTTTCCATTGAAGAATACCCTTAAATACCCAGTATCAGTCTTGACGCCAAGAGTGTCGCCAGGACTTTTACTCCCAAAAGGTGACTTGCAATAAAGGATGCCCGTAGTTTCATCGTATGAAAAAAAGGTCCTAACCGTTTCAAGAGATAGATTCATGCCTACTCCTGGTAAGGGTCCTGTGGTTAAATAACGCCGAGCGTGGCGCAGATACGAAAAAGGCCCGCGAATGCGAGCCTGATGGATCCGCTTACTGATACGGAGCTACCAACCTAAGTTGTCGCAGATTCAAATTGTGGCCCTGCCTTTAAGTCACTTTGCGCACAGCTGGGACATGTAGTTTTCGCATCGTGATCGGGATTCGCTTCAGACGCTGGCCCCGCAGCCATTTAAGTGCCGGTTACGTTTATCCGGCGGCTTACGCCCGGTTAAGCCCTAAGGTAAGGGATTTGGCTGTGGTGGCTGGTGCTCCAGCAAATTACGCATTTCACTGACCGTCTGTTCAAACCGCTCGGTTTCCAGTTCAACACCGATTCCACTCCGCCCGAGCAGAGCAGCTTGCTTTATTGTGGAACCCGAACCAGCAAAGAAATCAGCTACGACATCCCCTGGCCGACTGCTTGCAGTAATGATCTGCTGAAGCATATCGGCAGGTTTTTCGCATGGGTGCTTACCTGGATAAAACTGAACCGGCTTATGTGTCCAGACGTCGGTATATGGCACCGTGACCGACACGCTAAATGGCGCCGTAACCGTAATACTCCTGCTGAAGTTCAGAATACTTCCGGTTAAGTGATTGCCAGGTAGCGACAAGCTGGTGGTGAGGTTTTCCCAGTTCGTTGCGTGAGTGCTTATCCATGGCGATTTTTTGAAACAGAGCCTGCAACTTCAAATAATCGGCTTCATTCGGCAGTTGCCACTGGCTAAGGCCAAACCAGTGGGAAACCATATTTTTTTTACCCGTGGCTTCTGCAATCTGGGCCGACGTCACGCCAAGAGATTTCCGGGCATCCCGGAAGTAAGAAATTAAAGGCGTCATGACGTGTTGCTTTAACTCATTACACTTTGCGGCATATCCATCGTCTTTGGCCTGTATGGCCCCTGATAATGGTCGGCAAAAATGATACGCTCAGTGGCCGGGAAATAAGCGCGTAAACTCTCCTTATTGCAGCCGTTCCATCGCCCTGATGGTTTAGCCAGATGATATGGTTGAGCAGGTTAAACCGCTCTCTCACCAACAGCTCAATATCCCTGCCAGGGTGCCCACAGAACAGATACATGCTGCCGGCAGGTTTTAACACTCGCCAGAACTGTGCCAGACAGCTATCCAGCCAACGTAAATAGTCCTCGTCCCCTTCCATTGGTTATCCCAGCCGTTTGGCTTCACCTTAAAATAAGGCGGATCGGTAACAATAAGATCAATGGAGTTATCGGGTAGCGATGGGAGGTATTGCAGGCAATCAGCATTGATTAATTCAATACTGGATATTTTTACAGTATTTTTCATAGATCAGTAAGCGTAACTCTGATAGGCTCACTTTGCTTTTGCGCTAAAGCAGTGGGCCGTGGTTAGCTTGTGACCTGAAAGCATGAGCTGATGGCTGGTCGGGTGCTACAACACCCACCAGCCGCCCATTTTCACAGCAAAAGCCCCCATTACTGGAGGCGCTTATAACATCCGAACTGATAATCAGATAACCCGCCATTACCAGCTGCGTAAGTATGAGCTGGCAGCGTTCGCGGCTCAGGTGAGTATTCTGAGCAATCTCCCCAGCCGTAGCCGGTTTGTCACTCAACTCATCAAAACAGCCTTGGCTGTTTCCGTCATATCTTGCTGATTTAGCATGTCTTTTACCTCAAATAAGTGGTGTGACATACAGATAACTCTGGTGACGGTATCCAGCAAGAACTAATTGAAAGAGAAGAAGATTTTATCGATTTTAGCCCATAAAAAAACCCGCTGCTGGCGGGTTAATCAACGTTGAACATACAAAGCCCATCGTTATAGATAAAATTACACAAAAGCGGCAACTTTGCAAGTAACGCGTCGCTAAATTATGCGATATTTATCAAATCAGACACCTTTGTCACACGTTTAAGTTGTGAGTCGGTATAACTCTCTTCCTCAAAGCATTTTGTAACCAGACTTTCATAGAAAGGTTTCCAGCTGTATCGCCAGGTACGTTCTGGCAGACCAGGCAGCTCAGAGAGCATACCTCTGTAAGCATTTGAAGACTTAGGACGACTATAACCGCGGCCTTCACAACGTTTACATACTTTGTAGACAGGCACTCCCTGTAGCTCTGACTCTTTACGGTCCAGGGTTTTTCCCGTACCGCCACACTGGCATCGCTTGCTGATTTTCCCGGTGCCGCCGCATTTGAAGCAGAGAACATGGTCAATCTCTTCCACCTGACGTTTTACTTCAAAATCCGAAGGTGACTGCCCGAGGTCTTTTGCCCATTGCGTAATCTCATTTTGTAGTGGCTTTTTTCCACCATTGAGGTTTTTTTATGAAGCCTGAACCAGAACACTTCCTGCAATCTACGCTGTCAGCTGCAGACGAGGCATAGTCGTTATAAGCGAACCGAGCTATTATCAGCATACACAGCGGGAACTTCTTCCCTGCTGCTTTTCTTATCGATCGAGGCGCTTTTGATTTTGCATATTCAGCCAACCAACTGACGGATGCCTTTCTGTCATGTTCGCTGATTCCAGCTTTACCCAAAAACATCGACAGGCCTATTCCTGCCTCTGCCTGTGTCATCCCAGAGCCGCCATTACATCTGTCACAGTAAGTTGCTCGCTGGCGGTTGCACGGCCGCTATCAGAAATATGCATTCCTTTGGGAGCGAAAAATTTGGGAATTGATTCAATATTCATGCTCAGTACTCCATACACTCAAGCTTTTACAATGACGCCGATACCCATTACCCGATCCAGAAAACGAGCCCACAGCTCTAACTGAGTGCCATATTTCCTTTCGAACTCTGATGTATTGGCGTGTAATTCATCGTGATGCACTCTGCACAGTGGTATCACGAAGAGATCATGGGCCTTGGTGCCAGTTCCCCCAGACCATTCCCTATTATATGGTGTGGATCGTCTGATGGTTGCCTACAGCATTCACATGGCTGAGTTTTAACCCAACGAGTGTAAACTTCGCAGGTCCAGCGCCGGCGCTTTGGGCGGCGCATAAATGATTCGGGGCTGTTCGGATCGACACTAAGCCTCAGAATGGGTTTACTTTCAATCTGAGGTTGCTCAATGAGTACGCTGGCGTCCGCCAGGTCAATGCCCTCAACAAGATCCTGAAGGATTTCACCTGCAGCAAATGACGGGACAATATCGCTATCCTTATAAACGGACAGGAAAGGTTCCTCAGGCAGTCTTAAGGCCTGCTGCGCCATCGTCTCGGTTATTGCGTCAGCAATGCCGGATTTCACAGCCCACCAGCAGAGCTCCGCCATCGATAATTCGCGCTCCTTATTGTATCCAAGGCTGATCAGCACCCTTTCAATCACCCAATGCACCAGATTCTGATAAGCCAGCTCTGACAACATTTCGGTGGTCTGCTCACGTAATTCATTATCACAATGCCAGCAGACAACCATGGCGCCAGGCGGATGCCGCATAGTCACTAATTCATGGTGGTGATAATGGGAATGCGGGTACTGGCACTCTCTGACATGTCGTAGAAGCCAGGCCTCAAGAGCGTTTATTCCACCCGCTGCGTTAATAACCCTCTCATCCCTCATGAAAAAACGCAGAATGTCCATTTCTGCAAGAGGCTGACGTGCATCGGCGATCCGCCAGTGGGCAGTGTTTTCATCTTCTCTGGCTGACGCTCTATCAGGACACGGCCGCCGGTAAAGAGAGGCATCAATTCACGACCGGGTTTGAAAAGAACAACACCGAGACGAGACACGACTTCAGGGGTCAGTAATGCTCTCACTGAATGCCCCAGAAAGCTCTTTATCGTGGGTATATTCCCCATTCCAGGATCGCTTCATCGGCAGTTGTCCCTTCAGATACTTACGATAAAGCCAAACAGCCCCATCGCGCAGGAGGACGGGCTGGTATGTTGTGAAACTGGCGGCGGCGCTCGGTGAAACTTTTGTGCTCTTCTCGGTGAGATACTTATCCTGACCTGAGATCTGACACGCCATTGAGCGTGATTGCCGTTAGGATTGTCATCGTAAAGCCAGTTAGAGCTCTGTAGGAAGGCGCTGACTTTACTAACGTTGACACCATTCAGACGTTTGCAGAACTGCACTGGGGATAAGCCGTCGGTAAACAGGTTTTCAAGATGATCGATATATTGAGCCTGCCGGTGACTTAAAGCCTCAATCCTCTGCCTGGCTTCATACTCATCAGCCCACGCCCTGGCAGCTAGCGCCGGGTTGGAAAAATCAGGATGCGTATGGCTTATCGCTGATTTTGCCTGCTGCTCGCAACTAATGAAATAACGCCTTACCTGACGACCTTTTTCATTGCGTTCTACCATCGCTAACTCTTTACCCATATCGATGGTGACCATGTAATCCACTGCCGGGCGCCCGCCGAGTGGGTTTTCGCCAGAACTGGCGATAACTGTATAATCGATGTTTTCAGCAAAACCGTACTGGCTAATACGAGACTTTATCCAGTTGCTGAAGTCACGACCGACCCCAAGAAAATTATGCAGTCGCCTGGCGCTGACCAACGAAGCTCTCTGATCGCCCATTGTGCCCTGCATTACCGGAATTACCTGATGCAATTGATTATCGACAGGCGTAGCTACGCCCATAACATGGTTAGCCATATTTATCTCCATACACTCTGAAGTGACGAAAGGGCCTGCACGCCCGTTTCGTTTGCACCATTCGACATTACTGCCAACTCGCAAATCTTTCAACCCACAGCTGTACATACATCCACCACTTTTTGATAGCAGACTATGGTGATTTCTACCCTGCCTCCTTTGACGATTTCACCCCATTCAATAGCCATACGCTTAACCTGGTTGTCGTCCTCCCAGATACCGGCATAAGTCAAAGCATCAAGAAGTGCCTTGTTGTAATTGTCCAGGTCACGCCGGCGATAGTCTGGCGGATAGAGAATAATTTCTACAGTTGCTGCCGCGGTAGATGGTTTTGGTATTGCACGCAGTTGCTCAATGATCGCTGAACGTACTGCATGTTTGAATTTACGGCCGGCTGCGCTGACAAGGTGTTTACCTTTTGCGGGCCCCTTATTTGGGGACCGCCAGTAGGTGTTCACGCTGGGTGGGAATGGAAGAATAAATTTCATTCTGCCTCCAGCACTATTTTCAACTCAAACGGAACATCTCCTCCGCAATAGCAGAGCGGGCCAAGGTCAGACATGAGGCTCCACAAGGTCATTGACGTATAGCCATTTTCGTCTGTTATCGGGGGCGAAAAGTCCCCGAAGAGCCTCGGGTGCTGGATTCGATTCTGCTCGTGTTGTTTTTCCAAATGTCTGAGGGAGACTTCATTGAGTTTCACTTTTACGATGCTGTTGAGATTGACCGATATTTCTCTGGCCAGCAGCGCAGGGGTGATGCTGATACCGCGAGAAACCCCGCGGCTGATTGTGATAACACCCTTTTTCTCTAACGCCTTGAGGTGCGTTGCTGCTGCATTGGGGGACCGGCACCCCAGCATGCCGGTCAGTTCGTAAGTTGTAGGCGGAAAACCATGTTTACGCTGATATTCGATCAGGAGGTCAAGGACCTCCTGCTGCCTTAAGGTCAAGGAAGTCATGCTGCCTGCTCCTCTCTGTTCACGCACATTTCGGGTAAGTTAGCGCGTACCAGCGCTTCGGCGAACGGCGGCGGGACGGCATTTCCACAGCGCGCAACCTGCTTATCTTTCGCGTATTTCACGCCGCGGTAATCCTGGTCAATGATGTACCACTCGGGGAAGCCCTGCGCCCGGTAAAGTTCGTGTGGCTGCAGCATGCGCATGCCGATATCAACGATGCGGTAAGTCACTCCGCCGATTTCCACCAGCCCGGTGCATTCCTCTCCGCAGTATTCCTGCAGGAACGACAGCACCTGCTGCGCTCGCTCCTCGTCATAGTCCTCGACCGCCAGAGTCGTTTTAACCGCGCCTACGTGCTGGCCACCAGCAGTGATAGTCGGCATCGGCTCGTCAGTGCGCTGGCCATCGCGGCAGGTTCCGCGCAGCTTAACCAGATGAGAAGCGACTAATGCATGGTGATCGGCAGTCGTTACTGAATGCGCTGGCTCATCCAGCCCCACGCCAGCGCCCTGATAATTCCCTCCGTAGTGTTTTGCCAGGAACGCACCAACTACAGCATGTTTCCCGCCACCAGCCACAACGGTGCCCAGCGGCTTATCCAGTCCTGGCACGCGAGGTGCCTGTCCTGGCCGTTCCCCGTATCCCATTTGAATGAGCGTCGGCACAACCAGCTGCGATTTACCTCCGCCGCCCGCGGTGATTGTTGCGCTAGGCTCATCCGCCCGGTGTCCGATGCTGGCGCCGAACTGCCGGGCGATAACCGGAGCGACGACACAGGCGCGCGATTCTTTCAGGATGGTGTGAGCGGGTTTATCGAGCGGGCGTGGTTTAGCCTGGTACTCGCTGCCGCCATTGCCAGCCAGGAACGGAGCCAGCTCTGCTTCAACAATACCCATAGCGTGACCATTCCCGCCCGGGCGTTTTGCGGTACCGGCCGTCACCGTCGGCAACGGATCGGTGACTTCCTGCCCGGTAGCTCCGGTTCGGAATTTTGTCAGATGAGGTACCGCAATTGCGTAGCCGTGGGTTTTCGTAATCGTCTGTAGCGGATCGTCCAGCGCCTGTCCCCGGAAACAGTCATATTTGCCACGTGTCGTTGTGTGATTGCACTTCACGATGAATGGCGAAGCACTTTCGATAACAAAGCGCTGAATGCCGCGGGCAATCCGTTTTAGCGTATTCTCTGCCAGTGACTTTTTGCGACCGAAGATGCTCGGCGCGGGGATTGACCAGTCTATGCATTCCGCAGCTGTACGCCACGGCTCAAGCTGGCCCGCCAGCACGGCGGCAGACTTCGGATCCCCGTGCGTGGCTTCCGGCCAGACTATCGGTTTCCCGTCCCGGCGCATCACCATGAAGAACCGCTTACGGATGGTCGGCGCGCCATAATCGCAGGCGCGCAGCTCGCGAAAATCGACGACATAACCCAGCCCGGCAATTAAGCGCTTGGCCTGCTCGCTATCCGGTGAAAACTCCAGAAACTCGCAACACTCCACCAGTGCTGGATGATCTGCTGGAATACCGGTGGTAAGCATCCCGACAAATGCATTGAAAGTTTCACCGATGCGTGCCGGATCCGGTCGCATTTCTGCCGCGAGTAACGGTCCCCACGTTTTAAACTCTTCGACGTTTTCCAGCATCATGACTCGTGGGCCAACATCCAGCGCCCAACGAATGACGATCCATGCCAGCCCTCGAATAGCTTTCTCTACTGGTTTAGCACCTTTCGCTTTAGAAAAGTGACGACAGTCAGGCGAGAACCATGCCAGGCCGACAGGCTTGCCACTGGTAGCGGCTAATGGGGATACATCAAACACACTTTCGCAATAGTGAAGCGTGTCGGGATGGTTAGTGCGGTGCATAGCAACGGCGTTAACATCGTGGTTAATCGCAATATCAACGCTACGCCCTATTGCCAGTTCAATACCTGTACTAGCGCCACCGCCGCCAGCGAAATTATCGACAATAATCTCACGCATGAGCGGTCCCCCTCATGCTGCCGACCAGCCCACCAGCAACGGTGATGATTTCGCTGGTGGGCACCCGCTCCAGCCACAACTGGTTAATGTGGGCCTTCAGCTTGTTCTGCTGGGAGAATTCCAGATCCTCTGCGCCTTGTACCTGTCCGAAGACGAGACCAACTTCCAGTGGCCAGATCCGGGATTCAGCCTCAGCCAATGACGCAACCGCATCGGGGATGATCACTTCAGGAGACTGAACTGGCGAAGCTGGTGACAGGAATTTTCCTGCAGCAAACTTAGCCAAAGCCATACTTGCGCGCCCTTTCGCCTCAAGCTCTATACGATCGATATAGCTAAAGCGCTCCCCACACCATGTCTTATCAAATATCACGATTGCGCCAGCAAAGAAGGCGCTGGTGGGTTTCTGTTTATCATCCGCGGGCATAAACCAGGTCGGGAGATCGAAACCAATACGACCACGGATAAAACAGACATGATCGGCATCTTCTGGCCACCATGTCTCACTTGTCGCTGACTTCAGCAGGAAAACATAGCGCCCACCCTTTTCTCGCTGCTCAGATGCATAACTCATGATGTGAGTCATGCCGGTGACTGCCTGTTTTTCGTGGTACTGAGAACGGCTATACGGTGGATTACCAAATCCTGCGCCACCAAGTTCTTCAAGGCGAGCGGACCAGTCCTGTGTTAATGCGTTATCTTCAGCGGTATACCATGCGGGGCATTTTGCATTGCTGTCGTCTGCAAACAGGTCCAGTACAAGCGGGCCAAACATAGCGTTAACGCCCCAGAACAGCAGATCAGGGGTACGCCATTGATCCCCGACTTCTTTTAAATAATGCGCACTACGCTGGCGCTGTTCCTCAAGTGTCAGGCAATAAGGGCTGACGGTTTTTGTTAAAGTTTGCTCTTCTGCGGTCATAGCTTCTTGTACTTCCTGACTCATAGTTTTCCCCTGCGCTGATCAGCATCAACAAGTGCTCTCAGTAACCAGTAACGGCGATCAAAGCTGAAAAGGTCATTTCTGAGGAGTGCATATTTTCTGCGAAAAATAACGTCGTGCTGCCACCAGTAACGCCAGTGATGCAAACGCACAAGGCGCCGGAGACTTATCAAAATCTTCTTCAATCGGAGCACAGGTCACCTCCGCAGTAGTTTCCGGCCAGATAGCATGACCCGGCGGAATCATTCATGTTTCTGGCGTTTCGAACAGAAGCATTCTTAAGACGCAGGTATCGCTCTCTTGCTTTAGCCGTACAGTTGCTGTCACAAAGTTGCTGCCATACCGTCGCCGCACGGCGGTAATAGCGTTTCTCTTCCAGCTTTTTGGCTGTCGCTTCAAGGGCAAGAATCTCCCCCGAAAGCCCACCAGGCAGGTACTCTTCAATATCGATGGATCCCGCTACGAAGTAGATAAACCCACCAGTAACTTCAACGCTGGCAAGTTCCCCGTCGTAGTAAAGGCGATGAACAGCGCTCTTCACTGTTACCGGTTTGGTTTCAGGAAATGCCGCAGTGATATCGCGCAGCATTTTGCCTGGATTCTTCTCAATAAATTCAAAGATCGACTTGGCTATGTTCATCCCCGGAACCCCCGTGGAATCGTGGTTTGTACTGGACTAATTGAATTAACATCCCGCGGTCTGGTTTTGTCCCACGACTCCCTTGGCGGGCGGCCTTTAGCATTCCAACGGATAGCGCTTTGCAGATATCCCTCGAATTTTTTAGGGCCGAAAAGTGTCTCGGGTCGCATGTACTGGTATTGCTCGTCGTTGCCATGCCAGTGCTCATGCTTGACGTCAATTACCAGTTTCAAGTCGCTAACGGTATGACCTTCGCGGAGGCGGGCGCGAATGTTCTCCAGCGAGGTCTTAGATTTCTGGTAACGGGAACCGCTGACCAGATTCAGGTGTGCCAGAACTTCGATCGCGTTATCGGTAATAACAACTTCAGGATCCGGCTTATCGTCGGGTTCCGCAGGAGCCCGACAAGAAGGTTTTTTAGATGACGGATCTAATGACGGATCTAATGACGGATCGCCTTCAACCATTGAGGGTCCTCCCGCAATATTTGAGGGGGTACAGACCCATTATTTGAGGCATCAGAATTTGACCCCTCAAATTTTGAACCCTCAAATTCTGAGGCATCAAATTTTGATTGTTCACGTGGCGTTGCGTAGAAAATTTTTGCTTCAGCTGCTGCACGTTCCAGCATGTCAACATTGAGTTTATAAACGTTCGAATTATTCTTTCCGCCCACGCGCCGTTCCTGCTTCTTCAGCCAGCCTTTAGCCTGAAGCTTTTTGATAGCGCTGCGGACAGTATTCTCGCTCTTGGCGCCGATCTGTCGCTGAATAGTGGTAACCGCTGGCCATGACACCCCTTCGTCATTACTGAAGTCTGCCAGGCGAGCCATGACCGCTATTTCAGAGATTATCAGCCCTTTGAAAGCGCATGCTTCCCATACGAGGCCGTGTAATTTACTGCTCATGGCTGCCCTCTACTTCCCTGAACTTGCGTTGAAACTGATCGAGTGGGCTAAAGCACTCGTGGGAATAGCCTTCCCGCAGGTAGATGACGCGACGTGTCTCAGGCTCCCAGCGGATAACTCTGACTGGATTGCCATAGTGGTCTTTGAACTTCCGGTTAACTTCTCGCATAGCGCTTTAGCCCTCCGGTTAAAGACCCCCACAACTCCGCGTGCCCGACTGTGGTTACACTCGACCCATTTACCGCATACCATGCGCTCATACCGAAACGACGAAACGCCCGGGATCGGGTACATCCGTAGTTGCGGTAATTGAAGATTTACGATTAAATTGCTCATGCGGATTATTTCTCCATACACAAAGATTTATTCGCCACGACGCCCGGAGCTGCACACTCGCGGGCGTCACTCTTTTCTGGCAGACAATAAACACGAGAAATCAGGTTGAGAAACGTCATCAACGTGACCCGGAACTGGTAGGCGATATCATTCAGGCTTTGCCACTCGCCATGTGTAACCACCCCATCATCGATATATTCCCGATAGGCGCTGACCAACTCGCCAAGCTGACCCACCAGCTCCGCCAGCTTCAAACCAATCTCTTCGTTCTCGTCTTCATGAGCAGCGCCAGATACATGGATTCCGTTGTCGGTTTCACGCGAAAAAACATCGGCGATGTAGCTAACACCTGCGGCCTTCTGCAAGACCATTGCCCAGCCCATAGGGAATATCTGATCTCCACCAGCACGCAGTCGGTTAAAGATCGCGTCCTGGGTGGTATCCAGAATCTCAGCGGCTTCGATATAGCCACCAGGTAACGCGGCTATTGTTTTACGGATCGCCGCCACCAGCCATGCTGGCTGCTTTTCGACTTTCCAGTGTTGTTCAATCATTGCTCTATACCTCTGTTGGTGTATGATTTCTAAATCAATGACCTATCGAAAAAAACGGGATAAAAAATGCAGAACCCGCTCGCCAAACTTTCCCTGGATTACTGGTACAAAGTTATGATCCTGATAGGCGCTTTTATTTTTCTTCTCAACGGTGCCGGACTCCTTCCCGCGTACCCCACAGCAGTCACAGGCTTCATATCCTCTGGACTTTTCTTTTGGGGTCTTGGCGAATGGATGAATCACCCTTATCAGGAGGTGTTGACCTTGGATCCCTTTAACCGTCCGACTGGCAAGATATCTGGGCATCCACGGAACGCCTGTCTTATTGGGAATATCTTTGATTTGATTGGATTCGTACTGATCATCACAGGGCTGATTAAACTCTTCTAAATGCCAGCCAATCAGGGTAACCGTTCGGCCATCATGACTATGCTTTACCGAACCGGGTGCAAGATTTTCCAGCACTTGAAACATATTCTTAAGCTTGTCCCCCACTGCTTACCCCCTACGTCTGTGGTTAACGCTGCTAAAACCAAATGTTATTGTTTGGAATAGATATCTGGTCGGAGATCAAACTTCGTGATCGCACCGGATGTGCTTTTTTCCAGTTTTTTTGCCAGATCAAATCCGGCTTTTTTGTAGCCGTTAAAAACTAAACGCAGATAACCGGGTGTAGAGCCAACGTTTGCAGCTAAATTGCTTTGTTGCTCTTTAGTTAATGAATCCCAGAACTCTTTCATATATGTACCTCCTGTGTACATATTACACGAAAGAAATGAACCTTCAAGGTACTTGTACCTAGGAGGTACACACGGTTTAATTTCAATATGAAAACAATCCAGGAAATCAGGCGGTTAAACGCCAGAAAATTGCGTGATGGTGTTGGCGGTAATATTTACTTCGCCAATATGATTGATCGCGAGCCGACTCAAACCAGCCGGTTCATGGGAGATGGCGCCACTAAAAACATCGGCGATGCAATGGCAAGGCACATTGAAAAGTGTTTTGACTTACCTACTGGGTGGTTAGATCAGGAACATCAAACCACTAATGTTGCTAAAACGCCCGATGTCTCTGATACATATAGAAATATCACCATGGTTCCGGTTATATCCTGGGTACAAGCAGGAGCATGGACCGAAGTTGGCTATGCTGAGGTTGATTTGAATAGCACTGAAAACTATCCATGCCCTGTTCCTTGTGGGCCGATGACTTATATTCTTCGTGTTATTGGCGACTCAATGATCGACGAATATAGGCCCGGTGATATGATTTTTGTTGATCCCGAAGTTCCAGCAGTGCATGGAGATGATGTGATCGCCTTAATGCACGATTCTGGTGAGACTACATTTAAACGGTTGATTGAAGATGCAGGACAACGCTATCTAAAAGCACTTAACTCAAACTGGCCAGAACCTTACATCAAAATCAATGGTAATTGCTCTATCATTGGTACCGTAATTTTTTCCGGTAAACCAAGACGATACCGAACGAAAACATAACAAAGACTATTAAACCTGCTTCGGCGGGTTTTTTTACACTTGACAATGTACCTCAACGGTACATAATGTACCTAAAAGAAACAGTGAACAGGCAGGACGCCCACGAAGTAGCCGCCCGGGGCATATGAAGACCGGGATGATTCGCTAACAGATAAACCAAATAGGAACAGAACATGGCGAGCAAAGGCATTGAAAACCTTATAAAGGACGCATTAGCAAACGGCTGTCATGTAGTCCGTAAAGCGCATCGCTTCGAGGTAAGCAAGAAAGGCCAAAAATCAATCACTCTTATTATTTGTGAAGATGGCACAGCTTACCGCGGAGATATTGACCTAACGATCGCCATAGCCATTCGCACTCAAAAAGAAATGCGTAGCGTCCTCGGCCTGCCGGCTAAGGCAATTTAATTACCTCAGGTGTCTTCGGGAGGGGTTACGGAGCTGGATTGACCACCAGCAACAGAAACTCACCCGACATACAGCAGCCGTTTAGCCCACGGCGTCGGGGGTCCAGTAGCCCTGGATTAATACTGTAGGGGTTGTGCCGGTTGGTCGCCGGCGCCCCGCCCGAAGATTCCTGATCGAACATGGCGAAAGCCGACAGCGTTGAAGGCGATTTTCTCGGTTTGCGCGCTAAACAATAGCGGGGGTGAAATCGGGGCGGAGAAGCAGAATCCGCGATGTCGGGACTTGATACTTCCGGCCAGACCAACAAGCCGAATGATCGCGTAACGGTCCTTTGCATCTGCCCCGGCGAGGTGGCGCCGCCGGACCGGGGTAGATGAATCGTAATCACCGTGGTGAATGCACAGGCTGATGTGCAACGGACATTTAATCCGCGCGGGATATTGGCACAACCAAACCGAATGCCGGAGATCAGTACCGGCCACCACAACACAACTGAAAGCGCATTCCATCTTCATCCGTCGTGGGGACTGGTTTGTAACTGAAGGAGTGCGCTTCCAGTTGTGAACGGCAATATTCACGACCGTTGTATGGCACATGCAGCGTTAGCGACCTGAGAGTTCCCTTGATCCATGCGCTCTCAGAACAACCGGAATGTGCAAGCTAAGTGTTTCAGGCACGACGTGCGCCCCACCAGCGCGGCGAAAAGGTGTGACCCCCGGGAAGAGTCCGGGCACAACAGGTAAGAGCACTCCCGCCACACGAGGCTGCAACCCAAGCGCCATGTGGATGCGCCGAAAAGCTACGACGGGGCGTTGGTAGAAGATCGGAGTGCTCTTTCCGTTGTGGTGTAGCTCAAATGGATAGAGCGCCCCTTATGTGGGGAGTTGAGCACTAACCAATGTTCGCAACACAGGTTATCTCATGCGGCCGGCCGGACGTTATGCGGGTTCAAATCCCGTCACCACAGCGCACAACGATGAGGGCATTGACGAGCAAGGCACAGAGTCTGGTTCGATTCCAGACGCCAGGATAGTTCTATATCTGGTGATGGGCAGGGAAAAGGTCCGTTCGATTCGGACACCGGCAGTGCTCTCTTCGTTGTGGTAATTGCGGCTATGCGCACGTGGCGAGCCAACCCGTTCATGGAATGCGTTTCCGGGCAGTGTACGTCGCCGGTTATGGCTTAATCCGGCAGGTGGAGGCACCACCGCCACAACCTAGTTAACTGTGCTGTGTGTAGTCTTGGCGGTTATCCAGTTTTCCACTATCCAAAGGAGGAAGAGGATAACGTTCTGATGGATAACCGCCCTTTTTACACAATACAAAAGAGCATCACCGGGCGACGGGCTCATTACCCAATCCACCCGGGCGGCGTCCTAACCGCAGGTGCTCTTCTGTGTTGTGTACGGAGAAATTCCCGGCGGTGGCAGCCGCCTTTCGAGAGGGTAAAACCATGAGTAATGATCGCATGACAGTAGTGCCCGATTTCCTGGGTGAACTGGACGCCGGCGTATTCATGAACAAGATTGCGGCGGCTCTTAATACCACCGCGCTCGGCGTTCTGAACAACGGCAACAAAGGCAAGGTTGTCCTCACCTTTGATTTTGAGCGTATGGGCAACTCTGTTGAAGAGAAGCGCGTCAAGATTAAGCACAAGCTGAACTACAGCACCCCAACTCCCCGCGGCAAAGCGTCGGAGGAGGACACCACCGAAACACCAATGTGGGTTAACAAAGGTGGCAAGCTCACAATCCTGCAGGAGGATCAGGGGCAACTCTTCGGTATCACCGGCGCGGTGGACGGAAAGCTTAAAGCGGCTCAGTGAACCGCACGTACAAATTCACTGATACCACTTCGCTAATCAGTTAATAAGGAATTTTTATGTCTCAGTTAGACAGCGGTACTTTTCAGCAGGTTAAAGATCTGGTGCTTTCCGGTTATCACCTGAACGATATCCCCGGCCTGGCCTGTCCGACCGCCCTGCTACCGCAGAATACCAGCATTGAAAGCCTGGAGCGTTTTGCTCTTGAGCGTTTCCGTTTCCGCGGTGCCATGGACACGACTAGCATTGATGATTTCGTTCGCTATTCTGTCGCTTATGCCCAGGAAGAAGAAAAAGCACGTTGCTTTATTGATGCCGATAACATGCTGGCCCGTTCTATCTTCAATATCGGCACGCTGGACAAGCCAGGTCATGCTGATAACGTCGCCTCGATCAAGCTAAAGAAAACAGCGCCCTTCCGCGCGTTACTGGCGATCAACGGCGATCACCTGAATCAGAAGCAAATCGCTGAGTGGCTCGAAGACTGGAGCGATTATCTGCTGGCCTTTGATGCTGGCGGCAACACGATGACGATCGCCCAAGCTGCGCAAGCTGTCCGCCGCGTCACTATCCAACAGGCAACTCAAGCCGACCATGAAGATAGTGACTTTAGCGGTAAGAAATCGCTGATGCAAAGTATTGAAGCCAGCAGTAAAGAGGTTATGCCGGTAGCGTTTGAGTTTAAGTGTGTACCCTATGAAGGCCTGGGCGAACGTCGTTTCAGTCTGCGCAACAGTCTGCTGAAAAGTAGCGACCCGGTGTTCGTTCTGCGTATTGTCCAACTGGAAGCCCAGGAAGAAGCGATCGCCAATGAGTTCCGCGACCTGCTGACTGGTAAGTTCGACGGTAAGCCTGTGGAAACCTTTATCGGCAACTTCAAAGCCTGATTGCACTCCATTAAATCCCCGGCGCCGCGGGGATTTATTAAAGCGTAATCCTGAAATTAATCGCCACCTGGCGAGGGATTCCTACACCCAAAAATCAGCGCTGTGCAGATCGCAACTAAATGGAGAAATACGATGAGCTTTATTCAAACGTTCACAGGCAAGCACTTTAACTATCTCGATATCCAGCTGGATGCCATTGAGATCGAAGATATCGCTAACGCGCTCTCGAATATTTGCCGCTTTGCTGGCCATCTTCCGGAGTTCTACAGCGTCGGTCAGCACAGCGTGTTAACCAGTCACCTGGTACCACAGGAGTTTGCACTTGAAGCACTGCTGCACGATGCCGCAGAGGCTTATTTACAGGATATTCCAGCACCGCTTAAACACCTGCTCCCGGACTACCGCACCATTGAGGATCGGGTTGATGCTGCTATCCGTCAAAAATTTGGCCTGCCATTTGAGCAGCACCCGACCGTGAAGTATGCCGACCTTGTGATGCTGGCCAGCGAACGTCGCGACTTTGAGATCGACGACGGCACCCACTGGCCGATGCTCGACGGCATTATTCCCACCGACCAATTTGTAATTAATCCCGTCCGCCCTGGTCAGTCTTACGGCATGTTCATGAACCGCTTCAACCAACTGATGGAGCGGCGCTGATGGCACATGTGAAAGTGAAAGAATTGGTTGCTGCAGCATACACGGCGGCACCTGAACTACCACCAGCAGCGGCCCAATTGATGAAAGACATAGCGTCAAGGCTGGATGTTACCTTTGTCGCTCTTACAGAGGCAATGGACCAGAACACAGCGCTGTCGGCGGAAATAGAAAAGTTATGCGGAGTAATAAAAAAATGACCGAGCAAACCATTCTCGACATGTGCTGTGGCTCCCGTATGTTCTGGTTCGACAAACAGGACTCGCGCGCAGTTTTCGCCGATATTCGCGCCGAACAGCACACTCTGTGCGACGGTCGTAGCCTGGTTATCACCCCGGACATTATCGCCGATTTCCGCGCACTGCCGTTCGCTGACGCCTCTTTCCCCATTGTCGTATTTGACCCGCCACATCTTGAACGAGTGGGCGAAAACGCCTGGATGGGTAAGAAATACGGTCGTCTTAGCAAAGACACCTGGCGCGATGACCTGCGCGAAGGTTTCAAAGAGGCATTTCGCGTACTGCGGCCACAAGGCGTGCTTATTTTCAAATGGAACGAAACCCAGATACCGGTTAGCCAGATTCTGGCGCTGACAAATGAGAAACCAGCTATCTGGCAACGCACGGGGAAAGCGGACAAAACGCACTGGGTAATCTTCGCGAAAGGAGCTGCGATATGAAAATAAAATGCATCAAAGACACCGAGGGATACTGGACTGAGGGCGAAATGTACCCGGCCCGCATTGTTACTGGCGGTTTTGTTCAAGTTGGTGACGATGACGATCCCAAAGGGGAAGGCTGGAGCGCTGCACCGATGGAATATCGGGAAGATTGTTCGATCGTTTATCAGGTCGGTGGAATTGAGGGGGAAGTGTTATTCGAGGAAACCAGCCATGACTGATATCACCAGACTTACCCAGGAGATGAAAGCGGCGGCGGAAAAAGCAAAACATGCAGGGGAAGCGCCAGTAATGCCGTTTGATACTCGGATCTCTGCGCTCAATGAATATCAGCTTACGGTATGTCCCGATAATGTTCTTGCTTTGGTAGAGGCGCTGCAGTTTAAGGAAGAGCAGCGCGCTAACTGGTTCCAGATGGCACAGAAATTAGGGGAAGACCTGGATGCGGCTGAAAAGCGCAACGCCGAGTCGGAGTCTTCTGGCATTGCTCCCGGCATATTGCGCTGCAGTGAGTGCTCGTTCGTTGAGACGAAGAACATCATCAGTGTTACCGCAGACACAATTACCACTGGTAACAGTGAACCGGAGCCATGCCCAAATGGTTGTGGGCGGCTTCAGCCTGTCACCTGGAAGGCGTTGGCTATTCAACTTATGTTCACCACTAAACAGGGTGTTTCGGATTTGCTGGAAGCTAAGAAGCGCATAGCCGAGCTGGAAGAAGCAGAGCAAAAACTCTGTGCCGCTAACGTGACGCTTGATGCTCGCGCGGAATTGGCTGAGCGCCGGCTGGCAGAGATGGAGTCCCGCACCGTGAAGCTGCCAGATGATGCAGAGCACGACATTATGGCTCCTGTAGCCGCGTATTTATCTGAGAAATTCAAGTGGGACGGCAGAGCTGTCCGATGGGATGGGCGCAATGAATATGATGCATTGACCGACAGAGTTAAATATGCTCTCAGGATGGTTATTCGTCGCGCCGCTGGCATCAAGTGGGAGGCTGAGTAGATGGATAAGCCACTTAACAAGCGCGAACGCGAATATATCAAACCGGCTGTCATTTATGACTGGGAAATTCATCTTTGGCCAGGCCGCAAGGATGGTGTCTGGGATGGCGATAAGATACTGCCAGTAAAGGTTGGAGCTATGGCTGAATCACTGATTAAAAGGGGGTATCTGGAGAGGCTTGGGAGTGTAATTCGTGCCACCGAAAAGACGAAGGCGCTGAAGTGCCGCACAGGTAACTGTTTATATGGTCGCCTTTATGACGATAACGATGTGGATTCGGGGAAGTGCCCTGATTGCGATGGCGGCATGATGTTTGAAGGAGCTAACCAATGACCAATAACCAGTTAACAGAAGAAGAGCTGCAAACGTTAATCATCGAGTTGCAGCAGACCGCTTACCGCCTTAACGGGACTAATTCTGCTTACCTGATGTCAGATGCGATAAAGCCATTGCGCGAGCTACAGGAACGCCGCAAAGCCGCAATGGACAGCGAGCCGGTGGCGTGGCAAATCCACACGCCAGAAACCGGGGTGACTTATGTTGAAACCAACCCTCAAAGTGTAGAGAACATCCGAAATGGCTATGGGATTAAGGTCGAGATAACGCCACTCTATCGCCACGCGCAGCCAGTTCCGGTGGTAGTGCCGGAGGGCGTGAACCCTGAAACAACCGATTTGGTTTTGCGGTTCGCAAGTGCGCTGGCTGATAAGTTGTATAAGGCCGAGCAGAAGTATGGCCGCTCAACCGATTGGATGAAAGATGACTGGTATGACGACTGCCTGCAATCACTTTGGGAACACATCGAAAAAGGTGATCCGCGAGACGTAGCGGCATATTGCGCCTTCATGTGGTGGCACGGCTGGAGCACTAAGCCTGCTGAAGGCCTGGAATCCAGCACTGTCACTGTGAAGCTGCCGCATCAAACTGATTTCGATGACCCGCTATCAGCATATGAGGCTATCGAGAAGTGCAAAGAGGCGCTCACCGCCGCTGGCATCAAGTGGGAGGCTGAGTGATGCGTAAATCATCAATATCAATCGCGATCGCTCTTGGCTCGATAGCAGCTTACCAACCTGCTGAGGCCCTCCCTATTAAAGAGCTTGAACCGCAACGTTACCCAGACCCCAATCGGCATACGGGAAAAGCGGCAGAGCGTCGCAACGCTAAGCGCCGCAGGAGAGCAAAGAAATGACCAGCAAATTAACCAGAGAAGAGAATGTTCAGGCTGTCTTTGATTTAAAAGCCGGCTACACATTGGGGCTCGCCGATGTAGAGATTCTCAAGCGAGTAGCCCGCATGGCGCTGGCCGCAATGGACAGCGAGCCTGAGTATTTGCCACTCGACTACCTACAGGGACATAGAGATGGTCTTGAGTGGTCAGCCAGACTGGCGGAGTCAAATCACCCTCAGACCGGAGACTGGCTTTACGATGACCCTATCGAGCTGGCAAAAGCCATTCGCAAAGGTCCAGATATGCCGCCAGCGCAGCCGGTAGCGGGCAGCGAGCCGGATCGCAATCCTGTGCTGGCGTATGCCGACAGTTATCGTGATATGGCGAAACAAGGCGTCGAGTCAGTCCCAATATGGAGCGTCATTACCGACTTAGAGCGAAACATAGCGCCGCTCTATCGCCACGCGCAGCAGCCGTTAGTGCCGGATGATGTGCTGGACGCATTGCAGAAGGTTGCTCGTATACGCCTCGACATGAATGACTTCGACGGCGATCGCCGCGGTATTGCTGATTGCCTGGGTGATGCCGAAGAGGCGTTAATCGAGGTAGTAAACCGCCGCGCCGCCATGCTGCAGGGTGCCGAAAATGCCGAGTCGCGCTGCGGCATCCAGACCGCGCCAGCACTGGATTCCTTTAAAAAAAATACCGAGTCGCGCTGCGGCAACTCTCCGGTAATTCCGGGTGGTTACGTGATGGTGCCGATGAGGCTAACCGCTGAGAACGGCGCAAAGGGTGTGCTATCTGGTGAATTTTCAGAAACACAGTTTGTAAACTGCCCGGAGTGTTTTGGTGATGATGAGTGCGAAACATGCGACGGCAGCGGCAGAATTGAAATAAAAGTGCCAGTCAGTTGGACGACTATAAAAGAAATTTGGATTAAAGGTGTCGAGTATTTTGCAGCCGCACCGCAGGAGAATAACTAACGTGAACCATTTAATGATCGACCTCGAAACAATGGGTAACAAGCCTACTGCGCCAATTGTCGCGATCGGCGCTGTATTCTTCGACCCGCAAAGCAGTGAGTTGGGCGCAGAGTTCTATGTGGCCGTTAACCTCGCCAGCGCTATGGATCAGGGTGCGACACCTGACGGTGACACTATCCTGTGGTGGCTCAAACAATCATCAGAGGCCCGAGCAGCTATTTGTACCGACGATACCAGAAGCATTACATTTGCTCTCTCCGAGTTGAGTTCATTTATCAGCCGCCACTCTGACAACCCACGTTATATGAAAGTCTGGGGTAATGGTTCCAACTTCGACAATGTGATTTTACGCTCAGCCTACGACCGCGCCGGCCAAACCTGCCCGTGGTTATTCTGGAACGACAGCGACGTGCGCACCATGGTGTTGCTCGGTACACAACTTGGTTTTGACCCCAAAAGCAATATGCCATTTGATGGTGTAGCCCACAACGCATTGGCCGATGCCCGCCACCAAGCAAAATATGTATCGGCAATCTGGCAGAAACTATTGCCTACAAGCGACGAATAACAACCCTTATCGCCCGGGTGCAGCCGGGCAATGGAGAAATCTATGCTGAGCCTCGATTGTGTTCCCATCTCAACTTATTGCAAAGAGACAGGCGAAACCCCTGATGCCATAAATAAGCGCATCCAGCGCGGCGTATGGCGTGAAGGGGTACAGGTGCTAAAGGTCGAAGGCGTTAAGGAAAGATGGATAGATCTTAGTGAGGTTGCAAAATGGGCTCGACAAAATCGCCTAAACTCCCGCGCGGCGTAACGATCAGGAAACATAGTACTGGGGAAACTATCAATATTACCTTTACCTATAAGGGGGTGAAATGCCGGGAACCTTTATCAAACCTTGAAGTTAATAGCAAAAACATTAAATACGCCGAGCGAACACTCGGCGAAATTCACAATAAAATTGAGCGGGGTACATTCAATTATGGTGAACACTTTCCCCGTTCGTCACGACTTAAAATATTTGGTAATGCTTCAACAGGAAAAACGGTAAAAAATTATCTCGATGAATATCTTGTAATTTGTGAAACAAGAAAATTATCCCCCTCAACAATCGGCGGATATAAGAAATGTTTAAATGCTCTGGCATCACTTCACGTTTTTCCTGCCAGCGAATTAACACCTGCTGCTTTAAAAACATGGATCCAGAGTCAGAAAACGACATTAAAGACGATTAGGAACCAACTTTCATTCCTACGCTCAGCACTGGATGAAGCTGTGACTGATGGTGTATTGCAGATTAACCCTGTTTCACTGGTGACAGCCTCGCGCTACCAGAGCAGTAAAACCGAGGATGAAAGTGATTATATTGTTGATCCGCTTTCGCCGGCCGAGGTTGAAGCGCTTTTGCATGCCGCAGGTAACAAGCAGTGGGAAAACATATTCCGCTTTGCAATTGAAACCGGGCTACGTAGTTCTGAACTCTGCGCCCTCCGTTGGCGTGATATCGACTTTATCGGCAAAACAGCGCATGTGCAAAATGCCAGCGTAGTGGGGATAATTAAGGGCACGAAAACTAAAGCTGGAACACGTAAAGTTGAGTTAACCGAAGAAGCCTTGTATGCCCTGACTTCTCAGAAGCCTTTCACCTTTATGAAAGATGCAACGATCTTTGAGGATCCTAAGACAGAAAAACCATGGGCGGGTGCCGATGCGATAAGAAAGAAAGCCTGGGTGCCAACTTTACGTAAAGCTGGGATCAGGTACCGCAATCCATACCAGACCAGGCATACGTTCGCGACCCGACATATAAGTCGAGGCGCTAACCTGTTCTGGCTGGCATCACAGATGGGACATAAAGGGCCAGAAATGTTGTTCAGGCATTATGGACGCTATCTGAAGGAGTATGACGGCAACACTGAAAAACGACCCAAGCTGGTCAGCGGTGGAACCTCAAAGGAGCCGTAAAGGATCCGCAGCAAAACGCTAAATTTTTTTATCATTGTTTATCATGAGGTTATAAAGTTTCGGGCGCGGGTTCAACTCCCGCCAGCTCCACCAAAATTCTCCATCGGTGATTACCAGAGTCATCCGATGAAGTCCTGAGAGCCCGCATGGCGCAAGCCCTGCGGGCTTTTTTGTGTCTGTATCGGTCTGGCGGGAATGACTGAGAACCGCAGCCTTGTGGTACCTTTTTGGGCTCCAGGAGAAAAGAGCCAAAAAACGCGGGTCCTAAAATGGCAAAACTCATTAAGAAGCTCATTGCGGCTAAAAGCACAAGCATGAAGCCTTCAGAGCAGACAGCCTGAATATCTGTAATGGGTCAGGCAACGGTTGCCTGCACAATATGAGAAACCGCTGCGACTATTCAGGCAAGGCAATCAACGGCATGGAAAAAGAGCTCTTCCGTCATGATGACATTCTCTTTTTCGCTCTGCTGTTCGCGGCGGATAAACCAGCCCGTTTCCGGCGCCATGCTCAGGTAAAACAGCTGAGTGATTCCGGGGGCATTAACCCGCATTGTCATGCAGCCCGTTTCCGCACCTCGACAGAGCTGTTCAGGTACGATGCTGACGTGACGATCGCCGTTCTGGAGCCGGATTGTGGTGATGTCATAACGGCATATACCGCTGTTCAGGCTATAGCCGATCGTGCTCAGATCATGAATATGCTTTGTTGATAGAATGACCTCAATGCCGGAACCCGCAAACCACTGGCTGATTTGCTGCACCAGCGCATCCATCCGGCGGCGGAATGCCTGAATTTCTGCCTCAGCGGTTTTATTGCCGGGCGGTGTGCTCTCGGAGTTCTGCTGCACTTTCTTAAAAAAACGTTCTCTGGCCGACACGTTATCGCCCCCGTTAACTTTTAATACGTTGTGAGATATGCGCTGAGCGGCATTCTCTTTTTTTCATCGCCTCTCCCGCCACCTTATTTTTCGTAAACAGATTAAGCGCACAGCACTGCGGCACGGGCGGGATCGATGGCAATCAGCTCGGCAAGCAGGCGATCCATAGCAGACTGCAGGCGGTTTTTGTCGGTTTCACTGCGCCCGGCCTTCATGCGTAGCAGCCTGAGGTGGCGGGCTTTGACTTCGAACAGCAGACCTGTCTCCCATTGTGCCAGCGGAATTCCGGCAGCATCCGCGCCCAGTTCCGCCAGCAGGTGTTGCGCCAGCTCATTTTTGCCAGTCTGCTCGGCAATACGCGCCATCAGCAGGCGCAGCAGCCAGCGGCTGCGCACGCTGGTGATACCCGGGCGGTTCTGCAGCCAGGCCAGCGCCGCCTCCGGGCCGTCGCTGTCGGCAACCGCGAGGGCCTCCGGCTCCAGCAGCAGAATATCGTCATCGCCGGATGCGGTAGCGGCGCTGGCGGCAGTATCATCCCGCCAGCCTGCGGCGTTCTCCAGCACCTGCTGTTGTATCCAGTTCAGCGTGACCTCATCGGCAAACGGCGTGCCGTCGTTAAATGCCAGTCCTTCCAGCCCCGTCAGCCGGGTCAGCAGCCCTTTCAGGTCATTCTGAATAATAGCGGCTTCCGCTTCCCGCCCAGCCTTCAGCAGAGCCTGGTGGATATACCACTGCAGGTCCAGCCACAGATGATTCGCGCCACGAGAAAACATCCCGTCAGCCTGTTCCAGCAGTTCCGTCCAGCTCTGCTGGAGATACAACCGCTTCAGCAATGCCCGCTGGTCCGGCTTCGGCGGTTCAATACGGGTTCTGCCTTCTGCTGATAGCGGCGGCAGCTGATATAGCGTGTCGTGGCGGATGCTTTTCATCAGATGGTGAGCGGCCAGCCAGCCCTCCGGCTGGTCACCGAGATATTTCGCCAGGATACGCGCCTGGGTCAGCAGTTCCTGGCCAGAGGTGATAGGGCTCAGCGCCGGCGTATAGTTGTTTGTCTGAGAGGGCGAAACATCGCTGACGTTCTGCGGCACGACGGCATCCGGCCCGCCCGATTTCAACAGACGGGTCTCGAGGACGCCGCACAGCGCATCGGGGACAGTCCCCTCCTGCGCCTGCTCCATCAGCAATAATGCGCCGCTGATACGCAAGGCATCAGTACTGCCGGCCTCGGGGTACAGCGACAGGCTGTCAAGCATCCGCTGTCCGGCGAGCCAGTCAAATGCGGCCCTTCGGCTGCGCTCCCGCAGCGGGTGCAGCTGTTCGCCAAAACCCTGCATCAGCCCGGCCAGCAGTTCCAGTCCGTCCGCAAGACCGCTTTCGCCATCCCGGTGCAGCCGCGCCCACGCGTAATATGAGGCAACGCGAATATCTTTGGTCACGGTGGTGAGCAGTTTTTCGGCCAACCTACAAATCAGATCGCTATCCGCACCGGTGATCTTGTTCACCTCTTCGCGCATCAGCTGGAAATCATCATCGTAGCCGGGATCGTCCCCCGCGGGTTTATCGGCTGACAGCGGCTGCAGCCAGTTGTTCCACAACAGCAGACGTTGTTGCGTTTGTACCGCCAGCGCATCAGCAGCGGCCTGACAGACTGAAATCAGAGTATAAACATTGGCCATCAGTACATCTCCTCTCCGGTCAGCGCGGGGCCGGCTGCCAGCGCCGTTCGGGCCACGGAATCAGCCACCTGCGCGTCCAGCATATTCCCGGTTAATCCATTAAATAACGCACGCCGTTTATTGCGGGGCCAGCGCGCTGATTTCGTCGCGTAATTCCTGCGTCAGCGCCGGGTCTTTCAGGATTTTTTCGAACTCTTTTCTGAAAATGCGTGCCCTGGGCACCTCATTCTGGAACATATCAGCCATAGCGGTCCCTTCCCGTGAGGGATAATGTGTTAAAGATAACGGCGTGTGATGACCAGGATATAGTAGAGCAAAGCGCCAAAAAATATCAACCTGCCGGCCCCAAAGTCCATTATAAGACTTTCCTCAGATATCTTAAGGCAAATGTAAAAATAAAACGCATCAGACAAACAAAGCCGGTATGTAATAACAACCTTTTGCTTACAATAAAGGCTGAGTGTATACCTGGCAGAGGAATATGAATTAAATTCATATCTGAATAGACAGAGTTGATTGATGCAAATCAATGTGCAGCGGAAATAAAGATCACTCCTGACACTGAAAAAATCGCGAATAGCGAAGTGTGAAAAAAAATTATTTTTTTATGGTTTACAGGCTGTAAGCCGCCCAGCTCAGGGCATTAATATGGTTATAATTAATGACTGACAAGGTTAATATAAAATTCACAAATAATATATTTTCAATGATGGGTAACGATGGTTAACCCGGAAAAGGTATTGATATTAACCAAGAGAAACATAGGCATTTAAGTCAGAAGATTTAAGTATACTTTTCGCCTCCCTTTACACTACCATTTCAGCGCTGCTAGCAGTGGCTCACCGGGAAGCGATCCAGTGTAGATCTATCGATGTCATGGAGTCACCAATAATGTCATATCTGCTTCGCCGTCTTCCCGGAATAATATTCCTTAATGAAATTTATCACAGCCTGGCCGCTGATGACGCCCGCGACGACATCCGGTCTGCATTTTGCAGCCAACACCAGGGAGTTCAGCAGCGGATAACAACGATAAACAGGAACAGAAAGCCGTCCTCTCACCCACGCCAGGCAGGAAAAGCATTAACCGGTGAAAGAATTTATGCCACGACGCCAAAGATGAAATCACGCCCCTATACAGGGCGCAACGATGTCTGAAGCGGCACTATCGCTATTGATACGTCATGGTAAAGGACAGCACCCCGTTAGCGGTACCGGTAGTTATCTTATCCCCGGTCTGGTAATAGCGCGCCTTGAGTGGCACATTGAACCCACCGCCTGCAGAGGAAGCTCCAACGGCGACATCGGAACCCAAGGTCATTGGCAGATTGTTATAAAGCAGCTGAATCCCCACGCCCGTGGCTGCGTTATTGCCGCCGGTCGTATTGATGACCCCTCTGCTGGCATCAAAAATACTCCCCTCCATCTTAACGCTAACCTGCGTGCCGGCGTTGCAGGTCAACGGCAGGTTGAACGACTGGGTGTAGGCATCCCCGGGCGTGGAGCCTTTGCCCCTGAATGCGCTTTTATCCACCTCTCTCATATCCACGGGCACTGATGTCGTCATCAGCTTACAGGCCGGAGTGGTCACCGTGAATGCGTTGATACTGACTTCAGCCTCGGGGTATTGCCACAGCACTGAGTTATTCAGCAACACCAGCGCAGCGACCGTCTGCGCCGTTATCGTTCCTGATCCGGTTTCCGTTGCGGTTTTATAAAACGTCACCGTCACGGTGCCGTTCAACGTCGGGCTGATCATTCCGCTGCTGTTCCCGCAGAGCTTAGCGGTATTTACGTCGCCCTGAATAGTATTGCTCCCGGTCACCGCCGCGCTGCCGCCGGCGCATTTCGTCGTTGAACCCGAAATGGCATAGCCAATACCGGCAACGTTGGTTTTATACACGCGCCGGCCGTTCACCATCGAATCAAATGTGCCGTTCGCCATCACGCCTAAGGTCTGATTGGAGATCACACCATCAGCGGAGTTGTAACAGCTGAACGCATTGATCGTCGGCGTCACGAGCTGCGTGCCGATAACCGCGCCAACGGGAAGATCGCGCGATAGCGTAATATTCTGCGGCGAGACGGTCGTTGAAGGCGTCGTCGTGGTGCAATCCCAGGCACAGGCCGTACGGGAAAACAGCCCCAGCGCAGCAAAAATCAGGGTGGCTAAAACAGGTTTCATTCTAATTTCTCTCCGGCTCAATAGCATTGTGCGGTGACGTGGTGCACGGTGTCAGAGAGTCGGGCTATCTGATAGGTCGCGCGACAGCTTTCACCCGCCCAGCTAACCTCCACGGTACCGTTATCCGGCGCGCCGTTTAGCCAGACCCGCTGGCGATCGTCAACAATGCCCTCGGTGACGTTATCGCGGTTTTTGATTTGGGCAGTTGACCCGAACGGGATCGCTTTTCCGCTCAGTTGCAGCATGACTTTGTAACCCGTGACGGTGGGATAATCCGCCAGCGCCAAAGCGCCTTTCGTGGGCACTACCGTACGCGTGTCATCGAGCACATCGGTATTGTGATTTAACGTCGCGGTATCCAGCGACAGGCTGTTCTGCCGATACGGCGTAACGTACGGCACCACGGCAAAACCTTTGCTGTCGGTGTAAATACCACTATTATTTGCCACTTTCACTCCGCCCGCGTTATCGGCTTTTACCAGCGCCAACGTTTCACCGAGAGGCTGAGTCGCGGCGAGGCCGTAGGGATGTACCACCAGCCCGCCCATCGCGCCAGCAGAAACCTGCCGGTTATCGCGGGAATAGCTGTAGCCCAGCTGATATTCCCCGTGACGACCTTTATAGGTGGCAGAAGCGCTTCCCATCGCATCAGAATCTTTGCTGTTATAGCCCTGCTGCACGTTCCAGCTCAGATTTTTATCTTCCAGTGCTGAACCGGATAACCCCATCTGCGAAACGCTATCGCCTCTCTTGTTGCTGTTAGCGGAAACGGTCATCCAGCTGTCCGGCAGGAAACGCGAAAGCGGGATCTGCATCGTAAACGCGAGGATACGATCGTTGTCATTGCGCCATGGTCCCTTCGAATAGCTGTAGTTCAGGCCGTAATTAATATTGTTTACGCTGGTGTTGTATCCCACGTTAACGCTACGCTCGCTATCGCCCCCCCAGTAATACTGCTGCCAGGCGGAAAGGTTCATGTTACCCCATTCACTAAGCCCCTGATTCAGCGTTATCTGGGCCTTACTGCGTTTATTACGCTGATAGCGCCAGCTGTCATCAAGCCGGGCCGCATCACTTGAGATGCGAAACGGATTCACATCGCCGTTTGCTTCCTGAAAATCACGAAAGCCCGATGAGGAGTAGCGATAGCCGGTCAAACTCAAAGACGTACCTGTCGTCGCGAAATCTTTGGCATACTGCGCTCGCAGCGACACCCCTTCTTGCGTTTTCTCAGGCAACTGTGAACGAGCAAACGTGGAGTCAAAAGAGAGCGAGCCAAAATCGCCAAACCCCTTCCCCATCCCTAATGCGCCGGCCCAGTAATCTTGAGAAGCCAACGTTCCGCCGTATATCGTCGTATCCCTCGGCAAGCCATAGCTCAGGGTGCTTTGCAGGAACGTCGGCTCCTTGTCCCCGAGGCTTGCCGCACGATACTTCCCCACAGCTAGCGCATATTTGAACTGCCCTTCGCGCTGCATCACCGGCACCGCGGAAAACGGCTGGATAAACTGATGCACGGAACCGTCCGCTTCACGTACCGCGATGTCGAGATCGCCGCTGGCGGCGGTGGGGTAAAGATCGTCAATCACGAAAGGCCCAGGTGGAACATACGACTGCCAGATAATATTCCCGCCCTGACGTATAGTGACCTGAGCGTTGCTTTGCGCGATACCACGTACTACGGGGGCAAATCCGCGCACGCTTTCCGGCAGCATTGAGTCATCTGAATAGAGCTGCGCGCCGCGAAAATTCACGCTGTCGAAGACCCCGGACTGGGTATAACCATCGCCCACGCTAAACTGGCTTCTCAACGCCTTGATATCCCGCTCAAGCGAAGTACCAATGGTGTTCCAGCGGGTCATCCCGTTGCTGTTGTTATACGTTGAATAATTACGCAGCCGCCAGGGACCGACATTAATACCGCTACGCAGGTTTAAATAGCTGTCGTTGCGCGACTCACCGTTGCCACGGTTATTCGCCGCAGAAAAGTTGTAATTCACAAACAGCATATTCAACCCGTCATCCCACTGCTCCGGCGATACCGAGCCCTGAGGATCCCGCCGGATATACTCCTGCGGGATCGAGAGTTCAAGCCGCATGCCATTAAACTGAAAATTAAGCTGACTGCCGGGCAGGAGCGTGCTGATATTTTCAACTGTCGCCGTGTCTTCCAATGCCATCCAACCGGGCTGCGCATTCAGCTTTACGCCCCATTGGGTAAGATCGGCTCTCGTCAAAACTGGCGATAAATCATTTTCATTACCGATAAATGTAATGTCTCGTGAGTCGACGTAGTTCCCGTTGAGATAAATATCGACATGATAAACACCGGGAACCTGGCCGTCGGCTTTGCTAAATCGGGAGATATCTATGTCCCGAGGAATATGTCCACGAGTCTCAATAAAATCTGGTACAAAATAATCGTCAGCCAGCCCGGCCGGAATGCGTAAACACAAATAAAAAAGCAAAGATAACTGAGTTAATTTCGCACAACCTGACAGCGTATTGACCTGGAGCATGAATAGTTAGCCTAAATGTTGAATTTATGTTCAGCCGTGATGCCCCCGAAATCATTGATCGCACGCCACGATACTTTGCTACTCGTTACCGCAGACTGAGAGAGCGATAGCGTTTGAAATGGTAAAACCATTGGAGGTTTTGCTAATTTTTTGCCATTAACGTTGACATCGTAAAGCGACACACTATAAGGCGACGGATTATGCACGGTCAGCTTCCCACCGGCGGCTGAAAAAGTGAGTTGCTGATACGCCAGCGAAG